>NZ_JBUBUV010000002.1:0-4852500 GCF_054897715.1 Pseudomonas sp. RT6P73 | reverse complement strand
TCAACGGATAAAAGGTACTCCGGGGATAACAGGCTGATACCGCCCAAGAGTTCATATCGACGGCGGTGTTTGGCACCTCGATGTCGGCTCATCACATCCTGGGGCTGAAGCCGGTCCCAAGGGTATGGCTGTTCGCCATTTAAAGTGGTACGCGAGCTGGGTTTAGAACGTCGTGAGACAGTTCGGTCCCTATCTGCCGTGGACGTTTGAGATTTGAGAGGGGCTGCTCCTAGTACGAGAGGACCGGAGTGGACGAACCTCTGGTGTTCCGGTTGTCACGCCAGTGGCATTGCCGGGTAGCTATGTTCGGAATAGATAACCGCTGAAAGCATCTAAGCGGGAAACTAGCCTCAAGATGAGATCTCACTGGGACCTTGAGTCCCCTGAAGGGCCGTCGAAGACTACGACGTTGATAGGTTGGGTGTGTAAGCGCTGTGAGGCGTTGAGCTAACCAATACTAATTGCCCGTGAGGCTTGACCATATAACACCCAAGCAATTTGACTACTCGAAAGAGCATCAGATTGCGGTGTGTGAAGACGAAACGAACCGAAAGTTCGACTGTACTCACAAAAGCAGCACAAAACACCGAAAGCTATCACATACCCATTCGCTGGAGCGTGAACCTGCAAAGGCCCACGACCTGGCTACCGAATTTCTTGACGACCATAGAGCATTGGAACCACCTGATCCCATCCCGAACTCAGCAGTGAAACGATGCATCGCCGATGGTAGTGTGGGGTTTCCCCATGTGAGAGTAGGTCATCGTCAAGATTAAATTCCGAAACCCCAATTGCGAAAGCAGTTGGGGTTTTGTTTTGCCCGTAGGAAAGTACTCCTCTCGTTACAACACAAATTTGCACAGTTATTTTCGACTCATGACACTAGAATAGGTCCAACTTTTTCGGAGCCAGAGCCCTTATGCCAGATTCGGTTGACGCCCCAGGGCTGTCAGAATTACCGCTGGACGATTTGGTGGCGTGCCATGAGTGTGACTTGCTGATGCGCAAGCCCGAACTCGCCCATGGCGAGAAAGCCCTGTGTCCGCGCTGCGGTTACGAGCTCTACGCCCATCGGCACAACGTGGTGCAGCGCAGTCTCGCATTGGTCATCGCCGCTCTGTTGTTGTATATCCCGGCGAACTTTTTACCCATCATGCAGCTCAATCTACTCGGGCAATCGTCGCAAGACACTGTCTGGACCGGCGTCGTCGGTCTGTTCGATACCGGCATGCAAGGCGTCTCGGTGGTTGTGTTCCTGTGCAGCATGGGAATCCCGCTGCTTAAACTGCTCTGCCAGTTGGCCGTGCTGTTGAGCATTCGCTTTGATATCGGACGTAGCTACGGCTTGTTGCTTTATCGCATTTATCACCATCTACGCGATTGGGGAATGCTTGAGGTTTACCTCATGGGTGTACTGGTGGCGATCGTAAAACTGGCAGATATGGCAGCCATTACCGTAGGTCTGGGTTTGGCATGCTTTATCAGTTTGTTGTTGGTCCAGGTCTGGCTGGAGGTTGTGATGTCGCCTCATCAGATCTGGCAGGCTTTGTCAGGAGAGGATGCCCATGCGGGCGATTGATGCAGGCATTCTGATTTGTACCGAATGCCATGAATTGAACAAGCAGGAAGCTGACACCGACGAGCAGACCTGCACCCGTTGCGGTGCGTTGGTACACGCCCGTCGCCCAAACAGTCTGGTGCGTACCTGGGCGCTGTTGGTCACCGCAGCGATTCTGTACATCCCGGCCAACGTACTGCCGATCATGACCGTCAGCTCACTGGGGCAAGGCGATCCGAGCACCATAATGTCCGGTGTTATCCAACTGGTTCAGCACGGCATGATTCCTATCGCCGCCGTGGTTTTTATCGCCAGCATCCTGGTACCAACGTTCAAACTCGTGGGCATCGCGCTGCTGTTGTTTTCAGTACAACGCCGCCAGCCACTCTCGGCACGTCAACGAATCTGGATGTACCGCTTTATCGAGTTCATCGGCCGCTGGTCGATGCTGGACATCTTTGTGATCGCCATCCTGGTGGCGGTCGTGAATTTCGGACGGCTTGCCAGCGTCGAAGCCAATCTTGGCGCCATCGCCTTCGCCAGTGTGGTGATTTTGACGATGCTTGCCGCAGTAACTTTCGATCCCCGACTGATTTGGGATAACACGGAGTCGGACGACGACCATGACTGATTTGCCTACAGCTAAAACCCGACCGGCCTCGAACTGGTCTGCCATCTGGGTGTTGCCCCTGATCGCCTTGATCATCGGCGGCTGGCTCGGTTGGCGTGCCTACAGCGAAACCGGCATCGAGATTCAGGTGCGTTTCGAAAGCGGTGAAGGCATTCAGGCCAACAAGACTGAGGTGGTCTACAAAGGCATGTCTGTCGGCAAGGTGAAAACCCTCAAGCTCGATGACGAAGGCAGCTCAAAAGGCGTGATCGCCACCATTGAGATGAACAAGGACGTTGAGCAATACCTCAAGACCAGCACGCGCTTCTGGCTGGTCAAACCGAGCGTGACCCTGGCCGGTATCACCGGGTTGGAAACCCTCGTGTCGGGTAACTACGTAGCCGTCAGTCCAGGCGAAGGTGAACCCACTCGCAAGTTCAAAGCCCTGGCCGAAGAGCCTCCGCTGTCAGACGCCAAACCCGGTCTGCACCTCACCATCAAGGCTGATCGTCTCGGTTCGCTGAACCGTGGCAGCCCGGTGTTCTACAAGCAGATCAAAGTCGGCCAGGTCAAAAGCTACTTGCTGTCGGAAGACCAAAGCACCGTCGAACTCAAAGTATTCATCGAGCCCACCTACGCCAATCTGGTGCGCAAACACACACGTTTCTGGAACGCCAGCGGCATCAGCATCGACGCCAACCTGTCCGGCGTGAAAGTGCGCAGCGAATCGCTCGCCAGCATCGTCGCCGGTGGTATCGCGTTCGCCACGCCGGAGAACCGCAAGGACAGTCCTCCCACCGATCCGAGCCTGCCGTTCCGTCTCTACGAAGATTTCGATGCTGCCGCGGCCGGTATTCGGGTCAAGGTCAAACTGAGCGATTTCGAAGGCCTGCAAGCCGGCCGTACGCCGGTCATGTACAAAGGCATCCAGGTCGGCAACCTGAAAGCGCTGAAGGTCGATCCGGACCTGAATGCCGCCACTGCCGAATTGACCCTTGATCCGCTGGCCGAGGATTACCTGGTCGAAGGCACTCAGTTCTGGGTGGTCAAACCGTCGATTTCGCTCGCGGGTATCACCGGTCTGGAAGCCTTGGTCAAAGGTAACTACATCGCCGTGCGACCGGGCGATAAAGGGGCCGCGCCGCAACGTGAATTTGTGGCCAGACCCAAGCCGCCACCGCTGGACCTGCGTTCACCCGGCCTGCACCTGGTGTTGTTCACCGAAAACCTGGGCTCACTGGAAGTCGGCAGTCCGATACTCTACAAGCAGGTCAAGGTCGGTTCGGTGCAGAGCTATCAGTTCTCCAAGAAGAAGAAACAGCTGGTGATCGGTGTACACATCGAGAAGGAATACGAAGGTCTGGTCAATGCGTCGACACGCTTCTGGAATGCCAGCGGCATCACGCTCACGGGCGGATTGACCGGCGGAATCCAGGTCAAAAGCGAGTCGCTGCAAAGCCTGATGGCCGGCGGCATCGCCTTTGAAACCCCGGAAGCCAAGGCGCCGTTGCAGAAGCGCATTCCGCGTTTCCGCTTGTTTGCCAACCATGAGGAGGCCAATCAGAAAGGCACCGTGGTCACGATCAAGGTTGATCGCGCCGATGGCTTGCACAGCGGCACTCCCGTGAGATTCAAAGGCCTGGATGTCGGCAAGATCGAAGACGTCGACCTCAGTGATGACCTGCAATCGGTGATGCTCACCGCACGAATCACCGAAGTGCCGGAGCGTATTGCCCGGGTCGGCAGTCAGTTCTGGGTGGTCAAACCTGAGCTGGGCCTGATCAAGACCTCGAACCTCGAAACGCTGGTGACTGGCCAATACATTGAAGTGCAGCCTGCGCCGAAAAACCTCGGCCCGCAGAAGAACTTCGTCGCCTTGGCCACTCCACCGGAGTCGGCCAAACAGGAAGCTGGCTTGAGTCTGGTCCTGAGCGCCGCGCGCCGTGGTTCGCTGAAGACCGGTGTGCCGGTGACGTACCGCGAGGTCACCGTGGGCAAAGTGACGGGTTATGAATTGGGCCAGACCGCTGACCGTGTGTTGGTACACATTCTGATCGAGCCGAAGTACGCGCCATTGGTGCGCAGCGGCACGCGCTTCTGGAACACCAGCGGTTTTGGTTTTGACTACGGTTTGTTCAAAGGCGCGACGGTACGAACTGAATCCCTGGAAACACTGATACAGGGCGGCATCGCCTTCGCTACGCCGGACGGTGATCGCATGGGCAGCCCGGCGCGACCTGAGCAAACGTTTCCGTTGTTCGACAAGTTTGAAGATGAATGGCTGACTTGGGCGCCGAAGATATCGCTGGGTAAATAATCTGTTGGCGGCTGTGAGGACGCCTTCGCGGGCAAGCCTCGCTCCTACAGGGTTCGGTGTCGATCACAGCCAATCCCTGTAGGAGCGAGGCTTGCCCGCGAAGAGGCCCTCAAGTTCACTTGAAGTCTCAGGTCAGCCCACAAAAAAGGCCGCGATCCATTTGGATCGCGGCCTTTTTTATTGCCCTGAATTAAGTCAAATCAAACCGCATCCAGCTCCGGCTCATCGGCTTCAACGTTAACCACAGCCTTCACCTCATCATGCCGACGAATGTACTTCCAGTCCGCCTCATCGATGTAGATGCCGTTCGGCCCGCTGCCACCTTCCAGGTCAATCGCCACACTGGCGCAGACCTGCGGTTTCACACTCGCCAGGATCGGCACGAAGCCCAACTGTAGGCTGGTTTCCAGCAACGCCGCCTGGTTCTTCTCGTCGATGTCCGCTGCCTCGTCGAGGTAGTACGGCAGGCGCACGCGACCGGCCTGGTCGCGGTCCATCAAGTGCAGCAACAAGTACATGTTGGTCAGCGCCTTGATGGTCATCGTCGTGCCGTTTGAAGCCGCGCCGTCGATGTCGGTGTGGATAACCGGCTGACCATTGACCTTGGTGATCTCGAACGCCAGTTCGAACAAGTCCTTGAGACCGAGCTGGTTGTGGTTCGCCGCCACCAGACGCGCCAAGTACTCTTTAGCTTCTTCGTTCTTGTTGTCCTGATCGGCGCTTTGGCTCAGGTCGAACACGGAGAGGGTCTCGCCTTCTTCGTACTGGCCGGCGCTGTGGATGATCTGGTCGATGTGCTTGAGCGCTTCCTTGTTCGGCGCGAGCACGATGCGGAAGCTCTGCAGGTTGGAGACCTGACGCTTGTTGATCTCGCGGTTGAACAGCGCCAATTGATGCTCGAGGCTGTCGTAGTCGCTGCGGATGTTGCGCAGGGTCCGGGCGATGTCGGTGACCGCCGCACGGCGTGCTTTGCCCAGAGTCAGCGCTTCGTCGGTACGGTGCGCATAGGCGTTGATCAGCAATTGCAGGCGACGCTCCATATCGTCTTCGCTGTCGAACTTGGCCACGCCTTTGAGGCGGACCTGAGCGTACAGCGCCTCGATCTGGCCATCGCTGCGCTGCAAACCCTGCCAGCTGTCCTGATAGTCGTTGAGCAGTGGCAAGAGGTTGTCCATGGAATCGTCAATCGGATCCATGAACGGCGTGCCGAACGGCATGTCAGCCGGCAGCAACTGACGGCGACGCAAGGCGTCGTCGAGGGTGCGTTGCTTGGCTTCCATGTCGCCGATTTGGCGGCCGACCAACTGCAGCTTGGCCGACAGTTGCTGGACGCGTTCGGTGAAGGCGTCGCTGGAGCGCTTCAACTCCTCCTGAGCCGCTTCCATCTGCGCCAATTGCTCAAGCTTGTCGTCTTCCTCGGCGCTCAGGGTTTGCGCGCGACGGAAATCTTCCAGGGCTTTCTGCGCGTCCAGCACTTGCTGATACAGCGCTTCGGTCTGGGTTTTGCTCGCGGCGCGGTCGGCGACCACGGTCGCTTGGGTTTTCAGCTGCTTGAGTTCTTTTTCCAGACGCTCTTTCTGATCGCGCAATGCCGCACGGTCAGCCAGGGCTTGCAGCGCTGGAGGCTCGATGTGCGAGATGTCGATGGACAGGCCCGGCACGTCGAAACGCTCACCTTTGAAGCCATCGAGGATCAGCTCCAAAGATTTGACCCACTTGCCGTCCTCGTCCAGCGTAATGCCGTGCTCACCCAGCGGCAGACTGAACAGCGCACTGTTGAACAGGCGCATCAAGCGCTCGACGTCCTGCTGCGAGAACTCTTCGCGCAGACGGGCGTAGCTGTTGTTGTCGGCGTGATCGAGTTGCTGCTTCACCGACTTCAGGCGTTTTTCCAGATCCCGCAGACGTTCTTCCAGGTCTTCGGCGCTGAACTGCCGCGATTGGGCCAACGCGCCGGCCAGTTCATCGTGCGCGTCTTTAGCCGCGAGCAGTTGCTGCTCCAGCACTTTGACGTCAGTGACCAACGCGAAGCGATGCTTGAGCACCGACAACTCGCCGAGCCAGCGCTGGATGCCGGTGATTTCCCGCTCCAGACGCATCAGCTCCTGAGTGCCGCCACGCTGATCGTTTTGCAGCGCGTCCTGCTCGTTGCGGTAGTGCTCGGCCTGAATCGTCAGCTCTTCCTTGCGCGCACTGGCGTAGTCCGACCAGGTGCCGAGCAACGAATCGAGCAGCGGCGAGATCCGGTGCAGTTTGCCGCGCAGAATATTGCGCTGGGTAACGCCTGCCGCGAGGGCTTCAACCAACGGGCCGGCGGTGACCAGCGAGTTGTAGTCCTGCTCCATGCGGCGTACATCGCGGAACGCTTCTTCGCACGCGGCGATGTAATCGACGCTGCCGGAACGCAGGCTGTGTTCGAAGGCGTCGAGGAACAGCTGCTTGAGCTTGGCCGCGGTGATTTCGCGCATGTGCAGCAAGTTGATGAACAACGCGCGGAAGGTTTTCAGGCTCTGCTCGCTGGTAGAGCGCAGCGGAATCAGCGTCAGGTCCAGCGGGATCGAGGTGTGACCACCGACCAGCAAACGACGCAGTTCATCCGGCTTAAGCTCATAGGCTTTCAGGCCCTCGCGCTCAAGGTTGGTGAACAGCTCTTTCTGCCGCAGGCAGGTGTCGTTCTTCTGGTAATGCGCCAGGTCCAGTTTGCCGGCATAGGCAAAGAACTGGTGACCGAATCCACCGCCCGGGCCGCGACCGACCACGCCGATCACGTGAGGACCGTGGGGCAGCGAGACTTCGACCAGGATGTAACTGGTGTCCGAGGCGAAGTAGAAACGCCGGGATTGTTCCAGGCTGTACTTGCCGAAACTCATGTCCGACATGCGCGCCAGAATCGGGAACTGCAACGCGTTGATCGACGCGGATTTACCGAGGTTGTTCGCGCCATAAACCGACAGCGGTTCTTCCAGCGGAAACAGGCCAAGGCTGTAACCGGCGGTGTTCAAAAGGGCAAAGCGGCGAATGCCGTAGCGTTCCTTGCTCATGCGTCGGTCTCCTGTTCTTCGGCAATGGCGCGGGCCATGGCGTCTTCTTCGCTTTCTTCTTCGAAGTCACTGAGGTCCAGCGGATCATCGGTTTGCAGCAGTTTTTCGTCGCTGTCGTCATCGATCAGCACCGGAACCGGCAGCGGCAGCACGCTGTGCAGGCTGGCTGCCAGATCGCGGTCCTGCTGAACGGACAGGCAGACATCAAGGAAACGGTGCATCGGCGGCAGGAAACGGTAGATGCCGTTTTCTTCGCCGGCGAAACCGAGTTGGGTCATGCGGCGCATGATTTTTTCTTCAAGTTCTTCGACGGTCTGCACTTCGGCCTGGATGAACAGGTCGCGGTACTTTTCCAGCAAGGACGGCAACTCATCGCGGCCGAGGCTACCACCGTCGAGCACGGCGACCGGGTCGCGGCCCTGGTCGGCCAGATGCTCAACGAGGATGAAGGTGAACAGCGCCAGGCGTTGCGCAGTCTTATTCACCGCCGCCGCAGCGAGGTCCGGCACAAAGTAGTAGAAACCACGGGTGTCGCAGACCAACTCATAGCCCAGCGCCCTGAACAGCGTGCGGTACTGGTCCTGGAAGTTCGACAGCTGCGCGTACAGCTCCGGGTCGCGGCGGCTGACGTGGTAACCCTTGAACAGCTCACGAAAGATCGGCGCGAGTTGGGACAGTTCGGATAGATCAAGATGCATGGGGGTTGCTCGCAGAATCCTCGGCGGCGCTGTCGCGGGCCGAGAGCAGGGCGAAGGAGCGCAGGCTGACCTGATGCTCGTGAGTGTGGTAATCGCGGCGTTCCAGACGCTCGCGTTTGAAGCGTTTTTCCCGCGACAGGCGCGAGAACCAGTAAAGCAATTCGTCGGTCGCGCCGTCCGGTTCTTGCTCCAGCAACCAGGTCATCAGGTCCGGCATCGGCAGGGCGTCTTCGCAGCGTTCGAGCATTTCGCGAACGGTACGTGGCGCGCGCGGTGCTTCGCCTTTCTGGGTCTTGTGGGCCTTGGGAAAGCGCGCCGGTTTCGGCTCGAAACGGGCCAGCGCGTACACGTAGGCTTCGACCTGACTGGCGCTGCCGAGAAAGGTGCTTTGCGGTCGGGTGAACATCGGCATCGCGGCTTGCGGCACCGCATCGATGCCTTTGCGACGGATCGCCGACAAGGCCAGCGCCGCGCCACGGGTCACGGCGTTGTGACGGCGCGCTTCTTCACGCAGCGGCAGCAGCAATTCACGGGCGTGACGCAGGGTCAGCTGGGCGCTGGTCTGCATTTCGAGGATGCGCGCGTGGGTACGCAGCAGCATGTCGTCGTCGACCAGATGGCCAAGTCGCTGCTGCTCGGTGAGCATCTTCAGCAAGACGTTTTCGACCTTGCGCACGCCTTGCTCGAAGGCGCCGTCGGCGTTCACCAATTGAATCATCGGCTCGACGTATTCGTCCCAGGTCGCCAGCACTTCAGCGTAACGCTGACGCAGCGGAATCTGCCGGTCGCTGGTCTTGGCGCGTTCGGCGACGGCCACCAGGGCCTGTTCGTCGTTGGCGAGTTTCTTCAGAACGTCACGTACGCGCATGTCGAGCAGGCGCAATTGACGGGCAAGGTCGTGGCCGTCGCGGATGTCGAAGGCGTCCTGAATGTAACCGGCCAGGCGTTCGAGATGGCGCAAATAGGCTTCGATCTCCAGGCACAGGCCCAGACGGTGCTCACGGCGCAGGTAAGCGAGGAAGTCGTGGATCTGCGCGTTGAGCTCGAAACGGTTCGGGCTTTTCGCCACGGGAACCAGAATGTCGAGGCGGATCCACACATCCAGCAGGCTGGTGATGTCCTGCGGCGTACTGTCCAGTTGCTGGGCGGCTAACTGTGAACGCAGTTCGTTGAGGCTCAAGGTGCCTTGGTCGAAGTGCTCGCACAGTGGCTCCAGAAGTGCCCAGTGTTCAGCGAGGGCGCGCAAGACGCGCTTGGGTTCGATCATCGGAATGGCCGGCTGGTTGGCGATTAAAAGCCGCGATTGTACTGCATCGGGACCGATGCGATTCACTCTCGGGACGGGCTGTAGCTGTTTCTAAGGGAAAGAGTATCGATCAAGCGCGGGCGATCTTGAGCGAAGGGCGGTAGAATCAGCGCACTTTAGTTATCCACAAGTGGCCGACCTTTGCTAATCGAGTCCCGTCGCCGCGCCTATTTGACCGCCATGCAGGTGGTCAACTGGCTGCCGCGCACCGAATTGCCCTTTGCCGCGCCCTCGCGCCCCGAGTTGCTGGAGGTGCCTGAGCCGCTGGTCGTCGCGCCGGTGGTGCCGGCCTCTGCGCCTGAGCCCGCCGCTAAAGCTGCCGCTGCACCGGTGGTAGCGCCGACGGAACGGGTCAAGATCGAGGTGCCGCGCCCCTCGTTGGCCAGCACGCGCACGAACGCCAAGGTCGAAGAAGAGGCCGCGCCGGTCGTGGCCAAGGCGCCGGTCGTGCCGCCACCGCGTTTCTCCCTGCAATTGCTGCGCGCCGGTCGTTGCCTGCTGTTGGTCGAGTTACCCACAGGCGAAGCGTTCCAGACCCGCGATCCTGCTTATCTGTTGCTCAAGGACATGCTGCGCGCCGCAGGTCTGCCGGACAGCCCGCAGATCATCGGCGAGCCGGTGCGCTGGCCGCTGCTGGTCCGGGGCAACATGGACCAAGGCCCGGAAGCGGCTCGGGACTTCGTGCAAGGATTCCTTTCGGCCCGGCTGGAAGATGCGCCGTGCGTCTGCGTGTGGCTGATCGGCCTGCCGGCGGTGCGTTTTGCTGGTGAAGCGAACGCCGAATCCTTCAACCGTGAACTCCAGGTCGAAGGCCTGGGCCCGGTCTGGGCCCTGCCGGGCCTGGAATTATTAATGGAAGAGCCACAGCGTAAGGCTGATGTCTGGCAAGCCATGCGTCGGCTGATGGCGCGCTGGAAAGAATCGAATGAGTGACGCTGTATCGTTCCGCCCGATGACCGAGGCGGACCTCGACGCTGTACTGAAAATCGAATACGCGGCGTACAGCCATCCCTGGACCCGCGGGATTTTTCTGGATGGGCTGGGCAAGTACCAGATCTGGCTGATGTTCGAAGGTTCGCAACAGGTCGGTCATGGCGTGGTGCAGATCATTCTGGATGAAGCGCACCTGCTGAACATCACCGTCAAACCGGAGAATCAGGGCCGTGGCCTGGGTTTGACGCTGCTGGAGCATTTGATGTCCCGGGCGTATGACGCCAAGGCGCGGGAGTGTTTTCTGGAAGTGCGCGACAGTAACCGTGGCGCATTCAAGTTGTATGAGCGGTATGGGTTTAACGAGATCGGACGGCGGCGGGATTACTATCCGGCGGTGGGTGGGCGGGAAGATGCCGTGGTCATGGCCTGCACCCTGGTTGACTGAGCCATTTTAAAAGCTTCGCGGGCAAGCCTCGCTCCTACGGAATTGGTGGCGTACACAAATGTGTGATCACCACTAATCCTGTAGGAGCGAGGCTTGCCCGCGAAGGCGTCCTGACTGACATCAACGATCAACGATTACCATCCATCGGATCCCGCCGCGCCAGTTCCTCTTCATCCAGCCCATTGCCCCCGCCAATATCGTCTTCATCGACAATGCTCAGATCCCAATCCGCCTGATTGCCTTCACCGGCCTCATGAGCATCCCGCGCGCCGTCTTCACGAATCAATGTTTCCGGGCTCATGTCATCGTCGGTAGACTCATGGTCATCGGTCGAGGCGCCAGTCATGCCTGCTTCACTCACGCGTTCCCGAGGCATCAGCCGTTCGCGCTCGTTTTGCGTCAGTTCGTCGCCGATTTTCGCGCTGGGCTCTTCCTCGTCGAAATCCAGCTCATTCATTGATCCCATGCGGTCTTCGTTGTCATCGATGGGCTCGGGTTGCGCCGCATCGTACGGACGTCGTGAATCAGTCATGGCAATTCCTCATACTGTGGGCCTTACTAGGGTGGACCCACTGGGCTCCCGAGAATTCCACCGGTCATACTTGCATCAAGCGCGTGACCCCGACGGGCGGTTGTCTGTCAAACCAGCGCATCATTCTTGAGGCTTTAACAGCATGAACGAATTACAAGATCTGATTGATAACAACGAACGCTGGGCCGAAGCGATCAAACAGGAAGATCCGGACTTCTTCTCCAAGCTGGCCCGTCAACAGACGCCGGAGTACTTATGGATTGGCTGCTCCGACGCCCGGGTGCCGGCCAACGAGATCGTCGGCATGCTGCCCGGCGACCTGTTCGTCCACCGCAACGTGGCCAACGTGGTGTTGCACACTGACCTCAATTGCCTGTCGGTGATTCAGTACGCGGTCGACGTGCTCAAGGTCAAACACATCCTCGTCACTGGCCACTACGGCTGCGGCGGCGTGCGCGCCTCGATGCAGGATCGTCAGCTGGGGCTGATCGACGGATGGCTACGCTCGATTCGTGATCTGTACTACGAAAAACGCGAAGAACTGGCCGAGTTGCCGACCGAAGAAGAACGGGTCGACCGTCTCTGCGAACTCAACGTGATCCAGCAAGTGGCCAACGTCGGCCACACCAGCATTGTGCAAAACGCCTGGCATCGTGGGCAGAACCTGTCGATCCACGGTTGCATCTACGGCATCAAGGACGGCCGCTGGAAAAGCCTGAACACGACTATCAGCGGTTTTGAGCAATTGCCGCCGCAGTACCGACTGCGTCCGGTCGAGACGCTGTAAAGCCGTTCAACAGAGGCTGCGCCGACGCCAGTGGTCCAAAAACAACAGGCCGCCGGCGTTCGGCGGTTCGTCGTACCCGCGGATCCAGCCTCGGCACTCTGATGACCCGCACTGACAGGCGAACTGGCGCAGCAGTTTGTCTTCGGTCGCGGCGTAATCCATCGTCAGGTTGTCGCCTCTTTTAATATCCTTCAGTGCCCACAACCACAGCTCGCTCATGTCGAAAAAGACGTTGGGGTCGCAGGAGTGCCGCAGCAGTCCGCTGAAATGTGGGTCATAGACGTGGATGCCAGGCGCCAGTTGCCGGGTATGTCGAAGGCGATAAGGCAAGAGATGGCCTGACACGCGGCAGATTCGACTGATCCGTGGGAAATCGCGCAGGGCCGCAACGGCCACCGCCGATCCACTGGCGTTGTAGATGATTTCGAAGTCGGCCCGGGAGGGAAATCCAAGGCTCAGCGCAAGCTCTGCGAAGGGGTAGATTCCATCGGGAGGTTGCGCAACGGTCCCGTGCAGGGGATGAGGTTTCATAACGATCCTTGTCGGCAGCGCGTTGCGACTTCCAAAACTGACGATCCTGTCAGCCCTGCAACACAGGGTATGCCTCAAGATTCTCGCAATTGAAACGACGGGTCTACTGTCAGAACTGACAGGAGGAAAGTGCGCGTTTGCGCGTAAGCCATCGCTCACACGCAAACGTGCAAGGGCGATTACAGCGCAGGCACAGGGATCGCAGTCACAGGCGCCGGGGCTTGCAGCTGTTTGAGCTGGGACTGGATCGGCGTTGTCGCACACTTGGCCACGGCTTGTTCAGGCGGCAGGTTGCGGATCGAGGTGTAGAACAGCTCGCAGGTTTTTTCTTTCTGGGTCACTTGCCACGTCTGCGTGCAGCTTTTCAGCTGAACGGTCGGATCGCTCCCCGGTTTGCTGCCCATGCCGGCCTGCCAGCAGGCGGCACTCAGGTCCTGGCCCATGACTTTCAGGCCCGCAGCGTCGGCTTGGGCCTGAGCATCGTCGCCGGTGTAGCTGTCCGGGTTGGCGGCGTACCAGATGTAACTCGGGTGGTTGGAGCCCAGCACCGGCACGTTCACCCCGGCGCTCGGGCTGATGGTGGCCAGCCCCAGCACATTAACCGTCGGCCCGTATTGCTGTTTGATCCAGTTTCGCACCGGTGCGCCGAACGCAACCATCGGCAACGCCGCACCGCGGGCGTTCTGGCTGACTTCCTTGACCATGGTGGTCTGGTAGTCCTTGAAGTAGTCGTAGACGCCTTCCAGATCCTTGCCTGCACTGGCCGGCGCCGCGATGGGTGCAATGTCGATGATGGTCTGATAGCCCGGCGTCTGATCGGCGGGGATACCGTTGTCCGTCAGCAGCGTGGCCCAGCGATCAGTGGTGGCGGAGCGCAGGTAATCCTGGGCCTGAGTCAGAGAGTAATCCGGCGGGAAATGCAGCAGTTCGACGCTCTTGCGGTTTTCCAGGGCCATGCCCAAGGGCAGGAACAGGTACCAGCTGTAGGCCCACTTGCCATCAATGTTGAGTTTTTTGGCGCCGGTGTAGGCCATATCGCCCGCATTGAGCAGCGCGGACAACGGTTTTTCGTAACCTTTTGGCACACCGCTAATGTCAGCGTAGAGCTGACCGTTATCGGTTTTGACCCGCACTTTCGCGGCGCTGTAACCGTCGCGTTGCACGCTTTGGGTCAGGTAATGCTCCACGGTCTGTTCAAGCGTCCAGTTACGGAAGCAGACCACGTTGCAGTTGTTGGGGTAGGCAAACAGCCGCGTGACGCGTTCGGTGCTGCCCAGTTTCAGATCGACATTGGCGTGGGCGGCGGCGCTCAGGGTGAGGGCCGCGAGGGTAAGTCCTGTCAGTTTGAACATGCTCAGATCCTTTTCAGCGTGGGACCGCGTTGATCGCGGGCGATAGTTACTTAAGCAGATCGGCCGGCAATCGCTCATCTGAACATCAAATGAGTCAGGTGATACTCCGGAAAATACATCCGGCACACGAAGATGACGCCGACCATCACCAGCAAGAACACCAGCTGCAACGGACTGAAGTGCGCCCAATGCAACGCGGTCAACCATGGGCGCCGAGCGGCGAGTTGAGGATCAAGCTGACCGATACGGCGCTTGTGCAAGAGACCGATCAGCATAAAACCGACATAAGTCGCCATGCCCGGCCAACCCAACACAAGCCCGAACAGCAGCGTGAGGACGGCTTGCGGAATACCATGTCGCATCACCAGCCAGCGGGTATCCGGGTTCCAGTGGCGGGGGACCAGGCCCTCGGTCAGCCACAGGTCCTGGACAATGAAATGCGAGGTGTACGGCACCCACCAGCTCATGGCGGAACGGAAGAACCAGACCGGCACGCAGGCGAATATCAACGGGATGCTGATGCTGAAACCCAGGGATTTGCGCTCAGTCGGGAAATAAAACAAAAACAGCGCCAATGCGATGCCCGCCCAGACACGCACCCAGGTGCCGTCGGTGATGGGGCGCGGCAGAAACCGTCGCCAGTGAAAAACATCGGCGTGGGGCAACCGCAAACGCAATTCCGGGTAACGCCACTTAAGGGTTTGCGCAAGGTCATGACAGGCCTGCCATTCGTTTTGGCCAAAGCCATCGATCATTTTCTTCTGTTGCCCGGGCTTCATCGGGTTCATCAGCAAATGGGCGGCCTGAACGTCAGCGGCCCAAGTCCGGTTGTCTTGCGCCTTGGCCCGCAGGCTTTCGTAGAAGCTTTCCTGATTGCAGCGCTCGATCAATGCCTCCCACGTCGACGCCGGTTCCGGATGAATGCCTTTTTTATCGTCCCAGCCAAACACCTGCCCGACGCGGTCGAACAGCGGCAGGCTCCATTCGGTGTCGTTGAACAGTTGCAGGAGGATTCGCTGCCATTCCTGGCGCCGATCGAACACCTGCAGCCAGGGTTGTGCGGTGTAACTTTTGAGCAGGGTAAGAAACTCACGTTCTTTCTTGTCTTCGAGCAGTTCCTGCAACGCCTGCCGATAATCCTGCAGCAAACCGCTGGCGAGCGCGTCTCGCTGCCAATCGGTTATGTCGACGTTTTGCCAGGGCGCGAGCCAATCGAGGTGTTGGACCGCCCAGGCGGCAATCGAATTGCGCAGGCCCGGGTGATCGAAGCACAACGCAAGCAGCAACTGCTCAAACGCTCGGGCGCAGCGCTGTTGTTGCGCCTGCGCCCAGCGTTCGGACAGGTTCTGCGCCGAGAGCCCGTCGAGCAATGCACGCGCAGCCAGCTCGTCCGGCGCGATGACCGGATCGTGCAGGGGCTGGGGATTGGACGGCGCAAGGTTCAGTGAGCGAAGAGGGGGCGGACTATCAAGTTTCAACGGACGCAGGTCGAGCACATCGGACCACGCCTGGAGGTTGGCGTGATTCGGCTGTTCGATGACTTCGGCCGTTGCGACTTCAAGTTCTTCGGCGGCGTATTCAGCCCTCCATTGCGCAACACCCAGCGCCTCCTCATAAGCTTCACGCAAGCGTTGAAAGCCTTCCGGGTCTTCATCAGGCCTGAAGGTTTTCAGCAGTCGCGCATAGCTTCGCTTGACGGTGCGCGCGTCGGCGTCTTCGGGCAGTTCCAGTACAGACCAGCAATCCATGTTGCCGCTCCTTACTGCCAGAGGCCGTTGTCCAGCGTGCCCAGTTGCTGGGTCAGTTCACTGCGCGCTTCACGGATCCGGCGTTCGTCCTGGGAATCAAGCACGTGCTGAAACTGTTTGGCCCAATGACCGATCTGCTCACGCATCTGCCCCAGGCTTTCCTGATAGAGACGCTCAAGACGTGCGGTCAACACCGTGTTGACCTGCTGGTCGCGCGGATGAATCTTCAGCAGCGCCAGGCCCTCCAATCGCTGCTGAATCTCCTCGGGTGTGAGCACGCCGGGATTGTTTTCGATGACCAGCGAATGCTTGTCGCCCGTCAACGGGATGACCACCTGGGCTTCGAGCAATCCGTTATTGTCGTAGGTGAAGCGCACGTCGAGGGCGACTTCGCCGGCCTTGCGTTTCGGCACCTTGATGTCCAGCTCGCCCAGCGCGACGTTGTCTTTGACCAGGCGGCTTTCGCCCTGAAAGATCTTCAGCAGCACGTGCTCCTGATTATCTTGCAGCGTGTACACGGTTTTCACCCGGCTCACCGGCACAATGCTGTTGCGCTCGATGATCGGCAGGTAATGCCCGCTTTCATATTGCTGGCCGATCTGGGTAGTCGTCTCGATGCCCAATGTGTAGGAACAGACGTCCGTCAGCACCACTTCTTCCAGCGCGGCGGAGCGAGCTTTCAAAGCCGCCTGAATCGCCGCACCGTGGGCAACCACTTCGTCCGGGTCGAGACTGATCGAAGGGAAACGCCCAAACAGGCCGGCTGCCAGTTTGCGAATCAGCGGCATGCGCGTCGTACCGCCCACCAGCAGGATTTCATCGAGATCACTAACGCGTATTCGCGCATCTCTCAGGGCCCGTTCGATCGGTGTGCGCAGGCGTTCGAGCAACGGCGTGTAGAGTGTCGCCAGTTGAGGTTGGGTGATGGTTTGCGTCCATTGCTGGCCGTCGACCCGCAGGCTGAATTCGGCGCTGCTGTCCTGGCCCAGGGCTTTGCGCACGCGCTCGGCCTCGCGACGCAACGGCTGGATGATGCCGGCGCGGTCAGGAAAGTTATCGGTGTTGCGATGGTGCTCGAGAAAGTGCTCCAGCAGCACGCTGTCGAAATCTTCGCCGCCCAGGAAGTTGTCGCCCGCGCTGGCGCGCACCTCCATGACGCCGTCGAAGAGTTCCAGGATCGACACGTCGAAGGTGCCGCCACCGAGGTCGAAAACCAGGAACGAAGTTTCCTTATCCCGTTGGTGCAACCCATACGCCAATGCAGCAGCGGTCGGCTCGTTGATCAGTTTTTCAACCTTCAAACCCGCCAGTTCACCGGCAATGCGCGTGGCTTTGCGCTGGGCGTCGCTGAAGTAGGCCGGCACGCTGATCACCGCTTCATGCACGGTCTCGCCGAAGGCCCGTTCGACGTCTTCTTTAAGGCTTTTGAGCACCAGCGCTGAAAGCTCCTCGGGACGGAATGACCTGTCTCCCAGGCGTACTTCCGTGGCGCTGCCCATGTGCCGCTTGAACAGCGAAGCGGTCTGGCGCGGGTGGGTGTGCAAACGCTCGCGAGCGGCCTGGCCGACCAGAACGCGGCCCTGATCATCGAGACCGACCACGCTGGGGGTGAGGAACTGGCCCAGGGCATTGGGCACCAACTCGCTGGACTCCCCACGCCAGACGGCGACGAGGCTGTTGGTGGTCCCCAGGTCAATCCCTACGATCATTGAAATGAACTCCCTTTCCAGCCTGCAAAAAGTTGAAACAGATAATATTCGCGCAAGGATATTACCGGAGCAGCGGGGCGGTAAAGGAAAGTGATGGCACTGAGCTATTATTTACGACGAGACGTGGTGTAACCCTCAGACATTGACGGGTTTCGGTTCTGAATACAGCCGAATTCATAAATGTGGGAGTGAGCCTGCTCGCGATGGCGGTGTATCAGTCAACATTATTAGTGACTGATACACCGCCATCGCGAGCAGGTCGAATCGTCGCACCGTCACTCCCACATTGGTTTTGTGGTGTTTTTTAGGTTGGGATTACGGCATCACCGGCGGCGTATACGTCAGCGTCGTCCCCAGCGCCCACAGCAGGAACAGCACCAGCGGCGTGTGCACCAACAACTGCACGAATGAAAAGCCAATCAAGTCCCGCGCCTTCAGCCCGAGCACGCCCAGCAGCGGCAGCATGTAGAACGGGTTAATCAGGTTCGGCAGGGCTTCCGCCGCGTTGTAGATCTGCACGGCCCAACCCAGGTGGTAGTTCAGGTCGGTGGCCACTTGCATGACGTACGGCGCTTCGATGATCCACTTGCCGCCGCCGGACGGGATGAAGAAACCGAGGATCGCCGAGTAAACGCCCATCAGCACCGCATAGGTGTCGTGGGACGCAATGCTGACGAAAAAGGTCGAGATGTGGTGCGCGAGGGTCTGAGCGTCGGAACCTTTGACCGTGGTCATCAGCGCGGCGATCGAGCCGTAGAGCGGAAACTGAATCAGCACGCCGGTGGTGGTCGGCACCGCCCGGGACACGGCATCGAGGAAGCTGCGCGGACGCCAGTGCAGCAGCGCGCCGAGCATGATGAACAGGAAGTTGTAAGTGTTCAGGCCCGAGATCGCGCTGATCGCCGGTTTGGTCGAAAACTCGTGGAACAACCATCCCGCCGCCAGCAGCACCAGCAGAATCGTCAGCAGCGGACTGTGCTCCAGCCATTCGCCGGGACGGGTGCGCGGTTGCAGCGGCGGTAAGTTGAAACTCGGATCGACGCCGCAGGCTTCGGCGTCGCGGGCTGTGTTCGGGCCTGGCGCGGTGGCGTAGGCAATAACCAGCGAGATCACAATCAGGGCCAGCAACATGACGCCGGACTGCCAGAGAAAGATCGTTTGAGTGAACGGAATGACACCGGTGATCGACAGAATCGATGGCGGCAGGCTGGCCGGGTTGGCCTGCAATTGCGCGGCGGACGACGACAGGCCCAAGGCCCACACGGCACCAAGGCCCAGATAGGCCGCAGCACCGGCGGCGCGGTAATCCATTTTCAGGTCGGTGCGGCGGGCGAGGGCACGTACCAGCAGACCGCCGAACACCAGCGACAAGCCCCAGTTCAGCAGTGACGCAACCATGGAAATCAATGCGACCCAGGCCACGGCCGAGCGACCGTTTTTCGGGATCCGGGCCAAGCGGTCGATAAGCTTCACCGCAGGCGGAGAGCTCGCGACCACATACCCGCCGATCACCACGAACGCCATCTGCATGGTGAACGGGATCAGGCTCCAGAAACCGTCACCAAACGCCATCGCCGCATCGGTGGGTTTGGCGCCCATGAACAGGGTGGCCACTGTGACGATGATCACCGCCAACGCAGCAAATACCCAGGAGTCGGGGAACCAGCGTTCAGCAAAACTTGAGCAGCGCAGGGCAAAGCGGGCGGAGCGGGTATCTTCGATATCAGCGGCCACGGGAGTACCTCGAATTTTTATGTTTATTGTGGTCTTTGGGGCCGCAAAGGCCCGTCTGGACAGGTGCCAACAGTAAATCAATCAGTCATATTTTGTGACGAAGATTAACCAGTCTGAGACTTTGGTCTAACGGGTTGTCCGTGGGCGCGTTTGCGTAGACCATGGGCGCCTTGGTTTTTTGCCCATGCCAGAGTTCTTTCATGACTGCCGACACCCACTCGCGCCCAGCGCCGTTCAGCCGCTCGGACTACAAGACCCTTGGCCTGGCGGCCCTTGGTGGGGCGCTGGAAATCTACGACTTCATCATTTTCGTATTTTTCGCGCTGACCCTCAGCCAGCTGTTCTTCCCGCCGGACATGCCCGAGTGGCTGCGCTTGCTGCAAAGTTTCGGGATCTTCGTGACCGGTTACCTTGCGCGGCCGTTGGGCGGGATTCTGATGGCGCATTTCGCCGATCGGCTGGGGCGCAAGAAAGTCTTCAGCCTGAGCATCCTGATGATGGCGCTGCCGTGTCTGCTGATCGGGATCATGCCCACCTACGCCCAGATCGGCTATTTCGCACCGTTGCTGCTGTTGGCTTTGCGAGTCCTGCAGGGCGCGGCAGTCGGCGGAGAAGTGCCGAGTGCCTGGGTGTTCGTCGCCGAGCACGCGCCGGCCGGGCATCGCGGTTATGCCCTTGGCTTCCTGCAGGCCGGGCTGACCTTTGGTTACCTGATCGGCGCCCTGACGGCGACCTTTCTGGCACAGGCGTTCACCCCGGCAGAAATCCTCGATTACGCCTGGCGCTACCCGTTCCTGCTGGGCGGTGTGTTTGGCGTGATTGGTGTCTGGCTGCGCCGTTGGCTCAGCGAAACCCCGGTGTTCATGGCCATGCAGGCTCAGCGCGATGCCGCTGTCGAGCTGCCGTTGCGCACCGTCTTGCGTGAACATCGTTTGGCGATATTGCCGGCGATGATCCTCACCTGCGTACTGACGTCCGCGGTGGTGGTGTTCGTGGTCATTACCCCGACCATGATGCAGAAAACCTTCGGCATGACCGCCAGCCACACCTTTGCCTTGAGTGCCTTGGGCATTGTGTTCCTGAACATCGGCTGCGTACTCGCCGGGCTGCTCGTCGATCGCATCGGTGCCTGGCGCACGGTCATGCTCTATAGCTTGCTGCTACCGCTGGGTATCGGTGTGCTCTATACGTGCCTGATCACCGGCGGCCAGTGGATTGGCTTGGCGTACGCGATTGCCGGGCTCGGTTGCGGGGTGGTCGGCGCGGTGCCGTCGGTGATGGTCAGCCTGTTTCCGGCGCGGATTCGCGTCTCGGGGATTTCCTTCACCTACAACATTGCCTACGCGGCGTGGGCAAGCATCACACCGCTGTTGCTGATCGGTCTGATGCCGTGGAGCCCATGGATTTGCGTGATCTTCAGCGCGGTAATGGGCGCGGTGGGCGTGAGCAGCGCGGCGTATTTCGGTGCGCGGATGCCACGGATCGAACGCTGCCCGGCCGCTGGCGCGGCATGAATGAACGCGCAACTATTTTTGTAGGACAACCCTGAAACACTCTTCAGAAAACATCCGCAAGGCCGATGGTTAGGCTGCATGCCGCTTTCTATCCCTGTCCATCGGTGCTTTCCATGTTCAACAAACGCTTGAAGCAGGAGCTGTCGGCTCTTCGCGAAGAACTCTCCAGCCTTCAGCAAGTGAAGGAAAGTCTGGAAAGCGAGATGCTGGTCCTGACCCTGGATCCTGATGGACGGATTCAGTCGGTCAACCAGAACTTCCTCGGCGAGATGCTCTACAAAAGCAGCGATCTGATTGGCCGGCACCTCGAAGACATTGTCCCGGCCCATGTGAAATCGGACGAATTCCACCGCCGCTTCCAGACTGCGCTGACCCGTGGCGAGCACTTTGCTGGCGCCGTGCGTCTGTTACGCGGCAATGGCCAGGAAGCCTGGCTGCGCTCGATCGCGCAGCCGGTGCGGTCTTCGGAAGGTCGGATCAAGCACTTTTCGATTTACTCCAGCGACCTGACCCGCACCATCGAGGCGTCCCGCGAACATGAAAACCTGATCGGCGCCCTGGTGCGTTCGACGGCGGTCATCGAGTTCGACCTCAATGGCAACGTGCTGGCGGCCAACGAGCGGTTCCTCAGCGGCATGGGTTACAGCCTGGCGCAGATCAAAGGCAAACATCACCGTACTTTCTGTGACCCGGAAGAGTACAACAGCGCTGAATACCAGAATTTCTGGCGCCGCCTGAACGCCGGCGAGTTCGTGGCTGGCCGGTTCAAGCGTGTGGACAACCACGGTCGTGTGGTCTGGCTGGAGGCGTCCTACAACCCGGTGGTGGACGCCAACAATACCCTCTACAAAGTGGTGAAGTTCGCCACGGTGATTACCGATCAGGTCAATCAGGAGCAGGCGGTCGCCGAAGCGGCCAACATTGCCTACAGCACCTCCCAGCAAACCGATCAAAGCGCCCAGCGCGGCACCGCCGTGGTGACTCAGGCGGTGGATGTGATGCGTGACCTGGCCAGGCACATGCAAACCGCCGGCGAAGGCATCGAAGCACTGAACGAGCAATCGCTGGTGATTGGCACCATCGTCAAAACCATCAGCGGCATTGCCGAACAGACCAACCTGCTGGCGCTCAACGCGGCCATCGAAGCGGCGCGGGCCGGTGAACAGGGCCGGGGTTTTGCCGTGGTCGCAGACGAAGTCCGGCAACTGGCTTCGCGCACCAGCCAGGCCACCGATGAAATCGTTGGCGTAGTGCGCAAGAACCAGGACATGGCGCGCAATGCCGTGGCCCTGATGACCGACGGTCAACTCCAGGCTGAGCAAGGCCTGGCGCTGGCGGCGGAGGCGGGCACGGTGATCGTCGAGATCCAGGACGGCGCGCAGAAAGTGGTGAACGCGGTCGGGCAGTTTGCCAATCAACTGGCGACTTGATAACTGACCTCCTGGTGGAAATCGCTACAATCGGCGTTTTCCCCAGGAGCAGCCCTCATGAGCGTTTCCCATCGCCGTCCGGTTCCGTTGTCCAAGGCTTATCGCCTGCTCAATCACGGGCCAACCGTGCTGGTCAGCGCGGCGCATGACGGCCAGCGCAACATCATGGCCGCCGCCTGGGCCATGCCGCTGGACTTCGAGCCGCCGAAAATCGCCGTGGTGCTGGACAAGTCCACCTGGACCCGACAGCTGCTGGAAGCGTCGGGAACGTTCGTGTTGAACGTTCCCTGTGCCGCCCAGGCCGATATCGCACAAACCGTTGGCTCGACGTCGGGGCTGGAACTGACTCAGGGCCAGGGCCTGGACAAGTTTCAGGTGTACGGCCTGCAGACGTTCAACGGTGAACTGATCGACGCACCGATGCTTGAAGGTTGCGTCGCATGGCTGGAATGCCGACTGCTGCCAGAGCCCAATAATCACCAGCAATATGACCTGTTTGTGGCCGAGGTAATTGCCGCCCAGGCCGATAAGCGCGTGTTCAGCGAGGGCCGTTGGCACTTCGAAGGGCACGATGCATTACGCACCTTGCACCATGTCGCTGGCGGGCATTTCCTGACGATCGGCGACCCGGTGGACGGCAAGACTCTGCAGCCGTAAGCGCTTGCCGTTCACACCCATACGTCATTCTGCGCCGTGCGTTCGCCACCTTCGCTGCCCGTGTTCAGTACACCCTTGGGTTCGATCAGCAGCAGTTTCACTTCCTGCGCGGCAGAGGGCTTGTGCTCGACACCTTTTGGCACCACATACATTTCGCCCGCGTTCAGCAGAACGTGGCCATCGCGAAAGTCGATGCGCAGCTGCCCTTCGAGCACGATGAAGGTTTCGTCGGTATCCAGGTGATCGTGCCAAATGAAATCCCCCAGCAGTTTCACCACTTTGAACTGGTAGTCGTTCATCTCGGCGATGACCCGGGGGCTCCAGTGCGCGTCGATCCGGGCGATTTTTTCAGCGAAGTTCAGGCTTTGATAAGCGGTCATGACGCAAGCTCTCGTGGTTGATCGTGACTCCACGATAGTCAGCGCGACAGCAGGCTTCTTGTACGATTGTGCGCGGCTCAGCGGCGGTGCATTTTCATCCACCGGGCCGGCGACAGACCGTAGGTCTTGCTGAATTGCCGGGTCATGTGGCTCTGGTCGGTGAAGCCGGCGATCAGCGCGGCACTGACCAGTGACTGGCCTTGGATCAGCATTGCTCGGACCAGGTCCAGGCGGCGCATCGTCAGGTATCGATAAGGGCTGGTGCCGAACAACAGGCGAAAATCCCTCGACAGACTCCAGCGATCCCGGCCGCTGTGGTGCGCCAGTTCTTCCAGGGTCACGGTGCGATCCAGGGCGCTGTGGATGAACTCCCGCGCGCGCTCCGCCGCCACGTAGTCGAAGCGCTGGCGTTTACCGGGCGCGCCGGAGACGGTGCTCAAGGCGTGTGCCAGATCGAACAACGCGTCCTGTTCTTCCAGCGGGTCGAGCGGGTCATCCAGGCTTCGCATCAGCACATCGGTGGCGGCGAACAAGCGTGGATCAGTGGACAGGCCTGCCTTGATAAACGGCAATGGCTGACCGCCGAGTATCTGTTGGATCAGCGCCGGCTCGATGTACATCATTCGGTAGTGAAAACCGCTGTCGGTGCCGGCCTCGCCATTGTGGAGTTCATCCGGGTGCAGGACCAGGGTGCCGCCCGGCAGGCTGTGACGCCAACCATTGCGGTACTGAAAGCTCTGCACCCCGGCCAGCGTGCGGCCGATTGCATAGGTGTCGTGGCGATGAAGGTCGTAGCCGTGACCGGCAAAAAACGCCTCGATACGCTCCAGCCCGCCGATGTTGGGCGCGCGGTGAAACCAGTCGATGGGAGGCGTGTGCTTGGCCATGGTGTCGTTGTCTTGAACTCAATATAAAACACGATAACCCAGTGACCGGCCACCTGTCTGCCGGCCGATAAAACCCATGAGGCTGGTAGAAAACAACGTGTAAATGTTGCAAGGTATCGAGCATTCTCTGAAGCCACGAAGGCGCCTCACACCATGGAAATGACTCCTCTGAGCTACGCTGCACCGCTGTTGTCTCTGGCGCTGTTATGGACGGTCGCGGTAGTGACGCCGGGGCCCAACTTCTTCAATACCGCGCAATTGGCCGCCAGTTGCTCCCGCCGTCATGGCGTGGTGGCCGCATTGGGCGTGGCGACTGGCACCGTGCTTTGGGGGCTGGCGGGAGGCTTGGGCATCAAGTCTTTGTTCAGTGCAGCACCGACGCTGTACTTAAGCTTCAAGATTGCCGGTGGTTGTTACCTGATCTATCTGGGCTTGAAGCAGTTCAAGCGCACTCCGGCGGTGATGCCGGGCGACAGCGTCTCGTTGAACGGGGCGGGGCGCACGCTGCTCTCGGCTTATGGTCGGGGCTTTGTCGGCAACATGACCAATCCCAAGGCAGCGCTGTTCGTCGCGACGATTTTCGCTACGGCCATGCCTGCCTCTCCGCCGCCGATGTTGCTCGCGCTGGCCGTGCTGACGATGGCGACCTTGTCGTTCAGTTGGTATTGCAGCGTCGCACTGCTGTTTGCCAGCCGTCGGGTCGCGGGCGCCTATGAGCGTTCGCGCAAATGGCTGGATCGCTTCGCCGGCAGTTGCTATCTGTTGTTCGGCGCGCATCTGGTGGCCAATCGTTGAGGTGTATGGAATGAGCAAACTGCGGGTAGGCATTATTTTTGGTGGTCGTTCGGCGGAGCACGAAGTGTCGCTGCAATCGGCGAAAAACATTGTCGATGCGCTGGACCGGTCGCGCTTCGAACCGGTGCTGATTGGTATCGACAAGCAAGGCCATTGGCACCTCAACGACCCTTCTAACTTCCTGCTCAACCAGGAAAACCCGGCCCTGATCGCCCTCAACCAGTCCAACCGGGAACTGGCCGTGGTGCCGGGCAAGGCCAGTCAGCAATTGGTCGAAACCTCCGGCCAGGAACTGCTGGACCACGTCGACGTGATCTTCCCGATTGTGCACGGCACGTTGGGTGAAGACGGTTGCTTGCAAGGCTTGCTGCGCATGGCGGATTTGCCCTTTGTCGGCTCCGACGTGCTCGGCTCGGCGGTGTGCATGGACAAGGACATCAGCAAGCGGCTGCTGCGTGACGCCGGGATTGCGGTCACACCGTTCGTGACATTGAACCGCGCCAGCGCCGCGCGCACCGGGTTCGCTGAGGTCCAGGGCAAACTCGGCCTGCCGCTGTTCGTCAAACCGGCGAACCAAGGGTCGTCCGTAGGCGTGAGCAAGGTCAACGACGAAGCCGAGTACATGGCGGCAGTGGAACTGGCTCTGGGTTTCGATGAAAAAGTCTTGATCGAATCTGCCGTCAGCGGCCGTGAGATCGAGTGCGCCGTACTCGGCAACGAGGACGCCATCGCCAGCGGTTGTGGCGAGATTGTGGTGCGCAGCGGCTTCTATTCCTACGACAGCAAATACATCGACGCTCAAGCGGCAGAGGTCGTGGTGCCGGCCAACATCAGCCTTGATGCCAGTGAGCGCATCCGTGCCTTGGCCGTCGAGGCGTTTCAGGTGCTGGGCTGTTCCGGGTTGGCGCGGGTCGATGTGTTCCTGACCGATAGCGGCGAAGTGCTGATCAATGAGATCAACTCGTTGCCCGGCTTCACCCGCATCAGCATGTACCCCAAACTTTGGCAAGCCACCGGCATGACGTACAGCGAGCTGGTCAGCCGCTTGATCGATCTGGCGCTGGAGAAGCACAAGGCACGGCAGGCGCTGAAGATCACTCGCTAAGCGGGGCGCAACTATTCAATCAAGGATTTATGGATGAGCGATTCAACGGTGTACCTGTTTTCCTACGGCACCTTGCAGGACAAAGCCGTGCAACTGGCCAACTTCGGGCGCGAGCTGACCGGCAGTGCTGACGCAATGCTGGGTTACGAACAGTCCTGGGTGGAAATTACCGACCCTGAGGTGTTGGCCACCAGTGGCAAGACCCACCATCCGATTCTTCGTCCGGGCGGTGACAGCAGCGCGCCGATTCCAGGGATCGTGTTCCAGATTACCCCCGACGAACTGGCGGCCGCCGATAGCTATGAAGTGTCGGATTACAAGCGTGTCAGTGTGGTCCTTCAATCCGGGATTGAAGCTTGGGTGTACGTGAGCGCCTAGTTGCGTAACACGACGTTGTGCCGGCTTGATATCAGATTAGTCGGAGAGGAGATTTCCGCGTCAGCCGGATGAATTTTTTGACGCTTCTGCAGGAATCTCTTCGACCAGAAATTGCTTCGATTCATAAGCTTCGATAAGCGTGATCATGATGTCGAAATAGTCCCCTTCAGGGGTGCCTGGCTCTGGCTCATTGTCGAATAGCGCAGATACATTCCTGAGGGCTACGTGATAGTCCTCGTCGGTTTGAATGCTCATTGATTACTCCATCTCGACGGTATCGGCGTTGATCGCTTCGTACTTGCTTGTGAGGATCGACAGTTTCCCAACTCTATCGAAAAGGCAGCTTTTTGCGGATAGGAAACGGCAGCGTGAGATAGCCGATCAGGACTCATTACATGTAAAAAAGGGCCTACCTTCCGGTAAGCCCTTGCTCATTCACTCGTAGGACTCAATCCCCCAGCGCCGCCCCCTCACGCCGAGGATCGGCCCCTCCCGCCAACGACGCTTTCCCCTGTGCGTCCTTCACCCGAACAATCGCCTGGGTGCCGCTGGTCATGTCGATCTCGTTCACGCTGTGCCCTTTGTCCTTCAACGCCTGAATCAACCCGGTGCTGAACTGGCCGTCTTCGAGCTCCGTCGGGCCGTTGCGGCTGCCGAAGTTGGGCAGGTTGATGGCCGCTTGCGGGTCGAGGTTCCAGTCGAGCAGACCGATGGTGGATTTGGCGACGTATTCGATGATCTGCGAGCCGCCGGGCGAACCGAGGGTGGCGAGGAATTCGCCGCTCTGGCGATCGAAGATCAGCGTCGGCGCCATGGACGAACGAGGGCGCTTGCCGGGTTCGACGCGGTTGGCGACTTTCTGGCCGTTTTCTTCGGGGATGAACGAGAAGTCGGTCATCTGATTGTTGAGCAGGAAACCCTGCACCATCACGTGCGAACCGAACGCGGATTCGACGGTGGTGGTCATGGACACCGCGCCACCTTCGTCATCGACCGCCACCACTTGCGAGGTGGAGATGCGCAGCGGCGAGCGGTCCGGTGCGTAGGCGACCTTGATGCCCGGCGGGGTGCCGGGTTTGGCCGTGCCCATGCTGCGATCGCCGATCAGGGCGGCGCGGCTGGCCAGGTACGTCGGGTCCACCAGGCCTTTGACAGGGACGGGCACGAAGTCGGCGTCGGCCAGATAGAGCGCGCGATCGGCGTAGGCCAGTCGCTCGGCTTCGGAGATCAGGTGTACAGCTTCTGGTGTCGGTTCGGTGCCGGCGGGTTTATCCGTCCTGACCGGTTTCATTGACGCCAAGGCAAAGCGCGGATCGCGAGCCTCCAGCGCCTGGAGCGTGCCGAGGATCTGCGCCACGGCGATCCCGCCCGACGACGGCGGCGGCATGCCGCAGACCTGCCAGCGTTTATAGTCGGTGCACAGCGGCGCGCGCTCCTTGGCCTTGTAGCCCAGGAGATCGTTCAGCGACAGGCTACCGGGGTTGGCGTGGCCCTGAACCTTGGCGACGATTTCTTGCGCTACCGGCCCTTTGTACAGCGCATCCGGACCTTCTTTGGCGATGCGTTTGAACACCGCGGCCAGTGCCGGGTTTTTCAGCTGCGTACCGGCGGCTTTCGGGCTGCCATCAGCATTGAGGAAGTACGCCACCATGTCTGGCGAGCGGCGCATGGACGAGTCTGAAGCGATCAGCTGATGCAGGCGCGGCGAGATGGCGAAGCCTTGCTCCGCGAGTCTGATGGCCGGTTCGAATAATTGCGCCCACGGCAGGCGACCGTGTTTCTGATGAGCCAGCTCAAGCGCCCGCAACACCCCTGGTGTTCCCACCGAGCGACCACCAATCTGCGCCTGGGTGAAGGCCATCGGTTTGCCGTCGGCCTGTAGGAAAAGCTTCTCTGTTGCGCCGGCCGGTGCGGTTTCGCGACCGTCGTAAGTGCGCACGTTCTTGCCGTCCCACAACACAATCAACGCGCCGCCACCAATGCCCGAGGATTGTGGTTCCACCAGGGTCAGCACTGCCTGCATCGCAATCGCGGCATCAATCGCCGAGCCGCCCTGACGCAGCATTTCCCGCCCGGCTTCGGCTGCCAGTGGATTGGCCGCTGCGGCCATGTGGTTTGAGGCGTATTGGGTTTTCAGGTCGGTGCGATAACCCGAGGCGACTTCCGGTGCGACTGGCAACGTTGAAGTCGGCGGGGCGTTGCAGGCAGTGAGGGTCAGCGCGGTGGCGATCAACGGCAAGGCTGACAGGCGAAAGCGGCTCAAGTGGAAGGCTGAGAACACGTGGGGGCACTCCGTCCGTGGGAAAAGATCAGGGGACTTTATCGGCCGACAGTGCGAGGTGCAAACCACGGACTACAGCAAAGACGCTTTTGTCCTTCATGAGTCAACGGATTTTCTGTAGGGTCGAGGGAACAGACGAGCCAGAAGAATCAACAAGAGGCAGCCATGCAGACCGAGTTTCCCACCCAGCCGAGTTACCGCACTCAACGTGAGCAATTCCTCGCGGCAGCGACGGCGACCGGAGCGACACTGACCGCGTATACGCATCCACTCAAAGGGCCCTTCGGCGAGACCCTGAGCACCGATGTGGCGGTGTTGGGCGATCCGGGTGCCAAGCGACTCCTGATCGCGTTGAGCGGCACCCACGGGGTGGAAGGCTTCTATGGCTCCGGTTGTCAGATCAAGTGGATGCAGGAGTTGGGCAAGCGATCACTGCCGGCCGATGTCGCGGTGGTGATGATCCACCTGATCAACCCGTGGGGCACCGCGTGGCTGCGCCGGGTCAACGAAGACAACATCGACCTGAACCGCAATCACCTGAACTTTACGCGTCCGCTGCCGGACAATCAGGCTTACGCAGCGCTGCATGAAATCTACGCCTTCACTGAGTTGCGAGGCCCGAAGCGTGACCGCGCCGATGCTTTGCTCGACGGGCAGATTCGCGAACACGGCTGGCCGACGGTGATGTCAATTGTCGAGGGCGGCCAGCACAGTCATCCCGATGGCCTGTTTTATGGCGGGCTGGCGCCGAGCTGGTCGAACCGCACGCTGCACGAAATCATGCAAAAGCATATGTCCCACGGCGAGGTCGCGATGTGTTTCGACTTGCACACCGGTGCTGGCGAGTACGGTCATCCGATGTTGCTGACCATCACCGAGGCCGCTTATCCAACGCTTCCCGAGGCGCAGGCCATTTACGGGCCGTGGCTCTACACGTTGCTGACCGGTGCCGATACCTTGAGTGAAACCGGTGTTGCAGCCACCGCGACTGGCTACACCTCGCAGGCACTGATCAATGCGCTGCCGCAGGTAAAACTGATGCCCTTTGTGATCGAGTGCGGGACGTATCCGGGGGCGGACGTTCATCGTCATTTGCGCGATGACCACTGGCTGCACCTGCACGGCAATCCGAGTGATGCGGTGGGGCGTGAGATCAAACTGAATCTGCTGGAGCAGTTCTATCCCGCCGACAGCGACTGGCAAGCGATGGTCTGGCTGCGGACCTGGCAGATTTGGGAGCGAGCGTTGTCGGCGTTGCCGACGATCCATTCTTGATGTGCTGTTCCAGGCACTTTTCTCGAGGCATAAAAAAACGGCCTACCTTTCGGTAAGCCGTTTTTAGTACTTGGTGGCTACACAGGGACTTGAACCCCGGACCCCAGCATTATGAATGCTATGCTCTAACCAACTGAGCTATGTAGCCAAGTGGCGCGCATTATTCACCGGTAATGCAGATGCGTCAAGCGTAAATCTAAAATATTTCTCTACGCTTTCAACCGCTTATCCACCGGAGCCGAAAATTCGGACCGGGGGAGGGCGTCAACTGAGCTGAAATCTCCCGGTATTGGCACTCAGGGCCTTGCTGCCCTGGCTCAAGGTGTCCGCTGCAAGGTTCACCGCCCGCGCGCCTTCGAGCAATCTTACCGCTGCCTGATCGACCTGCTGGATGTTGCCGCTGACTTCATCGGCAGTACTGGCCTGTTCCTCTACTGCCGTGGCGATTTGCGCCAGGGTGTCGGTAACGCCTTGCACCGCGTGGGCAATTTCGCCAAGGCGTTCACCCAGGCCGGTGACCGACTGGGCATCACTTTGTGCCTGGCTACAGGCCGCTTCCATCAGGCTGACTGCCTCATTCACCGTGCTGCGCAGGCTGTCGACAGTGCCGGCGATCTGCGCCGTAGAGGACTGCGTGCGTTGCGAGAGGCTACGTACTTCATCTGCCACGACCGCAAAACCGCGACCCTGTTCGCCAGCGCGAGCCGCCTCGATCGCCGCGTTGAGTGCCAACAGGTTGGTCTGCTCGGCCACGCCGCGAATGGTGTCGACCACCAATTGAATCTGTTGGCCTTGTTCGCTGACCCGGCCGAGTGCCGCTGCCGTGTCATTCAAACGTTGGTTGAGCTGCTGAATGCTCGCCGTGGTGCGCTGGCTGTCGCGACTGCTGTCGGCCGCAATCCTTTGGGTGTGTTGAGCGCTGCCGGACGCCTGTTCACAACTCTGAGCGACCCCTTGAGAGGTCGCCGCCAATTGCGTGGCCGCAGCAGCGATCTGGCTGATCTGCAGTTGCTGCGCTTCAACTTCGCCAAGGGCACCGCTGGAATGATGATTGAGGGTGCGCACCGCATTGCTCACCTGCAAGGTTTCGTGATCGACCCCCAGCAAGCTGTTACGCAGTTGCACCACCGCGACATTCAGGGCGGTGCTGATGGCCGCCAGTTCGTCGCGCCCCTGTACCGGCACTTGCAGGCTGAGGTTGCCGTCGCGCAACGCTTCGGCCAGCAGGGTGATGCCGCTGGCGCTGCGACGGATCGAGGCCTGCAAGCAGATGAACAGGTACAGCGCCGCCAGCAGCAGGCAACCAAAGATCGTTGCCACCAGAATGAACTGGCGGATCGCCGAGCCGTGGTAGTAATCCAGGCGCTGATCCAGCGAAACCAATGACTGCTGGCGCAACGAGGCGAGGTCGGTGAGCAGGCTGTCGAGGCTGCGTTCGAACTCTTCCGGCTTGAGCTTGATGCTGCCGCCGAACACACCGTCATCGAGGACTTTCAGTTCGGCATCAAGATGCTTGAGGCTGTCGTGGTATTGCCCGGCCCAGCTTTGCAAGGCGCTGGGCAGGCGTGCTTCCAGAAGGCTGGCGGTTTTCGCCAACTGTTCCCGGGCATCGCCGATACGGCTACGCAAGTCGCGCAATTGCAGACGGCTTTGCAGGGTGAACTGCCCGGACACCACCGACGCCTGACCGACACTGGCCAGGCGGCCGACCCGTTCAATCAGGTCCGGCGCGTGTTGTGTGGAAATCTGTGTCAGCAGGTACGTTTCCAGCCACGGCGCGAGCGTCAGGCGATTGTCCATGGCGATCTGCTCGCGCAAGGCTTGCAGCGCGCTCAAGGCATTGGTGAAACGATCGTAGCCATCCGGCCACCAGCCGACGCTGCTCAGGCTTTTCGAGTCGAGGCCGTTGAGCGCGGTTTGCAGGGCCTGGTAACGGGTCAGGGTTTCGCCCTCGGCGCCTTCGGTTTTCAGCGCATTACCGAGGTCCGTGGTGGCTTGGGCGACGGCAGGTTGTACCGCGTCGAACGCGGCCATCGCGGCTAGGGTCGCAGGGGTGGGCTGGCGATTGGTTTCCGTCGCGCGCCAACGTGCAGCGCGATCACGTTGGGCGGCGAGCAGGTTATCGAGCGCATCCAGGGCCAGCAGTTGTCGAACGCCGGCACGTTCGCCGGAGATCAAATTAAGTTTGGCCCGATAGTCCTGACCGATCATCAACAGGCTGCCCGCCAGCGGCAGGATAAACAGCAGAAACAACAACTGAAATTTGCGTGCGAAGCCAAAACGCCCCAGCAATCCGATCCCCGGTGATAAAAAAGCCTGCATGCCCCATGACTCCTCTGGACACCACGCACCATTGGCGTGCGTCGGGGTCGTTGCGACCGCGACTTGTGCCCCTTTAAAAGGCCTCGAAAGTTCACCCTTGTCAGCTCTGTAGGCCGACTCTGTGGCGAAACTTCCCATTCTCGGTCCCCTTTGTAAGGGGCCGCGTTGAAGCGGATTAACAAGGCAAGATTCAGACCATGGCGTTGAGCTATCAACGACTGAATTTAGTTCGTTAGCTGGCTAAGGGGATGGCGCTGCTGCACTGAAAAATGGCACATTGACTCACCTGCCCGTGTGCACCCATCCGCTGTACGGAAATTCTCATGGCTATTACGAACGCTCAGACCGGCGCGACGTCGGCACCCGCGACTCAACAAAGCAGTCCTCTGGTCATGCGCATCATCGGCGCGGTGGCGCTGGCGCATTTGATCAACGACCTGATTCAGTCGGTGCTGCCTTCGATTTATCCGATGCTCAAGGCCAACTATGGGCTGACCTTCACCCAGGTTGGCTTGATCACGCTGACTTTTCAGCTGACCGCTTCGCTTTTGCAGCCGTGGGTCGGTTACCACACTGATCGTCATCCCAAGCCGTGGTTGCTACCGGCCGGGACGGTGTGCACGTTGATCGGCATTTTGATGATGTCGGTGGTCGGCAGCTTCCCGATGATTCTGCTGGCGGCGGGGTTGATCGGCATCGGCTCCTCGACCTTTCACCCGGAAGCTTCTCGTATTGCGCGGTTGGCCTCGGGCGGGCGATTCGGCTTGGCGCAATCGACCTTTCAGGTGGGCGGTAATGCCGGTTCAGCCTTTGGCCCTTTGTTGGCGGCGGCGATCATCATTCCTTTCGGCCAGGGCCATGTGGCGTGGTTCGGATTGTTTGCCGTGTTTGCGCTGTTCGTGCTCTATCGAATCAGCCGCTGGTACGCGAACCACTTGAACCTGTTCAAGCTCAAGCAAGGTCAGGCGGCGACGCACGGCTTGTCAAAACGCCGGGTCATCAGTGCGCTGGTGGTGCTCGGGCTGCTGGTGTTCTCCAAGTATTTCTACATGGCGAGCTTCACCAGCTACTTCACGTTCTACCTGATCGAGAAGTTCGACCTGTCGGTGGCCAGTTCGCAGCTGCATCTGTTCCTGTTCCTGGGCGCAGTGGCGGCGGGGACGTTCTTCGGTGGGCCGATTGGCGACAAGATCGGGCGTAAGGCGGTTATCTGGTTTTCGATCCTTGGCGTTGCGCCGTTCACCTTGATCCTGCCGCACGTTGATCTGTTCTGGACCAGCATTCTCAGCGTGGTGATCGGCTTTATTCTGGCTTCGGCGTTCTCGGCGATCGTGGTTTATGCGCAGGAGCTGGTGCCGGGAAATGTCGGGATGATTGCCGGGGTGTTCTTCGGCTTGATGTTCGGTTTCGGCGGGATTGGCGCGGCGTTGCTGGGGCATCTGGCGGACATTCACGGCATCGAATACGTGTACTTCCTGTGTTCGTTCCTGCCGTTGTTTGGCGTGTTGGCGATCTTCCTGCCAAGAACCCAAAAGCCTTGAACACCGCCGACCCTGTAGGAGCGAGGCTTGCCCGCGAAGCTTCTTGAGCCGGTGATGACGCCTTCGCGGGCAAGCCTCGCTCCTACAGGATTAGGTATCGCCCGGATTCAGGCACAAAAAAGCCGCGTATCAAACGCGGCTTTTTCTTGTGCGGCTGCTTCGTTCTGAAAACTTAGACGTTGAAGCGGAAGTGCATCACGTCGCCGTCTTTAACGATGTATTCCTTGCCTTCCAGACGCCATTTACCAGCTTCTTTGGTGCCGGCTTCACCCTTGTACTGGATGAAGTCGTCGTAGGCGATGACTTCGGCACGGATGAAGCCTTTTTCGAAGTCGGTGTGGATCACGCCGGCTGCTTGTGGCGCGGTAGCACCCACGCGGACGGTCCAGGCGCGGACTTCTTCGACACCGGCGGTGAAGTAGGTCTGCAGGTGCAGCATTTCGTAGCCGGCACGGATCACGCGGTTCAGACCAGGTTCTTCCAGGCCCAAGGCTTCGAGGAACATGTCTTTCTCTTCACCGTCATCCAGCTCGGCGATTTCGGCTTCGATCTTGTTGCAGACCGGAACCACCATGGCGCCTTCTTCTTCGGCGATGGCCTTGACGATGTCCAGCAGCGGGTTGTTCTCGAAACCGTCTTCAGCGACGTTGGCGATGTACATGACCGGCTTGGTGGTCAGCAGGTGGAAACCACGAATCACCGCTTTATCGTCGGCGCCCATGGTCTTCATCAGGGTGCGCGCAGGCTTGCCGAGGGTGAAGTGAGCGATCAATTGCTCCAGTAGGCCTTTCTGGACCACGGCGTCCTTGTCACCACCTTTGGCGTTGCGGGCGACTTTCTGCAGTTGCTTCTCGCAGCTGTCGAGGTCGGCGAAGATCAGTTCCAGGTCGATGATCTCGATGTCGCGTTTCGGGTCGACGCTGTTGGAGACGTGAATCACGTTCTCGTCTTCGAAGCAGCGGACCACGTGAGCGATGGCATCGGTCTCGCGGATGTTGGCGAGGAATTTGTTGCCCAGGCCTTCACCTTTCGAGGCGCCGGCTACCAGGCCAGCGATGTCGACGAATTCCATGGTGGTCGGCAGGATACGCTTTGGATTGACGATGGCCGCCAAGGCTTCCAGACGCGAATCCGGCATTGGGACGATGCCGGTGTTCGGCTCGATGGTGCAGAAGGGGAAGTTCTCGGCCGCGATCCCGGATTTGGTCAGGGCGTTGAACAAGGTGGACTTGCCGACGTTAGGCAGACCGACGATGCCGCAATTGAATCCCATGGTGTTTCCCCTCGGATTAGAGTCAGGCCTTCTGGCTGTGCAGGTTTTTCATCGCGCGGTTCCATTCACCGGCGAGAATATCCGGCAGCACGCCGAGGGCAAAGTCGATGCTGGCATCGAGTTTTTCCTGTTCGGCGCGTGGCGCACGACCCAGGACGAAATTTGAAACCATACTGGCAACGCCCGGGTGGCCAATGCCAAGCCGCAAGCGGTGAAAGGTATTCTGATTGCCCAGTTGCGCAATGATGTCGCGCAACCCGTTATGACCGCCGTGGCCGCCGCCCTGTTTGAGTTTGGCAACGCCCGGTGGCAGGTCGAGTTCGTCATGCGCCACGAGGATTTCTTCAGGCGTGATGCGGAAGAAACCGGCGAGTGCCGCGACGGCCTGGCCGCTGCGGTTCATGTACGTGGTGGGAATCAGCAGACGAACATCCTGACCCTGATGCGAATAGCGCCCGGTCAGGCCGAAATATTTGCGATCGGCCACAAGGTTTACGCCCTGTGCGTTCGCGATGCGCTCAACAAAAAGGGCCCCTGCGTTATGCCGGGTCTGTTCGTATTCGGCGCCTGGATTTCCCAGGCCAACGATCAGTTTGATGGCAGTCACGATAGGGGCCCTTCCTTGGAGTGGTGGATAACATCGCCGCGATCAGTGTGTGCGGCGAAAGTGGACGACAAGTGCTCATTTACCATTATGTAAACTCCGCGTTCTCGCCCGCTTTCTCGCTACGTTCCAGTCCGCGATGTTACTTGATCACTCCGGCATGACAGAGTGAATTACTCTGCTGCGCCTTCTTCAGTAGCTTCTGGAGCAACACGTGGAGCGTGGACGTTGGCAACAGCCTTGTCATCGCCGTGTGCAAGAGCAACAAACTCAACGCCTTTAGGGGCTTTGAGGTCGGACAGGTGAATGATCGAACCGATTTCGGCGTTAGCCAGGTCGACTTCGATGAATTCAGGCAGGTCTTTTGGCAGGCAGGTCACTTCGATTTCCGAAACAACGTGCGAAACTTCGCCGCCTTTCTTGATCGGAGCTTCTTCACCAACAAAGTGTACAGGCACGATAGCGGTCAGTTTCTGGCCAGCTACAACGCGTACGAAGTCGGCGTGCAGCACGTGGCCTTTGGCCGGGTGACGCTGCAGAGCTTTGATGATTACGTTTTGCTTGGTGCCGCCAACGTTCAGCTCGATGATGTGGCTGTAAGCCGCTTCGTTTTCGAGCAGTTTGGCAACTTCTTTAGCCAGCATGCTGATGGATTCAGGGGCTTTTTCGCCACCGTAAACTACAGCTGGAACCAGGCTTGCGAGACGACGCAGGCGGCGGCTCGCACCTTTCCCCAGGTCGGAACGCACTTCAGCATTCAGAGTAAAATCGTTCATGTTGTATCTCCAAAATAACCACATTCGCCCAAGCGGTTGCGACCAGCGCTAAAGGCGATATGGGCAAAAAAGCCCCGCCCCGACAGGAATGCCGGGGCGGGGCGCTTTTCGTCAACGAGACAGTCGAGAAGGGCAGGGCCCTTAACGGAACATCGCGCTGATCGATTCTTCGTTGCTGATGCGGCGGACCGCTTCGGCAACTACCGGCGCGATATCCAGTTGACGGATACGCGAACAGGCTTGAGCAGCAGCGGACAACGGGATGGTGTTAGTCACCACCAGTTCGTCCAGCATGGAATTTTCAATGTTTTCGATCGCCCGACCGGACAGCACAGGGTGTGTGCAGTAGGCGAAAACCTTGGCAGCGCCATGCTCTTTCAGGGCCTTCGCCGCGTGGCACAGAGTGCCGGCGGTATCGACCATGTCATCGACCAGAATACAGGTACGCCCTTCGACATCACCGATGATATGCATCACTTCAGAGTGATTGGCTTTCTCACGGCGTTTGTCGATGATCCCGAGATCCACGCCCAGGGATTTGGCAACAGCACGTGCACGCACGACGCCGCCAATGTCCGGGGACACGATCATCAGGTTTTCGAAGCGCTGATCTTCAATGTCATCCACCAGAACCGGGGAGCCGTAGATGTTATCTACCGGAATATCGAAGAAACCCTGGATTTGGTCAGCATGCAGATCAACCGTGAGAACACGGTCGATGCCGACTACGGTAAGCATGTCAGCAACGACTTTCGCGCTGATAGCCACACGTGCGGAACGCGGACGGCGATCCTGACGGGCATAACCAAAGTAAGGAATAACAGCAGTAATACGAGTAGCCGAGGAGCGGCGGAAGGCATCAGCCATCACTACCAGTTCCATCAGGTTATCGTTGGTCGGAGCGCAAGTCGGCTGAATAATGAAGACATCTTTACCGCGGACGTTTTCATTGATCTCGGCAGTAATTTCGCCGTCGGAGAACTTACCGACAGAAATGTCACCGAGAGGGATATGCAGCTGACGTACGACACGCCGAGCCAGATCGGGGTTAGCGTTCCCCGTAAAGACCATCATCTTGGACACGCGCAGTACCTAGAGGCTGAGGGTAACCTGGATGAGTATAGAAAATGGCAGGGGCGGCTGGATTCGAACCAACGCATGGCAGGATCAAAACCTGCTGCCTTACCGCTTGGCGACGCCCCTGTATCTGTTGCAACGATTACCCAGTAATCGGTTCCTTTAGAGCAGACTTTGCAGCTTGCGATGCAACATCGAAACGTTGCTTCCTTTTGCTACAAACCCTGTAAGGGTCTCTGTAAGAAGGGCCGAGACTTTATCAGCTTCAGCTTTGCTTGGGAAGCCCCCAAACACACAACTTCCAGTTCCGGTGAGTTTTGCTTCGGTAAATTTACCTAACAAATTCAATGCGTTACGTACATCTGGATAACGCCTTGCTACCACCGGCAAGCAGTCATTTCGACTGTTTCCCTTGGGAACGGGGCGCACTTTAATGGGAGAAGAGTTACGTGTCAACAACGGATCTGAAAAAATTTCTGCTGTACTTACAGAGACTTGCGGCACGAGCACGACATACCACGGTTCTTCGGGGTCTACAGGGGTGAGTTTCTCCCCTACGCCTTCGGCAAAAGCCGCGTGACCACGCACGAAAACCGGGACGTCGGCCCCCAGTGTCAGGCCCAGCGCAGCCAGTCGATCCTCATCCCAGTCCAGTTGCCAGAGGTGATTCAGGCCGAGCAACGTCGTCGCGGCATTTGAACTGCCGCCACCGATTCCCCCGCCCATGGGCAGAATTTTTTCGATCCAGATGTCGATGCCGAGCGAACAACCGGATTGCTCCTGAAGTTTTTTCGCGGCTTTGACGATCAGGTTGCTGTCGTGAGGAACGCCGACGAATTCGGTGTGCAGCTGAATCACGCCGTCGTCGCGCACGGCGAAGGTGATTTCATCGCCGTAATCGAGAAACTGAAAAATGGTCTGCAACTCGTGGTAACCGTCTTCACGGCGACCGAGGATGTGCAGCATCAAATTGAGTTTGGCCGGGGAGGGCAGCGTCAAGCGTGGTGCAGTCATGTTCACTGCCCCAGTTTGCGTGGTTGCCATTCCTTGATCACCAGCGTGACATCAAGGTCGGTGCCGTGCAGTTTGATCCGCTCGGGCAGCCAATAGCCGTTTTGCTCGGCGTAACTGAGGTATTCCACTTGCCAGCCATCCTGCTCGAGGTTGGCCAGGCGGCTGTCGGCATCCAGGGTCAGGCGACTTTTGCTGTCCGGCGCCGGAAGCCCGCGAACCCACCACGCCAGATTGGACACCGGCAGTTTCCAGCCGAGCTGTTCTTCGACCAGCGCTTCGGGAGTCGTTGCGTCATAGCGGCCCTGATTGGCCACTTCCAGCGAGACTTTGCCGGGGCGACCGGTCAAACGAGCCGCACCGCGACCCAGCGGGCCGGAGAGGCGAATATCGTAGTAGTCCTGTCGTTGCAGCCAGTACAGCGTGCCGCTGCCCGAATCTTTTGGCGCGCGGATGCCGATCTTGCCGTTGATCTGCCAGCCATCGAGGCCGGTCAACTGTTGTTTGTACTCGCGCCATTGGGCCGGGTTGCCTTGACCCTGGACCGATTCGCGGGCGCCGAAGCCCGCACAACCGGCGAGCAGGGCGATGAAGCTGAAAACAATAAGGTGGCGCAAAAACATAATCTTAAAGAGTCTCTGATCCGGTCAGGCGCTTGATGGTGCTGCGCAGGATTGGGCTGTCGGGTTGTTCCTTGAGGAACTTGCCCCAGATTTGCCTGGCTTCGCGTTGCTTGCCATTGGCCCACAGGACTTCGCCCAGGTGAGCGGCAACTTCCTGATCGGGAAAACGCTCCAGGGCCTGACGCAGGTAGCGTTCGGCTTCATCGAGATTGCCCAGGCGGAAGTGCACCCAGCCGAGGCTGTCGAGGACCGCCGGGTCTTCCGGGTTGATCAGGTGCGCTTGTTCGATCAGGGCCTTGGCTTCGGCGTAACGCGTCGTGCGGTCAGACAGGGTGTAGCCGAGGGCGTTCAACGCCATCGCATTGTCCGGGTCGCGCTTGATGATCAGGCGCAGGTCTTTTTCCATCTGCGCCAGGTCATTGCGTTTTTCCGCCTGCATGGCGCGGGTGTAAAGCAGGTTCAGATCGTCCGGGTATTTTTGCAACGCGGTTTGCAGAACCTTCCAGGCCTTGTCGGGTTGATTATTGGCAGACAAGGTCTCGGATTCGATCAGGTACAACTGAATCGCGTAATCGGGTTGCTCATCGCGTTCGGTCGCCAGACGGCTTTGGGCTTCTGCGGTCTTGCCGTTGTTGATCAGAATGTCGGTCTGGCGCAGTTGCGCGGGCAGATAGTCGTTGCCGGGCCCGACCTGGGCGTACTCGATCAGCGCGCCTTGTGGATCGTTGCGTTCTTCAGCGATACGGCCGAGGTTCAGGTGTGCCGAATCGACGTGGCTCTCCCGGGCAATCAAATCTTCCAGGTAACCCTTGGCCTCATTCCAGGCCTTGGCTTCCAGGCACACCAGCGCCAGGGAATAACGCAGTTCGTCGTCTTCCGGGTATTGCTGAACCAGGCTTGAGAACTCGACTTTGGCGTCGTCCATGCGGTCCTGTTCAACCAGCATGCGTGCATAGGTCAGGCGCAGGCGTTTGTCGTCCGGGTACTTCTTGATGCTTTTTTGCAACAGCGGCAAGGCTTCGTCGCCACGGTTAAGCCCTTGCAGCAAGCGCGCACGCAGCAGGATCGGGGCAATTTCGCCGTCGTCCGGTGGATTGTCCTCCAGCAGAGTCAACGCGCCTTTGGCGTCACCGTCCTGTTGCAGCAGCAAGGCCTTGCCGAAAATCAACTGGCTGTTATTCGGGTGGCGCAGCAATAAACGGTCAAAACTTTTCATCAAACCGTTGCGCGTGTCCTGGTCGGTATCGGCCGCGGACAGGGCGAGGAAGTCGAAATGCGTGTCGCCCTTGCCGAGCAGGACTTTCTCCATATAGGCCATGGAGTCGTCATAACGCCCGGCGCGAGCCAACTGCACGGCGGCCGCCCGTTGCGCCTCGAGATCGTCCGGGGCGTTTTTTGCCCAGATCAAAGCGGTATCCAGCGCAGCCTGATCGGCGCCCAGGTACTCGGCGATGCGGAAGGCTCGCTCGGAGATGCCCGGGTCCTGGGTATTGATGGCCTGGGTCACGTAGTTGTCCAGGGCAATGTCGAAACGATTGCGCTGGCCAGCCAATTCGGCGCTCAACAGGCTGAAGACGGTTTCTTCGCTGAATGAGCTGTAAACCTTGGGCTTTTCAGGGGCCGGAGTGCTGTCTTCGACCGGCGGCGTACCGTCCGACGAAACGGGTGCCATGACCTGGCAGCCGCTGAGGAAGACAAAAGCGAGGAGCAACGCGGAAGATCTATTCATATAGGAAGAGGACGACTAACCTGCGGTCGGATCATCATGACACAAGCCTTCGGCCAAACATAACCGAGTCTCGATGGATGCCTTTATAGAGGCAAGTCATTGGGACAATAGTCAGCGGTAGTTGTTCTGGCTCTGTCGAAGTAGGACAATTGCCGGCTTCACGTCACCATCAGCGACCTTGAATGGCCTTCCTTGCACTCGGTATCAACCACAAGACTGCGTCAGTAGACGTCCGCGAGCGCGTGGCCTTTACCCCTGAGCAGCTGGTGGAGGCCTTGCAGCAGCTCTGCCGACTCACCGACAGCCGCGAAGCTGCGATCCTCTCCACCTGCAATCGCAGTGAACTGTATATAGAACAGGATCACCTTTCAGCTGACATCGTGCTGCGCTGGCTGGCCGATTATCACCATTTGAGCCTCGAAGAGCTGCGCGCGAGCGCTTATGTGCACGAAGATGATGCGGCAGTTCGTCACATGATGCGGGTCGCCTCCGGGCTCGACTCGCTGGTGTTGGGCGAACCGCAGATTCTCGGCCAGATGAAATCGGCTTATGCCGTGGCCCGTGAGGCCGGCACCATCGGGCCGCTGCTCGGGCGTTTGTTTCAAGCGACGTTCAATGCCGCCAAGCAAGTGCGCACCGATACGGCCATCGGCGAGAACCCGGTGTCCGTGGCGTTTGCCGCGGTCAGCCTGGCGAAACAGATTTTCAGTGACTTGCAACGCAGCCAGGCTTTGCTGATCGGCGCCGGCGAGACTATCACCCTGGTCGCTCGCCATCTGCATGAACTGGGTGTGAAGCGCATCGTGGTCGCCAACCGTACCCTGGAACGCGCGAGCATCCTGGCTGAGCAGTTTGGCGCCCATGCCGTTTTGCTCTCGGACATTCCGGCGGAGCTGGTGCGCAGCGACATCGTTATCAGCTCCACCGCCAGCCAGTTGCCGATCCTCGGCAAAGGCGCCGTGGAAAGCGCCTTGAAACTGCGCAAGCACAAACCGATTTTCATGGTGGACATCGCTGTCCCTCGGGATATCGAGCCGGAAGTCGGCGAACTGGACGACGTTTACCTGTATAGCGTCGACGATCTCCACGAAGTGGTCGCCGAGAACCTCAAGAGTCGTCAAGGCGCTGCACAAGCGGCGGAAGAGATGGTCTCGGTCGGCGCCGAAGATTTTATGGTCCGCCTGCGCGAACTGGCGGCGGTGGATGTGCTCAAGGCCTATCGCCAACAAAGCGAGCGCATGCGCGACGAAGAATTGCAGAAGGCCCAGCGCATGCTGGCCAACGGCAGCAGCGCCGAAGACGTGCTGGTGCAATTGGCGCGCGGCCTGACCAACAAACTCTTGCACGCCCCGAGCGTGCAGTTGAAAAAGCTCTCTGCCGAAGGCCGCCTTGATGCGCTGGCCATGGCCCAGGAACTCTTTGCCCTGAATGAGGGCTCATCGGATAGCTTTTCGGATAAGAAACCGCAATGAAAGCGTCACTGCTCAATAAGCTGGACATCCTCCAGGACCGTTTCGAGGAATTGACCGCCTTGCTTGGCGATGGTGAAGTCATTTCCGATCAGGCCAAATTCCGCACCTATTCCAAGGAATACGCGGAAGTCGAACCGATTGTCGCCACCTATAAACAGCTGCTCAAAGTGCAAGGCGACCTCGAAGGCGCCCAGGCACTGCTCAAGGACAGCGACCCGGACATGCGCGAAATGGCCGTGGAAGAAGTTCGCGAAGCCAAAGAGCAACTGATCGACATCGAAGCCAGCCTGCAACGCATGCTGCTGCCCAAGGACCCGAATGACGGGCGCAACGTGTTTCTCGAAATCCGTGCCGGCACCGGCGGTGACGAGGCGGCGATTTTCTCTGGCGACCTGTTCCGCATGTATTCGCGTTACGCCGAACGGCGTGGCTGGCGGGTGGAAATCCTCTCCGAGAACATCGGCGAGCACGGCGGCTATAAAGAAGTCATCGCCCGGGTCGAAGGCGAGAACGTCTACGGCAAACTGAAATTCGAATCCGGCGCGCACCGCGTGCAACGGGTTCCGGCCACCGAATCCCAGGGTCGCATCCACACCTCGGCCTGCACTGTGGCGGTGTTGCCCGAGCCGGACGAACAGGAAACGATCGAAATCAACCCGGCGGATCTGCGGGTCGATACGTACCGCTCCTCCGGTGCCGGTGGCCAGCACGTCAACAAGACCGACTCGGCGATCCGCATCACGCACTTGCCGTCCGGCATTGTCGTGGAGTGCCAGGAAGAACGTTCCCAGCACAAGAACCGCGCCCGGGCGATGTCCTGGCTGTCGGCCAAACTCAACGATCAGCAGACCAGCGCCGCCGCGAACGCCATTGCCAGCGAGCGTAAGTTACTGGTCGGTTCGGGCGATCGCTCCGAACGGATCCGCACGTATAACTTTGCCCAGGGACGGGTGACCGATCACCGGGTCAACCTGACGCTGTATTCCCTCGACGAAATTCTCGCGGGTGGTGTCGAAGCGGTGATCGAACCGTTACTGGCCGAGTTCCAGGCCGATCAATTGGCAGCGATAGGTGAGTAAATGACGATCATTGCCAGTTTGTTGCGCGCCGCCGATTTGCCCGACTCGCCCACGGCGCGCCTGGATGCCGAATTGTTGCTGGCCGCTGCCTTGGGCAAGCCCCGCAGTTTTCTGCACACCTGGCCGGAACGCATTGTGCCGAGCGAAGCGGCGTTGAAATTCTCCGAGTACCTGCAACGTCGTCGTGGCGGTGAGCCGGTGGCGTACATTTTGGGTCAGCAAGGGTTCTGGAAGCTTGATCTGGAAGTCGCGCCACACACGCTGATCCCGCGCCCGGACACCGAATTGCTGGTGGAAGCCGCGTTGGAATTGTTGCCGGCAACACCGGCCAAAGTGCTCGACCTCGGCACCGGCAGCGGCGCCATTGCGTTGGCTTTGGCCAGTGAGCGTCCAGCATGGAAAGTGACTGCGGTGGATCGCGTACTCGAAGCCGTGGCCCTGGCCGAGCGCAATCGCCAGCGCCTGCACTTGAACAATGCCACCGTGCTCAGCAGCCATTGGTTCAGCGCCCTGGAAGGTCAGGGTTTTCAACTGATCATCAGCAACCCGCCTTACATCGCCTCCGCCGATCCGCATCTGGTGGAAGGCGATGTGCGCTTCGAACCGGCCAGTGCCTTGGTGGCTGGCATCGACGGGCTCGACGATCTGCGTCTGATCGTCGATCAAGCGCCGGATTATCTGGAGGCCGGTGGCTGGTTGATGCTCGAACACGGCTACGATCAAGCGGTGGCAGTACGCGATTTGCTGCTGACCCGCGGCTTTGAAGTAGTCCATAGCCGAACTGATCTGGGCGGTCACGAACGTATCAGCCTGGGGCGCCTGCCGTGCTGAATGATCAGGAGTTGTTGCGTTATAGCCGGCAGATTCTGTTGCAACACGTCGACATCGACGGCCAGTTGCGGCTGAAAGAAAGCCGCGTGTTGATCGTCGGCCTCGGCGGTCTCGGCTCACCGGTTGCGCTTTATCTGGCTGCGGCCGGTGTCGGCGAGCTGCACCTGGCGGACTTCGACACCGTTGACCTGACCAACCTGCAACGCCAGATCGTTCACGACACTGACAGCGTCGGCCTGAGCAAAGTCGATTCGGCGATTCGCCGTCTGAGCGCGATCAATCCCGAGATCCGATTGATCGCCCATCGCACCGCGCTGGACGAAGACTCCCTGGTGGCCGCCGTGGCTGCGGTGGATCTGGTGCTGGACTGCTCCGACAATTTTTCCACCCGCGAAGCAGTCAATGCTGCGTGTGTTGCCGCCGGCAAACCTCTGGTCAGCGGCGCGGCGATTCGCCTCGAAGGGCAATTGTCGGTGTTCGACCCGCGCCGCCCAGAGAGTCCGTGTTACCACTGTTTATATGGTCACGGCAGCGAAGCCGAGTTGACCTGCAGTGAAGCCGGCGTCGTCGGTCCATTGGTTGGGCTGGTTGGCAGCCTCCAGGCGCTGGAAGCCTTGAAGCTGCTGGTGGGTTTCGGCGAGCCGCTGGTCGGGCGCCTGTTGTTGATCGATGCCTTGGGCTCGCGCTTTCGTGAATTGCGGGTCAAGCGTGATCCGGGCTGCAGCGTCTGTGGTTCGAAACATGCGTGAAGCGCCTATCGGCGTGTTCGATTCCGGTGTCGGTGGGCTTTCGGTGCTGGCCGAGATCCAGCGCTTGCTGCCCAGCGAGTCTCTGCTGTACGTCGCCGACTGCGGCAATGTTCCCTACGGTGAGAAAACCCCGGAATTCATCCAGCAGCGTTGCAGCGTGATGGCTGAGTTTTTTCAGCAGCAGGGCGCCAAGGCCTTGGTGCTGGCCTGCAACACGGCGACCGTATCCGGTGTTGCGGATTTGCGCCGCGATTTCCCTGAGTGGCCCATCGTCGGCATGGAACCCGCGGTCAAACCTGCCGCTGCCGCGACCCGCAGTGGCGTGGTCGGCGTACTCGCCACCACCGGCACGTTGCAGAGCGCCAAGTTTGCAGCCTTGCTCGACCGATTCGCCACCGATGTACGGGTCATCACTCAACCGTGCCCCGGCCTGGTGGAGCTGATTGAAAACGGCGATCTGCACAGCGAGGCATTGCGTCAGTTGCTGGCCGGGTATGTCGGCCCGCTGCTCGGCGCCGGGTGCGACACGATAATTCTCGGCTGCACGCATTATCCCTTCCTAAAGCCTTTGCTTAAGCAGATGATCCCGGATGACATCAGCTTGATCGACACGGGCGCCGCTGTAGCGCGGCAACTTCAGCGTCTGTTGGCCGAGCGTGAATTGCTCGCCGAGGGGCCTGCACGTGCTGCGCAGTTCTGGACGAGTGCCGATCCGGAGCATTTCAGAAATATCTTGCCGATCCTGTGGCATACCGCTGGCGATGTGCAAAGCTTCAAGGGATAAACAATATCCTGGGGCAACGAATAATTGGGGTGAACTTCTGATTAAACGTCGACTTCTATAGCGGTGAGCAACAAAAAAAACCTTACGAAATCGTTCGGAAAAGGATGTTTCTAATGAAGCGACTATTCTGCTTGGCCGCGATTGCGGCCGCACTGATGGGGCAAAGTTTTACCGCACAGGCGGCAGGCGTGGAGTTCGCGGTCGGCCAGACCAGCGAGTCGACCATGACCTATCGGCTGGGCATGCAATTCGATTGGGACAAGAGCTGGTTGCAGAGTGATGTCGGTCGTTTGACCGGGTACTGGAGCGGCGCTTACACCTACTGGGATGGCGACAAGACCTCCAGCAACCACAGCCTGTCGTTCTCGCCGGTGCTTGTTTACGAGTTTGCCGGCCAGACCGTCAAGCCCTACGTGGAGTTGGGCGTTGGCGTTGCGGCGTTCGCCAATACCGAAGTCGAAAACAATCAACTCGGCAGTTCCTTCCAGTTTGAAGACCGCTTCGGCTTTGGCCTGCGCTTTGCGGGCGGACATGAAGTCGGGATTCGTGCAACGCACTATTCAAATGCCGGGCTCAGTAGCCCGAACAACGGTGTAGAAAGTTACGCGCTGCACTACACGATGCCGTTGTAAGACTCGGTGAGCTAAATGTGGGAGCGGGCTTGCTCGCGAATGCGGTTTAACATTCAACTTTGATGTTGACTGACAATCCGCATTCGCGAGCAAGCCCGCTCCCACAATGGATCTTCAATGATCTGAATTCAGCGATACGCCGTAGTAATCCCCTGGCGCTCTTCGATGCATTCCGGTGCGCCCATCTCGAACTCCCGGCAAATCAGCGGACGTTTTTCGTAAATGGTGCACATCATGCTGTTGCGATCCAGCGCAGCGCACCAGCCGTCATCCAGACGCAACATGACTTCCCCGCCCCAATCATCGGTATCGATAAAACGCTCGGGCACGCCCGTGTCGGTGATCAGCATGACTTCGAGCTGACAGCAGCAGGCTGCGCAGGTCGAGCACGTGACGGCCGGCTCGGTGATTTGCGTGTGGGGAATGGTTTTCATGGCGCGCAGTGTAAGGCAGTGGGTCGATGCTGTGTGAAAGGCCTGACGGACGCTTAGCGGCGGGTGTCCGTCGCCAGTCGTTGAGCCATGAAATGCAGCGCGGGAAACAGCAAGGCCCAGAGCAGTCCGATGCCCACCAGCGTGGGCACCTGACCGTAAGGAAATTGCACGTCCGCCAGTTTCCCGCCCGCGAAATACGACACCGGTCCACCCACCGCACCCAGCAGGCTGCCGAGCCACCAAGGGTTGGCGGTCCATTGCAGGCAATGGCGCAAGGTCGTTGCCAGTAACGCCCACAACAGCATCAGCCACAGCGGAATCAATGGCGCGACATCGGTGAAGTCAAACACCCCGAGCCAGCGCAACGAACTGTCGACGGTGGTGCCCAGCAGCACAACACTGAGGATCAGTCGGCCTTCATCCGCCCAGCGACTTATCCACAGCAGATGAATCACCAGAACCGCCAGCGCCACCAACAGCCACAAACTGTTGCCGCCCGCCACACAGGCAAACCAGCCGAGCTGAAACAGCGCGGCATTGGCCACCCGCTCAAGCATCGAAGCGGCCCAGCAGCGGCGCGGGCATCGCCGACGGTTTGGCCAGCAGCAACTGCGCGGTGCCGATGGTGCGCTCCAGGAATCCCCCTTCGCAGTAACACAGATAAAATTCCCACAACCGCAGGAAATAATCGTCGTAGCCCAATTCGCTCAAGCGGCCGTGGGCTCGGCGAAAATTCTCATGCCACAGGCGCAGGGTTCGGGCGTAGTGCAGGCCGAAATCCTCCATGTGCAGCAAATTCATGTCGGTGTCGCGGCTGATGACTTCCAGCATCTTCTGCACACAGGGCAGGGCGCCGCCGGGGAAAATGTAACGCTGAATGAAATCGACACTGCCCTTGGCCTGTTCATAGCGCTGTTCGCGGATGGTGATCGCCTGCAACAGCATCAAGCCGTTGCTTTTGAGCAGGTGCGCGCATTGTTTGAAATAGACCGGCAGAAAGCGATGGCCGACCGCTTCGATCATTTCGATCGACACCAGTTTGTCGTACTGCCCGGTGAGGTCGCGGTAATCCTTGAGCAGCAGCGTGACCTGGTTTTGCAGGCCGAGGGTTTCGATGCGTTGCGCGGTAAAGGCGTACTGTTCTTTTGAAAGCGTGGTGGTGGTGACCTTGCAGCCGTAATGCTGCGCAGCATAAAGCGCCATGCTGCCCCAGCCGGTGCCGATTTCGAGCAGGTGATCGCTAGGTTTCAACGCGAGTTTCTGGCAGATCCGTTCCAGCTTGTTCAACTGCGCCTGTTCCAGTGTGTCTTCGTCCGTCAGGAACTGCGCGGCGGAATACATCATGGTCGGGTCGAGAAACTGTTCGAACAAGTCGTTGCCCAGGTCGTAGTGGGCCGCGATGTTTTTCTGCGAGCCCTTGCGCGTGTTGCGATTGAGCCAGTGCAGCCCTTGAACGAAGGGGCGGCCGAGTTTCGCCAAGCCACCTTCCAGTGCATCGAGCACCTCAAGGTTGCTGACGAAAACGCGAACCACCGCGGTCAGGTCCGGCGAACTCCAATAGCCGTGGATAAACGCTTCGCCAGCGCCGATCGACCCGTTACCCGCCACCAACCCCCACGCAGCAGCGTCGAGGATATGGATCTCTCCGATCAATGGGCTGCCTGCGGTACCGAAGACATGCCGTTCGCCGTTTTCGATGACCACCAATTGCCCATGTTTGAGCTGCGTCAATTGCCGCAGCACGCCACGGCGAAGCAACGATCCGGTCAGGCCGTTGGTGCTGAGCAGATTGACTTTGGCCGAGGCACTAGAGGATTTCATGACGGCGATCCTTGGGCGGAACCATGACGGTTTGAACGCTGCCATCGGCAGCCTGATGAGCAAAAAGCGGTACGCGTTTGAGCAAAAGGCGCAGGGCCTGCCAATAGATCGCGAGGCAGGTTTTCGCCGTCATCCACGGAAAGCGCCGCAAGTAACGGTGCAGGCTGGCGCGATCCAGTGCTTCGCGTTTCAGGCTGAGCGTGGCGTCGAACAATTTCTGTTCGCCTTGCCAGTCCGCCATGTGCACGCCGAGCTTTTGCGCCGCAGGACTGAAACTCATGCGGTATTCCAGATCCGGCGGCAAAAACGGCGAGACGTAAAACGCCTTCGCCACCGCGAAATGTTGGTGGAAATCGGACAGATTCACCGGGGCCTTGGCCGGCAATACGTAGTGATAACGCTCGCGCCACGGGGTGTTGGTGACTTCGCAAAGAATCGCAGCCAGTTGCCCGTCAGCCTCATGGCAGTAGAAAAAACTCACCGGGTTGAACGACAGCCCCCAACTGCGGGCCTGGGTCAGCAGGCAGATCGAACCTTGCGGTGCATGGCCGATGGCCTGACTGACGAGTTGGCGCACCGCGTCGATCAGGCGCGTGCCGTTGCCGGTATAGGCTTTGAGGTAATCGCTCTCGCGAAACGAGAACGGGGCGAAGCGACTGTTGCCCGAGAGCGGCGACAAACCGAGCACGGCATCCTGTTCGTCGAGGTCCAGGTACAACAGGCCGATCCGGTAACGGAAGGCATGAGGCTTAGGAGCGAACCGCCGATGGGCGATCCAGCCGCTGTAGAGGGCGCTGTTCATAACACTTCGCCAAACGAGCGAGCGACGCGTAACGCGCTGACCACGCCGTCTTCATGAAAACCGTTGGCCCAATAGGCGCCGCAATAGTAAGAATGTTGCGCGCCGTCCAGTTCTTCCCAGCGGCTTTGCGCGGCGACGGCCGCCAGGCTGAATTGCGGATGGGCGTACGTGAATTTGGCGAGCACTTTGCCCGGTTCGATGCCTGCGCTCTGGTTGAGGCTGACGCAGAACGTGGTATCGCTCTGGATGCCTTGCAGGATGTTCATGTCGTAGGTGACGGCTGCCCGCGTGTGGCCCGGGCCACCGAGGCGATAATTCCAGCTGGCCCAAGCGAGTTTTCGGGTGGGCAGCAGGCGTGAGTCGGTGTGCAGCACCACTTCGTTGTCGGCGTAGGGCAGGGCGCTGAGGATTGATTGTTCGGCATCGCTCGACTTGGCGAGCAGCTTCAGGGCCTGATCGCTGTGGCAGGCAAACACCACTTTGTCGAATCGCTCGCTGCCGGCGGCACTGTGGATAACGACGCCATCCTCATCACGTTCGACACGGGTCACTGGGCAGCTGAGACGGATTTTCTCTTTAAAGGTCGCCGTCAATGGCCCGATGTAAGCACTCGAGCCGCCTTCGATCACCCGCCATTGCGGGCGATTGCTGACTGAGAGCAGGCCGTGATTCTTGAAAAACCTGACAAAAAACTGCAGCGGGAAACCGAGCATGTCTGCCATGGACATCGACCAGATCGCTGCGCCCATCGGCACGATGTAATGCAAGATAAAGCGCTCGCCGTAGCGGCCGTTTTTCAGGTAGTCGTCCAGCGTGGTGTCGATGGCGATCCGTCCTTCATCCAGGTCGCGCCGCGCTTCTTTATTGAAGCGCTGGATGTCGCGCAACATGCCCCAGAATCCTGGCGACAACAGATTTCGACGTTGGGCGAACAAACTGTTGAGGTTATTGCCGTTGTACTCCAGACCCGAGTCCGGGTCCGTCACTGAAAAACTCATTTCAGTCGGTTTGAACCCCACGCCGATCTGGCCCAGCAGGCGAATGAAATTCGGGTAGGTCCAGTCGTTGAACACAATGAAACCGGTGTCCACGGCGTAGCGCTGGTCATCGACGGTCACGTCCACGGTGTGGGTGTGACCGCCGATCCAGTCTCTGGCCTCGAACAGGGTGATCTCATGCCTGCGGTTGAGTAGGTAGGCGCTGGTCAGTCCCGAGATCCCGCTGCCGATGATGGCGATGTTCACGGCACATCCCGGATCGGCGGACTGCTGCGCACCATGCGTTTGCCGATCGCCAGTTTCACGCAGTTGGGCATTTTTGACAGCGGCCAGAGAGCCGCCATGAACAATCCCGGAAAGGCGATCTCCAGTGGACGGTTCTTGAGCTTGGCGAAGATGTGCCGGGCGGCCTTGGCCACTGGCCAACTGAGCGGCATCGGGAAGTCGTTTTTCGCTGTCAGCGGTGTCTCGACAAACCCGGGACTGACCACCGTGACTTCGATGCCTTCCGGCGCAAGATCAATGCGCAGGGATTCGAACAGGTAACGCAGCCCGGCCTTCGACGCGCCATAGGCTTCGGCCCTTGGTAGCGGCAGGTAGGTCACCGAACTGGCGACGCCCACCAGATGCGGCGCCGTGCCCTTGCGTAGCAGGGGCAACGCGGCCTCGATGCAATAGGCGCTCGCAAGCAAATTGGTGCGCACCACGTGCTCGACGATCGACGCATCGAACTGCTGAACGTCGACATATTCGCAGGTGCCGGCGTTGAGGATGACCGTGTCCAGAGAGCCCCATTCATGAGCGATTTGTTCGCCGATTTCGCGCACCGTCTGACTGTCAGTCAGGTCGCCAGGCACGACCAGCACTTGCCCGGGATAACGCTGGGACAAGACTTTCAGCACCGCTTTCGAGCGCGAGCTCACAGCCAGATGTGCGCCGGTTTTCAGTATTTCTTCGGCCAGTGAAGCGCCAATGCCACTGCTGGCGCCCGTCAACCAGTATCGCCGTGGAGGTGTAAGGCTCATCCCATTCTCCTTTTCAGCCAGGCGATCGCCCGGCCCAATACGGGTAAATGTTCGTAAAGCAGTGCCCCGGCATCGAAGTAATCCCGGTGGCAATAAACCTTGTCGCGCCAGCGCAGGTGCGAGCACCCGTCAACGCGAATCAACTGGCCACCGCTCAGGCGCGGATGGCGGTAGCTCATGACCCAGCGCAGATACCCTTCGCCTTCGCCGGTCTGGTCGAAGCCATGAAAATCGAAACGCAGTTCGCTGACGTTGGCGTAGAGCTCGGCGAAGTAATTGCGCAACTGTCCGATTCCTTGCACTTCGTGCAGCGGATCGGTGAAGCGCACGTCTTCGGTGTAGAGCTCACCGAGGCGTTGCAAATTGTCTTTGTCCAACTGGGCGAATTGCCGGGCAAAGTGCCGCAGGAAATCACTCATAAGCACCTCCTGCGCTCTGTCGCGATGGCAGGTTCTTGAACGCGGCCAAGGCCCGCTGGCGTGAGGTGCTCAGGTTGACGATTGGCGATGGATAATCCGCAAGCCCGAACAAGCCGCCGAGGTTCGCCGGGTTGTGCACGTCTTTCTTGTTCAGCCCGGCCAGTTCCGGTAGCCAGTGCTTGATGAACACGCCTTCGGCGTCGAACTTTTCCGACTGGCTCAACGGATTGAAAATACGGAAATAGGGTGCCGAATCAGTACCTGTGGAAGCACTCCACTGCCAGCCGCCGTTGTTCGCCGCCAGGTCGCCGTCGATCAAGTGGCGCATGAAAAAGCGTTCGCCTTCGCGCCAGTCGATCAGCAGGTTTTTGGTCAGGAACATCGCCACGACCATGCGCAGGCGGTTGTGCATCCAGCCGGTTTCGAGCAATTGACGCATGGCCGCGTCGATGATCGGCAGGCCGGTACGGGCTTCCTGCCAGGCCAGCAATTCTTCCGGTGCGTCGCGCCAGGCCAGGGCTTCGGTTTCCGGGCGGAAGGCGCGATGACGCGAGACCCGTGGGTAGCCCACCAGAACGTGTTTGTAGAACTCGCGCCACAGCAACTCGTTGATCCAGGTGACCGCGCCAACCTTGCCGCTTTCGAACTCGCCTTGATTACTTTGCAGGGCCGCGTGCAAACACTGGCGTGGGGAAATCACCCCGGCGGCGAGATAGGCGGAGAGCTGGCTGGTGCCGGGTTTGGCCGGGAAGTCGCGCTCGTTTTTGTAGTAGTCGATTTGTGCATCGGCGAAGGTGTCGAGGCGGCGCCGAGCTTCGGCTTCACCGGCCGGCCAGAGCTTGCGCAAGCTGTCGCTCGGCATTTCGAAACCTTCAATGCTCGACGGGATGTCGTCGCTGCTGATGTTCAAAGGATCCTGGACGGCCGGTGCAGCAACCCGTCCCGGAAGAGAGCGGTGCAGGCGTTCGTAACAGACTTTGCGGAACTGGCTGAAAACCTGAAAGTAGGTGCCGGTCTTGGTCAGCACGGTGCCCGGTGTGAACAGCAGTTGATCCAGGTAGCTAAAGAAGTCGATGCCATGAGCCTTCAGCGTTTCGGCTACCGCCGTATCGCGACGGCTTTCATGAATGCCGTATTCCTCGTTGACGTGCACCGCGTCAATGTTCAATTGCTGACACAGTTCGAGCAGAACATTCGGCGCCTCATCCCAGCGTGGGGCCCGGCGGATCAACAGGGGAATGTTCAGTTCACCCAGGGCGCGGTTCATTTCACCCAGGTTGCGCAGCCAGAAATCCACTTTGCAGGGCGCGTCATCGTGTTCCAGCCATTGTTCCGGGCTCAACAAGTAGACCGCCACCGACGGGCCGCGCGCTGCGGCAGCCGAGAGGGCGGTGTTGTCGTGTAGGCGCAAGTCGCTGCGCAGCCAGATCAATTGCATGGTGGTGTCCGCACGTTTCATTAAATAAGCCCACGCTTGACCAGTTCCTGATGAGCCGATAACGGGTCTTCAGCCAGGAACAAATCAGCGATCTCGGAAGTTCTTACACACAACTCGGCGTGGTGGATGCATACCGTTGGTCCGGCAATCATTTTTGGGCAACTGACGCCATTCAAAAGTTTCGGCAACTGCGAAAGATTCATGGCTTTGCTGGAGTACAGCAGTACGCCGCGGGCTTTCAGGTGATCGACCGCCAACGCGAGTTCGCCCGCCGGCAGCGGCCAGTCGAAGACTTCCACCGGGCAATCGGCGCTGCTGATCAGCCACGCGGTCAGCCACAGGCAAGGTTCCAGTGGCAGGTCCGAGTGATTGATCAACAGCAATGGCGCGGTGCGTAACTGACGATTGTTATGGTAGATGCGTGCGCCGAATTTGCTGCGCAGCCAGGAAAAGAAAAACACCCGCTCCATCTGCGCGCCGAACTGGCCCTGCCAGCGTTGTTCGAGTTCCGCCAGCAACGGCATCAGCAGTTGTTCGCACAAAGTGCGTGGCGGATACAGCGCCATGGCTTGATTGACGGTGTCATCAAGCGTGCGTTCATTGAGTTGGGTCACCGCTTGCAGCAACGTCTGGCCCAGCACCTGCCAATCGTTTTCGACGGCTTCGGTAAAGGCCTGAGGCGTGTCGAGCAGTTGCTTGACCTGGCTGACGGCCACGCCGCGATTGAGCCAGGTGAGGATCGTCAAGATTCGTTGCACGTGTTCGGCGGAGAATAGGCGATGCCCCTTGGGCGTGCGCTGGGGCACGATCAGCCCGTAGCGTCGTTCCCAGGCACGCAGGGTCACGGCGTTAACGCCGGTCTGCCGCGCCACTTCACGGATCGGCAACCAGCCTTCGTCCAGGGCTTTCTTGAAGTCATCGCCGAGGTCTTCCTGGGCGCTGGTGTCGATTGGGGTCTTCATCAGATTGTGTTTCGCAGGCTGAGGTTTTCCGGGTGCGGCTGAAGGTAAACCTGCTGCGCAATGTACGGATCCGGGTGTTGGCGGAAGTAATGTTTGAGCAGCGTCATTGGCACGACCAGGGGCACGATGCCGTGTCGGTACTGGCCGATGACGTGCTGCACTTCCTGCTTGTCTTCAGGGCTGATGACCTGTTTGAGGTAACCACTGATGTGTTGCAGCACATTGGTGTGAGTGCGACGTGTGGCACATTTTTTCAAAGCGACCATCAACTCACTGAAATAGCGCGGGCCGAGTTCGTCGGGATCGGTCTGGCCCATGTTGCCCAGCAGGTTGCCGAGGGTTTTGTATTGCACCGGGTTGTGGGCCATCAGCAGGTATTTGTAGCGCGAGTGGAAGTCCGTGAGGCCGCGTCGGGTCAGGCCTTCTTGCCGTAACTGCTGCCAGGCGCTGTAGGCGAACACGCGGGTGAGGAAGTTTTCGCGCAGCACCGGGTCGTTGAGGCGGCCAGCTTCTTCCACCGGCAAGTCGGGGTGCAAGGCGCAGAACGCCTGGGCGTAGATGCCGCGTCCACCACCGTCTACCGGCGCTCCGTTAGCGTGGTATACCTTGACCCGATCGAGGCCGCAGGAAGGGGATTTCTGCATGAAGATGTAGCCGCAGATATCGTTCAGTTCCGCGGCCATTTTCTGACCGTACTCGGCGAGCGGCCGGGTCACGTTGATCTCAGGGTGGACGGTGCCGACCGCCTCGGGATGGTCGGGGTCGCCTATCAGGCGGATCGGTTCGCGAGGAATACCCAGGCCAATGGCGACTTCAGGGCATACCGGGACGAAATCGAAATAGTCGGTGAGGGTGCGACTGCACAGCCGTGATTCCTTGTGCCCGCCGTTGTAACGCACCTCGGCCCCCATCAAGCAGGCGCTGATGGCGATTTTCGGACGGGTCGTTGGCTGTTCACGCATCGGAGCACCTCGAATCTAAACCTGTACAGAGTCGTGGCTCTGTACAACTTGATCTTCATCATAGATTCAAAGGTGTACAAGTCAAATTGTTTGTATAAGTTTTTTGCCTCTATTTCCAGCCGAGTATCCAGGCGTCGCTATCTTTCAGGGACTGCCAGGCGAAACGCTGATTGCGTTGGGTCAGCACCGCCTGCAACTCGACATCCAGCACCGTGCCGTCCTCATCGCGGAACAACTCGGTCACCAGAAAATGTTTTTCGCGGTTTTGCGGATGGGCTGCTGTCCATTTCGACAGCAGCAATTTACTCGGGGAAATGCGATTCACTGCAAGTGCTCATGCAAGCGGCGCGCAGCTTCCTGGCCGCTGAGCCAGGCGCCTTCGACGCGCCCGGACAAGCACCAGTCGCCACACACATACAGGCCCAGATCGGCATCGGCCAGGGCGCCCCATTCGTGACTGCTGGCGGGGCGTGCATAGAGCCAGCGATGCGCGAGGCTGAAGGTCGGGGCGGGCATGGCGCTGTGCAACAGCTCGGCAAATGCACCGTGCAATTGCTCGATCACCGCCTCCTTGGGCAGGTCGATATGTTGCCGACTCCAGGCACTGGTCGCATGCAGCACCCACGTGTCGAGGGTGTTGTCGCGCCCGGGTTTGCTGCGGTTGCGCGCGAGCCAGTCGAGTGGGCTGTCCTGCACGAAGCAGCCTTCCATGGGGGTATCCAGCGGTGTATCGAACGCCAGCGCTACCGCCCAGGTCGGCTCCATTTTCACCCCGGCGGCGGCCCCGGCGAGTTTCGGTGCGGAGGCCAGCAATGCAGTGGCTTGAGGCGCCGGCGTGGCAATCACCACGTGACTGAACGGACCATGGGTGAAGCCTTCGGCGTCTTGCAGGTGCCAGTGTTCTTCACCGCGATACACCTCGGTGATCCGGCAGGCGAAATGCACTTCCAGATCTCCGAGCAAGCCGCGAGTGATGGCGCTCATGCGTGGCGTACCGACCCAGCGCGTCTGTTCGTCTGGCGACAGGTTGAGTTGGCCGCCGTGGAAGGTGTAAAGCTGCGGTGTCCACTCGGCGACCCAGCCATTGGATTGCCAGCGCTGGACCTCGGTGACAAACCGACGGTCGCGGGCAGTGAAATACTGGGCGCCCATGTCCAGGGCACCCGCATCGCTGCGCTTGCTCGACATGCGTCCGCCACTGCCGCGGCTTTTGTCAAAAAGTTGAACGATATGCCCGACTTCTGTCAGGGCCTGGGCGGCTGAGAGCCCGGCGATGCCGGTGCCGATGATTGCGATAGGTAAAGTCATAGGGGCCTCGTTTACCTTTCTGTACAGACTACGCCGTGGTTTAAACCTGTACAATATTGTTTTTCGGTATAACTTTTAGCGTTCTCGATCTGACAGCTTGGCCTATTGTTAAACACAGAGCCTGCCCGATACCAAAGATCCCTGCTTATAAAAATAGACTAGTGAACAGGGTAAAACGCCACGCGAGGAAGAAGTCATGCACATATTGCTGACCGGCGGTACTGGTTTGATAGGACGTCAACTCTGCCGACACTGGTTGAGCCAAGGACATCGCCTGACAGTCTTGAGTCGCACGCCGGGAAAAGTCGCAAAAATTTGCGGTGCCCAGGTTCGAGGCGTTGCGTTGCTCGAGGACCTCGGACAAGAGCCGGTGGATGCAATTATCAATCTGGCGGGCGCGCCCATCGCTGACCGGCCATGGACCTCCAGACGCAAAGCCTTGCTCTGGAGCAGTCGCATCACCCTGACCGAGACCTTGTTGGCGTGGATCGAAACCCGTGAGCAGAAACCGCAGGTATTGATCTCGGGATCCGCCATTGGCTGGTACGGCGACAGTGGCGAGCGGGAGCTGACTGAAGCATCTCCGCCGTCCATCGATGATTTCGCCAGCCAGTTGTGCATTGCCTGGGAAGAAACCGCCCAGCGCGCCGAGGCCTTGGGCGTTCGGGTGATTCTGATTCGAACCGGGTTGGTGTTGTCCGCCGAGGGCGGCTTTTTGTCGCGGCTGTTGCTGCCGTTCAAGCTGGGACTGGGCGGGCCTCTGGGCAGTGGTCGGCAGTGGATGCCATGGATTCATATCAACGATCAAATCGCCCTGATTGATTTTCTTCTGCATCGCAACGACGCCAGCGGTCCTTATAATGCCTGCGCGCCTAAACCGGTGCGCAACAGCGAGTTCGCCAAGACCTTGGGCAGCGTGCTGCACCGCCCGGCGTTCATGCCGATGCCGGCCCTGGCCTTGAAAGTGTGCCTGGGCGAGTTGTCACTGCTGTTGCTGGGCGGCCAGAAGGCCGTACCGGCGCGCTTGCTGGAAGCGGGTTTCACTTTCCAGTTCACTGATCTGCGTGCGGCCCTGGACGATCTGTCCAGCCGCCTTTGAAATAGGACGTTGCATGACCGATCACGCATTGCTTCTGGTTAACCTGGGTTCACCGGCCTCCACATCGGTGGCGGATGTGCGCAGCTACCTCAATCAATTTCTGATGGATCCGTACGTGATCGATCTGCCATGGCCGGTGCGTCGCTTGCTGGTGTCACTGATCCTGATCAAGCGTCCGGAGCAGTCGGCCCACGCCTACGCGTCGATCTGGTGGGAGGAGGGCTCGCCGCTGGTGGTGCTCAGCCGTCGCCTGCAACAGGCCATGACCGCCCAATGGACCCACGGTCCGGTAGAGCTGGCGATGCGTTACGGCGAACCGTCGATTGAGACGAAGCTGGTTGAGCTGGCGGCGCAGGGCCACAAAAAAGTCACCCTCGCGCCGCTTTATCCACAGTTCGCTGACAGCACCGTGACCACTGTGATTGAGGAAGCCAAGCGGGTCGTGCGCGAGAAGCAGCTCGACCTGCAGTTCTCGATTCTGCAGCCGTTCTACGATCAGCCGGAATACCTTGATGCGTTGGTCGCCAGCGCCAAGCCTTACTTGCAGCAGGATTACGATCACTTGCTGCTGAGCTTCCACGGTTTGCCAGAGCGCCACCTCACCAAGCTCGATCCGACGGGCAAGCATTGCTTCAAGAATGAGGATTGCTGCAAGAATGCCTCACCAGAGGTCTTGGCCAACTGCTATCGCGCACAATGCCTGCGCACGGCGTCGGAGTTCGCCAAGCGCATGGGGCTGGCGAATGGCACGTGGTCGGTGTCGTTCCAGTCGCGTCTGGGTCGTGCGAAATGGATTGAACCCTATACCGAGGCGCGCCTCGATGAATTGGCCGGAATGGGCGTGAAGAAAGTCCTGGTCATGTGCCCGGCGTTTGTCGCCGATTGCATCGAGACGCTGGAAGAAATCGGTGATCGCGGGAAGGAATTGTTCCGCGAGGCAGGGGGAGAGGAGTTGGTGCTGGTGCCGTGCCTCAACGATGATCCGCAGTGGGCGCGGGCGTTAAATACCCTGTGTGAACGAGCGCCGTTGGCGCTTTAAAAGCTTCGCGGGCAAGCCTCGCTCCTACAGAGGCGTGTCGCTCAACATAACGACGCACTCTGTAGGAGCGAGGCTTGCCCGCGAAGGCATTCTCAAGGCTGACTACAACAACGGCTCATCCGCCTTCTTGTGCTTCCAGCTGTCATTCCCCGGCAGCAGCAGATTCAGCCCGATCGCCACCACCGCGCACAGCGCGATGCCTTTGAGGCCGAAGTCGTCCGGGCCAGTGCCGGTGCCGACCAGCACACCGCCAATCCCGAACACCAGCGTCACCGAGACAATCACCAGATTGCGCGCTTCGCCCAGGTCGATCTTGTGGCGAATCAGCGTGTTCATCCCCACCGCGGCAATCGAACCAAACAGCAGGCACAGAATCCCGCCCATCACCGGCACCGGGATGCTTTGCAGCAGCGCGCCGAACTTGCCGACGAACGCCAGGCTGATGGCGAAAATCGCCGCCCAGGTCATGATTTTCGGGTTGTAGTTCTTGGTCAGCATCACCGCGCCCGTCACTTCGGCGTACGTGGTGTTGGGCGGACCGCCGAACAGGCCCGCCGCGGTGGTGGCAATGCCATCGCCGAGCAGGGTGCGGTGCAGGCCGGGTTTCTTCAGGTAATCGCGGCCGGTCACGCTGCCGACGGCGATCACGCCGCCGATATGCTCGATGGCCGGCGCCAGGGCCACCGGAACGATGAACAGAATCGCCTGCCAGTTGAATTCCGGCGCGGTGAAGTGAGGAATCGCGAACCACGGTGCCGCGGCAATCTTCGCGGTATCCACCACGCCGAAATAGAACGCCATGGCAAAGCCGACCAGCACGCCGGAAATGATCGGCACCAGGCGGAAAATGCCTTTACCGAACACCGCGACGATCAGGGTGGTGAGCAGCGCCGGCATCGAGATCAGCATGGCGGTCTGGTAATGAATCAGCTCGGTGCCGTCGCCCGCCTTGCCCATCGCCATGTTGGCGGCAATCGGCGCCATGGCCAGGCCGATCGAAATGATCACCGGACCGATCACCACGGGTGGCAGCAGGCGATCAATGAAACCGGTGCCTTTGATCTTCACGGCCAGGCCGAGGAAGGTGTAGACGAAGCCCGCCGCCATCACGCCGCCCATGGTCGCCGCGAGGCCGAACTGGCCCTTGGCGAGAATGATCGGAGTGATGAAGGCAAAGCTCGACGCCAGGAACACCGGCACCTGACGCCCGGTGACGATCTGGAACAGAATCGTCCCCAGACCCGCGGTGAACAGCGCCACGTTCGGGTCGAGGCCGGTAATCAGCGGCATCAACACCAGGGCGCCGAAGGCCACGAACAGCATCTGTGCGCCAGACAGCACCGTGCGCCAGAGCGGATCGTTGAACTCTTGCTGCATGCTCAAGCGTCCTTCTGCTTGGTACCGAAGATCTTGTCACCGGCATCGCCCAGGCCTGGGATGATGTAACCGTGTTCGTTAAGTTTTTCGTCAATGGAGGCGGTGTAAATCATCACGTCCGGGTGAGCTTTTCCTACAGCCGCGATGCCTTCAGGCGCGGCAACCAGCACCATGGCGCGGATGTCGCGGCAACCAGCCTTTTTCAGCAGGTCGATGGTCGCAACCATGGAACTGCCGGTGGCGAGCATCGGGTCGATGATCATCGCCAGGCGTTCGTCGATTTCCGGAACCAGTTTTTCCAGGTAAGTGTGAGCTTGCAGCGTCTGTTCGTTGCGAGCCACACCGACGGCGCTGACTTTGGCGCCCGGGATCAGGCTCAGCACGCCTTCGAGCATGCCGATACCGGCGCGCAGGATTGGCACCACGGTGATTTTCTTGCCGGCGATTTTCTCGACCGACACGGTGCCGCACCAGCCTTCGATGTCGTAGGATTCCAGCGGCAGGTCTTTGGTGGCTTCATAGGTCAGCAGGGCACCGACTTCCTGAGCGAGCTCACGGAAATTCTTCGTGCTAATGTCGGCGCGGCGCATAAGGCCGAGTTTATGACGGATCAGCGGATGGCGGATCTCGAGGATGGGCATGGGAAAGGCTCCGGCGGCGGGCAAAAAAACCGGCCTAGATTAATCTATCCGAGGGTGTTGTCCTATAGACATACAGTACGTTAGTCCACAAACGCTTGATCTGGCCGTGCGGGATGCGTACCTTTGCCCGCTTTTCCTGAATCCCGCCACCCTTGGAGAGCGCCATGTCCGCTGATCTCGAGCATATCCGTCAAGTCATGCGAGAGGCTGACTGCCTGTACACCGAAGCTGAAGTCGAGGCGGCCATCGCCCGCGTCGGTGCACACATCAACGAACAGCTGGCTGACACTAACCCGGTGGTGTTCTGTGTGATGAACGGTGGCCTGATTTTCGCCGGCAAGCTGCTCACCCATCTGCAATTCCCGCTGGAAGCGTCCTACCTGCACGCCACCCGTTATCGCAACGAAACCAGCGGCGGCGATCTGTTCTGGAAAGCCAAGCCGGAAGTCTCGTTCATTGACCGTGACGTGCTGATCATCGACGACATCCTTGACGAAGGTCACACCCTGGGCGCGATCATTGACTTCTGCAAACACGCCGGCGCGCGCAAAGTGCACACCGCCGTGCTGATCGACAAGGACCACGACCGCAAGGCTCGCCCGGACCTGAAAGCCGATTTCGTCGGCCTGCCCTGCATCGACCGTTACATCTTCGGTTACGGCATGGACTACAAAGGTTACTGGCGTAACGCCAACGGGATTTTTGCTGTTAAAGGAATGTAAGAACATGACCGCGCCAAGCTTTCTTGATCAAACACTGTTCGCCGGGTTGGCCGAGAAAGCGGCGGCGAATCCTCGCGGGCGTCAGCATCACAACTTCCATCAGATGGAAGAGCCGTGCCATCGCATGGCGGTGGGTTTGCAACCAAACACGTATATCCCGCCTCACCGGCACTTGGGCGATAACAAGGCCGAAACCTTGTTGGTCCTCAAAGGCCGGCTCGGTTTGCTGATTTTCGATGAGTCCGGCGTGGTCGTGAAGAAACAAATCCTCGTAGCGGGTGGTGACTGTGTCGGCGTGGACCTGCCAAGTGGCGTATTCCATGGCCTGGTGGTGCTGGAAGCCGACAGCCTGATGTTCGAGTGCAAAGCCGGTCCTTATCGCCCGGTGGGTGAGGGTGAGCTTGCTCCGTGGGCTCCACGTGAAGGCGAGCCGGGTGTGGCCGAGTATCAGGCGTGGATGCGTGCGCAGTTTGATTAACATCCGCCTGTTGTAGGAGCGAGGCTTGCCCGCGAAGGCGGTGTATCAGTCAAACAGTTATCGACTGACACACCGCCTTCGCGGGCAAGCCTCGCTCCTACAGGGACCGTGCACACCGAATCACCTCGGTCAGCCATGCTAGAGTGCTCCGCCCCGCCCTTCGGAGCCCGTCATGAGCCTTTTGATCCGCAGTTGCGCCGCTCTGTTGCTGACTCTCAGCCTGCCACTGGCGGCCGCTCCGGCGCCGATGCACGCGCAGTTCCTGCCGCCTGACGACCTGACCCTGCGTGACGCAGAGCCCGAGCAGCAACAGCTGTTGCAGGTCACCGAGTATTCGGTGGTAATCGGCAGCCAGCGTCAGTCCAATCAGCAGCCGATTCCGGTCACTTCGCCATTACTGATCCGCCTCAAGGGCAAATCCTTGAACAAGGGCGCGACCATCAACCAGGTGCTGGTCAACTTCGATGGCGAAAGCAAAAGCCTGAAAAAGCCGATCTACGACGAAAAGAGCAAGACCCTGACGATGTTTTACCCGATGGCGCAGTACCGGGTGGTGATCGACTTGTTGCGCAATGACACGGTGTATTGCCAGTTCCTCAGCTACGCCAACGGCCATATCTGGGCCGATCTGCATACCGGGGCTGTTCGTCCGCGTTGAGCCCTGTGCCCGGGCAGGGGTAAACTGCCCGCCCGTGAAATGTCTGCGATCTGGAGTCGGCAATGCGTAAAGATAAGAAACAAGTGATTGGTGACGAGATCGGCGATGAGCAGATCAAGTTGTTTCTCGATTTCGAGCCGGTCGACGCCACTTCGCCGTCCCTGCACAAACTGATCAAGGCCTACCGTGGCCTGCGCATCGATGACTTCGAGCGTTTTCTGACATTCTTCGTCGAAGCCGGTCTGGACCTGGACGGCAAGGATGAGCACGGCAATGACTTCGTCGCCCTGATCAAGGATCAGCGAAATGCGGCGGATTACATTGAGTTGATCGAAAAAGCCCGCGGCTGAACCCGCTTTTGTAGGAGCCGGCTTGCTGCGGGCGGCTCCTACAGGATCAGATTTGTCGTGACGCGGCCATAAAAAAACGCCCCGCTCTCACTGAGAACGGGGCGTTTTTTGTGAGACCGAATCAAGCGTAGCTTTCAGTCTCGTTACTGGCTTCCACCAGTTCCAGCGCGACGTTGTTGTGCGCATTGATCTTGCGATACAGCGCAGCGTCGGTTTCCAGAACCTTTTCCCGAGCCGGGAAGATTTCCGCCAGCTTGGCAGCCCATTCACCAGAAGCCTTGTTCGGGAAGCATTTTTCGATCAGCTCAAGCATGATCGAAACAGTCACCGAAGCGCCTGGGGACGCACCGAGCAGGGCGGCAAGGGAACCGTCCTTGGCCGCGACCAGTTCGGTACCGAACTGCAGAACGCCGCCCTTTTTCGGGTCCTTCTTGATGATCTGCACCCGCTGGCCGGCCACTTCGAGGCGCCAGTCTTCGGCTTTCGCTTCAGGGTAGAAGCGACGCAGGGAATCGAGACGCTGTTCCATCGACTGCATCACTTCGCTGACCAGGTACTTGGTCAGGTCCATGTTGTTTTTCGCCACGGCCAGCATCGGGCCGATGTTGCCGGCGCGAACCGACATCGGCAGGTCCATGAAGGAGCCATGCTTGAGGAACTTGGTGGTGAAACCGGCATACGGTCCGAACAACAGGGACTTCTTGCCATCGACCACGCGGGTGTCCAGGTGCGGCACGGACATCGGTGGCGAACCCACCGCCGCCTGGCTGTAGACCTTGGCCTGGTGGTGTTTGACCACTTCCGGGTTGTCGCAACGCAGCCACTGGCCACTGATCGGGAAGCCGCCGAAGCCTTTGCTCTCTTCGATGCCCGAGGCCTGCAACAGCGGCAGTGCCGCGCCGCCTGCGCCGAGGAAGACGAACTTGGCGTCGACTTCACGGGAGTTGCCGCTGTTGACGTCCTTGATGCTGACGGTCCAGCCGCTGCCGTTACGCTTGAGGCTGGTCACGCGCTTGCAATACTTGACCTGGGCATCGGGTGCGCTGGTCAGGTGCTTGAGCAGTTGATTGGTCAGGGCGCCGAAGTTGACGTCGGTGCCGTTCATCACGCGGGTGGCCGCGACGACTTCGTCGGCTGGGCGGCCCGGCATCATCAACGGCATCCACTCGGCCATGGTGGCCTTGTCTTCGGTGTATTCCATGTCCGAAAACGCGTGGTGCTTGCTCAGGGTCTTGAAGCGTTCCTTGAGGAAGGAAACACCATCATTGCCTTGCACGAAGCTCAGGTGCGGCACCGGGCTGATGAACGTCTTGCACGAGCCGAAGGTGCCTTTTTTGGTCAGGTAGGACCAGAACTGCTTCGACACTTCAAACTGAGTGTTGATGTGCACGGCTTTCTTGATGTCGACGTTGCCGTCGCCAGCCTGCGGCGTGTAATTGAGCTCACACAGCCCGGCGTGACCGGTACCGGCGTTGTTCCACGGGTTCGAACTCTCCGCGGCACCGGAATCCATCAGCTCGACGACTTCCAGCTTGATCGCGGGGTCGAGTTCTTTGAGCAGTACGGCAAGGGTGGCACTCATGATGCCGGCCCCAACCAGTACTACGTCGACTGCTTCGTTATGCGCCATTTAACGCGTCTCCAAAATCTGCAGCACCAAATTGTCGGCATGGCTGCCAGGCGTTCCGGGGCGTGTCAGTGATGCCCCAGGTACTCATGGCCAGTGTCGCCATGTCCGAATCTTCGCAATTTTTCGCAACTTCGACGGATGCATGCGGCCGGGCCTAAAGAGTTACATGAACTCATCTCAGCGCGCGGCTGGCAATTCGACTTATGGTCGAGACATCCGTTTGTGCAACCAAATCCGTAGCGGACAGGCTTCAGGCTCCGGTGTTCGAGGCGTACTCGGGCCTGTGTCGTTGGGCTGTTTCAGACGCTAATGGTGCATGTTCAGACGCAAAACTATTCATTTGCTCGCCACACTCTTGTGAAGTTGTGAAAACCCGTTTTTTTCACGCTCTTTTGAAACGTGAACCTCAAAAAAGGGCTGTCCCAGCCTGGCACCGTGCCCGGATGGATTGCCGTCATGGGGTACATGACAGGCAAAACGGGCAAACAGCTCAGTTACCGAGCGTAATGACAGCTCTGCAGATTCGCGAAAAGTGGGTTTTTTGCTCAAGGAACAGCAAGCGCGCCAGCTTCACTCGATCTGTGTGGGCGGCTCTCTGTGGGCGGTGCGGGGTGCCAATACCGAAGCATTGACGATGCTGCGAGGCCCGATCAGGAGACGTCCTTATAATCGGGGGGAGATTGTATCTAAGAAACGCAGGGAAATGGACGTGTTTAATGACTTTTATTAGGCGTCTGGTCAGGTGGTCAACAGATGTTGCACCCGTGCACGTGGCTGGCGCTGGCTGACACGGGCGCTCGGGGGCAGGGGATGATGCAGCCAGTTGAGGCGGATTTCTTCAATTTCGACCCAGCCATCGCCCATCGGCTGGAGACTGCACTGCTTGAACGCCTGGCAGTGGCCATTGCGGTCGAGCAGGGCAAAGCTGCGGTGCAACGGACGTGGCGCGAATAGCGAGATGAGATAACGCATGGGGAAGTACCTTGTGGGTGACCTGCTGTGAAGGTTGCCAGCGAGCCGTGACGTGAAAGTGTATGGGCGATGACAGATGTGTGACACGAGGCGGTTTCTGGTGGGTTTGTAGGAAATTACTTCAATCATTGCGCTGCCCTAGTTAGCTGCAGTGGCGCACAGCTATACTGCGGGCCTGTTTGTGCCTGATTCTGGAGAGAAGAGCATGTTGCAACGCCTGTTGTTCGGTTTGATCACTGTGACCAGTTTGACCCTAGTCGGCTGCGCCCACAGCCCGCAACAACTGAACCCTGAACCCAAGCTGACGACTCAGCTGGCGCCGGTCGGCCATGGTCAGCCGGTGGTGGTGCGTGTGGTGGACGGTCGTCCGTCGCCAACCCTGGGCACCCGTGGTGGCTTGTACCCTGAGACCAGCGCGATCACCGTGCAGGGCGCGCAAATCCTGCCGAAGTTGCAGGCTCAGGCCGAGGCGGCCGTGCGGCTGCTGGGCTTTACCCCGACGTCGAATGCGCTGAATGCTCCGCAGTTGACGGTGACCTTGGCCGAGCTGAAGTATCAGTCGCCCAAAGAAGGCATGTACGTGACCGAGGCGACCATCGGCGCGACGTTCCGCTCTGATGTGCAGAATGCCAACCGTCGTTACAGCGGTCGTTACGGTGCGTCCCTGGATCAGCGTTTTGGTATGGCGCCGAATCAGGAAACCAACACCAAGCTGGTCAGTGATGTGTTGAGCGATGCGTTGACGCGTCTGTTCAAGGATCCGACGATTGGTCAGGTTCTCAGCGAATAACGGTTCGCGAGATTCAAAAAAGCCCGGTGCCAGCAATGGTCCCGGGCTTTTTCATGCTCACCTATTTTGCGGCTTTACGCGTTCCACCTGTAGGAGCGAGGCTTGCCCGCGAAAGCGGTGTGTCAGGCAACATCAATGTTGAATAGGAGACCGTCTTCGCGGGCAAGCCTCGCTCCTACAAGGGATCAGTGGTGGTCAGGCAGCTTGCGAATAAAAATCCAGCACACTCACACCTGTCAGCAAATCCGTCTCCGGCAAATCCGCATGTTGATGCCCACCCAACGCGCAATAAACCAGCCAGTGGCGGTCTTGAACGTTAAAGGCGAGGCTTCCTACGAGGTTTTGTTGTTCGTCACTCTGGGCGATGAGGTAGAGGCGGTCCTGGTTTTCAGCGTGCAACATGACAATTTCCGTGTCGGTTTCGAGGGCCGCCAGACTGGCGTATGCAGATGACGGTACCGTGACACAGGACAGCATTTAGTCAGATGTTTCGTTATTTGTCGGAAAGGCAGGGCAGGTGGACAGGCTTTCGGTAGAATCCGCGCCGCAATCGTCGGTTCGGCGTTTGTCACACCTGTTTTGCCGAGGTCCGTGATGTCGTTGCATTTGATTTCGCTGTTCACCAACCACCCCGCCAAGCTGATCAACCTGCTGGCCTTGCTGCTGGCGTTCCCGGGCGGCTGGCTGCTGCATGCTACTCGTCGCCGAGAACAACGCGCCATGGCCAGCCTGGCGGCCCAGCGCCAGAGCCGCCCGAGCGAAGAGCCCATCCTGGATTGGGCGACCTTGCGCATGAACCGGTTCTTCTACCGTTTCGGTTTCGCCTGCCTGGGGTTGGCGTTGCTGGTGTCGTGGATCAGCACCCGGTTTTGAATCTTTAACACCAACCCCTGTGGTGATGGAGCTTCTGTGGTGAGGAGCTGCTGAGGGGACTCTGTGGCGAGGGGACTTGTCCCCGTTGGGCTGCGAAGCGGCCCCAAACCCTGCAACCCGTTTTCCTCTGACACACCGCGCTTGCTGGATTTACGACTGCTGCGCAGCCGAACGGGGACAAGTCCCCTCGCCACAGAGTCCCCTCGCCACAATGATGTTGTGTCAGGCAAATAGAAACGGCGCCCAAAGGCGCCGTTGTCGTATCCAGTCGAAAAACCTACAGCGGCAATCCCGCTTTCACCCGGTACTGATTACGCACCGGCGTCGCATATTGCAGCACCATGAACGGGCGATGTTCCTCGGGGCAAGCCTCCAGGCGACGCCGCCATTCTTCCTGTGCCTTGGCCAGTTCGTCGGCCGCAAACACTTCGGCGGCTTTCGGCACCTGCAGTTGCGGGTCGGCGTCTTTCCACTGGGAGTAAGCCAGGTAGTGCACCGGGAACAACCGGTAGCCACCAAGGATCTGCCGGTCCATCTCGATCGCCAATTGCTTGGTGTCGTCGAACAGTTCGGTGATCGGCGCAGCGAAGTTCACATGCACCCGGCCTTTGTAGCCGGTGATGCCCTTGGCGATGCTGACGTCGTCTTCACCCGGCACTTTGGTGTAGCTGCCGGTGGTGGCGCGGATGAACAGTTCGCGGGCCTTGGCCTGGTCGCACGGGTCGTATTCGTAGCTGATCGACACGGGGCTGACGTTCAACGAGCGGATGACTTCGCCGAACGGCTCGTCCTTGCGGCTCATGTGAAACATTTTCAGGATCGCCGACTCGGTACGGTCGTCGCCGTCCTTGGCCCGGCCCTCGGCCTGGGCGATCCAGATAGAAGCGCAATCGTTGCGGATCGAGTGGTTGATGTAGGCCGACAGCAGCTGATACGCCGCCATCTTCTCGCGTCGACCGGTGATTGAACGGTGCACGATGAAGCTCTTGTTCAGGCGCATCAAATCGCTGACGAAGGGCTTTTGCAGCAGGTTGTCGCCGATCGCGATGCGCGGTGTCGGCAGGCCGGCGTGGTACACGGCGTAGTTGACGAAGGCCGGGTCCATCACGATGTCGCGGTGGTTGGCAATGAACAGGTACGCGCTGCCGGACTTGAACTGCTCGACGCCGGTGTACGTCACACCGTCCGTGGCCCGTTCGATAGTGTGGTCGACATACATCTCGACTTTATCCTGCAACGTGGCCACTGACGTGACGCCAGAGAACTCACGGCGCAGCCGATGAGCTATAAGAGGTTTGAGCGCCCAGCCGAAAGCACCGGCAAAGCGCGGGAAGCGGAAGTGGATGAGGATGTCTAGAAACGCCTTGTCGCCGAGCAGCCGGTCCAGCACCGCTGGGACTTCGCTATCGTCGTACGGTCGGATGGCATCGAATTCGCCCATCATGCTCTCTTGTTAGAAACGGCTAGGGTAAGTAAAGGTTTTGCTCGAAAACCAACGGGGCACGGTCTGAAAAGGTAGCCAGACAAAAATAGCCCTGCAAATAGACCGGCGATTATACGCACAAGTCACCTGGGAGACCGCGATGCTGGAAACTGCGCAGTATGAATGTCCGTATTGTGGTGAAGAGGTTGAGACGACCGTGGATCTGTCCGGAGGCGATCAGACCTATATCGAGGACTGTCAGGTGTGCTGTCGGCCGATAACGTTTGTGTTGCAGGTTGACGGAGAGGAATGGCATCTCGAAGTGTTCAGCGAAAATGAGTGAGGGGCGTCTATGCAGCGAATCTATGATCCGGAGAACCTGATGGAAGGTGAGTTGCTGCGAGGCATGCTGGCCAGCGAGGGCATCGAGGCGCATCTGGTGGGGCGCGATTTGCTTGGCGGGACCGGCGAATTGCCGGTCTATGGCCTGCTGGGCTTGTCGGTGGATAACGACCAGGCCGAATACGCCCGCGAACTGATCACCGCGTACAATGCCGCGCTGCCACTGCCCGGTGATGAGCCGGAGAGTTTTCCCGGCACGCTGGTCTGTTAGGCTGGCGTTCGTTTTATTGAGAGTCGTGTTGCCCCATGTGTGGACGTTATGCCCTGTTTCGCTGGAACCCCGCCTTCGCGGCCCTGCCTGGCTTCCCCGCCGATCAGCAGGCCCAGTGGAATATTTCTCCCAATGATTCGGTGCTGATGCTGCGTGCCGGCGTTGACGGTCAGCGTGAGCTGGCTCGAGCGCGCTGGGGTTTGACGCCGCCGTGGCTGACGGATCTTTCGCGCACCCCGGCCCATGCCCGGGCCGAAACCGTTGCCGAACAACCGATGTTTCGCCAGGCCCTGCGCGAACGCCGTTGCCTGCTGCCGGCCAACGGTTTTTACGAATGGCGTGGCACGACCCGCAAGCGACCGTATTGGCTGACGCCGGGGGAAGGCTCGACATTGTTTTTTGCCGCAATCTGGGAAGCGTATCCGGTGCAGGAGCAGGTGTGGTTGAGCACGGCAGTGATCACTCAGCCAGCGGCGAGTCAGCGTCGGCCGCTGATTCTGGATGCGGCGGGGCAGGAAGCGTGGTTGAATCCTGAAACGCCATTGCATACGTTGCAGGCGTTGCTGGCCAGTGAGCCCGCCGCATTGCGCGAGCGGGTGTTGGCGAATCTGGTGAATGATCCGAAGCTGAATGGGCCAGAGTGTTTGACCCCCGGTTGATTCGGCGCCTGTACCGACGCCTTCGCGGGCAAGCCTCGCTCCTACGGATCACTCTGTCCTGTAGGAGCGAGGCTTGCCCGCGAAGGGGCCCTCGGATCAGACCTTGAACTGATTGATCAACCGCCGCTGCTGCTCAGCCAGCTTGGTCAAATCCGCACTCGCCGCACTCGATTCATCCGCCCCGCCAGCCACTTCATTGGCCACTTGTCCAATGTTGATCACGTTCCTGTTGATGTCGTCAGCCACCGCACTCTGTTCCTCGGCCGCGCTGGCAATCTGCGTGTTCATGTCATTGATCACCGACACCGCCTGAGTAATGGTCTCCAAGGCCTCGGCGGCTTTCGCCGCATGTTGCACGCTTTCGTCAGTGCGGTTCTGGCTGTCCTCCATCACCCGCACCACATCGCGGGTGCCTTGTTGCAACTGCTGGATCATGGTCTGGATTTCTTCCGTGGCCTTCTGGGTTTTCTGCGCCAGGTTGCGCACCTCATCGGCCACCACCGCAAAACCACGGCCCTGTTCGCCAGCGCGGGCGGCTTCAATGGCCGCGTTCAAGGCGAGTAGATTGGTTTGTTCGGCGATCCCGCGAATGGCGGTCAGGATTGCGTTGATGTTCTCGCTGTCCTTGGCCAGGGTCTGCACGACGCCAACGGCCTTGCCGATTTCCACCGCCAGCACGCCAATCGAGTTCGACGTATCGCGCACGATTTGCATGCCCTGGGCCGCTGCCTGATCGGCATGGCTGGCGGCTTGCGCAGCCTGGGTCGCGTTGCGTGCCACGTCTTGCGCGGTGGCGGTCATTTCATGCACCGCGGTGGCCACTTGATCGATCTCGGCCATTTGCTTCTGCACGCCGATGTTGGTGCGGATCGCAATGTCGGCGGTGTGTTCAGACGAATCGCTGACGCTCTGCACCGACGTCACCACCTGGGTGATCATCGCCTGTAGTTTGGCCAGGAACGTGTTGAAGCCTTTGGCGATCGAGCCCAGTTCGTCGGCGCGGTCACTGGTCAGGCGGCGCGTCAGGTCGCCTTCACCTTTGGCAATATCGTCAAGCATCGCGACCATTTGCTTGAGCGGGCGGGCAATACCGTGGCCCACCAGCCAGATCACCAGCAAACCGATACCGGCGATCAACAAACCGACCATGGCCATACCGAAGGTGTCGGATTTGCGTTGAGCGTCCAGGTCACGCTGGAGTTTTTGCAGGTCGGCCATCACTGCGTTCAGCGGCAGTTGCAGCATCAAGGTCCAGCGCGCATCGGTCTGGCCGATGCCGAACGGCAAGTACAGCTCGATCCGGCCCTGGGCCTTGTCGACGGTGTAGGTCACTTCGCCGCGCTTGAGGTTGGCCATGTTGGCGATCTGCTTGCTGTCGAGGATGTCGCTGACCTTCTCGCCGAATTTGCTCGGGTCCTTGGTGTAGGCAACGATTCGGCCATTACCGCCGATCAGCGCCATTTCCCCTGCGCCGCTGTACAGTTTCTGATTCGCGCCCAGCAACATTTCCTGGATGAAGTTCACCGACAGATCGGCGCCGACGATGCCTTGGAAGGCGCCGTTGAGCATGATCGGTTCAATGAAGGAAGCGAGCATGACGATCTTGTCGCCGACCTTGTAGGGCGCCGGATCTATCACACAGGATTTTTTGGTTTCTTTCGAGCACAGGTAGTACTCGCTGGCGCGGACCCCGGTGGACAGGGTTTTCTGGTCATCAACGTCCACCAGTTTGTCCAGGCCCAGGGTGCCGTCCTCGTTGCGGAACCACCACGGCAGGAAGCGTCCGTTGCTGGCGTCGATGCCGACCACCTTGGTGTCGACGTAGGCTGCGTCGTTGTGGTCGAGCGCGTCTTTTTCCCAGCCTATATAAGTGCCGAGAATTTTCGGGTTCTTGACCACGTTTTCCTTGATCAGGCTGATCAACTGCTCACGGCTCAGGCTCAGCTGCGGCTGGCCATCGGCGCCCGGTGTGCCGATCAGCGCGTTGACCCGCACCAGGCCGCCGGCGATCAGCAGCGGCGCTTCGAGTTCACGCTGGATCTGGCTGACCTGGGTTTGCGCCAGAGAGGTCAGCCGCTGCTCGATCACTTGCTCGAATTGCGCCTGGGTCCGCTCCTGGACCATGTCTTGCGTCCGGGCGCCGGAAAACAGTGCGTACAGCACCAGCGCGGCGACTACGCTAAGAACGATGGCGCCGGCGAGGGCTGCCACGGAAAACTGGATCGACTTGAATTTCATGGGTGCTCCGCACGCAAGAGGACGTCTGCGGTGGTGTATCGGCAGGAGCCCGGAGGGCCATGAGCGGGGTCGGGCGAAATGGCTGTTTTGGAGTGTTGGATGTCGCAAATGAATCATTGCGGGCCGTTGTCGGCCGTGGCGGGCGTCGGTATGTGAATTTTTTCCTACGGCCATGAGAGTTTTGGCTGAAATGTGCGTCTACTCATTTGCGTAACTGGCGTCGAGACCATTCCCGCCCAGGATACGCGCCATGTTTCCAGGGAGTTTTTTGATGAACAAGACATTGGTTGTGTGTGCGCTGAGTGCAGGTTTGCTGCTTGCCGGTTGTCAGTCGGTCAATACCACCAGCGGTGGCGCCGTGGGTGTTGAGCGCAAGCAGTACATGTTCAGCATGTTGTCCACCGACGAAGTCAACCAGATGTACGCTCAGTCGTATCAAAAGACTGTCGGAGAGGCGAACACCAAAGGCGTGCTGGACAAGACCAGTAACGACGCCAAGCGCGTTCAGTTGATTGCCGATCGACTGATTGCCCAGGCGCCGGTTTTCCGCCCGGATTCGGCCCAGTGGAAATGGGAAGTCAACCTGATCAAGAGCGACGAGCTCAACGCCAACTGCGGGCCTGGCGGCAAGATCATTTTCTACACAGGGCTGATCGACAAACTGCAACTCACCGACGATGAAATCGCCGCGATCATGGGCCATGAAATCGCTCACGCCCTGCGCGAGCATGGTCGTGAGGCGATGTCCAAGGCGTACGGTATCGAAATGGCCAAGCAGGGCGCTGGCGCGTTGCTCGGTCTGGGCCAGGACAGCCTGGCCCTGGCGGACACCGTGGCGAAATACGGCATGACCTTGCCCAACAGTCGTGGCAATGAAAACGAGGCGGACCTGATTGGCCTGGAACTGGCGGCTCGTGCCGGATACAACCCGAACGCCGCGATCACGTTGTGGAACAAGATGAGCAAAGCCTCGGAAGGCGCGCCGCCGGAGTTCTTGAGCACTCACCCGGCTTCGTCCAGCCGGACGGCGGCGTTGCAGGGGGCGATTCCGAAGGTGATGCCGTTGTACGAGAAAGCGCCGAAATCCTGATAGTAGGCGTTGACGGCACTGACGCCTTCGCGGGCAAGCCACGCTCCCACAGGTTTTGTGTTGTACACAAATTTTGTGATCGACCAGAAACCTGTGGGAGCGTGGCTTGCCCGCGAAGAACGATAACGCGGTCTACCGACCTACCGCATCAAACCCACCCACTGCTCTGCATCGCCTTGTACACCGCAACAATCGCCAGGATAAAAAACGCCGACGCCGCCAGTCGACGGATCAGGGTGAGCGGCAATTTATCCGCCGCAAAGTTACCCGCCAACACCACGGGCACGTTGGCAATCAACATCCCGGCGGTGGTGCCGATGATCACCAGCCACAGTTCCGGGTATTGCGCGGCGAGCATCACCGTGGCGACCTGGGTTTTGTCGCCCATTTCGGCCAGGAAAAACGCAATCAGCGTAGTCAGGAACGGCCCGAACTTGCGGGCGGTGCCGGCTTCATCGTCGTCCATCTTGTCCGGGACCAGGGTCCACAGCGCAGTCGCGGCGAAGCTCGCTGCGAGGATCCAGTGCAACACCGCATCCGAGAAGAAACTCCCGAACCAGGCACCTACCGCGCCGGCTGCCGCGTGGTTGGCCAGGGTCGCGGCGACGATGCCGGCGATGATCGGCCAGGGTTTGCGAAAGCGGGCAGCGAGAATGAGCGCAAGCAGTTGTGTCTTGTCGCCGATTTCGGCCAAGGCAACGATTGCGGTGGGAACGAGCAAAGAGTCCAGCATCAGGGGTTTTCCTAAGGGGCGGGTCGACACGGCTATGACACGTACAGCCTTCCCGCCCCGGGTAAGGTGTTCGTGTCATAGGTCTTGTCAAACCCTGCGATCCGTCTGATGCGGACGCTTGGGTCGCATACGCCATGGTCTGTTGACCAAGTATGTTGACGTATGCCGGACGAGCATGGCGCTCGTGGGAGACTACTCCCCTAGGACGGAGCGGATTCTGCCTAGGCAAATCCGATTGGGCAAGCAGAAAGTTTTATCCGCGTTTGGCCCGGTAAATCCTGAATCCCTGGCCTTCAGCCTTGATCGCGCACACGCCAAGGTGCTCTTCGATCAGCGGTTGATACTTCAGGAAGCTGTTGGCGACAAGGCGCAGTTCGCCGCCGTTTTTCAGATGTTTGGCTGCTTTTCGCAGCAAGTTCTCGGTGGCGAAGTAATCTGTGTGGACGCCGACATGGAACGGAGGGTTGCTCAGAATTGCACTCAAACCCATCGGTGCCGCGTCGATGCCGTCACCGGTGATCACATCAGCTTCCAGACCGTTGGCGGCAAGGGTCAGGCGACTGCTGGCGGCAGCGAACGCATCCACGTCGAGCAACGTAACCTGATTGTGCGGATAACGGCGTTTCACCGCGGCGCCCAACACGCCCGCACCGCAACCGAAGTCGAGCAAGTGGCCGCTTGGCAACTTGTCCAAATGCTCCAGCAGCAACGCGCTGCCGCGATCCAGCCGACCGTGACTGAACACCCCCGGCAGGCTGATGACTTTCAGTGGACCTTCGGCCAGCGGCAATTCATACGTCTGGGCCAGGCTTTCCAGCGACTTGGCTTCTGGCGCGTTGGCCACGGTGACCAGCCAGAGCTGGCAATGCCGCGCGCTGTCGAGCTTGCGTGGCTTGCCGAACGGGTTTAGTTGCTTGGCCGCACCTTCGATGCCGCTGCGTTTTTCCCCCACCAGATACAACTCGCGACCGGCCAGGCGCGAGGCGAGGGCGTTGAGGATGTAGTCGGTCAGGTCCTTGGACTTGGGCAAAAACACCACGGCCGTCTCGAACTCACGCTCGGGTGCGTTCACACCAAAATGGCTGCGCTCGGCAAAACGCGCGTCCAGCGCCGCTTGATCGCCGGCGTGCCAGCACCAGCCGTGGGCATCAGGCAGTCGGCCCAGCAAATCGTCGGCGGGCAAACCGGCCAACAACACCGAACCCTGGAATAACTCGGCCTGACGAAGCAGTACTTCACTGCGCGGATCCATAACTGCTCCTGTGAAAAAAAGTGCCGCAGTCTATCAACTGACGACCCGCAGCGCTTTACCGCTGAAGTAGCCCTTCGCGTTTTCGGTCAACTGACCGACGATCCGCTGCCGCGCCTCGCGACTGCCCCAGGCGTTGTGCGGTGTGACAATCAGCCGTGGGATGTCGTGGGCCAGCAAGGGATTGCCGGCAGTCGGTGGCTCGACGCTCAGCACATCGGTGGCCGCGCCGCCCAGATGACCGTTGCGCAAGGCATCGGCCAGCGCCTGTTCATCGATCAAGCCACCGCGCGCGGTATTGACGACGAAAGCGCCGGGTTTCATCGAGGCCAGTTCTGGGGCGCCGATGAAGTGGCGGGTGTGTTCGTTGAGTGGGCAATGCAGGGTGAGGGCGTCGATCTGCGGCAGCAGTTCATCCAGCGGCAAGCGATCCGGCCGGGCAGGGCGCCCCGGAATCTGGCCCAGCAGCACGCGCATGCCGAATGCTTCGGCAAGTCGTGCGACCGCGCCACCCAGTTCACCATGGCCGAGCAGGCCGAGGGTTTTTCCCTCAAGTTCGACAATCGGGTAATCCAGCAGGCAGAACTGTTTCGCTTGCTGCCAGCGGCCTTCACCGACGGCTTTCTGATAATCGGCCAGGCGCGTGGCCAGGTTGAGCAGCAACATGATCGTGTGCTGCGCCACCGATGGCGTGCCGTAACCCTGGCAGTTACAGACCGTGATGCCGTGTGCGCGAGCGGCCGCGAGATCGACATTATTGGTGCCAGTGGCGGTGATCAAAATCAGCTTCAGGTCGGGGCTGGCGGCGATGGCGGCGGCGTCGATCAGGATTTTGTTGCTGATGGCCACGGTGGCGCCGTTGAGGCGTTCGATCACCTGCTCCGGCGTGGTTTGTGCGAACAGCTGCAAGTCGTCGAAGCAGTCGCGCAACGGGCTGAGGTCGAGATCGCCCAAGTCCAGGGACGGATGGTCGAGGAAAACGGCGCGGCGAGAGTTCGTCATCAACTGTACCTTTTATGCATTGAACTGAAGGCGTAATCTGCCGAGCCTACCAGATGAAACAAATGGTTACGCAGTGCACCAAATTGTTCGCGAGTTGATGAAGCAGCGACGCCCCTGTAGCAGCTGGCGAAGCCTGCGTTCGGCTGCGCAGCAGTCGTAAAACCTGAGCACGCAGTTTTTCTGAAAGACTGCGGTGCCTGATTTCACGACTGCTGCGCAGCCGAACGCAGGCTTCGCCAGCTGCTGATGATGTTGTTGCCTGGATTTTTTATTTGACCGATCTGCCCCAGAGGAGCCCCCCATGTACTGGACAGAGTTCTTGACCGTTGCCCTGATTCACTTGCTCGCCGTCGCCAGCCCCGGCCCGGATTTCGCCGTGGTGGTCCGTGAAAGCGTGACTCACGGCCGTCGCGCCGGGACCTGGACAGCGCTGGGCGTCGGTACGGCGATTTTCCTGCACGTCGGTTATTCGCTGCTCGGCATCGGCCTGATCGTGTCCCAGTCGATCGTGCTGTTCAACGCCTTGAAATGGGCGGCAGCCGCTTACTTGCTGTACATCGGCTACAAGGCCTTGCGCGCGCAACCGGCCAAACCGGTTGCCGACGATCTGCACAAGGAAGCCGGCGAACGCACGCCACGCGGCGCCTTCACCTCAGGTTTCGTGACCAACGGTCTGAACCCGAAAGCCACGCTGTTCTTCCTGTCGTTGTTCACCGTGGTGATCAACCCGCACACACCGTTAGCGGTACAGGCGGGCTACGGGATCTATCTCGCGGCGGCGACGGCTGTTTGGTTCTGCCTGGTGGCGCGGCTGTTCAGCCAGCAACGCGTGCGCGCCGGTTTCGCCCGCATGGGCCACTGGTTCGACCGGACCATGGGTGTGGTGTTGATCGCCATCGGCGTCAAACTCGCCTTCACCGAAGCGCATTAATCGCGAAGCGCCTTTCGGATAATGAAATCCCTCAAATGCTGGCGCAAAGCTAGCATTTGTATGGCTCTGCAAATCATTCCTTTGGCTGATTTGGCCGGCGTATAAGGGTTCTAGAGTGGTTGCCTCTAAAAGCCAACACCGTGCAGTCAGAAAAGGGATTCTTATGTTGCAGACTCGCGTTATCCCCCCAGCCGAAGGCGCTTACCAGTATCCGTTGCTGATCAAGCGGCTGCTGATGTCCGGCGCTCGTTACGAGAAAACCCGCGAGATCATTTACCGCGACCAGATGCGCTATAGCTATCCGACCCTGATCGAGCGAGTCGCGCGGCTGGCCAACGTGCTCACGCAAGCTGGCGTCAAGGCCGGTGATACCGTGGCGGTGATGGACTGGGATAGCCATCGGTATCTGGAATGCATGTTTGCCATCCCGATGATCGGTGCGGTGATTCACACCATCAACGTGCGCCTGTCTCCCGAACAGATCCTCTACACCATGAACCACGCCGAGGACCGCTTTGTGCTGGTCAACAGCGAGTTCGTCGGGCTGTACCAGGCGATTGCCGGGCACCTGACCACGGTCGAGAAAACCCTGCTGCTGACTGATCTGCCGGAAAAAACTGCTGACTTGCCGAACCTGGTTGGCGAGTACGAGCAGTTGCTGGCAGCCGCGAGCACGCAATACGACTTCCAGGATTTCGACGAAAACTCGGTCGCGACCACGTTCTACACCACGGGCACCACCGGTAACCCTAAAGGTGTGTACTTCACCCATCGGCAACTGGTGCTGCACACCATGGGCGTGTCGACCATCATGGGCGCCATCGACAGCGTGCGCCTGCTGGGCACCAACGACGTGTACATGCCGATCACGCCGATGTTCCACGTGCATGCCTGGGGTTTGCCGTATGTGGCGACCATGCTCGGGCTCAAACAGGTTTACCCCGGGCGTTACGACCCGGAATTCCTGGTGGAGCTGTGGCGCAAGGAGAAGGTCACCTTTTCCCATTGCGTACCCACCATTCTGCAAATGGTCCTTAACTCCAAGGCCGCGCAAGCCACTGACTTTGGTGGCTGGAAAATCGTTATCGGCGGCAGTGCGCTGAACCGCGCGCTCTACGAAGCGGCCAAGGCCAAGGGCATTCAGTTGACCGCGGCTTACGGCATGTCGGAAACCGGACCGTTGGTGTCCTGTGCTCACCTCAACGATGAGCTGATGGCCGGCACCGAAGACGAACGCACCACGTATCGAATCAAGGCTGGCGTGCCGGGGCCTTTGGTGGAGGCGGCGATCGTCGACACCGACGGCAACTTCCTGCCCGCCGATGGCGAGACTCAGGGTGAACTGGTGCTGCGTGCGCCGTGGCTCACCGAGGGCTACTTCAACGAGCCGCAGAAGGGCGCCGAGCTCTGGGCCGGGGGTTGGCTGCACACCGGCGACGTGGCGACGCTGGACAGCATGGGCGTGATCGACATTCGCGACCGGATCAAAGACGTGATCAAGACCGGCGGGGAGTGGATCTCCTCCCTGGACCTTGAAGATTTGATCAGTCGCCACGTGGCGGTACGCGAAGTAGCAGTGGTGGGCATCGCCGATCCGCAGTGGGGCGAGCGCCCGTTTGCGCTGTTGGTGATCCGCGAAGGGCATGAGATCGGGGCTAAGGAGCTCAAGGAACACCTCAAGCCATTCGTGGAATTGGGCCACCTGAGCAAGTGGGCGATCCCGAGCCAGATCGCCCTTGTTACTGAAATTCCCAAGACCAGTGTCGGCAAGCTCGACAAGAAGCGTATCCGCCTCGACATCACTGAATGGCAGGCCAACAACAGCACCTTCCTTTCGACGCTTTAAGCGTCTTCTGGCGTGCCTAAAAGGGCACGCCAGCCCCACCAAGCAAGCGCTTGGCTTGTGAAATCCGAATTTTCAGCCATCCTTGCCGTGCCGACATGTGTCGGACTGGCGAAAGGACTGTTCCAGAGTGGCCGGCAGCTGCAAATCACACTTTAGAGGGATCAAGCTCTACTACCTGCTGGCTATAGTCCGCTCAAGGATTTTTAAGAACGGAGCAAACGCACAAAACGGGGCGATGCAATTTTGGAGTGACTTCGGGACGCCTTGGCTCCTCGTCACCCACAACGTTTTTAGAAGTGCTAACTGCCATAACAATAATGCACATGGAGTAGCGTCGATGACATCAGTAAACAAGTTCTGGCGCCGGGCGAAATTGCCCCTGGCGGTCAGTCTCGCCTCTTCGCTCGCCGGGCCTGCATTCGGCGTCAGTTTCAACGTTGGTGAAATCGAAGGTCAGTTCGATTCTTCCCTCTCGATCGGCTCGAGCTGGTCTACCGAGAGCGCCAACAAGAACCTCATCGGCGTGAACAACGGTGGCCGCGGCCTGTCCCAGACCTCTGATGACGGTCACTTGAACTTCGAGAGCGGGAAAACCTTCTCGAAGATCTTCAAGGGCATCCATGACCTTGAACTGAAATATGGCGACACCGGCGTTTTCGTCCGTGGCAAATACTGGTACGACTTTGAACTGAAGGACGAGAGCCGTCCGTTCAAGGACATCAGCGACAGCAACCGCAAGGAAGGCGCCAAGTCCGCCGGCGGTCAGATCCTCGACGCCTTCGTCTACCACAACTATTCCGTTGCCGATCAGCCGGGCTCCGTGCGTCTGGGCAAGCAGGTCGTGAGCTGGGGTGAAAGTACCTTCATCGGCGGCGGCATCAACTCGATCAACCCGATCGACGTGTCCGCGTTCCGTCGTCCGGGTGCCGAGATCAAGGAAGGCCTGATCCCGGTCAACATGTTCTATGTGTCTCAGAGCCTGACCGAAAACCTGTCGGCTGAAGCGTTCTATCAGCTGGAATGGGACCAGACCGTTGTCGATAACTGCGGCACGTTCTTCTCGCAGCCGGACATCGTTGCCGATGGTTGCGACAACAACTTGCGCGTATTGAACAAGCGCTCGCAGATTCCAGCCGTTGCGTTGGGGCCGTTGGCCGCCAACGGCGTTGATGTCAACGAGGAAGGCGTCCTGGTCCGCCGCGGTGGCGATCGCGACGCTCGGGATAGCGGCCAGTGGGGCGCGTCCCTCAAGTACATGTTCGAGCCGCTGGACACCGAGTTCGGTGCCTACTTCATGAACTACCACAGCCGTGCGCCGATCTTCAGCGCCACGGGTGCGCCGCAGTCGGTCTATAACACCGCTGCTGCACTGCCAGGTCCTTTCGCGGCACTCGCGCCGCTGCTGGTGGCGGGTAACTCGAAGTACTTCATCGAATACCCGGAAGACATTCGCCTCTACGGTTTGAGCTTCTCCACCACCCTGCCTACCGGCACGGCGTGGAGCGGTGAACTGAGCTACCGTCCGAACGCACCGGTGCAGCTCAACTCCACTGACATTCTGTTCGCCGGTGTGCGTCCTCTGGGCGGCGCTCTGGGTAACGCTTCGTTGCTCTCTGCCGGCCCGGGTCAAGATCTGCACGGCTATCGTCGTAAAGAAATCACCCAGTTCCAGACCACCCTGACGCACTTCTTTGACCAAGTCATGGGCGCGAGCCGTCTGACCCTGGTGGGCGAAGTGGGCGTGACACACGTTGGCGGCCTGGAAAGCACCTCCGACGTCCGTTATGGTCGCGATCCGGTCTACGGCCCGGGTTCTTTGCCAGCCACTGGCGCTGTAGACACTTGCGTGGCGCTCAACACCAGCACCATCAACGGTGCCGGCCCGGGCACTCCGACCAACAACCGCAGCCGCAACTGCAATAGCGACGGCTTCACCACGTCGACTTCGTGGGGCTACCGTGGTCGCGCCATCTGGGAATACAACGACGTGTTCGCCGGTGTGAACCTCAAGCCGAACGTGGCTTGGTCCCATGACGTAGACGGTTATTCGCCTGGCCCTGGCGGCAACTTCGAGGAAGGCCGCAAGGCAGTGAGCCTGGGCGTCGACGCCGAGTACCAGAACACCTACACCGCGAGCCTGGCCTACACCAACTTCTTTGATGGCAAGTACACCACCGTCGATGACCGCGACTTCGTTGCGCTCAGCTTCGGCGTGAACTTCTAAGCACTGTTTTTTCAGGACGAACGCACATATGAAAATAACAAAGAGTCTGTTCCACGCCGGTGTTCTGGGGCTTTCGCTGCTGGCGACCAGCGTTATGGCGGCAGTGCCTGCCGCCGAAGCGGACAAACTGGGCAAGAGCCTGACGCCGATGGGCGCCGAAATGGCGGGCAACGCCGATGGTTCGATCCCGGCCTGGAAACCGATGGCGAAAAACGCCGGCACCGTCGACGGCAAAGGCTTCCTGTCTGACCCGTTCGCCAGTGAAAAGCCGCTGTTCACCATCACGGCGCAGAACGTCGACCAGTACAAAGACAAACTCGCTCCGGGCCAGTACGCGATGTTCAAGCGCTACCCGGAAACTTTCAAGATGCCGGTTTACCCGTCCCATCGCGGCGCGACCGTGCCGGACGCAGTGTTTGCCTCGATCAAGAAAAACGCCACCAGCACCAACCTGGTGTCCGGCGGCAACGGTCTGGAGAACTTCGAAACCGCCGTGCCGTTCCCGATTCCTAAGACCGGCGTTGAAGTCATCTGGAACCACATCACCCGCTATCGCGGTGGCAGCGTGACCCGTCTGGTGACCCAGGCCACGCCGCAGCCGAACGGCTCGTATAGCCTGGTGTACTTCCAGGATCAGTTCGTGTTCCGCGACAAGATGAAGGATTACGATCCGGCGAACCCGGGCAACATCCTGTTCTACTTCAAGCAGAAAGTGACCGCGCCGGCACGTCTGGCCGGTGGTGTGCTGTTGGTGCACGAAACCCTCGACCAGGTTAAAGAACCGCGTTCGGCGTGGGTCTACAACGCCGGTCAACGTCGCGTGCGTCGCGCGCCACAAGTGTCCTATGACGGGCCGGGTACTGCGGCGGATGGCCTGCGGACCTCCGACAACCTGGACATGTACAACGGCGCGCCGGATCGCTACGACTGGAAGCTCGAAGGCAAGAAAGAGATGTACATTGCCTCCGACAGCTACAAGCTTGACTCGCCTCAACTCAAGTACGACGACATCATCAAGGCCGGTCACATCAACCAGGACCTGGCTCGTTACGAGCTGCGCCGTGTCTGGCATGTGGTCGCCACCCTGAAGGAAGGTCAGCGCCACATCTACGCCAAGCGTGACTTCTACATCGACGAAGACACTTGGCAAGCTGCGGTGATCGACCACTACGACGGTCGTAACCAACTGTGGCGTGTGGCGGAAGCTCACTCCCAGAACTACTACAACGTTCAAGTGCCTTGGTACACCCTGGAAACCTTGTACGACCTGCAATCGGGCCGTTACCTGGCACTGGGCATGAAGAACGAAGAGAAGTCGGCCTATGACTTCGGCTTCACCGCGACCACCAGCGATTTCACACCCGCTGCACTGCGTCAGGACGGGGTTCGCTAACCTGCACTGAACAGAGGCTGCATCCTCTAAAACGCCCCGACTGGTTCGGGGCGTTTTTTTTTGCCGGGCCATCCATGCATCCGTAGGAGCGAAGCTTGCTCGCGAAGGCGTCCGTATCTACATCGCATGTTTTCAGATACACCGCGTCATCCCCGATCGCGGGCAAGCCTCGCTCCTACATTCTTTTTGTAGCCATTTGTAGCAATAACCTTCATTCCCTCTTCGTTTACCGATAGTCTGCGGACATCTGCAACGCCGCCACCCGCAATTCAAACAAGAGCCGGCCATGACTGATCTGTCCCCACTCCCGGGCCCTGCAAGCGTTGCCGTCGCGGCACTGGACGGGCGCTTTTTTCGGCCCCCGTTGCCCGACGGCCATGTGCTGCGGCCTCGTCTGTGCGAGCGCCTGAGTGCTGGCCTCGGTGGCAGGCTGTTGCTGGTCAGCGCGCCCGCCGGGTTTGGCAAGAGCTCATTGGCGGTGGAGTTCTGCCAGGGGCTGCCGGCCCATTGGCACAGTCTGTGGTTGGGGTTGAGTCCTCGAGACAGCGATCCGGGCCGTTTCCTCGAGCGGCTGCTCGAAGGTCTTCAGGATTACTTTCCGAAACTCGGCAGCCAAGCCTTGGGCCTGCTGAAAATGCGCCAACGCCATCAGCCATTCGCCTTCGAAGAATGGCTCGACGGTTTGCTCGATGAGCTGGCCATCCACCTTTCGCCAATGAAGCCTTTGCTGCTGGTGCTGGATGACTATCATCTGGCCCAGGGCCCGGTGCTCGATCGCTGCCTGCAGTTTTTCCTCAATCATTTACCCGATGGCTTGCTGGTCATGGTGACCAGTCGACAGCGTCCGGACTGGCACCTGGCGCGTTTGCGCCTGTCGCGGCAATTGCTCGAGTTGCATGAGCAGGACCTTCGACTGACCCACGATGAAGCCCTCACGTTGCTTGATCGACACAGCAGTTCCTTGCGTGGCGAGGCGCTGGAAAACCTGATCCAGCGCAGTGAAGGCTGGGTCGCCGGTCTGCGCTTCTGGTTGCTGGCTGCCTCGGAGGCGGGCACCGACGGTGCGTTGCCGCAGTCGTTGCATGGCGGGGAAGGGCTGATTCGCGACTACCTGCTCGAAGAAGTCATCGATTGCCTGCCCGCCGAAGTGCAGTCATTCCTTTACGACACCGCGCCTCAGGAACGTTTTTGCAGCGAGCTCTGCGATGCGGTTCGCGAGGCCCATGACAGTGCCGAAATTCTGCGTTTCCTTCAGGCGCACCAAGTGTTCCTGGTGCCGTTGGACGAACACGGCCACTGGTATCGCTATCACCATTTGTTTTCCGACCTGCTGCGTACCCGGCCCACCGCTCAGTCGATTGTGCCGGCCGCCAGCCTGCACCTGCGCGCCTGTCGCTGGTTCAATGCTCAGGGGTTGCTCGACGAGGCGGTGGAGCAGGCGTTACGCGCCGGGCACCTGGACGTTGCGGCGAACCTGGTGCAAAACCTCTCTGAAGAACAACTGCTCGCCGAACAGAACGTCGGCATGCTGCTGCGTTGGAAAATGGATTTGCCCGACAGCCTGCTGATCAGCACGCCGCGGTTGATCGTGCTTTACAGCTGGGCGTTGGGGCTGGCCTGTCAGCTGGACGCTGCCGAGGAGCTGGCGGCCCACTTGAGCCGCTTCCTGCCAGCCCCGTCGGCCACCGCGCAGAAGTCCATGCTGGCGCAATGGCTGGCCCTGAGCGGCATCATCGCCCGGGGCCGAGGTAATCGCGCGCTCACGCAACTCTATTGCACCGAAGCACTGGAGAGCCTGCCGGCCAAGCGCTACGGGCAACGGCTGATGTGTCTTTCAACCCTGTCCAACCTGGCGATCGCCGACGGCGACTTGTGGCGTGCACGCAGCTTGAACCGCGAGTCGCTGGAATTGGCGCAACGGGTCGGTAACCCGCTGTTCGAAGCGCTGGCCCATTACGACCGCGCGCGCGTGCTGCAAGCGCGGGGGGAAATCATGCGCTCGCTGCAAGAAGTCCGACAGGGCCTGCAACGTCTGCAAGGGTTATCCCCGCAACGGCTTTACGCCGTGCGCGCGCGCCTGACCTTGTACGAGGGCTTTTTGCTGGCTGTGCGCTTGCAACCGCAAGCCGCGCGGGCGCGTTTAAAAGCCGGGTTGAGTGAAGCCCGAGCCTGTCGTGATATCAGCGTATTGATCGGCCACTGCGTGATCGCCCGGCTGGAGGGCAGCAGCGGCGAGTTCGCCAAAGCCTTCGCCGAACTCGCCGAAGCCGAACGCCTGATGCACATCTGGGACGTGCCGCCGATCTACTATCTGGCGATGATCACTCTGGTCAAATGCGAACTCTGGCTGGCCCAGGGACGCACCGATCTGGCCGAAGCCTGGCTGGCGCGACTGGGCCAGACCTATAACGGCGAGCACGCGGCAGCGCCGCCGGAATTCCATCCACAGCTGCCGCTGCATATCGAATTGCAGCAAGCCTTGCTGGAGGTGATTCAGGGGCAGCCGATGCTGGCCGAAGGCCGTTTGAACGCGCTGCTTGAACATGGGCAGAAATCGGGACGGCAAATGCTCAGCGTGATGGCGCTGACGCAGAAAATTGCCTTGTTGCTGGCTGGCGGCCGTGAGCCAGAGGCTCGCAAGGCGCTGGTCCAGGCTCTGGAAGCGGCAACCGGCGGCGTCCTGCAACCGTTCGACGGATTGCTGGCTGAACACCCGGACTGGCTGCGCGGGCAATTGCAACTCTGTGCACAAACCGCGGTTTCGCAAAACCTTGTAGAACAACTTCCTGCCGCCGCCTCGCGTCCGGCGCTGGAGTTATCCCCAGGCGCGGAAACGCTCAGCGCCCGTGAGCTGGCCGTCCTGCGCCTGATTGCCCAGGGCTGCTCGAACCAGGAAATCAGCGATCAACTGTTCATCTCGCTGCACACGGTCAAGACCCACGCCAGCCACATCAACAGCAAGCTTGGGGTTGAGCGGCGTACGCAGGCGGTGGCGCGGGCTAAAGAGTTGGGGGTGCTGGGGTAGCGCATTTTCAAGATCTACAGGGTCCACAAGACTTGATACGGTTTTGTGCCAAAATTGCCCATCCCAGTTTTCCGAGCATGCCCAGATGTCCCAGCAGCCCACCCTGATTCGCGAAACCTTCCCCGTCGGCCCGTTGCAGTGCAACTGCACGATCATCGGCGATCCGATCACCAAAAAAGCGATCGTGGTCGACCCGGGTGGCAACCACGAACTGATCCTTGCGCGCCTCGACGCCTTGGGTCTGAAAGTGGTCAGCATCATCCACACCCATGCGCACCTGGATCACTTTCTGGCCTCCGGTCAGCTCAAAGAGAAAACCGGCGCGACCCTGCACCTGCATAAAGAAGATCAATTCCTTTGGGACAATCTGGAGATGCAATGCCAGATGTTCGGCGTGCCTTATACGCCGGTGCCGTCGCCGGACCGCTGGTTGGCCGACGATGAAGAACTGGCCTGTGGTTGCGGCGTGGCGTTGCACACGCCGGGCCATACACCGGGTTCCATGAGCTTCTGGTTTTCAGAGGCCAAGCTGCTGATTGCCGGTGACACGCTGTTTCGTCGCGGGGTAGGGCGTACGGATTTGTGGGGTGGCGATCAGGCGACCATCGTGCGGTCGATCAAGCAGCGGCTGTATACGCTCGACGAAGAAGCGACGGTCGTGACCGGGCATGGTCCGGACACGCGCCTGGGCGATGAAATGCGCGAGAACCCGTTTGTGCGGGCTTAAATGTAACCGACGGAATTTTCGTCGGCCAAAATGATCCAACGCCCGCAAAGGTTCAATGCTTTAGTCCGTTGCACCCCAGAATGAAAAATCAGGAGCTCTTCATGTTCACCAAGCAGCGTTTGATTATTGTCGCTACGGCTGTGGCCTTGCTGTCTGGCTGCGCCTCGCCTAACCCTTACGACAACCAGGGCCAGGCCGACGGTGGCTCCACGGGCATGAGCAAAACCGCAAAATACGGTGGCCTCGGTGCGCTGGCCGGTGCGCTGGCCGGTGCCGCCATTGGTCACGACAACCGTGGCAAGGGCGCGCTGATTGGCGCTGCCGTGGTCGGTGCTTCCGCTGCCGGTTACGGTTACTACGCTGATCAGCAAGAGAAGAAGCTGCGTGCCAGCATGGCTAACACCGGTGTCGAGGTGCAGCGTCAGGGCGATCAGATCAAGCTGATCATGCCGGGCAACATCACGTTCGCCACTGATTCGGCGAATATCGCCTCCAGCTTCTATCAACCGCTGAACAATCTGGCAGGCTCGCTCAAGGAGTTCAGCCAGAATCAGATCGAAATCGTCGGCTACACCGACAGCACGGGTGCCCGCCAGCACAACATGGACCTGTCCCAGCGTCGTGCCCAAAGCGTGGCGACTTACCTGACCTCGCAAGGCGTCAGCGGCGCCAACCTGTCGGCGCGCGGTGCCGGGCCGGATAACCCGATTGCCAGCAACGGTGATACCAATGGTCGGGCGCAGAACCGTCGGGTCGAGGTCAACCTGAAGGCGATTCCGGGCCAGCAGTATTCGCAACCGACCCAGTAGTGACAGCAAAAGCCTGACTGAACCCCAGGCGTAAAAGAGCCCGCCCCGATCCTCAGCAGATCGGGCGGTTTTTTTGTCGCCAGCACTGGCCCCATCGCGAGCAGGCTCGCTCCCACAGGTGACCGCGAACCGATCCAATACTCGGTCCACTGTGGGAGCGAGCCTGCTCGCGATGGGGCCAGAACTGGCGATAAAAACTTCAGAATTTAAAAAAGCCCCCGGACAATCACTCGTCCGAGGGCTTTTTCATATCGCGCAGAACCTGATTACTTCTTCAGGCCGTAATGCTCATCGAGCATGCCCGGCGCGTTCGGGGCTTTGGGGGCGTAGTCGCGAGGCGGCTCCTGATTGCGCGGTGGCGTCAGGCGTTCCCGTGGAGCCACGGCAGCGTCGGCGTGCAGGGCGGCCAGCAAGCGTTGGCGGGTCTGTTCGTCCAGGGCCAGGCGGTTGGCACCCTCGGCGAGGTGATCCTGCACTTCCTGATAGCTCGCAGTGAGTTTCTTGACCAGTGATGCAGTGCTGTTGAAGTGGGTGACCACCTCGTTCTGATAACTGTCGAAACGTTCCTGAACGTCATCCAGCTGACGTTGTGTGCTGCTCGGCGCAGCATTCGGCACCAGGCGAGCGATCAGGAAACCAATGGCGACACCCACAACCAGGGCAAGAGTCGGCAACAACCAAACTAAGAGCGAGTGTTCCACGAGTCCTTCCTCTATAAACGGCTTTGCTTTACGTTAACGGCTCGAACCTGCGCTGTATACCGCGATTCACTCGCAATAGATTGGCACAGACAATTTGCTAGACGAGTCGACCCGATTTGAGGTCACGGAGTTCCTTCCTTGCTTATGCGCGAAACCCCTGTAGTGATTGATGGCCCGGTCGGCCAACTGGAAGCCCTTTACCTCGACAATGAGCAGCCGCGCGGCATTGCGCTGATCTGTCATCCGAACCCGGTGCAGGGCGGCACCATGCTCAACAAAGTGGTCTCGACCTTGCAGCGCACCGCGCGCGACGCCGGTCTGATTACTTTGCGTTTCAACTACCGTGGCGTCGGTGCCAGCGAAGGCACCCATGACATGGGCACCGGTGAAGTCGATGACGCTCAGACCGCCGCCGAATGGCTGCGAGCCAAGCACCCCGGCTTGCCGCTGACCCTGTTCGGATTCTCCTTCGGCGGTTTTGTTGCAGCAAGTCTCGGCGGACGCCTGGAAGCGAAGGGCGAACAGCTGAAACATCTGTTCATGGTCGCGCCCGCGGTCATGCGCCTCGGCGATCAGGATCAGCTGCCACAAAACGGTGCGCTGACCCTGATCCAGCCGGAAACCGACGAAGTCATCGATCCGCAAGCTGTCTACGATTGGTCCTCGACACTCGAACGCCCCCATGAGCTGCTGAAAGTGGCAGAATGCGGACACTTTTTTCATGGCAAGCTGACCGATCTCAAGGATCTGATCCTGCCGCGCCTTTCGAATTGATTGCAGTCTGACAAGCGATTACCCATGACGACTCGTACCCGTATCCTCACCGGCATCACCACCACCGGAACGCCGCACCTGGGCAACTACGCCGGTGCCATCCGCCCGGCGATCCTCGCCAGCCGTGACAGCAACGCCGATTCGTTCTACTTCCTGGCCGACTACCACGCCCTGATCAAATGCGATGACCCGCTGCGCATCCAGCGCTCGCGTCTGGAAATCGCCGCGACCTGGCTGGCCGGCGGCTTGGACGTGGACCGCGTAACCTTTTATCGCCAGTCCGACATCCCGGAAATCCCCGAGCTGACCTGGTTGCTGACTTGCGTCGCCGCCAAGGGCCTGCTCAACCGCGCCCACGCCTACAAGGCCTCGGTGGACAAGAACGTCGAAACCGGCGAAGACCCGGACGCCGGCATCACCATGGGCTTGTACAGCTACCCGGTGCTGATGGCCGCGGACATTCTGATGTTCAACGCGCACAAGGTGCCGGTCGGTCGTGACCAGATCCAGCACGTGGAAATGGCCCGCGACATCGGCCAGCGCTTCAACCACCTGTTCGGCCAGGGCAAAGAATTCTTCACCATGCCTGAAGCGCTGATCGAAGAAAGCGTCGCCACGCTTCCAGGCCTCGACGGTCGCAAGATGTCGAAGAGCTACGACAACACTATCCCGTTGTTCAGCAGCGCCAAGGAAATGAAAGACGCGATCTCGCGGATCGTCACTGACTCCCGTGCGCCGGGTGAAGCGAAAGATCCGGACAACTCGCACCTGTTCACCCTGTTCCAGGCGTTTGCTACTCCGGCGCAGTCCGATGAATTCCGCAGCGAACTGTTGCAGGGGCTGGGTTGGGGCGAAGCAAAAAATCGTCTGTTCCAGCTGCTGGACAGTGAACTGGGCGAATCCCGCGAACGTTATTACCAGCTGATCGAGCGCCCGGCTGATCTGGAAGACATCCTGCAGATCGGTGCCAAAAAGGCGCGTTCGGTCGCCACGCCGTTCCTCCACGAACTGCGGGAAGCGGTCGGCTTACGCTCTTTCGTCGCCCAGACCCAAGTCGCTGCCACCACCAAGAAGAAAGCCGCGAAAGCTGCGCGTTTTGTCAGTTTCCGCGAGGAAGACAGCAGTTTCCGTTTCCGTCTGCTGGCGGCTGATGGCGAGCAACTGCTGCTGTCGCGCAACTTCGTCGACGGCAAAACGGCCGGCCAGGTGACCAAGCAATTGCAATCGGGTCAGCCGTTGGATGTGCGCAGTGAAGACCGCAGCTTCAGCGTCTGGCTGGAAGGCGAGTGCGTCGCCGACAGCCCGACGTTTGCCGACGACACCGAGCGCGACCTCGCCATCGAGACCTTGCGGGTTGCTCTGACGCCAGTTCAGGAATAATCAGCGGCTCGGTCCGACCAAGGGCCGATTGCCATTCTTACGGGCCGTCGCTACAGTGACGGCCCGTTTTTGTTGCCTTGCTAACGAATTATGACGCCCCTAGAACGATATCAAGCTGATCTGAAACGCCCGGAATTCTTCCATGACGCCTCGCAGGAAACTGCAGTGCGCCATTTGCAGCGCCTGTACGACGATCTGGTCGCTGCGTCGAACAACAAACCGGGCCTGCTCGGCAAACTGTTTGGCAAGAAAGAACAGGCACCGGTCAAGGGTCTGTATTTCTGGGGCGGCGTTGGCCGCGGCAAGACTTACCTGGTCGACACCTTCTTCGAAGCGCTGCCGTTCAAGGAAAAGGTCCGCACTCACTTCCACCGCTTCATGAAGCGTGTGCACGAAGAGATGAAGACCCTCGGCGGCGAAAAGAACCCGCTGACCATCATCGCCAAACGCTTCTCTGACGAAGCCCGGGTGATCTGTTTCGATGAATTCTTCGTGTCCGACATCACCGACGCGATGATCCTCGGCACGCTGATGGAAGAGCTGTTCAAGAACGGCGTGACCCTGGTCGCGACCTCGAACATCGTGCCGGACGGTCTGTACAAGGATGGCCTGCAACGTGCGCGCTTCCTGCCGGCCATCGCGCTGATCAAGCAGAACACTGACATCGTCAACGTCGACAGCGGCGTCGACTATCGACTGCGTCACCTTGAGCAAGCCGAGCTGTTCCACTTCCCGTTGGACGAAGCCGCGCATGAGAGCCTGCGCAAGAGCTTCCGCGCCCTGACACCGGAATGCACGGCCGCCATCGAGAATGACGTGCTGATGATCGAGAACCGTGAGATTCGCGCGCTGCGTACTTGCGATGACGTGGCCTGGTTCGACTTCCGCGAACTGTGCGACGGCCCGCGCAGCCAGAACGATTACATCGAACTGGGCAAGATCTTCCACGCCGTGTTGCTCAGCGGTGTCGAGCAGATGAGCGTCACCACCGACGACATCGCCCGACGCTTTATCAACATGGTCGACGAGTTCTACGACCGAAACGTCAAGCTGATCATCTCGGCTGAAGTCGAGCTCAAGGACCTCTACACCGGCGGTCGCTTGAACTTCGAGTTCCAGCGCACGCTGAGCCGTCTGCTGGAAATGCAGTCGCACGAATTCCTGTCTCGGGCGCATAAGCCTTAAACAGATTCGGCATACAAAAAGGGCCTGCAATTGCAGGCCCTTTTTTATGTCCCGAGTTCACCGCAAACCTTGTAGGAGTGAGCCTGCTCGCGATAGCGGTGTGTCAGTCACATCAAAGCTGTATGGACGGGCGCGATCGCGAGCAGGCTCACTCCTACATGGGTTTTGTATGTGGATAGAGAACTAAGCCGCTTGCTGAAACTGCTGCCGATACTGGTTCGGCGACAATTCGGTGTGCTGGCGGAACAGCCGCGCGAAGAAGCTCGCATCGTCGTAGCCGACTTCATAACTGATGGTCTTGATGCTCTTGCGGCTACCTGACAACAGCCCCTTGGCGGTTTCGATACGCAGGCGTTGCAGGTAATGCAGCGGCTTGTCGCCGGTGGCAGTCTGGAAACGGCGCATGAAGTTGCGGATGCTCATGCCGTGTTCGCGGGCGACGTCTTCGAAGCGGAATTTGTCGGCGAAGTGTTCTTCGAGCCAGTGCTGGATCTGCAGGATGATCACGTCCTGGTGCAACTTCTGCCCACCGAATCCGATGCGTCCCGGCGAATAGCTGCGCTGCACTTCGTAGAGAATGTCCCGGGCCACGGCTTGCGAGACGTTGGCGCCGCAGAAGCGTTCGATCAGGTAGATGTAGAGATCGCAGGCAGAGGTGGTGCCGCCTGCGCAATACAGGTTGTCGGCGTCGGTCAGGTGCTTGTCCTGATTGAGCTGAACCTGTGGGAATCGCTCGGCAAAGGCATTGAAGAAGCGCCAGTAAGTGGTCGCTTCCTTGCCATTGAGCAGCCCGGCCTCGGCCAGCCAGAACACTCCGGTCGCCTCGCCGCAAAGCACGGCACCGCGAGCATGTTGCTGGCGCAACCAAGGCAAGACCTGTGGATAACGCTGGCAAAGGGTGTCGAAATCGTCCCAGAAGGCTGGAAGGACAATGATGTCGGCGTTTTCCAGGCCGCCGTCCACCGGCATGATCACATCGCTGAAGCTGTTCACGGGTTTGCCGTCAGGGCTGACCAGTCGGGTTTCGAACGCCGGAGTCAGGCCCTGACCCAGTTGTTTGCCATAGCGCAGGCTGGCCAGGTGGAAGAAATCCTTGGCTTGCATGAGGGTGGAAGCGAAAACCCGGTCGATAGCCAGGATGCTGACGCGCCGCAAGGGCGTGGAGACTTGGTTAGACATAATTCAACTTTATTCTTATAGGGGAAAGTGGTCACCAGACGGCTGGATCGTCTTATTTTTTGTCTGATGTGTCCAGTGTCCTGTATCGGATGCGTGGCTTAGTCTCTGAAGGTCAACTCCTTCTAACAATTAACGACAGGTGCCGCATGATCCCCAGAACCTTGTTCAGTTCCGAGCACGAATTGTTTCGCGACAGCGTGCGAACGTTCCTCGAAAAAGAGGCCGTGCCGTTCCATGGGCAATGGGAAAAACAAGGCTACATCGACCGTAAACTCTGGAACAAGGCAGGGGAGGCGGGGATGCTCTGCTCGCATCTGCCGGAGGAGTACGGCGGGCTGGGGGCGGATTTTCTCTACAGCGCGGTGGTGATCGAAGAGGTCGGTCGTCTCGGCCTGACCGGCATTGGTTTTTCTCTGCATTCGGACATTGTGGCGCCGTACATCCTGCATTACGGCAGTGAAGCGCTGAAGCACAAATACCTGCCGAAACTGGTGTCCGGCGAAATGGTGACAGCCATTGCCATGACCGAGCCGGGTGCCGGTTCTGACCTGCAAGGGGTGAAAACCACCGCCGTGCTGGATGGCGACGAGTACGTGATCAACGGGTCCAAGACGTTTATCACCAACGGCTATCTGGCTGATCTGGTGATTGTCGTGGCCAAGACGGATCCGAAGGCGGGCGCGAAGGGCACCAGTCTGTTTCTGGTCGAGGCCAATACGCCAGGCTTCGACAAGGGCAAGCGCCTGGAAAAAGTCGGCATGAAGGCACAGGACACTTCGGAGTTGTTTTTCCAGGACGTGCGGGTGCCGAAGGAAAACCTGTTGGGGCAGGCGGGCATGGGCTTCGCTTACCTGATGCAGGAATTGCCTCAGGAGCGCCTCACTGTCGCCATCGGCGGGCTCGCGTCGGCCGAAGCCGCGTTGAAGTGGACGCTGGATTACACCCGTGAGCGCAAGGCGTTCGGCAAGGCGATTGCCGACTTCCAGAACACTCGCTTCAAACTGGCGGAGATGGCGACTGAGATCCAGATCGGCCGGGTCTTCGTAGATCGCTGTCTGGAACTGCACCTGCAAGGCAAGCTGGATGTGCCGACGGCAGCGATGGCGAAATACTGGGGCACTGACCTGCAATGCAAGGTGCTCGACGAATGCGTGCAGTTGCATGGCGGTTACGGGTTCATGTGGGAATACCCGATCGCCCGGGCGTGGGCGGATGCGCGGGTGCAGCGGATTTATGCGGGGACCAATGAAATCATGAAGGAGATTATTGCGCGGTCGCTGTAATTTGCTGTGACTGGGCTGACGCCATCGCGGGCAAGCCACGCTCCCACAGGAAATCACATACCTGTGGGAGCGTGGCTTGCCCGCGATTGGTTCTATGAATCAATCAAGGTGCAGGATTCGGGTGATCCTTGTGAATCGCCTCAATCCCCTCCAGCACTTCATCGGAAAGTTTCAGCTCGAAGCTCGCTAAGTTGCTTTCAAGTTGCTCCAGGGTGGTCGCGCCGATGATGTTGCTGGTCACGAACGGCTGCTGAGTGACAAACGCCAACGCCATTTGCGCCGGGTCCAGGCCGTGTTCACGGGCCAGTGCCACATAACGGCTGCACGCAGCTTCCGACTGTGGGTTGAAATAGCGACTGAAGCGGCTGTAGAGGCTCAGGCGACCTTTTGGAGGGCGCGCGCCACCTTCGTACTTGCCCGACAGGAAACCGAACGCCAGCGGCGAATAGGCGAGCAGGCCGCACTGTTCGCGGATGGCGATTTCCGCTAGGCCGACTTCGAAGCTGCGGTTGAGCAGGTTGTACGGATTCTGGATCGATACGGCGCGCGGCCAGCCACGGGCTTCGGCCAGGGCGAGGAAACGCATGGTGCCCCACGGCGTTTCATTGGACAGGCCAATGTGGCGAATCTTGCCGGCCTTGACCTGCTCGTCCAGCGCCTCGAGGGTGTCCTCCAGTGGCGTCAGGTTGGCTTCGATCTTGTGTTTGTAGCCCAGCTGTCCGAAGAAATTGGTGCTGCGTTCCGGCCAGTGCAACTGATAGAGGTCGATGTAGTCGGTTTGCAGGCGCTTTAGGCTTGCGTCCACGGCTTCGGTGATGTGCTGGCGGTTGTGTCGCAGGTTTTTGTCGCGGATGTAATCGATGGTGTTGCCGGGGCCGGCGATCTTGCTGGCCAGGATCCAGTCGGCGCGATCACCGCGACTTTTGAAGTAATTGCCGATGTAGCGTTCAGTGGTGGCGTAGGTTTCGGCCTTCGGCGGCACCGGGTACATTTCGGCGGTGTCGATGAAATTGATCCCGGCTTCCTTGGCCCGTTCGATCTGCGCGAAGGCTTCAGCTTCAGTGTTTTGCTCGCCCCAGGTCATGGTTCCGAGGCAGATGGCACTCACGTTCAGATTGGTTCGGCCTAGCTGGCGATAGTCCATCGGGTGCTCCTTGGGCAAAACAATCATAAAAGCAGGTTGAAATATTTTTCGCAATCTGCATAATTGCGCACCTCTTTCTGCAGTGGAAGTGATGCGCCGCCGCCGAAGAATCTTGCCGTTGAACGGACGCGCCGACCCGAGCCCCCGAAAGCGTCTGTATCCGGCTGCCTTTGACTTGTCAAAGTACGCACTATTCAGTAAGATCCGCCGTCTAATTTACAGGGCGGCCCCTGAGGCTATAAAGAATGAAAACTTTTACTGCTAAACCGGAAACAGTACAGCGCGACTGGTTTGTCGTCGACGCTGCAGGTCAGACCCTGGGTCGTCTGGCCACCGAAATCGCGAGCCGTCTGCGTGGCAAGCATAAAGCTGAGTACACTCCTCACGTTGACACCGGCGATTACATCGTCGTTATCAATGCCGAGCAGATTCGTGTAACCGGTGCTAAAACCACCGACAAAATCTACTACTCCCACTCCGGTTTCCCGGGCGGCATCAAGTCGATCAACTTTGAAAAGCTGATCGCTAAAGCCCCTGAGCGCGTGATCGAGACCGCGGTCAAAGGCATGCTGCCTAAGAACCCACTGGGTCGCGACATGTATCGTAAGCTGAAAGTCTATGCGGGCGCTGTACACCCTCATACTGCTCAGCAGCCCCAAGAACTGAAGTTTTAACGGAATAGTTCATTATGTCGGCGACTCAAAATTACGGCACTGGCCGTCGCAAGACCGCAACCGCACGCGTTTTCCTGCGTCCGGGTACTGGTAACATCTCCATCAACAACCGTTCGCTGGATAATTTCTTCGGCCGCGAAACTGCCCGTATGGTAGTTCGTCAGCCGCTGGAATTGACTGAGACTGTCGAGAAGTTCGACATCTACGTCACCGTGATCGGCGGTGGTGTAAGTGGTCAAGCTGGCGCAATCCGCCACGGTATCACTCGCGCACTGATGCAGTACGACGAAACCCTGCGTGGCGCTCTGCGCAAAGCTGGCTTCGTTACTCGCGATGCTCGTGAAGTTGAACGTAAGAAAGTTGGTCTGCGTAAAGCGCGTAAGCGTCCGCAGTACTCGAAGCGTTAATTCGCTTTCGCGTTCAAAAAGAACGCCCAGTTTCCTCGCGAAGCTGGGCGTTTTTTTATGGGCGCGATTTATCAAAGAATTGCGCTGTGACAACTTGCCACATCCGTAGAAGCCCTATACTGCAAGGCTTGGCAGTGAAGCCCCTCGGTAATTACCTTGTCAGAATTGGGGCTTTTCATTACCATTCGGCAAAATTTTTATAAGTTCAGATTTTTACTTAGTAGACGCCTGATTTAACAGGCCACAAAGCTGATGGGAGAGGACTGAATGAGCAATGACGGCGTGAATGCAGGCCGGCGTCGCTTCTTGGTAGCAGCCACATCCGTGGTGGGTGCTGCAGGAGCGGTGGGGGCTGCGGTCCCGTTCGTGGGGTCATGGTTTCCCAGTGCCAAGGCGAAAGCCGCAGGTGCACCGGTGAAAGTGAATGTCAGCAAAATCGAACCAGGTCAGCAGATGATTGCTGAGTGGCGCGGTCAGCCGGTGTTCATTGTCCGCCGTACCGAGGAAATCCTGGGGAATCTTAAAAAGATCGAGGGCCAGTTGTCTGACCCGACCTCCAAGAACTCGACACAACCGACCTATGTCGACCCGGAAACGCGTTCGATCAAGCCAGAAGTTCTGCTGCTGATCGGTATCTGCACGCACCTGGGTTGCTCGCCGACCTTCCGTCCAGAAGTGGCACCTGCGGATCTGGGCAAGGACTGGGTAGGCGGTTATTTCTGCCCTTGCCACGGTTCCCACTACGATCTGGCTGGCCGCGTCTACAAGTCGCAACCTGCGCCTTTGAACCTGCCAGTTCCCCCGCATTCCTATGAGACCGATGACATCATTGTCATTGGCGTCGATACGGAGAAAGCGTGATGAGCAAGTTCATGGATTGGGTTGATGCGCGCTTTCCCGCCACCAAAATGTGGGAAGACCATCTCAGCAAGTACTACGCCCCGAAGAACTTCAACTTCTTCTATTTCTTTGGTTCCCTGGCACTGCTCGTTCTGGTCAACCAGATCGTTACCGGTGTCTGGCTGACCATGAGCTACACCCCGTCGGCGGAGGAAGCATTCGCCTCCGTCGAATACATCATGCGCGATGTCGAGCACGGCTCGATCCTGCGTATGTTGCACGCGGTCGGCGCTTCGATGTTCTTCATCGTGGTTTATCTGCACATGTTCCGTGGCTTGCTCTACGGTTCTTACCAGAAGCCGCGTGAGTTGGTGTGGGTCTTCGGCATGCTGATCTACCTGGCGCTGATGGCTGAAGCCTTCATGGGTTACCTGCTGCCGTGGGGCCAGATGTCCTACTGGGGTGCCCAGGTGATCATCTCGCTGTTCGGTGCGATCCCGGTCATCGGTAACGACCTGACCCAGTGGATCCGTGGTGACTACCTGATTTCCGGTATTACCCTGAACCGCTTCTTCGCCCTGCACGTTGTTGCCCTGCCGATCGTGATTCTCGGTCTGGTGGTGCTGCACGTTCTGGCGTTGCACGAAGTCGGCTCGAACAACCCGGACGGCGTCGACATCAAGAAACACAAAGACGAAAACGGCGTACCGCTGGACGGCATTGCCTTCCACCCGTACTACACCGTGAAAGATATCGTCGGCGTGGTGGTGTTCCTGTTTATCTTCTGCTCGATCGTGTTCTTCTTCCCGGAAATGGGCGGCTACTTCCTCGAGAAGCCGAACTTCGAAGTGGCGAACGCCTTCAAGACCCCTGAGCACATCGCTCCGGTCTGGTACTTCACACCGTTCTACGCGATTCTGCGGGCGGTTCCGGACAAGCTTCTGGGCGTTATCGCCATGGGCGCGGCCATCGCTGTGCTGTTTGTCCTGCCGTGGCTGGACCGCAGCCCCGTCAAGTCGATGCGCTACAAAGGCTGGATGAGCAAGATCTGGCTCTGGGTATTCTGCATCTCGTTCGTGATCCTGGGTGTGCTGGGTGTTCTGGCTCCGACTCCAGGTCGTACGTTGCTGTCGCAGGTATGTACCTTCCTGTACTTCGCCTACTTCATTCTGATGCCGTTCTACACCAGGCTCGAGAAGACCAAACCGGTTCCGGAAAGGGTGACTGGCTGATGAAAAAGCTATTTGCTGTACTGATTCTTGCTGCCATGCCTGTGTTCTCGTTCGCGTCGACAGCGGGTGCTCCTGAGCTGGAAAAGGTCGACATTGACGTTTCCGACAAGGCTGCAATGCAGGACGGCGCACGTACGTTCGCCAACTACTGCATGGGCTGCCACAGCGCCAAGTTCCAGCGATACGAGCGTGTTGCCGATGATTTGGGCATCCCGCATGACCTGATGCTCTCGAAGCTGGTGTTCACCGGTGCCAAGATTGGTGACCACATGAACATCGGCATGCAGCCGGCAGACGCCAAGACCTGGTTCGGTGCGGCTCCGCCCGACCTGACCCTGGTCGCTCGCGTTCGTGGTACTGACTGGCTCTACGGTTACCTGCGTTCGTTCTATGAAGACCCGTCGCGTCCCTGGGGCGTGAACAACAAGGTCTTCCCGAACGTCGGGATGCCTAACGTTCTGGTCGGCCTGCAGGGTCGTCAGGTGGTAGGCTGCAAACAAGTTCAAATCGTCGAAGACGGCAAGAAGCAATACGATCCGCTGACCGGTACGGCTCTGACTCATGAGGCGTGTGACCAGCTGACCGTGGTGCCAAAAACCGGCACGCTGAACGCAGAGCAGTTCGACGAGAAGGTCAAGAATCTGGTGACCTTCCTGGCCTACTCGGCCAACCCGGTGAAGCTGCAGCATCAGCGCATCGGTACCTATGTGTTGCTGTACCTGGCGTTCTTCTTCGTATTCGCTTACTTGCTCAAGCGTGAATACTGGAAAGACGTCCATTGATAAAGCTGTAAGCAATTGCTGTTAATCGCACGCGCCCAGGGGCGTCTCTGAAGGTGTAACGAGTCTGGTGATCCAGACGTTACGGGAGGCGTCCTCTGGGCGCGTGCGTTTTTCCGCTTCCGATAATTTCAACAAGCGAGGAGGACCGCCATGGGCGTGACCAATCGGTTGGCCTGTTACTCCGACCCCGCCGACCACTATTCCCACCGAGTGCGCATCGTACTTGCAGAGAAGGGTGTCAGCGCAGAGATCATTTACGTGGAAGCTGGTCGCCAGCCGCCTAAACTGATTGAAGTGAACCCTTACGGTAGCCTGCCCACCCTGGTCGATCGTGACCTGGCGTTGTGGGAGTCGACCGTGGTGATGGAATATCTGGATGAGCGTTACCCGCACCCGCCCTTGCTGCCGGTTTATCCTGTGGCGCGTGCCAATAGCCGTCTGCTGATTCATCGTATTCAGCGCGACTGGTGTGGTCTGGTGGATCTGATTCTGGATTCGAAGACCAAGGAAGCAGCCCGTGTCGTCGCTCGTAAAGAGCTGCGCGAAAGCCTGACTGGCGTGTCGCCGTTGTTCGCCGACAAGCCGTTTTTCCTCAGTGAGGAACAAAGTCTGGTGGATTGCTGCCTATTGCCAATACTCTGGCGTTTGCCGATTTTGGGTATTGAACTGCCGCGGCCTGCCAAGCCGCTGCTTGATTACATGGAGCGCTCGTTTGCGCGTGAGGCTTTCCAGGCGAGTCTGTCTGGTGTCGAACGCGATATGCGCTAAGGCTTAAGGAGCCGCTATGAACTCCAGTCGACCTTATCTGGTCCGCGCGCTCTACGAGTGGATTGTGGACAACGATTGCACCCCGCACATGCTGGTCAATTCCGAGTATCCGTCGGTGCAGGTGCCTCAGGGTTTTGCCAGTGACGGACAGATTGTCCTGAACGTATCACCGGCTGCCGTGCGTCATCTGCACATGGACAACGAGGCGGTCAGCTTCGAAGGGCGCTTCGGTGGCGTGCCGCACACCCTGTACGTGCCTATTGCATCGATCCTGGGTATTTACGCCCGGGAGAATGGTCAGGGGATGGTGTTCGATCTGGAATCGCCTATGGAAGACGAGGAAGAGATTGAGCCGGATGATGATATTCCGCCACCCGACAGCGAGCCACCGCGTCCCAGCGGTCGACCCAGTTTGAAAGTGGTGAAGTAATAAAAAAGGCGATCCGCAAGGATCGCCTTTTTTATTACTTCTGTAGGAGCCAGGCTTGCCGGCGAAGGCGTCCTCGAAATCGCCTTCGCCGGCAAGCCTGGCTCCTATAGGAGTGGTGTATCAATCAATGTACTCAAACAACTTCACAATCTTCTGCACACCGGAAACGCTCTGCACCAGATTGGTAGCCTGCGCCGCTTCCTGCTTGGTCAGCAACCCCAGCAAGTAAACGATGCCATTCTCGGTGACGACCTTGATGCGCGAGCCCGGGATGTTCGGGTCGGTGAGCATCTGGGTCTTGATCTTGGAGGTCAGCCAGGTGTCGTTCTGGCGAGCAAGGAAGCCAGAGGGCGGCAGCACTTGCAGTTCGTTATGAACCTTCTTCACGCGCTGGACCGCGGCGGCAGCCTGTTCGGCCTTGGCCTTGAGGTCGGCAGTCGGTGTTTGCCCGGCGAGTAGCACGACACCGTTGAAGCTGGTGACGACGATGTGTGAATCGTTGTCCAGGGCCGGATCGGCCTTGGCGACGTTCACGCCAACCTTGGTGTCGATCAGGGAGTCGTCGATCTTGCTGCCGAAGGTGCGCGTACCGCGGTCATCTTCAATCGGCGCTTCACGGCTGGCGTTCACCACCGAAGTGCAGCCGCTGATGCCGAGGCACAGGGTCAAGGCCAGAAGGCCTAGGCGATTAGGGGTCATTCTTCACTCCCGAACAGTTGGCTGTCGATCAAATCGCAAAGGCAATGGATCGCCAGCAGGTGGACTTCCTGAATACGTGCGGTGACGTTGGCCGGTACGCGAATCTCGACGTCCTCGGGCAATAGCAGCGACGCCATGCCGCCGCCATCGCGACCAGTCAATGCTACGACAATCATTTCGCGATCATGTGCGGCCTGGATCGCTTGAATTATGTTCGCCGAGTTGCCGCTGGTGGAAATCGCCAGCAATACGTCACCCGGCTGGCCGAGGGCGCGGATCTGTTTGGAGAAGATTTCGTTGTAGCTGTAATCGTTGGCGATCGAGGTGATCGTCGAGCTGTCGGTGGTCAACGCGATGGCCGGCAGGCTCGGACGTTCGCGTTCGAAGCGGTTCAGCAGCTCGGACGAAAAGTGCTGGGCGTCACCGGCGGAGCCGCCGTTGCCGCAGGAAAGCATTTTGCCTTCATTGAGCAGGGCGTTGACCATCACCTGGCTGGCTTGCTCGATGTGCGGTGCAAGTACGTCCATCGCCATTTGCTTGGTGTCGATACTGGCCTGAAAAAGCTGGCGAATTCGGGATTGCATGTCCATCTGTGTGACCTTAATTAGCGCGGCTACTCGGCACATGAATGTGCAGCCCGCAAAGCAAAGAGCAAAAGTGTTGGGTAAAGGTGTCCGCTTCGGGGCGCACGCGATCAGCTGTCAAAGGCATTCTGCAACCAGTTCAACTGATCGAGGTTGCTGTCGATGGCAACCACGTCGAAGCGGCAGGGGGAATTGGCCCAACGCGACTCGCGCTGAAGAAAATACTGCGCGGCGAAAATCAGTTTCTGCCGTTTGCGCCCATCGATGCTGTCGAGCGCTCCACCCCATTGGGTGTTTTTTCTGTAGCGGACTTCAACGAATACTACTGTATCGCCATCAAGCATGACCAGATCAAGCTCGCCGCGTTTACACAACCAGTTCTGCGCCAGCAGGCGCAGACCTTGTTGCTGAAGATGCTCGAGCGCATGGCGCTCGGCATCCTTACCGCTTTGCTGGCGTGACCTGTCAGGCATCAGCGAGGGGTATCCGGCAGGCGTTGAACCTGACCGTTGGTGAACTGTGCCCATGGCAACTGGCGCACCACGCGCTGGTTCTGAGTCATGCCCAGACTGCCCGACTGGCCTTCAATGCGGCTGTCCGGCAGCGCCTTGAGTTGCCCCAGTCGCGGCGCCAGGCGATACGCATCCACGCCCATTGCGTACAGGCGGCCCAGGCTGCCGGCGGCTTGTGGCCATTGCGCGGTGACCTGCTTGCGCAGCGGATCATTGGCGTCCAGCAACCATGGGGTCTCGCAGAAGCGGATGCCGTTCATGTCGTTGTACTGATTGACGTCACCGCTGGCACTGAATACGTGGGAGGTGGCGTAAACCGGCACATCGCCCGCGTACTGGAAGTTCAGGGTCGGTTTGATCTGCTGGGCTTGTTGCGGAGTCGCGGCCAGGAAAATGAACTCGATGTCCTGGCGACGCGAAGGCTGGGCCGCTACCTGCGAGCCAACGGTGCTTTGCAGGCTCTTGGCGCGACCTTCGCTCTGACGCAGCTGGAACATGTCGGCAATCTGTTGTGCCAGTTGAACCGGTTGGTCAACGCGTTCGGTCGCAACGATGCTGCCGCCGTTGGCTTGCCAGTCCTGGCTGAACGCTCGCATCACACGATCGCCCCATTCGCCTTTCGGCACCATGATGGCGGCGCGGTGCAGGCCGTCGGCGCGAGCACGACGAGACACTTCGCGGGCTTCGTCTTCAGCGGCCAGACCAAACTGGAACAGCTGAGCCGGACCTTGTTCGCCTTCGCTGTAGTTCAGCGCCAGGGTAGTGATCGGCAGTTGTGGGCGAGCACTCAGCTGTTTGACCAGCGGTTTTTCCAGCGGGCCAACCACCAGTTGCACGCCGTCGGCCTGGGCCTTGCGGTAGAACTCGTCCAGAGAAGTCAGTTTCGAGCTGTCATAGAACTCAATGGCTGGCGGCTTCTGCCCGGCTTGTTGAGCCTGGTAGTGAGCGGCCATGAAGCCTTCCCGCAGTGCTTTGCCGACCGAGGCCAGCGGACCGTCTTGCGGCAGCAGCAGGGCGATCTTGCTCAGGGGTTGGCTGGCCAGTTCCTTGAGTTTGGTCAGTGGCAGAGGCAGCTGAATGGCGGCCGGGTGTTTAGGGTTCTGGGCGCGCCAGGCGTCGATAGCGGCCTGCTGCTGTTCCAGGGTGCCGGCGGTTTTCACGGCCAGCGCCAGAGCCATCCAGCCGCCGAGGTCGTCGGTGGTGGTTGGCTGCAATTGGTCGGTCGGCAGCGAGGCGACCAGGGTCCAGATCGCTTCGTGGTTTTTGCTCGCCGCTTCACCTTCGAGCATTGGCGCGATGAAAATGCGCTCCCGTGCGGCGGCCAGCGTCTGCCCGTCGGCTTCAAGGGCGCGAGCATGGACAGTGCCAGTGCGAACCTGTTGCTCGACCGGCAACTCGCCCAGGCGTTGCAGGCTCGGATGGCTCAAGGCTGTCAGCGCCGCCTTGGGCTGATTGCGCGTCATGGCCAATTCAGCCGCCAGGGTGCTGGCGAAGACTTGTTGGCCGGGCTTGAGTTGTTCCACCGGAACCTGTTGCAGGATTTGCGCGGACTGACCGGCATTACCCTGACGATAGGCCAGGTCTGCCGCGCTCAGGCGCAACAGCGCGGCTTTTTCCGGATCCTTGCTTTGAGCGGCCTGTTCGAGCAGCTGCTCGATACTGGCGTCCGGGGTCCGTGGAAGTTCGCCAAGGCTGGAAGAGGGCGAGCTGGCGCAAGCCGCCAACAAGGCAGCGAGGCAGAGGGCAGTGAACAGCCGCAGGCAAGCGATCATGTAATGTTCCTGATACTCGATCAAATTAGCGTGGAATTGTACCCAAGCGCTGGCCGGGGCGCGATGTTACTGGCGTGAATCGATCAATTTAGCTCGTGCAAATGCTGCAGCGCTGCACAGGCGCCTGAAAAACCCGAGGAGGGCGGGGCGATCGCAAGCGCCGCTACGCGCTACAATGTCGCCTTTTACCGATCATGAGGTGTGCGCTTTGACTGCTCCAGGTGCTTTGAATTCCGCTGCTGGCTCGCTTTTTGTGGTGGCGACGCCCATCGGCAACCTGGACGACATCAGTGCGCGTGCGCTGAAGATCCTGCGCGATGTCGCGTTGATCGCCGCCGAAGACACTCGTCACTCCCAGCGCTTGATGCAGCATTTCGGCATTCCCACGCCGCTGGCAGCCTGTCATGAACATAACGAGCGAGATGAAGGCAGTCGCTTTATCACGCGTTTGCTGGCGGGTGACGACGTGGCGCTGATCTCCGATGCCGGCACGCCGCTGATTTCCGATCCGGGTTATCACCTGGTCCGTCAGGCCCGTGCCGCCGGGATCAATGTGGTGCCGGTTCCAGGGGCCTGCGCTTTGATCGCGGCATTGTCCGCAGCGGGGCTGCCGTCGGACCGCTTCATATTCGAAGGTTTCTTGCCGGCCAAGGCCGTAGGCCGACGCGCTCGTCTGGAGCTGGTCAAGGAAGAGCCGCGCACGCTGATTTTCTATGAAGCGCCACATCGCATCCTTGAGTGCCTGCAAGACATGGAGCTGGTGTTCGGTCCCGAGCGTCCTGCGTTGCTGGCCCGTGAAATCACCAAAACTTTCGAAACCCTCAAAGGTTTGCCGTTGGCCGAGTTGCGTGAGTTCGTCGAGTCGGACAGCAATCAGCAGCGCGGCGAGTGCGTGGTGCTGGTGGCAGGCTGGTCGGCACCCGAGACCGAGGACGCGGTCAGCAGCGAAGCCATGCGCATCCTTAATCTGTTGCTCGAAGAAATGCCGCTCAAGCGTGCGGCGGCATTGGCGGCGCAAATTACCGGTGAGCGCAAGAATGTGCTCTATCAGGTGGCGCTGGAAAAACAGAAGGGCGAGTAAAAAACCGACGCACAGGAGTGTCCCGGGGCGTTTAGCGCTTGTTCTTCGGCCGCTCTGCCGTTAACCTTCGCGGCGGAGAGTCGATTGGACAGTCGCTGCCCTCTATGAAAATTAGGGGGGGGAGGAAAGTCCGGGCTCCATAGGGCGAAGTGCCAGGTAATGCCTGGGAGGCGTGAGCCTACGGAAAGTGCCACAGAAAATAACCGCCTAAGCGCTTCGGCGCCGGTAAGGGTGAAAAGGTGCGGTAAGAGCGCACCGCACGTCTGGCAACAGTTCGTGGCTAGGTAAACCCCACTTGGAGCAAGACCAAATAGGGTCCCAAGGCGTGGCCCGCGCTGGGGCCGGGTAGGTTGCTAAAGATGTCCAGTGATGGCCATCGTAGACGAATGACTGTTCAAGACAGAACCCGGCTTACAGATCGACTCTCCACCTTTTTTCCCCTCCCTGCTTTAATCATTGAGCAGGGCGCTGGTAGTAGCCTTTTCCCTCCTTCCAGAATCGTTGCCAGAACACTTTCGTAATACCGAAAAAATCTTACTCTTAATAAATTACTTTAACTTTCGAACGCAGCCTTCTGTGCTGATTCAAGTTATCGGACAAATTCATCTGCCGGATTGTCGTTACCCCTCCGTTTACCCTCCTAAATCTCAGTTCTGTAAGGCTTTTCCTTTAATCCGCGCCTTGACGGTGCGGTGGCCGCATTCCTATAGTGTGCGCAAGTGGCGGAAAGTGGCATGAAGTGGGTTTTTTGAGCGTAAAACGCTAATATTTGGAGAAACGCTGACGTGTTTCGCGGAGCTAACGCTATCAGTCTCGATGCAAAGGGCCGTCTCGCCATGCCGAGCCGGTACCGTGACGAGCTCGTTTCGCGTAGTTCCGGTCAGTTAATCGTCACAATTGATGCCGTTGATCCGTGTTTGTGTGTTTACCCCCTCGATGAGTGGGAAATTATCGAAACCAAACTGCGCGCACTGCCTTCGCTTCGCGAAGAGAACCGCCGCCTGCAACGTTTACTGATTGGTAATGCCGTCGACCTCGAGCTCGATGGCAGTGGTCGTTTTCTGGTTCCGCCACGTCTTCGCGAATATGCCAAGTTGGATAAGCGCGCGATGTTGGTAGGCCAACTGAACAAGTTCCAATTGTGGGACGAGGATGCCTGGGATGCGGTTTCTGCCGCTGACCTGGCTGCTATTCAACAACCGGGCGCCATGCCTGATGAACTGCGTGATTTGATCCTGTGACTATTGATAGCGGCTTTAACCACATCACCGTACTGCTTGACGAAGCCGTGGAGGCTCTCGCCGTACGTCCTGATGGCTGCTATCTGGACGGCACGTTCGGGCGCGGCGGACACAGTCGGCTGATCCTCAGCCAGCTCGGTCCCGATGGTCGGGTCCTCGGATTCGACAAAGATCCTCAAGCGATTGCCACCGGGCAAACGCTAGCGGCCGAAGACGGCCGCTTTGTCGTTGTGCAACGCAGCTTTGCCGAGCTCGGTTCGGAAGTGGCCGAACGCGGTCTGCACGGCAAGGTCAGCGGCGTTTTGCTCGACCTCGGCGTGTCTTCGCCGCAACTCGACGACCCTGAGCGCGGCTTCAGTTTCCTCAATGATGGCCCGCTCGACATGCGCATGGACCCGTCCCGCGGGATCAGCGCTGCCGAATTCGTCAACACCGCACCGGCGGAAGAAATTGCCCGGGTATTCAAGCAATACGGCGAAGAACGTTTCTCCGGCCGCATGGCCCGTGCCGTGGCCGAGCGCCGCGACATCAAGCCGTTCGAGCGCACCGCCGATCTGGCTGAAGTCCTGAAAGTCGCCAACCCGGCATGGGAAAAGGGCAAGAACCCTGCAACCCGTGCGTTCCAGGGCCTGCGCATTCACGTCAACAACGAACTGGGCGATCTGGAAGCCGGCCTCGAAGCCGCGCTGGACTGCCTGGAAGTGGGCGGCCGCCTGGTCGTCATCAGCTTCCACTCGCTGGAAGACCGCATCGTCAAACTGTTCATGCGCAAACTGGTGAAAGGCGAAGCCGACAACCTGCCGCGCAACCTGCCGGTCCGTCACGTCGCTTTCGAACCGATCATTAAAATCCATGGCAAAGCGCAGTCCGCCTCCGAGGCCGAACTCAAAGCCAACCCACGCTCCCGCAGCGCCGTCATGCGCGTCGCGGAGAAGCTGCGGTGAGCAAGCTTTTCGCCAAGCCACTGCCCGGCGGCAGCTTTTTCATGCTGCTGCTGTTTGTCGCCGTGCTCGTTTCGGCCATTGGCGTGTCGTACAGCGCTCACTGGAACCGTCAGTTGCTGAACTCGCTGTACGCCGAGTTGAGCGTGCGCGACAAGGCGCAGGCGGAGTGGGGCCGGTTGATTCTCGAGCAGAGCACCTGGACCGCGCACAGCCGTATCGAAGTCCTGGCCACCGAGCAACTGAAGATGCGCATTCCCGGCGCAGCTGATGTGCGGATGGTGGCGCCATGATGAAACTCGAAGGCGCACTGTTCCCGTGGCGTTTCCGCCTGGTGCTGGGCTTGCTCGGCGTTATGGTCGCGGCTATTTGCTGGCGCATTATCGACCTGCAAGTCGTCGACCGTGCCTTCCTTAAAGGTCAGGGCGATGCGCGTAGCGTTCGTCACATTCCGATTCCGGCTCACCGTGGTCTGATCACCGACCGTAACGGCGAGCCTTTGGCCGTGAGTACCCCGGTCACCACGCTGTGGGCGAACGCCAAGGAAATGCAACTGGCCAAAGAGAAATGGCCAGCACTGGCCGCCGCTCTGGGCCAGGATCCTAAAGCCCTGGCCGAACGTCTCGAAGCCCAGGCCAACAAAGAATTCATCTACCTGGTGCGCGGGTTGACCCCCGAGCAAGGCCAGTCTGTGCTCGACCTGAAAGTGCCGGGTGTTTACGGCATCGAAGAATTCCGGCGTTTCTACCCGGCCGGTGAAGTCACCGCGCACATGGTCGGCTTTACCGACATTGATGACCACGGCCGTGAAGGGGTCGAACTGGCCTACGACGAATGGCTGGCCGGGGTCGCCGGCAAGCGACAGGTCATCAAGGATCGGCGTGGCCGACTTATCAAGGATGTCCAGGTCACCAAAAACGCCAAGGCCGGCAAGCCCTTGGCGTTGTCCATTGACCTGCGCCTGCAATACCTGGCCAACCGCGAGCTGCGTAACGCGATCATCGAGAACGGCGCCAAGGCCGGCAGCCTGGTGATCATGGACGTGAAGACCGGCGAGATCCTCGCCATGGTCAACCAGCCGACCTACAACCCGAACAACCGTCGCAACCTGCAACCGGCGATGATGCGCAACCGCGCAATGATCGACGTGTTCGAGCCGGGTTCGACCATGAAAGCCATTTCCATGAGCGCCGCGATTGAAACCGGGCGCTGGAAGCCGACCGATACCGTCGAGGTGTACCCGGGCACCTTGCAGATTGGTAAATACACCATCAAGGACGTATCCAAGAGCGAAGGTCCGGTACTCGACCTGACTGGCATTCTGATCAACTCCAGTAACGTCGGCATGAGTAAGGTCGCGTTCGATATCGGCGGCGAAACCATCTTCCGCCTCGCGCAGAAAGTCGGCCTCGGCCAGGACACCGGCCTGGGCTTCCCGGGCGAGCGCGTCGGCAACCTGCCGAACTACCGCGAATGGCGCAAGGCTGAAACCGCCACGCTGTCTTATGGCTACGGTATTTCCGTGACAGCGATCCAGTTGGTCCACGCCTTCTCGGCCCTGGCCAACAATGGTCGCCTCGCGCCGCTGACCCTGATCAAAACCGACAAGGCGCCGCAAACCACACAGGTATTGCCGGAAGCTGTCGCGAAAACCATGCAAACTATGCTGCAACAAGTGATCGAAGCCCCGCGCGGCGTATTCCGTGCGCAAGTGCCGGCGTATCACGTGGGCGGCAAATCGGGTACCGCGCGTAAAACGTCGGTCGGCACCAAAGGCTACGCCGAGAATTCCTACCGTTCGCTGTTCGCCGGCTTCGGCCCGATGAGCGATCCGCGCTACGCCATCGTGGTGGTGATCGATGAACCGACCAAGGCCGGTTACTTCGGTGGCCTGGTATCGGCACCGGTGTTCAGCAAGGTGATGTCCGGGACGCTGCGCCTGATGAACATCACCCCGGACAACCTGCCGCCGACTCAAACCGCTAACGCTACACCGGTCGTTCCGCTGAAAGCCAATGGAGGGCGCGGCTAATGTCTCTGAGCCTGAACAAGATTTTTGCCCACGCCGGCCGCGATCTGTTGATTCGCGAGCTGACCCTGGACAGCCGCAACGTGCGGGCAGGCGATCTGTTCCTCGCCGTCCCTGGCGGCAAGTACGACGGTCGCGCGCACATCGCCGATGCCTTGCAACGCGGCGCTGCCGCCGTGGCGTATGAAGTCGTAGGCGCTACCGTGTTGCCAATCACTGATGCGCCGCTGATTCCGGTCAAAGGCCTGGCGGCGCAGCTGTCGGACATCGCCGGTCGCTTTTATGGCGACCCGAGCCGGCACCTGAACCTGGTCGGCGTAACCGGCACCAACGGCAAAACCAGCGTGACGCAATTGGTCGCGCAAGCCTTGGACTTGCTCGGCCAACACTGCGGCATTGTCGGCACCCTGGGCACCGGTTTCTACGGCGCGCTGGAAAGCGGCCTGCACACCACGCCGAACCCGATCGCCGTGCAAGCGACGTTGGCTGACCTGAAAAAGGCCGGTGCCAAAGCCGTGGCCATGGAAGTGTCTTCCCACGGTCTCGATCAAGGCCGTGTGACGGCGCTGGCGTTTGATGTGGCGGTGATGACCAACCTGTCGCGCGATCACCTGGATTACCACGGCACCATGCAAGCCTACGGCGAAGCCAAGGCCAAGCTGTTTGCCTGGAACGATTTGAAGTGCCGGGTGATCAATCTCGACGACGAGTTCGGCCGCCAACTGGCTGCGGACAAGCGTGAGTCGCGCCTGATCACCTACAGCCTTGAAGATTCGAGCGCCTACCTCTATTGCCGTGAAGCGCAATTCACCGACGAAGGCGTGCGCGCGACGTTGGTCACGCCACAAGGCGAGCACCACTTGCGCAGCACCTTGCTCGGTCGTTTCAACCTGAGCAACGTGCTGGCAGCGGTCGGCGCCTTGCTTGGCCTGGACTACGCGCTGGACGAAATCCTCAAGGTCCTGCCGAAACTCGAAGGCCCGGCCGGTCGCATGCAGCGTCTGGGCGGCGGTACCCAGCCATTGGTGGTGGTCGACTACGCCCACACCCCGGATGCGCTGGAAAAAGTATTGATGGCCCTGCGTCCACACGCCAAAGGCCGTTTGTTGTGCCTGTTCGGCTGCGGCGGTGATCGTGATCGCGGCAAGCGTCCGCTGATGGCGGAAGTGGTCGAGCGTCTGGCCGACGGCGTGCTGGTGACCGATGACAATCCGCGTACTGAAGACCCGGCAGTCATTTTCGATGACATCCGCGCCGGTTTTACCGCTGTGGATAAAGTGACCTTCGTCGCCGGCCGTGGTCAGGCGATTGCCCAGTTGATCGCCAGCGCTTCGGCGGATGACGTGATTGTCCTGGCCGGCAAAGGTCACGAGGACTATCAGGAAATCAACGGCGAGCGTCACGACTTCTCCGATCTGGTCGAGGCCGATCACGCCTTGACCGCGTGGGAGGTGGCGCATGCTTAAAGCCTTGAAACTGAGCGAACTGACCGTCGCACTGAATGCGAAATTGATCGCGGCCGATGCCACGTTCGATGGCGTCAGCATCGACAGCCGCGCAATCAAGCCAGGCCAGCTCTTTATTGCGCTGACCGGCCCGCGCTTCGATGGTCATGATTATTTGAACGACGTGGCCAGTAAAGGCGCCGTCGGTGCGTTGGTCGAGCGTGAAGTCGCCGACAGCGCACTGCCGCAATTGCTGGTCAAAGATACCCGCGAGGCGTTGGGTCAGTTGGGCGCGATAAACCGTGCGGCGTTTACCAGCCCTGTCGCGGCGATCACCGGTTCCAGCGGTAAAACCACGGTCAAGGAAATGCTCGCCAGCATCCTGCGCACCCGCGGTCCGGTACTGGCGACCCGTGGCAACCTGAACAACGACCTCGGCGTCCCGCTGACCCTGCTCGAGCTCGCGCCGGAACACACCGCCGCCGTGATCGAACTCGGTGCTTCGCGTCTGGGCGAAATTGCCTACACCGTCGGCATGACCAAGCCCCATGTGGCCGTGCTCAACAACGCAGGGACCGCCCACGTCGGTGAGTTCGGTGGGCCGGAAAAAATCGTTGAAGCCAAGGGCGAGATCATTGAAGGACTGGATGCCGATGGCGTCGCCGTTCTGAATCTTGACGACAAGGCGTTCGACATCTGGAAGACCCGCGCGGCCGGTCGCAAAGTCCTGACGTTCGCCCTGAGTAATGTCAGCGCCGACTTCTACGCCAGCGACCTGGATCGCGATGCGCGCGGTTGCCCTGCCTTCAACCTGCACAGTCCGGAAGGTGTGGAACGGGTTCAACTGAACCTGCTCGGCACCCATAACGTCGCCAATGCCATGGCCGCCGCCGCTGCCGCCCATGCCTTGGGCGTATCGCTGTTCGGCATCGCCACAGGTCTCGGCGCGGTGCAACCGGTCAAGGGGCGTACCGTCGCGCAACTGGCCACCAATGGCATGCGCGTGATCGATGACACGTACAACGCGAACCCCACCTCCATGTGCGCCGCCGTTGATATACTCGCCGGCTTTTCCGGCCGCACCGTTCTGGTGCTCGGAGATATCGGCGAACTGGGCGATTGGGCGGAGCAGGGCCACCGCGATGTGGGCGAGTACGCCCGTGGCAAGGTTTCTGCGCTTTACGCCGTCGGGCCACTGATGGCTCACGCCGTGAACGCTTTCGGTCCCCAGGCCTTTCACTTCAGCACTCAAGCTGAGCTGATCAAGGCCCTGGGCGCCGAGCAAGACACAAACACCACCATTTTGATCAAGGGCTCGCGCAGCGCTGCGATGGAAAACATCGTCGCCGCTTTGTGCGGGTCCAGCCTGGAGAAACATTAATGCTGCTGCTGCTAGCGGAGTATCTGCAACAGTTCTACAAAGGCTTCGCGGTCTTTCAGTACCTGACCCTGCGCGGGATCCTCGGTGTGCTGACCGCGCTGGTTTTGTCGCTGTGCTTTGGCCCGTGGATGATCCGCACGTTGCAGAACCGTCAGATCGGTCAATCCGTTCGTAACGACGGTCCACAATCGCACTTGTCCAAGTCGGGTACCCCGACCATGGGCGGCGCACTGATTCTGTCGTCCATCGGTGTCAGCACCTTGCTCTGGGCTGACTTGAGCAACCGTTATGTCTGGACCGTGTTGCTGGTGACGTTGCTGTTCGGCGCTATCGGCTGGGTCGACGACTATCGCAAGGTGATCGAGAAAAACTCCCGTGGCTTGCCGAGCCGCTGGAAATATTTCTGGCAGTCAGTGTTCGGCCTCGGCGCGGCGATCTTCCTTTATATGACCGCCGCCACCCCGGTGGAAACCACCCTGATCCTGCCGATGCTCAAGGACTACAGCATTCCGCTGGGCATAGGCTTCGTGGTCCTGACCTATTTCGTGATTGTCGGCTCGAGCAACGCGGTCAACCTGACCGATGGCCTCGACGGTCTGGCGATCATGCCGACGGTCATGGTCGGCGGCGGGCTGGGGATCTTTTGCTACCTGTCGGGTAACGTGAAATTCGCTGAATACTTGCTGATCCCGTACGTACCGGGCGCCGGTGAGCTGATCGTGTTCTGCGGTGCCTTGATCGGTGCAGGCCTCGGTTTCCTCTGGTTCAACACCTATCCGGCGCAAGTTTTCATGGGCGACGTCGGCGCACTGGCGCTGGGCGCGGCTCTTGGCACCATCGCGGTGATCGTCCGTCAGGAAATCGTCCTGTTCATCATGGGCGGCGTGTTCGTGATGGAGACCCTGTCCGTCGTTATCCAGGTTGCTTCTTTCAAGTTGACCGGTCGCCGTGTGTTCCGCATGGCACCGATTCACCACCACTTTGAACTCAAGGGCTGGCCCGAGCCGCGCGTGATCGTCCGTTTCTGGATCATCACCGTGATTCTCGTATTGGTCGGCCTTGCCACCCTGAAGCTGAGGTAGAACGAGTGTCTCTGATCGCTTCTGACCACTTCCGCATCGTTGTCGGCCTCGGCAAGAGCGGCATGTCCCTGGTTCGCTTCCTGGCGAACCGGGGCACGTCGTTTGCTGTGGCCGATACGCGGGACAATCCACCGGAACTGGCCACGCTCAAGCGTGACTATCCGCACGTGGAAGTGCGTTGTGGCGAGCTGGACGTCGAATTCCTGTGCCGTGCCGACGAGCTCTACGTGAGCCCCGGCCTGGCGCTGGCGACCCCGGCCCTGCAGGCTGCCGCCGCCCGTGGCGTGAAATTGTCCGGTGACATCGAGCTGTTCGCGCGTAACGCGAAGGCGCCGATTGTCGCCATCAGCGGTTCCAACGCGAAAAGCACCGTCACCACCCTGGTTGGCGAGATGGCTGCGGCGGCCGGCAAGCGTGTCGCTGTCGGTGGCAACCTCGGTACGCCGGCGCTGGATTTGCTCAGCGATGACGTCGAGCTGTACGTGATGGAGCTGTCGAGCTTCCAGCTCGAAACCACCGATCAACTCAACGCCGAAGTGGCGACCGTGCTCAACGTCAGTGAAGACCACATGGACCGCTACAGCGGTCTGCCGGCTTATCACCTGGCCAAGCACCGGATCTTCCGTGGTGCGAAGCAGTTTGTGGTCAACCGTCAGGATGCCCTCAGCCGTCCGCTGATGGGCGAGGGCCAGCCATGCTGGACCTTCGGTTTGAGCAAACCCGATTTCAAGGCCTTCGGGATCCGCGAAGAAGACGGCGAGAAATTCCTCGCCTTCGAATTCCAGAACCTGATGCCGGTACGCGAGTTGAAAGTTCGTGGCGCCCACAACCAGTCCAACGCCTTGGCGGCATTGGCGCTGGGCCACGCCGTCGGCCTGCCGTTCGATGCGATGCTCTCGAGCCTGCGCACCTTCGCTGGGCTTGATCATCGCTGCCAATGGGTCCGTGATCTGGATGGCGTGGGCTACTACAACGATTCCAAAGCCACCAACGTCGGCGCCGCACTGGCGGCCATCGAAGGGCTGGGCGCGGACATCGACGGCAAGGTCGTGCTGATCGCCGGTGGCGATGGCAAGGGCGCCGAGTTCAATGATCTGCGTGATCCGGTGGCGGCCAACTGCCGCGCCGTGATCCTGATGGGTCGCGACTCCGACAAGATCGGTGAGGCCATTGGCGATGCCGTGCCGCTGATCCGCGCCGCTTCGCTGGTCGAAGCCGTCGCGCAGTGCCGCGCCGCTGCGCAACCGGGCGACGTCGTGCTGCTGTCGCCGGCCTGCGCCAGTTTCGACATGTTCAAGAATTACGAAGACCGTGGTCATCAGTTCGTCCGCGCCGTGGAGGAACTGGCATGAGCCTGCTCAATATCATCAAGCCTTATCCGTCGCCGATCATCACCGGGCGCGGGATCGATCTCGACTTCCCGATGCTCGCCGGTTGCCTGGCCTTGATCGGCCTCGGGCTGGTCATGATTGCATCGGCCTCGACCGAAGTGGGGGCCGTGCAGTCGGGCAGTGCCCTGTACTACATGATTCGCCACCTGATCTACATCGTGCTGGGCCTGGGTGCCTGCATCGTCACCATGATGATTCCGATCGCCACCTGGCAACGCCTGGGCTGGCTGATGCTGATTGGCGCGTTCGGTTTGCTGGTGATGGTGATCATCCCGGGGATCGGCCGTGAAGTGAACGGTTCGATGCGCTGGATCGGCTTCAGTTTCTTCAACGTCCAGCCGTCCGAGATCGCCAAGGTGTTCGTGGTGATCTACCTCGCCGGTTATCTGGTGCGTCGCCAGAAAGAAGTGCGGGAAAGCTGGATGGGCTTCTTCAAGCCGTTCATCGTTCTGCTGCCCATGGCCGGTCTGTTGCTGATGGAACCGGACTTCGGCGCCACCGTTGTCATGATGGGCGCCGCGGCGGCGATGCTATTCCTCGGCGGTGTCGGGCTGTTCCGTTTTTCCTTGATGGTGGTCCTGGCGGTCGGGGCGGTGGTCCTGTTGATTCAGGTGCAGCCGTATCGAATGGCACGTCTGACCAACTTTGCCGATCCGTGGGCCGACCAGTTCGGTGCCGGCTATCAGTTGTCTCAGGCATTGATCGCGTTTGGTCGCGGCGAATGGCTGGGCGTTGGCCTGGGCAACAGCGTGCAGAAGCAGTTCTACCTGCCGGAAGCCCACACCGACTTCGTGTTCTCGGTCCTGGCCGAAGAACTGGGTGCCATAGGCTCCTTGTGCACGGTCGCGCTGTTCGTCTTCGTGTGTGTACGTGGCATGTACATCGGCTATTGGGCCGAGAAGGCCAAGCAGTTCTTCGCCGCCTACATCGCGTACGGCTTGTCGTTCCTGTGGATCGGCCAGTTCCTGATCAACATCGGGGTGAACGTCGGCCTGCTGCCGACCAAGGGCCTGACCCTGCCGTTCCTCAGTTATGGCGGCAGTTCGTTGGTGATCTGCGGTGCCTGTCTCGGCTTGTTATTGCGCATCGAGTGGGAGAGTCGAACCCACCTGGGCAGCGAAGAGATGGAGTTCCATGAGAGCGACTTCGTCGAGGAGCCGAACCATGGGCGCTAACGTCTTGATCATGGCGGGCGGTACCGGTGGCCACGTGTTCCCGGCGCTGGCCTGTGCTCGCGAATTCCAGGCCCGCGGTTACACCGTGCACTGGCTCGGAACACCACGTGGCATCGAGAACGATCTGGTGCCGATGACCGGGATCGAGCTGCATCGGATCAATGCCAGCGGGTTGCGCGGCAAGGGCAAATTGTCCTTGCTCAAGGCTCCGTTCATGTTGCTCAAATCCGTCTGGCAGGCGCGGGCGATCATTCGCCAGCTGCGGCCGGTGTGTGTGGTCGGCTTCGGTGGTTATGTCACCGGTCCTGGCGGCGTTGCAGCCAAACTGGCCGGCGTGCCGGTGATCGTTCATGAACAGAACGCCGTGGCCGGTACCGCCAATCGGTTGCTGGTGCCGTTGGCCGCCCGAGTCTGTGAAGCGTTCCCCGACACCTTTACCCTGTCGGACAGCCGTCGGACCACCGGTAACCCGGTGCGCACCGAGCTGTTCCTCGAAACACAGCGCCCCGTCCTGGCGGGTCGCAAGGCGCGTTTGCTGATCCTGGGCGGAAGCCTGGGCGCAGAGCCGTTGAACAAGTTGCTGCCTGAAGCCCTGTCGCAAGTCGCCCCCGACCTGCGCCCGGAAGTGTTCCATCAGGCCGGCAAAAACCACGATGAAGTGACTGCAGAGCGCTATCGCGCGGCTGGCGTCGAGGCGCAAGTGCAGCCCTTCATCAAAGACATGGCCCAAGCCTATGGCTGGGCCGACCTGGTGGTGTGCCGCGCAGGCGCATTGACCATCAGTGAACTGGCTGCCGCCGGTCTGCCCTCGATGCTGGTGCCTTTGCCCCACGCGATCGACGATCACCAGACCCGCAACGCCGATTATTTGGCCCGTGAAGGCGCTGCCTTCCTGATGCCGCAAAGAACGACTGGCGCAGCGGATCTTGCCGCACGCCTGACAGAGGTCCTGATGCAACCACAACGACTCAACGACATGGCCACCGCGGCACGCCGCCTGGCCAAACCCGATGCAACCCGTAACGTGGTCGATACCTGTCTGGAGGTGGCCCATGGTTGAGAAACAGAAAGCCATGCCGCAACCGGAAATGCGCCGCATCCGTCGCATCCACTTCGTCGGTATCGGCGGCGTGGGCATGTGCGGCATCGCCGAAGTGTTGCTGAACCTGGGCTATGAAGTGTCCGGTTCCGACCTTAAAGCATCGCCGGTGACCGAGCGTCTCGAATCCTTTGGCGCGCAGATCTTTATCGGCCACCGTGCCGAGAACGCCGCTGCTGCCGACGTGCTGGTGGTGTCGAGCGCCGTGAACACGTCCAACCCGGAAGTCGCCACCGCTCTGGAACGCCGTATCCCGGTGGTGCCACGCGCCGAAATGCTGGCTGAGCTGATGCGCTATCGCCACGGCATCGCCGTCGCCGGTACGCACGGCAAAACCACCACCACCAGCCTGATCGCTTCGGTGTTCGCGGCCGGTGGCCTGGACCCGACGTTCGTCATCGGTGGCCGACTGAATGCCGCGGGCACCAATGCCCAGCTCGGCACCAGCCGTTACCTGATCGCCGAAGCCGACGAAAGCGACGCCAGTTTCCTGCACTTGCAGCCGCTGGTGGCCGTGGTCACCAACATCGACGCCGACCACATGGCGACCTACGACGGTGACTTCAACAAACTGAAGAAAACCTTCGTCGAGTTCCTCCATAACCTGCCGTTCTACGGTCTGGCGGTGGTGTGCCTGGACGACCCGGTGGTGCGTGAAATCCTGCCGCTGGTGAAACGCCCAACCGTCACCTATGGCTTCGGCGATGACTGCGACGTGCGCGCCATCAATGTACGCCAGCAAGGCATGCAGACCTTCTTCACCGTGCTGCGTCCTGAACGCGAGCCGCTGGATGTCTCGGTGAACATGCCGGGCAACCACAACGTATTGAACGCGCTGGCCACTATCTGCATCGCCAGCGACGAAGGCGTCAGCGATGAAGCCATCGTCCAGGGCCTGTCCGGGTTCCAGGGTGTCGGCCGACGCTTCCAGGTCTACGGCGAACTGCCGGTAGACGGCGGCAACGTGATGCTGGTCGACGACTACGGTCACCACCCGACCGAAGTCGCGGCCGTGATCCAGGCCGTACGCGGTGGCTGGCCGGAGCGCCGTCTGGTGATGGTTTACCAGCCGCACCGTTACAGCCGCACCCGCGACCTGTACGACGATTTCGTCAATGTACTGGCCGACGCCAACGTCCTGCTGCTGATGGAAGTCTACCCGGCCGGTGAAGAACCGATTCCGGGCGCCGACAGCCGCAAGTTGTGCAACAGCATTCGTCAGCGCGGTCAGCTCGACCCGATCTACATCGAGCGTGGCGTCGATCTCGCGCCGCTGGTCAAGCCGCTGCTGCGTGCCGGCGACATCCTGCTGTGCCAGGGCGCCGGCGATATCGGTGGTCTCGCCCCGAAACTGTTGGCCAGTCCGCTATTCGCGGGTGCTGTTGCCGCGCCGACTGTGGGGAAGTTGAAATGACTGCTGCCTACGCCAACCTCGTCTCCACGATTGCGCCGAAAGATTTCGGTCGCGTCGCCGTGCTGTTCGGCGGCAAGAGTGCCGAGCGTGAGGTGTCCCTGAAGTCGGGTAACGCTGTGCTCGACGCACTGCTGAGCGCCGGTGTGGATGCGTTCGGCCTCGATGTGGGCGATGACCTTCTGCAGCGTTTGCTGAACGAAAAGATCGACCGCGCCTTCGTCATCCTCCACGGTCGTGGCGGTGAAGACGGCTGCATGCAGGGCCTGCTCGAATGCCTGGGCATTCCGTACACCGGCAGCGGCGTTCTGGCGTCGGCACTGGCCATGGACAAGCTGCGGACCAAACAGGTTTGGCACAGCCTCGGCATCCCGACACCACGCCATGCGGTACTGAGTTCCGAAGCCGATTGTATTTGCGCTGCGACGGAACTGGGCTTCCCTTTGATCGTCAAACCGGCCCATGAAGGTTCAAGTATCGGTATGGCCAAAGTGAGTTCCGCGTCGGAGTTGATCGACGCCTGGAAAGCGGCCAGTACCTACGATTCGCAAGTGTTGGTCGAGCAATGGATTCAAGGTCCGGAGTTCACCATCGCCACCCTGCGTGACCAGGTGTTGCCACCGATTGCACTGGGCACCACGCACAGCTTCTACGACTACGACGCCAAGTACGTGGCTTCCGATACCCAGTACCGGATCCCGTGTGGCCTGGACAGCAACAAAGAAAAAGAACTGATGGACCTCACGGCGAAAGCCTGTGAGGCGCTGGGTATCGCCGGTTGGGGCAGGGCAGACGTGATGCAGGACGCCGACGGGCAGTTCTGGTTCCTCGAAGTCAACACCGCACCGGGCATGACCGATCACAGCCTGGTGCCGATGGCGGCCCGTGCTGCCGGTCTGGATTTCCAGCAATTGGTTCTGGCGATTCTGGCCGCAAGCATTGAGCCACGAGGTTAAGACCATGCAAGGCGCACAGCTGAGACATCAGCCCCCTCCAGTACCCGGCCGCAAGCCGGTGCCGCGGGGTGCCAGCCGAATGGTGGCCAAAGAGCCGATGTCTGCGCGCCTGCCGAAAGCCAATTTTGGCTTTCTGAAAAGCCTGTTCTGGCCGGTGCTGTTGGTTGCGCTGGGGTTCGGTACATACGAAGGCGCACAGCGTTTGTTGCCGTACGCCGACCGGCCGATCACCAAGATCAACGTGCAGGGCGATTTGAGTTACATCAGCCAGCAAGCGGTGCAGCAGCGGATCGCCCCGTACGTGGCGTCGAGCTTCTTCACCATCGATCTTGCGAGCATGCGTACCGAACTTGAAACGATGCCATGGATTGCCCACGCCGAAGTGCGCAGGGTGTGGCCGGATCAAGTGGTGATCCGCCTGGAAGAACAACTGCCGGTGGCCCGTTGGGGCGATGAATCGCTGTTGAACAACCAGGGTCAGGCCTTTACCCCGCGTGAGCTGGCGAACTACGAGCACTTGCCACAGCTGTTCGGCCCACAACGGGCTCAACAGCAAGTGATGCAGCAATACCAGGTGCTGAGCCAGATGCTCAGGCCGTTGGGCTTCTCGATTGCACGCCTGGAGTTGCGTGAACGAGGCAGCTGGTTCCTGACCACCGGCGCCGGCAGCGCTGGCCCGGGGATCGAACTGCTGCTGGGACGCGGCAAGCTGGTGGAAAAGATGCGCCGCTTCATTGCCATCTATGACAAGACGCTTAAAGAACAGATTACGAACATTGCGCGCATCGATCTGCGCTACGCCAACGGCCTCGCTGTTGGGTGGCGGGAACCTGTAGCGCCCACGATAGCCCAACCCGCTGTCGCGAAGAATTAAGAAGAGGCAGGACCCATGGCAAACGTGCAAAGCGGCAAAATGATCGTCGGTCTCGATATCGGCACCTCCAAGGTGGTGGCGCTGGTCGGCGAGGTTTCGGACGACGGCACGCTGGAAATCGTCGGGATCGGCACTCATCCGTCCCGTGGCCTGAAGAAAGGCGTGGTGGTGAACATCGAGTCCACCGTGCAATCGATCCAGCGCGCGATCGAAGAAGCGCAGCTGATGGCCGGTTGCCGGATCCACTCGGCGTTCGTCGGCGTGGCCGGCAATCACATCCGCAGCCTGAACTCCCACGGCATCGTGGCGATTCGTGATCGCGAAGTCAGCGCCGCCGACCTTGAGCGCGTCCTCGACGCGGCCCAGGCCGTGGCGATCCCGGCTGACCAGCGCGTGCTGCACACCTTGCCGCAGGATTACGTGATCGATAACCAGGAAGGCGTTCGTGAGCCGCTGGGCATGTCGGGCGTACGCCTGGAAGCCAAGGTTCACGTGGTGACCTGCGCCGTCAACGCTGCGCAGAACATTGAAAAATGCGTGCGTCGCTGCGGTCTGGAAATCGACGACATCATTCTCGAGCAACTGGCGTCCGCGTATTCGGTCCTGACCGACGACGAGAAAGAGCTGGGCGTGTGCCTGGTGGACATCGGCGGCGGCACCACCGACATCGCAATCTTCACCGAAGGCGCGATCCGTCATACCGCCGTGATCCCGATTGCGGGCGATCAGGTGACCAACGACATCGCCATGGCGTTGCGCACCCCGACCCAGTACGCCGAAGAAATCAAGATTCGCTACGCCTGCGCCCTGGCCAAGCTGGCCGGTGCCGGTGAAACCATTAAGGTGCCAAGCGTTGGCGACCGTCCACCGCGCGAGCTGTCCCGCCAGGCCCTGGCCGAAGTGGTCGAGCCGCGTTACGACGAGCTGTTCACGCTGATCCAGGCCGAACTGCGTCGCAGTGGCTACGAAGACCTGATCCCGGCCGGCATCGTGCTGACCGGCGGTACTTCGAAGATGGAAGGCGCGGTCGAACTGGCCGAAGAGATCTTCCACATGCCGGTCCGCCTGGGCGTGCCCCATGGCGTCAAGGGCCTGGATGACGTGGTGCGCAACCCGATTTATTCCACCGGCGTTGGCTTGTTGATGTACGGCCTGCAGAAGCAGTCCGACGGGATTTCGTTCTCGGGCATCAGCAGCCGCGACAGCTACAGCAATGAAGAACCGAAAGTCGCCTTGCTCGATCGCTTCAAGAGCTGGGTACAAGGCAACTTCTGACGAAGTAGCGCCAAGCGGCAAGTTTCAAGCGACAAGCAGCAAAAGCAATACAAGCAGTAGGCGAAAAAACTAGAGAACGTAAAGGAGAGGGAAAATGTTCGAACTCGTAGACAACATCCCCGCAAGCCCGGTAATTAAAGTTATCGGTGTTGGCGGAGGCGGCGGCAACGCCGTCAACCACATGGTCAAGAGCAACATTGAAGGCGTTGAGTTCATCTGCGCTAACACTGATGCCCAGGCGCTGAAATCCATCGGCGCGCGGACCATCCTGCAACTGGGCACCGGCGTGACCAAAGGTCTGGGCGCCGGCGCCAACCCTGAAGTAGGTCGTCAGGCCGCTCTCGAAGACCGTGAGCGCATTGCCGAAGTCCTGCAGGGCACCAATATGGTGTTCATCACCACAGGCATGGGCGGTGGTACCGGTACCGGTGCTGCGCCAATCATTGCCGAAGTGGCCAAGGAAATGGGGATCCTCACCGTTGCGGTGGTGACCCGTCCGTTCCCGTTCGAAGGCCGCAAGCGCATGCAGATCGCCGACGAAGGTATTCGTCTGCTGTCTGAAAGCGTTGACTCGTTGATCACCATTCCCAACGAGAAGCTGCTGACCATCCTCGGTAAAGACGCCAGCCTTCTGTCGGCTTTCGCCAAGGCCGACGATGTACTGGCCGGTGCCGTTCGCGGTATCTCCGACATCATCAAGCGTCCAGGCATGATCAACGTCGACTTTGCCGACGTACGGACCGTGATGAGCGAAATGGGCATGGCGATGATGGGCACTGGCTGCGCCAGCGGTCCGAACCGTGCACGTGAGGCCACCGAAGCGGCCATTCGCAACCCGTTGCTCGAAGACGTGAACCTGCAAGGTGCACGCGGCATCCTGGTGAACATCACCGCCGGTCCTGACCTGTCCCTGGGTGAGTACTCCGACGTGGGTAGCATCATCGAAGCCTTCGCTTCCGAGCACGCGATGGTCAAGGTCGGTACCGTTATCGATCCGGACATGCGCGACGAGCTGCACGTGACTGTGGTTGCCACCGGTCTGGGCGCGAAAATCGAGAAGCCTGTGAAGGTCATCGACAACACCGTTCACACTTCCATGGCCTCCCAGCCGCAACAATCGGCGCCCGCTCGTCAGGAACAACCGGCGGTAAACTACCGTGACCTGGACCGTCCGACCGTCATGCGCAACCAGGCTCAGGCCGGTGCTGCGACTGCCGCGAAGATGAATCCGCAAGATGATCTGGATTACCTGGACATCCCGGCTTTCCTGCGTCGTCAGGCTGATTGATGGAATGTATCAGGGCTATGAAGGTGATTGGTGTTCAGCAAAGGTCTGGTCTGCTATTATCGCCAGCCTTTGTTGATACCAGTTCGCAATTTGCGCTGAAGCGGCCCAAGCCATGATTAAACAACGCACACTGAAAAATATTATCCGTGCCACAGGTGTAGGCCTGCACTCCGGGGAGAAGGTATACCTGACCCTCAAGCCCGCACCTATCGACACCGGCATTGTGTTTTGTCGTGCCGACCTCGACCCTGTGGTGCAAATTCCTGCCCGCGCGGAAAACGTTGGTGAAACCACGATGTCGACCACATTGGTCAGTGGTGACACCAAAGTGGATACGGTGGAGCACTTGCTCTCGGCCATGGCTGGCCTGGGCATCGATAACGCCTACGTCGAGCTCTCCGCGTCTGAAGTCCCGATCATGGATGGTAGCGCTGGACCTTTCGTATTCCTGATTCAATCGGCCGGCCTGGAAGAACAGGACGCACCGAAGAAGTTCATCCGGATCCTGCGGGAAGTGACAGTGGAAGACGGCGACAAGCGCGCCACTTTCGTCCCTTTCGAAGGCTTCAAGGTGAGTTTCGAGATCGATTTCGATCACCCGGTTTTCCGTAACCGCACACAAAGTGCAAGCGTGGATTTTTCCAGCACTTCGTTCGTAAAAGAAGTCAGCCGCGCCCGTACCTTTGGTTTCATGAGTGACATCGAGTACCTGCGCAAGCACAACCTCGCACTCGGCGGCAGCGTTGAAAACGCTATTGTGGTCGACGCGGATGGTGTACTGAACGAAGACGGCCTTCGCTATGAAGACGAATTCGTGAAGCACAAGATCCTCGATGCAATTGGTGACCTCTACCTGCTGGGCAATAGCCTGATTGGTGAGTTCAAGGGCTTCAAGTCCGGACATGCATTGAACAACCAGCTGCTGCGCAAGTTGATTGAGCAGACAGATGCTTGGGAAGTCGTGACTTTCGAAGACGCCAGCACTGCACCGATCTCTTACATGCGTCCCGTTGCGGCCGTGTAAGTAAAAAAACCTCTCTAGTTTTTAAAGGCTGCCTTCGGGTGGCCTTTTTTTATGCCCTGATTTTGCGGTGACTAGACTGGCCCCTTCGCGGGCAAGCCTCGCTCCTACAGGTACGAGGCGACCACGGAAGTTGGTGCAACGCAGTCGTGTAGGAGCGAGGCTTGCCCGCGAAGAGGCCAGTAGTGACACCAAAGATTTCAGGCAGAAGCAACCACCCGATTCCGCCCACCTTCCTTCGCCTGATACAGCGCCTTGTCCGCCGCAAACAGCAAACTCTCCAGGCTGATATCAGTCTCCGTCGTCCAGGTGCTGATCCCGATACTGACAGTCATCGGCAAAGCGGCACCCTCAACCAACGGCAACTGCTCGACCGCCTTGCGAATGTATTCAGCAATCTGCCGCGCACCCGCGCCATCGGTTTCCGCCAGGATCACCGAAAACTCCTCGCCGCCGTAACGGGCAGCCAGGTCCGCCGGTCGTCGGACATGGTTGCTGATGACGTTGGCCAAGGAGCGCAGCGCTTCGTCGCCGGCCTGATGGCCATGGCGGTCGTTGAAGGCCTTGAAGTGATCGGCGTCAATCATCAGCAGCGACAACGGCTGGCCCGACCGTTGGGCGCGAAACCATTCATGGCGCAGGGCCTGGTCCAGCGTTCGGCGGTTGGCCAGCCCGGTCAAGGCATCGGTGGCCGCCAATTGTGCTAACTCCTGCTCGGCATTGTGGCGCAGGCGCAGTTCACGGCAGAACAGCCAGGTCAGCCAAAGCAGGCTGATGCACAGCGCAATCGTCGCAACGCTGACCACCACCGCCGTGCGCTTCCACGAAGCAAACACTTCATCGCTGGAGAGGGCAACGATGACGATCAACGGCAAGTTGCCCACCTTGGAGAACGTGTACAGGCGTTCGTCCTTGTAGCGACTTGAAACACTGGTGAAGCTGCCGTCGCCTTCTTTGACGATGCGCTGGAAGTTGGGGCGGTCGCTGAAGTCCTTGCCAACCAGCTCTTCGGCCAGGCGGGGTTCCTGGGCCAACAGAATACCGTCCGAGCTGATCAGGTTGACCGTGCTGTCACGACCGATACTCAAGCTGTTGAACAATTGATCGAAGTAACTCAAGCGCATGGCGGCTTCGGCCACGCCGAGGAATTCGCCCTGTGAGCCGCTGACCCGGCGACTGAAGCTGATCCGCCATTCATGTTCAGCCTGCCTGGCGCGGAAGGGACGGCTGATAAACATGCCCGGGTCGCGATTGTTTACGTGGGACTGAAAGTATTCACGGTCGGCATAATTGCCCTTCCTGGGCTCCACCGAGGCTGAGTCGGCGATCACGTCGCCCTTGTTGTCCAGCAACAAAATGTCGCCCTTGTACGGCGCGGCAGTGGCGCGGTCAAACAAGGCCAGATGGCGAATGGCGGGGGACACTTGCTTAAGGTCTTCTCGCTGCGAGGCCGCGATCAGGCCCAGCAAGGACAGGTCATAGAGTTCGACATTGCGCAGTACGTCGGCGTCGATCAATTGCACGATGTTGGACGCCGAGCGCGTGGCAGACAGTTCTGCATTGACGCGCTCTCGCACCAGCAGGAACGCGACGATGCTCAGTATTGCGATCACCAACAGCAAACTGCCGAGAACCAGAAGCCGTTCCGACCGGGTCGAACGGATCGGATCGTGAGGTTTTGTGTTGCTCACACTCATGGCTCTGGCTTCTGCTGAAAAGGCGTTATGAAAGTATTACTGCAAGCATCATCGGGCAGAACCCCGGGAGCCGTTTGCGTTCAGGGCGCCTGTATAAGTCCCTGATAAACAAAAGGCCAGCAAAACGTGCTGGCCTTATGTTTATTCAAGCTTAGAAGACATTGAGCGGGTAGTCGACGATCACCCGGTATTCATCGGTGTCTTGGTCCCGCGCGCCGTAGCCATTGCCGCCACGGTTGGTGGCCCATTGCAAGCGAACCGCCAGATCCTTGGCCTTGCCGCCCTGGACCACGTACTTGAGATCGATGTCACGTTCCCAGTGCCTGGCGTGTTTGCCGTCGGCGCTGTACCACGAGGCGTAACCGCGGCTGTCCGGATCGACTTTGGTCAGGTCCAGCTTGCCCCGGGAGTACGACAGCGCCGAGGTCAGGCCGGGCAGGCCGAGGCCAGCAAAGTCGTAGGCGTACTTGAGTTTCCACGAGCGCTCGTTCGGGCCGTTGAAGTCCGAATACTGCTGGGAGTTGTCGAGAAAGACGCTGTCGCCCTGGCTGATGTAGTCGAACGGCGTGTTGCCGTTGACCCGCTGATACGCCGCGGTAACGCTGTGATTGCCCACGCCGACGGTGAAATGCAGGCTGTAGGTGTTGTTGTCGATGTTGCCCAGCAGTGCATCGCCGGTGTCTTGCGTGTGATAGAAGTGCAGGCCCGGGTTGAGGCTGACCAGGTCGTTCAGCGCGTAGGTGTAATCCAGGTCGTAGTAGTACTGGTTCCAGATGTCCTTGAGTTCGGAAGCATAGAGGCTGCTGGTCAGCCCCGGCAGACCGCTCCAGGCCACGCCGGCCCAGTTCAGGTGCTGACTGTCGTCACCGTCTGCCAGGCTGCCGTAGGAGGTGCCGATGCGGGTGTGACCGCTCTGGTTGTACGGCTTGGTGAAACTCGCCTGGCCGCCTTCGATCAGGAAACCGTCGAAGCTGTGGTTGGTCAGGCTGACGCCACGAAAGGTCTGCGGAAGCATGCGAGTCTCGCCGCCCGCAATCACCGGGTTGGCGAGGAACAGGTCGCCGGCCTTCAACTCGGTATCAAAGGCGCGCATTTTCAACGTGCCGCCCGCCGTCGAGAACGACCCTGGCGCTTTGCCGTTGCCATCGCTGATCGGCAGGATGCTTGAGCCGTCCGTGCCGCCACCGCCATCGAGCTTGAGCCCGAGCATGGCGTGGGCATCAACGCCGAACCCGACGGTGCCTTGGGTGAAACCCGATTCAAAGATGCCCAGGAAACCCTGGCCCCATTCGATGTTGTCGTCCGTCTGCTGCAGACGGTTACGGTTCATGTAGTAGTTGCGGGCATTAAGGTTGAGGCTTGAACCTTGCACAAAACCTTCGTGGCTGGATTCGTCGTCGGCGTGGGCGGCGGGGGGCATCGTTGCGGCGATTGCAATGAACAACGGGGTGAAGCGGAGAGGGAAACGCACTTGCGGTAAAGCTCCTTGGGTCAACTAAGCACTTCATAGTCCTGAAGTGCAAAATGTTTCTTGTCAGGGAAGACGAGCCGGACGGCGTTTAAAACACAACGAAAAAAAGCCGCTGATAGCAGCGGCCTTGAAGACAACTTTTCGAAGGGAAGAGCCGATGAAAAGTGTCGAGGGAAACGGAGCGGATACGCGGGATCAGCTGTCTTTCTCAACCCGTGGCTGGGTCGTAGACGTGGACGCTTGAGGGATTTGCGCAGCGTCCTGGGCCTTGGCGGTCATTTCGCTCTGATGCTCTTCATACGCTGCGGCGCGCGCCGTATTTTGCGCGACGAAGGCCGGCGATTCTTCAGCCATGGCGAACGGGGACAGGAACAAAGAGGACAAAACGAAAGCGCTGGCAATACCCATAGTGTTGGACATTTTTAAAACCTTCTTGCTTGGCAAGTGCTGTTTGGTGCGGCAAAGATAAGGGGGATTGGAGAGGGGAAAAAGAGCGGATTCATGAAAGGACTGTTGCGCTAAAAGCAACAGTAGCCAGGTCGACGGCGGACATGTAGCAGCTGCCGAGCAGCGCGAGGCTGCGTTCGGCGACGAAGTCGTCGTAAACCCTGAATACGCGGTCTACCTGACAGACCGCATCGCCTGATTTTACGACGACTTCGTCGCCGAACGCAGCCTCGCGCTGCTCGGCAGCTGCTACAGGGACCGGTGCAGGGTTAAACGGGGAGATGGATACCGAAGGTATTCATGCCATGGTCGCTGCGCACAAACACATCCCCGCCATGCATCAACGCAATCGCCTTGACGATCGCCAACCCCAGCCCATGGTTGTTCCCGCTGTTGCTGCGCGACGCATCCACCCGATAAAACCGCTCGAACAACCGCGACAAATGCTCGCTGGCAATCGGCGATCCAGGGTTCGCCACCCCGATGCTCACCTGATGCTCCTCAACCTCGATCCGCACCTCGATCACCTGCCCGGGCTCGGTGTGCTGCACCGCGTTACTCAGCAAATTGATCAACGCCCGGCGCAGATGAGCGATCTCGATCCGAACCTGCGCATCACCACTGACCTGTACCTGAACCTGCGCGTCTTCAAGAATGAAATCCAGATATTCCAGGGTCGTGGCCACTTCATCGGCCAGTGAGGTGGAGGTCAGTTTGGTCGCCTTGCTGCCCTGGTCCGCACTGGCAAGAAACAGCATGTCATTGATGATCGAACGCAGCCGTTCCAGCTCTTCGAGGTTCGACTGCAACACTTCAAAATAATGTTCCGCCGAGCGTCCGCGGGTCAGCGCGACCTGGGTCTGGCCGATCAGGTTGGTCAGGGGCGAGCGCAGTTCGTGGGCGACGTCGGCGTTGAACGACTCAAGGCGCGAATAGGCCTGCTCGACCCGTTCCAGGGTCGAGTTGAACGAATTGACGAACTGATTGAGCTCCGGCGGCAACGGCGACAGGCGCAAGCGCCCGGAACGCAACGGCGGCGCCAGTCGCTGGGCCTCTTGAGACAACTTGATCAAGGGCTTGAGCCCGATCCGCGCCACCCAATAACCCAGCGCCGAAGCCAGCAGCACACCGACAACCGCCAGGCTGATCAGCGCGATCAGTAAATGATGCTGCGTCTGCAAAAACGTCTCGGTGTCGATGCCGATCATGAAGCGCAGCGGCGGTCGCTGGTCCTTGGCCGGGAACTGGCTGACCAGCACTTTCAGCGGATAAGGCTGGTCCGGCAACATCATGTCGCGCATCCCCAGCGGCCCTTCGGCAAAGGCGCGGATCTGCGGCGTCAGGTTGCCGTATTCGTAGTGCGGATCGCCGCTGATGATCCAGAAACTGATGCGCTTGTCTTCTTCGCCCAGCAGCTTGAGTTTGTTGTTGATCTTCACCCAATGCTCGGGCGTGCCGTAACGCCCGACCGTGGATTCGAGCACGCTGTAACGCGCGTCCAGCTCTGCTTCCGGCAGCAAACCCAAACCTTTATCGACCTGCTGGTACAAGGCCCAGCCGATCAACAGAAACACCAGCAGCGCCACCAGCGTGAACATTCCACTGAGGCGCAGGGCAATCGAGTTACTGGACACCGCGGCTCTCCAGCACATAACCCATGCCGCGAATCGTGTGCAGCAGTTTTTCGTCGAAAGGCCCGTCGAGCTTGGCCCGCAGGCGTTTGATCGCGACTTCGACGACGTTGGCGTCGCTGTCGAAATTAATGTCCCAGACCATTTCGGCGATGGCGGTTTTCGAAAGGATTTCACCTTGCCGACGGGCCAGCACGCTGAGCAGCGAGAACTCCTTGGCGGTCAGGTCGAGCCGGGTGCCGGCGCGGGTGGCCTTGCGGCTGATCAAATCTATCCACAGGTCGGCGATGCTGACTTGCACCGGTTCATGACCGCCACTGCGCCGGGTCAACGCTTGCAGGCGCGCCACCAGTTCGAGGAACGAAAACGGTTTGCCAAGGTAATCGTCGGCACCATCGCGCAGGCCTTTGATGCGGTCTTCGACGCGCTCGCGGGCGGTGAGCATGATCACCGGGGTTTGCTTGCGCGCACGCAATGCGCGCAGTACGCCGAAGCCGTCGAGGCCCGGCAGCATGACGTCGAGGACGATCACCGCGTAGTCGCTTTCCAGCGCCATGTGCAGGCCTTCGACGCCGTCGCGCGCCAGGTCCACGGTGTAACCCTGTTCCGTCAGGCCGCGGTGCAGATAGTCCGCGGTTTTTTCTTCGTCTTCGATAATCAGAACGCGCATGACCCCGCCTCAGTCTGTGGTTGCCAGCGCCGGCATCGGTGCGGGTTTGGGCTTATGGAAAAGCCGCTCCAGCCACAAGTATATGACCGGAGTGGTGAACAGCGTCAGCGCCTGGCTCACCAGCAAGCCGCCGACCACCGCGATCCCCAGTGGCTGGCGCAGTTCGGCGCCGGTGCCGTAACCGAGCATCAGCGGCAGCGCGCCGAGCAGGGCGGCGAGGGTGGTCATGATGATCGGCCGGAATCGCGTGATACAGGCCTGGTAAATCGCCTCTTCCGGCGGCAGGCCGCCCTTGCGTTGGGCTTCGAGGGCGAAATCGATCATCAGGATGCCGTTCTTCTTCACGATCCCGATCAGCAACACCAACCCGATCAACGCCATGATCGAAAAGTCCTGGCCGCAAATCCACAGCATGATCACCGCCCCGAGCCCAGCCGACGGCAGGGTCGAGATGATGGTCAGCGGATGCACGAAGCTCTCGTAGAGCACGCCGAGAATGATGTACACCGCCACCAGCGCCGCCAGAATCAGCCACGGCTGGCTGGCCAGCGAGCTCTGGAATGCTTGCGCCGCGCCTTGGAAGTTGCCGCTCATGGCCGCCGGCATGCCGATATCGACCTTGGCCTGGTTGAGCATGATCACCGCATCGCCCAACGCCACACCGGGCGCCAGGTTGAACGACAAGTTGGCGGCCGGGAACATGCCGTCATGGGCGATGGAGAGCGGCCCGACCGTCGGCGCATCGAACTTGGCCAGCGCCGACAGCGGCACCATTTCCCCGCTCAGCGGTGAGCGCAGGTAGAAATAATTGAGGCTTTCGGCCTTGCCGCGTTGCTTGGTGTCCAGTTCCAGAATCACGTTGTACTGGTTGATCTGGGTCTGGAATTCATTGATCTGCCGCTGGCCAAACGCGTCGTACAGCGCTTCATCGACATCACTGGCGGTCAGGCCGAAACGCGCCGCGGCGCTGCGGTCGATACTGATGTGGGTGATGCTGCCGCCCAGTTGCAGGTCGTTGGAAATGTCGCGGAACGCCGGGTTGGCGCGCAGTTTTTCCGTCAGGCGCTGGGTCCAGGTACTGAGGGTCGCGCCGTCGTTGCTCTTGAGCACGTATTGGTACTGCGCGCGGCTCGGGCCAGAGCTGAGGTTGATGTCCTGGCCGGCGCGCAGGTAGAGGACGATGCCCGGAACTTTCATCAGTTGCGGACGGATCCGGTCGATGAACTGGCTGGCCGAGACGTCGCGGTCTCCGCGTTTTTTCAGGGAAATCCAGAATCGGCCGTTGGCGATGGTCTGGTTACTGCCCGAGACGCCCACTGAGTGGGAAAGCGCCGCGACTGCCGGATCCGCCGCGACGATTTCGGCCATCGCCAGGTGTTTTTTCACCATGTCGCCGTAGGAAATATCGGCGGCGGCTTCGGTGGTGCCGAGGACAAAACCGGTGTCCTGCACCGGGAAGAAACCCTTGGGGATAAAGATGTAACCGGCAATCGCCAGGCCCAGCGACAGGCAGAACACACCGATCATCAATTTCTGGTGGGCGAGGGCGCGGCGCAGCAGTTTTTCATAGCCGGTCAGCAAGCGTTCGCCGAATGTGGGTTTGCTGTGGGCGTGGTGCACCGGCGCGCGCATGAACAGCGCGGCCAGGGTCGGCGCTAATGTCAGCGACACCACCACTGAAATCATGATCGTCGAGGTGGCGGTCAGGGCGAATTCCTTGAACAGCCGCCCGACCACACCGCCCATGAACAGCAGCGGGATGAACGCCGCCACCAGCGAGAAACTGATCGAGACCACGGTGAAACCAATCTCGCCGGCGCCCTTGATCGCCGCCTCGCGCATGCCGTCGCCGGCCTCGAGGTGACGGTGAATGTTCTCCACCACCACAATCGCATCGTCGACCACAAACCCCACGGCCACCACGATCGCCACCAGCGTCAGGTTGTTCAGGCTGAAGCCCATGATGTACATCAAGGCGAAACTGGCGATCAGCGAAACACCCAACACGGCGGACACGATCAGGGTCGCCGACCACTGGCGCAGGAACAGCGCCATCACCGCCACCACCAGCATGATCGCGATCAGCAGGGTGACTTCCACTTCATGCAGCGAGGCGCGGATGGTCTGGGTGCGGTCGACCAGCACCTTGACCTGCACCGAAGCCGGCAGCATGGCTTCGAGGCCGGGCAGGGCGGCCTGGATGCGGTCCACGGTTTCAACGATGTTGGCGCCCGGTTGCCGGGAAATCACCAGGTTCACCCCCGGTTTATCACCGGCCCAGGCTTGCACGTAGGCATCTTCCGAGCCGTTGACGACTTTGGCGACGTCCTTGAGGTGAACCGGCGCACCGTCCTTGTAAGAAACGATGAGTTGGCTGTATTCCTCGGGGTGGAATAGCTGGTCGTTAGTCGACAGTGTCGAGATGCTCGACTCACCGTACAACGCACCTTTGGCCAGGTTGAGGCTGGTGTTCTGGATCGCCAGACGAATGTCCGCCAAGGTCAGGCCGATGGCTGCCAGTTTGTCAGCGGAGGCTTGAACGCGGATCGCCGGACGTTGCTGACCGGTGATGTTGATTTGGCCTACGCCGTCGATCTGACTGATCTGACGCGAGAGCAGGGTTTCCACCAGATCGCTGAGTTCGGTACCGGGCATTTGCGTCGAGTTGACGCTGAGGATCAGCACCGGGCTGTCGGCCGGGTTGACCTTGCGCCATGTCGGCAGGGTCGGCATGTCTTTGGGCAGTTTGCCGGCAGCGGTGTTGATCGCGGCCTGAACTTCCTGGGCCGCGGTGTCGATGCTTTTGTCGAGGGTGAATTGCAGGGTCAGGTTGGTCGAGCCGAGGGCGCTGCTCGAGGTCATCTGGGTCACGCCGGGGATGGCGCTGAATTGCACTTCAAGCGGTGTGGCCACCGACGACGCCATGGTCTCGGGGCTGGCGCCGGGCAATTGCGCGGCGACCTGGATGGTCGGGAATTCGGCTTCCGGCAGCGGCGCAATCGGCAGGCGCGGGAAGGCGATGACGCCGAGCAATACCAGGGCAAAGGTCAGCAGGATCGTCGCCACCGGATGATCGATGCACCAGGCAGAGACAGAACCATGGCCCTTCATGGCTTCGACTCCGATTGCACCACTTGCGGCGGCTCGGTCAGCACCTGCACGGTCGAGCCGGGTTTGAGCCGCGATTGGCCGTCACTGACCAGCACGTCGCCCGGTTTGACGCCTTTGATGATGTCCTGGCCGCTGCCCTGGTAGACCATTTGTACGGTGACGGTTTCGACCTTGTCGCCGTTGACCCGGTACACGAAGTGTTGGTCGAGGCCGCGCTGTACGACGGTGGGCGGGACCACCAGCGCATCTTTATCCAACGCTGTCTGAATTTTTACCGTCACCAGCAGCCCCGGCCAGAGTTTCTGCCCGGCATTATTGAATTCAGCCTTGGCGCGGATGGTCCCGGTGTTGGCGTTGATCTGGTTGTCGATCAAGGTCAGGTGCCCTTCGCCCAGCAGGTTGCCGGTTTCACCGTCGGTGTCGGCGCCGATGTAGGCCTTCACTTGTGCGCGTTGTGGGTCGCCGATCAGGCCTTGCAGGGTGGGCAGCATTTGCTGCGGCAGGGAGAACTCCACGGCGATCGGGTCGATCTGCGTCACCGTGAACAAACCTACGGTGTCGGTCATGCGCAGGAAATTGCCTTCGTCCACCGTGCGAATACCGACACGACCGGTGACCGGAGAGCGAATCTGTGTGTAGGAAAGCTGCACTTGGGCGGCGTCGATTGACGCTTGATTGCCTTGGGCGGTGGCCTTGAGTTGGTTGACCAGGGCTTGTTGCTGGTCGTAGGTCTGTTTGGAGACGCCGTCGTCGACGCTTAGCAGTTTGTAGCGCTTGAGGTTGACCAGGGCGACTTGCAGTTGCGCCTGGCTTTCGCCGAGTTGTGCCCGGGTCTGGTCGAGGCTGGCGCGGATCGAGCGGTCGTCGATGGTGGCGAGCAGGTCGCCTTTGTTTACCAGTTGGCCTTCTTTGACCAGGATTTTGGTGAGGATGCCGTCGATTTGTGGGCGAACGACCACGCTGTGCAGGGACAGGACTGAGCCGATGCCGCTGACGTAGCGGGGGACGTCTTTTTCGGTGACGCTGACGACTCGGACCGGGATTGCGGTGGGCGCGGCGAGTTTGGCGGTGGCGGGTTTGGTGAGGTACCAAATGCCCAGCGCTGCCAAGGCGATCAGCAGACCTGCGATGAGGGCGGTTTTTTTCTGAATTCGCATGCGAGTGGGGTGCCGGGCTGGGTGGTCGGGAGTGGGGTCAGGTTTGTACCTTCCTTTATAAACCTGTTCGCTGGTCAGGAAGGTGACTGCTAACTGACGGCGCTGACAGTTTGGGGCTTTAGTCTGTGATGTTTTTGACCTTGGCGGCCTGACAGCCGACCAATCTCTTTGAGGTGTACATATCCATTTCTGCGGTAACGGCCGCTTATGGTTTCGCCCTTACGGCGAGTCCCTTTTGTCAAACGCCACAAAAGGAACCAAAAAGTCTCGCCCCAAGCGTCCGGCCCCTCGCTAAGGCTCGGCGTACCTTCGCTCCGGTATCCATCCGGGGACACTGCCCTCCGGTTGGCTTCGCTGCACCTACATGCAGCGTGTTCGACTGCGTCGAACGGCGCTGCGCGCCACTCCCCGGATGAACACCTCCACTCAGCCTCCCGAAAGGGGCGGGCAGATCAAAATCAAAAGCAGGCGAGCTAACGCTCGGCCTGTTGAGTGGTGAAGAGCGAAGCGTGTACACCGATCTATTGTGGGAGCTGGCCTGCCAGCGATGGCGGCCTGGCAGCCGACCAATCTCTTGCAGATACGCACCAAACCCTGTGGGAGCTGACCTGCCAGCGATGGCGGCCTGGCAGCCGACCAATCTCTTGCAGATACGCACCAAACCCTGTGGGAGCTGACCTGCCAGCGATGGCGGCCTGACAGCCGACCAATCTCTTGCAGATACGCACCAAACCCTGTGGGAGCTGGCCTGCCAGCGATGGCGGCCTGACAGCCGACCAATCTCTTGCAGATACGCACCAAACCCTGTGGGAGCTGGCCTGCCAGCGATGGCGGCCTGACAGCCGACCAATCTCTACGCTCCGCGTGGGAATGCCGCCCGGGACGCTCCGCGTTCCATTTTTGTGTTGAAAGATGTGTAAAAAACACAGCGTTTTCCCACGTATTTTTCAGGTTGCCGGGTAGGAAGCGTGTTCTCTAACCTCTGGCTGTCGCTGAAAACTCAGCGACCGGGAGTGAGATTCCGGCTGAACAATTGGAAACCAGCGCAAGGCCCCCCATAATTGCCGCCAGCTTATCCGCTGCCGCAAGTTTTTTATGGCGGCTGTGTGCGGGCAGACTTCGGTCTGGCCGGGTTCCTTTTGCCGGTAATCTCACACCGCACATAGCTGCCACCTCTGCTCCGAGTGAGATCGGAAATTGATGGCTCCAACATCAAAAGGAAATTTGCATGGATAAATTAATCCCCGATCCACCCATCGACACCACCACTTCCAGCGACGAGGTCACTCCGACCGAAACGCTCATCAAAGACCGCGAAGCCATAAAACGCGCTCTCGATTACTACCTCGATCCACCCGAGCAATACGCCGCAAAACCCCGCTGCCCCAGCACCATGTTTATGGTGGTTCCCGATATTGATTCAGAAAGCCTATTGGCCCATGCCTGTGAGTCTTTGGCGTCGGCGAGTGTGATGAGCAGTGATTATGCGGCGAATCTGGTGGGGCCGCAGCGCCATACGGTGTTGGCGATTCAGCAGGTCATCATGCTGGCGGAGTTGGCGGTGAATCGGGTGTTGGATAGGGTTGAGCTTCCGGCGTAGGTAGCGTTCGGTCAGGTTGACCGCGTTATCGTTCTTCGCGGGCAAGCCTCGCTCCCACAGGTACAGCGGTGTCCTTGTAGGAGCGAGCCTGCTCGCGATTGCTGTGTGTCAGTCAACACAAAACCCGACGGACTCGCTTGCGGCGTGAAGCTTGCGGCTCTGGACACAGGTATACTGCCGCCTTTCGCGGCTCGCTGACCGGGCCCGACTCTTTTGCATCACCCGGAGCTTTCATGACTTCCCCGACACAACCGCCGGTTGCCGACGCTTTGAGCGACGACCAGGCAGACCTGCCAGACAGCGTCGACTCCAGCGCAGACAGCGAAGCCAAAGCCGCGATCCCGGTGTTCAAGTTCCCGTTCAAGCCGGGTGATTTGGCCGCCGCGAAGAACGCCAGCCAGCCTTGGTACAAGAATGGCGCGAAGAATGGCCATACCAAGACGCCAGGGGCTGCGCCTCCTGGTACTCGTCGTTCGATGGGCAAACGTTGATCGTCGGACGGCTTGTCGCTCGGTAATTGTTCCTTCAGTCATTGAGACGGTTCCCACAAGGATGAGCGATTTGTCCTCTGGGAAGTTCGGTAGCCATTCATCAAGAATTCATGCCCATGAATCCTTGATGAAGGCCACCCGATGTCTCTGCTCAAACCCCTATCTCTGCTGTCACTGATGGCGCTGGTAACCGGCTGCGCATCTTCTGTAGTCGATCCACAGATCCGTTTCGGGGTCGAAGCCCTGGTTCCCCCGTTCGAAAGTCGTAACGACAAAGGTGAGCTGGTCGGATTGAACATCGAGTTGGGCAACGCACTGTGTGCAGAACTCAATTCCCGATGTGTCTGGGTCGATCAGGATTACGCCACCAACCTTCAGGCCCTTGAAGCCAGGCGTTTCGACGTGATCATGCCGATGACAGCTACGCCGGCGCGTCGCGAGCGGGTCGATTTCACCGATAATCTCTACCCGTTGAGCAACCGCCTGGTGGCGCGTAAAGGTGCAACGTTGCAACCGGATGTGCAATCGCTCAAGGGCAAGCGTGTCGGCGTCCTGGCTGGCACCAGCCGTGAAGCATTCGCCAAGACCCGTTGGGCGGCAGCGGGCGTAACGGTGCGCAGTTTTCAATTCAACGATCAATTGATTGCCAGCCTGCTGGCAGGTGAGATCGATGCCACCTTGCAAGATTCCATCGAAATCACCCAGTCGCTATTGAACCTGCCGCAAGGACAGGCGTTCGATTTTGCCGGTCCCGCCCTTGACGATCCGATGCTGGGCAATGGAGTCGCCATGGCTGTACGCAAAAGCGACACTGCACTGCGCGATAACCTGAACGCAGCGCTTGGGCGTCTTAAGCAAAATGGTCAGTACCAGGCGATTACCCAACGTTACCTGCCACCGGCTGCACCGGCCTTGCCACGCTACTTTCCTAATAACGAAGGCCTGGCATTTTCCGATGCGGTACAGCTCGGCAATACCGTTTACTTCTCCGGCGTGATCGGTCTGGGGGCGGATGGTGAGTTGGTGAAGGGCGGCATCCGGGCGCAGACGGAACAGGCCATGGAGAATTTGAACACCGCAGTGCAGCGTCAGGGTTTGTCGCTGACTCAGGTGGCGAAATGCACGGTTATCCTTGCCGATATCAAGGATTTCGCTGCCATGAATGCCGTATATCGCAGTTATTTCCCGGCGGACCGCTTACCCGCTCGCACGACATTTGCCGGCAAGCTGGTCGCTGACGCGAAGGTCGAGGTGGAATGTCTGGTAATGGCGGCCAACTAACCGTTTAAGAGCGAGCCACTGCGCGATGCGATTGCGCAGTGGCAGCACGGCATTTCAAGCCGCCCGCAACGAAATAAACGCATAGTTCACCGGCGCTTCAGTCGCCACTTGCGCCCCAGCCGCCTGCACTTGCCCGGCGATATCGTCGCCTGATACATGAAACTGCCAATCACTGTCGGTGCCCGTCAGCGGTTGTCCTGCAAGTTGATCGATAACCATGGCAAACGCATTCATATCCGGCAGGTAAGCCGTAAACCCATCCCCCTTCAACGCTGTAGTCCGAATTCCCAGAAGCCCGCAAATCGCATCCTTGGCCTGAATGTCATCGCGATCCGCCTGACGTGAGCGCTGGATCAATCCTGCCAGTTCCTGATCCACCAGCTCACCACCGATGATCAAGTCCGGTCCCTGTTCCCACGACTCGGGCGGGCATTCCTTCACCGCAGTGTTCAGTGCAATGTGCGGATTGATTTCCATCGGGTAGATGCGGCATACCAGCGGGCGGCGTTCGTAGATGCGGCAGAGGTTGTCTTCGTCAAGATTCCGGCAGGGACCGACGTTGTAGGCGGCAAAGGTGATCGCCACGTACGCCTCGGACGTGCCGCTTCGAACCACCACTGATCGACGTTCGGCGTGGTCCCGTTGCTGCACGGGCAGGCCCAGGCCGTTGCCCAGAAAACCTTCCACCAGCACGATCACCTGACCGCCATCAGCCGCCCACATGCGGGCTTCGGCCAGGGTCAGTGGCACGTGGTGGTCGTTGCAGCATTTGCCGCAACCTACGCAGGAAAATGTCGTATTCATTGAGCGATCGGTCGCTTCCGAGGGCATGAAACGGCGCCAGAAAGACACCGCAAAGGCGCGTTTCGAAGCAAGTTATGCGCCAGTCACTGAGCTTTGGCGGTGGGGCGGATGGAGTCCCATTCGGTCACGTAGGCGGTTTTGGTCTTTTTGTTGTAGAGACACAACTCGGTGCCTTGCTGGCCTTTCATGTGTTTTTGCGGGTATTGGCCTTGCAGCAGGAGCGCGGTGTAGCCGACTCGGTCGTCGAACTGCGCAGCGGTGCCGACGGGTTTAGCGTTTTTCAGGCCGCTGGCTTTGGTGCAGCTGGCGAGCACGGCTTTGTCGTAGGCGGCCCAGGCGTCGGGGCTGGAGGCGTGGGCCTGGGTGGCGAGGGCGGTGAGGCAGAGGAGGGTCAGGGTTGCGGCTTTCATGGTTCAGGCATCCTTGGGCATTGAGTTGGCCGAGGGGTGGAGTATGCCTGATGGTTTTGTATTGAATGTGTCGGCCTCTTCGCGGGCAAGCCTCGCTCCTACAGGGACCGCGCATGACCTGTAGGAGCGAGGCTTGCCCGCGAAGGCGGTATATCAGGCTGGAACAGGCTCCCTGCGGACCACATACATCCCGGCACTTTCATACAACCGCTGCGCCCGAAGGTTGTCTTCCAATACCTTCAAATCTACAAAACCTTCCCGGCGTTCCCGAAACACTTCGAACGCATGCAGCAGCAACGCACGACCCAACCCAAGGCCCTGAGCCCGAGAATGCACCACCAGGTTCTTGATGTACGCGCTGGTCCAGCACTGGCATACACCCACGATACCTTCGGCATCCAGCGCAATAAAACACAGGCTCGGATCGTATTCAGGATCGGTCTCGAACCGCTGTTGCCAGACATCCAGTGCCGGCACACGACCACCACCTTCCCGATAACCCAGTTCCATCAAACGATGAACAGCTTCAGCCAGCTCGGGGCGGTATTGGACGAGGTCTATTCCCTGAGGCCAAGTGATCGCAGGCACAACCTCCGCGAGGTTACGCCGCATCAAAAAGCAAAATGCCTCGGCCAAGACTCAGTGACCTTGTTCGGCGACGGCTTTGGCCGCCTCGATCAGGCATCGGGTCAGTTCCGGTGAGGAGAACTTGGTCAGCACCGCGTTGGCCCCGGCCAGGCGCGCTTTCTCGCTGTTCATCGCACTGTCCAGAGACGTGTGCAGCAGCACATAAAGGTGCGAGAAGTCTGGCGTCTCGCGCAGGGTGCGGGTGAAGGCATAGCCGTCCATCTCCGACATTTCGATGTCCGAGACGATCAGGTTGATCTGCTGCGCCGTGCCTTGCAGGTCCAGCAGACAGTCGATGGCTTCTTTGGCGCTGCGGGCGGTGTGGCATTGCAGGCCGAGGTTGCGCAGGGTGTGCACCGATTGCTGCAGCGCGACCTGGCTGTCGTCGACCACCAGAATCCGCGCGTTGCCCAGCACTTCGGCGTCTTCCATGCTCAGTTCGGTTGGGGCCGTTTCGATCTGCGCCGGGGCGATGCCGTGGATGACCTTTTCGATGTCCAGCACTTGCACCAGGGTGCCGTCGACCGAGGTCACGCCGGTGATGTACGAGCGCACGCCGCCGGAGCCGAAGGGCGGCGGGCGGATGTCGGTGGTCAGGCAGTGGACGATCTTGCTCACGGCCTGAACGTGCAGGCCCTGCTTGGAGCGGCTGACGTCGGTGACGATCAGGCAGCCACCGTTCGGGTCTTCCAACGGCCGCTCGCCAATGGCGCGGCTGAGGTCGATCACCGACAGCGAGGCACCGCGCAGGGTGGCGATGCCTTTGACGTGGGGGTGCGACTCCGGCAGCTTGGTTAGCGGCGGGCAGGGGATGATTTCGCTGACTTTCAGCAGGTTGATTGCCATCAGCTTGCCGCTGCGCAAGGTAAACAGCAGAAGCGAAAGTGAGTCTGCGCGGGCTTTTGTGGTGGACATAAAAACCTTCTGTGGAAAAAGGTGATGGGCGAGTAAAAAGTCGCCAAAAGCTATCGATGCCGGGTTATCGACTTGTTGGGGGCAGGCTTTAGGGACATTCCCCGTCCATTGGTCCAATACGGAATTTTGTGGCAAAACACACAACCTGTGGCGAGGGGGTTTACCCCCGTTGGAGTGCGAAGCGCTCCTCGCTTTTTTCCGATAGAACCACATCGTCAGTTTTACGACCGCTTCGCGGCCGAACGGGGGTAAACCCCCTCGCCACAGGGATTGTGCAAGCCTTAATGATTGCGCTATTTCATCCCTAATCGCTTGGCCATCCGCCCAAGATTCGCCCGGTCCAGGCCTAACTCGCGTGCCGCGCTCGCCCAGTTGTCGTGATGCCGTTCCAGGCAAGCGCTGATCAATTGTCGCTGATAATTTTCGGTGGCCTCGCGCAAATCTCCCGCGACCAACGCGACGGGGCTGGCAGCCGGTTGCTCGGTGGCGGCGATTTCAACGCTGCCAGTGGGCAAGTCCAGATCCGCCGCACTCAAACTGAGAATCTTCGGCCGTTCCTTGCAATTACCCAGCGCCTTCAACGCGCTGCGACCAATCAAATGCTCCAGCTCCCGCACATTCCCCGGCCAACCATACGCCAGCAATGCCGCCTGTGCGTCGCTGTTCAATCGCAGGCTGTTAAGGCCCATCCGCGAGCGGTTCTGTTCCAGGAAGTAACCGCTGAGCAGCAACACGTCCCGCCCGCGATCACGCAGAGCCGGCACCAACAGCGGGTAAACACTCAGGCGATGATAGAAGTCGGCGCGGTAGCGGCCGCTGCGCACTTCTTCGGCCAGGTCACGGTTGGTCGCTGCGATCAGGCGCACGTCCACCTGATGCTCTTTATCCGAGCCCAAGCGCTGCAACTGACCGCTTTGCAGCACCCGCAACAACTTGGCTTGCACGGTCAGCGACAACTCACCGACTTCATCGAGAAACAGTGTGCCGCCATTGGCCAGTTCGAACTTGCCGCGCCGATCGTTCATGGCGCCAGTAAACGCGCCGCGCACGTGGCCAAACAATTCGCTTTCCACCAGCGTGTCCGGCAGGGCCGCGCAGTTGAGGCTGATGATCGGTTTATCCGCCCGAGGTGAGGCCGCGTGAATCGCCTGTGCCACCAGTTCCTTGCCGACCCCGGTTTCGCCGGTGATCAGCACGGTCAGGTCGCTGCCGCCCACCAGACTGATCTCTTCCACCAAGCGTTTATGCGCCTTGCTCTGGCCGATCATCTCGCGGTTCTGCTGGCCGCTGGCCTGACGGTAGACCTCGGCGCGTTGATGCTCGTCTTCGGCGCGATTGGCCAGGCGTTCGATGCGCTCGGCGGCGTTGACGGTGGCTGCCGCGAGGCTGGCGAAGGCTTCCAGGGCGTCCAGTTCGATGGGTTCAAATTGCTCTGGGTCGAGGGCGTCGAGGGTCAGCAGACCCCATGGACGCTCGTCGATAAACAACGGGCAGCCCATGCAGTCGTGGACTTCCAGGTGATCGTCAAGACCATCCACCAGTCCGTCGTAAGGGTCCGGCAAGTCGCTGTCGGCGGCGAACCGCGTCGGGCCGGGACTGCTGAGCAAGGCTTCGAAGCGCGGGTGTTCGCTGACTTTGAAGCGTCGGCCCAGGGTGTCGGTGCTCAACCCGTCGACGGCCAGCGGCACCAGCCATTCGCCGTCAAGGCGCAGGAGGGCGGCGGCATCGCAAGGGAGCAGGGCGCGCATGGCTTCGAGCAGGCGTCGATAGCGCTCGCCTTCGGGGAGTTCGCGGGACAGGTCGGAGACCAGCGGCAGTAGGGCGGTGAGCAATGATTTTGCAGTCATAGTGACTCCGTGTAGTCGGTATGACTATATGTCAGTCTGTGTCGATATGACTACTCTGTTTATAAGCTGTTGATTTTAAAAGTTTAAATTATTGGCATGGAAAGTGATAAGCATAGGGCAATCAGTTAGTAACCCAAGTAGCCCAGGAGTCACTTTATGCTTAGCGTTCAAGACCGTGCCATCGTCAAATCCACCGTGCCGCTGCTGGAAAGCGGTGGCGAAGCGCTGATCACTCACTTCTACCGCATGATGCTCTCCGAATACCCGGAAGTCCGCCCGCTGTTCAACCAGGCACACCAGGCCAGCGGTGATCAGCCACGCGCCCTGGCCAATGGCGTTTTGATGTACGCGCGCCACATCGATCAGCTCGACCAGTTGGGCGACCTAGTGGCCAAGATCATCAACAAACACGTGGCTCTGCAAATTCTTCCGGAACATTACCCGATTGTCGGCACGTGCCTGCTGCGCGCCATCTCCGAAGTACTGGGCGACGAAATCGCCACCCCTGAAGTGATGAGCGCCTGGGGCGCGGCCTACGGTCAGTTGGCCGAGATCCTGATTGGCGCCGAAACCAGCATCTACGATCAAAAGGAACAGGCGCCCGGCGGCTGGCGCGGGGCGCGGGAATTCATCGTCGCGGCCAAGGTCGAGGAAAGCGCGGAAATCACCTCGTTCTACTTCGAACCTGCTGACAAAGGCGCGATTCTGGCCGCTGAACCGGGCCAGTACATCGGCATGAAACTGATCCTCGACGGCGAAGAGATTCGCCGCAACTACTCGTTGTCGGCTTTGCCCAACAAGGGCCAGTACCGCATCAGCGTCAAGCGTGAAACCGGTGGCCGCGCTTCTAACCACTTGCACGATCAGCTGCATGTCGGTTCAAGCATTCAGCTGTTCCCGCCGTCGGGCGAGTTCACCCTGACCGCCAGCGACAAACCGCTGGTGCTGATCAGCGGCGGCGTGGGCATCACCCCGACCCTGGCGATGCTGGAAGCGGCGTTGGCGACCGAGCGGCCGGTGCACTTTATCCACTGCGCGCGCAACGGCAGCGTTCACGCCTTCCGCGACTGGATCGATGGTTTGGCCGAACGTCATCCGCAACTCAAACGCTTCTATTGCTACGCAGAAGATGACGGCATGAGCCCGGCAGCGCACAAGGTCGGGTTGTTGAGCCGCGAGCAACTGGGCGAGTGGCTGCCGGAGCAGCGCGATCTGGACGCTTACTTCCTGGGGCCGAAAGGGTTTATGGCGGCGATCAAGCGTCACCTGAAAGCCTTGGGTGTGCCGGAGAAGCAGAGCCGTTACGAGTTCTTCGGGCCGGCTTCGGCACTGGAATAAGCTGTGCGGCTCGGGAGACCAAGTCGCCTTCATCGCGAGCAGGCTCGCTCCCACACTTGACCGAGTTCTCTCAAAGGAATGCGGTCGAATGTGGGAGCGAGCCTGCTCGCGATTGGCCGCACCACGGTCTTCCTTCGTAAAAATCCTTCGAAAGTTAATCCGTTCTTAACCGGTTTATCGTCTATTCCCCGATCACCACCGAAGCGCGCCGGGCTCTCAAAGGTTGGAGCCTGCGTGTAGACTTCCGGGCAATCGATCTTTACAAGGGAAACGCGATGAGCGAGGAAACGATGCGGTTGGGACGTGAACGGCGCTATCTGGTGTTGCTGGGCATCATCTGCCTGGCGCTGATCGGTGGCGCGTTGTACATGCAAATTGTGCTGGGCGAGGCACCGTGCCCGCTGTGCATCCTGCAACGTTATGCGCTGTTGCTGATTGCGCTGTTTGCCTTCATTGGCGCGGCGATGCGCAGCCGTCGCAGCATCACGGTGCTGGAAACCCTGGTGGTCATTTGCGCACTGGCCGGCGTCGCGGTAGCCGGGCATCACGTCTACACCCAGTTCTACCCGGCGGTCAGCTGTGGGATTGATGTGCTGCAACCGATAGTCGACGGCCTGCCGCTGGCGAAGATCTTCCCGCTGGGCTTCCAGGTCGACGGCTTCTGCTCCACGCCGTACCCGCCGATCCTCGGTTTGTCACTGGCGCAGTGGGCGCTGGTGGCGTTCGTGCTGATCGTGGTGCTGGTGCCGCTGCTCACTTCGCGTAACCGCAAAGCGCTGCGTTGAGGCTATTCGCCGTACCGTTGAGTCAAACCTGAAACGCCCCGGTCCTCATCAAGAGGACCGGGGCGTTTTGCATTTCAGGGCCGGCGTAAAAAGTTCGTGATGTGCGGCAGCGAAGGGTGCGACACATGTGCGACATGTTGTCACAGCGAGGCTGTCGCAAGGCATTTCAAGTCGCTTGATCGGTGCATAGCCAGGCAACGAAATTGGTCTATTTAGGCGTCCACCGATTCAAAGGCTATCGAGCGCAAGCAGGCAGTTTTAACAGGGGCTGGCGAATCGCCAGAGCCCTTGTCTGATAGGGGCTAGGGCATCGCCGAAGTGTCTGCGTGAGCATTGATAGCTGTCTGAACTGCGCGCTGTAGACCTACAAATTTTGGTGTTTTTGTTGAGAATGAATTTCGATAAGATGCCGAACTTTTGCAAAACCCGTTAATGATTGTTGCTGGAATGGATAAAAATTATTTCGGGATGAGACATGGTTTATGAATCGTTACATATCTACAATCGCCCGCACTGAATTCCGGCACTGCTCACCTTGAGCAGGAAACAGGGCGTCGAGGAGCTTGAACGCTTCGTGCGACTCCCCGGTGTCGGAGCCTTCCAACTATCCGCACCAAATGGAATTGGTCTGTAACAAGGCCTTTGACCACGAATTCGAATAAGAACTTACCGCTAGCCCAGGATTTGTCGAACAGCGTCTGACGCGCGACGGGCAGCCCTTATTCAATCCAAGAAAATGCCAACCCTTGGCAGGGTGAAGTGTTGGCGATCAAAACCCAACTGCATTGCGCAAGCTGCTTTAGAGGTCGTGAGATGAGTAAAAACAGGTACCCCAGGCTACTAGGCTTATTGCCGCTGCTCGGCACGTTGTTGCTGTCAGGCTGCAACATGACCTTGCTCGATCCCAAGGGCCAGGTTGGCCTGGACGAGCGAAACCTGATCATCACCGCAACGCTGCTGATGCTTCTGGTCGTGGTACCGGTCATCGTCATGACCTTCCTGTTCGCCTGGAAATACCGCGCGTCCAACCAGGATGCCGTCTACACACCGAAGTGGTCGCACTCCACCAAGATCGAAATCGCAGTGTGGACGATCCCGGTACTGATCATCATTGCCCTGGGTTACATCACCTACAAGTCGACCCATGCGCTGGATCCTTACAAGCCGCTGGAATCCGACGTCAAGCCGATCACCATTGAAGTGGTCGCGCTGGACTGGAAGTGGATGTTCATCTATCCGGAGCAAGGCATCGCCACCGTCAACAAGATCGTGTTCCCGGCGCACACGCCGATCAACTTCAAGGTGACTTCGGACTCCGTGATGAACTCGTTCTTCATCCCGGCCTTGGGTGGCCAGATCTACGCGATGGCCGGCATGCAGACCAAACTGCACCTGATCGCCAACCAGAACGCTGAAATGGACGGTATCTCCGCCAACTACAGCGGCGCTGGTTTCACTGGCATGAAATTCAAGGCTATCGCAACTTCCCAGGAAGATTTCGACGCCTGGGTAAGTGAAGTCAAAAAGGCACCTAAACAGCTTGAAGAAGCTGAATACGCAGCCCTTTCCAAGCCGAGCCAGAACAACCCAGTCGAGCTCTACTCCTCGGTCACTCCGAACCTGTTCCAGATCATCGTCGACAAGTACGAAGGCATGAAAGCGGGTCCGAAGGTCAAGCACGAGAAGAAAGAGAAAGAAGTGGCCGCTACGCAAGGAATGGACATGAACGCGCATTCAGCTGCCGGGGCAGAGGAGTAAACGATGTTTGGTAAATTAAGTTGGGAAGCGGTCCCGTTCCACGAACCGATCGTGATGATAACCATCGCCATGATCGCGCTCGGTGGTCTGGCGCTGTTCGCTGCAATCACTTATTTCAAGAAGTGGACCTACCTGTGGACCGAGTGGCTGACCTCGGTCGACCACAAGAAAATCGGCGTGATGTACATCATCGTCGCCATGGTCATGCTGCTGCGTGGTTTTGCCGACGCCATCATGATGCGTACCCAGTTGGCCATGGCCACCGAGGGTTCGCCTGGCTACCTGCCGCCTGAACACTATGACCAGATCTTCACCGCCCACGGCGTGATCATGATCATCTTCATGGCGATGCCATTCTTCACCGGCCTGATGAACCTTGCAGTGCCGCTGCAGATCGGCGCGCGTGACGTTGCCTATCCGTTCCTGAACTCCTTGAGCTTCTGGCTGCTGGTATCGGGCGTGGTGCTGATCAACCTGTCCCTGGGCGTCGGCGAATTCGCCAAGACCGGTTGGGTTGCCTATCCGCCGCTGTCGGGCCTGCAATACAGTCCGGGCGTGGGGATGGATTACTACATTTGGGCGCTACAGCTATCCGGGTTGGGTACGACGCTGACGGGGGTCAACTTCCTGGCCACCGTGCTGAAAATGCGTACCCCGGGCATGAAGCTGATGGACATGCCGATCTTCACCTGGACCTGCACCTGGGCCAACGTCCTGATCGTGGCTTCGTTCCCGATCCTGACCGCTACCCTGGCACTGCTGACGCTTGACCGTTACATGGATTTCCACATTTTCACCAATGAACTTGGTGGCAATCCGATGATGTACGTCAACCTGTTCTGGGCCTGGGGTCACCCCGAGGTGTACATCCTGATTCTGCCGGCATTCGGGATCTTCTCCGAAGTCATCTCGACCTTCACTGGCAAGCGTCTATTCGGCCACCACTCGATGGTCTACGCATCGGGGGCGATCTCGATCCTGGGCTTCATGGTCTGGCTGCACCACTTCTTCACCATGGGTTCGGGTGCCAGCGTCAACGCCTTCTTCGGTCTGGCGACGATGCTGATTTCGATTCCGACGGGGGTGAAGCTATTCAACTGGCTGTTCACCATTTACCAGGGCCGTCTGCGTTTCACCAGCCAGGTTCTGTGGACCCTGGGCTTCATGGTGACCTTCGCCATCGGCGGCATGACCGGCGTATTGCTGGCCATCCCGGGTGCTGACTTCGTTCTGCACAACAGCCTGTTCGTGATCGCTCACTTCCACAACGTGATCATCGGCGGCGCGGTATTCGGTTACATCGCAGGCTTTGCCTTCTACTTCCCGAAAGCGTTCGGCTTCAAGCTGCACGAAGGTTGGGGCAAGGCAGCGTTCTGGTTCTGGATCTCGGGCTTCTTCGTCGCGTTCATGCCGCTCTATGCACTGGGCTTCATGGGCATGACCCGTCGTCTGAACGCCACCACCAACCCTGAGTGGGTGCCTTACCTGTACGTGGCCATGTTCGGTGCGGTGATGATCGCTGTGGGTATCGCTTGCCAGCTGATCCAGCTCTACGTGAGCGTGCGTGATCGCAACAAGCCAGAAAACATGTGCGAACACGGCGACCCGTGGAATGCCCACACGCTGGAATGGTCGACCTCGTCGCCACCACCGTTCTACAACTTCGCTGTGCTGCCAAAAGCCGAAACCATCGACCCGTTCACCGAAGCCAAGGAAAACGGCACCGCGTACCAGGCACCTGCCCGTTACGAGCCGATCCACATGCCAAACAACACCGCGACCGGTGTGGTCATGGGCGCTCTGTTGACCGTGTTCGGTTTCGCGATGATCTGGCACATCTGGTGGCTGGCCATCGTTGGCCTGGTTGGCACCGTGGTCTACTTCGTGATCCACGCTGCACGTGATGACCAAGGCTACATGGTGCCGGTCGAGACAATCGAACGCATCGAAGCCGAGCAGCACAAGCGTCTGGTAGCGGCCGGGAAAGTTCCAGCCACCGCCACCCGTGTTGAAACCTCGTTGGAACAGGCTTAAACCATGTCGAACTTAGTGACCAATGCTGGACACACCCATGTCGATGGACATGGGCACGATGACCATCACCACGACTCGGGCGAGATGACCGTATTCGGTTTCTGGCTCTACCTGATGACCGACTGCATTCTGTTTGCGTCGATCTTCGCGGTGTACGCGGTACTGGTTAACAACGTAGCGGGTGGCCCGTCGGGCCACGACATCTTCGAACTGCCCTACGTGCTGGGCGAAACCGCTCTGCTGTTGTTCAGTTCGATCACCTACGGCTTCGCCATGCTGGCGTTGTTCAAGGGCAAGAAGAACCAGGTGCTGGGTTGGCTGGGCATGACCTTCCTGTTCGGCGCCGGCTTCATCGGCATGGAGATCAACGAGTTCCACGTACTGATCTCCGAGGGCTACGGCCCTAGCCGCAGCGGCTTCCTGTCCGGGTTCTTCACCCTGGTCGGCACCCACGGTCTGCACGTGACCAGCGGTCTGATCTGGATGGCGATCATGATGTACCAGGTGCAGAAAAACGGCCTGACGGCGACCAACAAGACCCGTCTGAGCTGCCTGAGCCTGTTCTGGCACTTCCTGGACGTGGTGTGGATCTGCGTATTCACCGTTGTTTATCTGATGGGGACTATGTAAATGGCTAACGCTCATTCCCACGATAGCCACGACGCCGGCCACGGCAGCGTCAAGTCTTACGCTATCGGTTTCATTCTGTCGGTGATCCTGACCGTCATTCCTTTCGGCCTGGTGATGTACCCGTCGCTGCCGAAGTCGCTGACTCTGTGGATCGTACTGGCTTTCGCCGTTATCCAGGTGCTGGTGCACCTGGTGTACTTCCTCCACCTGGACCGTTCGGCCGCGCAGCGTAACAACGTGATTGCGTTTGTTTTCGCCGCGATCGTGATTGTCCTGCTGGTTGGCCTGTCGCTGTGGATCATGTTCAGCATCCACACCAACATGATGGCGAAGTGAGGTAAGTCCGAATGTCCTTGAAGCACTTTATCCAAATCACCAAACCGGGGATCATTTTCGGTAACGTGCTTTCAGTGGCAGGCGGATTTTTCCTGGCCTCGAAAGGGCATGTCGATCTGGCCATTTTCCTGGCCGCAATGATCGGCACATCCCTGGTAGTGGCTTCCGGTTGCGTGTTCAACAACTGCATCGACCGCGACATCGACTTGAAGATGGAACGCACCAAGAATCGGGTGCTGGTCCAGGGCTTGATCTCCCTGAAGCTGGCACTGATTTTCGCGACCGTCCTCGGTGTTGCCGGCGTTGCGTTGTTGTACAAGGTGGCTAATCCGCTGGCCGCGCTGTTCGCGGTGATCGGTTTCGTCATCTACGTCGGCTTCTACAGCCTGTACCTCAAGCGCAAGTCGGTTCACGGCACGCTGGTGGGCAGTCTGTCGGGCGCGATGCCGCCAGTGATTGGTTACGTCGCTGTGACCAACAGCTTCGACATGGCCGCACTGACGTTGCTGGTGATGTTCAGCCTGTGGCAGATGCCGCATTCCTACGCCATCGCGATCTTCCGCTTCAACGATTACCTGGCCGCATCGATTCCGGTGTTGCCCGTGAAGCGCGGGATTCAAGTGGCCAAGAAGCACATCCTGCTCTACATCCTGGCGTTCCTCGTAGCGACCTTGATGCTGACCTTCAGCGGCTACGCCGGCATGAGCTACCTCGCCGTCGCCGCGGCCATGGGCATGTACTGGTTGTACATGGCCTGGACCGGCTACAAGGCAGTGGATGACACGGTCTGGGCACGCAAGCTGTTCGTGTTCTCGATCTTCACCATTACCGCGTTGAGCGTGATGATGTCGCTGGACTTCAAAGTGCCGAGCGAGTTGTTGCTGACGTACGCGCCTTAAGCGTCGGATGCTGTAAATAAAAGCCCCGCCCTTCGAGAGAAGAGGCGGGGCTTTTTTTTGGGTGCCTTTCTGGTGGACCGTGTTGCCCCAATCGCGAGCAGGCTCGCTCCCACATTTTGATCGGTGTTGCGTCAGATGCTGAGTACGACGCTGAACCCCTGTGGGAGCGAGCCTGCTCGCGAATGTTTTCCTGCGCTTGAGCTGAATTACAGGAAACCGACGCAGATCGGAGTGAAAAGCCCCGCCTCTGATCGAAGAGCGGGGCTTTTTCGTTTACGCGCGGTTGTTACACGGTGCGCCAAGCACCTTCATCACGTCATCGATAATCGCCTTACTCATGTCCTGCAAGTAATGCGACGCCCAGGCATGTCTGTCGGTGTCGCGGACCATGGCAGCATCGGAGGCGAGGAGTTTGGAGATGTGGAGCAGGTCGGAGGCGTGAGAGAGGGCTTCGATCACTGGGACGCCGGCGTTGATGCGGAACAAAGATTGGTTGGCGTGGAAGGAAAAGTGGGTGAGGCCGATGGTTTTCAGATCTTGAGGGTTGGTCATTGAGTGTCACCTCCGGTGGTCGGGCGGGGGTGGGGGATGAGTGGTGGAGCAGAGGGATTGATTTTGTTCATTGAGCAATTCCTATATGTCAGTGGAGCTGCCCCGATCGTTATCAGGCGAAAGGGTGGCAGCTGTGCGCAGGCTGATAACCGGGAATATAGGAAACCGGCAGACCCGAAGGTCTCCCGCGCACAGCCGCCATTGCACGAAATGCAGGCATAAAAAAAGCATGCAATCGTGATTGGAGCGCTGAGGCGTCGATATATTACCCGGGTTATCAGGCCCGGTCGCTGAGTTGGCAGCGACGATCTGAAGTTAGCGTGCGGTGTTGGGTGCCGCAATCGTAGCGATCTGGTGGCTGGGAATGTCATGCCGCCAGCAAACGTTTCGTTGAACGCATGTTTTGTGGCGAGGGAGCTTGCTCCCGTTCGGCTGCGCAGCAGTCGTAAAGCCTGCCAGGGCGGTGTGTCTCATGAAATGCAGGGGAGTGCTTCGCACTCCAGCGGGAGCAAGCTCCCTCTCCACACAAGTGGTGAGGTGGTTACGCTTTGTAATAGTCGAGCAATCTAAAGAACCGCTCGCGCACCTGCGGGCTATCACTGTGGGCGACGTTGAAACGCAGGAAGCTGCTGGCATCGGCGGCTTTACTCAGCAAGGTGCCGGGGGCAAGGACGAAGTCGTTTTCCAGGCCTTTGCTGGCCAGCGTTTCGGCATGCAATTCTTCGGGCAATCGTGTCCAGATAAACAGCCCTTCACCTGGGATCGATGACACTGAGCAACCAGCCTCTACCAGCCATCTCGTCACGCGACTGCTCGATTCATACAGGCGATCAACCGTGCGCCGGGTGTGTTTGGCGTAGCTGCCATTGCTGAGCATGGTGCAGGTGATCTGCTCCGCCAGTTCCGAGGTGACGCCACCGCAGGCCAGCTTCAAGGTGATCATTCGTGCGGCCAGTTGCGGCGATAACGCGGTATAGCTGACCCGGCTGTTGGCGGTCAGGGTCTTGGAGAACCCGGACACGTAACTGACATTGTCCAGACCGCCTGCGGCCAGGCGCGGGGTGCGCCGTTGCTGGATGTCGCCGTACAAGTCATCTTCGAGGATGTGCACGCCGTAACGGTGGCTCAGCTCCAGCAGGCGATAAACCTGGGCGGCGGAGAACGAGTGCCCGGTCGGGTTGTGCAGCGTGCTGTTGGTCATATAAAGCACAGGGCGATGAGCAATCAGCAACTGCTCGAACGCTTCCAGATCCAGCCCGTCGCAATCGCGGGAAATGGTGATGACCTTGGCGCCGTGCAACGCCAGATTGGTGTGCATGTTGAAGTAACACGGATCGTCGAGCAGCACCGTGTCGCCAGGTTTTATCAACAGGCGCATCAGCAGGTCGATGGCTTGCACGGTGTTGGCGGTGGTGATGATCTGCTCGACCGGCACTTCGATGCCGACGGTCGACAGCTTGACTCGCAACGCCTCGCGCAACGGTCGGTAACCACCGACTTCACCGTATTCGCCCATGCGCAGTGCGGTCGCGCGAAGGGTGCTGCGCACGGCTTTGAGCAATTCGTCAGCGGGCAACCACGAGGCGGGCAGAAACCCGCAGCCGGGGCGCAGCGCGCCATTGTTCAGCAGCAAGGCGCGGCGGACCCGGCTGAGGGTGTCTTGGGGTTGCAGGTCGGGGCCGGTCGCACTGTGGGGTTGGCTGCTTGGGCGGTGAATGTAATGCCCCGAGCCTTGGCGTGAGACCACCAGCCCCTTGGCCCGCAATCGGTCGAGCGCGTCGACCACCGTGGATTTACCCACGTTCATCAACTCGGAAAGTTCGCGAATCGGTGGCAACTTGGCCCCGTGAGGCAGGCCACCCTGGCTGATGGCCAAAGACAACTGATCGACGATCTGCTGTACCAGCGGCACTCCAGGCTGGAACTCGATGGCGGCGATGACGGCGCGCTGCATTTTACTGGTCTCCCTGGCAGTAAAGTTCGCTGGATTCTATACGAACTTGCTCTGATCAAAGCAAGCGTCTGTCTCTACCATCATCTGCGCGTTTGCATGATTGATTAAGAGGGTTCAGTTAATGAGTAATCAAATGAGTCGCGACGAACGCTTCCTCGCGATGGCAAAAGAACTCGGCTTTGATATCTACGACGAGAACTCTGCCGGCGGGCATTACGCGCCGCTGCTTCGGTACGATGATGAACTGTATGTCAGCGGACTGGTACCGCGGATGAATGGCAAAATCCAGTACCCCGGCCGGGTGGGACTGGAACTTAATCTGGCCGATGCTCAAGAGGCGGCTGGCATCAGCGCGATACGCGGACTTGCACTGATCCGTGAGGCCATCGGGTCGCTGGATAACGTCAAGGCACTGCTGCGCATCACGGTCTATGTGAAATCCACGTTCGACTTTGTGGACCTTAGTGACGTGGCCAATGGCGCGTCCGATGTCTTCACGCATGTGCTGGGTGACGCGGGTAAACACACCCGAACGACCGTCGGTGTTTATCAGCTGCCGAAGAACGCTCCGATCGAAGTGGATATGATTGCGGCTCTGTATCCGTCAGCGCGGTAATCTTTCGGACATACCTGCTTTTGTGGCGAGGGAGCTTGTCGGAACGCCGCACCGTCCCGCTTGAGTGCGCAGCACTCACAAGAGTCGGCATTGTTGCCGCATTTTTGGGGCCGCTACGCAGCCCAGCGGGAGCGAGCTCCCTCGCCACAGGTTTCTTATTGACTGAAGGCTTTCAGGTTGATCGTGTTACTGCGCGGCGATGCTGTAGCCGTCGAACGCGGTTTGCTGCTGAAGTGCGGTGATGATGTTCTTGCGGTTGACCGCGTGTTCGGCTCCGGTGTTGTCCAGGAACGTCTCGCTTTCAATTACCGCGTCATCGCCTTCGCCGACGAAGGTCAAGCCGAGGAATTCCAATGCTTCGCGGTCAACGTTCAGGCTCGAACGTGGAGTGCGCAGCGGCAGCGTGACGCTTATGCCGTCCTTGCTGATGGTGAACACTTCGAGGTCTTTTTTGGCGCGAGCCACCTTGCTCTTGCCGGTGCTCGGGTTGCTGATGGCCTGGTGGGTCTGGTTCAGCACCTTCAATGCCAGGCCATAGACGATTTCCTGAAAGGCCGGGTCGTCCTTGAAGCTGGAAAGAATACGGCTGATCGGGAACTTGCTGCTCAGGTCTTCAAGCGCGGCAATGTCGGACGCTTCGGCGTCTTTCAGTTGTTTGAGCTCGCCCATCAGTTCATAGGCTTTATCGTCGTCGAAGCCGTCGTGAGCCTGGCGAATCGCGACGCGCAGTTCGCGGATTTGGTCGCTTTCCCGGGTGGATTGAAAAGCGTCCAGGACCATCTCGCTGATGGTCTTGGCCTGTGGCACATGGTGTGAAAGATTGATGGAGTTTTCGTATTCCGCTTTGGACGACAGGGTGACTACGGATTCAGCGGTATTGGAATCGGACATTGAAATTTCACTACTTCTTTTAACTTGGGTTTAGGCGAGAAAGCACGGAGCCTTTTCAGGCCGCCTAATCTATTGGACCTGACCTGAGTTGTCACGGATGAACAGATGGTTTGTCATCATTTTTGGCGGGAAGGCGTCATTCGCTGAAGCTCCAGCGCATTGGCCGTCGCCGCGCCACTGGCGGTGTTGTCGAAGATGCACCAGGCGGGAGTGCCTTGCGCACAGGATTGTATCGTTTGAGCCAGATCCTCAAGCCATGGCAGTTCGTAACTCGAGTAGTAGATTCGCGGTGATCCGTGCAATCGGTAGTAGCCGATGCCCGGCCAACCTCCGGGCACATCGCCATTGGGCAGCGGCGAAGGATCGGCAGCCACTTGGCCGATTCGATGTTCAATCAGTAGCGCTTGCGCCTCAGGTGTTTGCCAGCTGACATGCCTCGGTTCAAGCACTGCAAACCCTCTGTAGTGCGAACGAAATGTGGTGAAGAAGGTTTCGGCAGTTTTGACATCGAACGATAAGGAGGGCGGGATCTGGATCAGCAGGCACCCAAGCTTCTGGCCCAAGTGGGAGCATTGCTCGATAAAGTTGTCGAGCAACTTCGTACAATCCAGCAAGCGAGTTTCGTGGGTGATCTGCTTGGGGACTTTGACTGAAAACCGAAAGCCCTCCGGCACACTCTCGGCCCATCGTGCGTAGGTTGCCGGGCGGTGAGGCCGGTAGAACGAGCTGTTGATTTCCACGCACGTCAGTTGTGCCGCATACCGTTGCAGGTGAGTGCCTGCGGTGGGAAATGCCTTCCACTGTTCGCGTGGGAGGCTCGATCCAGCGCAGCCGATATACAGGGGCGTTGTGGCAGTCATCAGTGTTTTTTCACCTCGGTATCGGGTTCAAAACTGTGACCACACAAACCGGGCTATTTCCCCATCGAATTCAGGTTTATCGAGCGAACGGCCCATTGTTCTGCCGTTTGCTCATCCACCGGCAAGGAGAAGCGGAAGGTCGCACCGCGCCCCGGAACGTCGATCAACTGGATCTCGCGACCGTGCAGCTGCAGGATCCGATGCACGATCCGCAGCCCCAGCCCGCCATCGCGCCGGGCACCGCCAATGTTGAATGGGCGCAGGAACAAGCCTTCGCGCAATTGGGGCGCGATGCCGGGGCCGGTGTCGCTGACGGTCACTTCGATAAAAGCCCCTTGAGGTCGTAGGCTCAATTCGATTTCTCCACCCTGGGGGGTATCGCGCAGGGCGTTGTCGAACAGGTTGGTCAGCACGCGCTCGATCAGTCCCAGATCGGCGCAGGCGGCTGAAACGTTAGGCGCGAAGGTCGCCTTGAGTTCGATCTGGCGTGCTTCGGCGGTGAGCTCGAATTTCTGGAAGATGTCCTGCACCAGATCGGTCAGGGAAAAACGCTCCAGCACCGGTTGCACGAACCCGTGTTCCAGCCGCACCAGTTCGAGCAGCGATTGCGCCAGGCCGCCAACCTTGCGGCTTTGATCCAGGGCGATGCCCAGATAACGACGACGGTCGGCGGGGGACAGCGTGGCGTCTTTGAGCGACAGGGTTTCCAGATAACCGTGCAGCGAGGCCAACGGGGTACGCAGGTCGTGGGAGATGTTCGCGACCAGTTCGCGGCGTTCCTGATCCTGGCGAGTCAGCGAGCGCCATTGTTCGCTGAGGCGGGTTTGCATCTGGCGGAAGGCGGCGTCGAGTACGGCTATTTCATCGTGGCTCGACGTTTTTTCTACCGGGTCCGATGCGGGCGGTGTGGAGGGGACGCCATCGATGTCGAACTGGCTGACTCTTTCGGTCAATCGACGCAACGGTCGGGTGATCAGGGCAAATGCCGTGAGGCCGGCGATCAGGCACAACAACGCCACCAGCCCGATGGACAACAGTGCGGTATTGAGCGCGGCGCTGGTGGCACCGCGTTCGGCGAAGCGGTCGTGTTCTTCACTGAGCAACACGACATAGAGGTAGCCTGCCGGTTTGCCGTTGACCTTTAGCGGCGCGGCGCTGAACACCTTGCGACCCTCGACGCTGCGCGGGTCGTCGCCGAGAATCGGCAGCGTATCGCCTTTGAGCAAACGCTGGATCGGTGCCAGATCGATTCGCTCCCGGCGTATCCGGCCGTCGGGGGCGGCGCTGCCGACAATTTGCCCCTCGGTATTGAGCAGATAGACCTCGACACTGGGATTGACCAGCATGAGTTTGCTGAACAGTTCGCGCACGGCATTGGGCATCAGGCCGTTAGTGTCCATCAGCACGGTGTCGCGGGCGATGTGCTGGGCGAGATCGCGCGAAAGCCCTTGAACCACTTCCAGTTCATGCATCTTGTTGGAGCGCACTTGCATCCAGGCCGATGTGCCACAGCACACCAGCAACAGGACGGCGAACACCAGGGACAGGCGTTGTGTCAGGGTCAGCCTCATGGCTGCTCCTCCTTGGCCGCGAACTTGTAGCCACGACCCCACACCGTGAGGATGCGCGCGGGTTGTGCAGGATCGGCTTCGATTTTGGCCCGCAGGCGGTTGATATGGGTGTTGACCGTGTGTTCGTAGCCTTCGTGGCTGTAGCCCCAGACTGCGTTGAGCAGGTCCATCCGAGAGAACACCTTGCCAGGCTGTCGGACGAAGAAATACAGCAGGTCGAATTCCCGCGGCGTCAGGTCCAGGCGGCGACCGTCGAGAGAGACGTCGCGGGTGATCGGGTCGATGGACAGGCCGTCGGTGGTCAGGCTGCCGGCGTCCATTTTCAGGTTGCGGGCCATGGCGTCGACTCGTCGCAGCAGAGCTTTGACCCGGGCGACCAGTTCAAGCATGGAAAAAGGCTTGGCCAGGTAATCGTCGGCACCGAGTTCCAGCCCCAGGATCCGGTGCATTTCGCTGGAGCGGGCGCTGGTGATGATGATCGGTGTATAGCGGGCCATTGCCCGCGCCCGCCGGCAGATTTCCAGGCCGTCGACACCGGGCAGCATCAGGTCGAGGATCAGTGCGTCCCAGTTTCCTTGCTGCAGCAGTCGCATGCCTTCATCACCATCGGCGCAGTGCACCACCTCGAACTGCTCATCGCGTAGATGCAGGCAGATAAGGTCGGCGATGTGCAGGTCGTCCTCGACCACCAGGACACGTTTGGTCTGTTCCATAAAGCTCAATCCTTTGTAGCGCAATGGGCACATTGTGCGGGTTTTCCTCGGGGCGAGTTATCACGAATTGTTTAACTGCCCGTGAGGATTTGGCGATCAACCCAAGCCTAGGCTGTGTTCCCTATCAGGCATCTGGAATTTTGGAGAAGGCCATGTTTTCACGGCGACAGTTTCTTGTAGCGAGCGGCGGGCTGGGCGCTGCAGCCCTGGTGATCGGTGTGTTGCCAAAATTTGCCGCCCGTACTGCGCTGGTCAGCGACGCCAGTGCGTCGGAGGTGTTCGAGGTGACTCACAGTGACAGCGAATGGCGCGCCATGCTCAGCGCCGAGCAGTACGAAATCCTGCGGGAAGAGGGCACCGAGCGCGCCTACAGCAGCCCGCTGAACAACGAGCATCGCGAGGGGACCTTCGCCTGTGCCGGTTGTGATCTGCCGCTGTTCTCTTCCGACACGAAGTTCGACAGCCGCACCGGGTGGCCCAGCTTCTGGGCACCACTGGAGAAGGCGGTGGCGACTCGCCAGGACCGATCCTTCGGCGTGCTGCGCGAGGAAGTCCACTGCCGCCGCTGTGGTGGTCACTTGGGCCATGTCTTCGACGACGGACCCAAACCCACCGGCCTGCGTTACTGCATGAACGGTCTGGCGATGACCTTCGAGCCCCAGGCAGCGTGATCCATGGGCACTTCCTTTCACTCACTTCTTGCAGGTCGATGCTATGTGGCTTCTGGTTCTCGCTTATCTCGGTGGTGTGCTGACGATTGTCAGCCCGTGCATTCTGCCGGTATTGCCGTTTGTCTTCGCTCGCACCGGGCAGCCGTTTATGAAAAGTGGCTTGCCGCTGCTGGCGGGGATGGCACTGACCTTCGCGCTCGTCGCCTCGTTGGCGGCGGTGGGCGGCGGCTGGGTGGTGCAAGTCAATCAGTACGGTCGCTGGCTCGCGTTGCTGTTCGTGGCACTGTTCGGGCTGACGTTGCTGCTGCCTCGATTGGCCGAGCGCCTGACGCGTCCCCTGGTGGCGGCCGGCAGCCGACTGTCGGAAGCCGCGGGTGCCGATGCTCGTCCGCGTCCCGGCGCTTCGTTCCTGATCGGCGTCGCCACGGGTCTGCTCTGGGCGCCTTGCGCCGGGCCGATTCTGGGTCTGTTGCTGACCGGGGCGGCGCTGCAAGGGGCAAGCATCGCCACCACGCTGCTGTTGCTGGCTTACGCCGCGGGTGCCGCAACCTCCCTCGCCGTGGCGTTGTTGCTGGGCGGTAAAGTCTTTGCGGCGATGAAGCGCTCGATTGGCGCGGGTGAATGGGTACGCCGGGGCTTGGGCGCGGCGATGTTGGCCGGTGTGGCGGCTATTGCCCTCGGGCTGGATACCGGGATTCTGGCGCGGGTTTCGACAGCTTCCACTGGCGGCATCGAGCAGGCGTTGGTTAGCCGGTTGGCCGGTAAGTCACCGAACAACAGCGGAGCGATGATGGCCGCTGGCGGGGCGATGAAAATGTCGGCGAAAGTGCCGGGCGCATTGCCGATTGAGGGCAACCTTCCGCCGCTGGACGGTGCCGTGCAGTGGCTCAATTCACCCCCTCTGACCGCACAGGCATTGAAGGGCAAAGTCGTGCTGGTGGATTTCTGGACTTACTCCTGCATCAACTGCCTGCGCACCTTGCCGTATGTGAAGGCCTGGGCCGAGAAGTACCGCGATCAAGGATTGGTGGTGATCGGCGTTCATGCACCCGAATTCGCCTTCGAGCGTGATGTGGGCAACGTCACCAAAGCCATGAAGGACCTGGGCATCACCTATCCGGTGGCGATCGACAACGACTACAAGATCTGGCGAGCTTTCAACAACGAATACTGGCCTGCCCACTATTTTGCCGACGCGCAGGGGCGCATTCGTTATCACCACTTCGGTGAAGGCGAGTACGCCGAATCGGAACGCGTCATCCAGCAGTTGCTGCGTGAAGCAGGCGCCACAAAAGTCGCCGACGGGCTGATCAATGCCGATGCCACAGGGGTTCAACTCGCCCCGGACATGAATGAAGCCCAGTCGCCGGAAACCTATGTCGGCTACCAGCGTGCGGAGCACTTCGTGCCTGAAACAGGTTTGGTGCCAGACAAGGTGTCGGCGTACAGCACTCCGCCGCAACTGGCACTCAACGATTGGGGGCTGGACGGTCAATGGAACGTCGGTTCGGAGCGCGCGACCTCAAGCGCGCCGGCCAGCCGCATCGTCTACCGCTTCCACGCTCGCGATTTGCACCTGGTGCTGGGCCCCGGCGCAGACGGTAAGCCGGTGCGCTTCAAAGTGCTGATTGACGGAAAAGCCCCCGGCGATGCCCACGGCACTGACGTGGCGCCCGACGGCAGCGGCAGTGTCACCGAGCAACGGCTGTATCAATTAGTGCGCCAGAACGGCGGTGTGACGGACCGAACCTTCAGCATCGAGTTTCTCGATCCGGGTGTATCGGCGTATGCCTTTACGTTCGGGTGATAGCCCTTTCATTTGTTCAGGAGTCAGACTCATGAAAACCCCCTATACCTGGCGCCGTACCTTATTGGGTTTGGCGGCTGCCGGCGTCATCGGCCAATGCTCGGCGTTCTCTTTCGGTGCTGCTGAAGACGCGGTCATCATTCCGCCGCCTGCCCTGGATGAAACCACCCAGGCCCACAGCGAAACTGCGGTCTTCGCCGGTGGTTGCTTCTGGGGCGTCCAAGGGGTGTTCCAGCACGTTAAAGGCGTAAAAAAAGCCGTCTCAGGTTACGCCGGCGGTGAAGCGAACACAGCCCAATATGAGCGCGTCAGCGATGGCGATACCGGTCATGCGGAATCGGTCGAGGTCACTTTCGATCCGTCGCAGGTCAGCTACGGCACCTTGCTGCAGATCTATTTCTCAGTGGCCCACAACCCCACAGAGTTGAACCGCCAGGGCCCGGACAGCGGCACGCAGTATCGGTCGGCGATTTTCCCTGCGAACGCTGAACAGCAGCGCGTCGCCCAGGCCTACATTGCCCAGCTCGACGCCGCCCGTTCGTTCAACAAGCCCATCGTGACCAAGCTGGAAACCTACAACGGTTTCTACCCGGCAGAGGAGGAACATCAGGATTTCCTGACCGAGCACCCGACCTATCCATACATCGTGATCAACGACCTGCCGAAAGTGGCGCAACTGAAGCAACTGTACCCGGATCGTTATCAGGAGAAACCGGTGCTGGTGAAGGAGGGGATGTGAAGAGCAATTTGGCTCTCGCGGGCATGCAGGAGGTTACTCATCCCGAAATCACATTCTTGCCCGCGATCTTCGACCGATACAACGCCTGATCCGCCCTCGCCAGAAGACCGGTCTGTTGCTCTTCTTCAAAGCGCTGGACCACGCCAAAACTCATGGTCACCTGAAACTCTCCCACAGGTGGCAGGCTCGACAGGCCGTGGCGGATTTTTTCGGCGATGGATCTGGCGTTGGTCAGCGAGGTATTGGGCAGGATGAGGATAAACTCGTCGCCGCCCCAGCGCGCCAATAGATCGCCTTCGCGCACGCTGCGTTCCACACTCTCGACGACCTGAATCAACGCCGCATCTCCCAAAGCATGGCCGTAGTAATCGTTGATGTTCTTGAAGTCATCGATGTCCATGGCGATCAGTGACAGCGGCTGCCGAAAGCGCTGGGCACGGTCGCATTCTTGGGGCAGGGCTTTTTCCAGGCGATAGCGATTGGCGATCGATGTCAGCGCATCGGTTTCCGCCAGTTTGCGGTTTTCTTCAAGTTGAATTTGCAGCTGCTGATTGACCCGCGACAATTCCCGGGTGCGTTCTTCGACGATGGCTTCCAGGGATTGATTGCGCCGTTCCATCTCCTCGAAGAGACGTTTCTTGTCTTCGATACTGCGGTGCGCGCCGACCATCCGCGCCACCGATCCGTCGACATTGCGCGCCAGCACGTAGCCGCGATCCTCGATCCAGGTATAACTGCCATCCTGCTTGCGGCAGCGATACTCGGCTTGATAGCCCGGCGCGCGTTGATTCAGGTAATCATCAAACACTGTCATCACCCGCGGGTAATCGTCGGGGTGAATCACGTTTTCCCAGGTAAACACGGTGTTGTCCAGGGAGTGAGCTTCGTAGCCGAGCATTTCGTACCACCCGGGATTGCGGTAGACGAACCCGGTGTTGGCGTTCCAGTCCCAAATGCCGTCACTGACCAGTTCCAGAATGGTGTGCAGCATGTCCTCGTTCAAATCCGACACATTGAATTTCAACGGCTCGATATTCGATGCTTCACCCATCACCGCTCTCCCTGCTGCACTGATATCAAAGTGACCCGTCAATCGGGGAGATTAGTGCATGGCGTATTGCCCCGGCTAGTGCTTGGCCCACAACTGCATGGCGAAGTCGACGAAGCGACGTAATTTGGGCAAACGGTAGCGATCCTGGGCGTATACCAAATGCATCGGTCGGCTCGGCAGTTGATAGTTCTGCATCAACGCCACCAGTTTTCCATTCAGCAAATCCTGCTCGACCAACGCGTCAGGCAACATCACGACACCCATCCCGGTTCGAGCGGCCTGATGCAGCCCAGCCGAACTGTTGATCAGCATCGGCCCTCTGACGGCCACCATCACTTCGCCTTCCGGCCCGCTCAGGCGCCACTGTTTTTCCACGGATTGCCAGTCATCGCCGACCGGATAGGCAAAGGACAAGCAGTCGTGATGTTGCAGGTCTTCGGGTTTTTCCGGTGTGCCTCGGCGCGCCAGATAGTCCTTCGAGGCGCACATGGTCAGCGTGTAGTCGATGAGCGGACGGGCGATCAGGTTGGACGGCTCAATCGCGCCCAAGCGAAACGCCACATCGAGGCCGTTCTCGAGAAGGTCGGGTCGCCCATTGGTGAGCACCACGTCCAGTTTGACTTGCGGGTAGCGCAGGGTGAACTCGCTGAGCGCTGGCGCGAGCTTTTCAGTGCCGAAGGTCAGTGGGGCAGTGATGCGCAAGATCCCGCTCGGCGTGTCCTGGCTCTGCTCGGCCAGGCGCTCGGAGTCGGCCACCAAGCCCAGCACCTCCAGACAGCGCTGGTAATAGGCAGAGCCGAATTCCGTCAGCCGTTGGCGCCGTGTCGTACGGTTCAATAAGCGCACACCCAGGCGTTGCTCCAGCGCGCGAAGGTGATTGCCGACCATGGTCGTGGACATTTCGCACTGCTGCGCAGCCGCAGTCATGCTGCCGGCTTCCACTACTCTTACGTAAACCGTCATTGCCTGGAACAGATCCATTATCAAGCCCAGCTTTAAGATGATTGAAGTGTTACAGCGTTTATCCAGCTCAGGTGGCTAACCATACTGCAAAAACACCGCCAATTGATGGAGCTTGATGTCATGACCGCCGCCTGCCTGATGACCACTTACCAACCTCTGGCCCTGAGTTTCAGCAAAGGTCTGGGCACCCGACTTTGGGATCAGGCGGGTCGTGAGTATCTGGATGCGGTGGCGGGTGTTGCGGTGACCAATGTCGGCCACTCTCATCCCAAAATCGTGTCGGCGATCAGCGAGCAGGCCGGGCTGCTGTTGCACACCTCCAATCTCTACAGCATCGACTGGCAACAGCAGTTGGCGCAGAAACTGACAAAGTTGGCGGGCATGGAACGGGCGTTCTTTAACAACTCCGGTGCCGAAGCCAATGAAACCGCGCTGAAACTCGCGCGACTTTACGGCTGGCACAAAGGCGTCGAGCAGCCGCTGGTGGTGGTCATGGAAAACGCTTTCCACGGCCGGACATTGGGCACCTTGTCCGCCAGCGACGGCCCGGCCGTGCGTTTGGGATTCAACGAGTTGCCCGGCGACTTCGTCAAAGTGCCCTTCGGTGACCTCAATGCGCTGGCAAAGGTGCAGCAAGCCCATGGCGCGCGCATCGTGGCGATTCTGATGGAGCCGATTCAGGGTGAAAGCGGCGTCCAGTTGGCGCCTGCCGGTTACCTGAAAGCCGTGCGCGAACTGTGTAACCGGCGCGGCTGGCTGATGATGCTCGACGAAATCCAGACCGGCATCGGTCGTACCGGCCATTGGTTCGCCTTCCAGCACGAAGGCATCGTCCCGGACGTCATGACCCTAGCCAAAGGCCTCGGCAACGGCATCCCCATCGGCGCTTGCCTGGCCCGGGGCAAAGCCGCCGATCTGTTCACCCCCGGCAGCCATGGCAGCACCTTCGGCGGCAATCCGCTGGCGTGCCGGGTCGGCTGCACGGTGCTGGACATCATCGAAGAACAGGGCCTGCTGGAAAACGCCAGACTGCAGGGCGAACGTCTGCTGGCCAGATTGCGTGCCGAACTGGCGGACGACCCGAACATCCTGGCAATTCGTGGTCAAGGCCTGATGATCGGCATCGAACTCAAACAGCCGATCCGCGACCTGACCCTGATCGCCGCACGGGATCACGGCTTGCTGATCAACGTGACACGGGGCAAGACCATTCGCCTGCTGCCGCCGCTGACGATTGATGAGCGGGAAGTGGAGATGATTGTCAGAGGGGTTTGTCGGGCAGTGAGCGCAGCCTGAAATATGTATCTCTGTGGGAATTGCCGTGCGTGCGCCGAGCCTTCGACAGTTCCTACAGGGTCTGAATCTCCGCCAGCGTAATCAGTCGTCTTACAGAGGTTTGTCCTGCACGAAGATTATCAATCGACTTGAGTAGACGTTCAGCGTTGGCTATGGAACTCAGAAGATAAGTTGTTTCATCGGGTGCTTCGGAGTCGCCCAGCGCGATCTTTCCACTTTCTTTGCGACTTGCTGAATGCTTGACGGTTTGCATTGGTTTCTCCCCAATTGATAGCGATGGATGCTGAGTATCCATCGACTAGCCAAGGGATGTTTCCGAGACCGATGTAATCCCGATCCGATTTGCCTACGAGATGAATCGGGACGCTACAGAGTGTTCACGAACGCCAAGATTTCACTTCGACTCATAAGTTTGATCTTTGAACCACTGAACGCTTCAAACAGACGCTGGTGTGCGGAAAACCCACTGGAGTCCTCGCGAATACGATAACTGCCAGCCCATTCCAGCAACGCAATCAGCAACCCGTCGTTGTCCGGTCTGTTTTCTCGCAGGCGAATATTGGCGATGCAGTTTTCATCGTCAACACACAGCCAGACAAGCGCTGTTGCTCTGTGGATAAGTTCGCTGACGATCCAGCCGTAAACACCCTCGATCACCCAGCACTCTTCATCGGCCAGCACCCGCGCCATGCCCAATGCTTCGGGTCGAGGCCGGGCGATGCTGCGTTCGTCTGACGCCCAGTGAACCTGATCAAGATCGATCCACGGCACGTGAAGTTGCTCGGCCAATCGTTTTGCCAGCCAGCTTTTGCCTGAGCCAGAGTTACCGATGATCAGGGTTCGGGTGAGGTCCATGGTGACTCACACTTTCAGTTGTCATTCTCAGGCGCAACCATCCGCGTCTTCGGCGCACCATTCGAGTTGTGCTGATAAATTTCCTGGGGTTGTCCTTTCTCATTGAAGAACACTTGGCCGATTCCCGCCGAATTCCACAGCCGTTCACCCGCTTCAGCATGTTCAGGGGTGTGCGGGATGATGCGCATGCGTCGGCGTTTGGTCAGCCAGTTGAGCGGCGAGCGCGGTGAGTAGAGCCAGCGGTTGAGGCGATCGAACCACTCGAGCAGCGCGGGCGGGAATTCGTTTTTGATGCCGCTGCTGGTGATTTGCCAGATTCGCGGGCCGGCCTTGCGGTGTCGGATCAGGACTTCGTAGACGAAGGAATAATGCACATCACCTGACAGCACCACGTAGTTACCGGGCGTACGCGAGTGTCGGAAAATGTTCAGGATCACCTGCGCCGCGCCACGATGGGCCATCCAGTTTTCCGCGTCGACCAGCAGCGGATAACCGCACCAGCTGAACACTTTTTGTACGGTTTCGATCAGTTTGACGCCGAAGATCGGCGCCGGCGAAACGATGATCGCCGACGGATGATCCAGCAGTTCCTGCTGCAGTTCGCTGAGGGCTTCCCAGTCCAGCAGACCTGAGGGTTGCTTGAGGTTCATCTCGCTGCGCCAGCGTCGGGTGCGGGTGTCGATGACGACCAGCGCCGGGGTGGTCGGCAGCACGTAATGCCAGTGCTGAAAAACCAGCAGCTCATCAATCAAAGCGTCCTGGACGTCGCTGTCGAGATAATGATCGTGCCCCGTGGCACTCAATACGCAGGCTTTTTCCAGGACAGCGCCAAACGCATCCGGGTTGTTGCCCCAACCCTGGCACAGCATGTAGGCGAGCAACGCGTTGCCGATGATGCGCTTGGAGAACGGATGGCCGTATGCCGTTTCCTCCCATTGGGCGGAAAGATTCCAGTCATCGGTGATGTCATGGTCGTCGAAAATCATCAGGCACGGCAGATGCGCCATCGCCCGCGCGACACCGCCCAGCCCCGCCTTGAAGTCATCGATGCGCGTCTGCTCGAGGGCATAACGTTTGCGCCTTTCGGGCGTCAGCGCGGGTGGTTGTGGCGCGATCAGCGTCCAGGGAGTCGGCGACCAGACCAGCAGGTACATGGCCATGACTTCGGCGAACGTCACCAGATGGTTGTCGGCACTGCTGCTGGTAAAAATCGGCTTGCGCGCCCCGCCGAAAAATCGCTCGCGCAAGGTTTTGTTGCTCTCAAGCGCCGGTAACAAATCCGCACGATGGTAATAACTGGCAGGGTGCTCGTAGAGCTTGGCGCTGTCGCTGACCACCGCCCCTTCGAGGCGTTCTTCGAACAGCTCAAGTCGCTCGATCAGGGCATGGATTGCCCGCAACATCGGGCCGGCGACGTCGTCGGCGTACACCTGATCGCCGCTCATCATCAGCAGGGCCGGGCGGTCCGTCGCGGCATGCTCCGTCGCCAGAAAACGATCGACGCACAGCAAACCGTCGGCGGCCGGGTGGTGAGGTTTGCGGCAGGAACCGTGCAGCAACTGATCGATGCGCGAACGCAAAACAAAGTTCGGGCAACGGGCTTCGCCGTACAGCAGATGAGGCGCCCAATCGGCAATGCCTTCCAATGCGTCATCTATCAACAGGTCATAGTCGATCCGGGTGTCGCAGGGCAGGGCGGTCGACAGCGGCACATCGATCAGATGAACGAAGGCATGCTTGCCAATCGGGATGACCGTGCATTGCCCGGCATCAAGGCGAATGTCGCCAACACCCTGCAGGCGCAAGGTCAGCGACAAGGCCCGGGTTCCCACCAGCCAGAGCACCAGGCGCGTGGGCTCCAGACGCCGCAACAGCGGGCCGGCGAGGACCGGTGGCAGAGAGCGGTGGCCGTCGGGGAATGGCGAAGACATGGGCATGCAGGTTCAAGACTCTTGGTGCACAGAGCGCGCGATGATAGCGCAGCCAGCGCCCAGGATTATCTGATGGCCAATGGCTTTCTGCTGAATCTGTAACAAGCGATGATCGATTCGGCATCACCCACACCCATAAAAGGATTGATGGCGCTTCATCAAGGCAGCGAAAGGCTCTCCGCTGTCATGACACTCGTTTCCCCATTGGCCACCAGCCAGCGAAACAGCTCGCTCACCGACACCGTATGACTGCGCTCGATCCAGCGCACCACCGCCGGGCCGTAGTGTTCGGTGTAGCGGCTGAGCACCACTTGGCGGCAGTCCGGCGACAGGCGCAGGGTGATTTCCCGGCAGTGCAGATTGGCTGCGTCGTCCCGGATCATCCGTTGTTGCAGAATCAGGTTATTGCCTTCAGAAACCATCGGCCGGTGCTCCTGTGCATTGAGGTTTGGTGTTCTGCGGCGAGCCTTGTTTGCCATCAACCACGTAAGCGGCTCGATGCTCGGCGACCACATTGCGCAGGGCGCTGTAATAATCCGGCAGTTTTTGCAGGCTGTCGGTCAGCGGTAACGCTTCTGCTCGACCATCGACGATGCCGCCGACCGTGTTGATGGTGGACAACGTGTCCACGGTATCGCTGTTGCTGCCGAACGGATCGACCACAAAACTCAGCACTCGCCCGGCCGCATCGCGGCTGTTCGAAGTGCCGAACAATGGCAACTCGACAATCGGCCCGTTGCCGATGCCCCACACGCCGAACGTCTGGCCAAAGTCCGAGTCGTGACGCGGGATGCCGGCCATGCCGGAGACATCGATCAAGCCCACTACGCCGACCGTGGTGTTCAGCGCGAATCGCCCCAAGGTGTTGACCGAGCGCATCGGGTTGCCTTGCAGCAGGTCATTGATAAAGACCTTCGGCTCGCCAAAGTTCGCCACGAAGTTATGCACACCCGTCTGAAAAAAGTCCGGCAAGTAGCGATAACCGCGAGCGACCGGCGCCAGAGCGTAATCGTCGACCACCCGATTGAACGCGAAGACGCCGCGGTTGAACGGTTCTGCCGGGTCGTCCACCGAATAGCTGATTTCGGCGCAGGTCACGGTGGTGGGCGAGGGCGGTTGACTGCTGCACCCCGCCAGCCCTGCGGCGAACACGGCGATCGAAGTGTTGCGGGCCAGCCAGGGAGCACATTTGAAAGGCAACATGGACGCGAGTCTCGGGGGAGGAATTCGCCGAGATGCTGAGCCCCGAGCCTTGCGCAAAGATGTCTGGTTTATTGCGGCGTTGACGTTTTATTGCAGGATTGAAATATATGACGTGCTGCCCTGAATGGTTTTAGATGGCGGTTCCATTCGCCCCTCAAGTGACCTCCGGTGAACAGCCTTCTAATTGTGGACGACGACCTTGAAGTCCTCGATCTGCTGAAAAAATTCTTCGTGCAGCACGGCTACAGCGTCGAAGTCGCCACCGACGGCGCGTCGCTGTGGGCGGCCATCGAGCGACAGCCGCCGGACCTGATCATTCTTGACGTGATGTTGCCGGGGGACAGCGGGCTGATCCTGTGTCAGCAATTGCGGATTCGCTACGCCATGCCGGTGATCATGCTGACCGCCATGGGCGAACTCAGTGACCGGGTCGTCGGCCTCGAACTGGGTGCCGATGATTACCTGACCAAACCCTTCGACGCCCGTGAACTGCTGGCCAGAGTGCGCGCCGTGTTGCGTCGCGTAGACGAGCGCCGCCCGGTGGTGCAGGAACGCCCACGGCCATTGATCGACTTCGCCGACTGGCATCTCGACGTCACCCGCCGTGAACTGCGCTCGCCGGACAACGTGATGATCCCGCTTTCGGCCGGCGAGTTCGACTTGTTGCTGGTCTTCGTCGAACACCCCCAGCGCATCCTCACCCGCGAGCAGTTGCTGGACCTGGCGCGGGGGCATTGCCATGACGCGTTCGACCGCAGCATCGATGTGCAAGTCAGCCGCCTGCGACGCAAACTCGAATCCGACAGCAAACGCCCGGCGATGATTCGCACCGTGCGCAATGGCGGCTACCTGTTCACCCCCTGCGTGACCCGGCGATGAGCTGGCTGAAGCGGATTCGCCGGGACACGGTGGCGCGCTGGATCGCTTTGACGATCATTCTGGCCATGGTCATTTCACTGGCGCTCAACGGACTGTTTATTCAACTGGCCGGCGTGTGGGCGCGCCCGCCGCTGACCGAAACCGGGTTGCTGGATAAAATGGCCGCCATCACCCGCATCATCCAGGCCGCCCCGGCACCACTGCGCAGTCAACTGGCGCAATCCGTCAGCGACGAAGGCTTCACCGTCAGTTGGCACCTTGATCGGCGCGAGCTTAATCTGCCGACGGTGCAGGATCTGGATTCCGAAGTCGGCTCGACCGTTCTGCAGCCGTTGCTCAAATTTGCCGGTCGAATCCTGGTCTATGAGCCGGCGGACTGGACGGAAAACTCGACGGACGCGCATTACGCGCTGCTGATCCAGCTGCCGGATGCCTCCTGGCTGATGTTCGCCGCCCACTCGCGCAATTGGGGCCTCGACGATACGCCACGCTATCTGATCGTCATCCTGCTGGTGCTGATCTCCACGACGCTTGTCACACTGATTGCCACCCGCCGCCTCGCCACACCCTTGCAACACTTCACCGAGGGCGCCCGGCGTTTCGGCGTGGACTTCCGCGCGCCGCCCATCGAACCCCTCGGCCCCCAGGAAATCCGTCAGGCGATTCTCGCCTTCAACGCCATGCAGGCTCAGCTACAACACTTCATCCGCGACCGTACCCAAATGCTCGCCGCCATCTCCCACGACCTGCGCGCGCCCCTGACACGGATGCGCTTGCGCGGTGAATTCATCGAAGACAGCGAGCAACAGCAGCGACTGTTTCGTGATGTGGATGAAATGCAGGCGATGATCAATTCGGCGCTGGAGTTCTTCCGGGATGATGCCCGGCTTGAGCCGGCGACCCACTTTGATCTGGCGGAGTTGCTGCAAACGTTGCTCGATGATTATCGGGATCAGGGCATCGACATTGCGTTCAACGGGCCGCTGCGGCTGGTGTATTTCGGGCGACCGTTGGGACTGAAGCGGGTGATGACCAATCTGCTCGATAACGCGATCAAGTACGCCAGTGAGCCGGCGATTGAACTGATTCCTGCTGCCGGGGAAGTGCGGATCAAAGTACTGGATCGTGGACCGGGGATTCCTGAGTCGAGTCTTGAACAGGTATTCACGCCGTTCTTTCGCCTGGAAGGATCGCGTAACAAAAGTACCGGGGGAGTCGGGTTAGGATTATCGGCGGCGCGGGCCATTGTGTTGGAACATGGCGGGGAACTGAAACTGCGTAATCGGTCGAAGGGCGGGTTGGTAGCGTTGGTGGTGTTGCCCGTGCATCCGGCTTAGATGTTCATTTGAACGACAGGGAATGACAGATGATTGATTTCAACAACAAAGGCTTCTTCAAACTCAAGCAAAACGACGAATACGCTGAACGCGTTACTTCGCTGTTATTGGATGGGGAGCAGGTGATCGACTCCTACAAATCCATGCGCGATGGCGTGGTGTTTACCAACAAGCGGATCATCGCGGTGAACGTGCAGGGCCTCACTGGCAGCAAGAAAGACTTCACCTCGTTGCCGTACAAAAACATCGTGGCGTATTCGGTGGAAACGTCCGGGACGTTTGATCTGGATTCCGAGTTGGAGATTTATTTTTCGTCGTTGGGGAAGGTGAAGTTCGAGTTCACCGGGAAGACATCGATGGTGGAAATTTCAAAGCTGATCTCTCAACATCTGCTCTGAACACACAACCCCTGTGGGAGCGAGACCGGCTTGCCGGCGAGAGCGTCAGTACCGTCAACATCAATGCTGAATGTACTGGCCTCATCGCGAGCAGGCTCGCTCCCACAGGTTTTTAGCTAGTCTCAAGTTCGTGTGAACCTAAGCCTCCCAACCCGCCCCACTGACCGCCGCTCGCGCCAGAGGATGCAAATCCGCCCCTTGATGTTCCGTCTGCCAGGCCAGCAATTCCTTACGCATGCCGGGCGTCCAGTACATCTTCAGATGATTACGCACACCGAGCACGGCCTGTTGCTGGTCCGGTTCGGTGGCGAAGTACTGGGCGATCTGGTTGACCATCTTGATCAGATTCTCCGTACTCATCGGCGTACCTCCGCTTTTGCGCCACGTGCCTGACGGCGATCCTTGAGCAAACGGTCCTGTTCGTCGCTGAATTCCTGATAGCGTTTTTGCCACTCCGAAGGGTGGTAGACGCGGCTGACTTCCACGGCGGTGACCTTGTACTCAGGGCAGTTGGTGGCCCAGTCGGAGTTGTCGGTGGTGATGACGTTGGCCCCCGATTCAGGGAAGTGGAAGGTGGTGTACACCACGCCCGGGGCGACCCGTTCGGTGACCCGCGCACGCAGTACGGTCTGCCCGGCGCGGCTGCCGATGCCGACCCAGTCACCTTCGTTGATGCCACGGCTTTCGGCATCGGTCGGGTGGATTTCGAGGCGGTCTTCATCATGCCAGGCGACGTTTTCGGTACGCCGGGTCTGGGCGCCGACGTTGTACTGGCTGAGAATGCGCCCGGTGGTCAGCAGCAGCGGATAGCGGTTGTTGACCTTCTCCTCGGTGGGCACGTAGCCGGTGAGCATGAAGCGCCCCTTGCCGCGCACGAATTCCTCGATGTGCATGGTCGGCGTGCCGTCCGGGGCGGCGGCGTTGCACGGCCATTGCAGGCTGCCGTGGCTGTCCAGTGCGGCGTAGCTGACGTTGGTGAAGGTCGGCGTCAGGCTGGCGATTTCATCCATGATTTCCGATGGATGTTTGTAGTTCATCGGGTAGCCCAAGGCATTGGCCAATGCCACGGTGCCTTCCCAGTCGGCCTTGCCGCCCAGGGGCTCCATGACTTTACGTACCCGCGAGATGCGCCGCTCGGCGTTGGTGAAGGTGCCGTCTTTTTCCAGGAACGAACTGCCCGGCAGGAACACGTGGGCTAACCGGGCGGTTTCGTTGAGGAAAATGTCCTGCACCACCACGCATTCCATAGCCGACAGCGCTGCGGTGACGTGCTGGGTATTCGGATCGCTCTGAGCGATGTCTTCGCCCTGGCAATACAAACCCTTGAAGGTGCCGGCCAAGGCCGACTCAAACATATTGGGAATGCGCAGGCCCGGGTCAGATTGCAAGGTGACGTTCCAAGCCTGTTCGAACTGCGTCCGTACCACCTCGTTGGAGATGTGCCGGTAACCGGGCAGCTCGTGTGGGAACGAGCCCATGTCGCAAGAACCCTGAACGTTGTTCTGTCCGCGCAGCGGGTTCACGCCGACGCCTTCGCGGCCGATGTTGCCGGTGGCCATGGCCAGGTTGGCGATGCCCATGACGGCGGTGCTGCCCTGGCTGTGCTCGGTGATGCCCAGGCCATAATAGATCGCCGCATTGCCAGCGCCCGCGTACAGACGGGCGGCGGCACGGATGTCGGCAGCGTCTACGCCGCAAATGTCGCCAAGCACTTCCGGCGAGTTTTCCGCGCGGCTGACGAACTCACTCCAGCGGGCGAAATCACTGCCCTCGCAACGGGCGTCGATAAAGGCTTGGTCTTGCAGACCTTCGGTGATGATCACATGGGCCAACGCATTGAGCATGGCGACGTTGGTGCCCGGGCGCAGGGCCAAGTGCAATTCGGCACGGGCATGCACCGAGTCCACCAGATCAATGCGTCGTGGGTCGATGACGATCAGTCGAGCGCCTTCACGCAGGCGGCGTTTGAGCTGGGAGGCGAAAACCGGGTGGGCATCGCTGGGGTTGGCGCCCATCACCAGGATCACGTCGGCCTGCATTACCGAGTCGAAACTCTGGGTGCCGGCAGACTCGCCCAAAGTTTGTTTCAGGCCATAACCAGTCGGCGAGTGGCAGACCCGTGCACAGGTGTCGACGTTGTTGTTGCCGAACGCGGCGCGCACCAGTTTTTGCACCAGGTAGGTTTCTTCGTTGGTGCAGCGGCTGGAGGTGATGCCACCAATGGAGTCGCGGCCATACTTCTGCTGCAACCGACGGAATTCGCTGGCGGCGTAAGTCACCGCCTCATCCCAGCTGACTTCCTGCCACGGGTCGTTGATGTTTTTGCGGATCATCGGCTTGGTAATGCGATCCGGGTGAGTCGCATAACCCCAGGCAAAGCGCCCCTTGACGCAAGAGTGGCCGTGGTTGGCCTGACCGTTCTTGTCCGGAACCATGCGTACCAGCTTGTCGCCCTTCATCTCGGCGCGGAACGAGCAGCCCACGCCGCAATAGGCGCAGGTAGTGATTACGCTGCGTTCAGGCTGACCCAGTTCGACCACGCTTTTTTCCATCAGCGTCGCGGTCGGGCAAGCTTGCACACAGGCGCCGCAAGACACGCATTCCGAGTCGAGGAAGTTCTCGCCACCGGCTGCAGCGACCCGGGATTCGAAACCGCGTCCGGTAATGGTCAGTGCAAAGGTGCCTTGGGTTTCTTCGCAGGCGCGCACGCAGCGGTTGCAAACGATGCACTTGCTCGGGTCGTAATCGAAGTAGGGGTTGGACGTGTCCTTCACGTCGGCTAGATGGTTGTCGCCTTCATAGCCGTAGCGCACTTCGCGCAGGCCAACCTGACCGGCGACGGTTTGCAGCTCGCAGTTGCCGTTGGCCGAACAGGTCAGGCAGTCCAGCGGGTGATCGGAGATGTACAGTTCCATGACGTTGCGGCGCAGGGTCGCGAGCTTCGGCGTCTGGGTGTGCACACTCATGCCTTCAGTGACCGGCGTGGTGCAGGACGCCGGGTAGCCGCGCATGCCGTCGATCTCCACCAGGCACATGCGGCAGGAGCCGAAGGCTTCCAGGCTGTCGGTGGCACACAGTTTCGGAATGGTGGTGCCCAGCAGCGCAGCGGCGCGCATCACCGAAGTGCCTTCAGGTACGCTGATGCTGCGGCCGTCGATGTTCAGCGTTACCTGCACGTCGCTGTCGCGGGCCGGGGTGCCCAGATCGATATCGGTTTTCGGGTCGAAGAGAGAAATCATTGCTCGGCCTCCGAGGCTTGCAGACCGAAGTCGGCGGGGAAGTACTTGAGGGCGCTGATGACCGGAAAGGGGGCCATGCCGCCCAAGGCGCACAGCGAACCGTATTGCATCGTGTCGCACAGGTCTTTGAGGATGATCACTTGCGCATCGCGATCGCTCTGGTCCGGCGCGGCCAGCATCCGGTCTATGACCTCCACGCCCCGGGTCGAGCCAATGCGGCAGGGCGTGCATTTGCCACAGGATTCCTCGGCGCAAAATTGCATGGCGAAACGGGCCATTTGGGCCATGTCCAAGGTGTCGTCAGCCACGACCACACCGCCGTGACCGATCATCGCGCCGATGCCGGCGAAGGCCTCGTAATCCAGTGGTGTATTGAATTGCGATGGGGGTACCCATGTGCCGAGTGGGCCGCCGACTTGCGCGGCCTTCAGCGGCCGGCCACTGGCTGTCCCGCCGCCGTAGTCTTCCACCAGTTCCCGCAGAGTCAGGCCAAAGGCCCGTTCCACCAGCCCGCCCTGACGAATATTGCCCGCCAGTTGGAAAGGCATAGTGCCCAGGGAACGGCCCATGCCGTAATCGCGGTAGAACTGCGCACCCTTGGCCAGAATCAACGGCACCGAGGCCAGAGTCAGCACGTTGTGTACCAGCGTCGGCAAGCCGAAGAGGCCTTTCAAGGCGGGGATCGGCGGCTTGGCGCGGACGATCCCGCGCTTGCCTTCGAGCGAGTCCAGCAGCGCGGTTTCTTCACCGCAGATATAAGCGCCGGCACCGACCCGCACTTCCATATCAAAAGCCTGACCGCTGCCGCCGACATTTGCGCCGAGGTAACCGGCGGTCCGGGTGATGTCCAGCGCCTGGCGCAGGATTGCAACAGCGTCCGGATATTCCGAGCGCACATAGATGTAGCCGTAAGTGGCGCCGACGGTGATGCCGGCAATGGCCATGCCTTCGATTAGCAGGAAGGGGTCGCCTTCCATCAACATGCGGTCGGCGAAGGTGCCGGAGTCGCCTTCGTCGGCGTTGCACACGATGTACTTTTGCGCCGCTTGGGTAGCGCGCACCGTGCGCCATTTGATCCCCGCAGGGAATGCCGCACCGCCACGGCCACGCAGGCCTGAATCGAACACCTCCGTTGCGGTATGCTCACCGCCAACGGTCACGGCCCTTGTTAAACCCTCGAAACCGCCGTGGGCCCGGTAATCGTCCAGCGACAGCGGCCGGGTAATACCGGCGCGGGCGAACAGCAGGCGTTGTTGAGTCTTCAGATAAGGCAATTCTTCCACTAGGCCCAAGGCCAGTGGATGCGCGAGCGGCTCGCCTTGCAGGGCTTCGAGCACGGACGGCACATCGTCTGCGGTCAGCGGACCGAAGCCGATCCGGCCTTGCGGGCTGTCCACCTCCAGCAGCGGTTCCAGCCAGTACAGGCCACGCGAGCTGGTGCGCTGCAGCTCCAGGGGCAGATTGCGTTCCTTGGCCTGAGTGATTAGCGCTGTGGAGACCTCATCGGCACCCACTGCGCGGGCTAGCGAATCAGTGGGCAGATAAAGAGTCGGCATCATGCGTCCTCCCGGCAAGCGTCGAGCAAGGCATCGAGACGCTCAGCACTCAGGCGCGCATGCACCTGGCCATCCAGCTCCAGAGCCGGCGAGCAAGCGCAAGCGCCGAGGCAATACACCGGCCGCAAACTGATGCTGCCGTCGGCACTACTGCCGTGATCATCCAATTGCAAGCGTTCACGCAACTGCGCAGCAAGCGCTTCGGCACCACGGCTCTTGCAGGACTCAGCCCGGCACAGCCGCAGGATATGCTTGGCCGGCGGCGCGGTACGGAAGTCGTGGTAAAAACTGATCACCCCGCGAACCTCCGCCTGACTCTGATTGAGGGCGTGGGCAATCTCGGGGATGGCGGCATCGGGGATGTAACCGATGCGTTCCTGAATATCATGAAGAATGGGCAACAGTGCACCCGCAGAGCCCTTGTGGCGCTCCAGCAGGGTGTTGACCACAGGCAGGTGCAAACTCTCATCAGGCATTCAGCAATCCTCACGGTCACGGACAAACCAGGCGGTTGTCGGTCGTCCGAAAGTGTCGGCTGCGGCACTCACACCACGTCACGGAATCGTGGCAATTTCAGGCCGGTGGCCAGGGCACCCTGAGCGGGCATCTTGTTGTGCCCGACGCGGTCTTCGCCGCACCTCTACTGGGCATAAAGGGCAGCTTGCCACGGCGCTTTTGATTGAACTGCACCAAAGCGACGTGTTCGGTTCTGCCTACGACTATCCATTAAGTCTAGATGAGAGCCGCGCGGGGCGTTTACTCACTGGCTTAATGCCCTGGGGGCTTGTCGATGGGGGATGTATAGCAAGCATTGCAGGTGAGAAACAGCATCAGATTCGTGGGCAATTCAGGGAGCAGATGCGTTGATCTATCCCGCTATAAACCGAAAGCCGTCCACCCCGAGCCAAATAACAAAAAGCCCCGAAAAACCTCGAGGCAAATCCAATGTCCCAGCCACCCCACAAAACCCCTGTGGGAGCCAGCCTGCTGGCGATAGCGCCAGCCCAGCCACCATCAATGCTGAAGATGCACCGCAATGACAACCCAGCCACCTAGTTGGGCCAAATAATGCCCGTCAGCTCACCACAATCCCTGTGGGAGCGGGCTTGCCCCGGGCGGCGTTCCGACGAAAGCGCCAGCCCAGCCAACGTAAATGTTGAATCAACTGCCACCATCACAAGCCACCCACACCCCACAGGCCTCAAACACTAAGCTTCAGCCTTAAACCCCGCCCGCTTAGAAGCCAAATCATTGTCCCGTTCCCGATTCAACACCTTCGCCACATCATCAACCACCGCCTTACCCATCGCCGTCAAACAATGCGCAGCCCAGGCGTGACGGTCGGTGTCTGTGGCGTAGGCAGCATCTTCATTCAGCTTCTTGGCGAGAAACAGAAAGTCAGAAGCCATGGATAACGCATCACCGAGGGGAACGCCCGCGAGTGACAGGGAATAGGGCTTGATCCGCTGATACGTGTTTGTAGAGGAAGCTTCCAGGAATACACCCGAAACTACAGACAGCGAGACTGCAATCCAGCAAACTGAACCACGAAACGCGCGTTCTTTTGGTCGGCTGGGTATTGGGATAATGAACCGCATCTTGCTTTTTGAAATAGCTTCCAGAAAAGCTCGGTTTGGGAAAAGGGAATTATTGAATGTCTGACTTTACTGAGATGAAGACCTGCGTTGCGATCATTGGTGGAGGTATGGCTGGAGCATTGGCTGCGGTAAGACTGGGCATGCTGGGGGTTGAGTACATTATTATTGATGAACCCCTTCCTGCTGCCGATGAAAAAATTGGCGGCTTTGCTCGCTTTTCTGGAGCGAAATTTTCTCTTCCTCCCGCTGGGCTTGGTCTTGTGCCTATAGCGGGAACCCTGGAAAACCTTCAGTCAGTAATAAGTCAAATATTGATCGTGTTGGGGTTGCAGCAAAAGCAGGCTGCGGTTTCAACTGATACATCACGATGCGCGTCTGAAATAAAAGAGTTACGGAAATATGATTCGATAGTTCTTTTGCCTGATGAAATTGAATCGCTACTTAATAAGCTTGAATTACTTGTTTCTTCAAAAGGGTCAGTAGTATATGGGCGGGCGACTGAGTTTGTAGGTGGATCTCGAAGCTGGCTAGTCAAAGTTTTAAACTCTGGGGGGCACGTTCTTGATATTAAATGCGAGAGTGTATTTTACTCAGCTGGAAGGCTTTCAAATGGATTGTTATTAGATGCGGGTGCTCAGCCAACAGATGGCAAAGGTATAGATGTTGGTGTGAGAGTTGAGTTTCTAAATAAAGATGCGTTACAAAACCTGCGAGCCATGGGGCCGGATGCTAAAATAATAAAAGGGGCATGTCGAACATTTTGCTTAAACTCGCCAGGTCATATTTACCGGTATGAACATTCTGGGATAAGTATTCCTGGAGGTGTTGTCGCTGAACAGGCGGTGTTGACCGCAAATGTTGGTTTATTAATGAGGTTGAAGAATAAATCTGGATTTTTAAGAGATGTATGGCCGACCCTAAAAGAACTTGATAGCGTTTTTAGAGATAGTAGCAAAATTATTTTTTCTGGTGGGACTAAGTTTGGTCTGCAGCCAGTGATGCGTAACGTCTTTGGAGACAAGATCGCTTCTGAGATTGAAGGTTTTGCTGAATATCTGATAGATGGAAACTTGTGGGATAAAAGCTACGATTATCGAATTCACTTGCCTTTGCTTGATTGGCATTGGTCTACGTTTGCTATCGCTAATTCGCATCAGACGACAGTACCTGGATTGTATGCGTTAGGTGATAGCTCCGGTCATGCTAGAGGGTTATTGCAAGCGGGAGCTTCTGGGTGGCTCGCAGCAGAGGAGTACGCAAATGCTTGCTAAACGTTCTTGGGATCCGCTATATGGTCGTATTGAAATGTCAGATTTTGAGTTTGGATTGTTGAATCTGGCAGAAGTGCAACGACTAAGATATGTTCGCATGTGTAATATTAACTCTATGCTGATAACTGGCGCGTCGGAAATATCGCGCTTTGAACATATAATCGGAGTTATGTATTTAGCAAAACAATGGGTGCTCTCCCATGGTGTCCCAGAAAGTGAAGGCAAAGACTTTGTAGCCGCCGCGATCTTACATGATATGCAAACTGGGCCGTTTGGGCATTCAATGCAATATGTGTTGGAAGATAATGAGTTAGACTCAGAATTTTTACATGATGACCTTTCTCACGGTTTGAAAGCAAAATACTATCAGGAACTACTGGCGGGAGCCTCTTTTTCAGGTAAGCCTTTCGGAGCGCAAAGATATCTGGCTGAGCGATGGGCTAACGTAGCTAGCTTAATCCGTGGAGGTGGAGATTTAGGTCCCTTAATCGCCGGGACAATGGATTTAGATAATATAGATAATGTGATAAGGCTAGCTTATCATGTAGGTATAACAGAGCAATCTGATCTGAAAATTCCGCTGGAACTGGCATCAAACTTAAGTGTCTCTGGTGGAATTATATCGCTTCCCAATAAGTGTATAAAAGTAGTTGAGAGATGGCAAGAGATTAGAAGTAGGCTATATACTTTGTTATTATTAGATTGGGCTGAGTTTTCAGCTAAAGCAATGTTGACAAAGATCATTGAGCGAGCTGCTCATTATGAGTTGATTGGTGCTGATTCATGGATACTTACAGATCATGAGTTTCTGGATCGACTAGAGCGTACTGCCTTAGGCGAGTCGCAAGAAGTTAAAGAGTTGGTGTCTCGACTTAAGTGTGGGGATCTATATCAGCCAATAGTATTACTTTCATCTGATGGGGTTGAGCAGTATGCAAGACTTTCAACAATAGAAAGTAAAGGTCGGTTAGAGAAGGAAATTATAAAAAACTTCAAAGGGAAAGCGGCAAAAGTATTGGTGCATTTTATTCTTGATAATGGAAAAACTCAGCGAAGCGTTACTTTTTTTTCTGAAGATGATTTTTGTGTAAAAGAGGTTGGGGCTAATACTCATCGCGTTTTGGCAGGTTTATTTGTAGCCAATTCTATTTCAGAGCAGGATCGTCAGGCCATGCGTTCTATGTTTGTAACGGCTCTTTCGGGCGAAGGCCTGCACAATATTACAGAACTTGATGATCCGATGGGATCGTCCTCGCATGAGCAAGCAACTCTCTTATGATTTCTCATAAAATTAAGCGTCAGCTTGAACTTGTTGATTGGGACTTTACTAAGCATCTTCCCGGAACAACTAAAAGTATACATTGGTATCCTGGGACTTATCCTGCCGATGTGCCGACAACAATAATCCAGGCCCTTTCCGGGTCTGAGGATTTAGTATTTGATCCTTATGGTGGTGTCGGTACCACAGTGCTGGAAGCAATTCGACAGGGGCGGAAGGGATGGGCTGTGGAGGCCAATCCTATTGGGTCCTTAGCAACATATGTTGCCGGAGGTCTAATACTGTTAAAGTCAGTTGACTCTAAGCTAGTGCCCTTGGTTTTTGAGTTTCTTCGCGAAAGTCTAATAGGGCTTGAGCAGGATCGCGGAAAAGCTATGCCGGGCCTGCTGGAGCGAGATAATGGTTTTTTAGAGCAGATAAACTCAATTATAAGCTCCGCAGTTAGTCCGGGTCCTGAGCATTTTATAGAGAACTTTCAAGCCAGTCCATGTCTTGAGAGTCTGGTTGATTGGTTTGAAAAAACAACGTTGGAAAAACTTATAAATATAAATGAGCTGGCAGGAGAGGCCGAGTTTAGAGGGTTTCCTGGGCTGATTGTAAAGGCAATGCTTTCCTCTATTTTGCGCTCTTGCTCATCGCAAATAAAAAGCTGGGGGCATATAGCTGACAATGTAAAACCTAAAGAGTTTGTCGCTAAGGATGTCTATGCGTTGGCGCGAAAGTGGTTAACCAAATTTGAATCAATGGTTAGAAATACAGACGTAAGTCTAGGCGATTTTGAACCGGAATCTGGTGTTAGACTTTTCGTTTCATTGCACAGTTGGGGCGATAATGGCTTACCCGCGATTGTACCGCCTCAGTTATCTTCGTTAATGGTCACAAGCCCACCCTATGCCGGTGCTATTGATTACACCTTAGCGCAACGACTTTCGCTATATATGTTTGGTTTTGCCGATGATAGTGTTTCTTCGTTGTGTAAAAGAGAGATCGGGGCTCGCCGTAAGAGGTTTATGTCGACTTCTACAGAGACCTGGGCTCGAGAGTTGCAAGAAGCGCTAAAAAAACAAGTTGAGTTAATAGCACAGCCAGGCTTTGCAGCTTTTGTCTTGCCTCATAAAGACGCAGGACGCGATTTAGGCACGCAGTTGCTTACCGATTGCCTTTTTGAATCTGGGTGGCAAAGAATTATTGAAGTTGATAGGTCCATTCGGCAGGGAAGGGCAAGGCAATCTTGGACATCGATCAAACGTGAAACTTTACATATATTTGGCAAATAAGAATTTCTGAGGATCAAGGATGCGAACTCTAATTGTATTGGTCGGTGTGCAAGGGGCGGGAAAAACTACATTGCTTAACGATTTAGAGTTTGGGACGGTTTTAAAGCCTTCTACCTCTCGAAAACCACGAAATAATAATGATAAGGAATATCACTTTGAAAATGTGCCATGGGTTGACAGTGATTTTGCGTGGACAATAAGTTATAAGGGGTGTAGTTATGGAATGAGGTTGTCGGAACTAGATGCTATTCAGGATGTTGGAATTACTGTATTTCAACCCAGTAGTCTCGCTTCTCTTAGGGCTTCTGCTGCTTGTGATAATTTCGAAGTTGTGACAGTGGGGTTAGATACAATATCTAGTTTGGCAGAGCAAAAGCGTCGTGTCGGGGGGGGGCAAACCGTTTAGCCACTCAGACACAACTAGACACAGAAATACAAGATGTTAGGCAGTGCGATGTGGTTCTTTCTGGGAACCAGGATCACGTAAGGACGGCATTTGTAGAAATAGTTAAACTGTTAGGGGGACGAGGGGGAGTGCTTGGAAAAGCTTCTATCTCGAGTTTAATTAATGCCGGCGCATTACTAAAAAATACAGTGGGTGAAAATGTTGAAATTGCCAGTTACGATCTGAGGCTTGCGGATAAGTATTGGTGTCAAGGCGATTACCATATTCTTTCGTTGGAAAAACCGACAGCTGAAATACCACCATATTCTTTTGTACTAGTGCAAGCGGTAGAGGAGGCAGTGTTGCCTCGATTTATTACGGGTACTTTTGATCTTCGAGTGAAGTTGTTTTTTTCAGGAGTCATACTTTCAAATGGACCGCAGGTAGACCCTGGGTACAGAGGGTCACTTTTTTGTATGCTTTACAATGCGAGCGGAACCCCTGTGGGCTTAACGCGCGGGCAGCATTTTGCTACGATACAATTTCAAACGCTCTCATCTAATTCTGCTGGTTATGCTGCAAGTTATCAAGGTAAGGTTGATTTTACCGACTTTCTAAATGGAAGCGATTCTATTAAGCCCGGGGGGCAAATAATCGAATATATTGACAATAAATATATTAGTATTGAGAGTAATTATCGAGACTCTCGAAATTGGTTTTATGTAATTGTTGGTATTGTTGCCGCAGCTGTTTTGGCAGTGACTGCGCTGGCTTATAATCAAGTTGATAAAATGGCTGCTGCTACTGAGAAGTCTAACTCTGCAACTGAAAAGGCGAGTGCAGTAGTTGAGTCTGCTAGCAAAAAAGAACTGGAGTTTAAAGCTTCTTCAAAGCTGCATTCGGAAGAAATCAGTAAGCTGCAGCGGGAACTGCTGGATCTAAAGTCTCAATTGGAAACCAAAAATCGTCCTGCAAAGAGATAAAGTACGGTGAAGAAATTTAAACTGGGTGTTTTGGGTGGCGCTAGCCGCAAAGGTGGTAGTAGATACTTCAAAGTTTCCGAAAAATTTGCTCGATTTTGCTCTGATAATTCCTTCGAGGTGATTAGTTGTGGGGCGAGTTCGGGGGTTGTTGGAGTGTTTGTTAAAGGCTGTGCCGACTTAGGCGTTGTTCAAAGTGCTATTGCTTTGCAGTGCGAGTCTGAGAATGTAGACTCGAGGATTTTGGTTGTTTCTTACGTTGACGATATTGCAATGCGTAAGAAATTAATTCTTTTGGAGTCTGATCTAATAGTTGTGTTGCCAGGTGGGCTTGGCACTTTTGATGAGGCGATTGGGTATCTTTCAAGTTATAAGGCTGGTGAGCATAAAACTCCAATTTTTTTATGTAATCAAGATGGGTTTTATGAGCCGCTTTTGAAAGTGTTTGAACAGTTAATAGATGAGGGTTTTTTGGCGGCTGGTTTTGCTTCCGAAATAAAAACTTTTGATGTGGAAAGCTTTTCCATAGTTGGCGATTTCGCGACTGATTTATCTGGACGGTCGCTTTAATTAGTGCTGCAACCATTGACGTATTATTTGTTTTTATTTGTTCAGTCTTATTTGAAATTACGCACCTTTAGGCATGTTGCGGTTTTTTTTTGCTGCTATTGCTGTCCAAATCAAAGAGTCGCAACTACGGGCGGCCTCTTCACTGGATATCTTTCAGGTAATTAGAAAGTGCAATAAGCGGCGTATCAAGCTGCTCCAACGTCCTTGCATTGCTGAAATCACCTGCCACCCGAAGCAGCTCCCGACCCAACGGTGTATCAAAACCGCCGATAGCGCCCAACGCCAAACCCACACAATGCGCCACTCGAAACTGAATCCCCTCAACATCTCCCTTGCGCACCAGCAACCCAAACACCTCCCTCTCATAATCACTCATGATCGGATCATCCCGAAGAATCGGACTCGACCCTTCCGTCTCATAAGCCAGCTTGAGACAGAACAAAGCAACAGTTTCCAGCAGCAGTTCCATGGGGTGAATCCTTGAGAATTGTCGTACCCGCCGAAACAAGCGAGGAGATCAAAAGCATCGCCAGCAAGCCGGCTCCTACAGGACGGCGGGGCGTCAGCCACTTTATCGCAGACGAAAAAAAAGGCCTTGCCAAAGCAAGACCTTTCTTAATTTTGGTGCCCCGAGGGAGACTCGAACTCCCACTCCTTTCGAAAACGGATTTTGAATCCGCCGCGTCTACCAATTCCGCCATCAGGGCTCAATGGCGGCGAAGTATAGAGATGAGATTACCGTCGGTCAATCAGGGACATAGAGAATTTTCACTATTTCGGCTAGACTTCCGGCCCCTGCTAGACGAACCCCATCATGCGCGTTGCTGACTTTACTTTCGAACTCCCTGATTCGCTGATTGCTCGCCACCCTTTGGCCGAGCGTCGCAACAGTCGCCTGTTGACCCTTGATGGGGTCAGCGGCGCCCTGGCGCACCGTCAATTCACTGATTTGCTCGAGCATTTGCGCCCGGGCGATTTGATGGTGTTCAACAATACCCGGGTGATTCCGGCGCGGCTGTTTGGCCAGAAGGCTTCCGGCGGCAAGCTGGAAATCCTGGTGGAGCGGGTGCTCGACAGTCATCGCGTGCTGGCCCATGTGCGGTCCAGCAAGTCGCCGAAGCCGGGGTCGAAGATCCTGATCGACGGCGGTGGCGAAGCCGAGATGCTGGCGCGTCACGATGCGTTGTTCGAGTTGGGGTTTGCCGAAGAGGTGTTGCCGCTGCTCGATCGCGTCGGGCACATGCCGTTGCCTCCTTATATAGATCGCCCGGACGAAGGCTCGGACCGCGAGCGATATCAGACGGTGTACGCCGAGCGCCTGGGCGCGGTGGCGGCGCCGACGGCGGGGCTGCATTTCGATCAGCCGCTGATGGAGGCGATTGCAGCCAAGGGCGTCGAGACGGCGTTCGTGACCTTGCACGTCGGCGCGGGTACGTTCCAGCCGGTGCGGGTCGAGAAGATCGAAGATCACCACATGCACAGCGAATGGCTGGAAGTCGGCCAGGACGTGGTGGATGCCGTCGCGGCTTGCCGCGCTCGCGGTGGTCGGGTGATCGCTGTGGGGACCACCAGCGTGCGTTCCCTCGAAAGTGCCGCGCGCGATGGCGTGCTCAAGCCGTTCAGTGGCGATACAGACATCTTTATCTACCCGGGCCGGCCGTTTCATGTGGTCGATGCCCTGGTCACCAACTTTCATTTACCCGAATCCACGCTGTTGATGCTGGTTTCGGCGTTCGCCGGTTATCCCGAAGCCATGGCCGCTTATAAAGCCGCCGTCGAGCATCAATACCGCTTTTTCAGCTACGGTGATGCGATGTTTATCACCCGTAACCCCGCACCACGTGGCCCTGAGGACAAAGAATGAGTCGCCAAAGTCGTATGTCGTTTGAGTTGCTTGCTACTGACGGCAAGGCTCGTCGCGGTCGTTTGACCTTCCCGCGCGGTACCGTCGAGACCCCGGCGTTCATGCCGGTCGGTACTTACGGCACCGTGAAAGGCATGCTGCCGCGGGACATCACCGCGACCGGCGCGGAAATCATTCTGGGTAACACCTTCCACTTGTGGCTGCGCCCTGGCACCGAAGTGATCAAGAAGCACGGCGACCTGCACGATTTCATGCAGTGGAAAGGCCCGATTCTGACCGACTCCGGCGGTTTTCAGGTGTTCAGCCTGGGCGCGATGCGCAAGATCAAGGAGGAGGGCGTGACCTTCGCTTCTCCGGTTGATGGCGCCAAAGTGTTCATGGGCCCGGAAGAGTCGATGCAGGTCCAGCGTGACCTGGGCTCGGACATCGTGATGATTTTCGACGAATGCACGCCGTACCCGGCTGATGAAGACGTCGCGCGGATTTCCATGGAGCTGTCATTGCGTTGGGCCAAGCGTTCGAAAGAAGCCCATGGCGACAACACGGCGGCGCTGTTCGGTATCGTTCAGGGCGGCATGCACCAGGATCTGCGCATGCGCTCCCTGGAAGGCCTCGACAATATCGGCTTTGATGGCCTGGCCATTGGCGGTCTGTCGGTGGGCGAGCCGAAGCACGAGATGATCAAGGTGCTGGATTACCTGCCAGGCCAGATGCCGGCTGACAAACCTCGTTACCTTATGGGCGTTGGCAAACCGGAAGATCTGGTTGAGGGTGTGCGCCGCGGTGTGGACATGTTCGATTGCGTGATGCCAACCCGTAATGCCCGCAATGGGCATCTGTTCATTGATACAGGCGTGCTGAAGATCCGAAACGCGTTCCATCGCCATGATGATTCGCCGCTCGATCCAACCTGCGATTGCTACACCTGCCAGAACTTTTCCCGCGCTTATCTGCATCACCTGGACAAGTGCGGCGAAATGCTGGGGAGCATGCTCAATACCATCCATAACTTGCGTCATTATCAAGTGCTTATGGCTGGTTTGCGCGAGGCTATTCAACAGGGTACATTGGCCGCCTTTGTCGATGCCTTCTACGCCAAACGCGGGTTACCTGTTCCGCCTTTGGACTGAGTTTTCTGACCCCAAGATTCAACATTTGCAACTGGAGTGCTAAATGAGCTTTTTTATCTCTAATGCCATGGCTGACGCTGCTGCACCGGCTGCTGCCGGCCCAATGGGTGGCGGTTTTGAGTGGATTTTCCTGGTCGGTTTCCTGGTCATCTTCTACCTGATGATCTGGCGTCCACAGGCCAAGCGCGCCAAAGAGCAGAAAACCCTGCTGGGCAGCCTGCAAAAAGGCGATGAAGTTGTGACCACCGGCGGCATCGCCGGCAAGATCACTAAAGTGGCTGATGATTTCGTGGTGCTGGAAGTCTCCGATACCGTCGAAATGAAGTTCCAGAAAGGCGCCATTGCCGCCACGCTGCCAAAAGGCACGCTCAAAGCGATCTAAGTTTCAACTTCTACTCAATCGACGGGGCGCGCAAGGCGCCCCGCGTCATAAGCGGGCGGCGTGATGCTGAACAAATACCCTCTGTGGAAATACATTCTGATCCTGGCGGTGCTGGCGGTCGGTCTGATTTATTCCGCTCCCAATTTATATCCTGATGACCCGGCCATTCAGGTCAGCGGTGCAAGCACTGCGCTGCAAGTCAATCAGGCTGATCTGGATCGTGTGAGCACTGCGCTCAAGGAGTCCGGGATCAACGTCAAGGCGGCCACTCTGGCTGCGAATGGCAAGGGCGGCCTGATACGTCTGACCAAGGCTGAAGATCAGCTGCCGGCCAAAGACGTCGTGCGCAAGGCATTGGGTGATGACTACGTCGTCGCGCTGAACCTGGCGCAAACCACCCCGCAATGGCTGCGCAACCTCGCCGCGCACCCGATGAAGCTGGGCCTGGACTTGTCCGGTGGTGTGCACTTTCTGCTCGAAGTGGACATGGACAAAGCTCTCGACGCACGCTTGAAAGTGTACGAAGGCGATGTGAAGAGCCTGTTGCGTAAAGAGAAACTGCGCTATCGCAGCCTGCCGCAAATCGACGGTGCCATTCAGTTGGGCTTCACCGATGAGGCCGCTCGCGAGCAAGCCCGCACGCTGATCCGCAAGAACTTCAACGATTTCGACATTGTTCCGGCCGACCTCAATGGTCAACCGGTGCTTCGTCTGGCGATGACCCCGGCCAAGCTGGCGGAAATCCGCGAATACTCCATCAAGCAGAACTTGACCACGGTACGTAACCGCGTCAACGAGCTGGGTGTTGCCGAACCGATCGTTCAGCGTCAGGGCGCCAACCGCATTGTGGTCGAGCTGCCGGGCGTGCAGGACACCGCAGAAGCCAAGCGTATCCTCGGCAAGACGGCCAACCTTGAGTTCCGTCTGGCGGCTGAGCCTGGTGCGTCGAAAGCTACCTCGGAAAGCTTCGAATTTCGTGAAGGCAATCGTCCGCCGGCACAGATCGAGCGCGGTCTGATCATCACCGGTGACCAGGTTACCGATGCCAAAGCTGGCTTCGGTGAGCAAGGCACGCCGGAAGTGAACATCCGTCTGGATGGCCACGGTGGCGAGCTGATGAGTCGTGCGACTCGCAGCAACGTCGGTCGCAGCATGGCGGTGATCTTCATCGAGCAACGTCCGGTCACCACTTACGTCAAGCAAATGGTTAACGGCGTCGAGAAAGACGTTCCGGTTCAAACCTTCAAAGAAGAGAAGAAGATCATCAGTCTGGCGACCATTCAGTCGCCGCTGGGTGCTCAATTCCGCATCACTGGCCTGAACGGTCAGGGCGAGTCGTCCGAACTGGCGCTGCTGTTGCGTGCCGGTGGTCTGGCTGCACCGATGTACTTCGCTGAAGAGCGCACCATTGGCCCGAGCCTGGGTGCGGACAACATCGTCAAAGGTATCGATGCATCGCTGTGGGGCATGCTGTTTGTCTCGCTGTTCATCATCGCCATCTACCGCTTCTTCGGCATCATTGCCACCGTCGCGCTGACCGTGAACATGGTGTTGCTGCTGGCCCTGATGTCGCTGCTGGGTGCAACGCTGACCCTGCCGGGTATCGCCGGTATCGTATTGACCATGGGTATGGCGGTCGACGCCAACGTACTGATCTTCTCGCGGATTCGTGAAGAGATCGCGGCGGGCATGACCGTACAGCGGGCAATCAACGAAGGCTTCGGCCGGGCATTCACCGCGATTCTCGACGCCAACCTGACTACGTTGCTGGTCGGCGGGATTCTCTTTGCGATGGGCACCGGTCCCGTCAAAGGTTTCGCAGTGACCATGTCCCTCGGGATCTTTACCTCGATGTTCACGGCCATCATGGTGACCCGCGCGATGGTCAACCTGATCTTCGGCGGTCGTGACTTCAAGAAGTTGTGGATTTAAGGGGCTGCCATGTTACGTACAATCAACTTCATGGGCGTTCGCAACTTTGCGTTCGGCGTCACATTGTTCCTTACTGCGCTGGCATTGTTCAGTGTTGCCACCAAAGGCATGAACTGGGGTCTGGACTTCACCGGCGGTACGCTCATCGAGCTGACCTACGAGCGTCCGGCCGATGTCACCAAGGTGCGTGAGCAACTGGCCACCTCGGGTTATCACGACGCCATCGTGCAGAGCTTCGGTGCGACTACCGATTTGCTGGTGCGCATGCCGGGTGAAGATCCGCAGTTGGGTCATCAAGTGGCAGAAGCGCTGCTGAAAGTCGGCGGAGACAACCCGGCGACGGTCAAGCGCGTCGAGTTCGTCGGCCCGCAGGTCGGTGAAGAACTGCGCGACCAGGGCGGCCTCGGCATGCTGATGGCGCTTGGCGGTATCCTGATCTACCTGGCTTTCCGCTTTCAGTGGAAGTTCGCGGTCGGTGCCATCGTTTCGCTGATCCACGACGTGATCGTGACCATCGGAATCCTGTCGTTCTTCCAGATCACCTTCGACCTGACGGTGCTGGCGGCGGTACTGGCGATCATTGGTTACTCGCTCAACGACACCATCGTGGTATTCGACCGGGTTCGTGAGAACTTCCGTGTGCTGCGCAAGGCCAGCCTGATCGAGAACATCAACATCTCGACCACGCAAACCCTGCTGCGGACCATGGCAACGTCGATCTCCACCTTGCTGGCGATCGCGGCCCTGCTGTTCTTTGGTGGCGACAACCTGTTCGGCTTCTCCATTGCCCTGTTTATCGGTGTTCTGGCGGGTACTTACTCGTCGATCTACATCGCGAACGTGGTGCTGATCTGGCTGAACCTGAGCACTGAGGATCTGATTCCTACAGTGGCTACCGATAAGGAAGTCGACGACCGTCCATAACGGCCATCGTTTTTCCAGCAGTCAGCCGAAAAAGGCGCGAGTTGAACTCGCGCCTTTTTTTATGCTCCAAGGCTGGGAGAAGCGCGGACATGTTTCGCGGGTGATGGTCAGGAGGTTCATGTGAACAAGTCGTTGCTGGTTGGTGCGGTATTGGGTGCTGTCGGTGTAACTGCCGGGGGTGCTGTTGCCACCTACAGCCTGGTTAAAAGCGGCCCTGAGTATGCGCAAGTGCTAGCCGTTGAACCGGTCAAGACACAAATCAAGACGCCACGTGAAGTGTGCAAGGATGTAGCGGTGACCCGGCAGGCGCCGGTGAAAGATCAACACCAGATCGCCGGTACGGTGGTGGGTGCGCTGGCAGGCGGTCTGCTGGGTAACCAGATCGGCGGCGGCACCGGTAAGAAAATTGCCACGGTTGCAGGCGCGGTTGGCGGCGGATATGCCGGCAACAAGGTTCAGGAGGGCATGCAGGAGCGTGACACCTACACCACGACGCAAACTCGCTGTAACACGGTGAATGACATCAGCGACAAGGTCGTTGGCTATGACGTTCGTTATTCGCTGGATGGCAAAGAAGGCAAGGTGCGGATGGATCGCGATCCGGGTAACCAGATTCCGGTCGACAAGGAAGGCAAGCTGGTTCTGTCGCAGAATGAGCAGGCTCACTAAAAAGCTGAAATTCAGATTCAAAAAGAAGCACCCTGCGGGGTGCTTTTTTTATGCCTGGAATGCAGGCTCGAAGTCACCACGAGACCCTGTGGGAGCGGGCTTGCCCGCGATAGCGGAGTTGCAGTCGCCATTAATGGTGCAGTTGATGGCGCCATCGCGGGCAGCCCGCTCCCACAGGGGTATGCAGTGATCTGAAGGACGAATCCCAGGCATAAAAAAAAGCACCCCGAAGGGTGCTTTTTTGTGGCTGGTCGCTTAGCGTTTCAGCGAGGCTGGCAGGTGCGGCTGGATGGCCGTCAATACTGCTTTGAAGCACTTGGTGTTACCGGCAACGATGTGGCCTTTCTCAAGGAAGTCGTGCCCGCCGGTGAAGTCGCTCACCAAGCCACCAGCTTCCTGGATCAGCAGGGCGCCTGCCGCCATGTCCCACTCGGACAGGCCTGATTCCCAGAAAGCGTCGAAACGGCCGGCAGCCACGTAGGCCAGGTCCAGGCTCGCCGAACCTGCGCGGCGGATGCCGGCGGTCTGGCCCACCAGGGCGCGGAACATGCCCAGATAGTTGTCGAGGTTGTCCATCTGGTCATCACGGAACGGGAAGCCGGTACCCAACAGGGCGCCGTCGAGGCTGGTGCGGCCGCTGACGCGCAGGCGACGACCGTTCAGTTGAGCGCCGCGACCACGGCTGGCGGTGAATTCTTCCTGGCGAACCGGGTCCAGAACAACAGCGTGTTCCAGGCGACCGCGGTATTTGCAGGCGATGCTGACAGCGAAGTGAGGAATGCCGCGCAGGAAGTTGGTGGTGCCGTCCAGCGGATCGATGATCCACAGGTATTCTTCGCCTTCGATCCCGGTGCCGGCGTGCATGCCGGTTTCTTCACCCCTGATCGAGTGATTCGGGTAGGCCTTGCGCAACGCGTCGATGATTTTCTGTTCGGCAGCGCGATCAACCTCGGATACGTAATCCTTGGCGTCTTTTTCGTCGACCTTGATGGTATCCAAGCGCTCGATGGAGCGGAAGATCAATTCACTGGCGCTGCGGGCGGCGCGCAGCGCGATATTCAGCATGGGCTGCATGGATGTGTCACCTAAGGTTGTTAAAGAAAGCCGGGCATTCTATCAGAACTTTTCTACAGGTGAAGGTCGGTGTTCGCTTTCATAGCTTAACGGTGTGTCCCGCCTCGAAAATACGTTCACATTTTGACGAGTGGTCAATGTTGGCAGGCAAGGCGCCGCGCCGACTCATAGCTTGCTATGGGGAGAAGCGGCAACGCAGCATGCCAACATTGAACGCCGTCAAAAGTGAACAGTTATTTTTGAGGCGGGACACCCCGATGCTCTGTAAGATTCTGCCCCCTAATTCAGTGTTCGAGAGCGCCTACCTTGCTGCATAACATTCGTGTCGTCCTGGTCAATACCAGCCATCCCGGCAACATCGGCGGGGCTGCGCGTGCCATGAAGAACATGGGCCTGTCGCGGCTGGTGCTGGTTGAACCGCGGCTGTTCCCGCACCACGAGGCCGATGCTCGCGCTTCCGGCGCCGGGGACATCCTTGAAAACGCGCAAGTCGTCGCCACCTTGGAAGATGCCTTGGTCGGCTGCAATCTGGTGCTCGGCACCAGCGCCCGTGACCGTCGCATTCCCTGGCCGTTGCTTGATCCCCGCGAGTGCGGTGTGAAAGTGGTCGAGGAAGCCACGTCGGGCGCCGAGATTGCCTTGGTCTTTGGTCGTGAAGATTCCGGCCTGACCAATGAAGAGCTGCAGCGATGTCATTATCACGTGCACATCCCATCAGACCCTGAGTTCAGTTCGCTGAACCTCGGGGCAGCGGTGCAGGTGTTGAGCTATGAAGTGCGGATGTCCTGGCTCGCGGCCCAAGGCCAGCCGAGCAAGGTTGAGAAGGATGAAGTGGCGTCCACCAAGAGTGGTGAGCTGGCGACCATGGATGAGCTGGAGCGATTCTATGAACACCTGGAGCAAACCCTGGTGGCCATCGAATTCCTCGATCCGGAAAAGCCTCGGCACTTGATGGCGCGCCTGCGCCGGTTGTACGGTCGAAGCTCGGTCAGCCGGGCGGAAATGAATATATTGCGTGGCATCCTCACGGAAACCCAGAAAGCGGCCCGTGGCGAGCTTCTAAAGCGGAAGGATTAAAAATGTTCGAGCGTTTGCGTGAAGATATCCAGAGTGTTTTCCATCGTGACCCGGCTGCGCGCAACGCCTTTGAAGTTCTGACCTGCTACCCGGGCATGCACGCCATCTGGATCCATCGCCTGTCGTCGGCCCTGTGGGGTATGGGCTGGAAATGGCTGGCGCGGCTGGTGTCGAACTTCGGTCGCTGGTTGACCGGGATCGAAATCCATCCTGGCGCCAAGGTCGGTCGTCGCTTCTTTATTGACCATGGAATGGGCATTGTCATCGGTGAAACTGCCGAGATCGGCAATGACGTCACCCTTTATCAGGGTGTGACCCTTGGCGGTACCAGCTGGAACAAGGGCAAGCGGCACCCGACATTGGAAGATGGCGTGGTGGTAGGCGCAGGCGCCAAGGTGCTCGGTCCTTTCACGGTGGGCGCGGGTGCCAAGGTCGGTTCCAATGCTGTCGTCACCAAGGCTGTACCGGCCGGGGCGACAGTGGTCGGCATTCCGGGGCGGATCATCGTCAAATCCGATGAAGAGCAGGACGCCAAGCGCAAGGCCATGGCCGAGAAGATCGGCTTCGATGCCTACGGTGTCGGTGAAGACATGCCCGACCCAGTGGCGCGTGCCATTAACCAATTGCTGGATCACTTGCAGGCGGTCGATGGTCGTCTGGAGGGGATGTGCGGGGCGTTGAAGGATCTGGGCAGTAATTACTGTGCGAAAGATCTGCCTGAGCTGCGTGAAGAAGACTTTGCCTGTGTAAAGGACAAGGATCAGAGTCAGGCCAGCTAGACCGAGTCGACTTCAATCGCGGGCAAGCCCGCTCCCACATGAATTGCGCCATGCATGCCATCGAAGGCAGACAAAGGCCCCTGTGGGAGCGGGCTTGCCCGCGATGAACGATAACGCGCAATTGCTGGCTGTAACCGGTCGGCTTTTGCTATAATGCGGCCGCTCTTTTGCGGGTAATCCTGACTAAAGTACTAGGTCTTATAGTTGACTTAAATACTCGGGAATTGCATACTCGCCCCATTCCGAACTCCGTGGTAATTGTCCATGCGACTGACTACAAAAGGCCGATACGCCGTAACCGCCATGCTCGACCTGGCGTTGCACGCGCAGCACGGGCCGGTGTCCCTGGCCGATATCTCCGAGCGCCAAGGCATCTCCCTGTCCTACCTCGAACAGCTTTTCGCCAAATTGCGCCGCAGCAATCTGGTCTCCAGCGTTCGCGGTCCGGGCGGTGGCTACCAACTGTCCCGCGACATGCAGGGCATCCAGGTCGCCCAGGTGATCGATGCGGTAAACGAATCGGTCGATGCCACCAAATGCCAGGGCCAGGGTGATTGCCATCAAGGCGATACCTGCCTGACCCACCACTTGTGGTGCGATCTGAGCCTGCAGATTCACGAATTTCTGAGCGGTATCAGCTTGGCTGATCTTGTCACTCGCCGTGAGGTACAAGAAGTAGCCCAGCGTCAGGACCAGCGTCGTTGCAACAGCAAGACGCCACGCCTGGACAAGATTGAAGCGTCCGCCGTCGAATGACAGCCAAAGAGCTAGCGGCACGCCAGCCAGCCTGATTTAGGAGATAGTCCATGAAATTGCCGATTTACCTTGATTACTCTGCGACCACCCCGGTTGATCCGCGTGTTGCGCAAAAGATGAGTGAATGCCTGCTGGTCGACGGAAACTTCGGTAACCCGGCGTCCCGTTCCCACGTGTTTGGCTGGAAAGCTGAAGAGTCCGTCGAAAACGCTCGTCGTCAGGTCGCAGACCTGGTCAACGCCGATCCGCGTGAAATCGTCTGGACCTCCGGTGCCACCGAGTCCGACAACCTGGCAATCAAGGGTGCGGCGCATTTCTACGCCACTAAAGGCAAACACCTGATCACCACCAAGATTGAGCACAAGGCTGTCCTCGACACCATGCGCCAACTGGAGCGTGAAGGTTTCGAAGTGACCTACCTCGAGCCTCAGACCGATGGTCTGGTGACCCCGGCGATGATCGAAGCCGCCCTGCGCGACGACACCATCCTGGTCTCGGTCATGCACGTGAACAACGAAATCGGCACCATCAACGACATCGAAGCCATCGGCGAACTGACCCGCTCCAGGGGCATTCTGTTCCACGTTGACGCCGCTCAGTCCACCGGTAAGGTCGAGATCGACCTGTCGAAGCTGAAAGTCGACCTGATGTCGTTCTCCGCCCACAAAACCTACGGCCCTAAAGGCATCGGCGCACTGTACGTCAGCCGCAAGCCGCGTGTTCGCATCGAAGCGACCATGCATGGCGGCGGTCACGAACGTGGCATGCGTTCCGGCACCTTGGCGACCCACCAGATCGTCGGCATGGGCGAAGCGTTCCGCGTAGCCAAGGAAGACATGGCGGCCGAGAACATTCGCATCAAAGCCTTGAGCGACCGTTTCTTCAAGCAGGTCGAAGACCTGGAAGAGCTGTACATCAACGGCAGCATGACCGCCCGCGTACCGCACAACCTGAACCTGAGCTTTAACTACGTTGAGGGCGAGTCGCTGATCATGGCGCTCAAGGACCTGGCGGTTTCGTCCGGTTCGGCCTGCACCTCGGCATCGCTTGAGCCTTCGTACGTTCTGCGCGCCCTGGGCCGCAACGACGAACTGGCACACAGCTCGATTCGCTTCACCTTCGGCCGTTTCACCACCGAAGAAGAAATCGACTACGCCGCGCAGAAAGTCTGCGAGGCCGTTACCAAGCTGCGCACCTTGTCGCCGCTGTGGGACATGTACAAAGACGGTGTCGACATTTCGAAAATCGAGTGGGCGGCACACTGATTTCAAGTCGCCGCAAACCGGCCCTGCAGGACTTCGGTTCGCAGGGCTCAAGAGCGACTCTCTGATGAGTGAGGATTAAGAATCATGGCTTACAGCGAAAAGGTCATCGACCACTACGAGAACCCGCGCAACGTCGGCAAGATGGACGCGGAAGACCCTGATGTCGGCACCGGCATGGTCGGCGCTCCGGCGTGCGGCGACGTGATGCGCCTGCAGATCAAGGTCAACGAACAAGGCATCATCGAAGACGCCAAGTTCAAGACCTACGGTTGCGGTTCGGCGATCGCCTCCAGCTCCCTGGCGACCGAGTGGATGAAAGGCAAGACTCTGGATGAAGCAGAGACCATCAAGAACACTCAGCTGGCCGAAGAACTGGCCCTGCCGCCAGTAAAAATTCACTGCTCCGTACTTGCTGAAGACGCTATCAAAGCGGCCGTTCGCGACTACAAGCAGAAGAAAGGCTTGATCTAAGCATTAAGCGACGAGTAAGGAGTCAACGATGGCTATCAGCATGACAGAAGCGGCTGCTCGACACGTGCGACGCTCCCTTGACGGGCGCGGCAAAGGTGAGGGGATTCGTCTGGGTGTTCGCACCACGGGCTGTTCCGGCCTTGCCTACGTGCTGGAGTTTGTCGACGAGGTGGTTGCAGAGGATCAGGTGTTCGAAAGTCACGGCGAGAAAGTGATCATCGACCCGAAAAGCCTGTCCTACCTGGACGGCACCGAACTAGATTTCGTCAAGGAAGGGTTGAACGAAGGCTTCAAGTTCAACAACCCCAACGTACGCGGTGAATGTGGCTGCGGCGAAAGCTTCAACATCTGAGGCTGCTCGTGGGTACTCCTTGTCATTACGCTTTATTTGAACTGCAACCGAGCTTCCGTCTGGATCTCGATCAGTTGGCCACGCGCTATCGTGAGTTGGCGCGAGGTGTTCATCCGGACCGTTTTGCGGACGCTTCCGAGCGTGAGCAACGGCTGGCGCTAGAGCAATCCGCGAGCCTCAACGAGGCCTATCAGACGCTCAAAAGTCCCCCAAAGCGCGCGCGATACCTGCTCGCCATGGGTGGTCGCGAGCTGCCGCTGGAGGTCACGGTGCATGATCCGGAGTTTCTTCTGCAGCAGATGGAGCTGCGTGAAGAGCTCGAAGACCTGCAAGACAGCGCCGACCTGGCGGGTGTTGCAGTGTTCAAGCGTCGGCTGAAGACGGCCCAGGATGAACTGAACGAAAGCTTCGCAGCCTGTTGGGATGATGCCGCGCAACGTGAACAGGCCGAACGCCTGATGCGGCGCATGCAGTTCCTCGACAAGCTCACCTACGAAGTGCGCCAGTTAGAAGAGCGCCTCGACGATTAACCCAGTGCCGCTCCGGTCGCACGCCTGATATACAGATAAGTCCTGATAACGATGGCCCTACTGCAGATCGCCGAACCCGGCCAAAGTCCACAACCGCACCAGCGTCGTCTGGCTGTGGGGATCGACTTGGGCACTACCAATTCGCTGGTCGCTGCATTGCGCAGTGGTCTTTCCGAGCCTCTGGCCGACGCTGACGGGCAGGTCATCCTGCCGTCTGCCGTGCGCTACCACGCCGATCGCGTCGAAGTCGGCGAGTCGGCCAAGCTGGCGGCCGCGACCGATCCTTTGAACACCGTGCTGTCGGTCAAGCGCTTGATGGGTCGTGGTCTGTCCGACGTCAAGCAATTGGGCGATCAACTGCCGTACCGCTTTGTCGGCGGCGAGTCGCACATGCCGTTCATCGACACCATTCAGGGCCCGAAAAGCCCGGTCGAAGTCTCTGCCGATATCCTGAAAGTGCTGCGTCAGCGCGCTGAAGAGGCATTGGGCGGCGAACTGGTGGGCGCGGTGATCACCGTTCCGGCCTATTTCGACGATGCTCAGCGTCAAGCCACCAAGGATGCGGCCAAGCTGGCCGGTCTGAACGTGTTGCGTTTGCTCAATGAGCCGACCGCTGCCGCAGTGGCTTACGGTCTGGATCAACACGCCGAAGGCCTGGTCGCGATTTACGACCTGGGCGGTGGTACGTTCGATATTTCGATCCTGCGCCTGACCGGCGGTGTGTTCGAAGTGCTGGCCACCGGCGGCGACAGCGCCCTGGGTGGCGATGACTTCGATCACGCCATCGCTGGCTGGATCATCGAGAACGCCGGTTTGTCGGCTGACCTCGATCCGGGCGCGCAGCGCCATCTGCTGCAAACCGCTTGCGCTGCCAAAGAAGCGCTGACCAATGTCGCAGCTGTTGAAGTTGCTTGCGGTGACTGGAAAGCGCAACTGACTCGCGAAGCCTTCGACGCGCTGATCGAGCCAATGGTTGCTCGCAGCCTGAAAGCCTGCCGCCGCGCGGTGCGTGATTCAGGCATCGAGCTGGAAGAAGTGCACGCCGTGGTCATGGTCGGCGGCTCGACGCGCGTGCCTCGCGTTCGCGAAGCCGTCGCTGAAGCTTTCGGTCGTCAGCCGCTGACTGAAATCGATCCGGATCAAGTGGTGGCCATTGGTGCTGCGATCCAGGCCGATACGTTGGCTGGCAACAAGCGTGATGGCGGCGAATTGCTCTTGCTCGACGTGATTCCGTTGTCCCTGGGGCTGGAAACCATGGGCGGCCTGATGGAGAAGGTGATTCCGCGCAACACCACCATCCCCGTTGCCCGCGCCCAGGACTTCACCACTTACAAAGACGGCCAATCGGCCATGGCGATCCATGTGTTGCAGGGCGAGCGTGAGCTGATCAGCGACTGCCGTTCCCTGGCGCGCTTCGAATTGCGTGGCATACCGGCAATGGTCGCCGGTGCCGCGAAAATTCGCGTGACGTTCCAGGTCGATGCCGACGGTCTGCTCAGTGTTTCCGCCCGCGAACTGGGTTCGGGTGTCGAGGCCAGCATTCAGGTCAAGCCGTCCTACGGTCTGACCGACGGCGAAATCGCCAAGATGCTCAAGGAATCGTTCCAGCACGCCAGCGACGACAAGGTTGCCCGTGTGCTGCGTGAGCAGCAGGTCGATGCCCAGCGCCTGATCGAAGCGGTGCAGGCCGCCCTTGATGTCGACGGTGAGCGCTTGCTCGACGCCGAAGAGCGCACGGTGATCGAGCTGCAGATGCAGGAACTGACCGAACTGATGAAAGGTACTGATGGTTACGCCATCGAGCAGCAGACCAAGCGTCTGTCGCAAGTGACCGACGCTTTTGCTGCCCGCCGCCTTGATTCGACGGTGAAAGCCGCGCTGGCGGGGCGCAACCTGAATGAGATTGAGGAATAACGATGCCGCAGGTCATTTTTCTGCCACACGAAAAGTTTTGCCCGGAAGGCATGGTCGTGGAGGCTGAGACCGGTACGTCCATCCTCGAACTGGCGCATGAGCACCATATCGAGATGGAAAGTGCCTGTGGCGGCGTCTGCGCCTGCACCACCTGCCATTGCCTGATCCGTGAGGGCTTTGACTCGCTGGAAGAGGCTGATGAGCTGGAAGAAGACTATCTTGATAAGGCTTGGGGGCTGGAAGCTCAGTCGCGCCTGGCCTGTCAGGCAAAAGTCGGGACTGAAGACCTGACCGTCGAAATTCCGAAATACTCGCTCAACCATGCGGCCGAAGCGCCGCACTGATTCAAGGAAGCGTCATGAGTCTGAAATGGGTTGATGTGCTGGAAATCGCGATCCAACTGGCTGAATCCAAGCCGGATGTGGACCCGCGTTACGTGAACTTCGTCGATCTGCACAAATGGGTGCTGGCATTGCCGGAGTTCAGTGATGATCCGACCCGCGGTGGCGAGAAGGTGCTTGAAGCCATTCAGGCCGCCTGGATCGAAGAAGCAGACTGAGTCTGCGCCGTACGCAGTTAGGCAATACCAAAGAACCCGCGTATAATTCGCGGGTTTAATTTTTCGCAAATTACCGTTTCTGGAGTTACACCATGGCTGTTCAACGTACTTTCTCCATCATCAAGCCTGACGCTGTTGCAAAAAACGTCATCGGCGAGATCACCACTCGTTTCGAAAAAGCAGGCCTGCGCGTTGTAGCTTCGAAACTGAAGCAACTGTCCAAAGCTGAAGCTGAAGGCTTCTACGCTGAACACAGCGCTCGTGGTTTCTTCGGCGACCTGGTTGCTTTCATGATCTCCGGTCCGGTTGTCGTTCAGGTTCTGGAAGGCGAAAACGCTATCGCTCTGAACCGTGAGCTGATGGGCGCTACCAACCCTAAAGAAGCTGCTGCTGGCACCATCCGCGCTGACTTCGCTGATTCCATCGACGCCAACGCTGTACACGGTTCGGACTCCGAAGCCGCTGCTGCTCGCGAAATCTCGTACTTCTTCGCAGCTACTGAAGTAACCACTCGCTAAGCATTGGCTTATGAGTGAAGGTGAATCCATGACTACATCGACTGTAAAAACTAACCTGCTGGGTCTGACTCAGCAGGAAATGGAAAAATTCTTCGACTCAATCGGGGAGAAGCGTTTCCGTGCCGGTCAGGTAATGAAATGGATTCACCACCTTGGCGTCGATGATTTCGACGCCATGACGAACGTCAGCAAGGCCTTGCGCGACAAGCTCAAGGTCATTGCCGAAGTTCGCGGTCCTGAAGTGGTCAGCGAGGACATCTCCACCGACGGCACCCGTAAATGGGTGGTGCGCGTGGCGTCCGGCAGCTGCGTCGAGACCGTATACATTCCCCAAGGCAAACGCGGCACTCTGTGCGTTTCGTCCCAGGCAGGCTGTGCCCTGGATTGCAGTTTCTGCTCCACCGGCAAGCAAGGTTTCAACAGCAACCTCACCACCGCCGAAGTCATCGGTCAGGTGTGGATTGCCAATAAATCGTTCGGCAGCATCCCGGCGACCGCCGACCGTGCCATCACCAACGTGGTGATGATGGGCATGGGCGAGCCGCTGCTGAACTTCGACAACGTCGTGGCCGCCATGCATCTGATGATGGATGACCTGGGCTACGGGATCTCCAAGCGCCGCGTGACCCTGTCCACTTCGGGCGTGGTGCCGATGATCGATGAGCTGTCCAAGCACATTGACGTCTCCCTGGCGTTGTCGCTGCACGCACCAAACGACGCATTGCGTAACCAATTGGTGCCGATCAACAAGAAATATCCGCTTAAGATGCTGCTCGAGTCGTGCCAGCGCTACATGTCGTCCCTGGGCGAAAAGCGCGTGCTGACCATCGAGTACACCTTGCTCAAGGACATCAACGACAAGGTTGAACATGCCGTTGAGATGATCGAGTTGCTCAAGAACATTCCGTGCAAGATCAACCTGATTCCGTTCAACCCGTTCCCGCATTCCGGTTACGAGCGCCCGAGCAACAACGCGATTCGCCGTTTCCAGGATCAGCTTCACCATGCAGGCTTCAATGTCACCGTACGCACCACCCGCGGTGAAGACATCGATGCCGCGTGTGGCCAATTGGTAGGGCAGGTGCTGGATCGCACCCGTCGCAGCGAACGTTATATCGCCGTGCGCGAATTGAGCGCCGAGAACGATATGGCGCAAAACGCCGCGAAATAAATCAAGAGAGGATCTCTATGTCCCTGCGCTTCGCGCTGCTTTTGCTATTGGCCAGCCTGTGTGCTGGCTGCGTCCTGTCGGGCGATTTCAACCCGATGAAGACCAGCAAAGGGCGCGATGAAGCGCGTACGGCCTACGTGCAATTGGGCTTGGGATACTTGCAGCAAGGCATGACCGAACGGGCCAAAGTGCCGTTGAAGAAAGCCCTGGATCTGGATGAATCGGACCCGGATGCCAATGCGGCGCTCGGGCTGGTGTTTCAGGCTGAAATGGAGCCTGAGCTTGCCGACCAGCACTTTCGCAAGGCGCTGTCTTCCCGTCCCAACGATGCACGAATCCTGAATAACTACGGCAGCTTTCTTTTCGAAGAAAAACGTTACAAAGAGGCCTACGAGCGCTTTGAGCAGGCCGCCGCCGATACCCTGTATCCTGAACGTTCGCGGGTGTTCGAGAACCTGGGCATGACCGCTTCGAAGCTGGGTCAGCGTGATCTGGCGCAGCAGCAACTGGAAAAAGCCCTGCGTTTGAACCGCCAACAACCGCGTGCATTGCTGGAAATGGCTGAGTTGTCCTTCGAAGACAGGCATTATGTGCCCGCGCGTGACTATTACGACCGTTTTAGCCTGCTCACCGAGCAAAATGCACGTAGTCTATTGCTCGGCGTTCGGCTGGCAAAAGTGTTTGAAGATCGCGACAAGGCCGCCAGTTTTGGCCTGCAACTAAAACGACTCTATCCCGGTACGCCGGAATATCAGCAATACCTGTCGGAGCAATGATGAAAGCGGCGCATCCCGAAGTTGTAGCAGCGAATCGCGTTAACCCCGGTGAGACTTTGCGCCAGGCCCGCGAAAGCAATGGCTGGTCGCTGGCCGAAGTGGCCCTCAAGCTCAACCTCACCGTTAATTCCTTGAGCAATCTGGAAGCCGGCGCGTTCGACAAGCTGCCTGGGCATACCTTTGCTCGCGGTTATATTCGCGCGTACGCCAAGTTGTTGGGCATGGATCAGACCGTTCTGGTCCAGCAGTTCGACCAATCCACCGGCACCGACTCCCAGGGCAGCAATGTCCACAGCCTGGGTCGTATCGAAGAACCGGTTCGGGTTTCCCACACTATTTTGCGCATTGTCAGCCTGCTGTTGCTGATTGCCGTGATTGGCGGTGGTTTTATCTGGTGGCAGGATCAAACCTCCCTGCGTACCAAAGACCTGATCAGTCCGAGTCCGGAGCACGTCGAAGTCGAAGGCGCCGATGGCACCACTCAGATTCATCCGCTGGACGAGCCGGAAGACCAGGCCGTCGCGGAAGGTCAGACTGAAGGCGCAACCGCGCTTGCATTGCCGCAAGCCGAGACTTCGGCTGAAGCACCGTCCGAAGCTGAAGCGACCGCGCCTGCGGCTCCGACTGCACCGGCGCCTGCCTCGCCAGCCCCTGTTGCACCGACGCACAGCACCGCTCCGGTTGTCGCGACACCGGTCGCGCCAGCCCCGACGGCTCCTGTTGTGTCGACCCCGACTGCCAGCGCATCGGTCACTCCGACCATCCCCGCTCAAGCGGCAGCTGCTCCGGTGGCCGGCCAAGGCCAGGTTCAACTGCAGTTCACCGCCGATTGCTGGACCCAGGTGACCGATGGCACCGGCAAGGTGCTGTTGAGTGGCCTCAAGCGTAAAGGCGAAAATGTTTCCGTCAGCGGCAAACCGCCGTTTTCCGTACGTCTGGGCTTCGCCCGTGGCGCGCAGGTCAGCTACAACGGGCAGGCGGTCGATGTCGCTCCGTTCACCAGTGGCGAGACTGCTCGCCTGAAGTTGGGTCAATAAGTCATGCACGGCGAATCTCCAATCAAACGTCGCGAATCCCGCAAGATCTGGGTCGGTAACGTGCCTGTTGGCGGCGATGCGCCCATCGCTGTTCAGAGCATGACCAACAGCGACACCAATGACGTGGCCGCCACCGTGGCCCAGATCAATCGTCTGGAAGCGGCTGGCGTCGATATCGTGCGCATTTCCGTGCCGGACATGGACGCCGCCGAAGCCTTCGGCAAGATCAAGAAACTGGTCAAGGTGCCGTTGGTGGCCGACATCCACTTCGACTACAAGATTGCGCTGCGCGTAGCCGAACTGGGCGTTGATTGCCTGCGAATCAACCCGGGCAACATCGGTCGTGAAGACCGCGTGCGCGCGGTGGTCGATGCCGCCCGCGATCGCGGGATCCCGATCCGCATCGGCGTCAATGCCGGCTCCCTGGAAAAAGACCTGCAAAAGAAATACGGCGAGCCGACCCCGGCAGCGCTGGTCGAGTCTGCCTTGCGTCACGTCGAGCACCTCGAACGCCTGAATTTTCAGGACTTCAAAGTCAGCGTGAAGGCCTCCGACGTGTTCATGGCCGTCGCCGCCTACCGCCTGCTGGCCAAGGAAATCGTCCAGCCGCTGCATTTGGGCATCACCGAAGCCGGTGGTTTGCGCTCAGGCACAGTGAAATCCGCCGTGGGCCTCGGTATGCTGCTCGCCGAAGGGATTGGCGATACTATTCGCATCTCGTTGGCGGCTGACCCGGTCGAGGAAGTGAAAGTCGGCTACGACATTCTCAAATCCCTGCACCTGCGTTCCCGTGGCATCAACTTCATCGCCTGCCCGAGTTGCTCGCGGCAGAACTTCGATGTGGTCAAGACCATGAACGAGCTGGAAGGGCGCCTCGAAGATCTGCTGGTGCCGCTGGATGTCGCGGTCATCGGTTGCGTGGTCAACGGGCCGGGTGAAGCCAAGGAAGCCCATATCGGCTTGACCGGCGGCACGCCAAACCTGATTTACATCGACGGCAAGCCGGCGCAGAAACTGACGAATGACAATCTGGTGGATGAGCTTGAACGCTTGATCCGCCAGAAAGCGGCCGAAAAGGTCGAAGCCGACGCGGCAGTAATCGCCCGCGGCTGATCGAACGAATTTAAGGATTTATAGTGAGCAAGTCTCTGCAAGCCATACGTGGCATGAACGACATCCTGCCCGAGCAGACTCCTCTGTGGCGTCATTTCGAGGGTACCGTCTCGCGTCTGCTGGATAACTACGGTTACAAGCAGATCCGCATGCCGATCGTCGAGTTCACCGAGCTGTTCAAGCGCTCCATCGGTGAAGTGACCGACATCGTCGAAAAAGAGATGTACACCTTCGACGACCGCAACGGCGATTCCCTGACCCTGCGCCCTGAAGGCACAGCGGCCTGCGTGCGTGCGGTGCTCGAGCACGGCATCACCGGCGGTGGCCAAGTGCAGAAGCTTTGGTACATCGGCCCGATGTTCCGTCACGAACGTCCGCAGAAAGGCCGTTATCGCCAGTTCCACCAGATCGGTGTCGAGGTGTTCAACCTCGACGGTCCGGACATCGACGCCGAGCTGATCGTGCTGACCTGGCGCCTGTGGGGCGAGCTGGGCATCCGTGATGCGGTCAAGCTCGAACTCAACAGCCTGGGCACCAGCGAATCCCGTGGTCGTTACCGCGAAGCGCTGGTCGAGTTCCTGTCCGCTCACCTGGACAAGCTGGACGAAGACAGCCAACGCCGTCTGAAGACCAACCCTTTGCGGGTACTCGATACCAAGAACGCCGACACTCAAGCGGTCCTGGTCGACGCGCCGAAAATGGCCGACTACCTCGACGACGAATCCCGCGTGCACTTCGAGGGCCTGAAGGCTCGTCTGGACGCCGCCGGCATTCCTTACGTGATCAACCCGAAGCTGGTCCGCGGGCTGGATTACTACAGCAAGACCGTTTTCGAATGGGTCACCGACAAGTTGGGCGCCCAGGGCACCGTGTGTGCCGGCGGTCGTTACGACGGTCTGGTGGAGCAGATGGGCGGTAAGCCGACAACGGGCGTTGGTTTCGCCATGGGCATCGAGCGTCTGGTGCTGCTTCTGGAAACCCTGGAGCAGATCCCGGAAGAGATTTCCCGTCAGGTCGACGTCTACCTCTGCGCATTCGGTGAGGCCGCCGAACTGGCCGCCCTGACGTTGAGTGAGAAGGTTCGTGATCAATTGCCCAACCTGCGCCTGCAAGTCAATGCCGGCGCCGGCAGCTTCAAAAGCCAGTTCAAGAAGGCCGACAAGAGCGGTGCGCTGTATGCGCTGATCCTCGGTGACGATGAAATGGCCCAGCAAGTGGTAGGTTTCAAACCCCTGCGTGGCCAGGGCGAACAACAAAGCATTGCCTGGGATGCGCTTGCTGCACACCTGGCCACCTGCGTCGTGCAGGGTTGAAGCTGTCATAAACAGCCGATTTAGCGATTAAGGAGTATTGGGGTGTCGAGTACCGAAGACGAAAACCTGGCGGATTTGAAGGACTGGTGGACACGCAACGGCAAGCCGCTGGTCACTGGCGGCCTGTTGGCGCTGGTCATCGTGTTCGGCTGGCAGGCCTTTCACAAGTATCAGAGCAATCAGTCGCAAGGCGCCTCGATTCTCTACCAGCAACTGCTGGAAACCACGCTGACGCCTGACGGCAAGCCTGATGCCGCCCGTGTTTCGGACCTGGCCGGCAAGCTCAACAGCGAGTTCGGCGGTAGCGCTTATGCGCAGTACGGCAGCCTGTTCGTGGCGAAAGTCGCGGTCGACAGCGGCAAGCTGGACGACGCAGCCAGCGAGCTGAAAGCTATCGTCGACAAACCGGCCAACCCGGCGCTGGGCGAAATTGCCCGTCAGCGTCTGGCGCAGGTACTGGCCGCGCAGAACAAGGTCGAAGAAGCCCTGAAGCTGCTCGAAGGCGATGCCGACAAGGCGTTCCTGGCCACTCGCGAAGAGCTCAAGGGTGACCTGCTGGTGCAGTTGGGTCGTACCGACGAAGCGAACGCGGCGTATCAAAAAGCCAAGGCGGCACTGTCGGATGAAGCGGCGGTCGGTGGCCTACAAATCAAGCTGGACGACCTGGCCAAAGGGGATGCGTGACGTGATTCGTTGGAAACATGCAGCATTGCTGGCTCTGGCCGTTTTGGCCGCGGGTTGCAGCAGCAACAGCAAAAAAGAATTGCCACCGGCCGAGTTGACCGACTTCAAAGAAGAAGTGGTTCTGCAAAAGCAGTGGAGTCGTTCGATCGGTGACGGTCAGGGCGAAACCTACAACATGCTGGTGCCGGCGATCGATGGCGATACCATCTACGCCGCCGACGTCACGGGTGAAGTCGTGGCGATGGATCGCAGCAACGGCGACGTCAAATGGAAGAAGGACCTTGATCTGCCTGTTTCCGGCGCCGTTGGCGTAGGTTACGGTCTGCTCACGATCGGTACCATCAAGGGCGAAATCGTTGCCCTGGATGCGATCAACGGTGAAGAGAAATGGCGCGCTCGCGTGTCCAGCGAAGTCCTCGCACCGCCAGCCAACAACGGTGACGTAGTTGTGGTTCAGACTCAGGATGACCGTCTGATCGGTCTGGATGCCGCCACCGGCAACCAGCGCTGGTTGTATGACAGCACGCCTGCGGTCCTGACTCTGCGCGGCACGAGTGCACCGATCGTCACCAACCGCCTCGCGGTGGCTGGCCTGTCGACCGGTAAAGTGGTCGCTCTCGATATTTCCAACGGCGTGCCGGTGTGGGAACAACGTGTTGCGATTCCTCAAGGCCGTTCGGAACTGGAACGTGTGGTCGATATCGACGGCGGCTTGCTGCTGTCCGGCGGTACTCTGTATGTCGCCAGCTATCAGGGTCGCGTTGCGGCGCTGGACCTGGAAAGCGGTCGTCAACTCTGGCAGCGTGATGCTTCCAGCTATGCCGGCGTTGCTCAGGGTTTCGGCAGTGTTTACGTGAGCCTGTCTTCGGGCACAGTTGAAGGCGTCGACGAACGTTCCACCACGGCTTTGTGGAGCAACGATTCGCTGGCCCGTCGTCAACTGTCGGCTCCGGAAGTGTTCTCCAGCTATGTTGCAGTCGGTGATATGGAAGGCTACCTGCACCTGCTGAGTCAGGTGGACGGTCGTTTCGTCGGCCGCGAACGCATCGACAGCGACGGCCTGCGTGCCCGTCCGCTGGTGGTGGGTGACACGATTTATGTGTATGGCAACAGTGGCAAACTGGAAGCCCTGACCATCAAGTAAAGATTTGACTATGCTTGGGGTTTAACCCCCAAGCGGCTTCACCGTTTGTTGGACTGTAGGAGCGAGCCTGCTCGCGATGGACGTCAACGATTACGTTGGTGTCCTGAATAAACGCGGTGTATTGGCGTTTATCGCGAGCAGGCTCGCTCCCACAGACAAGCACACAGTGATTGCCCCGAGCACCAGCCGCTGCCTCGCAGCGGCTTTTGTATTTTCTGAAATAACGAAGTGGAGAGCCGCATGGTTCCCGTAATCGCCCTGGTGGGCCGACCGAACGTCGGCAAGTCCACCTTGTTCAACCGCCTGACCAGGACTCGCGACGCCATTGTCGGCGACTTGTCCGGTCTGACCCGTGATCGCCAATACGGTGAGGCCAAGTGGCAAGGGCGTTCCTACATTCTGGTCGACACCGGCGGTATCTCCGGTGACGAGCACGGTATGGACGAAAAAATGGCCGAGCAGTCGCTGCTGGCCATTGAAGAAGCCGATGTCGTTCTGTTCCTGGTAGATGCCAAGGCCGGTTTCACTGCCGCCGACCAGATGATCGCCGAGCATTTGCGCAAACGTAACAAGCGTTCTTACGTGGTTGCCAACAAGGTTGACAACATCGACCCTGAAATGGCCCGCGCCGAATTCGCCCCGTTGGGCATGGGCCACGCGATCCCGATCGCCGGTGCTCATGGTCGTGGCATCACCCAAATGCTGGAAATCGCCCTGAGCGACTTCCCGAAAGACGATGACGAGCTGGAAGAAGGCGAGGAAGAGATCGTTGCCGAAGGCGAGGAAGCCAAGCGCATTCCTGGCCCAAGCGAAAAAGACGGGATCAAGATCGCTATCATCGGCCGTCCAAACGTCGGCAAGTCGACCCTGGTCAACCGCATGCTCGGTGAAGACCGGGTAATCGTCTATGACGAGCCCGGCACCACCCGCGACAGTATCTACATCCCGTTCGAGCGTAACGACGAGAAGTACACGCTGATCGACACCGCCGGTGTACGCAAGCGCGGCAAGATCCACGAAGAAGTCGAAAAATTCTCCGTGGTCAAGACCCTGCAAGCGATCAAAGACGCCAACGTGGTGATCTTCGTGATGGACGCCCGCGAAGGCGTCGTGGACCACGACCTCAACCTGCTGGGCTTTGCCATTGAGTCGGGTCGTGCGCTGGTGATCGCGATCAACAAGTGGGACGGCATGACGCCGAGCGAGCGTGACTTCGTGAAGGTCGAGCTGCAACGTCGACTGTTCTTCGTTGACTACGCCGACATCCACTTCATCTCGGCCCTGCACGGCACGGGCGTGGGCAACCTCTACGCCTCCGTACAGAACTCGTTCAAGTCTGCGGTCACCCGCTGGCCGACCAACCGCCTGACCACGATTCTGGAAGATGCGGTGGGTGAGCACGCGCCACCGATGGTCAACAACCGTCGGATCAAGCTGCGTTATGCCCACTTGGGTGGTGCTAACCCGCCGATTATCGTGATCCACGGTAACCAGATCGAGAAAGTGCCGAAGTCGTATGTCCGTTACCTGGAAAACACTTACCGTCGTGTGCTCAAACTGGTCGGTACGCCGATCCGTATCGAGTTCAAGGGCGGCGAGAACCCGTACGAAGGCAACAAGACCTCGCTCACCGACCGTCAGGTCAACAAGAAGCGTCGCATGATGTCGCACCACAAGAAGGCCGACAAAAAGCGCCGCGACAAGCGCTGATTTGGTTTCCCACACCTTTGTGTATGGGGCTTTTGTGGCGAGGGGGCTTGCCCCCGTTCGGCTGCGGAGCAGTCGTAAAACCTACACCGCGGTTTATCTGACAGACCGCAGTGGATGATTTAGGGGCGGCTACGCCACCCAACGGGGGCAAGCCCCCTCGCCACAAGGTTATGTGTTGGTCATTAGAAGAGGGGCGCCAGCGGGCGCCCTTTTTTTATGGGCGCCGGATGGGCTATCCTCGGGCTCTCCCGCGCCGCCGTTAGAGCCGGGTGTAGAGCAGGGAATCACCGATGATCACCAGTAAGCTGCCGAATGTCGGCATCACTATCTTCACTCAGATGTCTCAGCTCGCGGCGCAAACCGGGGCGATCAACCTGTCCCAGGGTTTTCCCGATTTCGATGCCCCGCAAGCCCTGTGCGATGCGGTCGGTCGGCACATCGCCAGTGGCCACAACCAATATTCACCGATGACCGGCCTGCCGGCGCTGCGCCAGCAGATTTCGGCGAAGATCGCCCGCAGCTACGGCGTCAACGTGGATGCCGACCATGAAGTGACGGTCACACCCGGCGCCACTCAAGCAATCTTCTGTGCGATTCAGGCGGTTATCCACAGCGGCGACGAAGTGATCGTGTTCGATCCGTGCTACGACAGTTACGAGCCGTCGGTGGAACTGGCGGGTGGTCGTTGCGTGCATGTGCAACTCGGTCTGAATGACTTTGCCATCGACTTTGAAAAACTCGCCGAAGCGATTACGCCGCGCACCCGGATGATCGTTCTCAACTCCCCGCATAACCCGAGTGGCGCGCTGATAAATCGTGCCGAACTGGATCAGTTGGCGGCGTTGATTCGGGATCGCGACATCTACATCGTCAGCGACGAAGTCTACGAACATCTGGTCTTCGACGACGTGCCTCACGTCAGCGTACTGAACCACGAAGAGCTGTATCAACGCGCCTTCGTGGTCAGTTCCTTCGGCAAGACCTACCACGTCACCGGCTGGAAAACCGGCTACGTGGTCGCCCCGCCGGCGCTCACCGCCGAGCTACGCAAGGTTCACCAGTACGTCAGTTTCTGCGGCGTGACCCCACTGCAATACGCTTTGGCCGACTTCATGGCCGAGCATCCTGAGCACGTCGAAGAATTGCCGGGTTTCTACCAGACCAAGCGCGATCTGTTCTGCGATCTGCTGGCGCCGTCGCGTTTCAGCTTTCAGCGGGTGACCGGCACGTATTTCCAGTTGGTCGATTATTCGCAGATTCGCCCGGACCTCAATGACGTCGAGATGGCGCTGTGGATGACCCGTGAACATGGCGTGGCGAGCATCCCGATCTCGGTGTTCTACCAGACGCCACCCGAGGGCCAGCGTCTGGTGCGCCTGTGCTTCGCCAAACGCGAGGAGACGTTGCGTGAAGCAGCGGCAAAACTATGCGTGATCTGAGTGCACTGCCCAATCTGAATGTCGCGCTGATCCAGACCACCCTGGCCTGGCATGACCGCCAGGCCAACCTGGAGCATTTCGAGCAATTGCTTGAGCAGGCTCGCGGGGCTGACCTGATTATCCTGCCGGAAATGTTCACCACCGGTTTTTCCATGGAATCGGAAACCCTCGCCGAAGCGGAAAACGGTCCGACCAGCAAATGGCTGCGCGTCCAGGCGGCAAAACTCGACGCGGTGATTACCGGTAGCGTCATCGTCCAGGCCGCCGATGGCAGCCATCGCAATCGACTGCTGTGGGCGCGGCCGGACGGCGAAGTCTGGCACTACGACAAGCGTCATCTGTTTCGCATGGCCGGCGAGCACAACCACTACACGCCGGGCGAGCGCCAGGTGCAGTTCGAGCTCAAGGGCTGGCGAGTGCGGCCGCTGATTTGCTACGACCTGCGTTTCCCGGTCTGGAGCCGCGATGCCCAGGACACCGACTTGCTGCTCTACACCGCGAACTGGCCCGGAGCACGCCGCCAGCACTGGAACCGTTTGCTGCCGGCCCGGGCGATTGAAAACCTTTGCTACGTGGCTGCGGTGAATCGCATCGGTACTGACGGTAAAGGGTTTGCATACACCGGTGACAGCCAGGTGCTGGATTTCCAGGGTGAGACATTGCTCAGTGCCGGCGAAGCCGATGGCGTGTTTCAGGTCGTGCTGAATGCGGCGGATCTTCAGGCCTACCGCACGCGTTTCCCGGCCAATCTCGATGCCGATACGTTCGAATTCACCTGAGATTTCCGCTGCCTTACAGGACCTCATCGCGGGCAAGCCCGCTCCCACAAGGATTGGTGGTGTACATGAAAATCATGTTCACCCCGATCACTGTGGGAGCGGGCTTGCCCGCGATGAGGCCATGACGGGCGACACAAAAACCGAAGATCAAAAAAGGCCCCGAGGTTCGCACCTAGGGGCCTTTTGCATTGCCGCGAACGCTTACGCCGCTTTCGCTTCCGGCTGGCTCAGGGAGCGGTTCAGCGCGCTGAACAGGGCCTTGAAGCTCGCGGTGGTGATGTTTTCATCGATACCGACGCCATGCACCGCACGTTCACCATTCACGCGCAGTTCAATGTAGGCCGCAGCCTTGGCATTGGTGCCCGCGCCGATTGCGTGTTCGTTGTAGTCCATGATTTCCACCGGAATTGGCAGACCGGCGACCAGGGCTTCCAGCGCACCGTTGCCCTTGCCGCGCCAGTGCAGGTTGGTTTCGCCTTGGCCTTTGCCCGAGACTTCCACTTCCACGGCGCTGTGACCGTTTTCTTCCTGCAGGCGATGGCTGACCAGCGCATACGGGGTGTTGGCCTGCAGATACTCGCTGTGCAGCAAGGCGTGGATCTGTTGGGCGGTCATCTCAAGGCCCAGGCGATCGGTTTCACGCTGCACGACCTGGCTGAACTCGATCTGCATGCGACGCGGCAAGCTGATGCCGTATTCCTGTTCCAGCAGGTAAGCGATACCGCCCTTGCCCGACTGGCTGTTGACGCGGATCACTGCCTCGTAGCTGCGGCCGATGTCGGCCGGGTCGATCGGCAAGTACGGTACTTCCCACAATTCGTCCGGTTTCTGCTGGGCGAAGCCCTTGCGGATCGCATCCTGGTGCGAGCCGGAGAACGCGGTGTGAACCAGGTCGCCGACGTACGGGTGACGTGGGTGCACCTGGATCTGGTTGCACTCCTCGACGACTTTGCGCACGCCGTCGATGTCGGAGAAGTCCAGCTCAGGGTGAATGCCCTGGGTGTAGAGGTTCAGCGCCACGGTCACGAGGTCGACGTTACCGGTACGCTCGCCGTTGCCGAACAGGCAGCCTTCGACACGGTCGGCGCCGGCCATCAGGCCCAGTTCGGTAGCGGCAACGCCGGTGCCACGGTCATTGTGGGTATGCAGGCTGATGATCACGCTGTCACGGCGGTTGATGTGACGACCGAACCATTCGATCTGGTCGGCATAGATGTTCGGGGTCGCGCATTCGACGGTGGCTGGCAAGTTGAGAATCATCTTGTGCTCAGGCGTCGGGTTCCAGACTTCGATCACCGCGTCGCAGACTTCCTTGGCGAATTCGAGTTCGGTCGCGCTGAAGGTTTCCGGCGAGTATTCGAAGGTCCACTCGGTGTTCGGCTGCTGGGCCGCGTATTTGACGAACAGCTTGGCGGCGTTCACGGCGATGGCCATGACCCCTTCCTTGTCCTGATTGAAGACAATACGGCGGAAGGACGGGGAGGTCGCGTTGTACAGGTGAACGATGGCTTTCTTCGCCCCACGCAAGGATTCGAAGGTGCGCTCGATCAAGTCTTCACGGCCCTGGGTCAGCACCTGAATGGTGGTGTCGTCCGGGATGTGGTTGCCTTCGATCAGGGTACGCACAAAGTCGAAGTCGGTTTGCGAAGCGGCCGGGAACGAGGCTTCGATCTCTTTCACACCGACCTGCACCAGGGTTTTCCAGAAGCGCAGCTTCTTGACCGCGTCCATTGGCTCGATCAGCGACTGGTTGCCGTCACGAAGGTCGGAACTGCACCAGATCGGCGCTGCGGTGATGGTCTTCGATGGCCAAGTGCGGTCCGGGATATCGATGGTCGGGAACGCGCGGTATTTCGAAGACGGGTCTTTGAGCATGCTCATCGGGAAATCCTTATTGTGTGGGCCGAAAAAAGGCGGCCTGCCGGTGGATCAAATGTTCTTGGGGAAAAGCGTGGGGCGAGGCACCGCGATTCAGCCTGGCAGTCGTGCGCTGACGAGGCACAGGCTGCGGTGCTGGCGAAGCTGAATGAGGGTGTGCGAGGTTTTCATGCCCTCAACCCTAACCGCCGTGGTTGAGGATGGCAAGCAGTCGAAAAAAATTGAGAGGAATACTCGAAAAAGCGCTTATGCCGCGATTTTATTGCTTCGAATTGGCGTGATTGTTTTGATGTTTGCGCAAGGTTTGATCGTTGCGCAATTGAAAGTAGGCGGTCTTGTCTCGGTGGGCGCAGCTATTCTTAAAGCCTCAACCAGGCGACTGGAATGCAGGAGTCGGCAATGAACGAGTCGGATTGGAAGCTTTACAGCGCGCTGCGCCCGAAGGCGCATGAACGGATGTGTATCCGGATCATGGAGGAGGTCGAGCGTACGGTTCTCGACAGAAGCCAGGCGCCATATGATCGGATAGAAGCCAGCGAAGAACTGCTGAAGGCCGGGCAGAAAGAGCTGTATTGGGCGTTTGGCGTTTTCAGGTTTTCACGGCATGAGGCCCGATCTCACCTGCTGGGGTTGTGTGCCCGCGAGTTGATTACGGCGGAAGAGTTGGCTGGTTTCTCGGAAGAAACTCAAACCTGGATCAACCATTGTCTGGCAGACCGGGAAGTCCATGGGATTGAGGACCTGGATGCTGAATAAGCGGCGTCCTTGAGATCGCCTTCGCGGGCAAGCCTCGCTCCTACAGATTTGCGTCGTGCCCAAATTGTGTGATCAGGACATATCTGTAGGAGCGAGGCTTGCCCGCGAAGAGGCCGGCAGCCTCAACGACTATTTATGGCTGAAATGCCCCAATAAAGATGGCCGGATCCACCCGTGCATCATTCAGACTGACATTCCAGTGCATATGCGGCCCGGTCGCCCGGCCGGTGGCGCCAACCTTCCCGACCACTCCACCACGCGCCAGTTGCTGCCCCACCTTCACATCAATCTTCGACATATGGCAGAACATGCTGATAAAGCCCTGCCCATGGTCGACAAACACCGTATTGCCGTTGAAAAAGTAGTTGCCGATCAGAATCACCTTGCCCGCCGCCGGGGTCTTGATCGGTGTGCCGGCACCCACGGCAAAATCCAGGCCTGAGTGAGGATTGCGCTCTTCACCGTTAAAGAACCGGCGTACGCCGAACTTGCTCGACAGCGGCCCGTTGACCGGTTTGTCCAGCAGCAGGTTGCTTGGCGTGTTCGGGCTGAACGTGCGGTAGGCAGCGATCTGCTCGGCCAGTTCGCCTTCGATACGCTTCAGATTCTCCGGGTTCGGATTGACCTGCTGCGTGTTCTTCAGGGTGATGTGCTGTTCCGGGTACTTCTTGCTGCCGACCGTGAAACTCAGATTACGACCGCCGCTGCTGACCTGCTGCGTCCCCGGTTTAACCGTCAACGGCACGCCGACAATCGCCAGCCAATTGCTCTGTTCCTTGACCACCAGCACCGATTTGCCTTGATAACTGGCTTTTGGCGCCTGGGCGGAAGTGCCCAGATCCACCACGGCCACGCCCCCCGGCACCGGTTTGTTCAGCAGGCGGGTGATGTAACTGTCGGCGTGGGCATTGAAGGTCAGGCACAACAACAGCAGCGGAGCTAAAAAACGCGGCATGGATCAATCCAGTAAAGAAAGGGTGACAGGCGTCAGGTGATTGTCTTCGACCCGGACTTGCAGCTCGCCGTCGCCCAGTTTGGCTTTCAGCCGTTGACCGGTGTGGGTTTGCTCGGCGCTGCGAATCGCGTTGCCGCGTTCGTCCAGCAGAATGCTGTAGCCACGGGCCAGCGTCGCGAGTGGGCTGACCACCTGCAGCGTCTGCACCTGACTTTGCAGCTGCAGACGACGGGACTTGAGCCCTTCGCGCATGGCACGCGGCAGGCGTTCGGCAAAGCTGTCTAGGCGCTGACGAAGCATCGCCAGTTGCCGTCCCGGGTGTTGCCCGGCGAGGCGGGTTTCCAGACGAATCAGTCGTTCACGGCGGGTGGTGAGGTTGCGTTCGAAAGCGCGGCGCATGCGCATGTCCAGGTCGTCCAGACGTTGCGCTTGTTGGCGCAGGCGTTCTCCAGGATGACGCAGGCGGCGGGACATGCCTTCCAGGCGCAAGCGGTCGCGCATCAAGCGGTCACGGATGCGCATGACCAGACGTCGATGCAGGCTCTCCACCCGGCGCACCAGGTCGCTGGAATCCGGTGCGAGCAATTCGGCGGCAGCGGACGGCGTCGGGGCGCGGACGTCGGCCACGAAGTCACTGATCGAGACGTCGGTTTCATGGCCGACGGCGCTGACAATCGGCGTCACGCAGGCATCCACGGCGCGGGCCACGGCTTCTTCGTTGAAGCACCAGAGGTCTTCCAGCGAACCGCCGCCACGGGCGAGGATCAACGCATCGAAACCGCGGGCGTCCGCCAGTTTCAGTGCGCGGACGATCTGCGCAGTCGCTTCGCGGCCCTGCACAGCGGTCGGGATCAGCGTCAGCTGGATCTGCGGCGCGCGGCGGCGAAATACACTGATGATGTCGCGAATCACCGCGCCAGTCGGCGAACTGATAATACCGATGCGTTGCGGGTGCGCCGGCAACGGCACTTTGCGCTCGGCGCTGAACAGGCCTTCGGCGCTGAGTTTTTCCTTCAATGCATCGAAGGCCAGACGCAGGGCACCGTCACCGGCCGGCTCTACGGTGTCGAGGATCAACTGATAGTCGCCACGCCCCTCGAACAGCGAAACCTTGCCGCGCACCTTGACCGCCAGCCCGTCTTTCAACGCCTGGCGAACCCGCGCCGCGTTCTGCCGGAACAGCGCGCAACGCACCTGGGCGCCGCTGTCCTTGAGGGTGAAATACACGTGGCCGGACGCCGGCCGGGCGAGGTTGGATATTTCGCCTTCGACCCAGATGTTGCTGAACACGTCTTCGAGCAACACCCGCGCGCGGCCGTTGAGCTGGCTGACAGTCAGGACTTCACGGTCCAGGCCGAGTCTTGCAAAGGGATCTTTAATCATGGGGCGCAGTTTAAAGGCATTCGATGAGCAATCTCCATGACCCAGCGAAAATCCCCTTGTAGGAGTGAGCCTGCTCGCGATGGCGGTGTGTCAGTCGACATGGATGTTGAATGTTGGACCGCTATCGCGAGCAGGCTCGCTCCTACAGGGTTTTGTGCAGGTGTTGATGAAGTGTTGAACCAGCGCGGTGGGATTTTGCTTGCTGGCGAGGGCGACGGTGCTGTGGCAATCCGGATCGTTCAGGGGCAGGAAATGGATGTCGGGCGGCGCAATGTCTCGCATCGACTCCGGCAGCAGGGCGATGCCGAAACCGGCCTGTATCAGTTGCAGTTGCGTGGTTTTGCGCGACACCACCCGCGCCGCTTTCGGGAAGAATCCCTGACGCATGCACAACTCGGCGGACAAATAACTCAACCCGCCACGCTGAGGATGAGGAATGGAGATAAACGCCTCATCCTTCAGTTGCGCCAGATCGATGCCTTGAGCGGACTTATCCACAGCCAGCCGATGATTGGGGGGAACGGCCAGCAGCAATCGTTCGCTATACAAAGGAACAATCTGCACGCCTTCACGTTGGCGCAAGACCGGCAGGCGCAGCAGTCCGACATCCAGCCGACCGTCGGCCAACGCTTCAAGTTGCACTTCGGAAGACAGCTTGGCGATGTCCATGGACACGCCGACATGCTGATCCAGATAGTCGCTGATGCCTCGCAGCAGGCGGCCACTCATGGGCACGGTGCTGGAGTGGCTGAGGCGCAAGGTGCCGAGTTCGCCATTGCCGACCTGGGTGGCTATCTCGCTGGCTTTGGTCAGTTCGTTCAGCAGGTTTCTCGCCCGGGGCAGGAAGGCTTCACCGGCCGCCGTCAGTCGGGGCTGGCGTGCGGTGCGCTCGAACAATGGCGTTTGCAGGCGGGTTTCCATGTCCTTTATTTGCCGGCTCAGGGCCGACTGGGCAATGAACAGTCGTTCTGCGGCCGCGCTGAAACTCCCGCAGTCGGCGATTTCCACGAAGTAACGCAATTGGCGGGTTGAAAGCACCAGGCATGCCTTTTTGAGATGGGTGGATGGCTTTGAAGATATTAGTCGCAAGACTCGGTGCTGGCTAAAGTCATCCCAGGTATTCAAGGAAGCCGTGCAGATGAATGTGCTTGAGATGTTGAACCAATGGCCATTCGGCGCCACGGATTGGCTGGTGATTGGATTGGGCATTGCCCTGGCGTACATCGTGTTTGGCATCGCCGGGTTTGGTACCGCGTTGGTGGCGGGGCCGATTCTGATTCTGTTCATGCCGCTGTCGAAGATCGTGCCGTTGCTGGTGCTGCTGGATTTCGTCGCAGCCTTCGGCAATCTGCTGCCTTCGCGGCGGGAGGTGGCGAAACCCGAGTTGCTGTGGCTCCTGCCGTGCATGGCGGTGGGTTGCACGCTGGGGGTGATCTTTCTGCTGAACCTCAAATCCGATGTGTTGCTACTGCTGATGGGGCTGTTTATCAGCGCCTATGCGATTTACAGCTTGTGGGTCAAAACCCGGCCTGCGCAATTGTCCGCCGGTTGGGCCGTGCCGATGGGGACAGTGGGCGGAATGTTCGGGGCGTTGTTTGGCAGTGGCGGCTTTTTATATGCGATCTATTTGAACAGTCGGTTACCGAAAGAGGCGGCGCGGGCGACCCAGAGTGCGCTGATCAGCTGCAGCACCGTGGTGCGCCTGAGTCTGTTTGCCGTCGCGGGTGTCTATGCCGAGCTACCCTTGTTGGTATTGGCATTGTGTTTGTTGCCGGCCATGGCCTTGGGGCTGTGGATCGGGCGGCGGTTGACCATGAAATTGTCCCGCGAGGCGTTCGTGCGGCTGGTGACCTGGTTGGTGCTGGCGAGCGGGATTGCATTGATCGCGCGTTATTTGAGTACTTGACCGGATTTCGCCAGGGATTAAGCTGCCGGCCGCGCCGACGCCTTCGCGGGCAAGCCTCGCTCCTACAGTGGATTTATGTCGTTGACACCGGTCCTGTAGGAGCGAGGCTTGCCCGCGAAAGCGTCAGCCGGTACGCCGCAGAAACATCCATTTGACGCAGCAGGCTTGCACCATGAATTCGCAAAGCATCATCGTCCCGAAAATCTCCACGCTGCCGGTGCATGAACCTCGGGCCCGGGCGGTTGTGCGCTGGCTGGTGCGCAAGAACATCATCAAGGAAGAACTGACCACCTGTGGCCGCACGGGTAATCGCATGGCCCACGCCATCGCCGACGGTGCCCGCGCGGTGGTGTTGCATCCACAAGCGCTGCCGTTCAGTGAGCCGATCAATGGCCTGGAGATCATCACCAAGCGTTGCATCTATACGCCGGCCAAGGGATTCCTTGAGGAAGCGGGCTGCGCCGAGTGCCGCAAGGAAGTCGGCGAAGCGCTGTTCGACAGCCTGGAAGACTGGATGCCGGGGCGCACCGATAACTTCACCTGCCCGGAATGCGGGCATGAAGACGACATCAACGGCTTTCTTTTCCTGCAGGAATGCGGTTTTTCCAACCTGGGGTTCATCTTTAACAACTGGGCCGAGGCCGGGTTCAAGCAGAGCTTTATCGATGAGTTTGCCGAATGGCTGGATCAGCCTGTCAGCTGGGTGAAGGTCGAGTTGTAACCGAAACCGTAGGAGCGAGGCTTGCCCGCGAACCTTTTAGCGTCAGTGATGACGCCTTCGCGGGCAAGCCTCGCTCCTACAGGATTTGCGTTCCAGACCCCCGTCGATCACTGCATCGATAATAGACAGAGTTTTACATTGAACCCGAGGGGGTGTCTGACTATAATGGCGCGCTTCCATTTTCCCGCTCGGGAGCCCCCGCGATGCTGCGTATCAGCCAAGAAGCTCTGACATTCGACGACATTCTCCTAGTGCCTGGTTATTCCGAGGTGCTTCCTAACGAAGTCAGTCTCAAGACCCGCCTAACCCGTGGCATCGAGCTGAATATTCCTCTGGTTTCTGCTGCCATGGACACCGTCACTGAAGCCCGTCTGGCAATCGCCATGGCTCAGGAAGGTGGCATCGGCATCATCCACAAGAACATGACCATCGAGCAGCAAGCTGCCGAAGTTCGCAAGGTCAAGCGTTACGAAGCCGGCGTGGTCAAGGACCCGATCACTATCGAGGCCGACGCCACGGTTCGTGAGCTGTTCGAACTTACCCGCCAGCACAACATTTCCGGCGTTCCGGTTTTGCACAATGGCGACCTGGTCGGCATCGTCACTTCCCGTGACGTGCGTTTCGAAAATCGTCTGGAAGCCACTGTCCGCGAAGTGATGACGCCTAAAGAGCGTCTGGTCACGGTCAAGGAAGGCGCCGACAAGAACGACGTTCGCGAGTTGCTGCACAAGCACCGCATCGAACGCGTCCTGATCGTCGACGACAAATTTGCCCTCAAAGGCATGATGACCGTCAACGACATCGAAAAAGCCAAGGCTTACCCGCTGGCCAGCAAGGACGATCAAGGTCGTCTGCGCGTTGGCGCTGCAGTCGGTACCGGTAAAGACACCGGTGACCGCGTAGCCGCCCTGGTCAATGCCGGCGTTGACGTGGTGGTGGTCGACACCGCACACGGTCACTCCAAAGGCGTGATCGACCGCGTTCGCTGGGTCAAACAGAATTTCCCTGAAGTGCAGGTCATCGGCGGCAACATCGCCACCGGCGCTGCCGCCAAGGCTCTGGCCGAAGCCGGCGCTGACGCAGTCAAGGTCGGTATCGGCCCGGGTTCGATCTGCACCACCCGTATCGTCGCCGGTGTCGGCGTCCCGCAAATCAGTGCCATCGCCAACGTCGCCGCTGCCCTTGAAGGCACAGGCGTTCCGTTGATCGCCGACGGCGGCATCCGTTTCTCCGGTGACCTGTCCAAGGCCATCGTAGCCGGTGCTTCCTGCGTGATGATGGGCTCGATGTTCGCCGGTACTGAAGAAGCGCCAGGTGAGATCGAACTGTTCCAGGGTCGTTCGTACAAGGCTTACCGTGGGATGGGTTCGCTGGGCGCCATGTCCCAGGCTCAAGGTTCCTCCGACCGTTACTTCCAGGACTCCTCGGCAGGCGCCGAGAAACTGGTTCCGGAAGGCATCGAAGGGCGTGTTCCGTACAAGGGCAGCCTGAGCGCCATCATCCATCAACTGATGGGCGGCCTGCGTTCCTCGATGGGCTACACCGGCAGTGCCGACATCGAAGAAATGCGCACCAAGCCTGAGTTCGTGCGGATCACCGGCGCCGGTATGGCCGAGTCCCACGTCCACGACGTACAGATCACCAAAGAAGCGCCAAACTATCGGGTCGGCTGACGCCTCCAGCTACGAGCCACAAGCTATAAGCTGCAAGCGGTACTGCGTTCAAGCAGCTACCGCGCAGCTTCCGACTACTTGCAGCTTGCAGCTTGAAGCTTGCAACTGCTTTTCAGAGTTTCTCTCATGGCCCTCGACATTCACGCTCACCGCATCCTGATCCTCGATTTCGGTTCCCAGTACACCCAGCTGATTGCCCGCCGCGTGCGTGAAATCGGCGTGTACTGCGAACTGCATCCGTTCGATATGGATGAAGACGCGATTCGCGAATTCGCTCCAAAAGGCGTCATTCTCGCCGGCGGCCCCGAGTCCGTGCACGAAGCCAACAGCCCTCGCTGCCCGCAAGCAGTGTTCGACCTGGGCGTACCGGTCTTCGGTATTTGCTACGGCATGCAGACCATGGCTGAACAGCTGGGTGGCAAGGTTGAAGGTTCCGAACTGCGTGAGTTCGGTTACGCCCGTGTCGACGTGGTCGGCAAGAGCCGCCTGCTCGACGGCATCGAAGACCACATCGACGCCGACGGCCTGTTCGGCCTCGACGTGTGGATGAGCCACGGTGACAAGGTCACCAAGATGCCGCAGGAATTCCACATCCTGGCCAGCACCCCGAGCTGCCCGATCGCCGGCATGTTCGACGACGCTCGCGGTTACTACGGTGTGCAGTTCCACCCGGAAGTGACCCACACCAAGCAGGGCGGTCGGATCCTGTCGCGCTTCATCCTCGACATCTGCGGCTGTGAAGCGCTGTGGACGCCGTCGAAAATTGCTGAAGACGCCATCGCTCAGGTTCGCGCCCAGGTCGGCACCGACAACGTCTTGCTCGGCTTGTCCGGCGGCGTTGACTCCTCGGTGGTTGCCGCGCTGTTGCACAAAGCCATTGGCGACCAGTTGACCTGCGTCTTCGTCGACAACGGCCTGCTGCGTCTGCACGAAGGCGAGCAAGTGATGGCCATGTTCGCCGAGAACATGGGCGTCAAAGTGATCCGCGCTAATGCCGAAGATCAGTTCCTCGACAATCTGGCAGGCGAGTCCGACCCAGAGAAAAAACGCAAGATCATCGGCCGTACCTTCATCGACGTATTCGATGCCCAGTCCAACAAACTGGACAACATCAAGTACCTCGCCCAAGGCACCATCTACCCTGACGTGATCGAGTCTGCTGGCGCGAAAAGCGGCAAGGCTCACGTGATCAAGTCGCACCACAACGTGGGTGGCCTGCCGGAAGAAATGAACCTCAAGCTGGTTGAACCCCTGCGCGAGCTGTTCAAGGACGAAGTCCGTCGTCTGGGCCTGGAACTCGGCCTGCCGTACGACATGGTCTACCGTCACCCGTTCCCGGGCCCGGGCCTGGGCGTGCGGATCCTCGGTGAAGTGAAGAAGGAATACGCCGACCTGCTGCGTCGCGCCGATCACATCTTCATCGAAGAACTGCGCAAGGCCGACTGGTACCACAAAGTCAGTCAGGCATTCGTGGTGTTCCAGCCGGTGAAATCGGTTGGCGTGGTCGGCGATGGCCGTCGTTACGCCTGGGTGGTTGCCCTGCGTGCCGTGGAAACCATCGACTTCATGACTGCGCGTTGGGCACACCTGCCTTACGAACTGCTGGAAACCGTCAGCGGCCGGATCATCAACGAAATCGAAGGCATCTCCCGTGTCACCTACGACGTGTCGAGCAAGCCGCCAGCGACGATCGAGTGGGAGTGATCCCGGTTTCAACTGATCGTCCGTAGCACCTGAAAGGCCCCGTGAGCTTATGTTCACGGGGCCTTTTGCGTACCAGAGTCTGCTGGGTTACACCGGCAGACGCCCTTCAAGCGTCATGCCCATGCGATTGAGTGCTCGCGCAAGCAGGCCAATATTCTGGAAGTTGACCTGATGCACATCGGTCCAGGCAGGACGGTTGATCAGAACGCCGCCACCCTCTGTTCGCTCAATCATCGTCCGAACAATCTCGCCGGTCCTGCTGCGATGGATCAACGTCCAGAAGTCCTCTGATTGCTCGATGGTGAACATACCGGGACGGTACAGGAGCCGGAGGAGTGCTTCCTGTGTTCGTTGAATGACAGGAGTAGGCATTTCCAGGCTGACGTCCGCATACAAGGTGTCGAAGTCTCCGCTCATTTGCGGCTGTGGCGGCTGAACGTCGCGGCCCACCTCGATGCCATGGTCGATCTCGATGTGCAGATTCTGGTCAGGAGCAACCTCTTCGATCCGCAAACCGATACCTCCCTCCGTTTCGCTGATGCCGGCAATGCCCCTGAACGTGTTGGTGTTTTCCTGGTCGGTCAGCGCCACCCATTTTCCAGGGTTGTAGGCTTCGTTGGCCTGAATGATCGTGTGAGTGAGGTAGTTCTTGATGGATTGTTGAGACATCGTGCCAAAGGACGCGCCTTCGTATCGATAGCTTGCCAGGCAATCAGTGGCCTGGATTCGAATGCCGTACTGTTGGGCCGTACGGACAACTTCCAGTGGTGTGAACTGCCCGGCGGGATCGCTCTGAAGCTGTTTCAAATACAGTCCCAGCATGCCGTCCATTTTTCCTGTTTCGGCGAAATTGTTCAGGTCGACTTGACTGAAGTCGTTAAGCAAACGGTGCATGTAGATCGTCTTGACGCCTTGTTTCGACAGCGTCTCCATGTTTTCGATGAGGAACCGCATGCTGGCAATACGATCCTGACTTTCACCGACGACTAACCCGGGCGCGGCGTCGAATATTTTCTCGATAAGTTCCGGGACGGTCGTGGATGGGGTGATGACGGGCTGTACCGGACGTGCTGGCAATGAGGCGAAAAAGTTTCCTGGAGAGTGAAATGTGCGCGCATCTCTTACCAGGGCCGTGCGCCGTGCGGCGATGTATTCATCGTACGCAGTCACCCCTTTGAGGGTCCCATCGGGAAGGTTGACGATTTTGACGTGTGTTTCTTTTTCGCCCAGTGCAATTTGGTTCATTGAACGTCCATTGGGGGCATCGTATTTCGTCAGGTGTCGAAACAAATCAGCCGGTGGCCGGGCTTGGGTGGTTCCCGTGGAAGATCCGGGAACGGGTTCGACGAGGTCCTTGCCGCCGCCCTTTAATCCACTTTTCGGCGCCAGTTCCCATTCACCCTCGGCATTCAGGCGTACCGGCATTGATCCTGAAGTAGCGAGCGGTTTTTCCGGATCGATGATGGCCCACGTACCGCCGCCGTTGATGTCGGCTTCGTAGCGCACGAAGTAAGCCTGGTCGTTCATCAGAATAGCGGTGGAAGGGTTTGAGTCCAGCGAGTAGATGCCCTGGAATTTTCCGCTCGTGGCCAGGGGCGCTTGGCTTTCGAGGATTTCATTGCTCTGCCAGTGCTCGGGAACTTCTAATACTTGCCCGGAGTCTTTCGGCAGGGGAGTGAACTCCTCAAGTTGACGGATTATTCCCTGAGCATCATCGGACGCTTGTGTTGATTGCGCACCGACAGGTTCATCCGGATGACCGGCCGCTCTCAGGTCTGCCATCTCAGCCGCTTCGGCTGCGTCGACCGAAGCTCCTGCTTCCTCCAGCACGTCGACGTCCTTGAGCAGCGGGATATTGAACAGGGCATTGATGCCATCGAGCACCGCGCCAATCACGCCTGCCTTGCGTTCCGCCGCCGTTTTGCCATTGACCGCTTTGTCGATGTTCAAACCCATCGCCGCGACACTGGCCCCGATCACCGGCAACGCGATCGGCCAGCCCAGAACCGTCAATGGCCCAAATACATGCAGACCGGCAGTCAGGTAACCCAGCCAAAGCTGTTTGCGCATTTGCCCGTGGGTTACTAGCGTCAGGTCGGCCTCTTCCAGCATCGTGCTCTGGACCGCCCGGCTCTGCCAGGTGAAAGCATCGCCGTTGATGGTGATGTTTTTCTGATTGATCAAGTGGTGGTCGTATTGACCCCAGGTGCCGACCAGCTGGTTCATCAACGGGGTGATGTTGTCATGGACTTCTTTACGGACCGACAGCGGGAAATGGGTCATGAACTCGGTGCGTGGCTGCTCTTCGTTCATTTGCAGCAAGATCCACCAGTGCATGTCCGTCAGTGTCGGGTGCACCTGGAAGGGCTGTGCGGCGCCGGGGACGTAAGTGATCTGCCGATCTTTTTGGTCGACGATGCGCAGAATATCGGTGGCGACATGCCCTGCGACATCAAGGGCGCAGACACGAAGATCCGCAGGCGAAGCGGTTTGCGACTGCAGGGTCGCAAGGCTGATTGGCCAGGCCGCGCCACCGACGACGGCTCTTACGACGGTCTGAAAATCCTCCTCGTCCAGTTGACCGATTTGCCGTGCCTCGACGGCTTTGCTGAGGTAGTTACATTTGGCGAGGGCCCGGAAGTCATCGAAATGAGTCGTCCAGAAAGCGTTCAATTTATTCAGATAGCGTTCACTGAGGTTCATCTCCCACAGGTCCGTCAGGACCTTGCTGGGGTACATCCGCACTTCATTGGTTTCATTGAAAATACTGGCGTTTGCATCCGCAGTGTAAAACCCGCCATTACTGTTGAGTTCGAGGGCGTCGTCTTGATCGGTCACGCGGTACCCATGGATGACCAGTTGCGTCAGGGTCAATGATTCACAGGGTTTGGGGGCGTGCTCCCAACTCAGAAAAGCCTTGGTGCTGCTGGCCGAGACGTTGTCGAACCGATGCCACCAGACCTGATCCGGGTCCATATTGGTGATGCCGTGTTTTTTCAGGATTTCGCTGGCGACCGCGTGGGCTTCTTCTTTCAAGCCCGGGCAGGCTGTCACGACGACGGGGGCAATCGTTAACAGTTGCTCCTTGTCGGCGGCATTGGGTAACGCTTCAGTACTCTGATCAACGGGCATGCTCTCGCTCCTTGAGAAATGGGCCGTGAGGATTACCCATTTGCTCAAGGCAAGTGCACTACATAGTTATGCCCACATGCATTTCGTGACCGTGTAGGGTCAGCGCCGTGCCACATCCGAAAAGTAGAATTTGTCGAGGGTGTGCCGTGATTCGGTGTACTCGAACTGGCGACCGTCCTGCAGGAAAGTCTGGTTGCTGACCACGATCACATGGCTCTGGCCGTCGAGGTCCAGGTGGTGCTGGTCGTCCTTGCTCCGGGGTACCGCTTCGATGGTGCGCTGGGCGTAGGCGATTTGCAGTTGCAGGGTCTGCTCGATGAAGGCGTAGATCGACTGCTCGGCGATCTCGCGGGACAAGCCGGGAATCACGTCGCTGACAAAATGGTTGATGTCGAGGATCACGCGTTTGCCGTCGATCCGCCGAACTCGCTTGATCCGCGTGATCAGGCTGCCTTCTTCAGCCTTGATGTGTTCGAGCAGCGCGCCTTCGAGGGGGATTTGTGAGAATTCGACCACCTCGGTGCTGACGTCGTTGCCCAGTCGCGGGTAAGTCTCCTGGAAGCTGACGATGCCGCCCAACTGGAATTCGATCGGGTTGGTCGACAGCACGAAGGTGCCTTTACCGTGGACTTTCTGGGCGAAACCGCGCTCCTGCAATTGCTCGATGGCCTTGCGCACGGTGCCGCGGCTGGCTTGATAGCTGTCCATCAATTCGGTTTCGGAAGGCAACCGGGCGCCGCGTTCCAGACGTTCGGTCGTGATGCTGGCAAGCAGATCGCTGTAGATCTGGTTGTATTTACTCATGGGTATGGCTCTGTGCCGCGATGTGCTCAAGGTTTCGAACCTTAAGGGCAGGGTAGGGGTTTGTCCATGCGGGTTTAGGTTTCATCGTTCCGGGGTGTAGGAAAAGTCGCCGACTGTCGGGCTTTAGGTAAACAAAACCAAACTCGTCTGTACGAGTTGTTGCTTTAACTCGTACAGACGAGTACTTTTCGCTTCGGCGTGCTGCCAAAACAAAAAACTACAGCGGAAGAAAAGCATGAGCCACGACTATCCGAACATCGCCAGCGAGCTGCTGCAAAGCCTCGGCGGCAGCGACAACCTCGAGCAGGCCGCGCACTGCGTCACACGCCTGCGCCTGGCCCTCAAGGACCCGAGCCTGGTCGACAGCGCCACGCTGAACCAGATCGACCTGGTGAAAGGCTCGTTCTTCACCGGAGGCCTGTTCCAGGTGGTCATCGGCCCCGGCGAGGTTGAAAAGGTGTATGCCGAACTGCGCCGCCAAACCGGTCTCGCCGCATCAACCATCGCCGACGTTAAACAAAAAAGCGCCGACAAGATAAACGCCATGCAGCGTCTGGTGCGGGTGTTCTCCGACGTGTTCATGCCGATCCTGCCGGCGTTGATCATTGCGGGGTTGTTGATGGGTATCAACAACCTGATTGGCGCCAAAGGCATGTTCATCGAGGGCCAGACCCTGCTGGACGCCTACCCGAGACTCGACGGACTCTGGAGCCTGATCAACCTGATGGCCAACACTTCGTTTGTGTTCCTCCCGGCGCTGGTGGGCTGGTCGGCGGCCAAGCGGTTCGGTGGCAGCGAAATCCTTGGCATCGTGCTCGGCCTGATGCTGGTTCACCCCGATCTGCTCAATGCCTGGAACTACGGCAAGGCAGTCGCGGGTCTCGAAGGGCAGAGCCTGCCGTACTTCGACATCCTCGGGCTGTTCCAGATCGAGAAGGTCGGTTACCAGGGACAAATCCTGCCGATCCTGCTGGCGGCCTACGTGATGAGCGTCATCGAAAAATGGCTGCGGGCGCGGGTGCCGAACGCGGTGCAATTGCTGGTTGTGCCGATCACCACCATCGTCGTCACTGGCGTGCTGGCACTGGCCGTGATTGGCCCGGTGACCCGGCATCTGGGGATTCTCATCACCGAAGGCGTGGTGACCCTGTTTGACCTGGCTCCGATGGTCGGTGGCGCGATTTTCGGTTTGCTCTACGCGCCGCTGGTGATAACCGGCATGCACCACATGTTCCTCGCGGTCGACTTGCAGCTGATCTCCACCCAGGGCGGCACCTTCATTTGGCCGATGATCGTCATGTCCAACCTCGCCCAGGGCAGCGCGGCATTGGCGGTGTTCTACATGACCCGCAATGTGCGCGACAAAAGCATGGCCTCGACCTCGGCGATTTCCGCTTATTTCGGCATCACCGAGCCGGCGATGTTCGGGGTCAACCTGCGCTACAAGTTTCCGTTCTATGCGGCTCTGACCGGCTCGGCCCTAGGCTGCATCTTCCTGTCGCTGAACAAAGTCCAGGCCTCGGCCATCGGTGTCGGTGGCTTGCCCGGTTTCATCTCGATCATTCCGCAGTTCATTCCGATGTTCGTGATCGGGATGGTCATCGCCATGGTTGTGCCGTTTGTTTTGACCTGCGGGTTGAGTATGAAAATTGTTCGTCCCGGCTATCGGGTTGCCTGACGGTCGCCACATCAATTTGTTGAAGGAATAGCGCCATGCAAGACTGGCAACGTTCGGTGATCTACCAGATCTACCCGAAGAGTTTTCACAGCCACGCCGGCAACCCCACGGGTGATTTGCTCGGCGTCGTGGCCAAGCTCGATTACCTGCACTGGCTGGGTGTCGATAGCCTGTGGATTACGCCGTTCCTGCGTTCACCCCAGCGTGACAATGGTTACGACATCAGCGATTACTACGCCATCGATCCGAGCTACGGGACCATGGCCGACTGTGAGTTGCTGATCGCCGAGGCCGGCAAGCGCGGGATCAAGCTGATGCTCGACATTGTGGTCAACCACACCTCGATCGAACACACCTGGTTCCAGCAGGCCCGCAGTAGCCTCGACAACCCCTATCGCGACTTCTACATCTGGCGCGATCAGCCCAACAACTGGGAATCCAAGTTCGGCGGTTCGGCGTGGGAATATGAGGCGCAGACCGGTCAGTACTTCCTGCACCTGTTCGATCACACCCAGGCCGACCTGAATTGGGACAACCCAACGGTACGCGCCGAAGTCTTCAAAATGATGCGTTTCTGGCGCGATAAAGGCGTGGGCGGTTTCCGTCTGGATGTGATCAATCTGATCTCCAAACCGGCGGATTTCCCCGAGGACAACACCGACGGTCGACGCTTCTACACCGACGGCCCGAACGTGCATGAGTACTTGCATCAAATGCACCGCGAAGTCTTCGAAGGCCACGACCTGATCAACGTCGGCGAGATGTCCTCCACCAGCCTGGAGCACTGCATTCGCTACTCGAAACCGGATTCGAAAGAACTGTCGATGACCTTCAACTTCCACCACCTGAAGGTCGATTACCCGAACCTGCAGAAGTGGATTCGCGCCGACTTCGACTTCCTCCAGCTCAAGCGCATCCTGTCCGACTGGCAGACCGGCATGCAGGCTGGCGGCGGCTGGAACGCGCTGTTCTGGTGTAACCACGACCAGCCGCGCGTGGTCTCGCGTTTTGGCGATGACGGCGAACATCGCGTGGTGTCGGCGAAGATGCTCGGCACCGCGCTGCATTTCCTTCAGGGCACACCGTTTGTGTACCAGGGCGAAGAGTTGGGCATGACCAATCCGGGGTTTGATCACATTGATCAGTACCGCGATGTCGAGACGCTGAACATCTTCCGGCTCAAGCGCGAAGCCGGTGCGAGTGATGCCGACAACATGGCGGCGATCATGCAGAAGTCCCGGGACAACGGCCGTACGCCGATGCACTGGAACGCCGAGCCGAACGCCGGATTCAGTGCGGCAGAACCCTGGATTGGCGTGCCGGCCAACGCGACCCAGATCAACGTCGCCACTCAGTTCGACGACCCGGACTCCGTGCTGCATCACTACCGTCAGTTGATTGCCCTGCGCCGCAGTGAAGCGCTGATCTCCGATGGCGTCTATCGGCAATTGTTGCCGGAGCACACGCAAATCTGGGCGTATGTGCGTGAAGGAAATGGCGAGCGTTTGCTGGTACTGAACAACTTCTATGGCACGCCGTGCGAAATGGAACTGGCGGATGAAGTGATCAGCGACGCGATGGCTCAACGCGTGGTTATCAGCAATTACCCGGACTGTCCGCCGCGAAACCGACAGATTTTGTTAAGGCCCTATGAGTCATTCGTTTTGCACCTGACCGACTGACCGACCACTAAAAAAACACCGACTTAAAAAACACGCAGAACGCTGCGCGGAGGAGTTTTGCGCGCCGAATTTGCGGAACAACACAATAAAAATAATGGGGTGGTTCTTGAAAACAACAATAAATCGCAGCCTTGTCGCCGCGAGCGTGTGCCTGGCGTTGCCGTTGTCGGCCCAGGCCCTGGAATTCGGCGGTTACCTGCGCAGCGGCGTCGGGACATCGGTCAACAGTGGTAAACAGCAGTGTTTCCAGCTGCCTGGGGCGCAGACCAAATACCGCTTGGGCAACGAATGTGAGCAGTACGCCGAACTCGAACTACGTCAGGATTTGTACACCCTGGACGACGGTTCGGTGCTGAGCGTCGACGGCATGGCTTCGCTGTATAACCAGTACGACAAGGACCTGACGTTCAACGGCGATAACGGCTCGGTGCGTATGCCGCAGCTGTATGCGCAGTGGTCGAACATGCCCAGCCTCAACGGTGGTTCGCTGTGGGCCGGTCGGCGTTATTACAAGCGGAACGACATCCACATTTCCGACTTCTACTACTGGAACCAGAGTGCCACGGGCGGTGGTATCGAGGATGTGCGGATCGGCGGTCTGAAGTACAGCTACGCTTTTTCACGCAAAGACAACCTGTACCAGAAGGACTACATCAACCGTCACGATTTCAACGTCGCCGGCTTCGACACCAACCCCGGTGGTGAACTGGAACTCGGGCTGAGCTACATCGATAAACCCGACAGCCGAGAGGCTCATCGCGGTTGGGCAATCACCACCCAGCATGTGCAGAAAGGCTTTCTGGGCGGCAAGAACAAACTGGCCTTCCAATATGGCGAAGGCCCGGGCACCGGGTTGGGCTATACCGGTAACGTGAAGCTGGACGACAGCAACAAAAGTTACCGGGTCGTGGAGTTTTTCGACTGGCAAGTGACGCCACGGTTTGGCGGGCAAGTCGAGGCGGTTTACCAGAAAGACATTCGCCCGGACGGTGCCGATCAAAACTGGCTTTCTCTAGGGATTCGCCCGGCGTACGCGATCACCGAGCAGTTCAAACTGGTGTCCGAGCTGGGTCACGATCAGGTCGAAGCCACGGGCGGCACGCGCAAGCTGAGCAAGTTCACCTTCGCGCCGACGTGGTCGCCCAAAGGCCCGGAATTCTGGGCTCGGCCCGAGGTGCGTCTGTATTACACCTATGCCAGCTGGAACGAGGCGGCCAAACGGGCGGCCAATGAACTGGCGGCGGGTTCGGCGTTGTCCGATACCGGCGCCTTCGGCACGGCGCGCCACGGTTCGAATGTCGGATTGCAGGTCGAGTACTGGTGGAAATAAGCGATGCTGTCGGAGCCTCGCGCTCCATCGGCACTTCAAAGAACAAAACAGCAGGTGACGTCATGGCCACACCCCAACAATTGCAACTGCACGCCCCCCTGTCCGGCGTACTGGTGCCACTGGACCTCGTACCCGATCCGGTGTTTTCGAGCCGGGTCATCGGCGATGGCCTGTGCATCGATCCGACTTCAACGACCCTGTGCGCGCCCCTGGCAGGGTTTGTCAGCAATGTGCAGGCAAGTGGGCATGCGGTCAGCATCACCGGCGAAAATGGCGTGCAGGTGTTGCTGCACATCGGCCTCGACACGGTGAACCTGGCAGGGAAGGGGTTTACGCGGCTGGTGGAGGAGGGGCAGCAAGTTGACGTTGGGCAATCGCTGATCGAGTTCGATCCCGATTTTGTTGCATTAAATGCCCGCAGCCTGCTGACTTTGATGCTGGTGGTCAGCGGGGAGACGTTCACCTGGCTGACGCCGGAAACGGGTCTGGTAGACAGTGGCCAGCCGCTCCTGAGTTTGAACCCTGTCGAGAAAACAATGGATGCGCCGGTAGCGGAAGAGGACGAAGCACTGTTTTCAAAACCGCTGACACTGGCCAACCTGAATGGCTTGCACGCCCGTCCGGCAGCGGTGTTCGCCCAGGCGGCAAAAGGATTTTCGGCGAGCATTTACCTGCATAAAAAGCAGGAGAGCGCGAACGCGAAATCCTTGGTGGCGATCATGGCATTGCAGACGGCTCACGGTGATGTATTGCAAGTCAGCGCAGTCGGCCCGGATGCTGAAACGGCGATCAAGACGCTGACCGAACTGCTGGCGAGTGGATGTGGTGAAGCGGTAGTGGTCTCGGCGCAGGCCGAGGTGAATACGACTGAGGCGTCATCACTGACGGTGCTACGCGGGGTTTGCGCATCGCCCGGATCGGCGTTTGGCCACGTGGTGCAGATAGCCGAGCAAAACCTCGAAGTAAAAGAACTCGGCACCACACCGCAGGTTGAACGCGATCAGCTGTCTCGCGCCTTGGCGGAGGCGCTGGTGGCCCTGCAACAATTGCGTGACAACGCCATTGGCGACGCCCAGGCAGGCATCTTCAAGGCGCATCAGGAACTGCTCGAAGACCCGGGTTTGCTGGAAGTGGCTCACGTGCTGATCAACGAAGGCAAAAGCGCCGGGTTTGCCTGGCGCGCGGCCACCGAGTCGACAGCCAACTTGTTCAAAAGCCTGGGCAATGCCTTGCTCGCGGAGCGGGCGGCGGACCTGGCCGATGTGGGACAGCGGGTGCTCAAGCTGATCCTCGGCGTACGGGATCAGGCGATGGAGCTCCCTGAGGGGGCGATCCTGATTGCCGAACAGCTGACACCTTCACAAACCGCCGGACTCGACACCCGTAAGGTGCTGGGTTTCGCCACGGTCGGCGGCGGCGCCACCAGCCACGTCGCGATCCTCGCCCGGGCGTTCGGTTTGCCGGCCATCTGCGGGCTGCCTGTGCAAGTGCTGGCGCTGGTCAACGGAACACAGGTGTTGCTCGATGCCGACAAGGGCGAGCTGCAGCTGGATCCGGATCTGCAGGCCATTGAACAACTGCAAGCCAGGCGGCAGATTCAACAGCAACGCCAGCAGCATGAGTTGGCGCACGCAACGTTGGCCGCCTGTACCCGCGATGGTCATCATTTTGAAGTGACGGCCAACATCGCGTCGTTGGCTGAAGCCGAGCAGGCCATGGCACTGGGAGGCGAGGGCGTCGGTTTGTTGCGCTCGGAGTTTCTTTATCTGGACCGCAATCATGCGCCAAGCCTTGACGAGCAGACGTGCACCTACGGCGCCATCGCCAGGGCGCTGGGGCCGACGCGTAATCTGGTGGTGCGCACGCTGGACGTCGGTGGCGACAAGCCTCTGGCCTACGTGCCGATGGACAGCGAAACCAACCCCTTCCTGGGCATGCGCGGGATTCGGTTGTGCCTGGAGCGTCCGCAGCTGTTGCGCGATCAGTTCAAGGCCATCCTGAGCAGCGCCGGGCTGGCCCGGCTGCACATCATGCTGCCGATGGTCACGCAGCTTTCGGAGTTGCGCCTGGCCCGGCAACTGCTTGAAGAAGAGGCGCTGGCATTGGGACTCACGGCACTGCCCAAGCTGGGCATCATGATCGAAGTGCCGGCGGCGGCGCTGATGGCTGATTTGTTTGCACCCGAGGTGGATTTCTTCTCTATCGGCACTAACGACCTCACGCAATACACCCTGGCCATGGATCGCGATCACCCGCGTCTGGCCAGTCAGGCCGACAGCTTTCATCCGGCGGTGCTGCGCTTGATTGCCAGCACCGTGAAGGCCGCGCACGCCCACGGCAAATGGGTTGGCGTGTGTGGCGCCATGGCCTCCGAAACGCTGGCCGTGCCGTTGTTGCTGGGGCTTGGGGTGGATGAGCTGTCAGTGAGCGTGCCGTTGATTCCGGCCATCAAGGCAGCGGTTCGCGAAGTGGACCTGGTGGACTGCCAGGCCATCGCGCAGCAAGTGCTAGGCCTGGAAAGTGCGGAACAAGTGCGCGAAGCGTTGCGCCTGTATCACGAAGCGACGGTCGATACTTCACTGGTTCTGGAGAACTGAACATGTTCGAGAAAATGCAGCGAGCGTTCTGGAAAGCGTTGACGCCGGATCTGGTAGTGGATGAGCCGAAGGTGATTGCTCAGCCTGTTTTCGGGCTGGCGCCGGATATCGTAGCCGCGCTGGGTGGTGTGGATAACCTCAAGTCGCAGCAGCCTGTGGCGCTGACCCGGGTGCGGGTTGAGTTGCGAGATGTGGGGCGGATGGATCGGCAGGCTTTGAGCGTGGCAGGTGTGCCGGGCGTGATGATGCTGGATGACGGGGTGGTGCATCTGATCACCGGCCTCCAGCCGTAACCGGAACCCTGTGGCGAGGGGGCTTGCCCCCGTTCGGCTGCGAAGCAGTCGTAAACCATTCGGCGCGGTGTATCTGGTGGAAATGCGGTTGCAGGTTTTAGGGCTGCTTCGCACCCCAACGGGGGCAAGCCCCCTCGCCACAGGGTATTGCCAACCATACCTTGAGTGCGGCCATCCGCCGCGCCGGCCTTACTGTTTCTCAACCGCAGGTGTATCGTATTCGCCTTTTACAGGCCCACGGGCCTGTCGCTGATACGTGAGGTAGTTGAGTTCATGTCCTTTACCCGTCGCCAAATCCTCGGTGGCCTGGCCGGTCTTGTTGTCGTTGGTGTCGGAGTGGGGGGCGCGTCGAGGTATTGGCTGGGCAAGATGGCCGACGCTGACGCCGGCCATGACTATGAGCTGATCGCGGCACCGCTGGACGTCGAGCTGGTCGCCGGGCACAAGACTCCAGCCTGGGCGTTCGGTCCGTCGGCGCCGGGCACTGAACTGCGGGTTCGTCAGGGCGAATGGCTGCGAGTGCGCTTCATTAACCATCTGCCGGTGGCGACCACCATTCACTGGCACGGCATCCGACTGCCACTGGAAATGGACGGCGTGCCCTACGTATCGCAGCTTCCGGTATTGCCGGGCGAATACTTCGACTACAAATTCCGCGTGCCGGACGCTGGCAGCTACTGGTATCACCCGCACGTGAACAGCAGCGAAGAACTCGGCCGCGGCCTTGTCGGCCCGCTGATCATCGAAGAGCGTGAGCCCACCGGTTTCAAGTACGAGAAAACCCTGAGCCTGAAGAGCTGGCACGTCGATGAAGAAGGCGCTTTCGTGGCCTTCAGCATTCCTCGTGAAGCCGCCCGTGGCGGCACCGCGGGGCGCCTTTCGACCATCAATGGTGTCTCGCAAGCGGTGATCGACTTGCCCGCCGGGCAAATCACCCGCGTGCGTTTGCTCAACCTCGATAACACGCTGACGTATCGCCTCAACATTCCCGGCGTCGAAGCGCAGATCTACGCGCTGGACGGCAATCCCGTGGAACCGCGCCCCATGGGCAAGGAATACTGGCTCGGCCCGGGCATGCGCATCTGCCTGGCGATCAAGGCGCCGCCCGCCGGTGAAGAATTGTCCCTGCGCAACGGCCCGGTTCGCCTGGGCACGTTCCGTTCGGTGGCGAACACGGAGGCACCCACCGAATGGCCGGCCGCGCTGCCTGCCAACCCGGTGGCCGAGCCGGACCTGGCCAATGCCGAGAAACTCAACTTCAATTTCGAATGGGTGGGCTCGGTGTCGGTCAACGTCGACAACGGCAAACCGCCGAGCCTGTGGCAGATTAACGGCAAGGCCTGGGACATCACGGACAAGACCTGCGCCGACCGCCCGATTGCCAAGCTCGAGAAGGGCAAGAGCTACATTTTCGAATTGAAGAACATGACTCAGTATCAGCACCCAATTCACCTGCACGGCATGAGCTTCAAAGTCATCGCCTCGAACCGGCACAAGGTCATCCCGTACTTCACCGACACCTACCTGTTGGGCAAGAACGAGCGTGCGCAAGTCGCGTTGGTGGCGGATAACCCCGGCGTGTGGATGTTCCATTGCCATGTGATCGACCACATGGAAACCGGCCTGATGGCCGCCATCGAGGTGGCCTGATGCGTCAGATACGTCCCGCCGTGATCATCGACCGCAGCCGCGACCGCGACTTCATGCGCGAAGCACTGGCCCTGGCGGCACAAGGCGCGGCGCTGGGTGAAGTGCCGGTGGGCGCGGTGCTGGTGCAAGATGGTGAGATCATCGGTCGAGGCTTCAATTGCCCGATCAGCGGTCACGACCCGAGCGCTCATGCCGAGATGGTCGCGATCCGCGCTGCGGCGTTGGCGGCCAGCAACTATCGCCTGCCGGGCAGCACGCTGTACGTGACACTTGAGCCGTGCAGCATGTGCGCCGGGCTGATCGTGCATTCGCGGATTGCGCGGGTGGTATATGGCGCTTTGGAGCCGAAAGCGGGGATCGTGCAGAGTCAGGGGCAGTTTTTTACCCAAGGGTTCTTGAATCACCGGGTGCTCTATGAAGGTGGGGTATTGGCGGAGGAGTGCGGGGCTGTTCTCAGCGAGTTCTTCAAGGCCCGACGCGCGAAACCAACAGAATAAACACCAAATCCCTGTGGGAGCGGGCTTGCCCGCGATGGCGTCGGCACATCAAACATTGATTCCGACTGAACCACCGCTATCGCGGGCAAGCCCGCTCCCACAGGTTTATCTGGTGTCTGGGAAAATGGGGTTTATTTACGGGCCACGATAACGGCACGCATCGGCGCCGGCAAACCTTCCACTGTCTTGCTGTGGTCTTCAGGATCTAGAAAATCACTCAACGACTGATACTTCATCCACTCCGTCCCGCGCTGTTCCTCGACCGTGGTCACGCTCACGTCGACGCAGCGAACATCCGTGAACCCGGCACGTCGCAACCACAATTCCAGCGCCGGCACCGACGGCAAAAACCACACGTTACGCATCTGCGCATAGCGGTCTTCCGGCACCAGCACCTGCTGCTGATCGCCTTCAATCACCAGCGTCTCCAGCACCAGTTCACCGCCCTTGACCAGGCAATCCTTCAGCGCCAGCAAATGCTCGATCGGCGAACGACGGTGGTAGAACACACCCATGGAAAACACCGTGTCGAAGCCTTCCATGTTCGGCGGCAGGTCTTCGAAAGGGAACGGCAGGTGCCAGGCATTGGGTTCTGACAAGTAACGCTGCACTGCCTGGAACTGGCAGAAGAACAGCCAGTTCGGATCGACACCGATCACGCTGTCCGCGCCAGCACCGAGCATGCGCCACATGTAGTAACCATTGCCGCAACCCACATCCAGGATGCGTTTACCCTTCAAGTCCAGATGCGGAGCCACCCGCGACCACTTCCAGTCCGAGCGCCATTCCGTGTCGACATGCACACCAAACAGATCAAACGGCCCTTTGCGCCACGGCGACAAACCCATCAGCGCGGTACGCATTTGCGCACGGGTTTCATCGTCGCAATCAGTGTCCAGTGTCAGACCGTTGAGCAAATCAACTTCACTCGGTTGAATCTTCGGTAAGGCATCCAGCGCACTTTGCCAGCGTTCCAGGTCGCCATGACCCTTTTCCATTTTCTTGTCGAGTTGCGCTTGCAGGGTGTTGGCCCAGTCGGCCAGCGGGGTGCCCGCCAGACGGCGGGCGAGGGGGGACAGATCAATCATGGCAAGGCAATCAACGAGGCAAAGTTAAGACACTGGAACCACGGCACGACTTTCGAGAACCCGGCAGCCAACAGGCGCTCGCGGTGTTCTTCGAGGCTGTCGGGCTTCATGACGTTTTCGATGGCGCTGCGCTTCTGGGCGATTTCCAGCTCGCTGTAACCGTTGGCGCGTTTGAACGCGACATGCAGGTCCGTGAGCAGCGCGTGTTCTTCGAGGTCGTTGAAGCGCAGCTTCTCCGACAGAATCAACGCGCCACCGGGCAGCAGCGATTGGCGGATGCGTGAGAGCAACGCAGTGCGCTGGTCCGGGGCGATGAATTGCAGGGTGAAGTTCAGCGCCACCACCGAGGCTGGCTGGAAGTCGAGGGCAAGGATGTCGCCTTCGATCACCTCAACGGGCAGCAACTCCTGGAACATCGAGTCCTGACCGTTAAGGTATTCGCGGCAGCGCTCGACCATCGCCGCGGAGTTATCCACAGCGATGACGCGGCAACCATCGGTGCGCACATGGCGGCGCAACGCCTGAGTCACGGCGCCCAGGGACGAGCCGAGGTCGTAGAGCACGCTGTTGGGCTGAGCGAATTGCGCGGCGAGCACGCCGAGGTTCTCGACGATGGTCGGATAACCCGGCACCGAGCGCTTGATCATGTCCGGGAACACCCGCACCACGTCCTCGTTAAAGGCGAAGTCAGGCACCTGGGCCAAAGGCTGGGCGAAAAGGCGATCGGGGTCTTTGCTCACGGCGGTTCCGGCGACGAAGGTGGAAAAGGCCGGCATTTTAGCCAAATTGACGGGGGGATGCGCGGGTTGTCTGATAAACCGCTGGGCAGGCTGTGAGGTCTGTGTGTTCAGTGATACCGCCTTCGCGGGCAAGCCCGCTCCCACAATGATTGCGCTGAACCTGTGGGAGCGAGCTTGCTCGCGATGAATTCAACGCGATTTCGGGCCAAACGCTGAGGCTGTAATCCCCCACTGTCCCAACCAATAGCTGAGGATGATCACATAAGGCGCCGCATCGAATGGCGCAACAAAGCGGTTGATGCCGATCACGCTGTCGGAGAACACAAACGCCACCGCACCGGCTGCCGCCAGCAGCGCCGAGCGTTTGGGCACTTCCGTCCCGAGCCGGGCCAGCGCTCGCCAGAGCATCGCGCTGATGGCCAAACCGTAAACAATCACCGGGATTAACAACGGGCCCAGCCCGTGGGAAATCAAAATCCCCAGCAGCACCGCGCCAACACCCAGGGCAATCACCAATGGCCACAACGCCAACCGCCGGCAATCGCTCAAGTAGGCTTTCAGGTACGCCAGATGGGCGACCAAAAAAGCCCCCAGACCAAACACAAACAAATCCCCAGGCCACGCCAGCAACACATCGCCGAGCAGGGAAAAAATCAATCCAAGACTGATCCAGCGCCGGTACTCACTGGGCGGCGCGTCGTGCATCCAGCCGAGCAAGGCCAACACCGGCAAGGGTTTGACCAGCAGACAAAGCAGCGCAGCATGCACACTCAAGCCATACAGAAAGGTCACCGCGCCCATCAGCGCCAGAATCAGCCAACCCACGATCAGTTAACCGCGATTGCGCAGTCGAAGGTTTTCACTGCCGGTACTTCCGGTGCCCATGGCTGTGAATAGGTCAGACGCAACCGGCCGGTCCCGGCGGTAAACGCCTGAAAGCGCCAGGTCGAAATATCGGCGCTGCCGACGATGCCGGCGTCTTCCGGGTTGCTGTACACCTCAGGGCTGAGCGCATGCAACACGCCACCGGCCGAATCCTGGATCGCCCAGCGATAACCCGTGGTCGGGTTGCTCGGCAAAGTCACGATCAGGTTCTGTCCGTTGCGCATTTGCACCGGGCATTCGCTTTGTTTTTCCACGGTCAGGTTCTGTTTTGGTTGCGTGGAGCACGCAGCCAGCAGGGAGAGGGCGAGAGGGACAAACAGGCGAGTGGGGGACATAAGGTCAGTGGCTCCGGCGTTCACGACGAACGGCGAGCATAACTGAAGATGAGACAAAGTGTGACGGTGCAGAGTGAGAAACGATGCCACTGGGCAGCCAAACAAGTGTCGTGGCATCTACATTTTCAATGAGGATAGAATTTTTAGAGGTTTCTCTCGTATCCATAAAATTTAAGAAGCTGTTGGATACTCTTTTATATAAAAATCAAAAGTCCCTTTCAGTAGCAGTGATTCTTCATTGAATTTTGAGTAGGCCGTAACTTCAAATGAGGTCACGTCATAATGGCGGTAGCCTGAACTCAACTCCGTGACTGTTATCGTTAAGGTGCCTTCACTTGCTAAGTATTGATAAGAGTGCGCCTCTGCGCTGCGGTGGAGATGTTCTATGTAATCGGCTGCAATGAAATTGCCATCTTTTAGGTTGTATGTGCCTGTTTTGATTTCTGGGTTCAGGGTGAAGCCTGCAGAGCGTTTGCTGCCGCCGTCATTATTATTAACTTGGTAGTTAATTGTAAGGCCAGGAAATATTACATCGGGGGTTACACTGGTCGATTCAAATCTAACCCGGCGTGGCGCATCAAACGCAATTTTTCCGCTGATGAATATTGAACGTCTAATGGTGGCGTCTGTTTGTACGGCTGTCATGGCTTGCTTCCTCGATTGTAGATGACTTGTTGAACGGGAAGCCTAAGTAATGAATGCGCAAACAGCTACTGTAATATATGACAGTTTTTTATAATAAAACGCTATAGCAGTGAGCCAAATCGCGCTGCCGGTATGCACCGGCAACGCTTGGATGTACCACTCAGAACAAAATCTTAGCCACATCCGCAAACCGCTTGGCGAAATGCACGGTAATCCCTTCCTTCAGGTAATCCGGCAATTCATCAAAGCTTCCACGGTTAGGCTCCGGCAAAATCAACTCAAAAATCTTCTGCCGCCGCGCCGCGATCACCTTCTCACGTACCCCGCCAATCGGCAGTACATGCCCGGTCAGTGTCAGTTCGCCCGTCATGGCCACGCCTTTTTTCGGCGGCTGGTTGCGGGCGAGGGAGAGCAGGGCGCTGGCCATGGTCACGCCGGCGCTCGGGCCGTCTTTCGGGGTGGCGCCTTCGGGGACGTGCAGGTGAACGAAAGCTTCGTCGAAGAACTTCGGATCACCGCCAAACGACTTCAGGTTGGAGCTGACGTAGCTGTAGGCGATTTCCGCTGATTCTTTCATTACGTCACCGAGTTGCCCGGTGAGTTTGAAGCCACGGTTCAGGGTGTGGATGCGCGTGGCTTCGATCGGTAGAGTCGCGCCGCCCATGCTGGTCCAGGCCAGACCCGTGATGACGCCGGTGCCGGACAGCACTTGTTCATTGCGGAACACCGGATGGCCGAGTGAGGCTTCGAGGTCTTTCGGGCCGATTTTGATCACCGCTTTCGGCTCGTCGATCAATTTCACCACGGCCTTGCGCACCAGTTTGCCCAGTTCTTTTTCCAGGTGGCGCACCCCGGCTTCACGGGCATAACCGTCGATCAAGGCTTTCAAGGCGCTGTCGCTGATGCTCAGGCTGCCTTTGGACACGCCGGCTTTTTCCAGCTGCTTGGGCCACAAGTGGCGCTTGGCAATCGCGATTTTTTCTTCGGTGATGTAGCCCGAGAGGCGAATCACTTCCATCCGGTCCAGCAACGGGCCGGGGATCGAGTCCAGGGTGTTGGCGGTGCAGACGAACAGCACTTTCGACAGATCCAGACGCAGGTCCAGGTAGTGGTCGAGGAATTCGACGTTCTGTTCCGGGTCGAGGGTTTCGAGCAGCGCCGAGGCCGGGTCGCCCTGGTAGCTTTGGCCCATCTTGTCGATCTCGTCGAGCATGATTACCGGGTTCATCACTTCGACGTCTTTCAACGCCTGCACGAGTTTGCCCGGTTGCGCGCCGATGTAGGTGCGGCGGTGGCCCTTGATCTCGGCTTCGTCGCGCATGCCGCCGAGGCTGAAGCGGTAGAACGGACGGCCGAGGGATTCGGCGATGGACTTGCCGACGCTGGTTTTACCCACGCCGGGCGGGCCGACCAGCAATACGATGGAACCGCTGATCTCGCCTTTATAGGCACCGACGGCGAGGAATTCGAGGATGCGGTCCTTGATGTCGTCGAGGCCGGCGTGGTGTTTGTCGAGCACCTTGCGCGCGTGTTTGAGGTCGAGTTTGTCCTCGCCGAACACGCCCCACGGCACCGAGGTCGCCCAGTCGAGGTAGTTGCGGGTAACCGCATACTCCGGCGAGCCGGTCTCGAGGATCGACAGCTTGTTCATTTCCTCTTCGATGCGTTTTTGCGCCTGGGGCGGCAGCACTTTGCCCGTGAGGCGTTGCTCGAACTGTTCGAGGTCGGCGCTGCGGTCATCTTTGGTCAAGCCCAGCTCTTGCTGAATGACCTTGAGCTGTTCCTTAAGGAAGAACTCGCGCTGGTGCTCGCCGATCTTGCGGTTAACTTCGGCGGAAATCTCTTTCTGCAAACGTGCGACTTCGACTTCTTTGCGCAGCATCGGCAAGACTTTTTCCATGCGCTTGAGCATCGGCACGCAGTCGAGCACTTCTTGCAGCTCGTTGCCGGTGGCCGAGGTGAGGGCGGCGGCGAAGTCGGTCAGCGGCGACGGATCGTTGGGGCTGAAGCGGTTGAGGTAGTTTTTCAGCTCTTCACTGTATAGCGGGTTGAGGGGCAGCAATTCCTTGATCGCGTTGATCAGTGCCATGCCGTAGGCCTTGACCTCGTCGGTCGGCTCGGTGGGCTGGTGCGGGTATTCGACCTCCACCAGGTACGGCGGGCGGTGGTGTTTGAGCCAGGTGCGGATACGCACGCGGGTCAGGCCTTGGGCGACGAATTGCAGTTTGCCGTTTTCGCGACTGGCGTGGTGCACCTTGACCAGCGTGCCGTAGAGCGGCAGGGCGGAGGTGTCGAAATGGCGCGGATCTTCCTGGGGCGTGTCCATGTAGAACAGGGCCAGGGAGTGGTGATCGGATTTGCTGACCAGGTCGAGGGTTTCGGCCCACGGTTCTTCATTGACGATGACCGGCAGCACTTGGGCCGGGAAGAACGGGCGGTTGTGGATCGGGATGATGTAGACCTTGTCCGGCAGGTTCTGGCCGGGCAGGGCGAGGCCTTTGCCGGTGGAAGGGTGTTCGGCGTTCTCTGGGTCGGCGTAGTCGCTCGGGTCTTCGGGGAATTCTTGCTGGTCGCTCATGGGGCACCTGCGCAATGGGGTATGGGTCTTAGATGGGGCAGGTGGGGGGTGGTTTCAATGGGGCGGGATATTTCTGGGTGTGTGTTCAGGGTTTGGACAGGTGCTTCTTTTGACCTTGACCGACAGCCGAACCAGATTGTTCAGAGGTACACGAAGCCCTGTAGGAGCGAGGCTTGCCCGCGAAGGCGGCCTGACAGCCGACCAATATCTTGCTGATGTACCCAATTTAATTGTGGGAGCGAGCTTGCTCGCGATGGCGATTGTTCATTCAACATTTATGTCGATTGACACACCGCTTTCGCGGGCAAGCCTCGCTCCTACAGTGGATCAACTGTGTGGCGAGGGTTTTGGTACGGCGACGTTATCGAGCATCCGGTTTGCTGCCAGTTCCGCCAGCATGACGATCTGTTGAATCGCCATTGTCTTGTGCCGGTGCGGGCCTTCCAGGTAATCGGCGAAATCACTTGCCATCACACTGGCCTGGGCCAATGACTCGCAGGTATGGGCCAATAGGTCTTCGTCTTTGATATCCGGGGCAATCAAAAACATCGTGCTGGGTTTGCGAATGGCGAGGGATTTGAGGGCGGCGGGATTGAGGTAGTGATCCAGCGCGCGCTCGGCGGCGTCGTTGAGTTTTTTGGAATCGAAGGATTCGTAGGGGGAAACGTCATCGGTTTGCGGGGGATTCGGGGTTTCTTTGAACATGGTGAAGCTCCATTCGGGGACAGGGAGTTCGCCACGACTGCGACCAAGCAGTTGGGTGGCGAACCGTACGCAGGTTGGTCGACCAGGGAATGGAACCCGGCAGGGCCGAAGCCCTCCCACGCACAGCTCGCCATGAAGCAAGCACGAAAAGTGCGCCATTCTAAACCTGGGCGACCAAACCCGGCCGCTGAATTTGCAGCGACCTCGAAAGCCTATCGTCCGGGCTTCTGACACGACAACCGATAGAACCTGTCGGAATCCTCCTCCAACACAGCGACGGCTGTAGGACGTTGGAAAAAATATTCAGGCCCGACACGATCCAATGTGGGAGCGAGCCTGCTCGCGATGGCTGTTTAACATTCAACATCCAGGGTGGCTGACAGTCCGCCATCGCGAGCAGGCTCGCTCCCACATTTGTTCAGTGGTGTGGCAATAAAAAATTGGCGGCCACAAAAAAAGGCGACCCCCTTACAGGAATCACCTTTCCTTTAACCGCCGCTAAACCTTACTCGGACAGTTTGTACGCAATCACATAGTCACCTTGCTTGGTGCCCAGCGAACCGTGACCGCCCGCAACGACGAGCACGTATTGCTTGCCGTCCTTGCCGGTGTAGGTCATCGGCGTGGTTTGCGCGCCGGCTGGCAGGCGGCCTTCCCACAGTTGCTTGCCGTTTTTTACGTCGTAGGCGCGCAGGTACTGGTCGAGCGTGCCGCTCAGGAAGCCAACGCCACCGGCAGTGGTGAAGGGGCCGCCCAGGCTAGGCACGCCCATGCTCAGCGGGATCGGAACCGGAGAGCTGTCGCGCACGGTGCCGTTCTTGTGCTTCCACAGGACTTTCGACGTGGTCAGGTCGATTGCCGCCACGTAGCCCCAGGCCGGTGCCTGGCACGGCAGACCCATTGGCGAGAGCAGGGCTTCGAGGACGACGCCGTATGGCGCGCCTTTGTTCGGCTGCACGCCTTCGGTTTCGCTTTTGCGCGGGCCTTGGGCGGCGATTTCGGCGGCCGGGATCATTTTCGATTTGAACGCCATGTAGCTTGGGTTCACGAACGCGATCTGACGCACCGGGTCAACCGAGATGCCGCCCCAGTCAAACACGCCGAAGTTGCCTGGATAAACGATCGAACCCTGCAGCGATGGCGGCGTGAACGGGCCGTCGTAGCGCATGGATTTGAAGTCGATCCGGCAGATCAGCTGATCAAACGGGGTCACGCCCCACATGTCGCGCTCTTGCAGCGGCGGCGGCATCAGGTTGAGGTCGGATTTCGGTTGGGTCGGCGAGGTGTGATCACCTTCGACAGGGCCTTGCGGAACCGGCACTTCGTTGATTGGCACGATCGCCTGGCCGGTGCTGCGGTCCAGCACGTAGATGCTGCCTTGCTTGGTGGACACGAGTACCGCCGGCTTCACGCCGTCAGCGGTTTTCAGGTCCATCAGGGTTGGCTGGCCACCGACGTCCATGTCCCACAGGTCATGGTGGGTTAACTGCATGTGCCAGCGCACTTTGCCGGTGGCGATGTCGAGGGCGGTCAGGCCCGCAGCGTGCAATTCCGATTCAGGGGTACGCGCGCCGCCGAACTGGTCCGGGGTCTGGTTGCCCATCGGCAGGTAGAGCATGCCGAGTTTTTCGTCGACGGCGAACATGGACCACATGTTCGGCGAGTTGCGGGTGTAGACCTTGCCTTCGGCAATCGGCGTGGTGTCGTCCGGGTTGCCGCTGTCCCAGTTCCACACCAATGCGCCGGTGTGTACGTCGAACGCACGGATCACGCCGCTTGGCTCGTCGATGGAAACGTTGTCGGTGACGTGGCCGCCAATCACCACCAGGTCTTTAGTGACGGCTGGAGGCGAGGTGGAGTAGTAACCGCCGGCGTTGAAGCCGCCGATGTTGGCGGAGAGATCAACCTGGCCTTTGTTGCCGAAGTCTTCGCACATTTTGCCGGTGTCGGCGTCGAGGGCGATCAGGCGGGTGTCGGCTGTTGGCAGGAAGATCCGGCGTGGGCAGACCGTGCTGACCGGCGCAGGGCTGGCGGTGCCCGTCGGGCTCTGCTCGGACGCGTAAGCGGCGTCATCGTGATACGTCACGCCACGGCAGGTCATGTGCGCCCAACCCTTGAAGTTCGCCGCGTTCTGCGTGGAGAGCTTCGGATCGAAACGCCAGATTTCCTTGCCGGTGTCCGGGTCCAGGGCGATCACCTGGCTGTGCGGCGTGCACACGTAGAGCATGCCGTTGACTTTCAGCGGGGTGTTTTCGGCGGTGGTTTCGCCCGGGTCGTTCGGCCCTGGCAGGTCGCCGGTGCGATAGGTCCAGGCTGGAACCAGTTTGTTCACGTTTTGCGGAGTGATCTGCGCCAATGGCGAGTAACGATCGCCATGGGCGCTGCGGCCGTAGGAATTCCAGTCACCGTCGGGCATGGCCGGGGCGGTGTTGGTCATGCCGGGGACGCTTTCGCGGTCCAGTTGGCCTTTGATTTCACCGGGGTTGGTGAACTGGCTGGCCAGCGCAGCAACGCCAGCGAGCACCACCGCCACGCTCAGTGCGCCGGTGCCCATCGGCGAAGGGCCGGTGATCAGCAGCGGACGGCGGAACCACGGCAGCAACATGACGAGGCCCAGCGCAAACAGCATCGCCAGACGCGGCACCAGTTGCCACCAATCGAGGCCGACTTCCCACAGGGCCCACACGGTACTGGCAAACAGCACCAGTGCGTAAAGGCCCAGCGCAGCGCGTCGGGCCAGAATCAGCAGCACGCCGGTCAGCGTCAGGCCGATACCGGCCAGCAGGTAATACAGCGAGCCGCCGAGCAGGCTCAGCTTGATCCCGCCGGCCAGCATGGCCAGGCCCATTAGCAGAAGCAGAATGCCGAGCAGGGTCGGCAATAGACGGCTTCGACTCAAAGCACCATCAGTGCTCATAGTGTGGTTCTCCGTGACGTTTCAAGTAGTCCCGCGCAGGTTCACTGTAGATGACGATCCTGTGCGGGCATGGTTCAGATAAAAAAGGTTTGGTTGCTGCTGTCCTTGTAGGAGCGAGGCTTGCCCGCGAAGGCGATCTCACATTCAACATTGATTTCGACAGTGAAGCCGCCTTCGCGGGCAAGCCTCGCTCCTACAGGAACCGCGTTGTTCTTTAGAACTGCGACTGGATCTTGATCCCGCCAATCAGTGCGTCATCGACCTTGTCCACGCCACCGGGGTGGCGGATGTATTGCAGGTTCGGGCGTACGGTCAGCCAGTTCGTGACGTGCACGCCGTAATAGAGTTCGGCGCTGTATTCGGTGTCCTGGGGCGGCAGGAACGAGGGGGCGTCGTAGTCGAAGACGGCTCGGGCCTGATTGGTCGCTTCGGCGTTCTTGCGATAGGCCGGGTTGACGTGAACCCGGGCGAGGGCAAATCCGATGTCGTCCTTGGCGCGAGCATCGAACAGGCCTTTATAGACGACGCCTGCCTGGACATAGTTGTCGATGGCGTTGGTCTTCTTGTCGTGCATCGTGCCGTTGGCGAACATGCTCAAGCCGCGCGAATTGTCGCTGGCTCGGCTGGTGATCTGCTGCTGCACACCCAGCCACACACCGTGCTTGCTCGACGCGCTGCGGTAAGCCTCGCCGCTCAGGGCCGCGGGCTGACCGTTGCTGTCTTTGTAGGCATCCGTGGCTTTCGCATTGCTGTAGTAATAACCGGCGCGGTATTCGCCCGGCAGGCCGTTGAGCTTGGGCGACCACACCAGCTCGACCGGTAAAATCGCGCCTTGGGTGCCGCTGCCGCTGAGCTTGAAGCCGTTGTCGCGATCGAGGTTCGACGGGTTCTGCTCATACGCGCCGACTTGCGCGTACAGCTCAGGCGTCAGGTGATATTTGACGCGCATCGCCCATTGACTGACCGGCCAGTTGTACCAGATGCCGCCGACCCAGTTGCCGACCTGCGAACCGCAAAACGCCAGGTTCTGGAAGTCGCAGGGGAAGCTGTTGAAGTCCTCGCCTTCGCCGAAACGGCCGACCTTGATGTCGAGCTTCTGGTCGAAGAATTTCTGCTGATACCACATCTGCGTCAGGCGCCAGGTTTGCCCACGGCCCCAGACTTCCTGAGCCGAGGTGAAGCCGCCGACGCGTGGATCGTTGATCCGGTCGTTGCTGATGTTATTGCCGTTGCGCTCGGTGATGGTCAGCTGAAATTCAGCGTCGTCCCAGCCCAGAATTTTCTGCAAGTCCAGATGCGTGCCGAAACCAAACTGGTCGCTGTAGCGCGCGGTGCGATCGTGGTCGTAGCCGCCGTGCAGGTTGCTGCCCATTTCGCCGGTGTAATCGACTTTGAAGTCGTAGCCTTTTTCCGAAAGCTCGGTGCGCGTGCCGTTCCAGTCGCCGAGCATCCAGGGGGATTCGCTATCGAAAGCAGGAGCGGCCTGGGTGCAGGTGGCAAGGCCAAAAACGCTGAATCCAGCGATCAGGTTCAGGGCTTTTCGGCTGGCAATAGCGGTGCAGACAGCGCTGTCTCGCGGAGTTTGGAAATCAGGCATAGAGAAGGAGTTCTTGATCTTTTTCTGGGGGAGTGAATCGAAAGCGGCACTATGTCGCGGGCAGATGAAGCGTTTCAGCTTGACGGGCGCAAGGATAATGTCCTGTTACAAATAGAGAAAGCGCTTTTGCTGACATGGAGCGTTTCGGATTTGGTAACAGTCCGTGGGAAAAGATCGTAGCCTCGTTTTACTCGACAGCTCCTACAGGTGAACTCCAATGCAGGCGCTGTCGAGTAAAACGAGGCTGCGATTTTTTGCGTTTCACCTACATTTAGCTGACAGCACACAGATCGCTTCCCCCCAGGGAAGCCCTCGGCTAAGGTGCGCGGCTTCCCATCCTTACATCGCTCGAAGGCCCGGCATGACCGAACAGAACAACAACCCGCTGCACGACGTGACGCTGGAGCAAATCCTCAACGCCCTGGTTGAACATTACGAATGGTCGGGGCTGGCCGAGCGCATCGATATCCGCTGTTTCAAGAGCGATCCGAGCATCAAGTCGAGCCTGACCTTCCTGCGCAAAACCCCGTGGGCCCGGGAGAAGGTCGAACACTTGTACGTGAAGCTGATGCGCACCAAGCGCCCGCTCTGAACATGGGCCCGCTATCGACGCCAGGTTCTGCCGCGAGGCGTCGTTTTGTTGCGGTGGCCGCGGTGCTGGGCTGGTCGGGGCTGGCCATTCAGCTGTACCTGATTCTCTACTCACGCTGGACGCTGGAAGCCAGTTTGCTGGGTGGGTTGATGAGCTTTTTCAGCTACTTCACCGTGCTGACCAATACGTTGGTGGCGGTGGTGCTGACCTGTGAGTGGACCACTCGTGAATCGGCGACGCGTCGCTGGTTTTTGCAACCGTGGGTCAGCAGCGCGATTGCCGTGAGCATCGTTGTCGTCGGTCTCGCCTACAGCCTGTTGCTGCGCCACTTGTGGCATCCCGAAGGCTGGCAGTTGCTGGCCGATGAACTGATGCACGACGTCATGCCGCTGCTGTTTGTGGCGTATTGGTGGTTCTGTGTGCCCAAAGGCACATTGCGGCTGCGGCATATCGGCCTGTGGGTGATTTATCCACTGGTGTACTTCGCCTATTCACTGCTGCGTGGGCACGAGTTGGCGGTTTATCCCTATCCGTTCATAGATGTCGGCACGTTGGGTTATCCAGAGGTGTTTTTGAATGCAGGGGGATTGTTGGCGGGGTTTGTGGTGATTGCTCTAATTACTATCGCGTTGGATAGGTGGCGTGGCCGATGAACACTTGATGGTTATGCAGAGCGCTTTTGTGGCGAGGGAGCTTGCTCCCGCTCGGCTGCGAAGCAGTCGTAAAATCAGCATACGCGGTGTTTCAGGTAAAATTCGGTTGCTGGTTTTAGCACTGCTGCGCAGCGCAACGGGAGCAAGCTCCCTCGCCACAATATTGATTCGCGATCACTCCTCGTCGCTGTCATCCAGACGCCAGTAACCCACTGCTTTGACAAACTGCTCGTTCAAACCGTGCTCATCAAGCAACACCCGGCGGATCTGCCGTGACACCTTGGCCTCGGTCGCCACCCACGCATACAGATTGCCGCTCGGCACTTGCAGTTGCTTCACCGTGGTCAGCAAATTGTCTTTGCCACCGTCGCGCAAGACCCAGATCACATTGACCTGCGCAGCGCTTTCCAGGCGCTGCTGCTCTGCGCCGTTCTCCACTTCCACAATCACCAGCGCACGCCGATTGGCAGCCAAACCTTCGAGCCGGCGGGCGATGGCGGGCAGGGCGGTTTCGTCGCCGATCAGCAGGTAGCTGTCGAACATGTCCGGCACGATCATCGAGCCGCGTGGCCCACCGATGTGCAGGAACTGGCCGGGACTGGCCTGCTCGGCCCAAGTCGCGGCGGGGCCGTCGCCGTGCAGCACGAAGTCGATGTCCAGTTCCAACGTGTCGAGGTCGTAACGACGGGGCGTGTAGTCGCGCATCGCCGGCATCGGCCCGTTGTCTTTAACGGCGCCGAGCACCAGGGTTTCCAGTGCCGCGTGTTCTGCCGCGTTCTGCGGGAACAGCAGTTTGACGTGGTCGTCCGTGCCCAGGCTGACGAAGCCGGCCAGTTCCGGGCCGCCCAGGGTAATCCGGCGCATCCGCGGGGTCAGGTCAACCACGCGCAGCACTTCCAGACGACGGCGTTTGATCTCATGCATGACACGGTGGATGGATTGCACGATCACTTCAGTCATTCGGCTTTCTCCTGGACGGGTTGAACGGCAGGGCCATCGACGATGGCTTTGGCGGTGTTGTTGAGCAGGTCGCGAACCCGCAGGATTTCTTCCGGGCTCCAGCGGCCGTGGTGCATTTGCAAGGCGTGACGCAAGTTGTGCACCGCCTCGTGGATCTCGGCCGGACGATCATGGCCGCGCAATGAGCGCTTGCTGACCTCGATGCGCATCCGCACGCCGTCCAGCGCAATCGCCTGATCGGTCAACGACAGACGTCCTGCGTCGGTGATGCTGTAGCGTTTTTTACCGCCCTCGGCGTCGCCCAGAATCATTTCGCTTTCTTCGAGAAAGGTCAGGGTCGGGTAGATCACGCCGGGGCTGGGGCTGTAGGCGCCGTCGAACATGCTTTCGATCTGGCGGATCAGGTCATAGCCGTGGCAGGGCTGCTCGGCGATCAAGGCCAACAGCAGCAATTTCAAGTCGCCGGGGGCGAACACCCGGGGTCCGCGCCCGCCGCGCTCACGGCCAGGACCAGGGCGTTTTTCGAAGCCGTCGCGGCTGTCGTTGTGCTCTCGATGGGAATGATGGTCTCTCATTTGAGTCTTCTCTCGTCGTGTTTAGATACAACTTAAGATATATCTTTAGGCTTGCGCAAGCGTTCTGGACCAACGGTCGGAAATCATGTCCGCCTCGGTCACCGCTTGGGTGTCAGGCGCAATGAGCGACGAGGAAGAATGCACCGGTTGCTCTTTTAGAGTAATTGAACTAATTATAGAAGTTCGTCGATTGATATTTAGTACATTGTCATGAGATAAGTAGTCCGAGTCTTACGGAAGTTTAATTAGTTCTGGTCTGTGTGCTTTTTCAGGTAAAACTGTGTGTAGTATTTCTCTGAGGGTAAAACAATAAAATTATTGTTTTGCCCACTTTTTTCCTGCACTTCGAAAGCCGTTGTTACTACATGTTCTTCGGAAGTTACGTACTTACTTTCTCAAAGGATTGGACGATCATTCTCCGGCGTCGAAAGTTAAGCGAAATCGCCAGCACAGGAGTGAATGGCGATAGCTTGTTCAAACTTTCCTCGGCCCAATCCTTTGAAAAAGACAGGTACTCAATAATGTTCAAGAAGTTTGCAATCGCCGTTCCGATGACCCTCCTGGCCCTGAGCGCTTCGATGGCGTTCGCTGCGGAAGAATCGCGCACCTCCATCAACATTACCGCTGAAATTCCGAGCCGGGTTTTCCATGCTCAACCTGTAGACAAAGACTTCGGTAAAGACGAAAGAATGCAGTATGTCGTCGGTTCCGGCACCTTGTCGGAGGTCCGTGGCACCTTTGATATTCAACACACCAATGGCTCGGTGGGCGCTTACGTCGTAGGCGGTCCTACGCCACTGTTCAACGGTAATGCCACCTTGAACATTCCTCTGACCTACACCTTCAACGGCACGGAATTGACTGCCGATTCTCAGGAAGTGGTCGGTGACGTGGAGTCCAACGGTGGCATGCGCGCAGACCTGGTCATTACGGCCGCTAAACCGGGCAACAATCAGGTGGGAACCTACACTGCCAATCCGGTCGTTATGTTTGATGCCATTCCGCGCATCTAAACCAAAGCGCGTTCTGTAAGTAAGTTCTCTCTTGCTTGCTGACGTTCACCGATCGTCAGGGCCGCCTCCCTGTCGATCGGGTTCCACCGTCTTTATCCATAGAGTATTTCTTTCATGTTCCCGATGACTCCCATCGCGACGGCGCTTGCCCTATGTTTGTGTGCAACTGCCCTGGCCGCGCCAATGGACAACGGTACTACGCCTCGAAGTTTGCTTGCGCAGGCCAAGGGTTTGCCGAGCGAGTTCGAAGAGCACTTCTTTGATGTGCCACTGGCGGTGCGCGTGGAACTTGATCAACAGTTTCTCGGTGAGGCGATGGTCGTGCTGACCCGCGACGATCGCATCACCCTCGTTGACTTCTCCGATGTCAGCGACAGCACGATCAAGCCCAGTGAGCGCGACATCTGGGCCAATTATCTGAAACAAGGCGTGGTGCTGGGCGCCTGCCAGGCCAACTGCCCCGAAGAACTGCTGGCCGTACACTACAGTCTTGAAAACTCGCTGGTGACGATCCTTACGGAAAACGCCGAACGCGATGATCAGGTGCAGCTCTATTACAACCAGCCCGAAGGTGGCAGCACCGGGTTGATCGTGCGCAACCAGCTGAACCTCAATGGCGGCCAGAACCAGGACCTCGGTGGTCGTTACGGCCTGGAAGCCAGCAGCAGCCTGGGCAATTGGACCCAGGCCGTCAATGTGCAGCTGTCCCGCTTGGGCGGTGTGGACAACCAGACCTATCACGCCGTGCAAGAACTCTTCACCCAGCGCGAACTGGAAGGCACCTTTCTACGCCTGGGCTTATTCACACCCACCTCGGAAGGCCTGACCCGTCAGCCGCGCTCCTTTGGTGCCAGCCCCGACACTGCGGTGGGCGTCATGTACGGCAGCTCCGACAGCCTGGCCATCAACAACCCGAAACCGGCGGTCTACCCGATCTACGTCACGGCCAATCGCCAGGGCTCGGTGGAAATCTATCGAGATGGTTTGCTGATCAATACCCAGGCGATGCCGGCCGGTTTGCAAACCCTCGATACGCGGCCGTTGCCCGGTGGCATCTATGAAGTGGAAGTGCGCCTGATCGAAGACGGCCAGATCACCTCCAGCACTCAGGAGCTGGTCTACAAGCCCAACAACTGGCGCAATCATGACGAGCGCTGGCGCTACAACCTGTTCGCCGGGCGTGAATCGAAAGTGCTCAGCAACTGGGATGAGCAGGCCGATGGCGACATGACCGCCGGCGCCGCCTTCAACTTCCTGTTGCACCCGCGGGTGATCCTCGGCCTGTCGGGTCGACAGGTGAAAGACACCCTGCAATACGGCACGTCGGTCGACTGGGCCATCGTCAACAACGCCAGCGTCTATGCCAACGTCTACAAAACCCAGGACTACGGCACCGGCCTCGATGTGCAGGGTCTTTATTCCTACGGCAGCGGCAGCATCGTCGCCAGCCATAACCGCAGCTGGCTCGACACTACGCGACTTTACGACACACTGCCCGATGGCACGCGAGTGCGGCAGCGCAACGTGTTTATCGGCCAGACCAGCAACTCGTCGTTGTCGGTGAATCATCGACTCACCAGCAAAAGCTCGGTCAATGCCCGGGTGTCCCACAGCGAAGGCAACACCGAAGGCGTCGGCGTCGATCTGGGCTGGACCCAACGTACGCAACTGTTCGGCAGCGACGCCAATTGGCGCCTGTCGCTGTTCGACAGGCCGGGCAGTTTCAGCTCCGGAGATGATCGAAATCGTGGCCTTGATTTGAGCGTGAACATCGCGCTGGGTGGTCCGGGAGAACAACTCTCCGGCAGCATCGGCACCCGTACCGATCGCGACGGCGGGCGCGATAACAATGCCTCGATCACCTACCGCAAAAGCTTGCAGGATCACCTGCTGCAAAGCGTTTCCGCCACGGCCATCACCGACACCTATGGCATCGGTTTGAACGCGCTGGCGACGATGCAATCGGACGTGGTCAACGGCGACGGCTTTATCCAGCGCTCGTCCTACAACAACGACATCACCGGCGGCCTGAACCTCGATAGCACCGTGGCGGTCGGCGGGCAAAAAATGATCATGACCAGCCAATACCACCGCAACGGTGCGGGCATGATCATCGATGTCGAATCGGACATCGACGACATCACATTGCGCGCCGACGATTTGAGCGGCGGCAGCGCGGTCCTCAAACCCGGGCGCAATTTCGTGCCGATCACAGCTTACAAAAGCAGCTCCGTCAGTTTCGATTTCGAAGGCAATGACGTGCCGGCCGCGACCATCCAGCCGGCCCGTTCCAGCTACCACCTGAACAAGGGCGGCGTGGATTATCGGCAGATTCGTGTGATGCGAACCCTCACCGTACTCGGCCGCCTGATCGACCCTCAAGGCAATCCGCTCAAGGGCCACCACATCATCAACCACGCCAGTCGCGGGGTGAGTGAGGTGGACGGCTTCTTCTCCATGGAAATGAACGCCGGTTCACCGACCCTGGAAGTGCGCCACGGCAACCAATTGCTGTGCCAGTTCCGACTCGATACGAGCAGCGGTCGCACGGAAAACAATGTGCTGATGATCGGCGATCTGCGTTGCACGCCTGACACATTGGCGGACCTGACGCTTGAGACGCCGACGGCAGGCTGATGCCCGGCACAACGCATTTTTTTACGAGGTAAATGACGATGAAACGTCGGTTGGCACTGATTGGTTTTTGTTTGTTCACCCAGACGGCGCACGCCGGGCCGAGCATCAATATCGGCACGGTTTACGACTACCTGGACGGTGACAAAAGTACGTTTTTGAAACGCGTCTTCAATGGCGGCGACAGCACGGCATTCGTGAAGGTCAACATCCTTGAGATCCTCTACGACGCCGAGGGCAAATCCCGGGAAGTGCCGCTCAAATCCAGTGCCGACGGCACCGCCCGGGACGGCTTGATGGCCAGCCCGGCGCGGCTGATCGTGCCCGCCAGTGGCATGCAAGGCACGCGATTGCTGTACATGGGCGAACGCGATAAAGAGCGCTATTTCCGTGTGCGATTCGTGCCGGTGGTGCCTGAAAAAGAAGACGAATTCGCGGTCTCCGGCGAGGAACGTGAGGAATACAAGAAAACCCTGTCCGCCGGGGTCACGGTGCTGGCCGGTTATGGCGCGGTGTTTTTCGTCCGACCCAAGGACACGCGTTACGCCAGCGTGATCGAGAATGACGCGGCCCGTTACCGGATCCGCAACAACGGCAACACCGTGGTGGTGATTGATGAGTTCAAGGATTGTTCGGTCAAGAACGAGCAGGAGTGCCAGCCAACCACCAAGCACCACATCCTGGCCGGGCGCAGTTTCGAGTTCGAGAAACAGGCCGGCCGCGAGTACCGCTTCACGCTGGTTGAAGGCGAGAGCAGCAAGAAACTCGATGTGAAGGGCTGATGAACATGTTCAGAAAACTGACGGTTCTGATGGTGGCGGCAGTGGCTTGCCATTCGGCGTTTGCCGCCCGCGAAGTGCAGCATTTCGAAGTGTTCGTGACGATTCCGAGCCAGGCGTTCTATGTCATTCCCGCAGACCCCGACTGGATTCACCGCGAACAGCAATTGCCGTGGAATCTGGCGACCTCGACCTTGGGCGGCTTGCGCAAGTATTTCGATGTGAAAAATGAAGCCGGTTCCATCGAAGCCCGGCTTGAGGGCAGGCCCTATTTGTCCAACGGGACCGACGCCCATGACATTGGTTTGCGTGTCCTGTTCAACGACAAGCTGTTGAGCGAGGGGGAAAGCAGCGAGGTGGTTTCGTTGAGTGAAGCGGCGCAGGGCAAGCGGGTTTTACTGCAAATCGTGCCGGTGCCACCTGCCGATGGGGTTTATAAGCCCGGCAATTATTTTGGCAGCGTCAACATGGTTTTCAACGCGGTGATGCCGGGCGCGTGATGCTAAGTGGACCGGACATCGAGCGCAGATCTCAACGGTTTCAGGAGGAAAAATGATTCTTTTGCGGGTTCTTCGTCCAATGATGCATGTGTGCGTCGCTGCGGGATGTTTACTGGGGATGACAGGCACCCCGGCTTGGGCGGAAGAAGTATCGATTCTGGCGTCGTTCAGACCGGATTCCGCAAACCCTCAGCAGAACAGATTCAAGAATGACACGCCTCCCAGTGGTTATTGCGCGAATTATCCTGCCCAGTGCAGCGACAACGAAATGTTCAGCCTGCGCGTGCCTATTCAGTTCAACTCCAATGCGCCGATTCAAGCGCGTCATGAATCGCCTCGCCAGGGCGCGACTATCCAGGTGCCTGCTCAGTGGCGGGCATTGTCCGTGGTCCATGCCACGACGGGTGAACCCGAGACGGTTAGTGTTCGGATTGCAGGTGTGGGGTCCAGGTATCGCACAGAGGACGTTCTCAGTCTTGTGGGCGGCGGGAGCGACTATCGATTCGCCCACAATCAATTGTGGGGCGCCAGTTGGGTGAATGCACCTGCTCCCTGCCTGTACAGCGGTGTAGGGCATTTCAGTACCACGACTTACGGTTTTTTTTGGAAAACACCGACACAGGGGAGTTGTTCGAAGCAGGCACAGTTCGACGTGCCCTGGTTGCGCTACGACTATCTGGATTTCGCTTATGAACTGGTCACACCCAACCCGTTGGGTATGTCTTCGGGCCGCTACTTGGGAAGCCTGACCTACAGCGTGGGACCAAACGGCGATTTCGACATGGGCGATGTCATGCTGCCAAACGATTCGACACTGACGCTCAATTTCACTCTTGAAGTGCAACACACGCTCAAGGTCGAAGTCCCACCCGGTGGCAATCGCGTCGAACTGGTCCCGCAGGGTGGCTGGCAGGCTTGGCTGACCCGGGGGCGCAAGCCGACGCGGCTGTTCCGGGATCAGACGTTCACTATCTCTTCGTCGAGTCGGTTCAAGATGAATCTGGCGTGCCAGTACGGCTTCGATGCGGATACCTGCGCTTTGCTTGACCCCGTTTCCCGCCACACCGTTCCGATAAACGTCAGCGTTACCTTGCCCAATGGCCTGGTGGATGTCGCCGCTCAGCCGGTCAATCGCCGGCTGCTACGGCGCGGTAACAGCGGCGCCGAGATCTTCCAGCCACACCTTTATGTCGATCGCAAACCTGCAACGTTGCACTTCGAGATTGCACAGGATCAGGTCGGCGAAATGCTCAAGCCGAATGTCGCCAGTACCTACTCAGGCCTTGTCACTGTTATCTGGGATTCAGAGGTTTAGCCAGCGCCTGGATGACCCGTTCAGGAAGTCTGAGTATCAATATGGACTTTGAAGGAATGACAATGCGTTTTTTACGTGGAATATCAGTTCGACTATTGAGCAGCCTTGCATGCGCTGCGCTTGCATTGCCCCTGCAGGCAGCCGTTATGGAGATCGAAGCGGTGTTCGAGCCAGACTCTTCGAAGCCGAATAAAAACGTATTCGTCAACATGACGCCGTCCGAGGGATTTTGTCGGCAGATACCGCAAGCCTGTGCGCCCTATAACCTGTTCAGTCTTGTCGCGCCGATTTCGTTCACGGCGAACGCGCCAATCCTGGCCAACCATGCGGACCCGCGGCAAGGAGGAATGGCCCGTGTTCCCTCTGCGTGGAAGGAAGTGGTGGTTACCCATGAGTCGGGTGATACACAAGTCCTTTCCATACGCATCGGCGGGATCGGGCACGAAGCCGCAACCCCCCGTCCCGTCAATGAGTTGACCGGGGGAGGATGGTGGGACGACCTGTGGGTAGGGGGTGGATGGAGAAATGCTCCACCACCCTGTGCAGGTGTCGGCTGGTACTCGGCGGGGTCCTCTGGTTACAACAGTTTCTGGAGAGTCCCCAACGGGGCGGGGGTGTGCAGCAAAAAGGCAAGGTTCGATATCCCGCTTTCTTTTCGCTACCTGTACTTCGTTTTTGCCTATGAACTGCGAACGCCTGACCCCCTGAACATGAAGTCGGGCAAGTACACCGGCACCATGTCTTACACGGTCGGTCCGCATCAGGACTTCGACATGGGCGATGTCATGATTCCCAATGACAACCAACTGACCCTCAACTTCTCTCTGGATGTTCGGCACACCCTCAAGGTCGAGATTCCGCCGGGCGGCAATCGCGTCGAACTGGTCCCGCAGGGCGGTTGGCAAGCCTGGCTGACGCAGGGGCGCAAGCCGACACGGCTGTTTCGTGATCAGACATTCAATGTGTCTTCGTCGAGTCGCTTCAAGATGAGTCTGGACTGCCAGTACAGCCTGGATGGCAACCGCTGCTCGGTGCGCGACCCGGTTTCTGGTCATGTCGTGCCGCTCGACGTCAGCCTGACCCTGCCCAATGGCCTGGTGGATGCAGCGTCCCAACCGGTCAGCCGCCGGCCGTTGCTGCGCGATGGCAGTGGTACCGAGTTGTTCCAGCCGCGCTTTTATGTCGATCGCCAACCCGGAACGTTGCATTTCGAGATTGCCCGGGACGAGGTCGGTGAAATGCTCAAGCCCGGTGTCGCCAGGTCCTACTCGGGTAATGTAACGGTGGTCTGGGATTCTGAAGTGGGTTAAGGCTTGAACCCTGATGCATCACCCGATGCATCAGGGGTTGCCGTTTTACTGCTGTGCGTCTTTTTGCAGCGCTGCGCGGGTCAGCTTTCTGCTCAACTCTTTTTCTTCGTAGCCCATGTCGTGAAGCAATCGGCCGTAGACCTCATCGGGCATGTCTTGATCCGTCAGCACCACGCTCTCATCGACATCCAGTCGCCGGGCGAGGTCCAGCAGACGCTGCTTGAGGGCTCGGCGCTGCGCAATTAGCTGGCCCTTGGAGCTGGCCCAGGCCTGTTGTGTTTCGCGCAATTCATCCAGCAAGTCACTCTTGGTTTCGTACAGCCGGGTATTGCGACTGAACTCGTTCGGGTAGGTGTCGCGCAAGTATTTCTGCCAGAACGGTTGTTCGATCATGTCGTTGACCAGCCCGTCGCCGTCCTCCATCGACATTACCGTATCGAAGGCGGTGTCGAGGGTATTGGCGCTCACATTGGCCAGAGGGCGAAACAGCATCGACTCCGATTGCCACGGCAAGCCGAGGCGTTGAGCCAGGCCGGTTTCGTAAGCGAGGTACACTTCCACCTCATCGGGATTGCCCGCACGGCTGCCGAAATCGGCCCGGGCAATGGCATCGACGCGTGCGAGGCGAGCGGCACCTTTTGCCAGGTTCACCAATTTGCTTTCAAGGACGGCGTTGGACGTCGATAAGGCATAGGCTTCGGAGGCGAGCACCTTGATGCCCATGTGGTTGAACACCTGAGCCCCGGCATCGGCGCAGGTGGTGGGCGCCTTGGCCATTTCGAACAGTTCCTTGCGCAACTCGGTGTCCAGATCGATCGCTTCGACCATGCGCCACACCCGGCTGCTGAGCTGTTGACGCAAATCACCACCGGCCAGGTAATCGGCCGAACGTGTCTGTTTCTGGATCAAGGCAAAAAAATCTTCAGAGCCAGGCTCGGTCATCAAATCGTGCCAGGCTTCCTCCCGGAAAGTACCCAGCCCTGAGACTTCGGCACTCCACCAGACAGAGTCGTCCTTCGTTGGCCACAGGTTCATCGCGTCGGTTGCGGCGTTGGCGTAGACCTGTTTGGTAGCGATGCCGACTGACCGTCGATAGGCCTTGAAAATGACCTGGTTTGCGTCCGAGAGATGCTTTTCATACAAGCGGGTTCGCGCCACAAGGAAGGCATCCTCCGAGCCGGGCACGACGGTCGGAATCACGCTGATGGGGTTCTCCTGCAAATCCAGAAAGAAGCCCCGCGGGCGACGCTTGCTGGAGGGGCCGAGAAGGCCGTCGGGCCAGCGGGTTGCTCCGGTGTTGCTCAAACTCAGGATTCTCAGTTTGGGCATCCGTCCGACGTTCGGGAGCAAACCCAATTTCGTGTTGTCATCAAGCCTGAGTGTTTCCATATGGGTCAGGTTTCGCAGTTGCTCGACCGCCGACGGCGTCAACGTGATTTCGTTGTTCATCAGCCGCAAGGTTCGCAAGTAGTGCATCTTGCCGATGGTGTCGGGGAGTCGCGTCAACCCGCAACTGCGGGCGCTCAGTTGCCGAAGATGAGGGAAGTCGCTCAACAGGCCGGAGGCGGTTTCGGAAAAGTTCGTGCGGTCCAGATTCAAGGTGCTGATCTGATCGAGGTAGTGCTTGATATCCGGCAGTTCCTTCCACCAGCGTTCGAGATCGGGCACATCGAACTCTACGGACAGGTCCAGTGCATAACCGCCGTCGGCCGTGATACTGCGTTCACCAAATACAGTGGACTTTCGTTTGAAACAATCGATGAGTCGTTCGGCAAGATGCAGCCCGCCACCGTTCACGAACCCTTGTCGATCAGGCCCCCACGTATCAGGTCGCTGTTTTTGCCACCGGTGGAGAATCACGCGCAGGTCATCGAGCTCTCGATCCAGCCTCGTCAATGTTTGGCGCCCTTGCTCTGGCGAACCCAGGGATCGAACGAAGGTATTGACCTCTCGTTCGTTGAAGTGGGGGTATATATCCTGCACCCGTTCGGTGAGCGTGGCGGCGGTGGTCGAGAAGCCGGGACCGCGCAACAGCATCATGTCTTCATGGTCCGCCATCGAGCGGATCGGCGGTGCAGCGAGTGCGGTGCGGCGCTGGGCAGGTGTCTCGGTCTTTGCCATCACCCATTGCTTGAAAAATTCACCCTGGCCCGGCCGATAACCGAGTTGGGCTCGCTTGTTTTTCGGCAAGGCGTTGAGGACGGCTTCGTAAAAATCAGCGGCTTCGTGCAGTTTGTGGTTGTCGGCGTCCCAGACTTCAAACAGGTCCCCCTCATCCTTGACCAGCACCCGAACCGTCGACGCGTCCTGCATACCCACGCTGCTGCGCAGGGGGCCGGCATCGCTGCCTTCGCGAACCTCGATACGTAAATCAGCGAACGCGTCGGTATGAATCCTCAGCGCGTTCAGCACCAGACTCTCGGTTTCCGCCACCCACTGCGCGCCGTCGTGAAAACCTTCATAGGCATGGTTCGTCCGGGCTTCGAAAGCAGCTTCACGCGCGCGGCTCTTGATGCTCAGCGGTAGACGCTGTTCCTGGTTCATGCGCTGGAGGTCGGCCGCGTCTGCACTGTTGAGCAACGTCTCTGCCGCACGGGTGGGCAGTTCGGGAAATGTCTGGCGGATGAGTCGGATCTGCGGATCGTCGGACGCTTCTGCGCCGTGGTAAAGCTGATTGACGATGTCAGCGTCCAGTCGACTGGCTTCATCCGCCAGTCGATTACGTAACGCTTGCACCCGTTCACTGTTGGCGGTTGAACGACCGAGCAGGGTTTGCAGCTCTTCTTCGCTGAGAAAGTCGACAAGGCTGGGCGCAAATTGCTCGCTCATGAGGTTGGACAAACTGGTGGACAGCGTCTGCTCATCGCTCGCATCGGGATTGCCGTACTGGCGGAACCGGCCGGTCCTGTCGACGTTTTCGTAGACCCTCAGGGCCTTTTCCGCAGGCCAGCCGTCCAGGTAAGTCGCCAGCGGTTCAAACCAGTAGGAAGACGGATCCAGAGGCTGACCTGATCGAATCTTTTCTATGGCCTGGCGGGTCTGACGCTGGATTTTCAAGCGTGTGAGGCTGTCGTCCAGTAACGGTGGCGGGGCCGTGTTGTCGACGTACATCCGGCGCAGCGCAGCGTCGTCGGTGCCGCTGGCGATACGAATGTCCTCGAGTTCTGCGTCGCTGAAGCCGTCAACGGAGTGGCCCAGACGCCGCATCAATGTCGGGCGATCCCATGCTCGCGGGTTTTCTGCTTCGTGGGTCCAGGCGCCGCGGCCGTTGTGTTTCAACTCGGGTAAATAGGCAGTGTCGCGATGGGGGTGTTTGATGCGGTAGTTGCCGGTTTGCGGGTCCTTTTGCACGGCGTAGTGCTTGTCATCCAGCGGCAGAATGTCCTGGCCTTCGTGGGCGTGAAGCCCCTGCGCGTCAGGGCTGGAATCAGCCGGTAGCTTCACATCGGGTAGCTCGTAAGGTGTGAGGTCGGGGTTCCACAGCCGTGGTTCGCCATTGGGCAGTGTCACCGGTTTCATGCCTTCGATCAGCGGCGACAGTTTCAGGCGTGCAAGCTCACCGATCTTCGCACCGGCGGCGAACGCCACCAGCGAAAGAAAGTCTGTAACCGCTCCGGCAATATGTTCGCCGGCTTCGGTTCGCAGTCCCAGGGTCAGGTCGACGATGCCTTCGATCACGTCGCTGGTCATCTGATACACGGAGTAGACCATCATCAATTCGCCCAGCCCCGGCACGAACGGCGTGACGACCATCAGGGCGATGTTGAAGATGTCCGAGACGATTTTCTTGAAGTTTTCCCACCAGGCCCATCGGGCATTGGTATCGGCATCGGCGGTGGACACCGCAATGTGCCGGGCGTCGTTGAGGACCTTGTTGAGCTTTTGCTGGAAGAGGTACTCCCAGAGTTCGCCGGGGATCGGTGTGGCTTTGAAATGCAGATAGGGGTCGGTGACCGCTACTTCCCGCCAGCTCGGACCTTGATCCAATGGTTCTTTCTGATGCCATTTCACTTCGAACAGGCGTTGTTGCAGCCCGCCGAAAAAATGCCCTCGGTCTGATTGATCGACGAACCGGCTGAAGTATTGCTGGTAGGTCATGCCGGTGGAGGACACGATGTCGTTGTCGCGCAGTTGTCGCGTCAGTTCATCCATGAAGGCGACGGTCGAGGGGTACTCTTTCAGTGGGTGCTCGGGGTCTTGCGGGACGTAAACAATCACCGGTGTCACGTCACGGATGCGTTGTTCCGGCCTCGGCGTGATCAACACGATGCCGGTCAGCAGGCTGTCGAGGATGGACAACTCGGCAAATTGCATTACCCGGCCTTTGCGGGTGAGGTTGCGCTGGCCATCGAGCATTTTCAGGATCATGTCACTGGCATCGGCGTCGATGTCGCCCGTCAGAACGGCCAGTTGAGCGGCCGCTTTGAATGCGGCTTTCTCGCTCTCGACGATTTTGAGTTTCAAGTAACCCTGGGCGAGGCCGTCGCTGGGCAGCAACTGTTCTTCGAGGTATTTCGTGTAGCGCGCGCCAATGTCCAGATCGCGACACAGGGTCTGGAACTGGGCGATGGACATTTTGCGTTTGATCGGCAGGATATCGAAGTGCCCGCGTGCATCGGGCTGGCTGATGAAGTTCGAGTCTGCCTCGCAGGTTTCATGGCTCGCGAAGTTGTGCAGGGCGGCGTCCAGCAGTGAAACGGTTCGCGTAACGACACCGCCCAGGTCGCTGGCATACCAAGGCAGTTTTTTCGGTAGATAGAGAAACAAACAAGTTGTCGTGACATCGACGTTGACACCGTACTGCTTCAGCAACGCGTCGGTCAGTAACGGTTCGGCAAACTCATAGACGCCTTGTACCTTATCCAATACACGGTCGACTGTGTTTTGAGCGGACCAGAGTTCAAGGTTGGCGTCTTGTAACGGCGTGTGATCGAAATCTTTGGTGGTTTGTACCCAATGCCCTGAAGCCGTTTGTGTGAGGCTCAGTTCCCGAATCCGTTGCAGTGAAGCGCCTTTGAACGTTGGGTTGATTCGGCTGTTGATGAACCCGTAGTGGCGACCTTTACTGTTGTCGGCCCCGGGTGCCGGTAGCGCTGATATACGTCCGTGTAAGTCAGTCATGCTTTTAATAAACCTTGAGCGTTAAGTGGAGTGACCAGCCTAACGCCCGAGGCTCAAAGTAAAAGTCTCAATTACAGCTGCTTAACAAGTGTTCGTCCTCGTAAAGCATTGGAATTTTCAATGCCGAAAACAACTAATTACCGCCATTGTTTATCAGCGTCGCGCTACCTCCACCGGCAGGCATTGCGTATGCGTACCCGGTTGCAGATACGGCGTGAGAATCGGTGCCATGCCCTTGAGTACCTGCACGGGCAGCGCCGAGGTGAACTTGAAGGCTTCGGCGGTGCGCCCCGGTACGAATGCGGTCAGCGTTCCGAAGTGGTTGTCACCGATGAAAAACACGAAGGTGGCCGTGCGGTTGATCGACTTCGAACTCAGGATCCGCCCGCCGGAACCAATGGCTTCGATGCGGTTATCCCCGGTCCCGGTCTTGCCGCCCATGGCCAATGGTTTGCCATCTGGGGTGATGAAACTGCCGGAAACACGTTTGGCCGTACCGGCGTCCACCACTTGCGACAAGGCCTCGCGCATGGCCGTGGCCACTTCGGACGGCATCACCCGTTTGCCGGCGTCCGGGTCATTGATCAGTTTGGTTTCGTAAGGCGTATTGGCCGCGAAGTGCAGGGTGTCGATGCGCAATGTCGGCATGCGCACACCGTCGTTGAGGATGGTGCCGATCAACTCGCCCAGCGCCGCAGGACGGTCGCCGGAGCTGCCGATGGCAGTGGCCAGCGACGGCACCAGGTGATCGAACGGGTAACCGACTTTCTGCCAGCGCTGATGAATGTCGAGGAAGGCTTCGATCTCCAGCATGGTGCGGATACGGCTGTCGCGGGCGCCCTTGTGACGACTTTTGAACAGCCAGCTGTAGACTTCCTGACGCTCGAAATGGCTGGCTTTGACAATCTGGCTCCATTTCGCATCCGGGTTATTCAGCAGGTAGCCCATCAGCCACAGGTCCAGCGGGTGAACCTTGGCAATGAAGCCCTGATCCGGCAGGTCGTAGGCGCCGGGGCTGTAATTGTCGTAGAGCCGTTGCAGGCGTTCGTCCGTGAGTTTTTCAGTGAGCTTGGCGCCTTTGAGGTGCGAGCGTACGAAGGTGTTGAAGCTTTCCTGGCTGGCCTGTGGCAACAGATAACGGTGCACCGCCGCCATGCGGATCGGGGTCGGGCGCATGCTGTCGAGGAAGGTATCGAGCCGCGCCTGGGTGTCCTTGTTTTTGTATTTCTTCCAGAACTTGAGCAGGAAAGAGGTGCCTTCGCGATCGGCGAAACTGGCCAGGTATTCCTGACGCCGCGGGTCACGATCGTCCTTGAGCAATTCGGCGCTGTTGTTTGGGCCGGAATACGTGGTGTAGCGCACCAGGTCACGCATCAGCCGAATGAACGGCAGGTTGATCGATTCGCGCAGCGCATCGCGCAAGGTCGGAATGCGGCCGTTGTCTTCCTTGCGGAAGTTGACGAAGGTGTGCAGCCCGCCACCGGTGAAAAAGGCTTCGCCGGGGCTGGCGGAATATTTACGGTCCAGCGCGGCGCCCAGCATGGCTGACAGATTGCGGTCCTTGTTCTGAATCAGGTAATCGACGGCCCAGCGGCTCAGGCGATCCTGATCCGGGACGTCGACTTTCTTCAATTCCGGAACGGTCATTTCGGCGTACTTATCGTGCAGCTCGGCCATGATTTGCAGGTAGGTGGTAAGCACGCGCATTTTCGCGGTGGAGCCCAGTTCCAGCTTGCTGCCTTCGTTGATGTCGAATGGCTGGTCGGTGCTGTCGGTCTGCACTCGCACGCGCGCGCCGTCTGGTGTCTGCTCGAATAACGTGAAGCTGTAGCGTACCTGGGTGGTGCTGGTGGGGGTGAGCAAGCGTTCGCCCATCAGACCTATTTGCGTCGCAAACGCCGGGTCGGCCAGGTGCTTGAGGTACTCGGTGGTCTGGGTTTGCAAGACGCCTTGCAGGGTGCTGGTGGCGGAGAGGTCGAGGCGGTCGAGATCGTACAGGGGACGATTGAGCAGCCCGCCCAGGCGGCTGCGCGCCACGCTGATGCCTTTGTTGGTTTCGATTGGCTGAATGGTCGGCTGGGTTTGCCAGTCGCGGTAGGTCACTTTGCTGGCGAGGGCTGCCGCTGCGAAAGGCGCATCGATCACACCATTCGCCGCCAGCAGGCGGATGTGGCTGTCGGTGAGGTCGGCCAGTTCATCATGGCCCTTGGTCAGGTAGTGGGAAGGGCGGCGCTGGGCGATCATCAGCGAGAGCATTTCACGCAGGGCCAGGCCTTTTTCGGCCATGCTCTTGGGATCCGTTTCGGTGCTGGCCAGCCGTTCGTTGGCTTTGTTGAAATCGGCGCCGTACCAGACGCGCAACCCTTCGGCCATGCCATGCACTTCACCGTGGCCCGGTACCGCCGACAGCGGCACGCTGTTGAGGTAATCGCGAACCACATTTTGCCGGGCCTGCAAGGTTTCCGGGCCCGCTTGATAAGCACGCACTGTGGCGGAAATCATCTGCCGGATCTTTTCCGCGCCCGACACCGTCAGGCCATCGGGCGAGTGCCGATACTTTTCAAGTTGCGTCGCCAGTGTACTGCCGCCCGCCGACTGGCCCGGCAGGTGTATCAGCTTGGCAACTTGCGACCAAACTGCCATGCCGAACCGCGGCCAGTCCACGGCGGGGTTGGCCAAGGGCTGACGAGGATCGAGCAAAAAGCGGTTTTCAATAAACAGCAGGCTGCTGACCACCACCGGCGGGATCGCGTCGAAGCTTGAATAGAGTTGTTGTGGGTATTTGTACTGGTACAGCGGTGCCGCACGGCAATCGGTAATCGACAATCCCGCCTGTATTTTCTCCGCGTAGGGCACGAAAAAGCCGTTGTCGGTGTAGTCCATCAGCTTTTGGGAAAAACGGGTTTGTGACGCAATGACGTAGTCACGCTTGATCAAACGCGGCAGGAATTCACCCATGGAGCTGTAGCCCAGACGCAAATCGAAAGGGCCTGCGCCTGGATAGCGAATGGCGTCGCTGGGGCCGGGTTTCATTTCGTAACTCAAGGAAGCGGCGAATTTGCTCGCCTCACGGGATTGAAACTTCGAGGTGCGCATCTCCTTGGCGGCGGCGAGCCCCAGGACAATCAGGATTATCACAAGCAACAACCAAAACGCCCCCCAACCATGCGTCGTACGACTGCTAGAGGGTTTTTCAGGTATAGGCGCTTCATCCACACGTTCAGTCGGAACCACAGTTTTACTCGTATCGGTTTGCCATAACGCGCCCATAGTCGACTGATCCATTCACGCAGATTGATCGGACTTGTCTGAAGCTTAGTCGGTGGTTGGCGATGGTGAAAAAATTGTGAACATACAAATCTCGAATTCTCATCGTTAAGTGTCTGTGGAAAGGAGCTTTTGTGGTGAGGAGGTTTATGTGGCAAGTGGGCTTTATGTGGTGAGGAGGCTTAAGTGGCAAGTGGGCTTTATGTGGTGAGGAGGATTTTTGTGGCGAGGGGATTTATCCCCGTTCGGTTGCGCAGCAGCCGCCAGTCTGATGAATGCGGTTTTACCGAATGGATACCGGTGATCGGTTTGGGGCGGCTGCGCCACCCAACGGGGATAAATCCCCTCGCCACAAAAAACCTCCTCACCACGGGGAGTTCGGTCGCCACAGAAGGGGAGTGACGCTACAACCAGCAGACATCCCAGAGCGGGTAATCGCCGATCTTATCTACGAGCCCTGCTCTCAACGGGTTTGCAACTATGTAACGAGCGAACGGCAGAAGCTCTTCGCCATCACGAATGGTCCGGTCGTGATAGCCGGTTTGCCACAAAGAGCCACTTCGGCCGGTCGTTTTGTTCACTGCCTGGGCGCATCGTGCTTTGGTAGCACCGATGACATTCCCTAAATTGCCGTCTTGCAGTTGCATCAGCCAATGAAAGTGATCGGGCATAACCACCCAGGCTATCGAGTCCACCAGGCCTGCGTCGTGTGCCCGTCGCAGTTCTGCGACGAGCAGGCGACCTAATTGCCAGTCAGAGAAAATGGGTTGGCGATCATGGATGACTGCGGTGATGAGATAGGCACGACCGGTTTCGGAATGTCGGCCCAAGCGCAAACGATGAGATTTAGGTTGAATAGGCAATCCATTGCTTCCTTGCATGATGATTAAGTGACGATTGCAGGCTAGTGGGCAGTGAACTGTGTCGACGCTGAGACTGCTGAGTGAAATTTCTGATTCTTTTGCAGGACTCATCGAACTAATTGGCAAAGTCTTTGTAACTGTAGGGTTTTTGTGGCGAGGGGGCTTGTCGGAACGCCGCATCGCCCCGTTGGGTGGCGCAGCCGCCCCAAAACCAGCAATCGCGGTGTATCAGGTGTACCGAGTGCAATGGATTTACGACTGCTGCGCAGCCGAACGGGGGCAAGCCCCCTCGCCACAACAGCTCTTTTGCCTAAAGACCGGTGAGTGCGCCTGAAAAGCTTGGATTAGAGCCATCTGGCAGTAAATATCGCCCGAGCAGGGACATGACGATGCACCAATGCTGTGCAATACTCGGCGGCGTTTCAGTCGGCGAAAAATCCTACAAAAGCCAGGTAATGCCCCTCCGCAAACCGGGCTTTTCCCGAGAGTTCTGGCTGAATGTTGTGGTTTATAGAGTGAAAAGCACTGTACGAAGCTTTTTATACTGCACGCCCCGCTGATCTTGCAGGTGTTGTCCTGCAAGGCGGGTTTGCTCACGAAGCAGGCCCGGTTTCTCAGAAGCAATGGCTTACCGGTCAGCGCTTTGTTACTCGGTGGTCATATCCAATAACAAGACGAGGTTGTACCCCTATGCCAGTCGGCAATCACCTGCCCCACGGCGAGACCGCTCAGGGCGGCCCGCTTAAACGCGAACTCGGCGAACGGCATATTCGCTTGATGGCGCTCGGTGCCTGTATCGGCGTCGGCCTGTTCCTCGGTTCGGCCAAGGCCATCGAAATGGCCGGCCCTGCAATCATGCTGTCCTACATCATTGGCGGTCTGGCGATCCTGGTGATCATGCGCGCCCTCGGCGAGATGGCCGTGCACAACCCGGTCGCCGGCTCCTTCAGCCGCTACGCCCAAGACTACCTCGGCCCGTTGGCGGGCTTCCTGACTGGCTGGAATTACTGGTTCCTGTGGCTAGTGACCTGTGTCGCGGAAATCACCGCCGTGGCGGTGTACATGGGCGTCTGGTTCCCCGATGTGCCGCGCTGGATCTGGGCACTCGCGGCGTTGATCAGCATGGGTTCGATCAACCTGATCGCAGTCAAAGCCTTCGGTGAATTCGAGTTCTGGTTCGCCCTGATCAAGATCGTCACCATCATCGCGATGGTGATCGGTGGCATCGGCGTAATCGCGTTCGGCTTCGGCAACGACGGCGTAGCGCTGGGGATTTCCAATCTCTGGGCTCACGGCGGCTTCATGCCCAACGGCGTCCAAGGCGTGTTGATGTCCCTGCAAATGGTGATGTTCGCCTACCTCGGCGTCGAGATGATCGGCCTGACTGCCGGTGAAGCGAAGAACCCGCAGAAGACCATTCCTAATGCGATCGGCTCGGTGTTCTGGCGGATCCTGCTGTTCTACGTCGGCGCGTTGTTTGTGATCCTGTCGATCTACCCGTGGAATGAGATTGGCACTCAGGGCAGTCCGTTCGTGATGACGTTCGAACGCCTGGGCATCAAGACCGCGGCCGGCATCATCAACTTCGTGGTGATCACCGCGGCGCTGTCGTCCTGCAACGGCGGCATTTTCAGCACCGGGCGCATGCTCTACAGCCTGGCGCAGAATGGCCAGGCCCCGGCCGGATTCGCCAAGACCTCGAACAACGGCGTACCGCGTCGTGCGCTGCTGCTGTCGATCGGTGCGTTGTTGTTGGGCGTGTTGCTCAACTATTTGGTGCCTGAGAAAGTCTTCGTTTGGGTGACGGCGATTGCCACCTTCGGCGCGATCTGGACCTGGGTGATGATCCTGCTGGCCCAGCTCAAGTTCCGCAAAGGCCTGAGTGCCAGCGAACGTGCCGGTCTGAAATACAAGATGTGGCTGTACCCGGTCAGCTCGTACCTGGCGCTGGCGTTCCTGGTGCTGGTGGTCGGCCTGATGGCGTACTTCCCGGACACCCGTGTGGCGCTGTATGTCGGCCCGGCGTTCCTGGTATTGCTGACGGTATTGTTCTACGTTTTCAAGCTGCAACCGACCAATGTGTCGCAAGGTGCGGTGCGTTCGGCTTAATAAACCGTAACGCCTGAAACGCAAAAGCCCCGGTCCATTGGCCGTAATGCTGTTCACTTAAGTATTTGAGTCCAAGCCGGGCTTATCCGAAAATCCGATGCCAGACCTCTGGCATCGGATTTTTTATGTCTGTTCAACAAGATCTGCTCGACCTCGGCGACCTTTTCAACTTCTGCGACCTGAGCACCTTCACCCAAAACATTCCCATCGAGTGGGTAGCGTCTGCGCTGGATCTTTCCAGTCAGGCGACCATTCGCCGACGTCGCCTGCCCGCTGACCAAGTGCTCTGGTTGGTACTCGGCATGGCCTTGTTTCGTGACGAGCCGGTTCATGAGGTGGCCAGACGATTGAACATCTGCGCTCAAGGCCTGGCCACCGACCACTTGTTGGCCCGCAGTGGTGTGACCGAGGCGCGCAAGCGACTCGGTGCCGATCCTGTTGAGTGGTTATTCCGCAAGACCGGGACCCAATGGGGCGCGGAGCGCTATGACGATGATACCTGGCATGATCTGCAGGTATTCGCGGTGGACGGTGCACTTTTGCGTACTCCGGATACGCCCGAGCTTCGAGATCACTTCGGGTCGGGAAACACTCCAAGCGACCGCCAGACGCCGTTTCCGATGCTGCGCTTGGTGGCCCTGATGAATGTGCGTTCGCACGTGATCATGGATGCTCAATTGAGCCCTTATCGACGCAGTGAAATGCGCTTGGCCGACGAATTTTTGCAGCAGATACCCGACCACTCGGTGACGCTGTTCGACAAAGGTTTTTGGGGTGCCGAGCTGCTGTCGAGCCTGAGCGGAGCAGGCATCAACCGTCATTGGTTGATCCCGGCAAAAAAGGGACTGGTCTGCGAGGAAGTGGCCCGTTACAGCCAGCACGACAGGTTAGTGCGTATGAAAGTCTCACCGCAGGCCAGAAAGCGAAACCCGGTTCTTCCAACGCACTGGGAAGTACGCGAAGTCAGTTATGAAATCAAAGGCAAGGTGAAGACCGTCATGACGTCGTTGCCGGCCAAGACCTACAACACTCAAGCCGTTGCCAAACTTTACCAAGAGCGTTGGGAAATCGAATTGGGCTTCAGGGACATCAAGAGTTCGATGCAACAGAACGCAATGACCTTGCGCAGCAAAAAAGTCGAGCTGATCTATCAGGAAGTGTGGGGGCTATTGCTGGCTTATAACGTGATTCGTCGAGAGGCCAGTCAGGCGGCGGTGGCGTTTGGCCGACCACCCTCGGACATCCGTTTCAAACCCGTTTGTCAGTACATCGCCGTGCAACTGATCGTGATGGCGGCGGCTAATCCGATTTCAGCCACAGGAAGACGCTTGGCTGAGTTGAGAGCAGGGATAGGGGGATTGTTTCTGGATCACCGCCCAAGGCCTTCGAGACCAAGGACGGTGAAAATTTCGAAAACCCGATTTCCAGTGGACCGTAAGGCTGCTCCGCTTAAGTGAACAGCATTAGGTCCATTGGCCGGGGCTTTTTATTGGCTGGCGAGATTCCTGTGGCGAGGGGGTTTACCCCCGTTCGGCTGCGCAGCAGTCGTATAACCTGCGGATGCGGTGTCACTGAAAGGACAAGGGGAGCGCTTCGCACTCCAACGGGGATAAATCCCCTCGCCACAAAGGCTTGGCGTTCCTCAATTGACCGGCACCGTTTGAATCGGTGCGGTCAGGCGTTTGTTGAAATCCAGCCAAACCCCCAGCAACCCCATCAACCCGGCCCCCACCAACGCGGTGAATATTTGCATGGCAATCGCATCGTTGGTCAAGGCATTGACCATGTCGGCCAGCGGCGCGAGCAACACCCCGAGGCAGAACACTTCCAGCGAATAACGCCCCATGCGACTGCATTGCTGTGCCAGCCAGTTCTGTGTCCAGCCAGTGTCCGGCAAAAGCTTCGCCGTGACATACGCCAGCGCCAGAAAGTGCAGCAGCCGCACGGGCGACAGGTCGGTCTTGCTGATCGGATACAACAGATTGCTCAGGCTGGTCGGTACCATCGCATCATGCAGTTGCGGCCACCGCCACAATACGGTCAGTACACCGGCAACGCCTGCGTATAACGCCGCACTCACAAACACTGGCTGGCGCAGCAACGAGCGCCTGTCGGGCAAGCGTGGGCGCTGCGCGTGAATCGCAGCGGCACCGCCGAGTACGAACAGCAGTTGCCAGGCGACGGGGTTGAAATACCACACGCCGTCCTTGATGGCAGCCAAGTTCCAGCCGAACAACGGCACCGTCAGGTACACCGCAAACGACATCGCCACCACCACCCATGGTTTGCGTACAAATATCGGCAGCACCAGCGGCAAACCTGCCAGCAGCACGATGTAGAGCGGCAACGGGTCCATCAGGTTCGGTTTGAAGCGCAACAGCAACTCATCGATCAAGGCTTGCTGCGGGTTGCTGATGAAGTGGTGCATGCCCATCTCCTCCACCAGATCGCGGGTTTCCACATGGCTGTTGGCGAAGAACACGATGCCCATCAGCATTGCCAACAGGAAAATATGCACCACATACAGCACCCAGGCACGGCGCAGGATTTTCACGCAGGCAATCAGGTAACCGTCGCGGGCCAGGATCTTGCCGTAGGCCAGGACCGCCGCGTAGCCGGCGAGAAACACGAAGATTTCGGCGGCATCACTGAAGCCGAAGTTACGCAGGGTGATCTGGCCCAGCGGGTTGTGGGGCACGTGATCCCAGAAAATGAAGATCAGTGCCAGGCCACGGAAAAAGTCGATCCGGTGATCGCGTTCAGTCGTCATGGCGGCGGGCTCTTGAACGGGTTTTTAAGTCGGAGCGCCGGCGATACAAAAGGTTGCGCGCCCCACATTGGCGGCGCGCAGGGTGCAGGGATTCGCCGGCAATTGCAAAGTGCGGATATTACGGAATGTCTCTGTGCATCGCCGAGGGGGCAACCGCTTGTCTAAAAGCTGCGCAGGTCGGCGATCTCTGACTACTGTCGAGATTCAAAGCTCTATCGATTGAAGGCGAAATTCCCAAGAGGCGCCGGCATGCGGATCAGCGAATGGCTCGACAAAGAGCTCACAGGCCGTCAGGTCGGGTTGTTGTTTCTCTTTGCGACGCTGCTTTACATCCTCCCGCTGATCCTCGCAGATTTTCCTTACATTGATGACAACTGGCGTACCCTGGCCGCCGGTACAGGTTGGGCGCAGGAGGGCCGGCTGTTCGCGCAGTGGTTCTACAACCTGCTGACCTTCAGCGGTGCCGCGCCGAATATCTTCCCGTTACCGCTGTTGATCGCCACGCTGGCGATGAGTTTGGCCCTGACCCGGCTCACGTTCCACTACTTCCCTGAACCGACGTTTGCCCATTGTCTGGTGTTGCTGCCGCTTTGGTACAACCCGTTTTTCCTGCAAAACCTGTCGTATCAATACGACGGGCCGACCATGGCGCTAAGCCTGGTGGCGGTGATCTACGCGATCACGTTTCGAAGCCCTTCGCGCATCCGGCAACTGCTGATCCCCGCCGCGCTGATTGCATTGGCCATCGGGCTTTATCAGGTCAGCTTCAATGTGTTTCTCGGGCTCTGTTGCCTGGAGTGGTTGCGGGGGGTGAACGACAAATTGGCATGGCCTGCGTGCTACCGATTGATCGGCAGCAAAGTCGCACAAGTGGGGCTGGCCGGGTTGATCTATTACGCCACCGCCTATTCCTTCATGACTCAAGGCCGTACTGCGTTGTTGAACGGGGCAGCGGCTCCGTTGCAGCAAATTGAAACCAATGCGGGGAGGGTGCTGGAAAAAATCGTGCTGTTGTTCCATGGCGGCTTTACCTGGGTGTTCGCCGCGTTGTTGCTGTGCGCCATCGTCGGTGCCGTGCACGTAGGACAACGTGTACTGGAGCGAGAGGATACGGGGCTGACAAAAACCGTGATCGGCTTGCTGTGCCTGTTGATCTTGCCCGTCCTGATGTTGCTGGTGCCTGGGGCCTCGCTATTTTTCCGTGACTTCAATGAAGGCGCCCGCACCTTGATGGGCTTTGCTGTCGTGCTGGTATTGCTGTTCTACCTGAGTCATCGGGCGCTGGCGCCGGTGCATGAAAAACTGCCGTTGCTGTTGCTGGTTCCGCTCATTGCGATGCTCTCGCTTGCCTTCGCTTATGGACGGGTGCTGACGTTACAAAAGACGTTCGCGAGCCAGGCGCTGTATACCTTGAGTGCCGACATTGCATCTCGTCCGGCGTTGCGCGAAGCCAAGCGTATTTACATGTCGGTGACTTACTCCGATCACTGGCTGATTGGGGCTGCCGGGTCGTTCAGGCAGATGCCGGTTTTGCATTACCTGCTGAACAACGACTTTTTCATGCTCGCGGAAAACCTGCCCAAAGCAGGTATTACCAATGTGGTCAGGGAAAAGGAACGGCGTAACGCCACGCTGATGGGATACCAGGGTTATCCACCGCTGGTGGACAGCCTGTTCTATCGGATTTATCTGCTGGGCGATTACGGCTTTATTGTCATGAAAGAACCCGCCCGTATTCCCTCCCTCCAGTGGTGAACTCCGTGACCATTGGTCTGGAATGCCGCGCTACCTGTTAGTTCTTACAGTAGACGCACACCTGCCCCCGACTTTAGGTTTGACACCTACCTGAAACGGGAACAGTTCAAGGAACGAACATGAAAGCCTTATGGAAAGCACTCTCCACTTACGCGGTCGTTGGCGTGGCCAATACGCTGATTCATTGGCAGATATTTTACGTACTGACTACAGCGGCCGAGTTTAGCCAGGCCTCCAGCAATTTTTCGGCGTTTTGTGTGGCAGCGACGTTCTCATTCTATGTGCATGCGCTTTACACGTTTGAGGCCGGAGCGTCGGTTCTTCGTTATCTGATGTATGTGTTCTTTATGGGGGTAGTGAGTTTCGTGGTCGGACATTACGCCGATGTCTGGAAAATCCACGGGTTGGTGACCGTCGCATCGTTTTCACTGTTGAGTCTGATCTGCGGGTTCTTCTTTTCCAGATTTGTCCTGTATAGCGAGCGTGAAGCGTGAAGGTTCGTTAATGCCAGCCTGTCCATAAGGCTGGCATGCAGAGCAATTTTTACGCAGCAATCACCTCGTTAGGCTCAAAACTATCCGCCCGCGCCATCTGCCACATCCGCGAGTAAAACTCGCCATTCACCTCTCCCGTCAGCAACTCCCCTGGTTTCAAAAACACATGCAACTGCGAGAACAACTTGATCTCGGTCGCCGACATGCGCCGTACCAGATGCTTGGCCGACAGCTGGGAAGGATGATCGAGGCCGGCGGCCGCGAGCATTTCTGCCAGGGCCTTGAGCGTGTTGCGGTGAAAGTTGAAGACGCGCTGGGCCTTGTCCGGGACCACCAACGCACGCTGGCGCAGGGTGTCTTGAGTGGCGACGCCAGTCGGGCATTTGTTGGTGTGGCAGCTTTGCGACTGGATGCAGCCGATGGCAAACATGAAGCCGCGCGCCGAGTTGGCCCAATCGGCGCCGATGGCCAGGACGCTGGCGATGTCGAAGGCGCTGACGATCTTGCCGCTGGCGCCGAGTTTGATTTTGTCACGCAGGTTCAGGCCCACCAGCGTGTTGTGGACGAACAACAAACCTTCGCGCATCGGCACGCCGATGTGGTCGGTGAACTCCACGGGCGCGGCGCCGGTGCCACCTTCCTTGCCGTCGACGACGATGAAGTCCGGGAGAATGCCGGTTTCCAGCATGGCCTTGGCGATGCCCATGAATTCCCACGGGTGGCCGAGACAGAACTTGAAGCCCACCGGTTTACCGCCGGACAGTTCACGCAGTTGCTGGATAAAGTGCATCAGTTCGATCGGCGTGGAAAACGCGCTGTGCCGCGACGGCGAGATACAGTCTTCGCCCATCAGGATGCCGCGGGTTTCGGCGATCTCTTTGGTGACCTTGTGCTTGGGCAAAATGCCGCCGTGACCGGGTTTGGCGCCTTGGCTCATTTTGATTTCGATCATCCGCACTTGCGGCGTTTGTGCTTGTGCAGCGAAGCGCTCCGGGTCGAAGCGCCCGTCTGCGGTGCGGCAACCGAAGTAGCCGCTGCCGAGTTCCCAGGTCAGGTCGCCGCCGTTTTCCCGGTGATAAGCGCTGATGCTGCCTTCGCCGGTGTCGTGGGCGAAGTTGCCGAGTTTGGCGCCCTGGTTCAACGCGCGAATGGCGTTGGCGCTGAGCGAGCCGAAGCTCATGGCCGAGATGTTGAACACCGACGCCGAGTACGGCTGAGTACACTGCGGTCCGCCAACGATGACGCGAAAAGCACTCGGATCGCTCAACGGCGCCGGGCGCATCGAGTGGCCGATGAATTCGAAACCCGATTGGTACACATCGATCAGCGTGCCGAAGGGTTTGTCGGCGCTTTCATTCTTGGCCCGGGAATAGACCAGCGAGCGCTGGGCCCGGGAGAAGGGCAGGGCGTCGCTGTCGGATTCGAGCAGGTATTGGCGGATCTCCGGGCGAATGCCCTCCACCAGATAACGAATATTGCCCAGGATCGGGTAGTTGCGACGCACCGCGTGAGGGCTTTGCAACAGATCGAACAGGCCCACGAGGCTCAAGACACCGGTCACGGCGGTGATCGGCCAGAGCCAGTCGTGTTCCAGGAAGGGCAGGCTGGCAAGGGTGAATATCACACAGGCAGCAAAGAAGGCGTAGCGGCTCAGGAGTGACAGGCTCATACGGTTTCCTTGGGTTCGGACTCGGTTAGCAGGTACACACCGACCCTGTAGGAGCGAAGCTTGCTCGCGAAGAGGCCATTACATTCAACATTGATATTGGCTGACACACCGCTTTCGCGAGCAAGCTTCGCTCCTACAGGACCGTGCTATGTCAGGCATTCTGCGCCTGGAGGAAAATCGAAAACAGCTCGGACTGGGATTTGATCCCCAGCTTGCTGTACATGTGTTTCTTATGGACTTTCACGGTTTCAGCAGAGATTTCCAGCTTACGGGCGATTTCTTTACTGGAGCAACCGCTGAGCATCAATCGGCCGACGTCCAGCTCCCGGGCGGTCAATTGCGCGCCCTTGAGTTGTTGCACCGACGCTTCTAGCTGCACCCGCCAGTCGCCCTGGACCGGCGCCGGCGCGAGGGCCACGGCTTCGTTGATTTCGTAGGGCAGGCGCTGGCGCAACAGGCCGAGCACCCAAGGCTGGATCAGCGACAGCAAGGCAATCTGCTGGCCGCTGAAACGTTGCTTGCTGCCCAGTGACAAGCACAGCGTGCGCTCACCTTCGAGCTGGCAATTGAACTGGATTTCATCAGCCACCACATTCAGACAAAAGTAGCGTTGGTAATACTCGGTCAGCTCGAAGTGCTCCGGGGCCACTTCCGACAAGCGATAGAGTCCGGTGCGCGACTGCTCGCGGCAAGCGATGTAGAACGGGTCAAGCAGGTACAGGCCGCGCAGGTAGTCCTGGAACAGCTGATCGGGGCTGCCGTCCTCGCCTGGGCATTCGGCGAATACTTGCGGGCGCTGATCCGCGCTGAAAAGCAGGGCCACCCAGCTGTCGAAGGTCACGTACTGATCCAGCAGGCGCACCAGTTGCGTCCAGAAATTGGGCTTGTCCAAGGCGTCGATCAGTTGCCCGACCGAGCGGTGCCAAGCGATATCGTCTAATGAAAGTGTCATGCCTCTACCCCTATCGGGTTACCCCAGCGGCGTGATTCCCCGGCCGGTGGCTTGCTGCGCATACTGGCGCACAGACACAGACCGGGCAATCTTTCTGCCGTCCGGCCCATAACAAGGACTCCCCATGAAAGTCGAACTCGCCCAGTTGGCAGGCCGTGACAACGGCACCGCGTACAACCTCGAACGGGCCTTGGCCGCCATCGCTGCCTGCAACACCGACACGCAGCTGATCGTGTTCCCGGAAACCCACCTGATGGGCTTTCCGTCCGCCGCCACCGTGGCCCAAACCGCCGAACCACTGGACGGACCAACGGTCAGCGCCATCGTGGCGGCTGCCCGCGAGCGCAACATCGCCGTAGTGATCGGCATGGCCGAGAACGACAACGGACGCTTCTACAACACCACGCTGCTGATTACCCCTGAAGGCATCGCCCTGAAATACCGCAAGACCCACCTGTGGGCGTCGGATCGCGGCGTGTTCGAGGCGGGCGACCGTTACGCCACCTGCGAGTGGAACGGCGTGCGGGTCGGCCTGCTGATTTGCTACGACATCGAATTCCCGGAAACCGCCCGCGCCTTGGCGCAACTGGGTGCCGAACTGCTGATCGTCACCAACGGCAATATGGACCCTTACGGCCCGACTCACCGCACCGCGATCATGGCGCGGGCCCAGGAAAACCAGGCGTTTGCGCTGATGGTTAACCGTGTGGAAGAGAGCGACGACGGGTTGGTGTTTGCCGGTGGCAGTGCGCTGGTGGATCCGCTGGGCACCTTGTTGTTCGAGGCCGGGCGGGAGGAAGGGCAGTTTGCGGTTGAGCTGGATCTGAATCAGCTGACGGCGGCGCGGCAGGATTATCGGTATCTGGATGATCAGCGATTGAAGTTGCCGGGTGAGATTGTCGAGCGGGCTTCTGGCGTGCGGGAGTTGCTGATTCCTTCGCGTTGATCCGAATTCCGTGTCGTCAGTGTGGACGCCTTCGCGGGCAAGCCCGCTCCCACAGGTTCTTCGGGGGGACACACATTCTGTGTACGACTGAAATCCCTGTGGGAGCGGGCTTGCCCGCGAAGGGGCCATGACAAACGCCACACATGTTTGACCTTGCACTCAATTACAACAACACAACACCCGAAATGTTTGCGCCGAACTCGGCTCTGCCCATAAATCTAATAAATTCGGAGTAGTCGCTCATGGCTCGTTTGCAACGCACCCTGTCATTGGGTTCGGTGGTGCTGTTCGGCATCGCCTACATGACGCCGATCATTGTGCTCGGCACGTTTGGCATCCTCGCTCAATCCACCGCCGGCATGGTTCCGGCCGCGTATCTGGCGGCGCTGGTGGCGATGTTTTTCACCGCCATGAGCTATGGCCGAATGGCCTCGGCGTTCCCCGTCGCAGGCTCGGCCTACAGCTATGTCCGCAAGGCCATCAGCCCGAAACTCGGCTTCATCGCCGGCTGGGCGGTGCTGCTCGACTACCTGTTTCTGCCCATGGCGATCTGGCTGATCGGCGCCGCCTACCTCAACTCCGCGTTCCCGGCCGTGCCGCAGTGGATCTGGGTGCTGGCGTTCATTGGCATCACCAGCGCGATCAACATCGTCGGCCTGAAACTGGCCAACGGCATCAATGCCTTGCTGATGCTGGTGCAGTTCCTGGTGCTGATCGCCTTCGTCGCGCTGTGCGTCCACTACGTCGGTGGCGATGCCAGCACGCCGTTGTGGTCGATCAAACCGTTCTTCAACGGCGACATGCAGATGCCGCTGATCATGAGCGGCGCGGCCATCGCCTGTTACTCGTTCCTCGGTTTCGACGCGGTCAGCACCCTGACTGAAGAAACCCGCGACCCGCGCCGCACCATCCCGCGGGCGATCATGCTGATTACCCTGATCGGCGGGCTGATCTTCGTCAGCGTCTCGTACTTCGTGCAGATCGCGCATCCATCGTTCCAGTTCGACAGCGTCGACTCGGCAGCCTATGAAATTGCCCGCAACATCGGTGGTGACCTGTTCGTGTCGATCTTCCTGATCGGCCTGATAGTCGGCCAGTTCGCGTCGGGCCTGTCGGCTCAGGCCAGCGGTTCGCGTCTGTTGTTTGCCATGGGGCGCGACGGTGTGCTGCCAAAATCCTTCTTCGGCACCTTGCACGAACGCTTCGGCACCCCGGTCAACAGCATCCTGTTGTGCGCCGTGGTGGCGTTGCTGGCACTGAAACTGGACGTCACCACCTCGACTTCGTTCATCAACTTCGGCGCGTTCCTGGCGTTCAGTCTGGTGAACCTGTCGGTGATCTTTCACTACTGGATTGGCGGCGAGAACAAAGGCCTGCGGGAGTTCGTGCTGTTCCTGTTGTTCCCGTTCATTGGCCTGGCGGCAGATTTGTGGCTGATGGTCAGCCTCGATCACCTGGCGATTTACCTCGGCCTGAGTTGGCTGGCGATTGGCGTGGTGTACCTGGCGGTGCTGACCGGTGGTTTCCGCCGCCAGCCACCGGAGATGGATTTCCAGGAGGCCACATAACCCACACCAATCCCTGAACCCTGAACCTGATCCCTGTAGGAGCTGTCGAGTGAAACGAGGCTGCGATCTTTTGATCTTGCTTTTAATAAAACAAAGTCAAAAGATCGCAGCCTCGTTTCACTCGACAGCTCCTACAAAGGGTGTGTTCAGGGGGGAGGGGTGTTCAGGCGGCTGGTTTTGTCTGGTGCACGGGCAACTCAACCCGGAACGTACTCCCTGCACCCACTTCACTGCGCACCGAAATATCCCCCCCATGCTTCTTCACAATCCCATAAGACAGCGACAACCCAAGCCCTGTCCCCTGGCCCACCGGTTTGGTGGTGAAGAACGGATCGAAGATTTTCTGCAGGCTGTCCGGCGCAATACCCGACCCGGTATCTGCCACTTCAATCCACACCCGTTCACCCTCAACCCCCGTACGCAGGGTGATGGTGCCGCGCTGCGGGCCCATCGCCTGGGACGCGTTGACGATCAGGTTCATGATCACCTGATTGATTTGCGACGGCAGGCACTCGATGTCGGGCAGCGGCTGATACTCCTTCACCACGTCGGCCTTGTACTTGAGTTCATTGGCGACGATGTTCAGAGTCGATTCGATGCCCTGTTGCAGATTGGTCCACTGCCATTCCTGGTTGGAGTCCACGCGGGAGAAGTCCTTCAGGTCTTTGACGATCTGCCCGACGCGGTTGATGCCCTCCTTGGATTCCTTGATCAGCAACGGGATGTCGTCGCGCAGAAATTCCAGTTCGATCCGTTCACTTAACTGCCCGAGCCGTTCGATCACCTCGTTTGAAACAATCGCTTCTTCGGCCTCGCGGTAGGCGTCGAGCATTTCCTGCAGTTGCTTGAAGTAGCCATCAAGGCTGCCGAGGTTGGAGGAAATGAAGCCGATAGGGTTGTTGATTTCATGGGCGACACCGGCGGCCAATTGCCCCAGGGAGGCGAGTTTTTCCGATTGCACCAGTTGCGATTCAAGCTGTTTACGCTCGTCGATTTCCCGCTGCAATGCCTCGCTGGCCTGTTTGAATTCGGTGGTGCGCTGGTCCACCAGATGTTCCAGGTGGCTCATCTGCACAAACGCGCGTTCGGTCATCTCCCACTTGGTCAGCAGGGTGTTGGCCATCTGCTGGACTTCGATGTTGTCGAACGGTTTTTTCAGGATCAGCAAGCGGTCATGGGCCTGTAGACGGTCCAGCAGTTCATCCCAGGAATAGTCGGAATACGCGGTACACACCACCACTTGCAGGCGCGGGTCTTCCTGCCAAAGATGCTCGATGGTCTGCGCGCCGTCCCAACCCTCAGGCATGCGCATGTCGACGAACGCGAGCGCGTAGGGGCGGCTTTCCTGCAACGCCTGAGTGAGTTTGCCCAGGCCTTCCTGGCCGCCATAGGCCGAATCCAGTTCGAACAGCGCACCGGCGGATTTGACTTCACTGCCAAACAGCGTGGCTTCCATTTCGTCCAGTTCGACGTGCTGCACCGAAACCGGTGTGAGGATCTTGCGAAAGTCATCATGAATCGACGGCGTGTCGTCGATCAGCAGAATGCGCCGGTTCGCAAGTTCACTCATGCCTCCTCCGGGACGGTTTTCAGCGGGATCTGCAGGGTGAACTGCGCGCCCTTGCCAGGCCCGTCACTGTGGGCGCTGAGATGGCCGTTCATTTCGATAGCCGCCAGCGCGCAGCTGTGCAGACCAAAGCCGTGACCTTCCTTGCGGGTGGTAAAACCGTGGGCAAAGATGCGTGTCATGTTCTCCGGCGCGATGCCTTCGCCATCATCCTTGACGCTGATTTGCAGGGTGGCGTCTTCGACGATTTTCACCCCCAGGGTCATTTGTCGCGGACGATTGCTGAGGTCGGACATAGCGTATTTCGCATTGCTGATGAGGTTGATCAGGATCAGCAGCAAGCGGTGCTTGTCCCCCATGACCTGCGGCACCTCGTTGTACTCCTTGACCACCGTGACGTGATGCCGGGTCAGGGCGCCAGAGTTCATGCGCAAGGCGTCTTCCAGCAGTTCGCTGATGTGCAGCGGTTCCATCAGGCTGTTGGCGCCGGCATAGGACTGCTGGGTGGCGACGATGTCCTTGATGTGATCGACGCTTTTGGTCAGTTGGGCGAGTTCCTCGGTCATGCTTTGTTGTTCGAGCGCAATGGCGTCGACCAGTTGATTCAGGTAACCGGGCAGCAACTTGCCTTTCTCGTCCTGGGTCAAAAAGGTGCCCAGGTCGCCTTGATGTTCGTTGATCAGCTGCATGGCCTTGCCCAGCCCCTGAGCCTTGCTGCTGCGCAGTTTGCGACTGACCAGGTCGGCGGAAATGTTCACGCTGTTGAGCACGTTGCCAACGTTGTGCAGCACATTGGTAGCGATTTCGGCCATGCCGGCCTGGCGCGCGGTGTCCAGCAATTCGCTCTGGGTATCCTTGAGCTCGCGGGTACGCTCTTCGACCCGTTTTTCGAGGTCATCATTGGCAGTTTTCAAGTCTTTGTTGACGCGATTGATCACCGTGAAACTGCGCATCAGGTGAATCGCCAGGTACACCAGCAACAGCACCAGCAGCACCGAAAACGCCAGCATGTAGAAGTGATAACGCTGGTCGATCGCATCGGTGCGCTGTTGATCGTTGTTCAGCAGATCGGTGATGTCGTCCAGCCGTTCAGCCACGGGAATGGCCTCGATGTTTTCCAGCAAGTGGTTGACCACCGGCTGTTCACGCAGGATCAACTCAATGTGGTTGTTGAGAATATCCAGCGGACTGTGGAACTGCTTTGGCAGTCGCAGTTTGTTCACTTTCAATTTGCTCAGGCCCACCAGAATTTCGGCGGCCTTGTCGTCGGAGGTGACCATGGCGAACTCCATGGTGCTGAGTACCAGGTCATAGGTGTCGTTGGCGATGTGTTGCAGTTGCAGTTTGTCTCCGTCCTGCAGCTGGGCGAGGGGTTCCTGAATGTCGTCTTCGGCGGTCGGCAGAAACGCCAGTGAGTTGCGCAACACGGCATTGTGGGACTTGAACTGTTCCACCAACCGGGTCTTTTCCTCGATGGCACTCAGGTACGCATCATGGCTGGTGAGCCACATGGGCGAGTCGTTGCGGCCGTGATTCGACTCCATCGTGTTGAACCGTTCCCACAGTTGCGTCATCTCGGTCAGCGGTGCGACCAGCGGATCGTAGTTATGGTTGATGGCAATCCTGGCCTTGAGGATTTCCGTTTCCCATTGCGCGTTCAGCTGTTTCATCCGGGACACCAGATCCCGGGATTCGGTGTAGGTCGACGTCTGGTTCGAGCTGGATTTGAGGTACAGAAACAGCAGTATCGAGGCCAGTATCAGGGCCACGATTCCGAGGAGCGCCAGGCTGCGTCGACGGGATGTTTTCATAACGGTTTGCCCTCCCATTCACCGGTCAGGGTCTTGAGGAACTGGATGATCAGCACCTTGTCCTCGTTGGAGGGAATGCGCCCCAGCTGAAACGTGAACATCACGTCCACGGCCTCTTCGAGGGTTTTGGCCGAACCGTCGTGAAAGTAAGGTGCGGTCACGGCGACGTTACGCAGGCTCGGAACCTTGAACACGTTGCGGTCCTCTTCGTCCTTGGTCACCAGGTAGCGGCCCAGGTCGGATTCGGTCGCGTTGCCTCGCGTCTTGAAGTAGTCGCCCATCACCCCGAATTTCTGGAACATGTTGCCGCCGATGTTGATCCCCTGATGGCAGGTGATGCAGCCGTAGTCCTTGAAGCGTTGATAACCGTACTTCTCCTCGTGGGTGAGGATGTCGGTATCGCCCCGCAGGTATTGGTCGAAACGCGAGTTGGCGCTGATCAGCGTGCGCTCGTAGGTGGCCAGGGCGTTTTGCACATTGTTCATGGTCACGCCGTCCGGGTAGGCGTCGCCGAACGCGGTTTGATAAGCCGGATCGGCAGACAGCGTTTGCACCACGTGTTCCCAGTTGCTGCCCATTTCACTGGGGCTCTGCACCACGGTGTGGATTTGGGTTTCCAGGGTGTCGGCGCGGCCGTTCCAGAACTGCCGGAAGTTCAGGCTGGCGTTGAACACGCTGGGGGTGTTCATGGCGACTGGAAGACCGTTGAAGCCGATGGAAAACGCCTTGTTGTCGGCGCCGCCGCTCTCCAGGCGATGGCAACTGGCGCAGGACAGGCTGTTGTTGACCGACAAACGCGGCTCATTGAACAACTGGCGACCCAATTCGACCCGCAGAGGGTTTTGCTGTGGGACGGCCGGCAGCGGTTTGAGCGGTTCGTTTAGTGGCGCGCCGCTGGCCGTCAGGCAAAGCCCGAGCAAAGGCAGCAGAAGAAGACGGTGGAAGTATGGCGACATCTGATAATTCCTTGGCTGATAGCCCGTGTGTCGCTGCTTATCGGTCATGTGGTGGCAGGAGGAGGGGATTTCACCGACGTCAGGTACTGCACAAAGTCATCCGGCGCCACGGCTTTGCTGAAGTAGTAACCCTGGCCTTCCTCGCACTGATGGGCCTTGAGGAAATCCAGCTGTTCGAGGGTTTCCACCCCTTCGGCGATGATGGTCAGCTTGAGGCTCTTGCCCAGGCTGATGATGGCGCTGACCAGCGCCGCGTCGTTGCTGTCCCGGCTCAGGCCACGAATGAACGACTGATCGATTTTCAGCACGTCGATGGGAAAACGCCGCAGGTAACTCAGGCTGGAATAACCGGTGCCGAAGTCGTCAATGGCCAGCCGCACCCCCAGTGCCTTGATCCGGTTCAGGGCGGTGACCGTGGCATCGATGTTCTGCATCAACACGCCTTCGGTGATTTCCAGCTCCAGCAATGACGGGTCCAGACCGGTTTGTTCGAGGACCTGTTCAATGCCTTCGACGAAACCTCGTTGGCGAAAATCGATGGCCGACACATTCACCGACATGCACAGCCTCGGCAGCCCCGCTGCCTGCCAGGCGCAGGCTTGTCGACAGGCCTGAGCCAGCACCCATTTGCTCAACGGCACGATCAAGCCGCTGTCTTCGGCCACACCAATGAAATCCGACGGGTAAACCCAGCCATGCCCCGGTTTCTGCCAGCGAATCAAGGCCTCTGCACCGACCACCTCGCCGGTGCTCAGGTCCAGTTTTGGCTGGTAATGCAGGACAAATTCGTCCCGCTCCAGTGCCAGGCGAATACCCGACTCGATGCTCTGCTGATCCCGGGCGCGCTGGTTCATCTCGTCGATGAAAAAGCGGAAGTCATTGGGGCCGCTTTCCTTGACGTTGCGCATCGCGGTTTCGGCTTTCTTGATCAGTGCGATGGCATCGAAGCCGTCATCGGGGTAGATGCTGATGCCCAGGCTGGCGGTCACGCTCAGGTCATGGCCGGCGATGTGCTGGGGCGTGCAGATGGCGTTCAAGAGTTTTTCGGCGATGCCTTTGGTCTGTTGGGGATGGCGGATATCGGCGAGGATCACCACGAATTCGTCAGCGCCGTAGCGAAACACCGAATCGGACTCGCGCACCGTGGACACCAGGCTATGCCCGACCCGTTTGAGCATCTCGTCACCGGCCGGATGGCCCAAGGCATTATTGATGCGCTTGAAGCGATCAAGGCCCAGAAACATCACCGCCAGTTGCTTGTCATGGCGGCGGGACAACGCCAGGGACTGGTTCAGCCGATCACCGAGCAGCGTGCTGTTGGGCAGATCGGTCAACACGTCGTATTGCAACAGGTGAGACACCTTGAGCAATTCGTGGACCCGCGCCTCGATGGTTTGCTCCAGGCTTTGCACTTTCGTTTCCGCGTCGTGCGTCATCTGCCATTTCCAGGTCAGGGCACTGGCCATCTGGCGGATTTCCAGACTGTCGAAGGGCTTTTTCAATACCAGCAACTGGTCGCCGAACTCCAGCCGTTCAGCCATGTCTTCCCAGCTGTAATCGGAAAAGGCGGTGCACAGCGCGATTTGCAGATGCGGGTCGATCTTCCAGAGTTGTTCGATGGTTTCCAGCCCGTCCCAACCCGGCGGCATGCGCATGTCGGTGAACGCCATGGCGTAGGGGCGCCCTTCGGCCTGGGCACGCTTGACCAGTTCGAGGGCTTCCTGACCCTGATAGGCGGAATCGAGCTGGAAGGTGAGCCGAGCCCGTTGTTGCGTGCCGAACAACGCCTCTTCGGTACCGGCCAGGGTCTGTTCACCTTCGGTATCGGGGCCGAGGATCTTGCGAAAGTCCTGATGGATCGAGGGCGTGTCGTCGATGATCAGGATGCGCCGGTTGGTCTGGACGGACGAAGTTTTCATCCCTGGCCCTCCGTGGTGTGCGGGTTGTCCAGAGTCGGCCCGTTTGTATTGCTTGTAGGTACGATAATGCCGGTTTTGAGCAATTGAGCGGCCTGTTGGCTGCTGACCGCTTTACTGAAGAAATAACCCTGAGCGTTCATTGGCGAGCCTGTGGCCATCAGCGAACTGCGCTGTTCCTGGGTTTCGACACCTTCAGCGATGATTCCGATCCCCACATCTCGAGCGAAATTGATAATCGCGCGCAACGTGTTGGCGCTGGCCGGGTCGCGGGCCGCGGTGTCGATGAAGGCCTGGGCGAGTTTCAGGTGATTGACCTGGTAGGTCTTGAGGTAGTCGAACGAGGAGTATTCGGTGCCGAAGTCGTCAATGGCGATCTTCACCCCCAGCTCCCGCAAGCGCGGCAGCACGTCGTTGTGGGTCCATTTGGTCTGGGCCAGGGTCGCTTCGGTGACATCGAAGCGCAGGTCCCAGGCGCACAGTTCCCAGCGCGCGGTGGTGCGCAGCACGTCATAGATCAGTTCTGGCCCGCTTTTAAGCTGGGCCAGGGACAGCTTGATGGCAATCACCGGCGGGGCCATGCCTTCATCGCGCCACTGGCGCATTTGCTGGCAGGCGCGATCCAGCACCCAGTGACCGAGGGCGATAATGGCGCCGGTTTTTTCCGCCGCCGGCAGGAACGCCGGCGCTTCCAGTAATCCACGCTCGGGGTGGTTCCAGCTGACCTGGGCTTCCATGCCGAGGATCTTGCCGCTGCTCAGGTCAACTTCCGGCCAGTAATTGAGCTCGAGTTCATCATGCTCAATGGCGGTTTTCAGATCGTTGGCGATGGTCATGCGCTCGACCACCTCCTGATTGATCTCCTCGGAGTGGAAGTGATACTGGTTGCGGCCCTTTTCCTTGGAGCGATAGAGCGCCATGTCGGCCTGGTTCAGCAGGCCTTCTGCGCTGGTGATGAGCGGCGAATAGCTGCTGATGCCGATGCTGACCGAAACGCGTACGTCATTGCCGGCCAGGGAATAGGGGAGCACCAGCGCATCGCGGACCTTGGCGGCCAACGACGCGGACTGGGTCGGGTCGCCGACATCCAGTTGCAGGATGGCGAACTCGTCGCCGCCGAGGCGGGCGACCACATCGTTTTCGCGCACACAGGCCTTGATGCGCCGGGCGACTTCCTGCAGCAACAGGTCGCCCACCGGATGACCGAGGGTATCGTTGATGCGTTTGAAGTGATCCAGGTCCAGGTAAAACATCGCAAACGGTGTGGCGCCGCGACGCGCGGCGGCGAACGCCTGGTGTAGGCGCTCGATCAAGGTGGCACGGTTGGCCAGCCCCGTGAGCCCGTCGGTGCGGGCCAGGAGGGCGATTTTCTCCTCGGCGACCTTGCGTTCCGTGACATCGATGATGATGCCTTCGACTTCCAGCAAGCGTCCTTCATCGTCACGCACCGGAATATAGCGGTTTTCGACCCAGCGCCAGGCACCGTCTCCGGTGCGCATCCGGAACTCGATGGACGCGCCTGCCGCATGGCGGTCCAGAACCCGGGCCATGGCCGTGTCGACCTTCGATTGGTCGTCCGGGTGGATCAACTCCTGGGCCCAGTTGGCCGAGGCCACCAGGTTCGCCGCGACGTGACCGTACTTAGTGATGTTGTGGGAGATGTACATCAGCGGAAACAACGGTTCGCCCCGCAGGCGATACAGAATGGTCGGGCTGTTCTGCACGATGATGTTGGCGTCGGACAGCTCCCGGGTGCGTTCTTCGACGGCCTGTTCCAGTAGCGACATCTTCAGCTCGGCGTCTTCGGTCATCTGCCACTTGGCGGTCAATGCGCTGGCCATCTGCCGGATTTCAATGGCGTCGAAGGGTTTTTTCAGAATCAGCAGGCGATCGCCCAGCTCCAGGCGTTCATCGATGTCTTCCCAGGAATAGTCGGAATAGGCGGTACACAGCGCCACTTGCAGCTTGGGGTCGACCTGCCACAGCCGTTCGATGGTTTGCAGACCGTCCCAGCCCGGTGGCATGCGCATGTCGATGAAGGCCATCGCGTAAGGCAGGTCGTTGGCCAACGCTCGCTCGACCTTGTCCAGTGCTTCGAGGCCCTGATATGCCGAATCGAGCATGAAACTTTGCAGGGTGGCCGTCGCTTGAGTCCCGAACAGGGCGTTTTCGGCGCTGATCAGCTCGTCGTCATCTATCGATGGCGGGCTGAGGATCTTGATGAAGTCGGCATGAATGGAAGCAGTGTCGTCGACGATAAGAATCCGACGGTTGGTGCGCGCCAGCAGCGTATTCATAGGCATACGCCGGGAGCGGTGGCAGTGTGGAGCGGTGTGCTCATAGGGGCATCCTTTCCCTGATCACGTGGCAACGGTACAGATAATGGATCCGAGTTACCTGAGCATAGTCGCCCGTGCAGCACTTCGCCCGGTCGACTGAGACGAATCATTTCCAGGGGCCTTGCTGGAAATCATCTAGCCTGTAGTTCAGGCAGGGCCAGAAACGGAATGTTTTGGCTGATGACTGACGCAACAACGCCCGTTTCGCTTGAGGTAATGCCATGGAAGAGCAACTCCCCACGACTGCCACCGCTAAACCCATGATTCTGCTGGTCGACGATGAGGAATCGATCCTCAACAGTCTGCGCCGGCTCTTGCGCGGCCAACCCTACGAAGTGCTGCTGGCCACCAGCGGTGCCCAGGCTCTGCAAATCATGGCCAAACAGCCCGTCGACCTGGTGATGAGCGATGCGCGCATGCCCAATATGGACGGCGCGACGCTGCTGGCGCACATTCACCAGCACCATCCCGGCACGCTGCGCATTTTGCTGACTGGTTATGCCGACCCGACAATGATGGTCAAAGCGATTAACGATGGGCAGATTTACCGCTACATCAGCAAGCCCTGGCACGATGAGGAGTTGGTATTGACGTTGCGACAATCCCTCGCCTACCAGCATTCCGAGCGCGAACGGTTGCGCCTGGTGCAGGAGACGTGGGATCGCAACGAGGAATTGAAGCTGCTCAACGCGACCCTGGAAAAACACGTTGCGTCCCGTACCTCGGAGCTGCAACAGACCGCCGACATGCTCGACCTGGCCTACGAAGAGCTCAAACACAGCTATGTCACCGGCACCGAGGTGTTTTCGTTGCTGGCCAACCTGCGTTTACCGCCGGCCAAGCAGACTAACCGACAGATCATCGAGCTGGTGCGGGTGTACTGCAAACTCCATGGCCTGGACGAGGGCAGTACCCGCGACCTGACCATGGCCGCGGCGCTCTACAACATCGGCAAGCTGAGCTGGACCGACAGCATGATGACCGCGCCTGCGGACCTGCTGCACCACAGCGATCAGGAGCGCTATCGCGGTTATCCGAAGCAGAGTGAATCGTTGCTGATGACCCTCGACCCGATGAAAGATGCCGCCCGCCTGATCCTTCACCATCAGGAACGCTGGGATGGCACTGGTTTCCCCGACCGGCTCAAGGGCGAGGCGATTCCGCTGGGTTCGCGGTGGCTGAAACTGGCGGTGGATTTCATCGAGTTGCAGCGTGGGCTGATCCTTGAGCGCCAGATGAACAGCGATGAAGCGCTGGTCTATATCCGCCAGTACGCCGGCCGACTCTACGATCCGGCGCTGGTCGAGGACTTCATTAAGGTTTGCGCCGCGTACTTGAGCGATGTGTCGCTGGCCGATCCGACGGTCAAGGTGTTAACCACTCGGGATCTGGCGGCGGGCATGGTTCTGGCGCACAACCTCAATGCCGATAACGGCATGCTGCTGCTCAATGCGGGCAAGGTGCTAAGTGGGCCGCTGGTGGAGAAGCTGATCGCTTTCGAGGCGATGGAAGGGGCGAAGTACAGTGTTTTTGTGAAGGTGCTGGAGGAGCCTGCGGCTGCGATTCTCGAAGCGCCAGAGGTCGTCCAGCCGCACTGATCCTCTGTGGGAGCGTGGCTTGCCCGCGATGAACGATGACGCGGTATGCGTGATAGACCGCGGCGCCTGAATCGCGGGCAAGCCACGCTCCCACAGAGGGATCAGTACCGTGCAGAGATTTTTTCGGGGTGACGCAGAACCCATACCCATGTGATCCTTCGCGCCTTCACCCAAGGCCCTTTCCGATCCATGACCCTTCCCACCGCAACTTCCCCCCTCATCATCCGCATTGCCGCCGCCTTGCTGATCGGCCCTGACGGTCGCACGCTGCTGGTCCGCAAGCGCGGCACCGAAGCCTTCATGCAACCCGGCGGCAAGATCGAGGCCCACGAGCAACCGGTTCATGCCCTGGCCCGTGAACTGGAAGAAGAGCTTGGGCTGGTCATCGACCCCGCGCACGCCACCTACCTGGGACCTTTCTCGGCACCGGCCGCCAACGAGCCGGGTTTTGTCGTACAGGCCGAACTCTTTCAGCTGACCATCGATTCAGACGTAACGCCTGCGGCGGAGATCGAAGAGGTGCGCTGGATCGATCCGGCCACCGACGGCAATCTCACGCTGGCGCCATTGACACGGGACCTGATCCTGCCGTTTTATCGAGCTTCGCTGACTGCGACCCTCTGATCATTTACGGACCAGGACTGCCCCCCATGATCCCGCTTCAAGATTTGCTGATATTCGCCGCTGCCGCGTTGCTGATGGTGCTGACGCCGGGGCCGAACATGATTTACCTGATCTCCCGTTCGATCTGTCAGGGGCGCAAGGCCGGCGTGACCTCGTTGTTCGGTGTGGTCGCGGGGTTTTTCGTGCACCTGTTCGCCGCCGCGGCCGGTTTGACCGCGGTGTTTCTGGCGGTGCCGATGGCTTACGAAGTGCTGAAGTGGGCCGGCGCGTTGTACCTGGTGTGGCTGGCCTGGCAGGCGGTCAAACCCGGGGCGCGTTCACCGTTCGAAGCGCAGCAGTTGCCGCCGGACTCGTCGCGCAAACTGATCACCATGGGCTTTCTCACCAGTGCCTTAAACCCGAAGATTGCGGTGTTTTACCTGTCGGTGTTTCCGCAGTTCATCTCGCCTGAACATGGCTCGGTGTTCACCCAAAGCATCGTGCTGGGCCTGACCCAGATCAGCGTCAGTTTCTGCGTCAATCTGCTGATCGCGATCTTCGCTGCGGGCATCGCGTCGTGGTTCGTCAACAACCCGACCTGGCTGGCGGTGCAGCGTTATTTCATGGGCTTTGTCCTGTCGGCGCTAGCGGTGCGGCTGATGCTTGAGCAACGACGGACGGCTTGATCATGTGGATTGAACGACTGGATGCCAGCCATGCCCTGGACTATCGGGCACTGATGCTTGAAGCCTACGACCTGCATCCGCAAGCGTTTACTTCCAGCGTACGCGAGCGCGCCGCGATGCCGCTGAGTTGGTGGGAATCGCGCCTGACCAGCCAACTGGATGTGGTGCTCGGGGCGTTTGAACAGGGCAAGTTGGCGGGCATCGTCGGCCTGGCCTTCGAACCCCGGGAAAAGGCCCGGCACAAGGCGACGTTGTTTGGCATGTACGTGTCTGGAAAAGTCCGGCAGCGTGGGTTGGGTCAGCAACTGGTGCAAGCTGCCCTGGCCGAAGCGCAGAACCATCAAGGCCTGCGGTTGATCCAGCTGACCGTCACCGCTGGCAACGAAGCCGCGTTCAACCTGTACCAGCGTTGCGGCTTCATCCAGTTCGGCCTCGAACCCATGGCGGTACGCGTCGGCGAAGACTACTTCGACAAAATCCACATGTGGCGTGAAATCTAAACCCACCACAGACCCTGTAGGAGCGAGGCTTGCCCGCGAAGGCGTCGTGACTGTCGACATCTACTTGGCTGATACACCGCTTTCGCGGGCAAGCCTCGCTCCTACAGGTGTTGTGGTGCGTCAGCGGACGGCGCTGACCCCGTCCAGTGTCGAGAACGATGTGTCTTTGGCCGTCAGCAAGAAATCGCGCATGTACGGCGCATCCAGCATGTCCGCGCGAATCCCCGCATACAGCGTCGCAAACAATCCCTTCTCACCCAGCCGCTTGGCCTTCACGTAACTCCGCGAGCTGTATTCGTGCAGCGCCCAGTGGGGCATGCCGCACACGCCGCGACCGCTGGCCACCAGTTGCATCATCATCACCGTCAGTTCCGAGGTGCGGACCTGCGCCGGTTCGATGTCAGCCGGTTCGAGGAAACGGGTGAAGATGTCCAGCCGATCGCGTTCCACCGGGTAGGTGATCAGGGTTTCCGTGAGCAAATCTTCCGGAACGATGTAGGCCTTGTTCGCCAAACGGTGCTGGTTGGCCACCGCGAGCATCGCTTCATAGGTGAATAACGGCACGTAAGTTATTCCGGCCAGTTCCAGTGGATCCGAGGTCACCACCAGATCCAGATCGCCACGGGCCAGGGCCGGCAGCGGGGCGAAGGAGAAGCCCGAGGCCAGGTCCAGTTCGACTTCCGGCCAGGCATCGCGGAACTGGTCGATGGTCGGCATCAGCCACTGGAAGCAACTGTGGCACTCGATCGCCATGTGCAAACGGCCCGCCGTGCCGCCGGCCAGGCGCGCAATATCGCGCTCGGCACCGCGCAACAGCGGCAGGGTCGCGTCCGCCAGTTGCAGCAGGCGCAAACCGGCGCTGGTGAAGCGCACCGGTTTGGTTTTGCGCACGAACAACGGCATCCCCAGCCGTTCCTCAAGCTCCTTGAATTGGTGCGACAGGGCGGACTGCGTCAGGTGCAGGCGGTCGGCGGCATCGACCAGGCTGTCCGCTTCGCGCAAGGCGTGCAGGGTCTTCAGGTGACGGATTTCAAGCACCGGATGGCTCCATGAGGAAAACTTGTGATCAACACGAAAAGGTTGAGTTTGTCTCATGTTGGGTTGGCTGTCGACAATGGCGCCATGTTTTACAGCTTCTTTTATAGAGAGAAACTCACCATGGCTCTGGCCCACACACTTGGTTTTCCGCGCATCGGCGCTGACCGCGAACTGAAAAAAGCCCTCGAATCCTTCTGGAAGGGCGATCTCGATCAGGACGCACTGAAAAGCGTCGGCCGCCAACTGCGCGCCACCCACTGGCAGTTGCAGAAAGACGCCGGCATCGACCTGCTGCCCGTCGGCGACTTCGCCTGGTATGACCAGGTCCTGACCCATTCCCTGACCTTCGGCGTGATCCCCGAGCGTTTCGACAGTGCCAAGGACTCGCGCGGCTTGCCGACCCTCGACACCTTGTTCGCTATGGCCCGAGGCGCCACGGCCTCCTGCTGCGGCGGTGAACATGCCAAGGCGCAATACTCCCAAGAGCTAACCAAGTGGTTCGACACCAACTACCACTACCTGGTCCCGGAATTCAGCGCCGACCAACAATTTAAACTGAGCTGGGAACAGCTGTTCGACGAAGTCGACGAAGCCAAGGCGCTGGGCCACAACGTCAAACCGGTGATCATCGGCCCGCTGACTTACCTGTGGCTGGGCAAGGCCAAAGGCAACGATTTCGACAAGCTTGATCTGCTGGAACGCTTGCTGCCGATCTACGGTGAAATCCTCGGCCGCCTCGCCGCTCAAGGCGTGGAATGGGTGCAGATCGACGAACCGATCCTGACCCTCGACCTGCCGCAAGCCTGGAAAAACGCCTTCGAACGCGCTTATCACATCCTTCAATATTCGCCGCTGAAAAAACTCGTGGCCACCTACTTCAGTGGCCTGGAAGACAACCTCGGCCTGGCGGTCGGCCTGCCGGTGCAAGGCCTGCACATCGACGCCGTGCGTGCGCCGGATCAACTCGGCCAGGTGTTGGATCGTCTGCCGACCTACAAGATTCTGTCGGTGGGCCTGGTCAACGGCCGCAACGTCTGGCGCTGCGAACTGGAGCAAGTGCTCGCGCAAATGCAACCGGCCCAGGAACGCTTCGGCGACAACCTGTGGGTCAGCAGTTCCTGCTCGTTGCTGCACAGCCCGGTGGACCTGGAACGCGAAGACAAACTCGATCCGGAACTGAAAAGCTGGCTGGCCTTTGCCGTGCAGAAGTGCGGTGAAATCGCCGTGCTGCGCGATGCCCTCAACGACCCGCAATCGCCCAAGGTGCGAACCGCACTCGCCGAGAGTCGAGCGGTTCAGACCAGCCGCGCCGAGTCGCCGCGTATCCATAAAGCCCAAGTGCAGGCACGGATAAACGCCATCAGTGACAAGGACAGCCAACGCCACTCGCCGTTTGTCAAACGCATCGAGCAGCAACGTGCACGCTTGAAGCTGCCGGCATTCCCAACCACCACCATCGGCTCGTTCCCGCAGACCGGTTCGATCCGTCTGGCACGTCAGGCCTTCAAGCAAGGCAAGCTGTCGGCCAACGATTACACCGACGCCATGCACAGTGAAATCCGCCACGCGGTGCAAGTCCAGGAACGCCTGGGCCTGGACGTGCTGGTGCACGGCGAAGCCGAACGCAACGACATGGTCGAGTACTTCGCCGAGCAACTGGACGGCTACCTGTTCACCCGTTTCGGCTGGGTGCAGAGCTACGGGTCGCGCTGCGTCAAACCGGCGATCATCTACGGCGACCTGAGCCGCCCGAACGCCATGACCGTCGACTGGATCACTTATGCACAGAGCCTGACCGACAAGGTCATGAAAGGCATGCTCACCGGTCCCGTGACCATGTTGATGTGGTCGTTCCCCCGGGAAGACGTCTCGCGCAAAATCCAGGCGCAGCAGTTGGCCCTGGCCCTGCGTGATGAAGTGGTCGACCTGGAAAACGCCGGCATCAAGATCGTGCAGATCGACGAAGCCGCTTTCCGCGAAGGCTTGCCGCTGCGCCGGGCGCAATGGCAGGAATATCTGGATTGGGCGGTGGAAGCCTTCCGCTTGAGCGCCTCCGGCGTGCGGGACGAAACCCAGATCCACACCCACATGTGCTACAGCGAATTCAACGACGTGATCGAGTCCATCGCGGCGATGGATGCCGACGTGATCACCATCGAAACCTCGCGTTCGGACATGGAATTGCTGGAAGCCTTCGAAGCGTTCGACTACCCGAACGACATCGGGCCGGGTGTTTATGACATCCACTCACCACGGGTGCCGGACACGGCCGAGATGGTCAAGTTGATAAGCAAAGCCGTGAAGCGCATTCCGGCGGAGCGGTTGTGGGTGAACCCCGATTGCGGGTTGAAGACCCGGGCCTGGCCGGAGACTGAGGCGGCGTTGGTGAACATGGTGGCGGCGGCGCGGCAGTTGCGTAGCGTACTGGCATAATCATTGGCTCATCAGGCGCACTAAAAAACAAAACCCGCTGCACGGGAACGGCAGCGGGTTTTTTATGGGGTCAATTCAGTTTGCCAATACGAAAGCATGTGTTGGTTATGAACAACGTCGAATCTATACCCAATAAATCTATATTTCCGAAAAAACCTGTCAGATCTGACAGTAGGCGGAGCGAGGCTTGTAAAGCCTAATAACAAACAGTTCGGGAAACTGAGAGTTATCGGCATGAGATGTTTTTTTGGAGGGGGACTTAGAAATATCCACACAGTAATTAAGCCCTGGTTGTTATTGGCAACTATAGGTTGCTTGCTGTTGTCTGGGTGTGCGGGGCAGTCTTCTGATTTAGCGATGGGTCATGTTGAACGCTCTCGTGATCGGCCTGGAGAGATCGTGGCTGAGAACCTGACTAGACGATACAACGACAAACGTGCGAATTGTGGGAGTGCGACTTCGCCTGCATTTCTTTGTACGGGTGTAATGTTAAGGATCACCAAAACCAGTAATAACTACGATCCGTGGGATCATAGTGATTTTTCAAGAACGACGGATGCCGTATCATTTTCTTACTTGAGGATTGACTCTAACTTTTCAAGCACACCTTGGGGTCGCGGTAATGGCTTCATATTTTTTCCTGTCCTTGCCACGCCTGCTGACAGGTCTAAGTTCGAAATAAAATGTTATTACCCGTTGGATGGAGCAACTTTTTACAGGACAGCAGCAGGTCAATTTGGGTGTCGGGATAGCGTTATTACCTATCCATTTCCAGAGGCTAGCAAGCCTTGTCGCGAACAGGGGATTATCACCGCGGAACAATGGCTCGCCCATTACCAAAAACCGAGCGGTAGTGTCCGGCCTAATGCCTATTCCTGTTCGTTCATGGTGACATCCGACTTGAATGCAGAGGCCGTTACTGCTTTCAACGAGGGCATACGATTACGAGCAGAACTCATTCCACAAAAGGCTTTTATTGAACACAACGAGTTTAGAATCAAGGCGTGGCCAGAAACAGATCCAAGCAAGCTACCGATCGAGGCTTTTTTCTATATTGGCGGTGGCGTGGATAACGCAAAAATAGACCAGAAGAAATTCTTTGATAGAACCGGTGGGCTTGTTTCGCCGATTATTCGTCTTACATTACCTGCGAGTTATACAGGCAAGTCCGCGTTCCAGTATTTTCCAAGTGATCAGGCGGTATTGCCCGAGGTCCCGGATCCGGACAGGCCAAAACCGTCTGTGCCGAAAGCCTATGATTCTGCGGGTGAACATTTAAGGATAAGTGATATTTATAATGATGATGGTCTGGATGTTGAGGTTCCTCATTATCCAGGTATGGCGGCGACTAATACGTTTATGGTTCGTTGGAATGGGAGGGTCAGGTACAACAGTTCTATTGTTGAGGTTGGAACACCCCCAGGGAAAAGAACGGTGAGAATTCCAAGGTTAGAGGTGTTGGACAATATAGGGTTATCTGTAAAAGTAAATTACACAGTAAAGGAAGTGCCTGGAGGAGCGACGCTGGAATCGGAAGAACTGACACTTCATATAGATCCTCAAACGCTGATATTGCCGGCCCCCACTATTTCCGGTAATACGGTCACCGTGAATTTTGCTGGTCAGACAGGGTATCAAGTCCGGGTACGCTGGACGGGAAGCATCACTCGCAATACTGAGTGGCAAGACGTAAATCCCAACGTAGCCAATATTTTCGCCATTACGCAAAACTGGCGTGATGAAAACCGGGGCCGCACGGTTTTGATCAATTACTCGGTTAAGCGCACCACTGGCGTCAGCCCATTGATGTTTTCACACGTTCTGAGGCTCGCGATTCCTTAGGTCATCGCATCAAGGTCATTATCCTGGGTGACTCGATACGACCGTTCAGCACTCTTCATCAAACTGTCACGTAACTGTGGCAGCGCGCTTGATCAAACTTCATCAAACTCGCGCTCTACTGGGGTTCTGCGTTTCGGTGTTTTTTCATGCGTGCACGATTTTTATCAACAGCGGCCTTCCTGGCCGCGTTGTTGTTTGGATTACCGTCTTTCGCGGCGTCTCGTTGCGATGTCAATGTTCCCACCCAACAGGCCGATCTGGCGCAGGTGAGCCTGGCGTACCAAAGCATCGGCCGTGCGTCCGACCCGGCGTTGCTGTTGGTGATGGGCCTGGGCGGGCAGTTGATTCACTGGCCGGACGAGGTGGTGGTCGCGTTGTGTCAGCAAGGTTTTCGGGTGATTCGCTATGACAATCGCGACGTCGGCCTCTCGACCTGGCGGCAAGCGCCCGCCGACGCCAACCTGACCTTCGAAGTGCTGCGCTACAAACTCGGTTTGCCGGTGGCGGCGCCGTACACCCTGACGGACATGGCGGATGATGCCTTTGGCCTGATGGATGCGTTGAAGGTTGAGCAATTCCACGTATTGGGCGCGAGCATGGGCGGGATGATTGCCCAGCACATGGCGGCAATGGCGCCGCAGCGGGTCGAGAGCCTGACCCTGATCATGACCACCTCCGGGGCCGAAGGCTTGCCGGCGCCGAGTGCAGCGTTGGTGCAGTTGTTGTCCCGTCGTGGCGCGCCTAACCGCGAAGTGGCGCTGGAGCAACAGGCGGACTTGCTGGCGGCGCTGGGCAGCCCGACCGTGAGCGATGATCGGCAGGCGCTGCTGCATCAAGCGGCGCTGTCCTATGACCGCGCGTTCAACCCGGAAGGCGTGAAGCGCCAGATCATGGCGATCCTCGCTGAGCGCAGTCGCGTGGCGTTGCTTAACCAACTGCGCGTTCCGACGCTGGTGGTCCATGGAACCGCCGATCCGCTGTTGCCGGTGATGCATGGCGTGCACCTGGCGGCGCATATTCGCGGCAGTCAGTTGAAGCTGATTCCGGGGTTGGCGCATCGATTTCAGGAAGCGTTCAAGGCGCCGTTGCTGGCGGCGGTGTTGCCGTACTTGCAGGCCCATCGCGAAGACACTTCGCATTGGGCGCAGATCGATCCGGTGCCAACCCCGAATCTCCTGTAATCCCCAATTCAACCTGTGACACATAGCCCTGTGGCGAGGGGGCTTGCCCCCGTTCGGCTGCGCAGCAGTCGCAAAACCTGTAGACACGGTTTTTGAATCACTGCGATGGCTGATTTTTTGGGGCGGCTTCGCCACCCAACGGGGGCAAGCCCCCTCGCCACAAAGGCTCCCTTGTCTCCGTTGGTTATGTCGATGGAACGAAGTTATCCAGCATCCGGTTCACCGCCAGTTCACCCAACATCACGGACTGCTGAATGCCCAGTACGGTATTGCGCTGCGGGCCTTCCATCAATGCGGCGAAATCACTGAGCATCACGCTAGCCGACGCAAGGGATTCGCAGGCGTTGGCCAGCAGGGTTTCGTGATCAATGTCGGGGGCGATGGTGTAAATGGTGCTGGGCCGGCGTGGGGTGTCTTTGGGGATGACCGGTTTGAGGTAGTAATCGAGGGCGCGGTCGGCGGCTTCGTTGAGTTTTTTGGAGTCTGGGGTTTCGTAGGGCGAGACGTCGTCGGTTTCTGGTGGGTTAGGTGTGATCTTGAACATTGGATTGGTACTCCTGTTAGTAGAGCCGCAACCTGTCTCGCTACTAAACGGAAGGGTGGCAGCTGTGCGCAAGTTAGTAGACCGGCCACCAACCCAAAACCGGCGCGTCCGAGAACGCCATGCGCACAGCTACCATCAAGTGCAGGCGAATGCCTGACCAGAAGACGCTTGTACGTCCGGGTTGGGAAAGCCGGGCTACTAAACCCGATCACTGGGAATCAGTGACACGAACCAAGTTACCGACGGTCCCCCAGGCGCACAAGCCGGCGGATTCTGACGTTGTTGTAGGCGACGGCGCAAGGCGCTGTAGCTTTCAGGAAGTAACCTTAAACAGAACTAAACACGCCTTCCCAAACACTGCAAAACTTGTGGGAGCGGGCTTGCCCGCGATGGCGGTGTACCAGTCAAAGCAGATATCGACTGACACGACGCCATCGCGGGCAAGCCCGCTCCCACAGGAGTAGTGGAATGACTGCCACCTCGGCCTCGTCAGGTGTATCTTTCAAACTTTCCGCCGCCTTTCCAGCCTGCGAGGTGAATGATGAGTACCCCCCTGAAAATCGATTTCGTCAGCGACGTGTCCTGCCCGTGGTGCGTGGTTGGCCTGTACGGCCTGACCCGGGCGCTGGAGGTGCTGCGTGATGAGGTCCAGGCCGAGATCCGTTTTCAGCCGTTCGAACTGAACCCGAAAATGGGGCCACAGGGGCAGAACATCACCGAACACATCACTGAAAAGTACGGCTCGACCCCTGAGCAATCGCAGAAAAACCGCGAGATGATCCGCGCCCGTGGCGCCGAGGTCGGGTTTGCGTTTCGCACCGATGGCAACAGCCGCATCTACAACACTTTTGACGCCCATCGGTTGCTGTTCTGGGCGGGGCTGGAAGGGTTGCAGTTCAATTTGAAGGAAGCGCTGTTCAAGGCGTATTTCACTGATGGCGGCAATCCGTCCGATCACCCGCAGTTGGCGCAGATTGCGGAAAGCGTCGGGCTGGACCGGCAGCGGGCGGCGGCGATTCTGGCGTCCGATGAGTTTGCCAAAGAGGTGCTTGAAGAAGAGCAGCTGTGGCTGTCACGCGGGGTGAGTTCGGTGCCGACGGTGGTGTTTAACGGGCAGTATGCGGTGAGCGGTGGGCAGCCGGTTGAGACCTTTGTCGGAGCCATTCGGCAGATCATGAGCGAGTCAAAAGGCGGGACCGTTAGCTGATCGTATGGCGAGCCGAATAACTGTGGGAGCGAGCCTTTGTGGCGAGGGGGCTTGCCCCCGTTGGGTCGCGAAGCGGCCCCAAAAATGGGACTGCTGCGCAGTCCAACGGGGGCAAGCCCCCTCGCCACATAGGCTCACTCCTACAGGGGTTTTGTGTGTGGCGGGAATTACCTGACGATTTTGTCTACGTGGATGCCCAGCTTTTTCAGCCGATACCAGAAGCTGCGCTCGGAGATTCCGATCAACTGCGCCGCCGCGGCCTGCACGCCATTGCTCTGCGCAAGCGCCGCCAGAATGTAGGCCTTTTCGACCTCGGCCAACGCCGCTTCCAGATCCGCCGGCACGTTGCCTTCAGTGATCACGGCACCGCTGCTGGCAGAATTTGAGGCAAACAAATAAGCCGGCAAATCTTCCTCTTGAATCACCGCCCCCGACGCCACAATCGTCGCCCGCTCCACACAGTTCTGCAGTTCACGAATATTCCCCGGCCACGAATAATTGGCCATCGCCTGCAAGGCTTCCGGACTGAATCCGGTAAAACGCTTGCCCGCTGTGGCGCCCAAAGTGTGAGCAAAATGTCGGGCCAGCGGCGCGATGTCTTCCACCCGTTCACGCAGGGCCGGCAGCGGAATCGGGAACACGTTAAGGCGGTAGTAAAGATCCTCGCGAAACTCCTTGTTGGCCACCGCGTCCAGCAGGTTCTTGTTGGTCGCGGCAATCACGCGTACATCCACTTTACGCTCGCGCGGATCGCCCACCGGCTCGATCACCCGTTCCTGCAACGCCCGGAGGATTTTCGCCTGCAAGGCCAGGGGCATTTCGCCGATTTCGTCGAGGAACAGCGTGCCCTTGTCGGCCTGCATGAAACGCCCGACGCGATCCGCCACCGCGCCGGTAAACGCGCCTTTGCGGTGGCCGAACATTTCGCTTTCCAGCAGCCCTTCCGGGATCGCCGCACAGTTGACCGCGACGAAAGGCTTGTCGGCGCGGTTGCCGTGTTTGTGGATTGCCCGGGCAACCATTTCCTTGCCGGTGCCGCTTTCGCCGGTCAGCAGAATCGTCGCGTTGCTTTCGCGCACCGAATCGATCGCGTGCAGCACTCGGCGAAAACTCGGGCTGTCGCCGATCAGGCTGTCGATCTGCTGATGCTCATCGAGCTCGGCGCGCATGCGCTGGTTGTCTTTGAGGATGTCGCGAAATTGCAGGGCCTTGGCGACGGTGATGTCCAGTTCATCGATGTCGAACGGCTTGGCGATGTAGTCGAAGGCGCCGTTGCGCATCGACTGCACGGCGTTTTTCACCGTGCTGTAGGCGGTCATGACGATCACCGGCAACTGCGGAAAACGGTTTTTGATTTCCGCCAGCAATTGCGGGCCGTCCATGCCGGGCATGCGCCAGTCGCTGATCACCAGGTCGATGTCCTCGCACTCCAGCACCTTGAGCGCGTGCAGGCCATTGCCAGCGGTGAACACCTGAATGCCGTTCTGACCCAGGGCCGATGCCAGCAAGTCGCAGAGCTTGGGCTCGTCGTCGACCACCAGTACGTTATGTGTCATCGCTGCCCTCGTCGAAGTCTTCACCGTTGGCCGGAATGTACAGCGTGAAGGTGGTCCCGGCATCTTTTTCGCTGACGCATTCGATGCGCCCGTCATGACTTTCCATGATCGAGAACACCTTCGCCAGCCCCAGCCCGGTGCCCGAGGCCTTGGTGGTGACGAACGGTGTGAAGATCCGTTCGAGCATGTCCGGCTCGATGCCCTGGCCGGTGTCGCAGACGCTGATCACGGTGTAGTGCTCGTCGCTGCTGATCCCGACCGTCAGCCGCCCGCCGTCGGGCATGGCGTCGATGGCGTTGACGATCAGGTTCAGGCCGGCTTGCTTGAGTTGTCGCGCATCGGCGTGAAGGGTTGCGCCGGGTGCCTGATCGTCGATTCGCACATCGATGTTGTGGCTGGCCAATTCCGGGGCGCAGAAACCGATCAGTTCATCCACCAGCGGTCGCGCCGCCTGGGTCGAACGCATCGGCGCGCTGGGCTTGGCGAAGTCGAGGAAATCGGTGATCAGGTCGTTGATGCGGCTGACTTCGCTGACCACGTATTCCAGGTGACGCTTGTCGGTCTCGGGCAAATCGGCGCGGCGATGCAGCAATTGCGTGGCGGTTTTGATGATGCCCAGCGGGTTGCGGATTTCATGGGCCAGGCCCATCGCGACCTCGCCCAGCGCATGCAGACGGTCGCGGCGGCGCAGTTGCGATTCCAGGTGCTGCAACTCGGCGAGGCGTTCGCTCATGTGGTTGAAGGTGCTGCTCAGTTCCGCCAGTTCGTCGCCGCCAGTGACGGCCAGACGCTGGCGGTAATCCCCGGCAATCACCGCTTGCACGCCTTTGGACAGCCCGCGCAACGGCTTGGTCAAGCGTTGAGAGACAAACCAGCCGACAGCCAGGGATGCCGCCGAGCTGAGCAGGAAAATCAGGATGAACAGGTTGCTCTGGTTCACCAGCCCGACCAGGCTGGTGTGGCGCAGCAAACCGCTGAAGATCACGCCTTGCAGCTCACCGTTTTCGTTGAGGATCGGCCGGTAGATGCCGCTGTAGCGATTGGTGAATTGTTCGATCGGCTGCTTAGTGTCGCGCAGGATCTGTTCGATTTTCTCAGGCACGGCGGCCGGGTGGTCTTCGAAGCGCTGGGTGGAGAAGATCTCCGAGAAGTCATTGGCCTTGGCCAGGTACAGGCGCAGGTCGAGGGAATGCACATCCGCGACGCTGGTGAGGAAACTGCTGTCCAGGTACGTGGCGACGACCAGTTTGTAATCGACGCCGTCCTGATCGGTCTCGAAGGTTGACACCACGGTGCCGGTTGCGACGCCGCCGACTTGCAGGGTCTGCAACACCGCTTTGGGCTCGGTGCTGATCTGCCGGACGATGTCATCGGCGGCGGTGCTGAACACCACGTTGTGATCGCTGTTGCGCACTAGCGCCACGACGTCGATGCCCATGGAGTCGGCGATGTCGCTGGTCAATTTGTCGTGTTTGCTCGACAACCGATCCGTGGGCGGGCGGGTGTAGCGCAGGAACAACTGCGCGGCCCGGGCGTTGTCCCGCAGGATTTCGGTGATCTCGTCCTCGACGATCTGGGTCGATTCCTGGAGCCAGATCCGCACGTTGCTGTCGAAAATCTGCGACAGGGTGGTGGCCGCCAGTTCCGCGGCGATCATCGTCGGGATCACGCTGACCAGCCAGAACGCGAGCACCAGTTTGCGCTGCAGGCTCCAGCCGGAGAGGGCGAAAGGTCGGGCGGTGGCGGGGCGGTCTTTTATCATTGGGTTTCGCTTATCGCAGCAGCCATGGCGGAGTCGGAGCGGTCCGGTCGAATGAATATTTTCACCAGTCGCAACAGGCCGTCGAACACCCGGTTGCGATGGCGGAAAAACACGGTGTTGCCGGTAAACGAGCAACCCAGGCGCAGCTTACTGGCATAGCCGGCCTGACCGCACGCGTAGATCGGGATGCCGTGTTCAATACAGTAGTCGACATTGGCCAGCCAGCTGCGCACGTACAGGTTGTGATCGCGGGTTCGGCTCAGGTCGTGGGCGAAGAATTTGTCGACCAGACGTTGTTCGTCCAGCAGCACCAGGTTGAATGCGACCAGCTCTTCGCCGACCCAGTAGAGCACGCACGCGGCGCGTTGATCGAGGTGTTCAAGGACCTGGCGAAAGTAGTCCGGCGGCAGGCGTTCAAAGGTCAGGTCGCTGCGCTCAAGGGTGGCTTCGTACAGCGCCATCATTCTCGGGAGCAGGTCTTCGACGGAGCGCCGCCATTCGATGCGCGGACCTTGCCCGCGCAATGTACGGCGCAGGTCTTTACGCGTGGATTTGCCGAGGGTGCCGAGGTACGCGTCCACGGAGCCAAAACGGATCGGCAGTTCAGCGCTGGGCAGACCGGGCATGCTTTGCAGGCCAGCGTCCTGGCACACCTGCAACCACTGCGGATCGCGGTGGGAAGCGTCCTTGACCGCCAGCAGACCGATGCCGGCTTGATCGGCGTCGTTGCGGGCCAGGGTCAATAATTGCTCAAGCAAGGCCGGGCGCCGGGCGGGGTCGATCTGGCGTGCGGTCCCGACATGGCATTGCTCGGCCACCGGCGAACCGAGGGCGTAGAGGCGCACGTCGAACAGCCCCGGCCACCAGCGGCGCAATTGTTCGGTGACGCGTTTGCCCGAACCTTGGACCGTGGTGTCCAGCGAATACGCGGTGGTGAACGCCACCGCCGCCGCGACCAGGATCTGGTTCTCGTACAGCGCCAGATAACGCCACTGAAAATCCGCAATGCCCGCCTGTTCAACGGCCCGGTAATACTCCCAGCCCTCCAGTTCAGCGGGGAAACACTCATTCCAGGCACCGCGGTCGATGGCTTCGATCGTCGAAAAGGCAAGGGCAGTGATCACATCGGTTCCTTAAAATTTCTCTTACTGGCGGGCCTTTTCCGATCCGTACAGTTTTCCGACGTTGCACGATCCCTGTAGCAGCTGGCGAAGCCTGCGTTCGGCTGCGAAGCAGTCGTGAAATCAGACTCCGCGGTGTTTCAGGCAAACCGAGTTGTCAGGGTTTACGACTGCTTCGCAGCCGAACGCAGGCTTCGCCAGCTGCTACAGGGATTGTGCGAGGTTCGATATTCCTGTCAGGCCAGCTGTCGGTATTCCTGGCGCACGGGTTGCGGGGCGGATACCTGTTGCATGAACCGGTGCTGGATGAAGTCTGCGCTCAGCTCCACGACACGGCGGTATTGCAGGTCGACGGTGATCATGTGGTAGCAGTCGTCGAGCAGGATCTTCACCACCGGGCCACCGAGTTTTCGTTCCACATAATCAGCGTTCCAGCGGCTGGTGATGTCGTCTTCGCGCGAGTGCAAAACCAGCGCTTGAGTGGTGATCTGCGGCATGCGCTTTTTCACCGCGGCCACCAGCCGATGCAGTTCCCGGACACTCACCCCGGACATCGTCAGCAGCCCGGCATTGCTGCTTTCACCGGCCTTCATCTGCCGCTCGACAATCGCGCGCAAGCGTTCGTCCTTGATGCCGAACGGTGATTTTTCGTTGAAGCGGCACAGGTGGACGCCATACGGAATCGCCATCAGCAACGGTGTGAGCACCGCGACTTTGGGCATGTTCCAGCCGTCGTAGCGCAGGGTCGTCGAATACAACAGCAAGCCTTCGATCTGCCCCGGATGCTCGGCGGCCAGGTACATCGACAGCACTGCACCCATCGACAAGCCGCCGACGAACACATGCTGATGTTTGCGCCGAACACCGATGAAGGTGTTGCGCGCGCTCTCGTACCAGTCGCGCCAACCGGTGGCTTGCAGGTCGGCGTTGTCCCCGCAGTGGCCGGCCAGGGTCGGCACGTACACCGTGCAACCGGCCTTCGCCAGGCCCATCGCGACACGACGCAACTCGGTCGGCGTGCCGGTGAGGCCGTGGATCAACAACACCGCGACCTCCCCGTTGCCGAGAACGAAACCGGCGCTGCCTTCGCCCATGTCGATCTCAGCTGCACTTGAAAAAAAGTCGTTCATCGTTTCATCGCCCGATGCAGCAGACGGTCGAGCAGGGCGATGCCCAAGTCGATTTCCGGGTAGCTGATTTCCAGCGACGGCGCGAGGGTGATCACGTTCTTGTAGTAACCGCCCACATCGAGGATCAGGCCCAGGCGTTTGCCGTCGATTTCGATGTCGCCCTTCATGCCTTCTTCGACCATGAAATCGAGGGTGGCCTTGTCCGGCGTGAAACCGTCCAGGCCACAGATTTCACAGCGCAAGGCCAGGCCCAGACCGTCGACGTCGCCGATGATCGGGTAGCGTTTCTGCAAGTCTTTCAGGCCTTCGAGGAAGTATTTGCCCTTGTTCATGACCATCGCACCGTAGTCGACTTCGCTGGTCATCTTGAACATTTCCAGACCCACCGCCGTGCCCAACGGGTTGGAGGCGAAGGTGGAGTGGGTCGAGCCTGGCGGGAAGATTTTCGGGTTGATCAACTCTTCCTTGGCCCAGATCCCGCCCAATGGATTGAGGCCATTGGTCAGTGCTTTGCCGAAGACGATGACGTCCGGTTTGACGTCGAAGTGCTCGATCGACCACAGCTTGCCGGTGCGATAGAAGCCCATCTGGATTTCGTCGACCACCATCAAGATGCCGTGCTGATCCAGCACATGCTTGAGTTCGCTGTAGAAGTTCATCGGAGGAATCACGTAGCCGCCGGTGCCCTGGATCGGCTCGACGTAGAACGCAGCGTATTCACTCTGGCCGACTTTTGGGTCCCAGACGCCGTTGTATTCGGTCTCGAACAGGCGGGCGAATTGCTGCACGCAATGGCTGCCGTACTCTTCCTTGGTCATGCCTTTCGGGCCACGGAAGTGGTACGGGAACGGGATGAAGTTGGCGCGCTCGCCGAAGTGGCCGTAACGGCGGCGATAGCGGTAGCTGGAGGTGATCGACGACGCGCCGAGGGTCCGACCGTGGTAACCGCCCTCGAAGGCGAACATCAGGCTTTTGCCGTTGGTGGCGTTACGCACGACTTTCAGCGAGTCCTCGATGGACTGCGAACCGCCGACGTTGAAGTGCACACGACCGTCGAGGCCGAACTTGTTCTTCGCGTCCACGGCGATCATTTCCGAGAGCTCGATCTTGCCTTTGTGCAGGTACTGGCTGGCAATCTGCGGCAGGGTGTCGATCTGCTGTTTCAGCGCATTGTTCAGGCGCGGGTTGGCGTAACCGAAGTTCACCGCCGAGTACCACATTTGCAAGTCGAGGTAGGCCTGGTCTTCGGTGTCCCAGACGTAGGAACCTTCGCAGCGGCTGAAGATGCGCGGCGGATCGATGTAGTGAACGGTGTCGCCGTAGGAGCAGTATTTGGCTTCCTTATCCAGAAGGATTTGGTCTTCAGGCGTAGCGATTCGAATATCAGACATGGTGGAGGAGTTCCTTTTTTTCCGCGTTGAAAGTTTCTACGTTGAAAGAGGTGGCGTTGGCGGCGCTGGCGCTTGGCAGGACGGCGAGCAACGCAGGCAGTTCGGCGAAGCTGTCAAAGCGTGCGTAGGCGATGCCGTTTCGCTCGCAGTGCTCGGCCAGGCGATCCTTGGCGAACACGAAATCGGCGGTGGAAGCCACGCACATGTCGGACTGGCCGTCGCCGATCACCAGCACCCGTTTGGCGCTGGGGGTGGATTTGCATTTGCAGTTGCCGGAGGCGGCGCGGCAGGCGTCGCTGGCATGCGGGAAGTCGATGCGCCAGCTCTGGTGGTCGAGTTGCCGCAAGCGGTTGGCGAGGATCGGCAAGAGGCTGACGTAGTTGCGCGCCAGGATCCGTGCGATGCCTTGCTCAATGCCGTCACTGACCACTTCAAGGGAAGCGCCGAGGCCGATGACGTGGTCGACGAAGTCGGGGAAATCCGGGTCGATCTCTATGGTGTCGAAGAACCCGAGCAGCTCGGAAGGTGTGGCCTTGACCAGCGAGAGCTGGCGGCTGAGGCATTCACGGGAACCGATGTCACCCGCCAGCCACTCGTTTTCGATCGCTTCCCAGCTCGGGTCGGCGAACCGCTGGAGGATGCTGTCGATCACGTCGGTGCGGGTGATGGTCCCGTCGAAATCACACACGATATGCCAGTCAATCATCTCTGTACCTTTCTTGGATAAAGCGAGCGCAGAACGCGCTGTTTGCGCTGCAAAGGAGGTAGAGCAGGGACTGTGCCAACCGGGTTCGGCCCAGCGGGGCTGGGGTTCTGGCGTGTGTTTGTGTCGGCGAAGCTACAATTTTTGTAGGTCGCTACAAACAACATGAGTGCTTGCGCGGGAGGTGCGATTCGGGGATTGATGCGCGCATGTCCAGCTGAAGGAATTGCCTCATGTCGAGGATTACTGTTGCTCTATTTGCCGCGCTGACGTGCCTTTCGGCCAACGTTTCAGCGGACGGCATCACCGGTGAGGCAGGGGTTGGCCTCAGTTATCAGCCACACGACCCGACCGGTAGCCGATACGAAACGCGGCCGGTGCCGTATCTCGATCTGGACTGGGGCGATGTCAGTCTCAGCACGGATGACGGGCTGACCTGGGACGCGTTGAAGGCCAATGGTTTCAGCGCCGGGCCGTTCGTGAATTACCTGCCGGGGCGCACCTCCAATGGCGAGCTGCATGGCTTGCGCGACGTGCCGGACATGGGCGAGGTGGGCGGCTACGTGCAGTACGCGCCGGCTGATTTCTGGCGGGTGTTTGCGTCGGTCGGGCAAGCGGTTGGCGGGCGCGGCGGGCAGGGCGGGGTGTTGGGGCGTGTCGGTGGTGAGGTGGGTTATCCACTGGGTGGCGGGGTGATCGGCAGTTCCAATCTAACCGCGCATTTTGCGGATGCGCGGCAGAATCAGACGTTTTTTGGGGTGAGTGGCGAAGAGTCTCAGGCTTCAGGGATTCGGCCGTATAACGCGGGCGGTGGATTGCAGAATGTGGCGTTGACCCAGAGCTTCGAGTTCCCGCTGGCGCCGCGGTGGTCGTTGCTGACGAGCGCGAGCTGGATTCACCTGACGGGTTCGGCGGCGGATAGCAGCATTGTCAAAGAGGTCGGGGATACCAACCAGGGGGAAGTGCAGGCGGCGGTTGCTTACACGTTTGATTAGATTTTTGTGTGGGGCTGTTAGATCGACCCCTCACCCCAGCCCTCTCCCCACGGGGGAGAGGGGGAGAGGGGGAGAGGGAGCCGACCGCATGCTATTCAAAACCTGAGTTCGACTCGATTTTTCAGGTCGATGTAACTCGAAGAACACCTCGGTCAGTCCCCTCGCCCCTTGGGAGAGGGTTAGGGTGAGGGGTGTTTTTCAGCCATATCCTCACCCTCGGCCAGCAACGCAATCCCCCCCATGATCACCGCCACACCCACCCAGTGCAGCACGCTGATCTGCTCCCCCAGCCCCAGCCACGACCCGAGTAAAACCCCGACAAACACCAGCGAACTCAGGGGAAACGCCAGGGACAAACTGCTGCGCCGCAAGATCAGCATCCACACGAAAAACGCGCCGATGTAGCAGGCAATCGCAAACCACACCCCCGGATTCACCGCCACGGCCAGCAGCCATTGCAGGTTGAAATCCATCTGCCCCAGCTGATCTCCACCGACCTTGGTGGCGATCTGGCCGGCGCTTTCAAAGCCGATCAACAGCCCCCACAGCACCACCGTACCGAGGCGTTCATGCAGCCAGTCGGTCTTGCCTCTGATCATCGATTGAGCCTCATGCATGGGCGACACACACGAGCATCACGCCCGCCGTAATTACCAGGGTGCCGAGCCAGCGCCGGCGGCTGACGGTCTCGCCGAGGATCAGCTTGCCGGCCAGTACCACGCCGCAATACGCCAGCGCCGCCGCCGGAAACAACAGGCTCAGGGGCGCCCGGGACAGGGCTTCGAGCCAGACGAAAAATTCGATCACGTAAGCGCCGATTCCGCACCACAACAGCGGCGCGTTGAACACCTGGCCCCAAAACGCATTCAGTCGAAACCCGCCTTCGAGTCCCGGCAAACGGTCCAGGCCGAGCTTGAAACAGAGCTGGCCGATGACGTCCAGCACGATGGAAAACGCCACCAGCACAATCACCGCGTAGGTCATGGAAACAGCTCCTCGAACAGATCGATCAGCGCCTGATTGGTCGCCGAGTTACGCAGCAGATCGGCTTCGCTCCAGCGCTCGGCCGGGGGCTGGTCAGACTTGGCTTCCCAGCGCTTGAGGGCGTTGCTGAAGGCCGGGCGGGCGTACTCGCCGCAGATGTCGATGCCGATGATTCGCTTGTTGGCCGCCAAGGCTCTGATGGCTTGCAGCAAATGGCTCAGGCGCATGCCGCCCTGGTCCCAATTGGTCGCCGCGTCTTCGCTGGCCAATACGTCCTTGTCGATGGTGATCCACACCGCTCGGGTGGGCAGGCTGGCGATCATCTGATCGAGAAACACTGGCCAGTCGAGTTCCGCCAGATTGCGCCAGTGCAGCAGGTTTTCCTGCTGTTGATGCCCGGCGCCGTCACCGACCCGCCCCCAGACTTTCGAGGGCGGGTGCTGCCACGGAAACAGCTGCAACACGCCGCGTTTGAGCGCTTTTACGTTGCCGCCCTTGAGCTGCGGATTTTGCAGGTCGTCGCTGCACGGGCCGAGGGTGACGATGCGCTGGACGTTCGGCAGTTTCAGCGCCTGGTTGACCCACGAACCACAATGCCTACGCGGCGCGAAGCGGACCCAGTCGGGGTGGTTGTCAAAGTGGATCAGGCTCACCGGCTCCGGCAAATCGGTCAGAAACGCCGGGGTCAGGTGGTGGTAATCACCGGAGCCGACGAAGAAGATTTCCGGCTGCGGGCCGCTGTGCCGGGGCCGTTGTTGCAAGCGTTCGGCGAAGCGGCGCCAGGTCCGTTCACTGGACCACAGGCGCAGTTTCGGGCCGAGGTCGAGCAGGTCGAGGCGTTTGGCACGGCCGCTGTCGAGCAGCCACTTGATGGGCGCCTGGGCAGTCAGGCTGTGGTCGAGATCTAAAATGTTCAAGGTCGCAATTCACCCTTGGCAGACCCTCCCAGACACCGGCTTCATCGATCATGAAGGCCGGCCGAGGGGGCTTTTGGGGGTAAATGCAAGGGACGGGCCAGCCACCAACGATCAGACACTGCTGAACCTGTAGGAGCGAGGCTTGCCCGCGAAGAGGCCGGTACATCCGATGCATCTCCTGCGGCAGGAACACCGTCTTCGCGGGCAAGCCTCGCTCCTACACGGGGAAGTGCTAGGCGTGGAGGCGGACCCAGACGGTGACGAGGAGGGTGGCCGCCATCAGCCATGCGACGGCCGCGACGGCCAACGAAGCTTCCAACCGCATCCGGTCGACCATCACATACAACGTCGCCAGATAAACGAAGTACGGAATGATCGACCACATCCCGAACACGATGGTGGTCTTCAAATCATCCAGCGAGCGGCCCTTGCCCACTATGTAATGCGCAATCAGCGCAAAGGTCGGAAACAGCGGCACCAGGCCTGCGATGTAATAGTTTTTGGTCTTGGCCAGCGCAGCGAGGATGACGACGACTGCCGCACCCAGCGCCGCTTTCAGCATCAGGTCCATCAGTGGCTCAGCCCGTACTTTTTGACTTTGTCGAACAGCGTGGTCTTGGCCATCCCCAGCTCCAGGCTGGCCTGGGTCAGGTTGCCGCTGCTGCGTTGCAACGCATCGCCGAGCAAATTACGTTCGAACGCTTCCACTGCTTCGGCGAAGGCCAGGCCCTGATTGCTGCCGCTGGCGCCGGACTTCTTGAACGCAGGCAGACCGAGGGCAAAACGCTCGGCGACGTTGCGCAGTTCGCGCACGTTGCCGGGCCAGTCGTGGCTCATCAGGTTCGACAGGGTCTGGTTGTCCAGCTCTGGCACGGCGCGGTCGAAGCGCAGGGACGATTGCTGAAGGAAGTGTTCAAACAGTTGCAGGATGTCTTCGCGACGTTCGCGCAAGGGCGGCAGTTCCAGGGTCACCACGTTCAGGCGGTAATACAGATCGCTACGAAACTCGCCAGCCTTGCTCGACTCGTCGAGGTCGGACTTGGTCGCCGCAATGACCCGGCAATCCACGGCCACGCTCTGGTTCGAACCCAGGCGTTCAAGGGTGCGTTCCTGCAACACCCGCAGCAATTTGATCTGCAAGGGCAGGGGCATGCTTTCGACTTCGTCGAGGAACAGGGTGCCGCCATCGGCGTGTTCGATCTTGCCGATCCGCCGTTTGCCGGCACCGGTGAAGGCGTTGGCTTCATGGCCGAAGATTTCACTTTCGAAAAGGTTTTCCGGCAGGCCGCCGCAGTTCAGCGCGACGAACTGTTTGGTGTGCCGACGGCTGAAGTCGTGCAGGCAGCGTGCAACCAATTCCTTGCCGGTGCCGGTTTCGCCTTCGATCAGCACGTTGGCCGACGTATCGGCGACGTTGGCGATCAGCTCGCGCAAGTTCTGCATGGCCGGCGAGCGGCCGATGATTCGGCCTTCCAGGGAGTCGCGCTCTGCCAGTTGCCGACGCAACGAAGAGACTTCCCGGGCCAGGCTGCGTTGCTCAAGCGCGCGACGGGCGACATCCACCAGGCGTTCCGGCGAGAAGGGTTTCTCCATGAAGTCATAGGCGCCTTTCTGCATCGCGCCGACGGCCATGGAAATGTCGCCGTGACCGGTGATCAACACCACCGGCAGGCTGCGATCACGGGCCTTAAGTCGGGTCAACAGTTCCAGGCCATCGATGCCAGGCAGGCGAATGTCGCTGATGACGATGCCGGCAAAGTTGTCGCCGACCCGCTCCAGCGCTTCTTCGGCACTGCCCACGCCGACGCAGGGAATGTCTTCCAGGGTCAGCGCCTGCTGGCAGCCGAGCAGCACATGGGGGTCGTCTTCGACGATCAGCACACTAAGGTCGTTGTTCATATTGGCTCGGCGTGAGTGGGGCTTACCAACGGTAAACTGAGGACGAATGTGGTGCCACCGCTTGCCGGGTGTTCGACACCCAGATGCCCGCCGGTGGCAGCGGCCAGGCTGGCGGAAAGGGTCAGGCCGAGGCCCAGGCCTTGCTCGCCGGGTTTGGTGGTGAAGAACGGTTCGAACAAATGCTTGCGTGCTTCGGCGTCGATGCCGTGGCCGTTATCGCGTACCCGCAGGCGATATTTGCCATCGAATGCTTCGCCTTCCAGCCACAGCTCGGGCAACGGTTGGGCCTGCATGGCGTCGAGGGCGTTGCCGATCAGGTTGACCAGAATTTGCTCGAGGCGGGTCTGGTCGATCTGCACCTGCATATCGCCGAATTCGCGATGCACTTTCAGGTGGACGCTTTCGACTCGACCACCCAGCAGTTGCAGCGCGGCATCCACGGCTTTGCCGAGGCAGGCTTGCCCCTTGTCGTCACCGCGACGGGCGAAGGAACGCAGGCTGGCGGTGATCCGGCCCATGCGGTCGATCAATTCGTTAATGGTCTTGAGGTTGGTGCTGGCGACGTCCAGTTGACCGCGCTCAAGAAAGCGCACGGTGTTGCCGGACAAGGTGCGCAGCGCCGCCAGCGGCTGGTTCAGTTCGTGGGCAATGCTGGTGGACATCTGCCCGATGGCCGCGAGTTTACCGGCCTGCACCAGTTCATCCTGGGCGCGGCGCAACGTCTCTTCGGCCTGACGCCGTTCGCGGATCTGGCCTTTGAGGCGCTCGTTGCTGGCGCGCAGGTCGGTGGTGCGTTCGGTAATCCGACGCTCCAGTTGATTGTTGGCTTCCTGCAGGGCTTCACGGGCGGCGAGGCGGGTGGCGATCACTTTGCGCCGCTCGTTCCAGGCGATCAGCAGGAACGCCACCAGGGCAAACGCCACCGCCACCAGAATCCCCTGATTGATCGCTTCACGGCGCAAATCCTGTAGTGGCGTGAGCAGGGTGAAGTTCCACGGGGTGTCGCTTAGCGGACGGGTTTGCGAGAGGTAGCTGATGTCCTCTTCATCTGATTCCACTTCGCTGTTGGCGGGGAAGGTCAGTTTTTCCTCGCCTTCGGCCAGTTGTTCCCGGGCCAGCGGTTGCAGTTCGTTCAGCGGGAACCAGTAGTACTGCAGGCTGCGGGCGAGTTTTTCTTTGGTTTCGTCGCTCAACGGCACAACCGACTTGAGCCGTCGCGCCGGATCGCTGGAGAGAATGATGATGCCGTTCTCGTCGCTGACGAAGGCTTCGAGGCGAGCGCGCTGCCAGCGTTCTTCCATGGCTTCGAGGCGCACCTTGACCACCGCGACGCCGATGATCTTGCCGTGTTCTTCAAGGCCGTGGGCCAGGTAGTAACCGGGTTCGCCGTTGGTGCTGCCGATGCCGTAGAAGCGCCCCGGTTGACCGCGCACGGCGTTCTGGAAATAGGCGCGAAAGGACAGGTCTTCGCCCAGGTAACTGTCGACATCGCGCCAGTTGCTGGTGGCCATGACGCGGCCGGTGGTGTCCATCACGTAGATAGCCCGACTGCGGCTGCGCCGGTTCAGGCCTTCGAGGTAGTCGTTGACGGTCTGCCGGTGTTCCGGTGACGGGTCGGCCAGCAGTTTTGAAACACTGGATTCAAGTTCCAGCAGGCTGGGGAGGTAGGTGTACTTGCTGATCTCGCTCTCGACGGCGCGGGCGTGCAGTTCGAGCTGACGCTGGCCGTTCTCGCTGAGGCTGCGAATCCCGTAGTGTTCACTGACCCAGAAGCCGAGGTAACCCAATCCGATCATCAGGGCGATGACCAGCGGCGGCAGGAACAGATGGCGAATCAGACGGGGTTTCACGGCGAGTGATGGCGGCGCGGCGCGATAGAGAGTGGGGTCGCATTTCATCACAGATGCCTTGGGTCAACCAGCATGGCAACAGGCTTGTCTGGTTTCCAGTCGAACGCGGAACCTGTGGCGAGGGAGCTTGCTCCCGCTCGGCTGCGAAGCAGTCGTAAACCGGTCAATGCGGTGTGTCTGACATCATGCATTGGCAGGTTTTGGGGCCGCTGCGCGACCCAGCGGGAGCAAGCTCCCTCGCCACAAGGGCAAGCCAGTACCGTCTTAGTGCTGCAGAATCTTGTTAAGGAAATGCTGTGTCCGCTCGGCGCGGTGGCTGATGTCGCCGAAGAAGTCTTCTTTCTTGCAGTCTTCGATGATCTTGCCCTGGTCCATGAAGATCACGCGATCCGCCACTTTGCGGGCGAAGCCCATTTCGTGGGTCACGCACATCATGGTCATGCCTTCGTGGGCCAGTTGCACCATCACGTCGAGCACTTCGTTGACCATTTCAGGGTCCAGCGCCGAGGTCGGTTCGTCGAACAGCATGACGATCGGGTCCATCGCCAGCGCACGGGCAATTGCCACACGCTGTTGCTGGCCACCGGAGAGCTGGCCCGGGTGCTTGTGGGCGTGAGCCGATAGGCCGACGCGCTCAAGCAGTTGCAGGCCTTTCTTGGTGGCTTCTTCCTTGCTGCGGCCCAACACCTTGATCTGCGCGATGGTCAGGTTTTCGGTGATGGTCAGGTGCGGGAACAGTTCGAAATGCTGGAACACCATGCCGACGCGCGAGCGCAGTTTCGGCAGGTTGGTCTTCGGGTCGGCGATGGACGTGCCATCGACCACCACGTCGCCTTTCTGGAACGGTTCCAGTGCGTTGACGCATTTGATCAGGGTGGATTTGCCGGAGCCGGACGGCCCGCACACCACGATCACTTCGCCTTTTTTGACCTCGGTGCTGCAGTCAGTCAGTACCTGGAAGTCGCCATACCACTTGTTGACATTCTTGATAGAGATCATACGGCAAACCTTTTTTGCAGACGCTTGACCAGCAGCGAGGCGGCAAAGCTGATTGTGAAGTACACGAGACCTGCGAAGATCAGGAACTCATTGGAGCGACCGATGATGTCGCCACTGGCACGCGAGGCATTGAGGAAGTCCACCAGGCCGACCGCGTAGACCAGCGAAGTGTCCTGAAACAGGATGATGCTCTGTTGCAGCAACAGCGGGGTCATCTTGCGGAACGCTTGCGGCAGGATGATCAAACGCATCATCTGGCCATAGCTCATGCCCAGGGCCTGGGCTGCACCCATCTGGCCCTTGGGAATCGACTGCACGCCGGCCCGGACGATTTCGCAGAAGTACGCCGCTTCGAACATCATGAAAGCCACGATGCAGGAGGCGAATGCGCCGATCGGGGTGTCTTCGCCGGTGATCCAGCGCAGCACGAACGGCACCGCCAGGTAGAACCAGGTGATGACCAGCAGCAACGGGATCGAACGGAAGTAGTTAACGTAGGCGCCGGCAATGTTCGACAGCACCTTGCTGTGGGACAGGCGCATCAGGGCCAGGATGGTGCCGAGGATGATCCCGCCGACGACGCCCAGCGCCATCAGTTGCAGGGTCATGACCATGCCGTTCCACAGGCCCGGCAGGGACGGGATGATGCCCGAGAAGTCGAATTCCATCATTTACCCCCTACGGAGATCAGGCCCGGTACGGCGACTTTCTTCTCGACCCCACGCATCAGCAGCATCAGGCTCATGTTCAGGGTGAAGTAGATCAGCGTCGCCAGGGTGAAAGCTTCGAACAGGTTCGCGGAAAACTCGGCGGTCTGTTTGGTCTGTGCGAGCAATTCCATCAGGCCGATCAGCGAGGCGACGGAGGTGTTCTTGAACACGTTCAAGAATTCCGAGGTGAGCGGCGGAATGATGATCCGGTAGGCCTGGGGCAGCAGCACGTTCCAGTAGATCTGTGGCAGCTTGAAGCCCATGGCGCGAGCGGCCGCTTCCTGGCCTTTGGGCAGCGCCTGAATGCCGGTGCGCACTTGTTCGCAAACGCGGGCGGTGGTGAACAGGCCCAGGCAGACAACAACGCTGAGGAACGCCGAGGTGGTCGGGTTCAGGTCCTGTTTGTACCAGTCCTGCAGGTTTTGTGGCAGCAGATCAGGTACCAGGAAGTACCAGATGAACAGCTGAACCAGCAGCGGCACATTACGGAAGAGTTCGACGTAGCAGGTCGCGATGCCCGATACGATGCGATTCGGCACGGTGCGCATGACGCCCAGAATCGAGCCCAGCGTCAGCGCGATGATCCAGGCCACGATGGCGATGGCGATGGTCCAGCCCAAACCGGTGAGGTACCAGTCGAGATAAATCTCGCTGCCCACGCCGGTGGACTTGAAGAACACGCCCCAGTCCCAGTTGTAATTCATTAGGGTCTCCCCTCAGATCGATCGATGTACAAGTGCCCGCCTGGGGAAGCTCCGTTCCCGCCCTGATCTTGTTGATCAGGCACACACGAGCGGCTCGACAGCCACCGGTTCGAGTGTTTCCAAAAATGCCAGCAGGGAGTGACTATCTCCTGAAAGGGCAGCGGCCCTCTCAGGAGATAAGGTTAGTCAGAAATCAGGATTTCTTGTCGTCAGCCGCTTTATCGGTCGGATTGGCGATCAGGGCCTTGAGCTCGTCGCTCATCGGGAAGTTCAGGTTCAGGTTTTTTGGCGGGATTGGCGACATGAACCATTTTTTGTAGATTTCGTTGATCTCGCCCGACTTGTAGGTCGCAACAATCGCGTCGTCCACGGCTTTCTTGAACGGTGCGTCGCCCTTGCGAACCATGCAGCCGTAGATTTCGTAGGACTGCGGGTCACCGGTCACTTCCCAGTCACTCGCCTTCTTGGCTTTTGCGGCTTCACCGGCCAGCAGTGCGTCGTCCATCATGAACGCGACGGCACGGCCCGATTCCAGCATCTGGAAGGACTCGCCGTGGTCTTTGGCGGAGATGACGTTCATGCCCATCTGCTTGTCGGCGTTCATCGACTTGAGGAGGCGCTCGGACGTGGTGCCCGCGGTGGTCACGACGTTCTTGCCTTTCAGGTCGTCGAAATTCTTGTACGTGGAGTCTTTCTTGGAGAGAAGACGCGTACCGATTTCGAAGATGCCGACGGAGAAGTCAACTTGCTGCTGACGTTCCACGTTGTTGGTGGTGGAGCCGCACTCGACGTCCACGGTGCCGTTCTGCACCAGCGGGATACGGGTTTGCGAAGTCACGAGGTTGTATTTGACCTGAAGGTTTGGCATGTCCAGGTCTTTCTTGATGGCTTCGACGATTTTCAGCTGGATATCGTGGGAGTAGCCGACCGGTTTACCGGAAGCATCCGCAATATAGGAAAACGGAATGGAAGCGTCACGATGCCCGAGGGTGATCACGCCGGACTCTTTGATCTTCTTCAGTGTGCCGGTGAGCTCGGCAGCGAAAACTGGAGTGCTAATCAGAGCGGCAGCAATGGCTGCGCCCAGGATATGGGGAACGATGCGCATCAAATTTTCCTCGACATTGTTTTTTTTATGGAGCCAGTTCATCGGCCCTTTTGTGCTTCGAATGCCTGACGGCTCCTGAAGTGGGGTGCACCAAGCATTCGTCCAAGAGTGTAGAGCATGACTCGTGCCAGGTCAGGTGATATAGATCAAGTTGTTGATTTATAAGGGTATTAAATATTTATGGCGTTAATTTTCGCAAAGGATAATCCGGTTAACCGAATCGACCGACAGGTCGTGTTCGGAAAACCGAATGGTGTTCGGGGCAGCTAATGCTATTGATCAGGTAATAGAAGCGACAATGATTGTGTCGTTCACCTAAAAATCAGCTTTCCTGGCTTAGCGGCGTTTCATGCAGGTAGATCCATTGGGCGTTGTGGTGATGCAGGCCAATGATCGCCACCGATATCCGTGAGCTTTCGCGCTGGTCGAGGCGATGGGTTTCCTTGTAGCGGATCGCCACGCTGCTGCCTTCTTGCCATACCGTTTGCAGGTCGCTGATGACGATTTCCAGGCCTGGTTTGGCGCCGATTGCACCCTTGAACATCTGTTCGACCGTCGCCCGGCTGACGATGGCGGCCGAGGTGGTGACCATGGTGAAGTGCTCGGCGAATGCCGACATCAGCGGCTCGAACGCAGCCTGCCCCTTACCGTTGGCGTCGGTGAACAGGGTGTGGATCAGCTCGTGCACGTGATGAATGCTGTGGTGCGCCTGTTCAACTATTTTGTTGTGCATGACAGTCCTTTTGAGTGTTCAACTGACTCAGTTGAAAGAGGGGGAACAGGCCCACCAGCGCGGCAGTGGCGAACGTCACGTGGTAGGCCTGGGTGGTATCGAAATGCTTCAGGAGCAGGTTGAAAACCATCAGGAAGAGCGCGGCGCCGATGCTGAATGACATCTGTCGGTTGATGTTCCAGATGACACTGGCCTTGTGCGTGTCACTGCCCTCGAAATCCATCAACGACGTGGTTTGTGCTGTGTTGGCTCCGATGCCGCCGCCGATCCCCATCAAGCTGTAGGCGATGACAATCACCAGAAGGTCTGAGGGATTGCTCACCAGTAACAGGGTGGCGATGCCGGCGCTGTGCAACAGCATGCCGAGGGCAAACAGGCGCTTTGCGCCCATCCGGTTGTAGACCCGGCCACAGATCAGCATCGCGATGAACGCGCCGATGGCGTAGAGGATCATGAACATCCCTGTCAGGCGGGCGCTGAAGTGCAGGGTGTTTTGCAGGAAGAAGATGCTCATCAAGTTGACCCCCGTGAACACACCGGGGATCGCGTAATAGATAAAGATGGAGGTGCTGAGTTTTTTGCTTTTGAGCAGGCTCAGTTCAATGATCGGGTTTTTGCATGTGCGGTAATGCAGCCCGTACAACGCGACGAAAGCAACGCCGGCCATGACGAAGAGGGCGGCCACCCATGTCGGAGCGTCGCCGCCATACAGCGACATGCCCATCAGCAGGCAGCCGAGTGCCGCGCTGACCAGCAGCAAACCCTTGATGTCGGGCCGGGGCAAACTCGTCGGCCGCGCTTCGTTGATCCAGAACCAGGACAGCAATGCCGCGATCAGCGAAAACGGGATATTGCTGTAGAACACCCACCGCCAGGAGCTGCTGTCGACGATGATGCCGCCGATGGTCGGTGAAATGGCGGGCGCTATCAGGGCAACGGCCATGACCAAGGTGGATATTTTCGCCCGCTGCTCACCCTTGAACAGGTTGAACGTCAGCGCCTGGCCGACTGGAATCAACAGGCCACCGCCAATCCCCTGGACGAAGCGCCAGATCACCAGCTCGTTGAAACTGTTGGCCAGCCCGCACATCCACACGGAGCCGGTGAACACGATCATCGAGGCGGTGAGGATTTCCCGGCTGCCAAAACGACCGGCCAGCCAGGTGCTGACCGGAATGATCAGCGTCAGCCCCAGAATATAAGCATTAGCCACCCAGGCAACGTCTGAAGTACTAACGTGCAGCGCCGCCGATATACTCGGCAATGCGACCGCTGACATAAAGATGTTAATGCAGTCGATAAAAAATCCGATCAAAAATATCAGTGCAACTTTGTAGCGATAAGTCTGGTGTTTCCCCTTTGCCGCAAAGCATAGGGGCGGTGGACTTGAACTGTCGATACGACTATCCTTGAAACAATGTTTGACAGGATTTAACAGTGAGTCATATTGCTATGCACACTCATCTTAATCGGGTCCAGACATTTCTGGCGGTGGTTGATTTTGGTTCTTACACCAAGGCAGCCAATTACCTGAGCATCAGCAAAGCCATGGCCAGCCTGCATGTCAAGGCGCTGGAGGACGTACTGTCAGCGACGCTGCTGATTAGAAATACCCGAAATATATCCCTCACCGAAATTGGTCAGGACTTTTATGAAGAGTTCAAAGGCATTGTCGAGGATATCGATAATGCCTTTGATAATGTATTAAAAGGGCATAACCGAGTTTCCGGAAAGTTGCGTTTAAGTTCCACCATTGAATACGGTGAAGCGTATATTCTGCCGTTGATTCCGCAATTCATAGAGCGCTATCCGGAGATAAAACTCTGTTATAACTTTAACTCGTCACTCAATGACCTGGTGGCGGAAAAGTTAGATCTGGTTATCCGTTTGGGCAACTTGGCGGACTCGGCGTTCAAGAGCCGTAAACTGGCGGATTATGAAATTGTCCTAGTGGCTACCGAGGCGTTTCTTGCGCGTTACCCGGTGCAAAATCCTCAAGACCTGAATGCGCTGCCGTGGATTGCCAACAGCAACTTGCAGGCACCGACTCAGTGGATGTTGCGCCATCAACAATTGGGGACCGTCGAGATCAACGGGATCAATCAGTTTGAATCCAACTCTTCCACGGCCATCCGCTCCATGACGTTGTCGTCGCTGGGCGTTTCGGTGCTGCCCGCGTGGGTGGTCAAGGATGACATCGCCAGCGGGCGGTTGATCCGCCTGTTGCCCGACTACTCGCTGCCCTCGCAGTCCGTCAACGTAGTGTTCCCCAACAGCCCGCATCTGCCCCACAAATCGAGGGCGTTCATTGATTTCCTGCTGCTGCATCTGGCGCAATGAGCACCTACGAAAAAGCCCCTGAATCGTGAGATTCAGGGGCTTTCGTTCAAGCGGATCGGCGATCAGGCCGCTTCGATCTTGCTGCGGTTTTGCTCGACCTTGCTCAGGTAATCCGCCAGTTTCTGCTGTTCGGCGGGGGTGGTGAACAAGCCAAGCTTGCTGCGACGCCACAGAATGTCATGGGCGGTGGTCGCCCACTCTTCGCTGCAAAGGTAATCGACTTCGCGGGTGTAGAGACCGCCGCCGATGTGTTCGCCCAGATCGCTGAGGTTCTGCACGCCTTCCATCATGCGCCAGGTGCGGCTGCCATAAGTGGTGGCCCAGCGGCGTGAAATTTCAGTCGGCACCCAGTCGAACTTGTCGCGAATCAGCGAGCTCAACGCCTGCGGGGTGGTCATGTCTTCACCGCCCGGCAATGTAGCGCTGACGGTCCACGTCGGCTTGATGTGCGTGAAGTACGGCGCCAGTTGTGCCAGCGCCGACTCGGCCAGTTTGCGGTAGGTGGTCAGCTTGCCGCCGAACACCGACAGCAACGGCGCTTCTTCGCCAGTGCCCGACAGTGCCAGGGTGTAGTCGCGGGTGACGGCCGATGGGTTGTCGGATTCGTCGTTGCACAGCGGCCGAACGCCGGAATAGCTGTGCAGGATGTCGTCGCGGCTGATCCGCTTCTTGAAGTGGGCGTTGACCACTTTGAGCAGGTAATCGGTTTCGCCTTCGGTGATCGCTACTTTTGCTGGATCGCCGGTGTATTCGCGGTCGGTGGTGCCAATCAGGGTGAAATGGTTCAGGTACGGAATGGTGAACACGATGCGCTGATCTTCGTTTTGCAGAATGTGCGCGTGTTCGCCTTCATACAGTTTCGGCACGATCAGGTGGCTGCCCTGGATCAGGCGGATGCCGTACGGCGATTCCATCTTCAAGTCATCACGAATGAACTTGGCGACCCATGGGCCGGCAGCGTTCACCAGGGCCTTGGCACGAATCGAAAACAGGCTGCCATCGGCGCGTTCCAGGTGCAGGTGCCACAAGCCCTTGGTACGACGGGCGCTGACGCAACGGGTCTGGGTGTGGACGTGGGCGCCTTTCTCGCGGGCGGCCATGGCATTCAGCACCACCAGACGCGCATCGTCGACCCAGCAATCGGAGTATTCGAAGCCTTTGGTGATTTCGCTTTTCAGCGGGCTGTCCGGACCGAACTTCAGGCTTTTCGAACCTTCGAGTTTTTCCCGCTTGCCGAGGTTGTCATACAGGAACAGGCCGGCGCGGATCATCCACGCTGGACGCAGGTGCGGACGGTGCGGCAACACGAAGCGCATTTGCTTGACGATGTGCGGCGCCTTGGCCAGCAACACTTCGCGTTCGGCGAGGGCTTCGCGTACGAGGCGGAATTCGTAATGTTCGAGGTAGCGCAGGCCACCGTGGATCAGCTTGCTGCTGGCCGACGAAGTGTGGCTGGCCAGGTCATCCTTTTCGCAAAGGAACACCGAAAGACCGCGGCCGGCGGCATCCGCTGCAATCCCCACGCCATTGATCCCGCCACCGATGACGGCGATGTCGTAGACCTCAGCGAGAGGGGGCGTAGGCAAGGTAGAAGTGGGCATCGGCTGGCCTCGGGCTCTTGATTTTCTGTATTGGAATACGAACATTAATGTTCATTTGCGAAAATAGTAGCCCATTAAACCGCCCACAGCCAGTCAACTTCGATTGAAAATACTGATCGAAGGGCCGTTAAAGGAAAATTTACGAACATTGAACGTGGAGAGGAGGGGGAGGTGGCGCGTGCTGTTGTAGGAGCCAGGCTTGCCGGCGAAGGCGTACTCAAGGCCGCCTTCGCCGGCAAGCCTGGCTCCTACGAGGTTGTTTAACCGCCTTCGGTGTTAAACAACCTCCAGCCGAATCTTGTGCTGACTCAACAACTGCGCCAACGCCGGCACAGGCTGCTGATCGGTGACCAGGCAATCAATCAGGCTGATCGGGCCCAGGCGAATCATGGCGTTGCGCCCGAATTTGCTGGAGTCAGCTGCCAGAATCACTTGCCGGGCATTGGCGATGATCGCCTGTGACACCCGCACTTCCTGGTAATCGAAGTCCAGCAGGCTACCGTCTTCATCGATACCGCTGATGCCGACCAGGGCAAAGTCGACCTTGAACTGGTTAATGAAGTCGACACTCGCCTGACCGACCACACCGCCGTCGCGCCGCACATTGCCACCGGTCAGCAGAACGTCGAAGTCGTCCTTGGCGCTTAGCATCGAGGCCACATGGAGGTTGTTGGTGATGATTTTCAGGTGGTTGTGGTTGAGCAGCGCCCGGGCAATCGATTCGGTGGTGGTGCCGATATTGATGAACAGCGAGGCGTGATCCGGGATCTGGGCCGCAATGGCTTCACCGATACGCTGCTTTTCATCGCGCATCTGGTCGGCGCGCATGGCGTAGGCGGTGTTTTCGACACTGGAATCGTAGGCGGCGCCGCCATGGTAGCGACGCAACAAATTGGCTTCCGCGAGCTGATTGATATCGCGGCGGATGGTCTGCGGTGTAACGACGAACAGCGTAGCCATTTCCTCGATGCTGACGTAGCCGCGCTCGCGGACCAGTTCGAGGATTTGCTGCTGACGGGGAGGCAGATTCATGGGGCTTCCTTTGGGCTGCCGTGCAAAAATTTGCCCATGATGCCGCAGGAATCTGCTCCCGACCAGTTACATACCGATACGAGTACTCAGGTTGGCTTATTCAGCGCCTTCATGCGGTTCCCAGTCGCGGGTGCGGCTGACGGCTTTTTTCCAGCCGGCGTAGAGTTTTTCCTTGGCGGTTTCGTCCAGGGTCGGTTCGAATTCGCGTTCGATCACCGCCTTGCCGCGCAACTCATCCAGGCTGCCCCAGAAGCCGCACGCCAGGCCGGCCAGGTAAGCCGCGCCCAATGCGGTGGTTTCGCGCATTTGCGGACGCTCGACCTGAGTGCCGAGAATGTCGGCCTGGAACTGCATCAGGAAATTGTTCGCGACCGCGCCGCCGTCCACGCGCAGGGATTTCAAGCGTTCGCCTGAATCCTGTTGCATGGCGTCCAGAACGTCGCGGGTCTGGTAGGCAATCGACTCCAGCGCTGCACGAATAATGTGATCCACGCGTACGCCGCGGGTCAGGCCGAACAGGGCGCCACGGGCATACGGGTCCCAGTACGGTGCGCCGAGACCGGTAAAGGCTGGCACCAGGTACACGCCATTGCTGTCCTTGACCTTGTTGGCGAAGTATTCGGTGTCGTGGGCGTCGTTGATGATCTTCAGTTCGTCACGCAGCCACTGAACGGTCGAACCACCGTTGAACACCGCGCCTTCCAGCGCGTAAGCCACTTCGCCGCGCGGGCCGCAGGCGATGGTGGTGAGCATGCCGTGCTTGGACTTCACGGCTTTGTCGCCAGTGTTCATCAGCAGGAAGCAGCCGGTGCCGTAAGTGTTTTTCGCCTGGCCGGGCTCGACGCACATCTGGCCGAAGAGGGCCGCTTGCTGGTCGCCGGCGATACCGCCGATGGCAATGCCGCTTTTGGTGTGGCCGTAGATTTCGGACGAGGACTTCACTTGCGGCAGCATCTCGCGCGGAATATCCAGCACCTCCAGCATCTTCGCGTCCCACTCAAGCGTGTGGATGTTGAAGAGCATGGTGCGAGAGGCGTTGGTGTAGTCGGTAACGTGGACCTTGCCGCCGGTAAATTTCCAGATCAGCCAGCTGTCGACGGTACCGAACAGCAATTCACCTTTGCGCGCACGCTCGCGGCTGCCTTCGACGTTGTCGAGGATCCACTTGAGTTTGGTGCCGGAGAAGTACGGGTCGGTGACCAGGCCGGTGGTGTCGCTGATGTATTGCTCGTGGCCGTCGCGCTTGAGCTGCTGGCAGATCTCGGTGCTGCGGCGGCACTGCCAGACGATCGCGTTGTAGATCGGGCGGCCGGTGGTCTTGTCCCAGACCACGGTGGTTTCGCGCTGGTTGGTGATGCCGATGGCCGCGACCTGGTCGTGATGCAGGCCGGCTTGAGCCAGGGCCTCGACCATCACGGCGCTTTGGGTGGCGAAGATTTCCATCGGGTCGTGTTCGACCCAACCGGCTTGCGGGTAGTGCTGGACGAATTCGCGCTGGGCGGTGCAGACCACGTTCGCGTCACGATCGAAAATGATCGCGCGGGAGCTGGTCGTACCCTGATCGAGGGCAATGATGTAGTTCTTATTCTGAATGTCGGTCATGTCGATTGCCTTGGACGAAAAAAGGGAGAGAGGTCCGGCGCGCGATCTTATGGGCAGGATCACGCGCCTACGGTATCAAGAAGTTCTTGGTTTGCCGTCAATGGCCGGTGCTGCGTCCTTTGTAGCAGGTGTGGCGTTGGGCAGATGGCGGGCAATCAGCCCGCGATACGCGGCAGCGCCGAGGCAGGCACCGACAATCGGTGCAAAAATCGGAATCAGGAAATACGGGATATCGCGGCCGCCAGTGAGGGAAATTTCACCCCAGCCGGTGAAGAAAGTCATCAGCTTCGGACCGAAATCACGCGCCGGGTTCATCGCAAAACCGGTCAGCGGGCCCATCGAGCTGCCAATCACTGCAATCAGCAATCCGATCAGCAACGGTGCCAGTGGCCCCTTTGGCAGACCGTTGTTGTCGTCGGTCAGGGACATGATCACGCCCATCAGAATGGCGGTGATGATCACTTCAACCAGGAAAGCCTGGGCGGTGGACAGGGCCGGGTTGGGGAAGGTGGAGAACACCGACGCCAATTCGAGGCTGGCCTGGGTGCCACGAACCATATGGTGAGTTTGTTCGAAATCGAAGAATAAATTGCTGTACAGCGTGTAGACCAAAAATGCCCCGCAGAACGCGCCAGCAATTTGAGAGAGGATATAAAACGGCAGTTTGCGCTTTTCGAAGTCAGCGAAAATGCTCAGGGCAATGCTCACGGCAGGATTGAGATGAGCCCCGGAGACCCCGGCGGTCAGGTAGATCGCCATGCTCACGCCGACGCCCCAGATGATGCTGATTTCCCATAAGCCAAAGCTGGCACCCGCGACCTTGAGCGCAGCAACGCAACCGGTGCCGAAAAAGATAAGCAGTGCAGTGCCCAGAAACTCGGCCATGCATTGGCTTGAGAGCGACGGTTGTTGTAAAGCAGTTGTCATTGAAAACCTCGTTTTTGTTGTTGTCTGGCGCTTCTTTCGTCATGGCCAAAGCGCGTTTTCCACCGAGGCAGAATCCCCATCCTGCTCTCGGCCTGCTGCTGGGTGCTGCGATGACACATTCGTACAGTATTCAGATTCGAAAAAATATAGACAAGAAACGCCGCTGTCAAAGGTCGAAAGTGAACTGTCAGTCACAATTCAACTATTAGTCACGTGAATGAACGTATCGTTCACGCGGCTGGCCAAGGGCGGACGAGCGGCGGGTAGCGCTGCCAAGCCTTTGAAACAGCGGCGCGATAGAGTCTTTTGCCAATCAATGTCCTAGAATCCAGCGCAGGATTTTTCTACTGCGCCCAGTCTGGAGCTGCCATGACCCCCGCATTGGATTTGTTGAAAAAAGTTCGAGCCGAACATCGCGTGCACAGTTATGAACATGATCCGAAGGCTGCGTCCTATGGGCTGGAGGCCGCGGAGAAGCTGGGACTGGACCCGGCGCAAGTGTTCAAGACCCTGCTGGCGGCCAGTGAGAAAGGTGAGTTGTTGGTGGCCGTGGTGCCGGTCGTCGGAAGTCTGGACTTGAAGCATCTGGCTCACGCTGCGGGCGTGAAAAAAGTCGAAATGGCCGATCCTGCCGCTGCGCAGCGAGCGACGGGCTATTTGCTGGGGGGCATCAGTCCGCTGGGGCAGAAAAAGCGTTTGCGCACCTTCATCGACAACTCGGCTCAGCCCTTTGCCAGCATTTTTGTCAGCGCTGGTCGGCGCGGTCTGGAAGTTGAATTGGCGCCGGCCGTGTTGGCCGAACACACCCGGGCAACGTTTGTCGACATAGGTCGCAGCTGAGTCGGGGATGGGTAAGTCGAGCCTCAGCGCTTATCAGTGCTCGAAGCGAGGCGGGGAGGGCGAAGATTGGCGGGAATGCGACGTTGGTTGCGAGCGGCACCCTTATTCTCGCCTGATATCCTGTAGGAGCGAGGCTTGCCCGCGAAGGCGTAGTGTCAGTCAATTGTGATGTCGACTGACATACGCCTTCGCGGGCAAGCCTCGCTCCTACAAATCCAGGTATCAGCCAGCAGTGCTGTAGCGGCGGACGCCCGACTCGGTGGCCGGAATCTGCGCCGCCGTGCTGCCCGACGCCTGGAACAGCACCAAGTGTTCAGCCGCGACGCGAATACCGACTTCGGCACCGACTTGATGATCAGCATGGCTCGGGAAAATCGATTCCAGCTGTGCACCAGTCGGCATCTGCAACCGGTACAACGTCGACGCACCCTGGAAAGACTTGCCGACAATCCGCGCCTTCAAACCGCTGTCCGGTGCATAAACGATATCGTCCGGACGTAGCAGCACGTCTACCGCACCGCCAACTGGCCAGGTGTAGGCGCGATTACCGCGTAACTCACCCAATTCAGTCTGTACCGACTCGGGGCTGCTCAACTGGCCGCGAATGAAATAACCCTGGCCAATGAAGCTGGCCACAAACGGTGTCAGCGGTTCGTGATACAGGTTGTAGGGCGTGTCCCACTGCTCCAGCCGACCTTCCCTGAAAACCCCCACGTGATCGCTCACTGCAAAGGCTTCTTCCTGGTCGTGGGTCACCAGAATCGCGCTGGTGCCGCGGGCCTTGAGAATGTCGCGCACTTCATGGCTGAGCTTGCGCCGCAGTTCGCCATCGAGGTTGGAGAACGGTTCGTCAAGCAGCAGCAATTGCGGTTCCGGCGCCAGTGCGCGGGCCAGTGCGACACGCTGCTGCTGACCGCCGGACAACTCATGCGGGAAGCGCTTGCCAAGGTTTTTCAGGTTGACCAGTTCGAGCAATTCTTCGGTGACGCGATCCTTTTGCGGATGCTTGCGGATTCCGAAGGCGATGTTTTCGGCCACGCTCAAATGCGGAAACAGCGCGTAGTCCTGGAACACCATGCCGATCCGCCGTTTCTCCGGGGCGAGGGTGAAACCGGCGCGGGAGAGGGTCTCGCCCGCCAGCGTGATTTCACCTTCGTGCACCGGTTCGAAACCGGCAATCGCCCGTAGCGTGGTGGTCTTGCCGCAGCCCGAAGAGCCCAGCAGGCAACCGATATCGCCGGCATTCAAATGCAGATTGAGGTTCTGCACGACTCGCTGGTTCTGGTAGCCGCAGGCGAGGTTGCGCAGGTTAAGCAGTAATGGATGGCTCATGCGTGGTGGTACGAAGGCGGGACGAGAAACTCGAGCAGGGCCTTTTGTGCGTGAAGGCGGTTTTCCGCTTGATCCCAGGCCACGGAGCGCTTGTCATCAAGCACGTCGAGGCTGATTTCCTCGCCACGGTGGGCCGGCAGGCAGTGCATGAACAGCACATCCTCGGCAGCCAGGTCGAGCAGGTCGCGGGTGACCTGAAACGGCGCGAACAGCTTCAGGCGCTTGGCGGTTTCTTCTTCCTGGCCCATGGAGGTCCAGACGTCGGTGCTCACAAGATGAGCACCGCGCACGGCCTCCTTCGGATCGCGGACGATGGTCACGCGATCACCGGCCTTGGCCACGAATTGCGCGTTGGGTTCAAAACCTTCAGGGCAGGCGATGCGCAACTGGAAGTCGAACTGGATCGCAGCTTCTATATAGCTGTTGCACATGTTGTTGCCGTCGCCGATCCAGGCCACGGTCTTGCCCTGGATCGAGCCACGATGTTCGAGGAAGGTTTGCATGTCGGCCAGCAACTGGCACGGGTGCAGGTCATCGGACAGGCCGTTGATCAGCGGGACGCGCGAATTGGCGGCGAATTCGGTCAATGTGCTGTGGGAAAACGTGCGGATCATCACCGCATCGAGCATGCTCGACATGACAATGGCGGCGTCGCCGATCGGTTCGCCACGGCCCAGCTGCGTGTCGCGCGGCGACAGGAAGATCGCCTGACCGCCGAGCTGGATCATGCCGGCTTCGAACGAGATCCGGGTACGGGTCGAGGACTTCTCGAAAATCATCCCGAGCACGCGGTTTTTCAGAGGCTCGAACAGTACGCCGCGGTTACGCAGGTCCTTGAGCTCAACGCCTCGACGGATCACGCTGACCAGCTCTTCGGGCGTGCAATCCATCAGGGAGAGAAAGTGCCTTGCGCTCATCATTGACTACCTTTTTGCAACAGACCGCAGATACTCAAAGCCTTGTTTAACTGAAAAACGGGCGAGACCTGCGGCGTAAGCCGCACAGGGCGACGAAATAGGGGGAGGCGCGATATTGACATTAAATGTCGCGTTTTTCCAATAGGGGCTGTTTTTACAGCTTCCAACATGTTTCAAGCTTTACAACCGGTTGACCTGTGCACCGTGGCATTGATCCAGGTTGCGCAGGCCCGGAGCAACATTTGTACACGGTGCCGAAGCTGGAATGCAATAAATGCCGTGATCAGACTTATCATCCGCCGAAGAGTGGCAGACCCGCTGAGCAGCGCTTTCTGCCCTCGAACTGCGCTGCGTCAATAGCGCCGTTTCAAAGTGGCGGAGTCGTTTGCTGTTACGTTTTCAGGTGCCGGGTATCGGGCTGCGCTCAGGTATTATCCGCCCCATTGCGGATTCTCGACTGAGTAAAGTCAAACACTCCCAGGGAGGGAGCGCTGTATGGCGATGAATAAAACCGGACACACTGGCCTTACACGACTTCGTCGTGTTTCTCCGGCATTCGATATGGCTGTGATTTCCACGGTCATGGGCTTCGCGATTATCGCCAGCACGATATACCCGGGCGTTCCGAGTGCGGTGGTTGGCGCTATCGTCGGCGCTTTTATCGGCGTGAAGAATTTCAAGGATGACGCGATTGCAGATTGATTCGACCCAGTTTTTGGTATTGGGGGGATTGATCGCAATTGGAATCTATCTGGGGGCTTCGTTACTCGCTCGATCGACGCCCGACCTGAAGCATGGCGCTGCCTTGGTGGTCGCGTGGTTCACCGTGGTGAGCGTCATTGATATTGCGTTGCAGGTCTATCAAGCCGAGCCTCATCAGCTGGGCATCCTGGCAAACCAGAAAGCGATCATCCTGATCGGGTCCGGCGTCATGCTTTGGCTGGCTGTCGGTGGAATATGGACGGCATTGACCTCACCTCTTAAAAAGAAGGCGTTGAAGATTTCTCAGCCTCAGTGAGTCTGTCTGTGCGGCCGCACTCATGTTTTGACAAAGCGTCAATGCACCGGCCGTCACTGTGTCTGGCCTGAAACATTTGCTTATGCAAAGTGCTGGGTTATAACTAACTCACGAGTGACGCAGGAAGCCTTCGGAATGGAATCGAAAGAACAGCTGTTAATGGATTTACTCGGCCTCACGGCCCGCTCCTTGACCCACCTCACTGCTTCCATGACGTCGATGTCCTTCGAATTGATGCGCAGTGAAGACGAAGTGACCAAGGCGGCCGGTCGACGCATGATCGACCGTATGGCGACCATCAGCGCCGGGCTCGACGAGCACTGGCGACTGATTGGCGAGCTCACCGGCGTACATGTCGCCCAGGAACAGATCGAAACCATTCAGGAAATCCAGTTGCAGGCGCCGCCCCGGTTGCCGCCGAACTGATTGGTGTGCGGCCATCGGCTGGCCTGATGGTGGCCGATTCACAAGACGAACGTCGCTGGCGCAGTCGCGGGTCACGCGCCATAGTTTTGTTCCCGCGGCTGATATTGCCCGCCCAGAACAAAACAGAGACTGGCCATGACCAAGACTCTCCATCACCGTGCCTGCCACCTGTGTGAAGCCATCTGCGGCCTGACCATCGAGACCTCCGAGGTCGAGGGCGGCGGCGTGCAGATCACCTCGATCAAGGGCGATCCGCTGGATACGTTCAGCCGTGGGCACATCTGCCCCAAAGCGGTTGCCCTGCAAGACATTCAGAATGACCCGGATCGCCTGCGTCAGCCGATGTTGCGAGTGGGCAGCGAATGGCAGCCTATCGAATGGGAAGACGCCTTCAGCCTTGTCGCTGAACGCCTGGCCGCGATTCAGGAGCATCACGGGCAGAATGCAGTGGCGGTTTATCAAGGCAACCCCAGCGTGCACAACTACGGGTTGATGACCCACAGCAATTATTTCCTGGGCCTGCTGAAAACCCGCAACCGGTTTTCCGCGACCTCCGTCGATCAGCTGCCTCATCACCTCACCAGTCATTTGATGTACGGACACGGCTTGCTGTTGCCGATTCCGGACATCGACCATACCGATTTCATGCTGATCCTCGGCGGTAATCCACTGGCCTCCAACGGCAGCATCATGACCGTGCCGGATGTGGAAAAACGCCTCAAGGCGATTCAGGCCCGGGGCGGTAAAGTGGTGGTGGTCGATCCGCGCCGCAGTGAAACGGCAGCGATCGCCGATCAGCATCTGTTCGTGCGCCCCGGTGGCGATGCGGCGCTGTTGTTCGGGTTGCTCAACACCTTGTTCACCGAAGGCCTGACCAGCGACAGCCATTTACCGGTGGACGGACTGGAAGACGTGCGTCAGGCGATCGCAACATTCACCGCCGAAACCATGAGCCCCTTGTGCGCGGTGCCGGCAGAACAGATTCGCCAACTGGCCCGGGATTTTGCGGCGGCGCCGACAGCGGTCTGCTATGGCCGGATGGGCGTCTCGACCCAGGCCTTCGGCACGCTGTGTCATTGGCTGGTGCAACTGATCAACCTGGTCACCGGCAACCTCGACCGCGTCGGCGGTGCGTTGTGCACCGAGCCTGCGGTGGATCTGGTGGCCTCGACGTCGGGCGGGCATTTCAATCTGTGGCAGAGCCGCGTGTCCGGGCGTCCCGAGTACGGCGGCGAGTTGCCGGTGTCGGCCCTGGCGGAAGAGATGCTGACGGGCGGGGAAGGGCAGGTCCGTGCGCTGATCACCGTGGCCGGCAATCCGGTGCTGTCCACACCTAATGGCCGGCAACTGGAACAGGCGCTGGACGGGCTGGAGTTTATGGTCAGCATCGACCTGTACATCAATGAAACCACGCGCTATGCCGATCTGATCCTGCCGTCGACTTCGGCGTTGGAAAACGATCACTACGACACCACGTTCAACATGTTCGCGGTGCGTAACGTGACCCGTTTCAACCGGGCGATCCTGGGCAAACCCGAAGGTGCGTTGCATGACTGGGAGATTTTTGTCGGCCTGGCCCAGGCTTTTGCCGCGAAGACCGGCAAGGAGTTGAAGCCGACCATTCCACCCGCGCAGATGATCGATCGTGGTCTGCGGATGGGGTTTTATGGTGATGCCTCGCCACACAAGCTTTCGTTGGCGACTCTGTTCGATCACCCGCATGGCGTCGATCTGGGCGCGCTCAAATCCAACCTGGCCCCGCGTTTGAAAACCGCTAACCAGCGAGTCCAGGCCGCGCCGGCCGCGATCCTCGCCGACCTGGCACGCTTCGCCGCGCTGCAAGCACCGGCCGCCGACGAATTGTTGATGATTGGCCGCCGTCATGTGCGCAGCAACAACTCGTGGATGCACAACTATCACCGTCTGGTGAAGGGCAAGCCGCGTCATCAATTGTTGATGCACCCGGACGACCTGGGCAGTCGTGGACTCAGCGATGGGCAGCGTGTGCGGGTCACTTCGCGGGTCGGCATGATCGAAGTTGAAGTGGTCGCCAGCCTGGATATGATGAAAGGCGTGGTCAGCCTTCCTCACGGTTGGGGCCATGCGCGCCCGGGCGTGCAGATGACGATCGCCAGTGGTCAGCCGGGCTCCAGCGCCAATGACCTGACCGATGAATGTCAGCTCGACGAGTTGTCGGGGAATGCGGCGTTGAACGGTGTTCCGGTGACCGTGGCGGCGGCTTGATAGTGTCTGTCGGGGAGACCGAGCATGGCGCTCGGGTTTCCGTTACAATGCGCCACCGTGCCGACCCTTGAGTCGGAAAGTTCAGCCGAGGTGCTCCATGGATATCATCGAAACGATTAAAGAGCAGATTGCTAACAACACCATTCTGCTTTACATGAAAGGTTCGCCGAATGCCCCGCAGTGTGGCTTCTCCGCCAAAGCCGCGCAGGCCGTGATGGCATGTGGTGAAAAGTTTGCGTACGTGGACATCCTGCAGAACCCGGAAATCCGCGCCAACCTGCCAAAATACGCCAACTGGCCAACCTTCCCGCAACTGTGGGTTGGTGGTGAGCTGGTCGGCGGTAGCGACATCATGACCGAGATGGCTGCTGACGGTTCGTTGCAGACCACGATCAAGACGGCTGTTGAAGCGGCTGCTGCCAACAAGACCGAAGCCTGATTCGGTATCTTTTGTAGGAGCGAGGCTTGCCCGCGAAAAGGGCGCCTCGGTCTATCAGGAAATACCGCGTCATCGTTCTTCGCGAGCAAGCATCGCTCCTACAAGAGCGATCATTAAAAAGCCCCGCCTCTTTAAAAGAGCGCGGGGCTTTTTATTGTCTCGAATTTAGCGGGTACTAACTTACTCGTCTTCGCCCATCTGCGATTGCAGATAGTTCTCAAGACCGATTTTATCGATCAGGCCCAGTTGGGTTTCCAGCCAGTCGATATGTTCTTCTTCGGATTCAAGAATGTCTTCGAGCAGTTCGCGGCTACCGAAGTCGCCAACGGTTTCGCAATGAGCGATAGCGACCTTGAGGTCGGCATGACCGGTTTTTTCGATACGCAGGTCACACTCAAGCATTTCCTGGGTGTGTTCGCCGATCTGCAGCTTGCCCAGGTCCTGGACGTTCGGCAGGCCTTCAAGGAACAGGATGCGCTTGATCAGCTTGTCAGCGTGTTTCATCTCGTCGATGGATTCGTGGTATTCGTGCTTTCCGAGCTTGTTCAGACCCCAATCTTCGTACATGCGCGCATGCAGAAAGTATTGATTGATCGCGACCAGCTCATTGGCAAGGATCTTGTTGAGATGCTGGATGACTGTAATGTCGCCTTTCATGATGGGGTCCTGCCCTGTATTAGCTGTCTATAAGGCAGAGTTTGGGCCGCACAACTAAGAGTGTCAAACCTAAGTTATTGAAACTTAAGTGAAAATTAATCGGAATAAGAATGTTTGTGTTCCGCGTCTGGAGCGTAAGCAGTTGATTTTCAGGCATAAAAAAACCGGACATCAAGTCCGGTTCTTTGGAATACGGTTTTTACGCGGCAGTAAATTCTACAGGGAAAGGAATCGAAGCCTGGGCCGATTGTAATTTGGTCAGGGTTTCACGCACCACTTCCTTGGCAAGGCAGGCGCATTTACCGCATTGGCTGGCTACGCCGGTAGCCTGGCGGACTTCCTTATAGCTGCAGCAACCTTCATAGATTGCATCGCGGATTTGACCGTCGGTGACGCCAGTGCAGAGGCAGACATACATAAGTGAGAACCGTCGCTGGTTGTGACTCAATTGCGATGGATCTTAATGTTAACGAGAATGATTGTCAAAGTGGTTTCTGAAAGCTTTGCGTTATAAGCGCCTGAGACTGACGAACGGTTTTCCTCCAGGCGTTCTGCCATTAGCTGGCACGACGGCCAATTTGATGCGCCAGTGAAAAACCGTTGAGGACAGCTCAAAAACGCCGTGTATGATGGTCGGTCCTTGCGAAGGGGGTCGTGTCACAGGGCTGTCGCCTGAGGGTGGCAGGCTGACGCGAACCCAGTTCTTCACGTTAATAGACCAGGAGATATTCAATGAGCGTACTCGTAGGCAAACAAGCCCCGGACTTCACCGTACCGGCCGTACTCGGCAATGGCGAAATCGTAGACAGCTTCACCCTGTCGTCGGCCATCAAAGGCAAATACGGCCTGGTGTTCTTCTACCCACTGGACTTCACCTTCGTTTGCCCGTCCGAGCTGATCGCTCTGGACAACCGCATGTCTGACTTCAAGGCACGCAACGTTGAAGTGATCGCCGTTTCGATCGATTCGCACTTCACCCACAACGCATGGCGCAACACCCCGGTGAACAATGGCGGTATCGGCCAGGTTCGCTACACCATGGCTGCCGACATGAAGCACGAAATTGCCAAGGCCTACGACGTTGAGTCCGAAGGCGGCGTGGCTTTCCGTGGCGCGTTCCTGATCGACGACAAAGGCGTTGTCCGTTCGCAGATCATCAACGACCTGCCGCTGGGCCGTAACATGGAAGAGCTGATCCGTCTGGTCGACGCGCTGCAATTCCACGAAGAGCACGGCGAAGTTTGCCCTGCCAACTGGAAAAAAGGCGACAAAGGCATGAACGCTTCGCCAGAAGGCGTCTCGGCTTACCTGACCGAGCACGCTGCGGCGCTGTAAGCCCAGGCGTCAGGCATAAAAAAACCGGCCGCTGAGGCCGGTTTTTTTATGGACGGGATAAACGCAGGTCCCTGTAGGAGCCGGCTTGCTGGCGATGAACGATGACGCGATCTTCATGTTAAACCGCGTCGCCTGCATCGCGAGCAGGCTCGTTCCCACATCAGTCGTTGAAATCTTCCCAGCCACCCATTTGTTTCCAGCGATTGACGATGCCGCAGAACAGCTCGGCCGTCTTCTCGGTGTCGTATCGTGCCGAGTGAGCCTCGCGACCATCAAAGTCGATGTCCGCCGCCTGGCAAGCCTTGGCCAGTACGGTTTGACCGTAAGCCAGGCCGGCGAGGGTCGCGGTATCGAAGCTGGAGAACGGATGAAACGGGTTACGTTTCATGTCCAGACGCGCCACAGCTGCGTTGAGGAAACCCAGGTCGAAGCTGCTGTTGTGCCCGACCAGAATGGCCCGTTTGCAGCCGTTGGCTTTCAGGGCCTTGCGGATGCCGCGGAAGATGTCGGTCAACGCGGCTTCTTCGCTCACCGCCATACGCAGCGGGTGATCGAGCTTGATCCCGGTGAATTCCAGCGCGGCCGCTTCAATGTTCGCGCCTTCAAAAGGCTCGACGCGGAAGAAATAGGTGTGATCGGGATACACAAACCCTTTTTCATCCATGGCGATAGTGGTCGCGGCGATTTCCAGCAAGGCGTCAGTGGCAGAGTTGAAACCACCGGTTTCAACGTCGACAACAACTGGCAGGTACCCACGGAAGCGAGCGGCCATCGGGTGGCGCGAGCCACCTCCGCCGCCTTGACCGTCCTGTTCGTCGTCGAAATGGTCTTCACTCACGCGTGTTCCTCCAGCAGGCGCCAGCGCAGTTTTTCACCGGCGCGCAGCGGGATTACGGTCAGCTCGCCAAATGGCAGGCTGGTTGGGGCGGTCCACTCATCGCGGACCAGGGTGATGCGATCGGTGTTCACCGGCAGGCCATAGAAGCGCGGGCCGTTGAGGCTGGCGAACGCTTCGAGCTTGTCCAGCGCGTTGCGTTGTTCGAAGGCTTCGGCGTACATCTCGATCGCCGCGTAAGCGGTGTAGCAACCGGCACAGCCGCAGGCCGCTTCTTTGGCGTGCTGGGCATGCGGCGCCGAATCGGTGCCGAGGAAGAACTTGTCGCTGCCACTGGTGGCGGCGTCGAGCAGGGCTTCCTGGTGGGTATTGCGCTTGAGGATCGGCAGGCAATAGAAGTGCGGCCGAATCCCGCCCACCAGCATGTGATTGCGGTTGTACAGCAGGTGATGCGCGGTGATGGTCGCGCCAACGTTGGCCGAAGCCTCGTTGACGAACTGCACGGCGTCCGCGGTGGTGATGTGTTCGAACACCACTTTGAGCGTCGGGAAACGCTCGACCACACGACGCATGTGCTCATCGATGAAGAGCTTTTCGCGGTCGAACACATCGACATCGCCACGGGTGACTTCACCGTGAATCAGCAAGGGCATCCCGACTTCGGCCATGGCCTCGAGTGCAGGGAAGATCTTGTCGATACTGGTGACGCCAGAGTCCGAGTTGGTGGTTGCGCCGGCCGGGTACAGCTTGGCGGCGTAAACGAAACCGCTGGCCTTGGCCTCACGAATTTCTTCGGGCTGGGTACGGTCGGTCAGGTACAGCACCATCAACGGTTCGAAACGACTGCCGGCCGGGCGTGCAGCGAGAATCCGCTGGCGATAGCCGTCGGCTTCAGCGGCGTTACGCACCGGAGGTACCAGGTTGGGCATGATGATGGCGCGACCAAAGGTGCGCGCGACATCCGCAACGGTATTGGTCAACACAGCACCATCGCGAAGATGAATATGCCAGTCGTCGGGACGCAGCAGGGTCAGGCGGTCGGACATGAGGGGATTCCAGGCGGGTCAAACTGAGGGGAATGCTACCGGAAAAGACTCTCTCAGGCACTCGCTATCAAGTTTTGCAGGAACCTTCCGATATCCAACAGGTATGCCGTAAATATGTGTGTCGGTCTTTTTGTTGTAGAAGCCAGTGGAGCCTCCCGTGCGCCAGCGTTATTTAGCCTTGCTCAGTGTGTTTGCCAGCCTCCCTGCGATGGCGCTCACTTTCCAGACACGTCTGGAGAGCATCGAGTGGACGGTCGAAGGTGACAAGTTCGAGTGCCGCCTGACTCAACCGATTACCGATTTCGGTTCGGGTGAATTCGTGCGCCGTGCCGGCGAGCAGGCGACGTTTCGTCTGAAAGCCTACAACGCGATGATCGGCGGCGGGTCCGCGACCCTGCTGGCGGCCGCTGCGCCGTGGCAGCCGGGACGTGGCGACATCAACCTGGGCTCGGTGCGAATCGGCAGCGGCAGCGTGTTGTTCAACAGTTCGCAAGTTCAGGCCGGGCGCCTGATCAGCGGGCTGATGGACGGCCGCAGTCCGGTCATTCGGCATTCCTCAGGCGATGGCCGCGTGTCTGAAGTGCGCCTGTTGCCGGTCAAGTTCAGCAAGGCCTTCAACGACTATCAGGGTTGCGTTGCGAAACTGCTGCCGAAGAATTTCGAGCAGGTCAAACAGTCCGAGATCGGCTTCCCGGGTGAAGGCGTCGATCTCGATCCGCAAGCCAAGGTGCAGTTGCAGGTGATGCTGGAGTTCATGAAGGCGGATCCGACGGTCAATCACATCGAGCTCGACGGGCACTCGGACAACAGCGGCAATCGCCTGACCAACCGCGAGCTGTCACGCCGCCGGGCGTTGGCGGTGATGGACTTTTTCAAGGCCAATGGCATTCAGGAATCGCAGATCACCATGCGTTTCCACGGTGAACGATACCCTGTGGCACCAAACACCAACGCCACCAACCGCGCGAAGAATCGCCGGGTCGCAGTGCGCCTCGATCGGGTAGCACCGACCGAGAAAGTGGCGCCTCAAACCACGACGCCTGGAAGCGCCCCGGCGACCACCTGAACCCGCCGAAATCGTCGCTCGCTCGACAGAATCTGTCGCTTCGTCGTCATAAGCTGTCGCGCCTCTGTAAATTATTCCGTATGACCGGTAGACTTCACGGCTTTCCGTAGAACCCCGTGGAGTGATGGCATGGCGGACGTAAACAAGGTCGTTCTGGCGTATTCCGGCGGCCTGGACACTTCGGTGATCCTCAAGTGGCTGCAGGATACTTATAACTGTGAAGTGGTGACCTTTACCGCTGACCTGGGTCAGGGCGAAGAGGTCGAACCTGCACGCGCCAAGGCTCAGGCCATGGGCGTGAAAGAGATCTACATCGACGATCTGCGCGAAGAGTTCGTGCGCGATTTCGTTTTCCCGATGTTCCGCGCCAACACCGTTTACGAAGGCGAGTACCTGCTGGGTACTTCCATCGCTCGTCCGTTGATCGCCAAACGCCTGATCGAAATCGCCAACGAAACCGGGGCTGACGCCATTTCCCACGGCGCCACCGGCAAGGGTAACGACCAGGTTCGTTTCGAGCTGGGCGCCTACGCCTTGAAGCCAGGGGTGAAAGTGATCGCTCCGTGGCGCGAGTGGGACCTGCTCTCCCGTGAAAAGCTGATGGATTACGCTGAAAAGCACAACATCCCGATTGAGCGCCACGGCAAGAAAAAATCCCCGTACTCGATGGATGCCAACCTGCTGCACATCTCCTATGAAGGCGGCGTGCTGGAAGACACCTGGACCGAGCACGAAGAAGACATGTGGAAATGGACCGTCTCCCCGGAGAAGGCTCCTGACAAGGCGCAATACCTGGAACTGACCTACCGCAACGGCGACATCGTTGCACTGGACGGCGTCGAAATGACTCCGGCCACCGTGCTGGCGACCCTGAACCGTATCGGTGGCGAACACGGTATCGGTCGTCTCGACATCGTCGAGAACCGTTACGTGGGCATGAAGTCCCGTGGCTGCTACGAAACCCCTGGCGGCACCATCATGCTGCGCGCTCACCGTGCGATCGAATCGATCACCCTGGACCGCGAAGTGGCTCACCTCAAAGACGAGCTGATGCCTAAATACGCCAGCCTGATCTACACCGGTTACTGGTGGAGCCCTGAGCGTCTGATGCTGCAACAGATGATCGATGCGTCCCAGGCACACGTGAACGGCGTTGTGCGCCTGAAGCTGTACAAGGGCAATGTGATCGTCACCGGTCGCAAGTCCGACGAATCGTTGTTCGATGCCAACATCGCGACCTTCGAAGAAGACGGCGGCGCCTACAACCAGGCCGACGCAGCGGGCTTTATCAAGCTCAACGCCTTGCGCATGCGCATTGCTGCGAACAAAGGCCGGAAGCTTTTCTGAGACCTTTGAAGCTGCAACGACGGTAATGGAAATGTGGCCTTGTCGATGACAAGGCCACATATCTGAAAAAGGGAATATTCCTGCCGGGCATTATGTTTCAGCTTTCTTGTTGTTGTGATTTAGTCTGCCTTTGCTCTCTGATCGTCCCTTCGAGAGCTGTCTTCTGCTATCGGTATTCAAGCCATAGTCGTCATGCCATGTGAGCTCAAATTGTAAGCAATCCAGAACGTGGTACTGTTGCGTTTCCTGGTTTGTTTCGAATGCTTGTGTGCGCCTTCCTTCAACAATGCCTCTGAATCGGTGCACGTGAGAAACACGATCACGCGTGCAGGGTTTTCCTGTGGTTGCTGGACCTTCTCCATCAAGGTGTTGAAATCCACTTTGTTACTCATCCATCGTGCGTCGACGATGTGCAGATCCTTTAGCAACACCGTTGAGCGTACGTGATGGTCAGTCACATGCTCTGGTGTGTTGCTTTGCGAGTGATCGGCATCGGTCATGGCCTTTATGAAATGCTTTCCTTTCTCAAAATCCGAGGGCGCGTAAAGCGACCGATAGTTGAAGTTGAGTGTTGCGAAGAATAGAAAGAGCAAATAAAAAGGGAAGCTGATAAGGAACCAGATATAGATCTCTCGTTCCTCATTATCGAGAAAGGGAAGAGAAATAGCGGCCGATGTTTCAGACAATGTTGCAAATATCGCAATGATTGTCATGGGGTTGGTAATTCTTGTTTTGAATTTGATCATGTTTTTTGCTCATGAAAGATTGTCTTTTCTCGATCGATTTATGGAGAGGCTCCAGGTGTTGGTAAGTTAAGGTGTGGCAGGGAAGGGCTTATACTGTTTTTGTGGTTTCCTGTTAGTTGGTTTTTAGTGGGTGCCATAGTAGCTGTATTGTTTGCGAGTCGGGTACTGTTGTTGTGCTTGTTTTAATAAGTGTATGTTGGTTTCCTGTTTTTGAGTGTTGCCTGGTGTTAATTTTGTGGGGGTTGGTTTATTTGGTGAGTTGCGGTTTTAACTATCTGGTGTGAATCTTGATTTGACAAGACCGGTTACTTTTTAAGCGTAGCTCAATCGTCAGCGCCTTGTAGGATCGCTCGGATAGAATCCTGTTTCTTTGGATTCCTGATGTAAAACGATACAAAAATATTGTAAAACGCACAGCGCTGACTGAGCGGTAAAATTTAAGACACACAGTATTCGTCTGATTTTTTGTAAGACTTATCCTTTTTGTTTGTAGGGAATGTCTCTCGGTGCCGGTGGCTGAGGGGGCCGGCATGCCACGGATGAAACGACTAGGCTATTGTGCGGGCTCTAAAAATTCGAACAGCGAAATTGGACTTGCCCATGAATAAAGTGCTGATCGTGGATGATCACCCCGTCATTCGTCTTGCGGTACGTATGCTGATGGAGCGTCATGGCTACGAAGTCATTGCAGAAACAGATAACGGCGTGGATGCATTACAACTAGCCCGCGAACTTATGCCGGATATTGTCATTCTGGATATTGGAATACCCAAGCTGGATGGGCTGGAAGTCATAGCTCGCCTGACATCGACGGCGATGCCTCTTAAAGTTCTTATATTGACCTCTCAGGCTCCCGGACATTTTTCCATGCGTTGCATGCAGTCGGGTGCTGCCGGATATGTCTGCAAGCAGCAGGATCTCACTGAGTTGCTCAGTGCGATAAAGGCCGTGCTTTCTGGCTACAGTTACTTTCCAAATCAAGCGCTGCATACCGTGCGCTCCAGTCTTGGGAATGCCAGTGAAGCCGATATGGTTGATCGTCTGTCCGGGCGCGAAATGATGGTGCTGCAACAGTTGGCCCGAGGAAAGACAAACAAGGAGATTGCCGATGGAATGTTTCTCAGCAATAAAACCGTCAGTACTTACAAGACCCGCCTGTTGTTGAAGCTCAATGCTCGCTCCCTGGTCGACCTGATTGAGCTGGCTCAACGCAATGGACTGGTATGAGTGCACTGGCGATTGAGGGTTTGGCACTTAGTAAAAAGCCTCCGTTTCGGGAGGCTTTTAGGTGTCACAAATCAAAATCGTAATCGGCCAATTGCTTTTGCAGTCGGCGCTCCTCCAGCAGATTGTCGATGGTGCGGCGTTTGCTCAGGTTGGTCTTCGCCACTTCAACCACCGGTTCAGCGTCATCGGCCTCAACGGGTGTGAAGTCGTCTTCTACGTCCAATTGCTCTTTGCCAGTGCTCATAAGGTTAACTCCAGGCTAAGACTGCCTTTGGCGCCCCTTATATCGACAATCTCTCGGCGGGTAAAAAAGATTTTTTCAATCGATGGATCAATAAATCTAATAGCGCCTCAATCGTCCGAGGTCTTTTGCTTGTATTCGCACAGGTCTTCGATCCGGCAGCTACCGCAACGTGGCTTGCGGGCCAGGCAAACGTAGCGTCCATGAAGGATCAACCAATGGTGGGAATCGAGCAGGTATGGCTTGGGGACAACCTTCATCAGCTTCATCTCCACCTCCACCACATTCTTGCCTGGCGCAATGCCTGTGCGGTTGCTGACCCGGAAAATGTGGGTGTCCACGGCCATGGTCAGTTGGCGAAAAGCGGTATTGAGCACCACATTGGCGGTCTTGCGGCCGACGCCGGGTAGCGCTTCCAGCTCCTCTCGGGTTTGCGGTACTTCGCCGCCATGGCGCTCCACCAGCAAACGACAGGTTTCGATCACGTTTTTCGCTTTGCTGTTAAACAGGCCGATGGTCTTGATGTATTCAGACAGCCCTTCAACCCCCAACGCATGAATCGCCGCTGGCGTATTGGCCACCGGGTAGAGTTTGGCGGTGGCCTTGTTCACGCCGACATCGGTCGACTGGGCAGAGAGAATGACGGCAATCAGCAATTCGAACGGCGAGGAATAGGCCAGTTCGGTCTTCGGTTCCGGGTTGTCTTCGTGAAACCTGCGGAAAATTTCCAGACGTTTTGCGGCATTCATGGGCAGTGCGTTTCCTCGAAATCAGTCAGTGTGAGGGAGTCGGGCGGTGCCAGGCCTGCCAGGCGGCAATCAGCAGACCCAGCAGAATGAAACCGCCTGGGGCCAGCGTGGCCAAGTGCAGGCCGCCGTTGCCGATAAGCTCGCGCAGCAGGCCAAGGCCCACCATCAGCGCACCAAACAGGCCACACAAGCGCAGGCGATCAAGTCGCGATTCCTGGAAAAACCCGTTGTGTTCCAGCACCACGCATTGCGCGGCGATCAATCCTGCATAGATCCCCACGTGCTGATGCCATTGAAGTGACCCCACCTGCGCAGCAAGCTCCGCACAACTGGTCAATGTGGCAGCCAGCAGGACGCTGGCAAGCAAGCGGGTGGACGGGATCAACCGTGATCGCAAGGCGCCCATGCTGACGCCATAAGCACCGATTACCACGATGAACATCAGCCAAAGGCCCAGGGCCGTCAGCCAGGCGTCCGTAGCGCCGATCAGAGGCGCAAGCATCAGTGAGTTGCGCAGCGTTGCTGACTTATTCATGAGCGCTGCTCCCGATCAGCTGTTGCGGATGCTCATCGAAGTAGCGCAACGCGTCATGGACGGCGCTGATCACCGCTCTTGAAGAAATGGTCGCGCCCGCTATCTGATCGAATTGGCCCTGGTCTTTTTTCAAGGCCCAGCCCGTGTCACCAGGGTCGGTTCGAGACTTGCCGGTGAATACCTGAAGCCAGGCATTGGGCCAGTCTGCGATTTTGCCGCCCAGCGCAGGGGTTTCCGATTGCTTGAGGGTTTTGACCCCCAGCAACTTGCCGTTTGCACCGATGGCGACCAGCAACTCGATGGAGCCCTCGTAGCCCAGCGTCTGGCTGCGTAGCAACACCGCGCAAGGTTCGCCAGTCTTGGTCGCCAGATAGCCACCCAGCAGCATGCTGTTAGCCAAGCGGATGTCTTTGAGGGCGAGCGGCTGGTCCAGCGGTTGATTGTCGTAGCTGTCCGGCGGTAGCAGGTCTAGCAGGTTGCGGCTGTCGATCAAGCGCTGTTGCGCGCTGATGCGCGATTCGCTGGCGTGTTGCGCGAAGTACGTCGCGCCGATCCCCAGCCCGGCCAGCAACACCAGCATCACAATACTCGTCGCTCGGTTCATGGGGCAACCTGCTCCTGCCTGGACGCGACAAACCGCTCCAGCGCCGGGACACAAAGGTTCATCAGCAACACGGCAAACGCTACGCCGTCCGGGTAACCGCCCCAGGTTCGAATGAGGTAGGTGAGTAATCCCACGCCGGCACCGAACAGGAGTCGGGCACCGGGACTTTTCGCGCCGGACACCGGCTCAGTGGCAATAAAGAATGCACCCAGCATGGTCGCGCCGGTGAGCAGGTGAAACAGCGGCGAGCCATGGGAGTCGGAGCCCGAACCGTTCCAGCACAGCAGGCTGATTATGAACAGGCTGGAGAGCATGCCGACCGGTGCGTGCCAAGTGAACACCCGCCGTTGCAGAAGAAACGCGCCACCAGCGAGAAAAGCCAGGTTGACCCATTCCACGCCGCGTCCGCCGAAATGGCCGAACGCCGGGTGGCCGGCGAAGAGTTCGTCCATGGTCAGGCTTTTGTTGATCCGCAGGCTGTCCAGCGCCGTGGCCTGGACCCAGGCATCCGGGGTCTGGCCGAAGCCGAAGACCTGCTGCAAACCACCGAGCAGATTCATGCCGTGTGACGACGGCCAGAGGGTCATCTGCTGGGGAAAGGCCACCAGCACCAGGGCAAAACCGAGCATCGCCGGGTTGAACGGGTTCTTGCCGACGCCGCCGTAGAGGTGTTTGCCGAGCAGCGCGAACGCCGCCGCACTGACCGTCAGCCACCACGGGCAGTAAGGTGGCAAGGCCAGTGCCAGCAGTGTCGCGCTGACCAGGGCGCTGCCGTCGCTCAAGGTCGGTTTGATGGCTCGCTTGCGCAGTTGCAACACCGCTGCTTCAACGGCCAATGCCGTGACGGCCGCGAGAATCAAGTTGATCAACACACCCCAGCCATACAACCAGAACAACACCAGCATCCCCGGCACGGTGGCCAGCAACACCAGCTTCATGGCCTGCTGAAGGCGTTCGTCCACCGATTCAAGGGGCAGCATAGGCATCCACCTGGCGCTCGGCGTCCTTTACCGCGAGTTCCAGCGCTGCAATCTGTTCAACCGCTGCTTCGCTGGTTCGCGCTTTGTTGAGTTCGGCACGGCGCATGGCCAGCTGGATCTTCGCCCGTTTAAGTTCGGCATCCTTCGCTGGAGCGGCTGGCGCGACCGGCGCCGGGGTTGTCGGTGCGCTGCTTTCCAACTGCGCCAAGGCTTGCTCGGCCGCTTCGAACTGCTGTTGCAGTACGATCAGTTGCGACTGTTGTTCGAAGGTCGGTGGATGCCCGAACGCCTTGAGCGACTTGTTCAGTTGCGCGCGACTCATCGCCACATCGATCTTGGCTTTTTTCAACGCCGCATCGGCGTTTGCCGCTTTCTGCGCACGCACCCGCTCAAGCGCAGCCTGAACCGGGTCGAGCGTCGTCACTTCGTTTTGCGGCACGGCGCGTTGGGCGCGGGCGTGGCGTTCGGCGAGTTTCTGTTCTTCGTCACGCAGCAAGCGGGCGTTGCGCTGTTCGAAGCGGCGCCGCGCATGATTGCGTTTGGCGGTGCGCGTCTTTTGTTCCTCAAGGCTGAACGCCAGGCCACCGACAATCGGCAGCACCGTGGCCAAGGGCAGTGGCCGCATCTCGATGCAGTCCACCGGGCAGGGCGCGACACACAGGTCGCAACCGGTGCATTCGTCGACGATCACGGTGTGCATCAATTTGGCCGCGCCGACGATCGCATCCACCGGGCACGCCTGAATGCACTTGGTGCAGCCAATACACTCCGCTTCACGAATATAGGCGATCTGCGCCGGGGCCGAGCCGCGACTGACGTCCAGTTCCAGCACCGGCACTTTCAGCAAGTCAGCCAGCGCCGAGATGGTTTCGCTGCCGCCCGGCGGGCACTTGTTGATCGGCTCACCGCTGGCGATGCCTTCGGCGTACGGCTTGCATCCGGGGTGGCCGCACTTGCCGCATTGGGTCTGCGGCAAGAGGGCGTCGATGCGTTGAATCAGACTCATGTTTTGATCAGTCCGCTGAATCCGAGAAAAGCCACTGCGATCAGTCCGGCGCCGATCAACTCGATCGGCAAGCCACGAAAGGGCAGGGGGACATCGTTGTCGAGAGTGCGCTGGCGCAAGTCGCTGAACAGGCTCAGCACCAGCCAGAACCCCAGCCCGGCGCCGAGGCACAGGGCAGTGGCGTGAAAGATTCCCTGGTCGTCCCCGGCGTTGAGCAATGCCAGCCCAAGCACGCCCGCGTTGCCCAGCAGCAGCGGCCAGAGGCCATCGAACGCAAGCTGGGGAAGTAACCGCGACATCAGCTTCAACAGTGGGCCAATCAGCAGAACGCTCAATGGCAGGAACACGAAAAGACGCAGCGAAGTCAGTTCCAGCGGCACCAACAGCCAGTGATAAGCCAAGTAGCTCAAGATGCCGACAACCAGCATCAGACAGGTCGTGGCAATGCCTAAGGCATGAACCTGATCGCGCTCACTGCCCAAAAGCGGATCGACGCCCAGCGGCCAGTGCAACACGAGGTTGTTGATCAGGGCAGCGCTGATAAGGGTAAGAAGCATCTCGGTCATGATCGTGCCGGTAGAAATAGGGCTTTTTAACAGAGCGGTTTAAAAAGCTTAGGCATTATCCGGCAAGGACGGAGGGTGGGGCCAGATATGAAAATCCCACAGTCGCGCCAGGCACGACTGTGGGATCGATTTACCGCAGAACCTTACTTGATGCGCTGACCCGGCTTGGCGCCGCTGTCGGGGCTGAGCAGGTAGATTTCTTCACCACCAGGACCGGCGGCCATCACCATGCCTTCGGAGATGCCGAACTTCATTTTGCGCGGCTTGAGGTTGGCGATCATCATAGTCAGGCGGCCATCGAGCTTGGACGGATCCGGATAAGCACTCTTGATCCCTGAGAACACGTTGCGTTGCTCGTCACCGATGTCTAGGGTCAGGCGCAGCAGTTTGTCGGCCCCTTCCACGTGTTCGGCCTTGATGATCAGGGCCACGCGCAGATCGATAGCAGCAAAGGCGTCGAACTCGATTTCCGGCGACAGCGGATCCTTGGCCAGTTCGCCGTTGCCGGCAGGCGTAGCGTCACCTGTGTCGGTCTGACTGGCGGTCAGGTCTTCTTTCGAGGCGTCGCTCATGGCTTGCACTTTTACCGGGTCGATACGGGTCATCAACGGCTTGAACTCGTTCAGCTGATGGTTGCTGAGCAGGGTGGCGTGGTCGTCCCAGGTCAGCGGCGCGACGTTCAAGAACGCCTCGGCATCGGCGGCCAGCAACGGCAGAACCGGTTTGAGGAAGATCACCAGTTGGCGGAACAGGTTCACGCCCAGGGCGCAGATGGCCTGGACTTCGTCCTGCTTGCCTTCCTGTTTGTTCAGCGACCACGGCGCCTTGTCGGCGATCCAGGCGTTGGCACGGTCGGCCAGGCCCATGATCTCGCGCATGGCACGGGCGAAGTCACGAGCCTCGTAGGCCTCGGCAATGCTCGGTGCTGCAGCGAGGAACGCTTCGGTCAATTCTGGCGCTGCGTTGCCGGCCACCAGCAAACCGCCGTTACCCTTTTGGATAAATCCGGCGCAACGGCTGGCGATGTTGACGACTTTGCCGACCAGGTCGGAGTTGACCTTCTGCACGAAGTCTTCGAGGTTCAGGTCAAGGTCGTCGACGCCACGGCTCAGCTTGGCCGCGTAGTAGTAGCGCAGGTATTCCGGCGACAGGTGGTCCAGGTAAGTCCGGGCCTTGATGAAGGTGCCGCGGGACTTGGACATTTTTTGACCGTTGACGGTCAGGTAGCCGTGCACGTTGATGCCGGTCGGCTTGCGGAAGCCGGCGCCTTCGAGCATTGCTGGCCAGAACAGGGCGTGGAAGTTGACGATGTCCTTGCCGATGAAATGGTACAGCTCGGCGGTGGAGTCCTTGCCCCAGAACGCGTCGAAGTCCAGCTCCGGCGTGCGATCGCAGAGGTTCTTGAAGCTCGCCATGTAGCCGATTGGTGCGTCCAGCCAGACGTAGAAGTACTTGCCTGGCTCGTCGGGGATCTCGAAACCGAAGTACGGCGCATCGCGGGAGATGTCCCACTGTTGCAGGCCGGCATCCAGCCATTCGGCGATCTTGTTCGCGACGGCTTCTTGCAACGTGCCGCTGCGAGTCCAGGCCTGCAGCATTTCCTGGAAGTCCGGCAGCTTGAAGAAGAAGTGCTGGGAATCCTTGAGCACCGGGGTGGCGCCAGAGATCGCCGACTTCGGATCCTTCAGGTCGGTCGGTGCGTAGGTTGCACCGCATTTTTCGCAGTTGTCGCCGTACTGGTCTTCAGTGCCGCATTTCGGGCAGGTGCCCTTGATGAAGCGGTCGGCCAGGAACATTTTCTTTTCCGGGTCGAAATACTGAGTGATCGAGCGCTGGGCGATGTGCCCGGCGTCACGCAGCTTCAGGTAGATCTGGCTCGACAGCTCACGGTTTTCTTCGGCGTGAGTGGAGTGGAAGTTGTCGAAGTCCACCAGGAACTCGGCAAAGTCGGCGCTGTGTTCAGCCTGGACGTTGGCGATCAGTTGTTCCGGGGTGATGCCTTCCTTTTCCGCGCGCAGCATGATGGCCGAACCGTGGGCGTCGTCGGCGCAGACATAAATGCATTGATTGCCGCGGTGCTTCTGGAAGCGCACCCACATATCGGTCTGGATGTATTCCAGCATGTGGCCAAGATGGATCGAACCATTGGCATAGGGCAGGGCGCTGGTGACGAGGATCTTGCGTGGCTCGGACATGGGGCTCGGCTACTTGATGAAACGGAGGTCGGCCACTATAAAGCGCCGGCGCATATTTTTCACCCCCGCGACTGGCATCCACGGACCCTTGTAGCAGCTGGCGAAGCCTGCGTTCGGCTCCGCAGCAGTCGCAAATTCAGACAACTCGGACTACCTGAGGCACCGCGGCGTCTGGTTTTACGACTGCTTCGCAGCCGAACGCAGGCTTCGCCAGCTGCTACAGGTATTGGGTATTCGTCACATTCTGAAAGCATGCCGTCCAGGCCATAGAACGGTTAGGATACCCGCCTGATTTTCCAGTCTTGCTATCGGAGTTGCCCATGAGCGTCGTCAATCGCGCAGCGGTGGAAGCCGTCCTTCGCCAATACACCGACCCTTATCTGAACCAGGACCCGGTCAGCGCCGGGTGCGTGCGCGGCATCGACATCCAGGGCGATCGCGTCAGCGTTCAGCTGGAGCTGGGTTATGCCGCCGGTCTGTTCAAAAGTGGCTGGTCGCAGATGCTGCAAATGGCGATCGAAGGCCTCGACGGCGTGACGAGCGCTCGCGTTGACATCACCAGTGTGATCGCCGCGCACAAGGCCCAGGCGCAGATTCCGGGCCTGGCCAACGTCAAGAACGTAGTGGCCGTAGCTTCCGGCAAGGGTGGAGTGGGCAAATCCACCACCGCCGCCAACCTCGCACTGGCCCTGGCCCGTGAAGGCGCCAAGGTCGGGATTCTCGACGCGGACATCTACGGTCCGAGCCAGGGCATCATGTTCGGCATCCCTGAAGGCACCCGACCGAAGGTCAAGGATCAGAAGTGGTTCGTGCCGATCGAATCCCATGGCGTCGAGGTGATGTCCATGGCTTTCCTGACCGACGACAACACCCCGATGGTCTGGCGCGGGCCAATGGTCTCCGGCGCGCTGTTGCAATTGGTCACGCAAACCGCCTGGGGCGATCTGGATTACCTGGTCATCGACATGCCGCCAGGCACCGGTGACATCCAGTTGACCCTCGCGCAGAAAGTCCCGGTGGCCGGTGCTGTCATCGTCACCACCCCGCAAGACCTGGCGCTGCTGGACGCGCGCAAAGGTGTGGAGATGTTCCGCAAGGTCAACATTCCGGTACTGGGCGTGGTGGAAAACATGGCCGTGCACATCTGCTCCAACTGCGGGCATGCCGAGCATCTGTTCGGTGAAGGTGGCGGGGTGAAGCTGGCCAATCAATACGGCGTCGAATTGCTGGCGTCGTTGCCGCTGGCAATGGCTATCCGCGAACAAGCCGATGGCGGCAAGCCAACGGTGATCGCCGAGCCGGACAGCCCGATTGCGCTGGTGTACCAGGAACTCGCCCGCCACGTCGGCGCGCGGATTGTGTTGCAGGAAGCGGCGACGCCGGCGATGCCGAATATTACCATCAGCGACGATTGATGATCTGAAACACAATCAACTGTGGGAGCTAGCCTGCTAGCGATAGCGGATTCGCATTCAACAAATATGTTGGCTGAACCACCGCAATCGCTAGCAGGCTAGCTCCCACATTGATCTATGGGGGCCTTAGATCCGCAACCCGCCATCCATTTCCAGAATCCGGCCGGTGTAGTAGTCGTTCTCGAAAATGTACGCCGCCGAATGGGCGATCTCTTCCGGTTTGCCCATGCGCTTGAGCGGAATCCCGGCCGTCATCTTCTCCAAGGCTTCAGGCTTCATGCCCAGCGTCATCTCGGTTTCGATAAAGCCCGGCGCAATGCCTGCCACGCGAATGCCATAACGCGCCAGTTCCTTGGCCCAGGTCACGGTCGCTGCGGCCACGCCAGCCTTGGCGGCGGAATAGTTGGTCTGGCCGACGTTGCCGGCACGGGAGATCGAGGAGATATTGATGATCGCGCCGCTGTTGTTCAGCTCGACCATTTTTGCCGCGACTTCACGGGTGCACAGGAACACGCCGGTCAGGTTGACGTCGATAACGGCCTGCCATTGGGCCAGGCTCATTTTGGTCATTTCGCCATCCTTGACCTTCAGCAGCAGGCCATCGCGCAGGATCCCGGCGTTGTTGATCAGGCCATGAATCGCGCCGAAATCTTCGGCCACCTGGGCGACCATGTGCGTCACTTGTTCTTCATTGGCGACGTTGCACAGGTAAGCCCGCGCCTCTACGCCCTTGGCTTTGCACGCCGCGACGGTGTCGTCGAGCTTTTCCTGGTTCAGGTCCACCAGCGCCAGCTTCGCGCCTTTACCCGCGAAATACTCGGCCATGGAACGGCCTAAACCCTGGCAACCGCCAGTAATAATGATTACTTTGTCAGTGAGTTGCATTCGCATGCCCCAATAGCAGGTTCAGAGTGGTTTCCTTCCTAGAGGGCCTCTCGATCTGCACCTGATGCGGCCTGGTTGCACATGAGAACTGCCCCGATGGCGTACTGGAACTTATCCCCAGGCGCCTGTCCGTTTTTTTGACGGATTCTATATAAGGAGTCATAAATTGAGCGTTGAAGCGGCCAAGAATGCCCGAGAATTGCTTCTCAAGGAATACCGTGGGGTGCTGTCGACGCACTCCAAGTCGATGCCCGGTTTCCCGTTTGGCTCCGTGGTTCCGTATTGCCTGGACGAGCAGGGCCGGCCCCTGATCCTGATCAGCCGCATCGCCCAGCACACCCACAATCTGCAGAAGGATCCGAAATGCTCGCTGTTTGTAGGCGAGCGCGAGGCCGACGATGTTCAAGCCGTTGGTCGCCTGACTTACCTCGCCGAAGCAGTAAAGCTCGAAGACGAAGCCGCGATCGAAGCGGCGGCCGAGCGTTACTACCGCTATTTCCCTGATTCGCAGAGCTACCACAAGGCCCACGATTTCGATTTCTGGGTACTCACGCCTGTGCGTCACCGCTACATCGGCGGTTTCGGCGCGATTCACTGGGTCGACCAAGTGACCTTGGCCAACCCGTTCGCCGGCAAGGCCGAACTGAGCATGGTCGAGCACATGAATGCCGATCACGCTAAAGCCATCGCCCATTACGTCGAACTGGCGGGGCTGCCGAAAACCGAGCCAGCGCAGCTGGCCGGCATCGACAGCGAAGGCATGCACCTGCGCATTGGCCAGGCCCTGTACTGGCTACCGTTCCAGGCAACCTGTAATACGCCGACACAAGTACGCGAAGCCTTGGTTTTCCTGGCTCACGCCGAGCATTGGCCGAAAAATGAAGTGGCCGACGCTTGAATTCACGAAACGGCGACGTCATCTAGGGAAGACTGGCAAGGCATTCTTGCGTTGAGGAACCATTTGATGCGCCCTTTTTTATTGCTCTTTGTACTGTTTCCGGTGTTGGAGCTGTTCGTATTCGTCAAGGTCAGCGGGGCGATCGGGTTTTTCCCGGCCCTGCTGCTGATCATTCTCGGCTCGATGCTCGGCGTGTTCGTGCTGCGGATCGCCGGTCTGGCTACCGCGTTGCGTGCTCGTGAAAGCCTGAACCGCGGCGAGCTGCCGGCCCAGACCATGCTGGAAGGTTTGATGCTGGCCTTGGCGGGCGGTCTGTTGATCCTGCCGGGCTTCGTCACTGACGTGCTGGGTCTGATCATGCTGCTGCCGATCTCCCGTCGACTGCTGGCCAATAAAATGCGCCAGCGCGCCGAAGAAGCGGCGATCCGTCAGCGTGCGTTTGCCGACGATCTTCAGCCACGTGGCGGTCCTGCTCCGCAGCAGCCACTGGGTCGTGAGCCCAACGTGATCGAAGGCGAGTACGAACACCGCGATTCCAAGTAAAGCGTTTCAGCTGCACGGCACCTTCGGGTGCCGTGTTCTTTTTCAGGGCATTGATGCAAAAAATTTCGATCCTCGCCCTTGTAATAAGCTTATGCGCCCTTATGTAACGGTCACCGCAAGGTTTCTGGCGATCATGCCAGACAGACTTCCGCGGTTCGCTTGACGAACCGCACCCGGCACCGCCGGATTTGTTAAACCCGCCGGGAATACACCGGCCGATGAAAACCACAATTAGGAGAGATCGACAATGAAGCTTCGTCCTCTGCATGACCGCGTCGTCGTCCGTCGCAGCGAAGAAGAAAAGAAAACCGCTGGCGGTATCGTCCTGCCAGGTTCGGCTGCTGAAAAGCCAAACCAGGGCGAAGTCCTCGCTGTAGGCCCAGGCAAAGTTCTGGACAACGGTGAAGTGCGTGCGCTGTCCGTAAAAGTGGGTGACAAGGTTGTGTTCGGCCCTTACTCCGGCAGCAACACTGTGAAAGTTGACGGCGAAGACCTGCTGGTTATCGGCGAGAGCGAAATCCTCGCTGTAGTCGAAGGCTGATTCCCCGCTCATTTTCCCGCTACTACAAAGTATTTAAGGAATATCGATCATGGCTGCTAAAGAAGTTAAATTCGGCGATTCCGCCCGTAAGAAAATGCTCGCCGGTGTGAACGTCCTGGCTGACGCAGTAAAAGCGACCCTGGGCCCTAAAGGCCGTAACGTGATCATCGAGAAGAGCTTCGGCGCTCCGACCATCACCAAGGACGGCGTGTCCGTTGCCAAAGAAATCGAGCTGAAAGATCGCTTCGAAAACATGGGCGCGCAGCTGGTCAAAGACGTTGCCTCCCGTGCCAACGATGACGCAGGCGACGGCACCACCACCGCTACCGTTCTGGCTCAATCGATCGTCAACGAAGGCCTGAAAGCCGTCGCTGCCGGCATGAACCCGATGGATCTGAAGCGCGGTATCGACAAAGCGACCATCGCGATCGTCAAAGAACTGAAAGCCCTGTCCAAGCCTTGCGCTGACACCAAGGCCATCGCTCAGGTCGGCACCATCTCGGCCAACTCCGACAGCTCCATCGGCGACATCATTGCCGAAGCCATGGAAAAAGTCGGTAAAGAAGGCGTGATCACCGTTGAAGAAGGCTCGGGCCTGGAAAACGAACTGTCGGTTGTTGAAGGCATGCAGTTCGACCGTGGCTACCTGTCCCCGTACTTCGTCAACAAGCCAGAGACCATGACTGCCGAGCTGGACGGTCCGCTGATCCTGCTGGTCGACAAAAAGATCTCGAACATCCGCGAAATGCTGCCAGTACTGGAAGCCGTTGCCAAAGCCGGCCGTCCACTGCTGATCGTGGCCGAAGACGTTGAAGGCGAAGCCCTGGCGACTCTGGTTGTGAACAACATGCGTGGCATCGTTAAAGTCGCAGCCGTCAAGGCTCCAGGCTTCGGCGACCGTCGCAAGGCCATGCTGCAGGACATCGCTGTCCTGACAGGCGGTACCGTTATCTCCGAAGAGATCGGTCTGAGCCTGGAAAGCACTACCCTGGAACACCTGGGTAATGCCAAGCGCGTGATCCTGTCCAAAGAAAACACCACCGTGATCGACGGCTCCGGCGTTGAAGCTGATATCCAGGCTCGCGTTCTGCAAATCCGTCAACAAGTGGCTGACACTTCGTCCGACTACGACCGTGAAAAACTGCAAGAGCGTCTGGCCAAGCTGTCCGGCGGCGTTGCAGTGATCAAGGTTGGCGCTGGTTCCGAAGTTGAAATGAAAGAGAAGAAAGCCCGCGTTGAAGACGCCCTGCACGCAACCCGTGCAGCCGTTGAAGAAGGCGTGGTACCTGGCGGCGGCGTGGCACTGGTTCGCGCTCTGCAGGCTATCTCCGAGCTGAAAGGCGACAACGATGACCAGAACGTTGGCATCCAGTTGCTGCGTCGCGCTGTTGAAGCGCCACTGCGCCAGATCGTTGCCAACTCCGGCGACGAGCCAAGCGTAGTGGTCGACAAGGTCAAGCAGGGTTCGGGTAACTACGGTTACAACGCTGCGACCGGTGAATACGGCGACATGATCGAAATGGGTATCCTGGACCCGGCTAAAGTGACTCGTTCGGCTCTGCAAGCGGCTTCGTCGATTGCCAGCCTGATGATCACCACCGAAGCCATGATCGCCGAGATCAAGGAAGACGGCCCAGCTGGTGGCGGCATGCCAGACATGGGCGGTATGGGCGGCATGGGCGGCATGATGTAAGCCAGCCTTACCCCGTACAAGCTTACCCCTATAAAAAGCCCCGCCGGCGATGAGCCGGCGGGGTTTTTTATTGCCTTCATTTTGGTATGTCAGAAGACAGAGGCGCGGCCATCGCGGGCAAGCCCGCTCCCACAGGATCGCATCAATCCTGTGGGAGCGGGCTTGCCCGCGATGACGTCAGATCAAGCGCTGACAGGTTCTGTCTTGGTGACTTGATCAGCCTTCGCCTCCGGGCGATACAGGATGTAGTAATACGACCCCAGACAAATCAACCAGCAAAAAATCGCCGTCCAGACGTTATGCGAAAAAAAGTGCGCCCCCTGCATCATCCGGCTCACCGAAAACACCGTCCCCAGTGCAAACGCAAACACAAATGCCTGGCGCGCCAGACGCGGACGCCGGTCACGCAATACAAAGAACAGCGCAAACAGCGTAAACCCGGTTGCCGCATGACCCCCGGGCCAGCAACGGCCAGGCTTGTCGGTGGGCGGGCGCGGGCTGAGCAGTTCGCTGTAGGTTTCGTGGCCGCCGAATTGCTCGAGACTCCACGGGCATTGCACCGCTGTTACCGCTTTGACCGGCGTCACGAACGAGGTCGCCAGCGCCAGAGACAACACCAGGCAGCCCAGTTCACGTTTGAACGGTTTGAGCCTGTCCACGAAAAAGGCGCCAATAAAGCCGAAGATGGCAAACACCGAAAACGCGATGACCACTTGCTTGGCGCGGTCATGCAGAATGTTTTCAAGGAAGTAACTGTGGCGCCCGATGAAATCCCCGGCGACCGGGTCGTAGGACAGCTTGGCCAGGTCCAAGTCCAAAGACGTCAGTTCAAGCAGCACCAAAATGATCGCTGTGATAGCGGGCACACCCAGGCACACCCAGAAATTGAGCGGTCTGGAAGCGGGGCGGGCAGCGGTCGAAGCCATGGCAATTCCTTGGTCGGTGAAGGGTTCTGGAGAGCGCATCCGCGCGGAGTCTGAGCCCGGTGCTGTCGTCAACGTGTGAATCGATAGTGAAAAACTTGTTAAGCCGTCATCGGCTTTTTCTTTCCGATTTACAACTGCACGCAGTCCTAGCCCTGAGCCACACTTGGCCTTAAGCTGCGCGGGCCACGACGGCCGTTACTGTGTACGGAGGAGGTGCCCATGCGAATTCTATTGGTTGAAGACAACCGCGATATCCTGGCCAATCTGGCCGATTACCTGGGGCTCAAAGGCTACACCGTGGATTGCGCGCAGGACGGTTTGTCGGGCCTGCACTTGGCGGCCACCGAGCACTACGACTTGATCGTGCTCGACATCATGTTGCCCGGCATCGACGGCTACACCCTGTGCAAACGCCTGCGCGAAGACGCCCGCCGTGACACGCCGGTGATCATGCTCACCGCGCGCGATCAGCTGGACGACCGGTTGCAGGGCTTCAAGTCCGGTGCCGATGACTACCTGATCAAGCCGTTCGCCCTGTCCGAACTGGCGGCGCGCATCGAGGCGGTCATGCGTCGTGCCCAGGGTGGCGGTCGTCGAACCTTGCAGGTTGGCGATCTGAGCTACGACCTCGACACCCTGGAGGTGACCCGCGAAGGTCGTCTGCTGAAACTCAACCCGGTCGGGTTGAAGTTGCTGGCCGTGCTGATGCAGAAAAGCCCGCATGTACTGCGCCGCGAAATTCTCGAAGAAGCCCTGTGGGGCGATGACTGCCCGGACAGCGACAGCTTGCGCAGCCACGTCCATCAATTGCGTCAGGTGATCGACAAGCCATTCGCCAAGCCCTTGCTGCACACCGTGCACGGTGTGGGTTATCGCTTGGCCGAGGGTCGTGATGGAGTTTAAGCAGAGCCTTGCCCAGCGGATCATCATCGCCTTTGCGTTGATGAGCGCACTGGTGGCAGGCGCCTTCGCCATGGGCATCGTGGCGACCGTGCACCTGGTGGAAGAAAAGCTGATTTCGGCCGGGTTGGGCGGCGATTTGCAACGTCTGTTGCTGATGGACAGCGTCTCGGACTGGAGCCATCGCCCCGAGCCGGACCAGCTGTTCTATTTCAGCGGAGGGCCAGGGGATTTCGAGTTGCCCAAGGATTTGCGGCACCTGGACTCCGGCTTTCACGAGGTCTTTCGCGAGCAGCTGTCGTATCACGCGATGGTCGAAATCGTCGATGGCCGGCGTTACGTACTGCTTCAGGACCAAAGCGATTTCGAAGAGCGTGAGCGGGTGCTGTTTGCCGTGGTGCTGGTGGGCTTCGTGCTGAGCCTGGCGCTGGCGGTCTTTCTCGGCTGGGTCCTGGCGCGCAAAGTGATGGCCCCAGTGGTGCGGCTGGCCCGCCAGGTGCGTCATCGCGATCAATTGCTGGGTCTGGCGCCGCCTCTGGCACCGGATTATGCCGCCGACGAAGTGGGTGAGCTGGCCGTTGCCTTCGACGCCACCCTTGGTCGTTTGCGCCAGGCGTTGACCCGTGAGCGATTGTTTACCAGTGACGTCAGCCACGAACTGCGCACGCCGTTGATGGTGCTGGCCAGTTCCTGTGAGCTGCTGTTGGAAAACCCCGGTATCGATCAGCGTGGTCGAGCCCAGGTCGAGCGAATCGCCCGCGCGTGCGCAGAGATGCGCGAGTTGGTGCAAACGTTTCTGATGTTGGCCCGGACCCAGCGCGAAGACGCCAGCATTGCGCCGCAGCAGTCGCTGAGTCAGGTCGCCGATGGGCTGCTCAACCAGTGGCGCGAACCGATTGAAGCCAAGGGCCTGAATTTGATCTTCGAGCCGGGCAATCCGCTTGACACCTGCTACAACGCAACGCTCTTGCACGCCGTCATGGGCAACCTGTTGCGTAACGCACTGCATTACACCGAACACGGGTTTATCCGCTTGACCCTCTCGGCCACAGGTTTCACGGTCGAGGACAGCGGCGTGGGCATTCCCGAGGAAAAACGCGAGGCAATGTTCGAACCTTTCGTGCGCGGCAGCGAAAAGCGCGGCGAGGGCCTGGGGCTTGGGCTGTCATTGGTGCAGCGGATCTGCGAGAACCAGGGCTGGAACGTCAGCCTGACCAACATGGAACCCCATGGCTGTCGTTTTGAGGTGGCGTTGAGTCAAGAATAGAGGTGCCCAAAGCTAAAGGCTCGGCTCGTGACTGTCGTCCTGAAAAACCTTGAAATGATTGCGTGTTTACATGACAATTTTTTCACAAAGGCATGACCTGACGCTGACACTACGCTACATAAGGTAGATGTCATCAGAAGTACAGGAGACCTTGATGATGGACGGCCCGATCAAACTAGATTTTTCCGAAAAATACGACGACCAGCACGCTCAACGATACTTGCAAAAACATCAGGATGGCCTCGGCCGTCGACTGTCCCACTGGCGTGACGAGCAGCTGGCGCGAAAGGCGCTGGCGCTGGTCGGTGAGCCTGGGCTGGTCCTGGATTTGCCTTGTGGCGCGGGGCGTTTCTGGCCATTGCTGGCGGAAAAGGCCAATCGCGCGATCATCGGGGCCGACAACTCCGAGTCAATGCTGAAAATTGCCACCCAGGCGCAACCTGCCGACGTCGTAAAACGGGTACAACCCTTGCACACGTCTGCATTCGACATTGCCTTACCCGATAACGCCGTCGACAGCATTTTCTGCATGCGCTTGCTGCATCACATCGGTGAAGCCGAGCATCGACTGGCCATTCTGCGAGAATTTGAACGAGTCACGCGTGACAGCGTGATCCTTTCGTTGTGGGTGGACGGTAATTTCAAAGCCTGGAAACGCAAGCGCTCAGAGCGGCGGCGTGGGCAGGAAGGTTATCAAAACCGATTTGTGTTACCGGCGGCCACGGTAGAAAAGGAATTCGAACAGGCAGGGTTTCGTATCCAGGAACAACTGGACTTTTTACCGCTCTATGCCATGTGGCGAGTTTACGTATTACGCAAGAGGTAACAGGATGGCAGTGCAATGTGCAGCAGAAACGGATGTCGCTTCTCAGGACCGCTTCGACTATTTCTGGAATCAGCGCGGTGAATGGGTAGAAGAACCCAACGTCCGTCGCGGTGGAGAAAGTGGCGTGGAGCGTGTCATGGGCAGTGATGGCCAGCTGCTCTACGCCAAGCGGCAGACCGGGCATATCTATCGCAGCTGGCAGCACCCGTTCGGCCGCCCGACTGTGTTGCGCGAGCAAGATGCGCTCATTGGCCTGCGCGCGCTTGATGTGCGAGTTCCGGAAATCGTTTTCTGCGGCGCACAGCGCGACCCTGTGCACAAATGGCGCGCATTGCTGGTGACCAAGTCGCTGGACGGCTTTGAGGAACTCGAACACTGGTACGCCGGCGGCGGTCGCGAGCGCCACGGCGAGGTGGTGCATGATCGCGTCTTGAAGGAACTGGCCGACAATCTGGCCCGCATGCACAAGGGCCGTTGGCAGCACAGCTGCATCTACATCAAGCACGTATTCGTGCGGGTTACCGCCGAAGATGACACGGCTAACGTCGAGATTGCCTTGATCGACCTGGAGAAATGCCGACAGCGTTTGACCGCCTATCGGGCAGCCGCCCATGACCTGAAGCAACTGCGTCGCCACTCGTCGTTCAGCACGACAGACTGGCGCAAACTCGTCTATTTTTATGAGACGGCGTTTGGCAGCGCTATCAAAGGTTTATAGCAATGAAACTAGAAATTGCACGAGGTGTTTTTTTCATAGGAGCCTTGGCAGTTGCTTCATTGGCGGTGGCGGCGTGGGAGCAGCCCCGCACGCAAGTCCTCAGTTCAGTGAGCGCTGATGATCACTGTCCGTTGCCACGGGTTGCCAAGGCATCCGTGGCATCCCAACCCGATCATGATTTATTGCTGTTCATGTTCGGACTTTCTCAGGGAATGAGGCCACAGAGTTGAACAGATTGAAGCCGAAAAAAAAGGCCTCGCCTAAAATGCGAGGCCTTTTTTTGTGCCCGAACTTAAAGCCTTGCACCAGACCAATGTGGGAGCCAGCCTGCTGGCGATAGCGGTCCGCCATTCAGCGCTGTGTTGAATGACACACCGCCATCGCCAGCAGGCTGGCTCCCACAGGGGTTACTGGTGTTCCTTAGCATCGTGTTTGGCTAGAAGGGTATAGATGCACGGCAGTACAAACAGCGTGAACAACGTGCCGATCGACATCCCCGTTGCGATCACCATGCCGATATCGAACCGGCTGACCGCACCCGCACCCGTGGCAATGATCAACGGCACCATACCGAACACCATCGCCGCCGTGGTCATCAACACCGGACGCAGCCGAATCGCCGCCGCTTCTTCCACCGCCTCGCGCGGAGTCAGCCCCTTTTCTTTGCGCAGCTGGTTGGCGAACTCGACGATCAAGATGCCGTGCTTGCTGATCAGCCCGATCAAGGTCACCAGCCCCACCTGGGTATAAATGTTCATGCTCGACCAACCCAGGAACAGCGGAATCAACGCGCCGCAGATCGACAGCGGCACCGTCACCAGGATCACCAGCGGATCACGGAAGCTTTCGAACTGGGCCGCCAGCACCAGGAAAATGATCGCCAGCGCCAGGGCGAAGGTCACCCACAGCGCGCTGCCTTCCTGAACGTATTGCCGCGACGCGCCGGCGTAGTCCATGGCAAATCCGGCCGGCGCTTCTTCCAGTGTGATCTGCCGCACGCTGTCGATGGCTTCACCCATGCTGACCAGCGGGACCCCAGACAGAATGGCTGAGTTAAGTTGCTGGAACTGGTTCAGCTGCCGTGGTCGCGCGCGGTCGGTGACGGTGATCAGGGTCGACAGGGCCAGCAGTTCGCCCTGAGTGTTCTTCACGTAATAGTTGTTCAACCAGTCCGGGTTGTCCCGGAAAGCTCGTTCGACCTGAGCGATGACTTTGTAGCTGCGACCCTCAATGGTGAAACGGTTGATCTCCGCCTGTCCCAGCAACGTCGCCAGTGTTCCACCGAGGTCCTGCATGGACACGCCCATCTGCGCAGCCTTGGCACGGTCGATATCCACGACGACTTCGGGTTTGTCGAAGGCCAGGTCGACGTCGACGAAGGCGAACTTACCGGACTCCATCGCCCGTTTTTTCACCCGGTCCATCACTTGCAGCAGCGCTTCGTAATCGTTGGCCGTGTTGATCACGAACTGAAACGGCAACCCTTCGCCAGTGCCGGGCAGGGAGGGCAGGTTGAAACCGAAGATCTGCAAACCCGAGATGCTCTCCAGTTTGCGCTGGACCTCGGGCAGGATTGCCATCTGCGTGCGGTCGCGTTCGTTCCACGGTTTGAGCAGGAAACCCCCGATCCCCGATTGCACGCCGCTGAATCCATTGATCTGGAATGAGGAGTAGTACTCGGGAAACTCCTTGAAGATCGTGATGAATTCGTCGGTGTAGGTGTTCAGGTAGTCGAGGTTGGCCGGTTGCGGGGCGTTGGCCAGCATGAAAATGATGCCCTGATCCTCGTCGGGCGCCAGTTCCGACTTGGTGAACTTGAGCAGCACCGGAATCAGGCACAGCACGATCACCGCAAACACCAGCACTACCGGCCGAGTGTTGAGGGTGCCGTGGAGCATGCTTTGGTAGCGGCGCTTGAGGCCTTCGAAAATCAGGTCCAGGCGATGAGCCAGACCGCTCGGGTTTTCATCGTGGCGCAGGAGCAGGGCGCACATCATCGGCGACAGGGTCAGTGCGACCACACCGGAGATCACCACCGCGCCGGCCAGCGTAAGGGCGAATTCCTTGAACAACGCCCCCGTGAGCCCGGTCAGGAAACCGATGGGTGCATAAACCGCCGCCAGGGTGATGGTCATCGAGACCACCGGCATGGCGATCTCCCGGGCGCCCTCGAGGGCCGCATCCAGCGGCGTCTTGCCTTCCTCGATGTGCCGGTGAATGTTTTCCACCACCACAATGGCATCGTCCACCACCAACCCGATGGCCAGCACCATCGCCAGCAGGGTCAGCAAGTTGATCGAGTACCCCATCATCTGCATGAAGAACATCACGCCGATCATCGACAGCGGAATGGTCACCACCGGGATCACCACCGAACGCAGCGCCCCGAGAAACAGAAACACCACCACGATCACGATCAGCACGGCTTCGAAGAGGGTTTTCACCACTTCATCGATCGAGGCCTGGATGAACAGCGTGGCGTCGTAGGCAATTTCACCCTTGAGGTTGGGCGGCAGCTGGGCTTCCAGGTCCGGCATGATCTTGCGCACTTCCTTGATCACGTCCAGCGGGTTGGCGCCCGGCGTGGCCTTTATACCGATGTACACCGAGGGTGTCCCACCGAAGGAACTGATGGAATCGTAGTTTTCCGCGCCCATCTCGACCCGCGCAACATCGCTGAGCAGCACGCGACTGTCGCCATCGACCTTGAGCGGAATCGCGGCAAACGCTTCGGCGGATTTCAGCTCGGTGTTGGCATTGATGCTGGTGACGACGTACTCGCCTTTCACTTCACCGGCGGCGGAAAGGAAGTTGTACTGGCGCACCGCGTTGGTCACGTCGCTGGCGCTCAGGCCGAAACCGGCCAGCTTCACCGGGTCCAGCCACAGACGCATGGCGAACACCTGGTTGCCGAGAATCTCGGCTTCAGCCATGCCCGGCAGGGTCGCCAGTTTCGGCTGGATGACCCGCGACAAGTAATCCGTAATCTGCGGGTTGCTCAGCTCCTTGCTGAAGAAACTGATGTACATCAGTGCCGAGGCGTCAGCCGCTTCCTTGCTCAGCACCGGGTCTTCGGCGTCCTGAGGCAGCTGGTTTTTCACCTCGTTGGCCTTGGCCAGCAGCTCGGTGAACAAGCGGTCGCTGTTGGAACCGATGCGCGCGTAGATCGAGATCACCGAGAAGTTCTGGCGACTGACCGAGGTCATGTAGTCGATGCCCTCGGCGCTGGCCAGGCTTTGCTGCATCGGTTGGGTGATATAGCCCTGAATGGTTTCGGCGTTGGCCCCGGGGTACGCCGTGGTCACCGTGATCAGGGCGTTTTCCATTTGCGGGTATTGGCGCAGCGGCAGCTTGCTCCAAGCCTGGAAGCCCAGCAGCACAATCAACAGGCTGACCACGGTGGCGAGCACCGGGCGGCGGATGAACGGGTCAGTAAAAGCCATGTGGATTCCTTGATCAGTCAACGCGAGGCTGACTGCTCTTCTCGGCTAGGGTCTTGTCGTCGCTGATGGCAATGTGTGCGCCGTTGTCCAGTTTGATCTGACCGGCCGTGACCACTTTTTCGCCGTTCTGCACGCCTTTGGTAATCATCACCAGCCCGTCGCGGCGCTCGCCGGTTTCGATGAAACGCCGTTCGGCGATCAGGATCGGCTGGCCTTTGTCGTCTTTTTCGAGGCTGCCGTCTTCGGCTTTTTTCTGCGCGACGACGTAGAGCGAGTTGCCGTACAACGTGTACGTGATCGCGCTTTCCGGCACGACGATGCGCAGCTGAGGGTCGGGCAGCATCACTTGCAGGCTGGCGAACATGCCCGGCAGCAGTTTGCCGTCAGGGTTGGCCAGGGTCGCGCGAACCTGCACGTTGCGGGTGCTGTTTTCGACTTTCGGGTTGATGGCGCTGATGGTGCCGGGGAAGGTCTGTGTCGGATAGGCCGAGACAATGATCTGCACCGACTGGCCGATGCCGATCTTCGGCACCGACTGCTCGGGCACGAAGAAGTCGACGTAGAGGCTGCTGAGGTCTTGCAGGGTGGCAATCATGGTGCCGCTGGCCACGTAGTCGCCGACGTCCACCTGACGAATACCGATGGTGCCGCTGAACGGGGCGAGAATGCGCTTTTTCGCCAGCGATGCCTTGAGCTGGTTGACCGTGGCCTGATCCTTTTTCATGATCGCCGTGAGTCGGTCGAACTCACCTTTGGAGATCGCCTGGCTGCCCACCAGTTGGCTGCCGCGGTTGTAATTCACTGTCGACAGCCCGAGGTCCGCCATCGCGGTTTCCAGCAAAGCCTTTTCCACGCCGCTGTCGAGCTGCACGATCGGCTGGCCGGCCTTGACCTGCTGCCCGGACTCGAACTGCACATCCATGACGGTGCCGGCGATTTCCAGGCTCAGGTCAACCCCTTGCAGCGCCTTGAGGGTGCCAACGGACGGCAAGCGGGCTTGCCACGGGCGTTCGGCGGCAGTGGTCGCGGCGACACTGATCGGCGGTTTCGGCGCGGAAAAGCCTTGAATCATCGTGTAGATGGAGAAGGCTTTGTAACCGGCCAGGACCAGCACGATCAGCAGAACAACACCCAACATGATCAGCATGCGGCGACGCAGCATATTTCCACTTCCTTGGAGAAAATCAGGTGAGACAGTGGGGCACATTACTCCGAGTGTGGCAGTGAATCCAACTGCCACTTATTACAGGATGGCGCAAAACCCGTAGGAGCGAAGCTTGCTCGCGAAAGCGGTGTATCAGTCAGCATTTAAGTTGGCCGACATACCGCTTTCGCGAGCAAGCTTCGCTCCTACAAGGGCGGGGGTATCAGATCAGGTGGAGGTGGTTGTCCCAGAGCCCTGCGGGTAGCTCCAGCGGTTTTGCAACCAGATTTGTCTGGCGGCAATCGTAGTACCGGCAGCGTCCCTGACCCGAGGTCACGACAAACCCATCCTCTACCGCGCCAACCCCGGCGCAATCGGGAAGCGGCGCATCCAGGCGCACTTCGCCGCTGTCCATGTCCCAGATGAAAAAGCGGTTGCCGCGCGGCGCGGTCAACGCGACCAGCCGCAACTCACTGTGGACCGCAACGCTGGCGGTGTAATGCCCCATCGCCTGCAACTGATGCTCCGGCACCGGAAACGCCACGAACGGTTGGCCGGGACGTTTGATCGCCAGCAATTCCGAAGACTCGTGAGACGGCCCCATGAATTGCTGACCCGCGACGATGGTGCCATCGCTGGCGATCCCCAGATGACGCACGCTGTTCATCTGCTGGGCGAGGGTGTCCTTGCTGAGCAGCGTGCCGTCCCGTTGCATCAGCACCAGGCTCGGCTCCATGGCGTTGAGGTTCATCTCGACCCGGCTTTCAGCCTCGGTGCGAATGCCGCCGTTGGCCACCACCAGCGTCTCGCCATCCGGCATCCACGACACCTGATGCGGGCCGATGCCATGGGTGGAAATCTCGCCGCTGTGCACCAGCCGTTCACCTTCGAACTTATACACACCTAGCAGTCCGCGACCCGGATCAGAGGTGTCGTTCTCGGTGGCGTACAGCCAGTCGCCGCTCTTGTGAATCACCGCGTGACCATAGAAGTGTCGGTTCGGCAGCGAGGCCACGGTTTGCAGCAGCGTGCCGTCGCGCAGGTCGATCAGGTAACTCTCGGTGCCCGGACGCCGGGCAACAAACAGCGCGATCGGCAGCGTCGGGTGGTTGATGATGTCGTGGCAACGCTGGCCGACCTGAGTGGCGAACACCCGGGTGCCGTCCAGCCGATAACCGACGGCGTAATGCTTGCCGTCGCCATCATCCCGCGCCGAAAGCAGCAGCGGGCTCTTGTCCTTTTGCTTGAACAGCGTCCAGCCGCCCAGTGTCACTGCTCCCAGCAGCAAACTACCTAAAGTCAGAGCCTGACGTCGCAGCATGGCACTCGCCCTCATCAGTCACCGTCGTTGGCGTTGAAGCCCAGTTGGATGCCCAGCGCCTTGGCCAGTTCGCCTTCGTGCAGGCGATGGACGACGTTGAGGCTGTCGTAGATATCGTTGAGTTGCTGGCGACCAGCGTCCTCGTTGAGCATCTCGGTCAGCGGGCGCTGATTGCTGGCGAACAGTTTCAGGGACGCGGCATAAGCGGCATCGATCTTGTCGGCCAACGGTTTCTGCTCGCTCGGCAACAGGCCGCGCAGGCCTTTGTTGTCGACGCCTTCCCAGACGGTTTTGGCGGCAGCGAGGCTGGCTTCAAGGCCGGTCAGGGACGACTGGCTGCGCCATGCATCGGCCTGGAACGGTTGCGGCACGCCCTTGCTCTGGCGGCCCATCGGCGTGCCGAGTTTTTTCTTCAAGGTGTCGAGGGCGGTGACCTGGACACGCAGCAGATCGGCGATGGCTTCGTGGGAGTCGGCGTAACGCTGGTTGGGGAATTTGCTCATCTGCGCGAGCATGCCGTCGGTGTTGTTCCAGCTTTGCAGAATCTCTTCGGCCAGCAGTTTCTGACGCTCGCCAATCGCCTTCAGCAGCGGGCAGTACTTGGCTTTTTGTGCGTCGTTGGCCACGTCCGGCTTGCTGTCGAACAGGATGTATTCATAGGCCGAGAGGCCTTGCACCACGACGCTGGACTTGGCCAGGGCGGCGGCGTCGATCTGCGGCTGCGCGGTGACCAGTTGCTCGACCTGACGGCCAACGAGGTTTTTCTTGTCCGGCCAGAACTGCACCTGCCAGGCACGATTGCCTTCGGCCAGCGGCCCGATCAGCAGCGGTTGCAGCTCGGCCCAGGCTTTCTGCGCGTGCAGGAAGTCGGCGCGGGCGGTGTCGAGGTTTTCCTTGCCCTCGCAGTAGGCGAGTGCGCTGACAGCCAATTGGCGATCGGCTTCAACCCAACGGGTGTAAGTCGGCAGGATCACCGATTTGGCGATGGCGGCCGAGGTGACGGCTTGCGGGTCCTGTGGCGAGCAAGCGCCGAGGGCGAGTGCTGCAAGGCTGGTGAACAACAATTTGGGACGGAACATGTCGGGCTCCCGCTATGGAATACGTATTAAAGGGAATTCAAAAACGCCAGCAACGCAGCGCGCTGCTCGGCATTGAAAGACAAAACCTGTTGCTGGGCCGCTTGCGCTTCGCCGCCATGCCAGAGCACGGCTTCAAGCAGATTGCGCGCGCGGCCGTCATGCAAGAACTGGGTGTGGCCACTGACCGCCTGCGTCAGGCCGATGCCCCACAACGGCGGCGTGCGCCAGTCGCGGCCACTGGCCTGGAATTCGCTGCGGTTGTCGGCCAGACCGTCGCCCATGTCGTGCAGCAGCAGATCGCTGTAAGGGCGAATCACTTGATTGGCCAATTCAGGTTCTGCGGCGTTGGCGGCGGTGGTGTATTTCGGTGTGTGACAGGACTGGCAGCCGGCCTGGAAAAACAGGTTCTTGCCGGCCAGCACTTCGGGCGCGTTGACGTCGCGGCGGGCCGGTACGGCGAGGTTGCGGCTATAGAACAGCACCAGGCGCAGGATGTTATCGCTGACCTCCGGCTCACCATTCGGGCCGTTGCCATTGGGTGCCTGTTTGCAGGCGGTTTGTGCGTCGGTGCAGTCGTCGAAGGGGCGCAGGCTAGTGGTCAGGCCCATGTCGCCGGAAAACGCGTGAACGTTCTGCTGATTGAGGTTCGGTTGCCCGGCTTTCCAGCCGAATCGACCAAGCACGGTCTTCTGTTGCACGTCGTCCCAGACTCGGTTCGGACGTCCGGCGATGCCGTTTTTATCCTTGGCCTGCGCCTCGGCGTTGGCGAGGATCGCCTCGTCGGGGATGGCTTCGAGCAAGCCCAAGCCAATCATCGGCGGGGCCACGCGCGCCGAGAAACGGGTGTCGGGGTGCATCGGGCCGTAACCCAGCTGGGTGATGTTCAGGCTGGGCTTGCGTAACTCGATTTCGGTGCCGTCCTTGAAGCGGATCGGAACGGGTGTGTAGTCGACGCGCACTTTGCCTTCCGGGGTGACGCCGGGCACGGCCATGTCCTGGAACTGGCCGCCGTAGACCGGCTCGGGGACCACACCGAGCTGCTCGATGACCTTGGCATACGCCGGCGCGTCCGGGATCGACAGGCGCACCAGCATCGATACTGCGTTCACGGCATCGGGCGTCGGAGGATGACCGCGACCGTCCTTGATGTGGCAGCCCTGACAGGCGTTGGTATTGAACAGCGGACCGAGGCCGTCCCGGGCGGTAGTGGTCGACGGGGCGATCACCCAGGGGTTGCGGAAGAAGCTGTTGCCGACGCTGAAATCCACACGCCGTGACGGCGACAGGTTCGCGGAGGGCAGGGAGAAAGCGTTCTGATCGGTCTTGCGCACGGTCGCTGCGCCACCTGACCGGGCTTCACCGGGTTCGGCCTTGGTAAAACGCGGGGCGTCATCGCAGGCACTCAGGCCCAGGGCCAGAAACAGTGCGGACAAGCGAAGAAGCAGCGAGGGCATCAGACATCCTGCAAGACGAGCAAAACAAGGGCGCAAAGTCTAACAGGGCAGGGGAGATTGAATAAGAGGAATTATCGTTTGGTTGATGTGGGGCAGGTTTTCACAGAAGACCGAGGCGCGGCCATCGCGAGCAAGCTTCGCTCCTACCAGAAACAGTTTTGGGCGGGTATGAAAAAGGCGACCCGAAGGTCGCCTCTTTAGTCACTCAGCCAGCGCTGATCAGAACTCGTGATCAGCGTTGTCCGGGTTCAGGTCGGTGATGCCCAGTTTGCCAGCGGCGGCTTCGATCGAACCGGTCTGCTTGACCAGGGATGCGATAGCGTCACGGACGATCTGGTTGCCAGCGGTGTTGCCGGCGGCGATCAGCTGGTCGTAGTGCTCACCCTTGTTGGCGTGATCGACGATGACCTGCATCTTGGCTTCAGTGGCGGCCAGATCAGCTTTCAGTGCGGTGTCGGCAGCCGGGTCGGCTTTGGCCACCAGGGACGACAGGCTGGCGCCGGTCATTTTGGTGCCGTCGACACGGGTGTATTCGCCCAGGTAGACGTTGCGAACACCCTTGGCATCGTAGAACTGCGAGTTATGGGTGTTGTCGCTGAAGCAATCGTGTTCGTCTTCAGGGGAGTTGGCTTCCAGGGAAACCTTCATGCGCTCGCCCGCCAGTTCGCCTAGGGACAGGCTGCCCATGCCGAACAGCATTTTGCGCAGGCCGGTATCAACCGGTTCGGCTTCCAGGGTGGCGCGGTAGTTGTCGGCCACGTTCGGCTTCCAGTTACCGACCATTTCTTCCAGGTCGCTGACCAGCAGCTGGGTCACGGATTTCAGGTAAGCGCGGCGACGATCGTTGTGACCGCCGGTGGCGCCTTTGCCTTCCAGGTAATCGGAGGCTGGACGTTTGCCGGCGCCAGGGCCGGTGCCGTTCAGGTCCTGGCCCCAGAGCAGGAATTCGATGGCGTGGTAGCCGGTGGCGACGTTGGCCTCGGAACCGCCCAGCTCGTTCAGGCTGGCGAGTTTTTCCGGGGTGATGTCTTTGACGTCGATCTTGTCTTCGCCGACCTGAACTTGAACGTTGGCGATGATATTGGCCGTGGCACCTGGGTTACCCAGTGCGTGCTCGTAGGATTTGTCGACATAGTCGATCAGGCCTTCGTCCAGTGGCCAGGCGTTCACCTGACCTTCCCAATCGTCGATGATGGTGTTGCCGAAGCGGAACACTTCGCTCTGCAGGTAAGGAACGCGGGCAGCAACCCAGGCAGCCTTGGCGGCTTTCAGGGTGTCGGCGTTCGGCTTGGCGAGGAAGGCGTCGACGGCGGTTTGCAGGGTTTTCGCGGTGGATTCGGCATCGCTGTAAACGGCGAAGACGATGTCGGCGTAATGCGCGACAACGGCTTTGGCGGCGGCTTCGTCGACTTTGCTGGTAGCGGCAGGTGCGGTGGCGGGAGCCGGCGCGGTCGTGCTGGCGGCCGGCGTAGGCGCTGGAGCTGCAGCTTTGTCTTTGCCTTCGCCACAACCGGCGAGGGAAATAGCGATGGCCAACAGACTGGCGGTAGCCAGAGGCATACGAATCATGGCGAACATCCTGCTTCGAGAGGGGGTGGTATGGCGCAGCGAGTGCGCAAAACTGCGACATAATGCAAATCTTTCGCATTATGTGTAAAGGGTTGTAGCTGGAAATATTTCTTATTCACACAAGAGTTGTGTCGTGGATCAAAAGATCGCAGCCTCGTTTCACTCGACAGCTGCTACGCAAGCACATGGACCCGTAGCAGCTGTCGAGTGAAACGAGGCTGCGATCTTTTGATATCTACAAAATAGCCGCGTTAGTGCGCTGTGCCTGTTTAAGGTAGGCGCTCAGTTCCCGTGCCGGCAACGGTTTGCTGTAGTGGTAGCCCTGACCTTCGTGGCAGCCTTCGGAGATGATGTAGGCCTCTTGCTCGGCGGTCTCCACGCCTTCGGCAATCACCTGCATGCCCAGGCTCTTGCCCAGCTGGATGATCGCCCGAACGATGGTGGCATCGTCGTCGTCATCGAGCAGGTCCTGCACGAAGCTCTTGTCGATCTTGATCTTGTCCAGCGGCAGGCTTTTCAGATAGCTCAAGGACGAATAACCGGTGCCGAAATCGTCGATCGCAATCAATGCGCCGGAGCGACGCAGGCTCAACAGATGCTGGGCGGCGGTGCTGATGTCTTCCATCAGGCCGGTTTCGGTGACTTCCAGTTCCAGGCTGCGGGGTGGAAGGCGGTACATCTGCAGCAGGTTGTTGACCACTCGCGGCAGCTCGGCGTGGTGCAGTTGCACCGTAGACAGGTTCACCGCCATGCGCAGGTCGACGAAACCCTGGTCATGCCATTCGCGCAGTTGTTTGCAGGCCTGATCCAGCACCCATTCGCCGATGGCGATGATGGTGCCGTTCTGCTCGGCCAACGGGATGAACAGGTCGGGCGGTACCAGGCCATGCTCGGGATGCTGCCAGCGAATCAGCGCTTCAACGCCCACCACCCGGTGATCGCGGTAGCTGATTTGCGGTTGGTAGACGAGGTAGAACTGGTCCCGGCGCAGGGCGTCGCGCAGATCTTTTTCCAGTTCCCGGCGGCGGCGCATCTCGGTGTCGACGCTGGCGATGTAGAACTGATAGCGGTTGCGCGAGCGGGTTTTCGCCAGCGTCATGGTCTGCTCGGCTTTTTGCAGCAGTTTCTCGGTGCTGTCGCCGTCCTCGGGAAACAGGGTGATGCCGATGGTCGCGCGCAGGCGGATTTCCTGATGATCGAGGGCAAACGCCGCTTCCAGGTCATCGAGAATGCTTTGCGCCAGTTCAGCGGCTTCATAAGGTTGTTCGATATTGGCCTGGACCAGGGCGAACTGGTCGCCACCGAGACGGGCGAGGGAGCCGAGGCGACCGCTGTGAGCGCGCAGGCGATCGGCCAAGGCCAGCAGCAGTTGGTCGCCGGTCTGATAGCTGAACTGTTCGTTGATCCCTTTGAAGTCGTCCAGACCCACCACCAGAACCGCAACCCGACGTTGCAATTTGCCGGCGTCGACGAGGATCTTGTCCAGTTGCTGCTGTAATTGCTGACGGTTCGGCAGGCCGGTGAGGAAGTCGTATTGGGCCATGCGCAGCAGACTGTTTTCCGCTTCGTGGCGCAGGTGGGTGTTGCGTTCGATGGATTCGAGCAATTGGTTGGCGGTGTTGATCCAGATACCCAGTTCGTTCTTTTCGTGGCCCTTGAGCAGCGGAATCTTGTGTGCGCTGGGGCGGTCCGGATTGATCTCGGTCAGGTGTTCGATGATTCGCGACAGCGGTTTGGTCAGCAGCCAGTGGTAGACCAGGTACAGCACCAGGCCCATGGCCAGGGCGCGTAACACGCCGGAGATGAAGATGATGACCGAGCTGACGATGAAACCCTGCCCGTAGGTGGCGGTGTCGAGGGTGATGCTCAGGTCGCCGTAATATTCGCTGTACGGGCCGCGACCGACCAGTTGGGTGGTGAAGGTGCGCTCTTTGCCGAGGATCAGGTCGGTTAGCCAGCGGCTGTTTGAATGCTGCAACTCACGGGATTTTTGCGCGAGCATGGCTTCGTTGGGATGGCCGATGGAGGCCTGGCGCACGGCGTCGTCCTGGAACAGGCCTTCGATGACCTGCATGCCCATTTCCCGGTCCAGGCTGTAGACGGCTTGGGTGGAGGGGTCGCGGAACATGTCGAGGATGCGCTCGGCATCGTTGGCCACGGCCTGGCGTGTTTTATAGGCATCGAAAACGATCTGCGCGCAGCTCAAGACCACGCCGACGATCAATGCCGACAGGAGCACGACCCGGAGCAACTTCACCGACAAGCTGTTCTTGAGTTCCAGCTTCAAAGGGTTATTCCTTGTTCCGTGCGGGTAGCATCAAGTTGCCATGAGTATTGGCAATCCCGTGATGGCAGTCAAAGGGACAATCAATCTCAGGGTTTTTTGCCGGTAGCTTGGCCGAAATGCTGTTGTTTTGAGTATTTGTCCTATTAGTACTGTGTCGGTTGTTGGGTCCTTCAACTTGAGGGGGATTGGGACTATTTTTCCGTTTGTTGATGGTAGCCTGCTGTGGCGTGGGGGCAAGGAGCTGAACGCTGGTTTCATTGTCGGATATTGGCTTGGTTACTTGGCGGCGTTCCTTCGCTCCGGCATTCATCTGGGGGCATCGCCTCCGGTCGGCTTCGCTTCGACCTCCTCTCGATGTGTTCGACTTCGTCGAACGGCGCTACGCGCCTACCCCCCAGATGAACGCCTCCACTCAGCCTCCCGACGGGGCGGGCAGATCAAAATCAAAAGCAGGCGAGCTAACGCTCGGCCTATTGAGTGGTGAGAAGCGAAGCGTGTACGCCGATCCATTGTGGGAGCTGGCCTGCCAGCGATGGCGGCCTGACAGCCGACCAATTTCTTGCAGGTGTACACCGACCCCTGTGGGAGCTGGCCTGCCAGCGAAGGCGGCCTGACAGCCGACCAATTTCTTGCAGGTGTACACCGACCCCTGTGGGAGCTGGCTTGCCAGCGATAGCGGCCTGACAGCCGACCAATTTCTTGCAGGTGTACACCGACCCCTGTGGGAGCTGGCCTGCCAGCGATGGCGACCTGACAGCCGACCAATTTCTTGCAGGTGTACACCGACCCCTGTGGGAGCTGGCCTGCCAGCGATGGCGACCTGACAGCCGACCAATTTCTTGCAGGTGTACACCGAACCCTGTGGGAGCTGGCCTGCCAGCGATGGCGACCTGACAGCCGACCAATTTCTTGCAGGTGTACACCGAACCCTGTGGGAGCTGGCCTGCCAGCGATGGCGGCCTGACAGCCGACCAATTTCTTGCAGGTGTACACCGAACCCTGTGGGAGCTGGCTTGCCTGCGAAGGCGGCCTGACAGCCGACCAATTTCTTCCTGCTTCCCCCCGATTGATCGTTCCCTACGCTCCGCGTGGGAATGCCGCCTGGGACGCTCCGCGTTCCATTTTTGTGTGTTGAAAGTTGTGTAAGAAACACAGCGATTTCCCACGCATTTTTCAGGTTGCCGGGTAGGAAGCAGTCTCTCTAACCTCTGGCTGTCGCTGAAAACTCAGCGACCGGGTGTGAGAGCCCGTAGAGGTTTTAATACAGCTCCAGTACCACCATAATTGCCGCCAGCTTATCCGCTGCCTGCAATGTTCAATGGCGGCTGTGTGCGGGCAGACTTCGGTCTGGCCGGGTGTATTCCTCTACCGGTTTCTCACTCCGCACATAGCTGCCACCACTCCGTCGCGTGAGAAACGACAGGTGATGGCTCCAGTTCGATTAGAGGATTTTTAGTTTGGATAAGTTAATCCCCGATCCACCCGTCAACACCGCACCCACTTCCGAAACCCCCGAAGCCGAAGCGCTCTTCAGGGACCGCGAAGCCATAAAACGCGCTCTCGATTACTACCTCGACCCGCCAGACCAATACATCCCCAAACCCCGTCGCCCCAGCACGATGTTCATGATCGCCCCCGACATGGACAGCGAAAGCCTCCTGGCCCAAGCCTGTGAGTCACTGGCCTCGGCCAGTGTCATGGCCAGTGATTTCGCCGCGAACCTGATCGGCCCGCAGCGTCATACGGCGCTGGCGATTCAGCAGATCATCATGCTGGCAGAGTTGGCGGTGAACCGGGCGCTGGATAACGTCGATCCGGCGTAACCTTTCAAAACCGCGTTATCGTTCATCGCGAGCAAGCTCGCTCCCACAGGGTGCGATGGCGTTCACAAACTCGGCGTACGACGCAAATTAGCCAATGTGGGAGCGAGCTTGCTCCGGGCGGCGTTCCGACGATGGCGGGCGGACAGCCGACCCATTTTTCAAGGCCGCTCAGGGCTCTCTGATTTTTCTCCAGCCCATAAAAAAACCCGGCATAAAAGCCGGGTTTCTTGTCTGGCGTCGAGCTTAAGCCTTGAAGGTTTTGCCTTCAAATTGCTCAGCCACGAATTTCCAGTTGACCAGGTTCCAGAACGCTTCGACGTATTTCGGACGAACGTTGCGGTAGTCGATGTAGTAAGCGTGTTCCCAGACGTCGCAGGTCAGCAGCGGGGTGTCGCCGCTGGTCAGCGGGTTGCCGGCGCCGATGGTGCTGGCCAGGGCCAGGGAACCGTCAGCCTTTTTCACCAGCCAGCCCCAACCGGAACCGAAGGTGCCGATGGAGGTTTTGCTGAATTCTTCTTTGAACTTGTCGAACGAACCGAAAGAAGCGTTGATGGCTTCAGCCAGCGCGCCGGTTGGTTGACCGCCGGCGTTTGGCGCCAGGCAGTTCCAGTAGAAAGTGTGGTTCCAGACCTGAGCGGCGTTGTTGAAGATACCGCCCGAGGAAGATTTGACGATTTCTTCCAGAGTCTTGCCTTCGAACTCGGTGCCTGGCACCAGGTTGTTCAGGTTCACGACGTAGGTGTTGTGGTGCTTGTCGTGGTGGTATTCCAGAGTTTCCTTGGAAATGTGCGGCTGCAGGGCATCGTGTGCGTAAGGCAGCGGCGGCAATTCGAAAGCCATGATGATTCTCCTAATCAGGTCAGTTGCGGTGAGCGCAAGGCCGATCACGGGCGGCCAGACAAGCGCCGGGGAGTTTGTACTCTTTGCGGCGCATCGGATCGGATCATAGCACCGGGGGTGCGGCATAACCACGCAACAACTGTGTGGAATAGAGGTTCCAGAGCCTTTTGGAATAATCAGCCGGCAACGATTAATTGAAACGCCACTGCAAACATCATCACCGCCACCAACAGATCGAGAATCCGCCAGGTGCTGGGCCGGGCCAGCCAGGGCGCCAACCAGGCGGCGCCCAGTGCCAGGGTGAAAAACCACAGCAACGACGCGCTCGCGGCCCCGACCACATAAGCGCCGGGCTCGGTTTGTTGCGCGCCGAGAGAGCCAATCAGCAACACTGTATCCAGATAAACGTGCGGGTTGAGCAGGGTCACGGCCAAGGCGCTGAGCATCACCGCGCGTAGTGAACGAACCGTCTGGTTTTCACCCTGTTGCAGGCTTTGTTTCGAACAGGCCCGACGCAGCGCCTGAGTGCCATACCAAATCAGAAATACAGCGCCACCCCAGCGGGCGACCGCCAACAGGGTCGGGTTTTGCGCCAGCACCGTCGCCAGCCCGAACACCCCGGCGGCAACCAATAAGGCATCGCAGGTTACGCACAACGCCGCCACCGGCAGGTGATGTTCACGCCGAAGGCTTTGCGCCAGCACAAACGCATTCTGAGTGCCGATCGCCATGATCAGCCCGGCGGCCACCAGCAGGCCGTTCACATAGCTTTGCCACATAAGGTTTACTCCGCGTTGGCTGCGAGGTCCCGCAGTACTTGCAGGGCGCGTTGGGCATCGGTCTGACCGACGAACAGGTGATCGTGGTAGTAGCCGGCAATCACGTTGCAACTGATGCCGGCCTGGCCCAGTGCCGTGGCGAACGCGGCGGTCAGGCCGACGGCTTCGAGGGCCGAATGCACGTTCAAGGTGATCCATGCCGCGACGTAGTCGAAGCTGAAACCGGCCTGTTCCGCGTGGGAACGTTCCAGAATCACTGTCAGGCCTTCCTGCTCGCGAAAGCTGCCGACGATCTCGAGACCGGCGGGTAATTTGCCGTCGCGCAGCGTGCAGAACACGTATTCGCCGTCGTTGAGCTGCGGGCTCATGCTGCGCAGCAGCGTTGCCAATGATGTTTCGCCAGCCATGTCGGTGATCCTTGTTCAAGAGTTCTTGCTGGCCATTCTCCGGTGCAACGCTGTATAAGAAAAACCAATCATGCTGATCGCTCATTAGGAAAACTGATGTTCGACTATAAATTGCTTTCTGCCTTGGCCGCAGTGGTCGAGCAGGCCGGATTTGAACGCGCCGCGCAGGTGCTGGGTTTGTCGCAATCGGCGATCTCCCAGCGCATCAAACTGCTGGAGGCGCGGATCGGCCAGCCGGTGTTGGTGCGAGTCACGCCGCCAGCCCCGACTGAAATCGGTCGGCGGTTGCTCAACCATGTCCAGCAGGTGCGTTTGCTGGAGCGGGATCTACAAACGCTGGTTCCGGCGCTGGACGAAGAAGGGCTGCCGGAACGTCTGCGCATCGCCCTGAATGCCGACAGTCTGGCGACGTGGTGGGCCGCAGCCGTCAGTGATTTCTGCGCCGAGCAACACCTGCTGCTGGATCTGGTGGTCGAAGACCAGACGGTCGGCCTTAAACGCATGCGCGCTGGCGAAGTGGCCGCGTGCATCTGCGCCAGCGAGCGCCCGGTGGCTGGCGCGCGCAGCGTGTTATTGGGCGCCATGCGCTATCGGGCGCTGGCCAGTCCCGCGTTCATCGCCCGGCATTTTCCTGTAGGGGTGCGTGCTGATCTGTTGGCGAAAACCCCGGCGCTGGTGTTTGGCCCGGACGATTTCCTACAGCATCGCTACCTCGCGTCCCTCGGTGTCGATGGCGGTTTCGAACACCATTTGTGCCCATCGTCTGAAGGCTTCATTCGCTTGACCGAAGCCGGACTAGGCTGGGGCCTGGTGCCTGAATTGCAGGTGCGCGAGCAACTGGAACGCGGTGTTTTACTGGAGCTTTTGCCAGATAAGCCCATCGATGTGCCGCTGTACTGGCATCATTGGCGCAACGGCGGTCAGCTGCTGGGGTTGTTGACCGATCAATTGGTGCGTTCGTCGAAGCAATGGCTGGTGCCCTGGAAGCAGTCATAAGCGTCAAGCTGCAAGCTGCAAGTGAAGCGCTTGCGGACCGTTTTTAACTTGCAGCTTGTAGCTTGAAGCTCACAGCTGCATTTGTTGGAGCTCTACATGAAAATTCTGGTCACCGGCGCAAGCGGCTTCATTGGCGGACGCTTTGCGCGTTTTGCCCTGGAGCAGGGCCTGGACGTGCGGGTCAACGGTCGCCGGGCCGAAAGCGTCGAACACCTGGTGCGCCGTGGCGCCGAGTTTATCCCGGGCGACTTGAGCGACCCGGAACTGGCGCGCGAGCTGTGTTCCGATGTCGAAGCGGTGGTGCATTGCGCCGGCGCGGTCGGTGTGTGGGGGCGTTATCAGGACTTTCATCAAGGTAACGTGCAGGTCACCGAAAACGTGGTCGAGGCCTGTCTGAAGCAGCGCGTTCGGCGCCTGGTGCATTTGTCGTCGCCGTCGATCTACTTCGATGGCCGTGATCACTTGGAGCTGACCGAAGAACAGGTGCCTAAACGGTTCAAGCATCCCTACGCCGCCACCAAATTCCTCGCCGAGCAAAAAGTCTTTGGTGCCCAGGAATTCGGCCTCGAAACCCTGGCCCTGCGCCCGCGCTTCGTGACGGGGGCGGGTGACATGAGCATCTTCCCGCGACTGCTGAATATGCAGCGCAAGGGACGCCTGGCGATCATCGGCAACGGCCTGAACAAGGTCGATTTCACCAGCATGCAAAACCTCAATGAAGCGTTGCTCAGCAGCTTGCTGGCCAGCGGTTCGGCACTGGGCAAGGCCTACAACATCAGCAACGGTACGCCGGTGCCGTTGTGGGACGTGGTCAATTACGTCATGCGCAAGATGGAAGTCCCACAAGTGACGCGCTACCGTTCCTACGGTCTGGCCTACAGCGTTGCCGCGCTCAACGAAGGGGTGTGCAAGTTGTGGCCGGGGCGCCCCGAGCCGACGCTGTCGCGACTGGGCATGCAGGTCATGAACAAAAATTTCACCCTGGACATCAGCCGCGCCCGGCATTATCTGGATTACGATCCAAAAGTCAGTCTCTGGACGGCCCTCGATGAGTTCTGCGGCTGGTGGAAGGCCCAGGACATTCGCTGACTTTCCAGTTGCCCGTCTGCCAGCACTGAACCGAGTTTGGCGTTGAGGGTCAATCGGTGCGGCAGTGGGGTTTATACTCGCCGCATACAACCATCACCGCGTTCCACAAAGGTTGACTCAATGTCCATGCGTAACGATGCCAACGACGACTTCGATTTACCGAGCCTGCGCGCAGACGTCCCCGATGACGATGATTTTCCGACCACTACTCGCACCTCCGTGCATTCGCGGACGGCACCGGTGGTCAAAGTCAAAAGCGCCAGCACCGGTCCTCTCTGGGCCTTGGTCGGCGCTTTGTTCTTTGCGTTCGCCGGCCTTGCCTGGTGGAGCTTTCAGCAGATTTCGCTGATGGAACAGCAACTGGTGGCCACCCAGGAAAGTTTCGCGCGTATCAGTGAGGATGCGGCGGGGCGCTTGCAGGATATTTCCGGCAAGGTGGTCGCCAGCCAGACAAATGTCACCAGCGACAGCGAAGCCCTGAAGCTGCAAATCAAGCAACTGGAAACCCAACTGCTGGATCAAGGCAAGCAGCAGCAGGGTGTTGTCGGTCAGACCAGCGATCTGGACAAGCGTCTGGCACAGATGACCGCGCAAACCACAGATCTGGACAAGCGCCTGGCGCAGATGACCGCCCAGAGCACCGAACACCAGACCGCCAACACGCAATTGCAGGCGCAGGTCAAAGACTTGAGCACTGAGTTGGCCGCGCTGAAAAGCGCCCCGGACGACAGCAGCAAATTCGACGCCCAGCTCAAAAGCCTCGGCGCCGACATCGTCGCGCTGAAGAAACAGGGCAACCCGAGCGCCGCGATCGAGCGTCTGGAACAGGACATCATCGTGCTCAAAAGCGAACAGGACAACCGCCCGTCTCCTGCGCAAGGCGCCACCAATACGGCGGAGTTCGACGCTTTCCGCGGGCAAACCACCCGCAACATCAACACCCTTCAGGCGCAGATCCAGAATCTGCAACAACAACTCCGCGCCAGACAGTAAACCCTGTGTAGCAGCTGTCGGACCTGTAGCAGCTGTCGAGCCCCGGCGAGGCTGCGTTCGGCTGCGAAGCAGTCGTCAATCCAATCAACTCGGTTTACCTGAAACACCGCGCTGGCTGATTTTACGACTGCTACGCAGCCGAACGCAGCCTCGCTGGGGCTCGACAGCTGCTACAGGTCCGACAGCTGCTACAGGGTTCTGAATGTTCGTACATATCCCATTGCCGTCTACGCTCTTGAAACACCGAAAAGAACGAGGGATGCATTATGGGGGGGCTGCACAAATTAGCCGTGCTGGGCGGGATGCTGTTGCTGTGTCTGGGGCAGGTTCAGGCCGCCACGGCGGAAAAGGATGACAGCCAGGCCGCCAAAGCCTTGCTGGAAAAAGCCCTGGCCTATTACCACGACAACGGCGACAAGGCCTTCGCAGCCTTCAGCCGCCAGGGCGAGTTTGTCGACAAGGATCGTTACGTCTTCGTGGTCGATACCAAGGGCGTGATGCTCGCCAGCGGCGGGCCGTCTTCGGCGCTGATCGGGCGCGATGTGTCTGAAACCCTCGGGCCGGATTTGCAGAAAGCCTTCAAGGACGCCTTGAACGTGCCGGAGGGCAATGGCATTCAGCAAGCTGAATACCGCTGGCAGAACTGGTCCGACGGCAAGGTCGAGCGCAAGCACGTGTTTTATCAGCGCGTTGGCCAGCGGATTCTGGCCGTGGGTTACTACCTGCCACGGGCGTCAGCGGAGCAGGCGATGGCCTTGCTGAACAAAGCGTCGACGGATCTCGCCAAGGACGAAAAGGGCACGCTGACCGCGATCAATTCCCTCAAGGGCGGTTACTTGCAGGATGACCTGTACGTGTTCATCGTCGACCTGAACACCCAGCGTTATGTGGCCCACGGCACCAACCTGCGGCTGATCAACACCGACTTCGGCAAGATCAAGGACCCAGAAGGCAAACCGGTGGGCGAGCCGATCCTGGCACTGATCGCCAAACAGGATAACGGCGAATACGAATACCGCTGGAAAAACCCGGTGACCGGCAAGGTTGAAGACAAGCATGCCTACCTGAAAAAGGTCGGGCATTTTCTGGTTGCGGTCGGGTATTACAGCCCTTGATTCTTTGGTGTCTGTGAGGACGCCTTCGCGGGCAAGCCTCGCTCCTACGGGGATTACGCTGTACCTGTAGGAGCGAGGCTTGCCCGCGATGGCCGCGACTCGGTCTATCTATCGAACCTTATCTTCCCGCCCCCGCAACAACATATTCGGCATCGCAACCGCCGCCGCCAACCCCAGCAGCGACACCGCCGCACTGACCATCAACAAATGCTGGAAGGTCAGCAGCAACTCGGCACGCAAGGCGTTCTGCGCATCTCCCGGCGCGGCATTCAATCCATCCAGCAACACATTCCCCGAACTGCCCTCGGCAATCAGCGACGAGCCGGCCAGGTGGGCGAAGCTCGAATCCTGCAGCAACGCCAGCAGCAGCGCCGACATCAACGCCACCCCCACCGCCCCACCCAGCGAGCGGAACAGGTTGGTGGTGCTGGTGGCGACGCCGATATCCCGTTGTTCCACCGAGTTCTGCGTCCCGACCAGGGACGTCGGGAATTGCATGCCGCTGGCGATCCCGCTGAGCAACATGAACAGGCTGCTGAGCACGAAAGCCTGGGGCGGACTGAACGCCATGCCGAGAATCGAGATCGGCATGAGGATGGCGCCGGTCAGGATCATCGGTTTGTAGCGCCCGGTCACCGAGGTCCGGCGTCCGGCGAAATAAGCCCCGATCGGCAAGCCCATGGCCAGTGGCAACAAGTGCAGCGCGGCGCTGTCGGCCCCGGCGCCGGTGACGCTCTGGAAGCGCAGCGGCATCAGCACGATCAGCGAGATGGCCTGGAAACTGGTGAAGAAAATCGTGCACCAGCACAGGATCGCGTTGCGGTTGGCGAACAGGTGCATCGGCAGCAACGGCTCCCGCGCCCGGCGTTCATGCCAGACGAACAGCGCCAGCACCAACACCGCACACCCGAGCAGGCCCAGCACTTCGGCGCTGCGCCATGAGTGGCCCTGGCCGACTTGGGTGATGCCCAGCAACAAAGCGGTCAAGCCGATAATCATCAGCAGCGTGCCGAGGTAATCGATGATCGGTTTGCGTTGTGGCACGGGCAAACCCACCAGCGTGCGATTGGCCACCAGCCAGGCACCGAGGCCCAGCGGCAGGTTGATCAAAAATACCCAGCGCCAGGACAGGTATTCAGTCATGTAGCCGCCGAGCACCGGGCCGGCGACACTGGCCACGGCGTACATGCTGCTGAAATAACCTTGATAGCGACCGCGCTCCCGGGGCGGGACGATGTCGCCGATGATCGCCTGGCTGACCGAAATCATCCCGCCCGCGCCGATGCCTTGAATGATCCGCGCCAGCACCAGTTGCTCCATGCTCTGGGCCATGCCGCAGAACAACGAGGCAAGGGTGAACAGGCCCATGCCGAACAGCATCAACTTGCGTCGGCCGTACAGATCGCCGAGTTTGCCGTAGATCGGCACCGCCACGGTCATTGCCACCATGTAGCCGGAAATCACCCAGGCCAGCAGGCTGACGTCCTTGAATTGCGCGGAGATGGCCGGCATTGAAACGGCGACGATGGTCTGGTCCAGTGCGCCAAGAAAGATCGCCAGCATTAGGGCGATCAACACGCTGCGAATGGCCGGTTTAGGCGTTTCAGGCTGGTTGAGATTGGTCACGGGTAAAAACCTGCGGGCAATGATGACCCGCAAAAGCAAGGCGAGCGGGGATGCTCGCCAGTGTATCAGGGCGTGTCATCCATTATTTCCCGCGTCGCGTTGCCGCCTGAAAGCGGGCCAGGCAAGGCGAAGTCCGAAGGTAAGGGTTGTTTCCTTGCCGAGGACTTCAACGCAGCATGGCCCGCTTTCAGGCGACAACCCGAAGGGCCGGGCGTGCTGTTGCGCAGGGCTGCGTTGCTCGGAGCTTATTTGGAATGACCAAACCGCGCTCCTCGCGCCTTGCCCTGCGCAACAGCACACCCGGCGCGACGCGGGAAATAATGGATGACACGCCCTCGGGTAGCAGGCTATTCGATAGCCTCATACGGAAGTCCGACGTAATTCTCTGCAATGGTTTTTCGACCCGCTTCAGAGTGGACGAAGTAGTCAAGCTCCGACTCGCTGATGCGCTGACTGAAGGCGTCGTTTTCATCGAAACGGTGCAGCATCGAGGTCATCCACCAGGAAAACCGTTCGGCTTTCCAGACCCGGCGCAGGCAGATCTCGGAGTATTTTTCCAGCAAATCCAGACGCCCTTCACTGTAAACCTTCAGCAAAATCGTGAACAAGGTGCTGACGTCGCTGGCCGCCAGGTTCAGGCCTTTGGCGCCGGTAGGCGGGACGATGTGCGCCGCGTCGCCGACCAGGAACATCCGCCCGTACTGCATCGGTTCCACCACGAAACTGCGTAGCGGCGCGATGCTCTTTTCGATAGACGGCCCGGTCACTAGGACGTTGGCGAGCTCAGAAGGCAGACGCGATTTGAGCTCATCCCAGAAGCGCTGATCCGGCCATTCCTCGACTTTCTCGTCCGCCGGCACCTGGAGGTAGTAACGCGTGCGGGTCGCGGAGCGCATGCTGCACAGGGCAAAACCACGCTCGTGGCGGGCATAGACCAACTCCTCGTGGACCGGCGGCGTATCGGCGAGAATGCCGAGCCAGCCAAACGGATAGACCCGCTCGAAAACCTTCAGGCAATCCGCGGGAATCGACTGCCGCGACACGCCATGGAAGCCGTCACACCCGGCGATGTAGTCGCAATCGAGGCGATACGTTTCACCATCCTTCACGAACGTCACGAACGGTTCTGCGGTTTTCATCCCGTGCGGTACGACGTTGTCGGCCTGGTAAATGGTCTGTGCGCCAGCCTCCCGACGAGCGGCCATCAGGTCGCGGGTGACTTCGGTCTGGCCATAGATCATCACGGTTTTGCCACCGGTCAGGGCTTGCAGATCGATGTGCACCCGGCGCCCGTCGAGGGCCATTTCGAAACCGCCATGGACCAGCCCTTCGGCGTCCATGCGCTGACCCACCCCTGCCTGCCGCAACAGCTCTACCATGCCTTGTTCAAGGACTCCGGCGCGAATGCGGCCGAGCACATAACCCGGGGTCTGGCGTTCGAGGATCAGGGTGTCGATTCCGTGGTTATGCAGCAACTGGCCGAGCAGCAAACCGGAGGGGCCGGCGCCGATGATAGCGACTTGGGTTTTCAGCATTTTCATTGTTGTTATGACTCGCAAGCTTCACGCGACCACGGCCGGTGAATGATTTTTATGGATCGAGTGCTTGCATTTTTCCCTTGCGGGTCTGTCAATTGAAGGTGAAAACTGAGCCGATACCTGTACATTCTGCCAATCGGTGCGATTATCGCCCGTAACCCTTTGAGGCCTGGATTGAAGTGATGAACAAGCCTGACCTGCCTTCGATTCCAGTGTTCAAGCTCTACGGTGAAAGCCTGGACTGGCCGACCCCCGACTTGCTGCACTGTGAAACCATTTCCAAACGCAGCCGCGAACACCAATGGGAAATCAAACCCCACCGTCACGCTGATTTATGCCAGTTGCTCTTCGTATTCAAAGGTCAGGCAGAGCTTGAAATCGAAGGCAAACAGACGCAACTGACTGAACCGGCAATCCTGATCCTGCCGCCGTTATCGGTGCATGGTTACCGGTTTTCCGAGGACGTCGAAGGATTCGTCGTGACCCTCGCCGCGCCGCTGGTTGCCCATCTTCAGGCGCAACTGGGCAACTCGGTTAGCGCACTGGCCCAGGCCGAAAGTTACCCGGCGGGCAAGGAAAGCGACTACCTCAACAGTCTGTTTTCGGCGCTGCAAGACGAATACACCGGCCACCAGCCCGCGCGCGAGATGCTCATGCATTCGCTGGTCAGCGTGATCATGGTGTGGGTCAGCCGTCAGGTGATTTCGCGCCGCGCCGCCAGTCAGCGTCCGCAACGGGCCCGGGAATACCTCAACGGATTTATCCAGTTGGTGGAAGAGACGTACCGCCAGCACGTCAAGGTCGAGGATCTGGCACACCGGCTAGGGATTTCCGTGTCCCACCTCAATGGCACCTGCCGTGAGCTGGCGGGGCAACCGGCGTTGCAGATCATGCACGAGCGCCAGCTGCTGGAGGCCAAGCGCTTGCTGACCTACACCAGCATGACCATTTACGAAATGTCCGATGTGTTGGGATTTTCCGATCCAACCAACTTCACGCGCCTGTTCCGACGCCGGGTGGGGATCTCGCCCAAGGCTTTTCGCGACCGCTTGAAGGCCGATCAGGACAACGAAGCCTGACCGCCTTCGTTACCGAAGGGCATTGAGGGTCGCGTTGTGGGGAATGCAATGCTCGTAGTTACAACTCGCGGTTTCACGGGGCAGTTGTCGCAACTGCTCGACACGCCAGGCGGCGGTGCCATACAGCGCCAACGTCGCGGCGCAGGTGACGAAAATGGCGAGGTATCTTCTTGTTTTGATGTTCATGGCGTTGACCTCTGAACGAATACCCTTCGGTACTCCTTTCAGCATAGGTCAGCGCGGGTGAGATGCCAGTCACACGTCCTGCGTATGTAACCCGTCATTCAGAACACTGATATCCCCTGTAGGAGTGAGCCTGCTCGCGATAGCGGACTGTCAGTCAGCATCATTGTCGGATGTGACGACGCCATCGCAGGCAAGCCAGCTCCCACAAGGGATTGTGTCGAGCACAAAAGCTGCGGTATCCCCCATCAAACTGTGGGAGTGAGCCTGCTCGCGATAGCGGAGTGTCAGGCAACAGTGATGTTGAATGTCAGACCGTCATCGCGAGCAGGCTCACTCCCACAGTTTGATGTGGTTACAGGCCTATATCCCACGCCGGTTCTTCGGGGAATCTGAGCACCAGGAAATCCAGCATGCTACGTAGCGCCGCCGGCATGTGCTTGCGTGAGGCGTACACCGCGTACACGTTCATCTGCCGCGGCTCGGCCTGGGGCAGCAGGCGAATCAGCTCGCCACTGTGGATATGAACGCCCGCCTGATAACTGGGCAGCATCGCCACGCCAGCCCCGGCGAGGGTTGCGCGCAGCAGCGTACTGGCTTCATTGGCGCTGATATTGCCCTGTACCGGCACCGACACCGGCTCGCCGTCCTCCTCGAAATGCCAGAGGCTTTTGCCGAAGTAGGAATGGGTCAGGCAATTGTGCTGGCTCAGGTCCTCGACCCGTTGCGGCGTCGGGTGTTCGCGCAGGTAAGCGGGGGAGGCGCAGATCACCGATCGGCAGACTGTCAGCCGCCGAGCAATCAGGTTTGGGTCCAGGTCGTTGCTGGTGCGGATCGCCAGGTCGATGCGCTCATCCACCAGGTTCACCGTGCGGTCGAGCATCTGCATGTCGATGCTGACACCGGGATAGCGTTTGACGAAAGCCGCCATGGCATCCGCCAGTTGCGCCTGGCCGAATGAGGTGCTGACGCTGATGCGCAGCAGGCCGCGGGGCGCCTCGTCCGGCTCGCTGACGGCGGCTTGCATGTCGGTGGACAGGTCGAGCATCTGCCGACAGCGGGGCAGGATTTCGCTGCCGGCGGCGGTCAGGCTCAATTTGCGCGTGGTGCGGTGCATCAGGCGTGCGCCGACCCAATCTTCCAGCTCCGCCAGATAACGCGAAACCACTGGCCGTGACAGGTCCAGATGATCGGCGGCGGCCGATTGGCTGCCGAGGTCGACCACTGAGACAAACACCCGCATTGCTTGTAGACGATCCATGATTTGCCCGCTTTCAGAAACAAACTATGTTCAAGCATCGCATTTTTTGTACTGAGTCAGGCAACTAAGCTCTGTCCCCATCGCCAGACACGGCATTCGGACCACGGAGCAACAGATGATCGGCTTCACCTCTCTCAAGCGCATTTTGCTGGCCACCGCCACTCTCGGCTTCGCGGCCCACGCCGCGGCGGCATCGACCCTGACCCTGGACGTGTATAACCCGGGTGACAAGGCGATCTTCCCGGTGACCTCGGTCCTGGTCAGCGGCGAAAAAGAAGCGATTCTGATCGACGCGCAATTCGGCATATCCCAGGCCGAACAAGTGGTCGAGAAGATCCGCGCCAGCGGCAAGCAACTGACCACCATCTACATCAGCCACGGTGACCCGGATTACTACTTCGGCCTCGACACCCTGACCGCCGCGTTCCCGAGCGCCAAAGTGCTCGCCTCGCAGCCCACCGTTGATCACATCAAACACACCGTCGACGGCAAACTGGCGTTCTGGGGGCCGAAAATGGGCGCCGACGTGCCGGCCAAAACCATCGTGCCTGGCGTACTCAAGGGCGACAGCCTGATGCTCGAAGGGCAGAAGTTGCAGGTGGTGGGCCTGGACGGCAAGCAGCCGGACCGGACCTTTGTGTGGATCCCGTCGATCAAGGCTGTCGTCGGTGGTGTGGTGGTCGCAGAAAACATCCACGTGTGGATGGCTGATACGCAAACCGCGCAATCCCACGCCGATTGGTTGACTACGCTGCACTCCATCGAAACCCTGAAACCGAAAACCATCGTGCCGGGGCATTACCTGGGTGAGAGTGCCCGTTCGCTGGCCGCCGTGCAGTTCACCGCCGATTACATCAAGGCCTTCGACGAAGAAACCGCCAAGACCAAGGACTCCGCCGCGCTGATCGCCGCCATGAAAAAACGCTTTCCGGCAGTGGGCGAAGTGAGCTCGCTGGAGCTGAGCGCGAAAGTCGCCAAGGGCGAGATGAAGTGGGGTGAGTGAATTTATACCGTGAACACGGACACCTGTGGCGAGGGGATTTATCCCCGTTGGACTGCGAAGCAGTCCCAAGCTTTGACGACTGCTTCGCAGCCGAACGGGGATAAATCCCCTCGCCACAAAAGCCCTTTTGCCACGCAAATTTGCAAAGATTCACCCAAGCCAACTGGAGAACATCATGAGCAAAATCGCAATCATCGGTGCCACCGGCCGTGCCGGCAGCCAACTGCTGGAAGAAGCCCTGCGTCGTGGTCATAGCGTCACTGCTATCGCCCGCGACACCTCGAAGATCAGCCAGCGTGCCGGTGTGGTCACCAGGAACGTCGATGCCCTTGATGCCGAAGCGTTGCAAGTTGCCGTCGAGGGTCATGACGTGGTGATCAGCGCGGCACACTTTTCGACCCTTCCGGCCAGCGCCGTTGTCGGGCCGGTGAAAAAGGCCGGGGTGAAACGTCTGCTGGTGGTGGGCGGTGCGGGTTCGTTGTTGCTGCCGGACGGCACTCGCGTCATCGACAGCACGGGCTTTCCGGAGGCGTACAAGGCTGAGGCCAGTGCCGGGGCTTTGTTTCTGGAGAACCTGCGTCAGGAAAACGATCTGGACTGGACCTTTCTGTCGCCGTCGGCGGAGTTTGTCGAAGGTGAGCGCACGGGGGCGTTTCGGGTTGGGAAGGATGATTTGCTGGTGAGCGGTGCAGGGCGGAGCTGGATCACGTTCGCCGATTATGCGATTGCGATGATCGATGAAGTGGAAGTGTCGAAGCACTCCCGGCAGCGGTTCACCATCGGGTATTGATCCGCGCAACACCACAAACTTGTAGCAGCTGGCGAAGCCTGCGTTCGGCTGCGCAGCAGTCGTAAACCCTGTATCCACGATTTTCCTGGCACACCGCGGTGTATGGTTTTACGACTGCTTCGCAGCCGAACGCAGGCTTCGCCAGCTGCTACAGGGGGCAATTCAGCGCAAGGCTCAGCGCGCTTGTGCCTGCTCCACCAACCACCCCATCAATTCGCGCAACTTCGGCGAAGGCCCGGGTTTTTCCGGGAACACCAGGTAATACGCCAAACCCGTTTTCACCTTCAATTCAAACGGCATGACCAGCCGCCCGGCGCTCAGGTCGTCGCCAATCAACGACCAATCCCCAATCGCCACACCGGTCCCCTGGGACGCCATCGACATCGCTAAATCCAGGGTTTCGAAATGCTGTCCCTTGCCGACATTGCTCAAGCGAATATCCGCGCTGGCCAGCCAGGCTTTCCAGTCGCGTTCATCCCGGGTCGGATGCAACAGCATGTGTTGTTCCAGATCCTCCGGCGCCTGCAACGGCACCGGCCCATCGAGATACGGCCGAGAGCAGACCGGCGTCAGTTGCTCATCGAACAGCCGATGGGACGTCAGTGACGTCTCCGGCGGTACGCCATAGATCACCGCTGCATCGAACTGCTCGCGATGAAAATCCACGCCGTGTTTCACCGTGGTGGTCAATTCCACTGGCACATCCGGGCGCTCCCGTTGCCACTGCACCAGGCGCGGCAACAACCAGCGCATCACGCAGGTCGGCGCCTTGAGTTGCAGGGTTTTGCGCTTCTCGCCGATCTGCTCCACCGCTTCGTCGATCAAACCGAAAATCTGCTGCACCCGTGGCAGCCACTCCCGTCCTTCGGCGGTCAAGTCGAGGCCCCGCGCCTGGCGGATAAACAGTTCATAACCCAGATGTTCTTCCAGCCCGGCGATCTGCCGACTCACCGCGCCCTGGGTGATGTACAGCTGTTCGGCGGCCCGGGTGAAGTTACAGCACTGCGCGGTGATCAGAAAAGTGTGCAGCGCCGGCAGGGGAGGCAATCGTTTCATTGGGATCCAAGGTATGACGTGAGGACATGGCTAGTATGACTTTTTATCCATTGTTGCGGCGACGTGTCGCCCGTTCCAATGAGGCCATCCCTGGACCTGCCCACGCATCATAAACACTGCGCAGGCCCGGCGTCTCAAACGAACAAAAAGGGCAAAGACATGGCGACGTGCGGCGAAGTATTGGTCAAGTTACTCGAAGGTTACGGGGTCGAGCAGGTGTTCGGCATTCCCGGGGTGCATACCGTGGAGCTGTATCGCGGGCTGGCCCGTTCGAGCATCAACCACGTCACGCCGCGTCACGAACAGGGCGCCGGTTTCATGGCCGACGGTTATGCGCGCACCAGCGGCAAACCGGGTGTGTGCTTCATCATCACCGGCCCTGGCATGACCAACATCACCACCGCGATGGGCCAGGCTTATGCCGACTCGATCCCGATGCTGGTGATCTCTAGCGTGCAATCGCGCAGCCAGTTGGGCGGCGGTCGCGGCAAGCTCCACGAGCTGCCGAACCAGAGCGCACTGGTCGGCGGCGTGGCGGCGTTCTCCCACACCCTGATGTCGGCGGCTGAATTGCCGGGCGTGCTGGCGCGTGCGTTTGCATTGTTCCAGGCCGGTCGTCCGCGTCCTGTTCACATCGAAATTCCGCTGGACGTTTTGGTCGAAGAAGCCGACGACTTGCTCACCAGTCTGCCGGTCAACATCGACCGCGCCGGTGCTTCGCCGAGCGCCATCAGCCGCATGACCGCGCTGCTGGCCGGTGCCAAGCGCCCGCTGATTCTAGCCGGTGGCGGTGCCATCGATGCGGCCGCCGAGCTGACGGAACTGGCCGAACTGCTGGACGCGCCAGTGGCCCTGACCATCAATGCCAAAGGCATGCTCGAATCCAGTCACCCGTTGCTGATCGGTTCAACCCAAAGCCTGGTCGCGACCCGTGCCTTGGTGGCCGAGGCCGACGTGGTATTGGCCATCGGCACCGAACTCGCCGAGACCGATTACGACGTCACGTTTGCCGGCGGCTTCGAGATTCCCGGCGTGCTGCTGCGAGTGGACATCGACCCCGATCAGACCGTGCGCAACTACCCGCCGAAAGTCGCCCTGGTGGCTGACTCGCGCAACGCCGCGCAAGCCTTGCTGAGTGAGCTGTCCAAACACTCGCTGGCCGAGCGCCGCAACGATTGGGGCCAGGTCCGCGCTGCCCGTCTGCGCGAAGACCTCGCCGCCACTTGGGATGCGCCGACCCTGGCCCAGACCCGCTTCCTGGAAACCGTCCTGCACGAACTGCCGGACGCGGTCTTCGTCGGTGATTCGACCCAACCGGTGTACACCGGCAACCTGACCTTCAACCCGGAACGCCCGCGTCGCTGGTTTAACTCGTCCACCGGGTACGGCACCCTCGGTTACGCCTTGCCGGCGGCGATTGGCGCCTGGCTCGGCGGCAGCGTTGAAGGCGGCGCGCGTCCTCCGGTGGTGTGCCTGATCGGCGACGGCGGCCTGCAATTCACTCTGCCGGAACTGGCCAGTGCCGTTGAAGCGCGCACCCCGGTAATCGTCCTGCTGTGGAATAACCAGGGCTACGAAGAGATCAAGAAATACATGGTCAACCGCGCCATCGAGCCGGTGGGCGTGGACATTTACACCCCGGACTTCATTGGTGTGGCCAAGGCGCTGGGCTGTGCAGCCGAAGCGGTCAACGGTGTCGAGCAACTGCGCAGTGCACTGCGCGTCGCCGCTGATCGCCAAGGCCCGACCCTCATTGAAATCGATCAGACCCAGTGGATGAAGGCGGTGTCGAAATGAGCTTTCCGACGACTCTGGACGGCCTTTATATCAATGGCCAATGGTTGGCGGGCAACGAACATTTGCGCGTGATCAACCCAGCCACCGAAGCCCTGTTGACCACCGTGAATGGCGGCGATGAAAAAGCCGTCGATCAAGCCGTCACTGCCGCCACCCAGGCGGTCGGCGAATGGTCGAAAACCACCGGCACCGAGCGCGGCGCGATCCTGCGCAGAATCGCTGCGGGTGTTCAGGCCGGGCGTGAACACCTGATGAAGTTGCAGTCGAGCAACAACGGCAAACCGCTGTTTGAAGCCGCCATCGACGTCGATGACGTGATCGCCACGTTCGAGTATTACGCAGGTCTGGCCGAAGGCCTCGATGCCAAACAAGACAGCAACGTCGAGCTGCCCACCGACGATTTCAGCGCTCGTGTGCGCCGTGAGCCGTGCGGTGTGGTCGGCCTGATCGTGCCGTGGAATTTCCCGATGGTCACCACCGCCTGGAAACTCGCCCCGGCCCTGGCGGCCGGTTGCTGCGTGGTACTCAAGCCTTCCGAAGTCACGCCGCTGCCAGAGCTGGAACTGGCGACGATCATCGCCGAAGCAGGCTTGCCCGCCGGTGTGTTCAACCTGGTTTGTGGCACCGGCCTGGCCGTCGGCGCACCGCTGTCGGCCGACCCGCGTATCGCCAAGATCTCCTTCACCGGCAGCAACGCGGTCGGGGTCCAGGTCATGCAACGCGCAGCAGAAACCGTCAAAGGCGTGAGCCTGGAACTGGGCGGAAAATCCTCGCTGCTGGTGTTGGCCGATGCCGACATCGGACTGGCCGTGGAAGTGGCCTGTGGCGGCGGTTTCTTCAACGCCGGCCAGATGTGTTCGGCCACCAGCCGCGTGCTGGTCGCTGACGAACTGGCGGATGAATTCCTCATTCGTTTGAAGGCCCGTGCCGAAGCCATTCGCGTGGCCGACCCGTTCGACCCGAACGTTGAAATGGGCGCCCTGGTCAATCAGGCGCAATACCAGCGTGTGTTGGGCCACATCGATCGTGGTTTGAGTGCGGGCGCCAAACTGATTTGCGGCGGCAATCGTCCCGCAGACCTGTCCCGCGGTTATTTTTTGCAGCCGACGATTTTCACCGAAGTGCCCCTCGACAGTGCGTTGTGGTGTGAAGAGATTTTCGGCCCGGTGATCTGCGTACGCAGTTTTGCTTCCGAAGACGAGGCAATTGCCTTGGCCAACGACAGCCAGTTCGGTCTGGTCGCCAGCGTAGTCACCCGTGACAACGAAGCGGCCGACCGGGTCGCCAACGCCTTGCAGGCGGGGCTCGTGTGGATCAACGCGCCGCAGGTGATCTTTCCGCAGACCGCCTGGGGTGGCTACAAACAGAGCAGCATCGGCCGCGAATTGGGGCCGTGGGGTTTGCAGGCTTTCCAGGAAATCAAACACGTGATTCGAGCGGTCTGACGGCTCGAAAAGGGTCAGCGCATGCCTCGCGATGAGGCATGCGCTGGCGTCATGGCTTCAATGAGTTTTTATCGATAGTCAGGTGTTTTGCACGACTTCAGGATGAACCCGCTGGTTCAGCCAAGCCCCCGAAAATACGAGGGATACCGCTGATCCGGCCGCGCGGATGCAACAGTTTCGACCTGCCTTATACCTACAAAAACAAAGGGAGTCCGTAATGGGCGAGCATGATCTGAACAGACGTCAATTCATCAAAACCGTGGGCGTGGCCTCGGTGGCAGCGGCGGCCATGAGCTTGCCCTTCGTCAAGGCCAATGCCAGCGACACGCGCTTCCAGGGCAAGACCCTGCGCTTGCTGACCTGGTCCGATGACACGGGCCTGGCCGCATTGCGCAACATCGCGGCAACCTTCGAAGACAAGTACGGCTGCAAGGTCATCGCTGACCGCACCGGCAGTACGTCGGAAATGGTCGCCAAACTCAAGGCAGCGGGTGATCGTCCGCAGTACGACATCATCACCCTGGCCGGCGTCGGCGCCGAAGGCCTGGCCGCGGCCAACCTGCTGGAAAAACCCGACCTCAACCGCATTCCCAACCTGGTCGACGTACCGGAGAAATACCGCACCGGCGCCAATGGCCACGGCATCGGTTACCTGTTGTGGTGCAACAGCCTGGTCTACAGCACCCGCACCATCAAGGAAGCCCCGGACAGTTACGCCGCCCTGTGGGACGCCGAGCTGTCGCCGAACATCTTCCTGCCGCCGCCGAACTGGACCGAAGCGATGGACCTGATCATCATCGCCGCCAAACTGGCCGGTGGTGACGAGCACAACATCGAGCCGGGCTTCAAGAAACTCGCCGAGCTGAAAGATCGTGTGGTGACCCTGGGTGAAAACCCGAACCAGATTGCCGAACTGTTCCGCACCGGTTCCCTGGACATGGGCGGCCTGTACGCGCCGGCCTTCTTCCCGAAACAGATTCGCGATCCGGCCTACGGCCTGGGCGCCACGTTTGGCATGAAGGAAGGTTTCTACACCGACCTGATGCTCTCGGTGATGCCGAAGAATCGTCCGGGCGATACCGACCTGGTCTACGCCTTCATCAACCACTCTCTGGACCCGCTGGTGCAGGGCAAGATGGCCGAGGACATTTACAACGGTCCGGTCAACGCCAAGGCGATCATCTCCGCCGAAGCGCGCAAGAGCCCGTACATCCTCACCCCGGAGCAGATTGCCGAGAAAGCGATCATGCACGACAACGCCTTCCTGGCCTCCGTGCATGACCAATGGATTCGTCGTTACACGGAAATCTTTTCTTCCTGATCGAGTGGCGAACACAAGTCTTCAGAACACTGCAAATCCCTGTGGGAGCTAGCCTGCTAGCGATTGCGGTCTGACATTCAGCATTGATGTCGACTGACGGATCGCTATCGCTAGCAGGCTAGCTCCCACAAGGGGCCAAGGTGATTTTGAGGGCTGTGTTTGCCAGCTGCTTTCCATTGACGAGACCCTTGCTATGGAACACCAACCTCTGACTCATCCGGTCGCCGCCGCTCCATCGCGCGCCAACCGGGGTGTTTCGCCGACGGCGCGTGCCTGGTTTTTCCTCACGCCGTCGATGCTGTTTCTGGGCGTGCTGATTGCCGCCAGTCTGCTGGTGCTGCGCATGAGCGTGGGCACCAAAGGCGCGGAGTGGACCGGGTTCAGCCTGGCCAGTTACGCCCAATTGCTCGAACCCTATTACCTCAAGTCCTTGCTGCTGACCCTGCGCCTGGCGCTGATCAGCGCGGTGATCGCGGTGGTGTTGGCGATCCCGGTGGCCTATACCATGTCGCGCCTGACCTCGCCATTTGTGCGACGGATCTTCCTCGCCGCGGTGCTGCTGCCATTGCTGGTCAACCTGCTGCTGCAAAGCTACGGCTGGCTGGTGATTCTCGGCCCGGGGGGGATGCTCAATCAGGCGCTGATGGGGCTGGGCCTGATCAAGCGCCCGATCATGCTGCTCTACAACCAGAACGGCGTGCTGATGGGGCTGGTGCAAACCGCGTTCCCGCTGGCCGTGCTGCCGATTGCCAGCGCCATGCGCGGCGTTGCGCGTACGTATGAAGAAGCCGCCGCCACCCTCGGTGCGAGCCGCTTCCAGGTGTTCCGCCAAGTGGTGTTGCCGATGAGCATGCCGGGGATCATCACCGGTGCGACGTTGGTATTTGCCTACAACGCCAGCAGCTTCGTGGTGCCTTTACTGCTCGGGGGGCGTCGCGTGCCAATGCTGGCGGTGATGGTGCATGACCAGATCGCGCCGCTGATGAACTGGCCCGCCGCGTCGGCTGCCGGCGTAGTGCTGATCGTCACCACCCTCGCGATCATGACCTTGTCCGAATTCATCACTGGCCGTCGTCGGCGCATGCTGGAGGCTTCCCAATGAGCACGTTGACCAAGAAACGTTATGGGCTGCTGCCCGGCGAGACCGGCAAGTTTGCCGGCATCCTCTCAGGCTTCATCCTGCTGTTGGCGGTGTTGCCGATCCTGACCATGATTGTCATGTCGTTCAGCGGTGCGTCGAACCTCGACTTCCCGCCGAGCAGTTACAGCCTGCAATGGTACAAGGCCGCCTGGCACACCTTCGTGTCGCCGGATTCCAGCGATGTGCTGAGCCTGGGCAAAGCCATGACCACCAGCCTGATGGTGGCGTGCCTGACCATGGTCTTCGCGACCATTGTGGCGGTGCCGGCAGCCTACGCGCTGACCCGTTGCGAGTTCCGCGGCAAAGCCGTGGCACTGCAACTGATGTCGCTGCCGCTGGTGTTTCCGATGGTGGTGTTGGGCCTGGCGTTGCTGCTGGTGTTCGACAGCCTGCCGTTCCAGATGACCACCTCACGGCTGGTGATTGCTCATGTGATTCTGGCGCTGCCGTTCGTGGTGAAGAACTGCACCGCGGCGATGCTCTCCATCGGCAGCGAAGTCGAAGAGGCCGCGCAAATGCTTGGCGCTTCACCGCTGCGGGCGATTATCGATGTGGTGGTGCCGTTGATGAAGTCGGGGATTCTGGCAGGCATGCTGCTGGCGTTCATTGTCTCGTTCAACGAATTCACCGTGACCTATTTCCTCTACACCATCGACGTCATGACCGTGCCGATCTGGATGTACAGCCGCACTGTCTCTTCGCTCGACCCCACCGTATTTTCGTTTGCCGTGCTGATCGTGCTGATCGACTTCGTCCTGATCTGGGCGTTGGAGAAGCTGGTTGGTGAAGGTGGCGTTTCGTTCTGATTTCTTGAGGTGATTCATATGTCTGGTCTGATTCTGGAAAACGTCGAGAAATATTACGGCTCGGCCTGCGCGGTAAAGGATGTAAACCTGCATTTGCCTGAGGGCAAACTGGTGTGTTTCCTCGGCCCGTCGGGCTGCGGTAAAACCACTTTGCTGCGAATGATCGCCGGGCTCGAAACCCTCAGCGGCGGCGAGATTCGCCTGGACGGTGAAGACATCGGCCATACGCCTGCGCATCAGCGCAATTTCGGCATGGTGTTCCAGTCCCTGGCGCTGTTTCCGCACATGACGGTGGGGGAGAACATCGCCTATCCGCTGAAACTGCGGGGCGTCAGCAAGGCTGATCAGCAGGCGCGGGTGGTGGAGTTGCTGGAGCTTATTCAGCTGAGCGAGATGATTGACCGCCCGGTGGCCAAACTCTCCGGCGGGCAACGTCAGCGCGTGGCGATTGCCCGGGCGATTGCCAACCACCCGAAAATCCTCCTGCTGGATGAACCGCTGTCGGCGCTCGACGCCAAGCTGCGCGAGTCGATGCAGGTGGAAATCCGTCAGCTGCAACAGCGCCTGAACATCACCACGATCATGGTGACCCACGATCAGCGCGAAGCCATGACCATGGCCGATATCGTGGTGGTGCTGGGTGAGCATCGGGTGCAGCAAGTGGGCACGCCGATTGAAATCTACCGGCACCCGGCCAATGAGTTTGTGGCGGACTTTATCGGTTCGGGCAACATCTTCCCGGCCACGGCGCTGGGCAACGGCAAGATTGGATTGCCGGGTGGCGATGCGCTGGAAGTGCCGATCTGCAGCAGCATTGTGGTCGGTGAGAAGGTGAAAATGCTGATTCGCCCCGAAGACCTGCAACTGTCGCATCCGCAAGCGACGGCGGGGAACCGGTTGCTCGGTACGGTGACGTTTGTGCGCGATATCGGCGCGACGATTGAAACGACGGTCGAGTGTTCCGGGGTGTCGTTTACCGCATTGAGCACGCCGTGTCAGGGGTTTGGGTTGAGCATTGGCAATCCGGTGTCGGTGACCTTGCCGGCCGAGGCGTGCCGCGTGCTCAGCGCCTGATCCAGATTTGATGTCGGCCTTACTGGCCCCATCGCTGGCAGGCCGGCTCCCACAGGTTGCATCGGTGTTCACTTGATTGTGTGAGCACTCACAATCCCTGTGGGAGCTGGCCTGCCAGCGATGAGGCCATCAGTTACACCCTCAAGGCTGAATCAGACACTCAACCTCAACCGAGCCAAATCCCGGAGCGGCGGCGCGCCGAATAACCGGCTGTATTCCCGGCTGAATTGCGAAGGGCTTTCATACCCCACCCGATACCCCGCCGCCGAGGCTTCCAGCCCTTCGGCCAGCATCAACCGCCGCGCTTCCTGCAAGCGCAGCTGCTTCTGATACTGCAACGGACTCATCGCCGTCATCGCCTTGAACCGGTGATGCAGCGTCGACACGCTCAGGTTCACTTCCTTCGCCAGATCATCGATGCGCAGCGGTTGCTCATAGTTGCCGTTGAGCCACTTGATAGCCTGGCTGATGCGGTGGCTCTGGCTATTGGCGATCGCGATTTCATACAGCCGATGCCCTTGCTGGCTGCGCAGTAACCGATAAAGAATCTCCCGACGAATCAGTGGCGCGAGCATGGCGATGTCTTTCGGGGTTTCCAGCAACCGGGCCAGACGCAACACTGCGTCGAGCATGGCCGTATCGATCCGTTCGACATACAAGCCTCGCCCCGTTGGCCGGGTGGGCACACCGAGCGGGCCGGCGTCGGCAATCAGCGCGGTGATTTCCGTCGGGTCGATGTCCAGCCGCACCGCGAGGATTGGCTCTTCAGACGTGACGTTCACCACTCGTCCGCTCAAGGGCATCGAGACCGACACCACCAGGTAGTTCAGCGGATCGTAATTGAAGTATTCGTCGGCCAGCCTGACCTCTTTACGGCCTTGCGCCATGATGCACAACGCCGGTTGGGCCAGCACCGGGGCAAAGTCATGAGACTTGCTGTGTTTAGACATGAACAGCGAGCCGACGGCAGTCGCATAATTGCCATCGTCCGTGGTGTTGCGACGGATGATAGCGGCCAGTTCCGCGCGCTGTTTCTCCATGTCGGCATCCAGCGGGGCTTGAAAGTGATCGAGCGACGACATGCAAGGCATCCTCGGCGGTGCGTTGGTAATGGGGCGAGCTTAAGTTTGTGCAAGACGATGTGGTAGACACATCCTGCCTCAAGCTTGCCTGATTCTGCATTGAGTGGATTAGCGGTGCCTCTACGGCTGCCCCAACCAAGGCAAACTTGCTTGATAGCCGTGTTTAATCGATACGGACGCTTTTACAGGTTGTTACAGGTTATTCGAAACGCTGCGCAGGATTGTGCAAAAAGCCGGCAGGAATCGACTAACCGCACTTCCACCTGCGCGCTTAACCTTTGATCCTGTCGCAGCCCGTCCCACGGCTGCCACTCGAGTACCTGGGAGGGTTGAACATGTCTACGCAGATCCCCGTCAGTCATATGGCTTTTGTTCGTGCCCGCGCCGGACGTTCGGCGGAGCTCGGTGTGCGCCTGAGCGCCTTGATCGAGCCGTCCCGCAGCGCGCCGGGTTGCCTGAGCTTTTCCCTGCAGCATTCGCAATGCGATCCGGAGTTGTGGCTGGTGTCCGGTTTCTGGACTCACCAGCAAGCGATGACCGCTTATTTCGGCACCCCTGCGATGGAGATTTTCGCCGAGCTGGTGCAGGAGCTGGTGGTCAACAGCCTGGATTTTCATACATTCAAGGATGTATCGGCCGACCAGGCGCTGTGGCAGTCCCGGTCACGGGTACACAAAATGGCGGGTTGAGGGTTTAATGGCTCCATTCTCAATCAGCCAGGATCCGCGACATGGCACGTAAAGCCTTTGAAACCTTCGAAGCCGTATCCGCCGTAGTACCGGGCGAGGGTGGTTACCACGCCGCGATCGCCGTCAAAGCCATCGGTGGTACCGGTGCGCCACGTTTTCACAAAGTGCTTGAAGGGCAAATCTTCAAGACTGCCAACGAGGCTGATCTGGCCGCCGCCAAAGAGCTGACCCGCCTCAAAGACGTCAAAGAAGACGCCGACCTGCTCTGGTAATCACTTGACCGCCCCCGGGCGATACATCTTGAACAATGCCTCTGGCCCCAGCTGAAAGTAATCCGCTGGCCCGCCGCCGCGCAGAATCGGTTCTGCCGCGGCGGTGTCGTACACCCCGTCCTTCAACAGCCACTTGGCGATATGCACGGCGACCACTTCGCCCAGAATCAGCCAGCTCGGCACCACGTTCCCGTCCGCCCGCTGCAACTGAATGATCTGCGTGACCTTGCATTCGAAGGACACCGGGCTTTCGGCCACACGTGGTACTTGAATGATTTTCGAGGCGACCGGGGTCAACCCTGACAATTCGAACTCGTTGACCTCGGGCGGGACCATGGCGCAGCTCTGGTTCATCTGCTCGGCCAGCGGACGCGTGGCGAGGTTCCAGGCGAATTCACCGGTCTGCTCGATGTTGTTCAGGCTGTCTTTACGGCCGACGCTGGAAAACCCGATGATTGGCGGAATGTAGTTGAAGGCGTTGAAGAAGCTGTAAGGCGCCAGGTTCAAGCGGCCGTTGGCATCCTGTGAGGAAATCCAGCCGATGGGGCGGGGGCCGACGATGGCGTTGAACGGGTCATGCGGCAAGCCGTGGCCGTTGGCGGGTTCGTAGAAGTGGATGTCGTCGGGCATGGGCGCGGGTTCCAGAAGCATTATTCTTGGGCGCTCATAGTGCTGGGACGAACAGATAATTTCCAGCGACGCGATCCCTGTAGGAGCGAGGCTTGCCCGCGAAGGCGGTGTATCAGTCAACCAAGGTGTTGAATGTAACGACGCCTTCGCGGGCAAGTCGGATCGCCGCACCGCTCGCTCCTACAGGTTCTGTGTCGGCAATGAAAAAAGGGCAGACCCGCTAAGGTCTGCCCCTGTTTTTTATTGCGCGGGCTGACTCAGTCCGTCTCGATCCGCGAATGCTTGCGGGTGTCTTTCATGGTGATGTACACCAGCAACGACACGGCGATACACGCCGTCACATACCAGTAGTAACCGGTTTCCATACCAATGCTCTTGAACCACAGCGCGATGTATTCAGCGGTGCCGCCGAAGATCGACACGGTCAGCGCGTACGGCAGGCCGACGCCCAGCGCACGAATCTCGGTCGGGAACAGTTCGGCTTTGACCACCGCGTTGATCGAGGTGTAACCGCTGACGATGATCAGCGCCGCCATGATCAGGAAGAACGCGCCCCACCAGCTCTGAATCGTGTGCAGGGTGGTCAGGATCGGCACGGTGAACAGTGTCCCGAGAACACCGAAGGCGATCAGGATCGGCCGACGGCCGACTTTATCCGACAGCCCGCCAATGATCGGTTGCAGGCACATGAACAGGAACAGCGTGGCGGCGGAAATGGTGGTGGAGTCGGAGATGCTCATGCCGACGGTGTTCACCAGGTATTTCTGCATGTACGTGGTGTAGGTGTAGAACGCCAGGGTGCCGCCCATGGTCAGGCCGACCACGGTCATCAGTTCCTTGGGGTGGCGCATCAAGGTGCGCATCGCGCTTTCCTTGGCCTTCTCTTTCTTGGTGAACGACTCGGTTTCTTCCATGCCACGACGCAGGTACAGCGCGACCACGGCACACAGCGCGCCGATGGCGAACGGGATGCGCCAGCCCCAGGCGTACAGCTCTTCGGTGGTCAGGACTTGTTGCAGCACGATCAACACCGCCAACGCGATGAGCTGGCCCGAAATCAGGGTCACGTACTGGAAGCTGGAGTAAAACCCGCGACGTTCCTTGGTCGCCATTTCGCTGAGGTAGGTCGCCGAAGTGCCGTACTCGCCGCCGACCGACAGGCCTTGCAGCAGGCGGGCGAAAATCAGCAGGATCGGTGCGCCGATGCCAATGGTTTCATAACCGGGGCTCAGGGCAATCAGCAGCGAGCCGAAACACATCAGGTACACCGAAGCCATCAGTGCTTTCTTGCGACCGGCCTTGTCGGCGTACAAGCCCATCAGCCAGCCACCAATCGGGCGCATCAGGAAGCCCACGGCGAAGATCGCGGCGGTGTTCAGCAGTTGTGCCGTGGTGTCGCCTTTCGGGAAGAAGGCCTTGGCGAAATACAGGGAGAAGGCAGCGTAGACGTACCAGTCGTACCACTCGACCATGTTGCCGACAGAGCCGCTGAAGATCGACTTGATGCGACTGGTGGTAGTTCTTTCTTTGGCGGGCACGGCAGCCGACCCAAGGGGCAGGGCGTTGGAGTTATCCATTGAAGGATCCTTCGTTTAATTGTTTTTGTGGAGCGCGTTGAAACGCAGCCTGAATGGGCTATAGCAGGAGGTGTGCCATATCAAAGAGGGCTGGTTTAGAGGGGTTGCGCGGATCTGGTGAGCGGAAATCCGCTCATGGTGGAATGGGTGTGAGCGGAAAACTGCTTATAGGCCGGGATGTGCGTTGCCTGTGCCGGCCCATTCGCGGGCAAGCCTCGCTCCTACAGGGTTTGCGTCGTTTTCAATGTTTTCGAGCGACGCAACTACCGTAGGAGCGAGGCTTGCCCGCGAAGAGGCCGGTACAGACGCTATAAAAACATCTCGCGAGTAAGGCCATGCCGCTGCATCTTTTCATTAAAGGTCCGACGCGGCAGTTGCAGTTCTTCAAGCACCGCTTTCACATCGCCCTTATGCCGGGTCAACGCCGCACGCAGACAATGCGCTTCAAACGCTTCCTGCTGCGCCGCCAGCGACTGCCCGGGATCGATGCCAATCGGTTCAGGCTCGCCCAGCCCCAACACCTGACGTTCAGCGACGTTCGCCAATTCACGCACATTGCCCGGCCAGTCGTGGCTCAGCAGATGGCTCAACTGCGGGCCACTCAACGGTGGAAAAGTCCGGCCCAGGCGCTCGGCGGCATTCTGCGCAAACGATTCGAACAACAACGGAATGTCTTCACGCCGTTCGCGCAAGGGCGGCAGGCGCAATTCAGCCACGTTCAACCGATACGCCAGGTCTTCACGAAACCGACCGGCCCGCGCTTCATCCAGCAGATCCGGCTTGGTTGCGGCGATGATCCGCAGATCCACGCGAATGCTCTGATTGGAACCCAATCGCTCAAGCTTCTGCTCCTGCAACACCCGCAGCAGTTTCACTTGCTGGGCCAGCGGCATGCTTTCGATTTCATCGAGAAACAGCGTGCCGCCATCTGCGTATTCAAGCTTGCCGATACGCTTACCCGAAGCGCCGGTGAACGCGCCGCTCTCATGGCCGAACAGCTCGGCTTCGAACAACTGCTCGGGAATCGCTGCGCAGTTCAACGCCACAAACGGCTTGTCGGCGCGCGGCCCGAAGTCGTGCAGGCAGCGGGCGACCAGCTCTTTGCCGCTGCCGGTTTCACCCCGGATCAACACGTTGACCGGCAACGCCGCCAGATCCAGCACCTGCCGACGCAACGTCTGCAAGCCACGGGACACGCCCAGCAGCGTCGCGTCGAGTTTGGCGCGGTTGTCCGCCAGCTCATGCAGCGCGCGGTTTTCCAGCACCAGCCGGCGCTTGTCCAAGGCCCTGCGCAAACTGCTCAGCAGGGTTTCCGGGCTGAAGGGTTTTTCGAGGAAGTCATAGGCGCCGTCGCGCATCGCTTCGACCGCCATCGGCACATCGCCGTGGCCGGTCAGCAGAATCACTGGCAAGTCGGCATCGCGTCGCTGAACTTCGGCCAGCAGCTCAAGCCCGTTCATGCCGGGCATGCGCACGTCGCTGAGGATCACGCCCGGGAAATGGCTGGGCAATTGCGCCAGGCACTCGTCGGCGCGGCTGAACAACTGCACCTCGAAACCTGACAGGCTCAGCCATTGTTCAACGGCGCTGCGAATGCTGCTTTCGTCGTCGACCACCATCACTGAATTCAGCATGGGCTGTGAGCCTCCAGGTCGATGGGCAAGGTCATGGTGAACACCGCACCATTGGCATGATTGTCGGCGCTCAAGCGACCGCCCGATTCGTGAACGATGGCAAAGGATACGGCCAAGCCAAGGCCCAGGCCATCACCCACCGGTTTGGTGGTGAAGAACGGATCGAACACGTTCGGCAGATGCTCTTCGGCGATGCCGCCGCCGTTGTCGGTGACGGTCAGGCGCCAGAGTTGCTCGTCGGCTTCGAGGCGGATTTCCAGGCGTTTGCAGGGTTTGTCCTGCACTGCATCCAGCGCATTGCGCAGCAGATTGATCAACACCTGTTCCAGGCGAATCGCATCGCCGCGCACCCACGCCGGACGCGTCAGGTGCAGCACGGTGCTGACCTGCTCATCACGAAGGCGCGCGTCGAGCAATTGCAGCGATTGGTCGACCACTGCCGCCAGATCAAGACGTTCGCGCAAGCCGCTGGGACTTTTGCGAGCGAAAGTTTTCAGGTGGCCGGTGAGGGCGGCCATGCGCGTCAGCATGTCGTCCACTGGTTTCAACGCCTTGTAGGCGTCGTCGACCCGGCCGTGATCGAGCAGCAGCCTCAGAGTCGCAAGCTGCATGCGCTGGGCGGTCAGCGGCTGATTGATTTCATGGGCGAGCGCGGCGGACATCTGGCCGAGTGCCGCGAGTTTGGCCGATTGCACCAGACCGTCCTGAGCGGTGCGCAGGTCGCGGGTGCGTTCTTCCACCAATTGTTCGAGTTCTTCACGGCTGCGCTGGCGCATTTTTGCCAGGCGCCAGCGCTGGTTGAGGAACAGCAACAGAAACACCAGCGCCAGCCACAGCCCGGCAGCGGCGAGCGCGGCGTTGCGGCTGTCTTCGAACGCGACTTGCGGGCGGCGCAGCAGGTGCAAGGTCCAGCCTTCCGTGGTCAGCGGCAGGGATTCCCACAGGTAATTCGCCGTGCCGTCAGGACCGACGACGCGGGCCAGATCACTGTTGTCGTCGAAGCGCTGCAGCGATTGATAATCCAGCGGTGTCAGCGGTTGTTTGTCGTATTGGCGAGTGACCTTGAGCTCGGCGTGATCGCTGTCGCTCAAGGGCTTCAACAAGCGATAGCGCCAGCCCGGCTGGTTGGCGATGAAGATGATTCCGCGGGCGTCGCTGACCAGCAGCGTGTCGCTGCCCTGACGCCATTCGCGCTCCAGTTCCGGAAACTCCAGTTTGACCACCATCGCGCCGAGGAACTCGCCGCTGTCGCTGGTCACCGCGCTGGACAGGAAATACCCCGGAATGCCGCTGGTGACGCCCACCGCGTAAAAACGCCCGGTGCCCTGGGTGCGGGTCTGGCTGAAGTAGGGGCGAAAACCGTAGTTGTGGCCGACGTAACTGCTGGGCAACCGCCAATTGCTGGCAGCCACAGCGAGGCCGGTACGGTCGAGCAGTTCCAGGGTCGAGGACTGCGCAGCGCCGTTGATTTTTTCCAGTTTGCGGTTCAGTGCGTCCTGTTGTTCAGGCGTTACCGAGCCATTGAGCGCGGCACGAAGCTCCGGGTCCAGCGCTAGCACGGCGGGGAGGGCGCGGTAGCGATCAATCAGGGTGTGCAGGGAATTGGCGTAGAGCGCCAATTGCTGATTGGCACGCGCGGCGTCTTCGACCAGCGCCTGGCGCTCGGCGTGACGCAGGGCAAAACCGGCGGCCAGTGCGGCACCGGCGATGATCAGCAAGGTGTACAGCGTCAGGCGTAACGTGCGCGAACGAGCAAGCATGGTGTCTGAAACAATCAGCAATAGGGGCGCGCACCATAACATGCGGGCTTTGTACAGTTAGAGCTCCAACGATCAAACTCAACTGCTCATGCAGCATCTTTATTTTTGCTTCTATGGGTTCGGGATGCTTGCAGTACTTCGTTCAGAAGCCCCGTGACTTCGCTGGATTTTTCCTTCAGTGCCTCAATATCAATGCCACCGATTGCGTTGACGGAAAGTGCATTGGCCTGCTCAATTATGTTATTCATCCCTGAATCAATGGCGCCTATCAGCTCGATAATACCGCTTTCGAACTGCTCCAGTTTTGCGCTCGATTTTCCATCCGACGCCCCTAATACTTCATGGATTATTTCCGGCACACCCACCAGGACGCCGACACCGCTACTCAATGCCCCCACTGCTTCTGACGGTAAATGCCCAAGCGTCGCCTTCAATACTTCACTGGCCCCCATGGAAGTTACCTCTTTGGATAATTTCAACTGTGACTTCTGAGAACTGAGATTCATATTTTTGTATTTCGTTGCGACGTACGCTGGGAGCTCCATCGTCTTATATTCAGCTTTTTTTATGATTTTCTCCGAGGTCAGTTTGCTGGTTTTCAAGTTTACCGAGGCGCTGAGACCTGTTCGCTCAGCCACATAATCCACGGCTGCACTGACGGCAATCTTGGCCGAGAACCCGATGGCCACGCCTGCCACATTTCCGACACCCGGGGCAACTGCGCCCAAGGCTTGAGCACCCAGTCCCACGAGAATTCCTGTGCCAAAACTGAGTGCCTTCCCCGCAACGAGAACTCCCGCCCTGCGTGCTGCCGATAGGGCGATGTCCGTGCCTGACCCCATCGTTTCAATCTGTTGTCTGGCGTCCTGCGCCCGCCGCTTCGATATCCCGAGAATATTGATATGGCGGTCAATGGCGTCCGACAAACCCCTTCTGGCGACAGATAGCGCTTGCCTGGCGGCGCTGTCGGTTTTGCGTGTATCCCGTTGTTCAGGCGATTCAACAAACTGATCCATGAAGGCGCCTACCCCCAGCCCGCCGATGTCGACAAAGTTCACGGGATTGTTTTTCACGAACGCATACAGATTCAACCCATCCACATCGCCTGCCGGGTCGGGACAGACCCAGCGCTGCAACCACGGTGCGTAATATCTCGCGCCATAGTAATAAAGTCCGCTGCAGTCCATTTCCTTGCCTGAATACCGAATGGTTTTGTAATCGGCCTCCACCTCTGAACGCGCCGCCCACCACGCCGTACCGCCAAACGCGTAATAGAACTCAAGACTAATCAAGGCGCCATGGCGATCCAGTTCCATTGCGCAGGAACCCAGGTGGTCGTCGAGGCTGTAGCGCAGTTGATCAGGCTCCAGATCACCCGGGCCACCGCTGGCCCAGTGCAGGCACCGGACGCTGCCAAAGGCGAGCGGCAGAGTAATGACGTGCAACACTCGACCGTCGTCGCGGGTGTGAATGTCCAGCCCCGGCAGGTAAAGGACCTCCCGGCTGTGTGTCATTGACCGGGTGTGGGTGACGTGACGTTTGCAGACCCGTTCACCCTGGCTGTAGAGGTAGCTTTCGGTATCGTCCGCCAGGCCATTGCTGTGGGTGAGCAAGGTCACTTTTTCCAGTTGATCGCGGGCGTTCCAGGTCAGGGGTTGTGCGCCGTCCTGCAGATACAGCTGGTTGCCATGCGGGTCGAACTGCTCCTCGAAAACGGGCTCCGGGTCGCCTGTTTTCCAGCGTACGCCACGGTTACTGCCAGGATCGATGCGCATGTGCAGGGTGAAGTTATGGCCGTCGCGCTGATGGCGCAGTTCGGTCAGATTGTTGCCCGTGTCGTAGGTGAAGTATTCGGAGTAGCCATAGCGGCGGCCGGGATCGACAGGCTGAATCAGCTCTGGCAAACCGGGTTTTGGATGGGGGACTTCTGCCTCGAAACCGCTGGCGCTGATCAGCCGGTACAGTGAGTCGTAGGCAAATTCCCGATGGCCATCGATGCGCTGGTTGGCGAAGTACACCGTGGTCAGGGTGTGATCCTCGATGCGCAGGATGTTGCCCATCCGGTCATAGAAGTAGTGAAGATTCTGCTGTAAGGCCTCGTCGGGTTTACCGGACTTGAGCGTACTGAGGCGACCATCCGCGGGGCAGTACGTCCATCGGCTGATCACACCATTACCGGCCGTTTGCATCGTGATCTGGCCGGCAGCGTTGTACTGCGCATCCTGCAGGACGCATTGCGGGTCGTCAGCACTGAGTTGCAGAACAACCTGCTTGAGCTGTCCCGCAATGTCGTAGTGCATGCACTGCTGATGCCCACCCGCGTCGGTCTGGATCAGCACGTTGCCCAAAGGGCCATGAGTTCGACTGCTGCTGAAGGCGCCCGCACCAGCGATCGTTCGGGTTTCACTCAGAGCCGATCCCTGGAGGCTGAAACTTTTCAATTCGAGTGAGCCTGCTTGATCGACATGCTTGATCATCTGGCCACGCAAGTTGAAGTCGGCGTCAGCCGATGTGCCGGCATAGGTGAAGGTTTCATCGTCCGGTTTACCGTTTTCCTCAACGGCGACTACACGTAATTGATTGTCATAGGTGGTGCGCCAATGGTTGTTACGTTGGTCCCAACGTTGGAACTCTTCACCTGTCAAACCACGCAGGATCATACGTCGGCCGGCATCGACGCTGTCGATTCTGATCGCGTCGCCGGTGAGTCGATAAACATTGCTCAGATTAGGCGTCAGGGCCGTGCCGAACAGCCGTGCATCCCATTGCTCAGACAGGCTTGCGTGGGCGTCATATGTTTGTCGGGTGATGAGTGTTTCCACTTCACCACCGACCACTTGGCGCAGGTAGGCAACCTGACGGATTGGCAGGCCTCTGGGATCTGTGGCCGTAAGGTCCGGGGTTCTGGCATAAACAGTGTCGGTCATGGTTCATGCGGCCTTTTTTTGCGTTCGAGAGGCTGCGCGTGATTGCCGTGATAATAACTGATTGTCCGTGGTGCCCATCTCTTTGTAATAGGCCATGCCTTTTTGAGCGCGACTGATGTAATCGAGGGTTTTTTTAGTGGCTTGCTGCAACCCTGATCGCGTAATCGTCTGCTTGGCAAGCATGCCCCCATGGCTGATGACATCTGTGCCCAATGCATCGAAAGCCGCTTCTGCCCCAGCCCATCGTTGCTCGACAGCCCCTTTCCAATCAGCAAGCATCGTTTCGATTTTGCCAACTTTGACCGGGTCGAGCCCGTTCTTGATGTCTTCGGCTTCCACAGCCCGGGCGAACAAACTGAGGGTGGCGGGAATGATCGATATCCACGACGACATCACTCTGTTCATGATGAAATCAGGATTGAGGACTTTATTGAGTGCCGGATGGATGACTTTATTTTTTACGTCCTTCCAGCTGTTGATTGATTTTCCAACGGGCTTAGCGATACCCAATGAGCTATCGATCGCCTCAACGGACATCGTCGAGGTTTGCGGTATGAGCGGTCCCGTCATCGGTAAGCGGTTTGTTATCGGAGCTGCCACCGCACCTGCAATATCCCCGGCAATGTTGCCACCGATCAACGCATTCGGGTCCAGGAACTGGAGTGTATGAGGGACACTCGGAAGAATGTGGCTCGCCAGTTCGGTACCTACAAGTCCGGCCTCATAGCCGGCGACCCCGTTGGCTACCTCGACTACAAAATTAGCCGCCAAATTTCTTTTAAGGTTCTTTTGATGAATGATGTTGTCGATTTGTCCGAGTGTCCGCTCAGCGTGGCCACCAACGGCGGAAATAAAACCTGAATAGTTGCGAATGACGGCTTCGCCGCTTTCCTGTCCGTCGCTATCCACATAGCGCAACGGATTGTTCTTCACAAACGCATACAGATTCAGCCCGTCAACGTCCCCCGCCGGGTCAGCGCTCACCCAACGCTGCAACCAAGGCGCGTAGTAACGAGCGCCGTAGTAATAAAGCCCGCATTCATCCATTTCCTTGCCCGAATAACGGATGGTTTTATAGCTGACTTCCAGTAAAGAAACCGCCGTCAGCCAGGCGCTGCCGCAGAACGGGTAATAACCTTCATGGCTGATCAGTCGGGCGTCCTGGTCAAGTTCCATGAGGCAGGAACCCAGTTCGTCATCGAGGCTGTAGCGCAGTTGATTCTGTTCGATACCGTCGGGTTTTTTGGCGACCCAATGCAGGCAACGCACGCTGCCACGGCCACCCGGCAAGGTGATGACGTGCAGCGTTTCACCGTTGTCGCGGGTGCGGATTTCCAGTCCCGGCAAGTAGACCACTTGGTGAAAATGCGTGAGGGTCGCGGCCTGCCATTCATGGCGCTTGAACACCCGTACGCCCTGGCTGTAGCGAAAGACTTCTTCATCGTTCGTGCCGTTGTCCCTTTCAACCAGCGTCGCGCGGGTCAGTTGATCGCGGCTGTTCCAGTACAGGGGGCGTCCTGGAGCCGAGGCTTTGAGGCCGCCATTGCGGGTGAACAAGGTGTCGAAATCCGGGACAGGGTCACCTTCTTTCCAGGGCACCCCGCGGTTGCTGGTCGGGTCGATGAACATTTCGTGGGTGTAACCGCCCACCGCACGTTCATGAATCAACTTGATCAGGTTGCCGCCGGTGTCGTACTCGTATTTCTGTGTGTAGTTGAGGTGATTGTCGGGATCACTTGGCGAAGGGCGGCCGGGCAGATCAGTACTCGGGGCGGCGTCATGGCCGGTGGCGCTGGTCAGCTGATAGATCGAGTTGTAGGTGAATGCGCGGTGGCCATCGATGAGCTGGTTGGCGAAGTACACCGTTTTAAACGTCAGATCATCGATGCGCACGACGTTCCCGACCCGGTCATTCACGTACTGGAAATGCTGAAGCAGATCCTGCCCGGGCACGCCGGCCTTCAACGTGGTGAGCCGGCCATCGGCGTCGTCATAGGTCCAGGCGCTGACCACCTTGTTGCCGGCGTGTTGTTCGATGATCTGGCCGGCTGCGTTGTAGCGGGCGTCTTCAAGGACCGGCTGCCAGGCTTCGGTGGGAGCGAGCTGCAGCTGAACCTGTCGCAGCTGCCCGGCGCGGTCGTAAAACATGCGTTGCCGATGATTACCGGCATCGGTCTGGGTCAGCAGCGCACCGAGCGGGCTATAAGTCTGGCTGCTGACGAAAGTGCCGGCATCGGTGATCGTTCGGCTGTCGCGCAGCGGTTGGCCGTGCAGGCTGAAACTGCTGAAATCGACTGTGCCGGACGGATCGACTTGCCTGATCAGCTGGCCGCACAGGTTGAACGCTTTATCTGCTGTGGCATCGGCATAGCTGAAGGTTTCGACATTCGGCTGGTCGTTTTCATTCATGGCAATTACGCGCAATTGATCGTCGTAAACGCTGCGCCAATGGTTGTCCTGTGCGTCCCAGCGCCGGAGGATTTCACCGGCCAACCCTGTCAGGCTTATCCGCCAGCCGGCGTCCACGCTGTCGACCTTGAGCGGTTGCTCGGAAAGGCCATAGACGTTACTCAGATTGGGCCTGAGAGCATCGGCCAGTCGCGGGTCCCGTTGCTCCACCCTCTGCCCGATGACATTGTAGGCGCTCTGGGTGAAGAGGGTTTGCAAGGCGCCGTCGGCGACCCTGCGCAAGTATTCCATCTGGCGCACGGGCAGGCCGCGCGGGTCAATGGACGTCACCGATGGCGTGTTCCAATGCACAGAGACCGTCATGGCGTGTCGGCCTTGCTGGCCTGAGAGGACGGCTCAACATAGGTGTCATTGAAGTCCAGACTGGTCTTGTACCAGGGGTGGATGATGGTGAACGCGACGTCGCCTTTGGCGTTGATGACCTTGATCAGGCGACCCAGCACATCGTAGAAACTTCTATCGTGAGGGCCGAAATCCTTGAAGCAAGCGTCATCGATGTAGCCGTAAGCGTTGGCGAAATAGGGTCGATAGGTGCGTACGGGTAATCCCTTGTTGTTGTATTCCACGCGTTCGCTGATGCGCCAGCGCGTGGCGGCGTGCGCCATCTTTGGCTTGCCGTTTTCGATCACCAGTTTGCCGCCTTCCACGACATAGGCATCCCCCGGCTCAACCTGTTGCTGGGTTTGCAGTGGCCGTCCGAAACCGTCGAAAAACGACAGAATGATTTGAATTTGCGCAGCAATCTCATCACTTGGGTACCGGTCCGCGCTAAGGGCGACGCTGTGCACCGGGATTCGCGCGACGCTGAGCAGCGCTTCCCACAACGCCTGCTCGGCCGACGTCCGGGACTTGAGCCTGCTCAGGCGCAGTCGGGCACTGGCTCGGATGTGCAGGCTTGGCAACACGTAACCTTTAGCGGTCCATTCGTTCAGCCAGTCGAGTGTTTGCCTGACGGAGTCGGGGAGTTGGCCCATCCAGCTGAACAGGTCCTTGCGAAAGGTACTGGCGGCTTGTTGGAGCGCGTCCTCGGGGAATTCGATGGCCGTGCCCGGGCTTGCGTCGTCGGGGCGGATGTAGTCGGCGATGGGCTTGAAACCGGCGGGAGCGCCGGATTCTGTTCCGTGATGGGTGACGGTGAGCGGACCGGACGGGTCGTAAAGGGCTTCTTCATCGTTGCCGTTGGGATCGGTGATGCACAGCGATTGCAACGAGCAATAGTCAAACTCGGCGCTCGTGATGCAACCATCCGGCCGCGTAACGCTGATGAGCATCAGGCTGTAGTCATCGTACTGCGCCCTGGTAATGCCGTGGCTGAGCGTTTCGTTGTATTCCATCACCCTGTAGAAGTGATCGAGGTCTGCGTAGCTGGCAAACGTGTATAAGGCGGACCAAAGATTTCGCTGTTTATCCTCTTCTTCGTCCGCCTCTTTATCCGTACCAAGAAACAGCTTCATAAACAGATAGCCAATCTTCGTCAGCTCTTCCCGGATATCGATCGGTGGATCGACGTCGCCGTAAACGTCCAGCGCTGTCTTGTTCAGTTGCGCGATTTCCATCGCCCCCCTCAAGGCCTCGAATCCGGCAGTGCCTTCAGGTAACGATTCGTTGCTCGTATTGACGTAGCGTTGCACCGATTGCGATGTCAACTCCCGCTGAGCCACCCATTCGGCTGATGCGAACAGTTCGAGAAACTGCTCATACGAAATCCCCTGCGGTTCAAGACCTCCCGCGGCTGGTTTCTTGGGCAATACCAGAGCATTGCCACGTTGCCGCCAGGGCAGGCCGAGCCTCCAGCCTTGCAGGTCAGCCAGGTGAATAAACTCGCCGCGGGTTTCGCTCAAATAGTAAAACTGCTGAGCCGGATCATGGGCATCAGTCCACCATTTCCTTTCATCGACATCAGTAAACGGTGGCTCGTCGTTCTCGGTCCGGCGCCGGGCATAGCTGACCGTGATGCTGTGGGTCGTCAGCCCATAGGCGTCCCGGCTCAAGTGGAGGACATGACGGCACAGCGGGTCTGTGACAAAACGCTCGTAGTGGTAGCTGATTTCTTCCAGCGGCGACGCCAGCAACACCGCATCGGGATAGTATTCGCCGCGCTCGCGCACTTCACGGATGATGTATCGGTTCTCGACAACCAGGAAGGGAAACGCCGGGAGCTGGTCATCCGCGGCATAGGTTTCCACTCTGAGTACTGAGCCTGCGAGGGCTCGGGCGATTTCGTGAGCGGCGGCTTCATCGGCAGGCGTAATGAGTTCTTCGTATTCGTCGCTCGGGTGATAACGACAAAACAGCGTGTCGCCCGGCGGATGTGCTTCATCATCAAGATCGAAGTAACCGTCGCGAGGCATATCGATCTGCCTGCCGGTATGAAACCAGGTGCGCACCAATGCCGGGTCGGTGAAGCTTTCGTCTTCGCCCGAGCCGGTTTCGCTGTCGGTCTGGTCCAGCCGCCCGAAGCCACGCAATTCCCGGTCCTGAGGGTCGTACCAGGCCTCGAAGTAACTGAAAAACTGATTCAGGCAATTGCCGGTAATTTCATCCCGCTGGGTTTGCTGGCTGACCACTTGCAGAGCGAAAGGCAGGTGACAGACCGGCAGGCGCTTGAGCTTGAGAATCTGCTGTTTTTCGTCCAGCCAGTACTGCGCCGAACTTCTATGCACCACCTCGGTTCTGCACCCCATGTTGTTATTGCTGGCGATCATCAAGTACGGCTTGGTGCTGACAAAGTCATAGCGCCAGTGTCGAGGCTTCATGTGCGGCACGGTGAGGATCAGGCTGGCACAGCCCAGGCCTTGCAGGTCGGCGAAAGTGACCTGGCACAGGTTGTCGTAACGCACGCCTTCGGGCCAGGGCACCGAAATGGGCGTTTGTTCAAACCCATTGCCGCCGTGGTTGAGGTAAATGTCAAAGCCATCGGAATTCAGATAAATGAGCTCGGAAGCACCGTCTCCGTTCAGATCCGCGATCCGCACCCGCGCGGCGTCGAACGTTGCATACTCGAAACGCGGGCTACTGATGACGAAGCTCGTGCCGAACTTTCCGTGGCCCAGGTTTGGCCAGCATCTGATTTCGTTGTGACGAATGCGGCACAACTCTGGCATGTCGCTGCCCAGCAGATTGCTTAAAGCCACCAATTCGTTGCGTGAGTCGCTGAACAATGGCAAGCGGTCGTCTGCCGGCTCATGAGTTACATCCTCGCCCTTGGCAAAGCCGTCTGCACGCTGATTGGCGTAAAGGCGCACGGAGTTGGGACCGATCAGCACCAGCGAGCTGAGACCTTCGCCCGTCAAATCGCCCAGCTGCGAAAGGAGGTTGAAAAACTCGATCGGGAAGGCTGAAAACGGTATGAAGCCTGACCAGGTGCGATCCGGGTTCAGCGTATAAAAACCACACATTCCGGGTTGGGCGATAATCCAGTCCAGACGACCGTCGCCGGTCATATCCATGAGGGCTTGATGCGAGGGTTTATTGCGGTCGGCCACCGGGATTTTCGTCAGCGCTGTCCACGGTCCGTAGTGGATGTCGTCGGGGCCTGTGGTGGCACGCAAGGGCTCGCGGTAGTACCAGCATTGGTCATAGCGACACAGAAAACCCGGCAGGCCTTCACCGAACAGGTCGACGCATTGATAGAGTCCGCCGTCTTCGATACCCGGCATGTTCTCGAACGGGAAGAAGGCACTCGGCTCTGTATTGAGTTCGAAAGTTGAATAGTCGAACTCCACCGGCGGCATGTTCTCCACGGTGCCGCTGGCGTCATACGCCTGATAATGTGCGGCCGCGATCAGGTTAAAGGGCAAGGGGGCTGTGTTGGCCGTGTACTCCAGCAGCAAGCGACGGACCAGCACCTGTTCGGCACCCAGTTCCGGAAACTGGTGAAACATCAGCACTTGCTGACAGAGGCGGCGAGTGCCCACTTCGAAGCCCTGTCGATAGGACGAGAAGGGGTCGTTGCGGATCAGCCAGGGCTTGAGCGTCGAGCCGTCATAGACAGGTTTTTCAGTCAGGTCCTGCGTGCGTTCGCCGTAGTCGAACACCAGGTGGAAATGCCAGGCAGGCGTCGGCGTTGCCGGCGTGTTCCAGCCATACAATTGGTCGTACGCCGCGACATTGCCATACAGCACGCGATGCAAATAGCGCTGAGCCCGATAGTCATGGGGGGCAGACTCTTCGTCAGGGTCATCGTCTTTGAGGTATTCGAAGCAGATATGCTCGCCCCGGGCATTCATGCTCTCCTGCAACAACCAGGCAACAATCCGCTCGGGATTGAGTGGGTCAGCCTTGCGGGTACTCTCGATTTTGCCGAACAGATGCAGGCTGCCATCGGCCCCATGCACCAACCAGAAACCTTCGGGGGTCGTATCGGAGCGCCAGAATTCGATCAGATTAAACGTGCTTTCCACCCGTGGCCAATATCGCACCACGCTGTGCTTGCCAACGGGCATGCCACGGTATTCAGAGATTTCACTTTTCTTGATCTCACCGTTGGCGTCGCGCTCAGCCATCATCTCCTCGCCCGAGGGGGCAAGGCACACATCACCTTCGGTATAACGCGGTACACCTTTGCTGGTCTGGCGGGTGATGGCGCTGAGGTTCAACTGCCAACCGATGCCGAACGGTCCGTTGCCCGACTGGCTGCTGTAACTCAAGGAGGGATCGGGATCCCAGCCGCGTCCGGGGGACAACGGCAGCGACAGCTTGAAGGAAGCAGCTCCCGTCCAGCCGACCTTGCCCCATTCCTTACCGATCGTGGCGATCGAAGCACTCTTGGTTATAGAGGGTTCGTTAATTATCGGGGACGCTTGGTCTTCCATGGAGCTGATCCTGTTTTGGCCTGGCGCACGCCCGTGGCAACGGTGTCGCTTGATGCATCAGACGCTAACAAGAGGGGCGCCGTACGTAACCTGTCAGATCTGACAGGTCAGGACGGTTTTTCTATATCAAATGGCTTTAAACGGAGGGGTTTTAATGCCATTGGTGTTTTTCGTAAGCAAAAAAACGGCCGGGTCGTCCATTCAGACGAGCCGGCCGTATTTGGAAGTTGAAGCGCTTATTGCACTTCGACCGCCAGGCTTTCACTGATCTTTTGCTGCCAGATGGCAGGACCGGTGATGTGAACCGACTCACCCTTGCTGTCCACTGCAACGGTCACCGGCATGTCTTTCACATCGAACTCGTAGATCGCTTCCATGCCCAGTTCGGCGAACGCCACCACGCGGGATTTCTTGATGGCTTGCGCCACCAGGTAAGCCGCGCCGCCCACCGCCATCAAGTAAACGGCTTTGTGGTCCTTGATCGCTTCGATTGCGGTCGGGCCGCGCTCGGATTTGCCGATCATGCCCAGCAGGCCGGTTTGCTCGAGGATCTGACGGGTGAACTTGTCCATCCGCGTCGCGGTGGTCGGGCCAGCAGGGCCCACCACTTCTTCGCGCACTGGATCAACCGGGCCGACGTAGTAGATGAAGCGACCTTTGAGGTCCACCGGCAGGGTTTCACCCTTGTTCAGCATCTCGACCATGCGCTTGTGCGCGGCGTCGCGACCGGTGAGCATTTTGCCGTTGAGCAGGACGGTTTCGCCCGGCTTCCAGCTCTGCACGTCTTCCGGGGTCAGGGTGTCGAGGTTGACGCGACGGGCCGACGGGCCGGCTTCCCAGACGATTTCCGGGTAGGCGTCCAGCGGTGGCGCTTCCAGGGAGGCCGGGCCGGAACCGTCTAGCACGAAGTGCGCGTGACGGGTGGCGGCGCAGTTCGGGATCATGCACACCGGCAACGAAGCGGCGTGGGTCGGGTAATCCATGATCTTCACGTCGAGCACGGTGGTCAGGCCACCCAGGCCCTGGGCGCCGATGCCCAGTTGGTTGACCTTCTCGAACAGCTCCAGGCGCATCTCTTCGATACGGTTGGACGGGCCGCGCTTTTTCAGCTCGTGAATGTCGATGGATTCCATCAACACTTCCTTGGCCATGACCGCGGCTTTCTCGGCGGTGCCGCCGATGCCGATGCCCAGCATGCCCGGTGGGCACCAGCCGGCGCCCATGGTCGGAACAGTCTTCAACACCCAGTCGACGATCGAGTCGGACGGGTTGAGCATGGCCATTTTCGACTTGTTCTCGGAACCGCCGCCCTTGGCCGCCACGTCCACTTCCACGGTGTTACCCGGAACGATGGAGTAGTGGATCACGGCCGGGGTGTTGTCCTTGGTGTTTTTACGAGCGCCCGCCGGGTCGGCGAGGATCGAGGCACGCAGGACGTTTTCCGGCAGGTTGTAAGCCCGGCGCACGCCTTCGTTGATCATGTCGTCCAGGCCCATGGTGGCGCCATCCCAACGCACGTCCATGCCCACGCGGACGAAGACGGTAACGATGCCGGTGTCCTGGCAGATCGGGCGGTGGCCGGTGGCGCACATGCGCGAGTTGATCAGGATTTGCGCCATCGAATCGCGAGCTGCCGGCGATTCTTCGCGCAGGTAGGCCTCGTGCATCGCCTGGATGAAGTCAACGGGGTGGTAATAGGAAATGAACTGCAGGGCGTCGGCAACGCTCTGAATCAGGTCGTCTTGCTTGATCACGGTCATGAGTCGCGCTCCTCTAAAAGACGGGAACATTCAATAAGGTGCTTGCAGCTTGGGTGCATCGGTCGGTTGCAAGCACCTTTCAAGGCACGCCGGGGCAGCTGGCGCGACGCTAAAAAGGCGCGGCAGTATACCGCGCCTCGGTTCCGGGCACACCCGCCGGTAGTCAATCGTTGGTCGCATAACACCGCGACCTCTGTAGCAGCTGGCGAAGCCTGCGTTCGGCGGCGAAGCCGTCGTGAAATCGGGCACCTCGGTGTGTCAGACCGACCATAACCACAGGATTTACGACTGCTTCGCAGCCGGACGCAGGCTTCGCCAGCTGCTACAAGGACCGTGGCAAGGACCTGGATTCAGGCGAAAACGGGACATGCTTTTGACGCCAGTTTTCTGCCCCGAAAATTGAATGGTCATTTATCAGACAGCCCACTAAAGTGGCATTCGGTCTGTAGAGTAGGACACTCGATCAGCCTCCTTTCGCACGGTGAGTCAACGATTGACCCATAACGCCATCCAACGGCTTTTGCTCAAACGCTTTGCCCTCGCTGCCGGCACGTACGCCCTGGCTTTGGTATTGCTGTGGCTGGCGTTTTTCACCGGGCATTACGATGAACCGCTGGCCAGCGTGGCCATCGGCAGTGCGCTGGTGGTGATCACTCAGGGGGCGTTGTTCGCGTTGTTTTACACCGGTTGCAACCTGCGGTTTTCCGACCCGAGCCTGACCGAAGCGCAAGTGTTGATGGGCCTGGGCTGGCAGACATGGCTGATTGCCAATCTGGATGAGGCACGCGGCGCGTTTCTGGTGTTCTACCTGTTGATCATGTTGTTCGGGCTGTTCCATCTTTCGCGTCGTGCGTTTGTGCGCTGTGCGTTGCTGGTGTTTTTCAGTTTCAGCTCGATCACGCTGTGGGAGGGTTACCACTTCCAGTTGCCCGACCCGGCGCTCGCCGCGTTGCAGGTGTGCGTGCTGTTTATCGTGCTGATCTGGCTGGAGCTTTATGCCCGTTACGTCCAGGCTTCGCGCCAGCGGATGCGCCAACGACGGTTTGCCTTGCAGGCGCATCAGGACACCCTGCGCGGGATGATGCGCCAGCTCGAAGACCTGGTCGCCACCGACGAACTCACCGGGCTGTTCAACCGCCGGCATTTCCTGCGCCTGGCCTCCCGCGAGCTGAACGCGATGGAAGCGGGCGTGGTGCATGGCCTGGCGTTGATCGACCTCGACCACTTCAAACGCATCAACGACGTTCACGGCCACGCCGCGGGCGATCAAGTGCTGCAAGCCTTTGCCGGCGTGGCCACTGCCTGCCTGCGCGAGGGTGATGTGCTGGCCCGTTATGGCGGCGAAGAATTCGTGGTGCTGTTGCCCGACTGCAACGCCGAACGCCTGACGTCCTGTTGTGAGCGGCTGCGCATTGCGTTCACCGATGTCGAACTGATCGGCCTCAACGTCGCCCATCTCAGTTTGTCTGCCGGCATGACCTTGCTGGAGCTGGGCGATGATCTCGACGACGCCTTGCAACGCGCCGATCAGGCGCTGTACCGCGCCAAGCGTGACGGTCGCAATCGTTGCGCGGCGGCGTGGGAGAACGTCGATGCCTGAGTTGCGCGTCGGCGAGCGTCACTGGTCGGTGGCGCCGGGTAGCAACCTGCTCGATGCCCTGAATCAGAACGGAGTGGCCGTGCCCTACAGCTGCCGCGCCGGCAGTTGCCATGCGTGCCTGGTGCAATGTGTTCAAGGCTTGCCCAGTGACAGCCGTCCCGATGCCTTGAGCGCTGATCAGCGTCAGCAAGGCTGGCGACTGGCATGTCAGTGTCAGGTGGTTGAGGACTTGCAGGTGCATACCTTCGATCCGCAAGTCGATGGCCGCCCGGCGCAGGTCGCGGCGGTCGATTGGTTGAGCACCAGCGTGCTGCGTTTGCGCCTGACACCGGAGCGACCGTTGCGCTACCGCGCCGGGCAACATCTGGTGTTGTGGACGGGCAACGTGGCACGGCCTTACTCCTTGGCGAGCCTGCCGGAAGAAGACCGTTTTCTGGAATTCCACCTCGATTGCCGGCAGCCGGGTGAATTCAGCGACGCAGCCCGTCAGTTGAAAATCGGCGACCCGATCCGCCTCGGCGAGCTGCGCGGCGGAGCGTTGCAATACGACCCGGACTGGAACACCCGGCCACTGTGGCTGATGGCCGCCGGCACCGGGTTGGGGCCGTTGTTCGGTGTGCTGCGCGAAGCGTTGCGTCAGGATCACCAAGGCGCCATCCGCGTCATTCACCTCGCCCATGATGCCAGCGAGCATTACCTGGCCAAACCCCTGCAAGCCATGTGCGATGTGCGTGAAAACCTCAGCCTCGAATGCTGGACCCCGGCCGAGTTGCCACAAGCGTTGGCGCAACTGCGGCTTGTTTCCCGGCAAACCCTGGCCTTAGTCTGCGGAGCCCCCGACAGTGTCGACGCCTTCGCCCGGCGTTTGTACCTGGCCGGATTGCCGCGCAACCAACTGCTGGCGGATGTCTTTGTTCCCCGTGGTTGAGCGCTGATTTTGTGGCGAGCGAGCTTGCTCCGGGCGGCGTTCCGACGTTGGGCTGCGCAGCGGCCCCAAAATTTTGTGAGCGCTGCGCACTCAAGCGCGAGCAAGCTCGCTCGCCACAGTTGATCCTCTCAGAACAGGACTCGCCATGATCGATGCCATCCAGCTTGAACGCGAACGCGGCCTGCTGACCCTGCGCCTGAACCGTCCCGACAAGAAAAACGCCCTGACCCGCGCCATGTACAGCCATCTGGCCGACGCGCTGAAACAGGCGGATGCCGACCCCGAAATCAACGCCGTGCTGATCACCGGCAGCGCCGAGTGCTTCACCGCCGGCAACGACATCGCCGACTTCATCCAGCAACCGCCGAGCAACCTCGACAGCCCGGTGTTCCACTTCATGCTCAACTTGCTGGAATGCCGCAAACCGGTGATCGCCGCCGTGGCGGGCGCGGCGGTGGGGATTGGCACGACGATGCTGCTGCATTGCGATCTGGTGTATGTCAGTCGTGATGCACGGTTGCGGATGCCGTTCGTGAATCTCGGGTTATGTCCTGAGTTTGGTTCCAGCTTGCTTTTGCCGCGATTACTGGGCCACGCCAAGGCAGCGGAGTTGCTTCTACTTGGCGAGAGCTTCAGCGGTGAACAGGCCGCCGCTTGGGGCATTGCGACCGAAGCGTTGGGCAGTGGCGAAGAGGCATTGGCCAAGGCGCGGGAAATGGCGTTGCGGTTCGAATCATTGCCACCGGAAGCGGTGCGCATCAGCAAACAATTGATGAAAGCCCCGGACCGGGAGTTGATGCGCAAAGTGATCGAAGAAGAGGGCGCGTTGTTCACCCAAAGGTTGCGTTCGCCTGAGGCGATGGCGGCGTTGTCGGCCTTTATCAGCAGGCATTAAGTTCTGTGGTGACCGGGCCGGCCTCTTCGCGGGCAAGCCCGCTCCCACAGGTTTTGTGTTGAATCCAATTTTGTGGGCAAACTCAATCCCTGTGGGAGCGGGCTTGCCCGCGAAGATGTCAGTCCAGTCACCGCATCTTCAGGATCAGAAACCAAAACCACAGGCTTTGTGTTGCGCTCCTGTTTTGTGGGCCAACTCAATCCTTGTGGGAGCGAGCCTGCTCGCGAAGAGGGCCGCCCAGACAACACACCTGCCGGATCAGAAACCAAAAAGCCCCGCCATTCACATGGCGGGGCTTTTGTTTTTCAGCAACCGGTCACTCAGACCATCGGGTCGCCAACGTGCAGGATTTTCATCCCGTTGGTGCCGCCGATGGTGTGGTAGCTGTCGCCCTTGGTCAGGATGACCCAGTCGCCTTTCTCCACGACGCCGCGCTTGAGCAACTCGTCGATCGCGGCCTGGCTGACTTGCTCAGGCGGCAGCGATGCCGGGTCGAACGGGACGGTGTAGACGCCGCGGAACATGGCCGCGCGGGCCTGGGTTTCGCGGTGCGGGGAGAACGCGTAGATCGGCACCGAAGAACGGATGCGCGACATGATCAACGGCGTGTAGCCACTTTCGGTCAAGGCGATGATCGCCTTCACGCCCGGGAAGTGGTTGGCGGTGTACATGGCCGCCAGGGCGATGCTCTGGTCGCAGCTTTCGAAGACCTTGCCGATGCGGTGGCTGGAGGTCTTGCTGGTCGGGTGCTTTTCAGCCCCGACGCAGATGCGCGCCATCGCTTGCACGGCTTCCAGCGGGTACAGGCCGGCAGCACTTTCTGCCGAGAGCATCACGGCGTCGGTGTAGTCGAGCACGGCGTTGGCCACGTCGGACACTTCGGCGCGGGTCGGCATCGGGTTCTGGATCATCGACTCCATCATCTGGGTCGCGACGATCACAGCCTTGTTGTGGCGGCGTGCGTGCAGAATGATTTTCTTCTGGATGCCCACCAGCTCGGCGTCGCCGATTTCCACGCCGAGGTCACCACGAGCAACCATGACCGCGTCGGAGGCTTTGATCAGCGCATCGAGGGTGTCGTCGTCGGCCACGGCTTCGGCGCGTTCGATCTTCGCCACCAGCCAGGCAGTACCGCCGGCTTCGTCGCGCAGTTGACGGGCGTATTCCATGTCGGCAGCGTCACGCGGGAAGGACACAGCGAGGTAGTCGACCTGCATTTCGGCAGCGAGCTTGATGTCGGCCTTGTCTTTCTCGGTCAGGGCCGGCGCTGTCAGGCCACCGCCACGACGGTTGATGCCTTTATGGTCGGACAGCGGGCCGCCGATCAGCACGGTGCAGTTCAGTTCGGTGGCGGTGGCGGTATCAACGCGCATCACCACACGGCCGTCGTCGAGCAGCAGCTCGTCGCCCACGCCGCAGTCCTTGACCAGGTCCGGGTAGTCGATGCCGACCACTTGCTGATTGCCTTCGGTCAGAGAATGGCTGGTGGAGAAGGTGAATTGATCACCGATCTTCAGCTCGATCTTCTTGTTGGCGAATTTGGCGATACGGATTTTCGGGCCTTGCAGGTCACCCAGCAGGGCAACGAAGCGGCCGTGCTTGGCGGCGAGGTCACGCACCAGCTTCGCGCGAGCCTTGTGCTCGTCGGGGGTGCCGTGGGAGAAGTTCAGGCGGGCGACGTCCAGGCCAGCCAGAATCAGCTGTTCGAGAACTTCCGGCGAGTTACTGGCCGGGCCAAGGGTAGCGACGATTTTGGTACGACGGACGGACATGCAAAGACTCCTGAGTTCAAGCGCTGAGTGAGGCTACTATGCTCCGGGGATGTAGTCATTGTTCGTTTGCACTACTTATTCGTTTTTATCTTGAAACGAACATTCTTGAAAATGGTGATGTCGATTTACCGTCTGTCGGAACTGTTATTTCTTACAGCTAGGCGCAGGGGGCGGGGGCGGATTGAATGCTCTGGAACCTCGTCAAACGGTGACGGGGCAAGGAGATGAAAATATGTCCACGGAAAAAAATCAGGTGCCTGTTCCGGTAATTCTTGAACCGGTGGAAGGCTCCCTTGTGACACACCCGGTTTGGGTACGTGGAACCGCTGAGGCAGGTGGCACGGTTCGCGTCGTCAAGGCAAATGGAAGCGTGTTTTTTTTTGAATATCAGGTGGGCGGAGACGGTCGGTGGGAAGGCGATCTACCCAAGGACCTGAACGGCAAAGTTGATATTGCAGTTTGCTTGATCAAGGGGAATGAATCCTCTGCTTGGGTGGGACGAAAATTCTCGGTCGAATGACCTTGAGCCACCTTCAATTCAATAGCCTATTGAGCTCTTCGGTTCAGTAGGCTTTTTTTCGCCTGAAGAAGTGCGTTCTTTGAGTTTTTACCCCACTTTTATCCAGCGAAACCGTCGCCTCGCGGCTGTCGCTGCCACTACACTCCATGTTCATTATCAGAATCCTGAAGATTTTCGCCAACGGGTCGATACAGAGCTCAAGACAGGAGAACCCCCATGCGATTCGTGCCCATTGCCGCCCTTGCCCTAAGCGTCCTCAGCGTCACGGGCTGCACCCGTTGGTCGATGAACCATCATTTGAATAACGCCTACAGCGCGTACGATCGCGGCAATTGCGAGCAGGTGATGCTCGAACTGTCGAAAGTCGAACGCTCCAGCCGTGCGCGGCCTTATGTGTGGCCGGAAGTGTCGATGATGCGCGGCCAGTGCCTGGAACGGCAGAAGCTGTTCATCGATGCGGCGCAGACGTACCAGTACATCATCGCGTCCTACCCGCAAAGCGAATACGCCTACCGCGCCCGCGCGCGACTGGAAACCTTGCAGAGCCTGGGCCATTACCCGATGCGCAGTGCCGCGGCCGTGCGCCCGACGCGGTTCTGATTGCAGCGGTCATGCAACGGCTGGCCGCCCGGCGGTGGTGAGCTATAGTCGAAGAGATCGGTTTTAGAGCCTTGCCTCTAGACCGAGGTCATACCTGTGATCGGCAGCAGTAAGCGTCAGCGGTTTCATGGACTGACGCACCGGGATCGGGGAGAGCGCGCCAGGCTTTTTCAACAAGAGCAATAACAGGCACGTTCCGAAGCATTAGTGCGGCCCTGCTTAAGGGCCTTGCTGGGCCATTGCGCATGTTTACCGACCGCCGGATCGAGCGGCATCAACTGCCGTATTTTCTGAAAGTGTTCAACAGCGTCACCGACAAACCCATCGGCTTTCTGGGCAATGTGTCCGCCGACGGGCTGATGCTCATCAGCCAGTTGCCCATGATGGTGGGCGTCGACTTTGCCCTGCGTGTGAAAATCCCCACCCACGACAACTGCCAACAGGTGATTGACCTGACGGCGTGTTGCCTGTGGTGCCATGAAGACGAAACCCCCCACCATTACGACGCCGGGTTCAGCCTGCAACGGGCGCCGCCGGAGTATGGGCAATTGGTGGAGGCGTTGACGCAGTACTTCAGTTTTCAGCCGTTGCCTGCATCTGCCTGAAACCTTGCGGTGCTTTCACCACCGCTATCGCGAGCAAGCTCGCTCCCACAGTCTCTGGCGTTGTTCACAAAACGTGTGTTCACCGCTGAACCCTGTGGGAGCGGGCTTGCCCGCGAAGGCGTCAGATCAGGCGCCAGATATCTAAAGCTCAGGTCACCTTGATCGCCTTCTCGTTATCCAGCGACCGCTCCACCAGCATCAACCCCAACTCACTCATCCGGTAAATCGCCATCGCCAGATGCCGCGGCTTGTCCTCCAGGCTGTCCGCCAGGTCGAGCAGCAACGTGCTGACCGTGGAAAAGGTCTCGTAGGTCTCGATGTTCAACGCTTCAGGATTGGCATCGGCGACAACGGTGAACATTTTCATGGCGCGGTCCTGGGAAGAGCGAAGGGATTCGACGTCGGGTTTGAGGTAATGGTCCAGCGCCTTGTCGGCGGCGGCGTGGAGCTTTCTTGAATCGAGGGTGGCGTAGGGGGAAACCGGGTCGGTTTCGGGGGGATTGGGTGTTGCTTTGAACATGATCGATCTCCGTTATGGGGCCACAACCGTCTCGCGACTAAACGGAGGGTGGCGGCTGGACGCAGGTTAGTCGACCGGCGGAGATACGAATTCCGGCGCGCCCTAAGGCGCCCTGCGAACAGCCACCATCAAGTGCGGGGATAGGGAGTACCCGACTGGATGACGCTTATACACATGTATCGAACCGCCGGGCGACTAAACCCGATCGCTGATTGGCAGCGACGCGGATCAAGTTACGGGGCAAGGCCAAGGCGCACAAGCCGGCGGATTCTGGCGGATGTGTAGTCCGTTGCGCAAGGCGCTGTAGTCACTTGGCGAGGGCCTGAAAAATCAGGACGAAGCGCGCCTCGACGGGCGTGCCGTTCGTCGGAACTGTCAGATTTTACAGGTAGGCAAGACTAGGCGTCTGGCCTACACAGTAATGCACTGGATGGGTAACGGCTGCGCTGAAGATTAAGGGGTGAGCATGAAAGACGATCAAGACAACACCGGTGACTCGAAGGACCATGACCGCTCGGTTGATGCGATGGTTCCGGTTCAAGCAACTGATGAAAATGGTGTGCTTTTCAGTTTTGGTTTGTTTCCGGTTAACGTTATTTATAGTTCGAGATCTGCGGTGGAGATTACTGCTAATAATACTGGTTTGTATTCCGTTAGTATTAAATATTATGCGGGAGGGGTGAGTTCCTCTGTAGTGTTAGAACACCTTATGACCGGTCCTGGCTCAACCGCCTTTGCTTATAATTTTCCTGGATATAATGGGAGGACGGGGTATTTTGAACTGATTGCAAAACAGATAATGGGTGGAGAGTTTCGCAAAAACTATCACATTTTCATGAGTGATTTGCCCGATATCGATGACCTATCAGTCTTTACCAATACCATTACAGGATCGGGTGGCGATGCCACTACACTCAGACTTATTACGCCGCACGGCACTCATACCTTCAGCGACAATTTTACGTCTTCTGGTAATAGATGGTCGACCCCTCTGCGTTCGTGGGTAAACCCAGGGAAGTACACCATGCATGCTGAGCAAAGCGTCCCCGGCTATTCCCCCCGGTATTCTATCGGGCGTGAATTTCTCTACCTCACCTACCCAAAAGTCGATACTCCCGCAAATAACGGAGTTGTAAAGCTTAGCTCGCAAGTGCCAGTTAGCGGTACTTGGGGAGCAGATGGTCAACCCATTCAAGTCATGAATGAAGGCAGGACAGTTCAGTTTGGCAGAGTCAATGCAACCACCAGCGGTGCTTGGGGAATAACGTTTAATGCCAATGCTCAATACCCTAAAGGAGGTTCGCAAGTTCTAAATGTGCGGCACGTCAATTCAGACAATGCTGCCTGGACGCAAGTGAGAGTATTTTTCCTGGCCCCTCCGACTATCGATCCCAAGTCGGTAGAGACAGAAATGAACGCCCGCATCGAGGGGGCGGGGCATACCGATATTTCTGGGCATAGCGTAGATGTATACTACGACCTTTTGGAAGGACGGATTGGCGCTGGGTGGGTTGTAAATGGCAGATGGTTTGCGGACGTTCAGTTTTCGAAACCTGGTCCCAATGTGCTTACAGCGGTACAGCTCTACGGCGGAGTGGAATCCGAACGTGCCGCACGGAGTGTTGTTTATGTCAAGCCGCCACAGCCTACTCTCAAATTCCAGCTCGTCGGGGATCGTGTAGAGCTGCACGGCACCGGGTATAAAGATGCCCTAATGGACGTTCATTTTCACGGCAATAACGTTCCCTTCCTTGATGCAACGGTCAATTCCGGCATTTGGCGTGTGGCGATCCCGGACAGTGCTGTGCCCGGTAATTCCAGTTTTACCGGTCGACAAAGCGTCTCCAATGGTGGCTCTGGGCGTATTTTCAGCACCGATTGGGTCGCTCCCATTTCAGTCAATATCCCCACCCCCAAGCCGAGTGTCCGGACTCCCACTGTCAGCGGCCTGGATGTAACTTTTACCGGAACAGGCCATCAGTGGAGCACTTACACAGTTCAGGTCGTCATTTTCAAGAACAGAGGAGTGACGGAAGCGGACGCGCTGCGGAAGGTCACCGTGTCGCCAACACGTGACTGGGCGGAGACTGTAACTCTGCCGCCCGGTAGTTATCAAACACTGCACGCCCGGCAATGGGTGAACTCTCAATATTCCGATCCTGTAGCCTTGTCTTCAGTGGTTGTGCGCTCACCGCCACCCATACTGGAAAAGCCCGAACCCGGTGCCATCGTCGGGCAGACTCCGCAATTTATCGGCAGCGCCTATAAAGGATCCAAAGTCACCTTTTCCATCCCCGGAATACTTCCCTTCGATACTATAGCGACGACCTTAGGCACGTTTAATGTTCCTGCTAAACAAGAACTGCCCCCAGGCACTTACACCATGACAGTAAAAGCGGAATTTGGGGGGCAGACATCCGATGCGGTCACTCTAATGTTTACGGCAAAAACGCCGATACCGGTGATCACCGTGCCCGATGACGGGGTGTACGATCCCATTCCAACCATTACTGGCAAAGGTTATAAACACTGTTGGGTGGTTATTCGTTTGGCTGGCAATGATGTTGAATTGGGGCGCGGGCCAGTGGACCAGGATGGCAATTGGAAGGTGAAGTTGCCTGAACAACCGTTGGAGAAGTTACTCATTTATGCCGTTCAGTTTGAAACTCAGAACAGCCCTAATAAATCCGATGCGACCGCGGCGGTGACGGTGAACATTCAATTACGCGCCCCCAACCTGTTGGTGCCTCTACACAACGGGAGACCGGAGCGCACGTCGCAGTTTTCGGGCAAGGCGCTGGAGGGCAGCACGGTAGAGCTGTGGATCAAAGGTCAAAGCGAGCCGTTCATGAAAAATATTCCGGTGAATCCGGGTGGCGACTGGGATGCAAAGGTTTCCCTGCCGGCCGGCCCGCTGACACTGGAAGTTTCTGTTCGCTACAGGGGCTCTTCCAGTGCCAAGACCGAGCGTGTCGTGACCGTGGTACCGCATGTGCCGAAGATCGATACCCCCCGAGAGGGCGGCCCCGTAGGCGCCATGCTGAGTATTAGCGGTTTCGGTTTTGCGGGCGACGACATCCTTGTCCACAGGCGTACTCATCTTGCACACTTGGCTACCGTGGAGGTTACGGACGAGGGCACCTGGTCAGCCTCTGTCAGGCATAACATGGTTGACGGTGACGCTATCACTGCCATGGCGCGGGCGGGGGCGGGGCTGGATTCCAAGGATTCCATTGCTCTTCTTTCTGCCCTGCTCAAACCACCCCCTCGAATCATCGAACCGCAGCCTGGCGACTGGACCGGCGTCAGACCTCTGTACAGTGGGCTGGCAGAACCCGGCGCGACGATCACCGTGGCCTTATGGTTTGACGCCGACAGCCTGCTGGCCGAACCCACGGTGGCTGATGAAAATGGGCGATGGTCCGTGCGGGGAAACAAAGACCTGACCGAAGGCGCAGCTTGGGTGGTCATACGCCAAACCCTGGAGGGTACCCTTTCCGAGTGGGGCGAGAGCGGACGCTTTATGGTGGAGCGAATGCCTAACGCCTTTGAAGCGCCGACAGTGACCTTTCCGCTCATGGGGCAAGAGGTCGGGCGATGGCCGATGTTCGAAGGGCGCGGCGTGCCGGGGGCTGAAGTCATCATCTACAAGAAAGGTGAAGTCAACACTATATTGGGCCGTGCATGGATCGATCGACAAGGTGCATGGGCAGTGCGGTCGCTGATCGAATTGGCGGTAGGGGACAACTTCGAGTGTTCGGTGCATCAAACCCGCGATGGTGTGATTTCGAAGTGGTTAACGCCCGATCGTATGTTCAATGTGATTCAGGTTCCCTCTAGACTCGAAGTACCGATCATCGACACGCCGATAGACGATCCATTGCAACAACTCGAACAGCAGCCAGTGTTCTCCGGGAGAGGCATTCCTGGTGCTGAGGTGAGCGTGTATATATTTGGCCCCAACGAGAAAGAACTCACCACGAGGGTGAATGCACAAGGTAATTGGAGCGTTCGCACCGAATTTGTGCTGCCGGTAGGTCAGTACTCCATCGATGCTAAACAAAGCATGGACGGCAGTCCGTCGCCCCTGACGGCTCGAGTGCATTTCACGGTCGCCGAAAAACTCGAGTTACCAGTAATCGCCAGTCCGGCTACAGGCGCGCATATATCACCTTATGGGGTGATAGAAGGCACGGCATTGCCGGGCACGACTGTCCGGCTGGTTCGAGGGGGAAATCCGAACGTCACATGGGGCCAGGGTGTTGCCGATGCACAAGGTAAGTGGCTGATTGTGCTTCAAGGGCTGCCGGTGGGAAATTTCCAGCTCACGGGGGAAGGCACAAAGGACCAGATGCGAGCCCGGTGGATGACCGCTCTTGAATTGAAGGTAATCAATGCCGGCTAACACCACGGCGTATTAATACTGGCCCTCCCTGTGAGGGCCATTTTTTTGTTTATTCCTACGCCATTCATACTTCGCCAATTCCGACGGGCGGTCATAAAACCTGTCAGATCTGACAGTAGACCTTCTCGCGCAGTCAGCGCTAAATCAGCTGGACGATCATCAGGGCAAACTCGCTGACCAGGTTCAGCGTTCGTTTTGTCTGACGAGGAATAGCGCAATGACTGCATTTGACAACCTACCAAGTGACGGCCTCCCGATTCATCAGTTGGTCAAGACTGTGCTGGGCGAACAACGCCTTGGCGTGTTCACTCGTCTGAACGAACACATAGCGCAAAATACCAGCGTGTTTGAATTGATCAAACTGGGACGTGATGAGTTGCAGGCGCTCGGCTTGAGTCGGGAAGAAGCCCAAACGTTGCTGGCACGTGGCAGGGCGTTGGCGAACTACATGGCCAGGGTTTATCGCGAGCAGGGTTTGCGCGCAGCGCCATCGTCAGGCGATGAAAAAGCACTGGTGCCGTTGCCCACGTTCAAGAACCTGTTCAACCCCAATACCGACGGCAGCGCCCCGGTAGGCAGTAATGAAAACCGCGCGTCGACCACCGCCTATATGGTGGCCCTGGCGGAGTGGGTGCGAGACAAGATTGTGCCGCAAGGCAGCAGCGAGGCAATACCGTTGCAGACGCGTCGCCCGGATGTGCCCAAGATGCTCATCGACCACATGGCGGTCAACCAGGAGCAGTCCAGGCTGGCGATGGTTAACGCGGTGCTCGAAGCGCAGATCAAGGCCAAGCTGAATATAACGGACGTCAAGGCCTACCTTCGCACCCTCCGTTATAACAATGGCCTGCCCTACGATCATGATTTTGCAAGTATCAGCCATGTCATCCAGGCTGTCCTGAAAGACAGGTCATTGGGGGAAGTGATTCGCCTTGTTGACCGCAGTTATCCTTATTTCAAGAATCCGGGCGCCGTTGGGGATCGCTCGAATGTTGCCTTTCAATCGAGCATCGGTCTCGGGCCGCTTCAGCTACGGCTGCTCCTGGAGTCTCCCTACTTCCCGTCGACTGCCGAGCAGGCCAAGGCGTGCCTGCGCAGGGTGGATCCTCTGACCCGGTTGGTCGATCCGGATCCAAAAAAATCCGCCGAAGACTTTTATCGAGACAATTTCGGCCAGCTGGGAGTGGCGCTGGCCAGTCTGCGGATGCTTTGGATCTTCGCTGAAGTAACACGCCTTGACCAGCGCGGGGTCGAATCATTACTGGGGCTTGGTACCTTTACCCCCAAGCTCTCTGCCAACGCGCCCGCCATTGGTAACCCGGATGTTCCTGCGACGGGCGTCCTGTCGGGGGCCAGGTATGTCCATGGCGGGGAAGGGCCTGCGATCGAGTTGCAAAGAACCGGCATCTCGGGCCAGATGCGCTTGCACAATATTGGGGAAGATGACTCTGAATCATCGCAGCTGCAGCACCGCGTTGATCGCCTCAACCGCAAGTGTCGTCTGGACCGCATGCTGCAATTACAAAGCGATGAAACCGATGAATTGATTGATGCCGCGACACAGGCCGAATACCGTGGAACGGGGGAGGGCTCACTGTGGATCAGGACGAATACCCTGCGCTGCCTGGGGTTGTTCAAGATGTTGAACAGCCTGTACGGCTGCAAGGCCGAACAGTTCGCCGCGCTCATCAATGTGCTGTCGGTGTACGGTCGAGATGGCCAACTGTCGCACTTCGACCGCGTCTACAACCGGCACACAATGTATGGCGAGCCGTTGCGCATCGATGACAAAGAGTTTGCGATCGTACCGCTGACCAAAGCCGACGAAGAGACGGTGCATCAGATTTGCAGCGCTCTGGAAATCAACTTCGAGACCTACCGCTTCCTGGCGATGGTGATCGCCAGGGCCTATGGCCTCAAGACCCACTTGAAACGCAGCCAGGCAATTTTTTCCAGTTTCTGGCGGTTAGTGTGGCTGGCACGGTTGCTCAAACTGACAGCCATCGAATCGACAGCGCTGCTGCAGACACTGAGCAATGGCGAAGGCCTTGTAGGGCAGTTGGCTGGAGAGCCTGCGGTGTCCAGTCATGGGGCGGGCGATGGCGCGGATGCCTTGAGTGCGATACACGCATTGATGACGTGTTCGGACTGGTTGAAAGAGTACGGCTTGTCAGTCCTGTGGACAGTGGAAAACGTGAACCCCGTCTATGTTCCTGCCGTGTGGTCCGAGGCTCAGGAGCAGTTCTTGCGCAAATTGCGCAGTCAGGTACTGCCGGTGTTGGTGCTGCAAGCCACACTGCTTGAGGAAGGCGCACCGTTGCGTGACAGCAGCCAGGTGCTCATCGACTGGATGCAGCGCTTGAACAGACTGGTGGGCCACCACGGGGTGGTGATCGGGCGTCATGACCAGACCGAAACGCAGTATCTGGAGTATATCCGTGTAGAAATCGAGAGAGTCGTGTGCGAGGTCCTTGGGAGCAACGCGGGTGACACTGAACGCGAGCGCCTGCAGAGCATCATCAGCGTGATTGTGCTTCGATGCCGGGACGAACAGCGAGTGGTGGTAGAAGAAGGCCTTTCGGTTTACCTGAAACTGGATTCATTGCTGACGGCGCAGGTGCTGTCCTGGGCTGAGGGGCATCCGTATGACTTTCTGGACAAGGCCCTGTCGTTGTCGCCAGATCAACCGTCACTGGCACGGCAGGTTCTCCGGGAGCCTGACGAGTTCTTGAACATGTTGGCAGAGCTGGAGCGACGCGGCCGGATTGCCGACAAACTGGGCTTGACGCCGCAAATGCTCCAGACACTCCTGACGGATGAACAGTATCAATGGTTCAGTCTCGAGAGCCCCTACGAGATTTCGATCCAGTCGGTGTACTACCTGGCGTTTTACCGTCGAATGATTACCGAGGCCCGGCAGCCCGAAGAAAAAATGCTCGACTACCTGCGTCAGGTCAACCTGTTGCCCGACGACTTGAGTCCCGACGCGTTGCAGCTGATTCGTGATGCCGCCGCCAGCAAGCTGGCCGCTTTTTTTGGCTGCGGGATCAAGCATGTGTTGACCTGCGCCGAACACATCAGCCAGGTAAGCGAGGACGGTGACCGTCGTGGCTGGCCGATTTTGTGCACACTGGAACACCTTGATTTGTTGAGCCGAACCCTGGAACTCGCCAAGAAAGGGATGGACACGACCGCTGCGTTTGGGTTGGGCAAACTGAAGTCTCTGGATCAGGAGCCGGAATACGCCGGCGCCGCAAAAAATGCTCTGGATAGCCTGGCTCGATTCACCAACTTGACCACCCCGCCAGATTCGGCTGAAGTGGGTCAGAGCATCACCACCCGTTGTGTGGTTGACAGCCCGAAACTGATCGCGAGGGTGTCCCAGGAAGTCGCGGAGTTCGAGCTCATTCTGCTGGACTTTTACGGTAATCCGCTCAAGGGGGTCGTCGTTTACTGGAAGACCGACCTGGGGGCCATCCTCAATCCTGAAACCAAAACCGATGATCAGGGGCGGACCTGGGCGCTATTACAGGCAGGGTGGTCGGTTGGCACTGCTCATGTTTCATACTATCTGCCACTGCACGAGCCGATTTACGCCCCCTCGGTACTGATTGGCTGTGATGAAGCGACCCTGTATTTCTCTTCGGAGCTGGTGTCGCCACTGCCTGAACACTCGCTGCTGGCAGGTCACCTGTCGGTGCAAGAGGCTTGGGCTGAACTACGGGATCTATATGGGAACAAGGGCATGCACCGACAGGTTGCCTGGTCCACGACTCATGGCGAAATCCGGCCTGCAGACCCGCGAACGGACAGAGACGGCATTACCCGCGTGTGGATATCCAGCCTGAGCCCGGGCGAGGCTACCATTTCCGTACTTGACGTAGAAAGTGGCACCAGCATTGATTTCAACGGCAGCATCAAATTTGCCGACAAGCCGCGAATTCTCGATAAGCCCGAGGCTGTAACGGTGGCCATGGTCGGTCAATTGTTGACAATGCGCTGCAAGGTGGTCGGACTTGATGGCAGTCCCGTCGCAGAAGAGTCGGTGATCTGGTGGACGAGTGTCGATGAGGCAAAAACCGAACAACCCAGTGATCAAAACGGGTTTTCCAGTTTTTCTGTAACCCCATTGTCAATCGGCTATCTGACGATCTACGCGCAGCTGGGCAACGACCTTGTTATCGAGCAGGTGCAGGCGCAGGTGCGGGTGCAGAATAGTGCCATGATCCAGAACCATTCGGCTGACTTCAAGTATCCGATTGTTGGTGACCCGAAGCCGATCTGGTTCTGGGTAGATGTGAGGGCAACGATAGCTCCGACGTCGTCGCCGGTACCCAATTATCCGGTCACGTGGAAATGCGTCCCGCAACCAGACTTCACTGCACGCGAAAGTGTAACCATTGCAACGGACGCGCAAGGTCGGTCGGCGTACCCGTTCAACGCAAGTATCGCTGGCGAGTTCAAGGTAACCGCTCAGTTGGAACTCCATCCGGCTGAGCTCGAAGCCTTCACAGTGAAGGCCATTCCCGCCATTGGCTGGAAAATCGAGTTTGTATCCGGCAGCCATCGAGCAACATTTGATCCTGCTATAGACAAGCTCACCTTGCTCAGAAATGGCAACTACAGCCTTGAAATAACGCCCCTCGAGACCGGTCTGGTGGGCAGCAAAGGCGCAGTGGGCTGGGGTTCCGTTTATACCACTCAGGCGCTGGGGATGGTTTTCAACCCGCCTCTGGCCACGCGCTTTACCTTCGAACCGAACGCGCCTTTCATCCTGAACATCGCCACCGGTGACATCAGAAACGGCCTTTTCGAATTGAGCCTGGTCTGTGACCGGCTGAGTCAGGCCCTGGTGTTCAGGGGTGAATTGCTCAAGCGCCTCCCCACTCGACGGCCAGCGTCTTCATGACGGATTGATTGTCTGCACACCACCTGCCCACACCGTGTGTTGGCAGGTGGGGTCATCACGCAGCGACAGGAAAGGACACCCATGGAAAATCTCGAAATCAATGAACTGACGCAAGGTTACACCGCGGCGATGGTGGAGGCGTATCTGGGGCAGGCACTCTGGGAGGGCGCAATTACGCTGCACACCCTTGATGAACTGTGGGAGTACCTGATGATGGACACCCAGGACAGCGCTGAATTGCAGGCGACCTGGCTTTCCACCAACGTGCGCTGTCTGCAGCAACATATCCAGTCGGTCTACAGCGGCATGGAACCGGGGTACGAAGAAGCCTATTTTGACGAAGAGGACCTCGAGTACTGGTACCAGATTCTGAGTCACTACAGCACTTGGTCCGCGAACGTCATTCTTCAAGACATGGCGGCCAATTACATTGAGCCTTCACTTCGCCTGAATAAAACCGACCTGTTCCGGACGCTGGAAAACAGCCTGCAGCACATGCGCCTGACAACCGATTCGGTGCAGAAGGGTTTGATGGAGTTTGTCCAGGCCTTCCAGAGTATCTGTGATCTTGATGTGATCAGCGCCTACATCGACGGCGCGAACATGCAGGATGCGGTTTACTGTCTGCTCGGGAAGGAGCGAACATCGCCCGGTGCCTATTATTGGCGCACGGTGAAAGTCGAGCTGGACAACAACAGCCCAAGGATCAACCCCTTGGCCTGGAAAGAATGGCAAAAAATCGATTTGGCTATCACCGACAAAGTGATCGATATCCGCCCTGTTTATTGGGGGGGGCGCCTCACCATCGTCTGGTGTGAATGGCGTGAACGGCAAATTGATTCAAACGGCGTAGTGCAGAGCCCTTGGAGGTTAGAGCTCAAAGTGTCCTTCAGTTCACTGAACGGTCAATGGTCGGCCCCTGTTTCACTGTATCAGCGTGACTGCGAGCACGATGTTTCCAATGGCCGGCTGACGGTCTCGTCGCTGGGTGACGGTGACCCGCGTGATGATCTGTTGGCCGTTTGCTATACCAACCGTCACTCCCTTGACTCCACTCCTTCGTACCATGAAATAGAGATTCATGAGATCCGCGATGCCTTGCTTCGCGAAGTGAATGAAGTCAATGCGACCGCGACATTGCTGGAAATGACGTTTGCGCGCTTCAGGAATCCGCAGAGCCTGCAGCAAAAGGTGGTACCTGAGGATTACTCGAAAGTCACCATTGAAATCAGCCCGCAGAAAACAGGCTCACTAAACGCACATCTAGTGCTGGACGTCATCCATACCCGCGAAATCGGCCCGAATAATAATCACCGTGAGGTGCTCAGGGTACGGGGGCGCTGCGATGCCGTGGAGGAAACCGGCCGTGTTCTGGAGCGTTTGTTTATCAGCTGGAACGCGCTGGCAGCCGATCAATCCGTTGATATCAGGATCGTCGAGGCCGGCGAGAGGCAGCTCAAGATTACGTTCACTGCGCAAGATAAACCGGTGCAGGTTTATAAACTGGAACGCAAAGAGGGGCTGATCAAGGAAACGATCCATTCATTTACTGCGGACGATTTCGAGGAAACGTCTGTCGGTGCCGGGGTCTGGGTGGCAACCGCTGTCGTCACGCTGAACGACGTATCGTTAAAGTATCTGCTTGGAAAAAACCATGACGAAATTCTGGCGGGCGCCGGTTTGTCGGTCACCACGTTGGGTGATGCAGTACTCAATGAGCAAAATGTGGTGGTGCCACGAATCCAGTACGCCACCGTCAACTTCTCGCTCAAATTAACGACTCGAGATCCGACAGATGTAGAAGACTGGAGATCGACCGGCCCTCTGGACGGTACATTTGCAACCCCATGGCGTACCTACACCCGGTCGATTGCATCGTTCGACAGAAAAAGCTTTCCCATCCACGAGCCTATTAAATTTACATTTGGTGAGGAAAGCACACCGTCCAGTTATGGGCGCAATACATTCGCCGTGAGCCTTCACGAAAGCCCTCGTTTATACACGACGCCTTCCATCGACAAAAACAACCTCAAGGGCGCGCAATTCCTGATTTTCAACAACGCGACCCAGGCGCTCAAATTTGTACGGTTGAACACCCTTTTCGGCGCCGTGCTTATCAGTCGCGCCGCCATCTCGGTTGACGCGTTGCTGGCCTGGGTGACCCAGCATATCGAGGAGCCTCTCGGGCCGGACGAGACGATCGAGAAAAATGGTCCGTTCGACGGGTGCAACGGGCGGTATTTCTGGGAACTGTTTTTCCACTTGCCCGATCTGGTGGGCTCACGCCTGATGGAGGAGGGGCGTCACCGTGAAGCGCAAGACTGGTTCGAATACATCTTTAACCCGTTGGCACGCGAGATCACGGCTGTTGTAAATCAAGCCCCGAATGAAATCCCGGCACCCGCCTACTGGCGTTGCCGCCCCCTTCAAAATGACATCGATCCAGCGTATGAAAACGATGGCCCGAATGACCCCGACAAGATCGGTTATTCCGCGCCGATTCACTTCAAGATGGCCATCTTCATGCGTTATGTGCAGAACCTGATCTCCTGGGGGGACGCTCTGTATCGGCATCTGGATTACGACAGCATGGTGGCGGCCAAGCTGAATTACAGCAGGGCATTGTCGCTGATGGGCAGTGAGCCGGATGCTCGCACCGTCAGTATCTGGAAGCCCATGACACTAGAGGAGTTGATGGCGCAGATTCGCGGGCGCGATCAGCTCAAGGATTTTGAAGCAAACTTCCGGGTCAGCCTTGCCGAGGTGCCCACCAGCATGAAAACGACACCGCGTTTCGGTTTGCTGGGGGCGGACGTGTTCCTTCCCGGGATCAACCCAAAACCCAAAGCGATGCGGACCCTGCTCAATTCGCGGTTGACCAACTTGCGTAACAATCGATCGATCGATGGTCAACCTCTGAACATCAGGGATTTCGCTCTGCCCATGGATCCGAAGGATCTGTTGCTCGCGCAAGCCAATGCAAACTCCGGCTTGCCGCGCAATCCGGGTGGGCAGGTGCAGGTGGTGCCGTATAAATGGCAAACCGTTTACAACCTTGCGTTGCAGTGCGTTGAATTCCTGATACAGCAAGAGGACCAGCTCAGATCCTGGCTGGAAAAGCGCGATCAGGGGACGCTGGAAGAGTTGATGCAAGGTCATGTGATCGAGCTTGAGGAATACGCCAAGGCGATACATGAAGCGACAATTGCCCAGCACGAGGCGTTGGCGGCGTCGTTGAGGCAAAGCGAGAGCATGCTCGATGCCAGAGCGCAGCATTATAAAAGACTGTCTACCGAAAGGGTCTGGGACGCTGAGCGCTCCGTTCAGGAGAAAAACCGGACGGCTGGACATATAGCCATGGGGGCCAGCGTATTTCGGTCGTTGAGCGGGGTACTGAGAACATTTCCCAAAGTCTTCGGGATGGCCAATGGCGGTGGGGATGTCAGTGGCCCCACGAGTGCATTGGCTGAAATCATTCTGATAGGAGCAGACCTCCTGAGGCTTCAAGCCGCGGAAGACGATGTCAACGTGCAGCATCGGCGGCGGCAACAGGAATGGGAGTTTGCTCTCGACCAGTCGATCGCTGAGGTTAGTGTGGTGCGTGAGCAACTCCGGGCCCAGGAACATGCGGTCAGCGCCGCCCTTGCCAGCTTGCAGCAGACGCAAATGGCCAACGCCCAGGCCAGGGAGGTGTACGCGTTCTACAAAAATCGCAGCACCGGCCTGGAATTGAGTAACTGGGTCGTCGGGCAAGTCAAGACCTTGATCTACCAGCTTTACGATTTGGCCGTGGGCCTGTGCCTGATGGCTGAAACCTGTTGGCACTATGAAATGGCCGATTACAACCCCCGGTTTATCCGCCCCGATGTCTGGCGGGATTCCTGTCATGGGTTCACTGCCGGCTTCTCGTTGAAGCTGGATCTGCTGAAGATGGCGACCGCCCGGATCAAGCGCGATGAGCACAGGTTGCAATTGGTCAAGACGATTTCACTTAAAAACCTGTCGACCGAGGCGGATTGGGATGACTTCATCGCTGATGGAACGCTGACATTCAACCTCAACGAAAAACTGTTCAATCTGGATTACCCGGGTCACTACTGCCGCCAGGTCAAGCGCTTGTCTTTGACATTTCCCGGCCTGCTGGGCCCGTACCAGAATATGTGTGCCGTACTGGTTCAGATCAGTAGCGCGACAATTCTTGAACCTGATATTGACGCCGTCAAATACCTGCACAGTGAGGGTACGTCCACCCCTCCAGCGGGAAATACGTTGGTGCAGAACCTGCGTCCTTATCAGCAAGTCGCACTGTCCAGTGGACTGTTCGACGAGGGTGCTCCCGACAACGCCGATGATGGCCGCTACAGGTCTTTTGAAGGGACTGGCGCCCATGCCAGGTATGTCTTGACGTTCCCCAGGGCTGAGAAAAGTAGTACGCAAAAAGATTTTCTGAGATCGATGACGGACGTCATCATGACGGTGGAGTATCAAGCCAAAGATGGCGGACGGGAGTTCGGCACAAAAGTTGAGGAAACGCTTGAATCTGACACCGGCATGCGTGTAATGGCCGGCAAGGCAACGCCCGAAGGGAAATCGCAACCATGAAAAAGGAGAATGTTAAGGCCAGGCATAATTTTTTCGTCAATGGCGATTTCACCAACAGCCTGCAAGGTTGGGTCATAAATGACAGGCTGAAGGTCACTCGGCAGACGGGAAGGTGGGAGGGCCAGACGATCGGATTTTTGTACGCCGTCAATAAAGGTACCGCCAAGCAGGAAGTCGAGTTGGCCTTGTTGCCGCGCCCGACGCTCGGCCGTGCCGACTATAAGGTGTTCTTCCTCTACGAGGCGATTTACGGGGCCGAATGTACCGTGCGGATTACTCCCGGTCTCGGTGGGGAGCTCGATTATCCCCTTTTGCCTTCGCTCAAGGTCGAAACAGATCAGGAGCCCGATCCCGATGCGCCACTGGCAGACCCGGAGTTCAGAGCGTTCGAGGAGATGATCGCGCTGGACCCTCAGGAAAGTACCGTCACGTTCGAATTCATCACTCCGAAGAACGACGATATAGGCTCGCCACGTGGACTGCGAGTTGCCTTCGTGCGCCTGGAGTTGTTGCTGGAGCCTTTGACGCTGGATAGCGTGACCATTGACCAAAAGGTATTAGCTCCCGATGAGCAGATTCGCCTGTGCTTTGGCGCGCAGTACGCCCATAGCGTCACATTACAACTGGCGACTGGCAGCGTTTGGCGGGGCACCGCGGCAAGTTGGCTGGTGGAAAATGAGGTAGTTGATCCTAAGGACATGCTTCAGGCTCAGCCCTCCTGGGGGCAGGAACAAAGCATCGATGCGCCATGGCAAATCGGCTGCGCCCCGGTTGATGAAGATACACAGATCCACCATAACTTGATGGTTCGCAGTCAGTACACCGCCGACACTTATCTGCTGAACGCTGTCTCGGGGCATTTCAAGCTTGATGTCGTCCTGCTGCAGGAGCCCACTTACTACCCAGTGATCGGCCTCAACCAAAGTGTGGAGCTGCGCGTGCGGGTGGAATCCCATTACACACGAAGAGCCATGGCCAATCGTGAGGTCACCTGGACGCTCTTGGGCTCCAGACCCGAAGACGATATCGTGTTGCTCAAAGTGCCTTCGGACGCGAATGGAGAAGCCACTTACACCTACACCCCGGATGTAGAGGGCGGGTATGAAATTGTTGCTTCCGTCGACAGCCATTATCAAGGGGGCAAGTATGCTTTCCAGGGGGTCGCCCTGCAGGACGATCCGTGGCTCACAACTAAGTTTTCACTGGATTCACTGACTCCGTTTATCTGGGGAAGCAAAGACGCCTATCCCTGCCGTGGTGATACGCATGCGGTGAAGTTAGCGTTCGACAACATTGACGCATTGGTCGGGACCGAGCTGAAGCTGGAATGGTCGGGGAACGACACGCCCGGCGGGCTCGGTGTGGAGTTCACCCCTGAGCTCGACACATGGAACATCATTCGTGAGCCGGGCCTGACGTGGAGCATGTCGTGTGAAAACAGAAGAAACAGCGAATTCAGGTTCCGTGTCAGTTGTTCGAAACTGTTAGAGGCGTCTCCTTTCCAGACGCTGAAACTGGCGCATAACAAGTTGGCCGTCGAGGCGACGAGGGAGTCCACGAGATTCCCGGTGGTGGGAGGCCCTTCCATTCAGTTGGCCATTCAGATCGTGTCGACGGTACCTGGTGTGGGCGGTGTGTCGGAGGTCGATGTCAAGTGGACTCAAGGGACGGATACAGAGACCTTGCAGACGGGGGCTGAAGGCTGGTGTGAACGTCCGTTTGAGCCTCGCAAGGAAGGCCCTTTCGCGATAGAAGCTGAAGCGGTGAGCTTTTACGACTGCAGGGAAGTCAAACATACCTTCACGGGCACAGTGCTTGGGGAAGAGCCCTGGAGCGCATTGGCCACGGTGACATTGGCTGGCAAGCCTTCCGGAGATACCGGACTTGTCTGTATTCGCGACAAAGCTCCGGTAGCACTGCTGATCATGCCGATTGGCGAGGCGCTGGTGGATCAGGAAATCTCGCTGGAACTGGTGGGTGACAGGGAGGAGGATCTCGCTTTTCATGTTGACCCTCCGATGGCAGACAGGAGGAAATTAACCGAAGACGGGCTGGTCTGGCGCGTTCATTCAACTTCCGAGGTCAGCGCCCGTTTTCAACTGCGTGTGCTTCATGACCAGCTCCCGAATTATGAGCTGCCGGGGCTGCTTCTTTCATCAACGCTCGAGGGGGAGGGAGAACTCACTTTTGATGGGCGCACGTTGGAACCTGAGAGCACGCTCTATCCCTGCCTGGGCGCTTATCACAGGTTAAAGTTTGTCCCAAAACCTGCCAGCCCGCTGATTTCACTGATGGCAGCCGCGAAATGGAATGATCCGTCAGGCACTGTACTGGATCTGACGCTGGACCCAGCGGAAGGGGAAGAGCGAGCGCTAGGTTCCGTGGGCCTGGAATGGGCGCTGGATGCCTATCTCGGCAATGAATCTGGGCAGTCGGGTCTCTCACTGGACTTCGCTCAGGTAGCGTTGATTTATCCTCCGCTGCCCGTGTTGTTGGGACATAACCGAGTTGAGATTGCAGGCATACGTGAGGCCAGTTTTGATCCTGAGGTGGGCCAAACCGTCTTTTTGGAGCTCCAGGTCAAGTCCTATTACACCAAGCTGGCCGTTCAAAGTCTTGCCGTGAGCTTCGAGCACGGGGGCATTCCAGAGGTGGTGCGAACGGGCGCGACCGGTTGGGCAAGCTTCGCCTTTACAGCCACTCAACCGGGCAATGTAGTGGTGAAGACCACGGCGTCAAGTCCATACGATGGCGCAGATCTGTCTCACACCTTCCACATCAAGGTGCTGGCCGCTGTAGCCCGCCCCCTCTGATTCACCAAAGGTTTCGTCTTTTAACAACGCTGATGCAAGAGGGATTAATCATGCTTGACGACAAGGATTCAAAACTTGGCGGTATTGTGATTGGCGACGTGCGCGAAGCAAGTGTAGACCCGGAGGCAGGTCAAAGCGTCTGGCTTGAACTCAGGGCTTACTTGTCTGGCTCCAACCCTCGATTGGCTGCGTCGGATGTGGCCGTGATCTTCACTGCCGGGGAAGCGCAAACGCGGGTGCTGACGGACAGCCATGGCAAGGCGCGTTTTTCCTATACAGCCGATCAGCCTGGGGCCGTTGCAGTGACCGCTACACTGGACATCGAAAACAATGGCGAGGCTCCCTCCCATACCTTCCATTTAACAGCGCTTGCTGCAGGTGTCTGGGACGATGCGCAGATTGAACTGGCGGGCAGCGAGCCAAGGAGCTGGGGCGGGCACCCCCTGTTTCCCCGGGTCGGGCAGACCTTCACCATAAAGTTATCGGTCCCCAATGCGCAGAGCGCTTTGATCGACCGTGCTATCTGTCTTGGACTGAAAGGCTACTCTTCGGCCCGTGAGTTGGGATTTACGGTGACGCCTGCACTGGGCGTTTCACGAAAATTAACAGCAGACGGTCTGACTTGGCAGGGCCGCGGCACCATCGGAGGGGCTTGTGAATTCCAGCTCGAGGCCTCCCGTTTACTCAACCATTCACCGGTCCATCCGATTTCGTTGGGATCGATGACGCCTGAGAGGCATCCCGAAAACGCCATAGAGGTGCAAGTCCCTGGCTGAAGCGGGCGCTTGCCTGATCAAGGTCAGAAGACGCCGGCTTTCTTCCAGCTCATGTACCGCGTCACCAACTCGGCCCCCAACACTGAGGGCCGGGCATCCACCACCGGCACTCCATGAGCACTCAACCGCTCATGGAGCTGCGCCCGGTCATTCAAGTAATCCACCGTCCCGCAATAAGCCAGCGCCTCCGGCAAGGTTTGTACCGGCGCGTGCCGCAAATTGTCGAGCAAGTCTTCGCGCAGGCTCGCTACCAATACCCGATGCAGTTTGCTCAGGCGTTTGACAGCGGTCAGCAGTTCTTCGTCGTCTTCATCGCGCAGGTTGGTGACCAGCACCACCAGCGCCCGGCGTTTTTGTCGGGCCAGGAGTTGCGTGGCGGCGGCCTGATAATCGGCGGGGCGTTGGGTGCTGTCGAGGTCGTAGACGGTGTTGAGCAATACGTTGAGCTGGCCCGTGCCTTTGACCGGGGCGAGGTAGTGCGGTCGGTCGCTGGCGAAGGTGCTCAGGCCCACGGCATCGCCCTGGCGCAGGGCGATGTAGCTGAGCAACAGGCAGGCATTGAGTGCGTGATCGAAATGGGCGAGTTCGCCGTCCTGGCTGCGCATCCGGCGGCCGCAATCGAGCATGAAGATGATTTGTTGGTCGCGTTCGTCCTGGTACTCGCGGGCGATGGGCGTGCGTTGGCGGGCGGTGGCTTTCCAGTCGATCTGGCGCAGGCTGTCGCCTTCGCGGAATTCGCGCAGTTGATGGAATTCCAGGCCCAGGCCGCGACGTTGGCGCTGGCGTACGCCGAGTTGGCTGAGCCAGTTATCCACTGCCAGCAGTTCCCCGCCGTAGAGTCGTGCGAAGTCGGGGTAGACGCGGGTGCTGTCGACCACGTTGAGCAGGCGTTTGTCGGACCATAAACCCAAGGGGCTCGGCAGGTTGATTTCGCAGTGTTCGAAGGTGAAGTGGCCGCGTTTGAGTGGGCGCAGTCGATAGCCGACCTGGTTTCGTTGGCCGGGTTGAAGTTCGACCTCCAGTGGCAGGTTTTCGAAGCTCAGGCCATCCGGTACATGGTCGAAAATCTGAATGTTCAGAGGGTGACTGAAGTCATGTTCGACCTCCAGTCGCACTTCGCTCCATCGACCGAGTGCAAGGCTGCCAGGCATTTGTCGCTGAATGCGTGGTGAGGGCAAACGCTTGAGGCGAATGGCGTCGAGAATGGCCAGGGCCAGCAACGCCAGCAACAATCCCCAGTTGATCGACAACAGGCGCGACGGTACGTCGAATTCCAATGCTCGTAACGCGCCCAGCACGATGCCGATGGCCAGCAGGATGGCGAGCCAGATCAGCAACAGGCGTGACGGTTTCATCAGCGCAGACCTTTTGTGGCAAAACAGCTTTTTGTGGCGAGGGAGCTTGCTCCCGCTGGGCTGCGAAGCGGCCCCAACATTTCTGATAAGGCGAAGAGCTTGCCAGCGCTGCGCACCGGAGCGGGAGCAAGCTCCCTCGCCACAGGGGTTGTGTTGGGCAGGGTTGTGTTCACAGCCGTGGCGCCGGTACTTGATCGAGCAATTGCTTGAGTACTTGATCGACGTCCAGCCCTTCGATGTCGAGTTCCGGCGCAATGCGCACGCGATGACGCAACACCGCCAGCGCGCAGCCTTTGATGTCATCGGGAATCACGAAATCGCCACCGCGCAGCAGCGCCCGGGCGCGGGCGCAACGTACCAGCGCAATGGAGGCGCGTGGCCCGGCGCCGAGAGTCAGGCCTGGCCAGGTGCGGGTGGTGCGGGCCAGGCGCACGGCGTAATCGAGGACCTGATCGTCCAGCGGCAGATCGCTGGCAATGCGTTGCAAGGCCAGCACGTCCTTGGCTTGCAGCACGGTGCGCAGCGGTTGCACGTCGAGCATGTCGGCGCGGGTCGATCGGCTGACCTGACGGACCATGTCCAGCTCTTGCTCGGCATCGGGGTAATCCATGCGCACCTTGAGCATGAAACGGTCGAGCTCGGCCTCGGGCAGTGGATACGTGCCTTCCTGTTCGATCGGGTTTTGCGTGGCGAGCACCATGAACGGTTGCACGATGGGCAAGGCGCGGCCTTCGAGGGTGACCTGGCGTTCCTGCATGGCTTCGAGCAGCGCGGCCTGGGTTTTCGCCGGGGCGCGGTTGATCTCGTCGGCCAGCAGCAGGTTGGTGAACAGCGGGCCTTTGCGCAGTTTGAACTGCTCGGTGTTCAGGTCGTAGACCGCGTGCCCGGTGACGTCGCTGGGCATCAGGTCCGGGGTGAACTGGATGCGCGCGAACTCACCGCCGAAGCAGCGGGCGAGGGCGCGCACCAGCAAGGTTTTGCCCAAACCCGGCACGCCTTCGAGCAGCACATGGCCGCCGGCGATCAGTGCGGTGAGGACGTCGTCGATCACGCTGTTCTGGCCGATCACGGCTTTCTGCAACTCATTGCGCACGGCCTGGGCCAACTGGCTGGCGCGCTGGCGTTGCTGGGCGGCGTGGGTCGCGCTGCCGGGCTCGATCTGTTGACTCATAGCGTGTTCCTCAAGGTTTGCAGGTGCGCGACCTGACGGCTGAAATCAGCGCTGGACAGCCGCTGTTTCGGTCGCGGGCTCATTGCCTGGCTGATGGCGCGAGTGGGTTGGCCAGTCAGGCGCGCGAGCACCAGCCATTGCTCGGCAACGCCGAGTTGTTCGAAACCGGGATGACGGTGCCTCACGCGCCGCAGAATGTCTTGTTGCAGGGCTTGCAGCAGGTGCTGCTGGCCGTTGCGACGCAACATGAAATCGGCGCTGGCACGCAGGTGTTCCTGAAGTTGCCGGCGACCTTTTGTAGCAGGTTCCAGCAGCGGGCCATGGCGCACCGCGACATGCCAGAGCGCAAGACCGATCAGGGCGACGAGGGCGACCAAAGCTTGAGGGAAATTGCGCAGCAGCAAGGTCAGCAGGCTGTCGTGATCGGTGTTGAACAGCAGGGTCACGCTCGTGTCGGCGGTCAGGTACCAGAGCAGCCAGGCGTTGTCGTGTTGGCCGATGGCCGGGGTTTTCCACAGGTCGGCATCGGTGACCACGATGATCGAACCGAGCCCGTGGTTGAGCTGCATCATGTGCGTGGCTTTGCCACTGTTGGCCCAGGCTTGTGCGAGGTTTTTCGGGTCTTCGAGATGGAACGCGGTATCGAAGCTGGCGTAGGCAGGGGCGTCCTCATCTTCCAGGTACAGCTTTGTCAGTTTGGGGTAGGGGTCGTCGAGGGGATCCGGCGGCGGGTCCTTGAGGTCCTTGCTCAGCGACTGGTGCAACTGCACGCGATCGAGCAGCAGGTCATTGCTCTGGCCGGTCTTTTCATCCCACAGCGACTGGGCGACAAACAACAGGCGCCCGCCGGCCCGGGTCCAGTTCATCACTTGATCAATCTGGCGCGGCGTCATGTTGTAGCGATCGCCGAGCAACAACAGACTGTGCTGATGCGGATCGAGGGTGGGCAACACGTCGAGGCTGTTGGCATGGTCGACGGTCAGGCCCTGTTTACGCAGGAAATGCTCGGCTGCCAGATAGGGATTGGCCTGGGCCTCGGGTGTGGGGCCGTGATCGATTTCTGCCTGATAGGGCGTGGCCTTCAGGTACAGATAAACACTCAGCGCGCCCACCAGCACGGTGATGAACACACCGACCGAAAGCCACAACCGCCGGCTCAACGGGCGGTTCCCGGGCCGAACAATGTTCGCCAGCCGTCACACAGTTCCTGTTGCAAATGCGCGGGCGGCAAGCGATGCCCGTAGGCCATGTTCTGCCAGTGCCCGGTCAGGGTTTTGCTGAAGGCGAGCAAGGCCGGTTGCTGCAATTGCTCGACGCGTTGCAGCACCTCGCCTTCGGTGTCGGCGGGTTTCAGCGCTATGTTGTGGTCGTGCAACAAATGGCTGAGCAGGGCGCGATAGAGCAACCCCAGGGCGGCACGCGGGTTGGTTTGCCAGAGGCTTTCGGCGCTGGCGGCAATGTCGGCGGGCAGGGTTTCGCGGCTCAGGTCCAGGCCGAACGCATGCCGTGGCAACGGGCGTGCAGCTTTACGGTTCAACGTTGGCCGACGGCTGACGAATGCCAGCAGCCAGTCGCGGTAACGCCAGATCAACACGCCGACGCCACCGATTACCGCACTCCACAGCAGCACTTCAATCAAGTTGGCGAGAAAGCCGAAACGCTGGCTGTCGAGCAGACTGGCGAGTGCCTTCAGCCATTCAGGTGTTTTTCCGTCGTCCGGTGTTTTAGTGTCGGGTTTGTCTTCGCCAAATCGATAGCGGGTCACCGTTTCCTTGTTCTTGAACGGTGGCTGATCGAGGAGGGTTTTGATGCTGTCTCTGGAGGCCTGGCTGGTCAGCGGTTGGTCCAGCAGGCGCGGGCTGTCCGGGGTAATGGGTGGCTCGGCGGCCCAGACGTTTTGCGTAGTAGGCACAAGCAGAATTGCCGCCAACAGCAGAGTGATAGCCGTGGTGTTCAGGCGTTGGCGCAATCGGCGGAACACCAGTTCGATGTCCCAGGCTTCGAGCACTGTGCGCCGATTCAGATAAAGGCTGAAGCCGCAGGCCACATAGATCGGTTCCCAGACAATCAGCACCAGCACGTAAAAGGCGTTGGTCAGGTGTTCCAGCCATTTCCAGTCCTGTGTGGCGGCGGTAATCAAGGTCTGCCAGCTCCAGTCGAGTTCGACCTGCTGTGGCAGGAACATGTAGAACAACACCATCAAGCCGATCCACAGCGCGCTTTCCAGATGCACGCCGATGATCGTCAACCACTGCGCGGCGCCGGCGTTGCGCTGCAGCAGCACCCGCAAGCGCTGTTGTCGTTCGTCACCCGCCAGGCCTTCGAGTTGCACCACCGGCATCAGAAAACTGCGGCTCAGGCTCAGTCGACGCCAGGTCAGGCTGGCCAGCAGTTGCGGCTTGAGCAGGCGCGGCCATTGGCGCAGCGCCTGTTTCAAGGTGGGCGTTTCACCAAACATGGCTTTGGACAGGATGTACAACGGCAGCCGCTCGAACGCCGGTTTCAGCCACCAGAAGATGAACACGGCGAGTGAGGGTGAATCCCACAGAAACAAGGTGAGCAGGGCGAAGATCGGCACGGTGATGATGGCCCAACTGGTCATCAGCAATCGTCGATGGCGCTGGCTCAGCAGCACGCCCAGGTCCATGGCTTCCCAGGAGGTGCGTGGGCGGATCACCACCGTGGCGTCACTCAGGCGCATGGCGGGTTCGTCCGGCAAACAGCAGGTAAGTCGCTACCAACAACCAAAGCGCCGCGCCGACCAGGTATTTGGTCATGGGCGCTGGCGCGGTCATCGACGACCAGTAGGCTTCGATAAACGCCGCAATCAGCAGAAACAGCATGACGCCGCAGATCAGCAACACGCTTTTACGCGCGGCCAGCCGCAACGCTTCGGCGCGGGGCAGGCGCCCTGGTGCGATCAATGCCCAGCCCAGTTGCAGGCCAGCGGCTCCGGCCAGGGCAATGGCACTCAGTTCGAACGCGCCGTGACCGATCACGAACGACCAGAAGGTTTGCCCAAAACCGATGTGCGTCAGGTGCCCGGCCACCGCACCGATCATCAAACCGTTGAAGAGCAGGAAAAACGCGCTGCCCACACCAAACAGCAAACCGCTGGCGAAGGTCTGAAAGGCGATACCGATGTTGTGCATGATGTAGTAACCGAACATCACCCAGTCTTCACTGGCGGCGCGTTCGGCCGAGCGGCCCAGATGACCGGCGACCGGGTCGTACATGCTCTGCATCTCAGTCACCTGCTCGACCGGGATCAGGTTGTAGACCAGGTCCGGGAACAGGTACACCAGCAGTGCGAAGCCGATCAGGCTGCCAAAAAACATCAGGCCGGCGGCGAGCACAAAGCGCCATTGTTCGCGCACCAGTCGCGGAAATCCGGCAAGGATAAAACTCAGTATGTTGGCGCCCAGTCGACTGCGATGCCGATAAAGCTGTTGATGCCCGCGCAGTATTTGTTGCTGCAACGAGTCGATCAGGAAACTGCTGTAGCCGCGTTCCTGAGCCAGTGCCAAATGTTGGCAGAGCCGTCGGTAGTCTTTCGGGAAGCTGGCGATCCCGGCAGCGTCCTTGCCGCGCTCCAGCTGTTCGAGCATCAAAGAAAACTGCTCCCACTCGGCGTTGTGGCGATTTTCGAAAAGGCTCTGCTTCATGCGGGCCCCAACAAACCACGGGCGATGCCGTTGAGTTCCGCCACGGCGCGTGGTGCAGAAACCTGCAACGGTTGGGCAAGGATGGACGCGAGTTCATGGGTCCGCGCCTCAGAGAGTTCAACCTGGCGTTCGGCAAACCCGAGGATGGCGCGTTGTTCCGGCAGCGTCAGGGTAAACGCCGGGCGTCGAGGCGGGACGTCGGGCAGTTGTGGTCGGGTCAACGGTTGTTCGCGGTAGATCACCAGCGTGCCGGCGGCGAGGTCGCCGAGGCGTTTGAAGGAGGGGTGTTGCAGGCAACTGATGGCGCCGAGGAAGTAACCAAACGGCAACAGGTCGACGAATCGCAACAGGTTACGCAATAGCGAAGCTGACCATCCGATCGGGGTGCCGTCGTCCTGCACGACGCGCAACCCCATCCATTGTTTGCCCGGCGAACGGCCCTGATTGAGCACCTCGAACAGCACCATGTACCACCAGCTCACCCCGAACAACAGGATCGAGCCAAGCCCGGCACCGAGTTTTCCGAGAAACGCCAGAACGATAAACAGCACGCCGAGAATCAGCCCGCGCAGCCCGAGGTCGATGGAGAAGGCCAGCGCACGCACCATCAACCCGGCCGGGCGCAGTGGCAAGTCGATGCCTTCGGGCGTTTCGACTTGATACCGCGTGTCCAGTGGCGGGGGCAGCGTCGCTTTCCTTGGCAGTGCTGTGGTCTCGAGCATGGGCAACCTTGATGTGGCCTGTTCGGGATTCGATGTCCGCCCGATGCTAGCAGTCTCTCGGGGGGAAACGACATAACTATGTATTGCACGTTACGTAACCAGACCTGATTGAATGACAAGTTACTGGCCGGGGCGGGATGTGAACGCCTAGACTTTGCCGATCTTCAGTTCAGGAACAGCCCGTGACCTCGATCTTCTGGTACGACTATGAAACCACTGGCATCAACCCCCGATGCGACCGCCCGCTGCAGGTGGCGGGGATTCGCACCGACTTCGATCTCAATGAAATAGACGAGCCGGTCAACCTGTTTTGCCAGCCCAGCGACGACATCCTGCCGCATCCGGCCGCTTGCGCAATCACCGGCATTACGCCCGGCCAACTGGCCGAACACGGTTTGAGCGAAGCCGACTTCATGACCCGGGTACATGCTCAACTGGCGGCGCCGGGTACGTGCGGGGCGGGTTACAACACGTTGCGTTTCGATGACGAGATGACCCGTTACAGCCTGTATCGAAACTTTTTCGACCCGTACGCGCGCGAATGGCAGGGCGGCAACAGTCGCTGGGACCTGATTGATGTGGTGCGAGCAGCCTACGCCTTGCGTCCCGATGGCCTCGTCTGGCCAACCGATGATGAAGGGCGGGTGACGCTCAAACTCGAACGGCTGACCGCCGCCAATGGCATTGACCACGGTAATGCCCACGAGGCGCTGTCGGACGTTCGCGCCACCATTGCCCTCGCTCGTCTGCTTCGCGAGAAGCAGCCGAAGTTGTATGACTGGCTGTTTCAGTTGCGCAGCAAACAAAAGGTGATGGATCAGATTCGGCTATTACAGCCGATGGTGCACATTTCCGGGCGATTCTCGGCGGCTCGCAGTTATGTGGGGGTCGTGCTGCCGCTGGCCTGGCATCCGCGCAACAAAAACGCCTTGATTGTCTGTGATCTGCATCTGGACCCCCAGGGTTTGCTCGATCTGGATGCAGACACCTTGCGTCAGCGGCTGTATACCCGCCGCGATGACTTGGCCGACGGTGAACTGCCGGTGCCGCTCAAACTCATTCATATCAACAAGTGCCCGGTCGTGGCACCGTTGTCGGTACTTCGTCCTGACGATCAGCAACGTCTGGGGCTGGACATGGCCCTTTATCAGGATCGCGTACTGCGGCTAAGTGACGCACAACAAGTTTGGCGAGATAAAGTGTTGGCGATTTATGCCGGAGAAGATTTCACCTCGAGCCAGGACCCCGAGCAACAGTTATACGATGGTTTTATCGGTGATCGTGATCGTCGGCTTTGTGAGCAAGTCAGGGCCGCCGACCCTGCCCAATTATCACAAGAGCAATGGCCGTTCGATGACGAACGTTTACCTGAATTGTTGTTTCGTTATCGCGCACGCAACTTCCCTGATACGTTGAGTTTCGAGGAGCAAGAGCGCTGGCAAATATTCTGTCAGCAACGTTTGTCGACACCCGAATGGGGCGCGCCAAATACGCTTGAAAGTTTTGTAGAAGCCGCGGCCCAATTGAACGTTACTGCTACATCGTTTCAGCGAGAGGTGCTGAATGAATGGCAGAATTATGTCCAGGGATTACGCAAACGTTTGAATCTTTGAAAACGAAAAATGCCCGGGCTTTATACCGGGCATAAAAAACGCCAGCATCAGCTGGCGTTATTTTTTGTCGCGGATAATTCTTTGACAACCTGTGGGGATTAGCCCAGCAGGGTAGCCCAGCCTTCAACCACGTCACCGCCCCACTTGGCTTTCCACTCTTTCAGAGTCTTGTGGTTGCCACCTTTGGTTTCGATGACTTCGCCGTTGTGCGGGTTTTTGTATTGTTTAACTTTGCGAGCACGCTTGGTGCCAGTAGTTTTTACTGCACCGCCGCGTGGTGCTTTGGTCTTGGACTCTGGATCCAGCAACGCGATGATGTCACGCAGGGACTTGGAGTATTCGCCCATCAGGGTGCGCAGTTTGCCTTCGAATTCCAGCTCGGTTTGCAGTTTGTCGTCTTGGGACAGGTTCTTCAAACGGGCTTGCAGCTCTTTGATAGCTTCTTCGGTGGCGCGATATTCGTTGATCAAGGACATGAGGACTACCTTATGTTGGGCGCTGGATGGCAGGGTGACAGTGCCGCAATAATAGTCAGGGTGTTTCATCAAGTAAACATTTAACCGGTGTTTTATTTAAATTAGTTCCGGTGAATAGGGCACAAATTGAACGCAGAGTTAAAAGTGTGATGCAGTCATCACAGATATTCACAATTGAATGCTTGAAGAATGACTACAAGAGCACCATCGCGCGGGCGGCGAGGTGCTGCCGAAACCTGTTCCACTGACCCGCGTGCAGCTCAATGTGTCATCAATACTGCAGTTTTGCTGCGCACTCGCTAGAATGGCGGCCTTTGCGAAGTTCTGGAGTTTCCCCCTCATGCGCACTTTTCGGCTGGTGATTGCTTGCCCGGACCGCGTCGGCATCGTTGCTAAAGTCAGTAACTTTCTGGCGTCACATAACGGCTGGATCACTGAAGCGAGCCATCACTCGGACAATCAGAGTGGCTGGTTCTTCATGCGTCACGAAATTCGTGCTGATTCACTGCCTTTCGGTATCGAAGCCTTCCGCGAAGCGTTTGCACCGATTGCCGAAGAGTTCTCGATGAACTGGCGCATTACCGACACCGCACAGAAAAAGCGCGTTGTGTTGATGGCCAGCCGTGAGTCCCACTGCCTGGCTGACTTGCTGCACCGCTGGCACAGTGATGAACTGGACTGCGAAATCTCCTGCGTGATTTCCAACCACGACGACTTGCGCAGCATGGTCGAGTGGCACGGCATTCCTTATTACCACGTGCCGGTCAATCCACAGGACAAAGAGCCGGCCTTCGCCGAAGTCTCGCGGCTGGTCAAACATCACGATGCTGAAGTGGTGGTACTTGCCCGTTACATGCAAATCCTGCCGCCCGCGTTGTGCAGTGAGTATGCGCACAAGGTCATCAACATTCACCACAGCTTCCTGCCGTCGTTCGTCGGCGCCAAGCCGTACCACCAGGCCTCCCTGCGTGGCGTGAAGTTGATCGGCGCGACCTGCCACTACGTGACCGAAGAGCTGGACGCCGGTCCGATCATCGAGCAGGACGTGGTGCGCGTCAGCCACAGTGACAGCATCGAAGACATGGTGCGTTTCGGTCGTGACGTCGAAAAGATGGTGTTGGCCCGCGGTCTGCGCTATCACCTCGAAGACCGGGTGCTGGTGCACGGCAACAAGACCGTGGTGTTCTGATCGCCACACAACACGGTTGAAATTCGAAGGGCCTGGGCGTTCAATCGCTTCAGGCCCTTCGCCGTTTCTGCACTGAGGACAAGACCATGGCCGATCCACTCGACAAAGCCACCTCCAAGGCTCCCGCCACATTGGGTGAGGGCTGTTTGAGTCGCTACGACCCGGATGACATGAGCCCCGATGACGGCACGGAATTCCCTGGTGCCGCCGAGTTGTGGGAGCAACTGCAGCAAGAACCCGATGACAAGCCTAAGCCTGCTTGAACTTCATCAGCTTCTTGAGCAACGGCCGCCCGAGCATCAGCAAAAACACCGGGCCACCCACCACCAGGTAGAAGTAATACGTCACCGCCCGCCAGATCAGAATCGCCGCCGCTGCGGTGGATTTCCCCACCATGGGCGCCAGCAGCGCCGCCGACGTCAACTCCGCCGCACCGGCACCGCCCGGTAACAGGCTGAATTGCCCGGCACTCAGCGACAGCATCTGGATCAGGAAACACCAGGCCCACTGTAAATCTGCCCCGAGTCCGCGCAACGCCAGATACAGCACGCTATACCGCAGGAGCCAATGCACGCAGGTCAGGGCAAACACCTTGACCAGCGTAAGAATCGGCAACTTCAACGTGTCAGTGAACGCCGCCAGAAAGTGCAGGAGCTTTCGCGCCCAGCGCAGGCGCGTGGTGCCTTTGACATTGAGGCGAACGAGCAACCGCCCACTCAGGCGAATCAGCAGTCGATGGTAGCGGGCCACCACCACGCAACTGAGCAGCCCGCCGAACATCGAGATGGCGCTGACGATCAGCAGCCATTCCAGGCGTTCGCTGAGGTGCTGGAACAACGCATAAATCAGAATCCCACTCAGCGCGCAGAGGAAAAACAGCAGGTCGCTGAGTTGGTCCATGGCAAACACCGCGCTGCCCCTGGCCGGGCGCACGCCGTTGCGCGCCAGCAGCGCCATGATGGTCAGCGGGCCGCCGCTGCCGCCAGGTGTGGCGCAGTAGGCAAACTCGGCGGCCATCACAACGCCGAGGCTTTTGACCCGGCCCACCTTGTCGCGCTGATCACCCAGCAACAGGCGCAAGCGCAAAGTGTTCACCACCCAGCACAGCAAGATCATGCCGAACATGATCAGCAATTCATTCAATGGAAAATTTTGCAGCCGCGACCATGTCTCGTTGCCGCCCAGCAGCAACGGAATCAGCACCGCGGCGAGCAGGGCGATAAACAGCAGAATCCCCCGGCTCATGCGGCGCGACCGAGACGGTCACTGTGCAGCGAAAGCCACTGGACCTTGGTCATCGGCACACGCCCCTCAGCGAGCAAACGCTTAAGGGTCTGCAGCCAGTAATGGCGCGAAAACCCATGGCGCATGTCCACCGGGTGCAGGCCGAGACGTATCACCGGCGCTTGCCGCCAACGCTGTTCACGCTGATCGCTGACGAGTTTCGACAGGCCTCGGCGCCAGGCGCTGCGCGCGCTCCAGACCAGTCCCGGTGCATCAATTGCAGTGAAATCCGGCAGACGATAGAGATGCTGATGATCGCTGGTGTAGCTCAGCGGTAACTGGCGCAACGCCTGACGCGTGCCTTCGCTCATCAGCCAGGCCGGGGCGATGAAGCCTTCCAGCGGCCAGTGAAAGCGATGGAACACTTCGATTCCGGCCCGCAGGCGGGCGAGGGCGGCGGCTTGTGACAAGCTGTAAAACTCGCCTTCGTGGGTGTAGATCCGGCGCATGAACCAGTCTCTGGGATTGCTGGGAGGAGGGGCTTCATCGCAATGAAAGTAACCGTGCAATGCCAGTTCGTCACCTCGGGCGACTCGGCTGGTGAGTATGCGTCTGAATCCTGGATGCTCGTCCAGATCGTTATGCTTGTGAAAGTTCGGCACCACCAGCCAGGTCATCGGTACCTCGCCCAAGGCATCGACGGCTTCGACAAAAGGCTGGTAATCGGCCCAGGTTTGCGGCGCAACGTCGTGCAACACGAGTAACAGGCTGGGCGGGTTCATGGGCTCAACCATTGGCGGTCGCCGGCCATTGGCTGCCGAGAACCGCGTGATAGTGACCCAGCAGGCTGTTGACCACGGTGTCCCAGGCGTAATGCTGTTCAACATGACTGCGAGCGCGTTTGCCCAGGGCGGCGCTCCCCTGACTGAACAGCTCGCGGACGGCGTTGGCCATCGCCAGGGGATTGTTCGGCGCGCAAAGCAGACCGCATTGGTCGGTCACGATTTCCTGAAAAGCCCCGGCAGCCACGGCCACGACCGGAATGCCGCTGGCCATGGCTTCGAGGATTACCAGGCCGAACGTTTCCTGATCGCCGGCATGCAGCAACGCGTCAGCGCTGGCCATTAACCGCGCGACTTGCGTGGCCGGGCAGAACTCATCGACGACGGTAACGTTGTCCGGCACCGCGGCAGGCATCGACGAGCCGACTAAAAGCAAGTGATAACGAGGCCCGAGACGCTTCATGCAACTGAGCAGGACCGACAGGTTCTTTTCCTTGGAGCCACGGCCGGCGAAGATCAACAGACGGGTGTTTTCATCGATACCCAGTTCAGCCCGCAAGCCGCTGTCCCTTGCTCCGGGATTAAAAATTTGCAGATCGACGCCCAGCGGCTGCACAAACACATTCTTGACCCCCAGACCGATCAATTTGTCGGCCATGACCTGACTCGGCGCCAGCACCCGGTCGAAGTTGCCGTACAATTTTCTGACATAGGCTTCGACATTCGGGGTAACCCAATTGCCCATTCGGTTGCTGACCAGCAGTGGCAGGTCCGAGTGATAAAAGCCGATCACCGGCACATCCAGTTGCCGGCGTGCATCCAGGGCCGCCCATGCGGTGAGGTAAGGGTCGCCGACTTCGATCAGATCGGGCTGCAAGTCTTGCAGGACATTTCGCCATGGAGCCAGGCGGAGGGGAAAACGATAACCCTTGCCGAAGGGCAGGGCCGGGGCTGGAACGGTGAAAACGCCATCCTGTTCACTCAGGTGTGCCCCCGGAATCAGCAAACTGTGGCGAATGCCTGGCTTGATACTCAGGCGACGGTGCTTGGCATCCAGATACGTGCGCACGCCTCCGCTGGCAGGGGCGTAGAACATAGTTATGTCCGCGATATGCACAATGAGCATCCCTCCGGTCCGTTGTTCTCCCTTGGTTGACCTTTATGAAGGATAGATGTTCGGTTGGGGTTTTGTGGCGGGGGGATCCAGCGAGGTTTTGCGGTGTGTTACAGACCGCCTTCGCGGGCAAGCCTCGCTCCTACAAGGATTAGCGTTAACTTGTAGGAGCGAGGCTTGCCCGCGAAGAGGCCCAATCAGACACTAAATACGGAAACTGCCCACCAACTGCTTCAGACGCGCCGCCTGCTGCTCAAGGTCCGAGCACGCCCGCAACGTCGACTGCAAGTTCTCCACACCTTCCTGATTCAGCGTGTTGATCTCAGTGATATCCACGTTGATCGACTCGACTACGGCCGTCTGTTCCTCGGTCGCCGTCGCCACCGACTGGTTCATCCCGTCAATCTCACCGATACGCAACGTCACGCTGTTCAACCGCTCGCCCGCCAGGTTGGCGATTTCCACGCTGTCCTGGCTGTGGCGCTGGCTGTCGCTCATGGTGCTGACGGATTCACGAGCGCCGACTTGCAGCTCCTCGATCATCGTCTGCACCTGTTGCGCCGATTCCTGCGTTCGATGCGCCAGGTTACGAACTTCGTCTGCCACCACGGCAAAACCGCGTCCGGCTTCGCCGGCACGGGCCGCTTCGATGGCGGCGTTCAGTGCCAGCAGGTTGGTTTGCTGGGAGATGCTGGTGATCACTTCAAGAATTTGCCCGATGTTCACGGTTTTGCTGTTCAGCGATTCGATGTTGGTGCTCGAAGCGCTGAGCATGCTCGACAGCTGATTCATCGCTTTGATGCTGCGATCCACCACTTGCTGGCCGTCCTCTGCCAGGCTGCGGGCATCGCTGGCCTGACTGGAAGCCTGTGCGGCGTTGCGGGCGATTTCCTGGGCGGCGGCGCCGAGTTGGTTGATCGCCGCGGCGACGCTGCTGGTGCGCGAGGCTTGCTGGTCGGAGTTGAACATCGACGAATTCGACGCGGCGACCACACGCAGCGCGACTTCGTTGACCTGGCCGGTGGCCGAGGACACTTCGCGGATCGAACCGTGAATACGTTCCACGAAACGGTTGAACGCGGTACCGAGGAGGCCGAATTCGTCGTTGTTTTCAATGGTCAGGCGCTTGGTCAGGTCACCTTCGCCGTCGGCGATGTCCGCCATGGCGCGGGTCATGACGTGAAGCGGCTGAATCAGGATGCGGATCAACATACCCAGCAGCGCGATGATGATCGCCACCGCAATGACGGTCGCAACGACTGCCGAGGCGCGAAATTCGCTGAGCATCGAGAAGGCTTTGTCTTTATCGACCGACAGGCCGATGTACCAGTTAACCGATGGCAGGCCTTTGATCGGGGTGAAGGTGACGATGCGGGTCTTTCCGTCGATTTCCACTTCACTGAAGTCGTTGCTGATGCGCGGGGTATTTTTCGGGTACGCCTCGCTCAGGGACTTCATCACCAGGGCTTTGTCCGGGTGCACCAGGATCTTGCCGTCGGCGCTGACCAGGAAGGCATAGCCCATGCCGGAAAAATCCCGGGCGCTGAGGGTGTCGATCAGGGTTTGCAGGCTCAAGTCACCGCCCACCACGCCCACGCTTTGCCCGGCCTTTTTCGAGGCGGTGGCGATGGAGATGATGGTCTGGCCGGTGGCCGCATCGATATAGGGTTCGGTCAGGGTCGCCGTGCTGCTGCTTTCGGCGCCTTTGTACCAAGGGCGCACCCGTGGATCGAAGCCAGCGGGCATTTTTGCGTCCGGGCGAATCGTGAAGCTGCCGGTGGCATCGCCCAGGTAGGACGCCATGAAAGTCGACGTCAGGGCTTTCTGCTCAAGCAGACTGGCGACGTTGGCCTGTTCAGGATTGATGGCAATGTTTTGAGCGAGGTTGTCGATCAGCAGGATACGACCGGCCAGCCAGGTCTGGATGTTATTGGCGGTGACGTCTCCCATCTCATTGAGGTAATTGTCCAGGTCTTCGCGAATGGCGTTGCGCTGCAGGTAGTCGTTGTACAGTGTGAACGAGGCGAAGGCGGCAATGACGATGAGGGCGGCGGCAAGCAAAATTTTATGGCTGAAGCGCAGGTTTTTGTTCATGGCTTGGGGTTCCGCTAAGTCTTAATGTCCTGAGCGTGCTTTTATATAGGCACGCAAAATGGGCAATGTTGAAAAAAAGCTGATATTTCCATCCTCTCCTTAGGGAATTACCGACGCTATTTTCAGATTGGTCTTACAACTATTTGTATCGGCCGTGCAGGATCAAAGATTAACCATGGGTGACAAAATGCCTGACTCATCGCAACTCGTTATGGGTGCTGACCTTGCCGGCCAGCCTGTCTCTCAGGCCATGCGCCTGGCGAACCGTCACGGTCTGGTCGCGGGCGCAACCGGGACCGGTAAAACAGTAACGTTGCAGCGCCTGGCCGAAGCGTTCAGCGACGCTGGCGTGGCGGTGTTTGCGGCAGACATCAAGGGCGACCTGTGTGGCCTGGGTGCCGCCGGCAATCCTCAAGGCAAAATCGCCGAGCGGATCGCCGGGATGCCGTGGCTGAACCACAAGCCTGCGGCGTATCCGGTCACCTTGTGGGACATTCACGGTCAGTCCGGTCATCCATTGCGCACAACCTTGAGCGAAATGGGGCCGTTGCTGATTGGCAGCCTGCTGGAGTTGACCGACAGTCAGCAGTCGGCGCTGTATGCCGCATTCAAGGTGGCGGACCGCGAAGGCCTGTTGCTGCTGGACCTCAAGGATTTGAAGGCGCTGCTCAATCACCTGCGCGACAACCCCGAATTGCTGGGGGACGACGCTGCGTTGATGACCACCGGTTCCAGTCAGGCGCTGTTGCGGCGTCTGGCGACCCTGGAACAACAAGGCGCCGAAGCGCTGTTCGGCGAACCGGCGCTGCAACTCGAAGACATTCTGCAACCGACGGCCGATGGTCGTGGGCGAATTCACTTGCTGGATGCCAGTCGTCTGGTCCACGAAGCACCGAAGGTGTATGCGACGTTCTTGCTGTGGCTGCTGGCTGAGTTGTTCGAGCAACTGCCGGAGCGTGGCGATTCGGACAAACCGCTGCTGGCGTTGTTTTTCGACGAAGCGCACTTATTGTTTGCCGGCACGCCCAAGGCTTTGCAGGATCGCCTGGAGCAGGTGGTGCGGCTGATTCGTTCCAAAGGCGTGGGCGTGTATTTCGTCACGCAATCGCCGGGAGACTTGCCGGATGACGTGCTGGCTCAGCTCGGCCTGCGTATCCAGCACGGTTTGCGCGCCTTCACCGCCAAGGAGCAGAAATCCCTGCGAGCGGTGGCGGAGGGTTTTCGGCCGAATCCGGCGTTCGATGCCTTGTCGGTGCTGACTGAGCTGGGGATCGGCGAGGCGCTGGTCGGCACGTTGCAGGACAAGGGCACGCCGGAGATGGTCCAGCGTGTGTTGGTCGCCCCGCCGCAATCGCGGATCGGGCCGTTGACCGAAACCGAACGCACGATGCTGATCGCCGGGTCGCCGTTCAAGGGGCGGTATGACAAGCCGGTTGATCGGGAATCGGCTTATGAAATATTGATGGGCCGTAAAGGTCTGGCGCCGGAGCCCGACGCCGTTCCGGGTAAACCGGCGGCCGAAGAGCCAAGCTTCACCGACAAGGCTGGGGAATTCCTTGGCACGGCGGCGGGGCAGGCGCTGAAATCGGCGATGCGCCAGGCGGCCAATCAATTGGGCCGACAGCTGGTGCGCGGACTGATGGGCTCACTGCTCGGCGGCAGCAAACGCCGCTAACAATCATTGGCTGTACACATTCCCTGTAGGAGCGAGGCTTGCCCGCGAAGGCGATGTATCAGGTGGCATTGATGTAGCCTGACACACCGCCTTCGCGGGCAAGCCTCGCTCCTACAGGTGAAATATCAATTTCAGGTTTTGGGTTTGGCGTGCGCCGCAAGGCGTTCCAGCGCCGCCCGCAGGTTCGGATCGCTGATCCCGTCGGCCGTGGCCTGAATGGTTGCGCCGGCGTCCGTCGACAAACTGATGGTATGCCCCGCCGCCCCTTGCTGAACGGTGGGGGGCTGCACTTTGAACAAAATCCGCGTCAGGCTGGCGAATTCGTCGAACATCTGTAACTGGCGTTGCAGACGCTTTTGCTGATAACGCAGGCGGGTGGCCCAATGACCGTCAGTGACGATCAGCAACAAACTGCCTTCGCGCCACGAGGCCACATGGCAATGCTCGCGCGCGGCGGGCTGCAACTGGCTATCGAGCAGGCGTTGTAAATGACCCAGGCGTTGAGCGTGGCCGAAAATGGCTTTCAGCGGTTTGGCTTCGCGAAGCAGAACGGCGGGTGCTCTGGCCGTGAGAGGGCGAAATGCCATGATCAGACACCTGAAGTAACAGAGCCGCCATGGTAGCAGAAAGCACCACCTGCACCCGACCCATTGCTTTGCGAGCGCTTTACCCATTAAATCAACGAGTAACTTCTGCCGCGAATGGCTTGAAGTTGCGTAAAAAGCCCTTATTTTAAGTGAGCCCCGTTACAGCGCAGTGCATGCATCGTGGAATAACGCCACTTTCCTCACCATCGTTTCCGGGTAGAATGCTCGTTCGCATGCGGCCATGAGGGCTGCACGGGCGACTCACGGGGCCGCCCTCCATCCCTTTAGTGTGGAAGATCCTGCCGATATGTTTGCGCCTTTGTTAAAGAAACTTTTTGGAAGCAAGAACGAGCGTGAAGTCAAACGCATGCTCAAGACGGTGCAACTCGTCAATGCCTTCGAAGAGCAAATGGTGGCCCTTTCGGACGATCAATTGCGTGCCAAGACAGATGAGTTCAAGGCCCGCATCGCCAAAGGGGAAACCCTCGACAAGCTGTTGCCTGAAGCCTTTGCGGTCGCCCGCGAAGCCGGCAAGCGCGTCATGGGTATGCGCCACTTCGATGTCCAGCTGATCGGCGGCATGACCTTGCATGAAGGCCAGATCGCGGAAATGCGTACCGGTGAAGGCAAGACCCTGGTGGCAACACTGGGCGTTTACCTCAACGCACTGTCCGGCAAGGGCGTGCACGTTGTGACCGTGAACGACTACCTGGCCCGCCGTGACGCCAACTGGATGCGTCCGCTTTACGAATTCCTCGGAATGTCGGTCGGCGTGGTCACGCCGTTCCAGCCGCCGGAAGAGAAACGTCTGGCCTACGCTGCCGACATCACCTACGGCACCAACAACGAATTCGGTTTCGACTACCTGCGCGACAACATGGCGTTCAGCATGGAAGAAAAATTCCAGCGTGAACTCAATTTTGCCGTGATCGACGAAGTTGACTCCATCCTCATCGACGAAGCCCGTACCCCGCTGATCATTTCCGGTCAGGCCGAGGACAGCTCCAAGCTGTACATCGAGATCAACAAACTGATCCCGCAGCTGGAGTTGCACGTCGAAGAAGTGGAAGGCGAAGTCACCAAGGCTGGCCACTACACCGTCGACGAGAAGACCCGTCAGGTCGAACTCAACGAAGCCGGTCACCAGTTCATCGAAGACATGCTGACCCGCGTCGGCCTGCTGGCTGAAGGCGAGAGTCTGTATTCGGCGCACAACCTGGGCCTGCTGACCCACGTTTATGCCGGTCTGCGCGCTCACAAACTGTTCAACCGCAACATCGAATACATCGTGCAGGACGGTCAGGTTGTCCTGGTCGACGAACACACCGGTCGTACCATGCCGGGTCGTCGTCTGTCCGAAGGCCTGCACCAGGCCATCGAAGCCAAGGAAAACCTGAACATCCAGGCCGAAAGCCAGACCCTGGCCTCGACCACGTTCCAGAACTACTTCCGTCTGTACAACAAGCTGTCCGGCATGACCGGTACCGCGGACACCGAAGCGTTCGAATTCCACCAGATCTACGGCCTGTCGGTGATGGTTATCCCGCCGAACAAGCCGTTGGCGCGTAAAGACTACAACGACCTGGTGTTCCTGACCGCCGAAGAGAAATACGCGGCGATCATCAATGACATCAAGGAATGCATGACCCTGGGCCGTCCGGTTCTGGTGGGTACTGCAACCATCGAAACTTCCGAGCACATGTCCAATCTGCTCCAGAAGGAAGGCATCGAACACAAGGTCCTGAACGCCAAGTTCCACGAAAAAGAAGCCGAGATCATTGCCCAGGCCGGTCGCCCGGGTGCGCTGACCATCGCCACCAACATGGCCGGTCGCGGTACCGACATTCTGTTGGGCGGCAACTGGGAAGTGGAAGTCGCGACCCTGGAAAACCCGACCCCTGAGCAGATTGCCCAGATCAAGGCCGACTGGCAGAAACGTCACCAGCAAGTGCTGGAGTCGGGCGGCTTGCAGGTGATCGCTTCCGAGCGTCACGAATCGCGCCGTATCGACAACCAGCTGCGTGGTCGTGCCGGTCGTCAGGGTGACGCCGGTTCAAGCCGCTTCTACCTGTCGCTGGAAGACAGCCTGATGCGCATCTTCGCCTCTGACCGGGTGAAGAACTTCATGAAGGCCCTGGGCATGCAGTCCGGTGAAGCGATCGAGCACCGCATGGTGACCAACGCCATCGAGAAGGCTCAACGCAAGGTTGAAGGTCGTAACTTCGACATTCGTAAACAACTGCTCGAGTTCGATGACGTCAACAACGAACAGCGTAAAGTGATTTATCACATGCGTAACACGTTGCTGGCCGCCGACAACATCGGTGAAACCATCGCCGACTTCCGTCAGGACGTACTCAACGCGACCGTCAGCGCGCACATTCCACCGCAATCGCTGCCTGAGCAGTGGGACGTGGCCGGTCTGGAAGCGGCGTTGCAGAGCGACTTCGGTGTGTCGCTGCCGATCCAGAAATGGCTCGACGAAGACGATCACCTGTATGAAGAAACCCTGCGCGAGAAGCTGCTGAACGAATTGCTGGCGGCGTACAACGAGAAAGAAGAGCAGGCTAGCGCCGAAGCGCTGCGCACCTTCGAGAAGCAAATCGTTCTGCGCGTGCTCGACGACCTGTGGAAAGACCACCTGTCGACCATGGATCACCTGCGTCACGGCATCCACTTGCGTGGTTATGCACAGAAGAACCCGAAGCAAGAGTACAAGCGCGAGTCGTTCACGCTGTTCTCCGAGCTGCTGGATTCGATCAAGCGCGACTCGATCCGTGTGTTGTCGCACGTTCAGGTTCGCCGCGAAGATCCGATCGAAGAAGAGCAACGCCTGCGTCAGGAAGCCGAGGCACTGGCCGCGCGCATGCAGTTCCAGCACGACGAAGCGCCGGGTCTCGAGCAACCGCAATTGCTCGGTGAAGAGGTCGACGTAGCCCTCGCCACCGCACCGGTTCGCAACGAACAGAAGCTGGGCCGTAACGAACTGTGCTACTGCGGTTCGGGCAAGAAATTCAAGCATTGCCACGGGCAGATCCAGTAAAACCCGTTTCAACCGCTGAAATACCCGCGCCGCGACCGGCACCAGCCGTCGCGGCGTTTTGCCATTTAAACCACCGTTCTTCCTGAAAGCGGTGCTGACATCATTTATTAAGGAGCGCATTCATGGCTGTTGGTCTTGGTCCTTTGCCAACGTTGCACCCGGTTGCCGGTTTTGAACTCGGTATCGCTTCGGCCGGCATCAAGCGCCCGGGGCGCAAAGATGTCGTGGTCATGCGCTGCGCCGAAGGCTCCACGGTTGCGGGCGTGTTCACCCTGAACGCCTTTTGCGCCGCTCCGGTGATTCTGGCCAAGCAACGTGTGCAAGGCCCTGTGCGTTACCTGCTGACCAACACCGGCAATGCCAACGCTGGCACCGGCCAACCTGGCCTGGTCGCTGCCGAGCGCACGTGCGCCAAGCTGGCTGAATTGACTGGCGTTGATGCCAGCCTGGTGCTGCCGTACTCCACCGGCGTGATCGGCGAGCCGCTGCCGGTCGAGAAGATCGAAGGCGCGCTGCAGGCGGCGCTGGATGATCTGTCGGTCAACAACTGGGAAGCTGCCGCCACCGGTATCATGACCACCGACACCTTGCCCAAAGGTGCCAGCCGCCAGTTCCAGCATGACGGCGTGACCATCACCGTTACCGGCATCAGCAAAGGCGCGGGCATGATCCGCCCGAACATGGCGACCATGCTCGGCTACATCGCCACCGACGCCAAAGTCTCCCGCGACGTGCTGCAAAACCTGCTGCTGGATGGCGCGAACAAGTCGTTCAACCGCATCACCATCGACGGCGACACTTCGACCAACGACTGCTGCATGCTGATCGCCACCGGTCAGGCTGCGCTGCCGGAAATCACCTCCGCGAGCGGTGAATTGTTCGCCAAGCTGAAACAAGCCGTGTTCGAAGTGTGCATGGACGTGGCCCAGGCCATCGTGCGTGACGGCGAAGGCGCGACCAAGTTCGTGACTGTCGAAGTCAACGGCGGCGGCAATCACCAGGAATGCCTGGATGTCGGCTATACCGTGGCGCACTCGCCGCTGATCAAGACCGCACTGTTCGCGTCCGACCCGAACTGGGGCCGCATCCTCGCCGCCGTCGGCCGTGCCGGCGTGCCGAACCTGGACGTGAGCAAGATCGACGTGTTCCTCGGCGACGTGTGCATCGCCAGCCGTGGCGCTCGCGCCGCGACGTACACCGAAGCCCAGGGCGCGGCGGTGATGCAGCAGGAAGAGATCACCATCCGTATCGAACTGGGTCGCGGCGATTGCAGCGAAACCATCTGGACCACCGACCTGTCCCACGAATACGTGAAGATCAACGCCGAATACCGCACGTAAGATAGATCGCCTTCGCGGGCAAGCCTCGCTCCTACAGATCACACCACCTGTAGGAGCGAGCGATGCGGCGATCCGACTTGCCCGCGAAGACTGCCGACCAGACACTGAAGATCTGGCCTGCTTCCCTTCTCAAAAGGTCCCGAACATGAGCCTCCACCTGATCATCGGCGACAAACTGCTTTCCTCCTGGTCCCTGCGTGGCGCTCTGGCCCTTGACCTCACCGGCGCCCATTACACCGAAGAACTGATCAAGCTGAATCAGCCGGACACCCGTGAACGTCTGCTCAAGCACTCGCCGACCGGCAAAGTCCCGCTGCTGAAAACCGAACACGGCACCATCGCCGACTCCCTGGCGATTGCCGAATACCTGGTCGAACGATTCCCCGACGCCGGTCTCTGGCCCAAAGACACCGCCGCCCGTGCCCAGGCACGTTCGGCCTGTGCGCAAATGCACGCCGGGTTCTTTGCCATGCGCGGCAACATGCCGTTCGATCTGAGCCGCGATGCACCGCTGTCGCCGACGCCCCCTGACGTGCAGGCGGAAATCGAACGCATGCTCGCGTTGTGGGCAGAATGCCGTGCGGTCGCGACTGAGTCCGGGCCATTCCTGTTTGGCCGCGCGACCCTCGCCGATGCCTTCTTCGCACCGATTGCCGTGCGCCTGCGCACTTATCAGGTGAAGTTGCCGGCAGTGGACGAAGCCTACGTCGAAACCCTCTACCAATGGCCGTCGTTCAAGGCCTGGCAGAAGGCAGGTCTGGAGGAGATCGGGCAGTGAAACGAGTACACGTAGCCGCCGCTGTTATCCGTGACAACAGTGGCAAGATCCTTATCGCACGCCGTGCCGACACCCAGCATCAGGGCGGCCTGTGGGAATTCCCCGGGGGCAAGGTCGAGGACGACGAATCCGTCGAAACTGCCCTGGCTCGCGAGCTTGAGGAAGAACTGGGCATTGTGGTCAGCGCCGCGCGACCGTTGATCAAAGTCCGCCACGATTACCCGGACAAGCAAGTGTTGCTGGACGTTTGGGAAGTCTCGGCCTTTACCGGCGAACCCCACGGTGCCGAAGGCCAGCCTTTGGAATGGGTGGCTCAGCGCGATCTGCTGAACTACGAATTCCCGGCAGCCAACCAGCCGATCGTTGCGGCTGCACGGTTGCCTGGCGAATACCTGATTACCCCGGAAGACCTGGAAACCCCGGCACTGCTACGCGGTATCCAGAAAGCCATCGCTGGCGGCATCAAGTTGATCCAGCTGCGCGCGCCCAACGGCTACGATCCGAAATACCGGGATCTGGCGGTGGATGCGGCAGGGCTGTGTGCCGGCAAGGCGCAGTTGATGATTAAGGGGCCGTTCGAGTGGCTGGGCGACTTCCCATCCGCAGGCTGGCACATCACGTCGGCGCAGTTGCGTAAATACGCGGCAGCGGGCCGACCGTTACCGGCGTCGCGCTGGTTGGCGGCGTCTTGCCACAACGCTGAAGAGCTGGCGCTGGCCGAGCAGATGGGGGTGGATTTTGTGACCTTGTCGCCGGTGCAGCCGACGCTGACTCATCCGGATGCGCTGCCGTTGGGTTGGGAGCAGGCTGCGGCCCTGATCGAGGGCTTTAGCAAGCCGGTGTTCTTGCTCGGTGGTGTTGGCCCGGCGGAACAGCAGAAGGCCTGGGAGGCGGGAGCTCAAGGTGTGGCGGGGATTCGGGCGTTTTGGCCTGAGGCTTGATTTTGCGGTGAGGCTGCCGGCCTCTTCGCGGGCAAGCCTCGCTCCTACATTGGATCGCGGTGATTCCGTAGGAGCGAGGCTTGCCCGCGAAGGCGTCCTCGAATCTGCCGATTATTCCTGAGGTTTAGCCGCCGGCTGCCACAAAATCTCCGCAATCCCCTGGCGCTTGGCAATCACTCTCGCCACCACAAACAACAAATCCGACAACCGATTGATATACGCCAACCCAACCCCGGCCAACGGTTCAATCGCGTTCAAATGCTGACACCGCCGCTCCGCGCTGCGCGCCAGGCTTCTGCACACATGGGCTTGCGCAATCAGCGCTGAACCGCCCGGCAGAATGAAATTCTCCAGCGGCCCCAGCTCTTCATTCCATACGTCGATCGCCGATTCCAGGCGTTCGATTTCCGCAGCATTCAGCGCTTGATACACCGGCATCGCCAACTCGCCACCCAGATCGAACAACCGATGCTGGCAGGGCGCCAAAACCTCAATCACCTCGTTCAAACCCGGATACGCAGCACTTTCTGCCGCCAACCCGGCCAACAGCACGCCTACCTGGCTGTTCAGCGTGTCGACTTCGCCAATGGCTTCGATCCGCGGGTGGTCCTTGGGCACGCGGCGGCCATCGCCGAGTCCGGTTTCGCCTTTGTCGCCGGTGCGGGTGTAAATCTTCGACAAGCGAAAGCCCATGGGTTACCTCGATAGCTGATTGAGTTCTTGAGAGATGACGGGGCTGCCCGCCAGCGGCAGGCGCAAGGTGAAGCAGGTGCCTTGGCCGGGTGTGGATTGCACCTCCATCTGTCCCTTGTGGTTATTGGTGATGATGAAGTACGAGACTGACAAGCCAAGGCCCGTGCCCTGACCGATTTCCTTGGTGGTGAAAAACGGCTCGAAGGTGCGTTTGCGCACGTTCTCGCTCATGCCGATGCCGTTGTCCTCGACCTGGATTTCGGCCCACGGCGGGTTCAGCCGGGTGCGCAGAATGATGCGCCCGGGTTCGCGGTCGTCTTCACGTTGGTGAATAGCCTGGGCGGCGTTTTTCAGCAGGTTGAGCAGCACTTGTTCCAGTTCGTTTGCCGTGCCGGGCACCGGGCCCAGTGCCGGGTCGAACTGACGGATGATCGCCTGGCCCTTGAAGTCGAAACCGATGGCCAGGTCGAAGTCGTTGCCGGCGATTTCCACCGCTTGATCGATCAGCGCCGGCAGGTCGCACGGGGCCATTTGCCGAGTGCTGCGGCGGCTGAAACTGAGCATGTGGGTGACAATTTTCGCCGCCCGGGCGCCAGCCTGCTGAATGCCATCAAGCAGTTGCGGTACTTCGCGTGCTTGCAGGTATCTGTTGACCGTTTCCAGGGAAATGCCGGCTTGCTCGGCCTGTTCGAGGTTCTTCGGCAGATCAGGCGACAGGCGTCGTCGAATGTTCTGCACGTTGTGCAGGATCGCGCCCAACGGGTTGTTGATTTCGTGGGCCATGCCGGCGGCGAGGCCCCCGACCGAGAGCATTTTTTCCGACTGCACCATCATTTCTTCCAGCGACAGGCGCTGGGTGATGTCGTCGATCCGGATCACCACACCGCGCCCGGCGCCGCCCATCAGTGGGTAGAAGGTCAGGGCGTAGTGCTTGGGTTCATCGTCCTTGAACCAGGTGACGCGCTCGATCTTGGCCACCGTGTGCTGCTCGACGGTTTGCTTGAGCTGCGGCAGAAACGGTTTCAGCGGCTCGAAGGCGAGGAAGATCGGCTGGTTCAAGGCTTCGTCCAGACGCGTGCCGGACAGGGCGCTGGCTTCCTGATTCCACTGAGTCACGTAGAGCTGCTCGTCGAGGGCAATCAGCGCCGACGGCATGGAGTCGATGATGCTGTTGAGGTAGTTCTGGAAACCGGTGAGTTTCTTCTCGATCTTGCTGCGCACCTGGACTTCGAGTTCCAGTTTGCGATTGGTGTGGCGGGTTTCTTCGGCCAGGCCTTGCGCCTGATCGTAAGCGGCCTGGGAGTCATCGCGGGCACGTTTGAGCTGCTGCTCCCGGGCTTCGATCCGCGAAAGCATGGTGTTGAAGGCCTCGGCGAGGCTGCCGATTTCGTCGTGGTTGCCACGGGAGGCGCGCAGGGCGTAGTTCTCTTCGCGGGTCACTTGCCGGGACAACTCTTCGAGCTGGTGGATCGGCCGGGTAATCAGGCGTTTGATCTGCCGGGCAATCACCAGCCACAACAGCACGCTGAAGATCAGAATGCCCAGGCTGGCGGTCAGGGTCCCGGTGTAGAACGCCACCGGCAATTCGCTGCTGGCCACCAACAACAAATGCCCCGGTGCGGTGCCGGGGCGGGGCAGGGTGATCACCTGGTTGCTGCGAAACTCGGTGGCCTGCCAGGATTCGATGTGCCGATAGCGATCCGGCAGGTGCAGCTTTTCGCCGTGCTGCAATTGCGCCAGGCGCTCACCTTTCCCGTCATACAGGGCTGCCGCCCGCAGCGGTGAATAACTGTTGAGTTCGTTGAGCAGGCGTTCGGCGCTTTGCTTCGACGTCAAGGCGTCGGCCACCAGGCTCGGGTTGGACACCAGGCGGCCGATGGTCTGCAAGGCCTGGGGCGCCATGCTTTCCTGGGAGATGTAATACGCGGCGCTGATAAAGGTCAGGTTGGCGACCAGCAGGATGGTGATCAACAGCACGAGCAGGGCGGCCAGCAGTTTCTGGCCGACGGGAAGGTTTTCGAGACGCTGGCGCAATGGCATCAGGTTCATCGCTGAAAAGGAACAAGTGGCCAGCGTAGCCGCTGCTCAGTCGCTGGGCAATCCAAGGCTGTGCAGATGGGCGATCAACCGCGACTCAAGCTGATTGAGATGGGGCAGGTTCAGCCGGTGACGCGAGGCCGTTTTGCAGACATAGCCCAGCAGGTAGCTGATTTCGGTTCGGCGCTGACTCGCGACGTCCTGGTGCATCGAGGAGTAATTGGCCGCCGTGGCATGGATCACCCGTTCGACCTCCTGTTGCAGGTCCTCGGCCGCTGCCGGTTGCCCGCATCGTTCCAGCAAGTCGGTCAGTTCGCCACAGAGGGTGGCGACTTCGCAATGGTGTTCCTGCAACCCACCGTTGCGGCAATCGTGCAGCACCGTCAGCGGATTGATCGCACAGTTGAGTGCCAGTTTTCGCCACAATCTTGTCAGGATCTCGGTGCTCCACTCGTGAGGAATACCGGCGGCAGACAAGTCGTCCAGCCAGATCGGCGCCACCGGATGACCGGCATCCCCCAGCCAGGTGTAGCCGTGACCGGCGAATACCACACGCCAGTCGCCATCACGAAACGCGCCTTCGGTGCTGGAGGCGAATACGCAACGCGCCTGGGGAACCTGCGCGGCGACGGCGTCCTGACTGCCCAGACCGTTTTGCAACAGGATCAGCTCGGCATCAGGCGTCAGGCGCGGCGCCAGTTGGGCAACGGCCTTCTCGGCATCGTAGGCTTTGCAGGCCACCAGCAGACGATGGATCGGCTCGCTGCTGTGCGGTGTTTCACCGGGGATCTCATAGGTGTTGGCTACGCCGTGCTCGACCAGCGTCAACCCGCCAGCCGCCTGATATGCCTGCAAACGTTGCTCATCGCGCACGATCAACCGGACCGGCACGCCGGCCCGCGCCAGGCGGGTGGCCCACAACGTGCCGAGGCTGCCGGCGCCCAATACATGCCAAGTGGTGGACATCAACTTTTTGCTCGGTTTGGCGCAGGCATGTGAGGCTCGCAGTATCGGTTGGAAAAGACCCGTTATAATGAGCCCGATTTTAACCGCAAGCCAAGCGTGCTCCATCGCTATCGAGCGCGCCTTTTATTGGAGAGATTACATGCCGTCGTTCGACGTGGTATCCGAACTGGACAAACACGAAGTCACCAACGCGGTCGAGAACGCCGTCAAGGAACTCGATCGCCGTTATGACCTGAAAGGCAAGGGTACCTTTGAATTCAAGGAAAAGGACCTGACCGTCAACCTGACCGCCGAAGCTGACTTCCAGCTGGAAGCGATGATCGAGATCCTCAAGCTCTCCCTGGTCAAACGCAAGATCGACGTGCAGTGCCTTGAGGTCAAGGACGCCTACGCGTCGGGCAAGCTGATGAAACAGGAAGCGGTCCTCAAGGAAGGCATCGACAAAGAGCTGGCGAAGAAAATCGTCGCTCACGTCAAGGACGCCAAGCTCAAGGTCCAGGCTTCCATTCAGGGCGAGCAAGTGCGCATCACTGGCAAGAAGCGCGACGATTTGCAGGAAGCCATCGCGGCCCTGCGCGCCAAGACCTTTGATATGCCGCTGCAGTTCAACAACTTCCGCGACTGACCTTACAGGTGTGGAACCTGTGGGAGCGAGCTTGCTCGCGATAAGGCCGTATCAGTCGACATTACCGTTGAATGACACACCGCTATCGCGAGCAAGCTCGCTCCCACCTCGATTGTGCCTAACCCGGCGGGTCTTTTCTGCCGCTTATTTTTTCGCGTGCCGGATGGCCGGAAATCAGGAGAAAGTAGATGGATTTGAATACTGAAGTAGACAATCTGGTCAAGGCATCCCAAGCCTGGATCCCGATGATCATGGAATACGGCAGTCGTGTGCTGCTGGCGGTGATCACGCTGGGCATCGGCTGGTGGCTGATCAACAAGGTCACGCAAAAGCTCGGCGGTTTGCTGGCCTTGCGTAGCGCCGACTTGGCGCTGCAAAGCTTTATCAGCAACGTGGCCAACATCATTCTCAAGGTGTTGCTGATTATCAGCGTCGCTTCGATGATCGGTATTGAAACCACCTCGTTCGTTGCTGCCATCGCTGCGGCGAGCTTCGCCATAGGTATGGCGTTGCAGGGCAGCCTGGCAAACTTCGCCGGCGGTGTGCTGATTCTGCTGTTCCGCCCGTTCCGCATCGGTGACTGGATCGAAGCGCAAGGTGTGGCCGGTACGGTTGACGCCATTCAGATTTTCCACACCGTGCTGCGCACCGGGGACAACAAAACCATCATTGTCCCGAACGGCAGCCTGTCGAACGGCATCATTACCAACACCAACCGTCAGCCAACCCGCAAAGTAGTGTTTGATGTGGGTGTGGACTACGAAGCGGACTTGCAGAAGGCCCGGGAAGTATTGCTGGAGCTGGCCAAGGACGAACGTATTCTGACTGAGCCGGCTCCGCAGGCAGTCATTTCTACGCTGGGCGACAGTTCGATCACTGTTTCGCTGCGTGTCTGGGTAAAAACAGCAGATTACTGGGACGTGATGTTCATGTTTAACGAACAATCCCGGGATCGTTTGAAAACTGCCGGTATTGATATTCCCTTTCCACAGCGGGTTATTCGCGTGGTTCAGGAAGCGGCAGCGCAGTAAAAACGTTTTTACTTGGCTGGTCGGTCAAGTTAAATGCACAAACCCAAGCGTCGATAAAACGCTTGGGTTTTTTTATGGCTGCCGCTGAGGGAAGTTAGCTAGCTAATGTTATTGATGTGAACGTTGTTAGCCTGCTTACGAATTCTGTATTGTGCAGGCATAAAAAAACCGCTCACCTGATCAGGTGAGCGGTTTTTGATTAGAGCAAAGCTCTACAGTACTTCCGGTCTTACACCCTGATTAGAGGATGTTCAGCGGGTACTCGATGATCAGACGGGTGTCGTAGTTGTCACGCGAGTAGTTCTGGTAGGCGCCGTTTGCACGGTAGTTGGCGAAACGAGCACGGAAAGACAGGTCTTTGGCCGGGCCTTCCTGCACAACGTACTTGGACTCGATGTTCCACTCGTTTTCCTTGCCTTCACCCAAACCGTTGTCGGTTTTGATGTTGTTACCCATTACGTAACGGGTCATGAAGCTCAGACCAGGTACGCCGTAGGTCGCCATGTTCAGGTCGTAGCGAGCTTGGTAGGATTTCTCCTCGCGGCCCACGAAGTCGGAGATCTGAATGGAGTTGGAAACGAAGATGGTGCCGTTGCCGTCAACGCCATAGTAGTAAGCGTTGTCACCGCTGGATTGCTGGTAACCGAGGGTGAACTTGTGGGCGCCGAGGCTGTACGCAGCTGCCAGGGACCACAGGTTGTTGTCCACACCCAGGTGGCCGTCGCCGAGGGCGTCTACCAGGTCACCGCGTGTGTCGCCTTTAGTTTTGTAACCGTTAAGGTCAAAGTTCAGGGACTGATTGTCAGCGATTGGCAGGGTGTAGTTCAGGTTGACGTAGTACTTTTTGAAGTACTCTTCAGCATCCGACGCAGCCAGGGCACCGGTGAAGTTGTCGGTGAAGGCGTAGCTGGCACCGAAGATGTTGATGTTTTTGCTCAGGCCTTTGGCGTGGTTGCCATCTTCATCTGGCAGACCGGCGATGCTGTCACGACCCATGCCGGTTTGGGCGCTCAGGGCGTTGAAGCGACCGGCGCTCAGTTCCAGGCCTTTGATCTCTTTGGAGGTCAGCAGGGTACCGGTGGCAACCTCTGGCAGCAGACGGCTGTCATCGGTAGCGAATACTGGGCTGGCAACAAATTGCTGGCCGTATTTCAGGACAGTGTCGGAAAGACGCAGTTTGACCGCACCGCCAACTTTGCCCTGAGATTTTTCAGGGTTGTTATCGCTATCGACTGCGAACAGGCCGTTACCACGACGACCCGAACCGCCGTCCAGTTTTACCGAGCCCATCGCCATAGCGTCGAGACCGAAACCAACAGTACCTTGAGTGAAGCCCGACTCGTAAGTGAGCAACTGGCTCAGACCGGAGTCCTGACGATAGCCTGAGTCTGCGTTGTTGCGTGCACCGTTTTTGTAATCGCGGTTCATGTACTCAAAGCGGGTTTTGAGTTTCAGGCTTTGGTCGCCGAAGAAACCCTTGGATTCTTCCTGGGAAGAGGCCATTGCGAACTGCGAGGTGCCTGCTGCAACAGCAACTGCGATCATGCTCCACTTCATCACGCGCATCGTGATTTGCTCCTTTGGTTTTTAGAAGAGTACTGCCGTCCCACCTGATTTATTATCTGGGCGGCTCTTTCTTTTTGTGTCGGCGCAAACTTATATCACGCCGAACATGTTGGCGATACTTGCGTATCTAACCTTGCAGCTTCTTTACGACCCTGTCGCAAACAGCTGGGTAGATGTCGCAAATTTAAAGCCTCGACGCAATAGGACTGGCAACTTTAATGTTGTTTTCCAAGGCTTGTGCATCGGTAAAAAGAGTCCCTGGTGAAACGTTTGAATCTCCATTGGGCAACCCTGCCACTGTTTTTATTTGCCTTGGAGCTTCCACTTCCAGCGGAGGCTTCCAGGGCGATGTGGGTGTGAATGCAACAAGCGTGCACAAACCAGAATTCTGCTGCTGTTTTTTTCTGGAAACCTGCCTGTCGCTGTAAAAACCTCATAAAACCGGGCCTTCGAGCGCGTTCTTCGTACGCTTGACGCCGTGCATTGCATGGTGTTGTAACCGTGAAATCGATCGCATGACAACCAAAAATGTTACCGGTTCACCCCTTCGGTGAGTAATTCACGGATGCTGCCGCACTCAGCGTAGACGCACTGTGCGGTTTTGGTGCAAAAAATCTTAATCACTGTGCAGAAATCACACAGTGCGCTGATGGCTACGGCTGAAACTATTCATTGGATATCAGTCATTTCGCCTTTTCGGGTGCGATCTTCGGTTCCGTGTTGGTGCGTCTCGATCAAAAATGGCTCATCTCGGGGCGTCCGTTCAGCGTGATGCCAGCGGTGAACACGGGTATGCTGCCGTCCTGTCGCTTGGCGCGCAGCCCTTCTGGATGGGCGCTAAGCTGAAAAATGATGACCAGGCGGGAGTGCGCAGAGTGTTCGCTTTAGATCCACGACTTCAACAAGACACGCTACCGATCGGGGATTTCCCGCTGTGCCGGCTGCTGTTATCCAATGATTCGAACTACCCCTGGTTCATCCTGGTGCCACGCCACAACGCTATCAGCGAGATATTTCAGTTGGGTGTCGCAGATCAACAGCAGCTGTGGCAGGAAACGACCGCGCTGGCGCAGTTGCTCAAGGATTCGTTCGAAGCCGACAAGATGAATGTCGCGGCGCTGGGTAATGTCGTCAGTCAGTTGCACATGCATGTCATTGTGCGCAAACGCGAGGACGCCGCCTGGCCAGCCCCGGTCTGGGGTAAACACCCGGCCGTGCCTTACAGCGCAGAGCAGGTCGCGACCATTCGCGAGCGGCTACGTCTGGTATTGACCGAAGACTTCACGTTTCTGGAGGGTTGAATCATGAGCCTGGAAGATCGCGTTACCGATCTGGAGAGCCAACTTGCGTTTCAGGATGACACCATCCAGTCATTGAGCGATGTGCTGGCGACGCAGCAGCGCGCCGTTGAGCGCCTGCAGCTGCAAATGGCCGCATTGCTCAAGCGCCAGGAAGAAATGGCCGGCCAGTTCGAAACCTTCGAAGAAGACGCGCCACCGCCGCACTATTGAAACTGCAGGCAATAAAAAACCGCGAACAGCTTAGCTGCTCGCGGTTTTTTTTAGCCTTGAATCAGCGACGCGGCAATGCGGCGATCACGTCTTCGGCTTGCAGCCCTTTGTCACGATTCATGACAGAGAACTCCACGCGCTGGCCTTCGACCAGAACACGGTGACCTTCGCCACGAATGGCCCGGAAATGCACGAAAATATCATCGCCGGAATCACGGGAAATAAAGCCGAAGCCCTTGGAGGTGTTGAACCACTTGACGGTGCCGGTATCGCGGTTGCTCATGTCGTAGCTTGGCGAGGCGGCGGCCGGTGAAGATTTGTAGAAGCTGATGGCCAGGTGCAGAAGAACGGCGATCAGGGCAGCTACCAGGCTGAACAGAACGGCAGGTTGACCGGCAATGACAGGCATTGGCGCGAGCAACGTCAGGGTTTGCAGGACGACGGCCAGGACCAGCAGGGCGCTGACCAGGTTTTGCAGTTGATGACGTGGGCCTTTGTTCCAGTAAGGGATAACGGGAGCAAGGGTGAGGTTGAGCAGGCCGAAAAAGGCCAGGTACAGCGCATCGGGTTGTTGCAGGTAAGGTACTGCTTCGGATCGCAGGCTAGGGATGAAGGACAGCAGCAGCGCTGCTGCGCCCATTAGCAGGTGGACGATTTTCAACATTTTGATTAACTCACGTTAAGACGGATCACAAGGAAGAGCTGATGGAGCACGGTTCGCTTCAGAACAATAAGAGGCGTTGGACACGTACCCGGTACCAGCCTATGCGCAGCCCCCGGAAAATAGGCGGTCGCGACACACTGCCTATTTAACAGCAAAGCCTGCAGCTACTCAAATCAGGCAGTCCGGCGGTGCTTCGCGGGGCGATTTGTCGCAGGCCATTGTGCAATCCCGGGCTGCGAGGGGGTGGCAGGCTTGCTAGAGTGGTCCTGCACCTGTTGGATGAACTCATCACCTTTAGGGGATAAACATGGCAATCGATATCGGTATCAGTGAAGAAGACCGCAAGTCCATCGTCGACGGGCTTTCGCGTCTGCTGTCGGACACTTATGTGCTGTATTTGAAAACCCATAACTTCCATTGGAATGTCACCGGTCCCATGTTTCGGACCCTGCACCTGATGTTCGAGGAGCAATACAACGAGTTGGCCCTGGCCGTCGATTCGATTGCCGAGCGCATTCGCGCCCTCGGGTTTCCTGCGCCAGGCGCCTATTCGATTTATGCGCGGCTGTCTTCTATTAAGGAAGAAGCCGGCGTGCCCAGCGCTGAAGACATGATCAAGCAGCTTGTCGAGGGGCAGGAAGCGGTGACACGTACGGCGCGCGGGATCTTTCCGCTGCTGGAAAAAGTCAGCGACGAGCCGACGGCTGACCTGCTGACCCAGCGCATGCAAGTCCACGAAAAAACCGCATGGATGCTGCGGTCACTGCTGGATCAGTAATATCGTCAGTACGCGAATGATGCCCATCGGGCGTTGTTCGCGGTCTTTGACTTCCTCAAATCGCTTTTGCGCTCGTTAAATCTCGTCTGGTTGCGTAGGAAAATGGCCGGCCTAGGACGCTCTCCATGATCGCCCTTCAGCTGTTGGCTTATCCTACGTCGATGGTCATAAAGTCATCTGGATATACCTTTGCGCCTGCGCTTTTATAAGGCCTCCGAGAGTGCTCTTACAGAAGCCAAGGATGACAAAGGAGTGTCAGCGATATGGATTATGGAGACAGGCGAAGCGAGGGGAGGGTCGGTCCGGTCAAGGACATAAGGATTGATCCGTTTGTCAGCGAATTTGATATGGGGCTGGCCCAGCCGTTGTCCCGGTCGGTGCGATTGAATGGCTTCGCCACCTGCTTGCGGCTTGAGCAGGTGTACTGGGATATTCTGGGCGATATGGCCAAGGTCAATTGCTGTACGGTCAGTGCGCTGCTGTCCCATGTGGACCGCGAAGTGCACTTGCGTCATGGCGGGGTCAAGAACTTCACCGGGCTGGTGCGGGTTGTCTGCGTCGTGCACAGCCTGAAAGAAGGTGGCTGTGCCGTAATGCCCTAGTCACGACGGTGGATCGGGCAGAGTGTCGGTCTGTGCAGTCTTACGGCTGCACAGGCTGCATTTAATGGATATAATCCCGCTCTTTGCCGCAAAACCCAGCGTGCGCGGTAGCAACCTGATCGCCGAGACAACCCCCATGCCGATGTACGACTATCAATGTGCTTCCTGTGGTCATCAGTTGGAAGCCATTCAAAAGATCAGCGCAGCACCGCTGGTCGACTGCCCTGCCTGCCAGGCGCCAGAGCTTAAAAAGATGCTGTCCATGCCGGGCTTCCGCCTGAGCGGCACCGGCTGGTACGAAACCGATTTCAAGACCGGTTCCAAGAAGAATCTGGCCGGCGGCGACAAAGCTGACTAAGGTCTGGAACCTGAGTTGAACGACTACGCGCGAGCTCTTGCAACACCTGCAAGGCCTCCAACCGAATTTCGAATTACGAGAAGTGAAACCACTACCATGATGCGCAGCCATTATTGCGGCCAACTGAACGAAGCCCTGGAAGGCCAGGAAATTACCCTTTGCGGATGGGTTCACCGTCGCCGTGACCACGGTGGGGTGATTTTCCTCGATATCCGTGATCGTGACGGTCTGGCCCAGGTGGTGTTCGACCCGGACCGCGCCGAGAGCTTCGCCGCCGCCGATCGTGTGCGCAGCGAATACGTCGTGAAGATCACCGGCAAGGTTCGCCTGCGTCCGGCCGGTGCCACCAACGCCAACATGGCGTCGGGCATGATCGAAGTCCTGGGCTACGAGCTGGAAGTGCTGAACGAATCGGAAACCCCTCCGTTCCCGTTGAACGAGTACTCCGACGTCGGCGAAGAAACCCGCCTGCGTTATCGCTTCCTTGATCTGCGTCGCCCGGAAATGGCCGAGAAGCTGCGTCTGCGTTCGCGCATGACCACCAGCATCCGCCGCTACCTGGACGAGAACGGCTTCCTCGACGTCGAGACGCCGATCCTGACCCGTGCTACGCCTGAAGGCGCACGTGATTATCTGGTCCCGAGCCGTACTCACGCCGGTTCGTTCTTCGCCTTGCCGCAATCGCCGCAGCTGTTCAAGCAACTGCTGATGGTGGCCGGCTTCGACCGTTACTACCAGATCGCCAAGTGCTTCCGCGACGAAGACCTGCGTGCCGACCGTCAGCCTGAATTCACCCAGATCGACATCGAAACCAGCTTCCTCGATGAAAAAGACATCATGGGCCTTACCGAAGGCATGATCCGCAACCTGTTCAAGGAAGTGCTGGATCTGGAATTCGGTGAGTTCCCGCACATGACCTTCGAAGAGGCCATGCGTCGTTACGGTTCCGACAAGCCAGACCTGCGTAACCCGCTGGAACTGGTGGACGTTGCCGACCAGCTGAAAGAAGTCGACTTCAAGGTCTTCAGCGGTCCTGCCAACGATCCGAAATGCCGTGTCGCCGCCCTGCGCGTACCAGGCGCGGCGAGCATGCCGCGCAAGCAGATCGACGACTACACCAAGTTCGTCGGCATCTACGGTGCCAAGGGCCTTGCGTACATCAAGGTCAACGAGCGCGCCAAAGGCGTTGAAGGCCTGCAGTCGCCGATCGTCAAGAACATCCCTGAAGCCAACCTCAACGTGATCCTCGATCGTGTTGGCGCGGTCGATGGCGACATCGTGTTCTTCGGCGCCGACAAAGCCAAGATCGTCAGCGAAGCGCTGGGTGCGCTGCGGATCAAGGTCGGCAACGACCTTGACTTGCTGACCTGCAAGTGGGCGCCAATGTGGGTCGTCGACTTCCCGATGTTCGAAGAGAACGACGACGGCAGCTTCAGCGCCTTGCACCACCCGTTCACCGCGCCGAAGTGCACCCCGGAAGAACTGGAAGCCAACCCGGCGACCGCTCTGTCCCGTGCCTACGACATGGTCCTGAACGGCACCGAGCTGGGTGGCGGTTCGATCCGTATCCACCGCAAGGAAATGCAGCAGACGGTGTTCCGCCTGTTGGGTATCAATGAAGCGGAACAGGAAGAGAAATTCGGCTTCCTGCTCGACGCCCTGAAGTATGGCGCGCCGCCACACGGTGGCCTGGCCTTCGGTCTGGACCGTCTGGTCATGCTGATGACCGGCGCCCAGTCGATCCGTGAAGTGATCGCCTTCCCGAAAACCCAGAGTGCTGCCGACGTGATGACGCAAGCTCCGGGTGTTGTAGATGCCAAGGCATTGCGCGAATTGCACATTCGTTTGCGCGAAACGCCGAAGGCTGAGTAAGGCTGACCGCAAAGGCGCATCCTTTTTGGATGCGCCTTTTCTTTAGGTCGAGATTTTTTTGTTGCTGGCCGGCACTCCGTGTGTGGCGGGCAATGTTTCAAAGAGAATTCGGAGCGAGATATGGCGGGTCATTCCAAGTGGGCGAACATCAAGCACCGCAAAGAACGTCAGGATGCCAAGAAGGGCAAGATTTTCACCAAGTGGATTCGTGAACTGACCGTTGCTGCCCGTCAGGGCGGCGGTGATCCGGGTTCCAACCCGCGCCTGCGTCTGGCGCTGGACAAGGCCCTTGGCGCGAACATGAGTCGCGACATCATTGATCGCGCAGTCGCCCGCGGTGCCGGTGCTGCCGATACCGACGACATGGTCGAGCTGAGCTACGAAGGCTACGGCCCGGGCGGCGTGGCGGTGATGGTCGAGTGCATGACCGACAACCGTAACCGCACCGCGGCGGCTGTTCGCCATGCGTTCAGCAAGTGCGGCGGCAACCTCGGCACCGACGGTTCGGTGGCGTATCTGTTCGAACGCAAGGGACAGATTTCCTTCGCGCCGGGCATTGATGAAGACGCGCTGATGGAAGCGGCCATGGACGCCGATGCCGATGACGTGGTCACCCATGAAGACGGCTCGATTGACGTGTTCACCTCGTTCGCCGGCTTCTACTCCGTGCGTAACGCGCTGGAAGCAGCGGGTTTCAAAGGCGATGACGCGGAAATCGTGATGCTGCCGACCACCAGTGCCGAACTGGATCTGGAAGGCGCCGAGAAGGTTCTCAAGCTGATCGACATGCTCGAAGACCTGGATGACGTGCAGAACGTCTACTCCAACGCGGATATTCCAGAGTCGGTGGCCGCACAGCTCGGTTAAGGGCTCACGAAGATCTGTAGGAGCCGGCTTGCTGGCGATGAGGCCCTCAAGTCTTACGCTGCCTTAAGGCCGCCATCGCCAGCAAGCCGGCTCCTACAGGTCGGGTCGCTTTCGCGTAATGTGTCATCAGCAAGCCTCACCCTTTTAAGCTGCGGGCGTTATGACTTTAATTCTTGGTATCGACCCCGGTTCGCGCATCACCGGTTATGGCGTGGTACGTGATACCGGCCGTGGCTGTGTGTACGTGGCGTCGGGCTGCATTCGCACCGGGTCCGGCGAGTTGCATGAACGTCTGCAAATCGTCTATCGCGGTGTGCGTGAGGTCATCCAGACTTACGGCCCGGTGACCATGGGCATTGAAAAAGTCTTTATGGCGCGCAATGCCGACTCCGCCCTCAAGCTCGGTCAGGCCCGGGGCGCTGCGATTGTGGCGGGTGCCGAAGAAAGTCTGGAGATCGCCGAGTACACCGCGACCCAGGTCAAACAAGCGGTTACCGGCACTGGCGCAGCCAATAAAGAGCAAGTGCAGATGATGGTCATGCACATGCTGAAACTGACCAGCAAGCCGCAAATCGATGCCTCGGATGCCCTGGCCATTGCCATTTGTCATGCTCATACCCGTTCCAGCCTGTTGCCCCATGGCCTGGGAACGGCACGCAGTCGTGGCGGGCGCCTGCGTCTCTGATAGCATCAGCAGTCATTTTTAGGGAATGAGGGTTTTGCGCCTGTGTTGCCGGCGCAAAACCCTTGTTCTGTCAGTCGCCAGTCATTGATCTGGCCAACGCTCAAGGATCTGAAACGTGATTGGACGCTTGCGCGGCACACTGGCTGAGAAACAGCCGCCGCACCTGATTCTGGATGTAAACGGTCTGGGGTATGAGCTGGAAGTGCCCATGACCACGCTGTATCGCTTGCCGTCGGTCGGTGAACCGCTGACCTTGCACACCCATTTGGTCGTACGCGAAGACGCGCAGTTACTCTATGGCTTCTTCGGCAAGCGTGAGCGAGACTTTTTTCGCGAGTTGATCCGTCTCAATGGTGTAGGGCCGAAATTGGCCCTGGCGTTGATGTCGAGCCTGGAAGTGGATGAGCTGGTGCGTTGCGTGCAGTCCCAGGACACCTCGGCGCTGACCAAGGTGCCGGGCGTGGGCAAGAAGACGGCCGAGCGTTTGCTGGTGGAACTCAAGGATCGCTTCAAGGCTTGGGAAACGGTGCCGGCGATGTTCGCCCTGGTGCCGAACCAGCCGGGTGGGCCAGATACGGCGCCGGTCGCCACCGCCGAAAATGATGCGGTCAGCGCGCTGATTTCCCTGGGCTACAAGCCGCAGGAAGCCAGCAAGGCGATTTCCGCGATCAAGGAGAAAGGTTTGAGCAGTGAAGACATGATTCGTCGTGCCCTGAAGGGAATGATCTAAGTGATTGAAGCTGATCGTCTGATTGCCGCCACGCCCGGCCCTCGCGACCGCGAGGAAGTCCAGGACCGGGCGATTCGTCCTGTCAGCCTGGCGGAATACATTGGGCAGCCGACCGTTCGCGAGCAAATGGAGTTGTTCATCCAGGCGGCCCGCGGGCGTAACGAGTCCCTGGACCACACGCTGATCTTCGGCCCGCCGGGTCTGGGCAAGACCACCCTGGCCAACATCATTGCCCAGGAAATGGGCGTGTCGATCAAAAGCACCTCGGGCCCGGTGCTTGAGCGTCCGGGCGATCTGGCGGCGCTGTTGACCAATCTCGAGCCTCACGACGTGCTGTTCATCGACGAAATCCATCGGCTGTCACCGATCGTCGAGGAAGTGCTGTACCCGGCCATGGAAGATTTCCAGCTCGACATCATGATTGGTGAAGGGCCGGCCGCGCGTTCGATCAAGCTGGATCTGCCGCCGTTTACCCTGGTGGGTGCGACGACCCGCGCCGGCATGCTGACCAACCCATTGCGCGACCGGTTCGGCATCGTCCAGCGTCTGGAGTTCTACAACACCGCCGACCTGGCAACGATTGTCAGCCGTTCGGCGAACATCCTCGGCTTGCCGCTGGACCCGGAAGGCGCCTTTGAGATCGCCCGGCGTGCCCGTGGCACCCCGCGGATCGCCAACCGCTTGCTGCGCCGGGTTCGGGATTTCGCCGAAGTTCGTGCCAAGGGCCACATCACCAAACCGATCGCCGACCTGGCCTTGAACCTGCTGGATGTCGACGAACGTGGCTTCGATCATCAGGATCGGCGTCTGCTGTTGACCATGATCGAAAAGTTCGACGGTGGGCCGGTCGGCGTGGACAGTCTGGCGGCGGCGATCAGCGAAGAGCGCCACACCATTGAAGACGTGCTGGAGCCGTACCTGATTCAGCAGGGCTACATCATGCGTACGCCGCGGGGGCGGGTTGTTACCCGGCACGCGTATTTGCATTTCGGTTTAAACATTCCGTCACGATTGGGCGAGATGCCCGTGGTAGACGAGTTCCTTGATGCCGTAGACGATTAATCACCTTTGCGCGCTGATTTATTCGGAGTTTGTGCGGTCTGAGGACCGTACTTTCACCAGAAAGCCGCGAATCAATGAAAAACAGTTGCCTGGCCGGATTGGCAACCTGAGGAGTAAGCACTAGAGTATGCGCGCGCAAAACGGGCTTGAGCCGTTCGCACTTCGTTGTCGCGTTTATTACGAGGACACCGATGCGGGCGGCATCGTGTATTACGTCAATTACCTCAAGTTTATGGAACGGGCTCGAACCGAGCGGCTCCGGGATCTGGGTTTTGCCCAGTCGGCGCTGGCAGGTGAGGACCTGTTGTTTGTCGTGCATTCCAGCGAAGCGCGTTACCACGCGCCGGCGCGACTGGACGACGAGCTTCTGGTAAGCGCTGAAGTAATCGAATTGAACCGTGTCAGCCTGCGCTTCAAACAGCAGGTCAGGCGAGCCACGGATAATGTGCTGCTCTGCGAAGGGCAGTTTCTGGTGGCCTGTGTGCGCACTGAAAGTTTAAAACCCCGGGCCATTCCCGAAGCTCTACGAGCGGCCTTCGCCGACGTGAGCGGCGCGGGTACACACTCAAAGCAGGAGATAAAGCGTGGAAGCTAACGTCGTCGACCATTCCTCCATGTGGAGCCTGGTCAGCAATGCCAGTATCGTGGTGCAACTGGTAATGCTGATCCTGGTAGCCGCATCGGTGACCTCATGGATCATGATCTTTCAGCGCAGCAACCTGCTGCGTGCCGGTCGACGTGCCCTGGAGAGCTTTGAAGAGCGCTTCTGGTCCGGCATCGACCTGTCCAAACTCTACCGTCAGGCCGGCAGCAACCCTGATCCGGATTCGGGCGTCGAGCAGATCTTCCGTGCCGGTTTCAAGGAATTCTCCCGTCTGCGTCAGCAGCCAGGCGTTGACCCGGAAGCGGTCATGGAAGGCGTGGCCCGTGCCATGCGCGTCGCCATTTCCCGCGAAGAAGAAAAGCTCGAACAGAGCCTGCCGTTCCTCGCCACCGTCGGTTCCGTCAGCCCGTACATCGGTCTGTTCGGTACCGTCTGGGGGATCATGAACTCCTTCCGTGGCCTGGCCACTGCCCAGCAAGCGACCCTGGCCACTGTGGCTCCGGGTATCGCCGAAGCACTGATCGCCACCGCGATCGGCCTGTTCGCGGCCATCCCGGCCGTTATCGCTTACAACCGTTTTGCTGCTCGCAGTGAAACCCTGCTGGGCCGTTACTACACCTTCGCCGATGAATTCCAGGCGATCCTGCACCGCAAAGTGCACACCAGCGAAGAATAAGCAGGTAATTTCCAATGGCTTTAATCGCTCGAGCTCGCAAAAAGCGCAAGCCGGTTGCCGAGATGAACGTGGTGCCTTACATCGACGTGATGCTGGTGCTGCTGGTCATCTTCATGGTGACCGCTCCGATGCTCAATCAGGGCGTGAAGGTTGATCTGCCCAAGGTTTCCAGCGAAGCCTTGCCGCAGGACAACAACACCCAGGTCCTGACCATTTCGATCAAGTCTGACAAGACCTACTACTGGAACCTTGGCAGCGAAGTCGACACTGAAAAGCAACAGGACAAGGCCATGACCTTGCCGCAGATGACTGACGCGGTGACCAAGATCATTCGCGCCGGGACTGAAGGCGGCAAGCGCACCCAGGTGTTCATTCGCGGCGACAAGACCGTCGATTACGGTTCCGTGATGGGCGCCATGGGCGGGTTGCAGAAAGCCGGGGTCGGTAATGTTGGCTTGATTACCGAGGCACCCTGATGCAGCAAATGCGAGAGCCGTCCGCCTCGGAAAGCTACTTCTGGCCTAGTGTCCTGGCGATTGTCTTGCACGTGCTGGTGTTCGGCATGCTGTTCGTCAGTTTCGCCTTCACACCGGAGCTGCCGCCGGCCAAGCCGATTGTCCAGGCGACCTTGTACCAGCTGAAATCGAAAAGTCAGGCGACCACCCAGACCAATCAGAAGATTGCGGGTGAAGCGAAGAAATCTGCCGCGCGTCAGACCGAAGTCGAACAGATGGAACAGAAAAAGATCGAACAGGAAGCGATCAAGGCCGCGGAACAAAAGAAGGAAGATGCGGCTCAAAAAGCCGAAGAATCCAAGAAGGCCGACGAGACCAAGAAAGCGGATGAGGCAAAAAAGGCTGATGAAGCCAAGAAAGCCGATGAAGCGAAGAAGACCGCCGAAGCCAAAAAGGTCGAAGAGAAACAATTGGCTGATATAGCCAAGAAGAAATCTGAAGAAGAAGCCAAGAAAGCTGCTGAAGAAGAGGCCAAGAAAGCGGCCGCTGAAGAAGCGAAGAAAAAGATTGTCGAGGACGCGAAGAAGAAAGCCGCGGAAGACGCCAAGAAGAAATCTGAAGCTGAAGAGGCGAAGAAGAAAGTCGCCGAAGACGCGAAGAAGAAAGCTGCTGCCGATGCTGCGAAGAAGAAATCGCAGGAAGCGGCACGTAAATCCGTCGATGAGAAAAAGGCTCAGGCCCTGGCAGATTTGCTTTCCGACACGACGGAACGTCAGCAGGCCTTGGCGGATGAACAGGGTGATGAAGTCGCGGGTAACTTCGACGATCTGATTCGCTCGCGTGCTTCTGAAGGTTGGGCGCAGCCACCGTCGGCCCGCAAGGGCATGAAGGTGATCCTGCAAATCAACATGCTGCCTGACGGCACAATCTCCGGCGTATCGGTTGCCAAGTCCAGCGGTGATGCACCGTTCGACAGTTCAGCGGTAGCGGCGGTAAAAAATATTGGTCGATTGACCGAAATGCAGGGTCTGAAGCCAGCTGATTTCGCACCCTATCGTTCATTCAAGATGACATTCACACCTGAGGATCTAGCCTTGTGAGAAACCTTCTTCGAGGACTGCTTGTAGTCATGTTCTGCTTTGCAGGACTGGCCACCGCAGATGAAAAAAATATCCTGGTCAGCAGTGGTAGCTCCCAGGCAACTCCAATTGCCGTAGTGCCATTCGGTTTCCAGGGCGGCACCGTACTGCCGGACGACATGGCCGAGATCATCGGCAACGACCTGCGCAATTCGGGTTACTACGCGCCGATTCCAAAGCAGAACATGATCAGCCAGCCGAGCCAGGCCAGCGAAATCATTTTCCGCGACTGGAAGGCTATCAACGCTCAGTACATTATGGTCGGCAGCATCGTGCCAGCGGGCGGTCGCCTGCAGGTTCAATATGCTCTGTTCAACGTCGCCACCGAGCAGCAAGTGCTGACCGGCAGCGTGTCGGGCAGCGTCGATCAACTGCGCGACATGTCGCACTACATCGCCGACCAGTCGTTCGAAAAACTCACCGGTATCAAAGGTGCGTTCTCGACACGACTTCTGTACGTGACGGCCGAACGTTTCTCCGAGAAGAACACGCGCTACACACTGCAACGCTCGGACTATGACGGTGCTCGCGCCGTGACCCTGCTGCAATCGCGCGAGCCGATCCTGTCGCCGCGTTTCGCACCGGATGGCAAGCGCATCGCTTACGTCTCGTTCGAGCAGAAGCGTCCGCGTATTTTCATGCAGAACATCGACACCGGTCGCCGTGAGCAGATCACCAACTTCGAAGGCCTGAATGGCGCGCCAGCCTGGTCGCCGGATGGTCAGCGTCTGGCGTTCGTGTTGTCGAAAGACGGTAACCCGGACATCTACGTGATGAACCTGGGTTCGCGTCAGATCACTCGCGTCACCAACGGTCCCGGCATCAACACCGAACCGTTCTGGGGTAAGGATGGTTCGACCATCTACTTCACCTCCGACCGTGGCGGCAAGCCACAGATCTACAAAACCAGCGTCGGTGGTGGCGGTGCGGAACGTGTGACCTTTATTGGTAACTACAACGCCAACCCTAAACTTTCGGCTGATGAAAAGACCCTGGTGATGATTCACCGCCAGGATGGCTTCACTAATTTCAAGGTGGCGGCCCAGGATTTGCAGCGAGGTAGTGTAAAGATCCTCACTGATAGCACTCTGGACGAGTCACCTACTGTTGCGCCCAACGGCACCATGGTAATCTACGCCACCCGCCAGCAGGGCCGGGGAGTCTTGATGCTCGTGTCCATTAATGGACGCGTAAGGCTCCCGCTTCCTACCGCACAAGGCGAAGTCAGAGAACCTTCCTGGTCCCCTTACCTGAACTGACGCGGCGCTACACGTTGTACTTAACACACTGGGGTTCATTAGGAGTTTCACGATGGAAATGCTGAAGTTTGGTAAATTTGCTGCGCTGGCTCTGGCCATGGCTGTAGCTGTAGGTTGCTCGTCCAAAGGCGGCGACAACGCCGGTGAAGGCGCTGTTGATCCAAACGCTGGTTACGGCGCTAACACTGGTGCCGTTGATGGCTCCCTGAGCGAAGAAGCTGCTCTGCGCGCAATCACCACCTTCTACTTCGAATACGACAGCTCGGACCTGAAGCCAGAAGCCATGCGCGCTCTGGACGTTCACGCCAAAGACCTGAAAGCTAACGGCGCTCGCGTTGTTCTGGAAGGCAACACCGACGAACGTGGTACTCGTGAGTACAACATGGCACTGGGCGAGCGTCGTGCGAAAGCCGTTCAGCGCTACCTGGTACTGCAAGGTGTTTCCCCAGCTCAGCTGGAACTGGTTTCCTACGGCGAAGAGCGTCCAGTTGCTACCGGCAACGACGAGCAGTCCTGGGCTCAAAACCGTCGCGTCGAACTGCGTAAGTAATTCGTCATGCGAACGTGCCGTCGTGCTGTAACTGTTTTGGCTCTCAGCCTCGCACCGCTTGCGGTGTGGGCTGCGGTTCCTGTGGTCGATAACGACTCCGGCTATAACAATAGCGGGACTAGTAATCCGCCTGCGGGTTACGGTACGAACGGCGCCTATGCCGGGGGAGGGGTTTCGGCCCCTGTCTCGGCACAGGGCGAGCTGTTCAACCAATTGCAATCCATGCAGGAGCAGATCTCACGTCAACAGGGTGTGATCGAAGTTCTGCAAAATGATGTAGCGCGCATGAAGCAAGAGAACCTGGAGCGATATCAGGATCTTGATCGGCGCATAGGAACCGGCGTTGCACCAGCCGCGACTCCTGATAATTCTTCCGCCGGTGGCAGTTTGAATGCCCCCGGTGCAGCAGCAGGCGCAGGAGCGGCCGCCGCTCAAGCACCTGCCGCAGGTAGCGAGCCAGCTGATCCTGCGAAGGAAAAACTGTATTACGATGCAGCCTTCGACCTGATCAAGGCCAAGGATTTCGACAAGGCCAGCCAGGCTTTCGCCGCATTCCTGCGCAAGTACCCGAACAGCCAATACGCGGGCAATGCCCAGTACTGGTTGGGCGAAGTGAATCTGGCCAAAGGCGATCTGCAAGGTGCAGGTCAGGCTTTTGCCAAGGTTTCGCAGCTGTATCCAAAGCACCCTAAAGTGCCTGATTCGCTGTACAAGCTCGCTGACGTAGAACGCCGACTTGGTCACCCCGACAAGGTAAAAGGCATTCTGCAACAGGTTGTGTCGCAATACCCGGGCACTTCCGCCGCTCAGCTGGCTCAGCGTGACCTGCAGAAAATGTAAGGGCTGCTTGACCCGTTTTGAAGAAACCCGCGCTTGTCGCGGGTTTTTTCGTTAGAATTCACGCCCTTTTTATGAAACACGCTTTTTGGGATCTGCGCGATGGCGGGGTTCCTTGAAGTGCCTGACGGAGGCGGACAGCCTGTTTAGCTGTTATGCCCGTGGCGACTATGCAAGACACATTGAGAATCACCGAAGTTTTCTACTCGTTGCAGGGTGAAACGCGGACTGCCGGGCTGCCTACCGTTTTTGTGCGCCTGACCGGTTGCCCATTGCGTTGCCAATACTGCGACAGCGCCTACGCGTTCACTGGCGGCACCATTCGCCCGCTCGACGATATCCTCGAGCAAGTGGCCGGTTTCCGTCCGCGTTACGTGTGTGTTACCGGTGGCGAGCCGCTGGCACAACCCAACGCCATCCCATTGCTCAAGCAGTTGTGTGACGCCGGTTACGAAGTGTCGCTGGAAACCAGCGGTGCGCTCGACATCTCGGCGGTCGATCCACGGGTCAGTCGCGTCGTCGATCTAAAAACCCCGGGTTCGAAAGAAGCACATCGCAACCGCTACGAGAACATCGAACTGCTCACGCCCAACGACCAGGTGAAGTTTGTCATCTGCTCGCGGGAAGACTACGACTGGGCTGTGTCCAAGCTGATTCAATACGGCCTCGACAAGCGCGCCGGCGAAGTGCTGTTCTCGCCAAGCCACCATGACCTGAATGCGCGAGACCTGGCTGACTGGGTGGTAGCGGACAATCTGCCTGTGCGTCTGCAATTGCAGCTGCATAAATATCTTTGGAATGACGAGCCGGGGCGCTGAGATGACTGAACAACTGAACACTGCTGAAAAACGTGCGGTCATCCTGCTGTCCGGCGGCCTCGATTCCGCGACGGTCGTGGCCATGGCCCGTGCTGAAGGCTACAGCTGCTACACCATGAGTTTCGATTACGGTCAGCGCTCTCAAGCCGAGTTGCACGCCGCCGAACGTGTCGCCCGGGATTTGGGTGTGGTGGAACACAAGGTGATCGGTCTGAACCTGAACGGTATCGGCGGTTCGGCACTGACCGACACCAGCATCGACGTGCCGGAAGTGGCGGGCGAAGGTATTCCGGTGACTTACGTGCCGGCGCGCAACACGGTGTTTCTGTCCCTGGCGCTGGGTTGGGCTGAAGTGCTCGGCGCGCGTGACATCTTTATCGGCGTGAATGCGGTGGATTATTCCGGTTACCCGGACTGCCGTCCCGAGTTCATCGAATCCTTTGAGCGCATGGCCAATCTGGCGACGAAGGCCGGCGTCGAGGGCAATGGCTTCCGTATCCAGGCGCCGCTGCAAAACCTCAGCAAGGCGCAGATCGTCCAGGCAGGCGTGAAGTTGGGGGTCGATTATGGGCTGACCGTTTCCTGCTATCAGGCCGACGATAAAGGCTACGCATGCGGCAAATGCGACAGCTGCCGACTGCGCGCAGAAGGCTTTGCATCGGCCGGCGTGAGCGACCCAACACCCTATTTTTGATTTATTTCAAATTAGGTGTTGAATAGTCCTTAAAAATCAGTATTATACGCGCCACCACACAGCGGGTCGTTAGCTCAGTTGGTAGAGCAGTTGGCTTTTAACCAATTGGTCGTAGGTTCGAATCCCACACGACCCACCATTTTTGTAGCAGTTTTAAAAGTCTGGAAGGCCCACGCAAGTGAGGATTTCCGGATTTTTTTTTGCCCGCGATTTGAGCTCGGCCCAGCGCGGGGCTGCACCGCGTGACGCAGGTCAGAATCATCTTTTGCATCCACCGGATATTCTGTAGCCTTGCGCATCTTCAACGCTGTCCGTGCCTGATGATACTCACTTTCCCGGCGGTACCCTGAAGGGTCCGGAGCCGGGTGTATACTCGACTTTCGCGCGAAAGCGCCTGCAGGTCTTGCGAACATGACGCAGATTTCCGAACGCCTTCTGGTTCAAGCCCACCTCGACGCCAAGCAGCCCAAGCCGCTGACCGTCGAGGAGGAAGCTTTTTACCGTGCCGCCATCGCTGCCGAGCTCAAGGCTCAGGACGCGGTGCTGGTTGCTCACTTCTATTGCGATCCGGTGATTCAGGCTCTGGCCGAAGAAACCGGTGGTTGCGTCTCCGACTCGCTGGAGATGGCGCGCTTCGGCAGTGCTCATCCGGCCAAGACCGTGCTGGTCGCCGGTGTGAAGTTCATGGGCGAAACCGCCAAAATCCTCAATCCTGAAAAACGCATTCTGATGCCGACCCTGGAAGCGACCTGCTCGCTGGACCTGGGTTGCCCGGTGGATGAGTTTTCGGCGTTCTGCGATCAACATCCGGAGCGTACGGTGGTGGTGTATGCCAACACCTCGGCGGCGGTCAAAGCCCGTGCGGATTGGGTGGTGACGTCCAGCTGCGCGCTGGAGATCGTCGAAAGCCTGATGGATAACGGCGAAACGATCATCTGGGGTCCGGACAAACACTTGGGCACCTACATCCAGCGTCAAACCGGTGCGGACATGCTGCTGTGGGACGGTGCCTGCATCGTTCATGAAGAGTTCAAGTCCAAGCAGCTCGAAGACATGAAGGCGCTGTACCCGGACGCCGCGATCCTGGTACACCCGGAGTCGCCGACCTCGGTGATCGAACTGGCGGATGCCGTCGGTTCCACCAGTCAGTTGATTGCGGCGGCGCAGAGCCTGCCGAACAAGACCCTGATCGTGGCTACAGATCGCGGCATCTTCTACAAGATGCAGCAGCTGTGCCCGGACAAGGTCTTCATTGAAGCCCCAACGGCCGGTAACGGCGCAGCCTGCCGCAGTTGCGCACATTGCCCGTGGATGGCCATGAACACCCTTGAGCGCACGCTGAAGTGCTTGAAGGAAGGGACGAACGAGATCTTTGTGGATCCGGCGTTGATTCCGCAGGCTATTCGGCCGTTGAAGCGGATGCTCGATTTCACCCAGGCTGCGCGGATGAAATTGGCCGGTAACGCTTAAGATCTCGCAAAAGCTGTGGGAGCGAACCTGCTCGCGAAGGGGGAGTGTCAGTCGACATTAATGTTTGCTGACACGCCGCCATCGCGAGCAAGCTCGCTCCCACAGTGATTTTTGTCTGCCGAAACTATTTGGTTTTCTTCGGAATCCGGACGAGTTGCGTGTTGGAATACATGTCATGCCAACTGCGTTTCTGTTTATCGAACAGCGACCAGAAGAACCCAAGCCCAACGCACAGCAGCGACGCAATCGACACCACAACGCGCAGCAATGCCTGCCACAAGCTGATCGACGAGCCATCAGCGTTCTGCACGCGAATGCACCACACCTGCATGCCCAGTGTCTGACCGGACCAGGTCCAGAACTTGGCGAAAAACCCGAACAGCACAAACAGCAGCACCGTCGACAGCAACGGATCACCATCCAGTGCACCGGCCTCGGTCAGGGTGCGCATTTTGTCTTCGCCGATGATCGCCATCTGGATCATCTTGTAAACGCCGCTGGTGACGATCAGCAGGGCGGTACACAACAGGAAGTCATAGAACATCGCTGCCAGACGACGACCCAGGGTGGCGGCGGGGAACTCGCCCTCGGGTTTGAGCAGGTGTTTCGACATGGCAGCCTCTGGGCGGAAAAAAGAAGCCATTTTACGGATTTACGCGCACAAAAAAGCCCCTGATGTCAGCATCAGGGGCTTTTTCGTTACAGAAGATTAGGCTTCTGCTTGTACTTCGTCAGCCTGCATGCCTTTCTGGCCTTGCACAGCAACGAACGTCACTTTCTGGCCTTCTTTCAGGCTCTTGAAGCCGTTGCCCTGAATAGCGCGGAAATGCACGAACAGATCCGGACCGCTTTCTGGAGTGATAAAACCAAAACCTTTCTCGTCGTTAAACCACTTGACGGTACCGCTCTGACGATCAGCCATTTCTTATTTCCTTTGACGCAAAAATTAATGACAGTCTCCTTCTCATGAAAGAGTACTGGGGCTGGTTGCAGGAGAGTAAGAAGACGTCGAACGGGATGTAGCTAACTTGTAGGCTACTGCCCAGGTCACGATTCCAAGCGACCCATGCAAACACAGTGCACAAACTCTACGCCAACTACGGGAGAAAAAACAAGCCCTGTGAGAGGCCCGGTTTTGCTCAGGTTGACGGGAGTAGTGTGTCCACTAGTGCTGGCTTATTCGATAGGGTTGTTCAATTGTTTTCGAACGTTATAAGCAACGTTCATAATCGAAGCTTGCCGATAAGGCATGCACTGTTTTATGGCGGTTGCGTTACACATTAGTGCACTGTTAACGCAACCGCGTTACTTATAGAAACAGTCAATCAGCCGCGATAGTAGCGTTGTGGAACAAATGGCATTTTGCTTACAAGCAAAGGCACCTTTTTCCCACGAACAGTCGCCCATACGGGTGTGTCGATAGCGATATAAGCGCTGTCGAGGTAACCCATGGCCAATGGACCGCCCAGGGTCGGACCAAAGCCGCCGCTGCAAACAGTACCGATGATGTCGCCCGCTTCGTTGACGATTTCCGCGCCTTCACGCACCGGTGTGCGTTCCTGAGGCAGCAGGCCCACACGCTTGCGGCTGACGCCGGATTGCTGTTGAGCGAACACGGTCTCGGCCCCAGGGAAACCGCCGGCCCGTGCGCCATCGGCGCGACGTGGCTTGGAGATGGCCCACAGCAGGTTGGCTTCGATCGGCGTGGTCTCGGTGTTCATATCGTGGCCGTAGAGGCACAGGCCGGCTTCCAGGCGCAGAGAGTCGCGAGCGCCAAGGCCGATGGCCGCCACTTCAGGTTCGGCCAGCAGGGCGCGAGCCAGGGCTTCGGCGTTGGCAGCAGGCACGGAGATTTCGAAACCGTCTTCACCCGTGTAGCCCGAACGACTGACAAAGCACTCGACACCCACCAGTTTCACGCGAGTGAACTGCATGAAAGTCATCTTCGCCACTTCAGGTGCCAGGCGCGCGAGCACGGTGACCGCGGCCGGACCTTGCAGGGCCAGCAACGCGCGTTCTTCGAACAGCGGCTCGATCGTGCACTGATCGCCGATATGCTTGCGCAGATGCGCGAGGTCCTGATCCTTGCAGGCAGCGTTGACCACCAGGAACAGTTCGTCGTTACCCAGGTTGGCGACCATCAGGTCGTCGAGGATGCCACCGGTTTCGTTGGTGAACATCGCATAGCGCTGCATGCCTACCGGCAGGTCGATGATGTCGACCGGTACCAGGGTTTCAAGCGCCTTGGCGGCATTGGCGCCGGTCAGGCGGATCTGGCCCATGTGCGAGACATCGAACAGCCCGGCCTGATCACGGGTGTGCTGGTGTTCTTTCATCACGCCCAGGGGGTATTGCACCGGCATGTCGTAGCCGGCGAACGGCACCATGCGCGCGCCGAGTTCGATGTGCAGTGCGTGCAGCGGGGTTTTCAGCAATTGTTCGGTGGACATATTCAGCTCCTGAAAAGTGTGCGGATGCGCGTGAGCATCAGCACTCGATAATGTTGACCGCCAAACCGCCACGGGCGGTTTCCTTGTATTTGCTTTTCATGTCGGCGCCGGTCTGGCGCATGGTGCGGATGACCTTGTCGAGGGAGACGAAGTGCTGACCGTCGCCGCGCAGGGCCATGCGCACCGCATTGATGGCTTTCACCGAACCCATGGCGTTGCGCTCGATGCAAGGTACTTGCACCAGCCCGCCAATCGGGTCGCAGGTCAGGCCGAGGTTGTGTTCCATGCCGATTTCGGCCGCGTTTTCCACTTGCTGCACGCTGCCGCCGAGCACTTCGCACAAGGCGCCGGCCGCCATGGAACAGGCCACGCCGACTTCACCCTGACACCCGACTTCGGCACCGGAGATCGAGGCGTTTTCCTTGTAGAGAATGCCGATCGCGGCGGCGGTCAGCAGAAAGCGCACGACGCCGTCTTCGTTGGCACCGGGGATGAAGCGCATGTAGTAATGCAGCACCGCCGGGACGATGCCCGCGGCACCGTTAGTGGGCGCAGTGACGACACGTCCGCCGTTGGCGTTTTCTTCGTTGACCGCCAGGGCGTACAGGTTGACCCAGTCCAGCACCGACAGCGGGTCGCGCAATGACGATTCCGGGTTCTTGCACAGTTGCCGATGCAGCGCCGCGGCCCGACGTTTGACCTTCAAGCCGCCAGGCAAGATCCCTTCATTGCGGCAACCGGCGGCGACGCAATCCTGCATCACTTGCCAGATGTTCAGCAGGCCGGCGCGGGTTTCCGCTTCCGGGCGCCAGGCGCTTTCGTTGGTCAGCATCACCTGGCTGATGGACAAGCCGTAAGTGGCGCAATGACCGAGCAGGTCCTTGGCGCTTTTGAACGGGAAGGTCAGCGGCGTGGCGTCTTCGACAATGCGGTCGGCGCCGGCGGCGTCCTCATCGACCACGAATCCGCCGCCAACCGAGTAGTACTCACGACTGCGGATCTGCAGGCCGGCGGCGTCGAACGCGCGAAAGATCATGCCGTTGGGGTGATAGGGCAATGGTTTGCGGATCATCGCCAGGTGTTCTTTCTCGTTGAACGCAATGCTGTGTTCGCCGAGCAGGTTCAAGCGACCATTGCCGCGAATCTCCAAGAGACGGGCGGCGACGGTTTCGGTGTTCACGGTGTCCGGGTGTTCGCCTTCCAGGCCGAGCAACACGGCTTTGTCGCTGCCGTGGCCTTTACCGGTGGCGCCGAGTGAGCCGTAGAGCTCGACTTTGACGCAGGTGGTTGCCGGCAACAGCCCTTCACGGCGCAACCCTTCGGCGAAACGTGCAGCGGCACGCATCGGGCCGACGGTGTGGGAGCTGGAGGGGCCGATGCCAATCTTGAACAGGTCGAACACGCTTAAAGACATGGTTGTTCTCCGGTTTCTTGTTATGAGGCGCACCCCGAACCCGTAGGAGCGAGGCTTGCCCGCGAAGCTTTTAGTGGCCTTGATGGCCTCTTCGCGGGCAAGCCTCGCTCCTACGGGTCACGGTGTCCTTGTCGGGGCGAGAAAACCCGCCCCTATAGATCAAGCGTAGCTTTCGATCGACGGGCAAGCGCAAACCAGGTTGCGATCGCCAAACACGTTGTCGACACGACCGACCGGTGGCCAGTACTTGCCTTCGATCAACGACGCTACCGGGTAAACCGCTTGCTCACGGCTGTACGGATGGGTCCACTCGCCAACGATTTCCGCCGCGGTGTGCGGAGCGTTTTTCAGCGGGTTGTCATCCTTGTCCAGCGTGCCGTTTTCCACTGCGCGGATTTCTTCGCGGATGCGGATCATGGCGTCGCAGAAGCGGTCCAGTTCTTCTTTGGATTCGCTTTCGGTCGGTTCGATCATCAACGTGCCGGCCACCGGGAAGGACATGGTCGGCGCATGGAAACCGAAGTCGATCAGGCGCTTGGCGACGTCATCGACGCTGATGCCGCTGCTGTCTTTCAACGGACGCAGGTCGAGGATGCATTCGTGCGCCACCAGACCGTTGCTGCCGGTGTACAGCACTGGGTAATGCTCTTCGAGGCGACGGGAAATGTAGTTGGCATTGAGGATCGCCAGTTGCGAAGCGCGCTTGAGACCCGCGCCGCCCATCATCCGAATGTACATCCAGGTGATCGGCAAAATGCTCGCGCTGCCGAACGGTGCTGCGCAGACTGCGCCTTCCTTGCGCTCCATCTGGGCGTGGCCCGGCAGGAACGGGGTCAGGTGCGATTTCACGCCAATCGGGCCAACGCCCGGGCCGCCACCGCCGTGTGGGATGCAGAAGGTTTTGTGCAGGTTCAGGTGCGACACGTCGCCGCCGAACTTGCCCGGCGCGCAGAGGCCGACCATCGCGTTCATGTTGGCGCCGTCGATGTACACCTGGCCGCCGTGGTCGTGAATGATGCCGCAGATTTCGCGGATGCCTTCTTCGAACACGCCATGGGTCGACGGGTAGGTGATCATCAGCGCCGCGAGGTGTTCGCGGTGCTCGATGGCCTTGGCGCGCAGGTCTTCAATGTCAACGTTGCCGCGGGCATCGCAAGCTGTCACAACCACGCGCATGCCGGCCATGTTGGCGGTCGCCGGGTTGGTGCCGTGGGCCGACGATGGGATCAGGCAGATGTCGCGGCGGTCTTCGCCACGGCTCTGGTGATAGGCACGGATCGCCAGTAAGCCAGCGTACTCACCTTGGGAACCGGCGTTCGGTTGCAGCGAGATCGCGTCGTAACCTGTGGCGGCGCAGAGCATCGCTTCCAGTTCGTCGGTCAGTTGCTGGTAGCCGGCGCTTTGCTCGGCCGGGGCGAACGGGTGCAGGGCACCGAATTCGGCCCAGGTCACCGGGATCATTTCGCTGGCGGCGTTGAGTTTCATGGTGCACGAACCCAGCGGGATCATGGTGCGGTCCAGCGCCAGGTCCTTGTCGGCGAGCTTGCGCAGGTAGCGCATCAGCTCGGTTTCCGAGTGATAACGGTTGAACACCGGGTGGCTGAGGATTGGCGACTGGCGCACCAGTGCCGCTGGAATGGTCGCTTGAACCGAAGCGGCGAGGGCGGCGAAGTCCGGCAGGGTTTTGCCGTCGGCCAGCAAGGCCCACAAGGTTTCCACGTCGGCTTGCGAAGTGGTTTCGTCGAGGGACAGGCCCAGACGTTCTGCATCCACGACGCGCAGGTTGATCTGCTGGGCGTGAGCCTTGTCGTGCAGCTTGGCGGTGTTAGCGCCGGTCTTGATCGTCAGGGTGTCGAAGAAGTTGGCTTGCTCGACGTTCAGACCGATTGCTTTCAGGCCTTTAGCCAGAATCGCGGTCAGGTGATGAACGCGGTTGGCAATCTGCGTCAGGCCTTTCGGACCGTGGTACACGGCGTACATGCTGGCGATGTTAGCCAACAATACTTGCGCGGTGCAGATGTTCGACGTGGCCTTCTCGCGGCGGATGTGTTGCTCGCGAGTCTGCATCGCCAGGCGCAGGGCCGGCTTGCCGAAACGGTCCACGGAGACACCGACCAGACGGCCCGGCATGTCGCGCTTGAACGCATCTTTCGTCGAGAAATAAGCAGCGTGTGGGCCACCAAAGCCCAGTGGCACGCCGAAGCGTTGCGCGCTGCCGATGGCCACGTCGGCGCCGAACTCGCCCGGCGGGGTCAGCACGGTCAGGGCCAGCAGGTCGGCGGCGACCGCCACCAGCGCATTGGCGGCGTGGAAGCGTTCGGTCAGTTCGCGGTAATCAAATACATCACCGTTGCTCGCCGGGTATTGCAGCAGCGCGCCGAAGAACGGCGTCACGTCAGTCAGTTCGAGTTCGTCACCGACGACGACGTCGATGCCCAGCGGCTCGGCACGGGTGCGCAGTACGTCGAGGGTCTGCGGGTGGCAATGCACGGACGCGAAGAAGGCGTGGCTGCCCTTGTTCTTGCTCAGGCGTTTGCAGAAGGTCATGGCTTCGGCGGCAGCGGTGGCTTCATCCAGCAGCGAGGCGTTGGCAATCGGCAGGCCGGTGAGGTCGCTGATCAGGGTCTGGAAGTTCAGCAGCGCTTCGAGACGACCCTGGGAAATTTCTGGCTGGTACGGGGTGTACGCGGTGTACCAGGCCGGGTTTTCCAGCAGGTTGCGCAGGATCGGCGACGGTGTGTGCGTGCCGTAGTAGCCTTGGCCGATGTAAGTCTTGAACAGCTGGTTTTTGCCGGCGATGGATTTGATCAAGGCCAGGGCATCGGCTTCGCTCAGGCCATCTTCGAGACCGAGGACGCTGGTGCCTTTGATGCTGTCGGGAATGACGCTGGCGCTCAGGGCTTCCAGCGAGTCAAAACCGAGGCTGTTGAGCATGGCTTGCTCGTCGCCGGAGCGCGGGCCGATGTGGCGGGCGATGAATTCGTTGGCGGTCGTAAGATTTACTTGAGTCATGTCGGGCGCTCCTCAGGCTTCGGCGTTGGCTTTGATCAGACGGTCATAGGCGTCCTGATCCAGCAGTTTGGCGACAGCCGAGGCGTCGCTTGGCTGGAAGCGGAAGAACCAGCCTTCACCCAACGGGTCTTCGTTGACCAGTTCTGGGCTGCTGTCGAGTGCCGGGTTCACTTCCAGCACTTCACCGTCGAGTGGCATGTACACACCGCTGGCGGCTTTTACCGATTCCACAGTGGCGGCTTCGGCGCCTTTGTCGTAGGACTGCAGCTCAGGCAGTTGTACGAAAACCACGTCGCCCAGGGCGTTCTGTGCGAAAGCAGTGATGCCGACGGTAACGCTGCCGTCAGCTTCAGTGCGCAGCCATTCGTGATCTTCAGTAAAACGCAACTCGCTCATGGAAACTCCTAAGGGGGCCAGACTCGTCTGGTGGACGCGATTGAATGCTTTGGGCTAAAGCCCTGCTTTATGGCGGGTTACTAAGCAATTTCGCGGCCAATGTTTTTTTGTCGTTATAAATCAATAGCTTGAGATGTTTTTGCGCAGAGAAATGTTCTCCGGCTGTAGCGAAATCGCTACAGTCGGATGCGAAGAAAAAAGCTGAGGTGGATCAAAGCCTTGCACAGCGGTGATCGAGGGAGGGTGTAGCGATATCGTTCCGCTGTAGCGCTTTCAGTACAGATGGAGGTCGTTTTTGAAGAGGATTTCCTGACAAAAAACAAAACCTGTGGGAGCCAGCCCTGCTGGCGATTAGGTTCTGTCAGTCGACATCTTTTTTGCCTGCCACACCGCAATCGCCAGCAGGCTGGCTCCCACAGGGGGCTACGGTGTGTCTGGGGCGATTTCAGGGCTTATTGGGAATCCCGTACTTGCGCAACCGATGGGCAATCGCGGTGTGGGAAGTTTGCAAGCGACTGGCCAGTTGCCGTGTCGAGGGGTAACTGACGTAGAGTTTTTCCAGCAGTGTCTTCTCAAACTCTTCCATCGCCTGCTCCAGGCTGTCGACGTCGTTGTCACTCTGGCGCGCCACGGAAGTGCCGGCGATGTCGAGGTCGCCGATGTCCACCAGGCTGCTTTCGCAAATGGCCGCCGCGCGGAAGATCACGTTCTGCAATTGCCGCACGTTGCCCGGCCAGCGGTTACCCAGCAGCGCGGGGTAGGTGCCCGGTGCCAGGCGACAGACCGGGCGCTGGATCTGCGCGCAGGCCTGCTGCATGAAATAGCGGGCCAGCAGCAGGATGTCCTGGCCGCGCTCGCGCAGGGGCGGGACTTCGACGTTCAGGACGTTGAGGCGATAAAACAGGTCTTCGCGGAACGCACCTTCGCTGACCATTTTTTCCAGATTGCGGTGGGTCGCGCTGAGGATCCGCACGTTGACCTTCACTTCGCGATCACCCCCCACTCGCCGGAAGCTGCCGTCGTTGAGGAACCTCAGCAACTTCGCCTGCAAGTACGGCGACATCTCGCCGATTTCATCGAGAAACACCGTGCCCTGGTTCGCCAGTTCCATCAGTCCCGGTTTGCCGCCCCGTTGTGCGCCGGTGAAGGCACCGGGGGCATAGCCGAACAGTTCGCTTTCGGCGAGGTTCTCCGGCAATGCCGCGCAGTTCAGTGCCAGGAACGGCGAACTGTGCCGAGTGCTGATGGCGTGGCAGGCCCGCGCCACCAGCTCTTTGCCGGTGCCGGTTTCGCCCTGGATCAACAACGGTGCATCCAGTGCCGCCACACGCTGGGCGCGCGCCTTGAGGGTTCGAATCGCCGGGGACTCGCCGAGCAACGCGTCGAACCCTTCGGCATGGTCGTGGTGCAACGCCGAGAGGCGTTCACCGATGCGGTTCGGTTGATACAAGGTCAGCAGGGCGCCAGCGTCGGTGATCGGGGTGGCGTCCAGCAGCAGGGTCTGGCCGTTGACGGTGATCTCGCGCAGCGGCAGGCGGAAACCGTGTTCCAGCAGTGCGCCGAGCAGCGCCGGGTCGGCAAACAGATCGGCGACGCTTTCACCGGCCGGTTCACGACCATACAAGGCGATCAACGCAGGGTTGGCCAGCAACACCTTGCCGTCGCTGTCCAGGGCCAGCACCGGGTCGGTCATGGCGGCGAGCAGCGCATCGAGCTGCAAGTGCCGACGTTGTCCGGGCAGGATGTCGACCACCGTCATCGCTTGCACGCCACGCACGCTGAGTAAAGCATCGCGCAGCTCTTCGAGCACTTGCGGGCTCAGGGTCGGGGCGTCGATGTAAACGTTGGGCGGGACCATTTCCACTGCATCCAGATTGAGATTACGCCCACCGAGCAGGGCCAGGACTTCCTGGGTAATGCCGACGCGGTCGATGAAGCTGACGTGGATACGCATGGGGCGGTTTTTTAATCTGACGTGCGGAGGGTGGCAAGTATGCCTTGGGGCGGGCGAATGGTGAAATGCGCGTGTTCAACCTGTAGGAGCGAGGCTTGCCCGCGAAGAGGCCATCAAGACCGCTAAAAGCTTCGCGGGCAAGTCGGATCGCCGCCCGCTCGCTCCTACAGGTCGTGGGTCGCGATCTTTCAGTCGCCATCCATAGCGAATGAAAGTCCGTCATCGCGAGCAGGCTCGCTCCCACAGGGACCGTGGGTTATTCGAAGTTCTTGAGGTCTACCGGGTCGCCGGATTTCATATTTAACTGCTCCCGGATGTCTTCAAACATTAAATCGTAATGCTTGTGAACCGAGCCGATCTGGCTGTGTGTCTTCGGGATTCCGTATTTCTCGGCGATTTTTGTCACGTTGTTGGCGAAGTTGTAAGCCTCCGCCTTGGGCAGAAAGAAGGGCTCTGACATGTCCTTGCCCTGAATGCTGCCATGCATGGTGAACTGGATGCCTTTTTCCCCTTTGTCGTTCTTGCTGACCTCATAGTCGAGGTGCACGTTGTAGTTGACATCATCCGGGGTCAGCGCGTGGCGCTCGATGTGCAAGTGACCGGGCTCAAACGTTGCCATTGACGTTTCTCCTTACAAGTAAGTTATGCCAGGTGTCGCCGTGCTGATGCGGGTGCCGGCCTTGCCCTGGACGATCGCCTCGATGTCCGAGAGTGAACCGATCACCGCGGTTTTTCCAGTATGGCGGGCAAACTCGCAAGCGGCCTGGACCTTCGGTCCCATGGAGCCGGCGGCGAAGCCGAGTTTTTCCATGTCGTCGGGGTGGGCCTGGGCGATGGCTTTCTGGGTGGGTTTGCCGTAATCGATGAACGCCGCGCTGACGTCGGTGGCGATCACCAGCAGATCACTTTCAAGCTGTTCAGCCAGCAGCGCCGAACACAGGTCCTTGTCGATCACCGCTTCCACGCCTTGCAGCTTGCCGTGGGCGCCGTACATCGTTGGAATGCCGCCACCGCCGGCGCAGATTACGATGCTGCCTTTTTCCAGCAGCCATTTGATCGGACGGATTTCAAAGATGCGTTTTGGTCTTGGGCTGGCCACCACGCGACGGTATTTGTCGCCGTCCGGGGCAATCGCCCAGCCTTTCTCTGCGGCGAGTTTTTCCGCTTCGGCTTTGGCATAGACCGGGCCGATGGGTTTGGTGGGGTTCTGGAAGGCCGGGTCGTTGGCGTCGACTTCGACCTGGGTCAGCAGGGTCGCGAAGGGCACTTCGAAGTCGAGCAGATTGCCCAGTTCCTGTTCAATGATGTAGCCGATCATGCCTTCGGTTTCGGCACCGAGCACGTCCAGCGGGTAAGGCGAAACCGAGGTATAGGCCGCGGCTTGCAGCGACAGCAGGCCCACTTGCGGGCCATTGCCGTGGGCGATCACCAATTCATTGCCGGCATGGATCTTGGCGATCTGTTCGGTGGCGATCCGGATGTTGGCGCGCTGATTGTCCGCAGTCATGGGTTCACCACGGCGGAGCAGGGCGTTACCGCCCAGAGCAACGACGATACGCATAATGCAGTCCTTCTAAACAGAGAAATTGCGAGCGGCTCGGCCCCACTGTCAGAACTCGGTCTATGTGGGAGCTGGCTTGCCTGCGATGGCATCGCCTCGGTGTATCTGCCAGACCGAGGTGATGCCATCGCAGGCAAGCCAGCTCCCACAGAGGACGCGTTCCTGCAGGAGGAACCGGATCAGTCCTTACAAGTCAGCCAACGTCGATACCAGGATCGCCTTGATCGTGTGCATGCGGTTTTCCGCTTGCTCGAAGGCGATGCAGGCCGGCGACTCGAACACGTCATCGGTGACTTCGATGCCGTTGCTCAAGTTCGGGTACTGCTCGGCAATCTGTTTGCCGATCTTGGTGTCGCTGTTATGGAACGCCGGCAGACAGTGCATGAACTTGGTGCGCGGGTTGCCGGTTGCTTTCATCAGTTCCGCGTTGACCTGGTACGGCAGCAGTTGCTGGATGCGTTCGGCCCAGGCTTCGACCGGCTCGCCCATCGACACCCATACGTCGGTGTGAATGAAGTCCACGCCTTTTACCGCGGCTTTCGGGTCCTCGGTCAGCGTGATGCGGGCGCCGCTTTCTTCACCGTATTTTTTGCAGCGAGCCACCAGATCATCTGTTGGCCACAAGGCTTTGGGCGCGCAGATGCGCACGTCCATTCCCAGCTTGGCGCCGACCAGCAGCAGCGAGTTGCCCATATTGTTGCGGGCGTCGCCCAGGTAGGCGTAGCTGATTTCGTGGATAGGTTTGTCCGCGTGTTCACGCATGGTCAGCACGTCGGCGATCATTTGCGTTGGGTGGTACTCGTCGGTGAGGCCGTTGAACACCGGCACACCGGCGAACTTGGCCAGTTCCTCTACGATTTCCTGCTTGAAGCCACGGTATTCGATGGCGTCGTACATGCGCCCCAGAACGCGGGCGGTGTCCTTCATGCTTTCCTTGTGGCCGATTTGCGAGGAATTCGGGTCGATGTAGGTGACGTTGGCACCTTGGTCATAGGCCGCGACTTCGAAGGCGCAACGGGTGCGGGTCGAGGTTTTTTCGAAGATCAGCGCGATGTTGTTGCCTTTGAGGTGTTGCTGCTCGGTGCCGGTGTACTTCGCACGTTTGAGGTCGCGGGACAGGTCGAGCAGGTAGCGCAGCTCACGGGGCGTGTGGTGCTCCAGGCTGAGCAGGTTACGGTTGTGGATGTTGAACGCCATGATGATTCTCCTTGGATTCGGTAATCGGCCCGGCCGCTACGGGTCAGTGCGGCCGGGGAGATGGTCGTTTAGTAGTCGATAGGGTCGCGAATGATCGGGCAGGTCATGCAATGTCCGCCGCCACGACCGCGTCCGAGTTCGCCGGCGCTGATGGTGATGACCTCCACACCGGCCTTGCGCAGCAGGGTGTTGGTGTAGGTGTTGCGGTCATAACCGATCACCACCCCGGGCTCCACGGCCACCACGTTGTTGCCGTCGTCCCATTGCTCGCGTTCGGCGGCGAAGCTGTTGCCGCCGGTTTCCACCACGCGCAGCGCTTTGAGATTCAGGGCCTTGGCCACGGTGTCGAGGAAGTTGGTTTCTTCGCGGCGAATGTCGATGCCGCCCGGTTTGCCTTCATCAGGGCGCAGGGTGAAGGCGACGATCTGGTTCACCACTTCCGGGAAGATCGTGACCAGGTCGCGGTCGCAGAAGCTGAACACCGTGTCCAGGTGCATTGCTGCACGGGATTTCGGCAGGCCGGCGACGATGACTTTCTCGACGGCTTTGTTCTTGAACAGGTTCACCGCCAGTTGGCCGATGGCCTGGCGGGATGAGCGCTCGCCCATGCCGATCAACACCACGCCGTTGCCGATCGGCATCACGTCGCCGCCTTCAAGGGTGGAGCTGCCGTGTTCCTTGTCCGGGTCGCCGTACCAGATTTCGAAGTCGGCGTTGGTGAACTGTGGGTGGAATTTATAAATGGCGGTGGTCAGCAGGGTTTCCTGGCGACGCGCCGGCCAGTACATCGGGTTCAGTGTCACGCCGCCGTAGATCCAGCAGGTGGTGTCGCGGGTGAATTGGGTGTTGGGCAGCGGCGGCAGAATGAAGCTGGAGTGGCCGAGGAAGTCGCGGAACATCTGAATGGTCTTGCCGCCGAAGCTGTCCGGCAGGTCGTCAGCGGAAACACCGCCAATCAGGAATTCGGCGATCTTGCGCGGCTCCAGGCTGCGTAGCCAGGAGCTGGTTTCGTTGATCAGGCCGAGGCCGACCGAGTTGGCAGTGACCTTGCGTTCCAGAATCCAGTCGAGGGCTTCCGGGATGGCAACGATGTCGGTCAGCAGGTTGTGCATTTCCAGTACATCGATATTGCGTTCGCGCATTTTGTTGACGAAGTCGAAGTGGTCGCGCTTGGCCTGGGCGACCCACAACACATCATCGAAAAGCAGTTCGTCGCAGTTGTTCGGGGTCAGCCTCTGATGGGCCAGGCCTGGGGAGCAAACCATGACTTTGCGCAGTTTGCCGGCTTCGGAATGTACGCCGTACTTAACTTTTTCCGTGGTCATTACAGTGATCCTCCAGATGACAAAACAAGTCGGGTGTTACAGGGTCAGGAAGCCGTCATACAGTCCGTAAGCCGCCACCAGAGCGCCCGCGACGACTGCGGCGAAAATCAGCTTCTCGACGTTGGTGAAAACCGGTTTGTTGACTTCAAGCTTGGCCTTGGCGAACAGGATCGCGCCGGGGGCATAGAGCAGGGCGGAGAGCAGCAGGTATTTGACGCCGCCGGCATAGATCAGCCAGACCGCGTAGATCAACGCGACGGCGCCGATGAACAGGTCTTTGCTGCGTTCGGCCGCTGCGTTTTCATAGCTCTCGCCGCGCACCGCCAGCAGCAGCGCGTAAGCCGCCGACCACAGGTATGGCACCAGAATCATCGAGGTGGCGAGGTAGATCAGCGACAGGTAAGTGCTGGCGGAAAACAGGGTGATGATCAGGAACAGCTGCACCATCGCGTTGGTCAGCCACAAGGCGTTGACCGGCACATGGTTGGCGTTTTCCTTGCGCAGGAAGGCTGGCATGGTGTGGTCCTTGGCGGCGGCGAACATGATCTCCGCACACAGCAGCACCCACGACAGCAACGCACCGAGCAGGGAAATGATCAGGCCGACGCTGATCAGCGCCGCGCCCCACGGACCGACGATATGTTCCAGCACGGCGGCCATCGACGGGTTCTGCAGTTTGGCCAGTTCCGGTTGAGTCATGATGCCCAGCGACAACACGTTCACCAGCACCAGGAACAGCAGCACGGTGATGAAACCGATCACCGTGGCCTTACCGACGTCGCTGCGTTTTTCCGCGCGGGCCGAGAAGATGCTCGCGCCTTCAATGCCGATGAACACCCAGACGGTGACCAGCATCATGTTGCGCACCTGGTTCATCACGCTGCCCAGGTCCGGGTTTTTTACACCCCAGATGTCAGCGGTAAAGATGTCCAGTTTGAACGCAAAAATCGCGATCAGCACAAACAGCAGCAGCGGCACGATCTTGGCGACGGTGGTCACCAGGTTGATGAACGCCGCTTCCTTGATCCCCCGCAGCACGAGGAAATGCACACCCCAGAGCAGCACCGACGCACCGATCACCGCGGCAACCGTATTCCCCTCACCAAAAATGGGAAAGAAGTAGCCGAGGGTGCTGAACAGCAGAACGAAATAACCGACGTTGCCCAGCCAGGCACTGATCCAGTAACCCCAGGCGGACGAGAAACCCATGTAGTCGCCGAAACCGGCCTTGGCGTAGGCGTAGACACCGCCGTCCAGGTCAGGTTTTCGATTGGCAAGAGTCTGGAAGACAAACGCGAGGGTCAGCATGCCGACCGCGGTGATGGCCCAACCGATCAGCACGGCACCGACGTCGGCACTGGCGGCCATGTTCTGCGGCAGGGAAAAAATCCCGCCACCAATCATTGAGCCGACAACCAACGCAACCAATGCGCCCAGCTTTAGTTTTCCGGGGGATTCAGACATTGCATGACTCCAATGCAGGAGAAGAGAGGAAACAGGTTAATTCTGTTAGCTGTTCAATCATCTGACTTAGATCAATGCATGGTGACATTCCATTGTTAATTAATGACTTATGTCGTGTTTATAGGCATATGGCCATTACCTGAAAAGCCCGTTCCAAAAGCTTTGGCTGTCGGTTGAAGAAATAAAGTGGACCCATTGAAGTTTAGACGCTAGTTCGTTTCTCTGGTTTGGCAAGTGTGCGCGTCCGAATTTTTGGTGACATTGATTTATTACGATCTATCGATAAAATCGCTATTTCCAGTCGGCCGTATAGCGTGATCAGTTATAAATAAAAGCACCAAGATTGGCTTTAATTGATAAACGTTATTACGCTTTATCTATTTAGTTAAAACCAACTATGTGACGGTCTCGCGGTGATAGTCGCGGCGGGAAATGGAGACGCAGGAATGTCGCAACCGACGCAAAAGCTTCGTCTGAGTGCCCTGATCGCCCTGGTGGTGGGTTCGATGATCGGCGGCGGGATTTTTTCCTTGCCGCAAAACATGGCCGCGCGTGCCGATGCCGGGGCGATCTTGATTGGTTGGGCGATCACCGCTGTGGGCATGTTGACCCTGGCCTTCGTGTTCCAGACCCTGGCCAATCGCAAACCTGAACTGGACTCCGGGGTGTACGCCTACGCCAAGGCCGGTTTCGGCGATTACATGGGGTTCTCGTCCGCCTGGGGTTACTGGATCAGCGCCTGGCTGGGCAACGTCGGTTATTTCGTGTTGCTGTTCAGCACCCTCGGATATTTCTTTCCGGTGTTCGGCCAGGGCAACACGCCGATCGCCATCGGCTGCGCCTCGGTGCTTCTGTGGGCCGTGCATTTTCTGGTGATGCGCGGGATCAAGGAGGCGACCTTCATCAATCAGCTGACCACCGTGGCCAAGATCGTGCCGCTGATCATGTTCATCGTCATCGCCGCCGTGGCCTTCAAGGCCGACATCTTCACCCGCGACATCTGGGGCCACAGCAACCCGAATTTCGGTGGCGTGATGGACCAGGTGCGCAACATGATGCTGGTCACCGTGTTCGTGTTCATCGGTATTGAAGGCGCCAGTGTGTATTCGGCGCGAGCGGAAAAACGCTCGGACGTCGGCCGGGCGACGGTCATTGGTTTTCTCGGCGTGTTGGTACTGCTGGTGCTGGTGAACGTGTTGTCCCTGGGGATCATGAGCCAGCCTGAATTGGCCAACCTGCAGAACCCTTCTTTGGCGGCGGTGCTGGAACACATCGTCGGCCCTTGGGGCGCGCTGCTGATCAGCATCGGCCTGGCGATTTCGCTGCTGGGTGCGTTGCTGTCCTGGGCGCTGCTCTGCGCTGAAATTTTGTTCGCCACGGCCAAGGACAAGACCATGCCGGCCTTCCTGACCAAGGAAAACGCCAACCACGTGCCGGTCAATGCGTTGTGGCTGACCAACGTGATGATCCAGATTTTCCTGCTGATCACGCTGTTTTCCGCCGGGACTTACACCAGCCTGATCTACCTCGCATCGTCGATGATTCTGGTGCCGTACCTGTGGTCGGCGGCGTACGCGGTGCTGTTGAGCGGACGCGGCGAAACCTACGAGCACGCGTCGGCCGAACGCACCAAGGACCTGATGATCGGGGGCATCGCACTGGGTTATGCGGTGTGGTTGTTGTATGCGGGCGGGGTGAAGTATTTGCTGCTGTCGGCGCTGTTGTATGCGCCGGGGGTGATCTTGTTTGCCAAGGCCAAACACGAACAGGGGGAGCCTCTGTTTACTCATATCGAGAAAGGCATTTTCACCTGCGTGATCAGCGGCGCAGGGCTGGCCGCCTACGGGTTGTACAGCGGATTGTTGTCGTTTTGAGGTTGTTGCTGGCGTATCAACCGCCGTATGACTGGTCGGCGATGCTGGGGTTTTTGTCGGCACGGGCGGTAGCCGGGATGGAAACGGTGGTCGATGGCGTTTATTCGCGAAGCATCGGGTTGAACGGTGTTCACGGTACGTTTTCGATCAGGCCTGCGGCGGGCGATGCGCTGGAAGTGACGCTGGGTTTTCCTGATCCGGCGGCCGTGCCGCAGATCGTCACACGGCTACGGCGGATGTTTGATCTGGATGCGGATTTGCCTGAGATCCATCGACAGTTAGCGGGTGATCCGTTGATGCAGCGGCTGATTGCCGAACGTCCAGGGCTGCGGGTACCGGGCGCGTGGGATGGGTTGGAGTTGGCGATTCGTGCAGTGCTCGGCCAGCAGATTACCGTGGGCGCGGCGATCAAGCTGGCGGGGAAACTGGTGGCGCAGTATGGGCAGCCCTTGCCGTCGCCGATGCCCGGATTGACGCATGTGTTTCCTGACGCAGTCGTTTTGGCGGAGGCGGATCTGGCGACGTTGGGCATGCCGAAAAGTCGCGGGCGGACTTTGTCCGGCGTGGCTCAGGCGTTGCTGGATGATCCCCTGCTGTTTGAGCCGGGGCGGGAGGGCGGTGTGGCGCGCTTGCTGGCGTTGCACGGGATTGGCGACTGGACGGCGCAGTACATTGCGTTGAGGCAGTTGCGGGAGATGGATGCGTTTCCGAGTGGGGATGTGGGGTTGATCAATGCGCTGGCGGCGCTTGAGGGTGGGGCGGTGACGGCGCGGGATTTGTTGAGGCGGGCCGAGGCTTGGCGACCTTGTCGAGGGTATGCGGCGCAGGTGCTTTGGACGTCGTTGAGCCGGATGGATTGAGTTGTTTGTTCCGGCCTCATCGCCAGCAGGCTGGCTCCCACAGGTTTTGTGATCGACATAAATCCGCTGTGGGCAACTGTCTTGATTTTGATGATTTGGTTTGGCTGGCTCCCACAGGTGTTGTGAACGATACAGATTCACTGTGGGAGCCAGCCTGCTGGCGATGGGGCCAGAACGGTCACCACCATTGCGCGCGATGGGAACCCAATTCAGAGGCCGGAAGCGCCCATTGCAACGGCGTCCCGGTGATTTTCAGCGGCACATGAAGCCGATGCGCCGGCCCCCAAGGCGTCTGCTCAACCAGCATGCCTTGATCGTTTTCATCTTCTGCTCGCAGCGCCTCATCGGTTCCCACGCCGTTTTCAATCAACAACTTCGCCGTGCGCGCCAGCGACAACCGGGCTGACCCGCCACGTCCCAACAAGGTGATCGCCGCAGCCGCCATCAAATACCCGGTCGCATGATCAAGTGCCTGAACCGGCAGCGGCGTCGGCTTGTCCATTTTCTGCCACAGCATCCCCGCGTCGGCAATCCCGCTGCTCATCTGCACCAGGCTGTCGAAGCCGCGGCGGTTTTGCCAAGGGCCGCTCCAACCGTAGGCGTTGAGGCACACATCAATCAGGCCCGGCGCCAGTTTTTGGCGCTCGGCAACACCGTAACCCAGCTTTTCCAGTGCATCGGCGCGATGGCCGTGGAGCACGATATCGGCGTCCTTGAGCAAGCTTTCGAACACCGTTCGGTCGTCATTGTTGTGCAGGTCCAGTCGCGCACAGCGTTTGCCCAACGTGACTTCCGGCACCACACCGGGTTCGTTCCAGGTCGGTGGGTCGATGCGCAACACATCGGCGCCGAGGCCGGCGAGAAAACGACTGGCGACGGGGCCGGCGAGTACGCGCGTGAGGTCCAGCACCTTGATCCCGGCCAGCGGTTGCGCCACTGAACCCTGCCACGATTTCGGCTGTTGAGAGGACGCGGCGCTGAACTGAATCAACGGTTCGGCGTTCACCGCCAACCCTTGAGGATGCGCCTGCCATTGCGCCCAGCTGCGCATCTCGGCGGCGCACCCACCGGCATCGACCACGGCCTGTTCCAGATCGGTTTTAGCCCATTGCGCAACCTTGCTCGCCATCGCCGCACGGTCGGCACAGGCGCCGAGCACGCTTTCGGCGGCGGTGCGATGATGCGGTGCGTTGGTGTGCAAGCGGATCCAGCCGTCCTGGGTCGCGTAGTCTCCGGCCACCGGGTCCCACAGCGGTGGCACGCTCCAGCCCACGGGGCGAATCGAAGTGGCGAACCAGAAAGAGGCCAGGCGGCGGTCGACTTCAAGGCCGGGCAAACGACCGGTGTGTTGCTGCAGTAATTCGCTGACCGCTTGGCCGGCAGCCGCGATGCTGGCGCAGGCCAGGTCCGTCACGGCAAACGCCGAGGGCAGGGCGCCGCTCGACGTAAAAGGAATCGGCGTGAGAGGCAAGCCGAGTGCGGCTTGAATGGACGTGAGTAAACCAGTCATCGAAGGCCCTCCGGAGCGAGAGCCCGAGCATAGATCAAAAATCTGCTCGCCCGGATGAAAATCCCTTTGTAGGAGCGAGCGGTGCGGCGATCCGACTTGCCCGCGAAGGCGGTTGATCATTCAACATTGATGTCGACTGATAAACCGCTTTCGCGGGCAAGTCGGATCGCCGCACCGCTCGCTCCTACAGGGGCAGCTCCAGTTATACCCGGAACTGATCCATCAGTTTCATCTGGTGGGTGGTCAGAGAGTTGAGTTGGCTGCTGATCTGCGCCGATTCAGTGGCCTGGCCGGTCAGGGTTTCGGTGACGGTACGGATCGCCGAGACGTTGCGGTTGACCTCTTCGGCCACGGCGCTTTGCTGTTCGGCGGCGCTGGCGATTTGCAGGTTCATGTCGCTGATCACCGTGACCGCGTCGCTGATTTTGCTCAAGGCCTGCACCGCTTGCTGGATCTGCCCGGCATTGCTGTGGGCCTGGGTCTGGCTCGAATGCATGGTGGCGACCACGCCGCGCGTGCCGGTCTGAATGCGCTCGATCACGATGCGGATTTCTTCCACCGAATCCTGGGTGCGTTTGGCCAGGTTGCGCACTTCATCGGCCACTACAGCAAACCCGCGACCACTCTCGCCGGCACGGGCGGCTTCGATGGCCGCGTTCAGGGCCAGCAGGTTGGTCTGTTCGGCGATGCTGCGGATCACTTCCAGCACCGAACCGATTTGCTCGCTGTTGACCGCCAGCGCTTCGACTTCGGTCACGGCCTTGCTGACTTCGTCGGCCAGTTGATTGATGTCGCGGGTGCTGCGTTCGATGATCGACATGCCATCGCGAGCCGACTGGTCGGCGCCTTTCGCGGCATTGGCGGCGTTCGAGGCGCTGTTGGCGACGTCGTGGGCGGTGGCGCTCATTTCGTTGGACGCGGTGGCGACCTGGTCGATTTCGCGGAACTGCACTTGCATGCCTTCGCTGGTCTGACGGGCGATTTCCGAAGACTGGTCGGCGGTGCCCCGGGCGTCGGTGATGCTTTGTTTGATCTGCGCGATGGTCGGTTGCAGCTTGTCGAGGAAACGGTTGAACCAGCTGACCAGTTCGCCCAGTTCATCCTTCTTGCTGTAGTGCAGACGCTGCGTCAGGTCGCCGTCGCCGCTGGCAATCGCCTTGAGCATCTCGGCAACGCTGTTGATCGGCCGGGTCACGCCCGACGCGGTGAGCCAGATCAGCAACAGACCGACCAGGCCTGCCGCGACAGCCACCAGCACCGCTTTGATCGTGCCGCTTTGCTGGGCGTCATCGAGCACCGCTTGCAGCTTGACCGAATCGGCCAGCAGCACGTGTTTGGGCAGGTCGATCACCACGCCCCAGGCTTTGGAGTCGGGAATCGGGCTGACTGGATACACCGCACGGATCAAGTCGCCTTGTTCAAGAATCTTCGGTGCGCCGCCGCTGAGCAATTGCAGGACTTCCTTGCCATCCGCGCCCAGCGTGTCGCCGATGCTTTTTCCGACCTTGCTCGCGTCAACGCTGTAACCGGCGAGCACGCCGCTGCCGGAGACGATCAGCATGTGCCCGGCGTTGTTGAACAGATCACGCTGGGAATCGACAGCGGCTGCCTGCAGAGCGTCGAGAGCGATGTCGACACCGACCACGCCGATGGATTTGCCATCCACCAGCAGCGGTACGGAAATGGTGGTCATCAGCATTTCCTTGCCGCCGACGGTGTCGGCATACGGGTCCAGCAAGCAGGTGCGTTTGCTGTCGCGAGGGCAGGTGTACCAGCTGTTGTAAGGCGTACCGCTGAGGCTCAAGGTGGTTTTGGTCATGTCGTCTTCGACCATGATCGTGTTGATCCCGGCCCCCCCGGCACGGCTCCAGTAACTGGCGAAACGCCCGGCTTCGTTGGACTGGCGAGCCGCATCGTTGGCGAACTCGCTGTCCTTGCCGTCGAGGCCATTGGGCTCGAACGCCAGCCAGATCCCCAGCACTTTGCTGTTGCGCTCGAACGCGGTTTTCAGGCTCTGGTTCAACTCCTCACGCAGGGCACCGGCCTCAAGCGAGCGCTTGGCGGCCAGGGTGCGCATGTCCTTGATCTGGTCCGCCAGGGACGTCACCACCAGCAGACTTTCGCCGAAGGTCTTCTGCACCCGCACCGCTTGTTCGGCGGCCTTGGCCTGGAGCAGGTCCTGCACGCTGGCGGTGAGCATCTTGCTGCTCGAGGCGCTGACCAGTTCATCGTTCTGATTGGTCTGGTGGAAGTTCATGCTGACGATCAGCACGACCACGCCCAGCAGGCAAAGGCCGGACAGCAAGACGATTTTCAGGCGGATAGAGAGAGAGTCGAACATAGGGCGAACTCGCGAATGGGTGAAGTGTTGGCTGTGGGCCGATGTCGACCCGGTTCGCCAAGTCCATTCAGCGCCATTTAATGCACATCGGCGTAGGGCGAGGATGCATGATGGTGGCTCCGACGAACGGTCATGGTTGAACGTTTGCGCGGAAAAATGTGCCGAAAAGCGGATTAAAACGGGGAAAAATCGCGGTGGAGTCAGGAGGGTTGCGGTAGTGATTCCGGTCGCGACCAGATCCACAGATTGCCCAGGCTCATGCCTGCAATGGCCAGGTAAATCGGCCAGCCGTGATCGAGCATTACCAGCATCAACCCGGCGCACAGCAGCATGCTCACGGTGGCGCTGACCTTGGCTCGACGCGCGATGATTTTGCCGTTGCGCCAGTTGCAGAGGATCGGCCCGAACAGCCGATGGTTTTCCAGCCAGGCACTCAGGCGCGGCGAACTCCTGGTCGCGGCCCAGGCGGCGAGCAGGATGAACTCGGTGGTCGGCAGGCCGGGAATGACGATGGCGATCAGACCGATGCCCAGGCTGACATAGGCCAGCAGGCCGAACAGAATGCGGACGAGTTTTGACGTGGTGATCATAAGGTTTACGGTGCTTTGTAGGAGCGAGGCTTGCCCGCGAATGGTACGACGCGGTGCTTCAGACAGACCGCGTTATCGTTCTTCGCGGGCAAGCCTCGCTCCTACAGGGAAAGTGGTGTGTCAGGCGAGTTCGGGGGTGTAAGCCTGTTCCAGCAGCACGGTGAAGCGGTTGAACGCATCGACAGCGGCCTGCTCGATTTCCGCTTCTTCCTGAGCGCTGAACGCCAGCGAGTCGAGGGTTTTGACGAAGTTTTTCCAGCCTTCAGCCCGACCACCTGCCGGTTCGCCGAGGTGGCGGGCGCCGAACGTTTCGCTCAAGCCCAGACCCACAGCACGCTTGATCAGGAACGCTGCGCCCAACTTCGAACCTTCGGAAACGAACAGCCAGCCCAGCGCTTCGGCCTTGCTAGGGTTGTTCACCGCGCCAGCCACCGGTGCCGGCACTTCAGTGTCCAGATCCGCCAGGTCAGCCTTGGCCGCTTCGGCCCGGCAACGCGCCGGCAAGTCCGCAACGATGGCGGTCAACTCTGCATCGTTGTACAGCGACACCAGTTCCGACTGAAACAAATACTGCGCCACCACGAAACGGGCGAAATTGGCCTGGGTTTCGAACGGTGCGTGGGCTTTGACCAAGGCATCGAGTTTGGTGTGAGGCTCGTTGGTGATCTGGTTCAAACGTTGCGAACGCAGAGCAGGGCGTTGAGCGGTGTCCTGAGGGGTCATGAGAAATCCTTGAGAAAAAGAGGCGCTTGGTAACGAGACGAACAAGAGGGCACCAGACAGTAAAAAAACCTCACTGCAGCGCTTTTATAAAAAGCGGCGCAGTGAAGTCATCAGCATCAGATGTCCCAGACCAGATTGATCGCGAAGTTGCGGCCCGGTTGGGTCAGGCGATCGAGATTGGCCGGTTGCGTCACCGAGGCTTCCCCGACGCTGTCGTAACCGCGCACGTCGTCCCACTGCCAGTATTTCTTGTCGGTCAGGTTGTACAGGCCGGCATTGACGGTCACGTCGTCGGTCACCTTGTAGAAACCAGCCAGGTCGAGCACGCCATAACCCGGGGTCTTGAACTGGGTGCTGGTGCCGTCCGGGGTTTTGAAGCTGGTGCTGTCGACGCGGGTCTTGCGTTTGACCAGAGTCCAGCTCAACAGGGCGCCGTAGTTATCCTGGTCGTATCCGAGGCCGAACACGCCGGTCAGCGGGTTGATGCTGTTCAGCGGCTGACCGTTGTCGTCGTTGCGGCCGTACAGGTAAGCCACCGAGCCTTGAGTGTAGAGGCCGGTCGGGGCGCCGATACTGTCGAGGTTCAGGCGACCCTTGAGCTCAACGCCCTTGATGGTGGCGTGGGCAATGTTATTGCTCTGGAACGTGGTCTCGCTGTAGCCGGGGGTGATGGCGTTCTCGTCGATGAAGTCGCGGTATTTGTTGTAGAACACCGCCACATCGAACGTGCCTGCGTCGAACTGACCGCGCAGGCCGGTTTCATAGCTCTTGCTCTTTTCCGGTTCCAGGTCCGGGTTGGGCGCGACCTGGTAGCCGCCCGCCAGGTTTTCGAAACGACCGTACAAAGCCTTGGCGGTCGGCGTGCGGAAGCCTTCGGCGTATTGGCCGTACCAGGTGTAGTTGTCGTTGAAGCTGTAAGTGGTGCCGAATTTTGGCGACAGACGATGCCAGGTTTTTGTGCTATCGCTCACCACGCCGTTGCCGCTCTGGTCGGCGGTGGCCAGGAACTCGTCGGTGATGTGCGGCTTGAGTTCGGTGTAGTCGTAGCGCGCGCCGGGCAGGAAGGTCCAGTTGCCCCAGCTGATCTGGTCCTGGGCAAACAGGCTGTAGCTGTTGATGGTCGGGTCCGGGAAGTCGCTGGCCGGTTTCAGGGTGTCGGCGGCACTTGGTGCACCGATGACCCGGCAAGCACCCGCCACGGTCAGGCAAGTGCCGCTGCCGGTACGCAGGCCGGTGACTTTGTCCTGCTTGATGGTGGTGCCATAGGTGAAAAGGTGATCGGTGTCGGCGATGACGAACGACTTGTCAGCCTGAGCATCGAACACCCATTGGCGATCCTTGTAATTGGTATCGCGGTTACGCAGCACGGTACGCGACGGCGCGTAGATTTCTTCGGTGCTCTGGTCGGTCTTGGCGATCTGGTAGTTCAGCGACCACTTGATGTTGTCGGCCAGCACACTGTCCAGGCCGAAGCGGTGTTCAAGGCCGAAGCGCTCGCGGGTGACCGTGTCGTTGCCGGTGCGGGATTTATAGAAGCCGAAACCGCGACCCGCATTGAACGGGCCGCCCACGGCGCTCAGCTGATGGGTGTCGCGGTCGTCCTTGTAGTGCTCGTAGGTCAGGCCGAAGCGCGCGTCGTCGGCATAGTCCCAGCCCAGTTTGGCCAACACGTTGGTGGTGCGCACGTCCTCGGGGTTAGCTTCGGTACGGTTCAGGCCGATGCCGCCGGTTTCGCCGTAGGATTCGGTTTCATGACCGTTGCGTTGGCTCAAGTGCAGCAAACCGTCGAAGTCACCGGTGCGACCGGCGACCGTGCCGGAGGTCAACCCGCTGTCATCCGCCGAGCTGTAACCGGTTTTCAAACGTGCGCCGACGTCCTTGCCCGGTTTGATGATGTCGTCCGGGTCCAGCGTGTAGTAGCTGACCGCGCCGCCGATGGCGTTGCTGCCGTAAAGCACCGACGCCGGGCCGCGCAGGATTTCAACGCGTTTGACGATCTCGGGGTCGACGTAGTTGCGGTTGGTCTGGGCATAAGGGCCGTTGAAGAAACTGTCGGGCACTTGCACGCCGTCGATCTGCGTCAGCACGCGGTCGCCGTCGATGCCGCGGATGTTGTAACCCGTCAGACCGGCACGCTGGCCGGCGCCGCCGACCGATACGCCCGGTTCGTAGCGCACCAGATCCTTGATGTTATTGACGTTGTTGCGGTCCAGGTCTTCGCGGGTCTGGACCGTCACCGTGCTCGGCACGCTGCTCACGTCCTGTTCATTTCGGGTGGCGCTGATGGTCACCTGATCCAGGTTGAGCGCGTTACTGTTGCTGCGCTTTTCCAGCACGATGTTGTTACTGCCCAGTTTGCGATAGCTCAGGTTGGTCCCCACCAACAGGCGATCGAGGGCATTTTCCGGTGGCAACGAACCGCGCACACCCGGCGAGGCCACACCGTCCGCCAGTTCGGCGGGCAAGCCGACTTGCCAGCCTGTCACCGCGGTAAAGGCATTGAGTGCCGAGACCAGCGACTGCTGCGGGATGGCAAACGCGTAATCGCCCATGTTGCGGGTCGGCTGCCCGGCGGCAGTGGCGGCCAGCAGCGGCGCGCTGCCGGCCATCAGGATGGCGGCCGTCAGCAGCGACAGCACGCGGGAAGGTGAAGAGGACTGGCGGGTATGGCGAGAGGACATCGATAGCGCTCCGTGTCGCACGAATCTTTATAGGTGCTGATTGGCATGGCGAGATGCGAATCAATTGCATTGGCTATAACGAGACGAACGAGCTTTGGCTATCGAGTAAAAATAATTCTCATTTAGTTCAAGATCACCAACGCGGGGAATTCCTGGAGGCGTGCGGAGGTGATGTGAGCGAGCGAGCGGACCACGTCCAACGGCTGGTCGAGACGGTAATTGCCGGTCACGGCGACGTCGGCCAACTGCTCGTTGGTGTTGATGATCCAGCCCGGATAATAGCGGCGCAGCTCCGCCAGCACTTGGCTCAGCGGGCAGTTCTCGAACACCAGTCGGCCCTGGACCCACGCCAGGTCCGTGGCTGCATCGAGTTTGGCCGGGCTGTCGAAACCGTTGGGGCCGATACGGATGCTTTCCCCGGCAGACAGTCGCACCCGGGCATCGTCGCGGGTGGCCCGCAGATCGACATCGCCACGCTGCACCCGAACCTGCGCCACGCCATCCAGATAACGCACGGCAAACGCGGTATCGCGCACGCTGGCCTTGACCGGTCCGGCGTCGATTTCCAGTGGCTGGCCGCGATTGGCAGGTACCTCGAAAAACGCCTCGCCCTGATATAGCCGGGCCACGCGCTGTTGATCGTTGATGGTGCTGGAGAACGCGGAGTTGGTATTGAGCAGGACTTTCGAGCCGTCCTCCAGTTGCAGACGCTGGCGTTCACCGACCACAGTCAAGTGATCGGCCTGGAGCCGAATCGGCAGATTGCTGAAACTGAACAAACCGAGAATCAGCACCGCAGCCGTGGTCAGCGGTTTCCAGTGCGGACGCAGGCGCGACAGGACCGTCACTTTCGGTGGCCGGGCGGCCAGGCTTTGTGCGCATTGCACCACTTGCGGGCCATCCCAGATCGCCTGAGCCTTGGCGAACGCTTCGGCATGCAACGGATCGGCGGCCAGCCAGTCATGAAACTGTCGGGTCTGTTCCTCGCTCGGACTGCCCAGCACGATCAGCCAGTCCAGAGCCTGGTCCATCGCACTTGCGGCGTCCCGCGCCGGGGAGGGCGGAGGGGAACGGTGGGTGTCCGTCACGGTGTTTCCTCGGCAGTGGCAAGTGGAGTAGTTTTAAGTTTCAAGCTACAAGCTGCAAGCCCGAGCTCAGTTCGGAGTTTAGCTTGCAGCTTGCCGCTTATAACTTGCCGCTGCTGTCATGCCGTTCAGCGACACCAATGCAGATCGCCATGATCAGCTTCAGTTCTTTCTGCACGGTGCTCAATGAGACGTTGAGCTTTTCGGCGATCTCCAGATAGCTGTGCCCGTGCAGTCGGCTGAGGATGAAAATCTGCTGCTGCCGATGGCTGAGTTCACTGAGGCTCACGTTCAAACGCTCCAGCAATTGTTCGGCATGGGCAGCATCCTCGGCGCTACTCACTGGTGAGGCAACCGCCTGCAGCACGTCCAGTGGCACGTCGTCGAGCATCGTGCGGGACTGAATGCGCCGCGCACGCAAATGGTCCAGCGCCAGGTTGCGGGCGGTCTGGAAAACGAAGGGTTCAAGGTGATCGATGGCCCGTTCACTGAGCGCCCGGGTCACTCGCAGGTAGGTCTCCTGCAAGAGGTCCTCGGCGGTGCTGTGATTGTTGACCATCCGCTCCAGCGTGCGCAGCAGAGAAACTCGCTGGGCAATGAAGACGTGATTGAAGCGAGCTTGACTCACGGGAGGACCTGATCCATTTCAAGCGGATGATAATGCTTATCATCCGCTTGAGTGGTCAAGTGCTGATTTGTGAAGCTGACTTGCGAAGGGCTAGGCTCGACCCAGCAGATAAGTCGCGTAATCGGGGATACGGTGTTGGTGCGCCTGCTCCATCATCGGGCTGCTGAGCAGGTAGTCGGCGCTGCATTCATTGCACGCCACCGGAATGTTCCAGACCGCCGCGACCCGCAGCAACGCCTTGATGTCCGGGTCATGCGGTTGCGGTTCGAACGGGTCCCAGAAGAACACCAGCATGTCGACCCGCTGCTCGGCGATGCGTGCACCGAGTTGCTGATCGCCGCCCAACGGCCCGCTGATCATGCTTTCCACCGGCAGATCCAGGCGTTGTTGCAATAACAAACCCGTGGTGCCGGTGGCGACCAGTTCATGTTGCGCGAGCTTGTCTTTCTGCCGTTCGGCCCAGTCGAGCAAAAACACCTTGCAGTGGTCATGGGCGACCAGGGCGATACGCTTGCGCGCCGCCATGGTCTTTTGCGTGAAGCTGATACCGATCATGGGCGTTGCTCCCCGGTCACTCTGCGTTGCACAGCGCCAGGCAGTTATCGAGCATGCGGTTGGAGAAGCCCCACTCGTTGTCGTACCAGGCCAGTACCTTGAGCAGCTTGCCGCTGGACTTGGTGTGGTTGGCGTCGAAGATCGACGACAGCGGGTTGTGGTTGAAGTCGCTGGAGACCAGCGGCAGGGTGTTGTAGCCGAGAATCTTCGAGTGCTGGCTGGCTTCTTTGAGCAGCGCGTTCACTTCATCGGCCGACGCTTCACGCTTGAGCTGCACGGTCAGGTCCACCAGCGACACATTGATCACCGGAACACGCACCGCCATGCCGGTCAGTTTGCCGGCCAGTTCCGGCAGCACCAGGCCGACCGCTTCAGCGGCGCCGGTCTTGCTCGGGATCATGTTCTGGGTGGCCGAACGGGCGCGGTACGGGTCGGTGTGGTAGACGTCGGTCAGGTTCTGGTCGTTGGTGTAGGCGTGGATCGTGGTCATCAGACCGCTTTCGATCCCCAGTTCGCGGTGCAGCACCTGGGCCACCGGGGCCAGGCAGTTGGTGGTGCACGACGCGTTGGAAATGATCTGGTGCGATTGGCGCAGAATGTCGTGGTTAACCCCGTACACCACAGTGGCGTCGGCGCCTTTGGCCGGGGCCGAGATGATCACTTTGCGTGCGCCGGCCGTAATATGTGCGGCGGCTTTGGCGCGGTCGGTGAACAGGCCGGTGCATTCGAACACGACATCAATTTTTTCCGCGGCCCAGGGCAGGTCGGCCGGGTTGCGAATGGCGCTGACAGCAATGCGGTCGCCGTTGACGGTCAGGCTTTCCTGATCGTGCTGAACATCGGCGTCGAACGTGCCGTGAACAGTGTCGTACTTGAGCAGATGAGCGTTCATCGCGCTGTCGCCCAAGTCATTGATGGCAACGATCTGCAGGTCTTGGCGATAGCCTTGGGTATACAGTGCGCGGAGGACGTTACGGCCAATTCGGCCAAAACCATTGATTGCGATTCGAAGAGTCATTTAACAGGGCCGCCGTCGTTTTGTTGTTGGAATTACAAGATTATTCGCATAAAAATAGAAAACAAGCCTTTTTAATGGCAATATTTTGTTCAATCTACAACGAGTGACCTGAATCAACTGGTCCGAATGATCAAGAAAACCGTCTGTCATCCCATCGACACCGGCGCTTGCTCAGCATAGACAATCAGGTCGCCACATCCGTTAGCCTGGAGTTCTACACATGCATCCCCGCGTAATTGAGGTCACCGAACGGCTTATCGCCCGCAGCCGTGCAACCCGTGAGGCTTACCTTGCGCTCATTCGCGGTGCAGCCAGCGACGGTCCGATGCGCGGCAAGCTGCAATGCGCCAACTTTGCCCACGGCGTGGCCGGTTGCGGCACCGAAGACAAAAACAGTCTGCGGATGATGAACTCCGCCAACATTGCGATTGTTTCGTCATATAACGACATGCTCTCGGCGCATCAGCCGTACGAAGTCTTCCCGGAACAGATCAAAAAAGCCCTGCGCGAGATCGGCTCTGTCGGCCAGTTCGCCGGCGGCACTCCAGCGATGTGCGATGGCGTGACCCAGGGCGAGCCGGGCATGGAACTGAGCCTGCCGAGCCGTGAAGTGATCGCGCTGTCCACTGCCGTGGCGCTGTCCCACAACATGTTCGATGGCGTGCTGATGCTCGGCATCTGCGACAAGATCGTGCCGGGCCTGATGATGGGCGCGCTGCGCTTCGGTCATCTGCCGATGATCTTCGTACCGGGCGGACCGATGGTCTCGGGCATTTCCAACAAGCAGAAAGCCGATGTGCGCCAGCGCTATGCCGAAGGCAAGGCCAGCCGCGAAGAGCTGCTGGAATCGGAAATGAATTCCTACCACAGCCCCGGCACCTGTACTTTTTACGGCACCGCCAACACCAACCAGCTGCTGATGGAAGTCATGGGCCTGCACTTGCCGGGCTCTTCTTTCGTCAACCCGAACACGCCATTGCGCGATGCCCTGACCCGTGAAGCGGCGCATCAGGTCACGCGCCTAACCAAGCAAAATGGCAACTTCATGCCGATCGGTGAAATCGTCGATGAGCGTTCGCTGGTCAACTCCATCGTGGCGCTGAACGCGACTGGCGGCTCGACCAACCACACGCTGCACATGCCGGCCATCGCGATGGCTGCCGGTATTCAATTGACCTGGCAAGACATGGCCGACCTCTCCGAAGTCGTGCCGACCCTGAGCCACGTCTATCCGAACGGCAAAGCCGACATCAACCACTTCCAGGCGGCGGGCGGCATGTCGTTCCTGATCCGCGAACTGCTGGAAGCCGGCTTGCTCCACGAAAACGTCAACACCGTGCTCGGCCATGGCCTGAGCCGCTACACCCAGGAACCGTTCCTCGATAACGGCGAACTGGTCTGGCGCGAAGGTGTGACCGACAGCCTCGATGAAACCATCCTGCGCCCGGTTTCGCGTGCGTTTTCGCCAGAGGGCGGCTTGCGGGTAATGGAAGGCAACCTCGGTCGCGGTGTGATGAAAGTCTCCGCCGTCGCCCTGGAAAACCAGATTGTCGAAGCACCGGCGATGGTGTTCCAGGATCAGCAGGATTTGGCCGATGCGTTCAAGGCCGGTTTGCTGGAGAAGGATTTTGTCGCCGTGATGCGCTTCCAGGGTCCGCGCTCCAATGGCATGCCGGAACTGCACAAGATGACGCCGTTCCTCGGCGTGTTGCAGGATCGCGGTTTCAAAGTGGCGCTGGTGACTGACGGGCGCATGTCCGGCGCATCGGGGAAAATCCCGGCGGCGATTCATGTCAGTCCCGAAGCTTATGTCGGTGGTGCTCTTGCGCGGGTGCAAGAGGGCGATATCATCCGCGTCGATGGCGTCAAAGGCACCCTGGAGCTTAAGGTGGACGCCGAAGAATTCGCAGCGCGCACGCCGGCCAAGGGCCTGTTGGGCAATAACATTGGCACCGGTCGCGAGCTGTTTGGTTTCATGCGCATGGCCTTCAGCTCCGCAGAGCAGGGCGCCAGCGCCTTTACTTCTGCCCTGGAGACGCTTAATTGAAACTGGCTTTGGTCGGTGACATCGGTGGGACCAACGCACGGTTCGCGTTGTGGAAAAACCAGCAGCTGGAAGCCGTCCAGGTGCTGGCGACGGCCGACCACGCCAGCCCGGAAGAGGCAATTGCCCTCTACCTGAGCGGGCTTGGGCTGGCGCCGGGTTCGATCGGCTCGGTGTGCCTGTCGGTGGCCGGCCCGGTGAGCGGTGACGAATTCAAGTTCACCAACAACCACTGGCGGCTCAGTCGCAAGGGTTTCTGCAAGACCTTGCAGGTCGATCAACTGTTGCTGGTCAATGATTTCTCGGCAATGGCACTGGGCATGACCCGTTTGCAGCCGGGCGAGTTTCGGGTGGTCTGCGAAGGCTCGCCGGAACCGTTGCGGCCTGCCGTGGTGATCGGGCCCGGCACGGGCCTGGGTGTCGGCACGTTGCTGGACCTGGGCGAAGGCCGCTTCGCCGCATTGCCGGGGGAGGGCGGTCACGTTGATCTGCCCCTGAGCAGCCCGCGTGAAACGCAACTGTGGCAACACATCTTCAATGAGATCGGGCATGTCAGCGCTGAAACCGCGTTGAGCGGCAGCGGTTTGCCTCGGGTCTACCGGGCGATTTGCGCGGTGGACGGTCATGAACCGGTGCTCGATACCCCGGAGTCGATTACCGCTGCCGGTCTGGCCGGCGATCCGATTGCGCTGGAAGTGCTGGAGCAGTTCTGCTGCTGGCTCGGCCGTGTGGCCGGCAATAACGTGCTGACCACGGGTGGACGCGGCGGCGTGTACATCGTCGGTGGGGTGATTCCACGGTTTGCCGATTTCTTCATCGAAAGCGGTTTCGCCCGGTGCTTCGCCGACAAGGGCTGCATGAGCGATTACTTCAAAGGCATCCCGGTGTGGTTGGTGACGGCGCCGTATTCCGGGTTGATGGGGGCAGGTGTGGCGCTCGATCAGGCATAAGACCGAGTCGCCTCATTCGCGGGCAAGCCTCGCTCCTACAGAATTGGAGTCGTTCACAAAAATGGCGACCAACCCTATACCTGTAGGAGCGAGGCTTGCCCGCGAAGAGGCCAGTACAAACAACATAGAACCATGATCGATCAGGCATAATCCGCCCAATTCAAACAACAAGGACGCCGCCCCGTGAGCTCAGTCAGGTCGATTTTGTTGGTCGATGACGATCAAGAGATACGCGAGTTGCTGGACACCTACCTGACCCGCGCCGGTTTCCAGGTCCGTACCACGCCCGATGGTGCAGGCTTTCGCCAAGCGATGAATGAAGCGCCGAGCGATCTGGTGATCCTCGACGTGATGCTGCCGGACGAAGACGGTTTCAGCCTCTGCCGCTGGATCCGCCAACACCCGCGTCAGGCGCAGGTGCCGATCATCATGCTCACCGCCAGCTCCGACGAGGCCGACCGCGTCATCGGCCTGGAGCTGGGCGCCGACGACTACCTCGGCAAACCCTTCAGCCCCCGTGAATTGCAGGCACGCATCAAGGCCTTGTTGCGCCGCGCGCAGTTCGGTCAGGAACGTTCCGGCGGTGAAGTGCTGGCGTTCGACGACTGGCGGCTGGACATGGTCAGCCACCGGTTGTTCCACATCGACGGTGAAGAAGTGATTCTCTCCGGCGCCGATTTTGCGCTGCTGAAACTGTTCCTCGATCACCCGCAGGAAATACTCGATCGCGACACCATCGGCAACGCCACCCGTGGCCGTGATCTGATGCCGCTGGATCGCATTGTCGACATGGCGGTCAGCCGTTTGCGTCAGCGTCTGCGCGATACCGAAAAACCGCCGCGACTGATCCGTACCGTGCGCGGCAGCGGCTACCAACTGGCAGCCAATGTGGTTGCCAGCAATGGTCACTGAGTTTTTCCGCACGCTCGCCGCCCGCGTGCCGGTACCGCGTTCGCTGCTCGGGCGCATGTTGCTGCTGACCCTGTTGGCCGTGCTGTTTGCGCAGACCTTGTCGAGCGTGATCTGGGTCTCGCAACTGCGCGCTACCCAGCTCGAAGGCCTGGTGACCAGCGCCCGCAGCCTCGCCCATTCGATGACGGCCAGCGTCAGTTACTTTCGCTCGCTGCCGGTCGCGTTTCGTCCCTTGGTGCTCGATCAATTGCGCAGCATGGGCGGCACCCGTTTCGTGGTGACCCTCAACGACAAGCCCCTGGGCATGGAAGTGCTGCCGATCACCCCGCGCAAGGAAGCCGTGCTCAAGGCGGTGGACCAGGTGTTGCGCGAGTCTCTCGGCCAAGACACGGATATTTCGGTGACCTTCGTCAGCCCCGAAGACCTGCGGATCTTCAACAGTGGGCTGAAACTCGATGAATTGCCGCGCTCCTGGGCGCATTACGCGCTCACCCTGGAGCCGGTGAATCCCCCCGTGCTGGTCACGCAAATCCAGATGGCACCGGGCGAGTGGCTGTACATCGCCTCGCTTTTGCCCGAGCCTTACACCAGTCTTGAAGAGCAAGGCCTGCCGGCGCAGCAAGTCTGGTTCATCGTCCTCACCAGCGGCTTCTTGCTGTTGTTCATTGGCCTGCTGGTGCACTGGCAGAGTCGTCCGCTGAAGCGTTTGGCGCGGGCGGCGCGGGACATGTCCCTCGGTGCCGAAGTCGAGCCGGTGGCCGAAGGCGGTGGCAGTGAAGTGGTCGAGGTTGGTCGCGCCTTCAACGCGATGCGCGAACGCATCAGCCGCTACCTGACGGAACGCAGCCAATTGTTCAGCGCCATCTCCCACGACTTGCGCACGCCGATCACCCGCCTGCGGTTGCGGGTGGAGTTGCTCGAAGACGAAACGCTGCAAGCCAAGTTCGGCCGTGATCTGGATGAATTGGAGCTGCTGGTCAAAGGCGCGCTGCAATGCGTGAAAGACACTGACATTCACGAAAACATCGAACCGGTGGATCTCAACCATGTGCTTGATTGTCTGGTGGAGCCGTATCTGGCGCCCAACGGCAATGGTCGTGTGACTCAGCAGGGCCGGGCGTTGGCGGCGTATCCGGGCAAACCGCTGGCGCTCAAGCGCTGCATCGGCAACCTGATCGACAACGCGTTGAAGTATGGGCAGAACGCGCATTTGCATATCGATGACGACGAGAGTGCCTTCATCCTGCATGTCGATGACGAAGGGCCGGGCGTGCCGGAGCAACGGATGGAGCAGGTGTTCGAACCGCACTTCCGGCTGGCCGGGCAGCAGCAGGGATATGGGTTGGGCTTGGGGATTGCGCGCAACATTGCGCACAGTCATGGCGGTGAGGTCAGCCTGCAGAACCTGCGTGAAGGCGGGTTAAGGGTGACGTTGCATTTGCCTCGGTCGGTGGATTGAGTTTCTGCCTTTAGATTCACCCCTCACCCCAGCCCTCTCCCCACGGGGGAGAGGGGGAAAGGGGGCAGATCTCCATCGGCTTCCAAGCCTGAGTTCGACTCTATTTCCTCGGTCGCAGAATATCTAAAAACCAACTCGGTCAGTCCCCTCTACCCTCTGGGGCGGTCCGACGTTTCGGGAGGGTTAGGGTGAGGGGTGGCTCTTTGTCACAACCCAGTGACAAAACCTGCCCCCTTCGTTACAAGCCCGCCCCCGCCCGTTGTTTAGACTGCCCCCAGTCAAAACAACAAAAAAGGCACCCCATGGACACCTTCCAACCTGCTTTCAGCAGTTGGCTAAACGCACCTGCCCACCAGCAATGGCTCGCCGCCGAAGGCCTGCGCCTGCTGGCATTTGCCAAGGCTTCAAAGCTTGCCGAAGGCTTCGGCAACCTCGATGAAAAGGGCCGCCTGCCGGCCAACGCCCAAGCCGAAACCATGAACACCGCCCGCATGACCCACAGCTTCGCCATGGCTCACATCCAGGGTTTGCCTGGTTTTGCCGAACTGGTCGATCACGGCATCCAGGCGCTCAGCGGCCCGTTGCGCGATGCCGAGCACGGTGGCTGGTTTGCCGTCGCCCATCATCGCGACGGCAACACCGGCAAGGCTGCTTACCTGCATGCCTTCGTGGCCCTCGCTGCCAGTTCCGCAGTGGTCGCGCAACGCCCCGGCGCACAAGCGTTGCTCGACGATGCGATCAACATCATCGACACGCACTTCTGGAGCGAGGAGGAGGGCGCCATGCGCGAATCCTTTGATCGCGACTGGAGCGGCGAAGAAGCCTACCGCGGCGCCAACAGCAACATGCACGCCACCGAAGCCTTTCTCGCCTTGGCGGATGTCACCGATGACAACCGCTGGCTATGCCGTGCTCAACGCATCGTTGAACGAGTGATCCATGTTCACGCCGCGGCCAACGACTACTTGGTGGTCGAGCATTTCGATCGCGACTGGCAGCCCCTGCGCGAATACAACCACGACAACCCGGCTGACGGTTTCCGTCCCTACGGCACCACGCCGGGCCACGGTTTCGAGTGGGCGCGGCTGTTACTGCACCTCGAAGCCGCGCGGGTTCAGGCCGGGATGCTCACGCCGGGTTGGCTGGCCAGCGACGCGCAAAAACTCTTCGACCACAATTGCCGTCATGGCTGGAATGTCGACGGGCTGCCCGGGATTGTCTACACCCTCGACTGGGACAATCGCGCCGTGGTTCGCCATCGATTGCACTGGACGCATTGCGAAGCCAGCGCCGCCGCCAGCGCGCTGCTTAAACGCACCGGCGATGAGCAATACGAAACCTGGTACCGACTGTTCTGGGAATTCTGTGACAGTCATTTCATCGACCGCTGTGACGGCAGTTGGCACCATGAACTCGATCCGCAAAACCGCCCGAGCGCCGATATCTGGGCCGGAAAACCCGATCTGTATCACGCCTGGCAAGCCGTTCTGATTCCGCGCCTGCCGTTGGCGCCGAGCATGGCGACTGCCTTGGGGCGGTTGTCCCAGAGCGCTCCTGTGTAACCATGTGGTGACATTCAAGCGTCCCTTCGTTACCTGCGAGGGGATAATTCCTGTTTAAAATCCTATGCAGCGCAAGCACCAGACTTGCATGCATAACAACAAGAAAGGTAATTCTAGATGAATGCGATTTCTCGCCTCGCTACTGTCATTTCTCTTGCCTCATTGCTTCCTGTCTCTGCATTCCCTGTCAGTGCACTTGCCGCCGATTCCAAAGGATCGGTAGAAGTCGTTCACTGGTGGACCTCCGGTGGCGAAAAAGCTGCTGTTGATGTGCTCAAGGCCCAAGTCGAAAAAGACGGTTTCACCTGGAAGGACGGCGCAGTCGCCGGTGGTGGCGGTGCTACTGCCATGACCGTACTCAAAAGCCGCGCCGTTGCCGGTAACCCGCCGGGCGTAGCGCAGATCAAAGGCCCGGACATCCAGGAATGGGCGTCTACCGGTCTCCTGGACACCGACGTCTTGAAAGACGCTGCCAAGACCGAGAAGTGGGACAGCCTGCTCGACAAGAAAGTCTCCGATACCGTGAAGTACGAGGGTGACTACGTGGCCGTGCCGGTGAACATTCACCGCGTCAACTGGCTGTGGATCAACCCGGAAGTCTTCAAGAAAGCCGGCATCGAAAAAGCGCCAACCACCCTCGAAGAATTCTACGCGGCCGGTGACAAGCTGAAAGCTGCGGGCTTCATTGCCCTTGCTCACGGCGGCCAGCCTTGGCAGGACAGCACCGTGTTCGAAGCGGTGGTCCTTTCGGTCATGGGCGTCGACGGCTACAAGAAAGCCCTGGTAGACCTGGACAACGCTGCACTGACCGGTCCTGAAATGGTCAAGGCGTTGACCGAGCTGAAGAAAGTCGCGACCTACATGGACGCCGACGGCAAGGGCCAGGACTGGAACCTGGAAGCGGCCAAGGTCATCAACGGCAAGGCCGGCATGCAGATCATGGGTGACTGGGCCAAGAGCGAGTGGACAGCGGCCAAGAAAGTCGCCGGCAAGGACTACGAGTGCGTAGCGTTCCCGGGCACCGACAAGGCTTTCACCTACAACATCGACTCCCTGGCGGTGTTCAAGCAGAAAGACAAGGGCACTGCTGCCGCGCAGCAGGACATTGCCAAGGTCGTGCTGGGTGAGAACTTCCAGAAGGTCTTCAGCATCAACAAGGGCTCGATCCCGGTGCGTAACGACATGCTCGCCGACATGGGCAAGTACGGTTTCGACTCCTGCGCCCAGACCGCTGCCAAGGACTTCCTGGCGGACGCCAAGTCCGGCGGCCTGCAGCCGAGCATGGCGCACAACATGGCGACCACGCTGGCAGTACAAGGTGCGTTCTTTGATGTCGTGACCAACTTCATCAACGATCCGAAAGCCGATCCGGCCACTGCCGCCAAACAACTGGGCACGGCCGTCAAAGCGGCCAAGTAATGCTTGGCCTGTAGGAGCCGGCTTGCTGGCGATAGCGATGTGTCATTCAACGCAGATGTCGACTGACACACCGCCTTCGTCGGAACGCCGCCCGCAGCAAGCCGGCTCCTACAAGGGGCCTGCCCAAATTCTCTCTTTCCCGTACTGGATTTCCCCATGAGTTCTGTTGCTGTGTTCAGCAAGGCCTCGCCGTTCGATGCACTGCAGCGCTGGCTCCCGAAACTGGTGCTGGCGCCCAGCATGTTCATCGTTCTGGTGGGCTTCTATGGCTACATCCTGTGGACGTTCATCCTGTCGTTCACCACCTCGACCTTCCTCCCGACTTACAAATGGGCAGGTTTGGCGCAATACCAACGGCTGTTCGACAACGACCGCTGGTGGGTCGCGAGCAAGAACCTCGCAGTTTTCGGCGGCATGTTCATCGGTATCACCCTGGTGATAGGTGTTCTGCTGGCGGTGTTTCTTGACCAGCGCATTCGTCGCGAAGGTTTCATTCGCACCATTTACCTGTACCCGATGGCGCTCTCGATGATCGTCACCGGTACCGCCTGGAAGTGGCTGCTCAACCCGGGCATGGGCCTGGACAAATTGCTGCGCGACTGGGGCTGGGAAGGCTTTCGCCTGGACTGGCTGATTGACCCGGATCGCGTGGTGTATTGCCTGGTGATTGCTGCGGTCTGGCAAGCCTCGGGCTTCATCATGGCGATGTTCCTCGCCGGCCTGCGTGGGGTTGATCAATCGATCATCCGTGCCGCCCAGATCGATGGCGCGAGCATGCCGCGCATTTACCTGAAAGTGGTGTTGCCGAGCCTGCGCCCGGTGTTCTTCAGCGCGGTCATGATCCTGGCCCACATCGCGATCAAGAGTTTCGACCTGGTGGCAGCAATGACCGCCGGTGGCCCGGGTTATTCCTCCGACCTGCCTGCGATGTTCATGTATTCCTTCACCTTCAGCCGCGGCCAGATGGGCATGGGTTCGGCCAGTGCGATTCTGATGCTCGGTGCGATTCTCGCAATCATCGTGCCTTACCTGTACTCCGAGCTGAGGACCAAGCGCCATGACTAGTTTCTCTGCCAAACCTTCCATCAGCCTGAGTCGCATCGCGATCTACGGCGTGCTGATCCTGGCCGTATTGCTTTACCTGATACCGCTGGTGGTCATGCTGTTGACCAGCTTCAAGACCCCGGAAGACATCAACTCCGGGAACCTGCTGAGCTGGCCAACCGTGGTCAGCGGCATTGGCTGGGTCAAGGCCTGGGGCACGGTTGACGGGTACTTCTGGAACTCGATCAAAATCACCGTCCCGGCCGTGATGATCTCCACCGCCATCGGTGCGCTGAACGGCTATGTGCTGTCGATGTGGCGCTTCCGTGGCTCGCAACTGTTCTTCGGTTTGCTGCTGTTCGGTTGCTTCCTGCCGTTCCAGACCGTCCTGCTGCCGGCCTCGTTCACCCTCGGCAAGATGGGCCTGGCCAGCACCACCACGGGCCTGGTGTTCGTGCACGTGGTCTACGGCCTGGCGTTCACCACGCTGTTCTTCCGTAACTACTACGTCAGCGTTCCCGATGCGCTGGTGAAGGCGGCGCGGCTCGATGGCGCGGGTTTCTTCACCATCTTCCGCTTGATCATCCTGCCGATGTCCACCCCGATCATCATGGTCTGCCTGATCTGGCAGTTCACCCAGATCTGGAACGACTTCCTGTTCGGCGTGGTGTTCTCCAGCGGTGATTCGCAACCCATTACGGTGGCGTTGAACAACTTGGTCAACACCAGTACCGGGGCCAAGGAATACAACGTTGATATGGCGGCGGCGATGATCGCCGGGCTGCCGACCCTGCTGGTCTATGTGGTCGCAGGCAAGTATTTCGTGCGCGGGCTGACGGCCGGCGCAGTCAAGGGGTAATCATGGCTACGCTCGAACTTCGCAATGTAAACAAGACCTATGGCCCCGGCCTGCCGGACACCCTCAAGAACATCGAACTGTCGATCAAGGACGGTGAGTTCCTGATCCTCGTCGGACCTTCGGGTTGCGGCAAATCGACCCTGATGAATTGCATCGCCGGCCTTGAGACCATCACCGGCGGCGCGATCATGATCGGTGATCAGGACGTCAGCGGCATGAGCCCCAAAGACCGCGACATCGCCATGGTGTTCCAGTCCTACGCGCTGTACCCGACCATGAGTGTGCGCGAGAACATCGCCTTTGGCTTGAAGATCCGCAAAATGCCCGCCGCCGACATCGAAGCGGAAGTGGCGCGGGTGTCCAAGCTGCTGCAGATCGAACACCTGCTCAACCGCAAACCGGGTCAGCTCTCCGGTGGTCAGCAACAGCGCGTGGCGATGGGCCGCGCCCTGGCACGTAGGCCGAAGATTTACCTGTTCGACGAACCGCTGTCCAACCTCGACGCCAAGCTGCGTGTCGAGATGCGCACTGAAATGAAACTGATGCACCAGCGCCTGAAAACCACCACGGTCTACGTGACCCACGACCAGATCGAAGCGATGACCCTGGGCGACAAAGTGGCGGTGATGAAGGACGGGATCATTCAGCAGTTCGGCACGCCGAAAGACATTTACAACAACCCGGCCAACCTGTTCGTGGCGAGCTTCATCGGCTCGCCGCCGATGAACTTCATCCCCCTGCGTTTGCAGCGCAAGGACGGCCGTCTGGTGGCGCTGCTCGACAGTGGTCAGGCGCGTTGCGAATTGCCAATGGGCATGCAGGACGCCGGTCTGGAAGACCGCGAAGTAATCCTCGGCCTGCGCCCGGAACAGATCGTTTTGGCGGGCAGCGAGCCGAATGGTTTGCCGACCATTCGCGCCGAAGTCCAGGTCACCGAACCGACCGGTCCCGACACCCTGGTGTTCGTCAATCTCAATGAAACCAAAGTCTGCTGCCGCCTGGCACCGGACGTCGCGCCCAACGTGGGCGAGACCCTGACCCTGCAGTTCGATCCGTCGAAAGTGCTGTTGTTCGATGCCAAGACCGGGGAGCGCCTGGGGGTGGCCGGTCTGCCGCAAGTCGATAGCCACAGCGCCAACGTCACCCAATTCAAAGGCCGCTGAAGATAAAAAACTGTAGGAGCCAGGCTTGCCGGCGAAGGCGATTTCAGGGACGCCTTCGCCGGCAAGCCTGGCTCCTACAGGGGGGATATGCGGTGAGTGGCCTGTCACGCATCGCACCTGATGTAACCGCGTTAAATAAAAACAGTTAATAACAATAAAACGAGGATGTAGGGATGAAGAAGAAAAACAACGCTCAGCTTATCTGCCAGTTGTCAGCCGTTGCGGCCATGATGCTGGCCGGTAGTGTGCATGCGGCTGATGCGTTCAGCGCCGATTCCGAGTGGATGACCGGTGATTGGGGTGGCGAGCGGACCAAGCTGATCGAGCAAGGTATCGACATCAAGATGGACTACGTCGGTGAAGTGGGCGGCAACCTCCACGGCGGCTTCAACGATGACAAGACCGCGCGTTACGCTGACCAGTTTGGCCTGGGCGTGGCGTTGGACCTGCAAAAACTGTGGGGCTGGGATAACACCCAGGCCAAGGTCCAGTTCACCAACCGTAACGGTGAAAACATCTCCAATGACCGTGTCGGCGATCCGCGTGCCGGCACCTTGAGTTCCTCCCAGGAAGTCTACGGCCGTGGCCACATGGTCCGTCTGACCCAGTTGTGGATCAAGCACCAGTTTCTCGACGGCAAACTCGACGTCAAGGCCGGTTACTTCGGCGAAGGCGAAGACTTCAACACCTTCCCTTGCGAGTTCCAGAACCTGGCGTTCTGCGGTTCCCAGGTGGGCAACTGGGCGACCAACATCTGGTACAACTGGCCGGTCATGCAGGCTGCGGTCCGCGTGAAGTACAACATCTCGCCTGAGTTCTATGCGCAGATCGGCGCGTACAACCAGAACCCGTCGCAACTGGAGCACGGTAACGGCTTCAAGCTCAGCGGCAGTGGTACCAAAGGCACCGTGTTGCCGGTCGAACTGGTCTGGTTGCCTAACCCTGGCAACCTGCCGGGCGAATACCGTGTCGGTTACTACAAAAGCACGGCCAAGGCCGATGACGTTCGTGAAGACGACAACGGCGATGATGCAGCCACCAGCGGCAACGCCTATCGCAGCCACAGCAGCAAGTCCGGCTACTGGTTCGTGGCGCAACAACAACTCACCACCCACAACGGTGACGCGTCCCGCGGTCTGAACATCGCTGCCAACGCCACGTTCCACGACAAGGACACCAACTTCGTCGACAACTACCAGTCGCTGATGCTGGTGTACAAGGGCCCGTTCGATGCACGTCCGAAGGATGACTTCGGTATCGGCGCCGCCCGTATCCATGTCAACGATGACGTGAAGAAAAACTCTGAGTTGGTCAACGCCTCCAACAATGTCACCGACTACCAGGACCCGCTGTTCGCGCCGCTGCGTAACACTGAGTACAACTACGAGATCAACTACGGCTTCCACGTTACCAACTGGCTGACCGTGCGTCCTAACCTGCAATACATCACCCACCCGGGTGGTGTCGATGAAGTCGATAACGCGCTGGTGGCCGGCCTGAAAATTCAGTCGGTGTTCTAACGCTGTTGCGATAAGCTCCTCTCTATGTGCGCATTTTTGCGGACAGCCCAGGCTGTCCGCTTTTTTTTGTGTGGATCGATGAGGACCTGTGGCGAGGGAGCTTGCTCCCGCTGGGCTGCGAAGCAGCCCCAAAACCAGCCACCACAATGTTTCAGGCAAACCGCATTCAACGGGTTTACGACTGCTTCGCAGCCGAGCGGGAGCAAGCTCCCTCGCCACAGTAAGTTTGCTACTAAGGCGTATGAGTACACCCATGATTTTCAGGACCGTGGCACATGCATGAGCATCCGCTACAACGCTTCTTCAAATCCTTGCGCGAACGTCCGGTGTTTGCGTGGGAGCGCTATCAGAAGCGCGATGTGCTGGTGATCGACCATCCGCTGTGTCAGGCGGTGTTCAGTCGCCAGGGCGCGCAGTTACTGCACTTCCAGCCGAAGGGCCAGAAGCCCTGGCTGTGGTGCGCGGCGAAGTGGCCGCAAGTCGGCGCGATTCGTGGCGGCGTGCCGGTGTGCTGGCCGTGGTATGGCCGTCATCCGAGCGAAAATGCCTGGCCCTCACATGGCTGGGCACGGTTGATTGACTGGAAGCTGCTCGACAGCAGCCATGACGACGATGGCGTGCGGCTGCATTGGCAGCTTCAGCTTTGCGACTGGCAAGTGGACCTGCACGCACACCTTGGCGAACGCATGGATCTGCGCCTGAGCACTGAGCATCAGGACAGCCTGCCGTGCCAATTGAGCCAGGCTTTGCATGCGTATTGGCGTATTGGTGATGTCGGAGAGATAGCGCTGTCTGGGCTCGATGGCGCCCAGGGTTACGACCAGTTGAATCGTCAGGTTTGCCAGCAGGAAGGGGAGTTAAGGGTCGACGGTGGGTGTCAGCGGGTGTTCCAGCATGACGGTGAATTGCAGCTCAAGGACCACGCCTGGCAGCGGGAATTGTGCATCGACACCGGTGACCATGCGGACACGGTGGTCTGGCATCCCGGCTCGCGGCCGTTGCTGGGAGTGAGCTGGGACGAGATTTCGGAGTTTGTGTGTGTTGAAGCGGCGAGTGGCGGGACGGACAGTTTGAGCCTGGCACCGGGGCAGAAGGCGCATTTGAGTTTGCAGGCGAGGGTTGGGGTTTAGTTCAAAGTCTATGGTGTTGCCGCTGACGCCTTCGCGGGCAAGCCTCGCTCCTACAGGGTTGATGCTGGCCGCGAATGGATGGCCAACCGAAAAGTCGTAGGAGCGAGGCTTGCCCGCGAAGAGGTCAGCACAGGCAATGAAGATGCTGGCCTAGTTGAACTCATCCCCAACCGGATACCGGCTCGCATTCAGGCTCTCTTTGATCTTGCGCAAATGCGGCTGGAAATCCACGCCCCGGCGCAAGGTCATGCCCGTCGCCAGCACATCCAGCACAGTCAACTGAATGATCCGCGACGTCATCGGCATATAGATGTCGGTGTCTTCCGGCAGCGGAATATTCAGGCTCAAGGTACTGGCCTTGGCCAATGGCGAGCCCTCGGCCGTAAGACCCAGCACCGAAGCACCGTTCTCCCGGGCGATACGCGCCACCTCCACCAATTCGCGGGTGCGGCCGGTGTAGGAAATGATCACGAACAACTCGCCGGTATGCGCCACCGACGCAATCATGCGTTGCATCAGCACGTCGGCATGGGCGGTGACGGCGAGGTTGAAGCGGAAGAACTTGTGCTGCGCATCCAGCGCCACCGGGGCGGAGGCCCCGAGGCCGAAGAAGTGGATCTGCCGGGCCTGGATCAACAGGTCGACGGCGCGGCTGATCAGGTTCGGATCCAGCGCCTGCAAGGCACTGTCCAACGAGGCGATGGCGCTGCCGAAAATCTTCTTCGTATAGGCTTCAGGATTGTCATCAGCCTCGACCGCACGGCTGACATACGCCGCGCCGCTGGCCAGGCTCTGGGCCAACTGAAGCTTGAGTTCGGGGTAGCCGCTGACGCCGAACGAACGGCAGAAACGGTTGACCGTCGGCTCACTGACCTTTGAAGCCTGGGCGAGGGCGGCGATGCTGAACCGGGTGGCCTGCTGTGGGTTGAGCAGGATCACTTCAGCGACTTTGCGTTCAGCCTTGTTCAGGTCTTCAAGGCGATTCTGGATCTGTTCCAGTAAATTTCGCACGCGGTCCATTTCATGTTCCTTAGGTCAGCAGCGCAAATAAGCGTTCGGCTAATGCAAATTGGGCCTTTGATACGGCCCGTAACGGTGGCCTATCCTACTGATGGCTCCGACCGACCACCACTCGGAATCTGTATTTTGCGAAAATGTTGTGGTTATTACTACATTTTCCCTTGAGTGATGCCTTGAAAAAAGGTATTTGTAGCTTAACTTGATAAAAGAACAAACATCATGCCTTCGATTACGGTTGAACCGTGCACCTTTGCCTTGTTCGGCGCCCTCGGCGATCTGGCCCTGCGCAAACTGTTTCCTGCCCTTTATCAACTCGATGGCGCAGGCCTCTTGCACGAGGATACGCGCATTATCGCGCTGGCCCGTGAGCCTGGCAGCGAGCAGGAGCACCTGGCGTTCATCGCCTCCGAACTGCGCCGTTACGTGGGTGCCAAAGAGCTGGACGAAGCTGTGGTCGAACGCTTCCTGGCCCGTTTGAGCTACCTGCATGTCGACTTCCTCAAGGCCGACGATTACGTCGCCCTGGCCGAAGTGGCCGGCAGCGCTCAGCGAGTCATTGCCTACTTCGCCACGCCGGCCGCCGTTTACGGCGCGATCTGCGAGAACCTGGCGAAAGTCGGCCTGACCGAAAACACCCGCGTCGTGCTGGAAAAGCCCATCGGTTCGGACCTGGAATCCTCGCGCAAGGTCAACGACGCCGTGGCGCAGTTCTTCCCGGAGAACCGCACCTACCGAATCGACCACTACCTGGGCAAAGAGACCGTCCAGAACCTGATTGCCCTGCGTTTCGCCAACAGCCTGTTCGAAACCCAGTGGAACCAGAATTACATCTCCCACGTGGAAATCACCGTGGCCGAGAAGGTCGGTATCGAAGGCCGCTGGGGTTACTTCGACAAGGCCGGTCAGCTGCGAGACATGATCCAGAATCACCTGCTGCAACTGCTTTGCCTGATCGCCATGGACCCACCGGCCGACCTGTCCGCCGACAGCATCCGTGACGAGAAAGTCAAAGTGCTCAAGGCCCTGGCGCCGATCAGCCCGGAAGGTCTGACCACGCAAGTGGTGCGCGGCCAGTACATCGCCGGGTACAGCGAAGGCAAATCAGTACCGGGTTACCTGGAAGAGCCTAATTCCAACACCCAGAGCGACACCGAAACCTTCGTCGCCCTGCGTGCCGACATCCGCAACTGGCGCTGGGCCGGCGTGCCGTTTTACCTGCGTACCGGCAAGCGCATGCCGCAGAAGCTGTCGCAGATCGTCATCCACTTCAAGGAACCGTCGCACTACATCTTCGCCCCCGAGCAGCGTCTGCAAATCAGCAACAAGCTGATTATCCGCTTGCAACCGGACGAAGGCATTTCCTTGCGTGTGATGACCAAAGAACAAGGCCTGGACAAGGGCATGCAGCTGCGCAGCGGTCCGTTGCAGCTGAATTTTTCCGACACCTATCGCAGCGCGCGGATTCCCGATGCCTACGAGCGGTTACTGCTGGAAGTAATGCGCGGCAATCAGAACCTGTTTGTCCGTAAAGATGAAATCGAAGCCGCGTGGAAGTGGTGTGACCAGTTGATCGCCGGGTGGAAAAAATCCGGTGATGCGCCCAAGCCGTACGCGGCCGGGTCCTGGGGACCGATGAGCTCCATTGCTCTGATCACGCGGGATGGGAGGTCGTGGTATGGCGATATCTAATTTGAAACTGCCTCAGGGCGTCAGCGCCCATGAGTTCAAGAGCCCGGTGCTGCTGGCCGATGGTCTGGCGCTGAATGTGGCCAAGCACCTGAGTGACGCCATCGACGCTCGCGGCACAGCGACGCTGGTGGTGTCCGGTGGCCGCAGCCCCGTGGCGTTTTTCCAGAACCTGGCCAAGCAGAAACTGGACTGGTCCAAGGTGGTCATCACCCTGGCCGACGAGCGCTGGGTGCCGGTGGAGCATGCCGACAGCAACGCTGGTCTGCTCAAGCGTTATCTGCTGCAAGGCCCGGCGGCCAAGGCGCAGTTTCTGAGCCTGTACAGCGCCACCGCGAACCTTGAGCTGGCAGCCGAGCAGGCCGACCGCTTGCTCGCCGAGTTGCCGCCGATCGACGTGCTGATACTCGGCATGGGCGATGACGGTCACACGGCCTCGTTGTTCCCCAACAGCCCGAACCTGGCCGACGCCTTGAAAGTCGACGGCACACGCCGTTGCTACCCGATGCTGGCGCCCACCGTGCCGCATCAGCGCCTGACCATGAGCCGTGCGCTGCTGGCCTCGGCCAAGACCACCGTTCTATCGATTTCCGGTCAGTCCAAGCTGACCACCCTGAGTGCCGCATTGGCCGGTGACGATGTCGCCGCCATGCCGATTCGCGCGTTTCTGCAACCTACGTTAGAGATTTACTGGTGCCCATGAGCCAAGGATCAGCCGCTATGACAATGACATCCCCGACCGTTTCCATGGCGGACAAAGTTGCCCTGATCGACAGCCTCTGCGCCAAGGCGCGGATCCTGCCGGTCATCACCATCGCTCGCGAACAGGACGTCCTGCCACTGGCCGACGCCCTGGCCGCCGGTGGCCTGACTGCCCTGGAAGTGACGCTGCGTTCGCAGTTCGGTCTCAAAGCCATCCAGATTCTGCGTGAGCAGCGTCCTGAGCTGGTGACCGGCGCCGGTACGGTGCTGGATCGCACCATGCTCGCCGCTGCCGAAGCCGCCGGCTCGCAGTTCATCGTCACGCCGGGCATTACCCGTGACCTGCTCGAAGCCAGCGTCGACAGCCCGATCCCGCTGTTGCCAGGCATCAGCAATGCGTCCGGCATCATGGAAGGCTATGGTCTGGGTTATCGCCGCTTCAAGCTGTTCCCGGCGGAAGTCAGCGGTGGTGTTGCCGCCATCAAGGCCCTCGGCGGCCCGTTCGGTGAAGTGAAATTCTGCCCGACTGGCGGCGTCAGCCCGGCCAACATCAAGAGCTACATGGCGTTGAAAAACGTGATGTGCGTGGGCGGTAGCTGGATGCTTGATCCGGAGTGGATCAAGAACGGCGACTGGGCCCGCATTCAGGAATGCACCGCCGAGGCACTGGCGCTGCTGGACTGATCAGCTTTTTACCCAACACTTCGTTGTGTGTTCTACGGCTTTACGGTGCACTTGGTCGGTGCACCGTTTTTTTTTTGCCCAACACAAACCCTGTAGGAGCGAGGCTTGCCCGCGAAGGCGTCGGTCCAGCCGGCATCGTATGTGACTGGGCGGACGCCTTCGCGGGCAAGCCTCGCTCCTACAGGGGACATCACGCGATACATAGTTACCGCATCCCGCCGCTCGACCAGCGTTAACCTGCGTTCATCTTATGGAAGAGAGAACGTCATGGACGACAACAACTCCGTTGCACCCACCCCCCCGGTTTACCTGCTGTCTCCCGAGCAAATCGCCGGCCCGTATTTCCGCAATCCGAAACTGATCCGACGCAACATCAGCGAAAGCGCCGATGGCATTCCCTTGGTGCTGCGACTGGCGATTGTCGATGCCATGACCGGCCAGCCTGTGACCGGGGCCCTGGTCGACATCTGGCATTGCAATGCCCGCGGATCGTATTCGGGCTGGAGCAAGATCAACCCGGACAAGGAAGTCGATGTCGGTGACATCGGCTCGGTCCCGCGCACCGACGACGACACCTATCTGCGTGGCGGGCAATTCACCGACAAAAAGGGCGTGGTGCGGTTTACCACAATTTATCCGGGGTTCTATGCCGGTCGTGCCATGCACATTCATGTCGCGGTACGCATCACGTCCGGCAACAATTTCCTCGATGAGCGACACGTCGCCTGGGTCGGACAGCTCTACTTTCCCGAACCCGCCTCGCGTTCGGTGCTCAATGCCCGAGAGTACAGCGGTCGGTCCGCCTCGCCGCTGACCAACAATGAAGACTTTCACTACCGGCATCAGGGCGGCGAGGCCTCGACATTAACGGTCCACACCCTCGGTCGAGACTCGAATGAGGATGGCTTTTTCGGGCACACGACCATCGGTATCGACACCTTCGCTGCTTCCACGCAAATCAAACCGGAGGACTTCGACAAGTACACGGTCTGACGTCAGCGCAGTTCGGTCAGCGCCCGGGCCAGCAGATCCATGTCGGCCGCGGTGGTCGTGAGCCCTGGCGTAATGCGAATGCATGGCCCGCTCGCCGCGCCGCTGCGGACCACGGTGAACAGGTTGTAGTCGCTAAGCAGCCGCGCGACCATCGCCTGTTGATCGGTATGCCGGGTAAAGCGCATCGAAGTGATGCCGCAATACAGTCGTGGGTCATCGGGTGTCATGACATCGATACCTGGTAGCTCGCGAACCGCCTTGACCCACCGGTTGCGCAGGTAGTTGAGCCGTGTGCTCTTGGCCGCCGTCCCGCCCATGGCGAGATGCTCCTCGAACACCAGCGGCAGTGTCAGCAAAGCCGGGATGTTCGGCGTACTGTACGGCGTGCGGGCGCGAATATCGGTGACCGGGAAATGCATCTCGCCCATGTCCGGGTCGATGTCGGCCAAGCGTTCAGGGGCGATGTAGATAAACCCCAGGGTCAGGGGCGCGCCGATCCATTTGTGCAGGTTGAAGCCGGCGAAAGAAACGCCCAGTTCATCCAGATTTAACTCGATCTGGCCCAAGGCGTGCGCGCCATCGAGAATCACATCGATGCCGTGTTCCTTCGCGGCGGCAGTAATGGCCTGAACCGGCATGACCAATCCGGTGCGATGGGTGACGTGGGTCAGGGCCATTAATTTGAGCTTTGGATAACGCACGAATGTGTCGCGATAGGTCGCCAGCAAGCTGTCGAAAGTTGCGGGATGGGAGTGGTCGATTTCGATCACTTCCACGCCGCGATGCCGGGCCAGCCAACGCATTGCACCTTTGACCGTGTCGTACTCCAGGTCGCAAATCAGCACCTGATCGCCCGGTTGAAGGCAATTGTAGTTACGGATCAGCGACTGAAGGCCGTCCGAGGCGTTGCGGGTGAGGGCCACGGTTTCGGCTGGAACATCCATCAGCCCGGCAAGCTGCGCCCGGATCTCAAGGCTTTCGACCTGTTCGAAACGCTGGCGCACATGCACCGAGTTGCTGCGGTTGATCAGCTCGATGTTGCGCTGGTACTCCTCGACCACGGTGCGCGACATTCGTCCGAAGTAGCCGTTTTCCAGGTTGATGGGCCCGGGTTCGACAGCGTAGCGGTCGGCAAAGGTCTTCCAGAAGTGTTCATCACGGGCGCGACGGGTGTTATCGGGCATGGGTTACTCGGTTTCGGCAATTTCAGTGGCGCGGGGCAGGTTTGCCGTGTTTGGCGCGCAGTGGTTCGAGCAGTTCCGACAGACCGTTGTGATCGATCTCCTGCATTAGGGCCAGTAAACCGCCCAGTTCGCCATGGGGGAAACCTTCCCGGGCGAACCAGTTCAGGTATTGGCCGGGCAGGTCGGCAATGATTCGACCCTTGTATTTGCCGAAGGGCATTTCACGGGTGATCAACAGTTCGAGTTTTTCTGGGTTCATCATGGGTCGTCTGAATTCATTCGATCTGGAAAATACAGGCATTCTGCATGCAGGCCAATTGACAGATCATGCAAAAAAAGCGGATACAGATTTAGTCTTTAAAACTAAGTCATTGAAAAATAACGGATAAATTATCAATTCGAAGCTGGCATGCAGGGTGCAATAGCTATTGCATCTTTCATCAACCCGCAAGGAATTGAAAAATGACCGACATGAATAAAGAAGCGATCTCTGTACTCAATGACCTGATTGAAACCAGCAAAGACGGTCAGGAAGGGTTCAAGACTTGCGCTGAAGACATCAAACACCCTGAACTCAAAACCCTGTTCGTGCAACGCTCCGCTGACTGCGCCACCGCCGCTGCCGAACTCCAGAGCGCCGTGCGTTCGATGGGTGGCGATCCGGAAACTTCCACCAGCGTCAGCGGTGACCTGCACCGTCGCTGGGTCGATGTGAAAGCGATGTTCACCGGCAAGGATGAAGAAGCCGTGCTGAACGAAGCCGAACGCGGTGAAGACCATGCACTGAAGGCTTACAAAGAAGCCATGGAAAAAATCAACAAGCACAACCTGGTGGGCATTCGTGACATGGTTGAACGTCAGTACCACGGCGTGCAACGCAATCACGATCAGGTCAAAGCCCTGCGTAACCAGGCTCGCGCACGCTCTTAAGCGTCCGTAACCTGTCAAAAACGCCAGCCAGTCTGGCGTTTTTTTGTGCCTGGCGTTTAATCATGAATCATTCCTCGTAGGAGCTGTCGAGTGAAACGAGGCTGCGATCTTTTGATTTTGCTTTCAAGAAACAAGATCAAAAGATCGCAGCCTCGTTTCACTCGACAGCTCCTACATAAACTGTGTGTTGTTGATGGAATTCCGCCGAACCCGACTATCGTTAAATCGTCCTTTCAAGAGTGCTTTTCGTGCCTATCACTTTGCAGGCGTTATTCGCGCCGGACCGCCGCGCGCTGCAGTTCGCGATCAAGACCTTGATCGGCGGCGGCCTGGCACTGTGGCTGGCATTGCGCTGGGGCCTGGAGCAACCCGCCTGGGCGCTGATGACCGCGTTCATCGTCGCTCAGCCGTTGTCCGGAATGGTGGTGCAGAAAGGGCTGGCGCGGCTGCTGGGCACGCTGGTCGGAACGATCATGTCGGTGGTGTTCATGGGCTTGTTCGCCCAGACGCCGTGGCTGTTTTTACTGGCGTTGGCGTTGTGGCTCGGGTTGTGTACGGCGAGTTCGACACTGTTGCGCAGTGCCTGGTCCTACTCATTTGTGCTGGCCGGTTACACGGTGGCGATCATCGCGTTGCCGGCCATTACTCATCCGCTGACCGTGTTCGACCAAGCCGTGGCGCGCTGCACGGAAATCTGTCTGGGCATCCTTTGCGCCACGGCGGCCAGCGCGTTGCTGTGGCCGATGCGGGTCGAGCGGCAATTGGCGGATCAGGCTCGCGCAGCCTGGAACAGCGGAATGAATGCTGCGCGTGCCACCCTGGCCGGCGATGCTCAGGCGCGTAAAGGCTTGCTGGAAATCCTCGGGCGCATTGTCGCCGTCGATGCCCAGCGCGAACATGCCTGGTTTGAAGGCGGCCTCGGTCGGCAGCGCGCGCGAGCCATCAGCGGTTTGAGTCAGAAACTCCTGATGCTGTTGCGCATCGCCCGTTCGGTGCGCCGTCAGTGGAAGCAATTGGAACCGCAAGAAGCCGAGCAACTGTTGCCTTGGATGACCGAGGTTCAGGCCGCGCTCAGCGGTGCCGATACCGCGACCTTGCAAGCGTTGCGGCCCAGGTTGCTCGACGCCTGCCATGAGCCGCACATCAGCTCCGCGCAGAGTTATTGCCTGGCCCGTTTCACCTTGCTGCTCGATACCGCGATGGCGGCGACTGCGGCGTTGAAAGCGGTGGAGGAGGGCCGTGAGACGGTCGATCCGCCACGCACCCTGACGCCGCACCGCGACCTGTCATTGGCGCTGGTTTTCGGCGCGCGCAGTGCCTTGGCGTTTCTGGTGGTGTCGTGCTTCTGGCTCGCGACCGCCTGGCCCGCCGCGGCAGGAGCGTTGGTGCTGACCTGCGTGGTGTGCAGCCTGTTTGCCAGTCGCGAGAACGGTGCGCAGATCGGCATGAGTTTTATGCGCGGGATTTTCCTGGCGATTCCGGCGGCGTTTTTCGTCGGGCAGATTCTGCTGCCGCAATGGAGCGGATTTGCCTTGCTCTGCATGGGCATGGGCGTGCCGTTGTTTCTCGGTGCGCTGGGCATGGCCAAGCCGCAGATTGGCGCCACGGCCACTTCGTTCTGTCTGCACTTCATCGTGCTGGTGTCGCCGCTGAACGTGATGAAATTCGACGTCGCCACGTTCTTCAACAGCGCCCAGGCGATGGTGGTCGGTGTCGGCGCAGCGGTGCTGGCGTTTCATTTGCTGATCCTGCGTAACCCGGTGTGGCATGGCCGCCGATTGCTGGCGGCGACGCTCGACGATCTGGTACGGCTGACCCGACGCAACCTGCGCGGTGCCGAAAGCTGGTTCGGCGGGCGCATGGCCGACCGCTTGCTGCAACTGGCGCGGCACTATCCTGAACTGCCGGAACCGGCGCGAAGCCGCTGGGATGACGGATTGCTCGGTCTCGATATCGGCGATGAATTGCTGCATCTGCGGTTGAGCCTGGCGGTGGCTCAGGCGCCGGTCAGCGTGCCACAGCGACGTTATCTCGAGCAGCTGGAAAAAGTCCTCGAGCAAGGCCCGGCGGGTGACTGCGTCGATGCGCTGGAACAACCCAGTGAAGAATTCTTGAAGACCTTGTACGCGTTGCCGCCCAGCGACGCGGTGAAACTGGCCCAGGGTGCGGTGCTGCAATTGCAAAGCAGCTGGCGCGCCTGGTGCCGTCAACAGGAGCAAAGCCATGGGCTTGCGTGAGTGGTCGGTGGGCGGTGTGCTGCTCAGTCCTTTTCTGATTTATGTGCTGCTGGCACTGCTCGTCACCGCAGCCTTGCGCATGCTGTTACGCCTGACACCGGTTGGCCGCTGGATCTGGCACGAAGCATTGTTTGATTGCGCCTTGTACGTCTGTGTATTGACCCTGATCACCGTCGTCCTCGGACCTTTATAAGGAGTTGAAAATGCGTACCCCCGTACGTGTCGCGGTAACCCTGTGCCTGGTGGCGGTGGCGATCTTTGCCGGCTTCCATTTGTGGCAGTACTACATGCTCACGCCCTGGACCCGGGATGCGCGGATCCGCGCCGATGTGGTGGTGATCGCCCCGGACGTCTCGGGCTGGGTGCGTGAGCTCAAGGCATTCGATAACCAGCAGGTCAAGGCGGGTGATCTGTTGCTGAGCATCGATCGTGATCGTTTCGAAGCGGCGCTGGAGAAAGCCCAAGCGGTGGTGCAGACCCGCCAGCAACAACTCAATCTGCGCGAACGGGAAGCCAGTCGCCGCGCCAGCCTTGGGCCGCAAGCGATCAGTGCCGAGCTGCGCGAGAACGCACAAATCAACGCCGGTATTGCCCGTGGTGAACTGCGTGAGGCTCAGGCGGAAGCCAAGGTCGCGGAGCTCAATCTGGCGCGCAGTCAGGTGCATGCGCCACGTAGCGGCCACGTCACTAACCTGCGACTGGCCCAAGGTAATTACGTGAATGCCGGGCAACCGGTGATGGCGTTGATCGACGATTCGACTTTTTATGTGCAGGCGTATTTCGAAGAAACCAAGTTGCCGCGGATTCGCGTGGGCGATCCGGTGAAGGTCTGGTTGATGAGCGCGGGTGAAGCGCTGGACGGGCATGTGGAAAGCATCAGTCGCGGGATCACAGATCGCAATACCACGCCGGATGGGCAGTTGTTGGCGGAGGTCGAACCGACGTTTAACTGGGTAAGGCTGGCGCAGCGGATTCCGGTACGAATCAAGATTGATCAGTTGCCGGAGGGGATGAATTTGAGTTCGGGGATGACGGCGAGTGTGCAGGTTGGGGAGGGGGAGCGGTCGCGGTGAGTTTCAGATCTTTATCTGACTTTAGAATCACCCCTCACCCCAGCCCTCTCCCCAGTGGGGAGAGGGGGAAAGGGGGCCGATCGGGGGCTTTTCAGAGCCTGAGTTCGACTCGAACTCTCAGGTCGATGTAGCCCGAAAGAACACCTCGGTAGGTCCCCCCGCCCCTCTGGGGCGGTCCGACGTTTCGGGAGGGTTAGGGTGAGGGGTGGATTCAGCTGACACCCCTCACCGGTTCAGCCGATGCTGATCGCCGGCAACGTCGGCAATGTCACCGTCTGCTGCTTGCGCGGCGCAAGAATCTCAGCCTCGCCATCCACCACCAATTCATCGCGCTGGTTGAACACTCGAGTGGCAATCCGCACACGAAACTTCGGCAGCTTTTCCAGGATCTCCAGACGCACGGTCAAGGTGTCGCCAATCTTCACCGGCTTCTGAAAACTCATCTGCTGACCGATATAAATAGTGCCCGGCCCAGGCAACTCGCAAGCCACGGCCGCGCTGATCAGCGCACCGCTGAACATGCCGTGGGCAATGCGCTCCTTGAACATGGTGCCAGCAGCGAATTCGGCGTCCAGGTGCACCGGGTTGTGATCACCGGACATCGCGGCGAACAACTGAATGTCGCGCTCTTCGACCGTCTTGCTGTAACTGGCGGTCTGGCCGACTTCGAGGGCTTCGTAAGGGGTGTTGGTAACCTGGGTCATCTGTTTCAATTCCTGTGACGAATAAAAAAATCCACAAAAAAACTATTCCGATCTGGGTGGCCGGCGGTGGCTCAGCGCCTGGGCGATCCAGTTCAACACGTCATCGATCACTTCATCGCGGTTGCTTTCGTTGAACAGTTCATGCCGTGCCTGCGGGTAAATAGTCAGTTGCAGGTTCTGGCTGCCGGCCGCGCGCAGCGCATTGGCCAGATCATTCAGACGTTTGCCTTCGCTCACCGGATCACATTCACCGCCAATCACCAGCAACGGCAGGCCCGGATCAATCTGAGCGAGATTGGACGCTTTGCTGATTTGCTGCAAGCCGCCAAGCAAATCGATCCACAGCTGATTGGTGCAACGAAAGCCGCAGAGCGGGTCGTTGGCGTACAGATCGACTTCCGCCGGGTCACGACTGAGCCAGTCGAACCGCGTGCGCACCGGTTTGAATTTGTTGTTGAACGAGCCGAACGACAGCCATTCGATCAGCGCACTGCGGCCCTTGGGGCCCTGGCGCACGCCTTCGAGCCGGGCAATTTGTCGCGCCGCGCGATAAAGCGCGATGGGCTGGAAGTTCGAACCGCTGAGTACCGCGCCATGCAGGCTGGCGCTGTGATGCAGCAGATAGGCCTGGGCGATGTAGCTGCCCATGCTGTGGCCGAGCAGCACGATCGGCAAGCCGGGATGTTGCTGGCCGATGTGCTGGTTGAGGCTGGCCAGGTCGCCGACCACTTTGCACCAGCCATCGTCGTCGGCGAAATGGCCCAGTGTCCCGTTTTCGGCAGTTTTGCCATGTCCACGCAGGTCCGGCGCGTAGACGCCGTAACCCTGCGCGCAGAGTTTTTCCGCGAGGCGGGCGTAGCGACCACTGTGTTCCGCCATGCCATGGGCCAGCAGGATCACGGCTTTTAAAGGTGGATCGGGCAGCCACTGGTTGACGTAGAGGCGGCTGCGGTCACTCGCGGTGAGCCAGAAAGTGTCGTGGATCATGGCGATTCCTTTGCATGGGGCTGCCGGGTGGGAAAACAGCCTCGGTGCATTTTATAGCGCATCCTGCGCTTGCCGTCTGATCAGGCCACGCCGCTGCAGCAAGATTCACGCGGTCAATGACGCCCGTTGGCATATTTGCCTGTTTCGCCATAGCTGCTAGTGTCCGTGAAGCCCCGCCTTTTCAAAAGTGACAGAAAAAGCGGCCCGGATAGGCTCAGGTAAAGAGGACAAGAACAATGCAACCTGATTTCTGGAATGACAAACGCCCGGCCGGCGTGCCCCTGGATATTGACCTTGGGGCCTATAAGTCGGTGCTTGAGGTGTTCGAGCGTTCCTGCAAGAAATTCGCTGATCGCCCCGCCTTCAGCAACATGGGCGTGACCCTGACCTACGCCGAACTGGAACGCCACAGCCTGGCGTTCGCCGGTTACCTGCAAGCCCACACCGACCTGGTGCCGGGGGATCGCATTGCGGTGCAGATGCCCAATGTCCTGCATTACCCGATTGCCGTGTTCGGTGCCTTGCGCGCCGGGCTGATCGTGGTCAACACCAACCCGCTGTACACCGCGCGGGAGATGCGTCATCAGTTCAAGGACTCCGGCGCCCGGGCGCTGGTGTACCTGAACGTGTTCGGGCAGAAGGTCCAGGAAGTGCTGCCCGACACCGATATCCAGTACCTGATCGAAGCGAAGATGGGCGACCTGATGCCCAGTGCCAAGGGCTGGCTGGTCAACACCATGGTCAGCAAGGTCAAGAAGATGGTCCCGGCGTATTCCTTGCCGCAGGCGATTTCCTTCAAGAGCGCGCTGCGTCTGGGCCGGGGCCTGGGCATCAAGCCGCTGAAAGTCAGCCTCGACGACATCGCGGTCTTGCAGTACACCGGCGGCACCACCGGCCTGGCCAAAGGCGCGATGCTGACCCACGGCAACCTGGTGGCGAACATGCAGCAGGCGCGGGCGTGCCTTGGGCAGTTCGGCAGCGACGGCCAGCCACTGCTGCGCGAAGGTCAGGAAGTGATGATCGCGCCGCTGCCGCTGTACCACATCTATGCGTTCACGGCGAACTGCATGTGCATGATGGTGACCGGCAACCACAACGTGCTGATCACCAATCCTCGGGACATCGGCGGCTTCATCAAGGAGCTGAAAAACTGGCGGTTCTCGGCGTTGCTGGGGCTGAACACGCTTTTCGTCGCGCTGATGGATCACCCGGACTTCAAGACCCTGGATTTTTCCAGCCTCAAACTCACCAACTCCGGCGGCACTGCGCTGGTCAAGGCCACGGCCGAGCGCTGGGAGCAGCTCACCGGTTGCCGCATCACCGAAGGTTACGGCCTGACCGAAACCTCACCGGTGGCCTGCACCAACCCGTACGGAGACAAATCGCGGATCGGCACGGTCGGCCTGCCGGTGCCGGGCACCACGCTGAAAGTCATTAATGATGAAGGCGTAGAGCAGCCATTGGGCGAGCGCGGCGAACTGTGCATCAAGGGCCCGCAAATCATGAAGGGCTACTGGCAGAAACCGGAAGCCACCGCCGAGGTGCTGGATGCCGAGGGCTGGTTCAAGTCCGGCGATATCGCGGTGATCGACCCGGACGGTTTCGTGCGCATCGTTGATCGCAAGAAAGACATGATCATCGTCTCGGGTTTCAACGTGTACCCGAACGAGATCGAAGACATCGTGATGGCTCACCCGAAAGTCGCCAACTGCGCGGTCATCGGCGTACCGGACGAGCGTTCGGGGGAGGCGGTGAAGTTGTTTGTGGTGGCCCGCGAATCGGGGGTCAGCCTTGAAGAGCTGAAGGCCTACTGCAAGGAAAACTTCACAGCGTACAAAGTGCCCAAGCACATTGTGTTGCGTGAGTCGTTGCCGATGACGCCGGTCGGGAAAATTCTGCGACGAGAGTTGCGTGATATCGCCTGACCGGTGAATGGCCGCGCTTCGCGCGGATCGCGGGCAAGCCACGCTCCCACAGGTTTTCGCGTCGTTCACCTGTTTGTGAACAACACCGAACCTGTGGGAGCGGGCTTGCCCGCGATGCTTTTTAGGGAAGTCCCCAAAATACGGGGCTTTCAGGGCTGTATAGAATCTTTGCTCTAAAATGACCGCTAGAAATTCTTGAGTCACTATTGTGACCATAGAGGCCGCTTTTGGCTCTGGTCGACCCTTGGCAAAGCTGCTACTCTCGGCGCGCTTTGTGACTTCTCGGGCTTGTAAAAGCGCTAGATTCACCTACAAACACACACCAATAATAATCGCATCAAATGCGGTGAAGAATTCGCGTTGCTGAGGAGTGGGCTTCCATGAACGAAGACTTTTGGAAGGATAAGTACCCTGCCGGGATTGCTGCCGAGATCAATCCTGACGAGTATCCGAATATTCAGGCAGTGTTGAAACGATCCTGCCAGCGCTTCGCCGACAAACCGGCATTCAGTAACCTGGGCAAGACAATCACTTACGGTGAACTGTACGAATTGTCCGGTGCCTTTGCCGCTTACCTGCAACAGCATACCGACTTGCAGCCGGGCGATCGAATCGCCGTGCAACTGCCCAACGTGTTGCAATACCCGGTCGCTGTGTTCGGTGCCATCCGCGCCGGGCTGATTGTGGTCAACACCAACCCGCTGTACACCGCGCGGGAAATGGAACATCAATTCAACGATTCCGGTGCCAAAGCCCTGGTCTGCCTGGCCAACATGGCGCATCTGGCCGAGACCGTCGTGCCGAAAACCGGCGTCAAGCACGTGATCGTCACCGAAGTGGCCGACCTGCTGCCGCCGCTCAAGCGCCTGCTGGTCAACAGCGTCATCAAGTACGTGAAGAAGATGGTCCCGGCGTATCACCTGCCCAAGGCCATCAAGTTCAACGACGTGTTAAGCAAGGGCCACGGCCAGCCAGTGGCGGAAGCCAATCCGGCCAACAGCGACGTTGCCGTGCTGCAATACACCGGCGGCACCACCGGCGTGGCCAAGGGCGCGATGCTGACCCATCGCAACCTCGTCGCGAACATGCTGCAGTGCAAGGCGCTGATGGGTTCCAACCTTAATGAAGGCTGCGAGATCCTGATCACGCCGCTGCCGCTGTACCACATCTATGCCTTCACCTTTCATTGCATGGCAATGATGCTGATCGGCAACCACAACATCCTGATCAGCAACCCGCGCGATTTGACGGCGATGGTCAAGGAACTGTCGAAGTGGAAGTTCAGCGGCTTCGTCGGCCTCAACACCTTGTTCGTGGCGCTGTGCAACAACGAAGGCTTCCGCAAGCTGGATTTCTCCGCACTGAAAGTCACCCTGTCCGGTGGCATGGCCCTGCAACTGGCCGCGGCCGAGCGCTGGAAAGCGGTCACCGGTTGCGCCATCTGCGAAGGTTACGGCATGACCGAAACCAGCCCGGTGGCCACCGTGAACCCGATTCAGCACATCCAGATCGGCACCATCGGTATTCCGGTTCCATCCACCGTGTGCAAAGTCATCGACGATGCCGGTGTTGAGCAGCCGTTAGGCGAAATCGGCGAGCTGTGTGTGAAAGGTCCGCAAGTGATGAAGGGCTACTGGCAACGTCAGGACGCCACCGATGAAATGCTCGACAGCGAAGGCTGGTTGAAGACCGGTGACATCGCGGTGATCCAGCCGGACGGCTACATGCGCATCGTCGATCGCAAGAAAGACATGATCCTGGTCTCCGGTTTCAACGTTTATCCGAACGAACTGGAAGATGTGCTGGCGACCCTGCCGGGCGTGCTGCAATGCGCGGCCATCGGTGTGCCGGACGAGAAGTCGGGTGAGGCGATCAAGATCTTCATCGTGGCCAAACCGGGCGTGACGTTGACCAAGGAGCAGGTGATGGAGCACATGCGTGCGAACGTGACCGGCTACAAGGTCCCGCGCTCCGTGGAGTTCCGCGATGCGCTGCCGACCACCAACGTCGGCAAGATCCTGCGCCGCGAATTGCGCGACGAAGAGCTGAAAAAGCTCAACGCCAAGAAAGTCGGCGCGTAACCCACAAAAAGCCCCGCAGATGCGGGGCTTTTTGTTTATAACGATGTCAGAAGTGCTTTTGTGGCGAGGGAGCTTGCTCCCGCTCGGCTGCGCAGCAGTCGTAGTCGTCTTCCAGTCGATGGAGATACACCAAAAATACCGCAGCGCCTGATTTGGGGCCGCTTCGCAGCCCAGCGGGAGCAAGCTCCCTCGCCACAGGGGATGTGCAAAGTTATAGGCGGAACGGCGCGAAATTGACGTTGGTGCCCGCCGGGCGCATGTCCTGCAGGTACGAATCCTTGTCCGCGCTCAGTTCCAGGCTCAAAGCGGCTTTGCGCTTGCCTTCGTTGCGCACCACCAGGCCTTCAAGCTTCTCGCGCAGGAACACCGTCGGCACTTTCAGGTGCAGCAACTCGTCGGTGTCCGGCGTGTGCATCAGCAGGTGAACCCATTCGTACTGACCAATGGCCAGGCGCGCCACCGGGATATCGAACCACCAAATGTTGCGGTTGCGGTTCAATTCGGTGAAATGGCAGTTGTTGACGCCAAGCACAGCACCGCCGAGTTCCTGGTTTCTGCGGGCAATGGCCTGCTTTTTATCGAGTTTCATAACATTCCTACGGGATTGGATCTTCAGCGCCATGGCCTGAATACGTTGCGCATTCTCGGGGGTTGATCGGCAAACATAAAGCCTGATCTGCACTGAACGATGAAATGTGTGGCTGAAAATAAATGAAACTCCGTGCAAACGCCTCCGGTCAATCTTTGTGTAACGACTTTTTCCGTTGAATTGTTCACAGGAGAAACACCATGAGCAGCACTGGCGATAAAGTAAAAGGCATGGCCAACGAAGCCGCCGGCAACGTCAAGCAAGGCGTCGGCAAGGCCACTGATAACACCAAACTGCAAGCCGAAGGTAAAGTGCAGGAAAAGAAAGGCGAGGCCCAGCAAGCAGTCGGTAAAGCCAAGGACGCGATCAAGAAAGGCGTCGACAAGGCTTGATTCGGCCTTTGATGAGCAACAGGAACGGCCATCCACGGATGGCCGTTTTTGTGTCAGCCTGAACTTGCGCACGGAAATTGTTTCAAAGTCGCCAAGTAGGCTACTTTGAGGTAGCAAACGGCCCCTGAGTCGCCACGACTTCTACCCATCTTGCGGCGAAAGGAGACGCTAATGATTTTCCCGGACATGAAAGGTCTGCCCATCCATCGCGTGATGGTGCGCACGGTCACCGAGTTCGTCGACGACGAGATGTCGACCTATGCCTCGGCGCTGGCCTATCAGATGTTGTTCTCGCTGTTCCCCTTCATCCTGTTCCTGATCGCCCTGATCGGTTTCCTGCACCTGCCGGACTTCTTCTCCTGGCTGCGCCTGCAATCCGAGCTGGTCCTGCCACCCCAGGCGCTGGAACAGGTAAACCCGGTGATCGACCAACTCCAGCAGTCCAAAGGTGGCTTGCTGTCGATTGGTATCGTGATTGCCCTGTGGACCGCGTCCGCCGGGGTGCGGCTGATGATGAGCGCGATGAACGCCGCCTACGACGTGGTCGAAGGCCGGCCCGCGTGGAAGCGTTTTCCGCTGTCGATCATCTACACGGTCGGCATTGCCGGCATGCTGTTGATCGCCGCCGCGCTGATGGTGCTCGGGCCGCAATTGATGGGCTGGATCGCCGCGCAAGTCGGCATGGAAGACTTCATCGTGACCCTGTGGACCATCGTTCGCTGGCCGGTGGTGGTGATTTTGCTGATGGTGGCCGTGGCGCTGATTTATTACGTCATGCCCGACGTCAAACAGGAGTTTCGTTTTATCACCCCAGGCTCGGTGCTGGCGGTGGTGGTATGGATCCTCGCCTCCTTGGGCTTTGGCCTGTACGTCAAGGAGTTCGCCAACTACAACGCCATGTATGGCAGTATCGGCGCGATCATCGTGCTGTTGCTCTATTTCTATATTTCCGCCGCAGTGTTGTTGCTCGGCGCGGAGATGAATGCGGTAATCGAGCATATGTCGACCGAAGGCAAGGACCCTGGCGAAAAGGTCCCCGGCGAGAACGACCACGAACACAAACAGCATGTTTCGGGACTGGGTCGGGATCACTCGATCAAGCCCACCACTGACGAAGTCATCAAATGATCCGTGAAATCCTGAAAATGGGCGATGAACGCCTGCTGCGCGTTGCCCCGCCGGTCCCGGCTGAAATGTTCGACAGCCCAGAGCTGTGGCAACTGATCGACGACATGTTCCAGACCATGGAAAGCGTCGGCGGCGTTGGTTTGGCAGCGCCGCAGATCGGTGTCGATCTGCAATTGGTGATCTTTGGGTTCGAGCACAGCGAACGCTATCCGGACGCTGAAGCGGTGCCACAGACCATTCTGATCAATCCGCTGATCACGCCGTTGAGCCCGGTGATGGAAGAGGGCTTTGAAGGGTGCCTGTCAGTGCCGGGCCTGCGTGGTGCGGTGGATCGCTATCAGCAGATTCGCTACGAAGGATTCGACCCCAAGGGCCAGCCGATTGTGCGGATGGCCGAGGGATTTCATGCGCGTGTGGTGCAGCATGAATGCGATCACCTAATCGGCCGGCTGTACCCGTCGCGGATTACCGACTTCAGCAAATTCGGGTTTACCGAAGTGATGTTCCCGGATCTCGATCCGAACGCGGACGACTAAGCTTTGGACACCGCAAGACCTTGTGGGAGCGGGCTTGCCCGCGATAGCGATCTGTCTGACAACATCCATGTTGAATGTACAGGTCTCATCGCGGGCAAGCCCGCTCCCACAGGGATCTGCACTGGTTTTCAATGCTTTATTTCGCAGGGTTGACGAACCGCAACGTCAGTTGATCCGACTTTAATCGGGGGCCGACCCTACCAATGGTTCCAGGCCCATGGCGATCATCGGTTTGCTGCGTGCGTAACGGCTCAAGCGTTCGGTCATGGCATAAGGCATGTGTGGATCGAAGCAAAACCCTTGGCGCTCATAGAAGCCGCGCAAGTCGGGATGGCAGAACAGCCAGACCGGTTGCTCGAGACCGCTCACCGCTGCGGCGATCAACGCCGCCGCGATCCCTTGTTGCCGACATGCCGGATCGACGAACAGCCCCGTCAACCAATGCCCGCCCGAGACCGGACGCAAACACAGCGCGCCAATGATCTCATCACGCCTTGCGACCCACAGCTGAGCATCGCGGACCGCTTTCATCGGCGATTGGTGGGCGCGATAAAACTTGTTCATCAACGGCCATAACGGCTCGGCGAGCAGGGTGTATTGGGTGTCGGGCATGGGTCGGGTCTGTCGGTGCGCAAAGCGGGTGATTATAAAAGAACGTGCGGCCGGGGATAGGTGTATACCTGATCTCACATCCCGTATGAGTGGAGTACGTATCATGGCCAAAGGCATGGATTCAAAAAAAGCAGCAAAGAAGAAACCGGCGAAAACCGCCGATGAAAAGCGCGCAGACAAGAAGGCCAAGAAGGTGGATGTGTTCGGTCATTGATCCCGCGTTAATCGATCGTTCCCACGCTCTGCGTGGGAATGCAACCCGTGACGCTCCGCGTCACTGGACGCGGAGCGTCCTTAGAGGCATTCCCACGCAGAGCGTGGGAACGATCAAATAATCTGCAAGATTTCCCTGCGCCATTGCACAGAGGGGGACTGGTCCCCGATCTGAGCAACGCCATGCCCCATTACTTCGATGCCGCCCACCGAGAAGAAATCGAAACCCTGCGTCAACGCCTGACCGCTCGCACCGAGTGGCCGACCTGGCTGTTGCTGATCGGCGTGTACGTCGGCTGGTTCAGCATTGTGCTGACGAGTGATCGGTTGGGGCTTTGGTGGAGCACGTTGTTGCTGATTCCTCTGGTGGTGCTGTGGTTGTCGGTACAGCACGAACTGCTTCACGGGCATCCCACCCGTTGGACGTCGCTGAACAAAATCCTCGGCTACGCACCGTTTGCCGTCTGGTATCCCTACACCTTGTACCGCGACAGCCATTTGCTGCATCACCGCGACGAAGACCTGACCCTCCCCGGTGTCGATCCGGAAAGTCGTTACCTGACGGCCGCGCAGTGGCAGGGCAGTTCGTTCTTCGAACAAGGCCTGCACTGGCTGAACAAAACCGTGCTCGGGCGCTTTATGCTCGGTGCGCCGCTGGCCCTGATCGCACTGGCGAAGGAAGCACTGCAGCGGCTGATTAACGGTGAGCGGCAGGCGTGGTTGATGTGGCTGACCCACGGTGCGCTGACCCTGCTGATGCTGGTGTTCATCGCGCGCTACAGTGTGCTGCCGGTCTGGCATTACCTGTTGCTGATCAGCGTGCCGGCGCTTTCGATTGCCATGATTCGCTCCTACTATGAACACCGTCCGCACGCCGAACCCGAGCAACGCACCGTCCTTAACGAAGCGGCCTGGCCGTGGCGCTGGTTGTTCCTGAACCTCAATTTTCACCTGGTGCATCACGACTTGCCGGGCTTGCCCTGGTACGACTTGCCACGCGTCTACCACGCGCGCCGCGAGCAATGGCTGGCGCGCAGCGGCGGGTATCTGGTGCAGGGTTATGGGCAGTTGTGGCGGGAGAATGGAGTGAAGGCCATTGATAGCCCGCGGCATCCGTTCCACTGATCCATGAACCTCATTGAACCCTGTGGGAGCGGGCTTGCCCGCGATTACTATTTAACATTCAACACATCTGGTGACTGATCCAACGCTATCGCGGGCAAGCCCGCTCCCACAGGGTTACTTGTTGCCTGGAAGATTTTGATGACACAACACATCGCCGAATTACTGATGTACGTCGCCCCCGAGCCGATCCGCGCGGCAAACGAGCGCTGGCTTTCGCGCATCGTCGAACACCTGGGCCATACCCGTTTGAGTGCCGAAGACCTGACGCTGCCCAAACTCTGGCTCTCGCCGGATCTGCTGCTGACCCAAACCTGCGGCTACCCGCTGATGACCGCATTGCGCGGCAAAGTCCGGGTCGTCGGCCGGCCTCGTTATGAACTCCCCGACAGCAACGGTGGCAACCATTGCAGCTTGCTGCTTTGCCGCGCCGATGATCCACGGCGAACCTTGCCGGCCTTTCGCGACAGTCGCGGGGTGATCAATGGCGAAGACTCCAACAGCGGCATGAACCTCTTGCGGCATCGATTGGCGCCGCTGCATCGCGACGGGCATTTTTTTTCCAGTGTCGCCATCAGCGGCAGCCACCGCGAGAGCCTGCGCTGGTTGCGTGAAGAGCGTGCAGACCTGGCGGCCATCGACAGTGTGACCTTCGCCTATCTGGCGCGGCATGCGCAGGAAGAGGTTGCGGGTCTGCGCGTCGTGGCCCGCAGTGCGTTCAGTCCGACCTTGCCGTTCATCACGGCCGCGACGCAGACCGATGAACAGGTTGAAGCGCTTAGGCAGGTGATGAACACCTCATTGCATGAGTTGCCCGATGTCGCGGAAATCCTCGGCCTTCAGGAAGTGCTGCCGGCCACCTATAGCGACTATCAAGTCATTCTCGATTACCAGCAAGAGGCCGAAGCGTTGGGGTATGGGCGATTGCGTTAGTTGATGTGAAGAGATCGCAGCCTCGTTTCACTCGACAGCTGCTACGGACGTACGCCGACTCCTTGTAGCAGCTGTCGAGTGAAACGAGGCTGCGATCTTCTAATGTCTAATTCACAAAAGGAATATAAAAATACTTTTTAAGTATTATTAAAGAATAAGGCTCCTTGCTAGGATCGCGCCACCGGATCACCGGACATTCAGCGACCCTAACCCTTGGAGCCTCTATGTCTGGCACCGACGTCTCCCATCGCAATAACGTGGGCGGATTGTTCCGCGCTCATTACCCCTGGCTGTGCGCACGCTTGCGCCGGCATTCGGGGGCCGGTTGCAGCGTTGAAGACATCGCCGCCGAAACCTTCATGCAATTGCTCGAATCCCCAGGCCTGACGCCAATCCGCGAGCCTCGCGCCTTGCTCACCACCATCGCCCACCGGTTGATTTATCAGCTATGGCGCCGTCGTGATCTGGAGCATCAACATCTCGATCAGTTGCAACACATCGATCCGCAGCACGTGAAGTCGCCCGAGGAATTAATGCAACTGAGCCAGGTATTGCAGGGCCTCGACCAGACGCTTGATCGCTTGCCGGGCAAAGTCCGAGCGACCTTCCTGCTATCTCGCCTCGACGGCCTGACCTACCCGCAAATCGCCGCCGAACTGGGCATTTCCCAGCGCTCGGTCAGCGTCTACATGACCCGCTCCCAAGCATTGTGCGCCCAGCACAGCGCCAACCAACCCCTGACCCAGAGGTCCGCATGAGATCGATCAAAACCCTGCTTGGCAGTTCGCTGCTGGCCCTGAGCCTTGTGGCAACCCATGTTCCGGCCGCCGAAAAAACCGCACCGATTCACTTCGGTGACATCACGTGGGAGAGCGGGAGCCTGATCACCGAAATCCTGCGACTGATTGTCGAGAAGGGTTACGGCTACCCAACCGACACCTTGCCGGGCAGCACCGTCAGCCTCGAAGCGGCGTTGGCCAAAAACGACATTCAGGTAATCGGCGAAGAGTGGGCCGGGCGCAGTCCGGCGTGGGTCAAGGCGTCCGCCGAGGGCAAGGTGTTTGGTTTGGGCGACACGGTCAAAGGCGCCACCGAAGGTTGGTGGGTGCCGGAATACGTGATCAAGGGCGACCCGGAGCGCGGCATCAAACCGCTGGCCCCGGAGCTGAAATCCGTTGCCGACCTGGCGCGTTACAAGGATGTGTTCCGCGACCCGGAAGACCCGACTCGCGGACGTTTCCTCAACAGCCCGACCGGCTGGACCTCGGAGATCGTCAACAGCCAGAAACTCAAGGCCTATGACCTGACCGCCAGCTACGTCAACTTCCGCACCGGCTCCGGCGCGGCGCTGGATGCCGAGGTCGCTTCGTCGATCCGCCGCGGCAAACCGGTGCTGTTTTACTACTGGTCGCCAACACCGCTGCTGGGCCGATTCAAACTGGTGAAACTCGACGAGCCGCCGTTCGATGCCGAAGCCTGGAAGACCTTGGCCGATGCCAATAACCCGCACCCAAAAGGTACGCGCTCGATGCCGGCGAGCCTGGCGATTGGCGTGTCCGCGCCGTTCAAGGCGCAATACCCAGACCTGGTGGCGTTCTTTGAAAAGGTCGATTTTCCGATCGATCTGCTGAACCAGACGCTGGGGCAGATGAGCGAAAAGCGCCAGCAACCGCGTCAGGTCGCCGAAGCGTTTTTGCGCGATCAGCCTCAGATCTGGAAAGCCTGGGTGCCGGGGGAGGTGGCGACCAAGGTGAGTGCGAGTTTGTAGTTTTTTCCTGATGATTTTGCGGTGTATGAACTACCGCATTCGCGAGCAGGCTCACTCCTAGATCTGAGGTGTACACAAATAGTGTGTCCACTGAAAATCACTGTGGGAGCGAGCCTGCTCGCGATGGCCTCAAGGCTTACACCGTCTCAGCAGCCAACGCCGCCTTAACGGCTGGCCTCTGGTCAACCCTGGCCTGAAACCGCTCCAACGCCGGCCACCGTCCCAGATCAATCGCAAACAGCGGCGTCCAACGCAACACCGTAAACAAATACGCATCAATCACGCTGAAATCACCCATCAAATAATCCTGCCGCTCCAGCGTCTGGTTCAGCACCGCCAACCGCTTGAACAGCTTCTCTTTGATCTGCACCTTCACCTCATCCGCAAACTGCGAATTGAACAGCCAACCCAACCCTCCATGAATCTCCGTCGAGACGAAATTCAACCACTCCTGCAGCCGTACCCGTTCGAACGTCCCGTTCGCCGGTGCAAGGTTCGACTCGGGTTGCAAATCCGCCAGGTATTGCAGAAGTGCCGGTCCTTCAGTCAGCACCTCGCCGTTATCCAATTGCAAGGCAGCGACATACCCTTTTGGGTTGATCGCCAGGAAGTCAGCGCCGGTCTCGGTTTTCTTGGTCCTGTTATCGACACGTACCAACTCGAAGGGCAGATCCAGTTCCCGCAGCACAATGTGCGGCGCTAGCGAGCAGGCATTCGGGGCGTAATACAACTTCATCGGCAGGGAGGGCTCTGGTGAGGGATTTGCGCCAGTGTCATAGTGCGCGGCACCCTCGGTAAAATTAATCTTTCAGAGCGCTGCCATAAGGAAAGCTACTGCCATGATGAATCTGATGCATTGGCGAATGGTGGTGGCGGTGGCGGACACCGGCAACATTACCCGGGCTGCCGAGCGAGTCGGCATGACCCAGTCCGGTGCCAGCCAGGCCTTGGCGTTGATCGAGGACACCCTCGGCGTTCAGCTATTCAGCCGGGAGAATCGCCAGACCCTGCCAACGGCCATCGGCCTGCCGGTGATCGAGCAGGCGCGCATGATGCTCGGTGCCCTGGAAAACATTCGCAGCACTGTCGATGCCGCCAGAGACATCCAGCGCGGGACTATCCGTCTCGCCAGTTTCCCTATGGTGCTGGCGACTTTTCTCCCGCCGCTCTTGCGCCGGTTCAATCGCCTGTATCCCGGCATCCAGGTGGTGGCGCTGGAGGTTAGCGACGATGAAGTGGAAACCCTGCTCGCAGCCGGGCTGGTCGATGTCGGCGTGGTGTTGAACCCGGCGCCCGAGCGCAATGCCGGACGATTGGGGCGCGATGCGTGGATGGCGGTGCTGCCCGGCGGTCATCCGCTGGCCCGTCGTTCGAACGAGGAGGGCGTGACCCTTGCGGAGTTGGCCGAACAGCCTTTTGTGCTGGCGACGGGCGGCTGCTCGACCAACGCTCGAAGCCTCGCCGCCGATGCCGGTTTGCAGTTGAGTGATGTGCGGGTCGAGGTCCGTGAGTGGAGCAGCGCGTTTACGCTGGTGCGCGAAAACATCGGTGTCACCCTGGTGCCGGAAATGACCTTGCCGGGCAATCGCCAAGGCCTGCGCGTGGTGCCCGTGCATCCGCGAATCCATCGCGAGTTCGCCCTGGTGGCCGCACCCGACAAAAAAACCTCGGCAGCGGTGCGGGCATTGCTGGACATGCTCGCTGAACCGATTTTGTCCTCAATACTGGCCGACTAGTGGCCTTGCTTCCCTCAAGTGGCTGTCTAAGCTGACTCGTAGCTAACCATGTCGCTCGCAATATGAAAATTGCAGCGCAAGAGTGCGCAACCCAAGGCACCGACACGGAGCAACAAAGGAGCTGGTCGGTAAAGGGAGTTACTCATGAAAACGTTAGGGCTGGCCCGGTCCCGGGCTATCAAGAGAAGGATGTCTTGATAAGAGCGTTGCTACATGGACTCTCCGATTGAACATCATTGATCACCTGACAATTCCTCCCCTGGAGGAACGCGTGTGCCTGTTCCATAGAACGATGTGGTGGATCCGTTGAAAGACCAAAGAACTTTCATCAATCAAAAAAACGCGCTGAAGGTGATACGACCATGTTTAACCTACATCACAAGGCTGACCTGCTGGAAATCCAACGATTCAGCTGTGCGCTGACCGAGGCCAACGCCAAGTTGGCGGCTGTCAGTCGATCAATGGCAATGATTGAGTTCTCCCCGGAAGGCATCGTGCTTGATGCCAACGACAACTTTTGCAGTGTCATGGGTTACAGCGCCGATGAAGTGCGCGGCAAACATCACCGAATCTTTTGCGAAGAAGCGTTCTACCGCAGTGAGGAATACGCAAAGTTATGGCGGGACCTGGCCCGTGGCGAACCGATCAGCGGCACCTTTTTACGGCTGAACAAGCAAGGTAAAGAGATTTGGCTCGAAGCCAGTTACATGCCGGTGTTCGGTCCTGATCGCCAGGTTAAAAGCGTGATTAAAATCGCCTCGGATATCTCCGCGCGCATTTATAAGGAACACGAAAACGATAGCCTGCTGGCGGCGATCGGCCGCTCCATGGCCGTGATCGAGTTCACTCCCGACGGCAAAGTCATCACCGCCAACGAAAATTTCCTGAAGACGATGCATTACTCGCTCAACGAAGTGGTCGGTCAGCACCACAGCCTGTTTTGCCACCGCGCCGACGCCGAGTCGCAGGCTTACAAAGCGTTTTGGGCTTCACTCAATCGCGGCGAATATCACTCCCATCGTTTCGAACGCAAAGACAAATACGGCCATACCGTGTTTCTTGAAGCCTCTTACAATCCCCTGTTCGACGCCAAGGGCCGGCTGTACAAAGTGGTGAAGTTTGCCAGCGACATCACCGAGCAAGTCACCACTTTGCAAACCGCTGCGGAATCGGCTCACAGCACCTCGGTGCAAAACGATGCCTGTGCGCAGAAAGGATCTCAGGTGGTGCAGCAAACGGTGCAAATCATTCAGGACATTTCCCGGGACTTGAACGAAGCAGCGCTCAGTATCGATGCGGTCAGCAAACAGTCCGACATCATCGGCACCATCGTCCAGACCATCCGCGGCATTGCCGACCAGACCAACTTGCTGGCGCTCAACGCGGCCATCGAAGCCGCGCGGGCGGGTGAGCACGGGCGAGGGTTTGCCGTCGTGGCCGATGAAGTGCGCAGCCTCGCGGCACGCACGAGCCAGGCGACGCTGGAGATTGTCGACGTGGTGCGCAAGAACCACGATCTGTCGTTGAGCGCGGTGTCGAGCATGCAGTCGAGCTTGAGCCGAACCGGACTCGGGGTGGAACTGGCGAACGAGGCGGGGGAGGTGATCCTGGAGATTCAGCAAGGGTCGCGGCATGTGGTGGATGCGATCAGTCAGTTCAGCGAGACGTTGCAACTGAACTGAGTGATTACGCCGGCCTGTGTAGCAGCTGGCGCAGCCTGCGTTCGACTGCGAAGCAGTCGTAAATCCTACTTACGCGGTACACCTGACACACCGCGAGTTCCGATTTTACGACTGCTTCGCAGTCGAACGCAGGCTTCGCCAGCTGCTACATAAGAAGCGTTGTTGCAGCGCTATTAAAGCGAAGCGAGGAACTTGTCGACCACCTGGCTACTGCCTTTCTCACTGCTGGTGTTTTCTTTCTCGGCCTGCGCCAGTTTGATTTTGTCCTCCATGCGCTCGGCAATCTCTTTAGCGATCGCCTGTTGTTTTTCCGGCGGCATTTGCTCGACTTCTTCTTTCGTCAAACCCATCTCTTCCAGAATGGAATCCTGGATGCGCTGTTCCGGCGTTTTGCTCATGTATTCCTTGAAGGCGTCTCCGGCCGGGCTGTCACTGGTCCTGAATTGGCCATCGGCTGGCAATTTGGATGACTCGGTAGCTTGCAGCGCCACGCGGGTTTTCGCGAACGCTTCATCGACGTTGTCGCTGATCTTGCTCGCCTCACTGACTTGTTGCGTGGCTTGCTGGGTCGCGGATGCCTGGACCTGCGCCTGCACATTGGTTTGCAGGGCTTGCATCATCGAGCCCTGAAGGTCGCTTCCGGCCGAGGCTTCGGCGAGCGGATCCTTGCCCCACTGCTTGGGCAAGGGAAGGTTTTGCATGTGTTGTTTTGCACTGACCAACATGATGAGTAGACCTTGTAGGTATTTGTGGTGCAGTGCTTTCAGCAAATAGTATGCCTATATAGAAAATTCTATATATATCAGTTGGTTATAGTCTTTTTTCAGACGCTCATGCAGGTTTTGCGGTTAACCATTGCCGCCGGGCGGCAAGCAACGCATTGCATCAAGGCAAGCCGTTGCAGCCGTGTTTGAGGAAGCCCGAGCGTTGTGCCAGTCGTTGAAAATACTCGTCGATGGCCGGGTAGTCAGGCCGCTCCATCGGCGTCATCAGCCAGCGGTTGACTGACAGCCCGATGACAATGTCGGCCAGGGTGAAGCGTGGTCCGGCGACGTAAGCTTTAGTGGTCGCGAGCTGATGCTCGAGGATGCCCATCTTCTGGTTCCAGGTGCGTACACCGGCGGCAATGTGATGCGGGTCCTGGAACTCCGGATCCTTGCGCACCAACGCCGTGAATGCGTAACTCCATGAGGCATTGAGTTCGGTGGCTTGCCAATCCATCCACTGCTCCACCCGAGCGCGTGCCGCCGGATCGTGCGGTAACAGCTCGGTGTTGTGGTGCTTACCGGCGAGGTAGCGGCAGATGGTGTTGGACTCCCACAGCACACCCGCGTCGTCAATGATCACCGGCACCTGGGCATTGGGATTGAGCCGAAGAAACTCCGGCGTGTGGGTGGACGCATAGCCGCCGCCCCAGTCCTCACGTTCGTAGGCAACAGCCAGTTCCTCACAGGTCCACAGGACCTTTCTGACGTTGATGGACGATGCTTTACCCAGAATCTTCAGTGCATGTTCCATTGAGCTACTCCGTTAGCGATTCGACGCTTCAGGAATCTGACAGACCTTGCGCGGTTTTCAAACCGGATCCGGCAGTGCCGAGGCCGGCAACCCAAAGGTGCGATCAAACAGCCAGTTGAACGCGAAGGTGTAGCACGGGATGAAAAGGATCAGCGCCAAGTCCAGCAGGAAGGCTTGCACCAGGCTGATGTTCATCCACCAGGCGATCAGCGGGATGAGAAACACTATCAAGGTTAGTTGAAATCCCACGGCATGGGCGATGCGCCGTTTAACGGTGCGCGTGCGTGATGGCTGACGGCGCTCCCAACGCTCGAACAGCGTGGTGTAGATGAAATTCCAGGTCACTGCGATTGTGGTGATGATCACTGCCAACGGACCAGTGCTGCCCGGTGATGTGCCGGACAGCAGCGCCAGGCCCAGCGCCGAGAACGTCATGCCGATGACTTCGTACAGCGACACGTAGACCAGTTTGCGTTTAACGCCTTGCATGGAGATTTGCCTCTTTCTCGCGAACTTGAAGCCAGGAGCACTGGCGAAGGCGACGAAAGATAGCTTCAATAGAGTTGACAGAAAAAGTCAGTAGCTTTCAGTTTTATTGATAGGACGATGGATGAATTTCAACAGCGACAGCATCGAGTTGTTTCTTGCCGTGATCGAGCGCGGCTCGTTTTCCGCGGCCGCTCGTGCGCTGGGTAAAGTGCCGTCGGCGGTGAGCATGGGCATTGCCAACCTGGAAGCCGAGCTCGGTTATCCATTGTTCGATCGCAGCCATCGAGAACCGGTACCGACGGCGATGGCGAGTGCTTTGGTGCCACACGCGCGGTTGATCGCCGAACAGCTCAAGCAGCTGCAAGTGCATGCGGTCGAACTGTCCCTGGGGCTGGAAAGCAAGTTGTCGATTGGCGTCGTGGCGGACATCGATAAACGCCGTTTGCTGGCCGCAATCAAGGTCATCGCCCAGCGTCATCCGCTGTTGGAAATAGAAATACTCAGCGCGCCGCAGGACGATGTGCTGGCGATGCTGCACAGCGGTCGTGTCAGCGTTTGCCTGGCGTTCGCCGGTTGAGCATGAACGTGCTGGAGCGTTTCCAGTTCGTCGGCACGGAGCGGATGATCGCCACGCTCGCAGCGGACAATCCGCTGTTCCAGGGCAAGGATTTGTTTCTGGAGGATCTGGTTAACGTACGGCAAATCATCGTTGCCAGCCGCGACCTGCCGATCAGCGAAACCCGGCCCCTGGTCGCCGAATCCTATTGGCGCACCGATACCCTGGCGATGGCGCTGGAAATGGTCGAGGCCGGGTTGGGCTGGGGCAACTTTCCGTTATCGGTGGTGCAGCCGTTGCTCGACGCTGGAAGGCTCAAGCGTCTGAGTTTCAGGAACATCGAGAACGGTTTGGTGCTGCCGGTGCACGCGGTGTGGCTCAAGAGCCAGCCGTTGCAGAAAGCGGCGTTGGCGTTCGTCGGGCTCATGTCCGGCACATAACCTGTGGCGAGGGGGCTTGTCGGAACGCCGCATCGCCCCGTTGGGTTGCGAAGCAGCCCTAAAACCGTCACCTGTATGTTTCAGGCACACCGCATGTGACCTATTACGACTGCTACGCAGCCGAACGGGGGCAAGCCCCCTCGCCACAAAAGTCAGGTTTATGTGCTCTCGCGCACCTTCAACTCAAACCCCATGTCCTGCACCGGTTTGGCCACCGCATTCCCCGCCAGCAACGTCAACATCAACTCCGCCGAACGCCGGCCAATGGCCTCACGCGGGGTGCTGATGCTGCTCAAGCGCGGCACCATGTGCGCCGAGGCGGGCAAGTCGTTGAAGCCGAGGATCGCCACACGTTCGGGGATTTTGATCCCGCAGCGCATGGCTTCAAGCAGTGCGCCCTGGGCCAGGTCGTCGTTGCCGAAGAAGATCGCATCCACATCGGGGTGACTGGCCAACAGTTGCAGAAACAGTTCGCCGCCCAGACCGACGGACGACGCGCGTGGCGTCAGCACTTCCAGGTCCGGGTCATACAAACCGGCCTTTTGCAGGGCTTTGCGGAAACCTTCGCCGCGCAACAAGGTGCGTTGATCCAGCTGCGCACCAATGTAGGCCAGGCGTTTACGCCCACGGGACAGCAAATGTTGCGCCGCCGTTTCACCCGCCGCGAGCTGCGAAAAACCCACGCAATTGAGGCCGGCCGCGCTGTCCAGTTCCATCATGTACACGCACGGAATGTTGCTCGCCTCGATCATTCGGCGCGAACTTTCAGTGCGGTCGAAACCGGTGAGCAGCAAGCCACGGGGCTGGTAAGCCATGTAATTGCGCAGCAGGTTTTCTTCTTCATCACGCGAGTAATGGAAGTTGCCGATGAGCACTTCGAAGCCTTTGGGACGCAAAACCTGATGAATGGCTTCCAGCGTATCGATGAACAGCAGGTTGGACAGTGAAGGCACCAGAACCACCACCGAATGGCTCTGGGCCGAGGCCAATGCGCGGGCGGCAGGGTTGACCACGTAGTTCAGTTCAAGGGCAGCTTTCTGCACTTTTTCTACCAGTTCCGTGGCCACCGTGCTGACGCCGCGCAAGGCGCGGGAAGCGGTGATCGGGCTGACACCGGCCAGGCGCGCCACTTCGTTCAAGGTAGGGCGGCCAGTGGTGCGCGTATTTTTATCGTTTTTAGGGGAGATCATCGGACGGCTTGCCAAACAAAATTCGAGGCACTAAGGTAGCGCTGTCTCGATGCAGCTGCAAATGCGTGAGCGGGGTTTGCCTGATCCCCGTTTTTTGGCGTTGGGAACGAACATGCTGCAACCCACAAAAATGACAAGAAGGCGTCGGCAACTTCTGCTTTTGCTCACGTGTCATAACTGGCAAAGGTAGCGCTGTCTGCGCGCTGAGGTGTTACATGAATCATCCCATCACCGCCCTGGTCATCATGGGCGTTGCCGGTTGCGGCAAGACTTGCGTCAGCGAGGCCTTGTGCCAACTCAGCGGCGCGACCGCCATTGAAGGCGACACTTTTCACCCAGCCGCCAATATCGAAAAGATGAGCGCGGGGATCCCCCTCAACGACGACGACCGTGCCGGCTGGCTCGACAGCCTGTGCGAAGAACTGCGCCGCGTTGACGCCCAGGGCCAGCGCCCGGTGCTGACCTGCTCGGCCCTCAAACACATTTATCGCGAACGCCTGCGCAGCGCCTTGCCTGGCCTGGGCTTCGTGTTTCTTGAGCTGACCCCTGAAGTCGCCGCCGATCGTGTCTCCCATCGGCCGGGCCACTTCATGCCTTCGACCTTGATCGACAGCCAGTTCGCCACGCTTGAATCGCCCGTTGGCGAGCCCTTGACCCTTGCTCTGGACGCGTCGAACCACAGCGTCGAGCAACTGGCGCAACAGGCGCATGTCTGGTGGCTGGAACACGGCCTGAAACGCGCGTCATGATTTTTGCCGCGAGAGACAGCGCTGTCCTTATGGCTTGCGAATTACCCGCATTAATAACAACAACAACCAGGAGACACCCCTAATGTTTGGCATGTCCCACGAGACGTTCCTGCTGCTCGATGCAGTGGTCACGGTGATCGGGCTTATCGTCCTGATCACCAAGTTCAAGTTCCACCCCTTCATTGCCCTGATCATCGCCGCAGCCTTTCTCGGGCTGACCTCCGGCATGCCGATCGGCACCATCATCAAGGCGTTCCAGGACGGCTTCGGTGGGGTGCTCGGTTTTGTCGGGATCATCCTCGCGCTGGGCACCATGCTCGGCAAAATGATGGCCGAGTCGGGCGGGGCGGATCAGATTGCCCAGACGCTGATTCGTGCGTTCGGCAAGGACAAGGTGCAGTGGGCCATGATGTTCGCCGCGTTCCTGGTCGGCATTCCGCTGTTCTTCGAAATCGGCTTCGTGCTGCTGATCCCGCTGGTGTTCATCGTCGCCCGGCGTACCGGCGTGTCGATCATCAAGATCGGCATTCCACTGCTGGCGGGTCTGTCCGCCGTACACGGTCTGGTTCCGCCGCACCCGGGTCCGTTGCTGGCCATCGGCGTGTTCGGTGCCGACATTGGTAAAACCATTCTGTACGGCCTGATCGTTGCGCTGCCGACGGCCATCATCGCAGGCCCGATCTACGGCACGTTCATTGCCAAATACATCCCCGGTCATCCTAACCAGGAACTGGTGGATCAACTGGCACGTGAGAACGATTCTGCCGATCTCCCGAGTTTCTCCATCACCTTGATCACCGTGCTGTCGCCGGTTTTCCTGATGTTGCTCAAGACCTTTGCCGATGTGGTGCTGCCGGACGGTAACTTCTTCCGCACCTTTATGGACCTGATCGGTCACCCGATCTCGGCCCTCCTGCTGGCGTTGCTGCTGTCGCTGTACACCTTCGGTTACAAGCAGGGCATTGGCTCCAACCAGATGCTCAAATGGCTGGATGCGAGCCTCGCGCCAACCGCCGCGATCATCCTGATCATCGGTGCCGGTGGTGGCTTCAAGCAGATGCTGGTGACCAGCGGTGTTGGTAATGTCATCGGCAACATGGCGGTGGAAGCGCAGATCTCGCCGATTTTGCTGGCGTGGCTGGTGGCGGCGGTGATCCGTATAGCGACCGGTTCGGCGACCGTGGCCACCATTACCGGCGCGGGCATCGTGGTGCCGGTGGTGGGGATGATTCCGGGTGTGAACCGTGAACTGCTGGTACTGGCGACCGGTGCCGGTTCGTTGATCTTGTCTCACGTCAACGACGCGGGTTTCTGGCTGGTGAAGCAGTACTTCAACATGACCGTGGCTGAAACCTTCAAGACCTGGACCGCGATGGAAACCATCCTGTCCATCGTTGCGCTGGGCTTTATCCTGCTGCTGTCGATGTTCGTTTAAAAGCTTCGCGGGCAAGCCTCGCTCCTACAGGTCACACCGACCAGTAGGAGCGAGGCTTGCCCGCGAAGGCGATTTAACTGGCGTTGGTTTTCTGAACTAACCCATCCGCCCTGAACATCCCGCGAATCCCGCGCACAGCCTGACGAATCCGGTCCTGGTTTTCGATCAGCGCGAAGCGCACATGATCATCCCCATACTCACCAAACCCGACACCCGGCGACACACAGACTTTCGCTTCGGCCAGCATCTTCTTGGCAAATTCCAGCGAACCCAGATGTGCGTACGCTTCGGGAATCTTGGCCCAGACATACATCGACGCTTTCGGGTTTTCCACCATCCAGCCCAGTTCATGCAGGCCTTTGACCAGCACGTTGCGGCGCTGCCGATATTGCTCGGCGATGTCTTTGACGCACTGCTGATCGCCTTCCAGCGCCGCAATGGCCGCGACCTGCAGAGGGGTGAACGTGCCGTAGTCGTGGTAACTCTTGATCCGCGCCAGGGCGTTGACCAGCTCAGCGTTGCCGACCATGAAACCGATCCGCCAGCCCGCCATGTTGTAGCTCTTGGACAGGGTAAAAAACTCCACCGCAATGTCCTTGGCGCCCGGCACTTGCATGATCGACGGGGCTTTCCAGCCGTCGTAGACGATGTCGGCGTAAGCCAGGTCGTGTACTACCAAAACGTCGTACTGCTTGGCGAGGGCGATCACCCGTTCGAAGAAATCCAGCTCCACGCACTGCGCGGTGGGGTTCGACGGGAAGCCGAGGATCATCATTTTCGGTTTCGGGATCGAACCGCGAATGGCGCTTTCCAGTTCGGCGAAGAAGTCCACGCCAGGGATCAGCGGCACCGAACGCACCTGGGCACCGGCAATCACGGCACCGTAGATGTGAATCGGGTAACTCGGGTTCGGCACCAGCACGGTGTCGCCCTGGTCGAGGGTGGCCAGCATCAAATGCGCCAGGCCTTCCTTGGAGCCGATGGTGACAATGGCTTCGCTTTCCGGGTCGATGTCGACTTCGTAGCGATCCTTGTACCAATTGGAAATGGCCCGGCGCAAACGCGGAATGCCCTTGGACGTCGAATAGCCGTGGGTGTCTTCGCGCTGGGCGACGGTGACCAGTTTTTCGACGATGTGCGGCGGAGTAGGGCCGTCAGGGTTGCCCATGCTGAAGTCGATGATGTCTTCGCCACGACGACGGGCGGCCATCTTCAGCTCGGCAGTGATGTTGAATACGTAAGGGGGGAGTCGATCTATGCGCGCAAAGCGGCGCGGCGAACCTGGGTTAGCCATTGTTGCCTCGGTAACGTGAGCGCCCGGAACCGTCCGAGCGACGCTGGCCACTGCGGTGGCCTGTGGCGGAATGTAAGGGCTGTTGTGGCACACTGTCCAGCGACTATGTAAACAAATTTGTCCGAAGGAACCCGGTTGATGGAATTTACCAGCGGCTTTTTGCTGAGCCTTTCGCTGTGCCTGGATATCGGCGTGGCCAATATCGCGATGATCACGTTGGCCATGCAGCGCGGCTATTTTCAAGGCTTTGCCTTGGGGTTGGGGACGTGTGTCGGCGACCTGATTTACGCAGTGCTGGCGCTGGCGGGCATGACCGTTTTGCTGCAATACGAAACCGTGCGTTGGGTGCTGTGGATTGGCGGTTCAGCGCTGCTGGTGTATTTCGCGGCGAAGATGATCTACTCGGCGATTCACCATGAGGCGGTGCTGGCGCAGTCCGCGGAAGTGGGGCAGAACTCCCACCGTAAGGAGTTTTTCCGCGGGATCTTCCTGGCCATGTCGTCCCCCAGCGCCATCCTCTGGTTCGCGGCGGTGGGCGGCACGCTGATCGCGCGTTCAGGTGGCGGCGATGCCCTGAGTTCGGCGCTGTTCCTCGGTGGGTTTCTCTGCGCTGGCGTGCTCTGGTGTGTCGCTTTGTGCTTCGCCGCGAGCCATGGCGGCAAGTTGCTGGGTGACAAACTGTTACGTTACTCCTACATGGCATCGGCGGCGATCTTCTGTTATTTCGCGGTCTACGTGATCCTATCGGGTTATAACGAGTTCGTTGGCAGCGGCGCCGTCGAACAGTTGCACGCCCTGTAAGTGGGCGAATCGGGTTTGGCTTCTATACTTCCAGCCGAACCCACTTTTTTCGTCTCAGGAGTTGAGTCATGGATGAGCAAACAGGCGTAACACCGGCCGAGCCCCGCTTCGAACACGGGCACTTCCTGCTCATTGCAGGGTTGGGTGGTCGATTTACCCAGCAGACTACCCAAGGCATCCCCGACCTTTGGGAGAAATTCGTTCCCGAGATTGGCAAAATTCCCGGTCAAAAAGGTGAAGTGACCTACGGCATCTGCTGCAATCCCGATGGCAAAGGTGGTTTCGAATACATCGCCGGCGTGGAGATCGACAAACTCGACGATCTGCCCGAAAAGTACCGCTGGGTCGAAGTTCAACCCCAGCATTACGCGGTGTTCGAGCACAAAGGCACGCTGGACCAGTTGCCCGCGACCTTTCAGTACATCTGGAAAACCTGGCTGCCGCAGTCCGGTAAAGAAGCGGCGGACGCCCCGGAGTTCGAACGCTACAGCGAAGACTTCAACCCGAAGCTCAACACCGGCGTGCTGGAAATCTGGCTGCCGCTCAAATCGTAATGAACCAAGCCGGGAACGGGCACTTCACAGTGCCCGTTCGTGACTGTCGTTGCCCCCTCGCATCACCTCCCGCCTACCGCCCGTTTCGCTCGATCTATACGCCGTCTTAATACCGCGGCCCCCAATCAGTGTCCGTCCTTGATACCCCCTCACTTAACCTGCACAGCGCAGATAAGAGCGCGTGTTCAGTGCGTTTTTTGCTCTGACGCGCTCTACCGGGGCCCGATTGCGGGTGCCCATTCGTTAAGTCAGGGGGAGCTGTCTTGTTAACACTCGAGTTCATTTACATCGCCAGCGGCCTGTGCGCCGCCCTGTTGTTCGCCTACCTGGGTTACGCCCTTATCCGTGCAGAAAAGTTCTGATGGCCGCAGTCATTGCGGCACAGGCGTTTTTATTCGCCCGCCAGGGCGGTCTTGAGAAAGGAAAACGGCAATGTACGACCTGATTTTCATGGGGGTTAGCGTGGTGTTTTTTGCTGCGACAGCCATGGTCATCGTCGCCATGGGCAAGATTTGAACGGAGCATCGACATGTTGAGCACTATGCTGGAATTTGCGGTGATTCTCGGGTTGATGACCGGGCTCGCCGTTCTGATGGGGAAGTGGCTGACGCTGGTATTCACCGGGCGAAACCATGCCTTGGCGGAGCGCGCCACGTATCGTTTGCTGGGGATCGATTCGACCGAAACCATGGGCTGGGCACGTTATGGCTCGGCCCTGTTGCTGTCGAACGCGGCCATGATGTTGCTGGGTTACATCGTGTTGCGTCTGCAAGGTTTCATGCCACTCAACCCCTTGGGGCTGAGCGCGCAAACGCCGGATCTGGCGTTCAATACCGCGGCGTCTTTTATCACCAACACCAACTGGCAGGCTTATTCAGGTGAGACCAGCCTGTCCAACTTCAGCCAGATGGCGGTTATCACCTTCCTGATGTTCGTCGGCGCAACAGCGGGCGTTGTGGCTGCGGCGGGATTCATTCGCGGCCTCAGTCGGTCGAACTCCGCTGACATCGGCAACTACTGGGTGGACTTCACTCGCACGCTGTACCGGGTGATGCTGCCACTGTGTTTTGGCATGGCGCTGGTTTATGTCTGGCAAGGCATGCCACAAACCCTGAACTCCCAGGCCCTTGCCACTACGCTGGAAGGCGCACAGCAGCAATTGATCGTCGGCGCGGTGGCGAGCTTCGAGTCAATCAAGCACATCGGCACCAACGGTGGCGGCTTTTTCAGCATGAACGCCGCGCATCCGTTCGAGAACCCGACCCCGCTGACGAACATGCTGCATATCCTCAGCATGTTGCTGATCCCGTCAGCGCTGACGTACACCTTCGGTAGCATGCTGATGCGTCGGCGTCAGGGCTGGGTGTTCTTTGGCACGTTCCTGGTGATGTTCGTCGGCTTTCTGAGCATCGTTTACACCGCCGAACAAAGTGGCAACCCGCTGTTGACTCGAGTGGGTGCGGATCAGGTGCTGTCAGCGACCCAGAGTGGCGGCAACATGGAGGGCAAGGAGTTGCGCTTCGGGATTGCCGACACCAGCCTGTTCGTGACCACCACCACCGGCGCAACCACCGGCTCGGTGAACGCCATGCATGACTCGCTGACGCCTATGGGCGGCTTCGTACCGCTGGCGCAGATGATGCTCAACTGCGTGTTCGGTGGCGACGGCGTGGGCTTTATCAACCTGATCCAGTACGCGCTGCTGACGGTGTTTCTGGTGGGCATGATGATCGGTCGCAGCCCCGAATTCCTCGGCAAGAAGATAGAGGCGCGGGAGATCAAGCTGGTCATGCTCTCGGTGCTGGCCCACCCCATCTGCATTCTCGGCTTCACCGCCCTGGCGGCACTCTGGCCCGACACTCTCAATAGCCTCAACAACCAAGGGCCTCATGGCTTCAGCGAGGTGCTGTATGCCTACACCTCGGGCACTGCCAACAACGGTTCGGCGTTCGCCGGGCTGAATGCCAATACGCCGTTCTTTAACACCACCATCGGTCTTGCCATGTTGCTCGGACGCTTCTTCACGATGCTGCCGATGCTCGCGGTCGCCGGTTCCTTGGCGATGAAAAAGAACATCCCGGCCGGTGCCGGCACCATCCCGACCGCCACGCCGCTGTTCATGTTTCTGGTGGTGTTCGTGGTGTTGGTGGTGGGCGGCCTGACTTTCCTGCCGGCGCTCGCGCTCGGCCCGCTGGTCGAGCAACTGCAGTTGCTGTCCGGCCAGACCTACAAGTGAGGGGGATGTGATGACTCAAGTACAAACACAAACCAAGGTGCAATTTCTGTTTGTCGGCCTGTTGCGCCCGGTGCTGATTTCGGCGGCGTTCTTCATGTTGCTGACCGGGCTGGTGTATCCGTTGTTCACCACGCTGGTGGCTAACGTGCTGTTCCCCTATCAGGCCCGGGGCAGTCTGGTTGAACGGGACGGGTTGGTGATCGGTTCGGCGGTGATCGGCCAGCATTTCACTCGCCCCGAGTATTTTCAGGGGCGGCCGAGCATGACCCTCGGCGCTGACCCGCTGGATCCGAGCAAGAGCGTGGCCCAGCCGTACAACGCAGGTTCCAGTGGCGCCAGTAACCTTGGCCCGACCAACCAGAAGTTGATCGACACCGTGGCCATGCGCGTCGAAGCCTACCGCCGACAGAACGGTCTGGCAGCCGATGCCCAGGTGCCGGTGGATGCGGTCACCTCGTCGGCGTCAGGTCTGGACCCGCACATCTCGGTGGCCAACGCACAGATTCAGGCTTCGCGCGTCGCACGCCTGCGTCACCTGCCGGAAGCCGATCTGTTGAAGCTGGTGAATGCCCACACTGAGCAACGCACCTTTGGTTTGCTCGGCGAGCCCCGGGTCAATGTGCTGCAACTCAACCTCGCGATGGATGCTCTGACGCCTGCGCATCAGCCATCCCTTGCGGCCAGTGAACAAGAGAAACAACCATGAGTAAGCAAGTTCGTTTGCCTTTGTTCGACCGTGGATTGTTGCTCACGGCGTGCCTGGATGCTTTCAAGAAATTGCTGCCCCAGGCGCAGTGGAAGAACCCGGTAATGTTTGTGGTGTACCTGGGCAGTATTCTCACCACGCTGTTGTGGGTTCAATCACTGGTCGGCAAAGGGGAAGCCCCCAGTGGTTTCATTCTCAGCATCACGCTGTGGCTGTGGTTCACCGTGTTGTTTGCCAACTTCGCCGAAGCCCTGGCCGAGGGGCGCAGTCGGGCCCAGGCGGCCAGCCTGCGCGGGATGAAGCGCCAGACCCTGGCCAAGCTGTTGCAGCAACCCCGGCACGGTTCCGCCTGGAGGCTCGTGCCTTCCAGCGAACTGATCAAGGACACCGTGGTGTTGATCGAGGCTGGCGATCTGGTGCCCCTCGATGGTGTGGTGATCGAAGGTGTGGCGTCGGTGGATGAAAGCGCGATCACCGGGGAGTCGGCACCGGTGATTCGCGAGGCGGGCGGCGACTTTTCATCGGTCACCGGGGGCACAAAAGTGCTGTCGGACTGGCTGGTGGTGCGTATCAGCGTCAATCCCGGCGAGTCGTTTCTGGATCGCATGATCTCAATGGTCGAATCCGCGAAGCGCCAGAAGACGCCCAACGAAGTCGCGCTGACCATTCTGCTGGTGGGGCTGACGTTTCTGTTTCTGTTGGTGATCGTGACGCTGGGCCCGTATTCGATGATGGCGGTGACCATGAGCGGCGGCGACGTGGTCAGCGCAACGGTGCTGGTGGCGTTGCTGGTCTGTCTGATCCCCACGACCATTGGCGGCCTGCTGTCGGCGATTGGTGTGGCGGGCATGAGCCGGATGATGTCGGCCAACGTCATTGCCACCTCCGGGCGGGCTGTGGAAGCGGCGGGTGACGTTGATGTCCTGCTGTTGGACAAAACCGGCACCATTACCTTGGGTAATCGCCAGGCCAGCAGTTTCCTGCCAGCGCCCGGAGTCAAGGAGTCGGAACTGGCGGACGCCGCGCAGTTGGCCTCGCTGGCCGACGAAACGCCGGAAGGACGCAGTATTGTGGTGCTCGCCAAGCAGAAGTTCGACCTGCGGGCGCGGGACCTCAATGCCCTGGGGGCGAGCTTCGTGCATTTCACCGCGCAAACCCGTATGAGCGGCGTCGATCTGGCCGGCGGCCGGCGCATCCGCAAGGGTGCGGCAGATGCCATTCGCCAGCACATCGAGGCGCTGGGCGGCAGCTTTCCGTCGGCATTGCAGAGCAAGGTCGATGAAGTCTCGCGCCGTGGCAGTACGCCGCTGGTCGTGTGCGATGGTGAAAAGGCATTGGGCGTGGTCGAGCTCAAGGACGTGGTCAAGGGCGGTATCAAGGAGCGTTTTGCCGAACTGCGGCGCATGGGGATCAAGACGGTCATGATCACCGGCGACAACCGCCTGACGGCGGCGGCGATTGCCGTGGAGGCCGGTGTCGACGACTTTCTGGCCGAGGCCCGGCCGGAAGACAAGCTGCAACTGATCCGCGACTACCAGGCGCAGGGCAAGCTGGTGGCGATGACGGGCGATGGCACCAATGATGCGCCGGCACTGGCGCAGGCGGACGTGGCCGTGGCCATGAACAGCGGTACTCAGGCGGCCAAGGAAGCGGGCAACATGGTCGATCTGGACAGCAACCCGACCAAGCTGATCGAGGTGGTTGAAGTCGGCAAGCAGATGCTCATGACGCGCGGCGCGTTAACCACCTTCAGCGTGGCCAACGATGTGGCCAAGTATTTTGCTATCGTACCGGCCGCATTCGTCGCGACCTATCCGCAACTGGGTGCCCTGAACGTGATGCACCTGAGCAGCCCGAACTCGGCGATCCTCAGCGCGGTGATCTTCAATGCCCTGATCATCGTGTTTCTGATCCCGCTGGCGCTGAAGGGTGTGACCTACCGAGCCATCGGCGCCGCGGCGTTGCTCAATCGCAACCTGCTGATCTATGGGCTGGGTGGCGTGCTGGTGCCGTTCGCGGGGATCAAGGTGATCGACATGCTGTTGGCCGGGCTTGGCCTGGTTTGAAAGGACTGACTGCGCGGCGCCCTGTGTGGCGCCGTGCAGCTCAAAAGGATTGCCATGCTCGTAACTGATACGTTCACCGCTTCACGTGACGGCCGCCCTGATCCCGACGCGCTGCTGGAGAAGTTGCAACAAGACGAACAGGCCGCCCTGCGTGGCAAATTGCGCATCTATTTCGGCTCCAATGCCGGAGTGGGGAAAACCTGTGCCATGCTCATCGCGGCTCAACGCGAAGTGACCCAGGGCCGTGACCTGGTGGCTGGAGTGGTCGAAACCCATGGCCGCCGGGAAACCGCTGAACTGCTCACGGGTCTGGAGCTGCTGCCGCGCTACAGCGTGATGCATCGCGAGTGTGCCCTCAGCGAGTTCGATCTGGATGCCGCGCTGGCGCGACGTCCGGCGGTGCTGCTGGTGGATGAGCTGGCCCACAGCAACGTTCCCGGCTCGCGTCACCCCAAACGCTGGCAGGATGTCGAAGAACTGCTGCGCGCCGGCATCGACGTCTGGACCACCCTCAATGTCCAGCACCTGGAAAGTCTCAACGATATCGTCAGCGGGATCATCGGCATCCGGGTGCGCGAGACCGTACCCGATCATCTGTTCGACGCTGCTCATGAGGTGGTGGTGATCGACCTGCCACCTGATGACTTGCTACGCCGTCTCAAGGAAGGCAAGGTCTATCTGCCGCCCCAGGCCGAGCGCGCGTCCCGGCATTTCTTTCGCAAAGGCAACTTGCTGGCCTTGCGCGAGCTGGCGCTGCGGCGCACGGCCGATCGAGTCGATGCACAGATGCGCGACTATCGCCGCGAGCGGTCCATCAACACCCTTTGGCCCGCGCGCGAGCGTCTTCTGGTCGGCGTGGCAGGCTACCCGTCGGATGAACGTCTGGTTCGTGAAGCGGCGCGTCTGGCACAAAAACTCGAGGCGGACTGGATTGTCGTCCATGTGCCTTCGGTCCATCGCCGTGAAGGCGGCGAGAACCGCTATGCCGCCGCCATGAAAACCCTGGCGCTGGCCGCTGAGTTCGGTGCCGACACGGCCACGCTGTCAGGCATGGACGTGGCCGAGACGCTGGTGGCGTTTGCCCGTGAACATAACGCCAATCGCCTGGTGCTCGGGCATTACCCGCGCAAGGTCTGGCAGTTCTGGCATCAGTCGATCAGTGACCGTATCAGCCGTCGTCACCCCGAGATCGATCAGATTGTCATCGCTCATGGCCCGTTGCCCGTCGTGGTTGCGGTGGCGGTGAACACGGATGCCGCGTTGCCGCCGAGCAGGGCTGCGGCGTACCTGTGGGCCAGCCTTGCCTGTTTTGCCGCCACGGCTGTGGCGGCCTTGTTGTTGCAGGTGTTTGATCTGGCCAACGTGGTCATGCTGTTTTTGCTCACGGTGGTGTTGGTCTCCCTGCGTTACGGGCGCGGGCCGGGTGTCTGGGCGGCGATGCTGGCGGTGCTGTGTTTTGATTTCTTCTTCGTCCAGCCACGCTGGTCGTTCACGGTCAATGACACCCAGTATTTCTTTACCTTCGCCCTGATGCTGGGTATTGCGTTGATCACCGGTCAACTGACGGCCCGCTTGCGTCATGAGGCTCGCACCGCTGCTGGCCGTGAGCGGCGCGCGACGTCATTGGCGAGGCTGGCTCGCGACCTGTCGGCGGCGCTGACGGTGGAGCAGATTACGGAGGTGGCGCTGCGCACCTTCAGTGGCGTGTTTGAAGCGCGGGGCGGGCTGGCACTTCCGGACGCTATAGACAGTGTCCATTCCAGTGGCGCCGGCACGTTCCCGATCGATGAAAGCATTGCCCAATGGGTTTACGACCACGGCCAACCCGCGGGTCAGGGCACCGATACACTGGCGGCCGCTCAAGGCCGCTATTTGCCATTAAAGGCGCCCATGCGCGTACGCGGCGTGTTGGTGCTCGAACTGGCTGAACCCGAGCGATTGAGCGAGCCTGAAGAACAGCGTTTGCTCGAAGCGTGCATGAGCCAACTGGCGATTGCGCTGGAGCGGGTGCATTTCGTCGAAGTGGCGCAGAGCACCCTGGTGCAGATGGAGGGCGAGCGCATGCGCAATACGCTGCTGGCCGCGATCTCTCATGACCTGCGCACGCCGCTGACCACCATTATCGGCGCGGCAGATGCGGCGGCACCTCACGCGCCGCCCGGACCGCTGACGCAGTTGCTGGGCGGTATCCGCGATCAGGCCAGCTCCATGCAGCGGTTGATCGAAAACCTGTTGGACATGGCCCGGATGCAGGAACGCGGTGTGCGCCTCAACCGGCAATGGCACTCACTGGAGGAAATCGTCGGCAGCGCTTTGCGTCAACTGCGCGAGCCGTTGGCGCGGCATGTGGTGCGCACCGCACTGTCGCCGCAGTTGCCGTTGGTGGAAGTCGATGCGCTGTTGATTGAGCGCGTGCTGGTCAACCTTCTGGACAACGCCGCCAAGTACACCCCGGCCGGAACGCTGGTGCAGGTGGCGGCCCGGCAAGAGGAGGACAGCATTGTGCTGGAGGTGATCGACGCCGGTCCCGGTTGTCCTCAGGGCAGCACACCTCAGAGCCTGTTCGAGCCGTTCACCCGTGGCCAGCAGGAGTCGGCCGTGGCCGGCATCGGCCTTGGGCTGGCGTTGGCAAAACGCATTGTCCAGGCTCATGGCGCAACGATCGAGGCCCAACCCCTGGCCACCTCGGGTATCCGCTTTGTCATCACTCTACCGGCGGGTCACCCGCCTTCCATGGAATCGCTATGACCAGTGCACGCATCCTCATTGTCGAGGACGAGGCCAACATCCGCCGTTTCATCGGTATCGCGCTGCAGGATGAAGGTTTTCAGGTGTTCGAAGCCGACAACGTCAAACGCGCCCTGATCCACGCTGCCAGCCGTCAACCGGATCTGGTGATTGTCGATCTGGGCTTGCCCGACGGTGACGGCAAACAATTGATCAGCGAGCTGCGGGGCTGGATGACGGTGCCGATTCTGGTGCTGTCGGCCCGTGATCGTGAAGAGGAAAAAGTGGCGGCACTGGATGCGGGCGCCGACGATTACCTGGTCAAACCCTTCGGCGTGCCCGAGTTGCTCGCGCGTATCCGCGCCCAGCTGCGTCGACATGTGCAGAACGGAACCGCCGCCGTCACCAGCAAGGTGACGTTCGGCATGATCGAAGTGGACCTGTCCACGCACGAGGTCCGGAGCGAGGGCCAAGCGGTCCATCTGACGCCCATCGAGTATCGCCTGCTTTGCGCGTTGATTCGCGGACAAGGCCGGGTCATGACCCATCGCCAGTTACTGCTGGAAGTGTGGGGGCTGGATTACGTCGATCGTGCTCACTACCTACGGGTGCACATGGCGCACTTGCGGCAGAAACTGGAGGCCGATGCGGCCCAGCCGCAACATTTCATCACCGAATTGCAGGTGGGCTATCGCTTGGTGGGGCTGTAGAGCAAGGCTGGCGCTGGTTGAAGCGCCTGACCTTGTGTCGTTCACTTGCCTTTCTTGATTCGGCGCTCGCGCAGGAAATCGATGTACAGCGTGATGAAGCCGAACGAGCTAATGCTGAACAACACGAGTAGGCCGATTTGAGTCGTGCTCATGATCACAGTCCTGTGAGTGGGACGAGGAGGGCTCAACCTGCCGTGGCTGGGCGTCTTCAATCGTCGAGGCACAGATAAATAATACGAACCCGAGGCATTGGGTAGCGGTTATATGAAAGCTTTACGGTGCCGTCCTTTAACCCTATGCACTTTATACGAGCGCTGAGTATCGGGCGTTCAAGGGCCAGTCAGTGTTGTTAGAATCGGCGAGCGATACTCTGTCTTCTCACTTGCCCCAAGGTTGCTGTTGCGCCATGAACTCGTCGAACCCTGTCATCCGAAACGTCCTGCCTGCTGACCTGGACCGCTGCTTCGCCATCGAAACCGTTGCCTACGAAGGCGACGAAGCCGCCACCCGGGAAAAAATCGCCACCCGCATTGCCACCTGGCCCGAGGGTTTCATCGTCGCGGAAGTGGACGGAGTGGTAGCCGGTTTCATTAATTCCGGAGCGGCATTTGAGGTGGAAATGTCAGACGAAGCGTTCAAGGAACTGATCGGCCACGACCCGGCCGGCCCGCACGTGGTGATCATGTCGGTGGTGGTGCACCCGGATTATCAGGGGCAAGGATTGGCAAAGCGTTTGATGGGCGAGTTCATCGAGCGCATGCGGGGTTTGGGCAAGAGCACCATCCACCTGATGTGCAAGGAGCGGCATATTCCGCTGTATGCCGGATTCGGTTTTGCCTACATCAAGCCTTCGGTCTCGGACCACGGTGGCATGGCGTGGCATGAGATGGTGTTGGAGTTGTAACCGGAGCAAATGATCGCTTGAGATAAGTTTTTTAATAGCCTAAATTCAGACCTTGTGAGTTGGCCAGCCTGTCCGGATGGCGAGCAGAGGAACGAATGATGCGAGTTGAAACAATCAGTTTTGTCAAAAAAAATGCGGCAGCGCTGGATCTCTCCGAGCCAATGCTCGTGACCCAAAATGGTGTCCCGGCGTATGTGATCGAGTCCTATGAGGAGCGTAAACGCCGGGACGAGGCGATCGCGCTGATCAAGCTGCTGTCGTTCTCCTCCCGCGACAAGGAACAGGGAAAGCTGATCTCTGGTGAGACTTTGCTGGCTAAACTGGCGAAGCGGCGTGAACCTTCACAAGAAGATAACGATGCCTGAGGTCTTCAGGGTAGAGTTTGCGACTGCTGCGGAGCATGGGGTTATTTCGCTGGAGCATTATCTGACGCAGCAATGCGGTCGCAAGAAAGCGGCAGAGATCGTAGATCAACTGGTGATGCAGATTGTTACGGCTTTGGGCTCTCAGGCCCACGTTTATGGTGTTTGCCAGGAAGCCGCGTCCCTTGGTGTGACTCATTTTCGTGAGTACTTGCCCATGGGGCAGCGGGTTTTGTATGAGGTGTACCCGAGTGAGAGCCTTGTCGTAGTCGCTTTGGTTATCGGCCAGCGTCAAAGTATCGAGAAACAGTTGCTCGACTATTGCCTACTTCTCTGACGGCTATTCAAATTCCCAAAGGGTTGCCTCATGGCAACCCTTTCATTTATTGATCAGTAGAGACTGTCACGCACTCGGGCCGGCGCTTCCCGGTCATACGTTTCGGCATCGAACTGCCCATCATTCAACCGCTTGTGAAATGCCCCGGCCGTTGGCAGCGCCGAGCGATCCAGATGCTTCTCCGGATTCCGCAAATCCGAACGGACAATCGCTTTCGAGCAATGGAAGTACGCCGCTTCCACCGTCACCAGCATCACCGTGCGCGCCGGTTTGCCGTTCACCGCAAAGCTTTCCAGCAACGCCGGTTCCGCACTTATTTGCGCTGTGCCGTTGACCCGTAACGTCTCGCCGATCCCGGGAATGATGAACAGCAGCGACACCCGCGAATCGAGCACCACGTTGCGCAGCGTGTCGATGCGGTTGTTGCCTGGACGATCAGGGATCGCCAGGGTCTTCGGGCCAATGATCCGCACAAAACCCGGCGCATCACCCCGGGGCGAACCGTCCATGCCGTCGGGGCCGACCGAGCTGATGATCACCAGCGGCGAGGCGCGGACCATCGCCTGATAGTCCTCGTTCAGAAAGGCAATTTGCTTGCGCACCGCACGGTCGTGGGGTTGGCCATAGATCGCTTCCAGTGCTTCGATGCTGTCGAGCATAACCACCTCAGAAAATCAGACTCATGCGCCGTTCATAACCGATCCGGCCCCGGTACGCCTCGCCGCTGTCGACCCAGCCGAATTTCGCATAGAGCGCGATAGCCGCCGCGTTGTCCGCATCCACCGAGAGCTCCAGCGCCTTGATCTCCGGAAACGCCTGCCGGGCCACTTCGGGCAAAGCTTGCAGGCAGGCTTTTCCATACCCCTTGCCTTGAGCGCGGTGATCGACTTGCAACGCATGCAAGGTCGCGCTGTGTTCGTCGGCCCACGCCGGCAACACGGGCGGGCGTTTCAGCAGCAAGAAGGCCACGGGAACCTCCTCGACCAGCAGCGCAAATCCCTGGACGCCGGGGCCGGGTTTGGACAGCAAGGTGTGCAACGCACCGTGGATGTCGCCGGAGAATTTGATCTGTTCTTTATGAACTTCGATGGCCTCGATCTGCTGGCGCTGGCGCGCGTTCAGGTTTTCGTAAGGCACGAGTCGGGCTGTCACTGGAGTGTCCTTTTTCCAACAAAATATGGTTCGGATTCTAACGAGTTTGCGTTCATGGATTATTTTTATTTCGCCTGTCGATTTGGCTGTTCGCCAGACGACTAAAGGTGTCTTCACAACAAAAACCACGGAGAACCACCATGATCGCTACAACTGAAATCCAGACCCTGATCGACAATTATCGCCAGGCGGTAATCGCCAAGGATGTCGACAAACTCATGTCCTTTTACGGCGACGACATCGTCTCTTACGACGCGGTCAAGGCCCTGCAATTCCGGGGCAAGGCGGCTTACCGCGCACATTGGGAGGAGTGCATGGAAATGTGCCAGGGCGCGCACAAGTTCGACTTCGACCACATGAACATCGTCGCGGACGAGCACATCGCCTTCGCCCACTGGCTGGCCCATTGCGGCGGCACCAACGAGCAAGGTGAAACCCAGGCCTGCTGGATGCGTGTGACCGCCTGCTATCGGCGCGACGCGGGGCAATGGCGCATCGTTCACGAACACTGGTCGGCCCCGTTCGACATGACGAGCGGCACGGCGCTGTTCAACCTTGAACCCTGATCATCGGGTGCTTCGTCGGGAATGTCGCGAAGGCGCCCATCTGCAGCCATAGTTGATCAGTTCGATCCGGGAGAGCCCACATGAAGTACTTATGCCTGGTCTACAGCAACGAACAGGAGTTGCACTCGCAGCCCGACAGTCCCCACGACGCCGAGTGCATGGCCTATGCCGAGTCGATCGAGGGCAGCGGCCGGATGATCGCGGCCGAGGCGCTGGAGTCGGTGCAAACCGCGACCACCGTGCGCATGCGCAACGGCAAGATGTCGATCACCGACGGTCCGTTCGCCGAAACCAAAGAGCAGTTGGCCGGCTTCTACCTGATCGATGCCAAGGACCTCAATGAAGCGATTCAGGTTGCCGGCAATATCCCGGCGGCCCGGGTCGGCAGTGTCGAGGTGCGTCCCGTTCGCCAATTGAATCCCTGAATAACAAGCACAAGACAGGAAATTCCCATGAGTCCACTGCCTTATAAGCAACAGCCTGCCGAATTCGGCGATCGATTGGTGACGCTGGTGACTGAAGGCATGCCGGGCTGATGCCTGACGTGTCGGTCACGGCTCGGGTCGAGCAGGTTTACCGTGAAGACTCAAGGCGGATTCTGGCGACGCTGATCCGCTTGCTCGGCGATTTCGACCTCGCCGAAGAGGCCTTGCACGAGGCGTTTTTCGTCGCGGTCGAGCGGTGGCAGCGTGACGGCGTGCCGGACAATCCACGCACCTGGCTGGTGTCCACCGGGCGCTTCAAAGCCATCGATGTGTTGCGTCGGCGCGCGCGTTTTGCGGCGTCCAGGCCAATATTGATTGCTCAACTGGAGGAGCTGGAACAGGCCGACTGGAGTGATGAAGACGTGGAAGATGATCGCTTGCGGCTGATCTTCACTTGTTGTCACCCGGCCCTCGCGTCGGACGCCCAAGTGCCGTTGACCCTGCGAGAAGTGTGCGACCTGACCACGGAGGAAATTGCCCGCGCCTTTCTCTCGGCGCCAGCAACCATCGCCCAGCGAATCGTGCGCGCCAAAGCGAAAATCCGTGACGCCAAAATCCCTTATCAAGTGCCGACGCTGGCGGAACTGCCCGAGCGTCTGGACAGTGTGCTCAGGGTCATTTACCTGGTGTTCAACGAAGGCTACTCGGCGTCAGTCGGTGCAGAACTGACCCGCGAAGACCTGACGCGCGAAGCCATTCGGCTCGGGCGATTGTTGATGGAGTTGCTGCCGGAATCGGAAGTGATGGGGCTGCTCGCGTTGATGCTGTTGCATGAATCACGACGCCCGGCCCGGACGTCGGCGAGCGGTGTGCTGATTTTACTGGACGAACAGGATCGCTCGTTGTGGGATGCCGGGATGATCGCCGAAGGTTGCGCGCTGGTGGAAGCGGCGCTGACCACTGGCCGGTTCGGGCCTTATTGCCTGCAAGCAGCAATTGCGGCGGTGCATGCCGAAGCACCCACGGCGGGGGAGACGGACTGGCAACAGATTGTGGGTTTGTATGACGTGTTGTTGGCGGCGGTGCCTTCGCCGGTCATTGAGTTGAACCGTGCGGCGGCGATCTCCAGGCGGGATGGACCGTTAGCGGGGTTGGTGCTGGTGGAAGGGATTCTGGAGCGAGGGGATTTGCTGGATTACCACTTGGCGCATTCGGCGCGGGCGGATTTTTGTCGGCAGTTGGGGCGGGTTGAGGAGGCGCGGGCGGCGTATGAGCGGGCGCTGGAGTTGACGCAGCAAATGCCGGAGCGGCGGTTTATTGAGGCGCGGATCAAGGCTTTGAAGTGATGTGAGCTGGCGGGCCCCATCGCGAGCAGGCTCACTCCCACAGTGGATCGCGGCGATCACACAATTTGTGGACGCCACCAATCCCTGTAGGAGCGAGGCTTGCCCGCGAATGGCCGCACCGCTATTCCAGCATTTTACTGAGCAACCAACTCCCTGCCGGCCCCGGCGGATGCGGCCGTGACCACAAGGCGTCGACAAACACCGGTTTCGGCCAGCCGCGCACGTTCAGCTCAACCAGCGTCCCCGCCCCGAACCGCCCCACCAGCCACCGCGGCAACGGCGCCCAGCCAAACCCACCCTGGGCCATTTCCAGCAGCATCAAATAACTAGGCGCCGACCAGACACGTCCCTTCGCACGGCTCTCGTACGGATTGACGATCGTCGCCAGGCGCAACTCCCGATGCAGTTGCAACACGTCTTGATCGATGTGGTCCAGCGTCGCCAACGGATGTTCACGGGACACGAACAGGGCAATCTCCGTCCGTTCCTCCACGGTCGAACTGACCAGATCCGGCGGGTAACTGTCCTGCTTTTCAGCGAAGGCTACATGCGCCCGACCGCTCTGCACCAATGCCACCAGGTCATCGCATTCAGCGATCAGGCATTCGAGTTCGAGGTCTGGATAACGCTGCTCGAAAGCACTCAGCGCCGCTTCGAAACGGTCGGACTGATACGTGTCGGAAATCGCCACCGTCAGCTTCGGCTCAACCCCTTGGGACAGTTGGCTGGCGGTCATTTCCAGGCGGCTGGTAGCGGCGAGAATTTCCTCGGCCCGTTGCAGCATCACATGCCCGGCCGGGGTCAGGCTCGGCTTGCGGCTGCTGCGGTCGAAGAGGGTCAGGTTCAGATCGATTTCAAGGCTCGCCACCGCGGCACTGATGGTCGACTGACTGCGCCCCAGTTTGCGCGCCGCCGCGGAAAACGAGCCTTGCGTCGCCGCCTGCACAAATGCCTGCAACACTTCCTGAGAAGCCATGAACTATCGCCTTGATCGATGGTTATTGGTTATGAAGTATCGGTGCGAGGCGTGATCATGGCAACCACAGTCACTCAGGGAACCCTGATCATGAACGCCAACAAATCCATCACTGAACGTATTTTCCAGGCCATCGGTTTCGAAGTGTTGGCCATCCTGATCTGTACGCCGCTACTGGCGTGGATCATGGACAAACCGATGCTCGAAATGGGCGCTGTCACCGTTGTGATTGCGGCGCTTGCTCTGGGCTGGAACGTGGTCTTCAACGGCCTGTTCGATCGCTTGCTCAAACGCTTCGCCATCGTGCACAACGCTTGGGTGCGTGTGATCCATGCGCTGCTGTTCGAAGGCGGATTGGTCGCGATGGGTGTGCCGCTGATTGCGTGGTGGCTGAACGTCAGCCTGTGGCAGGCGTTCCTGCTGGACATCGGCGTGTTGCTGTTTTTCCTGCCGTACACCTACGTTTATCACTGGGTGTATGACGTGGTGCGGGAGCGAGTCCTGATGCGCCAGGCTGTCTCGGGATAAACGCAAAAGATCGCAGCCTCGTTTCACTCGACAGCTGCTACATGGACGCATTCCAATGTAGGAGCTGTCGAGTGAAACGAGGCTGCGATCTCTTGATCTTGATGGTGTATTACAAAAACATCCCGCCGGACGCCTCGACACGCTGGCCGTTGATCCACTGGCTACCCGGTGCCAGCAACAACGCAACCGCAGCCCCAATGTCGTCCGGCTGACCGACGCGACCCAACGCGGTATTGCTGGCGACGTAGCTGTTTACGTCGCTGTTATCGCGCACCGTGCCGCCGCCGAAATCGGTTTCGATGGCGCCCGGTGCCAGGGTGTTCACGGAAATACCGCGGGCACCCAGTTCCTTGGCCTGGTAGCGGGTCAGCACTTCCATCGCGCCTTTCATTGCTGCGTAAGCGCCGTAACCCGGCAAGCTGAAGCTGGTCAGTCCGCTGGACACGTTGAGGATGCGCCCACCGTCAGCCATCAACGGCAGCAGGTTCTGGGTGAGGAAGAACGGCCCCTTCAGGTGGATGTTCATCAACAAGTCGAACTGGGCGACGGTGGTGTCGACGAAATTCGCGGTCAGGCCGATGCCGGCGTTGTTGAGCAGGAAGTCGAAGTGTTGGCGATCAAACCGGCTGCGTAATACATCGGCGACTTGCGTGGCGAAATCTTCGAAGCGTTCGCTTTGGCTCACGTCGAGTTGCAGCATCACCGCCCGAGCGCCGAGGCTTTCGATTTCTGCGACCAGTGCCTGCGCTTCATCGGCCTTGCTGTTGTAGGTGCCGATAATGTCGACGCCTTGAGCGGCCAGGTGCAGGGCTGCGTTTTTGCCGAGGCCGCGGCTGGCGCCAGTGATCAGTGCGATTTTACGGTTCATGGGACTTCCTCAAGGGTGGTAGGTAACGGTGTGGAGGAAGTTTATTTATCCGGCCCAGGGTGATAAACAGACTAAAACTGGAATCACTGGTCGGACAAACCGAACAATTGAGAGGCGGCCCATGAACAAACTGGAACTGCTGCGTTCCTTCGTGCGTGTCAGTGAGATGTCGAGTTTTACCCTGGCGGGCGAAAGTCTGGGGGTGCCCAGGTCGACCGTCTCGGAACACGTTCAGGCGTTGGAAGCCTTATTGGGGACGCGTCTGCTGCAACGCACGACGCGCCGGGTTCAGGCGACGCAGGATGGCCTGGTGCTGTACGAGCGCAGCCGGGACTTGTTGTCGCACATGGATGAAATCGAAGGGCTGTTTCGTCAGGACGCGGCCTCGCTCACCGGGCGCATTCGCTTTGACATGCCGAACTTTCTGGGACGGCAAATGGTGCTGCCGCGCTTGCCGGAATTCATGGCGCTGCACCCCAATCTGGAACTGGAAATCAGCACCACGGATCGCCGGGTTGATTTGCAGCGGGAAGGCTTTGATTGTGTGGTGCGGGTCGGTGCGCAGCCGGATCAGTCAGTGGTCGCGCGTCACGTGTGCGATTTTGCGATGGTCAATTGCGCCAGTCCCGCCTACTTGCAGCGCTATGGCATGCCGGAAAGCCTTGAGGATCTGACACAGCATCGAATGGTCCATTACGTCGGCGTACTGGGTTCGCGCTCGGAGGGGTTTGTGTACGAGGTGGACGGGGCAGAGCATCGATTACCGATGGCGGGCAGCGTCACGGTGAACAGCACCGACGCTTATGAAGCGGCGTGTCTTGGGGGATTCGGTCTGATTCAGGCGCCGGTCAAGGGCATGCAATCGCATTTGGATAGCGGTGATCTGGTGGCGGTGTTGCCGCAGTTCAGCGCGCCATCGATGGAGGTCTCGCTGCTCTACGCCCGGCAACGGCATTTGCCGCTGCGGGTGCGAGCGTTTATGGACTGGCTGGCCAATGTCATCCAGTCCACAACATAACCGCCCCCTGTAGGAGCGAGGCTTGCCCGCGAAGAACGATAATGCGGTCATTCGGTTAGACCGCGTTATCGTTCTTCGCGGGCAAGCCTCGCTCCTACAGAGGGCGGGTTATGCATTAGACGTGGAAATAGCCTACGCAGCTATCAAACGGCAGGCGTTTGAGTTCGATCTTGTTCAGGTCGAGCACTTCACGCAGGGCTTTGGTTTCGCCAGGGAAGTTGCGGTAAGCCACTTCGTCCAGGACCACGATCGCGCCTTTTGGCATGTACGGCAGGAAGGTTTCCAGCGCGACTTTGGTCGATTCGTACAGGTCGGTGTCGAGGATCAGCATGGCCACGACCAGGTCCGGACGGGTCTTGACCCATTCAGGTACGGTTTTGACGATGTCACCTTTGACCAGCTCGCAACGCGGGATGCGGTTGACCGGGCGCAGCAGGTCGTTGGCGTCGATCATGTCCTGGATCAGCGACTGGTCGGTGTCGGAGAACATGGTCTCGTTGACGTCGGCCGGGTCTTCTTTCTTATCAATGCTCTGGAAGCCTTCGAACGTGTCGAAGCCAACGATCGAACGGTTGATCGCGTACGGCTCGAGAATCATCGACAAGTGCATGTACAGCATCAGCGAGTTGCCCTTGTACACGCCGCACTCGATGATCGCGCCCGGTACTTCAGCGACTTTCTTGAACAGTTCCATACGCGACAGCGCAGCGGTGACGCCGATGCGGTTGGCGAAGACGAACGGCGCGTCGGCCACGTACTCGGCATCGACCCGTTTCAGAACGTTGGCACGGGTTTCGTTGTACTGGGCCTCGGCAGGCGTGATGCGACGCTTGGTCATTGCTGGATTCCTTGGAAATTCGAGAAGTCGTGGGCGTGGAAATAGTCTTTGAAACCGGCGCCGACGTCAGGGCAGGCGCTGTCGACGTTGATCGCGCCGCGCTTGTGCTTGAGGTCGTCGAGGTGCATCAGGCGGAAGTCCACGCTGAAGCGGGTTTGATTGGTGTGGTTGGCGACCGTGCCGTGCAGGTGCGAACCGGAGAAGATCAGCATCTCACCGGTGTTGCCGGCGATGCGCACTTCAGACGCGGTATTGATCGCTTCCATCGGCACCGGGTGCACACGGACTTCCTCTTTGAGGTTGTCCTTGGCCTTGTGCCGCTGGTTGCTGATCCAGTCGTTGAGGCTCCATTCGCTGGAGGTGTTCTTCACCGGCACGTCGAAGTAACCGGCGTTGATCATCATGGTCTGGTCGGGGCGGATGGTGTGCACCGGCATCCAGGTGTTGATCTGGCAATCGACGCTGCCATACCACGTGTCGCGATGCGGTTTGTAGGCATAGCTGACACCGGCGTGCAGGTAGTCATAGTTCGGCACCACGCGAATGCGCGGCACGTCGAAGATGTACTCGCGCGGGTCGACGCCGATCTCGTCGATAAACGACAGGATCAGGTCCTTGGCGCGCTGGCTGTTGGTGAACTGGCCCTTGAGGCGCGTCACCAGAACCACGAATTCTTCCACCGGCATCAGCGTGTGCAGCGCCTGGTGATTGGTCTCGCCGTCGAAGGCGGCGGTGATGCTTTCCTGGGCGAACGCACACAGCTCTTTGGCCGCGCGCAGTTGAGTGTTCAGGAAGATGTCGCCGGCGTAGATGGCTTCTTTGAAGTCAGCTTTGTGTTGAAGCTGATTGATGTACAGATTCACGATTCCACTCCTGAATGCATCGAGTCTCTTAAGAGTCGGCCACACGTTAGCAAACTGAAGTGCAATCCGGCGGGTGGTGGATCAATAAAAACGCAAACGCCTGAATTTGCGACGAAATGCGTTCTACAGGCGATAAAAAACCCTGTAGCAGCTGGCGAAGCCTGCGTCCGGCTGCGCAGCAGTCGTAAAACCATGACACGCGGTACATCAGACAAACCGCGTGTGTCGGATTTACGACTGCTGCGCAGCCGGACGCAGGCTTCGCCAGCTGCTACAGGGTTATGTGTTGCGGCTAGAAGATTTGGGTAAACAGCCAGTACAGGCTGCCCGACAACAGAATCGCCGCCGGCAAGGTCAGCACCCAGGCCATCAGCAGGTTGCGGATGGTCTTCATCTGCAAGCCGCCACCGTTGGCGACCATGCTCCCGGCCACACCCGAGGACAGCACGTGAGTGGTCGACACCGGCAATCCGAACATGTCGGCCGCGCCGATGGTCAGCATGGCCACGGTTTCCGCCGAGGCGCCTTGGGCATAGGTCAGGTGGGTCTTGCCGATCTTCTCGCCGACCGTCACCACGATGCGCTTCCAGCCGACCATAGTGCCCAGCCCGAGCGCAATCGCCACGGCGATCTTCACCCACAGTGGGATGAAACGCGTCGAGTTGTCGATCTGTTGCTTGAACAGTTGCAGTTTGCCGGTGGTGTCGGCATCGAAGTTACCGACCTTGTTCTTGTCCATCAGGCGAATGGTTTCGCTGGTCAGGTACATGTCGTTACGCACGTTGCCCACGGCCTCGGCCGGCACTTTGGACAGCGAACCGTAACCCTTGACCTGCGCGCCGATGCTGCCAGTGAGGGCGGCGAGGGCCGGGACCAGTTGCGGTGTGGCTTCCTTGCTGCGCACGAATTCTGAGAGCACCGGACGCGGATCGGCCGGGGCCGGCATCGGTGCGGCTTTCACCAGCGCTTGCTGGGTGACTTCGGCGACGGCGGCGAATTGCAGCGCCTGGTCGGCCGGCATGGTGCGGTTCAGCGCATAGGCCATCGGCAGCGTGCCGACCAGAATCAACATGATCAGGCCCATGCCTTTCTGGCCGTCGTTGGAACCGTGGGCGAACGAGACGCCGGTGCAGGTCACAATCAACATGCCGCGAATCCACCACGGTGGCGGCGTATTGCCGACCGGTGCCTTGTACAGCGCGCGATTCTTGACGAACGCACGCAGGGCCAGCAGCAACAGCGCGGCAAAGCCGAAGCCGACCAGCGGCGACAACAGCAATGCGTAACCGATCTTGGTCGCCTGCGCCCAGTCCACGCCGCTGGTGCCGTCATGGCCGTGCATCAGGGCATTGGCCACGCCGACGCCGATGATCGAACCGATCAAGGTGTGCGACGACGAGGCCGGCAAACCCAGCCACCAGGTGCCCAGGTTCCACAGGATCGCCGCGATCAACAGGGCGAAGATCATCGCGAAACCGGCGGAGGACCCGACTTGCAGAATCAGCTCCACCGGCAGCAGGGCGATGATGCCGAACGCCACCGCGCCACTCGACAGCAGCACCCCCAGGAAGTTGAAGAACCCGGACCAGGCCACCGCGAAATTCGGCGGCAGCGAGTTGGTGTAAATCACCGTGGCCACGGCGTTGGCGGTGTCGTGGAAACCGTTGACGAACTCAAAGCCCAGGGCGATCAGCAATGCGACACCCAACAGCAGAAACGGCGTCCAGGTGGTGACCACCGTGCCGAGTTCGCTCATGTCGTGCATCAAGCTGTAAGCGGTAAACAACAGCCCGCTGGCCAACACCCCGAAAAACACCACGAGGGTGAACAGGCTGGGTTTTTTATCGAGCTGCGGTCTGGCGCTACTGGCGGGAGCCTGCGTTTCGGCGGTGTAGGAAGGCGTAGCCATGACGGACAATCCTGAGGAGGGAAGGAGTGTTCGTCATGATCGTTGCAGAATGTTACAGAGAGGCTGCCCTGCGTCAGGGTTTGGGTTATTTGCTAATCCGTTAATCAGAATCCACCACGGTCCCTGTAGGAGCGAGGCTTGCCCGCGAAGGCGGTATATCAGGTAAAACGCCTTCGCGGGCAAGCCTCGCTCCTACAAGTGAAGTGCGCGATTTTAAAGATTAATAATCCTGGCGCTTACGAAACGCCCAACGCCCCGCAATCACGGTAAACGTCGCGACCAGCGCCACCAGAATCCAGAACCCCTCCGGATCCCCCGAAAGCGGCACCCCGCCCACGTTCATGCCAAAGAAACCGGCAATGATGTTGATCGGCAGCGCCAGTACCGTCACCACGGTCAGGGTGAACAGCGTGCGGTTGCTCTGCTCATTCAGGTTGGCCGCAATCTCTTCTTGCAGCAGCTTGATCCGCTCGCCCAGCGCCGTGAGGTCGTTGATGATCAGCGCAAACTCCTCGGTGGACTTGCGCAGCTCCTTCACGTCCTCCTTCTGCAACCATTGCGGCGGCCGGTTGAGCAATCGCAATAACGACCCCGGCTCCAGCGCCAACAAGCGTTGCAGGCGCACCAGCACCCGGCGATTGGCACCCAATTCAGCACGGTTGGTCGACAGCCGAGAGGACAGCAACTCATCTTCGATCTGATCGACACTGAGGCTGGTCTTGCGCACGATCTGGGTCAGCACTTCGCCCTGATCGCGCAGCAAATGCACCAGCAACTCCAGCGGTGAACGAAAGCACTCGCCGGCCTTCACCGACGAGCGCAGCTTGTCCACCGAGTGCAGCGGTTGCAGGCGCGCGCTGATGATCAGTCGACTGCGGGCACACACCCACAACGTCGACACATCGGACGACACCATGCTGCTGAGGTTGAACACCACGTCGTTGACCACCGCCAGCAATGCCGAATCGACATGCTCGATGCGCGTGGATCGTGAACCTTCGTGCAGGGCTTCGAAAAATTCGTCTGGCAATTCCAGATGGCTTTTCATCCAGCGCTCACACGCGGCATGCGCGAGGTTCAGGTGCAGCCACAGAAATTCGTCACTCTCGTCCGGCTGTTGCAGGCATTGCAACGCCTTGGCCGAATCAATCTCCCGACCACGCTCGCCGGGGCGAAAACTGAAACCGTAGAGCAGACCGAAGAGGTCCGGGTCGCGATGGCTTTGGTCGATGCTGTGGTTCATGAGGGCTCGCAAGGGGACGCTATCGCTCCATGTAGCAGCTGTCGAGCCCAAGCGAGGCTGCGTTCGGCTGCGCAGCAGTCGTGAAACCTGAGTGCGCGGTCTTCCTGAAATACCGCATCGTCTGATTTCACGACTGCTGCGCAGCCGAACGCAGCCTCGCGGGCTCGGCAGCTGCTACAGGTCAGGGTTACGGCTGGGTTCACTTGAGCCGCATCATCGCAAGGAGTTTTGACAGTTTTGTGACAGGGCGATGAAGGCTAAATAGTGGCACTACCGACGGTCGGAAAAGATTCAAGAACCGCTCTAGCACGCCGATCTTGCTTACGTTAAGTTGCGCGGCCCTGACCATTGGTCAAGGTCACCGACAGGGATGTCCGGACACCTTTCACGCTGTGTTTGCTGCGTGTCTCACCCCTGTCATGAGTATCACTCGATGCTGCAAAAATCCCTGAGAGCACAAATCCTCGCCTTGTTGAGCGGCAGCCTGTTGGCGATGCTGTTAATCGCCCTGGCCTGCTTTCACTTTCTGTCCGGCGGCGTTCAGAGCTACGCGAATCTGATCGAAGGCCCGTTGCACACCTCGCAGTTGATCGACGAAGCCAACCTGCAATTCAAGGTGCAGGTGCAGGAATGGAAAAACGTCCTGCTGCGGGGCAAGCAACCGGCTGACCTGGGTAAATACTGGAAGCAGTTCGAAGACCGTCAGCGCGATGTGCAGAGCATTCTCGGTGAACTGGCCGGGCAGAAGGGCATCGAGCCGCAACTCAAGACCCGCATCGAACGCCTGCGTGACGAACACCGTCTGCTGGGCGCCGCCTATCAGAAGGGCCGTGATGCCTACGTGGCGGCCGGTGCCGATCCAACGGCTGGCGACATAGCCGTCAAAGGCGTGGACCGTGCAACCAGCGATCAGATGAGCGAACTGGTCAGCGAATTGCGCAAGCAGGGGGCCGAGCAATCGAAGCTGATCAGCGCCGACGCCGATCGCACGGTGTTGCTGGGGATCATTGTGATGCTCGCTTCGGGCCTGTTGATCGGGCTGTTGAGCCTGTGGCTGGTCAACCGCAACCTGGTCGAACCGATCCGCAAACTGATCGAATACGTCGCGCAACTCAGCCAGGGCAAGTTTGCCGAGCGCGTGGCCAGCACCCGTCAAGATGAGCTGGGCAAGTTGGCGATTGCGGCCAACACCTTGCGTGATTTCCTCGCCGAAACCTTCAGCCGTTTGCAGCGCAGCGCCAAGGATCTGGACAGCGCCAGCGGTGAGCTGAATTCGATTGCCGGCCTCATGGCCAGCGGCACCAACGAACAGTTCAACCGCACCGATCAGGTGGCCACGGCGATGAACGAAATGTCTGCCACCGCACAGGAAGTCGCCCGTCACGCCGCCGATGCGGCACGTGCCGCCGACGATGCCGACCAGTCCGCCCAACACGGCGAAAAAGTCATGCAGGGCACCATTCACACCATCACCCAAATGCGTGGCGAAATCGCCAACACCGCCACGGTCATCCGCCAACTGGAAACCGACAGCGGACGGATCGGCAAGGTGCTGGAAGTGATTCGCGGCATCGCCGAACAAACCAACCTGCTGGCGCTCAACGCGGCGATCGAAGCGGCGCGTGCCGGTGAAGCCGGACGCGGTTTTGCCGTGGTGGCCGATGAAGTACGCAGCCTGGCCCAGCGCACGGCGGCTTCGATCATCGAGATCAACCAGATCATCCAGACCGTGCAAACCGGCGCAGTGGACGCGGCGCAGGCGATTGAAAGCGGCCAGTCGCGCAGCGAAGAAAGCGTCGAGCAAGTGACCCAGGCCGGCGCCATGCTGGAGCGGATCACCCTCGCCGTGGAAGCCATTCGCGACATGAACCGCCAGATCGCCACCGCCGCCGAAGAGCAGACCTCGGTGGCCGAGGACATCTCGCGCAACCTCACCGAAATCACCAGCATCGCCAGTACCAACCTGGACAACGTGCAGCGCACTGAAGCGGCCGGCCGTAATTTGCACGGGTTGTCCGGGCAGCTGAATGAAGTCACGGCGCGTTTGAGTGCGTAATGGAAAGGGCTGTGTGCCGGGTCGGTTAACGAGTCGGTACACAGTCGATCTCAAGTGCGGATTGGCCGATGTCGATGATGAGCTTACTCTGCCATTGTCAGTATCACCTCCACATGATCAACCAAAGTCTTTTCGACATTTGATGTCGTTGTAGGCTCAGGTACCACTGATCGGAAACCTGCAGTCGAGGCATCATATTTTGGGGCTACCTGTAATTTCTGACAGTAGATAGTTTTTTTCTCGGAGCGCTAGATAAAGCTCTGGCATGCCTATTCACACTGAATAGGCGTCAGCACTTTGAAAAGGAGCGTTGCGATGGCCGAGTCTTTGGTGCCTTTGGCATTTGTCGATGGTCAGTTAATTACTTTTTGCATTGACCTGGCAGAGCCAGGGGGCCCGAAAGTAGTCATTCCGGGGCGAGAACACTTTCAAGTTAACGAAGAAATCAAAGTGTTGATTGGTGACATTGTGGTGGCGTTTCACACCTATCGACAAAATGATTCATTTCCAATACATATTTTTTTGGACAAACAAAAAATGGCACAGGTGACTGGAACAAAGGAGGGGCACTACGAAATTAAACATCTGGATGGAAAGACCTCTATCTCACGTTCTTTCTATGCCAAGGTCGAGCTGTATAACAGCCAATCGACCGTGAGTCACACTAACGAGGTCGAGGTGTAGAGCCTGTCTTCACTGCGTCAACGCCAGCGTAAAAATGAACTCCGTCCCATGGGCCGGAGTTGATTTCACGTCGAGTTGCCCGCCATGTGATTGCGCAATCTGACTGGCAATGTACAACCCCAACCCGAGACCGGTCTGCGGTGTTCCACTGGCCGGTCGCGAGTAGGGGCGAAACAAATGGGGCAACGCGTCCTCGGCGATTTGCCCCTTATTTTTCACGCTCAGCACGAATTGCCCGTCCTCGATTTGCGCGCTGACCTCTACCGCGCCATCGGGATCGCCGTGGGCAACCGCATTCGCCACCAGATTGGAGAGCAATTGCGCGACCCGCTCGCGATCGCACGCAATGCTGTGCAGGTCGCCAATGGAGGTGCGAAGGGTGCGTTCGGGGTGGACGCTCTGGACTTCAGAAATCACATGCCGCAGCGCGGCTTCCAGGTCCGGGCACGGCTCGATGTTCACGGGAATTCCAGTGCCCAAGGAGCCGCGGGCGAAATCCAGTACGTCATCGACCAGTTTGGTCGCGCGCCGGGCGCTGGTGAGGATGTGCCGGGCCCGTTGCTGATTGGCCGGGTCGGGGAGTTTGCGCAGAAGCATTTCGGCACCGGCGCTGATGGCGAACAACGGGTTGCGCAGGTCATGGCCGAGCACGGCGATGAACTGTTCGCGCAGCTCGGCGGTTTTGCGTTCCGCCCTCAATGCCGCTTCGGTTTTTTGCAGGTTTTCTTCGGCCTCGATCTGCAGCGCCAGCATCCGCGCAAAGGATTCCATGGTGCTCTGGATCGAACTGGAGGTGAGCGGCGCAGGGTTGGGGTCAAGGGCGCAGATGGTGCCGAAAAAGCGTCCGTCGGTGCGGAAGATCGGCACGGCGATGTAACTTTCGAATTGGTAGAGGCGAGGCGTGTGGTGATCGCGGTAGAGCGGGTCTTCACTGGCGTGGTCGATCACCACCGAATGATGCGCCTGGCGAATTTCGTGGCACAGGGTCGTGACCACATCCAGCTCGCCGCCGACTTGCAAACCGAAGTCCAATTGATCGAGTACAGCGCAAGCGGTCCACGAGTCTTCAGTGACACGCGCCACTGCGGCGAAGCGCAATCCCGTCAGCTCACGGATCACCTGGAGAATCGCCGGCACCGCGCTGATCCGACCGATCGTGGCAATGTCTGCTGCCGCTGTGTGCCCCATATCCATCAATCTCTGCGTGAACACCGTTGAGGGATTCTAACGGGCTGACGTCGCGTTGGCGCGCCTTCATTGTCTGAATCCGACATGCGAAAAAGCCGCACGATCCGAAGATGGTGCGGCTTTTTCCATGCGTGTATCAGGTGTCTTGTTTGTCGCTCAGGACTTTACCGGTGGTGGCATCGAAGTCCACGTCAAATTCTTTGCCGTCAGCGGTTTTCAGTTCCACTTCGTACTCGTAGTTATTGAAGTGGTTGTCCAGGTCGGTGTCGGTGATGGTCGCACCCGGGTGCAGTTTCAGCGCCGCCTGGTTCATTTCTTCCAGTGGCTTGATCTTGCCGCTCTTGACCAGCTCAGGGATCTGGTCGACGCGAACGTCAGCCTGAGCCAGGCCAGCAGTGAGGGTCAGGGCAGCGGCAGTGAACAGGGCAGTCAGGGTTTTCATAAGATTCTTTCCTTGGGGTGATCTGTTTAAGTGGGGCCAGATTAACTACGGCAACTTAATTCACCCTTAATTCCAATGACCGTGTCGTTTGGAAGATTTCGCGGGCAAGTCGACGCGGTGTCGTGTCAGCGACCGATCAGTAGCCGTTGTTCTGCAGCAATTGCGCGACGGTGCCCGCCGCCGGGCGCTTGTAGAACTTCAGCAATTCGCTGGCGCGGTTGGTGAAGATGCCATCGACGCCGGCCTCCATGACTTTCTGGTAATCCACCGCTTCATCGATGGTGTAGACGTGCACCAGCAGGCCCTGATCGTGGGTGTACTGGCTCATCCACGGTTGCACCAGGTCCGAATAGCTCTGATCGCCGCCCTTGGTCAGCGCGGCGGAAGGACCGGTGCCGATGGCGCCCTGCGCCTTGGCGTACTCGACCCATTGCTGGAATTCGGCTTTGTCTTTCGGTTCCTGTTTGGCGTAGTAAGTCGCTTTGTCCTTGTCGCCGGACTCGGCAAACGTCACTTTGGATTTCGGCTCGATACTGCCTTCGCCAACCCACAGCAACAGGATTTTCGGCACTTGCGGCATTTCCTTCTCAAGCAATTCGAGGCTGCTCTTCTCGAAGGTTTGCAGCACGACTTTGCCTTTGCCCTGGCCGACCGCCAGATTGCTTTTCGCCAGTTTGGAACCGGCCGGGCTCAGCCAGCCGCGATCCTGCAATTTATCCTTGAGGTCGCTTTCGATGCCGGGGAATTGCTTGGGCTCTTTGGTTTCGATGTACAGACCGGGCTTGTGCAGCGGATTGCCCTGGGCGATGTCGATGATTTCGTCGAGGGTCAGAATTTTCAAACCGACGAAGGAAGGACGTGCGCGATCCGGGTACGCAGTGTTGAACCAGCTGCCGGCGTCCAGGGTTTTCAGTTCGGCGATAGTGAAGGCGTTGGCCGGGCTGTCCTTGCGATCGGGGAATTTTGTAGCAACGTCGGTGGTGCGTTGCAGGTTGTTATCGTGCAGGGCGAACAGCACGCCATCCTTGCTGCGTTGCAGGTCCATTTCCAGATAGTCGGCGCCCAAGTCACGGGCCAGTTTGTAGGCGGCGGCGGTGGATTCCGGTGCATCGAAGGACGCGCCGCGGTGGGCGATGACCGCCGGGTGCGGGATGCCCAAGTGGGTCGCCAGAGCAGTCGGGCTGGGCTCGTTGGCGGCCTGTGCCTGGCCGAGGACGAGCAGCATGCTCAGCAGCAGGGCGCTTTTGGTGAAGGTAACAGGCATGGTCGAGGTCCTTTCGCGTTGGGTTTTCAAAGACGTCTCTTTTAACAACTGAGCGCAGCCAGCGCTATCGCCAGACCGACATAAACGTGTTGAAAGCAGATTTTTTCAGCGCTTTTGTGCAGTTCTTTGCAGTACTCTTGGCCCTGGCGTTTCCCCGGCAGAGGGAAATCCGATTGCTAAACCTTGCGTGTAAACCATCGTTCACCGGTCGTTAACGACCTTTTGTGAGGTTTATATGCGCATCACTTCCGAGCTTATCTGCCAGGCCGCCGACCAACTCAAAGGCTTCGTCGGCCTCAATCGCAAGACCGGCCACTACATTGTGCGTTTCAGCGAAGACTCGTTTGGTATGGACGTGGCTGATGACGGGATTATTCCCACCAGTGAATTTGTCTGGGCGCCGGGACCGGGGCCGGCAATGACGCTCAAGCGTGAGCTGATTCAGTTGTTGCTGGATCAGAATATTGATGACCGGATCAATGTGACCGAACCGTTGCGCGTGTACATGAATCGGCGGGAAGTGCCGGAGATTTCGGCGGTCAGGAGTCTTGTTCAGGGCTGAAGATTTTGTGGTGACTGTTAGGGCCTCATCGCTAGCAGGCTAGCTCCCACATTGGTGTTGTGTACGACACATATCCCCTGTGGGAGCTAGCCTGCTAGCGATGGCGGCCTAAACATCACCGCATCATCTTACTGCCTTGAACGCATACGCCCGTTCAACCCTGCACACCCGCGTATGACATGCCGAATACCACGTCGACCGCCCCCGCTCGCGAATCTCACTGTGCTCAGGATGATGCTTCCACGCCAATATCGCCCCCTCGCTGGCCCAGTAAGACACCGTAATTCCCAACCCATCCTCACCCCGAGCCGATTCCACCCCGAGAAACCCCGGCTGTTCACGGGCCAGTTCCACCATGCGCTCGGCGGCTTCGGCGTAACCGTAATCGCCGTCGGTGCGCAGCGAAGTAAAAATCACCGCGTAGTAAGGCGCCGATGGCGTATCCGCAATCATGATTTTTGCCTTTTGCAGGCTTCGATCAAGGCGCGTACCAGTGGGGGTAGGGTGCCTTTGAGCGCTGCACGTTCAGGTTGGAACAGGGTGGCGACGAAGAACGGATGCCCTTTGAGCTCCACCGCCCGCAAGTCGCCGGTGAGGTCATGGCCTACGGCGTACAGCTGTTGCGTCAATAACTCACGTTCGAACTGCGGGTTCACGCCAAAGCGGCAGCGATATCCCTCAACAATCTCGGCGCTTTCGTACGCCTTTGCGATCAACGAGCCTTCAACCAAGTGAATGCTGTCCGTGGCTTCCACCAGTGAACAGGCCAGCGGCGTGAGTAACGCCCGCGCTGCATCGGGATGGGTTTCGCCGTGCTCGGCGTCTTCCCACGCCAACACGTTTCGAGCGAACTCAAGCACCGCGTGTTGAAAGCCGCCGCAGGTGCCGAGGAACGGTCGCTGCTGTTCACGGGCAAAACGGATCGCCCGTAATGCGCCGTCCATGTCGCGGTAAGGGCTGGCGGGCACGCACCAGAAGCCGCCGAAGTTTTGTAAAGGAGTGGCGGCGTTTATGTGATCGGTGGCCAGCCACTGAAATTGCACATCCACGTTCAACTGTTCAGCCGCCATGCCGAGCGCAACGGGAATGGCTTGGTGGGCGGTGACCTGTGGATCGTAATCACCGATCAGGGCAATGCGGATTGCGGTGGTTTCCATGAGTGATCTCGACGCTTGTTGATTCCTGGTCCCCACTATAGATTGGCGTTCACGCATTCAATATTGGCGTTATCCCAAGTGATCAATGCAGCGACGCACTATCGACTCGACTACCCAGACCTCGCGCTGATCCTCGCCTTGGTGCGCGGCGGCTCTCTGGCACGGGCATCGGCGTTGTTGAAGGTCGACGTTTCGACGGTGTTTCGCGCAGTTCGCCGACTGGAAGCTGCGCTGGGCCAGCAACTGTTCGAAAAAAGCCGCGCCGGTTATCTGCCAACCACGCTCGCACAGACCTTGGCCGAGCAAGCTGAGCGGGCGGAACAAGCGCTAGAAGCGGCGCGCATTGGCGTGGAGCATGGCGGTGAAGTCATCAGCGGCACCGTGCGGTTAACCTGCACCGATTCTGTTCTGCAAGGGTTGCTGCTGCCAGCGTTGGCGCAGTTCATGCCGTCCTACCCGGCGCTGACCCTCGAGCTGAGCACCTCCAACGACTTCGCCAACCTCAGCCGGCGCGATGCCGACATCGCCTTGCGCCTCACCCGTACGCCGCCCGAACACCTGGTCGGTCGACGTCTGGCGGATATTTCCTATCGAGTCTGTGCCAGCGCGGCGTACCTGAAATCGGTCGATCCTGAAGACTTGGCCTCGCTGACCTGGATCGCGCCGGATGACTTTCTTCCCGACCATCCCACCGTTGCGTGGCGACGTCAGCAATTGCCCGGCGTGACACCCGGTTATCGCTGCAACAGCATGCTGTCGGTGACCGAGTTGGTGCGTGCAGGGCTGGGCGTCGCGGCGTTACCGGACTTTTTGATCGGTGACGAACTGCAACCCTTGACCGGCCCGTTGCACGGTTACGACACCGCGCTCTGGTTGCTCACCCGTCCGGACTGCCGAGCGTTACGCTCGGTGGTGACGTTGTTCGATGAGCTGGGGCGGGCGCTTCGATTGCCGTGACCGGGGGCTAAACCTTCGGCTGATCTTTGAGTACGAAGTGCTGATGCATTTCCGACGTCAGGTTTTCGATGCGTTCAGTCAGGGTCTTGGTCAATTCCGTTAGCCGGGTGTTCTGCTCGAGCAACGCCATCAGTTGCGCGGTGTTCTGCGCCGCTTGTGCCTGACGTTCGGTGTTGGCTACCGCGAGGGATTCTCGGTGCAGGGCATCGGCGTCGGACTGGGCTTTGTCCCGCGCCGCCTGACGGGTCTGGGCCAGCAGAATCAACGGGGCGGCGTAAGCCGATTGCAGGCTGAATGCGAGGTTGAGCAGGATGAACGGATAGACGTCGAAGTGGGTCACGCCAAAGATGTTGAGACACACCCAGAGCACCACAATCAGCGTCTGGGCGCCCAGAAAGGTCGGCGTGCCGAAGAATCGCGCAAAGGCTTCGGCGCGCAGGGCAAACTTGTCGCTGCCAAACGTTGGCGCCAAGTGAGCATGAGCGCGGTGAAAGCGCAGGTGATCGACGGGAGCGGCGGGGGCGGTTTCGTTGGTCGTCGTGGTCATGATGCTCTCTGCAGGGCGCTGGGACTGAGGCTCACTATAGCCCCAGCGTTAGTTTCATCCTGAAACACATTGCAGCGTTGTATTCAGAGCGACCCTTGACCGGTCAATCGGCAGACGTTGTCATTTATTGCAGATCGATTCAGCGCTGATAACACGCCAGGAACATGTCCAGCGCCGACTCCACCACGGTGCTCTGCATCTCGACCGACAGCGCCGGGAGCCCCATGGAAATCTGCGGCCAGAATGCAAAGGATTTGAGCATTCCGTGAATCTGCTGTGCGGCAAATTCGGGGGCGACCGGTTTCAATCGACCGTCCGCCTGGGCGGCGCGGATCCACACGGTCAGGCCTTCTTCACGCTCGCCCATCCGGGCGACCATATTTTGCGCGCGCTCGGGGGAATGGATGGTAGCGGCGATTGCTACCCGCGCCAGGTCGAGAAAATTGTCATCGCCCATCATCTGCAGTTTCGCCTGCAACATCAGGTGCATTTGATCGCGCAGCGGCAGGTCAGGGCGGTAGGGCGTTTCCTGTTCGGCTGTCACTCGCGCCCACAATTGATTGAGGATTTCGGCGAACAATTCTTCCTTGCTGGGGAAGTGGTTGTACACCGTGCGCTTCGACACGCCGGCGGTGGCGGCGATCTTGTCCATACTGGTGATGTCGAAACCGTTGGCACGGAATTCGGCAATCGCCGCCAGGATGATGGCTTCGCGTTTACGGTCGGTGAGGCGCTGTGGAGCTGTCATAAGTACGCTTCGGCAGGCAGATAAAGAGAATTACACTCAGCAGTTTACTTGTGATCGGGTTTGATGCAACCTTGAAACTACACTGTGCAGTGTAATGTTTTGTTAATCCTGCCCAGGGAAAAATAGAATCTCCGGCTGATGCGTGCGTGCTTTGGCCATTAATCGTCCCACCGTGAAATACCGCTTTGTGCGGTTTTTCAGGAGTTACTCAGACATGGCCAACTCGATTTCCACGACTGACAACGCTTCCACGCCCGAAGCCTCCCGTCAGGCAGAAGGGCACTTCCGCAATCATGCGCCCGTGCAACGTGAAGGCTTTCGGAAAATGGTGCGCATCATGTGGAACATGATCTTCCACAAACCGCGCAACACCCGCCCGACGGCGACCGTCCCGGTGCAAGCCCTGACCCAGGCAGCGCTGATCGCAGCACCCAATCACAGCGTCTATCGCCTCGGCCACTCCACCGTGCTGCTGAAACTGCGGGACAAATTCTGGATCACCGACCCGGTCTTCGCCGAGCGCGCCTCACCGGTGCAGTGGGCCGGCCCCAAGCGATTCCACCAGCCGCCGATCAGCCTCGAAGAGTTGCCGCCCATCGAAGCGGTGATCCTGTCCCACGACCACTACGACCACCTCGATTATCAAGCGGTGCTCAAACTGGCCGACAAGGCCAAGTACTTCCTGACGCCACTGGGCGTGGGCGACACCCTGATCAAGTGGGGCGTCGAGGCCAGCAAAGTGCGCCAGCTCGATTGGTGGCAGGGCACGGAAGTCGACGGCATGCAGTTCATCGCCACACCGTCGCAGCACTTCTCCGGCCGTGGCCTGTTCGATGGCAACAGCACGCTCTGGGCCTCGTGGGTGATGATCGACGGCGACACGCGCATCTTTTTCAGCGGCGACAGCGGTTATTTCGATGGCTTCAAACGCATCGGCGAGCAGTACGGCCCGTTCGACCTGACCCTCATGGAAACCGGCGCCTACAACGTCGAGTGGCCTCACGTGCACATGCAGCCTGAAGAAACCCTGCAAGCGCACATCGACCTCAAAGGACGCTGGTTATTGCCGATTCACAACGGCACCTTCGATTTGTCGATGCACGCCTGGTTCGAGCCCTTCGACCGGATCCTCGCATTGGCTTGGGAACGCAATGTGTCGATCACCACACCGCAAATGGGTGAGGCGTTCAACGTCATGTATCCGCAGCGGGGGAATACCTGGTGGTCCGGACTGGAAAACGAAGACGGTCAGGTCGCCACTCAGAACGCTTGATCCTAAATCGTCGGGCCGCTCGCCATGGAGCGGCCCGCGATCTTCGCCACGGTCAGATCGCGTACGTTCCCGTCGAGAATTTCATCCAGCTCTCCCGCTGACAGCCCAAGCCTCTGCGCCGCTTCCGCCTTGCCCAATTGACCGGTGTCGAGGAGCATCCCGATCTTCATGAGGTATTCGGCCTTGGCCCTCATCTCCCCCGAATCTGCATCACCCGAAGACGGATTACCGCGCCTGTCGCATTCATTGATTCCATTCATCTGCTGACACCTCACTCAACCATCGCGTAGTCCGCCCGACCCACCGGATCAGGCGTCGACCCTTTAATATTCATCCCTCGACCCGGCGCAAATCCCGGGAAGAACACCAACCCCTCCGATTCAAACCGATACGCCAACGCCAGTCGGGTGACATCCAGTACATCGCGTTCGTCCTCAAATCGCAGAATGGCGTCCACGGAGACCCCGGATTCCTCCGAGAGCTCTTCCACACTCCAACCCAGCATCGCTCGGGCCTGGGCACAGTGGGCCGGGGTGAATTGGAAAAGGGCGATACGTTCCAGGGTGATTTTCATCGCAAGAGAGGCCATGGTGTTCTCCGGGCTCGAGAGTGCTAATCCAAAAAGTACTGTTGTTTTGTACAGTTGCTTTGCGCCCGGATCAAACTCATTTTTTGATTTTTGCTATGTCGTCCCCTCCATCCAGACGGACGGTGCCTGCCCCAATACGCGGCGAAACATGGTCGAAAAGGCCGCCGGGCTGTCATAGCCGAAATCCAGCGCAATCCGCGTCACCGGCGTACCCGCCGCCAACCGCGCCAGAGCCAGCACTACGCAGGCCCGCTGGCGCCATTGGCTGAAACTCAGGCCAGTCTGTTGACGGAACAGCCGATTAAACGTACGCAAGCTGATGTGCAATTGATCAGCCCATTGCTGCGGCGATTGATGCGCATCGGGCCGCTGCAAAAAGCCCTGGCACAACCCCAGCAACCGCGTATCGACCGGTAAAGGAATGTGCAATGGCAAGTGAGCACTGCGCGCCAGTTCATGCAGCAGCAAGTCGATCAGCGCGCCATCGCGCCCGGCCTCGTCATACGCCAGCGGGATCTCCACCGCCTCCATCAACAAATGCCGCATCAACGGCGACACACTGATCACCTGGCAACGCGGCCCCAGATCAACCGCACCAGGTTCGATGTACAAACTTCGCGTGCTCACCCCCAGCATCAACACCTCATGCGCCACCCCTGCCGGAATCCACACCGCCCGTTGCGGCGGCACCACCCAGTTGCCGTCGTGCGTGCTGACCTGCATCACCCCCGTGGCGCCATACAGGAGTTGTGCCCGCCGATGCGTATGACGGGGCAACACATGGCCGTGGGAATAATCCGTACCGATCGCCACCACCGAGCGTGGGGTGTCATCCAGCAGATTGATCGAAATGTTGCGCATTGAGCGGCTTCCAGCAGTTGGCGTAAACGCGAACATTATTGGCTGAGTTGCTGAAGCAGGCCAAGGCGCATCGCTCTATTGTCCACCGCTCTCAATCAACGGACGACGCGTCATGTTTTATCTGCTGCTGGCATTATTTGGGTGCATGACTGGTGTCACTGCGGTGTTGTTCGGTTTTGGCGGCGGGTTTGTTGTGGTGCCATTGCTTTATCGCATGCTCGTGGCCAGCCATGGTGCCGATGACCCGATCGGCCAATCGGCGATGCACATTGCCGTGGCGACTTCGACCTGCGTAATGATCGTCAACGCATTGGTCGCCACCGGCAAACACCGTCGCGCCGGCAATCTCATTCGTCATTATCTGTGGCCGCTGGGCGGGTTCATCGGCATGGGCGCAATCGTCGGAGCGCTCGCCGCGATGTGGGTGAGTGGCGAAGTGATTCGCTATGCCTTCATCGCGTACCTGGGCGTGACCATTGTGGATTGCCTTTTTCGACGTGGTTTTCTGACAGCGTCCGACACCGCAATCCCACGGCGATTGGGAAGGGCGGAAGTGTCTGGTGGCGTAGGAATCGGCGCGATCGCGACGTTTCTTGGCGTGGGCGGCAGTGTCATGACCGTGCCGTTGTTGCGGCGTTGTGGGCTGAGCATGAGTCAGGCGACGTCCATGGCCAATCCACTAAGCCTGCCCGTGGCGTTGGCCGGGACGCTGACTTACATGGCGATGGCGGGGTTTAGCGAGTTTGATTTGGGATCGTGGTTTATCGGCTATGTGGATCTGCTGGCGTTTGCAGTGTTGACGATGGGATCGTTGGCGGGGATTCGATTGGCCACGCCTTGGATTGGGCGGATTCCGGACCGAATGCATGCGCGGGTGTATGTGGGTTTGCTGGTGTTGGTGATGATCAGCATGTGCCTGAATTAAACGCTGTTACTTCGCCTCCAGCCCCGGCGCCTCACGAATAATAAAGTGATCCAGGTTCTCAATATTCGCACTGAACACCCCGAACGTCTGCTCGGGGTTTTTCTTGCTCGGCACCTGCTTCAACTCCGGCGTCACGCCATAAAAGAAGCAATACAACTCCGCCTCACTGTCGATGGCGTGCTTGATCTCTTCCAGAAACGCTTTGCGCTTGCGGTAGTTCTCGATCAACTTCTTGCTCAGGTAAACGTTGACCGAATAAGGCTTCTTCTTCGCCTCATCCGCTTGCTTGAACCAGACCTTCTGCTCGAAATCGATGCGAAAGCTCTGCGTGTAATCCTTGATCTCCTTGATCTTGCCCCAGTAAATCAGCCCCTTGTTGTCCGTCAAGTATTCGATCTTCTTGAAGAACGACCCATAAGGCGCCGTGTGCTCGCCAATCTTCAGCGGCATGCGCTTGAGCAGGTCCTTGTCCTCGAAGTTCGACACGAAGCACTCCACCGGGTGGGCGAAGATGCTGGTCTTGTCTGGCGCTGTTTCACGGCTTGGGTGTTCTGTGTTGCTAGCCGTAGTGGTTGGCTTCGGATCGTCCCGCACCACATTCGCCGCCACCGCCGGGCTCGACGGCTTACGCACATACTCACGCCGCGTCAGCAACAACTCCGACGGGAAATGCTCCTCACGACTGTCATCCGTTTCCGCACCGTCCGCATCCACACCTGACGCCGACGCCTTGAGACTGACATAAGGACAATCCGCCACATGCCGGGTGCTGGGCGTGTTTTTGAAGTGCGGGGTGCGAACGTAATTCACGTTTTTGGCGTTGAATGTCTTCAACACATTCACCCCATCGAACGCCGCCCTGCAGGCGTCATTGGGACATTGGAAGTGTTCCTTTGCGGAATCGAACTCCATGGTTTCGTCGAAATTCAAATCGCGCACGTCATAGATCGACAGCTTGTCGTCGAGGCTGAGGCAGTAGGCGAGGTCGAATTTCATGGTGGGCTCGGGTCCTTGAGTGGGGAAGGGTATTAATAGCGGGAGGCGGGGCGGGTTGCACTGACTGTTTTCAACACACCGCAAAATCTGCGGCAACACACCAAACCTGTGAGAGCGAGCCTGCTCGCGATTCCCAACCTCAACACAGCAACCAAGCCAGGCACTGACTTGTGGTGAGGGGATTTATCCCCGTTGGGTCGCGAAGCGGCCCCAAAAAATAGAACATGGCGTATCAACCGAATCCGCTGCCTAAAACTCAAGCAGCGGATATTCACTTCACTGCGTAAACGATCAGAACCCTCGCAAAACTCGTGACACCTTCCGCCACCAGGATCCGCGCTGATTGAATGGATCATCCGCTAACACACAAGGCATGTCCCGCAACCGAATCCACGGTTCATCCTGCCAGTGCAACATGCAGAGCGACATCTTCGGCCAGTCCAGCACGCTCAACGTTGGCCGTTCAACTGCTCGTGATGGACGCGCATCACGTAGCGCCGGAACTACCAAGTGCGTCAGCCATTCCCTCAGCAGCCGATACTCCGGGCAATAGTGATAAACCAGCAGTGCGTAGACGCCTGACTCGCTGATCATCAGGCGTTCTTCAGCAGTGCCGTGAGCATTCACCAACATCATCTGTCGCTGGTCTGCATCGAGCTTGCGTGACATGCGTTCATCAAGGTACTTGCCCATCAATCGTCCGAGGTCATGTGCGCAGAACCATGCCTGGTTTTCCACGAGAAGGGCATGAAGGTGGATGTTATGACGGGTGAAAAGGGTTGAAACGAGCGGTTCAGACATGGCGAGCCTCCTGAAGCGGAAGCACGCGATTGGACGTATGGGTACGGCGATTTACCTTCATCATGAAGGGCAGGTTGTCAGGCATTTCCTTTACCTCTGGCTGCTTTCTTAGGGCATTCGTTATGGGTGTCGGGAGCTAAGAAACCCACCAGAGACGGGCCGGACATATTCCCCTTTCGGGTCTTGTATTCGCCCACTCCCGACATAACGGGGATTTTCTCGCAGGCGTAGAAAAACCGCAGACGAAAAAAAGCCGCATGACTGTCGGGTGCGGAGGACCGCTCTGGTTGAGGCGTTTCTTAGGCGCCGAATCGAAAGCCTAGGGGGTCAAAGTAATACGGTCAACCCAATAAATTCGATCATCGAATTTAAGTCAGAAGCTTGTAGGCCTAAGCATCGGAACCGAAGGTAATGCGGATTTCGTTGCGTAAGAATTCTCTGTCTTTCGTGTGGCATTCCCAAACAATCGCCACTCTCCAACCGAGGGCATGCAGCGCTTGTTGAGTCGCCAGATCCCTTTCAACATTTCTCGCGAGTTTAGGAAGCCAGAAATCGAGTCTGCTCTTCGGTGTGTACGCATATTTGCATCCAGGATGCCGGTGCCAAAAGCATCCATGCACGAATATGCACAACCGGTGCTTGGGAAACACCAAGTCAGGTTTTCCAGGCAGATCCTTCCTGTGCAGACGATAGCGAAGCCCCATCTCATGACACACCGATCGAACGACCATTTCAGGCTTCGTGTTTTTGCCCTTGATCATCGACATGATCTTGGAGCGGTGTTCTGCGGTGACTATGTCCGCGTTCATTCAGACCTCGCTCAAAGGAAAACTCGCCTCCAGCCAGTTCAGGACGGCGCTACTGTCTTGCAACCCTGTCTCACGAAGAAGCTCAACGATGTCCTTTCCGGCGAGAATCATCACTGGGTGGCCGTCTTCAACAATCTCTTTATAGGCCTGGTCGTGAAGCCATGATGTTGTGATTATCACCCCGAACTGTCGATGTCGCAGACGAGAGATCAACCTCGAAACTTCCCGCACACCTACAGAGTTACCAATGCCATAACACTTGGCCTCGATTGCAAAATCTACAAGGACAGAAGTTTCAGACCTTCCTATTCGGAGTTTGCCAATGCCGTCGCGGCCGCCATCTCGATAGCGCCTCGTAAGATCAAGCTCAACCGTATCAGGCAGGCACACCCTGACGAGATGAGCTGCGCAGGCCTCAAATGCATAAGGATCCGACTCAAAGTGTTTATGCAAAATGGCAAGCATTTTGAGGTCCTCTTTCGAGGATGGAAGCTGATCCTTTTTGGAGCGTATGGGCTGTGAGCGCTTGGCTATGAGTGGAGTGTACTGACCTGATTTAACCCACTTTTGCCACTCTACTGGTGCATGCCCGCTATCACTTGCTCGTGTGCCATTGATGATGTCAGCCAGCCACGCTCTAGGTATTTCTGGCAAATCGAGGATGGTGAACGTGGCCCTGTAATTCTGAAAACGCTGCCCTTTACTCGCGTGCCAGACTGCAACCAGATCGTCGTTGTGAGTGCTTCCGATCCGACCAGGTACCGCGAGCCCTCTGAAAATCACGTCCCGATATATTCCAGCCTTGGTGAAAACGAAAATTGGTGGGATGTCGCGCCGTAAACCGGAATGCTGGCGCTCAAAAATTAGCTCCAAAAGGTTGTTGCCATACCGGTTGGTTTCGTCCAATTTACGCCCCGGCTTCTTGTTATCACCGTAATAGGTGTCAACACCGGTTGAAAACTGACCCACCCTACCGAAGTAAAACTGACCCACCCCGGCGGTGTTTGAGGTCTGTTTATTTTTGTGGCGAGGCCGTTTCTCTCGGCACCACCTGACCTGATTTCAGCTTGTCCTTCAGTCGATAACTTTGTCCGCTGACCTGGACGATATGCGCATGGTGCAGAAGCCGATCCAGCAGCGCAGCGGTCAGTGTTGAGTCGTCGGCGAAGGTCGTTGCCCACTGGCTGAACGGCAAGTTGCTGGTCAGCACCAAGCTGCCATGTTCGTACCGCTTGGCGATCACGTTGAAGAACAAGTTGGCTTCGTCACGGCCAAAAGGCAAATAGCCGATCTCATCAATCACCAGCAGTTTCGAGCGTTGAACAACGCGACTGAAATACTGGGCCAGGCGCCCTTGATGGTGCGCGGCGACGAGTTGCAAAGTCAGGTCGGCGGCAGAGATAAATCGGGTGGAAATGCCTGCCATTATCGCCCGATGAGCCAGAGCGCTGGCCAAGTGTGTTTTGCCAACGCCCGAAGGCCCCAGCAGTACGACGTTTTCCTTACGCTCGATGAAGGCCAGCCCGGCCAGTTCCAGGATCTGGCTTTGCGGCGCGCCGCTGGCGAATTTGAAGTCGTATTGTTCAACCGTTTTCACCGCCGGCAGCCCGGACTGTTGCAGCAGCGCTTGCCGCCGACGCTCGTTTCGAGCGCGATCCTCGCTCAGCAGAAGCTGTTCCAGGAAGTCGGCATAGCTCGTTTCTTTTTCGGCCGCTTGCTGGGCCAGAGCCGGCCAGTCCGTCGCAAAAGTGTCCAGCTTGAACTGTTGGCAAAGAGACTCGATGCGCAGATGTTGAAGGTTCATGGACGCACCTCAAGCAGTGCCTGATAGACAGAGAGCGGATGCTGCAAGCTTTCCACCGGCATGGGTTGGACGACCGAAATCATGCTGCTCGCAACCCCTTGGATCTCTGGCAGGGGCAACAAGTGGTGCACTTCGGTATCCAGTCGGTGTTGCGGTATTTCGCCCGTCGTCGCATGTGTTCGGGCGTTGGCGACCTCCATCAACCAAGGGCCAATCTTGCTGTTCGCGACTTCAACGTCCAACAGCAAGCTGACCTGGTTAAGTGACGCGGCCAGTGGCACTACGAAGCTGTTTTTCAGGTAGTGGTTGAAGCGCTCGACCTTGCCCTTGGTCTGCGCCCGATAAGGCCGGCAGACTTTCGGTGTGAAGCCATAGCGCTCTGCCAAATTCAATAGCGCGGGATTCCAGCGGTGCTGACCGGGGCCATAAACATCGCGTTCCTGGATAATAGTTTTGGCGTTGTCGAAGAGTAGCTTTCGCGGCGTACCGCCGAAGAAACGCAGCGCCTTTTCGATACCGGAACACCAGGCTGCGGAGTCTTCGCGACGGGAGAAAACGACGTAGGTCGCACGGCTCCAGCCCAACGTTGCAACGAATGCCAACAACGGATCGCGGCCACGCCGAATGACGGTGAAGTCCACCTGCATCTGCTCACCGGGCTCGGTTTCAAAGCGAACGACGGCTTCGTTTGCCTTGGATTTCAAGGTCAGCAGAAAGCTGGTGAGGATTGAGTATCCGCCTTCGTAACCCTGCTCGCGGATCTCCCTCAACAGCACGATGGCGGGAATCCAATGGGGTCGAGCGGCTTCTACGCGCTGACGCAGATAGGCCTCGAAAGGCACAAGCTTGCCCACGCGCTGCGCGCGCGGGCCATAGACGACGGGCTGGCGCTGGGCCTGTAATTTGAGGTGGCGTCGAATGGTATTGCGAGAGCAGCCCATCTGCCGGGCGATGGCCCGAATAGACAAACCCTGACGAATAAGAACACTGATTTCCACGTGTTGCTCCTGGGACAGCATGGGCAGCTCGCAAAAGCTGCATTTTGCCCAAGTGGGTCAGTTTTCAACCGGTAGGGTGGGTCAGTTTTGCATCGGTACTGACAAATAGGTGAATACGCCTGTAGAGAGGTCCAGTTCATCGGGCCAATCAAGATCCTCCATGCTCGCTAACAGGGCAATCAATCGCGGATCATCACGTTTTCCTCTGATTCTGAAGCCACCTTGATTGCTGAGGTTCAGCAGCTTCGTTAGAGGATCGTCGCTGGAATTGCCGTTTCGGCTTCCAGAATAGCGAGCGTCAATTATCAAATCTGAGCTTGACAGCTCGTCAACAGAGTAAACCAGGTTGTCAGTCATTATGGTGTCCTAGTGCCATTAAGGTTGAATGGTGCCGGGAACCTGGTAACCTGGCTAGAAGATAAAATTAAAGGTTTTGAAATGGATCAGATTCGTACGTTTGACATGTTCTGTGGCGCGGGAGGCAGCAGCCTTGGAGCGCGGGAGGGGGGGGCTAAAATTGTTGGTGGCGTTGACCTGTGGGGGCCTGCGGTTGAGTCCTTCCGCTTAAATTTTCCGGAAGCTCATGTCTTTCAACAAGATCTTCGAATCCTGACGCCTGAAGACGTACTAGAAAAAACAGGCCCCATAGATTTGTTGATTTCATCTCCAGAGTGCACTCATCACACATGCGCCCGAGGAAGTAAACCTCGGTCGGAAGAAAGTAAGGATACTGCTTTTCAAGTAATCAGATATGCAGAGGTAATGAAGCCGCGCTGGATAACATTAGAGAATGTAGTTCATATGAAACCGTGGGGCCGATATAAGGAGCTAATGGAAGAGCTTATACGCCTAAAATATAACGTGCGTGAACAAGTTATAGACGCGTCGGGATTCGGGGTTGCTCAGCGCAGACGTCGACTTTTTATGATTGCTGATTTGGTGGAAACGCCAAGCCAAATACTTCCATTGAATACTCTGTATAAAAATGTTTGGGATGTCTTAGATAAGACAGATAGATATAAGATGACTCCGCTAAGAAAGCCTAATCGAGCAATAGAAACACTTGCTCGTGCTGATCGTGCAATAGCTGAGCTAGGTCACGATAAACCATTTTTGATCGTTTATTATGGTACCGATGGTGGAGGAGGTTGGCAGAGAATGGATTCTCCGTTGAGAACAATAACGACGGTTGATCGATTTGCATATGTAAAACCAACCGTTGATGGGCATATGATGCGCATGCTTCAGCCCGACGAACTACGCCAAGCTATGGGTTTTCCAGATCATTATAAGTTTCCGAGTGTCACAAGACGGGAGAAGGTTAAGTTGATGGGGAATGCAGTTTGTTCTCCCGTTATGGAAGCGATCGTGACGAGCTTAAAAGGAAGGATGTTGTCAGGTAAGAAACTTGATGCGGCTTAAGAAGGGGCGTAAGAGGGAGGTTGTAAGGGGATTCTGCTGTAACCATTAAACCCATCATTTGGCATGTGGGCTTTATGAAGGTATTCGGCTCGAGATTCGAATACGCACTGACTAGATGGCGGTAAGGCTTCGAGGCCTTCAGTCGAAGCCTCGAGTGGCAAGCGTTTTAGGGTTCAGCGCAGTCATGCATGCGGCTCTTGGTCGTTTAGTTAGACGATTTCACCAGCCACACTGGGTCGCATTATGAATGCCCACGGATATAGAATGTATTCATAAAACTCGAGTTTGGTGTTAATTGGTTGTATGTGGATCTTTATTAATAATAAATCCTTCGTTCTCACAAGAATTTTTAATTTCGATCAAATGTTGCCACGCATCTTCTGATTTGATGCGGGAAAATCCCTCAATGGAACTGACCTTTGACACCAAGTCGTGATCCTTAGGTAACAATATATCTTTAAGCAATGGCCATTTTTGAAGCGACTGCCAATATCCGTTTTTAACCAATTCTAGTACTTGTGTTTGAAACATAATTTCGGTGTCTCGTCTCCCGTGCTTGCGTCCCTCTGCGCGTATTTGAGAAAACTCATTTTTTCCAATGAGCCATGTATCGATCATTTCAATAGGGTATACATCAATATGCCGGATGCTTTCCCAGCAAGCATCTTTCTTGCACCACTCTCCGACGTTCGACATCCCCTCGGGTGGATGAAGTAGGTGGGTTTGTACTTTGATGGCGATTTCTTGGATAAAATTGTCTAGTTTAGAATCAATGCTTTGTTTTAACCAGATCTGGCCAAGATCAATTTCGAAACCCTGAGCCCTAACTGTGTGAAATATGAATGCAAGGGAGTAAGCAACAATTTGCGGGCGATAGTCGCCTAAATACCAAGAGCCTCGCCCAGCTGAAACTTTTTTCTCTGCTTTATCCCACAAAATTGAAATGGCTATAATCTGCTGGTAATACCAGTCCCCGTACTGCTGATTTATCAAAGACCAATATTCAGCCTCACTTATATCCTGTTTGTTTTTGGAAAACTGGGAGGCAAATCGAGAAAAGTTTTTTTGCGCCCCTAAGCTAACCCATTGAGGGTGGCATTTATATGTGCTGTCATATTTGGCTAGTTCTGTTTTGCTTATAAGCTGGCCTCTTGGGAATTCGAGATCAAACGCATCTTTTTTTGCTTTGGGTAAGTATAATCTTTCGTTTTGGTATTGGCCGCGTGAACGCTCATAAAACCATTTACTTTGTATTCTAACTCCAGCCGTTGCAGGTACTTGTAAGCGGCGCGAAATTTCTTCCATTTTTCTGTGAAAAGGATGATTGGCAAAAAAATCTGCTATGGCTACTTTGTTTTGGGTGTTGGCAAACTGCGCGATTTTTGGAATAAGATCATGTGCCTCCTTATGATTTACTTTGGTTAGCTTCATTTGGACTGTCACATCTTTTAAAGATAAACGATCCTTTTTTCGCGCGCTAAGAATACTTGCAGTAGTCTGCCCTCCGTTAACTATCTGGAAGTCAACTAGACTGGTAATACGTCGAGTACCTTCCACCTCCGAAATTATAACCTCGGCAGCGGTAGCTGCAATTCCATTGTTATAGGCAAAGAAGAGTGACGGCGCCTCTTGGATAGTGGAGCGAATTCCTTTGTTTACTCCTACTTTCATGCCGAGAAAAGATCGTACATTACCCTCTAATAGTCTGCTTCCATAGCGGTCGAAAAGGTTCGCAAGTAGATTTCCGTCAATTACGCACAAAAATGATGTGAAGCTTTCAGACTTTGCAGCTTCAAGGTAAGAGATGCCCTCCGATTCAAAATCTGACATATGTATTTCGACAACTTCTCGTTCACGGGAGGATTGGTATAATGCCTTTAACCGTCGGAGGTCCCAGATGTGCTTTTCCAGTGGAATTCCAGCTATCGTTCCGCAAAGTTCTTGGCTGAACCTCTTGCTCAGAATATGATTTGAGAAAATATGCAGGCGTATTCTGGATATTTTAGATATCGAATTTTGTAGCAAGCAAGCGAGATCGTAGGCTGGATTTGCTTCAGTAATGCGCTCCTCAAGATTCTCTTTAATGGCCTCGGTAATGAAGTTCTCGAGCCCAGCAGTGAGCTGATTAATCATTGCTGTCATAATTGTCTCTGGGCTATCCGTATCTGTCCAGCTACCGATGATCAGTCCAATACTTCCATCTGAATCGTCTAACTCCGTATATCCATGAAGTTTTAACGGTTTGTTCCTTCTTCCAGTTCCTGAATATTCAACTTGAATAAACTCTCCAAAAACCGGATCTTCTTCCAGGCGCTCTGTAACCTCTGAGACAAAAGCCATAGTATCAACGAGGTTGCTAGTGTCGGCGCGGCGTCTTACAATTTGCCGTAATTCTTCATAAAACTCGATATCGTCCATTGTTATGAAGCCTCGATCCATTCAAAGTCTTTAATTGCATCAGCCGAAATTGTATATTCTACTCGAGTAATTCCTTCCGCTACAGATTGCGTGGTCAGGCGAGGAAAACCTACGTCGACTGCATACCACTTATTTTCGATATGTTCAAAACAGATAGTGTCGTAGTGGTTCTGTTCGACAAAGCCGGCCTCAAGTAACCGATCCTTAAAAGTTAGGAGCGCCCCTGGGTCGGATGAAATTAGGCTTTCTAGTCTAGCAACGACTTCATTTAAGCTAAAGGCGTCATGCTCCCCCGGTACAGCCGAACGCATGCTAAATAACACTAGTTTGATAGGAGGCGGAGAACTCAGTTGGTCGAGGGAAGATATGGATATTTCATTCGCGCCTGGGCGAATTGCTTTTACCTCAAGTACAGTGTCGGAAAAGACAAAGTCTTGATCAGCCCCAAGGGGGCCAACCCATCCGTTTACCGCCTCGCCCAGATCACGATGGAAACGTACAATTAGTGATTCAAGCGTCAATAACTCAGCCATCAACCCTTTAATCTGATTGGCTTCAAGCAGCCCATTTGCTCCATGCTCAAATAAACGTTTCCACAGTAGCAGACGTTCTCTGAAAAGGGCCGCTAAAGCCATCTCTCCATTTACATTGTCTGCAGCATCCAAAAGATCTTGGCAGAGTCGTCCGAAAACAGCTTCCAATCCGTGGCGCTTCAGTCTTAATACCATGAGCCAACTACCATCAAGCCTCTGGTGCCTGAAATAGTCAAATGCGGAAGCCTCCATATCGACACTTGGAGGTCGGCAAGTCAGACCTATTGCAATCATGACGCTGCAGGCTGCATCTATCCCAGCATAAATGTCGAGAGGTGAATCTGAATCGATCCTGTTCAATCGATACCCAGTACCATCAATTGGAAATTCATCTGATTTCTGAAGTGCAGCCTTCCAGACTTGTTCAATCTTGGTCATCAGTTTCGTCCTCTAGCTCTTCTTCTATAAGTCCAAGAGTACGTAGTGCAACCTTATTTAATCTATACGAGACTAAAGAATTCTCATTGTCTTCATAATTAGGGAAGGAGATGCTAATTGCGACGATGGCGGTTGAACCGATTTCTGATGCGCGCATCATTGCGCGTATTCTTTTCTTTGGGTCTATTGACTTTGCTGGGATTGAGTCGCGTGGCTGGATGATGTGAATTGTTAATAATGGGCGTTGCCGATAACGGCGATAAAAATATCCAGGAATAGTCACTCCATAATTATCAGGGTCACTTTCCCTTAATATTTTCCATTCGTTTTTGGCGGTTGTAATAACCGTTGCAGAAAGGCCGATCATTTCGTCGCTTATTTCCCCGATCCGTTGCCTATTCACCTTAAGGTATTGAGCCCCTTTTGGAACTTTTTCGAACTGACGCCTCCTACAGCGAATGTTGGTCTCAGTCCCATCTACGAATGTGGTTTTTAAGTCTGGTGCAAAATCTCCATCCCCCTGAGGCAGACAAACATCCCATTCTTTGAGCATTTCCACTGTATTTTGAGATATAAACGAGAACAATGGAAGGTCACTTCCCGACAGGTCGGAAATGAACGCCATGTTCATATTCGAGATGTTCAGTTTTCTCAAGAATGAGGCGATATCCTTTGACTGGATGTTGCTCCATACACAGCGGTTTCCAATCCTTTCAGCTGCACCTAGATTTTTTTCTATGAATTGGCTCACTGTAGAAAGGTTCGATTGGTTCAGTTTCTGGCTTTTCGGCAGTAATGGTGTTTCTGCACCATATTTGCTGTACGAAACTGAATGACTGATTTCTTGAGCATTACGCATCTTGTTTAAAGCTGTGACAATCAATGTATCCGGATGAGATCTTACGCGCATGCCAAATTTCTCTGGAGGCTGATGATTTGCGTGCATCCGTTTGATGTCAATACGTAACTCTGTTACTACTTTGGCGATATGAGCGAACCATCCTTGTACGTTTGGTTCCATCCAAATGCGGCATAAATCATCGTAGTTTGAACGATAACCAAACCAACGTCCCATTTGGAGTAGAGTGTCATAGGCCTTTGAGTTACGGTAGAAATAGCTGGTGCACAACCCTTCTAGAGTTAGTCCTCGTGATAAAGTAAGTCCGCCAACTGCTATCACTCGGCGGCCTTTTTCTGAATTTTTATAAGCGCCGTAGTTGAGCCGATCAGAGGCTTCTGTTTTTTGGTTTATGGTAAGGGTTTTTACTGATGCAATTGATTCATATAGATTTTTTCGAATATCGTTCCATGAGCAGGTTACATCCGAATAATAAACGCTCCATACTCGGTGTAGCTCCATGAGAGGGGGGTGTTTTGCCCAGGAATTATCGTCGGCTAAGTACTGTTTTATCTCCTCCGTTAACTCATATAAATACTGCTTTATTAGCTTGGATAATCTAACCTGGACGTCAGTAAGACGCGTTACATTCACAAGCATGGAGCGATGTTTAAGGGGTTCGTTTCGCATGTCTCGAATCGCACACGAAAGTAAAAATACTTGGATTGCCTCATGTAACGATGGAGGTAGTGTTTCTAGAGGTAGATGTTTTTTGTGATCGTAGGGAAAAATAGTTTCGGCGTCGTCGATATCTATTAGTTGATAATGATGACTGCCAGATTCTGAAAAGACGCTTGTGGCGCCGATGTAATTTGTAGGGGTGTTTAGTGAGTAGACAAAATTTGACGGAAAAAGATCGTCATTATCAGGGTTGATAAATACGTTAGCAAAAGGGGTGGCAGTATATGCGGCGTAGGTTGATTGATTGAATAGTCCGAGTACATCCCTTATTAATTGATTGATGGTGGTTGGGTCATCGTCTTTCCGTGAGTTAACAGATGCATTGTCAGCCTCGTCATCAATCAATAGTAGTGGCAGTTCAAGAAGTTTAGCTCCATGAACAAGTTGAGAGTCCAGAAAGGCTGCAAGGTTTTGAAGCGCGGATTTGTTTTTCTTCATCACGAGCAACACAGGCTCGCTTATATTCTTCAATGGAATCCCGCCCAATGCGCGAGCATTGCCTGTAAGAAAATCTGAATCGACGGACGTAAGTACATTGGGTGTTTTCGTTCTGAAACGTCCCGCACCGATTGTTTTGGTGGTGCGAGTTCCCCCTAATAGGTCACGACTGTCTCGACCAACGAATCCCTCGTCTAAGCGCCCCTGCGACTGGGCACGCAACTCTTCAATCATGCCGGTGAGCAAGACTATAACCTTATACCCAGCGTCGGCTGCCTTATTTACGAGCCCGCAGTAATTAGCAGTCTTCCCTGATTGAACGTCCCCCATGACCAAGCCGCGAACCTTCCAGCCGTGATCCTGCCGAGGGTTGCCGCACTCATTCAAAATATTGTCAGTATCTTCATCTAGAACACGGATTACCTCCTTGCTCATGCCGTCAGCTTTAAGCTGATTTTTATAAGCTTCCCAATAGTCCCATTTGATTGATGCTTTTACTTCCTCCAGCCAAGGTTCCTGTTCCCCGCCATGCAGGCCGTCTCCGGCCATCATTGTTATCCCGATGTTAGCCTCAAGCTTTTTTCTTACCGAAATTAACTCACCTTCGTTGGCTCCTGGCATACCTTTTAGAATGCTCATGATGAGTTCTAGCCTCTCATCAGTTAGATCATTTCCCCCTTGTAAGCCCACGGCAACAAGGTATAAATCCGTATCTAGCATTTATAAAGCTCCGTGCGAATTTTTTCGTGGTACTGCGGATGGCGAACCAATGGATCAATATTGAGAATGTCTTCGATGTTAAAGCCCGTTAATTTCAGTAAGTTTGTGGCAAGCTCAACCAGTCTGGAAATAGTGTCGTATTCATTTAGTTCTCGACTATCAGAACACATGTCAGCGTAGATGGAGTCAAATGGGAGTGCTTCGCCTAGCAATCCTAGAAGCAACTGCAAGCTCTTCTGATCACTTACATCTAGCTTAGACGACAGGGATTGGATTATGGGGTGCTCTAGATTTGGCTCATATCGGAATGAACTATGTGAGGGTTCGATGCGAGTCCATAGTGGTGTGATGCCTTTCGATATCCTTTTTTTTCCTTGATATGTAACTGTCTTTCTGCTCGTATTAGCAAAATGTGGTATTAGTTGGCGGAGCCTGTTACGGATAGCTTCAGGAGGGTAGGCTATTGATTTTTTTATATCTATCGTCCACAACTCATCAAAGGAATTCGGGATATCTACCTGAATTCGAGTCAGCTTGAAAAACTCGCTTTTTGATACCAGCCGGAACCACGTACCCCAGATGACTAGGCGTCGATTACGATAAATGTAGAAGCCCTGAGTTCCTCGCAGCCCGTCGCGTCCGCCTGCAAGATCAATTTCCTCAGGCGAAAGATGGCTCACAGGAGGGAGTACAAACGGTGATACAAGAACATCACCTTTTTTATCCCGTATTACCTGCCCTTCTAAAGGCTGCCGGAAAGGATTGCTTCTTAGAAAAGGATCACGGGCTGGAACTGGAAGCCCGTTGACAGTTATTTGGATTGCCTCATATTGATTTTCCCGCTGAGTAAATCGATGAAATACCAATGCAAGATGATCAAGGAGCGGAGTTAATTTGCTGGTTATTTCCTTTTGGGGGCGGTCAGCTCCCGCTGTGAGTCTATCCAAGTCCTGCCAGACAATTAACGTGCCTGTGTCTTGTAACTTCAGTGATGAGAACATAGGCATTTTTTCAAGATCTTTTATGTCCGGGACAACTACAATCCACTTGTTTCTACGCCGAACTTCATCCAAATCCCAGCATCGCGCGCTGACAATCCCAGCCTTTTTACTAATCACTGTCAGCTTTCTGCATTGGGACAGCGAGGCAGTTTTGAGTCCAAGTCCAAACCTACCTAAATCCTCTGGGTCGCGATGATTAGCAGGATTATGACTTCCATGACGCATTGCGTTCGTTAGTTCGTGGGAGGCCATTCCCCGCCCATTGTCGAGAATGGCAACGAAGGGGGCGTCGGAGGCGTCGTACCTAACGTCAATGCGACTGGCTTTCGCTGTGATACTGTTATCGAGTAAGTCAGCAATGGCCGATTCTGTTGAATAACCAACCGCTCGCATTGCTTCGATTAGTGATACAGGATCCGGGATGACTTCAAGGACTTCCATAATTCCTCTTCTTTGCAGATACGGTAAGCCGCTGCTCAAAGTGGTCGCTTCACAGCGTCAAAAAAACTCCTGCCGCAGACCCTACCGTTGCTACCCTTTCTTATGGAGTCCCTTTAGCATCAAGTGCAGCAAGAAATCACTACTACATTGAGCCAAGACATTCCTCACGTTGCTGGCAGCTTACAACAATCTTCATATACTGCGTATGTCGGATTGCTGAAAACACAGGCGGGTGTATCGTCTAATGTAGTTCGCTTGGTGCTCGCAAAAAAATACGGCAGGAAGAGTTGGGGTGCGACGGGCTATTCTAATTCTGGTTCGTAATTGGCTCGCGACGTTATTGATGGTAGACGCTTTCAATAGCCGCGCGCTCTAGGGCCATAGTATCGGTAGCTTTTTGCGCCTGAATTTACTTTTTGTGGGTTTTACCACTGATATTTTATGTGATGGCATCATTCTTCCCAACTCATCGTGTCCGTCCGTCTGATATTTCATTGCTCAATCATCGAAAAAATTCTACTTTTTTTCACGGATTCTAGGTCAATCTATCAGGCGGTTAATGTTGGATATATCTGCGTTTTTTGGAGGCTGTCTGATGACCCTGCGCTGGGTGCCGATGCTCGACAAGTGGTTGGCGAGCCGTGTAATCAGCTGCTCGTGAGCGTCGCTTTTGATCTGGGAGATATTGATGAAACAGGCGAATGGGATACTGTAGACTCCTGAGGACCTGGAGGTATTGGTTCAGGATAAGGGTTTTACCAAGCTGCCGACTTCGGGAATTTGCCAGAAATTCATCACGACCCGTTTGTTCGGACGTTAATTGCCCAGGCTCTGGCGGAATGGCTGGAGTTGGTAGGGCCGGATGAGATCATCGCGCAGTATGGGTGCAGATGGTTTCGACGCGGTTGCGATGGGGTAGGTAGTTTTTCCGAAGGGTAGGGGATTAGGGAGTTTGCGAGGGCCTCGGTCTCGGATGTAGCTTTCGGCAACTGCTACGAGGGGGCCGCGGGTTTTTCGCCCATAAAAAAGCCCCGATCAGATCGTAATGCTGTTCACTTAAGCGGAGCAGCCTTACGGTCCACTGGAAATCGGGTTTTCGAAATTTTCACCGTCCTTGGTCTCGAAGGCCTTGGGCGGTGATCCAGAAACAATCCCCCTATCCCTGCTCTCAACTCAGCCAAGCGTCTTCCTGTGGCTGAAATCGGATTAGCCGCCGCCATCACGATCAGTTGCACGGCGATGTACTGACAAACGGGTTTGAACGGATGTCCGAGGGTGGTCGGCCAAACGCCACCGCCGCCTGACTGGCCTCTCGACGAATCACGTTATAAGCCAGCAATAGCCCCCACACTTCCTGATAGATCAGCTCGACTTTTTTGCTGCGCAAGGTCATTGCGTTCTGTTGCATCGAACTCTTGATGTCCCTGAAGCCCAATTCGATTTCCCAACGCTCTTGGTAAAGTTTGGCAACGGCTTGAGTGTTGTAGGTCTTGGCCGGCAACGACGTCATGACGGTCTTCACCTTGCCTTTGATTTCATAACTGACTTCGCGTACTTCCCAGTGCGTTGGAAGAACCGGGTTTCGCTTTCTGGCCTGCGGTGAGACTTTCATACGCACTAACCTGTCGTGCTGGCTGTAACGGGCCACTTCCTCGCAGACCAGTCCTTTTTTTGCCGGGATCAACCAATGACGGTTGATGCCTGCTCCGCTCAGGCTCGACAGCAGCTCGGCACCCCAAAAACCTTTGTCGAACAGCGTCACCGAGTGGTCGGGTATCTGCTGCAAAAATTCGTCGGCCAAGCGCATTTCACTGCGTCGATAAGGGCTCAATTGAGCATCCATGATCACGTGCGAACGCACATTCATCAGGGCCACCAAGCGCAGCATCGGAAACGGCGTCTGGCGGTCGCTTGGAGTGTTTCCCGACCCGAAGTGATCTCGAAGCTCGGGCGTATCCGGAGTACGCAAAAGTGCACCGTCCACCGCGAATACCTGCAGATCATGCCAGGTATCATCGTCATAGCGCTCCGCGCCCCATTGGGTCCCGGTCTTGCGGAATAACCACTCAACAGGATCGGCACCGAGTCGCTTGCGCGCCTCGGTCACACCACTGCGGGCCAACAAGTGGTCGGTGGCCAGGCCTTGAGCGCAGATGTTCAAACGTCTGGCCACCTCATGAACCGGCTCGTCACGAAACAAGGCCATGCCGAGTACCAACCAGAGCACTTGGTCAGCGGGCAGGCGACGTCGGCGAATGGTCGCCTGACTGGAAAGATCCAGCGCAGACGCTACCCACTCGATGGGAATGTTTTGGGTGAAGGTGCTCAGGTCGCAGAAGTTGAAAAGGTCGCCGAGGTCGAGCAGATCTTGTTGAACAGACATAAAAAATCCGATGCCAGAGGTCTGGCATCGGATTTTCGGATAAGCCCGGCTTGGACTCAAATGCTTAAGTGAACAGCATTACGATCAGATCGGGGCTTTTGCTTTTCAGATTTGTCGATTCAGACGGCAATCATCAAATCGTGGCGAGCTTGGAAATCAATCCCAGCTAAGCGCACCACCGGTTTGGTATTCAATAACCCGAGTCTCAAAGAAATTCTTCTCTTTCTTCAAGTCCATAATCTCGCTCATCCAAGGGAACGGGTTAGTCGTCCCTGGATACTCTTCTTTCAAACCAATCTGCGACAAACGACGGTTAGCGATGAACTTCAGATAGTCCTCCATCATCGCCGCATTCATCCCCAACACCCCACGAGGCATGGTATCCCGCGCGTATTCAATCTCCAGCTGAGTCCCCTGCAGAATCATCTGGCTCGCTTCTTCCTTCATCTCAGCGTCCCACAAGTGCGGGTTTTCGATTTTGATCTGGTTGATCACGTCGATGCCGAAGTTCAGGTGCATGGATTCGTCGCGCAGGATGTATTGGAACTGCTCGGCGACGCCGGTCATTTTGTTGCGGCGGCCCATGGAGAGGATCTGGGTGAAGCCGCAGTAGAAGAAGATGCCTTCCAGAACGCAGTAGTAGGCGATCAGGTTGCGCAGCAATTCTTTGTCGGTTTCGACGGTGCCGGTTTCGAACTTCGGATCGGAGATCGAACGGGTGTATTTGAGGCCCCAGGTGGCTTTTTTCGCGACCGATGGGATCTCGTGGTACATGTTGAAGATCTCGCCTTCATCCATGGCCAACGATTCGATGCAGTACTGGTAGGCGTGGGTGTGGATCGCCTCTTCGAACGCCTGGCGCAGGATGTACTGGCGGCATTCCGGGTTGGTGATCAGGCGGTACACGGCCAGGACCAGGTTGTTGGCAACCAGGGAGTCGGCGGTGGAGAAGAAGCCGAGGTTGCGCATCACGATGCGGCGCTCGTCGTCGGTCAGGCCTTCCGGGTCTTTCCAGAGGGCGATGTCGGCGGTCATGTTGACTTCTTGCGGCATCCAGTGGTTTGCGCAGCCGTCCAGGTATTTCTGCCAGGCCCAGTCGTACTTGAAGGGTACGAGTTGGTTGAGGTCGGCGCGGCAGTTGATCATGCGCTTTTCGTCGACGGCGACGCGGGCGGAGGCGCCTTCGAGTTCGGCGAGGCCTTCGGCGATGTCGAGGTTGTCCAGGGCAGCTTTGGCACGGGCGATTGCGGCAGAGTCGTTCGCGGTAACGGCGCGAGCTTCTTGAGCGGCGACACCACCAGCGGTGTCGAGTCGGTCCATGTTGGCTTCAGTCGCGTGGCCGGCGTTGGCGCCTTTTACCACGGTCTCGCCGCTGTCTTCTTTGTCGAATTCGTCCCAGCTCAGCATGACGTGTCGTCTCCTGCGTGAGGGCCAGATGCCCGTGTGAAAACTGATTGGTTGTTTTTCACACGGCCGTACTGGCCGCGTTGGATAGCGTTTTTTGCAGCGGTACACGCAGGCAAATAAACATAATTTTGTACGGGGTTCTGAGAGCCACTGATGGGCGCAGTGAGCGACAAACGCTTCTGCGGGGCTTCAGACTGGCTTTCGTTCCTGTAAGGGAATATTGCAGGCCCGTTTAAGGCCGCATTATAAGGAAATTTTTGCCGGCGTGGTGCGGCGAATCGGCTCATGGAGTGGCCGGAAGGGATGGTTTTTGGAGCAAACCGAGGGAATACAGGGCTTTGGCCGGTGCAGATTTTTTTTCGTTAATTTTGACGCTGAATCGAATTTGTTCAAAAAACAGCCAAAAACCGCGTTTTTCACTACATCTTGTGGTTTGCAAGGGGTTTCGCCGCTTCAAAACACAACTGAGCCCGACCGAAGCCGGGCTGGAAACGACCGTTAGCGATCAGCTGACAGGGGCCGATTCGGTGCAGTCACGATCATCCGTTGGTGCAGCCGTTACCCATGATGCTGTAGCGCAGGATGTGGCGTTGACCTTGGGAGTCGTCGTATTCCATTTTCACCGGAACAACTTCGCACACATTGGGGACTTCGCTCATGGAGATAACTTTGGCGATGTCCAGGTGAGTCGAGTAAGTGTATTCCTCGATGGCTGGCTTCTGCTGTGCGACATCAGTCGGGACCTCGTCTGCCATGGCGGTTGCGCACAGGCTGGAGAGGGCCAGAACTAATAAAGCTTTCATTTCAGATTTACCTTTTAGAGGTCGAAAGGGGTCACGCAACCTTTTTGGGGTTGCGTGTGGAGCTTGATTAAAGAGTTTTGGATTAACGGCCTTCGTGGGGGCTGTAACTTGGTTAATCACAGTGCCTTGTTGGCGAGGCGGATTTTAGGCGTGGGGGGTGGATTCATATAGGTGGGGTTTTGATAAACACCTTTGGCGGATTTCGTAACAATCCTCGAAAGAATCAGCTGGCGAAGCACGACCTGTAGCAGCTGGCGAAGCCTGCGTCCGGCTGCGAAGCAGTCGTAAACCCCGTTAAACGCGGCCTGCCTGACCTACCGCAATTGCTGATTTTACGACTGCTTCGCAGCCGAACGCAGGCTTCGCCAGCTGCTACAGATCGGTTTATGGGCGGGCTCCGGTATTGCCTGGAAGAAGCGTGAAAGTTGGGCTTTCGGGGTATTCACGACATTTTGTAGGGGCTTGTTACTACCATCGTCGAATGGTTCTATAGGCCCGGCCCGGCTACAACTGGGGGCATACAAAAACAACTATTCCACCGAGGTAAGAAAGATGAGTGCGGCTTCTCTGTATCCCGTTCGTCCCGAGGTAGCAGCCAACACGCTGACCGACGAGGCAACCTACAAAGCCATGTACCAGCAGTCCGTCGTCAACCCGGACGGATTCTGGCGCGAGCAAGCCAAGCGCCTCGACTGGATCAAGCCTTTCACCACGGTGAAGCAGACGTCTTTCGACGATCACCATGTCGACATCAAATGGTTCGCCGACGGCACCCTGAACGTTTCCTACAACTGCCTGGACCGTCATCTGGCCGAGCGCGGCGATCAAGTCGCGATCATTTGGGAAGGGGATGACCCGGCCGAAAGCCGCAACATCACTTACCGCGAGCTGCACGAACAAGTCTGCAAGTTCGCCAACGCCTTGCGCGGCCAGGATGTGCACCGCGGCGACGTGGTGACTATCTATATGCCGATGATCCCCGAAGCCGTGGTCGCCATGTTGGCTTGCACCCGGATCGGCGCGATTCACTCGGTCGTCTTCGGTGGTTTCTCGCCGGAAGCCCTGGCCGGTCGCATCATCGACTGCAAATCCAAAGTGGTGATCACCGCTGACGAAGGCATTCGTGCCGGCAAGAAGATCCCGCTCAAGACCAATGTCGACGACGCGCTGACCAACCCGGAAACCAGCAGCATTCAGAAAGTCATCGTGTGCAAGCGCACCGGTGGCAACATCAAGTTGAACCAGCATCGCGACATCTGGTACGAAGACCTGATGAACGTGGCGGGCAGTGTCTGCGCGCCGAAAGAGATGGGCGCCGAAGAAGCGCTGTTCATCCTTTACACCTCCGGTTCCACCGGCAAACCTAAGGGCGTTCAGCACACCACCGGCGGTTATCTGCTATACGCCGCCATGACCCACGAGCGCGTGTTCGACTATCGCCCGGGCGAAATCTACTGGTGCACCGCCGACGTCGGCTGGGTCACCGGCCACACTTACATCGTCTACGGCCCGCTGGCCAACGGCGCGACCACGGTGCTGTTCGAAGGCGTGCCGAACTATCCGGACATCACCCGGGTGGCGAAGATCGTCGACAAGCACAAGGTCAACATCCTTTACACCGCGCCAACGGCGATCCGCGCGATGATGGCGTCGGGCAAAGCCGCTGTTGAAGGCGCTGATGGCAGCAGCCTGCGTCTGTTGGGTTCGGTCGGTGAGCCGATCAACCCGGAAGCGTGGGACTGGTATTACAAGAACGTCGGCCAATCCCGTTGCCCGATCGTCGACACCTGGTGGCAGACCGAAACCGGCGGCAACATGATGAGCCCGTTGCCGGGCGCTCACGGCCTCAAACCAGGTTCGGCGGCACGTCCGTTCTTCGGCGTGGTGCCGGCGCTGGTGGACAACCTGGGTAACATCCTCGAAGGCGTTGCCGAGGGCAACCTGGTGATTCTCGATTCGTGGCCAGGCCAGGCGCGCACGCTGTACGGCGACCATGACCGCTTCGTCGACACCTACTTCAAGACCTTCCGTGGCATGTACTTCACCGGCGACGGCGCACGTCGCGACGAAGACGGTTACTACTGGATCACCGGGCGTGTGGACGACGTGCTCAACGTGTCCGGCCACCGCATGGGCACCGCCGAGATTGAAAGCGCGATGGTTGCTCACCCGAAAGTTGCCGAGGCTGCCGTGGTTGGCGTGCCGCACGACATCAAGGGGCAGGGCATCTATGTCTACGTCACGTTAATCGGTGGCGAAGAGCCGAGCGAGCAATTGCGTCTGGAGCTGAAAAACTGGGTGCGTAAAGAGATCGGCCCGATTGCTTCGCCGGATGTGATTCAGTGGGCGCCGGGGCTGCCGAAGACGCGTTCGGGCAAGATCATGCGCCGGATTCTGCGCAAGATTGCGACGGCTGAGTACGATGGGTTGGGGGATATCTCGACCTTGGCGGATCCGGGTGTGGTGCAGCATTTGATTGATGAGCACAAGATCATGAATGTTGCTTAACCGCCGCCTCTGAGTCAGTAAAAGCCCCATCCGGTGTTGTGCCGGATGGGGCTTTTTTTGCCTGGGGTTTTTGTGGGGCCGTTCGGGCCTCATCGCTAGCAGGCTAGCTCCCACAGGGATCTCCAGGGGATTCAAAGTTTGAATCGAGCGCAGTTCCCCTGTGGGAGCTAGCCTGCTAGCGATGGCGATCTGTCAGACGCTAAATAAACATCGCCCAATAATTATCGGCTTCATCTGTAAGCCAATTCCCACTGTTACCCACCCCCATTCAAGTAACTGAATGTGTAACCGCCCATCCCCATACGGGGCATTGGGAAACGCAAAGCCCCATTCCCGGGCCTCTCCAGCCCCTGTAAAAAATAAGTCATAACGCTGCGCTTGCCGGATTAGAAGGGTTTGCCAATAATAGGCCCGCAATTTGCAATGTAGATCGGTTCACTGTCTTTTGCTCTTGCATGAATTTGCAGGGCTGTCAACGCGCTCAAACGGCTTTCTCGGTGCATCTGTAATTAGTTGTCGCATTGAAGAAATATCGGCTTCGGGCCTGTCGTTAGAATGCCGATCACTCGCTCGTTGTTGCTCGCGTTGAAAAAATCGCGCGGTTCCTACGACGCAGCATCGCTTTGCGGTTCCACTCACTCGCATATTGGGCTGTCGCTCACTCTGCCGTTTTAGCCCTTTACCGATGGAGTCCCAACATGAAGAAACTCGTGCTGCTCGGCGCCCTGGCACTGTCCGTGCTGTCCCTGCCAACCTTCGCCGATGAAAAGCCTCTGAAAATTGGTATCGAAGCGGCTTACCCTCCGTTCGCTTCCAAAGCACCGGACGGCAGCATCGTGGGTTTCGACTACGACATCGGCAACGCCCTGTGCGAAGAGATGAAGGTCAAGTGCGTGTGGGTCGAGCAAGAGTTCGACGGTCTGATCCCGGCGCTTAAAGTGCGCAAGATCGACGCGATCCTGTCGTCCATGTCGATCACCGAAGACCGCAAGAAATCCGTGGACTTCACCAACAAGTACTACAACACCCCGGCTCGCCTGGTCATGAAGGCTGGCACTCAAGTCAGCGAAGGCCTGGCTGAACTGAAGGGCAAGAACATCGGCGTGCAACGTGGTTCGATCCACGAGCGTTTCGCCCGCGAAGTCCTGGCCCCGCTGGGTGCCGAGATCAAGCCTTACGGTTCGCAGAACGAAATTTACCTCGACGTGGCCGCTGGCCGCCTCGACGGCACCGTGGCAGACGCTACGCTGCTGGATGACGGTTTCCTGAAAACCGATGCCGGCAAAGGTTTCGCTTTCGTTGGTCCGGCCTTCACCGACGTCAAATACTTCGGCGACGGCGTGGGTATCGCTGTTCGCAAGGGTGACGCGTTGAAAGACAAGATCAACACCGCGATCGCTGCCATTCGCGAGAACGGCAAGTACAAGCAAATCCAGGACAAATACTTCGCCTTCGATATCTACGGCAAGTAATACGCTCCGGCGACAAGTCCGAAATGGCGCAAGCAACAGGATCTCTGAGGTTTGCGCCATTTTTTCATCCCCACATTCGAGGACCTGAATCATGTTGAAAGGCTACGGGGCTGTCATCCTCGATGGCGCATGGCTGACGCTTCAGCTCGCCTTGTCGTCCATGGTCCTGGCCATCTTTCTGGGTCTGATCGGCGTGGCATTGCGTCTGTCGCCGGTTCGCTGGCTGGCCTGGCTGGGCGACCTGTATTCCACGGTGATCCGCGGTATTCCCGATCTGGTACTGATCCTGCTGATTTTCTACGGCGGTCAGGACCTGCTCAACCGCGTGGCGCCGATGCTCGGCTTTGACGACTACATTGACCTGAACCCATTGGCCGCCGGTATCGGAACCCTGGGCTTCATCTTCGGTGCGTACCTGTCGGAAACCTTCCGCGGCGCCTTCATGGCGATCCCCAAAGGTCAGGCAGAAGCTGGCATGGCGTACGGCATGAGCAGTTTTCAGGTGTTCTTCCGGGTGTTGGTGCCGCAGATGATTCGTCTGGCGATTCCGGGCTTTACCAACAACTGGCTGGTACTGACCAAGGCTACCGCGCTGATTTCGGTGGTGGGTCTGCAAGACATGATGTTCAAGGCCAAGCAGGCGGCAGATGCCACCCGCGAGCCTTTCACCTTCTTCCTCGCAGTGGCGGCGATGTACCTGGTGATCACCAGTGTCTCGTTGCTGATTCTGCGTCAACTTGAGAAGCGCTACTCGGTAGGCGTAAGGGCGGCTGATCTATGATCTTCGACTACAACGTCATTTGGGAGGCCTTGCCGCTGTACTTCGGCGGCTTGGTGACTACCCTCAAATTGCTCGCGCTGTCGCTGTTTTTCGGCCTGCTGGCGGCCCTGCCACTGGGGCTGATGCGCGTCTCGAAGAATGCCGTGGTCAACATGTCGGCCTGGCTCTTCACTTACGTGATTCGTGGCACGCCGATGCTGGTGCAGCTGTTTTTGATCTACTACGGTCTGGCGCAATTCGAAGCCGTGCGTGAAAGCTTCCTGTGGCCGTGGCTGTCCAGCGCGACGTTCTGTGCGTGCCTGGCCTTCGCCATCAACACCAGCGCTTACACCGCGGAAATCATCGCCGGCAGCCTGCGCGCCACGCCGAACGGTGAGATCGAAGCGGCCAAGGCGATGGGCATGTCGCGCTACAAAATGTACAAGCGCATCCTGTTGCCGTCCGCCCTGCGCCGGGCGCTGCCGCAGTACAGCAACGAAGTGATCATGATGCTGCAGACCACCAGTCTGGCGTCCATCGTGACCCTGATCGACATCACCGGCGCCGCGCGCACGGTCAACGCTCAGTTCTACTTGCCGTTCGAAGCGTACATCACTGCGGGTGTGTTCTACCTGTGCCTGACCTTCATTCTGGTGAAGCTGTTCAAACTGGCCGAGCGCCGCTGGCTGGGCTACCTGGCCCCGCGGAAGCACTGATATGGAACGCATCGATCATTCATTGCCGTGGAACCACCTGGGCAGCGAACGCCAGATTTCGGTGTTCCGCTTCGGGAGTGGCGAGCGCAAGGCCTACATCCAGGCTAGCCTGCACGCCGATGAATTACCGGGAATGCGCACGGCCTGGGAGCTGAAAAAGCGCCTGGCCGAACTCGAAGCCCAGGGCTTGCTCAACGGTGTGATCGAACTGGTGCCGGTGGCCAATCCATTGGGCTTGGGTCAATTGCTTCAGGGCAGCCATCAAGGTCGTTTCGAAGCGGGCAGCGGCAAGAATTTCAACCGGGACTTCGTCGAGCTGAGCGCGCCAGTGGCCGCTGAGCTCGAAGGGCACCTGGGCGATGATCCTCACGCCAATATCCGTTTGATCCGCCAGGCCATGAGCGATCACCTGGCCGCATTGCCAGAGGCGAGCAGCCAGTTGCAAGGCATGCAGCGCATCTTGCTCAGCCATGCTTGCACCGCCGATGTGGTGCTGGATTTGCATTGCGATGCCGAAGCGGCGCTGCACATGTACGCCTTGCCGCAACACTGGCCGCAATGGCGTTCGCTCGCTGCGCACCTGAATGTGAAAGTGGGTCTGCTGGCGGAAGATTCCGGCGGCAGCTCCTTCGACGAAGCCTGTTCGCTGCCGTGGCTGCGCCTGTCCCGTCAGTTTCCGGACGCGCAGATCCCACTGGCCTGCCTGGCGACTACCATTGAATTAGGTGGTCAGGCCGATACCGGACGCGCAGAGGCCGAGGCTTACGCTGAAGGCATTCTGGCGTTCCTCGCCGAGCAAGGCTTGATCAGCGGCGAATGGCCGAAACCTGCGCAGGACGCCTGCGAAGGCATGCCGTTTGAAGGTACTGAGTTGCTGTTCGCGCCGCATCCGGGCGTGATCAGTTTCCTGCGTAAACCCGGTGAGTGGATCGAAGCCGGCGACGAGATTTTCGAAGTGATCGATCCGTTAGCGGATCGGGTCAGCACGGTGTGTGCTGGTACGTCCGGGGTGCTGTTTGCCATTGAACGGCTGCGTTATGCCCAACCCGGTTTCTGGCTGGCCAAGGTGGCGGGGCGCGAAGCGCTGCGTCACGGGCGCTTGCTCAACGACTGACTGACTGTTTTTGTGAGAACCGACCGCATGTACAAACTTGAAGTCCAAGACCTGCATAAACGCTATGGCAGTCACGAAGTGCTCAAGGGCGTGTCCCTGAAAGCGGCGGCTGGCGATGTGATCAGCATCATCGGCTCCAGTGGCTCCGGCAAAAGTACTTTCCTGCGCTGTATCAACCTGCTTGAGCAGCCGCACGCGGGCCGTATCCTGCTCAACAACGAAGAGCTGAAACTGGTGGCGAACAAGGACGGCGCGATGAAAGCGGCCGACCCAAAACAGTTGCAACGCATGCGTTCGCGCCTGTCGATGGTGTTCCAGCATTTCAACCTGTGGTCGCACATGACCGCGCTGGAAAACATCATGGAAGCGCCGGTCCACGTGCTGGGCATGTCCAAGGCCGAAGCCCGTGAAAAAGCCGAGCACTACCTGAACAAGGTTGGCGTGGCGCATCGCAAAGACGCTTACCCGGGCCACATGTCCGGCGGCGAGCAGCAACGCGTAGCGATTGCCCGTGCGTTGGCGATGGAGCCTGAGGTGATGCTGTTCGACGAACCGACCTCGGCACTCGACCCGGAACTGGTTGGCGACGTGTTGAAAGTCATGCAGGCTCTGGCGCTGGAAGGCCGGACCATGGTCGTGGTAACCCACGAAATGGGCTTCGCCCGTGAAGTGTCGAACCAGCTGGTGTTCCTGCACAAAGGCGTCGTCGAAGAAAGCGGCAACCCGCGTGAAGTGCTGGTCAATCCACAGTCTGAACGTTTGCAACAATTCCTCTCGGGCAGCCTGAAGTAAACCGAACTCCCGTTGCGCACCGGGATAGTGCATGCTTCGCAACCTAGAAGCTGACCCCGATACCCTGTAGGAGCGAGGCTTGCCCGCGAAAGCGGTGGTTCAGACAGCAATGATGTTGACTGATACACCGCTTTCGCGGGCAAGCCTCGCTCCTACAGGGGATCTCCGTTGGTTTTGAGATTTGCGTTCATTTACGGGCTAGCATTGGCCCATGCCTTCATCACTGTTTTCGTTTCGGATTGCCCGCCATGACTGCCCATCGAATTGGTTTCCTGATTTGGCCCAGCACTAAAGCACTGACGCTTGCGCTGGCTGAGGAGGCCTTGCGTGTTGCCCAGCGTGTGCATCCGGACGTGGTCTACGAATTGTCGTTTTTGCAGGCCGAACCGCCGACCGAAGGCGCCTGGCAATTGCCGGGTGAGCCGTGGGCCGGCAAGCTCGAAAACTTCCAGAAACTGTTCCTGCTCGCCGATGAGCCACCGACCACACTCGCGCCGCCGCTCAGCAGTTCGCTGAAGCAGCTGGTGCGCGCCGGTTGTGTGATCGGCGGTTTGTCCGCCGGTGTCTACCCGTTGGCGCAACTGGGTTTGCTCGACGGTTACCGCGCTGCCGTGCATTGGCGCTGGCAGGACGATTTCGCCGAACGTTTCCCCAAAGTCATCGCCACCAGCCATCTGTTCGATTGGGATCGCGATCGCCTGACCGCGTGTGGCGGCTTGTCGGTACTCGATCTGTTGCTGGCGGTGCTGGCCCGTGATCACGGCGCCGAACTGGCCGGCGCTGTGTCGGAAGAATTGGTGGTCGAGCGCATCCGCGAGGGCGGCGAACGCCAGCGCATTCCGCTGCAGAACCGCCTGGGCTCCAGCCATCCGAAGCTCACCCAGGCGGTGTTGCTGATGGAAGCCAACATCGAAGAGCCACTGACCACCGACGAAATTGCCCAGCACGTGTGCGTGTCCCGTCGGCAGCTGGAGCGGATCTTCAAGCAGTACCTCAACCGTGTGCCGAGCCAGTACTACCTGGAACTGCGCCTGAACAAGGCCCGGCAGATGTTGATGCAAACCAGCAAGTCGATCATCCAGATCGGCCTGTCGTGTGGCTTCTCCTCGGGGCCGCATTTCTCCAGCGCCTACCGCAACTTCTTCGGCGCCACGCCGCGGGAAGATCGCAACCAGCGGCGCAGCAGCAGTCCATTCGAGTTGTCGTCGGTGCCGTCCGAGCGCGGCTGATCTACTCGTCGATCTCGGAACCCTCAGAGGTGGAAACCTGCATTTCACCTCGGTTCATTACCTCTTCCACGCCAAAGTCAGCACCTGTGTGTTCGAAGTAGCTGATCAGCCGCAGCAGACTTTCCTCGGAAAACGGGTTGCCTCTCAACGTGATGTTCTCTGCAGTTTCAACGGGCAGTTCCATCAGATCGCTGGGCATCTCGGTAATCGCATTCATGCTCAGGTCTGCCCAGTCCAGGTCAGTCAGCTGAAGTAGACCATCGGGTATTTCAGTGATGCCGGTGTCGTTGAGCAGGACCGACGCAAGCTCCGGCATCTGACTCAGATCAGGTGTGCGCCCGAGCGGGTTGAAGCTCAGATCCAGGTAGTCGATCTGTTCCATTCCCGTCAACGCGTTTACCGACTCTACTGACAGACTGACGCGACAGTCGGGAAGCGAGAGTGATCTGAGTCGACCCATCTTGAACACTGAATCGGGAATGTTGCCGAGGTCACATCCGCGCAGCCTCAGGCTTTTGAGATTGGGAAAAGACTCGAGAAAACGCCCGAGGCGCGTTACGCCATCGGCACTGTGGACCTCCAGTGCGGAAACATGACTGAAATCTGCACTCAGGGCCGGCAGTTCTCCATTGATGACCGGGCGGACAGTGAACTCGAAAGTCGGCTCAAGCGACTCATTGAAATCATCCAGTTCGGACTCACGCTGCCAGCACTTCTCAAGCGCCTGCTTGAATTCGTCACGGTTGGCTTGCTCGGCAAACAGCTGGTCGGCGTTGAAAGGTTCGCCGGTATCGGGATGTCGGTCCGGAACGTCGGCGGTCCAGGCAGACAGATCATTTCTCAGTTGGGTGAGCTCTTCCTCAAGGCGCGTCAGATAGGTGCGGCCAACCTCCAGGGTCCCCGGTAGTTCGTAGACGAACTCGCTCGCCTGTTCGACTTCCATGCCGGGGTACAACGCTTTGACACGAACAATATCTGCCTCGGGGGCATAGACGCCCATGTCGTAAGCGGTTTCGAAGTGGTGTTGCTTGATCAGTTCCCGTGCCCTGATCGAAAGCGGATTGTGCGTGAGGTGTACGCCGCGCTTTTCGTACAGCGAGCTCTCGAATAACCCGGCAGGCAACTCGCTGATGCGGTTGTTCATCAGCAGGAGGGTTTCGAGCTTCGGGTGTTGCAGAACGCTGGCCGGAATCTCTGTCAGGTGAGTGTCACTCAGGTCCAGGTGTGCCAGTTCGCTCATCGTGTCGATGCGGGGCAGTGTTTCAAACGGGTTTTTGTACAGGTCCAGCATGGCCAGTTTTTTCATTGCCGTCAGCTTCGACCACGTAGCCGCGTCGATCTTGATGCCGCAATCGCTTAACACCAAGGCGTGAAGGTCTGGCATTCGGCTGACGGCATCGGGGAGGGCGGCCAGAGAGAAACGGCGTAATTCCAGGCGGCGCAGGCCACTGAAGCCCTGTAGAAACGCGGGAATACCCTGCACGCTACGGGTGCCTTCCAGGGACAGCAGCGACACATGACTGAAATCGGCACTCAACGACGGCAAGTCACCAACGATCGGCTCTGCAAACCTGAGCACATACTGAGTGACCCCATCCGGTGTGTCGAAGTCCCGGTCGGACTGTCGCCGCCAGCTGCGCTGGATTTCCTGAGCCAGCAAGCGGCGATTGTTTCTCTCGGCTGTTTGTTCCAGCTCGCTGAGCGGGAGCCGGGTTTCAGGATGAACAGTCGGTGATTCATTGACCCAGGCGCGCAAATCCTTATGCAGTCGGGCCAACTCCCTGCTCAATCGTGAAAGTTCTACGCGAGCGCCATCGGGATGCAGTTGCAATGCCTGGACAAAGGACTGCATTTCCTCCTGAGGCAGGTTGGGGTAAACCTCTCGAACCCGGTCGTTGAGCGTAGGTGTCTCACGGTTGGCTTGACCGTAGCCCTCCGTGCCTCCGGGCAGGCGCATTGTCGTGGGGTCATAGAATGGTTTTCGACGGGGATTTTTTGCGAACAGCGTGCGTAATGCCGGCTGCTCCAGCGCGTGTTCGGCGATGCGCTGTTTAAGTGCCCGGGCGTCTGCGATCGAAGGGTTCAGCTTGTTGCGCTGTACATCCGGCAGCGCCTGGAAGAGGGCGTGATAAAAATCACCGGGCGTCGAATCATTGTCTGAGTGAACCTGGTAAGTCCCGTCTTCAGCGCGAACCAGTGTTTTAACAATCGGTGCATCGGGTTGGCCAATGCTATCGCTCAAGGTTCCCGTGGCCGAGTAATCCCTCACTTCGATACGCAGCTCGGCTGGCAAATCGGGCAGAGAGTTCAGGCTTTGCAAGGCCAGTCGGTGGGTGTCGGTGTTGTCCAGCGCTTCGGAGTAAAAGCCTTCACACGCTCGGGTTGCGCGCACGGCCTCCATGGCTTTGAGCGCCGCGTCCTTGAGCCGCTGGGGTGTGCGGCCGTTGTGCAGCTGTTTCAGTTCGGTGCCGGACGCATTGCTCACCAGTTCCTGGGCGATATCGGTCGGTAACCCCTGCACGTCGTCGAGCAGTCGCTGAACCCGCGGATCATCGGTTTTTTCCTCTGCGCGATAGCGCATATCGAACAACGATTTTTGGTGGTTTCGGGCGAATTCGGCGGTCTGTTGTCTGAAGGCTGGCGTTTGGGCTTGCGGTGTCGGCATGGGTGTGTCGACAGGCCAGTCGTCATAACCGCTCAGCAGTTGATGTTGCAGGCTCACATCGGCCATTCGATAGCGCTCGGGTTGATCACTGCCGATCTGCTCGATAAAGGTTTCAATGTCCCGATTGATCCTGAAGCGCTTGATCGTGTCGGTCAGCAGCGAAGGCGGTCGATAATGTTCGACATGCATTTCGCGCACGGCATTGTCGTGGAAACCGCTGACCCGCAGGATCTGTTCGCGCTCGGCGCCGCTCAACGACTCGACGCTTTGGCCGAGACGACGCATGACCGTTTCCCGATCCCAGCTCAGCGGTTGCTCCAGCTCGGTGTGCCAGGCGCCGTGGTTGTTATGCAGCAGTGACGGCTGATAGGCATCGGCACGGGTCGGGTGCTCAATCTGAAACGCGCCCGAAGTGCCATCGGATTTCACGGCATACAGTTTTCCTTCAAGCGGCAGCAACATCTTGCCCCCGTGGTGATAGAGGCCATGCTGATCGGGTTTTGTGCCTTCGGGCAGAGCCTGTGCCTGTTCGTAAGGCGTGAGATCCGGCTTCCAGTAGCGGGTTTTGCCTTCCTGCGTTGCGACGGGTTTGAGCGGGTCGACCAGCGCGACAGCTTCGCGCGAGAGCAGACGACTAAAGGCGCCGGCAGCGATAGCGCCGCCTATCGCGAATGTACCCAACTCAACCACTGTTTCGACGAATGTCATCAGATGTCCGAACGCTTCTGTTTTCAGCCCTTCGGCCAAATCCACGATGCCTTCGAAGGTTTCGTCGAGTAACTGGTAAGCCATGTAGCCCAGCATCAGTTCGCCGAGAAACGGGACGAACGGCAATGCAACGAACGTCGCGATTTCAAGGAGCGTTGAAGCCACTTTGCTGAAGGCATCCCACAAGGCCCATCGCGCGTTTCGGTCGGCAGAGGCGGTGGAGACGGCAAGCGTGCTGGCATCGTTGATGATTTTGTTCAGTTGTCGCTGATAAAGATGATTCCACAGGTTCGCGCTGAACGGCGTCGTCGAAAACCGCAGATTGGGCCGGTCGATGGGCGTCTCGCGCCAGCTCGGCAGTGGGTCGCCACGCTTGTGTTGATGCCAGGTCACGCTCTGGAGGCGACGGTTGAGATCAGCGAAGAAATGGCCCCTTTCCTTGTGTTCGACGAAGCGGCTGAAGAACGTCTGGTAAGCAGGCGCGCGCAGCTTGCGGGTCAGCTCGGTCATGAATGCCAGGGTGTTCGGGTACTCCTTGAGCGGATGCTCTGGATCGTCGGGAATATAGGCAATGATCCGTGTTCCCTTGCGTGCGCGCTCCAGGCTCGCGGCGAAAATCACGATCCCGGTCAGAGAGGAGGACATTATCGTCAGGTCATGACCGTACAGGGGCTGGCCATCCAGTCGCGCACCCGAATGTCCTTCCAGAAGGCGCAGGATCGAGTGATAAACATCCTCTGGAATGTCCTTGCGGATTTGAGCCATTTGCAGCGCAGCTTTGAGTGCGGCCTTGTGTGAGCTGATCACCTTCGGTTTCAACACCGCACCGGCCACGGGGTTGGTCAGCCCCAGATTGTCTTTTAGGTACGTGTTGTACCTGGCACCGATATCCAGTTCCCGGCACAGCCGCGCAAAGGCCGCGACGCCAAGTTTTTGTTTGACTGTCGGCAGCGTATCGAACTGGCCCGTGGGCGACGGTTCGGTAATGAAGGTCGAGGCGGACTCGTAAGCGTCAACCGCTGTCTCCGACTCCTGAAAGTTATGCAGGGCGGCGTCGAGCAGCGACACGGTCCAGGTGCGCGCAGCGCCTGTCTTGAGTCCGAACCAGGGCACGGTTTGAGGAATGTACAGGCGCAGGAAAGTGGTCTTAACGTCCAGTTCCAGATCAAACCGGGTTTTCAGGGCCGCTTTTAGAAGCGGTTCGGCAAAGGCTTGTGCGCTTTGCAGCTTCGACAGTGTTGAATCCAGCCGATTGCGATGGGTCCAGTGTTCCCGGCTGAGCTTTTTCAGCGACTGATGTTGCAAAGGTGTCGCGGTGCCATGCCAGCTCGGCTTTATAAGCCTGGCGTTCTTCAGGGCGCTGCGGGTGCTGGACGATGCTTCTAATACCCAGGTCGGCAGATTGTTGAACAGGTGATGGTAGTGATCGTCCGGCTGCGTGGCAGATTCACTGCCGTCGGCAGTAGAAGAGTTTTCGAGGCGACTCATGCGCTATTCCCTTAGCGTTTGGATGAGTCGCCAGCAAAACAGACAATGATTCGTTCCGTGCGGTACATATTTACCGCACCGTTCCACGAGCCTGCCTATAACCTGTGCCGGCGGTTTAAACTGCGCCTTTGCGACCCTATATGTCGCATTGCCGTAAACCCGGGAAAAACCGGGGTTTGCGCTATAAGAAGTTGTCGCTTGGCGGCAAGGCCGGGCGGAAAACTGTCCTTACAATCCCCCCATCGCTCGCCAGTTTCCGGCGAGTGTTCCTCATCAGGAGACTCCGATGTCCGTTGAGCACGCTGCGGTAGAACGCGCCGATTTCGACCAGGTAATGGTTCCCAACTACGCCCCTGCCGCATTCATTCCTGTGCGTGGTGCCGGTTCCCGTGTCTGGGACCAGTCTGGCCGCGAGCTGATCGACTTCGCCGGCGGGATTGCCGTTAACGTATTGGGCCATGCGCACCCGGCGCTGGTCGGTGCCTTGACCGAGCAAGCGAACAAGCTGTGGCACGTGTCCAACGTGTTCACCAATGAGCCGGCCCTGCGCTTGGCGCATAAGCTGATCAACGCCACCTTTGCCGAGCGCGCTTTCTTCTGCAACTCCGGCGCCGAAGCCAACGAGGCCGCCTTCAAGCTGGCCCGTCGCGTCGGTTTCGATCGGTTCGGCAGCGAGAAGTACGAAATCATCGCCGCGCTCAACAGCTTCCACGGTCGTACCCTTTTCACCGTGAACGTCGGTGGCCAGTCGAAGTATTCCGATGGCTTCGGTCCGAAGATCACCGGTATCTCCCACGTGCCGTACAACGATCTGGCCGCTCTGAAAGCCGCCATTTCCGACAAGACTTGCGCTGTGGTCCTGGAGCCGATCCAGGGCGAAAGCGGCGTCATCCCGGCCGAACTTGAGTACCTGCAAGGCGCCCGCGACCTGTGCACCGCGCACAACGCGCTGCTGATCTTCGACGAAGTGCAGACTGGTATGGGTCGCACCGGTCATCTGTTCGCCTACCAGCATTACGGCGTGGTTCCGGACATCCTGACCAGCGCGAAGAGCCTGGGCGGCGGTTTCCCGATCGCGGCCATGCTGACCACCGAAGACCTGGCCAAACACCTGGTCGTCGGCACGCACGGCACCACTTACGGCGGCAACCCGCTGGCGTGCGCTGTCGCTGAAGCCGTGATCGACGTGATCAACACCCCTGAAGTGCTGGCCGGCGTCAATGCCAAGCACGACAAGTTCAAGGCCCGCCTGGAGCAGATTGGCGAGAAATACGCGATCTTCACCAAGGTCCGCGGTATGGGCCTGTTGATTGGTTGTGTGCTGAGCGATGCCTGGAAAGGCAAGGCCAAAGACATCTTCAACGCCGCCGAGCGTGAAGGCTTGATGATTCTGCAAGCCGGCCCGGACGTGGTGCGTTTCGCGCCAAGCCTGGTAGTTGAAGACGCAGACATCGATGCCGGTCTCGACCGTTTCGAGCGCGCCGTGGCCAAGCTGACGCAAGCCTGATAGACCCTTCGACGCCTGACACTTCAGGCGTCGAACAAATTTCTATGCCGGACCCGCTTTTCTGTAGGAGCGAGGCTTGCCCGCGAAGGGGTCGTGTCAGCCACCATCATCATCGGCTGACACACCGCCTTCGCGAGCAAGCTTCGCTCCTACAAGGGTTCGGCTTATTTCCCCCAAAAGAGTATGAGAAAGGAGTGACACCATGCTGGTGATGCGCCCCGCGCAAATGGCTGATCTGGGCGAGGTACAGCGTCTGGCTGCGGACAGCCCTATTGGTGTCACTTCCTTGCCGGATGACGTTGAACGCCTGAGCGACAAGATCGCCGCAAGCGAAGCCTCGTTTTCCGCTGAAGTCAGCTTCAACGGTGAAGAGAGCTACTTCTTCGTCCTTGAAGACTCGGCCACCGGCAAATTGGTCGGTTGCTCAGCCATCGTTGCCTCCGCCGGTTATTCCGAGCCGTTCTACAGCTTTCGTAATGAAACCTTCGTGCACGCCTCCCGCGAGCTGAAGATTCATAACAAGATTCACGTGCTCTCGCAGTGCCACGACCTGACCGGCAACAGCTTGCTGACCAGTTTCTACGTGCAGCGCGAGCTGGTGGGTTCGCCTTGGGCGGAACTCAACTCCCGCGGTCGTCTGCTGTTCGTCGCCAGCCATCCGGAGCGTTTTGCCGATTCCGTGGTGACCGAGATCGTCGGTTACAGCGACGAAAATGGCGATTCGCCGTTCTGGGACGCGATCGGTCGCAACTTCTTCGACCTCAACTACGCCGCAGCCGAGCGTTTGTGCGGCCTGAAGAGCCGGACCTTCCTCGCTGAGCTGATGCCGCATTACCCGATTTACGTGCCGTTGCTGCCGGACTCCGCGCAAGAAGCAATGGGCCAGGTGCATCCACGGGCGCAGATCACCTTCGACATCCTGATGCGCGAAGGCTTCGAGACCGATCACTACATCGACATTTTCGACGGTGGCCCGACGTTGCATGCCCGCGTCTCGGGGATCCGTTCGATCGCCCAGAGCCGTGTGGTACCGGTGAAAATCGGCGAGGCCGTCAAAGGCGCCGGTCGTCAGTACCTGGTGGCCAATGCCCAGTTGCAGGATTACCGCGCCGTGTTGCTCGAGCTCGATTACGCGCCGGGCAAACCCGTGACCCTGGATCTTGAAGCGGCCGAAGCCCTGGGCGTCGGTGAGGGTGCCAGCGTGCGCCTGGTGGCGGTTTAACGACTGCTTTGAATGCCTGGAAAGTAGAAGTGTTTCACGGGTGGCGTCAGCGGCCCGTTTGAGGAGATAGCATGATCGTTCGTCCCGTACGCAGCAGCGATTTACCCGCTCTGATCGACCTGGCCCGCAGCACCGGCACCGGCCTGACCACTTTGCCGGCCAACGAAGAGCGTCTGGCCCATCGGGTCGGCTGGGCCGAGAAGACCTTCCGCGGCGAAGCCGGGCGGGGCGATGCGGACTACCTGTTCGTGCTCGAAGACGATGACGGCCGCGTGGTGGGCATTTCCGCCATTGCCGGCGCCGTCGGCCTGCGTGAGCCTTGGTACAACTTCCGTGTTGGCCTGACCGTCAGCGCCTCGCAAGAGCTGAACATCTATCGCGAGATCCCGACGCTGTTCCTGGCCAACGACCTGACCGGCAACTCCGAATTGTGCTCGCTGTTCCTGCACGCCGATTACCGCACGGGCCTCAACGGCCGCATGCTGGCGAAGGCGCGGATGCTGTTCATCGCCGAGTTCTCGCAGCTGTTTGGCAATAAGATCATCGCCGAGATGCGCGGCGTTTCCGACGAAGCCGGGCGCTCGCCCTTCTGGGAAAGTCTGGGCCGTCACTTCTTCAAGATGGAATTCAGCCAGGCCGACTACCTGACGGGCGTGGGCAACAAGGCGTTCATCGCCGAACTGATGCCGAAATTCCCGCTGTACACCTGCTTCCTGTCGCCAGACGCGCGCAACGTCATCGGCCAGGTCCACCCGGACACCGAGCCGGCGCTGGCCATGCTCAAGAGCGAAGGTTTCAGCTATCAAGGTTACGTCGACATCTTCGACGCCGGCCCTGCGGTCGAGTGCGAAACCGGCAAGATCCGCGCCGTGCGCGACAGCCAGGCGCTGGTGTTGGCCATTGGCACGCCGGGTGATGACGCCACGCCGTTCCTGATTCACAACCGCAAGCGCGAAGACTGCCGGATCACTGCCGCACCCGCACGCTTCGCCGCCGGCACGTTGGTCGTCGATCCGCTGACCGCCAAACGTCTTCAACTCAACGCCGGCGATCAAGTGCGCGCCGTTCCGTTGTCTGCTGCCAGGGAGTCGAAATAATGAATTCGCTATACATCGCAGGTGAATGGCTGGCCGGTCAGGGCGAAGCGTTCCAGTCGCTGAACCCGGTGACCCAGCAAGTGCTGTGGACCGGCGAAGGCGCGACCACCGCTCAAGTCGAGTCGGCCGTGCAGGCTGCGCGTCAGGCGTTCCCGGGCTGGGCCCGTCGTACCCTGGAAGAACGCATTGCTGTGCTTGAAGCCTTTGCCGTCGCGCTGAAGAACCACGCTGACGAACTGGCCCGCACCATTGGTGAGGAAACCGGTAAACCGTTGTGGGAAGCGGCGACCGAAGTGACCAGCATGGTCAACAAGATTGCGATCTCGGTGCAGAGCTACCGCGAACGTACCGGCGAGAAGAGTGGCCCACTGGGCGACGCCACCGCCGTGCTTCGCCATAAGCCACATGGCGTGGTCGCGGTGTTCGGGCCTTACAACTTCCCGGGTCACTTGCCGAACGGTCACATCGTACCGGCGCTGCTGGCCGGTAACAGCGTGCTGTTCAAGCCCAGCGAACTGACCCCGAAAGTCGCCGAGCTGACGATTAAATGCTGGATCGAAGCCGGACTGCCGGCAGGCGTACTGAACCTGCTGCAAGGCGCCCGCGAAACCGGTATCGCCCTGGCGGCGAACCCGGGCATTGACGGTTTGTTCTTCACCGGTTCCAGCCGCACCGGTAATCACCTGCACCAGCAATTCGCCGGTCGTCCGGACAAGATCCTCGCGCTGGAGATGGGCGGTAACAACCCGCTGGTGGTTGATCAGGTCGCAGACCTCGATGCTGCCGTTTACACCATCATCCAGTCGGCATTCATTTCCGCCGGCCAACGTTGCACTTGTGCCCGTCGCTTGCTGGTGCCGCAGGGCGCCTGGGGCGACACGCTGCTGGCGCGTCTGGTGGCAGTCAGTGCGACGATTGAAGTCGGTGCGTTTGATCAACAACCGGCGCCGTTCATGGGCTCGGTGATTTCCCTCGGCGCGGCAAAAGCGCTGATGGATGCGCAAGAACATCTGCTGGCCAATGGCGCCGTGGCGCTGCTGGAAATGACTCAGCCTCAGGCACAAGCCGCGTTGCTGACCCCGGGCATTCTGGACGTGACGGCAGTCGCCGATCGTCCTGACGAAGAGCTGTTCGGTCCGCTGCTGCAAGTGATCCGCTACGCTGATTTTGAAGCAGCGATCGCTGAAGCCAACGACACCGACTATGGCCTCGCGGCCGGCCTGCTGTCGGATTCCGAAGCGCGTTATCAGCAGTTCTGGCTGGAAAGCCGTGCCGGCATCGTCAACTGGAACAAACAGCTGACCGGTGCCGCGAGCAGCGCGCCATTCGGCGGCGTCGGCGCCTCGGGCAACCATCGCGCCAGCGCCTTCTACGCCGCCGATTACTGCGCGTACCCGGTGGCCTCGCTGGAAACGCCGAGCCTGGTGTTGCCGGCAGCCCTTACGCCCGGCGTGAAGATGGCGTAACGGCCAATCGCGGGCAAGCCCGCTCCCACAAGGTCAGCGTCGAACACAAAATCTGTGAACACTGCTGAACCTGTGGGAGCGGGCTTGCCCGCGATGGCCGCGACGCGGTCTTACTGAATAGTTACTGAAGCCATAACAACAGATTCTCGTGGAGCCTCGCTGATGAAATCCTATGAAGTCAATTTTGACGGTCTAGTGGGGCCGACCCATAACTACGGCGGTTTGTCCTACGGCAACGTCGCGTCCCAGAGCAACAGCCAGCAGTCTTCGAACCCGAAGGAAGCCGCGCTGCAAGGCCTGGCGAAAATGAAAGCGCTGATGGAAATGGGCTTTCAGCAAGGCATTCTGGCACCCCAGGAACGTCCCGACGTCGCCGCCCTGCGCCGCCTGGGTTTCAGTGGCACCGACGCGCAAGTGATCGAACAAGCCGCCAAAGACGCGATGCCATTGCTGGTCGCCAGTTGCTCGGCGTCGAGCATGTGGGTGGCCAACGCCGCCACGGTCAGCCCGAGTGCCGACACTGCCGATGGTCGCGTGCATTTCACCGCCGCTAACCTCAACTGCAAATACCACCGCAGCATCGAACACCCGACCACCAGCCGCGTGCTGGGGGCGATGTTCGCTGACCAGAAGCACTTCGCTCACCACGCCGCTTTGCCGGCAGTGGCACAGTTCGGCGATGAAGGCGCCGCCAACCACACCCGTTTCTGCCGTGAGTACGGTGAAGCCGGCGTCGAGTTCTTCGTGTTCGGTCGCAGTGCGTTCGACACCCGCTACCCGGCGCCTCAGAAGTACCCGGCGCGCCAGACCCTCGAAGCCTCGCAAGCCGTTGCTCGCCTGCACGGCTTGAGCGATGACGGCGTGGTCTACGCCCAGCAGAACCCTTCGGTGATCGATCAGGGCGTGTTCCATAACGACGTGATCGCGGTGGGTAACGGCGAGGTGCTGTTCTATCACGAGGACGCGTTCCTCGACACCGACAAGATGCTCGCTGAACTGCAGGGCAAACTCGCAAAAGTCGGTGGGAAATTCCAGTCGGTCTGCGTACCGCGTTCCGCCGTAACCGTCGAAGACGCTGTTCGTTCCTATCTGTTCAATAGCCAGTTGCTGACGCGTCCTGACGGTTCGATGCTGTTGATCGTGCCGGAAGAGTGCCGTGGCAACGAGCGCGTCTGGCAATACCTGCAAGGCCTGACCAGCTCCGGCGGCCTGATCCGCGAAGTGAAAGTCTTCGATCTGAAACAAAGCATGCAAAACGGCGGTGGCCCGGCTTGCCTGCGGTTGCGTGTCGCACTGAATGAAACCGAACTGGCGGCGGTCAACCCAGGGGTTATCATGACGGCTCCGTTGTACGGCACGTTGACCGAATGGGTCGACAAGCACTACCGCGACCGCATGACCGAAAACGATCTTGCGGACCCGCAATTGCTGCTTGAGTGCCGGACGGCACTGGATGAACTGACGCAAATCCTTAAACTGGGTGCGGTTTATCCATTCCAGATCAATTGAACGTCGAGAGCGTAAAAAACATGAGCGATACCCTGCAGCTGATCCTTGAAGACACCGACGGCACGCAACTGGAAACCTCCTGCACCCGCGTCGCGGTCATGTGGCAAGGCAAAGAGCTGTGGATCCAGCAGGACGGCCGCGGCCAGCTGCTGATCGGCGTGGACGTTGAAGAAGGTGACGCTGAATACGCAAACCTGCTGCTGCGCCCATTGGCGACTAATCTGGTAAGTCTGCAACTGGAAATGGAACCGGCTGAAGTCGGCGACGAAGACCACGTGCACGGCCCGGATTGCGCACACGACCACTAAGGAAACCGCTCTATGCTCGCCCTCGGCAAACTGCTTGAACTGACCCTCGCCGGCCGCGAACCGGCGGAGAAGACTCAACTGACTGTCGAAGGCGTGCGCATGCGCTGGTTGAGCGAAGGTGCGCTGGAAGTCCGGCCACCTGAAGCTCGTGACAACGGCCTGGACCTGCTGCTATCAGCCGGTATCCATGGCAACGAAACAGCGCCGATCGAGCTGCTCGATCGCCTGTTGCATGACATTGCCCGCGGCGACTTGAAGCCGCGCGCACGTATTTTGTTCCTGTTCGGTAACCCGGAAGCGATACGCAAAGGCGAGCGCTTCATCGAGCAGGACGTCAATCGGCTGTTCAACGGCCGTCACGAACAAACCAGTGGCTCGGAATCCCTGCGTGCTTGTGAGCTTGAGCGACTGGCGGCGAGTTTCTTCAGCCTGCCTGACCGAGGCCGCCTGCACTACGACCTGCACACCGCGATTCGTGGCTCGAAAATCGAGCAGTTTGCGTTGTATCCCTGGAAAGAAGGGCGCCAGCATTCACGCCTGGAACTGGCCCGTTTGCGTGCTGCCGGCATGGAAGCGGTGCTGTTGCAGAACAAGCCGTCCATCGTTTTCAGCTCCTACACCTACGACAAGCTGGGCGCCGAGTCTTTCACCCTTGAACTGGGCAAGGCGCGGCCGTTTGGGCAAAACGATGGGGTTAACGTCTCGCTGCTTGAAACCCGCCTCAAACAGATCATCGAGGGCAACGAACCAACGGTGACCGACGAAGGCCTGGACGGTTTGCAGTTGTTTAGCGTGGCGCGGGAAATCATTAAGCACAGCGATAGCTTCCGCCTGAACCTGCCGGCGGACATCGAGAATTTTTCGGAATTGGACGTGGGTTACGTGCTGGCCGAAGACATCGCCCAGACCCGTTGGGTCATCGAAGAGAAGGGCGCCCGGATCATCTTCCCGAACCCCAAGGTGAAGAATGGCCTGCGTGCCGGCATCCTGATCGTGCCGACCACCGACGAAAACCTCGCCTGAATTCACCGCATACCAATGTGGGAGCTAGCCTGCTAGCGATTGCGATGTGTCAGTCACCCTAGGTGTCGACTGATACTCCGCTATCGCCAGCAGGCTAGCTCCCACAGTTATGTCCGGTGTTTAGACGGCTAAGGCACGCGGCTCGGTGCGGCGCAGTGCACGAACCTTCTGCAGCGTATCCGCACAGGTCTTCGCCGCTTCCTGACCTTTGTGCACGAAATGCTCGAAGAAGAACTTCTGATGCTCTTCGCCGGCATGGAAGTGGTGCGGGGTCAGGGACACCGAGAACACCGGCACTTCGGTTTCCAATTGAACCTGCATCAGGCCACTGACCACGGACTGGGCGACGAATTCGTGACGGTAGATCCCGCCGTCCACCACTAGGGCTGCCGCGACGATGCCGGCATAGCGACCGGACTTGGCCAGCAGTTTGGCGTGCAGAGGAATTTCAAAGGCGCCGCCGACTTCGAAGAAATCGATGTCGGATTCCTGATAACCCTGAGCAATCATCTCGGCGACAAAGCCTTTACGGCTCTGATCAACGATTTCCTTGTGCCAGCAGGCCTGGATGAACGCAACGCGCTCGCCCTGATGGTGTTTGCTTTTGCTATCGATTGCGGTGGGTTGCATGTTCTGACTCCTGTTTATGAAAAAAACAGGGCATATGAATCGAATGGGATTTAAGGGTACGCACGCTCGCACGAATGCCCGCGGACGGCCCTTTGGCGCCAATCCCGTTCTCTCTTCATCCGGACTATGACCGTCGGCCCCGGGATCACACCGGGTCTGCTGACCTTGCCGCCAGACACCGCCGAAGCCGTACTGTCACCAAGCGCTCGCGGGCTATGCGCATTGCGCGCAATTACCGCCGGTGGGGAGTTGCACCCCGCCCTGAGAACGTTTTGCCGCCAGAATGTTTGGCGGCGAAGCGTTTTTAACACATATTTCCGAGCCGTGCATTGCTGCTATCTGATGATTGCTATCGACTTTTTCGCTCGCTTGACGAGTCTTTTCCTTCGTCCGGGGTTGATTATTCGTCGTCATGACCGCAGTAATTCCTGACTGAAAGGGATTTTCCCTGCTTACCGAGGCCAGATTCATGAGCGTTATCGATCTTCGCAGCGACACCGTTACCCAACCGACCGCCGGGATGCTCGACGCGATGGCCAGTGCGGCCACCGGTGACGACGTCTATGGCGAGGATCCGACGGTCAATCGTCTGGAAGCCGAACTGGCAACACGGCTGGGTTTTGCCGCTGCGTTGTTTGTGCCGACAGGCACCATGAGCAACCTGCTGGGCCTGATGGCTCATTGCGAGCGCGGTGAGGAATACATCGTCGGCCAGCAGGCGCACACCTATAAATACGAAGGTGGTGGCGCGGCGGTGCTCGGTTCGATCCAGCCGCAGCCACTGGAAGTGCAGGCCGACGGCTCGCTGGACCTGGCACAGGTTGACGCCGCGATCAAACCTGACGACTTCCATTTCGCCCGTACGCGGTTGCTGGCGCTGGAAAACACCATGCAAGGCAAAGTCCTGCCGCTGGAGTATCTCGCCCGGGCGCGCAGCTTCACCCGTGAGCATGGGCTGGCCCTGCACCTGGACGGCGCGCGGCTCTACAACGCGGCCGTCAAGTTGGGTGTTGATGCCCGCGAGATCACTCAGCACTTCGATTCGGTCTCGGTCTGCCTGTCCAAAGGCCTGGGCGCGCCGATCGGTTCGGTGTTGTGTGGCTCGGAGGCGTTGATCGGCAAGGCGCGTCGTCTGCGCAAGATGGTCGGTGGCGGCATGCGTCAGGCAGGTCTTTTAGCGGCGGCGGGGCTCTATGCGCTGGATAACAACGTTCAGCGTTTGGCCGACGATCACGCCAATGCGCAATTTCTGGCCGACGGACTGCAAAAGGCCGGCTACGACGTCGAGCCGGTGCAGACCAACATGGTGTATGTGCAAATGGGCGACAAGGCCGAGGCGATCAAGGCCTTTGCGGCCGAGCGCGGCATTAAGCTGAGCGCTGCCGGACGTCTGCGAATGGTCACGCACATGGACGTCAGCCGCGCTCAAATCGAGCAAGTGATCGCGGCATTCGTCGAGTTTTCACGCAACTGACAGCGTTAGCCGTCCAATTGACCGTTTCTATCGTATAAACACGCTGTACCCCGCGCGCTGGGCCGATATAATGCGGCCCTTTGCCGTCGCTTCGTCTGTTGACGTTTCGCACAGGCCTTTGGCCGCAGCCTCCGTGGAAGAACCTAATGAAAAGCGCAGAAATCCGTGAAGCCTTCCTTCGCTTCTTCGAAGAGCAAGGCCACACCCGTGTAGCCTCCAGCTCTTTGATTCCGGGCAACGACCCAACCCTGCTGTTCACTAACGCGGGGATGAACCAGTTCAAGGACTGCTTCCTGGGCCAGGAAAAACGTGCGTACACCCGTGCGACAAGCAGTCAGAAATGCGTGCGCGCCGGTGGCAAGAACAGTGACCTGGAAAACGTCGGTTATACCGCTCGTCACCACACCTTCTTTGAAATGCTCGGTAACTTCAGCTTCGGTGACTATTTCAAGCACGACGCGATTACCTTCGCCTGGACCTTCCTGACCGGCGTTCTGAAACTGCCGAAGGAAAAACTCTGGGTCACTGTCTACGCCTCCGACGACGAAGCGTATGACATCTGGACCCAGCAAATCGGTGTGCCAGCCGAGCGCATGATCCGCATCGGCGACAACAAAGGCGCGCCATACGCGTCCGACAACTTCTGGACCATGGGCGATACCGGCCCATGCGGCCCATGCACCGAGATTTTCTACGATCACGGCGACCATATCTGGGGCGGCCCACCGGGCTCGCCGGAAGAAGACGGCGACCGTTATATCGAGATCTGGAACAACGTGTTCATGCAGTTCAACCGCACCGCCGATGGCGTGTTGCATCCGTTGCCAGCGCCGTCGGTGGATACCGGGATGGGCCTGGAGCGGATCAGTGCGGTGATGCAGCACGTCAACTCCAACTATGACATCGACCTGTTCAAGAACCTGCTGAGCGCATCGGCCGAGGCAATCGGCTGCGAAAATGGCGATCAGTCTTCGCTGAAAGTTGTGTCCGACCACATCCGTTCGTGCGGTTTCCTGATTGCTGACGGCGTGCTGCCGTCCAACGAAGGCCGTGGCTACGTGCTGCGCCGGATCATTCGTCGCGCGTGCCGCCACGGCAACAAGCTGGGCGCAACCGGCAGCTTCTTCTACAAAATCGTCGCGGCACTGGTCGCCGAGATGGGCGAAGCGTTCCCGGAACTGAAAAAGCAGCAGAGCAACATCGAGCGCGTGCTCAAGGCCGAAGAAGAGCAGTTCTCCAAGACTTTGGAGCACGGCCTGAAGATTCTCGAGCAGGACCTGCTGGAACTCAAAGGCACCGTGGTGCCGGGCGACGTGGTGTTCAAACTCTACGACACCTACGGTTTCCCGATGGACCTGACAGCGGACATCGCCCGCGAGCGCAGCCTGACCGTCGACGAAGCCGGTTTCGAGCGTGAGATGGAAGCCCAGCGTGTTCGTGCGCGTTCGGCCAGCTCGTTCGGTCTGGACTACAACACGCTGGTCAAGGTTGACGTGGCCACCGAGTTCACCGGCTACAAGGCCACCAGCGGTTCGGCGAAAGTTGTCGCTATCTATAAAGAAGGCCAGTCGGTCGACGTACTGAATGAAGGCGAAGAAGGCGTGGTCGTTCTCGATCAGACGCCGTTCTACGCTGAATCCGGCGGACAGATCGGCGATTGCGGTTATCTGCAATCGAGCAATGGCCGTTTCGACGTGCGTGACACCACCAAGACCGGCGGCGCGTTCCTGCACCACGGCGTGTTGGCATTGGGTAGCCTGACCATCGGCTCGCCGGTTGAAACCCACGTTGAAGCCGACGTGCGCCATGCGACCTCGCTGAACCACTCGGCAACTCACTTGCTGCACGCCGCGTTGCGTCAGGTGCTGGGCGATCACGTTCAGCAGAAAGGCTCATTGGTCGACAGTCAGCGCCTGCGCTTTGACTTCAGCCACTTCGAAGCCATCAAGCCTGAGCAACTGAAAGCCCTGGAAGACATCGTCAACGCCGAGATTCGCAAGAACTCCGCCGTTGAAACCGAAGAAACCGACATCGAAACCGCCAAGCAAAAAGGCGCCATGGCGCTGTTTGGCGAGAAGTACGGCGACAACGTGCGCGTGCTGAGCATGGGCGGTGATTTCTCCGTCGAGCTGTGCGGTGGCATCCACGCCAACCGTACCGGCGACATCGGCCTGCTGAAAATCATCAGCGAAGGCGGTGTAGCCTCTGGTGTGCGTCGTATCGAGGCAGTCACCGGTGCCGCGGCACTGGCTTACTTGAACGCTGCAGAAGAACAACTCAAGGAAGCGGCCAACCTGGTCAAGGGCAGCCGCGACAACCTGATCGACAAGCTGTCGGCTGTGCTGGAGCGCAATCGTCTGTTGGAGAAGCAACTCGAGCAGTTGCAGGCCAAGGCTGCCAGCGCGGCGGGCGACGATCTGTCGGCTTCCGCCCTGGACGTCAAAGGCGTGAAAGTGCTGGCCGTGCGTCTGGACGGTCAGGACGGGAAGGCGCTGCTGGCGCTGGTCGATCAGCTGAAAAACAAACTCGGCCGCGCAGTGATCCTGCTCGGCAGTGTCCATGAGGAAAAGGTCGTTCTGGTTGCAGGCGTAACCAAAGACCTGACTGGCCAACTCAAAGCCGGTGATTTGATGAAGCAAGCCGCTGCGGCAGTGGGCGGGAAGGGCGGTGGTCGTCCAGACATGGCGCAAGGCGGTGGTACTGACGCTGGCGCACTGGATGCGGCACTGGCCCTGACTGTTCCATTTGTAGAGCAGGGTCTATAAGGCAGAGTGTCCGGCCCGCAGTCTAGTGGCGGGCCAGAACGCTGTTTGAGTGATTATTTGGGCGCCCTTCATGGGCAGAGGCGGCTTTGAAATGGCTTTGATCGTACAGAAATTTGGAGGCACCTCAGTCGGCACTGTCGAGAGAATCGAGCAGGTCGCCGACAAGGTTAAGAAATTCCGCGATGCCGGCGACGACCTGGTGGTTGTCCTGTCTGCAATGAGCGGCGAAACCAACCGTCTGATCGATCTGGCCAAGCAAATCAGTGGCGACGGCCAACCGGTTCCGCGTGAGCTGGATGTGATCGTTTCCACAGGCGAGCAGGTGACGATTGCACTGTTGGCCATGGCGCTGATCAAGCGCGGCGTGCCAGCGGTGTCGTACACCGGTAACCAGGTGCGGATTCTGACGGACAGCGCGCACAATAAAGCGCGTATCTTGCAGATTGATGACCAGAAGATTCGCGGTGATCTGAAGGCAGGTCGCGTGGTCGTTGTCGCCGGGTTCCAGGGCGTCGACGAGCACGGCAACATCACCACCCTCGGTCGTGGCGGTTCCGACACCACCGGCGTGGCGCTGGCTGCGGCCTTGAAGGCTGATGAATGCCAGATCTACACCGATGTCGATGGCGTCTACACCACCGACCCGCGTGTTGTGTCCGTGGCCCAGCGCCTGGACAAGATTACCTTTGAAGAGATGCTGGAAATGGCCAGCCTAGGTTCCAAGGTGTTGCAGATCCGTGCGGTGGAATTCGCCGGCAAGTACAACGTTCCGCTGCGCGTACTGCACAGCTTCAAGGAGGGTCCGGGCACCCTCATTACTATTGATGAAGAGGAAACCATGGAACAGCCGATCATTTCCGGCATCGCTTTCAATCGCGATGAAGCCAAGCTGACCATCCGTGGCGTGCCAGACACCCCGGGCGTTGCATTCAAGATTCTCGGCCCGATCAGTGCCGCGAACATCGAAGTCGACATGATCGTGCAGAACGTTGCGCACGATAACACCACCGACTTCACCTTCACCGTGCACCGCAATGACTTCCAGGCCGCACAAACCGTGCTGGAGAACACCGCTCGCGAGATCGGTGCCCGTGAAGTGGTGGGTGACATCAAGATCGCCAAGGTCTCGATCGTCGGCGTCGGCATGCGTTCCCACGCAGGCGTGGCCAGCCGCATGTTCGAATCCCTGGCGAAAGAAAGCATCAACATCCAGATGATCTCGACGTCGGAAATCAAAGTCTCCGTTGTGATCGAAGAGAAGTATCTGGAGCTGGCTGTGCGCGCTCTGCACACGGCTTTCGAACTGGACGCACCGGCCCGCACAGGCGAGTGATGCGTTTGCCAAAGGGCGCGGTCTGACCGCGCCCTTTGTCTTTTTTGAATAGCGCGACCCAGGAACTGTTCTTTTGCTCGCGCTGGTCAATACTCAGGCATGTAGGGCTGCGATCGTTCCGGTTGTAGGTCGAGTGCCTTTTTTTTGCAGACTGTTGTCCCTGAAATGAAATGCGTGAGGAGAAAGGTATGCTGATTCTGACTCGTCGGTGCGCAGAAAGCCTGATTATTGGTGATGGCGAAATCACCGTGACCGTGCTCGGCGTCAAAGGAAATCAAGTGCGTATTGGCGTAAACGCACCTAAAGAGGTTGCGGTTCACCGTGAGGAAATCTACTTGCGGATCAAGAAAGAGAAGGACGACGAACCAAGCCATTAATTTTTATCGTTTTTTATGTTTGCAAACGGGGAAGAAGCTGGTTAATATACGCCCCGTGTTGCGGAGAGCTGGCCGAGTGGCCGAAGGCGCTCCCCTGCTAAGGGAGTACACCTCAAAAGGGTGTCGGGGGTTCGAATCCCCCGTTCTCCGCCATTATTTGCGTAGTACGTTGTAATCTGGCTTTTTCGGTAAGTGTTTGAAATTACTAGAAAAAGTGCTTTACATAGAGATTAGACGGCCTATAATGCGCGGCAACAAATGCACTCGTAGCTCAGCTGGATAGAGTACTCGGCTACGAACCGAGCGGTCACAGGTTCGAATCCTGTCGAGTGCACCATTTAAGAGTTGTTTGCAGTAATGTGAATGACTTGGCTTCAACCAGTTGTGATCTGGTATAAAAACACAAATGCACTCGTAGCTCAGCTGGATAGAGTACTCGGCTACGAACCGAGCGGTCACAGGTTCGAATCCTGTCGAGTGCACCAAACACCAAAAAGCCCGCGTTTAACGCGGGCTTTTTGCCGTCCGGGATTTGGCTTTTCCCTTGGTACATCCTTTCTCATCGAACTCGACGTGTGCGCTACGACCTCGCTTGATGTCGTACCGGTAGCTCGTTGCAGAATTCCTGATACTGATCTTGTCCGGTTTGCCCAGAGCGCTCTCGACGTCCTGTTGTGTCATGCCGGCGACTATCCGTTGATTGATGATTGCTTCGCGACGTTCCTTGGCGGTCATCAGGTTTCCACACTTGTCCTCAGGCTGGCCGACAACGGTTGGTTCATTCCTCCTGGTTTTCGTTGCGGGAGTCTCCCGGGCATCAGCCTCTGGCATGAGCGCTATAGGGTTGCCGGGCATGAAGGTGCGCACATCCTGAAGAGAGAGGCTCTCACCGTCCGTGCAACTCAGCGTAGTGAAGGTGAGGCGACCGTCGGGTGCTTCGCAGCGGTGAATGGTGGCTGCATGCAGCCGGGGTGAAAGGCAGAGCAGGGCAAGCAGTAAAAAATAAACAGTAATCGATGGCATCAAACGTCCTCCATGACGGTCCATGTCAGGGTAGCCGCTACATTTTTCGACGGGGTTGTGTTTTCTTTTCAGAATGAGTCGTCGCAGTTGGAGAGATCAGGACTGCACTCAGCTTTGTCTTGCAACCGCTTGTTTCAGCCACGATTTTTTAACGTTTAAAACCGTTGGGCGGTGTATCATTGCGCCCGTCAGCCCCGCCGGGGCTTGTGGAATACCTCCATGGACTTACCCAGTAGTTACTCAGTATCCCGTTTTTCCAATCATGAATTGACTGATTGATCCTTCCGGCGTGCCCCGCTGCTGGGAGTGGAGTTCGCCTATGTCTGAAGTTGAAGTAAAGAAAACGCAGGAAAGCTTGCAGGACCGCCTCGCTCAAGTCGTTGAGCTGCTGCAACGCCAGCGGGTGGTCGAAGACCTGACTCATCGCCAGGAAGGTCCGCATCACGAACGGGTCGAGAACCTGGTTCACCGGCAAAACCTCGTCGAGCTGCAACGCAAGCTTGATGATCTGCACTCCGCCGACGTTGCCTACATCCTTGAAGCCTTGCCGCTGGACGATCGTCTGACGCTCTGGCAATTGGTCAAGGCTGATCGCGACGGCGACATCCTCCTCGAAGTATCCGACTCGGTTCGTGAAACCCTGATCGCCGACATGGACGATCATGAGCTCCTGGCTGCGGCCAAGGACATGGACGCCGACGAACTTGCTGACCTGGCTTCCGAGCTGCCGCGAGACGTCGTCCACGAGCTGATGGAAACCCTCGATGGTCAACAGCGTGAGCGCGTCCGCTCCGCGTTGTCCTATGACGAGGAGCAGGTCGGTGCGTTGATGGACTTCGAGATGGTGACCATCCGCGAGGATGTCAGTCTCGAAGTTGTTCTGCGTTACCTGCGTCGTCTCAAGGAGCTGCCGGGCCACACCGACAAACTGTTTGTGGTCGACTACGACGGCGTGCTCAAGGGCGTACTGCCGATCAAGCGTTTGCTGGTCAACGACCCGGAAAAACAGGTCTCGGAAGTCATGGCCAGCGACCCGGTGAGTTTTCACCCGGACGAGGACGCCTACGACGCCGCTCAGGCCTTCGAACGTTACGACTTGATCTCGGCGCCTGTGGTCGACAAAAACGGCAAGTTGATCGGCCGTCTGACCATCGATGAAATGGTCGACCTGATCCGTGAAGAGAGCGAGAACGAAGTTCTCAACATGGCGGGTCTGCGCGAAGAAGAAGACATTTTCGCTTCCGTCTGGAAATCCCTGCGTAACCGTTGGGCCTGGCTGGCGGTCAACCTGATCACCGCGTTCATCGCATCCCGGGTGATCGGCCTGTTCGAAGGCTCCATCGAAAAACTGGTTGCGCTGGCGGCATTGATGCCGATCGTGGCCGGTATCGGTGGCAACTCCGGTAACCAGACCATCACCATGATCGTTCGCGCCATGGCGCTGGACCAGGTAAGCACCGGCAATACGTCACGTCTGATGCGCAAAGAACTGGCCGTCGGTTTGATCAATGGTCTGGTCTGGGGCGGCGTGATTGGCGTCGTGGCCTATCTGCTTTATGGCAGCTGGTCACTGGGCGTGGTGATGACCGCCGCCATGACGCTCAACCTGTTGCTTGCGGCGCTGATGGGGGTTTTGATTCCAATGACCCTGGCGCGGCTTGGGCGCGATCCTGCGATGGGTGCCAGTGTGATGATCACCGCCATGACGGACAGCGGCGGGTTCTTCATCTTCCTCGGGCTGGCGACGATCTTCCTGCTCTGATTTCCAACTGAAACCCGCTAATCGATTGGTAAAAACATCACTGTAGGAGCCAGGCTTGCCGGCGAAGGCGATCTCAAGGACGCCTTCGCCGGCAAGTGGCTCCTACAAGTGCAATCAGCCCGCCCACCCGGCGGGTTTTTTATTGGCAAATTTCAGGCAAAAAAAAGCCAGCGATTATGCTGGCTTGAGCGTTCGGGTTGAATCAGGAAGCGTCTGCAGCCATTTCGGCGTCATGGGCAATCAGCGAAACAAGTGCATTTTGCTGACGGTGAGAGAGTTGGCGGAAGCGTTGCAGCAGTTCACGTTCGTGCAATGACAGCTCCGGGCTGTCCAGGCGCATGCTCAATTCTTCGCCCAGTGCACCTTCCTGAATAAGACTCTGCTCAAGGCGCGCAATGATTTCGGAGTTCATGCTGCGATGATGATTGCGAGCCACCTCGGCAATGCGTTCACGCATTCCGTCTGGCAGACGTACGACGAACTTGTCAGCCGTACGGCTGGAATAAATTGCCTGTTTCAATGGGCGCATATATTTAACCGGTTAGTTCAGGGGAGCGGTTCTCGGGATTGGCCGCAGGATGTCTGATACGACAAGCTTTCTGGCCAAATGTTCAACCTGAATTGATAGAGGCTCGCATCATGCCTCAAAGCAGCCAGATCATTGGCGTCAATTCTGTGACAAATATTGAGCCGGGTAAAGGCTTTATGCCAGCACCCTTTTCAGAAATGCGGACTGGTTTGAAATCTTTGCCACACGTCCGTATCGCTGACCGCGTTCTCTGTCCGTCAGGTGATGCCCGTAGACGCCTGAAGGTGCATTCTATGCGGATTCGATCTTTGTTCCTCACCTTATACAGGATAGTGGCAAATGGCCGATTTACTAGGGGGAGACCCGCAATGGGGGACGATTCAGGATGGATGGCAGGTTGATTTACTTGATGGGACCGTCAGGATCCGGCAAGGACAGCCTCATCGAAGCGGCTCGACAACCATTACGCTCGATGAATGGCGAAGTTGTGCAACGTGTCATCACGCGATCGGCCGAATCCGTGGGCGAAGACGCGATCGGAGTCTCCCGCGAGGAGTTCGCGCAACGCCGAGATAAGGGTGACTTCGCTATGTCGTGGCACGCTAATGGCCTGGATTACGGTATACCGGTCCAGATCGACCATTGGCTGAAGGACGGCCGTCATGTGTTGGTCAACGGCTCTCGCGGCCACCTTGCGCAGGCGCTGAAACGCTATCCCACGCTGCTGCCGGTGCTGTTGACGGTCAAGGATGAAGTGTTGCGCGAGCGGCTGCTGCGCCGTGGCCGTGAGAGCGTTGAGGAAATTGAAACGAGATTGCGCCGTAACGGGCTATTTACGGCTGACGACTCCTTCGGTGACAAGCAAATCCATCAACTCGACAACTCTGGCGAACTTGCTGTCACCGTTGACCATCTTCTGAATTGGCTGAAGCTCAGCGTAAAACCGGATCGAACTTGATTTTGCGCCCGACAATCAGCGCCAGCACGAACAGCGCGCCGAAAACGCCGCAGGCAATCAGGGGCAGGGTGGCGACCGTATCCGGGACCCATGACAAATGAACAATGCCGCTCAGTAAGGCAAGGATCAAAAAACCTGCGGCTGATTTGGACATGCTGTGCTCCTGATAGGGTGAGTCAAAATACCAAGCGTTCCGAAGACTGCGACACCCGCGGTTGATTTTCCTGGCTCACGTCCTGGCCAGCAAAGCTGCGCTGATCGCTCACGACGGCCAATTGCGGTGCTTTTTGCAGCTGGAGGTAATGGGGCATCCGTTGCGTAACCTGCACAGCGTCGTTCTCGGGGGCAAAATGAGAGCCCAGCAGAACGGTAAGGGCGATCGCATTCGAGAGTAAAAGGACGCTGTTCATGAGGCTGACCTCGGTTGTTCGTGAGAACAGCTAAAGCAGTCCGCGTGCCAAGAGTCTAGCGGCTATTAAATCGTTTAAAAACAAAGAGTTAACTTATTATTCAAAGAGGCTGTCGTTGCAAATTGCAATGCTGGCATTTTGAGAGGATGCAATTTGCACGGTAAATTAAGCCACGGAGACTAAGGGCGTCTGCCTACACTTAAAAAGCCCTACGGACGACATGACAAAAGCAGGCCTGACCGTTAACATGCACGCCGTCCATCGCACCGCATTCCCTGCGGGCGATTTGTGTCTCAGTAGCTCAATTGGATAGAGCATCCCCCTCCTAAGGGGAAGGTTGGCAGTTCGAACCTGCCCTGGGACACCATTTAAATCAATGAGTTAGCGATTTCTTTGATTGGTTCTCTGATCGTTCGGCTCGACGCTCCGCAGCAGCGCGATCAACGGCCGCATCGGCGACCTCGACGCGCGCTTTGCGCTTGTCGCTGTTGGGCATTTGGCTCTTACAATTGGACGCACGGCATAAACAATTTGCCGAAAGGCCTAACTCAGGCGATATCAAGGAACCTGATTTAAGCCAGCATTACCGGCAAAAAGTTGAAACAACCTACGAGTCTGATTCCAGACTAGGCAGCACTCAAACCAATCCAGCCGTGAACCCCCACGTAAAGTCCGACACCGATGATCAGCACGCTGGACAGATAAGGTGCGCGACGCGCAACTGCGCCAAGCCAAGGCCAGCGATTGGAAGCTTGTTTAGCGCCAATGGCCGCCGCCGCACCGACGGATACCAATGTAAGCGCCAAACCAAGGCTGAAACACAGGACCAGCACGCCTCCCAAGGCGACTTCCTTGACCTGAAGGCAGAGCAGCAGAACGGTGATAGCCGCAGGGCAAGGAATCAGCCCCCCGGTCAAACCGAACATGATGATCTGGCCAGTGGTGACCTCACGATTGGTGAAGCGCTTGCGGATATCGTTGGCATGGGCACGCTCATGCGCATCCTGATAACCGTCAATCGACAGTTCCAGACCTTCAAGCTCGGAGTGCTCGTGACTGTGTCCGTGCTCCTGATAATCCAAATCGTAATCATGGGAATGGCCCGCATGCCCAAGACTCAAACGAGCACTAAACTCATGAGGCTCAGGAATGTCGACGGTCGATTCCAGGAAACCTTCGCGCTCGACGAACGAGAACGCTTGAATGCTGCCATTTGAGCGTGTAGTCGTCAGTCGAACCTCTGCCGCTGACCAGGCATGTCCACTCAATGCCTTCATGCGCCAGCGTGGGGGCATTCCCTGTTCGAAAATCGACAGTTCGAGCCGCCCGTGGCCCGTATCAATGTGCTGAGTCTCATCGTGATGATCATGGTCATGGTCGCCGTGGTGGTGATCATCACCTTGCTCGAACTTGAAGATCTGTTCGCCGCGCCAGGTACGCCACAGCATCCAGATCGCAATCAGAATGATCAGCGCGGAGGACGCCAGCTGGAAGTACGGCTCAGTAGTTTGAGCGTCGAGACCTTTGCCCAAATACATGCCACCAATGGCAACCAACCACACCACTGCCGTGTGCGAGAGCGTTGCGGCCAAGCCCAGCAGCACCGCTTGTTTCACCGATCCACGAATGGCGACGATGAACGCTGCCATCATGGTCTTTGAATGGCCGGGCTCAAGCCCGTGCAACGCACCTAGCAGTATCGCGCTCGGGAAGTAGAGCCACGCGTGGGTGCCACCCTGTTGAAGCAGTTCTGCAAAATTTGGCATGACAGGGTCTACTTCGAGTAACGACGGATGGCTTCAAGCAACTCTTCGACACCTTTAGCGCGCTCTTTATCGCTCAATTCCGGGTTAGCGACGTGAGCGTGCGCGTGAGCTTCGATGATTTCATCCATCAGGCCGTTCATTGCCCCGCGTGTGGCCGCGACAAGATGCAGCGTTTTGGCGCAGTCCGCGTCCGACTCCAGCGCTCGCTCTATGGCCTGAACTTGTCCAGCGATACGTCGGACACGTTTCAACAAGTCGTCTTTTTGCCCATGAACATGCGACATACCATACCCCCCTACCCTATATTGATGCGCATGCTCACTCAGAAACCAGGAATGCGCAAGCCAGCATTCGAGTGGGTCACAGCCAGAGCTGCGGGTGTAGCTGACAAAACTGTAATCTTTGGCTCAGCCTTCTGAAAGGTTGCACCCATTACCCTCTTCATCGAACTTGGCAGTATCTCCTGTTTGCTCTGTCATCCGACTGACTGGGAACAAAGCGCCATGCAACCTGAAACATCAAGACGAACCTTTGTGAAGGGACTCGCCGCCGCCGGGATTCTCGGCGGCCTCGGGCTATGGCGCACACCTGTCTGGGCGATCACCAGTCCCGGCGAGGCGAATGTCCTGGCCGGTACTGATTTCGACCTGATCATCGGTGAAACCCCGGTCAACATCACCGGCAACCCGCGCACCGCGATGACCATCAACGGCGGCATTCCCGGCCCCCTGCTGCGCTGGCGCGAAGGCGACACGGTCACGTTGCGGGTGAGGAACAAACTCAACGCTGATACTTCCATCCACTGGCACGGCATTCTGCTGCCGGCCAACATGGACGGTGTGCCGGGCCTGAGCTTTCATGGCATTGAACCGGGCGGGATATATGTCTATCAATTCAAGGTTCGGCAGAACGGCACTTACTGGTATCACAGTCATTCGGGGTTTCAGGAACAGTCCGGCGTTTACGGTCCATTGGTGATCGATGCCAAGGAGCCGGAGCCGTTCCAGTACGACCGAGATTACGTGGTGATGCTGACCGACTGGACCGACGAAGACGCGGTCGGCCTGATGAAGACGTTGAAAAAACAGTCGGATTACTACAACTACAACAAGCGCACCGTGGGCGACTTCATCCACGACGTCAGTGAAAAAGGTTGGGGCTCCACGGTCGCAGATCGAAAGATGTGGGCTGAAATGAAGATGAATCCCACGGACCTGGCCGACGTCAGCGGCGCGACTTACACCTACTTGATGAACGGCCAGTCGCCTGACATGAACTGGACGGGGGTATTCCGGCCTGGCGAGAAACTGCGCCTGCGCTTTATCAACGGCTCCGCCATGACCTACTTCGACGTACGCATCCCCGGTCTGAAAATGACGGTAGTCGCTGCGGACGGTCTGCACGTCAAACCGGTGAGCATCGACGAGTTTCGCATCGCGGTGGCGGAGACATTCGATGTGATCGTCGAGCCGACCCAGGATGCCTACACCTTGTTTGCCCAGTCGATGGATCGCACTGGCTATGCCCGTGGCACGCTGGCGGTGAAGACGGGTGTGTCCGCACCGATACCACCACTGGACCCGAGGCCGCTGGTGACCATGAATGACATGGGTATGGGCGGTATGGATCACGGCGGTATGGGCGGCGACATGGCGGGCATGGATCACAGCCAGATGACGGGTATGGACCACAGCTCAATGCAAGGCATGGACAGCATGTCCGGCATGGATCACAGCGGTATGGCTGGAATGGGCGAAATGCAGTCCCACCCCGCGACGGAAAGCAACAATTCGCTGGTGGACATGCAAGCCATGACCACCTCACCCAAGCTTGATGACCCTGGCCTCGGCCTGCGTGACAACGGTCGTCGCGTCCTGACCTATTCCGACTTGCGCAGCACCTTCGCAGACCCGGACGGCCGCGAGCCCAGCCGTACTATCGAACTCCACCTCACCGGTCACATGGAAAAATTTGCCTGGTCGTTCAACGGCGTGAAGTTCTCCGACGCCGAACCTGTGCGCCTCAAGTATGGCGAGCGGGTTCGGGTGGTGCTGGTCAACGACACGATGATGACCCATCCGATCCATCTGCACGGCATGTGGAGCGATCTCGAAGACGAGAACGGCCAGTTCATGGTGCGCAAACACACCATCGACATGCCGCCAGGCTCACGACGCAGTTATCGGGTGACCGCCGACGCGCTCGGTCGCTGGGCCTATCACTGCCACCTCCTGTACCACATGGAAATGGGCATGTTCCGTGAAGTTCGCGTGGAAGAATGAGGCGCTACCCATGATCAGGATCACTCCGATTTCTTTGGCGCTCGTGACCGCGAGCCTGACACTTTCTTCGGCAATGGCCGCCACTGACCACATGCAGAACATGGATCATAGCCAGATGCAGGGCATGGACCACAGCCAGATGCAAAGCATGGACGACGGCCAAATGCAGCCTGCCGCGCCTACCGAAAGCCGCACGCCGATTCCGGCATTGACCGATGCCGATCGCGCCGCCGTGTTTGTCAGCCCGGGTGGGCATAACGTGCACGACTCCGCGCTCAATACGTACTTCCTCGCTGACAAACTTGAATGGCAGGACGCCGACGACGGCAGCACCCTGGCCTGGGATATCTCAGGCTGGATCGGTGGCGATATCGACCGCCTGTGGCTGCGCTCCGAAGGCGAACGTACCAACGGCAAGACTGAAGATGCGGAAGTCCAGGCACTGTGGGGCCACGCCATCTCCCCGTGGTGGGACGTGGTAACCGGCGTTCGGCAGGATTTCAAACCCGGCGACCCGCAAACCTGGGCGGCGTTCGGCGTGCAAGGCATGGCGCTGTACAACTTCGAAGCCGAAGCCACGGCGTTCTTCGGTGAAGGTGGCCAAACCGCCGCGCGACTTGAAGGCGATTACGACATCCTGCTGACCAACCGACTCATTTTGCAGCCAACCGGCGAACTTAATTTTTACAGCAAAAACGACCCGCAACGAGGCATCGGTTCTGGCCTGTCTAACACTGAAGCGGGCCTGCGCCTGCGTTATGAAATCCGCGGGGAGTTTGCGCCGTACATCGGAGTGACCTGGAACCGCACCTACGGCAAAACAGCCGATTATGCCGAGGACGACGGCGAGGATCGCAGTGAAGCACGTCTCGTCCTTGGTGTTCGGCTGTGGTTCTAGAACGCGTCAACTTAATAATCAAAAAAATACCGCTTTAAGCGGTGAGAGGCCTTGTATGCAATTGATCAAAACCGCCGCTGTTGCCATCGCACTTTCTGGTGGGCTGCTTATGAGCACATTCGCTCAAGCGCACCCGAAATTGCTCTCCTCTACCCCGGAGGAAGGCGCGGTCGGCGCGGCCCCCGGCAAGATCGAACTGCACTTTTCCGAAAACCTCATGACCCAGTTCTCTGGCGCGAAACTGGTCATGACCGAAATGCCCGGTATGGCCCACTCCCCGATGCCCATGAAGGCCAAAGTCTCTGGCGGCAGCGACCCGAAAACCATGGTTATCACGCCGCTCTCTCCATTGCCCGCGGGTAGCTATAAAGTCGAATGGCGCGCGGTGTCATCGGACACTCATCCGATCACCGGCAACGTTTCGTTCAAAGTGAAGTAACTGATGAGCGATTGGGCCAGCATTGGCCTGCGCTTCGGCTTGTACCTGGATTTGATGCTGCTCTTTGGCGTGGCGCTTTTCGGGTTGTACAGCCTGAAGGGACGAGAGCGAGTGTCGGGTGCCGTGTTGCCGTTTCGGTCTATGTTGGCGGGGACGACGGCGCTGGGTGTGCTGGTGTCTGTCGCCAGCATGGTAATGATGGCGAGTGCTATGAGTGGGGAGTCGAACTTCGCTGAGCTGCGTCCGCATATTGAAATGATGGTATTTGAGACGGACGTAGGGTTGGCCTGGATCGTGCGAATCATCGCGTTAGTTGTTGGCGGTTTAGCGGTGATACTCAACCAACGTGCGCCTGGCGTTAGCTTGTTTGTCGCAGCTATTGCCGGCGGAATCGCCCTGGCCAGTCTCGCCTGGAGCGGTCACGGGGCGATGGATGAAGGCAGTCGTCGTTATTGGCATTTTGCGATGGACATATTGCACCTGCTGGCGGCAGGCGCCTGGCTTGGTGCATTAGTCGCTTTTGCCAGAATGACAATGCTCGACACGCTGCAAACCGAAGAGAGCATCAGTTTGCTGGCCCGGGCCGTCAACCGATTCGAATCGGTGGGCGCTTTGATCGTAGTCGTCATCACGGTCACAGGAATCGTGAACTACCTGTTCATCGTGGGCCCAAAACTCGATGCCGTGCTTCTAAGCACCTACGGGACTTTGCTGATCATCAAAGTGGTGTTGTTTGCCGGGATGCTGGTGCTGGCCGCACTGAACCGATTTCACCTTGGCCCGCTTTTGGAGCGGTCGTTGCGGGAGGGGGAATATCGAGTGGCGGCTAATGCGTTAAGGCGCAGCGTGTTGGTCGAGTTATCGACAGCGGTTTTGATTGTGGGGCTAGTGGCTTGGTTGGGAACGCTAATGCCCGATATAGAGATAACATCCAAATAGCGTTGCCAAAATTCGTCCATCATCGTTATTGCGAGCGAGCAGGAGCTTGACCTCCTGCTTGGCCATGGGTACGTCGGGCTCCTCCATGAAACCAAAATGCAGACAGCTTCGGAAAAAGCCTTCGCCAAAAGCGTCAACCTCAAACTGGCGTTCCGCAGTCCCCCGAGGACTGTCTTCGGAGGTTGGCAGTTCGAACTTGCCCTGGGACACCATCTGATTTTTCAGCATCGTGCTGTCGAAAAAGCCCCGCCGGAGAAATCCTCCAGCGGGGCTTTTTTTGCCCGGTCAACCCGACGACCTACATGGCAAGTCCGGCATTGCTGTGCCTTACTCCTCGTACCACTCAGGGAGCGAAGCGATGCGACGCAGAGGTGCACATTTCTGGTTATGGACCAACACTCGGCTACCTCTCCACGTCCATGAGGAAGTGCTCAGCGACGGTGTGCAGGTCGAAGTGCAGGCGCGGATCAGTCATGAGGGCATGACCCAGGTATTCATTGGTATTTACGCTGACAGTGGCTGGGCGATTTGCGAGGAGTTTCACGAAAGGACAGTGGGCGAATATTACTGCGTAGCGTTGCAGTGGGGCGCTCAACGGGCAAGAGAACTGGTGGCGGACACTCAGGCGTTTGTCGCGCCGCATCGGGTGCAGTTTACGTTGGCGACGGTGATCACCGATGAGCCGACGCTGGCGCTGCGGCGGATGGAAATGACGGATCGGGAGCGATTGAAAATTCGATCCGAAGACGCCTGGTCGGAATACCTGGCTGCCAAGTCGGCGATGCTTGAGCTGATGCGCGCCACCAAAGTCGATCCCACCGTCTGGGCGGACCACAAGGAGCGACTGCGGCAGGCGATTGATCGGCGCGTCTGTGTGCAACGCGCCTATTTGCGCTGACTCATTCGGCCAGCTCCTGGCTATGTTCTTCATGCTGACGTTTGTGCCCGGTCAGGTCCCGGGCGATCTTCACGTAGCCTTGCAGGTTGTCGCCGCTGAGCAGGGTCACCTCGCCGCTGCAATAGAACCGGCTGCCATCCTTGCGCAGGTGCCAGCGTTCGTCTTCGCTGCGACCGTGGGTGCGAACCGTCAGCAGTTCGTTTTCAGGCACGCCGCTGGCGCGGTCTTCGACGGAGAAGATGAAGTCGTAGTAAGCGCCTTCGGCCTCGCTTTTGCTGTAGCCGAAAATCAGCTCGGCGCCCTTGTTCCAACTGGTGATCACCCCTTGTTCGTCGAGGGTGATGATCGCGTAATCGCGGGTGCTTTCAGCCACCAGGCGCATGCGCTCTTCGCCCAGGCGCAGTTCTTCTTCGGCTGCCCGGCGTTTGGTGATGTCGATGAAGGTCAGCACGGTGCCGTCGATATGATCTTCGCTGGAGCGGTAGGGCTGCAGGCGGGCGATGTACCAGCGGTTGTCGGTGCTGCTGACCTCACGCTCGATCATGTTCAATGACTCGAACACCAATGCTGCGTCGCCCACCAGGTCTTCGTAGTGCAAGCGATGGGTGATGTCGAGCAACGAGCGGCCGGTATCCACTGGCAACATGCTGAAGATGTCCGTGGCACGCGGGGTGAACCATTTGATCCGCATGCTGCGGTCGACGAACACCGTGGCAATGTCGGTCGAGGCAATCAGGTTGGTCAGGTAGTCGTTGATCTTGTCGGTTTCTTCAACGTTGGTTTTCAGCTCGTAGTTGACCGTCAACAACTCTTCGTTGATCGATTGCAGTTCTTCCTTGTTGGTTTCCAACTCTTCGGTGGCCGAGCGCAGTTCTTCGTTGATCGCCTGCATCTCTTCGTTGGAAGCCTTGAGCTCTTCGCTGGAGACTTCCGATTGTTCTATGGTGTCCTGCAAGTGCAACTTGGTGCGTTGCAGTTCGCGTTCAAGGTTGGACAGCACCTGGCTTTCGGTTTGCAGCAGGGTGGTGGCGGCCTGTTCGGAAGGATCGACTTCGGCCTCTTCGAAAATCACCAGGACGAACTCGCCTTCCGACTCATCGTCCTTATAAGGCTGGGCGATCAGGTCGACCTTGTAACGTTGGCTGTCACGGGTGATCGGCACCGCGCGGGATTTCACTACCCAACCGCTCTGCTGGACCTGAAACAGTGTGGTGCGGATTTCCAGGCGCAACTCGGGAAGGATCAGCGTCAGCAGGTTACGCGACAACTCTCCACCCACATGCCGCAGGAAACGCCCAGCGCTTTCGCTCATGTGCAGGATGTCGGCGTTGGCATCGACAATCATGCTCGGTGGCGCGGCGCGTTCGAGGGCGCGCTGATGGATGTCACCAAAGGATAGCTTGCGCTGCACCGCGCTTTGCGGTGCCTCGCAGGAAACATTGGTGCGCACGTAGCCACCGCGCGGCATGGTCGGGGTGCGTCGGCTGTTGGCAGTGCCGGTCTTGGCGCGGAAGATCCGGTTACGCTTGTCCACCGGGACGAACAGCTCGTGGCAAGCGTCCGCGCTCTCGGAAGACCCCAGGAACAGGAAGCCGCCCGGGCGCAGCGCGAAGTGGAACATCTGCAGGATTTCACGCTGCACTTCGCGATCCAGGTAGATCAGCAGGTTGCGGCAAACGATCAGATCAATCTGCGAGAAGGGCGGGTCGGATAACAGGCTGTGTTTGGCAAACAGGACCTTTTCGCGGATCTCCTTGCGAATCCGGTAATGGTCGTCCTCCTTGACGAAGTAATGCCGCAGGCGCGTCGGCGGCACATCGGTCACGATCGCTTGCGGGTACAGACCGGCTCGGCCGATGCTGATGGCGCGTTCGTCGATGTCGGTGGCGAACAGTTGCAACGAGGCTTTGCTGGTGTCCAGTTGCAACTGATCGTTGAGCAGCATCGCCAGGCTGTAGGCTTCTTCGCCCGTGGAACAGCCGGCCGACCAGACGCGGATTTCTTCTTTCTCGGGCTGCGCTGACACGGCGGCACTGACCAGTTGCGGCAGCACGTCCCGTTCCAGGGCTTCGAACGCCTCGCGGTCGCGGAAGAAATTGGTCACGCCAATCAACATGTCGCCCAGCAGGGCTTTGGTTTCTTCGGGGTTGTTTTGCAGGTAGCGGAAATAGGCGCCCAGGTCGGGCTGGGCCGTGACCTGCATCCGGCGCTCGATCCGCCGCAACACGGTCGCGCGTTTGTAGTGCTTGAAATCATGACCGGTGCCTGTACGCAGCTGGATCAGGATGTCGTGGAGCATCTGATCGGCGAGCGCTGCGTCACGCTCGGACACGGAAGCGAAGGTTTGCAGTTCCGGGTCGTTGGCGGTGGGCAGGCTGATTCCCTGCGAGTTTTGCCACAGATCCAGCAGCTTTTGCGGCATTTCCACTACCGGCAACACCAGATCGACATTGCCGGTCTCGATGGCGGCGCGGGGCATGCCGTCGAACTCGGCATCTTCCGGCGCCTGGGCCACGGTAATGCCACCGTGTTCCTTGATGCGCGACAAGCCGACCGCGCCATCGGAACCGCTGCCCGACAGCACCAGGCAGTAGGCGCGTTCACGGTGGACTTCGGCCAGGTCGCGGAAGAACAGATCGATCGAGGCGTGTCGCTCCTCGCGTGGGTCGTTGCTCCTGACCTCAAGCACGTCACTCATCGTCAGCCGCTTGGCCGGTGAAATGACGTAGACGTGGTTTTTCTCGATCCGCACCGTCTCGGTGACTTGCAGGACCGGCATTCCGGTCGATTCCTGGATGATTTTGTCAGCGAGGCTCTGATGATCGGGCGACAGGTGAAGAATGATCACGAAGGCCATGCCGTTGTCGTGCGGCATGTTTTCGAAAAACAGTTTGATGGCTTGCAGTCCACCCGCCGACGCGCCAATGCCGACCACCGGGAAGTCCAGGGTGCTGGGGCTCTGGGCCTTTCGCTCAGGATCCATGGCCGACGGTGGAGGAGTGGTGGTCATGACTTCAACCTTATCGGCGACGGGGGGGAGTTGAGTTCAAGAGGAGATAACCGCTCCAATGAAGCAGGATAATCCCGTTTCTGAATAACACCTTCAAATATTTAGAGACACTTGAAAGGCGGGATTTCTCAAGGGAATGGCACTCCTGGCCGATAACCCGAACGGTCATGGTCTTCTTCTCAAATTGCCTGGAAATCTTCGATGCTGTCGTATCACCAAAAGAGTTTTCTGATCGTCGATGATTTCTCGGATTTCCGCAGTTCCGTCAGGTCCATGCTGCGTGAACTGGGGGTCAAGGATGTCGACACCGCGGATACCGGAGAGCAGGCGCTGCGCATGTGTTCGCAGAAGGCCTACGATTTCATCCTGCAGGATTTCCACCTCGGGGACGGCAAGAAGAACGGTCAGCAAGTCCTCGAAGACTTGATGATCGAGAAGCTGATCAGCCATGAAAGTGTGTTCGTCATGGTCACCGCCGAAACCAGCCAGGCCATGGTGCTCAGCGCGCTGGAACACGAGCCTGACGCTTACTTGACCAAACCGTTCAACCGTTCCGGCCTGGCCCAGCGCCTGGAGCGTCTGGAACAACGCAAGAATTTGCTCAAGCCGATCCTGCAAGCGCTCGATCGTGGCAAGCCGCTCGAAGTGCTCAATGCCTGCATCGAGCTGTGCAAGAAGGACATCCGTTATTCGCCGCTGTGCCTGCGTTATCGCGCGGACGCCTTGCGCGACCTGAATCAGAACGAAGCGCTGGAACGCCTCTACGACAGCATCATTGCCGATCGCCCCTTGCCGTGGGCGTTTGCCGGGCTGGGCAAGTTGCTGTTCAAGCGCGGCCAGGTCAGCCAGGCCAAAGGCATCTACGAAAAAGCCCTGAAAGTGTTTCCGATGATGCCGGCGCTGTATGACGGCATGGCTGACGTGCTGGTGGTCGAAGGGGATAACAAGGGCGCGCAGAAAGTTTTGGAAGAGGCGATTCGCCTGTCGCCGCTGGCCGTGCGCCGGCAAGCGCTGCTGGGCAAACTGGCGATGGCCAACGAAGATTTCGACACGGCCTCCAAGGCTTATCGCCAAGCCGTGTCCCAAGGCGCTCAATCGCGCTTCAAGGATGCCGAAAGCAACCTGGGTCTGGCCCACGCCTTGATCAGCAAAGGCAGCGAGAAAGGTCTGGATACCCGCACCCGACTGGAAATCAACACGACCCTCAGTCTGGTGGCCAAGGAGAATCCTAGCGATCCCGGCCTGCAGATCCGTGCGCGACTGATGAAAGCCACCAGCCTGTTGCTCAACGACGCCGAAACCGCCGAGAAGCTCACCGAGCAGGCGATGATGCGCCTCGATGGCATGGAGCAGTTCATGAGCGCCGAAGCGGCGCTGTTGGTGGCCAAGCAGCTGCAAATGCTTGGCCAGGCGAGCGCCGGCGCGTCGATGCTGAAAAACTGTGCGGAAATCTACGGTGACGATCCGGTGGTGATGCAAGGCATCGCCAAGCTGACCGATGACCCGACGATTCTCAGCCAGAGCAACGCGGCCTCCGAACTCAACCGTCAAGGCGTGCAGGTGTACAAGACCGGCAACCTGGCGGAAGCCCGGGCGGTGTTTCGCAAGGCCCTGCACATGCAACCGAAGAACATCAGTATCGCGCTGAACATGGCGCAGTCGTTGCTGCACGGCACGGACACCAGCGTGCCGTCGGCCGAACTGGATGAATGCCGGGCCTGCCTGAAACTGGTCGGCATGATGCCCGACACCGACGCGCGTTATCCGCGCTACCAGAAACTGAAAATCAAGGCGTTCAGCGGATGAGCCAAGACAACTCTGCACTGGATTTTTCCACGGTGATTGCCTCCACCGTGCATGACATGAAGAACTCCTTGGCCATGCTGATGCAGGCCCACAGCCATTGGCTGGCGCGCTTGCCTGATCCCGAACGGCACAGCCCGGAGCAGGGTGTCATCGAGTACGAGTTCGCTCACCTCAACGGCATGCTCGTGCAGTTGCTGGGGCTGTACAAACTGGGCGTCAATCAGATGCCGTTGCAGCCGGCCTACCATGATCTGGATGACTTCCTCGAAGCGCAGTTGGCCTGTCATCAAGAAGTGTTCGCCAGTCGCGGCATTGTCGCGACCTATGAAGTCGACCCGTTGAGCCCCCTGGGTTTCTTCGACCGGGAGCTGGTTGCCTCGGTGCTGGCCAACACCATCACCAACGCCATTCGTTACGCCCGCGAGACGCTGCTGATCAGCGTCAGCGATGAGGACGGTCAACTGGTGCTGACCATCAACGACGATGGCGACGGTTATCCAGCCCAGATGATCGAGCTTCAGGCGGACTACGTGCAGGGTATTAACTACAGCAGTAGCAGCACCGGTCTGGGCCTGTACTTCGCCGGACGGATCGCCGCGCTGCACCAGCGCAATGGCGTGGGTGGGCGCACTAAAATCAGCAACGGCGGCCCGTTAGGCGGCGGTGTGTTCAGCCTCTATCTGCCCTGATAAACACACCCATACGTGGGTAATGTCAGTCAGTTAAGCCGCAACGTGATAGGTAGCAGCTGGCGAAGCCTGCGTTCGGCTGCGCAGCAGTCGTAAAACCTGAGTGTGCGGTTTTCCTGAAACACCGCATCGACTGATCTTACGACTGCTGCGCAGCCGGACGCAGGCTTCGCCAGCTGCTACAAAAATTGCGTTGCCGCGGAAATTGCTTAATTGATCAGCATTACCCTACGCAGGGCCGTGATTTCTTTGTGTGCGCTGCTTGATATTCCGAACAGGTGGAGCCTATTTTGTACGGGTCGCCGTTCGCGGCTCGCACAATTACAAAGGATTGCGTCATGACAACCGATGGCCAGCGTTCACTCGCACAGCGATTGACGGGCATTGATGAGATTGAATGTGTAACGCCGGATTTGAACGGCGTGCCTCGTGGCAAGGTAATGACCGCCGAGGGGTTTGTCGAAGGACGGCGTTTGCAGATGGCGCGGGGTGTGCTGCTGCAATGCATCATGGGCGGATATCCGCCGGCACGTTTTTACGGCAGCGATGATGGCGACCTGGCGCTGGTGCCTGACCCGGGGCACATCCACCGCTTGCCCTGGAGCGATCAGCCGCGGGCATTAGCCATTTGCGACGCCGATGAACTAACCGGCGAGAGCTCGAAGCTGTCGACCCGTGGTCAACTCAAGGCGGTCATCGCGCGTTACGCAGCCCTGGGCCTGGCGCCGGTGGTGGCGACCGAGCTGGAATTCTTCGTGTTCGCGCCCAATCCCGACCCGACGCAACCGTTCCAGCCGCCGCTGGGCCTGGACGGTCGGCGTGAGGAAGGGCATTCGGCGTTCAGTGTCAGTTCCAATAACGGCTTGCGGCCGTTCTTCACTGAGGTCTACGCCTGCATGGCAGCCCTGGGCTTGCCACGCGACACCTTCATGCACGAGATGGGCGTCAGCCAGTTCGAGATCAACTTGCTGCACGGCGATCCATTGCTGCTGGCCGACCAGACGTTCCTGTTCAAGCATCTGCTTAAAGAGGTCGCGCTCAAGCACGGCCTGACCGTGGTCTGCATGGCCAAGCCGCTGGCCCACACGCCGGGCAGTTCGATGCACATTCACCAGAGCATCGTCGAGATCGGCAGCGGGCGTAACGTGTTCAGCGACGAGGCCGGGCAGCCGACGGCGACCTTCCGGCATTTCATTGGTGGCCAGCAGGCCGGCATGGCGGATTTCACCGCGCTGTTTGCGCCGAACGTGAATTCCTATCAGCGCTTGTGCCATCCGTTTGCCTCGCCGAATAATGCCTGCTGGTCCCACGATAATCGGGCCGCCGGGTTGCGCATTCCGGCCAGTTCACCGGCCGCTCGTCGGGTCGAGAACCGCTTGCCGGGGGCCGACGCAAATCCGTACCTGGCGATCGCCGCCAGCCTTGCCGCCGGTTTGCATGGCATCGAAAACCAACTGGAGCCGAGCGAGGCGATCCAGGGTGAGTTCGACGTCCCGGATAATCTTTCGTTGCCGTGTACCTTGCACGCCGCTCTTGAGCGTCTGAAACGTAGCCAATTGGCGAAGGAACTGTTTGGCAAGGAGTTCATCGAAGGCTACGTCGCTTCGAAGACCATGGAGTTGACCAGCTTCTTTGATGAAATTACTCCCTGGGAGCGCCGTGTCCTGGCCGCCCAGGCCTGACGACCTGTCGTCTTCGGGCTATCTTTTCGGATAGCCCGTTTCTCACCGCAAGGAGCCGCTCGGAACGCCGATGCGCCAAATCTGGAAACCTTTTCGAGCGCTTTATTTTGCCTCGCTGATGATGTTGATCGGCTCAGGCTTGCTGAGTACGTACCTGGGCTTGCGCCTGGCGGCGGATAACGTCGACAGCCTGTGGGTCGGTGCGTTGATGGCGGCCAACTATTTCGGCCTGGTACTGGGCGGCAAGATCGGTCACCGACTGATCGCCCGGGTCGGGCACATTCGCGCCTATTCAGCCTGCGCCGGGATCGTCGGCGCGGCCGTGCTCGGCCACGGCCTGGTCGACTGGCTGCCGGCCTGGATATTCCTGCGGGTGATCGTCGGTCTCGGCATGATGTGCCAGTACATGGTCATCGAAAGCTGGCTCAATGAGCAGGCCGAAGCGTCGCAGCGCGGCACGGTGTTCAGCGGCTACATGATCGCCTCGTACCTGGGGTTGGTACTCGGTCAGCTGATTCTGGTCATGCACCCGGCCTTGGGCCTGGAACTGCTGATGCTGGTCGCCCTGTGCTTCGCGCTGTGCCTGGTGCCGGTGGCCCTCACACGTCGTATTCACCCGGCACCGCTGCATCCCGCGCCAATGGAGCCGCGGTTCTTCATCAAACGGGTGCCGCAGTCATTGAGCACGGTGCTGGGGGCGGGGCTGATCATTGGCTCCTTCTACGGTCTGGCGCCGCTGTATGCCTCGCAGCAAGGGTTGTCCACAGAGCAGGTCGGTCTGTTCATGGGTAGCTGCATTTTTGCCGGACTGCTGGTGCAGTGGCCACTGGGCTGGCTGTCCGACCGTTATGACCGGGCGCTGTTGATCCGCTGTTTTGCGGTGGTCCTGGCCCTGACCGCGTTGCCACTGGCAATCATGCAGCAGGTACCGCTGGAGGTTTTGTTTGTCGCCGGATTCTTCTGTTCGCTGGTGATGTTCTGCCTGTATCCGCTGGCAGTGGCGTTCTCCAATGACCACGTCGAAGGTGATCGTCGCGTGTCCCTGACCGCAATGTTGCTGGTGACCTACGGCGTTGGCGCCAGTATCGGGCCGTTGGTGGCCGGTGTGCTGATGAAGCTGTTTGGCAGCCACATGCTGTATGCCTTCTTCAGTTTCTTCGCGTTGGTGCTGGTGTGGCGCATCCGCCCGAAAGCGGTTACCAACCTGCATCAGGTCGAAGATGCGCCGCTGCATCACGTGGCCATGCCGGACAGCATGTCGAGTTCACCGCTGGTGGCGTGCCTTGACCCGCGGGTCGATGAACAGGTGGTGCAGGACCAGATGCAGAACCCGATCAACCCAGAACCTGCGCCTGAACCCGAGCCGGATCCCGAAACCGATCCACCGCCAGAAGACCCGGATGCAGGTCGCGAGCAAAGCTTTACCGAAGCCAGGCCTTAAAGCCAGCGCATAAAAAAACGGGCAGTCACCGCAAGGGACTGCCCGTTTTTTGTTGAAGCGTTGTATCAGATGTCGTCTTTATCGAAGCGGCGTGCTTCACGCTGGAGCTGATAGACGAATCGCTCGACCTGACGCTGTACCAGTCCGCTCATGTTGTGGAAGCGGATGCCGGCGAAGGTGGTGGAGATTCTTTCTTCGAAGTGCAGGTAACGCAGTTCCACCGGGGCTGTCATGCTGCCGAACGGCAGATTGGCGATAAAGCGGTCGTAGACCTGGCCCAGCTGCAGCCTGGCGGTAATGTCACCTTCAAAGCGCAGCTTGCAGCCAGTGGCCGAGATGTCCAGCAGCTTGCCTCTGATCGGGAACTTGAGCTTTTCACCGCCCAGCTCGACATCGACCAGTTGCGCCAGCTTCAACGCAGCCCGGAAGGCATTGCGGCGCTGGTGGTAGACCACTTCATCGGGGAGGGTGCCACGGTAGCAGCGATCACCGGATTCATCGATGGTCAGCGGACCGTTGCTTTCCCACGCAATGCGCACGCCGTCGTGGAAGCCTTCAACGCGAAATGGCTCACCGGCCAGCAGATAGCGTTCGCCGTCGCGAGGCACCATTTCGTCCAGGGCAATGCTGTTGCCGTCACGATCGACATCCACCAGATAGCTCTGGAAGCGCTGGCTGCGTTCGTGGAACGTGATGATCAGCGGGTCATGGCTCTCTTGCAGCTGCCGCAGGTTACCGGCGATCTCCATCGGCGTGGATAGCACCTTGGGTGGCTGCGGAGCATCTTCCGCGTTTAAGGCATTGAACACGGTTCATCATTCTCCAGACAAAATTTGACTGCGACTTGCTAGCATACTGCCAGCATGTGACGCGTCTTGATAGAGCGTGCTCATTAACAGGCTCAAGCCTGACTAAGCGGGCGCGGCTTCGCTAGCATGGAGGTTGATCCGCGGGCATCGTAAAGCGCTGGTGGTTCGCCGCCGGTGAGGATTTTCAGCTGATTGGCCGTGGCGGCCTGCTGGACCAGGATCGACTGGCCATTATTGACGTTGGCCGCCTGGCATTGAGCCAGGAGATCGGTCAGTTTGTCGCTCTGTTCCAGCAATTGATCGCCAATGCTGGACTGGCTGGCAAGTTGCTCCAGGCCGTTGCGATTGGTCGGCAGGTTCAGGCTGGCGAGGATTTCACTGCGCTTGCGGCCATGCTGTTCCAGCAGAATGATCATTGCCTGTTTCTGCGCCAGAATATCTTCGAGCAGCGGCATGTCGCGACCGTGCAACGCGATGGATTCGGTTTGCAGTAACTCCAGCAAGTATTGCGCTGGAGCAAAGTCGTCGGTGATCAGTTGCAGTAAATTAGTGTCGTGCATGGCTGGCCTTGGGGTTTAAGCGTCCAAAAGCCTGGCGCAGGCCGTGGCCTAGCGCTGGGCTTCGAAGTTGAGCAGTTTGCTGGCTACACGGTTGCTGTCGACTTTATAGCTGCCATCGGCAATCGCTGCTTTCAACTCGGCCACGCGGGCGTTGTCGACGGCAGGCTGATCGCGCAGCTTGTCAGTGACCTTCTGCAACTGTTGAGCCTCATTGCTGAGGTGTACCGATTCCCCGCTTTTAGCGGTACTGGCCTGTTCGGCCGGGGTATTCAGCGTCGCGGATTTGCCGGTTTCGGCAGTTTCCTTCGCGGTGCTGGTACGCGTACTACCGGTAAGTGACGAGGAGCTGTTCAAACGGCTGAAATCGATGACCATGATAAAAACCTCTGGGTATTTGGACGCTTGCCATGTTTTCGGCTCTCCCTGCGAAAACTTTAGGCCCATTTATCAATGAGCTTGCATGCGCCAGCGCTAGTCCTGCCTGCGGCACAGTTTAGGGAACAGCCGGGCGGCGCGCCATCTTTCACCCACAGATCGTTCTACATGGCCACTTCCACCTGGCCGGGCGCAGTGACTTGCGCCTTGATGACCCGCTGGGAGTTAAGGTTTTTCACACGAATCTGTTCACGCAGGCCGCCGTTGGACAGGGCTTCGCCCGGCATACGCACACTGAGCGTACCACTGCGGGCGGTAATCACCACCTGATCGCCCTTGCTGATGACTTCCGCCTGTTCGAGATGGACCAGCGTCAGCACCTGATTGGCGACCGTTGGTCGGGTAAGTTTCTGCCCGACGGCCTGATCCATGGAAGTGAAATAACCCTGGTTGATCAGGCTGATATCCCGCTCGCGCAACATGACGTCGCCGGGTTCGATGACCCCGGCGCGTTTAAGCGGGCGCGTGGTCGTGACAACGTCTCGAAACAGGCGGACTTGAGCGGGCACGAAGACGGTCCAGGGGGATGTGCTGTCGCAACGGACCTTGACCGTGACCCGCCCGATCGGGGTCGCCGGGCTCTCCAGGGTGGCTGTCAATTCCTTGTCGCACATGGGCATGCGCAGTCGTGGATCGAGCTGGTTGACCTCGATTTCGTAGCGGCCTTCCGTTTGACTGGTGGCCAAATAGTCTTCTACGGTGAATTCAAGAAAGCCTTGGGTGACGCCGATAAGCATGTCAGGCAAGGTAACCGCGTCAGCAAGGGCAGGGCTGCCAGCGTTGAACAGGCAGACGGCCGACATCGCGCAAAGTAATTTGCAGAAGGTTGATGTCAGGCGTCGGAAAAATGTCGGTTCTGTGTTCATAAGAGTTAAAAAGCAAGCGCCGTGCCGTTTAGCAATAAATGTGCGTCGCAACACACTTAAGCGTTGGTGTAGGAGTCTGTGCATGGCTGGTGTAATGGATGCGGTAAACCAGCGCACGCAACTGGTTGGGCAGAATCGCCTTGAGCTGTTGTTGTTCCGTCTCGACGGCCAGCAGCTGTATGGGATCAACGTGTTCAAGGTTCGGGAAGTGCTGCAATGCCCCAAACTGACCGTGATGCCCAAGTCCAGTCCTGTCGTGTGCGGTGTGGCAAATATCCGGGGGGCGACCATTCCGATTCTTGATCTGGCAATGGCGACCGGCTCCGGCGCACTTAAAGATCAGAGCAATCCCTTCGTAATCATCACGGAGTACAACACCAAGACCCAGGGTTTCCTGGTGCGGTCGGTGGAGCGCATCGTCAACATGAACTGGGAGGAGATTCATCCGCCACCCAAGGGCACGGGACGCGATCATTACCTGACAGCTGTGACTCGGGTCGACAATCAGTTAGTCGAAATCATCGACGTCGAGAAAGTGCTGGCGGAAGTGGCGCCGACACCGGAAGCGATTTCGGTCGGCGTGGTGGATGTCGAAACCCAGCACAAGGCGTTGTCCTTGCGCGTATTGACGGTCGATGACTCGTCGGTGGCGCGCAAGCAGGTGAGTCGTTGCCTGCAGACGGTCGGCGTCGAAGTGGTGGCGTTGAACGATGGCAAGCAAGCGCTGGATTACTTGCGCAAGCTGGTCGATGAGGGCAAGAAGCCGGAAGAAGAGTTCCTGATGATGATTTCCGACATCGAGATGCCGGAAATGGACGGGTACACCCTGACGGCCGAGATCCGCAACGACCCGCGCATGCAAAAGCTTCATATCATCCTGCATACTTCGTTGTCGGGTGTATTCAATCAGGCAATGGTCAAGAAGGTCGGTGCGGATGACTTCCTTGCCAAATTCCGTCCTGATGACCTGGCATCCCGGGTAGTCGACCGGATCAAAGCAGCAGATATCAGCTAGGGGCCTTCTGCCCCTGGTGGTTAACACGATTTAAGAGGCGGCATCTTTGTCTACGGGTAATTTGGATTTCGAACAGTTCCGGGTATTCCTGGAAAAAGCCTGTGGCATTTTGCTCGGTGAAAACAAGCAGTATCTGGTCTCGAGCCGTCTCAACAAACTGATGGAGCAGCAAGGCATCAAGTCTCTGGGGGAGCTGGTTCAGCGCATCCAGACCCAGCCGCGCAGCGGTTTGCGCGAGATGGTGGTGGATGCCATGACCACCAACGAAACTCTGTGGTTTCGTGACACCTATCCGTTTGAAGTCTTGAAGAACAAGGTGCTGCCCGAAGCAATCAAGGCGGCCCCGGGCCAGCGCTTGCGGATCTGGTCGGCGGCGTGCTCGTCGGGTCAGGAACCGTATTCGTTGTCGATGTCCATCGATGAGTTCGAGCGCGTCAACATGGGCCAGCTGAAGATGGGGGCGCAGATTGTGGCCACCGACTTGTCCGGCACCATGCTGACCAACTGCAAGACCGGCGAGTACGACAGCCTGGCCATCGGCCGTGGTCTGTCGCCCGAGCGCCTTCAGCGTTACTTCGACCCGAAAGGGCCGGGACGCTGGGCCATCAAGGCGCCGATCAAGAGCCGCGTGGAGTTTCGCTCATTCAACCTGCTGGACAGCTACGCGGCCCTGGGCAAGTTCGACATCGTGTTCTGCCGCAACGTGCTGATCTACTTCTCCGCCGAGGTGAAGAAAGACATCCTGTTGCGCATTCACAGCACGCTGAAGCCGGGCGGTTATCTGTTCCTCGGCGCCTCCGAAGCGCTGAACGGTTTGCCGGATCATTACCAGATGGTCCAGTGCAGTCCGGGGATCATTTACCAGGCGAAGTGATCCGTTGGCGTCATCAAAAAACGGGAGCCCTCATCGGCTCCCGTTTTTTTTGTGCCTGTAATTATCTCTAAAAATCACCACACCCCCTGTGGGAGCGGGCTTGCCCGCGATAGCGTCGTATCAGTCGACATCAAGGCAACCTGTGACACCGCCATCGCGGGCAAGCCCGCTCCCACAGGGGCAGTTGTTGTTCTGACGATTGGTGATAAGCGGCAGAAAAGCGGCAGGCGGCGGAAATCGGTTGCCGCTTTTCTGGCATTGCCGCCTTGCCGCAGCCGGCAAAGCCCCGGTTTACGGGCTTTTTTGAATTGGCACGCCGCTTGCTATGTCTCAGTTACGAAAAATCAGGTCACCCGAAGGTTTCCCGACATGAGCATCAGCTTCGATAAAGCGCTCGGTATCCACGAACAAGCCCTGGGCTTCCGCGCGCAGCGTGCCGAAGTCCTGGCCAACAACATCGCCAACGCCGACACCCCGAACTACAAGGCTCGGGACCTGGAATTCTCCAAAGTGCTTGCCGCACAGAACGAGAAATCCAAGGGCGGCACTTTTGCCTTGAACATGACCAACAACCGTCATATCGAAGCCGAAGGCCTGGGCAATGGCGACGAGTCGCTGATGTATCGCACGCCGATGCAGCCGTCGATCGACCAGAACACCGTGGACGCCCAACTGGAACAGTCGAACTACGCGGAAAACGCCGTCGGCTTCCAGGCCAGCTTCACCCTGCTCAACAGCAAATTCAAAGGGCTGGTCTCAGCCCTGCGCGGAGAGTAATTCATGTCTCTATCCAGTGTTTTCAACATTGCCGGTAGCGGCATGAGTGCCCAGACCACGCGCTTGAACACCGTGGCCTCGAACATCGCCAACGCCGAAACCGTCTCGTCGAGCATCGACCAGACCTATCGCGCCCGTCACCCGGTGTTCGCCACCATGTTCCAGGGCGGTCAGAGCGGCGGCAGCGATTCGCTGTTCCAGAACCAGGACGCCGCCGGTCAAGGCGTGCAAGTGCTGGGCGTGGTCGAAGACCAGAGCAACCTTGACGCGCGTTACGAGCCGAACCATCCGGCCGCCGATGCCAAGGGCTACGTCTACTACCCGAACGTCAACGTCGTCGAAGAAATGGCCGACATGATTTCCGCCAGTCGTTCATTCCAGACCAACGCCGAAATGATGAACACCGCCAAAACCATGATGCAGAAGGTCCTGACCCTCGGTCAGTGATAAGGGGCGACTCAGATGAGTGTTACCGATACCACCAGCGGCGTGAGCATCAAGGACGTCTTGGCCAATTCTTCGGTCAAAAAAAACACCAGCGCTGACGGCCTGACGGCAGCGACTAACAGCGCCACTGGCAAGAAGGCGTTGGGCAAGGATGCGTTCCTGCAATTGCTGGTCACCCAGCTGAAAAACCAGAACCCGCTTGAGCCGCAGGACAACGGTGAATTCGTGGCTCAACTGGCACAGTTCAGTAGCCTGGAAGGCATCACCACGCTGAACACGACGGTCAGCGGCATTGCCGGCAACTACAACTCCTCGCAAGCGCTGCAAGCGTCTTCGCTGGTGGGCCGCTCGGTGGTCGCGCAGACCGACACGGCGGTTGTCGATACCTCCAAGAGTTTCAACGGCACGGCCGTGGTACCGGCATCGGTGGATCCGGTCATGGTCAAGATCACCGACGCCGATGGCAAAGTTGTGCGCACCCTCAATCTGGGCAGCCAGAAAGCCGGCAGCGCCAGTTTCATCTGGGACGGCAAGAACGATGCGGGCGAAGTGGCCAAGGCAGGCACGTACAAATTCGCCGCCACCGCGACCTACGACAGCAAGGCGACCTCGCTGGTTACTTACCTGCCGGCCACCGTCAACAGCGTGACCATCAGCCAGACCGGCGGTGAGTTGATGCTGAACCTGGCAGGCCTGGGCAGCGTTGCCCTGTCCAAAGTACAAACCATTGGTATATAGAGCCGACTAACACGGCACAAAGGAGTGGAATATGTCTTTCAATATCGGCCTTAGCGGTCTCTATGCAGCCAACAAACAACTGGACGTGACCGGCAACAACATCGCCAACGTCGCGACCACCGGTTTCAAATCGTCCCGTGCAGAATTCGAAGACGTGTACTCGGCCACTCGCCTGGGTACCGGCAGCAAGACCATCGGCAACGGCGTGCGCCTGGCCAACGTTTCCCAGCAGTTCGGCCAGGGCGACGTTAACAACACCGGCAACGTGCTGGACATGGGTATCCAGGGCAACGGTTTCTTCATTCTCAGCGACAACGGTTCCCTGAGCTACACCCGTGCCGGTGCGTTCAAGACTAACGCTGAAAACTACGTCGTCGACAACAACGGCAACCGCTTGCAGGGTTATGGCGTCGATGCCAACGGCAAGATCATCAACGGTGTGCTGACTGACCTGAAAATCGACACCTCGAGCCTGGCGCCACATGCCACGACCCGTATCGATCAGACGATGAACCTGAACTCGTCGGACCCACTGCCGACAGTGACGCCGTTCAACGTCAAAGACCTCAATAGCTACAACAAAACCATTTCCACCCCTGTGTACGACACCCAAGGTAACGAGCACAGGATGGACCAGTACTACGTAAAAAATGTGGCGTCCAACTCCTGGACTGTTTACACCTACATGGACGGCCGTAGCCCAACCGACCCGACCGCCACCCCTCAAGTGCCGATCACCGCCGACATCACCTTCAACCCTGATGGCAGCATCAAGACGCTGACGGCCGGTGCAGGCTGGACTAAAGTCGGCAACACCCTGACCATGACAGGCTGGAAGCCAGGCGTGTTGGTTAATCCAAACGCCAACCCGCCGACATGGGCCCTGAACGGCTCGGACGCAGCCGCGGGCGGTATTGCGTTCGACATGACCAAAACCACCTCGTACGCTTCGCCTACCGCGCGGACTGCGCAGTACCAGGACGGCTACGCCACTGGCCAGATCTCCAGCCTGACCATCGACGAAACCGGTGTCATGACCGCCAACTTCAGCAACCAGCAAACCAAGGCCATCGGTCAGGTTGCGGTCGCCAGCTTCGCCAACGAGCAAGGCTTGCAGCCAATCGGTGGTACCCGCTGGAAAGAAACCTTCGCCTCCGGCGTGGCCGGTGTCGATGCACCGAAAACCGGTACGCTGGGTTCGGTGGTGTCCAACTCCCTGGAAGAGTCCAACGTCAACCTGACCAACGAACTGGTTGAGTTGATCAAGGCGCAGAGCAACTACCAGGCAAACGCCAAGACCATCTCCACCCAGAGCACCATCATGCAGACCATCATTCAGATGACCTGATGTGATTCGCGGGCTCTACTGAAAAACCGGCGCCACACGGCGCCGGTTTTTTTATGCCCGTGAAAAAGATTTCGCTCCAGTGAGTACCGTTCGTCGGGCGGGTTGGTGCGCAATTTGCACTCTCGTTTGGCGCAGGTCGATACGCGTCAAAGTTTCATGCGACTTGTTTGATACAGCCAGCACGCCAGTTCGGCGACATGGAAGCCCTGCAACACTCGAAGGATGGAACACCAGTGATGAGCCATAAAGCCGTCAGTGCGCCTGTCATGGCGCTGCAACTGAAATCGGTATTGCGACGCGGATTGATCGGCGCTGCGTTGTTTTCCGGCGTGATCAATATTCTGGCGCTGATCGGCCCGGTGTTCATGCTCGAGGTCTATGACCGGGTCATTCCCAGCCAAAGCATTCCGACCCTGGTCGCGCTGGGTTTGCTGGTACTCGGCGTGTATGCGCTGTCCGGTCTGCTGGACATTGTGCGTTCCCGGGTCATGGTGCGCATCGCTTCGTCCCTGGACCTGACGCTGTCGTCAAAAGTGTTCAACGTCATTTCCGGCGCCTCATTGAAAACCCCGATCACCGGCGACGCCTTGAAACCGGCGCAGGAGCTTGATCAGATCCGTGGCTTTATCGGCGGCCCCGGGCTGGTGGCGTTTTTCGACCTGCCGTGGATGCCGGTCTACCTGGCCGTCTGCTTCTATATCCATCCGGCGTTTGGCTGGTTGACCACTGTGCTGATGATCATCCTCATCGCGTTGACGGTCATGACCGACCGCCAAACCCGTCAACTGATGCAGGCCTCGGCCGATGCCTTGAACAAGCGCAATCATCACGGCCAGCAAGCCCACCAGAACGCCGAAGCGCTGGCGGCCATGGGCATGGTCGGCAATGCCTCGGCCATCTGGCAAAACCATCACAGCACTTACACCACGCTGCAACGGCGCTCCGTGGACATCGGCAGCTTCTTTGGCGGGATCTCCAAGAACCTGCGGCTGGCCGTGCAATCCGGTTCATTGGCCCTCGGTGCCTATCTGGTGATCAAAGGGGATCTGAGTGGCGGCACGATGGTCGCCGCTTCAATCATCGTCGCCCGCACGCTGGCCCCCGCTGAGCAAGTCATCGCCACCTGGCGCAGCCTGTTGGGCGCGCACATCGCCTGGAAAAAACTGCTGGAAGTCTTCAACCTGTTTCCCGATCAACAGAACAAGACTGAATTGCCGGCGGCTCATCGCAGCCTGCACGTCGAAGGGATTTTCGCTGCACCTCCCGGCAGCCAGCGCCTGACACTGCAAAACGTCAATTTCAGCGTGGCGGCGGGCACCGCTATCGGCGTGGTGGGGCCGAGTGCATCGGGCAAGTCTTCATTGGCGCGCGTGCTGGTCAATGCCTGGCGACCGGCTCGCGGGCATGTGCGACTCGACGGTGCGCCGCTGGATCTGTTGACGGATCAGGCACGCGGCAAACTGATCGGTTACCTGCCACAAAGCGTCGGCCTGTTCACCGGCACCGTGGCTCAGAACATCGCACGGTTGGATCCTTCAGCGGCTGACAACGCGATAGTCGCCGCCGCCCAGCAGGCGGGTGTACACGAGCTGATTCTGCAATTGCCACAGGGTTATGAAACCCAGGTCGGCGAGGGCGGCGTCAACCTGTCGGCCGGCCAGCGCCAGCGTGTTGCACTGGCCCGCGCGTTGTTCGGCGAGCCGTTCCTGGTGGTGCTGGACGAACCCAATTCCAACCTCGACGCCGAGGGCGAACAAGCGCTGGCCAGGGCGATCCTTTCGATCAAGGCACGAGGCGGCGTGGTCGTGGTGATTGCCCATCGCACCAACATTCTGTCGGTCATCGATCAGGTACTGATTCTGGAAAACGGCGCTCAAGTTGCCTTCGGACCCAGAGACGCCGTGCTCAGAAGACCTGCGCCCACGCCATCGCGGCCTGCCACCAATGTCGTTGAGCTGGGAGCGTCCAACTGATGCAAAACGATCAAGAAAGCACCCTGAACCATTCGTTGTCCCGTCATCTGCGGCTGGGCATGATTTCGCTGGTTGTGCTGCTGGGCGGTGGCCTGGCCTGGGCAATCTGCACCGACCTGTCCAGTGCGGTGATTGCTTCGGGCTCCCTCGCGGTAGAAGGCAGCGTCAAAAAGATTCAGCACCCAACCGGCGGCGTCGTGGCCGAGTTGCTGGTCAAGGAAGGGCAGCAGGTCGCGGCGGGAGATGTGCTGCTGCGCCTCGATGCCACATTGCCGGCGGCCAGTCAGGCGATTGTCAGCAAGTCTTTGAATCAGGCCTGGGCCCGTCAGGCTCGCCTGGAAGCCGAGCGCGACAATGCCGCGCAAGTCACAGTGCCCAAAGAATTGCTGATGCGCATGAGTGCCGACGAAGCACGGGCGGTCATGGCCAGCGAGCAGCAAATGTTCCTGGACCGTCGTGCGTCCCGCGAAGGGCAGAAAAAACAGCTGCGCGAACGGATCCGGCAACTCAACGACACCATCGTCGGCCACGACCTGCAGCAACAATCCAAGACCGACGAAATCGAGCTGATCGACAAGGAGTATCAGGCCGTCAAGAAGCTGTTCGACAAAGGCATGATGACCCTGGATCGGGTCAATGCCCTGGCTCGCGGTATTACCCGGTTGCGTGGCGAGCGCGGGCAGCTCATGGCCGCCATTGCCGAAGCCCGGGGAAAAATCGCTGAAACCGACCTGCAACGGTTGCAGGTCGACCAGACCTTTCGCAGCGAAGTTTCCGAGGAACTACGCGACTTGCTGGCGCGCCAGGGTGAATTGGTCGAACGCGAAATCAGCGCCAAGGACCAGCTCAAACGCATCGACATCACCTCGCCGATAGCTGGCCGGGTGCAGCAATTGACGGTGCACACCGTGGGCGGGGTGATTTCCCCTGCGGAAGGCTTGATGCAGATCGTGCCGGCGGATGACGAGTTGTTGGTCGAGGCAAAGATCAGTTCCCAGGATATCGACCAGGTGTCTCTAGGCCAGGAAGCCATCTTGCGCCTGAGCGCTTTTAATCGCAGCACCACGCCGGAGCTCAAGGGTTCGGTGGTGCGGTTGTCGGCGGATTTGATTCTGGATGAACGTACCGGCGCGGGTTTTTATCGTGCCGGTATTCGCATTTCAAAAGAAGAGGTTGGCCGGTTGTCCGGGCTGACGCTTGTACCGGGCATGCCCGTTGAGTCGCTTATCAAAACCGGGGACAGGACAGTGCTGTCGTACCTGCTCAAGCCGATCAGTGATCACGCCCAGCGTGCGTTCAGAGAGGGCTAAACCCCCCGCAGCACCTGGCGTTTCGTAATTTCCAACACACACAAGGAAGATGTAATGGCGGTAATCAACGGCTCCAACGGTGCAGATACTCTGGTGGGTACTGCAGGAGATGATCAGATACGCGGGCTTGCAGGCGACGATATCCTGAACGGTGGGGATGGTAATGACCTGCTGATCGGGGGCGCTGGCGCCGACCAATTGATTGGCGGCGCGGGCATCGACACGGTCAGTTACGAAGATGACGTTTCGGGGGCGGGCGTCACCGTCAACCTGAAGACCGGTGTGCACACAGGCCTGGCCTTGGGCGATACGTTCAGCGGCATTGAAGTGATCCGCGGCTCGAACTACAACGACACGTTTGTCGCGAGCACCGGTGCCGATATTTTCGACGGCGCCAATAGCTACGACACCGTGAACTACGCCACCTCCGCCCAATCGGTCAACATCACTGTGGCCGGCACTTCAGGCACGGGTGTGGGCGGCGATGCCCAAGGCGATACGTTCAGCAACATCGAGGCGATTACCGGCTCGGCCTACGATGACGTGTTTACGGCGAACACCCCCAGCAGTGTGACCTTCAATGGTGGCGCGGGTAACGACGTCTACGTCATCAACGGCACCGGATCGATGGGCATCGTTGAGCAGGCAGGCGGCGGCGACGACGAAATTCGTACCAACATAGCCAGTGTGGTGTTGACTGCCGAAGTCGAACGCCTGACCTACACCGGTACAGCCAACTTCACCGGTCGCGGCAACGCGGGCAACAACATCATCACCGGCGGTGTGGGTAATGACCTGCTGATCGGGGGCGCGGGTGCCGACCAACTGATTGGCGGCGCGGGTATCGACACGGTCAGTTACGAAGATGACGTTTCGGGTTCGGGCGTCACCGTCAACCTGAAGACCGGTGTGCACACAGGCCTGGCCCTGGGCGACACGTTCAGCGGCATCGAAGTGATCCGCGGTTCGAACTACAACGACACGTTTGTCGCGAGCACCGGTGCCGATACTTTCGACGGCGCCAATAGCTACGACATCTTGAATTACGCCACCTCCGCCCAGGCGGTCAACATCACTGTGACGGGAACCTCAGGCACGGGTGTGGGTGGCGATGCCCAAGGCGATACGTTCAGCAACATGGAATCGATCGTCGGCACGGCCTACGACGACACCTTCACCGTGACCGCCGGTACGATGACCTTCAGCGGTGGCGCGGGTAACGATGTTTACATCGCAAGCGGGACAGGGGCGATTGGCGTTGTCGAGGCGACCGGTGGTGGCGACGATGAAATCCGTACTAACCAGGCTAGCGCAGCGTTGGGCGCCAACGTTGAGCGCCTGACCTACACCGGCACCGGCAATTTCACCGGTCGCGGTAACGCGGACGCCAACATCATCATCGGTGGTGCAGGCAACGACGTGCTGATTGGCGGCGCGGGTGCTGACCAGTTGATCGGTGGCGCGGGCACTGACACCGTCAGCTATGAGGATGACGTCAGCGGTGCCGGCGTGACCCTGAACCTGAAAACCGGTGTGCATACCGGGCTGGCAGCCGGCGACACCTTTTCCGGCATCGAAGGCTTCCGTGGCTCGGCTTACGGCGACACCTTCGTTGCCAGTGCAGCGGCCGAAACATTTGACGGTTCTGGCGGCAGCGACAAGCTGGATTACTCCGGTTCGGCCCAGGCCATCACCTTGTCTGTTGCCAACGGTGGCGGCACGGGGACGGGCGGCGACGCCCAAGGCGACGTGTTCAGCAACATGGAATCGATCATCGGTACCGCCCAGGCTGACCAATTTACTGTCACCGCCGGAGCGATGACGTTCAGCGGTGGTGCGGGTAACGATGTCTATATCGTGAACGGCACTGGCAGTGTGAGTGCAATCGAAGTGGCTGGCGGTGGCGACGATGAAATCCGCACCAGCCTGGCCAATGGAGCGCTGGGCGCCGAAGTCGAACGCTTGACGTTCACCGGCACCGGCAATTTCACCGGTCGCGGTAACGCGAGCGACAACATCATCACCGCGGGTGCAGGCAACGACGTGCTGATGGGCGGCGCGGGTGCTGACCAGTTGATCGGTGGCGCGGGTACTGACACCGCCAGCTATGAGGATGACTTCAGCGGCGCCGGCGTGACCCTGAACCTGAAAACCGGTGTGCATACCGGGCTGGCTGCAGGCGACACCTTTTCCGGCATCGAAAACTTCCGAGGCTCGGCTTACGGCGACACCTTCGTCGCCAGTGCAGCCGCCGATGTCCTTGATGGCGCCGGGGGCGTCGACAAACTGGATTATTCCAGCTCGGCCCAGGCCATCACCTTGTCTGTTGCCAACGGCGGCGGTACGGGGACGGGCGGAGATGCTCAAGGCGACCTGTTCAGCAACTTCGAGAACATTGTCGGTACCGCTTTCAATGACCAAGTCACTGTCACCTCCGGGTCGATGATGGTCACCGGCGGCGAGGGTAACGATGTTTATATCGTTAACGGCACAGGCATTCTGAATGTCATCGAAACCGCAGGCGGCGGTGACGATGAAATGCGTACCCAGCTCAATAACCAGGCGCTGGCGGCCAACGTCGAACGCCTGACCTTCACCGGCACGGGTAACTTCACCGGCACTGGCAACATGTCCGATAACATCATCACCGGTGGTGCCGGCAATGACATCCTGCGGGGTGGCTATGGTGGCGCCGATCAGTTTATCGGTGGTGCCGGCACGGACACCGTGAGCTACAGCGATTCCAACTACGAAGCGGTCACCATCAACACCAAAACCGGCGTGAACCTCGGTGCCGCTGCCGGTGATACCTATGTCGGTATTGAATTGCTGCAAGGCACGTTGGGCAACGACACCTTCATCAGCGGCGCTGCCGTCGATACCTTCGACGGTTCCAGTGGCACTGACACCGTGGACTACTCCGATTCAACCAGCGCGGTGGACGTGAACTTCCTGACGGGAAAAGGCCTGGGCGGTGATGCGCAGGGCGACAGCTACGCGAACATCGAGCGGGTCATCGGCTCGGCATTCAACGATACCCTGGCGGGTTACAACCCGATTCAAACGCTGGAAGGCGGCGCGGGTAACGACGTCTACATCATCACCAATCAGGGCGCGACAGTGGTCGAACAGGCTGGCGGCGGTGACGACGAAGTGCGTACCCAACTCAATACCCAGGTGCTGGCGGCCAACGTCGAACGCTTGACCTTCACCGGCACGGGTAACTTCACCGGCACCGGCAACATGAGTGACAACATCATCACCGGTGGTGCCGGCAATGACATCTTGCGTGGTGGCTATGGTGGTGCCGATCAGTTCATCGGTGGTGCCGGCGCAGACACCGTGAGCTACAGCGATTCCAACGCCTTTGCCGTGACCATTAACACCAAAACCGGCATCAACCTTGGCGCCGCGGCAGATGACACCTATGTGGGTATCGAAGTCCTGCAAGGCTCGCTGGGCAACGACACCTTCATCAGCGGCGCTGCAGCAGACTCATTCGACGGCTCCAGCGGCACTGACACCGTGGACTACTCCGATTCAAGCAGCGCGGTGGACGTGAACTTCCTGACAGCCAAAGGCCTGGGCGGTGATGCGCAGGGCGACAGCTACGCGAACATCGAGCGCGTCATCGGCTCGGCGTTCAACGATACCCTGACGGGTTATAACCCGATTCAAACCCTTGAGGGCGGAGCCGGCAATGACGTCTACATCATCACCAACCAGGGCGCGACAGTGGTCGAGCAGGTTGGCGGCGGTGACGACGAAGTGCGCACCCAGCTCAACACCCAGGTGCTGGCCAACAACGTCGAGCGCCTGACGTTCGTCGGTACCGGTAACTTCACTGGCACGGGCAACATGGGCGACAACATCATCACCGGTGGTGCCGGCAATGACATCTTGCGCGGTGGCTACGGTGGTGCCGATCAGTTCATCGGTGGTGCCGGCACGGACACCGTGAGCTACAGCGATTCCAACACCTTTGCCGTGACCATCAACACCAAGACCGGCATCAACCTCGGTGCCGCGGCAGATGATACCTACGTGGGTATTGAAGTCCTGCAAGGGACACAGGGCAACGATACGTTCATCAGTGGCGCGGCCGCCGATTCGTTCGACGGCTCCAGCGGCACTGACACCGTGGACTACTCCGATTCAAGCAGCGCGGTGGATGTGAACTTCCTGACGGCCAAAGGCCTGGGTGGCGATGCGCAGGGCGACAGCTACGCGAACATCGAGCGCGTCATCGGCTCGGCGTTCAACGATACGCTGACGGGTTATAACCCGATTCAAACCCTTGAGGGCGGAGCCGGCAATGACGTCTACATCATCACCAATCAGGGCGCGACAGTGGTCGAGCAGGTCAGTGGCGGTGACGATGAAGTGCGTACCCAGCTCAACACTCAGGTGCTGGCCGACAACGTCGAACGCCTGACCTTCACCGGGACCGGTAACTTCACCGGCCGCGGCAATGCCACTGACAACATCATCACCGGCGGCGCAGGCAATGATGTGCTGTCGGGTGGCGACGGTGCGGATCAGCTTATTGGTGGTGCCGGTTATGACACCGTCAGTTATGCCGACAGCAACAACGTGTTGACGATCAGCACCAAGGCGGGTGTCGCGAGTACGGGGTTCGCCGCGGGGGACGTCTACAGCAGTATCGAGCAGATCAACGGTTCGAATTTCAACGATATCTTCGTTGGCGGTGCCGGCGCTGACCGATTTGATGGCGGCACCGGTGTCGACATTCTGAGTTTTGCCTATGAAAGCTCGGGTGTCACCGTCGATCTGAGTGCTCCGCTCGTCAGCGGTGTGGCCGCAGGCGACCTGTATACCGGCATCGAAGCGTTCCAGGGTTCCAATTACGCGGACACCTTCACCGGCAGTGCCTACGCGGTCGAAAGTTTTGTCGGCGGCGCGGGTGCTGACGTCTTGACCGGTGTGGGTCGCGGTGACGCTGCCTGGTACGTGAACAGCTCCGATGCGGTTCAGGTCAATCTGCTGACAGGCGTCGGTACAGGGGGCGATGCGCAAGGGGATGTCCTCAGCGGCATCGATAACCTGGTCGGTTCTGTCTTTGATGACACGCTGACCGGTAATGCCTACGCCAACATGCTGGAAGGTGGTGCCGGTAACGACACCCTTTACGGCGGTGACGGCAACGACATCCTGTACGGCGACAGTTTCACTGTATTGGGGGCGCTGTCGGTAACGTCCTCGGATGCCAACCAGGTCAACATCCTTCATGGTGGTAACGGTGATGATTACCTCATGGGTCCCAACAATGACGTCGGCTCGGTCTATTACGGCGATGCCGGCAATGACAACATCACGGTCCTGTCGGGCGTTGCTGACGGGGGTGACGGCAACGACACCTTGCTGGGTCTGGGACGCGGTTATGAACTGCGGGGTGGCGCAGGTGCCGACAAAATGTACCTGAGCGCCGCGGGTGATGCTTATGGTGGCGAGGGCAGCGATGCGTACTTCGTTTCCTCCAAAACCATGGTCGCTATCTTCGATGACGGCACCACCGGTGTGGATACCGTCACCCTGAAAAACATCCAGAGCCTGAGCGATGTCCGGGTGGTCAAGAATGACCTGGGCGCCTACATCTTCAATGCCGCCGACCTGCAAAGTGGCAACCTGGACTCTGGGGTTTTCCTGAAGGACTGGTATGCCGGGTCCAACACCATCGAGACGTTCGTGACCAACAACGGAGACTCGTTCACCGTTCCGGTTTAAGCGTCGCAACGTGACGCCAACCTCCATCGACGTTTGATGGAGGTTGGCGATGTAAGACAGCAACGGCAAAGCCTGCAATCGGGGTTTTGCCGTTTTTTTGTGCTCGTGTTTTTTCCAGGCAAAAGAAAACCCCCGACAATCCAGAGGACTGATCGGGGGTTATCCAGGTAAGCGCCTTTCAGCGCTCACCGGCTCAGCTTATTGGCAAGCTTCGCAATCCGGCTCGTCGATGGCGCAAGCCTTCGGCACTGGAGCAGGGCCGGCAGGAGCAGCCAGGACCGAATCTTCACCGTGGTTGCCGCCGCTGGAAACAGCGTTCAGCTTGCCGGTGTTGATGGTCGACTTCTCGGTGCTGGTCGCGGCCAGGGCACGGAGGTAGTAAGTGGTTTTCAGACCACGGTACCAGGCCATGCGGTAGGTCACGTCCAGCTTCTTGCCCGAGGCGCCAGCGATGTACAGGTTCAGCGACTGAGCCTGGTCGATCCACTTCTGACGACGGCTTGCCGCGTCAACGATCCACTTGGTGTCCACTTCGAAGGCAGTCGCGTAGAGCTCTTTGAGTTCTTGCGGGATGCGCTCGATCTGTTGCACCGAACCGTCGTAGTACTTCAGGTCGTTGATCATGACCGAGTCCCACAGACCGCGAGCCTTCAGGTCGCGAACCAGGTACGGGTTGATCACGGTGAATTCGCCCGACAGGTTCGATTTCACGTAGAGGTTCTGGTAGGTCGGTTCGATCGACTGCGAGACGCCAGTAATGTTGGCGATGGTCGCGGTCGGTGCGATGGCCATGATGTTGGAGTTACGAATGCCTTTCTGTACACGGGCACGAACCGGTGCCCAGTCCAGGGATTCGTTCAGGTCAACGTCGATGTACTTCTGGCCACGCTGTTCGATCAGGATCTGTTGCGAATCCAGCGGCAGGATGCCTTTGGACCACAGCGAACCCTGGAACGTCTCGTACGCACCGCGCTCGTCGGCCAGGTCGCAGGAAGCCTGGATCGCGTAGTAGCTGACCGCTTCCATCGACTTGTCGGCGAACTCGACGGCAGCGTCGGAACCGTAAGGGATGTGCTGCAGGTACAGCGCGTCCTGGAAGCCCATGATGCCCAGGCCGACCGGACGGTGCTTGAAGTTGGAGTTCTTCGCTTGTGGCACCGAGTAGTAGTTGATGTCGATCACGTTATCGAGCATGCGAACGGCGGTGTTCACGGTGCGTTCCAGCTTGGCGGTGTCCAGCTTGCCGTTGACGATGTGGTTCGGCAGGTTGATCGAGCCCAGGTTGCAAACGGCGATCTCGTCCTTGTTGGTGTTCAAGGTGATCTCGGTGCACAGGTTCGAGCTATGGACCACGCCCACGTGCTGCTGCGGGCTGCGCAGGTTGCACGGGTCTTTGAAGGTCAGCCATGGGTGGCCGGTTTCAAACAGCATGGACAGCATTTTGCGCCACAGGTCTTTGGCCTGGATGGTCTTGAACAGCTTGATCTTGCCTGGGTACTGGGACAGCGCTTCGTAGTACTCGTAACGTTCTTCGAAGGCTTTACCGGTCAGGTCGTGTAGGTCCGGTACTTCGGATGGCGAGAACAGGGTCCACGGGCCGTCATCGAAGACACGCTTCATGAACAGGTCAGGGATCCAGTTGGCGGTGTTCATGTCGTGGGTACGACGACGATCATCACCGGTGTTCTTACGCAGCTCGATGAACTCTTCGATGTCCATGTGCCAGGTTTCCAGGTAGGCACAGACAGCGCCTTTGCGCTTGCCACCCTGGTTAACGGCGACGGCGGTGTCGTTCACCACTTTCAGGAACGGAACAACGCCCTGGGATTTGCCGTTGGTGCCCTTGATGTACGAACCCAATGCACGAACCGGCGTCCAGTCGTTGCCCAGGCCGCCAGCAAATTTCGACAACATGGCGTTGTCGTGGATCGCGTGGTAAATGCCCGACAGGTCATCCGGCACGGTGGTCAGGTAGCAGCTGGACAGCTGTGGACGCAGGGTGCCGGCGTTGAACAGGGTCGGGGTCGACGACATGTAGTCGAAGGACGACAACAGGTTGTAGAACTCGATCGCACGGTCTTCTTTCTGCTTCTCTTCGATCGCCAGGCCCATGGCCACGCGCATGAAGAAGATTTGCGGCAGTTCGAAGCGGATGCCGTCCTTGTGGATGAAGTAACGGTCGTACAGGGTTTGCAGGCCCAGGTAGGTGAACTGCTGATCGCGCTCGTGGTTGATCGCCTTGCCGAGTTTTTCCAGGTCGAAGGTGGCCAGGATCGGGTTGAGCAATTCGAATTCGATACCCTTGGCGATGTACGAAGGCAGGGCCTTGGCGTACAGGTCGACCATTTCGTGGTGAGTCGCGCTTTCGGCAACTTCCAGGAAGCTCAGGCCTTCGGCACGCAGGGTGTCCATCAGCAGGCGGGCGGTCACGAACGAGTAGTTCGGCTCACGCTCGACCAGGGTACGGGCGGTCATCACCAGCGCGGTGTTGACGTCGGTCAGGGCCACGCCGTCGTACAGGTTTTTCAGGGTTTCGCGCTGGATCAGGTCGCCGTCGACTTCTTCCAGGCCTTCGCACGCTTCGGTGACGATGGTGTTCAGGCGGCCCATGTCCAGAGGCGCAAAGGTGCCATCGGCGCGGGTGATGCGGATCGACGGGTGAGCGTTGACCGCTTCCTCGGTCGGTGCGTGGGCAGCGCGTTCTTTCGAACGACCGTCACGGTAGATCACGTAGTCGCGGGCGACTTTCTGCTCGCCGGCACGCATCAGGGCCAGTTCAACCTGGTCCTGGATTTCTTCGATGTGGATGGTGCCGCCCGAAGGCATGCGACGCTTGAAGGTCGCGGTGACTTGTTCGGTCAGGCGTGCAACGGTGTCATGGATTCGCGACGAGGCGGCAGCGGTGCCGCCTTCAACTGCGAGAAACGCTTTGGTGATCGCGACGGTGATCTTGTCATCGGTGTAAGGAACGACAGTGCCGTTACGCTTGATCACGCGCAGTTGGCCAGGCGCGGTGGCGGACAGATCCGAAGTCGAATCAGCCGCCTGCGGCAAGGTGCCCTGCGGGTTCTCGCGAGTTGTGTCGGTTTGCATGGGGGGTTGTCTCCACATTCTCTATGTTTGTTTGGGCACCATCACGGTGCCCACCGTTCCGTCCTGAAGCACTACAACCGGCGGGGGGCCGGGCATACCAACTTCGGGACAGATCAGGAAGGGGGCTGTTGGGCGCCGCTTCCATGCCGAAGTCTTTGGTGTCACGCCTTGGGCCTGAAACCGAATTCCGTTTTGGGTGGCAGTAATTGACTGCAACACCCGTACCGTTATCGCCGTTTGGGGCTCAAAAACAGTAGCCATCCGCACGCGCGGTTTGGTCTTTCGAAAATACGTTTGGTTCAACCGGAAAGAGGCAATAAAAGCGCTTGAAATCGGTATCCGGTTTGTGTTTGGTTTTTGGCGTAAAACCCTACATGTAGGGTTTTTTTGGCGCCGAGGTACAAGATAATGCGTTTTGGGGGGTGTTGCAACGTACTACCTGTGGATAAACCTGTGCGTAAATTGTGTGTGAAACGTGGAACGGGCGTGTAGGCCGCGACCTAGCTGGAGTCGACCGTTTTTCACTGTTTTTCAGCGACCGAAAACAGTCATTCGGATTTTTAAGGGCGCGAACCCTATCACAAAAAACCGGGTTGTCCGAACGCATTTGCCGGCTTGTGTTCTCGGCGTTCGGCGTTTATACAATCGGCCAGTGTGTATGCTTTCTTATCCTCCCCAATCATTACAAAAAGACGGGCGGATCCTTCCTTATTCGTGTTGTTGGCAAGCAGAGGTCACCGTGGAGCAAGAAGCCTGGCAGATATTGATTGTGGAGGACGACCAACGACTGGCCGAACTGACCCGCGATTACCTGGAAGCCAATGGCCTGCGTGTATCGATCGAGGGCAATGGTGCCCTGGCCGCGGCTCGCATCATTAATGAAAAACCGGACCTGGTGATCCTCGACCTGATGCTGCCGGGCGAAGATGGCCTGAGCATCTGCCGCAAGGTCCGCGACAAGTATGACGGCCCGATCCTGATGCTCACCGCCCGCACCGACGACACGGATCAGATTCTTGGCCTCGACCTGGGCGCCGACGATTACGTGTGCAAACCTGTGCGTCCACGCCTGCTGTTGGCGCGCATCCAGGCATTGCTGCGTCGCAGTGAAGCCCCCGAAGTGGCCCCGGAAAAACAACGGCGCCTGCAATTCGGTCCGCTGGTGGTGGACAACGCATTGCGCGAGGCCTGGCTGAATGACAACGGCATCGAACTGACCAGCGCCGAATTTGATCTGCTGTGGCTGCTGGTGGCCAACGCCGGGCGCATCCTGTCCCGGGAAGAGATCTTCACCGCGCTGCGCGGCATCGGCTATGACGGCCAGGATCGCTCCATCGACGTACGCATCTCGCGCATCCGCCCAAAAATTGGCGACGACCCGGATCATCCGCGACTGATCAAAACCATCCGCAGCAAAGGGTATCTGTTCGTTCCGGAAGCCTGCACCCTGTGAACTCGATCTTCCTGCGCATCTACGGCGGCATGTGCGCGGCGCTGATTCTGGTCGCGGTGCTCGGCGTACTGGCGTTGCACTTGCTCAATCAGGTGCGCAGCGAGCAATACCGCGAACGCTTGGCCCACGGCACCTTTTCGCTGATGGCCGACAACCTGCAACCCATGAACGAAACCGAGCGCCACCGGGCCTTGCTGGTATGGGAGCGTTTGCTCGGGATTCCATTGGCGCTGAAAACCTTCGCCCAGACCGACCTCGACCTGACGCAACGCACCCGCGTGCTGCGCGGCCAGGCGCTGGTTGAACAGACCGGCCCGCACGCGGCAAGGGTTTATCGCCTGGTCAGCGACAAGGAGCAACTGGTTCTCACGGGCGAGGTGCAGCAGATCAGCGAGCAATTGGCGCGAGCGACTATTTACCTGCTGGCCGACGAGCTGGTGCGCGTGCCGGTGGCCGAACAGCCCAAGCGTCTGGCGCAGTTGAAACAAGACAAGGGCTTCGGTTTCGACTTGCGGTTGGTCACCGTCGACCAGGCAGACATGGACGAAGACCAGAGCCGCCGGATCTCCGAAGGCGACACGGTGATGGCGCTGGGCAAGGGCGGCGACTCGATTCGCGTGTTTGCCGGCATGGTCGGCACGCCGTGGGTGCTGGAAATCGGCCCGTTGTATCAGATGAATCCTTATCCACCGGAATGGCTGGTGCTGATCGCGGCACTCGGTCTGAGTCTGATCGGTTTGATCGTCTATTTATTAGTGCGACAACTTGAACGCCGCTTGCGTGGCCTCGAAGCCGCTGCCACGCGTATCGCCAAGGGCAGTCTGGAAACTCGCGTCCCGGCACGCGGTGCGGACTCGGTGGGGCGTCTGGCCTCGGCGTTCAATGGCATGGCCGAGCACTTGCAGCAGTTGCTGGCGATCCAGCGTGAACTGGTGCGCGCGGTGTCCCACGAATTGCGCACCCCGGTGGCGCGCCTGCGTTTTGGCCTGGAGATGATTGGCTCGGCCACCACGCCGCAGGCCTTGGAGAAATACCGCGAAGGCATGGACCACGACATCGAGGACCTCGACAAGCTGGTGGACGAGATGCTGACCTACGCGCGCCTGGAGCAGGGCTCGCCGGCGCTGAATTTCCAGCGGATCGATCTGGATGCGTTGGTCAATCAAGTGATCGAGGAATTGGCGCCGTTGCGCGCCGAGGTCACGGTGCAGCGCGGGTTGTGCCTGTCAGCGGCCGATTGCGATGACGCCTGGGTCGAGGCCGAGCCACGCTATTTGCATCGGGCGATCCAGAACCTGGTGAGCAATGCCATGCGCCACGCCTCGTCGCGGGTAACCGTCAGTTATCAGGTGGGGCAGCAGCGTTGCCGAGTGGACATCGAAGATGACGGGCCGGGCGTGCCCGAGTCGGCGTGGGAGAAAATCTTCACGCCATTCCTGCGTCTCGATGACAGCCGCACCCGGGCGTCTGGCGGGCATGGGTTAGGGTTGTCGATCGTGCGGCGGATTATTCACTGGCATGACGGGCGGGCGTTGATCAGCAAGAGCAAGAGTCTGGGCGGGGCGTGCTTCAGCCTGAGTTGGCCGAGGAATCAGGAAAAGCGGTGAAATGTGTGGTGAATGTTCCATCGCCTTCGCGGGCAAGTCGGATCGCCGCACCGCTCGATCCTACAGGGTTCGCGTAGTTCCCTGTAGGAGCGAGGCTTGCCCGCGAAGAGGCCCGAACCGACACTAAAGATCTCAGGCCTTGATACTGACCAGACTCAACAACTGCCCATCCACCACCCCAAACTGCGCATCCAGCTCAGTGCCGTTGCGCCATTCACTGGACAGGTCCGTCAGCAATCGCAACCGCACTTCGCCCGCCTCGGTCCATTCCAACACCTCGGCATGTTCAAAATAGAACCGCTGCTGAACAATCGGATACAGCGCCTTGAACAGACTTTCCTTCACCGAAAACGTCAGCGTCACCAGCATCGCCAGCTGATCACGAGGGGCCGCCGCCATGCGCTGCAACTCTTGCGGGGTGAGGATTTCCCCGGCCAGGCGTTCGGCCCGTTCAGGGTTGAGCAGGTTTTCCAGGTCCATCCCCAAACCACGCCAATCGGCTTTCTTCGCCACAATCGCCGCAGCCCGGCCGGTGCTGTGGGTGATGGAGCCGCTGATATGCGCGGGCCACACCGGGGCCCGGTCTTCACCGATGGCCGGGGTAAAACTCAGCCCCTCCAACTGTTGCAACGCCGCCCGGGCACAGACCCGGCCGGCCAGAAACTCGGCCTGACGCTTGGCGACCGAACGCTGAATGCTCGCCGGCGGCTCGATGGCGCTGCGCTGGAAATCATCGCTGGCCAGTTGCGAGGTGTCGAAGTGCGTGCTCAACAGCACCGTATCGGGCAGCACAAACGGCAGCGGCCAATGGGCATCAAGCGGGGTGCAGCAGACGGGTAGGGCGGGGGCGGGATTCATGTCGGGCATTTTGCCGGGTTGCCTTCGGGCTGGGTAGTGGCAACCGCTTTTGTGGCGAGGGAGCTTGCTCCCGCTCGGCTGCGCAGCAGTCGTAAGTCAAAGTCATCAAAACAGCCAAGTCGATTTGATTCAGCTCAGGTTCAGAGTGCGTTCAGGGGGAGTTCAGGGGTGGTTGCGTAACCTTGCCCCGTACCCAAAAAGCAAATAGCGCATGAGGAAACTCCCCAATGACTAACTTCAAAAAACTGCTTCTGGCCTTCACCGTCCTGGGCGCAAGCACCGCGGCTTTCGCTTCCGACGACAATTTCGCCAGCCTTACTCTTGGGCAGACCAGCGACAAGGTCAAAAAGTCCCACGCCCTGAACGACAACCTCAACAGCCCGAACGCCGACGGCGTGATCGGCAAGGACACCACCTGGGGTGTGCGTCTGGGCCAGCAAAACAGCCAGGGTCGCTACTACGCCACTTACGACAACGTGTCGGGCTCGCACAATGGCATTAAACTGCGTCAGGAAAACCTGTTGGGCAGCTACGATCTGTTCTACCCGGTGGGCGGCAGCACCAAACTGTTCGGCGGTGCCACGGCCGGCCTGACCAAAATGACTCAGGAGTCCCCGGGTTTCAGCCGCGACAGCAACATCGGTTACGCCGTCGGCGGCCAGGTTGGCGTATTGCAGCAAGTGTCGCAAAACACCTCGGTCGAGATGGGTTACCGCTACCTGCGCAGCAACGCCAGCACCGAGATGAGCGAGCGCGGTGGCAGCAAACAGGGTTCGCTGGACCTGACCAGCAGCGCCCAGACGTACCTGTCGGCGAACTACGCTTTCTGATAAAGAGATGCGCGATGCCGGTCAGTTAAACGCAATCCCTGTGGGAGCGGGCTTGCCCGCGATAGCGGCGGCACATTCACTATTAATGTGTCAGCCAGATCGCTATCGCGGGCAAGTCGGATCGCCGCACCGCCGCTCCCACAGGGTTCTGCTGTGTGACTGAGAACTGAGCTGCTGGAGATAACGATTTGCCTAGGAGAGCGTTATGAAACTGCTGGTCGTCGAAGATGAAGCGCTGTTGCGCCATCACCTGCAAACCCGCCTGACGGACAGCGGCCACGTGGTCGAGTCCGTGGCCAACGCCGAGGAGGCGCTGTACCAGACCGAGCAGTTCAACCACGACCTGGCGGTGATCGACCTCGGCCTGCCGGGCATGAGCGGGCTCGACTTGATCCGCCAACTGCGCTCGCGCGGCAAGACCTTCCCGATCCTGATCCTTACCGCGCGCGGCAACTGGCAGGACAAGGTCGAAGGCCTCGCCGCCGGTGCCGACGATTACGTGGTCAAGCCTTTCCAGTTCGAAGAACTCGATGCGCGCCTGAATGCCTTGCTGCGCCGCTCCAGCGGTTTCACCCAGTCGACCATCGTCGCCGGGCCGTTGATGCTGGACCTGAACCGCAAACAGGCGTCCCTTGATGAACAACCGCTGGCGCTGACCGCGTACGAGTACCGAATTCTCGAGTACCTGATGCGGCATCACCAGCAAGTGGTGGCCAAGGACCGCTTGATGGAACAGCTCTACCCGGACGATGACGAGCGCGATCCCAATGTCATCGAAGTGCTGGTCGGCCGTCTGCGCCGCAAACTCGAAGGCCCGGCCGGTTTCAAACCGATCGACACCGTGCGTGGCCTCGGCTACCTGTTCAATGAGCGCTGCACTTGATTCGTTCTCTTCGCGTCCGGTTGATGCTTGCCGCCACCATTCTGGCGGTGCTGTTCATGCTGGCCTTGCTGCCAGCGATGCAGGGCGCGTTCAGCCTGGCGTTGCAGGATTCCATCGAGCAGCGCCTGGCATCGGACGTCACCACGCTGATCTCCGCTGCACGGGTGGAAAACAACTCCCTGCAGATGCCGGCGCAGTTGCCCGATGAACGCTTTAACCTGACCGACAGCCGCTTGGTCGGCTACATCTATGACCGCGAAGGTCACCTGGTGTGGCGCTCGAAGGCCACCCGCGAAGAGAAGATCAACTACAAACCGCGTTACGACGGACGCGGCAACGAATTCGCGCGCATTCGCGAGGCCGACGGTCAGGAATTCTTCGTCTATGACGTCGAAGTCAAACTGCTCGGCGGCAAAAGCGCGGCGTTCAGCATTGTTGCCCTGCAACCGGTGCGCGAATACGAAGTCACCCTCGAAGGCCTGCGCGAAAACCTCTACCTCGGTTTTGGCGCCGCATTGCTGGTGCTGCTGGCGCTGCTGTGGATCGGCCTGACCTGGGGGTTGCAGGCCTTGCGCCGACTCAGTCAGGAACTCGACGAAATCGAAAGCGGCGCCCGCGAAAGCCTCAGCGAACAACACCCACGCGAACTGCTGCGCCTGACCGGCTCCCTCAACCGCTTGCTGCACAGCGAACGCGAACAGCGCAGCCGCTACCGCGATTCCCTCGACGACCTGGCCCACAGCCTGAAAACCCCGCTGACCGTACTGCAAGGTGTCAGCGAAGACATGGCCCAACGCCCGGAAAACCGCGATCAGGCCTGGGTGCTGCAAACCCAGATCGAACGCATGAGCCAGCAGATCGGCTATCAACTGCAACGCGCCAGCCTGCGCAAAAGCGGTCTGGTGCGCCACCAGGTGCGCCTGCAACCGGTGCTGCAAAGCCTCTGCGACACGCTGGACAAGGTCTACCGCGACAAGCGCGTGCGCGTCGCTTTCGATCTGCCGGATCAGTGTTACGTGCCGATCGAGCAGGGCGCCTTGTTGGAAATGATGGGTAACCTGCTGGAAAACGCCTATCGCCTGTGCCTGAGCGAAGTGCGCATCAGCGTGCGCGAAACCCTGAGCGGCGTTGAGTTGTGTGTTGAAGATGACGGGCCGGGCGTACCGCCGGATCAGCGGGCGCGGATTCTGCAAAGAGGCGAGCGGCTGGATCGACAGCACCCGGGGCAGGGGATCGGGTTGGCGGTGGTCAAGGACATCATCGAGAGCTATAGCGCGAAGCTGACACTCGGGGATTCGTCGATGGGCGGGGCGGCGTTCCGGATTCATTTCCCGGTGGTTTGATTCCATATTTGATGGTGTTCTTGCGGGCCTCATCGCGGGCAAGCCCGCTCCCACAGGGGGATATGTCGTCCACGAATATTGTGTTCAGACTCGAAACCTGTGGGAGCGGGCTTGCCCGCGATGAGGTCGGCCCATTCACTACAAAGCGTGCAGGCAAGGTCGATAAACAGCGCTGTTTAAAACACATCTCCAGACACTCACTCAGGCTACACATCCTTGCGCCGCTGCCTACGACTACGCCAGAATCCGCCGGCTTGTGCGCCTGGGACGTGGGCTCTATCGTTTCTGGGTCGCTGACGAATCAGCGATCGGGTTTAGCAGCCCGGGTTTCTCTAGACGCACAACGTCCGTCGTTCATGTCATGGCGGCTTTGCGTGGGGCACTTCGGTGCGCCGGGTTCTAGAGTCCTGGTCTGCTAACCCGCGTACAGCCGCCACCTCTTTTTCGTTTAGCAGCGATGTGTTGCGGCTCCATGACTCTAGGAGCTTCATATGTTCAAGATCACACCCAACCCACCAGAAACCGACGACGTTTCGCCCTACGATTCCACCGACTCCAAAAAGCTCAACGAAGCCGCCGACCGCGCCCTCGATTACTACCTCAAACCGGTCATTCCCAAAGACACGCCACGTAAACCCAGCACGATCTACTTCGTCGGGCCCGACACCGATAACGAAACCTTGCTGGTCAACGCCTGTGAGACTTTGGCGTCAGCGAGTGTGATGTTGAGTGATTTCGCGGGGCAGCTGGATGGCCCGCAGCGCCACACCCTGCTCGGCATCCAGCACTCCGTCATGTTGGGTGAGCTGGCGGTGAATCGGATGCTGGACAGGCTTGATCCGCCGTAGTCGTTTGGTTAAGTAGACCGCGTCATCGTTCAATCGCGAGCAGGCTCGCTCCCACAGGAGATCTTCAGTGAATACATAATGTGCGTTCACACCGATCAAAATGTGGGAGTGAGCCTGCTCGCGATGGGGCCAGTCAATTCAACCCAAAATCAGTTCTCTTGGGCGCGATAGGCCCCAGGCGTCAACCCGGTCCACTTCTTGAACGCCCGATGAAACGCCGAAGGCTCGGAAAACCCCAACTGCTCGGCAATCTGCTGCAACGACAGATCCGCACGCCCCAAATGATAAATCGCGATGTCCCGGCGCAACTGATCCTTCAACTCCTGAAAACTCGACCCTTCTTCCCGCAAGTGCCGGCGCAAGGTCTGCGGGCTGATATGCAGGTGCGCGGCCACCGCTTCGAGGTCTGGCCAGCGGGAACTGTCGCGGCTGAGCAAACGGCGCAGCTGGCTGCTCAGACTGTCGCCGTCATCCGGGCGCGAAAGCAGGTTGGCCGGGGAGTGTTGGAGGAAATGTTTGAGGGTGCGTTCGTCCTGCAACAGGGGCATGTCCAGGTAGCGGCTGTGAAACAGCAGGCTGCTCTGCTCCGTGGAAAACACCAGGGGGCAGGGGAACAGTAAGTCGTATTCGGCGCCGTGCTCGGGCTTCGGATAACTGAACGTCGCCTGTTCCAGCCGAATGCGCTGGCCGATCAGCCAGCTGCCGAGGCGATGCCACACCATCAGCTGGCTTTCGGTGAGGAAATGGTCCGGGTCCTGGAACTTCGAATCATCGAGGCTCAGGCGGATCATTTCGTCTTCGCGGGTGAGGGTCAGGCGCGGACCCTCGGGGAACAGGCTGTAAAACAATAAGCCGCGATGTAGAGCCTTATCGAGGTTCCGGCAGTGGATCACGGCGTGGCACATCATCGCGAAGGTGCCGGTTTTACTGGGTGTCGGCCCGAAACCGAGGTACTCGTCGTCGAGTGCAAGCCACAACTCCTGGATCAATCGCGTGAACTGCTCCGGCGCAATCCGCGCACGCGGCTCCTCCAGCAATTCGGGGCTGATGCCCAGTTGTTGCAGCAGATTTGAATAGTCATAACCCAGCCGGCGCGCGCCACCGAGGACGGCACGGGCGAAATGACTGGCGATGGTGCGCTCTCGCATAGCAGGCAGGTCCGACCCATTGAACGACGGATGGTAGCCGCCGGCCTGGATGTTGAACAGGCGGATATCCGCCAAATTGTAGGACGAGGTCTGGAGGATGGGCGGATATCCGCCACATTGTTGTAACCCGTCAGTGGCAAGGCTGAACCTGTAACCCTTGATGTCAAAAGGCTCGCAGGCATTTTTTCAAAGGTGGCACGGGCCTTGCGATACAACGAGCAGATGCCTGCCGCTGCGCAGCTCGACAAAACAAATCCCTCCAGTGCAGGAGGGTTCGCAAATGAGGTGTCGTTGACAACAGATGGATGTTGTCGCGGGACGCTCTTGAGGAACTTTGCAATGACGACTCGTCAGCCACTGTACAAATCCCTGTATTTCCAGGTGATCGTTGCTATTGCCATCGGCATCCTGCTCGGTCACTTCTACCCGCAGACCGGTGTGGCCCTCAAGCCGCTGGGTGACGGGTTCATCAAACTGATCAAAATGGTCATCGCGCCAATCATCTTCTGTACGGTCGTCAGTGGTATCGCCGGCATGCAGAACATGAAGTCGGTCGGCAAGACCGGCGGTTATGCGCTGCTGTACTTCGAAATCGTTTCCACCCTTGCCTTGCTGATCGGTCTGGTCGTGGTCAACGTCGTGCAACCGGGCGCCGGCATGCACATCGACGTGACGACCCTGGACACCAGCAAAATCGCTGGCTTCATCTCGGCCGGTAAAGACCAGAGCATCATCGCCTTTGTCCTCAACGTGATCCCGAACACCATCGTCGGCGCCTTCGCCAACGGCGATATCCTGCAAGTGCTGATGTTCTCGGTGATTTTCGGTTTCGCCCTGCATCGCCTGGGTGCGTACGGCAAGCCGGTGCTGGACTTCATTGATCGCTTTGCTCACGTGATGTTCAACATCATCAACATGATCATGAAGCTCGCCCCGGTCGGTGCCTTCGGTGCAATGGCCTTCACCATTGGTGCTTACGGCGTAGGCTCGCTGGTGCAACTCGGTCAGCTGATGATCTGCTTCTACATCACCTGCATCCTGTTTGTGGTTCTGGTACTGGGCGCCATCTGCCGCGCGCACGGTTTCAGCGTACTCAAGCTGATCCGCTACATCCGTGAAGAACTGCTGATCGTACTGGGCACTTCGTCGTCGGAATCGGCTCTGCCACGCATGCTGATCAAAATGGAACGCCTGGGTGCGGATAAATCGGTAGTGGGTCTGGTGATCCCGACTGGTTACTCCTTCAACCTCGACGGTACTTCGATCTACCTGACCATGGCTGCTGTGTTTATCGCTCAGGCGACTGATACGCCGATGGACCTCACTCACCAGATCACCTTGCTGCTGGTGCTGCTGTTGTCCTCCAAAGGTGCGGCAGGTGTGACCGGTAGTGGTTTCATCGTGCTGGCAGCCACTCTGTCGGCCGTGGGTACTCTGCCGGTGGCCGGCCTGGCGCTGATCCTCGGTATCGACCGCTTCATGTCCGAAGCCCGTGCGCTGACCAACCTCGTTGGTAACGCTGTTGCGACCTTGGTCGTGGCCAAGTGGGTGAAAGAGCTGGATGAAGACAAGCTGCAAGTCGAGCTGGCTTCTGGCGGTCGCGGTATCTCCGACGAGCGTGAAGTAGACGACCTGGGTGTGGCCGAAGGCCCAACCCCAACCAACGTCAAATAAGACGGCTGCACTGAATAAACCCGCTTCGGCGGGTTTTTTCATGCCCGGGATTTGAGCGCAACGGTCACAGCTGCTGACACTTCAGGTGATTGCTGCAATTCGTTTGCCTGCCTAGGCTGGAAGCATCGTTCACGGAGGTCGCTCATGCCCGGTCCACTGGCATCACTCAAGGTTCTGGATTTCTCGACACTGCTGCCTGGGCCTTTTGCCTCGTTGTTGCTGGCAGACATGGGCGCGGAAGTCTTGCGCATCGAATCGCCGACCCGCATGGATTTGCTGCGGGTCTTGCCGCCGCACGATCACGGGGTGTCGGCCAGTCATGCTTACCTCAATCGCAACAAGCGCAGCTTGGCGCTGGACCTCAAGCAGCCCGAAGCGCTGGAGGTGATCAAACAGTTGCTGGCGGACCACGACATCGTGCTGGAGCAGTTTCGCCCCGGTGTGATGGAACGCCTGGGCCTGGGTTATGACGCCTTGAAGGTGATCAATCCGCGGTTGATCTACGTGTCGATCACCGGTTATGGCCAGACCGGCCCCTACAAGGACCGCGCCGGCCACGACATCAACTACCTGGCGCTGGCGGGGCTGGCGAGCTACACCGGCCGCACCGAGAGTGGGCCGTTGCCGCTGGGCATGCAGGTGGCGGATGTCGCCGGCGGCTCGCTGCACGGCGTGATCGGGTTGTTGGCGGCGGTGATCGCCCGGCAGCACAGCGGGGTGGGGCAGCATCTGGATGTGAGCATGACCGATTGCGCCTTCAGCCTGAACGCCATGGCCGGCGCCGGGTATCTTGCCTGTGGCGTGGAGCCGGGGACGGAGGATCAGATGCTCAATGGCGGCAGCTTCTACGACTATTACTGTTCACGGGACGGACGTTGGTTATCGGTGGGCAGTCTGGAGCCAGTCTTCATGCAGCAACTGTGTACGGCGCTGGGGCGGCCGGAACTGGCGTCCAAGGGCCTGTCGCCCAAACCCGCCGAGCAACAGGCGCTGAAGAATGAGTTGAAAGCCGAATTCGAGAAGCATGACTTTGTGCAGCTGTGCGAGTTGTTTGCCGGGGTGGATGCGTGTGTCGAGCCGGTTTTGAGTCTGGGCGAGGCGGTGCAGCATCCGCAGTTGCAGGCGCGGGAGTTGGTAGCAGAAGTACCGCGGTGGGATGGTTCTACGCAGTCGCAAATGGCCTGTCCGTTGAAATTTTCTGAGGGGTTGCCGGAGCCGCGGCATATCGGCGCGGCGCTGGGGCAGCATACGGATCAGGTGTTGGGGGAGTTGGGGTTCAGTGCTGAGCGGATCGAGGAATTGCGCCGTGCCAAGGTGATTCTCTAGTGCCTGTCAGGCCGCCATCGCCAGCAGGCTGGCTCCCACAATGGATCTGTGGCGTATCGATGATCCCCTGTGGGAGCCAGCCTGCTGGCGATGAGGCCAGACCAGACACCCCAAATCCTGTTATTCGACCCGCATCTCCCCACTAAACACCAACGTACTCCGGCACCGCCGACACAAATACCGCCGACCCTGCCGCACCAGACCATGGCGCTGCGCCGAAAACGGGAAATCGCTGTCGACACACGGGCATTTGTAGATGTAGCGGGTCACGCTGCGGCGTTTGACGTCGTAGGTGTGGCAACGATTGGGCGGCAGTTCGTACACGCCACGCATGATCAATTGCCACTCTTCACCGTGCGGCTGAATGCGGTCGCCAAACAGTTGATGGGCGATGAGGTGCGCCACTTCGTGGGCCACGGTCTGCTTGAGGAAGTCTTCGGTGTTTTCCCGGTACAGCTGCGGATTGAAGCGCAGCAGGTTCTCGTGCAAATGCGCGACACCGGCTTTTTGACCGCGCAGCTTGAGGCTCACCACGGGGCGTTTGAAAGTTCGTTTGAAAAAGGATTCGGCTAATTGGTAACAGTCTTCGACGCGGGTATTGAGTTGCTCGGGCATGCTTGATGGATCTCCAGAGACGTCGAGTATGCCGCAACGCCGGGGCCTTGCGAATCGCCGAGGCGCCGAATGGTCATTACCCCTCACGCATTAGAAGGCCGCCTTGCGGCGGCCTGTGTTGGCAGATCTAGTTTTTCGATGGTGTGTTGCTAATTGGTATAGACCGGCCCCACGCCGAGTCCCCAGACAATCACTGTAAACGCCATGATGGCAACCAGCACCACCAGGCCTACGGCAAGCACCGAACTGGAAAACAGGAAGCCCTCGTCTGATGGAATGTTCATGAAAGTGGGTAGCCCCACATACAGTAAATACACCGTGTAGCAGATGGCCGCCGTTCCGACGACCATCCCCAGCCACATGTGTGGGTACAGCGCCGCCAGACCGCCGATGAACAGCGGGGTCGCGGTATAGGTCGCAAATGCAACGCAGCGGGCCAGACTTGGATTGGCGTCATAGGTACGGGCCATCCAGTGGATGAATGCGCCCATGACCGCGACACCGCCGAGCATCGCCAGGTACGACATGATCGTCATCCATAGCGCGCTTTCCTGAGTCAACATCACCGGCGCCCGGCTGCCGATGACCCAGCCGACCTGAGTGGTGCCGATAAACGCCGACACAGCGGGGATCGCCGCCAGAATCAGCGTGTGGGTCAGGTACATGTGGCTGATGCTTTCCTCTTGGTCGCCACGGATTTCTTTCCATTCCTGGTCGGGGTGGGTGAAGAGCCCCACTACGTGATGGATCATGCCAGTCACTCCTCTTGTTTTTACCGTCGCCCCCCAGTGGAGCGCCTACAGGCCAAAGTGGCCAAGTAAGTAATAGGTCTGACTATGTGTGCGACCTTATGTCGCAGTATAGAAAGGTCTTAACGACGCGGGTTGCAGGGCGTTAGAGCAAATTGCGCTGTAAACACCCCTGTTAATCGCCGTAGGGTCTGTTGGGTCAGAGGAGAGGGCATACGCGACCTGTAGCAGCTGGCGAAGCCTGCGTTCGGCGGCGAAGCCGTCGTAATACCATGCACCTCGGTGTGTCAGGCGAACCGCGTAGCCCGCATTGACGACGGCTTCGCCGCCGAACGCAGGCTTCGCCAGCTGCTACAAAGATTGCGTCGGCGCATAATTCCTTTGGGTATCCGGCTTTCGCCAAGTACTTCGCCGACGATGGGTTTTTGCGTAAAATGCCGGCCTTTCGTCACACCTCACGGATTTCGCGTCATGGGCACTCTCACGGTCAACCAGAACAAACTGCAAAAGCGCCTTCGCCGCCAGGCGGGTGAGGCTGTTGCCGATTTCAACATGATTGAAGACGGCGACAAGGTCATGGTTTGCCTGTCCGGTGGCAAGGACAGCTACACCCTGCTCGACGTGCTCTTGCACTTGCAGAAGGTCGCTCCGATCAAGTTCGAGATCGTGGCCGTGAACATGGACCAGAAACAACCAGGCTTCCCTGAACACGTGCTGCCGGCCTACCTCAAAGAGCTGGGCATCGAGTACCACATTGTCGAGAAAGACACCTACTCAGTGGTCAAGGAGCTGATCCCGGAAGGCAAGACCACCTGCTCGCTGTGCTCGCGCCTGCGCCGCGGCACGCTCTACACCTTTGCCGACGAAATCGGCGCGACCAAAATGGCCCTCGGTCACCACCGCGACGACATCGTCGAGACGTTCTTCCTCAATATGTTCTTCAACGGTTCGCTCAAGGCCATGCCGCCCAAACTGCGTGCCGACGACGGCCGCAACGTGGTGATTCGCCCGCTGGCGTATTGCAACGAAAAAGACATCCAGGCCTATTCGGACTTCAAGCAATTCCCGATCATCCCGTGCAACCTCTGCGGTTCTCAGGAAAACCTGCAACGTCAGGTGGTCAAGGACATGCTGCAAGAGTGGGAGCGCAAGACCCCGGGCCGTACCGAAAGCATTTTCCGCAGCTTGCAGAACGTACAACCGTCGCAACTGGCGGACCGTAATCTGTTCGACTTCACCAGCCTCAAGATCGACGAAACGGCGGCTTCGCGGTTCGTCAATGTCGTCAACCTCTAAACACAATCACTGTGGGAGCCAGCCTGCTGGCGATGGCGGTGGGTCAGACACATCATTGTTGACTGACTCACCGCCATCGCCAGCAGGCTGGCTCCCACAGGGGTCTATTCATTTATTCATCAGGAGAGGGCATGCGCGATTACAAGTGGCTGCACGAATACTGTCTGAACCGCTTCGGCTCGGCAGCTGAACTGGAAGCCCATCTGCCCGTTCCCAAGACCCCGGCGCAATTGCGCAAGATCAGCGACGACCGCTACCTCTCGACCATGGCGCTGCGCGTGTTCCGCGCCGGGCTCAAGCACAGCCTGGTGGACGCCAAGTGGCCGTCGTTCGAAGAGGTGTTCTTCAAGTTCGACCCGGAAAAAGTCGTGTTGATGAGCGCCGAACACCTTGAACGCCTGATGCAGGACGCGCGGATCATCCGTCACCTGGGCAAGCTCAAGAGCGTGCCGCGCAATGCGCAGTTCATTTTGGACGAGGCACATGAGAGGGGCAGTTTCGGCGCGTTGATCGCCGATTGGCCGGTGACGGATATCGTCGGGCTGTGGACGTACCTGAAAAAGCGCGGGCATCAATTGGGCGGGTTGTCGGCGCCGCGCTTCTTGCGCATGGTCGGCAAGGATACGTTTGTGCCGAGTTACGACGTGGTCGCGGGGTTGAATGCGCAGAAGATCGTCGACAAGGTACCGACCAGTCTTCGGGACCTGGCGTTGGTGCAGGATGTGTTCAACCAGTGGCATGAACAGAGTGGCGGGCGGCCGATGAGCCAGATTTCGATGATGCTCGCGTATACCGTCAACCATTGAGACCGAGTCGCGGCAATCGCCAGCAGGCTGGCTCCCACATTGGATCTGTGGCGTACACAAATCCCCTGTGGGAGCTAGCCTGCTAGCGATTGCAATCTATCAGGCGACGGAGATCTCGCCTTCACCCGCCAATTTGCGATTCAACTGAAACCGCCACCGCACATACAACAGTGCCGAGCAGAACACCGCCAGGCTCGCGCCCATTTCCAGCAAGCCAAACAGCTGCCGGTTCGGGTCATACGCCGCCAATGCGCCCTTGATGAAATACAGATTCACCACAAAACACATCCACGAATGCCCCCGCGCGCTGCCGATGATCATCCCCGGCGCCAGCAACAGCAGGGGCACCAGTTCGATCAACAAAATCACCCACGGCCGGGCACCATGCAGGTCGGCAAATACCAGGTAATAGGCACACAGCAGCCCCACCAGCCCGAAAAAACACAGCAGGCTGATGACCCGCATCGCCCGGACCCGCGGTTCGAGCCATTCGATCGAGGGCAGAATCTTCGGCTTTTTCGCCACGTCAGTTCCCCAGTTTTTGCGCAGTCTTCGCCAGACGCAGGCCCAAGGCCCGGCACAGCGCGACTTCATGTTCATTCAAACCGCTTTTGCCATCCGCCCCGGCGTGATGACTCGCGCCATACGGCGTGCCGCCGCCACGGGTTTCCAGCAGCGCCGATTCACTGTAAGGCAGGCCGGTGATCAGCATGCCGTGGTGCAGCAGCGGCAACATCATCGACAGCAGCGTGGTTTCCTGACCGCCGTGCAGGCTCGCGGTGGAGGTGAACACCCCGGCCGGTTTGCCCACCAGAGCGCCCGTCAGCCAAAGATTGCTGGTGCCGTCGAGGAAATACTTGAGCGGCGCCGCCATGTTGCCGAACCGGGTCGGGCTGCCCATGGCCAGGCCTGCGCAATTCTTCAGATCGTCGAGGCTGGCATACAGCGCCCCTTCGTCGGGAATGTCCGGCGACACGGCTTCGCATTCGGAAGAGATCGGCGGGACCGTGCGCAGACGCGCTTCAATCCCGGCCTGCTCGACGCCACGGGCAATCTGCCGGGCCATTTCGTTGGTCGAACCGCTGCGGCTGTAATACAGAACCAGAATGTACGGCGCACTCACGGCAGCAACTCCAGCACGTTCTCCGGTGGACGGCCGATGATGGCTTTGTCGCCGACTTCGAGAATCGGTCGCTCCATGAGTTTCGGATTGGCGGCGATGGCGGCAATCAATTGCACCTCGCTCAGACTGCTGTCCGCCAGGTTGAGGGTCTTGTACTCGTCCTCGCCGGTGCGCAGCAGTTGCCGGGCGCTGATGCCGAGCTTGGTCAGCAGGCTCTGGATTTGCGCGGCGTCCAGCGGGGTCTCCAGGTAGCGGACCACGGTCGGGGCCAGGCCACGGGCTTCGAGCAGTTCGAGCGCACCGCGGGATTTCGAGCAGCGCGGATTGTGATAAAGCGTCAGATCGGTCATGTGCGGGTCGCATCTTGCGTAAGGTGGCGGCTATTCTAACTGTGCAGCGCGCAATCCAGAACCTCGGGAGGCGATGGGTCGCAAGCGCATTCAATTTTGAACAAGGATCAAGACATGACAAGACGACTGGCAGCGGCATTGGCGATCATGGGTACGCTGATGCTGGGGGGCTGTGGCAACGACTATGGCATCGACCAGAACGGCCAGAAAGTCGCGGCCGAACGTCTGGACAAACAATGGCTGGTGCTCAACTACTGGGCCGAATGGTGTGGCCCGTGCCGTACCGAGATCCCGGAGTTGAATGCGCTGGCCGACCAGCTGAAGGATAAGAAGATCGGTGTGTTCGGGGTCAATTTCGACAATGTGCAGGGGGAAGAGCTGAAAAGCGCCAGTGAGAAACTGGGGATCAAGTTCACCGTGCTGGCTCAGGATCCATCGGAGCTATTTGAACTGCCGCGCAGCGAGGCGTTGCCGGTGACGTACATCATCGATAACAAGGGCAAGGTGCGTGAGCAGTTGATGGGGGAGCAGACAGCGGCGGGGGTGATGGAGAAGCTTGAGGCGTTGCAGGCAGTCAACTGATCCGTTAAGCCGTGCCGCGATCCTGTAGCAGCTGGCGAAGCCTGCGTTCGGCTGCGTAGCAGTCGTAAACCCTGAGAATGCGGTCTATCTGTTAGACCGCACAGCCTGATTTCACGACTGCTTCGCAGCCGAACGCAGGCTTCGCCAGCTGCTACTTAGGTTGCGTTGCGTCGATCAACCCTCTTCAAGCCACCAACGCAACGGCTTGCCTTGCGCCGGCCAGAAGCGCATCTGTTCGATTGGCGAAACATCCCAGCGCTGCACATTTTCCAGGGCCTGCATGAAGCGCTTTTCCTGCTCCATCACGGCTGGCGGGCACAGTTTGCGGGTGCTGCCGATCTTGCCGAAGCTCAGCTTGTCGCCTTCCAGCGTGTACGGCGCAAACCAGTGGTTGCAGCCGCCATTGCCGTAAGCCCGGCCGTCTTCACCTAGAGTGATGGTCAGGTGGCTGTAGTCCATCAACGGACGTTCGCCGATCCATTCCAGAATGTAGCTGCGGTTTTGTTGCAATTTCACCGGCTCGGCGGCGCAGCCCAGCAGGCTGGCACCGACCAGGGCGGTCAGGGCGAGGCGTTTCATCACGCGGGCTCCTGGCATTTCGGGCACAGGTGCTTCTCGCCAACGGTGGTCCACCCCAACTCGGCAATCCGCGCGGTGGCGGCAGGCTTTTCAGCCTTGTTGCCCAGCTTGGCGTCGACTGCGAACTCGAAGCTCAATTCTTTGGCGCAGCTGTCGCAATTGACTTTCCAGGTGTGGATCGCCAATTCGCCAAACACCGGACCACTGGCCACCGCGACCCATTGGCCGGGCGGGTTGATCAGGTGGCGAACCGTTTCCACGGTCAGGCGCATGGACAAGTCCTTGGCACCTTTGAGGGTCACGACCAGCACGTCATTATTACGAATCGAGCCGCCGTTGCCGGTGACTTGATAACGCCCCGGCACAAGGGCGCGGCATTCGGTGAGGGTGTGTTGCGGGTTCATCAGGCTGTAGCGGAAATCGTGTTCGACCATGGGTCCTCCAAATATGCGCGGTATGCTATCACGGGCCTGCACGCAGCATGGCGCGGGCAGATGACCTTCGATCAGGTTCAAATTACCGGCCGAGTCATGGCACACTGCCGCTTTTGCATCTCTAAGGAACGGGCATGGCGTTAATCGGCTGGGCCTGATGATCCTCTTGTCCAAAGCCTGATCGGCTCAGCCCTCGACCCGATTCTGCGGCGCGCCGGCGGCCCAGGCGGCGATGTTCTGCAAGGTCGTCGTGGCAATCGCGTCCAGGGCTTCGCGGGTCAGAAAGGCCTGGTGCGCGGTGATGATCACGTTCGGAAAGGTCAGCAGCCGCGCCAGCACATCGTCCTGCAGCGGCAGGTCGGACCGGTCCTCGAAGAACAGCTGCGCTTCTTCTTCATAGACATCCAGCCCCAGATAACCCAATTGGCCGTCCTTCAGCGCATCGATCAGCGCCGGCGTGTCCACCAGACCACCACGCCCGGTGTTGATCAGCATCGCGCCGGGCTGCATGTGCGCCAGTGACTCGCGATTGATCAGGTGTTGGCTCTGCTCGTTGAGCGGGCAGTGCAGACTTATGATCTGCGATTCGGCGAGCAGCTCCGGCAAGCTCAGGTAGCGGGCGCCGAGGGCTTCGACTTGCGGGTTGGGGTAGGGGTCATAAGCCAGCAATTGGCAGCCAAAACCGTTCATGATTTTCGCGAAGGTCGCGCCGATCTGCCCGGTGCCGACCACGCCGACGGTCTTGCCCACCAAGTCGAAACCGGTCAGGCCGTGCAGGCTGAAATCACCTTCGCGGGTGCGGTTGTAGGCGCGGTGCAGGCGCCGGTTGAGCGCCAGGATCAGCGCCACCGCGTGTTCGGCCACCGCGTGCGGCGAGTAGGCCGGGACCCGCACAATCGAAAGCCCCAAAAGTTTCGCCACCGCCAGGTCGACATGGTTGTAGCCCGCCGAGCGCAGGGCGATCAAGCGTGTGCCGCCCGCTGCCAGGCGTTCCAGCACCGGGGCGCTCAAGTCATCATTGATGAACGCGCAGACCACTTCGTGGTACTCCGCCAACGCCACCGTATCGAGGCTCAGCCGCGCCGATTGAAAGTGCAGCTCGATACCGGCGGGCAGCGCGGCGCCGAGAAAACTGTCGCGGTCGTAGGTCTGGCTGCTGAAAAGAATCGTGCGCATGCGGTCCTCCTGGATAACTCGGTCACGCTTTTATGTAGCAGCTGGCGAAGCCTGCGTTCGGCGACGCAGTCGTCGTAAACCCGGCAAACGCGGTTTACCTGAAAGACCGCAGTGCCTGATTTTACGACGACTGCGTCGCCGAACGCAGGCTTCGCCAGCTGCTACAGAGCCCGGTGAGTTTAGCGGTTATGGTTTGGGCGCCATTGCGCTGCATCAAGCGTTTATTCGGGCGTGGGCGGCCAGGCGATTGATCGCTCGGTCGAGTTCTTCCAGGGCGCCGGGGGCTTTCGGGTCCTGTTGCTTGAGCAGGGTTTCGCTGCGCTGGCAGGCGGCACGCAGTTGCGGGACGCCGCAATACCGGGTCGCGCCGTGCAGGCGGTGGACGCGCTCGATCAGGGCGTTGTGGTCATTGGTTTCCCGGGCCAGGCGAATCGCCTCGCGGTCGGCTTCCAGGGAGGCCAGCAACATTGCCAGCATGTCCGCGGCCAGATCAGCCTTGCCGGCAGCCAGGCGCAAGCCTTCGTCGTGGTCGAGCACTTGCAATTCATGGGCGCCGCCATGACTGTCGCTGGAGCGTTCCGGCCCATGATTGCGCAACGCCAGGCCGGTCCACTTCAACACCACCTGGGCCAGTTGCCGTTCGCTGATCGGTTTGGTCAGGTAGTCGTCCATGCCGCTTTGCAGCAGCGCGCGTTTTTCGTTGGCCATGGCGTGGGCGGTGAGGGCGACGATCGGCAGCGGCGTGCAATGCCGCTCACTTTCCCACTGACGAATCGCCTCGGTGCTTTGACGCCCGTCCATGCCGGGCATTTGCACGTCCATCAACACCAGGTCAAAGGTCTCGCTCTGCACCGCTTTGACGGCCGCGTAACCGCTTTCAACCGCGAGCACCTTGGCGCCCATGTCTTCGAGCAGGGTTTGCACCAGCAACAGGTTGGCCGGGTTGTCGTCGACGCACAGCACCTTCGGCGCGCGGCTGGATACCGGTTCGCCGGGTTCGCTGCGCTGCTGGCGCGGGTTGACCAGATCGGACAATGCCCGACGCAGTTTGCGGGTGCAGGCCGGTTTGGCCTGCAGCTGACTGTGCGGGTTGGGCACCGAGAGGTGGAACAGCGTCTGTTCGGTGGTCGGGCACAGCACCAACACTTTGCAGCCCAGGTGCTCAAGGTCCCAGATGTGCTGGTTAAGGCGCTCCGGCGGCATGTCGTTGCTGGTGATGCCGAGCACCGCCAGATCGATCGCCTGATCGGTCTGATGCGCGCCGGTTACGCCATTGGCCAGGCTTTCCAGGGTATTGAACGGCGTCACGACCAGGCCGCAATCTTCCAGCTGATGCTGCAAGGCTTGCCGCGCCAGTTCATGGTTTTCCAGCACCGCCACGCGGCGCCCGAGCAGCGGTGGGGCGGGAAGGTCTTCGGCATCGTCGCGGGTCTTGGGCAGGCTGAGGCTGATCCAGAATTCCGAGCCTTCGCCCGGCGTACTGTCGACGCCGATCTCGCCGCCCATCTGTTCGATCAGGCGCTTGGAAATCACCAGCCCCAAACCGGTACCGCCGGGCTGGCGGGACAGCGAGTTATCGGCCTGGCTGAACGCCTGGAACAGGGCGCGCACGTCCTGGTTCGACAGGCCGATGCCGGTGTCCTGGATGCTGATGCGCAGTTGCACGCTGTCTTCGTGTTCTTCTTCAAGCATGGCCCGGGCGACGATGGTGCCTTCGCGGGTGAACTTGATCGCGTTGCTCACCAGGTTCGTGAGGATCTGCTTGAGTCGCAGCGGATCGCCCACCAGCGACAACGGCGTATCGCGATAAACCAGGCTCACCAGCTCAAGCTGTTTGGCGTGGGCGGCCGGGGCGAGGATGGTCAGCGTGTCCTGCAACAGGTCGCGCAGGTTGAACGGAATATTGTCGAGCACCAGTTTGCCGGCCTCGATTTTCGAGAAGTCGAGGATCTCGTTGATGATCCCCAGCAGGCTGTCGGCGGACTTTTCGATGGTGCCCAGATAGTCGAGCTGTCGCGGGGTCAGCTCGCTTTTTTGCAACAGGTGCGTGAAACCAAGAATACCGTTGAGTGGCGTGCGGATTTCATGGCTCATGTTGGCCAGGAACTCGGATTTGATCCGGCTCGCTTCCAGGGCTTCCTTGCGCGCCAGGTCCAGCTCGATGTTCTGGATCTCGATGGTTTCCAGATTCTGGCGCACGTCTTCGGTGGCCTGGTCGACGCTGTGCTGCAATTCTTCCTGAGCGTTTTGCAGCGTGCCGGCCATGCGGTTGATGCCCGACGCCAGTTCATCCAGTTCCTGACTGCCAAGGGGCGGCAGGCGGGTTTCCAGATGACCGTCCTTGAGTTGCGCCACCGCCAGTTTGATCTGGCTGATCGGCCGATTGATCGTCCGGCCCATGCGCAAGGCGAGAAGCGCCGCACCGGCCAGGCCCGCGCCAATCAGCAGCAGGCTGGCGAACAGGCTGCGGTAACCGCGCAGCAGCATGCCGCTGTGGGACAGTTCGAGCTCGACCCAGCCCAGCAGGCGCTCGGCTTCATCAGGTATCAGGTCGCCGGCCAGGTTGCGGTGTTTGCCGAACACCGGCAGCAGGTAACGTGTCGCATCGTTGCCACTGCGGCGCAGCATCTGCGAGCCATTGCCCATCGGCGCCGGGTTGAGCATGGTCGGGCCGGCGTGGGCCACGGGCGTGCGGTCGGGGGCGAGGAAGGTCACGGCGCGCACGTCCGGCGTTTCCAGCGACTGGGTGGCGATGCGCTCCAGCAGCTCATTGTCTTTGTGGCCCATGGCCGGGGCCACCAACGGCGCGAGCTGTTCGGCGATCATCTCGCCGCGCTGCATCAGTTGGGTTTGCAGGTCGGATTGCTGCGTCCAGGTGAAATAGCCGCCCAGGACCAGTGCCATCAGAGTGGTCGGCAACAGGGTCAGCAACAGCACGCGGCCTTTAATTCCCAGTTTCTTGAGCACGCATCTCTCCTGCATCCAGCTATTGATTGACCTGCGCGTACGTCCGGCACGCGCCACCGGGCCAGTGTAGCGATTTGCAGGCAGGCAATCTTCGTAAAATTGATGTCGTCATTCGTCGGATGGATCGCCGCTTTTGCGCCACGGGCAAACCTTGTGTTGCCCATCGTCAGGCAATCTTGAATAATCGCCAACTGAGAATTATTTGCAGATACTCATGACTCCCATCCCTGTTGGCCATCCCCGCATCCTGTCCATCGAAGACGACCTCGTCCTCGGCGCGTATGTGCACGAGCATTTGGGCCGTTGTGGTTTTCAGGTGACCTGGTGCCAGAACGGGCAGGAAGGCCTGGACATCGCCCGCCAGCAGCCCTTTGACGTGGTGTTGATGGATATTTTGCTGCCAGGGCTGAACGGACTGAACGTGCTGACGCAATTGCGCCAGAGCCATTCCACCCCGGTGGTACTGATGTCAGCGCTGGGCGCCGAGGCGGATCGCATCAGCGGTTTTCGCCTGGGGGCCGATGATTACCTGCCAAAACCCTTCAGCATGGCCGAGTTGCGCGTGCGCATCGAAGCGATCCTGCGCCGGGTGGCGCTGGACCGTCGGCCGGCGCCGGCAGCGGTGGCGCCGTCGGTCGATAGCCTGCGTTTCGACGATGAGCGCTGTGAGGTTTTCTATGGCGAACACGCCGCCGGCCTGACCCGCAGCGAGTATCGACTGCTGGACACACTGAATCGCAATGGCGATGAAGTGCTGAGCAAAGCCTTCCTTTATCAGCACGTGCTGCAACGCGGTTTCGCCCCCCATGACCGCAGCCTCGATATGCACATCAGCCAGATCCGTCGCAAACTCAAAGGCATCGGCTACACCGAACGGGAAGTGCGTACGGTCTGGGGCAAGGGTTACGTATTGAGTGCCGGCGATGAAATGGTCTGACCTGCCGGGCCGGCACTCGCTGTTCTGGAAACTGGCGTGTTTGCTGGTGGCGTTCTGTCTGCTGATGATTTGGCTGAGCTGGTCCTGGGGCCGCTACATGGAGCAACGAAACCAGTTCCTGTCGGATCAGGCCCGACGCACGCTGGTGGGGTATGCCGCCGAGGCCGAACAGGCGTGGCGTCAGGGGCATAGCGAGGGTATCGATGCCTGGCTGCAAGGTATGAAACAGCGCGAGACAGGCTGGGTTGGCGTCATCGGCAGTGATTTACAGTCGTTGAGCAGCCTGCCGCTGACGGACAAGGAAATCGAACACCTGACTTTTCTGCGCGGCCTGGATTGGCCTATTCACAAGAAACGTCTGCCGTGGCTGCGCGTGCCGTTCCCCGGTGATTCCTACGCCGGCAATCTGGTTATCGAGCTTCCAGAGCGCTTCATGCCCGGACAATACCGGGTGCTCTGGCGCGTGATCACCAACGGCATCATCCCGGGACTGTTCACGCTGTTGCTGTGCGTCGGTCTGTATCGGCTGTTGGTCGTGCCATTGAACAGCCTGCGCGAACAAGCCAACGCCTGGCGCGCCGACCAGTTGAGCGTGCGCGTGTCGAGCAGCACCACCAACCGGTCGGATGAGCTTGGTGAGTTGGGCCGGGCGTTCGACCACATGGCCGAGCGGCTGCAAAGCACCGTGGCCCTGCAACAGCAATTGCTGCGCGACCTGTCCCATGAACTGCGTACACCGCTGAGCCGTTTGCGGGTCGCCAGCGAAAGCGAGCAGGGGCTGGCGCAATTGCGCGAGCGCATTGGCCGGGAAGTCGATGGCATGCAGCGGCTGGTGGACGACACGTTGCAACTGGCCTGGCTCGACACCGAGCGCGCGCCGTTGCCCGACGAAGCGATTCAGGTCCAGGCGCTGTGGGAAATGCTCACGGAAAACGCCTGCTATGAAAGTGGCTGGCCGGCGAGCCAGTTGCAGTGCGTGGTGGATTCGTCGTGCTGGGTCCGGGGCAATCTCAACACCCTGGCGCAGGCGCTGGAAAACATTCTGCGCAACGCCATTCGTCATTCACCGAGTGGCGGCATCGTGCGGCTTGGTGGTCAGCGCAATGGCGACTTCTGGCATTTGTGGCTGGAGGATGAGGGCGGCGGGGTGGCTGAAGCGGATCTTGAACGGATCTTTTGTCCATTCATTCGGCTCGATGGCTCACGGCCGGGAAATGGCGGGTTCGGGTTGGGGTTGAGCATTGCGCGGAATGCGGTGAAGCGTCAGGGCGGGAGTCTTTGGGCGCAGAACACCGGGTTGGGGTTGCGGTTGAATCTGCGGCTGGTGGCTGAGATTGATGGCGCCAGTGATGACGCCTTCGCGAGCAGGCTCGCTCCCACAGTGGATCTTTGTCGACCACAAATCGTGTGACCAACCCCGAGCCCTGTGGGAGCGAGCCTGCTCGCGATGAGGCCAGTCGCGTCACCATCACGAAAAAATCTCACCGCTGGTGAGACAATTTTCCTGGACCCAACAACCATTGGATCTATCAGGTCTGTCACCTGAAGTGAAAGTCGCACCACTGGTGCGACAATTCCCTGGTGGAACAACATGATCATTTTCTCCCGTGCCAACCTTGTTTAAAGCGGCACAGTTCGGACGCAGGGATGTCCAGCCGGTAATAGTGTCAGCGCTGCTGACACAAATCCGTCTATTTCACGCAGACAGCTTAACGTTGAAAAAGCCGCTTATTCCCATAAGCCATAAACACCACACTTTGCGTGATATGGCCTGCGCAGGTTTGCCGGTATGATAGGCGCCCCCGCAGTCTGGATTGCGAATACGCCATGACCTTGCAGTACCCAACCATCGCCGATTGCGTCGGCAACACTCCGCTGGTCCGTTTGCAGCGCCTGCCTGGCGCCACCAGCAATACCCTTTTGCTCAAGCTCGAAGGGAATAACCCGGCGGGCTCGGTCAAGGACCGGCCGGCGCTGTCGATGATTACCCGCGCTGAATTGCGCGGGCAGATCCACGCCGGCGATACGCTGATTGAAGCGACCTCGGGTAACACCGGTATTGCGCTGGCCATGGCTGCCGCGATCAAGGGTTACAAGATGATCCTGATCATGCCGGACAACTCCAGCGCCGAACGTAAAGCCGCGATGACGGCCTATGGCGCCGAGCTGATTCTGGTCACCCAGGAAGAAGGCATGGAAGGCGCGCGCGACCTCGCTCAGCGAATGGAAGCCGAAGGCCGTGGCAAGGTGCTGGATCAGTTCGCCAACGGGGATAATCCGGAAGCGCACTACACCACCACCGGCCCTGAAATCTGGCGCCAGACCGAGGGCACCATCACCCATTTCGTCAGTTCGATGGGCACCACCGGCACCATCATGGGCGTCTCGCGCTACTTGAAAGAGCAGAACGAAAGCGTGCAAATCATCGGCCTGCAACCGATGGAAGGTTCGGCGATTCCGGGCATCCGTCGCTGGCCGCAGGAATACCTGCCGAAGATCTACCAGGCCGAGCGCGTGGACCGGATCGTCGACATGGCGCAAAGCGAAGCCGAAGACGTGACCCGTCGTCTGGCCCGTGAAGAAGGCATCTTCTGCGGTGTGTCCTCCGGCGGTGCCGTGGCAGCGATGCTGCGCCTGTCCCAGGAAGTTGAAAACGCGGTGATCGTCGCGATCATCTGCGACCGTGGCGACCGTTACTTGTCGACCGGCATTTTCGACGCTCCCAACTGATGGCCAAGCAAGAGAGAGGCCTGCGCTTCCAACCCACCGGTGGCAGCAAGGCCCCGCAAATTCCGACCGGCAAAAAGCAGCGCTTGAGCATCGAGCGCCTGGCCAATGACGGTCGCGGTATCGCGTTTTTCGAAGGTCGCACCTGGTTCGTCATCGGCGCATTGGCCGGTGAAGAAGTCGAGGCGCGCGTGTTGGGCGCCCACGGCAAAGTGGTCGAGGCGCGCACTGAACGTGTGTTCCTGGCCAGCGAATTGCGTCGTCCGGCACCGTGTCCGCATGCCGGTCGCTGTGGCGGTTGCAGCGTGCAGCATCTGCCGCACACCGAACAACTCGCCCTGAAACAGCGCATGCTCGCCGAGCAACTGTCCAAGGTCGCCGGTGTCGAACCCCAAGAGTGGGCACCGCCGTTGAGCGGTCCGGAATTCGGTTACCGTCGTCGCGCCCGAGTGGCGGTGCGTTGGGACATGAAGGCGAAAAAACTCGAAGTCGGTTTCCGCGCGGCAGGCAGTCAGGACATCGTGGCGATCAACGAGTGCACGGTGCTGGTACAGCCCTTGCAGCCGATCATGACTCGCTTGCCGGAAATGCTTCGACGCTTGAGCAAACCTCAGGCCCTCGGGCATGTGGAATTGTTCGCCGGATCGTCGTTGGCGGTATTGCTGCGGCACATGGCGCCGTTGTCCGACGCCGACCTGACGATCCTCAAGGATTTCTGCGCGTTCCATGAAGCGCAATTGTGGCTGCATGGAGAGGGCGAACCACAACCGGTCGAAGCCGATCAGTCGTTGGGCTATCGACTTGAGCAGTGGGATTTGAAACTGGCGTATCGGCCGGGGGATTTCATCCAGGTCAATGCCGGGGTCAATGAGGCGATGATTGCCCAGGCGCTGGAGTGGTTGAAGCCGACAGCGGATGAGCGGGTTCTCGATCTATTCTGTGGGTTGGGTAACTTTGCTTTGCCCCTGGCCAAAACCGTTCGCGAAGTGGTGGCGGTCGAAGGCGTGCAGGCGATGGTGGAGCGGGCAGCCGCGAACGCCACTAGCAACAATCTTCATAATGCGAAGTTTTTTCAGGCCGATTTATCCCAGCCTTTGACCGATGCCGAATGGGCGCGCGAAGGCTTTTGTGCGGTACTCTTGGACCCACCGCGTGACGGTGCTTTCGAGGTCGTGCGCAAGCTGGCGTCCCTGGGCGCCAAGCGGTTGGTGTACGTGTCGTGCAACCCGGCAACGCTGGCGCGCGATACGGCCGAATTGATCAAGCAGGGCTACCGGTTAAAACGTGCCGGGATTCTCGATATGTTTCCTCAGACGGCACATGTCGAGGCCATGGCGTTATTTGAAGCGAGCTAGGACGGCTCGTCTGGTCCGACTGGCCGCCCATGCAGCTCTCGCTTAGCCCCGTGAGGGCCATCGGGCAATGAAGGTCAGCGAATTGACGCATTGAATCTGCGTCGTAGGGAAGGTAAGCAAGATGGTACAGGTGAGAGCACACCAGCCGATCAACACCGACGGCAGTATCAATCTCGAGGCTTGGCTCGATCATGCGGTCAGTGTCGATCTGGCACTGGATCGCGAAGCCTTGAAGGAAGCGTGCGAGTTCGCTCGCGTGTCTGAACAACAAGCCAATGCGGCGAAGAATCTATGGTCCGAAGGGACCTCGAGTTTCCGCACCGGCCTTGAGATCGCCGAGATTCTCGCCGACCTCAAACTGGATCAGGATTCGTTGGTCGCGGCGGTCTTGTACCGCGGCGTGCGCGAAGGCCAGATCGAACTGCCGGCCGTCAGCCAGCGCTTCGGTCCGGTGGTCGCCAAACTCATCGACGGCGTGTTGCGCATGGCGGCGATCAGCGCCAGCCTGAGCCCCCGTCAATCGTTGGTGCTGGGCACTCAGGGCCAGGTCGAAAACCTGCGCAAGATGCTGGTGGCCATGGTCGATGACGTTCGCGTTGCGCTGATCAAACTGGCTGAGCGCACCTGCGCGATCCGTGCGGTGAAAACCGCCGACGACGAGAAGCGCAACCGCGTTGCCCGTGAAGTCTTCGACATTTATGCACCGCTCGCTCACCGTCTCGGCATCGGTCATATCAAGTGGGAACTGGAGGATCTTTCCTTCCGTTACCTGGAGCCGGATCAGTACAAGCAGATCGCCAAGTTGCTCCACGAGCGGCGTCTGGATCGCGAGCGTTTCATCGCCGATGTGATGAGCCAGCTCAAGAACGAATTGCAGGCCACCGGCGTCGATGCCGACATCAGCGGTCGGGCCAAACACATCTATTCGATCTGGCGCAAAATGCAGCGCAAGGGTCTGGAGTTCAGCCAGATCTACGACGTGCGTGCCGTGCGCGTGCTGGTGCCGGAAATGCGCGACTGCTACACCGCGCTCGGCATCGTCCACACCTTGTGGCGGCACATCCCGAAAGAGTTCGACGACTACATCGCCAACCCGAAAGAGAACGGCTACCGCTCGCTGCACACCGCGGTGATCGGCCCCGAGGGCAAGGTGCTGGAAGTGCAGATCCGCACCCATTCCATGCACGAAGAAGCCGAGTTGGGCGTTTGCGCGCATTGGCGCTACAAGGGCACCGACGTCAAGTCCGGCTCCAATCACTACGAAGAGAAAATCTCCTGGCTGCGTCAGGTCCTCGAGTGGCATGAAGAGCTGGGCGACATCGGCGGTCTGGCCGAACAGTTGCGGGTCGATATCGAGCCGGACCGGGTCTACATCTTTACCCCGGACGGTCACGCCATCGACCTGCCGAAGGGCTCGACGCCGCTGGACTTCGCCTACCGCGTGCACACCGAAATCGGTCACAACTGCCGTGGCGCGAAGATCAACGGGCGCATCGTACCGCTCAACTACAGCCTGCAAACCGGTGAGCAGGTCGAGATTATCACCAGCAAGCACGGCACCCCGAGCCGCGACTGGCTGAACCCGAACCTGGGTTACATCACCACGTCGCGAGCGCGGGCGAAGATCGTTCACTGGTTCAAATTGCAAGCCCGTGACCAGAACGTCGCAGCCGGCAAAACCTTGCTCGAACGTGAGCTGAGTCGCCTGGGCCTGCCGGCGGTGGACTTCGACAAGCTGGCCGACAAGGCCAACATGAAGACCGCCGAAGACATGTACGCCGCGTTGGGTGCAGGCGATCTGCGCTTGGCGCAACTGGTGAACCTGGCGCAGCAACTGGTCGAGCCGGAACGCGGCAACGAGCAGCTGGAACTGATCCCGCGCAAAGCCACCGGTTACAAACCGGGCAAGCGTGGCGACATTCAGATTCAGGGCGTCGGCAACCTGATGACGCAAATGGCCGGTTGCTGCCAACCGTTGCCGGGGGATGCCATCGTCGGTTACATCACCCAGGGCCGTGGCGTGAGCATTCACCGTCAGGACTGCGCCTCGGTGCTGCAACTGGGTGGGCGAGAGCCGGAACGGATCATCCAGGTCAGCTGGGGCCCGGTGCCGGTGCTCACCTACCCGGTGGACATCATCATCCGTGCCTACGACCGTTCCGGTTTGCTGCGTGACGTCTCGCAAGTGCTGCTCAACGAGCGGATCAACGTGCTGGCGGTCAACACCCGCTCGAACAAAGAGGACAACACCGCGCTGATGTCCCTGACCATCGAGATTCCGGGGCTGGATGCACTGGGACGGTTGCTGGGGCGGATTTCCCAGTTGCCGAACATCATCGAAACCCGGCGTAACCGTACGCCGTGAAGACAAGCCCTCTGTAGGAGCGAGGCTTGCCCGCGAAGGCGTCATACCTGACACACCGCCTTCGCGGGCAAGCCTCGCTCCTACAAGTGCAATGTGTAGAGAACGATTGATGTATTCACTTGAAGATTTGCTGCACCTGATGAACCGTCTGCGCGACCCGCAGTTCGGCTGCCCGTGGGATATCAAGCAAACCTGGGCCACCATCGTCCCGCACACCCTTGAGGAAGCCTACGAAGTCGCCGACGCCATCGAGCGCGGTGACTTCGATCACTTGCAGGGTGAGTTGGGCGATTTGCTGTTCCAGGTGGTTTATTACAGTCAGCTGGCCCGGGAAGAAGGGCGCTTCGAATTCGCCGGCGTCATCGACAGCATTACCCGCAAGCTGATCCGTCGTCATCCGCACGTGTTTCCCACCGGCGATCTGTACGCGCCGATGGATGTTCCGCGTCTGAGTGAAGAACAGGTCAAACAGCGTTGGGAAGAGATCAAGGCTGAAGAACGCGCCGAGAAATCTGCCGCACCCGAACAACTGTCCTTGCTCGACGACGTGCCCGCCGCACTGCCGGCGCTGTCCCGTTCAGCCAAGTTGCAAAAGCGCGCAGGACAGGTCGGTTTCGACTGGCCGGACGCCTTGCCGGTGCTGGACAAGGTCCGCGAAGAACTCGATGAAGTGCTCGAAGCCATGGCTGACAATGACTCGGCAGCGATTGCCGATGAAGTCGGTGATCTGCTGTTTTCCGTGGTCAATCTGGCGCGTCATTTGAAGGTTGATCCGGAAACGGCACTGCGCGGCGCCAACAGCAAATTCGAAAGACGCTTCCGTTTTATCGAACAGGCATTGCGCGACACCCACCGTCCCATGGAAGATTGCACCCTCGAAGAGTTGGACGCCCTGTGGGGTGAAGCCAAACGCCAGGAAAAGAATTTGCCCAGCTGCGGTTGAGCAGTTGCCTAAGTGAGAAATAAGCACCATGAGCATTTCCCTTCGCGACCAGTTGCTCAAAGCAGGGCTGGTCAACCAAAAGCAGGCCAAACAGGTCGGCAAAGAGAAACAGAAGCAGCAACGCCTGGTCCACAAAGGCCAGATTGAACTCGATGACTCCCAGCAGCGTGCAGCTCAGGAAGCGAAGGCCGAGAAGGTCAAGCGCGACCAGGAGCTGAACCGTCAGCAACAGGAAAAAGTCGAGGCCAAGGCTCGCGCGGCCCAGATCAAGCAGTTGATCGAAGTCTCGCGCCTGCCGAAGTTGACCACCGAGGATTACTACAACTTCGTTGACGACAAGAAGGTCAAGCGCCTCTGCGTCAACACGCTGATGCGCAACCAGCTGAGCAATGGCTTCCTGGCAATCGTGCACCATGCCGGCGGTTACGAAGTGATCCCTCGTGAGGCGGCCCTGAAGATCCAGGAGCGCGATCCGCAGCGGATTGTGCAGCTGAATGTGAAGACCGAAGAAGTCGCTGCCGAGGACGATCCGTACGCGGCCTATCAGATCCCTGACGATCTGATGTGGTAAGCCTTTAAAGGCTGCAACAACGACGAACCCCGCTCATGGCGGGGTTTGTCGTTTTCAATGCGGTCATTGCTTATGCGGATCGGAGCGCTCGTTGCTGCTCCTGCTTTTCCAGTTCGGCCTTGTAGCTGTGGGCGTCGGTTTCGGAATGAAACATCCCCACGAGCATGTCTTGTTGATGTACATCCCAGATACGGATACCGGCGGCTATGCCTTCATGGGATTTATGTGAATCGTCGCGTTCAGTTACTTTTACAGTCATCTGCTAGCTCCAATCTCTGTTATCTGCAGCAAGGCGTGTGCAGGACTCAGTTATATATTTTGGTAGCTTGCTAAGTAAACGGCTGAGTTCGGTAACGAATTTTTGCGAAATCCGCAAAAGTCCTGCAGCCCGCCAAACACGCGGCATTCGGTCGCAGGGCGTTGAGTTTTATGACAAAAGCTTCATGTTCACGAAGAACAAAACTGCAGGCTACGCACGACTTGTAGCAGCTGGCGAAGCCTGCGTTCGGCTGCGAAGCAGTCGTAATTCCTGCAAATGCGATTTGCCTGATATACCGAGGTGCTGATTTCACGACGACTTCGTCGCCGAACGCAGGCTTCGCCAGCTGCTACAGGGAGCGGCAGTGAAGTCATTTTCTTCGGGCACAAAAAAACGCCCCGAACCAGTCGGGGCGTTTTCATGTGCGGCTCAGCAGCGAGTAATTACTTACCAGCCCAGCGCTTCAGTACCAGGGTGGCGTTGGTGCCGCCGAAGCCGAAGCTGTTGCTCATCACGGTGTTGATGGTGGCGTCTTCGCGAGTCTTGGTCAGGATTGGCATGTCTGCCACTTCCGGGTCCAGTTCGTCGATGTTGGCGGAGCCCGCCATGAAGTTGCCTTCCATCATCAGCATGCAGTAGATCGCTTCGTGAACGCCGGCGGCGCCCAGGGAGTGACCCGACAGGCTCTTGGTGGAGCTGATGGCTGGAGCCTTGTCGCCAAACACTTCACGCACACCTTTCATTTCCGCGACGTCGCCGACCGGGGTCGAGGTGCCGTGGGTGTTCAGGTAGTCGATCGGTGCATCAACGGTGGACATGGCCATCTGCATGCAGCGGATGGCGCCTTCGCCGCTTGGGGCGACCATGTCGTAGCCGTCGGAGGTCGCGCCGTAGCCAACGATTTCCGCGTAGATCTTCGCGCCGCGAGCCAGAGCGTGTTCCAGCTCTTCGACTACGACCATGCCGCCACCGCCGGCGATGACGAAACCGTCACGCTTGGCGTCGTAGGCACGGGAAGCTTTTTCCGGGGTCTCGTTGTACTGGCTGGACAGTGCGCCCATGGCGTCGAACAGGAACGACTGGCTCCAATGCTCTTCTTCACCGCCGCCGGCGAACACGATGTCCTGCTTGCCCATCTGGATCTGTTCCATGGCGGTACCGATGCAGTGAGCACTGGTGGCGCAGGCAGAAGCGATGGAGTAGTTCAGGCCCTTGATCTTGAACGGCGTGGCCAGGCAAGCGGAAACGGTGCTGCTCATGGTCCGCGTTACACGGTATGGGCCGACGCGCTTCACGCCTTTCTCGCGCAGGATGTCCAGCGCTTCCATCTGGTTCAGCGTGGAGGCGCCACCGGAACCGGCGATCAGGCCGGTACGCGGGTTGGAGACTTGCTCATCAGTCAGACCGGAGTCGGTGATGGCGTCTTTCATGGCCAGGTAGGCGTACGCCGCCGCGTGGCCGACGAAGCGATAGATCTTGCGATCGATCAGCTCTTCGAGAGGAAGGTCGATGGAGCCGGAAACCTGGCTACGCAGACCCATTTCGGCATATTCCGGGTTGAACCGGATGCCAGGGCGGCTTGCACGCAGGTTAGCGGAGACGGTCTCTTTGTCATTGCCCAGGCACGATACGATGCCCAGACCAGTGATAACGACGCGGCGCATGCGGATAACCCTTAGAAGTTTTCAGTGGAGGTGAAAACGCCGACCCGAAGGCCTTCGGCGGTGTAGATCTCGCGGCCGTCGACGCTGACCGAACCATCAGCGATGGCCAGGTTCAGCTTGCCCTTCAGCACGCGCTTGATCTGAATGTTATAGGTCACTTTCTTGGCGGTCGGCAGGACCTGGCCGAAGAATTTCACTTCGCCCGAACCCAGCGCACGGCCGCGGCCCGGCAGGCCTTGCCAGCCGAGGAAGAATCCGACCAGCTGCCACATGGCGTCGAGGCCCAGGCAGCCTGGCATCACCGGATCACCTTCGAAGTGGCAGGCGAAGAACCACAGGTCCGGAGTGATATCCAGCTCGGCGACCAATTCACCTTTGCCGTACTTGCCACCCTCGGCACTGATATGGGTGATGCGATCCACCATCAGCATGTTCGGGGCGGGCAGTTGTGCGTTACCTGGGCCGAACAGCTCACCGCGACTGCAGCGCAGCAGGTCTTCCCGAGTAAAGGCGTTTTGTTGGGTCATGCGAGCTCCTCAATAATCCCATGCGGCAGGGTGGGGCAAATCTTCCCGGCCGACCGAAGCGTTCATGCTTCAAGTCAGCAGCCTACTCATAGACTATTGCGTTGTGGTGAAAGTCACAGCACCAAGGACATGAATGTACACTTGTGCACTGAAATTATTATTCAAGCCCCTTTTCGGGCCTGTTCGGGTGCCTAAGACTGCCGCACTTTCGCCTTTCACGCCAGTCGCAGATGGTCGAAAGGCCTGCACTACTGCACCCAGCGCTGCAGAATCTGCTGCAGATCAGTACGTTTGAAGGGCTTGGCCAGGTAATCGTTCATTCCAGCCGATAAACACGCTTCACGGTCGCCCTGCAAGGCATTGGCGGTCAGGGCAATGATCGGCAAGTCTGCGCAGCCGGGCAGTTGGCGAATCTGGCGGGTCGCTTCGTAGCCGTCGATGATCGGCAGTCGACAATCCATCAGAATCGCTTCGAAAATCAGGCTCTCGGCACTTCGCACCGCCTGCGCGCCATCGGTCGCAACGCTGACAGTAAAGCCCAGGCTGCGCAACATTGCTTCGATGACCGTCTGGTTGACCGGATTATCCTCCACCAGCAGCACATTGCGCCCTTCGCCATCGCCGTTGCCGGCGTGTGTTCGTGGCTTCAATTCCGGCAGCGACTGCTTATAGAGCGCCAGCGGAATTTCGAGGGTGAACACCGAGCCCAGGCCTTCTTCGCTCTGCGCGCGCAAGGTGCCGCCCATCCGTTCGGCCAGCGTGCGCGCAATCGGCAACCCCAGTCCGGTGCCGCCGTAACGCCTTGAAATAGAACTGTCGGCCTGCTGGAACGCATTGAACATCAATTCCAGGCTTTCGGCCGAGATGCCAATCCCGCTATCGCGCACGGTGCAGGTGAACCACAGCAATTCGTGATCCAGTGACTGCCACTGCGGTTCGATGCTGACGCGGCCTTGTTCGGTGAACTTCAGCGCATTGCCGACCAGGTTGACCAGAATCTGCCGGATCCGCGTCGGGTCGCCCTGAACCTGCAACGCGCGCATGTCCTCGGGAATCGCCAGGGCCAGATCGAGCCCGCGTTGTACCGCGCTGTGCTGGAACGACTGGGCGCAGCTGCTGATCAGGTCCGCGAGGTTGAACGGAATGTGTTCAAGCTCCAGTTCCGAACGCTCGATGCGAGAGAAGTCGAGAATGTCGTTGATGACTTTGAGCAGGTGTTCGGTGGACTCCGAAGCCAGCGCCGCATACTCGATCTGCTCCTCGGTCATGTCGGTGGTTTCCAGCAGTTGCAGCATGCCCAGCACGCCATTCATCGGCGTGCGCAGTTCGTGGCTCATCATCGCCAGGAAATCGGACTTGGCGTTGTTGGCCTTTTCCGCCTCTTCGCGGGTCTGGATCAATTGCGCCATGGCCTGATGCTGCTCACGACTGGCCTGCTCAAGGCCCTGTGCGAGGTTGTTGATGTGTTGCGACAACGCACCCAATTCAGTGTCATCGACGATCGGCAGCGGCGTCTTGTAGTCGCCTTCCTGGATCGCCTTCACGGCGTTCCCGATGTCGCGGATCGGCTGCGACAGGCTGCCGGCCAGGCGCCGGGCCACCAGAAACGTAAACAGCAAGGCGAACAAGGCGAGAATCCCGGCCTTGAACAGGATTTCCTGCTGGCGCTGGCTGAAGGCGTCATTGGACAAACCGACGATCACCCGGCCCAGATAATCCTCGGGCGGAGCCGTGTTGGCGACCTTGCTGCCCTGGAAAAAATCATTGTTCAGGGCGATCCGTTGCAGCCGCACCGGCGCCTGGAACACTTCGACCTGGTGCGAGCGGGTGTGGGTTTCCGACGGTTGCTCGACGTACACCAGAATCCGGTTGGCGCTGTCCTGGACTTCCAGGAAGCGCACGTTGGGCGTGGCCAGCGTAGCTTTGAGCAGACTTTCGAGCACCTCGTTGTTGCCCGAAATCACCCCGTATTCCGTGGCGGGCGCCAGTTGGTTGGCAATCAGCTGACCGGTGTGGTTGAGCTCCTGACGCAAGTCCTGGATCCGCACGAAGGTGAAGAAACTGATCAGCAGCAAGGTCAGCAACAGGGCAGGGCCGAGGCTGATGATCTGCGTGCGGGTATTGATGTCCCAACCGCGACGGAAGGTCATGGGCGGCGTTCTCCTTCGGCCAACTGTGCTGCGACAAACGCTTCAGTCACCTGTTCAATACCCAATGAACGAGCCACCTGCGGGTTACTTAACACTTTGAAGTGTTGCGGATACAACGCGCGCGGCCAGCCTGTCGACGGCCGATCGAGCAATTCGTCGAGCACTTCCAGCCAATCGTTCTGATCGCTGTAGGTGCTGGCCAGGCTACCGGCCTTGACGAACGCGGCGTTCGGGCCGACTAGCGCAAGTTGCCGCGAGTAGCTGCTCAATAGCAGGTTTTTTGCGGTTTTCGGGTTGTACAAATCGGAATCGTCGAGTCCCAGCAGCACGTCGCAGTTCCTTAGCAAATCCTGTAAGGGGCGGCTGTCGTTGGTGTTGTCCCATCGCCCGGCGATCACTTCCAGGCCCAACGCTTGCGCCGACAGACGTAATTCCTTGAGCAGGAATTCGCTGTGACTGTCGTACAGCACGCCGATGCGTCGGGCCTCGGGCAGGATGAGCCGGGTCAGGCGCAATTGCCGATCCAGCGGCGGATCGCTCCAGAGCAGGCTGAGGTGCGATGGAAAGTCAGCGCCGAACCGTTGGTGGGCTTGCAAGCGACTGATGCGCAGCACCAGCGTCGGCGGACCTTGTGTCTCTTGCAGGCGCCAGTCGAGGCTCGGCAGATCGAGCAGGATCAAACGGGTATCGGCGGGTAGATTGCCCGGCCTCGGCAAGCTGTCCAGTGCCTGGAAGCGCACGCTGTCGGCAGGGCGCATGCCGCTCAGCGCCTGCACAAAGGATTGCACGCCGGGACTGTCTTCGGCGCCGGTCAGCAGAATGTCGGCGGCCTGTGTCGGCAAGCTGCAGAGCAGACTGCTGAACACCAGGCACACCCCTGCCAGCAGGCGGCCAAGGGTTGGCGACTTCCGCGACAGGCGATGCAGCATTTAAAACGTCAGCTCCGCGCTGAAGTAGAGCACCCGACGCTCGTCGTAGTTGTTATCGACGAAGGTGGTGGGTTGATTGTCGAGGCGTTGCTGGAGCACACCGGCCAGTTCCAGGCTGGCCCTGCCCAGGCCGATGCGTTTGGCGATGCGCGTGTCGACGCGTTCGAAGCGGTAGCCGTTGAGGGCGTCGTCACCATAGTAGAAGAGGGCGCTGTTCCAGCCGTGGCCCCAATTGCGCAGCCAACCGGCGGAACCGCTGTTGCGCGCAGTGAACAGCTCATCCTGCGGATTGCTCGCCTCGGCGTCGACGTAGGCGTACGTCAGACGCAGGCGATCGGCGCTGCTAATGCGCCAGTCCAGCTGGGTTTCCGTGCCCTTGAAGCGCGAGTTGTTGGCATTGCTGGCGATGTACTGATTGTTGCGTAGCGGTTCGCTGATCATGCCGCTGATTTCGTCGTAGAACAGCTTCACATCGACTGTCAGTCCGAGCTCTGCAAAGTAGCCGTTGTAGCCCAGCTCGCGCGAGCGCATGCGTTCCTGTTCGAGGTCGCCGGGGCCGCGAGTCTTGACGAAATACCGGGCGCTGGTCTGGCCGTAGGCACTGGGTCGCAGGTTGGTCACCTGGTAACTCCAGTTGACGTTGTTCTCGAACATGTCCGGTGAACGGATGGCTTCCGAGTACACCGCGCGCAGGCCGTGACGCGGGTTGATCAGGTAATTGACCGCCACCCGCGGGGTCAGCGAGCTGCCGGTCAATTGCGTGTCTTCGAACATGGCTCCGCCCTGCAGCAGCCAGTGTTCGGTGGCGCGCCACTCGAGTTGGCCGAATGTCCGCCAGGTGGTGTCGTCGAGCGTGCCATTGAAGTAGGTCTCGGAATCTGCCCGGTCGTAACGATAGTTCATGCCGCTGACCAGTCGCAGACTGTCGGACAGGCTGAGGGTGTCTTGCACTTCCACGTCGTAGCGTGACTCCCGGGCGCTCTGGTCGATGTCGCCACAGAGGGTTTGCCGGGCGCCGTTGCGCCATTGCGCCAGCACTTGATTGCCCAGCGCACGTTCCGCCGCCGTGCCGGCCGGTGCGCCCGGACCGGTGAAACGTTCCATGTTGCGCGCCAGACGTTCGGTGTAGTTCGGGTTGAGCTGCCAGAGTTCGGTCAGTTCCGGGCTGAACGAAACCTCGGCATCACAGGCGCGCCAGGTCTGCTGACGATCCCAGTGCTGGGCCGAGCCCTGGATATAAAGGCTGTGATCAGGATTGATGTCGAGGTTCCAGCGCAACGAACCGGCGTAGTCCTTGGCAATGACGTCGGAATTATTACCGGCAGCGGTAATCCCGGAGAACACCGGGCGGTAGGTATAGGGCCGCTGGTTGGTTCCGTCCTTGGCGTTCAACTGCCAGTCGATGCTCTGGTTTTCACTCAGCGTCTGGCTGACGGCCAGGTTGAAGCGGTTCAAGCGGCGGCTGTCGCGATAATCGCCACCGTTGCGGTTGGTGTCGAAGCCGTCATCTTCTTGGCCGGACAACGACAGGCGCAGGTCACCGCCGTCCCAACCCACACCCTGGCTGGCATAAAAATCGTTGATGCCGCGCTGGCCACGGGTGACTTTCATCCGCGTGCCGGGGCTGTCGGCCGGGTTGCGGGTGATGATGTTGACCACCGCCATCAGCGCATTGGCGCCGTAGCTGACAGTGTTCGGGCCACGGAAAACCTCGATGCGCTCGATGTCTTCCATGGCCACCGGAATATCACTCCAGTCCACCGTGGCCAGGCCGGCGCGGTACACCGAACGGCCGTCGATCAGCACCTGCATGCGCCGTGCTTCAGTGGCGTTGGTGCCGTGGTAGTTCACCGCGGCCTGGTTGCCGCTGATACTGCCGACCATCATGCCCGGCACCAGCCGCAGCAATTCGCTGATGTCCCGCGCGCCGCTGGCGTTGATCAGCTCGTTGTCGATCACCGTCATACTTCCCGGGACTGCGGCCGGCGATTGCTTCAGGCGGGTGGCCGTGAGCACTTGCGGCAGCGGTTCGTTGTCGAGGAACAAATCGTCGGCCAGCAATGGCGAGCTGAAAATCAGTGCCAGAACCAGCGGCGAGCGGGGTGAAGGAGAGCCAAACGACACGAAACATCCTTGATAGCGATCAGTTGGCGCGCATGTTAACCGAGCTGATCGACTTTTCCATTCACGATGCCGGCATTTTCCTAGGATTTATTGGTCTTCTTCCTACAAGTGTGGGTAATTGACACGGGGGCTGGCCGCCACTGGGACGCTCCGTATAATGCCGACATCGCCACTGGTATGGATTAACGGATTGCATATGACTGAACAGCGCCCAATTGCGGTCCTGGGAGGCGGAAGTTTTGGTACCGCCGTGGCTAATCTGTTGGCCGAGAACGGGCATCAGGTCCGGCAGTGGATGCGTGACCCCGAACAGGCCGAGTCCATTCGGGTCAATCGCGAGAACCCGCGTTACCTCAAAGGCATCAAGATTCTTCCGGCGGTAGAACCGGTGACCGACTTGCAAGCGACCCTGGAAGCTTGCGACCTGTGCTTTGTCGCGCTGCCGTCCAGCGCTTTGCGCTCGGTACTGGTCCCGCACGCCGAACGTTTGAACGGCAAACTGCTGGTGAGCCTGACCAAGGGCATCGAAGCCCACACCTTCAAGCTGATGAGCGAGATCCTCGAAGAAATCGCCCCGCAAGCGCGCATCGGCGTGCTGTCCGGGCCGAACCTGGCCCGTGAAATCGCCGAGCACGCACTGACCGCCACGGTGGTTGCCAGCGAAGACGAAGAACTCTGCCAAAGGGTTCAGGAAGCGCTGCACGGTCGCACCTTTCGCGTGTACGCCAGCGCCGACCGTTTTGGCGTGGAGTTGGGCGGGGCGCTGAAAAATGTGTACGCGATTATCGCCGGCATGGCCGTGGCGCTGGGCATGGGCGAAAACACCAAGAGCATGCTGATCACCCGCGCGTTGGCGGAAATGACTCGCTTCGCGGTGAATCAGGGCGCCAACCCGATGACGTTCCTGGGGCTGGCGGGCGTGGGCGACTTGATCGTCACGTGCTCGTCGCCGAAAAGCCGCAACTACCAGGTCGGGTTTGCCCTCGGCCAGGGGTTGAGCCTGGAAGATGCGGTGACCCGTCTGGGTGAAGTCGCCGAAGGCGTGAACACGCTGAAGGTGCTCAAGGCCAAGGCTCAGGAAGTCGGCGTCTATATGCCGCTGGTCGCCGGGCTGCACGCGATCCTGTTCGAAGGGCGCACTTTGAATCAAGTGATTGAACTGTTGATGCGCGGCGAACCCAAAACCGATGTCGACTTCATTTCCACCAGCGGTTTCAACTGATCACGCTTTCCAGGGAGATGCACATGAACGATCCGAAAACAGAGGCCACGTACGAGTCCATTCTGCTGCGGGTGTTATGGATGATTGTCTTCTTGCTGGTCTGGCAAGTGGCGCAGTTCATCCTCGGCGCGGTAGTGCTGGTGCAACTGATCTATCGTTTGATTTATGGCGCCCCGAGCGCCAGCCTGATGAACTTCGGCGACAGCCTGAGCCAGTTCCTGGCGCAGATCGGTCGTTTCGGCACCTTCCACAGCGACCAGAAACCCTGGCCGTTCGCCGACTGGCCGACGCCGCGTACACCGGAAGGCGAAGCGCCGCACGCCGTGCCGCCAGCGCCACATCCGGCCCGAGATGAGGAGCCGAAACTATGAAACTCTGGGTATTGCGTCATGGTGAAGCCGAGTCTTATGGCTCGCGTCCAGACTCGGAACGGGCACTGACGCCACACGGTTGTGAAGAGGTGCTGCGTAGCGCCGCCGAACTGATCGGTCAGCCAATTACAGCCATCTACGCCAGCCCGTTTTTGCGAGCGCAGCAGACCGCGCAGCTGGTGCGTGAAGCGCTGGGCTTTCAACCGGACATTCGCACCGTCGAATGGCTGACTCCCGGTTACAGCCCGCAAGTGGTTGCGGAGCAATTGGTGTCGGTGGATTATGCGCTGCTGGTCAGTCATAACCCGTTGGTAGGCAATTTGCTGGGTTACCTGCAGCACGGTCATGTGCAGACCCCGGAAGCGGTAAAAACCGCCGGCCTTGCCGAGCTCGAAGGTGACTTGCCGCTGGCTGGCGCGATGAAGCTCAACGGTATCAAACACCCGTAAAGCGCTTCTGCTTTTTGGCTTTGGCTTTGGCTTTGGCTTTGGCTTTGGCTTTGGCTTTTGCCGTTGGCTTTGGCTTTGGCTCTGGCTCTGGCTCTGGCTTTGGCTTCGGCTTTGGCTTTGGCTTTTGCCGTTGTAGGAGCGAGGCTTGCCCGCGAAGCTTTTGGCGTCTTTGAAGGCCCCTTCGCGGGCAAGCCTCGCTCCTACAAGACCGGCGGCGCGGCAGATTTTTTTGTATGAAATAGTCAACCAAGCAACTGCTTGGTTGACTACGCTTGCTCCAGACCAAAAATAAAGGAGCGAGTCGCATGTCTGCTGCTTTTCGTTTGCCGCTGGACGTCTTCTACGAGCGTGAAGCCCGTCATCCCCGCCAGCGGTTTCTGGTCCAGCCTACGGGCGGCGGGCAGGTCGAGACCCTGTCCTGGGCCGACGTCGGCCATCAGGCTCGCTGCGCCGCGCACTGGCTGCGGGCCCGCGAATTGCCCCAAGGCAGCCACATCGCCCTGATCTCGAAAAACTGCGCGCACTGGATCATCGCCGACCTGGCGATCTGGATGGCCGGGCACGTTTCGGTGCCGTTGTACCCGAACCTCACCGCCGAGTCGGTGGCGCAAGTGCTCGAACACTCCGAAGCCGCGCTGGCGTTCATCGGCAAACTCGATGACTGGCCGAACATGTCACGCGGGGTCAGCGCCGATCTGCCGACCATCAGCCTGCCCTTGCATCCGCCCGGCACCTTCGATTTCAGTTGGGCCGACTTGCAACGCAGCTCTCCGATCCAGGACGACCCCAAACCCGCCGCCGATCAGTTGGCGACCATCATCTACACCTCCGGCACCACCGGGCTGCCCAAAGGCGTGATGCACAGCTTCGGCAATCTGGGTTTTGCCACCACCCGCGGCACCCAGTTGTTTGGCCTCAACGAGTCAGACCGACTGTTGTCCTATCTGCCGCTATGCCACGTCGCCGAGCGGATGTTCGTTGAGCTGGCATCGATCTACACCGGGCAAACCGTGTTCTTTGCCGAAAGCCTCGACACCTTCCTCACAGATTTGCAGCGCGCGCGGCCGACCGCGTTGTTTGGTGTGCCGCGGATCTGGACCAAATTCCAGATGGGCGTGTACAGCAAGATCCCGGCAAAACGCATCGACTTCCTGCTCGGCCTGCCCTTCATCGGTAAGCGGGTAGGTCACAAAGTGCTCGTCGGGTTGGGGTTGGATGCGTTGCGCGTGGCGTTGTCCGGTGCCGCGCCCGTGCCGCAGACCTTGTTGCTGTGGTACCGCAAACTCGGGCTGGATGTGCTGGAGGTCTACGGTATGACCGAGAGCTGCGGTTATTCCCACATCGGCCGCCCCGGCGACAACAAACCCGGCTGGATCGGCAAGCCTTGCCCGGAGGTTGAAGTGCGGATTGCCGACTCCGGCGAAGTCATGGTGCGCAGCGGTGCGACCATGCTCGGTTATTTCAAGGAGCCCGGGAAAACCGCAGAAACCATCACCGAGGACGGCTTCCTGCGCACCGGTGACAAGGGCGAGCAAGATGCCGAAGGCAACCTGCGCCTGACCGGGCGGCTGAAGGAAATCTTCAAGACCAGCAAAGGCAAATACGTCGCCCCGGCACCGATCGAAAACCGGCTGGCGGTGCATTCGCGGATCGAACAGGTGTGCGTGGTCGGCGATGGCTTGAGTGCGCCGCTGGGGTTGTGCGTGTTGTCGGCGGTCGGTCAGCAGGACGCCGGCGGAACGGCGCGGGCGGGGCTGCATTCAAGCCTTGAAAAACTGCTGGAGGAGGTCAATGGCGTGCTCGACAAACACGAACGCTTGCGCAGATTGGTGGTGGTCAAGGACAGTTGGGCGGTGGAAAACGGCTTCCTGACGCCGACCCTGAAGATCAAGCGCAACGTGATCGAAGCGGCGTACGGTGACCGGTTTGAAGAATGGAGCGAGCGCAGCGAGGCGGTGCTGTGGCAGGATTGAGCCACGAATAAAACCAACAAAGGAAAGCAACGATGAGTCTGTGGCGTACTACTCCCAACGTCGAGCAGTTGAACGCAATCCAGAAAAACACCATCGGCGAAGTCCTGGATATTCGCTTCGAAGCCTTTGATGAAGAGTCCCTGACCGCGAGCATGGTCATCGACCACCGCACTCACCAGCCTTACGGTCTGCTACACGGCGGTGCCTCGGTGGTACTGGCCGAGACGGTCGGCTCCATGGCCAGTTACCTGTGCATCGATGCCAGCAAGTTCTATTGCGTGGGTCTGGAAATCAACGCCAACCACCTGCGTGGTTTACGCAGCGGGCGGGTGACGGCAGTGGCCAAGGCGATTCACCTTGGGCGCACGACCCATGTCTGGGATATCCGTTTGACCAGTGATGAAGGCAAGGCCAGTTGCGTGTCGCGGCTGACCATGGCGGTAGTGCCGTTGGGCGAGAATCCACCGACCCGCTGAAACTCCTGTAGCAGCTGTCGAAGCTTACGTTCGGCGCTGTAGCAGCTGTCGAGCCCCAGCGAGGCTGCGTTCGGCTGCGTAGCAGTCGTAAATCCATTCACCACGGTGTTTCAGGAAGATCGAGGTAGTAGGGTTTACGACTGCTACGCAGCCGAACGCAGCCTCGCCGGGGCTCGACAGCTGCTACGAACCGAATGCAGGCTTCGACAGCTGCTACACAGATCTTCATCGGGTTTAAGCCTTGCGACATGTCCCTGACCGGACTGTCATCATTCCTGGCACTTACAGTCATTGCCGCAGCCTCGCGTCTTGCGGACAATCAACCCCTGTTCTCGCTCATGGATTTGCCGGTATGTCGCAACAGATATTTTTCGCCCACGCCAATGGCTTTCCTTCGGGCACCTACGGCAAGTTGTTCGCGGCGCTGGCGCCCGAATATCAGGTGACGCATCTGGAACAGCACGCCCACGATCCGCGTTTCCCGGCGGACGACAACTGGCGCAACCTGGTGGATGAGCTGATCCATCACCTCAAACAGCAACCGGAACCGGTGTGGGGCGTCGGCCATTCCTTCGGCGGCGTGCTGCACCTGCACGCGGCGTTGCGATGCCCTGAACTGTATCGCGGCGTGGTGATGCTCGACTCGCCGGTCTTGACCCGTGCCGATCAATGGGTGATCCGCGCCGCCAAGCGCTTCGGTTTCATCGACCGCCTGACTCCGGCCGGCCGCACGCTGGGGCGTCGGGAAGAGTTCGCCGATCTGGAAGCGGCGCGACGTTATTTCGCTGGCAAAACCCTGTTCCGCAGCTTTGATCCGGAGTGCTTCGACGCTTACCTGCAACACGGTTTGCAAAAAGTCGGCGACAAGCTGCGCCTGCGTTTCGACCCGGCCACGGAAATCAGCATCTACCGTGGCGTCCCGCACACCAGTCCGGGCCAGGCACGGCAGTTGAAAGTGCCGCTGGCGGTGGTTCGCGGGCACAAGAGCCGGGTGGTGATGCGTCATCACGCAAGCTCCGTGGGGCGCATGCCGCTGGGTGAATCACTGACCATGCCCGGTGGCCACATGTTTCCCCTCGAACGTCCGCAAGACACTGCCATGCTGCTGAAAAACCTGTTCAGCCGCTGGGAAGGTCGTCGCCAGCAGGATTGCGCATGAGTAACGTCGTCGAAGAAGTTCGCCTGAGCCTGCCGCACATCGAGCTGGCAGCGCACCTGTTCGGCCCTGAAGACGGCATGCCGGTGATCGCCTTGCACGGCTGGCTGGATAACGCCAACAGCTTCGCCCGATTGGCGCCGAAGCTCAAAGGCCTGCGCATCATCGCCCTGGACATGGCCGGTCACGGTCACTCCGGGCATCGCCCGACCGGAGCCGGTTACGCGATGTGGGACTACGCCCACGACGTGCTGCAAGTCGCCGAACAGCTGGGCTTGAAGCGTTTTGCCCTGATGGGGCACTCCATGGGTGCGATCGCTTCGTTGATCATCGCCGGGTCGATGCCTGAACGCGTCACGCACCTGGCGTTGATCGACGGCATCATTCCTCCTACAGACAAAGGCGAAAATGCCGCCGAACGCATGGGCATGGCCCTGCAAGCGCAGCTGGATTTGCAGGAAAAACGCAAACCGGTCTACAGCACCCTGGACCGCGCCATCGAGGCACGAATGAAAGGCCTGGTGGCGGTCAGTCGCGAAGCCGCGGAGTTGTTGGCCCAACGTGGTTTGATGCCGGTGCCGGGCGGTTACACCTGGCGCACCGACAACCGCCTCACGCTGCCGTCGCCGCTGCGTCTTACAACCGAGCAGGCGATGGCCTTCGTCCAGCGAGTCAATTGTCCTGCGTTGTTGGTGGTTGCAGCTGACGGCATGCTCGCCAAGCATCCCGAATTGCTGGAGCGTCTACCCTTTAGCCGTGAACAGCTGCCAGGCGGCCATCATTTGCACCTGAATGACGAACCCGGCGCCGACCTTGTCGCAGACTGTTTCAATCGGTTTTTCGCCGTTCCTTGACTTGCGCCGGGCAACTGTCGAGGCTGGGCGGGTTGAAATGGGAGACAACCATGATAGATCTCTACACCGCTGCGACTCCGAATGGCCACAAGGTCTCTATCGTGCTCGAGGAACTCGGCCTGCCCTACACGGTGCACGCCTTGAGTTTCGACAAAAAGGAACAGAAGTCCCCGGACTTCCTCAAGATTAATCCCAATGGCCGGATTCCGGCGATTGTCGACCGCGCCAACGGCGATTTCGCCGTGTTCGAATCCGGCGCCATCCTGATTTACCTCGCTGAACTGAGCGGCAGACTGCTGCCGCAGGACCCCAAGGGGCGCTCGGTCGTCCTGCAATGGCTGATGTTCCAGATGGGGGGGATCGGTCCGATGCAGGGTCAGGCCAATGTGTTTTTCCGCTACTTCCCGGAAAAACTCCAGGGCGCCATCGACCGCTATCAACACGAAACCCGCCGCCTCTATGAAGTGCTCGATACGCGCCTGCAAGCCGTGGAGTTTCTGGGGGGCGAGTACAGCATTGCCGACATCGCCACCTATCCGTGGGTGCGTGGCCATGAGTGGTCCGGTGTCGAGGTTGACGGTTTGCCGGCCTTGCAGCGCTGGATGGCGACCATGGAGGCGCGCCCGGCGGTACAACGTGGCTTGCTGGTGCCTGAGCGCATCGATGATGCCAGTATCGTCAAGGGTGCCCAGGCCATGCTGATCCGATGAGTCTATCCATGCGTTCATTCAGTGTGCTGGCGCTGTGTTGTTTCAGTCCCTTGTTGTTTGCCGCCGATGTCCCGGGCAGTCAGGACTTGCCGATCGTGCCGCGTATGGCCGATGCGCAGATCGTCGACTATCGCCCCGGCGTTGAGCTTGAGCGGATTTATCCGCTGGGTTCGATCCGTAAAATCAGTGGCCAGTTGCGCTTCGATGGTCAGGTCAGCGCCCGGGGGATGGCGACGTCGGTGACCTACGAGTTGCCGCCGGAGCATTCTTCAACCGACGCCTTCACCGCCGCCCGTGAAGCCTTGCAGAAGCAGGGCGCCGGATTGCTGTTCTGGTGTCAGGCGCGTGATTGCGGTGAAAGCAGCCTCTGGGCCAATGATGTCTTCGGCAACGCCAAGTTGTACGGTGCCGACGATCAACAGGCGTACTTGTTGTTGCGTCTCGCGGCGCCGCAGGACAATACGCTGGTGGCGCTTTACAGCATCACTCGCGGCAATCGCAAAGCCTATCTGCACGTCGAGCAGTTCGACGCTGCTGCGCCGCTCGGTGATTTGCTACCGACTTCGGCGACGCTGCTGCGAGAGCTCAAAAGCACCGGTGAACTCGATTTTCCGACGCTGAGCGCTGATCCCGACGACACCTGGCTGCGCTTGATTTCTCGCGGCTTGAACCTCGACACCACGTTGCGGGTCAGTGTTTCCGGAGCCAAGGCCGAAGCCTGGCGTGAGGCGCTGATCGGGCAGGGCGTGCGTGCGGCACGGATGGAAGCCGGCAACGTCGAAGGCTCCGGTCTGCACATCGAACTGTTGCGATAAGCTTTATCAGGCGGACGCGCCCGGTGCGTTCGCCTATTCTTTTCTGACTGATTCTTTCGAGACTTTACATGCCCAATAACGATCGGCTGTTGGTGCAGATCCTGCTCCTGGTGCTGTTTGGCGCGAGCTTCTGGGTGATGGCGCCGTTCTGGTCGGCGCTGTTCTGGGGCGCAGTGCTGGCGTTTGCCAGTTGGCCGTTGATGCGGTTGCTGACCCGTTGGCTCAACGGCCGCGAATCCCTGGCCGCGCTGGTACTGACACTGGGCTGGATGTTGCTGGTGGCGGTGCCACTGGTGTGGCTCGGGTTTAACCTGGCGGACCATGTGCGTGATGCCACGGCGTTCATCAAGGATGTGCAGATGGACGGTTTGCCGGAAGCGCCGACCTGGCTGGGTGGTGTTCCCTTGGTGGGTGAGCGGTTGGTCGTGATCTGGAACAGCATCGATCAGCAGGGCGCGGCGATGATGGTGGCGATCAAACCTTATCTGGGCCAGGTCGGCAACTGGCTGCTGGCACGCAGTGCGCAGATTGGCGGCGGCATTCTCGAGCTGACATTGAGCATCGTCTTCGTATTCTTCTTTTATCGCGATGGGCCGCGGCTGGCGGCGTTTGTCCATGGCTTGCTGGAGCGCCTGATCGGTGATCGTGCCGGCTATTACATTGAGTTGGTGGCGGGCACCGTACAACGGGTGGTGAACGGGGTGATCGGCACGGCGGCGGCGCAGGCGGTTCTGGCGTTGATCGGGTTCTTGATTGCCGGAGTGCCTGGTGCGCTGGTGCTTGGCATCGTGACCTTCATGCTCAGTTTGATTCCGATGGGGCCACCGTTGGTGTGGATTCCGGCCACGGCGTGGCTGGCCTGGAAGGGTGAGTACGGGATGGCGGTGTTCCTCGGGTGCTGGGGCACGTTCATCATCAGCGGCGTCGACAACGTGCTTAAGCCGTACCTGATCAGCCGGGGCGGGAATTTGCCGTTGGTGATCGTGTTATTGGGCGTGTTTGGCGGGTTGATTGCGTTTGGGTTTATCGGGTTGTTTATCGGGCCTACGTTGCTGGCGGTTGCGTACAGCCTGTTGACTGACTGGAGCAAGAGTCATGCGCGGGTAGATGATCGCCGGCCTTAAGTTTTCTGTTGGGGCTGATGGCCTCATCGCGAGCAGGATCGCTCCCACAGGGTTCGGTGGTGTTCACACATTCTGTGTTTCACCTCGGTCCAATGTGGGAGCGAGCCTGCTCGCGATGCTTTTGACTTAAGTCGCTACGTTTAGGTATTTGCCTACCGTCGCCACATTATCCAGCGAATACTGCTTGCTCAGGTTGGCGATCATTTTGTTCAGCGCTTCATTGACGTTGAACTGCGTGGTGGAGCTGTCGCTGGATTTCTCGCGACCCGCTTGCAATGCTACTTTCAGTTCATCGCTGCTGACTCCACCGCTGCTGTCACTGTCCAACACCTTGAGCAACGCGGCGCTGGTGTCGGTGCTGGTCGATGAGGTGCTGTTGCTGGCTTGCAACGCGCTGCTCAGTTCGCTGGCGGTCACGCTGCCATCGCTGTCCGTATCAAGCTGGCTGAACAGTTCTTCGCTGGACACCTGCTGTGGCGGCGGTGGCGGCGGGGTGAGGCTGGCGGCGAGTTCGTCCTTGCTGACGGTGCCGTCTTCGTTCTTGTCCAGGGCCGAGAAGATTTCTGTGCTGTCGGCACTGCTGCCGGCATTGCTCAAACCGTTGCTCAATTCGTCGCTGCTGATGGCGCCGTCACCGTCAGCGTCCAGGGCGCTAATGAGCGCATCGGCCAGTTCAGTGCTCGGTGGCTGATCATGCGGTGGTGGCGGTGGAGCCATCGCTGCCATCTCCTCGCTGCTCAGGCTGCCGCTGTCGTCGCTGTCCAGGTCGCCAAAGTTCTTGCTCAGGCTGACCAGAAGACCGTCGTCGGTTTTCTGCGACAGGGCGCTCTTTAGCTCGTCCTGATCCACCGCACCGTCGCTGTTGCTGTCGAGTTTGGCGAACAGTTCTTTCTGGAATTGTTGGCTGCGGGCGCTGTTGGTTGTGGTGCTGCTGGTGCTGGTATAGCTCGTGTAATTGCTGACGCTACCAATCATTGGACTCACTCCCTGGAATGGAAAACCGGCGGGTGCACCGGCTTATGCAGCGTCGGGGGGCAAGGTGTCGTGGGTGTGTAGGATTTGTACCGACGGATACACACGCGCAGGTTTCAAAATGGACGCGAACCCTGTGGGAGCGAGCCTGCTCGCGATAGCGATCGGCCAGTCAACAACATGTTGAATGATCGACCGCTATCGCGAGCAGGCTCGCTCCCACAGGGGATTGGTGTGTGGGTTAGGTGCGAGGCAGGCGGATGACGGCGGTGAGACCGCCGCCTGGCGTTTCTTCCAGGCTCAACTGCCCACCCAGCCGTTCCGCTGCCTCGCGAGCGATGGTCATGCCGAGGCCGACACCCCCTGAGTTGCGATTGCGCGAACCTTCCAGCCGAAAGAACGGCTCGAACACCGCTTCACGTTTGTCTGCCGCAATCCCCGGGCCGTGGTCGATGACGCGAATTACCAGTTGCTCGCGATTGTCTTCGAGCGTTATCCGCGCGTGCCCGGCATAGCGCAGGGCGTTGTCCAGCAGGTTGTTGATGCACGAGCGCAAGGCCATCGGCTGCACTTGCAGCGGCGCGCAGTGACCGCAGGCCTGGACGTCGGCACCCTGGTCCTGGGCGTTTTCGCTCAAGGATTCCACCAGCGCCTGCACGTCCATCCATTGCCCGGCTTCGCTGGTGCGCTGTTCGTGCAAATACGTGAGGGTGGCGTCGAGCATGCTGATCATGTCATCCAGGTCCTGGCGCATCTGGCCCTGCAGCCTGTCGTCCTCGATCTGTTCCAGCCGTAACTTGAGACGAGAGAGCGGCGTGCGCAAGTCGTGGGACACCGCGCCGAGCATCCGCGAGCGCTGCTGTACCTGTTCGATAATTCGTTTCTGCATCAAATTGAAGGTGGAGGCCGCTTGCCGTGCTTCCCGTGGGCCGGACTCATCCAGCGGTGCGCTGTCGAGGTTTTCGCTCAAGCGTTCGGCGGCGTCGCTTAACCGCTGGATCGGCCGGCTCAACAGTTTGGCGCCGTACCACGCGGCAATGATCAGCGAGACAAACTGGAATGTCAGCGGTACCAAGGGGCCGCCAAACCACGGTCGCGGTGGCCGGTTTTCGAAGCGCGGGTCCATCGGCGGGCGCTGTCCGTTCAGGCCTTCGGAAAACGCTGGCGGCGGTGGAAACGGCGGTGGGCCGTAATGGTGAAACCAGGCAAACGCCAACAGGTGCGCGAGGATGATCGCCAGCAGCAGCACGCCAAACAGGCGGCCGAACAGCGTATCGAAGCGCGCCCGCATCAGCCGATGTCTCTCGCGTCGAACAGATAACCCTCACCGCGAACGGTCTTGATCAACTGCGGGGCCTTCGGGTCATCGCCGAGCTTCTGGCGCAGGCGCGAGACCAGCAGGTCGATGCTGCGATCAAACGCTTCAATCGAACGACCGCGGGCGGCGTCCAGCAGTTGTTCACGGCTGAGCACCCGACGCGGACGTTCGATGAACACCCAGAGCAGGCGGAATTCGGCGTTGGACAGCGGCACCACCAGGCCATCGGCGGCGATCAATTGGCGCAGCACGCTGTTCAGGCGCCAGTTGTCGAAGCGAATATTCGCACGTTGTTCGGTGCGGTCGTCGCGCACCCGACGCAGAATGGTCTGAATCCGCGCGACCAATTCTCGCGGTTCGAAGGGCTTGGCCATGTAGTCATCGGCGCCGAGTTCCAGGCCAATGATGCGGTCGGTGGGCTCGCAGCGCGCGGTGAGCATCAGGATCGGGATGTCTGATTCGGCACGCAGCCAGCGGCACAGCGACAAACCGTCTTCACCCGGCAGCATCAGGTCGAGCACCACCACGTCGAAATGTTCCGCTTGCAGGGCCAGGCGCATGGCGGCGCCGTCGGTGACGCCACTGGCGTGAATGTTGAACCGGGCCAGGTAGTCGATCATCAGCTCGCGGATCGGGACGTCATCGTCGACGATCAGGGCGCGAATGCTCCAGCGTTTGTCGTCTGCGGGCGCTTTTTGATCGTCGTTCAGAGGTGCTGGGGTGCTGTGCATGCGTGCGTTCATCTGCCAGGTAGGCTGCCAACCACAAAGATGGGCTGCGAGGTTGTGGTTCCAGCATAGGCGTCCGGCCCGCAGGCTGGAAGTGCTGTAAGGACGTGTTGCGGCTGCCGAGGGTAGCGAGGAAGGGTGTTGTGGGCGTGTCGTGTGTGTATCGAGCTCGACACAATCGGCGCAGGGGCTAGTCTTGCTTGAGTCTTCGGGACGATTTACCGATCATCGGGTCCCGCAGTGGCGCTGGTTCCGCTACAATGCGCGCCGATTTCGTCCTGCCTGAGAGCCCGCTCATGTCCGTCTGCCAGACTCCTATCATCGTCGCCCTGGATTTTCCCACCCGTGACGCCGCACTGAAGCTGGCCGACCAGTTGGACCCGAAGCTGTGCCGGGTCAAAGTAGGTAAGGAACTGTTTACCAGCTGCGCCTCGGAAATCGTCGGCACCCTGCGTGACAAGGGCTTCGAAGTGTTCCTGGACCTCAAGTTCCACGACATCCCGAACACCACGGCCATGGCGGTAAAAGCCGCGGCGGAAATGGGCGTATGGATGGTCAACGTCCATTGCTCCGGCGGTCTGCGCATGATGGCCGCCTGCCGTGAAGTGCTCGATCAGCGTACCGGCCCTAAACCGCTGTTGATCGGCGTGACCGTGCTGACCAGCATGGAGCGTGAAGATCTGGCGGGTATCGGCCTGGACATCGAGCCACAGGAGCAGGTGCTGCGTCTGGCTGCACTGGCGGAAAAAGCCGGGATGGACGGTCTGGTGTGCTCGGCCCTGGAAGCCCAGGCCCTGAAATCGGCGCACCCGTCGCTGCAACTGGTGACCCCGGGGATTCGCCCGGCGGGCAGTGCACAGGACGATCAGCGCCGTATCCTGACCCCGCGTCAGGCGCTGGATGCCGGCTCTGATTATCTGGTGATTGGTCGTCCGATCAGCCAGGCGGCGGATCCGGCGAAGGCGTTGGCAGCAGTCGTGGCAGAGCTGGCTTAAGCAGCGACTGCTCAAACCATTCGCGGGCAAGCCTCGCTCCTACAAGGGCCCACCGGACCTGTAGGAGCGAGGCTGCCCGCGAAGCTTTTATACCTTCAACACCAACTTCCCGAAATTCTCGCCGCTGAATAACTTCATCAGCGTCTCCGGGAATGTCTCCAGCCCTTCAACAATGTCTTCCTTGCTCTTGAGTTGCCCCTTGGCCATCCACCCGGCCATTTCCTGTCCGGCGGCGGCGAACTGCGCGGCGTAGTCCATCACCACAAAGCCTTCCATTCGTGCGCGGTTGACCAGCAACGACAAATAGTTGGCCGGGCCTTTGACCGCTTCCTTGTTGTTGTACTGGCTGATCGCGCCACAAATCACCACTCGCGCCTTCATGGCCAGGCGACCCAGCACCGCGTCGAGAATATCGCCGCCGACGTTATCGAAATACACGTCCACACCTTTCGGGCATTCACGCTTCAGGCCCGCATGCACGTCTTCGTTCTTGTAGTCGATGACGCCGTCGAAACCCAGTTCGTCGATCAGGAACTTGCACTTGTCCGCGCCGCCCGCGATACCGATCACGCGGCAGCCTTTGATCTTGGCGATCTGCCCGGCAATGCTACCCACTGCACCGGCAGCGCCGGACAGCACCACGGTGTCACCTTCCTTGGGGGCGCCGACATCGAGCAGCGCGAAGTACGCCGTCATCCCGGTCATGCCCAGCGCGGACAGGTAACGCGGCAGCGGTGCCAGTGTCGGATCGACCTTGTAGAAACCTCGTGGCTCGCCGAGGAAATAATCCTGCACGCCCAAGGCACCGTTGACGTAGTCCCCGACCGCAAACCCAGGATTGTTCGAGGCAACGACTTTGCCTACACCCAATGCGCGCATGACTTCGCCGATACCGACCGGCGGAATGTAGGACTTACCCTCGTTCATCCAGCCACGCATGGCCGGGTCCAGGGACAGGTATTCGTTTTTGACCAGGATCTGACCCGCAGCCGGTTCGCCGACTGGCACTTCTTGATAGGTAAAGGTCTCGCGGGTCGCCGCGCCCACCGGACGTTTGGCGAGCAGGAACTGGCGATTGGTCTGGGTAGTCATGACTGGCACTCAAGATGAATGAAGCTTTGTTGATAGACCTTCATGACCGATGCCGCAAGTTTGGCTGATGCGGCGAATGCACATCGATCCAGTGCAGTGATAGTCGGTCCCGCAGTTCTATCACTGCCACTCATGGTCGCCCAACCGGGCTTCTGATAGTGCTGCCGTGCCACGCGCCCCTGTGGCTAGACTGCGAACACGCGATCCCCCGCATTCTTCTCTTCGAGGACATAACAATGAGCATGACGTTTTCCGGCCAGGTCGCTGTTGTGACCGGCGCTGCCAACGGTATTGGCCGCGCGACCGCCCAGGCATTCGCCGCTGAAGGGTTGAAAGTGGTGGTGGCCGACATGGACACGGCCGGGGGCGAAGGCACGGTGGCACTGATTCGTACAGCGGGTGGCGAAGCGACCTTCGTGCGCTGCAACGTTACGCTGGAAAGCGATGTAAAAAATCTGATGGACGAGGTGGTGAATACCTACGGTCGTCTGGACTACGCCTTCAACAACGCCGGCATCGAGATCGAGAAAGGCAAACTGGCTGAAGGCACAATCGATGAGTTCGACGCGATCATGGGCGTCAACGTCAAAGGCGTCTGGCTGTGCATGAAGTACCAGCTGCCATTGCTGCTGGCCCAGGGCGGTGGCGCGATCGTCAACACCGCTTCGGTGGCGGGCCTCGGTGCTGCGCCGAAGATGAGCATTTACGCGGCGTCGAAACATGCGGTGATCGGCCTGACCAAGTCGGCGGCAATCGAATACGCCAAGAAAAAGATTCGCGTGAACGCGGTATGCCCGGCGGTGATCGACACCGACATGTTCCGTCGTGCCTATGAAGCGGACCCGAAGAAGGGCGAGTTCGCCAACGCCATGCACCCGGTCGGCCGCATCGGCAAGGTCGAGGAAATCGCCAGTGCGGTGCTGTATCTGTGCAGCGATGGCGCGGCGTTTACTACCGGTCACTCGCTGGCAGTGGACGGCGGTGTCACGGCGTTCTGAACAATCAAGGTTTGCCATGTAGGAAAAAGCCCGCATACGTGCGTAATGCTGTTCACTTAAGCGGAGCAGCCTTACGGTCCACTGGAAATCGGGTTTTCGAAATTTTCACCGTCCTTGGTCTCGAAGGCCTTGGGCGGTGATCCAGAAACAATCCTCCTATCCCTGCTCTCAACTCAGCCAAGCGTCTTCCTGTGGCTGAAATCGGATTAGCCGCCGCCATCACGATCAGTTGCACGGCGATGTACTGACAAACGGGTTTGAAACGGATGTCCGAGGGTGGTCGGCCAAACGCCACCGCCGCCTGACTGGCCTCTCGACGAATCACGTTATAAGCCAGCAATAGCCCCCACACTTCCTGATAGATCAGCTCGACTTTTTTGCTGCGCAAGGTCATTGCGTTCTGTTGCATCGAACTCTTGATGTCCCTGAAGCCCAATTCGATTTCCCAACGCTCTTGGTAAAGTTTGGCAACGGCTTGAGTGTTGTAGGTCTTGGCCGGCAACGACGTCATGACGGTCTTCACCTTGCCTTTGATTTCATAACTGACTTCGCGTACTTCCCAGTGCGTTGGAAGAACCGGGTTTCGCTTTCTGGCCTGCGGTGAGACTTTCATACGCACTAACCTGTCGTGCTGGCTGTAACGGGCCACTTCCTCGCAGACCAGTCCCTTTTTTGCCGGGATCAACCAATGACGGTTGATGCCTGCTCCGCTCAGGCTCGACAGCAGCTCGGCACCCCAAAAACCTTTGTCGAACAGCGTCACCGAGTGGTCGGGTATCTGCTGCAAAAATTCGTCGGCCAAGCGCATTTCACTGCGTCGATAAGGGCTCAATTGAGCATCCATGATCACGTGCGAACGCACATTCATCAGGGCCACCAAGCGCAGCATCGGAAACGGCGTCTGGCGGTCGCTTGGAGTGTTTCCCGACCCGAAGTGATCTCGAAGCTCGGGCGTATCCGGAGTACGCAAAAGTGCACCGTCCACCGCGAATACCTGCAGATCATGCCAGGTATCATCGTCATAGCGCTCCGCGCCCCATTGGGTCCCGGTCTTGCGGAATAACCACTCAACAGGATCGGCACCGAGTCGCTTGCGCGCCTCGGTCACACCACTGCGGGCCAACAAGTGGTCGGTGGCCAGGCCTTGAGCGCAGATGTTCAATCGTCTGGCCACCTCATGAACCGGCTCGTCACGAAACAAGGCCATGCCGAGTACCAACCAGAGCACTTGGTCAGCGGGCAGGCGACGTCGGCGAATGGTCGCCTGACTGGAAAGATCCAGCGCAGACGCTACCCACTCGATGGGAATGTTTTGGGTGAAGGTGCTCAGGTCGCAGAAGTTGAAAAGGTCGCCGAGGTCGAGCAGATCTTGTTGAACAGACATAAAAAATCCGATGCCAGAGGTCTGGCATCGGATTTTCGGATAAGCCCGGCTTGGACTCAAATACTTAAGTGAACAGCATTACGCATACGTGCGGGCTTTTTCATGGTGCCGTGAAAGAGACGGACAAGTGTGTTTCAAATGGTTAGAACCGAGGGTTTTGGCGGCGTTGTCGCACATCCGATCAAGCGCACCTGTGATTAACTGCTCCCCGCAAATGGACAGGAGTTTGCTTGCTCATGGAATTGAGAATCGATCGACAGGCATTGGTGCCGGTCGTACAGCAAATCGTCGACGCGCTGGCCGTTTGGCTTCGTCAGAGTGAGGTGCTGCCAGGGACGCGTTTACCTTCTGCGCGACAAATCGCGCGGGTCAATCTACTGAGTCAGTCCAGCGTTGTCGAAGCCTGTGAGCGGTTGGTGACTCAAGGCGTACTGGCTTCGCGGCATGGCGCCGGTTTCATTGTCGCCACACCGGCGCTTGCCGCTCAGGGGCAACAGGATTGCCTTTGGTTCGAAGGGGCGGAAGTGCAGCAGGGCGGCCGCTCGGGCGAGCTTTTATTGGGCTGTGGCGGGTTGCCCGAAAGCTGGCGCGAGACGGATGACCTGAGTTACGCGATCCGTCAGGTCAGCCGTACCGACATGGCCGGGTTGTTCAACTACAGCACGTCATGGGGTCTGCCAGCCTTGCGTGTGCAGATCCTCAAACGCCTTAAACAGCTCAGTATCGAGGTGGACGAAAACCGGATCCTGACCACCGCCGGTGCCAGTCATGGGCTCGACCTGATCGTACGCACCTTGCTCAAGCCGGGTGATTGCGTGGTGGTGGAAAGTCCGGGCTATCCACTGCTGTTCGACCTGCTCAGGCTGCACGGCGTGACGATGATCGAGGTGCCGCGTACCCCGCGTGGGCCCGACACGGCGCGGCTTGAAGCGCTGTTGCTCAAGCACAGGCCCCGAGCGCTGTTCATCAATAGCTTCTACCACAACCCTACGGGCAGTTGCCTGACGTCCGTGGTGGCGCAGCAGGTTATGCAACTGACCAAAACCCATGGCGTGCTGGTGATTGAAGATGACGTCTATGCGGATTTACACAGCGGCCCCGGCACCCGCCTCGCGGCGTTGGGCATCAATGACAACGTGATCTACGTCGGCAGCTACTCGAAAACCCTCAGCAGTTCATTGCGGGTCGGCTTTGTCGTGGCCCGTGACGAGATAATTGCGCAACTGGCCGAGGTCAAGATGATCAGCAGCATGGGCGCCTCACGGTTCTGCGAATCGGTGCTGACGTGTCTGTTGGCCAGCGGCGCGTACCGCAAACTGGTCCAGCGTCAGCGCCAGCGTTTGAACACGGACAGAGAGGCGGCCCTGCAAGTGCTCGAAGACGCCGAGTGGGAGGTTTTCGGCAAGCCGGCCGGCGGCCTGTTCATTTGGGCGCGGTCGCGAATGTCCGACTACGCTCAGGTGCGCAAACAGGCCCGGCGCTTCGGTGTGCTGCTGTCTTCCGCCACGGCATTCAGTCCTGACGGCCAGGTTAGTGACTGGCAGCGCATCAACGTGGCTTATGCCTGCGATCCTCGTGCCCGGGCATTTTTTCAGGCTACCGCTGCGAATCGACCTAAAGCGTTCTGAAAACGACGCGGGCGTAGCTTTTTGCCATTATTCCGACGCCAGAGACTTGTGCTGGCGTATGCCCGTTGCGAATCTGCGTCAACAGACTATGTCAGGGGACTATGTGCAATGATTTCGGCCGTGCAAGGACGTTTTGCCAACCTCGGTATGGCAAAAAAAATGGGTGTCGGGTTTGTATTGGTGCTGCTGCTGACGGCCCTGGTGGCAGCCATCGGCGTTTGGTCCCTGCAAACCATCAGTCATCGCTTCGACGGGCTCAAGCAGATGTCGTCGCTCAACAGCGGTTTGCTCAAGGTGCGACTGCTTGAGCAGGAATACGCCTTGCACGGCAACCCGAAAACCGTCGAGGCCCTGCACGAGGGCGTTGATGGCCTGATCGCCCTGGCGACGCAGCTCAAGGCTGCATCAGCGGCCAACGTGCCGGTGATGAATGACGTCGAGCAGTCCCTGGGGGCTTATCGCAAGGCTTTCGACGAGTTTGTCTCGCTGAGTCAGGCCAAGGACCTAGCCCTCGAAATGGCCAGTTGGTCGGTGTCCAGCGTGGCCAACAACCTTGATGTCCTGCAAGCAGGGCTTGCCGATGACGGCGCCTATACCCTGAAGGAGTCCGAGGGTAAGGACGGTGGGCAGTTCATCGAGCAGGCCAATCAGGTCAGCCAGGTGTCGAGGTTGATGTTGCAGGCCATGAACGAGGCGCGGGTGCGTCTGGACCAGAGCCGCAAGGGCGACGACAGCGCAGGCCAGGGCAAGATCGAGCAGGCCGATCAGGCGCAGGTTCAGGCCGAACAGTTGAAAACCACAGTCAAGGATGAGGGCTATCAGACTGTCCTCAATGAGGTGGCGGGGCACATCAACAGTTTCAGCGAGAAACTGACCGAGTACACCGGTCTGTTGGCTCAGGAAAAAACCGTCTACGAGCAACTGCACCAGCGTGCCGCACAGGTGGTGGAACGGGTCGATCAGGCCTATGTCGCTGAAGACCAATCGATGCAGGCTGAGTTGAAAAAGAACTCGATGCTGATCATCGGCTCCTCGGCGCTGGCGTTGCTGGTCGGGTTGATTGCGGCATGGGTGATTACCCGGTTGATCGTCGCGCCGCTGCGCAGTGTGATTCGTGTTGCGCAGCAGATCGCCGCAGGTGATTTGAGTGCCACGGTGGAAGTAACGCGCCGTGACGAGATCGGCCAGTTGATGCAGGCCATGCAGCAGATGGGCGCGGGGCTGAGCACCATCGTCAGTGGTTTGCAGGCCGGTATCGAGCAGTTGGCGAGTTCGGCGCAATCGCTGTCGGCGGTGACCGAGCAGACCAATCTGGAGGTCAGTAGCCAGAAGGAAGAAACCGAGCAGGTCGCCACGGCGATGAATCAGATGACGGCGACGGTGCACGACGTTGCGCGTAACGCGGAGGAAGCCGCGCAGGCAGCGCAAACGGCGGACGGCAAGGTTGAAAGTGGTCAGCAGGTGGTGCGTCAGAGCATGGCACGGATCGAGCAGTTGGCGGACTCGGCGACGTCGGCCAGTTCGAGTATCGAAAGCTTGAGTGCGGAAATCCAGAACATCGGCACGGTGCTCAGTGTGATCAAGAGTGTCGCCGAGCAAACCAATCTGTTGGCGCTCAATGCGGCGATCGAGGCGGCCCGGGCCGGCGAGCAGGGCAGGGGGTTTGCGGTAGTGGCGGATGAGGTTCGGGCGCTGGCCAAGCGGACTCAGCAATCGACCGAGGAGATTGAGCGTCTGGTGAGTGCCTTGCGTTCGGCGGCACAGTCGTCGGTGCAGCAGATTCAGAACAGTGGTGAGCTGGTGAAGCTGGCGGTGAGTGATGCGTTGCAGACTGAGAGTGCGCTGGGGAGTATTGCGGCGGCGGTGTCGTTGATTCAGCAGATGAATCAGCAGATTGCGGCGGCCGCCGAGGAGCAGAGTTCGGTGGCCGAGGAGATTAATCGCAGTGTGACAAGTATTCGGGCGAGTGCGGATCAGTCTTCGTTGGCGATGCGGGGGAATGCGGCGTCGAGTATTGAGCTGGCGCAGTTGGGGGTTGAGTTGAAGGGGATGGTCGGGCACTTTCGGCTCTGATTTTTCTCCCGCATATGTACACAGATCTACTGTGGGAGCGGGCTTGCTCGCGAAGGCGGCCTGATAGCCGACCAGTCTCTTTCAGGTGTACATATCCATTTTTGCGGTAACGGCGGCTGGCGGTTTCGCCCTTACGGCGAGGCACTTTTTTCAAACGCCAAAAAAGTACCCAAAAAGGCTCGCCCCAAGCGTCCGGCCCCTCGCCTAGGCTCGGCGTTCCTTCGCTCCGGTATTCATCCGGGGACACTGCCCTCCGGTCTGCTTCGCGACGACCTACATGCAGCGTGTTCGACTGCGTCGAACGGCGCTGCGCGCCACTCCCCGGATGAACACCTCCACTCAGCCTCCCGAAAGGGGCGGGCAGATCAAAATCAAGAGCTGAAGGCGAGCTAACGCTCGGCCTGATGAGTGGTGAGGAGCGAAGCGTGTACGTCGAGCTTTGTAGGAGCGAGGCTTGCCCGCGAAGGCGGCCTGACAGCCGACCAGCATCTTGCTGATGTACCCAATTCCACTGTGGGAGCTGGCCTGCCAGCGATGGCGGCCTTACAGCCAACCAATCTTCCCCGGCAGTACTCACCCACCAAACCCAACCCCAAAAAAAAAGCCACCTCGCGGTGGCTTCTTTAATTCTTCCGATCAGTCGTAAATCACTTTTTTCTTCCAGTCCGCATCTGCCTCGACGTCTTTGAGGCCTACGTTCAGTTGGTTCGCTTCGCTTTCAACCGCGGCGATGTTGTCCATCACCATGGCGTTGGCGCGAGCCAGCAGTTTTTCGAGGTATTCGAGCTGTTCGGCGTAGACCTGGGGTTCCTGTTGTTTGCGCAGGTATTGCACGCCGCGTTCGAAGGCGAGGCGGGCCTGGCCTGGCTGGTTCTGTTGCAGGCAGTGCTGACCGAGGTTGTTGAAGAACTCGATGTGCAGCAGGACCAGAATGTGGCGTACTTCGCGGATCCAGCGCTTGGCTTCGTTGGTCGGCAAAAAGCCGTCCTGTGCGGCGCGGGTGATTTGGCCGTGCAGGGCTTCGAGCAGGAAACGCACGTCCTTGGCCTTGGCTTCGGTCTGGATCGGTGCCGGCGGGTTGTTGACCGGGATCGATTCGCCTTGGGCGGCCAGGGCTTCCAGTTCGGTAATCCGCGCCCTGAGGTTGGAGCTGGTTTTCTCCAGGTTGAGCAAACGCTGGCAGACGTTGAGCTCCAGACGGGTCAATAGCAGCTTGAGCGCCGGTGTCATCAACTGACCGGGGAAGGTCTCGGTGATTTCGCCGCAGCGACGCAGGCGGTCGTTGAGTTCAACCTTGGTACGGGCCCTTTCCAGCTTGTTGTTTTCCACCACATGGTTCATGTAGCCAATGGCGATCAATAGTGCGATCCCGGCTACGACTAGCAGGGTGATCATGAGTGGTGTCACCGGTAAGACCTCTTTATAGGGTTCGCGATCGAGTGTAGTGGCTTGGCATTTGGGCGCATAGGGCCGCTCGACGAGTTGAATCGGTTGTGGCTATCTTTATATCGGCCGTCGTTCCACTTATATAAATGCTGGCAACCGTGGTTCAGATTGCCATCATCTACAGCGGCGGACTATAACGTCTTGGTGGTTGCCAGAATATAGTCGCCAAAGGTCAGGAGGCGTTAAAGCCTGAATCGCGCCTGAAAGCGGGGCGAAGTCATTGATTTAAATAAATTTATATCTGGGGGTTGACGACCCCTCAATCCATCCATAGAATGCGCGCCACTTACAGCGTAAAGCACACAGCGAAACGCGGTAGGGAGTGAATGTTGTACGTGTGTCCCCTTCGTCTAGTGGCCTAGGACACCGCCCTTTCACGGCGGTAACAGGGGTTCGAGTCCCCTAGGGGACGCCATAAGCGGGAATAGCTCAGTTGGTAGAGCACGACCTTGCCAAGGTCGGGGTCGCGAGTTCGAGTCTCGTTTCCCGCTCCAATTTTAAGCAGCGTTGCTTTCGGGCGGCGCTGAGTGAAGCCAGAGCCGACATCTTCGGATGCGGATTTGGGCACTGAAATACACACCATGTGTTTCAGTTAGCGTGTCCCCTTCGTCTAGTGGCCTAGGACACCGCCCTTTCACGGCGGTAACAGGGGTTCGAGTCCCCTAGGGGACGCCATTTGCGGGAATAGCTCAGTTGGTAGAGCACGACCTTGCCAAGGTCGGGGTCGCGAGTTCGAGTCTCGTTTCCCGCTCCATATTTAACGAAAACGCCGCTCAGTGATGAGCGGCGTTTTTGTTTTTGCGTCATTCATAAAGAAGGAACTGAAGGTCCTTTTTTTGTTTGTGTAGGAATCAAGGCGATCAACGCGTCGGACCCGCCACAACAGCGGGCCCGAAAAAGCGATCAGAGCTTCGGCAATTGCCCGATTCGCCCCATCATTTCCGTCACGATCTGCAGGTCCAGCAGGAACTGGTCCACCGTCTTGAACTCGTTGTCGGTGTGGCCGGTGTACTTCACCTCGGGCCTGGCCAGGCCGAATTGCACACCGTTGGGCAGTTCATGGACCGACGTGGCGCCGGCAGAGGTGCCGTACTTGTGGTCCATGCCAAGGTTTTCGCTGGCCACGGCGAGCAGGGCCTTGACCCATTCACCCTCAGGGTTGCGGTACATCGGTTCGGCGATCGAGTAGTCGAAGGCCACCGCAACGTGGGTCTTCTTGCTCCAGGCGCCAAGTTTTTCGGCGATTTGTGCCTTGAGCACTTCGGGAGATCTACCCTTCGGCACGCGCAGGTTGACCGCGAGCTTGAAAGCTTTGTCATCCATGGCGACATAGGTCAGGGAAGTGGTCAGCGGCCCCATGAAGTCATCGGAAAAACCGACTCCCAATTTGCTCCCCAGGTAATCCAGCCCCCAGTTGTCCGCAGCGTAGCGGGCAGCGTCGGTGATGTGGTTGTGCTTGAGCGCGCCCTTGCTGTCGAGGCTGTTGATGAAGACCAGCATTCTGGACACCGGGTTGACGCCGGACTCGGGTTCGGAGGAGTGGGCGGAAACGCCAGTCACGGTGAGTTTGACGTCTTTGCCGTCGACCTTGGCGTTCACTTCGAAGTCGCCGCCGTTGCGTTTGGCATAATCAGCGCCGGCCTTTTGCAGACTGGCGGCCAATTCGGCGGGCTTATCCGTCACCAATGTGACGACGGAAGCCGACGGAATCTGGTTGGTGGCCAGGCCGCCAGTCATCGAGATGATTTCCGCGCCTTTGCCCTCGGCCTTACGCTTAGGGAAATTCGCCATCACAGTGCCGTAACCTTTCTCGGCAATTACCACCGGGTAGCCGCCATCCAGTGCCAGGTTGTAGTTGGGCGTCGGGTTGTGTTCGAAGTAATAAGGAATGGCATCGCCGGTGGTTTCTTCGGTGGTGTCGACCAGCAGCTTGAAATTCCGGGCCAGCGGCAGCTTCTCTTCCTTGATGATCTTCATCGCATAGAGCGCGACCACGATGCCGTTCTTGTCATCCTCGGTGCCTCGGCCATACATGCGGTCGCCGATCAGGGTGACCTTGAACGGATCGAGTTTGGTGCCGTCTTTCAGGACCCAGTTTTCCGGCGTTACGGGCACGACGTCGGCGTGCGCGTGAATGCCCACGACTTCATCGCTGCTGCCTTCAAGGGTGATTTCATAGACGCGATTGTCGATGTTGCGGAAGTTCAGGTTGAAGGCCTGGGCCAAACCCTTGATCTTGTCGGCGATCTTGATGAATTCGGGATTGTCGTGCTGATCAACGCCGTCCACGCGGAAGGTTGGGATTGCCACCAACTCGCGCAGGGTCTCGGTGGCCGCGCTTCCGTATTTCACTCGTGCGTAAAGGCCAAGCAGGCGATGGATCTCGTTCTGTTGTTCAGCAGTAAGGGTCTTGTTGTCGAGGAAGGCGCTGATGGCCGGGCCAAGATCATTGGTTTTGCCAAGGTCGCTCTTGGCCAAGCCTCCCAGGAACTGCCTGAAATCCGTGACCGATGCGTCGCTGAAGGTCTTGAGGATCGCCGCGCTCTGTTGCGGGGTGATGTTGGCTTGTGCGCTCAGGGTGAACGACGAAAGGCTGGCCAGAATCAAGGTTGACGCAGCCAGGTGCTTGAGTGAGAAATTCATTGCTGGGGGCATTCCTTTGCAGGCAGTTTGTGAGAAGTTTCTGATCGATAAGACAGAAACGTTTCCAACCTAACACTGTAACGGAGTGTTACGGGAGTCCTGAAGGGGGATTTGTCGCACAGAAATGCAAAAGCGGCGCAGAAACGAAAAAGGCCCGTCAGTCTGACTGAGCGGGCCTTTTACCTGGGCGCAGGTTTTACATCGACAGAATCAGGCGCCCGGCGAACAGGATCAGAATCACCCCCATGGTGCGTTCGAACCAATGCCCCATGCGCATGAACAGCAATCGCACCCGGGCGCTGGAAAAGAACAGCGCGACGATCACGAACCACAGCGCGTTCACAAAACACATCCACACCCCATACAGCGCCTGGACTTTCAACGGTGTCGTGGCGCTGATGATCGTGGTGAAAATCGCCAGGAAAAACAGCGTCGCCTTGGGGTTGGTCGCGTTGGTCAGAAAACCGGTGGTGAACGCCTTCAACAGCGTTTGCTCGACAACCGGCTCCTCCGCGACCTTGTCACCCTCAATTGCGGACTTGGGTTTACTGCGCAACAGGCTGACTCCGAGATACAAAATGTAAGCGCCGCCCACCACCTTGGCCACGGTCAACAACCAAGGCGTCGTGTGCATCAGCGCCCCCACCCCGAGCAGGGTGTAAAGCACGTGCACGGAAATTCCCGCACCGATGCCCAGCGCCGTGCAAATCCCGACCAGTCGGCCAAAGCGCACACTTTGACGGATGGTCACCGCGAAGTCCGGCCCGGGTGCAACTACGGCCAGAAAGTGAATGGTCGCCAGCGCCAGGAACTCGCCCAGGTAATTCGAAAACATCTCAACTCCAAAAAGTAAGGGGTGAAGCATTGCCGCGATAACCGACAAAGAACGAAAGGCTCAATCGCGGATCCGCCACGCCCGGCGTCACCGAGTGCATGCAGCGCGAATTGAACATGATGAAGTCACCCGGCTCAGGACGAATCTCCAGGGTCGGAGTGCCGAGCAGGGCCGGGTCGATGCCGTAGCTGTCGCCGCGCATTTCGTCGAATTGGTCCGGGGAAATGTCGTGGTCCCACATCTGCAGCGCGCCGCCCTCGGTCGGCATGTTCAGATAAACGTTGCAGGCGAACTGCGCTTCCAGACTTCTGGCCTGGTAACTGTCCGGGGCGTCCTTGGCGAAAATGTCGTGATGGGCGAGGAAGCACACACCTGGTTTCACCACGCGGGACAAGCCGACATACATTTTGCGACCGTAGAGATTTTCCAGATGCGCACCCGCCGGCCAGGACTCATCGAGCATGCAGCGCAGGGTGTCGACCGGGGACGAATAGGGTGCGCAACGTTTGCGCAACTCCGCGATGTTGCGCGAGGCATGCTCGAAATAATCCTCGATCAGTAGCGGCTGGTTTTCCGCCTCATAAAACGCCATGCCGATGCGACCGATGCTCGGCGCATTAATATAGCCTTCGAAACCCGGGGCGAGGATCTTGTCGCCAATCTGAATCGCCAGCGGTCGGGGCAACAGGCCTTTGACGCGGATGGCGAGGACTTCTTCGTTGGCCAGCTTTTTTATGCACGTCTCATCGAGACGCTCGACGTCAAGCATCATGTCTTAGGTCCATCTATCAGATAGTCATCAGAGCCCCCGAACGCAGGCTCCCCCGGGCGTCAGGCGATGACGGTTACGCCATCGCCCAAATGCTCAATCCACGCTGTAGTGGACTGACAGCGTTCCCTTTTTCAGTGAAAGGGAAGCGATCGTGACCGTGCCCAAATCCTTCAGGCTACGTACATGGGTGCCGCCGCAGCCGTAGGCGGGCAGTTCACCGAAACCGATTTCCCGGGCGCCTTCGCGCATCGATGTCAGGCGTGGCAGATCATGGGCAACCCATTGCTCGATGCCGTGCTGAAGGATCTTGGCATCCACCTCTTTTGCCGACTCCAAGGGTTTGAATTGCACGCGTCCTTCGCCCGGCCAGTGATGAGCCTTGATCGGCATCCAGCCCAGCGCCTGGACAAAGTGGCCGATCAGGTGACCGGCCGAATGCATCCGCGAATTGAACTGGCGGCGTTGCTCGTCAATCCGGATCTGGGTCATGCCCGGTTTCACCGGGCGGTCGACGAAATGAATGATCCGGTCCGGGTCCTGCACCACGCGCAGGACCTGGCTTTCACCAATCCAACCGGTATCGCAAGGCTGACCGCCGCCTTGGGGGTGAAACAACGTGGCGCGCAGCACCACTGCAAATTCGTTCTCCTGGGGCGTGCAATCCAGGACTTCCACGTTGGCCTTGAGGTCATCACTATGGAAAAAGAGGCGAAGCGTCATATTCCATGTCCTCATTAAAGTTTCTTTTTTTATTATATGAAGCGTGGAATTGCGTGATAATCCGTTCAAACATCAAAGGACTGTTGCGCTGTGAGCATTAATCTTCCACTGCCACTGCTGGGTGAAATGGCGATTTTCGTCAAGGTTGTCGAGACCGGCAGCTTTTCCGAAGCGGCTCGCCAATTGGGTTCTTCGCCCTCGGCGGTGAGTCGCAGCATTTCGCGTCTGGAAAAGGCGCTGGCCACACGTCTGCTGCAGCGAACCACGCGCAAACTGCGGTTGAGTGACGGTGGCGAAGAGGTCTTCAATCGTTGCCAGGAAATGGTCAGTGCCGCCAAGTCCGTGATGGAAATCAGCGGGCAGTTCACCCATGAAGCGGAAGGGCTGGTGCGGGTCAGCGTGCCCAAGGCGGTTGGCCGATTTGTGATTCACCCGCATATGCCGGAATTTCTGCGCCGTTATCCCAAAGTGGATGTGGAGTTGTTACTTGAGGATCGGCAGGTGGATCTGATCGACGACAACGTTGATCTGGCTATTCGCATTACCGATCGGCCACCCGCCGGATTGGTCGGGCGGCAGTTGCTGACCATCGACCATTTGCTCTGCGCAACACCGCAGTACCTGGCCGAACATGGCACGCCGACCCATCCACACGACTTGCTCAACCATAGCTGCATCTACCTGGGTGAAACCCCGAGCGATGCACGCTGGAAATTCAAGAAAGGCACCAAGGCTGTGACGGTCGGTGTACGCGGGCGGTATGCGGCGAATCACACGGGCGTGCGACTGGGGGCGGTGTTGCAGCATATCGGGATTGGCAGTCTGCCGTACTTCACTGCGCGTTATGCGTTGGAGCAGGGGCTGATCGTGCAAGTGCTGCCGGACTGGACCTTTCTAGCGTCCTACCATGGCGGCGCCTGGTTGCTGCATTCGCCGACGCGCTATTTACCGCCGAAGTTGCGGGTGTTTATTGATTATCTGGTGGAGTGCCTGGAGAAGGAGCCGACGTTGGGCAAGCCGGGGAAGCCAAGTGCATTGGCCACGGGCGCGACGGAATATGAGTTGCCTGAGAGTGATGGGTTGCTTTAAAGGGCCTCTTCGCGGGCAAGCCTCGCTCCTACAGGTGTCCGCGATCCCCTGTAGGAGCGAGGCTTGCCCGCGAAGGCGCCCTTGCAGGCGCTACATCACGCGGCAACAAAAAGGCCCGCATGAACAACCATGCGGGCCTTTTGCATTTCTGATCGCAAATCAGTGCTTGCTGTCGTCGTTCGACATCGCCAGCAGCTGTTTTTCCTGATTCCAGTCGAACGGTTCGTCGTTCTGTTCGGCTTCGAAACGACGCTCTTCCAGTGCCTGGTACAAGTCGATTTCGTCATCGGGCATGTAGTGCAGGCAGTCACCGGCGAAGTACCACAACAGGTCGCGCGGGACCAGGTGGGCGATTTGCGGATAACGGGTGATCACCTGGCACAGAATGTCCTGGCCCAGGTATTGGCTTTCGATCGGGTCGACCGGCAACAAGGCACGCAGTTCGTCAAAGCGCTCCAGGAACAAGGCATGGCTTTCTTCGGGAACCTGTTCGGCCTCACCTACGGCGACCAGGATGCTGCGCAGGTGGTCGAGCAAGACAAGATGATCGGCAACGACGTTGGACACGAGATAAGTCCTCAAGAGCAAAACGGGCGCGGGAGTATAAAGCTCCTGCGCCCCTTTTTACAGGATCAGCGGACCTTTCCGTCGGCCAGCGCCAGTTCATCTTTGTCGAAATCATCGACATCGATCACCTTGCGTCGCGCGGTTTCTGCTTCACGCAAGGTCTGCGCTTCCACCGGCTGCAACACCCCAGCCTCCAGTGCGGTATCGATGACGTGTTCGCCGGCGGCTGGTTTGACTTGACCGCTTTTCAGCGCCAAGTGCAGTTTTTTCTGTAACGGCTGCGCCGCGTTCAACAGGTTGCAGGCATGTTGCAGTGCACCCACTGCGTCGTCCGCCGATTGCGGACGGTAGCAACCGCCGAGCAATTCTTCGAGGGTTGGATCGCCCTTGGCCCGGCCAATCACAGCGGCGACTTCGGCGCCGAGTTTGTCCGATGGCCCTTTGTGACGACGGCCGAACGGGAACACGATCACCCTCAACAGGCAGCCCAATACCTTATTCGGGAAGTTGCTCAGCAGTTCATCCAGCGCACGTTCCGACTGGCCAAGGCTTTCTTCCATGGCCCAGGTAAACAGTGGCGCCATGTGCTCCGGCGAATCGAGGTCGTGGTAACGCTTGAGCGCGGCGGAGGCGAGGTACATGTTGCTGAGCACATCCCCAAGACGCGCCGACAGACGTTCGCGACGTTTCAGTTCACCGCCCAGCAGCATCATGCTGAGGTCGGCGAGCATGGCGAACGCGGCGGCCTGACGATTAAGTGCGCGGAAATAACCCTGACTGAGTTTGTTCCCGGGCGCGTGTTCGAAGTGCCCGAAGCCGAGGTTCAGCACCAGCGTGCTGGCGGCGTTGCTCACGGCGAAACCGATGTGCTTGAGCAGCAGACCATCGAACTCGGTGAGTGCCTGATCCTTGTCTTCACGACCGGCGAGGGCCATTTCTTTCAACACAAACGGATGGCAGCGAATGGCGCCCTGGCCGAAGATCATCAGGTTGCGCGAGAGAATGTTCGCGCCTTCCACGGTGATGAAGATGGGTGCGCCGTTCCAGCTGCGGCCGAGGTAATTGTTCGGCCCCATGATGATCGCCTTGCCACCATGAACATCCATGGCGTGGCTGATGCACTCGCGGCCGCGCTCGGTGAGGTGGTACTTGAGAATCGCCGACAACACCGACGGCTTCTCGCCAAGGTCCACCGCGTTGGCGGTCAGCATTCGGGCGGCGTCCATCATCCAGGCGTTGCCGCCGATGCGCGCCATGGCTTCCTGAATACCTTCGAACGCCGACAGTGGCACGTTGAATTGCTCACGAACCTGCGCGTACTGGCCAGTCACCAGACTGGTGAATTTGGCTGCGCCGGTGCCGACCGCAGGCAGGGAGATCGAACGCCCGACCGACAGGCAGTTCATCAACATCATCCAGCCTTTGCCGAGCATTTCCTGGCCGCCGATGAGGAAGTCCAGCGGCACGAACACGTCCTTGCCGGAGTTCGGGCCATTCATGAAGGCGGCACCCAGCGGCAGGTGACGACGGCCGATTTCAACACCGGCGGTGTCGGTCGGGATCAGCGCCAGGCTGATGCCCAGGTCTTCCTTGTCACCCAGCAAATGGTCCGGGTCATAGGCCTTGAAGGCCAGGCCTAGGAGGGTGGCCACCGGGCCCAGCGTGATGTAACGCTTTTCCCAGTTGAGGCGCAGGCCAAGAGTTTCCTGGCCATCCCATTCACCTTTGCAAATGATCCCGGTGTCGGGCATGGCGCCGGCATCAGAACCGGCCAGGGGACCGGTCAGTGCGAAGCACGGGATGTCGTCACCCCGGGCCAGCCGTGGCAGGTAATGATTGCGTTGTTCATCGGTGCCGTAATGCAGCAGCAGTTCGGCGGGGCCAAGGGAGTTAGGGACCATCACGGTGGAAGCGAGGTCGCCGCTGCGGGTCGCCAGTTTCATCGCCACCTGGGAGTGGGCATAGGCCGAGAAGCCCTTGCCGCCAAACTCCTTGGGAATGATCAGCGCAAAGAAGCCGTTTTCCTTGATGTGTGTCCAGGCTTCGGGAGGCAAGTCCATGTCCTGCCCGATCTGCCAATCGGTGACCATGGCGCAGAGTTCTTCGGTCGGGCCGTCGATAAAGGCTTGTTCCTCTTCACTCAACTGCGCTTTTGGATAAGAAAGCAGCTTGTTCCAGTCCGGGCGACCGCTGAACAGTTCGCCGTCCCACCACACGGTCCCGGCGTCGATCGCATCGCGTTCGGTTTGCGACATCGGCGGCAGGGTTTTCTGGAACCAGCTGAACAGCGGCGCACTGAAGAATTTGCGACGCAGGTCGGGCAGCAACAGCGGCGCCGCGACGGCTGCGATCAACACCCAGAAAATCAGCAGCAGCCAGCCTGGCGCACGGCTGAAGGCACCCATCGCGACAATATAGACAGCGACGATGCACAGGGCGGGCAGGGGGGCGATGCGACGGTGGGCTAAATAAGCTATCCCGACAACCAGAACCAGTATCCACAACAGCAGCATATTTAATCCTCCGTGAACCAGGGCAAAACCAACCTTCAGAGCTTAGACGGCATCCGCAAAACAGGGTGGTCGGAGCGAGGTGATTGAATTCGTGGGAAACCATCGATGGGTTTTGTAGGTTGGGTTGGCAACACGCCCGGGAAATCGTTCGTTTCCTACGCGGCAATGCGCCCATGTTTGGCCGAAACGTCGTTATCTCTGTGCTGAAGGTGTCGCTAGACTCGTGGCTTCCCCAGGAGATTGTTCTCATGCACGAGTATCTGAGTCCCGGCCGCTTCATCGATAGTGACCACCCCTCGGTGGTGGAGTTCGCCGAAAAACATCGTGGCGCCAGTCGCGATCCGCTTGAGCAGGCGATCAACCTCTATTACGCAGTGCGCGAAGCCGTGCGCTACAACCCCTACACGTTCAGTCGTGATCCGCAGACCTTGTGCGGCAGTTATGCACTGGCGACCGGGGAGAGTTATTGCGTGCCCAAGGCCACACTGTTGGCCGGTGCCGCGCGACATTGCGGGATCCCGGCCCGCATCGGTCTGGCGGACGTGCGCAATCACCTGTCGACCCCGCGTTTGCTTGAATTGCTCAAGAGCGATGTGTTCGCCATGCACGGCTATACGGAGCTGTATCTGAACGGTCGCTGGGTCAAGGCGACGCCGGCCTTCAATCAGAAACTCTGTGAACTGTTCAATGTGGCGCCGCTGGAGTTCGACGGCATCAACGACAGTGTTTTTCATCCCTTCAACCGCGACGGCGAGCAGTTGATGGAGTACCTGATCGACCACGGCCAGTTCACCGACGTGCCCGAAAAATTCTTTTTCGAGCACCTGGAAAAGTGCTATCCGCACCTGTTCAGCGATACATTGCCGGCGTTGCTGGGTGATATGCAGAGTGATTTGAGCCGCGCCTGATCCGGCGTATGCTGCCTGCGCATTCATCCATAAAGAGGCGGTCATGCTGAAGATCTGGGGTCGGAAAAATTCGTCGAATGTCAGAAAGCCATTGTGGGCCGCCGAGGAACTGGGCCTGGCCTATGAAGCTATCGATGCGGGCGGCGCCTTTGGTGTAGTCGATACGCCGCAGTACCGTGCGATGAATCCCAATGGCCGCGTGCCGGTGATCGAAGACGACGGCTTCGTGCTCTGGGAATCCAACGCCATCGTGCGTTACCTGATGGCCAGTCGCGCCGATGGCACTGCCTGGTATCCGGCGGATCCAAAGGCCCGCGCCACTGCCGATAAGTGGATGGACTGGGCCACCTCAAGTTTTTCCGGCCCGTTCCGCACCGTGTTCTGGGGTGTGTTGCGCACCCCTGAAGACAAGCAGGACTGGCCCGCCATCAAGGCCGCGATCAAGGAATGCGATGACATGCTGGCGATGGCCGACCAGGCGTTGGCGGCCAAGCCGTATTTGTCCGGCGACGAAATCGGCATGGGCGACATCCCCCTTGGCAGTTTCATTTATGCCTGGTTCGAGATGCCGATCGAGCGCGCACCGCAGCCCAATCTCGAAGCCTGGTATGCACGGCTGAAACAACGCCCGGCGTATAAAAAAGCCGTTATGACCGCGTTGACTTAATACTCACTATCGACACACTTGACTGTACTTGTGTGGCGGCGACAAGCACCATTGCGCTCACGCGCCGCGGTTGCGTTGCTCGCCGCCCGCCCAGAGTTATCCCTTTCTTCCCTTCTTGGTGCGTAAATCCGATATGAGTTCCGCTCTGTCCATCCGGCAGCTAACCAAAACCTACGGCAACGGTTTCCAGGCCCTGAGTGGTATCGATCTGGACGTCGCCGAAGGTGACTTTTTCGCCTTGCTCGGCCCTAACGGTGCCGGCAAATCCACGACCATCGGCATTCTCTCGACCCTGGTGAACAAGACCAGCGGCACCGTGAATATCTTCGGTCACGACCTGGACAAGAATCCTGCGCAGCTCAAGCGCTCCATCGGCGTGGTGCCCCAGGAATTCAACTTCAACCAATTCGAAAAGACTTTCGACATCGTCGTGACCCAGGCCGGTTACTACGGCATCCCGCCGAAGATCGCCAAGGAGCGCGCCGAGCAGTATCTGACCCAGCTCGGGCTGTGGGACAAACGCGATGTGCCCTCCCGTTCGCTGTCCGGCGGCATGAAGCGTCGCCTGATGATCGCCCGCGCACTGGTTCACGAACCGCGCCTGCTGATCCTCGATGAACCGACCGCGGGTGTGGACATCGAGCTGCGTCGCTCGATGTGGAGCTTCCTCACCGAGCTGAACCAGAAAGGCATCACCATCATCCTCACCACCCACTACCTGGAAGAGGCTGAGCAGTTGTGCCGCAACATCGGCATCATCGACCACGGCACCATTGTCGAGAACACCAGCATGAAACAGCTGCTCGGCCAGCTGCATGTGGAAACCTTCCTGCTCGACCTCAAGAACACGCTGAGCGTCGCGCCGCAGTTGCTCGGTTACCCGACCAAGCTGCTCGACAGCCACACCATTGAAGTCCAGGTCGACAAGGCCATGGGCATCACCGCGCTGTTCACCCAGTTGGCTCAGCAGAACATCGAAGTGCTGAGCCTGCGCAACAAAACCAATCGCCTCGAGGAGTTGTTCGTGTCCCTGGTGGAGAAAAATCTGTCGAAGGTGGCGGTATGAGTTCCGAGCTGCAACCCAACCTCGTTGCCCTCAACACCATCGTTTACCGCGAGGTGAAGCGCTTTACCCGGATCTGGCCGCAGACGCTGCTGCCGCCGGCCATCACCATGGTTCTGTACTTCGTGATCTTCGGTAACCTGATCGGTAAGCAGATTGGTGACATGGGTGGCTTCACCTACATGGAATACATCGTGCCGGGCCTGATCATGATGTCGGTGATCACCAACTCTTACGGCAACGTGGTCTCGAGTTTCTTCGGCAGCAAGTTCCAGCGCTCCATCGAGGAATTGATGGTCTCGCCGGTCTCGCCGCACACGATTCTGATCGGCTACACCTTGGGCGGCGTGCTGCGCGGCTTGATGGTCGGGGTGATCGTGACGCTGCTGTCGCTGTTCTTCACTGATTTGCAGGTGCATCACCTGGGCGTGACCATTCTGGTGGTGGTGCTGACGGCGACGATTTTCTCGCTGCTGGGCTTCATCAATGCCGTGTTTGCACGCAACTTCGATGACATCTCGATTATCCCGACCTTCGTGCTGACACCACTGACGTACCTGGGCGGGGTGTTCTACTCGATCAGCTTGCTGCCGCCGTTCTGGCAGACCGTGTCCCTGGCGAACCCGGTACTGCACATGGTCAACGCGTTCCGTTACGGCATTCTTGGCGTATCGGACATCAGGATCAGCGTGGCGATTACCTTCATGCTGGTGGCGACGGTTGTGCTTTACATCGGCTGCGCACGGTTGCTGGTCAGTGGGCGCGGGATGCGTACCTGAGAAAGACCGGGTCGCCTGCTTCGCGGGCAAGCCTCGCTCCTACAGGATCGATGTCGATCAACAAACATTGGCACACCTCAACCCTGTAGGAGCGTGGCTTGCCCGCGAAGGCGTCAGCCCAGACACCACAAAAAAACGGCCTCCAATTGGAGGCCGTTTTGCATTTACTGCATCCGGCGTTGCTTACGCCGCTTCCACTGCCGGCTCACCCACCAGCGCCAATACATCATCACCAGGCAATAGGCGAGGGCACCCAGCACCAGCCCAGTCACCACTGACCCCAACAAAAACGGCTGCCACAACGTAGACAGCTCGCCGCTGATCCATTCCCAGGTCAACTCGTCCGGCAAATGCCTGGCCGGCACATCCATCAACCATGCCCCTGTCTGATAAGTGCAGAAGAACACGGCGGGCATTGTGATCGGGTTGGTCAGCCAGACCAGGCTGACGGCAATGGGCATGTTGCCGCGCACCACAATCGCAAGGACGGCCGCGACAAGCATCTGTAACGGAATGGGCAGGAATGCCGCGAACAGACCCACCGCCATGGCCCGTGCGACGGAATGGCGGTTGAGGTGCCAGAGGTTCGGGTCATGCAGCAGGGTGCCGAGAAAGCGTAAGGATTTGTGTTCCCTGATGCTGGTCGGATCTGGCATGTAACGTTTGAATAAGCGCCGGGGCATAAGGCTTCTCGGTCGGTTAAGGCGGCAAGTATGTCTGGATTCTATGAACCGCCCATTCAGACTTTGTGACAATTAATAACCGTGCGCGTGCGTTCGGCCAGCTATGCCTAGGGTGGGACTCTCAAGGACGGGCGTATGCGCACAGGGATGATGGCGCTGGCGTTGGGTCTGCTGGCCCTGCGTTTTTTACCGGTTTTACCGCCGGTCTGGTTGTGGATGTTGCTGCCGGTTGTGGGTTTGATGCTGCTGCCGTTTCGGACTTACCCGTTGGCGTTTTTCCTGTTCGGCTTTAGTTGGGCGTGCGCGAGTGCGCAGTGGGCGCTGGATGATCGCCTGCCGCTGAAACTCGATGGCGAGACTCGCTGGGTCGAAGGCCGAGTGACGGGGCTGCCGCAGAATGCCGAAGGTGTCGTGCGTTTTGAACTGACGGACAGTCAGTCCCGAAGCACCCGGCTGCCCCGGCATTTGCGGCTCGCCTGGTATGACGGACCACCCGTCAACAGCGGCGAACGGTGGCGAGTGGCGGTCAAACTGAAGCGTCCTGCCGGGCTGCTCAATCCGCATGCCTTCGACTACGACGCTTGGCTGCTGGCTCAACGCATCGGCGCTACCGGGACGGTCAAGGATGGCCAGCGGCTTGCCGCCGCCCAATGGGCCTGGCGCGACAGCCTTCGCCAACGATTGCAGGCCGTAGATGCTCAAGGTCGGACGGGAGCGCTGACGGCCTTGGTATTGGGTGACGGCACCGGGCTGAGTCGCGAGGATTGGCAGGTGCTGCAAGACACCGGCACCGTGCATCTTCTGGTGATTTCCGGGCAACACATCGGGCTGCTTGCGGGATTGATGTATCTGTTGATCGCCGGGCTGGCCCGCTATGGTCTGTGGCCAAGCCGTTTGCCCTGGCTGCCATGGGCCTGCGGACTGGCGTTTGCTGCTGCGCTGGGTTACGGACTGCTGGCCGGTTTTGAGGTGCCGGTGCGGCGGGCCTGCGTGATGATCGGCCTGGTGCTGTTGTGGCGGCTGCGATTTCGTCATCTCGGTGCCTGGTGGCCACTGTTGCTGGCGCTCAATGGCGTTTTATTGCTCGACCCGCTGGCGAGCCTGCAGCCGGGGTTCTGGTTGTCCTTCGCAGCGGTGGCGGTGTTGATTTTCACCTTCGGTGGACGGCTGGGCCCTTGGCGCTGGTGGCAAACCTGGACCCGTGCGCAATGGCTGATCGCGATCGGTTTATGCCCATTGCTGTTGATACTCGGGTTGCCGATCAGCGTCAGCGGGCCCGTGGTCAATTTGCTGGCGGTGCCCTGGGTCAGTCTGGTGGTCTTGCCGCCAGCCTTGCTCGGGACGTTGTTATTGCCCATCCCTTATGTGGGCGAGGGATTGCTGTGGTTGGCGGGCGGTCTGGTCGACCTGTTGTTCAAGGGGCTGGCATTGATGGCCGTTCAATTGCCCGCGTGGGTGCCGGTCGCGGTGCCGCTGTGGATTTGGGCGCTCGGCATGCTGGGTGCCTTTCTTCTATTACTACCTAAAGGCGTGCCATTGCGCCTGTTAGGTTGGCCGCTGCTGCTGTTGCTGGCCTTTCCACCGCGCCCACTGCTTCCCGACCGCATCGCCGAAGTCTGGCAGCTGGATGTCGGCCAGGGCCTGGCCATCCTCGTGCGTACTCGCCATCACACGTTGTTGTATGACACCGGCCCGCGTTTCGGTGATTTTGACCTCGGCGAGCGGGTGGTGCTGCCGTCATTGCGCAAACTGGGCGTGGCCGGGATCGACTTGATGCTCATCAGCCACGCTGACGCCGATCACGCCGGCGGTGCACGAGCGGTTGCCAACGGATTGCCGGTGACGCGGGTCCTGAGCGGCGATCCCGAGGCGCTGCCAGCCGAATTGCGCGCTGAGGGCTGTGAAAGCGGTCAGCATTGGGCTTGGGACGGTGTGAACTTCCAGCTCTGGCAATGGACTTCCGCCCACGACAGCAATCAAAAATCCTGTGTCTTGCAGGTCGAAGCCAATGGCGAGCGACTGCTGTTGACCGGCGACATCGACACCACTGCCGAACGGGCGCTGCTCGACAGTCCTCTCGCCGTGCCTACCGATTGGCTGCAATCGCCGCACCACGGCAGCCGCAGTTCTTCTTCAATGGCACTGCTCACTGCATTGCAACCCAGGGCTGTGCTGATTTCCCGTGGCCAGGGTAATTCCTTTGGTCACCCGCATCCCACGGTCATGGCGCGCTACCAAAAGCGCGGCATGGCGATCTACGACAGTGCCGCCCACGGCGCCATTCGTCTGCAACTGGGACGCTTCAAGCCGCCGTGGACGATGCGTCTGGAACGGCGTTTCTGGCGCGATCCGCCACCGCCCGACCCATAACCGCGAGTTATGAAACCCCGACCGGATGCGACATCACGGTCTTCGGTGCATCCAGCCCCTATGTTAGAGTGGCGCACTTTTTCGAGGGGGCTGTCACTGTGTGGGAATTGGTCAAATCCGGCGGCTGGATGATGCTGCCGATCATTTTGAGTTCCATCGCGGCCATGGCGATCGTCGCCGAGCGTCTCTGGACCCTGCGAGCCAGCCGTGTGACTCCGGAGCATTTGCTCGGGCAGGTCTGGGTGTGGATCAAGGACAAGCAGCTCAATAAAGAAAAACTCAAGGAACTGCGCGCCAACTCACCGTTGGGCGAGATCCTGGCGGCGGGCCTGGCCAACTCGAAGCATGGTCGCGAGATCATGAAAGAGTGCATCGAAGAAGCCGCCGCGCGGGTGATTCACGAGCTCGAACGCTACATCAATGCGCTGGGCACCATCGCCGCGATGGCTCCATTGCTGGGCCTGTTGGGCACGGTGCTGGGCATGATCGATATTTTCAGCGCGTTCATGGGCACGGGCATGGGCACCAATGCCGCGGTTCTGGCGGGCGGTATCTCCAAGGCGCTGATCACTACGGCCGCCGGCCTGATGGTCGGTATCCCCGCAGTGTTCTTTCACCGATTCCTGCAACGCCGGATCGATGAGCTGGTGGTGGGTATGGAGCAGGAAGCGATCAAACTGGTCGAAGTGGTGCAGGGCGACCGTGATGTGGACCTGGCCGAGGGCAAAGCGTGAAATTCCGCCGCAAACCGCGGGAAACGGTAGACATCAACCTCGCGTCGCTGATCGACGTGGTGTTTATCCTGCTGCTGTTTTTCGTGGTCACCACTACATTTACCCGTGAAACCCAGTTGCGCGTCGATCTGCCGGAAGCGGTCAGCGGTTCGCCTGCCGAAGACCAGCAGGTCAAGCATCTGGACGTGGCCATCAGTGCCGAAGGCGCGTTCTCGGTGAACAATCAATTGTTGCCGAAGAACGACCTGACCAGCCTGATGGAGGCGTTGCAGAAAGAATCCAACGGCGACACCAACCTGCCGCTGTCGATCAGCGCGGACGGCAAGACCCAGCATCAGTCCGTCGTCACCGCCATGGACGCCGCCGGCAAGCTGGGTTTCAGCCACTTGCGCATGACCACGGTCGAAGCGGCACCGCCCGCGCCCTGATGGCCATGTCCGATCGCTTGCTCGCCGCGTGGTACCAAGGTCATCCGGCCCTGAAACTGTTGCAGCCACTGGAGTGGCTGTATCGGCGTGTGGTCATGAACAAGCGCAAGCGTTTTCTGGCGGGCGAGGGCGAGATCTATCAGCCGCCCGTGCCGCTGATCGTGGTCGGTAACATCACCGTCGGCGGCACCGGCAAGACACCGCTGATTCTGTGGATGATCCAGCATTGCCAGCGCAGCGGCTTGCGGGTCGGCGTGGTCAGCCGGGGTTACGGCGCCAAGCCGTCGCAATTGCCGTGGCGCGTCGAGGCCGATCAGAGCGCCGACATAGCAGGCGACGAACCGCTGTTGATCGTCCAGCGCACCGGCGTGCCGTTGATGATCGATCCGGATCGCAGCAGCGCCGTCAAAGCGTTGCTGGCGAGTGAGCCGCTGGACCTGATCCTGTCCGATGACGGCATGCAGCATTACCGCCTGGCGCGAGACCTGGAACTGGTGCTGATCGACGCCGCCCGAGGCTTGGGCAACAAACGTTGCCTGCCTGCCGGGCCGTTGCGTGAACCGGCCGAGCGTCTGCAAAGCGTCGACGCGGTGCTGTACAACGGTGCCGATGCCGATCGCGACGGTGGTTTTGCCTTCCAGCTTCGACCCACCGAACTGGTCAACCTGAAAAGCGGTGAACGTCGTCCCCTCGACCATTTCCCCGCAGGCCAGGCGCTGCACGCCGTGGCCGGGATCGGCAATCCGCAGCGTTTCTTCACGACCCTCGAAACGCTACACTGGCGACCAGTGCCGCATGCGTTTGCCGACCACGCCGAGTACAGCGTGCAGGCCTTGAATTTCACACCGTCATTGCCGTTGGTGATGACCGAAAAGGACGCGGTGAAGTGCCGTGCCTTCGCCGCCGCCGATTGGTGGTACCTGGCGGTCGATGCTGCGCCATCGCCGGCCTTCGTGGCCTGGTTCGATACGCAGCTGATGCGCCTGTTGCCGGCTCGTCTTTTGCCTTAACTCCGTTTTTATCCAGGGAATGCTCATGGACACCAAATTGCTCGATATCCTCGCTTGCCCGGTCACCAAAGGCCCACTCAAGCTCAGCGCCGACAAGACCGAGCTGATCAGCAAGGGCGCCGGCCTGGCTTACCCGATTCGTGACGGCATCCCGGTGATGCTCGAAACCGAAGCCCGCACCCTGACCACCGACGAGCGTCTGGATAAATGACCACAGCCTTTACCGTTGTCATTCCATCGCGTTATGCCTCCACCCGCCTGCCGGGCAAGCCGCTGCTGCTGATCGCTGGCAAGCCGATGATCCAGCACGTCTGGGAACAGGCGAGCAAAAGCAGCGCCGAACGTGTGGTGGTCGCCACAGACGACGCGCGCATCGTTGAGGCCTGCAAGGCGTTTGGTGCCGAAGTGGTGCTGACCCGCGAAGATCACAATTCCGGTACTGATCGTCTGGCTGAAGTCGCCGAGAAGCTGGGTCTGGCCGCCGACGCCATCGTGGTTAACGTCCAGGGTGACGAACCGCTGATCCCACCGAGCGTGATCGATCAGGTCGCGGCCAACCTGGCCGCCCACACCGAAGCGCGCATGGCCACCCTGGCCGAGCCGATCGAAGACGTGGAAACCCTGTTCAATCCCAACGTGGTCAAGGTCGTCAGCGACCTCAATGGCCTGGCGCTGACCTTCAGTCGCGCCACGTTGCCGTGGGCTCGGGACGCGTTCGCCAAAAGCCGCGAGCAACTGCCGGAAGGCGTGCCGTATCGCCGCCATATCGGCATTTATGCCTACCGCGCCGGTTTCCTGCATGACTTCGTCAGCTGGGGCCCGTGCTGGCTGGAAAACACCGAATCCCTGGAACAGCTGCGTGCCCTGTGGCACGGCGTGCGGATTCACGTCGCCGATGCGCTGATCGCGCCGCCCACCGGCGTCGACACCGTCGAAGACCTCGAGCGCGTTCGTCGCCTGCTGGAGGCCTGATGCGCGTTCTGTTCGTGTGCCTGGGCAATATCTGCCGTTCTCCGACGGCCGAAGGTGTGCTGCGGCATAAATTGCGCGAAGCGGGGCTGGCTGATCACATCGAAGTCGCCTCCGCCGGCACTGGTGACTGGCATGTCGGCAAGGCGCCGGACAAGCGCAGTCAGGCCGCCGCCAAACTGCGCGGTTATGACCTGTCCGCCCAGCGCGCCCAGCAAGTGACCCGCGCCGATTTCGCCAGCTACGACCTGATTCTGGCGATGGACAACAGCAACCTGCGCAACCTCAAGGCCCTGCAACCGGCCAAGGGCAAGGCCGAGCTGGACCTGTTCCTGCGTCGCTACCAGTCGGAACTCGATGAAGTGCCGGACCCGTACTACGACGGCGACCAGGGTTTCGAGCAGGTGCTGGACCTGATCGAACGCGCCAGTGATTTGCTGGTGATCGAATTGAAGGGACGGTTATGAGTTTGCAGGTTCTACCCCAAGTTTCGCTCAAGCCGTTCAATACATTTGGTGTCGACGTCCAGGCCCGGTTGTTCGCTGAGGCCCACAGCGATGCCGATGTGCGTGAAGCCCTGGCTTACGCCTCGGCCCATGACGTGCCGTTGCTGGTGATTGGTGGCGGCAGCAATTTGCTGCTGACCGCCGATATCCAGGCGCTGGTGCTGCGCATGGCCACCCGCGGGATTCGGATCCTCAGCGATGACGGCAGCAAGGTCGTGATCGAAGCCGAGGCCGGCGAGCCTTGGCATCCATTCGTGCAGCACACCCTGTCAGAGGGTTTGTCGGGGCTGGAGAACCTCAGCCTGATCCCCGGCACGGTCGGTGCGGCGCCGATGCAGAACATTGGCGCCTATGGCGTCGAGATCAAAGACGTGTTCGCCGGACTCACCGCGCTGGATCGCCAGACCGGCGAGCTGCGAGACTTCACCTTGGCGCAGTGCAACTTCGCTTATCGCGACAGCCTGTTCAAACAGGAGCCGGGGCGCTGGTTGATCCTGCGCGTGCGTTTCAACCTGGACCGCGCCGCGCACCTGCACCTGGAATACGGTCCGGTTCGACAGCGCCTGACCGAGCAAGGCATCGATCATCCGACCGCCACCGATGTCAGTGAGGCGATCTGCAGCATTCGTAGCGAAAAGCTCCCGGACCCGGCCGTGCTCGGCAATGCGGGGAGTTTTTTCAAGAATCCTCTGGTGCCGGCAGCGCTGGTCGCACAGTTGAAAAGCCAATACCCGGACCTTGTGGCCTACGCGCAACCTGATGGGCAGATGAAACTGGCGGCAGGCTGGTTGATCGAGCGGGCCGGCTGGAAAGGCTTTCGAGACGGCGACGCCGGCGTGCATAAGTTGCAGGCACTGGTGCTGGTCAACTACGGCAGCGCCACCGGCCTGCAATTGTTGAACCTGGCGCAGCACATTCAGAAAGACATTTGCGAACGTTTTAAAGTCGACCTGGAAATGGAGCCGAATAAGTATTGAAGCTACGCTTTAATGACTGATCTCAAAGCCCTGCACACCTTCAACTGTGCAGGGCTTTTTTGTTAATGCTGGGTTAACTTAGCCCCCTAACGATGCATTCATTTGCTCCATCAAAGGCCCGATGCAGACGTTGCCGTTCGCATAAGAGAGCCTCATTAGCCTGAGCGGATCTGCGTAATGCCAACCGCCACCCCTGGCGGCAGATTGCTCGACCCCATAACCCAACACATATGCGGGCGTGCCCATGATTACCCTGAAGCTCAATGGTCAAGACCATCAACTCGACGTCACCGAGGACATGCCGCTGCTCTGGGCGATTCGCGACGTGGCCGGTTACAACGGCACCAAGTTCGGCTGCGGCATGGGCCTGTGTGGCGCCTGCACCATTCATATCGAAGGCGCCCCGGCGCGCAGTTGCATCACACCGATCGGCTCGGTGGTCGGCCAGAACGTCACCACCATCGATAACCTGCACGTCGACCCGGTCGGGCAAGTCGTGCAACAGGCCTGGCTCGACACCGCCGTGGCCCAATGCGGTTTCTGCCAGGGCGGCCAGATCATGTCGGCGACGGCGCTGCTCAAGACCAACCCCAACCCCAGCGACGAACAGATCGAAGAGGCGATGGTCGGCAATATTTGCCGTTGCGGCACCTACAACCGCATCAAGACCGCCATCCGCCAGGCATCCACTCACCTGAAGGAGGCCAAGGCATGAGCCAGTTACCGAATGACTTTGCGCTGAGCAACCTTAGCCGCCGTGGCTTCCTTAAAGGAGTCGGTGCGACCAGCGCGTTAGTTCTGGTTGCGAGCTGGGGCTGGCAAGACGCTTTTGCCGAAGAAAAACAGAAAAAGTTTGGCGCCGACGGCATGCCCAATGGCTGGATCGATGATCCCAAGGTTTACATCAGCATTGCCGCTGACGGCATGGTGACCGTGGTCTGCAACCGTTCGGAAATGGGCCAGGGTGTGCGTACCAGCCTGACCATGGTGGTGGCCGATGAACTGGACGCCGACTGGGCGATGATGAAAGTGCAGCAGGCGCCGGGCGACGAAATTCGCTTCGGCAACCAGGACACCGACGGTTCGCGCAGCATGCGTCACTGGTACGAACCGATGCGTCGTTGCGGTGCTGCCGCCCGAACCATGCTTGAACAAGCGGCGGCCGAGCAGTGGAAAGTACCGGTCAGCGAGTGCCATGCGCAACTGCATAAAGTGGTGCACCAACCAACCGGTCGTGAACTGGGCTATGGCGCCCTCGCCGCCGCTGCGGGTGCGCTGGCAGTGCCGGCCCGTGACAGCCTGCGGCTCAAGCAGCCGTCGGAATTTCGCTACATCGGCAAGGAAGGCAGCAAGGCGATCGACGGTGCCGACATCGTCAATGGCCGCGCCATATACGGTGCCGACGTGCATTTCGACGGCATGCTCTACGCCGTGATTGCGCGTCCGGCGGTCTACGGCGGCAAGGTTAAATCCGTCGATTCCGACGCCGCAATGAAAGTCCCGGGTGTGATCAAAGTCATTCAGATCGAAGGCCGTCCGCTGCCGTCCGAGTTCCAGCCGTTAGGTGGCGTGGCCGTGGTGGCCAGCAACACCTGGGCTGCGATCAAGGGCCGCGAGGCGCTGAAAATCGAGTGGGATGATGGCCCCCATGCCAGTTACGACTCGATCGCCTACCGCAAAGAGCTGGAAGCCTCATCCCTCAAGCCCGGCAAAGTGGTGCGCAATACCGGCAACATCGACGACGCCATGAAAGGGGCCGACAGCACCCTCGAAGCCTCTTATTACCTGCCGCACCTGACGCAGGCGCCGATGGAACCGATGGTCGCCATCGCCCGCTTCAAGGACGGTGTGTGCGAAGCCTGGGCTCCGAGTCAGGCACCACAAGTCAGTCGCGAACGGATTGGCGAACGCCTCGGCATTCCATTCGATAACGTCACCTTCAATGTCACCTTGCTGGGCGGCGGTTTCGGTCGCAAGTCCAAGCCGGACTTCATCATCGAAGCGGCAATCCTCGCCAAGGAATTCCCCGGCAAGGCAGTGCGGGTGCAATGGACCCGTGAAGACGATATCCACTGTTCCTACTTCCACACCGTGTCGGCTGAATACCTGAAGGCCAGCCTGGGCAAGGACGGCCTGCCCTCCGGTTGGTTGCACCGCACCGTCGCCCCGAGCATCACCGCACTGTTCGCCCCGGGCATGAACCACGAGGCAGCTTTCGAGTTGGGCATGGGCTTCACCAACATGGCCTATGCGATTCCCAACGTACGCCTGGAAAACCCGGAAGCGGCGATTCATACCCGGGTCGGCTGGTATCGCTCGGTGTCGAACATTCCCCACGGGTTTGCGATTCAGAGCTTTGTCGATGAGCTGGCGCACAAGGCCAAGCAGGATCCACTCAAGTACCAGATCAAATTGCTCGGCCCGGACCGGCAGATCGATCCACGCACCTTGAGCGAAGAGTGGAACTACGGCGAATCCCCCGAGCGTTACCCGATTGACACCGGGCGGATGCGCACCGTGCTGGAAACGGCCGCCAAGGCTGCCGGTTGGGGGCGTGAGTTGCCCAAGGGCCGAGGCCTGGGCCTGGCGGTGCATTACAGCTTCGTCTCTTATGTAGCGGCGGTGATCGAGGTCGAAGTCAAAGATGACGGCACGCTGATCGTGCACAAGGCCGACATCGCTGTGGATTGCGGTCCGCAGATCAACCCCGAGCGGATTCGCGCTCAGTTCGAAGGCGCCTGTGTCATGGGCCTGGGCAATGCGGTGGTCGGGGAAATCAGCTTCAAGGACGGCAAGGTGCAGCAGGACAACTTCCACATGTACGAAGTGGCGCGCATGTCGCTGGCGCCGAAGGAAGTGGCGGTGCATCTGGTCACGTCGCCGGGCGTTGTGCCGTTGGGCGGTGTCGGCGAGCCGGGCGTACCGCCGATTGCGCCCGCGCTGTGTAACGCGATCTTCGCTGCCACCGGCCAGCGCATCCGCAGCTTGCCGGTTCGCTTTCAGCTGCAAGGCTGGCAGAAGGCGCAGGCCTGATGGACAGCGCGGATCTGAACGTCCTGCGCAGCGTGCTGGAATGGCGCCGCGCCGGTCAGCGGGTGGTGTTGTACAGCGTGGTCCAGACTTGGGGCACCGCGCCCCGGGCGCCGGGCGCGATGCTGGCGTTGCGTGAAGATGGCGTGGTGATCGGCTCGGTGTCCGGTGGGTGTGTCGAGGATGATTTGATTGCCCGGTTGCACGATGGCCGGATTGCGCCTGACGGACCGCCGGTGCAGTTGATCACCTACGGCGTCACCCGTGAGGAGGCCGCACGGTTTGGTTTGCCGTGCGGCGGCACGTTGCGCCTGACCGAAGAGCGGGTCGGCGACCCCGATTGGGTCGCCGAGTTGCTGGCGCGCTGCGAGGCCCATGAAATCGTGGCTCGCTCGCTTGATATTGCGAGCGGTGAAGTGGTTTTGCAGGTGGCGAACAAAAGCGACGTGCTGAGCTTTGACGGCAATACGCTACGTGCCATCTATGGTCCGCGTTGGCGGCTATTGCTGATCGGTGCGGGGCAACTGTCCCGGTATGTCGCCGAGATGGCGCGGCTGCTGGATTTCGAAGTGCTGATCTGCGATCCGCGCAGCGAGTTCGTCTACGGTTGGGAAGAGCAGCACGGCCGTTTCGTCTCGGGCATGCCGGATGAAGCGGTGCTGAACATCCAGACTGACGAACGTACAGCGATTGTCGCCCTGACCCACGATCCGCGCCTGGATGATATGGCCTTGCTGACGGCTCTGGATTCCAGGGCTTTTTACGTCGGTGCCCTGGGGTCGCGAGTCAACAGCCTGAAGCGTCGGGAAAACCTGGCTCAGCTAGGCTTGTCACAACAGGCCATCGAGCGGCTGCACGGCCCGATCGGTTTGCATATTGGCAGCCACAGTCCCGCGGAAATCGCCTTGTCGCTGCTGGCCGAGATAGTGGCGATCAAGAACGGCGTCGAACTCAAGCAGAAGAAGCCGTTGCAGGAGGTTGTATGAGCGAGTCCATCGGCGTCATTGTGCTGGCGGCGGGGCAGGGTAGTCGGTTCAGGCAGGTGGCGGGAGAGGACAGGGACAAGTTGCTGGCGGATTGTGCCGGCCGCGACGGCGCTGTTCGCTCGGTGATCGAACACGTGCTGGTGAATTTGCCGGCCAGCCTTGGGAAACGCGTGCTGGTGACCACCGAAGATCGCCCGCAAGTGATGCGCATGGCTCAAGCGTATGGCTTCGAGATTGTGGAGGTCGAGTCGACCGGGATGGGCAACAGCATTGCGGCCGGGGTGAAGGCGTGTCCAGAGCTCAGTGGCTGGTTGATAGTGCTGGGGGATATGCCGTTTATCTTGCCGGCGAGTATTGAGCAGGTGGTGGCGGGGATTGCTGATGATTGCGTCAGTGTGCCGGTGCAGGCGGGTGAGTACGGGCATCCGGTTGGGTTCGGTCGCGATTTTGGGCCGGGGTTGATGGCGTTGTCGGGTGATCATGGGGCCAAGCCGTTGTTTGCACAGGGCCGGGTGGTTGAAGTAGCGGTGGAGGATGCCGGGGTGTTGTGGGATGTGGATACACCTGAGAGGTTGTTGTTCGCCTGACACACCGCCATCGCGGGCAAGCCACGCTCCCACAGGTTTTGTGTCGAGTAATAATTTCCTTGAACGACACAAAACCTGTGGGAGCGTGGCTTGCCCGCGAAGAACGATAACGCGGTCTACCTGCTGCAACGCCAACATAAAAAAAGCCCCGCCTGGATCACCAGGCGGGGCTTTTTAGTGGCCGATGGAATCAGACGAGCGGTTTAGGCTCGTGTTCTTTTTCCAGGGCTTGCTCGTGTTGCTCTACCGCTTCCTGTACGGAGCGCGGGGCTTCTTCGATGACCGACTCGGCAGGTGCCACTTCGATCACTTCAGGGACAACCGGCGCAGGCTCGGCAGCGACAACCGCTTCAACCGGAGCTGCAGTGGCAGACAGTTCGGCTTCCTTCTGCAGACGCTCGGCTTCACGCTTGCGACGACGCACTTCACGCGGGTCGTTCGGCGCACGACCATTTTCGGTCAGGGCACTGACCGGAGCCGCTTCAACGACCGGAGCAGCCACTTCGGCAACAACCGGAGCCGGTGCTTCAACAACTGGAGCAGGCTCGGCAGCAGCAACCACTGGCTCGGAGACCATGGCTTCAGCCACTGGGGCTTCAGTAACCGGTGCAGGTGCTTCAACAACAACCGGCTCGGCAACCCAGTTGAACGCGGTTTGTTCTTCACGAACTTCGCGGACAGCTTCGGTCACGGTTTCGGTCGAGGTTTCGACAGCTGGCTCGGCAGCAACCACTGGCTCGAAAACTGGAGCTGTTTCAACAACCGACTCAGCTTCACGAACCGGGGCCACTTCGATTTCCGGAGCAGCAGTAGCTTCGACCGGAGTCGTCGCTTCTACCACTGGCGCTTCAACCGGAGCAGTTTCCAGGGTGGCGGCAGTTGCGCGTTCGGCTTGCTCGTTGGCTTGTGCTTCAGCAGGCGCGCTGATCACGGTGCTGGCAACGGCTGCGGTAACAGCCAGGCCGGCGGCCAGATCAGCAGTGCTTGGCGCTTCGTTGCTTTCGTCAGCTTCGTTGCCTTCGGCAGATTCGGATTCTTCCGAACCTTCGATCACGTTGCCGTTGGCATCGCGTTGACGCTCGCGACGGTTGCTGCGACGACGCTGGCCACGGGAGCGGCGGCGTGGACGATCGCCCTCGGCGCCTTCCTGACCGTCTTCCTGCAATTGCTCTTCGTTGGTCACCAGCTCTTCTTCGGCAACGGCAGCAGCTTGCTCGGCACGTGGCTGACGTTCTTCACGCGGTGGGCGTGGAGCACGTTCTTCACGTGGCTGGCGAGCCGGACGCTCTTCAGCGGTCGCAGCAACGGCAGCAGCAGCAGCGGCTGGAGCCGCGGCATCCAGAGGTTCGCGCAGTTCACGCACTCGTTCTTCACGCTCGCCACGTGGCTTGCGGTCTTCGCGAGGCGCGCGCGGTGCACGTTCTTCACGCGGGGCGCGTGGTGCGCGCTCTTCACGTGGAGCACGTTCTTCGCGGGCTACTGCTGGGGTTTCTTCGCGGGCTTCGCGTGGTTGACGCTCTTCACGTGGCTCACGTGGCGCGCGTTCTTCACGCGGTGCACGTTCCTCACGAGGCTTGCGTTCTTCATCGCGGCGACCGTTACGGTTGCGGCTCTGCTGACGACCGTTGCGACGCTCTTCGTTGCGGGCAGGGCGCTCGGTGGTCGCCGGTTTTTCAACAGCGGCCGGAGCAACAGGCTCTTCCTTGGTCGCAAACAGGCCGACCAGCGACTTCACCAGGCCTTTGAACAGGCTTGGCTCTGGCACAACGGCCGTAGCAGCAGCAACAGGTGCGGCAACGACTTCGGTCGGAACCGGAGCGTTGGCGCGAGCCGGTGCTGTCTTGACCGCAGCTTCCTGGCGAACCAGGGTGCGGGTCGCAGCGGCTGGCTGGACTTCTTCGACTTCGGCAGCGGCCGCAGCGATTTCGTAGCTGGACTGGCCGACCGCGGCTTCCGGGCTGTCGTCGCGCAGACGCTGAACTTCGAAGTGCGGCGTTTCGAGGTGATCGTTCGGCAGAATGACGATGCGGGCACGGGTGCGCAGTTCGATCTTGGTGATCGAGTTGCGTTTTTCGTTGAGCAGGAAGGCGGCGACCGGAATTGGCACTTGTGCGCGAACTTCGGCGGTGCGGTCTTTCAGGGCTTCTTCTTCGATCAGGCGCAGGATCGCCAGGGACAGCGATTCAACGTCACGGATGATGCCGGTGCCGTTGCAACGCGGGCACACGATGCCGCTGCTTTCGCCCAGCGATGGACGCAGGCGCTGACGGGACATTTCCAGCAGGCCGAAGCGCGAGATGCGACCGACTTGCACGCGAGCGCGGTCGGCTTCCAGGCATTCGCGGACTTTTTCTTCCACGGCGCGCTGGTTCTTGGCAGGGGTCATGTCGATGAAGTCGATGACGATCAGGCCGCCGATGTCGCGCAAGCGCAACTGACGGGCGATTTCTTCGGCAGCTTCAAGGTTGGTCTGCAGGGCGGTTTCTTCGATGTCGCTGCCTTTGGTGGCGCGCGCCGAGTTGATGTCGATGGACACCAGGGCTTCGGTCGGATCGATAACGATGGAACCGCCGGAAGGCAGTTCAACGACGCGCTGGAAAGCGGTCTCGATCTGGCTTTCGATCTGGAAACGGTTGAACAGCGGAACGCTGTCTTCGTACAGCTTGATCTTGCTGGCGTACTGCGGCATTACCTGGCGAATGAAGGTCAGGGCTTCGTCCTGGGCTTCAACGCTGTCGATCAGCACTTCGCCGATGTCCTGGCGCAGGTAATCGCGGATGGCGCGGATGATCACGTTGCTTTCCTGGTAGATCAGGAATGGCGCGGAGCGATCCAGCGAGGCTTCTTTGATGGCGGTCCAGAGTTGCAGCAGGTAATCGAGGTCCCACTGCATTTCTTCGCTGCTGCGGCCAAGGCCGGCAGTGCGAACGATCAGACCCATGTCGGCCGGGGCAACCAGGCCGTTCAGGGCTTCACGCAGTTCGTTGCGCTCTTCACCTTCGATGCGACGGGAGATACCGCCGGCACGCGGGTTGTTCGGCATCAGCACCAGGTAACGACCGGCCAGGCTGATGAACGTGGTCAGGGCTGCGCCCTTGTTGCCACGTTCTTCTTTTTCCACCTGAACGATGACTTCCTGGCCTTCGCTCAGGACGTCCTTGATGTTGACGCGGCCTTCAGGGGCTTTCTTGAAGTATTCGCGGGAGATTTCTTTAAGGGGCAGGAAGCCGTGGCGCTCAGAGCCGAAATCGACAAAGGCAGCCTCAAGGCTTGGTTCGATGCGAGTAATCCGGCCTTTATAGATGTTGGCCTTCTTCTGCTCGCGTGCACCGGATTCGATGTCCAGGTCGTAGAGGCGTTGGCCATCTACCAGTGCAACACGCAACTCTTCGGGTTGAGTTGCGTTAATCAGCATTCTTTTCATGTAGTACCGTCGGTTTCCGGGCTGCCGGAAACGGCGTTCGGCACACACGACTTCTCACGGTCGGTGTCAGGTGCGTCGGGAGTGGTTGGCCATTCCCGTGTCCAGCGATGTCCGGCCAATTGGGCCGTTATCGCGACGTACGCGTCCTGCTTGCTGTGGCTACTTAAGCACTCAGTCAGGAGGAGGAATCAACCAGCGGCTGTGGACGAGATGAAGCGTCTTGATAAAGCCTATTGCTACACAGTCCAGCGGTTGTGCATCTCCACCCTACACGTATCCCTGATAATTCGGGTGCTGCCGCGCGCAGAATCCGCAGCGGGTTGGCATTTACCGTGAGCTCCGAAGGGGGAGGTCACGCATCATGGCTAATTTAGGCGTTGTTTCCGAAGCGTTCGCTCGGGGTCGTCCGTAGCCGACTGCACTTTGTGAACTGGCCGTGAATATTGGCTCGCAAGGCGAGTGAAAACTCTGCTTTGCGGCTTGATTCAGGCCTCATGTCACCTGCGCTTGTTACAGCTGCAAACTCCACCGTTACGTAGCGAAAGCCCCGTAGGACGGCCTCGCGCCCTGGTGAATTGCGTTGGTCAGGGCCGGTTTTTGACCGTTAGTCCGCTGTCCAGGCCGCTTTTGGCGGCGTTCGCGACTATAGCAGCAATGATTAAGTGCTTCAATTCCATAAAAAATTGTTATCATCCGCGGCATGACGACTACTGCCCCTTCGACCCCAGCCGTACAACTGCTGGAGGTCTCGCCGGAATATGCCGGCCAACGTATTGATAACTTCCTTCTCGCTCGGCTCAAAGGCGTGCCCAAGACTTTGATTTACCGCATTTTGCGCAAGGGCGAAGTGCGAGTGAACAAAGGTCGGATCAAGCCCGAATACAAGCTGCAGGCGGGCGATATCGTGCGCGTGCCGCCGGTTCGCGTGCCGGAGCGTGACGAGCCTGTGCCACTGGCCCAGGGACTGCTGCAACGCCTCGAAGCCTCGATTGTGTTCGAGGACAAGGCGTTGATCGTGATCAACAAGCCTTGCGGCATCGCGGTTCATGGCGGCAGCGGATTGACTTATGGGGTGATCGAAGCCTTTCGTCAGCTGCGTCCGGATTGCAAGGAGCTCGAACTGGTTCACCGTCTCGACCGTGACACCTCCGGCCTGCTGATGATTGCCAAGAAACGCAGCATGCTGCGTCACTTGCACACGGCATTGCGCGGCGATGGCGTCGATAAGCGCTACATGGCGCTGGTCCGCGGTAACTGGGCGGCCTCGATCAAGCAGGTGCGTGCGTCGCTCGGCAAGAGCAATCTGCGTTCCGGCGAGCGTATGGTCGAGGTCGACGAGGAGGAGGGCAAGGAGTCTGTGACCGTGTTCAAGGTCCTGCGTCGTTTCGGCGACTTTGCCACCCTGATCGAAGCCAAACCGATCACCGGCCGCACTCACCAGATCCGCGTCCACACCTTGCATGCCGGGCATTGCATCGCTGGCGATGCCAAGTATGGCGATGAAGGTTTCAGCAAGGAAATTCGTGACCTGGGCGGCAAACGCCTGTTCCTGCACGCCTACATGCTGACCGTGCCGCTGCCGGATGGCGGGGAGTTGAAATTGCAGGCCCCAGTGGACGAAATGTGGGCCAAGACCGTGGAGCGCCTGAGTGCACCCCTCTGATTACAAACTGCTGATTTTCGATTGGGACGGCACGCTGGCTGACTCCATTGGTCGGATTGTCGAGGCGATGCACGTCGCGTCCGAACGGTCGGGGTTTCAGTTGCGTGATGATTTTGCGGTCAAGGGCATTATCGGTCTGGGCCTGCCTGAGGCCATTCGCACGTTGTACCCCGAAATTGGCGATGACGAGCTGGTAGCGTTCCGGCAGCACTATGCGGATCACTACATCGCTGCCGAAGCCGTGCCTTCGCCGCTGTTCGAGGGTGTGCTCGAGTCGATGGAGGCGTTTCGCGCCGAGGGTTATCATCTGGCTGTGGCGACGGGCAAGGCTCGTCGCGGGCTCGATAGGGTGCTGAAAGCTCACGGCTGGGAAAATTATTTCGATATCACTCGCGCCGCCGATGAAACCGCCAGCAAGCCTCATCCGCTGATGCTTGAGCAAATTCTCGCTCATTGCGAGGTTCACCCTGAGCAGGCGCTGATGGTCGGCGATTCGTCTTTCGACCTGCAGATGGCGCGTAACGCCGGCATTGATTCGGTAGCGGTCAGTTATGGCGCTCAATCGATCGACGCGCTGCAGCTGTTTGAACCGCGACTGGCCATTAATCGTTTTTCAGAATTGCATGCCTGGCTGAGTCAGCGGGCTTAACAGGTTTTTGCTGGGGTAGATGTCATGACCGACGAATGGAAAGCGCCCGCCAAGGCGAGTGCAGAGAGCGGTGACGAAAAAAGCTGGAAGCTGCTTGAAAAGACCCTGATGGCCAGTGTCCAGGAGCAGCGCCGGTCTCGTCGCTGGGGGATATTTTTCAAGCTGCTGACCTTTGTGTATCTGATTGGCGCGTTGATTCTGTTCACGCCGCTGATGGATATGGAAAAAAGCGCGACCCGCGGCTCCCACTACACGGCGTTGATCGACGTGACCGGCGTGATCGCTGACAAGGAACCGGCCAGCGCTGACAACATCGTCGGCAGTCTGCGTGCGGCCTTCGAAGATGAGAAGGTCAAGGGTGTGATCCTGCGCATCAACAGCCCGGGCGGCAGTCCGGTGCAGTCGGGTTATGTGTATGACGAAATCGTTCGTCTGCGTGGCCTTCACCCGGACACCAAGGTGTACGCGGTGATCTCCGATCTGGGCGCTTCCGGTGCCTACTACATCGCCAGCGCGGCTGATCAGATTTACGCCGACAAGGCGAGCCTGGTCGGTTCCATTGGTGTGACGGCGGCCGGTTACGGCTTTGTCGGCACCATGGAGAAGCTCGGCGTCGAGCGTCGGACCTACACGTCGGGCGAGCACAAGTCGTTCCTCGACCCGTTCCAGCCGCAGAAGCCTGAGGAAACCAGGTTCTGGCAGGGCGTGCTGGATACGACGCACCAGCAGTTCATCAACAGCGTGAAAAAAGGCCGTGGCGACCGTCTCAAGGACAAAGAACATCCGGAGCTGTTCTCCGGGCTGGTCTGGAACGGCGAGCAAGCGTTGCCGCTGGGTCTGATCGATGGCCTGGGGAATGCCAGCTCGGTGGCGCGTGATGTGATTGGCGAGAAAGAACTGGTGGACTTCACCGTTCAGGAATCGCCGTTCGATCGCTTCTCGAAAAAACTCGGTGCCAGCGTGGCTGAGAAGCTGGCGATGTGGATGGGCTTTAACGGTCCGTCGTTGCGCTGAGTTCTCCTGCGGCATAAAAAAGCCGGCCCAAGTGGCCGGTTTTTTGTGTTCAGGGGATTTGCACGCCTTCGGTCAGCAGCATGTCGATCAGGCGAATCAGCGGCAGGCCGATCAGGCTGGTGGCGTCAGGGCCTTCGGTGCTTTGAAACAGGCTGACCCCCAAACCTTCAGCCTTGAAGCTGCCAGCGCAGTCGTAGGGTTGTTCGGCGCGCAGGTAGCGCTCGATGCGTGCCGGGTCCAGCGTGCGCATGTGGACGGTAAAGGGCACGCAGTCGACCTGACAGTCGCCGGTCTCGCTGTTGAGCAGCGCCAGGCCTGTCAGGAAGGTCACGCTGGCACCGCTCGAAGCCAGCAGTTGTTCGCGGGCCTTCTCGAAGGTGTGGGGCTTGCCGATAATCCGCTCGCCGAGTACCGCAACCTGATCGGAACCGATGATCAGGTGCGCGGGATGGGTGCCGGCAAGTGCCCGGGCTTTTTCTGCGGCGAGGCGTTTTACCAGCTCAATGGCGGACTCGCCCGGGCGATGGCTTTCATCGATATCCGGTGAGCTGCAGGTGAATGGCAGCTGCAAGCGGGCCAGCAATTCCCGGCGATAAACCGAGCTTGAAGCGAGTAATAAAGGCAGCATACGCATCTCCGGAAGACAGGCGCGAATTCTACCGAGGCTTCCAAGTGACGGACAGGGCTGAATTTCCTTTGACATGGCCGGGTGCATCCCTATAATGCTGCGCCTATGTTGAATGACCCGATTCCACCTCACGTTGACCCGCGCAAATTGGCTGATCGTGGCACCACCCTTCAAGGTGAACTGCTGCTGGCCGATTTGGAGAGACTCTGCGACCCGCTTTCCGACACTGTCGGTACGGTGCAGGCTAAATTCGTTTTTGAACGAGATGAACGTAAGTCTGTGGTAATCCACAGTTTTATCGACACCGAAGTCAAAATGGTTTGCCAGCGTTGTCTTGAGCTGGTCACCCTGCCGATCCATAGCGAATGCAGTTATGCTGTGGTGAAGGAGGGTGCGAATACCCAGTCGTTGCCGAAAGGTTATGACGTGCTGGAACTGGGCGAAGATCCTTTGGATCTGCAGTCACTGATCGAGGAGGAGCTTCTGCTCGCCTTGCCCATTGTGCCTGCTCATCATCCGGAAGAATGCCAGCAGCCGGCGGGTCTCGATGAGCCCGAACCGAGCGAGGACGAGGTAACGCGGTCCAACCCGTTCAGTGTATTGGCGCAGTTAAAGCGTGACCCAAACGTTTAGGAGTTAATCAATTATGGCTGTTCAGCAGAACAAAAAATCCCGCTCTGCCCGTGACATGCGTCGTTCGCACGACGCCCTGACGGCAAGCACTCTGTCTGTAGAAAAAACCACCGGTGAAATTCACCTGCGTCACCACGTATCGCCAGAAGGCGTATACCGTGGCCGTAAAGTGATCGACAAGGGCGCTGACGAGTAATCACTTGTCTGCTCAAGTCATCGCGATTGACGCAATGGGCGGGGACTTCGGTCCCCGCAGCATTGTTCAGGCCAGCCTTGCTTGCCTGTCTGCTGCACCCTCGCTGCACCTGACCCTCGTCGGTCAACCCTCCCTTCTTGAAGAATTGCTCTCTGGCCAATCGGCTGTGGATCGCTCGCGCCTGTCGATTGCTCCGGCATTCGAAGTCATCACCATGGACGAAAAGCCTGCCCAGGCCTTGCGCGGCAAGCCTGACTCGTCGATGCGTGTGGCACTCGAGTTGTTGCGAGACGGCAAGGTCCAGGCGTGTGTCAGTGCCGGCAATACCGGCGCGCTGATGGCGTTGTCGCGATTTGTGCTGAAGACGCTGCCGGGCATCGATCGGCCAGCAATGGTTGCGGCCGTTCCGACGCAGAAGGGTTATTGCCAGTTGCTCGATCTGGGCGCCAATGTCGATTGCAGTGCCGAGCACCTGTTGCAGTTCGCAATCATGGGGTCGGTGGCAGCGGAAGCCTTGGGTATCGTTCGACCGCGTGTGGCTTTGCTGAACATCGGCACCGAAGACATCAAGGGCAATCAGCAGGTCAAGCTCGCTGCAACCTTGTTGCAAAGTGCCCGTGGTATCAATTACATCGGCTTCGTCGAAGGTGACGGTTTGTACCGTGGCGAGGCGGACGTGGTGGTGTGTGACGGCTTTGTCGGCAACATCTTGCTCAAGTCCAGCGAAGGCCTGGCGACCATGATTGCCGGGCGAATCGAAGCCTTGTTCAAGAAAAACCTCGCCTCGAAAATGGTCGGCGCACTGGCGCTGCCGTTGATGAGGCGCCTGCAAGCCGATCTGGCCCCTGCGCGGCACAACGGCGCAAGTTTCCTGGGTTTGCAGGGGATTGTGGTGAAAAGCCACGGTTCGGCCGGGGTTCAGGGTTTCCAGAGTGCGATTTCCCGTGCGCTGATCGAGATCCAGGAAAACCTGCCGGAGCGCATTCACGGTCGTCTGGAGGATTTGTTGCTTTAGGCGTTTTCGTCGGACAATGCTTAAATGTGACCGCTCAGTTCAATTGGCCATCCAACTGTCAGTTTCTTGCGTCCCCCAAGCGGGACGTCAAATTCTCCGACGACAAGATCATTAGGGGCTTGTTACATGTCTGCTTCCCTCGCATTCGTCTTTCCAGGACAGGGTTCGCAGTCCCTCGGCATGCTGGCCGAGTTGGGCGCGCAACATCCGGTTGTCCTCGAAACATTCAAAGAAGCTTCCGATGCTCTGGGTTACGACCTGTGGGCACTGACCCAGCAAGGGCCGGAAGAGCAACTCAATCAAACCGATAAAACCCAACCGGCCATTCTGACCGCCTCGATCGCCTTGTGGCGTCTGTGGCTGGCTGAAGGCGGCGCGCGTCCGGCTTACGTTGCCGGTCACAGCCTGGGCGAGTACAGCGCGCTGGTCGCGGCTGGCAGCCTGAGCCTGGGCGACGCCGTCAAGCTGGTTGAGCGCCGCGGTCAGTTGATGCAAGAAGCCGTTCCGGCAGGGCAGGGCGGCATGGCCGCGATCCTCGGTCTGGACGACGCTGACGTGTTGGCAGCTTGTGCCGAAGCGGCGCAAGGCGAAGTGGTCAGTGCGGTCAACTTCAACTCCCCGGGCCAGGTGGTTATCGCCGGTGCCAAGGCTGCGGTAGAGCGCGCCATCGAAGGCTGCAAGGCGCGGGGTGCCAAGCGCGCCATGCCGCTGCCGGTCAGCGTGCCTTCTCACTGCGAGCTGATGCGTCCGGCAGCCGAGCGTTTCGCCGAATCGATTGCTGCGATCGACTGGCAAGCGCCGCAGATCCCGGTGGTACAGAACGTCAGCGCTACCGTGCCGGCCGATCTGGAAACCCTCAAGCGCGACCTGCTTGAGCAGCTCTACAAGCCTGTGCGCTGGGTCGAATCGGTCCAGGCGCTGGCCGCCAAGGGCGCGACCCAGTTGGTCGAATGCGGTCCTGGCAAAGTACTGGCCGGCCTGAACAAGCGTTGCGCCGAAGGCGTGTCGACATCCAACCTCAATACCCCAGACGCTTTCGCTGCCGCCCGTGCAGCGCTGGCCTGAATCAGGAGAAACTTGCATGAGTCTGCAAGGTAAAGTTGCATTGGTCACCGGTGCGAGCCGCGGTATTGGCCAAGCCATCGCCCTGGAACTGGGTCGTCAGGGCGCCATCGTTGTGGGCACCGCGACGTCCGCTTCCGGCGCCGAGAGCATTGCCGCTACCCTGAAGGAAAACGGTATTCAAGGCACTGGCATGGAACTCAATGTCACCAGCGACGAATCCGTCGCCAAGGTGTTGGCGAGCATCTCCGAGCAGTTCGGTGCGCCGGCGATCCTGGTCAACAATGCCGGTATCACCCGCGATAATCTGATGATGCGCATGAAAGATGACGAATGGCATGACGTCGTCGATACCAACCTGAACAGTCTGTTCCGCCTGTCCAAGGGCGTTTTGCGTGGCATGACCAAAGCCCGTTGGGGACGAATTATCAGTATTGGCTCTGTTGTGGGTGCCATGGGCAACGCAGGCCAAGTAAACTACGCAGCCGCCAAGGCCGGTCTGGAAGGTTTCAGCCGTGCGCTGGCGCGTGAAGTCGGTTCGCGTTCGATTACGGTAAACTCGGTGGCCCCTGGGTTCATCGACACCGATATGACTCGCGAATTGCCCGAAGCGCAGCGTGAAAGCCTGGTGACACAAATTCCGCTGGGTCGTCTGGGGCAAGCACAAGAGATCGCGTCTGTGGTCGCTTTTCTTGCATCCGACGGTGCGGCTTACGTTACTGGGGCTACAATCCCGGTGAACGGCGGGATGTACATGAGTTAAATGTGACGGATTGCTTCAAAAAAATGTCATACGAGCTGTCTAAAATCCGTTATAAAGCTGCAATCTATTTATAGGCAGAGGGCTGTCGGGTTTGAGGAGTGAAGCTTTCAGTTGAAAAACTGAAAAGTCTTTCTATACACTTACCCACTGGCCAGCTGCCTGAATTTGTCCATTAGGAGTGAAAACAAGGTATGAGCACCATCGAAGAGCGCGTCAAGAAAATCGTTGCTGAGCAACTGGGCGTTAAAGAAGAAGAAGTGGTCAACACTGCTTCCTTCGTTGAAGACCTGGGTGCCGACTCCCTTGACACCGTTGAGCTGGTGATGGCTCTGGAAGAGGAATTCGAGACCGAAATCCCTGACGAAGAAGCTGAGAAGATCACTACTGTACAAGCTGCAATCGATTACGTTACTAACCACCAGGCTTAATAGCTTGTAATCGTTGCTTGCTGTCATGGAAAAACCGCACTGCCTCATGGCGTGCGGTTTTTTCTTTAGGCCTGATGCAAAGTCGTCATTTGAAAAAGGAGAGTGCTGTGTCGCGTAGACGCGTCGTAGTCACCGGTATGGGTATGTTGTCGCCACTGGGCACGGATGTGCCAAGCAGTTGGCAGGGCATTCTGGCTGGCCGCAGTGGCATTGGTCTGATCGAACACACCGACCTTTCTGCCTATTCCACCCGTTTTGGCGGCTCGGTAAAGGGCTTCAATGTCGAGGAATACCTTTCGGTCAAGGAAGCTCGCAAGCTCGACCTGTTCATTCAGTACGGTCTGGCCGCAGGTTTTCAGGCGGTACGTAACGCAGGCCTTGAAGTTACCGATGCCAACCGTGAGCGCATCGGCGTGGCCATGGGCTCGGGTATTGGCGGTCTGACCAATATCGAAGAAACCAGCCGCACCCTGCATGATTCCGGCCCACGACGGATTTCTCCGTTTTTCGTGCCTGGCTCGATCATCAATATGATTTCCGGTTTTCTGTCCATCCACTTGGGTGCACAGGGACCTAACTACGCCATCGCCACCGCGTGTACCACCGGTACGCACTGCATCGGCATGGCAGCCCGCAACATCATGTACGACGAAGCCGACGTGATGATTGCCGGCGGCGCCGAAATGGCGGCTTGCGGTCTGGGCATGGGTGGCTTTGGTGCCTCCCGCGCACTGTCGACCCGCAACGACGAGCCGACCCGCGCCAGCCGTCCATGGGACAAAGGCCGTGATGGCTTCGTGTTGTCCGATGGTGCCGGCGCTCTGGTTCTCGAAGAACTGGAGCACGCCAAGGCGCGCGGCGCGACCATCTACGCCGAGCTGATCGGTTTCGGCACCAGTGGCGATGCGTTCCACATGACGTCGCCTCCGGCAGACGGTGCAGGTGCTGCGCGTTGCATCACCAACGCCCTGCGTGATGCGAAGATCAATAGCGATCAGGTCCAGTACATCAACGCCCACGGCACCTCGACGTCGGCCGGTGACCTCGCCGAAGCCTGTGCGATCAAGTCCGTGTTCGGCGATCACGCCTACAAACTGGCCGTCAGTTCAACCAAGTCCATGACCGGTCACTTGCTGGGTGCAGCAGGCGCGGTCGAGGCGATCTTCAGTGTGCTGGCAATCAACAGCCAAGTGGCGCCACCGACCATCAACCTCGATGAGCCGGACGAAGGCTGCGACCTCGATTTCGTGCCGCACACCGCGCGCAACATGGACATCGATGTGGTGCTGTCCAACTCCTTCGGGTTTGGCGGTACCAACGGCTCACTGGTGTTCCGCCGGTTCGCTGACTGATGGACAGCTGGGTCGACGGTCAGCCGGCTGACGCTTTGTCGCTGAAGGATCGCGGCCTGGCTTACGGCGATGGTCTGTTCGAGACCATTGCCGTGCGGGGCGGGCAACCGTTGCTGCTGGAGCGACATCTGACGCGTCTGGCCGACGGCTGTTCGCGCCTGGCGATCACTGCCGATCATGAGTTGATTCGCAGTGAGCTGCTGGCCTATGCCGGCGTGCTGGATGAGGGTGTGCTCAAACTCATCATCACTCGCGGCGACAGCTTGCGCGGCTATGCCCCCGACCCTTCGGCTCAGGCCCGACGTATTCTGCAAGGCAATCCTCCCGCTGCTTATCCCGCCGTTCATGGCGAGCAGGGCGTTCGCCTGTTCCCTTGTGCGACACGCCTGTCCAGGCAGCCACTGCTTGCCGGCCTTAAACACCTTAACCGTCTGGAGCAGGTGATTGCTCGCGCTGAGTGGCAAGATGCGGAGCACGCCGAAGGCTTGATGCTTGATCTTGCGGGGCGCGTGATCGAAGGTGTGTTCAGCAATCTGTTCCTGATCCGCGATGGCGTGTTGATCACGGCCGATTTGAAGCGCTGTGGTGTGGCCGGTGTGATGCGTGCCGAGTTATTGTTTCAAGCCGAGTCATTGGGGATCCCCACACAAATCACCGACATCAGCCTGGATCAGCTGCAATGGGCCGATGAAGTCTTTGTCTGCAACAGCGTGTATGGGGTCTGGCCGGTGCGCGCCTATGCTGCGCTGAGCTGGTCGGTTGGGCCGCTCACCCGTAAACTCCAAACCATTGCCCGCGCGCTACTGGATGCTTGATACGTGAGACGTAAATTCTTGCTGCTGCTGGAAACCGGATTGGTTCTGGCAGGGCTGTGTCTGGGCGCCTGCGCCTGGAAAATTCATTCGGCGCTGGAACAGCCGCTGAACATCACCCAGGAAGAACTGCTGGAAGTGCCAAAAGGCACGACGCCTACCCGCACTTTCTATCGACTCGAAGCTGATGGCGTCATCAAGGACGCTTTCTGGTTGCGCGTGTATTGGCGTTTCAACCTGGCGGGACAACCCTTGCACAAGGGTGAATACCGCATGCAGCCCGGCATGACTGTCGAAGGGCTGATCGACCTGTGGAAGCGTGGGGAGATCGTTCAGTACAGCCTGACCTTGGTCGAAGGCTGGAATTTTCATCAGGTCCGGACGGCATTGGCCAAGGATGAAAAGCTCGAGCAGACCCTGAACGGCTTGAGCGATAGCGAGGTGATGACCAAACTTGGCCACACCGGGATCTTTCCCGAAGGACGATTCTTTCCCGATACTTACCGCTTCGTGCGTGGCATGACCGACGTCGATCTGCTGAAAAAAGCCTATGACCGTCTCGACGAAGTCCTCGCCAAGGAATGGGAACAGCGCTCTGCAGATGTGCCGTATACCGAACCTTATCAAGCCCTGATCATGGCTTCGTTGGTGGAAAAGGAAACCGGTGTGCCGCAGGAACGCGGGCAGATTGCTGGCGTGTTTGTGCGGCGCATGGCGATTGGCATGCTGTTGCAAACCGACCCGACGGTGATCTACGGTTTGGGTGATCGCTACAGCGGCAAATTGACCCGCGCCCACCTCAAGGAACCCACGCCGTACAACACCTACATGATTTCGGGCCTGCCGCCGACCCCGATTGCCATGGTCGGCCGCGAAGCGATCCATGCCGCGTTGAACCCGGTGGCGGGCAACAGCCTCTACTTCGTCGCTCGCGGTGATGGCAGCCACGTGTTCTCCGATGATCTGGATGCCCACAATAATGCGGTGCGTGAGTTCCAGATCAAGCGTCGTGCCGACTACCGGTCCAGCCCGGCACCGGCCTCGTCGCCCGAAATTCAGAATGGCGAAACCCCGGACGTCGAGGCGCCGATTCCGGCAGCGTCGCCCAGCCCCGATGCCGAGACTGTGCCACCCGTAGCGCCGCCAGAACCCGCTGCTACACCCGCTCCGGAGCCTGAACCGGAACCTGTGGCCGAGCCGGACGCAACCGCGCCGCAAAACCCGCAATGACCCTGATTAAGGACTGCCTGTGACTGGCTTGTTTATTACCCTGGAAGGCCCGGAAGGCGCCGGTAAAAGCACCAACCGCGAATACCTGGCCGAGCGCCTGCGCGCCGCCGGTATCGAGGTGGTGCTGACCCGCGAGCCGGGTGGTACGCCGTTGGCCGAGCGGATTCGCGAAGTGTTGTTGGCGCCGGTTGATGAAGTCATGAACCCCGACACCGAGTTGTTGCTGGTATTCGCCGCTCGGGCCCAGCATATGGCCGAGGTGATCCGTCCGGCGCTGGCCCGTGGTGCGGTGGTCTTGTGTGATCGTTTTACCGATTCGACCTACGCCTATCAGGGTGGCGGTCGCGGTTTGTCGCTGGAGCGCATCGCGACTCTGGAAACGTTTGTCCAGGGTGATTTGCGCCCGGACCTGACGCTGATCTTCGATCTGCCGGTGGAAGTGGGGCTGGCTCGCGCCAGTGCTCGCGGTCGTCTGGACCGTTTCGAACTTGAAGGCCGGACCTTTTTCGATGCCGTGCGCAGTGCGTTCCTCAAGCGCGCTGAAGCTGACCCGGCGCGTTATGTGTTGGTCGATGCCGCTCAGCCGCTCGCGCAGGTCCAGCAGTCTCTGGACACCTTGCTGCCACGTCTGCTGGAGCTGACCCGTGGCTGAAGCCTATCCGTGGCAGGACAGCCTCTGGCAGCAGTTGGCCGGTCGCAAGCAACATGCGCACGCCTATCTGCTGCATGGCCCGGCCGGGATCGGCAAGCGTGCGCTGGCGGAGCGGTTGATGGCCAGTCTGCTGTGCCAGCGTCCGACTGCGCAGGACGCCTGCGGCGAATGCAAATCCTGCCTGCTGCTCAAGGCCGGCAGCCACCCCGACAACTACATCCTGGAACCCGAAGAAGCCGACAAGGCGATCAAGGTCGATCAGGTTCGTGATCTGGTCAGCTTCGTGGTTCAGACCGCGCAGATGGGCGGGCGCAAGGTGGTGTTGATCGAGCCGGTCGAGTCGATGAACGTCAACGCCGCGAACGCCTTGCTCAAAAGTCTTGAAGAACCGTCCGGTGATACCGTTTTGCTGTTGGTCAGCCACCAGACCAGTCGTCTGCTGCCGACCATCAAGAGTCGCTGCGTGCAGCAGGCCTGCCCGCTGCCGAGCGAAGCGATGAGTCTTGCCTGGCTGGCCAAGGCCCTGCCGGACAGCTCGGAAGAAGAGCGTGTCGAACTGCTGACCCTGGCCGCCGGCTCTCCGCTGGCCTCAGTCAAGTTGCAGACGCAGGGCGTGCGCGAGCAGCGGGCGCTGGTGGTCGAAGGCGTGAAGAAGTTGCTCAAACAGCAGCAATCGCCGACGCAGTTGGCCGAAGAATGGAAAACCGTCCCGCAGTTGCTGTTGTTCGACTGGTTCTGCGACTGGTCGAGTCTGATCCTGCGCTATCAGTTGACCCAGGATGAAGAGGGGTTGGGATTGACGGACATGCGCAAGGTCATTCAATACCTGGCGCAGAAAACCGCTCAGGATAAAGTCTTGAGTATCCAGGACTGGATCCTCGCCCAGCGCCAGAAGGTCATGAGCAAAGCCAACCTCAATCCGGCCTTGTTGCTCGAAGCGCTGCTGGTGCAATGGGCATCCTTGCCTACCCAGAAGTGATCGTCTGTGCCTAGACTCTGATCATCAGCAATGGAGGTCAGCATGAATGAAGCAGTCAATCCGGGGCCACGCAACGGTATTTTGTCCCTGACCATCAAGGACAACTCCGTGCTTTACGCGGCCTACATGCCATTCATCAAGAACGGAGGCCTGTTTATCCCGACCAACAAAAGCTACAAGTTGGGCGATGAGGTATTCATGCTGCTGAACCTGATGGATGATGCCGAGAAGATCCCGGTCGCCGGCAAGGTGGCCTGGATTACCCCAAAAGGCGCGCAGGGCAACCGTGCCGCCGGGGTCGGCGTACAATTCAACGACGGCGACAACACCGCGCGCAGTCGAATCGAAACCCATCTGGCCGGAGCCATGAAGTCCGACCGTCCCACTCATACGATGTAAGTTGCAGCCCTTTTATGCTCGTAGATTCTCATTGTCACCTTGACCGTCTTGACCTCGCCGCCCACGACGGCTCCCTGGATGCCGCGCTCGATGCGGCTCGCCAGCGCGGGGTAGGGCACTTTCTGTGTATCGGCGTCAGCGTCGAGAACGCCGCGGACGTCAAAGCCCTGGCTGAACGTTATGACGATGTCGACTGTTCGGTGGGTGTGCATCCGCTGGATGTACAACCGGGTGCCGCGCCGGCGCTGGATTGGCTGTTGCGTGAGCTCAATCACCCGCGAGTGGTAGCGATCGGTGAAACCGGTCTGGATTATCACTACGAGCCGGAAGCGGCCGAGTTGCAGCAGGAATCGTTTCGCTTGCACCTGCAGGCCGCTCAGCAAACCGGCAAACCAGTGGTCATCCACACCCGAGGCGCCCGCGAGGATACGTTGAGTTTGCTGCGCGAGGCTGCATTGCCTCAGGCGGGTGTGTTGCATTGCTTCACTGAAGACTGGGACATGGCCAAGGCCGCGCTGGACATGGGTTATTACATTTCCCTGTCCGGCATTGTCACTTTTCGCAATGCCGACGCGCTGCGTGACGTTGCCAGTAAAGTGCCGGCTGATCGATTGCTGGTGGAAACCGACTCGCCGTATCTCGCGCCGATCCCTTATCGCGGCAAACCAAACCTGCCGCAGTACGTACGCGAGGTTGCGGAATTTCTGGCAATGTTGCGTGGTGAGTCCTATGAGCGATTTGCCGAGCAGACCACTGAAAACTTCAAGCGGCTGTTCCCGCTGGCGCATGTGAAAGGCTAAATCGCAGGCAAAAAAAACCCGGGTTCTGGGGGGTGAATCCGGGTTAAGACCATTAGGAGTAAAACAAAGGCACACGGTCCGTTGGTACCTATATCGACGCGACACTTGGGGGAGATGCCCCGCCGACAGTTCAAGTATTGATCAGTATTGCGCCGAGTCCAGTTTACCGACCCAGGTTTTTAAACAATTTTGGAATACGCCCGCTTCGGAAGTGTTCTCATCAACTGGCGAACCTGTGTGAAATGATCAAGAAACACAGATATGGTCGGATGATCCGTGCATTTTGGCGCAAGTTAGGCATAATACGCGGCTTCGAATTTTGACCCCAACAGACCTTTTCTTATGCATAAAGAACCTCGTAAGGTCCGTGAGTTTCGTCGCCGCGAGCAAGAAATTCTCGATACCGCGCTCAAGCTGTTCCTCGACCAGGGTGAAGACAGTGTCACCGTCGAGATGATTGCTGATGCCGTCGGTATCGGCAAAGGCACGATCTACAAACATTTCAAATCCAAGGCGGAGATCTATCTGCGCCTGATGCTCGACTACGAGCGTGATCTGAACGAGCTGTTGCATTCGGCAGATGTCGACAAGGATAAGGAAGCCCTGTCCCGGGCCTACTTCGAATTCCGCATGCGCGATCCGCAACGCTATCGCTTGTTCGATCGCCTGGAAGAGAAGGTCGTCAAGGGCAACCAGGTGCCGGAGATGGTCGAGGAGCTGCACAAGATCCGCGCCTCGAACTTCGAACGCCTGACCTTGCTGATCAAGGGCCGGATCAGCGAAGGCAAGCTCGAAGACGTTCCGCCTTACTTTCATTACTGCGCGTCCTGGGCGCTGGTGCACGGCGCTGTGGCGCTGTATCACTCGCCTTTCTGGAGCAATGTGCTGGAAGATCAGGAAGGTTTCTTCCAGTTCCTGATGGATATCGGTGTGCGCATGGGCAACAAGCGCAAACGCGATACCGACACGCCGAGCAGCTGAACCATTCAGTTGCCTTATCGCGCCATGATTTCGCTATATGGCGCCGTACCTCAGGAATATACTCAGGCATGGGACTTGCTAAAACTTGATTTGTAAGTCAAGTTTTACGCGTTCGAATTCCTTTTGCCGGAGTGATCCATGATCGTTGACCGTCAAGGCAGGCGTTTTCGCAATTTGCGGATCAGCCTGACCTCAGCCTGCAATTACGCGTGTACTTACTGCGTGCCTAACGGCAAGCGGCTGGTGGCTGCGCAGGATGAATTGTCGGCCGAGGCCATGGCACGCGGCGTGGCGTATCTGATCGAAGCGGCGGGCATTGAGCGTTTGCGCATCACCGGTGGCGAGCCGCTGGTCAGCCCCAAGCTCGAAGCCTTCATGACCGCCGTCGGCAAGATGGGCCTCGAAGACATCAGCCTGACCACCAACGGTCAGTTGCTGGCAAAGAAGCTGCCATTGCTGGTGGACGCCGGCATCCGTCGCATCAACGTTTCCCTCGATACCCTGGATGCCAGCGCGTTCCGCAGCATTGCCCGTGGCGGTGACCTGGCGACCGTGCTCGACGGGATGGATCAGGCCAAGGCGGCGGGCCTGAAAATCAAGGTCAACATGGTGCCCCTGCGCGGCCAAAACCTCGATCAGGTGATGCCGTTGCTCGATTACTGCCTGGAGCGTGGCTATGAGTTGCGCTTCATCGAGCTGATGCGCATGGGCCACCTGGCCAGCGACAACAACGCCTTCCTGCAACAGTTCGTCAGCCTTCAGCAGTTGTTGAGCCTGATCGGCGAGCGCTACGAATACCTGCAAGCCGATGCGCCCGTCGATGCCACTGCCGTGCGCTATGAAATACCTGGATTGGGCCACTTTGGGGTGATTGCCAACGAAAGCGTTCCCTTCTGCCGGACTTGCTCGCGACTGCGATTGTCATCCACCGGTTGGTTGCATGGCTGTTTGTCGTCGAGCAATCGCCACTATGTCGGTGACCTTCTGGACAAGCCGCGCCATCAGGCATTGCCGGCGTTGCAGCGACTCTTGGTGAAAGCTCTGGGGGACAAGCAGGAAGTGGCGTTTTCGGGTGGCGCGACAGTCATGAAAATCATCGGCGGCTGATTGGGCCCCATCGCGGGCAAGCCCGCTCCCACAGGATTAGCGCAACTCTTGTGGGAGCGTGGCTTGCCCGCGATTGCGTTCGAACAGACAACAATGCTCTTGAGCTGGCGCGGAAGCTGCATCCCATGGCCATTCGCCGGTTTTCCGTCACCGGCCTCTGGAGGGTAGGATGCGTAGCCTGGTTTTGCTGCTGGCCGTTTTGGCGCTTGGTGGCTGCATGAATGTCAGCGATATGGCTGAAGGAACTCGCTACCACATGAGCGATGCGGGGCTGCTGGATCACAGCGACAGTCGCCGGGTAAATAACCTGCGCATCCAGCCGGACTCGTTCATCTACATCGCCCAAGGTGCCTTCGCACCGCCGGGCAGTGCCTATCCGCGACCGAACGTGGTCGCTGAAGAAGCCTTCAATGGCTTTATCGAATACTTTCCGATGGTCCGCCGTGCGCGCACCCCCGAAGGCCTCGACCAGGCCATGGGTGAAGCCCGCGCCGCCGGTGCCCATTACCTGCTTTACACGCGGTTCGCCAAGGCTGATGACCGTATCGGCAACTCGGACGAATGGCTTGATCAGGAATACGTGGATCGCCTCGGCATCGACAGCGGCGTGATTCAGATCATGTTGATCGAGACCAGCACCCAGTATTTGATTGATACTGCACGTATCAAGAGTCGTGGCGGTTTACTGACGTTCCACGACAACAAGCCACAAGACCTGATTGGCCCGCCGCTGGAGCAGTACGCGCGCAGCCTGATCGGGCTCAGCGACCAGTAATTCAAGGAGAACGCCATGAGTGGCCCGCAAAAAGCCAACGACTTGTTGGGGCAAATCCCCAAGACCAAAGGCTTGCCGCCGGTCCACCTGTGGAACCCTGACTTCTGTGGCGACATCGACATGCGTATCGCCCGCGACGGCACCTGGTTTTACCTGGGGACGCCGATCGGACGCAAGCCGATGGTCAAACTGTTCTCCACCATCATCCGCCGCGATGGCGATGATTACTTCCTGATCACCCCGGTCGAGAAGGTTGGGATCAAGGTCGATGATGCGCCGTTTGTGGCGATTGCCGTGGACGTTGAGGGCGAGGGCGAAGCTCAGCTCCTGCGCTTCACCACCAACGTCGACGAGACCGCGGACGCCGGCACTGAACACCCGATCCGCGTGGTGATCGATCCGGTCACCCAAGAGCCTGCGCCGTACGTGCATGTGCGCACCAACCTCGAAGCCCTGATCCATCGCAACGTGTTCTACCAACTGGTGGACCTAGCCGTGACCCGCGAAATCGACGGGCAACGCTGGCTTGGCGTGTGGAGCGGCGGTGAGTTCTTTCCTATCGGGCTTGAACCGTGAAACCGCTGAGCTGCTCTGTTCTGGAAAACGGCCCGCTATAAGCGGGCCGTCTTATTGAGGTTACAAACCTTTGCTCTTGAGCAGAGCAGCATGGTCAAGGTAGAGCTTGACCGGGTTCACATTCCAGCTGTCGACCCCTGCTATCTGATTGACTGCGTCAAAGTGGTCCATTGGGTAATCCGAACGAATCACTTTCCCCAAGTGCGAACTGTATTGACCGACCAACCCGTCGTTGGCGTTTTTCTCTTTGTAAAATAACTTCGATAGCGCAATACAGTTCAGGTGGGACGGATCGAGAGGTTGCAGGCTTTGAAAGTTTTGAACGATCCCGCTCCAGGAGTAGTAATACACGCCGTTTTCAATTTCCTTTCCTTCCCCGCCCCAATGTTCCGGTACCCCTTGCGGATACTTACGATTGAAAGCGGCCAATCCCGCACTGGTCAGGGATTCGAAAGCTGCTTGAGCGTCCTGAGGGTTTTCCGGATGACCGCTGATCAACGAAATAAAGGTGCCGACTGCTTTGAACAGGGCTAGTACGACCGCTTCGGGCAACTCTCCAGGCGTCAGCGCCTTATGCAATTGGTCAGCAATCTCGGAGCCATGATTGGGACAGCTGACAGAAGTAACTGAAGCGACCTTTTCCGGGTGTAGCGCCGCTACGTAGCGTGCGGCCAGTGGACCTTGGCTGTGACCGATCAGATTGACCTTGGCGGCTCCCGTTGCCTGCAAAATGCGGTTGACGTGTTCGAGCAGTTTTTTACCGCGCTCCTCGTTACCGTTGACGGCTGGAATGTTAACGGCAAACACCTTGGCACCCGCGCGTTCCAGCGCTTCCTTGATCCCGAAGAAGTAGGGATAACCGGCGATTTTGTCGAAGCCGAAAAGACCGTGGACCAAAACAATCGGGTATTGCGTAGACGCATCCTTGTTCATGCTTATACCTGTCGATAGCGGACTTTAGTGGAACAGATGCTATTGACTGCTTGATCTGTCGCGGCTAACCGTAGGTCACAAAGTGAGTTCCTTCAAATACTCGCCGGATGCTGTCAGGCTCAAAAATCAAATTGACACCCAATCGTATGATGATTAGCTTGAACACCCTTGCGAACGGCTCTGTGCCGTTCCTGCATCGAGGTGCCCATGTCCAGCAGTTTTCATGCGTCGACCGTCGATTGGCTGGGTTGCTGGATTGCCGCAGGCCAGGTCAAACCCGGTGAAACCATCAAGGTCGAAGCCGACCTGGGTGAGCAGCTCGGTGTCAGTCGTACGGTCATCCGCGAAGCCATCAAAACCCTGGTCGCCAAAGGCATGCTCGAAGTCGGGCCAAAGGTCGGCACGCGGGTGTTGCCGGTGCGGCGCTGGAACCTTTTTGATCCGCAAGTCGTGGGCTGGCTGTCGCGCAGCGGCTTGCCGGAAAACTTCGTCGACGACTTGCTCGATCTGCGCCGCACCATCGAACCGATGGCCGTGCGCTGGGCGTGCGAGCGCGCTACCGGCGAACAGGTTCAAGCGATCCTGCAGGCCTACAACGCGCTGGAACGGGCGGTGGACAGCGGCGTCGATTACAACCACGCCGACCAGATCTTCCACGAGTGCATTCTCGCCGCCAGCCACAATCAGTTCATCGAACAAATGGTCCCGGCCCTCGGTGCGCTGCTGGCGGTGTCTTTTGAAGTATCCGCCGCCGACCCGGACGAGCTGCGTCGCACGCTGCCGATTCACAAAGACATGGCCGACGCCATCGCCGCCCGGGATGCCGCGCGGGGTGTCTGGGCCTGCATGACCCTGATCGATAACGCTGACCTGGCAATCAAACGGTTTTACCCCAAAGTCATGGCCGACAAAAAAGCCAGCTGACACAACGAACCCTGTGGGAGCGAGCCCATTCAACATTGATGTCGACTGACACACAGCTTCGCGAGCAGGCTCACTCCCACAAAAAACAACAGCAGGAGGTTTCATGACGTGGAATGCGGTTACCGGACACCGTGCGCAACTCGGTGAAGGCCCGTTCTGGGATGTGCCGACCCAGGCGCTGTACTGGGTGGACATCGCCGGCAAGCAAGCCTTGCGGCTGATCGGCGCCAACGTGCAGATCTGGGAAATGCCGGAACACGTCTCCGCGTTCATCCCCTGCGAAAGCGGCGATGCGCTGGTGACGTTGAGCAGCGGCGTTTATCGGCTGGACCTGGATTCACCAGGGCTTGAGCCGCGCCTGACCTTGCTTTGCGTCGCCGACCCGCAACCCGGCAATCGCGCCAACGAAGCCCGCTGTGATGCGCAGGGTCGGCTGTGGCTCGGCACCATGCAAAACAACATTGGCGAAAACGGCGAAGACCTGCCCATCGTGCGTCGTTCCGGTGGCCTGTTTCGCATCGATCGCGATGCCCGGGTCACGCCGCTGCTTCGCGGATTAGGCATTCCCAACACGTTGTTGTGGAGTGAGGACGAGACCACGCTGTTCTTCGCCGACAGCATGGACAAAACCTTGTACCGCTATTTCGTCCACACCGACGGCAACCTGGACACGGCGTACGTCTGGTTCGGTCCCCATGAGCGAGGCGGGCCGGACGGTTCGGCGATGGATGCCGAGGGTTTCATCTGGAACGCCCGCTGGGACGGCAGCTGTCTGATCAGGCTGACACCGGACGGCCATGTCGACCGCTTGATCGAGCTCCCAGTCAGTCGCCCCACCAGTTGCGTGTTCGGTGGCGAAGATTTGAGAACCCTGTACATCACCAGCGCCGCGAGCCCGCTCAACCATCCGCTGGACGGTGCACTGCTGTCGATTAGAGTCGATGTGCCGGGCAAACCCTGCACTCGCTTCGCCGGCTAAATCCCAAAATATGGGATGTAAAATTATATATTGAGATTATTTGGTCGTCGGGTTTATAGTCGGCCATCAGTTACACGCACTCACACTTAAAAAAACAAAACAGGTGAAGTGATGCAGCGATTTTCCAAACAGGTTTTTGACCGGACATCGACAGATGCCCGGTTTTTGTCGTGCCTGCAAAAGGGAGCGCTGATTCATGGCTGAACGTATCTCCCTGCCGCCAATGATCGAACCGCCGAAGGGCAAGCGCCTGAAAGACAAGGTCGTGCTGGTCACCGGCGCCGCTCAGGGCATCGGCGAGGCGATCGTCGCGGCCTTCGTCAATCAACAGGCCAAAATAATCATCAGCGACATCCAGGGCGACAAAGTTGAAAAAGTCGCGGCTCGGTGGCGTGATCAAGGCTTCAATGTTCATGCGATCACGGCTGACGTGTCTCGCCAGCAGGATCTGCACGCGATGGCTGAACTGGCCATCGAGCGACATGGCCGGATCGACGTATTGGTCAACTGTGCCGGGGTCAACGTGTTTCGTGATCCACTGGAAATGACCGAAGAAGACTGGCGTCGCTGCTTCGCCATCGACCTCGACGGCGCCTGGTATGGCTGCAAGGCCGTGCTGCCGCAAATGATCGAGCAGGGCATCGGCAGCATCATCAACATCGCCTCGACCCATTCCACGCACATCATCCCGGGTTGCTTCCCGTACCCGGTGGCCAAGCACGGCTTGCTCGGCTTGACCCGCGCGCTCGGCATCGAATACGCGCCAAAGGGCATTCGTGTTAATGCGATCGCGCCGGGCTACATCGAAACCCAACTGAACGTCGATTACTGGAACGGTTTTGCCGACCCCCACGCCGAACGTCAGCGGGCCTTCGACCTGCATCCGCCGCGGCGTATCGGGCAGCCGATGGAAGTGGCAATGACCGCCGTATTCCTGGCCAGCGATGAAGCGCCGTTCATCAATGCCTCGTGCATCACCATCGATGGTGGTCGCTCGGTCATGTATCACGACTGAATAAAACCGGATTCAGACGCGGAGTTCCGTCTGAAATCCAATCATCATACGATATGACTATTGCGGTACCGGCTTTCAAAATAACGCTCAAAAAAAATAACAAGGAGTCAGCTTATGAATCGTCGTCGTGGGATCCGTTCCCTGTGCTGTGCCGCTTTGGCGGTTACTGCGGTCAGCCTGAGCAGCACGCTGCTGGCGGCCGAGGAAGTGAAAATCGGCTTCCTGGTCAAGCAGGCGGAAGAGCCCTGGTTCCAGACCGAATGGGCATTCGCCGAGAAGGCCGGGAAAGAGAAGGGCTTCACCGTGATCAAGATCGCTGTGCCGGACGGTGAGAAAACCCTCTCGGCCATCGACAGTCTTGCCGCTAACGGCGCCAAAGGCTTCGTGATCTGCCCGCCGGACGTTTCCCTCGGCCCGGCCATCATGGCCAAAGCCAAGCTCAATGGTTTGAAAGTCATCGCCGTCGATGACCGTTTCGTCGATGCCAATGGCAAGTTCATGGAAGACGTTCCGTACCTCGGCATGGCCGCGTTCGAAGTCGGCCAGAAACAAGGCAGCGCCATGGCCGCCGAAGCGAAAAAACGCGGCTGGGACTGGAAGGACACCTACGCGGTGATCAATACCTTCAATGAACTCGACACCGGCAAGAAGCGCACCGACGGTTCGGTCAAAGCCCTGGAAGACGCCGGGATGCCGAAAGACCACATCCTGTTCTCGGCCCTGAAAACCCTCGACGTACCGGGCAGTATGGACGCCACCAACTCGGCCCTGGTGAAGCTGCCGGGCGCGGCGAAAAACCTGATCATCGGCGGCATGAACGACAACACCGTGCTGGGCGGCGTGCGCGCCACCGAAAGCGCCGGTTTTGCCGCGGCCAACGTGATCGGCATCGGCATCAACGGCACCGACGCCATCGGCGAGCTGAAGAAAGCCAACAGCGGTTTCTTCGGTTCGATGCTGCCAAGCCCCCACATCGAGGGCTACAACACCGCCAGCATGATGTTCGAGTGGGTCACCACCGGCAAAGAACCACCGAAGTACACCGCGATGGACGACGTAACACTGATCACCCGCGAGAACTTCAAGCAGGAACTGGAAAAGATCGGCCTGTGGAACTGAGGGCCGGTTGATTTCATCGGTGGCCCTGGCGACGGGGCTGCCTGATCTGTGTGATGAGGTGGTTCTATGCACGCGCAAGTACAGACACATGAGCACAGCGTCGGCGGCAGCCTGCGCTTCAACGGGATCGGCAAAACCTTTCCCGGGGTGAAGGCGCTGGACAGCATCAGCTTCGTCGCGCATCCGGGGCAGGTTCATGCCTTGATGGGCGAGAACGGCGCCGGCAAATCGACCTTGCTGAAAATCCTCGGCGGGGCTTACATGCCGAGCAGCGGCGACCTGCAAATCGGCGAGCAGACGATGGTCTTCAAGTCCACCGCCGACAGCATCGCCAGCCGGGTAGCGGTGATCCACCAAGAGCTGCACCTGGTACCGGAAATGACCGTGGCGGAGAACCTGTTCCTCGGTCATCTGCCGGCGAGTTTCGGCCTGATCAATCGTGGCGCGTTGCGACAACAAGCGCTGGCCTGCCTCAAGGGCTTGGCCGACGAAATTGATCCGCAGGAGAAAGTCGGGCGCCTGTCCCTCGGCCAGCGACAGCTGGTGGAAATCGCCAAGGCGTTGTCCCGTGGCGCCCATGTGATTGCCTTCGATGAACCGACCAGCAGCCTGTCGGCGCGGGAAATCGATCGGCTGATGGCGATCATCGGGCGACTGCGCGACGAAGGCAAAGTGGTGCTTTACGTGTCCCATCGCATGGAAGAAGTGTTCCGCATCTGCAACGCGGTGACGGTGTTCAAGGACGGCCGCTACGTGCGCACGTTCGAGGACATGAGCGAATTGACCCACGACCAACTGGTGACGTGCATGGTCGGTCGCGACATTCAGGACATCTACGATTACCGCAGCCGCCAGCGTGGCGCGGTGGCGCTCAAAGTGGACGGTTTGCTGGGGCCGGGGTTGCGTGAACCGGTGAGTTTCGAGGTGCACAAGGGCGAGATTCTCGGGTTGTTCGGACTGGTTGGCGCCGGTCGTACCGAGTTGTTCCGGATGCTCAGCGGGCTGACGCGCAATACCGCCGGACGCCTTGAGCTTCGCGGTCATGAGGTGAGACTGCGTTCCCCCCGCGACGCCATCGCTGCGGGCATTCTGCTGTGCCCCGAAGACCGCAAGAAGGAGGGCATCATTCCGCTCGCCAGCGTCGCCGAGAACATCAACATCAGCGCGCGCGGCGCCCATTCCACCTTTGGTTGCCTGTTGCGCGGGCTGTGGGAGAAGGGCAACGCCGACAAGCAGATCAAGGCGCTGAAAGTGAAGACGCCGAACGCGGCGCAGAAAATCATGTACCTGTCCGGTGGCAATCAGCAGAAGGCCATTCTCGGTCGCTGGCTGTCGATGCCGATGAAAGTCCTGCTGCTGGACGAGCCCACTCGCGGCATTGATATCGGCGCCAAAGCCGAGATCTACCAGATCATCCACAACCTGGCCGCCAGCGGCATTGCGGTAATCGTGGTGTCCAGCGACTTGATGGAAGTGATGGGCATTTCCGACCGCATCCTGGTGCTCTGCGAAGGCGCGATGCGCGGCGAGTTGTCTCGCGCAGAGGCCAATGAATCCAACCTGCTGCAACTGGCTTTGCCGCGCCAACGCGCTGACGGCGTGGCGAACTGAGAGGTGACTATGACAATCCAAAACAACGCTTTGCCCACCCAGCGCAAACCTCTGGACCTGCGGCGTTTTCTCGATGACTGGGTGATGTTGCTGGCGGCCGTCGGGATCTTCGTGGCCTGCACGCTGCTGATCGACAACTTCCTGTCGCCGCTGAACATGCGCGGTCTCGGCCTGGCGATTTCGACGACGGGAATCGCGGCCTGCACCATGTTGTATTGCCTGGCGTCCGGGCATTTCGACTTGTCGGTGGGGTCGGTGATTGCCTGTGCCGGTGTGGTCGCGGCCGTGGTGATGCGCGACACCGACAGCGTGTTTCTCGGCGTCAGTGCCGCGCTGGTGATGGGGCTGATTGTCGGGCTGATCAACGGCATCGTGATCGCCAAGCTGCGGGTCAACGCGTTGATCACCACGCTGGCGACCATGCAGATTGTTCGGGGTCTGGCTTATATTTTTGCCAATGGCAAAGCGGTCGGCGTGTCGCAGGAGTCGTTCTTCGTCTTCGGCAACGGCCAGTTGTTTGGCGTGCCGGTGCCGATCCTGATCACCATCGTGTGCTTCCTGTTTTTTGGCTGGCTGCTGAATTACACCACTTATGGGCGCAACACCATGGCCATCGGCGGCAACCAGGAAGCGGCGTTGCTGGCCGGGGTCAACGTTGACCGGACCAAGATCCTTATCTTTGCCGTGCACGGTGTGATCGGCGCATTGGCCGGGGTGATTCTGGCGTCGCGCATGACCTCCGGCCAGCCGATGATTGGCCAGGGTTTTGAGCTGACGGTGATTTCTGCGTGCGTGCTGGGCGGGGTGTCGCTGAGCGGCGGGATCGGGATGATTCGGCATGTGATTGCCGGGGTGTTGATTCTGGCGATTATCGAGAATGCGATGAACCTGAAGAACATCGATACCTTCTACCAGTATGTGATTCGCGGTTCGATCTTGCTGCTGGCCGTCGTCATCGACCGACTCAAACAACGCTGAGATTGCGCTGATCCTGTTGACGCCATCGCGGGCAAGCCACGCTCCCACAGGTTTTATGTCGTACCCGGATTATGCGAACGACAAAAAAAACTGTGGGAGCGTGGCTTGCCCGCGATGGCGGTCTATCTGATTCACATCGCTATAGCCGATACCCACGCCTCCCGTCACCTCCCTGAAATATCCCTTGCTCGAAATACCCCGTTTCGGTTATCACTTTGTACATGATTAGACAGGTACGATTTGACAAGAAACAACGGGTGGTCGACGAACTCATCCGGCGCATCGAAAGCGGCCTCATGGAGGACGGATTTCTGTTGCCGGGCGAGCACCAGTTGGCTGAAGAATTCAAAGTCAGCCGCGGCACGCTGCGCGAGGCCCTGGCCGAGTTGAAACGGCGCAACTACATCGCGACCCAAAGCGGCGTCGGCTCTATCGTCACCTTTGACGGTGTGGTGCTCGATCAGCGCAGCGGTTGGGCGCAGGCGCTGGCCGACAGCGGGGCGCTGATCAATACCGAAGTGCTGCGGCTGGAAGCGGTGACGCGTCCTGACCTGCTGCCGCGCTTCGGCACCGACCAATTCATCACCCTCGACCGGCGCCGCCGTTCCACCGACGGCAAACTGGTTTCCCTCGAACGCTCATTGATGCCCGCCACCGGAGGCCTGGAAAGCCTGCCGCGCGTCGGTCTGATCGACAACTCCCTGACCATCACACTGGCCGCCTACGGCTACATCGGCGAACGCGGTGATCAATGGATCGGCGCAGAACCCTTGAGCGCTGAAGACGCCGAGTTGCTCGGGCGCCCGGTCGGCACGGTCTTCCTCAAAGCCTTGCGCACCACGTACGACCGCCAGAACCGCTTCATGGAACAGGTCGAAAGCTTGCTCGACCCGGTGCATTTTCGCCTGCACCTGCAATTTGGAGAATCAAAATGACCGCGCTCGACCGTGCGCTCGGCGCGTTCTACGGACTGGCCCTGGGCGATGCGCTGGGCATGCCGACTCAATCCCTGAGCCGCGCCGACGTCAAGACTCGCTTCGGTGCGATCACCGATCTGCAAGACGCCGGCCCCGATCAACCGATTGCCGCCAACATGCCCAAGGGTTCGATCACCGATGACACCGAACAGGCGATTCTGGTCGGTCAGTTGTTGGTGGATGGTGAGGGCCGGATCGAACCGGCCGTGCTCGCTCAACGGCTGATCGAATGGGAAGCCGAGATGCAGGCCAAGGGCTCGCAGGATTTACTCGGGCCTTCGACCAAACGCGCGATCGAAATGATCCTCGCCGGCCATTCGCCGGAAGAAGCGGGGCGCTACGGCACCACCAATGGCGCGGCGATGCGCATTACTCCGGTGGGCATCGCCGCGGATGTCGCCAACCCTGAACGGTTCATCAGCGCCGTGGTGCAAGCCTGTCAGGTCACCCACAACACCACGCTGGGGATTTCCAGCGCGGCGGCGGTGGCGGCGGTGGTTTCGGCCGGCATCAATGGCATGGACCTGGGCGAAGCGTTGAACCTCGGCCAGCAAATCGCCCAGCAAGCTGAAAGCCATGGCCACTGGGTGGCGGGCGGACGAATTGCCTCGCGCATCAGCTGGGCGCGGACCATCAGCGTCGACAGTGACAAGGCGTTGCTGGCGGATTTGCTGTACGACGTCATTGGCACTTCGGTGGCTTCGCAGGAATCGGTGGTGGTTTCGTTTGCCCTGGCGCAACAAGTCGCCGTCGGTGAAATGAACGCCTTCGAAGCGGTGTGCATGGCCGCGAGTCTGGGCGGTGACACCGACACCATCGCGGCGATACTCGGCGCGATGCTTGGGGCCTGTCTGGGGCTTGGGAGTTGGCCGGTGGACATGATCGACCGGATTAAAGCAGTTAACTCGTTGGAGTTGGAACCGTTAGTAAAAGGACTGTTGGCCCTGCGCTGACTGGACTGACGCCATCGCGGGCAAGCCCGCTCCCACAGGTACAGCGTGTACCTCAAGGTTTGCACTATCCCTGTGGGAGCGGGCTTGCCCGCGATGGGCGCGCCGCGTATTTGAATTGATAACCCCGCAATGGACCGCACGGACTTGGCCAGGACAGCCGGGCTGTAGTTTTCGTCTTCCGTCATTGCCCACAACCACAACAAAGGCAACAGGAGCATTTTTCATGAGTTCATCGAACGCCGGGCAAAGCGCCGGGCAACTGGAAACCCGCGGCATCGAACCGGTGCCGGAAGCGGAGTGCAACGGTCATCCGCTGCAACTGTTCTGGGTCTGGTTCGCGGCTAACATTTCCATCCTCGGCCTGCCGCTGGGTGCCACGCTGGTGGCGTTTCGCGGGTTGGCGATCTGGCAGGCGATCATCGTCGCGATCCTCGGCGCCGCGGGTTCTTTCGTGGTGGTCGGGATCATCTCCATCGCCGGTCGACGTGGTCGGGCACCCAGCCTGACGCTGTCGCGAGCCATCTTCGGTGTGCGCGGCAATATCGGCCCGACCCTGGTCTCGCTGATGTCGCGGCTGGGCTGGGAAACCGTCAACACCACCACCGCCGCCTTCGTGCTGCTGTCGCTGTGCTCGATCCTGTTCGGTTCGCCGGTGGAAGCCAAAAGCGCGCCGCTATTGACCCTGATCTTCATCGCGATTTTCGTGCTGCTGACCTTGTCGGTGTCCGGCCTCGGTCACGCCACATTGCTGGTGATCCAGAAGTGGGCGACTTACGTTTTCGGTGCGCTGAACATTCTGGTCGGCGGCTTCCTCTGCGCCACCATCGACTGGAGCGCGGTGTTCAACGCCACGCCCGCGCCGTTGAGCGCGATGATCATCGGCGTCGGCACCATGGCCGCCGGCACCGGGATCGGCTGGGCCAACGCCGGCGCGGACATGTCGCGCTATCAGCACCGCAGCGTCAAAGCCGTGCGCCTGGTGGCGTCGGCAGCATTCGGTGCGGGGATTCCGCTGGTGCTGCTGATCACCCTCGGCGGTCTGCTGTCGGTGGGCAACAACGACCTGGCGTCGGCCACTGACCCGATCATCGCGATCCGCGACATGCTGCCGACCTGGATGGCTGTGCCGTACCTGATCACCGCGTTCGGCGGGTTGCTGCTGTCGAACAACCTGTCGGTATATTCCGCCGGTTTGACCACCCTGACCCTCGGCCTCAAGGTCAAACGCGTCTACGCCGTGGTGGTCGACATCGTTGCGATCTTCGCCGGTTCGATCTACTTCATGCTGATCGCCGACAGTTTCTACGGCCCGTTCATTACCTTCATTTCGCTGCTGGCGGTGCCGATCACGGCGTGGGTCGGGATCTTCGTCGTTGACCTGATTCATCGTCATTACTACAGCCCCAAAGACCTGCTGGATGTCAGCCCGAGCAGCGCCTACTGGTACAGCGGCGGTATCGAGTGGCGTGCGTTTGGCGCGTGGGCACTGGCGATCGTGCTGGGCTTCAGTTTCACCACGATTGGCACCACTGAACAAAACGTCTGGTTCCGCGGTTTCCTCTCTGACTCGTGGTTGGGCCATAACGGCCTTGGCTGGATCGTGACGTTCCTGGTGGCCGGCGGGATTTATTGGGTACTCGGTGGGGCGAGGGATCGTCGCGCCGCAATGACCGAGAACGCTCATGCATAGGTTGCTGCACACCGGCCAGGTCATCATCGACCTGGTCATGGCCGTGGATAAATTGCCTCAACCAGGCGGCGACGTGCTGGCGCAATCCGCCAGTTTCGAAGCCGGCGGCGGTTTTAACGTGATGGCCGCCGCTGCGCGTAACGGGCTGCCGGTGGTCTACCTTGGCCGGCATGGCACCGGTCGTTTCGGTGACCTGGCCCGTGAGGCGATGAAGGCTGAAGGCATTCGGATCGGCATCGCACACAAGGCCGAGCGGGATACGGGGTTGTGCGTTGCAGTGACCGATGCGTCGGCCGAGCGCAGTTTCATTTCCTACATCGGTGCCGAAGGCGAATTGACGGCCGAGGACCTGGCGAGCGTGCCGGCCGAGGCGGGCGACTACGTTTATGTCAGCGGCTACAGCCTGCTGCACGCCGGCAAGGCCCAGGCGCTGGTGGAGTGGGTGCTGGATTTGCCGAAAGCGATCAACGTGGTGTTCGATCCCGGTCCGTTGGTGGATTCGCCGGATCAGCCTCTGATGCAGGCGTTGTTGCCACGCATTGATCTGTGGACCAGCAACAGTGTTGAGGCGCTACGCTTTACCGGAGCGTCGGACATTGCCGAGGCGCTGGGCAGGCTGACCGATCATCTGCCGGTCGATGTGTTGATGGTGGTCCGCGATGGCCCGCAAGGGTGCTGGATCAGTCAGCGCGGCGACCGACAGCATGTGCCCGGTTTCAAGGTTGAAGCGGTGGACAGCAATGGCGCGGGCGATGCCCATGCCGGAGTGTTTCTGGCGGGGTTGGCGCAAGGGTTGCCTGCGGGTGAAGCGGCGCAGCGGGCGAATGCGGCTGCGGCGTTGGCAGTCACGCGGTGGGGGCCGGCGACTTCGCCTGGGACTGTTGAGGTGGATGAGTTGATCCGCAAAAACTTTGGCGGCTGACCTGACGTCTTCGCGGGCAAGCCTCGCTCCTACAGGTAATGCTGTTCACTTAAGTATTTGAGTCCAAGCCGGGCTTATCCGAAAATCCGATGCCAGACCTCTGGCATCGGATTTTTTATGTCTGTTCAACAAGATCTGCTCGACCTCGGCGACCTTTTCAACTTCTGCGACCTGAGCACCTTCACCCAAAACATTCCCATCGAGTGGGTAGCGTCTGCGCTGGATCTTTCCAGTCAGGCGACCATTCGCCGACGTCGCCTGCCCGCTGACCAAGTGCTCTGGTTGGTACTCGGCATGGCCTTGTTTCGTGACGAGCCGGTTCATGAGGTGGCCAGACGATTGAACATCTGCGCTCAAGGCCTGGCCACCGACCACTTGTTGGCCCGCAGTGGTGTGACCGAGGCGCGCAAGCGACTCGGTGCCGATCCTGTTGAGTGGTTATTCCGCAAGACCGGGACCCAATGGGGCGCGGAGCGCTATGACGATGATACCTGGCATGATCTGCAGGTATTCGCGGTGGACGGTGCACTTTTGCGTACTCCGGATACGCCCGAGCTTCGAGATCACTTCGGGTCGGGAAACACTCCAAGCGACCGCCAGACGCCGTTTCCGATGCTGCGCTTGGTGGCCCTGATGAATGTGCGTTCGCACGTGATCATGGATGCTCAATTGAGCCCTTATCGACGCAGTGAAATGCGCTTGGCCGACGAATTTTTGCAGCAGATACCCGACCACTCGGTGACGCTGTTCGACAAAGGTTTTTGGGGTGCCGAGCTGCTGTCGAGCCTGAGCGGAGCAGGCATCAACCGTCATTGGTTGATCCCGGCAAAAAAGGGACTGGTCTGCGAGGAAGTGGCCCGTTACAGCCAGCACGACAGGTTAGTGCGTATGAAAGTCTCACCGCAGGCCAGAAAGCGAAACCCGGTTCTTCCAACGCACTGGGAAGTACGCGAAGTCAGTTATGAAATCAAAGGCAAGGTGAAGACCGTCATGACGTCGTTGCCGGCCAAGACCTACAACACTCAAGCCGTTGCCAAACTTTACCAAGAGCGTTGGGAAATCGAATTGGGCTTCAGGGACATCAAGAGTTCGATGCAACAGAACGCAATGACCTTGCGCAGCAAAAAAGTCGAGCTGATCTATCAGGAAGTGTGGGGGCTATTGCTGGCTTATAACGTGATTCGTCGAGAGGCCAGTCAGGCGGCGGTGGCGTTTGGCCGACCACCCTCGGACATCCGTTTCAAACCCGTTTGTCAGTACATCGCCGTGCAACTGATCGTGATGGCGGCGGCTAATCCGATTTCAGCCACAGGAAGACGCTTGGCTGAGTTGAGAGCAGGGATAGGAGGATTGTTTCTGGATCACCGCCCAAGGCCTTCGAGACCAAGGACGGTGAAAATTTCGAAAACCCGATTTCCAGTGGACCGTAAGGCTGCTCCGCTTAAGTGAACAGCATTACGCTCCTACAGGGGATTTGCGAACGGCACAAATCCCCTGTGGGAGCGAGCCTGCTCGCGATGGGGCCATTAAATTCACTAGAGATCCTAGGGTTTTCTCCAGCTACTTGTAGCGTCGGTCAAACGGTCGCAGCCGCGCACGACTGCGACCTGATTCATCTGGCTAAGCGTCTAGCTTTCGCGCCGCCTCGACCCCAGCCGCGCTGAGTTTGATCGGCAGTTGCAGCGAGTGTTCGCCGGCCTCGTTACAGGTCACATGCCCGTGCTGAATCAGCCCGCGATCCTGCAGCGTGGCGAGGGTGCTGGCCACGACTTTCTCCCCCCGGTAATTGTCCAGAAGCTCCTTGCCCAAGCCACTTGGATGGGCGTGCAACAGACGGGTCAGGACTTCTTTCTCAAGGTTTTTATCAACGTTCATGGTTACCTCTTCATGGATGTGGATAGATCGCGTGGGCGAACTATTGGCTGGCACCGCCTTCGGAACCCGAGCCACCGGTGGTGGTTTTCGAGCCCATGCCGGCGCCGGCGTTATCGGGTGTCTGGGTGTCCGGCAGGTTCATTCCCCCTTGACGGCCTGCGTCGTTGCCCTGAGTCCGTGGGTCGGTGCCCGTGGACGCAGGCAGGCTGCTGTCGACGCCCGTGCCATTGGTGTTCATGCCGGGTGAGCCTTGGGTGGTCGGGGATTTCGGACCTTCGACCGGGTTGGTCGGGCCGGTACCGGTGGCGGAGGTCGCCGCGAAGGCGGCAGAGGACAACAGCGTGGCGAGAGCGAGGGCAGTCAAGCGGGACGTGATCATGGTGTCGTCTCCATTCAATTAGAGTCCTTACCTGATGTTGGTCCGCCCCCGATTTGGATTGGTGCCTGATGAACGACGAACGGTCTAGACCTGCTGCAACGATCTGGCGCTGATGACCTGACGCCAGATCAAGCGGCCCACGGTGATCAGCCAGTTCAACAGCGCTACGGCGAGAACGGTGAGCAGAAGCGTCGTCATCCCATGTTCGACGATGATCTTCCCGGCGAGCAACGGAAAACCGAACACGCCGATGAAGTACGACAAGCTGAACAGCAGCAACGATTGCGAGGTGGTGCCGTGCGGCGCTTCGTTCGCCGCCAGGCCATTGATCACCGAATACGTCAGCCCGTAACCGACCCCGAGCATCATCGCTGCCAGCACGTAGCTGAACCCGCTGTCGACCACGAAACCGAACAGCACAATCGCGCCCATCATCAGCCCCGACAGCAGGCAGGATGCGCGCAACGGATCGCGCTTGACCACGAAGCCGGCAATCAACATCCGGCTGCTGATCGCCGCGCCCATGAAGCCGAAAAAGAACAGTGAGTAGTCCAGTGAGCGAGACGCTGCGTAACTGGTTTGAAAGCTCGACAGGCCACCGAATACGCAGCCACCGAGGCCGACCATGATGATCGGCAGCACCGCTTTGGATGACAGCACCTGGGCGGTGGCGCGACAGGAAATGCGCGCGACTGTGGCGGTAGGCGAGGGCGCTTTTTTCAACTGAACATCCAGCCGCCAGAACAGCAACACGCCGATCAGACTGGCCAGCGCCGCGAGGTAAAACGCGGCGGTCACCGGGTAGCCCAGCGCACTGGCCGCGCGGCCCAGCAACGGACCGCTGCCGATGCCGGTCATCATGCTGCCGGACAGCAGCGCGAAGTACTTCGCGCGTTGGGCGGGCGTTACCAGACTCGCAACGATAATCGGCCCCAAGGTGTAAAACACCCCCCAACCCAGCCCTAAAAGCAGTCCGAAAAACAGCAACAGATTGCCGAACCCCGGCGTCAGCGCGAAGCCCAGGCTGGCGGCCACCAATAGCATGCCGAACAGCGCAATCGAACGCGCGGCGCCGAGCAGATCGGACAGGTGCCCGGAGACAATCACCGCGGCAAACGTACTGAGCATCGCTGCCGAAATCACACTACCGGCATCGTGTTCGTTGCCGCCCCGTGAGCCGATCAACAGCGACAACAAAAACGTCGAGCCGTAGGACAGCGACAGCAAATAACTGGCGAGGCAAAACAGGCCGAACAACCTGCTTGAGACGTGGGGCGTTGCGGTAGACATGAGGCGGTTCCTTGACCCGATACAGGCGCTATCCGTCTATCTACCATGCGCGTCGTCAACGTTAGGTCCGAGGTTATCGATGCCAGGGTTAGCGCCGGCCGGAGTAATGGGTTCAGCCGATGCCGATTTCTTCCTTGAACAGCTCCATGAAGCCCTTCAAACGCTCATGCCTGATCCGCGCCAGTCGTTGGCCGGTTGGCGTCTGGAAACCGTCCGCCAAATGCAGCAGCTTGGTCTGAAAGTGATCGAGGCAAAAGCGCTTGTCATCGTAGTCCCGCGCTTTCGCTTCCGGGTCTTGCGGGTCGTACAGCGCGCTGCTCATGCGTCCTGCGATGTAGAACGTGCGCGCTACGCCGAGCATGCCGAGAGAGTCGAGACGGTCAGCGTCCTGCACGATCTTCGCTTCGAGTGAGGTCGGGGTGATGTTGGCGGAAAAGCTGTGAGCCTCAATGGCGTGGGCAACGGCGCTGATTTTCGCGCTTGGCCAATCCATGTCGTCCAATACGGCAGACGCCTTCTCGGCAGCCAGTCTTGACGCCTGCGAACGCAACGGCGAGTTCTTCTCCACCGCCACGCAATCATGCAAAAGCACCGCTGCCAGTAACACTTCAAGATCGCCGCCTTCCTGCACATGCAGCGTGCACGCGTTGTGCCAGACGCGCTGCAAATGCGACAGGTCGTGGGCGCCATCTTCCGAGGGTTCCAATGCATGGGGCAGCAGCTGCGCGGCGAGAGTTTGCAGCGGCGCGAAAGCATCAATGGTCATAAACATCCTGTTAAGTGAAAACGTTCTTGTCAGCGACACAACCCTGTAGCAGCTGGCGAAGCCTGCGTTCGGCTGCGCAGCAGTCGTGAAGTCAGACGGTGCGGTGTTACAGGCAAACCGCGTATGCGGGTTTCACGACTGCTCCGCAGCCGACCGCAGGCTTCGCCAGCTGCTACACATGCTCCATGGATCAGCTTTGAAATTCCAGTGTGACGAGTGCCACGCGCCGACTTAGTATGGCGTTTTCAACTTTCGACAAAGGCCCGTCCATGACGATCGACATCCGCCCGGCGACCCCCAGCGATGCGCCGCAAATCCTCGGGTTCATCACCGAACTGGCTGACTACGAACGTGCCCGCCACGAAGTCATCGCCAGCGTCGCCGACATCGAACGCAGCCTGTTCAGCGAAGGCGCCACCGCCCACGGCCTGATCTGCCTGCGCGACGGCGTGCCAATCGGTTTCGCGGTGTTCTTCTTCAGCTATTCCACCTGGCTCGGCAGCAACTGCCTGTACCTCGAAGACCTTTACATCACCCCCGAACAGCGCGGCGGCGGCGCAGGCAAAACCTTGCTGCGCCACCTGGCGAAAATCGCCTGCGCCAATGACTGCGGACGATTCGAGTGGAGCGTGCTCGACTGGAACAAACCGGCGATCGAGTTTTATAAATCGTTGGGCGCACAGCCACAGGAAGAGTGGGTTCGGTATCGGATGGATGGGGCGGTGTTGCGGGAGTTTGCCGAGGGGAGTTGATGCGCGTTTTGCCCTAACGCTGAATCCAGTTGTCGCCACCTGTCTAGTTCGTCATCCTGTGCGCCTTTGCGCGCTCACGGATGACACCTGCAATGCCTCTGGCATCCTCTTCTCTCGACATCCGTCACGATCGCCTTCGACTCTCCAGTTTGGTTGAACGTTGTTGGTGCATTTCTTTTGCACCCTGAATGTTTGCCGCCATCGCTTTAAAACTCAAAAGCAAGGAGCTTTGACTTGAGTGGAAAACCTGCTGCACGCGTTACCGATCCCACTTCGTGCCCGTTGCCCGGACATGGTACCAATCCAATTGTTTCTGGATCGCCAGACGTGTTCTTTGACGGCCTCGCCGCCGCCCGCATGACCGACAAATCCGCCTGCGGCAGCCCGATCACCGGTGCCGTGTCCGGCACGGTATTCATCAATGGCCTCAATGCCGCAACACTCGACAGTACGGGAGGCCACGGTAACGTGGTCGTTGGCGGCTCCGGTACGGTCATTATTGGCCAGAGTGGCGGAGGCGCTGCGTTTAGTGGGTTGTTGCCGATGCCGGTACACTTTACTGACAGGTTGCAGGTGGTTAACGAGGCGAACGGCGAGCCCGTCCCCTATCACCCCTACACCATTCAGCGTGGCGATGGCAGCGAAGAACATGGCATCACGGACGCCGCCGGGTTTACCCATACCGTCAGTTCGCATTTGGCTGAGACTATTAAACTGTTTGTGGAGTGATTGGGGATGGCGAGTGAAAACGCGGCGGCAAAGGAAGGGTTGCCGAAAAGAGAGGCGGCTGAGCATGCACTGACGGACCCGAAAGACATATGCATCAAAACGGTTCCCATTCGATTAAAGAAAATATTCATATTTTTTATTGGTGGGGCCGGGGATCAGGAAAGTTACTACATGAGTGGGCCGAACTGGAACGTCAGTTATGTTCGCGATGACGTTTTAGCGGATGCTGAAACTCTGAACTATCTCTGCCGTTGCCCTTTGCGGGTAATGGCCTACAATAAATTTATAACTGATGAAGATTTGGCAAAAAATGTACTGAGTGAGATTCCTGATACCTCTACAGCGATCTACATTGTCGGTCATAGTCTGGGTGGGTGGAATGGCGCGCATCTGTCTGGTGTGTTGACGGATAAAGGGTACAAAATAAGGATGTTGATTACTCTGGACCCGGTGGGTGAAGGGAAAATAGTCTATGGTATTTCCAGTATTCACAGGTTGACGCCTAAACCCAAAGCAGAGTTTTGGATCAATGTCCGTGCTGCGAAAATAAAAGACAGGAATGTGTCTGACTTTGTTGCGGACTTTGGTGAGCAATGGGAGATTACATCGGGTCCGAATGTAAGTGGCAAGGTGGATGTCAATCATGCCGATGCGAACATCATGTTCGCGAAACCGCTAGACGGTGGCAAGTCTGCCCGTCAGCTCTTGGCAGAGTCCATACTCAGCTACTTTAGAGAGAAATAACCATGCGTGGTTTTGTATTTTGTATTCTTGCCGCTTTGTGTTCTTCATGTTCTTCAAATCACGACAGACCCATTGCGACGCTTAACTACGAAAGCGTGGAAATTACCCCGAGCGGGAATGCCTATCAGATAATTTTTACTAGCGATATTGACCTTTTGGGGCTATTCAAGTCCCGGATCGGTGAAGGGCTGGTGTGTGCTTTGGAGGATGATCTTGATTTTTCTATCGGGCATTACATAAAACGGTCAGGAAGAGGAACTGTGGAGTTTGTGAAAGCCCCTGAGGGTGGTCACTATGTTTCTAAGATTATTTTTCGTGAGGCCGAAGAAGTACAAGGGAAGGAAACTATTCTTGCGGGGCATGCATTGAATGAAGTCCTTGCTAAGCGTGAGTTTGTGATTTGTACTTTTAGGGTCCATACGACTCCTTACAAAACGTATTTCTCAAACAACATGCGCGTGCCGACTGTCGATTTGTTAAAGGCGTCTACTAAATAGTAAAACGAATATCTACGCACAGGCTGCTTGCTGGAAAGAAGTAGCCTTGATTGTTCGCTGGCTTCCTAATTACCACTGATTAACCCATCAAGTGTTTGCCGCAAGGTAATCTTGAAAACCCCGGCCTTCCCCTCATCAAAGGCCGCTCTCCATGCCGCATAACCCTGACTGAAATCCTGAATGTCAGAGGTATTTCCCACCCGATGGGTGATGCTGCGTTCTATGGCTTTTGCCTGGAAGGGCAGGTGAGGCATTTCGTTGAATTCATTCCCTGTCACCGGGTTGATCAGCCGAAAGCCGTCCACTCTGATGTGAACGACCTTACCCAACTTCGGATAATTCTCTATTTTCAGGATCGTCAGTGTCGATCCATCCTCGCCCGGCCGGTTTTTGTAGGCCCAGATATCGCCTGCCTTCAGTTCCTTCGATGCGCTGAGCGCTGCGGCGGACCAGAGAGCACTGCAAAACAGCAGCGCCTTTAAAGCAATCTTCATTTCTCTTCCTTGATGGCTGGGTGACGTTCCGTGGCCCGGCATTTTAAAGCGTCGGCAGAGAAAATCCTGTCACACTTGTAAATCCCATAATATGGGAGTGATATTTATATATTGAGATTTTGGCGCGTCCAGGTTTATAGTCCAGCTCACTCACTGCCAATAAACAGAACAGGTGAAGCGATGCTGGCGCAATTGATCGCGCTCGATTGGGGGACGACCTCATTACGTGCTTACAAACTCGCCGCGGGTGGCCAGGTGCTGGAACAGCGTTCGCTGTCGTCCGGGATCATGCAGCTGCCCCGGACGCCGCGAATCATCAACGGTCAGGAATGTGCCGACGGTTTTGAACTGGCCTTCGATGAGGCGTGCGGTGACTGGCTCGACGCGCAGCCGGATTTACCGGTGATTGCCTGTGGCATGGTCGGCAGCGCCCAGGGCTGGCGCGAAGCGGCTTACTGCGACACGCCGGCAAACGTTGCCAATCTCGGAACTTCCCTACAAACCATTCGCAGTCTTCGCGGTGTCGATGTGCACATCGTGCCGGGCGTGATTCAGCATTCGCGTTTGCCAAACGTGATGCGCGGCGAAGAAACCCAAGTGCTGGGTGTCCTGCAGAATCTACCGATCGAGCAGGGCCGTGATCTGTTGATCGGTCTGCCGGGCAGTCATTCGAAATGGGTCGAAGTGGCCGCCGGTTGCATCGTGCATTTCGATACCTTCATGACCGGCGAGATCTTCGCCGTGCTCAGCGAACACAGCATTCTGGGGCGCACCCAGCAAAAGGGCGCGTCCTTCGATGGCCAGGCGTTTGATCGGGGTGTGCAAGTGGCGCTGTCGGGGGAGGGCGAGATCGGTCCTTTGTCGACGTTGTTCAGCGCCCGCAGCCTCGGGTTGACCGGTGAACTCAGCGCGTCCGCGCAACCGGATTACTTGTCCGGCCTGCTGATCGGCCATGAGCTGTCAGCGCTGGCGAATGTCCAGCGACGCCGACGCAACAGCGTGCATCTGCCGTCGATCATCCTCATCGGAAACTCTCAACTCTGTGCCCGTTACAGCCGGGCCCTCGATGCCTGCGGTTTTGCCCGCGTGACCCTGGCCGAACAAGCCACCGAACGCGGGTTGTGGCAGTTGGCGGTCGCCGCCGGACTGATCGCCGCACACCCACCCCGTTAAACCTGACTGGAGGTCTGACATGCTCAAGCAAGCACTGGCGCAAAACGGTCTGATCGCGATCCTGCGTGGCCTGCGCCCGCAAGAAGCGGCTGCCATCGGCGAAGTTCTGTACGCCGCCGGATTTCGCGTCATCGAAGTGCCGCTCAATTCCCCTGAGCCGTACGAAAGTATCCGCATCCTGCGCAGTACCTTGCCCGCCGATTGCCTGATCGGTGCCGGGACGGTGCTGACGCCGGAGCAGGTCGAGCAAGTGAAAGCGGCGGGCGGTCAGGTGATCGTCATGCCCCACAGCGATGCCAAGGTGTTGCGTGCGGCGAAGGCGGCGGGGTTATACCTGTCGCCGGGCGTGGCGACGCCGACCGAAGCCTTTGCCGCACTGGCCGAAGGCGCAGACGTGCTGAAGATGTTCCCGGCCGAGCAAATGGGCCCGGCTGTCGTCAAAGCCTGGCTCGCGGTGCTGCCGGCCGGAACCATTCTGGCGCCAGTCGGCGGGATCACACCGGACAACATGCAGGTGTTTATCGACGCCGGCGTCAAGGGATTCGGACTGGGTTCCGGATTGTTCAAACCGGGCATGACGCCTGAAGACGTGGCGGTAAACGCCAAGGCCTACGTGGCTGCCTGGAAAGCCCTTCGCTAAGACTTTTTGGCGCTGCGAGCGCTGCATCTATAAGAGAGACAAAAAGATGAAAATCACCAAACTCACCACCTTCATCGTTCCACCGCGCTGGTGCTTCCTCAAGGTCGAAACCGACGAAGGCGTGACCGGTTGGGGCGAGCCCGTGGTCGAAGGCCGCGCACACACCGTGGCGGCTGCCGTTGAAGAATTGTCCGACTACCTGATCGGCAAAGACCCACGCAACATCGAAGACATCTGGACCGTGCTCTACCGCGGCGGCTTTTACCGGGGCGGCGCCATCCACATGAGCGCGCTGGCCGGTATCGATCAGGCGTTGTGGGACATCAAGGGCAAGGCCCTGGGGGTGTCGGTCAGCGACTTGCTGGGTGGCCAGGTGCGCGACAAGATTCGCGTGTATTCGTGGATCGGCGGCGACCGCCCGGCGGACACCGCTCGCGCGGCGAAGGAAGCGGTGGAGCGTGGTTTCACTGCGGTGAAAATGAACGGCACCGAAGAGCTGCAGTTCCTCGATTCCTTCGAGAAAGTCGATCTGGCCCTGGCCAACGTCGCTGCCGTACGTGACGCGGTAGGCCCGAACGTCGGCATCGGCGTGGACTTCCATGGCCGGGTGCACAAGCCCATGGCCAAAGTGCTGATGAAGGAACTCGACCCGTACAAACTGATGTTCATCGAAGAGCCGGTGCTCAGCGAAAACTACGAAGCGCTGAAAGAACTGGCGCCGCTGACCAGCACCCCGATTGCCCTCGGCGAGCGCTTGTTCTCGCGCTGGGATTTCAAGCGCGTGCTCAGCGAAGGTTACGTCGACATCATCCAGCCGGACGCGTCTCACGCCGGTGGCATCACCGAAACCCGCAAGATCGCCAACATGGCTGAAGCCTACGACGTGGCGCTGGCGCTGCATTGCCCGTTGGGCCCGATTGCCCTGGCGGCGTGCCTGCAACTGGACGCGGTTTGCTACAACGCGTTCATCCAGGAACAGAGCCTGGGCATCCATTACAACGAGAGCAACGACCTGCTGGATTACGTCAAGGATCCGCGGGTGTTCGACTACGACAAAGGCTTCGTGAAAATCCCGAACGGCCCGGGCCTAGGGATCGAGATTAACGAGGAATACGTGATCGAACGCGCCGCTGTCGGCCACCGCTGGCGCAACCCGATCTGGCGCCATGCCGATGGCAGTTTTGCCGAGTGGTGAGTTCTCCCTGACCCACCGCAAACCCCTGTGGGAGCCAGCCTGCTGGCGATTTGGTCGGCACATCCAGCATTCATGGTGACTGACACACCGCGATCGCCAGCAGGCTGGCTCCCACAGTTTGATCTCCATGGACAGGAGATTTGCGGCAAACCCCGACTTCACATCGACCTCAATAAACATAAGAAGAGGCATTCCCCATGCAACCGCAAACCCTCACCGGGCAGGCGTCGTTGGTGGCGCCCAGCCGCAAGCGTTTTTTCATCATGGTGCTGCTGTTCATCACCGTGGTGATCAACTACCTCGACCGCAGCAACCTGTCGATTGCCGCCCCGGCGCTGACCAGCGAACTGGGCATCGACCCAATCCACGTCGGGCTGATTTTCTCGGCATTCGGCTGGACCTACGCCGCCATGCAAATCCCCGGCGGCTGGCTGGTGGATCGTGTTCCGCCGAGGATTCTCTACAGCGTCGCGCTGCTGCTATGGTCGATCGCCACCGTCATGCTCGGCTTCGCCGCCAGCTTCATCGCGCTGTTCGTCTTGCGCATGGCGGTCGGTGCCCTGGAAGCGCCGGCGTATCCGATCAACAGCCGGGTGGTCACCACCTGGTTCCCGGAGCGCGAACGCGCCACGGCCATTGGCTTTTACACCTCCGGGCAATTCGTCGGTCTGGCGTTCCTGACGCCGGTACTCGCCTGGTTGCAACACCAATATGGCTGGCACATGGTATTTGTCAGCACCGGTGCGGTCGGTATTCTCTGGGCGGTCATCTGGTACGCGGTGTATCGCGAGCCACGGGATTTCAAGGGCGCCAATGACGCCGAAATCGAGCTGATCCGCGAAGGCGGCGGGCTGGTGGATATCCAGGCCGAACAAGCCAAAGTGAAAGCGAAATTCAGCTGGATCGACCTCGGCATCGTGCTGACCAAGCGCAAGTTGTGGGGCATCTACCTCGGCCAGTTCTGCCTCAACTCGACGCTGTGGTTTTTTCTGACGTGGTTCCCGACCTACCTGGTGAAATACCGCGGCATGGACTTCATCAAGTCCGGCCTGTTGGCGTCGCTGCCGTTTCTCGCAGCGTTTATCGGCGTGCTGTGTTCCGGGTTTTTCTCTGATTTCCTGATCCGACGCGGCTACACCGTGGGCTTCGCGCGCAAACTGCCGATCATTGGCGGCTTGCTGATTTCCACCTCGATCATCGGCGCCAATTTCGTTGAATCGACGCCGCTGGTGATTGCCTTCCTCGCATTGGCTTTCTTCGGAAACGGGCTGGCTTCGATCACCTGGTCGCTGGTATCAACCCTGGCCCCGGCGCGGTTGCTGGGATTGACCGGTGGGGTGTTCAACTTCATCGGCAACCTGTCGGCGATTACCACGCCGATCGTCATCGGTTTCCTGGCGACCGGTGATTCGTTTGCCCCGGCGATCACCTACATCTCGGTTCTGGCGTTGATCGGTGCACTTTCCTACATCTTGCTGGTCGGCAAGGTCGAGCGTATCAAGTTGTAGTAGCAGCCATCGGGCGACCATAATGCCGCCCGTTCACTCGCTCAACGGTAAAGGCTGGATATGCAGGAAGACGCCCCAAAAATCGCCAAGGACGCCGCACCGACCGGCACCCAGACATTGCTTCGTGGTCTGGGTGTGGTTCAGGCCGTGGCCAGTGGCGCCCGCGATCTCAAGGAAATCGCCCGGCTGATCGGCACGACGCGCAGCACCACCCATCGTCTGGCCAGTTGCCTGGTGGACGAGCGTTACCTGCGCGTGGTGCCGCAAGTTGGTTATCTGCTGGGGCCGAAGCTGATCGAGCTGGGTTTTCAGGCGCGTGAAGAGTTGCCGCTGGTGACCCTGGCCGGGCCTTATCTGGATGAACTGTCGGCGTTGACCGGCGACACCATTCACCTGGCTATTCGTGAAGGCGACGAGGTGCTGTATCTGCACAAGAATCCGGGGCGCAATGGCCCGGAAATGCGTTCGCGGGTCGGCCATCGCATGCCGTTGGCGCGCACCGGGATCGGCAAGGCGCTGATGCTCGATGACTCGCAGCAAGAATGGCAGCGGCTGTACGAAGTCAGTCTGCCGGCAGGTGGGAAAAATCTGTTCTGGCCGCAGCACCCGGAGCAGTCCTGGGAGCAGTTTCAACAGCGCATGATTGAGTACGTGGCCGGCGGATACGCCTTCGATCTCGAAGACAACGAACCGTCGATCCGTTGTGTCGCGGCGCCGATTCGCGATGCCAGCAAACGCATCGTCGCCGGCATCAGCATCGCCAGCACCGTGCCGTACATGCCGCTGGAAAAAATGGCCGAGCTGATTCCCCTGATCAAAGGGGTCACAGCCCGGCTCTCGGCAGAACTCGGCGCTAAGGTTTAAACCTTGAGCGTCGCCATATCGATCACGAAACGGTACTTCACGTCACCAGCGATCATGCGGGCGTAAGCCTCATTGATCTGGCGGATGTCGAGCATTTCGATGTCGCAGGTGATGTTGTGCTCGGCGCAGAAATCCAGCACTTCCTGGGTTTCGGCAATGCCACCGATCAGCGAGCCGGCGAGTACTCGGCGGCCCAGCACCAACTTGGCCGCGTGGACTGGTGGATCAATCGGTTCAATCAAACCCACGAGAATGTGTACGCCATCAAAACGCAGGGTGTCGAGGTAGGGATTGAGGTCGTGCTGCACCGGAATGGTGTCCAGCAGGAAGTCGAAATGTCCCGCCGCCGCCTTCATCTGATCAGCATCGGTGGATACGATCACGTGGTCCGCGCCCTGACGACGACCTTCTTCAGCCTTGCTCGCCGAACGGGTGAACAACGTGACTTCGGCGCCCATCGCCTTGGCGAACTTGATGCCCATGTGGCCGAGGCCGCCCATGCCGAGAATCCCTACTTTGTCGCCGGCCTTCACGCCGTAGTGCTTGAGCGGCGAGTAGGTGGTGATGCCGGCGCAGAGGATCGGCGCGGCGCTGGCCAGGTCGAGTTTTTCCGGGATGCGCACGACGAAGTGTTCGCTGACCACGATGCTGTCGGAATAGCCGCCCATGGTGTTGCTGCCATCGACGCGGTCCGGAGTGGCGTAGGTCATGGTCGGACCTTCGAGGCAGTATTGCTCGAGGTTGGACTGGCAGGCTTCACAGCTGCGGCACGAATCGACCATGCAGCCGACACCGACCAGATCACCGACCTTGTGCTGGGTGACGTTCGCACCAATCGCGGTAACTTTGCCTACGATCTCGTGGCCGGGCATCAGCGGGTAAACGGCAATGCCCCACTCGTTGCGTGCCTGGTGGATGTCGGAATGGCAGACGCCGCAGTAGAGAATATCGATCGCAACGTCGTCGGCCCGTGAGCTGCGGCGCTCGAATTTCACGGGGGCGAGGGGAGTGGTGGCCGACTGGGCGGCGTATCCGATGGCGGTGTACATGGTGAACCTCGCAGAAGCAGTGGCAAGTGAGGCGACGCATTTTGGGCGCCGTGTCCGCCATCGGCCATGGCGATTCCTCCGGGTGTCATGCCTAATCCTCCGGCAACAGCGTCCGTTTGATCAAATGGGCGGTCAGACCTGCGATGATGCTTTCATCCCCTTTTTTCAGAAGTTTTTCTCATGTTGTTAACGCGTCATCTTGATGCCAATGCCACGCTGGTTTCGCTGATTGAGCCTCTGACCACTCGCGATGGTTTCGCCCCTACGGCGTTGCCGGGCGTGCAGGTTTTACGGGCCAGTTGCGATGTGGCCCGTGGCCCGCAGATTTACGAGCCAAGCCTGGTCATCATCGCCCAAGGCAGCAAACTGGCGTATCTGGGGCCGCGAACGCTGGAGTACGGCGCCGGTCACTACTTGATTCAAGCATTGCCGGTGCCATTTGAGTGCGAAACGTTTTCGGCGCCGGGTGGGCCGATGCTCGGAGTGTCCATCGCCATCGACCGAGCGCTGCTCGGGGAGCTGGTGTTGGCCATGGGGCTGGTGCCGGGGCGCACGATTCCTGCGCAAACGCCGGAGTCCATGACGTCAGCGGTGCTCGACGATGCGATGCGCGGTTGCGTGGAGCGGCTGTTGCGTTGCCTGCACGATCCGCTGGAATGCCAGATCATGGGGCCGGCACGGCTTCGGGAATTGTTGTTCGTTGCGTTGCGCGGTCCGCAAGCTGATGTGTTGCGTGCGCTGGTGGAGCAGCAGGGGCAGTTCGCCCGGATTGCAGCTTCGCTCAACCATCTACACGGGCATTTCACCGAGCCGTTGAATGTGGAAATCCTTGCCAGTTGCGCAAACATGAGTGCGTCGACGTTTCATGAGCATTTCAAGCGCAGCACGTTGTTGTCGCCGGTGCAGTATTTGAAGCGTCTGCGTTTGCTCAAGGCGCAGACGTTGCTGGTCACCGAGGGTTTAGGCGTGGCGCAGGTGGCGCATCGGGTCGGGTATCAGAGTACGTCGCAGTTCAGTCGTGAGTACAAGCGCTACTTTGAGCGTAATCCGGGAGATGAACGCGCTGCCTGATTTGTCGATATATCCTGTGGGAGCGGGCTTGCCCGCGATGACGGTTTCTCATCCAGCATTGAAGTCGACTGACACACCGCAATCGCGGGCAAGCCCGCTCCCACAGGTTTTTGTGTTGTTGGCGGGAAATGCATGCAACAAAAAGGCCCCCGTTTCGGGAGCCTCGATGTTCAGGCGTTCGGCTTACATGTTCGGGTAAGTCGGGCCGCCAGCACCTTCCGGTGCCACCCACGTGATGTTCTGTGCAGGGTCCTTGATGTCGCAGGTCTTGCAGTGAACGCAGTTCTGGGCGTTGATCTGGAAGCGCTTCTCGCCGTCTTCCTTGGTCACTACTTCGTACACGCCGGCCGGGCAGTAACGCTGGGCAGGCTCATCGTACATCGGCAGGTTCTTGGCGATCGGAATGCTCGGATCGGTCAGCTTCAGGTGGCACGGCTGTTCTTCTTCATGGTTGGTACCAGAAATGAACACCGAGCTGAGTTTGTCGAAGCTGATCTTGCCGTCCGGTTTCGGGTAGTCGATCTTCTTGCAGTCGGCCGCGAGCTTGAGGCACGCGTAGTCCGGCTTGTTGTCGTGCAAGGTGAACGGCAGTTTGCCGCCGAAGATGTTCTGGTCCAGCCAGTTGAAACCGCCGCCGACGATGGCGCCGAACTTGTGGATCGCCGGGCCGAAGTTGCGGCTGGCGAACAGTTCGTCGTAGAGCCAGCTCTTCTTGAACGCGTCGACGTAAGTGGTCAGCTCTTCGGTGCCGTCCTTTTCAGCGAACAGCGCCTCGGCCACGGATTCAGCGGCGAGCATGCCGGACTTCATCGCAGTGTGGCTGCCTTTGATCTTGGCAAAGTTCAGGGTGCCGAGGTCGCAACCGATCAGCGCGCCGCCCTTGAAGACCATTTTCGGCAGCGAGTTCAGGCCGCCTTTGCAGATGGCGCGAGCGCCGTAGCTGATGCGCTTGCCGCCTTCCAGGTACTGCTTGAGCACCGGGTGATGCTTGAGGCGCTGGAACTCATCGAACGGCGACAGGTACGTGTTGCTGTAGGAAAGATCGACGATCAGACCGACTACAACCTGGTTGTTTTCCAGGTGATAGAGGAACGAGCCGCCGGTGTTCTCGGTGCCCATAATGTCCATCGGCCAACCGGCGGTGTGGACCACCAGGCCTGGCTGATGCTTGGCCGGGTCGACTTCCCAGATTTCTTTCAGGCCGATGCCGTAGTGCTGGGCGTCGGCTTCGCTGTCGAGGTTGAAGCGCTTGATCAGCTGCTTGCCGATATGGCCGCGGCAACCTTCGGCGAACAGCGTGTACTTGCCTCGCAGTTCCATGCCAGGGGTGTACAGGCCTTCTTTCGGGTGACCTTCGCGGTCCACGCCCAGATCGCCGGTGATGATCCCGCGAACCACGCCGTTCTCGTCGAACAGCGCTTCCTGGGCGGCAAAGCCCGGGTAGATTTCTACGCCCAGGTTTTCGGCCTGCTGGGCCAGCCAGCGGCACAGGTTGCCCAGGGAGATGATGTAGTTGCCATCGTTGTGCATGGTCTTGGGCACAAAGAAGTCAGGAATTTTTTGCGCGCTGTCGGCGTTTTTCAGTACGAAGATGTCATCGCGGGTAACCGGCGTGTTCAGCGGGGCGCCGAGTTCCTTCCAGTCCGGGAACAATTCGTTCAGGGCGCGGGGTTCGAAGATCGCGCCGGACAGGATGTGTGCGCCGACTTCGGAGCCTTTTTCGACCACGCAGACGCTGATTTCCTTACCGGCTTCAGCGGCCTTCTGCTTCAAGCGGCAGGCGGCGGAAAGACCCGCGGGGCCGGCACCGACGATGACCACGTCGAATTCCATGTATTCGCGTTCCACAGGTTATCTCCTACTCAAGGCTCAACAGTTTTTTTTCTAATTGGAGGTTTGGTGTCGCATCCATGAATTCCTGCGCAATGCGCGGAACAGGACAATCGATAGACCACCTTTCTCTCTGGGTGGCGCATTATATCTACACCACTCCTAGCGTCCAATACAAACGTTTGTTTGAATTGGCTCAAAGCCAGAGAAATCAAAGTCACGCGGCTTATGAACGGCTATTTTGCCGTATTGACCGGAATAGGCGTTCCGGTCAAGATACGGTCGGTTTTGCGCTCGCCGTAGGCTGACTGTTGGTATCAAGAGCACCTCTAAAGACAGGGCGATGGCAGTACTAGGTGATTTGCTGCGCAGGTTTGGCGCGCAGTTTACACGCCGCGATAATGAATGACTTGTCGGTCACCACTGACGAACGGTCATCACGCCTCGTGAGCAAGGTTCACCCGATACACCTGCCAGCGTTTTTAGAGGTGCCCTTGCGCCGATGAGCATCAAACCGCCAGGTTCGCCTAGGCGACTTTCTTTTCACCGGAGAGTAACGAGGAATCCATGAAGGTTCTTGTAGCTGTCAAACGCGTTGTGGATTACAACGTCAAGGTTCGCGTCAAGGCGGACAATTCCGGCGTAGACCTCGCCAACGTCAAGATGTCGATGAACCCATTCTGCGAAATCGCAGTGGAAGAAGCCGTACGCCTGAAAGAGAAAGGCGTTGCGACTGAAATCGTCGTCGTCTCCATCGGCCCGACCACCGCTCAAGAGCAACTGCGCACCGCGCTGGCTCTGGGTGCTGACCGCGCCATCCTCGTTGAATCCGCCGAAGACCTGACATCTCTGGCCGTTGCCAAGCTGTTGAAAGCTGTTGTCGACAAGGAACAGCCTCAGCTGGTAATCCTTGGCAAACAAGCCATCGACAGCGACAACAACCAGACTGGCCAGATGCTCGCTGCGTTGAGCGGCTACGGTCAGGGCACTTTCGCGTCCAAAGTCGAAATCAGCGGCGACAGCGTTGCCGTGACTCGCGAAGTCGACGGCGGCGCGCAGACGGTTTCCCTGAAACTGCCGGCCATCGTCACCACCGACCTGCGTTTGAACGAGCCGCGCTACGCGTCCCTGCCAAATATCATGAAAGCCAAGAAGAAGCCTCTCGAAGTGCTGACTCCGGACGCTTTGGGCGTTTCCACCGCCTCCACCAACAAGACCGTGAAAGTCGAAGCGCCTGCTGCACGCAGCGCGGGTATCAAGGTCAAGTCGGTGGCTGAACTGGTCGAGAAACTGAAAAACGAAGCGAAGGTAATCTAAATGACTATCTTGGTTATTGCTGAACACGACAACAAAGTAGTGGCCCCGGCCACACTGAACACCGTGGCTGCTGCCGCCAAAATCGGCGGTGACATCCACGTTCTGGTTGCCGGCCAGGGCGTTGGCGCCGTGGCTGAAGCCGCTGCGAAAATCGCTGGCGTGGCTAAAGTGCTGGTGGCCGACAACGCCGCCTACGCTCACCAACTGCCGGAAAACGTAGCGCCGCTGGTAGCTGAGTTGGGCAAGGGCTACAGCCACGTTCTGGCGGCTGCAACCTCCAATGGCAAAAACATCCTGCCGCGCGTTGCCGCTCAGCTGGACGTTGACCAGATCTCCGAGATCATCTCGGTCGAAAGCGCTGACACCTTCAAGCGCCCGATCTATGCCGGTAACGCGATCGCTACCGTTCAATCGAACGCTGCGGTCAAAGTGATCACCGTGCGTGCCACCGGTTTCGACCCGGTTGCTGCCGAGGGTGGTTCGGCCGCTGTTGAAGCGGTTGCTGCTGCTCACGACGCTGGCATTTCGAGCTTCGTTGGCGAAGAACTGGCCAAGTCCGATCGTCCGGAACTGACCGCTGCCAAAATCGTCGTTTCCGGCGGTCGCGGCATGCAGAACGGCGACAACTTCAAACACCTGTACGCCCTGGCCGACAAGCTGGGCGCTGCCGTCGGTGCTTCCCGCGCCGCGGTCGATGCAGGTTTTGTACCCAACGACATGCAGGTCGGTCAGACCGGCAAGATCGTTGCTCCACAGCTGTACATCGCCGTCGGTATCTCCGGCGCGATCCAGCACCTGGCCGGCATGAAAGACTCCAAAGTGATCGTTGCGATCAACAAGGATGAAGAAGCGCCGATCTTCCAGGTGGCCGATTACGGCCTGGTGGCAGACCTGTTCGAAGCAATCCCCGAGTTCGAGAAGCTGGTCTAATCCAGTCGCTTGACTTATAAAGAGCCCGACCTTTTGGTCGGGCTTTTTTTTGTTCCGGATTTGGGTGGGAGAGTATCGCCATGGATTTGCGCCGCGTGTGTGGCTGGTCATTACTGCTGGGGCTGACGGTGCTGCCGGCATTGGCCGTGGCTGCCGGCAAGTGCGAACGCCTGGTGGTGACCGGCAGCCCTGACGCGCCGCCGTACTTGTGGCAAGACCCGCAAAACCCCAAGTATTTGATCGGCGCCAGTGCTGACCTGTTGCAACACGTGGCAGGGGAGTTGGGTATCAAGGTCGAATTGCTTTACGCCGGCAAGCGCTCCCAGGCTCTGGACGAGGTACGCAGCGGACGCATGGACATGCTGGCTGATGCGCCGTTGACAGTCAGCGAACTGGACACCCTGGATTACATCCATCCGCCGCTGCTGGAAAATGACTATCTGGTCTGGACTCGAAAAGACTCGGCATTGGTCTACAACGAAGCGCAAGACCTTCACGGTCATCCCGGTGCCGTGTCGGAAAAGTCTCGAATGACCCAGGCATTCGGCACTTTCGCCGAGCAGCAATTGACCCTCCTGCGTACTCCGAATCTGACTCAGGCCTTTCAGAAATTGCTGCTGGGCGAGGTGGAATTTGTCCTCGCGGGACGCTACTCGGGCATGGCCGCCGCGCAAACCCTGAGCATGGCCAACGACCTGATCGCTCGCCCCCAACCGGTCGACAAACCCGGCCTGTTCCTCGCGGTTTCCCATAACTCCGCCTGCAACGATCCGTGGTTGCGCGGACAGCTGGCCAAAAAGATGACAGAATTGCCCGCGTCCGGACTGACGGAAGCCGTGCTGCAACGCAATATCGAGCGCTGGAAAGCGCAGCAACAGCAGCAGCCGCAACAACCCGCCAGTACCCCAAAACAGTAGGGATTTTTAGTGAGTATTCGACCTCTTTTCGCTGCCCTGGCCGTTCTGGCTCTGGCGGGTTGTGCAGCCGATCCGGCGCCGAATGAACAAATACGCCTGACCGAGCAGGCACTCGTGCAAGCCAAAGCCGTGGGTGCCACCGCCGAAGACGTGCCGGAAATGAAACTGGCCGAAGACAAGTTTTCCCGTGCCCAGGGCGACATGACGGATCAGTCCTACAAGCATGCGCGCATGCGTGCTGAACAAGCCGAACTGGACGCGCGCCTGGCCGAAGCCAAGGTGCTGACCCTCAAGAGCGAGGAGCAGCTGAATGTGCTCAACACCCGTATCACTCGCCTGCGCAAGCAACTGGGAGATGCCCAATGAGCTTCAAGTCCAAAGCACTTGGCGGTTTGATCCTGGCAGGTTGCGCAAGCCTTTACGGCTGCGCCGGCCAACACAGCGAGACCGTGTTGCAGCAGGCCGGCAGTGAGTTCCAGAAGGTCAAGGAAGACTCCAACGTGCTGCGAATCGCGCCCAAGGACGTGATCCGTGCCGGCGAATCCCTGGCCCGCGCCGATCGTCTTTCCAGCTATTGGGGCAGCGGCTCGGACGTGGTGCATTACGCTTACCTGAGCCAGCGCTACAGTGAGATCGCACGTGAGCATACCAATCAGGTGCTCAACGAAGAGCGCGCGGCGAAGCTCGAACTGGAGCGTCAGCGCCTGCAACTGGCCCTGCGCGAGTCCAAGTTGCTCAGTGTTCAGCAGCAGGGCAAATGGCTCGAAGAACAGATCGTTGCCCTGGCGACCACGCAGACCGACCGAGGTTTGGTGATGACCCTGGGCGATGTGCTGTTCGACACCGGCGAAGCGGAGCTGAAGAATTCGGCGAACCGCGTGGTGCTGAAAATCGTGCAGTTCCTGCAGCTCAATCCCAAGCGCGTAGTCCGCATCGAGGGCTACACCGACAGCACCGGCGGCAAGCAGGACAACCTCAAGCTGTCCCGTGACCGTGCACAATCGGTGGCGGACGTGCTGATGGACCTGGGTATCGACGACAAACGGATCAAAGTCGAAGGCTACGGCGATGAATACCCGGTGGACGTGAACGCTTCCGAGCGTGGTCGCGCGCAGAACCGTCGGGTGGAAATTGTGTTCTCCGACGAAAAAGGCCAGCTCGGCGCCGCCCGCTAATGGGCGCCTCCTGGTGAAGCCACGCATTCCGTAGGAGCCGGCTTGCTGGCGATAGCATCAACGCGGGGTTTCAAATGAACCGCAGTGATGCCATCGTCGGAACGCCGCCCGCAGCAAGCCGGCTCCTACAAACCCGGCCTGACCGACAGCGCCGGGTTTTTTTGTGCCTGCCAATTGCCTCTCGCCATGCCAATAAAAGCAGTACAGTTTTTGCTGACACTGCACTGTACGGTCGACTATTGTGGCAACTGTCCCAGTACACTTCTAAACTGTTCCGGTATTGTTTCACACAAGAATAAAATGCCCGTGAAATCGAGTGCTGCGTCATGACCAATCTCTTGCTCTATCAACGTATTGCTCAGCAACTGGCCGAAGACATCCGCCGTGGTGTCTATCAACCGGGGGAACGCGTGCCTTCGGTGCGCAAGATGAGCTCGCAGCTCAACGTCAGCCACGCGACCGTTTTGCAGGCCTACGCCAATCTCGAGGATCAAGGGCTGATCCGTGCCCGGCCGCAGTCGGGTTACTACGTGCACCAGACGCCGGCCCTGACGGCGCCAACGCCGGACATCGCCCGGGTCGAACGGCCAGGCCTGGTCACCCGCAGCAGCATTATTCAGCAAGTGTTGGTCGAATCCCGCCGCGAGGGCGTTTTTCCCTTGGGCGCAGCGGTACCGAGCGTCGACTATCTGCCGGTCCGCGCCTTGCATCAGCAATTGGCCAAGGTCACCCGTTTCCATAGCCCGCGTGCCTTCAGCTACATGTTCAGCCCCGGTTTCGAACCGTTGCGCCGACAGGTGGCGATCCGCATGCGTGATGCCGGCGTGGTGGTTGATCCGTCCGAAGTGGTGATCACCCACGGCTGCGTCGATGCGTTGCAGATGTCTCTTCGTGTGCTGACCCGGCCGGGCGACCTGATCGCCGCCGAGTCGCCGACTTATTATGGGTTGCTGCAACTGGCCGACCTGCTGGGCCTCAAAGTCATCGAGATCCCCAGCGACCCGGCGACCGGCATGAGCCTCGAAGCCCTGCAATTGGCGGCCAACCAGTGGTCGATCAAGGCACTGGTGCTGACCACTCGTCTGAGTAATCCGCTGGGCGGCACCATGCCCGAAGAGCGGCAGAAACAACTGCTGCGCCTGGCCTCGGATTTCGATATCCAGATTGTTGAAGACGATATCTACGGCGAGTTGATGTTCGAACAAGGCCGGACCAAATCACTTAAAGCCTACGACCGGCTGGATCGAGTGATCTATTGCTCGAGCTTCTCCAAGACCCTGTCACCGGGTGTGCGGATTGGCTGGATGATCGCCGGAAAATACCAGCAAGAGATTCAGCGTTTGCAGACGTTCAGTACGCATTCGGCGTGCAGCGTCACGCAAATGGGTATCGCCGCCTACCTGGAGAATGGCGGTTACGACCGTCACTTGCGCTACATCCGTCAGGAATACCGCAAGAACCTCAGCGCCTTCCAATTGGCCGTGCAGCAGCATTTCCCGGAAGGCACGCAGATGACCCGGCCCACGGGCGGCTTCATTCTGTGGGTCAGTTTGCCCGGCAGGGTCAACACTCAGGAACTGCATGTACGTGCATTGCAGCAGGGCATCAGCATCGCGCCGGGTCTGATTTTCAGTAACACCGAGCAGTTCAATCACTGCATTCGCCTGAACTGCGGCACGCCCTGGAACCGTGAAGCCGAGCGCGCATTGATGACGCTGGGGATGTTGGCAACGCAGCTTTGCCAGGAAACGGCCAGCGGTTTCTGACAAGAGCGCCGGTCGTTTCGTACACGTACTTGTCAGGCTGCGTACAACAGGGGAGCATATGGCCCTCTGCCGTTAGCGTCGTTGGGTCCATGAAACCGATTTTTCCTGCCGCCTGCCTATCGATTTGTCTCTTCATGACCGTTCATGCCCAAGGCGTCATGGCGGCTTCGACACAGGAAAAACCGGCAGCCACCAGCGAAACCTCAAAAAAACCAGCGCCCGTCAAGAAAACCGCTGTGGTCAAAAAGAACGCCTCGCCGGTAAAAAAGAAAGCGGCAGTGGTGAAAAAACGACCGCCAATTGCCTCCAAGTCCAAACCCGCCAGTGACGTCGTGAAAACCAAGCTTCCTTCGGCCGACCTGGATTTGAGCCTGCCCCAGGACATGGCGGAGGAGCTAAAACCGGTCGGTACGGTCCCATTGCCCAAGCGCGACGCTGTGTTGCCACAAATGTTCGGTGACAAGAGCGCGCCGTTTCAGCTCAACGGAAGGCTGATCAGCAACGAAATGCAGTTGCAACTGCGAAACGAAGAGCGCCGTGAAGTCGAAGGCGCGGCGCTGGAATTCGAGTTCAAGCGGTAATTCCTTCCCATCTGTGACCTGCTGGCCAGACACTTTGTCGGAGACTGTTCAGTCACATCCGTTTGAGCGCAAAAACCCCGGCCCAGGTAATTTTAAACAACTGTTTTAGCGGTTACTCTGTGCCCCGTCTATTAACACATCGCCCGTCGCGAGGAGCTTGTCGTCATGAAATGCCGTGAAGGCTGTGGCGCCTGTTGCATTGCCCCTTCCATCAGTTCACCGATTCCCGGCATGCCCAATGGCAAAGCCGCTGGCGAACGTTGCCTACAACTGTCTGTCGATAACCTGTGCAGTATTTTCGGCGATCCGAAACGTCCTGCCGTGTGTTCGGCGTTTGGGGCCGACGTCGAAGTCTGCGGAAGCAGCAGTGACGAAGCGATCAAGTTGCTCGGATGGTGGGAGCAAATGACGGCTGCATGATGTGTTCACGAACGGAACTTCAACAATAAGGAATAAGACTATGGGTTCGCTGCATCGTATGGCTGTGCTGTGTGGTTTGACCGTGTTGCTGGCCACCACGGCCGCGCAGGCTGAAGACTGGAAAGTGGCCAAGAATGAAGACGGCATCAAGGTGTCCCTGAGTGAAGTGGCCGGTTCCGACTACAAGGCCTACCAGGGCGTCACCCTGATGAAGACCACCATGGCCAAATTGCGTGCGCTGCAGGAAGACGTGGCAGGCGCCTGCACCTGGATTCACGAGTGCAAGACCCAGAAACTGCTCAAGCACGAAGGCGATCAGAGCTGGACCTACACTCAATTCAATACCCCGTGGCCGGTGACCCCGCGTGATTCGGTGCTGCATATCACCACCACCGAAGGCGCCGATGGCAGCCTGACACGCAAGCTCGAAGGCGTGCCGAAGTACATCCCTGAGGAAAAGGGATTCGTGCGTGTCACCAAGGTCGACGGTTTCTGGAAGTTCGTCCCCAAGGGCGACCAGATTGAAGTGACCTACCAGGTGCACACCGAGCCAGGCGGCAGTATCCCATCGATGGTCGCCAACAAGTTCGTGGTCGATGCGCCGTTCAACACCCTGAAGGCCCTGAAAGAACGCGCCGAGAAGTAACCGCGCGCTGTTCCATAAAACGCCCCGACCTTTCGGGGCGTTTGCGTTTTCTATGAGGGGTGGGGGTTTATTTTGTTTCCGGATATGCGTTGCACGAAATTTTCACAATGCCTCCAAGACAATTCGCCCGCGTCAACATTCCGGGCACTAATCAATGGCAATGCTGCGGTTGATCGTGCAACATTTGCGCACCGCGCAAGCCCCGGGGCCGAGAACTGGCCAACAGAGGGCAGGGCGCCGCTTTATTTTTGAAACTTCAACTTCCAATGGGTCCTAAAACGACATGGCAATCCCGGACGCCCTGAATCAGCAGCGAGCTTCTAGTCGCCTGCTGCAACCGACCGTCAAATCGCATCTGGCCTACACGCTGCTGTGCGCCTTGGTCATGATGGTCATGTTCAGCCTGCTGCGCGTCGCGCTGCTGGTCTATAACCGCGAAATGATCCTCGATACACCGGCCTCGACCTTTTTTGAGGCGTTCGCCAATGGCCTGCGTTTCGACCTGCGCCTGGTGGTCTACCTCAGCATTCCGCTGATACTGGCACTGTTCAGTGCCCGGGCCATGGCCGCTCGCGGGTTCTTCCGCTTCTGGCTGACCATTGCCTCGAGCATCGCGCTGTTCCTCGGCCTGATGGAGATGGATTTCTACCGCGAGTTCCACCAGCGCCTCAACGGCCTGGTCTTCCAGTACGTGAAGGAAGACCCGAAAACCGTGATGAGCATGCTCTGGTACGGTTTTCCTGTGGTTCGTTACCTGCTGGCCTGGGCTTTCGGTACGTTGATCCTGACCCTCGCGTTCAAGGGCGCGGACCGTGCGACCCGTCCACGCGGTCCGTTCAGCGGCGGCAGCATCGGCACGCGCCAGATCGCCCCGTGGTATGCGCGAGGCGTCGTATTTGTGGTCTGCCTGCTGGTCTGCGTAGTCGCTGCTCGTGGCACTCTGCGTCAGGGCCCGCCAATGCGTTGGGGTGACGTCTACACCACCGACTCGAACTTCGCCAACCAGTTGGGCCTCAACGGCACACTGTCGCTGATCGCGGCGGCCAAGAGCCGGATGTCCGAAGATCGCGACAACATCTGGAAATCCACGCTGGAACAGCCCCTGGCTCAGCAGACCGTCCGCGACATGTTGCTGACCCCTAGCGACAAACTGGTGGATGGCGAAACCGCGGCCGTGCGTCGTAACTACTCCCCGGCCGCTGACAAGACCCTGCCGATCAAGAACGTGGTTGTGATCCTGATGGAAAGCTTCGCCGGTCATTCGGTGGGCGCACTGGGTCGTCCGGGGAACGTCACGCCGTACTTCGACAAACTGTCGAAAGAAGGTCTGCTGTTCGACCGCTTCTTCTCCAACGGCACCCACACCCACCAGGGCATGTTTGCCACCATGGCCTGCTTTCCGAACCTGCCAGGTTTCGAATACCTGATGCAGACCCCGGAAGGCAGTCACAAACTGTCCGGCCTGCCGCAGTTGCTCAGCGCCCGTGACTACGACGATGTGTACGTCTACAACGGTGACTTCGCCTGGGACAACCAGTCGGGCTTCTTCAGCAACCAGGGCATGACCAACTTCATCGGGCGTAATGACTTCGTTAACCCGGTGTTCTCCGACCCGACCTGGGGCGTGTCCGACCAGGACATGTTCAACCGTGGCCTGGAAGAGTTGAAAGCCCGCGATGGCAAGGACAAAAAACCGTTCTATGCCTTGCTGCAAACCCTGTCCAACCACACGCCGTACGCCTTGCCGACGCCTTTGCCGGTCGAGCGCGTGACCGACCGTGGCAGCCTCAACGAACATTTGACCGCTATGCGTTACTCCGACTGGGCGCTGGGTCAGTTCTTCGAGAAGGCGCGTAAAGAGCCGTACTTCAATGAAACCCTGTTCGTGGTGGTCGGCGACCATGGTTTCGGCAACGAGCAGCAGATCACCGAGATGGACCTGGGCCGTTTCAACGTGCCGATGCTGCTGATCGGGCCGGGCGTGCAGGACAAATTCGGTCAGGTTGACCACACCGTGGGCACTCAGATCGACATCGTGCCGACCATCATGGGGCGAATCGGTGGCGAAGTGATTCACCAGTGCTGGGGTCGTGACTTGCTGAACCTGCCGGAAGGCGACAAGGGCTTCGGCGTGATCAAGCCATCGGGCAGCGATCAAACCGTAGCGTTGCTGACCGCCGATCGCGTGTTGGTGCTGCCTAAGGAAATGCCGCCCAAGCTGTACCAGTACGAATTGGGTGCCAATTCGAAAGGTGAAGTGATCCCGGCGTCGACTGACGAAGCGGCGCTGAAGCAAAAGCTTGAGTCGTTCATCCAGACGGCCACCAAAAGCCTGATCGACAACACCGCCGGTGTGGTTGACGGCAAGCCGGACTAAGTTTTCGGCGCAATAAAAAAGAGGCCCTTTTTCAAGGGCCTCTTTTTTTGACCTGGATTTTTATATCTTGCCAAGTAACAGCAGAATCAACAGCACCACCAACACCACGCCGATGATACCCGACGGGCCATAACCCCAACTTCTTGAGTGTGGAAAGACCGGCAAACCACCTACCAGCAGGAGAATCAGAATTACGATAAGAATTGTGCCCATGTCTATTTCCTTGTTGGAAGTGTTCTGGAATGACCTAGCTTTTAACTGTCAGCCGGACTGTAATAATCTCGAGCTGCTTACAAAATCCGACTCTCGCGAGTGTCAGAAAATTCCAAGTTTTTTTAATGTTTTTCGAAGAAAGCCTTATTTCGTTTTTGCAGCGTTAGTTGATTGAGGCCCGCCCGCGGTTTGCTCGGACCATTCAGCAATCTGATGGAGCGTGGGTCGCGCAATGTCCTTCGCTACACTCGGCGCATCTTCCCCGGAACAACAAGGCTGTTTGCTATGCAAAATCGCATGATGATCACTGGCGCGGGCTCAGGCCTGGGTCGCGAAATCGCGCTGCGCTGGGCGCGTGAAGGCTGGCAGCTGGCCTTGTCGGATGTCAGTGAGCCCGGTCTGCAGGAAACCCTGAAACTGGTTCGTGACGCGGGCGGCGACGGTTTTATCCAGCGTTGCGATGTACGCGATTACAGTCAGCTGACGGCCTTCGCCCAAGCGTGCGAAGAGAAACTTGGCGGCATCGATGTCATCGTAAATAACGCTGGCGTGGCCTCGGGCGGGTTCTTCAGTGAACTGTCCCTGGAAGACTGGGACTGGCAGATCGCGATCAACCTGATGGGCGTGGTCAAGGGCTGCAAGGCCTTCCTGCCGCTGCTGGAAAAAAGCAAAGGCAAGATCATCAACATCGCGTCGATGGCCGCCCTGATGCAAGGCCCGGCCATGAGCAACTACAACGTGGCCAAGGCCGGCGTGGTGGCGTTGTCCGAAAGCCTGCTGGTCGAACTGGCGCAGCAGGAAGTGGGCGTGCACGTGGTTTGCCCGTCGTTCTTCCAGACCAACTTGCTGGACTCCTTCCGCGGCCCGACCCCGGCCATGAAAGCCCAGGTCGGCAAATTGCTCGAAAGCTCGCCGATCACCGCGACCGACATTGCCGATTACATCTATGAGCACGTCGCCGCCGGTGAATTCATGATCCTGCCCCACGAACAGGGTCGCATGGCCTGGGCGCTCAAGCAGAAAAACCCGCAACTGCTCTACAACGAAATGACCACCATGGCCGACAAAATGCGCGCCAAGGCCAAACAAAACGCAGGCTGAACTTGCCCGTGCGCAACACCGTCGTTAGGGTGGCCGCAACCGGCCATCCTCACGAGACATCTGCATGCTCAATTACCTGTGGTTTTTCCTCGCGGCGCTGTTCGAAATCGCCGGCTGTTTCGCCTTCTGGATGTGGCTGCGTCAAGGTAAAAGCGTTTGGTGGGTGGTGCCGGCGCTGCTCAGCCTGACATTGTTCGCGCTATTGCTGACCCGTGTCGAGGCGACTTACGCCGGTCGCGCCTATGCCGCCTATGGCGGCATTTACATCGTCGCGTCGATCGGATGGCTGGCGGTGGTCGAGAGGATTCGCCCCTTGGGCTCGGACTGGCTGGGCGTGGCGCTGTGCGTGATTGGGGCCAGCGTGATTCTGTTCGGCCCGCGTTTCTCCGCGTCCTGAAGCAGCACTCAAAGGATTTGTCGGACGTTTCCGTAAGGGAGGATCGTCCAGCGCTGTAGGGCGAGACTGATTTGCCGTCGTTGCATTGAAGAGCGGCTGTGCGACGGGCATCTTCAAGGACCGGTAACCCTGAAGGATGAATGCCATGCTTGTACTCAGTCGCGTTGTGGGCGAGATGATTTCCATTGGTGACAACATTTCAGTGCGCATCATCGCCGTCAACGGAGGCAGCGTGCGCTTCGGCGTCGAAGCGCCACAAAACGTCAATGTGCATCGGGCCGAGGTCTACGATCGCATCCAGATCAAACTGGCCAAAACCAAAGGTCGCTGAGCGCTTCAGTCGAACAGGTGCTTGGGTACATCGTGCTTGAGCATCAACTGGCATTGCTCGCTGTCCGGATCGAAAACAATCAGCGCCTGCCCCTTGGTCAATGCCTGGCGAACACGCAAAACGCGGGTTTCCAGCGGCGTGTCGTCACCATTGTCCGTACCGTCGCGGGTCACGAAATCCTCGATCAGGCGGGTCAGGGTGTCGACTTCAAGTTGGTCGTAGGGAATCAGCATAGGCACCTCGGGTAAACAATGGCGCGATGCTACGGCGAATGATCGGTTGCGGCTAGCCCGGACCTGATGTGTTGCCTGATCTGACGCCTTCGCGGGCAAGCCTCGCTCCTACAGTTATGTGTTGATACGCCAAACCTGTAGGAGCGAGGCTTGCCCGCGAAGGCGATCCCTCAGACGATGAAAAAGCCAGGGTCAGCTATCCGAGCGCTGCCCAACCAGGCTATCTACCGACGGCACCCGCGTATCGCTTTCCATCTGCGTGTCATGCTCGATCTGATGACTGAACCGGTCCAGCGAGCCCTTCGCCGGCTGCGCATCACTGGCAAATACCGGCGGGCTCAGAATGTAGGCGCCGAGCAGACGGCTCAAAGCCGCCAGGCTGTCGATGTGCGTACGCTCGTAACCGTGAGTGGCATCGCAGCCGAAGGCGAGCAGGGCGGTGCGAATGTCGTGCCCGGCGGTGACCGCCGAATGCGCATCGCTGAAGTAATAGCGAAACAGATCGCGGCGCACCGGCAACTCGTTTTCACTGGCCAGTCGCAGCAGATGCCGCGACAGGTGATAGTCGTAAGGCCCGCCGGAATCCTGCATCGCCACGCTCACCGCGTGTTCACTGGAATGCTGGCCGGGCGCAACCGGTGCGATGTCGATACCGACGAATTCGCTGACGTCCCAAGGCAAGGCCGCCGCCGCGCCGCTGCCGGTTTCCTCGGTGATGGTGAACAGCGGATGACAATCGATCATCAACTCTTCACCGCTGTCGACGATCGCTTTCATCGCCGCCAACAGCGCCGCGACGCCGGCCTTGTCGTCGAGGTGACGGGCGCTGATGTGGCCGCTTTCAGTGAACTCCGGCAACGGGTCGAAGGCGACGAAATCGCCCACGCTGATCCCCAGGGAATCGCAGTCGGCGCGGGTGGCGCAGTACGCGTCCAGACGCAATTCGACGTGATCCCAGCTGATCGGCATTTCATCCACGGCAGTGTTGAACGCGTGCCCGGAAGCCATCAGCGGCAACACGCTGCCGCGAATCACACCATTGTCGGTGAACAGGCTGACGCGACTGCCCTCGGCGAAACGGCTGGACCAGCAACCGACCGGGGCCAGGGTCAGCCGTCCGTTGTCTTTCACCGCGCGAACCGCTGCGCCGATGGTGTCGAGGTGAGCGGAGACCGCACGGTCCGGGCTGTTTTTCTTGCCCTTGAGGGTCGCGCGGATCGTGCCGCGCCGTGTCATCTCAAAGGGGATGCCCAGCTCTTCAAGCCGTTCGGCGACGTAACGCACGATGGTGTCGGTAAACCCGGTCGGGCTGGGAATGGCGAGCATTTCCAGCAGGACTTTTTGCAGGTAGTTGAGATCTGGTTCTGGAATTTTGCTGGTCATGGAAACTCCTGATGAGTTGAGCGCATCGATGGTTTCGATGAGGAAGAATTTTTGTTGCCTGTCAGGCCGCCATCGCTAGCAGGCTAGCTCCCACAGTTGGAACGCGGTCAACTGTGGGAGCTAGCCTGCTAGCGATGGCGTCAGCCCAGACACCACATGATTAAGAAATGGCCGGCTGACTGTGCGGAAACAACAAATCCACAAACCGCTCTGCCGTCGGCTGCGGTTCATGGTTGGCCAGCCCGGCGCGTTCATTAGCTTCGATAAACACGTACTCCGGTTGATCGGCGGCAGGCACCATCAGGTCGAGCCCGACCATTGGAATATCCAGCGCCCGCGCTGCCCGTACGGCGGCATCGACCAAGGTCGGATGCAAAATCGCCGTGACATCTTCAAGAACGCCGCCGGTATGAAGATTCGCCGTACGCCGTACGAACAGATGCTCACCGGCCGGCAGAATGCTGTTGTAGTCATAACCCGCCGCGTGCAACGTGCGCTCGGTCTCGTGGTCCAGCGGGATTTTGCTTTCACCGCTGGTGGCTGCCTGCCGACGTCGGCTCTGCGCTTCGATCAAGGCACCGATGGAATGCTGACCATCGCCCACCACCTCGGCGGGCCGTCGAATCGCTGCGGCGACCACTTCGAAACCGATCACCACAATCCGCAGATCGAGACCTTCGTGGAAGCTTTCCAGCAGCACGCGGCTATCGAACTGGCGGGCGGCTTCGATGGCTTGCTGGACCTCTTCGATGGTCCGCAAATCGACCGCGACACCTTGGCCCTGTTCGCCATCCAATGGCTTGACCACCACCCGCTCGTGTTCGTCGAGAAACGCCAGATTGTCATCGGCGTTGCCGGCCAGTTGCTGCGAGGGCAGGTTCAAACCGGCGGCCTTGAGCACTTTGTGCGTCAGGCTTTTGTCCTGGCACAGGCTCATGCTGATGGCGCTGGTCAGGTCGCTCAGGGATTCGCGGCAACGCACCCGGCGCCCACCATGACTGAGGGTGAACATCCCGGCGTCGGCGTCATCGACGTGCACATCAATCCCGCGTCGATGGGCTTCCTCGACAATGATCCGCGCGTACGGGTTGAACTCCGCTTCGGGGCCAGGGCCAAGGAACAGCGGCTGATTAATGCCGTTCTTGCGCTTGATGGCGAAGGTCGACAAATTGCGAAAACCGAGCTTGGCGTAAAGGTTTTTTGCCTGCCGGTTGTCGTGCAAAACCGACAGGTCCAGGTAACTCAGCCCACGGCTCATGAAGTGCTCGATCAAGTGCCGCACCAGCACTTCACCGACGCCTGGTCGCGAACAGTGCGGGTCGACCGCCAGGCACCACAGGCTACTGCCGTTTTCCGGATCATTGAACGCCTTGTGATGATTGAGGCCCATGACGCTGCCGATGATCGCGCCGCTGTCTTCATCTTCGGCCAGCCAATACACCGGGCCGCCTTGATGTCGCGGGGTCAGCAGATTCGCATCGATCGGCAACATGCCGCGCGCCTGGTACAGCTGATTGATCGCCTGCCAGTCAGTCTCGCTTTGGGCCCGGCGAATACGAAAGCCGCGAAACACCCGGGTTGACTGACGGTAATCGCTGAACCACAGACGCAAGGTGTCGGACGGGTCGAGAAACAGCTGCGCCGGCTCCAGTCCCAGCACTTGCTGCGGTGCAGCAACGTACAGGGCGATGTCGCGCTCACCGGTCTGCTCGTTGAGCAGCTCCTGGGCCAGGCTCGCCGGATCGGGAAAGGTATGGCCGATGAGCAATCGGCCCCAGCCGCAATGCACGGCAATCGGCGCCGCGCCCAGTTCACTGCCGTCTTCGGCCAGGCGCGCCTGCAAGCGTTCGTAAGAGGGCGCCTGACCGCGCAACAAGCGTTGGCTATACGCCGTGGCGTGAGGTTTCATCGATCATATTCCTTGTTCACTGAGCCACAGGTTGAGCGCCGCCAATTGCCACAGCTTGGAGCCGCGCAACGGGGTCAACTGGCCTTGCGGATCGGTCAGCAGGCGGTCGAGCATGGCCGGGTTGAACAGGCCGCGATCCTGACTGGGATCAAGCAGCAGTTCGCGCACCCAGTTCAGCGTATCGCCCTGCAAATGCTTGAGGCCAGGGACCGGGAAGTAGCCTTTTTTGCGATCGATCACTTCACTCGGAATGACCAGTCGCGCAGCTTCTTTCAACACTTGTTTGCCGCCATCCGGCAGTTTGAATTTGCCGGGCACCCGGGCTGACAATTCCACCAGGCGATAGTCGAGGAACGGCGTCCGCGCTTCCAGGCCCCAGGCCATGGTCATGTTGTCGACGCGTTTGACCGGGTCGTCCACCAGCATCACCGTGCTGTCCAGACGCAGGGCTTTGTCCACCGCTGCATCGGCGCCGGGCTGTGCGAAATGTTCCTTCACGAAGTCACCGGCGGCGTCATTCGCCGTCAGCCATTTCGGTTGCACGGTGGCGGCGTAATCCTCGTAGCTGCGGTCGAAGAACGCATCGCGGTAGGCCGCATACGGATCGTCCGCGCCATCGACTTGCGGATACCAGTGATAACCGGCGAACAATTCGTCCGCACCTTGGCCGCTCTGCACCACTTTGCAATGCTTGGCCACTTCGCGGGACAGCAGGTAGAAGGCGATGCAGTCATGGCTGACCATCGGCTCGCTCATGGCGCGGAACGCCGCGGGCAGTTGCTCGATGATCTCGCTTTCATTGATGCGAAGTTGGTGGTGCTGGGTGTTGTAGTGCTTGGCGATCAAGTCCGAATACTGGAACTCATCGCCACGCTCGCCACCGGCATCCTGAAACCCGATGGAGAAGGTTGACAGGTTTTCCACGCCGACTTCACGCAGCAGCCCCACCAGCATGCTCGAATCGACACCGCCCGAAAGCAGTACGCCGACGTCCACGGCGGCCCGTTGACGAATCGCTACCGCGTCGCGAGTGCTGTCGAGTACACGGTCGCGCCAGTCTTCGAGTGTCAGATTCATCTCGTCGGCGTGTGGGCCGTAGGGCAGGGTCCACCAGGTTTTCTGCTCGGTGGTGCCGTCCGCTTCGATGCGCATCCACGTTGCGGGCGGCAGTTTTTCGATGCCGGCCAGCAGGGTGCGCGGGGCGGGAACCACCGCGTGGAAATTCAGGTAGTGATTGAGCGCTACCGGGTCGAGGATCGGGTTGATGTCCCCGCCCTTGAGCAACGCCGGCAACGCCGAGGCGAAGCGCAGGCGCTGCCCGGTGCGCGACAGGTACAGCGGCTTCACGCCGAGACGGTCACGGGCGATGAACAGACGCTTGGCATCACGCTCCCAAATGGCGAAGGCAAACATGCCATTGAGTTTCGGCAGCAGCGCTTCACCCCAGGCGTGATAACCCTTGAGCAACACTTCGGTGTCACCACCGGAATAGAAGGCATAACCGAGGCTTTCAAGCTCGGTGCGCAGTTCCGGGAAGTTGTAGATCGCGCCGTTGAAGGCCAGGGACAAGCCCAACTGGTTGTCGACCATCGGCTGCGCCGAGCCGTCCGACAGGTCCATGATTTTCAGGCGACGGTGGCCCAGGGCAATCGGCCCCTGGCTGTGGAAGCCCCACGCATCCGGGCCGCGAGGGGCCAGGTGATGGGTGATTCGTTCAACGGCCGCGAGGTCCGCAGGTTGATGATCAAAGCGTAACTCGCCAGCTAATCCGCACATAAAGTCCTTACCGGTTTTTCCGTTGGGGAGGGTTTATCGATACCCGGCCAAAACGGCGGGTACTCAGAAACTGACCCGGTGGGATCCTGGGAGTTTTAGATCGATAAGTAATAAGAGGGAATGTGCAGGCTTGCGCCTTTAACCTGAAACGTCGGGCCCTGTGCGGTAAATAGTTAGATTATTCATTGAGAATGCTGCTGTTTAAACCGCTGAAAACCTTTGGATTTTGAGTTATTCAGCAAGCAACGAAGGCATTACGTTAGAGGCTCTCTTGTATGCAATAAGGAACGTTGCGTATGCCACTGCAGGCCCCTGATACAGCGGCTATCAAGCCGTTCACCGCCACGGACAAGCTCGCTGCCCTCATGCAGATGACCGGCGATCTGGAAATAGCCGAATCGCTTCACAAGACTCTTCCCGCGTGGCTCACCGATGCAACACCGGAAAAAATCGTGGCATTTGCAGCCGCCATGCGTGAGCTTCAAGCCTGTCAGCTGAAAGTCCAACCGACGCTTGATCGACTGAAGCCGTTGCATGAGTTCTGCCGCGTTGAACTGACAGAGGAGCTGACGCAGAAATACAACGTCGTATTCGATGTTGAACAGGATCGCGTTGAACTACCGGGTTTCGATTGTGGGTGCCCCGGATCAACAGAACCTGACGATGTTGCCAGGCAGAAAGTGATTGCCCGACGCAGCCTGTTGGAGGCTGCCATGCATAACTTCACCGAGGATGAAGCAGAGGATGACGGCCTTCCTGCGGGCGGGGTTGTCCGTGTGACCTCAACGCCAGGTGGCGTGCCCCGTTTGACACCCATGGCGTTTGCCAAGGTTTGCCGCGATCTGGATCTGGGGCGCAGTTACCAGACTCATTTCGAGGCAACCTTCAAACCTGCCGCGCTTGATCTTGATATTCGCCGGCTCAAGGCGAGCGCCCTGAAGGTTGATGCGCACACCGCGTACTTGAAAGGGCACATTGGTGATTCGGCGTTTCAGATGCTTCAAGGGCTGGAGCTCACCAGCGGTGCCGGGACGGCAGCGGGCGTAAAGCCGATCCTTTACGAAACCGCACCGGTTCAGATGCAAGGGTTTGAGCTGTTCGGTGCCTGTCTTTGGGGCGTGGTCATCTTTTCAAAGCGTTCGCTCAAGGACCATCCCGTGGACGCGTGCGTGGTGTACATGCCGAACGACCCCAACCGGCCGATTTTTGAGTACACCACCTTCGCGCTGTTCAAGTGGCACCTGATCCAGCAATTGAAAATCAGCGCTTACGCTGACTTTTTTGCTGGTTACATCGATGAAGGCAACAGGGCCGATTTTTTCAAGTCGCTCGCACAGCAGGAGGACTGGAAGATCGATACGCCAGCCATTCCCACGACGCTGTTCAGCTTCCTTTATCAAAGCCACGTTACGAAGATGAAAAGCGATGCGTTGATATTGGCCGTGCCGACATCGGAGGTGGACGCCGAAGTTCGCCAGAAGCGCCTGCTGGGTTACGAAGAAACAGGCCTGCTGATCGCCAATATTGCCGGGCTGTTTGTACCCGTGCTGGGGCAATTGATGATGGGCGTCGCCGTTGGACAGCTATTGGGTGAGGTTTGCGATGGCATTGAAGACTGGCGCCATGATGACAAGGCCGGCGCGATGGCTCATCTGCTCAATGTGGCAGAAAACATTGCAATGATGGTGGCGTTTGCGGCCGGCACCAAGGCCATCGGTTCACTGGTCAGGCGTACTGTCGCGGCGCATCCGGATTTTTTCAGTCACTTCATCGCCATCAACAATGCGGCGGGTAAACCCAGGCTGTGGAAGTCGGATGTGGAGCCGTACCGACAAACCACGGCTGCGGATGTAACCGCTGATGCCGAGGGAATCTACCGGGTTGGCGCGCAGCGTTTCGCCAGGATCGACGGATTTACTTATGAAATTGCATTTGATTCAGCCATGGGCAAATGGCGCGTCAAGCATCCCGCCCGCAGCGAAGCCTTTTCACCAGTGGTCGAACATAATGGCGAGGGTGGTTGGCGTTTTGCTGATGAGCATCCCCAGGAATGGAGCAGCGGTCTTTATGGATTGAAACGCATTGATCCACGACTCGCCGCACTCGATGAAGGGCAACTGGAACACATCCGCAAAATCTCCGATACCTCGGTCAGTCAGTTGAATCAACTGGGTGAAGAGAACAGGGGGCTGCCCGCCCGGTTGAAGGACTGCATTGAGCGTTTCCGAATTGAGCAGCAACTCAGTGACTTCATTTCGGACATGGAAAACGGCAACTGGAAAAGTGCCGGTCACGTGCCAACGCAATTGCACACATTACCGTCCTTGCCCGGTTGGCCGGCGGACCGCTACATCGAGGTACTCGACGGCGAGCGCACAATCACGGCGATGTACCCTTCATCGACACTGGTGCACGATGAAGAGTTGAGTGTCGAAGTGACTGAAGCGCAACTGAGCAAGGGTGAGCTACTTGAAACGGTAGCGGCGGGCCTCTATCCAGATGAGGTCGATGCGTTACTGGGAAGAAAGGTTGCCAGCGGTACCGAAAGCAAAGAGCTGGCAAAAAAACTCGGGGCGGCGGTCAAGGCCGATCGCAGGTCGGCGTTCAAGCATCTCTATCGGCGCTACGACCAGAGCAGCGTCAGTGATGTGCAAAAAATACGCAGCGTTTTTCCGCAGCTTCCTGTTGGCCTGGCTGAAGAGTTGATTGCGCAGTCCACCAGCGTGGAACGTCTGCATCTGCGCTCCAGTGGCCGTGTCGCCATGGGATTGGCGCAGCGGGTCCGGCAAACGTTGGCCAATCTGCGTCTGGACAGGGCATTGGCGGGCTTGTACTTACCCGAGATCGGTGAGGCCGACACTCAAAAACTGGCCATTAAATTACTGCCCCGGCTGCGCGGCTGGAGTGATGACTTGCGTCTGGAGCTGCGTGAAGGCTCGGTGAGCGGTACGTTATCGGCCAGCACCGGTAAAGAAGATGCGACGCTCAAGCGGATCATCGTCAGCACGACAACCGGCCACGAAGCATTTGGCAGCGACGGTAAATCGCTTGGCGCTGCTGCTTCAGGATCAAACAGTCTCTATCACGCCACGCTGCGTGCACTTCCGCAAAATCAGCGCACCGCCATGGGCATCACCACTCTCGATGAAATCCAAGGCTGGCGCTTGCGTAATGATCTGGTGGGCAAAGGGCTTGAGGATCGAGCCAGCGCCGGGCGGGCGTTGTCTGGCGCGGCGTTCGAAGAACCGGTTTCGACGGCCGACTGTCTACAAGCCGATGACCCCGTGCCTGCCTCGACTCACCCCCGGGCGCTGGTCCGCCAGGTCAAAAAACTTTATCCCCAGTTTTCCGACGCTGAGGTTCGCACGTTCCTTGACGGGGTGGGCAGCGATCATCTCACACGAGCGAAAGAAGTAAGCCAGCGAAAGCAGGCGTTGAAATTGTTGCGAGTGGGGCTCGATGTCTGGAGCAAGGATGACGCTGGCCTGAGCTTGATTTCAGAAAAAGCCGAGCGTCAACATAGCCGCAGGCAGGTGTCTGATCTTATAGAGCAGAGTTGGCGGCGCGGGTCTTTCGTGCGCAATGACAAGGGCATTTTGGTGCCGGGTTTAAAGCTCGACGGAATGCGCTCTGGCAAATTTCCAACACTCCCTGTCGAGCTGAACTTCGATCATGTGCAGTCGTTGTCACTCAAAAACATGGATCTGGACAATGATGTTTCCGACTTCCTCAAGTCATTCAAAAAGCTTGAGTCGTTAGAGATGAACGACAACAAGCTGACCCGGCTGCCTGATGTGCTTTCATCGATGCCCAATCTCAAGCACCTCAGCCTGGCGAGCAATGATCTGCAATTGACCGAGGCGACTCTGAAGCAGTTGTCCGAAATGCGTACGCTTGAAACCTTGAATCTGAACGCCAATCGACGTCTCGGCGCCACGCTGGATGTCGGCAAGCTATTTGATTTGCGTTCCTTGTCGCTGCGAGACACGTGCGCCACTGAGCTACCGAAAAATCTTGCGCGCCTGCCCAATCTCGACTGGGTCGATCTGCGGGAAAACGAAATCAAGGTGTTACCGGAGTGGTTGTTCAGCAGTAACCGGCGATTCAGTGAAACACTTAATCTGCGCAAGAACCCGCTTTCCAGCGCCACTCGCACTCAGCTCAAGGCCTATCGCGACCGGGTCGGGATCGGTATGGGCTTTCTCGAAGATGACATCGAGCGATTGAACGAACAGCGGGCACGGGAGCTGTGGTTGCCGCAGGGGCGGACGTCGCCCGCACGGACCGCTTCCTGGACTGCCATAAAGGATGATCCTGCCTCCGCCGGCTTGCTTCACTTGCTGGCAGAACTGGGTGATACCGCCGATACCGAACATGTGCGCGAGGACATGACCCGGCGAGTCTGGAGCGTGCTGGACGCTGCCCAGGCCGATACCTCGATGCGCGAGCAGCTATTCGGCTTGGCGGCCAATCCCATCAACTGCACGGATTCGGCGGCACTTAACTTCAGCCATATGGAAGTTGCAGTGGAAGTGGGCAAAGTGATTAACCCGGCCAACTCCTCGCGTGCCAGCGCGGCGCAGCTATTGAAACTGGGACGTGGTCTGTTTCGACTCGATCAATTGGAGCAGATTGCCCAGACTCAGATTGCGAAGGAACCCAAAGCAGATCCACTGGAAGTCAGTCTTGCCTTTCGAACCGGGTTGGCAGAAACCTTCCAGTTACCGGGGCAACCCAAGCATATGCGCTATGCATCGTTGAGCGGCGTGACGCAAGCCATGCTCGATACTGCTGAGCAAAAAATTAAAGCCGCCGAACTGACACCGGCACTCATGAGGTTTTTGATTCGTCAGCCGTTCTGGACGGATTACCTGAGCCGCAACTACCCGCGACAATTCGATTCTCTTAACGAAACCTACCCGGCAAAGATGAAAGCAGTGTTCGATAAAGCCGAGAGTCTGGCGACAGGTGACTATCTCAATCAGGTTTCGATGATCAAAGACGAGAAAGAGGCCGCGGAGAACGCCGTTTTCGAGCGCTTGACCCAGGACGCCTTGAAAATTGCGGACCTGGGGATTTGCAGGTTTACGGACAGTTAAGTCTTCATTTACCCCGAATCAGTCGCCGCAAGGCAAAGCGATTCGGATGACATGCCTCGGCCACGGCTCTGGGCAATGGCAGCGGTTCGTTGTCGAGCCAGGCTGCCAGCAACTCGCCTGACAACGGGGCGGTGATCAGTCCTCGCGAACCGTGGCCGCTGTTGACGTACAAGCCGTCCAGCCATGGGCAAGGGATGTCCGGCGTTTGCCGGGCATCTTTGCTCAGGGCGATGTAGGCGTCGGCGAAGGCCTGACGGTCAGCTAAAGGGCCGACAATCGGCAGGTAATCCGGGCTGGTGCAGCGAAACGCCGCGCGACCTTCAAGTGCTTCGGGTTGCAAGGCGTCAGCGCCGAGTCGAGCGACCAGGTCCACCGAGATTTCTTCGAGCATCTGCAGGTTGCCGGCATGCTCGGCGGTGGTGGGCGTCAGGTCGTCGTTGTTGAAATCGAAACTCGCACCCAGGGTGTGTTCACCCAAGCGGGCCGGCGCAACATAACCCTCGGCGCACACCACGGTGCTCAGGCTCTGGCTTGCCGGTGTCTGGGGCAAGCGGGTGATCTGTCCGCGAATACGTTTGAGCGGCAAATCGCTGCTGAAGTCGAAACGCTTGATGTCGGCAGCACCGGCCAGCACCACCACCGGTGCGTTGGCCAGCAACGTGTTGCCATCCCACGCTTGCCATTGCCCCTCGACACGACGCAGTTCCAGTACTTCGTGATGGGTCAGGAGCTGGATATTCGGATGTGCGGCTTGCCATGCGCACAGGGCTGGCGGATGCACCCAACCACCTTCGGGGTAAAACAGGCCTCCGGATTGCAACGCGATACCCGCGCGAATTTCGGCGTGCTCTCGATCGAGTGTGTGCAGCAGATCTTCGGGAAACGCTTGCGCCAATTGCGCCTGACGTTCTCCTTCCTTGGCGTTGAAGGCCAGTTGCAGCACGCCGCAATCGTCCCAGTCGACGCTGCGCTGCAAATGCTCCAGCAGGCGCCGGGTGTGACCGAAACCACTGACAATCAACTGTGACAATGCTGTGCCATGGGCCGACAGCTTGAGGTATAGCACGCCCTGTGGATTGCCCGAAGCTTCCTGCGCCAGCGCATCGTGGCGCTCCAGCAAACTGACGTGCCAACCCCGCGCCGCCAGGCTGGCAGCGGTGGCGCAACCGGCCAGGCCTGCGCCGATCACCAGTGCATGACGTTCGCCGGTTGAAGGTGTCGGGCGCGCAAACCAGGGTTTTGGGGCGGCGGCTGTCGGGGCGTCTTCGGGCCAGCCGAGAAACACGCCGCGCAGGATTTCCCATTTGTGGCCGATGCCGGGCGTGCGCTTCATCTTGAAACCTGCGGCATTCAGCAAACGGCGCACCCAACCGGTGCTGGTGAAGGTGCTGATAGTCGAGCCGGGCGCGGCTAACCTTGCCAGTTCAGCAAACAGTTCGGCGGTCCACATGTCGGGGTTTTTTGCCGGGGCAAAACCGTCGAGAAACCACGCATCAATCTGCGCATCCAGTTGCGGCAATTGCTCCAGCGCATCGCCGATCAGCAGCGTCAGGGTGACGCGACCGTTGTCCAGAACCAGTCGCTGGAAGCCTTGATGAATCGCCACGTATTGCGCCAACAATTGATCGGCGAACGGCTTGAGTTCCGGCCACAAGGCCAGGGCTCGTTGCAAGTCTGGCCGGCTCAGCGGGTACTTTTCGACGCTGACGAAATGCAGTCGAGCACCGGCCATCGCGTGCTGCTCGAACAACTGCCAGGCGCAGAGGAAGTTAAGCCCGGTGCCGAAGCCGGTTTCGCCGATGACCAATCGACCGCCGTCCGGCAACGCGGCGAAGCGTTCACACAAACCGTTCTGTTCGAGGAATACGTAGCGGGTTTCTTCAAGGCCTGACTTGTCCGAAAAATAGACGTCGTCGAACACCCGCGAACGCGGGAGTCCCTGGTCGTCCCAGTCGAGTTGGGCGTGAGGCAATACAGGTTTCATGGCAGGCTCGGCAACGGCAAGGCGGCCATTCTAGCTGATCGACGTGGCGGTGCCTGTACGACCGCCGACTCGCAGAAAATCCTGTAGCAGCTGCCGAGGCACGAGGCTGCGTTGCGTGTCCGCAGGACCGCCCTAAAGGGCCGCTGCGCAGCCCAACGCAGCCTCGTGCCTCGGCAGCTGCTACAGGTAACTGTGGTTGCGGTGAAGTAATGGATTTCTCCAACGCAAAACAACTCAATCCGCTAGTCTTGCTCAATCCGGAAAGGGAGCCATCCATGTTCGAATCTGCTGAAATCGGTCACGCCATCGACAAAGAAACCTACGAAGCTGAAGTACCGGCGCTGCGTGAAGCGTTGCTCGAAGCGCAGTTCGAACTTCAGCAGCAAAAGCGCTTTCCGGTGATCATCTTGATCAACGGCATCGAAGGCGCCGGCAAGGGTGAGACGGTCAAGTTGCTCAACGAATGGATGGACCCGCGCCTGATCGAAGTCCGCACCTTCGATCAGCAGACCGATGAAGAGCTGGCGCGACCACCGGCCTGGCGCTATTGGCGGATGCTTCCGGCCAAGGGGCGCATGGGGATTTTCTTCGGCAACTGGTACAGCCAGATGCTGCAGGGCCGGGTCCATGGGTTGTTCAAGGACGCGGTGCTGGATCAGTCGATCAACCAGTCCGAGCGTTTTGAAAAAATGCTCTGCGACGAAGGCGCGCTGATTTTCAAATTCTGGTTTCACCTCTCCAAGAAGCAAATGAAGGCACGCCTGAAGGCGCTCGCCGACGATCCCTTGCACAGCTGGCGCATCAGTCCGCTGGACTGGCAACAATCGCGCACCTACGACAAATTCGTGAAGTACGGCGAGCGCGTGTTGCGCCGCACCAGCCGCGCCTACGCGCCCTGGCATGTGATTGAAGGGGTGGATGCGCATTACCGCAGTCTGGCGGTGGGCAAAATCCTGCTCGAAGGTCTGCAAAATGCCTTGAAGCGGTCGAAGATCCATCCCGTCAAGGTCAGTGCTGCGCCGCTGCCGATCCATGTCGATCAGTTGAGCGTGCTCGACAGTCTGGACTTGAGCCTGCGCCTGGATAAGGACGATTACGAAGAACAACTGATTACCGAACAGGCGCGCTTCTCGGGCCTGATGCGCGACAAGCGCATGCGTCAACACGCGTTGGTCGCGGTGTTCGAAGGCAATGATGCGGCCGGCAAGGGCGGGGCGATTCGTCGCGTCGCAGCGGCGCTCGATCCACGCCAGTACAACATCGTGCCGATTGCCGCGCCGACCGAGGAGGAACGGGCGCAACCGTATTTGTGGCGGTTCTGGCGGTACATTCCGGCCAAGGGCAAGTTCACGGTGTTCGATCGCTCGTGGTATGGCCGAGTGTTGGTCGAGCGCATTGAAGGCTTCTGTCCGCCCGCGGACTGGCTGCGGGCTTACAGTGAGATCAATGATTTCGAAGAGCAGATCTCCGAGTCGGGCCTCATCGTGGTCAAGTTCTGGCTGGCCATCGACAAGGAGACGCAACTGGAGCGTTTCGAGGCGCGGGCAGAAATCCCCTTCAAACGTTTCAAGATCACTGAAGACGACTGGCGCAACCGCGACAAATGGGATGCCTACCGCGCGGCTGTCGGCGACATGGTTGACCGCACCAGCACCGAAATCTCGCCATGGACCCTGGTAGAGGCCAATGACAAGCGCTGGGCCCGGGTCAAGGTGCTGCGCACGATCAACCAGGCACTGGAAGAAGCGTTCGAGAAATCAGACAAGCACGACAAGAAGGTCAAAAAACACAGGTCGTGAGCCGATGGTTACGCATACGCGGGGTGAATGATTGTCGCGGTCGGTTATGGGGTGGACTTATGCTCGGTCCACTCTCAACCGACAACAACAATGAGGTATGCCATGCGTGAAGTGGTGATCGTCGACAGCGTGCGGACCGGCCTAGCCAAATCCTTTCGCGGCAAGTTCAACCAGACCCGTCCGGATGACATGGCGGCGCATTGCGTCGATGCCTTGTTGGCGCGCACCGGCATCGACCCGGCCAGCGTTGAGGATTGCATCGTCGGTGCGGGCTCCAACGAAGGCGCCCAGGGTTACAACATTGGTCGCAACGTCGCGGTGTTGTCGCGATTGGGCATCGGCACCGCGGGCATGACCCTCAACCGTTTCTGCTCGTCGGGTTTGCAGGCCATCGCCATCGCCGCCAACCAGATCGCGTCGGGTTGCAGCGACATCATCGTCGCCGGTGGCGTCGAATCCATCAGCCTGACCATGAAAAGCGTCAACACCGACAACCTGATCAACCCGCTCCTGAAAGAGCAGGTGCCAGGGATCTACTTTCCGATGGGCCAGACCGCCGAAATCGTCGCGCGCCGTTACGACGTCAGTCGCCAGGAGCAGGATCTGTACGCCCTGCAAAGTCAGCAACGTACGGCCCAGGCTCAAGCCGCTGGATTGTTCGATGATGAAATCGTGCCGATGGCGGTGAAATACCGGGTTGAAGACAAGGTCACCGGTCAGATCCAGATCCTCGACGGGATTGTCGATCGCGATGACTGCAACCGCCCGGACACCACCCTGGAAAGCCTGGCCGGGTTGAAGCCGGTGTTCGCCGAGGACGGTTCGGTGACGGCGGGTAACTCCTCGCAACTGTCCGATGGCGCGTCGATGACGCTGGTCATGAGCCTGGAAAAAGCCTTGGCTCTGGGACTCAAGCCAAAGGCGTTCTTCCGGGGTTTCGCGGTGGCCGGGAGCGCGCCGGACGAGATGGGCATAGGTCCGGTGTTCTCGGTGCCGAAATTGCTTAAGGCCAAGGGCTTGCAGGTGGCCGACATTGATCTGTGGGAACTCAACGAAGCGTTTGCTTCGCAGTGCCTGTACAGCCGCAACCGCCTGGAGATCGATAACGAAAAGTACAACGTCAGTGGCGGCTCGATTTCCATCGGCCATCCGTTCGGTATGACTGGCTCGCGTCAGGTCGGGCACCTTGTGCGTGAGTTGCAGCGGCGTAATTTGCGTTACGGCGTCGTCACCATGTGCGTGGGTGGGGGGATGGGGGCAACCGGGTTGTTTGAAGCGGTGCGTTAAAAACTTCAGAATTTGTAGCGACTGTGAAATAGCCATCGCGGGCAAGCCCGCTCCCACAGGTTTTGTGCGAACGCGATATTTGTGATCGCCGCCATCACTGTGGGAGCGGGCTTGCCCGCGATGCAGGCGCCTCGGTCTAACGATGGGCACCCAAAACCTGCATACGCGCGATATAAGCCTGAATCTCCCGCTCTGCCGCTTGCGGGTTCTCAAATGGCCCCTCCAGCGTGTTTTCCCGGGTGCTGAAATACAATTCCCCGTTCACACGACTCACCCGGTCGCAACGAAAGTGCGTGGCGGGGGCGTTGTCCTGGGCGCGCATGCCGTACATGGCCGTCTCCTGAAGGATGTTCCTGTGGGTGAATCCAAGGAGCTTATGCATGAACCACTTGCGGCGCCTGACCAACTGATCGACGGCACATCGCCAAATTAATGGTGCGACCTGCACAGTTTCATTCGCGGCCAGTCGCCAACTGTCCCTGTGTCGCGCCGGGGTCTGCGCCTAGAATGGGGTTTCTTGCCATCTGGCTTTGGGGTTCGCATGCACATTTCATCCGGTCGCTGGGTTTACGGTCTGTTCCTGGCCTTGCTGACCGCGCTTTTGTGGGGAATCCTGCCGATCAAGCTCAAACAAGTCTTGCTGGTGATGGACCCGGTGACGGTGACCTGGTTTCGGCTGACGGTGTCCGGTGGGTGCCTGTTCATTTATCTGGCGGCGACCAAACGCCTGCCGAGCCGCAAAGTCCTTGGCCCACGCGGTGGCTGGCTTGTGTTGATGGCGGTGCTCGGCCTGGTTGGCAACTACGTGCTGTACCTGATGGGCTTGAACCTGCTGAGCCCCGGCACCGCGCAACTGGTGGTGCAGATGGGCCCGATCATGTTGTTGATCGCCAGTCTGTTTGTGTTCAAGGAACGGTTCAGTGTGGGGCAGGGGGTTGGTCTGCTGGTGCTGTTGATTGGCTTCGCACTCTTCTTTAATCAACGCCTGGCCGAGTTGTTGACCTCGTTGACCGATTACACCGCGGGCGTGTTGCTGGTGCTGCTGGCGTCGACGGTCTGGACGTTTTACGCGCTGGGGCAGAAGCAATTGCTGACGGTGTGGAATTCGCTGCAGGTGATGATGGTGATCTACCTGTTCTGCGCGCTGTTGCTGACGCCGTGGGTGCATCCGCTGGAAGCACTGCAATTGAGCCCGCTGCAAGGCTGGTTGCTGCTGGCGTGCTGCATGAACACCTTGATCGCCTATGGCGCATTCGCCGAAGCGCTGGCCCATTGGGAAGCTTCGCGAGTCAGTGCGACGTTGGCAATTACGCCGTTAGTGACGTTTGGCGCGGTGGCCGTGGCGGCGTGGGCGTGGCCGGAGTACGTGCATGCCGAGACGATTAATGGTCTGGGGTATGGCGGGGCGGTGTTGGTGGTGGTGGGTTCGGCGTTGGTGGCGTTGGGGCCATCGTTGATTGCCGGGCTCAGGGCGCGGCGGATGAAGATGGCTGCCAGTTAAACCGTGTCATCGTTTATCGCAGGCAAGCCAGCTCCCACAGGTCTTGCGCCGGTCACAATTTCCGTGAACGACACAAAACCTGTGGGAGCTGGCTTGCCTGCGATGGCGGACTAACAGTCACTACTGATTCAGCCCTTGGCGCCCGCTTCCAACATATTCTCCGGCCTTACCCACGCATCAAACTGTTCATCCGTCAGATACCCCAACTGCAACGCCGCCTCACGCAACGTCAGTCCCTCGCTGTAGGCCTTCTTGGCAATCTCCGCCGATTTGTCGTAGCCGATATGCGGGTTCAGCGCCGTCACCAGCATTAACCCTCGCTCCAGGTGTTCAGCCATTTTCGCCGCATCCGGCTCAAGCCCGGCGATGCAATGCTGCTGGAAGTTGCTGCAGCCATCGCCCAGCAGGCGGATCGATTGCAGCAGGTTGTGGATGATCACCGGTTTGAACACGTTCAGCTGTAAATGCCCCTGACTCGCCGCAAAACCAATGGCGACGTCGTTGCCCAAGACCTGACACGCCAGCATCGACAGCGCTTCGCACTGGGTCGGATTGACCTTGCCCGGCATGATTGAGCTGCCCGGTTCGTTGGCGGGCAGTTTCACTTCGGCAAAACCTGCGCGCGGCCCGGAACCCAGCAGACGCAGGTCGTTGGCGATTTTCATCAGGGTCACGGCGAGGGTTTTCAGCGCGCCCGACAGGGTGGTCAGCGGCTCATGGCCGGCCAGCGCGGCGAACTTGTTCGGCGCGGTGACAAACGGCAGGCCGGAGAGGGCGGCTAATTCCGCAGCGATCGCCTCACCAAAACCATGGGGTGAGTTCAGCCCTGTGCCGACCGCGGTGCCGCCCTGGGCCAGTTCACAGACCGCCGGCAGCGCGCTGCGGATCGCCCGTTCGGCGTAATCCAGTTGCGCGATGAAGGCCGAGAGCTCCTGGCCGAAGGTGATCGGCGTGGCGTCCATCATGTGGGTACGGCCGGTCTTGACCAGTTTCATGTGTCGCGCCGACAACTCGGCCAAGCCGCCAGAGAGTTCACTGATCGCTGGCAACAGATGCTGCTGCACCGCCTGAACGGTGGCAATGTGCATGGCGGTCGGGAAGCAGTCGTTGGAGCTTTGGGAGCGGTTGACGTGATCGTTGGGGTGAACCGGGGTTTTGCCGCCACGGGGATTGCCGGCCAGTTCGTTGGCGCGACCGGCGATCACTTCGTTGACGTTCATGTTGCTCTGGGTGCCGCTGCCGGTCTGCCAGACCACCAACGGGAACTGGTCGTCGTGGCTGCCGTCGAGCACTTCGTCGGCGGCCTGTTCGATCAGGCGGGCGATGTCGGCGGGCAGGTCGCCGTTGCGGTCATTGACCCGCGCCGCGGCTTTCTTGATCAGGGCCAGTGCGTGCAGCACGGCCAGCGGCATGCGTTCGTTGCCAATGGCGAAATTGATCAGCGAGCGTTGCGTCTGAGCACCCCAGTAGGCCTCATCCGGGACTTCCACCTGGCCTAGGCTGTCGGTTTCGATACGGCTCATCTTGCACACTCCTGTAGGTCGATAGCGCAGTTTAGGCCGTGATCGCCGGCCGTGGTTCCATCAGTCTGGATTTTGACCGTTCAACCCCTCTAATTCAGGCCCGACAAGGCTTGGGGTTGAGTGACACACTTTTTTAGGCGCAGAATGGACGCCCTTGGGGTTTTACCTCGCCTGCTAGAAAAGGAAACTCGATGACTCGTCTTCGTGCCATCTGTACCGCGGTTGCACTGGTTTGCGCCAGCGGCCCTGTTTTTGCCGATACCGCCAGCCACAACGCCAGTGCCGAAGCTTTCCTGACCCTGGCGCACGCTGACAAATTGGGCACTCCGGTGTACATGCAAGTGCAGCAAATGTTCGCTCAGCGCTTTCAACAGACCAAAGCCCCTGAGTCGAAAAAAGCCTTGCTCGAAACCTACCAGGCCAAAGCCAATGCCGCGCTGGACCAAGCCATTGGCTGGAACAAGCTGAAGCCGGACATGGTCAAGCTCTACACCACCAACTTCAGCGAATCGGAGCTCAAAGACCTGGTCGCGTTCTACCAGTCGCCACTGGGCAAGAAAGTCCTGGAAAAAATGCCGCAGCTGACTCAGCAATCGGCCCAGATGACTCAAGCCAAGCTGGAAAGCGCGGTGCCTGTGGTCAACAAACTGCTGGCTGACATGACTGCCGAGCTGGAGCCTAAAGGCGCCGCCGCTCCAGCCAAGAAAAAGCCTTAAGCGGAGCCCGGTATGACCATGCAACAACGCATCGAATCGACGCTGGGCCTGTTACAGCCCGAGCACCTGCAAGTGCTGGATGAAAGCCATATGCACAGTCGTGGGTTGCAAACCCATTACAAGGCGGTGGTGGTCAGCCAGCAGTTTGAAGGGCTCAACCGCGTCAAGCGTCACCAGAAAGTCTACGGCACGCTCGGCGAGCTGATGGGCGAGTTCCATGCGTTGGCGCTGCATACCTACACGCCGGAGGAATGGGCACAGATCGACGCGGCTCCGGCCTCGCCGACCTGTGCGGGCGGAGAGAAGCAGTAAAATTGGCTACAAGCTGCAAGCTGCAAGCTAAAGACATCGCGCTTCTGGCTTGCCGCTTGAAGCTTGCCGCTAACCGCTGCTCCTTTGCTACAATCCGCAACGCGCCGCTCACCCGGCGCGTTTTTTTTTGAATCCGGTTCACCCTTTACGAGGGTAGCCACCTGGAGAATCACCCATGACACAACAGATTGTCGTGGCGGCACTGTATAAGTTCGTCACTCTGGAAGATTACGTCGCCCTGCGCGAGCCACTGCTGCAAGCGATGGTCGACAACGGCATCAAAGGCACGCTGCTGATCGCCGAAGAAGGCATCAACGGCACCGTGTCCGGCAGCCGCGAAGGCATTGACGGGCTGATGGCCTGGCTCAAGAACGACCCGCGCATGGACGACATCGACCACAAAGAGTCGTACTGCGACGACCAGCCGTTCTACCGCACCAAGGTCAAACTCAAGAAAGAAATCGTCACCCTCGGCGTCGAAGGCGTGGACCCGAACAAAAAGGTCGGCACCTACGTCGATCCACAGAACTGGAATGCGCTGATCAGCGATCCTGAAGTGCTGTTGATCGACACCCGCAACGATTACGAGGTCTCGATCGGCACCTTCGAAGGCGCCATCGACCCGAAAACCACCAGTTTTCGCGAGTTCCCCGACTACATCAAAGCCCATTTCGACCCGGCCGTGCACAAGAAAGTCGCGATGTTCTGCACCGGTGGCATTCGTTGCGAGAAGGCGTCGAGCTACATGCTCAGCCAAGGGTTCGACGAGGTCTATCACCTCAAGGGCGGCATCCTGAAGTACCTCGAGGAGGTACCGCAGGAAGAAACCAAATGGCAGGGCGACTGCTTCGTGTTCGACAACCGCGTGACCGTGCGCCATGACCTCAGCGAAGGCGACTACGATCAATGTCATGCCTGTCGTACGCCGATCAGTGTCGAAGACCGCGCGTCCGAGCACTATGTAGCCGGCATCAGTTGCCCGCATTGCTGGGATACGCTGAGCGAGAAAACCCGTCGCAGCGCCATTGATCGGCAGAAGCAGATCGAACTGGCCAAGGCGCGCAACCTGCCTCACCCGATTGGCTACAACTACAAGCAAACTCCTTCAGAGGCTTGAACCATGTCTGCCCAACGCCTGCTCTACGTGATGGACCCGATGTGTTCCTGGTGCTGGGGCTTTGCGCCAGTCGCCAATGCGCTGGTCGAGCAGGCGCAAGCGGCAGGGGTGGAGTTGCATCTGGTGGTGGGCGGTTTGCGCACCGGCAGCGGCGCGGCGCTGGAGCCGACCACCCGGCGCTATATCCTTGAGCATTGGCAAGCCGTCACCAAGGCCACCGGCCAACCGTTCAAAACCGAAGGCGCGTTGCCTGACGGGTTTGTCTACGACACCGAGCCTGCGTGCCGGGCGTTGGTGACGGCGCGCAACCTGGCGCCGGATTGCGCGTGGAAACTGCTCGGGCTGATTCAACACGCGTTTTACGCCGAGGGCCGGGACGTCACCCACGCCAGTGTTCTGGTCGAGTTGGCCGAGCAGGCCGGCCTGCCGCGCATCGAGTTTGCTGCCGCGTTCGACCGTGCCGATCAGCACGCTGCGACCGCTGCCGATTTCACCTGGGTCCAGGACCTCGGCATCGCCGGCTTTCCTACGCTGTTGGCCGAACGTAATGGGCAGCTGGCGCTGTTGACCAATGGCTATCAACCCTTGAGTGAATTGTCGCCATTGCTCGGCCGTTGGCTGGAGCGCGCGGCCTGTGCATGACGTGCCCGATGACACGCCAGCTCCCAAGCGTGTCGATCGGCTGAGTTGGGCTGAAATCCGTCGCCTGGCCCTTCACCATAAAAAATCCCTGTGGATCGCCAATGGCGTGGCGGTATTGGCCACCCTGTGCAGCGTGCCGATTCCTTTGCTGCTGCCATTGCTGGTAGACGAAGTGCTGCTGGGTCACGGCGATTCCGCGCTGAAAATCATGAACCACGCGTTGCCTGAAGGCTGGCAGAACGCGGCGGGCTACATCGGCCTGATGCTGCTGGTGACCTTGTTGCTGCGTTGTGGCGCCTTGCTGTTCAACGTGGTGCAGGCGAAATTGTTCGCGGCGCTGGCCAAAGACATCGTGTATCGCATCCGCATACGGCTGATCGAACGGCTCAAGCGCATTTCCCTGGGCGAGTACGAAAGCCTGGGCAGCGGCACGGTCACTACGCACCTGGTCACGGACCTGGACACGCTGGACAAATTTGTCGGCGAGACACTCAGTCGATTCCTCGTGGCGATGCTGACCCTGGTCGGCACCGCGAGCATTCTGATCTGGATGCACTGGAAGCTGGCGCTGTTGATCATGCTGTTCAATCCGCTGGTGATCTACGCCACGGTGCAACTGGGCAAGCGGGTCAAGCACCTGAAGAAACTCGAGAACGACAGCACCTCGCGTTTCACCCAGGCCCTGACCGAAACCCTCGACTCGATTCAGGAAGTACGCGCCGGCAACCGTCAGGGGTTTTTCCTCGGGCGTCTGGGGCAGCGGGCCCGGGAAGTACGCGACTACGCGGTGAACTCACAGTGGAAGACCGATGCGTCGAACCGCGCCAGTGGCTTGCTGTTCCAGTTCGGCATCGATATTTTCCGCGCTGCGGCGATGCTCACCGTGCTGTTCTCCGACTTGTCCATCGGCCAGATGCTGGCGGTGTTCAGCTACCTGTGGTTCATGATCGGTCCAGTGGAGCAGCTGCTCAATTTGCAATACGCCTATTACGCCGCTGGCGGTGCGCTGTCACGGATCAACGAACTGCTGGCCCGCGCGGATGAGCCGCAATACCCCGGCGGTGTCGATCCGTTCCAGGGGCGGGACACCGTGGGCATCGAAGTCCAGGGCTTGAGTTTCGGGTACGGCGACGAGTTGGTGTTGAACCAGATGGACCTGTCCATCGCCCCCGGTGAAAAAGTGGCAATCGTCGGCGCCAGCGGCGGCGGCAAGAGCACGCTGGTGCAGTTGCTGTTGGGGTTGTACACGCCCCTTGCCGGGACCATCCGCTTCGGTGGCTCGACCCAGCAAGAGATCGGCCTGGAAACCGTGCGCGAAAACGTCGCCGTGGTCCTGCAACATCCCGCGCTGTTCAACGACACCGTGCGCGCCAACCTGACGATGGGTCGTGTACGCAGCGACGAGGCCTGCTGGCAAGCGCTGGAAATAGCCCAGCTGAACCAAACTGTCCGAGAGTTGCCTGATGGTTTGGACAGCATCGTCGGACGTTCAGGTGTGCGTTTGTCCGGTGGCCAGCGGCAACGGCTGGCGATTGCGCGGATGGTGCTGGCCGAACCCAAGGTGGTGATTCTCGACGAGGCCACCTCGGCGCTGGACGCTGCCACCGAATACAACCTGCACCAAGCGCTGGCGCGGTTCCTGAGCAACCGCACCACGCTGATCATTGCGCACCGGTTGTCAGCGGTGAAGCAGGCCGATCGGGTACTGGTGTTCGACGGCGGGCAAATTGCCGAGGATGGCGACCATCAGCAACTGATTGCCGAAGGTGGTTTATACGCCAAACTTTATGGGCATTTGCAGCAGCATTAATGACAGTTCGCGCGAAGTTGACGCCAGATTGCGCACAAATATGGCCGCTGGCTTGCCGGGATCGAATACGCACCCTAGTCTAGCTGTAGCGATCACGTTGGATGATGATCTGGCAGTGCTAATGCAAGGGACCTCATGAAGCAAAAGCGGACTCTCGGAACCCCAAGGTTGTTGGGCATCGTCTGGCCATTTATTGCCGTAGTGCTATTTCAAGCGCTGTTGGGCGGGGTCAGTCTTTATGTGCTTTCGGCGGTTCGCGGCTATGTGGCCGGGGAAAGCCTGTGGTCCAAGGGCCAGAAGGACGCCATCTATTACCTCAATCTCTACGCGGACAGTCGCGATGAGGCCATTTTCCTCAAGTACCAGAACGCCATTGCCGTACCGCAAGGTGGCCACGAATTGCGCGTGGCGCTGGATCACCAGCCACCGAATATCGAAGCCGCGCGAGTGGCGATCCTCAAGGGTGGCAATCACCCGGACGACGTCTCCAGCCTGATCTGGCTGTACCTCAATTTCCGGCATTTCAGCTACCTGGAAAAAGCCATCGACCGCTGGACGGTGGGTGACGCCTACCTGGTGCAACTCGATAGCGTCGCCTGGGAGATGCATCAGCGCATTACCGAAAGTCAGGCCTCGGACGCCGACATCAAGCGCTGGAAGGATCAGATATTTGCGATCAACGATGGTGTGACGCCCGCAGCCAAAGCCTTCAGCGATGCCTTGGGCGAGGGCTCGCGCTTGATTCTGCGCCTGCTGCTGGTGACCAACCTGGCCACGGCCCTGGGCTTGATTGCGTTGGCCCTGATGCGCACCCACAAACTGCTCAAGCAGCGCCATGCCTTTGCCGAGGCCCTGCAATTGGAGAAAGACCGAGCGCAGATCACCCTGCAATCCATTGGCGACGGGGTGATCACCACGGATGTCGACGGTGCAATCGCCTACATGAACCCGGCTGCCGAAGCGTTGACACACTGGAAGGGTGAGCAAGCCGTCGGTTTGCCGCTGGCGGCTTTGTTCAATCTGCTGGATGAAAACGCTCAGACCGATGGTTTTACCTTGATCGAGCACATTTTGAGCGGACAGCTCAGCGGCGGCAGCGAACATTCCAAACTGATCCAGCGCCTTGATGGCAGCACCGTTTCGGTCACCCTGGTGGGGGCGCCGATCCGCAATGCCGGCAAGGTCAGTGGCGCCGTGCTGGTGTTGCATGACATGACTCAGGAGCGGCAGTACATCGCCAATCTGTCCTGGCAGGCGACCCATGACGCCTTGACCGGGCTGGCCAATCGTCGCGAGTTCGAATATCGCCTGGAGCAGGCGCTGCACAACCTGACCCGGTACGCCGGGCGCCATGCCTTGATGTTCCTTGACCTGGACCAGTTCAAACTGGTCAACGATACCTGCGGCCATGCGGCGGGTGATGAGCTGCTACGGCATATCTGCGCGCTGTTGCAATCGGGACTGCGCGAAGGTGACACCCTGGCCCGGCTGGGCGGCGACGAGTTCGGTATTTTGCTGGAAAACTGTCCTCCGGAAGCGGCCGAGAAAATTGCCGAGAGCCTGCGCCATACCGTGCAGAACCTGCACTTTGTCTGGAAAGGCCGGCCATTCGTCACGACGGTGAGCATCGGGATGGTTCATGTTGCACAGAACCCGACCACCCTCGAAGCTTCGCTGCGTGCGGCTGATATGGCCTGTTACATGGCCAAGGAAAAGGGACGTAACCGTGTTCAGGTGTATAACGCCGATGATTCGGAGCTGTCCCTGCGTTTCGGTGAGATGGCATGGGTACAGCGCCTGCACATGGCACTGGAAGAGGATCGCTTTTGCCTGTACTCACAGGAAATCGCACCCCTTGGACATACCGAACACGGCGGCGGGCATATAGAAATCCTGTTGCGTCTGCATGATGAAGCCGGGCGCATGATATTGCCTGACAGTTTTATTCCGGCCGCCGAACGTTATGGCCTGATGACGGCACTTGATCGTTGGGTAGTGCAGAACGTCTTCAAGATTATTGCCCAATGTATAGCCGAAGAACGCAAAGGTCCTTTGGCCATGTGTGCGATTAATCTGTCAGGCACTACTATCGGAGATGACGCGTTTCTGGACTTCCTGAAGGAACAGTTTGTTGTATGGGCCATTCCACCTGAAATGATTTGTTTTGAAATTACAGAAACCAGTGCAATTTCAAATCTGGGAAGTGCAATTAGATTTATTAATGAACTCAAAGGTTTAGGCTGCCACTTTTCATTGGATGACTTTTGCGCCGGGATGTCCTCATTCGCCTACTTGAAACATTTACCTGTAGACTTCTTGAAGATCGATGGAAGTTTCGTAAAGGACATGCTGGACGACCCGATTAACCGCGCCATGGTAGAAGTGATTAACCACATCGGCCATGTCATGGGTAAGCGTACGATTGCCGAGTTTGTAGAAACACCCCAGATCGAGCAGGCATTGCTGGAGATCGGGGTGGATTTCGCTCAAGGGTATGTCATTGAACGCCCGCATCTGTTTACCTGCGATAGTTTGCAAAGTCGTCCTGCCAGGCCTCAACCTTTGTTATTCAAGGCGCCTGGCACGTTCCGTTGAAATCTCTTGCTGATCCTAACAATCACAATCAAAAGGAGCCCGACAGTGATCGACACATTCAACCGAACCGGACCACTCATGGAAGCTGCAAGTTATCCCGTATGGGCGCAACAGCTCATCAAGGATTGCAGCGAGAGTAAGCGCCGGGTTGTCGAACACGAACTGTATCAGCGCATGCGAGACAATAAGCTCAGCGCAAAGACCATGCGACAGTACCTTATTGGTGGCTGGCCCGTAGTTGAACAGTTCGCGTTATACATGGCACAAAACCTGACCAAGACTCGTTTTGCCCGCCATCCAGGTGAAGACATGGCGCGTCGCTGGTTGATGCGTAACATTCGTGTCGAACTGAACCATGCCGATTACTGGGTAAACTGGAGTCGGGCTCATGGTGTGAGCCTGGAAGATCTTCAAGCGCAACATGTTGCCCCTGAGTTGCACGCGTTAAGCCATTGGTGCTGGCATACCAGTTCGGCGGATTCGTTGATTGTCGCCATTGCCGCGACCAACTACGCCATCGAAGGCGCGACTGGGGAGTGGTCGGCACTGGTCTGCTCCAATGGGGTCTACGCGGCAGCGTTCCCTGAGGAAGATCGCAAGCGGGCCATGAAGTGGTTGAAGATGCACGCCCAGTACGACGATGCCCACCCATGGGAAGCGCTGGAAATCATCTGCACGCTGGCGGGCATGAACCCGAGCAAGTCCCTGCAAGTGGAGTTGCGCGAGGCTGTCTGCAAGAGCTACGACTACATGCACCTGTTTCTGGAGCGCTGCATGCAACTGGAACACTCGGAAAAGGCTCCGGTCGCGCGTGAGCGCATGATATTGGCCGAAAGCTGATCCATAGGCAACACGCACTAAAAATGTGGGAGCGAGCCTGCTCGCGAAAGCGGAATATCAGTCAACATCATCGTTGAATGTTAGTCCGCTATCGCGAGCAGGCTCGCTCCCACATGTGTTTTACGGTATTGCTGATTTAGCCCGCCATAGCCAACCGGTTACGCCCTTCGCGCTTGGCGACATACAGCGCGCTGTCGGCCCGTCGTAACAAACTCTCGGCAGACTCGCCCGGCAGCAGGGTCGAGCAACCGAGGCTAACCGTCAGCTCGACCATATTGCCATCGGCTTTATAGTTTTGCGCCTGCGCGGCAAACCGCAGACGTTCACCGACCATGGCGGCGGCTTCCCGGCTGGTGTTGGACAGCAGGATCAGGAACTCTTCGCCCCCAAACCGGAACACCATGTCCACGTTGCGCAGCTGGTTCTTGATCGAGGCTGCGACAGCCTTGAGTACGTCATCGCCCGCACTGTGGCCGTAATTGTCGTTAACGTTTTTGAAGTGATCGATGTCCAGCATCAGTAGCGACAACGGCATCAAATGGCGTCGGGACATCTCTATTTCACGTTGCAAGGTCTGATCCATGGCGACGCGGTTGCCGGTGTCGGTCAATGGATCGCGCAATGCGCTTTGAGTCGCGGCTCGGTAGAGCAGGGCGTTACGCATAGGGAACAGAAGAGTGGACAGCAACGACTCCAGATTGCCCTGTTCGTATTCGCTGAATCGCTGATTGCGGCGGAACACCAGTTCACCCAGGTTCTCGCCGTCATGGCTGAGGCTGTAAGTGACTGAATGATGGCCGCGCTGACCGAACTCCAGGCGCAAGTCGCTGGCCGGGTGCTGATAGTTCAGCGCATCCAGCGGTACGAGGCGCTGAATCTCGCGGAAGAAAAGCCCGAGAATGCGTTGTGGCTCAAGACTGGTTTGCAGCTGCTGGCCGAGTTGCTGGCGCAATTGTGCAAGGCTGAATGGCCGCTCCAGAATGGGAGGTTGCTGACCAAAGCCCAGGCGTTGCAATTTGGCGCTGTCGAAGTCAATTGCGTTGGTCTGGGATGGTGATTTCATATGGCATGAGCCCCTAAGCAGTAAGGCTGTCTTACAGGCTGGGTGAGAGCGGCTTTGGGCTGCGCGTCATACTGGTCCATCAGTCCCGTAGGACATTTGGCGCAAGTTTAGTCCGCTTTATCGAAGATTAGTAACCTATCGACTGAGGCGTCCGCCCGATTGCTTTCACACGGCGTGTCTGAGCAAATTTAGAGCGAAAGTCATGCCAATGAGTTCCTTCTAATAAAAAGCGTTCCAAATCAATAATTTGAGAGGGTTTTGATGATTTTGTGCCCGGAAGGACGACGGCGATTTGACTGAAGCGGGCATAGTTACAAGGCACTTTGAGTGTCGCGCCGGGAAATCGACGCGACACAAAAAGCGACGTGCGGTTACTACTGAGCGTTAAAAGCCTGGCCGTTGATGCCCGTGCTGTCCGGGCCCATCAGGTAGAGGTAGACGGGCATGATCTCCTCGGGCGTCGGGTTGTTCAGTGGATTTTCACCCGGGTAGGCCTGGGCGCGCATGCTGGTGCGGGTGGCGCCCGGGTTGATGCTGTTGGAGCGCACTGGTGCCACGGTGTCGACTTCGTCGGCCAGGGTTTGCATCAGGCCTTCGGTGGCGAACTTGGACACGCCATAAGCGCCCCAGTACGCACGCCCCTTGCGACCGACGCTGCTGGAGGTGAACACTACCGAAGCGTCCTGGGACAGCTTGAGCAGGGGCAGCAAGGTGCTGGTGAGCATGAACATGGCGTTGACGTTGACGTGCATGACGCGCATGAAGTTCTCGCCGGACAGCTGCTCGATCGGCGTGCGCGGACCAATGATCGACGCGTTATGCAGCAAACCGTCGAGGTGGCTGAACTCTGTTTCGATCATCGCGGCCAGCTCGTCATATTGATGAGGCAGCGCGGTTTCCAGGTTGAACGGGATTACCGCAGGTTGCGGATGCCCGGCCGCTTCGATCTCGTCATAGACCTGAGTCAGGTTGGCTTCGGTCTTGCCCAGCAGCAATACGGTTGCGCCATGGGCGGCGTAGGTTTTCGCCGCCGCAGCGCCAATGCCGCGACCTGCGCCGGTGACCAGGATGACCCGGTCCTTGAGCAATTCAGGGCGGGCGGAATAATCAAACATAAGAAACCTCACAACAATTCAACACAAAGGCGGACACCGAACCTGTGGCGAGGGAGCTTGCTCCCGCTCGGCTGCGAAGCAGTCGTCAAATCAGCAGATATGGTGTGCCTGACAGAATGCGGTTGTAGATAGAGGGGGCGCTTCGCGCCCCAGCGGGAGCAAGCTCCCTCGCCACAAAATCTGCGACCCTCAACAGCTGCAGAGGGCGCTATCCAACACCTTGCGCAACTCCAGCGGATGATCAACCACCACATCCGCCCCCCAATGCCGCGGGTTGTCGTCCGGGTGAATGTACCCATAGGTCACGGCAGCCGTTTTGGTGCCGGCATCGCGACCGGACTCGATATCGCGCAGGTCATCGCCCACAAACAGCACGCTGGCCGGGTCCAGGTTGAGCATCTTGCACGCAAGGATCAACGGTTCAGGATCCGGCTTGCTGTTCTTTACGTGGTCCGGGCAGATCAGCAGCGCCGAGCGTTCAGCCAGCCCCAGTCGTTGCATGATCGGCTCGGCGAAGCGCACAGGTTTGTTGGTCACCACGCCCCAGATCAGGTTGGCTTTCTCGATATCGGCCAGCAGTTCGCCCATGCCGTCGAACAGCTTGCTGTGAACCGCGCAATCCTTGAGGTAGCGCTCGAGGAACTCCAGGCGCAGTGCTTCAAAGCCTGGAGATTCCGGGTCCATGGAAAAGGTCACGGCGACCATCGCCTTGGCGCCGCCGGAAATTTCGTCGCGGATGTGTTTGTCGTTCACTGGCGGCAAGCCGCGATCGGCGCGCATCGCCTGGCAGATGGCAATGAAGTCCGGCGCGGTGTCGAGCAGCGTGCCGTCCATGTCGAAAAGGACTGCTCTGATACGCATCGGCTTATTCCTCCCGCAGGGTCTGGATCATGTAGTTGACGTCCACATCGGCCGCCAGTTTGTAGTGCTTGGTCAGCGGGTTGTAAGTCAGCCCGATGATGTCCTTGACGGTCAGGCCGGCCATGCGGCTCCAGGCACCCAACTCGGAAGGGCGGATGAATTTCTTGAAGTCGTGAGTGCCACGTGGCAGCAGCTTCATGATGTATTCAGCGCCGACGATGGCGAACAGATACGCCTTCGGATTGCGGTTGATGGTGGAGAAGAACACCTGTCCACCCGGTTTGACCATTTTGAAGCAAGCGCGGATCACCGACGATGGATCCGGTACATGCTCGAGCATTTCCAGGCAGGTAACCACGTCGAACTGCTCAGGCATTTCTTCTGCCAGTGCTTCGGCGGTGATCTGCCGGTATTCGACGCTCACGCCGGATTCCAGCTGATGCAATTGCGCGACCGCCAACGGCGCTTCGCCCATGTCGATGCCCATGACGGTAGCGCCGCGCTGGGCCATGGCTTCACTGAGAATGCCGCCACCGCAGCCCACATCGAGGACTTTCTTGCCGGCCAGGTTGACCCGCTCGTCAATCCAGTTGACCCGCAGCGGGTTGATGTCATGCAGCGGTTTGAACTCGCTTTCGCGGTCCCACCAGCGATGGGCCAGGGCTTCGAATTTGGCGATTTCGGCGTAGTCGACGTTGCTCATGGTTTAAGTCCTCTAAAACTTGAAAAATCCTGTTGCCCCGGTATTCAGTCCGGGGGGCTTACTATTCGGTGTGGCCGCTGATGCGTTGACCCCAGGCCTTGGCGGTGGCGCAGAGCTGTTCTTCGTCCAGGCGGGTCAGGCGACGGTCGTCGAGCAGTTGCTTGCCGGCGACCCACAGGTGTTTCACGCAGTCCCGGCCGGTGGCGTATATAAGCTGCGAAACCGGATCGTAGACCGGTTGCTGCGCCAGGCCCGACAGGTCGAACGCCACGATGTCCGCAGCTTTGCCGACTTCCAGCGAGCCGACTTCAGCCTCGATCCCCAGCGCGCGGGCGCCGTTGAGCGTGGCCATACGCAGCGCGCGATGGGCGTCCAGCGCGGTTGCCGTGCCGGCGACAGCCTTGGCCAGCAGCGCGGCAGTGCGGGTTTCGCCGAGCAGATCGAGGTCATTATTACTGGCCGCGCCATCGGTACCGACGGCGACATTGACGCCGGCCTGCCACAGGCGTTCGACCGGGCAGAAGCCGCTGGCCAGCTTGAGGTTGGATTCCGGGCAATGAATCACATTGGTGTTGCTTTCTACCAGCAACACCAGGTCTTCATCGCTGATCTGGGTCATGTGAACGGCCTGGAAGCGCGGCCCGAGCAAGCCAAGGCGCCCGAGTCGAGCCAGTGGCCGTTCACCGCGCTGCTCGACCGATTGCTGCACTTCGAAAGCGGTTTCGTGGACATGCATGTGAATCGATGCGTCCAGTTCCTCGGCGATCACCCGGATTTTTTCCAGGTTTTCATCGCCCACGGTGTAGGGCGCATGGGGGCCGAACGTAACTTTGATGCGCTCGTGGTGCTTGAGATCGCCGAACAATTCAACGCCCTGACGAATGGCCTCGTCCGCCGTGCTGGCGCCCGGGATCGGGAAGTCGAGGATCGGGATCGCGATCTGCGCGCGAATACCGCTGTTATGCACCCGCTCGCTGGCAACCTTCGGGAAGAAATACATGTCAGAGAAGCAGGTGATGCCACCTTTTATCTGCTCGGCGATGGCCAGGTCAGTACCATCGCGCACGAAAGCTTCATCGACCCACTTGGCCTCGGCGGGCCAAATGTGGTTTTCCAGCCAGGTCATCAGCGGCAGATCGTCGGCCAGGCCCCGGAACAATGTCATCGCCGCATGCCCATGGGCATTGATCAGGCCGGGGCTGAGCAATATGTCCGGCAACTCGCGCACTTCGGTTGCGTTAAGCTTCAGCGCAGCCGACCGCGGGCCGATAAACACGATGCGCCCGTCGCGAATGCCCAGGCCGTGCTCTTTGAGGACAACACCAGCGGGTTCGACGGGTACCAGCCAGGTCGGCAGCAATAACAGGTCGAGCGCAGCGGCAGTGTTCGGCATCGAAGGTCGGTTCCAGTGCTTTTGTAAAGGATGGCGAAGTATACCCGAGCGTCTTCGCGGGGGGATCGCTATAATCGGCGGCTTTTGTTCATGAGTGCGGGGTGTGGGATGCGCGATCGACTGTTGGCTGCGGAGAAGGTGAAGGCCATCGATTGGCGTGATGGTGCCCTGTACCTGCTGGATCAGCGTATTTTGCCGTTCGAGGAAACGTGGATCGCCTACACCAGCGCCGCTGGCGTGGCCGAGGCCATTCGCTCGATGGTGGTGCGCGGCGCGCCGGCGATTGGCATCAGTGCCGCGTATGCCATGGTGCTGGCCGCCCGCGCCCGAATTGCCGAGGGCGGTGACTGGCAGGCCGCGTGGGAAGAGGATTACGCGTTGCTGGCCGATTCCCGTCCCACGGCGGTGAATCTGTTCTGGGCCTTGGCCCGCATGCGTGACCGCCTTGATCGTCTCAAGGGCAATGCCGACCCTCTGGCGGCGCTGGAGGCGGAGGCCATCGCCATTCATGAAAGCGATCGCGAAGCCAACCTGACCATGGCGCAATTGGGTGTAGACCTGATCCGCAAGCACCAGGGCAACGCCCAGGCCATCCTGACCCATTGCAACACCGGCGCACTGGCCACCGGCGGCTTCGGCACGGCGCTGGGGGTGATTCGCGGGGCCTTCATCGAAGGCATGGTCGAGCGCATCTACGCCGACGAAACCCGCCCATGGCTGCAAGGTTCGCGATTGACTGCATGGGAATTGGCCAATGAAGGCATTCCCGTGACCGTCAACGCCGACTCCGCCGCTGCGCACATCATGAAAACCAAGGGCGTGACCTGGGTGATCGTCGGCGCGGACCGGATCACCGCCAATGGCGACGTGGCCAACAAGATCGGCACTTATCAGCTGGCGGTCAACGCCATGCACCACGGCGTGCGCTTCATGGTGGTGGCGCCGAGTTCGACCATCGACATGAACCTGGCCAGCGGCGACGAAATTCCTATTGAAGAGCGTGATGGCCGCGAGTTGCTGGAAGTCGGCGGCAATCGGGTAGGAGCGGATGTCGATGCGTTCAACCCGGTGTTCGACGTGACCCCGGCAGACCTGATCGATGCGATCGTCACCGAAAAAGGCATCGTCGAACGCCCGGACACCGCGAAAATGGCGCAGTTGATGTGCCGTAAGCGACTGCATTGATTGGCCGTGGCGTTCGAAAGGACGCCATCGCCAGCAGGCTGGCTCCCACAGGGTTTGTGATCGACACGGACCAAATGTGGGAGCCAGCCTGCTGGCGATTAGGGTCTGAAAGTCAATAAACATCTGTAATTCAGCCCCGGATTCTGCATTCTCAGCAGCTCTAAGCCCCTCTCGTCTCCTTCAAGCCTGCCACCAGTCAACTAACTACACTCCATGCGCATCTGGGGGATAGGTGCGTGGCGGCTCTTGTGATAACATCCGGCGTTTTCCGAGGCAGTCCCACGGGGTTGTCTTTACTGCGCAAATCCATGGTTCATCTTGTTGATTTGTCGTAAGTCGGTGCATGGCACTCAGCCTGCAGCGGCGAGCTTCGTTCGTCCCATATGGATGTGACGAAGTTTCACCAGAAAAAGGAATCGAGCTTCTCATGGGCGAACTGGCCAAAGAAATCCTCCCGGTCAATATCGAAGACGAGCTGAAGCAGTCCTACCTCGACTACGCGATGAGCGTAATCGTCGGGCGGGCCCTGCCGGATGCGCGCGATGGCTTGAAGCCCGTGCACCGGCGTGTGCTGTTCGCGATGAGCGAGCTGGGCAACGACTTCAACAAGCCGTACAAGAAATCTGCCCGTGTTGTCGGTGACGTCATCGGTAAGTATCACCCGCACGGTGATACCGCGGTGTACGACACCATCGTCCGGATGGCGCAGCCCTTCTCGCTGCGCTACCTGCTGGTAGACGGTCAGGGCAACTTCGGTTCCGTGGACGGCGACAACGCCGCCGCCATGCGATACACCGAAGTGCGCATGACCAAGCTGGCGCACGAGCTGCTGGCTGACCTGCATAAAGAAACCGTGGACTGGGTGCCGAACTACGACGGCACCGAAATGATCCCGGCGGTCATGCCGACCCGTATTCCCAACCTGTTGGTCAACGGCTCCAGCGGTATCGCCGTGGGCATGGCGACCAACATCCCACCGCACAACCTCGGTGAAGTCATCGACGGTTGCCTGGCCCTCATCGACAACCCTGAGTTGACCATCGATGAGCTGATGCAATACATCCCCGGTCCGGACTTCCCGACTGCCGCGATCATCAACGGTCGCGCCGGCATCATCGAAGCCTACCGCACCGGTCGCGGGCGCATTTACATGCGCGCCCGCTCGATGATCGAAGACATCGACAAGGTCGGTGGCCGTCAGCAGATCGTCATCACCGAACTCCCATACCAGCTGAACAAGGCCCGTCTGATCGAGAAGATCGCCGAGTTGGTAAAAGAGAAGAAGCTCGAAGGCATCACCGAACTGCGCGACGAGTCCGACAAGGACGGTATGCGCGTCGTGATCGAGCTGCGTCGCGGCGAAGTGCCTGAGGTGATCCTCAACAATCTCTACGCCCAGACCCAGCTGCAAGCCGTATTCGGTATCAACATCGTTGCGCTGATCGATGGCCGTCCGCGGATCCTGAACCTCAAGGACCTGCTGGAAGCCTTCGTTCGCCACCGTCGCGAAGTGGTAACCCGCCGTACCGTTTTCGAACTGCGCAAAGCCCGCGAACGTGGCCACATCCTGGAAGGTCAAGCGGTTGCCCTGTCGAACATCGACCCGGTCATCGCCCTGATCAAGGCTTCGCCGACGCCGTCGGAAGCCAAGGAAGCGCTGATCAAGACCGCGTGGGAATCTTCCGCGGTGGTCGCGATGGTCGAGCGCGCCGGTGCCGACTCTTGCCGTCCAGAGACCCTGGACCCGCAATACGGTCTGCGCGAAGGCAAATACTTCCTGTCGCCGGAACAGGCACAAGCCATTCTGGAACTGCGTCTGCACCGTCTGACCGGTCTGGAACACGAAAAGCTGCTGGCCGAGTATCAAGAGATCCTCAACCAGATCGGCGAGCTGATCCGCATCCTCAGCAGCGCTACGCGCCTGATGGAAGTGATCCGCGAAGAGCTGGAAGTGATCCGCGCCGAATACGGCGACGTGCGCCGCACCGAAATTCTCGATGCCCGTCTCGATCTGACCCTGGGTGACATGATCCCGGAAGAAGAGCGCGTCGTGACCATCTCCCACGGTGGCTACGCCAAGACCCAGCCTTTGGCTGCGTACCAGGCTCAGCGTCGTGGCGGTAAAGGCAAATCGGCGACCGGCGTGAAGGATGAGGATTACATTGCTCACCTGCTGGTCGCCAACAGCCACACCACGCTGCTGCTGTTCTCCAGCAAAGGCAAAGTGTACTGGCTGAAAACCTACGAAATTCCGGAAGCATCCCGCGCTGCCCGTGGTCGTCCGTTGGTCAACCTGCTGCCGCTGGACAGTGATGAGTACATCACCACCATGCTGCCGGTCGAGGAATACACCGAAGGTCACTTCATCTTCATGGCCACTGCCAAAGGCACCGTGAAGAAGACCCCGCTGGAATCCTTCAGCCGTCAACGCAGCGTCGGCCTGATCGCGCTGGAGCTGGACGAAGGTGACGTACTGATTTCTGCCGCCATTACCGATGGCGAACGCGAAGTCATGCTGTTCTCCGACGGCGGCAAGGTCACTCGGTTCAAGGAAACCGACGTTCGCGCCATGGGCCGTACCGCTCGCGGTGTCCGCGGCATGCGTCTGCCGGAAGGCCAGAAGCTGATTTCCATGCTGATCCCGGAAGAAGGCAGCGAGATCCTCACCGCTTCGGCCCGTGGTTTCGGCAAGCGCACGGCGATCTCCGAGTTCCCTGAGTACAAGCGTGGCGGTCAGGGCGTTATCGCCATGGTCAGCAACGACCGTAACGGCCGTCTGGTCGGCGCGGTCCAGGTGCTTGATGGCGAGGAAATCATGCTGATTTCCGATCAGGGCACCCTGGTGCGTACCCGTGTCGACGAAGTCTCCAGTCTGGGTCGTAACACCCAGGGTGTAACCCTGATCAAACTCGCCAGTGATGAAACGCTGGTCGGTCTGGAGCGGGTTCAGGAGCCGTCGGAAGTCGAGGGCGAAGAGCTTGAGGGTGAAGAGGGTGCGGTGTTCGACGGCGAAGTCGTGATCGACGACGTTGTTGAAGATCAGCAACTCGACGCCGCTGCTGACGAAGAGCCACAAGAGTAAGTGGACAAACAGGGGGCGGATGAAAATTCGCCCCCTTGTTGTTTGTCCGGACGAAAAATTCGAAATCGGTGGAGATCCCCTTGTGGGAGCGAGCCTGCTCGCGATGCAGGCGCTGCGGTACCTCTAAAACACCGCGGTGATGCATTCGCGAGCAGGCTCGCTCCCACAGATGTTTTGCTTTATCAGGGATCTGTGTCGATTGATGTTGTGATTTATTGCGTGATTACCACCAAATCAGAGCGAGATTGGATGTGAGCAAGAGAGCCTATAACTTCTGTGCCGGTCCTGCGGCACTTCCCGAAGCTGTCCTGCAGCGCGCCCAGGGTGAACTCCTTGATTGGCACGGCAAGGGCCTGTCGGTCATGGAAATGAGCCATCGCAGTGATGAGTTCGTGTCCATCGCCACCAAGGCCGAGCAGGATCTGCGTGATCTGCTGAATATCCCTTCGAACTATAAAGTGCTGTTTCTGCAAGGCGGCGCCAGCCAGCAATTTGCTCAGATCCCTCTGAACCTGTTGCCGGAAGGTGGCACGGCCGACTATATCGACACCGGTATCTGGTCGCAGAAAGCCATCGAAGAAGCTTCGCGCTACGGAAACGTCAACGTTGCCGCTACCGCCAAGCCTTACGACTATTTCGCCATTCCCGGTCAGAACGAATGGAGCCTGTCGAAAGACGCGGCCTACGTTCACTACGCGCCGAACGAAACCATTGGCGGTCTGGAATTCAATTGGGTTCCGGAAACCGGTGACGTTCCGCTGGTCGCCGACATGTCCTCGGACATCCTCTCGCGTCCGATCGATGTTTCGCGCTTCGGCATGATCTACGCCGGCGCACAGAAAAACATCGGCCCGAGCGGCATCGTCGTCAACATCGTTCGTGAAGACCTGTTGGGTCACGCCCGTTCCCTGTGCCCGACCATGCTCAACTACAAGGTCGCGGCCGATAACGGTTCGATGTACAACACCCCGCCAACCTTGGCCTGGTATCTGTCCGGTCTGGTATTCGAGTGGCTGAAAGAGCAGGGTGGTGTTGAAGCCATCGGCAAGCTCAACGAAGTGAAGCAGCGCACGCTGTACGACTTCATTGACGCCAGCGGTTTGTACAGCAACCCGATCAACAAGTCGGATCGCTCGTGGATGAACGTGCCGTTCCGCCTGGCTGACGATCGTCTCGACAAGCCATTCCTGGTCGGTGCCGAGGAGCGTGGCCTGCTGAACCTCAAGGGTCACCGTTCCGTGGGTGGCATGCGTGCCTCCATCTATAACGCCGTCGACATCGTTGCGGTCAACGCACTGGTTTCGTACATGGCAGAGTTCGAGAAGGAACACGGCTAATGTCTGAGCAAGAACTCAAGGCACTGCGCGTTCGCATTGATGCCCTGGACACCAAAGTCCTGGAGCTGATCAGCGAGCGCGCACGCTGCGCCCAGGAAGTTGCGCGAGTAAAGATGGCCTCGCTGGCCGAAGGCGAAGTGCCGGTGTTCTATCGTCCTGAGCGTGAAGCTCAGGTGCTCAAGCGCGTGATGGAGCGCAACCAGGGGCCGCTGGGCAACGAAGAGATGGCGCGCTTGTTCCGCGAAATCATGTCCTCGTGCCTGGCCCTCGAACAGCCGCTGAAAGTGGCTTATCTCGGTCCTGAAGGCACCTTCACCCAAGCCGCAGCCATGAAACACTTCGGTCACGCCGTGATCAGCAAGCCGATGGCTGCAATCGACGAAGTGTTCCGTGAAGTGGCGGCCGGTGCGGTGAATTTTGGCGTGGTTCCGGTAGAAAACTCCACCGAAGGCGCGGTCAACCACACACTCGACAGCTTCCTCGAACACGACATGGTCATCTGTGGCGAAGTCGAGTTGCGGATTCACCACCACTTGCTGGTGGGTGAAAACACCAAGACCGACAGCATCAGCCGCATCTACTCCCACGCCCAGTCCCTGGCCCAGTGCCGCAAGTGGCTGGACGCGCACTACCCGAATGTCGAGCGCGTGGCGGTTTCGAGCAACGCCGAAGCGGCCAAGCGGGTCAAGGGTGAGTGGAACTCGGCGGCGATTGCCGGCGACATGGCGGCAGGCCTGTACGGGCTGACCCGTCTGGCCGAAAAAATCGAGGATCGCCCGGACAACTCCACGCGCTTCCTGATGATCGGCAGCCAGGAAGTGCCGCCGACCGGCGACGACAAGACCTCGATCATCGTCTCCATGAGCAACAAGCCCGGTGCGCTCCACGAGTTGCTGGTGCCGTTCCACGACAACGGCATCGACCTGACGCGAATCGAGACGCGTCCTTCGCGCAGCGGTAAATGGACCTACGTGTTCTTCATCGACTTCGTCGGCCACCACCGTGATCCGTTGATCAAAGGTGTATTGGAAAAGATCAGTCAGGAAGCAGTAGCACTCAAAGTGCTGGGTTCCTACCCGAAAGCAGTTCTTTAAGGGGTAGCAAATGAGTGGTGACTTCCTCGCTCTGGCACAGCCGGGCGTGCAACAACTTTCGCCTTATGTTCCGGGCAAGCCCGTGGACGAACTGGCGCGCGAGCTGAACATCGATCCGGCCAAAATCATCAAGCTGGCCAGCAATGAAAACCCGTTGGGCGCCAGTCCGAAGGCGCTGGCGGCCATTCGCGAAGAACTGGCCGAGCTGACCCGTTATCCGGACGGCAACGGTTTCGCGCTCAAAACCTTGCTGGCCGATCAGTGCCGCGTCGAGCTGAATCAGGTGACGCTGGGCAACGGTTCCAACGACATTCTGGAGCTGGTGGCGCGCGCTTATCTGGCGCCCGGCCTGAACGCAGTGTTCAGCGAGCATGCCTTTGCGGTCTATCCGATCGTCACGCAAGCCGTCGGCGCTACGGCCAAAGTGATCCCGGCCAAAAACTGGGGTCATGATCTGTCGGCCATGCTGGCCGCGATCGATGCCGATACCCGTGTGGTGTTCATCGCCAACCCGAACAACCCGACCGGAACCTGGTTCGGTGCCGAAGCGCTGGACGAATTCCTGCAGGACGTGCCGGAACACGTGCTGGTGGTGCTGGACGAGGCCTACATCGAATACGCCGAAGGTGGCGACTTGCCGGATGGCCTGGACTTCCTGGCGGCGTACCCGAACCTGCTGGTCTCGCGCACGTTCTCCAAGGCTTATGGCCTGGCAGCGCTGCGGGTTGGTTACGGCTTGTCCACCGCCGTGGTCGCCGATGTGCTGAACCGCGTACGTCAGCCGTTCAACGTGAACAGCCTGGCCCTGGCCGCTGCGTGCGCTGCACTGCAAGACACCGATTACCTGGCTGAAAGCCGCCGCCTGAACGAATCCGGCATGCAGCAACTGGAAGCGGGTTTCCGTGAGCTGGGGCTGAGCTGGATTCCGTCCAAGGGCAACTTCATCTGCGTCGATATGGGGCAGGTGGCTGCGCCGATCTTCCAGGGGTTGCTGCGCGAAGGCGTGATCGTGCGTCCGGTGGCCAACTACGGCATGCCGAACCATCTGCGCATCACCATCGGTTTGCCGGCTGAAAACAGCCGCTTCCTTGAGGCGCTGACCAAGGTTCTGGCACGTGGTTGATGTCACTGCACTGCAATCTGCTGAACCTATGATCGGTCGCCTGGTGGTGGTCGGTCTGGGGTTGATCGGCGGTTCGTTTGCCAAGGGACTGCGTGAAAGTGGCCTGTGTCGCGAAGTGGTCGGGGTCGATCTCGACCCGCAATCGCGCAAGCTGGCGGTTGAGCTGGGCGTGGTGGATCGTTGCGAAGAAGACCTGGCGGTTGCTTGCCAGGGCGCGGACGTGATTCAACTCGCCGTGCCGATTCTCGCCATGGAAAAAATGCTTGGCCGATTGGCCGGCATGGACCTGGGGCAAGCGATTCTGACCGACGTCGGCAGTGCCAAAGGTAATGTGGTGCGTGCCGCGACCGAAGCGTTTGGCGGTATGCCGGCGCGATTCGTGCCGGGCCATCCGATTGCCGGTTCCGAGCAGAGCGGGGTGGAAGCCTCCAATGCCGAACTGTTCCGTCGCCATAAAGTGATATTGACGCCGCTGGATCAAACCGATCCGGCTGCGCTGGCCGTGGTCGACCGTTTGTGGCGCGAATTGGGTGCCGATGTCGAGCACATGCAGGTCGAGCGTCACGACGAAGTGTTGGCGGCGACCAGCCATTTGCCGCACTTGTTGGCGTTCGGTCTGGTCGATTCACTGGCCAAACGCAATGAAAACCTTGAGATCTTCCGTTACGCTGCCGGCGGTTTCCGCGACTTCACAAGAATCGCGGGTAGCGACCCGGTCATGTGGCACGACATCTTCCTCGCCAACCGCGAAGCTGTCCTGCGCACACTCGATACATTTCGCAGCGACCTCGACGCCTTGCGCGACGCGGTCGATGCAGGGGATGGGCACCAATTGTTGGGCGTTTTCACTCGCGCCCGGGTTGCCCGCGAACATTTCAGTAAAATCCTGGCACGCCGGGCTTATGTGGACGCTATGAACTCCAACGACCTGATTTTCCTGGCACAACCTGGTGGCCGCCTGACTGGGCGGATTCGCGTACCGGGCGATAAATCGATTTCCCACCGTTCGATCATGCTCGGCTCCCTGGCCGAAGGCGTCACTGAAGTGGAAGGTTTCCTTGAGGGCGAAGACGCTCTGGCAACCTTGCAAGCCTTCCGTGACATGGGCGTTGTGATCGAAGGTCCGCACCATGGTCGCGTGACCATTCACGGCGTCGGCCTGCATGGCCTGAAGCCTGCGCCGGGCCCGATCTATCTGGGCAACTCCGGCACCTCGATGCGCCTGCTGTCGGGCCTGCTGGCTGCGCAGGACTTCGACAGCACGCTGACCGGCGATGCTTCGCTGTCCAAGCGTCCGATGAATCGCGTGGCCAATCCGCTGCGTGAAATGGGCGCCGTGATCGAGACCGCCGCCGAAGGTCGTCCGCCGATGATCATCCGTGGCGGCAACAAGCTCAAAGGCCTGACTTACACCATGCCGATGGCCAGTGCTCAGGTTAAATCCTGCCTGCTGCTGGCCGGCCTGTACGCCGAAGGCAAGACCACCGTCACCGAGCCGGCTCCGACTCGCGATCACACCGAGCGCATGCTGCGTGGCTTCGGCTACCCGGTCACTGTCAATGGTGCTACCGCGTCGGTCGAGTCCGGCCACAAGCTGACGGCGACTCACATTGAAGTACCGGGCGATATCTCGTCTTCTGCCTTCTTCCTAGTCGCCGCGTCGATCGCCGAAGGTTCGGAGTTGGTGCTTGAGCACGTCGGCATCAACCCGACCCGTACCGGCGTGATCGACATTCTACGTCTGATGGGCGCTGACATCACCCTGGAAAACCAGCGTGAAGTCGGCGGCGAGCCTGTGGCTGATCTGCGCGTACGTGCAGCTAAACTCAAAGGTATCGAGATTCCCGAGGCGCTGGTTCCGCTGGCCATCGACGAGTTCCCGGTGCTGTTCGTGGCCGCGGCCTGTGCCGAAGGGCGCACCGTGTTGCGCGGCGCCGAAGAGCTGCGAGTCAAGGAGTCGGACCGTATCCAGGTCATGGCTGATGGCTTGTTGGCGCTGGGCGTCAAATGCGAACCGACCCCGGACGGCATCATCATCGACGGCGGCCTGATTGGCGGCGGCGAAGTGCATGGTCACGGCGATCACCGGATTGCCATGGCCTTCAGCGTGGCTTCGCTGCGCGCCACCGCACCGATCCGCATCCATGACTGTGCCAACGTCGCGACGTCGTTCCCGAACTTCCTCGCGCTGTGCGCGCAGGTCGGTATCCGTGTTGCACAAGAGGCTCAGTCGTGAATATCAAGCCACCGGTCATCACCATCGACGGGCCTAGCGGCTCGGGCAAGGGCACCATCGCCGGGATTCTGGCCAAGCGATTGGGCTGGTGCCTGCTGGATTCCGGTGCGCTGTACCGTCTGCTGGCCTTCGCTGCACGTAACCATGGTGTCGATCTGACCAATGAAGAGTCGCTCAAGCTGCTGGCCGCTCATCTGGACGTGCAGTTCGTCGGAGCGACCGAAGGTCATCCACAGCGAATCATCCTCGAAGGTGACGATGTCACCGACGATTTGCGCAATGAACAGGTTGGCGCCTGGGCTTCCCAGGTGGCTGCCTTGCCGGCCGTTCGTGATGCCTTGCTTCAGCGCCAGCGGGCGTTTCAGGAGCCTCCGGGTCTGGTCGCCGATGGTCGCGACATGGGCACGGTGGTTTTTCCGGATGCGCCGCTGAAGATATTCCTCACTGCCAGTGCCGAGGAGCGTGCGCGCCGTCGATACTTGCAGTTGAAGGGCAAAGTCGATGGTGTTAGTCTGTCGAGTCTGCTAGATGAGATACGTGCACGCGATGAGCGTGACACCCAGCGAGCGGTAGCCCCGCTCAAGCCGGCGGCTGACGCCATACAGCTGGATTCCACGGAATTATCCATCGATCAGGTGTTGGAACGCATCATGAGCGAGATCGCACTCCGCGATATCGCCGGGTGACCAAGAGACTTCGCAGGGGACCAGTCATAGTCCTGCGCTGTTTCTTTAAATGAACGTAACCCACGTCGTCTGGGATGTGGAGATGGGCGTATTCTTCGCCCTTATCATCAGGAATTAAAATGAGCGAAAGCTTTGCGGAACTCTTTGAAGAAAGCCTAAAAACCCTGAACCTTCAGGCAGGCTCCATCATCACCGGTGTTATCGTTGATATCGATTACCAAGCTCGCTGGGTAACCGTTCACGCTGGCCTGAAGTCTGAAGCACTCATCCCGCTTGAGCAGTTCTACAACGATGCTGGCGAACTGACTATCAACGTCGGTGACGAAGTTCACGTTGCTCTGGACTCGGTTGAAGACGGCTTTGGCGAAACCAAGCTGTCCCGTGAAAAAGCCAAGCGCGCTGAATGCTGGATTGTTCTGGAAGCAGCCTTCGCAGCCGAAGAAGTGGTCAAGGGCGTTATCAACGGTAAGGTTAAAGGCGGCTTCACTGTCGACGTTAACGGCATCCGTGCGTTCCTGCCAGGTTCTCTGGTTGACGTCCGTCCTGTGCGCGACACCACGCACCTGGAAGGCAAAGAGCTGGAATTCAAGGTCATCAAGCTTGACCAGAAACGCAACAACGTTGTCGTTTCCCGTCGTAGCGTCCTCGAAGCCGAGAACTCCGCCGAGCGTGAAGCTCTGCTGGAATCCCTGCAGGAAGGCCAACAAGTCAAAGGTATCGTCAAGAACCTCACCGATTACGGCGCATTCGTCGATCTGGGTGGCGTCGATGGCCTGCTGCACATTACCGACATGGCTTGGAAGCGTATCAAGCATCCTTCCGAAATCGTCAACGTTGGCGACGAGATCGATGTCAAGGTTCTGAAGTACGATCGCGAACGCAATCGTGTTTCCCTGGGCCTCAAGCAACTGGGCGAAGATCCATGGGTTGCTATCAAAGCCCGTTACCCAGAAAGCACTCGCGTTACCGCTCGTGTAACCAACCTGACCGACTACGGCTGCTTCGCTGAGCTGGAAGAAGGCGTTGAAGGCCTGGTACACGTTTCCGAAATGGACTGGACCAACAAGAACATCCACCCTTCGAAAGTCGTACAAGTCGGCGACGAAGTGGAAGTTATGGTTCTGGACATCGACGAAGAGCGTCGTCGTATCTCCCTCGGCATCAAGCAGTGCAAATCTAACCCATGGGAAGATTTCTCTGGCCAGTTCAACAAGGGCGATAAAATCTCCGGCACCATCAAGTCGATCACCGATTTCGGTATCTTCATTGGTCTGGACGGCGGCATCGACGGTCTGGTTCACCTGTCCGACATCTCCTGGAACGAAGTGGGCGAAGAAGCCGTTCGCCGCTTCAAGAAGGGCGACGAGCTGGACACCGTTATCCTGTCGGTTGACCCAGAGCGCGAGCGTATCTCCCTGGGTATCAAGCAACTGGAAAGCGATCCGTTCTCCGAGTACGTTCAAGAGAACGACAAAGGCGCAATCGTTAAAGGCATCGTGAAAGAAGTTGACGCTAAAGGCGCCATCATCACTCTGGCTGACGATATCGAAGCGACTCTGAAAGCCTCCGAAATCAGCCGTGACCGCGTTGAAGACGCGCGCAACGTTCTGAAAGAAGGCCAGGAAGTAGAAGCCAAGATCATCAGCGTTGACCGCAAGAGCCGTGTAATCCAGCTCTCCATCAAGTCGAAAGACGATGCTGAAGAGAAAGAAGCAATCCAAAGCCTGCGCGACAAGCCAGCTTCGGATACCGCTGCTCCTGGTCCTACCACTCTGGGCGACCTGTTGCGTGCACAAATGGAAAAACAGAACTAAGTTCTGTCAGACCATAGAAAAAGGGCGACTTCGGTCGCCCTTTTTTGTGGGCGCGTTTTGACAAGCCTGACGTCGAAGGCCATACCAAACCCATCCCGTAGGAGTTGCGGAAGGCTGCGATCTCCTGATCTTCCAATCTTCCGCTTCATCACCAATCACACCCAACGCTGAACCATTCCCCCTCAATAACTGTCCCTTTCTTTAACAGGATCAAACGCTTAATTGCAGCTAATCTATAGCCTGAAGCAAATGCCAGTCGGGCAAAGCGTCCGGCATAAGGAAGTGAATGAACAAGCTCATTGTCACATTGGTTTTACTGACATTGGCGGGCTGTGCCACAGGTGCCAAAACTCACGCAGTACGCGGGGTCAGTGGTATTGAGGTTGATTGTTCAGGCTTGGGCTCAGGATGGGAGAAGTGCCAGAAGCGCGCAGCCAAGGAGTGCAGGGGAGCAGGTTACAAGGTGTTGGCAAGATCCGATGATGCGAATGATGAAGGCGAATACCCATTCGGCTTTAACCCCGCGGGCCTGGTAACGCGCACTATGTTGGTCATTTGCAGATAAAAATGGCGCGAGATTCACAATTCATTGCCCTGGAACTGGGCAGCGCAACGCTGGCGATGGCGTGGGAAAACTCGGACTGTTCAAAATCATCCGGTCATGCTAAAACCTTGGTAGCGATTTTCCTAGCTGCTTGAAAAAGAAGGGAAAAATATGACGAAGTCGGAGTTGATCGAACGAATTGTCACCCATCAAGGGCTGCTCTCATCAAAGGATGTGGAGCTAGCCATCAAGACCATGCTTGAACAAATGTCCCAATGCTTGGCCACCGGGGATCGGATTGAGATTCGTGGGTTCGGTAGTTTTTCATTGCATTACCGGGCGCCGCGGGTCGGGCGTAACCCTAAGACAGGGCAGTCTGTGAGCCTTGACGGGAAATTCGTTCCGCATTTCAAGCCGGGGAAAGAGCTGAGAGATCGGGTGAATGAGGAAGAAGACGATGTCATCTAAAATTAGGACTGAGGTTTAGGTGAGTAAGCTAAAAAAAGTAGTCAGTCTGACACTGATATTTCTACTGCTTTTCTTTGTAGTCATATTTATGTTGGAAAATAACGAAAAAATAGCACTTGTTCTTTTGGGGTGGTCTACTCCACCACTATCGCTTTCTATATATATAGTTATAGCGGTGCTAGTGGGGTTGGGGCTGGGTGTTTTGCTGGGCTGGCTTAACCGCACCCGAAAACCCAAGAAGATCTGAGGTGGAAGAAATGCTATTGAAATCCAGTTGTTTATAACTGTTGATTCTGATTTTAGGGTGGCCAGATTTGTTCGCAGGTTGATAATAATTTGTAGTGACGAATTGAATCAATCTCAATGCTGAATAGCAGCTAAAACAATTAATTTTAAGAGCGGTCAAGTATGCGAAGTGATGAGAGTGGTGAAATTCGTGCTAACGAAATCGACCTGGCAAGAGTCGTCAATGTAATTTGGTTGCAAAAGTGGCTGATTTTCATCATTACGCTAGTAGTTGCATCAATTTTTGCGCTTTATGCATTTTTAGCTACACCTACTTACGAGGCAAAGTTTTACATATCGCCTCCCACGCTGGATGATGTCGCCAATTTGAATTATGGTCGCAACGGTGAGCTAAAACCATTCACGGTTGATGACGTTTATAAGGTTTTTTTGAGAAATCTTCAATCACAAACTTTGCGGCAGTCATTTTATCGCGAAGTGTATTTGCCAAATTTCAAAGTCAGCAATTCTGCCGAATCCGCTCCTGAATCCTACGACCGGTTTTCTAATCGCGTGAGCGTCGCTTCTCTTGATAAAGATCCAATGGGGCGCTGGTCTTTATCCATTCAGGATAGTAGCCCTGAAATCGTAACCAGTTGGGTGAGTTTGTACGCAGCCAGGGCAGAGAAGCTAGCTCAGCGCGAAGTTGTCAGTAACGCTACCAAGGAAGCATCCGTAATAGCGCGTAACCTGAAGCTGCAAATCAACTCGTTACGAGAGGCCGGGAAACAATTACGGGAAGATACAATATTTCGATTGAGTGAGGCGCTGGCAGTTGCCAAGGCTACTGGATTAGAAAAGTCAGTTGTGTTTGTGGGCGAGCGCTCTTCAGAACTGGCGGGAGATATGGTGGGCGGTTCTGCCTATATGCGGGGCACCAAAGCGCTTGAGGCGGAATTGGAAAACCTGAAAGCTCGGGGATCAAACGATCCATTTATTCCTGGTCTTCGACAGTTGCAAACCAGCTACGAATTTTATAAGGGCATCGAATTAGATGAGTATAAGGTTTCTGTATACCGTCAAGACGGTGACGTTCAAGAGCCAGTTAGTCCTATAAAACCTAAAAAAATAATGCTTATTGTCTTAGGTATCATGCTGGGTGGACTGCTCGGGATAGTGGTAGCGCTGGCACGTGGGTATCGTACCGAGCGATTCATCAAGTAGAGCCGAGAGCTTTTTTGGGTGAGGTAAGTACGATTAGAGGTACTTACCAAGCCACAGCTTTAAGACAATGTATTATTGGATTTAATTATAGCTTGTGCATCGATAGTATGTATCTATTTCATATCCGTCCGTTTGCATTCGCTAAACTAGCTAATGATACCGACAGGAGCTTTGTGCAGGCTATGGGGTGCCATCAGATTCTCGGGCAGGCTCAAAAACGTGCTGGCGAAAGCCTATAACCGGTAACCATACGGTCAATTCCATGAAGCCAAAACGTTTCATTGCAGGCATAATGCGGGCTTTAGGCGGGCTTGGCTGAGGCTTGGGATGCAGAGCTCCCACAGCCGCTTCTGCTGAAGGCGCTAAAGTCATCAGTACACGGACTTTTTTGCATGATTTACGATAAAGCGCAATTTGCTGTACATGGAATTCTAAACAGCATGGCGCACGTCGGTAGGGTGTTGCGCATTCTGCTGGGGTCTAGCGGCACAGACGGCTTGGCGTCGTCATCTGTAGCGACCCCGCTCTCATTGGGAGCTTTTTATTGAGTGCGAGGATGTATTTCATGAGGCGAGCTTGGCCTTGCGCTTTCGTCTCTGCAGAAACGAGACCTACCAAACCATTTTTCAAATTATTGCTCACCGTTGAGCTGGAGCCAGATTGATGTCGCAGCAAATGAAGACCAGTATCGCAAAGTTTAAGAACAAGGAAGCCCTGATTGGTATCGTCGGTTTAGGCTACGTCGGCCTGCCGTTAATGCTGCGTTACAACGCCATCGGTTTTCGCGTACTAGGGATTGATATTGATGCGAGCAAGGTTTCGAAGCTGAATGCTGGCGAGAGCTATATTGAACATATCGCAGAAGATAAAATCAAAAGTGCGCTAACTTCTGGGTTTGAGGCGACCACTGAATTCAGTCGCGCAGCTGAGTGTGATGCTTTAATACTTTGTGTTCCGACTCCGCTCAATAAGTACCGTGAACCGGATATGAGCTTTGTGATCAACACCACAGATGCTTTGAAAGGATATATGCGTGCGGGCCAGGTGATCTCGCTGGAAAGCACTACGTATCCGGGCACAACTCAAGAAGAGCTCTTGCCCCGAGTGCAAGAAAGTGGCTTGGTGGTGGGAACAGACATCTTTCTTGTTTACTCGCCGGAGCGTGAAGATCCAGGTAATCCTGATTTCGAAACCCGTACGATCCCCAAAATCATTGGCGGAGACACCTCGGCTTGCCTCGAGGTCGGAATAGCACTGTATGAGCAAGCCATTGATCAGGTTGTATCGGTAAGTTCGACCAAGGCAGCTGAAATGACGAAGCTGCTAGAGAATATTCACCGTGCGGTGAATATTGGTCTTGTCAACGAGATGAAGATCGTCGCTGACCGAATGGGTATAGATATTTTTGAGGTGGTGGACGCTGCTGCGACCAAGCCTTTTGGTTTCACGCCGTATTATCCAGGTCCAGGCCTCGGCGGGCATTGCATACCCATTGATCCGTTCTATCTGACTTGGAAAGCCCGGGAGTACGGTCTCCATACACGTTTTATTGAGTTGTCTGGTGAAGTCAATCAGGCCATGCCGGAGTACGTACTAGGAAAATTGATGGATGGGCTGAATGATTCAGGGAAAGCGTTGAAGGGCAGCAAAATTCTTGTTTTGGGTATTGCCTACAAGAAAAATGTCGACGATATGCGTGAGTCTCCGTCCGTAGAAATCATGGAGTTAATTGAGGCAAAAGGTGGGGTGGTTGCTTATTGCGATCCTCACGTGCCTGTATTCCCCAAAATGCGTGAACATCATTTTGATCTGAGCAGCGAAATCCTGTCTGCGGATAATATTGCAAGTTTTGATGCGTTAGTACTCGCTACGGATCATGATAAGTTTGATTATGAACTTATCAAGCAACACGCTAAGTTAATAGTTGATAGCCGTGGTAAGTACAGAGCGCCGGCAAGTCATATTATCAAGGCTTAAGATTGTTTGGTTGCGTCCTATTCGAGATATTATTGCATTCAAGAGGTCTCATGAAAAATTTTGCTCTAATCGGTGCTGCAGGTTATATTGCTCCACGCCACATGCGTGCGATCAAGGATACAGGTAACTCCCTGGTGTCTGCCTATGATATAAACGACTCTGTGGGTATCATTGATAGCATCTCACCGCAAAGCGAATTCTTTACCCAATTTGAACGCTTTGTAGAGCATGCGCACCAATTGAAGCGCGACCCCGCGACTGCACTGGATTACGTTGCGGTTTGCTCACCTAACTACTTGCATCATTCGCACATTGCAGCCGGATTACGTCTTGGTTGTGACGTTATCTGTGAAAAGCCACTTGTTCCAACGTCGGCGATTCTGGATGAGCTTGCGCGTGTAGAAAAGGAAACGGGTAAACGTGTCTACAATATTTTGCAGTTGCGCCATCATAAGGCGATTCTTGATCTAAAAGAGAAGGTCGCGCAGGAAAATAACACTGATAAGTATGACGTCGAGTTGACATACATTACGTCGCGCGGAAATTGGTATTCTGAAAGTTGGAAGGGTGATCCGCGTAAATCCTTTGGTTTAGCAACTAATATCGGCGTTCACTTCTACGACATGTTGCACTTTATTTTCGGAAAGTTGCAGCGCAATGTCGTTCATTTTACGTCGGAGCATAAAGCTGCGGGTTATTTGGAGTATGAGAAAGCCCGCGTTAAATGGTTCTTGTCAATCGATGCGAATGATCTTCCTCCAGCGGTAAAGGGTAAGAAACCCACTTATCGCTCCATTACAGTAGACGGGACGGAGATGGAATTTTCGGAAGGGTTTACCGATCTGCATACCGTCAGTTATCAGGAGATTCTGGCTGGACGTGGCTATGGCATTGAAGATGCCAGACATTGTGTAGAGACGGTTGAATATATTCGTGCAGCTCCGCAGGAGCCGGCCGCCCCGGGAGAGGGGCACCCGATTCTAACTCAGTTGATCAATTGATTTGACATGGCTGGGCGGCGCTCGACGCCGCCCAGATATTAGTGCCTGCGCTTGAGTCACGAGCTGTGAATCTAAATTTATCAAATACAGAAGTGGCGCAAGCAAAGCAGTCGTTAGAGAACGACCGGCCGGCAAAATTTCGTAACGATATTCAAGGCCTAAGGGCCATCGCGGCTCTGGCGGTCATCCTCTATCACCTCAACAGAAACTGGCTTCCAGCCGGATTCTTGGGTGTAGATGTGTTTTGCGTTGTTTCTGGATTCATCGTTACCACAATCGCTTTTGAGCGCGGAAGAATCCGCTTTTTTCGATCATTCTATCTCGGACGAATACGCAGAATCGTTCCGGTCTATCTGGTGCTTTTGCTGTTTTCCTGTCTTGCTGCGTCGGTGCTGCTCGTCCCAGCGGATTTTAAGTATTTTCAGGAAAGCCTAGAGTCAGCGTTACTCTTTCTTAGCAACTCTTACTTTTCAAACTTCGGAAGTTATTTGGTCGCCTGTTTCTTGCTAGTCGAAGCAGACCATTTTCCAGGAACAATCGCAATTTTACCGTGTGTGGCGACAGTTCTACTCATCGTGGGGTACAAAAGCAGTGTAGATAGCTGGCTATCTAATCCTGTCTTGGTTTGGATTGCAAGAGTGTGGCAATGGCAGAGTCAAAGAGATGCATTCCTGAAAGTTCTTGCTGAATTCGCAAAGACGCTATTTGCCCAAGGCAAGCGTGTCATTGTACTAGCCCAATTGCCGATGTTTGAAGAAAATGTACAACGAATGCAGCGCTTTGCGTTACTAGGTATGGAAATAGCACCTGAGCAAAGTGCGAATTGGGTATCAGGAAACAGTAAGGTTGCTGAACGGCGATCGGGAACTGATAATGTCTTTTTCGTAGGTCTCTCGCAGATACCTTTTTTTCAGCATGCTCCTTATGGACATGGTGTGCTTATCTATCAGGACAATCATCATTTGAATGAGCGGGGAGCTCGTCGCTATGGCGAACTGGCTGCTCCGGTCCTGGCGAAACTAATTTTCCCGCTACATTGATCGCGGAGGAGCTACATGCAGCATACTCAACATCCCAGCGCAATCGTCGACCCAGGTGCGCAGATTGGTGAAGGTTCAAGGATCTGGCATTTCGTCCATGTCTGTGCCGGCGCGAAGATAGGGAAAGGTGTTTCGCTGGGTCAGAATGTATTTGTCGGTAACAAAGTTGTAATTGGTGACAATTGCAAAATTCAGAACAATGTCTCGGTCTACGATAACGTCATCCTTGAAGAGGGTGTGTTTTGTGGGCCTAGCATGGTGTTTACCAACGTCTACAACCCCCGATCACTGATTGAGCGCAAGAGCGAATATCGGGACACGTTGGTTCGTCGCGGTGCAACCCTGGGGGCCAACTGCACGATTGTATGCGGCATCACTATTGGTGAGTTCGCTTTCATCGGAGCAGGCGCAGTGGTGAATAAAGACGTTCCCGCTTATGCGCTTATGGTGGGCGTGCCTGCTCGTCAGATCGGCTGGATGAGTGAGTACGGTGAACAACTGGAGCTTTCCCTAGCAGGCAATGGAGAAGTCTCCTGTGCTCATTCAAATGCCCGCTACGTACTGACTGATGGCCTTGTTATCAAGATAGGAAACTGACCGTGATTGAATTCATTGACTTGAAAGCTCAACAACTGAGAATAAAAGACAAACTGAACGATGCGATTCAGCGTGTACTTACACATGGTCAGTATATTCTTGGGCCTGAAGTTGCAGAGTTGGAATCCCGGCTCGCAAATTTCGTTGGTGCGAAGTTTTGCATCACTTGTGCTAATGGCACCGATGCGCTCCAGATTGTGCAGATGGCTCTCGGCGTCGGCCCCGGCGACGAGGTTATCACTCCAGGCTTTACATATATCGCGACAGCCGAAACGGTAGCTCTCTTGGGGGCTAAGCCGGTGTATGTTGATGTAAATCCGCAAACTTATAATTTGGATCCTGAGTTGCTCGAAGCGGCAATCACTCCCCGCACCAAGGCGATCATCCCAGTTTCATTGTATGGTCAATGTGCGGATTTTGATGCAATCAATGCCATCGCGCAGCGTCATGGCATTCCGGTAATTGAGGATGCTGCTCAGAGTTTTGGTGCAAGTTATAAGGGGCGGCGCTCGTGCAATCTCAGCGCTGTCGCATGTACCAGTTTCTTTCCGAGCAAACCCTTGGGTTGCTATGGGGATGGCGGTGCTATTTTTACCAATGACGCGGCTTTAGCCGTCGTGATCCGGCAGATAGCCCGGCACGGGCAGGATCGTCGATACCACCACGTTCGTGTGGGCGTAAACAGCCGGCTAGACACTTTGCAGGCAGCGATTTTGCTGGAGAAGCTCGCCATCTTCGAGGAGGAGATTGAGCTTCGTCAGCAAGTAGCTTTGGAATATGACCGCTTGCTTTCTGCCGCTGGGCTGGCGATCCCTTTTGTTGAGCCGACGAATAAAAGCGTTTATGCGCAATATACATTGCAAGTAGAAAATCGTGACGTGTTTCAGCAGCTGCTCACCGCTGCGGGCGTGCCGACAGTTGTACACTATCCGATCCCTTTGAATCGCCAGCCCGCGGTTGCAGATGATAACCAGAGCTTGCCCGTGGGTGACAGAGTTGCGGAGCAAGTAGTCAGTCTGCCCATGCACCCCTACCTGAGCAAGTCACAGCAGGCTTTCATTGTCGAGCAGATCGTGAGCGGTTCGCTGTGATCACAAGGTTTTTTCCAAAATCTGCATTTGCACGAAATGTCCTCACCTTAATGACAGGGACGACATTAGCGCAGGCGATTCCTGTAATGATCAGCCCAATTCTGACTCGACTTTACACTCCGCAGGAGTTCGGGGTATTCGCATTCTATCTGGCTCTAGTCTCGGTGTTGTCAGTGTTAGCAACTGGTCGATACGAACTAGCTATTATGGTGCCCAGGAAGGAGCGAGGCGCTGCTGCTGTTACCGTGATAGCACTGTGCGCCTCGATTCTAACGGGCGGGATATTGTTCTTGGTAGTTGCACTGTTTGGCCGCGAAATTGCCAATCTGTTCAATATGTCCGAGCATTATCAGCTATTTTACTGGATGCCGTTGAGTGTCGTTTTATTGGCGGGTTATCAGGCATTGAATTACTGGTGCAATCGACGCTCCTATTATCGGCCAATGGCAACGGCGCGAATGTCGCAGAGTGTCTCGATGTCGGCTGCTCAAGTGGGCTCAGGGTATGCGGGCGTGGGTGTTTTCGGCTTGGTGGGTGGTGCTATCGCTGGTCACTTTTCAGCCTTCCTCTTTCTGCTGGTGCGAGTACTCAAGAGTGACAAGCAAGCGTTTGGACGCCTGAATTTTTCAATTCTGCGGGCAATGGCGAGGCGATATATCGACTTCCCTAAGTACCTGATCGCGGCGCATAGTTTAAATATGGCATCTTTTCAGGCGCCGATAATCGCTTTGGGTTCAATGTTCGGAAGTAGTGTTTCTGGCTTTTTCATGTTGACCCAGCGCGTGATTGGCGCACCGATGAGCATTGTTGCCAGCGCCATCGGTGATGTGTTCCGGCAGGAAGCAGGTCGCGCTTATTCGGAAACGGGACAGTGTAAAGAAATTTATGAGAAAACTTTTTTACGTTTGTTGTGTATAGCGGTTCCGGCTTTTCCAGTTTTTTTCTTCATTGCACCAGATGTATTTGCCCTGATATTTGGGGAGAGTTGGCGCGTGTCAGGTGAGTATGCGAGAATCTTGACGCCCATGTTTTTTTTGCAGTTTCTCACGACTCCGCTTAGTTCAATGTATATGTTGGCACAGAAACAGCGTCTGGACTTGATCTGGCAGTTTTCTCTTTTTCTACTGATCATCTCCTCTTTCGCCCTGGCGCATCTGCTAGAGAGTATTACGGCAGGACTGTATTTTTATTCTCTAAGTTACAGCATTATGTACGTCATCAACGGCATATTGTCTTATCGCTTGGCGCGTGGGGCAGCTTGAAGATGGAAGTATTCTCATGATGGGAGCAAAAATGCCCAGTCGTTTGGCAACGTTATTGAAAGAGCTTAAAACGAGCCTTTCCTTTACTCCGGTAGCCGACATGGTGAGTGGGGAAGTGTTGATCCGAGGTTTCAAGCTTCGGGATCTACGTCAAGTACGGCAGCTTTATTTTGATTTAAATCCAGTGGGAAGTCTGTCTCTGGCTCGCTTCCTGTGGGGCGCGATCGGTTACCGGCGCCTACTGATAGTCGCCGAAGAGAGCCGAACCAAATCTTTGGTAGGGTTGGACTTGTTTTACTTCAATAGCAGGGATCTGCAAGAATCAACTGTGCATGAGGGATTTGTCGGTGTTGTACCTGATTACAGGGGAAAAGGCCTTGCCACAGAAATGCGCATCACGGCTAAAAAACACTTCCAACGAAATGGTCTGGACGGAATTTCTACAAGAATTTCTCAGCATAATCAACCATCGCTTATATCGGCGTTGAAGTTGGGTTTCGAGATAGTTGAAACCCGTCATTCGGCCACAGATGGCGATAATTATTACATGGTGTGTAAGTTGGAGGATTTCAAGTGACATCGACGCGCGAAAGGTATCGTCAACTCTGTGCGTTGGAGACTTCCATCCCTTTGTTCAGTCAGGCATGGTGGCTCGACGCGGTGGCGCCAGATGCGTGGGATGTCGTGCTGTGCGAGAAGAAGGGAAATATACTCGCTAGCATGCCTTTCGTAATGAAGAAAAAGCTCGGTCTGAACTTGTTAGCCATGCCCATGTTGACTCAGCATCTAGGACCTTGGATAAGACCTACTACGGGTAAGATGTCCAAGCGACTGGGGTACGAGAAAGATGTTCTGACGGAGCTCGCCTCTCTTATTCTTGCGCGCCGGTTTGATCACTTCGATTCCAATTGGCCTTACACTCGGAGCAATTGGCTGCCTTTTTACTGGGCCGGGTTTAAGCAGAGTACCCGATACACTTACGCTTTAGACGATCTAAATTGCCACGATACATTGTGGTCGCAATTCCAAGAAAATATCCGAGGAGATATACGCAAGGCGGAAAGTCGGTTTACATTAAAAGTTCGAACAGATCTGACAGCTGAAGACTTTTTTAAACTGAACAACCTTGTATTTGAGCGCCAAGGTTTGGCCATTCCTTATTCTTTGGAACTGGTGAAGCGTATCGATGCCGCCTGCTCTGAACGTAACTCGCGGGCTATCCTCATCGCTGAAGACGAACAGGGGCGCAGGCATGCTGGAGTCTACATAGTCTGGGATGAGCACAGCGCCTACTATCTCATGGGCGGTGGTGACCCGGAGTTAAGAAATAGTGGTGCAACCAGTTTGTGCATGTGGGAAGCGATCAAGTTGGCTTCTACGGTCACCACTCGTTTTGACTTCGAAGGTTCAATGCTGGAGCCGGTAGAGCGGTTTTTCCGAGCTTTTGGTGCGAGCCAAATTCCTTACTTCACCGTGACCAAAACTCCTTCCAAGTTGCTCAAGAGCTATTTTTTCCTCAATGATCTGCGAGGTCGTAGCTGATGGCGAATAACGGATGGCCGAATACCGCGATATTCGGATGGCTGCAGACTCTGCTGTTCGAACGTTATGGCGTGCATTTCGATCTCCTGTTGATAGACGGTGCTGGGCTGCGTATGTCCGTGGCCTTGCAAAGTGGCTGCATAGAGTTTCCTGTCGACTCCGCCGCATTCAATCGACGTGATTCTGATTTGCCTTGCGCGCTTTGGTTTGCACGTACCGAGGGATGGCACCCTGTGTACCAGGATGTCCTCCCTGCACCGGGTCTGAAGTCGATACCGGGTGTACTGATCGAGGAAAGCGGCTCGGGCTACAAGGTTCACTACGATCTGTTCGGGTTCGTATATTGGATGCTGGCTCGCTGCGAGGAACTGTCGCCGGCAAAACTCGATGAGCATGGGCGTTTTCCTGCATCACAGTCCCATTCTGTGAAACATGGCTATCTTGATCGGCCTTTGGTCGATGAATGGCTTGCGCTGCTGGGAGAAGTGATTTCAAGGCAATGGCCTAACCTGAATTTGAAAACACCCGTGTTTTCGATGAAGGTGTCACATGATGTGGATGAGCCCAGTCGGTACGCATTCCGCTCGTTCAAAGGCTTAGTCCGTGCAGCGGGTGGTGATCTGCTCAAGCGGGGTGACTTCCTTGCAGCCCTGCGTGCGCCCTTGGTTAAATTGGGCAGTCGCAAAAGGATTAGTACAAGGGATCCTAGCAACACCTTCGATTGGTTGATGACTGAGTCCGAACGACACGGTCTAACTAGCGCGTTCTATTTCATATGTGGGCGTACCGATCCGGCCAAGGATGGAGATTACGAGATCGAGCATCCTGCCATCCGCGCGTTGTTGCGCACGATTCATGAGCGTGGACACGAGATCGGCTTGCATCCGAGTTACAATACCTTCCTTTCAGAGGAGGGCGTGGCACAAGAGGCACAGCGCCTGAAGAACGTATGTCGCGAAGAAGGCATCGACCAACATCTTATGGGTGGTCGCATGCATTATTTGCGCTGGCGACATCCAATTACTCTAGAGGCTTGGGAGAAGGCCGGAATGGCTTACGACAGCACGTTTGGCTATGCCGAGCTCCCTGGATTCCGCTGTGGCACATGCCACGAGTACACAGCGTTTGATCCGTTTGCACAGAAGATGCTAAAGCTGCGAATACGGCCTTTGATTGTCATGGATGTGACTTTGATTAGCTCCAGCTACATGGGGCTGGAACCGGGTGAGGAAGCTAGAGCATTAGTGGAAAAATTGAAATCTGCATGTCGGGCTGTCGGTGGGACATTTACACTACTTTGGCATAACTCCAATTTCCTTCGTGTTGAAGAGCGTGCGTTCTACTCCACAATATTGGAGCGAGTCTAGCGTGAATTACGTTGCCCCAAACCTGGCCATATCTAAGTGGAATCATACCGTTCCGCGTGCGCGTGTATTGCTCATCTTTTCAGTGCTGCTTTATGTTGCCGCACTGACGTTGGGGCATGAACGCTACCTTGCGGTAGAACATATCTTCTGGGGGTTTAATCAACCTTATTATGATCCGCTAGCACTGTTTGTTATGGTGGTATTTGCGATTGTCCCGGCGTCGGTTATGCCCCTTTATTTCAATAGGCCATCAACGCTGTTTATTTATGCTCTAACCTTCTTCGTCTATATGCCAGCATTGGTGATTGCGATGTTGAATCGTGTGGATGCACTAGATGCATATTTCTGGCTGTTTTTCAATTTTTGCCTGGGGCTAGTAATTTGCTCGATTCTAGTTCGCTCGGCTGGAGGAGCATCGCTGGAAGAAAAGGCTCCGTCGCGCTTCTTGATTAATTTCAATTTGTGTGGTGCGGTGGTTTGCTTCATCGTTCTCTTCTTCACCTATCGAGATATTTTGTCGTTTTCAGGGCTTAATGAAGTCTATTTACAGAGGGAGAGGGGCGCTGCAACGTCTCTATTTATAGGTTATTGTCAGGTCTATCTGGCTTATTTTTTCTCCCCAGTGCTTTTCGTTTCCGGTGTCCTTTATAAGCGAACCCTGTTGGCATTGTTGGGCTTTTCAGGATTCATCTTTATTTACATGATTACCGCAGAGCGTACTGTTGTACTTTTGCCGTTCATCCTGTTGGTGGTTGCCGTAGCCTTCAAGATGCGCGGCTTTGGCGCTCGTAACGGGTATGGTCTTTTCCTTGCCGGGGCCGTATTTATAGCGCTGATTTCCCTGCTGTTCGAACAATCGCAGATTATCAGTCAGCTCGGAATTTACTTCTTCATGAGGTTGATCGCTATCCCCGGTCTTTTCGTGAGTCAGTACTACGATCTTTTTTCTGTTCAAGGCTTTACACACTGGTCACACGTCTCTGTAATTGGCAATCTTTTCGAAGTGCCCAGTGCCTATGCCACAGATGAAAAGTGGCCTGCACTTGGAAAAATCCTGGCAGAGCGGGTGCTTGGCATCCAAAGCCAATCCAATGCTGGTTTTGTGGCAACCGATGGAGTCGCTGCCTTTGGCAGTATAGGTGTACTTATTATTTGCTTGCTCTATAGCGTTTGGCTGCTGGTACTTGATCACGTTGCGCGAGGATGGAACCTTCTGTTCCTGATGACTGTTCTTTTCCCGTTGGCGTTCATCACGACCAACGGTTCTCTGTTTACCGTTCTAACGTCTTTTGGCGGGGCGCTGTGGATTGTCCTGCTCTGGATTGATAAATACAGATTCCGTTTAATGCGGGGGGCAAGCGAATGATTGGATACATATTCTCGCGTATTGTGAAGAAGGCGAGGGGCGCTGCGATCATCGACTCCTCTATACCGGCAACTTCAAAAGTCGAGTCGGGTTGTACGCTCATCTCAAGCGAGTTCGGCGAGCATTCGTTCTGCGGGTATGACTGTTCGTTTATCCGAGTGACAGTAGGACGCTTCTGTTCGATCGCTAACCGCGTGATTGTGGGCGGGGCCCGTCACCCTATCGAATATGTCTCAACCAGCCCTGTGTTTTTGTCGCACAAGGAAAGTATCAAAACGAAATTTTCAAAGCATGATTACAGTTGGGAGCCCAAGACTTCCATCGGTCACGATGTCTGGATTGGAGAAGGAGTGTATGTCAAAGGAGGGGTCACCGTCGGCGTCGGTGCGGTGATTGGTATGGGGAGCGTAGTGACTAAAGATATTCCGCCTTACGCTATCTATGCAGGCAATCCGGCTCGACTGATTCGGTTTAGATTCTCAGAAGCTGTAATTGATGCGCTCCTGAAAAGTAGATGGTGGGAACTTTCCGACGAAGAATTGCGAGAAGTCGCGCCCGATTTCAATGACCCTGAAGCGTTTCTGCGAGGACAAGGGTTATTATGAGAATCGCTCATTTATGCCTGTCTTGCTTCTATATTGACAATTATCGATACCAAGAAAATGAACTTGTCCGTGAACATGTTGGAGCAGGACATGAGGTCCTGGTTGTCGCTTCCACCGAGACTTATGTCGATAACCTTTCTCTAGGATATACGTCACCGGGCGAATATGTTGGAAGTGATGGTGCGAAGGTGATCAGGCTTCCATATGCCGGTGCACTACCTTTCTTCTTGAAGAAAAAGCTGCGAATGCACTCGGGTGTTGATGCCATACTGAAAGAATTCCTGCCAGACGTTATCGTGTTTCATGGTTTGTGCGGTTGGGAACTACTGTCCGCTGTGCGCTACAAGCGTGCCAACCCAAGCGTCCGGCTTTATGTAGACAGTCATGAGGATTTCAACAATAGCGCTACCGGGTTTTTGTCAAGTATTTTGCACCGCTTTTACTATCGTCCGATCATTCGCCGGTCTCTGCCCTGGATGGACAAGGTCCTTTGCATCTCATTGGAAACCATGGAATTCTGTAAGGCAATGTATGGGTTACCTTCGGAAATCTTAGAATTTTTTCCGTTGGGTGGGTATATTGCCGACGACGCTTCTTATCAGGAATTCCGTTGCTCAGCCCGGCTTGAGTACGGGATTGACGAGCTTCAGACAGTGTTTCTTCAGTCAGGAAAATTCGACGCAAAGAAAAAACTTGCGGACAGCCTCAGGGCCTTCTCGCGGGTCAAAGCTGATCATTTTTCCTTTCTCATCGTAGGACAGGTTCACGAGTCGATACAGTCAGAGATAAATCAGCTAGTGTCTGCTGATTCCCGCATTCGTTATCTGGGCTGGAAAACAGCTGATGAGTTGTACCAGTTGCTTTGCGCCTCCGATGTGTACATTCAGCCAGGAAGTCAGTCTGCAACGATGCAAATGAGTTTGTGCGCGCGTTGCGCTGTCATGATTGCTGACGTTCCGAGTCATCAGCCATTCGTCCATGGCAATGGCTGGAAGGTAAAATCCGCTGCGGACCAACTGGCTGCGTTTGAACAGATAGAAAGTAACCCCGATTTGCTGCAAGGGATGTCTATTCGATCTTTTGAGATCGCATCCGAGCTTTTAGACTATCGACGTATGGCGAAACGCCTGCTGATTTAATACGGAATTTTTATGGCGAATTATCAGATTTGTACGCAGTGCATCATGGACACGAGTGATCCTAGAATCGTCTTTGACGATCATGGGGTCTGCGAGTACTGCAACAATTTCAAGACTGCCATTGCGCCGAACTGGCATACGGACCAGCGTGGCGAGGCTGAGTTAATGGCATTGGCTGATAAGATCAAAGCCCATGGCAAAGGCAAAGACTTCGATTGCATCATTGGCTTGAGCGGTGGACTGGATAGCTCCTACGCTGCATATGTGGCGAAAGTCAAGATGGGTTTGCGCCCACTTCTTTTTCATGTTGACGCAGGGTGGAATACCGATCAAGCGGTAGGCAACATCGAAAAGCTGGTAGACGGTCTGGGACTTGATCTTTACACGGACGTCATCAATTGGGAGGAGATGAAAGATCTTCAAACGGCTTTTTTCCGTTCCCAGATTGCTGACCAGGATTTGCCGCAAGACGCAGCTTTTTTCTCGGGTCTATACAAATTTGCTCGTGAAAACCGCATCAAATACGTATTGACCGGTGCGAACTTTTCCACGGAGTGTTGCCGTGAGCCAGAGGAGTGGGGCGGCTATCCTGGCATCGATAAAACTCTGTTCAAGGATATTCATCGTCGATTCGGCAAGCGAAAACTCAGCAGTTTTCCACTGACTGACATTCTGATTTACAAAATTTTGTACCAGCGCCTCCTGGGCATGGAGGTCGTCAAGCCTCTCAACCTCGTTCCTTACATCAAAAAGGATGCGGAGGCGACACTTGAGAGCCTGTTCGGCTGGAAAAAATTTCAGCACAAGCACCATGAGTCCCGTTTCACGCGCTTTTACGAAGACTATTGGATGCCTCGAAAATTTGGCTATGAGAAGCGTCGTGCACACTTCTCCAGCCTGGTCATGACTGGCCAGATGACCCGTGATGGGGCGCTTGAGCGTATCTCCAAACCCGAACTGGATGAGCAGTTCCTGAAGGGCGAGTTTGAGTACGTCGCCAACAAGCTGGATCTGTCTGTCGAGCAACTCCAGGAGATTTTCGAGGGCGAGAACAAGACCTACCATGACTATCGCAATAAGCGCTTCCTCATTGGCGTAGGTTCGCGTGTAATGAGCGCCTTGGGGTTGGAGAGAAGACTTTTCAGATGATCACTATCATCGATTACGGACTGGGTAACATCCAGGCGTTTGTCAACGTTTACAAGCGATTGAATATCCCGGTGACGGTTGCCACGCAACCGGCAGATCTGTTGACGGCGACGCGTTTGATCCTTCCAGGTGTCGGTGCGTTCGATCACGCGATGGAGCGTCTGGATGCATCAGGTATGCGTCCGACGCTGGAAAAGCTTGTGCGCGAGCAAAAGATTCCGGTACTTGGGATATGCGTGGGTATGCAAATCCTGGCTTCTGCCAGTGACGAAGGTCGACTCCCAGGGCTTGGATGGGTCAGAGGACGAGTGAGAGCATTCGCTGACGTTCCTGAGCTCAAGGGAATCCCTTTACCGCATATGGGTTGGAATGACATACAGCCTCGGCCTGACGTGCCCTTGTTCAAGGGTCTGGAAGAGGATGCGAGATTTTATTTTCTGCATTCATTCTTTTTCGATTGCGAAGACGGGGCTGGAGGCATTGCGTCCGCTTCCTACGGGCAAGATTTTGTCTGTGCAGTCGCTGAGGGTAATGTCTATGGCGTTCAGTTCCATCCCGAAAAGAGTCACCATTTTGGGGCGGCTCTTCTGAAAAACTTCGCGGAATTTTAAGATGCTCAGGCCCAGAATCATTCCATGTTTGTTGATTCAGGATAGTGGTCTGGTGAAAACCGTCCGCTTCAAAGACCCCAAATATGTCGGGGATCCTATCAACGCGGTAAAGATCTTCAATGAGAAAGAGGCGGATGAACTGATCGTCTTGGACATCGACGCCTCGGTTAAAGGCGTTGAGCCCAATTACAAGCAGATCGCCAATCTAGCCGCCGAGTGCCGAATGCCCTTGTGTTACGGCGGGGGTATACGCACGGCTGAACAGGCAAAAAGGATCATCAGTCTAGGTGTCGAGAAGGTCGCTATCAGTTCGGCTGCCTTGGCAGATCCAATGTTGATTACCCGGATAGCTGAAGAAATCGGGCGCCAGAGTGTCGTTGTGGTTTTAGACCATAAACATCGGCTGCTGAGCAAAAGCCAGGATGTCTGGACCCACAACGGTACCCGCAATACCAAACGCAGCGTTCTGGAAGTTGCGATGGAAATGCAGGAGCTAGGCGCTGGTGAGATTGTTATCAACTCAATCGACAACGACGGTCGGATGAAGGGTTATGACGTCGCTCTGGCTGCGAAGCTGCGCGAGACAGTATCGATACCCATCACCGTGCTTGGCGGTGGGGGATCTCTGGAAGACATGCGCGACGTCGTCGCCCAATGCGGCGTGGTTGGCGTTTCGGCCGGCAGTTTCTTCGTTTTCAAAGGCCCTTACAGAGCCGTACTCATTAGTTACCCTAGCGATCAGCAGAAGGCTGATGTCGTCTATTCAGCTCTGCAACCGAGCTGATCTCGCTTGCTCCGGATTCAGGACTCATTATGTTCAGTGGAAAAAAACTTCTCATCTCTGGTGGCACCGGTTCCTTTGGAAACGCCGTACTGAAGCGCTTTCTCGATACGGATATTGCTGAAATCAGAATATTCAGTCGCGACGAGAAAAAGCAAGACGACATGCGCAAGCGCTACGCCAATAGCAAGCTGAAATTTTATATTGGCGATGTGCGTGACTATCAGAGCATTCTGAATGCGACGCGAGGAGTCGATTACATATTCCATGCTGCTGCATTGAAGCAGGTGCCATCCTGCGAATTCCACCCGATGGAGGCGGTCAAGACAAATGTTATCGGCACCGACAATGTCTTGGAAGCGGCCATTCAGAATGGTGTCAGCCGTGTCGTTTGCTTGAGTACGGACAAAGCGGTCTATCCCATCAATGCGATGGGGATTTCAAAAGCCATGATGGAGAAGGTCATGGTCGCGAAGTCTCGAAATGTCGATGAGACCAAAACCGTTATCTGCGGAACCCGCTATGGCAACGTAATGGCGTCCCGCGGTTCGGTCATTCCTCTGTTCATCGAACAGATCCGTGCGGGCATTGCGCTGTCGATCACCGATCCGAATATGACTCGCTTCATGATGACGCTAGCCGATGCCGTCGATCTGGTGCTCTACGCCTTCGAGAATGGCAACAATGGCGACCTGTTCGTACAAAAAGCACCAGCAGCTACAGTCGAAACCTTGGCTAAGGCATTGACTCAGTTGCTCGGTCAACCGGAACACCCGATCCAGGTTATTGGCACTCGACACGGCGAAAAACTTTACGAGGCTCTTCTTAGCCGCGAGGAAATGGCCTGTGCCGAAGATATGGGCGAATACTTCCGTATTCCGCCTGATCTTCGTGATCTGAATTACAGCAAATTTGTTGAACAGGGCGAGGAAAAAATTTCTCGTACTGAAGATTACAATTCGCATAACACTGAGCGACTTGATGTCGCAGGTATGCAAAAGTTGTTGCTCAAACTTGAGTTTATCCAGGCAATCCAGCGTGGTGAATATGCTACGCCGGAGGAATGATCATGAAGGTTCTGATTACCGGTATAAACGGATTTATAGGTAAAAATCTCGAGGCTCATTTGCGCGAGCGAAGCGACGTCGAGATTTTGCGTTTCAGCAGGGATGATGGTGGTGAATTGCTCAAGCAGCTAGCTGCTCAGGCCGATTGCGTCTTCCATTTGGCCGGGGTTAACCGTCCACAGGATCCAGCAGAATTCAAAAGCGGCAACAGCGACTTGACGCAGTTGCTCTGTGATGCGGTCGCGGCCAGCGGGCGCAAGCCAAAAATTGTTTACACATCTTCAACTCAGGCTGATCGTGACAATCCCTACGGTGTGAGCAAACTGGCGGCAGAGCAAGCCCTAAACGAGCTAGCCGACAGGCATTCTGTTGATCTGCATGTATTCCGCCTTCCCAACGTCTTTGGGAAGTGGGCAAAGCCAAATTACAACTCTGCCGTGGCGACTTTTTGTCACAATATTGCTCGTAATTTGCCCATATCCATTCATGACAGGAATGCTGCGCTTACGCTGGTGTATGTCGATGACGTGATACGGCATTTCATGGAAATCATGGACGGTAAGGCTGCACCTGATAGCAATGCGAAGGTTGATCCGGTGTACTCCAGCACTGTTGGTGAAGTCGCTGATCAGATCACTGCTTTTCGTGAAAGTCGCTCGACATTGATCAGTGAGGCAGTGGGCACAGGGCTGACCCGAGCTTTGTACTCGACCTACCTGAGCTATTTGCCGCCTGAATCTTTTACCTACGAGGTGCCCAAATATGGCGATCCTCGTGGCGTGTTCGTGGAAATGTTGAAAACGCCGGACGCCGGTCAGTTCTCTTACTTTACCGCTCACCCTGGGATTACTCGGGGTGGCCATTATCATCATTCCAAGACTGAAAAGTTTCTTGTCATAAAGGGAAGCGCGCTTTTTCGCTTTCGCCATATTATGTCAGGCGAATTTTATGAGTTGAAAACGACAGGTGAACAACCGGTGATTGTTGAAACCGTCCCGGGCTGGACGCATGACATCACCAATATCGGAGATGATGAGTTGATTGTCATGCTGTGGGCCAATGAGATTTTCGATCGTGAGCGTCCAGATACATTCGCGCTGCCATTGAGCTCTTGAGCCAATCGATAAGGTAAAGGATTGTCATGAAAAAATTGAAAGTAGTTACTGTCGTTGGCACGCGTCCTGAAATCATCCGTCTATCACGAGTTATCTCGGCCCTGGATGAGCACTGTGACCATGTTCTGGTCCACACAGGGCAGAATTACGATTACGAGTTGAATGAAATCTTCTTTCAGGACCTCGGCATTCGTAAACCGGATCATTTTCTTAACGCGGCTGGCGCAACCGGTGCGGAAACTATCGGTAATGTGATCATCTCGGTAGACCGGGTCCTTGGTGAAATCTCGCCTGAGGCCCTCCTTGTCTTGGGAGACACCAACAGCTGCATGGCGGTGATTCCAGCTAAACGCCGTAAAATTCCAACGTTCCACATGGAAGCGGGCAACCGGTGTTTCGATATGCGGGTGCCGGAAGAGATCAACCGTCGCATTGTCGATCACACCGCGGATATCAATCTGACTTACAGCACCATTGCTCGGGATTACCTCCTGCGCGAAGGGCTCTCGCCGGACATGATCATCAAAACCGGCAGTCCGATGTTCGAAGTGCTCACTCATTACCGTGCTGGTATTGATGCCTCGGACGTACTTGAGCGACTCGGTTTGAAGGCGGGACAATTTTTTGTCGTCAGTGCGCATCGAGAAGAAAACATCGACAGCGACCAAAATTTTCTGAAGTTGGTTGAGGTTTTGAACACGGTGGCGCAGGACTATAATCTTCCAGTGATTGTTTCCACGCATCCACGCACGCAAAAAAGGGTAGATGCCCTCGGTATCGTTTTCCACGCTAATGTTCGGTTGCTGAAACCGCTCGGCTTCATGGATTACAACAAGCTGCAGCTTTCGTCGAAGGCCGCACTGTCCGACAGCGGCACTATCAATGAAGAATCATCAATTCTTAATTTCCCCGCGTTGAACCTGCGAGAGGCGCACGAACGCCCTGAAGGCATGGAAGAGGCTGCGGTCATGATGGTCGGGCTGGAAACCGAACGAGTCCTTCAGGCACTTCAGTTGCTTGAAAGCCAAGCGCGTGATGAAGAGCGTACTTTGCGGCTTGTCGCGGACTACAGCATGCCGAATGTATCGGAGAAAGTGGTGCGGATTATCCATAGTTATCGCGATTACGTCATGCGTACGGTCTGGAGAAGGTACTAATACGGATGGCTACTCGGGTTCTGTTAATGACGCAATGGTTTGACCCTGAACCTACCTTCAAGGGCCTGGTTTTTGCTCGAGAGTTGGTGGCTCAGGGTTTTGAGGTCGAGGTGGTCACCGGATTTCCTAATTATCCAGGAGGGAAGGTCTATGCCGGCTACAAAATCAAGCCGTTGCAGCGTGAAGTTATTGATGGCGTTCAGATAACGCGCGTTCCCCTTTACCCGAGTCATGGGCAAAGTGGCGTAGGTCGGGTACTTAACTACATCAGTTTTGCAGCCAGTCTTCTTTTTTACAGTCTTTTCCGCGCAAAAAAGCCGGATGTGATATACGCCTATCATCCTCCGTTAACGGTCGGTATCGCCGCGGCTCTAGTTCGTTTCTTCCGGCGTGTTCCGGTGGTTTATGACATTCAGGACATGTGGCCAGACACACTCAGAGCGACAGGGATGTTCTCCAACGAGAAGATTCTTAAGGTGGTATCTCGAGTTTGCGATTGGGTATACGGCAGCGTAAATCAAATTGTTGTGCTGTCGCCGGGTTTTAAGCGTTTGTTGGTTGAGCGCGGCGTGCCTTCGCAAAAAATCGACGTAATCTTTAACTGGTGCGCTGAGGATATGATGCGGGCGTCTTCCAGTCTTCCACCACCCAATTTTCCAGACTCTTCGAAATTCAGAATTCTGTTTGCTGGGAATATGGGCAAAGCGCAGTCGCTGGACACTGTCATCACAGCGGCTCAGTTACTTCAAGAGCAAGCTAATCAGGTGGCGTTCGTTTTTCTCGGTGGGGGAGTGGAAGTTTCCCGGCTGGAGGCCCTCGCAAAAAGCAAAGGGCTCGATAATGTCGTCTTCCTCCCGGGTGTTCCTATGCAGGAAGTTGGAGTTTATCTGTCCAGCGCCGACGCCTTGCTCGTCCACTTGAAAAAGGACCCATTGTTTTCCATCACCATTCCGTCGAAAACCCAAGCCTACATGGCAGCAGGCAAACCGATTGTGATGGCCGTAGATGGCGACGCCGCTGATCTGGTGCGCGATGCCGGATGTGGTGTTGCCAGTGAGTCTGACAATCCCCAAGCGCTGGCCGATGCCGTGCTTTCGTTGCTACGGATGACTGTCGAAGAGCGTGAGCAAATGGCAGAGAATGGCCGAGTGTTTTATCAGAAGGAGCTTTCGTTGCGCGTCGGTGTCGAGCGTTTCGGTGAGCACTTCAAACGGTTGGCGAAGTGATTCTCCGCGCTAGTTTATCCCAACGAAAAAATCAGCTTGTTGCAAGGACCTCCGATGTCTAAACGCTTATTCGATATTGTGGCTGCCGCGATGGGATTGATCGTGTTGTCTCCCGTAATAGCTGTAGTTGCATACTTGATTCGCAAGCGATTGGGATCGCCGGTCCTGTTTCGTCAAGTCCGGCCAGGTCTCGATGGTAAACCGTTTGAGATGGTCAAGTTCCGGACAATGCGAGATGCGGTGGATGCCGACGGTAAACCGTTACCTGATTCTGAGCGCATGACGGATTTTGGCCGGTTTCTGCGCTCCAGCAGTCTGGATGAGTTGCCCGAGCTCTGGAATGTAATCAAGGGAGAGATGAGCCTGGTCGGGCCGCGACCTTTGTTGATGGAGTACTTGCCTCTTTACGATGCAGAGCAACTACGTCGACATGAAGTGCGGCCGGGTGTAACCGGTTGGGCTCAAATAAACGGTCGTAATGCTTTGTCTTGGGATGAGAAGTTCAAACTTGATGTTTGGTATGTGAACCATCAATCCTTCTGGCTTGATCTAAAGATCATTCTACTTACCATCAAGAAGGTATTGATCAAGGACGGTATCAGCGCTGAAGGTGAAGTGACGATGTCGAAATTCACCGGTTCGAAAAAATGAAGAGGCTGGCAATCATTGGGGCAAGTGGCCACGGTAAAGTCGTCGCGGACACTGCCGAATGTTGTGGTTGGCAGGTCATTGAATTTTTTGACGACGCTTGGCCCCAAGTGTCGTCCATCGGCGGCTGGCCTGTTATAGGGAAAACTGACGACTTGCTCGGCCGGGTGGCTGAGTATGAGGGAGTTTTGGTGGCCATCGGCAATAACAGTGTCCGCCAAAACAAACTGCAACAGTTGAAAAGTGCAGGCGCTCATCTACCCGTTCTTGTCCATCCTTCAGCAGTGATAAGCCGCTACGCCAATATCGGACCGGGGACTGTGGTTTTCGCGTCCGCCGTGGTCAACGCATATGCCGTGATAGGTGAAGGCGCTATCCTGAACACGGGTTGCAGTGTCGATCACGACTGCGTTCTGGGAAGTTGCGTGCACATAAGCCCGGGCGCCCGATTGGCAGGCACCGTGAGCGTAGGCGACGGGAGCTGGATTGGTATCGGGGCATGCGTCAGACAGATGATCACTATTGGTGCTAACGTGGTGATCGGTGCTGGCGCAGCAGTGGTCTGCAATATCTCTGATAACATGAGTGCTACTGGAGTGCCCGCTCGAGCGGTTGTCCGATTTTGAGCGTCTGGCAGACGGCCACTCTTGGCTGTTCGATTGTCAAATAATTATGGATGGCAGGTAAAAACCGTGTTGAATACCCCCTTTTCTCCGTGGCCTTCGTTCACTGCAGAAGAAGCTGACGCTGTTCGCGACGTAATCCTTTCCAATAAAGTCAATTATTGGACCGGGCAGGAATGCCGTGAATTTGAGAAGGAATTTTCCGCGTGGGCCGGTACCGAGTACTCCGTGGCCCTTGCCAATGGCACTGTGGCACTTGATCTTGCTTTGCAAGCTTTGGGAATCGGTCCTGGAGATGAAGTCATTGTCACGCCCCGCACGTTCCTTGCTTCAGTATCCAGTGTCGTCAATGCCGGTGCGATACCGGTCTTTGCCGAGGTCGACCGCGACACACAAAACATTACGGCTGAAACAATCCAGGCAGTACTCACCCCCCGTACCCGGGGCGTAATCTGCGTGCATCTGGCCGGGTGGCCATGTGATATGGATCCAATCATGGATCTTGCCGCTCTTCATGATCTCAAGGTAATCGAAGACTGTGCCCAGGCACATGGTGCGAAGTACAAGGGACGTCCCGTGGGCTCCATTGGTCATATCGGCGCCTGGTCGTTTTGTCAGGACAAGATCATGACCACCGGAGGCGAGGGCGGGATGGTCACGACGAATGACCGAAGCCTCTGGTTAAAAATGTGGTCGTTCAAGGATCATGGCAAAAGCTGGGAGGCCATCTACGAGCGCGAGCATCAACCGGGTTTCCGTTGGTTGCATGAAAGCTTTGGTACGAACTGGCGGATGCTGGAAGTGCAAGGTGTCATTGGTCGGATTCAGCTTCGGCGCATGGCCGAGTGGCGTGCCAGCCGAATCAATTATGCAGAACGTATTTGGTCGCATGCTCGCGAGCTTAAAGGCTTGCGCGTTCCAGTGGTTCCCGAAAGCTGCGCTCACGCTGCTTATAAATGTTATGTGTTCGTAGATCCGCAGCAGTTGAAGGCAGACTGGAGCCGTGACCGTATTCTGTCCGAGATTTCCGCACTTGGCGTTCCATGTTTTTCGGGTTCTTGCTCTGAGGTTTACCTCGAAAAAGCATTCGACGATACGGGCTGGCGTCCAGAGGTGCGACTGCCTGTCGCGAAAGAGCTGGGTGAGACGAGTTTGATGTTCCTGGTACATCCGACGCTGACTGAGACTGAAATCGAAAAGACCTGCGAAGTGATTCGAAGGGTCATGCAACAAGCCGTCAAACCCTAGGCCGATTACGGCCCTGTGATATGGGAGGCCGGGGCTTCATGCTGGCTTGGGAGAAGCGGTAACAGTGCGATAAACCGCTTCATCTCCTGAGTCTCGATTCTGACCTCTCCCTATCTCGTAAATCCAGCCGAAAATATCGGGCCAGATGACAGTTACGCGCGAGAGGTCACTGAAGGGCCTTGAGTTATAGTCCGTATTTTTGGGATATCTCGTCGATGGCGTTATGGTTGTCGTTACCGGTTATAGCAAGCGTTTCGTTGGTGCTCACGGGTGCCTTGCGTCGTTATGCGCTGGCTCGGAGCCTGATGGATATTCCCAACGGTCGTAGTTCGCATTCCATGCCTACGCCTCGCGCTGGTGGTTTGGCAATTGCGTTCAGTTTTCTCATGGCGCTACCGGTTTTCGGCTTTCTTGGAGTCCTCGACTGGAACTTTGTTTTTGCGTTACTGGGGGCTGGGGCTGGAATTTCGCTGCTAGGTTGGTTGGATGACTATAGTCACGTCCCCGTGCGGTGGCGGTTACTAGGCCATTTCGCGGGTGCCGCCTGGGCCTTGTTTTGGCTCGGTGGTCTACCCTTGCTGAATGTATTTGATATCTCGTTGGATCTCGGTTGGCTCGGGCATATTTTGGCCGCAATCTACCTCGTGTGGATGCTGAATTTGTACAACTTCATGGATGGCATAGATGGTATCGCGGGTGTTGAGGCGGTGACTGTCTGCCTTTGTGCATGTCTGCTTTACTGGGTAAGCGGGTTTCAGAGCCTGATGTGGGTTCCGGCGATGCTGGCCATGGCAACTGCCGGATTCCTGATCTGGAACTTTCCCCCCGCGCGCATTTTCATGGGGGATGCCGGAAGCGGATTTCTAGGCATGGTGTTTGGTGTGATCTCGATCCAGGCGGCTTGGGTTTCGCAGCAGCTGTTCTGGGCCTGGTTAATATTGTTGGGCGTTTTCATCGTTGATGCGACCTTCACTCTGTTCCGCCGCCTGATTCGTGGCGATAAGGTCTATGAAGCTCATCGCAGCCATGCATATCAATTTGCTGCGCGTAGAGTCAACAAGCATCTGCCGGTCACTCTCGCGGTGGGAGCAATCAATATTGCATGGTTGTTACCCATTGCCCTTTGCGTTGCCTTTTTCGACTTGGACGGGGCGCTTGGCCTGCTCATTGCTTACACCCCTCTTCTAGTTCTCGCTGTAAAATTCCATGCGGGTGAAATCGAAGAAAAACAGACAATCAGCAGCTGATTCAGGTTTTTTAAAGTGACGAGTGCGTCAGGAGACGTACACTCGTTACATACGGTCAATAGGGGAGCGGTTCGAGGTGTACGACGGAGTTATGGATAAGTTACGCACATTTTTGCTAGGCCTCCCACGCCGCCAGAAACGACTCATTCAGGTTTCGGCAGATGTCCTTTTAGTATGGGCAGCATTGTGGCTGGCGTTTTTGGTACGCCTCGGCATTGATGATATGGTCAATCCACTTATTGCACATACGTGGCTGTTTCTGAGTGCGCCAATAGTCGCCATCCCTTTGTTTATTCGCTTCGGCATGTACCGTGCGGTGATGCGTTATTTCGGGAATGATGCGCTGATCGCAATTATCAAGGCAGTCAGCTTGTCGTCTTTGATTCTTGGCGTAATCGTCTACTGGTACAGCAACCATCAGAATATCGTCCCTCGCTCCATCATTTTTAACTACTGGTGGTTGAGTCTGATAATGGTCGGTGGGTTGCGTCTGGCCATGCGTCAATATTTTCTGGGTGACTGGTTTGCCGCTGCACAGCATGTGCCCTTCACGAATCGGGACGACGGCCTGCCTAGAGTCGCCATTTTTGGTGCTGGCGCTGCTGGGAACCAGCTTGTTGCAGCGTTGCGTATGGGCCGAATCATGCGCCCGGTAGCCTTTATTGACGACGATAAAAGCATTGCTGACCGTGTCATTTCCGGACTCCAGGTTTACAAGCCCAAGCACATCCAGCAGATGATCGATGAAACCGGCGCGCAAGAAATTCTATTGGCAATTCCTTCTGCAACACGCGGCCGTCGCCGCGAAATTCTCGGTTTCCTTGAAGGTTTCCCGCTTCACGTTCGAAGCGTCCCGGGTTTCATGGACCTGGCCAGTGGTAGGGTCAAAGTCGACGACATTCAGGAAGTAGACATCGCTGATCTTTTGGGCCGTGATGCTGTTCCGGCTCAGGAAGACTTGCTTGAGCATTGCATCAAGGGCCAGTCGGTTCTGGTGACGGGGGCCGGAGGGTCCATTGGGTCCGAGTTGTGCCGTCAGATTCTGTCTCTGCATCCGACCACGCTTTTGCTCTTTGAGCACAGTGAGTTCAATCTTTACAGCATCTTGTCCGAACTTGAGCAGCGGATCGCCCGAGAATCCCTGTCGATTCGACTTTTGCCGATTCTTGGCTCTGTACGTAATCAGGATAAGTTGCTGGATGTGATGAAAACCTGGCGTGTGGATACGGTTTATCACGCGGCAGCTTACAAGCACGTGCCGATGGTCGAACACAACATCGCCGAAGGTGTGCTTAATAATGTAATCGGTACGCTTAATACCGCCCAAGCAGCGCTGAAGGCGGGTGTAGACAACTTTGTATTGATCTCCACAGACAAGGCGGTGCGTCCTACCAACGTTATGGGTAGCACTAAACGCCTCGCCGAGTTGACGCTGCAGGCGCTAAGTCAAGAACTCGCCCCGGTGTTGTTTGGCGACAAGACCAATGTTTCCCGGGTCAACAAGACGCGATTTACCATGGTGCGTTTCGGTAATGTCCTGGGGTCCTCCGGCTCGGTCATTCCGTTATTTCACAAACAGATCAAATCTGGTGGTCCGCTGACCGTTACCCATCCAAAAATCACTCGTTATTTCATGACTATTCCTGAGGCTGCCCAGCTTGTAATCCAGGCTGGGTCAATGGGGCTGGGTGGTGATGTGTTCGTGCTGGACATGGGGGAACCGGTAAAAATTGTCGAGCTGGCCGAAAAGATGATTCATCTCTCCGGCTTGAGTGTACGGTCGGAAAAGAACGTTCATGGCGACATCTCCATCGAGTTTACCGGTCTGCGTCCTGGTGAAAAGCTCTATGAAGAGTTGCTGATCGGTGACAATGTAGCCGCCACTCAGCATCCGATGATCATGAGCGCTAATGAAGATCATCTGGCTTGGGATGTACTCAAGGTCAAGCTGACGGAATTGCTCAACGCTGTGGAGCAGGATGACTACGCGCGCGTCCGCCAACTCCTGCGCGACACCGTCAGCGGCTACACCCCCGACGGAGAAATCGTTGACTGGATCTACCAACAACGACGCCTCGAACCCTAATTGTTTCACATCCCGTAACAGACACACTTTTGACAGCTCCACTACATCGCCTAAGTTTGGGGAGCAGCTTCGGAAAAGCTGCTTTCTCAATCGATGTCATGGAGCTTCAATTATGCGTACTGGCTATTTCTACTCTCTGGTTTTTGCCCTGCTCACCAGCGCCTCTATTGCAGCTATTGCTGCGCCAACGGTCACTTCAGATTCTACCACCCCTTCTCTCGTGCGGGACGTGGTCCAGCCGATGCAAACTGGCAAGGTCGATCTGAACAGTGCCGATGCGACGACCTTGCAACGTGAACTTGCTGGAGTGGGTGAAGCGAAAGCAAAAGCGATTGTTGCTTATCGGGACAGTAATGGTCCGTTTGCATCTCTGGATGAGTTACTGGAAGTAAAGGGAATCGGAAAAGCGATTCTGGAGAGAAATCGCGAGAAACTTGAAGTCAATTAAGCGCGCGGATGTGCGTTAATGGCCGGTCGTTGACCGGCCTTCTAACAGTAGGAAAGTGTTGAGCCGAGGGCTGCATCGCTGCAGCCTGCAGGTGTTCATCAAATAAAGCTGGGTACTCGCGGGAGTTATCGAAGTTTATACCGTGACGTTAATGCGGTTTGCCTGAAACGATGGAAAAAGTCGTCGAAGCAAAGCTACCGCAATACCAAGCGCCAACCCAAACAATATCCCGGCTCCAACGATTTTTGTTTTCTTTGGATAAACAGCTGACTGTGGTTCCAACGCTGCTTTATCAATATGCACGAGCTCAAATTGATCGAAACTGATATTCAGATTTTTTAATCGAGTGAGGTCTGCACGAATATCTCCGATACCGTCCAAAAACAATTCGGCGTTTTCACGCTCCATCAAGGCTCCAACCTTGCGGTTAACGGCGAGAAGGCTGAGCTCCTTCTGAATTTCATCAATGCGCGGTTCAGTGAAATCATCCGAGCGACGGGAAACCAAAGTGGAACGCTCCGCTTCCAAAGCCGACTGTCCCATAAAGTACAGCGGGATCTGCTGATTGGTTACTTCCGTGCGTATCATGTTTCCTTCGCGTGTTTGCCCCATATCAGCTAAAGACGAAGGCGTAGTAGGTTTGACAATGCCAAGTTGTTTCGCAATCACTATGGCTTCATCGAGCTCTTTAATCCGGTTTTGTCTGCGGCTTTGCAGTTGTTGACGCAGGGCTTTGAGTTCATCTTGAAGCGTCTGCTTTTTAATATTATCTTTTTCCAAGAGGCCCGCGATACTGGAGCTTGTAGTTGCTGCATAAGCTGATTTTTTAGAATCAAGATTTTGTTCTATTTTTTCGATTCTATTAGAAACCAAAGTTTTAACGTTTGATTTGATTTTTTCTTTTTCGCTGTTGACTACAAACGCGGTGAAGTCTTTCACGATACCTACACCATCGACACCTTTTGGATATTTAAGTGTGAGGTTAATTGTAGAAGATAGGCTTGCGCTCTTTTTTGGATCAGTTTGTGTCAGCGTGAATGCTCTGCCGTTAAACGATTCGAATGATTGTTCAATAGATTCTCCCGGGGCTTGCAATGGCGTCAAATACTGCGGATAAGCTTTGAAGAAGCTTAGCCGAACATCGTAAGATTCCATTAAAGAGCCAATTCGGTGTAATGCGGCTTCCGGAAGAATTTTATAAACGCCAGATTCATTTAGTTCGTCAAGGTCTGTATTGCTGACCGGTCTAATCGATGTGTTTACTTCGTATTCCGGAGTGGCAAGCGTCACATAGGTAATGGCAGCAACAAATCCGAGTCCAGAAAAAAGCAGGACAATGGCTCGTTGTTTCCATACACTTTTCAGAATTTCCCCTATATCTATTTCAGTTTGTTCAGGGCCACGCGGTATTGTTGCTGGAGTGTTCATAGTGCGCTCAAGAATAAAAGACAATACCTCCAAGAATGCTTGGAGATTATGTCTGAATTGGTTTGGAAATTAACACTCTGTTACGTTTTCTATTTTTACGCATCGGCCGATAAACAGCAAGGGTGGGACGGTCCCAAAACCCTTGGAATAGATGCATCAGCTGGAAATTTTTTTGGCTCTCCGCGCCGGGTTGCGGACCCAGTAAAATTTATTTTTCTCGCGCAATATTGCCCCCTAAGGAACATTTTGTTTCCGAACCTCGTTCACACATCGACTAACCTTATCTCTGTCGTTCTGTGAAGCTTTTATTACCAGAACTCACCTTGATTGACTGTTTTACTGGCTCCACTGCATAAGGTGGATGAGCTGTACTTCCGCTCGGATTCCATGAGGCAGCCATTTGTCAGGATGGAAAATTATGGTTGTCATATTTACTTTAAATTATGCCTATAATGTCCGAAATCCACACTGGAGCGCTGTAGGCCAAGCGCTCAACATCCTTCGCGCATCAATCCAAGGAGCACAGTCATGAATTCCACCCAGACCCAAGGAACCGCCCTCGTCACCGGTGCCTCCTCCGGAATCGGCGCCATCTACGCTGAGCGCTTGGCGGCGCGTGGTTTTGATTTGTTGCTGGTCGCTCGCGACGAGGAACGGTTGCAGGCGGCGGCGAGCAAGTTGCGCGCCGAACATGGTGTGCAGGTCGAAGTACTCAAGGCAGACCTCACACAAAAAGACGATGTTCTGAAGATTGAACAGCGTCTGCGTAGCGATTCAAGTATCAGCCTGCTGCTAAACAACGCCGGTGTCGCGGCCGATGGTCTGTTGGCGAATTCCGACATGGACCAGATGGAAAAACTAATTCAACTAAACGTCACCACCGTCACACGCCTGGCATCGGCAGCGGCTGCCAGCTTCGCCAAAGCAGGCCGGGGTTCGATCATCAATATCGCCTCGGTTGTGGCCTTGTTTCCTGAGCGATTCAATGCGACTTACAGCGCAAGCAAGGCTTATGTGTTAAGCCTGACGCAGTCGTTGAACGCAGAACTGGACGGTACTGGAGTCAAGGTCCAGGCGGTGTTGCCAGGCGTAACACGCACCGAAATTTGGGAACGCTCCGGTATCGACGCTTCCCAGATTCCCGCAGAAATGGTGATGGAAGCAGGTGAAATGGTCGATGCGGCGCTGTCCGGCCTAAATCAGGGGGAGCTGATCACCATTCCATCGTTGCCGAACGCCTCCGACTGGGACGACTTTGTAAAGGCTCGCCTGGTCATGGCGCCGAATCTTTCCAAAAGTACGGCCGCCGCACGTTACAAGTGAGGCGTCTTCAATCGGCTTGAGGTAATTGCGGTATGAGTGATCGTCGAGTGGTTGTAACGGGCATGGGCCTGGTGTCTCCGCTGGGTAGCGGTGTTGAGGCGGTCTGGGAGCGTCTGTTGGCCGGGCGCTCCGGGTTGCGTAATTTGCCTGACGAAGTGGTCGCCGATCTGCCGGCCAAGGTCGGTGGCGCAGTGCTCAGCGTGGCGGAAGATCCCGAGGCGGGGTTTGACCCGGATCGGGCGACGCCGCCCAAAGAGCAGAAGAAGATGGACCGCTTCATTATGTTTGCCATGGAGGCCGCGCGCCAGGCGCTGGAGCAGGCCGGTTGGCAAGCGCTGGACGCCAAGACCCAGGAACGCACCGCGACGATTATCGGCTCGGGCGTGGGTGGCTTCGGTGCGATTGCCGATGCAGTTCGGACCACGGACACCCGCGGCCCGCGACGTTTGTCGCCATTCACCATTCCTTCGTTTCTGGTCAACCTCGCGGCCGGTCATGTGTCGATCAAGCATGGTTTCAAAGGCCCGTTGGGTGCTCCGGTGACGGCGTGCGCGGCTGGGGTCCAAGCGATTGGCGACGCCGCACGGCTGATTCGTTGTGGTGAGGCGGATATCGCCGTGTGCGGTGGCGCGGAGGCTGCGATCGATCGGGTCAGTCTGGCCGGGTTTGCGGCGGCGCGCGCCTTGTCCAGCGGTTACAACGAAACCCCAGAGCGCGCCTCACGGCCGTTCGACAGTGGCCGTGATGGCTTCGTGATGGGCGAGGGGGCGGGTCTTCTGGTGATCGAATCGCTGGAGCATGCCCTTGCCCGTGGCGCTCAACCCTTGGCCGAGCTGGTCGGATATGGCACCAGTGCCGATGCCTATCACCTGACTGCCGGCCCCGAAGATGGCGGCGGTGCGCGCCGGGCGATGTCGCTGGCATTGGCCCAGGCAGGCATCTCTGCAGCGCAGGTGCAGCATCTCAATGCTCACGCGACTTCGACCCCGGTCGGGGATCTGGGCGAGTTGGCCGCCATCAAGTCATTGTTCGGTTCAGACAACAAGATCGCAGTGACGTCGACCAAGTCCGCCACCGGGCATTTGCTGGGTGCGGCGGGCGGGATCGAGGCGATCTTCACGCTGTTGGCAATCCGCGATCAGGTGGTGCCACCTACGCTCAATTTCGAAAACCCGGATCCGGCGGCGCAAGGTGTAGACATCGTCCACGGTCAGGCGCGGCCGATGGCGATCGAGTACGCACTGTCCAACGGCTTCGGGTTTGGCGGGGTCAATGCCAGCGTGCTGTTCAAGCGCTGGCAGGATTAGTCCTGGGGCTGTTTGAGAAATTCGCGTGTCACGTCGAGGATCCGCTGGGCCAATTCTGGGTTCTCGACACTGCGCGATAGCAGCAACGCCCCGACCAGGGCGGACATAATGAAGATGCTGCGGTCGGCGGCATCTTCGCCTTCAAGCGTGCCTTGCACTTGTTCAAGCCTTGCATTGAGCACCCCATCAGAGGTCGGACTGGGCTGCCCACGCAGGCCCAATTCCGATGACATGGTCGGCAGCGGGCAACCCTCATCCGGTGAAGTCTGGTGCCATTCGGACAGATAGGTATCGATGAACGTTTCCAATGGGCGATCCTGAGAGAAGAGCTCGGCGCAGGTGGCGTCGCACTGCTCGGCTGCGGCTTGCAGGGCCTTTTCTACCAGTTCGTCCTTGGACTTGAAATGCGAGTAGAAACCGCCGTGGGTCAAGCCCAATGCTTTCATCAGGGGTTGCAAGCCGGTCGCGCCGATACCGTCGCGGCGAAATCGCGCTGAGGCTTCCTTGATGATGCGTTGATGTGTCTGGGCTTTATGGTCCTGCGAGTAACGCATCTGGAATCTCCGCAACAATGCGCCATCTTAACCAATGAAAATGGGATGGTGACTGTACTTCTACTTCTAAAAAGCATGCAGATGCGTCCATTGTCGTCCTGCCGCGCCGAATGAACTGGCACGAATAGTGATTACTTGTCAGTTGACGATTGTTGAACAATCACGAGGCGATGAGCATGAACAGTGGACTGTCCCTGGCCGACCACATCACGTTGGAGATACGCGCCGACATCATTGGCGGTCGCCTATTGCCTGGCATGGCGTTGGTGGAAAACGATCTGGTGTCTGCCTACAACGCCTCTCGCAACACCATTCGCGAAGCGTTGCACCGGCTGGGGCAGGATGGTCTGACGCGTTACGTGCGCAACAAGGGCGTGATGGTACGCCGGCTGGGCGTGGATGATGTGCGGGATCTGTTCAAGGTTCGGCGCACCCTGGAGTTGCAGGCCATCAACGTCAGCCAGCCACTTCGCGATGACCAGTCCGAGCGGATGCTCGAGGGGCTGGAGGCCACCGAGTTGGCCCGGGAGCGCGAGGACTGGCGCGCCGTCGGCACCCACAGCCTGGCGTTTCATCAACACATCGTTGGGTTGCTGCGCAGCCCATTGTTCGATGAGTTTTTCACCAACGTTGTTGCACAACTGCGTCTGGCGTTCTGCACCGCTCCCGATGAATCACGGTTTCAGGCGCCTTGGCTGGCTCGCGACCGTCAAATTCATGATCTGCTGGCCGAGGGCGACAAAACCGCGGCCGAGGACGCCATGAGCCTTTATCTGGACGATTCCGAACACCTCCTGTTGCAGACGCTTGCACCGATTTCCCGTCACTGATCGAGGATTCTTGCCATGTACAAAGACTATCCGGCGGCCTATCAAGTCAGCAAAGGCTCGGCCTTGCAGGTGGACAAAGCCTTCTACGAACGGATCCGCGACACGAAGGAGGGGCGGACGCTGATCGAGCAATTCGAAGTGCCGATCCGCACCGGTCGGGCCTGGAACGTGCCGGCCGGGCACGTGTTCCGCGTCACTACACCGGTCGGCCCGCAAGTCGGCGACTTCAACGTCTGGAATGCCAACGACCCCCGCGAGCGGCTATGGGCGGCGCGGACCCGGCAGCTGCAGGGCGCGCATGTCAGCACCCACGACCGGCTCTGGTCGAACCTGCCTTTTTTGCGGCCGTTGGTGACCATCACCGACGATAGCCTGGCCGGGTACGGCATCGACGAACATGGCGGTCGTTTGCACGATTTGCTCGGCACTCGCTGCGATCCTTATGTGAACAAAATGCTCACCGGTGAGGACTTCCATCATCACTGCCACTCGAACCTGACGCGCGCCGTGTTGCCCCATGGCCTGACCGAATTTGACGTGCACGACGTGCTGAACATTTTCCAGTGCACGGGCCTGAACCATGACGACATGTACTTCATGAAAGCGTGTCCGGCGCAGAAGGGCGATTACCTGGAGTTCTTTGCCGAGATCGATTTGCTGTGTGCGCTGTCGACCTGTCCGGGCGGTGATCTGTCGCTGGCCATGTGGGGGCCGGATGCGCAGGACCCGCTGAGCGTTTGTCGTCCGCTGGGGGTGGAAATTTATCAGTTGGAGGATTCGTTGCTCAAGGGCTGGAGCCAGCCGGAACGTGCAGCGTACAAAGGGCTGCATGGCTTGCACATCGCCAAGGCGGATTGGGAAAAGTAGAAACGCCAAACCCTGTCATTCATTAAGAATGACAGGGTTTATTTTTCAGCGGTCCTGCGCATCCTTGGCGTCCGCTTCCGCGTTGCGTTCAGCGACGCGTTTACGTTGCTCTTCGGTGAGGTCGACCTTGTTGGCGGTGTCACGCAGCATCATCAAACCACCAACGATCGAGCCGATTGCAACGACCAGAATCAACCAGGCATACCAGGGCATAGGGCTCTCCTTGAGGGCAGGCCGATTGACGGGTTTCGCCAATCGATCGTGCATACCACTTTGAGCGATTTCGTTTCGCAGTGGTTCCATTCTATGCCTGATCTGTCGGTAACGCCTGAGGCCATTTAGAGTCCGGTCAACATCGCATCCGCCGGCGCATCCGCGCGCAACTGCGCCGTGAGCATGAAGTACACGAAGCCCACCGCCATGAAGCCGAGGAAGATCAACCCGATCAACGTGTTGAACCAGACCATCGCCACCAGGCACACCACGGCCAATACCAGCGCAATCAACGGCACCAATGGGTAGCACGGCGCGCGGAAGGTGCGCTCCAGGTTCGGTTCTGTTTTACGCAGCTTGAACAGGCTGAGCATGCTCATGATGTACATCACGATCGCGCCGAACACCGCCATGGTGATCATCGCCGCGGTCAGCGTCATGCCGCCGAGGTTGATCAACCCGTCGCTGTAGATCGCTGCGATGCCAATGACACCGCCGGCAATGATGGCCCGGTGCGGGGTCTGGAAACGCGAGAGTTTGGCCAGTGATGCCGGCAGGTAACCGGCGCGGGCGAGGGCGAAAAACTGCCGCGAGTACCCGAGGATGATCCCGTGGAAACTCGCCACCAGACCGAACAGGCCGATCCAAACCAGCATGTGCAACCAGCCCGAACTTTCGCCGACCACGGTTTTCATGGCTTGTGGCAGTGGGTCGTTGATGTTCGAGAGGGTGCGCCAGTCGCCGACGCCGCCGGCAAAGAACATCACGCCCATGGCCAGCAATACCAGGGTCAGAATGCCGCTGATGTAAGCCTTCGGGATCGTACGTTTCGGGTCCTTGGCTTCCTCGGCCGCCATCGCTGCGCCCTCGATGGCGAGAAAGAACCAGATGGCAAACGGGATCGCCGCGAACATCCCGGCAATCGCCGGCGCCCCAAACACATCGGAACCGGCCCAGCCATTGAGCGCGAAGTTACTGAAGCTGAACGCTGGGGCGACCACGCCCATGAACACCAGCAGTTCCGCTACGGCCAATACGCAGACAATCAATTCAAAGGTTGCGGCCAGTTTCACCCCGAGTATGTTCAGGCCCATGAACACGATGTAAGCCCCGACTGCTGCGTGTTTCGGGTCGAGGGCGGGGAATTGCACATTCAGATAAGCGCCGATTGCCAACGCAATCGCCGGCGGGGCGAAGACGAATTCGATCAGCGTCGCCAGCCCGGCGATCAATCCGCCTTTCTCGCCAAAGGCGCGGCGGCTGTAGGCAAAGGGGCCGCCGGCATGGGGAATCGCCGTCGTCAGCTCGGTGAAACTGAAGATAAAGCAGGTGTACATCGTGGCAACCATGAACGAGGTCACCAGAAAACCGAGTGTGCCGGCCACGCCCCAGCCGTAACTCCAGCCGAAATACTCACCGGAAATCACCAGCCCGACCGCAATGCCCCACAAGTGCAACGTGCCCAGCGTGGGTTTGAGTTGTGTGTTCATGCGTTTGCTCCCTGAACGGTTTGGACAGCTTCGGGGGGAGGGCGTTTGCAGTGGGCGTGCCAGTGTTGTGATGGCAGTCGTAAAGCGTAAAAAGGCGTCGTTGCGGGGATGTTCGGTGGTGGATGGGCACTTTTTGTGCGCCAGTTCGGAGCGTTGTTGCCTGTGATGCCGCCTTCGCGGGCAAGCCTCGCTCCTACAGGAATCGTGGCGCTTGTGACCTTGTAGGAGCGAGGCTTGCCCGCGAAGGGGCCCGCCCGGACATCGCTGTAACGCCGGCATAAACCCACTCTTTACGCTTTCTTTATGCCCAGCCAACCCCCTCGATCTCGCTCCTTTACAGCCTCCCTGCCGACAATCACTCCACACGCGGCAATACGCCGTAACACGGAGAACTTCCATGAGCGTTCTGGACGGGGTGTCACTGCTACTCGCAGTGGGGCTGTTCATTTATCTGTTGGTTGCGCTGTTGCGCGCGGACCGGAACTAGGAGCGGCTATGCACAGTTATGACTATTGGCTGATCCTGGCCTTCTTCGCCGTGGTGCTGATCCCGGCACCGTTTCTCGGGCGGTTCTACTACAAGGTAATGGAAGGTCAGCGCACTTGGCTGACCCCGATCCTGGGACCTGTGGAGCGTGGCTGTTATCGGGTGGCTGGCGTTGATCCGCAGGCCGAACAGAGCTGGCAGAAATACACCCTGGCCTTACTCGCCTTCAACCTTGCGGGTTTCTTGCTGTTGTTCGTGATCCTGTTGTTCCAGGACCACTTGCCTCTGAACCCGCAAAATCTGCCGGGGCAGGAGTGGACGCTGGCGTTCAACACCGCCATCAGTTTCATGACCAACACCAACTGGCAGGCCTACAGCGGTGAAGCATCCCTGAGCTACCTGAGTCAGATGGTCGGCCTCACCGTGCAAAACTTCGTCAGCGCCGCCACCGGCCTGGCGGTATTGGTTGCGCTTTGTCGCGGTATCGGTCGCAAATCGACCAAGACCCTCGGCAACTTCTGGGTCGACATGACCCGCGCCACCCTCTACGGCCTGTTGCCGCTGTGCCTGCTGCTGGCGCTGTATCTGGTCTGGCAGGGCGTGCCGCAAACCTTCGCGCAATACGTGAATGCCGTGACCCTGCAAGGCGTCGATCAGGTGATTCCACTGGGCCCGGCCGCCAGCCAGATTGCGATCAAACAACTGGGCACCAATGGTGGTGGGTTCTTCGGCGTCAACTCGGCGCACCCGTTCGAGAACCCGACGGCGTGGAGCAACCTGTTCGAGATGACCTCGATCATCCTGATCCCGGTCGCCCTGGTCTTCACCTTCGGCCACTACGTGAAGGACCTGCGTCAGAGCCGCGCGATCATCGCCTGCATGCTGGCGCTGTTCCTGATCGGTGGCGCGACCTCGTTGTGGGCCGAATACCAACCCAACCCGACCCTGAACAACGTTGCCGTCGAACAGACCGCGCCGCTGGAAGGCAAGGAAGCGCGGTTCGGCACCACCGCCACCGTGCTGTGGTCGGTGACCACCACGGCGGCGTCCAACGGTTCGGTCAACGGCATGCACGACAGCCTCAATCCGCTGAGCGGCATGGTCGCGCTGGTCAACATGATGGTCGGCGAAGTGATCTTCGGCGGCGTCGGCGCCGGGCTCTACGGCATGTTGCTCAACGTGCTGATCGCGGTGTTCCTCGCCGGCCTGATGATCGGCCGCACACCGGAATACCTCGGCAAGAAACTGCAGGCGAAGGAAGTGCAACTGCTGGTAGTGACCTTGCTGGTGATGCCGGTCGGCGTGTTGGTGCTTGGTGCGATTGCCGCGAGCCTGCCTGGTCCGGTTGCTGCGGTGAGTAACCCCGGTGCCCACGGTTTCAGTCAGTTGCTCTACGCCTACACCTCGGCCAGTGCCAACAACGGTTCGGCGTTCGGCGGCTTCGGTGCCAACACCGCGTTCCACAACCTGATGCTCGGTCTTGGCATGTTGATCGGTCGATTCGGTTACATCCTCCCGGTACTGGCGTTGGCCGGCAGCCTGGCGATGAAGAAAACCGCGCCGATCGGCCAGAACAGCTTCCCGACCCACGGCCCGCTGTTCGTGACTTTGCTGACCGTGACCATTTTGCTGGTGGGTGGTTTGACCTTCCTGCCAACGCTGGCACTGGGTCCGATTGCTGAACACCTGAGCATGGGATTCTGAGGACTACATGATGAATATGCCTGTAACTAAAACCGCCACCGTCAAGGCGCCGGAACAACCAAAAACCGCGATCTCGGCCCTCTGGCGCCCGGCGCTGGTGCAAGCCTTCGTCAAGCTCGACCCACGGCAGTTGCAGCGTGCGCCGGTGATGCTGGTGGTCGAACTGACCGCCGTCCTGACCACCGTGCTGTGCTTCATTCCCGACAGCACCGTGCCGACCTTCGTCGCTGCGCAAATCGCATTGTGGTTGTGGTTCACCGTGCTCTTCGCCAACTTCGCCGAAGCCCTGGCCGAAGGTCGCGGCAAGGCCCGCGCCGACAGCCTCAAGGCCGGCAGCGAAGGCTTGAGCGCACGCCGCAAAACCAGCAACGGCACCTTTCAAGTGGTGCCGGCGACCAGCCTGCGCAAAGGCGATGTGGTGCGCGTCGAAGCCGGGGAAATGATCCCCGGCGACGGCGAGGTCATCGAAGGTATTGCAGCCGTCAACGAAGCGGCGATTACCGGTGAATCCGCGCCGGTGATTCGTGAGTCCGGGGGCGACCGTTCGGCCGTCACCGGCAACACCCGCCTGGTCTCCGACTGGCTGTTGGTGCGCATCACCGCTAACCCGGGCGAGTCGACACTGGACCGCATGATCGCCCTGGTCGAAGGCGCAAAACGCCAGAAAACTCCGAACGAGGTCGCGCTCGACATCCTGCTGATCGGCCTGACCCTGATCTTCCTGCTGGTGGTCGTGACCCTGCAACCGTTCGCCCACTTCGCCAACGGCAGCCTTCCGCTGGTGTTCCTGGTGGCGTTATTGGTCACGCTGATTCCGACCACCATTGGCGGTTTGTTGTCGGCCATCGGTATCGCCGGGATGGACCGTCTGGTGCGCCTGAACGTGATCGCAAAATCCGGTCGCGCCGTGGAAGCGGCGGGGGACGTTCACGTCCTGCTGCTGGACAAGACCGGCACCATCACCTTCGGTAACCGTCGCTGCACCGCTGTTTATGCAGCGCCCGGCGTGACCGCGAAGGAGTTGGCCGAAGGTGCGTTGTTCGCTTCGCTGGCCGATGACACAGCTGAAGGCAAGTCGATCGTTGAGTATCTGCGCGGGACTCATCCGCAACCTGAGCCCTCCGCTGACGTGTTGACCGCTGTGCCGTTCAGCGCCGAAACCCGCTTGTCGGGTGTCGACTATCAAGGCCGCGTTTATCGCAAGGGCGCGGTGGATTCGCTGCTGGCTTTCGTTGGTCTGAAACGCGCCGATCTGGCCCCGGCACTGTCCCGGGAAATTGACAAGATCGCACAGAGCGGCGGCACGCCGTTGCTGGTCTGCGCCGAGGGTAAATTGCTCGGTGCGATCCACCTCAAGGACGTGGTCAAGCCCGGCATCCGCGAGCGTTTCGCCGAGCTGCGCAAACTGGGGATCCGCACGGTCATGGTGACCGGCGACAACCCGCTGACCGCCGCGGCCATTGCCGCCGAAGCGGGCGTCGATGACGTGCTGGCCGAAGCCACGCCAGAGAAAAAACTGGCGCGCATTCGCCACGAACAGAACGACGGTCGCCTGGTCGCCATGTGCGGCGACGGTGCTAACGATGCCCCGGCCCTGGCCCAGGCTGACGTCGGCATGGCGATGAACGACGGCACGCAAGCAGCGCGTGAGGCGGCGAACATGGTCGACCTCGACAGCGACCCGACCAAGTTGCTGGACGTGGTGCAAATCGGCAAGGAATTGCTGGTGACCCGTGGTGCGCTGACGACGTTCTCCATCGCCAACGACGTGGCCAAGTACTTCGCCATCCTGCCGGCGTTGTTTGCCTCGATCTACCCGCAATTGGGCGTGCTCAACGTCATGCACCTGACCAGTCCGCAGAGCGCGATTCTGTCGGCGATCGTGTTCAACGCCTTGATCATCGTGGTGCTGATTCCGCTGGCGCTGCGTGGTGTGCGAGTGCACGCGGCCAGTGCGGCGGCGTTGTTGCGACGCAACCTGCTGATCTATGGATTGGGCGGGATTCTGGTGCCGTTTGTGGGGATCAAGGCGATCGACATGCTATTGACGGCGTTGCATCTGGTTTGAGGCTGAAATCGCCCCCCTCACCCTAACCCTCTCCCGGGGGGGAGAGGGGACTGATCTCGGATGTCTTGCGAAATTTAGCGACCTGAGAGACCGAGTCGAACTCAGGTTTTGAAAGGCACAAAGATCGGCTCCCTTTCCCCCTCTCCCCCGTGGGGAGAGGGCTGGGGTGAGGGGCTGGATTTCCCTGATACCCCACTTCTCCAATTTCGAGGATTCTGAAATGTCCACAATGATACGCCCGGCCCTGAGCCTGCTCGTGCTGATGACCCTGATCACCGGCGTCGCTTACCCCCTGGTCGTGACTGGTGTCGCCCAGGTCGCGTTCCCCGATCAAGCCAATGGCAGCCTGGTGCGCGACGCCGACGGAAAGGTCCGTGGTTCCTCACTGATTGCCCAGGATTTCGTCGGCGATGCCTGGTTCCACCCACGGCCATCCGCCGGCGCGTTTGCCACCGTGTCGAGCAGCGCCAGCAACCTTTCACCGAGCAACCCGGCGCTCGCGACTCGCGTGATTGACGATGCCAACAAACTGCTGGTGCCGGGGCAGGGGCCAGTGCCGTTGGCCATGCTCACCACCTCTGGCAGCGGTCTCGATCCGCACTTGCCACCGGCCGCGATTGCCTATCAACTGGCGCGTGTTGCGGCGGCGCGGAATCTGCCGGTGGCGACCCTCCAGCAATTGATGGATGCGCACATCGAGCAGCCACTCGTTGGCCCGCCGGTGGTTAATGTTCTGGCGTTGAATGCGGCGCTGGAAAACCTGTAGAGCGGTGGCGCTGCCAATCGCTAGCAGGCTAGCTCCCACAGGAGAGTGCATTTCAAAATGTGGGAGCTAGCCTGCTAGCGATGGCGACAGAACAATCACCACATCACTATCTGAATAAAGTGAGCTTCAAACATGAGTGACTCCGGCCGCGCCGACGCGCTGTTAGCAGACCTGCCCCGCGATGGCCGTGGCCGGCTCAAGGTTTTCCTCGGCGCCGCGCCCGGTGTCGGCAAGACTTACGCCATGCTGCAAGCGGCCCACACCCAATTTCGCCAGGGCGTGAAAGTCATCGCCGGCGTGGTCGAAACCCACGGTCGCGCCGAAACCGAAGCGCTGCTCGGCGGCTTGCCGCAACAGCCGTTGGTGCGCTCGGAATACCGTGGCGTGATGCTCGAAGAAATGGACCTCGACGGCCTGCTCGCCGCCCAACCGAAACTGGTGCTGGTGGACGAACTGGCCCACAGCAACGCCCCCGGCAGCCGCCACGCCAAACGCTGGCAAGACATCCAGGAATTACTGGCCGCCGGCATCGACGTGTTCACCACGGTCAACGTCCAGCACCTCGAAAGCCTCAACGATCAAGTGCGCGGAATCACCGGTGTCCAGGTTCGCGAAACCCTGCCGGACTGGGTGCTGCAAGAGGCCTACGAACTGCTGCTGATCGACCTGCCTCCCCGCGAACTGCTTGAGCGTCTGCGCGACGGCAAAGTCTACGTGCCGGAGCAGGCACGGGCGGCCATCGATGCCTTCTTCACCCAGACCAACCTCACCGCCCTGCGCGAACTGGCGATGCAAACCGCCGCCGCTCAAGTCGACAATGACCTGGCCCAGGGTTATCGCCAGCTCGGTCAAGCGGCACCGGCCGTGCGCGGTCGTTTGCTGGTCGGCGTCGATGGCGATGCTCAGGCCGAACGCCTGGTCCGTCACGCCAGTCGTGTTGCCCAGCGGCGGCATCTGCCGTGGAGCCTGGTGCATGTGGACAACGGCAGCGTGCGCGACGAGCAATCGCGCCTGCGCCTGCAAAGTGCCCAGCAACTGGCGGAGCGCCTCGGCGGCGAAGTGGTTTTATTGCGCGCTGGCGAAGTGGCCAAGACGCTGATCCAGCACGCCGCTGAACGTCGCGCCAGTCTGGTATTGGTCGGTCAGTCCCGCAATCGCCTGCGTCGGCGCTTGTTCGGTGGAGGTCTGGCTTCACGCCTGCTGCGCAATGCGCGCGGGCTGGAAATCAACGTGCTCGACAGCGATCACGAACAGCATCAGCCGCGCCAGCGTTCGGCGCAGTCGCTGGTGTGGTTCGATTACGCGTTGGCCCTGGTGGCAACGGTTTTGGCCAGTGCTTTGGCCTGGGCAGTGGCGAGTGTTTTGCCGCTGCCGAATATTTCGCTGGTGTTCCTCGCCGCGGTGTTGCTGGTGGCGGTGCGCAGCAGTCTCGGCCCGGCGCTGGCCTGTGCGGCGCTGTCGTTTCTGACCTATGACTTTTTGTTCATTCCGCCGACTTTCTCTTTCAGCATCCAGCGCGAAGAAGACGTGTTGACCTTGCTGTTCTTCCTGCTGATGGCCGCCCTCACCGGTAACCTCGCGGCGCGGCAACGGCGGCAATTGCAGGCATTGCGCGACACCCAGGAAGAGACCACCGAACTGCTCGACCTGTCGCGCAAACTCACCGCCGCCACTGACCGCCAGGCCGTGGTCAGTGCCGCGGCTCAGCACCTCAACGGCTGGAGCGAATTGCAGCTGTGCCTGCTCAATCGCGACGGCCCGGCAGGCTGGAAGGTCGAAACCGGTGGCCCGCTGGAATTTTCCGAAGCCGAGCGCGCTGCCGCCGATTGGGCCTGGCAACACGACCAGCCGGCGGGCGCGGGCACTGGCACGCTGCCGTTCGGGCGCTGGTGGTGGTGGCCGCTTTCAGTAGAAGACGGACCGTTGGCGCTGCTCGGTGTGTGTGCCAAAGAAGGCCAGACCTTGAGCGGTCAGCGTCGGCGTTTGTTGACGGCGTTGAGTCAGCCGCTGGCTCAGGCACTGGCGCGCGCGCAACTGGCCGAAGACCTCGAAGCGGCTCGCCTGCACGGCGAAACCGAGCAGTTGCGCAGTGCCTTGCTGGCGTCCGTGTCCCACGATTTACGCACGCCGCTGACCTCCATGCGCGGCAGCATCGACAGCCTGCTGGCCCTCGGCGAAGCCATCCCGCAGGAGGATCGACTTGAACTGCTCGAAGGCACCCGCGATGAAGCCGAGCGTCTCGACCGCTACATCCAAAACCTGCTGGACATGACCCGCCTCGGTCACGGCGCGTTGAAGCTGGCGCGGGACTGGGTGTCGCCGGCCGACATCGTCGGTAGCTCACTCAATCGCCTGCGGGCAGTGCTGGCGCCGTTGCAGGTCAGCACCGAAGTGCCGCCCGAATTGCCGCTCCTGTACGTGCATGCCGCGCTGATCGAGCAGGCGCTGGTCAACGTGCTGGAAAACGCCGCACGTTTTTCGCCGCCTCACGGTCGACTGCAATTACGCGCCGGAGCCGATGACAGCGAACTGTTTTTCTCGGTGAGTGACGAGGGGCCAGGGATTCCGGAGGACGAGCGGGCGAAGATTTTCGACATGTTCTACACCGCCGCGCGCGGTGATCGGGGCGGGCAGGGCACCGGACTGGGGCTGGCGATTTGTCAGGGCATGGTCGGCGCACATGGCGGTCGGATCAGCGTCGCCGACGGCATCGAAGGGCGCGGCACCTGCATCACGCTGCACTTGCCCTTGCAGGCGCAGCCAGACGTAGAAAATGAGAGCTGAAAGTGAGCGCAGAAAGTGAAGCCTGATACCCTTTGGACATCTCCATGCCACGACCGGAAACCATGAGCCAGACCGCGACCATTTTGGTCATCGACGACGAACCGCAGATCCGCAAATTCCTGCGCATCAGCCTCGCTTCACAGGGCTACAAAGTGCTGGAGGCCGGCACCGGCAACGAAGGCCTGGCCCAGGCTGCGTTGAACAAACCCGACTTGCTGGTGCTCGACCTCGGCCTGCCGGACATGGACGGCCAGCAGGTGCTGCGCGAGTTTCGCGAATGGTCGACGGTGCCGGTGCTGGTGCTCTCGGTGCGTGCCAGCGAAGGGCAGAAAGTTGAAGCGCTCGATGGCGGTGCCAACGACTACGTGACCAAGCCGTTCGGTATTCAGGAATTCCTTGCCCGGGTGCGGGCCTTGTTGCGTCAGGCACCCGTTGGCGAGGCTCAGCAAGCGGCGCTGACGTTCGGCCCGTTGACCGTGGATCTGGCTTATCGCCGGGTGCTGCTCGATGGCACTGAAGTCGCGTTGACCCGCAAGGAGTATGCGGTGCTGGCGCAACTGGCGCGGCATCCCGGGCGGGTCATCACGCAGCAACAGTTGCTGAAAGATATCTGGGGGCCGACGCATACCGAAGACAGTCATTATCTGCGAATTGTGGTGGGGCATTTGCGGCAGAAGCTGGCGGACGATCCGACTCAGCCTCGGTTTATCGTCACCGAGGCAGGGGTAGGGTATCGATTGTTGAGTGGAGAGGACTCTTTCGGTCAGGTTTCCGAGTCCAAGCCCTGAAGGTGGTTTTTGCATATTTGCCGTTCGTCGGAACTGTCATTTATGTCAGGTATCAGGAAGAGATAGGTAATCGTATCTTCCCTTTACGACGTCACTGACACTGCGGACAAGGGTGGCTTCGGTCAAAAAACTCAACCGGTTTATTGAATTGGAGCAGGTATGAAAAAGCGCAAGCCCTTGGCAATGGATGAGACGGAAGTGCTTATACCGGGAACGGCTCATTCACTGCAGATGTATCCAGATCTAGAACCGGATTCTACGGTGGATACCACTTTTAAGCGTCAGCCTACAGGCGGTAAGAAACCGTACTTCTACGAAGTGGATAATCCGCGAATCGCTGACGTTAATCAGGAGGGTGTTGTCAGAGCGTTACGCTCGGGCAAGGTAACCGTGAAGGTCACTGACGCGGCGGGTCAGTCCAAAAGTTACATCGTGAATATCCCGAACGGGAAAGCCTTTTTCCATTTTGGCACTGCAAGGCTGCGTTCTTTAATTGAGGATGCCAATAGAGAACGAGTGCAGCTTTCAAACCTCGATGATTTGAACGTTCTTTATCAACGCTTTGGAAACCGGTGGCCGTTGAATGGTGGGCAGTTTTGGTCAACGACGGGTTCATCGGAAAAGCCAGAGCCACCACCGCCGGACCCGATGGGGACGGGACACAATTACTACACGAAGGACATGAAAACCGGTGTCGAACAGACTAACGACGGTGGTCATGTCTTTATTGCAATTGCCAGGAATCTGTAAAAATACTCCTCCTTAAAATCATCGAAGGGAGCTGAAAGACAACTCCCTTCGATGTGTCTTGGCCAAGGTGATGCCGCAAACACTTCGGCACATTGCACATCACTGTTTCAGTCCCGCTCACTCTCATACCGATCCAGCGTATCCCGAGCAATCTCCCGCCCCAGCGCGATCAACTCCGGCGCCTTGTAAAACTCGAAAAACCGGCACACCCGTTTCGGCACGTTAATCAGGATATCCGGCGGATACCCGGCGATCTTGTACTGCGCCAACGATGTCTGCATCACCTCAAAACTCTGGTTGATCAGGTCCAGCAAAGATGCCGGTCCCACGTTGTCGATGATGAAAGAACCGGTGGCGGACTTCGGCGCGCCTTCGCGTTCGGGGGCTGCCGCCGGTTGCTGGGCTTCGGGTTCGGCGGATTCGATCCAGGGGTTGATGTCGGCCGCTTCGGCCATCAACGCCTCCTTTTCCAGCAGCAGCAATTGTTCAGCCTGTTTGCGGCGGAACGGCAATTTTGAACCCAGCGAATTGATCAGGCTGTCGAACCGGGTCTTGAACGCAGGCGGACGCTGAATCACCGGCAGTTGATAGTGACGCTGGTTGGTGGAGTTGAGGTTGACCGCGATGATCAGGTCGCAATGGCTCGACACCACGGGCACGATCGGTAAAGGGTTGAGGATGCCGCCGTCCACCAGCATGCGATTGCCCTGCATCACTGGCGTGAATAGGCTGGGAATCGCCGCGGAGGCACGCATGGCCTGGTGCAGGCAGCCTTCCTGGAACCAGATTTCCTGCTGGTTAGTCAGGTCGGTGGCCACCGCCGTGTAAGGGATGCGCAGGTCTTCGATGTTGATCTCGCCGACGATCTTGCGGATCTGCCCGAACACCTTCTCCCCGCGAATCGCGCCCAGGCGAAAACTGACGTCCACCAGACGCAACACGTCGAGGTAGTCCAGGCTTTCGATCCAGTCGCGATAATCGTCGAGTTTGCCCGCGGCGTAGATCCCGCCGACCACGGCGCCCATCGAGCATCCCGCGATGCAGGCGATGTCGTAGCCGCGCCGTTCGATTTCTTCAATGACACCGATATGGGCATAACCCCGGGCTCCACCCGAACCCAACACCAGCGCGACACGCTTTTTCATGAATCGCCCTCGTCTGACAAGGTTCAACAATGCACCCATCAAGGGGCGCGCTTCAATCGCCAAGGTCGCTCGACGGGCCGAGAGCGTCGTTTTTTCGACACTCCATGGCGGCACATGGGTATTCTCGCGAGCGTTTGAAGTTTGCGCGGTGGGGCCAAGGCACTTTTCACGTGCCAGACCGTCTTACCTGCACGACTGTTTTTCTATTTTTGAGGTGTGTTTGATGAAAGCCTGGATCTGTGTGCCTTTGATTGCCCTGGCACTCGCCGGTTGTGCTGGCAAAACCGCTTATCGTGACAGCTGCGGTAGCGGGCTCGATGCCGCGTGGCATGAACTGGACCTGGCCAAGGCCGAGGGTTTCGCCGGCAACGTCAGCTACTCCAAAGCCCTGTCGCTGTTGACGGCGGCCAAGACTCAACAGCAATTCGAAGGCTTCGAAGGCTGCACCAAGAAGGCCGAGAAGGCGCGCTTCTATATTCGTGAGTCACGTGCTGGCCGTTAAGGCATGATCTAGGCTTGGGGAAATTCATTTCAGGGAGCAAAAAATGCCTGCCTTGGTTGATCGGTTGGTGGCTCAAGTTCTGGGTATGGAAGTTCGCTTGCTGGCCTGCCAGGCACGCCTGAGTGCGCGCACTGACCCGGAGGCGTTGCACGACCTGCGCACCACGGTTCGCCGGTTGCGCAGCCTGTTGCGGCCATTGCGCGGGCTTCCTGGGGTCGAGCAACTGGAAGCGGCGTCGTCCCGGGTTGGCGAGCTGACCACGCCCATGCGTGATCGCGAGGTGCTGGCGGCATACTTGCTCAAGCACGATCAACCGGAAGCGGCGCAACGGCGCATGGCACAGATGGCCGCGGCTTATCCGGCAGTCGCGACCAGCCCCGAGGTCACGCAGTTACTGATGATCCTCGACGCCTTTCCGCGTTTCCTGCGCGCTTCCCAGCGTCAGTGTTTGCTCAAGGGCCTGCGCAAACGCATCGAAAAACGCCTGGCCAAACAATGGAAGAAGCTCGATCAGGCCCTGCACGATCCTGCTCATGATCGCCATCGCTTGCGTCTGCTGATCAAACGCGTGCGCTATGGCATCGAAGCCTATCCCGAACTTGATCGCTTGCCCAAGGCGGCGATGCCGCGATTGAAGTCTGCGCAAGGTGCCTTGGGCGACTGGCACGACTGCTGGCAATGGCTGGTCAGGGCCGAACAGGAGGCCGATTTGCAGCCTTGCGTTGCGGTCTGGAAAACCACCATGGCCAAGGCCGAAGAACGCGCCGACCGCGTCCTCGACAAACTCAGCAACGCCTGCTTCAAATCCTGAAACCACCGCAAATCCCTGTGGGAGCTTGCTCGCGATGACGGTATGACAGCCAATATCAATGTTGAATGTCACGGCCCTATCGCGAGCAAGTTCGCTCCCACAGGGATGGGTGTTGAACATGGAATCAGTGTTCCAGTCCTGCACGGCCTATCTGTCAGCCTATTTGGCCGGAATAAGCGCTGTGCCGTCCTCGCCGGCTGGTTAACATCCTTCCATCTTTTTCCGCACCGAGGTTCTCATGCGCTTTTCCGATCTGCTCGACGCTGTCCGCCGCCAGCCGCTGGAGCTGTCTATCCCGGCAGCGTGGGCTCAGGGGCGTGCCAGTTTTGGTGGTTTGGTGGCCGCGTTGCAATACGAAGCCATGCGCGCAAAAGTCCCGGCGGATCGGCCGGTGCGTTCGCTGGCGATTACCTTTGTCGGACCGGTCGAACCCGAAGTGCCGGTCAGTTTTGAAGTCGATGTGTTGCGCGAAGGCAAAGCCGTCAGCCAGGTGCTGGGCCGGGCGATGCAGAAGGGCCAAGTGGTGACGTTGATCCAGGGCAGCTTCGGTGCGTCACGACCTTCCGAAGTCGCGGTCGCGGCCGAACCTGCACCTGAAATGAAACACTGGGACGATTGTCAGGAACTGCCGTACATCAAAGGCGTACTCCCGGAATTCATGCAGCATCTGGCGATGCGCTGGAGTGTCGGCGGTCTGCCGTTCACCGGCAATAAGTCCCGTGAGATGGGTGGCTGGGTGCGTTTGCGCGGGGATGTGAAGGAAGAGGTGGTCAGCGAGTCGCATATTCTGGCGCTGGTGGACGCCTGGCCACCGGCCCTGCTGCCGCACCTGAACAAACCGGCGATGGGCAGCACGCTGACCTGGACCATCGAATTCGTCCAGCCGCTGCTGGAGTTGAGCACGCTGGACTGGTGTAAATACCGGGTTGAAATCGAGCATGGCGCCGACGGCTACGGCCATGCGGCCGCGAAACTGTGGAGCGCGGACGGTCAGTTGATCGCCATGAGCCGGCAGACGGTAACGATTTTCGCCTGATCAGTGACGACGGTGGCGCTCACGCCAGGCGCGCCACCATCCACCACTCAGAAAAAACCGTGGGAAGGTCAGGAACTGCTCAACCAGTAAGCGCGATAGCGCATCTTTGCGATCACTGAACGGCTCGGAGGCTTGCGCCTCCAGGCTATGGCCGTGGCGTTGCAAGCCCAGTGCGGCGATCACGCCAATGACACCGATGGCGAAGTTCGCGAAATTCAGGCCGAACACCCCGGAAACAATCAGCAGAAACGCCACGATGAACAGCGGCACGGCAATCAGGTGCAACACCAGATTGGTCGGGTGCTGGTGATTGCCCGGGTAGACGCGCCATTGCCAGGCGGGAAGGTTGGGGTCACGTTTGCCCATGATGCTAATCCTCGATCCATGTTGAACACATGATTGAAGAATAGGCGGGGCAAGGGCGGGCGGCGAATCGAGGTTGGCTATCGAAGTGATAGCGGTCATGGTCAATATTGATGTTGGAGCGGGCTGGCGCCTCCGCGGGCAAGTCGGATCGCCGCACCGCTCGCTCCTACAGTTCGTGCGCAGTTCCTGTAGGAGCGAGGCTTGCCCGCGAAGGGGCCCTCAAAGCTTGAGCTGTCCGATAGCCTTGCTCAATTCCCCGGCCAACGCCGCCAGTTCATTACTGGTAGTCGCCGAATCCACAGTCTGCTGCACGGTGTTTTCGGTCACATCCCGAATACTCACCACCGCCCGGTTCATTTCTTCCGCGACCTGACTCTGCTGCTCGGCCGCTACCGCAATCTGCGTATTGCTTTCGCGCATCTGCGCCACCGCGCTGGTGATTTGCGCCAACGCGACGCCAGCCTCCTGGGCCTGTTGCACGCAGTCGTCAGCCTTGAACGAGCTTTCCTGCATGAAATCCACCGCGTCCCGGGTCCCGGCCTGCAGCGCGGACACCATGAGGGTGATCTCGTCGGTGGACGTCTGGACACGCTTGGCCAGGTTGCGCACTTCATCGGCTACAACTGCAAAGCCGCGTCCCATTTCGCCGGCCCGGGCCGCTTCAATCGCTGCGTTCAGCGCCAGCAGATTGGTCTGCTCGGCAATGCTGTGAATCACGCCGACCACACCGTTGATTTTCTGACTGTCCTCGGCGAGACGCTGGATCATCTCGGCCGTCTGCTGCACGCCGCTGGACAACCCGGCGATGGATTTCTGCACCCGACTGACCACTTCCTGCCCGCTGCCGGCCAAGGTGTCAGCGGTTTGCGAGAGGTCGCGGGTCGCGCCGGCGTGTTGGGCGATGTGATAGACGGTGGCGGTCATTTCGTTGATTGCCGTGGCGGCCTGATCGGTTTCGCTTTGCTGGCCGAGCATGCCGTGACGCACTTCGTTCATGCTTGAAGCCAGCCGCGCCGCGCCGACATCCAGTTGCCGGGCGGTGCTGGCGACGGTGTTGACCACTCGCTGGTAACCGGCCTGCATTGCGTTGAAGGCATTGGCCATCTGCCCGACTTCGTCCTTGCAGGCCAGCGGCACACGGGCAGACAGGTCGCCGGTTTTCTCGACGTGGAGCATCACGTCTTTCAAGGTGTTGAGCTGACTCAGCAGGAACCGGATCAACAGCTGCGAAGCGCCAAGCATCGCCAGCATCAGGATGAACACCGCCACCGCGTAGTTGGCAAAGCGTTCGCCGAACACCTGGCTCAGGCTCGGACCGTAGGCGACCACCGCGACCTGCTGGCCGTCGGGGCGAGAGAGCACCTCGGCGCCCATTAACGGGTTGTCGCCGAACAGCGGCATGAAGTTGATCTCGACCCAGCCATTGGCTTCACCCAGTTCCAGCACCGGCTGCTCGTTCAGCAACGGCGCCTGCCCGCGACTGAAAAACAGCAGATGATCAGCCTTGGGCAGCGGTTGCCCGGCAGGCCAGGCGTTGAGCAAACGTGCCTGCGCCTGAGCCGAGGCTTGGGAGGCATGGCTGCGGGCCTGTTGCTCGAGTTGCACGGCGTACAACACCAGCATAAGCGTGGTAATGAAGGCGACCGCATTGACCGCCCAGAATTTGTATTTCAGCGAGATGTTGCTAAGCCAGGCACCCATGGAGGTCTTCTCTGATAGCGGAAACAGCATTGGCAAGGTGCCAGCATTGTGCCGCTATGCAGGAACTTAGATGTTGATGCAGGTCAACGAGCACCAAAAAACCCCTGTGGGAGCGAGCCTGCTCGCGATAGCGTCGGCACATTCAACATTGATGTGACTGACAGGACGCTATCGCGAGCAGGCTCGCTCCCACAGGGAGATTTGTGGTTACTGGGGGATTGAGGGCAGGCTGTAAAACGCCCGCGCGCAGGCAGTGGTGTGAGCGGCCAGATCCTCTTCCGTTTCACCCCGATGCAACGCCACTTCCCGCAGCACTTCAGTCAAATACGCCGGTTCATTGCGACCGTTCTTCGGCTTGGGTCGCAAGCTGCGCGGCAGCAGATACGGCGCATCGCTCTCCAGCATCAAACGCCCGCGCTTGATCTCCTTCACCAGCGGATGCAAATGCGTGCCCCGGCGCTCGTCGCAGATCCAGCCGGTGATACCGATGTGCAAATCCAGATCCAGGTAACTGAAGAGCGCCTTCTTTTCCCCGGTGAAGCAATGCACCACCGCGGCCGGCAGCTGATCACGGTAGTCACGGAGGATTTCCAGCAGTCGCTGACTGGCATCGCGCTCGTGGAGGAACACCGGCAGTTGCAGGTCGACTGCCATCGCCAGGTGTTCTTCGAGGACTTTTTCCTGCTGTGGGCGCGGCGAGAAATCGCGATTGAAATCCAGCCCGCATTCACCCACGGCTACCACGTTGGGTTCCTTGAGCAAACTGCGCAGTTGCCGGGCGCTGTCGGCGTTCCAGTCGCTGGCCGAATGAGGGTGAATGCCCGCGGTGGCGAACAGCCGCTGAGCCGATTCGTCCAGCTCCCGGCACAGTTCCAGTGCCTGTTCGCTGCCCTCGACACTGGTGCCGGTCAGGACCAATTGGCAGACCCCTGCGGCATACGCGCGATCGAGTACGGCCTGGTGTTTATCACCAAAACTGGGGTTGGTCAGGTTGACGCCGATATCGATGAGTTGCATGGTGCTACCTCGGACCAAAGGCCGGAAAGCATATCAGAGCTGTAGATTTATAAGAAAAGCCAAGAACTACAACGAGTTATAGCTGTCTCTTGATGCCGCGAGACACGCTGGGGTGGCCAATGTGCCATCACTGTGCCAGTCTTTCGCACTTTGTCAGCGCTCAAGGCGCTCTGTTTCTGTCGTTCGATTTCATGAAAATTCTTGAGATCGGCCCAGTATTCTTTCCGGAGAGTGGATGACACGTCCCTCGATTTTGCTTCTGCTGTGCTGTTCGTTGCTGCTGCCGATGCCGGCGGTTGCGCGTCTTGCCGGCCCGCTGCAGGCCGTGCCGGCGACCAAGGTCCGTGACCTGACGGAGATTCGCAGCAGTCGTGTGTTGCGGGTGCTGGTCAACCAGAGCCGCAACAGCTCCGGCGAAGTCCAGGGCCAGGCCATCGGCGTCGAATACCACCGCCTGCGCGCCTTCGAGCAATACCTCAACGGTCACGCCCGTGACGGTCAGGAAATCACCCTCAAGATCATTCCCAAAGCCAAGGATCAACTGCTCGGAGCCTTGCAGCGCGGGGAGGGTGACCTGGTCGCGCCAGGGGAGTTGCTCGATTTGCAACCGGGCCACGCGGTCAGCAGCAGCGAACCGATTGCCAGCAATATCCCGTTGGTGCTGGTGGGAATCAAAGGTGAACGCCGTTACACCCGAGTCGAACAACTCTCGGGTAAAACCCTGGCGCTGCCCACCGGCAGTGCTGCCGGGGACGCGGTCAGTCAGATCAATTCAAAGCTCGCCCTGCACAAACTGGCACCGGTGAAAATCGAATGGGTCGACCCCAGTCTGGCGGTTGAAGATGTTCTGGAAATGGTTCAAGGCGGGATCTTTCACCTGACCATCGTCGAGCAACCGATTGCCGAACGCTGGGGCAAGATCCTGCCCAAGTTGCGCTTCGACAAGCAGGTGCTGATCAGTGAGCCGGGCGAAGAGTTCTGGTTCGTGCGCCGTGACGCTTCGATGCTGCGCGCGAGCATCGATCGCTTCCTGACGACCTACAAAAAACCGTCGGACCAGGATGCGGCGTTCCTGCGAATCTATCGACGTTTGTATCAAGTGCACTATCCGTTGGCCAAGGCTGATCGGCAGCGTCTGGAAAAACTTCGCCCGGTGCTGCAAAAGCACGCGGAGGCCCAAGGCATGGACTGGCTCAACCTGGCGGCGCTGGCCTTCAAGGAGTCCTCGTTGCAACCCAATGCCCGCAGCGGTAGCGGCCCCACCGGACTGATGCAGATCACGCCTTCCGCGGCCCAGCGCGTCGGGGTCAGCAACATTCAGAACCTCGACGCCAATGTTCAGGCCGGTGCCAAGTACCTGGCGATGATCCGTCGCAAGTTCTTCGCAAGCCCCAAACTCAATGAGCGCGAGCGCATGGCGTTCGTGCTAGCGGCTTACAACATGGGACCGGAACGGGTGCAGGGCATGCGCGCCGAAGCCCGGCGGCGCGGCCTGAATCCCAATCAGTGGTTTTTCCAGGTCGAGCGCATTGCCATGGAGCAGGTGGGCATGGGCGCCGTCAGCTATGTGAATAGCGTGAACAAGTATTACCTGGCGTTCGATCGTGAGCGGGAGTCGTTGGAGCCTCAGGGACAGAAAGTTGCCTCACGGAAATGATCGGCTAAACTGATTGTTATGTCGCAATTATTGCGCTTTTAACATTGGTTTTATCGATTAATATAGCGGCCAACCCACACACAATCACAATGGATGACACAGCATGAGCTCACTGATCAACAAGGTACTGTTTACCCGCGCTGGCTACGGCTTGACCGTTCTGCGGATCTTCGTCGGCATCATCTTCGCCGCTCACGGCGCGCAGAAACTCTTTGGCATGTTCGGTGGCTACGGCATTGCCGGCACCGCGCAGTACATGGAAAGCCAGGGGCTGGCACCGGGTCACCTGATGGCGATCCTGGCCGGTGGTACCGAGTTCTTCGGCGGTCTGGCCCTGATCATCGGTCTGCTGGTACGTCCGGCAGCACTGGGTCTGGCCTTCCTTTCGCTGGTCGCCATTTTCACTGTGCACATCAGCCACGGTCTGTTCATGTCCAACAACGGTTATGAATTCGCCCTGGCCTTGCTCGGCGGCAGCATCGCAGTACTGATCGAGGGTGCCGGCAAACTGTCGGTAGACCGCGCAATCGCTGACTGACCGCTCTGGCTCAACGAAAAGGCCCGCATCACGCGGGCCTTTTTTGTTGCGCGTCATTCTTGACACTGTCCAGTCAGCTTCTCTAGGATGCTGCTCATGCGCCGATTTAAACAGCTACTTGCGGGGCGCCAGGTGACTCATCCAGTTGCCGATAGAAGCTTGAAACAGGCTTCGAAATACCGCTAAAGCGCTGGTTCGGTGTTGCCTCTCACCTGCCATGCAGACTTTTGAGGCAGAGACACGACTCGATGAATGCACTAAGCCCCGTTGTACGCCCCGCGCCGATCACGGCACACCTCACCCAGCGCAATCCAAAAATCCTGCTTGGCGGAAAACATCAGCCCACGCTCCTGCGTTATCTCGATGGCTGGCCACGTCGCACTGGCGGGCCCGCAGCGTTCCTGATCCAGTTTGTCGAAGACGGCGAATCGCTGGCGCGATTTGCCAGCGACAGTTTCGATCTGGCGGTGATTCAATCGCCCAGCGTTGAAGAGGCACCAGAAGTGATCAGGCAACTGACCCGGGTCGCCCGGCAAGGTTTGATTACGCGCCGCTGATGCTTTAGAGATATTCGATCGCCACGATGTACACGCACTGCTCACCGGTCGGTGTCTGGACCCGCACTTCGGCGTCCAGCGCCTTGCCAATGAGCGCACGGGCGAGCGGCGAGTCGATGCTGATCAGGCCCAGTTTCAAGTCCAGCTCATCCGGCCCGACGATGCGGTAGCGTGACTCTTTGCCGTCTTCATCTTCGATGGTGACCCAGGCGCCGAAGTAGACCTTGTTCGGGTCGCTGGGCTTCTCGCTGACGACCTTCAGTGCTTCGAGCCGCTTGGTGAGAAAGCGCACGCGACTGTCGATTTCGCGCAGCATCTTTTTGCCGTAGGTGTACTCTGCGTTTTCCGAACGATCACCCTGTGCCGCCGCCTCGCTGACCGATTGCGTCACCTGAGGCCGACGGACATGCCAGAGCTCATGAAACTCGGCCCGCATCCGCGCTTCACCTTCGGGGGTGATCAGCGCGGTGCCAGCGGTGCGGGGAGGGCGATAACGGCTCATGGCAACTTCTTGTGATGGAAAGGCCTTGAGTCTATCAACCCTCGCGCAACACTGTCAGGGGGCTGGCGTTCAACGCGCGCCGGGTACCGAATACGCCGGCGCCGCCAATCAGCACCGCGCCAATCAGCGGCAACACCAGCAGACACGGATGCGGATGCCACGGCAGGTCGAAGGCATAGCGGTAAAGCACCAGGCTGACCAGTTCCGAACCCAACGCCGCCAACAACCCGCTGACCGCGCCGAGCAAACCGAACTCGATCCGCCGTGCCTTGACCAGCAACTGCCGTTCCGCCCCCAACGCGCGCAACAGCGCGCCTTGGCGAATGCGCTCATCGAGGGTCGCCTGCAAGCCCGAGAACAACACGGCCATCCCCGCCGCCAATACAAACAGCAGCACATATTCCACCGCCAGGGTGACCTGGGCGAGGATGCTGCGTAGCTGCTCCAGCAAGGCTTCGACTTGCAGAATGGTCACTGCCGGGAAGGCCCGGGACAGGTCGACAATCTGCTGATCGTGACCGGCCGCCAGATAGAAACTGGTCAGGTAGGTCGCCGGCAAATCCTTCAACGTGCCGGGCTGGAAGATCATGAAGAAGTTCGGCTGGAAGTTGTCCCAGTTGATCTCCCGCAGGCTGGTGACTTTCGCTTCGCGATTGGCCCCGCCAACGGTAAACACCATGTGATCACCGAGCTTGAGCTTCAGGCTTTCGGCGACCTTGCCTTCCACCGACACGCCAGGCACGTTGTCGGGTGGCTGTTCGCTCCACCAGTTGCCCGCCGTGAGTTTGTTGCCTGTCGGCAGGTCCGCCGCCCAGGTCAGGCTCAGGTCGCGCTGGATGGCCCGATCCCCCGCCGAATCCTTGCTGACGATTTCTTGCACCGGCTCGCCGTTGATGCTGATCAGGCGTCCGGGTACTACCGGGTACAGCGGCGCCGATTGGGCTGACAGTTCGATCAGGCGATCGGTGAAGGCCTGTTTGTCGGCGGGCAAGATGTTCAGGGCGAAATAGTTTGGCGCGTTTTTCGGCAACTGGTTTTGCCAGGTATCCAGCAACTCGCCCCGCAGCAATGCAATCAGCGCCATGGACAACAGGATCAGACCGAAAGCCAGGGCTTGTCCCGCTGCCGCTAAAGGATGACGCAGCAGTTGGCCCAGCCCGAGGCGCCACGGCAATGAAGCGCGTGCCAGCATCCGACGCAGGCTTTTGAGCAGCAGTAACAGCAGGCCACCGAGGATCAACGCCGCAATGACACCGCCGCCGAGCAGGGCGAAGGTCAACACCAGATCGAGGCTCAGGCGCCACATGATCAGGCCGAGGGCGCCCAACGCGGCGCCATAGACCATCCAAGTGCTGGAAGGAATCGGCAGCATATCCCGACGCAGTACCCGCAACGGCGGCACTCGACCGAGTGCAGCCAGCGGTGGCAGGGCGAAACCGGCCAATGCCACCAGCCCGGTGCCGATCCCGGCAATGGCTGGAAACAACCCTCCCGGTGGCACATCGGTCGGCAACAAATCATGCAGCAGCGCGAACAATCCAAGCTGTGCGAGCCAGCCGAGGAGGGCGCCACCGAGGCTGGCGAGCAGGCCGAGGACCGTCAGCTGCAAACTGAACAGCACCATGGTTTCCCGGCGCGACAGACCCAGGCAGCGCAGCAAGGCACTGGCATCGAAGCGGCGGGTGGCGAAGCGCGTCGCCGACAGCGCCACGGCCACGCCGGACAGCAGAACCGCCACCAGACTGGCCATGTTCAAGTAACGCTCGGCCTTGCCCAGCGCGCCGCCAATCTGCCGGTTGCCATCGCGGGCATCCTGTATGCGCTGGTTGGCGGCCAGGCCGGGTTTGATGAGTTGACGATAGGTTTCCAGCGCTTCGGCTTTGCCGCGCCAGAGTTCGCGGTAACTGACCCGGCTGCCCGGTTGCACCACGCCGGTCGCGGCGAGGTCGCTGAGGTTGATCAGCACCCGCGGCGTGAGGCTGTAGAAATTGCCGGCACGGTCCGGTTCATAGGTCAGAACTCGCGCCAGTTTCAGGGTGCGCAGGCCGACATCGATGCTGTCGCCGATCTTCAGATCGAGCGCGGTCAGAAGCCGCGCTTCGACCCAGGCTTCGCCGGGTTTCGGTCCGCCACCGGCTTCTTCCGGGGCGAAGGGCGCTGGGGCGCTTTTCAATTCGCCACGCAGCGGATAAACGTCGTCGGCCGCCTTGATGCTGGACAGCTGAATGCCGTTGTCAGTGGCGATGACACTGGAAAACTCCACCACTTGAGCGTGTTCGAGTCCCAGCTCCGTGCCGCTTTTGATCTGTTCCAGTCGCGCGGGAGAGCTGCCTTCAAGCAACAGGTCGGCGCCGAGAAATTCGGTGGCGCGCAGCATCATGGCGCCGTTCAGGCGGGCACCGAAATAACCGATGGCGGTACTCGCCGCCACGGCCACCACCAACGCGAAAAACAACACGCGCAGTTCACCGGCACGGGCATCGCGCAGGAGTTGGCGGATGGCAAGACTGAACAGGCGCAACAGCGGCAGGCGTGCCATCAAGGCTCCAGAGGGGCGACCAGCAGGCCGGCTTCAAGGCGGATCAGGCGCCGGCAGCGATGTGCCAGGCGTTCGTCGTGGGTCACCAGCACCAAGGTCGTGCCGCGTTCCTGGTTGAGTTCGAACAACAAGTCACTGATGCGCTCGCCGGTGTGGCTGTCGAGGTTGCCGGTGGGTTCGTCGGCGAACAACACATCGGGTTCGGCGGCAAACGCACGGGCAATCGCCACGCGTTGCTGCTCGCCACCAGAGAGCTGGCGCGGCGAATGGGTCAGACGCTGGCCGAGGCCAACGCGCTGGAGCAATTGAGTGGCACGTTCACGGGCGTCTTTGCGGCCATCGAGTTCCAGCGGCAGCATGACGTTTTCCAGTGCGTTGAGACTGTCCAGCAGTTGAAAGGACTGAAACACAAAACCGACATGCTCGGCGCGAATGCGTGCGCGCTGGTCCTCATCGAGATTGCTCAGGCCCTGGCCGGCGAGGGTGACTTCACCGCTGCTCGGCAGGTCAAGGCCGGCGAGCAGGCCCAGGAGGGTGGATTTGCCGGAACCGGAGGCGCCAACGATGGCCAGGCTGTCGCCCTTGTTCAGTTCCAGGCTGAGTTCGTGCAGGATAGTCAGTTCACCTTCCGCGCTGGGGACCACTTTGCTGAGGTTCTTCGCGGTGAGAATGCTTGCGCCCATGGAGAATCCGATGCGAGTGTGGTTTTTGAGTGCTGGCCTGGCCTTGATGTGCATGGCCCAGAACGCAGCGGCGGGTACAGTCCTGATCGTTGGCGATAGTATCAGCGCCGGTTTCGGCCTGGATACCCGCTTGGGGTGGGTCTCGTTGCTTGAACAACGGCTCAAGCGCGAAGGTTTCGACGATAAAGTGGTCAACGCCTCCATCAGCGGCGACACCAGTGCCGGAGGCCAGGCGCGCCTGCCCGCGCTGCTTGCAGAGCATAAGCCTGAGCTGGTGATCCTCGAGTTGGGCGGCAACGACGGGCTGCGCGGAATGCCCCCGGCTAATTTGCAACAAAACCTTGCGTCGATGATCGACACCTCCAGGGACAGTGGCGCCAAGGTGCTTTTGCTCGGCATGCAGCTGCCACCCAACTATGGCGTTCGTTACACCGAGGCCTTTGCGAAGGTTTACAGCGCGCTGGCCGACGAGAAAAACATCCCGCTGGTGCCGTTTTTTCTCGACGGCGTGGGCGGTCATCCGGACTTGATGCAGGCCGACGGATTGCACCCGGCTGCCGGGGCTCAGGACAAGTTGCTGGAAAATGTCTGGCCGACACTGAAACCGCTGCTTTGACGCTTTTCTAGCGGCGGTGTTTCGGCTAAGGTGGCGCCCCCGATTTGGAGCCCCCGATGCCGCGTCCTGCCTGGTCCCTTTTTGCCTACCAACTGATCGAGCCTGACGAACAGCTGGATCTGTTCGCCTGCCAGGAAGTGCGGGTGCATCTGGTGACTCGTCAGCTGGAGCTGGGCGGCTCGGCCGATCGAACCTTGTGCGGTAGTCTGTTGCCCGCGCAACCGCGCTGGTCGAGTGTCGACCGCCGGGTGTTTCAGGACCAGCGCCTGTGTTCGCTGTGCCGGGCCATCCTGGAATCGCAAAAACGCGGCACCTCGCCGATCTGGCCAGAGTTGCGGTTCGAGCTGTAAAGCGTCAAAGATAGCTTGCTATCGGCCAACTCCCCGAAATTCCAGACTCCGGTGTACAATCGCGTTTTTATACCCTTGTCGATCATGCGAAGGATTTTCCGGATGTTGCCGCGTTTTCCTGCCGTCACCCGCTGCCTGTCTCTTGCCGCCCTTTGTGTGGCGGGCCCCGTAGCCGCATTGGAGCTGCCCCTGCCACCACCCGGTGAAGACATCATCGGTCAGGTGCAAGTGATCAAGGCCAAGTACGAAGACACCTTCGCCGACCTCGGCACCACCTACGATCTGGGCTATACGGAAATGGTCGCGGCCAACCCTGGCGTGGATCCATGGTTGCCGGGCGCTGGTACCGAGATCGTCCTGCCGACGCGCTTCATCCTGCCGCCGGGCCCGCGTGAAGGCATCGTCATCAACCTGGCTGAATACCGCCTCTACTACTTCCCGAAAGGCCGGAACGTGGTCTACACCTTCCCGCTGGGTATTGGTCGTGAAGGCTGGGGCTCGCCGATTGCCCACACCAGTATCACCGCCAAGACGCCGAACCCGACCTGGACCCCTCCAGCGTCGATCAAGGCCGAGCACGCCGCTGATGGCGATCCGCTGCCGAATGTCGTGCCGGCCGGCCCGGATAACCCTCTGGGGCCGTTCAAGTTCACCCTGGGCACACCGGGCTATCTGATCCACGGTTCGAACAAGAAGTTCGGCATCGGCATGCGCACCAGCCACGGCTGCTTCCGCATGTTCAACAACAACGTGCTGGAAATGGCGGGCATGGTGCCGGTCGGTACGTCGGTACGCATTCTCAGCGATCCGTACAAATTCGGCGTCAGTGGTGGCAAGGTCTATCTGGAAGCGCACACACCGCTGGACGACAAGGGCAACCCTTCTGTGGTCGACAAACACACGGCGGTGATCAACGCGATGCTCAAGCGTGAGGACATCACCAATAACCTGCGCATGAACTGGGATGTGGTCCGCGACGTGGTTGCCGCTGAAGATGGCCTGCCGGTGGAAATCGGAGTGCCGAACTCCTCGGCGCCAATGGTGACGAGTGCACCGATTGATCCGCTGCAGTAACGCTTGAAAAAAACCCGCCGACGCAGGCCGCGTCGGCGGGTTTTTTGTTGCCGACAGGAAACATCAGGCAATAAAAAAGCCGACCCATAAATGGGTCGGCTTGATAACAATCCCGAAGGATTATTACTTGCGGCTAGCTTTGTCCAGCATGCGCAGAGCACGCTCGTTAGCTTCGTCAGCAGTCTGTTGTGCTTTTTGAGCAGCAGCCAGAGCTTCATCAGCTTTACGGTAAGCTTCGTCTGCACGAGCCTGGGAGCGAGCTGCTGCGTCTTCAGTAGCAGTCAGACGTGCTTCGGTTTCTTTCGATACGCTGCTGCAACCGGTAGCCAGAACTGCGGCCAGAGCCAGAGCAGAGAATTTCAGAACGTTGTTCATCGTGTTCCCCTTCAAGGACTTTCTATTAAGTAGCTGTCTCCTCAGAGTGAGGAAATGGCCGGCGTACATACTACCCATTACTTCTAGTAAGTAAACTGACGTGTAGCAAGAAGCAAAAAAAATTGTAGGCGTTGATTCTTTTTCGAGCAACTTTTAACTGCATTGTTTAAAAAATATCCAGCTGGGAGGCCCGAGCTGAGCGAGCCGGCGAAAAAAAGTTCCGTGCACTCAGCGCTGTTTTTCTCAATCTTGGCTAAAGTCTGTCTATATGGATTCGTCCATACTTTTGTTCGGATTTTGCGCCGTGGCTCTCATAATCTTTAACCATCTTGATGGTGACTTTAAGAGCGCGCGTTCGTCTTAAGTCTCAACATCCGGCAATGTTCAGGCTATCGACCCGCGGATATCTTCGGTCGAGCCGTCCCTGCGTAACCCGGAGCAGCACCGCCACCTTCGCGCGATGACGAGCGTACCTTGAGCATTTTTGCCAATGGTGCCTACTATTTGATACGTGTCAGGTTGCGCGAGATCGGTGCAGCTCTTCTCGGTGTCCATTCAGGCACGGGGTGGCGTAGATGTTCCTTCGCCGGAAAAACATCGGTAAGGTAGGGGTCAGAATTCAAGACCCGCGAGGAGTAGTGATGAGCGAGGCGTTGTCCATCCACCATGACCAGGCTGGTCATCAGTTCGAGACCAGTGTGGACGGTCATCGTGCCTACCTGACCTATATGGATCTGGGGAAACAGACCCTGGATATCTATCGCACGTTCGTGCCCAACGCATTGCGTGGTCGCGGCATTGCGGCAGCCTTGACCGAGAAGGCGCTGGAGTACGCCGAGGAAATGGGCTACACCGTCATTCCTTCGTGTTCCTACGTGGAGCGCTACATGGAGCGTCACCAGCGGCATGCCGCCAAGCTGAGCCAGTAACCTCAAAATACGATCACAAAAAAACGCCGGGTTTAGCCCGGCGTTTTTGTATGCGGCGAAAAGTGATCAGGTGCGAGCACGTTTCGGCAGCACATCCTTGAGCTTGGCGTGCATGCTGCGCAAGGTGGTTTCAGTCGCGGACCAATCGATGCAGGCATCGGTGACCGACACGCCGTATTGCAGGTCAGCGAGGTCTTTCGGGATGGCCTGGCAGCCCCAATTCAGGTGACTCTCGACCATCAGGCCGATGATCGACTGGTTGCCTTCGAGGATCTGATTGGCGACGTTCTCCATCACCAGCGGTTGCAGGGCCGGGTCTTTGTTGGAGTTGGCGTGGCTGCAATCGACCATGATGTTCGGCTTGATCTTCGCCTTGTTCAGCGCTTGCTCGCAGAGCGCAACGCTGACCGAATCATAGTTCGGCTTGCCATTGCCGCCGCGCAGTACGACGTGACCGTAGGCGTTGCCCTTGGTGGTGACGATCGACACACCACCTTCCTGGTTGATACCCAGGAAGCGGTGAGGGCTGGAAACTGACTGCAGGGCGTTGATCGCAACCGTCAGGCCGCCATCGGTGCCGTTCTTGAAGCCGACGGCCGAAGACAGGCCGGAAGCCATTTCACGGTGAGTCTGGGATTCGGTGGTGCGCGCGCCGATGGCCGACCAGCTGATCAGGTCCTGCAAGTATTGCGGGGAGATCGGATCAAGGGCTTCAGTGGCGGTTGGCAGGCCCATCTCGGCCAGGTCCAGCAGCAACTGACGACCGATGTGCAGACCGTCCTGAATCTTGAAGGAGTCATCCAGGTACGGGTCGTTGATCAAGCCTTTCCAGCCGACGGTGGTGCGTGGCTTCTCGAAATACACACGCATGACCAGATACAGGGTATCGGACACTTCTGCGGCGAGCACTTTCAGGCGCTCGGCGTATTCGTGGGCAGCCTTGATGTCGTGGATCGAGCAAGGCCCGATCACGACGAACAGGCGGTGGTCGGTGCCATCAAGAATGTTGCGAATGACTTCGCGGCCCTTGGTGACGGTGCGCAGGGCCGCGTCGCTCAGAGGGATATCACGCTTGAGCTGATCGGGAGTGATCAGGGTCTCGTTGGAGGCGACGTTTAGGTCGTTGATCGGTAAATCAGCCATCGTTTACTCGTCAGGTCACGGGTGCCGGCCGCCAGCGAACCCGCGCGGCGGAGCACAGCAAATTAAGCGCGTCGGGGAGCCGAACCTTAGCGCGTTACGCGCCTGCTCGACAATGGGCAGACAGCGGTTTCGGGGGCATTCTCAGTAATTGAGCGCGCCGCTTAACCCAGCGCAGGCTGTGCAAATGCCTTGCGAACCGTGTCGTGAGAGAACTCGCCGGCATGCTCCTGGACCCAGTCGAGGGCCATGGCCTGAATATCTTGCAGGTCTTCGTGTGCATCACGCAGGCGACAATAACGTTCTATCTGGCAAACCTGCTCGCCCATTCGCGCACTGAACAGCATCTGTTCGTCGACGAAGGCGATGCCCACCAGATAGCCGTGCTTGCGGCGCAGGCACCAGGCCACATAACCCAGATACCGCAAATCGGGATTCAAGGTTGGCATGCGCACTTCCAGCGCCGTACCGTGGCGCCAGGCGCGGTGGTAATTGCAAGCCATGCCGCCGAGGCTGATAGTGTGCAGCCGTTGCCGCGAAATGCACTCATGCTTGAGCAACGTTAATTCGACGGGCACATCGTCAGGGTGAGGTAGAAAACGTCCCATGAACACGGACTCCATGTGTCGGCCATTTGACATTGTTTCCCCCAGTATAGTGGTCGAATTGGAACTGACCGATTTCGACGCCGACCAACGGCTGCTGGCGATGAGCGGTGTGTCGCTGGTGATTTTCACCAGTGTCGGCTGCGCCAGTTGCCGTTTTGCCCGTGAGCAATTGCCAAGACTTGATCTGGCAATCGACCGGCTGTGCTGGATTGATGCCGGGGACAATGGCGGGGTGGTCGAGCGTTATCAGGTTTTTCATTTGCCGGCGCTGTTTGTGGTGCGCGACGGTGAGTTCTTCGGGCCAGTACAGTCGCGCCTGACCAGCAGCGGGCTCAATGAAGCCGTGCGCCAGGCGCTCAGTCGAATTGCAGAGGAGTTGCCATGATGGGGGCAGTTGCCAAACCGACAATCGGTATTATCGGAACCGGCGCGATTGGCGGGTTCTACGGGGTGATGCTGGCGCGTGCCGGGTTCGATGTGCACTTCTTGTTGCGCAGTGAATTTGCAGCCGTCGCAGAAGGAGGGCTGCAAGTCGACAGTGCGGCGCATGGCGCACTGACGTTGAACCCGGTCCAGGCCTATTCATCCGCTGAAGACATGCCCGCTTGCGACTGGTTGCTGGTCGGCGCCAAAACCACCAGCAATGCAGACCTGGCGCCCGCCATCATTCAAGCCGCCGCACCGAATGCCAAAGTCCTGCTGTTGCAAAATGGCCTGGACGTCGAAGACAGCTTGCGCGACTTGCTCCCCGATTCCCTGCACTTGCTCGGTGGGCTGTGTTTTATCTGCGTCCATCGCGCAGGGGCTGGCGTCATCACCCATCAAGCGCTTGGCGCGGTGAATGTCGGCTACCACAGCGGTCCCGCAACCGATGAACAGGCGCGAATGACGATTGTCGAGGAGGGCGCCGGGCTGTTCCGCAGCGCCGGCATCGACTCTCAGGCCATGCCGAACCTGCACCAGGCACGTTGGCAAAAACTGGTCTGGAATATTCCTTACAACGGTCTGTCGGTTCTGCTTGGGGCCAGCACCACGCCGTTGATGGCCGATGCCGACAGCCGGGAATTGGTCCAGGCGCTGATGGCCGAAGTGGTTCAGGGGGCAATCGCCTGCGGTCACGACATACCGGCCGGGTACGCCGACCATTTGTTCAAGGTGACTGAGAAAATGCCCGACTATTGGCCGAGCATGTACCACGATTTCCTGCACAAACGACCGCTGGAATTGCAGGCGATTTACGCGCGGCCTCTGGCGGCGGCCAAGGCGGCGGGGTGCGAATTGCCGCGAATCGAAGCCTTGTATCGCAGCTTGAGTTTTATCGATCGACGCAACACGTGAGTCGATCAACCTGAGGGGGAAGGGCATGGCAAAGACTATCGACGACAAACTGGTGCTGGCGATCTCGTCGCGAGCACTGTTCGATCTGAGCGAAAGTCACAAGGTCTATCTGTCGAGCGGCGTCGAGGCCTACCGGCAATATCAGATCGAACACGAAGACGAAATCCTACAGCCCGGTGATGCGTTTCCGCTGGTGGAAAAACTGCTGAGCTTGAACGCCAGCCTCGGTCGGGCCCGGGTCGAGGTGATCCTGGTGTCGCGCAACAGCGCCGACACCGGCCTGCGGGTGTTCAATTCGATTGATCATTATGGCCTGGCGATTTCCCGTGCGGCGTTTGTCGGTGGGCGCAGCCCTTATCCGTACCTAAAGGCCTTTGGTTGCGACCTGTTTCTCTCCACCCATGCCGAAGACGTGCGCAGCGCGCTGGATGCCGGGTTCGCCGCGGCGACCATTCTGTCGGGCGGTGCCAGCCGTGCGGCCAGCGATGAACTGCGCATCGCCTTCGACGGTGATGCCGTGCTGTTTTCCGACGAGTCCGAGAGGGTCTATCAGTCCGGTGGCCTGGAAGCGTTTCAGGCCAGCGAACGCGAATCGGCCCGCGAGCCCTTGCGCGGTGGGCCGTTCAAAGGCTTCCTGGCCGCACTCAATCTGTTGCAGCGTGAGTTTCCCGATGACGCTTGTCCGATCCGCACTGCCCTGGTGACGGCACGGTCGGCGCCGGCCCATGAACGGGTGATCCGTACGTTGCGCGAATGGGACATTCGTCTGGACGAGTCGCTGTTTCTTGGCGGGCTGACCAAGTCGGCGTTTCTCGAAGCGTTCGCCGCCGACGTGTTTTTCGACGATCAGGCCGGCCATTGCGAGTTGGCCCGGGAAGTGGTCGCCACCGGTCACGTGCCTCACGGCATAAGCAACGAGCAAAAGGTTTAAGCCCACGGTTCAACGCGTTACGCGGGCCGTCGTACTCGCCAAGGCACTGCTAAGCTGAATCAAATCTCCGCCATGTTGGCACGCGAGGAGGTCATATGATTCGTTCAATGCTGTATGCCACTGACCTCGGCCTGTATGCACCGTTGGTGATGCAGCATGCCCTGGCGTTGGCGCGGACATTCAATGCCGACTTGTATGTGGTGCACGCCGTTGAACCCATGGGGTTGTTTGCTGAATCCGTGCTGCAGAGTTACCTCGATGAGCAGGCCTTGAGTGAGTTTCACAGTCAGGGCCTGAGCACGGTGATCGCCAGTATCGAGCAGCGGGTGCTCGACAGCTTTCGGGAAGAGTTGGGGGATGAAGGAGAGCAGGACCTGGAGCGGATTCAAGCGGTGCGGGTGCTGCAGGGGGACCCGTCACAAGTGATTCTCGACCAGGCGCAGAAACTCTCGGTGGATTTGTTGATCGTAGGTAGTCATAGCCATGGTGCTGGCGCGGAAACGCCTCTGGGCAGAACCGCTGCGCGGGTGTTGCAACTGTCTCGGGTGCCGGTTTACCTGGTGCCGTTGGTGGAACGTCGTCGCCAAGGTGATCGGTAGTGTCCTGCCTAGCAGGACACCAGAACACGAATAGTGGCAATTTGACAAAAAAGTTCTAGATTTATTCTTCAAACCATTAATATAGTTATATACCGTCGCTGATGCCCGTGGCGTCTACCTGCTTTGAGGGATTCATATGAAGCTTCAACAACTGCGCTACATCTGGGAAGTGGCGCACCACGACCTCAACGTTTCCGCTACAGCCCAAAGCCTTTACACCTCGCAACCGGGCATCAGTAAACAGATCCGCCTGCTGGAAGACGAATTGGGCGTCGAGGTTTTTGCTCGCAGCGGCAAGCACCTGACCCGCGTCACCCCGGCCGGCGAGCGCATCATCACCACCGCCGGCGAGATCCTGCGCAAGGTTGAAAGCATCAAGCAGATCGCCCAGGAATTCTCCAACGAGAAGAAAGGCACCCTGTCGATCGCCACCACGCACACTCAGGCCCGTTATGCATTGCCGCCGGTGATCAGCAATTTCATCAAGCAGTACCCGGACGTTGCCCTGCATATGCACCAGGGTTCGCCGATGCAAATCGCCGAAATGGCCGCTGACGGCACCGTGGATTTCGCCATCGCCACCGAAGCGCTGGAACTGTTCGGTGACCTGGTGATGATGCCGTGCTACCGCTGGAACCGCTGCGTGGTCGTGCCGCAGGGCCACCCGCTGACCAAGCTGTCGAAGCTGACCCTGGAAGCCCTGGCCGAATACCCGATCGTGACGTACGTGTTCGGCTTCACCGGCCGTTCGAAACTCGACGAAGCCTTCAGCCACCGTGGCCTGACGCCGAAAGTGGTATTCACCGCCGCCGACGCCGACGTGATCAAGACTTACGTTCGCCTGGGCCTGGGCGTGGGCATCGTGGCGAAAATGGCTGTTGACGCCAAACTCGACAGTGACCTGGTCATGCTCGACGCCAGTGACCTGTTCGAATCCAGCATCACCAAGATCGGTTTCCGTCGTGGCACCTTCCTGCGTGGTTTCATGTGCGACTTCATCGAGAAGTTCGCTCCGCACCTGACCCGCGAAGTCATGGCCAAGGCCATTCAGTGCCACAACAAGCAGGAACTGGAGGAGCTGTTCGACGGCGTCGAACTGCCGGTCCATTAATTCTTCTAGACCACCTCGGTAACAGCAAACTGTTGCCGAGCGCCCGCCACCAGAATCTCCACCTCGTCCCCTTCGAATTTGCCCAGCAGACTTTTGCCCAGCGGCGAGCGAGGGGTGATGACGGTGATCATTTGCCCCACCATATCGACTTTCAATCCCGCCGCGTCAGGGGCCAGAAACAGCCACTGCTCACGACCCTTTTCGTCTTCCAGACCGAGCAGGGCGCCGATTTCGATCCCGCGTTGTTCGTCATAAGGACGCAAGGTCAGATTCTGGCAAAGCGTGAGTGACTGCCGGATTTCTTCCACACGTCTGGCTTGTCCGGCGGCCAGATAAGACGCCTCCAGGCCCAGTGTGTCGTACTTGTTTTCGGCGATGTTTTCTTCGTGGGTCGCGGTTTCGTAAGCGGTTTGCGCGGCACGCTCGGCGATGTCGAGGTCGATCCGAAGCTTGTCGATAATCAACTGGTGGACGGTTTGTTTGTGCATAGAGAGCTTCATGGTCAGTCGCAGAATTGCAGGACGTTGGCGCGGCTTTTTTCGCTCGGCGCGGTCTGGTCCTGTTGCAGCCAGAACTGGCATTTCGGATTGGACAGATTGCGGCTGGTGCTGCGGGCCTGATCCATCCGTTGCTGCTGCTCGTTCTTGCGCAAGTTCTCTTCGTACTGTTCAAACAGCGGGCTCTGCGGCGGGATGTCCGGAACCGGTTGCACCACCACCGGCGGCTTGGCCAGTTGCTCTACCGCAGCGGCGACAGGCGCGAGTTGCTCGCTGAACAGCAGGCGCGAGGCGAGCCAGCAGGTTAGCGCGATCGCGAGAAATCCAAGCCACAGACCGAGGGCAATGCTGCCGGTCAATTGCAGCGCATTGAGCTGAATCGGCAACGGACGGCGCGGGTTGGGACGGTAGGGCATGGCTGCCTCCTGGCGGGTGGTCGCGGGCGAATGGCGATTGTCGCACGAAGAATAATCGCCGGCGGCTCTTCTGCGCGAGGTAATTTATGCGGACAATCGGCGCCTTTGCCAACGGGAGCCTGGAATGCCTGAAATGAACACCCGCTGGGATATTTTTTGCACCGTGGTCGACAACTTTGGCGACATCGGTGTGACCTGGCGCCTCGCCCGACAGCTGGTGGCCGAACATGCCGTGGCGGTGCGCTTGTGGGTCGATGACCTGCGGGCCTTCGAACGCATCTGCCCTGAAATCGACATCAGCGCCGCGCAGCAATGGCAGCAGGGTGTCGAGGTGCGTCAGTGGCCAACCGAGTGGCAACCCGCTGAAGCCGCCGATGTAGTGATTGCCGCGTTCGCCTGCCAGTTGCCAAGTGCCTACATGGACGCCATGGCCTCGCGGGAAAAGCCGCCGCTGTGGATGAACCTCGATTACCTGAGCGCTGAGAACTGGGTGATCGGCTGTCACGGTTTGCCGTCGGTGAAGTACAAGAGCGTGCAGAAGTACTTCTTCTTTCCGGGGTTCCAGAAAGGTACCGGTGGCTTGTTGCGTGAAAGCGGATTGCTTGAGCGTCGCCGGCAGTTTCAGCAAAACCCCGAGGCGCAGCGAGAATTCCTGCAAGGCCTGGGGATAGATCGCGCACCAAACGCTCAACTGATCTCACTGTTCGCCTACGAAAACAGCGGATTGGCCAGTTGGCTGGACGTGATGGCCGCTGATTCGAATCCCACGCATCTACTGGTGCCCGAAAGCCGGATTCTCGGGGATGTCGAACGCTGGCTCGGTGTCGATCAGCTGGCGGCCGGCGCGTTGCACGTGCGCGGTGAGTTGACCGTACAAGTGCTGCCGTTCGTCCGACAGGATCAATACGACCACCTGCTTTGGTGCTGCGATTTCAACGCCGTGCGCGGCGAAGATTCCTTTGTCCGCGCGCAGTGGGCTGGGCGTCCGCTGCTCTGGCACATCTATCAGCAGGACGAAGATATCCATCTGGACAAGCTCGATGCCTTCCTTGCGCTGTACACCCGAGGCCTGTCCGAGCCTGCCAGCGAGGCGATCAGTGGTCTTTGGCGTGCGTGGAATGCAGGTCAAAATATGTCTGACCACTGGCTGGCAACCCGTAAACACTGGCCGGAACTGCAAAAACACGCCGAGAAGTGGTGTCTGGAACAGGCCTTGCAGGCCGATCTTGCCGCAGCGCTGGTACAGTTTTATGTAAATTGGATATGATACGCGGCCTAGATTTTTGTAAATCCCATCCAAATTCGGATATTCGCAATGAAAACTGGTAAAGAACTGAAACCCGGTACCGTGATCCGTCTCGAAAACGATCCTTGGCTGGTTCAGAAAGCTGAATTCACCAAATCCGGTCGTAACAGCGCGATCATGAAGACCAAGCTGAAAAACCTGCTGACCGGTTACAAGACCGAGATCGTTTACAGCGCCGACGACAAACTGGACGACGTAATCCTCGACCGCAAAGAAGCGACCCTGTCCTTCATCAGCGGCGACACCTACACGTTCATGGACACCACTGACTACACCATGTACGAGCTGAACGCTGAAGACATCGAAGCCGTTCTGCCTTTCGTTGAAGAAGGCATGACCGATGTTTGCGAAGCGATCTTCTTCGAAGAGCGTCTGGTTTCCGTAGAACTGCCGACCACCATCGTGCGTCAGGTTGACTACACCGAAGGTTCCGCTCGCGGTGACACTTCCGGCAAGGTGATGAAGCCTGCCAAACTGAAGAACGGTACCGAGCTGTCGGTTGCTGACTTCATCGAAATCGGCGACATGATCGAGATCGATACCCGCGAAGGCGGTTCCTACAAAGGCCGTGCTAAATAAGCACAGCTTCAGGAATGAAAAAGCCCGACCATTGAGTCGGGCTTTTTTGTGCCTGCCAGAAACACGCAGTACTCCGTAGGAGCGAGGCTTGCCCGCGAAGGCGGTGTGTCATTCAACATTGATGTCGACTGACACACCGCTTTCGCGGGCAAGCCTCGCTCCTACAAGGTGTCGTTATTTCAGGTGTTGTTTCAGTTCTTCGGAAGCTTGCAGCATCGCGGAGCGCACCGCCGGCACCTGGCTCACCACGTTAAGCAAACCATAATCGTGAATCAGGCCGTTGTAGCGAACCGATGTGACCGGCACACCCGCCTCGTCCAGTTTGCGGGCATAGGCTTCACCTTCATCGCGCAACACGTCGGCACCGGCCGTCTGCACCAGCGCAGGAGGCAAACCCTTCAGTTGCGCGGTGGTTGCCCGCAGCGGCGAAGCGTAGATCTCGTTACGTTGCTTGGCGTCGGTGGTGTAGTTGTCCCAGAACCACTTCATCATGTTTCTGGTGAGGAAGTGCCCCTCGGCAAACTGATTGTAGGATGCGGTTTCGAAGCTGGCATCCGTCACCGGCCACAGCAGCACCTGGAATTTGATCGCCGGGGTGCCCTTGTCTTTGGCCATCAGCGCAACCACGGCCGCCATGTTGCCGCCGACGCTGTTGCCGGCCACGGCTAGACGCTTGCCGTCGACGTTGATCTCTTTACCGTGCTCGGCCACCCATTTAGTCGCAGCGTAAGCCTGGTTGATCGCCACCGGGTAACGCGCTTCCGGCGACGGGGTGTAATTGACGAACACCGCCGCTGCACCCGAACCCGTCACCAGGTCACGAACCAGACGTTCGTGGGTTGGGAAGTCCCCCAGCACCCAGCCGCCGCCGTGGAAGAACATGAACACCGGCAGCTCGCCTTTGACCCCGGCCGGCCGGACGATGGTCAGGCTGAGCGGTTGGCCGTCGACTTGAATGGTCTTCTCGCTGACATCGGCTTTTGGCAGTGTCAGTTTCACCGAGGCTTGCGCACCCACCAGTACCGCGCGGGCTTCTTTGGGGGTGAGTTGTTCCATCGGTTTGCCGGTGCCCGCATTCAGGACGTCGAGGAAGGCCTGGGTGTTGTGTTCAACCCCATCGCCTGCAAACGCGTGGCTGATGGACAAAGCGAGAAGGGTGCCGGTCAAGACTTTGCTGAAAGTGTTCATGTTCATTTCCTGTTCGGGCCTGGTAGTCAGCGATTAGACGGTAACGTGCAGGCGCACATCGACGTTGCCACGGGTAGCGTTCGAGTACGGGCAGACCTGGTGGGCCGCCTCGACCAGGCTTTGCGCGTCGGCTTGTTCAAGGCCCGGCAGACTGATGTGCAGGTCGATGTCCAGACCGAAACCGCCAGGGATCTGGCCGATGCCGACATGGGCGGTGATCGAAGCGTCGTTCGGGATGCTGCGCTTGGTCTGGCTGGCGACGAATTTCAGCGCGCCGATGAAGCAGGCGGAGTAGCCGGCTGCGAACAGTTGCTCAGGGTTGGTCGCAGCACCGCCGGCACCACCGAGTTCTTTCGGAGTAGCGAGTTTGACGTCGAGGATATTGTCACTGGAAACCGCACGACCGTCACGGCCGCCAGTGGAGGTTGCGATTGCGGTGTAGAGAGTTTGCATGGTGTGAGCCTCGTTTGGATTTTGGTGTTTTGCGCTAAATGTTTGCGCGCTAAGTAAGTGCGAGATGAATGTATCGCGCTAATATTTAGTGCGCAAGATAAATTTTTGAAAAAGTTTGGTTTAGTTTGGACGGGGTGATTGGAAGGGCCGGATTAGAGCTGTTTTGTCAGGATCTGCGATCGAAAAATTTTTGGAGAGGGGCGCGTAGAGTTTTTCGGAGCCACAAAGCAACTGTGGGAGCGGGCTTGCCCGCGATTGCAATGCCAGATCAGCCACCCATGTGACTGATGCACCGCTATCGCGGGCAAGCCCGCTCCCACAGGGATGTGTATGAGTTTTTAGATTAAAGGCTGTCTTGGAGGTTGCTGCGCAGCACTTGCAGCTCCGCTTGCAGTTTCTGCAATCGTTCAAGCGTCATGCCGCTTGCACCGAGGATGCACTGGGGCACGCTTCGCGCCTTGTCCCGCAAGGCTCGACCCTGTTCGGTCAGTTCGACAATCACCACCCGTTCATCCTCACGGCTGCGGGTGCGGCTGAGCAATCCCTCGACTTCCAGGCGTTTGAGCAAAGGTGTCAGTGAGCCGGGGTCTGTCAGCAGTCGCGTGCTGATTTCGCCTACGGTCAAACCATCCCGCTCCCACAGCACCATCATTGCCAGATACTGCGGATAGGTCAGGCCCAGCGCTTGCAGCAGCGGCTTGTATACCTTGGTCATCAGCAGAGACGTGGAATGCAGGGCGAAACACGCTTGATTGTCCAGCAGCAGGTCGTCGCAGTTATCAGTGGTGTTGCGGTCGGTGTTCATTTCAAAGCCTTGATCAGTGATCTTCATGAATCTAGCGGGCGAATCTTTAATGCGCCAGATAATTCTCGACTAGTGATGGACCAGCGTGTTTTGCAGGGCCAGATCCCACGGCGGAATGGGGCTGAAGCGGGTTTTCAGGTATTCCAGCAACAAACGGCTGCGTGAATTGGGTTGTTGCGACAGGCGCAGCGCATAGATGCCGGTTGTTTCCGGTGACGGCAGGCCGTTTTCACAAAACAGCGGCAGCAGCTCGCCACGCAACAGGTACTCGCTGGCCAGCCAGGTCGGCAAATGCGCGATGCCCAACCCGGCCAGTGCACCGCAGACCAGTGCCTCGGCATTGTTGGCACTCATGCGGATTCGCGCAGGGCGATGCAGGTGCATGTGCCCGTCGCGTTCAAAGCGCCAGGCGAAGGGTGGAGCCAGGCCGTCCCAGTCGAGGCCGTCATGTTCGATCAACTGCGCCGGCTCGGTCGGGATGCCGCGACGTTTCAGGTACTCAGGGCTGGCGCAGGCAATGCGCACCATACTCGCCAGCGGCGTGGCCACCAGCCGGGTGTCGGCCATTTGCCCGGCGCGCAGCACCAGATCGACCTTGCCGAGGTTCAGCCCCTGCATGTCGACAAAACTGTCGATCAAATGCAATTGCACATCGAGGCCGGGGTAGAGCGTCAGGAAGTCGGCAATCACCGGCGCCAGATGCCGGCGGCCGAACGCCGCTGGTGCATCAATCCGGATCAAGCCTTCCGGCGCGCTGCTCAGGGACACGGCTTCGGCGCGGGCCAGGCGCAATTCCGCCACGATCCTTCGCGCCCGTTCGGCAAACGCCAGGCCGGCGGGTGTCGCGCGCACCGCGTGGGTGCTGCGAATGAACAGTTGGCTGCCGACCGCATTCTCGAGGCTGTCGATACGCCGCGCCACGGCCGAAGGCGTCAGCGGATGCCGGCGGGACGCAGCGGAAAAGCTTCCGGTTTCCAGCACATCGAGGAACAGGCCGAGCTGATCGGTCAATTGATTGGGGTTCATGATTTGTCGGCGCTTGTGCGAAGTTGGCACAGCCATTGTGCGTTGCTGTGCGTTTCCCCGCCAGCCTCGACTGCGTAGGATGAATCACCTGACAAAAGGGAATATCGCCTGTGATTGAGTTCGTGATGTATCTAGCCTTTGGCGCAGCCCTGGGAACCCTCGGCGGGATATTCGGCATTGGCGGTGGATTGATCGCGATTCCGTTGCTCGGTGTGTTGTTCGGTCTCGATCAGCAAATTGCCCAAGGTACGGCGCTGGTCATGGTGGTGCCCAATGTGATGCTGGCGCTGTGGCGCTATCACCAGCGCAACCGCATTGAAATGCGTCATGCGCTGCCATTGGCTGCGATGGGCTTCTGCTTCGCCTGGATCGGCTCGATCTGGGCGGTAGGCATCGACGCACAAACCATGCGCGTGGGGTTTGTCGCGTTCCTGATTGCCCTGTCGGCCTACAACCTTGCGCGCATGTTCACCGCTAACGCACCGGTCTCTGCACAGATGCGTTATTCCTGGCCATGGTTGGGCGTACTCGGCGCAGCATCCGGCACCATGGGCGGGTTGTTCGGGGTCGGCGGTGCGGTCGTGGCAACGCCGGTGTTGACCAGCGTGTTTGGCACCACCCAGGTTGTGGCCCAGGGTTTATCCCTGGCTCTGGCGCTGCCCAGCACCGGTGTCACGCTGGTGACTTACGCGGTGCATCATCAAGTGGACTGGATGATCGGGTTGCCGTTGGCCGTCGGCGGATTGATGAGCATCAGCTGGGGCGTGAAGATTGCCCACGCCATGCCGGAGCGGCTATTGCGCGCTCTGTTCTGCGGTTTCCTGGTGCTGTGCGCGGTGATGCTCGCGTTTAAAGTTTGAAGCCTTCGACGATGTGCTCGGCCAGGCACTCGGTGATCGGTGACGGGTTGTGCAGGTTGCGTACGAGCATGATGCTGGCTTCCGGCAACAGCGGCAGGTCTTCGGCGGCGCCGAGGATGCGCATGTCCGGCGTTATAAGGCTTTCCAGTTGCGCGGTCACCGCGAGGCCCGCACTGACCACAGCCATCAACGCCGACAGGCTCGAACTGTTGTAGGCAATGCGGTAATCACGCCCCATCGCATCCAGCGCATTGCACGCCCACAGCCGGCAGAAACAATCACTGTTGAACATCGCCAGTGGCAGCGGCGTCTGCTCATGAGCGTTGAAGCATTGTGCTTCGGCCCAGACGAAACGTTCCTTGCGCAGCAACTGGCCGATTTCAGTGCCGGGCTCACGGGTAACGATGGACAAGTCCAGGTCTTGACGCTGCAACAGTTGCTTGGTTGATTCGCAGTGAACCTCGATCTGGATCAGCGGGTAGAACTTGGCGAAGCGCGACAGGATCCCCGGCAGGAAACGCATGACGTAATCATCGGGCGTGCCGATGCGCACGGTGCCGACCATGTGCGGCTCGCGCAGGGTATTGAAGACTTCGCTGTGGAGTTTGAGGATGCGCCGCGCGTAACCCAGCAATACCTGGCCTTCGGCGGTCAACTTGACCTGGCGTCCATCACGCTCGAACAGCTGGCGCTGCAACACGTCTTCTTCCAGACGCTTCATCTGCATGCTCACCGCTGACTGCGTGCGGTTGACCATTTCACCGGCACGGGTAAACCCACCCTGGTCGGCAATAGCGACAAAGGTGCGCAGCACATCAGTATCAATACTTGGGTACGCCGACATCCATCAATCTCCGAGATGGTTACCATCAGAAACATTCGTTGGATTGATCTTAGCCCTGAGGCGAGACTTGAGCCATCCCTAAAGGAGGGCAACAAGATGAAAGGTCAACACGAGCATGTAACGGCAGAAAAATTCTCAATCCACGCGGTATCCGATCTGCTGCACAAGTTTAGTCGCTGGTACGAACTTCACCGTGAGCGTGAACTGCTGGCGAGCTTGAGCGACGAAGCACTGAAGGACATCGGCGTGAGTCGTGCCGATGTGGAACATGAATCGGTCCGGCCGTTCTGGGATGATCCGATGCATAAATGATGAGGCCATTGCTACACAACTCCCTTCCCGGTGAGGTAGGTTGCGAGCAGACAAGGAGATGCTCATGCCCGCAACAGTGTCCTTTACCCTCAAACAGGCTCGTCGTCTGGCGCTGGCCGCCCAAGGGTTCAACGGGCGGCAACCGCCAGCGGCGATCAAACCGTTTCAGCTCAACCGGATGATCGAGCGGCTGGGCATTCTGCAGATCGATTCGGTCAATGCGTTGGTGCGTTCGCACTACCTTCCCTTGTTTTCCCGCCTCGGTAATTACTCCTCCGATTTGCTCGATCAGGCTGCCTGGAGTCAGGGCCGACGACGCACGTTGTTCGAGTATTGGGGCCATGAAGCTTCGTTGCTGCCCATGTCGATGTACCCCTTGATGCGTTGGCGCATGCTGCGTGCGACTCGCGGTGAAGACATCTATCAGCAATTGGCGCGTTTTGGTCGCGAGCAGCAGGACACCATTCGCCGGGTGCTGGCATCGGTTCAGGAACTCGGCGCACTGGGGGCCGGAAGCTTGTCGACCCGTCAGGAACGGGCTGGGCCGTGGTGGGACTGGAGCGCTGAAAAACATGCGCTGGAATGGTTGTTCGCCGCCGGTGAAGTAACGGTCGCCGGCCGCCGTGGATTCGAGCGGCTTTATGATCTGCCGGAACGGGTGATTCCTTCGGCGGTTCTGCAACAACCATTGCTCAGTGAGGCCGAGGCCCAGCGCGGGTTGTTGCTGCATGCCGCGACGGCATTGGGCGTCGGCACGGAAAAGGATCTGCGTGATTATTTCCGTCTGAACCCGGCAGACAGCCGGCCGCGTCTGGCGGAGCTGGTAGAGGCGGGTGAGTTACTGGCCTGCGAGGTTCAGGGCTGGCGGCAGCCGGCCTACTGCTTGCCCGAGCCGAAAGTGCCGCGCAAGGTCGAGGCCAGTGCCTTGCTATCACCGTTTGATTCGTTGATCTGGGAGCGCAGCCGCACCGAGCGATTGTTCGATTTCCGTTATCGGCTGGAGATTTATACGCCCCAGGACAAGCGGGTCTATGGCTATTACGTGCTGCCGTTTTTGCACAATGAACGGATTGCCGCACGGGTGGATCTGCGCGCCGAGCGAGCGTTGGGCCGGTTGGCGGTGCATGCCGTGCATGAAGAGGAACCGGGGCTGGACGAGGCGGGCATGCTGGCGTTGGCGGTCAATCTGCGGCAGATGGCGGATTGGCTGGGGCTTGAGCAGGTTCAGCTGAATTGCCCGCGGGCGAGTGCGGCGCGGTTGCGGGTGGCATTGGCACAGATCGATGGTGATTAACCTGGCCCCATCGCGAGCAGGCTCGCTCCCACAGTGGTCGGCGTCGTTCACACATTATGTGTCTGGCGCTAACCCTGTGGGAGCGAGCCTGCTCGCGATGGGATCGACGCGATTTAACGCCGGACTTGCTTCAGGGTTTCAGCAATCAAAAATGCCAATTCCAGCGACTGGTCAGCATTCATCCGCGGGTCGCAATGGGTGTGATACCGATCCGACAACCCGTCTTCAGTAATCGGCCGCGCGCCACCAATGCATTCGGTCACGTTCTGCCCGGTCATCTCGATGTGGATACCGCCGGCGTAACTGCCCTCCGCTTGGTGAACCTGGAAGAACTGCTTCACCTCGCCAAGGATCTGCGCGAAGTCGCGGGTCTTGTAGCCGCTGCTGGCCTTGATGGTGTTGCCGTGCATCGGGTCCGAGCTCCACAGCACCTGCTTGCCTTCACGCTGCACCGCGCGGATCAACGCCGGCAAGTGATCGCCGACCTTGTTCGCACCCATCCGCGCAATCAGGTTCAAGCGGCCCGGGTCGTTGTCCGGGTTGAGTACGTCGATCAGGCGAATCAGGTCTTCGGGGTTCATGCTCGGGCCGACCTTGACGCCGATCGGATTATTCACGCCACGCAGGAATTCGACGTGGGCGCCGTCGAGCTGACGGGTGCGGTCGCCGATCCACAGCATGTGCGCCGAGCAATCGTAGTAATCGTTGGTCAGGCTGTCGCGGCGCACGAAGGCTTCTTCGTAATTCAGCAGCAGCGCTTCGTGAGCGGTGAAGAAGCTGGTTTCGCGCAGTTGCGGCGAAGTGTCCATGCCGCAGGCGCGCATGAAGGCCAGAGTTTCATCGATGCGATCAGCCAGGTGGCTGTATTTCTCGGCCAGTGCCGAGTTGGCGATGAAATCCAGGTTCCACTTGTGCACCTGATGCAGGTCGGCAAATCCGCCCTGGGCGAAAGCACGCAGCAGGTTCAGCGTGGCCGTGGACTGGTGATAGGACTGCAGCAGACGCTCTGGGTCCGGCACGCGGCTTTTTTCGTCGAAGCCGATGCCGTTGACGATGTCGCCGCGATAGGCGGGCAGGGTCACGCCGTCGATGGTTTCGTCGTTGGCCGAACGAGGCTTGGCAAACTGGCCGGCCATGCGCCCGACCTTGACCACCGGGCAGCCTGCGGCGAAGGTCATGACGATCGCCATTTGCAGCAAGACCTTAAAGGTGTCGCGGATTTTTGCGGCCGAGAACTCGGCGAAGCTTTCGGCGCAGTCGCCGCCTTGCAACAGAAACGCGCGGCCCTGGGTGACCTGGGCAAACTGACGGCGCAACTCCCGGGCCTCACCGGCAAACACCAGGGGCGGATAACTCGCCAGGGTTTGCTCGACCTGCAGCAAATGCGCCGCGTCGGGGTAGTGGGGTTGTTGCTGGATCGGCAGGGCGCGCCAGCTGTCAGGGCTCCAGGGTTGGCTCATCACGGTCTCGGTTGTTTTACGCTCGGACGTTCATGTTATCAGCAAATTAGTGCGTGACCTGTTCCCGTTGCTTCGCGGACAATCGCGCCTTTGCCGCTTCATCTTGCGGCGGGCCCGGCAACAATCTGGAGACGAAATGACTGAGGAGCGCGTCGAGCATCTGCTCGCCGAGGTACAGGATGAGTTCGGCGTGATTCGCGTGCTGGAGGTGGCCGATTACCGTTTTCTCGAGTTCGGTGATGCCATCGAGCAGAGCTGCGTGTTCACGGCTGACCCGAGCTGGCTCGAGTACGATTACACCCGGGCGATGCTGATTGGCGCGCTGTGCCACGAACAGCCGGAAAGCGCGCTGTTTCTCGGCCTCGGCGCCGGCACGCTGACCCAGGCGTGCCTCAAGTTCCTGCCGCTTGAAGATGTCGAAGCCATTGAGCTGCGCCCCGACGTACCACGTCTGGCCATCGAATACCTTGGGCTGGATGACGATCCGCGGCTGTATATCCGCGTCGGCGACGCGCTGGAGTTGCTCGATACCGCTGAGCCGGCAGACCTGATTTTCGTCGACCTTTATACCGATGTCGGTCCGGGTGTCGGGCATCTGGCCTGGCGTTTTCTGGAAGACTGTCAAAAGCGCCTGAATCCGGGCGGCTGGCTGGTGATCAATCAATGGGCCACCGACGATGGCAAGCCGTTGGGCGCTGCGTTGTTGCGTGGCCTCTATCACCGGCATTACTGGGAGTTGCCGGTGAAGGAGGGCAACGTGATTTTGCTCGTGCCTTCGGAACTGGATCAGGAACTGGACATGGACGGGCTGATCGCCCGAGCTGAAGGGCTGGCGCCGCGGTTGGGGTATTCGTTGCAGTCGTTGATCAAGGCGATTCGCCCCGCGACATAAGTTGTTGCTCTTTCGGGCCTCTTCGCGGGCAAGCCTCGCTCCTACAGGGCTTGCGTGATCCCGTAGGAGCGAGGCTTGCCCGCGAAGAGGCCCTTACAGCCGATACATCACTTAGATCCCTTTGAAGATGCCCGGACGCTTCTCGACCATCGACCGCACACCCTCCCTGGCATCCTCACTCGCCAACAACTTCTTCACCAGCCGCGGCAACCCCTGCGCCGCTGCCGTTTCCCCTTCATAGCGCGCCTGCCGGGCCGACATCAACGTCGCCTGAACCCCCAGCGGCGCCTGCCGGGCAATCCGCTCAGCCAATTCAATCGCCCGTGGCAGCAGATCCTCGCTGGCCATGACTTCCTGCACCAATCCCAGGTGCAAGGCATCGTGAGCATCGAATTCATCGCCGGTCAGCAGCCAGCGCATGGCATTGCCCCAGCCGGCGACTTGATGCAAACGCAACGTGGCGCCACCGAACGGGAAGATCCCGCGCTGCACTTCCTTTTGGGCGAAACGGGTGTTGCTGGCGCAGAGGTTGATGTCGGCGGCCAGCATCAGTTCGATGCCGATGGTCAGGCAATAGCCTTGCGCGGCGACAATCACCGGTTTGCTTACCCGCGGGCCGGCAAACACGCCCCACGGATCGCACCCGCCGGGCGGCGCCTGCCAGCCGTCGGCCAGGGCCGCGCTGGCATTGATCAAGTCGAGCCCGGCGGTGAAATGTTCACCATGAGCGAACACTATTGCCACCCGCGCCTCACTATCGGCCTCGAACTCGCCGTAGGCCAGACTCAGTTCGTTGAGCAGGTCGAGGTCGAAGGCGTTGCGTTTGGCCACCCGATCCAGGCCGATCATCAGGACATGGCCGTGTTTTTCACGGGTGACACGACTGGAGCCGGGCTGATTCATGGAGCATTTCCTCGGGCGGGAAGGGTGTGCCAGACCGCAGGTCTGCGTCACAAGGATGAACCGTTTTAGCGCCATCGCCAGCAGGGCCGGGCCTTTGAAAAATAGACTGTTGCACGATTATCCGCAAAGCCTGTGACACAACGGTGTATACGTCAGTTTTCCGACAAATAATGCTCCCTTTTTGGGCGAATTCCGGTATAGTGCGCGCCGGCCTTTAACCGGGCCGCGTTTAGGTAGCGCAATTTCCCGAAGTCAGCTTCGGCTGCACGTCCGCACAGCGGACTCTCCCTTGACGAATCTTTTTCATTCATTCGTTTTCGCAAATCCCCGCCGACAAAGCAGCCAGGGCGACTCTTGAGTCTTACACGGCATGCGCAGCTTTGGAGCATGGGTCTTTGCGGATGCACTTAGAGGCAGACCCATGACCCAGGAAACCGGCGGCTTCGCCGCTTTTAATCTTAATCCGAATATTCTTGCAGCCGTCATCGCGACTGGCTACGAAGAGCCTTCGGCTATTCAGCAGCAATCGATCCCGATCATCATGGCCGGCCACGACATGATTGGCCAGGCGCAAACCGGTACGGGTAAAACCGCCGCGTTCGCCCTGCCGATCCTGCACCGCATCGATCCTGCCAAGCGCGAGCCGCAAGCCCTGATCCTGGCGCCAACCCGTGAGTTGGCGCTGCAAGTAGCAACCGCTTTCGAAACCTACGCCAAGCAAATGCCGGGCGTTACCGTTGTGGCCGTTTACGGCGGCGCCCCTATGGGTCCACAACTGAAAGCAATCCGTAATGGCGCACAGATCGTTGTCGCCACGCCGGGCCGTCTGTGCGACCACCTGCGTCGTGACGAAAAAGTCCTGTCGACCGTGAACCACCTGGTTCTCGACGAAGCGGACGAAATGCTCAAACTGGGTTTCATGGACGACCTAGAAGTTATCTTCAAGGCTCTGCCACCCACCCGTCAGACCGTATTGTTCTCGGCCACCCTGCCACAGTCGATCCGTGCCATTGCCGAACGCCATCTGCGCGATCCGCAACACGTGAAGATCCAGACCAAGACTCAGACCGTTACCGCGATCGAACAGGCTCACCTGTTGGTTCACGCTGACCAGAAGACCTCGGCTGTATTGAGCCTGCTGGAAGTGGAAGACTTCGACGCCCTGATCATGTTCGTGCGCACCAAGCAAGCGACCCTGGACCTGGCCAGTGCCCTGGAAGCCAAAGGCTACAAAGCCGCTGCGCTGAACGGTGACATTGCTCAGAACCAACGTGAGCGCGTGATCGAATCCCTCAAGGATGGCCGTCTGGACATCGTTGTGGCGACCGACGTAGCTGCTCGTGGCCTGGACGTTCCGCGTATCACTCACGTGTTCAACGTTGATATGCCTTACGACCCGGAATCCTACGTTCACCGTATCGGCCGTACTGGCCGTGCCGGTCGCGAAGGTCGTGCATTGCTGTTGGTGACTCCACGTGAGCGCCGCATGCTGCAAGTGATCGAGCGTGTAACCGGTCAGAAAGTTGCCGAGGTCCGCCTGCCGGATGCTCAGGCTGTTCTCGATGCCCGCATCAAGAAACTGACCAACAGCCTGTCGCCGCTGGTGGCTGATGCCGAATCGACTCACGGTGATCTGCTGGATCGCCTGACTGCCGACATCGGTTGCACCCCGCGTGCACTGGCCGCTGCTCTGCTGCGCAAGGCAACCAACGCTCAGGCGTTGACCCTGGCTGCGATCGAGAAAGAACGTCCACTGGTGCCGAACAATGCACCGCGTGGCGATCGTCCAGAGCGTACCGGTGATCGTCCGGACCGTGGTGATCGTGAGCGTCGTGCTCCGGTTGCACTGGCTGAAGGCCGTGCTCGTTGCCGTACCGCGCTGGGTGCGCGTGACGGTATCGCCGCGAAAAACCTGCTGGGCGCCATCCTCAACGAAGGTGGTCTGGCCCGTGAAGCCATCGGTCGCATCCAGGTGCGTGACAGCTTCAGCCTCGTCGAGCTGCCGGAAGATGGTCTGGAAAAACTCCTGACCAAACTGAAGGACACTCGCGTTGCCGGCAAGCAGTTGAAGCTGCGTCGCTATCGCGAAGATTGATCCGTTCTCGGGCTGATTGATCGAACATAAAAAATCCCCGACTGGTTCGGGGATTTTTTTGGCCTGCTGTTTGTGCATGGGCTGGAGACCGAGTGGGCCCCATCGTCGGAACGCCGCCCGGAGCCGGCTCGCTCCCACAGGGGATCTCTGTAATACACAGATATTGTGTTCACTGAAGATCTACTGTGGGAGCGAGCCGGCTCCGGGCGGCGTTCCGACGATGGGAGCGACTCGGTCTACCGGTCAGCCGAAACGGTAGATGTCCATCCCCAGCGCCCCCATGGTGAACCCTTGATGGGCAACGCCGAACTCACCCCCAGCCCCACGAGCAAAATACAACGGCAACAAATGCTCATCGCTGGGATGGTTGCGCACCGCATTGGGCGCCTGTTGACGATAATCGTGCAACGCGGCTTCATCGTTGGTCGCGAGCTTTTCAATCATCCAGTCGCGAAACGTTTTGGCCCACGGTTCGACGCTTTCCGGGCCGGCGTGCCAGTCCAGTTCTCGCAGGTTATGGGTGATGCTGCCAGAACCGATCAACAATACGCCGTGTTCGCGCAGGCTGGCCAGGGCATGGCCGACCCGGGTTTGCAGGGCAGGGCCGCCACGGGTGGGCAGTGAGACTTGCACCACGGGGATGTCAGCCTGCGGATACATCAATGACAACGGCACCCAGACCCCGTGATCGAACGGCCGCGTGGCATCGATGCGCGAAGGCAGTCCATCGGCCTTCAACAACTCCACAACCTCTGCCGCCAGCTGTGGATCGCCCGGCGCCGGGTATTGCACCTCGAACAGGGCCTTGGGAAAGCCGCCGAAGTCATGCCAGGTTTCAGGCCGGGGATTGCCGCTGACCAGCAGCTCGCTGCTTTCCCAGTGCGCAGACACAATCACGATGGCTTTCGGTTTCGGCAATTCTGCGGCCAGGCGAGCCAGGGCGGGTCCGCTGGCGCCTGGTTCCAGTGCCAACATGGGCGAGCCATGGGATATGTACAGGCTGGGGAACATGAATGACCTCCTGAGGGGTAAGATGGCAGCATCTTCAGTCAGATCATTGATCTAAATCTAATATAAGTTTTAGCGTCTTTTGATCGAATTTTCGGGATTAATTATGCAGCCGGAGTTTTGGCACAAGCGGTGGACGTCGAATCAGATCGGCTTTCACCTGCCGGAAGTGAATCCATATCTGCAACGTTACTGGCCGCAGCTGGGCCTGGAGGAGGGCGCGCGCGTATTGGTGCCGTTATGTGGGAAAAGCCTGGACCTGCTGTGGCTGGCGAAATGCGGTCACGAAGTGTTGGGTATCGAATTGTCGGAAAAGGCTGTGGAAGATTTTTTCCACGAGCATCAATTTGACCCGGACGTCAGCGACCAGGGTCCTTTCACGGTCTACCGGGCGGGTTCGATCGAGGTCTGGTGTGGTGATTTCTTCGCGTTGACTGCCGGCGATGTCGCCGATTGCAGCGCGCTGTACGACCGCGCGGCGTTGATCGCCTTGCCGCCGACGATGCGTGAGCAATACGCCGAGCACCTGAAGCGGATTCTGCCGAAGGATTCGCTGGGGCTGTTGATTACCCTGGATTACGAGCAGGCGCAAAAGGACGGCCCGCCGTTTGCCGTGCTGGATGACGAAGTGCAACGGTTGTTCGGGGCCACCTGGGAGCTGAAGATTCTGGAAGACCAGGATGTGCTGGGCGAGAGCTGGAAGTTTGTCGAGAGTGGTGTCACGCGGCTTGAAGAGCGGGTTTATCGGGTTTCCAGTCGATAGCTTGTGTTGTTAATGCCGGCCCCATCGTCGGAACGCCGCCCGGAGCCGGCTCGCTCCCACAATGGAATGCATTCCCCTGTGGGAGCGAGCCGGCTCCGGGCGGCGTTCCGACGATGGGGCCCTGATAGGCACTACAAAAATCATCTGACAAAAAAAGGCCCGCAATCACTGCGGGCCTTTTCTTTTAATGCGTAGTACGGAAGCTATCAGCCCCGACGACGCAACGCGTCAATACGCTCTTCCAGCGGCGGGTGGCTCATGAACATACGAGCGAACCCTTGTTTGATGCCGCCGTTGATGCCAAAGGCATTCAGCGTATCCGGCATGTGCACCGGCAGGCCCTGTTCGGCACGAAGGCGTTGCAAGGCACCAATCATTGCGCTGGTACCGGCCAGGCGTGCACCGGCTTCGTCTGCGCGGAACTCACGTTTGCGCGAGAACCACATGACGATGGAGCTGGCCAGGATACCCAGGACCAGTTCGGCGAAGATGGTCGCCACGTAGTAGGCGATGCCCTGGCCTTCTTCGTTCTTGAAGATCACCTTGTCGACAAAGTTGCCGATGATCCGTGCGAAGAACATCACGAAGGTGTTCACCACGCCCTGGATTAACGCCAGGGTGACCATGTCGCCATTGGCCACGTGGCCGATTTCGTGGGCCAGAACGGCCTTCACTTCGTCCGGCGAAAAACGCTCGAGCAAGCCCTGACTGACCGCGACCAGTGCGTCGTTCTTGTTCCAGCCCGTCGCGAACGCGTTGGCCTCGTAGGCAGGGAAAATCCCGACTTCGGGCATCTTGATCCCGGCTTCGCGGGACAGTTGCTCGACGGTTTGCAGCAGCCATTGTTCGTGACGGGTGCGCGGCTGGCTGATGATTTGGGTGCTGGTGCTCATCTTCGCCATCCACTTGGAGATGAACAGCGAGAACAGGGAACCGGCGAAACCAAAGACCGCACAGAAAATCAGCAGCTGATTGAGGTTGAGATCAACCCCGTTGGCCGCCATGAACCCGTTGAAGCCGAAAAGGCTCAAGGTGATGCTGGCAATCAGCACGACCGCCAGGTTAGTGGCCAAAAACAGCAGGATGCGCATCATGGTTGTAGAAATCTCCTCATGCTAAAGATGTAGCGTACTGCGGGGTATATAAGGTGCTGCACCGGGCTATTCAACCGAGTGACTATTTCAAACTGTGTCCTACGGCAACAGTCTAGCTGCTTGAAGGGCATTTCCGACGGGGATGCCGGATGCGTTTGACAGTCAATTCGCGTCGCAGGCCCCGTCTTTGTTAGACGCGGCCACGAAGCAGTGCATCAATCTGCGATAAGCGCAGTGATGTCTGGCAGGGCGCAAAGATATGTTGCTGAATTAATCACCGTGCGACAGACGCACGCGTCGCACGGTGAATATCAGTTTACTGACGGTAGGATTTGAGGAAGTTGCCAATCCGGCCAATGGCCATGTCCAGGTCGTCCACCCGTGGCAAGGTCACGACACGGAAGTGATCCGGCCAAGGCCAGTTGAAGGCCGTGCCTTGGACCACCAGCAGCTTCTCGGAGAGCAGCAGGTCGAGCACGAACTTCTCGTCGTTGTGGATCGGGCAGACTTTCGGGTCGATCCGCGGGAACGCATACAACGCGCCCATCGGCTTGACGCAACTTACGCCCGGAATGTCGTTGAGCAATTCCCAGGTGCGATTGCGCTGCTCCAGCAAGCGACCTTGCGGTAACACCAGGTCATTGATGCTCTGATAACCGCCGAGTGCGGTCTGGATCGCGTGTTGGCTCGGCACGTTGGCACACAGGCGCATGTTGGCCAGCATGTCGATGCCTTCAATGTAGCTCTGGGCGTGGTGTTTCGGGCCGGAAATGGCGATCCAGCCGGAACGGAAACCGGCAACGCGATAGGACTTGGACAGACCGTTGAAGGTCAGGCACAGCAGGTCCGGGGCCAGGGACGCGGTGCAGATGTGCACGGCATCGTCGTATAGGATCTTGTCGTAGATCTCGTCGGAGAACACCACCAGATTGTGCTGGCGAGCCAGTTCCAGCATGCCCAGCAGCACTTCCTTCGAATACACCGCGCCGGTCGGGTTGTTCGGGTTGATGATCACCAGGGCCTTGGTGTTCGGGGTGATCTTGGCCTTGATATCGGCCAGGTCCGGCCACCAGTTGGCCTGCTCGTCGCACAGGTAATGCACCGGGTTGCCGCCGGACAGGCTCACGGCCGCGGTCCACAATGGATAGTCAGGCGCTGGCACCAGCACTTCGTCGCCATTGTTCAGCAATGCCTGCATTGACATCACGATCAGCTCGGAAACGCCGTTGCCCAGGTAGATGTCTTCAATGCCGACGCCTTCCACCTGCTTTTGCTGGTAGTACTGCATGACAGCCTTGCGCGCACTGAACAGGCCTTTTGAGTCGCTATAGCCCTGGGCGGTCGGCAAGTTGCGGATCACGTCCTGAAGGATTTCGTCCGGCGCTTCGAAACCAAAAGGCGCCGGGTTGCCGATGTTCAGCTTGAGGATGCGATGACCTTCCTCTTCCAGGCGCTTGGCGTGCTTGAGCACTGGGCCGCGAATGTCGTAGCAGACGTTGGCGAGCTTGTTCGATTTGCTGACCTGCATGGCGATGTGTTCCCGAAAATGAACGATCCAGGCGGCGTATGAACTACCGTACTGGGAATCCTGCGTATTCACACAGGCCCGGCGCCTTGAGAGGCAGCACCCATAAATCCGTTTGAATGCGCGTGGTCTGGCTGCCAGACTGGCGTTTGACGAGGCGCAATCATACGTGCCGCCCGATCCGTGGAAAAGGTACAGATCGGGCTTTTTCAGCTGCTGAGGTGTGACAATGGAAAAGTTGGAAAAAACCCTGGAAGAATGGAAGGCGATGCTCGATCCAGAGCAGTACAACGTTTGCCGTCTCAAGGGCACCGAACGGCCGTTCTCCGGCAAATACAACGACACCAAAACTGACGGCGTTTACCACTGCATCTGCTGCAACGAGCCGCTGTTTGATTCGAAAACCAAGTTCGACTCCGGCTGCGGCTGGCCGAGCTTCTACGCGCCAATTGGCGAGAGTGCGATGGTCGAGATCCGTGACGTCAGCCACGGCATGATCCGCACTGAAGTGGTCTGCGCCAAGTGCGAGGCGCACCTGGGGCACGTGTTCCCGGATGGCCCGCCGCCGACCGGTCTGCGTTATTGCATCAACTCGGTGTGCCTGGACCTGGTGCCGCGCGCCTGATGCGGGCCCCGTAGGAGCGAAGCTTGCTCGCGAAGGCGTCCTGACATTCAACACTGATGTTGACTGAACTGACGCCTTCGCGAGCAAGCTTCGCTCCTACAGATGTTCAGGGTTCAACAATTTAAATTGCACACAATTCAATTGCTCGCTATGTTCAGTGCTTGTTCCTTTATATCGAGCCCAAGCCATGAGCGACAACCTGCTGACCATCCCGGTTACCACCATCAAAGGTGAACAAAAGACCCTGGCCGATTTCGCCGGCAAAGCCGTGCTGGTGGTCAACACCGCCAGTAAATGCGGTTTCACCCCGCAATACAAAGGTCTCGAGGAGTTGTGGCAGACCTACAAGGATCAAGGCCTGGTGGTGCTCGGCTTTCCCTGCAATCAGTTCGGCAAGCAGGAGCCGGGGAACGAAGGCGCGATTTCCGAGTTCTGCGAGTTGAACTTCGGTGTCAGTTTCCCGCTGTTCAAGAAGATTGATGTCAACGGTGCCGGCGCCCATCCGCTGTTCGTGCAGTTGAAAAAACGTGCACCGGGCGTGCTGGGTTCCCAAGGCATCAAGTGGAACTTCACCAAGTTCCTGATCGGCAAGGACGGCCAGTTGGTCAAGCGTTTCGCTCCGGCGACCAAGCCGCAGGACCTGAGCCGCGAGATCGAAGCCCTGCTCAAATGAACACCTTGTCAGTCGACTCCCTGAATCTCGACAGTCAGCTGTGCTTCAAGCTGTATGCCGCTTCTCGGGCGGTCATCCGCGCGTACAAGCCGATGCTCGATCAACTTGGCCTGACCTATCCGCAATACCTGGCGATGCTGGTGTTGTGGGAATGGCAGGAGGCGGCGCCGGAACAGCCGACGGTCAAGGCGCTGGGCGAACGCCTGGCGCTGGATTCCGGCACCCTGACGCCGTTGCTCAAGCGTCTTGAGCAGCTGCAACTGGTGCAGCGCCAACGTTCGGCGCGTGATGAGCGCGAGGTGCACCTGAGTCTTTCGCCCACCGGCAAGGTCTTGCGTGATCAGGTCGGGCCGCTCAAGACCCGGTTGTTGTGCGACAGCGGCGTCGATCTGGATCGCCTGAATGATCTGCGCGACGGTCTGGATCAACTGTTGGGGCAAATCAAAGCGCTGTCGTAGTCGGTATCCACAGGTCGAGCAGGGCGGCCAGCTCTTCACGGCGAAAGGGCTTGGCCAGGTAATCGCTCATGCCCGCCACACGGCAGCGTTCGCGTTCCTCGGACATGGCGTTGGCGGTCAAGGCAACGATGGGCAATTGTGGCCAGCGCCCGCTGCGACGGATTTGCCGACTGGCCTCATAGCCATCCATCACCGGCATGTTGCAGTCCATCAGCACCAGATCGAATTCATTGTGCTCGAGCTGATCCAGGGCTTCGGCACCGTGAGCGGCGACGATCACCTCGCAACCGAGTTTGCCGAGCATGCCCTTGGCCACCAATTGATTGACCGGGTTGTCTTCCACCAGCAGGACGCGTCCGCGTCGTTGCGGGGTAAGGGCTTCGACCCGGGCACCGTTGATCAGGTTGCTTTCCGGCTGCAGCACCCGGCGCAATGTCTGGTAAAGCGCATTGCGCGCCAGAGGTCGTGCCTGTTGTTGCAAGGGCGCCAAGGCACTCGCTTCTTCGCTGGGCATGAAGCTGCCATAGGCGGTCACCAGCAGAATCGGGGCGTCGAGGGTCGGGCGCAGGCCAAACAGGCATTCGGGACAGTCAGTGATCAGCACATCCGGGTCGAGGCCGATAAACGAGTCATCAATGGAGCGTTGTTGGTAGTCCAGGCCCCAGCCGGGCAACAGATTTTTCAACAGTTCCGCCAGGCCACTGTTGGCAGCAGTGATCGCGATGACCTTGCCCGGTAAAGGCTGCGGGGAAATGGCCCGGGTGTGGCAGGGTAACGGCAGGTCGGCGCAGAACTGGCTGCCGAAACCCGCTTCCGAGCTGATGGTCAGACGCCCCTGCATGGCTTCGCAGAGGTTATAGGTCAGCGCCAGGCCCAACCCGGTGCCGCCGAACTGCCGGGTGATACCCGCGCCCGCCTGCGTGAACGGCTGGAAGATTTTGACCTGAGCATCCTGGGCAATCCCGATACCGGTGTCGCAGACTTCGATTCTGACGCCATCTTCAAACGTTGAAAGACGCACATCGACCCGACCGAAACGGGTGAACTTGAGGGCGTTGGACAACAGGTTGCTGACGATCTGCCGGACGCGCGTCGGGTCCCCCAGCACCAGCGCTGGAAAGTGCGGGTCGATCAGACAGGTCAACTCGACGCTGGGCGCGGCGTTCTGAGACAGCAGGTTGGCGGTGTCTTCGATCAGCGACCCGAGGTCGAACGGAATGTGTTCGAGTTCGAGCTGGCCGGCATCGAATTTCGACAGGTCGAGAATGTCGTTGAGCAGTTCCACCAGCACTTTGCCCGAGTCATGGGCGATGGACAGCTGTTGCTGTTGTTCGGCATTGAGCGGGCCGTCCAGCGAGAGCGCGATCATGCCCAGCAGGCCGTTGAGCGGCGTGCGGATTTCATGGCTCATGTTGGCGAGGAACACCGAGCGTGCTTCGGCCATATCGAGGGCGGTGCTGCGTGCGACTTCCAGTTCCTGGTTGGATTGGCTGAGCCTGGCGTTGATCGCCTTGAGTTCCGCGGTGCGCGCCGAGACGATGTTTTCCAGTTGCCCGAGGTAGTCGGTCAGGCGGTTTTCGGCGTTGCGTCGCTGCTGGATTTCGGTGGCGATGTTCTCGAATTGCTGGTTGGCCACTTTGACCAGTACACCGATTTCATCGTTTTTATGCCCGCTCGGGTATTCCAGCCAGGTCGGTTCCGCGCTGCGCGGATCGCGTCCGCTGAGTTCGCGGATAACCCGCACCAGCGGTTTCGTCAGCATCACGTAAAACAGCGCCAACAGGATGCCGGTCAGGAGCAGGCTGCGAGCGAAGCCGTTGAGCAGCGTCACCTCCGCCCGGCGCAGGAAGCGGCTGCCGTAGGCGTAGGTATCGACTTCCAGTCGCAAGGTGCCGAGGGATTCGTCCGGCAAGTGGTCAAGGTAGAGACGGTCTTCAAACTGGCGGTTGGCGCCGAACAGGAAGTCGCTGATCATTCGGTAATTGTTTTGCTGGGTCGGACGTTTGACGCTGGCCAGAACGGTACCGTTGTTGTCAATCAGTTGCCCGCCGACGATCGCCGGTGAGCGCAGCAGGCCCATGGTCAGTTCCTGAGCGAGTTCGGCGTCGATGTTGTAGGCGATGCGGGACGCGGGGTTATGGCTGATTTCAAGCAAAGACAGTATTTCGCGGTTGATGGAGGCGTCTTCGCTGGCATAATCGATGCCTATTTGCAGCAGACTGAGCAGCGTGCCCAGAATAAAACCGACCAGCACAGTCAGCCTGGCTTGCTTGTAAGACAGCCGGTGGGTGAATTTGATATCCATGGGGTGTTGAACCACTTCCGTTTCCCTTCGCTGCTCAAGCATAGTCGATCATGCATGGATACCGTTGTTCTCGCGAGCCCTTGTGCAACAAGGGATGAACCGGATACCGAACGCTGTGTACCGTCGCTGTAATGCCATCATCACTGTGAACGTGCCCGAGGAGAAGACGTGGATTCCCGATTGAATGCTTTTCTTGAACGCGCCGATGCCGTCCTGGCCCGTATCGAACCGCTCTTGCCTGCACATCGGCAAGCCATCGACTGGACGCAATGCCTGGCTGCACGCTGGCAGCGCGAGGGCCGCAGCGGTTTTCTGTTGCCGCTGCACGTCAGCCTCGACACGCGGTTGTCCGACCTGATCGGTGTCGACCGGCAAGTGGAGCAACTGGGGCGCAATACCCGGCAGTTCCTCGACGGCATGCCCGCCAACCACGCACTGCTCTGGGGCTCGCGCGGCACCGGCAAGTCGTCGCTGGTGCGCGCCTTGCTGTCCGAGCACGCCAAGGCCGGTCTGCGGCTGATCGAGATCGAGCGCGATCATCTGGCGGACCTGCCGCGCGTGGTCGAACAGATCGCCAAGCTGCCTCAGCGTTTCGTGCTGTTCTGCGATGACCTGTCGTTTGAATCGGGCGAAGGCGACTATCGCGTGCTCAAGAGCGTGCTCGACGGTTCTCTGGAACAGGCGCCGGATAACGTGTTGCTCTACGCCACCTCCAACCGTCGCCACCTGGTGCCGGAAAAGGAAAGCGATAACGAAAACTGGAAAAGGGTTGACGGCGAACTGCATCCCAGCGAGGCGGTGGAAGACAAGATCGCGCTGTCGGACCGTTTTGGATTGTGGCTGTCGTTCTATCCGTTTACTCAAGAGCACTTCCTTAATGTCGTCGAGCACTGGATCGGTCAATTGGCCGAGAAATCCGGTCTCGAGTGGCAGCGTAACGAAGACCTGGACATCCTCGCCGTGCGCTGGGCCACGGGCCGGGGCAATCGCAATGGACGCTGCGCGTATCAATTTGCCCGCTATTGGGTAGGGCTGAAGCTGTTGGAGCACAAAGCATGATCGATTTACAGAAGAGCGGCCAAGGCCTGGACGGTTACGGCATGTTATGGGCGCAGCTGGAGTCGTTGTTGGCGGACGAGCGTGACTTCATTGCCAACGCCGCACAGTTTTCAGCGTTCCTGTACAGCCAGCTCGACGACCTGAACTGGGCCGGTTTCTACCTCAATCGCAACGAAGAACTGGTGCTGGGCCCGTTTCAGGGGCAAATCGCCTGTGTACGCATTCCGTTCGGTCGCGGCGTGTGCGGGACGGCGGCGGCGACCTTGCAGACCCAGCTTGTCGAAGATGTTCACGCGTTCCCCGGGCACATTGCTTGCGACAGCGCATCAAACAGTGAACTGGTTGTGCCGCTGGTCAAGGACGGCCGCCTGATCGGTGTGCTGGACCTCGACAGTCCGAGCCTGGCGCGGTTTACCGCTGACGATCAAGCCGGTATCGAGCAACTGGCGGCGATTTTCCTGCGACTGACCGATTGCTGATCACGCCCTCAAACCGGCCTTGACCAGCAGGCTTGACGGGTCGACTGCATCGATCTGTCGTGGATCGAGGAATCGGTCGGCGTACTGCAAATAGATTCCGGCGTTGATGAACAGACCGAACAACTCTGGATCGATATGGGCATCACGGCACATGGTAGCCATGATGCCCAGCGCTTCGCTCAAGGATTTAGCCTTCTTGTAGGGGCGATCGGCGGCGGTCAGCGCCTCGAAAATATCGGCAATCGCCATCATCCGTGCCGGCAGGCTCATTTCTTCGCGTTTCAACTGTTTGGGATAACCGGTGCCGTCCATTTTCTCGTGATGGCCGCCGGCGATTTCCGCGACGTTGTTAAGGTGGCCGGGGAAGGGCAGGTGGCTGAGCATCAGGATCGTCTGCACCATGTGGTGATTGATGATGTAACGCTCCTCGCGGGTCAGCGTGCCTCGGGCGATGCTCAGGTTGTAGAGTTCGCCCCGGTTGTACTTGTAGTGCGGCACATCGAGCTTGAAACCCCAGGGATTGTCTTCCGGGATCAGCTCGCTTTCGGCGCGTTCGAACAAGTGCTCGGGCTTGTCCGCCAACAGCGGCTCGCTGACCGGCAAGGTCGGTGCCGGGGTTCCTGCCTGGCGGCGGTTCTCTTCCCAGGACACGCCGAGTCGATCGTCCAGGGTTCGGGTCCAGTTGCGCTGGGCAATGCTGCGCAGTCGTTGCAGATCGGCCTCGGCCATGGCCTCTGCGCCCAGATTGCAGCGGGCGACGAAGGCGAAATCATCATCCAGCCCGGCCAGGTTGGCATTGCGCAATTCGGCCAGGTGCTGTTCGTCACCGCCCAGGGCAATGGCCTGCCAATAGTTGATCCAGGCATCACGCTTGAGGACTTCGAAACGAGTGCGGATTTCATGGATGCGGTCGTTCAGGGTCTCAAGTTTGGTGGCTTTATCGACCACGTATTCAGGTGTCGTGACCTTTCCGCAGTCGTGCAGCCAGGCCGCAATGTGCAGTGCTTCCCACTCGTCTTCGGTGGGTTGGTAGTCGCTGAAGGCCGGGTCCTGACTGGCGGCTGCCGCCTGGGCAAGCATCAGAGTCAGTTCCGGCACTCGCTGGCAGTGACCTCCGGTGTAGGGGCTCTTGGCATCGATCGCACCGGCCAGCAGTTGAATGAAGGCGTCCAGCAATTGTTTCTGCTTGGTTTGCAGGCGCTGGCTTTCAATGCACACGGCGGCCGCGCCGGAAACAGCCTGGAGAAAGGCGATGCGGTCCGGGCGAAGTTTTTCCAGGTCGCTTTGTGCACCGCTGTCGGTCAACAGCAGGGTCAACAGGCCCACGGTTTCGTTGTGCCGATTGTGTAAGCGGATGCCGATCAGGTGAACCCGGGGGCATTCCAGCGCGAGCATCACCTTCTGCAAATCCCCCGCCTGTTCGAAACCCAGATTGGTGACGACATTGTCGGCGTTCGACAACTGCTGCAACCACTGAGGACTCTGCGGGTCCTGGAGTTCATGTCCTTGAACACCGAACGACGGCAATGCCTGTGACGTGCCATTGATGACCAGGCCTTGGGGCTCCATGCGATCGCTGTCACGCTCGCGCAGGTAAATCAGACCGGCCTGTGCCTGGCCGATCTTCACGGTTTCAAACAACACCCGCTGCAGGAGTGGCGCGAAGCGGGTCTCGGCGCTCAGGCTATCGGTGATCTGGAAAAAACTACCCAGGGTGTCCTTCATTCGCGCCATCGACACGCTCAGCTGATCAATTTCAAGCACCGGCGAACGACGGCCGATCGGAACGTTGAAATTGAAACTGCGAACAGCATCGGCTTCCTGAACCAATGCGCGCAGCGGCTTGACCAGGACTCTTGAAGTCAACCATCCCACGGGCAGGCACAGCAGCAATGTCGTCAGCGTAATCAACGCGCCTTGCCAACGCATGCGGTAGGCATCGGCGAGCAATTCGTCCTCTGGCACCAGCAACGCCAATTGCAGGCCCTGTGGTCCGCCCTCCGTCATGCTGCTGCGCGCCACGATCCATTGACGACCGGCGGCGTCCAGACGATTACCGGCGGGAGGACGGGTGAGCAGGGCACCGAGGCCGGGGCTCAGGTCGGCCGCCTTGTTCAGGCGAGCGGTCTTGTCGTCGATGATCAGCTTGCTGCTGTCGGGGTAGGCGATCGCATTGCCCTGGGCATCGAACAGCACGATTTCGGTATGGGGCGTCACCACATGTTTGGCCAGGGTGGCCGACAACTCAGCCAGCGTCAGGTCGGCGCCCATCACCGCATTCTCACCACTGCGCCGGGCCAGGGTGGTGCCGACGTTGTGGGTGGAGAAAAAAACGTAGGGTTCGGTGGTGATTTGGCCCACATCGCCGAGCGCGCTGGAGAACCAGGCGCGGGTACGGGGATCGAAGGTTTCGTCGGGATTGTCCTGACGGTTGAGGAGTGTCAGGGATTGATCAAAAAACAGGGATTGAGAGCGGATCTGACCACTGCTGCCATTGTGCTCGATGCTCCAGACTTGAAACGCCGCCGTGTCCGGGGCTTTCAGGGCGGTTCTCAGGGCTGTGGTCCGTAGGGGGCGAACCATGAAAAAGTCGCCGTTGTCGTAGCCCAGGTACAACGATGCCAGGTTGGGGTTGTCCTTGAGCGATTGGCTGAAAGGCTGAAGCAACTCCAGTCGCTGCTCCAGATCCGGTGCCCGGGTTGCCGGATAGTCCGCCAGCAGGCTCAGTAGATGACGAATCGGTTCATAGGTGCCTTGCAGGTCCAGGCGGACATCCTGCTCGATGCGATTGAAGAGCTTTTCACTGCTGGAAAGAATGATCTGCGTGGTTTGGCCGTAATTGAAAATGCCCAACACCACGCCGGTCAGCAATAACAGGAAGGTGAACATCACACTGATATGGATGTGCAGGGGAAACCGGCGTTGATCCGGGCGCAGTGGGCTGGGCATTGCGGGTCTCTCCATGATGGTTAACACACTGCTCAGCGTCCAAGCATAGTTAAGGCTCCATCATTCTGCTTTTGTCGTTTTGGCCTATCTGTTGTTGCAATGCCTGCTCCAGTTCGAGCATGGCGCGGTCCAGGGCCTTGGTGCAATTAACGACTTCGTCAGGGTGGGACACTTCATGACAGGCGTTTTCGAGCGCCTCGCAGCTGTCGATCAACCGGCAGGCCTGGACGATTCGCGCAGCACCCTTGATTTTGTGGGCAACGTCGATGAAAGACTGCCGGTCCTCTGAGGGGGACAACGCCAGCAACTCTTGCCGGTCCAGACGGTTGCTGTTCAGTAATTCGGACAACAACCGGTGGTCCAGTGTCGGGCTGCCACCCGTTAACAGGTGCAGCCCTGCAAGGCTGAAGGCTGGGGCGCGGACCATCGGCGCAACGCCTCCAACCCATTGACTCAAAGCTGTCAGGCTGAGGGGTTTGAACAGGCAGTCGTCCATTCCGGCGAGTTTGCAGCGTTGGATTTCCTCGGGCTGTGCATTGGCGGTGAACCCCAGCACGGTACAAGGCCTGCACTGGGTTTGTTGTTCATGTTGGCGAATGGTGCGAGCCAGTTCGTATCCATCCATGATCGGCATGTTGCAATCGACAATCACCAGATCGAACAACTCGTCCTTCCAGGCTTTCAACCCCGCTTCGCCATCCGGTGCGGCGCTGGAGCGATGCCCCAGGAACTCCAGCTGCTGGCACATGAGCAAGCGATTGGCGGGATGGTCATCGACCACCAGGACGTTCAGCGTAGCCGCGGTTGCATGGATAGGCGGTTCAGCGGTTTTCGTCACCCGCTCGGCTGGCAGCGTTGCAAGGTTCAGCGAGACCTGGACCTGAGTACCGATACCGGCCTGGCTGCTCAATTGCAGGCTGCCGCCCATCATCTCGCACAGACTGCGGCTGATCACCAGGCCAAGCCCCGCACCGCCTCTGACGGACTGCCCGGTATTATCGGCCTGGGCAAAAGGCTCGAACAAACGCCGTTGATCCTGTTCACTGATCCCTACACCGCTGTCCTCAACCTGCAACTGCAGCAACATCCGCTCGGGTTCATCGGTCGGATGCAGCTCGACCACAATCCGGACCTGACCCTGTTCGGTGAACTTGATGGCGTTGCTCACCAGGTTGGACAGCACCTGCTTGAAGCGCATCGGGTCCAGCAGGACATCGGGGGGTGGTTCGGCAGGGTTGAAGTCCAGCCGCAGGCCAAGATTTTTCTGGCGGGCCAGTCCGTCGAAGATCCGCACCACCGACGCCACGGTTTCTCCCAGGTTGACGCGTTCCGGGCTCAGGCTCAGGCGCCCGGATTCAATTCGCGCAATATCAAGAATGTCCCCGATCAGGTTCAGCAGGTCTTTCGCCGAGTGGTAGGCCACGTCAATGGCCGGGCGATCCGGATGGCGGTGATCGATACGCTTGAGGGTCAGTTCGAGCATGCCGATGATTGCGTTCATCGGCGTTCGGATTTCATGACTCATGGTCGCCAGAAAGGTGCTTTTGGCGCGGTTGGCTTCATCCGCACGCTCTTTCGCGGCACGCAGGTCATCGAAAAGTTGTCGCCGCTCGCTGATGTCGATCCAGCCGCCAATGATGCCTTGTACTTCACCGCTGGAGTCCCGGTAGGGAAGTATCCAATGATAAATCGTCAGCGAGCGGTCACCGATATGCAATGGCCGGTCGAGAATCAACGGCACGCCTTCGGCCACGACGCGTTGGTAATCCGCCTGATATTCATGAGCTTCAAATGAGTTGCTCATGCTGCCCTGCATGACGGTTTTACCCATCACGTCTTCGCGTCTGGCGCAAAAGGTCTCCAGGTAACTGTCGTTGCAGCTTTGCAGCAAACCCTGGCGATCACGCACGTAGATGGGATGAGGCGTTCCGTTGACCAGCGACCGCATGAATTCGAGTTGGTCGTTCAAGGCGAGCTCGGCGGCCAGACGCTGATTGATCTGACGACGCATGTAAGCGTTCCAGGTGACGGAAATCAGTAGAAGCACGCCGATACCGAGAACGATCTGATAGAACACCCGGTGATAGTTGCGCCAGGTACTTTGCGAGGCCGACGAGTAGCCTCGCCAGCGGCTGTTGATAATGCCCAGCTCTTCCGGTGCGATGCTCATCAATGCCTTGTCGAGGATCGAACCCAGCTCTTTGGCGTCGCGCCCGGTCGCCAGGGAGAACGCGGCTTGCCGGGTGCCGATGGTGGTGCTGATTTGAAGTGTGTGCTCGAAAATTCGCGATGAGATGAAATAGTTGGCAATCACCAATGAGCTCACTGCACCTTCAGCCTGACCCTCGGCGAGTAATTCCACGGCGCTGAAGGTGTCCGGCGTTTCGATCAGATGGATTCGCGGGAACTCGCGGCGCAGGTAATCCGCCATTGGATTGCCTTGGGCGATGGCCAGGCGCTGGTCCTTTAGCTGCGTCAGGTTTGACGGGCTGCCGGCCGCTTTGCGAGTCAGCAGGACAACGGAGTTTTCCAGGTAAGGGCGGCTGAAGTTCAGCATCGTTTCACGCTGCGCGCTGGGGAGCAGAGCGGCGATCAGGTCGGCCTGGTTGCTGTTGACCTGCTCGATCATTTCGTCATCGTTGCGGCTGCGATGGATCTCAAAGCGTAAACCGGTGCGCAATCTGATCAACTCGAGCAAGTCGGCAGAGACGCCCCGAAAGTTGCCGTCGCTGTCGAAAAAGGTCAGCGGTGCCAAGGCCTCGTTGACCACGACCCTCACAACGGGATGGAGTGCCAGCCAGCGTTCTTCGCGGTCGGAGAGTTGCAGTTTCTGATCGGTGAGAAGAATGTCACTGCCCGCACTCCAGCGTTTGGCGATGTTTTCTCGCTCGCTGCCAGGGGTCGCCTTGAGGATTGCGTTAATGATCCCGAGCAGATCCCGGTTGTCCTTATGCACGGCAAAGCTGAAACCGTGGGCCTCGTGTTTACCGAAGTTGGCCATGCGGATGTTGTTCAGATACCCCTTGTTGATCATGTAATGGGTGGAAATGGTGTCGCCAAGAAAAACATCGGCCTGGTCGAAAGCCACCGCATTGATTGCATTCTGGTAGGAGGGGTAGGAGGTGATGATCGCTTTCGGGTACAGGGCCCTGACTTCGTCCAGCGGCAGATAGTGATAGACCATGCTCAGCCGCAGCCCGGCGAGGCCATCGCTCAGGGATCTTGTTTCTCCTTCTCGCGTCACCAGAACCGGTTGATCCACGGCATAGGGCGTGGACAGTACAATATCGGCATTGCGGGCTTCAAAACCATTGGCGCTCCCGAGCATGTCGACCTCGCCTTTTTCCAATGCCTCGATCGCGTCTCCCCGGGACGCGTAGCGCTGCACCTTGACTGGCAAACCGGTGGCCTTGCCCAGGATGCCCGCGTAATCAGCGGTGAAGCCTTCGTAGTCGTGGCCACTGATGGTCAGGTCGAAAGGAGGATAGTCAGGGGCAGAGGTGCCCAGAATCAGTTCACGCTTGTTGTTAAGCCATTGTTGTTGCGATTTATCCAGCTGGACTTCCATGTGTCCGGTCATTGAACGACTGAGCAGGGTGTAATGCTCACTCGCAGTCTGTGCCGCGTGCACTGAGGTGCTCAGGCATAAACCCGCGGTCAGCAGTATCAGATAATCCTTTATACGACTGGGCATCCTGTCTCTCACACTAACGCGTTGCGTTTTGCCATATCAATGAGTTCAACGAGTGACTTGGCTTTGAGTTTTTGCATGAGGCGCTTTTTATAGGTGCTGACAGTCTTGTTGCTCAGAAACATGCCCTTGGCAATTTCCTTGTTAGTCCGGCCCTGGGCAAAAAGTTGCAATACCATCAACTCCCGGTCGTTGACTGACTTGAATAACTCCAGATCGGCGTATCGCTCATCGTCAGCACGAACAGGATTCAAGGCCTGGCTGGGGAAATAGTTGTAACCTGAAAGTACTGCCTTGATTGCGCTCACCAGTTCACTCAAGTCTTCCTGTTTGCATACATAACCTGATGCGCCAGATTGCATGCAGCGAATACCGAAAAGTGTCGGGCACTGGGCAGTCAACACCAGTGTTTTGAGGGGGGTACTCATTGCGTTGAAACGGGAGAGAACTTCCAGGCCATCCAGTTTGGGGATGCTGATGTCGAGAATGACCAGGTCGGGCATGCATTCACGAACCATCTGCATGGCGTCGACCCCATTATCAGTTTCGCCGACGACTTTGTAACCCTCATGTTCGAGCAACATTCGGACGGCAAGACGGATGACAGGGTGATCGTCGACAATAAAAACGGAGTTCATAATCAAATCCCATACGCGCTCAAATAAAGCGGGCACCTTAGCTCAGATAGTTGAGAGGGGCATGAACTGACGGGCCTGTAGTGGCAATATAGGACAATTCCTACAGAGGAAGAAGAAACGGACTACGGATCAACTAGGTTTCGCATGAGGACCTGTGAAAGTGTTGTATGCGTGTCCGGGTCATCGGAGAGGTTGGTTTATAGTGTTTTATTTGTGTTTTAAGTGTTGGGTTTTAGTGTGTAATTGTTGCTGTGCTTTTATAAAGACGCCAAGGTCAATAACTTTCTAAAGTCCGATTGTTTCAGGGGTTTGATCAAATAGCCCAGTAACGGCAGTCCGTGTTTACCGGCCATTCTTTCAAGACCGTCCAGTTCAATGGACGTCAGACTGCTCAGCAGTATTGCCTGCCTGATCATTCCCCGCTGGCTGGCGAATTCGATCAAATCAAGACCGGAAAGGTCAGGCAAGCATTGATCGCACAGAAGGATGTCGAAGGGCTGCGACGACTTGGACATTAGCTGCAATGCCGCTTCGGCGCTGTGAGTTGCGGTGAGTTGAGTGAAGCCGTAACTCTCCAGCAGGTATTGGGTCGCCCTGAGCTGAAAGGGATGGTCTTCCACCAGCAAGATGCGCCAATCGTGTTTCAACATAGAATTTTTCATGCTTCATCTGTGGTGCAGAGGGAGCGTGATTATTTCGCGAACAGGCCGTTCAATCGATCAGTCGGCTCTGCACAAGCTGTAGGGCGATTCCGTTGACGCTGCGATTGAAATGAAAAATGCGCAGAAAATCGATCGGCCGCTCAGGAGGCCCGATGCGGCTGATCGATGTAGGCTCATCCGTGGCTTGAACGACCGGTCATTTCCAGAGCCATTTGACTGGCATAGCTGTCGGTCATGCCGGCGATGAAGTCGATCATTCTCAGGAACGAGGTGTGCAAAGGACCGTGAGGATCGGGCGCATTGTTGCCCAGCAGGTCGAGGATGCGGCGACTCTTGAAGGACGGTGTTCGACCGTTGTGTTGTTCCAGTGCCGCGCCGCAGAACGCGTTGAGCAAGATTTCGAGCGTGGTGTAAGCCCCGATTTCGTGCAGCGTCTTGCGCTTGTCCTGGAAGATCTTTTTGCGCGCCATGTCTTTGGCATTCAGGACACAGCGCTTGGCCGGACCGTGCATGTGCTCCACCAGATCGCCGGGCAGTGTGCCAGCCAGCAGCGAGTCCTGTTGCTCGACGAAAGCCCGGGCGGCGGCATTGGTCAGGTGCTCGATGGCCTTGCCCCGCAGGATCGCCAGTTTGCGCCGGCGCGAATCCAGTGGGCCCAATTGGCGATAGGTTTCCGGAAGATCGTCGCCCACAAGATCGAGCAGCAAAGACTCGACTTCGGCGTACTCCAGCAACTCCATTTCCAGACCATCTTCCAGATCGATCAGCGCGTAACAGATGTCGTCCGCGGCCTCCATCAGGTACACCAGCGGATGGCGCGCCCAGCGTTGGTCCTCCAGTTGCGGCAGGCCGAGTTTAAGAGCGATCTGCTCCAGTAGCGGGAGCTCGCTCTGATAGCAGCCGAACTTGTGCTTCTTGTAGCCCAATGAATCGGCGTGCTTTGCCGTCCATGGGTACTTCAGATAAGTACCCAGCGTGGCGTAGGTCAGCCGGGTGCCGCCGTCGAACTGATGGTACTCAAGCTGGGTGAGCACCCGGAAGCCTTGGGCATTGCCTTCGAAATTCAGGAAGTCATTGCGTTCGACTTCGCTCATGGCGTCCAGCCAGCCACGGCCGGCGGCTTGCTGGAACCAGTGACGGATCGCGTCTTCGCCGGAGTGCCCGAAAGGCGGATTGCCGATGTCATGGGCCAGGCAAGCCGATTGCACCACCATCCCCAGGTCGCTCGGTTCGCACCAATCGGGCAGGGCGCTGCGAATGGTCTCACCGACGCGCATGCCCAGCGATCGACCCACGCAGCTGACCTCCAGCGAGTGGGTCAGGCGCGTGTGAATGTGATCGTTGCTGGACACCGGATGAACCTGAGTCTTGCGCCCGAGGCGGCGAAAAGCTCCCGAGAAAATGATGCGGTCGTGGTCTTTGTGAAAAGGGCTGCGGCCGAGTTCTTCCGGGCTGTGCAGAGGCTTTCCGAGGCGTTCGCGGGTAAGCAGGGTTTGCCAATCCAAGGCTGGACTCTCCGTCAGATGACTGAGCCTCTAGCTTCCGGGTTCAGGCCTGCGCCTGCAAGCGGAACTAGAGCCCGGCGGCGTCGATGTCGATGAGCAGCAGTCGCTCGCCGTTGTCGAAAAATTGCCCGGCGGTGAGGCAGTACTGATTGCTGGTAGCATCACGGTAGGTCGTGGACAGTGTCAGGCGCCGCTCTTCCCAGCCCTCGGCCAGCAAGTGATAAAAGTACGGTCTCCACGACCAGTTATGGCCCAGGTAGCGGTTGTCGGCCTCCCAGCTGTTGTTGCGCCATTCCAGATTGGGCGTCAACTGGGTGCCATGACGGTCGCATTGGTAGAAACGCAACAGCCAGGGAAACGCCTGCAGGTGTGGCAAGGCGCTCAGTGGCGCACGGGCCAGGGCCCAGGCTTGCAGGATGGTCATCAGTTCGCAGAGTTGCTGGCGCATCATCATCAGTCGACTGCGTTCGCCCAGTTTCTGCTGGACATAACGCTGGCGCAGTTGTGCGAAACGCTCGACAAAGGCGTCGGTGGCAAAGAACTCCACTTGCGCCCGGGCGAACAGAAACCCCTGTACGTAACGTGAACCGCACTCCAGGGCGAAATTGAGTTGAGCTTCGGTTTCCACCCCTTCAGCGATGATCCAGCAGCCTGTTTTCTCGGCCATTTGCGCCAGCGCCTTCACCACGTCGCTACTGTGACCGCCCAATGCTGCGGCCTGGAACAGTCGCATATCGAGCTTGAGAATGTCCGGTTGCAGGGCCAGCACACGATCAAGTTGCGAGTAGCCGGCACCGAAATCATCGATGGCGATCCGTGCCCCGGCCTGTCGGTAGCGGGCCACGACGTCGGCCAGGCGCTGGATGTTGCCTCCCAATTCGGTGATTTCGAAAACGATGCGCTGCGGGTCGACGTGGTGCCGGCTCAATTGCATGAGGCTCGGCAGCGCCTGGTCCGGCCGTAGACGGTTGATCCAGCGCGGCGATATGTTCAGGCTCAGAAACCAGTCCGAAGGCGCTTCATGCAGACGGCTCAGGGCGTTGTCGCGAATCTGGCGATCAAGACGACGAAGAGCGATGGCGGGCGTTCGCGGATCGGCGAACAGCGGTCCCACCGAGGCCAGTTGACCGTCGGCCTGACGCAGTCGACCCAGCGCTTCCACCCCCGCGATACGTCCCGTGGCGGTATCGATAAACGGCTGAAAGCAGGCGAGCGGTTGCCCGTCGATCACGAGGCCTCCTTAGTAAGGTCTTGTTTTTGGATTAACCTGCTCACCGGGTAGGCACACAGGATTGAACCTCTCGATAAAGAGGTTAATCCCGGTGGTATTGCAAGAATGCAGCCAGATAGAGGCTCTTCAGTCTTTGCGCGAAGAACCCTGCATGACCAGTTTGATCAAGGGCCCCAGCGTTGTACCGAGACGAACCAGCCGAGTCAGGCTGCTGGGACCGCCGCTCTTGGCGCCTTTTCCGGTCAGAAAACCGAGCAGCGTCACGGCCGCCATGCCCCAGAGCGGGGCGTGCTTGATGCCGAAGCCATCGTGCAGGTTTTGCGTCATCCCGCGTACCCGCTGCAAGGGTTGCAGCAGTTGCGCGGATTCGTGACGAATTTCCTGGCGATGCATTTCCATGCGCAGGCGTATCAGCGCCTTGCGCATTTCGGTGCGCGAGCTGTTATGGGGCAGTTCAGGCAGGCTCATGGCAGCAGACGCTCCCTATCGTTGGCCAATTCTTCCAGAGTGCCGTGGAACGGCGAGGACTCATCGAAAATCGCCGCCTTCAGGCGCATGGCACAGAATATTGCAGCCAGGGTGTAGAACACGCAGAGCCCGATGATTGCAGGCAGGCGGTAGGTGTCCCAAAACAGGATCAGCACCAGCGTCGACAATCCCACCAGCAACAGCAAGGCAAAGACCAGCGCCAGGCCTGCAAACAGCAACAGGCTTACGGTGCGCGCTTTTTGTTCCTGCAACTCGATGCCGAACAGTTCGACATGGCTGTGCAACAGTCCAAGAAAAGCGGCACCCAGGCGCCGCGATGAAGAGCTTGTGCCCGTCGCGGACGAGCTGGATTCACCGATAGACATATCAGCGCCGAGTGGCCAGCAGGCCAATCAGAAAGCCGACGCCCGCTGCAATCCCGACCGATTGCCAAGGATTGGTCTGGACGTAATCTTCGGCAGCGGTAACGGCGGCCTGGCCGCGCTCGCGCAGGGAATCTTCGGTCAGCTTCAGGGTTTCGCGGGCACGCAGCAGGCTTTCGTGTATCTGACTGCGCAGCTCATCGGCCTGATCGCCAGCCAGGGTTTTGGTGTGTTCCAGCAACCGTTCGGTGTCGCTGACCAACGTCTGAAAATCGGTCATCAGGATTTCTTGAGCAGTCTTTGCTTTGATGCTGGCCATTGGTGATCTCCGTAAGTGGCTTCTGAAGCGTTCGAGTATGAGCCCTGTGTGAAGGTTCAGTACAAATGACTGGTACAACTTTTGCTACGTCATGGTGCATCAGCCCGCGCCGTTGCGCTGTTGCCGGGCATGATTTCAGGAAAACCCTGATTCAAACAATCATAACTCGCGTGAAGGTTTCGGCCTTTTGCGCCAAATCGGTTCATCGGGATCCACGCCTTGATCCTGGTGGGCCGCAACTTGGTGCAAAAACCGGCTGCGCGAACCGCTTTGGTGCTTTTTTAGCCTTCAGGTCTGCCAACTCCATGGAAAATATGCAAAGCGCTGTGGACAGTCTGGTCCATAGCTCCAATACGTTGTTCATCCTTATCGGTGCCGTCATGGTTCTGGCCATGCACGCCGGTTTCGCCTTCCTTGAGGTCGGTACGGTTCGACAAAAGAACCAGGTCAACGCCTTGTCGAAGATCCTCAGCGACTTCGCGATTTCGACCCTGGCCTACTTCTTTATAGGCTATTGGATTTCCTACGGGGTCACCTTCATGCAACCGGCGGCGGTGATCAGCGCCGATCACGGCTACGGGCTGGTAAAGTTTTTCTTTCTGCTGACCTTTGCTGCGGCGATTCCCGCGATCATTTCCGGAGGCATTGCTGAGCGCGCCAGGTTCGTTCCACAGTTGTGTGCGACGGCGCTGATCGTTGCGTTCATTTATCCGTTCTTTGAAGGCATGATCTGGAACGGCAATTTCGGGCTGCAGGCCTGGTTGCTGGAGCGTTTTGGCGCCAGCTTCCATGACTTCGCGGGCTCCGTCGTGGTGCACGCCATGGGCGGATGGCTGGCGCTCGCGGCGGTGTTGTTGCTCGGGCCAAGGCAAGGGCGCTATCGCGAAGGGCGACTGGTGGCGTTCGCACCATCGAGCATTCCCTTCCTGGCATTGGGGTCGTGGATCCTGATTGTCGGCTGGTTCGGCTTCAACGTCATGAGCGCACAGACGCTGCAAGGCGTTAGCGGACTGGTCGCGGTGAACTCGCTGATGGCCATGGTCGGCGGCACCGTGGCGGCGCTGATCGTCGGGCGCAATGACCCGGGGTTCCTGCATAACGGCCCACTGGCCGGGTTGGTGGCAATCTGCGCCGGTTCCGACCTGATGCACCCGGTGGGCGCGCTGATCACGGGTGTGATCGCCGGGACATTGTTTGTCTGGTGCTTCACCGCGGCTCAGGTCAAATGGCGCATCGACGATGTGCTGGGAGTCTGGCCGTTGCATGGCTTGTGCGGTGTCTGGGGTGGAATCGCCTGTGGCATCTTCGGCCAGAGCGCATTGGGTGGTTTGGGCGGGGTGAGCCTGATCAGCCAGGTGATCGGCACCTCGTTGGGGGTGATCGTGGCGCTGCTCGGCGGTTTTGTGGTGTATGGCGTGATCAAGGCGTTGCATGGTCTGCGCCTGAGCCAGGAAGAGGAGTTTTACGGCGCGGACTTGTCGGTGCACAAGATCGGCGCCGTGAGCCAGGACTGACTCACTTTTCTTCATCGTCGCTCCCGGGATAAAAACCGTGCAGCAGACGATAACGGTCATGCCGTATCTGGTCGGCCCGTTCCTGTACCTGATGCGCGGGTAAACCCAGCATGATCAGTGCGTGGGAGGCGAGCATCAGGCTCGACTCCAGCAGTTCGGGCACGACTTCGCTGGCGCCGGCCGCTTTCAACTCGGCCAGCTGGCTGTCGTCTCGCGTGCGCACCAGGATCGGAACAGTTGGGTTCAATCGGCGCGCCTCCTGGAGAATCAGTAGCGCGATGTCGGTCTGGTCGACGGCAATCACCAGCAGCCTGGCGCGCGCCAGGCCTACCGCCAGCAGCAGTTCACCGCGCCGCGAGTCGCCGTAGTGGACACAGGTTTCACCGACGGCGGCTTCCTGGACACGCACCGGATCGGTGTCCAGTGCAAGGTAAGGTTGCGTTGCATTGCTTAGTGCTCGGCCGATGGACTGCCCCACGCGACCGTAGCCACAGATCACGACGTGGTTGTGCAAATCGGCGTTGAGCGCGCTGATTTCTGCCAGTTTTGTTTCTTGGTTGGGGTTGCGATGCAGGCGGGTCGCAAGGTGGGGAGCGGCGCGCAGCAGCAACGGAGTGACCAGCATCGAGCAGAATGTCGCGGCCAGCAGAAGACCTCCGAAGTCGGCGGGCATCAGTTTGTTTTGCTGCATCAGCGCCATCAGCGCAAAGCAGAACTCGCCACCCTGAGCCAATGCCAGGCCGCTGCGCCAGGCGGTTTCGCCGTCGCTGCCGCGCCATTTGACCAGCAACGCGACCACTGTGCCTTTGATGAGCAGTAAGCCAAGCGTCAGGCCGAGGATCAGCAGGCCGTGGCTGGCAAACAGCTGCAAGTCGATTAGCATGCCGATGCAGACGAAAAACAACCCGAGCAGGATGTCGCGAAACGGGCGGATGTCTGCCTCGATCTGATGCCGATAGTGGCTTTCCCCCAGCAGCATGCCGGCGAGAAATGCACCCAGGGCAGGGGAGAGGCCAAGTAAGTGGGTCAGCCACGCTGTCAGCAAAACGATGACCAGCGCTAGCAGCACGAACAGCTCCGCGGAGCGGGCGGCAGCGACCTCGTGGAACAGGCGCGGCAGCAACCAGCGACTGGCCATTAGCAGACCGACGAACAGAACCACGGTCTTGCCCAACGTGATCGGCAATGCCCAATACCAGACCTGATCGCTGTTGCCAGCGAACACCGGCACCAGGGTCAACAGCAACACCGCCACCACATCCTGGAACAGCAGCACGGCGATGGCGTTCTGACCGTGGCTGCTGAAAATCTCGCCGAGGCTGCCCAGCTCTTTGCTGACAATGGCGGTGGAAGACAGCGACAGGCCGGCTCCGAGTAACAACGCAGGCGTCGTCGACATGCCAAACAGGATCAGTAACGCCCCCATCAATAGCCCGGACAACAACACTTGCAGGCTGCCAAGTCCAAACACCACCCGTCGCAGTGCGATCATTTTCGACAGGGAAAACTCCAGCCCCAAGGAGAACAGCAGGAACACCACCCCCAGCTCGGCAAGGTCTGGTAACTCTTCGCTTTCATTCACCCAGTTGAACGCAGTCGGCCCGATCATCAGCCCTACGCACAGATAGCCCAGCACCGGTGGCAAACGCAGGCGCTGGAACAGTGCAATCACCACCAGGGAGGAGGCGAGGATGATCAAGAGGTTGGCGAACACTAAAAACTCCGGTGATGGGGCTGGCTACTCAAGCGTAGAGGCAAAATAGCCGCGAGCATCGCGTAAATGAGATTGCGCATGAATGATTTGAGTCAGGGGTTTACCGAAATCTTTTGAGATCGGCCGCTGTCCAAACGACTGGGACGCTGGCTCGACTGCGGTTGCTGGCGGGCCTAGAATGAGCGCCTAACTTGTCTGGTGTTGTTGTCATGCCTCCTGAATGTCAGCTTTTCGGCACCATTGGTTGCCATCTCTGTGAAGTCGCTGAAGCCATGCTGATAGAGTTTGTCGAGCACGGTTTGTTGGTTGAACTCGTCGATATTGCGGAAAACGAAGACTGGGTTGAAGACTACGGTTTACGTATTCCGGTACTGAAGCGTATTGATAACGGCGCAGAACTTGATTGGCCATTCAACGCAGATGAGGTTGTAGCGTTCTTGCGCTGATTCCCGATGCTGTTGGCATCACTCCCGCCCGTCGAGGTCCACGCTGATGCATTGGCGAAAGGCAGATTATTGAGTTACTGTATGTCCGTACAGTTATTCTGATCGCCTGCCGTGCTTTCCCTGTTTCGGGTTTGGGCAAGCGATCCTGGAAGTCAGAGGGATGAGCCTTGGTCAATGTCGAACAATTGAAGAACAGTGTGAACCGGATGTCCGCGGATGTGGTGCGCGAGGCTGTCCTCGAATTGCGTCTGGATGGTTTGGTCCTGGAAGGAAAAACACCCTTCAACAAACTGCACTTCAATACCTGTTTTGCCGAAATCGAAGCGTTGTTCCAGCGCGCGGGTTATCACCGGCAGCTGGATGTCGTGGGTTATCAGGGGTTGCTGTATGCGCTTTATGATCCTGGTCGCTGGGAAGCGGTCGATGTGTTGCGCTGGCTCAAGGAGTACACCGAGGCGGCGGCGCGCACGCAGATACCGGCGTGAGGATTCTCTTCTAGGTTCGTTCCGCCCGCTGTTGGATAATGCTGCCCTGCATTGAGGGTCAGAGCGTTCGTATGTCCACTTCATCTTTTTCTGCTGCACACAACCAGGCCAGCACGCTCTACTTACCGCCAGGTCCGTGGCAGACCGTGCTCGATTGCCTGTGCGAACACTTCAGCGCTATCGGTCGTGAACAATGGCTGGACAGAATTGCTCGAGGTCGTGTGCTTGATGGGCACGGTCAACCGATTGCTCTTGATCTGCGTTACAAGGAAGGCCTGCGGATTCATTACTTCCGTGAGGTGCCGGACGAAAAACCGATCCCGGTGGTCGAGTCGATCCTGTACGCCGACGAACACCTGGTGGTGGCGGACAAGCCGCATTTTCTGCCAGTGACGCCTGCTGGCGAATACGTGGAGCAGACGTTGTTGCGACGGCTGATCCGTCGACTGGATAACCCGCATCTGGTGCCTTTGCATCGCATTGACCGGCATACGGCGGGACTGGTGTTGTTTTCAGCGAACCCTGAGAGTCGCTCGGCCTACCAGTCATTATTTCCTACACGGAATATCGAAAAACGCTACGAAGCGATCGCCCGTGCATTGCCTGAGCTGACTTTTCCATTGGTTCATAAAAGTCGGCTGGTCGATGGCGAGCCGTTCTTTCGCATGCAGGAAGGTCCGGGCGTCAGCAACACCGAGACGGCAGTCGAGGTTCGTGAGAAGAAAGGCGATCTCTGGCGTTATGGACTTTACCCGGTGACCGGCAAAAAACATCAGTTGCGGGTGCACATGACCGCTTTGGGCGCCAGTATCTGCAACGATCCGTTCTACCCGCAGGTGCTCAAGGATATCGAGGATGACTATGCCAATCCGCTGAAGCTGCTGGCTCAGGGGCTGCGGTTTGTCGACCCGGTCACCGGCCAGCAACGTGAATTCGAGAGCACCATCACCCTGCAATGGTGATCACAGTGCTCCAGGCACGAAAAAGCCCGCATAAAGCGGGCTTTTCTGTATCCGGTTGAAGCCGCAAAGATTACAACTCTTTAACGGTACGAACCTGATCCTTGTTGATGCGGGTTTGTTTGCCATCCAGCTGTTCGAACTCGTAAAAACCCGAATCTTCATCGTATTTTGGCGCGTCGACGGCCTGGATTTCGCGACCGTCATTCAAGGTGATCACTGTAGGTGATGCGCAACCGGCGAGGGTCGCGAGGCCCAGTGCGAGCATGAAAGTGGCGAGGGTCCGTTGAGTCATGAGTGTGTCTCCGAATATGAATTCTTTTGGTAACTGAGCTTGAGACGTATACAACGCGCGCAAGTTCCTTCTCGTGTCAGTCTGACACAGTGTTGTGTGCACTTAACAGCTCTGGCGTGTTGAGGTTGGCCAGGCGAGGGTCGTTGTCAGGGCATTGCAGGGCGGTAGCGCCCATTCTGCGCATGAGGCGGCCCGGGCTGCGTTCACCGTCGTTCCAGGCGCTTTCGAACTCTGCCGAAAGTGCCGCGGGGATAATGCACAGCAACGGTTCCCAGTGTTCGTTATGGCGCAGCATCAGCGGTTTGTCCGGATGCTGGCGGGCGGTGTCGCGCATGCTGTGGAGCAAGGCCGCATCGATGCGCGGGACGTCGCATGGCAACACCAGCAGAAAGGGATGGCGGGCGGCTTTGAGGCCAGCGCGAATACCGGCCATGGGTCCCGGGAAGTCGCCCTCGTCGTCATGGACCAATTGGTCGGCGTAAGGCGCGTATTTTTCCAGGTTCCTGTTGCAGGAAATGATCAGGTCGTCGCTCAAGGCGCGGGTCTTGCGATGCAGATGCGCAATCAGCGGCTCGCCATGCCATTCCAGCAAACCCTTGTCCTGGCCGCCCATGCGTTGGCCTCGGCCACCTGCCAGGAGCAAAATGGAGCAGGGCGGCAAATGTGTATTCGAGGTCATGGCAAGTCTCCATGGGGGCGGCGAAAAAACGGGGCGCTGTGATATAACACCGGGCTGTTTATCCTACAACTGGACGAGCCTATGAAAGCCAAGGCTGATGTACCTTTCGCGCCGCTCAACATCGCGGTGTTGACGGTTAGTGATACCCGCACCCTGGAAACCGATACGTCAGGACAGGTCTTCGTCGACCGCTTGAGTGCCGCCGGTCATTACCTGGCCGCTCGGGTTCTGCTTAAAGATGACCTCTACAAAATTCGCGCGCAAGTCGCCACCTGGATTGCCGATGATGTCGTGCAGGTGGTGTTGATCACCGGCGGAACCGGGTTCACGGGGCGCGACAGCACACCGGAGGCGGTGAGTTGCCTGCTGGACAAGCAGGTCGACGGTTTTGGCGAGCTGTTCCGGCAGATTTCGGTCGCGGACATCGGCACTTCGACTGTTCAGTCCCGGGCTCTGGCGGGTTTGGCCAATGGCACGCTGGTCTGCTGTTTGCCGGGATCGACCAACGCTGTGCGCACCGGCTGGGACGGCATCCTCGCCGAACAGCTGGATTCCCGGCATCGCCCCTGCAATTTCGTCGCTCACCTGAAACAGGCCGAACCCTGTGAATCCCGTGGGTAAGCCTGGCAAAACCGGCAGACTGATGGCGGTCGAGGTGGCATTGGCGCGTTTGCTGGAAATGGCTGAGGCATCAAGGATACGTGAGCGTGAGCGCTTGCCGTTGGCACAGGTTCAAGGTCGCATACTGGCCGATGACCTGGTCTCGACACTTGATCTGCCGCCCTGGCCGAACAGTGCCATGGATGGCTATGCCTTGCGCATCGCTGACTGGACCGGAAAACCGTTGGTGGTCAGTCAGAAGATTTTCGCCGGCCAGGCCCCCGAACCGTTGAAGCCTGGTACTTGCGCCCGGATCTTTACCGGCGCGCCGGTGCCGGCGGGTGCTGATTGCGTCGAAATGCAGGAGAACGCCGAGGTCCAGGCGGATGAGAGTGTCCGTTTTGTCGAGACGATGACCAAGGGCCAAAACATCCGGCCACAAGGCCAGGAAACCACCGTTGGTGAGCTTGTTTTGCCGGCTGGCACGCGCCTTGGACCTATCGAGCAAGGCCTGGCCGCGTCGCTGGGATGTGCTGAGCTGGACGTGGTGCGCAAGGTGCGTGTGGCGGTCCTGTCTACCGGGGATGAATTGATAGAGCCGGGCCAGCCCCTTGGGCCGGGGCAGATTTACAACAGTAATCGCGTGCTGCTGTGCAGTTGGTTGCAGCGCTTGGGCTGTGAAGTGATCGATGCCGGAATTCTTCCAGATGATTTAGCCACCACTCGTGCGCGTCTTGGCGAGTTGAAGGATGTCGACCTGATCCTCTCTACCGGCGGTGTGTCTGTGGGGGAAGCCGATTTTCTGGGGATTGCCTTGCGCGAAGAGGGTGAGTTGACCCTGTGGAAACTCGCCATCAAACCAGGCAAGCCGCTGACGTTCGGGCATTTTCGCGGCGTGCCTGTGATTGGTTTGCCCGGCAACCCTGCGTCAACGCTGGTTACATTTGCCCTGTTGGCGAGGCCCTATCTCTTGCGTCGCCAAGGCGTGAACGAAGTAGAGCCGTTGAAGTTTCAGGTGCCGGCAGGGTTCGACTGGCCCAAGGCTGGCAGTCGCCGAGAGTATTTGCGTGGGCGTCTGGAGAATGGTCGGGCAATCATCTACAAAAACCAGAGCTCTGGGGTGCTTCGCAGTGCCGCCTGGGCTGATGGTCTGGTTGAAGTGCTTGAAGACCGCACGTTTATAGACGGCGATTACGTGAACTTCATTCCGCTGAGCGAAGTCCTGGGCTGATCCCGGCCACAGTCTTGCCACGCAAGCCCGGTTGATCGCTCCGGACTTGCGTGCATGGCGAGCGTTTAACGCGCCAGAAGTGACACGACCTGATCGAAGCGGCTGTTGGCGACCCAGCCCAGCAGCCCCAGGACAACGGCTGTTCCACCCGCAGAATAGGCCAACCTGTGCTTGATGGATTTCACATCACCACGGACCTCTTCCATGTCTCTTCTGATGTATTTGAGGTGTGTCTCGAGTTCAATGACGCGAGGTTCCATATCAACTCCTCCGGTAGGCTTTGCGATGTTATTGTATTCAGCCTGATGAGTGGCGCGACTTTCTGGCAATGGTGCGACCTGACTGATGGGTAACCTGATGTCATGACTTTGCATGGACTAAAACGCTCCTTGCCTTAAAGCCCTTTGGCTGGCCGACACTATTGTTGATTGCGCTTTGTGCGGCCCTTGAAGAGGGTCTACTCATTGCTTGCACATCCCTGTGTATTTAATGTTGATGACTGATACCGCGGACACCAAGGTGTACCAATCGCCAAGGTTGGTCAATTGAGCCGATTCCTCACATCTTGTAAGAAAATATCCCCCCCTGTAGGACCGCAAGGCTGCGCGCGTCAAAAAAATTCAATTCCTTTCGACTTTTATAGGGGTTGGTGAGGTCAACATCTTCCATACGGATTCCAAACATGGGAGCGACAAAAATGAGTGAGCGCAAGGCGCTGTTGATTCTGCATGGCAAGCAGGCACTCAACGAGGAGGTCCGAGCGGCTGTCGACGTCAAGCGCCAGCAGGGCTGGGAGTTGGCGGTCCGACTGACCTGGGAGGCGGGGGACGCGCAGCGGCTGGTGGAGGAAGCGCTGAATGCAGGCTATACGCACCTGATTGCCGGCGGCGGTGATGGCACTTTGCGTGATATCGCCGAAGCCATGGCAGCGCATTCGACGCAAGCCAGTCTGGTGCTGATGCCGCTGGGCACCGCCAACGATTTTGCGCGCGCCGCCGGTGTGCCCTTGGAACCCGATCTGGCGCTGGACCTTCTGGAGGCGGCCCCGCACGCGATCGATCTGGGGGAGGTGGGCGGGCAGGTCTTCCTGAACATGGCCACCGGCGGTTTTGGTAGCCAGGTCACGGCAAATACGTCGGAAGACTTGAAAAAAGTCCTCGGGGGTGCCGCTTATCTGTTCACCGGGTTATCGCGCTTCAGCGAGTTGCATGCCGCCTACGGCGAGTTGCAGGGACCGGACTTTCATTGGAGCGGTGAGCTATTGGCGTTGGGGATCGGCAATGGCCGGCAGGCTGGCGGCGGTCATGTGCTGTGCCCGGAGGCGCTGGCTGACGATGGTTTGCTGGATATCAGCATTTTGCCTGCGCCGCAGGAGTTGGTCGGTACGTTGAAAACGCTGCTGGCCGATGGCTTCGGCATCGACAACATGTTTGTGCGAGCTCGCCTGCCATGGGTCGAGATCAAGGTCGCGGAAGGTCTCTACATCAATCTGGATGGCGAACCTATTGAGGGCGAGAGCCTGCGATTCTCGGCGCGTCCAGCGGCATTGCGCGTGCATTTGCCGGAGAACTCGCCGCTGCTGAGTGCTTCGAATACGGCTAGTCGTCCAGGCTGATGATTTGCTCGCGCACTGCAAACAGTACCAGGCCGGCCACGTCATAGATCTGCAAGCGCTTCATGATCTGCGAGCGGTGGGTTTCAACGGTTTTGATACTGAGGCCCAGGCCATTGGCAATTTCCCGGGTGGATTTGCCACGAACAATCAGTCGCAGGATTTCCAGCTGACGGGCCGTCAGGTTGTGCGAGTCCGGCGGCTCGGGCCGATGTTTCTGGTTGCGGATAAGCGCCTGGTTGATAACCGTGTGGGCAATGGCCGGGCTCAGGTAGCGTTCGTTATTGCGCAAGGCATCCAGGGCATGTTCCAGCTCGGTGGCCGTGGTGTCCTTGAGCAAATAGCCATGAGCACCGGACTCGAGCGCCTGCATGATGAGGGCGGGGTCGGTGTGCATCGACAGGATCAGCACCTTGCTTTGCGGGCGTACCTGCTTGAGTCGTTGCAAGGCTTCAAGGCCGCCGGTCTCCTTCATGGAGATATCCAGCAGAACAATGTCCGGGGACAGCTTCTCGACCATTTCGAGTAACTGCGAGCCGTCATTGGCCTCACCAATAACCGCGTAGCCAGGAATATCCAGCACCAGAGCGCGCACGCCTGCCCTGATAAGCGAGTGGTCATCCACCAGAAGTAAGTTACAAGTCAATGCATAACCTTATTCGTACTGGCCCGTTCGAGCGCACGGGGCGCCCAGGGAAAGAGTGCTTCGATTTGAGTGCCTTTGCCCGACTCGCTGGTCACCGCCAGGGTACCGCCCAGTTGATCGATTCGTTCCACCATCCCGGCCATCCCGCGCTGTCCTTCTCGACCTGGATCTGCTGCTGGCGCGAATCCCTGGCCATCGTCGCTGATCAACAGTGACAGTCCCTGGGGCATGCGTTGCAGGCGGATCAACAGGTTTTTCGCGTCGGCGTGACGTAGGATATTGGTCACCGCTTCCTGGGTGATCCGGAAGGCGGCCACCGCCATTTCCTCTGGTATGCCGGTCAAGCGTTGATGACATTCCAGGCTCCAGTGTACCGAGGTATTGGCCAGGGTCTTGAGCAGATGCGCACGCAGACTGGCTTCCAGCCCGAGACTGGCCAACTGCCTGGGATTGAGAATGGCTGAAACATCACGAACCTTGGCCAGGGTTTCGTCCAGTGTGTCGCAGAGCACCGAGTACTGCCCCTGCATGTCTTCAGGCATCCGGCGTTTGAGCCATTCACTTTGAAGTTTTGCAGCGGTCAGCAACTGGCCGATGTCGTCATGCAGTTCTCGGCTGAGCCGGTGGCGTTCGTTTTCCTGTACTTCCAGCAGGCGGTCGGCCAACTCTTGCGGCTGAAACTTTATCGACTTGCGCGAGAGTAAATGTTGAACCCAGACGCAGACGAGCGCGGCAGTATTGAGTACAAGCAGGCTCGCGGGCAGTGGAACAGCCAGGCTGAAGGCCAGCAGGCTGCCAAGTGCCGAGCTGGTGCACAGCAAAAGCGTGAACCGCCGCGCGTTTTTTTGGGAGGGTGGCCAAAGGGTGATTGACTTGAGACTGGCGTACATAGCGGATGGAGCCAATGAATGTTCGCTGCGGGCAGACCGGCCATCGTGGTTGACGGGTCTCTGTCTGAAAATCTGTAGTGACTCGTCTCAAGCAGTGCCGTCCAGGATTGAAACTGCAGCCTTTAACTTATGGGCTGCTCTCATCTGAAGTCACTTTGCCATTAATTGGCGTCAACTAATGGTCGGCATAATACCACTTAAGATACCGTCGGTCGCGTTTGCTATATATGTCCATTCGGTCAGGAATTAAAGTTCTGGACGATAGTTCCACAATGGAAAAGTTTTACGGAGGCGGGATTGTTGTTTGTATCGAACTGTCGTTGAGAGGTATGAAATATTCAATTGCGACATGTGCTCACTCAAGTTAATGAGCGGCAGCATGGCAATAAGACTACGCAACAGGGATTTGTTATCTGGCGAATTAAGCCTGTCGCTCCGAATAGCTAACGAGCGTAAACGGTTTGGAGTTAACCGGTAACTGAAAATGGCTTTGCCCGACCTGAATCGCAAAGGCTTCGATCAGTGAAGTCTGTTCACTGTCATCCAGGCTGAGTTGGCCAGTGGTTTGATCGATGAGTTCGAGTTGCCAGGCCATCAGCGTGAAGCAGTCCTTCAGCGCACCCAAGGCCTCGTCGTGCAGGTCCATGTGGCTTTGGGCGTGGTTCAGCAAGCCATGGATGTGCAGAGAAAATTCGGATACCGCTTCCAATGCCAGAGCGTCGGCCTTGCTGGCCAATTTGAGGAGGCTGCTGAGCATGCAATCGATTGCGTCCTTGTCATTGCTGATCAACTGCAGATGGCTCAGGCACTCCTCCGATTTGGTCAGGAGTGTTTCAGCCTCGACGAGAAACTCCGGAAAGCGCTGAGCCCACTGTTTAGGGTCGTTCGGCATGCTTATCTCCACAACGTCATGTCAAATGAGGGGATGTCGTGTGTGTCGACGAGAATGTCCAACGTCCCGACGCTGCCGTGCCGGCATGAGATCGCGCTCCGGCAGGCCGGGGCGCAGGCTGGGGAACTCGAGAGGGTGGATGGCCACTTACCTGCGATCGCACACAAAAGCCTGACTCCGTTCATGCAATGAGAATGGCGTCACATTAATGGCTATTGGATATTGCGAATATCAGGTTGGGCCTGATTGTTACTAGGGGAATCCCTTACACAGGGGAACCTAACGTGCAAACCGAGGTCGCGCCGCAGGGGATGAAGCAGATGAAATCACGGCGCCAGTAAAGCATGATGTTAATGTGACATCAATGCCCGATCGTGGCATTTTGTCTCAGGGTCAAGGTCTGGCAGAAACAGCCGATAACCCTCTTTAGTGAATTCATCAGTACAAGCCCAGGAGTCATTAATGGCCGGCATTCTCGACACGGTAGACCAACGCACGCAACTGGTGGGTGAGAATCGCCTGGAAATTCTCATGTTCCGGTTGGCCGGTCGGCAATTGTTCGCGATCAACGTCTTTAAAGTGCAGGAAGTGTTGCAACTGCCGAAGCTGACCCTGATGCCCCAGCGCCATCCGTTTGTCTGCGGCGTGGTCAACCTGCGTGGCCAGACGTTGCCGGTGATCGACCTGTCCCAGGCCATCGGCATGCGTCCGCTGGTGCCGAGCCCTACCAGTACGATCATCGTCACGGAGTACAACCGTTCGGTGCAGGCGTTCCTGGTCGGCGGCGTGGACCGCATCGTCAACATGAACTGGGAAGCCATTCTGCCGCCGCCTACCAGCGCCGGCCGCCAGCATTACCTGACCGCCATCAGCAAGGTCGACGATCAGTTGGTGGAAATCATCGACGTCGAAAAAGTCCTGGCCGAAATCGTGCCGTACAACGCTAAGGTCTCGCGCGAGAAACTCGACGACCCGGTGCTGGAACGCGCTCGCGGTCGTGAAGTGCTGCTGGTGGACGACTCCAACGTAGCCTTGTCGCAATTGCGCGACACCCTGGGCCAGTTGGGCGTGAAGATGCACATCGCCAGCGACGGCTTGAAAGCGCTGAACATGCTCAAGGCCTGGGCCGATACGGGCGTGTCGATGACCGACAAGCTGCTGATGGTCTTCACCGACGCGGAAATGCCGGAAATGGACGGCTATCGCCTGACCACCGAAATCCGCAACGACCCGCGCCTGCGTGGCCTTTACGTGGTGCTGCACACTTCGCTGTCGGGCAGCTTCAACGACTCGATGGTCAAGAAGGTCGGCTGCGACAACTTCCTCTCCAAGTTCCAGCCGGACAAACTCGTCGACGTGGTGCGCCAGCGCCTGATGCTCGATGAAGTGCCTGCCTGATTTTGCCCTGAGCAATCAACCTGTGGGAGCGAGCTTACTCGCGATGGCGATGTCGCGTTCAGCACTAATGTTGACTGTTCCGTCGCTATCGCGAGCAAGCTCGCTCCCACAGGTTTTTTCAACCTTTGATTCGGCGATCAAGCTCGTATAGGGTGGCTTTTTTTGCCCACCAGAGAGCTGGCCATGTTGCGTTTGAGCGCGCTTTACCGTTATCCGTTGAAATCCGGCAAGGGCGAGACCCTTCAACAGGTCGGCCTCGACAAGCTGGGGCTGGACGGTGATCGACGCTGGATGCTCGTGGACGAGGCCAGCGGGCGCTTCCTGACCCAGCGCGCAGTGGGGCAGATGAGTCAGTTGTCGGCGCTGTGGAATGCCGACGGTGGCTTGACCCTCAGTGCTCCCGGGCGCTCAGCGATTGAAATTGCCTTGCCGGCCAGCGACGCCGAGCTGCGGGGCGTGACGATCTTCAAAGACAGTCTGCGCGTGCCCGATGCCGGCGATGAGGCCGGTGCCTGGGTCAGTGAGTTCATTGGAAAGCCGACGCGATTGGTGCAAATTCCTTTGGATCGCGCGCGCACCACGCAGGCGGGCTACGGCAGGGACGACGATCAGGTGGCCTTCGCCGATGGCTTCCCGCTGTTGCTGATCGGGCAGGCGTCCCTGGAAGACTTGTCGCAAAAGGTCGGGCGCTCGCTGGAAATGCTGCGCTTCCGACCGAATCTGGTGATCGAGGGCAGCGAGGCGTATGCCGAAGACAGTTGGAAGCGTATCCGCATTGGCGATGTCGAGTTCCGCGTGGTCAAGTCCTGCTCGCGCTGCATCTTGACCACCATCGACCCGCAAACCGGTGAGCGCAGCATTGATCGCGAACCGCTGGCCACGTTGCAGAAATACCGTTCCGAGGCCGACGGCGCGATGTTCGGGCAGAACCTGGTCAACGACAGCAACGGCCAACTTGAAGTCGGTATGCCGGTGACGATCCTGGAATAAACAGACTGAATGAAAAAAGCCCGCGTCCAAAAAGGACGCGGGCAATTTTTTTGTCGCTGTGAAAACCCGGGGGTTTAGCCGCGGTATTCGCACAGGTAAGCGGTGTCGACGGCCACTTTCAACTGGAACTTGCTGTTGGCAGGCACGTTGAACTGGCTGCCGGCGTCGAAGGTTTCCCAGTCGCTGCTGTCAGGCAGTTTGACGGTCAGGGCGCCGGTCACCACGTGCATGATTTCGCGCTGGCTGGTGCCGAATTCGTATTCGCCCGGAGCCATGACGCCAATGGTCGCAGGACCTTCAGCGGTGCCAAAGGCGATCGACTTGACGGTGCCGTCGAAGTACTCGTTGACTTTAAACATGGGCGATTCCTCGAAAAGGGCTAAAAAGGGCCGGCCAGTATGCACAAGGCCTCGAATGCCGTCACCTCTCCTGGGGGAAAACCTGTGGCAACAAACGCGCCGTATTGCGCGCGTCCTCCAGTGCCCGATGCTGTTGGCCATTGAACTGCATGCCCACCAGTTGCAGGGCCCCATTGAGTCCCAGCGGGCGCTCCAGGCGTAGGGCCTTGGCAAAGCGCTGTTTGAGATTCATGTGAGGTACGCTACCCAGAACGCTGACCAGTTTTAGTCGCTGCCATTCCTGAAGCAGTTGCTTGCGATCGTAATCACCCCAACTGGCCCAGCCCTCCAAAACCGATTGATGGCGCCCGAGCCATTGCTCGAAGGACGGCCAGACCTCGCTCAGCGTCTGCGCTGCATCGACGTTAGCCTGAGTGATGTGCGTCAGTTCCCGGCAAAACGGCGTCAGCAGCGGCCGCACCAATGGCCGTACGAAGCATTGGAAACAATCCACTTCGCATCCTTTTCGGTCCACCAAGGTGGCACCGATTTCGATGATTTCCATTTCCGTTACTGGCCAGCCACCGTCATCGGTGGTGGCTTCCAGATCGATCACCAGCCAGTGAGGCATCGCAGGGTTCCTGGTATCCGCGTCCTGATAGGGCTTGAGCGTAGCCAAAGCCGACGGATCCGCCTAGCGGCTTATTCGACCTCCAACAAAATCTGACGATTTTTCACCTGATCGCCGACCCGGACCTGCAAGCGTTTGAGCACCCCGTCGATGCCTGATTTGAGCGGGTGTTCCATTTTCATCGCTTCGAGCACCACCAGCAGCTGGCCCTTGCTGACCGGGCTGCCCTCGCTGACCAGCACGTCGACGATCGCCCCGTCCATGGGCGCCTTGAGCGTGCCGGAGCTGACGCTGGCCTGGCTGCTGACCAACGCTTGGGTGCGATCGACAAGACGCAGGCTGCCGGGGCGGGTGAACAGCCAGAGTCGCCCGGCCGTGAGGCGGTAGGCATGGCGTTGGCGGATGCCGTCGATCATCAGTGTTGCCCAATGGCCGTCGCACTGGATGACCTTCAATTCGAGGGTTCGGTCGCCGACTTGCAAGCGGTAAGGCGCGTCAGGCACTGCGTTCAATTCCACCCGCCAGTCCTGATCCTCCAGGCCGATTCGATAGTGCAGGGGCACGCTGGCGTTGTTTCGCCACCCGGCCAGCGGGGCGTGATGAGCTTGCGCCGAAGCGTGATAGAACAGCGCAGCAGCGATGGCCAGTTCTTGTGCGCTCGGTACCGACGGATGCAGGCAAGGATGGTCGGCGAAACAGCTCGGGATGAACCCGGTGCTGAATTCTCCGCTGATGAACTGCGGGTGTTGCAGCAGGCTGGCGAGCAAGCGCTGATTGCTTTGCACGCCTAGCAACACGCTGTCCTGCACCGCCCGCAGCAGTTTGCGCCGGGCTTCTTCACGGGTCGCGCCATGGGCGATGATTTTGCCCAGCAGCGGATCGTAGAACGGACTGATGTTCTGACCTTCAATCAAGCCATGATCGATTCGCACACCGTCTTGCAACGCAAGTTCCCACGCCTCGATTCGACCGGTTTGCGGCAAAAAGCCCTTAGCCGGATCTTCGGCGTACAAACGCACTTCCATGGCATGCCCGTTGAGCTGCACCTCTTCCTGTTTTAAAGGCAGCGGCAGGCCCTCGGCGACGTGCAGTTGCCAAGCCACCAGATCGAGACCGGTGATCAGTTCTGTTACCGGGTGTTCCACTTGCAGGCGGGTGTTCATCTCCAGGAAGTAGAACTGCCCGCGTGCATCCAGCAGGAATTCCACGGTGCCGGCGCCCACGTAATTCACCGCGCGCCCGGCCTTGAGCGCCGCTTCACCCATGGCCTGACGCAACTCGGTGGTCATCACCGGGCAGGGCGCTTCTTCGATGACTTTCTGGTGGCGGCGCTGGATCGAACAGTCGCGTTCGCCGAGGTAGATCAGGTTGCCGTGCTGGTCGCCAAACACCTGGACCTCGACATGGCGCGGATCGATCAGCGCTTGTTCGAGGATCAGCTCGTCGCTGCCAAACCCGTGCAGGGCTTCGGAGCGCGCGGTTCGCAGCTGTTCCAGCAAATCGCCAGCGCTGTGCACCAGGCGCATGCCGCGTCCGCCACCGCCGGCGCTGGCCTTGATCATCAGCGGGTAGCCGATGCGCTCGGCTTCGCGGCTCAGGGTCGCATCGTCCTGTTCGGCACCCTGATAGCCTTTGATGCACGGCACGCCGGCCGCGAGCATGGCGAGTTTCGACAGCCGTTTGCTGCCCATCAACTCGATCGCTTCGGGGCTCGGACCGATGAAGGTGATGCCGGCGTGTTGGCAGGCGAGGGCGAATTCGGCGTTTTCCGAAAGGAAACCGTAGCCGGGGTGAATCGCGTCGGCACCGCTGCGACCGGCAGCGTCGATGATTGCCGGGATGTTCAGGTAGGACTGCTGCACCGGGGCTGGGCCGATGTTGACGCCTTCATCGGCCATTTGTACGTGCAGGGCATCGGCGTCGGCATCGCTGAACACGGCAACGGTGCGGTAGCCCAGGGCGTGGGCAGTGCGCTGGATGCGGCAGGCGATTTCACCGCGGTTGGCGATCAGGATTTTGCTGAGTCCGGGCATGGGTTGTTCCCTTGGTTTTGCGGTGAATGTGATGGCCTCTTCGCGGGCAAGCCTCGCTCCTACAGGGGTTGATGGTGCCTTTGTAGGAGCGAGGCTTGCCCGCGAAGCTTTTTAAGAGGCCCACCCGGGTTTACGTTTTTGCACGAAAGCCATCGTCCCCTCGACCCCTTCAGCCCCGGTCACCGCTTCGCTGAACCACTCGGCCGCTTCATCCAGCAACGCGTCCGACGGTTGTCCCGCACTCGCCAGCAACAGTTTTTTGGTCGTGGCATTCGCCCCCGGCGCGCAGCACAACACATGGGCGAGGATTTCATCGAGGCGCTCGGCCAAGGCTTGCGCGTCATGCTCGACAAAATGCACCAACCCCATGCGCCGCGCCTGGGTGCCATCGAAACGCGCCGCCGTCAGTGCCAGCCGGCGCGCCTGGGTCAAGCCGATGCGCTGGACCACGAACGGCGCGATCTGCGCGGGCAGCAGACCGAGACTGGTCTCCGGCAGACCGAACTGCGCCAGGTGATCAGCCAGGGCAACATCGCTGACGCACGCCAGCCCCAATCCACCGCCGAGTACCGCGCCTTGCAGCACCGTGATCACCACTTGCGGCGCGTGTTGCACCTCTTGCAGCAGCGCGCCGAACGCTCGGTTCAAGTCGCGATAGGCCTGCGAACCTTGAGGCCGGGCATTGGCCATGTCCTTGATGTCGCCGCCGGCACAAAAATGCCCACCGGCACCACCGATCACCAGTGCACGAATCTCTCGATCATCACGCACCGCGGCCAGCACCGCTCGCAGTTCGGCGACCATCTGCAAGCTCATGGCGTTGCGACTTTCCGGGCGATTAAGGGTGATGTGCAGCACGCCGTTATGCGGTTCCAGCAACAAGGTTTGGCAAACCGGCAGGGCGCTCATTTCTTTTTCCCCGGCAGGATGCCCATGAGTTTGCAGATGATCCCCAGCATGATTTCGTCTGCCCCGCCGCCGATTGATACCAGCCGCACGTCACGGTAGGCGCGGGCCACCGGGTTGTCCCACATGAAGCCCATGCCGCCCCAATATTGCAGGCAGCTGTCGCTGACTTCGCGGCCCAGCCGCCCGGCCTTGAGTTTGGCCATCGACGCCAGGCGCGTGACATCCTGGCCTTTGATGTATTGCTCGGTGGCCTGATAGACCAACGCCCGCAAGCATTCGATTTCGGTTTGCAGTTCGGCCAGGCGAAAGTGAATGACCTGGTTGTCGATCAGCGCGTTGCCGAAGGTTTTGCGCTCCTTGCAGTACTCGATGGTGCTGTCGACGCAGTATTCCAGGCCCTTGATCATGTTCGCCGCGCCGAACAAACGTTCTTCCTGGAATTGCAGCATCTGCATCATGAAGCCCGCACCTTCATGGCCGATGCGGTTACGTTGCGGCACGCGCACGTTGTCGAAAAACACTTGGGCGGTTTCCGAACTGCGCATGCCGAGCTTGTCCAGGTGCGAACTGAGGCTGATGCCCGGGGTGTTCATCGGCACCATGATCAGCGACTTGTTGATGTGCGGTTTGTCGTCCGACGTGTTGGCCAGCAGGCAGATGAAGTCGGCGCTTGGCGAGTTGGTGATCCACATTTTGCTGCCGTTGATCACGTAGTCATCGCCGTCCTTGCGCGCGGTGGTTTTCAACCCGGCCACGTCGGAACCTGCACTGACTTCGGAGACGCCGATGCAGCCGACCTGTTCGCCGGTAATCGCCGGGCGCAGGAATTCTTCGCGCAGTTCATCAGAGCCGAAGCGGGCGAGGGCAGGCGTGCACATGTCGGTCTGCACGCCGATGGACATCGGGATTCCGCCGCAGTGAATCGTGCCGAACTCTTCGGCGGCGACGATTGAATAGCTGTAGTCCAGGCCCATGCCGCCAAACTGTTCCGGTTTGGAAATCCCCAGCAAGCCGAGGTCACCGGCCTTGCGAAAGATCTCGTGAATCGGGAAGCGCCCGGCTTTCTCCCATTCCTCGACATGAGGATTGATCTCGTGATCGACGAATTGCCGGACCGTGCGACGCAGTGCTTCGTGTTCCTGGGTGAAGATCATTTTTATTGTTCTCCTGACGAACCCGATCGTTCCCACGCTCTGCGTGGTAACGCCTCTTTGGACGCTCTGCGTCCGCTTTTGGGACGCGGAGCGTCCCGGGCTGCATTCCCACGCAGAGCGTGGGAACGATCAATTAAAATCTCGCGACGCCAAAACTGTTGGTTTGCAACGGCCGCACGTCGGCCTCGTGACAGATGTCCAGCAAGTAGCCGAGCAAGGTCCGGGTATCCCGGGGGTCGATGAGCCCGTCGTCCCACAGGTTGGCGCTGCCATACAGCGCTGTGGACTGGCTGTCGAGTTTCTGCGCCGTGACTTGTTCCAGCATGTCGAGCATCTTCGGGTCAGGCACCAGGCCGTCCTTGAGCTGCTTGGCCTCGGTGACGATTCGCAGCACTTTGCCGGCCTGAGCGCCGCCCATGACGGCGGTGCGGCTGTTGGGCCAGGCGAAGATGAAACGCGGGTCGAGACCACGGCCACACATCGCGTAGTTGCCGGCGCCATAGGAGCCGCCGACGACGATGGTCAGCTTCGGCACCCGGGCGTTGGCCACCGCTTGAATCATCTTCGCACCGTGTTTGATCACGCCTTGCTGTTCCGATTCGGTGCCGACCATGAACCCGGTGGTGTTGTGGAAAAACAGCAGCGGCGTCCGGCTCTGGTCGCACAGCTGAATGAATTGCGCCGCCTTGCTCGCCCCCTTGGGCGTGATCGGGCCGTTGTTGCCGATGAATCCGCAGGCGCGGCCCTGAATCTGTAAATGGCCGCAAATGGTCTGCTGATCGAACTCGCCCTTGAATTCGAGGAAGCTTGAACCGTCGGCAATCCGCGCGATGATTTCGCGCACGTCGTAGGGCTTTTTCGGATCGTCCGGGATCAGTCCCAGCAGCTCATCGACAGGGTGAAGGGGTTCTTTCCACTGCCGTTCGGGCAACCATTGCAACTGCTCGTTCCATGACAACAGGCTGACAATCTCGCGCACCTGACGCACGCCATCGGCATCGTTCTCGGCCAGGTATTCAGCGGTGCCGGCGATTTGCGCGTGCATCTCGGCACCGCCAAGTTCTTCGTCAGTCGCCACCTCTCCGGTCGCGGCTTTCAGTAACGGCGGGCCGGCCAGAAACAGCTTCGCCTTGCCGCGCACCACCACCACGTAATCCGAGAGCCCCGGTTGATAAGCGCCACCCGCCGTGGCCGAGCCGTGGACCACGGTGATCTGCGGCAACCCCATGGCTGACATCCGCGCCTGATTGGCAAAGCTGCGCGCGCCTTCGACGAAAATCTCTGCCGCGTAATTGAGGTTGGCGCCGCCGCTCTCGGCGAGGGTGATCACCGGCAGTTTGTTCTCCATGGCGATCTGTTGCAGGCGCAGGGACTTTTTCAGGCCGCTGGGGGAAATGGTCCCGCCCTTGATCGCGCTGTTATTCGCCACCACCAACACCCGCACGCCGGACACGTAGCCGATCCCGGCGATCAAGCCGCCACCGGCCGAGCTGCCGTCCTTGTCGTCGTGCAATTTGTAGCCGGCCAGGCTCGCCAGTTCGAGGAACGGCGCGCCAGGGTCGAGCAGCAGATTGAGGCGTTCACGGGGTAGCAACTGGCCGCGCTTATCGAATTTTGGCTTGGCTTCGGCCGCTTTGTTCAGCAGGTTTTGTTCGAGCTGGCGGACCTGCTCGATGCCGACCAGCATTGCCCTGCGGTTCTGGGCGAACTGTTCGCTGAACGGGTCAACTTGGGACTGGATCACCGGCATGGCTTATTCCTTGTCCTTGAGTACGTCGGGCAAATACGCTCGATGGAAGCCGTTGTACGACTCACTGTTCTGCGCCTTGTGAATCGGCCAGGCCCGACCGCCAAGGCTCGCCGCACCGTCGATGCGCAGCGTGCTGCCGCTGACGAACCCCGCCGCCGGGCTGAGCAGGAAAACAATTGCCGCGCTGACTTCGGATTCGGTGCCGATACGCTTGAGCGGCACGTGTTCGCGCAAGGTCGGAATCACCGCTTTGAACGCACCTTCGTAGGTGTCCATGCCGCTCGATGCCACCCACCCCGGCGCCACCGCGTTGACCCGCACCCCGGCATAACCCCATTCGAAGGCAGCGGTTTTCGTGAGGTTATCCATGCCCGAACGCGCCGCGCCCGAGTGGCCCATGCCGGGCATGCCGCCCCACATGTCGGCGAGCATGTTGACGATGGCGCCGCCGTGTTTGCTCATCGACTGATTGAACACTTCCCGGGCCATCAGGAAACCGCCCACCAGGTTGGTGCGCATCACGGTTTCGAAACCCTTCTGATTGATCGAAGCCAGGGGCGAGGGGTATTGCCCGCCGGCATTATTGACCAACCCGTGAATCGGGCCGTACTTGCGAATCAACTCGCTGACCAGATGCCTGACCGCTTCCTCTTCACGAATATCGCAGGTGGCCCAATCCGCCTTGCCGCCGTCTTCGGCAATCTCGACGGCGACGCTTTTCAACTTGTCAGCCTTACGTCCGACCAGCAGCACATGGGCACCGAGCGCCGCCAGCTCATGGGCGGTGCAGCGGCCGATGCCGCTGCCGCCACCGGTGACGATGATGTTTTGGCCTGCAAACAGATCGGCTTTGAAAATCGAATCGTACGCCATGGCGACAGTCCTCTAATTGACCTGGTCGGCGATGCGCTGGGGCACCGGAATCTGGATGTCCAGCAACTGCTGGGCGAAGGCTTTGCCTTGCGGATCGATTCGCAGGCTGGCCACGCCACCGCCGCCGAGGGCGTTTTCCAGGAGAAAATTGAAGCTGTGAGTGCCGGGCAAATACCAACGCTCGACACGTCCGTGGACCGGGTCGAGGACGTGGCTCATCCAGTCGACCATCACCTCGGGCGTCAGGGCTTCGGCGATCCATGGCAAGTATTCGGGCTCACGGGCCATGACGCCGATGTTGCTGTGATTACCCTTGTCGCCGGAGCGGGCCACGGCGAGTTTGATCAGGGCCACGCTGGCATCGGCGCGGCCTGTGGGTTGCGGTGGGTCGAACGGGACGGGCAAGTCATCCGGGTCGAGCACATCGACAGCGGGCAGGGCGCACGGATGGCGCTGGCCCTGTAGATCAATTTCCAGCGTGCAGGCGCTTTTGTCGATGAGGAACGAGAACAGCCGGATCAGCGGATACACCGTCGGCCGTCCGCCGACTATCCCGGTCAGCCCCGGCGCCATGCCGGTGGCGGCCTGGGCGATCTCCCGGGAAAACACGATCAATGCCTGTTTGCTCGGATGACGCACCGCGAGTTTGATCACCACTTCCCGGCTGTCCTGGCGCTGGCCGTGGGGGCCGTAGGTGGCTTCGCTGCCGAGCAGTTCGATGTTCACTTCGCTGTAGGGCGCCCAGCCGCGCTGGCTGAAGATGTCCGAGGTTTTGTTGATGATGGCCTCGCTGACCCGACGCGCCTTGTCGACCGCATCGATCCCTGCGATCAGGCAACTGGCCGTGCAGCGGAAACCGTCCGGATAGGTGGCGCTGACCTTGTATTGGTCGGTTGGCGGCAAGCCTTTTGCGCCATGTACCTGAACCGCGTTTTTACCCTGTTGCACGAGTTTGACCTGGGTGAAATCGCAGACCACGTCTGGCAGCAGGTAGGCCTGTGGATTGCCGATTTCATAGAGCATTTGTTCGCCGACCGTCAGTGGCGTGACCAGGCCGCCGGAACCCTCGGGTTTGCTGACGATGAACTGGCTGTCGGCGCTGACTTCGACGATGGGGAAACCAATGTGTTCGTAATCGGGCACGTCGCGCCAATCGGTGAAATTGCCGCCGGTGCACTGGGCGCCACATTCGATGATGTGCCCCGCCAATGCGGCCTGCGCCAGTTTGTCGTAGTCATGCCACCGCCAGCCAAATTCATGCACCAGCGCGGCACTCACCACCGCGCTGTCGACCACGCGGCCGGTAATGACGATGTCGGCTCCCAATCGAAGGGCTTCGACAATGCCCGGTGCGCCGAGGTAGGCATTGGTCGAGACGCACATCGGTGGCAAGGGTGCGCCACTGAACATTTCGTGGAGGCCGTGGCTGCTCAACTGTTTGAATTGCGGTTGCAAGTCGTCGCCCAGCAGCACGGCGATCTTCAGCGCCACCCCGGCCTTGTCGCAGGCGGCTTGCAGGGCGGCGGCGCAGGCCTGTGGGTTGACCCCGCCGGCGTTGCTGATGACGCGGATTTTTTGTTCGGCGAGTTGCCCCAGCAATGGGCTGAGGACTTCGATGAAGTCGCCCGCATAACCCGCCTGCGGATCTTTCATCCGTGCGCCGGCCATGATCGACAGGGTGATTTCGGCCAAATAGTCGAAGACCAGATAGTCCAGACGCCCACCGTCCACCAGTTGCGCGGCGGCGGTCGAGGTGTCGCCCCAGAACGCGCTGGCGCATCCGATGCGAATTGTTTTAGGCGCAGCCAATTCCATAACCACCTCCGACAGAAGTGCATCGAGACTACCAAGCAAGCGCTTGGTTTGTAAACGGCTGAAATATCTTCTGCCCAAGCGCTTGCTTGGTTGCCGTCGCCAGCTTAAATTGCCCGCGCAACCCCACTGTTTTAGCGGTGGGCGGCGCATTTGATTGATCGACTGTAGGAGAGAACGGGTGGACGAGCAAAAAGCCCTGGGGGTCATGCGCGAATTAGTCGATAACGGCCAATTGACCGACCCTGACAGCGCCCGCGGCAAACTGCTGCAAGTGGCGGCTCACCTGTTCCGCAACAAAGGTTATGAACGCACCACCGTGCGCGATCTGGCCGGTGCCGTGGGCATTCAGTCGGGCAGCATTTTTCATCACTTCAAAAGCAAGGACGAGATCCTGCGGGCGGTGATGGAAGAGACCATTCGCTACAACACGGCGTTGATGCACGCCGCCCTGGCCGAGGCCGGCAATGTACGCGAGCGGGTGCTGGCGCTGATTCGCTGCGAATTGCAGTCGATCATGGGCGGCAGCGGCGAGGCCATGGCGGTGTTGGTGTATGAATGGCGTTCGCTGTCCGAAGACGGACAGGCGCAGGTGCTGGCGCTGCGCGATATTTATGAAGCGCTTTGGCTGCAGGTGCTGGGTGAAGCCAAGGACGCCGGTTTTATCCGCGGCGATGTGTTCATCACGCGCCGTTTTCTGACGGGCGCGTTGTCCTGGACCACCACCTGGTTTCGGGCCGGCGGCAGCATGAGCCTCGATCAATTGGCCGATGAAGCATTGATACTTGTGCTCGAAGAGAAGCAATAAGTTGTCATGAACCTGCAGGAAACTGGCTAAGTGGCCGAAACCGCCTAGCTTGAATGCATTGATGCGTATTTTTTGGGGAGTGGGTTGTTTTGATGTCTTCGCCAATTAGGACGGCCTCGCAGCTTTTGCTGGCGTCGCTCGTGGCAGTCTGGGTGTTGCCATCCCAGGCTGCGCAACTGGTGCGGGTCGGTGCCGCACATTTCCCGCCTTATACCGTGCGCCCCGAATCCGGTGCCGACACTGGGCTGTTGCCACAATTGGTGGAAGCCTTGAATCAATTGCAGGGCGACTATCAGTTCGTTCTGGTGCCGACTTCGATTCCCCGGCGGTTCGGTGATTTCAAGCAAGGTCGGGTCGATATGGCCATTTTCGAGAACCCGGACTGGGGCTGGAAGGACATTCCCCACACCAGCGTCGACATGGGCCTTGAAGACGCCGAGATTTTCGTCGCGCAACGTGAGCCCGATCGCCAGCAAAGCTATTTTGCCGACCTCGCCGGCAAGCGTCTGGCCCTGTTCAGCGGCTATCACTATGAGTTCGCCAACTTCAATGCCGAGCCGAAATTCCTCGCACAGAACTACAACGCCACGCTGACCTATTCCCATGACAGCAACCTGCTGATGGTGCTGCGCGGGCGGGCAGACATTGCCCTGGTGACGCGCTCCTACCTGAGCGATTACCTGCTGCGCAACGAGCAAGTGGCCGATCAGTTGCTGGTTTCCCAGCGCATCGATCAGGTCTATCACCACTACGCGATCCTGCGTCCGGCCGCGCCCATCAGCGGCGAAGCGTTCGGCAAGTTGCTGCAAGGGCTGCGGGACAATGGCCAAATGCTGAAGATTTTCGATCCGTACAAGATCGCAGTGGTGCCGGCGCCAAAACCCTGAATCGCGCCGCAGGTCGCGTCATTCGCGACTTCGCTTAAATTTCCTGCCCCGGCTCACGTCACATCGTTGAACTGTCGACGATTATCGTGAGCCCGACCCATGCCCAATCTGAATGACCTGACTGCCCTGGCTTTGCCCAACGGAAGCCGTCTTGTAGCTGATGAAACCCGGAATCGCCTGCACCTCAGCCTGGAAGGGCAGCCGCTGATCGAGCTGCATCTGACCCGCGAACCCGAGTTGCAGGTGCAGGTAGAAAAGCGCTTCGACACGTCTGAAGGTCAGGCGCTCTGGATGGCCTGTTATTGGCTGTTCGCCCGTGATCCGGCGTGCCAGCACCTGACTTTCCAGCTGCAGCAATCGCCCACCGATGCCTTGTCGAGCGGTTTGCTGATTCCCACCGATACCGCCGGCCAATACCGCTGCGAACGCACGCTGTTCTGGCAGTTGCCCCAACCGTGGCTGGGTGAAACGCTGACCAACAGCTATCCGCAGCAAATGGTCATCAGTGGCGGCAAGCGTCATCCACTGCGCCCGATAAAACCACGGGGTGAAGTCTATCGGCGCTTTGATGCGCGACTCGGTGCCTGGATTTCCCTGCGCACGGTGGACATCGATCTTGACCTGGCGCGATTCAATCGCTGGCATAACAGCCCGCGGGTGGCGAGTTTCTGGCAGGAGGAGGGCAGCCTTGAGCAGCACCGTGAATACCTGAGCAAACTCGAAGCCGACCCGCACACGGTGACGCTGATCGGTTGTTTCGATGATCAGCCGTTTGCCTATTTCGAAGCCTATTGGGCCAAAGAAGATCGCATCGCGCCGTTCTATGACGCCGGTGATTACGACCGCGGAATTCACATGCTGGTAGGCGAAGAAAATCACCGCGGCCCGTACAAGGTGGCGAGCTGGTTATCGGCGCTGACGCATTACCTGTTTCTCGACGATCCGCGCACTCAGCGAGTGGTCGCCGAGCCTCGCGCCGACAACGCGAAGATGATCGGGTATATGCAGAACCAGGGTTACCACTGCGAGAAAGAGTTCGACTTCCCGCATAAACGCGCAGCGTTGATGATGCTGGGGCGTGAGCGGTTTTTTGATCGGTGTGCGTTGGCGTGATGTTTATGGCTCAAGATCTGTAGCGGTCTTGAGTCAGCCATCGCGGGCAAGCCCGCTCCCACAGGGTAAGCGCTGAACCTGTGGGAGCGGGCTTGCCCGCGATGGAAGCGCTGCAAATTTCAGATCTTACCGGCGGGCAAAGGTATCCACACGATTGCCAGACACCTTGCGGCAGTGCACCAGCGCATCGCGAATCATGAAGTTCACCAGGGTCGGCGAGACGCCGAGTTCCTTGGCGATGTCCTTTTGCGGCACGCCGTGCAGGCGGTACATCTCGAAGGCGTAACGGGTGCGGCTGGGCAGCTCCGTCAGCGCATCGGCAATGTTTTCCAGGGTCGAGAAATTGATGTGCGAGGTTTCCGGCGAAGCGCCCTGAATCACCACGTTCAGACCTTCCTCTTCGGGCCCGGAATACTTTTGCTCCAGCGCCTGTTTGCGATAGTGATCAATCGCAAGGTTGCGCACGATCTGGAACAGATAACTGAGCTGCGCCTTGAAAGACGACGTGATTTGCGGCGCCGATTGCAGCCGGAAAAACGCATCCTGGACCACGTCTTCAGCACGCGACCGGCAGCCGGTAATCCGTGCTGCAATTTTGACCAGAATCAAACGGTTGTCGACAAAGGCCTGAAGTAGCGGTGAATCGCACCTGCTTGTGGATACTTGTTCCGTCATGGAAATCACCTTGCTGCCAATAGGTTGGTGGGCCGGCGAGGGGGGCCGGCCTACACATCGAGCGACAAATTATGCTGAATGATAATGATTGTCAATTGAGAAAGAGAATTAATGCATCGCGATGGTGCAGAGTGAGAACTGCGACACGCTGCCGCACCTGCTTGCGGCATCCAAACCCGTTGACAATCAAGCCTGGCGACTAATTATTTCAAGACGTCATCCGTTCTCATTGGTGAAAGGCGCCGGGTAAATCCCGGCCAAAACAGCATTCCCAATGCCTTGCGCAGTCGGCGAAGACCGCGTCCTGCATGCCCTCCAGTGGGCGTGACGAAAGAAAACCGATTCCATTTGCAAGCCGAATTCAGGCAGGAAACCTCATGACCGACGCGTTCGAACTCCCAAGCAATCTGGTCCAAGCCCTTCAGCGCCGCGCGGCCCTGACGCCGGATCGGGTGGCCTTGCGGTTTCTCGCCGAAACCCCGGATCAGGCTGTGGTCCTCAGTTATCGCGAGCTGGATCAGCGGGCGCGAACCATTGCCGGTGCGTTGCAGGCCGAGGCTGAATTCGGCGATCGCGCCGTGCTGTTGTTCCCGAGTGGCCCGGATTACGTCGCGGCGTTTTTTGGCTGTCTGTATGCCGGTGTGATCGCGGTGCCGGCTTATCCGCCGGAGTCGGCTAAGCGTCATCACCAGGAACGTCTGCTGTCGATCATCAGGGATGCCGAGCCGCGCCTGTTGCTGACCAGCGCCGGCCTGCGCGACGCCTTGCTGCAGATTGAAGGCGCGCCGCCGTTGCTTTGCGTCGACACCCTCGAAGGTGCATTGGCTGACAGCTGGATCGAGCCGAACCTTGCCGACGACCACATCGCGTTCCTGCAATACACCTCCGGTTCCACTGCGTTGCCCAAAGGTGTGCAAGTCAGCCACGGCAACCTGGTGGCCAACGAACTGTTGATCCGTCATGGTTTCGGCATCGATCTGAATCCGGATGATGTGATCGTCAGCTGGCTGCCGCTGTACCACGACATGGGCTTGATCGGCGGTCTGTTGCAGCCGATTTTCAGCGGCGTGCCGTGCGTGTTGATGTCGCCGGCCTATTTCCTTGGTCGGCCGTTGCGCTGGCTGGAAGCAATCAGCGAATACGGCGGCACCATCAGCGGCGGACCGGATTTCGCCTATCGCCTGTGCAGCGAGCGCGTCAGCGAATCGGCCGTGGAGCGCCTCGACCTGAGCGGCTGGCGCGTGGCGTATTCCGGCTCCGAACCGATTCGTCTCGACACCCTCGATCGCTTCGGCGAGAAGTTCGCGGCGTGCGGGTTCACCACGGACAGTTTTATGGCGTCTTACGGGTTGGCCGAAGCCACCTTGTTCGTCGCCGGAACCCCGCGCGGTCAAGGCATCGGCAACCTGCGCGTGGACGATCAGGCTTTGGCACAGAACCGGGCAGAAGCAGGTGAAGGCAGCGCGATCATGAGTTGCGGCATCAGTCAGCCGGATCACGCAGTGCTGATTGTCGACCCGGTCGCGCTCAATGAACTCGCCGACAACGCGGTCGGCGAAGTCTGGGCCGCCGGGCCGAGCATCGCCCATGGCTACTGGCGCAACCCCGAGGCCAGCGCCAAAACCTTCGTTCTGCACAACGACCGGACCTGGCTGCGCACTGGCGACCTGGGCTTCATGCGTGACGGTGAACTGTTCATCACCGGGCGCCTGAAAGACATGCTGATCGTGCGCGGTCACAACCTTTACCCGCAGGACATCGAGCAGACCGTCGAGCGCGAAGTGGAAGTGGTGCGCAAAGGTCGCGTGGCCGCTTTCGCCGTCAACGTCGACGGTCAGGAAGGTATCGGCATCGCCGCAGAAATCAGCCGCAGTGTGCAGAAAATCCTCCCACCCGACGCCCTGATCAAAGCCATTCGCCAAGCCGTGGCCGAGGCGTATCAGGAAGCGCCGAGCGTGGTGGTGTTGCTCAACCCGGGCGCGTTGCCCAAGACCTCCAGCGGCAAACTGCAACGTTCGGCCTGCTGCAATCGTCTGGCGGACGGTAGCCTCGACAGCTACGCGGTGTTCCCGTCGGCGCACGTTCAGGACGAATCCAAAGCCCAATCAAGTTCCGAACTGCAAACCCTGATCGCCCAGATCTGGTGCGAGCAATTGCAGGTCAAACAGATCAACGCTGACGATCACTTCTTCCTGCTCGGTGGCAACTCCATTGCCGCCACGCAAGTGGTTGCGCGCCTGCGTGAAGAACTCGGTCTGGAGCTGAACCTGCGCCTGCTGTTCGAAGCGCCGACCCTTGGTGCATTCACAGCCGCTGTCGCTCAGTTGCAACAGGATGGCGGCCTGGCCCAAGGCGCGATCACCACGCTGTCGCGCAACGAACCGATGCCGCAATCCCTGGCGCAAAACCGTCTTTGGATCACCTGGCAACTCGATCCGCAGAGCAGCGCCTACAACATTCCTGGCGCCTTGCGCCTGCGCGGCGAGCTGGATGAAGACGCCTTGCGCGCCAGTTTCCAACAGCTGATCGAGCGTCATGAATCCCTGCGCACGCGGTTCTTCGAACGTGACGGTGTGGCGCTGCAACAGGTCGATGTGGCTGGCGAATTCAACCTGCAATTGATCGACATCAGCGACCTGCCCGTCGCCGAGCGTGAAGCCCGTGCGCTGCAAATTCGTGAGGACGAAGCGCGTACCCAGTTCGATCTGGAGAAAGGCCCGCTGTTGTGGGTGACGCTGGTGCGCCTCGACGATGAGGACCATCAATTGCTGGTGACGATGCACCACATCATCGCCGATGGCTGGTCGCTGAACGTGCTGATCGACGAGTTCTCGCGCCTGTATGCCGCCGCCTCTCAAGGACAAACAGCGACACTGCCGGCATTGCCCACGCACTATGCCGATTACGGCAGCTGGCAGCGCCAATGGCTGGCGCAGGGGGAGGGTGAGCGCCAACTGGCGTACTGGAAAGTGCAGCTGGGTGAGGAACATCCAACCCTGAATCTGGCCACCGATCATCCACGCTCGGCCCAGCATATTCACAGCGCTGCTCGTCATTCCATAAAGCTGGACGCGACCTTGAGCGACGCCATTCGCCAGACCGCCCAGGCGCATGAATCGACACCGTTCATGCTGTTGCTCGCCGCGTTTCAGAGTCTGCTGCACCGCTACAGCGGCCAGCGCGACATCCGCATCGGCGTGCCGAATGCCAACCGCCCGCGCCTGGAAACCCAAGGGCTGATCGGCTTCTTCATCAACACCCAAGTGCTGCGCGCCGAGGTGGATTCGCGTCTGCCATTCGTTGAGCTGTTGGCGCAAACCCGTCAGGCCGCATTGGGTGCGCAAGCGCATCAGGATCTGCCGTTCGAGCAACTGCTGGAAGCGTTCCCGCAGGCTCGCGAGCAAGGCCTGTTCCAGGTGATGTTCAACCACCAGCAACGGGATTTGAGCGCACTGCGCCGGCTGCCTGGATTGCTCGCCGAAGAACTGCCGTGGCACAGCCGCGAAGCCAAGTTCGACCTGCAACTGCACAGCGAGGAAGACCAGAAAGGTCGCCTGAGCCTGTCCTTCGACTACGCCAGTGAACGGTTCGACGCGACGACCATCGAGCGTCTTGCCGAGCACTTCAGCAACCTGCTGCGAGCCATTTGCGAACAGCCGTCCACCGCCATCGGCGACCTGTCACTGCTGACCGCAAGCGAGCACGACCAACAAGCTTCCTGGAGCGGCGCACCGTGCACGCCGGCCAGCCAATGGCTGCCGGAGCTGCTCAACGAACAAGCGCGCCTGACCCCGGAACGCACCGCGCTGATGTGGGACGGTGGCAGCCTCGATTTTGCTGAACTGCACACCCAGGCCAACCGCCTGGCCCATTACCTGCGCGACAAAGGCGTCGGCCCGGACGTCTGCGTGGCCATCGCCGCGGAGCGTTCGCCGCAGTTGCTGATCGGCCTGCTGGCGATCATCAAGGCCGGGGGCGCCTACGTGCCGCTGGACCCGGATTACCCGGCCGAGCGCCTGGCCTACATGCTCAGCGACAGCGGTGTGGAGCTGCTGCTGACCCAAACCCAATTGCTGGATCGTCTGCCGGTAACCGACGGCGTCAGCGTGATCGCCATGGATGCGCTGCATCTGGAGAACTGGCCAAGTCAGGTGCCCGGCCTGCACCTGCACGGCGACAACCTGGCCTACGTGATTTACACCTCGGGCTCCACCGGCCAACCGAAGGGCGTCGGCAACACCCACGCAGCCCTCGCCGAGCGGCTGCAATGGATGCAGAACACCTACGGTTTGAATGACACCGACGTGCTGATGCAAAAAGCCCCGATCAGTTTCGACGTATCGGTGTGGGAGTGCTTCTGGCCGCTGATTACCGGCGCACGCTTGCTGATTGCCGGCCCCGGCGAGCACCGCGATCCGCATCGCATCGCGCAGCTGGTTCAGCAATACGGCGTGACCACGCTGCACTTCGTACCGCCCCTGCTTTCGTTGTTCATTGATGAGCCGCTGACGGCCGAATGCACCAGCCTGCGCCGGGTCTTCTCCGGTGGCGAAGCCTTGCCCGCCGAACTGCGCAACCGCGTGCTGGAACAGCTGCCGGCCGTGCAACTGCACAACCGCTACGGCCCGACCGAAACCGCGATCAACGTCACCCATTGGCACTGCACCAGCGCCGATGGCGAGCGCTCACCGATTGGCCGTCCGTTGGGCAACGTGGTCTGCCGCGTACTCGACAGCGACCTCAACCCGGTGCCGGCCGGTGTGCCGGGTGAACTGTGCATCAGCGGTATTGGCCTGGCTCGGGGTTACCTTGGTCGTCCATCTCTGACCGCCGAACGCTTCGTGGTCGATCCACTGGGCGAGCAGGGGGCGCGTCTGTACCGCACCGGCGACCGCGCGCGCTGGACGGCGGATGGCGTGATCGAATACCTCGGCCGTCTCGATCAGCAGGTCAAACTGCGTGGCTTCCGCGTTGAGCCGGAAGAAATCGAAGCGCGTCTGCTGGCCCAGGACGGCATCGCCCAAGCCGTGGTGCTGGTGCGCGAAACCGCGGCCGGTGGGCAGTTGATCGGTTACTACACCGCCACCGACTCAACCGAAACCGAAGACACGCAAACCGCGCGCCTGAAAACCGCGCTGGCCGCCGAGCTACCGGAATACATGGTCCCGGCGCAGCTGATGCGTCTGGACGAAATGCCCCTGAGCCCGAGCGGCAAACTCGACCGTCGCGCCTTACCCGAACCTCAGTGGCAAGTGCGCGAACACGTCGAACCGGTCACTGCACTGGAGCAGCAAATCGCCGGCATCTGGCGCGAAGTGCTGGGCCTTGCACAGATCGGCCTGCGCGACGATTTCTTCGCCCTCGGCGGTCATTCGTTGCTGGCCACGCAAATCATTTCCCGTACCCGTCAGGCCTGCGACGTCGAATTACCGCTGCGAGCGCTGTTCGAAAACAGCGAACTGGGCGCCTTCGCCGAACAGGTGCAACAGCTCCAGGCCAGCGGCAAAACCAACCAGCAACCGCCAATCGAGAAAGTCGACCGCAGCCAACCGGTGCCGCTTTCCTATTCCCAGCAGCGCATGTGGTTCCTCTGGCAGATGGAGCCGGACAGTCCGGCCTACAACGTCGGTGGTATGGCGCGCTTGCGCGGTGTACTCGACGTCGGACGTTTCGAAGCGGCGTTGCAAGCGCTGATCCTGCGTCACGAAACCCTGCGCACCACGTTCCCGAGCATCGACGGTGTGGCCCGGCAACGGGTGCAGGCGCAAACCGGCATGCGTATGGACTGGAAGGATTTCTCGGCGCTGGACGCCGACAGCCGCGAGCAACGCGTACAGCAACTGGCGGACGACGAGGCGCATAAACCGTTCGATCTGGAAACCGGTCCGCTGCTGCGCGCCTGCCTGGTCAAGACCGCCGCGCACGAACACTACCTGGTGCTGACCCTGCACCACATCGTCACCGAAGGCTGGGCGATGGACATCTTCGCCCGCGAACTGAGCGCGCTTTACGAAGCGTTCGTCGATGACCGCGAATCGCCGTTGGCACCGCTGCCGGTGCAGTACCTGGATTACAGCGTCTGGCAGCGCCAGTGGCTGGAGTCTGGCGAGCGTCAACGCCAGCTCGACTACTGGACCGCGCAACTGGGCCGCGAACATCCGCTGCTGGAATTGCCCGCCGACCGTCCGCGTCCTCCGGTGCAAAGCCATCAGGGCGAACTGTTCCGTTTCGACCTGAGCGATGACCTCGCCGCACGGGTCCGCGCCTTCAACGCGCAAAACGGTCTGACCCTGTTCATGACCATGACCGCCGCGCTGGCCGTGCTGCTTTACCGCTATAGCGGCCAGACCGACCTGCGCATCGGCGCGCCGGTGGCCAACCGGATTCGCCCGGAAAGCGAAGGGCTGATCGGTGCGTTCCTCAACACCCAGGTGTTGCGTTGCCAGCTCGACGGGCAGATGTCCGTGGGTGAGTTGTTCGACCAGGTACGCCACACGGTGATCGAAGGTCAGTCCCATCAGGATTTGCCGTTCGATCACCTGGTTGAGGCGTTGCAACCACCGCGCAGTGCCGCTTACAACCCGCTGTTCCAGGTGATGTGCAACGTGCAGCGCTGGGAGTTCCAGCAGAGCCGCACCCTGGCCGGCATGACCGTCGAGTACCTGGTCAACGATGCCCGCGCGACCAAGTTCGACTTCAACCTGGAAGTCACCGACCTCGATCATCGACTGGGTTGCTGCCTGACCTACAGCACCGATTTGTTCGATGAACCGCGCATTGCGCGTATGGCCGGGCACTGGCGCAATCTGCTGGAAGCGCTGCTGACCAATCCGCAACAGCGCCTCAGCGAACTGCCGTTGCTGGAAGCCACGGAACAGCAAAAGCTGCTGGACAGCCTTGGTGTCGAGCCGGGCGAACATCGCCTCGACCAGTGCATTCATCACCTGTTCAGCGAGCAGGCACTGGTCCGCAAGGATGCTCCGGCGCTGACGTTTGCGGGTGAAACCCTGAGCTACGCCGAACTCGACAGCCGCGCCAATCGCCTGGCCTGGATGCTCCGCGAACGCGGCGTTGGCCCGCAGGTTCGCGTCGGCCTGGCGCTGGAGCGTTCGCTGGAAATGGTCATCGGCCTGCTGGCGATCCTCAAGGCTGGCGGCGCTTATGTGCCGCTGGACCCGGAATACCCGCTCGATCGCCTGCATTACATGATCGAAGACAGCGGCATCGGTCTGCTGCTCAGCGATGCGGCGATGTTCGACGCACTCGGTGAGTTGCCGGCAACCGTCGCGCGCTGGTGCCTCGAAGAGGACGCCGCCGAGTTGGCCAGTTACCCGGCCACCGAGCTGCCGTTTATCAGCCTGCCGCAACATCAGGCGTACCTGATTTACACCTCGGGCTCGACCGGCAAGCCGAAAGGTGTGGTGGTGTCCCACGGTGAAATCGCCATGCATTGCCGCGCCGTGATCGAGCGTTTCGGCATGCGCCCGGACGATTGCGAACTGCATTTCTATTCGATCAACTTCGACGCCGCGACCGAGCGTTTGCTGGTGCCGCTGTTGAGTGGCGCTCAGGTTGTTCTGCGCGCCCAGGGCCAGTGGGACGCGGAAGAAATCTGTGGCCTGATCCGTCGCCATCACATCAACATCCTCGGCTTCACCCCCAGTTACGGCAGCCAGTTGGCACAGTGGCTGGCGACTCAGGACGAAACCTTGCCGGTGCGCATGTGCATCACCGGTGGCGAAGCCCTGACTGGCGAACACCTGGCGCGAATTCGCGCGGCGTTCAAACCGAGCCTGTTCTTCAACGCCTATGGCCCGACCGAAACCGTGGTCATGCCATTGGCCAGTCTCGCGCCGGAACAGCTTGCAGAAGGCTTGGGCAGCGTGCCGATCGGCAGCGTGATCGGCGCGCGAGTCGCGTACATCCTCGACGCGGACCTGGCCCTGGTGCCGCAAGGCGCGACCGGCGAGTTGTACGTCGGCGGTGCCGGTCTGGCACAGGGATATCACGAGCGTCCGGGCATGACCGCCGAGCGGTTTGTGGCGGATCCGTTCGCCGCTGATGGCGGGCGTCTGTACCGCACCGGCGACCTGGTGCGCCAGCGTGCCGATGGCTTGGTGGAATACCTCGGACGCATCGACCATCAAGTGAAGATTCGTGGTTTCCGCATCGAGTTGGGCGAGATCGAAACCCGACTGCTGGAGCATCAGTCGATCCGCGAAGCCGTGGTGCTGGCTCTCGACGCTCCGAGCGGCAAACAACTGGTCGGCTATCTGGTGACCGACGTCGCCGAGCAGGACGAAACACGACAAGCGGCACTGCGCGAAGCGTTGAAGACTCACCTCAAATCGCAGTTGCCGGATTACATGGTGCCGACGCACCTGATCCTGCTGGCCAGCATGCCGCTGACCGCCAACGGCAAACTCGACCGCCGCGCATTGCCGGCACCGGACCCGGAACTCAACCGTCAGTACTACGTGGCGCCGAGCAACGAGCTGGAACTGACCTTGGCCGGTATCTGGTGCGAAGTGCTGAACGTCGAGCAAGTGGGCCTCAACGACAACTTCTTCGAACTGGGCGGCGATTCGATTCTGTCGATCCAGGTGGTCAGCCGTGCGCGGCAGCAAGGCATTCATTTCAGTCCGCGTGACCTGTTCCAGCACCAGACCGTGCAGACCCTCGCCGCCGTGGCGACCCGCACCGAGCAGGTCACCGCCGAGCAGGGTTTGCTCATCGGCGAATCACGTTTGACGCCGATCCAGCACTGGTTCTTCGACACCGATATCCCTGAACGTCAGCACTGGAACCAGGCGTTGCTGCTGGAACCGACCTTGAGGCTGGAACCCCATCGCCTGGAGCAAGCGCTGTTGGCGGTGATCGAACAGCACGATGCGTTGCGTCTGCGCTTCACCCAAACCGACGCGCAATGGCGCGCCGAGCATCAAGCGATGTCCGACGTGCCGGTGCTGTGGCAAGTGCGCGTCTCGTCCATGGATAAATGCACCGCGCTGTTCGCCGATGCCCAGCGCAGCCTTGACCTCGAACACGGACCGCTGATGCGCGTGCTGCTGGTCGATGGTCCTGAAGGCCAACAACGGTTGTTCATTGCCATTCACCACTTGGTGGTGGACGGCGTTTCGTGGCGTGTTTTGCTGGACGATCTGCAAACGGTCTACCGTCAGCTCGACGCGCAACAGTTGGTCAAACTGCCGGCGAAAACCAGTGCGTTCAAGGATTGGTCGGCCCGCTTGCAGGCGTATGCCAGCAGCGAATCCCTGCGTGAAGAACTGAGCTGGTGGAAGTCGCAACTGGCCGGACCAAGCGTTGAGTTGCCGTGTGATCGTCCGCAAGGTGATCAGCAGAATCGGCATGCACAAACCGTCAGCGTGCGGTTGGATGCCGAGCGTACCCGCCAATTGCTGCAACAGGCCCCGAGTGCCTATCGCACTCAGGTCAACGACCTGCTGCTCACCGCGTTGGCCCGGGTGCTGTGCAACTGGAGCGGACAGGAATCGGCGCTGATTCAACTCGAAGGCCATGGCCGCGAAACCCTGTTCGACGAGATCGACCTGACCCGCACTGTCGGCTGGTTCACCAGCGCTTATCCGCTGCGTTTGGTCCCAACGACGGAGCAGGGCGCGTCGATCAAGGCGATCAAGGAACAACTGCGCGCCGTGCCGCACAAAGGTCTGGGTTATGGCGTGCTGCGTTATCTGGCCGATGATCTGAGCCGCCAGACTCTGGCTGCGTTGCCCGTGGCGCCGATCACCTTCAACTACCTCGGTCAGTTCGACCAGAGCTTCGGCGTGGACGCCTTGTTCCGTCCGCTGGACGAACCCGTCGGCGCGGCCCACGATCCGCACGCGCCGCTGCCCAATGAGCTGAGCGTAGACAGCCAGGTCTATGGCGGTGAACTGGTGCTGCGCTGGACCTTCAGCGCCGAACGTCACGATCCACAAGCCATCACCGACCTGGCAAATGCTTACTTGAGCGAACTGCAAAGCCTGATCGCGCATTGCTTGCAGGACGATGCCGGCGGCCTGACGCCGTCCGACTTCCCGCTGGCCAAACTGACTCAGCCACAGCTCGATGCGCTGCCGATTCCGCCCGCGGTCATCGAAGACGTCTACCCGCTGACCCCGATGCAGGAAGGCATGTTGCTGCACACTTTGCTGGAACCGGGTACCGGTCTCTACTACATGCAGGACCGCTACCGCATCAACAGCGAACTCGATCCGCAGCGTTTCGCCCAGGCCTGGCAAGCGGTGATCGCCCGCCACGAAGCCCTGCGCGCGTCGTTCTGCTGGAACGTCGGCGAAGACATGCTGCAAGTGATCCACAAACCCGGCAGCACACCGATTGAAGTCCTCGACTGGACTGCGATTGCCGAAGCCGAGCAGGAGCGAAAACTGCAAGCGCTGCTTAAAAGTGAGCGCGAGGCCGGGTTCGATCTGCTCAATCAGGCACCGTTCCACCTGCGCCTGATCAAGGTCGGCGCGGCGCGTTACTGGTTCATGATGAGCAATCACCACATCCTCATCGATGCCTGGTGCCGCTCGCTGTTGATGAACGATTTCTTCGAGATCTACACCGCCCTCGGCGAAGGTCGCGAAGCGCAACTGGCGGTGCCGCCGCGTTATCGCGACTACATCGGCTGGCTGCAACGCCAGAGCCTGGCCGAGGCGCGCCAGTGGTGGAAAACCAACCTGCAAGGTTTCGAGAGGACCACGCCGATCCCGAGCGACCGGCCGTTCCTGCGGGAACATGCCGGTGAAAGCGGCGGCATGATTGTCGGTGACCGCTACACCCGTCTCGATGCCCGTGACGGTGCGCAACTGCGCGAATTGGCGCAGGCGCATCAGCTGACCATCAACACCTTCGCCCAAGCGGCGTGGGCCTTGGTGTTGCGACGTTTGAGCGGTGATCGCGACGTGCTGTTTGGCGTCACGGTGGCCGGGCGTCCGGTGGAAATGCCGGAGATGCAACGCACCGTCGGGCTGTTCATCAACAGCATTGCGCTGCGGGTGAAGATGCCCGAAGACGATCAACGTTGCAGCGTGCGCCAGTGGCTCAGCGGTTTGCTCGACAGCAACATGCAACTGCGCGAGTACGAATACCTGCCGCTGGTGAGCATTCAGGAAAACAGCGAACTGCCCAAGGGCCAGCCACTGTTCGACAGCCTGTTTGTGTTCGAAAACGCCCCGGTGGAAGTCTCCGTGCTGGACCGTGCGCAGAGCCTCAATGCCACGTCGGATTCGGGCCGCACCCACACTAACTTCCCGCTGACGGCGGTCTGCTATCCGGGCGATGACCTGGGCCTGCATCTGTCTTACGACCAGCGTTATTTCGATGAATCGACCGTCGAACGCATGCTCGGTGAGTTCAAGCGTTTGCTGCTGGCGCTGGTCGACGGTTTCCATGGCGACATGGTCGAGCTGCCGCTGCTGGGCACCGAGGAACAGGATTTCCTGATCCATGGCTGCAACCAAAGCGAGCACCATTACCCGCTGGAGCAGAGCTATGTTGCGTTGTTCGAAGCGCAGGTCGCTGAACATCCGCAGCGGATTGCCGCGAGTTGCCTGGATCAGCAACACAGCTATGTCGAGCTGAACCTGCGCAGCAACCGTCTCGGTCATGCGTTGATCGCGGCCGGGGTCGGGCTGGATCAACCGGTGGCGTTGCTGGCTGAACGTAACCTTGATCTGCTCGGCATGATCATCGGCTGCTTCAAGGCCGGCGCGGGTTATCTGCCGCTGGATCCGGGGCTGCCGAGTCAGCGTCTGAGCCGGATCATCGACCTGAGTCGCACACCGTTGCTGGTCTGCACTGAGGCCTGCCGTGAACAGGCAGTCGCGTTGCTGGAGGAATTCAGTTGCGCCAATCGGCCGAAGTTGCTGGTCTGGGAGGAAGTGCAGGCGAGCGATGCATCGGTGGCGAATCCGGGTATTTACAGCGGCCCGGACAACCTCGCCTATGTGATCTACACCTCGGGTTCCACCGGTTTACCGAAAGGCGTGATGGTCGAGCAGCGCGGCATGCTCAACAACCAGTTGAGTAAAGTGCCGTACCTGAATTTGAGCGATGTCGACGTGATCGCCCAGACCGCTTCGCAAAGCTTCGACATTTCGGTCTGGCAGTTCCTCGCCGCGCCGCTGTTCGGGGCGCGGGTGGACATCGTGCCGAACACCATCGCCCATGATCCGCAAGGGTTGCTGGCGCACGTGTCGGCCCAGGGCATCACGGTACTGGAAAGCGTGCCGTCGCTGATTCAGGGCATGCTCGCCCAGGAACGCATGAGCCTCGATGGCCTGCGCTGGATGTTGCCGACCGGTGAAGCGATGCCGCCGGAACTCGCCCATCAATGGCTGTTGCGCTACCCGGAGATCGGGCTGGTGAACGCTTATGGACCGGCGGAATGCTCGGACGACGTGGCGTTCTTCCGCGTTGACATGGCCTCGACCCGGGGCAGTTATCTGCCGATCGGCACGCCGACCGACAACAACCGTTTGTACCTGCTCGATGGTGCGCTGGAACTGGTGCCGTTGGGTGCGGTGGGCGAGTTGTGTGTCGCCGGCACCGGGGTCGGACGCGGTTATGTCAGCGATCCGTTGCGCACGGCGCAGGTGTTTGTACCGAACCCGTTCGGCGCGCCGGGGGATCGTCTGTATCGCACCGGCGACCTGGCCCGTCGGCGCAGTGACGGTGTGCTGGAATACGTCGGGCGTATCGACCATCAAGTGAAGATCCGCGGTTACCGCATCGAACTGGGTGAAATCGAAGCGCGCCTGCATGAGCAAGCGGAAGTCCGCGAAGCGGCGGTCGGCGTGCAGGAAGGCGCGAACGGCAAGCACCTGGTCGGCTACCTGGTGGCGGCTGACTCAGCGCTGAACCCGACCGAACGCCTGGAGCGCATCAAGCAACGCCTGCGCGCCGAACTGCCGGAGTACATGGTGCCGCTGCACTGGTTGTGGCTGGAGCGGATGCCGCTCAATGCCAACGGCAAACTCGATCGCAAGGCACTGCCGACGCTGGAGATCGGGCAGTTGCAGAGCCAGGATTACCAGGCGCCGCGCACTGAGCTGGAGCAGACGCTGGCGGATATCTGGGCTGAAGTGCTGAAGGTCGAACAGGTGGGCGTTCGCGACAACTTCTTCGAGCTGGGCGGTCATTCGTTGCTGGCGACGCAGATTGCTTCGCGAGTGCAAAAGGCCCTGCAACGTCATGTGCCGTTGCGGGCGATGTTTGAGTGCAGCACGGTGGCGGAGTTGGCCGAGTACATTGACGGGTTGGCGGCGAGTGATATCACCGAGGAGAAGGTGGATCGCCTGAATGACCTGATGGCGGAACTGGAAGGACTGTAATTCTCTAGTGTCTGTTAGGCCTTCTTCGCGGGCAAGCCTCGCTCCTACAGGATTTGTGTCATTCGCAATTTTTGTGATCGTCACAAATCCTGTAGGAGCGAGGCTTGCCCGCGAAGGCGTCATTGAAATTTGCGCGAATTTGCGCGTTGACTGCCGCTTCGGACCGGCTCAGGCTGCCTCTGCTTTTTTTGGTGAATTCCCTTCACAAAGGAGACAGTCAATGCCCTTCGTAACGATTGACGGACAAGCCCTTCACTACATCGATCAAGGCACCGGCCCGGCTGTGCTGCTGGCCGGCAGCTACCTGTGGGACCAGGCCATGTGGGCCCCGCAGATTGCTGCGTTGTCGCAACACCACCGGGTCATTGCCCTGGACCTGTGGGGCCACGGTGAATCCGGGAAACTTCCCGAAGGCACGCAATCGCTGGATGACATCGCCCGTCAGGCCCTCGCGCTGCTCGATCATCTGGACATTGATCGTGTCACGCTGGTCGGTCTGTCGGTCGGTGGCATGTGGGGTGTTCGACTGGCGCTGTCCGCGGCACAGCGGATCAACGGTCTGGTGCTGATGGACACCTACGTCGGTGTCGAGCCGGAACCGACTCGCCAATACTATTTCTCACTGCTCAAGCAGATCGAAGACACCGGCATGATCGCGCCGCAGCTGCTCGACATTGTGGTGCCGATTTTCTTCCGTCCGGGGATCGATCCGCAGTCAGCGCTGTATCAGGATTTCCGCGCCAAACTGGCTGTTTTGCCGTCCGAACGTCTGCGTGAAAGCATTGTGCCGATGGGGCGGATCACGTTTGGTCGGGATGATCTGTTGCCACGTCTGGGCGAACTGAATCCTGAAACCACGTTGCTGATGTGCGGCGATCAGGACAAACCGCGGCCACCGTCGGAAACGAAGGAAATGGCTGAGTTGATCGGTTGCCCATCTGTGCTGGTGCCGGAGGCGGGGCATATCTCCAATCTGGAGAATCCGCAGTTTGTGACCGAGACGTTGTTGAAGTTTCTGGCTGAAAGAAATTAGTCGATCTTTCGGACGCCTTCGCGGGCAAGCCTCGCTCCTACGGGATTGTGTCGATCACAGAAATCGCGAACGACACGATCCCGTAGGAGCGAGGCTTGCCCGCGAAGGGGCCGATGAGGTCACTTGGCCCCGAGAATCTTCACCAACTTGTCCGGCGAAGGCGCGCCTTGCTGTTGTTGCAGCTCGCCCTTGTCGTCCATGTAGAAAATCGCCGGGGTGGCCTGCAGTTCCAGGTCTTCCATCAGCTGCATGTTCGCCGCCAGTTTTGCCTGAATCGCCGGCGGCACGTCTTTCAAGGCTTTCAGCGAGCTGCTCTTGCCTGACTTTTCGTGAGTTTCCAGCGCCTTGCTCGGGTCCTTGGCGGCCAGCAGCGCGGCGGATTTGCCCGGGCTGTCTTCGCGAATGATCCCGACCATGATGTGCCGCAGTTGCACCTTGCCCGCCTTGACCCATGGCCGCGCCTGTTCCCAGAACATGTTGCAGTAAGGGCAATTCGGATCGCTGAACAGATAGACGACGCGCGGCGCATCCTTGTTGCCGTCACCGATCCAGTTGCTGGCCTCCATCTTGCCCCAGACTTCCTTGGCCATCGGTGCATAAACCAGTTTCTGCAATGGCGCGCTGCTCAGGTCATTGCCCTCGGCGTCGTACAAATTACCGAGCAACACGTGCTTGCCGTCAGGGGTCAGGTACAACGCCATGCCGCGGCTCTGGTATTGCGCGGCGTAACCGCGCAGACCGTCAGGTGCGTCGAACTGACCGACGATCTTGGCGCCCTTGGCTTCGATCTTCTTGATCGCCTCAGGCAATTCTTCGGCGGCCTGCACCGACGGCAAGTGCAGCAACGCTGCACCCAGGGTCAGGGTCAGCAGGTGGCGGAGGCGGGGCATGGCAGTTTCCTTGAAGAGGTGGCCGGTACGGCAGGAGAAGGTGTGTCGAAGTTTTCCAGGGCGCGGGCCAGGCTGGCGTCCGAGAGTTCGCCCAAGTGGCTGCCCAGCAATCGACCGTCGGGGCTATAGAACAGCGTAGTCGGCAATGCCATGGAACCCACGGCCTGACCCAATCGACCACTGCCGTCGAACAGCACGTTGGTCAGGCTCAGGCCCTGGGTTTCGAGGAAGGTGCTGACGCTTTGCATGCTTTCCGCCTGATTGACGAACAGGAAGGTCAGGTCCGGGCGCTGTTGCTGGGCGTTTTCCAGCACCGGCATTTCCCGGCGGCACGGCGGGCACCAAGTGGCCCAGAGATTGATCACCAACGGCCCGCCCTTGTAGTCCGCCAGTTGCACGGTTTCGCCGGCGGCATTGCGCAGGGTGATTTCCGGCAGGCGCGTGCCTTGTTCGTAAATACTCAGGGAGAAGGTCGCCAACAGCCAGAACGCCAGGCCGCTGGCCACGCCGAAGCCCAGCGGGCGGCGCAAACCCGGTCGACGCCAACCGCGATACAACGCGGTGAGCAGCAGCACAATCACCCCGGGCCAGACGAGGAAACCGCCATCGCGCAGGTCGATGATCTGCCACGGATCGTTGTGATAGTGCGCCCAGTAGGCGACCACGAAACCAACCCGCGCCGCCAGCATGCCGAGCAAAAACAGGCTGAACAGCGCCGACTCGGGGTTTTCGCCACCGCGCTTGGCCACCCGCCAGCCGACAAACGTCGCCAGCGCCAGGGCACTGATCAGCAGCAAATGGTTAAGCGCGATGGCAAAGGTGCCGAGGGTAAAAGTCAGCATTAACGGGCGTCTCGGGTGGTGGTCCAGCGTTGCAGGAAGGTGTCGGCATCGACCTCGCCGGTGATGCGCTGGCTGCGGCGCTCCTGGCCGTCTGCGCCGATCCACAGAAAACTCGGTGGCCCCGGCACTTTATAACGGCCGAGCAGTTCGCGGCTGGCAGCATTGTCGGCGGTCACGTCCAGCCGTAGCAAGCGCACATCGCTCAGCGCTTCCATCACATTGGCTTTGCCGAAGACCTGTTTTTCCATGACCTTGCACGACACACACCAGTCGGCGTAGTAGTCCAGCAGCACCCATTGGCCCTGGGCCTGAGCGGCGTCCAGTTCCCGTTGCAACGTGGCGGGGTCATTGATGGTGGTGAACGCCTCATGGCCGGTCGGGCGAGCGGTATTGCCAGAAGCGGAGGCGCTGTAGACCTGCAACGGTTTGAGCAAATCATCACCGCCACCGGCGGCGCCGATCATCAGCAGACCGCCCCAAATCCCGAGCAACAGCGAACTGGCGCCGAACAGATGGGCAACGCGGCCGAAACCTTCCGATTGTTTCCAGGCACTGTAGGCGGCAATCAGCAGCAAGGCGCCGCACAAACCGATCCACAGGGATTGATCCAGCACTGGGCGCAGCATCAGCAGGGCGGTGGCAAGGAACAGGAATCCGAACACGCCTTTAAGCAGGTTCATCCAGGCACCGGGTTTGGGCAGGAAGCGATTGCCCACGGTCACCAGCAGCAACAGCGGCACACCAATGCCGACGCCCATGGCGAACAGAATCAGCCCGCCATGCAGCGCATTTCCGCTTTGCGCGATGTACAGCAGCGCGCCAGCCAATGGCGCGGTCATGCACGGGCCGACCAGCAACCCCGACAAGGCCCCCAGCACGCCGGCGCCGATCAGGCTGCCGCCGCGTTGATTGCGCGACACATTTTCCAGCCGATCACGCACCGCCACCGGCAGTTGCAGCTCGAAGAAACCGAACATCGGTAACGCCAGCAGGACAAACATCGCCGCGAAGCTGCCCAGCAACCACGGGTTCTGCAACAGTGCCTGAAGGTTGGCACCGAGCAGCGCAGCCAGCACGCCCATTGCCGCATACACCAGCGCCATGCTCACCACGTAGCTGGTGGCCAAGGCGAAACCGCGTTTGGGCGTGGCCCCACTGCCAACAATCAACCCGGCCAGGATCGGCAGCATCGGCAACGAGCAAGGGGTGAAGGCCAGCAACAGACCCAGACCAAAGAACACCAGCAAGCTCCAGCCCAGCGCCCGTTGTTGCAGGCCGCTGGCCAGGGCCTGGTCCAGTGCTTCGTTGGTGGCGATCGCGGCGCTGCCGCCCAGATCCACGACCTGGGTTTGCGGCGGATAACACAGACCGGCATCGGCACAGCCCTGGAAGCCGATTTTGATCTGACCGGTGGCGCCCGCCGGAATCTTCAGCTCCAGGCCTTGGCGATAAATCTGCTGTTCGCCGAAGAACTCATCACTGTGCGATTCGCCTTCAGGCAATACCGGATGCTGCTCCGGGGGCAAACCTTCGAATTTCAGGCGTTTCTGATAAAGGTAATAACCATTGGTAATCTGCCAATAAAGCTGTGTTTCACCCGATTCAAGGCGCTCGGAGGTAAAGACAAAGGCTTTTTCCACCGGCAGGAATTCAGGTTTGGTATTGAACGGATTGATCCCTGCCTGGGCCACACCCGAGATCAAGAGAACAAAAAACAAAAACAGTCGACGCATGGGTAAGCCTTATCCCTGTGCAAGTGAGGTGCACAATGGGAGGCGGCGATTAACCGATGATTAACCGCGACGCCCTTGTGGCCATGGCGCTTGCGGCATAATGTCCGCTTAATCGGCCAACGGCTTAATCACCTTTTTTCTACGGGGCTCACCATGCATGTACTTGTCTGCGAAGACGATGAGCTGATCGCCAGCGGCATAGTCGCCGGCCTTACGGCCCAGGGTCTGACGGTGGAGCACGTCGCTACCGCGTCGGCTGCCCGGGCGATGCTCAAGGTGGCTGAGTTCGACGTCATGGTGCTCGACCTTGGCCTTCCGGATGAGGATGGCCTGAAGCTGTTGCAGCAGTTGCGTTCCAGTGGTCTGGAGATTCCGGTGCTGATCCTCACGGCGCGGGACTCGGTCACCGACCGCGTTGACGGCTTGCAGGCCGGCGCCGACGATTACCTGCTCAAGCCGTTCGACCTGCGTGAACTCGCCGCGCGTCTGCACACTTTGTTGCGACGAGTGGCGGGGCGTAGCGTCAATCTGATCGAACACGGCCGTCTGACCTACGACCCGAGCAGCCGCGAAACCATGCTCAGCGGTCAGTCAGTCGACCTTTCGCGGCGTGAACAGTCGCTGTTGCAGGCCTTGTTGCATAACCGTGGCCGGGTGCTGTCCACCGAGCAACTGAAGGACAGCGTCTACGGTTTCAATGACGAACTGGAAAGCAACGCCCTCAACGTGCATATCCATCACCTGCGGCGCAAACTCGGCAATGGCATTGTCGAGACCGTGCGCGGCCTGGGTTATCGCCTGGGGCCGGCCGATGGTGGAGAGGAATTGAAAAAGTGATGAGCCTGCGTTTGCGCCTGAGCCTGACGCTCGGCGCCGCTTTTGCGCTGATCTGGGCCCTGGCGGCGGCCTGGATGCTCAGCGACCTGCGCAACCAAATGATGTTTTCCCTCGACCAGCGGCTGGTGGCATCGGCGCGCATGGTCGCCGGCCTGATGGAGCAATTGCCGGCGTTGCCAAGCAAGGGCGAGGGCACCCATTTCAGCGCTGAACAGCTTAATATTCCTGGTGGCATGGCCTGCCAGGTCAGCTCGTTGCGCGGCGAAATCCTCGCCCGCAGCCACACCGACCCGCAACAAACCCTGGAAGCCGAGAAAATGGGCTTTCACGATCAGATGATCGACGGTGCACCCTGGCGCAGCTTCACCCTGGCTCGCGGTGATTTGCGTATCACCACCGCCGATCGGCAAATCGAACGCGAGGCGCTGAACATGTCGATCCTGCTGGCCGCCTCGGTGCCTGTGGGCGTGGCGCTGCTCGGTTGCCTGTGCCTGTTGTGGCTGGGGATCGGCCAGGGGCTGGCGCCGCTGAACCGGATGCGCGATGCCTTGATGCGCCGCAGTGCCGACTCTCTTGAACCCTTGCAAATTCAGCCGCTGCCCAGCGAACTTCAACCGTTGCTGGACACCCAGAATCAGCTGTTCCAGCGCATCGGCAAAACCATCGAGCGCGAACGCCGCCTGACCGGCGACGCGGCCCACGAATTGCGCAGCCCGCTGACGGCGATCAAAACTCACCTGCAAGTGGCGCGCATGACCGAGGGTGCGGCCCGGGATCAGTCCCTGGCCCGGGCCGAAGAAGGTGCCGACCGCATGCACCGCACGCTGGAGCAATTGCTGCTGCTGGCGCGGGTTGAGGGCAGTCTGTCGTTCGATGACGGCGTGCAATGCAGCGCAGAGCAAGTGGCGAAACTGGCGATTCAGGATGCTGCCAGCGGTGATCGGCGGCGGATCAAGTTGCAAATGCCGGCGAAATTCTCCGATGCACCGGTGCAGATGCCCGCGGTGCTGTCGATCGCCGCATTGCGCAATCTGCTGGACAACGCCCTGCGCCATACCCCGGGCGATGGGGCGGTGGAACTGAGCCTGGAAACCACCGGCAGTCGTGCGCGCTTTCTGGTCCGCGACCACGGCCCGGGCATTGCCGAAGACGACCTGCAACACCTGACCCAACGCTTCTGGCGCCACGGCCAGAGCACTGGCTGTGGATTGGGCCTGGCGATTGTCCAGGCGATTGTTCAGCGCTGCGGCTGCACCCTGCATTTCGACAGCCGCCCGGATGGGTTGCGGGTTGAGTTGACGATGCCTTTGCAGCCGGTGTGAACTTCAAAATCCACCCCTCACCCCAGCCCTCTCCCCACGGGGGAGAGGGGAAAGGGAGTCGTTCTCTGGGCTTTTCAAATCCTGAGTTCGATTCGATATTGCAGGTCGATGTAGCTCGAATTAACACCTCGGTCAGCTCCCTCGCCCCTTTGGGGCGGTCCGACGTTTCGGGAGGGTTGGGGTGAGGGGGGAATTCTGCAGGCACACCAAATGTAACGTCTCTCCATTAGCCACCCACTCGCCATGGCGCTATCGTCCCCGGCAGCTTTTTCTCAATGGATTGAGGTAACAGCGCCATGGATGCATCGATTCACATCTGCAAGGCAACCCCCGCCGACGCCGGTATCATCAGCCGGATCGTCGAGCGTTCCATTCGTGTGGGCTGCGCGCTCGACCATCGCAACGACCCGCGAACCGTTGCCACCTGGACCCACAACAAAACCATCGAACACGTGCAACCCTGGCTGACCGACCAACGGTTGTACCTGAACATCGCCCTGTTGCAGGACAAACCGGTCGGTGTCGCGATGGCGGCAATCAGCGGCAAGGTCGCGTTCTGCTACGTGCAGCCGGAATGGTTTCGTCGCGGTGCCGGAGAGGCGCTGGTTCGCGACCTCGAAGGCTGGTTGAAAGGCTTGGGGCTGGCTCAGGCTCGACTCAACAGCACCCGCACCAGCGAGGCCTTTTACCGTCATTTGGGTTACCGGCCCTGCGCCGAAATATTCTCCGTGGCCGGGCTCCACGCCATCCCCATGCACAAAGCACTGACACCGCCTTCATAGAAAGCTGATCGAGGGTCTAAATCCTCGGCGCCCTGAAGCGTTTCCAGAACAGGAAAACCTTATTGAGGGGTCGAGAGATGTCAGTCGCTACCAGCCTTATGGAAGATCAGTCGGCCCGGATCACTCCGGCGCCGGCCGAGACGCTGTATCAGTTCAACGAATCGCCGTTGCTGGCCCGTCAAAACCAGCAGGAGTCGAATGCCCGCAGCTACCCGCGGCGCATTCCCCTGGCGCTCAAGCGCGCCAAGGGTATTTATGTCGAAGACGTCGAAGGCCGCCGTTTCATCGACTGCCTGGCCGGCGCCGGGACATTGGCCCTGGGGCATAACCATCCGGTGGTGATCGAAGCGATCCAGCAAGTGCTGACCGATGAACTGCCGCTGCACACTCTCGACCTGACCACGCCGGTCAAGGATCAGTTCGTCCAGGACCTGTTCGGTCTGCTGCCAGCGGCCTTGGCTGCGGAAGCGAAGATCCAGTTCTGCGGCCCGACCGGCACCGACGCGGTGGAAGCCGCGCTGAAACTGGTGCGCACCGCCACCGGACGCAGCACTGTGCTGTCGTTCCAGGGCGGTTATCACGGCATGAGCCAAGGCGCGTTGAGCCTGATGGGCAGCCTGGGGCCGAAAAAGCCGTTGGGTGCCTTGCTCAGCAACGGCGTGCAGTTCATGCCGTATCCCTACGATTACCGCTGCCCGTTCGGGCTCGGCGGCGCGCAAGGGGTGAAGGTCAACCTCAGCTACCTGGAAAACCTGTTGAATGATCCGGAGGCCGGCGTGCAATTGCCGGCGGCAGTGATTGTCGAGGCAGTGCAAGGTGAGGGCGGAGTGATCCCGGCCGATCTCGATTGGTTGCGCGGCCTGCGACGCATCACCGAAAAGGCCGGCGTGGCGCTGATCGTCGATGAAATCCAGAGCGGTTTCGCCCGCACTGGCAAGATGTTCGCGTTCGAGCACGCCGGGATCATTCCGGACGTGGTGGTGATGTCCAAAGCTATCGGCGGCAGCCTGCCGCTGGCGGTGGTGGTCTATCGCGACTGGCTCGACACCTGGCTGCCGGGCGCCCATGCCGGGACCTTCCGCGGTAATCAGATGGCCATGGCCGCAGGTTCTGCGGTGATGCGTTACCTGACCGAACACAAAGTCTGCGAGCACGCCGCCGACATGGGCGAACGCTTGAGCGAACACCTGCGCATCCTGCAGCGGGACTTCCCGCAACTGGGCGATATTCGTGGTCGCGGCTTGATGCTTGGCGTTGAGCTGGTCGATCCGACGGGCGCGCCCGATGCATTGGGTCATCCACCGATCTTCGGTCGCCTGGCGCCGCTGGTGCAGCGTGAATGCCTCAAGCGTGGGCTGATTCTTGAGCTGGGCGGCCGTCATGGCGGCGTGGTGCGCTTCCTACCGCCGCTGGTGATTACCGCCGCGGAAATCGATCGGGTGGCCGAGATTTTCGGCCGGGCCATGGCCGCTGCCACTGCCAGCCTCTAAATTTTTCGAACTGCAGAACGTTCCTTCTACATACCGGCTGCGCACGCAGTGCAGCCCACCCTACAGCGATGGAGAAACACCATGACGTCAGTATTCGACCGCGAGGACATCCTCTTTCAGGTCGTGGTCAACCACGAAGAGCAATACTCGATCTGGCCCGACTACAAAGCCGTGCCTGCGGGCTGGCGCACCGTGGGCAAGAGCGGTCTGAAAAAGGAATGCCTGGCCTACATCGAAGAAACCTGGACCGATATGCGCCCGTTGAGCTTGCGTCAGAAGATGGACGAGCAGGCGGCAGTGGCGAATTAAGTCACGGCGTAAAAAAAGCCCGCTGGACTGTTAACAGTCAGCGGGCTTTTTTTGGTCCGGGATTTGTGTTGCCTGTCAGGCCGCCTTCGCGGGCAAGCCTCGCTCCTACAGATCACCGAACCTGTAGGAGCGAGGCTTGCCCGCGAAGAACGATGACGCGGTGTAACTGAGGTTACGCGCCACTCAACCCCTTGATCAGCAAATCCACATTCCCTTCCAGCTCCGCCACCGGATCCGCCGCGTCCACACTCAACACCACCAACCGGCTGCCAGCCTCGGCAATCATCGCTTTCACCGCATCCGACGGCTGTCGATGATGCAACACCACCGCCACATCATTGTCCTTCAGCGTCGCGCCCAATTGCTTCAGCGCTTCCGGTGTCCACTCGGCATCCGGCCGCGCATCGAGGCCAACCAGCTCCAGATTCAGCCCGCCGATCAGGTAGACGAAGTGATCGCTCAGGCTCATCACACTAAGGTTGTCGGCACTGGCCAGGCGTGCTTCGCTGTCCGCGCTGAGCTTGAGCAACCGCTGCTTCAACGCCGCCAGGTTAGCCTCGATCGCAGGCTTCGCCTCTGGCGCCAGGCGCACCAGATCTGCCGCCATCACATCCGCCATCCGCCCCATGTTGTTGCTGGAAAACCACGGCTGACTGTTCAACCCGTCGACCTTGTTGCCCGGCTGCACGGCGATGCCGGGCAGGGCGCCGTCCACCGGGCGGGCGGCATCGACTTCGATGATACGGATGTTGCTGCGCCGGGAAATCGGGTACAGCGGATCATCCGCCCACAGCGAACGCAGACCGATCACCGCATCGGCGTCGGTTGCCAGTTTGGCCAGCGCCGGAGCGCCACGGCCGGTGAAGTACGCAGTCTGACGGCTGCCCGGCAGGTTCGCCGGCGCAGCTCGCTCAAGGCTGACGTCGGTGCCCTTGAGCAGAACTTCGCCCAGCCCGTAAGTGATGGGCAAGGACGCCAGCACGCGCAGTGGTTTTGTGTCCGCCGCAAAGCTGGTAGTGACCAGGCCACACAGGGCCACGGCCAGGGTCAATTGACGCAGAGAAAAAGTCATTTATCCGAGATTCCCTTTCAGACTTGGGACAACGCCACGCGCAATCGCGGCCAGAGCAAAAGCGATACCGGCGACCAGAATGATTGCGGCACCGGACGGAATTGGCAGGTCGAAGACGATCGGCGCGAGGATCCCGCACAGCGTGCTGACCGTGGCGATCAGCACCGAACACCAGAAGAAGCCCTTCAGCGATTGGCTGAGCAAGCGTGCTGCTGCGGCTGGAATCACCAGCAGCGCACCGACCAGAATCGCGCCGATGACTTTCACCGCGGCCACGGTGATCAGGGTCACCAGAATCACAAACAGATAATCCAGGGTCTTCACCGCCACACCGCGTACCGCCGCCAGTTGCGGGTTGAAACTGGCCAGCATGATGCGGTTGTACAGTGGCAAGGCCAGCGCCATGACCAGCGAGCCGACGATGGCCAGCACCAGCAGGTCATTACCGTTGACCGTCAGCACCGAACCGAACAGCACGTTTTCGAGGATGTGCACGTTGATCTTGCCCGCCAGGATCAGCAGCAGGCTCGCGCCCAGCGCCAGCGACACCGAGAGAAACACGCCGATCAACGTATCCGGCGCCAATCCCGTGCGGTTGCGCAGGTAGTTAAGCAGGATGCCGAACAGCAGGCAGTAACCGAACAGGCTGCCGTAAGGCCCGGTGTACGGTTCGCCGAGCAGGATGCCGATGGCCACGCCGGTCAAGGCCGCGTGCCCCACCGCTTCGGAGAAAAACGCGAAGCGCTTGACCACTACCAGCGTGCCCAGACCGCCCAGCACCGGGCCGATCAGCAAACCGGCAAGCAGCGCGTTGACCACAAATCCGTAGGCCAACGCTTCGGGCAGGTAACCCGAAGACGCCCAGCCCTGGACCATCAAACGAAAGGCTTCATAACTCATCAGGCAGCGCTCCGGGGATGGGTCGAGAACAGGGTCAGCAAGCGCTCCGGCGTCAATGCTTCCTTGGGCGTGGCATCGAACAGCACTCGGCGATTGAGCCCGGTGACGTGGTCCGCCAGACGTCCGACCGCCTCCAGATCATGCTCGATCCACAACACGGTGATGCCGCTCTGGCGCCAGTCGCCGAGCAGCCGTTCGAACACCTGGATACCGGCTTCATCGAGGGCCGACATCGGTTCGTCGAGCACCAGCAACTGCGGTGCCGGGATCAGCCCCTGAGCGAGCAACACACGCTGACGCTCACCGCCGGATAACGCGCCCATGCGGCGCTTGCGCTTGTCCTGCATGCCGACCCGTTCCAGGGATTCGCCAATCGCGGCGGCGTAGTGCTTGCTCAAACCGAGGAACGCGGGACGGCGCTGACACATCGCGGCCATGAAATCGTCGACGGTCATCGGCAGGCCGCGATCGAACTCCAGCGCCTGAGGCACGTAGCCGATGGTCCCGGGTGTGCCGGGCCATTGCAGGCTCAAACGGCCCTGATGCGGCATCTGTCCGAGCAGCGTCTTGATCAGCGAGCTCTTGCCACCACCGTTGGGGCCGACCAGCGCATGCACACTGCCGGGCTGAACCTGGAACGTCACGTTGTCGAGGATCATAGTGCGCCCCAGCGTCAAGCTGACCTGCGCAAAATCCAGCGTCGGCCCCGAACCCTGTAGGAGTGAGCCTGCTCGCGATAGCGCTGGGTCAGTCAACATCGATGTCGACTGACACTCCCTCTTCGCGAGCAGGCTCGCTCCTACAGGGGTTTCGCTGAGTGTTTCTTTAGCCGTCATTTCCCCGACTCCTGAATCGCCCGGACCACCGTATTGAGGTTGCCGGTCATTTCCTTTTCATACTTGTCGGCGGTGTATTCACCATAGGAAATGTGCGACAGCGGATACAGCTTCACCCCGGATTCACGCTGGATGGTGTCGACATAGGAGGACGGGAAATCCATCTCCGAGAAGATCACCTTCACGTCCAGTTCCCGCAGTTGATCAATAGTCTTCTTCAACTGGCTCGGGCTTGGCTCGATACCGTGGGCCGGCTCGACCACGGCCGTCACTTCCAGGCCGAATTCACGCAGCAGGTAGTCATAGGCCGCGTGAACCGTGGCCACCCGCAGTTCGGCGTTCGGCGCCTGGGTCAGTTTCGCCAGGGCATCGGCGCGCATCTGCCGCAGGCGTTTGCCATAGGCGCGGGCGTTCTGGGTGTAGGTCTTGGCATTGGCCGGGTCGAGCTTGCCCAGTTCACGGGCGATGTTGTTGACCTGGGCAATCGAGGCGCTGATCGACAGGAACGTGTGCGGGTTCACGACCTTGCCGGCACCGCGCGCGGCAACACCGGTGGCGGCCAGCAGCGGCACGTTTTCGTTGGCTTCGATGACCGGGACGTTCGGCGTTTCGCTGGCGGCAATCATGCGGTCGGCGAAGTCGTCATGACCGACGCCGTTGAGCACGATCACGTCGAGCCCGCTGATGCGCTTGATGTCCTCGGCGCGGGGCTCGTAGGCGTGCGGGTTGAAACCGGCCGGAATCAGCGGCACCACTTCGGCCTTGTCACCGACGATGTTGGCCACGTAGCTGTAATAAGGGTGCAGGGTGATGCCGATGCGCAGGCGCTTGCCTTCCTCGGCGCTGGCCAGTGGCGTCAACAGCAGGGTAAGCAGGCCGACCAGCAGCGGGCGCAGGAATGAGCGTTGAGATGAAATAGGCATGGGAAAGCGGTCTTCTCTCGGGTGAAGGCGAGGGTTCAGTGCCGGTGCTGGCGGGTCACGCCGGCATCGAATTGCGCGACGATCTGCTGCCAGCCGGCGCTTTCGAGCGCGGCGTCAGTGAGATCAGTCGGGGCCGCGAGGGCTTTGCCGCGGTTGAGCCAGACGTCCGGCGCATCGTCGTTGGCAGTCAGGCGCATCAGAAACGAACCGGCCACGGCGGGCGTCTGGCTCTGACCGAAGTAAGCCTTGGCGTCGAGCAACTGCCACGCATGGCCGCCACGGCTGACGGAACTGGCGTCCTGGGCAAACGGTGCAAAGCCTTCATCGGCAAGCGTTGCCGGTGTCGGCAGCGCCTGTTGTTCCTGGCGCAGCAGATGAATCTCGTCCAGCGTCACCCGCAGGTCGGCGTAGATCCCTTGCTCGGATGCGCTCAGATCACGACGGGCATCCAGTTGATGGCTGTTAACGCTGCTGACTTCCTGGGACTCATGGCGCCAGGCAACCACCGAACCGGCCACCGCCAGGATCATCAGGCACAACAGCAACACATACAGGGTTTCATGGCCGGCACCGGCCGGGCGGACGACGTGCGTTGTAGGCGTACTCATGGGGCTTCGATGTCCGCTTGGTCGATCTCGACAACGTGGCCGGGGCCGGCGTCGAACAGCACGTAGAATTCGGCACCGGGCTTCTTGAAGGTCAGGGTCGAATCGGCGCCGAGCTTGCCCGGCACGAGGATAGTTTCGTCGTAGCCGATCACGTCCAGCGTCACCCCCGGCGCGCCACTGCCGTCGGAGAAGCCGCCCGTGCACTGGATTTGTTCGGCGTCGATGGCTTTGCATTCGCACATCGGGTTGTGGGCCAGGGCGCTGGCGCTGAAACCGGCGCAGAACACCAGCAAAGCCGCGTTTAGAGAACGTAGCGTCATGGTTTGCCTCCTTGTTTGTTCAGCCACGCGAGGGTGGCGGGGGATGCCTGGCTCAGCGGGATCGACGCTTGATGCATCGCGCCGTCCCAGCCTTCCATGGTGATCCACAGTTCGGCGTCGGCTTTGGTCTTGTCCGGGATCGGCAGCATGGCGCCCATGCGGTACGGCGTGCCGAAGAAAATCACCCCGGCGGCGCGCAGGCTGCGGGGTTTGCCGATGCGCAGGTACGTCGCCTTGACCTGATCTCGACAGCTGTCGCACAGCGCGGCGTTGAAGTTCTTCATGTAGCCGGCCGGGCCATCGAGGGTCGGTGGTTCGTTGCGCAATTCGGCGAGGCGCAGGCTCCAGGGCCCGACCTTCACTTCACCGATTTCTCGCTCGCCGAGGCCGGTGTCGCCGCGAAACAGTGCCGCGTCGGCGAAGTACTTGGGCATGAACCCCAGCGGCACCAGCAACAGCAGGACGTTGATGTGGAAGCGCCATTTGTGCCAGAAGCGGCTTAGTTTCGAGGCCGGTTTGTCGGCGGCGAACAGGCTCATTGGCTGACCTCCGTGGTTTCACGGCTTGTGACGGCGGCGGTGCGCGGGCGTTTGTCTTTGCGCTTGAGGGCGTTGGCCGTGGCCAGGGCGGTGCGCTTGGTCCAGATCAGCAGGCCGCTGAGCACCATCATGCTCAGGATCCAACCGAAGAAGAACCAGATCAGCTTGATCCAGATGCCGCCGAAATCACCGGTGTGCAACGGCCGCATGGATTCGGTCACCAACTCCAGGCCGGAACGGTCCGACAGCAGGCGGGTGGCGGCGATATCGCCGGTGTAGGGGTTGATCTCGGCGGTCTGGAACATCAAGGGATACCAACTGCGACCGCCCACCGTCAGGTAGCTGTAGGCATTGGCGGGCATGCTGACGAAGCTGTCTTCCAGGCCGGGGATGCGTTCCTTGGCCTGCGCAATCGCGGCTTCCAGACTGATCATCGGCGCGGGCGAGCCATCGGTGCTCACCGGCACGCTCTCACGCGGGACCACGAGCGTCACGGGCGCGGTGGAAATCGACACCTGGTTATCGAACAGGAAGGCTTGAATCAGGAACCAGGTGCTGGTGATCGAAATCACCGCGATGAACCAGATCGACCAGATGCCGCTGAGGCGGTGAAAGTCGCCCCAGAAAATCCGCGCGCCATGACGGATGCGCAACGTCGGTCGCAAGAAACCCTTCCAGAAACGTTTATAGACCACCAGCCCGGTCACCAGCGACGCCAGCAAGGGCAGGCTCAGGAACGACACCAGGTACCAGCCCCAGCTGTAACCGTTGGTGAACGGCACCAGCCACCAGCCATGCAATGCACGGGTGAAGGCCTGAAAATTGAATTGCGGCGCGGTGCCCTGAATCACGCCGGTGTACGGGTTGACGTATACCGTCAACGAGCGACCATCGGGGTAGCTGACACTGACATCGAGCGCGAAGTGCGACTCGTCGGGCCGGCTGATGGCCTCGACCAGCGTGTTCGGTTCCGCCTTCTTGATGGCGGCGATGATCTGGTCATAACTGAGCAGCGGCGCATCGTCCGTGGGTTGGCTGGCGCGCATTTGCGGGTTGGCCAGCCAGACGATTTCCTGACTGACCACCGCCAGCGTGCCGGTGACACAGACGATCAGCACGAAAAACCAGATCGGCAATGCCAGCCAGCTATGGACCAGAAACCAGAGTTTTGAGCGGGATTTCTTCGACATGATTAAAGGTCTTGTATCGATGAGAGGGCCTCTGCTGCGGGCTTCCCAGCGATGAGGTCCATGAAAGGCCGGCCCTTGGCTTTTGCCTACGCGGACTGACTGCATCTATATAGGACGGATGAGGATCGGAAATCCCGAAGCGGCATATGAAAGTAAATGTTTCGCGTTCCCGCCAACCCATAACCCCTGTAGGAGTGAGCCTGCTCGCGATAGCGGTGTGTCAGTCACGTTGATGTTGGCTGAACCACCGCTATCGCGAGCAGGCTCACTCCTACAGGGGATTTGTATGCACGTGGGGCAGCGGGTGTACCGATCCAACACGAACCATGGTTCACGGGATCACTGTCCGGCCATTGATGGCGATGGCCCACTCCCTAAGATGGAGCTCAGACGCCTTTCACCCGCGAGCCTGAGCGAGCCCCTCCATGACGCCAGCAAGAACCCTCTATGACAAACACATCGATTCCCACACGGTGTGTCGCCTCGATGACCAGGGCCACGTCCTGTTGTACATCGATCGCCAGGTCATCAACGAATACACCAGCCCCCAGGCATTCAGCGGATTACGCGAGGCCAAGCGCGGGGTCTGGCGTGCCGGAACCGCGTTGGCGGTGGTCGATCACGTCAACCCCACCGCCCCGGTGCGCGTTGCCGCGATGCCGGACCCCGGTGGCGCGCGGCAAGTGTCGTACCTGGCGGAAAACTGTCGGGACTTCGGTATCGAGTTGCTCGACATCCTCAATAAACGGCAAGGCATCGAACACGTTATTGCGCCGGAGCAGGGCTTCATTCTGCCGGGCATGGTGATCGCCGCTGGCGACAGCCACACCACCACCTATGGCGCCCTCGGTGCGTTCGGTTTCGGCATCGGCACTTCGGAAATCGAGCACCTGCTGGCGTCCCAGACCCTGGTCTACAAACGCCTGAAAAGCATGCGCGTGACGGTGGATGGCGAGTTGGCGCCGAGGCTGACGTCCAAAGACGTGATCATGGCGCTGATCGGCCAGATCGGCGCGTCGGGCGCTACCGGGTACGCCATCGAGTTTTGCGGTTCGACCATCGATGCCTTGAGTGTCGAAGCGCGCATGACCATCTGCAATATGGCCGTCGAGGCCGGGGCGCGAGGCGCATTCATGGCCCCGGACGAGAAAGTCTTCGCCTACCTCAAGGGCAAACCCCGCGCACCCAAAGGCGAGTTGTGGGAGCAAGCGGTCGAGAAATGGCGCGCCTTGCACAGCGACGCGGACGCGCATTTCGACCGTGAAGTTCGGGTGGACGCCAGCACCCTGGAACCGATGGTGACGTGGGGCACCAGCCCGGACCAGGCCTCCCCAATCGGCGCGTGCGTGCCAGACCCGCAAGACATCAGCGACCTGATCCTGCGTCAGGACATGCGCCGTGCCCTGAATTACATGGGCCTCGAAGCGGGTATGCCGCTCAGCGACATCGTCATCAGCCACGCCTTTATCGGCTCCTGCACCAACGCGCGCATCGAGGACCTGCGCGATGCCGCCAGCGTGGTGCGGGGCAAACACGTCGCCGGGCACGTGCGGGCGATGATCGTGCCGGGCTCCACCGAAGTGCGAAATCAGGCTGAAGCCGAAGGCCTGGCGGCGATCTTTATCGAGGCCGGGTTCGAGTGGCGGCAGTCCGGCTGCTCGATGTGCCTGGCGATGAACGACGACGTGTTGGCGCCGGGCGACCGCTGCGCCTCCAGCACCAACCGCAATTTCGAAGGCCGTCAGGGCGCGGGCGCACGCACGCACCTGATGAGCCCGGCCATGGTCGCCGCCGCGGCGATCACCGGCCGCTTGACCGACATCCGTCACTTTGGAGACCGCGCATGAGCTTGCAACCCTTTACTCAGGTCACCGGCAAGGCCGCACCGATGCTCGCGGCCAATATCGACACCGACGTGATCATGCCCAAGCAGTTTCTCAAGGGCATCGACCGCGCTGGGCTGGATCGTGGTTTGTTTTTTGACCTGCGGTTCTTGCCGGATGGGTCGCTTAATCCTGAGTTTGTGCTGAACAAACCGGCATGGCAGGGCGCAAGTTTCATGGTGGTCGGGCCGAACTTTGGCTGCGGGTCGAGCCGCGAGCATGCGGTGTGGGGCTTGAAGCAGATGGGGATTCGGGCGCTGATCGGCAGTAGCTTTGCCGGGATTTTCTATGACAACTGCCAGCGCAATGGGGTGTTGCTGATTACTCTCGATGAGGCGGTGCTACAGCGGCTTGGGCAAGTGTTCAGTGAGCCGGACAGCGCGCTGATCAATGTTGATCTGGAAGCTCAAGAGATTCGGCTCTACGACGGTCGTTTCATCCCGTTCGAGATCGACACCTTGCGCAAAACCGCTTTGCTCCTCGGCCTCGACGCCATCGGCAGCACCCTGCAGCGCAGCGAGCAAATCAAAACCTTCGAACGCAATCACCTAGCCGCCAACCCTTGGCTGAGCTGAAATCGCCTTCGCGGGCAAGCCTCGCTCCTACAGGATCACCGCTGACCCTGTAGGAGCGAGGCTTGCCCGCGAAGGGGCCCGCCCTGACACAACCAATCAAACCGACAACCCTTTGAAATGCTCCTGCAAAAACTCCACACACGCCCGCAGCTTCCCCGAATACGCCAGCCGCGTCGGGTACACCGCCCAGACGTTGGCGCTCTGGGTGTATTCGGGCAGCAACTGCACCAGTCGCCCTTGTTCCAGCAACGGCTTCACATCCCACAACGAGCGCAGCAACACCCCGCGCCCATCCAGGGCCCACTGCAGGACAATCTCCCCGCTGTTGGACGACAACGGCCCACTGACCCGCACGCTCTCCAGAATGCCATCGCGTTCCAGGTTCCAGACGCCGAACGCGTTGTCGCGCTCCTTGAGCACCAGGCAGTCGTGTTGCTCCAGATCGCTCAGCAGTTTCGGCGTGCCCCGGCGTTGCAGATAGGCCGGGGCCGCGCACAGCACCCGCCGATTACTCACCAACTGCCGGCCAATGTGCTGGCCGGGAATGTCATCGCCGACACGGATCTCCAGATCAAAGCCTTCACTGACGATGTCCACCACCCGATCGAACAGGTCGAGGCGAATCTCCAGGTCCGGGTAGCGCTCGGCCAATAACGAGAGGGCCGGCGCCACATGAATGCGGCCGAAGCCGAAACTCGTGCACAAATGCAGGCGCCCGCGAGGGCTGTCGTGGGCGTCGGAGAGTTCGTCGTGCAGTTGCTGGAAGTCATCGAGAATGCGCAGCGCCCAGCGCTGGACCCGTTCACCGTCCTCGGTCAGGGCGATGCGGCGACTGGTGCGATGGAGCAGACGGGTGCCGAGGGTGGTTTCGAGAATCTGGATGCGCTTGCTGACATAGGCGGGCGACAGGCCCAGCTCATCGGCAGCGGCGGCAAAACCGCTCTTGCGGATCACGGTGAGGAGTACACGCAGGTCTTCGGGTAGGGGCACGGTGTCTTTCTTGGTGGTCATGGCAGAACGAACACTGGCGGCATTAGCCGCCAGCATAGCAGCGAGACGCAGCGATCAGCGCAGGAAACCCAGCACTTCGGCGAGCAGCAGTTCGGGGGCTTCTTCGGCGATGTAATGGCCGGCGGGCAGGGCTTTGCCACGGACGTCGGTGGCGACGTGTTGCCATTCCTTGAGCGGCGCGAAACAGCGCCCGACCGTCCCTTCGGCGCCCCACAGGACCAGCAACGGCAGGTGCAGATAATGACCGGCCTTGATATCGGCGCGGTCATGTTCCAGATCGATGCTGGCGCTGGCGCGGTAGTCCTCGCAGATGCCGCGTGCGGTGCCCGGCAGTTTCAGGCAGCGCAGGTATTCGCCGAAGGCCTCGGGCGTGAACGGTTTGAGCCCGGCGCTGCGACTGCCCATCACGCTGCGCAGATAGGCTTCGGGGTCGGCTTCGATCAGGGTTTCCGGCAGCGGTGCCGGACGGATCAAGAAGAACCAGTGCCAATAGGCGCGGGCAAAGGCTTCGTTGGTTTGCGCATACATCGACAGGGTCGGGGCGATGTCCAGCAGCACCATGCGTTGCACGGTATCGGGGTGATCCAGTGCCAAACGATGGGCCACGCGAGCACCACGGTCGTGGGCCAGTACCGAGAACTGTTCGAACCCCAGGGACTTCATCAGCTCGACGGAGTCGCGCGCCATTTCACGTTTGGAGTAGTGGGTATGGTGATCATTGGCCGGTGGTTTGCCGCTGTCACCGTAACCGCGCAAGTCGGCGGCGACCACGGTGAAATGCTCGGCCAGTTGTTCGGCGACCTTGTGCCAGATGACGTGGGTCTGCGGGTGACCGTGCAGCAACAGCAGGCCCGGCCCGCTGCCGCCGATGCGGTAGGCAATGTCCACACCGTTGACGTGGCGCTGGTCTTTCAGGAATCCGGCGAACATGGGGCGAGTCCTTGTTGTAGTTGCCTGCATCCTGAAAGTGTTGCGCGCCGGGGACAAGATGCGAAGCGTGGTGCGCTTGTTCATGAAGTGTGTGCGGTGCCTGTCAGGGCCTCTTCGCGGGCAAGCCCGCTCCCACAGGGTTTTGTGTCGTTCGCAAATATCAGGAACAACACAAAACCTGTGGGAGCGGGCTTGCCCGCGAAGAGGCCCGCTCAGACACCGAAGGACTCAACCCTGCTGAAACATCTCCTTCGCCCGCTGCTCAATCTGTTCCTGAGTCAAATCCTCCTTGCGCGTAGCCAGAAACCACAAATGCCCATAGGGATCTTTCAGCGTCCCCGAGCGGTCGCCATAAAACTGATCCTTGACCTCGGACACCACCGTGCCGCCCGCTGCAATCGCCTGTTTATAAGACTTGTCCACATCATTCACATACAGGTGTAGCCCCACGGAGGGCGACGTGTCGGGATTGCTCAACGGCCCCTGATCGCAAGGCGTACCCAGCATGATCGGGCAATCGCCGATGCGCAGTTCGGCGTGGCCAATGCTGCCATCAGGCATCGACAGGCGCATGACTTCGGTGGCGCCAAAGGCTTTCTTGTAGAACTCGATGGCTTCGGCCGCTTTCTGAATGCCCAGATAGGGTGTGATGCTGTGATAACCCTCTGGAATGGGTTTGACGCTCATGGCGGTGCTCCCTTGTTGTTGTGAGTTGAAGGTGTTCCTTCGCCGATTTCCGGTCGGATAACTATAGGTCAGCGCCTTTTGCCCAACCGAGTGCCCGACGAGCAGCAGCGCCACTGTTCAGCCATCAACCGCGCAGGGTACTAAGCTTCTGTTGACCATGAGGACGCCTTCCCGGGCAAGCCACGCTCCCACAGGTTTTGTGTCGTTTATAAAAATTGCGAACAACACAAAAACCTGTGGGAGCGTGGCTTGCCCGCGAAGGCCGCACCGCTATTTCGGATCTGTCCCCGATTCAAGCAGCTGCGCTCCCGACCCCTGTTCCCCCAGCACATCGCCAAAATTACGCAACGGACACGCCTCCATCGACAAACACCCACACCCGATGCAGCCATTGAGCCGATCGCGCAGCAGCACGAGCTGGTTGATCCGCTCATCCAGATCCCGACTCCACTGCGCCGACAACACCTTCCAGTCCGTCGCCGTCGGCGCGCGGTTATCCGGCAAGGCTTTCAGCGCCTCACCGATCTCCGCCAACGGAATCCCCAACCGCTGTGCCACTTTGATCAACGCCACCCGCCGCAACACTTCCCGTGGATAGCGGCGCTGGTTGCCCTGATTGCGATTGCTTTTGATCAACCCCTTGGATTCATAAAAGTGCAGCGCCGTGACCGCCACGCCGCTGCGCGCTGCCAATTGGCCGACGGTGAGTTCCTTGTGCAGATGTTCCGAGGTGATCATTTAAAAATGCCTCTTGACCTCTAGTTAACTTGAGGTTTTACCCTGCAGGCCTTCGGATCGCAAGGTCCGGCTTTCACGTCAGTGGGGATTCTTCATGCAAGCGCCAGAGAAAAATCGCAGCTTCACCCAATTGATCGAATTCGAGATCGAACCCCATCAGCAGCCCGCGTTGGTGTCGGCATTATCAACGCAGACTGAACGTCTGGCCCAAGGCTATAGCGGGTTCTTGAGTGCGAGCATCCAGGCCAGCGACGACGGCCGGCGGGTGCTCAATTACCTGCAATGGCAAACTCGCGAGGCGGGGGAGGCCGCGTTTCAGAGCTTTGAAAGCGGCGAGCAGGATTTCTGGCAGCTGATTCGCGCCCATCAGGCGAAGACCGTGACGTTCGGCTCGTTCCAGGTGCTGCACAGTCTGGAACGCAGCCACGACGATGCGCTGCACTGCAATCTGGTGCATCAGGGGTAAGCGCTTAGATCGACAACTGCATCAAGCGCTCACCCTGAACGTTTTCCGTGGGCCGGCGTTTGTTCACTGCCAGTTCGCCGATCTTGATCAGCCGCGTGCGCGTGACGTTGCGGCTCAAGCCCAGCAGGGCGGCGGTGTGCACCTGGTTGTAATGGCTGAAGCGATAAGCCGCTCGCAACAAGGCGTCTTCGACTTTCTCGTGGAGCGCACCGGCCTGTTCTTCGAAGAGCTTTTGAAAGGCCCGGTCGAGCAAGGCTTCCGGTGAGTCGTCGACGTTGCTGTGGTGATCGTCCTGACGCTCGATACGCATGTTCGACAAACGCAGGTCATCGCGTTCGATCACGCCGTTGCGGCAGATCAGCAGGGTGTGGTGAATCACGTTTTCCAGTTCACGGATGTTGCCCGGCCAGCTGTAGCTGCGCAGTTTCAGTTCAGCCTCTTTGCTGATGGTGATGGTGCCGTAACCCAGGCGCTGGCTGTAGGCTTCGACGAAATGTCGGGTCAGCGGCAGGATGTCGCCGGGACGGTCGCGCAGCGGGCTCAGTTCCAGGCTGACCACGTCGAGGCGGTAGTACAAGTCCTCGCGAAAATGCCCGGCGTTGATGGCTTTTTCCAGTTGCACGTTGGTCGCCGCCAGCACCCGCACGTCGATGGGAATGCTCTTGCGCGAACCGAGGCGCACCACTTCACGCTCTTGCAGCACGCGCAGCAACTTGACTTGAATCGCCATCGGCAAATCGCCGATCTCGTCAAGGAACAACGTGCCGCCATCGGCCTCTTCGAACCAGCCGGCCTTGGCGCTCAAGGCGCCGGTAAAAGCCCCTTTTTCGTGGCCGAACAACTCGGCCTCGACCAGGGATTCGGAGAACGCGCCGCAGTTCACCGCCACGAACGGTCGGTTGCGCCGGGCGCTGAGGTTATGGATATGTCGGGCCACCAGCTCCTTGCCGGTGCCGGTTTCACCGATGATCAGCACGCTGGCTTCACTCGGCGCGACTTGTTGAATGTGGGCGAGCAAGGCCTGGGATTTAGGGTCTTCGAACACCTGCGCGGTCGCGCGGATCGAAGTGGCCAGAGCGGGCGAGGGCGGTAAGGTCAGCAGTTGCATCAGGCAGGCTCCCTGAATAGAAGGCTATGAATAGAAAGTCGGGATCGGCAGGGACTGGTTCAGCGCCCAGTCACCCAGTTCATGGAGTTTGTAATCCATCGGGTCGTGCAGGGTCTGCGTGCGCAGGTTGCGCCAGTGTCGGTCCAGTCGCAGGGAGGCATGGGTCGAGCGCGCTCCGGTGACTTCAAACAAACGACTACAGATTTCCAGGCCATTGCGTGTTGAGGCGACTTTGGCGGTGGCGATGGCGGTGGCGAGCTGTCCGCGTTCTTCGGCGCTGAGATTCGGGCCTTTGGCCCACGCCTTGTCGAGCAACTCGGCGGCACGTTCCACCAGCAGTCGAACGCCTTCGAGGGCGACCCAGAATTCGCCGTAATGGCCGAGTACATACGGATCCTGACGTACATCCTGCGCGCTGGATTTGTGCCACGGACGGGTTTCGGTGAGCGTGTAATGCCGCGCTTCTTCGAAAGCACCTTCGGCAATGCCGAGGAACATGTGGGTAAAGGTCAGTTGGGCAATCAACGGCCGCAGGCAGGCAAACGGTGTGCTCAGCGGACCCGGATCGAGCAGAAGTTCCGATTCCTCGACTCGTACTCGCTCGAACGTCGCGCTGCCGCTGTCGGTCTGGCGCTGGCCCATGTTGTTCCAGTCATTGTGCAGGGTGATGCCGCTGCGACCGCTGGGGATGGCGGCGATCAACAATTTGCCGCCGGCACTTTCGTCAACGGCCGAGGCGATCAGCATTTCCGAGTCGCTGGCACCGGAGCAGAAACTTTTCTTGCCGGAAAACTCGCGCCAGCCACCGAGGTTTTTCACCACGGTGCGGGTGTCCAGCGGGTTGAGGGCGTTGCCCCAGAACCAGTTCTTGCGCGCGGTTTGTTCAAACCACGGTTGCCACTGCTCGGGCTTGGCGAACAGGCGCACGGTGGCGAGCATCAGGTGATGGAAGCCGAAGACATGGGCGATCGAACTGTCGACCTTGGCGAACTCGCGCACGATGCCCAGGGTGTCACTCCAACTGGCGCCGAGGCCGCCGTACTGGACAGGAATGCTTAACGCGAGCAGACCGCTGTGGCGCAGCGCGTCACGTTCGGCCTTGGGCGTACCGCCGCGCTCGTCGCGCTCGACGGCGGTCAGGGCAAACCCGGCGGCCAATTGGCGGGCGGTCTGCAACGGGGATAACAGTGCGCTTTGCGGCTTGGCAGTCACGCGGGGTTCCTCATAAAAATCGACACAAAACCTCTGTAGGAGCGAGGCTTGCCCGCGAAGAGGCCATCACATTCAACAGAAATGTCGACTGTCAGAACGCCTTCGCGGGCAAGCCTCGCTCCTACAAGGGGCGGGTCAGGCCGTGGCTTTGGTGGGCAGTACGTCATTGGCGATCATTTCGCCAAACGGCCCGGTGAGGTTGGTGACACCGCGTCCCGCGAGACTCGCGTACGGCTCGGGCAGCAACGGGAACACCAGCTCGGCAAAGCGATAAGCCTCTTCGAGGTGCGGGTAGCCAGAGAAGATGAAACTCTCGATGCCCAGGTCCGCGTACTCCTTGATCCGCGCCGCCACTTGCTGCGGATCACCGACCAACGCCGTCCCGGCACCGCCGCGCACCAGACCGACACCGGCCCAGAGGTTGGGCGAGATTTCCAGGTTGTCGCGGCGCCCGTCATGCAACGCGGCCATGCGTCGCTGGCCTTCGGAGTCGAAACGCGAGAACGATTTCTGCGCCGCGGCGATGGTCTCGTCACTGATGTGCTCGATCAGCTTGTCCGCCGCTTTCCAGGCCTCCTCGGCCGTCTCACGAACGATCACATGCAAACGAATCCCGAACTTCACCGTGCGACCGTTTCGCGCCGCACGCTCACGCACATCAGCGAGTTTTTCCGCGACGGCGGCCGGCGGTTCGCCCCAGGTCAGGTAAACATCAACCTGCTCTGCTGCGAGTTCATGGGCAGCTTCGGAGGATCCGCCGAAGTACAGCGGCGGATACGGTTTCTGCACCGGCGGATACAGCGCCTTGGCGTTCTGCACTTGCAGGTGTTTGCCTTCAAAATCCACCGATTCGCCTTGCAGCACGCGGCGCCAGATCTTCAGGAATTCGTCGGTGACTTCATAGCGTTCGCTGTGATCGAGGAAGATGCCGTCACCGCGGTTTTCATCCGGATCACCGCCGGTTACCACGTTAATCAGCAAACGGCCATTGGACAGTCGATCCAGCGTGGCGGCCATGCGTGCCGAGACCGTCGGCGAGATGATCCCGGGGCGGATCGCCACCAGGTAACGCAAGCGTTCGGTCAACGGCACCAACGCCGAGGCAATCACCCATGAATCCTCGCAGGAGCGCCCGGTAGGAATCAGTACGCCGTGATAACCGAGGCTGTCAGCGGCTTGCGCCACTTGTTTGAGGTAGTTGAGGGTCACCGGGCGCGCGCCTTGCGTGGTGCCCAGGTAATGGCCGTCGCCATGGGTCGGCAGGAACCAGAAAACATCCATGAAGAAATCCTTAAGCGATTTTCAGCAGATTTTTGGGGTGCACGCCAAACAGCGGCGCAGCGCGTTCTGCAGCAAGACGAATGCGGGCCTTCAAGGGCTCACTGGTTATTTGGTAATTGGAAAAATCGGCTTCGGTGGCGTAGACGCCAATCGGCAAGGTCAGGGCCTGGAAGAAACTGAACAGCGGCCGCAACTGATGATCGAGCACCAGCGCATGCCGTTCGCTGCCACCGGTGGCAGCCAGCAATACCGGCGTGTCGATCAGCCCATTGAGGTCGATCAGGTCGAACAGATGCTTGAGCAGGCCTGGGTAGGAGCCGCGATAAACCGGCGCGGCGACGATCAGCAGGTCGGCGTTCTCGATGGCTTGCAGCTCGGCTTCGATCTCGGCGCTCAATTCCTGGCGGGACAGTGCGGCGCCCAGTGGCCGGGCGATGTCGCCCAACTCGATCAGCTTGCTCTCGATCGGCAGTTGCTCGGCCAACTCGGCCAATAGCGCTTGGGTCAGCACCAGGGTGCGAGACGGACGCCAGGTACCGCCGGAGAGGGCAACGACTTTCAATGGACGCGACATGATCAGTTCCTTTTTAAACAGTTGCTCAGCGAGCAGTGAAGAGTCACTGACTTGAGCAAGAGCTGTACCAATCCATACAGGCCCCGTTTTACGGGGCTTGCAGCGCATCGGCCAGTTAACGCTGTGCGATTTGGAGTGCTGTTTGTTGAATGACTGTTGCCTGGCAAACAGTTGCGTGAGCAACAGTGCGTGGAGGCGATGGAGCTGTTATAGAGGCTCTCTGTTATTCCGTAAAAGACCATAAATTAATATTTATAGATCATTTGGAGATATAAATGACGCAGGCCGAACGTTATTAGCCAAATTCGATAGCCACTATCGAGAGCGTTGATTTCTGCCCATTGAAGGGCGCGAGTAGCCTGTGTTCATTGCCCCGAACCCAGATACCAGGACGCCACAGATGAAACCTCTACTCGCCACTTTCTTGCTGCTTGCGGTCTCCGTTCTCGCCGGATGTGCCAGCCATGTTTCGCCTGAACTGCGGCCATACACCGCTGAAGAAAGTCGCGAACTGGCGTTGGAAGCCTTGAATCGTCGTGGTTTGTCCTTCGACGAGTACCATGCGAAAAAAGCCGAATTGCTCGGCCAGCCGCAAAAGTCGTTCAGTTTCGACAAACAAGGCGAGATGAACGCCGAACGTGCTGTACAGCTCCACGGTCGTCCAAGCTGATCGCAAACTGTACCGTTCGAAGTTTCACGTAACTGTCCATGGGTTTCCCCCGGGGCGTGCGATAGGGTCAACACCTGACTGACCCTGATTGGACTGCCGCTCATGCTCTCGCTCGATCTGCTGCTGGGCTTCGCCCTGTTTGCCCTCGTCACCTCGATTACCCCCGGCCCCAACAACACCATGTTGCTGGCATCGGGTGTGAACTTCGGCTTTCACCGCACCATCCCGCACATGCTGGGCATTACTTGCGGCTTCTTCGTGCTCGTCGTGGCGGTCGGTTTCGGCCTGGGCGCCGTGTTTCAAACTTATCCATTGCTCTACACGGTGCTGCGTTACGTCGGCGCGGCGTACTTGCTGTACCTGGCGTGGAAAATCGCCCATTCAGGTCCCGTCTCCGAGAGTGAAAAGGGCGACAGCAAACCGATAACCTATCTGGGTGCGGCGGCGTTTCAGTGGGTCAATCCGAAGGCCTGGATCATGGCCATCGGTGCCATCAGTACCTACACGCCGATGCAGGGCTACTTCACCAATGTGATCGTGATTGCCGCGGTGTTTGCCGTGATCAACCTGCCGAGCGTCGGCGTCTGGGCTGGTTGCGGCACGTTGTTGCGCAATGTGTTGAAGGATCGTCGCTGGTTGCGACTGTTCAACTGGGGCATGGCCTTGCTGTTGGTGGCTTCGCTGTATCCGTTGTTGCTCGAGAGCTTTAGCTGACACATCGCTTCAACCGGTTGGCCGATGCCTGTTAAGCTCGACTTCAGGAGCGTTCCTACGCACTTTTAAATGAAGTTGTTCTTCTTTAACGGCCTCCGATCAGGTATTTCTAACGCTCTGAACGATCGGCGCAGCTCACGAGGCTGCGCTTTGATGTTTCAGTGACGAGCCTCCTGATCCCGGAACATGCTCTGCGAGTTTTCTATGAATAAACGTCCTCTGTATTTTGACTATGCCGCCACCACGCCGGTGGATGAGCGGGTCATCAAGGTCATGGTCGAGTGTCTGGGTTTCAACGGAAACTTTGGCAACCCGGCGTCCAGCTCCCATGCCTTCGGCCAACAGGCCCGGCAAACGGTCGAGCAGGCGCGGCGTCAGGTCGCCGAGCTGGTCGGCGCCCAGGCGGAACAGATCGTCTGGACCTCCGGCGCGACCGAATCGAACAACCTTGCCCTCAAGGGCGTGGCCCAGGCCCGCGGGGTGTCCGGTGGCCACATCATCACCAGCCAGATCGAACATAAAGCCATCCTCGACACGGCGAAGCAATTGCAGGACGCCGGCGTTGCCGTGACGTATCTGGTGCCTGACGCCGAGGGGCTGATTACTCCGCAAGCGGTCAGCGAGGCGATGCGTGAGGACACCTTTCTGGTGTCGCTGATGCAGGTCAACAACGAACTGGGCACGGTCAATGACATCTCGGCCATCGGCCAGATCGTGCGTGATCGTGATGCGTTGTTCCATGTCGACGCGGCCCAGGGCGCGGGCAAAGTCGCGATCGATCTTGCTGTATTGCCTGTGGACCTGATGTCGTTTTCGGCACACAAGATTTACGGCCCCAAAGGCATCGGCGCCCTGTACGTCGGCCCGCGTGCGCAGCAGCGTTTGCAGGCGCAGATTCACGGTGGCGGTCACGAGGGTGGTTTGCGCTCCGGGACCCTGGCGACTCATCAGATCGCCGCCATGGGCGTGGCCTTCGCCTTGGCGGCGGCCGCGTTCGAGGAAGAAAAAGCCACGATCGTGCGGTTGCGCGAACGCTTGCTCGAGCAACTGCTGAGCATCCCCGGCGTTCGGCTCAATGGCAGCCCGACCCAGCGCATTCCCCATACCTTGAGCCTGACCTTCAACGAAGGCGAGTTCAATTCCGCGGCGTTGAGCAGCTCGATCGCGTTTTCCGCGACCTCGGCCTGTAACTCCGCCAGCAATGCGCCTTCCCATGTGCTGCTGGCCCTGGGGCATGACGCCCGCTCGGCGAGTCGCACCATCCGCTTGAGTCTCGGCCGGTTCACCACCGAGCAGGACATCGACCAAGCGGTGCAACTGATCAAAGCAGCCTGCGCCAGTGCCCCGGCATTCTGGCAATAAGGCCTGACAGTGCCGGCGTTGATCGGCACTCAACAATAATGATGAAGTGATTAGCAGGAGACATGATGAGTACGCAGCTTTCGATCAATGGATCGGTGCCCGAGCGCCTGGCGCAAACCCGCGAACTGATGAGCCGGGAGGGCATTCATGCCCTGCTGGTGCCGTCGGCCGACCCGCACCTGTCGGAATACCTGCCGGGCTATTGGCAAGGGCGGCAGTGGTTGTCGGGCTTTCATGGTTCGGTCGGCACGCTAATCGTTACCCCGGACTTTGCCGGTGTCTGGGCCGACAGCCGTTATTGGGAACAAGCGACCAAGGAACTCAACGGCAGCGGCATCGAGCTGGTCAAGCTGCAACCGGGCCAGCCAGGCCCGCTGGACTGGCTCGCCGAACAAACCCCTGAAGGCGGCGTCGTCGCGGTGGATGGCGCGGTAATGGCCGTGGCGTCGGCGCGTACACTGGGTGGCAAACTCGAAGAGCGCGGTGCACGTCTGCGCACCGACGTCGACCTGTTGAGCGAAGTCTGGAGTGACCGTCCGACGCTGCCGAATGAGCCGATCTATCAGCATTTGCCGCCTCAGGCGACCGTCAGCCGGGGTGAAAAACTCGCCAAGCTGCGTGAGGTTTTGAAGGCTCGCGATGCTGACTGGCACTTCATCGCCACCCTCGATGACATTGCCTGGCTGTTCAACCTGCGTGGCGGCGACGTGTCGTTCAACCCGGTATTCGTTTCCTTCGCCTTGATCAGCCAGGAACAGGCCACCCTGTTCGTGGCCCTGAGCAAGGTCGATGCCGAGCTGCGTGCGGTCCTCGAACAGGACGGCGTGACGCTGCGCGATTACAGCGAAGTGGCAGACGCCTTGAGTGCCGTGCCGAGTGGCGCGAGCCTGCAAGTCGATCCGGCGCGCGTGACCGCCGGTTTGCTGGATAACCTGAACAGCGGCGTAAAACTGGTCGAAGGTCTGAACCCGACCACCCTGGCCAAATCACAGAAGAGCCTGGCCGATGCCGAGCACATTCGTCAGGCCATGGAGCAGGACGGCGCGGCGCTGTGCGAATTCTTCACCTGGCTGGATACGGCGCTGGGTTGTGAACGCATCACCGAACTGACCATCGACGAACACCTGACGGCCGCGCGTACCCGACGTCCGGGGTATGTTTCGCTCAGTTTCAACACCATTGCCGCCTTCAATGCCAATGGCGCGATGCCGCACTACCACGCCACCGAAGAAGAACACGCGGTGATCGAGGGCGACGGTCTGTTGCTGATCGACTCCGGTGGTCAATACCTGGGGGGGACCACCGACATCACGCGGATGGTGCCGGTCGGTACGCCGACAGATGAGCAGAAGCGCGATTGCACGCGAGTGCTTAAAGGCGTCATTGCGTTGTCCCGAGCTCAATTCCCTCGTGGCATTCTCTCGCCGTTGCTCGATTCGATTGCCCGCGCGCCGATCTGGGCCGAAAGCGTCGACTACGGTCACGGCACTGGCCATGGTGTTGGCTATTTCCTCAACGTGCACGAAGGCCCGCAAGTCATCGCCTATCAGGCCGCCGCTGCACCGCAAACTGCGATGCAGCCGGGCATGATCACGTCGATCGAACCGGGTACTTATCGCCCGGGCCGTTGGGGTGTGCGGATCGAAAACCTGGTGTTGAACACCGAAGCGGGCAAGAGCGAATTCGGCGAGTTCCTGAGATTCGAAACCCTGACCCTGTGCCCGATCGACACCCGCTGCCTGGAGCCATCACTGCTGACTTTGGACGAGAAGCAGTGGTTTAACGCTTACCACGCCGAGGTGCGCGAGCGCTTGAGCCCGTTGCTGGATGGCGCGGCCCTTGAGTGGCTGAACACCCGCACTGCGGCTATTTGATCGGTTGGAGTTCAGGCGCTGTTTCGAGCGCCTGACTCATGTAGTCGACAAAGGCTTTGACCCTGGTGGATTGGCGACGATTCGCCGGACCGGCAAGGGGGGCGAGCATCACGGACAGATTCTTCGGGACGCCGCGCAGTTGATTGAGGCCGGTAAGCTGAAGCCATTGCTCGACCCGCGGCAGTTCACATTGCAAACCGCCGGGGCCGCCCATGAACTGCTCACTACTGGAGCGGCTCAAGGTCGCTTGGTCATCGAGATCTAACTCAGGGCTTCAAGGACGAAGTCCAGCCGATCCTGGCCGAAGAACAACTGGCCACCGACGAACATGCTTGGTGCGCCGAATACACCTCGTTGGACCGCATTCTCGGTGTTGTCCTTGAGTGCAGTTTTGACTTCCTCGTCGGCGGTGAGCGCCAGTACTTCGTTCGGATCGAAACCGTTTTGCATCAGCACGGCTGCAACGGTCGCCGGATCATCGAGGCTGCGTCCCTCGACCCAGAGCGCGTGGAACAGGCAATCGATAAACGCTTGGAAGCGTTCGGGATGACGCAATTGCATACCCGTGACGGCACGCATCAGCATCAGGGTATTGATAGGAAAGTGGGGATTGAACTTCAGTGGCACGCCGTAACGTTTGGCGTAGCGGTCCAGGTCCTGAAACATGTAGCGACCTTTGGCCGGGATGGTCGCCGGTGAAGCGTTGCCGGTGGCTTTGAAGACCCCACCCAGCAGCATCGGTTTGTAGATCAGCTGGCTGTCGGTCTGCTCGCAGATTTTCGGCAACTGGGTATAGGCCAGGTAGGTGGCGGGGCTGCCAAGATCGAAAAAGAACTCCACGGTTTTGCTCATGGTCGGTGCGCTCTGCTTATTGTTGTAGGGGAGGTGGGCTTACCAGCGTTCGTTCCAGGGGCGCAGATCCAGCTCGAAAGTCCAGGCGTCCCGGGGCTGGCTGTGCAAGTACCAATAGTTCTCGGCGATGTGCTCGGGATTGAGGATGCCGTCCTCCTCCTTGGTCGCGTACTTTTCCGGAAAACTGTTGCGAATGAAGTCGGTATCGATGGCGCCGTCGACGACGACGTGGGCGACGTGAATGTTCATCGGTCCCAGTTCGCGAGCCATGCTTTGAGCCAGTGCGCGAATTCCGTGCTTGGCGCCGGCGAACGCTGCAAACCCCGCCGCCCCGCGCAGGCCGGCGGTGGCACCGGTGAACAGAATCGTACCGCGTTGGCGCTTGGCCATCCGTTTGGCCACTTCACGGGCATTGAGAAAACCCGAGAAACAAGCCATTTCCCAGATCTTGAAATACTTGCGGGCGGTTTCTTCGAGAATGCTGCACGGCACATTGGCGCCGATGTTGAAAACGAACGCTTCGATGGAGCCGATCTCGGTTTCAATCTGCTCGACCAGCGCGATCACGTCCTCTTCCTTGCGTGCATCACAAGCAAATCCGTGGGCGTCACCGCCATTGGCCTTGATTGCATCAACCAATGGCTGGAGTTTGTCCGCGCTGCGACGAGTGACGCAGGCAACGAAACCTTCCTGGGCAAAGCGCTTGGCAATGGCGCCGCCGGTGGCATCACCTGCGCCGACAACCAGTACGACCTTCTTGTTATTCATGGGTAGATCCCTTTGCTAAACGATCGTTAACTGAACGAACGTTATGCTAGGATTTGGCAGGCGTCAAGACGATCAATCCAGAGGGCAAGGCAATGCGTTACTCGGCCAATCACAAGCTGGAAACCAAAGAGAAACTGCTGAGCAGCAGCGCGGTGTTGGCCAAGAAATCCGGTTTTTCCACGGTGGGTGTCGACGGCTTGATGAAGGCGATCGGCTTGAGTGGCGGCGCTTTCTATAGTCACTTTTCGTCGAAGGACGAACTGTTCGCCTCGATCGTCGAGCGCGAGTTGTGCCAAAGCCTGGAGCGATTGGGGGCTGATCAGGATCGCGACAGACTGGAACGTTGCCTGAAGCATTATCTGAGCATGGCCCATGTCGAGCACCCGGAGTCCGGTTGTGCGTTACCGGTATTGGGAGCCGAAATTGCCCGTTCAGATATCGCTGTTCGCCAACAGGCAGAGATCTGGATTTGTCAGTTGCAGGAGAGTTGGGCGAGGATTCTGGAAAGCGACAGCCAGGCATGGTCGGTGCTGTCGCAATGCATCGGTGCTTTGGTCGTGGCGCGAATGTTGGCCACTCCAGACATTCAGCGCACCGTGCTGAAGTCCAGCTACGATGAGATTGGCCGCCAGATTGCCGGGCGGCCTCAATCTACTTGCAGATAACGATCATGCTTCGGCTGGTATAACCGGCAGGGTTGAGACCAAATGGATAATCGCCTGGCTCTTCCACGGCATCCCCCGACTTGGCGATGACCTTGTAACCCTTTGGCGCGCACGAGTTGGCGGCGCTGGTGTAGCACTTGTCCCAGGATGACGAGAGCCCTGAACAGTTGATATGCAGCCCTTTCTTGCCATGTTTGACTTGTGTTTTCGATGTCGCCGCGCAGCCCGCAACTGCAAGTACGGCGATCAGTAGCAAAATTCGTTTCATTACTGTCCTTATAGCGTTCCCGGATCTCGTGCCCGGGTCTGGCTGCATTCGCTTTCGATTGAAGCGTTCTGATATCCCTATCCTGAAAAATCCATGCCTGACACTGGGTTACGAGCCTAAACATGGCCTAATTGAGCGGCAAATACCAGACCTGAGTCAAATCCTGTATCAATCCGCCGCTACCGCAGGCTTGGCAGCACTGCCCATGGTCATGGTCGCCCCTACGGAGGCCAAAATGATGCACAGGATCGCCATCCACTGCGACAGCGTGAGGTACTCGTTCAGGAACAGCAGGCCGGACAGCGCGCCAATAGCAGGTTCAATGCTCATCAATGTGCCAAAGGTTCTGGTCGGCATTCGGGTGAGAGCGACCATCTCCAGCGTGTAGGGCAGGGCCGTGGACAGAAGGGCGACACCGATCGCCACGGGGATCAATGACGGAGTCAGCAGGGCGGCACCGGCATGGACGATGCCGATAGGGGCGACGAACAGTGCGGCAATCATCACTCCGAGTGCTGCGGTCTGGACGCCATTGTCGGCGCCCGCTTTCTGGCCGAACAGGATGTACAGCGCCCAGCAGACACCAGCGCCCAAGGCATAACCGGCACCTACTAGGTCGATTCCCGCAGTCGTCGCTCCTATCGGTATCAATAGCAGCAAGCCGATGGCAGCCAGGGCTATCCACAAAAAGTCGATCGCGCGGCGCGAGGCATAGATAGCCACCGCCAGTGGTCCGGTGAATTCCAGGGCTACGGCGATACCCAGGGGGACGGTGCGCAAAGACATATAGAAGAGGAAGTTCATGCCACCCAGTGCCATGCCGTAGACGATGACGGTACGCAGGGACTTTTTGGTGAGCTTCGCCCGCCACGGGCGCAACAGGAGCAGCATGATCACGCTGGCGAAGATCAGCCGCAGGGTAGTAGTCCCTTGAGCGCCGATAATCGGGAACATGCTTTTAGCCAGCGAGGCTCCGGACTGGATCGACGCCATGGCTATTAATAGCAGGCCAACCGAGAACAGGGTCGAGGCGAGGCTGCGGGGATGGTCATTCATTGCGTGGCATCGTCCGAAGTGGGAAGCGAGAGTGTTGTACTGTGTATTGGGCAATATACTGCGCATTCGCGAAGGTTGCGTCTATATGTAAGCATTGATTTTGAACATCCTGATAGAAAGGCGTAATTAGGGGTTGACGGCAGATTCTGGAAGTCTATAATTCGCCCCACTTCCGGCGCAGTCGAAACGGAAAACTCTTTGGTAAACAATGAGTTACGCAGTTTTCGGCAGCGAGTTGCTTCAGGTCATCGAAGCCCAGAAGGAGTTGATCAGGCAGGGTTGTTTGGCTTGATTGACGGTTCGATCTTCTCGGTCGAAAGCGGAGAAAAAGAGGTGTTGACAGCAGCGAGTAACGCTGTAGAATTCGCCTCCCGCTAACGAGAGATCGGAAGCGCAAGTGGTTGAAGTTGCAAAGGAAGCTTTGAAAACTTCTGAAAATAACCGCTTGACAGCAACAGAGGCTGCTGTAGAATGCGCGCCTCGGTTGAGACGAAAGATCTTAACCAACCGCTCTTTAACAACTGAATCAAGCAATTCGTGTGGGTGCTTGTGGAGTCAGACTGATAGTCAACAAGATTATCAGCATCACAAGTTACTCCGCGAGAAATCAAAGATGTAACCAACGATTGCTGAGCCAAGTTTAGGGTTTCTTAAAAACCCAAAGATGTTTGAACTGAAGAGTTTGATCATGGCTCAGATTGAACGCTGGCGGCAGGCCTAACACATGCAAGTCGAGCGGCAGCACGGGTACTTGTACCTGGTGGCGAGCGGCGGACGGGTGAGTAATGCCTAGGAATCTGCCTGGTAGTGGGGGATAACGCTCGGAAACGGACGCTAATACCGCATACGTCCTACGGGAGAAAGCAGGGGACCTTCGGGCCTTGCGCTATCAGATGAGCCTAGGTCGGATTAGCTAGTTGGTGAGGTAATGGCTCACCAAGGCGACGATCCGTAACTGGTCTGAGAGGATGATCAGTCACACTGGAACTGAGACACGGTCCAGACTCCTACGGGAGGCAGCAGTGGGGAATATTGGACAATGGGCGAAAGCCTGATCCAGCCATGCCGCGTGTGTGAAGAAGGTCTTCGGATTGTAAAGCACTTTAAGTTGGGAGGAAGGGCATTAACCTAATACGTTAGTGTTTTGACGTTACCGACAGAATAAGCACCGGCTAACTCTGTGCCAGCAGCCGCGGTAATACAGAGGGTGCAAGCGTTAATCGGAATTACTGGGCGTAAAGCGCGCGTAGGTGGTTTGTTAAGTTGGATGTGAAATCCCCGGGCTCAACCTGGGAACTGCATTCAAAACTGACAAGCTAGAGTATGGTAGAGGGTGGTGGAATTTCCTGTGTAGCGGTGAAATGCGTAGATATAGGAAGGAACACCAGTGGCGAAGGCGACCACCTGGACTGATACTGACACTGAGGTGCGAAAGCGTGGGGAGCAAACAGGATTAGATACCCTGGTAGTCCACGCCGTAAACGATGTCAACTAGCCGTTGGGAGCCTTGAGCTCTTAGTGGCGCAGCTAACGCATTAAGTTGACCGCCTGGGGAGTACGGCCGCAAGGTTAAAACTCAAATGAATTGACGGGGGCCCGCACAAGCGGTGGAGCATGTGGTTTAATTCGAAGCAACGCGAAGAACCTTACCAGGCCTTGACATCCAATGAACTTTCCAGAGATGGATTGGTGCCTTCGGGAACATTGAGACAGGTGCTGCATGGCTGTCGTCAGCTCGTGTCGTGAGATGTTGGGTTAAGTCCCGTAACGAGCGCAACCCTTGTCCTTAGTTACCAGCACGTAATGGTGGGCACTCTAAGGAGACTGCCGGTGACAAACCGGAGGAAGGTGGGGATGACGTCAAGTCATCATGGCCCTTACGGCCTGGGCTACACACGTGCTACAATGGTCGGTACAGAGGGTTGCCAAGCCGCGAGGTGGAGCTAATCCCAGAAAACCGATCGTAGTCCGGATCGCAGTCTGCAACTCGACTGCGTGAAGTCGGAATCGCTAGTAATCGCGAATCAGAATGTCGCGGTGAATACGTTCCCGGGCCTTGTACACACCGCCCGTCACACCATGGGAGTGGGTTGCACCAGAAGTAGCTAGTCTAACCTTCGGGAGGACGGTTACCACGGTGTGATTCATGACTGGGGTGAAGTCGTAACAAGGTAGCCGTAGGGGAACCTGCGGCTGGATCACCTCCTTAATCGACGACATCAGCTGCTCCATAAGTTCCCACACGAATTGCTTGATTCATTGAAGAAGACGATAGAAGCAGCTTTAAGCTCCAAGCTGATAGCTCACAGCTAACAGTTACGCGCTCGAAATTGGGTCTGTAGCTCAGTTGGTTAGAGCGCACCCCTGATAAGGGTGAGGTCGGCAGTTCGAATCTGCCCAGACCCACCAATTTTGTATGGGGCCATAGCTCAGCTGGGAGAGCGCCTGCCTTGCACGCAGGAGGTCAACGGTTCGATCCCGTTTGGCTCCACCATTAACTGCTTCTGCTGTTAGAGTTTAGAAATGAATATTCTGAAGTGAATATTGATTTCTAGTCTTTGATTAGATCGTTCTTTAAAAATTTGGGTATGTGATAGAAAGATAGACTGAACGTTATTTTCACTGGTAACGGATCAGGCTAAGGTAAAATTTGTGAGTTGCTCTTAATTGAGTATTATCGAATTTTCGGCGAATGTCGTCTTCACAGTATAACCAGATTGCTTGGGGTTATATGGTCAAGTGAAGAAGCGCATACGGTGGATGCCTTGGCAGTCAGAGGCGATGAAAGACGTGGTAGCCTGCGAAAAGCTTCGGGGAGTCGGCAAACAGACTTTGATCCGGAGATGTCTGAATGGGGGGACCCAGCCATCATAAGATGGTTATCTTAAGCTGAATACATAGGCTTAAGAGGCGAACCAGGGGAACTGAAACATCTAAGTACCCTGAGGAAAAGAAATCAACCGAGATTCCCTTAGTAGTGGCGAGCGAACGGGGACTAGCCCTTAAGTGGCTTTGAGATTAGCGGAACGCTCTGGAAAGTGCGGCCATAGTGGGTGATAGCCCTGTACGCGAAAATCTCTTAGTCATGAAATCGAGTAGGACGGAGCACGAGAAACTTTGTCTGAATATGGGGGGACCATCCTCCAAGGCTAAATACTACTGACTGACCGATAGTGAACTAGTACCGTGAGGGAAAGGCGAAAAGAACCCCGGAGAGGGGAGTGAAATAGATCCTGAAACCGTATGCGTACAAGCAGTGGGAGCCCACTTTGTTGGGTGACTGCGTACCTTTTGTATAATGGGTCAGCGACTTATTTTCAGTGGCGAGCTTAACCGAATAGGGGAGGCGTAGCGAAAGCGAGTCTTAATAGGGCGTCTAGTCGCTGGGAATAGACCCGAAACCGGGCGATCTATCCATGGGCAGGTTGAAGGTTGGGTAACACTAACTGGAGGACCGAACCGACTACCGTTGAAAAGTTAGCGGATGACCTGTGGATCGGAGTGAAAGGCTAATCAAGCTCGGAGATAGCTGGTTCTCCTCGAAAGCTATTTAGGTAGCGCCTCATGTATCACTGTAGGGGGTAGAGCACTGTTTCGGCTAGGGGGTCATCCCGACTTACCAAACCGATGCAAACTCCGAATACCTACAAGTGCCGAGCATGGGAGACACACGGCGGGTGCTAACGTCCGTCGTGAAAAGGGAAACAACCCAGACCGTCAGCTAAGGTCCCAAAGTTATGGTTAAGTGGGAAACGATGTGGGAAGGCTTAGACAGCTAGGAGGTTGGCTTAGAAGCAGCCACCCTTTAAAGAAAGCGTAATAGCTCACTAGTCGAGTCGGCCTGCGCGGAAGATGTAACGGGGCTCAAACCATACACCGAAGCTACGGGTATCACTTAGGTGATGCGGTAGAGGAGCGTTCTGTAAGCCTGTGAAGGTGAGTTGAGAAGCTTGCTGGAGGTATCAGAAGTGCGAATGCTGACATGAGTAACGACAATGGGTGTGAAAAACACCCACGCCGAAAGACCAAGGTTTCCTGCGCAACGTTAATCGACGCAGGGTTAGTCGGTCCCTAAGGCGAGGCTGAAAAGCGTAGTCGATGGAAAACAGGTTAATATTCCTGTACTTCTGGTTATTGCGATGGAGGGACGGAGAAGGCTAGGCCAGCTTGGCGTTGGTTGTCCAAGTTTAAGGTGGTAGGCTGGAATCTTAGGTAAATCCGGGATTCTAAGGCCGAGAGCTGATGACGAGTGTTCTTTTAGAACACGAAGTGGTTGATGCCATGCTTCCAAGAAAAGCTTCTAAGCTTCAGGTAACCAGGAACCGTACCCCAAACCGACACAGGTGGTTGGGTAGAGAATACCAAGGCGCTTGAGAGAACTCGGGTGAAGGAACTAGGCAAAATGGCACCGTAACTTCGGGAGAAGGTGCGCCGGTGAGGGTGAAGCATTTACTGCGTAAGCCCATGCCGGTCGAAGATACCAGGCCGCTGCGACTGTTTATTAAAAACACAGCACTCTGCAAACACGAAAGTGGACGTATAGGGTGTGACGCCTGCCCGGTGCCGGAAGGTTAATTGATGGGGTTAGCTAACGCGAAGCTCTTGATCGAAGCCCCGGTAAACGGCGGCCGTAACTATAACGGTCCTAAGGTAGCGAAATTCCTTGTCGGGTAAGTTCCGACCTGCACGAATGGCGTAACGATGGCGGCGCTGTCTCCACCCGAGACTCAGTGAAATTGAAATCGCTGTGAAGATGCAGTGTATCCGCGGCTAGACGGAAAGACCCCGTGAACCTTTACTATAGCTTTGCACTGGACTTTGAATTTGCTTGTGTAGGATAGGTGGGAGGCTTTGAAGCGTGGACGCCAGTTCGCGTGGAGCCAACCTTGAAATACCACCCTGGCAACTTTGAGGTTCTAACTCAGGTCCGTTATCCGGATCGAGGACAGTGTATGGTGGGTAGTTTGACTGGGGCGGTCTCCTCCTAAAGAGTAACGGAGGAGTACGAAGGTGCGCTCAGACCGGTCGGAAATCGGTCGTAGAGTATAAAGGCAAAAGCGCGCTTGACTGCGAGACAGACACGTCGAGCAGGTACGAAAGTAGGTCTTAGTGATCCGGTGGTTCTGTATGGAAGGGCCATCGCTCAACGGATAAAAGGTACTCCGGGGATAACAGGCTGATACCGCCCAAGAGTTCATATCGACGGCGGTGTTTGGCACCTCGATGTCGGCTCATCACATCCTGGGGCTGAAGCCGGTCCCAAGGGTATGGCTGTTCGCCATTTAAAGTGGTACGCGAGCTGGGTTTAGAACGTCGTGAGACAGTTCGGTCCCTATCTGCCGTGGACGTTTGAGATTTGAGAGGGGCTGCTCCTAGTACGAGAGGACCGGAGTGGACGAACCTCTGGTGTTCCGGTTGTCACGCCAGTGGCATTGCCGGGTAGCTATGTTCGGAATAGATAACCGCTGAAAGCATCTAAGCGGGAAACTAGCCTCAAGATGAGATCTCACTGGGACCTTGAGTCCCCTGAAGGGCCGTCGAAGACTACGACGTTGATAGGTTGGGTGTGTAAGCGCTGTGAGGCGTTGAGCTAACCAATACTAATTGCCCGTGAGGCTTGACCATATAACACCCAAGCAATTTGTGAGCTCGAAAGGGCACCAGATTGCGGTGTGTGAAGACGAAACGAACCGAAAGTTCGACTGTACTCACAAAAGCAGCACAAAACACCGAAAGCTATCACCTACCCATTCGCTGGAGCGTGAACCTGCAAAGGCCCACGACCTGGCTACCGAATTTCTTGACGACCATAGAGCATTGGAACCACCTGATCCCATCCCGAACTCAGCAGTGAAACGATGCATCGCCGATGGTAGTGTGGGGTTTCCCCATGTGAGAGTAGGTCATCGTCAAGATTAAATTCCGAAACCCCTATCTGCGTATGCAGGTAGGGGTTTTGTTTTGTCCGCAGAAAAGTGACGTGACTAACCAAGGATAGCCCGACGGCTACCCCAGGTTCCAACAGCACCCTTAGTGAAACTTCGGCAGAACGTATTCAGCGATCTCTTCAATAACTTCAGCAACCGGTCGCTCGCTACGGCGCAGATGTAAGCCAACGTGCTGAACGCCCACGTCACGCAGCGCCTGAAGCTCATCAATCAATGCCAACCGTCCACAACTGCCACCGAAACGCACACGTCGCATCGGTGCATGAGGGTCGGCGGATAAATCCAGGTGAACGAAGCTGATGTAGGGTTTATCGCCGCCGATTTCCCGCCACAGTCCGACTCGGCGTCGATGCTCATCCGGAGTGCCTGGATAGGCGAGCCAGCCGTCCATGTGTTGGCCAATCCAGGCAGGGGATTGTGGACCAAGACCCGCAACCAGCAAGGGCACCGGCTGATCTCGCTCCGGCAGCAGACGAGCACCTTCAGGCAAACGGCCCTCACCTTGGCTGCGCAATAGCTCAACCGTGTCGCGAAAGATCTCCCCGCGCTGATCGTAGTCCACGCCAAACAACGGGTACTCCATCGGACGGTCACCACTGGCGACCCCAAGGAGTAGGCGCCCGTCACTCAGTTCATCAACACTGTTCGCGGCCTTGAGCGTTAACCAAGGCTGACGCAACGGCAGCACAACCGCCGCCGTACCCAGCATGATGTTGTCGGTAATTGCGGCCAGATACCCCAGATAGGAAAACGTTTCGAAGACCTGTGCGGCATCGCCAAAGTTGGGGTCGTAAACCGGCACATCGCGTACCCAAAGTGCGCGAAAACCAGCGTTGTCAGCCAAGCGCGCCATCGTCGCGTGCTGCTTCAAATCCGGGACACCGAACGGTCGATCCTCAGCAATCCGCAGCCGCTGTCCATCGCTGGACCAATCGTTATCCAGCGGCAGTTCCAGTCCGATGGAAAACCCATTCGAACCGAGCAATCGTTGAAATCGTGGATGCATGAAAAGACTCCCAAACAACAAAATGGAATGACATGCATCGAGTATCTACAGGCCCATCTGCAAGAAAAATGCATGAATCGGAATATCAATCTTGAGCAAAACGCACGAGTCAGACAAATAGCCAACTGTCGTTTTGGCCCTCAAGGACAGCCGTTCGAGAAAATCGCGCTAAAGTGACCGCATGGTTTTTGGTATGGTGCAGCTCGTTTTTTCACGGACTGATTTCAAGCCTACGGATCGGCACCCCCTTTTTTAGTCAAAGAGCTGCTGCAGAAATGCCTGAACCGATACCCATCAAGGACCACGAAAAAGAGACGCGCCTGGTCAACAAGCGGCTGATCGCCTGCGCCTTGTTCGTCGCCGCCATTTCCTGCGCACTCGTGGTGCGCATGTATGTGTTGCAAGTGGTGGAATTCGACTATCACTCGACGATCTCCGAAAACAACCGCGTACATGTCCTGCCGATCACCCCTACGAGAGGGCTGATCTACGACCGCAACGGTGTCGTCCTCGCAGACAACCGCCCCAGTTTCAACCTGACCATCACCCGCGAACGCGCCTCCGACGTCAATGAAGAACTCGATGAGGTGGTCAACCTCCTGCACTTGCCCGCCGAGGACCGGACACTGTTCGCCAAGGCAATGAAGCAGGCGCGCCACCCGTTCGTGCCGGTCACGCTGTTCTATGAGCTCAGCGAGCAGCAAATCGCGGTACTCGCGGTCAACGAATTCCGTCTGCCGGGGATCGACGTCGAGCCCCAATTCGTCCGCCATTACCCGATGGGCGCACACTTCGCACACTCGATCGGCTACGTCGGTCGTATCAACGAAAAAGAATCCAAAGTCCTCGATACGGTGGAGTACCGCGGCACCCAATCCATCGGCAAGACCGGCATCGAAAAATTCTACGAGTCCGAATTGCACGGCCAAGTGGGTTACGAAGAAGTCGAAACCAATGCTCAGGGCCGCGTGCTGCGAGTGCTCAAGCACACCGATCCGATCCCTGGCAAAAACATTGTCCTGAGCCTGGACGTCAAACTTCAGGAAGCGGCCGAGGAGGCCTTGGGCGATCGTCGTGGTTCAGTCGTCGCGCTCGACCCGTCGACCGGAGAAGTGCTGGCAATGGTCAGCAAGCCCAGCTTCGACCCGAACCTGTTCGTCACTGGCATCAGCTTCAAGGAATACGCGGCGCTGCACGATTCCATCGATCGGCCGCTGTTCAACCGCGTCCTGCGCGGCCTCTACGCGCCGGGTTCGACCATCAAGCCCGAGGTGGCTATTGCCGGTCTCGATGCCGGGGTCGTCACCCCTCAGACCCGCGTCTTCGATCCGGGCTATTACCAACTCCCGGACTTCGATCACAAATACCGTAACTGGAACCACAGTGGCGACGGTTGGGTAGACATGGATGCGGCGATCATGCGCTCCAACGACACCTACTTCTACGACCTGGCCCACAAGCTGGGCATCGATCGCCTGCATGACTACATGGCGATGTTCGGCCTCGGCGAGAAGGTCTCGCTGGACATGTTCGAGGAGTCTGCCGGGCTGATGCCATCCCAGGCCTGGAAGCGTGCCACGCGCCGGCAGGCATGGTTCCCGGGTGAGACCGTGATTCTCGGCATCGGCCAGGGTTACATGCAAGTCACGCCGCTTCAGCTGGCACAGGCCACCGCGCTGATCGCCAACAAAGGTGTGTGGAACCGACCGCGCCTGGCCAGGACCGTGGACGGCGTCGCGCCGGTGGACGAGCACCCGATGCCGAACATCCTGCTCAAGGACCCGCGTGACTGGGAGCAGGTCAACCACGGCATGCAAATGGTGATGCACGACGCTCGCGGGATTGCCCGAGCGGCCGCGCAGGGTGCCCAATATCGCATCGCCGGCAAGAGTGGTACCGCGCAAGTCGTCGCGATCAAACAGGGCGAGCGTTACAATCGGGCGAAAACCCTGGAGCGTAACCGCGACAATGCCTTGTTCGTCGGTTTTGCCCCGGCCGAGCATCCGAAGATCGTCATCTCGGTGATGATCGAAAACGGCGAGGCCGGTGGTCGCGTCGCCGGCCCGGTCGTGCGGCAGATCATGGACGCCTGGTTACTCGATCAGGACGGTCACCTGAAACCGCAATACGCCACTCCGAGTAAAGTACCGGGCGACCCCCACGTCTAAGCAATCAAGGATCGATGGTGTCTTGTCAATCGCCATCGCGAGCAAGCTCGCTCCCACAATGGTCGAGTTGAACCGCAGATTTGCGCACGACGCAAAACCTGTGGGAGCGAGGCTTGCCCGCGAAGAACGATAACGCAGTGCAACGGATGAAACACACTTGCCATCGCCCTGACGTTAACGTAAAGATTGCGCCAGGGCGCTGAATTAAAAAAGCGCAAAGCGGACCGATCCGGAGCGCTTGATGACGCTAATAAAAACAACTCCTCCCAAGCTGCACCGCGAAGCCCGGCTGGCCCGGGAAAAGCTCCATCTCGAGGGCGAAGTCCCCGATGGCGTGCTGCGGGCCGAAATCGATGCGTCGTGGCGGCGCAGTCTCAGCCATGGCGTGCACTTCAATGCCAAGCACGAACTGGCGCTTGAATCGAGCGCGGGTCTCGACGTGCTGCTAGCGAGCAATCGCCTGCTGATCGATGCCGCATTGCCGGCGATCGATTACCTGGCCGAACGCCAAGGCAAGGAAGGCCTGATTATCCTGGCCAATTCCGACGCCACCATTCTTGCCGTCGAAGGTCGCGCTGACCGCCTCAAGGGCAGCGGCCTGCAAGACATCACCCTCGGCGCCTGCTGGAGCGAAGCCGCACGCGGCACCAACGCACTGGGCACCGCACTGGTGGAAGCCCGGCCAACGATGATCGATTGCGGCGAGCATTACCTCGATCGTCTCAGCGATTTCTCCTGCACGTCGGTGCCGATCCATTGCCCCCAAGGCGACATCCTCGGCGTCCTCGACCTGACCCGCGAAGGCCCGCTCGGCCGCGTTCATGACAGCACCGCATTGCTGGCCATGGCCGTCAGCCAGATCGAAAGCCGCGTGTTCAACGCCAGCTATCCGGACGAAATCGTCCTCGCCTTCCACAGCCGTCGGCAATACCTCGAATCTCCTTGGCAGGGCTTGTTGGCGGTGAGCCTCGGCGGACAGATTCTCGCGGTCAGCGCCCAGGCCTGTCAGTTGCTGCGGGCTGAGCGTTCGGCGTTGGTCGGTCGACGTTGCGAAGAGTTTCTGGGGGTCGATGGCCTGCAACTGCTCTCGCGTCTGCATCAGGGCGGCGTTGGCAGTTTGCAGACTGCCAAAGGCGAATTCTTCTACAAAACCCTGCGCGCACCACAGCGTTCGATCAACGTCAGCACGCCGCCGCGCAGCACCGCGAAAACCGCCAAACCGCAACCGGATCTCGAATCCCTCGCCGGCAGCAACGTCCGTTATGCGCGAGCCTTGCGCATGGCCCGCCAAGGGCTGGCCAATGAATTGCCGGTGTTGCTGCTCGGTGAAACCGGCACCGGTAAAGAAGTCATCGCCCGCGCCCTGCACATGGCCGGGACCCGCTGCGACAAACCTTTCGTCGCGGTGAACTGCGCGGCGATCCCCGAAGGCCTGATCGAGTCGGAACTGTTCGGCTACCGCGAAGGCGCCTTCACCGGCTCCCGTCGTGGCGGCATGATCGGACGGCTGCAACAGGCCCATGGCGGCACGTTATTCCTCGATGAAATCGGTGACATGCCATTGGCCTTGCAGGCCCGTCTGCTGCGCGTATTGCAGGACCGTAAAGTGGCGCCGCTGGGTGCCGGCGAAGAGCAAGACATCGATGTGGCGCTGATCTGCGCCACCCACCGCGATCTCAAACGCCTGGTCGAAGAAAAGCACTTCCGCGAAGACCTGTTCTACCGGGTCAACGGCATCAGCGTGATGCTCCCGGCCTTGCGCGAACGCGAGGATTTCAGCGGTTTGGTCGCTCGTTTGCTGGCCAAACTTGATGCCCCGGCGATGGTCCTGCATGACGACTTGAGTCGCTTGCTCGACGGCTACCATTGGCCGGGCAACATCCGCCAACTGGATATGGTATTGCGCACCGCGCTGGCCATGCGCGAACCCGGTGACACAGTGCTCACCCTCGACCATTTGCCCGACAGCATGCTCGACGAACTGACCGCCACTGAACGACCGGCGTCGGGCAGCATTCGCGAAAACGAACTGGAGCTGATTCGCCAGTCCCTGGACAGCCATCAGGGCAACGTCTCGGCCGCCGCCGACGCCTTGGGCATCAGCCGCGCGACCCTGTATCGCAAGCTCAAACAGTTGCGTTCGTGATGCAGCGCCTGATCGTCCGGCTGATCGACAGCCAGAACCCCGAAGCCCTGCAAGCGGCATTGCGTTGGCTCTACAGCTTTGTGCGCCCGCATCGATTGGCGATTGCCGGGCTGCTCGGTTTGTCGGCCTGCGCTTCGTCGCTGGTGCTGGTGCAACCGTGGCTGACCAAGCTGCTGATCGACGATGGCTTGTTGGCGAAAAATTTTCCGATGCTGGTGCTGATTGCCGGGTTGATGATTCTTGCCGGCCTGCTGGGCACCGCGTTGTCGGGGATCAATCGCTACCTGCATACGCGACTGTCCGGACGGATTCTGTTTAGCCTGCGTGATGACCTCTATCGGCATTTGCAAACCCTGTCGCCAAGCTTCTACGGGCAGCGGCGCATCGGTGACTTGATGTCGCGCCTCGATGGCGACGTCGCGGAGATCCAGCGCTTCGCTGTGGATTCGCTGTTCTCTGCAGTTTCCAGCGTCATTGGCCTGGTGGTTGCGGTGGCGATGTTGCTGACCCTGTCGTGGAAACTCTCGCTGCTGGCGCTGGTGCTGATCCCCCTCGATGTGCTCTGGCTGCGCTGGATGCGGCGCAAGGTCGAGCGTGATGTGCGGCAGTTGCGCGAGCGTTCGGCGGACATGTCCTCGTTCATGGTCGAAACCTTGCCGGTGATGAAATTCATCCAGTCTGCCGGCCAGCAACACCGTGAATCGCGACGTCTGGAAACGCTCGGTCAAGGCTACATGAGCCAGTTATTGCGCCTGCAAGTCACCGAGTTTTTCACCCAGGCGGTGCCCGGCACGCTGACGTCATTGTCCCGGGCTTGCGCGTTTTTGATTGGCGGTTATTGGGTGGTGCAGGGGACCTGGCAGTTGGGCGCGCTGATCGCGTTTTCCACCTATCTGGGGATGGCGGTCGGTCCGGTTCAGAGCTTGCTCGGGCTCTATGTCGCCATACAGCGAATGACCGTCAGCCTTGGACGTGTCATGGAGTTGCGCGGTGAAGAACCGACCGTTCTCACACCGGTTGAACCCAAACCGATGCCGACGTCCGGCGAGTTGCGTTTCGACGACGTGCACTTCAGCCACCCGGGTCGCCCAACGACCTTGCGCGGCATCGAAGCGCGAATTCCCTATGGCTTGAAAGTCGCCCTGAGCGGTGGCTCCGGGGTCGGTAAATCAACGCTCATCGATCTGCTGCAACGCCATCACGATCCGCAGTCCGGTCGAGTGCTGCTGGGGGAAGTCGATTTGCGAGAACTGGACCTGTTCCAGCTGCGTCGGCGGATAGCCGTGGTCAGTCAGGACATCGTGCTGTTTCGCGGCAGCCTTGCTGACAACCTCGCTTACGCCGTGCCGGACGCCAGCCGCGAAGCGATTGCCGAAGTCGCACGGCTGGCGCAACTCGACAGCTTGATCGAGTCGTTGCCCGAAGGGCTCGACAGCCCGCTTGGCGAACGTGGCCAGCAACTCTCTGGCGGGCAGAAACAGCGCATCGCCATCGCCCGCGCGTTGTTGCAGGATCCACTGATTTTGGTGCTGGATGAAGCGACCTCGGCGGTGGATGAAGCCACCGAGCGCGAAGTGATCGAGGCCATCGACCGACTGTTTGCCGGGCGTACGCGGATCCTCATCAGCCATCGACCTTCCACGCTGGCCGATGCCGATTTGCGCTTTGAATTGCTCGACGGCGTGCTCACTTCGAAAACGGTGCTGCATGAAGCCTGAGTTGCGCATTGGCGTGGTCGACAGCGGGCATTCGGCGGCGCAACGGGTGCAAGTGATCGCGGGGCGACGCTTTTCGCTGCTGGAGGATGGCTTGGCCGAAAGCGACTTGCGTGACGACCCGCTCGGTCATGGCAGTGCGGTGATCGAAGCGATCGGACGACGGGCGCCTGCGGCGGTTTTTTGTGTGGGGCAGGTATTTGATCAGCGTGGCGTCACCAGTGCCTTGCAGATCGCCACCGCCATCGACTGGCTGGTGGCGCAGGACGTTCGGTTGATCAATTTGAGCCTCGGATTACGACAGGATCGAAGCCTGTTGCGCGAAGCCTGCGCAGCGGCGGTGGCGCGAGGCATTTTGCTGTGTGCCTCCAGCCCGGCGCAGGGAGAGGGCGTGTTTCCGGCGAATTATCCCCAGGTGCTGCGAATCACAGGCGATGCGCGTTGCGCCGAGCATGAGTGGTCGTGGCTCAACAGTGCCCAGGCCGATTTCGCGGCGTGCGTGCATGGGACCTATCCGGGGCAGTCGGGTGCAAGCCTTGGGTGTGCGGCGTTGAGCGGGCACATTGCGGGTTTCCTCGTCGCACATCCTGACGCAAGCAACGAACACGTCATCGAATGGCTGCGCGAGCACGCCCGTTATCGCGGCCCTGAACGGCGTTTCGGCCCATGATTCTGATTCTTGGCGCCGGTCCCGCCGGGGCGGCGGTCGCCCTGGGTTTGCGGCGGCTCGGTTATGTGGTGACGCTGGTCAGCGAGTGGCGCCGGTTTGCGGCACTGGAAGGCGTTTCCGTGCGGGTGCTGGAGGCCTTGCGCGGTGCGGGGTTGCATCAGGCGCTGGCGGATGCGGCGTTGCCTTCCCAGCGGCAGGTGTCGTGGAACGGTCAGCAACATGCGCAGAACATCGAATTTCTCTTGGACCGTCCGAGCTTCGACCGAGGCTTGCGCGAAGACCTGCGACTGGCCGGTGTCGAGTTGATCGAAGGTCGGGTGCTGAGCGTTCAGGCATCTGCTTCGGGGCACCGGGTCGAAATTGAAGGGCGTGAGGCGCTGAACGCCGATTTTCTGGTGGAGGCCCGCGGACGTCAGGCGCCTGCGCTTGGCAAAGGCCTGCGCGGGCCGGAGACGGTCAGTCTGCTCAATCGCTGGCAAGGCACGCCGGGCAGTACCGCCAGCGCGGTGGAAAGCCTTGAGGACGGCTGGGCCTGGATGGCGCGGCGGGCCGACGGTCAGTGTTATTGGCAATGGACGGTGGACGTGGCCAGTGCCGAGTTGCCGGGCAAGGCGACGTTGCTGGATTACTGTCGCGCACGACGTCAGGGCTCGGCATTGGCGCATGAGTTTTTCGGTGCCGGGGCTGAGATCGATCTTCAGTTGCATGCGCGCAGCAGCACGGCGATTTTGAGTCCGCAGGTGTGTGGCGATCGCTGGATTCGGGTCGGCGATGCGGCGATGGCGGTGGATCCGCTGTCGGGCAACGGGATTTTTCAGTCGCTGTCTTCAGCGTTACAGGCGCCCACGGTGATCAACACGTTGTTGCGTAAACCGGAGCGCGCGGCGCTGGCCCAGCGCTTTCATCAGCAGCGGGTGGAGCAGCTGTTTTTGCGCTTTGCGCGGATCGGCCGGGATTTCTATGCCGATGAGCAGAGGTGGATCGATCAGCCGTTCTGGCAGGCGCGGCGGCAGTGGCCGGATGCTGAAGTGGCCCATGCGGAGGCGGATTTTTCCTCGTTGAGCATCGAGCGCGCGCCCGTGCTGCGCGAGGGTTTTGTGGATGAGGCCGAGGTGGTGATCACGGTGGATCAGCCGCTGGGGATCTGGCATGTGCAAGGGGTTGAGCTGGCGCCGTTGGTGCGGCGGTTGCGGACCGAGTCGGCCGAGCAGGCGTTGGCCGGGTTGACGGTGGAGCAGGGGCGGGTGGTTCGGGGTTGGTTGTTGGCCCAGGGGTTCAAACCTTGAATGTTTGGTGACTGGTCTGGCCTCTTCGCGGGCAAGCCTCGCTCCTACAGGCTTGCGCAGCCCTTTGTAGGAGCGAGGCTTGCCCGCGAAGGCGGCCTGAAGAACGCCGCAGATCAGAGCTTGATCAACACCGACTTCAACTCAGTGTAATGCTCAATCGCCGCATACCCCATCTCCCGCCCAACCCCGGACATCTTGTACCCGCCAAACGGCAGCGCCGGGTCCAGGGCGCTGTGGCAATTGACCCACACCGAGCCTGACTTGATCCGTGGAATCATCCGGTGCACCGCCGCCAGATCGTTCGACCAGATACTCGCGCCCAGCCCATAAGGACTGTCATTGGCCATGCGCAAGGCATCGGCCTCATCATCGAATGGAATCGCCACCAGCACCGGGCCGAAAATCTCCTCCTGCACCAGCGAGTGCTTCTGATCGACATCGACGATCACCGTCGGTTTGACGAAGAACCCCGGCCCGAACTGCTCACCACCGCAGGCGATGGTCGCGCCACTTTCCCGGCCTTTTTCGATGTAGCCGTAAACCCGTTCCTGCTGCCGCGCCGAGATCAGCGGCCCCATCTCGACACTCGGGTCCAGCCCGTTGCCGAGTTTCATGGCGTTGGCAATGTCGGCGATGTCCGCCACCACATTGTCGAAATGCTTGCGCTGCACATACAGTCTGGAACCTGCGCAGCACACCTGGCCCTGATTGAAGAAAATCGCGCTGGCGGCACCGGCTGCGGCAGTTTTCAGGTCGGCATCGGCCATGACGATGGTCGGCGATTTGCCGCCCAGTTCCAAGGTGACCCGGGTCATGGACTCCATGGCGATCTTACCGATCTGCTTGCCCACGGCGGTCGAGCCGGTGAAGGTCAGCTTGTCCACCAGCGGGTTGTGGGTCAGCGCCGAGCCTGCAGTGATGCCGGTGCCGGTGACCACGTTGAATACGCCCTCGGGATAACCGGCTTCCAGCACCAGCTCGGCGAGTTTCAGCGCGGTCAGCGGGGTTTCGTCGGCGGGTTTGAGCACCACGGTGCAACCGGTGGCCAGGGCCGGGCCGAGTTTCCAGCAGGCCAGCAGCAACGGGAAGTTCCAGGCGACGATGGCGCCGACGACGCCCACCGCTTCGCGGCGGATGAAGCTGTGGAACTGATCGTTGGGCATCAGCGGCAACGATACTTCAACGCTGGAGCCTTCGATCTTGGTCGCCCAGCCCGCCATGTAGCGCAGGAAATCGATGGACAGTTGAACGTCCATCACCTGGGCCACCGCCGCGCTTTTGCCGTTGTTCAGGCATTCCAGTTGCGCCAGCAGTTCGGCGTCGCGTTCCATCAGGTCGGCGAGTTTCCACAACAGGTTCTGCCGCTCCCGTGGGCGAGTGCGGGTCCAGGCCGAATCATCGAAGGCCTGACGAGCGGCGAGCACGGCGCGGTCGACATCCTCGGGCGTGGCTCGTGGCACCACGCACAGCACTTCGCCGGTAGCCGGGTTGTGCAGGGGCATGGTCTGGCCGTCGGCGGCCTCGACCCAGTCAGCGCCGATGAGCATGCGCGGGGCGCGCTGGATGAACGCGGAAGTGGCGGGAAGCAGATAAGGGAGGGGCATGGCGAGACCTCTTGTTGTTCGTGAAAACGTGGCTTTCTTAACGGCTGGCAATGGCTGTGCCAAGTCCCCGCAAAGGCAGGAACGCCCTTGGCCGGTGGGGTTTTGGGACGCTAAAGGGCATCGCGGACGCTGTGGGGCTGTTGCAAATTGCGACAACCATGAGACGACGAGCGACCCGCCTGCGGTCTTGAGGCGCTCAGTGTTCAGGACTAGAATTTTCAGGCTGGGTGGGTGATATGAAGGAGCATTTACCCGGCCACACATCTGGCGTAAGGGAGGTAACGATGTTCCTTTCAACCCTGGAAATTCAAAACATCATTGAACACAGCATGCTGCCCGGCGTCTGCACATGCAGCGTGGAGGCGGACCAGACACTGACGATTCGGGTCTGTGATTGCATGACTGGCAAAGTAGACCTGGTGGCGACCCATGTTCCGCTATGGGAACTGGACAGCCCCCATGCGATCGCCTCGCTGGTGGCGGACATGCGGCTGGAAATCGAAGCTCACAAAGCCATTCAACCGACGTCTTTTAACTAAAGTGGCGACACGCCGCACCACGAAGGTGGTGCGGCTCGCGCCGACCTTTCAAGATGATATTTTCCGCGAAATTTCTTCGAACGTGGCGCCATCTACGGCGGCCAACAGCTTTTGGTCATCTTTGAGCGTCGCCAGGAAGGTCACTTCGGTTTCCTTGCCGGCCAACATGAATCCAGCAATCGCGCCGATAGGTCCCAGGAACATCGCGCCCGCCACGCCGAAGCCGATGGCGTCCTTGATGTTGTTGATCGATTCCTCGTTGGCGACTTCCACGCGCTTGAACGATGAGAGCGGGAGGGTGATGCCGGGCCACGGGTGAAGCGACGTTCTAAGGGTAAAAACGCCGTCTCGGTACTCTCCATCACCCTGCAGAAAGTCCCCCGCCAGGACAGTGATGCTTGCCATTTTGTAATCCCTCGTGGCAATCGGTGAACACCCATTTCGCACCCGCCTGCAACGGCCGTCAATCGTCGGGCGATGAACTGTTCCGGCCGGGACACCTATGCTTGTCTCAGACTGCAACACCTGTCGCGATATTAGACGCAGGTGAACTCGCCCAGGCGCGATTAAACGGCTTTGTCTTTGCGTAACTGCTTGATAAGAAAGGCTATACGTAAGCTGGCACGCTCCGTGTATTGCTCATCGCAGACGTTTCTCTTGCCTCTGTCAGCGGTGCGCCGCCGGCGGTAGAAACCATAAAAACGATAAGCCAAAAAAATAAGAAAGCACCGTGCGAGGTTCGACGTTGATGAAGAGAAGACTCCGATCAGGCCTGAGCGCCAGTCTGTTGGCCGTGGCCGCGTGTGTGGCGCTGCATTCACCTGACAGCCTGGCAGCCCGCGACGCCCAGACCATCCTCAAGGAAACGTGCCAGGGCTGTCACACTCCCGAAGCCGACAATGCCCTGAGCCGCATCAGCCACCAGCGCAAAACCCCGGAAGGCTGGCTGATGAGCATCGCCCGGATGCAGACCATGCACGGTTTGCAGATCAGCGATGACGACCGCCGCACCCTGGTCAAATACCTGGCCGACACCCAGGGCCTGGCGCCGAGCGAGACCGATGGCGTGCGGTATGCGCTGGAGCGTCGACTCAATACCGTCGAGAAGTTCGACGACCAGACCAGCCAGATGTGCGGCCGCTGCCACTCCGGTGCGCGGGTCGCCCTGCAACGGCGTCCAGCCCAGGAATGGGAACGCTTGGTGAATTTCCACCTCGGCCAATGGCCGTCCCTGGAATACCAGGCCCTGTCCCGCGACCGTGACTGGTTCGACCTGGCCCGAAAAGACATGGTGCCGCTGTTGGCCAAGCGTTATCCGCTGGACAACCCGGCCTGGAAAAAATGGCTGAGCAGCGCGCCGAAATCCCAAGCGCTGGTCGGTGACTGGAGCTTCAGCGGCCACTTGCCGGGTAAAGGCGAACTGGCCGGGGTGATGAGCGTGACAGCCGATGGCAGCGACACCTTCAAGGTCAGCGTCAAAGGCCAATACGCCGACGGCAGCCCGTTCAATGGCGACGGCAGCGCGATTCTCTACACCGGTTACGAATGGCGCGGCAACGTGACCATCGACGGTGTGACCATGCGTCAGGTGTTCGCCGCCCAGGGCAATGCGATGCAGGGGCGGATGTTCGAGGCCGAGCATGATGAGCGCGGGCTGGACTTCGTCGCGGCCAAGCAGGGCAGCAGTCGTTTGCTGGCGGTTCAGCCGGGTTACCTGAAGGCTGGCGTCGAGACTGAAATCACCTTGATCGGCAGCGGTCTCACCGGCAAACCGAATTTCGGCAAAGGCGTGGAAGTGGTCGAAGTGCTGGAGCAAAGTCCTGAGCGTCTGCGCGTCAAACTCAAGGCCGCTGCGAATGCCCTACCGGGCCTGCGCAATGTCACCGTCGGCACGCTGAAAGGCCCGACCCTTTCGGTCTACAGCAAAATCGCCGAGGTCAAAGTCGTGCCCGAGTTCTCGGTGGCCCGCGTCGGTGACGGCGGTGGTTCGACGCCGAAAGTCCAGGGCCGTTTTGATGCCGAAGCCTGGGGCAAGGGCGCTGATGGCAAGCCGTATCGCATCGGCGTGTTCCCGGCGCAGTGGTCGGTCGAAGCCTTCGACGATCGCGCCAAGGAAGACGAGGACGTCAAGTTCGCCGGCACCATGCAGGCCGACAGCGGCGTGTTCACACCGGGCGATGCAGGGCCGAACCCGCAGCGCAAAATGTCCACCAACAATGCCGGCAACCTCAAGGTGATCGCCGCGGTCGACGACGCAGGAAAATCCCTGACCGGCGAAGGCCACATGATCGTCACCGTGCAACGCTGGAACAATCCACCCATTCCATGAGTTGCCTGAAACCACAGGCTTCAGACACTTTTTCGGAATGACCGCAGGCCCCATCAAACGGGGTTTGCACAGGAGGTTGCAATGGGCGCTATTTTGAATCTGGTTGAGCGGAACCTGCACGAAGTGCACGTCGATGCCGACCGCATGCTGTTTCACATTCCCAGCAGTTCGCTGTTCGCCAGCGATGAACTGACGGGCACCATCATCGATACCTTGCGTGGTCCCGGCTGTTCGTCGGATGACCTGATCGAGCGTTTGGCTTCGCGTTTCAACGGCGAGGAAATCACCGAGACCCTGCGCGAGCTGATGTCCCTGGAACTGGTCAGCGACGGCTCGCCGCTGACCCCGGACATCGGCACCAAACGGGTCGAGCGCACGGCGATCAACACCGTGGTGCTCAACGTCAACACCGGCTGCAATCTGAGCTGCACCTACTGCTACAAGGAAGACCTCGACAAGCCGTCGGCCGGCAAGAAAATGGACGTCGAAACGGCGGTGGCGTCGGTGGAAATGCTGCTGCGCGAATCGCCGGATGAAGAGCGTTTCACCGTGGTGTTTTTCGGTGGCGAACCGCTGAGCAATCGCAAGCTGATCGAGTACATGGTCGACTATTGCGAGAAGCGTTTCCGCGAGGCCGGCAAGTTCGTCGAGTTCGTCATGACCACCAATGCCACGCTGCTCACCGAAGAGACCGTGGACTACCTCAACGCTCACCGCTTTGGTTTGTCAGTCAGTATCGACGGACCGAAAACCGTGCACGACCGCAACCGCATCACCGTGGGCGGGCAGGGCACTTACGACGTGGTGCGGCGCAAGGCTGAAATGCTGCTGTCGCGCTACAACAGCCGTCCGGTGGGCGCTCGGGTCACGCTGACCACCGGCGTCACCGACGTCGAAACCATCTGGGATCACTTGTTCAACGAACTGGGTTTTGCCGAAGTCGGCTTTGCCCCGGTGACCTCCGGCGACATCAGCACCTTCAACCTGTCCAGCGACGAGCTGATTGAAGTCTTCGCCAACATGAAGAAGCTCGGTCGGCGTTATCTGGAAGCGGCGCTGGAACACCGCAATATCGGTTTCTCCAACCTGCACCAGCTGATCACCGACATCCACGAAGGCCACAAAAAAGCCCTGCCATGCGGCGCGGGCCTGAAGATGCTGGCGGTGGATCACAAGGGTGAACTGAACCTGTGCCACCGGTTTACCGGTTCGAGTCTGCCGACCTTCGGCAACGTCCACAGCGGAGTGAAGCAGGTGGAGTTGAACGATTTTCTGTCCCAGCGCCTGGACCGCACCAACACCGGTTGCGAAGACTGCCAGATCCGCAATCTCTGCTCCGGCGGCTGCTACCACGAGAGCTATGCCCGTTACGGCGACCCGACCCACCCGACCTATCACTACTGCGAACTGATGCGTGACTGGGTCGATTTCGGCATCGAGGTCTACACCCGGATCATGGCCCACAACCCTGCGTTCATCAGCAGCTACATCACTCCGCGCAAGGCTCACTGATATGAAACATCTCAAGGCAATCAATAACAAAGCGTTGAAACTCGATGAGGCCGCGGCCGAAAACCGTATCGAAGAAGTGGTGGCGATGAGCTCTGTTGCGGGCTGTGCCTCGACCACTGACCCGGGTTGGGAAATCGATGCGTTTGGCGGTGTGTCGTCGCTGTGCCAGCCGATGGAAGCCGACCTTTATGGCTGCTCTGACCCGTGCTGGTGGCCGGCCCAGGTGCCCGACATGATGAGCACCTATCCGGACTGGAACAAGGATGCCCAGGCGTCCAACGATAACTGGCGCAACCTCGGAACTGTCTTTCCAAAAGACAAGTGATCGGATTTCAGAAGGATTCCAGCATGCACAGCATCAAAGCCTGCGGCCTGGCCGCGTTTGCCATCCTGAGCGTCTGTTCGCTCACTGTTCTGGCCGATGAAAACACTGCATTGCAAGCGGGTCACGAGTACATGGTGACCACCAATTACCCGAACAACCTGCACGTCATCGACCTGGCCACCGACACCGTGCTCAAGACCTGCAAGATGCCGGATGCCTTCGGCCCCGGCAGCGTCCAGATGTCGCCGGATCGCAAGACCGCTTACGTGCTGAACAACCACTATGCCGATGTCTATGGCGTCGAGCTCGACAGCTGCAAGCAGGTGTTCCACGCCAGCATCACCCAGAAGACGGGGGAGAAAGCCAAGTCGATGTTCGCCTTCACCCTCAGCCACGATGGCAAGGAACTGTTCGCCATCGCCAACCCGACGTTGATGCTTAACGACCGTTACGAAGTGCAGCAACCACGGCTCGATGTGTACGCCACCGACGCCGGCCTGGACGCCAAACCCATGCGCAGTTTCCCGGCGCCGCGGCAGCTGACGATCATGCAAAGCGGTGACGACGGCACGCTGTACGTGGCGGGGGCGGATGTCTACAAGGTCGACGTGAAGACCGGCAAGTTCGACGTGCTGATTCCCAGCCGCCACTGGAAACGGGCGAACTACAGCGCGCCGGACGTGCTTTACGTGTGGAACCAGCAGACCTATCGCCATGACTTCTCGCTGCTCTACACCGCCGCGAAATTCAAGGACAAGAAACAGGATCCGGCCACCGCTGAATACCTCTACGGGCTGTTCAGCGTCGACCTGAAAACCGGCAAGACCGAAACCACCGACTTCGGCCCGCTGACGGAAATCTACTTCAGCGGCATGCGCTCGCCCAAGGATCCGAACCTGATGTTTGGCGTGCTCAACCGCTTGGCCAAGTACGACATCAAGGAGAAGAAAATGCTGCAGGCGGCAACGCTGGATCATTCCTACTACTGCATTTCCTTCAACAAGGACGGCAGCAAGATCTATCTGGCGGGGACGTTTAATGATGTGGCGATCTTTGATCCCGAGAGCATGAAGCAGATTGGCAACATCAAATTGCCGGGTGGGGATATGGCGATCACGACGGCGCAGATATTTGTCCGGTAATCGCGGCGTCTGAGCTGACGCCTTCGCGGGCAAGCCTCGCTCCTACAGGTCGAAGTCGTACCCAATGGTGCGATCACTCCGAACCTGTAGGAGCGAGGCTTGCCCGCGAAGAGGCCCTCACAGGCACCGAATCATCAAGCCCCAGGCACCGGGCAACTCATATCCCCTTCCTGACACTTCAAATAATTCTTGAAAGTCTCCACCCGCGCCTTGGTCAATTCCGTCACGCAGTTGCTGTAGATCAGCGGATACACACTCCCACCTTCCACCCCGGCGCTCGAAAACTTGCACTCGGCATCCCGAAACGCAATCCACGAACGCTGCGCCCCCAGCAACAGCTTTTTGCTGTCCGGATTGCTCTTCAACCGAGTAGTGATCTGCTGGTAAAGCGCATTCAATTCCTTATCCGCCGCCTTGTGCTGCTGCGCCGCGCACTGGTTCATCGTGGCCTGGTCGGTGGCGTTGTCGCAGTCCGCCGCGTGAACAACGGTGGTGAACAGCAAAGGCGTCAGCGCCAGAAGGAAGCGTGGGGGCATAGTGATTCTCGCTGTGATGGGTAAAAGTTGAGATGCAGTGTATCGAAGAGGGTGGTGAACCAATAACGAAGCCAGGCCCGACCTCTTTAACCATGTGGCTTGCCTGCGTCAACGGGCCGCGCATTTTGCCAGGCATTCGTCCGCGAGCCAGAACTTACCACCGCAAATGCAGCCGAATATTTCAGGCATGCTTGATAACAACTACCCATTGATACAACTTTAGGGTTGGTCTTGTGGTCTTACAGGCCTACTGTTCAGTACAGGAGGTGACTTATGAACCCAGCATCAGATCGCATCGAAAGGAAAATCCTGCTCAAATCGCCGCGCTCGCACGTCTGGCGTGTGGTGGCCAATGCCGAAGCCTTCGGGCAGTGGTTTGGCGTGGCACTGGAGGGCAAGCGCTTCGTCGCCGGTGAATGGACGCAAGGGCAGATTACCTACCCGGGTTATGAGCACTTGCTGTGGAACGTGCTAGTGGAGCGGGTCGAACCGGAGCGGGTGTTTTCGTTTCGCTGGCACCCGTATGCGATTGAGCCCGAAATCGATTACTCCCAGGAACCCACCACGCTGGTGAAATTCGAGCTCGAAGACATGGATGACGGCACCTTGTTGAAGGTCACCGAGTCCGGTTTCGATCACATCCCGCAAGCCCGCAGGCTCAAGGCCTTTCGCATGGACAGCCGTGGCTGGGATGAGCAGATGAACAATATCGAAGACTTTCTGAAAATTAGCGCCAAGGCTCGCGAGGGTCAGGCTGAGTAAAGGCTGCATGTTTGAACCTTGGTTAAAGCGCTGGGCCCTGGTGCCGGATGGCGAACCGATCATCACGCCCGGCAGTCGTTTGCTGCCGGTACGGATGGGTGATTCGCCGGCCATGTTGAAGATCGCCGTCGATGCCGAGGAAAAGTTCGGCAATCTGCTGATGACCTGGTGGGACGGCGAGGGCGCTGCGCGGGTTTACGCTCATTACGGCGATGCGTTGGTGCTGGAACGTGCCGAGGGCGATCGATCGCTGATGCGCATGGCGCTCAACGGTCAGGATGACGAGGCGAGCCGGATCTTGTGTGCGGCGTTGGCCCGACTGCACGCTCCGCGTCCCTCTATGCCACCACCGCTGGTTCCTTTGTCAGCATGGTTCGCTTCGTTGCGCCTGGCAGCCGAGCAGCAGGGTGGCACTTATTTACTCAGCCTGAAAACCGCCGAAGCGATGCTCGCCGAGCCGCAGGATGTGGTGGTTTTGCACGGCGATATGCACCACGACAATGTTCTGGATTTCGGCCCGCGAGGCTGGCTAGCCATCGATCCCAAGCGAGTGATCGGCGAGCGCGGATTCGACTACGCCAACCTGATCTGCAATCCCGAATTGCCGACGGCCACCGATCCGCAGCGTTTCAAAAGACAAATCGATGTAGTGGCCCACGCCGCAGGGCTTGAACGTCGCCGGCTGCTGCAATGGGTGCTGGCGTTTGCCGGATTGTCGGCGGCATGGTTTCTTGAGGATAACGATGACGTAGCGGCGCAAGGTCAGCTGCAGGCCGCTGAACTCGCGGCTTCCCTGCTGTTTGCCTGATGCGTCTAAGGGTTTTCGGAAGGGCGGGTATGGCGAATGTCTTACACGCGATGGTAGCTATGTCGTCTATTGCACATTGGATCCGAAGCGTAATCTAGCCTCATCAACTGAAGCACAGGAAGTGCTTCAGGATCACGGATGATCGACCATTAGCAAGGATTCGCTACCGACAGGGAGTCGACATGGTCTTGGGAAAACCCGCTTCGGCGGGTTTTTTTTCGTCTACGAGTTTGCAGGGTCTACGACTACTGTAGGAGCGAGGCTTGCCCGCGAAGAACGATGACGCGGTCTTCCTCTGAGACCGCAGCGCCTGGTTCGCGGGCAAGCCTCGCTCCTACATTGTCCGTGTAAGTTTTGGGTTCTTATGGTCAAAGGCTTACACCGGCTGACGGGTATATCGTCTTTTGATGCTTCACCGATGCGCTTATTCTGGATCCATCAACTGAAGCACAGGGAGTGCTCAGGATCACGGATGATCGACCATTGGCCAGGATGGCTGCCGACAGGATGTCGAAAATGGTCTTGAGAAACCCGCCGAGGCGGGTTTTTTTTCGCCTGTCGAAAAGTACACCTACAGTTTGGCCGCCGCCCGTTCAGTAATCTGCGTGCGTTGTTGCAGCGATGGCGCCGCTCGCCGATGAGCTTCTGCCAACACGCTCTGCGGTGCTGTTTCAGGGCTGCCTGCCTCGAACGGCGGTGCCGGCGCGTATTCCAGTTGCAACTGCACCAGTTCTGCCATGTCCTTATCGAACAACTCAGCGGCCAAGGTCAGGGCAAAATCGATCCCTGCGGTAATCCCGCCACCGGTGAGCAGATTGCCGTCGCGCACCACTCTATCCTTCACCGGGATCGCCCCCAACGGCGTCAATAATTCGTGATAAGCCCAGTGCGTGGTCGCGTGTTTGCCCTTTAGCAAACCGGCCGCGCCGAGCACCAGCGCCCCGGTGCACACCGACGTGACATAACGCGCGTTGGCAGCCTGAGCCTTGATGAAAGCCAATGTTTCTTCATCCTCCATCAACGGCCCGACACCGCTACCACCGGGAATGCAGATCACATCCAGCGCCGGGCAATCGTCGAAGGTGGTGGTCGGCTTCAGCACCAGCCCGGTGCTTGAGTTGACCGGCACCAGGTCCTTCCAGATCAGATGCACCTTCACGTCCGGCAGTGAGGCCAGCACGTCGTAAGGGCCGGTGAGGTCCAGTTGTTGAACCTGTGGAAACAACAGAAAACCGATCTGCAACGTCATGGTGTTTTCTCATGAAGTGGGTGGACGACTGAACTCTAGGCTCGTAGGATCTGGCGTATACGCCAATCACCCCACGAATTACGCCAAATGTCTAAAACCATTCATGTGCTCGCATTCGCCAACGTGCAATTGCTCGACGTCACCGGGCCGTTGCAGGTGTTCGCCTCGGCCAACGACATCGCCCACCAACAAGGTTTACCGCCGCCCTATGCCCCAACGGTGATTGCCAGCGTTGGTGGGGCGGTGATGTCGTCGGCGGGACTGGCGCTGTTGGCCGAGCCGTTGCCGGAGCAAGGCAGCGACACCTTGATCATCGCTGGCGGCTGGGGTGTTTACGCGGCGGCGGAGGATCTGCCGCTGGTGGCGTGGGTGCGTGAACATGCGACGGCGTGTCGGCGGGTGTCATCGGTGTGCACCGGGGCGTTTTTACTGGCGGCCAGTGGTTGGCTCGATGGTCGGCGGGTGGTGACTCACTGGACCCGCTGCGAGCAATTGGCGCAGAAACATCCCCGATTGCGGGTCGAACCCAACCCGATCTTTATCAACGACGGCCCGGTCTGGACCTCGGCCGGCGTCACGGCCGGCATCGATCTTTCGCTGGCGATGGTCGAGGAGGATCTCGGGCGCACGATGGCCTTGGAAGTCGCCCGGCAACTGGTGGTGTTCCTCAAGCGTCCGGGCGGTCAGTCGCAGTTCAGCGTGACCCTGTCCCTGCAAAAGGAAGGCAACCGGTTCGACGACCTTCACGCCTGGATCAGTGAACATCTCACCATGGACCTTGGCATTCCGACCCTCGCCCTGCAGGCCGGCATGAGCGAACGCAGCTTCGTTCGCCATTACCGCGCCGACACCGGCCAGACGCCGGCCCGGGCTATTGAACTGATCCGGGTCGAGACGGCGCGACGCTTGCTCAGTGATACCGGCCTGCCGATCAAACGGGTGGCGGTGCAGTGCGGGTTCGGCAGTGAAGAGACGCTTCGACGCAGTTTTCTGCGGGCCATGGGCGTGACGCCGCAAGCGTATCGCGAGCGGTTTTCTGTCAGCGCTGAAGCAGATCCAGTAATGCCTTGAGTGTGGCTTCGGACGCTTCTTCGGGAATGTTATGACCGACGGCCGCCAGTACTCGCCGCTCGTAAACTCCAGTGAAATGCTCGGTGTCGTCATCGACCTCCGGTGCCGGACCGACGCCATCGTCAGCCCCACACAGGGAAATCGTCGGAACGCTGATTGGCGGCTGTCGGGTCAGCGCTTCTTCCATCCACTCCAGAGCTGGATCGCCGGGCGTGTACATGAATCGGTGACGGTACGAGTGAATCACCACGTCGACGAAATCCGGGTTGTCGAAGGCCGGCGCGCTCAGCGGGTAGCGCTGGGGGCCTTTGGCCCAGGTCGGCGACCACAACTTCCAGAGTAACTCGCACAAATCCTGGCGATTTTTCGTCAGCCCTGCGACCCCGCGCGGGGTGTGAAAGTAATACTGATACCAGAGGCGATGCTCGGTCTCTGGGGCGCGCGGCTGGGTGGAATGGGGAATGTCCTGAAGGTTGTATCCATCCCCGGTCACCAGACAACGAACCCGCTCCGGCCAAAGCGCCGCCACGATGCACGCCGCCCGACCGCCCCAGTCGTAGCCGCAGAGGGCGGCTTTTTTTATGGCCAACGCGTCCATCAAATCAAGCAGATCCTGAGCGAGAGCAGCTTGCTGGCCGGAGCGCAGGGTGTCGGGGCTGTTGAAACGGGTCGCACCGTAGCCGCGCAGGAACGGGACGATGACGCGGTAGCCCTTTGCTGCCAGGGCCGGGGCGATTTCGTCGTAGCCGCGGGGGGAGTAGGGGAAGCCGTGGAGGAGGATGACCGGGTCGCCAGTGCTGGGGCCGTGTTCTTCGTAGGCGACCGTCAAAACCGGGGTTTTGGCGAATTGGATCAACGCTTCATTGTTCATCGGACACTCCCAGCGGTGTTTTTTGAAACGGATGAAATTGGCGGTCTCAGGCTTCGACTTCCGCCACCTGATTGAAATACTTCGTCCGGTCCGGCGTAAACGTCACCACCATCCTGGTCCGCGAACACGTCAACGCCCGCTCCTCATCCAGATCAACATCCAGATCTTCTCCACGCAAGCCCTGCCATTGGGCGAGGTATTTGAGGGATCCGTATTTTTCGAGTTTCTTCAGGCTGCGGCTGACGCCACCTTTCCAGCCCAGCACGGGGAGTTCGCCGGCAAGGCTGCGTCGGGCGAGTTCGGGGAAACGGGCCGCGCGTTGGCGGCCGATTTCCCAGCATTTGATCAGGCCTTTGTCGTGGGCTTCCCACAATTCGCTGCGGTTCAGGCCTGAACGGAGTGGGGAGTCGATGTGGCGGTGGATACGCTGGCTCATTCTGGTTCCTTGAATTCGGGTTTTATTGGGCAGCTCCGCTGCACCCGTTGAGCGTGGATGTTAGGGGGGGATGTAACGGCTGGCAACAAGGTATTTCCGGGTGTAGGAACCCGGTGTTGCTTGGGTAAACAGCAGGTTCTGTTTAGATTTGTCGGCGTTAAGCCTATTCACGCTTGTGGCGAGGTGTGTTTTGTCAGATAGGCGATGTTTAAGTTCTTCGCGGATTAGCATTGTTCCTACAAGCTGCGTCGTGAAAAGCGACGTTTCTGACACGTTTTGGCGGACATGGGCATTCAGTTGGGTTTGTGTTGAGGCTGATGGCCTCTTCGCGGGCAAGCCTCGCTCCTACAGGGTTTGTGTCGTTCGCTAACAATGTGTTCGACGCAAAAACCTGTAGGAGCGTGGCTTGCCCGCGAAAGGGACGGCTCGGTCTCAAGGCTGCCAGTAATTCTTCTCCCCGCTCAATTTCCGATCCAGAAAACTCGCCGCGCTGATCAGCGCCAGGTGCGTCAGCGCTTGCGGCGTGTTGCCCAGATGCCGCGCATGGCTGTCGAATTCTTCGGCGTACAACCCCAGCGGGTTGGCGTACCTCAACAACTGTTCAAACTCCAGATGGGCCTTTTCCACCTGACCCGCCCGGGCCAGGCATTCGACGTACCAGAACGAACACGCGGCAAAGGCGCCTTCGGTGCCGTCGAGGCCGTCGATCTGGCTGTCTTCGTTGCGATAGCGGTAGACCATGCCGTCGCGCACCAGGGTTTTCTGGATGGCTTCGAGGGTCGAGAGCCAGCGCGGGTCCTTGGCGCTGACGAAACGCACCAGCGGCATCAGCAGCATCGAACCATCCAGCGCGGTGCCGCCGATGTGCTGCACGAAATGCCCGCGCTCTTCGTTCCAGAAGTTGTCCCAGATGTCGGCGTAGATCGCTTGACGGGTCTGGTCCCAACGGGCGAACGGGGCGGGCAGGGAGCGTTTGGAGGCGAGGCGAATGGCCCGGTCCAAGGCGACCCAGCACATCAGTCGCGAGTGCAGGAAGTGATGCTGCTCGCCGCGCATTTCCCAGATGCCCACGTCTTTTTGCTGCCAGGTTTCGCAGACCTGATCCACGACCTCAACCGCGTGTTTCCAACCCTCATGGGAGATGGCGTCGCCGTACTTGTTGACCAGGTACACCGCGTCCATCAGCTCGCCGAAGATGTCGAGCTGAACCTGATCGTACGCCTGATTGCCGATGCGCACCGGCGTCGCGCCGCCGTGGCCGGACAGGTGCGAAAGCTCGGTTTCGGGCAGTTCCTGACGGCCGTCGATGGCATAGAGGATATTGAGTTTCGTCGGTTTGCCGTGACAATCGCTGACCCGCCCGCGCAGCCAGCGCATGTAATCGTTGGCCTCTTGAACGAAGCCCAGGCGCATGAACGCGTAGACGGTGAACGAGGCGTCGCGGATCCAGGTGTAGCGGTAATCCCAGTTGCGTTCGCCGCCGGGCGTTTCCGGCAGGCCGAACGTGGCCGCGGCGAGGATCGCGCCGTGTTTGCGCGAGGTCAGCAGCTTCAGGGCCAGGGCCGAGCGATTGACCATTTCCCGCCAGCGACCGCGATAGTTGGATTGACCACTCCAGTCGCGCCAGAACTTCAGCGTGCGTTCCATACACAACCCGGCGGCGCCTTCCTTGAAACGCGGGTCGTCGATGCCGCCGAGAAGAAATTGCGCGCTCTGGTCTTGTTCGAGGGTGAAATCGGCCACTGCCGAGTTTCCATCAAGACTCAACACTTGGTCTGAAGACAGGCGCAGTGAGGGCTGACCGTCAGCCTCGAACGCCACGTCTTTTTCATCCATGCGCGCGCGAGTCTTGGCGCGAGCGTAGTCATGCCGCACGGCGCAACGCATGTGAAACGTTGCCTGGCCGCTGACCACCCGAACCCGGCGCATCAGTACCGGCAGATCATCTTCGCTGTCGCCGATCGGCAGCAGGTCGGTGACTTCAACCACAGCTCGGTCGCTGAGCCAGCGGGTTTGCAGCACGTTGGTGTCGGGCAGGTAAATCTGTTCGCGGCGGGCGTCGGGCAGGTCCGGCGACAGTTGAAAAATACCGGCCTCGGGCGTGTCCAGCAGCGAGCAGAAGATCGAAGGGCTGTCGAATTCGGGCCAGCAGAAAAAGTCGACGCTGCCCTTGTCATTGACCAGTGCCGCGCTGCGCATGTCGCCGATGATGCCGTGGGCGTCGATGGCGCTTTGTCGTTCGAGATGATGATCAGCCATTGCCGCGAAACTCCGGATAGAGGCTCATGCCGCCGTCGATGAACAGGGTGGTGCCGACAATGTAGTCGGAGGCATCGGAGGCGAGGAAGACCACCGCGTTGGCGATATCCTCGACGTCGCCGATTCGGCCGTAAGGGATCAGTTTGAGCAGCTCTTCGGCGGCCGCGCCTTCGGTGGCGGCGCGATTGATCGCCGTGCGAATCGCTCCCGGAGCGATGCCATTGATGCGGATACGCTGGTGGCTGACTTCCTGGGCGAGGGTTTGCATCAGCATGTCAACGCCACCCTTGGACGCGGCGTAATTGACGTGACCGGCCCAAGGAATCCGCTGGTGCACCGAACTCATATGAATGATTTTGCCAGCAGCCCGGGACACGCCTTCACGAATACCTTGTCGGTTGAAAATCCGCAGGGCGGCGCGGGCGCAGAGGAACTGGCCGGTGAGGTTGACGCCGATCACCTGGTTCCAGTCGGCGAGGCTCATGTCCACCGCATTGGCGTCTTTTTGCAGGCCGGAGTTGGCGACCAGAATGTCCAGTGAACCAAAAGCCTCCACAGTTTGTGCGAACAGCCGTTCGACGTCCGCTTCTTGAGAAACGTCGGCCCCGATGGTGATGGCACGACCGCCTTCAGCGTTAATTTGCCGGGCCAGCTCCTCGGCGGGCGCGGGCTGGGAATTGTAGTTGATCACCACTGCCGCCCCAGCGGCGGCCAAAGCCTTGGCGGCGCCCGCGCCGATGCCGGAACTGGCGCCGGTGACGAGGGCGACTTGTTGGTCGAGAGTTATCAGCATGAACGTTAGCGCCTTAAAGTGAGGGCCTAATTAGCTGACTGGTTTGCGAGGCGCAGAGTTCACCTTGGGTCTTCGCCTTCACGCCCATTTGCTCTTCTTCAGTGAACATTTACGCGTAACGTTGAGTGTCGTTTTCGATCCAGTCCTGATACCCGCGCAGCCAATCCTGCATGGCCGTGATGGAGTGATAAATGCCTGGCGACCCATGGGTGCCTACGGATTGAGAGAGGCGGGAAAAGTGGCTGATTTCATCGCGTACCCGCTGCGCGACAACGTCGACACTCACCTGCAACGTATGGCCAAGAGCGGCGTGACAGGTCACCAGGTTCCCATGCGGACCCGGTTCATGAAGCTCTTTGGCCAGGCTTTGGATATCGTTACTCCAGCTGGCAATGTTGTTGGCATGTAGCCGCAGTTGTTGCAGGTCGGCTCGAAAGTATTCATCGGGCGACAGGGGGCTATGGCTGGCAATGTCGGCCAGCACCATGCAGGCATCCACGCCACTCGTATGACGACGCAGGGTCTCGTGTTGGCGAGTGTCCACCGGTTGGCGGTGAATCTGATTGAGCAGCAGCAGGCTGCAGGTGCTTGTCCACACTCGCATGGACTGGGCGAATCGTTGGAACTGTTCACCGGACAGCTGCTGTTTCAGCCGTTGGCAGATATCCAGCCAGGCGACTTCCTGTGCAATGGGGAACGAACTCAGTTGATTCAGATCGAGTACGTCGATGATGGCGGTCAAGTGAGTGATCGTCGTCGGCGAAAAAGTACTGACGCGATCAACGAGATCATCGAAGAGGAAAAACCAGGCAAGGTAATCAGCGATGGTTTGTAGCAGCGTCGGTTCGGCGTGGGGGTAGCAGCGTGCCGCAAGCCAGCCATATCGGGCTCTGGCGACCTTGGCGGCGCAGTGTTCGTGCGCAATGACCCCGTGCTTGTGTAGCCAGGCATTGGTTTGCTGTTCAATAGTGGCCGCAAAGGGGGAGCAGTGACCAGACCATGGAAACTCGAAGACCGGGATGCGCAACTCAGCAAGCTTTTCAGGGACGGTAGTGGCCGACATGATCGTCTCCTGAGACGGTTGACGAGATTTGCGGGGCAGGGGCTGTACCGTCAATCAGCGGTGAGTCCAATGTCCTGGTCAGTTCCTGCCGGGGGCTACTGGTCATGACTGGTCTCTTTGTTGAGGAGCAGTCCGGAAACTCGCTTGTGCGAGGTCTTTCCAGGCGCTTAGCCCGGTGGGTCCGATGGTTTCGAGCAGCCGGCGAAACCAGATCGTGAAAGTCTCCTGTGCGGCGGCAATGCGCACGGGAAGCTCGGACAGTGTTTGCCATTGCCAGTCATTGGCTTCTTCGGTATTGGCGACGGGTTCGCAATCGCAGGTCCCGACGAATATGTGGCCGTATTCGTACTCGATGAGCTGGTTTGAAACCGGCTCACGGTAGAGAAGGGTGAAGACTTTACGCAGCTGACAGGTGATGCCCATTTCTTCGAACAAGCGGCGTTTTGCTGCGGCAGCGGTCCGTTCCCCTGGGCGGGGATGACCGCAGCAGGTATTGCTCCACAAACCTTCGGAATGGTATTTGCCGAACGCGCGCTGTTGCAGCAGCAAACGGCCTTCGCTGTTAAAAATGAAGATTGAGAAAGCGCGATGCAAAAGGCCCTGTTGATGGGCTTGCAACTTCTCGGCGATGCCTTTTTTGCGGTCTTGTCGGTCGACCAGAATAAGAAATTCGTCCATAGCCAGACTCCATGGTGTCTTCGCTACCGGACCTTTACCGCTGACCAGACGACGTAGGGAAATTCAGACGTGTACCCGTATGAATCGAAATCTAGTCAAGGCTTTTACCCCCTGCAAATTTTTATTAGATCGTTTTCAAAGCCTCGTTAAAGTGCCTGAGGGTGTGCCGACCTAAGTGTTTTGTACAAGGTTTGAGCGACGTTCACATTCAACCAACAAATACTCACTTTGCCCTCGATCAGTCTTATGGCAATTTGCACGCCCTATTTGAGACCTGACCTCATGGCCAATCCCTACCGCGAGCTGTTCAAGGCCCCAGGCAGCAGAGCCTTTGTACTGGCCGGCATGATCGCGCGCATGCCGATTTCCATGACCGGTATCGGCCTGATCACCATGCTCTCGCAACTGCAAGGCGGCTACGGTCTGGCCGGTGCGGTGGCGGCGACGTTTGCCTTGGCCACGGCGTTTTGTGCGCCGCAAGTCTCGCGGCTGGTGGATCGCTTTGGCCAGGGCCGGGTTCTGCCGATCTCGGCGCTGATCGGTGGTGGGGCGTTGTTGCTGGTGTTGCTGTGCACTCGCTTGCAGGCGCCGCAGTGGACGTTGTTTGTGTTCGCCGCGCTGGCCGGTTGCATGCCGAGCATGTCGGCGATGGTCCGGGCGCGCTGGACCGATGTGTATCGCGGCGAGCCGGAACTGCAAACCGCCTATGCGCTGGAGTCGGTACTGGACGAAGTCTGCTTTATCGTCGGGCCGCCGCTGTCGGTGGGACTGTGCGTGGTGGCATTCCCCGAGGCCGGGCCGTTGGCGGCGTTGCTGATGCTGGCGATCGGGGTGACGGCGTTTGTGTTGCAACGCGATACCGAGCCGGCGATTCATCCCCATGAAGAACACCATCAGGGCTCGATCATCCGTTCGCTCGACATTCAATTGCTGATGCTGTTGATGGTCGCCATGGGCACCATCGTTGGCGTGGTGGATGTGGTCAGCGTCGCCTTCGCTCAACAACAGGGCCAGCCGGCGGCGGCGAGCATTGTGTTGTCGGTGTATGCCATCGGTTCCTGCCTCGCGGGATTGGCGTTCGGGGCGTTGCGCTCGAAAGTGCCGCTGCCTCGATTGTTTCTGTATGGCGGGGTGGCGACGGCGGTGACCACGCTGCCGTTGCTGCTGGCGACGAACATTCTCGGGCTGTCGCTGGCGGTGTTTGTCGCCGGGCTGTTTTTTGCGCCGACGCTGATTGTGGCGATGGCATTGGTGGAGCGAATTGTGCCGCCGGCCAAACTGACGGAAGGCCTGACATGGTTGGTCACCGGGTTGAGCATTGGCGTGGCGATTGGTGCGGCGAGTTCGGGTTGGCTGATCGATGCATTCGGCGCGCGCAGCGGTTTCTGGGTGTCCGTCGCTGCTGGCGCCGTGGTCCTCGGTTCCGCAGTCCAAAGCTTCCGCCACTTGAAATAAAGAACCCCTGCAGGAGTGAGACCTGTGGCGATGGGATTTATCCCCGTTGGGCTGCGGAGCGGCCCCTGCATTTCAAAGTTAAACCGCGTTTACGACTGCTTCGCAGCCGAACGGGGCGATGCGGCGTTCCGACAAGCCCCCTCGCCACAGGGCTCACTCCTACAGGGGTATCGGCACGACTAATTCCCCGCGGCGCTCATCCGTTCTCTATTACAGACAACTTTTCGAGGTAAGCCCGGTGACCCAGCTGACATTGCTGTGCCTGCCCTATTCAGGCGCGAGCGCCATGGTCTACAGCCGCTGGCGGCGCAAATTGCCGGAGTGGCTGAAGTTGCAACCCGTTGAGCTGCCAGGGCGCGGCGCACGGTTTGGCGAAGCACTGCAGACCGATATGCGCGCGTTGGCCCGCCAATTGGCGGCAGAGTTGCAAACGTCCTTGCGCGCGCCTTATGCGTTGTTCGGCCATAGCCTGGGTGCGTTGCTGGCTTGTGAACTGGCCCACGCCTTGCGCGCGTTGGGTTGCCCGGAACCGGTGGCACTGTTCGCCTCGGGCACCGCCGCGCCGACGATGCGCAGTGATTACGACCGAGGTTTTGGCGAGCCGAGGAGCGACGCAGAACTGATCGATCAGTTGCGCACGCTCAATGGCACCAGCGAAGAAATTCTGGCCAACGAAGAGTTGATGAGCCTGACGTTGCCGGTCCTGCGTGCCGACTTTTTGCTGTGCGGACGTTTTGAGCCGTTGCCGCGTCCATTGCTCAAATGTCCCGTGCACGTGCTCGGTGGCACCACCGACCGTGCCACCACCGAGCAGTTGATCGGCTGGAGCAAGGAAACCCACGGCAGCTTTTCCGTGGACATGCTGGCCGGCGGGCACTTCTTTATCCATGAGCACGAGGCCAAGGTGCTGCGGGTGATCAAGGACCAGCTCGACGTGCATCATCGCCGACACGCCATGGCCGCCAGCGCCTGATCCTATCTCCAACATCACCCCATCCCCTGTGGGAGCGAGCCTGCTCGCGATTGCGGCGGCACATTCAATATGGATGTGACTGACAGACTGCTTTCGCGAGCAGGCTCGCTCCTACAATGGTCTTCATCGCTCTGACACCCCGCGTTCTACCTCCTTGCTGACACTTGTTCTCATTCGCTAATTTTTCCGGTCTGCATTCGTTTTATAGGGACGACGTGCCTTTGTGCTTCCTGCCAACGATCCGGATGCTTAGAAATGAATGCTGAAGACTCCTTGAAACTTGCTCGCCGGTTTATCGGGCTGCCCCTGGAAAAGCGGCAGATGTTCCTTGCGGCCTTGCAAAAGGAAGGCGTTGATTTCGCCCGGTTCCCCATTCCTGCCGGTGTAGCCGCCGAGGATCGCCAGGCGCTGTCGTACGCCCAGCAACGTATGTGGTTTCTCTGGCAACTGGATCCGCACAGCGGCGCCTACAACCTGCCGGGCGCGGTGCGTCTGACCGGGCGTTTGAACCTGCCGGCGCTGGAGCAAGCCTTCGCCAGCCTGGTGGCGCGTCACGAAACCCTGCGCACGGTGTTCCAGCAGCAGGCCGATGACACCTTGCTGCAAGTGCCGGCCAGCGCGCCGCTGGTCATCGATCATGTGGATTTCAGTGCGTTACCGGCCACTGAGCGCGAAGTGGCAGTCGCCCACGCAGCCGAGCAGCAATCGGTGTTGCCGTTTGATCTGTCGGTCGGCCCGCTGCTGCGCGTCACCTTGCTCAAGCTCGCCGACGAAGAACACGTCTTGCTGTTGACCCTGCACCACATCGTTTCCGACGGCTGGTCGATGAACGTGCTGATCGACGAATTCATCCGCTGCTACGACGCCTTTGAGGCGGGCACGCAACCGCAACTTGCGGCGTTGCCGATCCAGTACAGCGACTACGCCTTGTGGCAGCGCCGCTGGCTGGAGGCGGGCGAACAGGCGCGCCAGCTCGATTACTGGCAGGCACAACTGGGCGACGAACACCCAGTGCTGGAGCTGCCGCTGGACCATTCGCGCCCGGCGATGCCGAGCTATCGCGGCACCCGCTATGAATTCGCGGTCGACAGCCATCTGGCCGAGCAACTGCGCAGCACGGCACAGAAACACAACATCACGCTGTTCATGCTCTTGCTTGGCGCATTCAACGTGCTGCTGCATCGCTACACCGGGCAGACCGATATCCGCGTCGGCGTGCCGATCGCCAACCGCAACCGCGCCGAGATCGAAGGCCTGATCGGTTTCTTCGTCAACACCCAGGTGCTGCGCACTCAACTCGACGGCCAGACCCGGGTCGACGACTTGCTGCAAGCGATCAAAGAAACCGCCCTCGGTGCCCAGGCCCATCAGGACTTGCCGTTCGAACGCCTGGTCGATGCGCTGAAACTGGAGCGCAGCCTCAGCCACACGCCGCTGTTCCAAGTGATGTATAACCACCAGCCGCAGGTTGCGGACATGTCTTCGATCCGCACCGACTCGGGCCTGGAGCTGGGCAGCATTGACTGGCAAAGCCGCACCACCCAATTCGACCTGACACTGGATACCTGGGAGAAGGGCGGCAAGCTGCACGCTGCGCTGACCTATGCGGACGACCTTTTCGACGCCGCCACCATCGAGCGGATGGCGCGCCACTGGAGCAATCTGCTGACGGCGCTGGTCGCTGACCAGCGCCAGCGGATCGGTGAAATGCCGCTGCTGGAGGCGGGTGAACAGCAGGTGCTGGTGCATGACTGGAACCGTACTCAGGCTGCTTACCCGACCGATGTCTGCATTCACGCGTTGATCGAAGCTCAGGTTCAGCGAACCCCGGATGCGCCAGCCCTGATGTTCGGTGCACGGACGTTGACCTATGGACAGCTCGATGCCCGCGCCAATCAGCTGGCTCATCGGCTTCGTGAGCAGGGCGTGGGACCGGATGGGCTGGTGGGCATTTGCGTTGAGCGTTCGCTGGAGATGGTGATCGGCTTGCTGGCCATTCTGAAAGCCGGTGGCGCCTACGTTCCGCTAGACCCGGAATACCCGCAAGAACGCCTGGCGTACATGATCGAAGACAGCGGCATTGCCCTGTTGCTCACTCAATCTTCACTGTTGCCAGCCTTGCCAACCGTTGCGATCGATGTCATTACCCTCGATCAGGACACTGGCCGGCTGGATGCCTACAGCGAGCAGCGTCCCGAAGTGGCGGTGGTTCCTTTGAGCCTCGCGTATGTGATTTACACCTCCGGTTCCACCGGTAAACCCAAGGGTGCCGGCAACAGTCATGCGGCGCTGGTCAACCGTTTGTGCTGGATGCAGGAAGCCTATGGATTGGACTCCAGTGACGCGGTGCTGCAAAAAACCCCGTTCAGTTTCGACGTGTCGGTGTGGGAATTTTTCTGGCCGCTGATGACCGGCGCCCGGCTGGTGGGGGCAGCGCCCGGGGCGCATCGAGAACCGGCGCGCCTGATCGAGACCATCGGCGAGTACGGCATCAGCACGCTGCACTTCGTGCCGTCGATGTTGCAGGCATTTATCCACGAGCCGGGTGTCGAGGCCTGTGTCGGTCTCAAACGGATTGTTTGCAGTGGTGAAGCCTTGCCACTCGACGCCCAGCAACAGGTCTTCGCCAAACTGCCCCAGGCTGGGTTGTTCAACCTGTATGGCCCGACCGAAGCGGCCATCGACGTCACCCACTGGACCTGTGTCGATGAAGGTGCCGACAGCGTGCCGATCGGTCGACCGATTGCCAACCTGCGCACCCATGTCCTCGATGCCGAACTCTTGCCGGTGCCCAGCGGCGTGGCCGGTGAGTTGTACCTCGGCGGTGCCGGGCTTGCGCGCAGTTACCACCGACGCCCGGGCCTGACCGCCGAGCGTTTTGTGCCGTGCCCGTTCCATGACGGTGCGCGTTTGTATCGCACGGGTGACCGGGTACGCCAACGCGCCGACGGAGTGATCGAATACCTCGGCCGTCTCGATCATCAAGTCAAGTTGCGTGGCCTGCGGATCGAACTGGGGGAAATCGAAACCCGGTTGATGCAGCATCCGCTGGTGCGTGAAGCGGTGGTTCTGGTGCAGGGCGGCAAACACCTGGTGGCGTATCTGGTACTTGAGAGTGCCGAACCAGCCGAACAATGGCAGCAGGACGTCAAGGCCTGGCTGCTGGGCAGCCTGCCGGAATACATGGTCCCGACCTACCTGATGACGCTGGCGAAATTGCCGGTCACCGCCAACGGCAAGCTTGACCGCAAAGCCTTGCCGCAGCCGGATGCGACGCCGCAACAAGCCTTCGTCGAACCTCAAGACGTCATGCAGAAGACGCTCGCCGCCATTTGGCAGGACGTGCTGGGCCTTGCGCGTGTCGGCCTCGAAGACAACTTTTTCGAACTCGGCGGCGACTCGATCATTTCCATTCAAGTGGTCAGCCGGGCTCGGCAGGCCGGCATCCGCCTGAGCCCACGGGACTTGTTCCAGTACCAGAGCGTGCGCAGTCTGGCGCTGGTGGCCACGCTCGACAGCCACAGCGCTGTCGATCAGGGACCGGTCAGTGGTGAAGCACGGCTGTTGCCGGTGCAGGCGCTGTTTTTCGAACAACCGGTGGTCGCGCGTGAACACTGGAACCAATCACTGCTGTTGACGCCCCGTGAACCGTTGAACGCGGCATGGCTCGAGGCGGCGTTGACCCACGTATTGAATCACCATGATGCCCTGCGCCTGCGGTTCAGCCACAGCGCGGACGGCTGGCAGCAGGTGCACGGACCGCTGGTCGAGCGCGCAGAGTTGTGGCAGCGCGGCGCCACGTCTACCGAGCAGTTGACCGCCGCCTGCGACGAAGCGCAGCGCAGCCTGAACCTGGAAAACGGGCCGCTGCTGCGTGCATTGCTGGTCAGCATGGCCGATGGCAGCCAGCGCTTGTCGCTGATCATTCATCACTTGGTCGTAGACGGTGTCTCCTGGCGCGTGTTGCTTGAAGACCTGCAGCAGGCCTACGAACAACTGGCCAGTGCCGGCCGCGTGTCGTTGCCGGCCAAAACCAGTGCTTATCAGGTCTGGACAGAACGGCTGGCCGAGCAGACGCAGCGGTTTGATGGGCAACTGGCGTACTGGAAACACCAGCAAAGCTGCGCGGCAGAGCTGCCGTGCGATCGCCCCGACGGCGGTTTGCAGAATGTACATGGGCAGAAAATCGAATGGCGCCTCGGTGCCGAACTGACGCGGCAACTGTTGCAGCAGGCGCCAATGGCCTATCGGACTCAGGTCAACGACCTGTTGCTGACGGCGCTGGCGCGCACCATCAGCCGCTGGACCGGCCAGCCGGACACTTTGATCCAGCTGGAAGGCCATGGCCGTGAAGACCTGTTCGACGATGTCGATCTGACGCGTACGGTGGGCTGGTTCACCAGTCTGTTCCCGGTCAATCTGACCAGCACCGACGACTTCGATGGTTCGATCAAGACGGTCAAGGAGCAGCTGCGCGGCGTCCCTGACAAAGGCCTGGGTTATGGCGTGCTGCGCTACCTGGCGGATCCGGCGGTCGGCGCGCAGCTGTCGGCCCTGACGCAGCCGCGCATCACGTTCAACTACCTGGGGCAGTTCGACCGCCAGTTCGACGAGAAGGCCTTGCTGGTGCCCGCGACCGAACCCGGCGGTTCGGCTCAGGATGAGCAGGCGCCGCTGGCCAACTGGCTGACCGTTGAAGGTCAGGTGTATGGCGGTGAGCTGGCCCTGAGCTGGGGCTTCAGCCACGAGATGTTTGATGCCGCGACGGTCCAGCGCCTGGCGGATGATTACGCCGTGCAGTTGCAAGGCTTGATTGAACATTGCTGTGCCTTGAAGGCGCCGCTGGCCACCCCGTCCGACTTCCCGTTGGCGCGCATCACCCAGGCACAACTGGATGCCTTGCCGATGGCGGCCTCGACCCTCGAGGATGTGTACCCGCTGTCTCCGATGCAGCAGGGCATGCTGTTCCATACCCTCTATGAGCCGGAAGTCGGCGCCTATATCAGCCAGTTGCGCCTGGACATCCAGGGCCTGGATCCGCAGCGATTCGCCAAGGCCTGGCAAGCGGCCCTTGATCGTCACGATATTTTGCGCAGTAGCTTCCACTGGCAGGGCCTCGATACCGCGCACCAGGTGATTGCCCGTCAGGTGACATTCCCCCTTGAGGTGCTTGAAACGGCCGATCTGGATACGTTGGCCGATACCGAGCGTGCCCTTGGTTTCGCGCTGGATACGGCGCCGCTGTTGCGCCTGAAACTGGTGCATACCGGCGCCGATGCATGGCACCTGATTTACACCAGCCACCACATCTTGATGGACGGCTGGAGCAACGCGCAGTTGCTGGGTGAAGTGATTGAACATTATGCCGCCGGGCAGGCGTTGCCGACGCCATTGGGTCAGTACCGCGATTACCTTGGCTGGTTGCAACAGCAATCGGCTGCCGATGGCGAGCAATTCTGGAAAGCTGCATTGTCACCGCTGCAAGCGCCAACGCTGTTGGCCGAAGCCTTGCGCCCACCGGTGGGCGGGCAGGGCAGTGAAGCCCATCGCGTTGCCCTGGACCCGCAGGCAACCCTGCGTCTCTCCGAGTTCGCGCGGCAACAGAAAGTCACGCTCAATACCCTGTTGCAAGCGGCCTGGAGCCTGTTGCTGCAGCGTTACACCGGTCAGGATTGCGTGGCTTTTGGCGCCACGGTTGCCGGCCGTTCGGCACCGCTGCCGGGAATCGAGCAACAGCTGGGCCTGTTCATCAACACCCTGCCGCTGGTGTGTGCGATGAGCCCGGATCAGACCGTCAGTCAGTGGCTGAGCGAGCTGCAAGGGCTGAACCTGGCCCTGCGCGAGTTCGAGCATGTGCCGCTTTACGACATCCAGGGCTGGGCAGGGCAACAGGGTTCGGCGCTGTTCGACAGCCTGCTGGTATTCGAAAACTTCCCGGTGGCTGAAGCGCTGAAACAAGGTGCTCCGGCCGGTCTGTCGTTCGCTAACCTGCACAACCACGAACGCACGCACTATCCCCTGACGCTAGGCATCGAACTGGGTGAAGGTTTGAGCCTGGAGTTCAGCTACGACGCGGCGCGCTTCAGTGCTTCGCAAGTCATTGAGCTGAGCGCCAACCTGCAGCACCTGCTCACCCAGTTGAGCACTCAGCCAAACGCCCGATTGGGCACGCTGGCGCTGCTTGACGACGCGGGTGCCCAGGCCATGCTGACGCTCTGCCAGCCGCCAGCGGTGTGCTTGCATGACTACGCGCTGGTGCACCAGCGCATTGCCGCTCAAGCGCAAGCGACTCCGGATGCGCTGGCTGTGCAGGCAGGAGAACTGACCCTGAGCTACGGCCAGTTGAACGCTCAGGCCAACCGTCTTGCACACCGTCTGCTCGCCAGCGGCGTCGGCCCCGGCCAGCGTGTCGGCCTGGCAATGCGTCGCGGCCCGCAGCTGATTGTCAGCCTGCTCGCGGTCCTCAAAAGCGGCGCGGCCTATGTTCCACTGGACCCGAAATACCCGGCCCAGCGGCTGGCCTACATGATCGAAGACAGCCGCCTGGACCTGTTGTTGTGTGAGTCCGGTCTGCTGAGCGACGTGCCGCTGCCATCACACATCACTCGCCTGAGTCTGAGTGAGCAGGCGGACGAACTGGCCGGCTACCCCGAGACTGATCCGTTGAACCGCGCGGTGGCCGAGGACCTGGCCTACGTGATCTACACCTCGGGTTCGACCGGGCTACCCAAGGGTGTTGCCATTGCCCATGATGCCTTGCGCGAGTTCTGCCAGAGCGCTGCCGAGTATTCGGTGCTTGACGCCAGCGACCGCGTGCTGCAGTTCGCGACGTTCAGCTTCGACGGCTTTGTCGAGCAGTGCTACCCACCGTTGTGTGTGGGCGCAGCGCTGGTCATGCGCGGTGACGATCTGTGGGATGCCACGCAACTGGCCGACGAAATCGTCCGCCGTGGTGTGACGCTCGCCGACCTGCCGGCCGCTTACTGGTATCTACTGGCGCGCGAGTGTGCCAGTGGTGTCATCAAAACCCTCGGCGATTTGCGTCAGGTACACGTCGGTGGCGAAGCCATGTCGGTGGAAGGGCTGCGCCTTTGGCACGAGGCCGGCCTGAATCATGTGCGTTTGCTCAACACCTACGGGCCAACCGAGGCAACGGTCGTGTCCAGCGTGCATGAGTGCCGCCTGACGGATGCCAACGACAGTTTCGGTATCCCGATCGGTCGGGCGATTCCCGGTCGCGCGTTGTACGTGCTCGACAGTGCCGGGCAATTGTTGCCTGCCGGTGGCGTCGGCGAGTTGTGCATCGGTGCACCGGCCAGCCTCGCCCAGAGTTACTTCGACCGCCCGGCACTCACCGCCGAACGCTTCCTTCCCGATCCGTTTGCCCGTGAGCCGGGCGCGCGGCTTTACCGCAGCGGTGACCTGGCGCGCTTCAACAGCGGCGGTGATCTGGAATATGCCGGGCGCATCGACCACCAGGTGAAAATTCGCGGTTTGCGCATCGAAATGGGCGAAATCGAGGCCTGCCTGCAAGCCCGCGATCACGTCCGCGAAGCGGCCGTCATCGCTCAGGACGGTCCGACCGGTGCGCGACTGGTGGCGTACGTGGTGCCGAGTGATGCCGGGTTGCCTGACGCCGAAGCGTCCGTGCAAGCGCAATGGACCGATCAACTCAAATCCGCGTTGCGCCAGGCATTGCCCGACTACATGGTGCCGGCACACTTGGTGTTGCTGGCCGCGTTGCCGCTCAACAACAACGGCAAACTCGACCGCAATGCGCTGCCCAAGGTTGACTTCACTCAGGGGTCGCACACCTGTGTGGCGCCGCAAAGCGACCTTGAAATTCAGCTTGGAAGAATCTGGGAGGCGGTGTTGCAGACCCCCTCGATTGGCCTGACCGACCACTTCTTCGAACGTGGCGGACACTCCTTGCTGGCAACCCAGGTGATTTCCCGGGTGCGACACGAACTGACCCTCGATGTGCCGATGCGCGCCCTGTTCGAACATCCGACGCTAGGGGACTTCGCCGCGTGTTGCGCGACGTTCCAGCACAGCGTAACGCTGCCGATGGTTGCGCTTGAGCGCGGCCAGCCCATGCCGTTGTCCTATGCCCAGGAACGCCAGTGGTTCCTTTGGCAACTGGAGCCGGACAGCGCCGCCTACCATGTGCCGAGTGCCTTGCGCCTGCACGGTCCGCTGGACGTCACGGCGCTGCAACGCAGTGTCGACCGGTTGGTGGCGCGTCACGAACCGCTGCGCACCACGTTCCGCCAGGATGACGAACACACCGTTCAGATCATTCACCCGCAGGGCTCGGTGAACATCCACCAGCAAACCCTTGAAGCCGACGAAGCCACAATCCCGGGCTGGGTGCAGACGCAGATCCGTCAGCCATTCGATCTGACGAGCGGGCCGCTGCTGCGAATCAATCTGCTGCAGGTGGCGGCGGATGATCATGTCTTGGTGATCACTCAGCACCACATCGTTTCCGATGGCTGGTCGATGCAGGTCATGGTGCAGGAACTGGTTGAACTGTACACCAGCGAACACGCTGGCCAGCCGCACCCCCTGACGCCATTGACCCTGCAATACGCCGATTTTGCCCAGTGGCAACGTCAGTGGATGGACGCGGGCGAGCGCGAGCGACAACTGGCGTACTGGGTCGCGCAGCTGGGCGGTGAGCAGCCGGTGCTGGAGTTGCCGCTGGATCACGCGCGGCCAGCGGTGCAAAGCTATCGCGGCGCACGGCTGGACCTGGCGCTGGACTCGAACCTGAGCACGCAACTGCATGACGTTGCACGACGCGAAGGTGTGACCTTGTTCATGCTGTTGCTGGCCTCGTTCCAGATCCTGTTGCACCGTTACAGCGGTCAAAACGATGTTCGCGTCGGCGTGCCGATTGCCAACCGCAACCGCGCCGAAACAGAGGGTTTGATCGGCTTCTTCGTCAATACCCAAGTGATGCGTGGGCAGATCGATGGCGAGCTGAGTGTGCGCGATTTGCTGGAGCAAACCCGACAAGCCGCGCTGGGTGCGCAATCCCATCAAGACCTGCCGTTCGAGCAATTGGTCGACGCCTTGGCGCCGGAGCGCAGCCTGAGCCGCAGCCCGTTGTTCCAGGTGTTGTTCAACCACCAGAGCGCCGAGGCACCGAGGGTCGGCCTGGATGATTTGCGTATCGAAAGCCTGGCGTGGGACAGCGCCACGGCGCAGTTCGACCTGACCCTGGATTCGGCCGAAACCGCTGCCGGTTTGCGGGTCTCGCTGACCTACGCCACCGACTTGTTCGAAGCGTCCTCCATTGCGCGCATGGCCGGGCATTGGCAGGCATTGCTGGCCGGTATCGTGGCCGAGCCAGGCCAGCGGATCAGCGATTTGTCGATGCTGGCGCCGGCCGAGCGCCAAGTCATCCTGCACGACTGGAACGCCACGGCCACCGATTACCCTCTGACCTCAAGCGTGCAGCAGTTGATCGAAGCCCAGGTCTTGATCACCCCACACGCTCCGGCGCTGGTCTTCGCTGACGAAACCCTCAGCTACGCGCAACTCAATGCCCGCGCCAACCAATTGGCCCACAAGCTGATCGGCTTGGGTGTCGGTGCCGAAAGCCTGGTGGGCGTCGCTGCCGAGCGTTCGCTGGGAATGGTCATCGGCCTGCTGGCGGTACTCAAGGCCGGCGGTGCCTACGTGCCGCTGGACCCGGAATATCCGCAGGAGCGCTTGCGCTACATGATCGAAGACAGCGGCGTGCAATGGCTGCTGACCCAGAGCCATTTGCGCGATGCGCTGCCGCTGTCCGCCAGCGTGCAAACGCTGCTGCTGGATGAACCGTTGGGCGGTTATGCCCAGAGCAACCCGAACGTGGCGGTCGATGGGGAAAACCTCGCCTACGTGATCTACACCTCGGGCTCCACCGGCCAGCCGAAAGGCGCGGGCAACCGCCATTCGGCGCTGACCAACCGCTTGTGCTGGATGCAGCAAGCCTACGCTCTGGACGCTGGCGACAGCGTGCTGCAAAAAACCCCGTTCAGCTTCGACGTTTCGGTGTGGGAGTTCTTCTGGCCGTTGATGACCGGCGCACGACTGGTCGTCGCCGCGCCAGGGGATCATCGCGATCCGGCGAAACTGGTGGCGTTGATCAACCGTGAGCAGATCAGCACGCTGCACTTTGTGCCGTCGATGTTGCAGGCCTTTGTGCAGGATATCGACGTCGCGAGCTGCACCAGCCTCAAACGTATCGTTTGCAGCGGCGAAGCCCTGCCGGCGGATGCGCAGCAGCACGTGTTCGCCAAGTTGCCGAACGCTGCTCTGTACAACCTGTACGGCCCGACCGAGGCGGCCATCGACGTCACCCACTGGACCTGCGTGGAAGAGGGTCGCGACAGCGTGCCGATCGGCCAACCGATCGCCAACCTCGGTTGCTACATCCTTGACGACAACCTGGAGCCGGTGCCAAGCGGTGTGTTGGGCGAGTTGTACCTGGCCGGTGAAGGTCTGGCCCGGGGTTACCACCAGCGTCCGGCGCTGACCGCCGAGCGGTTCGCAGTCAGCCCGTTTGGTGATGGGGAGCGGATCTACCGCACCGGCGACCTGGCCCGTTATCGCGCCGATGGCGTGATCGAATACGCCGGGCGGATCGACCATCAGGTCAAGCTGCGTGGCCTGCGCATCGAGTTGGGTGAAATCGAAGCGCGGCTGCTGGAACACGACAGCGTGCGCGAAGCCGCGGTGTCAGTGGTCGATGGCAAGCAACTGGTGGCCTACGTGGTACTGGCCGACGCCAGCGCCGATTGGCGCCCGGACCTGGTCGCGCACTTGCAGCGCGGACTGCCGGACTACATGGTGCCAAATCACTGGCAGAGCCTGGCGCAGATGCCGCTGAGCCCCAACGGCAAACTGGATCGCAAAGCCTTGCCCAAACCTGATCTCGGCACCGGCAAGGCCGACTATGTTGCGCCGCGCAGCGAACTGGAACAGCGCATCGCCGCGGTCTGGGCCGATGTGTTGAAGCTTGAGCGGGTCGGGCTGACGGATAACTTCTTCGAACTGGGCGGCGATTCGATCATCTCGATTCAGGTGGTCGGGCGTGCGCGCCAGGCCGGGATCCAGTTCACCCCTAAAGACCTGTTCCAGCACCAGAACGTGCAGGCACTAGCCACCGTCGCCCGCCTGGGTGTCAGCGGGGCGGTTGTTGCTCAGGGACCGGTCAGCGGCGCGACGCCATTGCTGCCGTTCCAGCAGTTGTTCTTCGGCAGCGAGATTGCCGAGCGTCATCACTGGAACCAGTCGGTGCTGCTCAAGCCGGCCGAAGCCTTGAACGCACAACCTCTGGAGCAGGCCCTGCAAAGCCTGGTCGCGCATCACGATGCGTTGCGCCTGTCGTTCAATCAAACCAGCGAAGGCTGGACGGCCACCCATCGCCCGCTCGACAGCGCACACACGCTGCTGTGGCAAGGCGCTGTGACCGACGATGCGCAACTGCACGAGGCCTGCCTGCAAGCCCAGCGCAGTTTCAATCTGGCCGATGGCCCGCTGGTGCGCGGTCTGTTGCTGGGCCTGGCCGATGGTTCCCAGCGCTTGCTGCTGGCGGTGCATCACTTGGTGGTGGACGGCGTGTCATGGCGGATTTTGCTGGAGGATCTGCAAAGTGCCTATCAGCAGCTCTGCAACGCACAGGTGGCGAAGCTGCCGGCCAAAACCAACGCGTTCAAGCACTGGGCCGAACGCTTGCAGCAGCATGCGCCAAACCTTGAAGGCGAACTGGACCTGTGGCGCGGGCAATTGCAAGGTGCGCCGACTGACCTGCCGTGCGACAACCCGCACGGCAGCGTGCAGAACCGCCATGCCCTGACGGTGCAGACGCGCCTTGGCCAGGACCTGACCCGGCAACTGCTGCAACAGGCCCCGGCGGCGTACCGCACGCAGGTCAACGACCTGTTGATGACGGCGCTGGCGCGGGTGATCTGTCGCTGGACCGGCCACGACTCGACGCTGATCCAGCTTGAGGGTCACGGTCGCGAAGACCTGTTCGACGACATCGACGTAACCCGCACAGTCGGTTGGTTCACCAGTGTGTTCCCGGTGCGCCTCACACCGGCCGCCAGCCTCGATGCCTCGATCAAGCAGATCAAGGAACAGCTGCGAGCGATCCCCGACAAAGGGCTCGGCTTCGGCGTGTTGCGTTACATGGGCGATGAGGCCACGCGCCGTGTGCTCGGCGAGTTGCCGTCACCGCGCATCACCTTCAACTACCTGGGGCAGTTCGACAGTCAGTTCGATGACGCCGCGTTGTTCGTGCCGGCCAGCGAAAGTGCAGGCGAAGAGCAGAGCCCGCTGGCACCGCTGGGCAACTGGCTGGAGCTCAATGGCCGTGTGTATGGCGGTGAGCTGAGCCTGGGCTGGACCTTCAGCCGCGAGATGTTCGATGAAGCCACCGTCCAGCGCCTGGCCGATGAGTATGCCGTGGAACTGAAGGCGCTGATCGAGCATTGCAGCCAGGGTCGTCACGCCGGTATCACGCCGTCCGACGTTCCGCTGGCGGCACTGACCCAGGCGCAACTCGATGCCTTGCCGAATGCCGGAGCGGACGTCGAAGACATCTATCCGCTGTCGCCGATGCAGCAGGGCATGTTGTTCCACAGCCTTTACGAGCAAGGGTCGGGCGACTACATCAATCAGATGCGCGTCAGCGTCCAGGGCCTGGACGCCGAGCGTCTGCGCCAGGCCTGGCAGGCCGCGCTGGATAATCATTCGATCCTGCGCACCCGTTTCGTCTGGACCACCGAGCAGGAGCAGCCGTTACAGATCGTGCAGCGTCGGGCTGACCTGCCGTTCGCCTTGCATGACTGGCGTGATCGCATCGACCTGATGCCCGCGCTGGACGCGCTGGCAGAAGAACAACTGCGTGAAGGCTTTGATCTGCTCCAGGCGCCACTGTTGCGCCTGGTGCTGGTGCGTACCGGCAATGACAGCCACGAGATGATCTACACCAGTCATCATATTTTGATGGATGGCTGGAGCAACTCGCAGTTGCTCGGCGAGGTGTTGCAGCGCTATGCCGGGCAGACGCCGGCCGCCACGGTGGGACGTTACGCAGATTACATCGGCTGGTTGCAGCGCCAGGACGCACAGGCCAGCGAGCAGTTCTGGAAAGGGCAGTTGGCGACGCTCGATGAGCCAACACGCCTGGCCCAGGGCCGGATCGATAGCACACCGGCACTGGATGCCAGCGCCCATGATCAGCACACCCGCCTGATGGATCGTGACCAGACGCAACGCCTGAGCGAGTTTGCCCGTCAGCAGAAAGTCACCCTCAACACCTTGGTGCAAGCGGCGTGGCTACTCTTGCTGCAACGCTATACCGGACAGGCCACGGTCGCGTTCGGCGCCACGGTCGCCGGGCGTCCGGCCGATTTGCCAGGCGTCGAACATCAGGTCGGATTGTTCATCAACACCTTGCCGGTGATTGCCAGCCCAAGTCCCGAGCAAACGATCGGTGCGTGGTTGCAGCAGGTACAGGCACAGAACCTGGCCTTGCGCGAGTTCGAATACACGCCGTTGGCGGACATTCAGCGCTGGTCGGGCCATCGGGGTGATGGCTTGTTCGACAGCCTGCTGGTGTTCGAGAACTACCCGGTGTCCGAGGCACTGGACAAGGGCGCGCCGCAAGGCATGCGCTTTGGCCAGGTGTCCAGCCACGAACAAACCAACCTGCCGCTGACCGTGCTGGTGGATCTGGGTGACACGCTGTCGTTGCAGTTCGCCTATGCGCGCCGGCATTTCAGCGCCGAGATCATCGAGCAGATCGCCAGCCAGATGCAGCACCTGTTGCGGCAAATGGCCGGATCGACGGCGGATCATCTGCTGGGCGAGTTGCGCCTGATGGATGACGCGCAGCAGCAATTGATTGTGCGCGACTGGAACCGCAACAGCGCCAGCTACCCGCAAACCGGGAGCCTGCATCAGCTAATCGCGGCCCAGGCGCACAAAACGCCTGACGCGATTGCCGTGAGTCTGGACGATCAGCAACTCAGCTACAGCGAGTTGAATCGCCGGGCCAACCGGCTCGCGCATTTGCTCATCGAGCGCGGCGTAGGTGCCGACGTACTGGTAGGGTTGGCGGCGGAACGTTCGATCGAGATGATCGTCGGCCTGCTGGCGATCCTCAAGGCGGGCGGTGCCTACCTGCCGCTGGACCCGCAATACCCCGCCGAGCGCTTGCAGTACATGGTCGAGGACAGCGGCATCGACTTGCTGCTGATGCAGCCTGGCGTGCTCGCCCACCTGACGCTACCGACACAGGTTCAGACCTTGCTGCTGGGCATCGACGGCGATGTGCAGCCGGATCAACCGGACACCGACCCGCAAGTGACGGTGGACAGCGACAACCTGGCGTATGTGATCTACACCTCCGGTTCTACCGGCAAGCCCAAGGGCACGCTGCTCGCCCATCAGCATGTGTTGCGTTTGTTCGAGGCCACCGACCACTGGTTCAGCTTCGGCGCCGAGGATCGCTGGACGTTGTTCCACTCCTACGCGTTCGACTTCTCGGTCTGGGAAATCTTTGGCGCGTTGCTGCACGGTGGCCGACTGGTGATCGTGCCGCACAGCGTCAGCCGTTCGCCGCAAGCGTTTTACGCGCTGTTGTGTCGTGAGCAGATCACGGTGCTGAACCAGACGCCATCGGCCTTCAAGCAATTGATGCAGGTGGCCACCGATGCTCAGGAAAGCGGGCAACCATCACTGCGTTATGTGGTGTTCGGCGGCGAGGCGCTGGAGGTCAAGAGCCTGCGGCCATGGTTCGAGCGCTTCGGCGACAGTGCGCCACAACTGGTCAACATGTACGGCATCACCGAAACCACGGTGCACGTCACCTATCGACCGCTGACCCTGACCGACCTGCACAACGACGCTGGCAGTCCGTTGGGCGAGCCGATTCCGGATTTGTCCTGGTACGTGCTGGATGCCGATCTCCACCCGGTGCCCAAGGGTTGCATCGGTGAGTTGCACGTCAGCGGCGCCGGACTCGCCCGCGGTTACCTGAACCGCGCCGATTTCAGTGCCTCGCGCTTCGTACCCAACCCGTTCAGCGACAGCGGTGCGCGGCTGTATCGCACCGGCGATCTGGCGCGCTACTGCGCCGACGGGCGGATGGAGTACTGCGGACGGATAGACCATCAAGTGAAAATTCGCGGCTTCCGCATCGAACTCGGCGAAATCGAAGCGCAACTGCTGGCCTTGCCCGAAATCCGCCAGGCCGTGGTGCTCGATCAGCCGGGCGCCGGTGGCGCGCAACTTGTGGCTTACCTCGTCGCTGCGCAGTCTATCGCCCCGACAGAGCAGGGTGCATGGCGCGAACAGGTACGCCAGGTACTCAAGGGCAATCTGCCGGATTACATGGTGCCGGCGCATTGGCTGTTGCTCGATCAACTGCCGCTGACCGCCAACGGCAAACTCGACCGCAGGGCGCTGCCACTGCCGGATGCGAATCTGTTGCAGAACGCCTACGTGGCACCGGTCAGCCCGTTGCAAGAGCAAATCGCCGAGGTCTGGGCCGACGTGTTGAAAGTGGAGCGAGTGGGCCTGGCGGATAACTTCTTCGAACTCGGCGGTCATTCGTTGCTGGCGACCCAGGTGGTGCTGCGTTTGCGCGAGCTGCTGGGCTTCGAAGTCCCCCTTGCCAGCCTGTTCGGCAGTGCCGATCTGGCGGCATTCAGCGACGCCGTTCAAGCCCTGCAACCCGATTTGCAGCCCGTTCATGATGTTTTGGCTAAATCCTTGGAGGCCCTCAATCGTTTATCAGCAGATGAACTTGAAAAACTGATTTCCTAACGAGGACCACGGCATGCAGCAGTTGATTGAATCGGTAGGCGCACTCTCTCCCGAGAAACGCAAGGCGCTGGCGATTCTACTGGGCAAACAGGGCATTAACCTCTATGGCATTGCTCCGATTTTTCGGCGCACTGCCGGTGAGCCCCTGTTGCTTTCCTATGCTCAGGAGCGGCAGTGGTTTCTTTGGCAAATGGAACCGGACAGCGCTGCGTACCACATTCCGACGGCATTGCGATTGCGCGGAGCGTTGGACATGGCGGTGCTGCAACGCAGCTTCGATACGCTGATCGAGCGTCACGAAAGCCTGCGCACCGGTTTTGCCCGTGGGGATCAGGATCGGGCCATTCAGCTGATCAACCCACCGTTTGCGCTGCAGCTTGAGGTGCGCGCGGTGGACTCGGCAATCGATGAGGCCGCACTGCGCGGTCTGATCGAGGCTGAAATCGCCCGGCCGTTCGACCTGGAACAGGACCCGCTGTTGCGAGTCCGCTTGCTGCGTCTGGCCGAGGACGATCACGTGTTGGTGATGGTCCAGCATCACATCGTTTCCGATGGCTGGTCGATGCAGGTGATGGTCGGCGAGCTGATTGAACTGTACGCCGGTTTCGCCCGCGGCACGCCTGCGGTGCTGGCGCCGTTGCCGATTCAGTACGCCGACTTCGCACAGTGGCAGCGCAGCTGGATGGACGCAGGGGAGCGCGAGCGTCAGTTGGCCTATTGGGTCGAACACCTGGGCCGCGATCCGGGTGTGTTGGAGTTGCCGACCGATCATCCGCGTCCGCTGGTGCAAAGTTACCGGGGCGCACGGCTCGACTTGCCGCTGGAAGGCGCACTGGGCAAAGGCTTGCAGGAGGTTGCCCGGCGCGAAGGCGTGACGCTGTTCATGTTGCTGCTGGCCTCGTTCCAGACCTTGTTGCACCGTTACAGCGGTCAGGACGATATCCGTATCGGCGTGCCGATTGCCAACCGCAATCGCGCTGAAACCGAAGGTCTGATCGGTTTCTTCGTCAACACCCAGGTCTTGCGCGCAACGATCGACAGCAGCATGACCTTCAGCGCGCTGCTGGCCCAGGCCAAGCAGTCGGCCCTGGGGGCGCAGGCGCATCAGGATCTGCCGTTCGAGCAATTGGTCGAAGCCTTGGCACCGGAGCGCAGCCTGAGCCGCAGCCCGTTGTTCCAGGTGATGTTCAACCATCAGAGCGGTGCCCGACAGTCCGGTCAGGCCATGCAGTTGCCGGGCCTGGCAGTCGAGAGCGTGAACTGGGACAGCCTGACGGCGCAGTTTGACCTGACCCTGGAAACCCATGAGTCACCTGAAGGGGTCTGGGCGTCGCTGATTTACGCCACCGACTTGTTCGACGCCGCCACCATCGAGCGCATGGGCCGGCACTGGCAGTCGTTGCTCAAGGGCATCGTGGCCAGTGCGCAGCAACGGGTCGGTGAATTGCCGATGCTCGACGGGGCCGAGCAGCAATTGATGTTGCGCGACTGGAACCGAGCGGACGAACCGTTCGCCAGCGATCTGTGCATTCACCAGCTCATTGCCCGGCAAGCCGCTGCAACGCCTGATGCCCGGGCGGTGACGTTCGCCGAGCGTCACCTGACGTACGCCGCCCTCGAAGGCCGGGCCAATCAGTTGGCGCATGCCTTGATCGAGCGCGGGGTCGGCCCGGAAGTGCGGGTCGGCGTCGCCATGCAGCGCTCGGAAAACCTGTTGATTGCATTGCTCGCCGTACTCAAGGCCGGCGGTGTGTATGTGCCGCTGGACCCGGACTATCCCGGCGAGCGCGTGGCCTACATGCTGGAAGACAGCCGCGCCTTATGCCTGCTGACCGAGCGTGAGGTGGCTGCGAGTCTGTCGGTCGCCAGCGGCACCGATGTGCTGCTGATGGACAATGCCGAGGCCGACTTTGCCGGTTATCCGCAGACGGCGCCGGTCACTCGGGTGCAGGCGGACAACCTCGCCTATGTGATTTACACCTCCGGTTCCACCGGCAAACCCAAAGGCGTGGCGATTGCCCATCGCAACGTTCTGGCGCTGATCGACTGGTCGAAATCGGTCTACAGTCGCGACGACATCCAGGGTGTTCTGGCTTCCACGTCGGTGTGTTTCGACCTGTCCGTGTGGGAGCTGTTTGTCACCCTGGCCAATGGCGGGTCGCTGATCATTGCCCGCAATGCCCTCGAGCTGGCGCAGTTGCCGGCACGCGATCAGGTGCGCCTGATCAATACCGTGCCCTCGGCCATTGCCGCGTTGCAGCGTAGCGGCGACATTCCACCCGGCGTGCGCATCATCAATCTGGCGGGTGAGCCGCTCAAACAAAGCCTGGTCGACACGTTGTATGCACACACCACGGTCGAACACGTCTACGACTTGTACGGCCCTTCGGAAGACACCACTTATTCCACCTGGACCCGTCGCACCGCCGGCGGTCAGCCGAGCATCGGCCGGCCACTCAAGCACACCGCCAGTTATGTCCTCGACGGCGAGTTGCAACCCGTGCCACAGGGCGTCGCAGCCGAGCTGTACCTGGCCGGTGCCGGGATCACCCGGGGGTACCTGGCGCGTCCCGGTCTGACCGCGGAAAAATACTTGCCCAACCCGTTTGGCGCACCGGGCGAGCGGTTCTATCGCACCGGCGACCTTACCCGTTATCAAGCGGACGGCAACTTGCAGTACGTCGGGCGTATCGACCATCAGGTCAAGGTCCGCGGGTTCCGTATCGAGCTGGGCGAAATCGAAGCGCGGCTATTGCAGCAAGACGCCGTGCGTGAGCTGGCGGTCCTGGCTCAGGACGGCGCGAGCGGTCAGCAATTGGTGGCTTACATCGTCCCAACCGTTGTCACCCGTGACGCCGAGGCACAAGCGCGCTTGAGTGAGGTGCTCAAAGCGGCGCTACGCGAACATCTGCCGGAATACATGGTGCCGGCGCATTTGCTGTTCCTCGACGCCTTGCCGCTGACGCCCAACGGCAAGCTGGATCGCAAGACCCTGCCCAAACCGGATGCAGCGCTGGTGCAGCAAACCTACCTGGCCCCTGGCAACGAGATCGAGCAGCAGTTATGCGAGATCTGGCAGGGCGTCTTGGGGGTGGAACGCGTCGGCGTGACCGACAACTTTTTTGCGCTGGGCGGCGACTCGATCATCTCCATTCAAGTAGTCAGCCGTGCCCGTCAGGCGGGCCTGCGCCTCACGCCAAAGGATTTGTTCCAGTTCCAGACCATTCAAGGCCTGGCCCGTGTTGTCCAGGTGGGCGACTCGTCCCTGAGCATCGAGCAAGGCCCGATCACCGGGATCACGCCGCTGTTGCCGTTCCAGCAGCGGTTTTTCGACACCGAGATTCCCGAGCGTCAGCGCTGGAACCAGGCGTTGTTGCTCAAGCCGGCTGGCGCGGTAGACGCCGCGATTCTTGAGCAGGCCTTGCAGGCGCTGGTGCTGCACCACGATGCTCTGCGTCTGAGCTTCACTCAAACAGACGGTGGCTGGACTGCGACTCACCGCGCGAGCAATGCCCAAACGCTGCTGCAATGCGTGACGCTGCAGCAGGCCAGTGAAGTCGAAGCCGTGTGCGATGCGGCGCAAGGCAGCTTGAACCTGGAGACTGGGCCGTTGTTGCGCGCGGTGTTGATGGAGCTGGCCGATGGCAGTCAGCGCCTGTTGCTGGCGATCCATCACCTGGTGGTCGATGGCGTGTCCTGGCGGGTGCTGCTGGAAGATCTGCAGCGCGCCTGTGAGCAGCTGCAAAGCGGTCAAGGGGTTTCACTCGCGGCCAAGACCAGCCCGTTCAAGGCCTGGGCCGAACACCTCCAGACTTATGCCGGCGATGCCTTGCAGCCCGAATTGCACTGGTGGACTGAGCAACTGGCTGGCGTCACCGTCGATCTGCCGTGCGACAACCCGGACGGTGGTTTGCAGAACGCCCAGGCGCTGAGTGTCGAAACCCGACTGGATCCGGACCTGACGCGTCAGTTGCTGCAACAGGCCCCGGCGGCGTATCGCACACAAATCAACGACCTGTTGCTGACGGCACTGGCGCGGGTCATCTGCCGCTGGACCGGGCAGGCATCGGCCTTGATTCAACTGGAAGGCCATGGTCGCGAGGAGCTGTTCGACGACATCGATCTGAGCCGCACCGTGGGCTGGTTCACCAGCCTGTTCCCGGTCAAGTTGACCCCGGCCACCGCGTTGGCCGACTCGCTCAAAGCGGTCAAGGAACAACTGCGCGCGGTGCCGAACAAAGGCATCGGTTTCGGCGCCTTGCGCTATCTGGGCGATGCCCGGGCCCGTGAAACCCTGGCGGCACAGCCCGTGCCGCGCATCACCTTCAACTACCTGGGGCAGTTCGACAGCCAGTTCGACGAGACGGCGCTGTTCGTGCCGGCCAGTGAAAGCACCGGTCGCGAGCAGAGCCCGCAGGCACCGCTGGCCAATTGGCTGGACGTCAACGGCAAGGTTTATGGCGGCGAGCTTAACCTGAGCTGGACATTCAGCCGTGACATGTTCGATCCAGTGACGATTCAGCGCCTGGCCGACGACTATGCCAGCGAGCTGAGCGCACTGATCGCTCACTGCTGCGATGCCCGCCATCGCGGCGTCACGCCTTCAGACTTCCCGCTGGCAGGGTTGAACCAGCAACAACTGGATGCGCTGGTCGCCGATCCACAGTGTGTCGATAACATTTATCCGCTGTCGCCGATGCAGCAGGGCATGCTGTTCCACAGCGTGTATGAGCAGGATTCGGGCGAGTACATCAACCAGATGCGCGTCGCGGTGCAAGGGCTGGATGTCGAGCGTTTCCGCCAGGCCTGGCAAGCGGCGCTGGAGGCGCACGACATCTTGCGCACGCGGTTTGTCTGGGGCGGCGAACAGGCCCGACCGCTGCAAATCGTCGAACGCCATGCCGAGCTGCCATTCACCGTTTACGACTGGCGCGGGCAACCGGCCGACAACCTGGACACACTGGCCGAGGCCGAGCGCAACCAGCCCTTCGACCTGACGCGGGTGCCGCTGTTGCGCCTGGTGGTGGTACGCACCGCTGACGACCAGCACGAATTGCTCTACACCAGCCACCACATTCTCATGGATGGCTGGAGCAACTCGCAGCTGTTGGGCGAGGTGCTCCAGCGTTATGCCGGCCAGACACCGGCCGCGACAGTCGGTCGCTACAGCGATTACATCGCCTGGCTACAAGGTCAGGATGGCCAGGCCAGCGAACAGTTCTGGATGGCCCGACTGGCTCAACTCGATGAGCCGACACGCCTGGCTCAAGGTCTGGCTGACCGCTCGGCGCCGGGCATCGGCACTGGACATGACCAGCATCAGCACTTGATCGATGTCACCGCCACACTGCGCCTGGGCGAGTTCGCCCGGGCGCAGAAAGTCACCCTCAACACCCTGGTGCAAGCGGCCTGGCTACTGCTGTTGCAACGCTACACCGGCCAGTCGACCGTGGCGTTCGGCGCCACGGTGTCTGGGCGTCCGGCCGACTTGCCCGGCGTTGAGCAACAGGTTGGGCTGTTCATCAACACGTTGCCGGTGATCGCCCGCCCCGAACCGCAACTGACCGTCAGCGAGTGGCTGCAATCGGTGCAGGCGTTGAACCTGTCGCTGCGCGACTTCGAGCACACGCCGCTGGCCGACATTCAGCGCTGGTCGGGGCAGGGCAGCGATGGTCTGTTCGACAACCTGCTGGTGTTCGAGAACTATCCGATTTCTGAAGCGCTGGAGCAGAGCGCGCCGCTGGGCTTGAGTTTCGGCCCGGTGGACACCCGAGAGCAGACCAACTACCCGCTGACCGTGGGTGTCAACCTGGGTCAGACACTGTCGCTGCATTACAGCTTTACCCGGGAACATTACAGCCTGGAGGCGATTGTTCGGCTGAACGCACAACTGGCTTCGTTGCTGGAACAATTCTGCCAATCCGCCAGCGTGCGCCTCGGTGCCTTGACGCTGCTCAGCGCCGCCGAACAGGCGCGTCTGCACGCCAGCAATGTCGCGCAACCGTGCACTGATCCGCTGCCGGTGCATCAACGCATTGGCGTGATCGCGGCGCAACAGCCTGACCGTGAAGCGGTTCGGTGCGGCGATCAGGTGCTCAGCTTTGGCGAGCTGGACACCCAGGCCAACCGACTGGCGCACCTGCTGATCGCCGAAGGTGTGGGGCCGGAAGTTCGTGTCGGTGTGGCCTTGCCCCGCAGCCCTTCGATGCTGGTGACCTTGCTGGCGGTCCTGAAAGCTGGCGGCGCCTATGTGCCGCTGGATGCCAGCTATCCCCGTGAACGTCTGGCTTACCTGATCGAAGACTCGGGTGTCGCGCTGTTGCTGACCGATTCGGTGTTGAGCCAGCAATTGCCCCTGAGCAATGGTTTGCGTGCACTGGAACTGGATCGACTGTCGACCGAAGATTTCCCCGGCACTGCCGCGCAGACCAGCGTCCACGACGAAAACCTCGCGTACGTGATTTACACCTCCGGCTCCACGGGGCAACCCAAAGGCGTGTGTGTCGCCCATGGCCCACTGGCGATGCATTGCCAGGCCATCGGCCAACGCTACGAAATGACCCCGGACGATTGCGAGCTGCATTTCATGTCGTTCGCTTTCGACGGTGCCCACGAGCGTTGGTTGACGCCATTGACCCATGGTTCGCGCCTGCTGATGCGCGACGACAGCCTCTGGAGCCCGGAACAGACCTACACCGCCATGCAGCAACACGGCGTGACCGTGGCGGCATTTCCGCCGGTGTATTTGCAGCAATTGGCCGAACACGCCGAGCACGTCGGCAACCCGCCAGCCGTGCGCATCTACTGCTTCGGCGGCGACGCCGTGCCCAACGACAGCTTCGAGCGGGCACGGGCAGCGCTGGCGCCGCAGTACATCATCAATGGCTATGGGCCGACCGAAACCGTGGTCACGCCGCTGATCTGGAAGGCCGGCCGCAATGACGTTTGCGGTGCGGCTTATGCCCCCATCGGCACGCGCATCGGTGACCGCAGTACCTGTGTGCTCAGCGACGATTTGAACGCACTGCCTCAAGGCGTCATGGGCGAGTTGTTCCTGGGCGGCACGGGGCTGGCCCGGGGTTACCTGGACCGTCCGGCGATGACCGCCGAACGCTTTGTCCCTGACCCGTTCGGTGCGCCGGGGGCGCGGCTGTACCGCAGCGGTGACCTGGTGCGCGAGCGTAAGGACGGCGTGTTCGACTATCAAGGTCGTGTGGATAACCAGGTGAAAATCCGTGGTTTCCGCATCGAGCTGGGTGAGATCGAAGCACGCTTGCTGGCGCTTGCCACCGTCCGCGAAGCGGTGGTGCTGGCGCATGCCGGGCCGAGCGGCAAACAATTGGCGGCCTATCTGGTGCCAACGCAACCGCTTGAAGAGCATCTGCAAGTCGCGTGGCGTGACGACATCAGGAGCCAGCTCAAGGACAGCCTGCCGGCCCACATGGTGCCGGCGCATCTGATGTTGCTGGCGCAGTTGCCGTTGACGCCCAATGGCAAGCTGGATCGCAAGGCATTGCCAAAGCCGGATGCCAACCTGACGCAACACAGCTACGTGGCGCCACGCACCGATATGGAACAGCGCATCGCCGCGATCTGGGCCGATGTGCTGCGCCTGGAACGCGTCAGTTCGACGGATAACTTCTTTGAATTGGGCGGTGATTCGATCATCTCGATTCAAGTGGTCGGTCGTGCCCGTCAAGCGGGTATCCAATTCACGCCCAAGGATCTTTTCCAGCACCAGACCGTGCAGGCCCTGGCCGCTGTAGCGCAACTGGGCAGTACCGCGCTGACGATTGATCAAGGTCCGGTTAGCGGCGAAGCCCTGTTGTTGCCTCTACAGCAGCTGTTCTTTGCCGGCGACATTCCCGAGCGTCATCACTGGAACCAGTCGCTGCTGCTCAAACCGTCCATTCAGTTGCACGCCGATACCGTCGAGCAAGTGCTACAGGCCTTGGTGCAGCATCACGATGCACTGCGCCTTTGCTTCAACGAGTCGGCGTCGGGCTGGACCGCCCATCACCGACCGCTGGAGGCCGGTCAAAGATTGTTGTGGCAAACGACGCTGGCCGATGCCGGCGACCTCGAAGCCAGCTGCCAGCAAGCCCAGCGCAGCCTCAACCTGCAAAACGGTCCGCTGCTGCGCGGTGTGTTGCTCGATTTACCCGACAACAGCCAGCGCTTTTTGCTGGTGGTGCATCATTTGGTGGTCGATGGCGTGTCCTGGCGCGTGTTGCTCGAAGACCTGCAAACCGCGTTCACCCAAGTCCAGGCCGGCCGTTCGATTGCCTTGCCGGCCAAGACCAGCGCGTTCAAAACATGGGGCGAACACCTGCAGCAATACGCGGGCACCCTGGACGCTGAACTGGCGCTTTGGTCGGAACAACTGCAAGGCGCCGCCCCGGCGTTGCCTTGCGAACGTCCTGACGCCAGCCTGCAAAACCGCTACGCGCACAGTGTGCAGACCCGGCTCGACAAGGCCCTGACCAGCCAGTTGCTGCAACAGGCGCCAGCGGCTTATCGCACCCAGGTCAACGACCTGCTGTTGACCGCGTTGGCGCGGGTCATCTGCCGCTGGACCGGTGATGCCTCGACCCTGATCCAGCTCGAAGGTCACGGTCGCGAAGACCTGTTCGACGCGGTGGATCTGAGCCGCACCCTGGGCTGGTTCACCAGCCTGTTCCCGGTACGCCTAACGCCGTCAGCGGCGGTCGATGACTCGATCAAGCAGATCAAGGAACAACTGCGGGCGATCCCCAACAAAGGCATTGGCTTCGGCGCCTTGCGTTACCTGGGCAATGAGTCGGCGCGTCAGCAATTGGCCGCGCTGCCCATGCCGCGGATCACCTTCAACTACCTGGGCCAGTTCGACAGCCAGTTCGACGAGGCCGCGTTGTTCGTTCCGGCCAGTGAAAGTGCCGGCGCCGAACTCAGTGACCTCGCCCCGCTGGGCAACTGGCTGACCCTCAACGGTCAGGTGTATGGCGGTGAGTTGAGCCTGTCCTGGACGTTCAGCCAACAGATGTTCGACACCGCCACCGTGCAGGCGCTGGCCGACGATTACGCTCGGGAACTGACGTTGCTAATCGAGCATTGCCTGGCGCCGGACAGCCATGGACTGACTCCGTCGGACTTCCCGTTGGCGGCATTGAGCCAGGCCCGTCTGGACGGTTTGCCGGTGCCGGTGCGGGAGATCGAAGACGTTTACCCGTTGTCGCCGATGCAACAGGGGATGCTGTTCCACACCCTGTCAGACGATGGCAACGACCTGTATGTCAATCAGCTGAACTTGTCGGTGGAAGGCCTCGACATCGAGCGCTTTCGCGCGGCGTGGGAATGCGTGGTGCAGCGTCACGAGATTCTGCGCACTTCGTTCCATTGGCAGGATGGCCAAGCCTCGCCGGTGCAGGTGGTGCATCGTCAGGGGGTGGTCGATCTGCAAGCGGTCGACGGCCCGATGGATGAAACCCGACTGGCCGAGTTCGCGCGTCTGGAGCGGGTCAAGGGTTTCGAACTGAACCGCATGCCGCTGCAACGCACGCGGCTGGTGCGCACCGGGGCCGATCAGTATCAGTTGATCTGGACCAGCCACCACATCCTCATGGACGGCTGGAGCAGTTCGCAGCTGTTCGGTGAAGTCTTGCAGCATTACGCCACCGGGCAGGTGGAAGGCGAGAGCGGACGTTATCGTGATTTCATTGCGTGGCTGCAGGATCAGGATCAGGGGCGCCTGGAGCAATTCTGGAAAGGCCACCTCAAGACCCTGGCCGAACCGACGGCGCTCAGTCAGGCCATGCACCCGCGTCATGACTCCACGGAGCACGGGCACCAGGCCCTGTACACCCAATGGAATGCGCAACAGACCGCGACGCTGCAACAGCATTGCCGCGCCCAGGGCATCACTGCCAACACGCTGATTCAAGGTGCGTGGCTGCTGGTGTTGCAGCGCTACACCGGTCAGCACAGCGTGGCGTTTGGCGCCACGGTGGCCGGGCGTCCGGAAGGTTTACCGAATGCCGGCAGCATGCTCGGGTTGTTTATCAACACCTTGCCGGTAATCCAGACCCTGGAACCGGCCCAACGCCTGAATGACTGGCTGAGCGGCTTGCAAGCCTACAACCTTGATCTGCGCGAGCACGCCCACGCGCCGCTGGCGGATATCCAGCGTTGGTCGGGGCAGGGTGGCCAGCCGTTGTTCGACAGCATCATCGTGTTCGAAAACTACCCGATCGACCAACGTCTGGAACAGGCTCAAGGCGGGCTGCGTTTCGGCGCCTCGGTCAGCCACGACGTGACCAACTTCCCGATGGACCTGGCGGTACACCTCGGCGAAGAACTGTCGATCGAGTACCTGTTCCTGCGGGATCGTTTCAGTGTCGAAGCGGTCGAGCGCATTCGCCAGACCATGGAGATGACCCTGCAAGCGATGCTTGATGCGCCGCTTGAACGGCTCGGTAATCTGCAACGCCTGGCGCCGCAGCAATGGCAGGCGCTGCAACAGTGGGGTGGGGAACCGCAAGCGGTCCATCGTCGCGAGCTGCTGCCGGCATTGATTGCAGCGCACGTGATCCCGCGTCCACACGCAGTGGCGGCAGAGTGTGCCGGGCAGGTCCTGAGCTACGCCGACCTGGAGTGTCGTTCCAATCAACTGGCCCATCACCTGATGGCCACCGGTGCCGGTCCTGAAGTGTTGATCGGTGTGGCGCTGGAGCGTTCGCTCGACATGTTGGTGGCGTTGCTTGCGGTACTCAAAAGCGGCGCGGCCTATGTGCCATTGGACATCGATTACCCGAGCGAACGTCTGGCTTTCATGATCGAAGACTCGGGCATGACCCAGATGATCAGCCGTGGGACGGCGGCCCTGCGCCTGCCGTTGCCGGCCGAGCTGCCGCTGCTGGATCTTGACCATTTCGACGCTCATCAGTATCCCGACAGCGCCCCGGCGGTGCAGGTTTGGGAAGAAAGCCTGGCGTATCTGATTTACACCTCCGGCTCCACCGGTGTGCCCAAAGGCGTGGCGGTGACCCATGGACCGCTGAGCATGCATTGCCAGGCGATCCGCGAGTTGTATGAGATGGATCACACGACCCGCGAATTGCATTTCATGTCGTTCGCCTTCGACGGCGCCCACGAACGTTGGCTCACGACGCTGGCGTTCGGTGGCACGCTGGTGCTGCGCGACAATGAACTGTGGACGCCGGAGCAGACCAGCCAGGCGTTGCAGAGCCTGTCGATCGATATCGCCTGCTTCCCGCCGGCCTATCTCAAACAGGTGGCCGAATACGTTGAAGGCAGCGGCATGAGCGCGCCAAAGGTGCGTATCTATTGCCTGGGCGGGGACGCCGTGCCGGAGCAGACGCTGGCGCAAGTACGCCGGATACTGCGTCCGCAATACATCACCAACGGTTACGGCCCGACAGAAACGGTGGTCACGCCGATGCTCTGGAAGGCGGCCAACGATGAAGCGTGTGCGGCGGCGTATGCGCCGATCGGACGGGTGGTCGGTCAGCGTTCGTTGTGGGTCCTAGACGATGATCTCAATCCGTTGCCGGAAGGCTTGTCCGGGCAATTGCACATCGGCGGTTACGGGGTTGCCCGGGGTTATCACGGTCGCCCGTCGATCACCGCGGAGCGCTTCGTGCCGGACCCATTCGGCGAGCCGGGTAGCCGGTTGTATCGCAGTGGCGACCTGGTGCGTTTGCGCGCCGATGGCATCCTCGATTACGTCGGGCGTGTCGACCATCAGGTCAAGGTCCGTGGCTTTCGTATCGAACTGGGTGAAATCGAGGCCTGCTTGCGGGCCCAGGACGGCGTCAGCGATGCCGTGGTGATTGCCCGTGACGGCGTTTCCGGCAAGCAGCTGATCGGCTACGTGGTCAGTGCGCAAGACGATGCCGGTGATCGCCTCAAGTCCGCGCTGCGGGCGCAGTTGCCGGAATACATGGTGCCACTGCAGGTGATCTGTCTGGCGCGGATGCCGATTTCACCGAACGGCAAACTCGACCGCAAAGCCCTGCCGGAACCCGAATTCCAGGCCGAGCATTACGTGGCGCCGCGCACCGCTGAAGAGGCGTTGCTGGCGCAGATCTGGGCCGACGTCCTGCAAGTGGAGCAAGTCGGGATCAGCGACAACTTCTTCGAGTTGGGCGGTGATTCGATTCTCAGCCTGCAGGTGATCTCCAAGGCGCGTAACCACCCAGAGTTGAAACTGGAGATCAAACTGCGTGACCTGATGCGCTTCCAGACCATTGGCAATCTGTTCGATCAGCACGTGGTCGCCCAGGCTGCACTGGCGCCGGATACCACCCATGTGGCCCAGGCCGGTGCCTTTGGCCTGATTCCGATTCAGGCGTGGTTCTTCGACGAGAAGATGAGCGAACCTCACCACTTCAACCAGGCCATGATGTTACGCGCCCGCCAAGGACTCGACGCCCGGGCACTGGAGCGCACGCTGCAGCGGATGCTGGAGCAGCACGACTCCCTGCGCTTGCGCTTCTTCCAGGATGGCGGTCGCTGGTTCCAGCACTACCAATCGGTGCAGGACAGCTTGCGCCTGGCCGAGCAGAACCCGTTGCTGTGGCAGCGTGACGTCAGTGACGTCGCGCAACTGGAGGCGCTGACCAATGAGGCGCAACGCAGTTTGAACCTGGCTGAAGGTCCGTTGTTGCGAGCCATGCTGGTGAGCCTGCCGGACGGCGAGGTGCGCCTGCTGCTGGTGGTTCATCACCTGGTTATCGATGCGGTGTCCTGGCGTGTGCTGTTGCAGGACTTGCAACTCAGTTACGAAGCCTTCAGCCAGAACCGTGAGCCGGTGCTGGATGTGCGCACCAGCAGCTATCGTGCCTGGGCCGATGGCCTGGCGGCGCAGGTGCCGATGCTGGTCGACAGCGAGCTGGGTTATTGGCTGGAACAGCTCGATCAACCGGGTCAGGACTTGCCGTGCGACAACCCGCGGGGAAAAAACCAGGTGCGTTACCGCGAAGAGACCTTCATGGGCCTGGACGCAACACGCACCGGGCAACTGCTCAAACAGGCACCTGCGGTCTATGGCACGCAAATCAACGACTTGTTGCTGACGGCCCTGAGCCGCGTGTTGTGCCGCTGGAGTGAAGCGTCTTCGGTGCTGGTGCAACTCGAAGGGCACGGCCGTGAGGATCTGGTCGAAGGCCTGGACTTGAGTCGTACCCTGGGCTGGTTCACCAGCATGTACCCGGTGCGTCTGGCGCCCTTGGCGGAACAGGGCTTCGGTGCGTCCATCGCCGCCGTTCGGGATCAACTGGCGGGTGTGCCGCACAAAGGTGTCGGCTACGGCGCATTGCGCTACATGGCCGAGAATCCCGTGCAGGCGCAACTCGCGGCATTGCCTCAGGCGCGGCTGACCTTCAACTACCTGGGGCAATTCGACCAGACCTTCGATGAGCAGGCGATGCTGATGCCGGCTGAAGAGGGAATCGGCGATACCTATAGCCTCGAAGCAGGGCTGGGCAACTGGCTGGAAGTGGTCGGCCAGGTGTTTGACGGCAAGTTGTCGATGCGCTGCATCTACAGCACCCGACGTTATCGCCCGAGCACCATCGAAACCTTGATGCAGCACTATCAGGCGGAGCTGGAAGCGCTGGTCGAGCATTGTCTGCAACAGGCGGCGGTGTAGTCGATCTCTCAAACTTTACTCAAAGGGTCGGTCGCTCTTGATGAGCATCGACCCGGGATGTCATTCATGTCATTGAATTCTGAAGTGGCCGCGTTTCTCGATCTGATCGAAGACAATCAGGACGGCGCCATGGCTTTCCACCGCTCGACGCCTGAGCAGGCGCGGCAGGCGTTCGAACAGTCCTCGCAACAGATGCGCTGGGCAGCACCGGACGTCGAAGTGAGCGAGGTGCAGCACATCGCCCGTGATGGCAGTGTTCTGGCTTTGCGCCTGTACCGTCCGTTGCAACGCACCACCGCGCTACCCGTGCTGCTGTTCCTGCACGGTGGTGGCTTTGTGGTCGGCAGCCTCGACTCCCACGACGGCATCTGCCGTGAGTTTTGTGCGCGTACCCCGTGTGCGGTGTTGTCGGTGGGCTACCGCTGCGCCCCCGAGCATAAATTCCCCACGGCGCTGCACGACTGCGCCGACGCGCTGGACTGGTTGCGCAGCCAGGCCGGCGAGTTTGGTCTCGACCTGTCGCGTCTGGTGTTTGGCGGTGACAGCGTCGGCGCCACCCTGGCGACGGTGTTGGCCCTCGAGGCGCGCGAACCGGATGCCCTCAAACCGTGCCTGCAACTGTTGTGCTATCCGGTGACCGATGCTTCGCAGCGACACGAATCCATGGACCTGCTGGGCGAGGGTTACCTGCTGGAAAGCGATACCCTGGAATGGTTTTACCAGCAATACGCGCGCAGCACCGAGGATCGCAGCGACTGGCGCTTCTCGCCGCTGTTGTGTCCCGACCTCAAGGACGTGGCGCCTGCCTATGTGGTGCTGGCGGGCTTCGATCCGCTGGTGGACGAGGGACGGGCTTACGCCGAGCGTCTGGCTGGGGTGAATGGGCTGGTGGAGTGTCGTGAGTTTGGGGGGCATGTGCATGACTTTTTGCGCATGCGCATGGTGACTGAAGAGGTGGAGGAGATTTATCAGGTGTTGGTTGGGGTTTTGCGGGGGGGGATGTATTCGGAGGGGCGCTAAAGAGGAGTTGAAGGTCACCAAATCGCAGCAATGTGGCTTGGTGACCTTCTATGTATCAGCCGTACCGGTGTTCCGTTACGAAGCTGGGCGCTTTCCAGTTAGGTCCTTTGATGGCAATCGGACCTTCACCATTAGCCAATATTCCCTGTTCAAACAGCCGCATGTAGGTTTCAAGTAATTCGCCGCTTTCTATGACTTCGTGTCGATAGCGTCCAAACATTCTGTCTAGAGAGGGGAGTGCCGAGTTGAGTGCGAACACTGTAAGCGTGTCTTCAACCGTTTCAGTCTTTACGATTTGCTCAACGATACTCATTGAACGCCTCCTTTTAAAAAATTATTGAAAAACCGTTCTTCCTGTCTGTCAGCGGCTTTGATGGCTTCTTCCGTGTAAAGCAGCGATTCAATATCTCCAAGCTTATAGTCTTCTAACGTTGCAGTATGCGCGTTGTTCCAGATGGGAGAGTCTTTGTCTGGTTTGAAGTCATCCCGTAGGCCCAGTGCCCGAAACCTTTCAAGTTCTCTGATTTCATGAGTGTAGTAGCGCAAGTCTGTATCGGTTGTCAGCGATTGCTGTCTAATAATTTTCTCGAGACGTTGAATCATGATGTCATTGGCGTCGGATTGATCAAGTCGAGCTATATGCAATTTGACGGCGTTAATCCCCTCTTGAGTAATGATCGCTGTGCGCCAGTTCAGATCAAGTATCGGGTCGCCTGCCTGATCCGGATTGAAGTAACGGCCGCTGTATGTGCCTTTGATCTTCGCACCTTCGTACGGACTACTAACCACCACATACAACGGTGCAATACCCGAATCATCCGGGAAGACCACAACGAACTTATCCCACTCCTCACCCAGAGCCGGGTGCAGATCCACACGTCCCTTCAGCGGAATGATCGGGGCACCGGAGTACGTTGGCGCATCCGGATGAACAACGGGTCGCTCGGTCGAGCTGTTGCCCGGCGTGACAATCGGAGTCCAGGTCAGCGTGTCGCTTGGCGAGCCGGTCAGGGCGATCGTGTAAACGCCGTTCTGCGGGTCGTAAGTGGCGTCCAATACCGGCGCGTTTGAGCGCTGGTCGTCCCCGGCGGCTGTGACGACGAACAGCTCGGCACCCGAGCCGACGAATCGGTAGCCCAGCCTCATCGGCATTTCCAGCGTTCCTCGCCGGTCAGCGATTGCACGCAGTGACTGGGCGTTCTGCGAGGTGAGTTCCGCGAGCGGGACGCTCATGGAGAATCGCTCACCATTGCCGAGCCGCGACGGCGCCAGCAACGCGGCGAAGCCAACCACAACCGGTCCCAGCATCGCTGCGCTTGCCGCAGTTGCCATCATCAGTGCCGAGCGCAGGGCGGTGAGAATCGATTGGGTAATGGCCGGGTTCAGCGGGAGTGCCCGCGAAGCCACCGAAAAGGCTGGCCCGGCTCCCGCCGCCAGGCCCGAGAGCGAATGGTTGTTGATGAACTGACGTCGTTGTTCCTGTTGCTCTGCCTCCAGCCGTGCCTGTTCCGCCTCTCTTTGAGCCTGCGCCAATGCCTCCAGCCTGGCCTGTTCAACTGCCACTTGCTGCGCGGCCGCCTCCGCTGCCAGACGTGCCTGTTCGTCCGCCAGTCGTTGGGCTTCCAGCAGTGCGGCGAGGCGAGCAATACGTCGGGCTTCTTCTTCGGCGGCGATACGTCGTGCTTCTGCCTCCGCAGCCTGACGCTGTAACTCCGCCGCCAGTTGTTGCGCTTGCTGTTGTGCTGCCAGACGCGCCTGTTCCTCACTTTGCACGGCGGCAAGCCAGTTGAGCACGTTGATGTGTTGCTGATTCAAAACCGTGATGGTCTGGCTCAGCAGCCTCGCTTCATGGGCTGCTCGATAGGATTGCTTCCACAGGTTCATTCCCGGGCCGTTGGGGCTTAGAACCTTGTCGACAATAAAGGCCCGGGACAGGAATTGATAAACGGTTTTATGGGTGGGATCGCTGCCATAAAACCCGTGGGACAGGGCTGTCTGACGCTGTTGCTCTGCGGATTTCCTTTGGATAACCGTGTTGCGGACGCCCAGTTCACGAATGATGGCGGCTGCCGGTGGAAGGGGCTGTGTCGAACCTTCCAGCCGGGTCGCGGCCAGATCCGTCTCAATGTTCTGCGGGATCAACGCAGCCCTGGCCTGATATTCCGCCTCAAGCGGAGCGATGAAGTTCTGCAGTACCTGCTGGTAATGGACAGTGTTCCGAGGTGTACCAAACGGGCCGTTATAGCGATTCGAATCAGTAGTGGGTACAGCCGGTTCAAATCCTGGTGGTGCCTGGGCCGTGGTGTGGATGGCGTCAAGCTCTAGAGGTGGAGGTCTTTGCATATTCATATCCTTTTGAATGTGCGTTTTTTGATTGGGACTTATGAAGTATTCATTGTTTCCTGCCATTTAAAAGTTACATCAGAAGTTACAGGTATGCGTCTGAGAGCTGTGTAGGCGGTTACGTTAAGAAAGGAGGGAAGTTTCGACGTGGACAACATTAATGGCAGGTCTTCCGTCGAGTCATAGGAAATGTCCTATGTGATAACAGGAAACATCTCCCGCACGGGTTTAGCGGGGCCTTACAAAACCATCACCCACAAAAAAAGCGCACCGGGTTCGCCGGTGCGCTTTTTTGTTACGCCTGTTGAATCAGAAGTTGTACTTGAAGCCCGTCATGATGTTGCGCGGTGCGCCGTACATGCCGTGGTCGCCGGCGTAGCTCAGGTACTCGCGGTCGAACACGTTGTTCAGGTTGACCGAGGCACTCAGGTTTTTGCTGATGTCGTAGCGGGCCAGCAGGTTGGTAACGGCGTAGCTGCCCTGGGTGAAGGTGTGCAGGTCGGCGCCGGTCTTGCTCTGCCAGTTCACGCCACCACCGAGGGTGACCTTGTCCAGCACGCCAGGCAGGCGATAGCTGGTGAACGTCTTGAGGCTGTGACGGGGCAGGGTAGTGACGATGCGCTTGTCATCGGAGTCAGTGCTGACGGCGTAGGCATAGCCGGCGGACGCCTGCCAGCCTTCGGCCAGTTCACCGTCAAGCGTGAACTCGACACCTTTGGTGGTGGTGCCTTGCTCGGACTTGTAGGTGTTGCCGCCCGGGGTATCGATCCAGATGGCCAGGTTGTCTTGTTCAAGCTTGAACAACGCGACGCTGGAGTTCAGCTTGCCGTCGTAGTGACTGCCCTTGAAACCGACCTCGTAGCCGGTGCCTTCCATTGGGTCCAGGGGTTTGTTGTTGACGTCGCGAACCCAGGACGATTGCGGGTTGAAGATTTTGGTGTAGCTGGCGTAGAGCGACCAGGTGTCGTTCAGGTCATAAACCACGCCGGTGTACGGGATGTACACGCCGGTTTCGGACTCTTTGGTTTTGGTCTCTGCCGCATTGTATGGCTTGTCTTCGATTTCGCGATGCCAGTCGATGACACGGCTGCCCAACAGCACGCTCAGGTCGTCGGTGACGTGCAGACGGGTGGCCAGATAGGCCGCGTACTGGGTTTCGTCGGTGGTGGATTTGCCGGTGACAGCGAAGTCCGGTTTGACCGAGTCGCCGTTCCAGTTCAACAGGTTGTCGATGGCGCCGGCCGGGGAGCCAGAATAGTCATATTTCCAGCCACCGTAGTTCGGCACGTTTTCGTAGTAGTTGGACAGCGTCACGCCGGCGATCAGCTCGTGCTCGCGCCCCAGCAGACTGAATGGCCCGGTGAGGTAGGCGTCGAGGTTGTTCTGACGTGGTGTGCCGGAGAAGCGAACCGGCAACTGCGTGGTGCCACTGCCGTCGGGGTTGAGGCTGCCGTTGACGTAGTTGAACACCTCGTCGAATTTGTTCTCGGAGTGAGTGAACTCGACCTTGCCACTCCAGCCGTTGTCGAACTGGTGTTCGATCGAGGTGAAGTAGCTCGTCTGTTCGTGGTCGTTATAGGACCAGGTCTGTGCCGAGTTCAGCGAACGCTTGAGGTTGGTGCGCGAGCCATCGGTGAAACGGGTCGGCAGGCCGGAACGCATCGGCGAGTCAACGTCGGTTTGCTGGTAGCTGAAACCCATGGTCAGCAGGGTGCTTTCGCTCAGGTCGAACTCGGTGATGCCATAGACCAGTTGCGAATCCTGTTTGTAACGGTCGATCCAGGATTGCTCGGTCTTGAAGTCGGCGACCAGGCGGCCGCGAATGTTGCCGGTTTCGTTCAGCGGGCCGGAGACGTCAAAGCCACTGCCGTAGCGATCCCAGTTGCCGGCTTCACCGGTGATGCTCGCCTGGGCCTCGGCCGTCGGGCGTTTGCGGATCAGGTTGATGGTCGCCGATGGGCTGCCCATGCCACTGATCAGGCCGGTGGCACCGCGCACGACTTCAACGCGGTCGTACATAGCCATGCTCTGGGTGTAGTTGTCCATGCGCTTGACGGTGGGGACGCCGTCGATTTCGAAGTTCTGAATCTCGAAACCACGGGAGAAGTAACCGTCGGATTCGGCACCCTGGCCGTCGCGCAACACGATGATGCCGGGAGTGGCGTCAAGGGTGTCGCTAAGGTTGGTCAGGTGCTGGTCGTCCAGACGCTGGCGGGTCATGACGGTCAGCGACTGGGGCGTTTCTTTGGGGGTCAGGTTCAGACGCGTCGAACTACTGGACGAGTACGTGGTGTAGAGCCCGGTGCCTTCGGTGGTCGAACCCGGCGCCTTGCCGGAAATCGATACCGCGCCGAGCTCCAGCGCGCTGCCGGTACCTGCCGGCGGAATCAGCGAGACCGTGTTGCCGGTCATCTGGAATGTGATGCCGCTCCCCAGCAGCAAGTTATTAAGTGCCTGTTCCGGTTCCAGGTGACCGGACACCGCGCTCGATTTCAGGCCCGACAACGTCTCCGGGCTGTAGAGAATCTGCAGGTTGGCTTGTTGACCCAATTGCTGCAGCGCGCTGGACAGCGGCTGCGCCGGTACATTCACATCGACCGGGGTCGCTTGTACCTGGGTGGTGCCCAGCAACAGCAGGGTCAGCAGAGCGCCGGACAATACGGTGCGACGGGGATTCTGTCGGGAGACGGCCAATGCCAGAGGTGCGCGGGACAACGTTAAGCTTTGCATCGCTCGGAATGCTCCTGAAATACGTGGGCAGTTTTATTAGTTAATGATAATTAGACGCAACACCGCAGAAAAACCGGAAAAAAAACCCGCAAACCGCGAACTTATTTGCTATCGCGAGCGTGCGGGATCGTTTTTTGCCTTGAGTAAACGCGCTGCGGGGTCGTATCAGGCTGGGTTGAGGGCCGTCATTACTTGTCCGGCTTCCATGCGCACCAACTGGTCAGCCACGTCGAAATAGCGGTCGTCGTGAGAGATCACGATGATCGTCTTGCCCAGGCGCTTGAGGTCTGGAAGCAGCTCTGTGTAGAAAATCCGCCGGAATGTCGGGTCCTGGTCGGCCGCCCATTCGTCGAACACCAACACCGGCCGTTCTTCCAGCCAGGCGTTGACCAGCGCCAGCCGCTTGCGCTGGCCGGTCGAAAGGTCAGTCGTGGTGAAGCTGCCGTCCTGAACGCTGACCTTGTGGGCAATTTCCAGGCGTTGCAGATATTTGTTCGCGTCTTCGGGAATGTGCGTGTCGCCCTGCACCACGTCGTCGAACAGGTAGTAGTCGGCAAAGATCGTGGTGAACAACTGACGGTAATCGTCGCGGTTGACGGCGCTGATGATCTCGCCGTTGAGGCGGATTTCCCCTTGCTGCGGCGTGTAAAGTCCCAACAGCAATTTGATCAGGGTGGTCTTGCCGCAACCGTTCTCGCCGACAATGAAGATGATGTCGCCCTGTTCGATTTTCAGGTTGACCGGCCCCAGGGAAAAGGCGTTGCTGCCCGGCGCCGCAGGGAAGGTGTAACGCACATCGTTGAGTTCCAGGCTGTGCACCGGCGACGCTTTTTTACCCTGGTCGCTGAGTAGCAGGTGCGGTTCCGGCGAAGAGAATTGCTCGGACAGTTCGGCAATGCGGCGAAAGGCGATCTGCGCACGACTGACAATCGGCAATGTGCCGACCAGATGTTCCAGTGGCCCTTTCATGTACAGCAGCACCAAGACAAAACCGCTCATCACCGACTTGTCAGCGCTCGGCCAGAACGATTGCAGGGCCAGTGCCAGGCCGATGACAACGAAGAACAGCATCGAGCCGAAGGTCTTGGCAATGACGAACGTATTAATCGATTTGATCTGGGTTTTGCAGATGAAGTCGGCCGTACCCTTGATACCCGCGTTGAACATGCGCTGGCGGCGTGGGCGGTGAATGCGCAGTTCCTTGGCGCCTTCGGCAATGGCGTTGTAGTGCTTTTGCAATTCGTCTTCGGCGTCGCGGGCGGCGAAGAAGCCCTTGATGCCGAGGCTCTGGGCGAAGTATTGAATGCCGGTGCCGATGATGATTGCCACGACCATGATCAGAAACATCGGCCACGACAGCATCGCCAGATAGCCCATGCAGCCCAGGGTCACGGTCATGGAAATGGCCAGCGGGGCGAAGGCAAAGGCGAAATCGCTGATGGTGTCGACGTCGTGGGTCAATACTGGAATCAGGCGATGGCTACGGTAGCGTTCGATCTGTTCGATCGGCGCCGAGAGCACTTTTTCGCCCAGTTGCTTACGCAGGGTGGCGATGATGTGCTGGCCGACATAGTTGGTGCCAATGTCCGAGCAGATCGAACTCAGCAGCGCCACCAGGCACAGACCGCCGAACAGTGCGACGACGCCCTGGGTCAGGCCGGTGTCCGAATGAAGGGCGTTGTTGATAGTCGCCAGGAGCACGGTGACACTCAGGCCGCCGACCATGCCCAGGATAACGGAGATCGCGACGACGAGCCGGAAGGGTTTGAGTAGGGTGAACAATTCATGAATTGCACCGCGCGTAGGCTGGATCATGAGAGGACAGTTCCTTGGGTATAAAGGCAGATACCCAGTAGAACGTCTGATCGAAGGGTTAATTTAACTGGCTGGCGACTGACGGCGACCACCCATGAATCTGTGGGAGCGAGCTTGCTCGCGATGGCGGCCTCAGACTCACCACAAATCTCTGGCCAAAAAAATGCCCGCATCTCACGACACGGGCATTTTTCATTTCAGCTCAAGACTCAGAAGTCATACTTCGCGGTGACCTGCACGTTACGCGGCTCGCCGTAGAACGTGGTATCGAAGTTGCCCAGGCCCGTCAGGTAGTTCTTGTCGAAGACGTTTTTGGCATTGACGGTGAAGCTCAGGTGGTCGTCGAACTGGTAACGGGTCATCAGGTCCACGAGGGTGTAGCCACCTTGCTTGATCTGGGTGTAGTCACCCACGCTGGGGCTGTAGATCTTGCCGTAGAACGCGCTCTGCCAGCTCACGCCGCCACCGACGGTGAACTTGTTCATCACGCCTGGCAGACGGTAAGTGGTGAAGGTGCGCACGACGTGTTCAGGACGGGTGGTGGACAGCGGGAAGCCGAAGATCCGTTGCTCGTCCTGGTCACGGGTGCGGGCGTAGGTGTAGCCGGCGGACAGGTTCCAGCCCTCGGCCAGTTCACCGGCCAGTTCCAGTTCCACGCCCTTGGTGGTTGCACCGTCGATGGCTTTGTAAATGCCTTCGTTGGTGACCGGGTTGGTGCCGATCGATTGGGCGACGTTGTCCTGCTCCATGCGGAAGAACGCCAGGCTGGCGTTCAGCTTGCCTTCGAAGTAAGCCGCTTTCAGACCGGTCTCGTAAGCGTTGCCTTCAACCGGTTCAAGGTTGGAACCGTTGGCGTCCTTGTTGATTTGCGGCTGGTAGATATTGGTGTAGCTGGCGTACGCGGAGTACGTGTCGTTCAGGTCGTAAACCACCCCGGCGTAAGGGGTGACGACACCATGTTCCTTATAGCTGGCGTGGGTGTCGGTCTGGCTGGCGCCCGGGTTGTAGCTGTAGTCTTCGTTGTACTTGAAGGTGCTCAGACGAGTGCCGAGGATAAACGACAGGTCGTCGGTCGGACGCAGACGCGTGGCCAGGTAAACGCCGTTCTGGCTCTGGGTGCGTTCGTATTTGCCGTTCTTCGGGAATTCCTGTTTTGGCAGTTCGCCGTTCCAGTCGTAGATGCTGCCTGGCACTTGGCCGGACGCGCTGGTGTCGTAAGTCGCGCCGGTCTGACGCGAGTGGGACGCCATGACACCGGCGACCAATTCGTGCTCACGACCGCCCAGGCTGAACGGACCGGAGACATTCACGTCTGCGGTGTTCTGCACGCGGTGGCCTTCCCAGCGACCCCAATACATGAACATGCCTTCACCGGTTGCGCGGTTCGGGATACCGCCGCTGGCCGAGGCCAGTTGAGTGTCGTGATCGGTGGTTTTCTGGTCCAGGCTGACTTTGAGTTTCCAGTCATTGGCCAGCGCTTGTTCCAGCGATGCGAAGTAGGTGGTGCTGTCGAAGTCACGACGGCTCCAGTCGGCAGCCGGGTTGAAGTGACGCGGGAACTCGGTACGGCCGCCATCGGCGAAGTACGTCGGGTTACCGGTCCACGACGATCCGCGCGGGGTCGCGCTGGACTTGTCGATGCCGAAGGTCAGCAGGGTGTCGTCGGTCAGGTCGGCTTCGAGGACGCCGTAAAACAGGTCCTTCTTCTGGCTGTAGTGATCCAGGTACGAGTTGGCATCCTGATACGTGGTCACGAAGCGACCGCGGACGTTGCCCGAATCGGTCAGCGAACCGGAAATGTCACCTTCAGCCCGGTATTTGTCCCAGCGGCCGGCGGTGGCGCTGACCGAGGCCTTGAATTCCTTGGTCGGCTTCTTGCGAATCAGGTTGACCGTGGCGGACGGGTCGCCGGTGCCGGTCATCAGGCCGGTAGCGCCCTTGATGACTTCGATGTGGTCCAGGCTGGCCGAGTCGTCGCTGTTGTTCGGGTTTTCACCGTACACACCGTCGTAGAGGGTGTTGACACCATCGTACTGGAAGTTGGTGATGGCCTGGCCACGGGCGGAAAATTCGGTACGGTCGCTGTCGTACTTCTGCGACGTAATGCCGGGGGTGTTGCGCAGTGCGTCGCCGACGCTCTGTGCACCGCGATCGTCCATTTGCTGACGGGTCACCACGGTCACCGATTGCGGCGTTTCGCGAAGGCTCAGCGGCAGCTTGGTCGCAGTGGTGGTGGCACCGGTGGTGTACGAATGGGTGTCTTCAGTGGTCAGGCCCAGGGCCTGACCGGCAATCGTGGTCGCACCCAGTTGCAGGCCCGAACCGCCGCCGGATACCAAGGTGACGCTGTTGCCATTGATCTGGAACGAAATGCCGGTGCCGTTGAGCAGGGCGCTCAGGGCCTCGGACGGCTCCAGCGAACCGGACACTGCACGGGAATCGATACCCGCAACCTGATCTGGGCTGTAGAGGATCTGCAGGTTGGTCTGCATGCCCAGCTCGGTCAGCGCGTTGGAAAGCGGCTGCACGGCAATATTCACTTTTACAGGTGCCGCATTGGCCATCGAGCTCCCCAGCAAGGTGGCCGTCAGCAGGACGCTGGTGAACAGGGTGCGATGCAATGTCGGGCGCTGTACGGCCAACGCGAGAGGTGTGCGGCGTGGTTGAGGTCGCATGACTTGCCTGAGTTCCTGAGAAATGTTGTGCAGAGCTTTTGTTAATAAGAATGATTATTAGACGCGGCGCGAGTAAAAAACCGGAAACAAGCCCGTCATATAAATTTTCGCAGGGCAAAAAGTGAACCCTGTGGGAGCGAGCCTGCTCGCGATGACGGTCCTACATTCAACGTATACGTTGACTGTTACGCCGCCATCGCGAGCAGGCTCGCTCCCACAGGGAATTTTGGTGATGCACGAAAGTGTAGGCTTAGAGATCACGCACGATACGGAACCCCATCCAGTCGCCACGCTCTTGCGGGTACTGGCTGTTGCGGTTGCCGGAGCGGGAGAACACCGGCGCTTCGCCCCAGTCGTTACCACGGATGCGCACCCCTTCGCAGTTGGCTTCTACCCACGCGCTGCCATCTGTGGGGGCGCCAACGTAGTCCGGGTGCTCGCAGTCTTCGACCCACTCGTAGACATTGCCGTGCATGTCGTACATGCCGAACGCGTTGGGTGGATAGCTGCCGACCGGCGAGCTGTAGCTGTAACCGTCCGCCGGGCCGTAAGTGTTGGCGTGTTTGCTGATGCTGTATTCCTTGCCTTCATCGAACGGGAAGGGGAACGGTCCTTTGGTGCCGCCGCGCGCGGCATATTCGCGTTGGGCTTCGCTGACCATGTGGTACGTCTGCCCGGTCTTTTTCGAGAGCCAGGCGACGTAATTTTTCACGTCATCGAAGTTCATGCACACCGCTGGCTGGCGCGGGCCCTGCGGATAACGCGGCTTGCTGGCGACGCACTCGCGACCCGGCCGGGTATCGCCGTTGGCGATGGTCACGCCGCTCTCGCGCATGTAACTGTCCCATTCACCGGCGGTGACCTGGAAACGGCTCATGGCGAACGGCTTGGCGAAGGTCACTTCGTGCATCGGACCTTCGTCGGGCTCGCGACCAACTTCATCGTCCGGCGTGCCCATGGTGAAGGTGCCGGCCGGCAACACGACCATTTCCGGGCAATCGCGGCAGTCCTTGAACACTTTGCCTGGTTGTGGGGCGGCGGCCTGGGCGGCGGTCGGCAGGAGGCCGGCGATGAGGGCGGTCAGGGCGAGTGCCCTGAGCGGCAGGGTTAGTGGGTTGCTGTTCATGAGTTGTCTCAGTCAAAGAAAAAAGCGTGGCGATAACGAAACCTGTAGGAGCCAGGCTTGCCGGCGAAGGCAATCTTGAGGCCGCCTTCGCGGGCAAGCCTCGCTCCTACACAGAAAGCGGTCTGCTCATGCGATCTTGCTCAGCAAGGCCATGAAGCGGTCGATATGGCTCTCGGTGTTGAGCAGGCCGGGCGCGATGCGGATCACTGGGCCGACGTCGCGGTCCACCGAGTCGCAGACCACGCGGTTTTCCATCAACTGGACGGCGACTTTTTCACAGTCGCGGCCCTTGAGCCGGAAGAAGGTAAAACCGGCCGACAGGTCCGGGCTCTTTGGCGTAACCAGTTCGATCTGCGGGTGTTCCAGCAGCCGGTTTTTCGCATAAGTGTTAAGCGCGTGGATGCGCGCTTGCACCTCGGCCTTGCCCAGTTCCAAGTGAAGCTTGAACGCTTCGTCCAGGGCCCAGCGATGTTCAAAGCTGTGGTAGCCGCCCGGCGTCATGGTGGTCGAGAAGGTGGTGGCTTCGGAGAAGGTCGGAATCGTCGGCGTCACATCCTTGAGCTCAGCGGAACGGGCGCAGATGATCCCGGTGCCGCGAGGGCCGAACATCCATTTGTGGGTGCCGGCGATAAAGAAGTCGCAGTGCATGTCGGGGAAATCGAGGTCTTCGACACCGAACCCGTGCACGCCATCGACCACATACAGGATGCGATCCTTTTCCTCGCGGTTGCGATTGTGTTCGTCCACCAATTTGCCGATTTCACCGATCGGCAGTTTCACGCCGCTGCCGGACTGCACCCAGGTCATGCCCAGCACGCGGGTTTCGGGACGGATACCTTTGGCGATCGAGCCCAGCACCTCATCCACCGAAACGTTGTGACTGTTCTCGAACAGCTTGAGCTTGCGCACCTTGACCCCGTCCTTTTGCTGGCGGTAACCCAAGGCGTAGTTCGTGGCGTAGTGTTCATGCTCGCTGGTGAGAATTTCCTGATCCGAGCGCACATGGATGCCGCCGTAGATCAGCGACAGGCCCTCGGTGGTGCTGCCGGTCAGGGCGATTTGCTCAGGCTTAGCCTTGAGGTAACGACCGGCCCAGGCGCGAACTTCTTGCTCGCGTTTTTCGGTTTCGCCCAGGTCCCAGTCCATCGCCAGGCCCGGGTTGCGGTCGAGGTTGGCGCGGTGGCGTTCAATCGCCTCACGCACCGGGCGAGGGTGGGACGTCACCAGAAAGTTGGCGAAGTGCAGGTAGTCCGGATCCTGGTCGAACAATGTGCGCAATTGCGCCCATTTATCCTTGGGCAGCGGCGCAGGATTGGCAGCCAGCGCCGGCAGATTCACGGCAGAACTCAGGGGCAGGCCTGCGGCGAGAATACCGGCCTGCTTGAGGAATGAACGGCGGTTAGTCATGAGCTCGGTTCACTTTTGCAAAGAGGGAATCAGTTTTTCGCCACCGGTCTGGACGACTTCTGCACCTGGTCCCACACCCGCAGGAAATTCCCGCCCCAGAGCTTGGCGATATCGGCCTCGCCGTAGCCGCGGCTGATCAGCTCGGCCGTCACGTTGCGTGCTTCGCTGACATCCTTCCAGCCATCCAGACCGCCGCCGTCGTTGAAGTCGGAACTGATGCCGACGTGGTCGATACCGATTTTCTTCACCGCGTAGTCGATCGCGTCGCCGTAGTCCTTGAGCGTGGCTTTCGGTTCTTCGTCGACGATGGCGTACAGCTGGCTGGCGTACTCGCCGAAACGTTGTTCGGACCAGACGGTGATGATCGGGTCGCCCGGCATCAGCGCCATCTCCAGACCTTGCAACGGTTGCAGGTCGAAGCGTGCGCGCAGGGCGTTGAGTTTGTCCTGAGTGGCCTGGCTCAGCGGGCGGATGTAGGTCGGGAAGCCGACAATCTGCACCACGCCGCCGCTATTCTTGATCAGTTGCATTTCCTGATCGCTGAGGTTGCGCGGGATGTCCACCAACGCACGCGGTGCCGAGTGCGAGGCGACCATCGGCGTGCGGCTCAACTGCGCAACTTGCTCCAGGGCCTTGGTCGACATCTGCGACACATCGATGATCACACCCAGATCGTTGAGGCGATGCACGGCCTGCTTGCCGATCTCTGACAGGCCACCCAGGGCGTCCCGCGAATCATTGAAGAACGGCAGCGGTCGGGACGAATCCGCCCAGGCGTTGTTGCCCACGTAACTGAAACCAAACATGCGCATGCCACGAGCGGCCCACGTGTCCAGGGCGTTCAGGTCGTTGCCCAGCGGATAGGCGTTGAGCATGCTCATAAAGATCGCGAACTTGCCTTCGCCGTGCAGGCGGCGGAAATCATCCGGGGTATAGGCGATGGCGACCTGATTGGGGAAGTCGCGGACCATCGTGCTGATGATTTTGTAGCGGGTTTCCTGCTCGAACCGGGCTTCGTCGACGAAACCGGCGGTTGGCCGATGCGGGGCGTTGGCGCCGTTCCAGATTTCCGGCCAGCCGAAAATCGTCAGGGCCGCGCCGGACAAGCGTCCGCGCCCGGTCTTGACCAGGTCGAATTGCCCGGTGCCGTCCTTATCAGCTTCATTGCCGGCGGTGCCGAAGTCCAGCGGGACGGTGACGTGGCTGTCGAAAGAGAGGAGGCGCTCCTGCAGTTCATCGGCCTGTTTCATCACCTTGACCGGGTAACCGGGATTGTCCTTGAACCAGTAATCCCAGGCGGCAAAGCCTGCCCCGGCACTGATCGCCAGGGCCAGCGGCAGGCCGATGTAAAGAGCCTTTTTCGAACGTGGTTTTGTCATTGCCATCTCAGTCAGGTTCGCCGCCCCGGTGCGGGCGCAGGGGCCTTTGCTATCTGGGAAGAACGAGTGGCCCGGTTGGAAATTTAGTGGGGCTGATGACCCCATCGCCAGCAGGCTGGCTCCCACAGGGGATTTGTGAACGACACAGATCACCTGTGGGAGCCAGCCTGCTGGCGATGCTTTTAAATTTTTGGAGGCAACAAACGTTCTAGCTTGGATAAAGCCTGCTTCATGGCTGACACAGGTAGGGCAATGACGATTTCTCGACGATGGTTCATGGCAGGCCTGGCGCTGACCGGCGCCGCCGTGCCTGCGGCTTTTTATGGGCATCGCGAATGGACGAAACCGGATCCGACGATCACCCCCGGCGAAGCTTCATTCGATGTGGCGGATGTCGCCGGCCAGCATTTGGCGAACACCTTGCGCGGTGTCTGGCAGATCCGTTTCGAAGGCCGTGACGCCGGTATCGAAGGCCTGCCACGGGACGGGCTGGAACTGTTTCTCGACGTCGGCCACAAAGGTCGCGGCTTGATCGGGTTCCTCGACACCGCCCAACGTTTGCGTTCCAGCGATGAACCGCGCTACCGCGTGTTGGGTGATCTGGCTGAAGCCAAGCCGGCGCAATTGAGCTGGCGGCTGGTCGGTGCCAACGCCGCCAACGGCACGCCGGATTACGAATTCAGCATGGCGCTGGACGAAGTCTGGGCCGGTTTCGGCAATGCCGGCAGCGGCACGCTCAGTGGCCGGGTGTTGAACCTCGATCGCCCGCTGATGATGACCGCGCAGGACAATCGTTTCATCGCCGTGAAACGGGTTTTCCCCGAGGCCCGCGAACGCGCTGGTCTCAACGCACCGCTGCTGGCCTGGCTGATTTCCGCCGAGCATCGGTTGTTTCACCAGCTCTGGCATGCCTCGCGGGACAAGTGGCACACCCTGTCCGAAGACAAGCGCAACGCCCTGCGTGGCATTGGCTGGCAGCCCGGCCCGCGGGACAAGGAGCGCGATGCCCGTGGCGCGCGCAAGGATCGCAATGGCTCGGGCGTGGACTTTTTCTTCATGCACCGGCACATGCTCGGCACGGCGCGGTCGATGCAGGATTTGCCGTCATGGCAGCACTTTCCGTTGCCGCAGCCGGAGCTGGCCCGCGATCGCATCGGCTTCGCCAATTACTGTGACAACCACGACGGCACCGCGCTGCCGCCGACCTGGCAGGCCGACGACGATGCCGAGTACTCGCAATGGGTCAGCGACATCAAGACCGCCGAGACTTACCACAGCAACTTCCAGGTCTGGGAGTCGCGCTACCGTGATCCGCGTTTTCTGTCGAAACTCACCTTGGGGCAGTTCGGTTCGGAGGTTGAACTGGGGCTGCATGACTGGCTGCACATGCGCTGGGCCTCGGTGCCGCGTGATCCGTCCAATGGCCAGCCGGTGCCGTTCGCCCGGGATCCGGCAGACTTCTCCGCGCGCTGGTATGCGCCGGAAAACGACTTCCTCGGCGACCCGTTTTCCTCCCATGTGAGCCCGGTGTTCTGGCATTTCCACGGCTGGATCGATGATCGCCTGGAAGACTGGTTCCGTGCGCACGAGCGCTTTCATCCGGGGGAGGTCAGTCGGCTGGAGGTCAACGGCGTGGCGTGGTTTGCGCCGGGGCGTTGGGTTGAGGTTAATGATCCGTGGCTTGGGCCGAGCACCCATGGGTGCAGCACGACGCCCGGGTTACAGGCCGGAAAGTCGGTTGAGATGGACCCGGAAACCATGAAACTGGCGCTGCGCATCACCTTCGGCGAAGACCAGAAGAAACTGGCGGACCTGTTCCGCAAAGTGCCGCAGCGGCCTTGGTATGCGCGGCATTTGAAGGCCAAGCCGATCGTCTCTTAAGCAGGTGAGACCGCGTTATCGTTCTTCGCGGGCAAGCCTCGCTCCTACAAGGGCGTCATTTATCCCTGTAGGAGCGAGGCTTGCCCGCGAAGAGGCCCTCAATAACAGAGCAAATCACAGAACCTGCCACCCGCCGCCCAACGCCTTGTACAGCGCAATACTCGCCTGCAACCGCGACAACCGCAGTTGCACGTTCAAATCCTGCGCCGCATACAACGTGCGCTGGGTTTCCAGCACCGTCAGCAAATCCGCGGCTCCGGCCTGATAACGGCTTTGCGCGATATTGAATGCGGTCTGCGCCTGGTTCAGTTCCTCGCTTTGCCACTGGCGCTGTGCATCCAGCCCACGAATGCTGTTGAGGGCTTTTTCCACATCGGCGAAGCCATTGATGATCGCCCCGCGATACGTCTCCAGCAGTTCTTCCTGGCGGGCCGTGGCTTTATCGCGCTGGGCGCTCAAACGACCGTTATTGAACACCGGCGCAAGCAATCCGGCGGTGAGGTTGTAGAAAGGATTGCGCAGCATGTCGGCCGCACGATCCGCGCCCGATCCGAGTTCCGCGCTCAACATGACCTTCGGCAACATCGCAGCGCGGGCGACGGTGACGTCGGCCTGTGCGGCGGCGAGCTGCGCTTCGGCGCGGGCAATGTCCGGGCGACGGGTGAGCAGTTCGCTGGGCGCGCCGGCATCGATAGTCGGCCATGACAGTTGCTCAAAGCGCTCCTGACCCAGCGCCAGTTCCTGAACCGGTCGGCCGAGCAGGGCGGCCAGACCGATCAAAGCGTCCTGCGCCTGTTGCTGCACCAGCGGCAATTGCCGTTGTTGCGCCGCCACCAGGCTCTTCTGCTGCGCCAGTTCCAGCGCCGTCGCAGAGCCTGAATCGAATCGCGTCTGCACCAGTTTCAACACGCTCTGTGCGTTCGCCAGATTCAGCTCGGCGATGCGACTTTGCTCACGCAGCGACAAGGTCTGCGCGTAGGTATTCGCAACGCCGCTAAGCAGCGTCAACTCCACAGTCGCCTGATCGAACTCGCTCGCCTGCAAACCGAATTGCGCGCGTTCACGGGAGGCCCGCTGACCGCCCCAGAAATCGATTTCGTAACTGGCGCTGAGGCTGGCGTTGAAGTAATCGACGGCCTTGTTATCGCTGTCGGCATCGAGTTGGCTGTAGCCGTTGCCGCGCAGCAGTTTTTGCCGATTGGCGTTCAGGGCACCCTTGACTTCGGGTAGCAGCGAACTGCCGGCAACCACCGTTTCGGCCTGCGCCTGGCGCACCCGCGCAATGGCGGCGGCCAGGTCGTAACTGCCGACCCGCGCCTGTTCGATCAGTTGATCCAGCTGCGGGCTGCCGAACTGCGTCCACCATTGCAGGTTGCTGCGGGTAGCGCTTTGCGTGTGCGGCGATTGCCAGGAGGAGGGCGGCGCAATGCCGCTGTCCGGGCGCTGGGCGGGGGTGCCGCAGGCGCCGAGCAACAGGCAGAGGGTCAGTAAACTCAGTTGCGGCTTCATGGAGAGATCATTCACTGGTAAGGGCCGTGACCGGGTCGAGTCGGGCAGCTTTGCGGGCCGGCATGAAGCCGAAGACAACACCGGTGACCAGGGCGCAGCCGAAGGCGCCGAGCACCGCTATCAACGAGAACGCGACGGCGACTTCGCTGAGGATCAGCACGCCGCCGACGATCAGCGCCAGGGCGATCCCGGCGAGGCCGCCGACCACCGAGAGCATCACCGCTTCCGTCAGAAACTGCCGGAGGATGTCGCGCTGACGGGCGCCGGTGGCCATGCGGATGCCGATCTCCCGCGTCCGCTCGCGCACGGTCATCAGCATGATGTTCATCACGCCGATGCCGCCCACCAGCAGCGAAATCGCGGCAATCGAGCCCAGCATCAGCGACAGGGTGTTTTGCGTGCGCGCTTCGGCCTGGATCATCGCGGCGTTGTTGGTCAGTTCGAAATCCTTCTTTCCGTTGTGCAGGCGCAGCATCAATTGCTCGATGGCTATTTCGGTCTCCTTGACCTTGCGGGCGTCGGCGGCGGCGATGGCCACGTACTCGGGATTGTGGGTGCCGAATAGCCGCACACTCGCGGCGGAATACGGGATGGCGATGCGGTCGTCGCTGTCGGAGTCGCCGGAGCTGGCGCCTTTTTCCGCAAGCACGCCGACCACCTGGAAGGGTACGTTCTCGATCAGGATGTATTGGCCGATCGGGTTGGCCACGTCCTTGAGCAACTTGGTCCGCACCTTGTGGCCGATCACTGCCACCGCTGCGGCGTTGCGTTCATCGTCCTGGGTGAAATAGCTGCCTTGCACCACCGGCCAGTTGAAGATGGCCGGGAAGTTGGTGTCGTTGCCGCCGACGTAGCTCAAGTGGTCGAGGTTGCCGAAGCGCACCCCGGCTTCCTGGCCGTTGACTGGCATGATCCGCGTCACTTGCGGCAGGCTTCCCACCGCCGCGACATCATCCAGGGTGACGATACCCAACGGCGTTCGCGGGTTCGGTGATGAGCCGCCGAGGTAAATAATGTTTGAGCCAAAGGCGCCCATCTGCGCCATCACCTGACGCTTGCTGCCTTCGCCGACGGCCAGCATCACCACCACCGACGCCACGCCGATGATGATGCCGAGCAGCGTCAGTGCCGTGCGAAAGCGGTTGATCCACATCACCCGCCACGCCGCTTGTACCGCGTCGATCAGCTCGCCTTTCCACGCACCAGTGGCTTCAGCGCCCTCGGTCAGGCGCTTGCGCAGATCCACCGCTTGCAGCGCCCCGGGGTTGGCTGAGGTTTGCGCTTCAGGGTTGTCGTGGGCGCTGTCGCTGATGATCAGCCCGTCGCGGATTTCGATGATGCGTTTGGCCCGGGCCGCCACTTCGCGGTCGTGGGTGATGAGGATCACCACGTGGCCCTGGCTCGCCAGTTCGTCGAGCAGGGTCATGACCTCGGCGCCGCTGTGGCTGTCGAGGGCGCCGGTGGGTTCGTCGGCGAGGATGATGTGGCCGCCGTTCATCAAGGCGCGGGCAATCGATACCCGTTGTTGCTGGCCACCGGAGAGTTGATGCGGACGGTTGCCGGTGCGCGAGGCCAGACCGAGGCGGTCGAGCAGGGCGGCGGCGCGGGCGTGGCGCTCGGTCGCCGGCAAGCCTGCATAGATCGCCGGCATTTCGACGTTTTCCTGGGCCGAGCCGGACGGGATCAGGTGATAACCCTGGAACACAAAACCAAAGGCTTCGCGGCGCAGCCAGGCCAGCTCGTCGCTGTCGAGGGCGGCGACGTTTTGCCCGGCGAAGCGGTATTCGCCCGACGTGGGGCGGTCGAGGCAACCGAGGATGTTCATCAGCGTCGATTTGCCGGAACCGGAGGCACCGACAATCGCCACGAATTCCCCGGCATGGATCGACAAGTCGATGCCGCGCAACACGTGAACTTCCGGTGAGTCGCCGCCGCCGTAGGCTTTGCGAATGTCCTGCAGGTCGATCAGAGGCGTCTGCATTCAGCCGCCACTCCCGTCGGCGGGGCCGATCAGCAGGTGATCGCCTTCTTGCAAACCGTCGAGGATCTGTACCCGCAGACGATCGCTGATGCCGGTGCGTACATCGCGTTGCTGGATGCTGCCGTTTTTACCGACGACCTGGGCAATTTGCCTATTCGCTTCAGTGCCGGCCTGCAACGCCGCGATAGGTGCGGTCAGGGTGTTTTTCGCCTGATCCGAAACGAAGAATACCTGGGTGGTCATTTCCGCCATCAACGCGTTGTCGGCGTTATCGACGTCGAGCAACACCGTATACAGCACCACGCGCGCGCTGCCGCTTTTGCTCGAACTGGCCGGGCTGCCGCCGCCCTGGCTGGTCTGGTCCAGCGGCTTGGGCGGCACCGGCAGAATTTGCCGCACGGTGCTGCTCCAGCGCCGGTTGCCGCCGCTGAGGGTGGTGAACCAAGCGGTCATGCCGGGTTTGACGTGGCCGATGTCGGCTTCCGAGACTTCGGCCCACACCGTCATCGGCGACAACTTGGCGATGCGCAAAATCAAGGGTGTTTGCTGCTGGGCGTTGAGGGTCTGGCCGACCCGGGCGTCGAGTGCAACCACGGTGCCGGCCATCGGTGCGTAAATCCGCGTGTAGCCAAGTTCGGCCTGATCGCTGCGCAGGCTGGCCTGGGCCTGACGGATCTGCGCCTGAAACATGTCGATGCGCGCCTGGGTGGCGCGCAATTCAGCCTGGGCAGTTTGCACGTCTTCTTCGCGAGTCGCGCCGCCGGCCTTGAGGTTCTGCTGGCGCTGGAATTTCTGCCGCGCCAGTTCGTGCTGGGCCCGCTGTTCCTGAAGCTGCGCCTTGAGGTTCTCGATGGAGAACCGGCCGGCGTCGAGTTTGGCTTGCTGGGTGGACGGATCTATCTCCACCAGCAGCTGGCCTTCCTTGACCACGTCGCCGACTTCCACGTGAATCTTCTGGATCTGCCCGGATGCCTGGGCGCCGACGTCGACATAGCGTCGAGGTTGCAGGGTGCCCAACGCGGTGACGCTGCTTTCAATGTCGCCACGGCTGACTTGCACGGTGGCGAATTTGTCCCGCCCAGGCGGGATCACTTGCCAGGCGGCGATGGCGATAACAGGTATCAGACAAAGTGCTACAAGCAGGGCGCGTCGGGTCTGTCGGGGACGTTTCATGCAGGGTTCCGGCCAATGGATATCGGCCCGTCGTTCAACCTGCGCACATAAACCGGCGACAGCCGAACGCTGTCGGGGAGCCGACAGACACGGGGAGCTGTCCTGTAAACGAGGAATGTGCCGGGGAATTTAGGTGCAGACACATAGGGTTACAGGTGTAGCACAAGACTATTTATCAGGTAAGTCAAACCAGCACTTTAAATCTATATGAGAATTACTATAAATTACGCGGCTCGAACTGCCACCATCTTGCCATTGCCTATTTCGGCGGTCGCCGAAGTGGCTCAAGGACAGAAAACCGCACTCTGTGCGGCCGGGAGTCATGTTGGAAAACTACTATCGCGAGCTGGTGTGTTTCCTGAACGCCAAGCTAGGTAACCGTCAGGTGGCCGAAGATGTGGTGCATGACGCTTATCTGCGGGTATTGGAGCGTTCCAGTGACACGCCGATCGAGCAGCCCCGGGCGTTCCTTTATCGCACCGCCCTGAACCTGGTGATCGACGATCATCGGCGCAATGCCTTGCGCCAGGTCGAGTCGCTGGACGTGCTCGACAACGAAGAGCGCTACTTCACGCCATCGCCGCACAACTGCCTCGATCACGGCCAGCGCCTGGAGATGCTCCAGCGTGCCTTGGCGGAATTGCCACGGCTGTGTCGCGAAAGTTTTCTGCTGCGCAAGATCGATGGCCTGTCGCACCCGGAAATTGCTGAACAACTCGGCATCTCGCGTGCGCTGGTGGAGAAGCACATCGTCAATGCCATGAAACATTGCCGCGTGCGGATGCGGCAGTGGGACGCCCATTGATCCCTTCTCGCTAAATTTTTTTTCATTGTCCTCGTTCCTACTCAACAGACGACCTGCTGTCCTGCATCAGGTCACTTAGGCTTATTCCCCTTGTTGAGGGGTTCATCCAGAGGACACTGGAAATGACACAGGCAATTGCATCGCCCATCGTTCACGACCTGATCGGCGTCGGTTTCGGCCCTTCGAACCTGGCGCTGGCCATCGCTCTGCAAGAGCGCGGGCCGAACCAGGGCGAACTGGATGTACTGTTTCTCGACAAGCAGCCCAACTACAGCTGGCACGGCAATACCCTATCGACGCAGAGCGAGCTGCAGATTTCCTTCCTCAAAGACCTGGTGACCCTGCGCAATCCGACCAGCCCGTATTCGTTCGTCAACTACCTCAAGCATCACGGCCGCCTGGTGGACTTCATCAACCTCGGTACGTTCTATCCGTGCCGCATGGAGTACAACGACTACCTGCGCTGGGTCGCCGGCCAGTTTGAAGCGCAGAGCCGCTACGGCGAAGAAGTGCTGACCATCGAGCCGGTGCTGCACAATCAACAGGTCGAGGCGCTGCGGGTGATCTCTCGCGACTCCACGGGGCATCAACACGTGCGCACCACTCGCTCAGTGGTGGTCAGCACCGGCGGTACGCCGCGCATTCCCGAAGCGTTCAAGGCGCTGAAGGATGACGGCCGCGTGTTCCACCACTCCCAGTACCTGGCGCAGATGGCCAGGCAGCCGTGCGTGAACAATCAACCGATGAGCATCGCGATCATCGGCGGCGGCCAGAGCGCGGCGGAAGCCTTCATCGATTTGAACGACAGCTTCCCGTCGGTGCAGGTGGACATGATTCTGCGTGGCTCGGCGCTGAAGCCTGCGGATGACAGCCCGTTCGTCAACGAAGTGTTCTCGCCGGAGTTCACCGACCTGGTGTTCCAGCAGTCGAGCAGCGAGCGCGAGCGTCTGGTCAACGAGTACCACAACACCAACTATTCGGTGGTGGACATCGACCTGATCGAACGCATCTACGGCATCTTCTATCGCCAGAAAGTCTCGGGCATCGCGCGTCATGCCTTCCGTACCCTGACTACCGTTGAAAAAGCCACCGCCACCGAGCGCGGCATCGAGCTGGCGGTGCGCAACAATGCCACCGGGGAAGTGACGATTCATCTCTACGATGCCGTGGTCCTGGCCACCGGTTACGAACGCCAGATGCACCGCAAACTGCTCGCGCCGCTGGAGCAATACCTGGGTGATTTCGAAGTGGATCGCAACTACAAACTGATCACCGACGAGCGCTGCAAGGCCGGCATTTACATGCAGGGCTTCTGCCAGGCGAGCCATGGTTTGAGCGACACGCTGTTGTCGATCCTGCCGATTCGGGCGGATGAGATAGCCGGGTCGTTGTATGACCATGGCAAGAACCGCGGGCATAGCCGGTCGGTGGTGGATTTGTTGCTAGCGACTGCCAGCTAAATTTTCGGCGCCTGTCAGGCCGCCATCGCGAGCAGGCTCGCTCCCACATTTGACCTCTGTCTTACACTGAATCTGTGTTCACTAGAGATCCCTGTGGGAGCGGGCTTGCCCGCGAAGGGGCCATTGAAAGCACCACAAACTATCAATCCTGAACCCTTCCTGAAGAACCCCGCAATTCCCCCACCACCCACCGTTCCTTCGTTTACTCTTCAGAAATCGGGGCGTAAGCTTCGCGCGTTTTCATCAATAGCGGAGACCCTCAGTGGGTACTTGTTCGAGTGACAGTAGTCGGCCGGTTTCGATAACCGGCACCTTCCCGGCAAGATAACGCGCAGCCTGTTGTGCCGTTGTCTCGCCGAAAAGCGAGCAGCGGAATCCCGATCGCGGCCAGCCCTGGCCGTGTCTCGACATCCCTCTCATCGACGCTTGACCGTGTGTGATGTTCGACGTGCCTGTCGTCATCGCAGCGACTCGACACGCCTGCTCGAAGGTCTCCCGGCTGACCCTGGGGGCAACGCCATGAACCTTACCCTGCTCAAGGAATTCTTCGCCGGATTCCTGCGCACCCGTCACATCGGCCGGCACTTTCGCCGACTGGCGCTGCTGGAAAGCTTTACCGACACCACGGTCAGCCGCGAAGTGCCGCCGACGCTGGCGCAAACCCTGGTCACTGCCGCCAACAGCGACACCGGCGCCTTGCTGAAAAAACTCGGCAGCCACACCGACGGCTTGAGTGAACAGGAATCCGACACCCTGCGCGGGCAATTCGGACTCAACGAAGTCGAGCACGAACAGCCATTGCCGTGGTGGACTCACCTGTGGCACTGCTACAAAAACCCGTTCAACCTGCTGCTGACCTTGCTCGCGGTGATCTCCTGGCTGACTGAGGACATGAAAGCCGCCATCGTGATTTTCTCGATGGTGGTGCTCTCGACCTTGCTGCGCTTCTGGCAGGAAAGCAAATCCAACCAGGCCGCCGACGCGCTCAAGGCGATGGTCAGCAACACCGCCACGGTGCTGCGCCGGGAGGCGCCGCGTACCGAGTTGCCAATCAAGCAATTGGTGCCGGGCGACCTGATCGTGCTCTCGGCCGGTGACATGATCCCTGCCGATTGCCGGGTGCTCAGCGCCAAGGACCTGTTCGTCAGCCAGGCCGCGATGACCGGCGAATCGATGCCGGTGGAAAAATTCCCGCGCCAGCAGAACAGCGATACGCGCAATCCGCTGGACCTCGAGAACATCCTGTTCATGGGCACCAACGTGGTGTCCGGCACGGCGACGGCGGTGATTCTCACCACCGGCAACAACACCTATTTTGGCGCCCTGGCCCAGCGGGTCGGCGCCACCGACCGCGCACCGACCTCGTTCCAGACCGGGGTCAATAAAGTCAGCTGGCTGTTGATCCGCTTCATGTTCGTCATGGCGCCGCTGGTGCTGTTCATCAACGGTTTCACCAAAGGCGACTGGACCCAGGCGCTGCTGTTCGCGTTGTCGATTGCCGTGGGCCTGACCCCGGAAATGCTGCCGATGATCGTCACCTCGACCCTGGCCAAAGGCGCGGTGTTCCTGTCGCGTAAAAAAGTCATCGTCAAACGCCTCGATGCGATCCAGAACTTCGGCGCCATGGACGTGCTGTGCACCGACAAGACCGGCACCCTGACCCAGGACAAAATCTTCCTCGCGCGCAATGTCGACGTCTGGGGCAATGACTCCGACGACGTGCTGGAAATGGCCTACCTCAACAGCTACTACCAGACCGGCCTGAAAAACCTGCTGGACGTGGCGGTGCTGGAACACGTGGAAATTCACCGTGAACTGAAGGTCGGCACGGCGTTTCGCAAGGTCGATGAAATTCCGTTCGACTTCACCCGCCGACGCATGTCGGTGGTGGTTGCCCGACACGAGCAGCCGCATCTGCTGATTTGCAAAGGCGCGGTGGAGGAGGTGCTGGCGGTCTGCACGCGCGTGCGTCACGGCGTGGTTGACGAAGCACTGAGCGATGAATTGCTGGCGCGGATTCGCCAGGTCACGGCCGCCTTCAATGCCGAAGGCCTGCGGGTGGTCGCCGTCGCCGCACGCCCCATGATCGAAGGCCGGGACACCTACAGCCTGGCGGATGAACAGGAACTGACGCTGATCGGCTATGTCGCCTTCCTCGATCCACCGAAAGAAAGCACCGCCCCGGCCCTGAAGGCGCTTGCCGCTCACGGCGTCGCGGTGAAAGTGCTGACAGGCGATAACGAACTGGTGACCGCGAAGATCTGCCGCGAGGTTGGCCTGGAGCAACAAGGCCTGCTGATGGGCAACGACATCGAGCGCATGAGCGATGCGCAACTGGCGGTCGCGGTCGAGACCACTAACGTCTTCGCCAAGCTCACGCCGTCGCACAAGGAGCGCATCGTGCGCTTGCTCAAAGGCAACGGCCACGTGGTCGGATTCATGGGTGACGGCATCAACGACGCCCCCGCGCTGCGCACCGCCGACATCGGTATTTCGGTGGACAGCGCGGTGGACATCGCCAAGGAAGCGGCCGACATCATCCTTCTGGAAAAGAGCCTGATGGTGCTGGAGGAGGGTGTGCTGGAAGGGCGCCGAACCTTCGCCAACATGCTCAAGTACATCAAAATGACCGCCAGTTCGAACTTCGGCAACGTCTTCTCGGTGCTGGTGGCCAGCGCATTCATCCCGTTCCTGCCGATGCTGCCGATGCACCTGTTGGTGCAGAACCTGCTCTACGACATTTCGCAGATCGCCATCCCGTTCGATAACGTCGATGCAGAAATGCTCAGCAAGCCGCAGCGTTGGCAGCCAGCGGATGTCGGGCGTTTCATGCTGTTTTTCGGCCCGATCAGTTCGATCTTCGACATCACCACGTTTGCCCTGATGTGGTACGTGTTCGACGCCAACACCCCGGACCATCAAACCCTGTTCCAGTCCGGCTGGTTCGTGGTCGGGCTGCTGACCCAGACGTTGATCGTGCACATGATCCGCACACCGAAAATCCCGTTCCTGCAAAGCCGCGCGGCGATGCCGTTGATGGTCATGACCGGGATCATCATGGCGGTCGGGATCTTCCTGCCGATGGGGCCGTTGGCGCACTACTTCAAATTGCAGGCGCTGCCGTCGCTGTATTTCGTGTTCTTGCCGGTGATTCTGCTGGCGTACATGGGGCTGACTCAAGCGGTGAAGGGGTTCTACATTCGGCGGTTCGGATGGCAGTAATTGACGGAATCTGCAGTCATTTAGGAAAAGTCCTACAGAAACCTCTGCGCGCCTCCCGTAGCCTCGCCGCATCAAATCAGTCATTCACCCAAGAGGCTCTGATGCCGAATAAAGCCTTACGTATCCTGATCGCCGATGAGCAGCACTTCCACCGGATGATCATCGAACGGCTGTTCAATCAACTTGACTATTACCGGGTGGCACCGGTGAACGATGTTGCGTCAATGCTGACCCTGATCGAGTACGGTTGCGAGCCGTTCGACCTGGTGGTGGTCAATGCCGCGCTGGCGGCGGGCGAACTGGATTTGCTCAGGTACTTCCTCGATAACCGGCAGGTTCACCACGCGCTGATTTTCGACGGCCAACGGGCGCAGTTGCCACCGGTCCCGGCCAGCGAGCAACAGAAGATTCAGGTGAGCCACGCGGCGCTGCCCGATGTGCTGTGCATTCAGCGGTTGATGACGATCATTGATCCATCGCAGAGGGAGCGCGATCAGCGGTACGCCGGGTGAGAGCGGTATACCGTTCGTCTGAACTGTCATTTCTTACAGGTAGATTCTGCCTTTCCTCCATGCAAGAGTCTTGGCGCAACCGTTGCGTCTACCCCGGCGTTATCCCGTGGGCATTCGTTGAGTTTTTGCACAGGAAGTTGCCATGAAAAATGTGCTGATTGTGGACGATCATCCGGTGATTCGCGCCGCACTCAAGCTTGTACTTGAGCGGGAAGGTTTCAAACAGATTTATGAGGCGGCAAGTGTCGGGGAAGCCTTGACGATACTCCGTGAGCATAGGGTCGATCTGTTGATCCTGGATCTGGTGATGCCCGACGGCAACGGGCTGGATCTTCTGGAGCGAATCAGGTCCAGTGACTGGACATGTGTGGTGCTGGTTTTCACCTCGCTCGATCCGCTGTTTTTCCAGGAGCGTTGCATGCGGGGTGGGGCTTTGGCGTATGTCTCAAAAACCAACAGTCTGGATCAATTGCACAAGGCTGTGCACGCATTGAGGGCGGGCTATACCTATTTCGCGCAGCTAATTTCCAGACCGATGAACCCACTGCAACACAACGAAAAAAAGATGATTGACTCACTGTCCAACCGCGAGTTGACCATCTTGCAACACCTTGCCCGAGGCTTGTCCAACAAGGCGATCGCCGACGCCATGAACCTGAGCCACAAAACCGTCAGCACCTACAAAACGCGTTTGATCATAAAACTGGGGGTCGTGGCGGCGGTGCATCTGCGCGATTTCGCCATACGCAATCACCTGATCTGAGTGCGCCCGACCGTGCGTATCTTGCTGCTGATCCTGATGGTGTACCTCGTGCCGCCGGCGTTGGCCTCGATCGCCGGCGAGCCTGAGCGTTTGCAACTGCTGGGGCGTTCCACAGTGGAAAGCTACGAGGTCCATCTGGATGAACGGGACCGCCAATGGCTGCGCAACAAGCGTGTGTTGCGCCTCGGGGTGAGCGGGCCGGACTACCCGCCGTTCGAGGTGACGCGCAATCACGATGAGCTGGAAGGCATCACCGCCGACTACGCCGCACTGGTCGCGCAATTGCTGAACGTGCAGATCGAGGTGCTGCGTTATGTCACGCGTGAAGCGGCCATGGAGGCCCTCAAGTACGGTGAATTGGATCTGCTCGGGACCTCGAACAACTTCGAACTGGCCGACCCCGAGCTGAACCTCTCCAATGCCTACGCTGAAGATCAGCCGATGCTGGTCACCCGACTGGACGAGCGCATGCCCGAAGATCTGGCGGGTAAACGCATTGCCATGGCCGATGATTATCTGCCGGCGCAGACCGTTGAATCGTTCTATCCCGAGGCCAGCCTGCAACGTTATCCGTCAGCGCTCGATGCACTCGGGGCGGTGGCGTACGGGCAGGAAGACGCGTATCTGGGGGACCTCATCAGCGCCAATTACCTGATCAACAACAACTACTTCAATTCCGTTCATCTGGTGGGGCCGTCGGGCCTCGACGCTAACCCGTTTGGCTTCGCACTGGCTCGGGACAACCTGCCGCTGAAGGACCTCATCGACAAGGCGCTGGCGGCGATCCCCATGGAGCAGCGCTCGGTCATCGAACAGCGCTGGAGCGCCGGCAGGGCGAAAGTGGCGGGGCAGCAGCGCGTGAGTCTGAGTGAGAGTGAACAGCGCTGGCTGGATCAGCACCCGACGGTCAATGTGGGCGCTGTGGAAAATTTTGCGCCGTTGACGTTCTACGATCCCGAGGGGCGATTCAGTGGGTTGACGGCGCAATTGTTGACGCTGATCAGCCAGCGCAGCGGTTTGAATTTCCAAGTGCTGCGAGGCCAATCCCTGGACCAACAGATCCAGCGGCTCAAGGCCGGCGAGATCGACGTCTTGCCCGCCATCATCCCCACGACGGAAGACGTCGCCGGACTGCACTTTACCCGGTCGTATGTGACCAATCCGTACACGCTGGTCAGTGCAACAACCTCCGATAGCCCGAAGACGCTGGACGATCTGGCCGGTAAACGCCTGGCGATTTATCCCCGTCATCCGATGCGCGCATTCATTCAGGCGCGGGCGCCGCAGGTGCAGATGGTGGACGTGCAAAACCCGGCCCAAGGTCTGGAATTTGTGGCGAAGGGGCAGGCCGATGCCGCGCTCAGTTCTTTGTTCATGACCCGCTACCTGATTGCCCGGTATTACCAGGGACGTTTACGGATCAGCAGCACCGTAGGCGATGAACCGGCGCGCATCGCCATGGCAACTGGCCGTGACGAGCCGGTGTTGAACTCGATTTTGAACAAGGCGCTGCTGAGCATTTCGCCTGGGGAAATCGACGATCTGGTCGCCCGCTGGAGCAATGATGTGGTGGTCGATGACAGTTATTGGCTGCGTCATCGCCAAGGTATTTTGCAGGCGTTTGTCGCGGCCGCGGCCTTGTTGTTGCTGGCCCTTGGGTGGATCGCCTGGCAGCGTCGGCAGATTCGCCAGCGCCAGCAGTGGATGCAGCAGTTACAGGAGGCCAAGGATGCGGCGGACGATGCCAACCGCGCGAAAACCACATTCCTGGCGACCATGAGCCATGAAATCCGCACACCAATCAATGCCCTGATCGGCTTTCTGGAAATGGCCTGCAAGCGTGCAGAAGAGGGCGTCGCCGATCGCATCGCCCTCGAAGTCGCCTCCACGGCGGCGCAGCAGTTGCTGGCGTTGATCGGCGACATTCTGGACATCGCGCGCATCGAGTCCGGGCATTTATCGCTGACGCCCGAACGCGTCAATCTGCGTGATCTGGTGGCGTCGGTGTGCCGGATCTTTGAAGGACTGGCCCGGGAAAAGCACCTGGCCTGGCGCGTCGACCTGGACCCGCACAGCGATCGCGATGTGTTGATCGACCCCACACGTTTCAAGCAAGTGCTGTCCAATCTGTTGAGCAATGCGATCAAGTTCACCCGCGAAGGCGAAGTGAGCCTGACGCTTCGGGTAACACCCGGTACGTCGGGGCATCTGGTGGTGAGTGTGCTTATTCAAGACAGTGGCATTGGTATCAGCGCGGCCGACCAGCAGCGATTGTTCAGTCCGTTCGTTCAGGCCGGTAACAGCCCGCAATCCGCGCGCAAGGGTTCCGGGCTGGGGTTGGTGATCAGCCGCACGTTGTGCGAAATGATGGGCGGCCGGCTGGTGCTGCGCAGCGTCCTTGGACAGGGTTCGCAGGTCGAGATCAGCCTGTCGCTGATCGCGTTGAAAGCGCTGCCTGCCGATGAAGCGGTGAACAGGGCGGTGGTGCCAGTCCCCACGAGATCACTGACGGTTCTGGTGGTCGACGATCACCCGGCCAATCTGCTGTTGCTCACAAGTCAGCTGAAGTATCTGGGGCATTGCGTGATGGAGGCCGAGGATGGTAAGCAAGGGCTGGAACTGTGGCGGGCACACGAGTTTGATGTGGTCATCACTGACTGCAATATGCCAAAGCTCAACGGTTATGAATTGACTGGCGCGATACGCGATGAAGAGCGCGCGCAAGGCCTGCCGCCGACGCTGATTCTGGGTTTTACCGCCAATGCGCAGCCTGAAGAAAAGGTCCTGTGCCTTGAAGCGGGCATGGACGACTGCCTGTTCAAACCCATTCGGCTGGCGGATCTGAGTGGGTGGTTGGCTGACCGGTTCGCAGAGACGACGAGCGAACCACCCCTATCGTCAGAGATCGACCTGAGCGGGCTGGAGCAATACGTCGGTGAAGACCGGACGTTGATCAACCAATTGCTGCGCGAACTGGCAGTGACCAATCGGGATGACCGTGAACATTTGCTTCAAGCCCACGCCAGCAAAAATCTCCCCGTTCTGCAAGACCTGGCGCATCGCATCAAGGGTGGTGCGCGCATGGTCCGGGCCCAGCGGCTGATCGAATGTTGTGTGGCGCTGGAGCGTGCTTGCGCCGAGGGTCATGCGGCATTGATCGACGAGACCGTCGATCAATTGCAGGCCGCCATGCATAGTCTCGAACAGAGGCTTAAGCAGGGCTGACGCTTAATCCCAGTGCGGCGCGATGCCTTTGGGGCTGGTCAGTCGATGGCCGCGGTCCAGGGCTGCGATCAACGCCATGTCGGCCTCGTTCAATTGCAGGGCACAGGCTTGCAAATTGCTTTGCAAGTTGGCGCGTTTAGTGGAGGAGGGGATGACCGCGTAACCCAACTGCATGGCCCAGGCCAGTGTGACTTGGGCCGGTGTTGCCTGCAGGCGATCGGCGATTTGCTGGATGACCGGGTCTTTCAATACTTCGCCATAGGCCAGGGTCATGTAGGAGGTGATCTGGATGCCCTGCTGCTGGGCAATTTCGACGACCTTGCGGTTTTGCAGGTACGGGTGCAGCTCGATCTGGTTGGTGGCGATGTTCTCGGCTCCGACCGCTGCAATCGCCTGCTGCATCAGGTCGACCGTGAAGTTGGAGACGCCGATCTGCCGGGTCAGGCCCAGTCGTTTGGCTTCGAGCAAGGCCCCCATGAATTCCTCGACCGGCACTTGATCTTCCGGGGACGGCCAGTGGATCAGCGTCAGGTCCAGGTAATCGGTCTGCAGTTTGCGCAGGCTCTCTTTGAGGCTGTCGATCAACCGCTCTTTGGCAAAGTTGGCGACCCAGATTTTGCTGGTGATGAACAGCTCTTCACGGGCGATACCGCTGGCGGCGATGGCCTCGCCGACCTCGGCTTCGTTTTCGTAGATTTGCGCGGTGTCGATTACCCGGTAGCCCAGCGCAAGGCCGGTGCTCACCGAATCGATGACCACCTGGCCTTGCAAGCGAAAGGTACCGAGACCGAATGCGGGAATAGACATCAATGACTCCAGGGGTTGCAGTGGGAATGGACAGGAGTATCCCCGGCTGCCTCCCTGGGAAAAACCGCTGGATCGGCAAAGCAATGTTTACCGCAAGTCATGAATCAAAAGATCGCAGCCTCGTTTCACTCGACAGCTGCTACACAGTACTCAATCCCTTGTAGCAGCTGTCGAGTGAAACGAGGCTGCGATCTTTCGATCTTAAGCCTTACGCCCGAGCCTCAAGAATCATGCAAGTAGTCGACCCGGTCGCGTACAACCGCCCATCCACATCATAGATCCGCCCCTCGGCCAGCGCGGTGGAACGGCCCAAATGCACGATTTTGCCCTCGGCCCGAACCGGTCCGCTGGCACCGGTCAATGCGCGGACGTAGCTGATGCGCAAGTCCAGCGTCGTATACCCCTGGCCCTTCTTCAGTTGCGTATGAATCGCGCAGCCCATGCACGAATCCAGCAAGGTCGCCGCGTAGCCGCCATGCACGCTGCCCAGCGGGTTGTAATGCCGCGAATCTGGCGTGCCCTGGAAAATGAACAGCCCGGCCGACCATTCGATCGGGATGAAATCCATCAAGGCGCCGATGGGCGGTGAAGGCAGTACACCGTCGCCGATACCCTCGAAAAACTCGGCGGGCGACAGCGCGCTGACCTCGGCCATGGACAAACTGCCCGGCCCGGCCAGACGCGAGCGCATGGCCTGTTCCTGGGCGATCCATTGGGCGAGGGTGGCGTCGCGGTTGGGGCTTTGCATGATGATGTCCTCAGGCGGGAGCGGATATTATGGTTGTAATCTGCATCGATATTATGTCCGAAATAAAAACTCCGCCAGCCCCGTGTGTCGCGTTATCAAGCGATATCGCTGAGGTTGAATTCCTCGCCTAAAAAGTCGATCAACGCTCTGACCGAGGGCAGCAACCCGCGACGTGACGGAAAGATCGCGTGCACGATTCCGCATTTCGGTGCCCAGCCCGGCACCAGTTCAACCAATCGCCCGGCAACGATGTCATCACGCACCACCACGCTCGGCAGGTGTGCAACGCCGATCCCGGCGAGCACGGCATGGCGCAAGGCCAACAGGTCATCGGTGACCATGCGCGGTGCGTGTCGAATCATCGCACTGGCGCCGTCTGCGCCGAACAATTCCCACTGATATTCACGCTGCGCCGCGCCCCAGTGCAGGCTCGGCAAACCACTGAGGTCGGCCGGGGAGGCGGGCGACGACAGGCGTTCGCGAAAGGCCGGGCTGCCCACCAGGCACTGCGTACTGTTGCCCAGCACCTTCATCACCATGTCGGTGTTTTCCAGCGGTGGAAAGCGCACCCGCAGGGCAATGTCGAACCCCTCGTGGATCAGGTCGACCCGGCGGTTGGTGCTCTCGATGAACAACTCCACCAACGGGTATTTGAGCATGTAGCGGGTCAGCATCGGCCCGACCCAGGAGTTGAGCAGCGCTGTCGGGCAACTGATGCGCACCAGCCCTTGCGGCTCGGAACGATTGCGTTCGATGAGTTCGGCGGCGCTTTCCGCTTCCACACGCATGGCCAGGCAGCGCTGGTAATAAGCCTGGCCGATTTCAGTCAGCGAACAGTGTCGGCTGGTGCGGTGCAGCAGGCGTACACCGAGGCGTTCCTCAAGGTCGGCAATGCGCCGGCTGAGCTTGGACTTGGGCATGTCCAGTGCCCGCCCGGCCGGGGCGAAACCGCCGTGTTCCACCACTTGGGTGAAGTAGTAAAGGGTGTTGAGGTCTTCCACCATCGTTCTCCAGATAGAACGCTAAGGCTGATTTTTGCAGTCTAGTGCATCAAAGGCTGCGGTTTTAAGCTTTATCCATCGCGTCAAACAACGAATTTGGAGGCAGGATGAAAAACATCATTGGTATCTACACCAGCCCACGGACCCACTGGGTCGGCGACGGTTTTCCGGTTTGCACGCTGTTTTCCTACGACAACCTCGGCAAACACATCAGTCCGTTTTTGCTTCTCGATCATGCGGGCCCTGCTGAATTCACCCCGACCACCGAACGTCGTGGCGTTGGTCAGCATCCGCACCGGGGGTTCGAAACCGTGACTATCGTTTACAAGGGCGAACTGGAGCACCGCGACTCCACCGGCAGCGGCGGCAAGATTGGCCCTGGCGATGTGCAATGGATGACCGCGGCCTCGGGAATTCTCCATGAGGAATTCCACTCCGAAGGGTTCGCCAAAACCGGCGGCACCCTGGAAATGGTTCAGCTGTGGGTCAACCTGCCGGCCCGGGACAAAATGGCCGATGCCGGTTACCAGACGATTCTCGATGGCGACATCCCGAGCATCCCGCTCAAGGACAAGGCCGGCAGCCTGCGCTTGATCGCTGGCGAGTTCGAGGGGCACACCGGTCCGGCGCGCACGTTCACACCGATCGACGTCTGGGATCTGCGCCTCAACGGCGGCAAGTCGCTGACCCTGGACTTGCACGAAGGTCGTAACACGGCGCTGGTGGTGCTGCGCGGCACGGTTCAGGTCAACGGCCAGGAACTGGTGCGCGAAGGGCAGTTGGCGTTGTTCGAGCGCGATGGCCATCAGCTCAGCCTGGAAGCCAATAACGACGCCGTGGTGTTGCTGCTCAGCGGCGAGCCGATCGACGAACCGATTGTCGGCCACGGCCCGTTCGTGATGAACAGTGAGCAAGAGATTCATCAGGCCTTTGCTGACTTCCAGTCAGGCCGGTTCGGTCGGATGAGCGATTGAACACATTGTTGTACTGCGCTGGCGCGCCGGACTTGGGCGACTACCCTTGTCTGGCCGCGTTTAAGCCACATCAGGATTCATTCAAGCCGGCCCGTTCGGCATCGATAAAAAGCGAGGATTACTCCCATGACTACTTCTTACAAACGTCTCGACAAGGATAACGCCGCCGTTCTGTTGGTGGATCATCAAGCGGGCCTGCTTTCTCTGGTGCGCGACATCGAGCCCGACCGTTTCAAGAACAACGTGCTGGCCCTGGCTGACCTGGCCAAGTACTTCAAGCTGCCGACCATCCTCACTACCAGTTTCGAAACCGGCCCGAACGGCCCGCTGGTGCCCGAACTCAAGGCGCTGTTCCCGGACGCGCCGTACATTGCCCGTCCCGGCCAGATCAATGCCTGGGACAACGAAGACTTCGTCAAGGCGATCAAGGCGACCGGCAAGAAACAGCTGATCATCGCTGGCGTGGTGACTGAGGTTTGCGTGGCTTTCCCGGCACTCTCGGCCCTGGCTGAAGGCTTCGACGTGTTCGTGGTGACCGACGCTTCCGGCACCTTCAACGAACTGACCCGTCAATCGGCCTGGGACCGCATGTCGTCCTCCGGCGCGCAATTGATGACCTGGTTCGGCCTGGCCTGTGAGCTGCACCGCGACTGGCGCAACGACGTGGAAGGCCTGGGCACCTTGTTCTCCAACCACATCCCGGATTACCGCAACCTGTTCACCAGCTACAACGCCCTGACCAACAGCAAGTAATCACTGACACACATCACCCCTGTAGGAGCCGGCTTGCTGGCGATAGCGGTAGAGCAGTCAACAATTCAGTGACTGTCAGACCGCCATCGCCAGCAAGCCGGCTCCTACAGTGTTTTGTGTTGTTCTGAAGGCATCAATTGCTCCTACACTGTGCCCATCCGTACATGGCTGGAGTCGCTTGATGCTGTCACTGCTTACCAATCACCCCTTGATCTGCGCGCTGGTCCTGATCCTGATCGATCTCGGATTGTGGCGCTTGATCAGTGCCAATGGCAGCAACTGGAAACTGGTCGTGCGGCTGGTGATTTTCGCGTTGTTCAGCATTCTCCTGTTCAACGAAGGCATGAACCCGCTGGAGCCGGCACCCTGGGCCGATAACGTGCCCCTGCACCTGGCGGCCACGGGGTTGCAGATCGGCTGGTGGCTGTTCGGCGCGCGTACTTTGACGGTGTTGATCGGTGCGGTGATGATGCAGCGGGTCGGGCATACCGGGCGGTTGCTCCAGGATTTGCTCGGTGCGGTGATCTTTTTGATCGCCGTCATCGCCGCCCTGGCCTACGTGCTCGAACTGCCGGTAAAAGGCGTGCTCGCCACCTCCGGTGCGTTGGCGATCATCGTCGGCCTGGCCTTGCAAAGCACCCTCAGCGACGTGTTCTCCGGGATCGTCCTCAACACCACCAAACCCTATCAACTGGATGACTGGATCTCCATTGACGGCACCGAAGGCAAGGTCACCGACATCGATTGGCGCGCCACGCGCCTGCAAACCTCCCAGGGCAGCATGGCGGTGATTCCCAACTCGCTGGCGGCCAAGGCCAAGATCATCAACTTCAGCCGGCCCAGCGATATGTTCGGCGTCTCGATCAGCCTGCAACTGAGCCCGCACGCGCGCCCGCAAACGGTGCTCGACGCGCTGGAGCGGGCGATGCAGGGTTGCCGTTATCTGTTGAGCAAGCCGGCGCCAAATGTATCGTTGAAAGGTTCCAGCGCCAGTGGCGTGGAGTACGAAATCAGCGGCTTCGTGGTCTCCATGGATCAGAAACGCATGGTCCGCAATCTGTTGTTCGACCTGGCGTACCGGCACTTGCAGGCGTCCGGGGTCAGCCTGTTGTCGAGCGTCGAATCCAACGCGCCTGCCGAGCTGTCACGGCCGCGGGCGCTGCTGGACAGCTCGAACATCTTCTCGACCCTGCGTCAGGAAGAGAAAGAAACCTTTAGCCAGAACATGAAGCTGCAAACCTTCCGCGCCGGTGAAATGATCCTGCCGGCGGGGGAGGTCAGCGATCATCTGTTCATCATCGAATCGGGTGTGGTCTCGGTGCAATTGAGCCGCGGCGGGGTCAAGTTTGAATCCGGGCGCATGGGGCCGGGCGAGGTGATCGGCGAGGGCGGGGTGTTGTCCGATACCGCGTTGCCGGCCGAGTTCAGCGCCAAGACTGCCTGCAGTTTGTACCGGATCGAGAAGGACTACCTCAAGCCATGCCTGGATGCGCGCCACGACATCAGCGAAGCGATGAAGGCGTTGCTGGATTTCCGCTTGCACAAGGCGCAGACCCTGACCCAGGAAGTGCCGAAGGTGGTCGAGAAGAAAGGGTTTTTGCAGTGGTTGCGTAATAGGGCATAGAGGGGGTTACGGGTGTTCCTCTAGGCAAGATCGTAAAGCTCCAGGTTATCCAGCATCACTAAATTGTTGGCTGTACCGCGCTCGATACTCAGGACGACTGTGTATTCATGTGGAAACCCGATTGGAATCGTTTTGAAAGTAACACTCAAACCTGTCCAGTCGGCAGAGGTAGGGATGACTGTTCTCTCCTGGTAATCCCTACCGTTAACTACGACTGAATAGTGGTTATTCTGATCCGGTGTTTGGAATGAGAATTGAAGTTGGTAAGTGGCGTCGGGTCTCAGCGTCCAGGATTTGGTCAGGGCCGTCTCCAGAACGTCTGAAAGGGCGAACGCCGCACAGTAGTTATCGCCCCTGCGAATAATTTCGCCTGGTTGTTCCTTCTGGGTTTTTTCCCAATTGTTCCAGTTGAGGTCTTCAAAGTCGGTTTTATCGATGAGGTCCACTTTGGGTTTGTTCATCGTTCTGCTCCTTGCGATCGAGTCGGTTTGTTTAATCCTCATTGCGACTCCAGTTAGCCTCAATGTGATCTGACCCGCTACTGTCAGAGTTGACAGGTTGTACCGGCGATCGGAGTGTGTCGCGAAAGTACAAATGCGGGAGCGAGCTTGCTCGCGAAGACTGCAGCAGGCCCGCCGCAGAACCTGCGGATCAGCAATCAACCGTCGCCAAATCCTTCAATGGCCTCCTCGACTTCTGAAATATTGGCTATTTGTCAGCGGCGCCGACAGGACTAACTTAGCTCCACCCCCACTTACCATTGGAGCCCACCATGAAACCTCGCATCGATTTCTACACCGCATCCCCCGACGCACTCAAAGCCATGATCGCGCTGGAAACCGCGGTGTCGAAACTGCCGTTGGAGAAGACCCTAATCGAACTGGTCAAGCTGCGCACTTCGCAGATCAACGGCTGCGCCTTCTGCCTGGATATGCACAGCGCCGATGCCCGCAAGGGCGGTGAAGACGAGCGCCGTCTGTACACACTCACGGCCTGGCGTGAAACGCCGTTCTTCACCCCCCGTGAACGTGCGGCGCTGGCGTGGACCGAGTCCCTGACGCTGCTGAGTCAGACTCACGCGCCGGATGAGGACTACGAACTGGCGGCGTCCGAGTTCAGCCCGAAGGAATTGGTCGACTTGACCGTGGCGATTACCACGATCAACGCCTGGAACCGTCTGGCGGTCGGCTTCCGCAAAATGCCTCAAGCCTGATCAGTGAGCGTCTGCTGACGGCGCGGCCGGTGGCTGCACCTTGCGCATCAAGGGCACCATCGCCGTTGCAATGATGAAGCAGACCATGATCATCAGAAACGCATCGCCATAGGTCTGGGTCTGGGCTTCGCGGTAGGTCAGCAGCCAGAGCTGATGCAGGCTGGCGGTGACGCCGGCATCGCCGCTCTGGCCGAGGGCCGCGAAGTTATTGCCGACCTGGGACAGCCATTGATTCAGCGATTCGTTGGTGCTGTTCAGGTGTTCCGCCAACCGGGTGAAGTGCAGGTTGGTGCGGTCGTTGAGAATGGTCGCGCACGCGGCGATGCCGATGGCGCCCCCCAGGTTTCGCATCAGGTTGAATAGCCCCGAAGCATGTTTGAGCCGCGCCGGTGCCAGTCCGCCGAGGGTCAATGTCACCGCTGGCGGCACGGCCAGTTGCTGGGCAATTCCGCGCAAGGCTTGCGGCAGCATCAATTCTTTAGCCCCCCAGTCATGGGTGATCGGGCTGAAATCCCACATCGACAGCGCGAACAGCCCGAGGCCGGTCATCATGATCCAGCGCAGGTCAATGCGATTGGCCAGAAAGGCGTACAGCGGAATCGCCATGATCTGGAACACCCCGGTGGAGAAAACCGCCAGACCAATGTCCAGCGCACCGTAGCCACGTACCCGGCCAAGAAACAGCGGCGTCAGGTAAATGGTCGCGAACAGGCCGATGCCGGTGACGAACGAGAAGAAACAGCCGAGGGCGAAGTTGCGGTCTTTCAAGGCGCGCAAATCGACGATCGGGTTGGCCACGTGTAGGGTTCGGCCGATGAAGGCCAGTCCGGCCAAGCCGCTGATCCATGCGGTGGTCAGAATCGTGCTGTCACTGAACCAGTTCCAGCGCGGGCCTTCTTCGAGGGTGTATTGCAGGCAGCCGAGAAACAGCGCCATGAACACCATGCTCAAATAGTCGGCGCCCTTGAGCAGCGACAGTTCCGGCTGGTCGATTTTCACCAGCATCGGCACCGCCACAGCGACGAAAATACCCGGCACCAGGTTGATGTAGAACAGCCAGTGCCAGGATGAAATGTCGGTGATCCAGCCACCAATCACCGGCCCCAGCGTCGGTGCCAGCGAAGCCACTGCGCCGATGGTCGCGGCCGCGATCACCCGTTGTTTGCCGGTGAAGAAAAAAAACGCGGTGGTGAACACCAGCGGGATCATCGAGCCGCCGAGAAAGCCTTGCAGGGCACGGAAGGCGATCATGCTCTGGATGTTCCAGGCCGCGCCGCAGAGCAGGCTGGCCAGAGTGAAACCCACCGCTGAAGCGCAAAACAGCCAACGCGTCGAGAACACCCGCGACAGCCAGCCAGACAAAGGAATCACGATGATCTCGGCGATCAGGTAACTGGTTTGCACCCACGCCGTTTCGTCGGTGCCGGCCGAGAGTCCGCCGCCAATGTCACGCAACGAGGCGGAAACAATCTGGATATCCAGCAGCGCAATGAACATGCCGATGCACATGGTGGCGAAGGCGAAGACCTTGGTCGCCGTCGCCATGCTGGCAGCATTGAACGGTTGCGCGGGGGCGGCGAGGGCGCGGCTCATGGCGCGCTGGCCACGGCTGGGGTTTCAGGCTCTTTGCGGGTGTCCACTTCAGCGGTCACCGACAGCCCTGGACGCAGATGACCGAGCACGCCATCGGCCGGATCTAGGATGATTCTCACCGGTACTCGCTGAACGATTTTGGTGAAGTTGCCGGTGGCGTTTTCCGGCGGCAGCACGCTGAACTGTGAGCCACTGGCCGGCGCCAGGCTATCCAGATGACCGTGGAATTCCTGCCCGGACAGCACGTCGGCATGAATGACCACCCGCTGCCCCGGAATCATGCGCGCCAGTTGATCTTCCTTGAAATTGGCATCGACCCAAAGACCACTGGACGGTACAACCGACAGCAGTTGCGAACCGGCCTGCGCGTAGGCACCGGCCCGCGCCCGGCGATTGCCGATCACGCCGTCCACCGGGGCTTTGAGTTCGGTGTAACCCACGTTCAATTGCGCCAGATCACGTTCGGCGTGGGCTTGCATCAGTGCGGCGCGGGCTTGCTGTTTTTGCGTTGCGATCACGTTCAGCTGACGTTGCGCGGCCAGCAGTTCGGCCTGAGCCCGCGAGCTGAGCGCCTGAGCAGTCTTGAACGTCGCGTCGGCGCGTTGGGCACTTTCCACCGACACCGCATTGCTGCCGACCAGTTTTTTGTAGCGCGCATTGTCGTCCCGCGAGCGGGCGGTTTCGGCACCGGCGGCATCGATGCCGGCGCGGGCCTGGCCGATCACTGCGTGTTGCAGTTGTTCGGTGGCGTCGAGGTTGGCGAGCAACGCTTCTTCGGCGGCCACCGCGCCTTCGGCCTTGGTCAGGTTGGCGCGGTAGTCGCGGGAGTCGAGGCGGATCAGCACATCGCCGGCCTTGACCTTCTGATTGTCGGTGACAAGCACTTCTTCGATATACCCCGCGACTTTCGGGCCGATCACCGTCACGTCGCCGCCGATGTAGGCATCGTCGGTTTCTTCGATGAAGCGGCCGGCTGTCCACCAGTGAGTCGCGTAGAGCCCGGCAAATACCAGAGCCGCGATGGCCGCCGTCAGCAGGATCAACCGTTTGAGCAGGGGAGGCTTGGGTTTGCTCACCGGGACTGCAACGTCGGGTTCGAGGCTGGGCATGCTGGTCATTGAGTGATTACCTGTGGAAAGCGGGTCTTTATTACGTGCGTAATATGACGTAGGTAATATTTCGTGGCAAATGATTTCTGCTGCCGGCCGTCAGGTGCTTACTTGAGCCAATGGCCAGGGGTGGTGCCGGTCATGTCCTTGAAGAACGCGATAAACGCGCTGTCGCTGGCAAATCCCGATTCGAAAGCGCTGTAGCTGATGCTGCGTCCGGTGGCGAGCAGTTCCATGGCGCGCATCAGCCGCCACTGTTGACGCCATTGCTGATAACTCATGCCGGTTTCACGCTGGAAAATTCGCCCGATGGTGCGGCCGCTGGCGCCGATCTGTTGTTCCAGCACCTGAAGTTCCGGCGGCAGTTTTTCGGGCGTTGCCAGTAGCGGTGCCAGGCGTTTGTCCCACGGCAAAGGCAACAGCATCGATTGCTGCACCGCATCGCGAATTTCGCTCAGACAAAGTCCCAGCAGGTGAACGAATTTGCCCTGCTGCCAATCGGTGTCGAACTCGGCGAGCGCGATCGGCTCCAGCACCGCTCGCAGCAACGGGCTGACTTCAATCACGCAGACCTCTTGCGGAAGCTCGGCGCACGCATCCGCTGTCAGGTAAATGGAGCGGTAGTCGACGCTCTGCTGCATCACGGCGCGGTGTTCAATCCCCGGCGGAATCCACGCTGCACGGGAGGGCGGTAACAGGCACAACTGCTGCGCGAGGGTGATGCGCGTGCAGCCCTGACGGGTGAACAGTAACTGCCCGCGCTGATGCCGATGCAGTCCGGAATCGTGATCGCCCAAGGTCGCGGCGATGCCGACCACCGACGCCGAGTACCGATCGGGATTGAACCTCGTGTGTGCATCAATCCAGGCCATGATTGTCCGATTTTAACGATTAAATGTCAGAATCTGGATAGTACGTCAGTCAGCGCTCTTTAAGCTGCTCGCCAGTTTTTCTTGAAGAGTGAAGTCGTGATGAATTCCAAAAGCCTGTTGATACTGGCGATCGCGTTGCTGATGTTTCCGCAGATAGCTCAAACCCTTTACAGCCCGGCACTGGCGGACATCGGCCAGGTCTTTGCCGTCGCCCCGCAACAAGCCGCACAAACTCTGTCGGTGTATTTCCTGGCGTTTGCCTTCGGCGTGGTGGTGTGGGGGCGGATGTGCGACCGCATCGGCCGTCGCCCCTCGATGCTCGCCGGGTTGGCGTTGTATGCCGGTGCCTCGGTATTGGCGCTGAACACCCATACGTTCGATGCGTTGCTGATGGCCCAGGCGCTGGCCGCATTCGGTGCGGCAGTGGGCTCGGTCGTCACGCAAACCCTGTTGCGCGACCGCTTCAAAGGCGCGGAACTGGCGCAGGTGTTTTCGGTGATGGGCATCGCACTGGCGGCCAGCCCCGCGATAGGCCTGTTCACCGGAGCGAGCCTGGTGCAATTGTTTGGCTATCGAGGCGTGTTGGGATGCCTGTTGCTGTTGTCCTCGGCGTTATGGCTTTGGTGCCTGCGCACCTTGCCGGAAACCCGACCGCAAAATGTAAGGACACCGGCTCTGTTCGAGACGCTGTGGAGGATGCTGCAAGACCGCGATATCTGGCGCTCGACGCTGTTGGTGGCGCTGTTCAACATTGCCTTGTTCAGCTACTACAGCCTCGGCCCGTTCATGTTTCAGCGACTGGGCATGAGTGCGCAATGGTTTGGCTACAGCGGGGTAATTCTCGCCTTGGGTTCCGGCCTCGGTGCATGGCTCAACAAACGATTGCTGGCTCGCGGGTTCAAGGGCCCGCAGATGATTCGGCTCGCGGCAGCGTTGGCATTGTCGGGTGGAGCGGGCGTCTGGCTGATGCAGGACAGTGGTCTGTTTGTGCTGGCGATGGTGCTGGTGGTGCTGGCATTCGGCATGGCGATCCCGAACATCCTCGGCGCTGCTTTGGCCAACTATGGCGATCGGCTGGGCACGGCCGGTGCGCTGTTTGGTTTGCTGTATTACCTGCTGATCGGTGGTGGGTTGATGCTTGCAGCCTGGGGCTAGGCGCTGGGCATAACGTTGGTGTTGTGTGGCGCGTTCGCCTTGTTGTTGGTGATAACAGCAAGCAAACCAATTGTTTAAAAAATGTAAGCGCTGTAGGACGCGTCTTGCATTTGTGTAGGAACGATCTGACTATCACCGGCATTGATGGGGTGGCATTAAGCCATTTGATGATGACAAGGATGTTGAGTGCCGGATTCGTTTCACGTTGTACCTCGTCGTAGATCCTCGCCTTGCACGCTGTTGTTGGCTTCGTTGTTGAGCCTGAGTGCTTCTGCACTCCAGGCGGCAGAGCCTCCCGCTCCAGGTCAGGAAGTGCTGCGCCAGCAACAACAGCAACAGCAACAGCGCGACCTGCAACAACTGCAACTGGATCAGCGCCGTCGGCAACTGGAACGCGGCAGTTTTGGTCCGGCGCAGGTGGCGCCGGCCGTCCCCGCCAGTGTGCCCGCCGATGAACGCTGCTGGCCCCTAAGTGGCACGCGCGTAGGCGGCGTCACCCTGATCAGCAGCCAAACGCTCAACGAGCGGATCAAGCCGCAACTGTCGTCCTGCATGGGCGTTGGCCAGATCAACCATCTGCTGGCGACCATCACCGGCCTCTATGTGGAAGCGGGCTACATCGCCAGTCGGCCGTACCTGCGCAGCGCACCGGCAGCCGGGCAATCGCTGGATATCGTGGTCGATGAAGGTTACGTCGAGTCCATCGAACTGGCCGACCAGAGCCTGCCGGTGTCCCTCGGCGGGGCGTTCCCCGGGATGCTCGGCAAGCCACTGTACCTGCGTGATCTTGAGCAAGGCCTGGATCAGTTGAACCGCTTGCGTTCGCTTGACCTGACCGCCGACATCGCCCCCGGCACCCAGCCCGGCGCCTCGCGGATCATCCTGCGCTCGCGCACCAGCGGTCAGTCACGCTGGGCGTTGGGCCTGGGCGTCGACAACCTCGGCAGTGCCAGCACCGGACGTGATCGCGACACCTTGAGCCTGAGCCTCGACAGTCCGCTGGAGCTCAACGACGCACTTAACGTGAGCCTCAGCGACACCCTCAATCGAGGCGATCGTTACAGCCGTAACGCCAGCATTTATTACGCCATTCCTTACGGTTACTGGACCTACAGCGTGTTCGCCAGCCATGCCGAATACCGCGCGCCGTTCAAACTCAGCACCCTGAAATTCCACAGCACCGGCATCACCGACCAGCTCAGCGTGCGCGCTGACCGGGTGTTGTGGCGCGATCAAAGCCGTCAGCTCAGCGCCAACCTGCAACTGGCCCACAAAGACGTCGACAGTTACCTGGAGGACGTTCGCCTCGGTATTCAGAGCCCGACCCTGACCGTGGCCGAAGCCGGTTTGAACCTGTTCTGGCTCAACAGCGCGGTGTGGAACCTGGACGTCAATTACGCCCAGGGCCTGCGCTGGCTCGGTGCCGACGACGATGCACAGCGCCAGGTCAGCAACCTGCCAAAGGCGCAGTTTCGCAAGTACCGCGCCGGCCTCAGCCAGTGGCGCAACGGCCGGTTCGGTCAACAGACATGGCAGTGGCAAAGTCAGTTGAACGTGCAGTACAGCCCCGATCCGCTGCCTGCCATCGAACAACTGCTCGGCACCGATGATTCCGCCGTGCGCGGTTACCGGGTCAACAGTGCGTCCGGCGCCACCGGCGCGATCTGGCGCAACACGTTACGCCTGCCGTTGCGCAGCGATTTACCGGTGCTGGTCACCCCGCGCCTGGGTCTGGACAACGGCTGGATCAAGGCCGATCACGGCGCCCAGGGCCAACGCCTGAGCGGTGCCAGTGCCGGGGTCAACCTGAGCTGGAAAAACCTGCAAGTGGACGTCGATTACCAACGCAGCCTCAACACCCCCAGCGGTTTGAAGCATGAGCCAGAGACCTGGCTGATGCGCGTGGGGTTGCAGATATGACCACCGCCTCACCCTGCACACATTCAGCCGTCGGACCTGTGCGCGACAGCCTCGGCAATCATCCCAACGCGCACCGTGATGCCGCACTTTTATTGAGAGGTTCCTATGCCTGAACAAACATTTGCGTTCCATCTTTCCCCTCGGGGAAAACTGCGCTGGGCGATTGCCAGCCTGTTCCTGATTGCCCATCTGCCAAGCGCTCTCGCGGGTGGCGTGGTGGTCGCGCCGGGCCCCGGCGGCACCGCACAACTGCAGACCCAGGGCGGCGTGCCGATCGTCAATATCGTTGCGCCCAATGGCTCGGGCCTGTCGCATAACCAGTTCCTCGACTACAACGTCGATCGCCAAGGCCTGGTGTTGAACAACGCCTTGCAGGCCGGGCAGTCCCAACTCGCCGGGCAACTGGCTGCCAACCCGCAGCTACAGGGCCAGGCCGCGAGCGTGATCCTTAACGAAGTGGTCAGCCGCAACGCTTCGGCCATTAACGGTGCCCAGGAAATCTTCGGCCGCGCCGCCGACTATGTGTTGGCCAACCCCAACGGCATCTCGGTGAACGGCGGCAGTTTCATCAACACGCCGAACGCCAACCTGGTGGTCGGCCGTCCCGAATTGAACGACGGCAAGCTGCAAGCCCTGAGCACCCGCGATGCATCCGGCACATTGCAGATTCAGGGTGCGGGCCTGCAAAACCGTGAGGGCTCGATCAACCTGATCGCCCCGCGCATCGACAGCCAGGGCAGCGTCAACGCTCGGGATCAACTGAACCTCACCGTCGGCCGCAATCAGGTGGATTACGCCTCGGGCCAGGTGAAAGCCGTGGACCCGGCCGGCAAGACCTCCGATCAACTCATCGACGCCAGCCTGTTTGGCGCCATGCAGGCCGGGCGCATCAACATCGTCAGCACCGCTGAAGGTGCGGGTGTGCGGGTCGGGCCGGTACAAGTCGCGGGCCGCGATGGCGTGCAGATTCGCTCGGCAGGCGATTTGAGCATCAGCGGCCAAGCGGTTCCCGACAGCCTTGATGTGGTCCGGGCAGGCGTACGCAGCAGTCAGGGCGACGTCGGTTTGCACAGCGACAAGGACCTGACCCTGGCCGCCGCCGACGTCAGTGGTCGCGACGTCAAACTCGACGCCGGACGCAACCTGACCCTGACCACCGTCGAAAGCCGCCATCTCCAGGAGAAACGCGAAAACTGGAACAACAGCACCATCGGCATCACCTGGGAAACCTACGACCGCACGCAGACCGACAGCAACTCACGCCAGCACGGCAGCCAGATTCTCGCCAGCCGGGACGCGCAACTGTCGTCCGCGGGTGACACCGAGCTGAAGGCGGCCAAGATTGAAGCGACAAAGAATCTCAGTGTGCAAAGCGGCGGCAATTTACGTCTGAACGCCGCCACCGAAAGCCACACCCAGACCGATCAGGGCAACCACCGCAAACACCTGTGGAAAGCCGATTGGGACACCAGTAGCGAAGAGCAGCGCAGCATCACCAGTCAATTGAAGGGTGGCAACATCGCCCTGCAGACCGCCGCGTTGCTGCGTTCCGAAGGTGCCGGGCTAAACAGCGCCGGAGACATAAACCTCGCGGGCAAACAGGTGGAAATCACCAGCGCCAGCCGCACTCAGCGCACAAGCGACAACCGTTATTCGGGCGATCTGGTGGGCGGCGGTTTCTTCGGCAAGACCGGCGACGCCGATCAGGGCAAGACCCAGAATCAGGGCAGTAAAATCAACGCGGCCGGCAAGCTGATCGTCAAGGCCGACGATGTGCGCATCAGCGGCAGCCAGGTGCGCGGCGGTTCTGAATCCAGCGTCATCAGCGACAAGGGTTCGCTGGTGATCGATGGTGTGCAAGACACTTCCCACGCTAACAACCACGACAAGGACAGCAAGTTCTTCGGCATCACCAAGGACGAAACCCGGCACAACGCCAAGGACAGCAGCACGGTGCGCAGCGAGCTGACGTCGGACAGCAACCTCACGCTCAAGAGTGCCAGGGACATCGAAGTGGCCGGTTCCACGGTCAAGGCCGGCGGCACCCTGAGCGCGGACGCGGCGGGGGATGTGCAGGTGCATTCCGCGCAAGATACCCACGACAGCAGCACGACCACCGAGACGCGCGGCTTCGATGCCTACGCCAAGGAAAACGCTCCGGGTGCCGGCCAGTATCGTGCCGGTGTGCACTACGAAAACAAGCAACAAACCGTGACCAGCAACGACGTCAAACAGCAGGGCTCAAGCCTCAGCGGCGGCACTGTGCAACTGACGGCGGGCGGCGAACTGACGCTCAAAGGTGCCGAGGTCAACGCCACTCATGGCGATGCGACGCTGTCCGGCAAAAATGTCTCGCTGCTGGCCGAGCAGGACAGCCACAGCACCTCTACCGATAAAGCCAGCACCAGCGGCGGCTTCTATTACACCGGTGGCCTCGACCGCGCCGGCAGCGGCGTCGATTTCGCGCACACCACCTCGCAAGACACCACGAGCAAAACCACAGCGCAAACCACCGGCGTGCAGAGCAGCGGCAACCTGAACATCAACACCGGCAAACTCACCACCGAAGGCGCGCGTCTTGATGCCGGCAAAGGTCTGAATGTCGCTGCGGTCGACGTCGACAATCGCGCCGCGAACAACACCGACAGCAGCACCCATAAAGACAGCAGCTGGTCGGCGGACATCGGCGCCAACGTCGAGTACAGGGACATCGCCCGGCCCATCGCCGGTGCGGTCAAGGACGTGCTGGCCGGTAAAGTGCCGGACAAGGATGCACTGGCTAATCTCGGCCAGCCGAATGTGGGCATCGACGTCGCGATTGGTCATCAGAACACCAGCCACACCGAGCAAACCGGCAACGCCGTGGTCAGCCAGTTCAAGGGCGGCACCGTGGACGTGAACGTGGCCGGGACCTTGCTGGACCAGGGCACTCAGTATCAGGCGAGCGCGGGCAAGGTAAACATCAGCGCCGACACGTTGGTGGCGAGCGCTGCGAGCAATACCCGCAGCAGTACCGATCAGGCACTGGACGCCAAGGCCGACGTGCGGGTCTACACCAAAACCGGTGAGGACGTAAACGTCGCCGGCAGCGGCGCGGGTGGTAGCAGTCAGACGCGCAAGGACACTTCCAGCGCCGTGGTCGGCAGCTATGTCGGCAGCGAAGGGGTGAACATCAACCTGCGTGGCGATGGTCAGTTCGAAGGCAGCCATTTTGATGGCGGGCAGGGCGGTGTTTCGATCAAGACCGGTGGTGAGCTGGCGCTGAATCAGGCCAATGATCGCCAGAGCAGCGACACCACCAGCCTGCGCGGCAATGGCTCGTTGAACGTCGGCACTGCACCGGGCACCAACGGCACCAATGTCGATCTCGGTGCCGGTTTCCAGCTCGATCACACCGGCAAACAGACCCGGGACAGCCAGGCTCAGGTGGCGAGTATTCAGGGCAAAGGTCCGGTGCTGCTGAGCAGCGGGGGCGATCAGATCCTGCAAGGGACGAAGGTCGACACGCTGGGCGGCATCGACTTGAAGGCTGGCGGCAAACTCGATCTGCAAGCGGCGACCGACACCCACACCGCGACCGGCAGCAACCTCGGCGGTGGCCTCAAGGTGGGCGGCAGCAAAACCAGCACAGAGAAAAGCGCTGATCAGGGCGGAAATCTGAGCGGCAATTTCAACATCGGCCGGGTCAATGAAACGACCCGGACCTTGACCGGTGGCCAGCTCAACAGCCAGGACAAAATCGCCCTGAGCGGCGATGCGATCCACCTGCAAGGCACCCAGGTCAACGCAGCGAGCGTCAGCCTCGATGCGCAGAGCGGCGGCATTTATCAGGAATCGGCTGAATCCACTCAGACCCGCACCAACTGGAATGTGGCGCTGAATGCCGGCGGCAACCTGAGCAACAGCACACCGGTTGTCACGGATGAAAAGAACGTCGCCACCCGTGATCACGGCTTCAATGCCGGGGCCAAGGTCGGGGTTGATGTTTTGCGAGACACGACCCAGCAGAACAGCCAGATCAAGGCAGACAGCGTGGTGCTGAACAGCGCTGGTGATGCACATCTGGCGGGGGCGCGGATTGATGCGGCGACCGTCAGCGGCAAGGTAGGCGGTGACTTGAACGTGGAAAGTCGCCAGGACAGCCAGACCAGCGCCAAGCTTGATGTGGACCTCGGCCTGACGGGCAAGAAGGCTGCACCGGCCGACAAGGACAAAGTGGCCGATAACAAAAAGCTGGACGGGACCGACTACAAACCGACACTGAAACTGGAGGGCGGTTACGCGCATAAAGACAGCGTCGGCCAGGCTTCCGGTATCAATGGCACCCAAGGTGTGAGCCTGAAGGTCGGCGGCGCAACACAACTGACCGGTGCACGGATTGCGGCCACTGAAGGCCGCGTTGACCTGGGTGGTTCCGAGGTCAGCACTGCGAGCGTGAGCAACCGTGATTACGGGGTCAACGCTGGTCTGGATTTGCCTGAAAAGGCAGAAGGGGACGCCGGTAAACCGGTTGTTTCAACCCCGGATGAGCACAGTGTCAAACTCGGTCCTGTCACCCTTGGCGGTCATTTCGATAGTCAGACGCTGCAGGCCGGGATCGACGAAAAAAACATCTAAACCACAAGACCCTGTGGGAGCGAGCTTGCTCGCGATAGAGGTGTATCAGGCGATAATTTTCTCGACTGGACGGCCGCAATCGCGAGCAAGCTCGCTCCCACACCTGACTGTCCGTTACGGTATTGATGCCGCTTTTGGCTCCAGGGTGATGGGTGATTCGTCGTCATCGTCGCCATGGAGTCTTGCGCGGTTGTAGGAAATAGCACAAGACGCTGTAGCTTCCACAAACCTTCTGAACACCCATCCCTCCTCTTGATTCTCTTGATGTTCCTGTCGTTTAAACATTAGAAACATTCTGAACAATCCCGCCGAACGCCACGCTCCAAACCCTATGCTAGCTTGAGTAGCAGCAAATCAAAGTCTGCCAACTCTTTCAGCTCATATGTGCAAGGAAGCTTACTTATGCCGCTACAGCGGCCCATCGTGTCGCTGCTCGCCAGCGACGCCTCCGGGGCACCCTTCCAGGTAAAAGTCTGTGTCGTACCCATGACCGAAGCTCTTGCCAGGCAATGGCACGAGACAGTTCAACCCATCGTCAATCGCTATTACTCCCATGACAGCTCAACGAGTCAGAAAACCCGTGCTGACGTCGGATGGCGCTGGCCCAATTACCTGAAGCTCGTGGCTGTTCACAACTACCTCACGAGGATGCCTGGCAACGCTTCCGAGAACGGCAAGGCCATGTGTGTCGTGGTTTCAAAGGGGGAACAAACATTCCCCATCGGCATGCTTTCCCTTGTTCCGAAGCTTCATTGCAATGTCCAGGGTATCGAGCGGCAGCGCGCCTTTACCTGGTATCTATCGGATGCACCCTCGGAATTGTATGAGCAATTCTTGCGTCAGCCAGCGGTTCGTGGGGTGGCCAAGGCGCTGATTGATTGCACGATTCAAGCCGCTTTGGACGAGGGTGATGACGGAGAATTGTTGTTGCATGCTGATCCCAACGGGGGCAAAAAGCTCAGCGATTTTTACGAAAACGGCTGCAAAATGCGCCGTCTATCGCCCACCAACGGACGTATCACGGCGGTATGGCGCAGAGGGTGTCCTGATGAGTATTTCCATTTCAGCGGAGCAGACGCACAGGCGTTTTCTGCTCGCTATGACCCTCGACGATAGGTGGTCATGGTTGCGCTTTGCGCTACGGACTGCCGGGAGGTAGAGTAATTTTATGACTGATGCCAGACCTCAACTTTCAAAAGCTGAACTTGCCCACGCGCTTCGCGAGATGAGGGGGTTCGAGGCTGATCTGGAAACGCAAAGTGGATACGAAGCCTCCGCGGCATTGCTCTCTGAAATAATGGCCGACGCCGTTCAGCGTGATCAGCTCATTAGCGTGCTGGAGCAATTTGATGAACAGCAAACCGAGCGTTCAGGTACTGGCTGGGTAAATGACGGCTCGCCGCTTGACCGGTCCCCGGGAGCATTGATTTTCGATGATCTTTATTTTGATCTGCCGGCAGGTACTGAAGAACCTTGTCTGATGTCCGGTTCGGCTGTTGCCAGCGTTCAGGGTTTTTTGAGCAAGTACAAAGAGGAAATGTCTGCCTCCAGTGGTTTCAAATATGCGTCTGCGACTCATGACACAGCTATGGCAGCCGCTGATTCACGCTCGTATGAATGTCGTGATCATCAGGATTTTGTTTCCTACGATGTTGTTGCCTGGAGCAGAGTGCTGGTATTGGCTAAACAGCAGTTACAGGTGGAGGCGACTCGGCGAGCGTCATTCTTATCCAGACTCGCTCAGGCTTTCGGCAGAAATGAGCCACCTGAATGGGAAGTGGAAAAGTGTCCGATAGCCCGAGACTCTCTTTTAATCATCTTGCATCACGGCAATGATCACGCCTCCATCGGCTTTATCGGCAGTGGGCAGAGTGCTTATGTCATGGTCTCGATTAATGACACCGCGTTGACAATGAATGAGTCCTTTCAGAACACTCAGAAGTTTGCGGCGCGTATCGCAGACTTTTTTACCGATGCCCCGAAGTCTGGCCACAAAGCCATTCAGCATATGCTCAGCGCATTGTGATGTAGGCTTCGGAGCTGCTGAAGGCTTCTGTCTTGCGATGTCCGGCATTGCACCGGACATCGCTCTGACACTCAGACCCGCTCGAAAATCGCCGCAATCCCCTGCCCACCACCAATGCACATGGTCACCAATGCATACCGGCCGTTGACGCGGTGCAGTTCGTGGATGGCTTTGGTGGCGATCATTGCCCCTGTCGCGCCGACCGGGTGACCGAGGGAAATGCCCGAGCCGTTCGGGTTGACCTTGGCCGGGTCGAGATCCAGTTCCTGGCTGACCGCACAGGCCTGGGCGGCGAAGGCGATGTTGGCTTCGATGACGTCCATATCAGCGGTCGTCAGGCCTGCGCGTTTGAGCGCCAGGCGCGTGGCGGGAATCGGCCCCAGCCCCATCAGTTCCGGCTCGACACCGGCGTGGGCATAGCTGACCAGGCGGGCGAGCGGGCGCAGGTTGTTGGCCTGAACTGCCTTGCCAGTGGCCATGACCAGTGCCGCGGCACCGTCGTTCAGGCCCGAGGCATTTCCGGCAGTGACCGAACCGTCCTTCTTGAACGCCGGCTTCATCAGTGCGAGTTGTTCCAGGGAGGTGGAACGCGGGTGTTCGTCGATGCTGAACAGCGTCGTTTCCTTGCGACCACGGATTTCCACCGCAGCGATCTGCTCACTGAAGTAGCCATTGGCGATCGCGAACGCCGCGCGTTTTTGATCTTCCAGGGCGAGGGCGTCCTGCATGTCGCGGGTGATGCCGTTGCGCAGGGCGATGTTCTCGGCAGTGATGCCCATGTGGATGCCATGGAACGGGTCATGCAGGATGCCCAGCATGTAGTCGATGGCCTGGACGTTGCCCATCCGCGCGCCCCAACGGGCGGACGGCATCAGGTACGGGCCGCGACTCATGGATTCGGCGCCAGCGCCGATCGCAATCTCGGCGTCGCCAAGCATCAAGGTCTGGGCCGCGCTGATAATGGCTTGCAGGCCGGAACCGCAGAGGCGGTTGACGTTGTAGGCGGGTGTTTCTTTCGGAATGCCGGCGTTCATCGCGGCGACCCGGGAAATGTACGCATCACGGGTTTCAGTCGGGATCACATTGCCCATCACCAAATGGCCGATTTGCGCCGGGTCCACGCCGGACCGCTCCAGGGCTGCCTTGACGGCCGTGGTCGCCAGATCGGCCAGCGGCACATCTTTGAGCGAGCCACCAAAGGAGCCGATGGCGGTGCGTGCGGCGCTGACAACAAATACGTCTGGGGTGTTCATGAAGGCTTTCCTGTAGAGGGGTTCTTTTCGGTGCTGCGATTAAGGAGTGCGTTCAACGCCGCCTGCGCTTCAGGGGTTTTCAGGCGTTTGATGAGCAGCAAATTTTCCTGGCGAAGGGTGGCTTGCAGTTCCGGCATCGACGTCTGTTTGAGTAATTGCCGGGACTGACGCAGGGCTTCCTGGGGGAGCGCCAGCAGTCGACGGGCCATGTGCTCGGCGGCCGCCAGGCACTGTTGCCCGTCGTCAAACAGTTCGTTGGCCAACCCGCACGCGACGGCGGCGGCCCCGTCCAGGCTGTCGCCCAAAAGCAGCAAGCGCGCTGCCCGGGCATGGCCGAGCAGGCGCGGCAGCAGCAGACTGGCGCCAAACTCCGGGCACAGGCCCAGGTTCACGAACGGCGTGCGCATCCGCGCATTGCGGGTGACCAGCACCTGATCGCAATGCAGAAGCAGGGTGGTGCCAATTCCGATGGCCGCTCCGCACACGGCCGCGATCAACGGTTTTTGCAGGTGGATGACCACGCGCATCAGGCGAAACGCCGGGCTGTCCAGATCGGTAGGCGGATGCTGGAGAAAATCCGCCAGATCGTTACCGCTGGTAAAGCACGAGGCTCCGCCCGTGAGAATGATCACGCCGGTTTCAGCGTCTTCATCAGCGGCCAGCAACAGGTCGGCCAGCTGCGTGTACATGCTGTTATTCAGCGCGTTCAGTTTGTCGGGGCGGTCAAAGGTGAGCGTCAGGACGCCTTCATTTCGTTCTTGTTTGATCAGGTCGTTCATGTACGTGCCCTGGGTGATCTTTATGTGGGGCACTCTAAGCGCGGGACCTGCGCTGGATCTATGACAAAACAAGTCAACGAAACTGCTGCTTTTTGCCATGTCGGGCAGTCGCGAGCGCCGCAAACCGGCTCACACACCCATTCGGGGTATGGTGCCGTTGGCTGAATCGCTCAATAGTGGATTCATCCGCTCATCCAGATCGGAACTCGCTTGATAAGGTGAATTTGCTATGCGCAAGGCCTTCTTGGTGATGCTTGGTGCGTTAATCGTGCCACTGTCGGTAGGCGTCCACGGCGCCGAAGTGGACGATAACAACACGCTGCGGCTGTATAACTGGGCGGATTACATCGGCGAAAAAACCATTGCCGACTTTCAGAAAGCCACGGGCATCAAGGTTATTTACGACACCTTTGATGCCTATGAAACGGTTCAGGCCAAGTTGCTTACCGGCCACTCCGGTTATGACCTAGTGGTGTTGAACGCCTCCCTCGCGCCACCGCTGATCAAGGCCAAAGTGTTCCAGCCACTCGATAAAAAGTTGCTGCCAGGCTGGACCAACCTGGACCCGAAAGTCTTGCAGGACTTGCAGGGGTTTGATGCCGGCACGCTGTACTCGGCGCCCTATACCTGGGGCAGCAACGGCATTACTTACAACGTCGACAAAATCCTGGAGCGCATGCCGGATGCGCCGATTGGCTCGTTGGCGATGATCTTTGATCCGAAAATCGTCTCGCGCTTCGCCGATTGCGGCGTGACCCTGGTCGATGCGCCCACTGAAGTCATACCACTGGCCCTGAAGTATCTGGGGCGAGACCCGAGAAGTGCCGCGCCGGCGGATCTTAAAGCCGCTCAGGATTTGCTGCTGTCGGTCCGGCCCTACATTCGCAAGTTCGACTCGGTCAACTACCTGACCAGCCTGCCCAATGGCGATGTGTGCATGGCCATGACCTGGTCGGGCGATTACGCGACCGCCATGGCTCGCGCCGAAGAGGCCAAGTTGAAAATCAAACTGGCCTATTTCATTCCCAAGGAAGGTTCGTTGATCTGGTTCGACAACCTGTACATCCCCGCCGATGCGCCACACGTGGCCAACGCCCACAAGTTCCTGGATTACTTGATGCAGCCACAAGTGATGGCGGACGTGACTGACTACATTCATTACGCCAACAGCAATGCGGCGGCCACGCCGTTGGTGCACGCCGATGTGCGCAACAACCCGGCGATTTATCCCGATGACGAGACTCGCCAGCGGTTGTTTCCGCAGAAAACCCAGGATGCGAAAGACATGCGCGCCATGACTCGCGTCTGGAGCACGGTGAAGAGCGGGATTTGATCGTTTAATTTTTCGGTTCGAGGTTTTTTGTATGGCGACTCCAATCAAGAAAGTTGTGCCCACCGTTGATAATGCCCACTTGGTCAAAGCCGACAAAGCGCACTACATGCACGGCTATCACATGTTCGACGAACACGCCGAACAGGGCTCCCTGAATATTGTTGCCGGTGACGGCGCTTATATTTACGACACCGAGGGCAACCGCTTTCTCGACGCTGTCGGCGGCATGTGGTGCACGAACATCGGTTTGGGCCGTGAAGAAATGGCACTGGCGATTGCCGATCAGGTCCGTCGCCTGGCGTACTCGAACCCGTTTTCCGACATGTCCAACAACGTCGCCATCCAGTTGTGCGAGAAACTCGCCAGCCTGGCCCCCGGCGATCTCGATCATGTGTTCCTCACCACCGGCGGCTCCACCGCCGTGGACACCGCGTACCGGTTGATTCAGTACTATCAGAACTGCCGCGGCAAACCGGAAAAGAAGCACGTCATCGCCCGTTTCAACGCGTATCACGGCTCCACCACCCTGACGATGTCGATCGGCAACAAGGCCGCCGACCGTGTGCCGGAATTTGATTACGCCAACGACAAGATTCACCACGTCTCCAATCCCAATCCTTACCGGGCACCGGATGGCATGGACGAGGTGCAGTTTCTCGAGTTTCTGATCAAGGAGTTTGAAGACAAGATTCTGTCCATCGGCGCGGACAAGGTGGCGGGCTTTTTTGCCGAGCCGATCATGGGCTCCGGCGGGGTGATCATTCCGCCCAAGGGTTATCTGAAACGCATGTGGGAAGTCTGCCAGCGCTACGACATTCTGTTTGTCGCCGATGAAGTGGTGACGTCGTTCGGCCGTTTGGGCAAGTTCTTCGCCTCCTGGGATTTGTTTGAAGTTCAGCCGGACATCATCACCACGGCCAAGGGGCTGACGTCGGCTTACTTGCCGTTGGGCGCCTGCATTTTTTCCGACCGTATCTGGAAAGTCATTGCCGAGCCCGGCACGGGCCGCTGCTTCACCCACGGCTTCACCTACAGCGGCCATCCGGTCTGCTGCACGGCGGCGTTGAAGAACATTGAGATCATCGAGCGGGAAAACCTGCTGGCGCATGTCGATGTCGTCGGCGCTTATCTGGAACAGCGTCTGGCGACACTTAGCGACTTGCCGTTAGTGGGCGATGTGCGCTGCCAGAAGTTCATGGCCTGCGTGGAATTCGTGGCCGACAAACGTACCAAGGCGTTGTTTGCCGACGAGATCAACATTGGCGAAATGATTCATTCCCGGGCGCAGGCCCGAGGGTTGCTGGTGCGGCCGATCATGCACCTCAATGTCATGTCGCCGCCACTGATCCTGTCTTGCGCGCAGGTGGATGAAATCGTCGAGATCCTGCGGGTGTGCATTCTTGAAGTGGCGGGCGAACTTGAGCAAAACGGCCAGTACTTCGGCCAATGAGTTCGTCGACTCCGCGGTTACCAGGTGCCGGTTCACCCGCTAGACTGCGGGGCATGAGCAAACCAAACGACGACACATTGATCGCCTTGCCCTTCGGCGCCTTGCATAAGTGGCACGGCGAGATGCGCCAGGCATTCGCCCATATCAATGAGCCCGACGCGCTGCACTTTCTGGCGTCGGCCTTCGGGCATCTGGTGTCCATCGAGTCGGTGATGATCAGCCTGGAACACAAGGACCGCCCGCCACAGTTGCTGTATCAGCGGGGCATTCCGGAAAAATACCGGGAGTCGATCATCGACCGCTATTTTTCCGGCGGCTACTTGCTCGACCCGTTTTGCCTGGCGGTGGAACAGGGGCTGGCCGAAGGGTTTTATCACTTGGAGGACATTGCCCCGGACAACTTCTTCGACAGTGAGTACTACAAGACTTACTACTTGAAGGCCGGGAGTTCGGAAGACAGTTTTTATATTGTCGATACCGGCAATGACACCAAGGTATCCGTGAGTCTGTTCCAAGGCTTTGGCGGGGAAGGTCTGCGGGTGGAACAGCTGAATCTGCTGCGGGCGGTTGAGCCGCTGGTGCGCGAATTCATCACTGAGTTCGGACGCCGGGGCTTACAGCACAGCACCGTGAATCAAGGCGTGCGTGACGATCTCAGGCAACGCGTGCAGTCCGCCTTCGAGCAGTTCGGCTGCGATTTGCTGACCGAGCGCGAGCGGGAAGTGGCGCACATGGTGCTCCGGGGGCACTCCGTGAAGTCCACGGCCAGCCAGATGAGCATCTCGCCGGAGACCGTGCGCATGCACCGCAAGAATCTTTATCTGAAGTTGAACATCGGTTCACAGTCGGAGCTGTTTGCACTGTTTATCGAGTGGTTGCGCAAGCACTGACCCCCAATCTCCAATCCACCAAAAAACCTGTGGGAGAGAGCCTGCTCGCGAAAGCGGTGTGTCATTCAGTATTTAAGTTGGCTGACACAACGCCTTCGCGGGCAAGCCCGCTCCCACAGGGTCTTCAGCGAACACAAATTTTGTGCATGACGTAAATCAAAATGTGGGAGCCCACAAAAAAGCGCTCGTGTTTAAAAATGTTTAGCGTTACTTCCTGAAAGCTACAGCGCCTTGCGCCATTGCCTACGACTACGCCAGAATCCGCCGGCTTGTGCGCTTTGGCCCCCCTCGGTAACTTGATCCCCGTCACTGATTCCCAGTGATCGGGTTTAGTAGCCCGAGGTACGAAGCATGCACAGGCGTCTGTCAGACAGGTATTTCCATGCCTGTACCTGATGGTGGCTGTGCGTAGGGCGCCCTCGGGCGCGCCGGCTTTGTCTTCGTTCCCCGGTCTACTAACCTGCGTACAGCCGCCACCCTTCGTATTAGTAGCGAGGCGTGGCTGCCCACAAGGAACGAATCAATATGTGCAAAGTTACTCCAAACCCGCCAGACACTGATCCGGCATCCCCCTACGAATCACTCGATTCCAAAAAGCTCCACGAAGCCGCCGAGCGCGCCCTCGATCACTACCTCAACCCCGACGCCCTCAAAAACCCGGTCGCCCGCAAACCGAGCACCATGTTTATGATCGCGCCGGATATCAAAGACGAAGACCTGCTGGCACACACCTGCGAATCACTGGCCTCGGCCAGCGTCATGACCAGCGATTTCGCAGCGCACCTGGACGGACCGCATCGGAATACGGCGATGGGGATCCAGCAAATCATCATGCAGGCGGAACTGGCGGTGAACCGGATGATGGATAACGTCGAAGTACCCAAGTAACCACGGCCCCTGTGGCGAGCGAGCTTGCTCGCGCTGGGCTGCGTAGCAGCCCCAACATCTTCGTCATGTTCGATTATTTTGTGAGTGCTGCGCACTCAAGCGGGAGCAAGCTCCCTCGCCACAAAATCAATTCTGGTTTGAAAGGTTCCTTTGGCTGACTAACGGCAACCCCTCCTCAGTGGAATGCATTGCTTCCCATTAATAGGAAGCATTACTATTCACGCCCGTCTCCACAGCACACCGCAATGACCCCCAAGTTGCCCCGCAGACACGGCTTTTTCGAGCATTACGAAGAGTTGGTTGGCACCTGGACCCGTCGCCTGAGAAATCGTCAGCAGGCCGAGGATCTGGCCCACGATACCTTCGTGCGGGTGCTTGAGTCCGATTCGTCGGCGGTGGAACAACCTCGGGCGTATTTGCACCAGACCGCACGCAACATCGCGGTGGATGGTTATCGGCGTGAGGACCGGCGGGGCGCCATGGAGTCGGAGGCGGTTGATCACAGTGTGTCGTCGTCCGGCGACCCGGAGCATTTCATGCATGCGATCCAGTTGGCTGATTCCATCGACCGGGCGCTTACCGAGCTGCCGGTCAACTGCCGCAAGGTGTTCGTCTGGCAGAAGATCGAAGGCCTGACCCAGGCGGAAATCGCCGAACGCCTGGGACTGTCCAAGAACATGGTGGAAAAGTATATGATCCGCACCTTGCGGCATCTGCGCGACCGCCTCGACGGACTGCACCCATGATCGGCCGCGCCTTCTCACCCCCAGCCAAACAGGAACTTCCATGATGGATAATCGTGATTGTGCGTGCGGGCAAACAACGGTTCGCGACGACGCGGCGCGGTGGTTTGTGCGTTTGCAGGAACCGGCCGTGGACGTCGAAGAATACCGGCGTTTCGAAGCCTGGCTGGCTGAACATCCTCAGCATCGCGACGAATTTCAACTGCTCCAGGGTCTGTGGTCGGCGGCCGATCTGCTGCCCGCCAAGCGTCTGCAAGCCCTGTGCGAAACTCCGCCGGCCCGTCGCAAACGTCAGCCGCTGGTGCGTTATGCGGTGGCGGCCAGTGTGTTGGCCGTGGCGCTCGGGTTGGGGCTGTTCAGCGGTTTGAATCATCCGGCGATCTACACCGCCGACTATTCCACGGGCTTGGGTGAGCGGCGTCATGTGGCGTTGCCCGACGGTTCGGTGATCGATCTGAATAGCCGCAGCCGTGTTCAGGTGCGTTATGAAAAAGACCGTCGCGGCATCGAGTTGACGGAAGGCGAAGCCATGTTCAGCGTCGAGCACGACACCAGCCGACCGTTCGTGGTCGAGGCGGGTAGCGGCAAGGTGACGGTCACCGGCACGCGTTTCGATGTGCGCCGCGACCTCACGGAAACCCGGGTGGCGGTGGAGCAGGGCACCGTCAAGGTTCAGGGCCAGGGGCCTGATGTCGTCAGCCTCACCGCCGGCCTCGGCACTCGTGTCGATGCCAAAGGCGTGGTTGCTGCCGCTTACGCGGTCAATCCGGCAGAACTGACCGCGTGGCGCAGCGGCAAACTGGTGTTCAACAACGCCAGCCTTGCCGAGGTCGCCGCAGAAGTCTCGCGCTATCGCGAGAAGCCACTGACGGTCGGCAACGACAAAGTGGGCGATCTGCGCCTGACCAGCGTGTTCAGATCCGACAACACCGACGCACTGCTCAAGGCCTTGCCCAGCATTCTGCCGGTGGCCGTGCGGACCCTCGACGACGGCAGCCAACAAATAATTTCAAAATAGATTCAGGTTTTTTTTGAGTACTTCGTCTTCTTGTCCAACTGCAACTGGTTTGCATTAACAGCCGCACACTCTTGCGATCTACAGGACAATGTTCGACGTGAAGAAAACCACCGCTAAAAACAACAACTCCCCTTGGTTGCGGCTTGCGCTCGCCTTGGCTGTCAGTGCCGCACTTCCCCAGGCATTCGCCGCCGACGGCATCCATATTCCCGCGCAGCCGTTAGGCCAGGCGTTGAGTGAGCTGGGTCAGCAAACGTCGCTGCAGGTTTTCTTCAGTCCTGAGCTGGTGGCCGGCAAACAGGCGCCCGCCGTTGACGGCGACCTCTCGCCGGAGCAGGCCTTGCGCCAATTGCTGCAAGGCAGCGGCCTGCAATATCAGATCGATGAAGGCTCGGTGACCCTGACGCCTGCGCCGACTTCCGCAGCGGCCGGCCCGATTGAACTGGGCGTGACCGACATCAAAGTGGTCGGCGACTGGCTCGGCGATGCCGACGCGGCGGTGGTGCAGAACCACCCCGGCGCGCGTACGGTGATCCGCCGCGAAGCGATGGTCGAGCAGGGCGCCATGAACGTCGGCGACGTGTTGAAGCGCGTGCCCGGCGTGCAAGTGCAGGACGCCAACGGCACCGGCGGCAGCGACATTTCCCTGAACGTCGGCGTGCGCGGCCTGACCTCGCGCCTGTCGCCTCGCTCCACGGTATTGATCGACGGCGTGCCGGCAGCCTTCGCGCCGTACGGCCAGCCGCAACTGTCCATGGCACCGATTTCCTCCGGCAACCTCGACAGCATCGACGTGGTGCGCGGTGCCGGTTCCGTGCGTTATGGACCGCAGAACGTCGGTGGCGTGATCAACTTTGTGACGCGGGCGATCCCGGAGAAAGCCACCGGTGAAATCGGCACCACCCTGGAAACCTCCCAGCACGGCGGCTGGAAGCACATCGACACGGCATTCCTCGGCGGCACCGCTGACAACGGCATCGGCATGGCGCTGTTGTACTCGGGCGTGAACGGCAACGGTTACCGCGAGCGCAACAACGGCAATGACATCGACGACGTGATTCTCAAGACGCACTGGGCACCCACCGATGTCGACGATTTCAGCCTCAACTTTCACTACTACGACGCCAACGCCGACATGCCCGGCGGCCTGACCCAGGCGCAGTACGACGCCAACCCGTTTCAGTCCGACCGCAACAACGACAACTTCACCGGGCGCCGCAAGGATGTCTCGTTCAAGTGGACGCGACAGCTCGACGACCGCACCCAGGCCGAAGTGCTGACTTACTACACCGACAGCTTCCGTGGCAGCAACATCGCCGCTCGCGATCAGAGAACCCTGGGCTCGTTCCCACGCACTTACTACACCGTCGGCATCGAACCGCGGGTGTCCCGTGTGTTTGACGTCGGCCCGACCACCCAGGAAGTCAGTGTCGGTTATCGCTACCTCAAGGAAGCCATGCACGAACAGGCGAGCCGCCTGGCGCTGGTCAACAACGAGCCGGTGGTGCGTCCGGGTTCGGACGGGCATGTGTACCAGGACCGTACCGGCGGCACTGAAGCCAACTCGGTGTACATCGACAACAAAATCGATGTCGGTAACTGGACCATCACCCCTGGCATCCGCTTCGAACACATCAGCACCGACTGGCACGACCGCGCCGTGCTCGACACCGCTGGCAGACGCGTACCGGAGAAGAACCGCAGCATCGAAAGCAACGAGCCGCTGCCGGCCCTGAGCGTGATGTATCACTTGTCGGAAGAGTGGAAGCTGTTCGCCAACTACGAAACCTCGTTCGGCAGCCTGCAGTATTTCCAGCTGGGTCAGGGGGGCGCGGGGGACGAACCGGCCAATGGCCTGGAGCCGGAAAAGGCCAAGACCTATGAGGTCGGCACGCGCTACAACAATGAGGCGTGGGGCGGGGAGTTGACGGCGTTCTACATCGACTTCGATAAAGAGTTGCAATACATCAGCAACGACGCGGGCTGGACCAACCTCGGCGCGACCACGCACCAGGGTATCGAGGCGTCGGTGCACTACAACATGGCGGCACTCGATCCACGACTCGACGGCCTGACCGCCAACGCCGGGTTCACTTACACCCGCGCCGTTTACGAAGGTGAAATTCCAGGCTTCAAGGGTCGTGACCTGCCGTTTTACTCGCGCCAGGTAGCGACCGCCGGCCTGCGTTACGACATCAACCGCTGGACCTACAACCTCGATGCCTTTGCCCAGTCCAAGCAACGCTCACCCGGTGTTGCCGTGAACGCCGACGGCAGCTTCACCAACAACTACATCACCGAAGGCTCCGCAGATGGTCAGTACGGCGACATTCCGGGTTACGTCACCTGGAACGTGCGTGGCGGCTATGACTTCGGCGCGACGCTTTCGAACCTGAAGGTCGGCGCCGGGGTGAAGAACGTCTTTGACAAGCAGTACTTCACCCGCTCCAGCGACAACAACTCGGGGATGTACGTCGGCGCGCCACGCACGTTCTTTGTGCAGGCCAGCGTTGGGTTCTGATAGACCGAGGTGACCCCATCGCCAGCAGGCTGGCTCCCACATGGGTCTCTGCTAAACACAGAATTTGTGTTCACTGAAGATCCCCTGTGAGAGCCAGCCTGCTGGCGATAGCTTTATCAGACTTTCAACACCCTGCCGCCAATGGCCACCGCCACCAGCAACACCGCCATCAACCCAAACGCAAAGCTCAAACTGCTGCCATGGGCGATAAACCCGATCACCGCCGGGCCCGCGAGAATCCCTGCGTAGCCCAATGTGGTAATGGCCGGCACCGCAATATGCTCAGGCATAACCGTCTGTTTACCGACCGCGGTGTACAGCACCGGCACGATGTTCGAGCAACCCGCACCCAGTAATGCATAACCGACCAGCGCCGCCTCCCAGGCCGGTGCAAACGTCGCCAACGCCAGTCCCACCGCCGCGGTCAGGCCACCGAACACCATCACCCGCGTCGCGCCCAGACGCCGGACAATCCGGTCCCCGGTCAGCCGCCCGGCGGTCATGGTCAGCGCAAACGCCGCGTAACCCAGGCCCGCGTACGCCGTGTCGATCCCGCGTTCCTGCACCAGGAACACCGCGCTCCAGTCGAGCGCTGCGCCTTCAGCCAGGAAAACGATGAAGCACATGCCGCCAATGAACAGCACGATGCCATGGGGCACCGCAAACGCAGGTCCTGAGCTTTCGCTGCCGTAAGGCAACAGGTGCGGCGCGGCTTTGAGCAAGGCCAGTACCAGCACGACAACCACCACGGCCATCGCCCCCAGCGGCGACAAACCCAGGGCGAGCAGGGCGCTGACACCCGCCGCGCCGACAATCCCGCCGAGGCTGAACATTCCGTGAAACCCCGACATCATGTTCTTGCCGCTGGCGCGTTCGACGATCACCGCTTGCAGGTTCACCGTTGAATCCACCGTGCCCAGGCCCGCGCCGAACATGAACAGCGTGGCGATCAATGCCGGTATCGTCGACACCGTTGCCAATAACGGCAACGCCGCGCAAATCAACAACGTTCCCCCGGTCGCCACTCGACGACAGCCGAAACGCGTGGACAAGAGGCCAGCCATCGGCATCGCCAGAATCGACCCCACCCCCAGGCACAACAGCAACAACCCGAGCGTCCCTTCGTCGAGCCCGGCTCGCGCCTTGGCATACGGCACCAGCGGCGCCCAAGCAGCGATACCGAGACCTGCGATGAAAAAGGCGATGCGGGTGGACATCTGCTCCAGGCGTCCGGGAACAAATGAGGCTTGGGTATTGAGGTTGGTCATATCGATCCTTGGCAAAAAACGTCGCGTCCCCAAAGGACAGCGACTTACCCATAGGGTTCGGTCAGCGTCCGCGCAGGTTTGCGGTCAGGCAGGGCGACATCGTTGCACAGCCGGAGCCTATGTCGCGAGCGCAAGTGCCGCCATTGAAAGATTATTTAAGTGGACTACCTGTTAGTTCTGACAGTTTACAGCGCCGTTTTTTGCGCCTAGAACGAAGCCTGCTGTTCAGGATGCATCGACGAGTTGATGAACAGGACAGACTGGAGGCGATATGGACCATCCCACTCAGGTTTTGCTACTGAAGTCGCTGCTGAACATGATTGAGCAGCGACAGACCAGCATGGCCGATGCCATTTACTTGAACCCTGTCGAGTCATATACCAGCCTCGTTCAGCAGCGACGGGAACGACGGCATCTGTTTGACTCGCGACCCTCGATGATCGGACTTGGCTCTCAAGTGGCTTGCCCGGGCGACTACCTGACCGACGATTTAAGCGGTGTGCCGGTTCTGGTCGTGCGCAACAACGATGGATCATTGAACGCTTTCATCAATGTTTGCCGGCATCGTGGCGCGAGGCTGCTTAACGGATCGGGAAACATCGCGGGTGCGATGACCTGCCCGTATCACGGCTGGGCCTATGGTCTGGATGGGCGGTTGCAACGGCTGAATCCGCCTGGCAGTTTCGAGGGGTTGAGTTGCGCCGAGCGCAACCTGACTCGCCTGAGTGTTCTGGAACAGCATGGGTTGATCTGGGTACACCCGATGCCGGGCGGGCAGATCAATGAAGCTGAAGTGCTAGGGCCGTTGACCAATGAGGTCCGGGATTTCGGCTTCCAGCATTACTCGCATTACGAAACGAGGCGTTTACGCAGGCGCTTTAACTGGAAAGTAGTGATCGATACGTTTCTGGAGAACTGGCATTTTTCCACCCTGCATCGGCAAACGGTGCTGCCGATTTTTATACCCAATACCAGTCATTTCGAAGGCCTCGGAGCGAATGTACGGCTGATCATGCCGCGTCGCTCAATTGTCGAGTTGTTCGATCAACCCGAAGAACAATGGGACCTGCTCCGGCATTCGGCGATTATCTACCTGCTGTTTCCCAATACGCTTCTGGTCTGGCAGGGCGATCATCTGGAGGTGTGGCGGGTATTTTCCGCAGGCCCAAACTGCGTCGATCAATGCCTGATTGAAGTGTCGCTGCATGTGCCTACAGCACCAACGTCGGCAAAAGAGAAAGAACATTGGGACAAAAACATGACCCTTCTCATGGACACCGTCGATGGCGAAGACTTTCGAATGGCCAGACATCTACAGAAAGGTTATGCCTCCAGCGCTCAGGATTTCCTGACGTTCGGTGGAAACGAGCCGGCTCTTCACCATTTTCATCGTGCGATTCAGACTGCGATCACCGGGCCATAAACCGTGTCACCGTGACGACCTGCGTCCCCTCCACCTGAAGGTGCAAAAGCGCCGCCGGACGAACATGCTCGCAAAACGACAGCGCCACCTCACGCGGTGGCGGTGCGGGCGAGCACTGGAGTTGCTTGCCGCAGACGTACCGGTGACGACCATCGCGCTGGAACCGGTCTACGACAATGTCAGTGCGCTCATTGCGATGTTCCGGCGTGCGTTTGGCGTGACGCCGAGGCGGTATTTCATCGCAGGAAGTTGACGCCTACAGTACAGGCTCTTTTCACGCTGACTCCAGGACCGATCCATGACGCCGTTCTACGATGCTCGAGGCAATATCTACGCGGTAGTGGCTCCCGACGCCGTGCGCGATAGCGGTATCGATTTGCCTGACCAGGCCAGCGACGCTGCGCAAATTCGCGAGCGCTGGGCGTTGGCGGCCATCGAGGCGTTCTGCAGTTGGGCGCCCGGTACACAACCGCCCGGCAGCAAAGGCCATCGCTGCGACGGGCTGTTGGTGGGGCCGTTTCAATCGTCGCCGCCGTTTGATCTGTTGATCGTCAATACCGACGGCACCTTGGCCGAGCGCAGTGGCAATGGGCTGACGATTTTTTCCCAGGCGCTCAGCGAGCAAGGCTTGATGCCGAAAGAGCAGGCGTGCCTGCTGCGGGTTCATCACGACAAGGGCGATGCGGTTTCGCCGGTGGACACCTCGGTGAAAACCGCAGAGGTCGACGACGTGCAAGGGTTCTGGCTGGATCTGGGAAAACCTTCGTTCGGGCCACAAGCGGTGGGCGCGCCCGAGGTTGAAAGCGTGACGTTGAATGAGCGCGAAGTCAGCCATGTGCAGCCATTGTCGGCGCTTGATCCGGCCTGGCACCGCAGCCAGTTTGTGCGCATCGGCAATCCGCATTGCGTGACGCTACTGGCGAATGCCGACGCGTTGCCGAGCAATGAGCAGATGCGTGAACCGCCATTGGCCCAAGGCTTGATGCGCATTGCCTATGCCGCGCCGACCGGGGCTGGGCAGCCGTGTCCGGCGGGGGGGAATCTGCAATGGGCGATGCTTGAGGCCGAGGGGCGGGTGGTGGCGCGGGTGTTTGAGCGTGGGGAAGGGCCGACGGCGTCGTCGGGCACCAGCGCCAGTGCGGTGGCGTGTGCTGCCTGGCGGGTGGGTTGGGTGGCGGCGGGTGAGGTGAAAGTGGTGATGCCGGGCGGCACGGCGCCGATTTTGTTGGAGGAATTGGAGGGGGAATTGAGTCGGGTCAGGCTATTCGGTACGGCTCGGTTGATGGGGTGAATTGAAGATTGCCTTCGCGGGCAAGCCTCGCTCCTACAGGTAACGTATATTCCTTGTAGGAGCGAGGCTTGCCCGCGAAGAGGCCCGCCCAGTCAGTGAAAATCAAAGCTGATCCGCCCATTCCACCACCGGCATCGTCCGTTTCATCAACACTTTGCCATCGCGAACCGAATACAACGGCAACCCCTGACTGCGGATCACCTCGTAGTCGCTGTCCGCCGACAGAATCAGCAAATTCGCCGGCCGTCCGGGCTCCAGCCCATAACGGTCCCCAAGGTTCATGGCCTTGGCGCTGTTGTCGGTGACCAGGTCCAGCGCACTTTGCAGGTTGCGGTATCCGAGCATGTGGCAGATGTGCAGACCGGCTTCCAGCACCCGCAGAATGTTGCCGTTACCCAGCGGGTACCACGGGTCAACGATCGAGTCCTGGCCGAAGCACACGTTCATCCCCGCTTCCAGCAGTTCATTCACCCGGGTCACGCCCCGGCGTTTCGGGAAGTTGTCGAAGCGCCCTTGCAGGTGAATGCTCTCGGTGGGGCAGGAGACAAAACTGATGCCTGAGTGCCCGAGCAGGCGGAAGAGTTTGGCGCAGTAGGCATTGTCATAAGAACCCATGGCCGTGGTGTGGCTGGCGGTCACCCGCGAACCCATGTCGCGGCTGCGGGCCTCTTCGGCCAGCACTTCCAGAAAGCGTGAATGCGGGTCGTCGGTTTCATCGCAATGCACGTCCACCAGGCAGCCAGTGCGCTCGGCCAGGTCCATCAGAAACTTCACCGAGCTGACGCCCTGATCGCGGGTGTATTCGAAGTGTGGAATACCCCCGACCACATCGGCGCCCATGCTGATCGCTTCTTCCATCAGTTCTCGACCGTTGCGATAGGACTCGATGCCTTCCTGCGGGAACGCGACGATTTGCATGTCGATCAGGTGACGGCTTTCCTCGCGCACTTCGAGCATCGCCTTGAGCGCGGTCAGTTGCGGGTCGGTGACGTCGACGTGGGTGCGCACATGCTGGATGCCGTGGGCGGCGAGGGTCTGGATGGTTTTCTTGGCGCGGGTCTTGGTGTCTTCTTCGGTGATGGTCACCTTGCGTTCGCCCCAGCACTCGATGCCTTCGAACAGCGTGCCGCTCATGTTCCAGCGCGGCTCGCCGGCAGTGAGGGTCGCGTCGAGGTGAATGTGTGGTTCGACGAAGGGTGGCACCACCAGGTTGCCGCCGGCGTCGAGGTCGTCAGGGCCCAGGGTCGGGGCTTCGGTCTGACGGGCGATGGTGCGGATCAGGCCGTTTTCCAGGTGCAATTCATGCAGGCCTTCTTGGTTGCGCAGGCGGGCGTTGATGATGTGCATCAGGCGAATCCTTTTATAGATCTTGTAATGGAGCTTCAGCGGCACGGGCACCCAGTACGCTGGTCAATAGCACATACGTTAGCGCGGCAGCGGCAATCCCTACCAGTGGCGCGATCCAGGGCGAGCTGAATGCGGCGACGGTGCCGACGGCATAGGCGGTTAAACCGGGCCAGTTGAACGCCGGCAATCGAGCGTCGGCCAGACGAGGATATTGACCACGATAGCGGAAGAAAAAATCCGCCATGATGACCCCGCCTATCGGCGGAATGACCGTGCCCAGCAGGATCAGATAAGGCACCAGCATGTCGTACATGCCCAGCAGCGCGAGCAAGGTGCCGATCACCGCGCCGGCCAGGGTCACGGTTTTGCGACGACCGGTGCGCACCAGGTTGCAACCGGCGACGGCGAAGTTGTAGATGGTGTTGTCCTGGGTGCTCCAGATGTTGAGCAGCAACATGGCCATCGCAGCCATGGCGAAACCTTGCAACAGCAGCACTTCGACCACGTCCGGTTGCTGGTAGACGATGGCGCCGTAGGCACCGATCAACACCATCAGGCCGTTGCCGATGAAAAAGCCGATCAGGCTCGCCAGCACCGCGACCCGTGCGGAACGGGAGAAGCGCGTCCAGTTGGTCGCCTGGGTGGCGCCGCTGACGAAGGTGCCGAACACCAGGGTAATCGCGGTCGACCAGTCCAGCGTTCCCGACGGGACCACCGCGAGCAGTCCATCAAGCCCGCCGACCTTTACCGTGGCGACCCACATCGACAGCATCAGCAGCACCATCATCGCCGGCACCGCGATGTACGAGAGGATTTCCAGCCCCCGATAACCGACATACGCGGTGGCGCAAAACGCCAGGCCGAACAGCACCATCAAGCCCAGAACGGCACCCTCGCTCAGTTCGAAATACTTGCCCAGCACTACGGCGGCCGTGGCCGTGCCCCAGGCGTACCAGCCGATCTGGGTGAAACCGAGGATCAAGTCGCTGAGCTTGCTGCCGACCTCACCGAAGCAAAAACGCCCCATCAACACCGAATTCAGGCCGCTTTTGAAGGCGATGTAACCCAGGCCTGCGGCGTAGATCCCCAGCAGCAGATTGCCGACGATGATCACGGCCATCATCTCGCCAAAACTGAACGCCACGCCGAGCTTGCCGCCAGCGAACATCGTGGCGGTGAAGAAGGTGAAACCCAGCAGCACCATGGCCGTGGAGGCGAGACCCTTGCGGGCATGCATCGGCACTTCGCTGAGGGGGTAATCGTTGCCCGGATCTTTTTGCGTCATGTGGCGTTCCTTGCTGAATGGGGGACGCGGGAAGGGTTGCAGTGGTCGTGCCAAACGGGGATGGCTTAGTTATGTATAGCCGAGCCGGCGGGATTGACGCGGAGGAGGGCACAAAAGCGGTGCACCCGACAGAACACAGAACCCATGTGGGAGCGACCTGTGGCGAGGGGGCTTGCCCCCGTTGGGTCGCGCAGCGGCCCCAAAATTTAGGCAACAGCACAGATTTTACGACTGCTGCGCAGCCGAACGGGGTGATGCGGCATTCCGACAAGCCCCCTCGCCACAGGTCACTCCCACAGGGGATTCGGTTTTTTCAGGGGGATTGGATTAACGGCAAAAACCGCAGCAACGCAGCGACGATGGCTTCTGGCGCATCTTCCTGAACCAGATGCCCGGCATTGGGGATGGGGTGAAACTGCGACCCCGCAATCATCTGATGCAGGGCCCTTCCACGCTCAATGGGAATCCACTGATCATCCTCACCCCACAGAATCTGCACCGGGCAACGCACCGTCGGGTACAACCCCTCGGCCTCACGGGTGTAACGCTCATCCATTTGCGCAATCTGCCGATAGAACGCCGCTTGCCCGGGATCACCCAGCCACGGTTGCACATAGGGGTCGAGTTCTTCATCGGGGATGTCGCGCTTGATCGCCCCGCGAATATAGGCCGGCACGATCGCTCGCTGAATGTAATCGGGCAGTCCGCTGAACGCCGCTTCGTGCTGGCGCACATGCTGCACGAACGGCGAACCCCAGGGCGTCAGCGCCACTGGATCAATCAGCGTCAGGCTGCGGTAATCCTTGCCGTTCAGCAGGTGCGCACGCAGCGCGGTGGCGCCGCCGAAGTCGTGAGCCACCACGTCCGGCCGCTCCAGGCCCCAGTGATCGAGCAAGTCCGCCAACAGGTCGTTCTGCACGCCCAGCGACACGTCGCCGGCGATTTTCTCGGATTGCCCATAGCCCAGCAGGTCGAAGTAATGCACCCGGTGGGTGGCGATGAAGTGCGCAGCGATGCGGTGCCACACGTAAGACGAAAAGGGCGTGCCGTGCACAAACACCAACGGCGGGCCGTCGCCCCGGACGTCGTAGCGAACGGAGTGCCCGTTGAAGCGATAGGTCTGAGCCAGCGGCCAGTCAGTCCTCATGGGGATGTCCTTTTGGCGTGTTCGAGCCAAAAAGCATAGGCATAAAAAAACAGCCAATGAAGGCTGTTTTTTGTATCACTGACGAAACGCATCCTCACTGTGGGAGTGAGCCTGCTCCGGGCGGCGTTCCGACGATGGCGTCGGCACACACAGCATCAATGTGACTGACAGGCCGCTATCGCGAGCAGGCTCGCTCCTACAGGGGGCTTGTGTTGTCTTTTAGAGGGGCTTACTCGCCGTGATAGATACAACCGCTGGTGCACGTCTCGTGGATACGGATCGCGCTCAGTTCCGGCAGCAGGGGCTTCAATTCCTTCCAGATAAACTTGGCCAACACTTCGCTGGTCGGGTTTTCCAGGCCGGGAATGTCGTTCAGGTAGTTGTGGTCCAGGCGCTCGTAGAGCGGCTTGAAGATCGCCTTGATTTCCGAGAAGTCGCGGATCCAGCCGGTGTGCGGATCGAGGTCGCCGCTCAAGTGAATCGCTACTTTGAACGAGTGACCGTGCAGGCGGCCGCACTTGTGGCCTTCCGGTACGTGAGGCAGGCGGTGGGCGGATTCGAACGTAAACTCTTTGAAGATTTCCACAGTGATTTTCAGCTCTGTCAGGTGGCGATCGCCGCGGCGATGTGGGCAGGCGGCGAGTTTACCAGAGCGCTGGGCAAAACACTGACTAAAGGGTCAGCAAGCGCTCGCCGAGGCGACCATTGGCGGTCAGCTCCAGGAACTCGTCACCCAGGCGACGGCTTTCGTCCATGGTCGTACGCCAGTATTTCTGCCGGCTCGGGGCATCGCCCATGAAGCGTTTGAAGTCGTTGCGGTCCGGCAGCTTGCCGTAGGGCAGGCGTGCCAGATAATCCTTCGACGGCGCCAACAGCAGAACATCCTGCAACCGTTCAGGGCAGGCGCGGCGCCACGGCAGGGTCTTGTCGAACCAGCCGGGAATCACCCGGTTGGTGAAGTGCGGATAGAGCACGATGTCGTTGCCGCTGTAGGGCAGGTCGAGGTGATAGTCGAGCAGACCGCCATCGCGGAACGTCCCCACGCCGGCGCCCGGCAGATCACGCACGCCTTCCATCACCATCGGGATCGAGCCCGAGGCGAGCAGGGCCTGACGCAGGTTGCCGGTATTCAACGCGACGAAGCGCGACGGGAAATCGTTGAGTGCATTGACCGGCGGAGCCTGGCGCGGGTCGTGGATGATCAGCCGTTCGAAGTGCCGCGACAGTCGCGCCCGACCGCGCAGGTTGTCGGCGATCACCGACGACAGGCCCAGCCCGAGGCGGCCGCGGTGATCGTCCGCGAGCAGGCCGTGGCTTTTGACCACCATGATGTTCAGGCGGTAATGGGCGTTGTCCAGAATCGACGCATCGCGGCCGTCGAGCAGTTCATCGAGCATGCGCCGAGAGCTCCGGCTGATCTGCGCCATGGTCACGCCCTTGGCGAAGTTCTGCTCGGTGTAGAGGTGACCGAGGCGCCGTATGCCTTCGGCGGCATCCGGCAGACAGGCGCTTGCGAAGCGCCAAGAGCCCACCGAAGCGCCGATCAATGCACGCTCGCGAGGTGCGGCCGGCAGCCATTCGCCAAACAGCGCCAGGTCCAGACCTTGTATCCCCAAGGCTTTCGGCCCCCCGGCGGCACCCGGCAGCGTGCCGACATCGGCGGCGCTCAAACCGTTTTCGCGGATACGCGCCAAGGCACGAGGGCCGGCCTTGAGGGTCAGGGAAGGGAACTTGATGTGGATGGCGGTCATACCGGTCTCGAAGTCTGGCAAGCGGGGGATTATAAACAGGTGTGGGTGATGCAAAACCTTTTGAGCCAATGCAAAACCTGTAGGAGCCAGGCTTGCCGCACCGCTGGCTCCTACGGGGTTTTGTGCAGGCCGATGATGTCGCGTTGTCATCACCAATGATGGCAATTCAGTTTCAGTTAAGTTCAGCTCGCTAAGGTGCCCCCCGTAGGCAACACATAAAAATACGGAGACACCCCATGAAAACCCTGACTGCCCTGTTCACCGCGTCCATCATTGCCATGACCGCCAGCCTCGCCCACGCCCGTGACCTGGGCCCCGATGAAGCCCTTCGGCTGCGCGACGCTGGTACCATTGTGTCTTTCGAGAAGCTCAACGCCACCGCTCTGGCCAAACACCCCGGTTCCGATATCACTGAAACCGAGCTGGAAGAAGAGTACGGCAAGTACATCTACCAGGTTGAGCTGCGCGACCCACAGGGCATTGAGTGGGATCTGGAATTGGACGCTGTCAGCGGGCAGGTTCTCAAGGATCATCAGGATACGTAATGAAGGTGTTTTCATTTTCACGCATGACGCTGCTGCTGCTGGCGTTCTGCTCGGTCGTCATGGCCCGCGACCTCGATCAGGACGAAGCCCTGCGCCTGCGTCAGCAGGGCGTGATTCTGCCGCTGGAGCAGCTCCTGCAGCAGGCGCTGGACCTGTACCCCGGGTCCAAATTGCTGGAGGCCGAGCTTGAAGAAAAACATGACGTCTACATTTATGAAGTCGAGCTGCTGACCACCGAAGGGGTGGTTCGTGAGCTGGACCTCGATGCCGCCACTGGCCAGTTACTGAAAGACAAGGAAGATTGATCGATGCGTTTGCTTCTGGTGGAAGACCACGTGCCGCTGGCCGACGAATTGATGGCCGGCCTCAACCGGCAGGGGTATGCCGTGGACTGGCTGGCCGATGGCCGCGACGCGGTGTATCAGGGCAGCAGCGAGCCGTATGACCTGATCATCCTCGACCTCGGCCTGCCGGGTCTGCCGGGGCTTGAGGTGCTGACGCAATGGCGGTCCGGTGGGTTGGCCACGCCGGTGCTGATCCTCACGGCGCGCGGTTCCTGGGCCGAACGCATCGAAGGCCTCAAGGCCGGCGCCGACGATTACCTGACCAAACCGTTCCACCCCGAAGAGCTGCACCTGCGGGTTCAGGCGTTGTTGCGGCGCTCCCACGGTCAGGCCAACCAGCCGACGCTCAAGGCGGCAGGGCTGCATCTGGATGAAGGTCGTCAGTGCGTGATGCGCGACGGCGCCGACATCCAGCTGACCGCCGCCGAGTTTCGCCTGCTGCGCTATTTCATGCTGCACCCCGAGCAGATCCTTTCTAAAAGCCACCTCGCCGAACACCTCTACGACGGTGAAACCGAGCGCGACTCCAATGTGCTCGAAGTTCACGTCAACCACCTGCGACGCAAGCTCGGGCGCAGCGTGATCGAGACCCGTCGCGGCCAGGGTTATCTGTTCGGCGGACAAGCCCGGTGAGGTCGATTCAGCGCCGCTTGAGCCTGGGGCTGATCAGCGTAATGGTGGTCGTCGGCCTGGTGCTGGCGCAAACCAGCCTGTGGTTGTTCGAAATGGGACTGCAGCGCTACCTCGAAGACGGTTTGCGCAACGACAGTGAAAACCTGCTGGTGGCGCTGGTGCGCGGGCCGCAGGGGCTGCAACTGGATGAACGGCATCTGTCGCCGGCCTATCAACGGCCGTTTTCCGGGCATTACTTCCGTATCGATTTTGCCGACAAGCATTGGCGCTCCCGCTCGTTGTGGGATCAGGAACTGCCGCCACTCGACCATCCCGGCCTGCACAGCAACCTGCAACTGGGGCCTGAAGGCCAGCAATTGCTGGTGCTGCGTTCGGATTATCGACGGCTCGGGCAATCGATTTCGATCAGCGTGGCGCAGGACTACACGCCGGTGCGCGAAAGCTTCCGGCGTATGCAGCAGATCGGTCTGGGCCTCGGGCTGACGGGGTTGCTGCTGATTCTGCTGCTGCAACGGATCACCGTGCGCCGGGCCTTGCGTCCACTGGAAAAGGCCCGTGAGCAAATCGCTCAGTTGCAGCAGGGCCAGCGCTCGCAACTCGATGACCAGGTGCCGGTGGAACTGGAGCCGCTGGTGGCGCAGATCAACCATTTGCTCGCTCACACCGAGGACAGCCTCAAGCGTTCGCGCAATGCCTTGGGCAACCTTGGGCATGCACTGAAAACGCCCCTGGCCGTTTTGTTGAGCGTGGCTTCAAGCGAGAAGCTCGACGCTCATCCCGAGCTGCGCAAGCTCCTCAAGGCACAACTGGAACAGGTCCAGCAGCGGCTCAATCGCGAACTCAATCGCGCCCGGTTGTCCGGCGATGCGCTGCCGGGGGCGTTGTTTGATTGCGATGCTGAATTGCCGGGGCTGCTGGCGACGTTAAACATGATTCACGGCGAACACCTGAACCTGAGCTATCGCGCACCGGCCGGTTTGCAGCTGCCGTGGGATCGCGAGGACTTGCTCGAAATGCTGGGCAATCTCCTGGATAACGCCTGCAAATGGGCGGATGCCGAGGTTCGGCTGAGCGTGGTCGAGACGGCTGAAGGGTTTGAGTCAAGCGTGGAAGATGATGGACCGGGAATTCCCGAGGCGCAGCGCGATCAGGTGCTCGACCGGGGAACACGGCTGGATGAACAGACGGATGGGCATGGGTTGGGGCTGGGGATTGTGCGCGACATCGTCGACACGTGGGGCGGGGTGATGAGGTTGGAAGAGAGCGAGTGGGGCGGCCTGAAGGTCGTCATCAAACTCCCCAAGCGCTGACACAGGCCTGAGGCTCACTGACCAACCTGTGGGAGCGGGCTTGCCCGCGATGGCGATCTAACAGTCAACACAGATGTTGGATGTTATGGCCCCATCGCGGGCAAGCCCGCTCCCACATTAGTTCATGCGGATACAGAAATTGGGTTAAACGCGAAACTGATCCATCAAACTCTGCTGCTGATTCGCCAGGCTGTTGAGCGACTGACTCACCCGCGCCGACTCATTCGCTTGCCCCGACAACGACTCCGTCACATCACGAATCGTCGCCACGTTGCTGTTGATCTCCTCGGCCACCGCGCTCTGCTCTTCGGCAGCAGACGCGATTTGCAAGTTCATGTCGCTGATCACCGTCACCGCCTCGCCAATCTGGCGCAACGCCGTCACCGCTTGGCCCACCTGCTCGACGCTGCCTTGCGCCTGGCGATGGCTGTTGTTCATCGAACCGACCACCTCCTGCGTGCCGCTCTGCAACTGCTCGATCACCAGGCGGGTTTCCTCCACCGACTCCTGCGTGCGTCGCGCCAGATTGCGCACCTCATCGGCGACCACGGCAAACCCACGGCCGGCCTCACCGGCGCGGGCCGCTTCAATGGCCGCGTTGAGCGCCAGCAGGTTGGTCTGCTCGGCAATGGCGCGAATCACTTCCAGCACCGAGCCGATTTTCTCGCTGTTGGCCGCCAGGCCTTCCACTTGCACCATGGCCGCGCTCATGTCGGCGGCGAGGTTGTCGATGCTGGTGGTGGTCTGGTCGATGACGGTCAGGCCCCGGCGGGTCGCTTGATCGGCATCTTTCGCGGCCTGGGCGGCTTGCGCGGCACTGCGGGCGACGTCCTGAGCGGTGGCGCTCATTTCGTGGGACGCGGTGGCGACCTGATCGACCTGACGGTATTGCTGCTCCATGCCGGCGCTGGTCTGCGTGGCGATGGCGGAGGATTGATCCGCCGTGCTGCGGGCGTCCTGCACTGAGCGTTTCACCTCGGCGATGATCGGTTGCAGCTTGTCGAGGAAGCGGTTGAACCAGCCGGCCAACTGGCCCAGTTCGTCCTGCTTGTCGTAAGCCAGGCGCCGGGTCAGGTCGCCTTCGCCGCTGGCGATGTCTTCGAGCATGTCCGCCACGCCGAGGATCGGCTTGGTCACGCTGCGCGCCATCAGCCACACCAGCAATAAGCCAATCAACGCGGCCAGCACACCGAGGCCGAGTTCCACCAGGGTGCCGCTTCGGTTGCTGTCATCGAGTTGGTTTTTCAGGGCTTCGGCGGGGCCGACCAGGACTTTTTCCGGCACGTCGAGCAACACGCCCCAGGATTTTCCGCCGGGAATCGGTTGGAATGGCGACAGCACTTTCAGTTGCTGATTGCTGTGCAGGCTTTCGGTTTTGCTGCTGGTGGCGAGCATGCGAATCAGCTCGGCACCGTTGGTCTTGTCCACAGCGTCCAGGCGCTGGCTGAGTTTGCTGGCGTCCCGGCTGTAACCGGCGAGCAAGCCGACCGGGCTGATGATGCTGACGCTGGTCTGGCCGTCATAGAGCTTTTTGCTCGCGCCCTGACTCATCGCCTGCAGGCTGTTGAGGTTGATGTCCACCGACAGCGAGGCGATGACTTTGCCGTTGACCATCAGCGGGAACACGATGCTGGTCATCAGCACGTTCTGGCCATCGATCACATAGAAGTACGGTTCGATCACGCAGGGCTTGAGCGTGGTGCGCGGGCAGGTGAACCAGGCGTTGGCCGGCTCGCCGCTGGGGCCGGCACTGGTGTCGGCCATGTCGCTTTCCGGCAGCGCCATGGAGGTCACTTTGCCAGGCGTCGGTTGCGACCAGTACAGGGCAAAACGGCCCTTGTCGTTGCTGCCCAACTCGGCCTGACCGGCGAAAAGATCGTCCTTGCCGTCCAGCGCGTTGGCCTCGAACACCAAGGATAGCCCAAGCAATTGCGGGTTGGCTTGCAGCGCCGACTTGACCTGACGGGTCAGGTCTTCACGCAGGTCGAAGGCATCCAGAAAGCGCTTTTCCGCCTGATCGCGCAGGAACAGTACCTGACGCGAAAAGCCGTGGCCGTATTGATAGGCGTCCATGAACTGCTGACGAATGACCAGTGCCTGGTTTTCACCCTGGGATTCGATCCGGGCCTGAGCGGCTTCGGTCAGCATCTCCATGCTCGAGGCTTTCACCATCTCGGAGCTGTGCTCCATGCGATACAGCGAAAGACCCACCAGCAGGGTCACGATGCCCGCCAGGCACAGCCCGGCCAGCAGGGTGATTTTCCATTGGATGGAAAGTTGTCTGAGCGACATGGAGAGACGTCCTTATTCGATATTTATCTGAGACTTTGCACTGTAACGGCTGCGAATTGGCTTTCTTTATGCGTACGCCCAAATAAGAAATCACACAAAACTTGTAGCAGCTGGCGAAGCCTGCGTTCGGCTGCGCAGCAGTCGTAATCCCGGGCTGCATGGTGTATCTGACGGACCGCAGTGCCTGATTTCACGACTGCTTCGCAGCCGAACGCAGCCTTCGGCAGCTGCTATGTATGGACTCGCCCCCACTGTCTACCCGCTTTTGAAAAACCGCCGCCCCGTTGCATCTATGTATTAGGCCTATTCGAGGAAGCCGTCTTCGGCTTCTGGCCAAAATTGGAAGAGCTCGTGGTATGCCGATTACAGTCAGGCCTCGAAGGCCAGTAGCAGCTAAGGCATCAATCCACGCCGGTCTTACCTGGGGTCAATTTTTTTTCAGCAAAGGGCCGGACAGTTAGTACCTCGGTGGCAGAACTCTGTCGCTCAGTGGCTCATCGTCGCTTGCTGGCCATCACCCGCCTGGCGACGATAAGTCTGGTCATTCTGTAGAAGCACCCAGACGATTCGCAGGTTGCGGTTGGCTAGCCTGATCGCAGCCTCCTTACGGCCCAGTCGGCTCATCCAGCGCAACAAGCGGCGGTCATCGGGTTGCTGGGAATCAGGTCGTAGTTGTTGCAGTACGGCATGGGCTCCCTGGATCATCAGGCTGCGTAAATAAACATCGCCTCGCTTGGTCATGTCCCCCAGCCGGACCGTCTGCCCGCTGCTGTGCTGGTCAGGCACCATGCCAAAGTACGCGGCAAACTTGCGGGCATCGGGAAATCGCTCAGGCTTGGTTTCCTTGGCCACCAGTGCCGTGGCAGTGACTGGGCCGATGCCGCGCACAGTCATCAGTCGCTTCGCCGTCATGTCGGCGTTGGCGGCCACTTCCAGGCGCCCCGTCAGCACGCTGATGCGTTCGCCCAAATGGCGCCACTCGGCCAACAGTTCGTCGATCAGTTCACGCAGCACGCCCGGCACCGGCTGGGTGGCATCTTCCAGTACCCGCGGAATTTTCTGGCTGATCGCAACATCGCCTTGCGCCAAGGCCACGCCATGCTCGAGCAGCAGGCCGCGCATCTGATTGCTCACCGCCGTGCGTCGACGCACATAGCCCTGGCGGGCGCGATGCAACGCCTGCATTGCCAGCGCCGCAACGCTTTTGACCGGCACTGCGTAGATCTTTTCATCGCGACCCGCCCGCAGAATCGCCAGCGCATCGTTGCGATCATTTTTAGGCCCGCTGCGATGTGTGGCCACCAAACGGGCTGGAAGAATCCGCGCCAGATTGCCTTGGTCTTGCAGCTGCCGGGCCCAGGCTTGAGCACCCGGACCGGTCTCCATCAGAACCACGACATGAGGTGGCAACTGGCGGAGAAACTCATAAAACGCCTCGCGCGACTTGATCCGCTGCTCGTAGTGCACCTGGCCGAGGACATCCTCCCCGGCGACCTGAAAGACCTGCTTGGCCAGATCGACCGCCACGGTTGTGCAGGCCGACAAATCGGAAGAAGACAGGGATTGATCAATCGAAGTATGCTTTTTCATGGACTCGCCCTCGCTGTCGTTGGCTGTTTAGACTGCCACCGTGGCGCATTGACGCCTCGGCTTGGGCGAGTCCATCCAATTACAAGGGTCGAGTTCGCTTTGACAAGGCATTGATGCTGCGGCACAGTGCGCGCCCTCTAATAAAACCCATTCTCCCCATCCGCTGGCGGCTCTATGCAGACTGCCGGCTGAGCTCATTCCGCTTGCCCTGAGGTAACGATGATTAATGCTGTAATTGCCGCGGTCGGCGTCATGCTGGTCCTCAGCCTGTCCCGCGTGCACGTAGTGATCGCGCTGATTGTCGGCGCCCTGGTGGGCGGCTTGACCGGTGGCCTGGGCATTGATGCCACTCTTAAAGCCTTTAACAGCGGCCTCGGCGGCGGGGCGACGGTCGCGTTGTCTTACGCCTTGCTCGGCGCGTTCGCCGTGGCGATTGCCAAGTCTGGCCTGGCCCATGCCCTGGCGGACAAAGCGCTGCTGATGGTTGATCGCCAACACGCCAGCGGTGGCCGTCAGGTCAAGTGGCTGCTCATCGGCTTGCTCTGGGTCGTGGCCATCGCTTCGCAGAACATTCTGCCGATACATATCGCCTTTATTCCGCTGCTGGTACCGCCGCTTTTATATGTGCTGACCAAGCTGCAACTGGATCGGCGCTTGATTGCCTGCGTCATGACCTTCGGCCTGATCACGCCGTACATGTTCCTGCCGGTGGGTTTCGGCAACATTTTCTTGAATGAAATCCTGCTGGCCAACGTTGCCCGCAGCGGTGTCGACATCAGCGGCATCAACGTCACCCACGCCATGGGCATTCCGGCACTGGGCATGGTCGTTGGCCTGGCGGCCGCGTTTATCAGCTACCGCAAGAAACGCGTCTACGACCTGAAAAAGATCGAGAAAGTCGAGCAAGTCGCGGTGGAGTACAACCCGCTCAGCCTGATGGTCGCCGGTGTGGCCATCGCGGCGGCGTTCATCATTCAGCTGCTGCTGGACTCGATGATCATTGGCGCGCTGGCGGGTTTCCTGATCTTCTCGGTGTCGGGCATTGTGAAATGGCGCGACACCGACGACCTGTTCACCGAAGGCATGAAGATGATGGCGATGATCGGCTTCATCATGATCGCCGCTTCCGGGTTCGGCGAAGTGATCAAAGCCACCGGGCAGGTGCAAACGCTGGTGGAAACCTCCGCCTCGTGGATCGGCCACAGCAAAGCCATTGGCGCGTTGTTGATGCTGTTGGTGGGCCTATTGGTGACCATGGGCATCGGCTCGTCGTTTTCCACCGTACCGATTCTGGCGGTGATTTTCGTGCCGTTGTGCGTGCAGCTGGGTTTCAGCCCGATCGCGATCGTGTGCATCGTCGGCACGGCGGGCGCCCTGGGCGACGCGGGATCGCCAGCCTCGGATTCGACGCTGGGCCCGACCTCCGGCCTGAACATCGACGGCCAGCATCACCACATCTGGGACACCGTGGTCCCGACCTTCCTGCACTACAACCTGCCGCTGCTGGCGTTCGGCTGGGTGGCCGCGATGGTCCTCTGATTTCACTCCCGTAGGAGCCAGGCTTGCCGGCGAAGGCGTACCTGAGATCGCCTTCGCCGGCAAGCCGTGCTCCTACAGTTTTGCGTTGGCGTGCCGTTAAAGCCTTTAATCACGCCAACAAAATCAAAAGAGTGAACCGTCATGCGCATGAGCCTGAAGGCTAAAGTCCTGTCCCTTGCCGTCCTCCCGGTGTTGCTCTTTGCGCTGGTCATCAGCCTGACCACGCTGTTCATTCTGCAGGAGCAGGCGCACAAGGAAGTCGAGGAAACCCGCCAGCGCCTGCTCAGCGATGCCAAGGCCACCCTGCAAAGTTACGTCGCCGTGGCCATGACCACGATCAAACCGCTCTACGAGGCGGCTGCCCCTGGGGACGACGCGGCGCGGGCGCAGGTGATCAAGCTGCTGTCGAGCATCACCTACGGCAAGGACGGCTACTTCTTCGGCTACGACTCCAACACCGTGCGCCTGTTCAAGGCCAACAGCCCCGATGGCGTGGGTCAGAGCTTCAAGGACAACCGTGACCCGAACGGCGTCTATGTCAACCGCGACCTGGTGAAAGTCGCCAAAGACGGCACCCACTACCTGCAATACAGCTCGACACTGCCCGGCAATACCCAAGTGCTGGTGCCGAAACTGGGCTACACCGAATACCTGTCGAAGTGGGACATGGCGGTCGGTACGTCGGTGAACCTCGACGGTATCGAGGCGCAAGTCGCGCTGGTCGAAGCCAAGGTACAAGAGCGGATGGAAGGCGTGGTGCTGACCATCGCTGGCCTTGCGGTGGTGATGTTGCTGGTGATCGCGGCGGTCGGGCTGCTGCTGGCTAATACCATTTTGCGTCCGCTGAACCTGATGAAAGCCAACCTCGATGACATCGCGGCGGGCGAGGGCGACCTGACCCGGCGTCTGACCATCACCAGCCAGGACGAACTCGGCGAGCTGGCCGGCTCGTTCAACCGCTTCGTCGACAAGATCCACAGCCTGGTGCGTCAAATCACGGAAATGACCTCGCAACTGACCGGCCTGGTGAATCAGGTTTCCGATCAGGCCCAGCGTTCGGATCAGGCCATGGAGCGTCAGCGTCACGAGACCGATCAGGTCGCCACGGCAATCAACGAAATGTCGGCGGCAGCCCAGGAAGTGGCGAAAAGCGCACAAAGCGCGGCGGTGGCTGCCCAGCAAACCGACGAAGAAGGCCAGGCCGCCAAGCGTGTGGTGGCTGGCAGCATCGTGAAAATTCATGCGTTGGTGGACGACATTCGCAGCAGCGGCGTGTCCCTCGACAGCCTGCAAAAAGACGTGTCGTCGATTGTCAGCGTGCTGGGGGTGATTCGTTCGATTGCCGAACAGACGAACTTGCTGGCGCTGAACGCCGCCATTGAAGCCGCGCGCGCGGGTGAAGCGGGTCGCGGTTTTGCGGTGGTGGCTGACGAGGTGCGGGCGCTGGCCAGTCGCACGCAGATCAGCACCCAGGAAATCCAGGGCATGATCGACCGCTTGCAGGCCGGAACCCAGTCGGCGGTGGAAGCGATGCGTCGTTCCAGCGAGGCGGGCGATGGCACGTCGGCCCAGGCCAATGAGGCCGGTGCATCGCTGGACACCATGGCTCAGCTGATTGGCACCATCAACTCGATGAACGCGCAAATCGCCAGCGCGGCGGAAGAGCAGACTGCCGTGGCCGAAGAGATCAACCGCAGCGTGCATCAGATCGCCGTGGCGGTGGACAACGTTGCTGACGAAACCCAACTCGGCGCCCAGACCTCGCGCAGCCTCGCCGACCTCGGTCAGCGCCTGGGCAAACTGGTCGGACAATTCCGAATCTGACAGCGTCTACCAACTGTAGGAGCCAGGCTTGCCGGCGAAGGCGTTCTTGAGGGCGCCTTCGCCGGCAAGCCTGGCTCCTACAGGAAGCGATTCTTATACATCTTCGGGGTCTGATACACCGCTATTGCGAGCAGGCTCACTCCTACACGGATTGCGGTGTTGACAGATATTAAGGTCTGTCCCAGTAGGGCACCGCGCCAAAACACTCGACAAAGAAATCAATCACCGTCCTTACCTTCACCGACAACCGTCGGCTACCGGGCCACAGCACCGCAATCTGTTGCGGCTCAAGGCTGTTGGACACCTGATACTCCCCGAGCACCGGCACCAGCGTGCCGTTGCGCACCGCCTCACCAATCAGCCACGACGGAAACATCACCAGCCCCAGGTCTTGTTCGGCGGCTTGAGTGAGCGTGTCGGCGTGGTTGCCGGTGATCGGCCCTTTGACTGAATAGGGCGTCCAGTCTTGCTGGTCCTTGCGGAAAAACCAGCGCTGCTGACCGGTCACGCCCTTGTAAGCCAGGCATTGATGCGCCGCCAGCTCGTCGGGATGTTGCGGCGTGCCATGGCGTTCGAGGTAAGCCGGGCTGGCGGCGACTTGAAAGCGATGGGGCGCCAGGATTCGTGCCTGCATGCTCGAATCGTGCAGCGGGCCGATGCGAAACAGCAAGTCGGCCCCTTCCTGCAACGGGTCGACGTAGCTGTCGGTTTGCTGGATATCCAGTTGCAGTTTCGGATAGCGCGCGCACAACTGCCCGAGCCACGGCGTCAGATGCCGCTGCCCAAAGACCACCGGCGCGTTGATCCGCACCAGCCCGCTGGGTTCGCTTTGCTGTTCCTGCAAGGCCTGTTCGGCTTCCTCCAGCTGCACCAGCACCAGCCGTGCGTGATGGCCGAGCATGCGTCCTGCTTCAGTGGGCGTTACGGCGCGTGTGTGGCGGTAGAGCAATTGCTGGTTCAGGGCCTGTTCCATCAACTGGATTTGCCGGGAAATCGAAGAGGGCGCCAGGCCCTCGCGGCGAGCGACTTCGGAAAAACTGCCATGGTCGAGCACCGCGACAAACAGTCGAAGTGCCTTGAATCCCAGCTCGTTAAGGCCGTGCATGATCAATCCTGCTGTGCGAGTTACGCAAAAGTGTTGTCCGGATGCTCCCATTTATCGCAAAGGATCGCCAGACGATAATGCGGCATACGTCCACTGTAGGAGCGAAGCTTGCTCGCGAAGGCGTCGTACGAGTCGACATCTTCGTCGTCTGACACGCCGCCTTCGCGAGCAAGCTTTGCTCCTACAGGGGAGGCCGTGTTTCACCTGATAAATGGCAGGTTTTCCTTATGCAATCTTCTTCAATCGACATCGCGGCAGCGCCAGCGACCAAGCCAGGACTGCGGCTATTGCTTCTGCCACTGGTCATTCTCGCCGGCATGGGCCTTTCTGTGGAGGCCGGTTTACTCGGGCCGCTCGGGGTTCAGGTCGGGCATCTATGGGCCACGTTGAGCATCTTCGGCGTCGGCTCGGCGATTCTGTTTTTGCTGCTGTTGTTCAGCGGCAAGCAACAAGGTCCGGCCCTGAACACGTTGCCGCGCTGGCAATTGATCGGCGGTTTCCTCGGGCCGATCTACGTGGTGGTGCTGACCCTGGCCACGCCGCACATCGGGATCGCAATGACGATGATCGCGATCCTCTCCGGGCAGGTCGGCAAAAGCGTGTTGATCGACCACTTCGGCTGGTTCGGCGCTACCCGTAAAAAGGTCAACGGTGAGCGTTGGCTGGCGTTGCTGCTGATTGTCGCGGCACTTGTTCTGATCGCTCGAGGTTGATGATGAATCTGATTATTTTGTTGGCCGTGGTGGTGGCTGCCGGCGCGGTGTTGAGTGTTCAGGCTGCGATCAATGGGCGTCTGGGCGAAACCGTCGGCGTGTTGCGCAGCAGTTTGCTGACCTTTGCGGTGGGTGCGGTAGTCACCGGGTTGCTGATCCTGTTTTTCGAACCGGCCCATGCCGTGAGCCTGCTCGATGTGCCGAAATGGCAGCTCAGTGGCGCCTTGTTCGGCGTGGTCTACATGATGGTCATGGTCGGCGCAGTGCCGCGGGTCGGCACGGCGGTGGCGACCGTGGCCGTGATCGTCGGGCAACTGGGCATGGGGATGTTGATCGACAACTTTGGATGGCTGGGTAACCCGGCGATCGAGTTGTCGAGCAGCCGGATGCTGGCGATGGTGTGCCTGGCACTGGCTTTGCTGTTCATGTACCGCAGCAGCACCCGAAGCGAGTAACGAATACCCAACTCACCCTTGTAGCAGCTGCCGAGCAGCGCGAGGCTGCGTCCGAGGACAAAGTCCTCGTAAACCCTGGGCACGCGGTTTGCCTGAAACACCGCGGTGCTGGATTTTACGACTGCTTCGCAGCCGGACGCAGCCTCGCGCTGCTCGGCAGCTGCTACAACGGTTGCTACAAGGGCTCCTACACTGGTGAGTGAGGTGCGCATTTGCCGCACGCGACGACCACATCAATGGAGTCAGGCTCATGATCGACAGTGAAAGTAAATGCGACTGCCCCAAATGCTCCTGCAAACTCGGCGAACACCCGATAGCGCGCCACGGCAAACACTATTGCTGCGAAGCGTGCGCCAAGCACCACGAACATGGCGAAGAGTGTGCGGGCAAGGGCTGCAAGTGCGCCCACGCCAAATAACTCATCAAAAACATAAAGTGGAGCCACTCGGGCTCCACTTTTAGTGTCTGGTTTCTCCCCCCTGGATCCTTACCCCGCCGGCCGCCATGTCACGTTTTCGATGCCGAATTTCTCCGCCAGCGGCTTGCTGGTTTTTTGCACCTTCTCTCGGCCAAAGCGAGGGATTCGTCCGACCCCTGCGTCACAACTGGCCCAGTGCCAAGCCTCCGCGTTGTCCATTTTGTCCAGGCGGATAATGAAAGACTTTGGCGCGCCATGAAGGGTGTATTCAATGACGAAAAGTTTTGCGTTGTTCATAAAGCCCGTATTCCTCCCTGTGGTAATACAAGGATCGTCGGGGCTACGGAAAATTCAGTCGGATTGTCAGACGGCTGCCGCCAGTGGCGACATGGCCTGTGCGCCGTTACCATGCAATACCTGAAAACCCCAATGATCATTGCCCATGGCCCTTGCCGCCCCTCCAGACCTGAGTGACACCGATGTGCCCGTGCAACCGCTGGCGCGCACTTACCCGCGCGGCTTGTACATCGAGCCGCACGAGCATGTCTGGGGCCAATTACTGTACGCAATGAGCGGGGTGATGTGGGTCGAAACGCCCCATGAGGCGCTGGTGGTGCCGCCGCAACGGGCGGTGTGGCTGCCGCCGGGTGTGCCGCACGGCATTCGTGTGGTCTCGGACCTGCAGATGCGCAACATCTACTTGCGGCCCTCATTGGCGGCCACGCTGGATGACAGTGTTCAGGTGATTGAAGTCGGCGGGCTGCTGCGTGAGCTGATCGTCGGGCTGGTGGAGCAGGGCGACGATGGCGCGCCCGAGTATTACGACGCGCTGGTCGGCCTGGCGCTGTTGGAGCTTAGGCGAGCCCGGCGTTCGCTGTTGAAAATCCCGTTACCGGATGATTCCGACCGGCGCCTGATGAACCTGTGTCAGGCCGTCATGGCCGCGCCCTCGCTGGACATACCTTTCGAACAACACGCGGAAAACGCCGGTGCCAGCGTGCGCACCCTGGCGCGGCTGTTCAAGGACGGCTTGGGCATGGGCTTCGCAGAATGGCGGCGGCAGGTGCAACTGGCGATCGCGGCGGCGGAGTTGATTCAGGGTGTGCCGGTCAGCACGATCGCCCGGGAACTGGGCTATTCGCCGAGCAGCTTCAGCGACATGTTCCGCCGGGAACTGGGTGTCGCGCCTTCGCAGTTTTCGACGAGCCTCAGCCTTAACGCAGATTTGTAGCAGCTGGCGAAGCCTGCGTTCGGCTGCGTAGCAGTCGTGAAATCAGGCAACGCGGTCCTTCAGGAAACCCGTGCATGCAGGTTTTACGACTGCTACGCAGCCGAACGCAGGCTTCGCCAGCTGCTACAGGTTTGCATCGCACCCGCCGCGCTTTGGCCGTTATTCAGAAGCACTTGGCCGATGCCCGTCGTCGCCTCCCTCTAGACTTCAGGCATACCTTGTTTGCCCACGGAGTCTGCCATGAGCTACCTCATCTCGCTGGTCATCGGTCTGGGCGTCGGCCTGCTCTACGGCGCACTGGATTTTCGTTCTCCCGCCCCACCGGCCATTGCCCTGGTGGGCCTGCTGGGCATGCTCGCTGGCGAAAAGTTATGGCCCATGGGCCGGCAACTTGTAGCCGGCTGGGTCTCCTGAAACCCCTTCCTTGATGCGATGGAAACTCCCATGAAAGCACTGCAATTCGACAAGACCGGCGACCTCTCGGCCTTGCGCTATGTCGATGTTCCGACCCCCGTTCCCGGCGCCGATGAAGTGCTGGTCCAGATCAAGGCGGCCGGCCTTAATCCCAGCGATGTGAAGAACGTGCTGGGACGTTTTCCCTACACCACCTTGCCGCGGATTCCCGGCCGGGATTTCGCCGGTGTGGTGGTTGAAGGGCCCCAGGCGCTGATCGGTCAGGAAGTCTGGGGCACCGGCCGTGAATTGGGGTTTTTTGCCGATGGCTCCCATGCGCAATTCGTCAAACTGCCGGCCAATGGCGTGGCGCTCAAACCGACCCATCTGAGCTTCGCCCAGGCCGCCAGCCTCGGTGTGCCGTACACCACGGCGTGGGATGCGTTGGAGCGCAGTCTGGTGACGGCCCAAACGCGGTTGTTGGTGATCGGCGGCGGGGCGGTCGGCAGTGCCGCGTTGGCGTTGGCCAAGGTGCGTGGCGCTCAAGTACTGGCGGCGGCGCGGCGGCCCGAACAGGTCAAGGATTTGCAGGCGCAGGGGTATCAGACGCTGCAACTGGATAAACCGGAAGACCTGGGAGCGCAGGTGAATGCCGTGTATGCCGGCGGCGCCGACGTGATTTTCGACACCACCGGCTTCTGGCTACCGGCCTCGGTCCCGGCCCTGGCGACGTTCGGTCGCATCGCGATCATCGCTGCACCGGTAGACGGCATGGTGCAATTGCCGGCGCTGGCGTTGTATCGCAAGGGCGGCTCGGTGGTGGGGATCAATTCGTTGTTGTACGGCGTCCAGGCGTGTGCGGCGATGCTTGATCAGTTCGGCAAGTTCTTTGATCAAGGGTTGTTGCCGTTGCCGGAAGGGTTGTTCGAATCGCCGTTGGCGGAGGGGTTGGAGCGGTATGCCGAGGTGAATCAGGGGGCTGGTGACAAGGTGATTTTGTTGCCGTAATCAATATTGATGGTGGATGTTTTGGCCTCTTCGCGGGCAAGCCTCGCTCCTACGGGTGATCACCAATCCCTGTAGGAGCGAGGCTTGCCCGCGAAGGCGTCCTCAAGCCGAACTCAAGCTTCGGGAACACCGTTCTCCCACGCCGACCAGTTCTTCAAAATCTCCTGCACCAACGGATTCCCCGTCCGATACAGGTTCTCCAGCGCCGGCACAAACCCACCCTGATCCGCATACTTGAGCAGGTTATCCACTTCGCTCTGGCCCGGTGCCGGTCGATCAAAATCAGAACCGGCGCGCACCACCGCCAGGCGTTGCACATCCACCAACCCCTCGCGGCTTGCCCGCAGCAGGGCTTCGTAGGTGGAGTTGTCTTCCTGTTGCGTCGTGCAGTACTCGCCTTTGTCGTCGGTCAGCAGCTTGGTCCAGACCTCCGCACGCTCACTCAAACGCGTCCCGGAAAACCAGGTATTGCCCGCCAACGTGTCGCACTGGGTCACCACCGGCGGCTGATTGGCTGGGGCCGATGGATACTGCTTGCGCCATGCTGCCGACTCCTTGCTCTCGCTCAGTTCGACGTTGCGAGTCAGGGCAAAAGCCTTGGCCTGCAACTTCGGATTGAGTTCGAAGACTTCGGTCTTGTAGTCCAGTGGCGGTTTTTCGTTCGGGCCTTTGGTGTTGATGCCGATGTACCCGGTCGGCCAGTCTTTCGGCGCGTCCCGTGAGTCCAGTTCCCACTGGGTGCCGAACTCCACCAGATAGTGCGCCCAGGCGGCGGTGCCGATGGTCCCGTGTTTCGGGCTGATGCCGGCGATCCCGGCGATCAGGAAATAGCTTTTACGCAGGTCGAATTTTGGCGACAGGGCCAGGGCCAGTGTCGAAGCGGCGGCGTTGGTCTGGCCCATGCCGGTGACCATCAGGCACACCTGCTGCGTATTGCAGCGAATGGTCGGGTACTCGGCGGACAGGCCCGGCACTCGAACTTCCTGCTTGAGTTCCAGGCGATCGATCCAGTTCTGCGCCTCGGGGGCGAACATGGTGATCAGCATCACTTTCGGCTGGATCGGCGCTTCACTCGCCCAGGCAGCGGAAGAGAGCAGGGCGGCACAGGCCAGGGATATACGCGTCATTGCATTCATAAAACCTCCAGGTTCAAACACGCCTCAGAACTGATAGCCGATACCGGCGTAGTAACCCCAGCCATTGGAGCGAGCGCGGAAGTCGCCGTCGCCGAAATTCAACTCGCTGCCATCGTCCCAGTTGCCGCCGTTGTGGAAATAACGGCCGACCAGGGTGAAACGCAAGTGAGTGAACGAGTACAGCAAGACGTTGGTGGCGACGGTGGCGTTGGCGGTGCGGGCCGGGTTGTCCTTGTGCAGGTCCGAGCCGAAATCGAAGTTGGTGAAGCCGATGTACGTCAGCGACGCACCGTTGCTGAAGCTGCTGATGGGCACGATGTATTTGAGCTGGGCGCGGTAGCCGTCCCACGAATATTCGTTGCTGGCGCCGTAGTTTTCCCACTGATAACGCCCGTAGAAGTTCGCCGACAGGTTGACTCGCGAGTGGGTGTCGATGTCGGTGCCCAGGCCGCTGTACAGCGTATTGGCGCGGTTGGCGCTGTTGCTGCCGTGGTCGTAGATCCAGTCGAACGCCACGTACCATTCTTTGAACGGCCCGACGGCCAGGCTGCGGCCGGCCAGATAGTCGATGGAGATCCGCGGTTCGTGCTCCATGAACACGGGCGAGCCGTGGTCCCACACGCCTTTGTCATGACTGTTGCCGATGTCGAAGATCTTCGGAATGTCGATGTAGCCGTATAACTCGAACGGCCCCTTGCGCCCGAAATACTCGTATTCCAGGTAAATATCGTCGGCCGGTTGCGGACCGAAACTGATGTCCTTGCTGCCAATGACCGTCAGGTCCTGGTTGAACCAGTCCGACAGGTACGCACCTTTTTTCGGCGGGCTGGCTTCGGGACTGAGGGTTTCGCCCTGTGCGGATTCTTCGGCGGGGGCGGGTTGCGCCAAAACGGTGCTGCTGAGTAGTCCTGTAACGCTGGCCAGCAGCAAGGAAACAGCAACAGTGCGCGAGCAAGTCACGCGGCTGGACGTGCGGAGCATTAAAAGTCCCTTTTCGTGCGGATCAAAAGCCCGGTTCTTCGGGCTTGCGCGGTTATGTCGAGAAAACGTCGGTATTAGCGGCTCGCAAACGTTTGCACAAGAGATGCCAATTATTTCAATTCCATGAAAAATCGACGAAATCAGGGTTTTTATTGTCGTTTCGGTCAGGTACGCAGGCTGATGCTTCTGTAGCAGCTGCCGAGCAGCGCGAGGTTGCGTTCGGCTGCGAAGCAGTCGTAAAACCTGAACGCACGATCTATCTGATGCACCGCGTTCTCTGAATTTACGACTGCTTCGCAGCCGAACGCAGCCTCGCGCTGCTCGGCAGCTGCTACAAAGCGTGTGGTGTTGCGCCTTGCATTGATCGCCAATGCTAGACTCGCCCCCATTGTCTTCACGAGGTTATTCCCCCATGAGCGAGCCGATTCGTCTGACCCAATACAGCCACGGCGCAGGGTGTGGCTGCAAGATTTCGCCTCAGGTGCTGGAGGTGATTCTGGCCGGCAGTGGCGCGCAGAACCTCGACCCCAATCTCTGGGTCGGCAACGCCTCGCGCGATGACGCGGCGGTGTACGCGATCGACGAAGAACGCGGCGTGGTCTCGACCACCGACTTCTTTATGCCGATCGTCGACGACCCGTTCGATTTTGGTCGCATCGCCGCCACCAATGCCATCAGCGATATCTACGCCATGGGCGGCGATCCGTTGATGGCGATTGCGATCCTCGGCTGGCCGGTGAATGTGCTGGCGCCGGAGATTGCCCGGGAAGTGATTCGCGGCGGCCGTTCGGTGTGTGACGAGGCGGGCATTCCGTTGGCCGGTGGGCATTCCATCGACGCGCCGGAGCCGATCTTCGGCCTGGCCGTGACCGGGCTGGTTGAAAAACGCCACATGAAGCGCAACGACACCGCCACCGCCGGCTGCCTGCTTTACCTCACCAAACCACTGGGCATCGGCATCCTTACCACCGCCGAGAAGAAGGGCAAGTTGCGCACGGCCGACATCGGCCTGGCCCGCGACTGGATGTGCACCCTGAACAAACCCGGCAGCCGTTTCGGCAAGCTCGACGGCGTGACGGCGATGACCGACGTCACCGGTTTCGGCCTGCTGGGGCACCTGGTGGAAATGGCTGACGGCAGCAACGTCACCGCGCGCATCGAATACAACCGTGTGCCGCGCCTGCCGGGAGTCGAGTATTACCTCGATCAAGGCTGCGTGCCGGGCGGCACCTTGCGCAATTTCGACAGCTACGCCAGCAAGGTCGGGCGCGTGCAGGAACTGCATAAACGGGTGCTGTGCGATCCGCAGACCAGCGGTGGCCTGCTGGTAGCGGTCACGCCGGAAGGCAACGAGCAGTTCCTCAAAGTGGCCGCCGAACTGGGCCTGACCCTTGAGCCGATCGGTGAGCTGGTCGAGCGACAGACCAACGCGGTCGAGGTGTTTTGATGTCAATCGACTTCACCGATTACCGCGACATCTTTCTCAACGACCGGCCGATGATGGATGCCCGCGCGCCGGTCGAATTCCACAAGGGGGCTTTCCCCGGTGTGGTCAATCTGCCGCTGATGAATGACCACGAGCGGCAACGGATCGGCACCTGCTACAAGCAACACGGCCAGCAAGCGGCGATCATGCTGGGGCATCAATTGGTCTCCGGCGAGATCAAGGCCGAACGCATCCAGGCCTGGGCCGATTTTGCCCGGGCGCATCCCGAGGGTTATTTGTATTGTTTTCGCGGCGGCTTGCGATCGCAGATCGTCCAGCAGTGGCTCAAGGACGAAGCGGGCATTGACTATCCGCGCGTCGGTGGCGGCTACAAGGCCATGCGCAGCTTCTTGCTGGACACGGTCGATCAGGCCGTTGCCCAGTGCGATTTCGTGTTGCTGGGCGGCATGACCGGCACCGGCAAGACCGAGGTACTCACGCAACTGAGCAACGGGCTAGACCTTGAAGGTCACGCCAATCATCGCGGTTCGAGCTTCGGCAAACGCGCCACTGGCCAACCTTCCAATATCGACTTTGAAAACCGCCTGGCGGTAGACGTGCTGAAGAAACGCGACCACGGCATCGAGCAGTTTGTGCTGGAAGACGAGAGCCGCGCGATCGGCAGTTGTGCGTTGCCGTTACCGCTGTTTCAGGGCATGCAGCAGTTTCCGATGGTCTGGCTGGAAGACAGCCTGCAAGGGCGAGTCGAACGAATCTTGCGCGACTACGTCGTGGACTTGTGTGCCGAATTCATCAGCGTGCACGGCGATGAGGGTTTTGCGCTGTTTTCCGAACGTCTGCTGGAGAGCCTGAATAACGTGCAGAAGCGTCTGGGCGGTGAACGGCACCGGCGGATGTTGATCTTGATGGAGGACGCGTTGGCGGAGCAGGCAAACAGCGGGGCGGTGGATGGGCATCGGGGCTGGATCGAAGGGTTGCTGCGTGAGTATTACGACCCGATGTATGCGTTTCAGCGGGAGAAGAAGGGCGCGCGGATTGAGTTTGCGGGGGAGCGGACAGCGGTTCTCGAATACTTGCGCGAGCGGCAGATCAGCCGGCAGTAATGTGTTGGTTTTTCTGGCCTCATCGCGAGCAGGCTCGCTCCCACATTAGATCTTCAGTGCGACACAGATCCAGTGTAGGAGCGAGCCTGCTCGCGATGAGGCCCTGACAGACGCCATAAACCCCGGGGTTCAGCTTACGTCGGACACGTCTCCCGCCCATTATCCAGCCCTTGCTTGTAACTGTGGCTCACCAGACTCGCCTTGCCGTTGTGCCAGGTCAACGTGAGCACAAACAGTGAGTCGTAGTCGCTGGACTCCCAGTCTTCAGTGATCTTCTGTTTCTTGCCGACCGCGTCTCCCGCGACCTTGTTGATCAGCTCGGGCAGGTAGCCGTGCGACCAGGCTGTGTAGATGACCGAGTTGTGATACTTGTCGTGGAGCAATTCATCCGCCAGGTCGCTGGTGTCGTTGGCTGAAAAGTTGATGTTCACCGGCAGACCGAGCTTGATGGCGCTGGGGCTGATGGTCATCAGGGGACGGATGTAGCTGTAGGAATTGTCCAGTTCGCCTTCCTCGACATTACGCGTCGGGTTGGCGGCAAATACGTAATTGGCCTTGCCGAATTTTTCCGGCAGCAAAGTGGCCAGATCGATGGCGCGGTTCAGGCCCTGGCAGTTGAGCTGGCCCAGGCCGCCTTCGGGTTTTTCCGCGTGACGCAGGAAGACCAGGGTCTGGGTGCCGTCGGCCGGTTGGGCGCGGCTTTCGCTGGACTCCAGCGACAAAAACAACGCGCTCGCCGCCAGCAGGGAGGGCAGGACGACATACGCGCGTTGCTTGAAGTGATTAACGAGTTTCAAAAGGTTCATCATTTGAATAGGTGATCTTCAGCGCATTCGGTTAAGGCTGACAAACCTTTACACCGCGAGCTCCCAGCATCGGGTGTTTTCCATGTCGTTGGACCAGTCCGTTTCCAAAAGGGCAGTGCTCAGAGTCCTCTGAAGCCCATTTGGTTCGATCCCGGCGAGTGCGCCGCAATGTACCGATAACCTTGCATGGGTTGGAGCAGAGGTTATCGACAGCATGTTGCGGATTTATGGACACGGTACACGGGGAGGCGCCGGCAATAGACTGGAATCGTTTGATCTTGCTCATCAGTCAGATTGATAGCATCAAAAGATCTCAACCATTCGGCGGTGATCGTGGATTATGCTCAACCCCTTTCCTTGTCCATGGATGCTTTCGATGACCGATCTGTCTGCGTTCCCGATCACTCAAAAATGGCCAGCCCAATACCCTGAGTGGATCCAGCTGTATTCCTTGCCGACCCCCAACGGCGTCAAGGTCTCGATCATGCTGGAAGAAACCGGGCTGCCCTACGAACCCCATCGCGTGGGCTTCGACACCAACGATCAGATGTCCCCCGAGTTTCTGTCGCTGAACCCCAACAACAAGATCCCGGCGATCCTCGACCCCCACGGTCCCGATGACAAACCCCTGCCGTTGTTCGAGTCCGGGGCGATCCTGATTTACCTCGCCGACAAAAGTGGCCAGTTGCTCGCGCAGGAATCGGCGGCGCGTTACGAGACGATCCAGTGGTTGATGTTCCAGATGGGCGGCATCGGGCCGATGTTCGGCCAAGTCGGTTTCTTCAACAAATTTGCCGGCAAGGACTACGAGGACAAACGTCCGCGTGACCGTTACATCGACGAAAGCAAACGCCTGCTGGAAGTGCTGGATGGGCGGCTGGAAGGGCGCGACTGGATCATGGGCGAACGCTACACCATCGCCGACATTGCGACGTTCCCTTGGGTGCGCAACCTGATCGGCTTCTATGAAGCTGGCGATCTGGTGGGCATCAAGGATTTCCCCAACGTCACTCGTGTGCTGGAGCGCTTCCTGATGCGGCCGGCGGTGATCCGCGGGCTGGAAATTCCCAAGTAAATCTCTTCGATTTTCTCGAGACCAAGGCAGGCAATGAGCTCATTCGATTTCAAACAAGTAGATGTCTTCAGCCGCGTTGCGCTCAAGGGCAATCCGTTGGCGGTCGTATTCGGTGCAGACAAGCTCAGCGATGAACGCATGGCGGCGTTCGCGACCTGGACCAACCTCAGCGAAACCACGTTCATCCTCGAACCGCACGACCCTCGCGCCGACTATCGGGTACGGATCTTCACCACCCTCAACGAGTTGCCGTTCGCCGGTCACCCGACATTGGGCACTTGCCACGCATGGCTTGAGGCCGGTGGCGTGCCCAAGGGCGAGGAGATCATTCAGGAGTGCGGCGTCGGTCTGGTGCGAGTCCGCAGGCAAGGCGCGGAGCTGGCCTTTCTCGCGCCGCCACTGCTCAAGACAGGGCCGGTGGAGGCCGAGGTGGTCGAACGCGTACGCCGTGGATTGCGGTTGGAGCCTGGCGCAATTGTCCGGGCCCAGTGGGTCGACAATGGTGCCGGCTGGCTGGCGGTGATGGTCGAGGACCGCCAACAGGTGCTGGATTTGCAACCGGATCATTCACTCATGCTTGGCCTGGCCGTCGGCGTGATCGCGCCATGGAATCCCGAACGTGATGGCGATGAAGCGCAGTTTGAAGTGCGCGCGTTCATCTCCGGCGACGGCATGCCGGAAGACCCGGCCACTGGAAGCCTGAACGCCGGGATCGCGCAGTGGTTGCTTGCCGAAGGTCTGGCGCCGGCGTCTTATGTGGTCAGCCAGGGCCTGACCATGGGCCGCGCCGGACGCATTCAGGTGGAGCAGGCGGGGGATGAAATCTGGATTGGCGGTGCTGTGGTGACCTGCATAAGCGGCACCCTGCAGCTTTAATCTGAAGCAATGCCCCCTGTAGCAGCTGTCGAGCACCGCGAGGCAGCGTTCGGCTGCGTAGCAGCCGTAGAACCTGCAAACGAGTTCTACCTGACAGACCGCCGACGCAGCCTCGCGCTGCTCGACAGCTGCTACGGAGGTTTACGATGCAGGGGATTATTGCCGAGCCGGTAACGGTTTGTTCTGCGCTTGAGGTTTGTGCCTCGCGCCTTTCAGGGCATAAGCTTCGCCCCCTACGACTTTCGTCTCGTCCTCCGTTTTGCAGGAACCCCTCATGTCCAGTCAGTTCCCCGAAGCACGTCCACGCCGTCTGCGCCGCAATGCGAGCCTGCGCAGCCTGTTCCAGGAAACCGAGTTCAGCTTGAACGACCTGGTGCTGCCGATTTTCGTCGAGGAAGAAATCGATGACTTCGTACCGATCAAGAGCATGCCTGGCGTGATGCGCATTCCGGAGTCGAAACTGGCCGGTGAGATCGAACGCTACGCCCGGGCCGGGATCAAGTCGGTGATGACGTTCGGCGTGTCCCACCATCTGGACAGCAGCGGCAGCGACACCTGGAGCGACAACGGTCTGGTGTCGCGCATGTCGCGCATCGCCAAGGATGCGGTGCCGGAGATAATCGTGATGTCCGACACCTGCTTCTGCGAGTACACCGATCACGGCCATTGTGGCGTGATGCACAACCATGAAGTCGACAACGACCAGACCCTGATCAACCTCGGCAAACAAGCCGTGGCGGCGGCTCGGGCGGGTGCTGATGTGATCGCGCCGTCAGCCGCGATGGACGGGCAGGTCCAGGCCATTCGCCGGGCGCTCGACGAAGCCGGTTTCACCCAGACTGCGATCATGGCCTATTCGACCAAATTCGCTTCCGCGCTTTATGGCCCGTTCCGCGAAGCTGGCGGCAGCGCGCTCAAAGGCGACCGCAAAAGCTACCAGATGAACCCGATGAACCGACGCGAAGCGGTGCGCGAGTCGCTGATGGACGAGCAGGAAGGCGCCGACGCGCTGATGGTCAAACCCGCCGGCGCGTACCTGGACATCATCCGCGACATTCGCGAAGTTTCGCGTTTGCCGCTGTCGGCGTATCAGGTCAGCGGCGAGTACGCGATGATCAAATTCGCCGCACAGGCCGGGGCAATTGATGAGGATCGCGTGGTGCGTGAAAGCCTGGGGGCGATCAAGCGGGCGGGGGCGGATCTGATCTTCACCTACTTTGCGATGGACCTGGCACTGGCCGGGATCTGACGACCAGCAGCTATCCTTGTGGGAGCGGGCTTGCCCGCGATAGCGGTGTATCGGTCAATACATGTGTCGACTGACACGACGCCATCGCGGGCAAGCCCGCTCCCACAGGGGGATGTGGTGGTCTCAGGGGCTGCCAAAAAATGGCCGGATCCCATGCTCCTTGAAGTACCGCTCAATCACCTTGGGATCAGCCGAGTTGTCCGCAATCGCCACATACGTATCCGGCCGCAACAGATAAAAGCCGCTATGCCCCAATCCCGCCGCTTCAAACGCCGGCCGCCAGTCGAACACGTGCAACGGCAGGTGATGCTCGATGCACCAGGCGATCATTTCGTCGCTGGTGTCGCCATACACTTGCACCTGCCAGGTCAGGCATTTCAGCGATTCGAAATTGTCCCCCTCACCGTCGTGAGCCCAGGGCAGGCGGTCGCCGCCATGAACGTGGCCGGCGACACCCGTGCTCAACGGTGTCCCACGGTAGTTGAGGGTGATCTGCGACACGGTACGGAACAGAAAATCGCGGGACGCCTCGAACGATGCCATTTTGGGGATCAGGAACGGCGCCAGGCGGGTGCGCAGCAAATCGGCCATACGCCCTTCGGCGGTGACGAAGCTGAACACCCGGTCGGTGGTGCCCACCAGTTTTCGGGCAAAGGCGATGCGTTCGGTTTCGTACGTGTCGAGCAGCGTGGGCATGGCGCCGCCGCTCAAGACCGCCGCCAGTTTCCAGGCCAGGTTGATGGCATCGCCGATCCCGGTGTTCATGCCCTGGCCACCCGCCGGGCTGTGGACGTGGGCCGCGTCGCCCAATAGAAACGCGCGACCGCTGCGAAAGTGATCCGCCACGCGGTGATGCACCCGATACGTCGAGAACCAGTTCACCTGATCAATCTGCACCTTCAGATGCTCGATGGCCTGACTGCTGACGTCGGCAAACCCGAGGGTTTCAGCACGATCGGCGCGCTCGTCACGCACGGTGCCGATCAAGCGGGCGCGGCCTTCACCGGCTAACGGGAACACGGCGAGAAAGTCCGCCTCATCCAGGTCCAGGTGCAGTTCGCCGTTGAACGTCGGCCCGCGAGCCTGCACATCGGCGACGTAGAAAATCTGCTGGTAGGTGCCGCCGGGAAAACCGGTGTCCAGGGTCTTGCGCACGACTGACCGCGCGCCGTCGCAACCCGCCAGATAACACGCCTGGCAGATTTCCTGCTGGCCATCGGGCAGACGCAGCCTTGCGCTGATGCCATCACCGGTTTCCTCGAAACCCTCCAGTTCGGTGTTGCGTTCAACCTTGATGCCGAAGACTTCGAGGCGTTCTATCAGCAGCTGTTCGTGTTCGTCTTGAGGAAACATCTCGAGAAACGCGTAAGGCGTCAGCCCCTCGCCAATGCGGGTCAACGGCAAGCGCGCCACGGGCTCACCCTTGACCCAGAAATTCGCCGCAGCAACCCGATGACCTTTCTTCACTACGGCATCGCTGAGGTCGAGCTGACGATAAAGCTCCAGCGTCCGTGCCTGGACGGCCAGTGCCCGCGACGTGGTGCCGGGCGCCGACGTCTTGTCGATAATCCGTACCCGAATCCCCAGCTTGCTCAGCCACAGCGCCAGTACCAGTCCGGTCGGGCCGGCGCCGACGATCAGTACGTCGCTACGGTTCATGAGCCTTTCCTCCTCGGTGTGTGGCTCAAGTATGGTCCAGCCCGGGGATATGAAAAGGCTGGCCGCCCAACGGAAAAAGGCCCCACAGCCGTGAAGCTGCGGGGCCTTTTGGTTAAGCGGCGGTGATCAGAAGTCGATGGTGCCGGACAACTTCGCTACCCGTGGTTCGCCCTGGGTCAAGTAACCGCCCAGTGCCGATTCCCAGTATTTTTCGTTGGTCAGGTTGTCGACGCCCAGACGCAGGGTCACATCTTTCTGCGAGACTTTGAAGGCATAACGGGCGCCGGCATCGAAGCGATTCCAGGTCGGCAGGCTAAGGTTGTTTGCGGCATCGGCGTATTGACCGCCGGTGCGCAGCATCCGTGCGTCCAGCGCGACCCCTTGCAGGCCCGGGACATCCCAATCCACGCCGGCGTTGAACTGGAAGGTCGGCACGCCGATGGCGCGATTGCCGTCGTTGAGTCCGCCTGCGGTTTTCTTCAGTTCGGTGTCCATCACGGTCAGGCCGCTGATGAGGCGCAGGCCTTCGATCGGCTCGCCGAAGACGTTCAGCTCGACGCCTTTATTGACCTGCTCGCCTTCACGCACAAAGACCGCTGTGGTGGCGTCGACGACTTGTGTAAAACCGTCGGCCGGTTGCTCGATGCGGTACACACCGAGGCTGGCGCCGTAGGTGCCCATGTCGACTTTCACACCGGCTTCGATTTGTTTCGACCGCGCCGGAGCAAAGGCTTCATTGCCATTGACGACCACACGGCCACCCGCTGATGTCGGTGCCGTCGGGCCTTTTGCCAGGCCTTCGATCCGGTTGGCGTAGAACGACACGTGGTCCCACGGTTTGAACACGATGCCGTAGACCGGCGTGGTGATCGATTCGTCATAGGACGAGGTGCGACTGCCGGAACCGTAGTCGGCATAGCCATAGCCTTGAACCACCATCTGCTGGCGACGCACGCCGACGGTCAGCAGCAGGCGGTCATCGAAGAAGCCCAGGGTGTCGGACACCGCACCGCTGCGCACGAAGGTCTTGCCAGTGATGCCCGGGTCGTGCAGGTCGCCGCCATCGAAACCGCCCTGTGGCGCCGGCGTTTCAACCGGGTGGTAGATGTTGTTCGGGTAGCGGGTCAGGTCGAAGTCGAAGGCGCTGCGCTGCTCGGTCCAGATCCCGGCCAGGCCGAAATTGAGTTTGTGGCTGACAGGGCCCGTCTGGAAGCGACCGTTCAGGCCCGCCATGGCGCTTTTGTTGTCTTCGTCATGGGGAATGAACGAACCGGTGGTGGTGGCGGTGCCGTCGTTGCCCACGAGGGTGGTCGAGTTGTAGCGACCGGTTTCACGGGTGTGCTTGGCGCCGCCCGCGGCGTAGGCAGTCCAGTTGTCGTTCAGGTCGTATTCGGCGCGCAGCATGCCGAAGGTGTCTTCGATCTCGGTGAAGCCCCATTTCGGCGCGTAGTTGGTGTCGGCCGACGGCGCGTCCGGGATGTGCGTCGCGGTGCCGAGGAACACCGAGTTGCGCCCGCCGTTGATTCGTTGCTTCTGGTAAGCGAAGTCGCCGGAGAGGCGCAGTGCGTCCCCGCGATAATCCAGGCCGATCGCGAACAGTTTGGAGCGCTGGTTCTCGTCGTCGACGGCGGTGTCGCCTTCGCGCTGGGCGAGGTTGATCCGGGCGCCGAAGCGGTTGTCTTCGCCGAAACGCTGACCGATGTCCAGGTGCTCGCCAACCCGGCCGTCATTGCTGATGTCGGTGGTAAAACGGCGCAACGGCACGTCGCCGGCGCGTTTGGGTTGCAGGTTCACACCGCCACCAATGCCGGAACCGGTCGGGGTCACGCCGTTGATGAACGCGTTCGGGCCTTTGAACACTTCGACGCGTTCCAGCGCATCGGTGGAAATAATCTGCCGCGGCAGTACGCCGTACAGGCCGTTATAGGAAATGTCATCGCCATTGAGCGGCAGGCCGCGAATCACGAACACCTGCGCCTGGTTGGCAAAACCGGTGGCCTGGCGCACCGATGAATCGTTGAGCAGCACGTCGCCGACGGTTTCGGCCTGCTGATCCTGGATCAGCTGCTCGGTGTAGGACGAGACGCTGAACGGCACGTCCATGATGTCCTGATTGCCCAACACGCCCAGTTGCCCGCCGCGCGCCACCTGACCGCCGGCAAACACCGGGGGCAGGGCAGAAGGGGATGGGGCCAGGGCGTTGATGTTCACTTCGTCCAGCACCAGCGACTTGCCTTCATTTTCGGGGGCGGTGGCCGGCGTTGCGGCGTAGGCAGTCACGGACAGGGAGCAAAACAAGGCGAGGAGTGTCGGGCGAAAAGGGGCGCCGAGTCGGGCTGGAGTAGTCATGTTTCATTCCTGACGGCACGCCGCCGGTGAGAAAAAAGAAAGTGACGGCGCGGGAACTCCTTGCGCAAATGCGACTCCAGGCGCGAATGATAGTTTTTCTCGGTAACGTTGCGCAATCAGTTTGTCATTACACAACTGGCGGCGTGCTCTGTAGCAGCTGTCGAGCCTGCGAGGCTGCGTTCGGCTGCGAAGCAGTCGTGAATCCTGCGCACTCGGTTTACCTGAAAGACCGCAGTGCCTGAATTGACGACTGCTTCGCAGCCGAACGCAGCCTCGCAGGCTCGACAGCTGCTACGGAACGGGGCGTTTCAGCCGCAGTCATAGCCTGCGCCATGCCATTGATCGTATGGTTAACCTGGTTCAGCAGAGTTGATGGAGCACCATGCAAGCCAATCGATTGATCATGAGTGTCGCGGCATTGCTGGTTCTGGCCGGTTGCGGCTCCCAGCGCACTCAGGAATTGCCGGCCCGCAAACCCGCCGAGGTCAAGGCTGAGATCGTGCGCCTGCTGCCGGCCAAAACCGTTGACCGCCAAGGCTGGGCGACGGACATCTACGCCGCATTTGCCGCGCAGAACATCTATCCGTCCACGCAAAACCTGTGTTCGGTACTTGCGGTCACCGAGCAAGAGTCGACCTTCCAGGTCGACCCACCCGTGCCGGGCCTGGGCAAGATCGCCCGCGAAGAGATCGACCGTCGCGCCGCCAAAGTGCATATCCCCAGCCTGCTGGTCAGCGGTGCACTGCAGGTCAGTTCATCCAACGGTAAAAGTTACAGCGACCGGCTGAATGCGGCGCGCAGCGAAAAAGAACTCAGCGCCATTTTCGATGACTTCATCGGCATTGTGCCCATGGGGCGGACCTTGTTTGGAGGGCTCAACCCGGTGCACACCGGTGGGCCGATGCAGGTCAGCATCGACTTCGCCGAGCAACAGGCGCGGGATTATCCGTATTCAGTTGAAGGCTCGATCCGCCGTGAAGTGTTCAGCCGTCGCGGTGGCATGTACTTCGGCATCGCCCACTTGCTCGGGTACCCGGTGAGCTACAAAAAGCCGCTGTATCGCTTCGCCGATTTCAATGCCGGTTGGTACGCCAGCCGCAATGCGGCGTTTCAGAACGCGGTAAGTCGTGCGTCAGGCATCTCTTTGGCGCTGGACGGCGATCTGGTCCGTTACGACGCGATCATGCCGGGCACCACCGAGTTGGCGGTGCGCACCCTTGGCAAGCAATTGGGCATGCGCAATACGACCATTCGGGATCAACTGGAGGAGGGCAAAAACCTTCAGTTCGAGGACACCCAACTTTATACGCGGGTGTTCGACCTGGCGGAGAAGGCGGAAGGTCGGTCGTTGCCTCGGGCGGTGTTGCCGGGGATCGTGCTGCAAAGTCCGAAAATCACCCGAAAACTCACGACAGCGTGGTTCGCCAAGCGGGTCGATGAGCGTTATCAGCGATGCATGGCCAAGGGGAATTGAAGATCAAAAGAACGCAGCCTCGTTTCACTCGACAGCTGCTACAGGGGAATGCAAAGCCTTTGTAGCAGCTGTCGAGTGAAACGAGGCTGCGTTCTTGGCGCATTAGTTTCCGATGATTGCAGGCGTAAAAAAACCCGGCGGATGAGGCCGGGTTTTTCATTGAGTACCGCGGTAAAACCATTCATTTATACAGCGCGGCTTTCGTTCAGACGGTCAGAACCACCTTCAGCGACGCGGTTTTCGATCAGACGATCCGAACCACCTTCGGCAACGCGGTTTTCAATCAAACGATCCGAACCACCTTCGGCAACGCGGTTTTCAATCAAACGATCCGAACCACCTTCAGCAACGCGGTTCTCGATCAGACGATCCGAACCACCTTCAGCCACGCGGTTTTCGATCAGACGATCCGAACCACCCTCAGCCACACGACTTTCAATCAGACGATCCGAGCCGCCTTCAGCGACAACCGGGTGAGCAGAGGAAGCGGCGAAAGCGTTAACTGCGAAAACCGAGAAAGCGATGCTGAGAAGGATTTGGCGTTTCATGATTTTGTGCTCCGGGGTGTAGTTGTTTTGGTATGGAGCCGATCTTACGCCGCGGATTTTTTATGAGAACTTCATTGAGGTGATGGTGAACATCGACGGCAATGATAGGTAGAACGATGCCCCCCACGTGGGCGTGATGGTTCAGTCGTCGGATGGCCTCGGTCGGGGCGATCGACGCTTCTACACTGGTTAGCTGGTGCGTGCCTTTGCCTTGAGGAGTCGATCATGAATGCCAGTTCCTATGTTCCCGCCCACACCGGCCTGCTGCTGGTGGATCCTTACAACGACTTCCTCAGCGAGGGCGGCAAACTTCATGGCCGTGCTCAGCCGGTGGCTGACAGCGTGGGCACGCTGGCCAACCTGAAGACCGTGGTGACGGCCATTCGCAAGGCCGGCATCCAGGTTTTCTACGTTCCGCATCACCGCGCCGAACCCGATGAACTGGCGCGCTGGAAACACCCCAGCCCCTATCAACAAGGTGCCAGCCATGCGCAAGTGTTTGCCGCTGGAACCTGGGGCGGGGAATGGCACCCGGACTTCCAGCCCGAGTCCGGTGACGTGATCGTCAAGGAACACTGGGGTGGGAGCGGTTTTGCCAACACCGATCTGGACTACCTGCTCAAACAACACGGGATCGACAAGGTCGTGGTGGTGGGGATGCTCGCCAATACCTGCATCGAAAGCACCTCCCGGTTCGCCGCCGAACTGGGCTATCACGTGACGCTGGTGCGCGATGCCACGGCGGCCTTCAGTGCAGAGGCGATGCACGCCGCCCATGAGATCAACGGGCCGACCTATGCCCATTCGATTGTCACGACGGCGGAGTTGCTTGCGGCACTGGGTTAGAGCGCTCAGCGTCACGATATTCGCAGGGGCACGGAACGAGGCCGGCAGGCGGCGCCTCTACTGACTATATTCTTGTCTCGCCAGGGGGGCCGAATCATGTATCAGCTCTACGGACACCAGAACTCCGGCGCCGCCGCGATAGAGGCCGCACTCGAACTCTGTGAAATCCCTTACCGCTTCATCGACGTTGAATCGTCTCCCGAGGCCGCCACAGCGCTGGAGAAGCTCAACCCGCTCAAGCAGATTCCCACGCTGCAACTGCCCGACGGCAGCATTCTGACCGAGAGCGCGGCGATCCTGATTCATCTGGGGCTCGCGTTTCCTGAGTCGAACTTGCTGTCGACCATGCCAGCCGAGCGTGATCAGGCCATTCGCGGCCTGGTTTACATCGTCAGTAATTGCTACACGGCCATCGGCATCATCGATTACCCCGAGCGCTGGCTAGTCGACGCGGATGCAGCGTCCATGGAAAACCTCATGGCCGGCGCCCGCCGACGGTTGCACTGGAGCTGGGAGGTGTTTGCCGATCAGTTCTCGGGCGAGTTGTACCTGGACGACGAGACGCCCGGCGCGCTGGATGTGCTGGCCGCGGTTGTAACGCGATGGGCAGGCAGTCGCGAGCATCTGCGCAATGCCCGACCGGGTTTTTATGCGTGGCTGACGCGAATCGACCACCACCCCACATTGGCCCCGGTCTTCGCCCGGCATTGGCCATCTTAAGAAAACCCCCAATCCCTGTGGGAGCGAGCTTGCTCGCGATAGCGGTAGCACATTCAACATCAATGTGACTGGAGCACCGCCATCGCGAGCAAGCTCGCTCCCACAGGGATATGTGGTGTTTCCGAATTACTCGCCGCGAATGTACTGCTCCAACTGGCGAATCAATTCAGCCTGTTCGGCGATGGCTTCCTTGACAAGGTCGCCGATCGACAACAACCCGATCAACTGCCCGTTTTCCACCACCGGCAAGTGCCGCAGGCGTTTGTCGGACATGATGCCCATGCAGGTTTCGACGGTTTGATGGGTGTCCACGGTAATGACCGGCGACACCATGATGTCTTCGACCGGCGTACCGACGGAGGAGCGGCCCTTGAGCACGAGTTTGCGTGCGTAATCACGTTCGCTGATGATGCCGACCACCTCGCCATTCTTCACGACCGGCAAGGCACCGACGTTTTTCGCGGCCATGACCATCAGAGCTTCCAGCACCATTTGATGCGGCGCGATGATGTGGACTTCATGATTCTGTTCAGCCTTTAACTTCAGCAGTTGGGCGACGGTTTTCATGGCGGTTTCTCAGGTGTTGTCGTTGTTATTGAAGAATCGTAGACCCAGGCGCTGAGGGCAAGGCGCAAAGCGGCAGATAACGCTCAAAAAACGTCATTGGGCGGTTTTTCTTCGGTAAACCTGAAGTATTCCACAGTTATCCCCTGATCAATGGGCTCAACTCAATCCCTGTAGGAGCGAGCCTGCTCGCGGTAGCGTTTTCACATTCAGAATGATGTTGGCTGAAAGTCCGCTATCGCGAGCAGGCTCGCTTCCACAGGGAGTGCGTCCACCTCTCGATGGGGCTATCCCCCGCAATGACGCGTAGAATTGCCGCCTGAATCAAATCTTGAGGTTGCAGTGGTGGATTTACAGCAGGGTTTTGTCCTGACCCGGCATTGGCGCGACACCCCGGCCGGTACGCAAGTCGAGTTCTGGCTGGCGACCGACACCGGTCCCCAGCGTATCCGTCTGCCTCATCAACCGTCGGTAGCCTTCATCCCGGCAGCCCAGCGCGAGCACGCCGAGGCAGTTTTGCGTGGCGAAAAAAATGTCGAGCTAAAACCATTGGCCCTTCAGGATTTCGAACACCGCCCGGTACTCGGCCTGTATTGCCAGCAACATGTTCAGTTGATGCGCCTGGAAACCGCGCTGCGCAGAGCAGGCGTCGAGATGTTCGAAGGCGATGTGCGCCCGCCGGAACGCTACATGATGGAGCGCTTCATCACCGCGCCCGTCCTGTTCGGTGGCACGCCAGGCGCCGAAGGCTTGCTGCTCGACGCGCAAATGAAACCGGCCCCCGACTACCGGCCCAACCTCAGGCTGGTGTCCCTGGACATCGAAACCACCGCTCAGGGCGAGTTGTATTCCATTGCGCTGGAAGGCTGCGGCGAGCGCCAGGTCTACATGCTTGGCCCGCCGATTGGCGACGACAGCGAGGTGGATTTCCAGCTCGAATACTGTGACTCCCGGACCGTGCTGCTGAAAAAGCTCAACGACTGGTTCGCCCGCCATGACCCCGACGCGATCATCGGCTGGAATGTCGTGCAGTTCGACCTGCGTGTGCTGCACCAACACGCCCGGCAGCTGGGCGTACCGCTGAAACTGGGGCGTGGCGGCGAAGAAATGCAATGGCGCGAACACGGCAGCCGCAACCATTACTTCGCCTCGGCCGCCGGCCGGTTGATCATCGACGGCATCGAATCCCTGCGCTCGGCGACCTGGAGCTTTCCTTCGTTCAGCCTGGAAAACGTCGCGCAAACCCTGCTCGGCGAGGGCAAGGCAATCAGCACGCCGTATCAGCGCATGGACGAAATCAACCGCATGTTCGCCGAGGACAAACCGGCGCTCGCCACGTACAACCTCAAGGACTGCGAACTGGTGACGCGGATTTTCGCCAAGACCGAACTGCTGACCTTCCTGCTGGAGCGCGCCAGCGTCACCGGTTTGCCGGCAGACCGCAGCGGCGGTTCGGTGGCCGCGTTCACGCACCTTTACATGCCGCTGATGCACCGCCAGGGCTTCGTGGCGCCCAATCTTGGGAACAAGCCCGCGCAGGCCAGCCCCGGCGGTTTTGTCATGGACTCGCAACCCGGGTTGTACGAGTCGGTCCTGGTGCTCGACTACAAAAGCCTCTATCCGTCGATTATTCGCACCTTTCTGATCGACCCGGTCGGGCTGATCGAAGGCTTGCAGCATCCCGACGACAGCGAGTCCGTGCCGGGTTTCCGTGGCGCGCGTTTTTCCAGGACCCGGCATTGCCTGCCGGCGATCGTCGCTCGTGTGGCCGAAGGCCGCGAGACTGCCAAGCGCGAACACAATGCGCCGCTGTCGCAAGCACTGAAAATCATCATGAACGCCTTCTATGGCGTGCTCGGTTCCAGCGGCTGTCGCTTCTTCGATACGCGCCTTGCCTCGTCCATCACCTTGCGCGGCCACGAGATCATGCTGCGCACCCGGCAGTTGATCGAAGCCCAAGGGCACACGGTGATTTACGGTGACACCGACTCGACCTTCGTCTGGCTCCGTCGCGCCCACGGCCAGGAAGAAGCCGCGCAGATCGGCCGCGCGCTGGTGGACCACGTCAACCAGTGGTGGCGCGAACATGTGCAGCAGGAGTACGGGCTGGAAAGCGCCCTGGAATTGCAGTTCGAGACTCATTACAAACGCTTTCTGATGCCGACCATTCGCGGCGCCGAGGAGGGCAGCAAGAAGCGTTACGCCGGGCTGGTCACCCGCGCCGATGGCACCGAGGAAATGGTCTACAAGGGACTGGAAACCGTACGCACCGACTGGTCGCCGCTGGCCCGGCAATTCCAGCAGGAGCTGTACTCGCGGATCTTCCATCGCAAGCCGTATCAGGATTACGTGCGTGACTACGTGCGCAAAACCCTGGCCGGTGAATTCGATGATCGCCTGATCTACCGCAAGCGCCTGCGCCGTACCCTGGATGACTATGAACGCAACGTGCCGCCCCATGTTCGCGCGGCGCGGATCGCCGATGACTACAACGACCAGCAGGGCCGCCCGCGGCAATACCAGAATGGTGGCTGGATCAGCTACGTGATCAGCGTCGCCGGGCCCGAGCCGCTGGAGATTCGCAGCGCGCCCATCGACTACGACCATTACGTCACCCGACAACTGCAGCCGGTCGCGGATGCAATTCTGCCCTTCGTGGATGACGACTTCTCAACCTTGATTGGTGGGCAACTGGGCCTGTTTTGAGTCCAGCAGCACCAGCGTCCAGTCGTCCAGAATGCCGTGGAAGTACTGATCCAGCGCCTGGTTGAAGAGGTTGTCTGCGGGCGCCACTTGGGCGAATAACGTCATGGAGGAGTGAAACTTGAGATCGTCGGGATGGCCGAATATCCCTGCAATAGTGCTCTTTTCGATGTCCAGCACCAGTTGCGTGCAGGTGCGCAATCGTGAACCCAGCAGCGGATGATTCAAATAAGCCACGGCTTCCTCGATGGAGCGAATGGCAAAGTGTCGGGACATCTCGCTCCCGCCCAACCCGGCGAACTGCGGGAAGATGAACCACATCCAGTGACTGCGTTTGTGGCCAGCGCGCAGTTCTTCTTGAACCCGGTTGTACACAGGGTCTTGAGCCTGGATAAAACGCGGCAAATTAAAGGCGTCGAGCTGATCAGTGCTTCTCATGCAGAAGCCCTCTGACAGTACCGCGATGGCTCAGACCATGGCCAACCGGTGCTTTCGTTGTGGCGCGTGAAACGCGTGGTCCAGCGCCTTCAGATCCTCGTCTTCGAGCCGCAATTGCGCGGCCTGCGCATTCAGTTGCACATGTTCAGGTTTGACCGCTTTGGGGATGGCGATCACGCCCGTCTGTCGCAGAATCCATGCCAGTGCTACCTGAGCCGGCGTCACGGTGTGACGGGCGGCAATCTGTTTGAGTGCCGGATGGGCCAGCATCGTTCCTCCCTGACCGATGGGACAGTATGCCATCAACGGCTGCTGGTGCTGTTGGCACCATGGCAGCAGGTCAAATTCGATGCCGCGCTCTTCCAGGTTGTACAGCACCTGATTGGTGGCGCAGGCGGGTGAGTTCAATTCTTCCAGGTCATCGACGTCGAAGTTGGACACGCCCCAACGGCCGATCTTGCCGTCTTCACGCAGGCGTTCGAAGGCTTCGACGGTTTCTTCAAGCGGATACTGGCCTCGCCAATGCAGCAGGTATAAATCGATGTAATCGGTATTCAGACGCCGCAGGCTGCGTTCGCAGGCCTGGGGGATGCCTTTGCGGCTGGCGTTGTGCGGGTAGACCTTGCTGACCAGGAAAACCTTGTCGCGCAGACCAGCGATGGCTTCACCCAGCACTTGCTCCGCGCCGCCTTCGGCGTACATCTCCGCGGTGTCGATCAGGGTCATGCCCAACTCGATGCCCAGGCGCAGCGCGGCGACTTCCTGGCGGTGTTGCGATGGATCTTCGCCCATGCGCCAGGTGCCTTGGCCGATGACCGATACGTTGACGCCGGCCAATTCGAGGGTCCGCATGAAAACCTCCTTATTCCGAATCGATAAGTGCTCATTAGTTGGCAGCAAAATACCTCGGTGGTTCCGTAGACGTGTGGTAGCAGCTGCCGAGCAGCGCGAGGCTGCGTTCGGCTGCGGAGCAGTCGTAAACCCGGTTTACGCGGTTTTCCTGAAAGAACCGGTTGCCTGATTTTTACGACTGCTCCGCAGCCGAACGCAGCCTCGCGCTGCTCGGCAGCTGCTACATGGCCGCGCGATGTCGGATGGTTAGTTAGCAGAAAATTTCAGCACGGTGCTCTGGGTATAAGTCTTGCCCGGATCAAGTCGCGTAGATGGGAAGTTCGGCTGGTTCGGCGAGTCGGGGTAGTGCTGAGTCTCCAGGGTAAACGCGCCCCAATGTGGATAAACCTTGCCGCCCTTGCCCTTGACCGTGCCGTCGAGGAAGTTGCTGGTGTAGAACTGCACGCCGGGTTCGGTGGTGTAAAGCTGCAAGCGGCGCCCCGAGAGTGGGTCGCTGACATCGGCGGCCAGTTTGCCCACGTCACCCTTGGCGTCCAGTGCCCAGTTGAAATCGAAGCCACCCTGTTTGGGCTCGGCGAATTTCAGTTGCGGGTGATCGGCCCTGATGTTTTTACCGATGGCGGTGGGCTGCGTGAAGTCCATTGGCGTACCGGCGACCGGGGCCAGTTCGCCGGTCGGGATCAGCTTGGCGGTGACCGGTGTGTAGTGGGTCGAATGCAGGGTCACGAGCTGTTTCAGCACATCACCGTTACCCGCGCCGGCGAGGTTGAAATAGCTGTGGTTGGTCAGGTTCAGCACGGTCGGTTTATCGGTGCTGGCCTTGTACTCGATGCGCAACTCATCGTTCTCGGTGAGGCTGTAGGTCACCTCGGCTTTGAGGTTGCCGGGGAACCCCATTTCGCCGTCCGCCGACAGGTACGTCAGGGTCACGCCCACCGAATCCTTGCCTTTGCTCGGCTGAGCTTTCCACACATGTTTGTCAAACCCCTGCGGGCCGCCGTGCAGCGAGTTGGAACCGTCATTGAGCGGCACTTGATAACGCTTGCCGTCCAGTTCGAACGCGCCGTTGGCCAGGCGATTGCCGAAACGCCCGATGGTCGCGCCAAAGTACGCGGTGCCGCTCTGATAACCCTGAACGTCGTCAAAACCCAGCACCACGTCGTCGAGCTTGCCGTTTTTGTCCGGCACCTTCAGCGACTGCAAAATACCGCCGTAAGTAATGATCGTGGCTTGCAGGCCATGGCTGTTGCGCAGGACGTATTGCTCGACGGGTGTGCCGTCGTTGGTCTTGCCGAACGCTTTGTGTTCGCTGGACAGGCCAGCTGCTTGAGTGGGGAGGGTGGCGATCATCAGGGACAGTCCAAGGCCAGAGAGCAGGTGTCGGGATTGCAGCATGGTTGACCTTCCTTATTGTTGTTTTCATAGGGCAGTAAAATATCTAGTAGTCATACTAAATATTCAACTTTAGAAGATTTATAGCTGATTGTTCGATAAAAACCATTAAAAGTATGACTAAATGCCCGGGCTTTGTAGCAGCTGCCGAGCAGCGCGAGGCTGCGTTCGGCTGCGAAGCAGTTGTAAATCCTGTGCGCGCGGTTTACCTGTTAGACCGCAGTACCTGAATTGACGACTGCTTCGCAGCCGAACGCAGCCTCGCGCTGCTCGGCAGCTGCTACAAAATGAGGCCGGTGATCAGTCGGCACTGCACTTTTTCAGCTTTGGCGGCTCTATCCTTGGCCAGCCTGCGGCGATCCCCACCGTCGGCCAACACCCAAGTTCAAGCATCCATGGCTCGAGTTTTACCCTGCTTCACGTCGTCAATACGTCGCCAATGCCTGCTGCTGGCCAGCCTGTCGATGCTCTTCGCCAGCGGTTGCAGCCAGCAACAGGGCAGCGACATCGTCAGCCAGTTTCGTGAAGGCAGGCCCCAGGAATTCCTCCAGACCAGCGTCGACCGCATGGCGACCCTGGCGATGCGCGACAACCTCGACAGCCTCTACTTGCTGATGAGCAAGCTCTACCTGCGCAACCCGGACGAGTTGAAAAAGTCCGGCTTCCTCGACGCCCGCACCGCAGGAAAGCAAGTGCGCCTGGCCATCGAACAACAACAGCCGTTGCCCACCCTCGGTGGCAAGAAAGACCTGGCGGCGCTGAGTTATGCCATGAGCCCGGAGTTTCTCGGCGACCGGGTCGGCGCCTTTATCTATGCCATCGGCAGCATGCTGGTCACGGCCCACGGCAATCGTCTTGAGTTCTACATGACCGATGCGATCAACCCGACCTTCGTCAGCAACGCCGCCCGCAACATCGAGAAAGCCACCTGGATCCTGAGCCAGCGGCAAAATAAACACGGCGAACCCTTGCTGTTCTCCAACGAAATTTCCGAGGAGGGCAGCAACCTGAGTTTTGCCGTGGAGTTCGGCAAGATCGTCGCGCGGCTGGACCTGCTGACGCAGATGCTGGATGAGCGCTACCGGCGGATCGGCCTGAACTATGCGCAGAGCTTGCTGTTTTTGAATTTCTTGCCGGTGCAGTAGATCCGCCTCACCAGCACATCCCCTGTGGGAGCGAGCTTGCTCGCGATGGCGGTGTATCAGGCAACATCATTGCTGGATGAAACGGCCTCATCGCGAGCAAGCTCGCTCCCACAGGAAATTAAGTTCATACAGAGAGAATGGCGTGTTGTGGAATAACGATAGTCCGCATCGATATAAGTGGTTATAAGAAAAATCGCTATGCTGCGGGCCAGTTTTTTCATGCGTTTTGTGCGGGCGTGTTAATGGATTTCGTTAACTTCGGGTTGGTGGTAGCAGGATTGGTCGTGGGCTTCATCGTCGGCATGACCGGCGTGGGCGGTGGTTCGTTGATGACCCCGATTCTGCTCTGGTTCGGTATCAACCCGGCCACGGCGGTGGGCACCGACTTGCTGTACGCGGCCATTACCAAATCCAGCGGTGTGCTGGTGCATCGCAAGAACAACAACATCGACTGGGCAATTACCGGCTGGCTGACCCTCGGCAGCGTGCCGGCGGTAGCACTGACGCTGTGGTTCCTCAGCAGTTTGCAGACTTCCCCCGATGCGATGAACGCCGTCATCAAACAGGCGCTGGGCTTTGTGTTGTTTGCCACGGCACTGGCGATTTTCTTCAAGAAACGCCTGCTCGATTTCGCCCACAAACGAGCGGGCGGCCAATACAATCCCAGCGGTTCGCGGCTGAATGTCCTGACGGTCATCACTGGCCTGGTCCTCGGCACCATGGTCGCGCTGACCTCGATTGGTGCCGGCGCCCTCGGCACTGTGGCGCTGTTCATCCTCTATCCGCTGCTGCCGACGCGGCGCCTCGTCGGCACGGAAATCGCCCACGCCGTTCCCCTGACTCTGGTCGCCGGCCTGGGCCATGCGAGCATGGGCAACATGGATTGGCACGTGCTGGGTTACTTGCTGATCGGTTCGCTGCCGGGGATTTACCTGGGCAGCCATTTGACCGGTCGCATCTCCGACGAAGTATTGCGCCCGTGCCTGGCCACGATGCTGGTGCTGATCGGCTACAAACTGGCGTTTTGAACCGGCACGGCTCCCAGCCTCAAGGACGCGTGAGAATCTCCAGCAGGTGCCCGTCCGGGTCATCGAAATAAACCCTTCGGCCACCGCCGTAATCGTTGATCTCGTTGGGCCGTTGCTTGCCGGGATCAGCCCACCAGGACTGCTTGCGCGCTTGCAGGCGCGCGAAGGCCGCATCGAAATCATCCTCGTCGATCAAAAACGCGTAGTGCTGGGAAACAATCGGCGGGTCGTTGTCGTAGAAATCCAGCGACACGTCATTGTCGAGCTTGACGATCAGCATCGGCCCGAACGGCTCGGGACCGGGCAGGCCGAGGATCTCGGCAAGGTAATGGGCCGAGATCTGCTTGTCTCGGCACCAGACAATGGTGTGGTTCAACTGAGCGCTCATGGCGGGGTCCTCACGGCGGATCAGGCGGCTCGTTATGAGCGATGAGATTAGCTCACCCTGTTGCGCAATGACCGCCCTGACCTAAGCTTGGGTCAAGGCGGAACACAATTGCGGTGCGTCACCCGGAACGATCGCCGCGATGCGCAATCATTAGAGCGTGGATATCAAAAGGAGATGCGCATGCTCATCAGGTCTTTGACCCTGACTACGTTGCTGGCTTTCGCCGGCCCCTTGCTCGCCGCCGAAAACGGCTCACCTCTGGACATCGACAAGGGCCGGGCCCGACCACTGATTGTGATTGCTCCCAACACCGGTAACCCGGTCTGGGTGGGCCTGAAAAATGCGCTGAACGATCCGGCCAACAAGGAAGGTATCGCCCAGCGCAACATCAGGGTGTACACGGTGCTGAACATGTCCGGTCAGCTCGACGGCAAGGACCTCGGCCCACAGGACACCATGGCATTGATCCGCTCGTTGAAACTCGGCGCGGGGGCGTTGCCCAAAGTCATCCTGGTGGGCAAGGACGGCGAGAAGAAGTTCGAGAGTTCGGGGGATGAATCAAAGTCGGTCGATTTGAAGAAAATCTTCGACACCATCGACGCCCTGCCAGCGACCGAGAAAGAAGCCGCACCGCCGACGGTCGTAACGCCCGTCGTCGCCGAACCGGCCGCTACAGGTACCAAGGGCGCAAAACCGGGTAAACCGGCGAAACCCGCCAAGCCCCCGGAAATGCCGGACGATTGAAGATCCCCGTGTAGCAGCTGGCGCAGCCTGCGTCCGGCTGCGCAGCAGTCGTAAAACCTGCAACTGCTTGCTTTCAGGCAAACCGCATTCTCTGGATTGCGACCGCTTCGTGCTCGAACGCAGCCTCGCGCTGCTCGACAGCTGCTACAAAAAAAAACCGGGTGTACCGTGGGGTGATGTACTGATTTCATTGGTCTCGGAAATTTCCTGCAAGTCCTGTCGGATTTCATGAACTGGTTTCTGTCAGAGCGCACCGTTAGCCTTTGTCAGCCACCGCAAAACTCGCGGTCGGACGTGGGAGTCCGCAACACTGAGGGATCCAGGGACGAACAATACCAATGGCCAGAAAGGAGCCTCGTCTATGAAGAAGTTCGGCAAAAATGATGCGCAACGCCCAACCGATGCCAGCCACCTGAAGCTCGTTCGGCTTGGCGATACGGCCGGGCGCGACACCAGCATTGGTGTGCGCAAGCCCAGGTGTTCCGTCCCGATCAAACAGATCTTCGCGATTGCCCCCGGCGTCGACACCATCACCCTGTTGCATCAGGCCAGCGAAACCCTGGCTTCCCTGAATGCCGTGATTGTGAATTTTGCCGTCAAGCTGGATGGCTCGAACCGAGCCATGCTCGGGGCGATTCAGCAGTTGGCCGGGATTGCGGAGTTGTTGGTGAATCAGGCTCGGGACAATCTTGATCCGAGGAACGATGTGCCCGACCCTCAGACACCGACCCGGCATTGAGCTGACGGAATAACGACAATGGGCGACCTCAAAGGAGGCCGCCCATTTTTATTGCCCGAACGATATTTGTAGCAGCTGTCGAGCCTGCGAGGCTGCGTTCGGCTGCGCAGCAGTCGTAGATCCTGCAACCGCAGTTTTATAGATAAACCTCATTAGCCGGATCACGACTGCTGCGCAGCCGAACGCAGCCTCGCAGGCTCGACAGCTGCTACAGGGGGATCGAGTTGCTATAGGTTATTCAGTCAGGGCACTCAATATCTTGTGAGCAATCTTGATTCGCTCCGGATTCGGGTAATTCTTGTTCGCCAGAATCACGATACCGATATCTTTCGAAGGCACGAACGCGACATAAGCGCCGAAACCACCCGTCGACCCGGTCTTGTTGAACCATGCCGTGTCTTTTGCAGGTTGCGGCGGATTCAGCCACTGGACTTTATGAGCCTCCATCGCCATTTCAGTCGAGTTGCCATTGAGCAACGTATCGAGGCTGACCGGATAGTTGTAGAGCTCCCAGCCCAACCCTTGCGTCATCTCACCCACGGTGTAGTAACCGGTGTGAGTAAGGGCAATCGCTTGCTGCAATGGCTTTTCCAGCGTCGCCGGTTTGAGGTTGGCTTCAACATAACGAAGCAAATCCGCAGCGCTGGTTTTCACACCGTACGCTTCCGAATCCAGCGCCCCCGGGCTCACCCGCACCGGTTTGCCATCCTTGCCATAACCCTGAGCGTAAAGCTCCATCTGGTCCTGCGGCACCTTGAGGTAGGTGTGCTTGAGTCCAAGTTTCGGCAGCAGGGTTTTTCCCATCAACTCATCGAACGGCTGGCCCATGCTTTTGGCCGCCAGATAACCGGACAGCCCGAGACTGGGGTTCGAATACTGGCGGTGGGTGCCCGCTGCATACACAGGTTTCCACTGTTTGAAGTAGGCGAGCATTTTGTCTGGATGATCGGCCTCGTCCGGGAACTGCAGCGGCAGCCCGCCAGCGGTGTAAGTGCCGAGTTGCAACACGCTGATGCTGTCGAACGCACTGCCTTTCAACTCAGGCCAAACCTGGCTGACCCGGTCAGACAAAGACAGTTTGCCACTGGCCTGGGCGTAGGCAGTCAGCGTGGTGGCGAAGGTTTTACTCACCGAGCCGATTTCGAAAAGGGTGTCTTTACTGACCGGTTTACCGTCCTCTTTCGAGGCCACGCCGTAGTTAAAGTAATGCTGCTGGCCATTCAGGGTGATCGCGACCGCGACGCCAAGGATATTCTGTTGCTGCATGACCGGCCCGATGGCGGCTTTCACCAAGGCGTCGAGTTGATCGTCGGATTTTGTTGCGGCCATACAGTGACTTGCACCTAGCAATAAGGCGAAAGCGCTGAAGGACGCAAGTCTTGGCAGATGAAATTTGTACATGATTGGAACCACTCTCCATGAGTTGCCATTACTTTACCCGCTACACTCCGAACGGATTCAGAGCCGGACGGCTGACGGGCGCGCCAAATCTAGGCAGTCGGGCGACAATCGACAATCGACAAACGACGATATTTCGGGTTAGCCATTAGAAAAATTTGGGAGTGGGCATGATTCGTCCTCATCTGCCGCTGAATGCACTGCGCGCCTTCGAGGCTTCCGCACGCCATTTGAGCTTCACTCGGGCGGCCGTGGAGTTGTTCGTTACGCCGGCCGCCGTCAGTCATCAAGTCAAAAGCCTTGAAGCCCAGCTTAACGTGACGCTGTTCAAACGCTTGCCCCGCGGCCTGATGCTGACCAGTGAAGGCGAAACCTTGCTGCCGGTATTGCGCGAGTCCTTCGACCGGATTGCCGAAACCCTTGAGCGATTCGAGGGCGGACATTTTCGTGAAGTGGTGACCGTGGGTGCCGTGGGGACGTTTGCGGTGGGTTGGCTGTTGCCGCGGCTGGCGGACTTCCAGTCGAAACATCCGTACATAGATTTGCGCCTGTCGACCAACAACAACCGGGTGGACGTGGCCGCAGAAGGGCTGGATTACGCCATCCGATTCGGCGCCGGCGCCTGGCACGGGATCGAGGCTTTAAAGCTGATTGAAGCGCCGTTGTCGGTGCTCTGCGTTCCGGAAATAGCCGGGCAGTTGCAAGAACCTGTCGACCTGCTCAAGCAGACGCTGTTGCGTTCCTACCGCACAGATGAGTGGCCCGAGTGGTTTCTAGCCGCCGGGTTGCCGGCCAACACACCGCCGCCCAAGAGCATCGTCTTCGACTCATCGCTCGCCATGATGGAGGCTGCGTTGCAGGGCGCGGGCATTGCCTTGGCGCCGCCGCTGATGTTCGCCCGGCAACTGGCGGCGGGTGCGATCGAGCAACCGTTCGACATCGGCATCACCACCGGCTGCTATTGGCTGACCCGCTTGCAATCGCGCCCCGAAACGTCGGCGATGACGATGTTCAAGGAGTGGCTGCTGCAAGCTTCGGGCTGATAGAAAAAACCTGTGGGAGCGGGCTTGCCCGCGATGGCGGCCTGTCAGTCAACATCAATGTTGAATGTCAGTCCCTCATCGCGGGCAAGTCGGATCGCCGCACCGCCGCTCCCACAGAGAATGAGGCGTTTCGAAGGGTTTAGCGCACCAGACACGGCCGCTTGTTATCAAACGTCCAACCCGGAATCAGAAACTGCATCGCCACGCTGTCATCCCGGGCGCCCAGTCCCATGCCTTTGTACAACTCATGGGCCTTGGCCAACTGATCCAGATCCAGCCCAACCCCCAACCCCGGTTTCTTTGGCACCTGCACGCAACCACCGACGATTTGCAGCGGAGCCTTGGTCAGGCGCTGACCGTCCTGCCAGATCCAGTGCGTGTCGATGGCGGTGATTTCACCGGGCGCAGCCGCCGCGACATGGGTGAACATCGCCAGGGAAATATCGAAGTGGTTGTTGGAGTGCGAGCCCCAGGTCAGGCCCCATTCGTGGCACATCTGCGCCACACGAACCGAGCCCTGCATGGTCCAGAAATGCGGGTCAGCCAAAGGGATATCAACCGATTGCAACTGGATCGCATGGCCCATTTCCCGCCAGTCGGTGGCGATCATGTTGGTCGCGGTTTTCAGGCCCGTGGCGCGGCGGAACTCAGCCATCACTTCACGACCCGAATAGCCGTTTTCCGCCCCGCACGGGTCTTCGGCGTAAGCGAGCACGTGATGCTGATCGCGGCACAGTCGAATGGCTTCCTTGAGTGACCACGCACCATTCGGATCGAGCGTAATGCGTGCATCGGGAAAGCGTCCGGCCAACGCGGTGACAGCTTCGATTTCCTCGTCGCCGCTGAGCACGCCGCCCTTGAGTTTGAAGTCCTTGAAGCCGTAACGGGCGTGCGCGGCCTCGGCCAGGCGCACCACGGCGTCGGCGGTCATGGCTTTCTCGTGGCGTACACGAAACCAGTCGTTGTCGGCGTCCGGTTCGCTGCGGTAGACCAGATCGGTTTCGTTGCAATCACCGACATAAAACAGATAACCGAGCATCTTCACTTCATCGCGCTGCTGGCCTTCGCCCAGCAGGGCCGCAACCGGCACGTCCAGGTGCTGACCGAGCAAGTCGAGGAGGGCGGCTTCCAGTCCGGTGACTGCGTGGATGGTGATGCGCAGGTCGAACGTCTGCAAGCCGCGACCGCCGGCATCACGCTCGGCGAAGGTCTGGCGCACCTGATTGAGGATCTTCTGATACGTGCCAATCGGGCTGCCAACCACCAGGCTTCGTGCATCTTCCAGCGTCTGGCGAATACGCTCGCCACCCGGCACTTCGCCGACCCCGGTGTGACCGGCGTTGTCCTTGAGGATCACGATATTGCGGGTGAAAAACGGGCCGTGGGCGCCACTCAGATTGAGCAGCATGCCGTCGTGACCGGCCACCGGAACCACCTGCATGCTGGTGATGATCGGCGCTTTTGCGGTGTCTTGTGGGTTCATTTTCTTGTCCTTCAAAACAGAGGTTCAGACGTGATTGGGCGCTGGTTTGCCCAGTGCAACGGCTGGTGCAGTTTTCGGTATATTGCGCGCGGCGAAGACGATGATCGCAGCGATGATTGACGTCGCGGCCAGGCCATACAGCCCACCCTGAATGGAGCCGGTGTGCTCTTCGAGCAGGCCGAACGTGGTCGGTGCAACGAAGCCGCCAAGGTTGCCCACCGAGTTGATCAGCGCGATCACGCCCGCCGCGATCCGCGCATCCAGATAGGCCTGAGGGATTGGCCAGAACAGCGACGACGCGGACTTGAAACCCAGCGCCGCGAAGCAGATCGCAACGAAGGCAAAAATCGGCCCACCGGTGGTGGACATGAACATCCCGGCCGCCGCGATCAGCAGCGCAGCGGCGACCCAGGCTTGCTGGTTTTTCCATTTGGCCGACAGCGAAGCGAAGGCGTACATGCCGACGATCGACAGCAACCACGGGATCGAGTTGAACAGCCCGACCTGAATGTCGCTGAGGTCGCCCATCTTCTTGATGATGCTCGGCAGCCAGAAGGTCGCGGCATAAATGGTCAGCTGGATGAAGAAGTAGATCAGGCAGAACAGGATGATCTGGCGATCCTTGAGCAGCGTGCCCAGCGATGGCTTGATCGGTGTCGCCGCTTCGCGGGCCAGTTGTTCGTCATCGATGGCTTTGACCAGCGCATCTTGCTCGGCGCGGGTCAGCCATTTGGCATCGTGGGGTTTGGAGTCCAGCCAGAACCACACGAACACGCACAGCCCGACTGAAAACATCCCCTCAATGAAATACATCCATTGCCAGCCGTGCATCCCGAATCCGCTGATCTGCAACAGCAGCCCGGATAACGGACCGGAGATCAGCGAAGCGATGGCCGAACCGCTGAGAAAAATCGCAATCGCCTTGCCGCGCTCAACGCCTGGCAGCCAGCGCGTGAAGTAGTAAATCACCCCGGGAAAGAAACCGGCTTCGGCCACGCCCAGCAGGAATCGCAGGATGTAGAAGTGGGTTTCGTTCTGGATGAAGGCCATGCCGGCGGCGACCAGGCCCCAGGTCAGCATGATGCGGGTCAGCCAGATGCGTGCGCCGACTTTTTGCAGAAGCATGTTGGAGGGGACTTCGAACAGCGCGTAACCGATGAAGAACAGGCCGGCGCCGAGGCCGTAGGCGGCAGCGCCGATCCCCAGGTCCTGCTCCATGTGGGCGCGGACGAAGCCGATGTTCACGCGGTCAATGTAGTTGACGATGAACATGATGACGAACAGCGGCAGAACGTGGCGTTTCACTTTCGAGATGGCGGACTTCAGGACCGAATCGGCGCCATCGTGCATCCCGGATATGGATGTATTCACTTGGTTTTCTCCCACTGATTATTTTTATGCGGGGTGTGGCTGGATGTTGCTGTGTTGATAGACATCATACAACTAGCTTTTTTCGTCCTGCAAGCGCTTATATCCAACAAAATGGCGCTTTTGTTCGGGCTTGTTGTTCATTTTCGGTTTTGTTGCGTCTTGTGGGAAGGCAATTTACGTCCAAGTGTTGAGTGTTGTCATACAAGTTAAGCGTTGTTTTCTTGGGGATTCCAGCCGAGCGCAGTGCTACGATTCCGTTAGCCCTGCTTCCGGATGATCGCCATGCAAGAAGACCTCGACGCCCCTGCCCGCAAGCGCACCCACAACCTGGCCCATGACCTGGTGGCCAAACTGAGCCAGAGCATCTTGCTCGGGCAAATGTTGCCGGGGGACAAGCTGCCGTCGGAGAACACGATTGTTCAGGAGCACGGGGTCAGTCGCACGGTCGTGCGTGAAGCGATTTCGAAGTTGCAGGCTTCAGGCCTGGTGGAAACCCGGCACGGCATCGGCACCTTTGTGATCGAGCGCGCACCGGAGCAGGGGCTGCGATTGAATGTCGACACCGCGCTGGGTGTGCGCAGCATTCTGGAGTTGCGCATGGGCCTGGAAACCCAGGCCGCCGCGCTGGCAGCGAGCCGTCGCACCGATCATCAGTTGATGCAGATGCGCGAAGCACTCGATGACTATCAAAGCCTGCTCACCAACAACGACAGCTGCGTCGAGGCCGACAAGCGCTTCCACCTGCTGATCGCCGAAGCCACCGGCAACGTGTGTTTCACCGAAATCATGCAGCACCTGGGCAGTGCCATGATTCCGCGGACCCGGGTCAACGCCGCAGAGCGTGGCGCGGTGGATTTGAGCAAGCTCGGGCAACTGGCCAACCTCGAACACGAGGCGATTCTCAATGCAATCAAACGGCAAGACCCGGACGCGGCGCGCGCCGCGATGTGGCTGCACCTGACGAACAGCCGAGACCGGTTTTCGGGCGGCGCCTGACGACCGTTTGTCTAGTCGATAGCACGCCATTCAGGCGCTCGATTCCAACGAGTACGGCCCAGATTTGCTGGACCTCATTAGTGAGGTGCGTCATGGCTAACGACTCAATGTTCCAGGGTGGAACACCCAATACCGACCCGACCAGACCTATGCCCGGCACCGACGAGCCGGCGCTAGATGACGATGCTCCGCCCGGCAGGGACCCTTCGCTGGACCCGGCTGCCGCCGACGCTGATCGACCTGAAGACTGGAAGGATCCGGCCGCAGACGAAGACGTTCCGCCAGCAGATGAGCCAACCCCTTTATCCGATGACAGGCGATAAAAAGAACCCGGCCAATGTGCCGGGTTTTTTATTGAACCGTCAGCGATGGCCGGGCAGGCTGGTCGCGATGACCGTAGGACGCCGCTCCAGATTCAACGCCAGCACACTGATCAGCACCACAACCGCGCCGATCCCGACCATCACCGTCGGCTGTTCACCCAAGGCAAAAGCCGCAATGACCATCGCCATCGGCGGAATCAGGTACAGCGTCATCGTCGCCCGACTCAAATCTAGGTGAGCCAGCACAAACGCCCAGGCCAGGTAGGCGAGGGCGCTGGGAAACACGCCCAATGCCAACACTGCCCATTGCACAGGCATCGGTGCACTGACGACCTTGCCGGCCAACCCCGGCAAATAAATCAGCAGCAGTGCGGTGCCTGACCAGACCGTGTAACAGACCAGCGTCAAGCCGTTGTAGCGCCCGGAGTGATGCTTCTGAAGTGCGAAGTAAAAACTCCACGACACCGCCGCCAGCAAGATCAGCAAACCGTGCGCATCCATGCTGCCCAGTCCACGATCACCGGCCACCACAATCACCACGCCGATCAATCCCAACAAAACACAACCCCAGCGCCAAGCGCTGACCCGATCCTTGAACACGAACCGAGCCAGCAAGGTGCTGAACAACGGCGTCGATTGCGCCAATACACTGGACGCGCCGGCACTGACACTTTGCTGGCCGATGTTCAGAGCGACGTGGTGCAGGCTCACAGCAAAGAAACCGAGGACCAACAGCAGCGGCAGATCGCCAAGCTTCGGCAAACTGATGCCTTTGAACGCGGCGACGATTGCCATGAACACCGACGCGATCAGAAAGCGCAGCAGCGCCAGATGACCGGGGTCATAGGCCTGCAATCCGATGTGAATGCCGGTCGGCGAGTATCCCCAGCAGGCGACGACAAACGCCATGGCCAGGAGAATTTTGAGGGTCTGGGTGGAGGGCTTCATGGTCGGTCACCGGTGGGTTTATGCACCGAGTATCGGAAGGCTAACCGTTCGCCACAACTGACTTATACTGCGTCAATTGTTCACTTTGGGTGATGTATGGAATTGGCGCAGATTCGCATGTTCAAAACCGTTGCCGACGCCGGCAGCATCGCCCGAGCGGCTGAGCTGTTGCATTGCGTGCCGTCGAACATCACGGCACGCATCAAGTCGCTGGAAGCCGAGTTGGGTGTGGCTCTGTTTTTTCGCGAAGGCCGAGGTCTGCGCATCAGCCCGGCGGGGCAGACGTTTCTGTCTTACGCGTCGAAGATTCTCGCGCTGACCGTTGAAGCCAAGCGCGCGGTGGACCCTTCGGCCGAACCGTCCGGGCCACTGCGTATCGGCGCCATCGAGTCCTCGGCCACCGGGCGTCTGCCGCGTCTGCTGGCCAAGTTTCACAAGCGTTATCCCGATGTCGCGCTGGAGCTGACCACCGGCACCTGGAACCAACTGCTCGATGACACCCTCAATCATCGGCTCGACGGCGCAATCGTCGCGGTGGATGTCGAACGCTCGCAGCTCAAGCGCACGCCGATGTACCGCGAAGAGCTGCTGCTGATTGCCTCGACATCGCTGGGGCCAGTGCGTGATATCACCGATTTGCAGAACAAGACCGCGTTCATGTGGCCGCAAGGCTGCCCTTATCGAGCGGCGCTGGAGCATTGGTTGTTGAGGCAGGGGCAGGCGCTGCCGATTGTCAGCCTGGCGAGTTATGGGGCAATCGTCGGCTGCGTCAGCGCCGGGGCCGGGGTCGCGCTGGTGCCCAAGGGAGTGTTCGATCAGTACGCCAAAGGGGCAGGATGCGCAGGTTTTGAATTTCCTGAGCTGACGGCCATCGACAACCTTTTTTACTGGCATGAAAACGCCGGTGTTCACCCGGCGCGGGAAGCGTTTGTGGCGATGTTGGGTGAGGAATTTTTACCGGGGTAGGCCGAAGTTTCGAGCTATGCACTGCTGGGCGTAGGAAATTTCTCGAGCCTTGGCAGGAAAAGCCCTACATAAAACTCAAGCCATCAGGCGCCAGACTATCGAATTCTTTTTGGTATAAGGGTTTGGTAATGACGACATTTGTTCTTCGGTTACCTGAAGGTTTACGTCTGAAGTTAAAACGCGCTGCCAAGGCCAACAGACGAAGCTTGAACGGTGAAATTGTCGCTCGAATGGAACGTGCATTAGCGGATGTATCCATGAGTGAACTTGATGATGAAATTCGATTCCTGTTGATTCGTGAAGTACTTGCCCTGGAGAGCTCAACAGGGACTACCAAATCAGGGACGGCGTCCGTCTGATAGCTCAACTTTGTTTTTACCGTGCGTAGTCTTATGTTCGGAACCTGTTCATGTCGAAGAGTGGAAAAACAACAGTTTCTTAGTCTCATCCGATCTATCAAATTGCTCGGAATGGATCCAAAACCGGCCGTCGATGTTTCTGTCAGCCGCTGGAAAACCACAGGGGTACTAAATACACTAACGGTCTTGTTGGGAAATTTCCTACAAGACGGGAGGATGAATCCTTCGTCTGGTGCTGTGGGACGTTGCCACAATTCTGCCTTCAGTATTGGTAGAGCAACTAGTGAAGATGGACTCACTTAGCGTTCTTGTTTTAGAAGATAAATCGATTCAGCGTGGCGTCTTGGTCAATGCGCTAAAACACCTGGGAGTCATCGATATCTTGCAGGCGGATAGTACCGAACGGGCTATGACGAAGATCAATCGACCCGGGGGCGTGGACATTGTGCTCTGCGACCTGCGTAACACGGCCCTCAACTGCCTGGGTTTTTTGCACACTGTCGGTCAGAACGGCATGGTTCGCGCTGTCGCGTTGAGCAGTGAGGTACGGCCGGAAATGCGCCGCGCCGTGGGGCAGATGACCTGTTTTTCGAGAATGCAGTTGCTCGGGGAATTGAGCCAACCCATGCAGCCCGGTTCATTGCAGGGTGTGTTGCATCGCTATCGGCACCGACGCCATTCATCAGCCATTGAGCCGTCACCGTTGTACAAGCTGCCCAGTGAAGAGGAAGTCCGTCAGGGCCTGGCGTCGGGTGCTTTCAAATCCTGGTTCCAGCCCAAGTTCGAGATGACCAGTGGTGCGGTGGTGGGGGTTGAGGCGCTGGCGCGTTGGGAACATCCTGTCAGGGGGCTGCTGCTGCCCAAAGACTTCCTGGCCGCCGTGTTGGCTTATGACCTCATCGATGAGATGTTCAAGCAAATGCTTGAGCAAGGGATGAGTCTGTTGCTAGCACTGCGCGAGTGTGGCCTTAGTCTGCAATTTGGATTCAATCTTCACGCCTCACAACTGACCCGTAATGACCTGACCGACCACATTCTTGGTCGCCTGAAATGCCACAATTTTCCGGGAGCGACGTTGTTGTTCGAAGTGGCTGAAAATGGTTTGCTCGGCGCTCCTCCGGTTGCTCAGGATAACCTCCTGCGCCTGCGCGCAATGGGTTGCGGTCTTTCAATCGATGGGTTCGGCCTCGGGTTTTCTTCGCTGAAGTTGCTCTGCCAGTCACCCTTCAATCAATTGAAGCTCGCCGGCCAACTCGTCCAGGACATCACTGATTCGCGCACCCGGTCAATGATCACCAGCGCCCTGGCACTTTCGCGGTCACTGAACATGAGTCTGGTTATCGAGGGGGTTAGCAGCCAGGCCATTCGAGAGGCGGTGATGGAGATCGGCTGCGTATTGGGTCAGGGTTTTCATTTGGCGCCGCCAATGGATTCGAGTCGACTCATGCAATGGCTGCAGAATCGGGAAATGTGCAAATAATAATAACGGTCGCAGGGTCGGAAAGTAATTCGAGACGACTGGCGAATGATGTAGAGGTGAGCTTCATTGTCCGGCTATATATTCCGTTATCTTTTGATGCATGACCTTTCCGTCATCGGTGTTGTCCGGTGCGTATTACCGCGAGGTTCAAATGCATAAAGCGTTGGTTGTGGACGATCATCCATTCATTCGGGCAACGGTGAAAATTCTGCTTCAGAGAGAGGAGTTCGAGCTGATCGTCGAGGCTGACAATGGTGCGGATGCGGTGCAACTGGCTCGCCAGCATGTCCCGGCGCTGATCGTGCTGGACATCGCCATGCCGAAACTTGACGGGTTGGAAGTCATTAGCCGGATTGTTGCGCTGAAACTTCCGTGCAAGGTACTGATATTGACCTCCCAATCGCCGGCATTTTATGCCATGCGCTGTATGAAGGCGGGGGCTGCTGGTTATATTTCAAAAACCGACGAATTGGGCGAACTGAGCAAAGCGATCAAGGCGCTCATGGCGGGCTATACTTTTTTCCCCAATCTTTCGGGTAATTCCGTACGCCGGAATGATATCGATGCGACTGAGCTGGATATGATCCGGTGTCTGTCCGATCGTGAACTAATGATTTTGCAACAACTTGCACGTGGTTTGAGTAACAAGGAAATAGGCGATGCAATGTTATTGAGCAACAAAACCGTCAGTACCTATAAAACCCGTTTGATCGAAAAGCTTAATGTCAAGTCGGTGGTCTATCTGGCCGATTTTGCCAAGCGAAATAACTTGATCTGAATGAGAATACCTCTGCGTAACTATTTGCTTGCTGTTTTTGTGCTCGGCCAGTTGGGGAATGTTTTACCGGCCCATGCCGGTGCGCAAACCCTGAGACTTACCAGTCGCTTCAGTGACGAGAGCAACATCGTCGGTCCGCAGGAGTCGGACTCGCACTGGCTGCGCAGCATGAGCTCACTGCAACCGGACATTTCGGCGCTGGGTCTCAGTGACGCCGAACAACGTTGGCTGGCAAAACACCCTCGATTGAAAGTGGCCGTCAACGATAGCCTCGTCCCCGTGTCCTTCTTCGACGAGTGGGGTGTGTACCGAGGGATCAGCGCCGATGTTCTGGCTAAAATCAGTCAGCGCACCGGATTGAAGTTCGATGTGGTGCGTGGTCATTCGATGGGCGAGTTGGTCAGGCAGATCAATCAGGGCGACGCCGATCTGATCGCGGCGTTCAGCGCCAGCGTTGGAAAGGATGCAGAACTGCGGGTCACCCGGGCTTACTTGACCAATCCGGATGTGTTTGTCGGTCGGATCGAGTCGCAGAGCCCGGGAGCGCGGGAGGCCATGGCCAGTACCTTCGGGTTGCTGTCAGTCCAGGTGGGTTTCGCGACCGACCGCAGGGCAGTGGAGCTGTATTCGATACTGGATAAAGCCCTGCAGAGCATTCCTGCGCAAGAATTGGAGGCGTTGACCGGGCGTTGGCGCAACGACGTGGTAGTGGATGAGGGCATCTGGCTGCACAGTCGGGCTGCGATCGTTCCGGGTTTCATTTTATTCGGGCTGTTATTACTGGCGGCCGTGGGCTGGATCATTTACCTGCGTCGATTGATTGTTACCCGCGAAAAGGCTGAGTTGGCGCTCAACGACCAGATGGAATTCATGCGCGCCATGATCGATGGCACCCCGCACCCGATCTATGTACGTGACCGCGGGGGGCGGCTGGTGAGTTGCAACTCGGTCTACCTTGACGTGGTGGGGTCCAGTCTCGAGAAGATGATCGGCAAAAAAATCACCGAAAGTCCGCAGCTCTTTTATGCCGATACCAAGGCCATTCATGAAGAGTACATGAGGGTGATGGATGAGGGCTCCCGGGCGATTCAGGATCGGGTTTTAAGAGCGAAAACCGGTGTGGTCCATACGGTTTACCACTGGATCCTGCCCTTTCGTTCAAGCGAGGGCGTGGTCACGGGCATGATTGGCGGCTGGATCGATATCAGCGAACGCCAGCGCTTGTTCGATGAATTGCAAAGTGCCAAGAAAGGTGCCGATGACGCCAATCGGGCGAAAACAACGTTCCTGGCAACCATGAGCCATGAAATCCGCACCCCGATGAATGCCGTGATCGGCATGCTCGAGTTGGCGATGAAGAAGGCTGACAAAGGCATCTTGGACCGGTTCGCCATCGAGGTTGCGTCAGGTGCCGCGCGGGGGTTGCTGGACCTGATCGGCGACATTCTCGATATCGCGCGAATTGAGTCCGGACGTCTTTTTCTGGCACCGGAGCGCGCGGGTTTACGCGAGTTGGTGGAATCGGTAACGCGTATGTTCGAAGGCGTGGCACGGCAAAAAGGTTTGCGCCTGCTGCTGGATTTCGACCCGCAGGCCAGTCGCGATGTGCTGATCGATCCGCTGCGCTTCAAACAGATTCTGTCCAATCTGTTGAGCAACGCAATCAAGTTTACCGACGAGGGCAGCGTGCGCTTGAGCGTGCAAGCGGGGCCAGGCAAGTGTGACGAGCGCGTGGCGATTCATGTGCAGGTCAAGGATTCCGGCATTGGTATTTGCGCACAGGATCAGGAGCAGTTATTCAGTCCTTTCAGTCAGGTCCGCAATAGTCACCAGCCGGCGCGCGGTGGTTCGGGGCTGGGACTGTCCATCAGCCGTACCCTGTGTGAAATGATGCAGGGGCAACTGCACCTGAGCAGCGCACCGGGCAAAGGTACGCAGATTGATATTTCTCTCGACCTGCTCACCTTGCAACCCTTGCCCGCTGCCGCGTTGCCGGTGCCTGAGCTGGCCACTCAGGGGTGGGCGCTCAACATTCTGGTGATCGACGACTATCCGGCCAACCGTTTGTTGCTGTCCCAGCAATTAACCTATCTCGGTCATGGGGTCTGTGACGCAGAGGACGGTGCTCATGGTTTGCGCGCCTGGCGCAACGGTTCCTTCGATGTGGTGATTACCGATTGCAACATGCCGGTCATGAACGGGTACGAACTCACGCAGGCGATTCGCGATGAAGAAAAATCGTCGGGGGCCAAGCCTTGCCTGATCCTGGGGTTTACAGCCAACGCGCAGCCGGAGGAAAGGGAGCGTTGCATGGCCGAAGGGATGGACGATTGCCTGTTCAAACCCATCAGCCTCGCGGACTTGAGTTCTCGACTGTCTTCGGTGCAACCCTGCACCGAGCCATTACAACGTGGCGGGAAGATCGAGACCGGTGGCAACATCGATCTGAGCAGCTTGCAGCAACTGACGGGTGGCGATCCCACCGCCATCGACCATTTGCTTGGCGACCTGGCCGTCAGTAACGAAGAGGACATGTTGCGTCTGATCAGGCTGTTTGGCGAACATGACTTGCCGGGTCTTTCCGATCTGGCCCATCGGATCAAGGGCGGTGCACGAATCATCAAGGCCAATGGCTTGATCTCGTGCTGCGAGCAGTTGGAAGCGGTCTGCATGGGGGGAGAATCTGCATCGTTGACAGAGGCGGTCGATGCATTGCAGCAGGCGATGGAGCAATTGGCGCAAACGCTTGAGTTGCACATGATGGCTGACGTACAGCAGATGTCTGTTGTCGCGGAGTGACTGTCGGAAAAATCCTACATTCAGGCAGAAATTTCCTAAAGATCCGCATCGGCCAAGTCCCGACAATGGGTTCACATCTTCGTTTGTGAGCCCCCGCCAATGCCCCCGCGTCCGATACGTATCCTCGTTCTTGGTGCGCCCCACTTTCAGCGATTGATCTCGGCCAAAATGCGTTCGCAGCCAGATTGCCAGGAGATATTTACCGTTGCTGACTGGGTGCAAGCCCTCGCGATTATCGAGCAGGTGGGGCCGGTGGATATCACGCTGTGTGACTTGCGCTTCGAGGGGGTGAATAACCTGGAACTGTTGCAGAGCGTTGGCCGCTCGGGTCTGATGGGGGCAATCATCATCTGCAGTCCATTGCCAGCGGAAGTGCTTCGGGCGGTGAGACAGATTGTTTCGCCGCTGGGGATGGTTCTGCTGGGTGATTTCAATGAATCTTCACCATTGCGTCCACTGCAGGCATTGCTGGAAAAACAGAAGAACGAATCTTCAACCGTGCCCGCGTCGCCTCCTGTTGCAGCGTTGGTCGATGAAGAAGACGTGCGTCAGGCCTTTTCACGGCGGCAATTGCAGACTTTTTTCCAGCCAAAATTCAATCTGCTGACGGGTGAGGTTTACAGCATCGAAGCGTTGGCGCGTTGGCATCATCCCTTCAAAGGCGTCATCCAGCCCTCTGTATTCATACCGGTCATCGAGCATTGTGGTCTGCTCGATGAACTGCTTTTTATGCAACTGGAACAAGGCCTGAACATCCAGCGGCAGGCACTGGAGCAGGGTTTTTCGCTCAATCTGGCCTTCAATCTGCAGGTCTCGCAACTCGCCAACGCCCATCTCATACCCCGGATCCGCATGGTTCTGGATGTTCATGATTTGCCCGGTTCAGGGCTGACGTTCGAGCTGACTGAAACGGGGCTGCTCGAAGTGCCGCCCGCCAGCCTGGAAAGATTGACGCGTCTTCGAATGATGGGCTGCGGGCTGTCGATCGATGATTTTGGCGCGGGGTTTTCGTCGCTGCAGCGGCTGTGTCAGTTGCCCTTCAACGAAATCAAACTCGACGCCGGGTTCGTTCGTGGCGTGATGCACGAACCGCGCTGCCGCGCCGTTATCACCAGCACCCTGGCGCTGGGCGATGCGTTGGGCATGGCTGTGGTCGTGGAAGGCATCGAAACCGAAGAGCATCGGCAAGTGCTACTGGACCTTGGGTGTACGCAAGGGCAAGGCTATTGGTGTGCACGGCCTATGTCGGGAACGGATTTACTGCATTGGCTAAACCTCCAACAGACGGTCGGCGGCAGGTTCTCGGCCATTAACTGATCGATGCTTAACCGGCAGCTGCCAGGAAACTTCCTACGGATCAAAGCGATGCATTCTTCGTTTGCAGTGGCATCAAATTGCCAAAAATTTTGGCTTCACGTTATTTCAGAGTAATCGGCGAGATGGATTCTCCTAGCGTTCTCGTTTTAGACAGTCTCTCGCTACAACGCGCTAGCCTGGTCACGGCTCTGCAGCATCTGGGCGTCATCGACATTTTGCAGGCTGATAGCTGCGAACAGGCGATGGCACAGATTCACCAGGCGGGGGGCGTTGATATTGTGCTCTGCGACCTGAGTGATACGGCCCTTGAGTGTCTGGATTTTCTGCGCGCAGTGGGGCAGAACGGCAAGGTTCGCGCTGTTGTTGTGTGCAGTGAGTTGCGGCCGGAGTTGCGCCGCGCAGTCGAACAGATGACCTGTCTGTCGGGACTGCCGCTGCTTGGGCTCCTGAGCAAGCCCATCCAGTTGTATGCGTTGCAAGGCCTCTTGCAGCGCTATGGCCACCGCTGCCTGCCTCTGGAGGCCGATCCGTCACCGCCGCACAGACTGCCCAGTGAAGAGGATGTGCGTCGGGGCCTGGCGTTGGGGGAGTTCAAAGCCTGGTTCCAACCCAAGTTCGAGATGAACAGCGGCGCATTGGCCGGGGCTGAAGCGTTGGCGCGTTGGGAGCACCCGGTCAGGGGGCTGCTATTGCCCAAAGACTTTCTGGCGGCAGTGCTGGCTTATGACCTGATCGACGAAATGCTCAAGCAACTACTGGAACAAGGGATTGGGTTGCTGAATGCATTGCGCCAGTCCGGCCGTGAGCTGGAGCTGGCTTTCAATCTTCACGCTTCGCAACTGGCCCGCTATGACCTGACCGATCACATTTGTCGCATCTTGAAGTGCAACAACTTGCCGGGGGCGACATTGTTGTTCGAAGTCGCTGAAAACGGCTTGCTCGACGCCCCGAGGGTGACCCGCGAAAACCTGCTGCGCTTGCGCATGATGGGGTGCAGCCTTTCGATCGATGATTTCGGCATGGGTTTTTCATCGTTAAAACTGCTCAGCCAACTGCCATTCAACCAACTCAAGCTCGACGGGCAACTCGTGCGGTCCATTACCGAGCCGCACACCTTGGCTATGGTCACCAGCACTGTGGCGCTGGCCCGGGTGCTGAACATGAGCCTGGTGATCGAGGGCGTCGGCAGCCAGGTTATCCGTGACGGGCTGGTGGAGATGGGGTGTTCGTTTGGACAGGGTTTTCACCTAGCTCGTCCAATGGATGCCCAGCGGTTCATGCAGTGGTTGCAGAACCCGCCATCACCCACTTGAAACCGTGGGTCGCAGGGATTGGACCCTCTCGGTATGCCTGCCGTATTACCTAGAGATGAGGGCTACATTAGGGGGTGATCTGTACCATACTCTTTATATGCGTGACCCTTCGAGTCGCCGGTATTTTCCGGTTCGTCTTGCAGCGAGGTTCATATGCATAGAGCGTTGGTTGTAGACGATCATCCGTTCATTCGAGCGGCTGTGAAAATGTTGCTTGAACATGAGCAATTCGAACTCATCCTCGAAGCTGACAATGGCGTCGATGCGGTGCAACTGGCTCGTCAACATAACCCTGAACTTATTCTGCTGGATATCGCCATGCCCGGCCTGGACGGACTGGAAGTCATCAGCCGGCTCCGTGCGCTGAAACAGTCGAGCAGGATCCTGGTATTGACCGCCCAGTCAGCGTCATTTTATGCCATGCGCTGCATGAAGGCGGGCGCTGCGGGTTATATTTCGAAAACCGATGATTTGGGCGAATTGAGCAAAGCGATCAAGGCGCTCATGGCCGGTTATACCTTCTTCCCCAATCTGGCAGGCAATTCCGTACGTCGATGCGATGTCGATTGCACTGAGATGGAGATGATCCGTGAATTGTCCGATCGTGAACTGATTATTTTGCAGCAACTTGCCCGAGGCCTGAGCAACAAGGAAATCGGCGATGCCATGTTGTTAAGCAACAAAACCGTCAGTACGTATAAAACCCGCCTGATCGAAAAACTCAACGTTAAGTCGGTGGTTTATCTGGCCGACTTTGCCAAGCGCAATAATCTGGTCTAAATGAAAACTCTTCTGCTCAACTATCTGCTAGCCGTATTTTTACTCGGTCAGTGGGGAAGCGTTTCCTCAGCACAGGCCGAGGCGCAATCCCTGAACCTTTTCGGCCGTTCAAATGGGGAGAACTATGCGGTCGTTCTGGATGAGACGGACTGGCGTTGGTTGCGCACCAAGAACACACTGCGCCTGGGCGTGTCCGCGCCGGACTATGCGCCCTTCGACATCATCACCAATGGCCAGGATTACGAGGGGATCACGGCTGATTACGCCGAGCTGCTGGCCACCATGTTGCACACCAGGATCGAGGTTCTTCGTTACGACTCTCGAGCCGAGGTGATACAGGCACTCAAACTCGGCGAGCTGGACCTGGTGGGCACTGCCAACAGCTTCGATGCGGCAGATCCAGCGTTGGCGCTGTCCAGTGCCTATGCGCAGGCCCCGTCGGCGCTGGTGACTCGCAGTGGCCCCGGCCAGGTGTTGAGGCCCGACCTGGCTGACAGTCGCCTGGCCATACTTGACCACTTTCAGCCTATGGATGCCGTCAGTGCGGCCTATCCCAAGGCGCAACTGCAGCTTTACCCCTCGGCCCAGAACGCAATCGGTGCGGTGGCCTTTGGTCAGGCGGATGCCTACGTAGGCGATCTCATCAGCACCCACTATCTGGTTAACAAACACTACCTCAACGACGTCCGGCTGACGACGTTGCCGGGCGTGTACTCAACCCAGTTTTCCTTTGCCATACAACCGGGCAATCGTCGTTTACTGCACATCGTCAATACCGCCTTGGCGGTGATCCCCATCACCGATCGCATGACCATCCTGCGCCGTTGGAGCGCCGGTGACATGAGCATTTCCGGTCTTAATCCACTTCAGTTCAGTGCGGCTGAACAACGCTGGCTGGAAAAGCATCCGCGCCTGACGGTGGCAGTCAACGATAACTTCGCTCCCCTATCGTTTTTCGATGAGCAAGGGGAGTTCCGGGGCATCAGTGCCGAGGTCTTGGCGAAGGTCAGCCAGCGTACCGGTTTGAAATTCAATGTGCTGCGCGCCAGCTCGACGGACGACATGATCAAGCTGATCAAAAAGGGAAAAGCCGATCTGGTGGCGGCGTTCAATCCCAGTACCGAACGTGCAAGCGAGCTGCGTTTTACCCGCCCTTATTTGACCAACCCGTTTGTTCTGGTCACTCGGGCCGAGTCGGGCAGCCCCGAAAGACTGGAGGACATGGTCGGCAAAAAACTGGCACTGCGGCGCGGCAATGCGCTGCATGATTTCATCCGCCAAAATTATCCGGGCATTCAGTTGATACAGACACCGGCTTCAGCCGATGCGATGGCGTTGGTGGACAAGGGGGAGGCGGACGGTGCCATCAATGCGCTGATCAACGGGCGTTACTTGATCATGCGCGACTACCGTGACCGCTTGCGCATGGCCAGTATCGTCGGCTTATCGTCGGCGCAAATTGGCTTCGCCACCGATCGCGGGGCGCTGGAGCTGTATTCGATCCTGGACAAAGCCCTGCAAAGCATTCCCCCGGAAGAACTGGATGAGCTGACGGGCAGGTGGCACCACGACGTGGTGATCGACAATGGCAGCTGGCGGCAAAATCGCACCGTGGTCATCCAGGGTTTTGTGCTGTTCGCGCTGTTGTTGCTAGTGGCCGTGGGCTGGATCATTTACTTGCGCCAGTTGATGTCCAAACGCGAAAAGGCCGAGTTGGCGCTCAACGATCAGATGGAGTTCATGCGCGTCTTGATCGACGGCACGCCGCACCCGATTTATGTACGTGATCGTCTGGGGCGACTGGTGAGTTGCAACTGTGCTTACCTGGACGCGCTGGGAGTCCCACGCGAGACGGTGATGGGCAAGCAGATTACCGACACCGAACTGCTCAGTCATGCCGACGCCCAGATCTATCATGACGAATACATGAAGGTGATGGAGGACGGTACGCGATGGATACAGGATCGCGCCATCACCAGCACCGACGGCACGATACACACGGTGTATCACTGGATGCTGCCGTATCGCACAAGCGATGGCGTGGTCACCGGCATTATTGCCGGCTGGATCGATATCAGCGAACGCCAGCTTCTGTTCGATCAATTACAGAATGCCAAGAAAATTGCCGACGACGCCAACCGGGCAAAAACCACCTTCCTGGCAACCATGAGCCATGAAATCCGCACCCCGTTGAATGCGGTGATCGGCATGCTCGAACTGGCGATGATGAAGGCTGATCAAGGCGTCATGGACCGGTTCGCCATCGAAGTCGCCTCTGGCGCGGCACGGGGGTTGCTGGACCTGATCGGCGATATTCTCGATATCGCCCGCATTGAATCCGGTCGCCTGTCCCTGGCCCCGGAACGGGCCAACCTGCGTGAGCTGGTCGAATCGGTGGTGCGGATGTTCGAAGGCGCGGCACGGCAAAAAGGCCTGCGGCTGTTGTTGGATTTCGAGCTCAAGGCTTGTTGCGATGTCCTGATCGATCCGCTGCGCTTCAAACAGATTCTGTCCAATCTGCTGAGCAACGCCATCAAGTTCACCGACGAAGGTGAGGTCGGTTTGAGCGTGCGGGCTGCGCCCGGCGTGTGCGGCGAGCGTCTGGCGATTCATGTGCAAGTCAAGGATACCGGCATTGGTATTTCCGCCAAGGACCAAGAGCGGTTGTTCAGCCCATTCGGTCAGGCCAGCAACAATCACCAGTCGCCGCGGGGTGGTTCGGGGCTGGGCCTGGTTATCTGCCGTACCCTGTGTGAAATGATGCAGGGGCAACTGCATCTGACCACCGTGCTGGGCAAAGGCACGCAGATTGATATCAGCCTCGACCTGCTTATCCTGCAACCATTGCCCGCTGCCGAGTTGCCGGCGGCCGAACCGGTGTCTCAGGCAGGGGTGCTCAACATTCTGGTGATTGATGATTACCCGGCCAACCGTTTGCTGCTCTCCCAGCAATTGAGCTACCTGGGCCACGGCGTCAGCGACGCCGAAGATGGCGCCCATGGTCTGCGCGCCTGGCGAAATGGCAACTTCGATGTGGTCATTACCGACTGCAACATGCCCGTCATGAACGGTTATGAGCTGACGCGAGCGATTCGTGATGAGGAAGAGGCTTCGGGTACCAAGCCTTGTTTGATCCTGGGGTTTACCGCCAATGCCCAGCCGGATGAAAAAGACCGCTGTCTGGCAGAGGGGATGGACGATTGTCTGTTCAAGCCGATCAGTCTCGGGGATCTGAGTGCCCGACTCGCCTCGGTACGGCCCAGCACCGAGTCACGGCCCGTTGGCGGGCGGGTGTACGGGATTGAAGGCGACATTGACCTCAGTAGCCTGCAGCAACTGACGCGTGGCGATCACAGCGCCATCGACCATTTGCTTGGCGATCTGGCCGCCAGTAATGAAGAGGACATGCTGCGGCTGATCAAACTGTTCAGCGCCCACGACTTGTCGGGTCTTTCCGATCTGGCCCATCGGGTCAAGGGGGGCGCACGAATCATCAAGGCAAGCCGTTTGATCCAGTGCTGCGAGCAGTTGGAAGTCGCCTGTATAGGGACGGACTCTGCCTTGTTGACCGAGGCAGTGGATGCGTTGCTGCAAGCGATGGAAGGATTGGCGCAAACGCTCGAGCGGCGCCTGGTCGATCCGGCACTGTAGATCTCGGGGGTAGCGCTGCAAAGGAACGCGCGCCTGCTCTTGGGAAATTTCCTACATCCAGAAAGAAATTTCCCCTAGATACTCACCGCAAGCCCAGACAGTTGAAACCCATACATCCGGGCAACCGTCAGTACCTGAAAACCAAAATAACAACGTGATTCCGGTGGTGTATCTTGCGGACTTCGCCAAGCGTAATAGTCTGATCTGAATGAAAATTCTCCTGCGTAACTATCTGCTTGCGGCGCTTTTGCTCGGCCCATTGGGGAGTATTTCGACAGTACAGGCCCAGGTGCAATCCCTGAATCTCTTCGGCCGTTCGAACGGCGAGCGTTATGCCGTCCCTCTGGATGACGTCGACTGGCGTTGGTTGCGCAACAAGAGCTCACTGCGCCTGGGCGTATCCGCGCCGGACTATCCACCCTTCGACATCGTCACCAATGGCCAGGATTATGAGGGGATCACGGCTGATTACGCCGAGCTGCTGGCCACCCTGTTGCACATCAAGATCGAGGTTCGTCGTTATGACTCTCGGGCCGAGGTGATTCAGGCACTGAAGTCAGGTGAGCTGGATCTGGTGGGCACTGCCAATGGTTGCGATGCGCAAGATCCAGCGTTGGCGCTGACCAGTGCCTATGCGGACGCCCCGTCGGTACTGGTCACCCGCAGTGGCGTCGACCCGGTGTTGACGCCAGACCTCGCCGACAGTCGCCTGGCCATACTTGAGCACTATCAGCCGTCAGACAGCGTCAGTGCCGCTTATCCCAAGGCTGAGCTGCAGCTTTACCCTTCGGCCCAGGGCGCTATCGGTGCCGTGGCGTTTGGTCAGGCGGATGCCTTCCTGGGTGACCTCATCAGCTCCCACTATCTGGTCAGCAAACACTTCCTCAATGACGTACGCCTGGCTACGTTGCCGGGCGTGTACACCACGCATTTCTCCTTCGCCGTCAACCAGAGCAGCAGTCGATTGCTGCCCATCGTCAATGCCGCGCTGGCGGCGATCCCCACCACCGATCGCATGACGATTCTGCGCCGCTGGAGTGCCGGCGACATGAGCATGACCGGCCTGCATCCACTTCAGCTCAGTGCGGCCGAACGAAGTTGGCTGAAAAAACATCCGCGTCTGACCGTGGCCGTCAACGACAGTCTCGCTCCTGTTTCTTTCTTTGATGAGCAGGGTGAGTTCCGGGGGATCAGTGCCGAGGTCCTGGCCAAGATCAGCCAGCGCACCGGTTTGAAATTCGATGTGCTGCGCGGCGACTCGATGAACCCGTTGATCGAGAAAATCAGGCGCGGTGATGCTGATTTGATTGCGTCGTTCATTCCCAGTACTGAACGCGAAAGCCAGCTGCGGTTCACCCGCCCTTATCTGACCAATCCGTTTGTGCTGATCACTCGGGACGAATCGGGCAGTCCGAAAACACTGGAGGGCATGGTCGGCAAAAAACTGGCACTCAGACGCGGCAATGCGCTACTTGATTTCATCAGCCAGAAATTCCCGGGCATAGAACTGATCAAGACAACGACTGCAGCCGAAGCCATGGCGTTGGTGGCCAGAGGGGAGGCGGACGGTGCAATCAACTCGCTGATCAACGGGCGTTACTTGATTTTGCGCGAGTACCGCGACCGTCTGCGCGTGGCCGGCATCGTCGGTTTGCAGTCGGTCCAGACCGGTTTTGCGACCGACCGTGGGGCGCTGGAGCTGTATTCGATCCTGGACAAGGCCCTGCAAAGCATTCCCCCGGAAGAACTGGATGAATTGACGGGCCGTTGGCACCACGACGTGGTGATTGATAATGGCAGCTGGCTGCACCATCGCACAGCGATCATCCAGGGTTTTGCCCTGTTTACGCTGTTGTTGATGGTGGCTGTGGGCTGGATCATTTACTTGCGTCAGTTGATGTCCAAACGCGAAAAGGCCGAGTTGGCGCTCAACGATCAGATGGAGTTCATGCGCGTCTTGATCGACGGCACGCCTCACCCGATTTATGTACGTGATCGTCTGGGGCGGCTGGTGAGTTGTAACTCTGCTTACCTGGATGTGCTGGGCGCTCCACGCGAGACAGTGATGGGCGAGCAGATTACCGACAGCATCCTGGTCGGTCCTTCCGATGCTCAGACCTTTCAGGACGAGTACCAGAGGGTGATGGAGGAGGGGACGCGATGGATACAGGATCGGACCTACACCCACAAAGACGGCGTGGTCCACACGGTGTATCACTGGATGTTGCCGTATCACACCAGTGACGGCGTGGTCGCCGGTATCATCGCCGGCTGGATCGATATCAGCGACCGTCAGCGATTGCTCGATGAATTGCAGAATGCCAAGAAAAGTGCCGATGACGCCAACCGGGCGAAAACCACCTTCCTGGCCACCATGAGTCATGAAATCCGCACCCCGATGAATGCGGTGATCGGCATGCTCGAACTGGCGATGAAGAGGGCCGACCAAGGCATCATGGACCGGTTCGCCATCGAAGTCGCCTCGGGTGCGGCACGGGGGTTGCTGGATCTGATCGGCGACATTCTCGATATCGCACGCATTGAATCCGGTCGCCTGTCCCTGGCCCCGGCACGGGCCAACCTGCGTGAGCTGGTCGAATCGGTGGTGCGGATGTTCGAAGGCGTGGCACGGCAGAAAGGCCTGCGGTTATTGCTGAATTTCGACCTCAAGGCCAGTTGCGATGTCCTGATCGATCCGCTGCGCTTCAAACAGATTCTTTCCAACCTGCTGAGCAACGCGATCAAGTTTACCGATGAAGGCGAGGTGCGTTTGAGCGTGCAGGCCGTGCCCGGCGCAGGCGGCGAGCGTCTGGCGCTTCATGTGCAAGTCAAGGATACCGGCATTGGTATTTCCGCCAAGGATCAAGAGCAGCTGTTCAGCCCTTTCGGTCAGGCCAGCAACAATCACCAGTCGGCGCGGGGTGGTTCGGGCCTGGGCCTGGTCATCAGTCGTACCCTGTGTGAAATGATGCAGGGGCAATTGCACCTGACCAGCGTACTCGGCAAGGGTACGCAAATTGATATCGGCCTCGACCTTCTTGTCTTGCAACCGATACCCGCTGCCGAGTTGTCGCCGGTCGAACTGGCGTCTCAGGCAGGGGTGCTAAACATCCTGGTGATTGACGATTACCCGGCCAACCGTTTGCTGCTCTCCCAGCAACTGTCCTTCCTCGGTCACAACGTCAGCGATGCCGAGGACGGTGCCCACGGCCTGCGCGCCTGGCGCAACGGCAATTTCGATGTGGTCATCACCGACTGCAACATGCCCGTCATGAACGGTTATGAGCTGACGCGGGCCATTCGCGATGAAGAAAGGTCTTCGGGGGCCGAGCCTTGCCTGATCCTGGGGTTCACCGCCAATGCCCAGCCGGATGAAAAAGACCGCTGCCTGGCAGAGGGGATGAACGATTGCCTCTTCAAGCCGATCAGTCTCGGGGATTTGAGTGGCCGACTCGCCTCGGTTCAACCTGGCGCTGAGGCATTGCCGGTTGGCCAGAAGGTTGACGAGATTGAGGGCGACATCGACCTGGCCAGCTTGCAGCAACTGACCCGTGGCGATCGCCCCGCGATCCAGAACTTGCTTGGGGATCTGGGCACCAGTAATGAAGAGGACATGTTGCGGCTGATCAAATTGTTCGGCGAGCATGACTTGCCGGGACTTTCCGATCTGGCCCATCGGGTCAAGGGGGGCGCACGAATCATCAAGGCGAGCCGTTTGATCCAGTGCTGCGAGCAGTTGGAAGCTGCCTGCATGGGGGCGGACTCCACTGAGTTGACAGAGGCCGTGGATGCGTTGCAGCAAGCGATGGAGCGGTTGGCGCAAACGCTGGAGCAGCGCATCGGTGATCCGGCGATATAGATCCAGGCGGTAGCGTTGCAGATTGAAGTGCCTGTTGCTCGGTCCCTTGTTATACGACGCTGAAAACGATCCCGTCTTCTCTGGCGATCAGTCGCGCTTTATCGATTTTCATCCTCATGGCTCTGGCAGCCTCCTTGAGAGTGCGCCCGGCTTCAGCATGCTCGCGCAGGGCGCGTGCGAGTTTTGTGCGTACCACTTGCTGCGTCTTGTGATGGCCAGTGACATGCCGTACGGAATGAACCCCGCTTTGGCCGGCCGGAATGTTCTGGATTGTTTTTCCGTCTGCAAAAAACTGTTCTTTGTATTTTTCCAACTCCAAAGTAATGATTTCGCGTGGGTGAAGTGTAGTTTCGCCAGCCACTGCATATCTCCGAATAGTTGATGTGTGCGGAATGTTGGGGGAAGTAAAAGACTGGAAGATCCCGGCCTGATTTAAGGTTTCGACAAGAGTCACTATTAGTGAAAGACACTGGCAGGATCAGTCCGCTAGTTTGCATCCCTTTCGTTTCTTCAGTTGCATCAACAATCTTTCCATCTGTTGTTTCAGGTTCTGGAGGGTGACAGCGCCTCTTTCGCGATCTTCGCCTCGCCACGATTCGCTATGTGCGGTCAAGAGCTTGAGGTTTTCTTCGTGTCGCCTGAGTAATATCCGTAGTTGTTTTCGCTCTTTACTCATGTCGGATTCTGTCTTGGAGGAGTGGGCCGATAACTGCGTTCAATCTTGCGCAAACATTAATGATGGATACAACGACCTGTCTGTAGGAAATTTCGCAAGGAACAAACAATCCTCTGACCATACGTCGCAATACCTTCACGCGTCGTGACGTTGGGAAATTTCCTACATTCAGAAAGAAGTTTCCTAGAGATACCCACCGAACAAGTCCGGACAATGGGTTCATTCCTTACAGAGTGAGCCGCTTCCATGCCCATGCTCCCGTTACGTGTTCTGGTTCTTGGCGACAACGCCTTCCATCGCTCGATTGCGGTCAACATGCTGTGGCAGTCCGGTTGTCAGGAAGTCTTCGTTGCCGCTGATGGCGCGCAAGCCCACTCGATACTCGAACAGGTCGGTCCGGTGGATATCACCCTGTGCGACCTGCGCATGGGCGGTGTGGACAGCCTGGAGCTTCTGCAGAGCGTGGGCCGATCCCGTCTGGCGGGGTCAATCATCATCAGCAGTTCGCTGTCGGCAGATGTGCGTCAGGCGGTGGGGCAGTTGGTTTCGCTGTCGGGGATGGTGTTGCTGGGCTATGTCAGCAAGCCTCTGCAACTGGATGCACTGCAGCTATTGCTGGCAAAACACCTGAGCGATCCCGTTGACGAGCCCGTCGTGCTTCCTGTTTCTGCGCTGGCCACCGAAGAAGAGGTGCGCCGCGCATTTGCCGACCAGCAGTTGCAGGCTTACTTTCAGCCCAAATTCAACTTGCTGACCGGTGAAGTGTGCAGTGTCGAAGCCTTGGCCCGTTGGCACCATCCATTCAAAGGTGTACTGCCGCCCTCGCTGTTCCTGCCGGTTATCGAGCGTTGCGGGTTGATGGATGACTTGCTGTTCCTGCAGTTGGAGCAAGGGTTGTGGCTTCAGCGCCAGGCACTCAATCAGGGAATCGACCTGAACGTCTCCTTCAATCTGCAGGCTGCGCAACTGGCCAACGTCGAACTCACGTGCCGGATCAAGTCGATGCTCAGTGCTCATGAAATGCCCGGTTCAGGGCTGACTTTCGAGCTGACCGAAACCGGACTGATAGAAGCCCCTGCGACCAGCCTGGAAAGCCTGGTGCGCCTGCGAATGATGGGTTGCAGTCTGTCTATCGATGATTTCGGCGCGGGTTTTTCGTCGCTTCAGCGTCTGTGCCAACTGCCGTTCAACGAAATCAAGCTCGACGCCGAGTTCGTTCGCGGACTCAAGCAAGAACCCCGTTGCCGCGCAGTGATCAGCAGCACCCTGGCGCTGGGCGAAGCGTTGGGCATGTCGGTGGTGATCGAAGGGATCGAAACTGAAGAACAGCGTCAGGTATTGCTGGAACTTGGATGTACTCAAGGGCAAGGCTATTTATGTGCGCGTCCGATGATGGCAGCGGGTTTATTGAATTGGCTGGATCTTCAGCCAATGGCTGCCGTTAGTTGATGGGTAAGTTATTGAACGACCTCATCAAGTAGGCGTCTTGCAAGTTTTCATGACAGGCGCGCAGATTTAGAGTGGTAGTGATTAGCAATGACGAATCATTCTTGATAAATGTTGGTCGCCGATGATCAGTGTTTTTTTCAACGCTTGAGTATCTAGAAAGTTTCCATCATCTGGACTATCGCCGAATCTCCCCCCAGGAAGCCGCTGATATTTGTCTAGACAGGAAATTTCCTACAAGCAGCAGGAAATTTCCTAATTTAATCCCCTTGGTAAGTCGAGACAATAAGCTCTCGTAGTTCCTTGGTGGTGCCTGTTTTTTACATAAGGCGAAGCGCTTATTCTTGTCGTTTTCAGGAATGAGGTGTCGTTTTAAGCAGGGTTTTGTATATCAAGGATTGAATCAAAAGCGGACGTCATCACGCCATGGATGACGCAGTTTCGGAGGTTGGCTCAGCGCCAAAACATTGATGAATAAAATATTTTCGGTTGTCTGGAACACATCAATGTGTTGCTGGGTAGTTGCTTCGGAACTTGCCAATAAAAAGACCAAGAGCGGCCCATCACCTCAGCGTAAAAGGGGTTTGAAAACGTCTGGAGCGGGTGCTATTGCGGTTACTTTGCTCTCGTTGGGGGCAATGAGCCCTGGGGTGGTGGTCGCTGGTACGACACTGGGGCCGCTGACGACCGCTCCTGATTCATCCATTGCAATCGGCGGTGGTGGAGGGGCTACCAGCGCTTCAACCATCAGTATTGCAATAGGCGACGCCGCTGTAGCGAACGGAGGTAACTCCATTGCACTTGGACGCCAGATAGCTGGGACGGGCGCTAATGCGGTCGGCATAGGTTGGGGGGCCAGCGCGACCGGGGCAAATGCAATCGCGTTGGGTAGCAGTAGCGGGGCCAATTCATCATTGGCCCCGAGTGCAGCGGCTACAAACAGTATGGCCCTGGGGCAGGAGTCGAAGGTGTTGGCGGCTGGCACTTCCGGTGTTGCAATCGGGCATGCCGCTACCGTTAACGAACAGTTCGGCATTGCTATAGGTGATCAATCGGTAGCGGGCGTCAGTGGCGGTACAGGTAGTCGTGAGATTGCAATTGGCACACTCGCCAAAGCTACCGGCAATTACAGCCTTGCGCTGGGTGATAGTAGCGTCGCGGGTGCCACTGACAGCTCCGTCACCCGTGCCACCGCTATCGGTGTTGTTGCCAAAGCTCTGGCAAACAACGCCACTGCACTGGGGTCATCAGCATCCGTGACCTTCGCCAACAGTGTGGCGCTGGGCTCGGACTCATCCGCCACTGGCGCCACACTGGCCACTGCGGCTTATGGCATCGGCGGCACGGCAACGGCGGGCGGTGAAGTGAACATCGCCAACGGCGTCAACGGCCGTCGCATTACCGGTCTTGCCGCAGGTGCCAATGCGACGGATGCCGTCAACGTCAGCCAACTGGATAAAGTGGGGCGGGACACGGCGACGGCCCTGGGCGGCGGCGCGGCGCTGAATGCGACCACCGGGGTATGGACGGCCCCCAGTTACTCCACCAACAGCATCAACGCTGTCGGCACCAACACCGGTCCGTTGGTCAGCACCAACGTCGGCGCGGCATTGACCAATCTCAATACCAGCGTCACCAACACAGCTGCCGTGGCGGTGAAGTACGACAACGCCGCTACCAAAACCCAGGTGACCTTCAACCCGGCGGGCACTGCGGTCAAGTTGACCAACGTCGCGGCCGGTGTCTTGAACGCCACCAGCACCGATGCTGTGAATGGCAGCCAATTGTTTGCGGACAGTCAGAACACGGCGACTGCCCTGGGCGGCGGTGCGGCAGTCAATGCAACCACCGGGGCATGGACGGCGCCCAGCTATTCCACCAACAGCATCAGCGTGAACGGCACCAATACCGGCCCGTTAGCCAGCACCAACGTCGGCGCGGCATTGACCAACCTCAATACCAGCCTGACCAACACTGCCGCTGTGGCGGTGAAATACGATGACGCCAGCACCAAGACTCAAGTGACCTTCAACCCGGCAGGTACTTCGGTCAAGTTGACCAACGTCGCGGCCGGTGCCTTGAACGGCACCAGCACCGATGCGGTGAACGGCTCGCAGTTGTTCACGACCAACCAAAGCATCAATAACATCATCAGCAACGGCCTCAAGTATTTCCACGCCAACTCGGCCCTGGCCGACAGCACTGCCACGGGTACTGACAGTGTGGCGGTCGGCCCTGTCGCCAGTTCCACGGCAACCAATGCAGTGGCCATCGGTAATGGCGCCGTGGCCAGCGTTGCCAATTCGGTGGCCTTGGGCAGTGGCGCAACGACTGCGGCGGCGACTGCCACCCCAACGGGTGTGGTTAATGGCACTACTTACACTTACGCAGGCTCTGCTCCAATCGGTGTATTGAGCGTGGGCAGTGTCGGGAATGAACGTCAGATCAGCAACGTAGCGGCTGGCAAAGTCACTGCCGCTAGCACCGATGCGATCAACGGCAGTCAACTGTTTGCCACCAACACGGCGGTCGATGCTGTCGGCACCCAGACCACCACGTTGGGCAACACCTCGGCCAGCACCTTGGGCGGCGGCGCCACTTACTCGCCAGCCACGGGTCTTACTGGCTTCAGTCAACCGATCAACGCGATCAGCACCACCGGTGCGGTCGGGGCTGCCACTGCGCAAACCAGCGTAGCGGGTGCATTGACGGCGCTGAACACCGACACGGTCAACACTGCCAATATCGCGGTGAAATATGATGCGGTCGGCGGCAACGCCATCACCCTGGGGGCAACCGGTGGTGCAGGTGCGCCGGCCGGCGGGGTGAAAATCACCAACCTGAGTGCCGGTGCCTTGAACGGCACGAGCACTGATGCGGTGAATGGCTCGCAGCTTTTTGCGACCGATACTGCCGTCAATAATCTGGGCACCCAAACCACTACTTTAGGCAACACCTCGGCCAGCACCTTGGGTGGCGGCGCGACTTACTCGTCGGCCACAGGTCTTACTGGCTTCAGTCAACCGATCAACGCGATCAGCACCACCGGCGCGGTCGGGGCAGCCACTGCGCAAACCAGCGTAGCGGGCGCGTTGACGGCGCTGAACACCGACACCGTCAACACCGCCAACATCGCGGTGAAATATGATGCGGTCGGCGGCAACGCCATCACCCTGGGAGCGACCGGAGGTGCCGGCGCACCGGCCGGCGGAGTGAAAATCACCAACCTGAGTGCCGGTGCCTTGAACGGCACCAGCACCGATGCGGTGAACGGCTCGCAGCTTTTTGCGACCGATACTGCCGTCAATAATCTGGGCACCCAAACCACTACTTTAGGCAACACCTCGGCCAGCACCTTGGGTGGCGGCGCGACTTACTCGCCGGCCACGGGTCTTACTGGCTTCAGTCAGCCGATCAACGCGATCAGCACCACCGGTGCGGTAGGGGCAGCCACTGCGCAAACCAGCGTAGCGGGCGCGTTGACGGCGCTGAACACCGACACGGTCAACACCGCCAACATCGCGGTGAAATATGATGCGGTCGGCGGCAACGCCATCACCCTGGGAGCGACCGGTGGTGCAGGCGCACCGGCCGGCGGGGTGAAAATCACCAACCTGAGCGCCGGTGCCTTGAACGGCACCAGCACTGATGCAGTGAACGGCAGCCAACTCTTTGCCACCGATACTGCCGTCAATAATCTGGGGACCCAGACCACTACGCTGGGCAACACCTCGGCCAGCACCCTGGGCGGCGGCGCCACTTACTCGCCGGCCACGGGTCTCACTGGCTTCAGTCAGCCGATCAACAGTGTCAGCACCACCGGTGCGGTAGGGGCAGCCACTGCGCAAACCAGCGTAGCGGGGGCGTTGACCGCGCTGAATACCGACACAGTCAACACCGCCAATATCGCGGTGAAATATGATGCGGTCGGCGGCAACGCCATCACCCTGGGCGCGACCGGTGGTGCAGGCGCACCGGCCGGCGGGGTGAAAATCACCAACCTCAGCGCCGGTGCCTTGAACGGTACCAGCACTGATGCAGTGAACGGCTCGCAGTTGTTCGCAACCAACCAGACCGTCGATGGCCTCGTCAACAATGGTGCGGGCATCAAGTATTTCCACGCCAACTCGACCCTGGCCGACAGCACTGCAACCGGCCTCGACAGCGTGGCCGTCGGTCCAGCGGCGAGTGCGACCGTGGCCAACGGTGTGGCGCTCGGTTCGAACTCATCGGCCACGGGCGCGACATTGGCCAATGCCGCTTATGGTGTCGGCGGTTCGGCGACAGGGGGCGAAGTGAACATCGCCAATGGAACAGACGGTCGTCGTCTTACCGGTCTTGCCGCCGGTTCCAGTGCAACGGATGCCGTCAACGTCAGCCAACTGAATAAAGTGGGGCAGGACACAGCGACCGCCCTCGGCGGTGGCGCGGCACTTGATGCAGCCACGGGGGCTTGGACGGCCCCGAGTTATTCCACCAACAGCATCAGCGTAAACGGCACCAACACCGGTCCGTTAGCCAGCAACAACGTCGGCGCGGCCCTGACCAATCTCAACACCAGCCTGACCAATACCGCCGCCGTCGCCGTGAAATACGACGACGCCAGCACCAAGACTCAAGTGACCTTCAACCCGGCGGGAACCGCGGTTAAATTGACCAACGTCGCGGCCGGTGCCTTGAACGGCACCAGCACTGATGCGGTAAATGGCTCGCAGCTGTTTGCGACCAACCAGACCGTCGATGGCATCGTCAACAATGGCGCGGGCGTCAAGTATTTCCACGCCAACTCGACCCTGGCCGACAGCACCGCCACGGGCACTGACAGTGTGGCCATCGGCCCGACCGCCAGCTCGACGGCAACCAATGCGGTAGCCATCGGCAATGGCGCCGTAGCCAGTGTGGCGAACTCCCTCGCGTTGGGTAATGGCGCGACAACTGCGGCGGCGACTGCCACCCCAACGGGTGTGGTTAATGGCACTACTTACACTTACGCCGGTACCGCACCGGTGGGTGTGTTGAGCGTGGGCAGTGTCGGTAATGAACGTCAGATCAGCAACGTAGCGGCTGGCAAAGTCACTGCCGCTAGCACCGATGCGATCAACGGCAGTCAACTGTTCGCCACCAACACGGCGGTCGATGCTGTCGGCACCCAAACCACCACGTTGGGCAACACTTCGGCCAGCACTTTGGGCGGCGGCACCACTTACTCGCCGGCCACGGGTCTGACTGGCTTCAGTCAGCCAATCAACAGCGTCAGCACCACCGGCGCGGTAGGGGCCGCCACTGCGCAAACCAGCGTAGCGGGTGCGTTGACAGCGCTGAATACCGACACGGTCAACACCGCCAATATCGCCGTGAAATATGATGCGGTGGGCGGCAACGCCATCACCCTGGGGGCAACCGGTGGTGCAGGCGCACCGGCCGGCGGGGTGAAAATCACCAACCTGAGTGCCGGTACCTTGAACGGCACTAGCACTGATGCGGTGAACGGCTCGCAGCTGTTTGCGACCAACCAGACCGTCGATGGCATCGTCAACAACGGCGCCGGCATCAAGTACTTCCACAGCAACTCGGTCCTTGCCGACAGCACCGCCACCGGTACTGACAGTGTGGCGGTCGGCCCGGCTGCCAGCTCGACGGCAACCAATGCGGTAGCCATCGGCAATGGCGCCGTAGCCAGCGTGGCGAACTCCCTCGCGTTGGGTAATGGCGCGACAACTGCGGCGGCGACTGCCACCCCAACGGGTGTGGTTAATGGCACTACTTACACTTACGCCGGTACCGCACCGGTGGGTGTGTTGAGCGTGGGCAGTGTCGGTAATGAACGTCAGATCAGCAACGTAGCGGCTGGCAAAGTCACTGCCGCTAGCACCGATGCGATCAACGGCAGTCAACTGTTCGCCACCAACACGGCGGTCGATGCTGTCGGCACCCAAACCACCACGTTGGGCAACACTTCGGCCAGCACTTTGGGCGGCGGCACCACTTACTCGCCGGCCACGGGTCTGACTGGCTTCAGTCAGCCAATCAACAGCGTCAGCACCACCGGCGCGGTAGGGGCCGCCACTGCGCAAACCAGCGTAGCGGGTGCGTTGACAGCGCTGAATACCGACACGGTCAACACCGCCAATATCGCCGTGAAATATGATGCGGTGGGCGGCAACGCCATCACCCTGGGGGCAACCGGTGGTGCAGGCGCACCGGCCGGCGGGGTGAAAATCACCAACCTGAGTGCCGGTACCTTGAACGGCACTAGCACTGATGCGGTGAACGGCTCGCAGCTGTTTGCGACCAACCAGACCGTCGATGGCATCGTCAACAACGGCGCCGGCATCAAGTACTTCCACAGCAACTCGGTCCTTGCCGACAGCACCGCCACCGGTACTGACAGTGTGGCGGTCGGCCCGGCTGCCAGCTCGACGGCAACCAATGCGGTAGCCATCGGCAATGGCGCCGTAGCCAGCGTGGCGAACTCCCTCGCGTTGGGTAATGGCGCGACAACTGCGGCGGCGACTGCGACCCCAACGGGTGTGGTTAATGGCACGACTTACACTTACGCCGGTACCGCACCGGTGGGTGTGATGAGCGTGGGCAGTGTCGGTAATGAACGTCAGGTCACCAACGTAGCGGCTGGCAAAGTCACTGCCGCTAGCACCGATGCGATCAATGGTAGCCAACTGTTTGCCACCAACACGGCGGTCGATGCGGTCGGCACCCAAACCACAACGTTGGGCACCACCTCGGCCAGCACCTTGGGCGGCGGCGCCACTTACTCGCCGGCCACGGGTCTTACTGGCTTCAGTCAGCCGATCAACGCGATCAGCACCACCGGCGCGGTAGGGGCAGCCACTGCGCAAACCAGCGTAGCGGGTGCGTTGACGGCGCTGAACACCGACACAGTCAACACCGCCAATATCGCGGTGAAATATGATGCGGTCGGCGGCAACGCCATCACCCTGGGGGCAACCGGCGGAGCCGGTGCACCGGCCGGCGGGGTGAAAATCACCAACCTCAGCGCCGGTGCCTTGAACGGTACCAGCACCGACGCGGTGAATGGCTCGCAGCTGTTTGCGACCAACCAGACCGTCGATGGCCTCGTCAACAATGGCGCGGGCATCAAGTATTTCCACAGCAACTCGGTCCTCGCCGACAGCACCGCCACGGGTACTGACAGTGTGGCCATCGGCCCGACCGCCAGCTCGACGGCAACCAACGGGGTAGCCATCGGCAATGGCGCCGTAGCCAGCGTGGCGAACTCCCTCGCGTTGGGTAATGGCGCGACAACTGCGGCGGCGACTGCCACCCCAACGGGTGTGGTTAATGGCACTATTTACACTTACGCCGGTACCGCACCGGTGGGTGTATTGAGCGTGGGCAGTGTCGGTAACGAACGTCAAATCAGCAACGTGGCGGCTGGCAAAATCACTGCCGCCAGCACCGATGCGATCAACGGTAGCCAACTGTTTGCCACCAACACGGCGGTCGATGCGGTCGGCACCCAAACCACCACGTTGGGCACCACCTCGGCCAGCACCTTGGGCGGCGGCGCCACTTACTCGCCGGCCACGGGTGTTACTGGCTTCAGTCAGCCAATCAACAGTGTCAGCACCTCCGGCGCGGTCGGGGCAGCCACTGCGCAAACCAGCGTAGCGGGTGCATTGACGGCGCTGAACACCGACACGGTCAACACCGCCAACATCGCGGTGAAATATGATGCGGTCGGCGGCAACGCCATCACCCTGGGGGCGACCGGAGGTGCAGGTGCACCGGCCGGCGGGGTGAAAATCACCAACCTCAGCGCCGGTGCCTTGAACGGCACCAGCACTGATGCGGTGAATGGCTCGCAGCTTTTTGCGACCAACCAGACCGTCGATGGCATCGTCAACAACGGTACCGGCATCAAGTATTTCCACAGCAACTCGGTCCTCGCCGACAGCACCGCAACCGGCCTCGACAGCGTGGCCGTCGGTCCAGCAGCGAGTGCGACAGTGGCCAACGGCGTGGCGCTCGGCTCGAACTCTTCGGCCACTGGCGCAACCCTGGCTAACGCGGCTTATGGTGTCGGCGGTGCGGCGACCGGGGGCGAAGTGAACATCGCCAACGGCGCCAACGGCCGTCGCCTTACCGGTCTTGCCGCGGGTTCCAGTGCGACTGATGCAGTAAACGTCGGCCAACTGAATAAAGTGGGGCAGGACACGGCGACCACCCTGGGCGGCGGCGCGGCGCTGAATGCGACCACTGGTGTCTGGACGGCACCGAGCTATTCCACCAACAGCATCAGCGTCAATGGCACCAACACCGGTCCATTGGCCAGCAACAACGTCGGCGCAGCACTGACCAATCTGAATGCCAGCCTGACCAACACGGCTGCGGTGGCGGTGAAATACGACGACGCCAGCACCAAGACTCAAGTGACCTTCAACCCGGCAGGTACCGCGGTCAAGTTGACCAACGTCGCAGCCGGTAACTTGAACGGCACCAGCACTGATGCGGTGAACGGCTCGCAGCTGTTTGCGACCAACCAGAGCGTCGATAACATCGTCAACAACGGTACCGGCATCAAGTATTTCCACAGCAATTCGGTCCTCGCCGACAGCAGCGCAACCGGCCTGGACAGCGTCGCAGTCGGCCCCGCGTCCATCGCCGCAGGTGCCAATTCATTCGCCGCCGGTTCGGGGGCCAATGCGGCCGCTGATGGTGGTCTGGCACTGGGGCGTCAGAGCCAGGTTCAGGTATCGGGCGGTATCGCGCTGGGCGAAGGTTCGGTCGCGGACCGTGCCCTGGCACCGACCACCGGCACAATCCCGGTCGGCAGCGGGGCGATCATTTATGACACCTCGGATGCCACCTTGCTCGGCTCGGTTTCGGTGGGCAAGGCCGGTAGCTACCGGCAGATCACCAACGTGGCGGATGCCACCGAAGCCCATGATGCCGTGAACCTGCGTCAATTGACCGGTGCGATGGGCTCCTTGAGTTCGACCGGCACCCGCTATTTCCACGCCAACTCGACGAACCCAACGGACTCACTCGCCAGCGGTGCCGAGTCGGTTGCGGTAGGTCCGGCCACCGTGGTCAACGGTGACAACGGCATTGGTATCGGCAATCAGGCCACTGTCGGTCTGGCCGCTGCGGGTGGCATTGCCATCGGCCGCAATACGCAGGTGTTGCTGGCTTCCGGTATCGCCATGGGCAGCGCGGCGCAGGCGTCGGCTGAACAATCGGTCGCGTTGGGTGCTGGTGCCAATGCCAGTCACGCAATGAGTGTGGCGCTGGGCTCGAGTTCGGTGACCACGGTCGGAGCCCAGACGAATTACACCGCCTATGGATTGGCGACACCGCAGACGTCGGTCGGCGAGATCGGCATCGGCACGGCGCTGGGCAATCGCAAGCTCACCGGGGTGGCGGCAGGCACGCAGGACAACGACGCGGTCAACGTTGCACAACTGAAGTGGGTCGGTGATCAAGTGGATCAAAACACCACGGACATCACTAACCTGGGCGGTCGGGTCGGTGGCCTCGAGAACCTTATCGGCTCTGGAGGTGGCATCAAGTATCTGCACGTCAACTCCACCAATGCCGACTCCGCGGCCACCGGTACTGACGCGATGGCCTTGGGTCCCAAAGCCCAGGCATCGGGTAACAGCTCGGTAGCGGTGGGCAACGACGCCAAGGCTTCCGCCGACGGCAGTGTGGCATTGGGCAGCGGCGCCAGCGATGAGGGGCGTGGTGCAGAGACTTACAGCGGCAAGTACTCGGGGGCTGACAACCAGACCGCGGGCACGGTGTCGGTGGGCAATGCGGCGACCGGTGCAACCCGCACGGTCAGCAACATCGCCGACGGCAAGGACGCCAACGATGCGGTCAACGTGCGCCAGCTCGACGGTGCTGTCACCGAGTCCAAGCAGTACACGGATGTCTCGATCGCCAATATCGGTGGCAATGCGGTTCAGCAGGGTGCCCGCATCAGCGTCGTCGAGGGCGATGTCTCCAATATCAAGAACGGCACCGACGGCATGTTCCAGGTGAACAACAGCAGCGCTGCAGCCAAACCGAAAGCCACGGGCGTCGATTCGATCGCCGGTGGTACGGGGGCGGTGGCGTCGGGCAGAAACAGCGCGGCGGTCGGTACCAAGTCTCAGGCCACTGGGGAAAGTTCCGTCGCCGTGGGCAACGGAGCCAAGGCTTCGGCCAAGAACGCCACGGCATTGGGTGCCAATTCGGTGGCTGATCGCGAGAACAGCGTATCGGTGGGCAGCGTGGGTAACGAGCGGCAGCTCACCAACATCGCTGCAGGCACCAGCGGCACGGATGCGGTGAACTACGACCAGTTGACCAAGAGCGTGGCGGGCATTACCGACAGCGCCAATGCCTACACCGACCAGCGTTATTCGGAGCTGAAAAATGACCTCAAGAAGCAGGACGACGTTCTCAGCGCGGGGATTGCCGGTGCAATGGCAATGGCCAGCATGCCGCAATCGTCCTCACCGGGTGCAAGCATGACGACGGTGGCTGCCAGTACTTATCGCGGTCAAGCGTCGGTGGCCTTCGGTGTTTCACATTTGTCCGGCAATGGGCGGTGGCTGACCAAGTTGCAGGGCTCTACCGACTCGCAGCGCCAAGTGGGAGTGGCCGTGGGTGTTGGTTATCAGTGGTGATGGCAGTTTTTGAAACGTCTCTATCCGACTTTTACTCAGGCGAAAACCATGAACATAAAATCCATTTGCATCACCACGCTGATCACTCTGTTAGCGCTGGCCGGTTATGACAAATTCCTGGCCAACAAACCGGTGGACGTCCCGCGCAACTGGCTCAGCATTCCTGCTTTGCCGGTGATTCACGATGCGATATTCGAGTTGTCGCCGACGTTCAACGGGCAGCGCAATGCGCCGGCGATGGAGCAGCTTTGCGCGTTGGCCAGGGGCGAAGCGAAACAGGAGCAGGTCAACGCCTTCCTCAAACAGGCAGGGGTTGACGTAGAGAAGTTGCCGAAACAAGGAAGTCAGTTCTCGCTGTTTATCAATGGCAACCAGGCAGGGCAAGCCACGGCCTGTGCGGCGTATCTGGCAACGACCGTATTGTTGCCGGTCAATGTGGCCGAGTTCATGCGCCCCGTCACGACGCCGGCAACCGATGGGCAGCCGGAGAAATCGTCGCTGCAAGTTGATAACGCGTTGTTGGCCTCGGCGCTGTCGATCAAGTTGGCCGAGGCGCGGGCCAATGCCGATGTGTTTGCCTTGATCGCCGCCGAGTTGCAACGCAGTCCCGGTTTGACGATACCGCAATATCGTGAGCGCGCCGGGCAGATGTTTGCCCGCCTGGCGCCGACTTACCTGCAACGCATCAAGGATCAACTGCCGCCCGCGGACACGCAGTACAAGCTGCTGCAGATGGATGACAGCCGCTTCCTCTTCAGCAGCTCCGTGGGCAGCGTATTCGAGTTTGGCAGCAACGGTCTGATCCTGAACCTGGGCGGCATCACCTGGTATGGCGAAGGCAAACTGCTGGGGAAGGATTACCCACTTCAGGTCGGGTACTTTTCATCGACGGTCAAAGCGTTGCTGGCACCGCCTCAATCCTGATGCTCGACCCCATGACATCGTGATCACGCAGGGTGACGAAGACAGCGTCTGAATTTCCCTGCGCATGATGCTTGGGAAATTCCCTACAGACTCTGCCGAAAGGTTAAGTGAACATTTAAGAAACGGAGGCGTGCAATGAAACGAGCATCGTTGTTTTTCGGGTCCTTCTGTATCGCCTTTAGCGCGACAGCCGCTATTCCACCGCCCAGCGGAGCATTCGATGCGATCCAATGGCCAGCCTCTCTGAAGAAAGCGCCTTCAAAAAGCGCAACGTTTGGGGCGTTTGTTATTGAATTCGAGAAAACGACGCTGGCGCAGGTGATGAGCAAAGCGTCCGTTGGCACCATCGAGCATCGAGGCGACGCTGGCGATAGTGTTTATTGGTTGTGCTACAGCCAGCCAAATGCCGGTGCGCGGATATGGATCATCTCAAACGGTGAGATGGGGGGCGACAGTCACGCTGTGACAGGTGTTATCGCCGAGCAATTCAAGTCTGCCCGGGCGAGCATCGACTGTCCTGCGTTACCGGTAAAGTTGCAGCCCCTGTCACTTGCCAATCACTTATGGCTTGGCTCCACGGACGTCGCTATTCAAAACATGCTTGGGATGCCTTCACATCAGGCCGGCGCATGGCGGACGTTCGACTTCCAGGGCAAGGAACAATGCAAGTGCGAAGGCGGATATGACGTCTCTAACTGGCTTCGGACCCGGTCGGACAAAGGGCGCGTCAACCGGATTGATGCGGGGCAAGTCACCAGCTGCTAGTCCGGATTCTGATTCGAACCCACTGAGCAGGGCGACGGGTGACGAGTGAACGGTGGATTCAGCCGGTCGATTCGTACGAGGCGCAGATCCAGGCCGATGGATTGATGCTCAATACCTGCGGGCGCTGTTGCTCTGCACTCACTGGAAAATTTTATTCAGCAACTGAGGACTGTGCCTCAGTTGTTTCATCGGGTGGCGTTCCAGCCACTTTGGAGTCAATGCTAATGCGACCTTCTGACTTTGTCTTTTCTCTCTTTGCAATGGGCATCGCAGGCTTCGCGTTGTCCATGCCCGGGACAACGCAGGCCCACACCGGATCCATCTATTGTGGATCGGCCTCGAACGGGCTTGGCGTCAATGCAGTCACCACGCAGCCGAAGCTAAGTGCATGTCCGGCGGCGATCGAGGTCGCCAATGCCTATATCCAGTTGAACTACAAACTGGAGCCAGTCCTTATCACGATCAAGGGCGAGAGATGGACCTGCCGGCAGCGCCAGGGTGACACCAACCCTTATGGGGAATGCGCCATACAGAGAAATCCCGATGAAAAGGTAATCCTTACTTCGTAAGTCAGTCGCGCGGCGCACCTGGCAGCGAGTAAAGCGTGCAGGGGTGAGTCTCATGCTCAATCGTGCAGGACGCTGGTGCTTGCAAACCGGCTACACCACGCGGACCACGTTCACTGCCACTGCCCGGGATGAGTTGAGCAAACGTGCGGTGTACCTGCTGCGGGTGTCGTCCTATAACGATGATTGCCGAGGAGAGAAGGTCGAAGCCTTTCTGGTGGAACAGGGCCTGCAGAACCTGAATTCCAGGACCGCGTACAACGCAACTACACCGTGACGATGCCTGACGGTTACAGCTGCAAATAGTAGGTGCAAAGGTAAATTAATTCGGATGAACACTTCTATGATTCGCTCTATTAAAACCCTGACCTTTACCTTGTCCGTTGCCCTCTGTTTTTCACATTTCGATGCTCATGCACAGGCAGTGAGCGAGTCTGCTGATGGCATTCAGGTTATTAGCCCGGCGCATCCCGTTTGGTTGGTTGAGCAACACTATGTTGCGAGCCCCGTGCTGAGTGCGAGTACTTATGGCGACAGCGCTTATGGCGACTATCACAACAAGGCCAATCTGGAAATCAGCTGCCACCCGGAGAATCCAGAGGCCGGACTTACGCTGCATTTCGCACCGGAGTCGCTGGGTTTCAACAGCGGTCCATTTGAAGGTCCGGGTGCAGTGGGGGCAATGCGAATCACGACCGGCACACGCACCGCCGTCGATCACCAGACCTCTGGTAGTTGGACTGACGGCGGGGTATTCCAGGTGGGTACGATTTTTTCGCTTTACACAGCCATCCCGCGCGATGAGTTGGCTTACTGGGCGAGTGATGCCTCACGTGGCCAACCCTTGCAGCTTTTGCTGGCCCCCAAAGAGGGCGGCAAGCCGTTGACCGCAACGTTTTCATTGCCAAAAAACAACGACGGGTTGAAGAAAGTCATCCAGCCTTGCATCAACGGCCGATGACACATGGCATGTGTCACCGGGGACGGCAAACGCTAAACGACGTTCACATCTCGCATCAACAACCCGAACCGCAAGTCCAGCGCATCCGGAATCGGCACATACACCGTATGCCCATCCCCTGGCGCCACGTCGATCGGTTCGCCTTTAGCGTTCTGCAACTGATGCAGATCGAAGTGGAAGTTACCCTGGGGCGTCATCAGTTCCATGTGATCGCCCAGGCTAAACCGGTTCTTTACCTTTACTTGCGCCAAGCGATCACGACGCTCACCGGTCAACTCGCCAACAAACTGCTGACGCTCTGAAACCGAGCTGCCGTGCTGATAGTTCTGGTATTCGTCATGCACATGCCGACGCAGGAAACCTTCGGTGTAGCCGCGCTGGGCCAGGGACTCCAGATCCGTCATCAAGCTGCGATCAAATTCGCGACCGGCCACGGCATCATCAATCGCGCGCCGATAAACCTGCGTGGTACGCGCGCAATAGAAGTGCGATTTGGTCCGGCCTTCGATTTTCAGCGAGTGCACGCCCATCTGCGTCAGGCGCCCGACATGCTGCACGGCGCGCAGGTCCTTGGCGTTCATGATGTAGGTGCCGTGCTCGTCCTCGAAGGCCGGCATCAGTTCGTCCGGGCGATTGGCTTCCTGCAACAGGAACACCTGATCGGTCGGCGCGCCGATGCCCAGGGTCGGTTCAGGCCGGAACTGCTGAACGATTTCACCAAGCTGGTTTTCCGTGGCTTGCGTAGCCGAATATTTCCAGCGACAGGCGTTGGTGCAACTGCCCTGATTGGCGTCGCGCTTGTTCATGTAACCCGATAACAGGCAGCGGCCGGAATAGGCCATGCACAGCGCGCCATGGACAAAGACCTCCAGCTCCATCGCCGGAACTTGCTGGCGGATTTCAGCGATCTCTTCCAGCGACAGTTCCCGGGAAAGGATGATCCGGCTCAAGCCCTGTTGCTGCCAGAACTCGACACTGGCCCAGTTCACCGTATTGGCCTGCACCGACAGGTGGATCGGCATCTGCGGGAAGTGCCGGCGTACCAGCATGATCAGGCCGGGATCGGACATGATGAGCGCGTCCGGGGCCATCGCAATCACGGGAGCGAGGTCGTTGAGGAAGGTCTTGAGCTTGGCGTTGTGCGGCGCAATGTTCACCACCACATAGAAGCGTTTGCCTTGGGCCTGCGCCTCGCGAATGCCGAGCGCGAGGTTGGCGTGATCGAATTCATTGTTGCGCACCCGCAGGCTGTAACGCGGCTGGCCGGCGTAGACCGCATCGGCACCGTAGGCGAAGGCGTAGCGCATGTTTTTCAATGTGCCGGCGGGAGCGAGCAGTTCTGGAGCAAGGAGCGTCATGGCAGTGTCGATCGCAAAAGCCGGGAAGGGTAATCGGCTTGTCCACGGGGTTCATTGATCTGGATCTATGCTTGATGAACAAACGGATGGCACTCGCGCGAACCGTGGCGGACTAAGCATCAGGAAGGCTCTTCAATAAAAGAGCATTACCCCTGCGCGCTGACATGGATCGAACATGAACGAAGAGACGGTACACAACAAATCGCTGGTGATCCTGCTCGGTGTGGTCACTGTCGCTTTTATCTGGATTTTGCTGCCGTTCTACGGCGCAGTGTTCTGGGCGGTGATCCTCGGGATTCTGTTCGCGCCGCTGCAACGCCGGATTCAACTGAAGTTCGGCTGGCAGCGCAACCTGACATCGCTGCTCACCTTGAGCGTCTGCCTGGTGATCGCGATTCTGCCGGTGATCATCCTCAGTATCTTGCTGGTTCAGGAAGGGGCTTCGCTTTACAAGAGTATCGAAAGCGGCGAACTGGATATCGCGGGGTACGTGACGAACTTCAAACACAGCTTGCCGCCGTACTTCCAGCATTTGCTTGACCGGGCCGGCGTCGGTGAGCTGGACGGGCTGCGGGAGAAAATCATCAAGAGTGCGGTGACGGGCAATGAGTTTTTCGCCACGCAAGTCTTCAGTTTCGGTCAGGGCACGTTCGATTTTGTGGTCGGCTTTTTCATCATGCTCTACCTGCTGTTCTTTTTTCTGCGAGACGGCGCCGAACTGGCCCGTAAAGTTCGCTCCGCCATACCGCTGCAGGAACACCAGAAGCGCCGCTTGCAGCTCAAGTTCAACCGCGTGGTTCGGGCGACCGTAAAGGGCAACCTGCTGGTGGCGATCACACAGGGCGCATTGGGCGGTTTGATTTTCTGGTTTCTGGACATCCCGAGCGCATTGCTCTGGGCGGTATTGATGGCATTTCTATCGCTGTTGCCGGCGGTGGGGGCGGGGATTGTCTGGGCACCGGTGGCAGCGTTCTTCCTGTTCGCCGGGGCGATCTGGCAGGGTGTGGTGCTGGGGTTGTTCGGGGTGTTTGTGATCGGGCTGGTGGATAATGTGCTGCGTCCGATCCTGGTGGGCAAGGATACAAAGATGCCGGACTATCTGATCCTCATCTCGACCCTGGGCGGCCTGGCGATTTTTGGCCTGAACGGCTTTGTCATCGGGCCGCTGATCGCGGCGCTGTTCATGTCGAGCTGGGACATCTTCCTCGAGACCAAGCCGAGGATTCAGCTGCCTTAAGCGCTGAGCTGACCCTGGCCGATCCGTTGCGACAGTGCCTTGGCGGCCGGCAGCGAAGTGAGCGGTCCGCTGATCTGTTCGCCGTCCTGCACCAGATACCAACAGGCGAGCAATCCTAGCTCTCTGAGCGATGCGGGAACGGCGCTGCCGATTACGGACATGATTTGAACCTGGGACATAAGTACCTCCATCGATCTATGGAGCTACCTTACGGACCTGCCACTCGAACGGACAATCAACGCTTTCGATAGTCGTCATTGACGCCAGTGAGTGTTGGGCTCAGTCGACCACCAGATCAAGCATGTGCACCACTTCCTGCTCGTTGAGCAGGCCTTTGCGCACCAGGTTTTCTGCCAGCAGCGAAAGAAACTTGGCGCTGCGATGGCCTTCCAGGTGCTTGAGTTCAGTCAAAGCGTTGTACACCTTGCTCGAAGTGCACAAGCCGACAATGCGGTGCGGGTTTTGTGTGGGCATGAGGTCGTCCTTGTTTTTATCAACCTGTTGTTTACGGACCGGTCCAAGCTTGCGGACTTGGCGTGACATAAATATGACCGTTTTTCCGATGCGGGGGGAAGGGCGGTCGAGTCAATCTTGCCAACTTGAACCACCAACACTGTCCCGACAGCGACCTTGACGAGATTTTTCCAGACCTCCGCCGACGAACGGTCACAAAAAAGCCCCGCTGATAAGGCGTAATGCTGTTCACTTAAGTATTTGAGTCCAAGCCGGGCTTATCCGAAAATCCGATGCCAGACCTCTGGCATCGGATTTTTTATGTCTGTTCAACAAGATCTGCTCGACCTCGGCGACCTTTTCAACTTCTGCGACCTGAGCACCTTCACCCAAAACATTCCCATCGAGTGGGTAGCGTCTGCGCTGGATCTTTCCAGTCAGGCGACCATTCGCCGACGTCGCCTGCCCGCTGACCAAGTGCTCTGGTTGGTACTCGGCATGGCCTTGTTTCGTGACGAGCCGGTTCATGAGGTGGCCAGACGATTGAACATCTGCGCTCAAGGCCTGGCCACCGACCACTTGTTGGCCCGCAGTGGTGTGACCGAGGCGCGCAAGCGACTCGGTGCCGATCCTGTTGAGTGGTTATTCCGCAAGACCGGGACCCAATGGGGCGCGGAGCGCTATGACGATGATACCTGGCATGATCTGCAGGTATTCGCGGTGGACGGTGCACTTTTGCGTACTCCGGATACGCCCGAGCTTCGAGATCACTTCGGGTCGGGAAACACTCCAAGCGACCGCCAGACGCCGTTTCCGATGCTGCGCTTGGTGGCCCTGATGAATGTGCGTTCGCACGTGATCATGGATGCTCAATTGAGCCCTTATCGACGCAGTGAAATGCGCTTGGCCGACGAATTTTTGCAGCAGATACCCGACCACTCGGTGACGCTGTTCGACAAAGGTTTTTGGGGTGCCGAGCTGCTGTCGAGCCTGAGCGGAGCAGGCATCAACCGTCATTGGTTGATCCCGGCAAAAAAGGGACTGGTCTGCGAGGAAGTGGCCCGTTACAGCCAGCACGACAGGTTAGTGCGTATGAAAGTCTCACCGCAGGCCAGAAAGCGAAACCCGGTTCTTCCAACGCACTGGGAAGTACGCGAAGTCAGTTATGAAATCAAAGGCAAGGTGAAGACCGTCATGACGTCGTTGCCGGCCAAGACCTACAACACTCAAGCCGTTGCCAAACTTTACCAAGAGCGTTGGGAAATCGAATTGGGCTTCAGGGACATCAAGAGTTCGATGCAACAGAACGCAATGACCTTGCGCAGCAAAAAAGTCGAGCTGATCTATCAGGAAGTGTGGGGGCTATTGCTGGCTTATAACGTGATTCGTCGAGAGGCCAGTCAGGCGGCGGTGGCGTTTGGCCGACCACCCTCGGACATCCGTTTCAAACCCGTTTGTCAGTACATCGCCGTGCAACTGATCGTGATGGCGGCGGCTAATCCGATTTCAGCCACAGGAAGACGCTTGGCTGAGTTGAGAGCAGGGATAGGAGGATTGTTTCTGGATCACCGCCCAAGGCCTTCGAGACCAAGGACGGTGAAAATTTCGAAAACCCGATTTCCAGTGGACCGTAAGGCTGCTCCGCTTAAGTGAACAGCATTACGCTGATAAGGCGGGGCCTGATGAGTCAGTTACCAGCGACCATAACCGTGGGGAGGGCCGTAGTAACCGCGCGGTGGACCGTAATAACCACGTGGCGGGCCGTAGTAAACCGGTGGCGGCGCGTAGTAGACCGGTTGCTGCACGTAGACCGGTGCCGGCTGGTAATAAACCGGTGGCGGCTGCTGTATGTAAACCGGCTGTGGCTGGGCGTAAACCGGTTGTTGCACATAGACAGGCCGGTTGCTGTTGATGATGGCCGAGCCGACGATTGCCGAACCAACGATCGCGCCAAATACCGCTGGACCCTGCCAACCGTGACCGCCGCCAGCTTCTGCCTGCCCTGTGATGGCAAGAGCGCCAAGCAGCAAGGCAACTGTGGGGATTTTACGGATCATGATAATTCCTCGGTTCTTCGACCCGGCGCTTGTGTCTGCAATAGACCCAAGGATTGTCGCGGGGATACATCTAAGACAGCGGTTTTTTGAAAATCAGCACAGCCGTTGGGTAAATTTTGTGTAAGGTCTGTACCGACTTCCTGACGGTCCCGCGATACCTCGCGCAGACACGTCGTTATGATCGAACAGACCTGATGGAATGGCTAATCCCGTCCATCTGAAAGTGCTTATAGAAGGAGATGTTTCATGCAGATGAACCCCAACAGAGACACCCAGCTGTGCATGTCGCTTTCCGGGCGTCCCGGCAATTTTGGCCTGCGGTTTCACAATCATCTGTATGAACAACTGGGCCTGAATTTCTACTACAAGGCGTTCAGCAGTCAGGATCTGCCGGGCGCTGTTGGCGGTATTCGTGCATTGGGCATTCGTGGCTGTGGCGTCTCGATGCCGTTCAAGGAAGCCTGTATCGCACTGGTGGATGAACTGGACGCGTCCGCTGCGGCCATTCAATCGATCAATACCATCGTCAACACCAACGGCCACCTCAAGGCCTATAACACCGATTACATCGCCATCGCCCAGCTGCTTGAAACCCATCAGGTGCCGAAGGAATCGACCTTTGCCCTGCGCGGCAGCGGCGGCATGGCCAAGGCCGTGGCCAGTGCCTTGCGCGATGGCGGCTACAAAAATGGCCTGATCGTGGCCCGTAACGAGCGCGCCGGGCGTGCGTTGGCTGAATCGCTGGGTTATCAATGGCAAGCGGAACCGGGCACGCAGCGTCCACAGATGTTGATCAACGTTACGCCGATTGGCATGAGCGGCGGGCCGGAGGCGGATCAACTGGCGTTCGATGTTGAAACCATTGCTGCTGCCGAGACGGTCTTCGATGTGGTGGCGATTCCCTCGGAAACACCGTTGATCGTGCGCGGTCGTGCCGAGGGTAAGCGCGTCATCACCGGGCTGGAAGTGATCGCGATCCAGGCGCTGGAGCAGTTTGTCCTGTACACGGGCGTGCGGCCGACGGATGAGCAGTTTAAGAAAGCGGTGGAGTTTGCTCGCAGCTGATCCCTCCAGTTCTCCGTGGCGCCATCGCGGGCAAGCCCGCTCCCACATGGATTGGGTTGCCCACAAAAGTTGTGGTCGACTCGGATCCTGTGGGAGCGGGCTTGCCCGCGATGGCCGCGACTCGTCCTTGAGTCATACCTGGTCAGTTGCCGCACATTTCCCCGCCTATACTCCCCGCCAGCAAGCCAAGACTTGCCGCCCCAACCAACAAACCGTGCCCGAGGTTCCCATGCATCCCCCCATTCTCAACCTGAATCAGGTCGAACTTGAACCGTTGCCCGAAGCGATGGCGCCCACCGGTGAAACCGCCGGCCGCTATCAGCAGAGAATGGCCCGCGTCGGCCAGCAACTGGGGGCGCAAAAGCTCGGTTATCGGTTGTACGTCCTGGAACCAGGCATGCGTGGCAGCCCGTTTCACAGTCATCGGGTCAACGAGGAGATGTTTTACGTCGTGGCCGGGGAAGGGGAGGTTCGCCTTGGTGCCGAGCGTTTTCCGATCCGCGCCGGTGACGTGATCGCCTGCCCGCCGGGTGGTCCTGAAGCCGCGCACCAGATCATCAACAACAGCAATGGCGAACTGCGCTACCTGGCAGTCAGCACCCAGCAATCGCCGGAGATTTGCGAGTACCCGGATTCCGGCAAATACGCGGTGATGGACGACTTCAAGGTCGACGCCGAAGGCAATGCCTCAGGCTTCGTCGCCATCGCCCGGCCGGGTGATGGCGTGGACTACTGGGATGGCGAATAACCTGCGCTTATCTTGTAGCAGCTGTCGAGCCTGCGAGGCTGCGTCCGGCTGCGCAGCAGTCGTAAAATCATGCGTTGCGGTGTGTCAGGTAAATTTTGCTTTCCGAATTTACGACTGCTTCGCAGCCGGACGCAGCCTCGCAGGCTCGACAGCTGCTACAGGGATCGTGTTGGTTATTCGAGGCGGGCCAGGCGTTCTTCCAGCGCTGCAATCCGCGCCTCAAGCTCTTCGATCCGCTCAACCGACACGCCACTGCCGGCGCCACGTTCGGCCGGGTTTTGCCGGGCTGCGAGGATGATTTCGATATCCGCCGGATCACCCAACGCATGCATATAGCGGTCTTCCCGCTGTCCGGCCTGACGTGGAATCAGCAACGCCAGACCACGCGCAATCAACCGCTCCAGCTGATGCACAACCTGCTCGGCGTCTTCAAAATCATGCATGCGGCCGCTGCGGGTCAGCAATTCATTGACCGTCTGCGGCCCCCGCAGAAACAGCAACCCCGCCAGAATCACCTGGGCCGGCACCAGTTCCAGCGCCTTGTCGACCTTATGCTCCCAGCGATCGGCACGGCTGCCCATCACCAGTTTGGTAAAGCCGCGACCCTCAAGCGCTCGCAGGCTCTGGCCGACCTGACCCTGGGTGAGGTTCATCACCGGTTCGCGACTGGTTTTCTGGTTGCAGGCAATCACCAGCGCATTAAGGGTCAGCGGATAGGTTTCCGGGCTGGTGGCCTGCTTCTCGATCAACGAGCCCAGGATGCGGATTTCCGTGCTGTTGAGCCGCGGCTCATCGAAGGTCGTCTCTTGCTCAGTGCTCATCGCGCTTTTCCCTTTGCTGTGAAAGCATGCAGTCGAAGCCGCCTAGCCTAATCCTTGCTGGATAAAAGACAAGCCGCAGGAAGGGCGGGCATGGCTATAATCGGCCCACGTTTCCCTCCTGTCACCACACGAGACTGTCATGACCATTTCCCTGTATGCCGCTTCCGTTCCGGTTTTCAAACAAATGCTCAGCGCCCTGAGCGACGTTCTGAACAAGGCCGAAGCCCACGCCACTGCCAAGAACATTGACCCGAACGCCTTACTGCAAGCTCGCCTGTACCCGGACATGTTCCCGTTGGTGCGTCAGGTGCAGATCGCCGTTGATTTCGCCAAAGGCGTTTCCTCGCGCCTGGCCGAGATCGAAGTACCGAAATATGACGACACCGAAACCACCTTTGCTGAACTGCAAGCATTGATTGCCAAGGTCCTGGCTTACATCGGCGAGATCAAACCTGAGCAGATCGACGGCAAGGAAGGCATCGAGATCGTTACCCGTCCAGGCACGCCGAAAGAAAAACGCTTCAGTGGCCAGGCTTATCTGCTGAGCTACGGTCTGCCGCAATTCTTCTTCCACGTCACCACCGCTTACGCACTGCTGCGTCACAACGGTGTGGAAGTGGGCAAGCGCGATTACATGGGCGCGTTCTAAACCGCTCAGGTACAAAAAAGCCCCCGCAGCCTTGGGTTGCGGGGGCTTTTTCATGGGTGCGCATTGTTTATCTGCACCGCAGAACTTGTGGGAGTGAGCCTGCTCGCGATGAGGGCCCTACATTCAACATTGATGTTGGCAAACATTCCGCTATCGCGAGCAGGCTCACTCCCACAGGGTTATGTGTTACGCCAGGCGTTCTGCTTTTGCTTCTTCGCCGAGGCAAGCCGCGGCGGTGAACAGCACGTCAGTGGAGGAGTTCAGCGCAGTCTCCGCAGAATCCTGCAACACACCGATGATGAAACCGACCGCCACCACCTGCATGGCGATTTCACTCGGAATACCAAACAGGCTGCACGCCAGCGGAATCAGCAGCAACGAACCACCAGCCACGCCCGAAGCGCCGCACGCACAGATCGCCGCCACCACGCTGAGCAGAATGGCCGTCGGGATATCCACGGCGATACCCAGGGTATGCACGGCTGCCAGGGTCAGCACGGTAATGGTGATCGCCGCGCCGGCCATGTTGATGGTCGCACCCAGCGGAATCGAAACCGAGTAAGTGTCTTCGTGCAGGCCCAGGCGTTTGCTCAATTCCAGGTTGACCGGAATATTCGCCGCCGAGCTGCGGGTGAAAAACGCGGTGATGCCGCTTTCCCGCAGGCAGGTCAGCACCAGCGGATACGGGTTGCGACGCAGTTTCCAGAACACGATTACCGGGTTCATCACCAGTGCCACGAACAACATACAGCCCAGCAGCACGGCCAGCAGATGCATGTAACCGAGCAACGCGCCGAAGCCGGACGTGGCGAGGGTCGACGCGACGAGGCCGAAGATCCCCAGCGGCGCGAAACGAATCACCAGGCGCACGATCAGGGTCACGCCATTGGACAAGTCGCCGAGCACCTCGCGGGTGGTGTCACCGGCATGGCGAATCGCAACGCCCATGCCAATCGCCCACGCCAGAATACCGATGAAGTTGGCATTCATCAGCGCGCTGACCGGGTTGTCGACCACGCTCAGCAGCAGGCTTTGCAGCACTTCGCTGATACCGCCCGGTGCCGTCACCGCGACGTCTTGGGTGGACAGCACCAGACTGGACGGAAACATCATGCTGGCAACGACCGCGACTACCGCAGCGGCAAAAGTACCCAGCAGGTACAAAAACAGAATCGGCCGGATGTGGGTTTCCTGGCCGTGCTTATGGTTGGCGATCGAGGCCATGACCAGCACGAACACCAGAATCGGCGCGACGGCTTTCAGTGCCGAAACGAAGACCTTGCCGATGAACGCCGTGGACTTCGCCACGTCCGGCGCAAACAGCGCCAGGGCAATCCCGGCGATCAGGCCGATGATGATTTGCGAAACCAGGCTCAAGCGTATCAAGCGTTGCAATAGCGAAGGGGATGGAGCAGTCATAAAACGGCATCTCTGATTATTAGGTGCGGGGTGTCGCGACATCGCGGCCATTAAAGGACGGATGAACAGGGTGTACGAATCGCAGGGCGCGGACTTTATCACAGCGTGGTCTTGATCCTTCAGACCTGTGACGATCTGCCGCCCGCGTGTTCAACGAGATCGGCAGGTTCGTGCAACCCTGATCGGAAACACTCTGTTAAGATTGCGCATCCTCATTTTCAAGTCATGCCAGTGGGCCTTCGGGTTATCGCTGGTGTTGTCGTTTTCTGGAGTTCTGCATGCTGTTGCCCATCCTTCTGTTGTCGGCCGCCGGTTTTACCGTGCTGACCACGGAATTCATCATCGTCGGCCTGTTGCCGGCGATCGCCCGAGACCTGGACGTCAGCATTCCCCAGGCGGGTTTGCTGGTGACCTTGTTCGCCTTCACCGTGGCGGCGTTCGGGCCGTTCCTGACCGCGTACTTCGCCAGGTTCGAGCGGCGCAAGCTATTCATCTCGGTGCTGATCATGTTCGGTCTGGCCAACACCCTCGCGGCGTTTGCGCCGAACATCTGGGTGATGTCCGTCGCCCGGCTGATCCCCGCGCTGGGGCTGCCGGTGTTCTGGGCGCTGGCCAGTGAAACCGCCGTGGACATCGTCGGGCCGGACTACGCCGGTCGGGCCATCGCCAAGATCGGTTTTGGCATCGTCTGCGCCACGGTGTTCGGCATTCCTGTCGGCACACTGATTTCCGATGCGTTCGGCTGGCGCAGTGCCTTTGGCATTTTGGCGGTGATCGCGTTTGCCAAGGCGTTGCTGCTGTTTATCTACCTGCCGAAAACCAACCTGCATCAACATCAGGTGAGCTTCCGCTCGCAGTTCAAGATCCTGCGCAGCCCGTTGATGCTGGGCCATGTGTTGCTCTCGATCCTGGTGTTCAGCGGCATGTTCACTGCTTACACCTACCTCGCAGACATCCTTGAACGCCTCGCCGGTTTCAACGGCACGTTGGTCGGCTGGTGCCTGATGGGCTTTGGCGCGGTCGGTTTGATCGGCAACTCATTGGGCGGTCGTGCAGTGGATCGTCACCCGCTGATGGCTTCGATGATGTTCTGCGCATTCATGATCGCCGGCATGGTGGCGTTGGTGCCGAACATTCATTCGCCCCTCGGTCTGGCGGCGGCGATGGGGATTTGGGGCGTGACCCAGGCCGCGTTGTTCCTGGTCAGCCATGTGCGATTGATGAAGGCGGCGCCCGAGGCTCCGGCCTTCGCCGCGTCTCTGAACATTGCCGGGGCCAACCTCGGGATCGGTCTGGGCGCGATGGTCGGCGGACGGGTGATCGACAGTGTTGGCCTGGGCGGGCTAGGTTTTGCGGCGGCGGTGTTTATCCTGGCTTCGATTCTCCTGGCCATGGCGTTGATGACCATGAAACCGCGCGAAGTCTGCGCCTGACCGCTCACAGCTCGGTGAACAGCTCGCGTCGGGCACCTTCGGTAATTGCCACAATGCCGGGGTGCTTGACCTTGCGTTCCACTGAAATGGCGTAGAACGACTCCGTTACGGCGTCGGTCTGGCCAATCAATTCCACACCGTATTGGCGTTTCACTTCGTCGGCAATCACGCTCGGGCCGATGAAAATCCCGCTGCCCGATTGACCGAAAGCCTGCATCAACGCGCTGTCGTCGAACTCACCGACGATGCGTGGCTGGATCTGCTGCTCGGCAAACCAGCGCTGCAAACGACTGCGCACCACGGTTTCCGGCCCGGGAATCAATAGCGGTGCGCCGTGCAGGCTGTGGGGGAAATCCTGGCCATACTGCGCTGCCAGTTCAGCGGTGGCGAAGAAGCTGATCCCGCATTCACCGAGTTTCTGGCTGTAACCCTTGATGTCCAGGTGCGATGGCATCGGGCTGTCGGAAATCACCAGGTCCAGGCGCTGGATCGCCAGGTCGGCGAGCAAACGTTCGAGTTTGTCTTCGCGACAAGTGATGCGCAGCGGCTCGCTCAATTCCATGGTCGGCGCGATCAGGCGATAGACGATGGATTTGGGCACCACATCCGCGACGCCCACCCGAAACAGGATCTGCTGTTCGTTGGGTTGCGCCCGCAGCATCAACTCCAGTTCGCCACCCAGCTGAAACATTTGCTCGGCGTAGGTCAGGGTCTGACGTCCGGCCTCTGTCAGCTCAAGTTGCCGGCCGACGCGTCGGAACAACTCGATGCCGTAGGTTTGCTCGAGCAAGGAAATCTGCCCGCTGATGGTTTGGGGCGTCAGGTTCAGCTGCTCGCAGGCACGCACGATGCTGCCGGTCTTGGCCACCACCCAGAAGTAATGCAATTGCCGATAATTCAACATATTGTTTATATCCCCCCGGTACACATCCCCTGTAGGAGCGAGGCTTGCCCGCGAAGAACGATAAACGCGGTCCTTCAGGACACTGCGTCAACGTTCTTCGCGGGCAAGCCTCGCTCCTACAATTAATTCTGGATTCGTAAAAATCGAAGTATAACCGCTAAAAATACGAATTTTCCTGAAGTGTTTGCCTCCCTAGAATGCCTCGCTATCAACGGGCCATCGTTTCGGCCCGTTTTGTTCTATCGAGGAAAGCATCATGAAGCTTAAAACCACGGCGCTGCTGATTACGTCTTTACTGGTACTGGCCGGTTGCGACCAGGCCGAGAAAAGCGCACAGCAATTGATGGGCAAGGCCGCCGAAACCGCCAAGCAGGCGATCGACGACACCCACAAAGCCGCCGAGCAAGCGATCAGTGATGCCACCGGCGGACTGATCAGCAAGAAAGAACCATCGGGCGAAGACAAGCAGAAAACCGAATCTTCGTCCCAGGAAATCTAAACCGTTTAACGAGTCAGGACTGACCCATGGAATACCTTTTAGAACTTGCCGCAAGCCCCACCGCCTGGGTCGCCCTGGCCACCTTGATCGTCATGGAAATCGTGCTCGGCATCGATAACCTGATCTTCATCTCGATCCTGACCAACAAGCTGCCGGAGCAGCATCGGCAGAAAGCACGCCGCATCGGTATAGGCATGGCGTTGATTCTGCGCCTGGGCCTGCTGAGCACCATCGCGTTCATCGTCCAGTTGACCGAGCCTGTGATCGATATTCTCGGCCACGCGTTCTCCTGGAAGGACATGATCCTGATCGCCGGTGGCCTGTTCCTGTTGTGGAAGGCGACCTCCGAGATCCATCACAGCATGGACCCGGCACCGGATGATCCGAAGTCGGCGACCTCGACTGTGACCCTGGGCTTCGCTGCCGCGATCGGTCAGATCCTGATGCTGGACATGGTGTTTTCCATCGACAGCATCATCACCGCTGTGGGCATGACCGAGCACTTGCCGATCATGATCATCGCTGTGGTGGTGTCGGTGCTGGTGATGTTGCTGGCGGCTGATCCTCTGGCCAAATTCATCAACGACAACCCGACGGTGGTGATGCTGGCGCTGGGCTTCCTGATCATGATCGGCATGACGCTGATCGCTGAAGGTTTCGGTGCCCACGTGCCTAAGGGCTACGTCTACGCCGCCATGGCCTTCTCGGCGACGATCGAGGGGTTGAACATGATGTCGCGTCGGGCTAAGCAGAAGAAGAAATTAGCTGCTGAAGCTTAACCGGCAATAAACGAAACGGCCGCCTGCGCTCGAGAGAGCTCAGGCGGCCGTTTCTGTTTGCGAATCCGAAAAGGGTCAGTGCGCGGTTGCGTGACGTGTCGGCGGTTTATCGGTCTTCGCCACAGGCGTCGACTGAGCGGGGTAGTGATGGTGCCGACGGGTAATCCGCAACACGCCCCACAACATGGCGGCGGCCACGGCCAGCCAGCCGGAAATCAACATCACGATTGTCATTGTCAGGCTCATCAGTGCCTCCTCTTTGCCCTGCCTCGGGCACACACACTCTCTGCAAATGACAGTCTAGTCGCTGCTGTGTTTCAGGCTATTGACCAAAGGTCGCCTGTCTTCAACCAGTTCGCTCTATCGAATGCACGCGACTGCGGGTTAAGGCTATACCGCCGCCGCGTGGCGTCCTATGATCGACGGCCAAGCCGGGAGCGTGTTGCCTGGCGTCTGAACAAGAGAGTGATGATCGTGCGGGTATTTTCTCGAATTCGAACGGCGGCGCTGATTGTTGGCTGCGTTGCAGGATTGGCAGGATGCGCGGGGAGTGTGGCGCCGGAGATAAAGCGTCTGCCGGAACGTGTCGAACTCAGCGGCACGTTCTACCGGGGCCAGGACTATCAAAGCGGGCCTCAGGTGCTGGCCAGCATGCTGTCGCAGCAGGGCATCGTGATTACGCCCGGGTTGCTCGAAAAACCCCTGCATGTGCCGGGCGCCGAAGCACAGTTGCAGCAGAACATGCAGAACCTTGCTCGTGAGTACGGGATGGTGGTTTATCCCCTCGACAGCAATTTGCCGGCACTGTTGACCCAGGTCGCAGCCGGCTATCCAGTGATGGTGCGTTTCACTGAAGGCTCGGCCCTGTGGGCTGAACCGCGTTATGCCATTCTCGCCGGTTACAATCGTCAGAAGCAGACGGTGCTGCTGCGGGCCGGCATGAATCGCCGGAATTTGATGAGCTTCAGTTCATTTGAATCTTCTTTCAAAGACGCGGGCGGCTGGGCCGTACTCATCCAGAAGCCCAATCAGATCCCGGCCAACGTCGATCAGCAGCGCTGGCTGAAGGCGGCGAACGATCTTGGCCAGGCCGGTCAGGAACAGGCCGCAGCTCGTGCGAAGAAGGCGCTGACCGCGCAGTAAGCTTCCGTTCGTCATGCGCCCGGCACCGTCGGGCACGCTTGGCCTCTAAAGGACAAGGCCCGGTTTCTCCGGGCCAGATTCCAGGAGGCGCCCCATGGCACATTCGAATACCCCCGACGGCCCGCATTCGTCTGAGCATTCCTCGGGCGACGAGTTGGGTTTCGACCCCGATTCGCCGGACCTCGCCGACCCTCAGGTCGATCCCATCGGGCCTGCCAAGGCGCCCATGGATGTAAAGCCGGGCGACAATCCCAAGGCTCCGGCGAAGCCTTACGACCCACTCGCTGATCTGAAACCCTAACCCTTGGTGAGGTGCGTATGTCTACTGATTCGAGTTTCAACGACAAACGTCCGGACAGTGTTCCCACAACACCCGAAGGGGGCGTTGATCCGGTGATGGATCCGAACGACCCGCTAAGGGACCCTCTGGCACGTCCGATGGTAGTGCCAACCGAACATCCCCATGGCATGAAGGACCCAAGCGCCGGGGATGGCATTCCGGATGACGATCAGATGCCGTTGCCCAACGATTGACCCAGACGAAAAAAAGCCCCGAACGATCGGGGCTTTGTTTTTGCTGTCGCTGACTTATTTCGAGGCTTCAACAACGCCGCTCTGACGGTGCTTGAGGTTCTTGTCCGACTTGTACTGCAAGGCTACCGATGGCACGTCTGCGCCTTTGCCGGTTTCCACCCAACTGCGGATGCGGGCGGCATCGGCAAAATGCGTGTACTTGCCGAAGGCGTCGAGGATCACCAGCGCCACCTGGCGATTGCCCATGCTGGTCACCAACACCAGGCAGTGACCGGCTTCATTGGTGAACCCGGTCTTGGTCAGCTTGATGTCCCAGTTTGGCTTGCGGACCAAATGGTCGGTGTTACGGAAACCCAGGCTGTAGTTGGGTTTGCGGAACGTGACGGTTTTTTCCTTGGTGGTACTCAACTCGGTCAATAACGGGTACTTGTGCGCGGCGATCAGCAGTTTGCTCAGGTCGCGCGCAGTGGAGACGTTACGAGGGGAGAGTCCGGTCGGTTCGACGAAGTGGGTGCTGGTCATGCCCAGCGCCTTGGCCTTGGCGTTCATCGCGGCAATGAATGCGACGTAGCCGCCCGGATAGTGATGGGCCAGGCTTGCGGCTGCACGGTTTTCCGAGGACATCAGGGCGATCAGCAGCATTTCCCTGCGCGGCAATTCGCTTTTGAGTTTCACTCGGGAAAACACGCCTTTCATTTCTGGCGTGTCGCTGATGTTGATATTGATGTACTCGTCCATGTTCTGTCGGGCTTCAACCACGATCAGGCCGGTCATCAATTTGCTGACAGAGGCGATAGGGACAACCACATCGGGGTTGCTGGCATAGATGACTTTGTTGGTCTGCATATCCAGCAGCAAAGAGCTGCCGGAAGCGAGCTTGAGTTGTTTCGCTTCTCGGGGTGCTGCGGTCGTTTCCGCGGCATTGACCGTTGGCGTGATGAACGTCCCTGTAAATGCAAAAAATAGGCTCAGGATGGAAAGAGGGATTTTCACGCTGGCAGACTCATAAGGTGTTGATACGCCGTTATGTAACGGGCTATTTCGTAAAAGCGCGACATTCTGGAGTATGGCTGAATAACTGTCGATGGTTGTTCAAGGAGGAGTCGAAAGTCCTTTGGATTGTGAAAAAAAAGTCATTTTCCGGCGGATGGTCGATCTTTTACTTCAGGCAAAAAGAACCCCGCCATTGGCGGGGTTCTTTTGTACGTCACTTATGTCGAAGCGGGCACTCAGCTGTGCAGTGTTTCCGCCGCGTAAAGCGTATTTTCCAGCAGGCAGGCACGCGTCATCGGGCCGACACCGCCCGGTACCGGAGTGATCCAGCCGGCGCGGGGCAGGGCGGTTTCGTAGATCACGTCACCGACCAGTTTGCCGTCTTCCTGGCGATTGATGCCGACGTCGATCACGATCGCGCCTTCCTTGATCCACTCACCTTTGACCAGGCCCGGCTTGCCGGCGGCGACGACGACCAGATCGGCACGGCCGACGTGGCCGGCCAGATCCTTGGTGAAGCGGTGGGTGACGGTCACGGTGCAACCGGCCAGCAGCAATTCCATCGCCATCGGACGGCCAACAATGTTGGACGCTCCGACGACCACGGCGTCCATCCCGTAAAGGTCAGCACCGGTGCTTTCCAGCAGGGTCATGATGCCTTTGGGGGTGCACGGACGTAGCAACGGGATGCGCTGGGCCAGGCGACCGACGTTATAAGGGTGGAAACCGTCGACGTCTTTATCCGGACGAATGCGCTCCAGCAATTTGGAGGCATCCAGGTGTTCAGGTAAAGGGAGCTGAAGCAGAACGCCGTCAATTGCCGGGTCGTCGTTCAGGCGATCGATCAGGTCGGTCAGTGCTTCTTGAGTGGTTTCGGAAGGCAGGTCGTAGGCTTGGGAAATAAAGCCGACCTCTTCACAGTCTTTACGCTTGTGCGAGACATAAACCTGAGAGGCGGGATCGCTGCCGACCAGGATCACCGCGAGGCCCGGTGTGCGCAGGCCTTGCTCGCGACGCTCGGTGACTCGTTTGGCGATCTGCTGGCGCAGGCTGGCGGCGATCGATTTGCCGTCGATTAGTTGTGCAGTCATTGCGCGTGATTAACCATCGAGAGGGGAAAAAAAGAGAACGCATTCTCGCATGTCATGAGGTGAGGGCAAAGGCGCTTGGTCTGCAAATTCCGCTAAGCCCTTTAATTAAATGAATTTTTTATAAAAAGGATTTGACGGCCTTCGGGGCGCTCTATACTATTCGTCGCACTTGTCGGGCACAGCCTAGCACTGGATGAGAAGGTCAAGCGGAATTACGGTTCTGCGAGACTGGAAAGCTCTTAGTTTGTAGTCCTCCAAGAGTACAGATTAATAAGGCGCCCGTAGCTCAGCTGGATAGAGCATCCGCCTTCTAAGCGGATGGTCGCAGGTTCGAGTCCTGCCGGGTGCGCCATTAGGCAGCTTTGGCACAAGTAGCGCAATATGGTGGGCGTAGCTCAGTTGGTAGAGCACGGGATTGTGACTCCCGTTGTCGAGGGTTCGATCCCCTTCGTCCACCCCATATTTCGAAAGGCGCCAGATTAACAGTCTGGCGCCTTTGCTTTAACAGCTTCAAACGCGGATGTGGTGGAATTGGTAGACACACTGGATTTAGGTTCCAGCGCCGCAAGGTGTAAGAGTTCGAGTCTCTTCATCCGCACCAAATAAAGCTTCACGCAAGCCGGCTGGCTTGGTTGGGGCGCAGCAAGGGAGTTGTTTGGCTTCTTTGCAAGGCAATATGGTGGGCGTAGCTCAGTTGGTAGAGCACGGGATTGTGACTCCCGTTGTCGAGGGTTCGATCCCCTTCGTCCACCCCATATTTCGAGAGGCGCCAGATTTAACAGTCTGGCGCCTTTTTTGTTTTAGCGGTTCGAGTGTTAAGCGGCTGCATGTCTTGGGTCGCAGGGGTGGGGTGTTTCGTCGTATTTATGTTTCTCGATGATGCCGCGCCGCCCGCTGATCTTGCTCGCAAGATCGGCTGTCAGGGAGATGATTGGCAGTGTCTTCTATATATAGAAGAATTGGCGCAGAGCCCTGGCGTGACTGGCTGTATTTGCTAACAGGGCGAGGCGCAACCGTTTGTCCCTCGCCTATAAATTGCCTGCTGCTTTTTTACCCGTTTTCAGTAGGGTGACTTCTTGAGTTTGACCCACTAGAATGCATGCCCTTGATTCTGGGGTCGGAAACGGCCGGCTAACGTCTGTGCAACGAGGAATATCCATGCAAGTTTCTGTTGAAAATACTTCTGCTCTTGAGCGCCGCATGAGCATCACCGTGCCGGCTGAACGCATCGAGACTCAGGTCAACAAGCGTCTGCAGCAGACTGCCCAAAAGGCCAAAATTGCTGGCTTCCGTCCAGGCAAAGTGCCAATGAGCGAAATCAAGCGCCGTTTCGGTGCTGATGCGCGTCAGGAAGCTGTAGGTGATGTAATCCAGTCTTCGTTCTACGAAGCTGTTGTCGAGCAGAAGCTGAACCCGGCTGGCGCTCCTTCGATCGAGCCTAAATCGATGGAAGCCGGCAAAGATCTGGAATACGTCGCGATCTTCGAAGTGTTCCCTGAGTTCACCGTTGCTGGCTTCGACGGTATCACCGTAGAGCGCCTGAGCGCTGACGTGGCTGATGCCGATCTGGACAAAATGCTGGACGTCCTGCGCAAGCAGAACACCCGTTTCGAAGTGGCCGATCGCGCTGCTCAAAACGAAGACCAGCTGAACATCGATTTCGTTGGCAAGGTTGACGGTGAAGTGTTCGCTGGCGGTTCCGCCAAAGGTACTCAGCTGGTGCTGGGTTCCGGCCGCATGATCCCTGGTTTCGAAGACGGTCTGGTTGGCGCTAAAGCCGGCGAAGAGCGCGTTCTGAACCTGACCTTCCCAGAGGACTATCAGAACCTCGACCTGGCGGGCAAAACCGCTGAGTTCACCGTGACCGTGAACACTGTTTCCGAGCCAAAACTGCCAGAGCTGAACGAAGAATTCTTCGCTCAATTCGGCATCAAGGAAACCGGTCTGGAAGGCTTCCGCACCGAAGTTCGCAAGAACATGGAGCGCGAGCTGCGTCAGGCGATCAAATCCAAGGTCAAGAATCAGGTAATGGACGGTCTGCTGGCCACCAACCCGATCGAAGTGCCTAAGGCTCTGCTGTCCAACGAAGTTGACCGTCTGCGCGTGCAGGCTGTTCAGCAATTTGGCGGCAACATCAAGCCTGACCAACTGCCGGCCGAGCTGTTCGAAGAACAAGCCAAGCGCCGCGTCGTGCTGGGTCTGATCGTGGCTGAAGTGGTCAAGCAATTCGACCTCAAGCCTGACGAAGCCCGCGTTCGCGAAATGATTCAGGAAATGGCTTCGGCCTACCAAGAGCCTGAGCAGGTTGTGTCCTGGTACTACAAGAACGACCAGCAACTGAACGAAGTCCGTTCGGTTGTGCTGGAAGAACAAGTTGTGGATACTGTTCTGCAGAAGGCTAACGTGACCGACAAATCGGTCTCTTACGAAGAAGCAGTCAAGCCGGTAGAAGCTCCACAAGCCGACTGATAGCTTTTTGCGGTAAGAAGTAATCACCATAAGCCAGCCTTCGTGCTGGCTTATGCGTATTCAAGACATAACTATTTGGGAGTGACTGCAGAGCATGTTCCGTAATTCGTATATTCAGCAGAACTCTGATATCCAGGCCGCAGGCGGCCTGGTCCCGATGGTTGTCGAGCAGTCTGCTCGTGGCGAGCGCGCCTATGACATCTACTCGCGCCTTCTCAAGGAGCGAGTAATCTTTCTGGTTGGCCCGGTAGAGGACTACATGGCTAACCTGATTTGTGCGCAACTGCTGTTCCTTGAAGCGGAAAACCCGGACAAGGACATCCATCTCTATATCAACTCCCCGGGCGGTTCGGTGACAGCGGGCATGTCGATCTACGACACCATGCAGTTCATCAAACCCAACGTATCGACCACCTGTATTGGTCAGGCGTGCAGCATGGGTGCATTCCTGCTGACAGCCGGTGCCCCTGGCAAGCGTTTCTGCCTGCCGAACTCACGCGTGATGATTCACCAGCCACTGGGCGGTTTCCAGGGGCAGGCGTCGGATATCGAAATCCATGCCAAGGAAATCCTCTTCATTCGTGAGCGTCTCAACACGCTGATGGCCAAGCACAGCGGGCACACTCTTGAAGAGATCGAGCGTGATACCAACCGCGATAACTTCATGAGTGCAGAAGCCGCGCGTGAGTACGGGTTGATCGATGAAGTGATCAGCCAGCGCCCCGCTTAAAATAAGCAGCTCAAAATAGGGTGGGTCGGCTGGTCCGATCACCTGCGGGCTTGAAAAAGCCCGCAATAGCCTTCATCTTGTGTTGCAAGCCTATCGGATTTGGATCGAACGAATGACTGACACCCGCAACGGCGAGGACAACGGCAAGCTGCTCTATTGCTCCTTCTGTGGCAAAAGCCAGCATGAAGTGCGCAAATTGATTGCCGGCCCCTCGGTCTTTATCTGCGACGAGTGCGTCGACCTGTGCAATGACATCATCCGTGAGGAGGTGCAGGAAGCCCAGGCCGAAAGCAGCGCGCATAAATTGCCTTCGCCTAAAGAAATCAGCGGCATCCTTGATCAGTACGTGATTGGTCAGGAACGTGCGAAAAAGGTTCTGGCCGTAGCGGTGTACAACCACTACAAGCGTCTGAACCAGCGCGACAAAAAGAATGACGACGTCGAACTCGGCAAAAGCAACATCTTGCTGATCGGCCCGACAGGCTCGGGTAAAACCCTGCTTGCCGAAACACTGGCTCGCTTGCTGAACGTTCCGTTCACCATCGCCGACGCAACGACCCTCACCGAGGCGGGTTACGTGGGTGAAGATGTCGAGAACATCATTCAGAAGCTGTTGCAGAAGTGCGATTACGATGTGGAAAAAGCCCAGATGGGCATTGTCTACATCGATGAGATCGACAAGATCTCGCGCAAGTCTGACAACCCGTCGATCACCCGGGACGTTTCCGGTGAAGGCGTGCAGCAGGCCCTGCTCAAGTTGATCGAAGGTACGGTCGCTTCCGTTCCGCCTCAAGGTGGTCGCAAGCATCCGCAGCAGGAATTCCTTCAGGTCGACACCCGTAACATCCTGTTCATCTGCGGCGGTGCATTCTCCGGGCTGGAAAAGGTTATTCAAAACCGTTCCACCAAGGGCGGCATTGGTTTCAACGCGGAAGTACGCAGCAAGGAAGAAGGCAAGAAAGTCGGTGAATCCCTGCGTGAAGTCGAGCCTGACGATTTGGTCAAGTTCGGTCTGATCCCGGAATTCGTCGGTCGTCTGCCGGTCCTTGCCACGCTGGACGAGCTTGATGAAGCGGCGTTGATGCAGATTCTCACCGAGCCGAAAAATGCTCTGACCAAGCAGTATGCCAAGCTGTTCGAGATGGAAGGCGTGGACCTGGAATTCCGGGCCGATGCGCTGAAATCGGTCGCCAAACGTGCCCTGGAACGCAAGACCGGTGCCCGTGGACTGCGTTCGATTCTCGAAGGCGTATTGCTCGACACTATGTATGAAATCCCCTCGCAATCCGAGGTGAGTAAAGTAGTGATCGACGAAAGCGTTATAGAAGGCAAGTCCAAGCCACTGTATATCTACGAAAACAGTGAGCCTGCTGCCAAGGCTGCGCCAGACGCTTAAGCGTCAGGCAGCTGGAACAAAGAAGGGGCCTTCGGGCCCCTTTTCTTTTAAAGCATTTTTAACACCCTCTTTGCGCTTGTTTTTTTTCAAAGCAGCCCCCATCTTGGTTTCAAGCTTACTTCCATCTGTTTACGGCCTTATGGCCGCCGTAGAGGCGAAATCATGAAGACAACCATCGAATTGCCTCTCCTGCCATTGCGTGATGTTGTGGTTTATCCGCACATGGTTATCCCGCTGTTCGTGGGGCGCGAGAAATCCATCGAAGCCCTCGAGGCCGCGATGACGGGCGACAAGCAGATCCTTCTGCTGGCTCAGAGAAACCCTGCTGACGACGATCCCGGTGAAGATGCACTTTATCGCGTAGGTACAATTGCGACCGTTCTGCAGCTGCTCAAGCTGCCTGACGGCACCGTCAAGGTTCTGGTCGAAGGTGAGCAGCGGGGCGCCGTGGAGCGCTTCAGCGAAGTGGACGGCCACTGCCGTGCCGAAGTCTCGCTGATCGACGAAGTCGACGCGCCTGAGCGCGAGTCGGAAGTGTTTGTTCGCAGCCTGCTGGCTCAGTTCGAACAATACGTGCAGCTGGGCAAGAAAGTCCCGGCTGAAGTCCTGTCGTCGCTCAACAGCATCGACGAGCCAGGTCGCCTGGTCGACACCATGGCCGCCCACATGGCCCTGAAGATCGAGCAGAAGCAGGAAATCCTCGAAATCATCGATTTGTCGGCCCGGGTCGAGCACGTCCTGGCGTTGCTGGATGCCGAGATCGATCTGCTGCAAGTCGAAAAACGCATTCGCGGTCGTGTCAAAAAACAAATGGAGCGCAGTCAGCGCGAGTACTACCTGAATGAGCAGATGAAGGCCATTCAGAAAGAGCTTGGCGACAGCGACGAAGGCCACAACGAAATCGAAGAGCTGAAAAAGCGCATCGATGCCGCCGGCCTGCCGAAAGATGCCTTGGCCAAAGCCCAGGGTGAATTGAACAAGCTCAAACAAATGTCGCCAATGTCCGCGGAAGCGACCGTGGTGCGTTCGTACATCGACTGGCTGGTTCAAGTGCCGTGGAAGGCTCAGAGCAAAGTGCGTCTGGACCTTGCGCGCGCAGAAGACATTCTCGACGCAGACCACTACGGTCTGGAAGAAGTCAAAGAGCGGATCCTCGAATACCTCGCCGTGCAAAAGCGTGTGAAGAAAATTCGTGGGCCGGTGTTGTGCCTGGTGGGTCCTCCTGGGGTGGGTAAAACCTCTCTGGCGGAGTCGATCGCTCACGCCACCAACCGCAAATTCGTCCGTATGGCCCTCGGTGGCGTGCGTGATGAAGCGGAAATCCGCGGTCATCGCCGGACTTACATCGGTTCGATGCCGGGAAGATTGATTCAAAAGATGACAAAGGTGGGCGTCCGCAACCCGCTGTTCCTGCTCGATGAAATCGACAAAATGGGCAGCGACATGCGTGGCGATCCGGCGTCGGCGTTGCTGGAAGTGCTCGATCCTGAGCAGAACCACAACTTCAACGATCACTATCTGGAAGTCGACTACGACCTGTCCGATGTGATGTTCCTGTGCACCTCGAACTCCATGAATATTCCGCCGGCGCTGCTCGACCGGATGGAAGTGATTCGTCTGCCGGGTTACACCGAAGACGAGAAGATCAACATCGCTGTCAAATACCTTTCACCAAAGCAGATTACGGCCAACGGCTTGAAGAAAGGCGAGCTGGAATTCGACGCCGAAGCGATCCGCGACATCATCCGCTATTACACCCGCGAAGCCGGTGTACGTGGGCTGGAACGCCAGATTGCCAAGGTTTGCCGCAAGGCGGTCAAAGAGCATGCACTGGAAAAACGCTTCTCGGTGAAGGTCACTGCCGAGATGCTGGAACACTTCCTGGGTGTGCGCAAATTCCGCTACGGTCTGGCCGAATCGCAGGATCAGATCGGTCAGGTGACGGGGCTGGCATGGACTCAGGTGGGTGGCGAATTGCTGACCATCGAAGCCGCTGTCGTGCCGGGTAAAGGCCAGTTGATCAAGACCGGCTCGTTGGGCGATGTGATGGTCGAATCGATCACTGCCGCGCTGACCGTTGTCCGCAGTCGCGCGAAGAGCCTGGGGATTCCCCTGGACTTCCACGAGAAGCGCGACACGCACATTCACATGCCGGAAGGGGCGACCCCGAAGGATGGCCCTAGCGCCGGCGTAGGCATGTGCACGGCCCTGGTGTCGGCATTGACCGGAATCCCGGTGCGTGCAGACGTCGCGATGACAGGCGAAATTACCCTGCGTGGCCAAGTGCTGGCGATCGGCGGCTTGAAGGAAAAACTGCTTGCTGCTCACCGTGGCGGGATTAAGACAGTGATCATTCCTGAAGAGAACGTACGCGATCTGAAGGAAATTCCTGACAATATCAAGCAAGATCTGCAGATTAAACCAGTTAAATGGATTGACGAGGTCCTGCAAATTGCGCTGCAATACGCGCCGGAGCCGCTGCCTGATGTGGTTCCAGAGATAGTTGCAAAGGATGAAAAACGCGAGTCTGACTCTAAGGAAAGAATTAGCACGCATTAGTACGCATTTGCCTGGGTGGCTTGTTGACAGCTTTTTAGAGCCCTTGTTATAAAGCGGCTCTTAAGTGTCTGTAGGCCATTCAGCACTCGTTTTTGCTTTCACCAAAAAACTTAGAATCATACTCAAATAGATATAAGGGGACTTAGAGTGAACAAGTCGGAACTGATTGATGCTATCGCTGCATCCGCTGATATCCCGAAAGCTGCTGCTGGCCGTGCGCTGGACGCTGTAATCGAATCCGTCACTGGCGCTCTCAAGGCTGGCGACTCTGTTGTTCTGGTTGGTTTCGGTACGTTCTCCGTCACCGATCGTCCAGCTCGCATTGGTCGTAACCCACAGACCGGTAAGACGCTGGAAATCGCTGCAGCCAAAAAACCAGGTTTCAAAGCCGGTAAAGCACTGAAAGAAGCTGTCAACTAAGTTCGCTTCAGGTTTTTGCCTATCCGGGTCGGGGTCAAGCCTGACCTGGCAGCGGAGCGGTAGTCCAGTCGGCAAGTTGCCGGTCCGAGACTCCGAGGGTCGCAAGTTCGAACCCTTGGTCCGCTCCGCCAGTTACGAGAAGGCGCATCCTCGGATGCGCCTTTCTTCTATCCGGATTCTACCCACGCTCCACGGTTGCCTAATTTTGAAGTTCAACCGTTTCTGGGGGACGCATGCTGCAGAATATCAGGGACAATTCACAAGGCTGGATTGCCAAGACCATTATCGGGGTCATCGTTGCACTGATGGCTTTGACCGGTTTCGACGCCATTTTTCAGGCCACGACCAGTCGTAATGACGCGGCCAAAGTCAACGGCGAAGAAATCAGCCAGAACGAGCTGAGCCAGGCGGTCGATATGCAACGCCGTCAACTCATGCAACAGCTGGGCAAGGATTTCGACGCCTCCTTGCTCGACGAAAAAATGCTGCGCGAATCGGCCCTCAAAGGCTTGATCGACCGCAAACTGCTGCTGCAAGGCGCAGAAGAATCGAAATTCGCTTTCTCCGAAGCGGCTTTGGACCAAGTGATCCTGCAAACGCCTGAATTCCAGGTGGATGGCAAGTTCAGTCCTGAGCGTTTCGACCAGGTGATTCGTCAACTCGGCTACAGCCGCATGCAGTTCCGCCAGATGCTGGCTCAGGAAATGCTGATCGGTCAGCTTCGCGCGGGCCTGGCGGGTAGCGGTTTCGTCACCGACGCACAGGTTCTGGCTTTCGCCCGTCTGGAAAAACAGACCCGCGATTTTGCTTCCCTGAACGTCAAGGTTGACCCGGCAGCGGTGAAGCTGACCGACGATGAGGTCAAGGCCTACTACGACGAACACGCCAAGGAATTCATGACGCCGGATCAGGTCGTCATCGATTACCTCGAATTGAAGAAGTCTTCCTTCTTTGATCAGGTCGCCGTGAAAGACGAAGACCTGCAAGCGGCGTATCAGAAAGAAATCGCGAACCTGTCCGAGCAACGCCGGGCTGCGCACATTCTGATCGAAGTGAACGATAAAATGACCGAGGCGCAAGCCAAGGCCAAGATCGAAGACATCCAGGCACGTCTGGCCAAAGGCGAGAAATTCGAGGCGCTGGCCAAGGAATTCTCCCAGGACCCAGGTTCGGCGAACAATGGCGGTGACTTGGGCTACGCAGGCCCTGGTGTCTACGATCCAGCGTTCGAAACAGCGCTGTATGCGTTGGCCAAGGATCAGGTGTCGGCGCCGGTTCGCACCGACTTCGGTTTCCACCTGATCAAACTGTTGGGCGTTGAAGCACCGGAAGTTCCGACGCTTGCCAGCCTGAAAGACAAGCTGACCCGTGAGCTGAAAACTCAGCAGGTCGAGCAGCGTTTCGTCGAGGCGACCAAGCAACTGGAAGACTCCTCGTTCGAATCTTCCGATCTGGCTCAGCCGGCGCAAGACCTGAAGCTGACTGTTCACACCTCCAAGCCGTTTGGCCGTGAGGGTGGCGAGGGTGTTTCGGCTAACCGTGCCGTGATCACCGCTGCGTTCAGTCCTGAAGTGCTGGATGAAGGTGCCAACAGCACCGCCATCGAACTGGACCCGGAAACCGTGATCGTGCTGCGCGCCAAGGAGCACCTGAAGCCTGCGCAACTGCCGCTGGAAAGCGTGAATGCCAGCATTCGTGCGCAATTGGCCAAGGAGCACGCCAGTGCTGCCGCCAAGACCAAGGCTGATGAGCTGATCGCCAGCCTGCGCGATGGCAAGACCCCGCTGAACAAGGCGATCGACGGTCAGAGCTGGAAAGTGACTGAAGCCGCTACTCGCGCTCAGGAAGGGATTGACCCAACTGTGCTGCAAGCACTGTTCCGTATGCCGAAGCCTGCCGCCAAGGACAAACCGACCTTCAGCAGCGTGACCCTGGCCGATGGTAGCCTGGTGGTCGTGCGTCTGAACGGCGTGAACGAAGCCGCTGCGCCGACCGATGAAGAGAAGGCTCAGTACCGTCGCTTCCTCGCCTCGCGCATTGGCCAGCAGGACTTTGCGGCCTACCGCAAACAGCTGGAAAGCCAGGCCGAGATCAAGCGTTTCTGATACTTGATTGAGTTGCCTGCTACACAAAAACCCCGGCCGAAAGGCCGGGGTTTTTTATGGGTGCGATTCGAGGCTGGAGGCGCTTACACAGGGGAACCTTTGATCTTCCCTCGAAAAGGACTTTTTCCCGTAAACGACAGTCAGTAAATATGTAAATGTTTTAAGACACTAATCGATGCTCCGCTAAGCATCGATCTGTTGCACAATACGCCCCGGACTGTTTTCCTCAGGATGTTCAATGTTTAAATCAATTCCCATGCGTGTGGTCGGGCTGGCGCTGTTGCTGGCCACCGTTGCCGGCTGCTCGTCGAAGAAAACCCCCATCTATGAGCATGAGAACTTTGATGACTCCGGGACGTTTTCGCGCAATTACCCGGTGACTGATGCGCAGACGTGCGAAGCCGCCCGTCGGGCGTTGCTCAGCCAGGGCTACATCATCACCAGCGCCGACCCGAAACTGGTCAGCGGACACAAAAGCTTCCAGCAGACCGGCGAGACCCACATGGAGATCAGCTTCAGTGTGGTCTGTGCCGATGACGGCAGTGAGGGCCATCATGCGACCATGTTCGCCAACGCCCTGCAGGACCGTTATGCACTGAAGAAGACCAACAACTCCGCCAGCGTGGGCGTGGGTGTGCTGGGTTCGGTGTCGATGCCGATCGGCTCGTCCGACGACTCAATGGTCAAGGTCGCCAGCGAAACTGTCTCGTCGGCCAAGTTCTACGAGCGTTTCTTTGCGCTGGTCGAGCTGTTCCTGCCGCCGGAAGCGAAGAAGGCTGCGCACATCGTCGAGAAGCCTAAAACTGACCTGGGCATGCCTGAGGTCAAGGCTGCTCCGGCGCCTTTGGTGCCGACGCCGACGCCGACGCCGGCTGTCGAGCCAGCGCCCGCTCCGGCGGCTGAACCTGCACCAGCACCTGCGGCCTCTGAACCTGTCGCACCGCCGCCAGAGACAGCGCCGATTACCCCGTCCAATACCGAGCCGGCTCCTGCCGCAGAAACCGTCACGCCACCGGCTCAATCGAATCTGCCGCCACCGACAGAGCCGATTCCGGCGATGCCTGTCTCCAGGCAGTAACTCGCACCTGACGTAACGGGATCGGTTCAGACCACACCGACCCCGTCATGGTTTTAAATTGATCCGCGTCAACCCTGGCTGTATTCCTACAGCCTCTATCGAAAAAATCCTGTGATAAATTCCTGACCGCCTGCTACGTTTTATAAGTAGCCGCTGAGCGGTGCGCCTGCGTCATTTTTCTTTCACGCGGGCACTTTATGCTCAGGGCGTTGGTCATTTATTCAGGCATTTTTTAAACGAGCGGTAGGGGGATTTCACGATGGACGATTATCAAGAAGAGCTGCTCGAGTATCAGGCTTTTGAACTGGATCCGTTGGAGCCAGCGGAAGACGCTACAGAGCTGTAGGCATCACGCGGATTGGCGATGACTGCGGCGAAACTCGCCGGGCGTCTGGCCGTTCCAGCGTTTGAAGGCGCGTTGGAAAGCTTCGGCTGAGGCAAAACCCAGCAAGTAGGCGATTTCACCGAACGCCAGTTCAGTGTCGCGAATGTAGGTCATGGCCAGGTCGCGGCGAGTGTCGTTGAGAATGGCGCGAAATTGCGTGCCTTCCTCGGCGAGTTTGCGACGCAAGGTCCAGGTCGGCAGCTTCAGGCGTGCCGCCACTTCTTCCAGGTCGGGTTCCCGACCACCATTGAGTAACGGCCCCAGCAACTGAGTGATGCGTTCACGCAGGCTGCGGGTGCGTGTCAGTTGCTCCAGTTCCCGTTCACAGAGTTGGAGCAAGTGTCGCCAGGTACTCGGGCAGTGCTCCGGGTTGCGTTGGGCGAGGCTGGCCAGACTCAGGCGCAGCTGATTGTGTTCGGCGCCGAACTGAATCGGACAATCGCCCAGCACCGCATACGCCTCACGATAATCCGGTTCGGAAAATTCAATCTCGATCCGTTCAGCGCGAAGCGGGGCAGGGCTCACGCTGGACAATTGATGCAGCCACCCGGCGATGATCGAATCCACCACGAAGCGGTTGTAGGCGTTGTAAGGGCTGATGGAGTAAAACCGAAGCCATGCGCCCTGAGCGTCTTCGTGAAAACTCGACTGGCCACGATAGTTGGAGCCATACAAGGCTTCAAAGCGAATCAGGCAGCGCGCCGCTTCTCGAACCGTCGGCGCCTGAGCGGCGGTGACCCCCGCCAGGCCGGCCTGACTCAGGCGACTGAGTTGGCCCATGCGCAAACCCAGCGCCGGGTCGTCGGTCAGTTGAATGGCGCCGTGGCCCAGGCGCATGTAGCGCGGGATCGACAACCGGGCTCCCGCTTCGGCCAGGCGCGCTGCATCGAGGCCGTATTGGTCAAGCAGAGGCTGCGGATCCTCACCATGGCTGCGCACCGCGTCGGCCAGGCTATGAACAAAGCCCACCGACAGATCCCCAAGGCGCATCGGCAGCGGTTTCATGGTTTACAACCAGAGGTTCAGCAACCGCGCGCCACGGGCATTGCCGTCGGCGAACTGTTGCCCGTTGTTGCTGAGAAAACTTTGACCCGCGCTGCCCTTGTCCCAGAACTGACCGCGCAGAAACACGCTCATTCCGGCAGTCGCCTGGCTGCTCGGCGGTTGGCCGGTCAGTGTCAGACGATGCCAGGCCTGGCCTTCACTGAGCTCACCGGCCTTGAGGCTCACCGAGCCGGGCGTCGACAAACCCTTGTAACCACGCCACGGTTTGTCCCAGGTGTCACGGCCGACGACATACGCGGGGACCGCGACCAGATGGGCGCCTTGGGCGTCGAGTTTGCGGTAGTTGTCCGGGTACCAGCTGTCGCTGCCGATCAGTACGCCCAAGCGTCCGGCCGGTGTGTCGACGACGTTGAGCGTGTGCTCGCCATTGGCTTCGATAACGTCTTGCTCAGCAAACACCGGATGCATCTGGCGTTGCGGCTGGCCGACCGGCAGCCCGTCGCGACCGAACACCACGCTGCTGTTGTACAACGCGCCGTGACCGACTTTCAGCGTGCCGTCGATGATGCTCGGCTCGGGCAACACAATAGTGCCGGCCACCAGGGTCACGTGGAACTCCTTCGCCAGCCCCCCGAACAGTGCCTGATAATCCTTGGCCATGCCTTTGGCCTTCATCCGCAAGTGGGCGTCGTCGAGACGACTGTCGCCCTTGGCGCTTATCAGCGCGCGGACGAACTGCACAGGATTGCTCACCGCCAGCCAATTCATCGCTTCCTTCAGCGTGGTCGCCTGGTACAGCTCATCTTTCTCGCCGCTGACCATCAGCCAGGTGCCGATGTGTTCGGGCAACACGACGACGGTCTTTTCATTCAGCAAGCCCTGGTCCTGGGCCTTCTGCAGATAGGCGGCAAGCTTGCGGTGCAGGCGTTCGGGGCTTTGATAGTCGGTGGGGAACAGCTCGGGCTGGATGCCCAGCAGATTGCCGCGATCAGCGGGTGTGCCTTGATCGACCGCCAGATAGATCCGCAGGTCCGACAGGTAATGACCCACCGGACGGTCCGCGGCCCACATGGCGTAGGTCGTAAGGGCGGCAATCAATGCCATGGAGAAAGTCAGGTACAGAAGTTTGCGCATGGGGAAACAGTCAACAGCCGTGTGCAGGGTTCGCGCCTAGGGTAGGGCGCCTGTCGGCGCTTGCCAAGGGGCGCTGCACATTTGGATCAATAAGTTGTCAGTTTCGGTCATTGAGTGACAGAGGCGCGACTCTTAGTCTGTCCAACATGACTGACGGGAGCCGAAGAGCTCCTGCATTTTTTCCGTGATCGCTCGATGTGGAGTTACAAATGGCCGCCGCTCATTACCCGCACCTGTTGGCCCCGCTGGACCTGGGTTTTACCACGCTGCGCAACCGTACCTTGATGGGTTCGATGCACACCGGTCTTGAGGAGAAACCCGGCGGTTTCGAACGCATGGCGGCGTACTTCGCCGAGCGTGCCCGCGGTGGTGTCGGCCTGATGGTCACCGGTGGCATTGGCCCGAACGATGAGGGCGGGGTGTATTCCGGTGCGGCCAAACTGACCACCGAGGAAGAAGCGCTCAAGCACCAGATCGTGACCCGCGCGGTGCACGAGGCGGGCGGCAAGATCTGCATGCAGATCCTCCACGCCGGCCGTTATGCCTACAGCCCGAAACAGGTCGCACCGAGCGCCATTCAGGCGCCGATCAACCCGTTCAAGCCGAAGGAGCTGGACGAGGAAGGCATCGAGAAACAAATCAGCGATTTCGTCACCTGCTCGACCCTGGCGCAAAAAGCCGAGTACGACGGCGTCGAGATCATGGGCTCCGAAGGTTATTTCATTAACCAGTTCCTCGCCGCCCACACCAACCACCGCACCGACCGTTGGGGCGGCAGCTACGAAAACCGTATGCGCCTGCCGGTGGAAATCGTCCGTCGCGTGCGTGAAGCCACCGGCCCGAACTTCATCATCATTTTCCGCCTGTCGATGCTCGACCTGGTGGAAGGCGGCAGCACCTGGGAAGAAATCGTGACCCTGGCCAAAGCCATCGAGCAGGCCGGCGCGACCATCATCAACACCGGCATCGGCTGGCACGAAGCGCGGATTCCGACCATCGCCACCAAAGTGCCGCGTGCGGCGTTCAGCAAAGTCACGGCCAAGCTGCGCGGTTCGGTGAGCATTCCGCTGATCACCACCAACCGTATCAACACCCCGGAAGTGGCCGAGCAGATTCTGGCCGAAGGCGATGCCGACATGGTGTCCATGGCGCGGCCCTTCCTCGCCGACCCGGACTTCGTCAACAAGGCGGCCGCTGGCCGTGGCGATGAAATCAACACTTGCATCGGTTGCAACCAGGCGTGCCTGGATCACACCTTTGGCGGCAAGTTGACCAGTTGCCTGGTGAACCCGCGCGCGTGCCATGAAACCGAACTCAACTACCTGCCGGTGCAGCAAATCAAGAAAATTGCCGTGGTCGGTGCCGGTCCTGCGGGCCTGTCCGCGGCCACGGTGGCGGCTGAGCGCGGTCACTCGGTGACGCTGTTTGATTCGGCCAGCGAGATTGGCGGTCAGTTCAACGTTGCCAAGCGTGTACCGGGCAAGGAAGAGTTCTTTGAAACCCTGCGTTACTTCAACCGCAAGTTGCAGACCACCAATGTCGAGGTGTGCCTGAACACGCGTGTCGACGTGGCAAAACTGGTTGAGGGCGGTTATGACGAAATCATCCTGGCCACCGGTATCGCCCCAAGAACTCCGGCGATTCCCGGCGTTGAAAACGCCAAGGTGTTGAGCTACCTGGACGTGATCCTGGAGCGTAAACCGGTGGGCAAGCGTGTCGCGGTGATTGGCGCGGGCGGTATCGGTTTCGACGTGTCGGAATTCCTCGTTCACCAAGGCGTGGCCACCAGTCAGGACCGCGAAGCGTTCTGGAAGGAATGGGGCATTGATACGCATCTGGAAGCGCGCGGCGGTGTCGCCGGCATCAAGGCTGAACCGCATGCACCGGCGCGTGAAGTGTTCCTGCTGCAACGCAAGAAATCCAAGGTCGGTGACGGCCTGGGCAAGACCACCGGCTGGATTCATCGCACCGGTCTGAAGAACAAGCAGGTACAGATGCTCAACAGCGTTGAGTACCTGAAAATCGACGACGAAGGCCTGCACATTCGCATCGGCGAAACCGGTGAACCGCAGGTGCTGCCAGTGGACAACATCGTGATCTGCGCCGGGCAGGATCCGTTACGTGAGTTGCAGGACGGTTTGGTGGCCGCGGGGCAGAACGTGCATTTGATTGGTGGCGCGGACGTGGCAGCGGAGCTGGATGCCAAGCGCGCGATCAATCAGGGTTCACGGTTGGCTGCTGAGTTGTAATTAGCAGGCCAAATCTGCCAATGGCCATCGTCGGAACGCCGCCCGGAGCAAGCCCGCTCCCACAGGTTCTGTGTTGTTCACAAATTTTGTGACCGATACAAAACCCTGTGGGAGCGAGCTTGCTCGCGATGGCTGCCTATGAGCGACTAGAATGCCGGCTCTTTTCGAGCAATCAGACGCCCATGCTTCTCCCTACCAGCAACTGGCTCCCCCAAGCCCCACTCGAACCCCTTCACCTCGAATGGCTCACCTCGGCCAGCATCGAAGTCGCCATCCTGCGACTCGACCAGATCGACCCTCTGATCAGCGGCAACAAGTGGTTCAAGCTCATCGAACACCTCAAAGCCGCCAACCAGATCGGAGCCCAGGGCATCATCAGCCTGGGCGGTGCCCATTCCAATCACCTGCACGCACTGGCAGCCGCCGGCAAACGCTTCGGTTTCAAAACGGTTGGCCTGCTGCGCGGTCATCCGCAAGAAACGCCGACGGTGAAGGACCTGCAAGCGTTCGGCATGCAATTGCACTGGTTGGGTTATGGCGGTTATCGAGCGCGACACGAACCGGGTTTCTGGCAACCATGGCAGGCGCAATATCCCGACCTTCATCCAGTGCCCGAAGGTGGCGGTGGTCTGCGTGGGGCGCGTGGCTGCATGCAGTTGAAGGCAATGGTCCTTGAGCAAGTGGGCAACCTGGGTTGGAGCGATTACGACGGTTGGTGGCTGGCCTGCGGAACCGGCACAACCCTGGCAGGGTTGGCGCTGGCCGAGGCGGGCGAACATCCGGTGTACGGCGCGCTGGCGGTGCCCGACGATCATGGCGTGGCACAGCAGGTCGAATCGATTGTCCGAGAGGCAGGTTTGCAGGAACCGGCTTATGAGCTGTTCGACGCCAGCCGCGGCAGCTTTGCCAAAGTCGATCCGCTGTTACTCGACTTCATCGACCAGGCCGAACAGGCCACGGGTGTCCCTCTCGAACCGTTGTACACGGGTAAGGCTTTGCTGATGCTCAAGCAACAAGTCGAGGCTGGAAGATTCGAAAAGGGTACGCGTCTGATCTTCATCCACACCGGCGGCTTGCAGGGCCGCCGGGGATTCCGATAAGCACGCCATCCCATGTAGCAGTTGGCGAAGCCTGCGTTCGGCTGCGAAGCAGTCGTAAAATCAGTGAACGCGATGCATCAGCTGAACCGAGTTGCGTGGATTTACGACTGCTTCGCAGCCGAACGCAGGCTTCGCCAGCTGCTACATGACCGTGTTCAACCGCGCTTCGGCATCATCCGCAGCAGTGTGTTATCGCCCACCACGTAATGGTGATAAATCCCCGCCACCGCATGCAGGCCAATCAGCCAATAGCCGATGGTGCCACCCAGCACATGCCAACCCTCGATTTGCTTGGCCAGCACCTTGTCCTCCGAGACCAGCAACGGCAGATCAAAGCCGTAAAACATCACCTGATGCCCCTTGGCGCTGGTCACCAGCCAGCCGAGAATCGGCATCGCGATCATGAAAATATACAGCGCCCAGTGCATCAGTCTGGCCAGCACGGTCTGCCAGTGCGGCGAGGCCGGGAAGATCTGTGGTGCCGGGCCCAGGCTGCGAGCGAACAGCCGCAACCAGACCAGCACGAAGACCGTCAAGCCGAGCATGAAGTGCGATTCAACGATCAGCGTCCGGCCACCGCTGCCCTTGGGAAAGATCCCGCGAAATTCGATACAGGCGTAAACCAGCGCCAGCAAAACCAGCATCAACCAATGCAGCGCGATCGACACGGTGCTGTAGCGTGAGTCGGAATTCTTCCACGGCATACGGTGTTCCTCACAGGTCGGCCACCGTTCTTGGTCGACGGTGTTCCTCAACTGTAAGCCTGATTCGAGCGGGCTGCCTGATCCTGGTCAAGGTTCAATGCTCTGGTTCAGGTAACAGACAGAAAAAAGCACCGCTGTCCCTTGTAGGAGCGAGGCTTGCCCGCGAAGGCGTCTGCACATTCAACAGGGATGTCGGCTGGTAGAACGTCTTCGCGGGCAAGCCTCGCTCCTACAGAGGACAGCGGTGCTTTTGGGTAAATCAACTGCTTTGCGGCATCTCACCCTTGGCCAGACGCTTGTTGATGTCGGCAATCACTTGCGGCAAGTCGGTGATGGTATCGATCATGTAGTGCGGCCGCGAGCCTTCAAACATTGCGTGGATGCGTTTGCGTTCACTGGCGAGTTCGTCGCTGCCAAGGGAGCGGAAGCCTTCGTAGTCCAGACCCAGCGCGTTACCGGAGCAGATCAGCGCGACGGTCCACATGCCGGCCCGACGACCTTCGAGAATGCCCGGCACGGTGTCATCGATCTTCACGCAAGCCGCGACGTCGTCGATGCCCAGCGCAATCACGTTAGCCAGTGCCTGGGCTGGCCATGGGCGGCCGTTAGGCACTTCGTCGGTGGCGACCACGTGATCGGCAACGTAACCGTTGGTGGCCGCCAGTTCGACCACCTTGTCCATGACCTGTTTCGGGTAACCGGAGCAGGAGCCGATCTTGATCCCTTGCTGACGCAGGTTGGCGATGGTGTCGAGTGCGCCCGGAATCAGTGCCGAGTGCTCGGCGATTTTCTCGATTTGCAGCGGCATGAAACGTTTGTAGATCGCGGTGACGTCATCGTCAGTCGGCGTGCGGCCGAACACGGCACGATAACGCTCGGCAACTTCCGGCTGATCGCACAGGGTGCGGATGTGGTCCCACTTGCCCATGCCCATCGGCCCGCGGGCCTCTTCGATGGAGACCTGGACGTCGAACTCGGCGAAGGCTTCGACAAAAATCTGCGTCGGCGCGAAGGAGCCGAAGTCGACCACGGTGCCGGCCCAGTCGAGGATGGCGGCCTGGAGTTTGGTTGGGTTTGCGTAATTCATGGTGATCAGATCCTGTAATTGGGGAATGGTGACCCTGTAGCAGCTGCCGAGCTGCGCGAGGCTGCGTTCGGCTGCGGAGCAGTCGTAAAACCATCCACCTCTGTGTTTCAGGTGGACCGCGTCGTCAGGGTTTACGACTGCTCCGCAGCCGAACGCAGCCTCGCGCAGCTCGGCAGCTGCTACAGGTCGGTGTGGTTTAGATTTCGAGGACTTCCATCTCGCGCAGCACTTCGGCCACCGCCGCCACGGCCGCGTGCATCTCGGCCTGGTTGACGTGTCCGATGCAGCCAACGCGGAAGGTGTCGACCTGGGTCAATTTGCCGGGATAAAGGATGAAACCCTTGGCCTTGACCCGTTCGTAGAACTCCTTGAATTGGTAGCGCGGATCTTTCGGCGCGTGGAAGGTGACGATGATCGGCGCCTGGATCGCGGCGGGCAGGAAGCTGCGCAAACCCAGTTTGGCCATGTCATCGAGCAGCACCTGGCAGTTGTTGGCGTAGCGCTGATGCCGCGCCGGCAAACCACCTTCTTCGTTGTATTGCAGCAGGGCTTCGTGCAGCGCGGCGACCACGTGGGTCGGCGGCGTGAAGCGCCATTGGCCGGTCTTGGCCATGTAGGTGTGCTGGTCGTACAAATCCATCGCCAGGGAGTGAGAGTTGCCGGCTGCGTTGGCCAGCGCGTCTTTGCGAGCGAAGACGAAACCCATGCCCGGTACGCCTTCCAGGCATTTGCCCGAGGCGGCGATCAGCGCGTCGAAGGGCACCTGTTGTGCGTCGATCGGCAGCGCGCCGAAGGAACTCATGGCATCGATGATCAGGCGTTTGCCGTGTTGCGCGATGACGTGGGCGATTTCCGGCAGCGGGTTGAGGATGCCGGTGCTGGTTTCGCAGTGAATCAGCGCGACGTGGGTGATGCTCGCATCGGCCTGCAACAGACGATCAACGTCGGCGGCGGTGGTCGGTTCGTCTTCGGCGGTTTCGAAGGTGCTGAACGGGCGACCGAGTACTTCGCAGATTTTCGCCAGGCGTTTGCCGTAGGCGCCATTGATCAGCACCAGCACTTTGCCGTCGCGGGGCACCAGGGTGCCGATCGCCGCTTCGACGGCGAATGTGCCGCTGCCCTGCAGGGGCACGCAGTGGTGGCTGTCGCCGCCGTTGAGGATCGCCAGCAATTGCTCGCACAGGCTGGCGGTCAGTTGATTGAAGCGGTCATCCCATGAACCCCAGTCGACCATCATCGCCTGACGGGTGCGGGCCGATGTGGTCAGTGGGCCGGGGGTGAGCAGGATTGGCTCGGCAGTGCTCATTCTTGTGTCCTCGCAAAAGCTCTGTGTGGGATGAAGCTACGGGACATAAATTGCAATTTCGGGTGCTATCAATCAAATTGTTTGTTGTTATGCCAGCCATCAGTGAGAGTTATTCATGAACCTGTTCCAGCTTCGAGCGTTTGATGCCGTGGCCCGCGAAGGCAGCTTCACCCGCGCGGCTGAACGACTTTTCATCAGCCAACCGGCGGTCACCGGGCACATCAAGGCCCTGGAGGAGCGCTACCAAATCACCTTGCTGCGTCGCACCGCGCGACGCGTGGAACTGACGGAGGAGGGCACCAAGCTGGCGGCGATCACCCGGGCAATGTTCGGCCTGGCCGAGGAAGCGCAGGTGCTGCTGGAAGCGAATCGACAGTTGCTGACCGGGCGCCTGGAAGTGGCAGCGGACGGACCGCACATGGTGATGCCGATGCTGGCCAGTTTGCGGGCGCGGTATCCGGGAATCACCGTGAATCTGCGGTTGGGCAATGCTCAGGAAACGCTGGCGGCGTTGTTGTCCGAACATGCCGACGTGGCGGTGCTGACTGAAGTCGAGCCGCGCAAAGGCTTGCACCTGCAAGCGTTGAACGAATCACGGATTTGCGCGCTGGTGCCTGAAAGTCATCCCTGGGCCAAGGCGTCCAAGGGCGTGAAGCTCAAGGAGCTGGATCAGGTGATCATGGTATTGCGTGAGCCGAATTCGATTACCCGACGTACGTTCGACGAGGCTTGCGCGATGGCGTCGGTCAATCCTCGGGTGTTGCTGGAACTGGACAGTCGCGAGGCGGTGACCGAGGCGGTGGCGGCGGAGTTGGGTGTCGGGGTGGTGTCGTCGGTGGAAGTCAGTCATGACCCGCGGGTGGCGGCGGTGCCGATTCTGGGTGAAGGGTTGGTCAATCGGCACATGATCGGGTGCATGGAACGGCGGCGGGATTTGCGTTTGATTCGGGCGTTTTTTGAGTTGGCGCCAGTAAGGTAAACCGCGGCGCGGCCTTCGCGGGCAAGTCGGACCGCCGCACCGCACGCTCCCACAGGTTTTGCGTCGTACACAACATCTGCGGCCAACATAAATCCTGTGGGAGCGTGGCTTGCCCGCGAAGAGGCCGGACCTGCCTACACAAGACTCTCGCGAACCATTTCGAGGAACGTCGCAACCACCCGCCGCGAACTCTGTTCGCGCAAGCACACCAGGGTCTCCGTCAGGCTCCGTGTGCAATCGGTAATCGGCAACGCACACACCCGGGAATCCGCGCCGAACTCGGCGGCGGACACCACACCAACGCCGATCCCCACGACCACCGCCTCACGCGCTGCTTCCCGGCCTTCAACCTGAATCGCCGGGCGAATGGAAAACCCGGCTTGGGCCATTTCCTCTTCCAGTGTCTGGCGCGTCACCGAACCGATTTCCCGCAACACCAGCGGCGTGTCGTGCAAATCCGCCAGGCAAATCGATTCGCGATCCGCCCACGGATGATTGCGTGAAACGAAGGCCACCATCGGGTCATTGCGCAGCGGCAACGAAATCAGCCGCTCGTCACTCACCTCCCGGCCCAGCAACGCCAGGTCGGCCTGATAGTTGAACAGGCGAAACAACGATTCGTCGGTGTTGCCGGTTTCGATTTTCACGCTGATGCCAGGGTAGCGCTCACAAAAGCGCGCAATCTGCGGCAGCACATGCACCGGTGCATCCACCGCGAGAATCAGGCTGCCGGTCTGCAACGCCCGGGAGTCATGCAAGAGTTCCTGCGCTTCGGCCTCGATGACGAACAGCCGCTGGGTAATGCTCAACAAGCGCTCGCCCAGATCCGTCAGGCGCACCGAGCGTTTGTTGCGGTGAAACAGCAACACCCCGAAGCGTTCTTCGAGCTTGCGCACCTGGTCGGAAATCGCCGGTTGCGTGAGAAAAAGCCGCTCGGCAGCTTTGGTAAAGCTTCCGTGGACGGCCACGGCGTGGAAGGCTTTGAGCTGGGCGTGGGAAACCGACATCGAAACCTCCAGTAACAAGCTGAGCTTATATTGGAAATACGATAAATCGATTTCACTTATTAATCAGTAATTGTTTTTATCGACCTCAGCCCCGGTGACTGGTCAGTCGAACAGCGTCGGTGGCCATGAGCCTGTGCGTGCAGTTGCAGGCCTCATCTGACCGGTATCGCCTCAGGGAAGCAGCGGTATCGAAGTGCTCAACAATAAAAAAACAGGCGTTATTTCTCAATTTCTGCCGGCACACTCACACCCTGAGGTCAGAACCACAATGAACAATTCCATCGGCACCATCAAGCGTTGGCGCGTGCAGATCTTCGCGATTACCTGGCTCGCCTACGCCGCGTTCTACTTCACCCGCAAAGCCTTTTCCGTGGCCAAACTGGGGATTGCCGAAGACCCCACCTTCATGCTCGACAAAATGGCCATGGCTAACCTCGACGCCATTTACCTGACCGCCTATGCCATCGGGCAATTCACCTGGGGTATTCTGGCCGACCGCTTTGGCCCAAGGGTCGTAGTGTTTGGCGGGTTGCTGATTTCAGCAGCGGCAGCCTTGGTGATGGGCAGTTTCGCGACGTTGCCAATCTTCGCTACCTGCATGCTGATTCAAGGGTTTGCCCAGTCCACCGGCTGGTCCGGGCTGTGCAAGAACCTCGGCAGTTTCTTTCCCGCCGAACAGCGCGGGCGGGTGCTGGGGTTGTGGAGTTCCTGCTATGCCTTTGGTGGATTGGTGGCTTCGCCGTTCGCTGGCTGGTGGGCGTATACGCTGGTCGGCACCTGGCATGCGGCGTTCTTTTCCAGTGCGGCGGTGGTTGGGCTGGTCGCCGTGCTGTTTTTTATTTTTCAACGCAACAAACCGGAAGACGTTGGCTTGCCGGCGGTGGAACCGGAGCCGGAACTGACAACGGAAGAGGCTTACGCGCAGAGCAAGATCGGCGTGCTGGAACCGTTAAAAGAAATTCTGCGCAACCGCACCGTGCTGGTCCTCGGCCTGGCGTACTTTCTGTTGAAACCGGCGCGCTACGCGATTTTGCTCTGGGGGCCGGTGATCGTCTTCGAGCAAATGCCTTCGGTGGGCAAGGTGGGCGCGGCGATCATTCCCACTGCGTTCGAGCTTGCCGGGTTGCTGGGGCCGATCCTGCTCGGCCTGGCCTCGGACAAACTGTTCGGCGCCCGACGCATGCCGGCCTGCGTGATCAGTCTGTTGGCACTGACCGTTTCCCTGGCGTTGTTCATGGGCGCTCTGCACACCGGCAGCGTGCTGTTGGTGGTGGCGCTGCTGTTCGTCATGGGCCTGACCCTGTACGGACCGGATTCGATGATCAGCGGCGCGGCAGCGATTGATTTCGGCACCGCCAAGGCAGGCGCCACGGCCGCCGGGTTCGTCAACGGTTGCGGTTCGGTCGGGGCGATTCTCGGCGGCTTGCTGCCGGGCTACTTCGACTCGGTCACCGTGTTCATCGTCTTCGCCGGCTGCGCCTTGTTCTCCGCCCTGGTGCTGATCCCCCACTGGAACAGCCGTCCGGCTGCCCTGCTGATCAAAAGCGCTTTCGTGCCTAACCAGGCAATGACCGTAAAACCCCTGCGTACCTGAGGAGTAACCGATGAGACCTTTCTGGCTGGAACAGGCGCTGGAGGCGGAGTCCTGCGCGCCGTGCGAACCTTTGGCGAGGGATACCCGCGCCGACGTGTGCATCGTCGGCGGTGGCTACACTGGGTTGTGGACCGCGATCATGCTCAAGGAGCAGAACCCCGAGCTGGATGTGCTGCTGATCGAAGCGGACATCTGCGGCGCCGGCGCCAGCGGGCGAAACGGTGGCTGTGCGCTGTCATGGTCGGCCAAGTACTTCACGCTGGAAAGGTTGTTCGGTGTCGAGGAAGCGGTGCGGCTGGTCAAGGAATCCGAGCGCAGCATTTATGCCATCGGCACTTTCTGCGAGCAGTACGGTGTGGACGCCGATTACCGCCTCGATGGCACGCTCTACACCGCCACCAACCGCGCCCAATGCGGTTCGACCGATGCGGTGATTGCGGCGCTGGAGCGCAACGGCATCAACTCCTTCACGCAACGTCCGGTCGCCGACGTGCAACGCATGGCCGGTTCCAGCAAACACCTGGAAGGCTGGTTTTCGCCGGCCGCCGCGAGTGTGCAGCCGGGCAAACTGGTGCGCGGTTTGCGCCGGGCCGCCTTGCAACTGGGCGTAAGAATTCATGAGAACACTGCGATGACCGGCCTGGAGGAGGGCCGGCCTGCGGGGATTCAAACCCCCAACGCCACCATCCGCGCCGACCGGGTGGTGTTGGCCATGAACGCCTGGATGGCCCGCGCGTTCCCACAGTTCGAGCGCAGCGTGGCGATCGTGTCCAGCGACATGCTGATCACCGAACCCCGGCCCGACCTGCTCAACGAAATCGGTTTGACCAGCGGCGTCACGGTGCTCGATTCGCGGATTTTCGTGCACTACTACCACAACACCCCGGACGGTCGACTTATGCTCGGCAAGGGGGGCAACACCTTTGCCTACGGCGGGCGAATGTTGCCGGTGTTCGATCAACCGTCACCGTATGCCGGTTTGCTGCAGCACAGCCTGAACGAGTTCTTTCCGGCGTTTGCCGAGGTCAAGGTCGAGGCGACATGGAACGGCCCGTCGGACCGCTCGGTGACCGGTTTGCCGTTCTTCGGCCAGATGAGTGCCAGCGGTAACGTGTTTTACGGTTTCGGTTATTCCGGCAGCGGCGTCGGCCCGTGCCATATGGGCGGGCAGATCCTCGCCTCGATGGTTCAGGGGCTGGACAACGCCTGGACCCGTTCACCGTTGGTGAATGGCCCGTTGGGCTACTTTCCGCCGGAACCGATTCGTTACCTCGGCTCATTGATGGTGCGCAACGCCATCCGCCGCAAAGAGCGCGCCGAGGATCACGGGCGCCGGCCGCGGCATCTGGATGTGCGTCTGGCCAAGTTCGCGGCGGCCGCAGGCAAGGCTGACAAGGGCTGATCAGTCCTGACGGTTGACCAGCCAATCGAGCAGCAAGCGGCCATCGCCCCGTGGCGGTCGTGCGAGTCGAGGCGCTGGCGGGTTGCTCGAAGCCGCACACAGCACCGGGCGATCCGGGTCGCTGTCGAGAAAGCTGATCAGGACTTCGGTGCCGGCGAGCGGCAGCCAGGACGGATCGATCCGACCGTCCGGTGCGGCCAGGGCCACGGGGAGCCAGAGGCCGGTGGACTCCTCGTCATCGGCCTGCCCGGTGGGCCATAACCGGACTTCTATTCGCCCTTGTGCATCCAGCACCGCCGGCTGCCCGACCGGGCCCATTACTCGCGCCGTCTGATAGCCCGGAATGCTCGGTCTGGCCTGCGTGAGCGCGGGCCGGAACACCGTGGACCACGGAATGGCGCTGAACTGATTGCTGTAACGCCGGGTCATGTCGAATGTGTCCTCGGCGAGAATCGACGGTTGTTGGCCCTGGTGCCGGATCTCGGTCAGTAGCCACTGATCGTTGAAGTTCGGGATGGGATGTTCCGACACTTGCACGATGCTTCCACTGCGCACATCACTGTGATTGCTTTGCCCCTGAACCTGCCGGTGTCGACAGCGCAGGCGTTCGAGTGAGCGACGACTCGATTGCTCACGCTCGAGCTGTGGCGGCGCAGGCGACGCGGTGGGAGGGGGAGAGGCGTGACGCTGGAACAATTCACTGATCACCGGCGCGTGGGTGCGATGGGGTAATTCATCGTAAAAGGGCATCAGCAGCGGTTCCTGGGGGAAGCTCAGGCTGTCATCCGCCAGCACCAGCACATGGCCGTCGCGCTGATGTTCGAAGTGATAGTGGATGCCTTCCTCTTCGCAGAGCCGTTGCAGGAACGCCAGGTCGGTCTCATCAAACTGAATGCAAAACGGTCGTACGGGATAGCGCCCGTTCGGCAGTTCAAGACGGTAGCTGTCTTCGGGGATCGCATTTTCTGCGAGTAACTGGCGCAGGATGGCGGGCACGCCGAGTTGATGAAAGACCCGACGGCAAGGATGCCGGTTTAGGTGTAGCAGCCAGGGTACCAATACCAGGTGGTAGCCGACTCGGTGCGGGCCACGATACTCGCGACTGGCGCTGTGCAGGAGGCCATGAATGCCGGTTTCATCCCCCAGGCCCAGGAACGCCGGTTGCTGCAGCAACTGCTCGAGGTTCATGGCCGGCGCCAGGCCGATCACTTCGATCTCGAAACGATAGGGCTGGTTAAGACTTTCTCGGCCGCTAAACTGCAGCACCTGCAAAATCAGACCACTGTCCAGGAGGGTCAGGGTGTAGGGACTTTCCTTGTCGTTGTGCATCGAACGCGCTTCTGCCATGGAATATGGGCGCAGAGGGTACGAAACCACGGCCCTTTATAGTCACCGCAAATCGACTTTTCAGAATCGCCCTACAAGCGCCGGTGAAGATGTCGATTCGTTATGCCGGTATGCCGGGTGGAATTTTTGGTCGATTGCCAACTTTAGGCCGTATAAACTTGCGCAAAGCGTCGGCCAATAGATGTCTCGGCGCCACAGATAAGAGAGTGAGTAATGGGCGCACAGTGGAAGGTTAAACACAAAGAAGCGGCATCTAACGCCAAGGGCAAGATTTTCGGCAAACTGGTAAAGGAAATCACCATTGCTGCGCGCAACGGTGCCGATCTCTCGACCAACGCACACTTGCGTCTGGTGGTCGAGCAGGCCAAGAAAGCCTCGATGCCCAAGGAAACCCTGGATCGCGCGATCAAGAAAGGCGCGGGCCTGTTGGGCGAAACCGTGCAGTACCATCGCGTGACCTACGAAGGCTTCGCTCCGCATCAGGTGCCGCTGATCGTTGAATGCGTGACCGACAACATCAACCGCACCGTCGCTGAAATCCGCGTGGCCTTTCGCAAGGGCCAATTGGGCGCTTCTGGTTCGGTGGCGTGGGACTTCAACCATGTGGGCATGATCGAAGCGTCCCCGGACAGCCCTGACGCCGATCCGGAAATGGCCGCGATTGAAGCCGGTGCCCAGGATTTTGAGCCTGGTGAAGAAGAGGGCACCACCCTGTTCCTGACCGAACCAGCGGACCTGGACGCTGTTCAGAAGGCGTTGCCTGAGCAAGGTTTTACCGTGTTGGCGGCCAAGTTGGGCTATCAGCCGAAAAACCCGGTGACCGGTTTGAGTGATGAGCAGATGGCAGAAGTCGAGGCGTTCCTGGAAGGCCTCGATAACCATGATGATGTGCAGGATATGTTTGTTGGTTTGGCGGGTTAAGCCTCTTCAGACTTGTGATGATTTGTGGCGAGGGGGCTTGCCCCCGTTGGGTTGCGAAGCGACCCCAAAAGCGACGGCTGCTGCGCAACCGAACGGGGGCAAGCCCCCTCGCCACAGGTTTTGTATTAGCTGTAAGTACTCAGTTGGACGCAGCTAACGCCTGTCCTATCTCACTGAACCCCGGCCGCGCCAGCACATCCGGCTGACAGCATCGCTGTTCCAACTCCTCCAGCTGTAAGCGCCTTTCATCACTCAACCCCGAGTCGATCCGCTCCAGCAATTCTCCCAACAAAACCCCAAAGGCCCGCACTTCGATCCGTTGCAGCGCTCGGCTTTCCAGGCTGTCGGACGTCGCATGAAAAGACGCCGCACCAAAGTCCCCCAACAGACAATCACCGTGCTCGTTGCACAAAATATTGTGGCCATAGAGATCACCATGGGTGATGCCTTGGTGGTGCAAATGCTCGGCCACCGAGGCGATGCCGCGAGCCATGCGCAGCGCCACATCGGCACTGAACCGGGTGTCATCGGCATAGACGTCACGGGTACAGGACGCCAGGCTCGGCAGCCCGGCCAGATTGCGGTAACTCGGGTCGATCAGTTGCATCACCAGTCCGGCCTGCTGTTCGGGATGCCCGACGATTCGGCCTTCGACCCGGATCAGATTGGGATGAATGCCGGCGGTGATGCAGGCGTTCATCTCGTGCAGCGGTGAACCGTCGCTGGTCATTTCGCCTTTGTAGAGTTTGACCGCAACCTGAGTCGCCAATCGTTCCCACATCGCCCGATGAATCACCCCCGAAGCGCCTTCGCCCAGTTGCTCCTCCAGGCGTAACTCGGACCACGCAATGCTCGTCGTGGCTTCGAGGGCCGCCGCATCGGCTTCGGTTTCCAGCGGGTTACCGGCGTAAGCCAGCCAGGTCAGGCTCGGCAGGGTCAGCAGCCACTCGGGCAGCTCGGTCAGTTGATTGGCGGCGATGCGGATCAGTTCGAGTCGATGGCAATGACTCATGCTTTCGGGCAGGCGCTGCAAGCGGTTGCCGGCGAGCATGAGTTTTTGCAGGTGTGGGCGTTGACCCAGCTCGGCGGGCAGTTCACGCAGTCGGTTATCGGTCAGGATCAGCCAGCGCAACAGCGGTGGCAGCGCAGCGGCGGGGACCGTTTCGATGGCATTGGCCTTAAAGCCGATCATCGTCAGCGCGGTGCATTGGCCGAGGCACGCGGGCAGTTCGGTGAACAGGTTGTCCGAGCAAAACAGCACGCGCAAACGGGTCAGGCGATGCAGGTCATCCGGCAGGCTGCTCAAGGCATTGCCGCTGAGGTTGAGCACTTCCAGCGAGTCCGCCAGGTCGAAGATTTCTCGCGGAAATTCGGTCAGGCCGCAGGCCAGGTCCAGACGGGTGATGCCCGAGAGTTGGCCGGCGCGCAGTTGGGCGAGGGTATCCATGGACGGGTTCGCTATTGATCGAGTGGAGGGCGCGGGGGCCTGGAAATGGGCGACATGATAGCGGGAAAGCAGTAGCGCCTGTGAGGCCGCCATCGCGAGCAGGCTCGCTCCTACAGTTCACCGAGTTGCCTGGGCGGACGCGGACTAATGCAGGAGCGAGCCTGCTCGCGAAGAGGCCGGTGCAGCAACACAAAAAGCTACGGCTCCCTGACTTCCACCAACTGCCCCAACCGACTCCGCGTCCGCGCAAAGTCAATCGCATCGCCCCCCAGGCTTTCGCGCGACGACCGCTCACCGAGCAACGTCAGGTGCTTGTCCTGATCGTACAAAACGTCGATCAAATTGATGAAACGCTGCTGCGCCGCCATCGAGCACTCTGCCAGGCTTGGCAACTCGTCGATGATCCAGTAATCGAAACGCCGGCACAGCTCCAGGTAATCCATGACCGCCGTGGGGTGTTCGCACAGATCGCCAAAGGTAAAACCGATGGTGCGTTCTTCACAGCGTCGCGCTTGAAGGTGCCGTGCGCCGACCGGCAGTTGCAGGGGCGGTGCGCCGCGCTCGGGCAGGTCCAGCGCCTGACGTTGCGCCACGGTGCCCGGCCAGACGTAGCGGCCATGGGTAAACACCTGCTGCGCGTGCGTCCTCATCTGGCTGCGGTAGTCATGGGGGCCGCCGACTTCCATGACCTGCATGCGCGCATGGATCAAGTCGATCACCGGTTTGAAGCGCGCGTGATAGAGCGGGTTGGGCAATAAACCTTCGGGCGGATAATTGGAGGTCACCAACAGCAGAATGCCCCGTTGGAACAACGCCTTGAACAGCTGCGTGATGAGCATCGCATCGCCGATGTCGTGGACGTGGAATTCGTCGAAACACAGCACGCGGCAGTCGCTGAGCAACTCATCGAGGGTGACGGCCAGCACATCGGGCTGATCACGGTGAGTGAACATGCCCTGGTGCAGCCGGGCAAAGAACTGATGAAAGTGCAGGCGCTGTTTTTCCGCGATCGGGACGGCCTGGAAAAACCCGTCGAGCAGCCAGCTCTTGCCGCGACCGACCGCACCATGCAAGTAAAGGCCGGGGAGTGCTTTTGCCGAATTACCGAGCAGTGCCGTGGCGTGTTGCGCCATGCAGTCGATCACGCGCTGTTGGCTATGGCTGAGGGTGTAACCCTGAGCGTGAGCGTGGTGACGAAAGTAATCATGGATCACTCGACCGGACGCACTGGCGGGTGCAGCCGATGCCTTGCCGAACAAGCGGCGAAGCGTCGGCCAGCGGGGTGTGAGTCGCGAACGGTTGGACGGTCGAACGGCCACTGTGATGTCACCCCGTAATCGTCAGGCAGGCTTCCCGAGCTGCGGCGGCGTAGTGTAACCAAAGGGTGAATTTACCTTCCAGTGATGTCGACGGATGACGACCGTATCTCGACAGGACTCTGCGGTTTGTAGAGATTTTCAGGCCGTTATATCGGTGTTTTTCAGCCAAATCCTGGTAAAAAACGCCCGTTGAACGGATTCATCGACGCTGAGCGGCTGGCGAAACTCCGTTGCGTAGCTACCCTGATGTCTAGTCGCCACCACACGCAAGGAATGGGGCCGTGAATGGAATTATGCTATTGGCAGTCACAGGTGTGACGCTCAGCGCGCAGGTATTGGCAGCAGAACTTCAGGTTGACGTACGCGTCGACGTACAGCGCGGCTGTCAGATGGTCGGGCAACAACGTCAGGCAGGAATCGAGCAACTGGGCGTGCTTGACTTCGGCAGTACCGCGCGTCTGGATGACCCGGCCGGACCGCTGGGCGCGGCGCTGATGAATGAGCGACTGCCAAGGCTCGAATGCAACCCCGACACCCCTTATCAATTCCGCGTTGACGGCGGCCAACACGGTGGCGTCGGTGAAGTGCGTTACATGGCGGGTTCCGCCGGCAGCAAGCCCATCCCTTATCGGCTCTACCAGGACCCCGCACGGCTGATCCCGCTGGCGGTGAATGTGCCGGTGAGTGGCCGAGTACCGGATTCCGGTTCAGTGGATTTGCCCCTGTATGCGCGTATCGAACGGCTGGCGGAGATTCCCCGTGCCAGCCGCTATTCAGATGTGCTGAAAGTGACGGTCACCTGGTAGTGAGGAGCGGGGGGTTGGCGCCATGACAAGCAGGCACTGGAGGGTTATCGCCGTGAGCACACTGGTTCTGCTGGCCGACGACGCGCAAGCCGCGGTCAGCGGGCAGATACATGCGCGGCTGACCATTACCGCCGGTTGTGAAGTCACCAATGATGCCGCCCCCGGCACTCTGGCCAGCGATTTCGGCACGCTTGATTTCGGCCAGCAAGGCCCGACCTGGAATCGCCCGATCAACGCCAGCCTCGGCGGCGATAACGGCAGGCTGAACGTCGTCTGCAACCCTTCGGTCACCGGGTTCACCGTCACCATCGATGGCGGTGCCCATGGCGACGGCACGACTCGACGCCTGAGCAACGGCAGTCAGACCATCCCTTATCAATTGTTCCTCGATGCTTCCGCAAATCAGCGCTACAGCATCGGCCAACAACACAATTTCGCCGTCACCAGCGGGGCCCGGATACCGATCCCGGTATTTGGCTCGGTGGTGGCGAATACCCGTGCGTTACCGCGCGGTGTCTATACCGACACCCTGACGGTGACGCTGGATTGGTAACCCGTAGAGGACGGACACCATGCACGTGCTTGCATCAAGGATAGGTTTGTCATTGCTCGGCCTGACGCTGGCGTCCAGTGCCCATGCCGCCACCACGGTCACCGGCCAGATCACGTCCAGTCTGATTCTGATCAGCAGCTGTCAGGTCAACGGTGCCGGCGGTTCCAGCGGCCTGAACTTCGGTGCGTTGAATTTCGGCACCGAAAACAGCCTGTTCACCACCGCCAATGCGCAAGTGCTGGGTGGTGGTGGCGGGGCGTTGTCGATTCTGTGTTCCAGCGGCACCACGCCGGCCGTGAAGGTCCGGGCGGGTGCCCATGACGGCTTGTCTTCCGGCGGCACCCGAGCCCTGGCAGACGGCAGCGGCAACTATGTGCCGTATGACCTGTACACCGACGTCGGGCATTCGCAGATTCTGGCCATCGACGGGGTGATCAACCTCACAACCAGCACCGGTGTGGCGCAAACCGTGAACCTCTACGGTAAAGCCGTGGGCAAGGCCGGGCTACCGGCCGGCACCTACACCGACACCGTTGCCGTCGAACTGACGTTCTAATCGATGACGCAAAAGCACCGCTATGCGGCGCTGATCCTGCTGTGTGCGGGGAGCGTGCCGTTGCCGCTGGCGGCGGTGACCAGCCAGAGTTTTCAGGTCAGCGCCACGATCACCGCCGGGTGCCTGGTGGTGGGCGGCGTATCGAATTACGGCAGCCTCAATTTCGGCAGCCAGTCAGCCCTGGCCACCGGCACGGTGCAAGTGGCGTTGAGCGCCGGGGTGCAGTTGCAATGCACACCGGGGGTGACGATGAACATGAGCGTGGATGGCGGCCATTACAACAGCAGCGGGCGGCATATGCAGCTCACGACCGGCAGTAACCGTGTGGCCTATCAGCTGTTTCGCGATGCGGCGTTCAGCCAGAGCCTTGGGATCGGCCAGAGTGTCGCCGTGGCCTACACCGATGCCAATAACATCAGCCTGCCGATCTATGGACGGGTGCAATTACCGGGCGATCAGCCTGGGGGGACGTACAGCGATGTGCTGCAAGTGCAGCTGTCGTGGTAAGGCGTCGTTTTGAATAGGGAGCAGGCTTATGAGTTCACCTTCGCTGCGGCATTCGATCATGCGTTGTGCGGTGTTGGCGATGGTGTTACTGGGGGCGAACAAGGTGCAGGCCGCCAGTTCGGTGCTGATCTGGCCGATCGACCCGGTGCTGGAGGCCGATCAACAAGCCAGTGCCTTGTGGCTGGAAAACCGTGGCAATGAGACCGCCAACCTGCAGATCCGCGTGTTCGCCTGGAGCCAGAGCGGCTTCAACGATCAGTATCAGAATCAGCGCGATGTAATCGGCAGCCCACCGGTGGCGAAGATTGAACCCGGTCAGAAACAACTCGTGCGCCTGACCCGCACCCGGGAGATTCCACCGGGGCAGGAACTGGCTTACCGCATCATCATCGATGAAATTCCCTCGGCTAAAACCCCCGCTTCCGAAGACGGCAAGACCGCTGCGGCGATCCGTTTCCAGATGCGCTATTCGGTGCCGTTGTTCGCCTATGGCGCCGGGCTTTGGAGCAAGGAAGACACCACTCGTCAACGTGATCCCAAAGGCATCGGCTTGCCGGATCTGAGTTGGCGCACGGTGGCGGTGGACGGCCGGCCCTATGTCGAAGTGCGCAATCAGGGCGCGGTGCATGCGCGACTGACCGATGTGGCGCTCAAGCAAGGCAGTCAGACCCAGCCGCTGGTGGAAGGCCTGTTGGGCTACGTGCTGCCTGGCGCAATCATGCGCTGGCCGGCACCGGGACCGATGGCCGCCAATTCGGCGTTGCAGGTGCGGGTCAATGGCGCGCCGCAGGTTCAGAGCATCACGCCCGCTCGTTGAAGGCGGTCATCATGGGCTGTTGTGGCGAGGGGGCTTGCCCCCGTTGGGCTGCGCAGCAGTCCTAAAACCATCCGCCGCAGTTTATCTGAAGCACCGCGGTGAATGGTTTTGGGGCTGCTCCGCAGCTCAACGGGGGCAAGCCCCCTCGCCACAGGAGTTGTGACAAGGAGGGATCTGTCCATAGACGGACCTAATGCGCGAATGAGCCAAGGCCTGGCTCGCAGTTTCCAGCGGCCGTTGTGGGCAGTGAGCTGCGCGTACTGGCTGGTGTTCGCCCCTCAAACAGGGGCCGGTGATCTGCCGCCCCCGCCCAGCGGCATGGAGGCTGTGGCCGATGCACAGTTGTTTCTGGAATTGGTGGTCAATCAAATGAATACCGGACGAGTCGTGGCGGTGGAGCAGCGGGGCGGACGGTTCTTTCTACCGGCCAGTGCATTGCGCGACACCGGGATCAAGCTGCCCGAAAACAGCGGCACCGAAGTCGACCTCGACAGCGTCCCGGGCCTGCACAGCGAGTACGACAGTGGCGCTCAACGATTGCTGCTGGAGGTGCCGCCGGACTGGCTGCCGGAGCAGTTCGTCGGCAACCGCCAAGCCTATCCGCGAACCCCGGCCCTGAGCAGTTTCGGTGCCTTGCTCAACTACGACCTGTACCTCAACGACACCGATGACGCCGGCACTTACCTCGCAGCTTGGAACGAAGTGCGGCTGTTCGACAGCTGGGGCACGCTGTCCAACACAGGGCAATTCCGCCGCACATTGTCGGGGGAAGCGGTGAGTGCGCGCAGCAATGGCTACCTGCGCTACGACACCACCTGGCGTTACTCCGATGACGATCGCTTGCTCACCTATGAGGCCGGCGACCTGGTCAGCGGCGCGCTACCGTGGAGCAGTTCGGTGCGCCTGGGCGGGGTGCAAGTGTCCCGTGACTTCGGCGTGCGCCCGGATCTGGTGACCTATCCCTTGCCGCAGTTTGCCGGCGAAGCGGCCGTGCCGTCCTCGGTGGACCTGTTCATCAACGGCTACAAGTCCAGCAGCGCCGAGCTGCAACCCGGGCCCTACACCCTGACCAATATTCCGTTCATCAACGGCGCCGGTGAAGCGGTCGTGGTCACGACGGATGCGCTGGGCCGACAGGTCTCGACCACGGTGCCGTTCTACGTCACCAGCAGCTTGCTGCAAAAAGGCCTGAGCGATTTTTCCGTGGCGGCGGGCACCTTGCGCCGGGACTACGGCCTGCGCGATTTCAGCTACGGCCCCGGTGTCACGTCCGGCAGCCTGCGTTACGGTCTGAGCGATAACCTCACCCTGGAAAGCCATGCCGAAGCGTCGGATTCCCTGAGCCTCGGCGGCGTGGGCGGCAACCTGCGACTGGGCAATTTCGGGGTGCTCAATACCGCGCTCAGCCAAAGCCGTTTCGACGGCGAAAGCGGTCAGCAGTTGAGCCTCGGCTATCAGTACAGCAGTCAGCGCTACAGCTTCTTCTGGCAACGCCTGCAACGTCGCGATCAGTACGCCGACCTGACCGTCGTCGACAGCCCTTACACCACCCTGAGCACACGTAGCGAACAAGCGACCCTGAGCCTCAACCTCGACACGTGGGGCAGCCTCGGCGTCGGTTATTTCGATGTGCGTGCGGCGGATGATTCGCGCACCCGGCTGCTTAACCTGACCTGGAGCAAACCCTTGTGGCGCAACAGCAGTTTCTACTTGTCGGCCAATCGGGAAATCGGTGACAGCAACTGGGCGGTCCAGGCGCAACTGGTGATCCCGTTCGATCTGCGCGGCAGCCTGGCCATCAGCAGCGAGCGCAGCAAGACCGGGCAAAACCAGCAGCGGGTCAACTACAGTCGCGCGGTGCCCACCGAAGGCGGGGTGGGTTTCAACCTCGGTTACGCCCATGGCGATGGCCCGGATTATCGCCAGGCCGACCTGACCTGGCGCCTGCAATCGGTGCAGTTGCAGGCGGGGGTCTATGGCAACAGCGACGCCGAAACCCGGTGGGCCGATGCCAGTGGTTCGCTGGTCTGGATGGACCGTCAGGTATTCGCGGCCAACCGGATCGACGATGCTTTTGTGGTGATCAGCACCGAGGGTTACGCGGACATTCCCGTGCGCTACGAAAACCAGCAGGTGGGGCAGACCGACCGCAACGGCCACTTGCTGGTGCCCTGGAGCAGCGCCTATTACCGTGGCAAATACGAGATCGATCCGCTGAATCTGCCGGCTAACGTGCGCAGCCCCAATGTCGAGCAGCGGATCGCGGTACGCCGGGGCAGCGGTTATTTGCTGGAGTTTCCGTTAACCAAGGTGATCGCTGCGAGCATCGTGCTGGTGGATGCGCAGCAGCAGGAATTGCCCTTGGGCAGCAATGTTGTGCACGAGCAGAGCGGCGCACAAACCGTGGTCGGCTGGGACGGTCTGGTGTACCTGGAAAACCTTCAAAAGCACAACAGCTTGCGGGTGACCCTGGCGAATGGAAAGACCTGTCAGGTGCAGTTCGCCGTGGACTTGAATCAGGATCAGGTCCCGCTGATCGGCCCGTTGGTGTGCCAATGAAATGGCTGGTGTTGCTGGCGCTCTGGCTGCCGGGGTACGCCTGGGCGTTGTGCTCCGTGGTCAGCACCACAGCGGCGGCCTTCGGTTCGCAGAGTTCGATTGCGGTGCGCACCACGGCTCAAACCAGTTCCACCCCCAATGCGGGGTTGAGTTGCACCGGCTCACTGCTGTCATTGCTGACTAATAATGACCACTTCTACGCCACCGTCTCGTCGACTCAATCCGGCTTGCTCGGGCCGACCGGGGACGTTATCGGCTATACGTTGTATGCCGACAACAGCACCAGCTACCCGATCACCCGTGGCGTGGCATTCGATTTCGCCCGCAATGGCATCATCGATGCGCTCGGCCTGCTGGGCAGTGTGATACCGAAAACCGCGCCCGTTTATTTGCGAACGACCATCGGCAGCAACGTGGCGGCGGGCGTCTACAGCGAGACCCTGAGTATTTTCTGGAACTGGAATTATTGCGCGGGTATCGGTGCCGGCAGCATCTGCCTGGGGCGTGACATCGGCAGTGGCACTGCGACGGTAACCGTCAATATGACCGTGGCCAACGACTGCACCATCACCGCGCCGAACATCAGTTTCGGCAGTGCGCCGGTGGTCAGCGGCTTCACCGCCGTCACCGGCCAGACCATCAACCTGGCCTGCACCAAGGGCAGCGCCTACACCGTGGGGCTGGACGACGGCCAGCATGCGGCCGGTATCGGCGGGCGCCGACGGATGATCTCCGGCGCCAATTACCTGGCCTACGACATCTTCAAAAGTGCCGGCACCACCCGCTGGGGCAGTGTCGGCAGTGCGCGTCGGGCCAGTTCAGACGCGGAGGTGAATCCCGGCAATGGCTTGGGGACGGGCAGCCAGGTGTTTAACTACAACGCAAAAATCTACACCGACCAGACCACACCGCCGGCCGGGACTTATCTGGACAGCGTGATCCTTGATGTCGGGTTTTGATGTCGAGAACGCCACCGACTTTGTAGCAGCCTCGCAGGCTCGCTCCCACAGGGGGATTGCGGTGTGGTCAGAACTGGGTGGTTTGCTTGAGCATCTGCGCCGCTGGCGTATCGCTCGGGCTGACCATCGCATAGTTGTAGCCGGCACCGGACCAGTACTCGGCCTGCAACTCGCCATCGCTACGACTGCCGCGGGGCAGCAGGTTGTTTTTCGGCCCTGGCGGTCGTACGTAGAAGCTGATCTTGTGCCCGCCCTGGTCCTCGTAAACCACCATCGCCGCCGGCCCTTGCTCGGTGCTGAGCAAACGGCCGCTGACCGGTTTGTAGCCTGAACTTGCCAGGTCCGGCAGGCGATTGGCGTGGGTGAAATAACGGTCGAGCCAGCCCTGCATGTCGCCGTCGTCGCTGACCTTGTAGTCGGCCGGCAGGATGCCTTGCTGGGCGATCAAGCGGTACGCCTGCATCGCATCGGTCATCGGCGGTGGCGCGCCGACCAGCGTCATTTCCCGCGCCTGCCAGCCACTCAATCCGCCGACACTGACCGCAATCAACAGCACCGCAGCGCTGGCCAGATGACGGCGGGACTGGCGTTTCAGGCGTTGGCGAATCAGCGCCGGGTCGAGGTCCGGGTTGGCCGTATAGTGCAAGGCGCCGCTCATGGCCGCGCGCAGTTGTTGGGCGTCCTGCTGCCAGGCGCGCACTTGCGCGGCGGTTTCAGGACTGCTGGCCAGGTAAGTCTCCACCAGACGTCGGTCGGCGTCGTTGAGTTGATGATCGACGTAGGCGTGCAGGTCGCGTTCGCTCGGGGGAATGCTGATCATTTGAGTATCCGCAGAGAAGGGCTGGTGATTTCGCCGTCGCTGAGTTGGCGCAGGGCCTGACGGGCGCGGGACAGGCGGGACATCACGGTGCCAGTGGGGACGTCGAGAATCTCGGCGACCTCTTTATAACTCAAACCTTCCACCGACACCCAGAGCAGCAACGCGCGCTGTTCAGTGGTGAGCCGGTCGAAGGCTTGCAGGGTTGATTGGGCAATCACTGTGCGTTCTACCGACGGTTGGGCGTCGTCACGACCGGTAAAGAATTCGAGCATCCGCGCATAACGCCGGGAACGCCGGTGGGCGTCGAGAAACTGTCGATAAAGTATCGAAAACAACCAGGCGCGCAAGTCGCCTTCGGGGCGCTTGTCGCCCCAACTGGAGAGGGCGCGCTCCAGGCTCGACTGCACCAGATCGTCCGCGCTGCTGGGATTGCGTGTCAACGACACGGCAAACCGCCGCAATCTGGGAATGATTTCTCTGAGTTGTTCGTCGATATCGTTCATGAAGTTCTGACTAGTCACTACGCTGTGGACTAGGAAGACGCCCGGCACTCGAGGTTATTCCACGCCTGAAGAAATAAATACCGGGCGATGGAATAAAGCGTTGTGGCGTACGTCTGCTTGATCCTTCTCACTTGTGGCCGATGGCCCTGGAGTCATTCATGGTAGATCGTTCATCACCGCCCACCCGGCCACCTTTGAGTGCCGCGAGCCTGGCATTTCGACTGGCCGGCATTGCTGTGGTCGTCGCTGTTTTGGCCGGGGCTTTTGCCTACGTCAATGGCACTTTTGACCCACAGCGTCTGACGCCGAAAAAGCTGATCAGCGTGCTGGAAACCAACAACGGCGTGCATCCCGGATTTCGCCGTAACCACGCGAAGGGCGTGTGCGTGATCGGGCATTTCGAAAGCAGCAGCGAGGCGCGCAATTATTCCAGTGCCCAGGTATTTAACGAGCCGCAGACCCCGGTGGTCGGGCGTTTCGCGTTACCCGCCGGCAATCCCTACGCACCTGACAGCAGCGTGCCGATCCGCAGCATGGCGTTGCGTTTCACTCAGGCTAACGGCCAGCAATGGCGCACCGGGATGAACAGCATGCCGGTGTTCCCGGTGGGCACGCCTGAAGCGTTCTATCAATTGCAACAAGCGCAATCGCCGGATCCGGCCACCGGCAAGCCGAATCCTGCGGCGGTTCCGGCCTTCTTTGGCGCTCACCCGGAAGCCGCGCCGTTTCTGGCCTGGATCAAGACGGCCAAGCCGTCGGCCAGTTATGCGACGGAGACTTACAACAGTGTCAACGCGTTTTACCTGGTGAACGCGGCCGGTCAGCGGCAAGCGGTGCGCTGGAGCATGACGCCGATTGCTCAGGATGCCGCGGGTGCCACGGCGCCTGAAGGGGCTGACTTCCTTGAAAAAGACCTGGTTCGGCGTTTATCCGCCGGGCCGCTGCGTTGGCAGCTGAACATCACCCTGGCGAACCCCGGTGATCCGGTCAACGACGCCAGCAAGGCCTGGCCTGACGGCCGCAAAGTGGTGAACGCCGGCACCTTGGTGCTTGAACGCACGCAACCGCAACTCGATGGCGAGTGCCGCGACATCAACTACGACCCGCTCGTATTGCCGGCCGGTATTGAAGGCTCCGGCGACCCATTGCTCGCCGCTCGCTCAGCGGGTTACGCCAGTTCCTACCTGCGCCGCACCAGTGAAGTCAGCCAGTTGCCTGCCGCCAACGCTAAACAGGAGGCTCATCAATGAGCGCTCAACCGAACCATTTCGCGCCATTGGCGCGGCTGCTGCATTGGCTGATGGCGCTGATGATCATTGCGATGCTGTTTATCGGCGCGGGCATGGTGGCCTCGGTATCCGAGCGGCATGAATGGCTGATCCATCTGCACAAACCCTTGGGCGTCGCGATTTTGTTGTTGGTGATCGTGCGCCTGGTGGTGCGTTTTTCCACGCAGCAACCACCGTTGCCGGCGGACTTGCCGGGTTGGCAGGTGGTAGCGGCGAAGGCTTCGCACGTCTTGCTGTACGTCTTGATGTTGATTTTGCCGCTGCTAGGCTGGGCGATGATCTCGGCGGCCGGGGATCCGGTGATGCTCAGCAATTCGATTCAGTTGCCGTCGATCCTTCCGGCCAATGCGCAGATGTTTGCGTTTTTGCGCAAGGCTCATGGGTATCTGGCGTATTTGCTGTTTCTGACCGTGCTGCTGCATCTGGCGGCAGCGTTGTTTCACGGCTGGGTGCGGCGTGATGATGTGCTGGATAGCATGTTGCGAGGGAAGGATCGCGGCTGATCTTCTGTAGCAGCTGGCGCAGCCTGCGTTCGGCTGCGCAGCAGTCGTAAATCAAACACCGCGGTCTTTCATATCAACCGAGGTGTCCGAATTACGACTGCTTCGCAGCCGAACGCAGCCTTCGGCAGCTGCTACAGGGGGCGCTTGATCAGCGCAGGGTATCGATCATGTCGGCAACGGTCGTCAGCACGTCCTTGCCCAATTGCTTGGAGCGCTTGCCCGACCAGCCGGTCAGTGCGTTGGGCGCGTCGTTGTTGTCCTTGAAGGGCATCTCCAGGGTCAGCGACAGGCAGTCGTACTTCTGACCGACACTGTTACAGGCCAGCGTCATGTTGGCTTTGCCCGGTTCGTCGCGGGTGTAACCGTGCTTGGTCTGAAAGTCTTTGGTCAGGTGCTTCAGGTGGCTGCGGAAATGCTCTTCGAGTTTTTCGATCCGCGGCGTATAGCCCGGGTTGCCTTCGCAACCGGCGGTGAACACGTAGGGGATTTCTTCATCGCCGTGGATGTCGAGGAACAGGTCGACGCCGTACGCTTCCATTTGCTGCTGAACGAACAGCACTTCCGGGCTTATTTCCTGGCTGGCGCTCTGCCAGGCGCGATTCAGGTCCTGGCCCATGGCATTGGTGCGCAGGTGCCCGTGAAAGGCGCCGTCAGGGTTCATGTTCGGCACCAGGTACAGGTCGGCGCTGGCCAGCAGTTTGTTCAGTACCGGGTCGTCGTGCTTTTCCAGGCGTTCGATCACGCCTTCCATGAACCACTCGGCCATGTGTTCGCCGGGGTGCTGCTGGGCAATCATCCAGACCTTGCGCTGACCTTCGGCGCCGCTGCCTTTGCGCAATAACTGGATGTCACGGCCTTCAGCGCTTTTGCCGGTGGCCAGCAATTGAGTGCCGGCCTTGGTCAGCGCCTGTTCGATCAGCCAGTCGTGACGGCCACGGCTGTAGGGTTCGAAATAGGCAAACCAGGCGTGAGTGGCCGTGGCTTCAAGGCTGAAACGCAGGCAGTCGCCTTCGAAGATGGTCGGTACGCGGAACCAGTTGACGTGGTCGTAGGACGCTACGGCCTGATAACCGTCCCAAGCCTTGTTGTATGAAGACTTGCTGGCATTGTTCAGACGAAACCAGTGCTCCTGACCGACATGCAGACCGCTGGCCTTGAAATGGAACCACTGGAAATGCTGGCTGCGGGTGTCTGGTTTGATGGCCAGCAGGGCTTGAAGTGGATTGCTGATGTCCAGCACTTCAATGTTGCCGCTGTCGAAATTTGCACTGATGTCGAAAGAGGATTTAGCCACGGTCATAGTCGATTCCTGATTATGATTTTATGGCTGCTACTTTACACGCTGGGAAGGGAAAAACCGGGGGAAATTACGGGGGGAAAGTGGGGGCGTCCTCCTTGACGCAGACGCAGCTTAGTGACTGTGCGATTGATTCTCAAGCGCTATTTTTCATTAGTTTGGGCCAATGATGCCGGGCTTCTCTTGCCAATCGATATTCTTTTGATATCATCCGCGCCAATCGAATTCGCAACACTTGAAGACTTCATTAGCCTGAAGCCAAAGCCAGAATAACTGGCAAAAAAAAACCCGGCAAAAAGCCGGGTCAAAAACCGTGATTAGCCTGATGAGGAGATAGTCCAGGAGACCGACCTAAGGTCTCTTGGTCCATCGACTGATCTCGCGACCAGCTGCATGCAATAATAATCATTCTCGTTTGCAAGTCAAATGATTTTATCTGCGCGATTGGAAAATTCTTTCCTTTCCTCTTCAAAAACGTGCGTCTGACTCAGACGCTCTGTCCCTGTAAAGATCGATCAATCATCGCCTTGGCCATGTCGATCATATGCACCGTCGAAAAGGCCAGGTCCCGACTCGCGCCGTGCAGGTTGCTGGCCGACTCGTAGGCGGTCGCTGCGGCACAACGCAACAGATCCGACGCATGCACCAGCGCCTCTTCACCGCTGACGGCAGGGTTTACATCAAAAAATCGCTCCTCGACCACTGCCTCTGACACAGTTGGTTTCAAGTAATAGTCCAAGGCTTTTTGCGCGGCGGCGTTGCCTTTGGGCGAGGTGAGGGTGGTGTCCATTTGCATATCCGACAGGTCATTGCTGGGTAACGTCATGGTGATGGCAAGCTCCGTGATAGATTCAGATCCGTGAACCAATCCTAGTACGAACTGTATTTGTGACGAGAATTTAAATACTACAATTTGTGTTTTGTTGCTTGGAGTACGCCACGTATCGTGCCGCCCATGGATAAATGGATTGAGTTGGTCAAAGCCAAGATGAGTGAGCTCAAAGTCACTCAGGAAGTACTCGCCGATCGCCTCGGGATGTCCCAGGGCGGCGTGGGTCACTGGCTGAATAAACGCCGTCAGCCGAGCATCGAGGACATGAATCGTGTCTTGCGGGCGCTCGGGATGGATTTTCTGGAAGTGGCGATGGTGATTCGGGAGCCTTTGGTGCTGCAGGACGACGAGATGTCCCTGACGCAAAAGTACAACCCGTACTTCCGTTACCCGGTCAGTGACTGGCGCGTGCCTGCCGAGGTGCGTGACGGTGAGCTATCGGTCTACGGCAAGCCGCGTTTCGAACTGACCGATTATCACGCTCAGGGCGCGGCATTCTGGCTCGAGGTGGTCGGCGACGCGATGACCGCACCCAGCGGTATCAGCATTGCCGAGGGCATGATGATCCTGGTGGACCCGGCCATTGTGCCGGAGCCCGGGAAGCTGGTGATCGCGCAATGGTCGGACAGCATCGAAGCGATTTTTCGCAAGCTGATCGAAGAGGGCGGGCAGCGTTACCTTGTCCCGCTCAATCCGACGTATCCGAAAGCCCTTTTCACCGAAGAGTGTCGAATCCTCGGCGTGGTGGTTCAGGCAACGGCCAAGTTCTAATCAGATCGGTCCGCGCACTGCGTAGGACCGATCTTCATTTCACGCTTCCTCCAGCTCGACTAACGCACTGCCTTCGCTGACCATTTCGCCTTCCTGGCAATACAATGCCTTGATCACACCGGCGTGGGGCGCGCGAATGCTGTGCTCCATCTTCATCGCTTCCAGCACCACCAGTTGCGCCCCGGCTTCGACCGTTTGCCCGGCCTCGACCAGTACGCGCACGATGCTGCCGTTCATGGGCGCGGTGAGCCCACCCTGATGACTGTGACTGGCTTCGACGGCGCTGATCGGGTCGTAGGACTCGATACGGCGCAATTCACCTTCCCATTGCAGGTACACAACCTCGCCACGACGGATTGCCCGATGCTGGCGACGCACGCCGTTGTGCTCGGTCAGCAGTTGTTCGCCCTTGAGTTGTGCGGTGTGGGCATCAACGTTACCCAATGTCAGCGCCCGGTCTTGTCCTTCGCAGCTCAAGTGAAGGGTGATTTCCCTCGGCAGCCCGGCGCGGAAACCATTGCCCACACCCCAAGGCGAACTCAGGTCATCGGCGCGCGGAGAACCCGACTGGCTCTGGGCAACTGCCTGAGCGGCGGCTTGCCAGAAATCATCACTGAGGTCCGCAGGTTCTGGCAGCAATTGCTCCTGATAACGCGGAATAAACCCGGTATCCAGTTCTGCCGCCGCAAACGCCGGATGGCCGACGATACGGCGCAGGAAGTTGATGTTGGTCTTGAGCCCGCCGATCGCAAACTCATCCAGCATGCTCAACAACCGCAGGCGCGCTTGTTCACGGTCTTCGCCCCAGGCAATCAGCTTGCCGAGCATCGGGTCGTAGAACGGCGAGATCTCATCACCTTCTTCAACACCGCTGTCGACCCGACGTCCCGGGCCTTCAGGCGATTCGCGATACAACTCCAGACGCCCGGTGGCCGGCAGGAAATCGTGGCTCGGGTCCTCGGCATACAGCCTTACTTCGATCGCATGGCCGATCAGCGGCACTTCGGCCTGGGTCATCGGCAGCGCTTCACCGCGAGCCACGCGAATCTGCCAGGCCACCAGATCAAGGCCGGTGATCGCTTCGGTCACCGGGTGTTCGACCTGCAGACGCGTGTTCATCTCCATGAAGAAAAACTCGCCGCGCGAATCCAGCAAAAACTCCACGGTGCCGGCACCGACATAGCCGATGGCTTGCGCCGAACGCACGGCAGCTTCGCCCATGGCATGCCGCAGTTCCGGGCTCAGGCCTGGAGCGGGCGCTTCTTCGACGACTTTCTGATGGCGACGCTGAATCGAGCAGTCACGTTCGTTGAGGTACAGGCAGTTACCGTGTTGATCGGCGAACACCTGGATTTCCACATGGCGTGGTTTGAGCAGGTATTTCTCCACCAGCATCCGCGAATCGCCAAACGAGGATTTCGCTTCACGTTGCGCCGAGGCCAGGGCTTCGGCCAACTGGCTGACTTCCTCGACCACTTTCATGCCTTTACCGCCGCCGCCCGCCGTGGCCTTGAGCAGCACCGGATAACCGATGCGTTCGCAGGCATCGCGGAAGGTGTCGAAGTCCTGCGCTTCGCCGTGATAGCCGGGCACCAGGGGCACGCCGGCGGTTTCCATCAGGGCTTTGGCGGCGGATTTGCTGCCCATCGCGTCAATGGCCGAGGCGGGTGGGCCAAGGAAGATCAGGCCGGCGTCTTCAATGGCACGGGCGAACCCGGCGTTCTCGGACAAAAAGCCATAACCGGGGTGAATCGCCTGAGCGCCGCTAGCCTTTGCCGCCGCGATCAATTTATCGATCTGCAGATAGCTGTCAGCAGCTTTGCTGCCGCCGAGGTCGACGCGGATATCCGCTTCGCGACTGTGTCGGGCTTCACGGTCAGTGGCGCTGTGCACGGCCACGGTGGTCAGGCCCAACGCCTTGGCGGTGCGCATCACCCGACAGGCGATTTCGCCACGGTTGGCCACCAGCAGGGTGGTGAGAACAGGTGCGCTCATCAACGCGGCTCCTTGGTGGTGGTCGGTGCTTGCCAGCTCGGCGGACGCTTTTGCAGAAAGGCGCGCAGGCCCTCCTGGCCTTCGGGGCTGACGCGGATGCGGGCGATGGCATTCTCGGTGTAGCGGCGCAGGGCCGGGGTCAGCGCGCCGTTGCCGACTTCACGCAGCAAGTCCTTGCTGACGCGCATGGCGGCCGGGCTGTTGAGCAGCAGGTTGTCGATCCACTTTTCCACGTTCTGTTCCAGCTCAGCGGTCGGATAGCTCTCCGACAACAGGCCTATTTCCCGTGCCCGTTGCCCACCGAAACGTTCGGCCGTCAGCGCATAACGGCGTGCCGCGCGTTCGCCGATGGCTTGCACCACGAACGGGCTGATCACCGCCGGCGCCAGGCCGATGCGCACTTCCGACAGGCAGAACTGCGCGTCATCGGCGCCAATCGCCATGTCGCAGCAACTGATCAGGCCCAGCGCGCCGCCATAGGCCGCGCCTTGCACCACGGCCAGCGTCGGGATTTTCAGTTTGGCGAGGTTGTACATCAACTCCGCCAGTTCCCGGGCGTCGTCGAGGTTGGTGTGGTAGTCGAGCTCGGCTGATTGCTGCATCCAGGCCAGATCGGCACCGGCGCTGAAATGCTTGCCACGGCCGCGCACCAGCAGAAACCGCAGGCTGGCATCGGTCGACACCTTGTCCAGCGCGAGGATCAGTTCGCGGATCATCTCGGCGTTGAACGCGTTGTTCTTTTCTTCACGGCTGAGCCACAAGGTCGCGAAACCCCGTGGGTCGGTCAGCAGTTCGAGGGTGTTGAAGTCGCTCATATTCGTCCGTCTCCACAACTCTATTCTGTAGGAGCGAGGCTTGCCCGCGAAGGAAGCGCCGCGGTTTGCCTGTTGCACCGCGTCATGCCTGTTCGCGGGCAAGCCTCGCTCCTACAAGGTCGGATCACATCCGGAACACGCCGAAGCGGCTCGGTTCGATAGGCGCGTTCAGCGACGCGGACAAGGCCAGGGCCAGCACGTCGCGGGTCTGCGCCGGGTCGATGACGCCGTCGTCCCACAGCCGTGCGCTGGAGTAGTAAGGGTGGCCCTGTTCTTCGTATTGATCGAGGATCGGCTGCTTGATCTCGGCTTCCTGCTCGGCGCTGAAACCTTGGCCACTGCGCTCGGCCTGCTCGCGCTTGACTTGCACCAGCACACCCGCCGCCTGTTCGGCGCCCATCACGCCAATGCGCGCGTTCGGCCACATCCACAGGAAACGTGGGTCGTAAGCCCGCCCGCACATGCCGTAGTTACCGGCGCCAAAACTGCCGCCAATGATCACGGTAAATTTCGGTACCTTGGCGCACGCCACGGCGGTCACCAGTTTCGCGCCGTGCTTGGCGATACCGCCGGCCTCGTATTTCTGGCCGACCATGAAGCCGGTGATGTTTTGCAGGAACAGCAACGGAATGCCACGCTGGCAGGCCAGTTCGATAAAGTGCGCGCCTTTCTGCGCGGCTTCGGCGAACAGGATGCCGTTGTTGGCGAGGATCGCGATCGGGTAACCGTGCAAATGTGCGAAGCCGCACACCAGGGTGGTCCCGAAAAGCGCTTTGAATTCGTCGAACACCGAACCGTCGACCAGCCGCGAGATCACCTCGCGCACATCGAACGGCTGCTTGGCGTCGGCCGAGACCACGCCGTACAACTCGTCGCTGGCGTAGAGCGGGGCGATCGGCGTGCGCAGTTGCAGTTCGCCAAGTTTGCGCCAGTTGAGATTGGCGACGCTGCGTCGTGCAATGGCCAAGGCGTGTTCGTCGCTCTCGGCGTAGTGGTCGGCAACCCCGGAAATCTTGCAGTGCACATCGGCCCCGCCGAGGTCTTCGGCGCTGACCACTTCGCCGGTCGCAGCTTTTACCAGCGGCGGACCGGCGAGGAAAATGGTGGCCTGCTGGCGCACCATGATCGCTTCGTCTGCCATCGCTGGCACATAAGCGCCACCGGCGGTGCAGGAGCCCATGACCACCGCGATTTGCGGGATGCCCATGGCGCTCATGTTCGCCTGGTTGAAGAAGATCCGTCCAAAGTGCTCGCGGTCCGGAAACACTTCATCCTGACGCGGCAGATTGGCGCCGCCGGAGTCCACCAGATAGATGCACGGCAAACGGTTCTGCTGGGCGATGGTCTGGGCACGCAGGTGTTTTTTCACGGTCAGCGGGTAATACGAACCGCCTTTCACCGTGGCGTCGTTGGCGACGATCATGCATTCGACGCCCTCCACACGGCCGATTCCGGCAATCACGCCGGCCGCCGGAACGTCTTCGCCGTACACCGCGTAGGCCGCCAGCTGGCTGATCTCGAGAAACGGCGAACCTGGATCGAGCAGGCGATTGATCCGCTCACGCGGCAGCAATTTGCCTCGCGAAGTATGGCGTTCTTGCGCCTTCGGGCCGCCACCTTGCTGCACTTGGGCGAGCAGAGTGTGCAGGGCGTCGACCTGTGTGAGCATCGCCGCGCTGTTGGCCGCGAACTCCGCCGAACGGGGGTTGAGCTGGGTATGCAGGATCATGGGCTACTCCGTAGCAGCTTCAAGTTTCAAGCTACAAGCTACAAGTTGAAGCAAGCGCACAGTTCTCTTGCCGCTTGAAGCTTGCTGCTTGCCGCTGACGAAATTTATTTCGTTTCGTTGAACAGTTCGCGACCGATAAGCATGCGACGGATCTCACTGGTGCCGGCGCCGATTTCGTACAGCTTGGCGTCACGCAGCAGACGACCGGCCGGGAATTCGTTGATGTAGCCGTTGCCGCCGAGAATCTGGATCGCGTCGAGGGCCATTTGCGTGGCGCGTTCGGCGCTGTAGAGGATCACGCCGGCGGCGTCCTTGCGGGTGGTTTCGCCGCGCTCGCACGCTTGCGCTACCGCATAAAGGTAAGCGCGGCTGGCATTGAGTTGGGTGTACATGTCAGCGACCTTGCCCTGGATCAGCTGGAACTCGCCGATGCTTTGGCCGAACTGCTTGCGGTCGTGGATGTAGGGAACGATCAGGTCCATGCAAGCCTGCATGATCCCGGTTGGGCCGCCGGACAGCACAACGCGCTCGTAGTCGAGGCCGCTCATCAGCACTTTCACGCCGCCGTTGAGCACGCCGAGAATGTTTTCTTCCGGCACTTCGACGTCATCGAAGAACAGCTCGCAGGTGTTGGAGCCGCGCATGCCGAGTTTGTCGAATTTGTTGCTGCGGCTGAAGCCTTTCGAATCACGTTCGACGATGAAGGCGGTGATTCCGTGCGGGCCTTTTTCCAGGTCGGTCTTGGCGTAGATCACGTAGGTGTTGGCGTCGGGACCGTTGGTGATCCAGGTTTTGCTGCCGTTGAGGACATAGTGATCGCCGCGTTTGTCGGCACGCAGCTTCATCGACACCACGTCGGAACCGGCATTCGGCTCGCTCATGGCCAGGGCGCCAATGTGCTCGCCGCTGATCAGCTTCGGCAGGTACTTGGTTTTCTGCTCGTGATTGCCGTTGCGGTTGATCTGGTTGACGCAAAGGTTGGAGTGAGCGCCGTAGGACAGGGCGACCGACGCCGAACCGCGGCTGATTTCTTCCATGATCACCACGTGCGCCAGGTAACCCAGGCCAGCGCCGCCGTATTCTTCCGGCACGGTAACGCCGAGCAGGCCCATGTCGCCGAATTTGCGCCACAGGTCGGCCGGGAACAGGTTGTCGATGTCGATCTGAGCGGCGCGCGGGGCGATCTCTTTGGCGACGAAGGACTGAACCTGATCGCGCAGCATGTCGATGGTTTCACCGAGGGCAAAGTTCAGGGATGGGTAGCTCATGGGTCACCTTTTGGCTTTTTTATCGGTTGGTGAGACCGTCAATCGGCTCTCACCTTTACGTTAACGTAAGCCTGTGACGAATGGCTGTCAATCACCCTTTACGTTAACGTCAACTTGAGCGACAGTAGGGCCAGTTCAAGATCGAACAGCGGCAAAACCTGTAGGAGCGAAGCTTGCTCGCGAAAGCATCAGATCAGTCGACATCACTGCTGAATGCACTGGCATCTTCGCGAGCAAGCTTCGCTCCTACAAGTTGGGACGCCAACCCACAAATAAAGACAATAGGGGTCGTCATGGATCAACCCAGTGCAAACCCGCAGCGCAGCTACACCCGTGGATCCCAGGACAAAGCCTTGCTGGCGATGACCATCGGCGAGATGTTCGATCAGACGGTCGCGCAATATCCGAACGGAGAGGCGCTGGTCGTGCGCCATCAGCAGTTGCGCTACACCTGGCAGCAACTGGCCGACGCCGTCGACCTGCATGCCAGAGCCCTGTTGGCGCTGGGTTTGCAGGCCGGTGACCGCCTCGGTATCTGGGCGCCAAATTGCGCGCAGTGGTGCATCAGCCAGTTCGCCAGCGCGAAAATCGGTGTGATCCTGGTCAACATCAACCCGGCGTATCGCAGTTCCGAACTCGAATACGTGTTGAAGCAATCCGGCTGCCAATGGCTGGTCTGCGCCGGTGCCTTCAAGACGTCCGACTATCACGGGATGCTGCAAGGCCTGGTGCCCGAACTGGCGGAGCAATCCATCGGAAAGTTGCACTGCGAGCGCCTGCCGCAATTGCGCGGCGTCATCAGTCTGAATGCACAACCACCGTCGGGTTTCCTGCCGTGGTCACAACTGGGCGATCTCGCCGCCAGCGTCTCCGCCGGACAGTTGCGCGAACGTCAGGACAGCCTGCATTTCGATCAGGCGGTGAACATCCAGTACACCTCCGGCACCACCGGTTTCCCGAAAGGCGCGACCCTCAGTCACTACAACATTCTCAACAACGGTTACATGGTGGGCGAAAGCCTCGGGCTGACGGCCAATGATCGCCTGGTGATCCCGGTGCCGCTGTATCACTGCTTCGGCATGGTCATGGGCAACCTCGGCTGCATCACCCACGGCAGCACCATGATTTACCCCAACGATGCATTCGACCCGCTATTGACCCTGACCACGGTCGCCGAAGAAAAGGCCACCGCACTTTACGGCGTGCCGACCATGTTCATCGCCATGCTCGATCAGCCGAAACGCGCCGAGTTCGATCTGTCGAGCCTGCGCACCGGGATCATGGCCGGGGCGACTTGCCCGATCGAAGTGATGCGCCGGGTCATCAGCGACATGCACATGAGCGAAGTGCAGATTGCCTACGGCATGACGGAAACAAGCCCCGTGTCATTGCAGACCGGTCCGTCAGACGAACTGGAACTGCGCGTTACCACCGTTGGCCGGACCCAGCCACAACTGGAAAGCAAGATCATCGACGAGGCCGGCAATCTGGTGCCGCGCGGCACCATTGGCGAACTCTGCACCCGCGGTTACAGCGTGATGCTCGGCTATTGGAATAACCCGCAAGGCACTGCAGAAGCCATCGATCAGGCAGGCTGGATGCACACAGGTGACTTGGCGAGCATGAACGACGAGGGTTACGTGTGCATTGCCGGACGCAACAAGGACATGATCATCCGTGGCGGTGAGAACATTTACCCGCGTGAGCTGGAAGAATTCTTCTTTACCCACCCGGCGGTGGCGGACGTGCAGGTGATCGGGATTCCGTGCTCGCGCTATGGCGAAGAGATTGTCGCCTGGATCAAATTCCACCCGGGCCACAGCGCTACGGAGCAGGAACTGCAAACCTGGTGCAAGGAGCGCATCGCGCACTTCAAGACGCCGCGTTACTTCAAGTTCGTGGAAGAGTTTCCGATGACCGTGACCGGCAAGATCCAGAAATTCCGGATGCGCGAGATCAGCATTGAGGAATTGCGCGAAAAGCAGGTCTGACAAATTCTCCCCTGTGGGAGCCAGCCTGCTGGCGATAGCGGAGTGTTGAACCACCGCAATCGCCAGCAGGCTGGCTCCCACAGGGGCGGTGGTGAAAACCTGAATCGCAGAAAGCACAAAGGGGAGCCGAAGCTCCCCTTTAATTTTGTCGTTGCGCGTGCTCTTTTTTTATTATTGAGGGGCGGTCTGTTGTTGTTTTTAGTGACCGTGACCCTTTACCGCTGTTTTTGTCGATCCCCATCCGGGATCAAGAGCAAACGTATTTTTTTGAGCGCTGACCTGCTTTTTCGCTGAGCGATCCAACCAGTTCGGGAGCTACCTGAAGGTAGTTTTATTGTTCTCTGCCCGGTTGCGGGTTACTCCGAAAAGCACCCTGAAAAGCACATCCTCTCCAAAAAAATCTGTTAGCTGCGTCTCTGCCGTGTTGTTTTTGTTATGTCAGAGTCGTTACGTCTTATTTTTATTAGGTTTGCCGCTTTTTTTGTTCTTGTTATGCAGTAGAGATAGCAGAAGCCGTGCCAACTTTTAAAAATCCTTATAAATCAACGCCTTGGGTTTTTATCGGATTTTTCCTTCAGGCAAAACCAGACAATTTGTTTCCGTGTTACTCGCTTACGCCCCACGTTTCAGACGCAGCGGTAACACCCCCACGCCTCACTGTGCACTGCGAGCCTTGGCTACGCGCGAGCCGGTGGGTCGCCCCAGCACGGTGCAAATCTGCTGGCCGGCCAAAATCAAAGCGTCAAGGTCAATTCCGGTCTGGATACCGAGGCCGTTGAGCAGGTAAACCACGTCTTCGGTGGCGACGTTACCGCTGGCGCCCTTGGCGTACGGGCAGCCGCCGAGGCCGGCGATGGAACTGTCGAACACCGCGATCCCTTCCAGCAGGCTGGCGTAGATGTTGGCCATGGCCTGGCCATAAGTGTCGTGGAAATGCCCGGCGAGTTTTTCACGCGGCACATCGGCCGAGACCACGTCGAACATCTTGCGGGTCGCGCCAGCGGTGCCGGTGCCGATGGTGTCGCCCAGGGAAACTTCATAGCAGCCCATGGCGTAGAGCTCGCGTGCGACCCGGGCAACTTGTTCTGGCGCGACGTTACCTTCGTAAGGGCAACCCAGCACGCAGGACACGTAACCGCGCACGCTCACACCATGCTGCTTGGCGGCGTCCATGATCGGCACGAAGCGCTCCAGGCTTTCGCTGATCGAGCAATTGATGTTGCGTTGGGAAAACGCTTCGGAGGCCGCCGCGAATACCGCGACTTCCTTGACCCCTGCCGCGATCGCATCTTCAAACCCGCGCAGATTGGGGGCGAGTGCGCCATAGGTCACGCCCGGTTTGCGCTGGATCTGCGCAAAGACTTCGGCGGAACCGGCCATTTGCGGCACCCACTTGGGCGAAACGAAACTGCCGACTTCTATATAGCCAAGGCCTGCGGCAGTCAGCGCGTCGACCAGTTGCACCTTGTCCGCAACGCTAATGGGTTGGGCTTCGTTTTGCAGACCGTCGCGGGGACCGACTTCGACTAGACGTACGTGAGTGGGTAGGGACATGGCAATGGACCTGCTGTATTTGTCTGAATGTTCAGCGAACCCTGTAGGAGCGAAGCTTGCTCGCGAACGCGGTATGTCATTCAACATTGGTGTCGACTGATCTGACGCTTTCGCGAGCAAGCTTCGCTCCTACAGGTATCCGGGTGTTTATTGAACAGGTTGCTGACTCTTGATCGTCTGTTCCAGCGCCTGGGTGCAGCGCTCTTGCGCCGTATCGAGTTCCAGCTTCATCTGCTCGATGTCGAGCATCTGCTGCTCCAGCTGTTCGCGGCGCTCGGCGATCTTGCTCAGCATGGTTTGCAGCTGTTTTTGATTGCCGCCGGTGGGGTCGTAGAGTTCGATCAGCTCGCGGCACTCGGCCAGGGAGAAGCCAATGCGCTTGCCCCGCAGGATCAGCTTAAGGCTGACCTTGTCACGGGGTGTGTAGACGCGTTCCTGGCCACGACGCTCAGGGCTGAGCAGGCCTTGCTCTTCATAAAAGCGAATGGCCCGCGTGGTGATGTCGAGCTCGCGGGCGAGGTCGGAAATGCTATAGGTCTGGCTGCTCATGGAAGCGCTCGAAGAAGGTCATGGCGCTAAGCTAATGGCAGGTTGACGTTTACGTCAAGGGGCATGGATCTTCATTGATATCACTGCCCTCTTCGCGGGCAAGCCTCGCTCCTACAGGGGGGATCTCTGCAATGTACAAATTTTGTGTTCACAGAAAATCTGATGTAGGAGCGAGCGGTGCGGCGGTCCGACTTGCCCGCGAAGAACGATAACGCGGTCCTACGCCCTACACCTTATCGAGCTTCTTCTCATGCGCCGTCACTTGCTGGCACAACTCGATCATCTGTTCGCGCATCCAGCGGTTGGCCGGGTCCTGGTCGGTGCTTTCGTGCCAGTAGAGGTGAGTTTCCACCGGCGGCACGTCGTTGACCGGGAGGTTCACCGAGTACAAGTCATGGCGGCGGGCAAAGCGCTCCGGCACGGTCATGACCATGTCGGTCTGCTGCAACACCTGGGACGCCATCAGGTAATGCTGGGAACGCAGGGCGATTTTGCGCTGAATGCCCATCTTCCCGAGGGCCAGGTCGACATGGCCCAGACCGCTGCGGCGGCTGGAGATATGGATGTGCGTCAGTGACAGGTAATCGTCGAGGGTGAATTTCTCTTTGCCCGCCAGCGGATGACCCTTGCGCATCGCACACACGTAACGGTCTTCCATCAACTTGACGTGACGCACCTGCGGGTCAGTGTTAAGCGGCGCATCGACAGCGAAGTCCAGACGCCCGGCCGCCAGTTCCTTGGTGGTCTCGCGGCGCTTGGACAGAAAACTTTCGATGATCACCGTCGGCGCCAGGCGGCGCAGGCGCTGGAACAGCGGCGGCAGAATCACCGCTTCGGTCAGGTCGGTCATGCTGATGCGATACGTCTTGACGGCCTGCAACGGGTTGAAAATCCGGCTTTCCTGCACCGACACCCGCAGCAGGGAGAGGGCGTTACGCACCGGCCCGATGATGTTCTGCGCCATGGGCGTTGGGACCATGCCTTGCGCCGTGCGCACGAACAACGGGTCGTTGAAGGTCTCGCGCAGGCGGGCCAGAGCGTTCGAGACCGCTGGCTGAGTAATGCCGACAATCTGCCCGGCGCGGGTCAGGTTGGCTTCGGTGTAGATCGCGTCGAAGACGATGAAAAGGTTGAGGTCGACCTTGCTCAGATTCATTACGCGGCTCTCTTGTTGTAAGGGCGTTTTTGGCCTTGATGATCACCCGATCATATATCGGTGATGAATGTTAATACACGCCGAGAATAGGCTAGGTAAATTTTCGTAGCTGTTCTAGCATCGATTGCATGACCTGAACAACTCCTCTGAACCCAGTCAAAAAGGTAGAGATGCCCATGGATTTCGCTTATTCGCCCAAGGTGCAAGAACTGCGTGAGCGCGTGACCGCGTTCATGGACACCTACGTTTACCCCGCCGAAGCGGTGTTCGAGCGCCAGGTCGCCGAAGGCGATCGCTGGCAGCCGACTGCAATCATGGAAGAGCTCAAACTCAAGGCCAAGGCTGAAGGGTTGTGGAATTTGTTCCTGCCTGAGTCCGAACTCGGCGCCGGCCTGACCAACCTCGAATACGCACCACTGGCAGAAATCATGGGCCGCTCGCTGCTCGGCCCTGAGCCCTTCAACTGCTCCGCGCCGGACACCGGCAACATGGAAGTGCTGGTGCGTTACGCCAACGAAGAGCAGAAGCAACGCTGGCTCGAACCGCTGCTGCGTGGCGAGATCCGCTCGGCGTTCGCCATGACCGAACCGGACGTCGCTTCCTCCGACGCCACCAACATGGCTGCCCGCGCTGTGCGTGACGGCGACGAGTGGGTGATCAACGGCAAAAAATGGTGGACCTCAGGCGCCTGCGACCCGCGCTGCAAGATCCTGATCTTCATGGGCCTGAGCAATCCGGACGCGCCACGCCACGCCCAGCACTCGATGATTCTGGTGCCGGTGGATGCACCGGGCGTGAAGATCGTTCGTCCGCTGCCGGTGTTCGGTTACGACGACGCGCCTCACGGCCACGCCGAAGTGCTGTTTGAAAACGTCCGCGTGCCGTACGAAAACGTCCTGTTGGGCGAAGGACGCGGCTTCGAAATCGCTCAGGGTCGCCTTGGCCCGGGCCGGATTCACCACTGCATGCGTTCGATCGGCATGGCCGAACGTGCGCTGGAGTTGATGTGCAAACGTGCGGTGAGCCGCACCGCGTTCGGTAAACCGCTGGCACGTCTGGGCGGTAACATCGACAAGATCGCCGACTCGCGGATGGAAATCGACATGGCACGCCTGTTGACGTTGAAAGCGGCGTACATGATGGACACTGCCGGTAACAAGGTGGCGAAAAGCGAGATCGCACAGATCAAGGTCGTTGCACCGAACGTGGCCTTGCGGGTTATCGATCGGGCCATTCAGATCCATGGCGGGGCAGGGGTTTCCAATGATTTCCCGCTGGCCTACATGTATGCGATGCAGCGCACCCTGCGCCTGGCCGACGGCCCGGACGAAGTGCACCGCGCGGCGATCGGCAAGTTCGAGATTGGCAAGTACGTGCCGAAAGAGATGATGCGTAGCGGGCAGTAACCCTGTGGCGAGGGAGCTTGCTCCCGCTGGACTGCGCAGCAGTCCCCTTCTTTTTCAGGAGTAAGGGGGGCCGCTTCGCAGCCCAGCGGGAGCAAGCTCCCTCGCCACATTTGTCCGCATTTCAACTCAGTACACCCAAACCTCAACCCGCCGATTCTTGATACGCCCCTCATCCGCACTGTTCGCCGCAACGGGCATCTCGGCGCCAAAGCCGCGAATCTCGCGAAACACCACGCCGCTTTTCACCAGTTCCCGCCGCACCGCCATCGCCCGCAGTTTCGACAACAGGTCGGCACGCGCCGGATCGCTCTTGGCGTCGCCAAACCCCACCAGCGTCACCTGTCGATTGGTTTTGTCGCGCTGCTTTATATAGTCGAGCACCCGCGACAGGTCTTGTCGGGCCTTGTTATCCAGCGTCGCGCTGCCTTCCTCGAAACGGAAATTCACCGACAGCCGCAGCGCATGGCGGCTGAGTGCCTGATAACCCTCGGGCATCAAGGCGTTCGGTGTGACACTCATGGCTTGCACGGTCTGCGCGATAAAACCGTTGGCCGCGACAATCGCCTGGCCTTTGCTGCTTTGCGCGAACGCCACCAGTGCTTGCGCCCAAGGATTTTTCCCGTTGGGCGGCAGGTAAAAGAACAGCCGCCGGGACAGCGGATAGTCCTCCGTCGCAATCAGGTTACTGAGCGGCAACATGGCTTGGGACTGACCATCGGCAATCGCCACGGCTTTGGCCTGGCGCACGTAGGGCAAACCGATAAAACCGATGCCTTGCGGATCCTGGCTGACAGCGTCGGACAATTGCTCGCTGGATTCGAAGCGTTTCGCGGCGCTATTCAGCGTTTTCCCACGCCGACTGAGGACCAATTCCTTAAAGGTGTCGTACGTGCCCGATTGATCATCCCGCGCATACAGGTGAATCGTCCCGCCACTGCCACCGAGTTCTTCCCAGGTTTTTGCCTCACCGCTGAAAATTCGCGCCAGTTGTTCGGTGTTGAGTTGGTTCAGCGGGTTTTGCGGATGAAGGATGATTGCCAGTCCATCGATGGCGATGACTTGCTCGGCGCCGGGGCTTTTAAAGTTGCCCAGGGTCTTGAGGTCTGCCCGTTCGTTGTCCTTGATCGGGCGCGAAGAGGCGGCGAGATCGGCGGAGGCGGTTTTCAGGGCGCTGAACCCGGTGCTGGAACCATGGGCCGCGACTTCCACCACCACCCGCCGTCCCTGAACAGTTTCGCCGACGATGCGTTGTTCGTTGGCTTTGTCCGGGACTTCACTGTGGACTTTGAGCAGGCCCTGTTCGCGCAACAGCCCTTCGACCAGTGCCGGGCCCAATGCGGCGCCGATGGTGTTGGAGCCCTGGATGCGCAGGACCGGGCCGTTTTCGGGTATCGGCAAATCCCCCGCCGACGCCGTCAATGGCAAACAGGTGCACAGCATCAACAGGAACAACACGCGCAACGTCATGCCGGCACCTTATTTGGCCAAAGGAAGTGCCGAGAGAATAAGTCAGTAAAGTTTCTAACAGATGACAGTTACTAAATGTGGGAGCGCCTGTGGCGAGGGGGCTTGCCCCCGTTGGGCTGCGAAGCAGCCCCAAAACTTTCGATACACCAAAGATTTTGTGAGTGCTGCGCACTCAAACGGGGGCAAGCCCCCTCGCCACGGGTCGCGCCACAGGGGCAAGTCGAGAGGATCAGCTCAACTCAAGCCAGATCGGCGCATGGTCCGATGGTTTTTCCATCCCGCGCAGTTCGTAGTCCACACCCGCATCCTTGACCCGTGGCAATAACCCGTGGGACGCCATGATCAAGTCAATCCGCAGCCCGCGCTTGGGCTCGTCTTCAAAACCGCGGCTGCGGTAGTCGAACCAGCTGAAACGGTCGGCCACGTCCGGGTTCAAGTGGCGGAAACTGTCCACCAGGCCCCAGTTCTTCAAGCGGGCCATCCACTCGCGCTCTTCCGGCAGGAAGCTGCATTTACCGGTTTTCAGCCAGCGTTTCATGTTGTCCGGGCCGATGCCGATGTCGCAGTCTTCCGGGGAAATGTTCACGTCGCCCATCACCACCACCGGCTGTTCATTGCTGAACTGGCTTTCCAGCAATTGCTGCAGGTCGCCGTAGAAACGTTCCTTGGCCGGGAACTTGGTGGGGTGATCGCGGCTTTCGCCCTGTGGGAAATAGCCGTTCATGATGGTTACCGGCACACCATTGGCGTCGGCGAACGTGCCCCAGATGAAGCGCCGCTGGGCGTCTTCTTCATCGGTGGCGAAGCCTTTATGCAGCGCAATCGGTTCCTGACGCGAGAGCAGGGCGACGCCGTAATGGCCTTTCTGCCCGTGGAAATACACGTGATAACCCAGTGCCTGAACCTCGGCCAGCGGGAACTGGTCGTCGTGAACCTTGGTTTCCTGCAGCCCGATCACGTCCGGCTGGTGCTTTTCGATCAGCGCCGCCAGCTGATGGGGGCGAGCGCGCAGCCCGTTGATGTTGAAGGAGACGATCTTCATGGTCGGCAGTCCTGGCAAAAGGGCGATGCTAGCTGACCTGTAGGAATCGGGCCAGTGTTGAGGCAGGGGAGTTACCTTGTTCTGTCAGATCTGTATTGGCAGTCAGGGCCTCTTCGCGGGCAAGCCTCGCTCCTACAGGTTTCTCGATTGAGCACAGAATTTATGTAAGCCACAGAACCTGTGGGAGCGTGGCTTGCCCGCGAAGAGGCCGGTCCAGTCGATGAAGATCCAGCCTTGGTCTATACCTGTGGGGGAACTGTATTACCACCCAAAGGCTCGTACCAATAAGAACGCCGCCATTTTCAGCGGCGCCCCGGGGAGATCTACCGTTATGCCCGAAACCTCAACCGCCATTGCCGATATTCATATGCTCGACAGCGGCTACGCCCACGAAGCGCGCTCCCTGCTTTACCACGCTTACCGGCACGAACCGACCTTCGGCTACCTGTTCGAGGCCGAGCGTCCCGGCTATGAGCATCGTGTGCGGGCGACGGTGCGCGAGTTGGTCAAACAACACTTTCTTCAGGACTTGCCGGCCATCGGCCTGCTGGTCAACGACCGCCTGATCGGCATCGCCCTGATCGCCCCACCGCAACGTCGACTGGGCATCACTGAAAGTTGGGCCTGGCGTTTGCGCATGGTGCTCAGCACCGGCTTTCGTTGCACCCGCCGCTACCTCGATTACCACGCCGCCGTTGCCGCCTGCGTGCCGTCCGACTCGGTGCACGTCCTGCCGTTGCTGGGGATTCATCCGCAGTTCCAGGGCAAACACTTCGGCGAGCAACTGCTGCAAGCGGTGCACAACTGGTGTGCAGTGGATGAAACCTCCGAGGGCGTGATCCTTGATACCGGGAATCCTCGTTATCTAGAGTTTTATAAGCGCCAGGGCTATGAGGAAATTGGCGAGGTCGCGGTAGGACCGATCCTCGAGCACGTGTTTTTCCACGCCAATCCCCAGGTGTTACAAACAGCAACGGCATAAACGTAAAACTTTCGGTAGAACTTTCACCGCATGCCAGGCTCTATCACGCTCCCAAGCTCGTGATAGCATCCGCGCCTATGAAGTTTCCAGGAAGAATTACCAGTGGCGTGCTGATGCTGTTAACCAGCTGCGCGGCACTGGCGCAAAGTGAATTGGATGTGCGGATCAAACCGTCCAACGATGAACTGAAAGCCAATATAGAGGGCTATATCGGCAGCCTCGGCGATCGTGACGAAGAAGCCTTGCTGCGCTTCAGTCGTGGTGCCGAGGAACAGGCGCGCAAGGCCGCCCAGGCCTTGGGCTATTACCAGCCGCAGATCGACAGCGACGTGAAGGGCGGCAAGACGCCGCGCCTGATCCTCAACATCGATCCTGGCGAGCCGGTGCATTTGCGTAATGTCACCATTCGTGTCGACGGCCCGGCGGCCTCGCTCAAATCCTTTCGTGTGCCCAAAAGCGCTGCGCTGAAAACCGGCGCGGTGCTGAACCATGGCCGTTATGAAGACGCCAAGAAACTGATCCAGAATCAGGCCTCGCGCTATGGTTTCTTCAGTGGGCACTTCACTCATCAGACATTGTCCGTGGACCCGCGCGCCGGCGTCGCCGACATCGACCTCGTCTATAACAGCGGCCCGCGTTATGCCCTGGGCAAGGTCAGTTTCGAGGGCGACACGCCGTTCGATGAAGACCTGCTGCGACGCATGGTGCCGTTCAAGGAAGGCGCACCTTACGACTCCGAACTGATCGCCGAACTCAATCAGGCGATGCAATCGAGCGGCTATTTCGAAAGTGTGCGGGTGGATGCGGCACCGACGGCGTCCAAGAACGATGTGATCCCGGTCGACGTCAAGCTGGAAACCCGCAAACCACGGACCATGGGCCTGGGGCTTGGCTATTCCACCGACGTCGGCCCCCGGGTCAAGGCCAACTGGACCCGGCACTGGGTCAACCCGCAGGGGCACAGTTATGGCTGGGAGACCGAAATCTCGGCGCCACGGCAGAACGTCGGGGTGTTCTACGACATCCCCCTTGACCCGCCGCTGACCGACAAATTGCGTTTCGCCGGCGGTTATCAAAACGAAGAAATCGCCGACAAGGACTCCCTGAGCAAACTCCTGACCCTCGGTCCTGAGTGGCACAGCAAGTTGCCCAGCGGTTGGCAGCGCGTGGTCTCGCTCAAGTGGCAGCGCGAGGAGTACCGGCTCGGGGACGACTCGGGGCTTAGCACCTTGCTGATGCCCGGCGTCAGTTATTCCTACCTGAAAAGCGACAACCGCATTGATCCGCACAACGGCTATCGCCTGGAATTCGAGACCAAAGTGGCCAAGGAAGGCTTGGGGTCGGACACCAACCTGCTCTACGGCACCGCGCTGGTCAAAGGCTTGACCACGGTTTTCGATAAACACCGTTTCCTCGGACGGGTGCAGGTCGGCGGCAGTGCCACCAACGGCTACAAGTCGGTACCGCCGTCGTTGCGCTTTTTCGCCGGTGGCGATCAGAGCGTGCGCGGCTACGACTATCAGAGCCTGTCCCCGGAAAACTCCGAGGGCGACCGCATCGGTGGTCGCTACATGATCGCCGGCAGCGTCGAGTACCAGTACTCCGTCGCCGAAAAATGGCGGGTCGCAACCTTCGTTGACCAGGGCAATTCCTTTAATACACTCGAACTGCCGAACCTCAAGACCGGCGTCGGCATCGGTGTGCGCTGGGTTTCACCGGTAGGGCCGATTCGCCTCGACCTGGCCCATGCGATGGACGACGACGGCGGCATTCGACTGCACTTTTCCATGGGGCCTGAGCTGTGAATCGTGGTTTGAAAATTACGCTGCTGGCGATTCTGGCGCTGCTGATGCTGGTCGTCCTGGCCGTGACCACGGTGCTGGGCACGGCCACGGGCAGTCGTTGGGTGCTCGGCTTTGTGCCGGGTCTGACCGTGGAAAATTTCCAGGGCCGATTGGGCGGGCAGTGGAGTGCTGATCATCTGTTGTGGCAGCAGGACACCAGCCGGGTCGAGCTGAGCAAACCGATATTCGCCTGGTCGCCGCTGTGCCTGACGCGCATGACCTTGTGCATCGAGCAATTGAAGGCCGATCAGGTCAGCCTGCAATTCCCACCGGGCACCGAAGAAGAAAGCAGCGGGCCGATCACGCTCCCGGATCTGGACTTGCCCCTGGCGATCGAATTGGGCGATGTGCAGGTCGGCAGCCTGCTGTTCAACGGCAGCGAAGAACTCAAAGGCTTGCAACTGGCCGCGCACTGGACGGCGCAAGGGTTGCAGATCGACTCGGTGAAGTTGCAGCGCGACGAGCTCAGCCTGAACCTGTCCGGTTTGCTGCAACCCAGCGGCAACTGGCCGCTAAAGGCCGAAGGCACGTTGACCCTGCCGGCCCCGGAGCCTTGGAGCCTGGCGTTGAAGGTGGACGGTGATCTGCTGAAAACCCTGAACCTGAAAGCCGACAGCAGCGGTTACTTGAACGGCCAACTGACCGGCGAACTGCAACCGCTGGTGGACAACCTTCCGGCCAAAGTACGAATCACCGCCGACGGTTTCAAACCCAGTGCTGATTTGCCGGACACCTTGCAACTCAATCAACTGGAACTCACCGGCGACGGCGACCTGAAAAACGGTTACCAGTTGCTCGGCAAAGCCACATTGCCCGCTGAAAAAGGCCCGGTGGCCCTGGTGCTGCAAGGCAAGGTCGATGCCAACGGCGCGCAGATTGCCGGTCTCGACCTGACCGCCAACGACAAGCATAGCCTTAAACTCACCGGCAATCTCGACTGGAGCAAAGGCCTCAGCGCCGAGGCGAAAATCGATTGGCTGGATTTCCCGTGGCACAGCCTCTATCCGCTAATCGACGAGCCAGAAGTGGCATTGCGCAGCTTCAACGGTGAGGTTTCCTACACCGACGGCAAATACATCGGTCACTTCAAAGCGGCGCTCGACGGCCCTGCAGGTGCGTTCAGCCTCGAAAGCCCATTCAGCGGCGATCTGACAAAAATCTATCTGCAACAGATTCAACTCGAAGCCGGGCAGGGCAAGGCCGTCGGGCATCTGAACCTGCAATTTGCCGATGGTATTGCCTGGGACACCGCGCTCGACCTCTCGGCGATCAACCCTGCGTATTGGGTCGCGGAGTTGCCAGGCACGCTGGCCGGGCCGTTGCGCAGCCAGGGCGAGATGAAGAATGAAAAACTCAGCCTGAGTGCCGACCTCGACCTGAAAGGCAAACTGCGTGGCCAACCGGCGGTGATCCAGGCCAAGGCCGATGGCGGCGGTGAACAATGGAACCTCAACGCGCTGCAAATTCGCCTCGGCGACAACAGCATCACCGGCAAGGGCAGCCTGCAACAGAAGCTCGCCGGCCAGATCGACATCAAGTTGCCACGCCTGGCCCAACTCTGGCCGCAACTGCGCGGTCAGCTCAACGGTCGCGTCGATGTCGCCGGTACGCTGAAGGCGCCCCAAGGCAAGCTCGGGCTGCAAGGCACGCAACTGGCCTTCGAGGACAATCGCCTGCAAAGCCTGAACCTGGACGCGACCCTCGACGGCGCGCAACGGGCGAAATTCGACCTCAAGGGCAGCGGCATTCAAGCCGGCGACACCTCGCTGGGCACGCTGACGGCCAGCGGTCAGGGCGATATCAAAAACCAGAAACTTGCTCTCGACTTACAAGGGCCGAAGCTGAAACTGGCGCTCGGCCTGGACGGTTCACTGGACAAGGGCAACTGGCGCGGCCGCCTGGCCAGCGGTGATATCCAGGCCGGTGGTCAGGACTGGAAGCTGCAAGCCCCGGCGAAACTTGAGCGACTGGCGGACGGCAAGATCAACTTCGGCGCCCATTGCTGGATGTCCGGCCCGGCCAGTCTGTGTGGCGAAGACCAGCGTCTGATGCCGGAACCCAAGCTGCGTTATCACCTCAAGCAATTCCCGATTGAAAGCCTGGCGCAATGGCTGCCGAAAGATTTCGCCTGGAAGGGCAAACTCAACGCCGACCTGCAACTGGATATGCCAGCGAGTGGCCCGAACGGCCAGATCAGCATCGATGCCAGCGGCGGCACGTTGCGCATGAAGGAAAAGGATCAGTGGCTGGACTTCCCGTACCAGACCCTGAAACTCACTAGCAAACTCACGCCAAAACGCATCGACACCGACCTCAATTTTGTCGGCGGCAAGCTCGGCGAACTGATGGTGCAGGCGCAAATCAATCCGCTGCCGAAAAACAAACCGCTCACGGGCTCGTTCCGTCTAACCGGTCTGGATCTATCGGTGGCGCGGCCGTTTGTGCCGATGGTCGAGAAACTCACCGGGCGTTTGAACGGCAGTGGCACGCTCTCCGGTGATCTGTTGGCGCCTTTGGTCAACGGCAATTTGCTGCTCAGCGATGGCGAAGTGTCCGGACCCGAATTGCCGATGGAGTTGCAGGGTTTGCAGCTTCAAGCACTGATCGCCGGCGAAACGGTGCAATTGAACGGTGGCTGGAAAAGCGGCAAGAGCGGGCAGGGCAGTCTCAACGGCAACATCGCCTGGGGTCAGGCGCTGGTGGTGGACCTGACGCTCAAGGGCTCGCAGTTGCCCGTCACCGTTGAACCGTATGCCAAACTTGAAGTGGCACCGGACCTGAAGATCTCGATGAAGGACGACAAACTGGCGATCACCGGCAAAGTGTTGGTGCCCAAGGGCGAGATCACCGTGCGCGAGTTGCCGCCGTCGACGGTCAAGGTTTCCGATGACACGGTGATCGTCGGCCAGCAGACCGAAGAGGGCAAACCGCCGCTGGCCATGAAGATGGACATCGACGTGGTGGTGGGTGAGGACAAGCTCAGCTTTGCCGGGTTCGGCCTGACCGCCAACCTGCAAGGGCACGTGCACATCGGCGACAACATGGACACCCGGGGCGAGCTCTGGCTCAACGATGGGCGTTATCGGGCATACGGTCAGCGGCTCACCGTGCGCCGTGCGCGGCTGTTGTTTGCCGGCCCGATTGACCAGCCGTATCTGGACATCGAAGCCATTCGCCAGACCGACGACGTGATCGCCGGCATTCGCCTCAGCGGCAGCGCCGAACAGCCGACCACGCAGATCTTCTCCGAGCCGGCGATGAGCCAGGAACAAGCCTTGTCTTACCTGGTGCTGGGGCGCCCGCTGAGCACCAACGGTGAAGACAACAACATGCTGGCCCAGGCAGCACTCGGGTTGGGCTTGATGGGCAGTTCGGGGGTGACCGGCAAATTGGCCAACGACCTGGGGATTCAGGATTTCCAGCTCGACACCCAGGGCAGCGGCAACACCACCAGCGTCGTGGCCAGCGGCAATATCTCCGAGAAGCTCAGCCTGCGTTATGGCGTTGGCGTGTTTGAGCCGGCCAACACCATTGCCTTGCGCTACAAGCTGAGCAAAAAGGTCTACCTCGAAGCCGCCGGCGGCGTGGCCAGTTCGCTGGACATCTTCTACAAGCGGGATTTCTAAACCCGCATTTCCCTCCGAAACCGAGTCGCTCCCATCGCGGGCAAGTCGGATCGCCGCACCGCCGCTCCCACAGGTTCAGCGAGATCCTTGTGGGAGCGGGCTCGCCCGCGATGGCGTCAGAGTGTTCACCACAGAAATCCGGGTCACTGATCATTCCCACGCTCCGCGTGGGAATGCAGCCCGGGACGCTCCGCGTCCCTTCCAAGCCGAACGCAGAGCGTCCGTAGAGACATTCCCACGCAGAGCGTGGGAACGATCAGTCTTCAGCCATTTATCACCTGAATAGCAAGCAACCTAACTATTACGTTGACATTCTCTGCCTAGGCAGTAACATCTCGTCATACATTCACTGCCTAGGCAGCTAATTGGTGGTCAGATGAAACACTTCACCCCAGACGAATTCCACACTTGCCATCTCGGCCTCCTGCTCGGGCGCGCTGCGCTGCTCAAGGACCGGATCATCGACACGCACATGGAACCCCACGGCATCACTGCCGCGCAGTTCAAAGTGCTGATCATCATGGCCCAGTTTGGCGTCGATACGCCGGCCGAGCTGTGCCGTCACTTGTCGCTGGACAGCGGTTCGATGACGCGAATGCTTGATCGTCTGGAGCAGAAAGGTTTTCTCGCCCGCCAACGTTCCGAGGCGGATCGGCGTCAGGTTCAACTGGTGCTGACTGAATTAGGCCAGCAACTGGCTGACCGCCTCCCGGAGATCGGCGCCGACGCCATGAATGAACTGGCCGGCGCGATCACCCCGGAAGAATTAAAAACCCTGGAACAGATCCTCAAGAAAATCCTGGTGGCAGCCGGTGACTCGATCACCTTGCTGCGGGTAGGTGACAAATGAGCAGTAAAACCCTGCGTGCCGGCCTGAGCCTGGTGCTGGCGGCGATGATCCTGACCGGTTGCGCCAGTTACAGCGGCCTGACCACCGAAGGCGTCAGCCTCGATGCGAAAAACCTCAAGGCCGGTCAATCCCTCAGCGGCGTGACCCTGTCGCCCGCGGCCTGGCCGAAAAGTGATTGGTGGAAAAGCCTCGGCGACCCGCAACTCGACGGCCTGATCCGCGAAGCGCTGCACGACAGCCCCGACATGCAAATCGCCGACGCCCGCGCCCACCAGGCCAGCGCCGCCGCGTATGCCGCCGACGCTGCGCGCATGCCGACCCTCGATGCCAGCGCCGGTGTCAGCCGTTCGCGTCTGGCCCGCGATCAAGACCCGAGCGGGCAGGGCGGCACGTATTCCACCGTGCGTAATATCGGCGCCAGTTTCAATTACAACTTCGACCTCTGGGGCGGTCAGCGTGACGCCTGGGAAGCAGCCTTGGGCGAGGCCCGTGCGGCCGAAGTCGATCAGCAGGCCGCGCAACTGACCTTGTCCGCCGACGTCGCTCGCGCTTACAGCGACCTGGGTCAGGCGCACATCGTCTATGACCTGGCCAATGAAGACCTCAAGCGCACCAGACACATGCTCGACCTGAGCCAGCGCCGCCTGAGCTCGGGGATCGACAGCCAGTACCAGTTCCAGCAAACCGAAAGCCTGGAAGCCAGCTCCGAAGCGAGCCTGATCGACGCCGAAAAGCGCCTGCAAAGCGCGAAAATCGCCTTGGCCGTGCTGCTCGGCAAAGGCCCGGATCGCGGCAACGAAATCGCCCGGCCGAAGATCCTGCAAGCCAGCGCCGTGGCGTTGCCATCGGTATTGCCCGCCGAGTTGCTCGGTCGTCGTCCAGACCTGGTGGCCGCACGCTGGCGTGTCGAGGCGGCGAGCAAGAACATCGCCGCCGGCAAAACCCAGTTCTACCCCAACCTCAACCTGAGCGCTGCGGCCGGTGCCGAGTCGTTGCTGGGTGACGCGATGTTTGGTTCGGCCAGCCGTTTCTTCAACGTAGCGCCGACCATCTCGGTGCCGATTTTCGACGGTGGCCGCCTGCGCGCCGACCTCGATTCCCGCGATGCCGATTACGACCTCGCGGTGGCGCAGTACAACAAAAGCCTGGTGAAAGCGCTGGGCGATGTCAGCGACACCATCAACCAGTTGCGCGACATCGGCCGGCAGATCGGGGCGCAGCAACACGCCACCGACATTGCCCAGGATTCTTACAACACCGTGGTCCAGCGGTACGGTTCCGGCATCGGGAACTACCTGGACGTGCTCAGCATCGAGCAGCAATTGCTCCAGGCCCAGCGTCAGCTGGCCAACCTGAATGCCGAGCAGATCGACCTGTCGATCCAACTGATGCAGGCGCTGGGCGGCGGCTTCCAGGGCGAAACCCTGACCGCAGCCAACGCACTCCCAGCCACGCAGCACAACTAATTCAAGGTATTTGTCATGGCCACTGCCGAAACGACAACACAAACCCCTGACAACACTCCGGACACCAGCAACCCGCGCAAACGCAAAATCATGCTGGTGGTACTGGCGATCGTGGTGATCCTCGCCTGTGTCGGCGTCTGGGGTTATCACGAATTCTACGGGCGCTGGAATGAAAGCACCGACGATGCCTATGTGAACGGCAACGTGGTGGAAATCACCCCGCTGGTCACCGGCACCGTCGTGAGCATCGGTGCTGACGACGGCGATCTGGTCCATGAAGGCCAGGTGCTGATCAATTTCGACCCGAACGACGCGCAAGTCGGTCTGCAAAGTGCCCAGGCCAACCTGGCTCGCACCGTGCGTCAGGTTCGCGGCCTGTACAGCAACGTCGACGGCATGAAAGCCCAGGTCAACGCCCAGCAAGCCGAAGTACAGAAGGCCCAGGACAACTTCAATCGCCGGAAAAATCTGGCCGCTGGCGGGGCGATTTCCCAGGAAGAACTGTCCCACGCCCGCGACGACCTGACCTCGGCGCAAAACGCCCTGGCCAATGCCAAACAGCAACTGAAAACCACCAGCGCCTTGGTGGATGACACCGTGGTCTCGTCGCATCCGGACGTGATGTCGGCTGCCGCGCAATTGCGTCAGGCCTACTTGAACAACTCCCGCAGCACCTTGATCGCGCCGGTCACCGGTTATGTCGCCAAACGTTCCGTGCAATTGGGCCAGCGTGTCCAGCCGGGCACGGCGCTGATGGCGGTGATTCCGCTGGATCAGCTGTGGATCGACGCCAACTTCAAGGAAACCCAGCTGCGTGACATGCGCATCGGTCAGCCGGTGGACATCGAGGCCGACCTTTACGGCAGCGACGTGAAGTTCAGCGGCACCATCGACAGCCTCGGCGCCGGTACCGGCAGCGCGTTTGCCCTGCTGCCGGCGCAGAACGCCACCGGCAACTGGATCAAGATCGTGCAGCGGGTACCGGTGCGGATTCACATCAACGCCGAAGAGCTGGCCAAGCACCCATTGCGGGTGGGCCTGTCGACCCAGGTCGATGTGAACTTGCACGACCAGAGCGGCCCGGTGCTGGCGCAACAGCCGCCGCAAAAGGCGTCGTTCAGTACCAACGTCTACGACCGTCAGTTGGCCGAAGCCGACGCGATGATCACTCAGTTGATCCACGACAACAGCGCTGCGGTCAGCAAAACCGCCCAGCGCTGACACCGACCCTGTGGGAGCGAGCCTTTGTGGCGAGGGAGCTTGCTCCCGCTCGGCTGCGAAGCAGTCGTAAAACTTTTGGGGTCGCTTCGCAACCCAGCGGGAGCAAGCTCCCTCGCCACAAAAGCGCCCTCACCACAAAGGCCCGCTCCCACAAGGTCAGCTGCGTCCTTAACAGGCGCTGCGCCAATCAGGTTTCAAAGGATTTGCGATGAGCAATAACGCGTCTTTCACGCCGCCCAGCCTGCTGCTCGCCACCATCGGCCTGTCGCTGGCGACCTTCATGCAAGTGCTCGACACCACCATCGCCAACGTGGCGCTGCCGACGATTTCCGGCAACCTGGGCGTGAGTTCGGAGCAGGGCACTTGGGTGATCACCTCGTTTGCGGTGAGCAACGCCATCGCGCTGCCGCTGACCGGTTGGCTCAGCCGGCGCTTTGGTGAAGTGAAGCTGTTTCTCTGGGCGACCGTTCTGTTTGTACTGGCCTCGTTTCTCTGCGGTATCTCGACCTCGATGCCCGAGCTGATCGGCTTCCGGGTGCTGCAAGGCCTGGTGGCCGGTCCGTTGTACCCGATGACCCAGACGCTGCTGATCGCGGTCTATCCCCCAGCGAGGCGCGGCATGGCCCTGGCGTTGCTGGCGATGGTTACGGTGGTCGCACCGATTGCCGGCCCGATCCTCGGCGGCTGGATTACCGACAGTTACAGCTGGCCGTGGATCTTCTTTATCAACGTGCCCATCGGTGTCTTCGCGGTGATGGTGGTGCGCCAGCAACTCAAGGCACGTCCGGTGGAAACCAGCCGTCAGCCGATGGATTACGTCGGACTGATCACCTTAATCATCGGTGTCGGCGCGTTGCAGGTGATCCTCGACAAGGGCAACGACCTCGACTGGTTCGAATCGAACTTCATCCTCATTGGTGCGGCCATTTCAGTGATTGCGCTGGCAGTGTTCGTGATCTGGGAAATGACCGACAAGCATCCGGTGGTCAACCTGCGGCTGTTCGCTTACCGCAACTTCCGCATCGGCACGATTGTGCTGGTGTTGGGTTACGCCGGGTTCTTCGGCATCAACCTGATCCTGCCGCAATGGCTGCAAACCCAGATGGGTTACACGGCGACGTGGGCGGGGCTGGCGGTGGCGCCGATCGGGATTTTGCCGGTGTTGATGTCGCCGTTTGTCGGCAAGTACGCGCACAAGTTCGACCTGCGGCTGCTGGCCGGGCTGGCGTTCCTGGCGATTGGCCTGAGCTGCTTCATGCGTGCCGGGTTCACCAACGAAGTGGACTTCCAGCACATCGCCCTGGTGCAACTGTTCATGGGCATTGGCGTGGCGCTGTTCTTCATGCCGACCCTGAGCATTCTGATGTCGGACCTGCCACCGAGCCAGATCGCCGACGGCGCGGGCCTGGCGACGTTCCTGCGGACCTTGGGCGGTAGTTTTGCGGCGTCGTTGACGACGTGGATCTGGATTCGCCGGGCGGATCAGCACCACGCCTATATGAGCGAAAGCATCAGCACGTATGAGCCGGCGACCCGCGAGGCACTGAATGCGCTGGGCGGTGCGAGCAACCCGGCGTATGCGCAGCTGGATCATGTACTGACCAGTCAGGCGTACATGCTCTCCACCGTGGATTACTTCACGTTGCTGGGATGGGCGTTCATGGGGTTGATCGTGATTGTGTGGCTGGCGAAACCGCCGTTTGCGGCGAAGGCGGGGCCTGCGGCGTCTGGGCATTAAGGGTACGGCTCAGGATCCACCCCTCACCCTAACCCTCTCCCCGGAGGGGCGAGGGGACTGACCGAGTTGTTCTTTTGATTTACATCGACCTGGAAGCCCGAGTCGAACTCAGGTCTGGAAAATGATGGAGATCTGCTCCCTTTCCCCCTCTCCCCACTGGGGAGAGGGCTGGGGTGAGGGGGTGGTTCTCAGCCATTTGGCAATGCCAACTGTGGCGGCGTACCAAAATCAAACGGCGCCAACGCAAACCCTTGCTCATCCACCTGCAACGCCCAGCCCTGACGATCCCAATCCCCCAACACAATGCGCTTGGCGGCCTGTTCGCCAATCTGCAACTTGTGAATGGCCGGGCGATGGGTATGCCCATGGATCAAGGTCTTCACGCCATAGGCCTGCATGACCCGCGGCACTTCTTCCGGCGTGACGTCAACAATGTCATTGGCCTTCATCCGCGTCTGTGCCCGGCTTTCACTGCGCAGCTTGCGCGCCAGTTTATGGCGAGTGCGCAAGGGCAGGTGGCGCAGGATGAACAGGGTGATCGGGTTTCGCAGGTAGCGACGCAGCTTCATGTAAGCCTCGTCGCGGGTGCAGAGGCTGTCGCCGTGCATCAATAGCACCGGCTCGCCGTTGAACTGCACGACGCTCGGGTCTTTCAACAACGTGCAGCCGGCCTGTTTGCAGAAGGCCTGGCCCAGCATGAAGTCGCGATTGCCGTGCATCAGAAAAATCGCCGTGCCGCTGTCGCTAAGGGTGCGCAGGGCCTGGCAGATGGAACGCTGGAACGGCGTCATGGCATCGTCGCCAATCCACGCCTCGAAAAAGTCGCCCAGAATGTACAGCGCACTCGCCGAGCGGGCGCGTCCGGCGAGCAAATCCAGAAACGCCCGGGTAATGTCCGGGCGCTCCTCTTCCAGATGCAAGTCTGAAATCAGCAGTATCACGCTTCGATGATCTCGGCTTTCTCGATGATCACGTCTTCTGCTGGTACGTCCTGGTGGCCGGATTTCATGGTGGTGGAAACACCTTTGATCTTGTCGACAACGTCGGTGCCTTCAACGACTTTGGCGAACACCGCGTAGCCCCAGCCCTGAGTGGTCTTGGCGCTGTGGTTCAGGAAGCTGTTGTCAGCCACGTTGATGAAGAACTGGGCGGAAGCCGAATGCGGCTCCATGGTACGAGCCATGGCCACGGTGTACTTCTCGTTCGGCAGGCCGTTGTCGGCTTCGTTCTGGATGCTTGGGCGCTTGTCTTTCTTTTCTTTCATGCCTGGCTCGAAACCGCCGCCCTGGATCATGAAGTTACCGATGACGCGGTGGAAAACGGTGTTTTCGTAGTGACCGGCTTTGACGTACTCGATGAAGTTGGCAACGGTCAGCGGTGCCTTTTCAGCGTTCAGTTCCAGGACGATGTCGCCATGGTTGGTGGTGAGTTTGACTTGGGTCATGATCGTGGACTCTTTTAGGAGATGCGTTTTATATGAATTCGTGGGTTTCGGGGCGTCAAAGCCCCCAACCGGTCTGGCCAGCAACAGCCAAGGTGCGCAGTTTAGCGTGCCGGGCGCGAATTTCGAGGCTGTTTTTCATTTGCATCCGATTAAATGCAGCCGTTTTCGGGCCTGTACTGTCAGCGACTTGACGGCATCGGCTATGATAAGCCCCTTTGTTTTAACAGCCGCTTTGATTTGGCCAACTGGCCGCGCACTTGTACGTTCAAGGATCCTATGAGCAAGCCCACTGTCGACCCTACCTCGAATTCCAAGACCGGCCCTGCCGTGCCGGTCAATTTCCTGCGCCCGATCATCCAGGCGGACCTGGACTCGGGTAAGCACACGCAGATCGTCACCCGTTTCCCGCCTGAGCCCAACGGCTACCTGCACATCGGTCACGCCAAGTCGATTTGCGTGAACTTCGGCCTGGCCCAGGAATTTGGCGGCGTCACGCACCTGCGTTTCGACGACACCAACCCGGCCAAGGAAGACCAGGAATACATCGACGCGATCGAAAGCGACGTCAAATGGCTGGGCTTTGAATGGTCCGGCGAAGTGCGCTACGCCTCGCAGTATTTCGACCAGTTGCACGACTGGGCCGTCGAACTGATCAAGGCCGGCAAGGCTTACGTCGACGACCTGAGCCCTGAACAGGCCAAGGAATACCGTGGCAGCCTGACCGAGCCGGGCAAGAACAGCCCGTTCCGCGACCGCTCCGTAGAAGAAAACCTGGACTGGTTCGCCCGTATGAAGGCCGGTGAATTCGCCGACGGCGCACGCGTGCTGCGGGCCAAGATCGATATGGCCTCGCCGAACATGAACCTGCGTGACCCGATCATGTATCGCATCCGTCATGCTCACCACCACCAGACCGGTGACAAGTGGTGCATCTACCCGAACTACGACTTCACCCACGGTCAGTCGGACGCCATCGAAGGCATCACCCACTCGATCTGCACCCTGGAGTTCGAAAGCCACCGTCCACTGTACGAGTGGTTCCTCGAGAACCTGCCGGTTCCGGCGAACCCGCGTCAGTACGAGTTCAGCCGTCTGAACCTGAACTACACCATCACCAGCAAGCGCAAGCTCAAGCAACTGGTCGATGAAAAACACGTTTTCGGCTGGGACGATCCGCGCATGTCCACGCTGTCGGGCTTCCGCCGCCGTGGCTACACCCCGGCGTCCATCCGCAATTTCTGCGACATGGTCGGCACCAACCGTTCCGACGGCGTGGTTGACTTCGGCATGCTTGAGTTCAGCATCCGTCAGGACCTCGACGCGAACGCCCCGCGCGCCATGTGCGTGCTGCGTCCGTTGAAAGTCGTGATCACCAACTACCCGGAAGACAAGGTCGACAACCTCGAGTTGCCGCGTCATCCGCAGAAAGAAGAACTCGGCGTGCGCAAGCTGCCGTTCGCCCGTGAAATCTACATCGACCGCGATGACTTCATGGAAGAGCCACCAAAAGGCTACAAACGCCTGGAGCCAAACGGCGAAGTGCGTCTGCGCGGCAGCTACGTGATCCGCGCCGACGAAGCGATCAAGGACGCCGATGGCAACATCGTCGAACTGCGTTGCTCGTACGATCCGGAAACTCTGGGCAAGAACCCTGAAGGCCGCAAGGTCAAAGGCGTGGTGCACTGGGTGCCGGCTGCGGCCAGCATAGAGTGCGAAGTGCGTCTGTACGATCGCCTGTTCCGCTCGCCGAACCCTGAGAAGGCCGAAGACAGCGCCAGCTTCCTGGACAACATCAACCCTGATTCGCTGCAAGTACTCACTGGTTGTCGTGCCGAGCCTTCGCTGGCCCATGCACAGCCGGAAGACCGTTTCCAGTTCGAGCGCGAAGGTTACTTCTGCGCGGATATCAAGGACTCGAAACCGGGCGCTCCGGTATTCAACCGTACCGTGACCTTGCGTGATTCGTGGGGCCAGTGATTCAAGGAACCTCAAAAGTGCTTTCGATCTACAACACGCTCACCAAGAGCAAAGAAGTTTTCAAGCCGCTGGATGGCAACAAGGTGCGCATGTACGTCTGCGGGATGACCGTGTACGACTACTGCCACCTGGGCCATGGCCGCAGCATGGTCGCGTTCGACCTGGTGACCCGCTGGTTGCGGTTCAGCGGCTACGACCTGACTTATGTGCGCAACATCACCGACATTGACGACAAGATCATCAATCGGGCCAAGGAGAACGGCGAGTCGTTCGAAGCCTTGACCGAGCGCATGATCGCGGCGATGCACGAAGACGAGGCGCGCCTGAACATCCAGAAGCCGGACATGGAACCGCGCGCCACCGGGCATATTCCCGGCATGCACGCGATGATCCAGACCCTGATCGACAAGGGTTACGCCTACGCCCCGGGCAATGGCGACGTGTACTACCGCGTCGCCAAGTTCATGGGCTATGGCAAGCTGTCGCGCAAGAAGATCGAAGACCTGCGCATCGGCGCGCGGATCGAAGTCGACGAGTCGAAACAGGACCCGCTGGACTTCGTGCTGTGGAAAGGCGCCAAGCCGGGTGAGCCGAGCTGGGCTTCGCCATGGGGCGACGGTCGTCCGGGCTGGCACATCGAGTGCTCGGTGATGTCGACCTGCTGCCTCGGCGAGACTTTCGATATTCATGGCGGCGGCAGCGATCTTGAGTTCCCGCACCACGAAAACGAAATCGCCCAGAGCGAAGCGGCCACCGGCAAGACCTACGCCAACGCGTGGATGCATTGCGGCATGATTCGCATCAATGGCGAGAAGATGTCCAAGTCCTTGAACAACTTCTTCACCATTCGCGACGTGCTGGAAAAGTACCACCCGGAAGTCGTGCGTTACCTGCTGGTGTCGAGCCACTACCGCAGCGCGATCAACTACTCGGAAGACAACCTCAAGGACGCCAAAGGCGCACTCGAGCGTTTCTACCACGCGTTGAAAGGCCTGCCGAACGTGGCACCGGCCGGCGGCGAAGCCTTTGTCGAGCGTTTCACCCAGGTGATGAACGACGACTTCGGCACGCCGGAAGCCTGCGCGGTGCTGTTCGAGATGGTTCGCGAGATCAACCGTCTGCGTGAGAGCGATCTCGATGCAGCGGCGGGTCTGGCGGCGCGCTTGAAGGAACTGGCCAGCGTGCTGGGCGTGTTGCAGCTTGAGGCGGATGACTTCCTGCAGGCCGGTGCTGAAGGGCGGGTTGATGCGGCTGAAGTTGATGCGCTGATTGCTGCGCGTCTGGCGGCTCGTGCGGGTAAAGACTGGGCCGAGTCCGACCGTATCCGCGACCAGCTCACCGCGATGGGCGTGGTGCTGGAAGACGGGAAGGGCGGTACGACCTGGCGATTGGCTGACTGATTGCTGTGTTTGCTGCAAAACAAAACCCGCCTTGTGCGGGTTTTTGTTTTTTGGCAATTGGCGAGATTATGTGGTGTTTGATCTGGCGCCTTCGCGGGCAAGCCTCGCTCCTACAAGGTCGCGTACATAATATTGGCGTACGACGCGCCCCTGTAGGAGCGAGGCTTGCCCGCGAATGGTCTCAAGCCGAACACCACCATGCGGCTCACCCATTACTCAGCCTGGCGCAACCGCTTGTAGAGGGTATTGCGGCTAACCCCAAGGCGCCGGGCGAGGTGCGAGATATTGCCCCCAGCCGCCTGCAACTGCCGATTCAAATCCTCCACATCATTCAAATCCACCGCCAACGGCTCTGGCGAATCCACCGGTTCCATCTCCAGGTCCACAAAAAAATCATCCGGCAAATGCTCCGGCCGCACCGGTTGTTCCTCGGCCATGGCCAGAGCCACCTGCATCACGCTGCTGACCTGCCTTAAATTCCCCGGCCACGGGTGACGTCCAAACAACTCCATCACCTCCCGACTTAACCCGGCCCACTGCGATGGCTCGCGATGCTGTTCCCACAGGCGCTTGAACAGCGCCTGCTTGTCGCTGCGTTCCCTGAGTGGCGGTAATTCCAGGGTCAAACCGCCGATCCGGTAATAAAGATCCTCGCGAAACCGGCCTAACTGCACCTGCTCGCGCAACGAGCGGTTGGTGGCGGAAATGATGCGAATGTCCACTGGGAACAATTCGCTGCTGCCCACCGGTTGCACGCAGCGTTCCTGCAACACCCGCAGCAACCGCGCTTGGGTCGGCAACGGCATGTCGCCGATTTCATCAAGAAACAGAGTGCCTTTGTCCGCCTTGCGGATCAGCCCGATGCTGCCTTTCTGATTGGCGCCGGTGAACGCGCCTTTTTCGTAGCCAAACAGCTCGGATTCCACCAGTTCGGCGGGGATCGCTGCGCAGTTGACGGCGATGAATGACTGTTTGCTGCGGGAGCTGGCTTGATGCAAGGCTTTGACGAAGACTTCCTTACCGACTCCGGTTTCCCCGTGGATCAACAGCGGAATGTCTTTTTCCAGCAAACGCTCGGCCTGGCGCACGGCTTTTTCCACCCGACTGTCGCCGAAATGCAGGGTATTGAGGCTGATCGCAGCGGGCGCGGCAACAGCAGGTTCTACGAAGACGCGAGCATGAATCGGCACCTGTTTCGGCCGTTTCAACAGGCATTGGAAACGGTTGCGTCCAGAGGCTTGCAGCGCAAAAGGCAGGCCTTCCGGCTGGTTCAGCAATTCCAGCAACGACACCTTGAACAGGCTCTCGACACTGACCCGCGACAGGCTGATGCCCAGCAGATTGTCGGCCCGGCGGTTGGCCGACAGCACCTGACCGGTTTCATCGAAGATCAGCAAACCGGCCCATTGGCTGTCGAGGTTGTTCAGTCCGGTGTTGAAGGTCAGTTGGAAATGCTGGCCGTGAAAGAGGTTGAGGATCAGCCGGTTTTCCACGGTCTGACTCATCATCTTGACCATGCCGAGGGTGTGGGACGGTGGCAGGTAGCTGTCGCTGGACACGTCCAGCACTGCGATCACCTTGCGCTCGGCATCGAAAATCGGCGCGGCGGAACCGGTCATGAAGCGGTTGGCCTTGAGGAAATGTTCATCGTGCTCGATGTGCACCGCCTGCTCGCAGGCCAGTGCAGTGCCGATCGCATTGGTGCCGCTGCAACGCTCCATCCAGCTGGCGCCGGCGCTGAAACCGCGGGTCAGGCCCGGCTCGATAAAACGCTGGGTGCCCCAGGACGTCAGCACCTGGCCCTGATTGTCGGCGAGCATGATCAGGCAGTTGGAATTGCTCAGGATGTTCTCGTAGTACGGCAGGACTTCCTGATGCGTGGTCTGCACCAGGGAATGCTGGCTCTCCAGCAACTGGGCGATGCCCTCGGCCGGCAACTGGTCGAACGCCGGTGCGCTTTGATGATTGAGGCCGAACGCACGGCATCGGGACCAGGAGTCCTGGATGATGGCGTCGTGGGAGAGCGGCGAGGCAGGTACGGCCATGGCAGTCGATCTCTGAGCATTGTTATTTTTGTTATGAGTTAACGCGTTGTTTGTTTTTACGTGACGCCAGTGTCTGACGCCATCTTTGTAGCAGCTGGCGAAGCCTGCGTTCGGCGACGCAGTCGTCGTAAAACCTGTATGCGCGGTAATCCTGATACACCGCAGAGTCTGATTTTGCGACGACTGCGTCGCCGAACGCAGGCTTCGCCAGCTGCTACAGGATCGTGGTGAATTCGGATAATCGTGTCGCAAAACCCTCCGTAGAGTGTTGTTCACTATTGTTCATTGTCAACGGCTGGATTGTTCAATTGTTCAGTCGCTGTTGTTCATTTCTGTTCAGCAACGAACGCGGTTTTTCCTTCTTTCGAAGGATTTTCAAACCAGATCAACAGCTTGCAATTTTTGGCATGAAACTCGCTCTACTGCTCCGGTCGCTTGACTCCAAATAATAAAAAGGCCGAGCCATGTCATTAACCCTGGAGCACGTCAGCCGTACCGTCGAGGGCCAGACCTGGATCGACGATGCGTGCCTTAGTTTTGAACCCGGATCCTTCAACGTTTTGCTCGGGCGCACGCTGTCCGGCAAAACCAGTCTCATGCGCCTGATGGCCGGCCTGGACAAGCCCGACAGCGGCCGCATCCTGATGAACGGCGTCGACGTCACGCAGCGCCCGGTGCGCTTGCGCAATGTGTCGATGGTCTATCAGCAGTTCATCAATTACCCGACCATGACCGTGTTCGAGAACATCGCCTCGCCCTTGCGCCAGGGCGGTGTTTCCAATGAGCTGATCCAGAACAAGGTGCTGGAAACCGCCAAGATGCTGCGCATCGAGAAATTCCTCCAGCGTTATCCGCTGGAACTCTCCGGCGGCCAGCAACAGCGCACCGCGATGGCCCGGGCGTTGGTCAAGGATGCCGAGCTGATCCTGTTCGACGAGCCGCTGGTGAACCTCGACTACAAGTTGCGCGAAGAACTGCGTCAGGAAATGCGCGAGCTGTTCAAGGCCCGGCACACCATCGCCATCTACGCCACCACCGAACCCAACGAAGCCTTGGCCCTGGGCGGCACCACCACCATTCTTCACGAGGGCCGGGTGATTCAGAGCGGCAAATCCTCTGAGGTCTATCACCAGCCACAAACGGTGCTGGCCGCCGAATTGTTTTCCGAACCGCCGATCAACTTGATGCCGGGCCGCATCGCCGGCAACGAAGTGAGCTTCGCCAATTTCGTGCACTTTCCGTTGAACGTGGATCTGCGGCCAGTGGGCGAGGGTGAGTTCCGCTTCGGCGTGCGCCCGAGCCATATCTCGCTGGTGCCGAGCAACGACGATGACCTCGAGCTCGCGGTGACCGTCGAGGTGGCCGAGATCAGCGGTTCGGAAACCTTCCTGCACGTGCGCAACGAGCATTTCCTGCTGGTGCTGCACTTGCCCGGGGTCCACGAATACGACGTCGATGCGCCGATTCGCATCTATATCCCGACCCATAAACTGTTTGTGTTCGATGCGCAGGGGCGGCTGGTCCAGGCGCCCGGTCGCCGCATCGCGAGGGTTGCCTGATGGCCGAAATCCGTTTGCAGAACCTCGCCCACAGCTACACCAGCACGCCGACCGGCCCCGAGGATTACGCGATCCGCGAGATGGACCACGTCTGGGAGCAGGGCGGGGCTTATGCCTTGCTCGGGCCTTCGGGCTGCGGCAAATCGACGTTGCTCAACATTATTTCCGGGTTGCTCAGCCCGTCCCAGGGCCAGGTGCTGTTCGACAGCAAAGTGGTCAACGACCTGACCCCCGAGAAGCGCAACATCGCCCAGGTTTTCCAGTTTCCGGTGGTCTACGACACCATGACGGTGTTCGACAACCTGGCCTTCCCGCTGCGCAATCAGGGGATGGCCGAGGCGAAAATTCACAGCAAGGTGCAGGAAATCGCTGATGTCCTCGACCTTCAGGCGCTGCTGAGCAAAAAGGCGCGCAACCTCACCGCCGATGAAAAACAGAAAGTCTCCATGGGCCGTGGACTGGTGCGCGATGACGTCTCGGCGATCCTGTTTGATGAACCGCTGACCGTGATCGACCCACACCTGAAGTGGAAACTGCGGCGCAAGCTCAAGCAGATCCATGAGCAGTTCAACATCACCATGGTCTACGTCACCCACGATCAGCTGGAGGCTTCGACCTTCGCCGACAAAATCGCGGTGATGTATGGCGGGCAGATCGTGCAATTTGGCACCCCGCGTGAGTTATTCGAGCGGCCGAGCCACACCTTTGTCGGCTATTTCATCGGCAGTCCGGGGATGAACCTGATCGAGGTGCAGCCGCAACCGGGCGGCGTCGGGTTTGCATCGACGCATCTGCCGTTGTCCGACGCGCAACAGCAACGCATCGCCGAGTCGGAATGGAAAACCCTGAAGGTCGGCATTCGCCCTGAGTTCGTGCACGTGTGGGACGAGCCGTTCGATGACGCGATGCAGGCACACGTCATACACGTCGAAGACCTCGGCACCTACAAGATCATGACCCTGAACCTTGACGGCGCACCGCTCAAAGTGCGCCTGGCTGAAGACAAACCGGTGCCTGAGGGAACTGCCTGGATCAGCTTCCCGGCTCAGTGGCTGATGGTCTATGCCGACGATTATCTGTTGGAAGCGCAAGCCAATATCGGGGTGCAGCCATGAACAAGGTGCAGAACAACAAGGCCTGGTGGCTGGTCCTGCCGGTGTTTTTGCTGGTGGCGTTCAGTGCGGTGATCCCGATGATGACGGTGGTCAACTACTCGGTGCAGGACATCTTCGACCAGTCCAGCCGCTACTTCGTCGGCGCCGACTGGTACAAGCAGGTGCTGCTTGATCCACGCCTGCACGACTCGCTGCTGCGGCAATTCATCTATTCCGCCTGCGTATTGCTGATCGAAATCCCGCTGGGCATCGGCATCGCCCTGACCATGCCGACCAAGGGCCGCTGGTCGTCGCTGGTGCTGATTATCCTGGCGATTCCGCTGCTGATCCCGTGGAACGTGGTCGGGACGATCTGGCAGATTTTCGGTCGGGCCGACATCGGCCTGCTGGGTTCGAGCCTCAACGCGATGGGCATCAGCTATAACTATGCGGCGAACACCATGGACGCTTGGGTCACGGTGCTGGTGATGGACGTCTGGCACTGGACGTCGCTGGTGGCGCTGTTGTGTTTCTCGGGGTTGCGGGCGATTCCGGACGTGTACTACCAGGCAGCGCGGATTGATCGGGCGTCGGCCTGGGCGGTTTTCCGACACATCCAGCTGCCCAAGCTCAAGAGCGTGCTGCTGATCGCGGTGATGCTGCGGTTCATGGACAGTTTCATGATCTACACCGAGCCGTTCGTACTCACGGGCGGTGGACCGGGGAATGCCACGACCTTCCTCAGCCAGACCCTGACGCAAATGGCCATCGGGCAATTCGACCTCGGCCCGGCAGCGGCTTTCTCGCTGGTGTACTTCCTGATCATCCTGTTGGTGTCCTGGCTGTTCTACACCGCCATGACTCACTCTGACGCCAACCGCTGAGGTCTGCCATGAGTAAAAGAAAGCTCATTCCGCTGCTGATCTACATCCTGTTCCTGCTGGTGCCGATCTACTGGCTGCTGAACATGTCCTTCAAGAGCAACACCGAAATCCTCGGCGGTTTGACGCTGTTTCCGCAGGATTTCACCTTCGCCAATTACAAAGTGATCTTCACCGATCCTGCCTGGTACACCGGTTATCTCAACTCGCTGTACTACGTGAGCCTGAACACGATCATTTCCCTGAGCGTGGCGTTGCCAGCGGCTTATGCGTTCTCGCGTTACCGCTTTCTCGGTGACAAGCACCTGTTTTTCTGGCTGCTGACCAACCGCATGGCGCCGCCGGCGGTGTTCCTGCTGCCGTTCTTTCAGCTGTATTCCTCCATCGGTCTGTTCGACACGCACATCGCCGTGGCCCTGGCCCATTGCCTGTTCAACGTGCCGTTGGCGGTGTGGATTCTGGAAGGCTTCATGTCTGGCGTTCCAAAAGAAATAGACGAAACCGCCTACATTGACGGCTACAGTTTCCCCAAGTTCTTCGTAAAGATTTTTGTCCCGCTGATCGGCTCCGGTATCGGCGTCACAGCGTTCTTCTGCTTTATGTTTTCCTGGGTCGAGCTGCTGCTGGCACGAACCCTGACTTCGGTGAACGCCAAACCCATCGCGGCGGTGATGACCCGAACAGTCTCGGCGTCCGGCATTGACTGGGGTGTGCTGGCGGCGGCGGGGGTGTTGACTATCCTGCCAGGCATGCTGGTGATCTGGTTTGTTCGCAACCACGTGGCCAAGGGCTTTGCCCTGGGCCGGGTCTGAGGAGCTGATGATGGAATGGATGAGCTGGACTGTCCCCACGGCGGCGTTCTTCATCGCCATTGGCCTGATTCTGGCGGGCATGACGACCTGGGAATTACGTTCGCCGAGTGTCCCTCGGCGTGGTTTTCTGCCGATTGCCACCACCCGTGGCGATCGGTTGTTTATCGGTCTTCTCGGCAGCGCCTACCTGCATTTGCTGGTAATCGGCGTCACCGACTGGAGCATCTGGGTTGCGTTCGCGTTGTCCCTGGTGTGGCTGTTGGCTGTGATGCGTTGGGGCTAGTCGAAATCGATCGGCAATGTTGCTCCGAAACTCAAACAGGAGGTCTCTATGTTCGACAAAAACAATAAGCTGCGACATAGCATTTCATTGGCAGCCATGCTGGCACTCAGCGGTCTGAGCGCTTCGGCCTGGGCCGATGCCTATGAAGACGCTGCCAAGAAATGGATTGGCAGCGAGTTCAAACCGTCCACCCTCACGCCAGAGCAGCAGCTTGAGGAGTTGAAGTGGTTCATCAAGGCCGCCGAGCCGTTTCGCGGGATGAGCATCAAGGTGGTTTCGGAAACCATTGCGACCCACGAATATGAATCCAAAACGCTGGCCAAGGCGTTCACCGAGATCACCGGGATCAAGCTGACCCACGACCTGCTGCAGGAAGGCGACGTGGTGGAAAAGCTGCAGACCCAGATGCAGTCGGACAAAAACATCTATGACGGCTGGGTCAACGACTCGGACCTGATCGGTACGCACTTTCGCTACGGCAAGACCGAATCGATCACCGACCTGATGGCCAACGAAGGCAAGAACTTCACCTCGCCGACCCTGGACATCAAGGACTTCATCGGCATCTCGTTCACCACTGCGCCGGACGGCAAGATCTACCAATTGCCTGACCAGCAGTTCGCCAATCTGTACTGGTTCCGCGCCGACTGGTTCGAACGGCCAGAGCTCAAAGCCAAGTTCAAGGAAAAATACGGTTACGAGTTGGGCGTGCCGGTGAACTGGTCGGCCTATGAAGACATCGCCAAGTTCTTCAGCGAAGACGTCAAGGAAATCGACGGCAAGCGTGTCTACGGGCACATGGACTACGGTAAGAAAGACCCGTCCCTCGGTTGGCGCTTCACTGATGCCTGGTTCTCCATGGCCGGTGCCGGTGACAAAGGCATTCCCAATGGTTTGCCGGTGGACGAGTGGGGCATTCGTGTCGAGGATTGCCACCCGGTCGGTTCCAGCGTGACCCGTGGCGGCGACACCAACGGCCCGGCGGCAGTGTTTGCCACCACCAAATACGTCGACTGGCTCAAAGCCTATGCGCCACCGGAAGCGGCAGGCATGACCTTCTCCGAATCCGGCCCGGTGCCGTCCCAGGGCAACATCGCCCAGCAGATCTTCTGGTACACCGCGTTCACTGCCGATATGACCAAACCGGGCCTGCCGGTAATGAATGCCGACGGCACGCCGAAATGGCGCATGGCGCCATCACCACGCGGACCGTACTGGGAGGAGGGCATGAAGCTGGGGTATCAGGACGTGGGTTCGTGGACGTTTATGAAATCCACACCTGAGAAGCAGAAACTGGCGGCCTGGCTCTATGCGCAATTCGTGACGTCGAAAACCGTGTCGCTGAAGAAAACCATCATCGGCCTGACGCCGATTCGTGAGTCGGACATCAACTCGCAAGCCATGACCGACCTGGCACCGAAACTCGGTGGTCTGGTCGAGTTCTATCGCAGCCCGGCCCGCGTGCAATGGACCCCGACCGGGACCAACGTGCCGGACTATCCACGCTTGGCACAATTGTGGTGGAGCCACATCGCGGAAGCGGCCAGTGGCGAGAAGACCCCGCAACAGGCGCTGGATGGCCTGGCCAAGGATCAGGACGCGATCATGTCGCGCCTGGAACGCTCGAAGGCGCAAGCCACCTGCGCACCGAAAATGAACCCGGAGCGCGATGCTCAGTACTGGTTTGATCAGCCGGGTGCACCGAAGCCTAAGCTGGCAAACGAGAAGCCTAAAGGTGAAACCGTGAGCTATGCCGAACTGCTGAAATCGTGGGAGGCGGCGCGTAAGTAACCTGTTTGTGAAAAGCGAACGGCACCGCAAGGTGCCGTTTTTGTTTGTGCCTGAACCACTGCCATCACGGGCAAACCCGCCCTACATTGCATTGTCGACTTTCGGAAACCCCAGCCGAAACACCGTCATCGTCCCAGGCAAACTTCTAACCTCGGCCACCCCCTGATGCAGGCTCATGATCGAGCGCACGATAGCCAGCCCCAAACCGGTGCTGCCCTGCGCGCGCGCGCGGCTGCTGTCGACCCTGTAAAAGCGGTCGAACAGGTGCGGCAGATGCTGCGCTTCGATGCCCGCGCCGGGGTTGCTGACCAACAGCGAAACCTGGGTTGCGCCCTGTTCAATGAGCAGGGAAATCGTGTGCCCGGCCGGGCAGTGGCGCAGGGCATTGGACAGCAGGTTGGAGATCGCCCGTTGAATCATCAACCGATCGCCCGACACCCGCGCGCTGCCGACCACATTCAGGTTGATCCGCTTGTCCTGCGCCGACAGGGAAAACAGGTCGGCCACTTTCAACGCTTCATCTTCCAGAGCGATCAACTCGTACGGCGCAAGCGCCGCCGGGTGGCTGACCTGTGCCAGAAACAGCATGTCCGAGACAATTCGTGCGACGCGTTCCAGTTCTTCGGTGCACGACACCAACACGTTTTTGTACTCCTCAGCCGTTCGCTCCCGGGACAGTGTCACCTGAGCCTTGCCCATCAGGTTGTTGATTGGTGAGCGAAGTTCGTGCGCCAGGTCATCGGAGAACTGCGACAACTGCTGAACACCGCCGTCGAGGCGGTGCAGCATGAAGTTGATGCCCTGGGCCAGTTCGCTGAGTTCCTGGGGCATCCGGACCGCTGACAGGCGATGGCTGAGGTCTTGCGCCGAGACCATCGCTGCCACCTTGCGAAACTCGCGCAACGGCGCCAGCCCCCGTTGCACCGCCGCCCAGGCACTGAGGCCGATAAAAATCAGCAACAGCGGCAAGGCAATCAGCGTCGAGCGCAGGTAAGCGCTAAGCAGCGCCTGATCGTGGGCGTTATCCATCGATAGCAACACCGGCACGCTGCTGCCGTCCTTGAGACGAATCAACTTCGAGGCCGTGAGGAATTTCTTGCCTTCAGCGTCGGTGCTGTCGGAGTAGGTCAACTGATCGTTGGTGGCTCGCACGGCTTTCAGTTCAACCCGTGGATCAGTCAGGCCCGAGCCGGATTTAAGCAGTGGCGAGCGCAGGTTTGAGCGGTCATAAACCGTCAGCGTCAGGTTGTCATGCCCCATGACCTGATCGAGCAGGATGTGCGGCTTTCCACTGACTTCATTGGCATCGACGTACAGCGACAGGCTGTGCTCGACCTGGGCCATCTTCTTTTCCAGACTGTCCCGGGACAGCGCATTCAGCTCATGGGTCAGGGCGAAATACGCAAGGATCGCCAGAAACACCACCAACAGTGCGCCGAGAATACTCACCGTCAGACCCAGGCGCATCGACAGGCTCGCCGGCTTCATTCCCGCGCCTCCAGCACATAGCCGACACCGCGCAGGGTGTGGATCAACTTGTTGTCGAACGGGTCGTCGATCTTCGCCCGCAATCGACGGATCGACACTTCGACCACGTTGGTGTCGCAGTCGAAATTCATGTCCCACACCAGCGAGATGATCTGCGTGCGGGTCAGCACCTCGCCGGACTGGCGCATCAGCAGATGCAGCAGGGCGAATTCCTTGGTGGTCAGGTCGATGCGCTGCTCGCCACGAAAGGCGCGATGACGGCCGGGATCGAGTTCCAGGTCGGCGACTTTAAGTACCTGCGGCACCGGGATGTTTTCGCTGCGCCGCATCAGCGTACGCACTCGTGCCAACAACTCCGGGAACTCGAACGGCTTCACCAGATAGTCATCGGCACCCAGATCCAGGCCGCGAATCTTGTCGGCCAGACGCCCGCGTGCGGTGAGCATCATCACCCGTGTCGAGTGGGTGCGCCGCAGCTGTTCCAGCACGCCCCAGCCATCCAGTTCCGGTAGGTTGACGTCCAGAATCACCACGTCATACGCCTGCTGTTGCGCCAGATGCAAACCATCGGCACCGGTTGCCGCGTGGTCGACGATATAACCACTTTCCGTCAGACCCTGATGCAAGTATTCGGCAGCTTTAAGCTCGTCCTCGACGACAAGGATTCGCATGATTATCACCACTTTTATTTAATGGATATTTAATTAAGGTGGTCGGGAAAGTTGTTGTTTTTGTAAGGGCTTCCGGACTGGATTCAATAACTGAGTGGCGTGCACGGTAAAGGCTGAAGTGGCTACAGAGTCAACGGTTGAGGCCTTTAAATCGGCTGTCCGCGACAGCCTGTCGCAGCAAAAAGCTGAAATTCCCATGACTTTGATTCAGGCAAGTGCTGTTCAGCGGATAACTACCGTGTATTTGTTTCCATGTATTGCGGTAATCCCACTTGCACTTAGCATCCTAGAGCAAAACAACTTCCGCCACCGTGGATAACGGATTTGTAATGTTCCAGTCACCTTGTCGATAAGTTCAAAACTCTACCGTGGCGGCATTATTTAAAAAGGAACTCCTCCCTTGCCCGGTTTATTAGAACTGACGGCGCGATCGCGCCTGAAAAAGCGGTTTTTAATCGCCAGCAGCATGGCGTTGCTGGCCGGCGCGGGTCTTGCGCAAGCCTCGACCCTGACCCTCGACCAAGCCTTGCAAACAGCCTTCGCCGGCAACCCGGATCTGGCCGCCGCGCAGTGGGAAATCGGCATCGCCGAGGGTGATCGCAAACAGGCTGGTCTGATGCCTAACCCCGAAGTGTCGTGGGAGGCCGAAGACACCCGGCGCAACTCACGCACCACCACGGTGATGCTCAGCCAGCCGATAGAACTGGGCGGCAAACGCGGGGCACGGATCGACGTCGCCAGCCGTGCGCAGGATGCCGCCGGGATCGAGCTGGAGCGCAAGCGCAATGCCTTGCGCGCCGATGTGATTCAGGCGTTCAACAGTGCCCAAACGGCGCAGCAACGCTTGCAGTTGTCCCGCCAATCAATAGCGCTGGCCGAACACGGTTTGCGGGTGGCGAAGGGGCGTATCGACGCCGGCAAATCGTCGCCGGTCGAAGGCACGCGAGCGCAGGTGCAACTTTCCGAAGTGCGCCTTGAACTGAGCCGTGCCGAGCGCGATCAGGCCAACGCCTACCAACAATTGGCGCAGGTCATGGGCGCGTCGCTGCCAACCTCGACCACGGTGCAGACGGCCGCGCAAAACATGCCTGCCGTGCCGCCGCCCACGCGCTTGCTTGAACGCCTGAATGAGACCGCCGAGTTGCGTCTGGCCACGTTGCAGATCGACCAGCGCGAGGCATCTTTAGGGCTGGAAAAGTCCCAGCGTATTCCCGATCTCACCGTCAGCATCGGCAGCCAATACAGCGAAACCGAGCGCGAGCGGGTCAACGTGGTCGGGATGTCGATGCCAATCCCGTTGTTCAACCGCAATCAGGGCAACGTGCTGGCGGCAGCGCGACGCAGCGATCAGGCGCGGGATCTGCGCAACGCCACCGAGCTGCGTTTGCGCACGGAAATCCAGACCACTTTGGCGCAGTGGCAGACCGCTAATGGCGAAGTTCAGGCGTTCAATCAGACCATTCTGCCCGCCGCGCAAAGCGCGGTGGACAGCGCCACGCGCGGCTTCGAAATGGGCAAGTTCGGTTTCCTCGACGTGCTCGACGCCCAGCGCACCCTCATCAACGCCCGCAGCCAGTACATCCAGGCCGTCAGCGAAGCAACGGACGCCCGTGTACGCATCGAACGCATTTTCGGCGACCTCGCCGTCATCCCCTGAATTTCATCTTTTTGATCACTGCGCGATGGCCTGACGCAGAGGAGTTTCCATGGATAAAAAATTGATAGCGGTCGCTGCGGCGACCTTGGCTTTGGGCATCGGCATCGGTTCGATGTGGACCGGCAACGCGTCCATCGACGCGCACGCCGATGAAGCCTCTGAGCATGCCAATCACGCCGAAGAAGGCGCCGCCGCCGAGGGCGAGCATGCCGAAGAGGGGCACATTGAGTTGAGCGCCGAGCAGATCGCCGCGGCGGATATTCAGCTGGCCGAGGCCCGTGCGCAGGACATCAGCCTCGGGATGCCATTCCCCGGCGAAGTGCGCTTCGACGAAGACCGCACGGCGCACGTGGTGCCGCGTGTGCCGGGGGTGGTCGAGTCGGTGCAGGTCAACCTCGGGCAGGCGGTGAAAAAAGGTCAGTTACTGGCGGTAATCGCCAGTCAGCAGATCTCCGATCAGCGCAGCGAGCAGGCGGCTGCGCAACGGCGCCTGGCGCTGGCGCGTACCACTTACGAGCGTGAGCGCCGGTTGTGGCAGGACAAAATCTCTGCCGAGCAGGATTTCCTCCAGGCCCGGCAAGCGCTGGAAGAAGCAGAAATCGCCGTGAACAATGCCCGGCAGAAAATCAGCGTACTCAGCGGCAGTGTCGTCGCCAGCGGGGGCAATCGTTATGAGCTGCGTGCGCCGTTCGACGGCGTGGTGGTGGAAAAACACCTGACACCGGGGGAGGTGGTCGACGAAACCAGCAACGCCTTCACACTTTCGGACCTGTCCCGGGTGTGGGTGACGTTCGGTGTTTCGCCCAAGGATCTGAACAAGGTGCAGGTGGGCAAACCGGTCACCGTCAGCGCCCCGGAACTGAACGCCGAAGTCGCCGGCACCGTGTCCTACGTCGGCAGTTTGCTGGGAGAACAGACGCGCACCGCGACGGTTCGGGTGACCCTGGCCAACCCGCAAGGCGCGTGGCGTCCCGGGTTGTTTGTGACCGCACTGGTCGCGACCGACAGCCGACAAGCGCGGGTCGCTGTGCCCGAAACCGCGATCCAGACCGTGGAGGACAAACCCACGGTATTCGTGCGCACCGCCGACGGCTTCAAGGCGCAGCCGGTGGAGTTGGGCAGTCGCGCGGCCGGTCACGTGGAAATCACCCAAGGGCTGGAGTCCGGTATGCAAGTCGCCGGCGCCGGCAGCTTCATTCTCAAATCGGAACTGGGTAAAGCCTCGGCTGAACATTCCCACTGATCCGCAATCTCGACGAGAAGGTTCTCATGTTCGAACGCCTGATTCAGTTTGCCATTGAGCAGCGCATCATCGTGCTGCTCGCCGTTCTGCTAATGGCCGGCCTCGGCATCGCCAGCTACCAAAAGTTGCCTATCGACGCCGTGCCGGACATCACCAACGTCCAGGTGCAAATCAACACCGGCGCGGCCGGGTTCTCACCGCTGGAAACCGAACAGCGCATCACCTTCCCGATTGAAACCGCGATGGCCGGCTTGCCGGCGCTGGAACAGACCCGTTCGCTGTCACGTTCGGGGTTGTCGCAGGTCACGGTAATTTTCAAGGACGGCACCGATCTGTTCTTTGCCCGGCAATTGGTCAACGAGCGTTTGCAGGTCGCCAAAGAACAATTGCCCGAGGGCGTTGAAACACTGATGGGGCCGATTTCCACCGGTCTGGGCGAGATATTCCTGTGGACGGTGGAAGCGCAGGAAGGCGCGCTCAAGGATGATGGCAGTGCCTACACGCCCACCGATCTGCGGGTGATTCAAGACTGGATCATCAAGCCACAGTTGCGCAATGTTCCCGGTGTCGCCGAGATCAACACCATTGGTGGGTTCGCCAAGGAGTATCAGATCGCTCCCGACCCGAAACGGCTGGCCGCCTACAAGCTGACGTTGACCGATCTGGTGACGGCGCTGGAGCGCAACAATGCCAACGTCGGTGCCGGTTACATCGAGCGTAGTGGCGAGCAGTTGCTGATTCGTGCGCCGGGTCAGGTGGCGAGCACCGAGGACATCGCCAACATCGTCATGGCCAATGTCGATGGCACGCCGATCCGGGTAAAGGACGTCGCGGCCGTGGACATCGGCCGCGAGCTGCGTACCGGCGCCGCCACTGAAAACGGTCGCGAAGTCGTGCTCGGTACGGTGTTCATGCTGATCGGCGAAAACAGCCGGTCAGTTTCCCGGGCGGTGGCCGCCAAACTCGAGCAGATCAACCGCTCCTTGCCCAAAGGCGTGATCGCCGTTCCCGTGTATGACCGCACGCACCTGGTGGACAAGGCGATCGCCACGGTGAAGAAGAACCTGGTGGAAGGTGCGATTCTGGTGATCGCGATTTTGTTCCTGTTCCTCGGCAACATCCGTGCGGCGCTGATTACCGCGATGGTGATTCCGCTGTCGATGCTGTTCACTTTCACCGGCATGTTCAGCAACAAGGTCAGCGCCAACCTGATGAGCCTCGGCGCGCTCGACTTCGGCATCATCGTCGATGGCGCAGTGGTGATCGTCGAAAACACCCTGCGCCGATTGGCCCACGCGCAGCAGCATCACGGGCGCTTGCTGACCCGTTCCGAGCGCTTTCACGAAGTGTTTGCAGCGGCGAAAGAGGCGCGCCGACCGCTGATTTTCGGCCAGTTGATCATCATGGTCGTGTACCTGCCGATCTTTGCCCTGAGCGGAGTCGAAGGGAAAATGTTCCACCCCATGGCGTTCACCGTGGTGATTGCGCTGTTGGGGGCCATGTTGTTGTCGGTGACCTTCGTCCCTGCGGCCATCGCACTGTTTGTGACTGGCAAGATCAAGGAGCAGGAAGGTGTGGTGATGCGCGGTGCACGTCGGATGTACGCGCCGGCGCTGACCTGGGTAATGAGCCACCGGGCGCTGGCCGTGGGCATGGCGCTCGGGGTGATTGCGCTCAGTGGTGCAGTGACCAGCCGCTTGGGCAGCGAGTTTGTACCCAGCCTCAGCGAGGGCGATTTCGCCCTGCAAGCCTTGCGTGTGCCGGGTACCAGCCTCACGCAATCGGTGGACATGCAGCAGCGACTGGAAACCCTGATCCTCGCCAAAGTGCCGGAAGTCGAGCGTGTCTTCGCTCGCACCGGCACCGCCGAAATCGCTTCCGATCCGATGCCGCCAAACATCTCCGACAGCTACGTGATGCTCAAGCCCAAGGAGCAATGGCCGGATCCGGGCAAATCCCGCGAAACCCTGATGGCCGAATTGCAAAAAGCCGCCGCGACGCTGCCGGGCAGCAACTACGAACTGTCCCAGCCGATCCAGTTGCGCTTCAACGAGCTGATTTCCGGCGTGCGCAGTGACGTGGCGGTAAAAGTGTTCGGTGATGACATGGCCGTACTCAACGCCACGGCGGCAAAGATCGCCGCCGCCATGCAGAAGGTCAACGGTGCGTCCGAGGTCAAGGTCGAGCAAACCACCGGCCTGCCGGTGCTGACGATCAACATTGATCGCGAAAGGGCGTCGCGTTACGGGCTCAACGTCGGCGATGTGCAGGACACCATTGCAGTGGCGGTCGGTGGGCGTCAGGCCGGAACGTTGTATGAGGGCGACCGGCGTTTCGACATGGTAGTGCGACTGTCCGATGCCATGCGCAAGGACATCGAGGGCTTGTCGGCGCTGCTGATTCCGGTGCCGGCGCCGCTCAACGGCAGTGCCGGTCAGATCGGCTTTATCGCCCTCAAGGAGGTCGCCAGCCTCGATCTGGTGCTCGGGCCGAATCAAGTCAGTCGCGAAAACGGCAAGCGTCTGGTGATCGTCAGCGCCAACGTCCGTGGGCGCGATATTGGCTCGTTCGTCAAAGAAGCCGGCGCTGCGATCGAGCAGGGTGTCGAGATTCCGGCCGGTTACTGGACGAGCTGGGGCGGGCAGTTTGAGCAATTGCAGTCGGCGGCCAAGCGGCTGCAGATCGTGGTGCCGGTCGCCCTGTTGCTGGTGTTCGGTCTGCTGTTCATGATGTTCAACAACCTCAAGGACGGCTTGTTGGTGTTCACCGGGATTCCGTTCGCGTTGACCGGTGGCGTCATGGCGTTGTGGTTGCGTGACATTCCCCTGTCGATTTCTGCAGGCGTCGGATTCATTGCGCTATCGGGCGTGGCAGTGCTCAACGGTCTGGTGATGATCGCGTTCATCCGCAATCTTCGGGAGGAGGGGCGCTCACTTGGCGAAGCGATTACCGAAGGTGCACTGACACGTCTACGACCTGTGTTGATGACGGCGCTGGTGGCGTCATTGGGCTTCATTCCAATGGCCCTGGCGACGGGCACAGGGGCTGAGGTACAGCGTCCGCTGGCGACTGTGGTAATTGGCGGGATTTTGTCTTCAACGATTCTGACGCTGCTGATATTGCCTGCGCTGTATCAGCTGGCGCATCGCCGTGAGGAGGACTTAACACCCGCTACATAGTTCTTCCCTGTGGGAGCGAGCCTGCTCGCGAAAGCGGTGGGTCAAGTAACAATGATGGTGAATGTTATTGAGTCATCGCGAGCAGGCTCGCTCCCACAGGTTTTGTGCCACATAACGGATATGTAATTTGCCCGCCACCATGGCGATAGGTTCGGATTGTTACCCTGATTCCGTTAGTTAATTAAACGAGGAATCAATATGAAATTTGCACAAGTGAGTGCGTTTGCGGCGGCGTTGATGATGTCTTCTCTGGCCATGGCTGAAGGCGGCGGCGACAGAACCTTCAAAAAAATGATGGCGTCCAATGACCGCTCGATGGAGCTGTTCGTCGCCAAAGAACAGGCGCGTGATCCTGTCGTCACAAATGAAAAAAAGGGGGGCAAGACCCAAGACTTGTAAGCGTGCCGCACTTGAACAAGCCCGTCATCGAGTGCTGATGATGGGCTTTTTTATGAGTCTGTTTTGAGGGTAGAGGCTATGAAATTGATCAAGTCGATTGTGTTCACCGGGGTGATGGCGATGTCCCTGAATGTATTTGCTGAAGGCGGCGGTGACAGGACATTCGAGAAAATGCTCAGTGCCAACGCCACAGCCATGGAGCAATACGCCGCCGACCGGGGCAAGCGCGCGCCGGTGGTTAAAGACTATGAATACGGGATGAAACTTGATGTGGTCAAGGTAGTGAGCGTTGTGCGGCCGGCGGCGGCATGTGCTGTGGTGCCCACCGCCATGACTTATGAAGATTCACAGGGGCAACTGAATACAATCAAGTACAGCGTGGCGGGGGATTGCCGTCAGCGCGGTGGTTGAGAAATGTGATAGTCCAATAGCCCGGTTCATGTTGAATGAGTCGGGTTTTTTATGGGGGTTGTCTGGCGGGGTCAAAAAAAAAGGCGCCCCGAAGGACGCCAAAGGATTCACCTCTTACCAAAGGAGCAAGGAGCTTCTAAAGGTGAATGTGCATCAACAGAGAAGTCAGAGAATGGCCAGCGGGTATTCGACAATCACTCGCACTTCATCCAGGTCCGACTCGAACGCGGTGGCGCGGGTATTGGCCTGACGCAGGCGCAGTGACATGTCTTTCAACGAGCCGCTCTGCACCACGTATTTGACTTCGATGTCGCGCTCCCAGCGCTTCTGGTCGGTCAGCGGATTGCTGTCGGCACCGCGGCGCATGTACACGGCGTTGGCGTTGGAATAGTCGGCGTCGGTGCCACGGGCGTAGCGGGTCATGAATGACAACCCCGGCACGCCGTAGCTGCTCATGTCGAGGTCGTACCGCACCATCCAGGAACGCTCCTTGGGCGAGTTGAAGTCGCTGTACTGAATGGAGTTGTCGAGGAAGATCGAATCGGACTGGCGCAGATAATCGAAGTCGTCATTGCCGTTGTTGCGCTGGTGCGAGAGGGCCACGGAGTGCGCGCCAAGCTTCACGCCGATCCGACCGCTCCAGATGTTGTTGTCGAATTCGCCAAGCAACTGTTTGCCTTCGTCGACAGCCTTGTAATAGTTCAGGCCGCCGAACAACGACAGGTCATCCGACAGCGGGTAAGTCCAGGCGCTGCCTGCGTAGTATTGATTCCAGGCATCCTTGAGACGACTGGAATACAGACTGAAGCTGAGGTTGTTGTTGAGTGCGTAGTCGCCACCGAAGTAGCCAATCCACGGCGAATTGACCGGGCCCGCGTAGAACGTCGCGAAGTTTTCGCGCATGTTGCTGGAAACCGGTTGGCTCATCGCATGCAGGCGACCGCCCTGTACTGACAGGCCTTCGATACTGGTATTGGTGGCCGTGACACCCCGGAAGCTTTCCGGCAGCAGCCTGGAGTCGCCCGCCGCGACGACCGGGTTGGCGGGAAAGACATCGCCCACTTTAACCACCGTATCAAAGGCCCGCACTTTCGCGGCGCCCCCGACCTTGGTGTATTCGTCCCGCGCCTGACCTTCACTGTTGACCGGCAGTACGTCAAACGAACTGCGGCCTCCGTTGCGGCCGTCACCGGTATCAAGCTTCAACCCGATCATCGCAAACGCATCGACACCCACCCCGACTGTGCCTTGCGTAAACCCGGATTCAAACTTGCTGATGATGGCGTGGGCCCAGGCTTCGGAATAACCGTTGCCGGTGGGACTGGACTGGCCGTCACGGTGATCACGATTGAAGTAGTAGTTGCGGTTGAGCAGCGTCAGGCTGCTGCCCTCGATAAACCCCTCGGCTTTATCTTCCGCAAACACCAGGGTCGGCCCCGAACCGACCACCACGGCTAAAGCCGCCATCGACATTTTTGTATTGTTAACCATCAAGCACTCCTTGGGATCGGCAGAACTGGAACGTTCTTCGGCGTGGGTTTTATTGTTCGACGGGAGGGCTGGGCCCACCCGCGTGGTCGCCGGGTGACATCGTTGCAATCTGCGGATAACGCCAAGGTGATGGGGTTATTACAATTTCGTCATGTGCGCGGGTACAGCGCGCGGCGACTCAAGTCAGCGCCGCGAGCTGTTCGATGGTCTGCGGAAAACGCTCAACCAGACGGATCAGTGTCGTGGCTTGGGCATTGGGTATTGCCCGTCCCTGCTCCCAGTTCTCGAGGGTTCGGGTGTTGGTGCGCAGATACATCGCAAATACAGACCGGGAGAGGTTGAGCTGTTGGCGGATGGCTACCACTTCCTCTGCAGTGATGGGCACCAGTTTTGGCAACTGAACCTTGTGGGTTCGCAAAGTGATTTTGCCTTGGCGCTCATCCGCCAGGGCTTCGAGGCCATCCATCAGTTCGGAAAAAATGTCACGTTTCATAGTGGGATCTCGTATTGATTTCTCTTTCCAGCGCTTGTCTGAAAATTTTTTTCTGGGAGGGCGACAGGTCGTCTTGCTCGTTTTTGTTGTACACGGTGAACAGCCAGAATTGATCGAAGCCTGACCACCAGTAATAAATCACCCGTAATCCGCTGCGCTTGCCCTTGCCTCGTCGTTGATCGCAGAAGCGGATTTTGCGCAGCCCACCGGTGTCCTCAATGAGATCGCCCGCTTCCGGATTCCTCAGCAACTCCAGTTGAAAGCTGCGAAACAGATCGTCATCCAGGTAATCGTCTCGATGTTTCTGAAACATACGTAATTCGATAAAAAGAGCATCCATGTTCTGTACGCTACCTACGTATAGTGTTGTCTCGATAATCGAATTGGTCAAGGCATCGAAGCCATCCTTTTCGTTCCCGATTTCAACGGTAGACGCCGGTTGTAAAAACACCTGTAGGACAAGTCGACCCGTGCGGTGAGAGCATTCGACATAATGTTGGGTGAACTGGCGATGAACAAGGCGTTGGATACGTCGACCCCGCTGGCTGATCAGCGGGACTGAGAAGACACAAAAAACGCGGCGCAGAAGGGCCGCGTTTTTATTGAAAGGCTGATAATCGGTTTCGCTGCTGTCAGGCAAATACCCCAAAGAGGGTTCCGCCGAGATAGATCACGCAATTACCTAGAAAAGAATAACCAAGCATTCGAGAGATAGACGACCTGAAGATGAGGGGCAATCACAGAAAACCCTTAACATTGATCCAGACTAGGATTAAAAAAAACCACAAGATACAAAATGCATTGATGTGGCCGGGAATGACTACCCAAGGGCGCAATTTTTTTGGAAAGTTTTCTACCTCGTCAATGGAACCTGGATCCATATTGCGAAAGAATTTTAAGGTTAATAGAGCATATGCAATTTCCAGACTTCCTACTTTGAAAATAAACGCAGTACTTTTATCTCCTCGATGAGATGCGACGAAGCGAGAGTTAGCGAGGTGGCTTTGAATTTCTTCTAGTTTGTGGGTTGCTACGTAAGCTGAAAACAAGTAGTTCAAAAAAAACAATACAAAAAGTGGGGCTCCGGATAAGCCAATTAATTGGTCAAAGGTCATTGCTGGTTCACCTCGTACAGTTTTTCGCCGATAAATTCTCCGGCTTGACCACCGCTATCTCCCATTTGTGCGGCAAGCATACCGCTCACAACAAGCATGCACGCTAATCCTCCAGTACCCACTGTTCCCACCCCAATCGCAGCACAGGTCATTTGTGCAACAATTGGCGCCAGTCGGCTAGCAATCATTCCGCCTGCAACGTTTCCAGATAGTTTCGAGCCCTCCACATATTTTGCCTGACGACATTCCTCCTCGCGTCCGGTGCGACATGCCTCGTGAATCTTCATTGCCGCTGAACCAGCACCTAGACCAATCGCCACATAACCGCCGGCTTTGATGTATTTAGACGCTCGCGCCACGCCTTCGATATGAGTCGCATAACCCGGCATTTGAGTCGGTGCTCCAGCCTTGCTCCAGTTGTGAACCATCCGTCGCGTGGACAAGCCTAGTGCGCGTTTGAGCTTGGGATGATCTGGAATACCTGTCGCTTTTCGAACCAAAGGCCCTAAACCTGCATCCAGTTTCGCCATCAGCCTTTTGCGTTTCGCAAAAAAATCCGGGGATTTCAGATGGCCATACTGGCGGTACTGCTCCATGTGTAACCGCTCCAGTTCTTTAAGCGTGTTCTTAAGCGTTTCCATCTGCTGACCCACCATAAACGACGCTACACCCAACGCTCCGGAAGAGACGCCCAAAAACGGCTCAATCACCTCATGATGCTCAACCATGAACGAAGCCTCTTCATCCGTCAGATCTTTCAGCGCTTCATTAACTTTTTCCGCAGCCGCCATCATCTGTGCCTCTTCGCGTCGGCACATGTAGTTGCGCGAGTCGCTGAAAATGACCATTTGCCCCGGTTTTACGTGTTCACCGAGGTGGCGATTGAGCGAGCGGAACTCGCGGCGCAGCACATCACTGGGTGTGATTTCGTACAGCGAGCGTTCCAGCGCTTCGAGGGTCATGGGTGTCTGGACGATGTGGAAGCCGGACTCTGCCGGTTTGGGCAGGGTGAAGGCATGTTCTTGTACCAGATGCTGTGCGGGTGCTGGCTCGGTTTTGGGTTTGAAGGCGTTCCAGGAGGCACCGCCGTTATCCGCAGTAACACGCGGCTTTACCAATGCCCAGTCACCGTTACTGACCGCATCAATGAGTTTTCGTTGGTTGACACCTTGCAGGTAGTTGGAGCGATGAAGGCCCAACGCGTTTAGCAGATCGTCGAAGCCAGGCAGCTCGTCGGGGCGATTCAGAGCCTGCCGGAACTCTTCCATGGTTTGGTAAGGGTCGAGTAGTTGACTACGTTGGCCATGGAGTTCGCTTTTGGGGATGAGTCTAGTCACGTTCGTGTCCCGATTCGTAAATCGGGGGACTTTGGCGAGCAGCCTCAATTTTAAATGCCGGGTGATTCTGTTTTAGGTGTAGGGGAAATCCGATTTATCCGCGCGCCACAGGTTGGGCAATAAAAGGGCACCCACGAAGGACTCCAAGAGATTTAGCATTTTCATGGGAACCGACAATCCCGCGAGAGCTTTCGGGAATTGCAGAAGGAGGGGGAGGGCAGCAGTAACAAATCCCACAAACGCAAAAACGGCACCCGAAGGTGCCCTGCGTATATTTCTTTCACAAGAATCGAATAGGTCAAGGCTGCTGTGCCTGCCAATTCGGTCAAGTCATTACGTTAAAGTCAAAGGCAGGATCGGGATGTAGGACGCAGGTGATTCATCCGCGAGGGAATTCTGGATGTCGGGCAGGAGTGGGGGGAGTGCGGTCCGGTTAGACCAAAATTGCTAAATCTGTATACCTGGCAACCAATGGATCGGCGGTGAGTAGCTTCATGGGTTCCGTCATGGCGGTTGCAACAATCAGCCGGTCGAATGGGTCACGGTGGTGATGTTCGAGGTCTTTCACTGCTATGGCGTGTTCTGAGGTTACTGGCAGTTCGATGAAGCCGCTTTCGAGGCTGTACTGCCGGATTTCCTCCAGGTCAACGTTTAGCTTTCCCAGTCCAACCTTGATCGCCATTTCCCAGAATGTCGCTGCACTGATGTAAATGTCAGCAGCGTTTTCAATGAGCTTTCTGGCTTTGCCAGATAGCTTGGGGTCATCGCCGAGCGTCCAAAGCAGAATGTGAGTATCGAGCAGAACCCTCATTCTTGAGTTCCTTCGAAGGCATCCAGCATTTCGACCGACAGCGGTGCATCAAAGTCTTCAGGCAGGATCAGCTTACCTTTCATTGCGCCGATACGGCGTGCTGAGGATTTTCCCACTGGAACCAGTCGGGCAAGGGCTCGACCATGTTTAGCAATGGTGATGATCTGTCCGGCTGCTGCGTCATCGACGAGCTTGGACAAATTGTTTTTCGCTTCGGCTAACGGAACGATGATCATAATTTCTCCCGCATATTCTGGACAAATATAGCCAGAATCTTTGGAGGCGGCAAAGGCGAGAGGACGATAGGTCAAACTGTTATGTGGCGAGTGAGTGGTCAATTCGAAACCACTATCCGATCTCGAAAGAATGTCTAGCTTCATTGGATGCTCCTGATTAGCTCTTCACCCACCTTAGCGCTCAGCAACGGCAACCGGATGTCAGTCGATGCCGATGTGGTTGAAGTCCCTTTCCGAGAAAGGGGAGAGCAATCCCCCAAAACGCAAAAACGGCACCCGAAGGTGCCGTTTTTGTTTGTAGCCAGATATCGCCGAGCGATCAGCCCGTCAGACCTGCCTGCTGAACCAGAGTCAGCAGCGGTTGTGGGTAGACGCCGAGGAAGAATGCCACCAGCGCGATGGCCAGCAGCATCACGCCGCCTGCACGTTGTTCCCAGTGCAGTTGCGCATCGTGGCGACGCAGGTTCGGCTCGATCAGGTACAGGGTGACCATCACGCGCAGGTAGTAGAAGACGCCGATGGCGCTGCCCAGTACCAGGGAACCGACCAGCCACCATTGGTGCGACTCGACACCGGTAGCGATGATGTAGAACTTGCCGATGAAGCCCGCGGTCAGCGGGATACCGGCCAGGGACAGCATCATCACGGTCAGCACGGCGGTCAGGTACGGACGGCGCCAGAACAGGCCGCGGTATTCGTACAGGGCGTCCGCGTCACGGCCGTTGTACGGCGAGGACATCAGCGTGATCACGCCGAACGCGCCGAGGCTGGTGATGACGTAGGTGACCAGGTACACGCCGATGGCTTCCACGGCCAGACCCTTGCTCGCCACCAGGGCGATCAGCAGGTAACCGAAGTGAGCGATGGACGAGTAACCCAGCAGACGCTTGAGGTTGCTCTGGGTCAGGGCCAGCAGGTTACCGAACAGGATTGACGCGATGGCGATGATGGTCAGCACGTCGCTCAGCACACCGCTGCTTGCCGCTGGCGAGATCTGGAACAGACGCACCATTACCGCGAACACAGCGACTTTGGACGCGGTGGCCAGGAACGCGGCCACCGGTGCCGGAGCACCTTCGTAAACGTCCGGTGTCCAGAGGTGGAACGGTACCAGCGACAGCTTGAACGCCAGACCGATCAACATCATGCCCAGGCCCAGTTGCGCCAGGGAGCTTGGCAGACCCGTAGCCGCGAGAGCCTGGCCGATACCGACGAAGCTCAGGCTGCCGGAGTCGGCGTACAGCAGGGCCATACCGAACAACAGGAACGCGGAACCGGCAGCCGACAGCACCATGTACTTGATACCTGCTTCCAGCGAGCGCTTGTTGAAGAAGGCGTAAGCCACCAGACCGTAGACCGGCACCGAGAGCAGTTCCAGACCGATGAACAACCCGGCCAGGTGCTGCGCGCTGACCAGGACCAGGCCACCGGCGGCGGCCATCAGGATCAGCAGGTAAAGTTCTTCACGGTTGCCCGGGTAACCCGAACCGCCATCGCCGAGGTAGGCGTGGGCGAGGGTCACACAGGCGAGGGTGGCGACCAGGATCAGCGCCATGTACAGGCAAGCGAAGCTGTCGATCTGCAGCAACGGGGTCACGGCCAGAGGCGCGACCTTCAGGGCTGGCAGGATCGACAGCAACGCCAGGTTCAGACCCGCCACGGAAATCAGGAAGGTCTGCGAGTGGTTGCGGCGCCAGGCAATCGCCAGCATCACCACGATGATCGTGGCGCTGGTGATCAACAACGGCGCAAGCGCGATAAAGTGTTGAGTCGTGAATTCCATAGCGCTCTTACCGGGCCGAAGCGAGTTGAGTGAAGGCGGTGCCGAGCCATTGCTGCACGCCATGCATCGTCGCAGCAGAGGTATCGAGGAACGGTTGCGGGTACACGCCGATGTAAATCAGCAATGCCGCCAGACCGACCACCATGATCAGTTCGCGACCGTCCATGCCATGCAACACCGCGTCCGATTTGGCCGGGCCGAAGTAGGCACGGTGGATCATGATCAGCGAGTAGACCGAACCGAACACCAGGCCGGACGTCGCGATGATGGTGATCCATGGGGCGCCAGGGAACGAGCCGATCAGGATCAGGAACTCACCGACGAAGTTACCGGTGCCCGGCAAGCCCAGGGACGCGGCCGCGAAGAACAGGCTGATGGCCGGCAGGTAAGCGATCTTCGACCACAGGCCACCCATTTCACGCATGTCGCGGGTGTGGGTGCGCTCGTACAGCTGACCGCTGAGGATAAAGAGTGCCGCGGCCGACAGACCGTGCGCCAGCATCTGCATCACCGCACCCTGCAGCGCCAGTTGGCTGCCGGAGTAGATGCCGATCAACACGAAGCCCATGTGGGAAACGGAGGAGTAGGCAATCAGACGCTTGATGTCGGTTTGTGCAAAGGCCAGGAACGCACCGTAGAAGATCCCGATCAGACCCAGGGTCATGGCGATCGGCGCAAACTCGGCCGAGGCATTCGGGAACAGCGGCAGGGCGAAACGCAGCAGACCGTAAGCAGCAGTCTTCAACAAGATACCGGCCAAGTCGACCGAACCTGCTGTTGGCGCCTGGGCGTGAGCGTCAGGCAACCAGGAGTGGAACGGTACGACTGGCAACTTGACCGCGAAGGCGATGAAGAAGCCGAGCATCAGGATGTACTCGGTGGTGAGCGACATCTTGGTTTTCAACAGGTCGGCGTAGTTGAAGGTAATCACGCCGGTGTCGTTGAAGTTGACCAGTACCAGACCCAGGATCGCCACCAGCATGATCAGGCCGGACGCCTGAGTGAAGATGAAGAACTTGGTCGCCGCGTAGATCCGGGTTTTCTTGCCGTCCGAAGAGCTGTGACCCCAGAGCGCGATGAGGAAGTACATCGGCACCAGCATCATTTCCCAGAAGAAGAAGAACATGAACAGGTCGAGGGCGAGGAACACGCCGACGACACCGCCCAGGATCCACATCAGGTTCAAGTGGAAGAAGCCAACGTGACGCTGGATCTCTTTCCACGAGCAGAGTACCGAGAGGATACCCAGTAGACCGGTCAGCAGGATCATCAGCAGCGACAGGCCGTCGAGGGCCAGGTGCACGCTGATGCCGAAGCGCTCGATCCAGATGTGCTTGAACTCAAGCGCCCAGGTCGGATCGGCGCCAGGCGCCGGAGCAAATGAATAATTACCGTGGGCCCACAGCCAGAGGCCGAGCGCGAGTTCCAGGGTCATGGTCAACAGCGCAATCCAGCGGGGGAGGGTAGCGCCGAAGCGCTCACCCATCCAGCACAGCAGGCCGCCGATGAAGGGGATCAGGATTAGCCAAGGCAGAATCATGACGGGCTCAATTCCTTTCGCAAGTTCGCAAGGTTCATATTCAGACCGCTACCAGCACGATGGCGCCGATGACCAGCACGGAGCCGGCTGCCATCGATGCCGCGTACCAACGCAGTTGACCGGTTTCGGTACGGCTCAGAGCGGTGTGACCGCCTTTGGCCATACGCGGGATCAGACCGATGGTCTGGTCGAGCGGGTCTCTGCGCAGTGCGTGGCTGATCGCAAGGTATGGCTTGACGAACAGTTTGTCGTAGATCCAGTCGAAGCCCCAGGCAGCGAACCACCAGGCCGAAAGGAAGCGGCCGATACCGCTGTTGGCGATTGCAGTGACGAAACGACGCTTGCCGAGGAACAGTAGCGCGGCCAGCAGGATACCGGCCAGGGCAATGGCGCCCGAAGCGATTTCCAGACTGTGCTTGGCTTCGCCGCCGGCATGGCCGACGCTTTCCGGCAGTACGCCGTGCAGCGGCGGAACGATCATCGCGCCGACGAAGGTCGACAGGACGATCAGCACCGACAGTGGCAGCCAGTGAGCGATGCCGTGACCGGCGTGGGCTTCGGTCTTCGCTTCACCGTGGAACGCGATGAAGATCAGGCGGAAGGTGTACAGCGAGGTCATGAACGCGCCGACCAGACCTGCGTAAAGCAGACCGTGGTTGCCGCTGGCGAACGCTTCCCAGAGGATTTCGTCCTTGGAGTAGAAGCCTGCGGTCACCAGTGGCAGGGCAGACAATGCCGCGCCGCCGACGATGAAGCTGGCGTAGGCCAGTGGCAGTTTCTTCCACAGGCCGCCCATCTTGAAGATGTTCTGCTCGTGGTGGCAGGCAACGATCACCGCACCGGACGCAAGGAACAGCAGCGCCTTGAAGAAGGCGTGGGTCATCAGGTGGAAGATCGCGCCATCCCATGCGCCAACGCCCAGCGCCAGGAACATGTAGCCGATCTGGCTCATGGTCGAGTAGGCGAGGATACGTTTGATGTCGGTCTGCACCAGTGCCGCAAAACCGGCGAGTACCAAGGTCACACCGCCGACAACGCCGACGAGGTGCAGGATGTCCGGCGCCAACGCAAACAGGCCGTGGGTACGGGCGATCAGGTAGACACCGGCGGTTACCATCGTTGCGGCGTGGATCAGTGCCGAAACCGGGGTAGGACCGGCCATCGCATCCGCCAGCCAGGTTTGCAGCGGCAGTTGCGCGGATTTACCGACAGCGCCGCCCAGCAGCATCAGGGTGGCCATGACCATCCAGAAGTCGCCGGCCTGGAATTTCTGCGGTGCCAGCACCAGCAGTTCCTGGATATTCAGCGTGCCCAGTTGCGCGAACAGAATGAACAGGCCGATGGCCATGAACACGTCGCCGATACGGGTCACGATGAAGGCTTTCAGTGCCGCGTTACCGTTGTTGCGGTTGCTGTAGTAGAAACCGATCAACAGATACGAGCACAGGCCCACGCCTTCCCAACCGAAGTACAGGAACAACAGGTTATCGCCCAGGACCAGGAACAGCATGCTAGCGATAAACAGGTTGGTGTAGGCGAAGAAGCGCGAGTAACCGGCTTCACCGCGCATGTACCAGGACGCGAACAGGTGGATCAGGAAGCCGACACCGACGACAACACCGAGCATGGTCAGGGACAGACCATCCAGGTACAGCGCAAAGTTCGGCGTGAAGCCTTCCACCGCCATCCACTGCCACAACACCTGGGTGTAGTGACCGCCTTCAGGTGGCGCGACATTGAATTGCCAGATCACGTAAGCCGTGACGATGGCCGACAAGCCGATGGAACCGACGCCAATCAGCGCCGACAGGTTTTCCGAAAGGCGGCCGCGTGAGAACGCCAGCAGCAGGAAACCTATGAGAGGGAATACGAAAGTCAGATAGAGAAGATTCATCCGCGCATCTCGCTGGCAGCGTCGATATCGAGAGTGTGGAAGCGGCGATACAGCTGCAACAGAATCGCCAGGCCAATACTGGCCTCGGCGGCTGCCAGGCTGATCACCAGGATGAACATGATCTGTCCATCCGGCTGACCCCAGCGGCTACCGGCGACGATGAAGGCCAGTGCGGAGGCATTCATCATGATCTCCAGGCTCATCAGCACGAAGAGAATGTTGCGGCGGACCATCAGGCCGACCAGACCGAGGCAGAACAGGATGCCGGCAACCGCCAGACCATGCTCCAGAGGGATAGCAGGCATCGTCATTGCTCCTTGGCTTCGTTGCGGCCCAGGTGGAACGCCGTGACGGCTGCGGCGAGCAGCAGCATCGAGGCGAGTTCGACCACCAGCAGATAAGGGCCGAACAGGCTGATGCCCACGGCCTTGGCGTCTACGGTGGTGTGGCCGATGGCCTGACCGCTGGCGTCGCTGAACAGCACGTACAGCAGTTCAACCAGCAGCAGGGTGCCGAGGGCGACCGGGCCGAGCCAGATGCCGGGCTTGAGCCAGACGCGCTCTTGCTGAACCGAGGCGGGCCCCAGGTTCAGCATCATCACCACGAACACGAACAGCACCATGATGGCGCCAGCGTAGGCGATCACTTCCAGAACACCGGCAAACGGTGCGCCGAGGGCGAAGAACGTCATGGCCACGGCGATCAGCGAAATGATCAGGTAGAGCAGGGCGTGCACAGGGTTGGTGTTGGTGATCACGCGAAGCGTGGACACAACAGCGATACCCGATGCGAAATAGAAAGCGAATTCCATCTTTCTTCCTTAAGGCAGCAAGCTCTTCACGTTGATCGGCTGGGCTTCATTCTGCGCGGAGCCTTTCGGCTTCCCGGCAATCGCCATACCTGCAACACGATAGAAGTTGTAATCAGGGTTTTTGCCGGGGCCGGAGATCAGCAGATCTTCTTTCTCGTAAACCAGGTCCTGACGTTTGAACTCGGCCATCTCGAAATCCGGTGTCAGCTGGATCGCGGTGGTCGGGCAGGCTTCCTCGCAGAGGCCGCAGAAAATGCAGCGCGAGAAGTTGATGCGGAAGAAGTCCGGGTACCAGCGACCGTCTTCGGTTTCAGCTTTCTGCAGCGAGATGCAACCGACCGGGCACGCCACGGCGCACAGGTTGCAGGCTACACAACGCTCTTCGCCATCAGGGTCGCGGGTCAGGACGATACGCCCACGAAAGCGCGGCGGCAGGTACACGGCTTCTTCCGGGTACTGCAGCGTGTCGCGCTTGCGGAAGGCATGGCCGAAGATCATCACCAGGCTGCGAAGCTGGGTGAAGAAACCATGCACGATGTCAAAAATGTACTTCATGATTCTCTATCCTCACTGAGCCGCGACGGCGGGCGTGTTGAGCAACACGATCGCAGCGGTCACCAGCATGTTGATGAGGGTCAGCGGCAGGCAGAACTTCCAGCTGAAATCCATCACTTGGTCATACCGTGGGCGCGGGATCGAGGCGCGCAGCAGGATGAAGAACATGATGAAGAACGCGGTTTTCAGTGCAAACCAGATGAACGGGATCTGCGGCAGAATGCCGAACGGACCGTGCCAGCCACCGAAGAACAAGGTCACCAGCAGCGCCGAAATCAACACGATGCCGATGTACTCGCCGACGAAGAACATGCCCCATTTCATGCCGGCGTATTCAATGTGGTAACCGTCGGCCAGTTCCTGCTCCGCTTCCGGCTGGTCGAACGGGTGACGGTGAGTCACGGCGACGCCGGCAATGAAGAAGGTCAGGAAACCGAAGATCTGCGGAATCACGAACCACAGGTTCTGCGCCTGGTATTCAACGATGTCGCGCATGTTGAACGAGCCAACCTGGATCACGATGCCCATCAGCGACAGGCCCATGAACACTTCGTACGACACGGTTTGCGCCGAGGCCCGCAAGCTGCCGAGCAGGGCAAACTTGTTGTTACTCGACCAGCCGGCGAACAGCACCGCGTAGACCGACAGACCGGCCATGGCGAAGAAGAACAGGATCCCGATGTTGATGTCCGCCACACCCCAGGTCGGGGTGATCGGGATGATCGCGAAGGCAATCAGCAAGGCGCTCATGGCCACGACCGGTGCCAAAGTGAAGATCACTTTATCGGCGAACGGTGGGGTCCAGTCTTCCTTGAAGAACATCTTGATCATGTCGGCCGCGATCTGGAATGCGCCGAACGGGCCGACGCGGTTCGGACCGTAACGGTCCTGCCAGAGGGCGAGCAGACGACGCTCGACCCAGCTCAGCAGCGCGCCGCACACCACCACGGCGAGCAGAATCACGATGGCCTTGAGGACCGCGATGATCACGTCAATCACTTCAGGCGTGAACCAGGTCATTGAGCTGCCTCCTGCAGATCGTCAACGGATTTGCCAAAGATCGCTGGCGGAATGCCCGCGATACCGGCCGGCAAGGCGACCAGGCCGGCACCCAGCTCTTCGTTGATGCGCAGCGGCAGACGCAAGGTCTGGCCCGCGACATTCAAGCTGAGCATGGCGCCGTCATTGACACCCAGGCGATCGGCTTCGGATTTGGCCAAAGCGACGTAAGCGGCCGGGATGCGTTCCTGAACCGGCGCGGCTTTGGAAGAGTTCTCTTCGCTGCCGAACAGGTGGAAGAACGGCACAACCTGCCAGGTGCCTTGAGCCGGGTTGAACGCGCGCGGAACACTGGCGAACCAGTTCAGCGAATCACCGGTGCTTTCGATCAGGCGGGTGCCCGGGTCGCCAGCGCGGATGTGACCACCGACTTCGTCCTGGAACTTGTTCCAGGCTTGCGGCGAGTTCCAGCCCGGAGACCAGGCGAAGGGCACTTGCTGACGCGGTTCGACCGAGCCCGAGTAACCTTCCATGGAGAACGAGAACGCGGTGTCGTTATCCTGGGAGGTACGCGGTTCGTGCACGCTGATGTCGGCGCGCATGGCGGTACGACCGGAGTAACGCAAAGGTTCGCGCGCCAGTTTCAGGCCTTTGATGCGGAACGCGGCGGACGGCGCGGCGTCGACGATGCGCGCCAGTTGCGGCGTGCTGGCGGCGACGGCTGCGGTGACGTGGTCCAGTTGGGTCCAGTCGATCGGCTGGTTCAACAGGGTGGCGCGCAGGGCATGCAGCCAGCGCCAGCCTTCGTGAACCAGGATGCTCGCGTCGAGGTAAGTCGGGTCGAAGACCTGGAAGAAGCGCTGGGCGCGGCCTTCCTGGCTGACCAGCGTACCGTCGCCTTCAGCGAAGCTGGCGGCTGGCAGAACCAGGTGCGCGCGATCGCTGGTAGCGGTTTTCTGATGGTCCGCCACGATCACCACTTTCGCGGCGTTCAGGGCAGCATCAACCTTGGCTTTGTCGGTGCGGGTGTACAGATCGTTTTCCAGCACGACGATGGCGTCGGCCTTGCCCTCGATCACCGCTTGCAGCGCGGCGTCGACCGAGTCACCACCGAGCATGGCCAGGCCGAGGCTGTTGGCCTCTGGCACGATCAGGCTGATGGAACCGTTCTTCTCGCGCAGCTTCAAGGCTTTGGCGATGTTCGCCGCCGCTTCAATCAGCGCTTTGGAACCCAGGGAAGTACCGGCAATGATCAGTGGACGCTTGGCGGCGAGCAGGGCGTCGGCAATGCGCTTGGCCAGTTCGAGGGCTTCAGTGTCGAGGCCTTCAACCGCTGGAGCGCTGGCGTCGAGGGCGTGAGCCACGGCGAAACCGATGCGGGCCAGGTCGTCTGGCGCCGCGTGAACGCACTCTTCAGCGATGTCGTCGAGCTTGGTTTCAGCCAGGCTGGCGATGAACAGCGGGTTCAGCGCGTTCTGACCGATGTTCTTCACCGCAGCGTCGAGCCAAGGCTGAACGCGCATGGCATCGGCCATGTCTTCGGCCTTGCCCTTGACCGATTGACGCAGGGACAGTGCCACACGGGCAGCGGTCTGGGTCAGGTCTTCGCCAAGCACGAAGATCGCATCGTGATCTTCGATGTCGCGCATGTTCGGGATCGGCAGCGGGCTGTCTTTCAACACCTGCATGACCAGGCGAATGCGTTCCAGCTCAGCGGCTTCGATACCGGAGTAGAAATGCTCGGCGCCGACCAGTTCGCGCAACGCGTAGTTGCTTTCGAGGCTGGCACGGGGCGAACCGATACCGACGATGTTGCGACCGCGCAGCAGGTCGGCGGCTTTATCCAGCGCTTCGTCGAGGGTCAGCTTGGCGCCGTTGGCCAGCTTTGGCTGACGCGGGCGGTCTTCGCGGTTGACGTAGCCGTAGCCGAAACGGCCACGGTCGCACAGGAAGTACTGGTTTACCGAACCGTTGAAACGGTTTTCGATACGGCGCAGTTCACCGTAGCGCTCGCCCGGGGAGATGTTGCAACCGCTGGAGCAGCCATGGCAGATGCTCGGCGAGAACTGCATGTCCCACTTGCGGTTGTAGCGCTCGGAGTGAGTCTTGTCGGTGAACACACCGGTCGGGCAGACCTCGGTGAGGTTGCCGGAGAACTCGCTTTCCAGGGTGCCGTCTTCAACGCGACCGAAGTACACGTTGTCGTGGGCGCCGAATACACCGAGGTCGGTGCCGCCGGCGTAGTCCTTATAGAAGCGCACGCAGCGGTAGCAAGCGATGCAGCGGTTCATTTCGTGGGAAATGAACGGGCCCAGTTGCTGGTTCTGGTGAGTGCGTTTGGTGAAGCGATAACGGCGCTCGTTGTGACCGGTCATCACGGTCATGTCTTGCAGGTGGCAGTGACCGCCTTCTTCACAGACCGGGCAGTCGTGAGGGTGGTTGGTCATCAGCCATTCAACGACGCTGGCGCGAAACACTTTCGCTTCTTCGTCGTCGATGGAGATCCAGCTGCCGTCGGTGGCGGGGGTCATGCACGACATGACGATTCGACCACGGGTGTCGTTCGCGTCGGTGTACTGCTTGACCGCGCACTGGCGGCAAGCGCCAACGCTGCCTAGGGCTGGGTGCCAGCAGAAATACGGGATATCGAGGCCTAGCGACAGACATGCCTGTAACAGGTTGTCTGCCCCATCGACTTCGAGCTCTTTGCCGTCTACGTGGATAGTGGCCATGGTTCAAAGTTCTTCGTTGGCCCGGTGTCAGCGGGCGTGGCTAATGGAATCTTGTTTTCGTGCGAATCAAAACAGCCCATGAAGGGCGTCATCGAACGAGAAGGCGAAGGGCACGGACCCTTCGCCTTTTTAAGCGTTTACGCGCCGACTACGATCGGCCTTGCCAGAGGCGGGACGGCGGCGCTGGTAGGCGCGATGCCGGCTTCGAACTCATGGCGGAAGTATTTGATTGCGCTGCCCAACGGCTCCACGGCGCCCGGTGCGTGAGCACAGAAGGTCTTGCCCGGGCCGAGGAAACCGACCAGACCCAGCAGGGTCTCGATATCGCCGGCTTGCCCTTCACCGTTCTCGATCGCACGTAGCAGCTTGACGCTCCACGGCAAACCGTCACGGCACGGGGTGCAGAAACCGCACGACTCACGGGAGAAGAACTCTTCCATGTTGCGCAGCAGGGAAACCATGTTGACGCTGTCGTCCACCGCCATGGCCAGGCCGGTACCCATACGGGTGCCCACTTTGGCGATGCCGCCGGCGTACATTTGTGCGTCCAGGTGTTCCGGCAACAGGAAACCGGTACCGGCGCCGCCAGGCTGCCAGCACTTGAGCTTGTAACCGTCGCGCATGCCGCCGGCGTAGTCTTCGAACAACTCGCGACCGGTGACGCCGAATGGCAGTTCCCACAGGCCCGGGTTCTTGACCTTGCCGGAGAAGCCCATGAGCTTGGTGCCCATGTCTTCACTGCCTTCGCGGGCCAACGATTTGTACCAGTCCACGCCGTCGGCAATGATCGCCGGCACGTTGCACAGGGTTTCAACGTTGTTCACGCAGGTCGGCTTGCCCCATACGCCAACGGCGGCAGGGAAGGGCGGCTTGGAGCGCGGGTTGGCGCGGCGGCCTTCGAGGGAGTTGATCAGTGCGGTTTCTTCACCGCAGATATAACGCCCGGCGCCGGTGTGGACGAACAGCTCGAAATCGAAGCCGCTGCCCAGGATGTTCTTGCCCAGCAGGCCCGCTGCCTTGGCTTCTTCCACGGCACGGTTGAGGTGCTTGGCGGCGGTGGTGTATTCGCCACGCAGGAAGATGTAGCCACGGTAGGTTTTCAGCGCGCGAGCACTGATCAGCATGCCTTCGATCAGCAGATGGGGCAGTTGCTCCATCAGCATGCGGTCTTTCCAGGTGTTCGGCTCCATCTCGTCCGCGTTGCACAGCAAATAGCGGATGTTGATGGATTCGTCTTTGGGCATCAGGCCCCACTTCACGCCCGTGGGGAAGCCTGCACCGCCGCGACCTTTAAGACCGGAGTCTTTCACGGTCTGGACGATGTCGTCCTGAGCCATGTCGGCGAAGGCTTTGCGCGCAGCCGCGTAGCCGTTCTTGGCCTGGTACTCGTCGAGCCACACGGCTTCGCCGTCGTCACGCAAACGCCAGGTCAGCGGGTGAGTCTCGGCCGATCGCTTGATGCGGTTTGCAGGACCGAAGGAAGTCAGGGTCATACGTAGCCCTCGAGCAATTTGGCAACGCCGGCAGGCTGCACATCACCGAAAGTGTCGTCGTCGATCATCAACGCCGGCGCCTTGTCGCAGTTGCCGAGGCAGCAGACCGGCAGCAGGGTGAAACGACCGTCGGCGGTGGTCTGACCCAGGCCGATACCCAGTTTGCTCTGGATTTCGCTGACAACGGATTCGTGGCCGCCGATGTAGCAGACCATGCTGTCGCAGACGCGAATGATGTGGCGACCGACTGGCTGGCGGAAGATCTGGCTATAGAACGTCGCCACACCTTCAACGTCGCTGGCCGGGATGCCGAGGATCTCGCCGATGGCGTAGAGCGCGCCGTCAGGCACCCAGCCACGTTCCTTCTGGACGATCTTCAGGGCTTCGATCGACGCCGCGCGCGGGTCTTCGTAGTGATGCAGCTCGTGCTCGATGGCCGAGCGCTCGGTTTCACTCAAGGTGAAACGGTCTGTCTGGATAAGCGTGCTGTTCATGCTTAGCGGTCCACGTCGGCCATAACGAAATCGATACTACCCAGGTACGCGATCAAGTCCGCGACCATGCTGCCTTTGATCACCGAAGGGATCTGCTGCAGGTGCGGGAAGCTTGGGGTGCGAATCCGGGTGCGGTAGCTCATGGTGCCGCCATCGCTCGTCAGGTAATAACTGTTGATGCCCTTGGTCGCTTCGATCATCTGGAAGGATTCGTTGGCCGGCATGACCGGGCCCCACGAAACTTGCAGGAAGTGCGTGATCAGGGTCTCGATGTGTTGCAGCGTGCGTTCTTTCGGCGGCGGCGTGGTCAACGGGTGATCCGCCTTGTACGGGCCTTCCGGCATGTTGCGCATGCACTGCTCGATGATCTTCAGGCTCTGGCGCATTTCTTCGACACGCACGATGCAACGGTCATAGGCATCGCCATTGGCCGCCAGCGGTACTTCGAATTCGAAGTTCTCGTAGCCGGAGTACGGACGAGCCTTGCGCAGGTCGAAATCGCAACCGGTCGAACGCAGGCCGGAACCGGTGACGCCCCATTCCAGGGCTTCTTTGGTGTTATAGGCGGCGACGCCGATGGTCCGGCCACGCAGGATACTGTTGTCCAGAGCGGCTTTCTGGTATTCGTCCAGACGCTTTGGCATCCACTCGACGAAGTCTTTCACCAGTTTTTCCCAGCCGCGCGGCAGGTCGTGCGCGACGCCACCGATGCGGTACCACGCCGGGTGCAGACGGAAACCGGTAATGGCCTCGATCACCGTGTACGCCTTCTGACGGTCGGTGAACGTGAAGAACACCGGGGTCATGGCGCCGACGTCCTGGATGTAAGTCCCCAGGAACAGCAGGTGGCTGGTGATCCGGAAGAACTCGGCCATCATGATGCGGATGACGTCGACTTTCTCGGGCACCTTGATGCCGGCCAGCTTCTCGACCGAGAGCACGTACGGCAGGTTGTTCATCACGCCGCCGAGGTAGTCGATACGGTCGGTGTACGGGATGAAGCTGTGCCAGGACTGACGCTCGGCCATCTTCTCGGCACCACGGTGGTGGTAACCGACGTCCGGCACGCAATCGACGATCTCTTCACCGTCCAGCTGCAGAATGATGCGGAACGCACCGTGCGCGGAAGGGTGGTTGGGGCCGAGGTTGAGGAACATGTAGTCCTCGTTCGCACCGGAACGCTTCATGCCCCAGTCTTCAGGCTTGAAGCGCGCGGCTTCTTCCTCAAGCTGTTGCTTGGCCAGCGTGAGGCTGAACGGATCGAACTCGGTGGCGCGGGCCGGGAAGTCCTTGCGCAGCGGGTGACCTTCCCAGGTCGGCGGCATCATGATGCGGGTCAGGTGCGGGTGGCCGGCAAAGTTGATGCCGTACATGTCCCACACTTCACGCTCGTACCAGTTGGCGTTCGGCCAGATACCGGTCACGGTCGGCACGCTCAGGTCGCTCTCGGACAAGGCGACCTTGATCATTACGTCACTATTACGTTCGATCGACATCAAGTGATAGAACACAGTGAAGTCGGCACCGCTTGGCAGCCCTTGACGCTTGGTGCGCAGACGCTCGTCCACGCCGTGCAGGTCATAGAGCATGACGTACGGCTTGGGCAGGTTGCGCAGGAAAGTCAGGACTTCGACAAGTTTGGCACGCGCAACCCAAAGCACCGGCATGCCGGTGCGGGTAGGCTGGGCGGTGAACGCCTCGGGGCCAAAACGGTTATTCAGTTCGACGACCACATCCTGGTCGTCTGCCTTATAAGGCGGGATGTACAGAGCACTGCCTGTAGTCATGGTTATTTATCGCTTTCGGTCAACGTAAAGAATGAAGCCAGTGTCTCGTTCTATTAAAGAAGCAGAGCTGGATCAGACTTCGTCGGGGCTGCGCAGGTTGGTGACTGCGATTCGCTGTTCGCGGCGCTGTTCCTTTTGCGAAGGCATCTCGGCGCGGTAAACGCCTTGATCGCCGACGACCCAGGAAAGCGGACGACGCTCCTGTCCAATCGACTCTTGCAAGAGCATCAAGCCTTGCAGAAAAGCTTCAGGACGGGGCGGGCAGCCAGGCACGTAGACGTCCACGGGCAGGAACTTGTCCACCCCTTGAACGACAGAGTAGATGTCGTACATGCCACCGGAGTTGGCGCACGAACCCATGGAGATAACCCATTTAGGTTCGAGCATTTGCTCGTAGAGACGCTGAATGATCGGCGCCATCTTGATGAAGCAGGTACCGGCGATAACCATGAAATCCGCCTGGCGCGGCGATGCCCGGATAACCTCGGCGCCAAAACGCGCGATGTCGTGGGGCGCCGTGAAGGCGGTGGTCATTTCCACGTAGCAGCACGAAAGACCGAAGTTATACGGCCACAGGGAGTTCTTGCGCCCCCAGTTGACGGTGCCGTTAAGCACGTCTTCGAGCTTGCCCATGAAAATGTTTTTGTGAACTTGATCTTCTAACGGATCGGAAACGGTTTCCCGCTCGCCAATCGGATACTGCTCGTTAGGAGCATCGGGGTCGATCCTGGTGAGATTGTATTGCATTGCCAAAGCCTCATTGTTTCAGCTTCGCCTGCCGCTTGCGACGAGCTTCCGGAGCCCAGTCAAGGGCGCCCACTCGGAACAGGTAGACAAGACCTGCCAACAGAATTGCTATGAAAACGAGAGCTTCGACGAATCCGGTCCAGCCGCTTTCGCGGACGGACACAGACCAGGCAAAGAGAAAGAGGGCTTCGATATCGAAGATCACGAAGAGCATCGCGACCAGATAGAATTTGGCTGAGAGCCGCAAGCGGGCGCCACCTGTAGGTAGCATGCCGGACTCGAACGGTTCGTTTTTGCTGCGGCCCCAGGCTTTTGACCCGAGGAGGCTGGAGACGCCGAGCATGAAGGCGCAAAGGCCGACGACGCCCAGAAGGAAAATGGCAAAGCCCCAGTTGTGGGCCATGAGTCCTGTCGCTTCGGGCATGCTGGAAATCCTTAACAGAGAGCAAAGGTCTCTGAGCTTGAAAAAGAAACAACGCAGTGACGATATGTCGCAGCAATCAATCCCGCTGATTTTATGGCACAACACGGTGCAAGTAAAATTCCTATAGCGAAATTATTTATAGGAATAAGGACATAGCGTGCCTCCAAAGTCCCGCGGCCCATGCGTTGCGGGCATTAGCCGGGTTTTCACCAATATTGTTTTGTAGGGAATGTAACGAACATAGTTACGGCTAAATGATAATCAATATTGTTTGCGATGGTTTTTAAACTGTTTAACGGGCGGGTGAGTGGGAAGTTGTCTTATATAGCTGTTATTTCAAGTAGCGGCGACGCACGTTTTACCGCTTTTTTCTGATCGTGATGCCGCTCTGGATCAATGTTTTTTGAGTGCGCAGCCCACCCCGTAGGAGCGAGGCTTGCCCGCGAAGAACGATGACGCGGTATCCCTGTGGCACCGCGGCGTATTCTTCGCGGGCAAGCCTCGCTCCTACAGGTATTGGGTGAATCGCAGGCAAAAAAACGCCCCGAACCAGTCGGGGCGTCAGATGTGCGGCGTTGCAGTTAGCTTTCTACTCGGTCCACAACGGCCGTTAGCTCAGGCGAAGCAGATCAGTGGAACTGTTCTTCTTCAGTCGAACCGGTCAGCGCGGTCACCGAAGACGAGCCACCTTGAATCACGGTGGTCATGTCGTCGAAGTAGCCGGTGCCCACTTCCTGCTGGTGAGCGACGAAGGTGTAACCCTTGGAGGCGTCAGCGAATTCCTGCTCTTGCAGCTTCACGTAGGCAGTCATGTCGTTGCGGGCGTAGTCGTGCGCCAGGTTGAACATGCTGTGCCACATGTTGTGAATGCCGGCCAGGGTGATGAACTGGTGCTTGTAACCCATGGCGGACAGTTCGCGCTGGAACTTGGCGATGGTCGCGTCGTCCAGGTTTTTCTTCCAGTTGAAGGAAGGCGAGCAGTTGTAAGACAGCAGTTGGTCCGGGTATTCCTTTTTGATCGCTTCGGCGAAGCGACGAGCCTCGTCCAGGTCCGGCTTGGCGGTTTCGCACCAGATCAGGTCGGCGTACGGAGCGTAAGCCAGGCCGCGGGAGATGGCCTGGTCGAGACCAGCGCGCACTTTGTAGAAACCTTCCTGAGTACGTTCGCCAGTCACGAACTCTTTGTCGTACGGGTCGCAATCGGAAGTCAGCAGGTCAGCCGCGTTAGCATCGGTACGCGCCAGAATGATGGTCGGCGTACCGGCAACGTCAGCCGCCAGGCGAGCAGCGGTCAGCTTCTGTACAGCTTCCTGGGTAGGAACCAGTACCTTGCCGCCCATGTGGCCGCATTTTTTCACGGAAGCCAGTTGGTCTTCGAAGTGAACGCCGGCGGCGCCTGCTTCGATCATGCTCTTCATCAGCTCGTAAGCGTTCAGAACGCCGCCGAAACCGGCTTCAGCGTCAGCCACGATTGGTGCGAAGTAGTCGATGTAACCTTCGTCGCCCGGGCCTTTGCCGGCTTTCCACTGGATCTGGTCAGCACGACGGAACGAGTTGTTGATGCGCTTGACCACGGTTGGAACCGAATCCACCGGGTACAGCGACTGGTCCGGATACATCGATTCGGCGGAGTTGTTGTCCGCAGCAACCTGCCAGCCCGACAGGTAGATCGCCTGGATACCGGCTTTGACTTGTTGTACAGCCTGGCCGCCGGTCAGGGCGCCCATGCAGTTGACGAAATCTTTATCAGGACGGAAGGATGGCTTGGCGCCCTGGGTAACCAGGTTCCACAGCTTCTCGGCGCCCAGTTTTGCAAAGGTGTGCTCAGGTTGAACCGAGCCGCGCAGGCGGACGACGTCAGCAGCGGAGTAAGCGCGTGTCACGCCTTTCCAGCGTGGGTTTTCAGCCCAATCTTTTTCGAGGGCTGCAATTTGCTGTTCGCGTGTCAGTGCCATGGAGATAAACCTCGTCGCGTCTTTAATCGAAAGTGGTTCCGGGTGGACAATTCCTGCGTGCCAGTTACGCGTAAAAGGGCGTAAAAGGCTGCTCGCTGACCAGAAGCTTAGGTGGTCAAGTCGGATTCGGCGGGGATGGCGACGGGATGAACGATGGGCTCGAGGGGAAGTGAGCAGGTAAGGGCGAACTGGCGAGCGCATTCGGGCGTCGTGGGCCTTTATACGAACTTCAGTGTGGAGCCGGGTTACCTAATTACGCTTCCGTCCCTCGGGACAACTTCGTTCCAGTCGGCAACCTCGTCAAACACACCTTGTGGGCGGTACAGACACGAAACGGCTCACGGGGTAGATGCGAGCAGCGTCTCGAAGGCCCTTGCCAGGGCCCCTGATTAGCGGGAGCGAGGCCATCATGCCTTTGCTTTTTTCCATCGTCAAACGTTTTGTAGTGCTTTTTTTCAGGCACTACATCTTTGGTCTAACAAGACTAATCAGTCAGTTTTCGGTGGTTTAGTCCAAAGTATCGACTTTCACCCGCAGGGTCATGTCATCCCGGCCCTGAGTCGAGTGGCTGCGGGTCAGGCCCTGTATGTCGGCCTGAGTCTGGCGGTTCACACCGGCCAGAGTGATCCACTCGCCCAGCCGTCCCGTGACAGTTGTGTCGGTACTTTGCACATTCACTACATCGGGACGTTCCTGGCTCACCCGGTCACGGTTGGTACTGATCGACAGGTGGACGATGTCGCCGGTGACGCTGGCGGTGACGTAGAAGCCTTGGGTGACGTTGCGGTATTCCGTCTGGCTGCGCAGATCGCCGTAGGAGTCGGTCTGGCTGCTGGTGAGCGGCACGCTTTGGCCGACCTGAATCAGTGCCGGTGCCCCCTCGCTGGTCTGAATCTGCTGGATGCCGCCATCGCGGCTGTCGGTGCTGCGATTGATGATTCGCGTCTGGCTTGGCTTGGCGCCGTTCACTGAATAACCCTGGTCGCCCTGGAAGTTGTTTTCGTTGGTGTCGACGGTGATCAGCAGGCGCTTGGCGGCAACATCGAGTTGAGTAACAAGGGCCTTAAGTTCGTCGATCTTGCGCTGATCGGCATTGACGATCAGTTGATTGCCGTAGGCGCTGACCTGGCCGTCCTTGCCGATGAAATCCTGCGCCATCGGCAGCATATCGGCGCTGGTGCGGTAGTTCAGGGGCACGATCTCGGTGGCTGCGGTGACTGAAAAACTGCAGGTCAGCAGCAGCGTGGTGAGCAGGGTGCGTAGGGACATATCCGTTATCTCCGACATCTTGAAGTGTTGATATTGCCAGTTTGTCGGCCCGGCGTGGGGCAAGTTGAATCGCAGAAAGCAAAACGCCCCGGCATCGGAGGATGGCGGGGCGTTTTGTGGTGTTCTTCATGGCCTTGTGGTGAGGGGGCTTGCCCCCGTTGGGCTGCGTAGCAGCCCTGAAATCTTGGGGCCACTGCGCGACCCAACGGGGGCAAGCCCCCTCACCACAGGAAATCAAGCCGAATGACGCACCATGTCCACATGCGGAATCCCGGCTTCCAGGAATTCCTCACTGACCAGGCTGAAGCCCAGGCGCTCATAAAACGCCGTGGCCTGGACCTGTGCGCTCAGCATCTGCTGCTTCAGCCCGCGCGCCTCGGCTTCACCGATCACCGCGTGCATCAGCGCATCCCCAACCTTCAAGCCGCGCCAGTCTTTCAGTACCGACACCCGACCGATGTGACCATCGGGCAGCAGGCGCGCGGTGCCAATTGGAAAGTCGCCCTCAAAGGCCAGGAAATGCACCGCCGTAGCGTCATCGGCATCCCATTCCAGCTCGGGTGGAACGCATTGCTCGGCAATGAACACCGTCTCACGAATGCGCCGGATCTCGGCGATGTCCTTCTGCCAGTCTGCGACACGTACGTGAATTTTATTCATCGGCAAACCCCAGGCTGCCTTGCTTGATCAGTTCGCACAGCAGGCCGCGACCGTCTTCATCGCTCAGCCAGTCGCCCAGGTTGTCGGTGTGCAGCGAGTCTGCAGCGCAGATCAGTTTCAGCAGCTCACGCAGCTTGCCCGGCAGGTAACGGCTCTGGCCGCTGGCGAACAGCAGCAGGTCGTCATCGACTTCGGACCAGGCCAGGCGTGCGCTCGGGTTGCGGATCAGTATCGCGCCTTGTTCCAGGCTGGCGAGCAAATCGTCTTCTTCGATTTCTTCCGGGCCCACCACCAGTTCCGGGTAGCGCGGTTCAGTCATGTACTGGCCGAACCAGGTCAGCAACAGGCGCTCGTCGCTCATGTGCTCGGCCAGCAGGCTTTTCAAGCGATCAAGGGCGTCGTGCTGGATCTGATGCGGATCGACCGCCGGCAGCGCGTCGGCATCGGTGTAGCGCTCTTCGTCGGTCAGGAACTGGCTGAGGAAGTCGGTGAAGTGGGTCAGCACTTCAGCGGCGCTCGGTGCGCGGAAACCGACCGAGTACGTCAGACAGTCATCGACGGCCACACCGCAGTGGGACAGGCGCGGCGGCAGGTAAAGCATGTCGCCCGGTTCCAGTACCCACTCATCGGTGGCTTCGAAATCAGCGAGAATGCGCAGGTCGGCATGTGGCAGCAGCGGGCTCTCGGAATCGCACATCTGGCCGATTTTCCAGTTGCGCTTGCCATGGCCCTGCAGCAGGAACACGTCGTAGTTGTCGAAGTGCGGACCGACGCTGCCACCTGGGGCGGCAAAGCTGATCATCACGTCGTCGACGCGCCAGCTCGGCAGGAAGCGGAAGTTCTCCAGCAGCTCAGCGACTTCTGGTACGAACTGGTCAACGGCTTGAACCAGCAGGGTCCAGTCGCGTTCCGGCAGTTTGCTGAATTCGTCTTCGGCGAACGGGCCGCGGCGCAATTCCCAAGGACGCTCGCCGTTCTCGATCACCAGGCGCGACTCGACTTCTTCTTCCAGCGCCAGGCCGGCCAGTTCGTCGGCGTCGATCGGGCTTTCGAATTCAGGAATCGCCTGACGGATCAGCAGGGGTTTTTTCTGCCAGTAGTCGCGCAGGAACTCGCGCGCCGTGATGCCGCCCAGAAGTTGAAGAGGAATGTCAGGATTCATGTGTAACCTATTGAAAAAATGCACTTTTCAGACGGGAATAAAAACGCCCGGCGCTGCCGGGCGTCTCAAACGGTTAAAGCGGTCGATCAGATGCGTTTGGCTTGTGCCACGGCATTGCCGATGTAGTTCGCCGGGGTAAGCAATTTCAGCTCGGCCTTGGCGGCGGCTGGCATGTCCAGGCCGTCGATGAAAGTTTGCAGCGCTTCAGGGCTGATGCCCTTGCCGCGGGTCAACTCTTTCAGCTTTTCGTACGGGTTTTCGATGTTGTAGCGACGCATCACGGTCTGGATCGGCTCGGCCAATACTTCCCAGCACGCGTCCAGGTCAGCAGCGATCTTCTGAGCGTTGAGCTCCAGTTTGCTGATGCCTTTGAGGCTCGCTTCGTACGCGATTACGCTGTGGGCGAAGCCGACACCGAGGTTGCGCAGCACGGTGGAGTCGGTCAGGTCACGCTGCCAGCGGGAGATCGGCAGTTTGCTCGCCAGGTGCTGGAACAGTGCGTTGGCGATACCCAGGTTGCCTTCGGAGTTTTCGAAGTCGATCGGGTTGACCTTGTGCGGCATGGTCGACGAACCGATTTCGCCAGCGATGGTGCGCTGCTTGAAATAACCCAGGGAAATGTAGCCCCAGATGTCGCGGTCGAAGTCGATCAGGATGGTGTTGAAGCGTGCGATCGCGTCGAACAGCTCGGCAATGTAGTCGTGCGGTTCGATTTGCGTGGTGTATGGGTTGAAGCCCAGGCCCAGTTCGTCTTCGATGAAGGCGCGGGCGTTTTCTTCCCAGTCGATCTCAGGGTAGGCCGACAGGTGAGCGTTGTAGTTGCCGACAGCGCCGTTGATCTTGCCCAGCAGCGGAACGGCAGCGACCTGAGCGATTTGACGCTCCAGACGGTAAACCACGTTCGCCAGCTCTTTGCCCAGGGTGGTCGGCGAAGCCGGTTGACCGTGGGTGCGCGACAGCATTGGCACGTCAGCGAAACGGATGGCCAGTTCGCGGATGGCGTCGCAGGTCTGGCGCATCAGTGGCAGCATCACGTCATCACGGCCTTCGCGCAGCATCAAGGCGTGGGACAGGTTGTTGATGTCCTCGCTGGTGCAGGCAAAGTGGATGAATTCGCTGACCTTGGCCAGTTCCGGCAGCTTGGCTGCCTGCTCCTTGAGCAGGTATTCGATGGCTTTGACGTCGTGGTTGGTGGTGCGCTCGATCTCTTTGACACGCTCGGCGTGCTCCAGAGCGAAGTTGTCCGCCAGGGTGTTCAGCACAGCGTTGGCTTCGGCGGAGAACGCCGGCACTTCGCTGATGCCAGGGTGAGCGGCCAGGCGCTGGAGCCAGCGCACTTCAACCAGAACGCGAGCACGGATCAGGCCGTACTCGCTGAAAATTGGGCGCAGGGCCTGGGTTTTGCCGGCGTAGCGGCCGTCAACAGGGGAAACCGCAGTGAGCGAAGAAAGCTGCATGGGGTGTTCTCGGACAGTCGGGCAACGAAATGGGGCGCGTATCATACATGAAAAAATCCGCCGGTCCGTTGCCAACTGACCAGCGTATTACGCGTTACTGACTATAAAGCGGTGTGGCGGGCGCGGTTCAGCTGCTGCGCATCAGCGGGTAAAGCTCTTTAAGCAACTTGCGACGGCTGATCACCAGCTGCCAGCGATGACCGCCCAACTGCCGCCACAGGCGCGCGGAACGAATCCCGGCCAGCAACAGGGCACGGATTTTCGACGCGTTGCTCGGTTGCTGCAGGTTGCGCATGTCGCCGTGGACCTGAATTCGTTGGCGCAAGGTGCTCAGGGTGTCCTGGTACAGGGCACCGCAGGCCGCAATCACGTTTTCGTGCGCCGGGCCGAAGTGTTCGACCTGGGATTGAATCTGCGGCAAACGCTTCCCGATCTCGTCGAGCATGTCGTTGCGCTTGGCCAGTTGACGCTCGAGACCGAGCATCGCCAGTGCGTAACGCAGCGGTTCGCGCTGCAGGGTGCTCGGGTCGCGTTCCAGGGCGCCGATCAATGCGCGATAGCCTTCGCGCAGATTGATATCGTCGCCGCCGTACACTTCCAGGGTGTCCTTGGGGTCGCGGATCAGCAGGCTGCCGAGCATGCAGGTCAGGCCGGCTTCGGTGGTCTGGCCGGTCTTGGCAATCTTGTCGACGAGGACGGCGGCGAGAAACACGCCGCCCAGCGCCGTCAGTTGCTCCTGAGTGGGGTTCATGCCTTGCTGCTCCATGGCTCTGCGACTTCAATCACGCCGCCGCCCAGGCAGATTTCACCGTCGTAGAACACCACGGACTGGCCCGGGGTGACCGCGCGTTGCGGGTCATCGAAGGTCGCCCGATAACCGGTGGCGGTTTTTTCCAGCGTGCACGGCTGATCGCTTTGGCGATAACGGACTTTGGCGGTCAGCTTGCGTGGCTCGGTCAGATCGATCGGGTTGACCCAATAAATGTCCGAAGCGAGCAGGGCGCGGGAGAACAGGTAGGGGTGGTCATTGCCCTGGCCCACGATCAGCTCGTTGTGCTCCAGGTCCTTGATCAGCACGTACCACGGCTCGTCGCCGGCGTCTTTCAAGCCGCCGATGCCCAGGCCCTGACGCTGGCCGATGGTGTGATACATCAAGCCGTGGTGGCGGCCGATGACTTCACCTTCGGTGGTCTTGATCTCGCCCGGCTGGGCCGGCAGGTACTGCTTGAGGAAGTCGCTGAAGCGGCGTTCGCCAATAAAGCAGATTCCGGTGGAGTCCTTTTTCTTCGCGGTGGCCAGATCGTGCTTCTCGGCAATCGCGCGGACTGCGGGTTTCGCCAGCTCGCCGACCGGGAACAGGGTCTTGGCGATCTGTTCACCGCCGACGGCGTGCAAGAAGTAGCTCTGGTCCTTGTTCGGGTCCAGGCCCTTGAGCAGTTCGGTGCGGCCATCGATATCGCGGCGACGCACGTAGTGACCGGTGGCGATCAGGTCGGCGCCGAGCATCATGGCGTAGTCGAGGAACGCTTTGAACTTGATCTCGCGGTTGCACAGGATGTCCGGGTTCGGCGTGCGACCGGCTTTGTATTCGGCCAGGAAATGCTCGAACACGTTGTCCCAGTACTCGGCGGCGAAGTTGGCGGTGTGCAGCTTGATGCCAATCTTGTCGCACACGGCCTGAGCATCCGTCAGGTCGTCCATGGCGGTGCAGTATTCCGTTCCATCGTCTTCTTCCCAGTTCTTCATGAACAGGCCTTCCACCTCATAACCCTGCTCGATCAGCAGGAGAGCGGAAACGGAAGAGTCCACGCCGCCGGACATGCCGACAATGACGCGCTTCTTTTGTGTGTCAGAAGGGGCTGGATCACGCATAGGGATTCAATGAGTGTCTTGAAAAAGGACGCGATTCTAACAGGCCGAAGCCCGCAAGGCTAAAGAGAAGGGCGGATCAGTTCGAGACCGAAGTGTTTACCGTCCAGATAATCATCGATGCAACGGATGATCAGCTCACTGCGCCAGTTTGCGCGCTGTGCCAGCAGTTCGTCACGGGTTAGCCATTTGGCGCCGACAATGCCGTCGTCCAGCTGATAATCCGGGTGATGCTTGATGGCTTTGGCGATGAAGCAAACCCTTTGGTAAGTCACGCCATTGCTCGGGGCGGTATAGAGATAGATGCCCACGACGCCGGTCGGCTCGACGTCCCAGCCGGTTTCCTCGAGGGTTTCGCGCACGGCGGCGTCGATCAGGGTTTCGTCCGGGTCGAGGTGGCCGGCGGGCTGATTGAGCACCGTTCGTCCGTGCTTGGTTTCTTCGACCATCAGGAAGCGGCCGTTGTCTTCGACGATGGTGGCGACGGTGATGTGGGGTTTCCAGTCCATAGATAGATCCTTGGTGGTCAATCTGTAGGAGCGAGGCTTGCCCGCGAAAGCGGTGGGTCAGTCAGCACAATGTTGAATGATAAATCGCATTCGCGGGCAAGCCTCGCTCCTACAGGGGGAGGAGATCAAAAACACAAACCCCGGCACGAGGCCGGGGTTTGTGATGTTCCCTTACAACCTTAAACCAGCGCAGCAATCGCGGTGTTGAAGGTGTTGCTCGGGCGCATGGCCTTGCTGATCAGTTCGGCATTGGCGTGGTAGTAACCGCCGATGTCCACTGGCTTGCCCTGAACGGCGTTGAGCTCGGCAACGATGGTTGCTTCGTTCTCGGTCAGGGTCTTGGCCAGTTGGCCGAACTGCGCTTGTAGTGCAGTGTCTTCGGTCTGGGCCGCCAGGGCTTGAGCCCAGTACAGCGCCAGGTAGAAGTGGCTGCCGCGGTTGTCGATGTTGCCGACTTTGCGCGATGGCGACTTGTTGTTGTCCAGGAACTGGCCGGTGGCCTGATCCAGAGTCTTGGCCAGAACCAGCGCTTTCGGGTTGTTGTAAGTAACACCCAAATGCTCAAGGGAGGCGGCCAGGGCCAGGAACTCGCCCAGGGAATCCCAGCGCAGGAAGTTTTCTTCCAGCAACTGCTGAACGTGCTTCGGTGCCGAACCGCCAGCGCCGGTTTCGAACAGGCCACCGCCATTCATCAGCGGCACGATCGACAGCATCTTGGCGCTGGTGCCCAGTTCCATGATCGGGAACAGGTCGGTCAGGTAGTCGCGCAGTACGTTGCCGGTCACCGAGATGGTGTCCTTGCCTTCGCGAGTGCGGTCCAGGGTGAACTTCATTGCGTCGACAGGCGCCATGATCTGGATGTCCAGACCGGCAGTGTCGTGATCCTTCAGGTAAGCCTGAACCTTCTCGATCACTACGCCGTCGTGGGCGCGCATTGGGTCCAGCCAGAAAATTGCTGGCGTGGCGCTTGCACGAGCACGGTTGACGGCGAGTTTGACCCAATCCTGGATCGGCGCGTCTTTGGTCTGGCACATGCGGAAGATGTCGCCGGCTTCAACCGGTTGCTCCAGCAGCAGGCTGCCTTTGCTGTCGGTAACGCGAACAACGCCGTTGGCCTTGATCTGGAAAGTCTTGTCGTGCGAGCCGTACTCTTCGGCTTTCTTCGCCATCAGGCCAACGTTTGGCACGCTGCCCATGGTGGTCGGATCAAAAGCCCCGTTAGCCTTGCAGTCTTCGATCACCGCCTGGTAGATGGTGGCGTAGCAGCGATCCGGGATCACAGCCTTGGTGTCGTGCAGCTGACCGTCAGTGCCCCACATTTTGCCGGAGTCACGGATCATGGCCGGCATCGAGGCGTCGACGATAACGTCGCTCGGCACGTGCAGGTTGGTGATGCCTTTGTCGGAGTTGACCATGGCCAACGACGGACGAACGGCGTAGACCGCCTGGAGGTCCGCTTCGATCTGCGCTTGCTGCTCAGCCGGCAAAGCCTTGATGCGAGCGTACAGGTCGCCGATGCCGTTGTTCAGGTTGAAGCCGACCTGAGCCAGCACGTCAGCGTGCTTGGCCAGCGCGTCTTTATAGAACTCGGCAACGATCTGGCCGAACATGATCGGGTCGGAGACCTTCATCATGGTGGCTTTGAGGTGAACGGACAGCAGCACGCCTTTTTGCTTGGCGTCTTCGATCTCGGCAGCGATGAAGCTGCGCAGAGCGTTTTTGCTCATGACCGCGCAATCGAGGATCTCACCGGCTTGCACGGTGGTTTTTTCTTTCAGGACGGTGGTGGTGCCGTCTTGAGCGATCAGTTCGATTTTGACGGCATCAGCGGCGTCGATCAGGGCGGCTTTTTCGCTGCCGTAGAAATCGCCGGTGCTCATGTGCGCGACGTGGGACTTGGAGTCCGCAGCCCAGGCGCCCATTTTGTGCGGGTGTTTGCGTGCGTAGTTCTTGACCGACAGCGGTGCGCGACGATCGGAGTTGCCTTCGCGCAGAACCGGGTTCACGGCGCTGCCCTTGATCTTGTCGTAACGCGACTTGGCGAGCTTGTCGGCGTCGGTGGTTACGGTTTCCGGGTAGTCCGGCAGTGCGAAGCCGTGGGCTTGCAGCTCTTTGATCGCGGCCTGCAGTTGCGGAACCGAAGCGCTGATGTTCGGCAGCTTGATGATGTTGGCTTCAGGCGTAACGGCCAGGTCGCCCAGTTCGGCGAGGTGGTCGGCTACGGCTTTGTCACCCAATTGCTCGGGGAAGCTGGCCAGGATGCGCCCTGCAAGAGAGATATCGCGGGTTTCCACGGCGATATCAGCGGAGGCGGTGAAAGCCTCTACGATAGGCAACAGTGAATAGGTGGCGAGGGCGGGAGCTTCGTCGGTGAAGGTATAGATGATCTTCGAGCGGGTGGGCATATTCGGATTAACTCTCTCTTCTTTGCTAAAGCGTGCGCAGAAACTCGAGGGGCGCCGGGTAAGCGCGTTCGTTCAAAGTCATCCATGAGCCGAATGTCGAGGTTTCTTTGCGGTGATGTTGGGTGCATCGGTCGAGCGTCAAGCGGGTGGGTTGCGGTACAACCCTGCTTTTTCAGGCCCCAAGCCTTGCCTACTTATTCAGTTGCAGGAAAGGTCGGCCGTCGTGACTCTGTGGTCAGCGGGCGGCATTATACATAGGTAGCTGGCAATCTGCCGATGGTTCATACGTAACGATTCTCGTCCATTGGTCTAAAGGTCGCAGGGGCGAGTGGGGCGTAGAGTCTTGCACCGTGCTTGAGTTTGGCGCTTTTCCCTTTGCTTTCAGGCTTGTACGTCGCGAACTGTGCAGCTTTGCGGCAGATGGATGGAACATAGGGTTTGCGTGCCGATTTAACTGGGGTACGCTCGAACGAAGCCAGATGTTCAATCCAAACAATGGAGTTCAGCATGGGATACAAGAAGATTCAGGTTCCAGCAGTCGGCGACAAAATCACCGTCAACGCGGACCATTCTCTCAATGTTCCTAACAACCCGATCATCCCCTTCATCGAAGGTGATGGTATTGGCGTTGATATCAGCCCGGTCATGATCAAGGTTGTCGATGCTGCTGTTAAGAAGGCTTACGGCGGCGAGCGCAAAATTTCCTGGATGGAAGTCTACGCCGGGGAAAAAGCGACTCAGGTTTACGATCAGGACACCTGGCTGCCTCAGGAAACCCTGGACGCGGTCAAGGATTACGTGGTTTCCATCAAGGGCCCTCTGACCACCCCGGTCGGTGGCGGCATCCGTTCCCTGAACGTGGCCCTGCGTCAGCAACTCGACCTTTATGTGTGCCTGCGCCCGGTGCGTTGGTTCGAAGGCGTGCCTAGCCCGGTCAAAAAGCCAGGCGACGTCGACATGACGATCTTCCGCGAGAACTCGGAAGACATCTACGCCGGCATCGAATGGAAAGCCGGTTCGCCGGAAGCGACTAAGGTCATCAAGTTCCTCAAAGAAGAAATGGGCGTTACCAAGATCCGTTTCGACGAGAACTGCGGTATCGGCGTCAAGCCGGTTTCGTTGCAAGGCACCAAGCGCCTTGCGCGTAAGGCGTTGCAGTATGTGGTCGACAACGATCGCGACTCGCTGACCATCGTGCACAAAGGCAACATCATGAAGTTCACCGAAGGTGCCTTCAAGGAATGGGCCTACGAAGTGGCCGCTGAAGAATTCGGCGCGACCCTGCTCGACGGTGGTCCGTGGATGCAGTTCAAGAACCCGAAAACCGGCAAGAACGTCATCGTCAAAGACGCCATCGCCGACGCCATGCTCCAGCAGATCCTGCTGCGCCCGGCCGAATACGATGTGATCGCGACCCTGAACCTGAACGGCGACTATCTCTCCGACGCCCTGGCGGCGGAAGTGGGTGGTATCGGTATCGCACCGGGTGCCAACCTGTCCGACACCATTGCCATGTTCGAAGCGACCCACGGTACTGCGCCGAAGTACGCCGGCAAGGACCAGGTCAACCCGGGTTCGCTGATCCTGTCCGCAGAGATGATGCTGCGCCACATGGGCTGGACCGAAGCGGCGGATCTGATCATCAAGGGCACCAACGGCGCGATTTCGGCCAAGACCGTGACCTATGACTTCCACCGTTTGATGGAAGGCGCGAAACTGCTGTCGTCCTCTGCGTTCGGTGATGCGCTCATCTCGCACATGTAAGCGAGTTCACGCACGACAAAAACCGCCCGATTCAGTGATCGAATCGGGCGGTTTTTTTATGACTGGATGACGTGTGGCGGTTTACGCCGTAACGGTCTGCTGTGTGGCAGGCGCGGTGACCGGGGCAGCGTCTTCAGGCGCGCCAATATTGATGGCGTGCAGCCCTTTCGGTCCCTGAATGATGTTGAAGGTGACAGCTTGACCGGCTTTCAGGGTTTTATAACCATCCATCTGGATAGCCGAGTAATGGGCGAAAAGATCTTCGCTGTGGCCATCCTCGACGATGAAGCCATAACCCTTGGCGTTGTTAAACCACTTGACCTTACCTTTCGCGGTGCCTTTGATCTTCTCGTTGTCCTTGACGCCTGACATACCCATATCCCTCTGCAACAGACTCCATCACTGGAGTATCATCCAGTACATCCGCAGTCAGATCCTTAAATAAGATTGACTCCGCGGACCTTTTTTACCCACTGTGGGCTCTATTGGTTGTAACACCGTTTTCCCGATAGTCAAGGTGACCGGGCGGTCGGAGTTGAAATCGTCCCTAGCCGCCCCCACCACTGTATTTGCACAACTGACGAACCTTTCTTTCCATGCATGCAATCAGCCAGATTCGACTAACATTCAATCAGGATCGCCCGGTTCTCCAGAAAGATCACCCGGGGACTCAAGACGACGATTCCGCAGGCATTGCTGTTCAGGAGGCGAAGCCTGCATTACAGGCGCCACCGATGTACAAGGTGGTTTTGTTCAATGATGACTACACACCGATGGATTTCGTCGTCGAAGTGCTCGAGGTGTTTTTTAACCTGAATCGGGAGCTGGCGACCAAGGTCATGTTGGCCGTCCATACAGAAGGACGGGCAGTATGTGGAGTGTTTACCCGCGACATCGCCGAGACTAAGGCCATGCAGGTCAACCAGTACGCCAGGGAAAGCCAGCATCCGCTACTCTGTGAAATCGAGAAGGACGGTTAATCGCCGACCACTTGGGTATGAGGTGAAGCTATGTTAAACCGCGAGCTCGAAGTCACCCTCAATCTTGCCTTCAAGGAGGCTCGTTCGAAGCGTCATGAATTCATGACCGTCGAACACCTCCTGCTGGCCCTATTGGATAATGAGGCTGCCGCCACCGTTTTGCGTGCCTGCGGCGCAAACCTCGACAAACTCAAGCACGATCTGCAGGAGTTCATCGACTCCACCACGCCATTGATCCCCGTTCATGACGAGGATCGCGAAACCCAGCCAACCCTGGGCTTCCAGCGTGTACTGCAACGTGCTGTGTTCCACGTACAGAGCTCGGGCAAACGCGAAGTGACTGGCGCCAACGTGCTGGTCGCCATCTTCAGTGAGCAAGAGAGTCAGGCAGTGTTCCTGCTGAAACAGCAGAGCGTTGCGCGCATTGATGTCGTCAACTACATCGCCCATGGCATTTCCAAAGTGCCGGGGCATGGCGATCACTCTGAAGGTGAGCAAGATATGCAGGACGACGAGGGCGGTGAGTCTTCTTCTTCAGGCAATCCTCTGGATGCTTATGCCAGCAACCTCAACGAACTCGCGCGCCAGGGTCGTATCGACCCATTGGTAGGCCGTGAGCTGGAGGTCGAGCGTGTCGCGCAGATCCTGGCGCGTCGTCGCAAAAACAATCCACTGCTGGTGGGCGAGGCAGGCGTGGGTAAAACCGCGATTGCCGAAGGCCTGGCCAAACGTATTGTCGACAACCAGGTGCCGGACTTGCTGGCCAACAGCGTGGTCTATTCCCTCGATCTGGGCGCCTTGCTGGCCGGGACCAAATACCGTGGCGATTTCGAGAAGCGCTTCAAGGCGCTGCTCAATGAGCTGAAAAAGCGTCCGCAGGCGATCCTGTTCATCGACGAGATCCACACCATCATTGGTGCGGGTGCCGCGTCCGGTGGCGTCATGGATGCCTCGAACCTGCTCAAACCGCTGCTATCGTCGGGCGATATCCGTTGCATCGGTTCGACCACGTTCCAGGAATTCCGCGGGATCTTCGAGAAGGACCGTGCCTTGGCCCGGCGCTTCCAGAAGGTCGATGTGTCGGAGCCTTCGGTGGAAGACACCATCGGCATCCTGCGCGGCCTCAAAGGTCGGTTCGAAGCGCACCACAACATCGAATACAGCGATGAAGCGTTGCGTGCGGCCGCCGAACTGGCCTCACGCTACATCAATGACCGGCACATGCCGGACAAAGCCATCGACGTCATCGACGAGGCCGGCGCTTATCAGCGTCTGCAACCGATCGAGAAACGCGTGAAACGCATCGAAGTGCCTCAGGTCGAGGACATCGTCGCCAAAATCGCGCGGATTCCGCCTAAGCACGTCACCAGCTCCGACAAAGAGCTGCTGCGTAACCTTGAGCGTGACCTGAAGCTGACAGTATTTGGCCAGGATGCCGCCATCGACTCACTGTCGACCGCGATCAAACTGTCCCGTGCCGGCCTCAAGTCGCCTGACAAGCCTGTCGGTTCGTTCCTGTTCGCAGGGCCGACCGGTGTCGGTAAAACCGAAGCGGCGCGTCAGCTGGCCAAGGCGTTGGGCATCGAGCTGGTTCGTTTCGACATGTCCGAGTACATGGAACGCCACACCGTATCGCGTCTGATCGGTGCACCTCCTGGCTATGTCGGGTTTGATCAGGGCGGCCTGCTGACCGAAGCCATCACCAAGCAGCCTCACTGCGTGCTGTTGCTCGATGAAATCGAGAAGGCGCATCCGGAAGTCTTCAACCTGCTGCTGCAAGTCATGGACCACGGTACGCTGACCGATAACAACGGGCGCAAGGCGGATTTCCGTAACGTGATCGTCATCATGACGACCAACGCCGGTGCCGAAACAGCCGCGCGTGCTTCGATCGGTTTCACCCATCAGGACCACTCGTCCGATGCGATGGAAGTGATCAAGAAGAGCTTTACGCCGGAGTTCCGCAACCGTCTGGACACCATTATCCAGTTTGGTCGCCTCAGCCATGAGGTCATCAAAAGCGTGGTGGACAAGTTCCTTACCGAGCTTCAAGCGCAGTTGGAAGACAAGCGCGTGCAGCTGGAAGTGACCGACGCTGCGCGCAGCTGGCTGGCGGCGGGTGGCTACGACTCGGCGATGGGCGCTCGACCAATGGCGCGCTTGATCCAGGACAAGATCAAGCGTCCGCTGGCGGAAGAGATACTCTTCGGCGAATTGGCCGACCATGGCGGTGTGGTACACATCGACCTCAAGGACGGCGAGCTGACCTTCGAGTTCGAAACCACGGCCGAAATGGCCTGACGTTAACCGCGACAAAGCAAAAGGCGCCGAAAGGCGCCTTTTTGCTGTGTGCTGAGTTTTGAGAGATTGGCACATCCCCCCTGTGGGAGCGAGCCTGCTCGCGATGGCGGCGGGTCAGCTTGCATCGATGTTGAATGAAATGCCGCTATCGCGAGCAGGGGATAGTGTTGATCCATCAAATCGCAGACAAACAAAAACGCCCGGCATAAACCGGGCGTTTTGTATTGACTTGATTAGCGAGCGCGGTAAGTGATGCGCCCTTTGCTCAAGTCATAGGGCGTCAGCTCGACGCGCACTTTGTCACCGGTAAGAATACGGATGTAGTTCTTGCGCATCTTGCCGGAGATATGCGCGGTTACGACGTGCCCATTTTCCAACTCCACACGAAACATGGTGTTGGGCAGGGTGTCGACGACAGTGCCTTCCATTTCGAAGCTGTCTTCTTTCGACATGCAGTAAAGCCCTCGGTGTCCAATGAATGGCCCGGTGCAACTGCGCCAGGCAAAAGCGGCGTGCATTGTGCCCGAAAAATGGGGTTTAAGCCAAGGGGTTCTAGTTCAGGATGACCCAGCGCTGATTAATCAGCAGTTCGATAGGGCGATATTGCGTCTTGTAGCTCATCTTTTTGCAGTTTTTGATCCAATAGCCGAGGTAGACCGCTTCCAGCCCAAGACGTCGGGCTTCGCCGATTTGCCAGAGGATCGCGTAGCGACCCAGGCTGCGTCGTTCTTCATCGGGCTCGTAGAAGGTGTAAACCGCCGACAGGCCGTTCGGCAGCAAATCGGTCACGGCGACCGCCAACAGCCGGCCTTCGAGACGAAATTCGTAAAATCGTGAGAACGGCAAGTCTCGCACCAGGAACGTCGCAAACTGGTCGCGACTCGGTGGGTACATGTCGCCATCGGCGTGACGCTGTTCAATGTAGCGCTGATAGAGATCGAAATACTCTTCGCTGAATTGCGGCCTGGCTGGGCGCACTTGCAGGTCGGCGTTGCGCTTGAAGATGCGTTTCTGCTGGCGGTTGGGGGTAAATTGCGCCACGGGGATGCGTGCCGGGACGCACGCATTGCAATTCTGGCAATGAGGCCGGTAGAGATGATCGCCGCTGCGACGAAAACCCATTTCAGACAGGTCTGCGTAGACATGCACATCCATGGGCTGACTAGGGTCGAGGAACAGCGTCGTGGCCTGCTCCTCGGGCAGATAACTGCAAGAGTGGGGTTGAGTGGCATAGAACTTCAAACGCGCCAACTCGGTCATGATCAACCCTCGGGAATTAGCTTTGAATTAAGTGTAAGCCACACGCGCAAAAGTCGCTCAGCAAACCCAGGTTGCGCGGCTGGGTTGATCCAGATGCTGCGCGAGGAAATTGGCGAAGTCGCGCCGAGGAATCGCTCGGGCGCCAAGGCTGTGCAGATGGTCGGTCGGCATCTGGCAGTCGATCAGCACAAAACCAGAGTCTTTCAGATGTCGGACCAAGGTGGCAAAGCCATATTTCGAGGCGTTGTCGGCGCGGCTGAACATCGACTCGCCGAAAAACAGCTGACCCATCGCCAGGCCGTACAGTCCGCCCACCAGCACGCCATCGTCCCAGACCTCGACGGAATGCGCGTAGCCACGCTTGTGCAGTTCGAGATAAGCGGTCTGCATCGCGTCAGTGATCCAGGTCCCGTCGGCATACTCCCGGGGAGCGGCGCAGGCGCTGATGACCGAGGCGAAATCCTGATCAAAGGTCACTTGATAGCGTTGTTGGCGCAACAATTTACTCAGGCTGCGCGAGACATGCAGTTCGTCGGGAAATAACACGGTGCGTGGATCCGGCGACCACCAAAGGATCGGCTGGCCCTCCGAGAACCATGGAAAGCAGCCGTGGCGATAAGCCTGAATCAGACGATCGGCAGACAGATCGCCGCCCGCGGCCAACAGTCCGTTGGGGTCGCGCATGGCTTTTTCCAGCGGCGGGAACGTCAGGGTGTTGCGTTGTAACCAAGTCAGCATGGCATCCGGGCTTGCAGAAGGGGAGGGCGGTGGCGGGCTGGTGAGCCCGCCGTAAAGTGTGCCGTCAAACGGTGGGAATGTCGTCGAGGTATTTCTCCGCATCCAGCGCGGCCATGCAGCCAGCCCCGGCGGAGGTCACGGCTTGGCGGTAAACGTGATCGGCCACGTCGCCGGCGGCGAACACGCCCGGGATCTCGGTGGCCGTGGCGTCGCCTTCGCTGCCGCCCCTGACCAGCAGATAGCCGTCACGCATTTTCAACTGGCCCTCGAACAGATCGGTGTTGGGCTTGTGGCCGATGGCGATGAATACGCCGGCCAGCGCCAATTCACGGGTTTCGCCCGTGTGGCTGTCGCGCAGGCGGGCGCCGGTCACGCCGCTGGCATCGCCCAGCACTTCATCGAGATTCTGATTCCAGTGCAGGCGAATATTACCGTTGGCGGCTTTTTCGAAGAGTTTGTCCTGGAGAATCTTCTCCGAGCGCAACTTGTCGCGTCGGTGGATCAGGTGGACTTCCTTGGCGATGTTCGACAGGTACAGCGCTTCTTCAACCGCGGTATTGCCGCCGCCGACGACAGCGACCACTTGATTGCGATAAAAGAATCCGTCGCAGGTGGCGCAGGCCGAAACCCCTCGGCCGGCAAAGGCTTCTTCCGAAGGCAGCCCCAGGTACTGCGCGGAAGCGCCGGTGGCGATGATCAGTGCGTCGCAGGTGTAAGTGTCGCCATCGCCGATCAACTCGAACGGGCGCTGTTGCAACTTGGCGGTGTGGATATGGTCGTAAACAATCTCTGTGGCAAAGCGCTCGGCGTGTTTTTGCATGCGTTCCATCAGCACCGGGCCGGTGAGGCCTTCGACGTCGCCGGGCCAGTTATCGACTTCGACGGTGGTGGTCAGCTGGCCACCTGCCTGTATGCCGGTGATGACAACGGGTTTGAGGTTGGCGCGTGCGGCATAAACGGCTGCGCTGTATCCGGCGGGGCCGGAACCCAGAATGATCAGGCGGGAATGCTTCGGTTCGCTCATAAAAACACCTCATAAGCCTTTGTCACAAAAGAGAATGCATGCTCAAATTGAACCGCGCGTAACGTGCGTCTGGCTATGCTACACCGAAGGGCTTCAAGCATGGCGTCGGGCGAACAAACCCGTACAATGCCGTCTGTAACAGTGGTTGTAACAAAATTAGCTGTGCGTACCGTGTTTATAAAAACCGGGGTGCAGTGTTAAAAGTAGTCCCAGTTGCGCGTGTTAACTTTTTTACCTGCCTGGATTGGGCAGTTTTTTATAGTCATTCAACAGATGGACGCGCCTTGGGCGCAGGAAAAGAAGCGTTTTGAAGAAATCCACCGCAGCACCCAAAACAGTCGTCGTTCCACTCTGGCGCCAGCACTTGCACTACCGGCTCAAGGAAGGTGCATTGATCGCCATCGGCGGCCTGTGCCTGTTCCTGATGATGGCCTTGTTGACCTATGGCAAGGACGATCCGGGCTGGAGCCATAACAGCAAGATCGACGACGTGCAGAACTTCGGCGGGCCGGTCGGCTCCTACAGCGCTGACATCCTGTTCATGGTGCTGGGTTACTTTGCCTACATCTTCCCGTTGTTACTGGCGATCAAGGCGTATCAGATCTTCCGTCAGCGCCACGAGCAGTGGCAGTGGAGCGGCTGGCTGTTCTCCTGGCGCCTGATCGGCCTGGTGTTTCTGGTGCTGTCGGGCGCGGCCCTGGCGCATATCCATTTCCATGCGGCCACCGGTCTGCCGGCCGGTGCCGGCGGCGCGCTAGGCGAAAGCCTTGGCGACCTGGCCAGGAACGCACTGAACATCCAGGGCAGCACGCTGTTGTTCATCGCGCTGTTCCTGTTCGGCCTGACCGTGTTCACCGACCTGTCGTGGTTCAAGGTGATGGACCTCACCGGCAAGATCACCCTCGACCTGTTCGAACTGTTCCAGGGCGCGGCCAATCGCTGGTGGGCCGCCCGTGTCGAGCGCAAACAACTGGTTGCACAGTTGCGTGAAGTCGACGATCGCGTGCATGACGTGGTCGCCCCGACGGTGACGGACAAGCGCGAGCAAGCCAAGGTCAAGGAACGCCTGATCGAGCGTGAGCAGGCTCTGAGCAAGCACATGTCGGACCGCGAGAAGCAGGTGCCGCCCGTCATCGCGCCAGCACCACCCAAGCCGGCAGCACCGAGCAAGCGCGTGGAGAAAGAGAAACAGGCGCCGTTGTTCGTCGACAGCGCGGTGGAAGGCACCTTGCCGCCGATCTCGATTCTCGACCCGGCCGAAAAGAAACAACTCAACTATTCCCCGGAGTCGCTGGCAGCCGTTGGCCACTTGCTGGAAATCAAGCTCAAGGAATTCGGCGTCGAAGTCTCGGTGGATTCGATCCATCCGGGCCCGGTCATTACGCGTTACGAAATCCAGCCCGCCGCTGGCGTCAAAGTCAGTCGCATCTCCAACCTGGCGAAAGACCTGGCGCGTTCCCTGGCCGTGACCAGCGTTCGTGTGGTGGAAGTGATTCCGGGCAAGACCACCGTCGGTATCGAGATTCCCAACGAAGACCGCCAGATCGTGCGGTTCTCCGAAGTGCTGTCGACGCCTGAGTACGACAACTTCAAGTCGCCGGTCACCCTGGCCCTGGGCCACGACATCGGCGGCAAGCCGGTCATCACTGACCTGGCGAAAATGCCTCACTTGCTGGTGGCCGGTACGACCGGTTCCGGTAAGTCGGTGGGTGTGAACGCGATGATCCTGTCGATCCTGTTCAAGTCCGGCCCGGAAGACGCCAAGCTGATCATGATCGACCCGAAAATGCTTGAGCTGTCGATCTACGAAGGCATTCCGCACTTGCTGTGCCCGGTCGTGACCGACATGAAGGACGCGGCCAACGCCCTGCGCTGGAGCGTGGCGGAGATGGAACGTCGCTACAAACTGATGGCGAAGATGGGCGTACGAAACCTGTCGGGCTTCAACGCCAAGGTCAAGGAAGCCCAGGATGCCGGTACGCCGCTGACTGACCCGTTGTACAAGCGCGAAAGCATTCACGACGAAGCGCCGCTGCTGACCAAGCTGCCGACCATCGTCGTGGTCGTCGACGAATTCGCCGACATGATGATGATCGTCGGCAAGAAGGTCGAAGAACTGATCGCCCGTATCGCCCAGAAGGCCCGTGCGGCCGGTATCCACTTGATCCTCGCGACCCAGCGTCCGTCGGTTGACGTGATTACCGGTCTGATCAAGGCCAACATCCCGACGCGTATGGCGTTCCAGGTGTCGAGCAAGATCGACTCCCGGACGATCATCGACCAGGGCGGCGCCGAACAACTGCTGGGCCACGGTGACATGCTCTACATGCCGCCGGGCACAAGCCTGCCGATCCGTGTCCATGGTGCGTTCGTGTCCGATGACGAGGTTCACCGGGTGGTTGAAGCCTGGAAACTGCGCGGTGCACCGGAATACAACGACGATATCCTGGCCGGTGTTGAAGAGGCCGGCAGCGGTTTCGACGGCGGCAGTGGCGGTGGCGACGAAGACAGCGAATCCGATGCGCTCTACGACGAAGCGGTGCAGTTCGTTCTGGAAAGCCGTCGTGCGTCCATCTCTGCGGTTCAGCGCAAGCTGAAAATTGGCTACAACCGCGCCGCCCGCATGATCGAAGCCATGGAAATGGCCGGGGTCGTGACGTCCATGAATACCAACGGTTCGCGTGAAGTCCTGGCGCCTGGCCCGGTACGCGACTGATTTGATTTGAAAGGGTGGCGCAGTGATGCGCCGCCCGAACTCCCACGAATGTTATGAGGACTCCCATGCGTCTTATCCGCATGCTGTTGCTGCCGGTACTGGCTTTGACCACGCTCTCGGCCCACGCCGATGACAAGGACGTGGCGCGTCTGACCCAACTGCTGGAAAAATCCCAGACCCTGACTGCACGCTTCTCTCAGCTGACGCTGGATGGCAGCGGCACTCAATTGCAGGAAACCGCCGGGCAAATGTCCCTGCAGCGTCCCGGCCTGTTCTATTGGCACACCGACGCACCGCAAGAGCAATTGATGGTCTCCGATGGCAAGAAGGTATCCCTGTGGGACCCGGACCTGGAGCAGGTCACCATCAAGACCCTCGACCAGCGCCTGACCCAGACACCGGCGCTGCTGCTGTCCGGTGACGTGTCCAAGATCAGCCAAAGCTTCGACATCAGCGCCAAGGAAGCCGGCGGCGTGATCGACTTCACCTTGAAGCCGAAAACCAAAGACACCCTGTTCGACAGCCTGCGTCTGTCGTTCCGCAATGGCCTGGTCAATGACATGCAACTGATCGACAGCGTCGGCCAGCGCACCAACATCCTGTTCACCGGCGTGAAGGCCAACGAGCCGATCCCGGCGTCCAAGTTCAAGTTCGACATCCCCAAGGGTGCGGACGTGATCCAGGAATAAACCGCAAACCTGTGGGAATGGGCTTGTGTGGCGAGGGAGCTTGCTCCCGCTGGGGCGCGAAGCGCCCCCAAAAAATGGGACTGCTGCGCAGTCCAGCGGGAGCAAGCTCCCTCGCCACAGGATTTCGCCAGACTTGAGAACTGGGTAATAAAGCGAGGTTTCAACCGCACGTGATGGACCTGTTTCGCAGCGCCCCGATCGCTCAACCCTTGGCTGCACGCCTGCGTGCAGCCAATCTGGACGAGTACGTCGGTCAGGAACACCTGCTCGCTCGCGGCAAGCCTTTGCGCGAAGCCCTGGAGCAGGGTGCCCTGCACTCGATGATCTTCTGGGGCCCGCCGGGCGTGGGCAAAACCACCTTGGCGCGGTTGCTGGCGGAAGTCTCGGATGCGCACTTCGAAACGGTCTCGGCGGTATTGGCCGGCGTGAAGGAAATCCGTCAGGCGGTGGAAATCGCCAAGCAGCAGGCCGGCCAATACGGCAAGCGCACCATTCTGTTCGTCGATGAAGTGCATCGTTTCAACAAGTCGCAGCAGGATGCCTTCCTGCCCTACGTTGAAGACGGCACCCTGATTTTCATCGGCGCGACCACGGAAAACCCCTCGTTCGAACTCAACAACGCCTTGCTCTCCCGGGCACGCGTCTACGTGCTCAAAAGCCTCGACGAAGCGGCCCTGCGCAAACTGGTGCATCGCGCGCTGACCGAAGAGCGTGGCTTGGGCAAGCGGCAACTGACCCTCAGCGATGAAGGTTTCCAGATGCTGTTGTCCGCCGCGGATGGCGATGGCCGGCGTCTGCTCAATTTGTTGGAAAACGCCTCGGACCTGGCTGAAGACAACAGCGAGATCGGCGTCGATCTGCTGCAAAGTCTGCTTGGCGATACCCGTCGGCGTTTCGACAAGGGCGGCGAGGCGTTCTACGACCAGATTTCCGCCCTGCATAAATCGGTGCGCGGCTCCAATCCCGACGGCGCGTTGTATTGGTTCGCGCGGATGATCGACGGCGGTTGCGATCCGCTGTACCTGGCCCGGCGGGTGGTGCGCATGGCCAGCGAAGACATCGGCAACGCTGATCCACGCGCCCTGAGCCTGTGTCTGGCGGCGTGGGAAGTGCAGGAACGCCTCGGCAGTCCGGAAGGCGAATTGGCGGTGGCCCAGGCCATCACCTATCTGGCCTGCGCGCCGAAAAGCAACGCGGTGTACATGGGCTTCAAGGCCGCCATGCGCAGCGCCACCGAACACGGTTCGCTGGAAGTGCCGCTGCATTTGCGCAACGCGCCGACCAAACTGATGAAGCAATTGGGTTACGGCGATGAATACCGTTACGCCCACGATGAGCCGGACGCTTACGCCGCTGGCGAAGACTATTTCCCGGAAGAACTCGAGCCGCAACCGTTCTATCAACCCGTGCCTCGCGGCCTGGAGCTGAAGATCGGCGAAAAGCTCAATCACCTCGCACAACTTGACCGTCTAAGCCCCCGGCAGCGGAGAACATAGTGATTCCTTTGGTCATTGCGGTCTCCGTCGGCGGCATCGCCGGAACACTGTTGCGCTTTGCCACCGGTAATTGGGTCAACGCTAATTGGCCGCGGCACTTCTATACCGCGACGCTGGCCGTTAATATCGTCGGCTGTTTGCTGATCGGCGTTCTATACGGTCTGTTTTTGATCCGCCCGGAGGTGCCGATTGAGGTGCGCGCCGGGTTGATGGTCGGCTTCCTCGGGGGGCTGACGACTTTTTCATCCTTTTCACTGGATACGGTGCGCCTGCTTGAAACCGGGCAAATGCCGCTAGCCCTGGGCTATGCTGCCATCAGCGTATTCGGAGGGCTGCTCGCGACCTGGGCTGGCCTGTCCTTGACCAAACTTTGATAACGAGAGACCGACATGCTCGATTCCAAACTGTTACGTAGCAACCTTCAGGACGTAGCGGACCGCCTGGCATCCCGTGGCTACACGCTGGATGTTGCGCGCATCGAAGCGCTGGAAGAACAGCGTAAGACCGTCCAGACCCGCACCGAAGCACTGCAGGCTGAACGTAATGCGCGCTCCAAATCCATCGGTCAGGCCAAGCAGCGTGGCGAAGACATCGCGCCGCTGATGGCCGACGTTGAGCGCATGGCGAACGAGTTGAGCGCCGGTAAAGTCGAGCTCGACGGGATCCAGACCGATCTGGATTCGATCCTGCTCGGCATCCCGAACCTGCCGCACGAATCCGTGCCCATCGGTGATGACGAAGACGGCAACGTCGAAGTGCGCCGCTGGGGCACCCCGACCGCGTTCGATTTCCCGGTTCAGGACCACGTGGCCCTGGGCGAGAAATTCGGCTGGCTGGACTTCGAAACCGCCGCCAAGCTGTCCGGCGCCCGTTTCGCCCTGTTGCGCGGCCCGATCGCCCGCATGCACCGCGCCCTGGCGCAGTTCATGATCAACCTGCACACCAGCGAACACGGTTACGAAGAGGCTTACACGCCTTATCTGGTCCAGGCGCCTGCGCTGCAAGGCACCGGTCAACTGCCGAAGTTCGAAGAAGACCTGTTCAAGATCAGCCGTGAAGGCGAAGCCGATCTGTACCTGATCCCGACCGCTGAAGTGTCGCTGACCAACATCGTGGCCGGCGAGATCGTCGATTCGAAACTGCTGCCGATCAAGTTCGTTGCCCACACGCCGTGTTTCCGCAGTGAAGCCGGTGCGTCGGGTCGCGATACTCGCGGCATGATCCGTCAGCACCAGTTCGACAAGGTCGAAATGGTGCAGATCGTTGAGCCGTCGACCTCGATGGAAGCGCTGGAAGGCCTGACCGCCAACGCCGAAAAAGTTCTGCAATTGCTCGAGCTGCCTTATCGCACGATTGCCCTGTGTACCGGCGACATGGGCTTCAGCGCGGTCAAGACCTACGACCTGGAAGTGTGGATTCCGAGCCAGGACAAGTACCGCGAGATTTCGTCGTGCTCCAACTGCGGCGACTTCCAGGCCCGTCGCATGCAAGCGCGTTTCCGCAACCCGGAAACCGGCAAGCCTGAACTGGTTCACACCCTGAACGGTTCCGGCCTGGCGGTCGGTCGTACGCTGGTGGCGGTGCTGGAAAACTACCAGCAGGCCGACGGTTCTATCCGTGTGCCTGAAGTATTGAAACCGTACATGGGTGGCCTCGAGGTCATCGGCTAAATGGACTATCTGCCGCTGTTTCATAATCTTCGCGGCAGTCGTGTGTTGGTCGTCGGCGGGGGGGAAATTGCCTTGCGCAAATCCCGCCTGCTGGCCGAAGCCGGTGCGCTGCTGCGGGTGGTCGCACCTGAAATCGAACCGCAACTGCGCGAACTGGTTGTCGGCAGCGGTGGCGAGTGTCTGGTGCGTGGCTACGTCGAAGCGGACCTGGACGGTTGCGGGCTGATCATTGCCGCCACCGACGACGAACCGCTGAACGCGCAAGTCTCCGCCGATGCCCATCGGCGTTGTGTGCCGGTCAACGTGGTGGATGCGCCAGCCTTGTGCAGCGTGATCTTCCCGGCAATCGTCGACCGCTCTCCCTTGATTATTGCGGTGTCCAGCGGCGGCGACGCGCCGGTGCTGGCGCGGTTGATCCGCGCCAAGCTGGAAACCTGGATTCCTTCCACTTACGGTCAATTGGCCGGTCTGGCGGCGCGTTTTCGCAGCCAGGTCAAAGGCCTGTTCCCGGATGTGCAGCAGCGTCGGGCGTTCTGGGAAGACGTGTTCCAGGGCCCGATTGCCGACCGCCAACTGGCCGGGCAGGGCGCCGAAGCTGAGCGCCTTATGCTGGCGAAGATCAATGGCGAAGCGCCGGTCGCTACCGGTGAAGTGTATTTGGTCGGCGCGGGTCCTGGTGATCCAGACTTGCTGACCTTCCGAGCCTTGCGCCTGATGCAGCAAGCCGATGTTGTGCTGTATGACCGTTTGGTCGCCCCGGCCATTCTCGATTTGTGTCGCCGCGATGCCGAGCGGGTCTACGTCGGCAAGCGTCGCGCTGATCACGCCGTGCCTCAGGATCAGATCAACCAGCAATTGGTGGATCTGGCCAAGCAAGGCAAGCGGGTCGTGCGGTTGAAGGGCGGTGATCCGTTCATCTTCGGTCGCGGCGGTGAAGAGATCGAAGAACTGGCGGCCCATGGCATCCCGTTCCAGGTGGTGCCGGGTATCACCGCGGCCAGCGGTTGCGCGGCGTATGCCGGGATTCCGCTGACTCACCGCGATTACGCGCAGTCGGTGCGATTTGTCACCGGGCACTTGAAGGACGGTTCCACCGATTTGCCGTGGGCCGACCTGGTCGCGCCGGCGCAAACCCTGGTGTTTTACATGGGGCTGGTGGGCTTGCCGATCATCTGCGAGCAGTTGATCAAGCATGGTCGCGGGGCGGATACCCCGGCGGCGCTGATTCAGCAGGGCACCACGGTCAATCAGCGGGTGTTTACCGGCACGCTGGCCGATTTGCCACGGCTGGTGGCGGAGCATGAAGTGCATGCGCCGACGCTGGTGATTGTTGGGGAAGTGGTGCAATTGCGCGAGAAACTGGCGTGGTTTGAAGGGGCTCAGGCGCAGGTCTAAACACCGAGTCGCCTCCATCGCGGGCAAGCCCGCTCCCACAGGTCATTTGGTGAACCTGCAATTTTTGCCATCACCTAAAACCCTGTGGGAGCGGGCTTGCCCGCGATAGGGTCCTCAAATCCGCTGCAAATTTCGGATCAAGCCTGGGTCCTGCGCCAAACCCCTTTCCCACTCAATCGCGCCCGATCATGGGTTGCTGTGAAATCCTGCGCCGGCCCTTTCGGCACAACACCCGTCGGGTTGATGGTCTTGTGGCTGCCGTAGTAGTGATTTTTGATGTGCTGAAAATCCACCGTCTCGGCAATCCCCGGCCACTGATAAATCTCCCGCAGCCAGTTCGACAGATTCGGATAATCGGCAATCCGCCGCAGGTTGCACTTGAAGTGGCCGTGGTACACCGCATCAAAGCGAATCAGCGTGGTGAACAACCGGATGTCCGCCTCAGTCAGGTATTCACCGACCAGGTAACGATTGGCGCCTAACAACTCTTCCAGTCGATCCAGTTCCGCGAACAATCCGTCGAACGCTTCTTCATAAGCCGACTGCGACGTGGCAAACCCGGCGCGATAAACGCCATTGTTCACCGCCGGATAAATCCGCTCATTTAGCGCATCAATCTCACCGCGCAACGGTGCCGGATAGAAATCCAGGTCATTGCCGGTCAGGTCATCGAAAGCGCCATTGAACATGCGGATGATCTCTGCCGATTCATTGTTGACGATGCGGTTCTGCTGTTTGTCCCAGAGCACCGGCACGGTGACACGACCGGTGTAGTCGGCGGTGTCGGCGGTGTAGCGCTGGTGCATGAAGTCGAAGTGATCGAGTTTGTCGCCGGTCGAGCCTAGGTTCTGGTCGAAGGTCCAGCCGTTTTCCAGCATCAGCCAACTGACTACCGAGACGTCGATCAGGTTGTCGAGGCCTTTGAGTTTGCGCAGGATCAGCGTGCGATGCGCCCACGGACAGGCGAGGGACACATAGAGATGATAACGGCCGGCCTCGGCTGCAAAACCACCAACACCCGTCGGGCCGGGCTTGCCGTCGGCGGTCAACCAGTTACGACGTTGCGCCTGTTCACGCTGGAACGCGCCGTCCTTGCTGCTTTCGTACCACTGGTCATGCCAGCGACCTTCAACTAACAAACCCATGTTCAGGACTCCTCAACCAATAAGCGTTGGAGAGGAGTCTATTCGCATAGGTTCGATAAAAAAGCGCAAAGGTTGGAGGGTTATGATCGGTTAAATCGATCTGTCCCGAGCGTCCCAATACTGCTGGGCCGTTTCGAAGGCGCGTTCGCGAGTCTGACCGAGGCCGCGCAACGCGAGGGCCATGGTCGAGATCAAGGCCATTTGCGGGTAGCTGTCGACCACATCCCCGCGCCAGACGGCTTTCAAATGCTCAGGATCGAGCGAGGCGGGTTTGACGTGGCGTTGGCTCGACAACTGCGGCCATTCCTCGTCCCAGCTTTCGCCGCCGGTGGTGCCGTACAGGTGGCTGTCGGCATCCGGGTTGATCTCGATTTCGCCACCATCGCCCTTGATCACAATCGCGGTGTCGCCGAGCAAGCCGCTGGCATCGCGGTGCACCGCCTGATAACCAGGGTGGAAAATGCTTTGCAGGCCACAGCGAGCGCCCAGCGGATTGAGGATGCGGGTGAGGGAATGGATCGGCGAACGCAGGCCCAAGGTATTGCGCAGGTCGATCATGCGCTGAAGTTGCGGCGCCCAATCCACCAGCGGCATGAAGGCCAAGCCAGCGTTATCGAGTGCCGATCCGACCTGTTGCCAGTCGCGGCACAGCGGAAGGTTCAACGCGTCCAGCAGTTGCTCGCTGTACAGCCGACCGGCCGTGTGGGCGCCAGCGCCGTGCATGAAGATGCGCACACCGTTCCGCGCCAGGCACTTGGCCGCCAGCAGATACCACGGCAGATGACGCTTCTTGCCGGCATACGTCGGCCAGTCCAGATCGACCGCCAGGGCTGGCGGGTTCAATCGTTCACGCAGGGCTTCGGTGAAGCCGGCCATTTCCTCGGCGCTTTCTTCCTTGTGCCGCAACAGCATCAGGAACGCGCCGAGCTGGGTGTCCTCGACCTTGTCATCGAGCACCATGCCCATGGCTTCCCGCGCTTCGACCCGGGTCAGGTCGCGCGCACCACGCTTGCCTTTGCCGAGGATCCGTACGAACTGGGCGAACGGGTGTTCGGCGGGCGTTTCGAGGGTCAGCGCTGGATAATCGGTCATAAGCAATTCGTCGGTTTGGGCAGGCCCGCCAGTTTTGCGGCGAGTTTGGCAGGGGTGCCTTTGAACAGTTGATTCAGGTGCAGGCTGTTGCCTTTTTCCGGGCCGAGCTTCAGCGCGGTGTACTTGATCAGCGGACGAGTGGCCGGCGACAACTGGAATTCGGCGTAGAAACTGCGCAGCAATTCGAGGATTTCCCAGTGCTCCGGGCTCAACTCGATGTCTTCGGCAGCGGCGAGGGCGCTGGCCACTTCATTGGACCAGTCGCTGAGTTCGACCAAGAAACCGTCCTTGTCCAGCTCGATGGCGCGTGCGCCGACGGTCAGGGAATTCATAGCCAGCTGTTGACCTTGTCGTAGTGAATCGACAGCTCGACGAAGGCCGGGTAATCGATGGCCTCGGCTGTGTCGGGAATCTCCAGCGCACGAGCCTGGGCGTCTTCGGCCAGCACGAACAGTTTCAACGGGCGGGTATTCAGCGCGTTGAACGGCGCGGTGCCCGGCTGCAGCGCATACACCGCGTCACCGGTCAGCAACAGCGCGTCGTTCGTGCCGATCACACGCAGGCAGCTGGTCAGGCGATCATCGCCGAACGGGGAATGAGACAACACATGCAAAGTCGACATCAGAGGGTGATCACCTGGTCGTAACGGTCAATAAGTGCAGTGATTTCCTGGGCGGCCAGCACCTGGGCTTCTTCAAGCGACCGACCGCTGAGGTCCAGACCCCGTTCGGCAGCGCTGTCGCTACAGACGAACAGGTCTTCTACACCGAACATCGGCAACGCTTGCAGGTTGGCGCTGAGGTCTTTCTGTTGCAGGGCCTTGGCGTTCTGTTTCGCGGCGAGCTGGAACACCCCGTCATCGAGAAACAGCAAGCCGATCGGTAGGTCAAACGCGCCGCCGGCCAGCACGATGTCCAGCGCTTCCCGGGCGCTCGGCCCGGACCACGGGGCCTGACGGCTGATGATCAGCAAGGATTTAGGCATCTCACGCGCCTCCGAAACAGATCAGGCGGTCAGCGTCTTGCACCGCGTCATGCAACTGGCCGAGGCCGGACAATTCCCACGGCGCGCTCACGGAAGCGGCGTCACGCTGATAGCGCCCGGCTTCCTCTTCGTTCAACACGCCACGGCGCAGGGCGGCGGCGATACACACCACGCCGTCCAATTGATGCTCGCTGACAAAAGCGCCCCATTGCTTGGGCACGTCCAGCTCATCCTGCGGCGTGACCACGCTGCCGGAGGCGTTGTAGACGCCGTCTTGGTAGAAAAACAGCCGAACAATCTCATGCCCGCCGGCCAGCGCAGCCTGGGCGAACAGCAAGGCACGGCGCGAGGAGGGCGCATGGGCGGCGGAAAACAGCGCGATGGCGAACTTCATGACGGACTCGATCAGCGAAACTGTGGGCATGATAAAGCTTTATCGCCGGGGCGGCTAAATCGATGTTGTCTGTTCGGGCCTCATCGCGGGCAAGCCCGCTCCCACAGGTTTTGTGGTGATACTGCAATCCCAGGCATTACACAGAACCCTGTGGGAGCGGGCTTGCCCGCGATGGGGTCCGAACAGTCAATACAAGACTTAACGAGGCATATACCCCAACTGCCAACGCCGCGGAATCTTCAGCGACAGCAACCCGATCACCCCCGCCAGCAACCCGCTGACAAACAACGCCTTGAGCCCAAGATGATGTTCCAGCACGGCACCGAGCACGGCGCCCGCAAACATTCCCGTCCACGGAATCAACTGAACCCGCCAGCCATTACGCCGCTCACCGAGCATCCACCGCCCCAGGCCGCGGCCGAAGCGCGACAGGGCACCGGTGACATAAGTGAGGCCGACCGGCAGGCCGTTCACTTCTTCTACCGCCGCATTGAGCATGCCCATGGCGATGATGGCTGCCAGCAGCGCCGGCAGTTGTTCGTCATAAGGCCAGGCTGCGGCGGCGCAGAGCAGCATCGCGATGCACAGCAGCAAGGGCAGCGCCCGGCGGCCACCGAAGCGGCTGACGACAATGCCCAAGGCGTTGCCGACAATGAAGGTCGCCACGAGAATCAACAGACGCAAGGTCAGTCCAAGATCGCCGTCGCTGATGGCCACGGCGAGGCGGGTGGTGTTGCCGCTCATGAAGGAGACAAAATCGCCACTCGCCATGAAGCCAATGGCGTCGGTCATGCCGGCGAGCACCGAGAGCGCGGCCACCAATGCCATGCCGATGCGTCCGCGCCATTTCTGGATATGCAGATGGCCGGGACTGGCGCGAGAAGTTGAGAGGGATGGCAACATCGGCGCAAGTCGTCCTCAGGCAGCGACCGTCGTGGTCACTTGCTCAATCCATATAACTCGCAATACTCCCGCCAGTCCATACCGGCCATCTCGGCCACTTCCTTGTGCACTTCCAGGCGCTGAGTCTCGTAGTCTTCAGGCGTCGCGGCAGTCAGTTGCAATGTCAGCTCCCAGGCAAACAACCCCAGGCGCTCGGCTTCGGCTTCGAAGGCCTCATGTAAGCGTTCGTCGCGGTACTGCGTCGCGGTCTGCCCCTTGGCCTGAGCCAACAGCGGGTTGAGGTTGTCGAGCTCGACGCGCAGCTCGGGGCGCGCATCGAGAAACGTCTTCAGCGCCTGCTCGTGTTGCTGTTCGGTTGCCGCCATGGTCGCTCCTTGAGGCTGGGGTTACGAAGATTGCTTCTTGGCCTTGGCCGCAGCGGCCAGGCACTCGAGCGCAAACTGCTCGGGGTAGGTCATCTGGATCGGCGTGGTTTCGCCTTTGACGGTGCGTTCGCCCTCGAGGATGTAACGGATTCGTTTGTCGGTGACGCCAATTCGCTTGGCGATCCAGGACGGCGTCTGACCGATCTGGCTGATCAGTTTGTCAGCGTATTCGGCGGTCGGTTTGTAATATTCGGCGTTGGGGGTCATGACCTTTCCAGAAAAATGGACGATGCGACGTTAATGGCGCGACAGGGTGCGCGAATCGTCACTCGGTGTCGCGGTATAAATGAAGTAAAGCAGAACGATACGCCGTGCCACGGTGATACAGTCCGCTTTTTCTTGATGAGCGAACACAATGCGAATTCTGATGGTAGCGCTGGCCGTGACGTTGCTGGCGGGATGCGCCGGCTCGGTGATGAACGATGCCCGCACCAAAGCCCCTTACAAAACACTGAAATCGGACAAGCCGGAAAAAGTCGTCGCCCAGTGCGTGCAGTTTTCCTGGCAGGACGAGGCCGTGTTCGGTGTCGATGCCGGCGCCTATTTGCAGCCGGGTGAGAAAAGTGGGTCCACCGTTTACACGCGTTCGGCGGATTCCTTCGTGGACGTGACTACCGATGCGTCAGGCACGGTGTTGAGTTACTACGCGCAGCAAGACGACTTTGTGGCCAAGCGCCGTCTGGCGGCGCTCGCGACCTGCCTCTGAACTGAGGCGCTGACCCACACCGTCCAACTGTGGGAGCTAGCCTGCTGGCGATAGCGGTTTGTTATTCAACAGAGATGTCGACTGACCCAACGCTATCGCCAGCAGGCTAGCTCCCACAGTTGGAGGGTGTGGATCATATGAGCGGGTTACACATCGTTGATCAGGCGCTTCTGGAAAAAGAAGCGCTTATGCCCCGGCGGATAGTCGACAATCTGGCCTACCTCGCTGTAGCCCAGCTTCTTGTAGAACTCCGGCGCCTGGAAGTCGAAGGTGTCGAGCCATATCCCGACGCATTCCTTCTCCCGTGCAAGCTCTTCGGCCATTCGCATCAGCTGGGTGCCCAAGCCCTGCCCTCGGCCCTGTTCCGGCACCGACAGCAACTCGATGTACAACCATCTATAAAAAACCCGGCCATGCAGACCGCCGAGAATCTCGTTGTGTTCGTCGCGGATCAGCAAGGCAATGGGCTCCTGCTTCGAGACGCCGGCCTTTGAGGCGTTGTAGGCACGCAACGGCAGCAGGATCGCCTGCTCTTCTTCTTCGGTGGGGTTTTGCGATTGTTCGATTCGCAGTTCCATCAGCTAAATCCTTATGGCCATGAAGGGACAACACCCGCAAGCCTACCGTGTGCCCCGGCGGTTGTTCCAGTCTCTTGAGTGGAACCCTCGCTCGCGCCCGGATGTCTAGCCTAAACAGCGTCATTCCAGAACGCGGCCAATGAGGATCACCCGTGAATATTTTTGAAGCCCTGCGTGAAAGTCACGACCGCCAACGCACCTACGCCAAAGCGTTGATCAAGACCAGCGGCGACACCCCGGAACGGGTCGAAGCATACAAACAGCTCAAATCCGAACTCCAGGCCCACGAAACTGCCGAAGAGCGCCATTTCTACATCCCGCTGATGGAGTTCGACAGCGGCGTCGATCTCAGTCGCCATGCCATCTCCGAGCACCACGAGATGGATGAAATGATGGAAGAGCTGGATGAGACGGAGATGTCCAGCCCGGCCTGGCTGGCGACTGCGAAGAAGCTGTCCGATAAGGTTCATCACCACTTGAAAGAGGAAGAGCAGAAGTTCTTCCAGATGGCCGGCAAGCTTCTGGACGACAAGCAGAAAGAGACCCTGGCCGGTCAATACGAGAAGGAATACAAGGCACAGCTTTCCTAGGCTGCACCAAGTCCGATTGCTGCCTTGCGCTGTAATCCTTTTGCTACACAGGGCGTAGGACTTGGATCAATGTACTGGTTATATATCCAGTATTTGCGGGTGATCTGCCACGGCAAACTCATCCAGGCCAAAAATGGGTCGATGGACAAAAAAAACAGCTCCGTTAGGTTGAAGGCCTCTCCTCAGGAAGGAGAGTTCTTAAATCAACGGAGTGAAAAAAATGAACCAACCACAGACTCAACCTCAACTTCGACACGGTCGTGTCACATCCCCTTCCAGCCGCGGAGCGGTGGCCGTAGAGCAGGGGCTGCTGGGTAACTGGCAAGTCAACGAAATGGAAGGTGGCAAGAACTTCCCGTCGCTGACGGCCGGGCCATTTCCGGCGCCGTATCAAACCGACAGCGACAGTGTCACGCCACCCGCCGATGGCCACATCCTCAGCGGTGGCAAAACGGATGCCCGTGACTGCATCAACTTCACCAACGAAGAGCTGAGCCTCAAGCTCGGCCGCCCGTTCACCTGGCCTTTGTTGAATGTCGATCCGGGCCAGACCTTCAAGGTCACCTGGGAATACACCGCCCCTCACGTCACCCGTGGCTACAGCTGGTTCATCACCAAGGATGGCTGGAACCCGAAACAGCGCATCAGCCGTGCGCAACTGGAGCCGAAATCGTTCTTCCACGACTTCTACACCCAGGTTCCGTACTACAGCCATTCCGCCGAGATGAAGGCCAAGGTCAACCACGAAGTGAAATTGCCGGGCAACAAAAAAGGCCATCACGTGATTGTGCTGATGTGGATCGTGGCCAATACCGGCAACGCCTTCTACCAAGCGTTCGACGTGGACTTCAAGTAAGCCTGCGGTGTTCAAACCCCACACGTTCAAGGAATAGAACATGTCAACGTTCGACTTTACATTACTGAAATCGCCACTCGCCGATGCGGCTTCGTTGATGCCAAGCATTGCCGGCAAAAAGATCCTCATGGGCTTCTGGCACAACTGGCCCGCCGGCCCAAGCGACGGTTACCAACGCGGCCAGTTCGGCAACATCGCGCTGCAAGATGTGCCCAAGGATTACAACGTGGTGGCCGTGGCGTTCATGAAGGGCAATGGTATCCCGACCTTCAAGCCGTACAACCTGTCTGACGCCGAGTTCCGTCGCCAGGTCGGCGTGCTGAACAGCCAGGGCAGGGCGGTGCTGATTTCCCTCGGTGGCGCCGACGCGCACATCGAGCTGCACAAAGGCAACGAGCTGCCACTGGCCAATGAAATCATCCGTCTGGTGGAAACCTACGGCTTCGATGGGCTGGACATCGATCTTGAACAGAGTGCAATTGATTTCGCCGACAACAAGACCGTTCTGCCTGCCGCGCTGAAACGGGTCAAGGACCATTACGCCGGTGAAGGCAAACACTTCATCATCAGCATGGCGCCGGAGTTTCCATACCTGACCACCGCTGGCAAATACGTCGGCTACATCCAGGCCCTGGAAGGCTATTACGACTTCATCGCCCCGCAGTATTACAACCAGGGCGGCGACGGCATCTGGGTGCCGGAAACCAATAACGGCAATGGCGCGTGGATTGCCCAGAACAACGACGCGCTGAAAGAGGACTTCCTGTTTTACCTGACCGAAAGTCTGGTGAGCGGCACTCGCGGGTTCACGAAGATCCCGGCGGACAAGTTTGTGATCGGCCTGCCCGCCAACGTCGACGCGGCGGCTACCGGTTACGTGATCAACCCGACGGCCGTGGTGAACGCCTTCAAGCGGCTCGACGCCAAGGGGCTTTCGATCAAGGGCCTGATGACCTGGTCGGTGAATTGGGACAACGGGGTCAATAGGGACCGCGTGCCCTATAACTGGGAGTTCAGCCGTCGTTACGGGCCGTTGATCAACGGCAAGCAGTTCTCTTCCCATGAAGACAGCGCGCTGCCTGAAGTTGCCAGCCAGCGGTGAAAAGAAGCCCGGCAGAGATGCCGGGCTTTTTCGTTTTCGCCTACCATGGGGATCTTCTGACGAAAAAAAGGATGCGTTGTGATGGCGAACACAGCCGAACGGGTCAACATCATTGAGTCCCAGGTGTTGTCCCACGACTGGTACCTGCTGAAGAAAATCACCTTCGACTATCAGCGTAATAACGGCGACTGGCAGCGCCAGACCCGCGAGGTGTACGACCGTGGCAATGGTGTGGCGATTCTGTTGTTCAACCGCGAGAAAAGAACTGTCGTGCTGACGCGGCAGTTTCGGCTGCCGGTGTTCGTCAACGGCCATGATGGTTTGCTGATCGAAGTGGCGGCGGGGCTGCTCGATGGCGCGGCACCGGAAGAACGCATCCGCGCCGAAGCCGAAGAGGAAACCGGCTATCGCGTTCACCACGTGCAAAAAGTGTTCGAGGCCTACATGAGCCCAGGCTCGGTCACCGAAAAACTGCACTTCTTCATCGCAGAATATGACGCTGCGTCGAAAGTCAGCGAGGGCGGTGGGCTGGAAGAAGAGACCGAAGAACTGGAAGTGCTGGAGTGGACATTCGACGAGGCGCTCGAGGCGTTTTATCGCGGGGAGATCTGCGATGCGAAGACGATTATGTTGCTGCAATATGCGGCGTTGAAAAATATCTTCGCCTGAACGACGCTTTCTCCTGTAGCAGCTGTCGAGCACCGCGAGGCAGCGTTCGGCGGCGCAGCCGTCGTGAAATCCGGCAACGCGGTGTTTCAGGAAAACTTCACACTCTGGTTTTACGACGGCTCCGCCGCCGAACGCTGCCTCGCGGTGCTCGACAGCTGCTACAGGTATTCTGGTCAGTCAGAACAGATCGCCTGTTCGGCTAACCCCAGACCATTCGCATCCCTCAAGCGTCAGCAAACGCTCCTTCGCCTCAAGCCCACCCGCAAACCCCGTTAACTTCCCCGACGCCCCAATCACCCGATGACACGGCGCAACAATCGAGATCGGGTTCTTGCCATTCGCCGCGCCCACCGCCCGGACCGCGCTCGGATTGCCAATCTGTTCGGCGATCTCGCTGTAACTGCGCGTCTCGCCAAACGGAATGGTCAACAGCGCCTGCCACACCTTCTTCTGAAAGTCCGTCCCGGCAAAGTCCAGTTCCAGCTCAAAGCGATTTCGGGTACCGGCAAAGTATTCCTGCAGCTGCTGAACGGCGCGTATGAGGATCGGGTTATCCGGTGCCTCGCCCATCGGGCCAAGCCGTACGCGGTTCGGTTTGTCGTTTTCCCAGAGGATGGCGGCCAGTCTCGAATCTTTCGCGACCAGCTTCAGCTCGCCGACCGGAGACGCCATGGTGGTGAAGGTGTAGGTCATGCCGGCGAACTCCGCAGAAGGGCTGAACAGAGGCCAAGCATACTGCCTCGACGGGGAGGCGCAATACGCAATCCCAGCCATACTGCGTACTGCTATTGAAACGTTTCCTCCGTTTTTAAACACAGCCTAAAAACAAAAAGAGACCGACTCATGAAGTTCGAACCTTTTGCCAAATCGCTGATTGCAACCTCGTTGGCGCTCAGTTGCCTCAGTGCTTACGCGGCCTCCGTGGCCCCGGTCGCGGCCGAAAACGGCATGGTCGTCACGGCCCAGCACCTGGCCTCTCATGTGGGCGTCGATGTGCTCAAGAACGGTGGCAACGCCGTCGATGCCGCCGTCGCGGTGGGTTATGCGCTGGCGGTGGTCTATCCCGCCGCGGGTAACCTGGGTGGCGGTGGTTTCATGACCGTTCAGCTGGCGGACGGACGCAAGACCTTCCTCGATTTCCGCGAAAAAGCTCCCCTGGCCGCCACCGCAAACATGTACCTCGACAAAGAGGGCAATGTCGTCCCGGACCTGAGTACACGAGGCCACCTGGCCGTTGGCGTGCCCGGTACCGTGTCCGGCATGGAACTGGCGCTGAAGAAATACGGGACCAAACCCCGCAAGGAAGTGATTGCCCCGGCGATCAAGCTCGCCGAAGATGGCTTTGTGTTAGAGCAGGGCGATGTCGATTTGCTGGACTACGCCACCGACGTGTTCAAGAAGGACATCAAGGATTCCGGCGCGATCTTCCTGAGCAACGGCGAGCCGATGCAGGTCGGGCAAAAACTGGTGCAGAAGGATCTGGCGAAAACCCTGCGGGAAATTTCCGAGAAGGGCGAAGACGGGTTCTATAAAGGCTGGGTGGCTGACGCTATCGTCACCTCCAGTCAGGCCAACAAGGGCATCATCACCCAGGCCGATCTCGACAAATACAAGACCCGTGAACTGGCGCCGATCGAGTGCGACTACCGGGGTTATCACGTGGTGTCGGCACCGCCGCCAAGCTCCGGTGGTGTGGTGATCTGCGAGATCATGAACATCCTCGACGGCTACCCGATGAAAGACCTGGGCTACCGCTCTGCCCAAGGCATGCATTACCAGATCGAAGCGATGCGCCACGCGTATGTGGACCGCAACAGCTACCTCGGCGACCCGGACTTCGTGAAAAACCCGATCGCTCACCTGCTGGACAAAAACTACGCGACTAAAATCCGTGCCGCGATTGATCCGAAAAAGGCCGCCGTATCCAGCGAACTCAAGCCCGGCGTAGCGCCCCATGAAGGCAGCAACACCACGCATTACTCCATCGTCGACAAATGGGGCAACGCGGTGTCGGTGACCTACACCCTCAACGACTGGTTCGGCGCCGGTGTGATGGCCAGCAAAACCGGGGTCATCCTCAACGACGAAATGGACGACTTCACCTCGAAAATCGGCGTGCCCAACATGTACGGCCTGGTGCAAGGCGAAGCCAACGCCATCGCGCCCGGCAAGGCACCGCTGTCGTCCATGAGCCCGACCATCGTCACCAAGGATGGCAAAGTGGTCATGGTGGTCGGCACCCCCGGCGGCAGTCGCATCATCACCGCCACTTTGCTGACCATCCTCAACGTGATCGACTACGGCATGAACATCCAGGAAGCGGTCGATGCTCCCCGTTTCCACCAGCAATGGCTGCCGGAAGAGACCAACCTGGAGACCTTCACCACCAGTCCGGATACGGTGAAAATGCTTGAAAGCTGGGGGCATAAGTTTGCCGGGCCGCAGGATGCCAACCATGTGGCGGCAATCCTGGTGGGCGCGCCTTCTCTGGAAGGCAAACCAGTGGGCAAGAACCGCTTCTATGGGGCCAATGACCCGCGCAGGAATACCGGGTTGTCGCTCGGCTACTGATTCATAACACCATGGCCACCCTCAATTTGCGAGGGTGGCCTGACCTGTAGCAGCTGCCGAGCAGCGCGAGGCTGCGTTCGGCGGCGAAACCGTCGTTGAACCATGCACTGCGGTTATTCAGGTAAACCTCGCGCGCAGGATTTGCGACGGCTTCGCCGCCGAACGCAGCCTCGCGCTGCTCGACAGCTGCTACAACGATTGAGGGTCATTCGTCGGGCTTGGTGACAATGTTATCCGCCTCATCCACCTGATAAGGCACATGTGCCTCAACGCCATCCTTGCCGGTATGCGCCACGACATTCTTGTAGCGCTGGCCGTTCCAGCATCGGAAAATCAGCGTCGCATTTTCGCCTCCGGTCAGCGTCGAACCCAGGCTGCCAATGAGCTTGCTTCGGGCGCCACCCACCAGGACGCTGTTCTTGCCCGCCGTCAAAACGCTTTTGTCGCCGCCCATCAACGTACAGTCATCGCCTGCCGTCAGCTTGCTGCGATCACCCGCCGTGAGGTGGCTGTTGCTGCCCGCCAGCAGTTTGCTGCGGTCGCCGGCGATTTGCGTGCTGTCTTTGCCGGCGATCAACTTACTGCGATCACCTGCGGTCTGGATGCTGCCCGCGCCCGCGATGAGGGTGCTGCGAGAATCCGCGGTCTGTGAACTGTCCTTGCCGGCGATCAACATGCTTTTGTGCCCGGCAATTTGCGTACTGTCGGGGCCGGCGATCAGTGAGCTTTGATGGCTGGCGATCTGGTTGCTGCCGTATCCGGCAGTCAACGTGCTGTGCATGCCGGATGTGAGGCTGCTGCCGTAACCGGCGGTCAATACACTGTGCAATCCGCTGATCAACGTGCTGCCGTATCCGGCTGTGAGAAAGCTGCGGATGCCGCTGGTCAGGCTGCTGCCGTAACCAGCGATCAACGAACTGTCCTGGCCCGCGGTCTCGGTGCTGCCGTACCCGGCGGTGAGGGTGCTGTTGTGCTGGGCGGTCAGGGTGCTGCCGTAGCCGGCGATCAATGTACTGTCGTAGCCCGCCGTTCCGGTGCTGCCATAACCGGCGATGAGGGAACTGCTGTCCTGAGCAGTGAGGGTGCTGCCGTAACCCGCCGTCAACGTACTGTCGTAACCGGCGGTTTGTGTGCTGCCGTAACCGGCAATCAGCGAACTTTCGTAGCCGGCGGTTTCGGTACTGCCGTAGCCGGCGGTGAGTGAGCTGTTTTCCTGAGCGGTGAGCGTGCTGCCATAACCTGCCGTCAGCGTGCTCTCGTAACCCGCTGTTTGCGTGCTGCCGTAGCCAGCGATCAGCGAACTGTTGCTGCCGGCGGTTTCGGTACTGCCGTAGCCGGCGGTGAGGACACTGCTTTCCCGAGCCGTCTGGGTGCTGCCATAGCCAGCAGTCAGAGTACTTTTGTAACCCGCCGTTTGGGTGCTGCCGTAGCCCGCTGTCAGCGAACTGTTTTCCCGGGCGGTGAGGGTGCTGCCGTAACCTGCCGTCAGCGTGCTGTCGTGGCCGGCGGTTTGGGTGGTGCCGTAGCCAGCAATTAGTGAACTCTCATGCCCGGCGGTTCCGGTGCTGCCGTAGCCTGCCGTGAGGGAACTGTTTTCCTGGGCGGTCTGGGTGCTGCCGTAATCGGCGGTCAACGTGCTTTTCTGCCCGGCAGTTTGCGTGCTGCCATACCCGGCGATCAGCGAGCTGTCATCGCCAGCCATTTCTGTGCTGCCATACCCGGCGGTCAGTGAGCTGCTGTCAGCGGCAGTCAGGGTGCTGCCGTAGCCGGCAATCAATGAGCTCTGGCCGCCGGCCGTTTCCGTGCTGCCGTAACCTGCCAACAGGTAACTTTGATGCCCGCCGGTTAGCGTACTGCCGTAAACAGCCGTTTCGAATGTTTGCGAGGCGTCTGTTTTAGCGCCAATGCCGGAAGGACTATGGCCCTGTACTCGTCGACTTTCGAATTCGCGGCTAGATGTTTTATTCGGTGATTCAAACGTGGCGTCGATTAAGGTGATGTTTGCCACTTGATAGTCTTCAATGTACGTTTCAATGTAGTTTATCGAACTTTCCTGAGTGCCAGTGTGAACAACTTCCGCCTCCGGAAACTTGATCAAGCCGCCTTCTTCAAGTTTTATAATGTGATCAGTGGAAACTTCGCACACGATCCATTTGGCATCGGCTCGCAAACTCAGTTGAGTAGAGGAGCCTTTTCCCCACAATAAACCGACCAGGCCGTTCTCGAGTTTCTTGCTGGGCTTCCAGTGCTTGCATACCATCAGGCCGGCGTCCGGCCAGATCTGGCCGGCATGGTCCGACATGTCGTTGGCGCAAGTGCGCAAGACAAGGACTTTGTTGTCACTCATATCATGTGTTCTCAATGGATATAACGGCTTCAGCGGGAATCAGGATTGTGAGTGTCCATAAAGTTCAAAAAAGAACGATCTGGTATTCACAAGTCACTGGCTGAAATCCATTAAGAGCCAGCGGCAAAGCCGCAGTCCTGTTATTAAACAGGTTGCAGTCCCTGGCGAAACTTCTCGATATCGATGATTCACCCTAAAGCAATGGGTCAGGTCTGACCACACTTATTGTTGTTCGGAAGTGTTTGATATTGTTCTTTGCAATAGATTAAATAATATCGTCATAGTTGATGTGCTTTAATGAATTTTCAATTCAGCGTAGCGGCGTTGGGGCGGGCCTTGCCCGACTGGACAAATTCGCTGACTAGCAACGATTTCAAGCTATTCCATCGTGGGTGTTTTGCGGCATTATCGGCGGTACGCACTTTTTGCTCGGCTCCAGTGAGCAGGTGACGTACCCCTTAATCAGAAGGACGACTTTAAGGCCTGAGCCATGACCACTGCACTGCTGATCATCGACGTCCAGCACGCCTTGTGCGCTGGCGAGTACGAATGCTTTGAGATCAAACGCGTCATCCAGAACATCAACGGCCTAAGTGCCAAAGCGCGCGAAGCCGGCATACCGGTCATCCTGATTCAACACGAAGAAGAGGGCGGTCCCTTGGCGCATAACGCCGAAGGCTGGCAACTGGCAGATGGCCTGGAAGCTTCAACCCAAGATCAGCGCGTGCGCAAAACCACACCGGACTCTTTCTACCAGACCGATCTGCGCCATCTGCTGCAAAAGCGGGATGTTGATCGCCTGATCATATGCGGTCTACAAACCGACTATTGCGTCAATGCCACCGTTCGCCAGGCCCACTCGCTGGGTTACGACGTGGTGCTCGCTGCCGATGCCCATTCAACGGTCGACAACGGCAACATGCGTGCCGATGACATCATCGCCGAGCACAACAAGGACTTGGCGCGCCTGACCGGTTCGGTGGCACGGATCGACGTCATCCCGGCCAGCGAAATACGCGTCTAAGTACTGAAAATATCGACCAGTTCGTTGAGGAACGCACTCACCAAATCACGCTGACGCGCCGAATGCCGAACCGCCGCATGAAAGCCGACCTCATAACGCAGCAGCTCAGGATTCAGCGGATGCAACTGTCCCAGTTCTTCATGCTTGGCCGCATAGTGCTGCGGCAGAAAGCCCAGGTGCTGGCCCGACAGAATAAGCAGGGCGGCACCGTCCATGCTGTCGGTGAGCACGGTCAGGCGGTCGATCGAGGTGGGCGCAGGCATTTCCGGCAAGGGGTGGCTGGGCCATACCCAATCGAAATCGCTGACATCATCCCGGGTCAGCTCGCCCACTTGCTCAAACAGCGGATGCGCAGGGGCGCAGTAGGCGATCTGGGTTTCCTGGAACAAGGGGAAGTAATCGATGTTGGGCAAGCGGTGCCAGAAGTAACCGATCGCCAGATCGATATGGCTATTGATGATTTTCTCTTCCAGCAGTGACGACGACAGTTCCGTAAAGTGGAAATACAGGCCTTCATGGCGAGAGCGTAAACGCGCGATGGCCAGGGCGATTTTCTTGTTGGCAACGGGGTCGATCTGACCGAGCAGACCGATGTTGATGTTGCCCGACACCTTGCGATTGATGTGCTGGACTTCAACCCGGAAGCCTTCGGCCGCCGCCAGCAATCGCCGGGCCGCCTCGACAAACTGACCGCCCTTGGGCGTCACCGAAAATCCGCCACGACCGCGCTCGCACAGGCGAAATCCCACCCTTGCTTCCAACGTCGCCAGTTGCGCACTGATGGTGGGCTGCGTGGTATTCAGCGCAGTTTGCGCGGCCGAGATGCCGCCCGCCTCAACGACGGTCAGAAAGACCCGGATCAAACGCAGATCCAGCTCCGATACAGTGCCCAGCATGGGTGTCCCTCAATGTTCATTTACATAGACGCCGATCTATGTAAACAGTGTGCCCGCGATATTTTACAGCCCTGCCTCAGGCCCTACATTGCAATGAAACCGGCGCTTTGCCCATAAAAACAACAATCAACTGCATAGGAACAATCGTATGTCAGGGTCTCCTCATTCTGCGCACGCCCTCGAGGCGAGTGGCGGGTTGGCCATCGAAGGCCACTCGATCGATTACATTCCGGAAAACGAACGCCACGCCAAGCTCAGCAGCCAGGGGCCTTTCTGGTTTTTGGGCAACTTCCACTTCTTCACCATCTCCATCGGATTTGTCGGCCCAAGCCTCGGATTGTCGGCGCTGTGGACGATGGTGGCCGGTGCGCTCGGCATCATGTTCGGCACGATCTTCATGGCCTTCCACGGTTCACAAGGTCCCGAAATGGGCCTCCCGCAAATGATCCAGTCCCGTGCCCAGTTCGGGTATCGCGGCGTGATCCTGGCCTTGATGGCGACGATGTTTGTGTTCGTCGGATTCAATGTGGTGAACATCTCGCTGATCATGAACGGCCTCGAACACGTCTTCGGCATCGACCCGACCATCGTCGCCATTGCCGTGGTACTGATCGGCGCGCTGCTGTCGATCTACGGTCACGACCTGATGCACAAGGCGTTCAAGTGGGCATTACTGGCGACCTTGCCGTTGTATGCGCTGGTGACCATCGCACTGATGTTCGGTGCTGGCCAGGAGGGCGTCACACCGGCGACCGATCTGGGTTCCAGTTGGGTGGCGTTCGCCACGCTGTTTGCCATCGGCGCGAGCTACAACATTTCCTATGCGCCGTATGTCTCCGACTATTCCCGATACCTGCCAAAAAACACCAGCCGACCGAAACTGATCGCCGCCGTGTTCATCGGCGCATCGTTGTCGGGCGGCTGGATGATCGGCCTCGGCGCCTGGCTCGCGCAGCAATTGAAAGCGGCGGACGCGCTAGTGGCGCTGAACCAGGTCGGCTCTTCGATGATTCCAGGCCTGGGCAATGTGCTAGTAATCGTCTCGGTGGCGGGCTTTCTGCCGATCATCGCGCTCAACACCTACAGCGCCATGCTGACGTTGTTGACGGGGGTCGACTCGATCAAAAAAATCACGCCGACACCCCGCGCCCGAGTGATGTCCATCTCCGCGATCAGCATCATCCTGTTGACCTGCGTGCTGTCGATCAAGGGCGATGGCATCGCGCTGTTGAACACCTTCCTCGTGCTGCTGTTGTACTTCCTCGTGCCATGGACCGCAGTCAATCTGGTCGACTACTTCTTCGTGCGCAAAGGCCGCTACGCCATCCCGCATTTCTTCACGCCGAAGGGCATTTACGGCGCCTGGCAATTTCGCGGGATCATCTCGTACTTGATCGGCTTTGCCGCGATGGTGCCGTTCTTCTACATCTTTGATGCCGCCGCCGGTAAAGAGGTTTTCGTCGGGCCACTGGCGCGCATGCTCGAAGGCGTGGACATCGCTTGGCTGGTCGGCCTGGTGGTTTCGGGCCTGACGTATTACCTGCTCAGCCGTTCGATCGACCTTGAATACGAACGCCGGATCATCGACTCGATCACCGAGAGCGACATAGTTTCCATGGCTCATCAGCCTGCGGAGGAGGGACGTTGAACAGCGTGAAAAATACCGTGGTCGCCTGCTGCCAGGTGGCACCGAAAATAGGCGACCTCGCTTACAACCGGACCCTGACAGAACGTGCGATTCGTTCGGCGGCGTTGCAGGGGGCGCAAGTGGTGGTGCTGCCTGAGCTGGTGCAGAGCGGTTATGTGTTCAACGACCGCAGCGAAGCATTGTCCTTGTCAGAAACGGTCGAAGGACCGACCTTGAACCTGTGGGCGGCACTCGCCCGCGAGCTGAACATTGTGGTGGTCGGCGGTTTTTGCGAACGGCTGGAAGGCGATTTACTGGCCAACAGTGCGGCAATGATTGATGCCCAAGGCCTGCGCGCCGTGTACCGCAAAGCTCACCTCTGGGATGCCGAAAGCGAAATCTTCAGCCCCGGTAACGTCGCGCCGCCGGTGGTCGAAACGGTCCATGGACGGATCGGTATGCTGATTTGCTACGACCTGGAATTCCCGGAGTGGGTGCGACTCCCGGCACTGGCCGGCGCTGACCTTCTTTGCGCACCGGTCAACTGGCCCGACGGGCCACGGCCGCCGACCGAGCGTCCGGCGGAAGTGGTGCGCGTTCAGGCCAATGCTTCGGTGAACCGGATGTTCATTGCCGCGTGTGATCGGCATGGGCATGAACGCGGGGTCGGTTGGGTGCAGGGTTCGGTGATTGTTGATGCTGATGGTTACCCGCTGGCCGGGCCGGCGGAGCAGGGGGGCGAGCAGATTTTGTTGGCGACACTTAACCTTGCCGAGGCGCGGAACAAGCGGATTAGTGCGCGTAATGATTTGCATCGGGATCGGCGGCAGGGGTTGTATGGATGCGTCGAGGAGTGAAGCGGTAGGCCGATTCTGTTTTGGTTACCGGATGCCTTGGTAGGGAAGGGGCAAGACAAATCCATGTCTGCAAAGAGAGCGGGAGCGGCCGAGCCGGAACAAAGCGCTTCTGGATGATCGCTGCGGATCACGAAGGGCAACAATCGACCCAAAGCGGCCCTTCGCGAATGGCAGCAAATGGGGCATGTCTGTCGCTCCTGCTTTGCTCAGCTACACGCCAACGCATCATCCTGATGTGACAGCGGCTGCACCGCTAGGTGCGGAGTTTCGCCGAAGAACTCGATCAGCAGTTCAGTGAGCACACGTATTTTCCGGGCTGGATGCGGACCAGGCGGGCGGATGATGTAGGCACCGGCCGGGGGGGGTGGATGGTTTGTCATGATCGGCACCAGTGCGCCGGATGCCACGTGTTCATGGGTGAGGCAGTCGGGCAGGTAGGCGACACCGAGGCCTGCGGTCGCGGCGGCGACGAGGGCGGTGCCATTGTCGGCCTTGAAGCGTCCTTGCGGTCGAACCGTGATGATCTTGTCGCCATCCATGAATTGCCAGGCTTCGGTGCCCTGCATGAGCGCCTGATGGGCGATCAGTTCATCCGGTGTCTCGGGTGCGCCGTGCGCCGTGATGTAGTCGGGGCTCGCGACGAGCTTGCCGTAGACCGGGCCAATCCGCCTTGCGATCAGATTGGAGTCCTGCAGATATCCCACCCGGATGGCGCAATCGTACCCCTCGGCAATGAGGTCAACGAAGCGATCGCTGTAGCAGGTCTGGATATGCAGCTCCGGATGACGACGTGCCATTTGCGCCAGCATCGGGGCGAAGTGAGTCGGGCCGAACGACAGCGGGACGGCTACGCGCAAGCGGCCGCGAAGGGCGCCGGCGGGCAGGATCGTTTCCTTGGCGATGTCGATCTCGGTGCAGACTCTGGCGGCGTAGTCCCGGAACGTCGCGCCGGCCTCAGTAAGTGCCGCCCCGCGAGTGGAGCGTGCCAGCAGTTGCACGCCCAGTTCGGTTTCAAGCCGAGCCAGGCGGCGACTGACGATCGATTTCGACACGCCAAGACGCAGTGCAGCCTGCGAAATGCCCCCGGCATCAGCCACTTCCACGAAGGTCTGTAGTTCTTCGATATCCATTCTTGCGTTCCCCTTTTCGCGACACAGCACATCGCGCGATGCTACTACTGCATCGAACATGGGAACAGCACAATGGATTTTCCAGGCGCGGCGTCATTCGCACGTGTCCTGGAATCCATCAGTCGCACAGGCTCCGGCCTTTTCACAAACGTGCGTCACCCATGAAAAGGATTTGCCAATGGCAAGCGAGACTCTCCGCAACCCCGATACCGATCAGCTACTGACCCCGGAAAATTCGGCGTTGATCATCATCGATTATCAGCCTGTTCAGGTTTCTTCGATCCGCTCGATGCCGCGTGATGAACTCGTCTTCAACATCACCAGCGTCGCCAGGGCGGCGGTCAACTACAACCTTCCGATCATCCACTCGACCGTCAATGTCGCGACCGGCCGCAACAAGCCGCCGATTCAGGAGCTGCAAGAGGTGCTCGGCCATCTGCCGACCTATGACCGCACCTCGATCAACAGTTGGGAGGACACGGAATTCAAGCAGGCAGTCAAGGCGCTCGGGCGCAAGAAGCTCATCATGACTGCACTCTGGACCGAAGCCTGCCTGGCATTCCCGGTGCTCGACGCGATCCAGGAAGGCTATGAAGTTTATGTGCCGGTCGATGCGGTCGGCGGCACATCGCTCGCTGCACACGAGGCGGCGTTGCGCAGAATGGAACAGGCGGGCGCGAAGCTCATCAGCCGGGTGCAGATGTACTGCGAACTGCAGCGCGACTGGGCGCGAGAAGTGACCGTGCCGGGCTTTATGGGCGTGTTCGAAAACTTCGACGGGTTCAACGCTGAAAAGGCTCTGGATGAGGCGGACAAGAAGGCCTGATTAGCGGGCAGTTGATGAAGGTGGCGCTCGCGAAAGCGGACGCTGCCTTTATTTTTTGTAGTGAATTAGCCGGACACTTTGACACGCTCGGGCGTCGCAAAACTTTTCTAGCGACCTCAGAGTCAGCACGGCTTCGGCGAGAAGGTCCGGCCTGCCGAGCGCTTTGGCGGTGCCTGCATTTGTTCGGTGTTCGTTGACCATAATTTCCAGGCGATGAACAGGATAAAGGCAACGCCGAGCCATTTCACCGCGATGAAGACCGACTCGAACTGCAGGGCCAGCGCTGCAAGTCTGAGGTGGCGACCAGCAGCCCAGGCAAACTGATCTACAGGCCGCGTTGACGTCGATGTGCGTGGCTAATCCAGGATGAACAGGTCCCCTTCCACATCTGTATCGCCGTGTTTACGACTCTGCGCCGCAGAGTCGTAGACGATCATCAGAACCTCCCCAGGTTGCTCGCCCGATTGGAACAGACACATGCCCTCAGCGTGATCGTTGCCTTGCCCGAAAGGCACCTCCAGCACCTTCTCCAATTGATCGGTGAAGACCACGCTTTCCTCGTCGGACGCGAAACCGCCGCGCCAGCGGAAGACCGTTACCGGACCGTCCTGCTCCATCGTGGGGCCCGCCAGGATCAGCAGATCGTCACCGCGGGTGCACAGGTCACGCATGCCCAGGCCATTGAGCGCGAAGAAGTGCTTGCGGTAGCGGCGCCCATCCGGACCGATCTTCTTCAGCACCAGCGTGTCAGACGAGGCGTCGTTCAGCTCGGGTTCGATCTCCAACAACACGGCCCAGCCGCGTAGCACCGGTCCACGCAGCCCCAGCAGAAGGCGCGAGCCGATCATCACCAACCCTTCGATATCGAAGCCGTTGTCCTTACCCGGGATACGCAGGAAGTCGCGTAGCTGAGGATCTTCAGCAATGGCCGCGGTCAGGTCGTTACCGACTTCGTTGCCCTGCAACTGCGCCGCTGTACGTCCATCGGCCTCCACTTTCCTGGCGAGTACATAGCTGTCGTTCTGCTGCACCACAGGGATGCGGGCCAGCAGAAAACGATTGCCGTCCGCCTCTACCGTCGACAGGCGCTTGATATTCTTCTGTGCAGAAGTGCCGGCCTCGGACTTCTTGCGCTTCAGGCTATGGGATCCCACCACCCAGAGGTAACCACTGTCAGGGACATAGGCCAAGCCCTCGATATCGATCTCGGCGTCTTGTTTCGATAGGGGCAGATCCAGATATTCCAGGAGCGGAAACGATTGGTGCTCGGCGCACCTTACGACGCCGCCGGGCGCAGCATCCTGGATTTTCAGGCGTTCCAGGCTCGTGGTTTCGTCGTTCGCCACCCAGAGTGTGTCGTCAATCTGCTGAGCGACCGAAAGGCCATCGCGCAACGACGCAAACGCCGGATCAAAGCTCAACAGCGCAAAATTGCTTCGGTTGCTCATGAGCGGTCTCCTGCCTTTATGGCGCGGCGCGCCGGTTATTCAGAACCGGATTCTGCGCGTGTTTTTCATCTAGTGCATGCACTCGAGCTAGCCGCTTGTCCACCGCTGACGGCTTAAGTCCCTTCGGTACAGCTGCCAAGCAATCGGGATTAGTTCCATCAACCTCCAAATTAGCCGACTAACGGTGACCCTCGTGGGCACAAAGCCTGCAATAACCACCTCGACGAACATTTGACGTCAATCTACCGCCATACGGATTTCCTGGTCAGCAGACCCAATTGACACAGCTCCATAGCGTCGGTTCGAGCGCAACTGCGGCCGCAACATTCCCCGCATACAGGATTATTGAGATGATCGACCTCGCCACCTGGAATTTAAGCATTCCTGAAGGCAGCCCACCGGCCACCATAGAAACGCCTCGACTGGCGCAAGGCTTCAAGGACCAGTATTTCAGTTCTGACGCCGCTACCCTTTCATTCTGGGCACCTGTGACCGGTTCCAGGACGGCCAACGCTATTTACCCGCGCAGCGAGTTGCGGGAAACCTATAGCGATGGAACGCTGCGCAACTGGCAGTATTCAGCGGCGGATAACATTCTGCGGGCGAGTCTGACCGTCAATCAGGTGCCCAGCACCGGCAAGATCGTGATTGGTCAGATTCACAACAAGGACAGCAACAGCCCCATGGTGAAGCTGGAATACCAATACAAAACGTCGGCTTTGACGGGAAACATTGTCGCCAAGGTGCGCACGCGCCCCGACGATGAAGAGGGCCAGGTCATTACCATTGCGACGGGTGTGCCGCTCGACCGCAACTTTTCCTACCAGATCCACCTCAGCCCGAAGGGCGCGCTGGGCATCAGCGCTGCAGGATACAACTGGAGAACCACCATCGACCCGAGCTGGAAGACCAAACCACTTTATTTCAAAGCGGGTGCGTATGTGCAGGACAACACCGGCTATCCCACCGAGGGCGGAAAAGTGACGTTCAGGATGCTGGAGATCCAACACAACAATTAGTCGCTTCAGGTCACTACCAAGTGGCTAGTTGTCAGTGAACTCAACCGCGCGGGCAGCAGATGCCCTCGAAGCCTTTCAAAACCATTGCGTGCGCAAACAATTGGATACGCTGCTATCACAGGCGGGTGTCGAAGGTGGCGGCACGCATCCGTACAGGGTGCGATCACGTTCACTATCGCAAAGTAGGCGAGCGGGACGAGGAATGCATCAGATGGGTGGCGGAGGCTACCCAGAGAAGATTTATCCTGAATTATGAATGCTCTTTCCTGCGCCCGGTGCTGGATTGAGTTAACTAACCTTAAGAGCGTCGGTCGATTGGACCATTTCGCGGTGGGCAGCTATCGACCCGAAGCGGACATTCATTTTGAGTCGCTCAATCGCTGGCTCAGAGGACAGTGTCGTCACGTAGAAATAAACAAGGCCGCAATCGCAGCCTTGTTTATTTCGGAGTGTTACTCGTGCGAATGGCCGTGCTCGGCACTCTCGGAGGTTGTGCCTTTTTCGCCACCGCCGCATGAAAGCGACGAGTTTCCAGTTTGTAGGGGATTTTATATCCCCCCTAGGGGGATGTGGGGCCATCCGAAACCAGAGCCAGTGGTAGCTCAAGAAGTAGGCGCTCAGCCGTTCATCTAATGTTGGGAAGACAGTTAGGAAGTGGCTTGCCCAATGAAGGCAATTAGCCATACGCTGCGAAGCGTGAGATATCTCACGGATAAAAAAACATGAGCATGGAGCAAGCCCTGATGAAACTGTCCGCCATTTTGATCGCCGCTTTACTTTCGATTACGTCCGTTGCTGTCTTCGCGCACAGTGGCGGTACTGATTCAAAAGGCTGCCATCGCAACCATAAAACGAACGACTACCACTGCCACTAAACAGCAAGAGCACACCTTGCGGCTGGGCCGCAAGGTGGCTTTCTCACATTTGTGGAGGCCAGTTAAAGAAAGGCTTCTTTCATGCGCTTCAGACTTAAAGTGAAGGGCCGCTTCTGGCCGATTTCTGCCTGTTGCGAGGGGGCAGAAAACGGCCATGAGCAGTCGGTGGACAGACCAGGTGTAACCTGATTGCCGCGTTGCGCCATCGTCGTCGACCAACCGGACTGGGGGCAGTTGCACCATTTGGCTTGTGCAAACTGCCTGCTTTTTACCGTTGTATTTCTTGTGCGCAACCTGCGCAGTCAGAACCAATTGCCGCTCACTGGCGATGCCAGCCGCTCGACAGAAGTCGCCATTCAATCCCGAGCAATCTTGTCATTTGCCAAGGCTTAGGGCAGGGTCGATACCACTGACATCTCTGCCAAAGGAGTCACCCATGTCAAAGCTATATCCCAGTATCGATCCCGAGGGGCTGGTCGAGTACTCAGTGGTCTACACCGACCGCTCGCTCAACCACATGTCGCAGTCATTTCAAGGCGTGATGAAGAACATTTCCAGCACCCTGAAACAGGTCTACAACGCCCAGGCTGTTGCGGTGGTCCCGGGCAGCGGCACATTTGGCATGGAAGCGGTGGCGCGACAGTTTGCCACCGACCAGCAATGCCTGGTGATACGCAACGGCTGGTTCAGTTATCGCTGGAGCCAGATCCTTGAGATGGGCAACATCCCGGCGGCCACCACGGTGCTGAAAGCCCGACCGGTCGACACGGGTCGCCAGGCTGCCTACGCTCCACCCCCTCTGGACGAAGTGCTGGCAGCCATTGCGGCGCAGAAGCCGCAGATTGTCTTCGCCCCCCACGTTGAAACCTCATCAGGGATCATCCTGCCCGACGACTACCTGCGGGCCGTCGGCGACGCCGTGCATGCGGTGGGTGGCCTGTTCGTGCTGGACTGCATCGCCTCAGGCACGCTTTGGGTTGATATGCAGAAATGCGCAGTCGACCTGCTGATCAGCGCACCGCAAAAAGGCTGGAGCGCCTCTCCTTGCTGCGCCCTGGTGATGCTCAGTTCTTTGGCCCTCGAGCGCATCGAGCAGACGCAAAGCAGCAGCTTCGCCTGCGACCTGAAAAAGTGGCTTCAGATCATGCAGGCCTACGAACAGGGCGGACATGCCTACCATGCGACCATGCCCGGCGATTCCCTCGCGCGATTTAACGAAGTGATGAAAGAGACGCAAGCCTACGGTTTCGACAAGGTCCGCGGCGAACAACAGGCTCTGGGCGACCGGGTGCGCGCAATGTTGACCGGCAAAGGCATCAAAAGCGTGGCCGCAGCCGGCTTTCAGGCCCCTGGCGTAGTGGTGAGCTACACCGATGATGCCGACATCAAAAGCGGCAAGAAATTTGCCAGCCACGGCCTGCAGATCGCCGCCGGAGTGCCGCTGCAATGCGATGAGCCGGCCGACTTCCAGACGTTCCGCATCGGTCTGTTCGGACTCGAAAAACTGCACAATATCGAGCGCACAGTCAGCACCCTCGAGCAGGCACTGGACGAGGTGATGGTTAACTAAGCGCTCATCCTGGCGCCATCAATGTCGCATTTAAACGCGACGATGATGTCGCCAGAAAGTAGTCAGGCGTATCAGTTGGAGGCGTTGCAATGACAACAATCGATGTGAAATCCCGATTCGAAGCAAAGCTTCTTCGTCCCGCAAAGCCCGGTAATGATACGTCGTGGGCGTTCGCGGTACTGCCAAGAGACGCGAGTGAACCGCTTCCGAGGCGAGGAAGGACGACTGTTGAAGGCACAATCAATGGGCACCCTTTCCAGGCAACCCTTGAGCCCGATGGTCAACTGAGCCATTGGCTGAAGGTAAGTAGCGAGTTACTCGACGCCGCAGGTGTGGCCGTTGGGGATATCGTTACACTCGAGCTAACCCCTGCGAAGAAGGAACCCGAGCCAGACATCCCGGCAGACTTTGAGGAAGCACTGGCAGCCACTCCTGAGGCTCGTAAAGTTTGGAGTAATACAACGACCCTCGCACGAGTGGACTGGATTCACTGGATTACTTCAGCCAAGCAACTCAAGACGCGCGAAAAGCGAATTGGTGATGCCTGCGATATGCTTGCAACCGGCAAGAAGCAGGTGTGCTGTTTCGACCAGTCCGGCTATTACAGCAAGGCCTTCCGTGCGCCCGAGGCAGAAAATTTTTAAATGGAACAATCCGTTGAATACGGCTAACAAATAAAAAGGGGACGGATTTATTTTTCCTTTTTTCGCGAAAAACGCTAACGATGAAAGTTTTGCGCGGCGGTTCGAATATGGACTTTAATGTCCGTGCTTACATGCAGCCACATTAGCTTCGACTCCCTACGAAGATGGACGCGCCTGACGGCGGGTTCAGGCTGCCAAGCATTTGTCTAATCAAGGAAGAAACGACATTGAAAATAGCTTTCTGCGCTCTGTTGTTGAGCTGGCTGACTACCCTCGCACTCGCTGACGAGAACCCTGTCGGCTTCCAGTCTTCCACACTGCCCGACTCGCAGAATGACCGCTCACTGGAGATGGTCGTCTGGTACCCCAGCGCAACGACCGCCGCCACGCAAATGATTGGCGATGATGTGGTGTTCGTCGGGGCTTCTGCTGTTCGTGACGCGCCGCCCGCTGCTGGCAAACATCCATTATTGGTGCTCTCCCACGGGTACAGGGGAAACTGGAGCAACCAGATCTGGCTTGCCAGTGCTCTGGCTCAAAGGGGTTACATCGTCGCCGCAATCAACCACCCTGGCACCACCACTCATGACCGTAGCCCTCAAGCTGCGGCGCAGTTATGGCAGCGGCCCGTTGATGTGCGCCGAGCCATTGATAGCGTCACGGCTCAACCTGAAAAATTCGGCTTGGTCGCCAATGACCGAATCGCAGTCGTAGGCCATTCACTCGGCGGCTGGACCGCCCTGGAAATCGCCGGTGCTCGCTTCGATCCAGACCGCTTCGCCCAGGACTGTAAAGCCCACCCGCAGTTATCAAGTTGCACCGTCTATTCAAAGATAAATCCCGCAAGTACCTCAGAATCAAAGGCCGCGTTGACCGCCGATTGGCGCGATAAACGCGTCACCGCGGTGGTTACATTGGACTTGGGCCTTTCACGAGGCATGACCGATGAAAGCCTGGCCGCGCTGCCGATACCAGCGCTGGTTATCGCTGCCGGCGTACCGTCACGCGAGCTTCCCGCTGAGTTGGAGTCTGCCAACCTGGCCAAACGCCTGCCTGCGGCATCAAGCCGTTACGTCGAAATCAGCGACGCAAGCCACTTCAGCTTCTTGTCGGTGTGCAAACCTGGCGCGGAGGTACTGCTCGAAGAAGATGTACCGGGCGATGGCATCATTTGCCGGGATGGTGACGGCGGCCGCTCGCGTGGGGTGATTCAACAGCAGGTTGCGTCGCTGATAGCGGAGTTTCTTCAGTCATCTATCTACAAAGAAGGTCGTTTGTAGAATCGTGGTGGGAGAAGTGCTGCAGCTCAGCAAAAAAATGCTGGAGTAGTTTCAGCGTCCGCGCAATTTGGCAGAACGGTTGGCCAGGGGGGAGCTCTCTGGGTTGGAAGCGGTTGGTTTCGAATAGCTGCTTTCGGCCTGAAGCGGACATTACAGGCCGTAAAAGCGTCCTGGGATGTTCTGTCAGCGCCGGTGATCCTGATACGTCGCTCTGCGAGCAGCGTCCGCACCCAATCAGAAAAAAATGCTGGCGTTTCCCCGCCAAAACCATACAAGAAAGTTGTACATTTCCTTGTTCTTGTACAAGAATTAGCACCCTCCCTTCTTAAAAAACGTTCTGTGGATTAAATCTACGAAGTCATGGGGCCTTTACGCTCACCATCAACTGGAACCTGCTTGATGAATAGGACTCGCCGATTATGCCTCGTCTTAGGCGACCAATTATCCTTCGACCTCGCCTCTATGCAGGTGCTAGATAAAGAGAGCGATATGGTGCTCTTGGTCGAGGTGATGGAAGAAGCCAGCCATGTCCTCCATCATCCGCAAAAAATCACTTTGATTTTCAGCGCTATGCGGCACTTCGCCGAAGCTTTGCAGCAGAGGGGAATCAGGGTGCAGTACGTGACGCTCGATGATCCGGAAAATACTGGATCAGTGCCGAGCGAGTTGCACCGCTGGCAGGCACATCTACAGCCGGATGAACTCCACATGACGGAGTGCGGTGACTGGCGTCTGGAGCATTCACTCAGGGACTGTGGCTTGGTTATACAGTGGCATTCCGATAGTCGCTTTCTTTGCACACGTGCCGATTTCTCTAACTGGGCGCAAGGTAAAAAACAGCTACGCATGGAGTTCTTTTATCGAGAGATGCGCCGCAGGAGCAGGTTGTTACTCAATGGTGACGGCAGCCCGATCGGAGGCGCCTGGAACTTTGATGCGGAAAACCGCAAGGCATTGCCCAAGGGAGTTAGGCCTCCTTCGCCAGCCCGTTTTACGCCAGATGCAATCACCCAGGATGTGCTTGCGTTAGTGGCAAAAAACTTCTCCAGTCACTATGGTGTCCTCGACACGTTCGACTATCCGGTAACCCACGCCGAAGCTCAGGCCCTATGGGATTACTTCCTCGACTGGGGCTTGGCGGCCTTCGGCGACTATCAAGACGCCATGGCTAGCGATGAACCCTTTCTGTTCCATGCCCGTATAAGCGCGGCGCTCAATATTGGCTTGCTGGATCTTCGCCAGCTTTGCAGCGATGTGGAGTCTGCGTACTGGTCCGGCAGCATTGCACTCAACGCCGCCGAAGGCTTTATTCGACAACTGATCGGCTGGCGTGAGTATGTCCGAGGCGTCTACTGGCTGAAGATGCCTGACTATGCCCATGGCAATGCCTTCGGTAATACGAGGTCGCTTCCAGAGTTCTACTGGACAGGTGAAACGCAGATGAACTGCATGCGCCAAGCCATCAGCCAGAGCCTTGAGCACGCCTACGCTCACCACATCCAACGGCTGATGGTGACCGGCAATTTCGCACTGCTCGCCGGTATCGCACCGAGTGAAATATGCGAGTGGTATCTGGCTATCTACATGGACGCCTTCGACTGGGTGGAGCTACCCAATACACTGGGCATGGTCATGCACGCCGATGGCGGCTATCTAGGTTCTAAACCCTATTGCGCGAGCGGCCAATACATTAAGCGCATGTCCGACTATTGTCGTGGCTGCGCCTACAAAGTGAGCGAAAGCACCACAGACGATGCCTGCCCTTTCAACGCGCTCTATTGGCACTTCCTAATGCGTCACGGCGACCGCCTGCGCGGCAATCAACGCATGAGCATGATTTATAAAAACCTCGACCGTATGCCTGAATCCAAACAACAGGCGCTTTGGCAGCGCGGCCAGTTGTTGCTCAACAAATTAGACAACGGTGAGACGTTGTGAAAAAAAGTGAGCTACCAGTCAAAACTTGCGCGTGCTGCGGCCTTCTCTTCACATGGCGCAAGAAATGGGCTCGCTGCTGGGAGGAAGTGCGCTACTGCTCGGAACGTTGTCGACGTAGTAAGTCTATTGAACGCTAACTTATAAAACAGACCCTCAAAGGGCCATTTTTACATTTTAATAAAAGGTCAGGTTGCAGTCAGGTCTCAACGTTATTAGTGCCTTGTTCAGCTTTCCGCGCATAGCAGGGGCTCTAATCTTAATAGGTACCAGCTTGCCGAAATTCATTAACCGACAATAGATGCTCCATGGAGTATGTCCTCTATTTGCCCATTACTGCCCATCGTGAAGGGCGGTAATTGGCCGGTTTCAGCCCTTCGTGAAAGGCAGAAATCGGCCAGAAGCAGTCAGTCGGGAGGCTACTAATCAGGGACGAGTCAATCACTAATACCCGGAGGTGGCCCAGGCAAATCGAGAGTCACTTAGTCTGATTCGATGGATAAAGACCGGCAAGCCGAGCTATCACAACGCCAACGTAAAAGACGCCTGAAAATTCTTCGACCATCACAAGTGAGCGGGCGTGGTTAGTCAACGGAATAACATCACCGTAACCAGTGGTTGTGAGCGTCGTAAAGCTAAAATAGATCAGTTTGAAGAAACTGCCAGGCTGTACGAAATCGAGGTGGCCAGGGCCGAATGAGCCAACGCTCGATATCTCGACCAGGGCATAGACGAAGGACCAAACGAAGGCCAGCATGATGTAACCCGCAAGCGCTCCATGCAGCTTGTCGGCTGTAATTGGTCCGCGCTTGAGAATATAGCGAATCACTCCGCTGAACGAGACTGCAAGGGACGCTGCATAAGCCATCCCGGCAAATTCAAGAATCGCGATACTTTCAGCCAGTAACGCCGCCCATTGAAGGCAAACCCCAAGTAACGCCAGGCCCAGTTTGAGGATGAACCCCCGCCGGGTCTGCCTGGTGGCGAAAGCGCCCACGAGCAGCACGATCGAGAACAGAATGCCGAGCAACGTGCGAGCAAATATACCTTCCTCTAGAAAGGGAAACAGAAGGATCAATCCTAGTAAGAGCAGCAATAGATAGGTGCAGGGCCCTAGCCCTATAACCATCTGAGCTAAATCCTCGTCGGATTCGGGTTTATCTTGCGGATTTGTCATACCGGTTTCCCAGAGGCCGAAATAACGCTCGATACTTGACGTTGGACGGTTGAAATCCGACCTTGCTTTAGAATAGTCGGCAGTGAAATTCTAGTCGCGAATGCATGTGAGAGGACTCAGCCTGACAGAAAGCTTAGGGTCGTTTTTAGCCGGTCGCGACAGGCAGAAAAACGGCCAAAAACCGGTCATTCTCAGAAGTCGAAAGTCATTGGAGGGCCGACCATCATCTTGTTCTTGCCAATAGTATTTGACGCCTCAATGTGCCGGTTCAGTAGGTCGTCGACAGACTAAAGCAGTCCTGAATCTCCAGAAAATCGTCTTCGGGGATTGGCTTGCATAGGGCTGACATGTGCGCATCCAGGGTGATGGGGTGGATAGGTGTGCAGGTCGACTCGCTACGCGCGCGTTTACCGAATGCAGGCGTATATTGGTATTGTCGATCAGGGAAATCGAGGCGGTAGAAAGTCGCCAATAGTGTGGCGTAAGAGAGTGCCGGCGCAAACTAACGGATAACCCAGAATGCTGGAGGTGCGACATGAGCCAATATGAACGCCTATTTCTGATTGTCGGTCCGGCCATGCGTCACACGCCAGCGTTAGAGCGGGCAGTCGCACTTGCCAAAGCCACTGGTGCAGTGCTGCATATCGCGGTGTTTATCGAAGATGTCGGCATCTTGGGGTTGATGAGCGGGAATAAGCAATTTCGCGAGATCTGTCAGCAAGAGAACCAGAAATGGCTGCAAGATGAAGCTCAACTGATACGCGGCAATGGCATTACGGTGACCACCGAGGTTGCATTGGCTCGGAACGTACTGCAAGAAATCCTTCAGCATGTGACAAACTTGCAACCGGACCTGGTTATCAAAGACGTACACCACGAATCAGCGCTCAAACGCGTATTCGTCACGCCTCTGGATTGGCACCTGATACGCGATTGTCCGGTTGCTGTTCATTTGGTCAGCGAAGTCAGGTGTCCACTTCCACGGGTGGTGGTGGCAGCAGTGGATTTGTCGCATCCAGAGCACCAGATCACTGATATCAACGATCACATCATCCTGGCTGCGCAACGGATGGCAATCCAGTGCAATGCCGAGCTGCACCTACTGCACGCCTTCGATCCATCGCAAACACACATCTCTGACGCCGGCGCCGGTGCCGTGACGATGCCAGGCTTCAGCAACGAAGTACGTCGGTCACTGCATAAGTCCTTCATTACGTTAGCTGACAGCTACCACGTACCCTCTGAGCGACAGCACTTCATTGAAGGGTCGCCAACCAAGGTGATGTCCGACTTCGCGGCTCATAGCCGAGCCGATGTGCTCGTAATGGGAGATATGCATCGAAAAGGGCTGCACAAGCTAATTGGCAGTACTACAGAGCACGTGCTGTATAAGGTGCCCTGCAATGTTTTGGTTATAAAGGGGCAAGTAGATCAGTAGGAACAGTCTTCAGGTTCGCACTTTGATGCGGGCAGAAACTGACTAGCACGGCCTTGTTTTACGGAGAATGTTGACGAGGTGAACACGTCTGGCCGTCTGCTTTTGGCCGATAGCCGACTGATTCAAGACACCATGTTGCTGCCACATTTGTGACAGTCAGCCTTACAAATACGGCAGTGGCTTCTTGGATATTTTCGAAGTTTTCGCCGTTTGTAGGAAGTGCGTGCCGCTTATTCAACAACTCTTGAGGGCGCATGTTTAAACGCCCTCAAGGTCACGTCCTGAAAGCTACAAAACCTTGCGCCGTTGCCTACGACTGCACCAGAATCCGCCGGCTTGTGCGCTTTTAGGTCGCTCGGTAACTTGATTCGTGTCACTGCTCATCAGTGATCGGGTTTAGCAGCCCGTGGATAACCTAAGACGTACGACGCTTCTATCAGTCAGGTTTTGCACCTGCATTTTGATGGTGGCTGTGCGCAGGGCGCCCTTGGGCGCGCCGGCTTCTTAGGTTTCCCGGTCTGCTAACCTGCGTGCAGCTGCCTCCCTCTCGTTTAGCAGCAAGAGGGTTGGCACACCATTAGGAACCTAAGACATGTTCAAAATTACGCCAAACCCACCAGACACCGATCCAGTGTCCCCCTACGAACCCGATTCAAAAAAACTCCACGAAGCCGCCGAACGCGCCCTCGATTTCCACTTCCCATCAAACGCCGATATCAAAGCCACCCCACGTACATCCAGCAAGCTGTTTTCCGTGGACCCAGAAGCCACGGCCGAAACCCTGGCGGTTTTTTTGGTCGAGACGCTGGCGTCGGTGGATGTGATGGTCCATCAGTTGGTGGATCATTTGGAGGGGGAGTCGCGTTATGCCTTGCTGGGCATTTCAAACAGCATCATGGTGGCGGAGATTACGGCGAACCGGGTGCTGGTTAAAGTTGAGCCTTCTGTTTAGCCGCTGACCTGTGGCGAGGGGGATTGCTTCCACTGGGTGGCGAGGCGGCTTTAACAGATGAGCCTGCTGCGCAGGCCAGCGGGAGCAAGCTCCCTCGCCACAGGTTGTTCATCGTTCTGTCTATCTGTTTTCATAAAAGCGGGGCGCTCAGCGTTAATGCCGACGGGTAATCCAGAATGCGATCTGTAGCAGCTGGCGAAGCCTGCGTTCGGCTGCGAAGCAGTCGTGAAATCAGGCGATGCGGTGTTTCAGGTAGACCGCATGCTCAGGTTTTACGACTGCTGCGCAGCCGAACGCAGGCTTCGCCAGCTGCTACATAGAATCGCGTTACGGCAGAAATTGCTCGGTGTTATCAGCCTCCCGCGCGTTTGTTTAGCGCCTCTTCGGCCGCAGCAATTTCAGCCTGGCGCTTCACGATCAAATCCCCCATCGGCGGTCCCTGGAAGCGGCGGGCTTCGAAGCCAAACCAGACGATGGCCGTCAGCACCAGAAAGCCGATGGTGATGTACAGCGCCCAATCGTTCGGTGGCTGGATGCCGATGATGAAGATGATCACCATCGAGAGGATCGAGAGCAGGGCGAACACGGTGTACCAGAAGCGTCCCATGTTCCACGGTCCCATGGTCGGCCACTTTGATGTCCCGTAGGCAAACAGGCCGAGCACGATGGGGATGACGAAGGAGAAGAACAGGAAGATCACCGTGCAGGACACCACGATGGTATAGACCGGCGTTTCACCGATCGAGATCACCGACGATCCCCACACGAACAGCACCGCGAGAGTGGCGCCGGTCCAGATTGCCGCCACCGGACTGCGCAGGGTTGGCGAGACCGAGGCCAGCGCCTTGGAGAAGGGCAGGCCGCCGTCACGGGAGAACGCGAAGATCATGCGTGACACCGAAGTCACCGTCGCCAGTCCGCAGAGGAACTGCGAGATGAAAATGGCCACGTACAGCGCCGTTTTTATCGTCGGGTTTACCTGCGTGTCCATCGCCCAGAAAAACACGGTCCAGCCATGCTTCGCGGCTTCGTCCATGCTCGGCAGCATCAGCACAAACGAGCTGAGCATGACCCAGCCGAACAGCAACGACCAGACCACCGACATGACCATGCCGCGAGGCACGGACTTGGCGGCGTTGCGGGTCTCTTCCGAGGTGTGCGCGGAGGCGTCATAACCGGTGATGGTGTAGATCGGCAAGAGCAGGCCGAGCATGAAGATCCAGCCGTTCGAGACTTGTGGCCAGACGCTGCCGCCCGCTTCGCCGGAGTAGTTGCCGAAGGTCCATAACCGGGCGAACTCATAACTGGGCGCCGAGATCAGGCAGACGATGGTCAGCGCCAGTGCCGTGGCGAAGATCAGGTAGCCCGAGAAGTCGGTGAGCTTCGCGGTCAGGCCAATGCCCAGGTGGTTACACAAGGCTTGCAGGCCGGTCAGGATCGCCAGAAAAATCATCCGTGTCGTGATGGTGTCTTCCATTCCCAGGCCCGGACCGAAGGCGCCGAAAAAGAAGTAGTAAGTGCCGACGTTGATCGCGCCGAGCACGGTCACCAGGCCCAACAGGTTGAACCAGGCCGTCAGCCAGCCGGTGAAGCGGTTACCGAGAATCGAGCCCCAGTGATAGAGGCCGCCAGCGGTGGGGTAGGCTGAGGAGATCTGCGCCATGGCCATGGCGAAGACCCCGGAGATCAGGCATCCGATCGGCCAGCCAATGCCGATGGCCGCGCCGCCCGCTCCCGAGGTGCCCTGGGCGAGTGAGTTGATGCCACCCGAGAGGATGCAGATGATCGAAAAGGAAATGGCAAAGTTGGAGAAAACGCCCATGCGTCGCGACAGCTGCTGGGCGTAGCCCATGCTGTGCAACACCTTGACGTCATCGTCTTGCGGCGCGCTCGTGCCGGGCTGACTTGCTGGATTCATGTTGTGTGCCCCTTCAGGTTTTGATACGCATCCACCCGGGTCCCGGATGGCCTGGCTTTCAACCCCTTGTCGTACTGCTCCTTCTCCAACCGATACAACCTGTCCATGCATGGACAGACAACAGCTCTAAATACGGCCGTGATACGCCGCGTCGAAAATCTGTGCCGCACCGGCCCGCGTCAATGGCAGCGGATTGCCGCCGGCAGAGGGGTCGACAATTGCCATGTCTGCGATCAGATCGGCCTGCAGATCATCCACGCCCAGCTCAACCAGCGTATGCGGCACGCCGATGTCTTTGCGTAGCTTCAGGATGAAGGCCAGAAAACTGTCGAAGCCAGGCGAGGGCAGACGCAAATACGCCGCCAGGCGCGTGATGCGTTCTTCGATGGCCGGGCGATTGAATTGCAATACGTAAGGCATGAAGGTGGCGTTGGTCATGCCGTGATGGGTGTCGTATAGCGCGCCGACCGGATGCGAGAGGGCGTGCATCCCGCCCAGTCCTTTCTGGAATGCCGTGGCGCCCATCGCGGCAGCCGCGAGCATTTGCGCGCGAGCGTCAAGGTCGGACGGGGTATGGACGGCCCGCACCAAGGCGCTGGCCACCAGGCGCATGCCTTCCACCGCGATGCCATCGGCCAGCGGGTGAAAACCAGGTGCGCAGTAGGCTTCCAGGCAATGCGCCAACGCGTCCATGCCCGTGCCGGCGGTGACTTTTGCCGGCATGCCGACGGTCAGGGCCGGGTCGCTGATGACCACGCGCGGCATCATTTTCGGGTGGAAGATGATGCGTTTGGTGTGGGTGCGCTCGTCGATGATCACCGCCGCGCGGCCCACTTCAGAACCCGTGCCCGCCGTCGTCGGCACCGCGATGATCGGGGCGATTTGGCTTTCGTCGGCGCGTGTCCAGTAGTCGCCGATGTCTTCGAAATCCCAGACCGGTCGGGTCTGGCCGCTCATGAAGGCGATGAGTTTGCCCATGTCCAGGCCGCTGCCACCACCGAAGGCGACCACGCCATCATGCTTGCCGGCACGCCAGGCATCGAGCCCGCCTGCCAAATTGGCTTCGACCGGATTGGGCTTGAGGTCACAAAACAGCGCGACGCCAAGACCGGCAGCGCGCAAGGCTTCAACCGCTGCCGTGGTGATCGGCGCACGCGCCAGGCCGCTGTCGGTGACCAGCAACGGTCGCTGGATACCCTGGCTGCGACAGACCTCGGCCAGCTCGCTGATGCGGCCGACACCGAAGCGAATGCTCGTGGGGTAGTTCCAGTTCCCGGTCAGGCTCATGGCTCAGATCTCGTGGCGCAAATGGAAGGATTTGGCTCGGGTCAGGTGTTCGTAACCCAGGCGCGACAGCGTCACGCCGCGCCCGCTGTTCTTGACGCCGGTCCAGGCCAGGGCCGGGTCGAGGTAGTCGCAGCGGTTCATGAATACGGTGCCGGTGTCGATCTCGTTGCCCAGGCGTTCGGCGGCGGCGAGATCCTGGGTCCAGATGGAAGCGCTGAGCCCGAATTCGCTGTCGTTCATTAAGGCGATGGCTTCGTCATCGCTGGCAACGGGCATGATGCCGACCACAGGGCCAAAGCTTTCCTCTCGCATCACCGACATGTGATGGTTGACGTCGACCAGCACCTGCGGCGCGAGGTAGGCGCTGCCCGGTGCATCGAAGGGAAAGGCTTTCGGATCGATCAGTGCCTTTGCACCTTTGGTCAGCGCATCGGCGATCTGTCCGCGAACGAACTCAGCGGCGCCCGGGTTCACCAGCGGGCCGAGCGTGGTGGCTTCATCCAGTGGATTGCCCAGCACGTATTGATCCGTCAGTGCGACGAAACGCTCGACAAACGCAGGGTAGATTTTTTCGTCGACATAGATCCGTTCGATGGCGCAGCAGCTTTGCCCGGAGTTAAAGAAGCTGCCGTCCACCAGGTTTTCCACTGCGTGTTCGAGATTGGCGTCTGCGCGGACGTAGGCCGGGTCTTTGCCGCCGAGTTCCAGGCCCAGGCCGAGGAAGCGGCCCGTGGCGGCGGTTTCCATGACCTTGCCGGCGTCAACCGACCCGGTGAAGTTCACCTGGTGCACACGGCCGGAGGCAATGATCTCGCCGGTCTGGCGATGGTCGAGCAGCAGGTTCTGGAACAGTCCCTCGGGCAGATTCGCGCGGCGCATGGCCTCGGCGAACCGTTCACCCACCAGCAGCGTTTGCGAGGCGTGTTTGAGGATGACGCTGTTGCCGGCGATCAGAGCCGGAATGATCGTATTCACTGCCGTCAGATAAGGGTAATTCCACGGTGCGACGACCAGCACCGTACCAAGCGGTTCACGTTTGATATGCCGTCGAAAACCGGCGACAGGCGTGGGTTCAACCGCTGCCAACGCTTCAGGCGCAATGGCGATCATGTGCCGGGCACGTTCTTCGAAACCGCGCAGTTCGCCCGCGCCAAAGCGCACCGGGCGGCCCATTTGCCAGGCCAGCTCCGGGACGATCTCGTCCTTCATGGCCAGCATCGCGTCCACCGCAGCACTGCAAAACGCGGCGCGTTCGCTCAGTGGACGGCGCTTCCATTGGGCCTGGGCCGCTGCGGCCGCCGCCAGCGCCTGCTCGATCTGCGCAGCATCGGCACAGCGACGTTCGACATAGACCCGGCCATCGACCGGTGAGATGAGTTGAATCGTTGCAGTCATGATGGCGGTCTCAATAGCGCTCGAAACCGCGCTGCAATTCCCAGTCGGTGATTCGCCGGTCGTACTCTTTCTGCTCCCATTCGGCGGTGTGCACGTAGTGGTCGATCACTTCATCACCGAACGCTTCGCGCAGCATCGTTGAGCTCTGGAGTGCGGTGGTGGCTTCGCGCAGGGTCTTCGACACTTCCGGCAAGTGTTCGTCGACGTAGGCATCCCCTTCAAAGGGCGGCACGAGGTTGAGCTTCTCGTCGATACCGGCCAGCCCCGCGGCGATCAAGGCAGCGAAGGCCAGATAAGGGTTGAGGTCGGCGCCGCCGATGCGACATTCGATACGGATGGATTTGCTGCTTTCTGCGCACAGACGAAAGCCTGCGGTGCGATTGTCCCGACTCCAGACCGCCCGGGTCGGCGCAAAAGTACCCGCCTGAAAACGCTTGTAGGAATTGATATAGGGCGCGAGAAAGCAGGTGATGTCGTTGGCATATTTCAGCTGCCCGGCCACCCAGGCGCGCATCAGTTTCGACATGCCGAACTCGGCCTTGGCGTCGAAGAACAGCGGTTTTTTGCCGTTTTTGTCCCACAGCGAATTGTGGATATGGCTGCTGGACCCGGCGGCGTCATACCGCCACTTGGCCATGAACGTGATCGCCTTTCCCTGCAACTGCGCGATCTCTTTGCAGGCGTGCTTGATGATGACGTGGTGGTCGGCCATGGTCAGCGCGTCGGCGTAACGAATGTTGATCTCTTCCTGACCCGGCCCCCATTCACCCTTGGAGTTTTCCACGGGAATGCCGGACGCTTGCAGATGCTTGCGAATCGCCCGCAGCACCGGCTCCTCGCGGGTGGTCTGGAGGATGTTGTAATCCTCGATGTAGTGTCCGGCGGTCTTTGGCTTGTGGTAATTGCGCTCGTGGATCGCCTCGTAGCTCTCGTCGAACAGATAAAACTCAAGTTCCGAGGCGAACATGCCGGTGTAGCCGCGTTCGCGCAGGCGCTCGATCTGCTTTTTCAGGATCGCCCGCGGGCTGTGCGGCAAGTCGCGCCGATGGTGGTGATCGAGCACATCACACAGCACCAGCGCCGTGCACTCGAGCCAGGGCACCCGGCGCAACGTCGACATGTCGGGTTTTAGGACAAAGTCGCCATAGCCCTTGCTCCAACTTGCGGCGGCGTAACCCGGCACGGGTTCCATGTCGATGTCGTCGGCCAGCAGGTAATTGCAGCAGTGGGTTTCTTCATGGCCGCTGTCGATAAAAAACTCGACCTGGAATCGCTTGCCGACAAGTCGGCCCTGCATGTCGACCATGCACACCAGAACGGTATCGATCTCGCCGGAGGCGGCAGCACGCTTGAGTTGGTCAAAGCTGAGGAGGGGCTCGGTCATCACGTAGTCCTGCGTGAAATGGTTGGGCCGGTCTGAAATAGCTGTTGCAGACGCTCTCCAGAAAAACCCAAAACCTGCAGACGCGAGCATCGTGTGCAATAAGCTGCTCTTAGCTTAGCTTAAGGCCGATAAACGCAAGTTTCGGTGATCGAAACCTGATGAATCAGGTCGGGCATTGCCGAAGCGGTAAATCAGGTACACCTACTTTTGTGGCGAGGGAGCTTGCTCCCGCTTGAGTGCGTAGCACTCACAAAAATCGGCATTGTTGTCACATTACTGGGGCCGCTACGCAGCCCAGCGGGACGGTGCGGCGTTCCGACAAGCTCCCTCGCCACAGGTTTCTCTAATTCACTGCATTCCATAGTTGGCGGTACGCGCCAACCAGTTGATCGAGAGTGAACGCGAGATTGCGCCCACTCGGATTGGGCAGGACCCAGACCTGGGCATTGCCGAAAGTTTTTGATTGAAGCCCCCAGGCAATCTCTCGCTGGCCGGATAACGCGCCATACGCCGCTTTACGGAGGACCGCGACATAGCAGGGCGCATGGCGAGTAAAAGCCATTGGCGCTACGCCTGCGCCTATGGCATCGTCGAAAAAATACGTCGTACAGCGAACAGGATCAGAACGATGGAGGAGGGTGATGAAGTCGGCGCGACGCCGTCGATGGCAACGCTCAAAGCGTTCAATCGATGCGTGCTCAACCTGGGGCGGCTTGCCCGGGAGCGCGGCGCCTCGCAGTTCATCGCCGAAGGCCTGCAAGCGTTTCGCCAACTGGTGCCCTTTGCGTCGGCGTGGTGGGGCGAGATGTCCGCGTCAGCCGTCAACGCGCCGCCGAAAAGCTGGATGCACGGGCGGATCAATCTGCCCGAATCGTTTGCCGCCGAATGGCACAAAAGTGCAGGGCGCGACAAATTCTCCCATGACACCTTGAGTCAACCCGGTGAGGTCGTGCGCGACAGCGGGTTCACCGATCCCGATGAAGAGGTGGACGCGTTCGCTCGGCGCCACGACCTCTACCATCCGATGTGCATCACTTTCGAGTTGCCGGAAAGCGGCTTGATGTTCTTCGTGTGTCTCTACCGCGGCATTGATGCTCCGGCGTTCAACGACAGCGAGGCCGCGTTGTTTTCGGCGTTCTGCGACCACCTGTTGCAGCTGTGGCGGTTTCAGGTGCAAGACATGATCCGCATCGACACGGGCAACGGCGCGACCGATTTCGGGGTGGCGCGCATGGACGGCAGTTTGCTGTACGTGGGCGCCAGCCTGTGCGCCGCCATTCAGCGCGAGTTACCCGGCTGGAGCGGTTCGATGCTGCCGGCCGAGGTGATCGCGCAACTGCAAAAGTCCCCGTGTGTGATGCGTCTGGGTCGTTGTGCGCTGACCCTGAGTCCGAACGCGGAGCATGTGATTCTGTCACTCGAAGCGCAGTCGCGCGCGGCAGTGCTTGCGCCACGGGAGCGGACGGCGGCGATGCTGTTTGCCGCCGGGCATTCCTACAAAGAGATTGCCAAGATCCTGAACCTAAGCCCGGCGACAGTGCGCACCTATCTGCGCAACTGCTACTTGCAGCTTGGCGTGAAAAGCAAGGTGGAACTGGGTTCCGTCCTGCGGGATGCAACGCGCCGCGATTAACTCCACAAATCTCACTCACTCAAATGCAAATCCCCCTGTGGATATTGCTGATCAGCTAAGCAATTTCTACGTCGACGCAACTCCTGTAGCAGCTGGCGAAGCCTGCGTTCGACTGCGCAGCAGTCGTGAATTCAGACGATGCGGTGTTTCAAAAAGACCGTAAACACAGGTTTCACGACTGCTTCGCAGCCGAACGCAGGCTTCGCCAGCTGCTACAGATCGCGTTTCGGCTTACCTGATCTGATTATCCCCTGTTGGGCTATTTACATTGCCCCTCCTCATTTGTGGAGGTCCCGCAAGCGGCGCCGCTCTATAGGGTATGCCCTGCATATCAGGGGCTTGCACGGCAGTCTGTCCGGGCCACTTCCAAAACTATAAGAACAGAGGTGAGGCAGTTGAAATTTTCCAGGCTGTTTATCGCGGTTGCGGCCACTACGGCATTTTCTTCCATGGCGCTCGTGGGGTGTCAGACACAGGGCTCGACGCCCGCCGACATAGTGATGCGCAACGGCTACGTCTACACCGTCGATGGCCAGAATTCCGTGCAGCAGGCGATTGCCGTAACGGGCGGGAAGATCGTTTATGTCGGCAGCGATGAAGGGGTTACCTCGTACATCGGCAAACAGACCCAACTGATCGATCTGGCCGGGCGCATGCTGATGCCGGGCTTCATCGATGCGCACATGCACCCGGGGGACGGCGGCCGCGCCATGACCTTGTGCGATTTGAAGTACCAGACGATGACGCGCAAGGTTTTCCAGGAAACCATTCAAGCGTGTCTGGACGCCGACAAGGACAAGGGCCCCGATGTCTGGCTCGAAGTGGGCAGTTGGGATCGCATGGGCATGAACGGACTCGACGGCGACCCGGACAAATCGACGCTGGACGCGCTGAAGACCAAGCGCCCGATCCAGGTTCGTTCCACCGACTTCCATACCGTGCTGACCAACTCCCGTGGCCTGGCAGTGGCCGGCATCAACAAGCACACCGCCAATCCGGGCGATGGCAAATACGTGCGCGACAGCGCCGGCAACCCGACCGGCATCTGCGAAGACGGCGCTGCCGATACCATGGCCGCCGTGGTGCCGCCCGCCACCGACGCCGAAAAACTCAACCAGACCCGAGCCGCGCTCGACGCGATGCGCGAGCAAGGCATCACCAGTTTCTTCGATGCAATGTCGGGGCCCGAAATTGGCAAAGCCTTCACCCGCCTGCAGCAGTCGGGCGAGCTGACGGCCCGGGCCTTGCTGGCGATCAAACTGGACCCGGCCGCCGCCGCGGCAGACCCGACAAAAACCATCGCCGACGCCAAGGCATTGGCCAGCACCTACGATCAGGGCGAAGCCAAGCCCGCGCCGGGCGTGAGCATGCGCCACGTCAAATTGTTCATGGACGGCATCATCAATGCGCCGGCGGACACGGGTGCGATGCTGACGCCGTACCTGCACAATGCCGGAACCGATAAGGCACCGAAGTGGACTCCTGGCAAAAACGTCGGCGAGCTGTACTTCCCGCCGCAAGTGCTCAAGCCGTTGTTGCTGCAAGCCGTGCAGGCCGGCCTCGACCCGCACCTTCACGCCACCGGAGACCGAGCGGTGCGCGACTCGCTGAACGGCATCGAATACGTGCGCCAGCAATTGCCCGGCAATGGTTTCCGCCCGGCGATCACTCACAACGAGTCCGTGGACCCTGCCGACTATCCACGCTTCAAGGCACTCGACGTGACCGCCAACATGTCCTTCCAGTGGGCCCAGCAGGCACCGTCCACAATCGACGGCACCAGCGATCACCTGGGCGCCCAGCGTTTCGCCCGCATGGAGCCGTCGGGCAGCATTGCCCAGGCTGGCGGCCGCGTGGCGTATGGCAGCGACTGGCCTGTCGATCCGCTCGACGAATTCCTCGCGCTGAAGATCGGCGTCACCCGCTCCGGCGACCCGCAGAACCCCCACAGCTACGGCCCCAAGTACGCCGGCCGGCTGAATGCCGACCCGGGACTGTCGCGCACCGACGTGCTGCGCACCATCACCATCAATGCCGCCGAGCAGTTAAAACTGGAGGCGGTGGTCGGCTCGGTTGAAGTCGGCAAGTTCGCCGACCTGATCGTCCTGGACAAGAACTTCATGCAGGTGCCGGAGGATGAATTGGCGCGCAATTCTGTGCTGCTGACCATGGTGGGTGGCAAGGTCGTGTGGGCGAAAGCGCCGTATGTGGGGCTTGAGCAGCGGCCGGCTCAAGTCGCCGTGACTGAACAACAATAAGAGCAACTGTCTGCCCCAATGCCAGTAGGAGCGAACCTTTGTGGCGAGGGGGCTTGCCCCCGTTGGAGTGCGAAGCGCTCCCCGAATTTCGACAGTTGCCGAGATTTTGGGGTTGCTACGCAACCCAACGGGGGCAAGCCCCCTCGCCACAAAGGCTCCCTCCTACATGGGGATCGCATTTAACCGCCTGACTTGCCGTCTACTAATAACAAGAGAACACCGCAATGAGCCAACAACGAAGTCCCCTGATCGAGACCCGTTCGATTGATTTCATCCCCGAGGCCGAGCGCCATGGCAGTCTTTACAGCCAGTTCACCCTGTGGCTCGGCGCCAACCTGCAAATCACCGCCATCGTCACCGGCGCACTGGCCGTGGTGCTGGGCGGTGACGTGTTCTGGTCGCTCATCGGCTTGCTGATCGGCCAGGTGCTCGGCGGTGCGGTCGTTGCGTTGCACGCAGCTCAAGGGCCCAAACTCGGGCTGCCGCAGATGATCTCCAGTCGTGTGCAGTTCGGGGTCTATGGGGGCGATCCCGATTGTGCTGGTGTGCCTGATGTACCTCGGTTTCAGCGCCACCGGCGCGGTCCTGTCGGGGCAGGCGATTGCGCAGCTGATCCATGTTAGCGACAGCGCCGGCATCCTGATTTTCGCCGCTTGCATCGCGTTCCTGACGATCTTCGGCTATCGGGTTATCCACTTGGTCGGACGTGTGGCCAGCGTGCTGGGCATCATTGCCTTTGCCTACCTGTTTACCCGATTGATGACGCTCAACGATATCGGCCTGTTGCTGGAAAATCGTCACTTCGGCTGGAGCACTTTCCTGCTGGCCGTGTCGCTGTCCGCGTCCTGGCAAATCGCCTTCGGCCCTTATGTGGCTGACTACTCACGCTACTTGCCGAGCAAAACCTCGTCCTGGAAAACCTTCGCTGCCGTCGGCCTGGGAACCGTGCTCGGCGCCCAGGCTTCCATGGTGCTGGGCGTGTTCGCTGCAGCGTTGGCCGGCGTGAATTTCCGCGGTCATGAAGTGGCAACCATCGTCGGCCTGGGCAGTACCGGGGTGATGGCCTCGCTGCTGTATTTGAGCGTGGTGTTCGGCAAGGTCACGGTGTCGACGCTCAATGCTTATGGCAGCTTCATGTGCGTGGCCACGATCATCAGTGGCTTTCGCAGCCGTCTCGAGATTACTGCCCGACAGCGCATGGTTTTTGTGCTGTTGATTGTCGCGGCGTCCACCACCTTGGCGCTGCTGGGGCAGTACTCGTTCCTCAACTCGTTCAAGTACTTCATCCTGTTTCTGCTGACCTTTTTCACGCCGTGGAGCGCGATCAACCTGGTGGATTACTACTTCATCAACAAAGAGCGCTATGACATTCCGGCATTGTCGGACCCGGCAGGTCGTTATGGTCGCTGGAACGTGCGCGGGATCAGCGTGTACGTCGTGGGTGTGTTGATCCAGTTGCCTTTCGTCGACACGCATTTCTACTCCGGAGCGATGGTCGCGCAGCTTGGCGGTGTCGATATTTCCTGGATCGTGGGGCTGGTGGTGCCGGGCATTCTCTACTACTTATTGGCGAGGACGTCAGCGCTGGCGGTGTTGCCTGAACAGCGTTCAAAGGCCTGAATCAAGGACTTACAAAGTGAATGCGCCGGTCACCGGCATGTCTTGAAGCGTCTCCTATACTGATCCGCGTTGACAGGTTCAACACAGATCCCGAATGCCGTTGGAACAGCCCCATTCGTTCCGACGGCTTCCCTACGAACTCACCGTCAGGAGAACGATCATGAGCATCCGCATTGGCGACGAAGCACCGGACTTTACCGTCGAAAGCACCGAAGGCACGCTGCATTTCCATGAGTGGATCGGCGACAAGTGGGCGATCCTGTTCTCGCACCCCAAGGACTTCACCCCGGTGTGCACCACGGAACTCGGTTACATGGCAGGGCTCAAGCCAGAGTTCGACAAACGCAACACCAAGGTCGTCGGGCTCAGCGTCGACCCCGTCAGCAATCATGCAAGCTGGGCCAAAGACATCGAAGAAACCCAGGGGCATGCGGTCAACTACCCCATGATTGGCGACGAGAATCTGGTGGTGGCCAAGCTCTACGACATGATCCATCCGAATGCCAGCGGCGGCGCCCGCACTGCCGTGGACAACGCCACGGTGCGGTCCGTGTTCATCATCGGGCCGGACAAAAAGGTCAAGGCGATGCTGATCTACCCGATGAGTGCCGGGCGCAACTTTGATGAGGTATTGCGCCTGCTCGATGCGCTGCAATTGAACGCCAAGCACACCGTTGCCACACCGGTTAACTGGCGCCCGGGTGAAGACGTGATCATTCCGACCTCAGTGTCCGACGAGGACGCGAAGAAGAAATACCCGGATGGTTTCAAAACGGTGAAACCTTATTTGCGCACGGTCGCGCAGCCGAAGTAACCCATACGGAGACCCCTGGCATGGCCGTCCAAGTCTTGCGCGTCGACGCAACGCACATCGACAAAATCGCCAGCCTCTTCGACGCTTATCGAGGCTTTTACGGCCAGCCATCGAACCTGCAGCAGTCCCGGGATTTCATCGCCGAACGCATCGCCCGGGATGAATCCGTGATCTTCTTCGCCTCTGGCCTGTCCGGTGATGCGCTGGGGTTCGTCCAGTTGTACCCGACGTTCTCCTCCATCGATGCACACCGGACCTGGCTGCTCAGCGATCTGTTCACCGCCCCCGTGGCCCGGGGGCAGGGCGTGGGGAGGTCACTGATGAACGCTGCCCGAGCCTTTGCACTGTCGACCGGCGCCAAGGGCATGGTGCTGGAAACCGCCACGGATAATTTCGGCGCGCAGCGGTTGTATGAGTCATTGGGTTATGTGCGCGATACGGGTTATTACACCTATTGCCTCGATCTGAAGCAGGGCTGACCAAGGCCCGGCGAACACCATCATCAGCAACACCAACGCTCATGTAGCAGCTGCCGAGCAGCGCGAGGCTGCGTTCGGCGACGAAGTCGTCGTAAAACCTGCGCATGCGGTCATCCTGATGCACCGCGCGTCCTGATTTCACGACGACTGCGTCGCCGAACGCAGCCTCGCGCTGCTCGGCAGCTGCTACAAGGCTCCGTGGTTATCCAGCACTCGATTCACCTGTTCCATTACCGCTGCGGCAACTTCCAGCGCTCACGCAATCGCTCATATTGCCCCTCAGGCATCTGCACCAACACCGGAGACTCACGAGGATCCAGCCACTCGAACAACCGCGAAATATTCCCCTGATCCATCGCCGTACACCCCAACGTAGGCGAGTCAGGCCCCCGCCAGATATGGAAAAAAATGCACGAACCTGACCCCGGGGCCGCCGGCGTGTTGTGCTCGATGAAGATACCTTTGCGATAACCATCCTCTTTGCGCATTTGCTCAGAGCTGTTCCAGTCCTTGGCCATCGCCGCGCCGTCGACCAGTTCGTTGTAACGTTCGGATTTGCTGTCATCCACGCATTCGGTGGTCGATGTCAGCGAGACATAAGGCAGTTTTGTATCGCCCGTCGTGTCGTAGCCAAACGCCGTTCCAAGCTTGAAAATCCCGGCAGGCGCCTTTCCATCACCTTCACGTTTGACCGGCCCTTCACCGGGCTCAACGCTGCCCAAGCCCTTGCCCCAGGCCATCCCGTTCTTGCCAACCACCACCGCAAACCCATCGCCGACTTTTCGAAAGCTTCCCCCAACCCGTTCATAACGCTGGGCGATGCCCTGAATGTCATCCCAGTTTTTTGTGGTGACCACAATCAGCTGGTGACTGCTGTCCAGCACTTCACTGGCACTCAGCGGCGTGATGGGGAAATCCATCACGTTCTTCGGCGCTCCCTCTCCACCAAAAGTGAAGTGCCACCACTCTTTCGAGTACCCGGCAAATCCCTCTTTTTCCATGGCGCTGGTGAGTCGCTGACGGTTTTCCTTGGCGGTCGCGTTGATCGTCGGATTGGCGGTATGGGCGCGCTCATCGAAGCAATCGAAGCCGGTGCCCATGTCGAGTGCGCCGTCGGGCCAGCGCTGGGGATAAGGCGCGGTGCAGTCGCTTTGCGCGGCCGAGGGTGTCCAGGTGTCGGCGGGCAGCGCCTTGGGACCGGTCAGTGTCAGGTCCACGGTTGAACCTCTGGAGTGATTCGACACCCGCGCCACATACCCCAGCCGCCAGAAGTCCTGTTTGTCCACGCGCGGATAGAACTCGGCCTTGCGCGGGTCTCCTGGCTCTGTCGCGAAGCGGCCCATATCGGCCACGGCACGGCTGGGTCGATAGCAGTCGAACACCTTCAAGCCGTAGCCTTGCTTTTGAAGTGCCTGTTGCACCCGGGCGAGGGCCTGGGCGGTGTCCAGCGACAGCAGGCACTCGGAAGCGGCGTAACCGTCGAGTGGATGTCCGGTGAAGTTGTGGGCGCTGGCGTAGCGAATGTCTTGTTCGATGGTTGGGTCAATCGTGCGCAGATAGACCATGTTTTCGGGTCTTGGCTCGGCACTGGCGATGCCAGGAATGATGAGGCTCAGCAACAGCAGTGATCGCAGCCACGGGCGACGGCGCGATCGAACCGGGAATGGCAGCGAGGAGGGCATACGAACCTTCAGGTTTAAGCGCATGAAGTTTTTGTCCGGAGAACACTTCAAACGGATCTTAAACCATGACCGCCAGTGTCTGGCGGATTCATATCTGGGAGCCGGATTACGACCGAAAGCAAAGGCGCCCGCGATGCTGTCGCGGGCGCCACGTTCACGCCAAGTCTCAGGCCACTGGAATCATCGGGTCAGCCGCTGCCAGGGCGGTGGCCCGATCAGCTGCCGGCGGGTAGATCCACTGGGTGTTGATCTGCGTCTTGAGCTCCTTGGCCTCGTCCTTGACCAGTTTGAGCTGGCGATCCCAGCCTTCAGTGAACACCGCACCCCAGGCACCCAGGTCAAGGCAGGTCACGTACTTCGGCTGACGGTAAGGGGTCGGCTCGACACCCAGCAAATCCGCGGCGACGTTATTCCCGGCGTGGCGGCCCAGGGAGATCGCATGCTGGCAGGACATCGCGGTGAAATTGCCAAGGTCGTCGGTGGCGGCATAGGCGACGTCGCCGGCGGCGTAGACATGTTTCTGCCCCAAGACCTTCAGGTTCTCATCGACGTGCAAACGCCCTTGGGGATCGCGATCGCTGGTCAAATGTTCGGTCAGTGGGCTGGCGCGGAAACCGGGTCATCAGATTGAAGAAAAATGCGCGTGCAGAGCTTGATCTGCCTTGCTCCTGGCCTCGGCGACGACGTCCGGACCCAGTGCTGTGCCTTCAACAGAGAAGAACGTTAGTGCATGCAGTCCGATCATGCCCAGAACGGCTTGCAGATACGGCGTCAGAAAGTCTGGCTGACGTGGATTCACCCCTGAGAATCTTCCGCCCGAAGACACAGCGACGTAGACGGGACGATCGCGCAGCAGGCTGGTTTTGCCTTGCGCGCCCACATTGAAGGTACGACGAACGCGGGCGATATGATCGATCCAGACTTTGAGGGCCGCCGGTACGGTGAAGTTATGCATGGGCGTTGCAATGACCACGGCATCAGCACTGTCCAGTTCTTCAATCAGCTCATCCGAGAGGGCGATGGAACCTTCCTGAGTGACATCTTCCGACGACTGTTGGGACTGCGCGTATTGCTCATCTACCTGCGCGATGGCATTACCCGCCACAGCCCGGTTGATGACCGTTGCCGTTGGATCGCTCTTCAGTAGAAAGCCAATAATGTTGTTGGAAAGTCTGTAGCTCTCGGAAGCTTGGCCGCGAGGGCTGCAAGTGACGTGGAGGATTTTCATGATTCACCCGTTTATAAAATGGCGTGGTTGAGGGGAATCATCCTAGGAAGTCCATGACCCATACCAAAGATCCATGAACAGGCTATTGAACTGGGCCATGTTTGTTCGTGAGTGCCGTGCGCATGGCCCAGTACACAACACTATTCTTGGACCTTATCAAATAGACCAAGAGACAGCACGATGGTGTCCTCATCCAGCAAACAACAGGACTCATCATGAACAATCGTATCGACTACGCCAAAGCTTCCCCTGAAGGTTACAAGGCATTTGGTGGCGTGTACGTCTGCCTGCAAAACAGTGGTCTGTCGCACGAATTGATCGACCTTGTTTACCTGCGGGTATCGCAAATAAACGGCTGTGCCTTTTGCATCGACATGCATTCCCGCGACCTGCTCAAACTCGGCGTTGCCGTCGACAAACTGGTACTCGTGCCGGTATGGCACGACTCGGGTGACGTGTTCAGCCACCGCGAACGCATCGCATTGAGTTGGGCGGAAACAGTCACCCGCGTCGCTGAAACCGGTGTTCCTGATGCCGACTATGAAGCCGCAGCTGCCGAGTTCGGCGATAAGGAATTGGCGGACCTGACGTATGCCATTGGTTTGATGAACGCCTTCAACCGCTTCGGCGTGACGTTCCGTTCGAAACCGGCGGCTGCCAACAAGGCTTGAGCGACCCCGTAAGTTTTTAGAACTCTCACCAAGTCTCGCCGGGCCGTAACGCCTGGCGAGTCAACTGACGGAGCTATCACCATGGCATGGGCATTACTGGGTATCGCTGGCATTCTCGAAATCGCATTTGCCTTCTACATGAAAGGGTCTGAAGGTTTCACGCGATTAGTCCCCGGGCTGATTGCCGCGGGGACCGGTTTGTCGAGTGTCTTTCTTCTTTCGCTTTCACTGAAATCACTGCCCGTGGGCACGGCTTACGCGGTCTGGACCGGGATCGGCGCGGCGGGCACCGCGATTCTGGGAATGGCGGTGCTGGGCGACGCCACGACGGCGCTGAGAATCGGCTGCATCGTGCTGATTCTGGCCGGTGTGATCGGACTCAGGCTGGTCTCGGGAAACTGAGGCTGGTGGCGGGCGGCATCCGATCAATCCATAAGGTGCAAAAGAGGCATTTTGCTGGCCCCGAAGCTTCAAAGTTGTCGCCAAAATCACTTCATTTTCAGGTGGTTAGGCGGAATGCAATTGCGAAGTGTATTTGTCACGATGATCTCGTTCGCCCTGGCCAGCGTTGCAGCCTCTGCCCAGGCCAAGGAATTGGCCACCAATGATCGGTATATGTGCAGCTGGGGGGCGGGGACGGCGGCGAGGGCCCAGGAACTCAAGTTGGCCGGGGTCTCTCTGTATGCCGCCCGGCAGAAGTTACAGGCTTACAAATTCAGCAAGCCGTGGATGCGCATGATGGCGATGGGCATCACCGAGCAGACCTATGACAGCAAATCGCGGTTCAAGCCGGCGGATGTGCGTGAGAATTTTTATGAAGAGTGCGTGCGGTACAAGTTGGCGCGTAAGTGAAAAAAGGCCGGACGCCGGTCAGTCAGTGATTTCTGCGACGGCACGATTTCTGTAGCAGCTGCCGAGCAGCGCGAGGCTGCGTTCGGCGACGAAGTCGTCGTAAAACCTGCGCATGCGGTCATCCTGATGCACCGCGTGGCCTGATTTCACGACTGCTTCGCAGCCGAACGCAGGCTTCGCCAGCTGCTACAGAACCGCCTTCACTTCAGGCACTGCGCCCCAGCCTTGGCCACTTGCGCATCCTGTTCGGCCTTGACACCGGACACACCCACCGCGCCAATCACCTGCCCATCGACAATAATCGGCACGCCACCCTCAAGGGAGGTCAGCAACGGCGCTGACAAAAACGCGTGGCGGCCACCGTTGACCATCTCTTCATAACCTTTCGACTCACGCCGACCCAGGGCAGAGGTGCGGGCCTTTTCGGTGGCGATGTAGGCGCCGATCGGAGCGCAACCGTCGAGGCGTTCGAGGGCCAGAGGATGGCCGCCGTCATCGACAACCACGATGGTTACGGCCCATTGATTGTTCAGTGCTTCGCTGCGGGCGGCGCTGAGGATCTGGCTGACTTCGGTCTGGCTCAGTACGGCTTTGCTTTTCATGGGGATACTCCAGGGCTCGATGAGGGCAACGCGGCTTCGACCAGTTCGATCCAGTGGCGGACGGGTGTTCGGCCCGCACCGTCGAGGTGGGACTGACAGCCGATATTGGCCGTGACAATGACGTCGGGATGACCGCTTTCCAGCGCATTGAGTTTGTTGTCGCGCAGTTGTCGGGACAGCTCCGGCTGGGTCAGCGAATAGGTGCCCGCCGAGCCGCAACACAGATGACCGTCGGGAACGAACGTGAGGTTGAAACCAAACCTCGTCAGCAGCGCTTCAACCGCACCACCGAGCTTTTGCGCGTGCTGCAAGGTGCAGGGGCAATGGAAGGCCATGCGTTGGTCACTGTGGATGCCGAGCTTTTCCAGCGGCTCGTCACGCAGCACTTCAACCAGATCCCTGGCCAGCGCGCTGACCTTCCTGGCCTTCTCGGCATACGCCGGGTCGGTGCTGAGCAGGTGGCCGTAGTCTTTGATAAAGGCGCCGCAACCGCTGGCGGTTTGCACGATGGCCTCGGCACCTTGTTCAATGCTCGGCCACCACGCGTCGATGTTGTGGCGGGCGCGATCCAGACCGGCCGCCTGCGCGTCCAGGTGATAATCGACGGCGCCGCAGCAGCCGGCCTCGCGAGCCGGTGTGACACTGATCCCCAGCCGATCGAGGACGCGCGCGGTGGCCGCATTGGTATTGGGCGACAGACTCGGCTGCACGCAACCTTCGAGCATCAGCACCTGCCGTGCGTGGCGGGTGGTCGGGCGTTGCCTGGCCGGATACACGTGGCGCGGCAACTTGGCTCGCAGGGTGTCGGGCAGCAGCGCACGGAACACCTGACCACTGCTGACCAGCGCTTTGAACAGCCCCGGATTGGGCACGACGCTGCGCAAGCCTTCACGCAACAAGCGCTGGTCGAGTGAGCGCGGCACGGCCGCATCGACCACGGCGCGGCCGATGTCGAGCAAGTTGTGGTAGTCGACGCCCGAAGGGCAGGTGGTTTCGCAATTACGGCAAGACAGGCAGCGATCCAGGTGCTGCTGGGTCTTTTGGGTAACCTCGTTGCCTTCCAGCACTTGTTTGATCAGGTAGATACGCCCACGCGGCCCATCCAGTTCATCGCCGAGCAATTGATAGGTCGGGCAGGTGGCATTACAGAAACCGCAATGCACACACGTGCGCAGGATGCTTTCTGCTTCTTCGGCGCGGGGCAGTTGACGGGCCTGTTCGCTCAAGGTGGTCTGCATGGGTCAAAGCTCCGCGTACAGGCGACCGGGGTTGAAAATGCCCCGTGGATCGAGTTGGTCCTTCAAGTTGCGGTGGTAGCGCATCAGTGCCGCGGGCAACGGTTGGAACGGGCTATCGATCAGGCCGTGGCTGTAGCAGGTCACATGCCCGCCGACCTCATCGACGACCTTGCGAATGAACGCCGCTTCGGCGTCGGATTTGAGCCAGCGCTGGGCGCCGCCCCAGTCGATCATTTGCAGGCCGGGCAGGGAAAGCCGGGGCGTGTTGTGCGGGACGGACAGGCGCCAAAGCGGCTGGTCTTCATCAAAGAAACTCAAGCGATGCTCGTTGAGATCCGCCCAATATGAAGCCTCCAGCAACTCACCACCCAGGCGCTCATGCGCCGCCTTCACCGAGCCTTCGCCACCCTCAAGCCGCAGGTGCAGACGCTGACCGTCGTGACACGCGGCGCTGATCGGCAACGGCTGTTGCCCCCATTCCGCGAGGCGCAGCAAGGCGCGATCGCTGTCCATCTCAAGGCTGATGCTTAGAGCTTGCCGAGGTTTCGGCAGGACCTTGAGCGAGACTTCGGTGATCACACCCAGCGAGCCATAGCTGCCAGCCATCAAACGCGACAGGTCGTAACCGGCGACGTTTTTCATGACTTCGCCGCCGAAGCGCAAATGCTTGCCATGGCCGGTGATGACCCGAGTCCCGAGGACGAAGTCCCTGACCGATCCTGACCACGGGCGCCGTGGTCCGGATAATCCGCTGGCGATCATCCCGCCCACCGTGGCGCCGTCACCGAAGGAGGGCGGTTCACACGGCAGCATCTGCTGCGCCGCGTCCAACACCTCGGCCAGTTCTGCCAACGGTGTGCCGCAGCGTGCGGTGATCACCAGCTCGGTCGGGTCGTAGCTGACGATGCCGCGGTGGCTGCGCGTATCGAGCACTTCACCCGCCACGATGCGCCCAAGAAACGCCTTGCTGTTGGAACCCTGGATGCGCAGCGGCGTTGCGTTTTGCAGTGCCTGGTTGACCTGTTCCAGCAGGCTGGCGCTGTCGTCGATAGCGTGTTCGCTGCGCATCAGAAACGCTCCAGTTCAGGGAAGGGCAACTGACCCATGTGAACGTGCATCGCGCCGAATTCGGCGCAACGGTGAAGCGTCGGAATATTCTTGCCAGGATTGAGCAGGCCACCCGGATCGAATGCGGCTTTGACAGCGTGAAACAGCGTCAGCTCATCGCTGTTGAACTGCGCACACATCTGATTGATTTTCTCGCGGCCGACGCCGTGCTCACCGGTGATGCTGCCGCCGACTTTCACGCACAACTCCAGAATCTTGCCGCCCAGGGCTTCGGCGCGATCGAGTTCGCCGGGCTGGTTGGCATCGAACAGAATCAGCGGGTGCATGTTGCCGTCGCCAGCGTGGAAAACGTTGGCCACGCGCAGGTCGTATTCGGCCGACAGCGCGGCAATCGCGTGCAGCACGCCGGGCAGTTCGCGGCGCGGAATCGTCCCGTCCATGCAGTAATAATCCGGCGAGAGGCGACCCACCGCCGGGAACGCATTCTTGCGCCCGGCCCAGAAGCGCACGCGTTCGGCCTCATCGCGGGCCTGGCGCACTTCGGTGGCGCCGGCCTGTTCCAGCACCTGGCGCACGCGGTCGCAGTCATCGTGAACGTCGGCTTCGACGCCATCGAGTTCGCACAGCAGAATGGCTTCGGCGTCGACCGGATACCCCGCGTGGATAAAGTCTTCGGCGGCGCGAATGGCCAGGTTGTCCATCATCTCCAGGCCACCGGGAATGATGCCGGCAGCAATGATGTCGCCCACCGCGCGACCTGCTTTTTCGACGGAATCGAACGCCGCCAGCAGCACCTTGGCGGTCTGCGGTTTGGGCAGCAACTTGACCGTGACTTCGGTGATCACCCCCAGCATGCCTTCGGAGCCGGTGAACAACGCCAGCAGATCAAACCCGGGTGAGTCGAGCGCTTCGGAGCCCAGGCTCAGGTGTTCACCATCGACCGTGAGGATGTCGACCTTGAGCAGGTTGTGCACCGTCAGACCGTATTTCAGGCAATGCACGCCACCGGCATTTTCGGCTACGTTGCCGCCGATGGAACAGGCGATTTGCGAGGAGGGGTCCGGCGCGTAGTACAAACCGAACGGCGCGGCGGCCTGGGAAATCGCCAGGTTGCGCACACCCGGCTGAACCCGCACCGTGCGCGCGGCGGGGTCGATGTGCAGGATGTTATTGAAGCGCGCCATTACCAGCAGCACGCCTTTCTCCAGCGGTAATGCACCGCCGGACAACCCGGTGCCGGCGCCGCGAGCGACCACCGGGACGTGAAACTCGTGGCAGAGTTTAAGCACGCCCTGGACTTCGTCGATATGGCGCGGCAGCACCACCAGCATCGGCGTGGTGCGGTAAGCGGAAAGTCCGTCGCATTCGTACGGTTTGAGTTCTTCCTGCTGATGCAGGACTTCCAGGTCTGGCAAGCGAGCGTGCAGTGCTTGCAGCAGGGCCGCTCTGTCGACATCAGGCAGAACGCCGTCGACGCGTTCGTCGTAGAGGATGTTCATAAGCAGTTCACGACCCTCAGTTGTTTTTATTTGAGGTCTGTTTCCGGTCACAGCTAACTTGCATCATTGGCCTGACGCGTCCTACTGTCCATGTGTTGTTTGACTGGTCGAACCAGTTCCTCAACGGCTATTTCTTTACTTCTGGAAAAAATAGACGGTTAAACAGGCAGTTAAGGTTGGATTCGAGCGTGAAGGGTTTTGCCGGCGAGGCTGGTCATACCAGTTGGAGGGTCGATGGACAGTGCGCAAGTGAACCGTAATCCCCAAGTCGCAGACGTGGTCTGTGAACGTATAGAACGGCTGATCGTGGACGGTGTACTCAAGACCGGGCAGTTGTTGCCTTCGGAGCGTCGCCTGACCGAAAAACTCGGCGTCTCGCGTACGGCGCTTCGCGAGGGGCTGAAGTTGTTGCGCGCCCGGGGGATTATCAAGACGGAGCAGGGCAAGGGATCATTTGTCGCGGAGCTGTCGGGCCACGGTGCCGCGTCGCCGCTGATGCACCTGTTCAGTTCGCAACCGCGCACGCTTTACGATTTGTTCGAGGTCCGCAGCCTGCTGGAGGGCGAGTCCGCTCGCCTGGCTGCACTGCGCGGGACCGAAGCGGATTTTGTCCTCATCACCCGAAGCTACGAAGCGTTGCTCGATGCCCACACGCGGTCGATGGAAGCGAGCGAACACGCCCGGCTCGATCATGCGTTCCATCTGGCGATCTGCGAGGCTTCGCACAACCCGGTGCTGGTGCAAACCTTGCGCTCGCTGACGGACTTGCTGCTCAACACCGTGTTCGCCTCGGTCAACAACCTCTACCATCGCGCACCACAAAAACGTCAGATCGACCGCCAGCACGCCCGGCTCTACAACGCCGTCACCGGCCGCATGCCGGAGCAGGCGCGCAAGGCCGCCATCGCGCACATCCAGAGCATCTGCGAGAACCTCAGGGAGATTGAAAGCGAGGAGCAGCGACTGGTCCGTGCCACGCTGCGACTTGAAGGGTGGGCGTGAAGCGGCCGACCTTTCGCTGGCCCTTCCTGTCTCCAGGCTGTCCACTCAGGGAACAACTTTGCCGAGCAGTTTCGACGGCCCGACGATCGTCGGTTTCTGGTCATAACCGAGCTCGGCCAGGAGTTTGCCCGTCGCACGAACCAGGGCATTGAACGTCGGTCTCTGTTTGGATGCGCGCAGCGTTTGGGCAAGCGCGTAGGTGAACGCACCGTACGAAATAACGCCGTGACGATATTCATACGACAGCTGGGATTCGCCGCAGGCGTACATGAGGATCGGCAGAAAGGGACCTGCGTGCTTGTAAGCGTTGCGTCGTTTGTCGTAGAGCTTGTCGTCATAACCGCGCACCGCGATGGCCTGGCCGACCCGCCGGATACCGTCGCGATTGCTCACGGTGTTGGCTGCTTCGGCCTTCTGCGCACTTTTGCGCGCCCGTTTTACCCAGTCACGCTCGACCCACATCTGCAACTGAGGCTCCCAGCGCAAGGCGCGATGGCGGATGTCATCCGGCGGTGTCAGCCCTCGTGCGCGCCGCGCGCCTTCACGCGTCATGCCGCCCGAATGGCAGCAATCGAAGATCGTGATGAACTGCGTGTCGTACGGAAGCTGGATGTAGAGGTCGCGAAAGTCGTTGTCGACGATGGCGCGTGCCGGCGTCCAGTCGAAGTCCCACGGGCACAGGCATTCGTCGATGCGGTCGGCTTCGCCCGCGGCGTTGGTATTGGGAATCTGCGCGCCATGCCCGGAATAGAAGAGCACCCGGCGATCACCCGCCTGGGCGTCGTCGAGCAGCCAATGCAGGCGATCGCGAATGCCGGCAGCCGTAGCGCGGTCATCGAGTACGACCCGGATATCTTCCGGCGAAAATTTCGACTCTTGCAACAATGAACTCATCAGGAAAACGTCGTTGACGCAGCCTTCGAGTCGATCTGCAGGATTGGGGTAGTTGTTGATGCCGATCAGCAACGCCTTGTCCCGCGAGCGACGCACGGTAAGCGCCTTGGGGACCGCAATGCCCAGTGACTTGTCCACGGCGGCGAGCCGCTTGTCGAAACCTCTCACTCTGCCCGCCTGCAAAAGGGGGCCCCAGACATTGGTTACGGTCTCGGCGTGGCCGAGGTAGTAAGTGGCATCATGATTGAGGACGTCGCTGGGCTTATCGAACGGCGTCATTACCTGGGTGAAGTTTGTATCGCGCAGATACAGCGGCGCCGTAAAAACCTGATCGTGCTCGTTGTAGAGGTGGTACCACTTGCGCGCGCCGTCGATTCCCTCGATGCGCCCGCCAAACGTCTCGCGTACGGCGGGATTGGCGATCTGTGAGCCGAACGTGATCAGCACCCGATTGCTCATCAGGGAGCGATCCCGACGGAACGCGTCATAGGCGACCAGCGTACCCAGGCTGTGCGCGCAGACGATGTCCGGTTGCGAAGCGCTGATAACGTTGGCGAGATCCTTGCGCAGTTGGGTACGCAGTGCCTCGTCCGCGGACCACTGGGCGACCATGCCGGCCGTCCAGCGCAGGCGGTCGGGAAACTGACCGATGCCGCGATTGCGCCGGAACACGTCACCCACTGAATGAATGACCGCGCTGGTCAGAAGACGCAGCGTAGCCTCGGCGATGTCGGACGCACCCAGGCCGCTGGAGGAAAAGCGCTCGTCGTATTGAAAATAATCCAGCTCGAGGTCTGCACTCGGCGCCACGCGCGACACCGCCGTGGTAATCGCCCGATGCCAGGACGCCTGAAAACTCTCGTCTGCCTCTTCGTGGCCAATGCCATGTATGCACAGAATTTTAATTTTCATTTTCATCCCCTTGCAGTGACAGCGAACTTGCCGGCGACGATCAAGGCGGGTATTTCTGCGGGGTGGGTTATTAACGCCCCGTGTGTGGAAACAAGTGCTCGTCCGTGGCGTTGTGGGGGAGGGTTTATTGATTATGTTATGTGAGTGTTGTCTTGTTGAGCATATTAGAGAAGTTGAATTCGTTCGGTTTGTTTTTATGATGAATTGGAATGAAGGCGCCATTTTTCAGTTGGGTCAGTTGGCCGTTGTTTTTGTTAGATGTCTAAGTTTCTGATTTGTAAAAAATAAATATAAATAAAAGAAACTTATTCGCTGCAAATAAAGTTGCTCTTAAAATGCGCATTTTGAGCTTTTATGAAAGGTTTGTTAAGTGCTACGACAGTTTTACTGTCGACTGTCTTATTGGCGTTACAACCAGGTGTGCCAAACTTGAAACAGTGGATTCATTTTTGAAACAGTTAATGCTGGGTGTCTGTGGGAGAAGTTGTTTTCTTGAACCTGAGTTGGCTGTCGATAATAGCCGGATTCTTAAACGCTGTTGTTGCTAACTTCGAGTAAAACCAAGCCATCAAGGCACGACAGTAATGGGTTGCCAAGCAACCGGCGAAGTTCTCCGAACTCACGGCCGATCCAGGACCTGGAAACGGCATGACTGTCGTAAAAACGACCTGTTTACGCTGAACGCGAACCTTGGTCATTTTTCTGTTGAACGAGTGTTCAGCTTCGACTATGTTCGTTCCACCTCCCCGGCTGGTTGCGCGGGCTTGCGTTTCTTCTATTTGAACGAGGCACTGGCATGCGGTTTTCACCCTTTGTTGAGCGGATCTCAGGCGACGGCGTTGCCGCCTGGGATATTCACAATGCGGCATTTGAAGCCCAGCGTCGTGGTGAGGATGTGATCATTCTCAGCGTCGGCGATCCGGATTTCCCCACCCCCGACTTCATCACCGATGCCGCGATTCATGCGCTGCGTGAGGGAGATACCCATTACACCGAGATCGCCGGTCGTCAGGCGCTGCGCGAAGCCATCGCCGCTCGGTACAGCCAGCTGTTCGACCGTGAGGTGACAGCGCCAAACGTCATCATCTCGGCGGGGGCGCAGAACGCGCTGTTCATCACCTCAATGTGCCTGCTTAACACCGGCGACGAAGTGATTGCCCTGGACCCGATGTACGTGACTTATGAGGCGACACTCAAGGCTTCCGGCGCCACGTTGGTTCGCGTGCCGTGCTCGGCGGATTCAGGTTTCCGGCTCGATGCCGCCGTGCTGGCCAAGGCCATCACCCCGCGCACCCGGGCGATGTTCTTCTCCAACCCGAATAACCCTACCGGCGTCGTGCTCAACCGCGAAGAGCTGCAAGCCATCGCCGACCTCGCCATCCAGCATGATTTGTGGGTCGTGGTGGACGAGGTCTATGAGAGCCTGACTTTCGAACGCGAGCACCTCAGCCTGGCGGCGTTGCCGGGCATGGCCGAGCGCTGTGTGGTGATCGGCAGTCTGTCGAAATCCCATGCCATGACCGGCTGGCGCACCGGCTGGATCGTCGCCGATGAAGCCCTTGTGGCTCACGCCGAAACCCTGGTGTTGAGCATGCTTTACGGCTTGCCTGGCTTTGTCATGGAGGCTGCGCTCAAAGCGGTGCAAGCCCATGAAGACGTGACCCACGGCATGCGCGATATCTATCGTCGGCGCCGCGATCTGGTGGTGAGCAGCCTGTCGGATTGCCCGGGGATTTCAGTGCTCAACCCCGATGCCGGCATGTTCGTATTGATTGACGTGCGTGACACCGGCCTGACCTCTCTGGAATTCGCCTGGCGTCTGCTGCGCGAGGCGCGTGTATCGGTGCTGGATGCGGCTGCTTTCGGTGAGCCGGCCCAAGGTTTTGTGCGACTCTCGTTCACACTCGGTGAAGAACGCCTGGAACAGGCCTGCCAGCGGATTCGCGACTTTGTCCTGGTATTGAAAGGCGAAGCGCCGCGGCCGGTGATCTGCCGCGTCACTTGTGAAGCGGTGGTTGCACCGGTGACGACCAAGACCATGATCGAGGTCGACGGACTGCACAAACGCTTCGGCAATATCGAGGTCCTCAAAGGCGTTTCCCTGACGGCCCGCGAAGGCGATGTGATCTCGCTGATCGGTGCCAGCGGCTCGGGCAAAAGTACCTTGCTGCGCTGCATCAACATGCTCGAAGTGCCGGACCAGGGGCGCATTCTGGTGGACGGCGAAAGCATTCACCTGAACTTCGATCGGCCGGGCGCACCGCTGGTGTCCGACGCCAAGCAACTGGTACGGATCCGTTCGAGCCTCGGCATGGTGTTCCAGAACTTCAACCTCTGGCCCCACCGCACGGTGCTGGAAAACCTCATCGAAGCACCGACCCAGGTCCTGCGTGAAAGCCGTGCGGAGGCCACTGAACGGGCCGAAGCCTTGCTTGAACGCGTGGGGCTTGCGGCCAAGCGCAACGAGTACCCGGCGTTTCTCTCCGGGGGACAGCAACAACGGGTGGCCATCGCCCGGGCCCTGGCCATGCGGCCCAAGGTCATGCTGTTCGATGAACCCACCTCGGCACTCGACCCTGAACTGGTCGGCGAAGTGCTGCGGGTGATCCGCTCCCTCGCGGAAGAAGGCCGGACCATGATCCTGGTGACTCATGAAATGGCGTTCGCCCGCGATGTCTCTTCCAAAGTCGCCTATCTGCACCAAGGGCTGATCGAGGAAGCCGGTACGCCGGACGAAGTGTTCGTACACCCACGCAGCGAGCGTTGCCGACAATTCGTCAACGCTCATCAGACTCGCTAATAACATCATAAAAAGACGGGACAAAATCATGGGAAATCGACGTTTGGCAAACTGGATGACGGGCGTGGCCTGCGTATTGCTGGCCGGAATGAGCGCGGCGCAAGCCCAGCCGATCAGGTTCGCGGTTGCGGCCGAACCCTATCCGCCGTACACCGAGAAGCAGGCCAACGGTGAGTGGAAAGGATTTGAAGTCGACCTGATCCACAAGCTGTGCAGCGAAATGAAAGCCGAGTGCGAGATCAAGGAAGTGGCGTGGGACGGGATCATTCCGTCGCTGCTGTCGAAGAAGATCGATGTGATTTTCTCCTCCATGTCGGTGACCGAGGAGCGCGAGAAACAGATCGCGTTCAGCAAGGCGTATTACGACTCCGTGATCGCGATTGTCGGCCCGAAAGGCACATCGGTGAAAAAGTACCCGGATGACCTCAAGGGCAAGATCATCGGTGTGCAGAACTCGACCGTGAGCGCCAGCTACCTCAAGCAGTACTACGAAAAAATCGCCGACGTGAAGTATTACGACACCCAGGACTCGGCCAACGCCGACCTGATTGCCGGTCGTATCGACCTGATGATGGCCGACGGCACGGCCATGGCGGCGTTCGTTCAGACCCCTGATGCCAGCAATCTGGAATACCTCGGCGCCGTGCCGTATGACCCGATCTTCGGCAAAGGCGTGGGCGCCGGTCTGCGCAAGGATGACGCCGAACTCAAGGCCCGGCTCGACAAGGCCATCACCTCCTTGCTGGCCAGCAAAGACTATGACGACCTGTCCCAACACTACTTCGGTACCAGCGTGAAACCCGCCTTCTGACCTGACCCGGAACCTGTGGGAGCGAGCCTGCTCGCGATGGCGGCGGATCAGTCGACTTCTTAGTTGAATGATAGATAGCTATCGCGAGCAGGCTCGCTCCCACAGGGGGGGCGCTAACTGGAGACTGAAATGCCAGCCATGTTCGAATTGATCAACTTCAGCGAAACAGGATGGGGCAGTGCGCTGTTGAAGGGTCTTTGGATGACCCTGCAAATATCGGCCGGGGCCTTTGTGGTCGGGCTGCTCATCGGTCTGGTGGTGGCCTGCCTGAAGCTCGGCGCGCCAAAACCAATCGCGGCGCTGATGCGCGGTTACACGACCTTGTTTCGCGCGATTCCGGAGTTGTTGCTGATTCTGTTGCTGTACTACGTCGGCTCTATGCTCCTCAATTCACTGATGGCCCAGATGGGCTACGGCGTCATGAATGTCAGCGGTCCGCTGGCCGCCATCGTGGTGCTGGGATTGGTGCAGGGCGCCTACGCTTCGGAGATTTTCCGGGCGGCGATCCAGGCGATTCCCTTCGGCCAGATCGAAGCGGCGAGGGCATTCGGCCTCAGCGGTTTCGGTCTGTTTCGACGCGTCACGCTGCCGATCATGGCGCCGTATGCGATGGCCGGGATGGCTAACCTGTGGATCAACCTGATCAAGGACAGCGCATTGATCAGCGTGGTCGGCACCAACGAGCTGTTGTACACCGCCAAGCAAGGGGCGGGTTCGACGCGTCATTACTTGTTGTTCTACCTCACGGCCGCGGCGATGTATTACGCGGTGACGTTGGTGTCCAACTACCTGTCTGGACGGCTCGAGCGGCGTATTCGTCGCTGGATGCCTTTGGCTGAGTGAATGAAATGATTCCAGCGTGGATAGTTGAATACGCGGCGCTGTTGGGCCGGGGGCTGCAAACGACCATCACCATCCTGTTGATTTCCAGCGTGTTCGGTTTCGCCTTGGCGGTGCTGGTGGCGCTGGCGCGGATCTCGAAAAACAAGGTGATCGCCAAGGCCAGTGTGTTCTACACCAGCGTGTTGCGCGGTACGCCGTTGCTGATCCAGATCTACATTTTCTACTACGGGCTCGGCAGCCTGTTCGCGCAATTCCCGCTGATACGCGGCAGTTTTCTCTGGCCGTATTTGCGCGACGGATACTGGTACATCGTGTTCGCCCTGGTGTTGTCGGTAGGCGCGTATGTCGGCGAAGTGATTCGCGGCGGTCTGTTGGCGGTGCCCAAAGGCGAGATGGAAGCGGCCTCGGCGTTTGGCATGACACCGCGCCAATCGTTGCTGCGGGTGCGCTTGCCTCGGGCGCTGCGGTTGCTGTTGCCGACACTGGCCGGGGAGACCGTGATGTTGCTCAAATCCACAGCCCTGGCCTCGACGATTGCGATTGTCGATCTGCTGGGCGCCGCCAACGTGGTGCGGGCACAAACCCTGCAGGTCTATGAGCCGCTGTTGCTGGTGGCCGGGGTCTATGTGTGCCTGACGTTCCTGATCGAGGCGCTGTTTGCCTTTGCTGAACGGCGCGGGACGCCTGTGCGCAGGTCGGTGTAATGAGTACGTCAGGGGTCGTCGACCGCTCGCTGCAGGGCATTGGCCTGTGCACCTTGGGGTACGCGTTCCTGGCGTTGCAGGACGCTGTCATCAAGTGGCTGGTGGCCGATTATTCGGTGGTCACCATTCTGTTCTGGCGCAGCCTGGTGGTGGTCGTTGCTTGCTTGTTGGCAGGGCGCCTGCGCCTGGTCCAGCGGGCCTGGCGTTCGCCGAGCCGACGCTTGCTGGTGGTGCGCGGTTTGTTGTCGATTGTCGCCTGGCTGCTGTATTACACGGCCGCCCGGGACCTGACGCTGGCGGAAATGACCACCCTGTATTTTTCCGCGCCGATCATGGTTACGGTGCTGGCGGCGGTGATTCTCAAGGAGCGCTCCAGCGGTTGGCAGTGGTTTTCCCTGATCATCGGTTTTGTCGGGGTCATCATCGCCTGCCGCCCGAGCAACATCGCCGATCCGTGGCCGATTGTGCTGACACTGCTGGCGGCGATGTGCTGGGCGTTCACTTACATTCAACTGCGCCAGGTGGATGACCAAACCTCAGTGCTGGAGCAGATGCTGATCACCAACGTGGTGTTTGTGTTGTGCATGACGATCGCGTTGCCCTGGACGCACACCCCGGCACCCACCCCGGCCTGGCTGGGCATGCTGGTTGCCGGCCTGGTGGGCGGTATCGGCCAGTTCCTGTTGTTCGCCAGTTTTCGACGAGCCACCGCCACCTTGCTCGCGCCGTTCGAATACACCGGGCTGATCTGGGCGTTCCTGCTGTCGAGTCTGATCTGGGGCACGCTGATGGACGTGTCGCTGATGATCGGTGCCGGGCTGATCGCGGTCAGCGGCACCCTGGCGATGATCTTCGGTCGTCACCCATCACAGGACGTCGTCGGCGCTGAATGCTCCGTGACGCAACCCCTTTATCCAGCAACGACAGATGTGGAGGCCGTTGGCGGGGCTGAAGGTTTCGGGGTTGAGGCACCACTCGATCCAGAGTCCGTCGAGCATCGCCGATAAACCGATGGCGGCCAGGCGCGTGTCGTGAATCACGAAACCTTCGCTGGCGGCCATGTCATCGAGCAGTTGGCGCAGCAGATCGAGGTAGGCGCGGTAGCTTTTTTCGTGGGACAGGCTGACGTGTTCCGAGTGCCGAATCAGGCTCCAGAACACCACCCAGACACTCAGCAATTGCGGGTCCATGACCCTTGGCGAAAAAGAGCCTTTGAGAAAAGCGTCCATCTTTTCCGCCGGGGTGCCGACCTGTTGGATTTCATGGAGCAGGGCGGTGGTCAGTTCGTTCGCGATCTTCTGGTACGTGTCGGCGATCAACGCATCGATGCTGCCGAAATGGTGATTGAGCAGGCCGACGGACACCCCGGCTTCGGTGGCGATACGGCGCACGGAAATGCCCGCATGACCGTCACGCACCAGGCAACGCACCGTGGCGGCCACCAGCATTTCGCGGCGCTCATCGGGTTCTGTGCGACGGTTCTTTGGAGAGGGGGTTGTCACAAGGGAATCCTTGGGTGCAGTGCCTGGTTGGCGAGCTTAGTTGAACATGCGTTCAATCTCCAGTGTCGGCCGCCGCGATGCACCGGTTTTTAACGTTCATGACGGGGGAGGACAAGCAGATGGCGCAGGATATTTCGTTCAGTGTTCGCAACAATAACGGCGACGCGGTGCCGGTCGGCGCGTGGCGTTTCGAGGGCGACGGCAGCGGGCCGAAAGTGCACTTACAGGCCGGCGTGCATGCCGATGAAATTGCCGGGATGCTGGTGCTGCATCTGTTGATGCAACGGCTTCACGTCGTCGAGGCCGAGGGCCGGCTCAAGGGCAGTGTGACGGTGGTGCCGCAAGCCAATCCCCTGGGCATCGGGCAGTTTCGCCAAGGGCGGATTCTCGGTCGCTTTCACGATGCGACCGGGCATAACTTCAACCGTTCGTTCGACCAGTCCGCAGCGATGGAGCGACCTTCGACCAACGTCCAGGAATGGCAAAAAAGCCTGGTGCAACTGGCGGCCACGGCGGATGTGATGCTCGACCTGCACACCGATGACGAGGCCTTGCCGTACCTCTACGTGCACCGCAGTTTCTGGCCCCGAGCTCGCGAATTGGCGGCGGCGATGAAGATGGACGTGGCGATCATCTGGGATGACGGCGGCGACGGCTCCTTTGAAGAAACCATCATCGCGCCGTGGCTGCGTGATGGCGTCACCGACCAGCGCATGGCCGCGACCCTGGAGTTGCGCGGGCAGGGCGATGTCAGTGATCGGTTTGCCGAGCAGGATGCCGCGGGGCTGTACGCCTGGCTGTGCAGTTGCGAGGTCATCGACGAGGCGTTGTCACACGGTGAGTGGCCTGTCGAGGTGATGGAAATGGGCCAGATGGAGACCATCCTCGCACCGCAGCCCGGGGTGTTGATCTTTGAAAAGGAACTGGGCGATTTCGTCGAGGAAGGGCAGCGCTTTGCGCGGATTCTGCGGCGCCCCGGTGATCCGTCTTCCGAAGTGGTGCTGGTGGCCGAGCAAGCGGGACGGATGGTGACACGCTATCGGGATCGGCTGGTGTCGCAGGGCATGGTCGTGGCGAAATTCACCGGGAGCCGTGTTTCACGCAATTGGAGCGGCGGTTTGCTGGACCCGAACTAGGTACAAAGCATTGGCCACGCCGCTGAACACCAGCGGTCGTGGCCTTCACGCTAGTTCCCATCCGCCACTTTGCGTTGTATCTCGTCTATTTTTCGTTGGAGCACCTCCGATTCCTCTTCTTCGGGAAGCGTTGCCGGATCGGCCTCTTCGGCGTCCCTGTCCTTCCGATCCCGTTCGGTGTCATTGACACTGTCATCGTTGTTCATCTCACCTACCTCCGTTGACCTAAACATTGGATGCAGCGGCAGGGATGGAGTTCGAGATTTTTTTGCCGGGGTTCAAGCGCACACGCAATCCCGGCTTCGGGCTGTAAACTGTCCGCGCAAAAGGCATCGACCGCCTCTTTACTACTTCACGCAAGAGACTCCCATGGCAAACCAAGACATCGCGTTCACCCCCGATCCCGACGCGGACTCCATCTCCTCCGACGTCGCTGGTTTTGGCGGCATTCTGGTCTCCACCCAAATCCCTACCCACGCCGACGGCAGCCTGGAGCTGGGCGATATCACCCTGCAGAGCGAATGCACGTTGCAGGCGCTGAAGGTCGCGCTTGAGCGCGCCGGCAGTTCCATGGACCGGGTTCTGCACCTGACCATCTACCTCACCGACATGGCCGACCGCGCCGCGTTCAACGAGGTCTACAAGCGTTTCTTCGCCAAGCCGTGGCCGGTTCGCGCCGCCGTAGGCGTGGCCGCGCTGGCGGTCGAAGGCATGCGCGTGGAAGTCACCGCGATGGCAGCCAAAGCCTGACGTTTCGGGTCAGGTGTGATGAAAATCCGCCTGACCCAGTTTCAAAAACAACGACGACTCATGCCTCTGTGCGACAAGCCTTATCCCTCTACGAAAATTAGTTTCGCCTCGTTTGAAAATCACGCCTCGAAATGTTTTATGAGTTTCACAACCCATTCGACGTGACCCTTTCGAGGAGTACCGCATGACCCTGTCCTTCGGCTATTGGCTGCTGGTGTATGCCGCCATCGCCATTATTGCGCTGATCGTTCTGATCGCCCGTTACCGACTCAATCCCTTCATTGTGATCACCCTGGTCTCCATCGGCCTGGCGCTGCTGGCGGGCATGCCGCCGTCCGGCGTGGTCGGCGCGTATGAGGCGGGGGTCGGCAAAACCCTGGGGCACATTGCGCTGGTGGTGGCGCTGGGCACGATGCTCGGCAAGATGATGGCCGAGTCCGGTGGTGCCGAGCAGGTGGCGCGGACCTTGATCGACCGTTTCGGCGAGAAGAACGCGCACTGGGCGATGGTGTGCATCGCCTTTCTTGTCGGGCTGCCGCTGTTCTTCGAGGTCGGTTTTGTGTTGCTGGTGCCGATCGCCTTTACCGTGGCCCGCCGCGTTGGCGTGTCGATCCTGATGGTCGGTTTGCCGATGGTCGCCGGCCTCTCGGTGGTGCATGCGCTGGTGCCGCCGCACCCGGCGGCGATGCTGGCGGTGCAGGTGTATGGAGCGTCGGTGGGGCAGACCTTGCTCTATGCGATTCTGATCGGCATTCCGACCGCGATCATTGCCGGCCCGCTGTACGCCAAATTCATCGTGCCGCGCATCCAACTGCCGGCGGAAAACCCGCTGGAACGGCAGTTCCTCGACCGCGAGCCGCGCGACAGCCTGCCGGGGTTCGGCATCACCATGGCGACCATTCTGTTGCCGGTGGTGCTGATGCTGATCGGCGGCTGGGCCAACCTGATCTCCACGCCGGGCAGCGGTTTTAACCAGTTTCTGTTGTTCATTGGCAACTCGGTGATCGCCTTGCTGTTGGCGACCTTGCTGAGCTTCTGGACCCTCGGCATCGCCCAGGGTTTTAGCCGCGAATCGATCCTCAAATTCACCAACGAATGCCTGGCACCGACCGCCAGCATCACCTTGCTGGTCGGCGCCGGCGGCGGGTTGAACCGGATTCTGGTGGATGCCGGGGTGACCAACCAGATCGTCAGCCTCGCCGATGAATTTCACCTGTCGCCGCTGATCATGGGCTGGCTGTTTGCGGCGTTGATGCGGATCGCCACCGGTTCCGCCACCGTGGCGATGACCACGGCGTCGGGGATCGTGGCGCCGGTGGCCATTGGTCTGGGTTATCCGCATCCGGAGCTGCTGGTGCTGGCGACCGGTGCCGGGTCGGTTATCTTTTCCCACGTCAACGACGGCGGCTTCTGGTTGATCAAGGAATACTTCAACATGACCGTCGCCCAGACCTTCAAGACCTGGACCGTGCTCGAGACCATTATTTCGGTGGTCGCTTTTGCGCTGACAGTGGGTCTTTCCTACCTGATCTAACCCGAACACTCCGATCGCTTTCCTCAAGGCTCATGGTCACCCATCGAGCGCGTCATCGTGCGCGCCGCTGTTGGGTGCCAGCAGCGGAGAGCGGTCGCCAACACTTAAAAAAAACAAAAAATCACCCTGGAGCACCGTATGTTCAAGCGAGCAATCCCCACCGCATTCTTGTTGGCCACAGGTTCCATGTGTGCACAGGCAGCCGACTCTTCTGCCCACGGTTTTCTGGAAGACAGCAAAGCCAGCCTGTCGATGCGCACCTTGTATTTCAACAGCGACAACCGCGACGGTGCCGCCGATCCCTCGAAAACCGAGGAGGCAGCCCAGGGTTTTGTATTGCGCTATGAATCCGGGTTTACCCAAGGCACGGTCGGGTTCGGGATCGATGCCCAGGCGCTGCTCGGCGTTACGCTGGACAGCGGCACCGGGCGCCACAACGGCAGCGGCATGATCCCGACTGATGGCGACGGTGCGGCGGACGCCTGGAGCAGCTTCGGCCCAACCGCGAAGATGCGCATTTCCAAAACCGAATTTCGCTACGGCACGCTGCTGCCGAAATTGCCGATCCTGATCTCGAACGATGCCCGGGTATTGCCGCAATCGTTCACGGGTGCGCAGGTCACTTCGAACGACATCGATGGCCTGATGCTGACCAGCGGTGTGCTTGAACACGCGGTGGGTCGTGCCTCGACTGACCGTACCGGCTTGTCGGTGGCGGGCAGCACCCGGGACAGCAACAAGTTCTACTTCGCTGGGGGAGACTACACCGTCACCAAGGACCTGAAGGCGCAGTATTACTTTGCGCAGATGGAAGATTTCTATAACCAGAACTTCTTCGGTCTGACGCACGTCTTGCCAATCGACGGCAAAAGCTCCTTCACCACTGATTTGCGTTATTTCCGCACAACGTCGACCGGTGCCAACAGTTCGGCTGCGGGCAGGGCGCAAGGTTATCGGGTGTCGGGTTACACCGAGGACAACAACGGTGAGATCGACAACAACACCTGGGTGGCGATGGTTACCTATGCGAACAATGGTCATGCGGTGTCGCTGGGGCATCAGCGGGTGGGTGATGGCAGCAACTTTGTCCAGCCGAACCAGGGGAGTCTGATCGATAAAGGGGCGGGTGGTGGTAGCGTGTACTTGCCTACTGACCGGATGATCCAGAGCTTTGCCCGGGCGGGCGAGGAGACCAGTTTTGGTCAGTACAGCTATGACTTTGCGCCGTTGGGTGTGCCGGGGTTGAAGGCTACGATCGTGTATCTGAAGGGGACGGGGATCAAGGCACAAAATGCTGGGGATCAGTCTGAGTGGGAGCGGGATATGACGCTTGATTACGTGCTGCAATCGGGGTCGCTCAAGGGGCTTGGGTTCAGTTTGCGTAATGGCAAGTCGAATACGGATGCTGGGCGGAATGTGGATCAGAACCGGTTCATCATTAACTACACGCTTTCGTTGTTGTAACCCTTTTTGGGGGCATATCCGTTTCTGCGGTAACGGCCGCTTAGGGTTCCGCCCTTACGGCGGGTCACTTGGAAGAGCCTGCGCGGCCCGGCGCCAAGTAACCAAACGCTTTCGCCCCTGACGTAAGGTGCCTCGCCCAGGCTCGGCATGCCCTCGCTCCGGTCCTGCTCCGTGGGCGCGCCGCCATCGGCCATCCATGGCCGGGGGCGGCTACCGCGGCATCCTTGCCGCGGTGCCCACTGCGCAGAACCTTCGCTCGGCCTTCCGACGGGGCAGATCAAGATCAAAAGCCAGATCAAAAGCCAAAGCGAGGCGGCCTGATAGCCGACCTGATGTGCGTCAAGGTCATCGGCAGTGAACACCATGTCATACCCGCCAAAAAATCCCTGTGGGAGCTAGCCTGCTAGCGATGGATGTCCAGACACCGCGTTCATTCAGACCGCACGCATAATCGTTAACGTCCATCGCTAGCAGGCTAGCTCCCACAGGGGAAATGCATACGAACGAAGAGCCAGATCGGCCCGAAGGCCGCCTCGCGGTGCTGTGGCGGTAGTCGCCCCCTCGAGAGGCTTCGTTCCGGTTCTGCGCAGTGGGCACCGCGACAAGGATGGCGGCGGGCCGTAAGGGCGGAACCAATAGCCGCCGTTACCGCAGAAACGGATATGTCCCCCACCTTAAAGTTCAGCAACCAACACCCAAGCGACGAACTGAACGTATCACTCATCATTCCGTTGGAACTCCCCATCATCCCCCTTCGTCATCTGCAATGAGGGAGGCTGCACTCACTGCGAACTCCCGGAACGCTTGTTTACAGACAGAAGGCGAGGGATGACATGAATACTTCAGACAGCACGACCGGGAGTCAGCCAGATAAGCCCAATCCCGCAGGGCCGGAGCCAGGCTTTGACCACTTGAAGGAGGACGTGACAGAAGCTCTTGAGGGCGCGCGACAACAGGCGGACGCTCAGTTCGGGCAATACCGCGACACCGCAGCCGATCAAATCGAGGCATTGGCCAAAGGAGCGAAATCATTCGTGTCCGAACTTGAAAGCAAGGACACCCTTGGCATGTCCGATTACCTGACCGACATGGCGGAGTCCATGAGCGGCCTGGCCGGTAATCTGCGCGGAAAAAGCGCCGAACAGCTGCTCCATGACGGAGCCGAGCTGGCCCGCAGCAACCCTGGGCTGTTCATTGCCGGCAGCATTGCGCTGGGCTTCGGCCTTTCGCGATTCCTGAAAGCCGGCAGTTCCCCGGCGGCGACGTTCGCCAACGCCGACAACCCGGCAGCCGGTCACTCCATGCCACCGTCCGGCGGTTTTGGTGCACATCGACCCTATGAAACCTCCGCTGCATCACGCAGCGATCCAAGCCCTGGCATCACGCCGGCCTCGCCGAACGAGCAAGACCCCCCTTCGAACTTCGCGACGTCCTCGACACCGGGTTCGACAAACTTCAATGGAGCACTGTGATGAACAGAGAAGAACCAGATTTTCCGGGCTCAAGACCCGTGTCTGCGCCTGATCATGACGCTTCGGTCGTCGGGCTGTTACGCCAGTTATCCCGTGAAGTGCCCGCGCTGTTCACCAAGGAACTGGCGTTGGCCAAAGCCGAGCTTCAAGCCAGTCTCACGACGCTCAAAGCAGGGATTGCCGGTGTCGCCGGGGGTGCAATTGTGCTGTTGGCGGGGTTCATCATTCTGTTGATGTCCGCGGTCTACGGCCTCAGCACCATGATGGCGCCGTGGCTGGCGGCGCTGATTGTCGGTGTGGTAGTGATGATCGTCGGGTTCGCCATGCTGCAGTCCGGGAAAAAACAATTCGAGCCGTCCCACTTCAAGCCAGATCGCACGCTGGATGCCCTGAACAAAGACCAGGAAGCGCTGCGGAGGAAAGTCTCATGAACAGTGAATTCGACAACGAGGCGGCAAAAAGCCCTGAAACCATCGAGCGTGAAATCGACGCGCAGCGGGCGAGTATCGGCAACATCGTCGATGCGCTGGAAAGCAAGTTCACCCCCGGCCAGATGTTCGATCAGGCGCTGACGCTGATGCAGAGCAACGGCACGACATTCCTGACCAACCTGGGCACCAGCGTTCGCAATAATCCGGTTCCCGCCGTCCTGACATCCGTCGGATTGCTGTGGTTGATGATGAGCCAGAATCGTCCGCCATCACCCCGTCCAGGCTATCGCGTGGGCCCGGATCAGAACACCGTCGGAGAATGGGCCGACGGCCTGGCGGACGGTATCGACAGTGCCCGTGACCATTTGCACCAGACGGCTGATACGCTCAAGGACGGTTATCAGAACGTCAAAAGCAAGGCTGCCCACCTGGGGGATAACCTGGGTGCTGCTACCGACAACATCGGCCATGCCGTGCATGACGTCAGTGACCGATTGGTGCGCAATACACAGGTGCTGGGCAATCAGTTCAGTCAGTTGCTGAAGGAGCAACCGCTGATGGTCGCCGCGGCGGGCATCGCGTTAGGCGCCATGCTGGGCGCGGCATTGCCTTCGACAGCGACCGAGCAACGCTACATGGGCAAAACCAGCGCAGGCCTTGCCGACAAGGTAAAGCAGCAGGCAAGGGAGGGATTCGAAGCCGTGCGCGACACCGTGACCAAAACCACCGATCACTCGGACGTAGAGACGAAACCGGAAGGGGAGTACCGCGCAGCCTCCGATACGCCTGCCGATCTGTCCCGAGGTTTGGGTACTTCGTAATCAGGCAATTCGTAAAGCGCTGCAAAAGGGCGGGAGGTCTGACACAGACCTCCCGTTTTTCTTTCGATTTGCGCGCACCGTCGAACGATGAAAACGCTCGTGACTGCGGTGGAGATCTCCAGGCGGAAAAAAGTTTGAATCGATTGATTGATCGCCGACGACTGGTGATAAATCCGCGCAAAAACCCCTCTTGATTGCCGCCTGTCGCGAGCGGCCAATTTTTTTAAAATTTCTCGGGCACGGCACCTTCAGATAACTGTGGACGACGCATTTGGTCATTCACCAAATGAGTGTCTCATTCGGTGTGTGGCTTTCTTGTGTTGAATCAGCGCGCCAACGGAAAACAGGTGTCCTCATGTCGGAACATTCTTCGCCAGCAAGAACACCTTGGCGCGCTTGGTTTGACCGGGGGAAAAGTGGCAGTTGGCCGAGCATTCTGTTCTGGTCGACCTTGGTGGGTGTCACGATTCTGCTGCTGGTCAGCGGGTACAGCGCCTTGACCGGTGCGGACAGGGTCAACTTGCAGTATGCGTTCCTGGGCGGCGTCTCGGGTTTTGCCGCGACCGCACTCGGCGCGGTGTTAGCCGTGGTCTTGCGCGATATTGCCGCACGGACCCAGGACATCATGCTGGGCTTCGCCGCCGGGATGATGCTCGCGGCCAGTTCGTTTTCACTCATCCTCCCCGGCATCGCGGCGGCGCAGGCCATTTGCGGTAACAAACTGCTGGCGGCGTGTATCGTGGTCGTGGGGTTGGGCCTGGGTGTGGCGCTGATGATCGGGCTGGATCGCTTTGTCCCCCATGAGCATCAGAGCATTGGTCGTAAAGGCCCGCAAGCGCAGCGCATCAATCGGGTCTGGCTGTTCGTGTTGGCCATCACGCTGCACAACTTGCCCGAAGGCATGGCCATCGGCGTCAGTTTTGCCAATGGCGACATGAAGGTGGGTTTGCCGCTGACCACGGCGATTGCCATTCAGGACATTCCAGAAGGCCTGGCCGTCGCACTGGCGCTGCGAGTGACGGGCATCTCGACGTTGCGGGCGGCGTTGATCGCGGTCGGCTCAGGGCTGATGGAGCCATTGGGAGCTGTCATGGGGCTCGGTATTTCCACGGGTTTCGCGCTGGGTTACCCGATTGCTTTGGGCCTGGCGGCTGGCGCGATGATCTTCGTCGTCTCCCATGAAGTGATTCCCGAGACACACCGCAATGGCCATGAAACCCCGGCGACGCTGGGACTGATGCTGGGTTTCGGGCTCATGATGTTTCTCGATACGGCGTTAGGCTAGGCTTGTAATCAAGGGCGTAAGGCGAGGGGTGAAGCGATGATCAGACACCTGAAGTTTGGCATTGAAGAGGAATACTTCATCACCCGCCTGGACACCCGGCGCATGTCCGAGAACCCTTCCGACGTTTCGATTGAAGCGTGCCAGGCGATGTTGGGCGATTGCTTCGCGCATGAGATGTTCAAGGGGCAAATCGAAGTCGCTTCCCCCATTTTCACCAGCGTCACGCAAGCAACGGAGTATCTGTTTTCCGCGCGCACAAGGTTGCGGCAAACGCTCGAAGGGTACGGTCTGGGACTGCTCAGTGCCGGGAGCCACCCGTTGGCGGATTGGCGTTTGCAACAAGCCACGGACCAACCTCACTTTCTTCAATTGTTCGAGGACTATCAGCGCGTGGCAAGGCGCAGCCTGCTGTCCGGCCTGCACGTGCATGTTGAAGTGCCGGGGCGTGTGGATCGCATTCGGGTGATGAACGAAGTCTTGCCGTGGATGCCGTTGTTGTTGGCACTGAGTACGTCTTCACCCTTTTGGGATGGCGCCGACAGCGGCTTTATGAGCTACCGGCAGACGGCGTGTGATGAGTGGCCGCGGATGGGCATTCCGGAGTTCTTCGAAGATCAAGGCGCCTATGACGCCTACGTCGCCTTGCTGATCCGCACCGGCACGATCAAGCAGGCGGGCGATTGCTGGTGGGGTTTACGACCCGCCGCGAAGTACCCGACGTTGGAGATGCGGATGACGGACGCCTGTCCACGCCTGGATGACGTGTTGTGCATTGCCTCTTTGTTTCGACTACTGGTTGCCCATGCTATTGATCAACCTCAACCGGGATCGAGCTATTCGCAAGCGTCGCAATGGATCCTCAAGGAAAATCGTTGGCGGGCGAAACGATCCGGCATTCACGCCTCATTCATCATTGAAGGTTACGACCGGCCGTTCTCTGCCGGGCAATGGCTGTTCAGGGCGCAACAGATTCTTGGGGGCACGGCGCGGAAGATGGGTGTGGAGAACGTGTTTGCTCAAGCCCGCCGGATTCTCAGGGATGGGACCAGTGCAGATCGGCAGCGGGACGTCTATGAGCGAGCCTTGCGCGGGGGGGAGGATGTGCCAGGCGCTCTGTCGAACGTGGTCGATCAGTTGCTGATGGAAACGTCGCAAGCACCGTGCACCAGTGAAATGGCGCTCACCTGAAACAATCTTGAGTCGAGCAAGCACCCTGTGGCGAGGGGGCTTGCCCCCGTTCGGCTGCGAAGCAGTCGTAAAACCGGACAACTCGGTCTGTTTGAGCGGACGCTGGGGGCCGCTTCGCAGCCCAACGGGGGCAAGCCCCCTCGCCACAGGTTTTTTGTTCGACTGGAGATAGGAGGGGGTGTCTTGAGACCCTGGCATATTGATTGCGAAGCGGGATTGGAGCCTGAGCCCCAACCCGCTCGCAGTTTTTTCAACCCAACAACGGCGGGGTCCGCGGCGGGATCATTCTTTTGGTGCCAATCGATTCAAACGCCGAAGCAAAGCGCAGCAGCGCTGAATCGTCATAGGCACGCCCGGCAAAGGTCAGCCCGACCGGCATGCCGATATCCGGCATCACGCCCATCGGCACCGTCACCGTCGGAACACCGAGGTGACGGATGGCGAGGTTACCGTTGGCGACCCACACACCGTTACTCCACGCGATGTCCGCCGATTGCAGATCGACATCGGCATTCGCCGGCCCGACGTCGGCCACTGTCGGGAACAGCACCGCATCAAGGTTCAGCCGATCCATCCAGTCTTCAAGGTCGATTCGACGGGTCTCTTCCAGTCCACGCAGGCCGTCAGGCACCGTGACGATCCGGTCCCACGGCGTGATGCCACGTTCGGCCATCTTCACGTATTCGTCCATGCCCGCGGCAAGGTCGTCTTCGCGGTTGGGCAGGGTGCCCGGGTCGTGGGGGAAAATCAGCGGTCCGTCGACATCGGCCAGGCGGTTCAATTTCGGATCACCGTTGGCCCGCAGGAAATCATCGAACGCCCAGGCCGACAGGTCCCACAACTCATGGTGCAGGAACTCCTTGGACACCAGGCCTCGGGTGAACACGGTCGGCGCGCCAGGGCGATCACCTTCGCAATTGGAGACCAGCGGGAACTCGACCTCGATCACCTCGGCGCCCGCGGCTTCGAGTGCCTTGCGCGCGTCCTCCCAGAGGCTGATCACGCTAGGGCGGGTATTGATTTTCTGCCCCGTCGGGCCACCGATGCCCGGCGCTTCGCTGGTGCCCGCTTCGGGGTCCGCGTTGATGTACATGCGCGGAACGCCGAAGCGTTTCCCCGCGAGTGAATCCGTCTTCGCGGCCAGCTCGGCATAGGAGGTGGGGCGCACCGCAGCGACGCTCGGAATCGGCACCCACGGTTGCATCCGCCACAGATCGCCCCGTGTGTCGGGATCATCCGCCACCACCACGTCGAGCACTTCGAGCAGGTCCGCCATGGTTCTGGCGTACGGCACCACCACGTCCATCGTCGGCGTCAGCGGCCAGTTGCCGCGCACCGAGATCACGCCGCGCGAAGGCGTGTAGGCGCACAAGCCATTGTTCGAGGCCGGGCCGCGCCCGCTCGACCAGGTTTCTTCGGCAAGGCCGAATGCGGCGAAACTGGCGGCGGTTGCGGTGCCGGCGCCGTTCGAGGAGCCCGAGGCAAAAGGGGCTGTCAGGTAGTCAGCGTTGTACGGGCTCTCGGCACGACCATAGACCCCGCGCTGCATGCCGCCATTGGCCATCGGCGGCATATTGGTCTTGCCCAGGCAAATCGCCCCGGCGGCGCGCAGCCGTTCGATGGTGAACGCATCGCGATAGGCAATCAGGTTCTTGAAGGCCGGACTTCCAGAGGCTGCCGTGAGGCCCTTCACCAGATAACTGTCCTTGGCCGTGTAGGGAATGCCATCCAGCGGACCGAGGGTTTCGCCCTTGGCCCGACGGGCATCGGACGCCTGCGCTTCTGCGAGCGCCTCGGGATTGCGAACCACCACCGCGTTGAGCGCGGTCGGCGTGTCGGGGCCGTCGTAGGCTTCGATCCGGGCAAGATAGGCCTGGACCAGCTCAACCGCAGTGGTCTGGCCAGACTCCAGCGCCGCACGCAGTTGGGCGATGGAAACTTCGGTGACTTCGATCATGCTGTTGTCTCAAAATGGGTGTTCATATCGGTTTCTCGTTGCACGGCAATACACGACAGGGTCTGGACTTGTAGCCTGGGCGTCCTATTTAGCATCAAGGCGGGCGCAGATGGAAACGGTGAAACGGTTTAGGCGCTGTTTCGGGTTTGGCCGGGCACTTCCTGTTCCAGCCAGTCGAGGAACTCGGAAAAGCCGCTTGAGCGCTTCACCCGCTTTGGATAGACCAGCGTGTAACGTCCGCCGGTGATGATGCGGCCAGCATGCACGCGGGTCAGTTGCCCGGTGAGCAATTCATCGCGGGTGAGCACGGCGTCGACGAGCGCGATGCCCTGACCGCATTTCACGGCGACGATGGCCGACTCCAGCGTATCGAACGTCAGATGCGCGTTATCGGCCCCGGTCGAGCCCGGGTAATACTCTTCCCAGCGGCGCCAGTCCAGGCGATCCATGCTCGCGTCCACAAGGCGTCCGGTCCTGAGCACTTCTTCCGGGGTCGTCCCGGCGAGCAATGCCGGCGAGCACACCGGAATCAATTCCTCTTCCCACAACTCCAGCGCTTCGAAGTCGGGCCAGGTGGCGGTGCCGTACGCGATCATGGCGTCGATCGATTCGAACGCAAAGTCGGGAAAGCGGTGGTACACCGTGTCGACGCTGACGGTCACTTCCGGGTGCAAGGCATAAAACGCCGTCAGCCGTGGAATCAGCCAGCGCGCCGCCATGGTCGGATGGGCGCGCAGGCTGACACTTCGTCCCACCGAGGCAAGCATGTGCGAGGCATCCGACAGCAGGCCGATGACCTGCTCCGCCACCGGCACCAGGGATCGGCCTTCGGCGGTGAGTACGATTTTGCGCGTGTGCCGCTCGAACAGGCGGTTATCCAGACGCGCCTCCAGCTGCGCAATCTGCCGACTCACCGCGCTCTGGCTCAGGTTGAGCTGCTCGCCGGCCTTGCCAAAGTTGCCCGTCTTCGCAACCGTCAGGAAGGCCTGCAAAAGCTCGATGGATGGCAGTTGGCGGCTCATGTTTCTATGCGCTCCTCGCATGGGATTAATGCAGATACATCACTGTAACTTCGGATGATCGAGGCACATTCTTAGCCGAAACAGCGATGTCGCGCTACGCGTCATTCTCAACCTGACGGTTACCCTTATGAACACTCCAGCAGCGGCATTTGCCAAAGTCCCGGCCTCCAGGGAAGACCTTCTGCCTCGTGAAGTCGACGTGGCGATCATCGGCGGCGGGCTGATGGGGTGCGCCTGCGCGTACTACCTTAGCAAAGCGGGCGCCAAGGTTCTTCTGCTGGAAAAAAGCCAACTGGCAGGGCAGCAATCGTCACGCGCCTGGGGCTTTGTTCGCCAGCAATCCCGGGACGAGGCCGAAGTACCGATGATGCAAGCCAGCATCGAGATCTGGCGTTCGCTGGAACACGAACTCCAGACCGACCTGGGATGGCGCAACGACGGCTGTCTGTTCGTCGCAGGCAATGAGGTCGAACGTGAGGGCTACGAATCGTGGCTATCGGTCGCGCGCAGCTTTTCCCTAGATACCGTGATGCTGTCGCCCCGTGAGGTGGCCAAGAAACTACCGGGTTACGCGGTCCCGCAACTGGGTGGTTTATTTACCGCCAGTGACGGTCAAGCGGAGCCCACGCTGGTGGCTCGTGCGTTCGCGATGCGCGCCCGTGAACTGGGCGCACACATCGTCGAACAGTGCGGCGCCAAAGGCATCGATGTCGCCGCCGGCCAGGTCGTCGGCGTTGAAACCGAACGTGGCTACGTGAAAGCGAAAACGGTGGTGTGCGCCGCTGGCGTCACGACCTTCCGCCTGCTGAAGATGCTTGGCATCTCCCTGCCGCAGCAGCTGGTCAGGGGGACGGTGGCGCGGACCACGTCTGGCCCGACGCTGAGCGGCATCTCGACCATCGCCAATGGTGTGGGTTTCCGGCAACGGCTGGATGGCAGCTTTAACATTGCCGACGACGCCCATGTCGATGTCGACATGACGCTCGGCCATCTGCGCGCACTTCATTGGTATGCACCATCGCTGTGGGCGCAGCGTAAATCGTTTCGCTTCAATCTGAACGGTGCGTGCCTGACCGATCTGCACCAGCGCATGCCGTGGTCGGAGGCGTCGCGGCTCGGCGCGGGGATTCACCAGCGCAATCCGCTTGTCCACCCCAATGAAAAGGGACTGGGACACGCCATGCACGCGCTCAAGGCGGCTTTCCCCGGGCAGGTTAATACGCAGATCGTCGACCGATGGGCCGGCGCGATCGATGTCTTGCCGGACGGCATTCCCGTTATCGACGCGCAAACCTCGCCGCGCGGTTTGGCGGTTGCCACCGGATTCTGTGGCCACGGCTTTGCCATGGGCCCCATCGTGGGCAAGACCCTGGCGGACTGGATTCACTCTGGCAACCCGGGACTGGACGTGCGCCAGCTGCGTCTGTCGCGATTCGCCGAGGGCGACGTCAAGCCGCCGTCTTCGCTGTTCTAGTCCGTACCTATGCATCAAAGCTCACGCGCCTACATTCCGGGGAAAACACCGTGAAACGACCTATCGCACCCAACCTCTACTACGACCCCGCGTCGTTGGCCGGCAAAGCTCCGCCGATCAGCGACGAGACCGATATTCTCATCGTCGGCGCGGGCCCGGCCGGCCTCGCTGCCGCATTGACCGCCGCCGGGCAGGGCCTGCGTGTGACCCTGGTGGACGAAAATCCGGTGCCCCTCGAAACCATGGGCGAAGAGGTGCCGCTGCATTTTGGCGGACGCATGGGCGCTGCGGTTTCCAACCACAACAGCGTGCTGCAGACGCTGCTCGATGCCCGCCCGGAGATCGCCGAGGCGCTCGAAGCCGAGGTCGACGTGCGGCTCGGCACGGCGGTCTGGGGTCTGTTTCCTCAGCAACGCACCACGGCGTGGATCGAGGGCACCGTCGCTGGTCTCGCCGATGCCGAGAACGCGTATCTGCTGCGCTTCAAGCAGGTGATCGTCGCCGCCGGAAGGCGCGACATGGGCCTCGCCTTCGACGGTTGGCATCGTCCCGGCGTGATGGGCGTCAGCGCTGCGTATCGGCTGGCAACGGTTTACGAGGCGCTGGATTGCAAGCGCGCCGTGCTGATCGGCAGCGATACGCAAGCGCTGGTGTCGGCCCACGCGCTGATCAGCAAGGGCGTGCAGATTGCTGCAATCATTGAACAGGCCGGGCAGGTGAGTGGCGATTCCGCGTTGCTCGGGCTGCTGGTCGAGCAGGGTGCTCAGGTGTTGACCGGGCATGTCGTTCGCGAGGCGACCGGAGATGCCTTCGGCGTGAAGCGGATTACTGCGGTGACTGTCGACGCGGCGGGTAGCCCCGTTGGCGGGGCTCTGACCGAAATTGAATGCGACACGGTTTTGCTGGGGGTGGCTGCCATTCCGGCCATCGAACTGATCGAGGCAGCAGGGTGCAGCACGTCATTTCAGGCCGACCGCGGCGGCCACGTCACCGACACGGACTCGGCACAACGCACGTCGTTGCCGTTCGTGCTGGTGGCTGGCGACTGCGCCGGCGTCTGGGCCTCGAAAAGCCTCGACGATACGATTTCCCGGCGCGAAGGGCGGATCGCCGCGCATACCGCGCTGGCGGCGTTGGGTGTGGACGTTGCGCAGAACGACAACGCATCGGCGCCTGACGTGCCGGTCTGCAACGTTGCCGCCAATCGCGAGGCCTGGGTGCGTGCGTCCACCGTCCATGCGCAGAACGAACCCTTCGTTTGCCTGTGCGAAGAGGTCACGGCCAGCGAAATCCTCGGCCAGCAACCGCCGCGCTATCTCGACTGGACACCTGCCGACGCGGCCTTGCAAAACACCATGGCAAACGACTCCCCCCACCCGGATGTGACCAAGCGTCTCACCCGCGCCTGCATGGGTCCCTGCCAGGGACGGCGTTGCCGCGAACAGGTCGCGGCCTTGCTCGGCATCGGCGCCGGTTTGAGTGTCAGCGAGATTGCGCTGGCCTCGTTTCGCCCACCGGTCCGCCCGCTGGCCCTGCACCAGATTGGCCAGATCGAGGAAGCGCCGTCGATGCATAACCGCTGGGATGCCTGGTTTGACATGCCGTCACAGTGGACGCCGTTCTGGCTGTGCACCGGGCAGCAGACCGTGGCCAGGCGCCCGCAGGATGCCGTCGATCACATAAACCCGTCGCAGAACGAGGGCTGACACCATGCAGACAGTCAAAAAATCCTCCAACCGTGCGTCCGTCGTCATCGTCGGCGGCGGCGTCACCGGACTGAGCGCCGCCTGGTGGCTGGCACGCGATGGCGTCGATGTGCTGGTTCTCGACGCCAACCTGATTGGCTGGGGCGCCTCGGGCCGTAACGGCGGCGGGTGTTCGCATCACCACAGTCCGCTGTTTGTGGAAGAACAGCGACTGTGGCCGATGATGGATGAATTGCTCGGTTACCCCACCGAGTATCGACCCGACCGTATCAGCATCGATCTCACCGAACACCAGTTGTCACTCGACAAAAAAGTCGTGGATGAAGCGAAGTATTATGGGTTGCGCGTTGACCTCCTGGACCCTCAGGAGGTTCGGGAACTCGTGCCCTTCGCGGGCGATAACGTGTTGGCGGGCTACTACTACCATTTCGGCGGCCACGCCAATCCGCACCGTACGCTGCAGGCCTACGCATGGGCGCTGCAAAATCTCGGCGGCCGCGTTCTCGAGCACACGCCCGTCGTCGCCATCGAACGCCAAGGCGACCGCGTGACGGGCGTGCGCACTGCACAAGGCCTGATCGCCTGCGACCACTTGGTGATTGCCGCCGGCCCGCATACCGGTGAATTGGCAGCCCAGCTTGGCGTAGACATTCCGCTGGTCACCGCTCGTGCCGAGATGATCGTGACCGAACCGCTGCCGTTACTGGAGGTGGGTGGTGTGGATGGCAATGGTTTGTATGGCAGGCAAACCCTGCGCGGCAACCTGGCGTATGGCGGTGGCCCGCATGAATGGGTCGAGCTCGCCGACCTGCGCGGCACACGTCCGCAGTCGACCCCGCTGCAATGCAATATCGCCAAGCGACTGGCCGAACTGTTCCCCAAGATTGCTCACAAGCGGGTGATTCGCAGTTGGGCCGGGTTTATCGAAAACACACCGGATGGTCGTCCCGTCATCGATCGTCCTGCGGCGCTGGATAACGTCACGGTCGCGACGATGTCCGGTGTCGGTTTCGGGCTCTCACCGGCGAGCGGTCATGCCATCCGCGATCTGGTAGTCGACGGTGAGTGCAGTTTTGCCGACCTGTCGACGTTCTCGCTCTCTCGTTTTGCGGCCCTCGAGTCAGATTGGCAAGCGATCCAGGGATGGCTGCCGTTGCCTGTACCCGGGGCTTAAAAAGGCTTTTTTGTTCTGATGTTGAATCGTTTTGTTCGCAACCATCCTCCTGAAAAAAAAGGGATCGACCATGAAACGAATATTCCGCAATCTGGTTTTACTGGCCTCAATCGGCATGACGTTGAGTTCCTTTACGGCTCCGGCCAGCGCAGCAGACGACAAGCTGCGTTTCGGTGTGGCCGCCGAGCCGTATCCACCGTTTCTGGTCAAGACACCCACCGGGCAATACACCGGTTTCGAGCCCGACCTGATCCGGGCACTCTGCGAGCAGATGAAAGCCGAGTGCGAGATCAAGGAAGTAGCTTGGGACGGCATTATCCCGGCGCTGCTCGCCAACAAGTTCGACGTGCTTTTCAACTCAATGGGCATCAGCCCGGAACGGCAGAAAGTCATCGCCTTCTCGCGTCCTTACTATGAGACGACAGGGATTTTCGTTGCTGCGAAGGACGTCAACCTGACGCTGACACCGGAAGGCCTGGCCGGTAAATCCATCGGTGTGCAGGGCTCGACCACCAACGCCGAGTTCATCCAGACCGCTTACGGCAAGGCCTCGAACATCCGAATCTACACCACGCAGGATGACTGCAACGCCGATTTGCTGGCGGGTCGTATTGACGTCATGTTCCTCGACAAGTTGGGCGACATCGATTTCCTGAAGTCCCAGGACGGGTTGGCGTACGAGGAGAAGGGCGTCGGCAGCGTCAAGATGGACCCGTTGCTTTATGGTCTGGGGGTCGGTGCGGGCCTGCGCAAGAGTGACACAGCACTCAAAGAGCGAATCGATGTGGCGCTCACGCAGTTGCATGCTTCTGGCAAGTACACGCAAATCTCGCAAAAGTACTTTCCGGTCGATCTCTGGCCACACTGACATCCAGCCGCGGAGGAGACCTTAACAGCGTCTGATTTTATCTAGCGACCGGCCGCTGCATCTGCCAGTGCAGCGACCACCTGTTTCTCGATGTCCTTCTCGTCCGGACGCCCGACGGCGCTCCTTGTAAACACTTCGATCGCTTGATTCAGAGGAGACGCAACATGGATCGATTCACCGGCGGCTGCCTGTGCGGCGATGTTCGAATAGAGGCGTCAGGACGGCCATACCGGGTCGGCCTTTGCCACTGTCTCGACTGCCGCAAGCATCACGGGGCACTTTTCAACGCCAGTGCGATTTTCCCTCAGGAGTCGGTGAAGATCGTTGGCGAAACACGTGACTACGCCGGGCGGCATTTTTGTCCCCGCTGCGGCTCTTCCGTTTTCGCACGCACGGACGACGAAATCGAAGTGAACCTGGGTTCCCTGGATGCCCCTGACCAACTGATGCCAACTTACGAGAGCTGGATCGTGCGTCGCGAGTCCTGGTTGCCGGCGTTTCCACTCGTGAGACGTTACGAGCACGATCGTGAGGGTACGGGGAGGTCTGAGGAGTAGACGGTTCTGCGAAAGCCGTCAGGCCTTGACCCAGCGTTGGCGACTCCAGCTGCTCAATGAACCGACGGCGAAGACCAGGAGCAGCATGGCCAGGATCACCGTGCTGGCTTGAGCTTCCTGGAACAGGCTGAGACTGACATAGAGCATTTGCCCCAAACCACCGGCGCCGACGAAGCCCAGCACACTGGCCATGCGGATATTGTTTTCCCAGCGGTACAGGATGTAGGCCAGGAGCTGTGGCAACAGGTTGGGGAGGGTGCCGTAACAGAATGCCCAAACGGCATTACCGCCTTGCAGGCGGATGGCTTCGGCCGGTTCTGGCGGGGTGTTTTCAAGTGCTTCGGCAAACAACCGGCCGAGTACGCCAGTGGTGTGCAGGGCCAATGCCAGGGTGCCGGCATTGGGACCGAGCCCGGCGGCCAGGACCATCAGCGCGGCCCACACCAGTTCCGGAACCGCGCGCAAGGCGTTGAGCACCAGACGCGACGCACTCTGAAAAGGCCAGCCGAAACGCCCGGCCGCAGGCAATGCCAATAGCAGGCCGAATACCGCCGCGAGCAGGGTGCCCAGGGCAGACATGGCAATGGTTTCCAGTGCGCCGTGTCCGATGGCTTGCAGATGACCCGCGCTCAGGTCCGGGCTGAGAAAACGCTGCGCATAGCCCCCCATCTGTTTCAGGTTGCCGGTGGCACCGAGCTCGCCAAGGTCGATGTTCAAGTAGCTGAAAGAAGCGGCGACCGCGATGCCGATTGCAACGACCAGGGCCAGGTTGATCAGGCGATTCATGCCAGCCTCCAGCGCAGCAGGCGGCTGAGTTGATCAGCGAGCAGCACCAGTAAAAGAAACGTCAGCAACAGACTGGCCACTTCACCGCCAGCGAACATGCGTAACGACAGATCCATTTGCTGGCCCAGGCCACCGGCACCAACGAAGCCCATCACCACCGAGGCGCGGATCGCGCACTCCCAGCGGTACACCGTGTACGACATCAGTTCCGCCGCGACGTTGGGCAATATCCCGTAGCAAAATGCCGCCAGCCGACCGCTGCCTGAACGCAGCAACGCGTGGGCCGGGCGCTGGTCCACCGACTCGAAAATTTCCGCGTAGACCTTGCCCAACATGCCGCTGTAGGTAATGGCAATGGCCAGCACCCCGGCGGTCGGGCCGAGGCCGACGGCGCGCACGAACAGCAGGGCCCAGACGATTTCCGGCACGCTGCGCAGGAAGATCAGCAACCCGCGTACCGGCCAACGCAGCAATTGGCCGCCGAAGCTTGGGCGACCGGCACGAGAGGCCGCCGACAGCGACAGGGCGCGACTGGCCAGCAGGCTGGCGGGGACGGCCAACAGCAACGCCAGGGCCATGCCGGCCGTGGCGATGGCCAGGGTTTGCAAAGTGGCTTGCAACAGCAGTTCAATGAACTCTTCGCCATGGGCCGGTGGCCAGAAGGCCGATACAAACCGGCCCATCTCGCTCTGACTGTCACTCGCCACCAAGACACTGAGGTCCAACTCGCTGTAGCGGATGCCCGGCCACAGCAAAGCGATCGCCAGCAGGCTGAGCAGCAGACGGGGCAGGGCGGCAGGATCGCGGGAGGCGGACGTCAGCATCGGGGAATCTGCACACTCAGGGACACCGGAGGCACGGGCGAGGATTGCAGTTGTTCGTTGGCGTAGAGCTTGTCGAGCAGCTCGCGGTCTACCTCGCTGGCCGCAAGGTCGAACAGGATCTGCCCGTCACGCAGGCCGATGATCCGTGAAAAATGCGCCAGGGCCAGCTCCACCGCATGCAGGCTGGCGACCAGGGTGACACTGTGCTCCCGGGCATGGCGACAGAGCACCGACAGCGTGTGCTCGGCCAACACCGGGTCCATCGCCGATACCGGCTCATCGGCCAGCAACACCTCGGGCGCTTGATACAACACGCGGGCTATGCCCACGCGCTGAAGCTGCCCGCCGGACAGTTGCTGGCATTGCGCGAACAACTTGTCGCCGAGGTCCAGCCTGGCCAATGCCGCACGTGCGCCGGGAACATCCAGCGGATGCAGCAGGTTCAGCAGGCTCTTGCCCAGGCCCCACTGACCCAGCTTTCCAGCCAGCACCGCAGTGACTACACGCTGGCGCGGTGGCAGGGGCGGCGATTGATGGATCAGACCGATACGCGCGCGCAGACGCTGGCGCTGCCGGGCAGACAGCTGCCACGCGCGCTCGCCGAGCACCTGCAACTCGCCGTTGTCCGGTCGCAGGGCGGTGGCCAGCAGGTTGAGCAGGCTCGACTTGCCAGCGCCGGACGGTCCGATGATGGCAACCTGTTCGCCCGCACCGATGTGCAGGTCCACGTCACGTAACGCTTGCACGCCATTGGCGTGAGTCAGGCTGGCCTGGGTCAGACGCAATGTCATTTCAGCAGTTCGGCGGCGCGTGCGGCTTCCTCGATGCCTTTGTAATTGTCAGGACTGGTTTCGATGAAACGGCTGGCGGCCTGCAAATCGAGAATTTCCTTGTCCTTCGGGTTCGCCGGATCGAGTGCGAGGAAGGCTGCCTTGATCTTCGCTGCCAGCGCCGGGTCGAGGGTGCCGCGCACGGTCCAGTTGTAGTCGAAGTAGGTCGGGGTGGTCGCAAATACTTTGACCTTGTTGGTATCGACCTTGCCGGCGGCGACCAGTTTTTCCCACACGCTGGCGTTCAGAACTCCAGCGTCGACCTTGCCGGCCTGAACCCAGGCAACGGTAGCGTCATGGGCACCGGAGTAGCCCACGCGGCTGAAGTAGGTTTCCGGCTTGATGCCGTCCTTCAGCATGAAGTAGCGCGGCATCAGACTGCCCGACGTTGAGGACACCGAGCCGAAGGCAAAGGTCTTGCCCTTTAGATCGGCGAGGGATTTGACGTTCGGGTCGGCAGTGATGAATTTGCTGGTGAACTGGGCGTCCTGTTCGCGCTGTACCAGCGGAATCGCATTGCCGGTTTTCAGGCGCGCCTGCACGAACGTGAAACCGCCCAGCCAGGCCATGTCGATGCGGTCGGTCGCCAGCGCCTCGACCACGGCCGGATAGTCGCTCACCGGCACGAACTCGACCTTCATGCCCAGTTTTTCTTCGAGATAGGTGCCAAGCGGCTTGAACTTGCGCAGCAGTTCGGTCGGGGCTTCATCGGGAATCGCGCTGACTTTCAAGGTGTCGGCGGCCTGCGCCAACAAGCTGCCAAAAGACAGGGTAAAGCCGACGGCCAATGCCAGGGTACGCTTGAGCATGAAAGCTCTCCGGTGGAATGAACGGAAGAATGTCGATGCGCCTGGCACAAGCTGATTGCTGCCTGGCGCTTTTTGAGAGGGTAGACGAAGCGCAGCGATATTAACCGCTTTTGACCTAATCAATATGTGTCGTGGAGGGGGGCAATCGACCCCAGAACAGACAAACTCGCTGTCCCTATCTGAATGCTTTGCGCAAATCATCAATGACCCGGTTGATTGATGGCCCTTGCACTGCCGGCGGCTTCGGGCTCTCTCCAAATTCACGCCAGATGAACAGCGTCAGTTCCGCTCCGTCAGTCAGTGACCGGGCGTTTTCGTTGCTGGCGAATGTCTGCAAAAGCCTGTACCTGGCATCTTTCCAGAAAAGCTCCTCGACCCAGACGTACACCGGAATGAAGTGAAAGTGGATCGGGTAGCCAGGGTCATGACCGAATCGACTGATGTACAGCCACTTCGGCTTCAGCTGCCATACAAGGGTTTTCTGGATGTTGGCCATCAGCCCACCCAACTCCGCCAGCGCACCGTCGGGAAGGTCAGCCAGCGAGTTGACGTGAGTCTTCGCCCCCAGCATCAGATAGCCGGGAAGCGCCGATGACAGGTGATGATTGAGAAGCCAATGGTCGGTTTCAAGAATGACGAATTGTGGTGCTACTTCCATGTGCTGATGTCCATGATCATGAGGCACACAGGGTATCAAGGCATCGGCTGTTGTGAAGGGCACCGCTGTTTCTATGCGCTCTTCGCATCGGATTAATACCGATTCATCACTGTTCTTTCAAATGACCGGGGCACATTCTTGGCCGAAACCACGACGCCGTACGCGTCATTCTCAACCTGACGAAGAGCTATAAAAATGAGCGTATTCACTCACGTTACAGTCGGCACCAATGACTTGAGCAAGGCCCGCAATTTCTATGACAACGTACTGGGCGAACTTGGCCAGAAACGTATCGCAGATCTTGGCGACAACGGTTCTATCTGGGGCGAGAACGCCCCGGCTTTCTTCGTTCTGAAACCGGCGAACGGCGCACCTGCCAGCGTTGGCAATGGTGTGACTGTGAGTTTCGAAGCACCGACGCGTGCCGCCATCGACGCGTTTCATGCAGCCGCATTGGCCGCTGGCGGTACGTGTGAAGGCCTCCCGGGACCGCGTGGCTGGGCGCCGAATGCTTACGCTGCGTATGCCCGTGATCTTGATGGCAACAAACTGGCTGCCTATTGCTTTAATCCCGCTTAAGCCCGTATGAGGCTGATGCCGTTCGCTAAAAAAATCCTCAGTTGAGCAAGACCTGTGGCGAGGGGGCTTCTGTGGCGAGGGGGCTTCTGTGGCGAGGGGGCTTGCCCCCGTTGGGCTGCGAAGCGGCCCCCGTGTCCGTTCAAATGGACCGAGTTGTCCGGATTTACGACTGCTTCGCAGCCGAACGGGGGCGAGCCCCCTCGCCACAAATGCAGGTGTCTATGGCTAATCCCACGGACAAATAACGAACCTCCCGGACCAATCACGCAGTCATTTTCGATAAGGGGACGCATCTATTTATCCCATCTCCCCCAACCATTCGTCGCCACTGTCAGATCTGACAGTAGCCAGCTCCCCGCCGATCCTTGTGTGATAGCCCCATCGCCTGGCCTCGTCCGCCAGCCCAAGGAGCCTCACCATGACCACCCCGTCCCCCGTCGAACCGAATAAAATCACCGCCGTCCTCAGGCCGCCGTATATTTCGGGCATGACGGAGATGAAGGACCAGCCGCCCTACGACGGCGGCATCCCGTTGCGGGCGCTTGAGGGCGATCTGCAGGTGATCATCAACGCCTGGGAAACGATGAACATCGGCGATCTGGTCGAGATGTTCTGGGGCAACAGCAGCGCCCCGGTGTGGAGCAAAACCATCGAGCTGGAGAGCGAGCTCAACAAGGACGTGGTGTTCCGCATCCCCGAAGGTTTTATCCTCGACGGTGACGCCACCCCGGTGTTTTACCGCATCACCCGCCCGACCCAAGGGCCGCAGGATTCCACGCCGATCTTGACCCTGCTGGTCAAACGCACTCGTCCCGGCGGCCTCGACGACAGTCCCGAACCGGGGCACGACGGGCTCAAGTACACGCTGACCCCGGACATTTCCAACGGCGTCGACCCCGGCATGGCCGAGCAGGGCGTGCAGATGCGCATCGAGCCGTACGAAAACATCACGGTGTACGACCGCATCATCGCGCGCTGGGGCAGTCAGGAAGTGATGTATTACCCGGTGACCCCACAGCAAGTCGAAAACTCGGATCCGATCGTCATCACCTTCACCAAAGCCGTGATCGAAGCCGCCGGCGACGGGACGCGGGTGGCGGTAACCTATCAGGTGATCGACCGCTGCAACAACTACCCCGACGAGCGTGCGCCGTGGGCGGCCAGCACCCATGTGCTGGTCGATCTGGGCGGCAACCGCTTGAACGCGCCGCTGGTGCTGGTGGAGGGCAGACCGACCAACACGATCGACCTTGAGCAACTGGGGGAGACCGATGTCGTCGTGCGGGTGTATACGCCTGAAGCGGACTTTGCCATCGGCGACAAGATTGTCATGACCTGGTCCGGCACCCCGGCCGAAGGCGGGCCGATCGTGGTCGGGCCACTGGAGCAAACGGTCGAGTTCATGCCGTTTCAGTGCGACTTCATCATCCCCAATGCCTCGGTCAAGGCGATTGCCAAAGGCTGGGCAACCGTGTCGTACCTGCGTGTGCGGGACGGCGTGGCCAATCGGCCGTCGAAAAATGCCAGCGTCGACGTGGTGGGCGAGATCAGCCACTTGCTGGCGCCGAGTGTCAAGGAGGCGCCGGGTGGGGCGCTGCCAACGGAAACGCTGTGGGCGACGGTGAATATTCCGTGGTATCCGGGGCGTCAAAGCAGTGATCAGGTGACGCTGATCTGGGAGGCCCAACGCGGCGGTACCACGGTTTACTACGAGGATTCGCGCCCGGTCGGCAACATCGCCGATCATGACCCTGTCCTGCGCAGCGTGGGCAATGCCGAGATCCGCCGGTTCGACGGCCTCAAAGTGAAGGTCTATTACCGCGTGGCCAACGACGATGCCTTGGTGCGCAGCGTGCGCGAGTCGCAGGCGTTCTGGATGCAGGTGGGCGAGGTTGCGCCGCAGTTTGTGCGACCTGAAGTGCAAGAAACTGAACCCGACGGCGACGTGCTCGACCCGGACAAGGTGCCGCCTACCGGCGCCACCTTGATCGTGCCGTTTTTGGGAACTCAGGCCTTGGATCGGATGACCTACCGCTGGCGCGGATCGGCCAGCGGCGGCAGTACCAGCGATTTTGTCGACCTGACCTCGCAGACGGCGGGGAAGGTGGTGAAGTTCACCATCGCCAAGTCCTACGTGATTGCCAACCTGAACGGCACGGTGGTCGCGGACTACACCATCGTGCGCAACGGGGTGACGCTTGGGCAATCGTTTGAGTTGAGATTGGGCATTGGCTACATCGAACCGGAGATTCATTCGGTCAAAGATCTTGCAAATGCTGAAATTCCCAATGGCGGTGCGACGATCGAAACCAGCATCACGCTGACCGGCACGGCCAGTAAAGGTCAGAAAGTCGATGTGCTCGATGGCGCGGTCTCCAAAGGTCAGGCCACCGCGAACCTGACGACGGGGATCTGGACGCTTCTGGTGACGGCACTGAGCGTGGCAGCCCACAGCTTCACTGCCAAGGCGTTGTACGGTCCGGGGCAGAGTTCCGCGGCACGAACCTTGACCGTGACAGCGGTGATCGCACCGACTATTTCCTCGGTCAAAGGCAACCCGAGCGGGGTCGAAATTCCCAATGGCGGTACGACGATCGAAACCAGCATCACGCTGACCGGCACGGCCAGTAAAGGTCAGAAAGTCGATGTGCTCGATGGCGCGGTCTCCAAAGGTCAGGCCACCGCGAACCTGACGACGGGGATCTGGACGCTTCTGGTGACGGTACTGAGCGTGGCAGCCCACAGCTTCACCGCCAAGGCGTTGTACGGTCCGGGGCAGAGCTCCGCGGCACGAACCTTGACCGTGACAGCGGTGATCGCACCGACTATTTCCTCGGTCAAAGGCAACCCGAGCGGGGTCGAAATTCCCAATGGCGGTGCGACGATCGAAACCAGCATCACGCTGACCGGCACGGCCAGTAAAGGTCAGAAAGTCGATGTGCTCGATGGCGCGGTCTCCAAAGGTCAGGCCACCGCGAACCTGACGACGGGGATCTGGACGCTTCTGGTGACGGCACTGAGCGTGGCAGCCCACAGCTTCACCGCCAAGGCGTTGTACGGTCCGGGGCAGAGTTCCGCGGCACGAACCTTGACCGTGACAGCGGTGATCGCACCGACTATTTCCTCGGTCAAAGGCAGCCCGAGCGGGGTCGAAATTCCCAATGGCGGTACGACGATCGAAACCAGCATCACGCTGACCGGCACGGCCAGTAAAGGTCAGAAAGTCGATGTGCTCGATGGCGCGGTCTCCAAAGGTCAGGCCACCGCGAACCTGACGACGGGGATCTGGACGCTTCTGGTGACGGTACTGAGCGTGGCAGCCCACAGCTTCACCGCCAAGGCGTTGTACGGTCCGGGGCAGAGTTCCGCAGCACGCACTTTGACCGTGCTTACGGAGTTCAAGCTTGATCCGACCCCAATGGTGCTCAGCGGCTTCAACATTTCTATCGCGGGTACAACGCTCGATTGGGATCATACCGGCAACAACCCCGCAGGCACCGTAGAAACTCGCAGACCTACCGGTGGCCTCCCTCCTTACACCTATGAGTCTTCAAATCCTGCGATTGCCTCTGTCAGCAACTTAGGTCAGGTGTGCAGCGAAGGAAATGGAACTACCACCATCACCGTGACCGATAAAAGCAAGCCGCCTCAAACCAAGTCATTCAGAGTGACGGCCTCAAATGTCATCCGTATGCTCCACAACCCAACACCCCTCATGTACCCTCAATCCCTTAACTGGATCAACAGTGTCGGCGGCACACTCATACCGTATAATGTTTACGATTTTCGCTTCCAGATCATCGTTACTCGCTATAGGACGCGCTCATACAAGTACAACATCGGCTCGGTCATACCATCATCACCCAACAACGACCCACACCTTTTTCTTTATACCGGTCATAAGTGGGGGTTCGCAGTCATGAACGGCCCGTCCGCTCTCCCCGTCGTGTGTTACAAAATGTAGTGGACAACTTGGCGAGGGATTGCGATCGAAAAACGTTCATTCACTTTGTCATGAGAAAAAGGGGACCAAGTTAAGTCGACAGATCTGTTCACGCGTCGTTACGTTCATGACCGGGGCGAAATGAGGACGGAAATTGAATGGCACTTACTTAACATGTTTAGTGTGCCCATTTTTCCTGGCATCTGCCCGTGCTAATCGACGTGATTTGGTCAGCAGGAGTAGGCTTGAGGCCTTCGTTTTATGCCTCGCGGCTCGATACGACCAGGCCGGTTTCCAACGCGCCTTTGAGCGATCAGCGTCAATAAATTTGAAAGGCCATCCTCTTCTTCAGGGCGGCCATATTGTCGCAGCGCCAGCCATAGTTGAAGGCTGTGTTTGAAGCTCAGTTCGCGAGGTAAGCAGTCAGCTAATAGAGCCGATTGTGGCATGAGCATTCGGATCAGATTGTGTGCCAACAGATAGACCCATAACTCCTTGACTGCCATGCCTGGGGTTTTGCAGCTTAACTTTCCAAGTACCAGCGTAGCTTTGAGATTTCAAGGGAAAAGAAGATGCATTTATTTATAAGTTCTGTCTCTGATGGATGTTTACTCCCGCTGGATCGTGCAAGGAATCCAAAAAGGCACCGCTGCACAGCCCAACGTCAGGGGAGAAAAAAGGAGTGCACCCATTCATCCCATCATCCCCAACCATTCGTCGCCACTGTCAGATCTGACAGTAGCCAGCCCCCCGCAAAACCTTGTGTGATAGCCCCATCGCCTGGCCTCGTCCGCCAGCCCAAGGAGCCTCACCATGACCACCCCGTCCCCCGTCGAACCGAATAAAATCACCGCCGTCCTCAGGCCGCCGTATATTTCGGGCATGACGGAGATGAAGGACCAGCCGCCCTACGACGGCGGCATCCCGTTGCGGGCGCTTGAGGGCGATCTGCAGGTGATCATCAACGCCTGGGAAACGATGAACATCGGCGATCGGGTCGAGATGTTCTGGGGCAACAGCAGCGCCCCGGTGTGGAGCAAAACCATCGAGCTGGCGAGCGAACTCAACAAAGACGTGGTCTTTCGTATTCCCGAAGGTTTTATCCTCGACGGTGAAGCCAGGTCGGTGTTTTACCGCATCACTCGCCCTACCCAAGGGCCGCAGGATTCCACGCCGATCTTGACCCTGCTGGTCAAACGCACTCGTCCCGGCGGCCTCGACGACAGTCCCGAACCGGGGCACGACGGGCTCAAGTACACGCTGACCCCGGACATTTCCAACGGCGTCGACCCCGGCATGGCCGAGCAGGGCGTGCAGATGCGCATCGAGCCGTACGAAAACATCACGGTGTACGACCGCATCATCGCGCGCTGGGGCAGTCAGGAAGTGGTGCATTACCCGGTGACCCCACAGCAGGTCGAAAACTCGGGTCTGATCGTCATCACCTTCACCAAAGCCGTGATCGAAGCCGCCGGCGACGGGCCGCGGGTGGCCGTCACCTATCAGGTGATCGACCGCTGCAACAACTACCCCGACGAGCGTGCGCCGTGGGCGGCCAGCACCCATGTGCTGGTCGATCTGGGCGGCAACCGCTTGAACGCGCCGCTGGTGCTGGTGGAGGGCAGACCGACCAACACGATCGACCTTGAGCAACTCGGGGAGGCCGATGTCGTCGTGCGGGTGTATACGCCTGAAGCGGACTTTGCCATCGACGACAAGATTGTCATGACCTGGTCCGGCACCCCGGCCGAAGGCGGGCCGATCGTCGTCGGGCCACTGGAGCAAACGGTCGAGTTCGTGCCGTTTCAGTGCGACTTCATCATCCCCAATGCCTCGGTCAAGGCGATTGCCAAGGGCTGGGCGACTGTGTCGTACCTGCGTGTGCGGGACGGTGTGGCCAATCGGCCGTCGAAAAATGCCAGCGTCGATGTGGTGGGCGAGATCAGCCACTTGCTGGCGCCGAGTGTCAAGGAGGCGCCGGGTGGGGCGCTGCCAACGGAAACGCTGTGGGCGACGGTGAATATTCCGTGGTATCCGGGGCGTCAAAGTAGCGATCAGGTGACGCTGATCTGGGAGGCAAAACGCGCAGATAGCACTGTCTACTACGGGGATCCGCGTCCGGTCGGTAACATCGCCGATCATGAGCCTATTCTGCGCAGCGTGAGCAATGCCGAGATCCGTCGCTTCGACGGCCTCAAAGTGAAGGTCTATTACCGCGTGGCCAACGACGATGCGTTGGTGCGCAGCGTGCGCGAATCGCAGGCGTTCTGGATGCAGGTGGGCGAGGTGCTGCCGCAATTTGTGCGGCCTGAAGTGGATGAAGTCGAACCCGGCAGCGACGTGCTGGACCCGGACAACGTGCCGCCTACCGGCGCCACCTTGAAAGTGCCGTTTCTCGGAACTCAAGCCGGGGATCGGGTGAGCTACAGCTGGTGTGGATCGGCCAGCGGCGGCAGTACCAGCGATTTTGTCGACCTGACTTCGCAGACGGCGGGGAAGGTGGTGAAGTTCACCGTCGCCAAGTCCTTCGTGATTGCCAACCTGAACGGCACGGTGGTCGTGGATTACCGCATCGAGCGCAATGGCGTGATGCTGGGGCAGTCGTTTGAGTTGAGGTTGCGGGTGGGCAGTGCGGTGGTGGAGCTGGATGCGCCAACGCTGGTATCGTCAGCGACCAACCCCATTGATGCGCTCCACTATCCAAATGGAGTTGATGTGCGAGTCGACTTTACGGCGGCATTGGCCGGAGATCAGGCACAACTTATCCTGCTCAATCCGTTGCCAGGTTCACCGGAGTTTGCGGTGTTACTACTGGAGCAGAAGTTCGCGATATTCAAGCTGGATGCCGCGTTTCTCGGTCGGTGGCACGGCAAGGGGCCGCAACTGGCCTGGAAGCTGATTCGGGGAGGGCAGGAGATTGCCGAGTCGTTATCGCTGGTGGTGACGGTGAATCGAATCGCGAATGAGGATTCGCGGTTGCCGAGGCTGATGATCGATGGCGCGACAGCAGATGGGATCCTGGATGTCACCGAGATGCAGGACACCGCGCAGTTGAGGGTGGCCGCGTGGTTGCTTCAGGTGTCAGGACACTGTGTCTGGCTGCGGTATGACGGTACCCTGGAAAACGGTCAACAAACCGAGAAGGTGATTTGGCAAGGGGCCGCTCATGCATCGACCGACGGATTGGTCACCCTGGCCGCCATCGAGTGGTTGAAGACACTCAAGGGCGGCAGCGACGTCACGATTACCTTCAAGGTGAACTTCGACAAGGTGGCCAACGAACCTACGGCGGTGGCTTTCCCCCTGTGCATCTACAGGGTCAGAACACTCCCTGCGTTCGAGCTGGATCAGACTCCAATGATTCTCAAAGGTATCAATGTTTTTATCGCAGGCACAGGGCTCAATTGGCAACCCACCGATCACGAGCCAGCAGGCACGGCCATGACCCGAACCCCCACCAGCGGCACCTCGCCCTTCACCTATCTGTCCACCTATCCAAACATCGCAACAGTCGATAGCAATGGCCGGGTACGCAGCGTGGGAAACGGATCGGCCACAATTAAAGTTTCAAACCATGAAGGCACGAAATCGTATCAAGTCACCGTATCCGAGGTATATCGGTGCCTCTATACCCCCATCCCGCAAGATTACGAATCATATGCGCGATGGGTGACGGACGTACAGGGCGACATTCCCACATACCTCTCCCCCCATATCCTCAATGTTCTCATTGCCAAATACACACCCCCTCCCGAAGGATTCCCTGTCACACGCTTCGGACCGAAATTTTCCCCCAGCGGAGGTTGGGTAAGCGCGACTTTCAATGCCACCGCCACCACCGGCTGGCAAAGAAAAAGTTTGAAACTGCATGTGATGGCCGGTGGTATGTGCGTCACCTTCCGCCCATGACTTGAATCAAGGCTTAGTACGAAAAACGTTCAGCCACCTCAGCCACTTTTTCGCGGGGGAAGTGGCTGAGGCTTACTCCTAAAGCAGGCGGTTTTCGATGATTAGGGCGTAGGACGATAGGAGAAAGTGTCTAGTCCTGAATAGGTTTACACCTTTTTCAGGACTAGACGTTTGGTAAAAAAAGGGGACGCATCGGAAAAGGGGACGTCCATTATCGGTCTCTCGTAGATATCGCTACCATTGGCCGCGCAACGGCCCCCAAAGACACCGCTGCGCTGGCCAACCACATTTATCCACTCACCCCAGCAAACCGCCCCTAGTTGGGTAGATCAATTCTATCCAACACTCGGTTGGCGGTGATCTCCGCCATCATGATGCTGTTGGAAATACCCAGCAGCGCGTAACGCGATTCACCCTCCAGATGATCCACCAACTGGTGGACCATCACATCAACCGAGGCCAGTGTCTCGACCAAATAAACCGCCATTGTTTCGGCCGTGGCCTCGGGATCGACGGAAAAAAGACTGCTGCGTGTTCGCGGGGTGGCTTTGATGTCGGCATTCGACGGGAAGTGAAAATCGAGAGCTCGCTCGGCGGCTTCGTTGAGTTTTTTGGAATCGGCGGTTTCGTAGGGGGAAACGTCGTCCGCTTCTGGTGGGTTTGGTGTTGGTTTGAACATAGATGGTGCTCCAGATAATAACTAAGGAGCCATCACCCTCGCTACCAACGAAGGGTGGCGGCCATACGCAGGTTGGTAGACCGGTTACCTGGTGCAAAACCCGGCGCATCCGAGGATGCCCTACGCATGACTGCCATAAACAGAAGACGAAAAAAATCTCTGCATTACGTTGCGTTATGCGACAGGTAACCGGGCTACCAAACCCGATCGCTGATATTCAGCGACCCGGAAACGATAAAACCCAGGCCCTAGGCGCACAAGCCGGCGGATTCTGGCGCAGCCGTAGGCAACGGCGCAAGGTTTTGTAGCTTTCAGGACGTAAACTTGAGGGCGTTTAAACAAGCGCTCTCCAGCCTGTTAAATCAGTGAGCGCGCGAGCTAATCAAGGACCAATTCCGGCCAACAAAGCGACTCGCGAACCCGTCATTGGTCAGGCAAAAGCCACGTATCCACCACCCGCCGATCGAGCTCCTCCCAATCCGCCATGCCCAACACCCGCGTGGTGTTCAACCCGCGCAAATAACCGCGCAGCTGATTGGCGGTGGCTCGCACAAGCTCCGGGTCGGGCGTGTTTTCGCACAGCAGTACGGTTTCATACTCGATCAAGTACTCGGCCACCCGATCACGGAAATCGGGCAGGACGGCGTCGCGGATCAGGTCAAACGTTCTCAAGGAGAGGCCTCATCTATCTTTTTCAGTTGTGATTGAGTGTGTACGAGTCTCCACGGCGCGCAACTATTGCGTGAAGTAATAGTGACAATCACGAAACACACGTTCTGCTTTGTCGGTAATCACCGGAGAATCGCCCCCATCGAACACCGCCCGTGGCGCTGCCCCGTCGCGTGATGAACCGGACTTTTATTTTCAGGATGACACCGATGCGCCCTTTGTTTGTGCCTGTCATGGCGTTTGCCACTTTGTTGCTCGCCGGTTGCGCCTCTGCGCCGAACGACCCGACCCTGACCTTGCAGACCCACAAGACACCTGCGCAATACGCCGATTGCGTCGTACCGAAATTGCAGGGCAGTGCGTTGAACCCGACCGTTTCGCAGACCCAGCGCAGCTACCGGATCGTGGTGCCGAGCAAAGTCTCCGCGGACAACGTGCTGGAAGCCTACAAGGCCGGCAGTGGCGGCAAGGTGTTCATCTACGAGCGGCACTTGCTGGCCTCGAACTACCTGCCTTCGAGTTTTGGACGCGCCGCACAGGATTGCATCTGACCCCGGCCGTTAACGTTTTTCAAGCGCTCCTTTGGTTGGCCGCAACCAACCAATTTTTTGCCCCGCACCGCGTTTCGGTTGCGGGGCTTTTTTTTGTTCCTCACGGAATCCCGCGCCACAAAAAACCTGTCCTCATGGCGAAAATCAACGTAGTTTACGCGCCATAAATATAAGGACGTCTGGAGGGGTGGGTGGGAGCTTTTCGTCTGTTATTGGCCGTTCTGGTGGCCGTTTCTCATATGGGCAAGACGGTCGCGGGGCTTAACCCCGGCGTGGTTGCCGTGATTTCCTTTCTGATCATCAGCGGCTTTGTGATGACCTCGCTCATCGAGCGCAATTACAAGACGCCGGAGACAATCGGCCTGTTCTACATGGACAGGGCTTTGCGGCTTTACCCGCAGTTCCTGTTCTACTTCCTCGCATCCTGCGCCGTGATTTATTTCCTGCTGCCCGGCACGCCGCAAGCCGCCGAGCTGACGCTGAGGAACATCGCGCAGAGCCTGCCCATGGTGCCCCTCGGTTTCTACATGTTCGGGGTCGCGGGGTCGCTTGTCTTGCCGCCGGCCTGGTCACTGGGTCTTGAGATGTGTTTCTACTTGGTGATCCCCTTCCTGATTATCTATAAGGCGAGGGGTGTTGCGTTTGCCCTGTCTGTCGCGGTTTTCATGACCGCCTCTTTTGGTTTCATCAACACCGATGTGTACGGCTACCGATTGTTGCCGGGCGTCTTGTTCATGTTCCTGTGCGGCAGCTACTTGTACAAACCACAGGCGAAGGGCTTGGCGATCGCCGCCGGCACCGCCGTGGTGGCTGCCTTGATGTTTGCGGCAATAGAAGCGGGACTGATTGAGCGTCGGCCGTTTAACGCGGAGGTGACTGCGGGCATCGCGTTAGGCATCCCGGCCGTGTACGTGCTGACGAGACTCAAGTTTCATCGGATTGACGAGTTCCTCGGGGACATCAGCTATGGCGTGTTTTTGAATCACTTTGTGGTGATGTACTTCCTGCGCGCTTTCTGGCCCGTTGCCTACGACGCGCACATCGTTGCCGCCGTTCTGGTCCTGTCGTTTGGATTGAGCTGCGTTTCGTACTACTCCATCGAACGGCCGGCCCTGAAACTCCGTCATGCGCTTCGGGCTGGTGCGAGGTATGGCGTGGGTAAATCGCAAGGCGGCGAAACAGCGGTTTAGTGAGTGTGGTGGCTGGCGTTCGTAGAGCGGAGGCCGGGTGGCCATCGACGGTGATGCCTTTCGCTGGATTGCGGCCTTCTGGGATTACTGACCGCTTGTTGGGTCCGGACCTCCGTCCAGGCCAAGGCAGCCCGCCCGCGCGGGGTGTGCAGGCCGGACGGAGGTTCCAGACGTTGCGGACAAGCTATCGAGAAATGCGGAAATCTGCCGCGTGCCGCGCAAGTGCAGCGTAGGAATTTGCGGGCCTATGGCCAGGCGCACCACCTCGATACCTGCGCGGTAGCCACGATCAAAATTCCACACGAAGTTCAGAAAGGTCAGGAACGCCCGGTCGAGCTTCTCTCTACAGCCTGCCGGCAGGTCAGCGCGAGGACGGTTCATTACGCTGCGCATGATCACCCGGGCGAAACAGGTGAGCCGCGGCGTATCGAGCCAGATGATCAGGTCGGCACGGGGCAGGCGAAGGTCGAAGGTTCGCCGCGCATAGTTGCCTTCACAAATCCACGCATCCGCTGCGATTGCTTCGCGGACCCGTGCGCGGAATCGCTCAGCGTCCGGCTCGACCCAATCGGGCTCCCAGAACAGCGTGTCTAGGTGCACCACGGGCAGGTTCAAGCGTTTGCCGAGGGCACGGGCGAGGGTAGATTTGCCGCTGCCGGCATTACCCAGAATTACAATCCGTTGCATGGGGACATCCTGTCGCGAAAAAAGCCGGCGATTGTACCAATGCCGATCAGTTAAGCAATTTCCGCGGCAATGCAATTCTTGTAGCAGCTGGCGAAGCCTGCGTTCGGCTGCGCAGCAGTCGTAAACCCTGACAACTCGGTCTTCCTGAACACCGCATCGTCTGATTTCACGACTGCTGCGCAGCCGAACGCAGGCTTCGCCAGCTGCTACAGATCGCGTTACGGCTTAACTGACTGGCATTAGGCATTTTTGCAGGTTTTGGGTGGTCAGTTAAAGGCTGAAGTGGCGCGGGACCGCACCACGGGAATCAATGCCGTCACTCGGTCAAACGTTCTCATTATCCGATCGGGTAAACGAATACCGATCGATATCAGACCTGAGCTGCCAACCCTGGCTTTGCCAATAGCTGGCAGCTGCTCCATTGGTCTTGAAAACGTCGAGATGACATTTAAGTATTCCGAGCTTCTCAAGACTTGAAAGACAGCGCTCTACCAGCGCATTGGCGATGCCTTGCCGCCGATACTGCGGAAGGACAACCAAATGCTGCAAATAGCCTCTACGACCGTCGTGGCCACACATGACGCAACCGCACAGAACGGCGCCGACTTCAGCCACGAAGCTCATTCCGGGATTTCGTTCCAGGTATCTCAAGGTCGATTCACGAGAGTCGGCATCCCGCAAGGAAACGCCCGGGGTACGCTTCATGAGGTCGATGACCGCATCGTAATCGTCCATGGTCATCACACGGATGTTGAACATTGCTTGAGCCTGGCTTTGATCACTGTCGGGTTGGGCAGACTAGCAGATGCACCGAGCGGCGATCGACCCCAGGAATACGAGTCAGTTAACGCGATCTCGAACGACCGCCTCGCATGGCAGCAGCCTATGGCCCTCGTCGAGTTCTTCGGCGTGATGGACGCCCCAATCGATGAGCGATTCCAGGATGGACCGCAGGCTTTCGCCCAGTGGGGTGAGCAGGTATTCGATCCCCTGACGATCCTGGGCGCTGGGTTGCCGGCTCACCATTGCGTGTTCTTCAAGCGCTCGCAGTTGCTCGATCAACACCTTCTGTGAGAGGCCGACAATGCGCTTCTCCAAATCACAGGTACGGTGCGGTCCGTCCAGCAGCACATGAAGGATGACTCCCTTCCAACGCCCGGAGAGGACGGCCAGCGTGCGCTCGATCGGCAAGCCCGGCAGTCTGTTGATTGTCTTCATTTGCCACCACTGACTAAACGGTGTGTAGATGGGCGCGACTCACGAAAAGTACGCTTTCCTTCCGATCAAAAACCGATCCGAAGGAAGCCCCATGATAGACCTGTTTGAATCCCGGTTGCTTGGCGGCAACGTTGTGCTGAAGAACCGCATGGTCATGGCACCCATGACTCGCACGAGGACGTCCGAGGGTGACGCCCCGAACGAGTTGATGGCCACCTACTACGGGCAGCGAGCCAGTGCCGGCCTGATCATCACCGAGGCAACGGACATTGCGCCGTCCAGCAATGGCTACGCCATGACCCCCGGCATCTACACCCAAGCCCAACGGCAGGGCTGGCGTTTGGTGACCGATGAAGTTCACCGCAATGGCGGCACGATATTTGTGCAACTGTGGCACGTCGGCAGGATGGCCCATCCATCATTCCTTCCGAACGGCGAGGCACCTTGGGGTGTGACCGAGGAACGGGCTGACTCGCAGGTGTTCGCCCACGGCCTGGATGGCAAGTTGGCCCATATCCCGGCAGGCAAGCCTCGGCGCCTGAGGCCGGAGGAAGTGATGGCTTTGGTCGATACCTTCACCCGAGGCTGCGTCCACGCCCGGGAGGCCGGATTTGACGGTGTCGAAATCCACGGAGCCAACGGTTATCTGTTCGAGCAGTTCATGAACTCGGTGCTCAATACACGCACCGATTTATATGGAGGCGCAAGCGTAGAAAACCGCACACGGTTTCTGCTGGAAGTCGTTGAAGCGGCGGTGCGTGAATTGGGCCCGGGACGTGTGGGGGTGCGCCTGTCGCCGTTCGGCAAGTTCAACGGCATTCCGGCGGACCCTCGCACCGAGGAAACCTTGCTGTACGTTGCCGAGCGTTTGGGTCGTCTGGGCGTTGCCTATCTGCATCTGGTCTACGAGCTGATGCCTGAGGCGAACATGGAGGTTGCCGAGTTCAAATCGCACCACCTCGACCACGCGCTGCTGGCCAAGGTTCGGGCAGCGTTTCCTGGCGCAATCATTTGGTGTGGTGGATTCACTGATCGCCCAAGCGCTGAGGATGCGCTCGACACCGGGTTGGTGGACTTGATCGCCTTTGGCAGACCCTATATTGCAAACCCGGATCTGGTTGAGCGTCTCAAGCATGGCTGGCCGTTGGACGAAGCGGACCGATCTACTTATTACACTCGATGTGGCGAGGTGGGTTATACGGACTTTCCTGCCTATTCCCTCGGTAGTGCTTCTCGCCGGGTAGGCTGATAGCAGCAGAGGGTAGAGCAGGCGTTCGGTGGTTGGGCATGCGCGAGTCGACCTGATCATAGGTGGCGTGTTTATAGTCAGTTTTTGGCCGGTTGTTGCTTTCGCGACGGCTCCAAACGACGCAAAGCGGACGGATCGGTCCAGACTCGGACCGGTCCGTCGATGGCGGTTAGAAACACCATTCCTCAGCGTTTACGACACGACAGAATGGACCCGCGAGGGTCGCATTGTGATGAGCGACAATTTCTTCGGCCTTCAGCGCAGGGGTGTCCGAGCAGGTATGGCCATCGGCGATCAGCACCGCATCGAAACCTTGGTCTCGTGCGGCGCGGCAGGTGCTGTCGACACAATATTGGGTCTTCATTCCGGCAATGACCACACCCAGAGCACCACAAGCCCGTAGCTGATCGGCCAGAACTGTCTCGGTGAAGGCGTTGGGTCGTTTTTTTTCGAAAATCACTTCGTCGCCCTGTAGCACCAGTTCCTCCACCAGCTGTGTCAACGGGCTTCCAGGCTCGATTGGCGAGCCAGGTGGACCCATGTGGCGGGCGAGAAAAATGGGGGCGCCCGCACTCCGGGCTTTATTCAACAGATTGTTCAACGTGTCTACCAGCGCTTCGCCAGCCCATGGCTTATCCGCGCCATGAAACAATCCAACCTGCATATCGAGAATCAACAGTGCATACATCGTGCTTTTCCTTGCGTTTTGGCCAGCGACACAAGGGCAAAAGAAAAGGCCCTATCCATCACTGGCGGGCCTTTGAAGTTCGTACGTTATTGGCTCACGACACCTCTCACGACCCGCCTTTGGCGGTCGTGGTAGTCGTGGTCAAGGTAATTCGTGGTTGATTCATAGGGCTGACAGTAGCTGCGTGGTACCGGGTTGGCAAGTCAGCGCTACGAGCGTGAAGACTGATTGTAGTATCGATCGTTGTTCGTTTCTGGCCGTCAGCCGCCCATCAGAAGGAACAGCAAGCGATCCAGCCCAACCTGAAACAGCAGCCACAAAAACCACGTCAAGGCTGCTTGCCCTCACCGGGTTACACTCTGTTCTGATTCCTGATCATGCAGCGGAGCCGTACATGAAAGTTGGTGTGATTTCCGATACCCACGGCTTGCTCCGCCCTGAAGCCCTTGCTGCCCTGGCGGGGTGTGAACAAATCATTCACGCGGGCGACATCGGCGACGCCGAAATACTCGATCAACTACGGGCTATCGCTCCCCTGTACGTCGTCCGCGGAAACAATGACCTGGACGCCCCGTGGGCAGAAAATATCCCCGATCTGCTTCGTTTCGATCTCGATGGATGGGAGACGCTGCTGGTGCATGACATTGCTGATGTCCCAGTCGAGCTTGAGTCGAGTACAAAACTGGTGATCACCGGCCATTCGCACAAGCCCCGCATAGAGTGGCGTGGCGAACAGCTTTACCTCAATCCCGGCAGCGCGGGAAGGCGGCGCTTCAAGCTGCCAGTGACGCTGGCGCTGCTGGAGGTGCTTGAGACCTCCCTGGAGCCGCGTCTGGTCTCGCTGTTGGAGTGATTTTCGCTAGCAGGGGCACTGGAGCATTTTCGCAAAAAAAACGGCCCGTTTAATAAAACGAGCCGTCGTTGTGAAGGTGCTATTTCAGATCTGCCTCACAAGTGATCCGCATCAATCACAGCCTTGGCGAACGCCTGCGGATCTTCCTGCGGCAGGTTGTGGCCAATGCCGCCGCTGATCAGCCGGAACTCGTATTTGCCGGTGAAACGCTTGGCGTAATCCTCAGGCTTAGGGTGCGGTGCGCCGTTGGCATCGCCTTCAAGGGTGATGGTCGGCACGCTGATCGACGGCGCGGTGGCCAGTTTCTGCTCGAGCGCCTCGTATTGAGGCTCGCCCTGGACCATGCCCAGACGCCAGCGGTAGTTGAAGACGGTGATCTCGACATGGTCAGGGTTGTCCAACGCCTTGGCGCTGCGGTCGAACGTGGCGTCGTCGAACGCCCATTTCGGCGAAGCCAGTTGCCAGATCAATTTGGCGAAGTCATGGGTGTTTTTCTCGTACCCGGCGCGGCCACGGTCGGTGGCGAAGTAAAACTGATACCACCACTGCAATTCAGCCTTGGGTGGCAGCGGGTTTTTGCCGGCCGCCTGATTACCGATCAGATAGCCGCTGACCGAAACCAGCGCCTTGACCCGTTCTGGCCACAGCGCCGAGACGATGCCGGCGGAACGCGCGCCCCAGTCGTAACCACCGAGCACGGCTTGCTTGATCTTTAGCGCATCCATGAAGTCGATGACGTCACTGGCCAGCGCGGCCGGTTGGCCATTGCGAAGGGTTTTATCGGACAGGAAATGCGTATCGCCGTAGCCACGCGCATACGGCATCAATACGCGATAACCCTTCGCCACAAGCAGCGGGGCCACTTCGTCATAGCTGTGAATGTCGTACGGCCAGCCGTGCAGGAGAATCACCACCGGCCCATCGGCCGGACCGGTTTCGGCGTAAGCCACGTTCAGCAGGCCGGCCTTGATGTGCTTCAGCGGGCCGAACGGAGAGGGTGTTGAATAAGTGGCGTCGGCCTTGATTGCGGCTGGCTGCGCGGCGGCGGGCGTTTGTGCGTGGGCCGCACCGAGCGCGCCGAACAGGGCAAACGCCAGGATCGACGAGCTGACCAAGCGGCGGCGGGTGTTGCCGGTGTTGTTTTGCATTGCCATCTTCATGGTGATGTCTCCGTTGCAAGCCGTTGGCCAGGGGTTCTGGCTGAGCCCCTTGAAACCTTGAGTGCATTTGAACGCGGTGACGTATCTGGCCTGTGTCGAATCCCGGGCCCGGTGAAAACTGATGTATCAAGAGGATAGCCAGACACACTGTGATACACAGCGGCACAGCAAAATAACGGCCATTGGTGCACTCAAAATTCGCGATATTGGCGCTGTGTTGCGTCCCAGACGACGCGTACTCTTTTCAAGATCGACGGGCAGATCTGTGACAGAGGAAAAACCGTGGCGACGAACGACCTTTTCAGCGTGAAAATCCCTGACAGCAAAATGGCCCGCGAGGTGACGCAGCTCATTCGCGATACCGAAAGCGAGTTGCTGTTTTCCCACTCCACGCGCGTTTACTTGTGGGGCGCTTTGCTCGGGAAGCGCAAGGGCCTGGCCTTCGATCCGGAGTTACTCTACGTCGCTGCCATGTTCCACGACCTCGGCCTGACCTCGATTTATCACGAGAGTCAGCTTCGCTTTGAGGTGGACAGTGCGAATGCCGCGCGCGATTTCCTGCGAGGCCATCACATAGCGGAAGGGAACATCGAGAAAGTCTGGAACGCCGTCGCGCTCCATACGACGCCGGGCATTCCTGAACACATGCATTCAGAGATCGCCCTGGTGCAGGCCGGCGCGGGGATGGATGTGGCTGGACGTGGTTTTGAGTTGTTCACAGACGAACAGCGCGAGGCGGTGATCGCCGCTTATCCCCGCGATAACGACTTTGCCCATCAGATGATCGACGCGTTTTATCACGGGCTGCAGCATCGGCCCCAGAGTACATTTGGGACCTTCAACGATGATTTTCTTGCCTACAAGGATCCGGGTTTCCAGCGAGTGAATCTTTGCAGCGTCATCTTGGGCTCGAGTTGGGAGCGGTGAGTTTTCCACTCCACGGCCCGGATTCTTTGGCCGGGAGATGCCTTTCGCGTAGATCGGTTCACACTTGTCCGCTCAAGCCCTGGTATTCCACGCCACCGCACACAGCGCAAATCCGGCCACATTGAGGGTGACGGGATTGAAGGCATCCGTGAGCATGGATGGATTGAAAACCGCGACATCCAGCAGCAGCCCCACCAACGCCGTCGAAGCAACGATCAGCGGCCAGGCGAGCCGTGGCGCGAGCAATATCCATAAGGCCAAGGCAATTTCCGCGACCCCGGCGGCATAGGCAAACAACTCCACCTGATCGATGCCATGGGCTTGAATCATCATCCGCTCGCCGGGGCTCAACCACAGCAACTTGGGCACCAGACCGTGGTAGGTAAACATGAACGCCAGGCTTCCACGGGCGATCCAGTGGGTGCGTTTCAAGGCGCTCACGTTAGCGTTTTCAAGAATCGACGTTCATGGTCGGGAGTGGGCAACAGGCACGTGTCGTATTTTCCAAAGAGCCGATATCGATTCAGCGCAATGCGATCGTAGGCCCAATCTCGCAGCCTGCGTGGACAGGCGCGCAACAGTCTTAATGGATGCCAGGCACCGGGCAACTGGGCGATGACTTCGAAGACTGCATCCGAACGCACCCAGTAGTGCCGGTCGCGGATCACGGCCATGGTATCGAATTGATCCAGGGGTAAACCGGCCCACGCCAGCAGCGCCTGCCCCTCGGGCGATTGCACTGCCGCCAGCCGCACGCGTCGGTGGCGGTCGTGGCGGATCAAAAATCTTGCCCAGCCATTGCATAGCTTGCACACACCGTCGAACAAGACCACGGTTTCGCCTGGCTGGAGGAACGGCGCGGGTGAGGGCCGGATTCTGGACGCTGGCATAGATATGAGGCCGAAGGGGGGTTACCCCGGATCATACCCGCGAGTCAGGGCGAAAGTCTTTTCGGCTTGCCTGTCACATCAACCCATCAGCGTTGAGCCTGTGAAAGTGCGTCCCATCGGTCAAAACACCCCACAAGCAAAAACGCTGCTCTACTCTAATCAGCGCAACCCTCATCCAGTTCACTCTCGCTACCGAATAAAAAGGGGAAATGACCATGACCGAAAAATTGCGTGTTCTGTTCGTCTGCGCGAAAAATGATATTCGTTCATTGATGGCGGAAGCCCTTCTCAGGCATACCGACTCCGATCACTTTGAAGCGTTCAGCGCAGGTCTGGAGGGCAGCGAGGTCGACCCGCGCACTCGCGATTCGCTCGACCATATCGGCATCGAGACAACCGGGTTGCGCAGCAAATCAATCGAAGAGTTTGAGGGGCAGGCGTTCGACTATGTCATCACCCTGTGTGACAAGTCATCCGCAGAGGCCGACAGGATGTCGTTCCCCGGCGAGGTGATGACGTGGAACTTTGAGGACCCGGCAAGCAGTGAGAGGCACGAACCTTTTCGTCACGCGCTCCAGGAAATTCACGATCGCGTCAAAATGTTTGTCACTGTAAAGACTCGCCATTCAAGCGCAGAGGCTGGCGTTGCTCCACCGGACACTACTCAAGCCTGATCCGTCCCGCGAGCGTGGAAGCGGCAACCTCTATCGGGATTGCCGCTGTACGAAACGGGGTAGACAACTCCGTCTGTCCGGTCTCAATAAACCTGAGGCACGATGATTTCTGGTGGTGTCGGATTGCGTGAATAGTCTTCCTGACGCTCGCGTTCCGGGAGTTCGATCATCGCCTGTTGCACCTCTTCATAAGGCATTTGCCCAAGCAGGTGACTGATGCAGTTGAGCCGGGCTTTTTTCTTGTCGTCGGCCTGCACCACCCACCACGGGGCTTCGGCGATGTGGGTGCGTTCGAGCATGATTTCCTTGGCCTTGGTGTAGGCCTCCCAGCGTCGACGGGACTCCAGGTCCATGGGACTGAGTTTCCACTGTTTGAGCGGGTCATGAATACGGCTGAGAAAGCGCAGATGCTGTTCCTGGTCGGAGATGGAAAACCAGTATTTGATCAACTGAATACCGGAGCGGGCCAGCATCCGTTCGAACTCCGGTACGGTGCGGAAGAACTCTTCATATTGGTCGGCGTTGCAAAACCCCATGACCTGCTCGACACCCGCGCGGTTGTACCAGCTGCGGTCGAACAGGACGATTTCACCCGCGGCCGGCAGGTGTGAGACGTAGCGCTGGAAATACCACTGCGTACGCTCGCGATCGTTGGGCGCGGGCAGGGCGGCGACCCGGCAGACCCGGGGGTTGAGCCGCTGGGTAATGCGCTTGATCACCCCACCTTTACCCGCCGCATCACGTCCTTCGAACAGAATCACCACTTTGTGCCCGGTCTTGACCACCCAACTCTGCAACTTCACCAGTTCGCCTTGCAGACGAAACAGTTCGCTGAAGTAGCGTCGTCTTTCTTCCTTTTCGTCGTTGTCGCTCAGGTGCTCGTTAAACAGCGCGTTGAGGTCGTGTCCGTCCTCCAGTAATTCCAGTTCCAGCTCCTCGTCACTGTGATCGAGCAGCTCGCGATGGATGCGTTGCACCAGGGTGTCATTGGTTAAAAGCATGGCTGGAACTCCTGACGAGGTGGAAGTGCCCATGCTAGGCCGGGGGATATGACGCAGACGTGACGATGAAGGGGTGGGGTCAATAAAGGGCGGTGTCATCTTGGTGTCACCTAAGGCATGGCAGGATCATCGCAAACCGTCTTGAACACTCAGCGCACCCCCCGCCCGCGGGCTGATGAATCTGCCAGGAATCCCCATCATGAAAGGAGACGCCTCCCTGTTTGCGGCCATTGACCTGGGCTCCAATGCGTTTCGCCTGATGATTGGCCAGTCGGTTAAGCGGAACCAGCAGATCGTGATCCAGGAAGTCAAAACCCTGCGCGAGCCCGTCCGTTTGTCGGAAGGATTCCAGGGCGGCGCGCTGGATGAGTTGGCGTTGGATCGGGGGTGGCAAGCGCTCGCGCGATTCGGCAAAAAACTGCGCGGCTTCGAGGCCGGACGGGTGCGGGCCGTGGCGACCAGCGCGGTGCGCGAAGCCGACAATGCCCAACTGTTTCTGACCAGTGCCGAGCGTCACCTGGGGTTTCGGATTGACGTGATCTCCGGGCATGAAGAAGCGCGACTGGTGTATGCCGGCGTTGCCCATACGATACCGAGTGCCGCGAGTATGCGACTCGTCGTGGACATTGGCGGCGGGTCCACCGAGTTGATTCTGGGGCAGGGCACTCAGCCGCTGTTGACCGAAAGCATTGCCATTGGCAGCGGCACTTTTGGCACACGTTACTTTCAGGGTGGGTGCATAACGGCCCAGGCCCTTCTGGAAGCCGAGCGTGTGGCCACGGTGCAGTTTGAAAAGGTTGCACGCCGTTACCGTGCACTGGGTTGGCAGCAGGCCATCGGCTCTTCAGGCACCGCGCGGATGCTCGCCAAAGTCCTCAAGGCCAACGGCTTGAATGATGACGGCCAAAGCGGAATCACCTACGGCGGCCTGCTGCGTTTGTCGTTGCGCCTGCTTGAAGCGGGGCATGTCAATCAACTCAGGTTGGCGGGCTTGCAAACCCATCGCCTGAGTACCTTGCCGGGCGGTCTGGTGGTCATGCTGGCCGCGTTCAAGGTATTTGGTATTTCGCAGATGACACCTTCTGAAGCGGGGTTGAGGCTCGGGGTGCTTCATGGGTTGATGGCCCGGCACTGACTGGGTTCTGCGCGCCAGGTTTTGCCTGGGCGCAAACCGTCTTCTGCGACAATGCAATTTCTGTCATTGAATCGACTCGCCCAAACCGAGGCGTCTGTGCGCCACGGTGGCATTCTTATAGAAGCCCCGACCAAGTTGGGGCAACCATCTGGAGTGATCAACCGCTATTTTGCGACTTTCAGACTCGCTCTATCAGGTCATGGCGTCACCGCTTTGACCACATCATCGATCACCGCTTTCCCCATTGCCGTTAAATAATGCGCGGCCCACAATGATAAATAAATGCGTCCCGTCCCCTTTTTTCCAACGAAAGTGGTACAGCCCAGAGTGATTTGGGAGCCGGCCTTGCTGGCCAATAGAGTATTGGCAGCCCAGGCATCCGCGGGGCGTGGCCACTGGATCGACTGAGACGCTGGAGGTATTGCGTCCACTGGCGCGGCGTCAGCCAGGAACTCGAAGGGGGGCATTCGTCGATAACCTGCGACCAGGAATACTCGGCGACGTTGCTGGGGGACTCCGAAATATTGAGCATTAAGCACTCGCCAAAATCCCACATACCCGCAGTCCGCAAGGGCCCGGATGACTGTTTCAAAGTCTTGGCTATCGTTGACAGCGAGCAGGTTAACGACGTTCTCAAGGACCACCCAGCGAGGTTGTGTTTCTTTGAGGATTCGTATGACTTCCCAGAACAGGCCGCTGCGTTCGCCGCGTAGTCCGCGGATGTCTCGGTTGCTTTGCCGGGCACCGGCAACGCTGATGTCCTGGCAAGGGAAACCGGCGGTGAGGACGTCGACGGGGGACAGGTTGTGGGCGCCGCACTGGCGCACGTCTTCAAACTGGCGTGCATGGGGAAATCGATCGGCAAGCACAGCCCGGTTGACCGGGTTGAGTTCAACTTGCCAGGCGCTGCGGAAACCGGCGTTTTCAAATCCGACATCAAAGCCTCCTATGCCTGCGAACAGGCTGCCAAGGGGGGGTTGCTGCATTCATGAACTCGTTGTTCTGGATGCTCGCGGCACGCTTGGGGGAGGCTCTGGGCCTTCAAGTGGTTGAGTGTCCGGCAACGCGGGCACTTGATCTGTAGTTCAACGAAGCCGCTGGCGGCGGCGAGTTTGCGGCAGCAGTGGCCGCAACGGATGTCTTGCATATATTTGTCCGTTTTTGCGATGCGGGAAGTAACCGTCATTTCGAACAGTTCTAAAAAACTGTTATTTCTTACAGTAGCCACAAGTTTGATGCATCGTGAAAATAACCAAGCATCGTAATAAATTCAGCTGAGGGTAACGATATGATCCAGCAAGAGATAATTGACCAAGTTCCTCCAGAGGCTAATGAAAAAACAATCATGGAAGGCTTCAAAAAGCATCCCAAGGGAAAAGGATGCGAAGTACTAAGTGTTGACATTGATCGGTCGAGTAATACGGCGGTTGTTAAATATAAGGGCGGCACTACGGCTGCCCCTAAGAAAATGTCTTCTTCGATGTCTACGAGAGGGGTGTTAGGCAACCCCAATCGAGAACTTGCTATTCAACTCTCGTACCGCGAACTTCACAGTTTGTCTGATATTTATAACTAAGTCTCTTGGTTTTAACAGTCTACGCAACCTCGCACTAACCTATAATTGATTTCAACTTCGCAGCCAAAATAACGGCTTCTCCAGCATGAGCGACAAACTCACCGGCATTGTCCGGCGGGGGTGTCGCTCCATGTTTATGGGCCGCGATCGCTGTGTTCATTTTTTCTACTAAGTTGATCAAGTCACACAACACCTGCAGCACGTTGACCCCCTCCGACCCCAAGTGGGTTTTAGGCGCGACCAGCCGCTGCCCGACCGCCGCCACACTTTGCCGCAGGCCCTGAATCCGCTCCTGCATATCCCCACCCACTGTCGCGTTGTGCTTCTGGCCAACCACCAGGTTCAAATCCCGGCCGGTAGCCATGTGCATATCATCAACGGCTGCAAGGCTCGCCGAACCGCCAGACAGCAGTTTCAACGCGCCCAGTGCCTCTACAGTCTTGATCCCCCCAACAGACTCCGTGCTGTGATCGTCCACCTCAACGGTGCTGCTCTGATAACGCTCGGCATTGTCCAGCGCCTCCACCTCACGCTCGCTGGCCCGATCGGTGATCTTGGCGTCCGTCTGACGGATCCAGTTGCCGTCGGCATCAGCCCGCTGCTGCACCGCCTCGCTGTGCTGCCACACCTGATCACCTTTCGGCACCTTGGGCAGACTCAATCCGTGAGGCAGCACTTGCAGAATGAACGGCTTGTTCGCCAGCCCGTAGGCGAAGCTGACCACCACGGTGGTGCCTTCCTCAGGAAAGGCATAAACCCCCCTCTCGGTACCGCCACCGGTCACCGGCAAGGCCACGCCCAACAGGTGGGGCAACGAGGGATCCGCCTCGCCGTCAGGGCTCAGCACTTCCAGGTCGACGCCGTAGCGTGGTCGGAAGTCGTCGCACAGCCCTGTGTCTGCTGGCGGATAGGCTACCGACATCATTTGGGCAATGGATAAATGGCGCCGTCCCTTCAATTTGGTCAGGGGCAATTGCAGCTGGCGAGCCTTTCGGAACGCCCGGTGGTACATTACTGCCCTCATTAAGAGCAACCAGAAAGGAATCTGAGATGGCAAAGCCTGCCGCCCGCATCACTGATCCTACCGCGTGCCCCTTGCCTGGGCATGGTACAAATCCGATCGTTTCCGGCTCCCCCGATGTTTTTTTGATGGACTGGCTGCAGCCAGAAAATCGGATACGAGCGCGTGCGGAAGCGCGTTGGTCGGTGATGTCTCCGCTACTGTTTTCATTAACGGGTTAAATGCCGCGACTGTGGGGAGTACTGGAACTCATGGGAACTCCGTCACAGCGGGATCCGGAACCATCATCATTGGAAGCTCTCACACCCCAGCCCCATTCATTGCGCCACTCCCGTTGTCCTTTCAAAAAGTATTCGGGCAATCATTCAGCGTTAGCGATAGCGAAACTGGGCAGCCTTTGGCTTTACGGGAGTTTGTCGCCACCGTTGATGGTGTGCAAACCCCGGGAGTGACCGATGCGAGCGGGGTCGCACATGTCAAGACGCCGTCCCCCGATTCTATAATCTCCCTGCATATTAAATTCAGCGCGCCCGCGCGTACTCTCCATGAAATGTCGGAGGGCGTTTGAATGGGCGCCAAATTTGCTACCGAGGCGACCGCTCAGGAGATCAAGCCTGGCGAGTTCATATGCCCGGTGCCGATTACCATTAATGACCGTGCTGCCACTCGCGAGGCAATCATCAAAAAGGTCCAATCGCTTGGGCACACTTTCACTGAACGCTCAGAATGGGGGGCTTTGAAAGGAAGGCCGGATATGGTGAAAGACTGGGACTGCACAATGATCGCCTTGCACCATGCTGGCCGGTCATATTAATGCACGCCTGGTGGAGTCAAACAGATGCAGGGCGTTCAAGCACACCACATGGGTAACAAATACGACGACATCGGCTATCACTACGGCATCGCCTGTGACGGTACCGTTTTAGAAGGGCGTGATATCCGGTTACAGGCATCCAGTGTCAAGCTATTCAACACAGGCGTTATTGGCATCGTCCTTCTGGAAAATCTAACGACCGCAGAAGAGGGCGGAGACATCGTTGCCAAAGGGCGTGAAGCCCTTGAGTACTTGGGCTATAGCACAACGAATGTCATACCTGCGACGCAAATAGACGCTCTGCTGCACCTAGTGGAAGCCCTGAAAAGTGTATTTGTCATTGAACGGTTTGGCGGGCATCGAGTTTCCAGGTCAAGACAGAGACGGCAAGATTTGTCCGGGGAATATTGGTATGGAGCTGGTAAGGAATATCCGCACTAAAACGCAGCTTCTGCCACCGCCTCGGCCGGCCGTAGAATGAAATACTTTCTATTAGCAGGCGTGCTTGCATTGCTGGTGGTGCTAAATATTGGCTACTACAACGAAGTTTCAGATGGTGAGGTCAACACCATCTTCTTTGTGAAAAAGACGCCTACGTTGAGAATGAAATTCTTCAACATTCACGCCAACGACGGTGACTACCGGAAGGTAGAGAAGCTGAGCGATGAGTTGCGCCAGGACATCATTGACTACTGCAAATACAGATTGGGCATTGAAACGGAAGTGAAGACGCAGGCTGACGTCGAGACGTGCGCGAAAATGTAGGTGTGTGGTTGCAGGTAGGGTTGTTATTCATCCACTGCGGCATTGTTCAGAAGCCCCGACAAAGCCGCAATGCTGTTCACTTAAGACAATCTTCAGTCGAGCAAGAAACTTGTGGCGAGGGGGCTTGCCCCCGTTCGGCTGCGAAGCAGTCGCAAAACCGGACAACTCGGTTTGTCTGAACGGACGCCGGGGGCCGCTTCGCAGCCCAACGGGGGCAAGCCCCCTCGCCACAAATGTGAGTGCTCGCGCTTAAGTGAACAGCATTACGACAAAGCCGGGGCAAACATCTGAAAGTGAATGGCCGCTATTTTGCGACTTTCATACTCGCTCTATCAGGTCGTGGCGTAACCGCTTTGACCACATCATCAATCACCGCTTTCCCCATTGCCGTCAAATAGTGCGCGGCCCACGAAAAACGGTCCGTTTCTCTGTCATAGGCGGCGTCTTTTGTAAGCGCCTTGGCCAGGAACAGTAGATCTGAAGCCATTGCCAGTGCTGCGTCGACAGGAACGCCGGCGCTGACATGGAACAGTGGGCGGTCTACGCAATAGATGCAGGGGGTGAAGCCAATGGTTTTTGCTTCGGTTGGTTCGGTCATTTTCCACCCCCGATTATCAAGCTGAAGGGGTGGTCGAGCGATAGATCATTGCGCGCTTTAGTGCGCAGAAAAGAAAGGCTGAGCTTATACGGATTAACAGTGTGCATTTGTCCAACTCCTTGACGTGAGGAGCTGCCACTTTTCGTTACCAAGCGAATGGGTGGCAGCTGCGCGCAGGTTGGTAAACCGGGAGTCAAGGAGACCGGCACGCCCGAAGGCGTCCCACGCACAGCCGCCATAACACAAGTTCGTAGCCGTACGACTGCCAGAAACTGTGAAGGGAGCGCTGTTGCGCAACTCGACGGGTTACCAAGCCCGATCGCTGAATGTGCAGCGACGTCTGAAGAATATCCCGTCGGAAGAAAGGCCAACAAGGCTATAGCTTGCTGAAAAGCACTGAAACGCGCTTCCTTACGCAACTCTCGGATTTTGCCTACAACTCCGACATGAAGCCACCCAATATTCTGAAAATAGCACCGCCAGCGACGAAGACGGCCCGCTGCTCGGCGAGGTGGCAGCGCTGGCCCCGGTGCAACGCACATATGCAAGACTCAAACGACGGGCGAAAAAAAACCGCCTTTGCGGGGCGGTTCTTTTGTAAGCCTCAGTTTGCGGCTGGGGCCTGAGCTTCTCGTTCTTCTGCTCGGAACTGGCCGACTCGCCGCTGTGGGTCATCGGCACCGAGGTGTCCCACGAACACTCCGCAACCTCCAGCGCCTGCACCTTCACGGGCATGGCCCTGGCGGGCGCCGTGTCGCCGGTAGTGATCGGTTGGTGCTGGACATCACGGGGAATAACTGGGCGGTGGCGTTCGGTGCTTCGATCGCCGTGGTGCTGATGAGGCCGGAGGGAAGAGGGGGGTCGTGCACGATTGATGGAGTGGCGATGGAGCTGTGTCAAAAGCCGCCGTTCAACAGCGGCGGCAATTGACCAGAGCCACGCATCAGCCTTGACTGGAAAACTCATCGTCAAAAATGCGTTCGATGGGTAACTCAAAAGCCCTGGCGATTTGAAATGCCAGCGGAAGGCTCGGATCATAACGATCGTTTTCGATCGCATTGATCGTCTGGCGAGAGACATTCAACAGAGATGCCAGATCGACCTGCGACCATTTACGTTCGGCACGAAGTTCCTTGAGTCGGTTCTTCATCGATAGCGGCGTCTGGCGACTTGCAACCCGATGATCCACATCAATCCCATCACCGGCCACACCCACAACCAAGGCAGATGGGGCGCTCCGACATTTTCCAGAAAGCCGTAGCTGAAGGTCAGTAAAGCGGAAGCCGCAAACGCGAAGCCGAGCGCTTCGAATTGAATGCGTAAATGCATTTCGTCCAGGCGCCGAAGCTGCCGCACGACGGCCCAGCAAATCAAAGCGGCCGGAATCACCGGGGTGAGTGTGATGACTGTGCGTAGAACAATACTTGCGTCTTGCATACGCAGAAGCAGGAGTATCGAAGCCATCAACACGACCGAATACAAGGCCAGCCCTGCGCCCATTTCGTAGTAGTACCGTTTCATTTCGTTGTCCTTGATGTAAAACGTCCTTTACATATTCGCCGATGCTTTTATGGATGTAAAGTACCCTTTACATGGATTTTTGCAGTCTTGCGCGTGCGATACCAATCGGCCATCACATCCGTTAAAGTGTGCGCCGCCCGAGAGATGGATCCCGGGCAACATCTCATGGAGTTTTTCAGTGAAGTACCTCAGTAAAGTTGTTGCCGTTGCCCTGTTCGGTCTGGTTCTGGCGGGTTGCACCGGCACTCCGATGAACACCCAGCACTATGAAAGCAGCCAATACACGGTGATCGGCCACAGCGAAGCGACGGCCACTGGCCTGTTGCTGTTCGGCATGATTCCGATCCAGCAGAACAACCGTTTTGTTCGCGCTCAGAACGCGGCGATCAAAGCCAAGGGCGGCGACGCGATGATCAACACCCAGGTGCAGGAAAACTGGTTCTGGGCTTGGGTCCTGACCGGCTACACCACCACGATCTCCGGTGATGTGGTCAAGCTGAAAAACGTTCAGTAAGCTCAACGCACCGTCACGCGTTGATCTGAAAAAGCCCGGCTAAGCCGGGCTTTTTCGTAGGTGTAAGTTGAAGAATCGCGACGCTCTAATCTGTAGCAGCTGGCGAAGCCTGCGTTCGGCTGCGCAGCAGTCGTAAATCCTGAGCACGCGATTTTTCTGATACACCGCATCGTCTGATTTCACGACTGCTGCGCAGCCGAACGCAGGCTTCGCCAGCTGCTACAAGAGTTGTGTGACAGCAGAAATTGCTTAACTGGCCGGCCTTTTTCATTGGGTTTTGAAGAGTTGGGGCACTCAGTGGCGTTCCGTCACGCGGGTCTGTGGAGCCACCCGATTCCTTCCCGACCATTTCGCCTGATAGAGCTGCTGATCGGCGCGTTTGATCAGCGCGGTGGTATTGCTATCCGATGACTCGGCAAGCCCGATGCCGATACTCACCGTGACGTGCCCGACCGTGGCAAAAGTGGCCGTGGAAATCGCGGCGCGGATCTTCTCGGCGACGATCTCGGGACTCTCGGGTTCCTCGACTTCCGGCAACAGCACCGCAAATTCCTCACCACCGTAACGGGCCACGAAGTCGGTGGCGCGGGTGTTGTCCTGAATCAGTCGGGCGAGTTGGTGCAGCACTTCATCGCCGATCGCATGGCCGTGTGTGTCGTTGATTTGCTTGAAGTGGTCGGCGTCAATGAACAGCAGCGCGAAGGGCCGTCCCGTGCGTTGAAACAGCAGATTGCACTCGTCCAGTTTCTCGTCGAATCGCCGTCGGTTGTACACGCCGGTCAGCGCGTCGTGGGTGGCCAGTTTCAACAGATCGGCATTGGCTTGGGTGAGGGCGGCGGTGCGTTGTGCGACGGTGGCTTCCAGCGATGCATTGGCCTCCTGCAACTCGCGCTCCTTGCCGAGCAAGGACTGCGTCATGCCCTGGAGTGATTGGCCCAATTGGGCAATTTCTCGCACCGAGTGATCACGGGGGAAGGTCGCGCCGGGTTGTTGGTTCTGTACCTGTTTGGCTGACTTTGCCAGTTGCTCGATCGGGCGACTGAGGTACAGCGCCAGGTAGTAGGCCACCAGACCGAACACGATGGCGGCGATGACGCCCAACACCAGCAACTTGTAAAACAGGATACGTGCGGGCTGAAGCGCGATATCCAGTGGCTGCCGGACCGCGATGTACCACGCAAGGTCCGTACTCGATGGTGTCGGCACCGCGACAACGCTGGTCAGGTAACCGTTGCCCACTGACCAGCCAGCGGTGTCGGAATGGTTTTCCCGAGCCTGCGGCATGTTCGGCACGTGTTGCCCCATGAGCGATTCCGGGTAGAGCACTTTGCCGTCGTGATCGACAATCAGCGCCTCCACTTCAGGCGTCATGTCCTTGCGCTGCACCGCCGCGTCAACAATCCGCGTCACCCAACTCCAGTGGGCATGCGCGCCCAGCACACCGATGACCTGGCCCCCGGCATTGCGGATCGGCGCGGCGAAATCGATGAAGCGCAACGGCTCGCCACTGGCGTTCCCCGGCAGCAATTTGGCCAGCAACACCGCCTCGTGGGGATCGCCGGTGTAGGCACCGCGCAACCCGGCTTGAAACCACGGGCGCTCCTTCACCGATTGATTCACCAGCAAGCCATTCACGGCTTGCCGCACACGCCCGTTGGCGTCCGCCACGCCCATCCAGGCGTACTCGGCGCGGGATTGCGAACGCAGCTCCATCGACGACAAGATATCCGGATCGTCCAGGTCGCCACGCTTGAAAAGCGGGGCCCGACTGAGCAGCGACACTTCGAGCTGACGTTCATGCAACTGAGCGCCCAACAACTCGGCAGCAGACCTTGCCGTGCTCAACAACGCATTGCCGCTCGCTTGCTTCATCTGCTCGGTGGCGATGTGGCCCACATAGAAACCCACGCTCACGAGCGTGAGCAGTGACAAACCGGCAAACCAGAGAGTCAGGTGGCTTCGCAGACTGGCTTTGATCATGGGGGCCTGGCTGAAGTTTTTGGAGTCGCGGCATGGTATGCGCAATGGTCGGGTGGGTGCCAGTGGCGGCGCTTTCATGGCCCGGGTGGATCGGGCGCTAGGGAGCCGCTCAGGTCGATGTCGCGCAACATTCGCCAGTGCGATGACGTGAAGCAGATGCAGCGTTACAAACCGGACTGGAAGGCAGTCAAGCCGCGGTTTTGAGATCCGTCAGCATCCGCTCAATCTGCGCCAACTCCCAGGTGCTGAGCAAACTCACCGGGTCGGTGCCGTAACGTTGCCAGCTACCGAGTTCACCCTCACGGCCGTCCGGGCTCTGGCAACGTTGGCAATGCAGCAGGCGAGGGCCGTCAACACCGAGGCTCAGGCGCCAGCCTTCGATATCGACGTGCACGTGGCCGGGCTCGGATTGTTCGGCGAGACGCTTTAGAGACCGAACTTCCATGGCGGCGTCGCGCAACTGCTGGTAAACCTCGCGGGCGGTCAGGGGGGGCACAGAGTTCTCCGGTGAAATCGCGGGGTGCACAGGATAGAGTCTGCGCTTGCCGCTGTCAGCGGATAACTGGCGCCTCAAACTTCCTCGACTGCCTGCGGGCGTCGGGCAAGCTGACCTTCCTCCTCTCAAGGCTCATGTCGTTGCAGCTTTGCGACCAGTCTGTCAGCCACTGCGGCATCGGTGGCGATTGCTCCGCCAATCCCAGTTCCCGGGCAAATTCGCCGGGTGCTACCGTGCTTTTGCCGGCGCGAAACAGGCCGCGCATCACGACGATGCCAACCACGCGTCCTTTGCTCACGAAGCGGTGTTCCATAAAGCTCCACTTATCGTCCCAGCCAAGCATCCGGGTGTGAATCTCGAAGGCTTCGAACAGCTTCAGCTCACGACGGAATTTGCCCCAGGTATCGCCAACGATCGGCACCGCCTTATTGCGCAAGGCCACGCGGAATGCGCCGCTGCGCAGTACGTAGTCCATGCGCCCCAGGTCGGCCAGGGTGAAATAACGGCCATTGGTCACGTGGCGGTTGAGGTCGAGGTCGAGCGGCCAGACGCGCAGACGGATGACGGTGGTCGCCAGGGCGTCGACCGGCTTGCGCCACGGACGACGAAACAGCATGAGGAACAGTCGAAACCAGAGATTCATAAGTACGCCGATGATTGAGTGACCGGTGCACTTTAGGGAGGAGGGATCAGGTAAGGTAGGTGCGCAAATGACTTTTTTCATGCGAAAAGCGCAACGGGATCATTGATGCACGTCACTCTTTTATTGGCGGACCAATGTTCCGCCGCCAGCGCCACCATGGCACTGGAAGTGCTTAGCGCCGCCAACCTGTTCGCAGACACGGCGGTTGCGCCTTTTGAAGTCGTCATCGCTTCCCTTGATGGCAATGATGTCGCCGCGAGGGGAGGGCAGACGCTGCGCGCGGACCTGTCCACCGACGAGGTCCCGCGAACCGATCTGGTGCTGATCCCAGGATTTCTCTTCACCCTGCGGGACGCCTTGCCGGCATTTTCGGCCTATGGGCCATGGCTGCGTCAACAGCACGCACAGGGTGCGGTTGTGGCTTCAATGTGTACGGCGGCGTTCATGCTGGCCGAAGCGGGGCTGCTGGATGGCGTTCGGGCAACCACGCATTGGGCCTTTGCGGACCTGTTTCGTCGTCGGTACGCCGAAGTCTGCCTGGAGGAGACGCAGATTCTCTGCGAGGACAATCGCGTGATCACCAGCGGTGGCGCGAGTGCTGCCATGGACCTTTTGCTGCACCTCGTGCGCCGGTTTGCTTCATTGGATCTGGCGCAGAAATGCGGCAAATACTTGCTCGTCGACACGGTGCGCAGCGAGCAATCGGTGTATGTCATGTGGTCTATGCCGAAGAGTCACGGGGATGGCGACATCCTGCGCTCGCAAAACTGGCTGGAGGCGCACTTCGATCAACCGCTGCTGATTGACGATGTCGCCCAGCACTTCGGGTTCGGCGTGCGCAACTTCAAAAGGCGCTTCAAGGAGGCCACCGGGTATACGCCGATCACCTACCTGCAAACCTTGCGTTTGGAGAAGGCCAAGCAGCTGCTTGAGTCCACGCGAATGACAATGGACAGCATCACGTACGCCGTGGGCTACGAAGATGGCAATTCATTCCGTAGACTTTTCCGCCAGCGGGTGGGTTTGCTGCCGGCGGCTTACCGGAAGAAATTTCAACCGGGTGCGAGTTGATTCACAAGCGATGAGCCACAGATGATTTGGAGCAGGACATGAAGAAAGCCGCAGCACTCACCCTGGCCTTGGTGCTCAATGCCGGGTTGTTCAGCGTGCAGGCACACGCGGCCGGCGATGCTGAAGCGGGCGCAACATTGTTCAAACGGATATGCGGCGGCTGCCATCAAGTCGGGGAGTCGGCGCGGGGTTCGTTCGGGCCGCAACTCAATGGCATTTTTGGACGCCCTTCAGGCAGCACTGAGGATTATCAATATTCCGACGCGATGAAATCAGCCGGCATCGTCTGGACCCGCGAAACTCTGACCGCGTACCTTGAAGATCCAAAGGAAGTGGTCCCTGGCACCCGCATGATTTTCTGGGGGCTCAGCGATCCGGAAAAGATCGAAAACCTGTTGGCGTACCTTCAGTCCTTTCAGCCGCAATAGGCTTCCCGACGTATCGGAGCAGGCGCCGAGTTTTGTTTATCGGGTAGCTCGCAGCTAGTTGACGCGCGTTCCGGGCGAGCGTCACTGGGCGTTCTCGACCGTTGTTGACTTCGATGTGTCATGGGTAGACTCTTGGTTTTGATGGTCCCCGGAGATGTAACTTGAGTTTACTGTTACTGGAAACAATCAATCTAATAGGATTTATGGACTCGCACTTGCATGATGTAGGTGTAATCAATCAATAGAAGTGATGTTGTTTACTTCTTGGAGGCAAGGATGCATGACCCAATAATTGTTCAATATTCAAATTATCTGTCTGATTCGTCCTCTATTCGAGAAATCGTCAATCGACCGCGTTCGCCAGAAGTGATGGTGACGCTCATCTACATGCAAGTGGGGCTGATGCAAGTTATATAACTGCCAGCTTGTGTGCTTGCTCAGATACACCATTCAGTCGCCGATATACCGCCCCCCCATTAGTCTGCATCGCATGCAGTGGGCAACTCATCAGCGTCGAATTATAAAAAGGAGAAATCATGGCTAATCCCTACCGCGAACTACTCACCACCCCGGGCGTCATGGGGTTGGTGATCGCGAGTTCCATTGCCCGTCTGCCACAGGCAATGATCGGCATCGGCATCATTACCATGTTGGTGCAGCAGACGGGTCTCTATTGGCTGGCGGGCTCGGTCGCCGGTACTTTTACCTTGGCGAATGCGCTTGTTGGCCCGCAAGTATCAAAACTGGTTGATCTGCGGGGGCAGCGTCGGGTTCTGCCTGTTGTGACTGCCTTCAGCATTGGCATGTTGCTGGCGCTGATAATCGCCGTCTATCTGAGGGCTCCGGGCCCACTGCTGTTTATTCTTGCGGCATTGGCGGGCACGATGCCCAGCATGCCCGCGATGATAAGAGCACGCTGGACGCAGCTTTTTCGTGGCAAGCCGCAATTGCACACGGCGTTTTCTCTGGACACTGTGCTAACCGAACTTGCTTTCATTATCGGCCCGCCACTTGCCATTGGTTTGAGCGTCAGCTTTTTCGCCGAAGCCGGGCCTCTTGTCGCCGTCTTGTTGCTGGTTGTCGGCGTGACAGCTTTTCTTATGCAGCGGCAGACAGAACCGAAAGTGATTGTGGGCATTAAAAGGAGCGCGAGCTCGACCCTGCTTATCCCCGGCGTTCGTACCATCGTGCTGGCGCTCTTGGCGATGGGCGTGATTGGCGGATCAATCGATGTGGCGGTTGTGGCTTTCGCCACCGCACAAGACTGGCCAGCGGCTGCCAGCTTCATCCTGGCAGCCTATGCGCTCGGTTCCATGATCGCGGGCCTGACGTTCGGGGCGCTAAGGGTTTCCTTGCCGATTGAAAAGCAGTTCTTTATCGGCGTACTGATAACGGCAGTCACAGCCGTGTTGCCCATATTCTCGACGGACGTCTACATCCTTTCGGGGATGCTGTTTGTGGCCGGTATGTCATTTGCGCCAACGATGGTCGTCGTCATGAATCTCGGTACCATCATTGTTCCGCCGTCCAGGATCACCGAAGGACTGACGTGGATGACGACAGGCATCAGCATCGGCGTAGCGCTCGGAGGCGTACTGGCGGGGCTGGTCATTGATGTCTATGGCGCGCAAGCAGGGTTCGGCGTCGCCATTGTCGCGGGGCTTGCCATGGTGGTGATCGTGCTTCTGGGGCTGCGTACACTTCGTGCCACGTCTGCGGTTGGTGCCGAGCCGAGCTTCCAGTAATCAGTGCTGATTGGGACTGATTTATTTTTGCGCACGAAAAAGCCCGGCTGGTCAGGCCGGGCTTTCATTGAATATTGCGTTGAGACTATTCATTTATGCCGGGTGGTCAGTAGTTAAGCCCGAGCGCATTATTCTTATTCCTTTGGCGGATAACTATAATCCCAGCGAAAAAAACCGTGCTCTTTGAAGTGAGAGTCGCGAAGTGACTCCTGTTTGCTTTTAATATAGTTTGGCGGTGGACATGTCACGTTGGACATCCAGTAACCCGGGAACCAATTTTCCATGCCGGGAAGGTTGTTGATCTCTTCATGGTAGGGGTTTAGTTCGGGAAGTGAAAAAAATACAAATTCACCAATGGATTCCTTCAACCATTCTTCTGGACTTTGCGTCTGCGAAAGAGGCGTGACGTGTAAAGGAGATTTTGCCAGTTCTACAAAATCTCGGGTTGTTGTCATAGACCAACCGCAAAACTCCAGATTCACCTCTGTGTCATACGCAATATCACTGAGTCGGCTAATTGTTTCTTCAGGTGGAGGTATAAATCTTTCAGGAAAGTGCTCTGTGTTTTTTTCAATACAAAAAAGAATATACGCAGCCACTAATGATCCAAGTCCGTGGATGACTATAGCCGGATGTTCGCCAGCCCCACCTCCGATAACCAGATTGTCGGGGGCACATGAGAAGTCATGTTCACCCCATCTTCCTGCTTTATTTAGTTCAAGAGGATGATATATCGGCAAGCCGTTGATGTAGCCGACTAGCTCATGTTTGATCGTGTCAATATAGCTCATGCATTCTCCCTCCGGGCCGGTGGTCTTTTGCTTCTATTTGACAAACGTGAGGCACGCAAAACGCGTCTTGATACGCAGCTGTTGAATGGGCTCAACGCTCTCTTGAACTCCGATTTTTTTGATTACCCCAATTCCGCAGTGATACTGATTGTTCGTGAAGATGGGCAGGATTCCCGGTTTGGATTCACTCCAGGAGCCCGACTTCAACGTGTATGTGGCTCCCTCTTGAGGCGTGAAGGAAAAAGGGATTTGGCACATAGTGCCCCCGACTACGTGCCGGTACGTCAACACCAGCTCTTTGTCCACGGCTACCGGCGCTTCGAAAAAATCGTTGGTGTAGGTCAATGGTGTGAAACCGGCGTAACAACCCGATTCGTTGAAGGTCATCGCATCCAGGCTGGTGCCACGTTCATATTTAAGTCGAACCGTTGCAGAAGGTTCATCCGGTCGGGGAAATAGATACTGCTTACCCTGAAAGAATGACGTACAACCGCTGAGTGCCACCGCTCCAGCCAGCAGCGCGCACCCGCCAAACTTGTCATTGCCGAACATCAACCGCTCCCCGTTACCTGCGGGCCCCTCTGAAATTTCAGGGCCCGGCCAATATTCAATACTGGCCTTATGGTACTAGATCTTCTAAAGGCCCAGTCAGCTTGTAAAGGGAGGCACAAAAGAACGGCTGTGCCCAAGCGGGTGGTGTGCGACGAGGCGACGTGGTCAGGCTGGTCCCTCAGCTAGAATGATTCATTCATTCCCCAATGCTGGAGAACAAGAATGGTCAGCAAAAACACGATTTGTCTCTGGTATGACGGCGCTGCGCTGGACGCCGCGACGTTCTACGCCAAGACGTTTCCCGACAGCGCGGTGGGAACCATCCTTCGCGCGCCTGGTGACTATCCGGCGGGCAAGCAGGGCGATGTGTTGACGGTCGAGTTCAGGGTGATGGGCATTCCTTGTCTCGGCCTGAACGGAGGATCGGGGGTCAAGCACAACCAGGCTTTCTCGTTCCAGGTGGCGACCGACGACCAGGCCGAAACGGACCGCTTGTGGAGCGCGATTATCGGAAACGGCGGCGTGGAAAACGTCTGCGGCTGGTGCCAGGACAAATGGGGACTGTCGTGGCAGATCACGCCACGCGTGCTGACGGACGCCATCAACAATCCTGATCAAGCGGCGGCCAAGCGCGCGTTCGACGCCATGATGACAATGGGAAAAATCGACGTCGCGGCGATCGAAGCGGCTGTTAAGGGTTAACCCGACCTGAGGCCTAGTGATCGCCGTTATCGCGCCAGTTGCTCCACCAGCTCAGGCGTCACGTAGTGCGGTCCGTCGAACAGGTAGAGCGGATAACCCTCATAGGCCGCTAATTGCGGTTTCAGCTCGGCGGCGGTTGCGGAGCGGAATCCGCCACCGAAGTTGGGACGGAAGGCCTCGACGATGATTCGCACCCGGTCCTTGCCCAGACGCTGGCGCAAGGCGTCGGCGTAGGTTCTGGCGACCGGTGCGGTGCGGGCGTAGACCCCGACGCCATCCTGGAAGAACACGCCAATGTCATTTGGCAGCCACTGTTTGAGCCATTCGGCCGTAGCGACGGGGCCGATATTGGCGCCGTCATACACGCTGATCCATAGCGGTCGCGGTAACTTGGCCAGCAGGGCGGGCAGTTCTTTGGCGCGGGTCCAGCTGGGGTCGACTTCGGCGGGGAAATACCAGCCGGTGACGTGCAAGGGTGTCGGCAATTTGGCGATGCGTTCCGAGACAGCGGCCAGTTGCTCGATGTTGTCCCGTGAACGGTTCTCACTGAAATAGCCGGCCAGTCCGAGGATGACGTCTTGCGCCCAGGGGGCCTTGGCGATGCGTGCCCAATCGGGCAGGACCGGTACGCTGGGCAGGCCGGTACCGGGCATGAATGCCTGATCGTCGACGACGGTCCATTGCACCAGCAGCTCACGAGCGCCGAGTTTTTCCCAGTGGCCGTTGATGCCCACGGTCTTGTTGTCCGGCTGCCAGACGATGCCGACGATGTCCGGGGCCGAGGCCTTTTTGTTCGTCATGTAGAGCGTGCCGGTCCCGGTCCCGAGGATGACGGCAAACAACAGACCCGCAACGGTCGCGCGACTGGCGGTGTAGCCAAGAATATTCACGGAAGTGCCTTGTTGATGCGCTGATGCCATTGGCTCAGCGAGGTGACGCCTTTGGCGTTCCAGTTGGCTGCCGCATCAGGGCCGAGGTGGAATTGACCCTCATTGAATTGCCAGACGATCACTTGCGGTTTGTGTTGGGCAAAATCCGCCGACTCCAGGTATTGCAGCAGCGTAGCCCACGGGCCGACGTCGCCGGGGTTCCAGGTCAGTGCGACAGGACGGTCCAGGGCATTGGAAAGCTTCTGGGTAAAACCCAGGTAAGGCTGGACAAAACTGTTGCCGATCACCTGAACCGGTGCCGGTGCGTCATCGATCAGCAAGTCGTTCTCTGCCTGATGGCGAACGGTGTAGATGTCGCGACCAATCGCCTTGCGCTTGATCGCCGGCAGGAAATTGCTCGCCAGATCACCGAACGCGCGTCGGTCGAACCACCGGCCCAGCGCCGCGCCACCGCCGGGTTCGCCTTGCAGACGGTAACGCTCGGTGATCAGTTGCGCTGTGGCGTCGGCGGTGTTTTCCGCGCTCCAGGCCGTCCAGTGGTAGTCGGCGCGGTAAAACGCGGTCTGTTTGCCGTGTTCGGTCCGTTGCAGGACAGGCTTGATGTTCAGCGTGGTCAGGCCTGCCTGCGTCAGTTCGCTTTGCAAGTGGTCGTAACGCTGCATCACGGCCGGACTCAAGGGCTGATCGGCGGGGAGGCGTGCGGCATAAAAAGGCGCTTTCATTGGCACCACCAACACGACCAATCCGATGTGTTCCCGTGCAAGGTGCTGCTGGAGTTTCTTGACCAGCGCAATGTTGCGGGTCGCCCCTGTGCTGTCGACCTTGTTCAGGCTTTCCCAGGCCGGGAATAGCCAGCCACCTTCGCCGGTAATCACCGCCGAGGCCGCTTGAGCGTGGGTGCCGGACAGGCTCAATAGCAAGCCGGCGATCATGGCAGGCACCGGCAAGCGAGATTTCAATTGAAGGGTCATGGCGCGGTCTGGTCGACAAGGCCAATCAGGCGTGGAGCTTGCCGGGAGCCCACCAGGAACAGGCTATAACGATCGCCGGCCTTGAAGGGCGCCAGCTTGAACGGCAGGCTGATGTTCTGCTCGCAACTGGCAACCAGCGTCGCCTGCACCGGGTTGATCGTGCGCTGGGCTTGTCCGTTGAACGGCACCTGATTGAATACCGGGGCACTGTTCGCCAGTTTGACTCCGGCCTTTTCGCAACCGTTGGCCAGGTTGTAGACGTTGAGTTCGGCGCGCAGGTCTTTGCCGCGCAGCGGTGGGTCGATGACCAGGCGTGGCGCTCGTGCCGGGTCGCTGTCGAGAATCAGCGTGACCCACGCACTTTTCGGCGCACTCAGGCCCTTGATCTCGCGACCGTTGACGGTCAGCTGTAGCGGCTGTCGCGAGTCCACGACCTGGAACGGACTGGCCACCGTGGCTTGGGCGGAAAGGGCGAAACTCGCGCCTTGACCGACCTGGACCTGCATGGCGGTGTCGGAGGGATTGACCACCCGCACCCAGGCCGAACCCTCGGGCAGTTTTTGCGCGTACAGCTGGGCAATTTCAGGGGCGGCATTTGCCCACATCGGGCTCAGGCCAAGTCCCAGCCACAAACAGAATCGAATGTTCATGCAAATCCTCAATAGGAATAAGTCAGGCGACCGAAGACACCTTGAGCGCGATCATCGCCCAGTACCTTGACGCGGTACTGCAGGGAGAAGTCGACATAGGAGCGGGGCGCGTTGTATGCATCCTCGCGGAACCAGTACCGGACGTTGTTACCGACACCGATGCCTCCAGCCTTGCCGGACGATGAGTCCGACTTGCCGTCGGAGTCGGTCCCGCTGTTCATCTTCGAGTCGTAATCGAACGCGGCCACCACATGGGGGAACGTCACCCAGCGCGAGCCTGCGCCACCGATTGCGTAGCTGCGGCCGACTTGCCATTCGCTGTTGAAATAGTCGCGCGAGTCGTTGACGTAATGACCGGCTTCAGCGAACAACTGCGAGGTCCACCAGCTGGAGGCGTCGACCCGCAGATCGGTCCCGACGCTTGCGCCGTAGCCCAAACGCAGCAGCCAGTCACCGTCGACGTCCGACGATCCCAAGGGGAACGTGCGCTCGACGGCGGCCATCACGTTCAGCGATGTGAACGGTTTGACCCGTACACCCACGGCGCCTTGCAGCGCATCGAAACCGGTATCCGAATCGCTGTTCTTGCTCCACAGCGTGTCGGTGACGCGTCCGTAGAGTTCGACAAATCGTGCGTTGCGATAACCCAAAGGGCGCCACGACAGTTCGGTGCTGTTTTGCAGGCTGTCATTGCTGTTACTGCCGCTGCTCGGGGCTGAGCTCAAACCACTGCTGGAACTGTTGCCGCGATAACTGGTGGTGTTGGTCAAGCCCCAGGTGCGCGACACATCGGCCACCGCGCGACGGGTGTCGAACAGTTGCTGCGCAGGCATGTCCAGTTCACCGGCGTTGTTTGCGTCGATGACGCGCTTGAAGTAGCTGACGGCTTGCTCGTCGTCGTTGACCCGCATCGCGTTATAGGCTGCATCCTGCGTGGCTGTCGGCGTGAGTCCGGTGTCGGCATCGGCCTTGCGGAACGATGCGTGGGCACCGTCATCGTCGCCGGACTGGACCGACAAGTAAGCGATTTGCAGGTCGCTCATCGATTCCAGTTCGCCGGTGTCCCGCGCTTGTTGCAGCCGTTCGCGCGCGGTGCGGCGCTGGCCGATGGCGGCATACAGACTGGCCTCTTCGTAAGCGGGCAAGCTGCCAAGTGCCAGGGCTTGAGTAAAGTCCTTGCGCGCCCCGGCATCGTCACCCGCTTGCTGGCGAAGGCGACCACGCTGGGCCAGCAATCGCGCGTCATCGCCAGTGATTTTCAGACCTTCGCTGGCCGCCGCGATGGCTTCTGGCACACGTTTCTGATCACTCAGGGCGCTGACTAACAATCGTCGGTACGCCGGATTCTGCGGCGCACGGGCAATGGCTTCGTTCGCCAGGACGACCGCCGAGGCGGGGTCCTTGCTGGCGAGGGCCGCGTAGGCTTGGCCGGCCTTGTCGGTTCCGCCGTCGCGCTGGTTGCCCGGCCAGATATCACAGACCAGGCCGAAGGCCGTTTCCTGACAGTTCAACGCCGGAGCCGGGAACTGGGCGATAGCGTTCAGGCCATTGTTTTTCTGTCGCAGCGCCATTCGGGCGGCGGTACGTCGGCGGGCCACTTCGCCGCCTTCGTCGTCGGCCAATGGTTGCAGCTGATCGAGCGCCTGCCCAGGCTCGCCATGGGCCAGCGCGGCGTCGGCAGCGAAGAAACGAATGTCGCGGGTTTCCGTTTCCAGCAGGCCATCGATGGCCAAGGCGTGCTTCAGATCAGCCTGGGCTGCCGCTGTTTTGCCCTGACGATCAAGGGCATAGCTGCGCAGAATCCACGGTGCGATTTCCCCATCGTCCTGGGCCAATGCACCGGACGCGGCCAGCTCGGCCCCTCGGTAATCCTTGGAAGCGAGCAGGGCGCTGATCAGCAGTTGCTGATTGGCGCCGATTTCCGGCGCCCAGGCGACCGCTTTCCTGGCCTGATCCACGGCTAACGGCAGTTGGCCTTGCTCCAGGGCGCGATAACCCTCGACCGCCAACGGTGCAGCCAGTTGGCGACGAATCGCTTCGCGACGCATCAGCAACGTATCGTCGTCCGGGAACACGGCCAATGCCAAGGTGGTGGCCTGATCTGCTTCCTGCAAATGCTGTTGGCGTTGTAACGACTCGATCAGCAGCAGTCGATAATCCATGCGCTTGGGCGCCTGAGCGATGGCTTTACGTGCCGAAAGGGCCGAAGCGCCGAAGTCATCGCGATCATAGGCCTTGAAGGCCTGGGCCGCGGCGCCGAAGCCTGGGGCGTGACGTGACGGCGCGTAGCGCTTGGGATGATCACGCAGGTCCTTGTCACGCTGAGCCAGCACGATCAGCGTGTTCAATCGGGTAATGTCGGCGCGCTGACGCAACGCTTCGCGAGCCTTGGCGATGGCCAGGTCGTAGTCTTTGCGCTCGTAGGCACTGTACGCCTCGTTGGCGGTGACATAGGCCGGGCCGGTCAACGGCAATGGCAGTGTTTCGGCATGAGCCAGCGTCGGTATCAGGCTCAGCCCCGTGGCCATGAGGGTCAGCAAGGGGCGATTCATGCCGGAAGCTCCGCAGGGTAGTGGCTGTGCTGGCGTGCCACGGCCTTTTCGATGGTGGCGCGGGGCAGCACGCCGCTGTCGACCAGATAGTCGCCGATGCGCCCGTGACGCTGCGGGCGGTACTGCAACATGGTGCGGTTGAACACGTCGCGATCCAGCAGGCCCATTTCAATCAACAGATCACCCAGCAGTGGTGCGCGGGCGTCCGGCACCGCTTGGCCATCGCGCACGTTCAGTAGACGCAACTGCGCGACGATTTCGCTTTCCCGGGCAATCAGCTGCACCGGTTCGCTGCCCAGAACCTCGCTGACTTGTTGCAAGCCTTCGGCCGGCAACGGGCTGGCGACGGCAAGTTGTGCTCGGCCGTCGGCATTCAAGCCAACCGGCACCACGCGCCAGCGCAGCGCGAATTCATCGCCCAGGTTGAGGGTCGACGCCTGCGCCTTGTGGGCCACATCGAACACTCGCGGCAGGTCGTTCTGGAAAGCGATAGCTTCAGCCAGCGTCTCATCGTCCAGCCAGCCGTTGCTGAGCAAGATCCGCCCTAATGGCATGTGCCGGGTTTTCTGTTCGGCGAGGGCACTTTGCAGGTCGGTTTCGTTGATCGCCTGCCAGGACAGCAACACGCTGCCCAGCTTGCGCGGCGCGGCAGCAACCAGGTCGGTGGATGGGAAGTCGTGCATGGTCTTGTCCCACACCAGTTTGCGGTTCATGACCTTGCCGACCAGGAACATACGCCACGCCCGTGACGCGGCCATGAAGTTGACGAAGTTGCCCACGACCATGCGCGGGATGGACAGCAAACCATGCTGCCAGCCGTACAGCACGGTGGTGAAATAGCAGCGGTGCGCAATGCGCCACGCCAGCGCAATACCGTTGGCCAGCAACAAGTATTTGATGAAGCCATTGGTTTCGAACGGCGTCGGGAAACTCACGTCCCACAAACCGCTCTGGCGCAGGACGATCAGGCCCAGCAGCTGCACCAGAATCACGTAGGCGATGATGCTGACGAACGCCGTGACCACGCCTTTGCGGTCACGAAACAGCAGATAGCGGTTGGCCAGCGAACCGTTCCAGCCCATTTGCTCCCAGCCTTGCAGGCCAATGCCCAGTGTCCAGCGGGCTTTCTGGCGAAACGCCGTGCGGAAGGTGTCGGGAAAGAATTCACGTACGCACAACGGCATCCGCAGGGTCGATTCGTAAGGCTTGCGAAACCAGGATTTACGCAGCACGCGAAACTGCACCGGGAAACGCACGAAGATCGCGTTCATGCCAACCTTCGCCAAACGCGCACCGACGTCGTAGTCCTCGGTGAGGCTGTCGGTGTTGAAGGGCTGGTTCTGGGTTTCCCCGGCCAGCACGCGCAGGGCACGGTGGGAGAAACAGGTGCCGACCCCGGCAGACGGTACCGTGTCGGTCATGCTTTCACGCACCACCAGATCCTTGCCATGCCATTCGGCGAATTCGTCCATGTAGGTGCCGGCCACCCATTCGTACCAGTTGCGCTCCAGCGACACCACGGGCAACTGGATCATGTCCTTGCGGGGCAGCAAGTAGTTGAACAGGCGCAATTCCATCGGGTGCAGCACGTCTTCGCTGTCGTGCAATACGACGCCGGCGAAGGTCATGCCGTGGGTTTTCTCGTGCAGGAAGATCGCCTGGATGACCCAGTTCAGACAGTCGGCCTTGCAGGTCGGCCCGGCATGCGGGACTTCCACGCGATGCAGCTGCTTGTAGCGCCGACGCATGCGTTCGACTTCATCGATGGTGCGCTGGTCATTGATGTAGGTGCCGACGAAGACCACGTAGTTCTGGTAATCCAGGGTCGACACCATGTTTTCGATCATCGGCGCGATGACGTCGTATTCCAGCCAGGCCGGGACCATGATTGCCAGCGGCTGCTCATCCCTGGCCATCAGCTGCTCGGCGGTCAGCGGCCGGTATTTTCGATCCGCGGTGAACTTGCGAAACAGGCGGCGAGACCAGTACCACAGGTCAATGAACAGATCGTCCAGGCTGGAGATCAGGATCAGTATCGCGACCACGATGGTCGAGATCTCCAGAAAGCTGTAGTAGTGGGCCAGCCAATAGGGCCAATAAAGCGACGTCATCGGAAGGTTCCGTTACTGGCGATTGCGACGGGCGTTACGGCCAGCCAGCAACAGGATGAGAACCAACAGGATGCCACCCGGAATCAGCCACAACAGCGACGGCGTACGCCAGGCGTCCAGGCCCTTGGGTTCTTCGTTGTCGATCAATTGGCTGCCGTTTGGGTCCTGGGTGTCGAAGGTGGTCAGGGCACCGTTGTCACCGAGGATGGCCACGTCACCGCGAGTCAGCAGAATCTGTTTGGCGAAGCGTGGTGCGTCACTGCCCAGGGCGCGATAGACCAGGCCGTGCTGGCCGCCGGCATCCACCACTTGCAACGTGGCCAGGTGGTTGAGCGGATGCACGTCAAGCAACACCTGATCCTTGTGATTGATGCGCAGGCGACCCTGCTCATCGACCTGCACCGACTCCTTGCTGTCCTTGATCGGCAGCTCGAAGGCGAGGAAAGCCTTGTCCAGCGTGACCGAGGCATTCGGGTCTGTGACGACCTTCAATTGCGCCCGCAGCGGCGAGACACCGGCGGCATCGGCGACCGAAATCACCTGCGGCAGGCTGCTCGCCGGATGCTCGAGGTAGGCCCGTGGCACCAGGAGTTGCGTGTCCACGGCAAAGCGCGCGGCCATGCCGGAGAAGTCATCACCCAGCGCGGTTTTTTCCAGCACGATGTGGCTGGTCGGCAGCACCGACACCGGGAAGGCTTGTGGCGTTTCCAGGCAACGATCACTCACTGGCTGGCGCTGGAAAGACACGCGCAACACGTTGGTCGCACCCACGGCATAACGCGGGATGCGCGCTTCGATGCGTTGCTTTTCACCGTTGGCCACGAGCTGCTGCGCACCAATCAGGTAATCATTGAGAAACAGCGAGGCCACTGGCGCGGTGTCCGAAGCGCCGGGTGCGGCAGACACATCAACCACAGCCTTCACCGGCAAGCGACCGTCGTACGCCACGCTGCCCAGAGGGAATGAAGTGCTCCAGTCGGATTTGGCCAGCACGTCGATAGCGCCGGGGTTGCCGCCCAGGCGCGACAGGGCCACACGGCCGTCGGTGCTCAAGGGCAACTGGGCTTCGCTGACCGTCAGTTGGCGACTGCGTGCCAATGTGTTCCAGGCGGTACTGAACAAGGCCAGCGCCTTGCCGGTGGCATGCGGCGCGATCATCAGCACCGGGCGCGTGCCCACCAAGGCCAGGCGCACATTGTCTGTGCCTTCGGCGGCAAGGCCTGCATTGATATGGCGTTCACGCCATTGCGTGAAGGCGTTGGCTGCCGTGGCGTCGAGGCTTTGAATCTGGCTTTGCAGCGCATCGAGGGATTCATTGACCGCCTTGAGCAGCTGCGGGTCGTTGACCGCCAAGTCCGCCTGGACATTCGGCGTCTGGCCCAACATCAGCAATGCGCCGATCTCCGCCGGGTTCGCCAGGGTATGCGGACCTTGGCCGTTGAGGCTGGCGAACGCGGGAATCCCTTGCAGTTCGGCCGGGATGCGCAGGCCGTTCAGGTCGACGCTGTCTTGAATGGCGGGGAAGGGCAGGATCTGGCTGTGCTTGCCAATCCGCTCCAGTGCTACACCCAGACGCCACGCCGAATCGTAGCTTTCGGCCGCCAAGGTACCCGGTGCGACCATGATCCTCGGTTTGCCAGGCAATGCCGTCCAAGCAGCACCGACGTCCCGCAACTGGCTGGCGTCGTAGCTGTAAGTGAGGCGGGTGTCCGGTTCGATACGCAGGACATTGCCGATGGCGCGTTCGTCTTCGCACAGCACACGGGACACGATCGATGACCAGGCAATGCCCAGGCGAACCGAGCCATTGTCCCGCGCTTTCTTGTCCACGCCCAGCGTGGCGCTGGCGTCGCCTTGGGCTTCGCTGAGCCCTTGGGCGCGCACCGGATAACCGTCCAGCGACAGCAGCAACGTGTTGCGGCCACCTTCGCCATTGAGGTAACTGGCGTCGAAATTCAATGTCGCATCCGTCAGCGGCACGCCCGCCGGCACCGGCAGATACAGTTCGCGGCGGGCATCGGTGGAGCCGAGGATGATCGGTGCGTCGATCCCCAGATCGCTCAAGCGCACCTCACGCTCTTGTCGGGTGTCGGCGTTGAGTCGGTTGATCGCCTGGGTGAGCGGGCTGTCCGCGGCCAAGGCGAAGGTCGGCATGAGCGCGAGCAGGCTCACGCCACAGGCAAGGGCGCTGAGCGCACCCGTTTGGATGGCTACGGAAGACTTCATTCAGGTAGATCTCGAGCTGATAAGGAGAGGAGCGGTCTGGTTTATCGAGAGGTAAAAGCCGGGTAGTTTTTCTCGGGCACAGGCAGCGCTGACGGGTAGTGCAGAAACTTGGGCAAGGGCTGACCGGTCACGATGAAATCATCCACTGGGCGGCCCATCAGGGCATCGACGATGCGCGCACTGGCCTTGCCGTCGCCGTAAGGGTTGGCCGCCTGGGAGCAACGACGCCACAGCAGGTCGTCATCGAACAGCGCGTTGACGCCAGCGATGATCGATCCCGGCGAGGTGCCAACCAGGCGCACAGTGCCCGCCGCAACCGCTTCCGGGCGTTCGGTCACATCACGCATGACCAGCACCGGTTTGCCCAGGGACGGCGCTTCTTCCTGCACGCCACCGGAATCGGTGAGGATCACATGGGCGCGTTGCATCAGGCGCACGAAGGCCAGGTAATCCAGCGGCTGGATCAGGTGCACGTTGGGCAGGCCGCCCAATTGCTCGGTGACCGGGCCCATGACATTGGGGTTCAAGTGCACCGGGTAGACGATCTGGATATCCGTGCGCCGAGCCAGTTCGCTCAAGGCCTTGCAGATGTCCAGAAAGCCTTCGCCGAAATTTTCCCGACGATGCCCGGTCACCAAAAGGACCTTGCGACCGGCCTGCAGGAACGAGAACTGCCGGTCCAGGCTTGCACGCAGGTCAGCGTCCTGCTCAATGCGCCGTGCGGTCATCTGCAACGCATCGATCACCGTATTGCCGGTCACGAAGGTGCGCCCTTGCAGGCGTTCGTCGAGCAGGTTCTGGCGCGACTCGTGGGTCGGCGCAAACAGCATGTCCGCACCGAGGTCGATGCAGCGACGGTTCATTTCTTCTGGCCACGGGCTGTAGATATCACCGGTTCGCAGCCCGGCTTCCACATGGCCGACAGGGATGCGGCGATGGAACGCCGCCATCGCGGCGACCATGGCCGAGGTGGTGTCGCCATGCACCAGCACCCGGTCCGGGCAGGTCATTTCCAGCACCGGGTCAATTGCCCCGTAAAGCGCCGCCGTCAGCGAGTTCAGCGTTTGGTGCGGCGTCATCACATCAAGGGTGTAATCGGCCTTGAGGTCGAACAGATCCAGCACCTGTTTGAGCATGCTTTGATGTTGGCCGGTGATGCATATCTGCGAATGAATGCCAGGTTCCGCAGCGAGGGCTTTGACCAGAGGCGCCATCTTGATGGCTTCTGGACGGGTACCGAAAATCGAAAGGATCTTAATCCTTGAATGCTGGCGAGCGATGATGTCTTCCTTGCGCAGTTTTAGTGCGCAGCACACTACAGGCCCAAGTTTTATTGAGACTTGAGCAAGTGGGTGTTATTTGGATTTGATTAATGCCGGGGGATCAGCGTGGGCGCTGATGTTCACTTCGTGTGAGAGGGTGGATCGCCTGTTAAACCCGGAAGCGGCCGGATTATTAGCATCGAAGAGAGATGTTTTAAAGCGTTATATGAGATTTTTTATTTAATAAATAAGTTTGAAACTTTTATAAATGTGGTCTGTCTTTTTCTGGTTTTGTACTTTTTCCCCAGTGTATTACTTGATTGTTGTTCGCATCTTAAGCTGTTGTTTTATATTGGATTTATTGTAATTTGTCCGTTCGTCAGTGTCTTTGAATTATTGAATGGTTACAGCAGTCGCGATGGGCGGTATTAATATCGTGATCATCTGGATGTCAGTCACTTAAATGACGCCTGAATAATGCCACCATACACTGAATAATCTTTTTGAACTAATAAGGTTTCTTGCAAAAGCTCTGTCGCGCATGAGTAGAGGGTGGAGTGTTTTATTGTGGGTAGTGAACTTCGCCAACTACTGGCTGCGGGTACTGGCCAATTGTCTCGCACCGATTCATGTCGCAAGCGTTGACGTCGTCTGGCTGGCTGCGTCCAGGTTATTGAGCAACCATTCGACAAAGCTTCGCGCCAATGGATTGTTCTCGCTGTCACGGTGGGTCAGCAAAGCCCAGTTCGGACCGCGAATAGTGTCCTCCACCAAGGGTTGCAACAGTCCGCGGTCCCGCGCCGGCCGACTCAGCAATTGGCTGACCAGCGCAATGCCGAGGCCCGCGCAGGCCGCGTCCAGCAGCAGGCCGGGATCGGAGAAATTCAACCCCTGATCCTTCTGGCCGACATCGATGCCAGCCTCCACGGCCCAATGATTCCAATCCATTTCCCGCTCGCCGTGCAGGGTGGTGCGCTGCTCGACGGGCACTGCCAACAGGTCCGGGTGACAGGCCGGATAGAGGCGGTCGGCGTGCAGCACCTTGAAGCTGCACTCGGCCTGGGAGCTGATGTCATCGCGCACCGCGAGGTCGATGGTCTGGGTGGCCATGTCCGGGACTTCATCGGTGCTGAAAATCCACAGATCGACCTCCGGATGCTGCCGGCGAAAATCTCCCAGGCGTGGCAGCAGCCAGTGCCGGGCGAATGTCGGCGTGGTGTTCAGCACCAGTTGGTTGGGCTTCTGGTATTGCCCGAGGCGACGGATGCCGACCGCCAGTTGCTGCAATAACGCCTGGGTCGTGCTGAGCAAATCATGCCCGGCATCGGTCAGGCTGACGCTGCGCCCACTGCGAAAAAACAACGGCTGCTCAAGGTACGCCTCAAGCGTGCGGATCTGTTGGCTGATGGCCGACTGGGTCAGGTGCAACTCATCGGCAGCCTTGTGAAAACTGCCCAGGCGGGCGGCCGCTTCAAAGCCGCGAAGGGTGCTGAGCGGAGGCCAGTGCTTAAGCATATCGATAAGTTCCTCTAATCACTTTTCTACAAAATTCGTCGTTTGTTAGCCCGTTTTTACGGCCGTAGCATGCATGCATAGACCGCCAAGGCAGTTTTCATTGAACACAATGGCTTAACTAAAGGGCTTTTTATCATGCAGCAGAACGATTTTCAAAACAGTGGCTGGTGGATGCCGGCAGAGTGGGTCAAGCACGCCGCGACCTGGATGGTCTGGCCGCACAATCAGGCGCTCTGGGAGTCGGGTTGGGGCGTCACCTTGCCGCTGGTGCAAGAGGATTTCGCCCGGGTGGCCAACGCCATTGCCCGGTTCGAACCGGTGAAAATGGTGGTCGACCCGTCAGCTGTCGCGAGTGCCAAAGCGCTGTGTGGGCCCAACATCGAACTGATCCCGTTGTCGGTCAACGACAGTTGGTGCCGGGACTCCGGCCCGACCTTCGTCTGTCATCCGCAATACGGCCTGGGCGGGGTGAGCTGGCGCTTCAATGCCTGGGGTGGCAAGTCGCTGCATAATCTCGACGAAAGCCTGGCGCGCCGCGCACTCAATCGCCTCGGCGTGCCGTGTTTCGGCACCCCACTGAGTAACGAAGGCGGCGCGATTCATGTCGACGGCGAGGGCACGCTGATCACCACCGAGTCGGTGTTACTCAACCTCAATCGCAACCCGGGCATGACCAAGGCCGAAATCGAGGAGATTTTCACGCGTCTGCTGGGCGTGAAAAAAACCATCTGGCTGCCGGGCGATCCGGACTACGTGACGGGCGACATGACCGATGGCCACGTCGATGGCGTGTGTGCATTCGCTCGCCCTGGCGTGTTGCTGGTGGACGCCACCCACGACAAGAACTCTGTGTACGCCGAGGTTGCACGGGAAAACCGTCGCGTGCTGGAACTGGCCACCGATGCCCAAGGGCGCAAGTTCGAGCTGATCGAGCTCTATGAAGCCACCGACGCCGTGGACACCGAAGCCGAAGTGTTCTGTGCCTCGTACACCAATTTCTACATCGCCAACAACGCGATCATCATGCCGGCCTATGGCATCGACGCCGACAACGCAGCGGCCGAAGTATTGGCTCAGGCGTTCCCGGGGCGCGAGGTGGTGCCGGTGCGGATCAATCACTTGGCCCATGGCGGTGGCGGGGTGCATTGCATCACCCAGCAGCAGCCGGCCTGGCCAGTGCAGGAGTGATGCCATGACCCTGTTGACGATTGCCACCACCCAGATGCCTTGCACCTGGGACTTGCCGCACAACCTCGATCAGGCCGAGCAATGGGTCCGTGAGGCGGCGGCGAAGGGCGCCCAGGTCATTCTGTTGCAGGAGCTGTTCCACGCCGTATTTCTGCATCGAACAAAGCCATAAGCATTTGGAGTTGGCCGAAGAGTATCGGGACAGCCATGTGCTCAAGCGCTTTGCTGCATTGGCTAAAGAGTTGGGCGTGGTGCTGCCGCTGAGCTGGTTCGAAAAGGCCGGCAATGCTTACTTCAACTCCCTGAGCGTGGCCGATGCCGACGGGCGCTTGCTGGGGGTGTATCGCAAGACCCACATCCCCAACGCCATCGGTTACCAGGAGAAGGAATACTTCAGCCCCGGCGACACCGGTTTTCGTGTCTGGGACACGGCGTTCGGGCGCATCGGCGTGGGGATCTGCTGGGATCAGTGGTTCCCTGAAACGGCTCGTTGCCTGGCATTGATGGGCGCCGAAGTCTTGTTGTTTCCCACCGCCATCGGCTCTGAACCGGGCTGCGCAACGCTGGACTCCCGTGACCACTGGCAGATGACCATGCGTGGCCATGCCGCCGCCAACATCTTGCCGGTGATAGCGGCCAATCGCGTCGGCCGGGAAGTGGCGACCACCGATCCGGACTTGCAGATGAGCTTTTACGGCTCGTCGTTTATCTGCAACCACAAGGGCAAGTTGCTCGCCGAGGCCGACCGCGACACCAGCGGCGTGCTGGTCCACAGCCTGGACCTCGCAGCCATCCGCGAAGAGCGCCTGAGCTGGGGCATCTACCGCGACCGTCGCCCGGACATGTACGGGGCGTTGTTGAGTCAGGACGGTCGGCACCTTCATGCACGCTGGAACACTCAAGGAGTCTGACATGAGCATTCCCCACAAGCTGTTGCTCGGCGCCTTGGGATTGGCAATCGCTTCGTCGTCGCTGCATGCCGAAGAGAAAACCCTGAGGCTCTACAACTGGGCCGATTACTTCGCCGAAGACACGTTGGCCAAATTCACTGCCGAAACCGGGATCAAGGTGATCTACGACGTCATGGATGGCAGCGAAACGCTGGAAGCCAAGATGCTCGCAGGCAACAGCGGTTATGACCTGATTTTCCCCGGCGACACCGTCGCCGAACGCTTGATGCGCGCCGGCAGCCTGCTGCCGCTGGACCGCTCAAAACTCACCGCTGTGGATGACATCGAACCCGGCTTGCAGAAGCTGCGCAGGCGGTATGAAACGTCGAGCAAGGCCACCGTCCCCTGCACGTGGGGCACCATCGGCGTGACCTACAATGATCAGCAGATCAAACAGCGTTCACCGGACGCCCCGGTCAACAGCCTCGACATGCTGTTCAAACCGGAACTGGCTGCGAAATTTGCCGACTGCGGCATCTCGATGATCGACTCGCCGGACGAAGTGCTGGCGGTGGTGCTCAATTACCTGGGCCGCGAGCCACGCAGTGCCAAGCCTGAAGACCTGGCCGCAGCGAGTGAGTTGCTGATGAAACTGCGACCGTACATTCGCAAGTTCCAGTCGCAACCGGTGACCGATCTGGTGAACGGCAACCTGTGCCTGTCTCTCGGCTACAGCGGCGACATGACCCAGGCGCAACGGACGTCGGACAGCGCCGGCAAGCACACCAGGTTCGAGTACCGCGTTCCCCGCGAAGGCACCACGGTGTGGATGGACACCATGGCGATTCCAGTGGACGCCAAACACCCGGAGTACGCCTACGCGTTCATCAATTTCGTCATGCGCCCGCAGAACATGGCCGCCATCAGCAACTTCACCGGTTACCCCACCTCCAACGCCAAGGCCCGGCCGGACGTCGATGCGACGATGCGCAACAACCCGGACATCTACCTCGATGACGCCACCTATGCGCGGCTGATTCCGGGCAAGGACATTCCACAATCCGACATGCGCGCGCGGATGCGCACCTGGACCAAGTTCAAGACGGCCACCGCAAAATGAGTGCTTCACACAAGGATCCACACATGCGGACGCGTCGGGATTTCATCAAACAAGTGTCGGTCATTGCCGGTCTCGGCGCCGCTGCCTCCATCGGTTTCAGCCTTACGCCAGTGCACGCGGCGACCCAAGGTCGCTGGCGCATGCCGGATGAGGGCGACCGACACGAGCGGGCCTTCATCGCGTTCGGCGCACAGAAAGTTATCTGGGAGGATTTCACGCCCCATGTGCAAACGGCCATTGGCCTGATCGCCCGCACCATCGCCCGCCATGAACCGGTCACCGTGTTCTGCCGTCAGCGTGAACGGAGCCTGGCCGAACAACAGTGCGGCACCACCAACATCACCTACGTCACCACTGAACTCGACGACATCTGGATGCGCGACATCGGCGCCAATTTCGTCATCGACGGCGAAGGCGGGCTCGGCGCGGTGGATTTCAACTTCAACGGCTGGGGCAACAAGCAGCAGCATGACAAGGATGCGCAACTGGCCGCTTTGGTGGCCGACACTGCGGATGCCCGTTACCTGCGCAGCGAACTGGTGGGCGAGGGCGGTGGCATCGAAGTGGATGGCCACGGTACAGGAATCATGACCGAAAGCAGCTGGATCAATCGCAACCGCAACCCCGACTGGACCAAGGCTGAGGTCGAGCAGGAACTGAAAGAGCGTTTGGGTTTACGCAAAATCATCTGGCTGCCGGGCATCAAAGGCAAGGACATCACCGATGCTCATGTCGATTTTTACGCGCGTTTCGTCAAGCCCGGCGTTGTAGTCGCCAACCTCGACAACGACCCCGATTCATACGACCGGAAAGTGACATTGGCGCATCTGGAGATCCTCAAAAACGCCACCGATGCCGACGGCCGAAAGCTGCAAGTGCATACCCTGTCGCCGCCGCTCAATCCACGCAAGAGCCAGTTCAACCGCGACAACCCGGACTTTGCTGCGGGTTATATCAATTACTTTCTGGTGAATGGCGCGGTCATTGCGCCTGAGTTTGGTGATCGTTCAGCGGATGCGAAAGCGTTTGAATTGTTGTCGCAGCTGTACCCGGACCGAGAGGTGGTGCAGTTGAATATCGACGCCATTGCGGCGGGAGGCGGGGGGATTCACTGTGTGACCAGTCATCAGCCGGTGGCTTGATCGGGAGTGAAGCGAAGGCGCAATACCTTCGCCTCACGGCCTTCCGTGATTAAGCGGGTGGAACGTGGTTGTCGAGCATTCGATTCACCGCCAGTTCCCCGAGCATGATGACCTGCTGAAGCGCCAGCAAGGTGTTGCGGTGGGAGCCCTCCATCAGCCCTGCAATGTCGCTGGCCATGACACTGGCCGACGCCATGGACTCACACGCTTGCACCAGCAAAGTTTCGTCATCGACATCCGGGGCAATCATGTAAATGGTGCTGGGTTTGCGTGGTGTTTTCATGAGCGCCGCCGGATTGAGGTAGAAATTGAGCGCGCTCGGCGGCTTCGTGCAGTTTTTTTGAATCTAGGGTTTCGTAGGGGGAGGCCGGATCTGTGTCCGGTGGGTTGGGAGTAATCTTGAACATAGGTTGCTTTCTCTCTTAGTGAGGCCGCAACCATCTCGCTACTAAACGAGAGGGTGGCAGCTGTGCGCGAGTTAGTAGACCGGATAAGCAACAAAAAACCGGCGCGCCCGAGGGCGCCAAGCGCACAGCCACCATGGAGTGCAGGCGGATACCTGACTGAATGGAACTTGTGCAACCGTTGTCACTTAATCCGGGCTACTAAACCCGACCACTGATGTGCAGTGGCAAGGAAACAATAGAGGCGAGGGGGCAAAGCGCACAAGCCAGCGGATTCTGGCGGAACCGTAGGCAACGGCGCAAGGATTTGTAGCCTTTGGGAAGTAACGCGGAGTGTCGTTAAACAGCGACGTTAAACGTGTAAGCGCTCGCTTTCAACGTCTGGACGCTACCGATCTTCAGGGGCTGATATCGACCCAAAGCGGACATCTGAATATCTGGCCGCTTGCGCAAAGGATAAGGTCGTAAGATGTGTGCTTCATTGCCGATAAGGAAATCGCCATGTCACCGAACAAGGCTTGCCCCGTCATCCTCTCCAGTATTCCTGGCGCACACATCCTTCTGTTCCGCCATCCAATAGCAGGCGTACAACTGGTCAAAGGGACAATCGAGAAAGGTGAAACTCCAGCTCAGACCGCTCTGCGTGAATTAAGGGAAGAATCAGGCATAGAAGCCGCCTCGGTTGTCAGCGATATGGGGTGCTGGAACGCCGGGCATCTCGACCAGATATGGTCATTTCAGCTGTGTTTCACGGAGGCACCTTTGCCGGCGCAATGGACCCATCACGCGCTCGATGACCATGGCCATACCTTCAGTTTTTTTTGGGCTCCGCTCGATGATTTGCCGTTTGCCGACTGTCATCCGGTCTTCCGTCGAGCATTACGGTACCTGACGGCCACGCTGACAGTGCAAGGTTATGTATTGGCTCATGATCAAAGCACAAACATATCATCCGAAGCTCCGACTTGATTTTCGCAAGCGGCTTTCGAGCGGCTGTTTCTGGCTGAAGCGGTCGTGAGTCGTAGAAAGGATGTGCTATCAAGCTGTAGACCCCAACCAAGCCTGAAATCTTACGGCTATTGATAACTATCGAAGGCAACACAGCCTGAGGAAGCTAGGGCGTAAAGCCCTAGCAGATAACAGATGTCACTTTTTCTTTTTCGCCGGCTTTTCTGCCTTCTCTGATTTCTTAGCCTTTTCTGGCTTGCTATCAGCTTTTTTTGCAGATTTCTTTGGTTCGGCATCTTTTTTCTTGTCTTTCTTGTCGGAAGATTTCGAAAGAGCCGAGGCCGCAGCTGATTTCTTTGCCGGTGATGACTTCTTGTCTTTCAATTCCTTGCTGGCTTTCGAAGCGTCACCTTTGCTTTTCTCGTCTTTAGCCACGTTGACCACCTCTCGGAGTATGCCGGTATTGGCACAATTGCCTGTGCGATTCGCCACAAGCTGATCATTAGGCGAGCGCGTCCAAAAGCGGTTCAAATTATTTTGATGCGTCGAGATACGCTTTGGGACGTCGGGGAGGCAGATGGGCGGCCATGGTCGGCCATTTGCCCGCCGTTTTCGTCGTCTATGCTGATTACCGGGACCGATCTGGCACGGAGGCTGCCTTTCACTGTTCAGGACCAGTGAGGTGCGGCGATGCAGCTCAACTGCTCGCAATTCGATGAATTCGAAGAGGCTTTGTACGGCGTGCAGGGGCGCTATGTCTTGCGCACGCGGCAGCAACGCGACTGGCAACTCAACGTGGTCGACTTGAACGGCGTGGCATTGATGAGTGGGCGCGAAGGCGCTGGTACGGTGTACACGGGCGTCGGTCTGCCCGCTTCCACACAGAAAACCTCCAAGGGAGTGCACAAAACCATGAGTACCTTCACCACCGAAGAAGGCGTAGACATCTATTACAAGGATTGGGGCAAAGGTCCGGTTGTTGTCTTCAGCCATGGCTGGCCACTGAACGCCGATAGCTGGGAATCGCAGATGTTTCACCTGGCCTCCAACGGCTGTCGCTGCATTGCCCACGACCGGCGCGGTCATGGCCGCTCCAGCCAACCCTGGGACGGCAACGACATGGACCACTACGCGGATGACCTGGCGCAATTGCTCGACCACCTTGATGTGAAGGACGCGACCCTGTTCGGTTTCTCCACGGGCGGCGGCGAGGTGGCGAGGTACGTCGGGCGTCACGGGACCCAGCGGGTCAAAAAGGTCGGACTGATTTCAGCGGTGCCGCCGTTGATGGTCAAAACCGAGGCCAACCCTGGAGGGTTGCCCGTCTCCGTATTCGACGGCATTCGCGCCGGTTTTGTTGCCGACCGCTCGAAGCTGTTCATCGATATCCCGAGCGGGCCGTTCTTCGGCTACAACCGTCCCGGCGCGACGCCGTCGCAAGGGGTCATCAACGCGTGGTGGATGCAAGGGATGCTCGGCGGCCACAAGAATACCTATGACAGCATCAAGGCATTTTCCGAAACCGACTTCACCGAGGATCTGAAGAAGTTCGACGTGCCGACGCTGATCATTCACGGAGACGACGATCAGATTGTCCCCATCGACGCGGCGGGACGTGCCTCGGCGAAACTGATCAAGAACAGCAAGCTGATCGTCTATGAAGGTGCGCCCCATGGCATTACCGATACCCATAAGGAGCGGCTGAATGCTGACCTTTTGGCCTTCGTAAAGTCCTGAGCGCACATAGCAGCAGCGGCGCGTCGATCACCGACGCGCCTGACGAGGAGGTCACGGGCTTTAATTAAAAAACAGTCATCCGAAAAGGCCAGCGCTTACTCACACGAACTGACTGATTTCAGCGTCGCGCAGACAGCTGTTGCGGCGCCAGAAATGCATCGTGGAAATAGTTGCGAAACGCCTGCATCGCCGGGCTGAATTCGCGCTCGCGATGCCACGCCAGTCCGACACTCATCGGCGTCACCTTGTCGGTGACTGTCAGGGTTTCGATGCGTTTTCCTTCCAGTGACCAGGGGCGGTGCACCAAGTCCGAGAGGATTGCCACGCCGCTGCCATTGGCGACCATGCTGCGCACCGCTTCGACTGAACTGGTGCGCACCCGCACGTTTGGCTGCTGTCGCGCGTGTTCCCAGTAGCGCATGGCACTTTGTTCGGCTTCGTCAACGGTCAGCAGAATGTAAGGTTCCTTCGCAACGTCGGCGAGGCTGACTGCCGAACGCTCGCACAGGGGATGGCGGCTGGGTAGCCATAACCGGCGCTCGGAGTTGAAGAGAATCTCCGAGACGATGTCCGGGTGGGTGAGGTTCGCGGTGAGCACCACTGCCATGTCGAATCGACCTTCCAGCAGACCCTGCTCGATGGCCGTCCGTTCTTGTTCGTGGACTTCGATGGCCACGTCCGGATGCCAGTGTTCAAGCCGTTGCAGGTGGTGCGGGAGGAAGTAACCGATCACCGTGTAGCTCGCCGCCAAGCGCAATACACCACTGGCGCGGATGTCCGGCAACGGGCTGTTCAACGCGTCATCGACGCTGCGCAAAATCACATAGGCCCGATTCAAAAAGTGCCGCCCGGCGTCGGTCAGGCTCATGCCCTGGGCCGAGCGCTGGAACAACAGCGTGCCGAGGATGCTTTCCAGTTCCTTGATCGCCGTGGTCACCGCCGACTGGGAAATATTCAAATGAATCGCGGCTTGAGAGATTTGCCCGATCTCTGCGGTGGCGACGAAATAACGGACTTGGCGCAGGGTCAGGGACATGAGCACTCCGGGTGACGAGTTATCTGTTTTTCAGAAGATACCCCATCTGATAATAGATCTTCCCAAGGGGTTAACAGGAATCTAACTTGGCCTGCATGAAGTCACAAGCGTCGGGAGCAAGCGTCATGCAGGCAGTAGATTTCAACTCGGACATGGGCGAAGGCTTTGGCCCCTGGACCATCGGCGATGGCGTCGACAATGAGCTGATGGGCTTTATCAGTTCGGCCAACATCGCCACCGGTTTTCATGCCGGCGACCCCAGCACCATGCGTCGCACCGTCGAGCAGGCCAAGCGCCTGGGCGTGGCCATCGGCGCGCATCCGGGGTTTCGCGACCTGGTTGGTTTTGGCCGTCGGCACATCAATGCGCCGGCCCAGGAACTGGTCGACGACATGCTCTATCAGTTGGGCGCCTTGCGTGAACTCGCCCGGGTTCAAGGCGTGGCTCTGCAACACATCAAACCCCACGGCGCGCTCTACATGCACCTGGCCCGAGACGAAGAGGCCGCCCGTTTGCTGGTGGAGAACCTCCAACGTCTGGAACCGGAGTTGCTGCTGTATTGCATGCCCGATTCGGTGATCTGGCGGGTTGCCACGGAACTCGGCCAACCGGTAATCCGCGAGTTCTACGCCGACCGCGAATACGACCTCAGCGGCTCCATCGTCTTCACCCGAAACGTGCGGGCTTACGACCCGGGCCACGTCGCCAAGCGAGTGCTGCGTGCTTGCCAACAAGGCGTGGTGCGCACCGTCGAGGGCGAAGACCTGGCGATTGAATTCGATTCCATCTGTTTGCACAGCGACACGCCGGGTGCCCTGGCGTTGGTCCAAGCCACGCGTCATGCACTTGATGGCGCGGGCATAGAGGTCCGAGCACCGCGCTGAGACCGAACGAAAACACCTGGCACACAGACGCCAGGGAATGCCCACCGATTTACCTTTTGCCTGCCTTTCTACAACTATTCCAAGAGGAACAGACATGGCCGAACACACTGTAATCACCCCGTTGCCGGGGACCTTCTACCGCAAAGCTACCCCGGAATCGGCGAACTTCGTCGAGGTCGGCGCGCAGGTCAGCGCCGACACGGTGATTGGTCTTATCGAGGTCATGAAGCAGTTCTCCGAACTGACCGCCGGGACGGCCGGTCGCCTCAGTGCCTTTTTGGTAGAAGACGGTGATCCGGTGGAGCCGGGTCAAGTCGTCGCAACACTCGACGACGAGTGAGGGCGCGATCATGACCCACGCCATTCATAAATTGCTGATCGCCAACCGTGGCGAGATCGCCGTGCGGATTATCCGCGCTGCCAAGGAACTGGGCATTCCCACCGTTGCCGCGTGCAGCGAGGCGGACGTCGATTCCCAGGCTGCGCGCATGGCCGATGAGGTGCACATTCTCGGCCCGGCCCGTGCCGACAAAAGTTACCTGAACGTTGAGGCCTTGCTCGGCGCCTTGAAAGCCACTGGCGCCAACGCAGTGCATCCCGGTTACGGCTTTCTGTCGGAGAACGCCGATTTCGCCGAAGCAGTGATGGCTGCCGGCGCCATTTTCGTCGGCCCGAGCGCGGAGACGATCCGGCGCATGGGCGATAAAGCCGAGGCGCGGCGCACGGCGCAAGTCGCTGGCGTGCCGGTGGTGCCGGGTTCGCCGGGTGAACTGTTCGACGTTGAATCGGCGCTCAAGGCTGCCGAATCCGTTGGCTTCCCGCTGCTGATCAAAGCTTCAGCTGGTGGCGGCGGGCGCGGTATTCGGCTGGCGGAAAACGCCGAGCAACTGAGCGAAGAATTCCCCCGTTCCCAGCGCGAAGCCCAAGCGGCGTTTGGCAACGGCGCGGTGTATCTGGAGCGGTTTATCAGCCGGGCCCGGCATATTGAAGTGCAGGTGCTGGGCGACGGTCAGCACGCCGTGCATTTGTTTGAACGCGAGTGTTCGCTGCAACGGCGCCGGCAGAAAATCTTCGAAGAAGCGCCGTCGCCGGTCCTCAGCCAGCAGCAACGGGAAACGCTGTGCGCCAGCGCCGTGCGCCTGACTGAATCCCTGGGCTACAAGGGCGCCGGCACCCTGGAATACCTGTATGACGATGCTACCGGTGAGTTCTTCTTTATCGAGATGAACACGCGGATTCAGGTGGAGCACCCGGTCAGCGAACTGATCACGGGCATCGACCTGGTCCAGGCCATGTTGCGCATTGCTGGCGGCGAGCCGCTGGGCTTCAAGCAAAGCGACATCCGACTCAACGGCGCCGCCCTGCAGATGCGCCTGAACGCTGAAGACCCGGCGCGGGATTTCTTCCCGAGTCCAGGCCTGGTCGAGGAACTGATCTGGCCGAATGGCGAGGGCATTCGCGTCGATACGCATCTGTATCAAGGCTACCGCGTGCCGCCGTACTATGACTCGCTGCTGGCCAAACTGATTGTTCACGGTGCGGATCGCGCCGAAGCCCTGGCCCGAGCGCGAATGGCGGTGGCGCACACCACGCTCACCGGCATGGCCAACACCTTGGCGTTACACGGTGAATTGCTGGAACAACCGTGGCTGCACAGCGCCGACTTTCACACCGGCACCCTGGAAACCTGGCTGGCCGAGCGCCGCAGCGGAGGTGAAGCATGAGTAATCCCATCCGCTACAGCTTTGGCGCCGATGAGCATTTGTTTGCCGAAGTCAGCGACAGCATGTCCCTGGACGCGTTCTTCAAAGGCCTGGCCGTCACCCGCGCCGTGGAACGGCTGGCGCTGGATGGCGTGCTCGATATCTGCCTGGCTAACGCGTCATTCCAGATTCGTTTCGACCCGGATCGCATCGCCCCTCACACCTTGCTCGAAGCGGTAAAAATCGCCGAGGCCGGGGCCGTCGCCGAGCGCACGTTGCACACGCGGATCATCGAGATTCCCGTGCTCTACAACGACCCCTGGACCCACGAAACCTTGATGCGTTTTCGCGACCGCCATCAAGACCCGAGCGCCACGGACCTGGAATACGCCGCACGAATCAACGGTCTGGCCGACGTCGATGCATTCATCGCGGCCCACAGTGGGGCGCCGTGGTTTGTCTCGATGGTCGGCTTCGTTGCCGGGTTGCCATTCATGTTCCAGATGGTCGAGCGCGAGCGTCAGTTGCAGGTGCCCAAGTACCTGCGCCCGCGCACCGACACACCGAAATTGACCCTTGGTCACGGCGGTTGCTTTGGTTGCATTTACTCAGTGCGCGGCGCCGGCGGTTATCAGATGTTTGGCGTCACGCCCGCGCCGATCTACGACCCGCAACAGAACCTCGCGTACCTCAAAGAGCACATGGTGTTTTTCCGTCCAGGCGACATCGTGCAGTTCAAACCGATGGACCGTGAAGCCTACGACCACGCGGTGGCCGAAGTGGAAGCCGGTTGCTTTGATCTACGGATTCGGCCGGTGGAGTTTTCGCTGGACGCGTTCCTTGCCGATCCCGTTGGCTATCCCAAGTCGTTGCAGGAGGTGTTGGCATGATCAAGGTCCTCAAACCCGGCCTCGCCACTTCGGTACAAGACCTGGGCCGCGAAGGGTATTACCACTTGGGCATTCCGCCGTCCGGCGCGCTTGATCAATACGCCTTGAGCGCGGCCAATCAACTGGTCGGCAACCCGGCAGGTTTGGCGGCGCTGGAATGCACGCTGCTGGGGCCTGAGTTGGAGTTTCAGCAGGATGCATTGGTGGCGGTCAGCGGCGCGCACATGACGCCACGGGTCGATGGCATTGAAATGCACCACGACACCGCGTTCACCGTGAAGGCCGGGCAAGTGCTGCGCTTTGACTTTCCCAAGGCTGGTGCCCGCGCTTATGTGGCGGTGGCCGGCGGCATTGATGTGCCAGTGGTGCTCGGCAGTCGCTCCACCTATGCGCTGGGCGCGCTCGGCGGTTTTCAGGGGCGACGCCTGATTGCAGGTGACGAATTGCAGGTGGGCATCGCCAGTGGCAAGAGCCGCGCCGGGGCCAGTTTGCCCATGGCGTTACGGCAATCATTAGGTGGCGAAATCACCCTGCGGGTGGTGCCCGGTTTGTACTACCACCGCTTGACCGAATCGGCGGCGAAGAGCTTTTTTGCCGAGCCGTGGACGGTCGGTTCGGAAGCCGACCGCATCGGCTATCGCTTCAAGGGCGGCAGCGCGCTGAGCTTTCAGCCCCGGGAGCAGCCGTTCGGCGCCGGTTCCGATCCGTCGAACATCGTCGACAGTTGCTACCCGATCGGCTCGATCCAGGTGCCCGCCGGGCTCGAACCCATCGTGCTGCACCGTGATGCGGTGTCCGGTGGCGGCTACGCGATGATTGGTACAGTGATCAGCGCCGACCTCGATTTGATCGGCCAGATGCAACCCAACCAGAAGGCCCGCTTTGTCGCGGTAACCCTGGAAGAGGCGCTGGAAGCGCGACGTTCCTATAAGAAAAAACTCAGCTGCCTGAGCAAGCTGTTCCCTTCCTGATTCTGCCCGCCGTCTAGCGCGGGCCATGCCAAACGGTACGCTAACGCCGCACTTCGGTGCGGTGACGGCTGCTCGCGCTTCAACCTTTGACTGGTTTTGGAGTTCACGCATATGGCTGCTTTATCGCAATCGAGTCAAACCGGGCAAGACCCGGCGCATCATCCTGTTCCCACCGAAGCGCGCATGGGTCGACTGTCCCTGACCATGGCCTGGTGGGCGGTGTGCAGTGCGATGTTTTACATCGTGGTGGGTGCTTCATTGGCGTTGTCGTTCGGTGCGCGCAATGCGCTGATCGGCATGGTCCTGTCGGTGATCAGTTATGGACTGGTGAACAGCGTGCTCAGCCGCTTTGCGATTCGCAGCGGTTTGTCGGTGGCGTTGTTTTCACGGCTGTTGTTCGGCAGCACCGGGGCGTGCCTGGCGACGTTGATTTTCTTCTCGACCGCGATCTATTACGCGGTGTTCGAAGGTTCGGTGATCGCCGTCGCGCTCAATCACCTGTACCCGGAGCTGGTCTATCCGCTGGCGGCATTGGCGGTGGTGCTCTACAGCGTGCCGATGATCCTGGGCAGCGTGCAGCACTGGCTGGACAAGCTCAACGGCGTGTTGTTGCCGGTGTACCTCGGTGGTTTGCTGGTGGCGGTGGGGCTATCGATCAGCCGTTATGGCTACCAGCCGCAATGGCTGGATTTCGGCCCGGCAACGCCGAGTGCATTCGGCTGGTGGGATTGTTTTGTCGCCTACATGGGCGTCTGGGTGTTGATGCTGTTCACCTTCGACTATGCGCGTTTCGGCAAGCCTGAAGACGCCGAGTACCACGGTCGCTGGAACTTCGGCATGCCGTTCTACGCAGTGACGTTTCTGCTCAACGGCGCGGCGGGCATTTACCTGGTCAGCAGCATTCCCCACGAAGGCGCGCTGAACGAAGTCTCGGTGGTGATGGCGATTTTGCAGTTGATGGGCCTGTGGGGATTGCTGTTTGTCTGGGCCACGCAAACGCGGATCAACACCGCCAACTATTACTTGGCGACTCTGAACATGCAGGCGTTCTTTGGTCGATTTGGCCTTCGCGGTTCGTACCTGATGTGGGCAGTGGCGGTGGGGGTGATTGTCTACGGCTTGATGCTCGCAGACGTGTTTGCCTACCTCCTCAAGGCGTTGGCCTATCAGGGGATTTTCGTGGTGGCCTGGGTGGGTGTGGCGTTGGCGCAGATTCTCTACGGGCGCAGTGACGTGGCAGCGCTCGAACGGGTGGTCGCGTTTAACCCGGTGGGCTTGACGGCCTGGTTTGGCGCCACCGCATTGGGTCTTGCGTTGATGTTTTCCGGCGGCGGCCTGAGCAGCTTTTCCGCGCCATCTACCGTGATAGTTGCATTTGCCTTGCAAGCAGGCTTATCCCATCGAAGCCGGTTGCGGTTACGGTTGGCAGAGTAGCGTTGGCTCTTCGTCGCCGTGCTGCTGGCAGAGGAATTCGCGAATCGCTTCAGCGGTTCGCCTGGCGCTGGTCACCACGAAAAAATGTCCCTCGCCCTGCAGGATGTGCAGTTCAGCACGGCGAATGGTGCGGCGCAGTATGTGCGCGTTGTACAGCCGCACCAGGGTGTCGCGCTCGCCGGTGAGGATCAGCGTGCGCTGGCGCAGACGGAACAACCGCAGCAAGCTGGTCCAGCCGACCAGGGCGGTGAGCTGGTGGTAATAGGTTCGCGGGTTGACCGTGAGCATGCCGTTCACCACACCGAAGCGCAGCAGCGTCTGTATCGAATTGCGCGAGCCTTCTTGCTTGCGCAGTTTGGCGCTTTTTCTCGTACCAAAAAAATCCAGGATGTCGGCGGGTTTCACCAGCATCGCCGGGCCGGCCGAGGTCGCCGCGAGGATCAGCCGGCGCACCCTGCTCGGGTAACGCAGGGTGAATTCTTGCGCCAATGCACCGCCCCAACTCACGCCGAACACATCGACCTGGTCGATTCCCAATTGATTGAGCATCTCGGCGATCAGGTCGGCATGGCGCGGCAGACGCATCGGCCAGCGGGGCATTTGCGATTTGCCGACCCCGGGCACGTCCAACGTAATGGTCCTGTAGTCCACTAGTTCATCGCGCAGGGGATCGAAGCTACGGATCAAACCACCCAGACCGTTGAGCAAGAGCAGCGGTGAGCCTTGGCCGCGGATTGACACGTTCAACTGCAAGTCTTTAATGGTTAATTTTTGCGTTGTCATGGGTTTCCCCTTGGCCGTTGATCATGAGCCAATACATAACCTTGCGCTGTCAGCGTGGAAGTCAGGTACCGTAATGCTCGACGGAAGACAGGAGACAGTCGGCAAACGGCAAATCATCGAGCGGGGCCCAGAAAAAGCTGAAGGTATGGCCATGGTCATCGAGCGCGTGATGAGTCCATTGTTCCAACTACGTTAGCTCAAATCGCTCTAACGCATAGTCCTTACCTGCCAAGGTCAGTTCAAACGTGGTGGCGCCGAACGTACCCCGTGTCACTTTTTGCGTCACAAGACGTTTAGCTTGGAGTTGCTTTAGACCGGCTTCGACTTCTAACGTGCTGAGTGAGACAAGTTTGCAAACCGAGTTTAAATTTGCAATTTTTCTGAAGTTTGCATGGTAGGCCAAAGCCTCCATCAGTAGCGTTTGGTTATCTGTCAGTCGTGGAAACTGAGGGTTGTTCATTTTGTAAACTTTTCGCTCTATCTCATGTAGTTCGCCGTAAGCTCCATCAGTGGTGCGGGTGTAGTAAATCGCTACAGACAGAGTGCTGATTAAAATCGCGATAATCATCAGCAACGACCAATTCGGCATTGGCGTTTCCAGCAGAAGCCAATCCAGAAAACGTAGCAGCCAGCTTGTGGTGTCTGCCAGCAATGTCTGGTCGAAGTAAGTGTCGAGCAGCTTTATGCCAGCCCAGGCGACAAGGAAAATTCCAGCCCAGTAGGCCATCGCCTTGAATGTGAACGGGGAATGCTTGCCCTGTGCTGCCATGCTATTCGTCTCTAGTGAAGAACAGATGTTATCAGCATAGCAGTGGAAAACCGGCCCTCTGGCAGCTGACCTGCAAGGTCAGCAATTGGCCGATTGCTACCCATCACGAAGGGCTGCAATCCACCCAAAGCGTTCGTCAGTTGGGATACCCGTGCTCAAGCTCGCGTGTCAGATGAAACGTAAGCACGTCATCAATGACTTCCCCGCTACACAAACGTAATCTTGCCGATTCGCGTATCAAGATAAAACAAAAAATCAGGAGTCATTGATGCAACCGATCCGTCTCGGTCTGGTGGGCTATGGCAAGATTGCCCAGGATCAACACGTCCCTGCTATCAACGCCAACCCCGCGTTCCAGTTGGTGTCTGTCGCCACGCAAGGGCAGCCCTGCGCCGGGGTAGAGAACTTTCAGTCCCTGAGCGAGCTGCTTGAAAACGGCCCGCACGTCGATGCGATTGCGTTTTGCACGCCGCCACAAGGACGATTCGCGCTGGTGCAACAAGCGCTGGCCGCTGGCAAACACGTGCTGGTAGAAAAACCGCCGTGCGCCACATTGGGTGAAGCGATGGCGTTGGTGAGTCAGGCACAGGAGCAAGGCGTCAGCGGTTTGTTCGCCTGGCATTCACGCTACGCGCCCGGCATCGAAGCCGCCCGTGACTGGCTGGCCACCCGTACCCTGCAAAGCGTACAGATCGACTGGAAGGAAGACGTGCGCAAATGGCACCCCGGCCAGGCATGGATCTGGCAACCCGGAGGCCTGGGCGTTTTCGATCCCGGCATCAATGCGTTGTCGATTGCAACCCATCTGCTGGCGCTTCCGCTGTTTGTCGAATCTGCCGAACTGCGAGTCCCCGATAACTGCCAGTCGCCTATTGCCGCTTCCATCAAAATGTCTGACGCGCGCCACCTCGATGTTCGCGCGGAGTTCGACTTCGACCACGGTCATGATGAACTCTGGAGCATCGAGATTCGCTGCACCGAAGGCCTCCTTCGACTGGATAACGGTGGTGCACTGTTGAGCATTGATGGCGTGCGCCAGACCGTATCGGAGGAGGGCGAGTACGCGGCGGTGTATCGACATTTCCAACAGCTGATTGGCGACAAGGCCAGTGACCTGGACCTCCAGCCACTGCGACTGGTTGCCGACAGTTTTTTTGTCGGCAGTCGGGTGTCGGTTGAGCCGTTCTACGATTAGTGGCTGCTCGGGTTGATCAGCTCTCAGGGGAAATGATTGAGTCTTCACTGGGTTCAGCCGCCAGTTTCAATCGGTCCGCTTTGCTGATGTATTTCGACTTGCTTGCCGGTGCCAATTTGGCACTGGCCTTTTTGGCGTGAGCCTTTAATAACTGCTTTATTTTTTTTTGACGATTCATGTTTTTCGCTCAGCTGGAAAATTCTTGAATGATGCTTGCCTGGTCGCCGCTCGGCGACTGTTCGTACAAACCCTGGACCCGTTTCAAGCCAGCAACTCGGTGATCCATCGGGCTTGCCGGGCGACGTCCTGCACTTTCTCCTCGGGTACGACCTGCCGCGCCCGGGCGAAGTGGGTCAGGGTCTGCTGCTTGTGGCGCAGTATGCGCTGCCACTTGACCAGGAACGCCGGAGTGCGTGCCTGCATCTGCAGCGGGCCGAAGTACAGTTCCTCGGGGGTGTACATCACTGGTCCGGCGCGCTCGGCGACGATAATTTCGTAGTCGAAGCGGTTTTCCCGCAGCAGTTCCTCGCAGAGGATGCGGTAGTCATTTTCCATCAGCCATTGGCGCAGTGGCTGCTCGCCGCCGTTGGGCTGCAGGATCAGGCGTTCCTGGCCGCTCAGGCGTGTTTTGCCGCTGTCGAGGATGTCGCGGATGGTCTCGCCGCCCATGCCGCAGATGCTGATCGCCGTGATCCCGTCTGCCGGCTCGATCGCCGCCAGGCCATTGGCCAGGCGCACGGTGATCCGCTGGTCCAGGCCGCTCTCGCGCACGGTGCGTTCGGCCGAATGGAACGGCGTCAATGCCACTTCGCCAGCGACCGCCGCCGCGATGGCGCCACGGCGCATCAGCGCCACCGGCAGGTAGCCGTGATCCGAGCCGATGTCGGCCAGGCGCGCACCTGCTGGCACATGCGCCGACACGCGCTCCAGGCGCATGGACAATGTCTGTTCGTTCAACTGCAGTTCCTTTTCACCACGAATGTCCCGCACCCTGGACCGGATCGGGGCGCCATTCTGTCGAGCAATGCCGTGCATTTCAAATTCCTGCGACCACGGCCCTGGCTCGACACATATCTGATGCCCGAAACGTAGATGAATCCGACCTCTTTTTGTCTCAGTACGGTACGTTTGAAACACACGACTAGCGTAGTGAATTGGTTACATTGCGTATCAACTGAAATGCGCTTCAGCGGAATTATCACAACAGGGGTCTACAACTAAATTAGAGATAACATTTTTCTCAGGTGTCTCTCATGATTCAGAACATTATGAAATCCGCTTGCCTGACGACCCTTCTTTTCGTGTGTGCAGCAATGTCGGTTCAAGCACAACCACTGCCGCTTGGTAAAACCGGTGCTTTGTATAATGAAGACGTGGAGTGGCGTAGCTTTTCGTTCGTCGAAGTAATCGCTCCGGTATTCACCCCTTGGCTCGGTGACGCAAGCGCGAGTAAGAAATCAGCATGCTGGTCAGCTCTTGTGTGACTTGGGTGAAGGGTGACACTCGGCGGCTGATCAAGCACACCTCACCTGACTCCAACGGCTCCCGAATCGAAATGCTGATAAGCGACGAGCAAAACAGCTTCATGCCGGGAAGCATGCTGGGTTCTATGGTCAAGTAATCCGTCTCGGAAATGATGTGCAGGATTTCCAGCAGCGATTCGGTGGTGATCACGATCTTCGGAGGAGGTAAGCCTTGGGCCCTGAACAGCTCGATCAGATGCTTCTCCGCGCTACCGACGACGCCAGCCGGCCGGACGCTGATCCACTGGCAATCGACCAAGTCGCGCACTGATCGAGCCTCCGCCATTGGATGCCCCTTGCGCGCAATCACGCTGGCTTTCCAGCTGTAAAGACGCTCGATGTGCAGGTCGATATCGCAGACATCGGGACTCAGTGGACACATCACAAAGTCGAGCCGGCCAGCGCGGATCATCTCGATCAGCATCTTTGTTTCTCCACCGGTGACGTGTAACTGCACTTTTGGAAACCTGCGGGTAAAACTGCTGAAGACCGGCATCAAACACACCGCCAATGGTTCCGCGGTGACACCCAATGCGATCTGACCTTCGGGCGCTCCATTCCATTGTCGGACGTCTTGTACCGCGCGGTCGCAATCCAGAATGATCGAGCGTGCCCGGGTCAGGAACACCTTACCGGCCAGGGTCAGACTGATGCCCTGATTTGAGCGCACCAACAAGGTGACCCCCAGTTCTCTTTCAAGACTTTGAACCGACTCGGTCAGCGTGCTCTGGGCCGCGTCCAGCTCGCGTGCCGCTGAACGAAAACTGCCCTTGTCGACCACTGAGCAGAAGGCTCGAAGCTGGATCAGTTTCATGAAGCAGTGATCCAGTTGTTGCCGTTGTGGCCATGGGAAGCGTGATCGGCAGTAATAAACAGTGTGTGGCTGCTTCCGGTGTTCATGGCTGAGTCTCCAAATGGCAATGGCTGATTATCGTGATCGATAAGATCGCATGCGATGTATAAATATTCCCCCAAAGACCCAATGAAGTCAAAGCGCACGTTGCGACTTGGCGACGAGCGGTGGTGGACGGAAAAGCCGAAGGTGATCGGTTTTTCCGTTCTTCTCGATGCCTTGTTCGTGCCTATAAAATCAATGCTGTCAGATAGTTACGTATCTTTTCTGCTATTTGAAATCTTATAAAAACTTCAAGGAATCACAATGAGCAACATCGAAAAAGTCTTGGTTACTGGCAAAACTCACACCACCCTGAGCAGTGCCGGCAACACCCCGCGTGGGCACAACGGCAACCTCGACATCGAACTCTCAACGCCCGGAAGCGCCAAAACCGCCCACCTATTCGCCGCCACTCAACCGCACCCGACGGCCGAGCAGTTGTTCGCCGGGGCATGGTCGGCCTGCTACATCGCAGCCGTTGGCCTTGCGGCCAAAGAGTTGAAGGTGACGCTTCCAGCCGACATGTCCGTCGATATCGAGATCGATCTGGGTCAAACCGGGAACGCTTACCTTCTGCAGGCCCGGTTCGATGTACGGCTGCCAGGTCTGCCGCATGAGGTCGCTTGCGCTGTCGCCCATGCGGCGGATCAGATGTGCCCCTACTCGAAGGCGACGCGCGGCAACATCGACGTTGCGTTTAATGTTCAGACGTCGTGATCAAACAACTTTCTCTCACCAGACGTAAGTTTTGCGGCGCTGCGGCAGTGGCATGTGCGGCTGCACCGTTAGGGTTACTCGGTTTATCAATCAGGACTGAAGCTGTGACTAATACTTCGACAAAAACAGAAAGTGTTTCAGCTGAAATACGCCCCTTTCATTTCAGCGCCCAAGAGTCAGAACTTTTAGAGTTGCGCAGACGTATCGAAGCAACGAGATGGCCGGACAAGGAAACCGTCAATGACTCCTCGCAAGGTGTGCAACTGGCGACGATCCAGAAACTGGCCAGACACTGGGCGACAAAATATGACTGGCGAGTAATCGAATCCAAAATAAACGCAGTTCCAAACTTCATCACCCAGATCGATGGACTGGATATACATTTCATTCACGTCCGCTCCAAACACGAGAACGCGTTACCGCTGCTGATGGCGCACGGCTGGCCTGGCTCGATCATCGAATTGATGAAAGTCATCGGGCCACTTACTGACCCTACGGCGCACGGCGGCAGTGCCTCCGATGCGTTCAGCCTGGTCATTCCATCAATGCCGGGTTACGGCTTTTCGGAAAAACCGACCGAGCCCGGCTGGAATCCCGAGCGTATCGCCGATGCCTACATCGAGCTGATGAAGCGTCTCGGATACACCCGGTACGGGGCGCAAGGTGGTGATTGGGGTTCTATCGTTGTCGATCTGATGGCTGTAAAGGCGCCACCTGGCTTGATCGGTATTCATTCGAACATGCCTGGCGTCATCCCGCCTGAACTTGATGCCGCGTTATTTCGCGGCGACCCGGTACCCAGTGGTCTTTCTGCGGAAGAGAAGCAAGCGGCAGATCAACTCGCCAACACCTACAAACACATCGGCTACGCAATCATGATGGGTGACAGGCCTCAGTCGTTGACCGGTCTTAATGATTCACCCGTTGGCTTGGCGGCCTTCATGCTTGATCACGATCCTAAAAGCTACGAGATGATCGCGCGTTCCATTGACGGGCAACCGGAAGGCCTCACACCCGATGACGTCCTCGACAACATCACGCTGTTCTGGCTGACCCAAACTGCCGTTTCCTCGGGTCGGCTCTATTGGGAGAACAAGTCGACATTCTTTGCCGTCAAGGGCGTCAACATCCCGGTTGCGGTGAGTGTGTTTCCTGATGAGCTGTATGCGGCACCGAAGAGCTGGTCGCAGAAGGCCTATCCCAACCTTGTGCATTACAACAAGCTTCCCAAAGGAGGGCACTTTGCTGCGTGGGAGCAGCCGGCGCTTTTCTCGCAGGAAGTCCGGGCCGGATTCAAGCCGCTGCGGTAAGTGACAAGCCCACAGGTATCGAAGACCTGATGTTGTAAAAGATCGAGGTGGTCCGGTTCGGATCGTCATGCGTGAAAGCGATCCGGACCGCGTAACCAACCTCTCGGACGCGAGCCGAAAGACGAGCGCCGGTTTCTGGCTACGTCACTGCGCCTCCTCGCTTGATATCCCCGCAGAAAATATCAACGTTGCCACTCTCCGGGGCCGTTCGCACGAGGATGGAATAGTCACCGGAAAGCAGATCTTGCAGTGCGATCGGTGCGCTTCTTGAGAATGACCAGCCGCGTACGGCTTCGCGCGTAGTGTTGACCTTGTCATTCATTGCAAAGGCGACTGGCCCGGGTTGATGGCAGCTGCCTTTATGGATGAAGGAATAGAGACGCAAGGGCAGCGTCGCTCCGCTTGGAGCACCACTGATGAAGAAGCTGAGCCCGGTTTGTTTGTCCCAGCTTGTCAGCGTTACATTGCCGATCTGCCCGGTATTCTGCCGGGTGGCAACCAACGGGACAGACACGCCATGGTCTGATGAAGTGGTGCAGCCGAAGAGGCTGGTGGCGATCATTAGGGAAGCAAGTGAGAGTCTGAAATTCATTGCCAACTCCTGCGTAAGAACTGCAATGGGTGTTATCCATATCAGCGTCAGTCCGTCATTGACTCGCATCCAGCACAACGCGGTAACGCGCCTTGCCGCTGCGCAAGTGATCGATCGCTTCGTTGATCCGACTCATGGGAAAGAGCTCGACCTGCGGCAGGATCTGATGACGTGCGCAGAATTCCAGCATGGTCGCCGTATTACTCGGCGAGCCGACCGGCGAGGCGGACAAGGTCTTTTGTTGGGGAATCAGGTTGAACACATGCACCGGAATAGCGTCGGGCACAATGCCGACAAAGTGCAGGCGACCCTTGCCGCGCAGGGTGGCAAGCATGGCCGTCCAGTCGAGGTTGGCGTTGGCGGTCACCAGCAGGAAGTCCAGGGTGCCGGCAATGGCGTTCAGCGCGTCGCTGTCGGTCGAGGCGATAACGTTGTGCGCGCCCAAGCGTCGGGCTTCGTCCGTCTTGTTCAACGACGAGGTAAACGCCGTGACCTCGCAGCCCCAGGCATTCAGGAAGCGCAGTGCCAGGTGGCCGAGGCCGCCGATGCCAACCACACCGACCCGGTCAGTGGGTTTGATGCCGAATTCCAACAATGGGTTGAACACCGTCGAGCCGGCGCAGAACAGCGGCCCGGCCATCGCCGGGTCGAGTTCGCCCGGTATTGCCAGCGCCCAGGCCCAGTGTGAACGCAGGCGGTCGGCGAAGCCTCCGTTGCTGCCGATAATGGTCGGTTTGGCGGTGCCGCACAGATGGTGAGCGCCGCCGATGCACGAGGAGCAGTGCATGCAACTACCCTTGTACCAGCCAATGCCCACCCGTTGTCCCACTTCGAGCCCGCGTACCTGCGCGCCCACTCGCACAATGCTGCCGACCACCTCGTGGCCAGGCATGAAAGGGTAGTTGCTGACGCCCCATTCGTTATCGATCATCGACAGGTCGGAGTGGCAGACGCCGCAATACTCCACGGTGACTTCCACCTCCTCATCCCCCAATGGACCGGGGTCGTAGCTGTAACGCTCCAGTGGCGCGCCGGCCGCCGTTGCGGCCCAGCCGGTGAAGGACGTGACTTCGGTGCTATCGCTCATGGGATACCTCCAGATCAGGAGACACAGGGGTTTGGCTGCTTGGGTGTCGCAGCGGAGCAAGGCAAGTGCAGCGACCGCATGAAAGGATAGTCCGGGATCCTGGAACCAAGGGGGGCAACCCGACAATCAGTTTGCCAGGTGTGGTTCAGTAATGGCGGTAAGCTGAGGGGAGGTCCGAATTCGGCGGGCTATGCGTCTGAGCAGGTTAGCGACATCCTGCTTATCCCAGGTCATAGCGGTGGCCTTGTGAACGAGGTGCTCGGGTTGCCCGTAGCACCTCGCCCAAACGTTGCAACGCAATCAGGCTTTGCTGGCCGCCAGATACGCGCCAAGGCGTTGTCCCATTTGCTCGCCCAAGGCTTGCAACGCACTGAATGGGCGGACCATCACCTCGAACTCAACGATTTTTCCTTGTTCATTGAACCGGATCATGTCGATGCCCTTTAACTCTTTACCGCTGACTTTGGCGCTGAACTCCAGGACGACGCTCAAGCCGTCTGCTGTCGACAGTTCCCGGTGGTAGGCGAAATCCTCAAATACATTGACGACCGTGTTGAGAATCATCGATACCACGGCCGCTCCCGGGTAAGGCTTGTGAGCCATCGGCGAGCGGAATACCGCTTGAGGGTCCAGCAAACCGGGCAGGGCGCTCAAGTCACCCTTGCGGATCATGTCGTGCCATTGGTTCAAGGACTGTGCAGCGTTGGGATGCAGTTTCAGATCAGACATTTTCAACTCCTGTATTTTTGTTGTTCTGTAAAACGCGTCAGTGTTGCGCATGCAGCGTTGCCCGATGGCTCGCCGCAAGTCTTCAATAGTGCCGCCAAGATCGAACGGCGGCTATACGAATGAATTAAAAGTAGCTCACGAAAAAGCCCGGCTGGTTAGGCCTAATGCTGTTCACTTAAGTATTTGAGTCCAAGCCGGGCTTATCCGAAAATCCGATGCCAGACCTCTGGCATCGGATTTTTTATGTCTGTTCAACAAGATCTGCTCGACTTCGGCGACCTTTTCAACTTCTGCGACCTGAGCACCTTCACCCAAAACATTCCCATCGAGTGGGTAGCGTCTGCGCTGGATCTTTCCAGTCAGGCGACCATTCGCCGACGTCGCCTGCCCGCTGACCAAGTGCTCTGGTTGGTACTCGGCATGGCCTTGTTTCGTGACGAGCCGGTTCATGAGGTGGCCAGACGTTTGAACATCTGCGCTCAAGGCCTGGCCACCGACCACTTGTTGGTCCGCAGTGGTGTGACCGAGGCGCGCAAGCGACTCGGTGCCGATCCTGTTGAGTGGTTATTCCGCAAGACCGGGACCCAATGGGGCGCGGAGCGCTATGACGATGATACCTGGCATGATCTGCAGGTATTCGCGGTGGACGGTGCACTTTTGCGTACTCCGGATACGCCCGAGCTTCGAGATCACTTCGGGTCGGGAAACACTCCAAGCGACCGCCAGACGCCGTTTCCGATGCTGCGCTTGGTGGCCCTGATGAATGTGCGTTCGCACGTGATCATGGATGCTCAATTGAGCCCTTATCGACGCAGTGAAATGCGCTTGGCCGACGAATTTTTGCAGCAGATACCCGACCACTCGGTGACGCTGTTCGACAAAGGTTTTTGGGGTGCCGAGCTGCTGTCGAGCCTGAGCGGAGCAGGCATCAACCGTCATTGGTTGATCCCGGCAAAAAAAGGACTGGTCTGCGAGGAAGTGGCCCGTTACAGCCAGCACGACAGGTTAGTGCGTATGAAAGTCTCACCGCAGGCCAGAAAGCGAAACCCGGTTCTTCCAACGCACTGGGAAGTACGCGAAGTCAGTTATGAAATCAAAGGCAAGGTGAAGACCGTCATGACGTCGTTGCCGGCCAAGACCTACAACACTCAAGCCGTTGCCAAACTTTACCAAGAGCGTTGGGAAATCGAATTGGGCTTCAGGGACATCAAGAGTTCGATGCAACAGAACGCAATGACCTTGCGCAGCAAAAAAGTCGAGCTGATCTATCAGGAAGTGTGGGGGCTATTGCTGGCTTATAACGTGATTCGTCGAGAGGCCAGTCAGGCGGCGGTGGCGTTTGGCCGACCACCCTCGGACATCCGTTTCAAACCCGTTTGTCAGTACATCGCCGTGCAACTGATCGTGATGGCGGCGGCTAATCCGATTTCAGCCACAGGAAGACGCTTGGCTGAGTTGAGAGCAGGGATAGGAGGATTGTTTCTGGATCACCGCCCAAGGCCTTCGAGACCAAGGACGGTGAAAATTTCGAAAACCCGATTTCCAGTGGACCGTAAGGCTGCTCCGCTTAAGTGAACAGCATTAGGCTGGTTAGGCCGGGCTTCTTGTTGGGTACCGCTGTAAAGCCATTCATTCAAGCGACGCGGTTTTCGATCAGGCGGTCAGAGCCACCTTCGGCGACGCGGTTTTCGATCAGGCGGTCGGAACCACCTTCGGCGACGCGGTTTTCGATCAGGCGGTCAGAGCCACCTTCGGCGACGCGGTTTTCGATCAGGCGGTCAGAGCCACCTTCGGCGACGCGGTTTTCGATCAGACGATCCGACCCACCCTCAGCCACACGACTTTCAATCAGACGATCCGAGCCACCTTCAGCGACAACCGGGTGAGCAGAGGTAGCGGCGAAAGCGTTAACTGCAAAAACCGAGAAAGCGATGCTGAGAAGGAGTTGGCGTTTCATGATTGTGTGCTCCGGGGTGTAGTTGGTTGGTATGGACGCGATGTTACGCCCCGGAGTTTTTAAGAGAACTTCATTGAGTTAATGGTGACTATTGACGCAGTCAATGGCTGCGCGGAACGGGCGTTGCCCTGTCACTGCCCAGCGATACACAACTCCCCGGTAGCGCGTATCAACGCCTGGCCGTGCAGTTGATCCTTGATCAGACCGGCTCGCGCCTCGCCCAGCCAGTCCGGGCAGTTCGGGTCTTTGCGATAGGGCGCGAAATCAGCGTATTGCTGCAGCAGACGGCTTTGCAATTCATCCAGCTGTGGGCGGATCTGCTTGGCAAGGTCCGGCCGCGGTGTGTCAGGCGCCTTGCCGGCCGCCCGCCAAATAGCGAGCAGCCCGTACTGTACGAGCTTGTTGGCTTCGATCTGTGCGGCGAGCAACTCGGCGACCTGCTCCGGGTCCAGTTTTCGTTTGACGGCCATCTTCCTGGCATTCGAGATGACTTGCGCTTCACGGACGCTGTCCTGAATCGGTTTGCCACTGTCCCATTTAGTCAGCGCCACGAGATCACCGATGTTCAGGCGCTCGTTCATCGTCACCAGTAGTGGTTGCAAACTGACGGGCACCGGGGCGGGCGTGTTCGCCTGTGCGCCGCCAGCCAGTAAACCGACCAGGGTGCAGGTCAGCAGTTGCGGGATGCGTGGGAAGCGGGGCATAAGCAAAACCTCATCAGACTCAAGACTTACAAATTCAGGGTGTTGTGTATCACAGATGGACGGCAAGCATACAACGCTGGAGCGCCCGCTGAGTTAGACTGAAATGCAGAACAAACATACTGATTTCGGTCATCACTGTGCAGATTCATGGACAGTGGGGTGCAAGTTCATCATGACGCGGGAGACCACTGTGAACCAACTTTTAGCAATGCGTGCGCTTGTACGTGTTGTGGAAACAGGCTCTTTCAGCCGGGCTGCAGACCAACTGGCGCTTCCAAGGTCGACGGTCAGCAAGTTGATAACCGACCTCGAAAAACATCTGGGTATCAAGCTGATGCACCGAACCACCCGTGCGGTCGCCGCCACATCGGACGGGTTGGAATATTACAGTCATGCGATGCGTCTGATTGCCGAACTGGACGCAGTGGACACCGCCGCGCGTGGTAAAAAGCTCAAGCCTGGCGGGCACCTGAGGATCGATGCGCCGGCCTCATTCGCCAATTGCCTGCTGATACCCGCGCTGCCTGATTTTCATCGCGAGTATCCCGATATCACCCTCGCGTTAGGCATCAGCGACCGGCCAGTGAATATCGTTGGCGAGGGCGTTGATTGCGTCATTCGTGCCGGTGAACTGGATGACATGACGATGATCGGGCGCAAGATCGTAGACCTTCAATACGTCACCTGCGCAACCCCTGCTTATCTCGAACGCATGGGTACGCCTGCTTCTCCCATCGACCTCCAGACAAACCATGTCCAGGCAGGCTACTTCTTTGCCGCGACGGGTAGACCGGAACCCTTGATTTTCAAGAGCGACACTCATCGATACGAAGTCGGTGACTGCGAATTTTCGACCAATGACGGTAACGGCCTTAAAGAAATGATGCTCGCGGGCTTGGGCGTCGGGCAGCACTTCAGGCGCATTGTTCAGCCCTATCTGGACGCTGGCGATTTAGTTGCTGTATTGGAGGACTGGTCTCGGCCCGCCATGCAGTTTCATGTCCTCTATCCACCCAATCGACATCAAAATGCCCGGCTAAAGGTTTTCATCGACTGGGTGATTCAGACATTCAGGGAAGAGCCGCCCGCAAATTGAACTCAAGGAACAATGGCGGTAACGCGGATTTCAATACGCATCGTCGGAAGGCCTAGCGCCGCGACCCCGAGCTGCGTCCAGATAGGGGCGTGGTTGGGCATGTAATGGCGATATAGCCTGGCCATCGTCTCATTCACTATCGGGGGGAAACCTCCGACATGGTAAGAATTGACGTGGACCACGTGCTCCCAACTGGCACCTGCCGTCGCCAGGGTTCGTTCCAGATTGCGAAATGCCTGAGCAATCTCGTCCTCGATCGAGTCGGGAATCTGTAAATCGTCATCCCAACCGCCCTGGCCTGAAGTCTCCACTCGATTGTCCATTTTTAAAGCTTGCGAGTAGTGCAAAGCGTTGAGCAGGGTTTCGCCATAACCTGGCGTAACAAAAAACTCGGGCTTGTTCATTGTGTTCCTCTGATCAGTTTGATGGCCGGTAGAGGCTTCTACCTGCGGTTGATGCTAATAGACTGAATAGCGGATCAATAGCCGTTAAAGTTGTCATGACTATCCATATGTATGGATAGTTGGATGACGTTGTGCACGAAAAAGCCCGGCTGATGAGGCCGGGCTTTTCATTGAGTATTGCGGTAAAGCCATTCATTTATACAGCGCGGCTTTCGATCAGACGGTCAGAGCCACCTTCAGCCACGCGGTTCTCGATCAGACGGTCGGAACCACCTTCAGCCACGCGGTTTTCAATCAGACGGTCGGAACCACCTTCAGCAACGCGGTTCTCGATCAGACGATCCGAACCACCTTCAGCGACGCGGTTTTCGATCAGACGACCCGAACCACCTTCAGCCACGCGATTCTCGATCAAACGATCCGAACCACCCTCAGCCACACGACTTTCAATCAGACGATCCGAGCCGCCTTCAGCGACAACCGGGTGAGCAGAGGAAGCGGCGAAAGCGTTAACTGCGAAAACCGAGAAAGCGATGCTGAGAAGGATTTGGCGTTTCATGATGGTGTGCTCCGGGGTGTAGTTGTTTGGTATGGAGCCGATCTTACGCCGCGGATTTTTTATGAGAACTTCATTGAGTTGATGGTGACTATCGACGTCGGCAATGTATGGCCGAAGCTTAATTCCATCGGGTGATGGCCTCTGGCTACGCGTTGCTTGATTGGATCCACAGTGGCACCCTCAGCGCCTGCTGTACCAAGGAGCCAGGTGATCAAGGAATGAGTGGATACGTCCCCAACCCCCCGAAGAACTACCGATACGACGAAGCCAAACCCGTCGACATCCATGCCCGACGCTGGGCGGAATACGAGAAACACGGCAAGGCACCGTTGCCTGCGAAAGAAAAAGTCAGGGTCGCGCTGCGCATTGGGGTGTTCTTTGACGGGACGCTGAACAATGCCGGCAACTCGGCTTCGGGGCTGCTTTGCGGCGCGCATCATCCAATCCAGACAGCGGATGTTGATGCGAGTTGTAAGCCTTATATGACAGATCCTGAAGGTAGTTATGGCAATGATGTCAGTAATGTCTCCAAGCTGTTTGATCTCTACCCCTCAGCCAAAGACATCGAGGGTGAAGGCACCGTCAGGCTCTCCTTACGAAGTATCTACGTTGAGGGTATTGGGACGACCGGAGGAGCAGAGGATAAGTTATTGAATGCCGCCACCGGACGTGGTGATACCGGTGTTGCGGCCAAAGTCCAGCAAGCGTTTTCCGACCTGAATGATTCGATAAGAGAACTCATTGATAAGAGCCCTGGTTGCGAAATTACGTCGCTGACCTTCGACACGTTTGGCTTCAGTCGGGGGGCAGCGGCGGCCCGTCACTTTGCGAATGAGATAGTGCGTTGCAAGCAAGGACCACTTGGGGAAGTGCTGCGTAGAAACCCCAAAGGATTTAGTTCCAGCTTCGGCAATCAGTTCAACAGCGAAATCATCATCGGCTTTGTCGGATTATTCGATACCGTACCTTCCGTGGCGGGCTTAACGAATTTTGGAAACATCCAAAGCCCGGTTGCTCCTGGGATCAAGCTATATCTGGATCGCCGATACTTTACCGATGTTGTCCAACTTGTCGCACGTGACGAACACCGAGCGAATTTCGCATTGAGTACAGTTGTGCCTGCCCATCCGGAAATTCCGTTGCCTGGGGTGCATTCCGATATCGGCGGTGGCTACCGCGAAGTCGTGGAGGAGTGTGTGCTGGTTAATCCAATGCAGGCGCTTACAGTGCCGCATGGTACGGATATCCGCTCCACTTCCATTTACCTGGATGTCCAGCAGCAGAAAGCACGCATGGTGGCCCAAGGTTGGCCCGAATTCATGCTGGAAATTGTGACCCCGACGCCAAGCGTCGCGCCTGACTGGGAACAGGAGAAGGCAGGGCCGAAGAAGCTGAGGGTATATGCAGGCTTGCAGCTCAAGCGGACGGTCAGTGGCAAACTGGCTGTGGTTTACCTGCGTTTGATGCATAAATTGGCCAAGGAGAAAGGTGTGCAATTTGAGGTGGTCGACGAGAATGACCCTGCTTATAGCGTGCCCCCTGAACTTCAGCCTTTCTGTGACAGAGTGCTCGCCGGTGAATACAAGCCAGAACCCGCCGAAGAAGAGTTATTGAAACTGAAATACGTGCACATGTCCGCCAACTGGAACAACCCGATTGGTGGAAGTCGTGAGCAAGGTGTAACCCTCCGATACGCCAATGCACCGACCGACGACGGTGTACGTGTGCGCCATCCTCACGTAACTGATTCCCCTTGGAGAACATTTTGATGCGCGCATTCTTTATTTTGCTGGGCGCACTTCTGGTCACCGCTTGCCAGGCAGCTGCTCCTGCTGACAAAGCCGGCCCGAAGAATTCATGGTGGAGCCTCAGTTTTGTTGAGCCCACCTATATGAAGGTCTGGGTGGAAGACACTGCTGTCGAAGACATCAATGGAAAGCTGTTCCGTCGTACAGGTAGCGGCACCGCAGCAAGTGATGAGCCCACGGGTGACGCTGAATTTGCTCGCGGCTGGAGCGAAAAAATTAGCAGTGGTACTCGCGGTGTAGTCGGTGCGGATTTACCCAGACGTATTTATGTTCGTTGGCAGTCGGTAGTCGAGCCGCAAACTTATCGTGCATGGGTCGACATTCCTGAAGAGGCTCGACAAATCTTAAATGCTTCAGTGAATGAACGTTGTGCATCCAGGCCTGAAGAAACCGCCAACTACAGAGCCAAGGTTTATCTCGGGCTCGCGCCTGGAGGTATCGTGCAGGTGTGGGTACTGGATAAATGTATGAAATCAATCAAAGTCGCCCACGCCCAAGCAGAAATTGAGCCTTTGGGGCCTCACCTTGGAAAATCTGGCGGAAAGTATTATCCGCTTTCCGAAAAGTCAAAAAACTACGTCGAGAAGCACGGCATTCCTTACGGGAGTTGGTAACGGTACGGCCCGTCTGTCGCGCAAACTTGAACCGGTATCAAGCGCCTGTGAATGACACCTGCATCTGAACAACATCGCCGTACTGCCCAGGTTCAAGGGAAAAGGAATCGGAAAGGCACTGATGGCATTCTGTGAAGAATAGGCGCAGGTCAACGGTTGCGCTGCCATTGAGCTCTACACCCATCAACTGATGATTGAAAACATAGAAATCTTCAAAGAGCTGGGTTATCAGGAAACCACCCAGCAACGGAAAACGGGTCCGCCGGGATCTTCATGCGTAAACCGATCAAAGTGCGTTCAGCCTGATGTTATCAGCGGCGGGGTCGGGCGGACGGGGCCGGTTTTTGTTCTCTTGAACGTTCGGGCATGGCAGGTTTTGTGATTTCGATGGGGCGCTCTGGCCGAAGATTGCTGATGAGAAAATGAGACCGCGTGTCGCCGAATGGCATTGCGGGCAAAGCTGCACTACCGTGTAGGTGTAAGCCCTCGTGCCGCAGTCCTATTCTGGTTGAGAGGTGGGTTTCATGAACAACATCATCTACATCGTCGGGTTAGTAGTGGTCGTCGTGGTAGTCCTATCATTCCTCGGATTTGCATAGGTTTCAGTTCCTGCACTCCGCCAACACCACTTGGCAGGTATTCGGCGTGCCACCGGATCGGCCGGCATAGCGGATGCAATTACTCAGGGATTTTTGGCGCGCCATGCTTAATGTGGAGCCCCAGGCCAGGCCGCCTTCGCCGGCGGTAGGGAGCGCTTTGGCATAGCAGACCGAGCCTACGTTTGAGGCCGCATAGCGAGCGGTGGACGTTTTGCCTGAACATCCCGCGATCAGCGCCAGGCTGATGGCGAGCAGGGAAGGTATGAGCCATGACGAGCAATGACGTGCTGTTTTAACGGTCATCCCGTTTCCCCTGTATCAAGAGGCGTGTTTGGGTCCTGCTCTATTCAGATTAGACGGTGTTGGGCCGGGGCTTGTATCGGTTTCAAAATACAGCGAGTTTCAGTATTCCGGGATTGCTCGCTAAGGGCCCAGCCGTTGCTTGAGTTCGGCTTCGCTCCAGACGCCGCTGAGCGGGCCGCTCGGTAAACCTTCATTGGCTCGCGCCAGCGGGAAAAGCACTGGCACAAATCCAGCGTCGCGCACTAATCGGGCACCGAGTTCTCGGGCCTGGGCATCGTCGGCGAAAACGGGAATTGCCTTGCCTTTGCCTGACAGGTCTTTCATTGATGCGTAGCCGATGGCGTTGAACGCCCGCACCAGGTGAACTGCGGGCAAATATTGCTGGTCCGCCAGGGCGACTCCCAGACCAAGCGCCTTGCGCCCGACGTCACCGTCTCGGCCGCTGAAGGGGTTGCTGGTGCTGAACAGCACTTTGCCGTCCAGCTTGCCTTTCAGCTGTTCGGACAGCACCGGCATTGCGCCGTAGGGAACGCTCAACACGATCACGTCGCCCCATGCCGCGGCATCGCTGACCGACCCTGCCTGAGCGTTGGGACCAGCCGTCTTGACCAGGTCCGTCAGCTCCTCGGGGTGGCGTGACGAAAACATCACCGAGTGCCCGGCCTTTACCCATAGCGTGCCAAGCGTACCGCCGACCTTCCCGGCGCCTATCACGCTGATCTTGAGCGTATCCGCCATCGCCGGGCTGGTGCAGAGGACCAGGGCGGCGAACATCAGAGAGAGGATTCTGGACATGTACTGCGCTCCTCGGTTGGAAAGCGGTCGTGGAATAACCGTAGTTGAGCCCACATATAAACGATGCGCACGAGCAGGGATATTTGATGAGCGGCGTGAGGCAGGTTCAGCAGGGGCAGCTATTGTCTATGTGTCCGCCTTGCCAGTTGCCGCCCAACCAGCTCGTCCCTGAGGAGGCTGGCGAGGTGGACTCTCCTTTGATCATTTTGCGTTTGTGACCTGAAGCTCGCGAAGGAAGCCTTCAAAGATCGACCACGATCGCTGCCTCTTGAATTCGCTTGTGCTGCATCGGACAGGTGCCATGCTGACTCTCGCCAAAGTCTTTGACTGTCTAAGTAACCCTCAGTCGACAGTTCCGTTCTGCTCGACTGGGCGAGCGGTGAGTGGACGGCATGGACGCGCTTGATTCGGCGCTGATGGCGGCGCGTGTCCAGTTTGCGATCACCATCAGCTTTCATATTGTGCTGGCTGCACTCACCATTGGTTTGTCCAACTTTTTATTGGTGCTCGAAGCGCAGTGGCTGTGGCGTGGGCGACAGATCTACCTCGACGTCTATCGATACTGGCTAAAGGTATTTGCCCTCACTGTGGCGGTGGGCACCGCTTCGGGACTGATTCTGGAGTATCAGTTCGGCCTCAATTGGTCGCGGCTTTCAACTCGGGCCGGCGACATCCTTGGCCCCTTGATGTTTTACGAAGTGCTGGCCGCCTTTTTTCTAGAGGCAGGTTTTCTCGGCATCATGCTCTTCGGAATGAAGAAGGTCGGACCACGGATTCATTTCTTCGCCACCTGCGCGGTGGCCGTCGGATCGCTGATGAGCGCGTTCTGGATCCTGTCGGCCAATTCCTGGATGCAGACACCCGCCGGTTACTCGATTGACGCCGAGGGTCGTTTCATTGCCGAGAATTGGTGGGCGATCATTTTCAATCCGTCGTTTCCTTATCGGCTTGCGCACATGACGTTGGCGGCGTTCCTTGGCAGCGCCACGCTGGTGGCCGGCATCAGCGCCTGGCAGTTGTTGCGTGCGCCGGAAAATCCGCGGGCACGGCTTGTCTATTCCATGGCGCTGTGGACGATTGCCTTGCTCATGCCTGTGCAGATCGTGGTCGGGGATCTTCATGGCCAACACAGCCTCATCGTTCAGCCGCAGAAGGTCGCCGCCATCGAAGGCTCCTGGACTCGCCCGCCTGAGGGTGCGGGCGAACCCTTACGCTTGTTCGCCCTTCCAGACATGACTGAGCGACGCAACCATTGGGAAGTGGCGATTCCACGCCTAGGGTCGCTCTACCTTCGGCACGACCTGAGTGGCACCATCGCCGCGCTGGACGAGTTCCCGCCTCAAGACATCCCGCCGGTGCCAGCGGTCTTCTTCGCTTTTCGAATCATGGTCGGCCTGGGCCTGTTGATGCTGGGGCAGGGCCTGGCCAGCCTGGTATTGCGCTGGCGAAAACGGTTGTACGCAGCGCGCTGGATGCTCCGAGTGTGCGTGCTAATGGCCCCGGCGGGATTTCTGGCGATGTTGAGCGGCTGGGTGGTGACCGAGGTCGGACGCCAACCCTTCACCGTCTATGGTTTGCTGCGCACGGCTGACAGCCTGTCTTCGGTGTCTCGACAGCAGGTGGTAGGCGCGACGTGGACGATCCTGGCGTTTTATGGGGTGACCTTCGGCGTGGGGCTATGGGTGCTGCTGCGACTGCTGCGTGAACCACCTCACGAGGACGAGCCCGGACCGCAACCTACGTTGGCTGACGAGACGGGTAAACCGTGAGGGCCTGCACCCATGTTGGATATTGAATGGATAACCCTGCTGTCCGCTGCGGCCCTGGGTTTCTCGGTGTTGAACTACGTGCTGCTGGACGGCACTGATCTGGGTGTGGGCGTACTGCTTGGCCTTACCCGATGCAGTCGGCACCGTCGTTCCATGGCGGTGACCATCCTGCCGATCTGGGACGCCAATGAAACCTGGCTGGTGCTGGGAGGCGGTGGTCTGCTGGCGTTGTTCCCATTGGCTTACGCGATCCTGCTGCCGGCGCTTTATCTGCCGTTTATCGCGATGTTTTTGGCACTGATTCTTCGCGCCGTAGCGCTGGAATTTCGCGACTACTCGCCCAACGATCGTATCAAGCGCGGGGTCGATGGCTTGCTGCTGGTCGGGTCGCTGCTGGCCGGGGCCACTCAGGGGATTGTGTTGGGTATGCTTGTCCAGGGTGTACCCAATCAGGGCGGGCAGTACAGCGGGGACGGCTGGGAGTGGTCGGGTCTGTTTCCGCTGTTTTGCGGCGCGGTGCTTGTCATGGGCTACACGTGGTTAGGCGCCTGCTGGCTGTATTGGCGCACTGTCGAAGACCTGCAACAGCGATCAGGTCGACAGGCGAGGGCGCTGGCCATGATCACCCTGGTGCTGTTGGCCGTGTTGGTGGTCTGGACAACGACACTGGACGCCCGATATGCGAGTCGACTTTCCAATCGATTTGTCTGGCTGCCAGCCGCAACATCGCTCATTGCACTGCTGATTGGCTTCACCTTGGGGTTTCGAAGCCGCTGGCATTGTCTGCCGCTGTTCGCCGCATTGGGAATCTTCGTGTTGGCGTTCGCGCTGATGATCGCAGCGCTGTTTCCGTTGATTATTCCGCCGAACCTGACCTTGCAGGCAGCCGCCTCAAGTCCCACCAGTCAGATGTTCATGTTGGTCGGTTTCGCCGTGCTGATCCCGGTGACGCTCATCTACAACACTTACGGCTTCAAAGTCTTCAGCGGAAAGGTTCGCGCCGTTCGTGACTGACCGCAGCCTCTCAACGCTGGCCGGCCCAATACTGGTGGACGGCGCCCTGCGAGCCTTGCACCGGGTCCTGGTCGGGAAACGGCAGCGTGTCGATCCTCGCCAATTGATTCTTGGTGGGCGCCTCGCGGCAGATATCGGCCTGCTGACCCGGCGGATAGGCACCGACCACCAGAAAGTCGTCGCTGGCGTCCAGACTGCAGTGGCCGGTGCCAGCAGGCAGTAACAAGACATCGCCTGAACTGACTTCAACTACCTGTCCATCGGGGCCACCCAGCATCAACCGGGCATTGCCGCTGACGATGCCGAGTACTTCATGACCTTCGGTATGGTAGTGGTGGTAGCTGTAAACCCCGTATCGCCATTGTGGTGGCCAGCCGTTGGCGCTGAAAGTTTGCTCGAACAGTGCAGCCGGGTCATCGCCCTGAACTGCAATCGCGTTGGGGTAAATGAGTACCGGCAGGTGCGGGTTGTTGGGCACCCATTCGTGGCGCTCAAACATCAGGGTTTGTACGGTATCTGGCACAGCTTGCGAGTTGTTCATAAAGGCTCTCCGAAACCTGGCTGCGCCATTGGATTTTTCAGACGTCGATCTGCAATTCCAGATCCCCGTTATCTAATTTGGCCCGCCTCCAAGACACTTTTAAATGAGCGCTATTGTCCTGTTGCCATTAGTTACGACTGACCGTTATTAGCCAATGTTAGCCCAGCAGGAAGAAAAGACATGCGCCTGAACAGACGGTCTCTGGAGCATGTAAACAAGCTACCGATTATGCGCAACCGCCGCCAATTGTTCGGTATCCACCCGAACAAACACGGAGTCTCCAACAGCCGTGAGCACGTCCCCGGCGTAGACCTCGCAGATGACACGGGTTTTGCGCCCGACATCGCCTTCCACTCGTGCACGCAGGGTCAGTGGTACGCCCATCGGTGTCGGTTTGATGAACTTGATGCCAAGGTTGCCGGTGACGCAATTGATGCGGGGAAGGCTGGCGACTTCGCGGTTTTCTATTCGGTAGTGGTAAGCCATCGCCGTCCAGTTCGAATGACAGTCAACCAGCATCGCGATCAGCCCGCCGTACACCAGATCCGGCCAGCCGCAGTACATGGCATCCGGTACGTGCTCGGCCATGACATGCACGCCGTCCTCATGCCAGAAGCTCTTTATGTGGAGCCCGTGCGGATTGTTGCTGCCGCAGCCATAACAAACGCCATCAGGCGCGGCGGTGTCTTGCAGGGAGGTGTCGAGACTGGACATAACGGGATCTTCCTCAAACATATGAACCAAACCTGTCGGATTTTAACGCTGCAATCGGGCCGCGGTCACTCGTGCAGCGACGGGCCTACAAGGCGGGTCGTGTCAGGTCAGTCTTCAACCCCCCGCGCAGCCTTCGCCCATTACCGAATAAGTCGCGACGTGCCGCGCACCGTGTGAGTCTTCATACACCCATTCCACCGGTACCACGCCGCACTCCTTGCTGGTGTCGGTCACGCTGATGGTTTTCGCCACATCCAGTGCCACGCCGGTGCGGGCGGGTTCAGGCGCGGTGGCGGCAAATGCGCTGCCGGTGACGAGGGTGAGTAACAAAACGGCCAGGGTTTTCATAATGATTTTCCAGAATCCAAAAGTGGTCAGGCGTGTTCTTGCAGCAAACGGCGGGCGGAATCGGCCATCACCGGCAGGGCACCGGCGAGCATCAGCACATCCTTGAGTACAAGGCGCCCGCCGCCGGACAGGTAAGGAAAGCCGTGCTGGGCATCGCCGGCGGCCGCGACCCACGCTTCGGGGGTGGTGATCAGGAAACTCAGGGTCACCAGCGGCGTGGCGAAGGCCAGGGCGCCGCCGAGCAGGCCGGTTTTGCGTGAGAGCGGGTTGGACAGCACCAGCACGCCGATCAGGATTTCCACCACCCCCAGGCCATGGGAGAAGGTGTAGGTGTTGTTGGCGGACTGCCAGGCGCGCTTGTCCAGGTTCAGTTCACCTTCATGGGTCAGGTGCGTTTTGTAGTCTTGCGGGTGCTCATAGAAGAACGACAGAAACGGACTGTTGGCGACAAACGGGGTGATGCTGTCGGCTTCGTACGGGACGAATTTCAGCGCGCCGATCCACAGGAAAACGATGGCGATCGCCAGGCGCATCAGGTGGGTGCCAAGGGTGTCGAGTTTGCCGATGATGCGCAGCCCGGCGGTGAAGGAATGCAGCATGGGACTTCTCCAGCAATTCACGTTGTGTGGGAATGCGGGAAGTCTGCGGGTTTGCTACCTGGCGCTTTTGTGCGACGCGCTCAGGTTTTTGCTCGATCGTCTCAAATGTCCGGAGCCACGATCCGCTGCACCGGCGCTCAACGAAATCGCTTAGTCTTGTCGCTCCCCAAGGCTCGACGTGTTCGATCCGCTCATTTCCTCTGCGATGCGCTCCTATGAAGTCGATCGATAAACTCATCTCATTGGCCAACGTGCGCGGCAGCCTGGATTTGCGCTGCCAGTTTCAGGGCGACTGGGCGCTGGAGCACGAGCAGGAAGCGTTGGGCGTGGCGCCTTATCACATCGTGCTGGCGGGGGAGTGCCGGGTGGAGTTGCCTGGCGGTCAGCGCTTGCCGATGCGCGCGGGAGACATCCTGCTGCTGCCGTCAGGCACCGCCCATGTCATTCACAGTCCGGGCAAAACCGTTGCACCGAGCAAACCCCACGTCGAGACCGGCGGCGTGTTGCAGGTGCGTCGCATCGGTAATGCCAGCCCTGATCTGGACATGCTCTGTGGGCGTTTTCATTACAACCGCGCCTCGCTGCTGTTTGCCGCGTTGCCCGCGTACCTGGTGATTCCCCGCGATGCGTTGCCGGCCAATGGACCGCTGGCGGCACTGGTCGCGATGTTGCGCAGTGAGGCGGACGGCGAGCAGGCGGGGGCGCGGTTCTTGCTCGACGCACTGTCCCAGGCCCTGTTCACCTTGATGCTGCGGGCGCACCTGGCGACTCACGGCCAGACCAGCGGAACCCTGGCCTTGTTGGCGGACAAACGCTTGGGTCTCGCCTGGCAGGCCATCCTCGCCGACCCCGCGCACGGCTGGACCATCGAGGCCCTGGCCGACGCGGCCAGCATGTCGCGAGCGACCTTTATGCGCTCATTCGTGAAGGTGGCCGGCGTGTCGCCCTGGGTGCTGTTGACTCAGATACGGATGGAGCTGGCGTTCAGCTTGTTGAGTCATTCGCACCTGGGGTTGAGCGACATTGCCGCGCAGGTCGGGTATCAATCCCAGGCGGCGTTCAGCAAAAAATTCAAGGAAGTGTATGGCGAGGCGCCGGGGCGGGTGCGCAAGGGAATTTAGCCCAGGCCTCGGCGGGGAAACTGTCAGCGCTTCCTGACCACCGCCGTGCTGTTGCGCAAGGTTAATGTGAACGGCAACACCACATGCCGTTGTTCGATCGGTTTCTTCTCGATCAGCGCAATCAACATTTCCACGGCTTTCTGGCCGAAGGTTTCGGCCGGTTGTGAAATGGTCGTCAGGGGCGGATCGCAGTACGCCGCGAAGGGAATGTCATCAAAACCCACCAATGAAATGTCATCGGGGACTCGCAGGCCCTGTTGCTTGATGCGCTTCAATGCACCGATGGCCATTTCATCGTTTTCGCAAAACAGCGCCGTGGGGCGGTCGGGCAACGCCAGCATCGCGGCGGCACCGTCATCGCCGGCCTTGAGACTGAAATCGCCATGGCAGATCAGCGCGGGATCCGACGTGATACCGGCCTGATGCAAGGCGTCCTGATAACCGGCCACGCGATCGCGGGTCAGCGGGCTGCTTTTCGGGCCTTTGATCAGGCCGATCCGGCGGTGGCCCAGCTCGATCAAATGCTCGGTCATGGCCTTGGCGGCCGCGTGGTTGTCGAGGCGGATGGTGGGATGACGGCCGCCTTGAATCACCTCGCAGGCATTGACGATTGGCGGTAGTTCGGCGCTGGGGAAGGGCGCTTCGAAAGGATCATAGGCGCGCAACTGAATCACGCCATCGGCCTGATGGGCGTACACCAATTCGGCAAACTCCCGTTCGATTTCCTCGCGGCCCTGGGTATCGCACAACAGCAGCCGATAACCGGCGAGCTGGGCGGCTTGTTGCGCGCCGCTGATCACCTTGGCGAAAAAGGTGTTGGCGATGGTCGGCACCAGAATCACCAGGTTGCCGGTTCTGCGCGAACGAAATTGCACCGCCATCAGGTTCGGTCGATAACCGGCTTTTTCCACGGCGGCATTGACCTTGTCGCGCGTGTCGGGGAGCACGCGTTCAGGCGACTTCAGCGTCCTCGACACCGTGGCGACGGAGACGCCGGCCAGCCTGGCTACTTCGCGAATATTGGACAAGACCACCTCGTTATCGAACTGTGCAGCGGCGAGCTTAGCGCAGGTCGACGCCACCCCGAAATTTTCCTGGCGAATCATTCGGGGTTTGACACCTCGTCAAACAGGGCCTAAATTTCCGCCATGATGTAACCGGTTACATCGGCTTGAGGTTTCATCCCTTTAAAGCCGTCTGAAGCCGCCTCAAATAGAGAAGACTTGCGATGAATGCTCCACTGCAAAAAATAAGAATGGGCTTCGTCGGTGGCGGGGAGGGTGCCTTCATCGGTCAGGCCCACCGCCAGGCCGCCGGGCTCGATGGCCGTTTTGAACTGGTGTGTGGCGCGTTCAGTCGCGACCCCCGCAACAATCAGGACAGCGGTGCCGCGCTGGGTTTGTCCGCTTCGCGTTGCTACGGCGACTGGCGGCAGATGCTTGAGGCCGAGCGCGCATTGCCCGCCGACCAGCGCATGGAATTGCTGATCATTGTCACCCCCAATCACTTGCACGCCCCAATTGCCAGCGAGGCACTGAGTGCGGGGTTTCATGTGTTCAGCGAGAAACCGGCGGCGTTGAATCTGGCCGAGTTGCTGCCGCTCAAGGCTGTCCTTAAAAGCAGCGATCGCCTCTATGGCCTGGCCCACACGTACCTCGGTTATCCGATGGTCTGGCAGGCGCGGCAGATGGTTCGCGACGGCGTGATCGGCACCGTGCGCAAAGTGATCGTGGAATACCCCCAGGGCTGGCTGAGCGAGGATGTGGCGGGGCAGGGCAACAAACAGGCCGGCTGGCGCGATCTGCCTGAGCAGTCCGGGCTGGGAGGCTGCATCGGCGATATAGGCACCCATGCCTTTTCATTGGCCGAATTCGTCGCGGACCAACCCATCCAGCACCTGTGCGCGATGTTGAATACCCACATTGCCAGTCGGCAACTGGACGATGACGCGGCGATGCTGTTCAAGATGGCCGACGGTGCGAGCGGTGTGTTGATTGCCAGCCAGGTGTGCGCGGGGGAAGAGAACCCGTTGAAGATTCGCGTCTACGGCGACAAGGGCGGCCTGGAATGGCGTCAGGAAGAACCGTCGAGCCTGATCCATCGCTCCCTCGATCAACCGATGCGCGTGCTGCGTTCCGGTGTCGGCCAACCCTGGTTGTGCGACGCTGCGACCCGACGCATGCGTTTGCCGGCCGGGCATCCCGAGGGTTATCTGGAAGCCATGGCCAACCTCTACGCTGATTTCGCCACTGCTATTCGCAGCAACATCGACGGCAACGAAGCCCCCGGCGTACCGGGCATCGACGTCGGGTTGCGCGGCATGGCCTTCATCGAGACCGTGATTGCCAATCATCGTGGTGACACGAAATGGACCGAACTGGTCTGCCCACAATGAACCCGGAGCACTCTCCCGTGAACCCTAGTTCTCAAGCAGGCCTGCGCGGCCCGGGGATCTTCCTCGCGCAGTTCATGTCCGCCGAAGCGCCCTTCGACACCCTGGCCAATATCGCCCAGTGGGCGGCGTCCCAAGGCTACAAGGCCATTCAGCTGCCGACCTTGGGCACGCAGTACATCGACCTGGCGCGCGCCGCCGAAAGCCAGGATTACTGCGACGAATTGAACGCCGTCTGTGCTCAAGCGGGCGTCCAGATCAGTGAGTTGTCGACCCACCTGCAAGGCCAATTGGTGGCGGTGCATCCGGCGTTCGACACCTTGTTCGACGACTTTGCCCCGGCGCATTTACGCGGCCAACCGCAGGCGCGCACCGAGTGGGCCATCGAGCAATTGAAGCTCGCAGCCCGTGCCAGTCAGCGCCTGGGGTTGAAGGCCCACGCGACCTTCTCCGGTGCGCTGTTGTGGCCTTATGTCTACCCATGGCCGCAACGTCCGAGCGGGTTGGTCGAACAAGGCTTTGCCGAGCTGGCTAAACGCTGGTTGCCGATTCTTGATTGTTTCGAGGCGGCCGGTGTCGACCTTTGCTACGAAATCCACCCCGGCGAAGACCTGCACGACGGCGCCTCGTTCGAGCGTTTTCTTGAAGCAGTGGACCACCATCCACGCGCCGCGATTTTGTATGACCCGAGCCACCTGCTGCTCCAGCAAATGGACTACCTGGGCTTCATCGATCGTTACCACGCGCGCATCCGCATGTTCCACGTCAAAGACGCCGAATTCCGGCCCGATGCGCGCTCGGGCGTCTACGGCGGTTACCAGGGTTGGGTCGAGCGGCCGGGGCGTTTCCGTTCGCTGGGTGATGGTCAGATCGACTTCAAGTCGATCTTCAGCAAATTGACCCAATACGACTTCAGCGGCTGGGCCGTGCTCGAGTGGGAGTGTTGCCTCAAGGACTCCGCCCAGGGCGCTGCGCAAGGGGCGGCGTTCATTGAGCAGCACATGATCACCAAGACGCAGAAGGCGTTCGACGATTTCGCCAGCGTTCAGTCGGACGAAGGTTTCAATCGACGATTGCTGGGCTTGCCCGACGCCTGATCACAACGTTGTTCGCTTCTCTCTCCAACAAGAAAAACAATAAGACGGTGACTGTTATGTCCACGATGACCGCGCGATTGAGCGCCATGATGTTCCTGCAATTCTTTATCTGGGGCGGATGGTTTGTCACCCTCGGTACGTTCCTCGCCAGTAACCTGGGCGCCAGCGGCGGGCAGATCGGCATGGCGTTCTCTACCCAGTCCTGGGGCGCGATCATCGCGCCCTTTGTGATCGGCTTGATTGCCGACCGCTTCTTCAATGCCGAACGCATCCTCGCGGTGTTGCACCTGGTGGGCGCCGTGTTGCTGTATCAGCTGTATCGCGCGCCGGACTTCAGCACGTTTTACCCGTACGTGCTGGCGTACATGATGATCTACATGCCAACCCTGGCACTGGTGAATTCAGTGGCGTTCCGGCAGATGCGCGACCCGGCCCTCGAGTTCTCGCGCATCCGCGTGTGGGGCACCATCGGCTGGATCGTGGCCGGTGTGGTGATCAGCTTCGTGTTTGCCTGGGATTCCCAGGCCATGATTTCGTCAGGCGGGCTGCGCAATACCTTTCTGATGTCGGCGATTGCCTCTCTGCTGCTAGGCCTCTACAGCTTCACCTTGCCGCGCACTGCGCCACTGAAGCCTGAGGAGGGCCGCAGCGGCCTCAAGCAAATGCTCGGGCTCGACGCCCTGAGCTTGCTGAAGGACCGCAGTTATCTGGTGTTCTTCATCGCCTCCATTTTGATCTGCATTCCGCTGGCGTTTTATTACCAGAATGCCAACCCGTTTCTGGCGGAGATCGGCGTGACCAACCCGACGGCGAAGATGGCCATCGGGCAGGTTTCCGAAGTGCTATTCATGCTGCTTCTGCCGCTGTTCATTCACCGCTTCGGGATCAAGATTGCGCTCTTGGTGGGCATGCTGGCGTGGGCCTTGCGCTACTTGCTGTTCGCCTACGGCAACAATGGCGACCTGGCGTTCATGCTGTTTACCGGCATCGCCTTGCACGGCATCTGCTACGACTTCTTCTTTGTGTCCGGCCAGATCTACACCGACGCCAAAGCACCGGAACGCTTCAGAAGCTCGGCCCAAGGCCTGATTACTTTGGCGACTTACGGCCTGGGCATGCTGATCGGATTCTGGGTCGCGGGGCAGGTGACCGACCACTTTGCGCTGACGGGCAGCCATGACTGGAAGAGCATCTGGTTGTTCCCGGCCGGGTTCGCCTTGGTGATATTTTTCTGCTTTGCGCTGGCGTTCAAGGGGCGGCAGGCCGCAGGTGTTCAATCGACGGTCTGATCAGCGCTTTGCGCGCACTCACCGCCGCGGCTCGGCCACCAACAGCAACGACTGCGGCACCTGGCTTTGCGGGTGCTGCGGCTCCTGCAGGTCGGCCAGCCGAAACCCGGCCATGTCCAGCGCGTTCAGCCAGCTGGACAAGGTGCGGAAATACCACGGCATGGGCTGCCACTGGCCCTTGAACCCGGTAAAGGTTTCTTCCCGCCAACCATCCTGATAGTCGCCCGCCGCTGCGGCCCACGGATGCAGCGTCTGGATCACCAGCGCACCGCCAGGGGCGAGCAGGGCGTTCATGGCGGCGAGCAGCGGGATGATGTCCTGGTGCAGCAACGCGAAGTTGGCGCAGATCAGGTTGTAGTCGCGGCCGACGTCCACCTTCGCCTCCACCAATTCGTCATAGCTCGCCAGATGCACCGAGCAAGAACCCGCCGCCCGCGCCGCCTCGACCAGCGTCCCATCGCCATCCACACCAACCGCCGTGATGCCCCGTTTAGCCAGCGCGCGCAACAGCCAGCCTTCGCCGCAGCCCAGGTCGAGCACGCGCTCCGGCTGACGTCCCAGCACTGCCAGCAGGATGGCCTGGTCGGTGACCGTGAGGCGGCTTTCGATGGCGCCGCTGCGGATGGCTTCGATCCAGGAGTGGGCGTTGTGGTGCCAGCTGTCGAGGAGGGTGGATTCGGGGGCGGGCATGTCGAAGTCCGGCGTTGTGGGTTGGTTAGAAGAATAGGACATGCGCTGCCTATTTTTTCGGCAAATGCGCCAAGTCGCGGTTGAGTTGAATGCGCAGGGCGCGGATGAATTGTTTGGCGTTGTCGGTCATGGGTTTACCCGCCTGGAAAACCAGGATGCTGATAAACGGCACGTCGACACTGAACGGCTTCACCACCAAGCCGCGCCAAGATGGTGGTCGAGCCAACCGGATGTTTGGGACTGGCGGCTGTTCGTCATTCAGGCAAGGCGCTGGAGGGGAAGCGGGTAGGGGTGATCGTCAGCGGAGGGAATATTGATCTGGAGCGGTATGCCCGGTTATTGGGTTGATCGATTGGGAGGCAGGGGTGCCTTTGGGCCCAAAGCGGACTGGGTCACCCCAGCCCGCAAGGCAGGAGAGAAGAAATGCTTTCAGCAAACGTGGCGATCAACGGAGCTGTTCGGATCATCGTGTTCGCCTGTAGCAAAAGCCTCCCCCTCAATATGATAGACCCTCGGTTCTTCCGAAAAATAATCCTGTAAGCCCATCATGAACACCCGATGGTCTTCACTCGCTTCGAAGCCCGGAGTGTGATCCTCAAGTGATTGCCATCGCACGATCAGATTGAATAACTGGGGGGTTTCGATCCCTTGCGCGAGCAAGTGCCCGCGGTAACCCTTTGCGCGGCTAAGCAACGGAGCGACCTCGGCAAATGCACGTCTGAACGTTTCGATGTGTTCTTTATGAACGGGGAGTAGAGCGATCTCATAAATCATGGCGTTCCCTTCAAGTGAGTTCAGCGGTTTAAGCGTTCGCGCTGACGAGCTGAGCCAACGGCCCGACTGCAATCGCGATTTTTCCTTGAACACCGTTGTTCGGAGTCTCCAGCCGGGCATGGGCGAGCGCAATGTCGGCAAGCGAATAAACAGCGCCAACGTGTGGCCGCAACTGACCGCGCGCTACCAATGCGCTCAGCTCATCAAGCTTGCCGCGATTTTGTCTGGTGAAAACGAAGTGATAACTCGCGTTCTTGCCCCAGGCCTGAACGATGTTTTGTGGCTGTGCAATGTCCACAATCGTGACCACGCGGCCAAGTTGTGCGAGCACGTCGGGGCTACGCGACAGTGTGTTGCCGCCGATGGTGTCGAACACGACATCGACTCCGCGGCCATCCGTCTCCCGGATGATGGCGTCGACGTAATCCTCCTTTTCGTAGTCGATGACCACATCGGCACCTAAACGTCGGACGAACTCGGAGTTTGCCTCGCGCACGGTCGTGTACACCCTTGCCCCAATGGCTTTTGCCAGTTGGATCGCCACATGACCGACGCCCCCTGCGCCGCCGTGTATGAGAACGCTTTCCCCCACTCTGAGCGCCGCACGCACGGTCAGTGCTTCCCACACGGTTCCGCCGACCAGGCTCAGGCTTGCCGCTTCAAGATGGCTCAGCGAGGGAGGCTTCTTCCCGACAATGCTTTCGGCAGCAACGTGGTACTCGGCGTAACTCCCTGGTCCGTCAAATATCTGCGGGGTGTACCAGACTTCGTCTCCCACAGCGAAGGTCGTCACACCCGGCCCGACCTCTTCGACAACGCCAGATATGTCGTGTCCGGTAATCGCCGGCAGTTGTACCAGGTCGGGATAATCGCCACGTCGGACCTGATAATCCAACGGATTGACGGAGGTTGCCTGTACCCGGACCAGGATTTGTCCCGTGTGCGGCACTGGCTTGGGCACGTCGCACAGTTGGAACGATTCCGGGCCACCAAATGCTTCAAGGATTATCGCTTTCATTGTAAAGCCTCATTTCTGGAAAAAGGGATATCGGGAAATCTCGATATGAAAAGGCAAAAAAATACGAATTTCTCTATGGCATTGCTTTCATTGCTGAACCTCATTTCTGGAAAAAGGGATATCGGGAATTGTCGATATTCTGAGGGTGAAGATTAAAGCTCTCTCCCGATGATCTCGGCAAGAGCGCTGATGGTTGCTTCATTCCGCTTGTAGTAGGTCCACTGACCGATGCGCCTGACTTCGACCAAGCCCACTCGTTGCAGAGTTGCAAGGTAATCAGACACCGTTGACTGCGACAGTCCGACGCCTTCTTGAATACTGCTGACGCAAACGCCAACCGTATGAACGTCACCCTCATCCTGCGGAGGGAAGCTTTTCGCGGGATCCTTCAAACCTTTCAAGATTTCAAGGCGCGTACGGTTCGAGAGGGCTTTGAATATTTCGAGTAATTCCATGGCCTGAAGATATCGAAATTTACCGATATGTCAATATGTCAATGCAAGAGCCAGTTGCCGTTATGTGCAGCCAGCCAGCGGCAATCGTGATCTTGGTGCCTGCTTTCTAGCTATTGCCGAGTCTGCCAGAACGCCTTAGCGCCGCACTTAGTACACGCTGTCCGTACAAACCAACCAACGGTGGTGAGGCCCAGTTTGATCACCGAGAAATTCAAACCCCCAATGGCAGTAATCGAGATGGCGAGCAGCAGGTGCCTGGCTTTCATGTGGATCTTCCTTGAAGGGGCGTTGAGAAACGGCTCGTAAAAGCCCACAGCGCCAAAGCTGCAGCGCTGATCAAGGCGCCCAGCAGGCTGGTTGCCGTCCAGCCCCAGAGCGCATAAACCTGGGTCGCGGCTGCCGCCCCCAGCGCGCTACCGACCGAGTAGAAACACATGTAGGCGCCGACCATGCGACTTTGCGCGTCGGGTCGTGCGGCAAAAATGAGGCTCTGGTTGGTGACGTGTACGGCTTGTACCGCGAAGTCGAGCAAGACCACTCCCAAGATCAGCGCGATCAGGGACGTCTCGGCAAAACTGATGGGCAACCAGGAAAGCGTCAGGAGCCCCAGTGAAAGGCCGGTAGTTCGTTGTCCCAAACCTTGATCGGCCCAGCGACCGGCTCTTCTGGCAGCCAGGGCACCGGCGACGCCGGCCAGGCCAAACAGGCCGATGGCCGTGTGTGAAAGCGACAACGGTGGAGCGCTCAACGGCAGCACCATGGACGTCCACAGCACGGAGAAAGCGGCAAAGATCAGCAAGGCCAGCAGGCCCCTGATCCGCAGAACCGGCTCGGTCATGAACAGCTTGAAAAGCGACCCGATGAGCGCCGGGTAGGCGTCTTGATTGCGTGGCGACACCGCGGCAGGCACCACTTTCCAGAACACCGCCGCGAGTATCAGCATCAACCCTGAGGAAACGAAGTAAACAGCGCGCCAGCCCGCCAGGTCTGCGATCAGCCCAGAGGTAAACCGCGCCAGAAGAATGCCCAGGACAACGCCGCTGGTGACGGTTCCCACGGCCTGCCCACGTTGTGATGGCGTTGCCAGCACGGCGGCATAGGCCACAAGCACCTGAACGACCACGGCCAACAAGCCCATCACGATCATGGCTCCCAGCAGGGCCAGCCATTGCTGGGAGGCACCGACTGCTGCCAACGCAATTGCGGACAGCATCACTTGGGTCAAAATCAGCCGTTTACGGTTGACCCTGTCGCCCAGCGGTACGATGAACAGCAACCCCAGTGCGTATCCAGCCTGAGTGGCCGTCACCACGACCCCGATCAATCCTGAGGTGACGCCCAGGCTTTCAGCCATTGAGGCGAGCAAGGGTTGGGCGAAGTAAACATTGGCCACGGCCAGTGCGCAGGTGACGGAAAACAGTAACGTGAGCGACGGAGAAAGCCCCGGAGATCGGTCGATCCTGCTGCGTTCTCCCGTATCCGTAGGCGGCAATTGCGAAGGCTGCCGGGAGAAACGTTGGGCGTCTGCTGTCATGCGCGCCTCCGTGGCGTTAAACTGGTTTCAATTAACAACTTGTTTCGATTATTGCTGAATCGAGTTTTAAATTGCAACCAGGTTGTTCAGCAGGCTTGGCAATCCTCATCCAAAAGGTAAATACGATGGTCGAAGGCACTTCACCGCAAAGCAGCGAATGCCCCGTAGCAAGAACACTGGATGCGATCGGGGATCGCTGGTCGCTCATGATCATCCGCGATGCATTCGACGACATTCGCCGGTTCAGCGAATTTCAAAAGAGCTTGGGCGTGGCCAAGAATATTCTGGCATCGCGACTGAAGGCGCTGGTTGAGATCGGTGTGTTCGACGTTCGACCGGCGTCAGATGGAAGCGCCTACAAGGAGTACGTCCTTACGGACAAAGGGCGGGAGATCTTTCCGGTGGTGATCAGCATGAGGCAGTGGGGCGAACGTTTTCTGTTCGAGGCGCAGGAGACGCGTTCGGTGCTGTTGGACAACGAATCCGGCCAGCCTCTGTTGCCGATGGATGTTCGCTCATCAAGCGGTCAAAAACTTGGACCGTCTGACTGCCACAGGGTGAGGCTGGTTGACGGCGTTTCGTGAATCGATAGCCGACTTGCCTCTTACCAGCCTTTCACTCCACTCATATCGGGCAGCTTGTGAGCAATGCCTTTGTGGCAGTCGATGCAGGTGGCCTCGCATTTTGTCGCGGCGGGGCACATGCAATTGCGCATCGACGAGGGCGCCACCCTCGACGTGCGGGCAGGCGAACTCATTCTGCTGCCTCGCAATGACGTTCATACGTTTGGCAGTGATCTGAGCATTGCGCCCATGTCCGCGCGCGACGTTATTCAGCCGCCGGAAGTCGGCGGCATTTCCCGTATCAAGTACGGCGGGGGCGGCGGGGCCACACAGTTATTGTGCGGATTCCTCGGCTCTGAAACACCGTTCAGTCCGTTGCTTTCGTCGCTGCCATCCTTGTTGAAACTGGACGTACGCGCGACGGCTTCGGGAGCCTGGATTGAGAGCTCATTCCGTTTCGCGGTCAGTGAGATCGCGGCAGGGCGCGTCGGCTCGGCAACGGTCATCGCCAAGCTGTCCGAATTGCTGTTCGTCGAAGCCGTCAGCCAGTATGTCGCGAGCCTCCCGGCCGAGCGCCGCGGATGGCTGGCGGGGTTGCGAGATCCGCATGTCGGGCGTGCATTGGCACTGCTCCATGCTCGTCCAACCGAGGGCTGGACCGCAGAAGCCCTGGCGCTTGAAGTGGGCATGTCGCGTTCGGTATTCGCGGAGCGTTTCACGGCATTGGTCGGACAGCCACCGATGCAATACCTCACGCTCTGGCGTATGCACGTGGCGGCTCAACAGCTGCGCGAAGGTCGCGGTAATGTGGCGCAAATCGGCTTCGCTGTTGGCTACGAATCCGAAGCCGCGTTCAGTCGTGCATTCAAACGCCAATTCGGCACATCGCCCGGGACTTGGCGCAGACAATCCGCATGAGCTGACATTGAACCGGGGCCGCGGTCCGGTAAAGAAACCGCGGCAGCCGATCAATCAGGCGGGGAGCAGGCCTTTCTGCTTGGCGACATGCGTTGCCATTGCGTCCATCAAGTCCGGGGACAGGCAGTCGTAGGGCTCCAGGCCGATCGAGCGCAGGCGTTCACGGACCGCCTTCATTTGCGCGGGCGGTGTGCCGGTTTCGATAATGGAAGACACAAACGCCGCGAAGCCCGGCGCCGCCCATCCGCGCTGGGGTGAGAGCTCGGTGTGGACGAAGTCCAGGCCATAAAACGCATGGTCCTTGTTCTCGATGCGCCCGAAGAGATGGGCGTGGCACTGCTTGCAGGCGTGGCGCTGGATGGTGGCGGATTCGTCGACAATCGCCAGTTTTTCGCCGTGGGCAGTGACGCTGACCTTATCCCGAGGTACCACGGCAATGACGGCGAATGTCGCGTTTTGTGGTTTCCAGCATTTGCTGCAGCCGCACGCATGATTATGCAGCGTTTGTGCGCCGATCTTGACCTCGACCTTGTCGGTCGCACACAGGCATTGCAGGGTGCCACCGGTGAAATTCGCGGCGGCGGGTTGGATACCGTTGTCCAGTAAAGGGTGAAGTTTCAAGGTAGTCATACTGGCATCTCCTTTTTCAGGGTGCCCCCAGATAAGAATAGCGGTTGCGCGTTATGACAGGCGCGATTCCCGTGTCGCGCTACTCAAACCCTCGGCCGTCACACTAATGCGCGAGTACACCAGCCACCCAAATAGCAGCACGCCGCAGCCAATGAGGATTGATGCAACGCCAATCAGTGGCTCGACTGACGGGAAGCCCTTGAGCCGCAGCGTGAGTGCACCGAGCATCACCGGGACGCCAACGTTGTACGTCCAGAACTGTGCGGCAGCAACGCGCCCTTCGGTGATCGACGGGTGCGCTGTGCCGATGATGCCGAACAGGGCCATCGACACCCATCCCAACAAATTGATATGGGCATGTACCGCGAAGAGCGAGTGGTCGCCGGACGCACCCATCGCCACACCCAACATCACGCCAATGGCAAAGTAGAGGGCAGCGAGCCGAAACCAGGTCCGCGAACGGGGGTTATGATTCATGGCATTCACCTCATGCGCCCTGAGGCGCGCTCAGTTGCTGAAACAATCGATTTGAAGTCGCCGCGAGGTTGTGCAAGCGACCTCTTGTTGGTGGGTGATTCAGTGTCTATTATGAGACTAAAGTCTCACGACAAGACAGGATCTCATTTACTCCATGCCAAATTCGAAGTCAAGCCCGTCCAGCGGTGACGGCGATCAGGGCCGCGACAATCAGAAGCGCCGAACGCGCCAGGCGCTGATCGATGCCGCCATCGCTTTGCGCGACGAAGGCCATAACCCGACACTTTCGCAAGTAGCCGAGCGCGCGATGGTGTCGCGCGCCACGGCGTATCGCTACTTTCCCTCGACCGAGGCGTTGATCAGCGAGACCGCGGCCGACCGTGACCTGCCGCCGCTGGAGCGCATCTGGCGGCCGGGAGACGATCCGGTAAAGGGCATTGGTCTGGCGGCGAACGCGTTGAACAAACTCTTGATCGACGACGAGATCGGCCTGCACGTGATGGAGCGCTCGTTCATGACGGTGTGGCTCGAAAACGAGTCCCACGAGACGCCGCTGCGGCCTGGACGGCGCATGAGCTACATCGAGCCGATTGTCGACTCACTGAAGGACGTGCTCTCACCCCGGGCGCGCAAACGGTTGAAGCAGGCGCTGTCGATCGTGATGGGCACCGAGGCATTGATCGCGGTGCGCGATATCAGTCGCGCAAGCGTCGAAGAATCACTCGACACCGCCGCCTGGGCCGCTCGGGCGCTCGTTCGTCAGGCATTGGCGGAGGATGAAGAGGCGCGACGGAAGCGCAATGCTGCGAGCTAGCGGTCTGCTTCTCCAAATGAAACGGCCGGCCGGAGTGATGTGAATCGGGTGCTGCCGTAGGCCAACCCATAAGCAGGAAAGCTGCCTCTGCCATGGGCGCCTGTATCTCATAAATGAGTGGCGTCTGTGTCTATCGAAAGTATCACTGGATGGGTACGGTCCAGACACTCTTTCACTGATGAGGCAACCATGGATCTAACGGCTATTCCCTTTGGTACGACCGATTGGTCGACTGTCGAGCCTGTCCAGTACGCTGGACAGACCGGTACCGCCTGGTGGCGAACCTGCCAGTTTGGTTCGACGCGTGTGCGGATGGTTGAGTACAGCCCCGGCTATCTGGCCGATCATTGGTGCTGGAGAGGTCATATCCTGCTGTGTCTGGAAGGCGAATTGCACACGGAACTGGAGGATGGTCGCCAGTTCACGCTCACCGCCGGGATGAGCTATCAGGTGGGCAACAACGCCGAGGGGCATCGATCATTCAGCACTACGGGGGCCAAGTTGTTCATTGTGGATTAACGCTGGGATTGATTCTTGCGGACAGAAATCGGTGGTGCGGCCTGCCCATCAGAACAATGGGCAGACCCGTGCAACTCAGCTTTTAGCGCAACGAGCGGAAGGCTGCGCGCAGTTCCTTGGCGAACAATTCAGGCTGTTCCCAGGCAGCGAAATGGCCGCCCTTGTCCACTTCGTTGAAATAGATCAGGTTGGGATAGGCGCGCTCGGTCCAGGTTTTCGGCGCCTTGTAGATCTCGCCAGGGAACACGGTCACCGCGACAGGGATCTTGATGTCCTGGGTCTTCTGTTCCACGGCATTGAAGTTGTTGGTGTTGTTTTCCCAGTACAGGCGAGCGGACGAGATAGCGCTGTTGGTCAGCCAATAGAGGGAAATGCCGTCGAGTATTTCGTCCTTGGTCAGGGATTTTTCCGCATCGCCGCCGCTGTAGGTCCATTGGTTGAATTTGTCGAACATCCACGCGGCGAGGCCTGCGGGTGAATCCGACAAGCCGTAGCCGACCGTTTGTGGCCGGGTGCTCATCATGGCGCCGTAAGCCGCATTTTTGCCGAAGAAGGTTTTCAGCGACTCATAAGCCGCGGTCTCCTTGGCCGACAGGCCGGCGGGAGGAGGGGTGCCGTCGTTGATCGCCTTGGCGACATCGGCGGGCACGGTGGCCGGCATGTTCACGTGGATCCCCAGCAGGCCGGGCGGTGCCTGGCGCCCCATGGCATCGGCGATCACCGATCCCCAGTCGCCACCTTGCGACACGTAGCGCTTGTAGCCCAGGCGCTTGACCAACACATCCCACGCCACGCCGATACGGTCGGGACCCCAGCCGCCGTCGTTGGGTCTTTGCGAGAAACCGTAGCCAGGCATCGAGGGAATGATCACGTCAAAGGCGTCTTCGGCACGACCGCCGTAGGCCGTCGGGTCGGTCAGCGGGCCGATGGCTTTGGTCAGTTCCAGAATCGAACCGGGCCAGCCATGGGTGAGCAGAAGCGGCAGGGCGTTCGGATGTTTGGATTTGACATGGATAAACTGGATGTCGAGGCCGTCGATTTTGGTCACGAACATCGGCAAGGCATTGAGTTGGGCTTCAACTTTGCGCCAGTCGTATTGGGTGCCCCAATAGCCCACGAGCGCCTGCAGCTTTTCCAGTTGCACGCCCTGGGATTGATCATTGACCGTTTCGCGGTCGGGCCAGCGGGTCGCCAGTACACGTTTGCGCAGATCGGCCACCGCGTCTTCAGGAATGTTGACCTTGAAAGGACGAATGGCGCTGTCCTTCTCGACAGTGGCGGCGGCCTCAGGCGTCGTAGCGGCCCGGGCGTAAGAGGGCGAGACGAGGGCGACCAGTGCCAGAGCACCAGCGGTTGCTGAAACAGCTAACAGGCAGCGCCGGAACGCCGGAAATGATAGTGCTGACATGGTCGTACTCCAGGAGAATTGGGGGCGATAAAATTCAACGACGGACTACATTTGGATTACGCAACGGCGGTTTTCGAGCTAGTTCAGGAAGGCGTTGGCTTGCGACACGAAATCGTTGGCATATTGGAACAGGGCGCCATGCCCCGAATTCGGATAGATCAGCAACTTGGCGTTCGGAATGTGCTGTTGCAGCGTGTAGGAGTTCTCGGTGGGCACCATCCTGTCTTTGCTGCCGTTGACCACCAGGGTTGGCTGGGTAATCTGGTTCAATTGCGAAAAAGAGCCGTCCCCGGGAACGCTCCATTTGCCCAGCGCCGCCCCTTGGGCCGCGATGACTTTCATGGAGCTGAGCTTGTCGAGGCCTTCCGTGCGTTCGTGACGCCGCTCCCAGAAATCCCGGGCTGCCTGTTGGCTTGACGGTGCCGGATCGAAGAACAGATAAGCGGTTTCTTCCTGCGTGGCGATCGATTCGCGCAACGCGATTCCAGGAACCCGTGGATCATGTCCCGAGACCCCGCCGCGCGGCGACGTGCCCGCCAGGATCAGCCGGCGCACCAGTTGCGGATGGCGCAACGCAACTTCCTGCGCCACCATGCCGCCGATTGAGAAGCCAAGCACGTCGACTTGCGTCAAGCCGCGGGCGCGGGCAAAGGCGGCTACGTTGTCGGCCATGGCTTCGAACGAATCGGGTGTTTCACCGGTGCTGAGGCCCACGCCGGCATTGTCGAACAGGTAGACCGGCCGCTGCTGTGCCAGGCCATCGGTCACGGCCGGGTCCCAGTAATCCATATTGCCGCGAAAGTGCTGGAGCAAGATGACCGGAACGCCCGTCTGCGCGCCGAACTGGCGATAGGCATATCGCACGCCGTCAGCTTCGACGAATTGATTGGGTGCGCTGTTATGCGTGGTCGCCGGCGCCGCAATGGCGCCGCTGACTGCGAAGGCGAAGACAGCCCCGAGGGCCAGCCGCTGGAAGAGGTGCATGGGTGTGCTCCTTAGGCGCCGGTTTCGGGGTTGAGGTAAGCCGCTTGCCCACTAGACAGGCTGGCTTTTATGTCGCGTGTCCCTTGGTCTGCGAGTACTTCTTTCAGGCCAGCTTCCACGCCGTCCAGCGACTGGATCACGACGTCGGATGGCTGAACTTTCGGCACGTCGAAACCATGGGTCAGGTCGGTGTCGATAAAGCCCACGTGCAGACCTTGCACGCTGGTGCCCTGGCCTTGGAGTTCGATGCGCAGCGAGTTGGTAAAGCTCCACGCTGCCGCTTTCGATGCCGCGTAGGCAGACAGAAAAGGCGCCGCAATCCAGGCCGCATCCGACAGCACGTTGACGATTGCGCCGCCGCCGTTGGCTTTAAGCACAGGGGCGAAGGCCAGGCTGACGTGCATGACGCCGTAGTAATTGGTTTCGAAGATTTCGCGGGCCATTTCCACCAGGCCAGGTTCCAGCATGGAAGGCAGCAGGCGGGCGATGCCTGCATTGTTGACCAGCAGCGTCACGTCGCCTGCTTGGGCCACTGCCGCGGCAACCGACGCCGGGTCGCTGACGTCAAGACGAATGGCGATCACCCCCGGAATGTTGACGCCTTCAGGGTTGCGCACCCCGGCGTAGACCTTGCTCGCGCCACGCGCCACGAGCTCTTTAGCGAACGCAAGGCCAAGACCACGGTTGGCGCCGGTAACGAAGGCAACGGAATTTTTTATTTTCATGATCGTGTGCTCTGGTTGGATGAGGCTTTCGCCCTGTAAGATTGCGCTCGCAATCATTGAGTTAATAATGGCGCTCGCATTTATTAAAGTCAACATAAATATTCTTGTCGTAATAAAACCTTGTAGGCGCTGGATTCTTGTTAATTGTGAGCGCAATCATAGTATGCAAGAATGAACACGGAGGAACCTCATCATGAAAATCTCGAAAGAAAAATCAGAAGCCAATCGCGCCGCCCTGGTGGAGACCGCCAGCCGCCTGTTTCGCGAGAAAGGGATCGACGGTGTGGGCGTAGCCGAAATCAGCAAGTCGGCCGGCCTGACGCACGGCGCGCTGTACGCGCATTTCCCGTCCAAGGAAGCGCTGGCCGCCGAGGCGCTGGCGTGGAGCCTGGAGCAGGGCAATGCCAAGCTCTATACGGGCACGGTCGATGGCGAGCCAGACCTGGATCGCTTCCTGTCCGAGTATCTGGCCGTCGACAACCGCGACAACTATGCCGAGCACTGCGCAATGGCGGCGTCCGCCAGCGAAATCGGCCGCCAGGATGCTGCGATCAGCGCGAAGTACACCGAGGGTTACATGGTGCTGGTGCGGGCGTTTGAGCGCAGGGTCGCCGCCAATAATCCCGACGTCGACGCACTGGCCACCGCCATGGGCATCGTTGCGGCAATGGTCGGCTCGCTCTCGGTTGCGCGGGCCACGGCGAAGGCGCGGCCTGAGGTGTCGGCTCAGGTGCTGCGGGGTGTGCGTCTCATGATCGATGCTGCACTGAGCAAACCGGTGTAGTGGGAGTTTTGTCGCAAGGCTTGCGCGCAAGAGCACCTGGCGGTCGCAAATGGAGGGCGTAAAAAAGCCCGGCTGGTTAGGCCGGGCTCATTTTTGAGTACTTCGGTAAAGCTATTCATTTATACAGCGCGGTTTTCGATCAGGCGGTCGGAACCACCTTCGGCAACGCGGTTTTCAATCAGACGGTCGGAACCACCTTCAGCAACGCGGTTCTCGATCAGACGATCCGAACCACCTTCAGCAACGCGGTTCTCGATCAGACGATCCGAACCACCTTCAGCGACGCGGTTCTCGATCAGACGATCCGAACCACCTTCAGCGACGCGGTTTTCGATCAGACGGTCGGAACCACCTTCAGCCACACGACTTTCAATCAGACGATCCGAGCCGCCTTCAGCGACAACCGGGTGAGCAGAGGAAGCGGCGAAAGCGTTAACTGCAAAAACCGAGAAAGCGATGCTGAGAAGGATTTGGCGTTTCATGATTGTGTGCTCCGGGGTGTAGTTGTTTTGGTATGGAGCCGATCTTACGCCGCGGATTTTTTATGAGAACTTCATTGAGTTGATGGTGACTATTGATGTCAGCGATGGATGCGAAAGGCCCGGGCTAGACGCGATCAGGCCTCGCTGATCTTGCTGACACTGGTCACCTGACCATTCCAGACCATCTCGTAATGCGCTGCCTGAACGATTGATAAAACCGATCTCGGCGTCATCAGCGCCCAGCAATAACTGCCCTGCATCCGCACGGAGTGGTAACGAATCCCAGGCCATCGCGCCTCTTTGACGGACCTCCCCAAACGCCGCGATTCGGTGTAATCGTCAGGATCGTAAACAGGATCAGTGATCGCAATGGCGGCAACATCCCTCATCGCTGCATCCACGAAAGAGCAGGACAACCCCCGAAACACAAACCGCTCATAGTTGAGGCCCGGGACATTCGACCAGTACAGACTCTGGTGATGCCGCACCTCGGCCAACGCCGTTTCCATGGAGTCCGCCAGATACAACACCCCAAAACTGCCATCGCTGAACCGCGAGCCCGCCGGGTTGACGTGAGTAAAAGGCGCCGTCGCGTAAGAGCAGCCAGGAATGCCGAACGGAATCTGATCCCGCGCAATCAACTCAAGATGACCCACTTCATTTTTCAGCCTGGGATTGGTCAGCGCCTGAATCTGATACAGCACCTCAAACTCGTCCGCATCCGCCACGTCATCAAACATCGCAATCGGTGGAAACTTCGAATTGACCAATCGGTAAGCCTGCAGCTGCTCGCCGGCAAGTTCTGCCAGTTCGCTCACCCTCACCATTGCGCACCGCGCAGCACATCAATGCGTTTGAAGGTTTCATACAAGGAAATCATGTCGCCTTGAGCCATGATCTCCAGCGGGCTGCGCCCATTGAAAAACTCGTTGTGGTTAGCCATCGACGGGAAGCCGTAGACGTTTTCAGGGTTATCGAAGATCAGGCGCAGTGCGGCGTGGATGTTGAGGACAAAACTGATGCGTTGCATCTGATCTGAGTCCAGCGCGACGGACCATGAGGGATCGCGCTGCCGGGCGCGGGTGTAGGTGCTGCGGGAAATGCGCAGGATGCGACAGGCCTGATCGCTGGAGGCGCTCCATTTTTCGAGGATGCCGACTGCGGCGCGTAGGCCGGTGACGCATTGGGCTTTTGTGAAGGCTTGTTCCTGGAGGGGGACTGCCATGTTCTATGCCTCTATGAATCCATGGATTCAAAACTATAGCGATTGAATCTACAGAGCAAGGCAGGCCCGACCAATGGAATCTTCAATGACAGCGTTATTCCTCCACGCTGATACCCGATCCGCCTAATTCGCCGGGGACATCCTTCAGCTTGGGCAATCCATCTTTGATCCGCAGCACCGTCTCCTGATAGTGCACGTGAACACCCGGCGAGTACTCGAGATCCGGAATGACCGCCGCATACACATCGATCAGTCCTATCTCAGGGTGTTCAGTGAACAGGTGCCCGCCGCACGTCTTGCACCACTTGCGGAAACTGCGCGGTGTCTTGTTGTAGGTGCCGATGTTGTCGGCGCCCCGAGTCACTTGCACCGCGTCGGGTTTCCACAGCGTGAAGGCATTGACCGGTCCTGCTGACCAATGCCGACACGATTCGCAATGGCAATAGCCCATTCCGGCCGGCTCGCCGCTGACGGTGAACTCGACCGCGCCGCAAAAACAACTGCCCTGGTAAGACCGTTCAATGCTCATGGCATGACTCCTTTATCAATGGCCAGGCGATTACGCCGTTGCCCGTCTTCATTCGTCGATGTAGCGCACCGCTGTGGCCGGCGTACGTCGCACCTGCAGCTCGAAAATGTCCGGGCGCGCGTAATGCCCGGTGACGTCGAGCGCCCGCCGCGCCGGTGCCACGAGTGCGACGTCGATGTCCGCATACAAAATGCCTGCCTCCCGGTGTAAGGGACCGGCCACGATCCGGCCTTGAGGATTGACCACCACCGAGTCGCCGTCGTTGATCCATTCGTCCGGATCGGGAAACAGCTGCGTACGAGCCGGGAAGTCGTCGGGGATGTCGCTGCCACGCAGCAAGGTGCCGCTGCCGAGCACCCAACAGCGGCCTTCGAGTGCAATGTGGCGCATCGTGCAGATCCAGCCATCGCCACTGTCGTACGTGGGTGCGACGTAGATCTCCACCCCTTGGGCATACAGTGAATAGCGTGCCAGCGGCATGTAGCTTTCCCAGCAGATGAGCGTGCCAACGCGGCCGACCGGTGTATCGACCGTGCGCAACCCGGTTGCATCACCGAAGCCATGCACCATGCGCTCGGGATTGGTTGGCATCAGCTTGCGGTGGCGGTTGAGCACTGCGCCGTTCGCGCCGATAACGACTACGCTGTTATAGAGCGTGCCGCCTCCGTTGCGCCGGTCGCATTCATTGATGCCGCACACGATCGTCACAGCGTGAATCCTGGCGGCCTCACACAATTGGCTCAGGTCACCGTTGGTGATATCGACGGCGTTGGCCAGCAGCCGCGTATGCAACTGGCCCATGACAGCCCCGTCCCTTCCCGCCGCCAGCCGCCAGATCCATGACGGGTAACCTGGAATAAACTGTTCGGGCAAAACGATTAGCGAGGCTCCCGCCGCCGCTGCCTCATCGACTGATTGCACGGCCCGGGCGATCGTCGCGCTGCGATCGAGCAGCACGGGCGGGCGCTGAATGATGGCTACCGTTGTCATGGCGTTCTCCTTTGGAGTTTGGCTTTCGAAGTTTCAGCGTGCGCGTGGCGAAGGGGTCGGGCTAGTTCAAAAAGTGAAGCGTTGCAGTAGCGGGAGTCCAGACGATGGAAGAGAGCTACGGTCAGTTCTGCACGGTCGCGCGCGGTGCTGAAGCCCTGTGCGAGCGCTGGACACCCTTGGTGGTGCGCGAACTGCTGTGCGGCAGCAAACGCTTCAACGAACTGCACCGCGGCGTACCCCGGATGTCCACCAACCTGCTGGCACAACGGCTGCGCCACCTGGAAGAAATCGGCGTCATACACCGCACGGCCACCGGCAAAGTCTGGGAATACAGCCTCACCGAGGCGGGCGAAGAACTGCGCCCCATCATCATGGCGTTGGGGCACTGGGGCGCACGCTGGATCGGCAGCCGCCTGCGCGACGACCAACTCGACGCCGGATTGCTGATGTGGGACGTGCGCCGGTTCGTGCGCATCGAAACCTTTCCGTCGCGACCGGTGGTCATCCAGTTCACGTTCCGCGACGCGCGGCCCGGCGAGCAAGCGTGGTGGCTGGTGGTGGAGCAGGGTGTGGCGGATCTGTGTCGCGACGACCCGGGCCGCGAACTGACGCTGGTTGTGGATTCAAGCGTGCGGGCGTTGACCGAGGTGTGGACGGGGGACCGCACACCGAAAGAGGTGCTTCAGTCGCAGGAGTTGCGTGTGGATGGCGCGGTGAAGGATGCGCAGAGTTTGTGGCGCTGGTTGGGTACGAGTGCGTTTGCGGGGACTCGGAGTGCGGCGGTGACTCGGTAAGTTGACGAAATACCCATCAGGGAGCAGGAGAGCGCATCCCGGCGATGCGCCACTCGACTCAGAGCCAGTACTCCCAGAGTCGCGCCATCTGCTCTTTGGCTTTCACCGTGAGCGAGCGGCGCTGCCACTTTTCCAGCTTGATTTCGTTCGACTTCGCCAGATCAGCCATGAATGCCGCCTGCATCTTTTTTCCGAACCCGGTGCCCAGCACAACCACGTTGACTTCATCGTTGTGCAGAAAGCTGCGCCAGTCGAAGTTGGTGGAGCCGACACTCGACCACACGCCATCGATGACTGCCGTCTTGACGTGGAGCAGCGCGTCACGGCGTTCGAAAAGCTTGACGTTGGCCTTCAGAAGCTCGCTGTAGTAAGCGCGTCCGGCATGAAACACCAGCGACGAATCAGTGCTGCTGGGCAGCACCAGTTTGACGTCGACGCCACGTGCCGCCGCCTCCTTGAGTGCCGCCAGCAACTGCGGATCGGGCACAAAGTAGGCGTTCGTCAGCCATATCTCGGTCTGCGCGCTATGCAGCGCCGAAATCAGCGTCGCGTAGATCAGGCTGAACGGCTCATCTGGCGAGCTGCCGATGGCGCGAACCACCTCGGTGCCTTTGCGCTCCTGTGGCGGAAAGTATTGGCGAGCGGCGAGCGGTTCACCTTTCTGGGTCGTCCATGTTTCGATGAAGAGCTTCTGCAGATCCGCAACCACCGGCCCCTCGACGCGCAAGTCGGTATCGCGCCAGGGCAAATCACCAGTGGGGCGAGTCTTCGAGTGAGAGCTGAACGAGCCCCCCGAATAGACGCTGCTGATGTTGATCCCGCCAAGAAAGGCAATACGGCCGTCCACTATCAGCAGCTTTCGGTGGTCGCGCTGGTTCACGTCCCAGCCCGCTTTGGCCGTCGCCGGATTGACCGGGTTGTACTCCAGCACCTTGATGCCCGCTTCGGTCAATCGAGCGAAAAACGCTGAGGGTGTTCCAAGGGTTCCGACGCTGTCACGGATCAGATTGACCTGCACACCTTTGTGTTGCTGAGCGATCAGTGCGGCGGCGAAGCGCTGGCCGACTTCATCATCGTCGAAGATGTAGGTCTCCATGTTGATGTGGTCGCGCGCACCTTCCACCGCTTTGATCATCGACTGGTAGGTGGAGGGGCCGTCCTGCAGCAAGTCGACCTTGTTTCCTTCCGTTAGCGGGCTACCGACAACGGATTCTTCGATAGCGAGGTGCACATCAAAGATGTTGGTTTCTGCGCCTGTGGACTTGAGTCGGTCGAGAATGGCTTTGCTGCGCTCGGCTGACAGAGGTCCGTGGACCCCGTCGAGTTGCACTGGCGCAGAGGGCGCGCGAGCCATGTCGGGCACTATCCTCGGCAATGCACTGCAGGCAATCACCAGTGTCAGCAACACCGCCACGCACAGCACCAGAGGAATACATACACCCTTGCATCTGGTTAGAAGATTCATCAGGCCACCTCTTGGCGAGGACGGTGATAACGCACTGTCGGGGCGTCTTGCAGACAACACAAGGCGCCTTGATAGACGGCTTTCAGCGCTTGATCAGGGAAATCTTCGTGCCCTCGATGCTGACTCCAGCCATTAACCCTTGCTGGTCAAATATGAACGCGTAGGCATCGTCCTTCAGCGTCGAACTGGACAGGTTCTTCGAGATCCCTTCATCCACTACAACGACGGTGGGCCCTACGCCGATTTCCCACCCCTTGGTTTCGCGAACATAGTTCACGGCTTTATCGGTCATGAGGAAAACCACATAGCCATACGACTGGGCACCTGCCTGCAGCCCCCATGACCCGGTCACGGAGTTGTAATAACCCTCAACTGTCTTGCCTTTGAACAAAACGCCTTCGCCATAGCTGCCACCAAACACAAGGCCAGCCTTGATGATTTTCGGGAAAACAAGTATCGCTTTGGCGTTGTGCGACATGGTCTCGGCAAATGGTTGAGTTTTGTAGAGCGTTTGCAACGCTTGCCGAGAGTCGGTATTCAGATCCTCGGCGGTTGCCGCACCGGCAGAGTTCAGGAAACTCGCTGATGCCAGTGAGGCAGTCGCGAGGACCATGGATAGGAAGAACCGCATTGACTGAGTCATTTTCGTACTCCGATACGGGAGCATTGGATGTGAGCAGCAGTCTGCACCTGCCCCCGGCAGAATCCGAGCCTACTGAATTGATCCGGCGCACCCTACAGTGTGTGAACGACTGGCTTCGTCCTTGAACGAAATAGGCTAGAAGCCTTTGATCATTGGCGATGCCATCAACTGCTTTGACCTCTGGGCGCGGGGCGGGTTCGTCGGTAAATACCGTGAGGTAGGGGAGGCCGGCCAGATGATTCTCAGATATGTTTACTGGAAATGATCTACGCCGTGTACGCGACTCCCAAGGAATGCTGCCTTCATTGCGGATGCTGATCGATTTCATGGCTGGGCGAATAAAATTACTGAATTACCCGATGCGCGGGATGTGTGCGGTCATAAGGTTGTGAACGCGCGTTATGATGGTTGTTTGCCGTTCCCGCTTAAGGCTTCGCCACAGGCCTATCTGCAACAGTCGTCGTCTGCCTGGCCGCTGGATAAGATAAAGTCAGCTGAACTCTCATATCTATGTTCATCACCTCTTAAACTAAAAAAGCGAGAGCACGCAAGCACACTCCCGCCAAAACTCAATCCGATATTACTGAAGCAGTTTCAGTACAGCGGATGGCAGCTGATTTGCCTGGGCCAAAACAGTGGTGGAAGTCTGTTGCAGAGTTTGCTGTTTGGTCAGGTTAGCTGTTTCTGCGGCGAAGTCGGTATCTTGTACGCGACCTTGCGCAGCAGTAACGTTTTCAGTGAAGTTTTGCAGGTTGGAGATGGTGCTGGTCAGACGATTTTGTGAAGCACCCAGATTTGCACGGGTTGCACCGATAGCAGCGATTGCAGCATCGATTGCGGTGATCGCGTTGTCGATGTTTGATGAGCTACCATCACCGGCAGGACCAGTCGAAACATGAGTACGACTACCTACCTGCAGGCTGTCGATGTAGAGCGTCGAGTTCAGGGTAAGGTCGATATCGCTGGCAGTACTAGTATTGGAACCCATTTGCAGGGTCATGGTGTTAGCCGAACCGTCCAACAGATTTTGGCCGTTAAAATTGGTGGAAGCTGATATACGAGTCAGTTCGTCAGACAGCTGAGCAAATTCTGTATTGGTCGCGGTCTGGTCAGCAGTACCGCTGGAGTCGTTACGTGCTTGAATAGCCAGTTCACGCATACGCCGCAGAATGTTGGCCGATTCTTGCAGAGCGCCCTCAGCGGGCTGAGCCATCGAGATAGCGTCGTTTTCGTTTCTTCCTTGCGAGTCCATACGAACACCTCATCTGTGGGGTCAAGAGCATCTACGCTTCCAAGTTCAACTTGAAAACCTTCTCACCATGGAAACTCAATACTAAAGACGAGAGCTGAAGCATTTCTACTGTCAAATCTGACAGGTATTTATAACCATTGGCGATAGCTAGGAATGCATTAATGGAGACAGGTGTGGACGCTCGCTATTTACTTCACTTGAACTGAGCAACCAGCCAATCCTTCAACCGCCCAAACGCCGGGTCCTCGGCCTTTTTCTCATTGACTATTAATACTGCACCGACTCCTGAGCGTCAGTTCTACCGTCACCGGCCGCACCAGGCGCCCCTGTTGCGTATGGGCGGGCCGTGCTATTGAAGTTTTTCGGTTTGTAATGAATCGATTTGCAGCAGGGGGCCCTGAAGCGCCAGCGACAAACTGTCTGCCAGGCTCCTGGCCTGCTGAGTCGCGGCCTCCCGCGCGCGCAAATCAACGTCTTCCCCCAGGATGGTTTTCTCCACAATCACCGAATGCACGTCTGTGACGCCGATAAATTTCAGCCAGGCTTCCACGTAGGGTTTCTGGAAGTCGAAGCGCTCCGCCGGTGTGATCGACTGCGCCGAAAAATCCAGGCCACGGGCGTACATCACCACGGCGAGCTTGTTGTGCAGCATGCCTTCCAGACCGCGGTCCGGGTCAACGCTGAACAGGATGTCTTTCTGCGATACCAGGTCGATGAAATGCTTGAGTTTGTACGGGATGCTGAAATTCCACAGCGGTACGGACATCACGAGTACATCCGCCCGGTGCAGGTGTGCAGCCAGATCTTCCAAGGTGTTCCAGGCGTCCTGTTGCGCCGGGGTCAACGGCGTGCCATTGAGTCCGGCGTATTTGGCTTCCATCGCAAGCTCATCGAATTCCGGCAGAGCCATGTTCCAGAGGTCGAGGGTGATGATTTCGGTTTCCGGGGTGTTTGCTTGATAACGCGCAATGAAGCTTCGCGCGACTTCAAGGGAAGCCGAACGGTGCTTGCGTGGAGAACATTGAATATGGAGAAGCGTCGTCATGGCACACCTTGAATGATGGGTAGGCAGGGCAGGTGGGAGCATTGCAACATAGTTATATTTGAAATATAAATCGTAAATTCCTACTCGATTGATCACGTATAAAACTATGTTCGATGCTCTCCTGCTCAAGACCTTTGTCACGGTCGTCGATGAAGACGGCTTCAGCCGTGCAGCGCAGAAGCTGCACCTTACTCAGTCTGCGGTCAGTGGCCATGTGCGGCGATTGGAGGAGCAGATTGGTAAACCCCTGTTGACGCGTACCACCCGTTCCCAGCAATTGACGGCCGATGGCGAGCGCCTGGTCTCTTATGCGCGCACGATCCTCGCGTTGAACCGCGATGCCTGGACAGACCTGACACGCACGCCGTTTCACGGGCGGCTGCGGATCGGGGTGTCCGAAGATTTTGTCGAGTCTCGATTGCTGCGCACTGTTCAGGCGTTCGCGGCGCAGTACCCCGGGATGGAAATCGAAGTGCAGGTGAACATTCCGGGTTCGTTACTGGCGCTGATGAAACAAGGGCATCTGGAGGTGGTCATCGGTTCGCTGTGCGAAACCAGCGAAGCGGGGCTGCTACTGTGGCAAGAGCCGTTGGTATGGGCCTGGTCGGCGCAACCCGTCACCCGGTTACCGACGCCGTTGCCGCTGGCCCTGTTCCCCGAGCCGTGCCCTTATCGCGAGGCCGCACTGACGAGGCTGGCGCAGGCGGGGATTGCCCAGCGCACGGCGATGTTGTGCAGCAGCACTGCCGGGTTGCGGGCGGCGGCACTGGCAGGCTTCGCGGTAGCGCCCATGCCACTCAGTCAGTTGGGGCACGGACTGGCGGTTCTTGGGGCTGAACAAGGGTTGCCGGATTTGCCGGATGCGCAGTGTCGGCTGTTCACCTCGGCAGATGCGGATCAGGCGATGGTGGCAGCGGTCACTCAGCTCATTGTGGCGTATTGCTCCACGCGCAGGGCTTGATTGTCCTGCCTTTCGGGAGCTTGGCTGAGTAAAGTCAGAGCATTAAAAAGCCCGGCTGATCAAGCCTAATGCTGTTCACTTAAGTATTTGAGTCCAAGCCGGGCTTATCCGAAAATCCGATGCCAGACCTCTGGCATCGGATTTTTTATGTCTGTTCAACAAGATCTGCTCGACCTCGGCGACCTTTTCAACTTCTGCGACCTGAGCACCTTCACCCAAAACATTCCCATCGAGTGGGTAGCGTCTGCGCTGGATCTTTCCAGTCAGGCGACCATTCGCCGACGTCGCCTGCCCGCTGACCAAGTGCTCTGGTTGGTACTCGGCATGGCCTTGTTTCGTGACGAGCCGGTTCATGAGGTGGCCAGACGATTGAACATCTGCGCTCAAGGCCTGGCCACCGACCACTTGTTGGCCCGCAGTGGTGTGACCGAGGCGCGCAAGCGACTCGGTGCCGATCCTGTTGAGTGGTTATTCCGCAAGACCGGGACCCAATGGGGCGCGGAGCGCTATGACGATGATACCTGGCATGATCTGCAGGTATTCGCGGTGGACGGTGCACTTTTGCGTACTCCGGATACGCCCGAGCTTCGAGATCACTTCGGGTCGGGAAACACTCCAAGCGACCGCCAGACGCCGTTTCCGATGCTGCGCTTGGTGGCCCTGATGAATGTGCGTTCGCACGTGATCATGGATGCTCAATTGAGCCCTTATCGACGCAGTGAAATGCGCTTGGCCGACGAATTTTTGCAGCAGATACCCGACCACTCGGTGACGCTGTTCGACAAAGGTTTTTGGGGTGCCGAGCTGCTGTCGAGCCTGAGCGGAGCAGGCATCAACCGTCATTGGTTGATCCCGGCAAAAAAGGGACTGGTCTGCGAGGAAGTGGCCCGTTACAGCCAGCACGACAGGTTAGTGCGTATGAAAGTCTCACCGCAGGCCAGAAAGCGAAACCCGGTTCTTCCAACGCACTGGGAAGTACGCGAAGTCAGTTATGAAATCAAAGGCAAGGTGAAGACCGTCATGACGTCGTTGCCGGCCAAGACCTACAACACTCAAGCCGTTGCCAAACTTTACCAAGAGCGTTGGGAAATCGAATTGGGCTTCAGGGACATCAAGAGTTCGATGCAACAGAACGCAATGACCTTGCGCAGCAAAAAAGTCGAGCTGATCTATCAGGAAGTGTGGGGGCTATTGCTGGCTTATAACGTGATTCGTCGAGAGGCCAGTCAGGCGGCGGTGGCGTTTGGCCGACCACCCTCGGACATCCGTTTCAAACCCGTTTGTCAGTACATCGCCGTGCAACTGATCGTGATGGCGGCGGCTAATCCGATTTCAGCCACAGGAAGACGCTTGGCTGAGTTGAGAGCAGGGATAGGAGGATTGTTTCTGGATCACCGCCCAAGGCCTTCGAGACCAAGGACGGTGAAAATTTCGAAAACCCGATTTCCAGTGGACCGTAAGGCTGCTCCGCTTAAGTGAACAGCATTAGGCTGATCAAGCCGGGCTTTTCGTTGAGTATCGCGGTGAAGCCATTCATTTATACAGCGCGGCTTTCGATCAGACGGTCGGAACCACCTTCAGCAACGCGGTTTTCGATCAGGCGATCCGAACCACCTTCAGCAACGCGGTTTTCGATCAGGCGGTCGGAACCACCTTCAGCGACGCGGTTTTCGATCAGACGGTCGGAACCACCTTCAGCGACGCGGTTTTCGATCAAACGGTCGGAACCACCTTCAGCGACACGGTTTTCGATCAGACGATCCGAACCACCCTCAGCCACACGACTTTCAATCAGACGATCCGAGCCGCCTTCAGCAACAACTGGGTGAGTAGAAGAAGCGGCGAAAGCGTTAACTGCAAAAACCGAGAAAGCGATGCTGAGAAGGAGTTGGCGTTTCATGATGGTGTGCTCCGGGGTGTAGTTGTTTGGTATGGAGCCGATCTTACGCCGCGGATTTTTTATGAGAACTTCATTGAGTCGATGGTGACTATCGATGGCGGCAATGGATGCGCCTTACGCCCAGGTCTGCCCGAGCCTTCCCAAATCGGCCTTTTGCAGATCCTCCGCGCTAAGCACAATTCGGAACTTGCAGTTGGCATTGAAGGTGAGAAAAAAGGGCTCGGCCAAAGCGGGGATGTCGGATGCCTCTTTCACGTCGACCAGAAAGATCCCGCCGCGCATGCCATCTTGCTCGGTAAAATACGCTGCCTCCGGCTTGATGCTCGCCAGAATGCGCTCAATCATTTCGCCCACCCTCCCGGTTTTGACAAGGGAGTTGAAGGGTTCATTAGGGCATTCGACCATCAGTAACATCTTCATCATTCAATCCTCTGCTCAACCTGCAACCCAACTCTATAGCCAGGACTTTGCGCCTGACGCCCGTGCCGCTGGCCTTCAATTCCACAGTCCTCGCAGCGCGTTCTATCAAGAATAGCGAAGCGTGTGCCGGCCCTCAGGCAGGGTTACCGGTGGTCATGAAGCCTCGCTTCGAGAGGTGAGAAGTCCTGAGGGTCGGCCTTGCTGCGCGGCTCGGGGACGAACCGCTCAACGCTCAATTCGACTGCTTAGGCGGGTAGTTGCCGCGCAAGCCCTCGGACTTGTTGCCGGTTTTGCTGGGCAGGTTTGACACGACCGGGCGGGATCTGGGTTGAGGGTTGGAGCGGCTGCGGGGTTGGGGTTGTTTGCTCATTGTGCGTCTCCTGATTTTTCAGTAATCGCGAAACGGCCTCCTGATAAAGCTTAGTTGCTTGGCGTAATCGGCTGCATGGTCTGGCGCTTGGGGAATATTCTGGGAGCGACCAAAAATGGGCAGTGACCAACCACAAATAAAACGGGCGCCTGACCAGGCGCCCGTTTTCATTTACTCCGCTGCCTGCGCCCGCAAACGCCGGCCGATTACATCCATCAAGTCACAGCCATCGCGCAACGGAATGGCCAGCAGTTTGGAAAAGTCCGTCAACACTACCGTGTCGCAACCGAGCTCGGCGCGGAAGGCGATGTTTTCCAACACCTGCGTTACTGTGCGGATGCGGTAGTCGGCCATGGATTGCAGGACGTCGAGTGGGGCTTGGGTGTCGATGAGCAGGGAGGCCGGGATCAGGTCGATTCCGGTGAGTGGCATGTATCTTTCCATAGATGAAACTCCGATCAAGGCAAAGGTTGACTGTCCCTCAATCGTCGCCAAACGAATGGGTGACAGCTGTACGCAGGTTGGCGAACCGGGATCGGAATACCGGCAGACCCGAAGGTCTCCCGCGCACAGCTGCCATAAAGACAACTTTGCGGGCATGCAGAAGCGCTTGCATTAAAGCACAGCGCTTTTGCATCCGATCGATCAGGTCGCCAAACCCGAGTCGCCATTGTGGGCGACGCAGCGGACTCTAAGCTTCATCGGAACGGTGGGCAAGGTGAGGGATTCCGAGAGTTATGTAGGAATTTTATGGTCGTCCTAGGACCTTTGCTCATCACGGCCAATCGAGCAAAGGTGAAAGCTTTATTTCAATAAGGGCGTCACCCAAATAAGCCAGCCACCCGTTAATTCATGGTTTCTTCTCCGGAACCACAAAACTCACCTCTGTACTGGTCAGAATCTTATGACTCGGATCAGCCACCTCAAGAAGCACCTTGTGAGCGCCTGGCGTCAGCCCAACCAAAATTATCGGATCTTCACTGGTGTGCGCCCATGTACCTTTCCAGTCGTCGACGGTCACGTGAAGGTGGCCGAGTCGTGGTGATACTTCAACGGCCGTTTTGCCAAAGACCGGCATGATCCGGGCGTGCTCGGTTCGATACTGGATGATGACAACTCCGCGGGCGAGCGGCGCGGCGAGTGGCGGGTAGGCAATGAGTTTTGGCCCCGTCTCGGACTCCAATGGGAGTATGGCCGGTGGGGAATGGGTGTCTGCTACCTCTTGACCCAACGCGGCTACGCAAAAGAAGGCACCCAAAGCAAGGGCGGATAGATTTCTGAGAGCGAGGGGCATGGCATTTTTCTCCCGCGTGATCTCATTCAAGGCTAGATCAAGCCGAGCCGTTGTCTATGCCAAAGCGGCCATGCTCTGCAAAATTGCCGAGTGGGGGAGGGACAGAAAATGGGTGCTGAATACGAGCCTTTTAATGACTTTGATCGGCCAAAGACAGCCCGCGGATCGAGCGACGCAAAATGAGAGCTAAGCTTCCTTCTATTGTCGGGCTTATTGAGCAGATGGCCATGGCGTATATCCGCGTTTAGCGGTCACCACGCGGTTACAACATTCTGCCGGATCTTGAGCGTCAGCCCTTCACCACAGCCTCGGAGGGGAGCCAATGAAACGTTTCGTCATGCTCATCGCGATCTCTTTGCTGACCACTGCTTGTCAGAGCACAAATGATAATGGCGTCACCCGACTGGACAATTGTGTCTGCTATAAATCGCCCGAGGCGCAACATTTGCAAGCATCGGAAATAGCTTGGAAAGACCCCGAAACGTTGCAGAAACAATTCTCACATTGCATTTGCCGAGCCTTGGTTGACCTGAAGAAGGTCGATGATCCCAGTAAACTTTTCGTACCTGGAACCGAGATAAGAACGGAGCTGAAATAAAACAAGTGGTGTGGTGTTTCCGATCACTGACTGAAGGTGGCGTGCGAAACAGGCCGGAGCTGTCCGGGCTCAACGTCCATATTCAACGTACGGGCCCAAGTCGAAACCTTGCGTATCCCAGTTGATTCGATAAATCACTTCTTTCCCTGACTTGATCTTGGCCGCCACGGTTTTGATCGCGGCACCCGCACATAATCCAGACTCGGCGAGCCCGGTGCCGAGATTCACTTCACCGGCAGGCAAAACGAAAGATGCCTTCTGACCGGGACCTATCTTGGCTGCGCGCTGACCATCAATGTAGAACACGGCGTCACATCCCGAACCGACAAACCCGTCATCACGGAGAACGGTAAGTCGTCCCGGATCTTCCGTACCTTGGCTTTTGAACGCGTACATCTCACTGGCCGGCACAGGCCGCGCTTCAGAAACCCGCATAGGTGATGTTGCGCACCCGCCCAAGGCCAGCAAGAGCGCTCCCGTTGCGATAATCCTTCGCATGATTTTTCTCTCCTGAAAAAGTGGCAGGCACCGTGATCACAGGGCGCTCGCATCGTTTTCGTGGTGATCTGCAAAGGCCATGAGCACCTCCAGATCGAGCACATCCAATTTTATCTGGGCGATAAAAGCGGAGAAGGCCAGGTTGGCGGCGAGTAGACGTAGATCGCAGGCCCAGGCCGGTAGATGGGTGGGTCCCTGGAGCCAGCCGGACTCGAATAGCGGAGCCAGGCGAACGGTATCCGCCAGGCTGAGGCGTCCCGCAAACAAATGCCCCACCAGTTCCGGTCGATTGTCGCGGATCGCGATGCGCAGCAGGGTATGGACACCCAGCAAACCCGTCAGGTAGGCGGCATCCTTGGTAAATGCCGAACCACCACGCAGGTCGGCGCCACGGAAGACCCGCTGGGTTGAGCGGAAGGACTCCTCTTGCGACTGGCCGGCGGCTAGAAAACCCTCGAATACCTGTATGAAATCGGCGCCGTCCAACGCTTGCTGGACCGCAAGAACGCGCAGGGCCAGGCGGCGCAATCGGCTGATGTCCATACTGCCAGTGAACAGTTCTGCCAGGGTGGCAATGCCTTCCTGAGTTTGAGTCGTGCGTGGCGCTCCCAAACCCAGGCTTTTGAGGTTGGGCTGGAGCGCGCCATTTTGTGCGGTAGCGACATGCACGAAGGCCTCATGTTGCAATAGCTGATTCTTGTCCAGCTCAGAGAACAGTGCGCCGCTACGCAGACGAATGCGGCTTGACCCGGCGATCGCCTTGGCAACAAGGGTCGGGTCGAGCACGACCGTGACCCGGCCCTCGCCGAAGAAACGGTCCAGTTCCGGCTGCATCCAGGCAGCGAAGGCCTCGGCCGGGATATCTGCCTGAGTCGGTGGAATCCGGGCACCCCCCAGCAGGGCGTCGGTGGTTGTGAGGAAGAAACGGGCCGCGTCCAGCATGCTGAGTTTCTGGCCCGGATAATAGAAATCCGGGCGCCGGTACAACGCGGATGAATATTGAGTGAAGGCGGGAGTGCCAATCGCACCGAGCATACGTCCAGCCGTGGCATAGCTGCGCGCTGTCATGGCGAGGTAGTTCCCGGCTGGATGCCCCTGATCGCAACGCCCGATAAAAGCTTCCAGCGCGGCGATGTCGGCGCTGTGCTCGCGCGGGTGCTGCTCGACTTGAGGCAACGCTGCTTTGCCTGCGCGCCAATGCGCCAGGAAGACTTCCTCGACACCATCCGGCCAGGACAGGGCATCCAGTACGCGAATCTTGCGAGCCAGACCGGGTAGAGCGGCATCCAGTTCAGACAGGGGGGCGCTGCTCATGAAGTCTCCCTTGAAAGACGAGGTTCCTTCGAAAAAGCTTAGCCGTTGCAACGCATTGCGTTGTAACCGGTCAAGGGACTTATGCTGTTCAGCGCCAGACCTCAACTTCGCAAAACCCTCAAAGCAACCGATCAATGGCAGAATCCCCCTCAACTTGATCGTTTTGGAGACCACCATGCTTCGTGCGTTTGAACGAAGACTCGACCCCTTTCCTCCTGACGAGGTACCACCGCCACCCGCTGGCCTGGCTCGCTTCCTGTGGGCCTGTACCCGGGGCGCCCGCGGTTACATCCTTGCGCTTGCGCTGCTCAGTGCCGGTGTGTCGATTTACGAAGCCTGGCTGTTTTCCTTCCTCGGGCAGGTCGTGGACCTGCTCTCGACCTGGCAGGCAGGCGGTGAAGCGGCGGCGCAGGAAAGTCGCGTGTTGTGGGGCATGGGCATCGTCATGGTGGCCAGTGTCGGACTGGTGGCGCTGCGTACCATGGTGCAGCACCAGATATTGGCGATTAACTTGCCGTTGCGGCTGCGCTGGGACTTCCATCGCCTGATGCTGCGGCAAAGCCTTTCGTTTTTTTCCGATGAGTTCTCCGGCCGAGTCACTACCAAGGTGATGCAGACTGCGCTAGCGGTGCGCGACGTGTTATTCACCCTTATCGAGATCGCACCCGGGATCGGGGTTTATTTCATTGCGATCATCGCACTGGCCGGCGGCTTCGCTCTGAAACTGATGCTGCCTTTCGTTGCCTGGATCGTGTTGTTCGGTCTGGCCATGCTGTACTTCGTACCCCGCCTGGGGAAAGTCGGGCAGGAACAGGCCAATGCGCGGTCGATGATGACCGGGCGTATCTCAGACGCATACACCAACATCACGACGGTGAAGCTGTTCTCCCACTCCAATCGTGAAGCGCACTTCGCGCGTGCAGCGATGGAGGATTTCAAGCAAACCGGCTTCCGCCAGATGCGCCTGGTCAGCCAGTTCGAGATCGTCAACCAGGCATTGGTCGTGGCGTTGATCATGGCTGCAGGTGGTTATGCCCTGTGGCTATGGCACCAGGGTCAGGTCGGCGCGGGTGCCGTAGCGGCAATCACCGCCATGGCGTTGCGTATCAATGGCATGTCGCACTGGATCATGTGGCAAATGACCTCGCTGTTCGAGAGCATCGGCACCGTGCAGGATGGCATGGCGACGCTGACACAGGGCGCCAAGGTGCAGGACGCGCCGGATGCGGCCAAGCTTGTGACCTCCGGCGGCGCGGTCATCTTCGATAAGGTGAGCTTCAACTACAATGGCGAACGCCAGGTGCTCGATGGCCTGAGCCTGAGCATCCGCGCTGGCGAAAAAATCGGCCTGGTTGGCCGCTCTGGCGCCGGAAAATCCACGCTGATCAACTTGCTGCTGCGCTTCTATGACGTCGACAGCGGAGAGATTCGCATCGACGGCCAAAACATCGCCCACGTGACGCAAGACAGCCTGCGCGGCTCCATCGGCATGGTCACGCAGGATACTTCCCTGTTGCACCGTTCCATTCGCGACAACATCGCCTACGGCCGTCCCGATGCGACCGACGCGCAAATCCGCAACGCCGCGGCCAATGCCCAGGCCGACGGGTTCATCAGCCAACTGAGCGACCGGCAAGGCCATACCGGCTACGACACCCTTGTGGGTGAGCGCGGCATCAAGCTGTCGGGCGGCCAGCGCCAACGCGTCGCGATTGCCCGTGTGATGCTCAAGAACGCCCCGATCCTGCTGCTTGACGAGGCCACCAGCGCGCTGGACTCGGAAGTCGAAGTCGCCATTCAGGAAAGCCTTGATGAAATGATGCAGGGCAAGACCGTGATCGCGATAGCCCATCGGCTGTCCACGATTGCGGCCATGGACCGGCTCATCGTCATGGATGACGGGCGCATCATCGAACAGGGTACTCACACCGAATTGCTTGGGAAGAACGGCGTCTATGCGCGGCTGTGGCACCATCAAAGCGGCGGGTTCCTGGGTGAGGATCAGGGAGTGGTCGAGGCTATGGATCAGGTGTGAGGGTGTAGGGTGCGCAGCCGGAGTCGGGTGCACGAAAATATCAGCCTGGATCAAAGCCATGTTTTTAGGTGGCGCGTACTCCGGGACTTTAGAGGTGCGAATTTATCTGCATAGTTTTTTGGCTGTGCCGACTGGCCGCTTCTGGCCGATGTCTGCTATTGGAAGGAGGCTGCAATCGATCCGGAGCGACAACGGAGGCGATTGATACCGCCACTTCTATCTTGAGCGGGCCAAAACGGCCGGCGCTTAGCCAGCCATATAGGTTGCGATCGACTCGGGTTAAACCACAAATCTCGAGACCAGACCATTGAGTGAAACGGCCAGCCGCGAAAGTTCCTGGCTTGCAGCGCTGGTTTGTGTCGCGCCGGCAGCGGTCTGCGAAGCCAGTTCGCGGATATTGATGAGGTTGCCATCCACTTCCCGGGCTACTTGCGCTTGCTGCTCGGCCGCACTGGCGATCACCAGGTTGCGTTCATTGATCTGCGCGAACGAGCAGGCAATCTGATCGAGGGCTTGACCCGCTGCCTGTGCCACTTCCAGGGTGTCGTGCGCGCGGGTGTTACTTCCTTGCATCGCATTGACGGCCTGCACGGCCCCTTGTTCGATGGCCATGACCAACTGCTCGATTTCCTGGGTCGAGCGCTGGGTACGATGCGCAAGGCTGCGCACTTCATCGGCGACTACGGCAAAACCGCGACCTGCCTCACCCACCCTGGCCGCTTCGATGGCCGCGTTGAGTGCCAGCAGATTGGTTTGCTCGGCAACCGTGTGAATGACATCGACCCACCTGGCTGATGTCCCGGACCCGGCCTGCCAGATTTTCTACTTCACCAGCCGTTGCAGTGACGCCGCTGGCCAGTTCGCCGATAGCGTCAACCGTGCGCAGCACCTGCTGCCGGCCAAGCTGCGCGGTCAAGTCCGACGCCCGTGTGGCATCGGCCGTGGAACTTGCGTTGCGGGTCAAGGCTCTGCGCCACTGACATTGCGATGACCAAGGTCATGCGTGATCGGCGCCGCTCGGTCGATCCTCACCTGTGCAAAGCGCTGAAACCCACGGGTGGCGTGGGGTCAGCTCGAGGAAAAGATGGCAGCCTCAACGCTCCATGACATAGGTACCAGGTGCGGGGCACAGGGGCGGGTACTTGCGCGAGCCGAGCTTCTTCGGCGGCGGCAGGCTGTCGCCCGAGCGCTGCCCGATCCATTCACGCCAATGCGGCCACCAGCTGCCTTGCTGGCGCTCCCCGGCGTCCTGCAGCCAGGCTTGCGGGGTCTCGGCGGCGGCAGGCGCCGCGTAGTAGAACGACTTGGGGTTGCCCGGCGGGTTCACCAGGCTCTGTAGGTGACCAGCGTTGGACAGTACGTATGTTGTGTCCTCGCCAAACAACCGCGCGGTGCCGTAGCAGCCCTGCCAAGGTGTGATGTGGTCGGTGGTACCGCCAACCACATAGGCTCCCACCTTTACCTGGGTCATGTCGATCGACTCGCCGGCAATATCCAGGGACCCCGGGTTGCTGTAGGGATTCTGCTGGACCAGGTCGAGGTAGTCCGAGTGCAGTTGGGCGGGTAGCCGCGTGGTGTCATTGTTCCAGGCCAGGATGTCGAAGGCTGGCGGCTTATTGCCCAGCAGATAATTGTTGACCCAGTAGTTCCAGATCAGGTCGTTGGGCCGCATCCAGGCGAACATGCGGGCCATACCCTGGCCACTCAGCACCCCTTTGCGCCGGGAACTGGCCTTGGCCGCGCGCAGGACGGACGGGGTGGCGAACAGCCCCAAGGTGGTGTCGTCCAGTGCCGAAGGCATGTCGAGCACACACACGGCCCAGCTGGTATTGGCTACCTTGTGGCCTTCGCCGCGAGCCGCCAGCCAGCCCAGATAGGCCGCCAGGGTGATGCCGCCCGAACAAGAGCCCCACATGTTCACATCCTGGCTACCGGTGATCCTGCGCGCCACGTCCACAGCTTGGTCGAGGCACAGCGTGTAATCGGACAAACCCCAGTCGCGGTGCTCGCTGGTGGGATTGCGCCAGCTGATGACGAAGAGGGTGACGCCGCTGTCCTGGATCCACTTGATCAAGCTTTTCTCTGGCGACAGGTCGATGGCGTAGTACTTGTTGATTTGCGGCGGGGACATCACCAAGGGCCGTGCATAGACCTGTTCGGTACTGGGGGCGAACTGCAGCAGTTCGAACATCTCGTTGCGAAACACCACTTCACCTTTGGCCGTGGCGATGTTTTCCCCAACCTTGAACGGCGTGCTGTCGACCTGTCTCGGTAGCCCACGGTTGGTCAGCATATCCTCGCCGAATTGGCGGATGCCCCTGGCCAGGCTCATGCCCCCGGTGTCCACCAGCTTTCGCAGCGCCGCCGGATTGGTCAGCGGCGAGTTGCTCGGCGCCATTGCATCGGCCAGGAGCGCTGCTACGAACCGGGCCCGGCTCTTTTCCAGTGGGGCAAGGTCGGTGGATTCGATGAAGCGGGTCATCTCACTTTGGCCGGCCAGGTAGCTCTGCAGTAGTGCGCGCAGGAAGGCATTGGATTGCCAGGCCGGATCGGTGAAGCGCTTGTCCTTCGGGTTCGGCGCGATGCTGGACTTGCCGCCGACGATATCCCGCAACTCCTTCAGGTAGCCCCCCAGATGAGCGCCCGCTTTGAGCGGCGACTTGCCCACGGCCTTGAGCAGGTAGCCGGCCGAGCTGGCCAGGTCCGCCGCGCGCACGCTGACGAGCGGATGGCCTGCAAGGGGCTGGTTGGCAGTTAAACCGATCAGCTCATTTTGCTGGTTGCTGTCCGGGAGATCGGCATCCTCGCGAGGGCGACGCTTTCTGCCGGTCGCCGGGGGACGCTGGGTGTGGGTTGCGGTATCGCTCGTTCGGGTGGATCTGCTCATGGAGGCTCTCGTGTTTTCGGGCGCTGTGTTGTTTTGCACCTACTCTAGGCAGCAGCGGCGTCGGCCATCTTGCATCGCACGACAGCGAATTTTCATTTCATGACAAGCAATTCGCGGGCGATGAACTGAACGGGTGTCCTGTACGTTTCAGCAGGCAGTTTCGAGCAAATGCTTCTGGCTTATTGCCGTCCGTGACGGAGGACAACTAACTACCCAAAGCGGTCATTCATGATCGGCAGGAAATGGTCGATTGCTGCCTGTCATCCAAGGTAGCAATCGACGCTGTATTCAATCTGTCGAGTTTCTGCTGCGCGTCATGTGTATGAGGGCCGATCGGCCGTTTCCCAAAGAAGGTCGCTCCTCGATGGCATAAGGTACAAACCCAAGCTTGGGGTAGAGCAGCAGCCCTGCCGTGTTTTCGTTAAAACAGGAAATCTGCACCTCGTTGGCTCCGTAACGATCGAATGCCAAGCCGGTCATCGTCTCTACGAAAAACGTGGCCACACCCTCGCCCCGAGCGCTTGGCGAGACGATGACATTGCCGATACAGCAAACGCCATTGCGTTCAGCTCGATAGAAATTGGCAAACCCGACGACAGTCCCGTTGATCTCCACGACGGTAGAGTCGAAGCGTTGAGAGATCGCGGTATTCAACTGCCTTTCCGTAAGCGGAAAGTGCGCCTTTGGAAACATGAAAAACAACTCTTGAGCGTTCTGAGGAAAGCCGCAGATCAATTTCACGTCGCTAGCCTTCACTGGCCTGTGGTTCAGTTTCATTGCTCGTCTCTAAGCTCCATGAGTCAGTATTTTAGCGGCCAGCTCAGGGTGATGGAAAGCAATGGCATGTCTGCAAATGGCTGATGGCTGCCCCTGGTGATAGGCAGCTTTTGGCCGAAAGCTAACATCGTCCATACTCTCTAAATCTTGGAAATCGGAGCGCGTTGGCGTCAGCTCCCTAGCGTAGAATTGCAAACCGCCAGCCCCACCCGAGACGGACCCTCAATGCAAATCCCCACAACCAATCACCCCCTCTGGAAAACCTACCTCCTTTTCCTCGCCCCCATGGTTCTCTCCAATTTCCTCCAATCCATGTCGGGCACCATCAACAGCATCTACATCGGCCAAATGCTCGGCACCCAAGCCCTGGCCGCCGTCTCCGGCATGTTTCCCATAGTCTTCTTCTTTATCGCCCTGGTCATCGGCCTCGGCGCAGGCGCGGGCGTGCTCATCGGCCAAGCCTGGGGCGCACGTGAACCGCATCTGGTGAAAACCATCGCCGGCACAACTTTGCTCTTGGGTGCAATGATCGGCCTGACAGCCGCGGTGCTAGGCAGCGTTTTCGCAAGACCCGCGCTGCAAGGCCTTGGCACGCCGGCCGACGTCCTCGACGACGCGGTGTCCTACGCCCACGTCATGATGTGGATCATGCCTTCGCTGCTGGTCTATGTGCTTTTCACCCAACTGCTGCGCGGGGTGAGCGATACGGTGTCGCCGCTGATCGCGTTGCTGGTGTCGACGTGTATCGGGTTGGCGCTGACGCCGGCGTTGATCAGGGGTTGGTTCGGGTTGCCGATGATGGGGATTCAGAGTGCGGCGTATGCCGGGTTGGCGGGTAACTTGTCGGCGATGGGGTGGCTGGCGTGGCGGTTGATTAGCAAGGGGCATCCGTTGGCGCCGGATCGGGAGATGTTTGCGGCGATGCGTTTGGACCTGGTGATTCTCGGCAAGGTGTTGCGCATCGGGTTGCCAACCGGGTTGCAGATGGTGGTGTTGTCGGTGTCGGAACTGGTGATTCTGGTGCTGGTGAATCAGCACGGTTCGCAGGCGACGGCGGCGTATGGGGCGGTGACGCAGATCGTCAATTACGTGCAGTTCCCGGCGCTGTCGATTGCGATCACCGCATCGATTTTGGGTGCTCAGGCGATCGGGGCAGGGCGCCTTGAGCGCATGGCGCCGATCCTGCGCACGGGGCTGTTGATCAATGTGTGCCTGACCGGTGGTTTAGTGGTGTTGGGTTATCTGTTGTCGCACTGGTTGCTGGGGTTGTTCCTCACGGATGATTCCACCCGGGCGATGGCGGAGCATCTGTTGCACATCATGCTCTGGAGTCTGTTGGTGTTTGGCTTCCAGGCGATTGTCGGCGGCATCATGCGCGCCAGTGGTTCCGTGCTGGTGCCGATGGCGATTTCGATTTTTTGCGTGGTCGGGGTGCAGTTGCCGGTGGCGTATGTGCTGGATGCGCGGTTCGGGTTGCAGGGTGTGTGGATGGCGTTTCCGGTGGCGTATCTGGGGATGCTGATGTTGCAAACGGCGTATTACAAACTGGTCTGGCAACATCAGAAGATTGAGCGGTTGGTGTAGGGTAGCGACCACAGCGATCTGTCCCTGATCGATGCCCGGACCTGCGACGCAAGTTCCGCCAGTAATTAGGTCTTCATCTTCCTTGGCGAGTGGAATGGTAAAAGTATGACTGTTTCAGTGGGGGCAGGTCCTAAATGCGAGCAGCTCGTTATTGCACTTTTCGTAAGTAACCTAACAACTAATGGATCCAATAAACAATATTGGAAACCCCTGTAATTCACCAGCCCAGTTGTCATGGGGCTGACAGAGAAGTTGATACGTTAGTACCGGCGTATGGGACGTTCACAATAACCACCGTTTGTCGGTGGTCTGCTCAAAAAATGAACATTCCGGGCTCGCAGGCCTCTGATCCTGCAGCACGTCACCCAAGACCTGCTCCTGCAGCCGCAGAAAAGAAGTGGAAAATAAACCTCATGGGCATTGAATGCCAATGGGGATTTTTTTACCTGAAATTCAGGAGGCAATAAATAGCCGGTCAATGGTTCGCCAGGCGAATCAATGGGCTACGCAGTGCCAAGTCTATGAGTTGGCATATCTTATAAAAGTAAGATCGCGCAGGGTTTTGAAAAGTTTAATACCCTGTTTAATACCGATCTGTACTATCGAATAAGGTGGAGAAAGTACCGTGGCGATAAATACAATTATGAGCCTGCTCGAAAATAAAGAATGCATGGAATTTTTGCGATTGGGCGTTATTTACGTTCATTTGGTAGCGTGTTGTGTAGCCATCGGCTTGGTATTGACCAGTGACATGGCGATGGTTAGAGACCTGTTAAAACGAAAAACATTTACTGAGCATGATAATGCTCATCTGGAAAGTCTTCAGAAGTCTGTCATCGCTGCATTGATAGCGTTGTGGGTGACGGGTGCGGCAATCATCGGTATTGATTACCTGGAAAAAGGTATGAATTACTTTATGAATCCAAAGCTTCACGCCAAAGTGATTATTGTCGTGTTGCTGAGTTACAACGGGATCTTGTTGCATCGCCTGGTATTGCCCGCACTGCAAAAGGCGGGCTCCTTGCTCAATCTCGGGTTCAGCGCACGGATGATGGCGCTGTTCTGCGGCTCGCTGTCGGCCGTGTCCTGGATGTATGCGGCCATGCTGGGGGTCGGGCGCCCGTTGGCCTGGAAATACTCTCTCTCCGAACTGTTGATGGCGTATCCGCTCCTGATTGCACTGGGTTTCCTTACGATGCTGGCATTGACTCAGCGTCTGAAAATACAGGACTCCATCGTTATTTCTCCGCGGACAGTAGCGAGCGCACGGTAGTCCGGTTCACTGGGTAAAACTTGCGGGCTTGTACTGAGCCTGACAGGCGCGACCTTCTTTGTGCAGGTGATCATAAAAGCCTGCATCAGGGAGGTCGCTTTGTTTTAAGTCAGAGGGCCGAGTGCTTCCAGGCATTAAACACTTCTGTGAAAAGCCCAGTATGAGTTCGCGCTGACGCCGACGATGCGACCTGCGGGCGGGTATATCATGGCCAAACTTGATGCAAGCCTCTGTCAGACCGACAATCCTGAGTGACCATCTGACGCGAACCGACAGGCGTGATCGCCTGAGGAGGTTTTCCAATGAGTCTCTCATCGCCCACCATTCTGCAAGATCGGGCCGCGGCCGGTCGGCGTCTGGTGGAACCGTTACTCAAATACGCTCATCGCCCCGACATCGTCGTCCTCGCCTTGCCCCGTGGCGGTGTACCGGTGGCCTATGAAGTGGCCACTGCCCTAAAAGTTCGCCTCGACCTGATGCTGGTCCGCAAGCTCGGGGTTCCGTCCCATGAAGAGTTCGCGATGGGCGCGATTGCCAGCGGCGGCATCCAAATCCTCAACGAACACGCACTGCGGGTTCACCCGATTGATCAGGCCACGTTCGAAGCCGTGGTTGCCCGGGAAACCCGGGAGCTGTTGCGGCGTGAGCAGGCTTACCGGGGAGCGCGGGCGTCGGTGCAGCTCAAGGATCAGGTGGTGATTCTGATCGACGACGGCCTGGCGACAGGCGCCTCGATGATGGCCGCGGTCCACGCGGTGCGGGTGCATGCGCCGGCTCGCATTGTCGTCGCTGTGCCGGTGGCGCCAATCGAGACGGCGGAGGCGCTGCGCAGTGAAGTGGATGAGCTGATTTGCCCGTTGATGCCGGAGTGGCTGATGTCGATCGGCCGTTGGTACATGGATTTTTCCCAGACCTCGGATGCGGAGGTGATCAGGCTGTTGCAGCGGGCCTGGCTGAGAGAGTCCAGCTCCGCTCAACGGTAAGCGGGCGGGGTAATTCCGATTGTCTTCAGTGCGTCGCTGCTTGCCTGCCCATCCGAAATCACAATTGGACTGGGCTTTGTCGTCTAGTGGGTCTCAAGCCAGTCCTGAAACCGCGTCGCACCGACAATGGGATTGGCGCCCGGTGTCAGCGACTGGTCATCGATCGGCGCACCGAAGTAAGGAACCGTGTCGTCCGCGACGGTCTGGCGCGGATCCTTGGTGTGCTTCAGGTAATCGCTCGCGAACTCGATGAGGGGGCGGTTTTCAGGGCCGGCCACCTCGACGGTCTGATTGATCGGCGCTTTCAGCGCGATGTCCGTCAATGCCGCCGCCACATCGGCCGAGGCCACCGGTTGCAATGCGGCGGACGTCAAGTGAATGGTCTCGCCTTCCTCGCGCCCGGAGTGAGCAATGGCATGGATAAACTCAAAGAACTGCGTGGCCCGCAGAATCGTGTAGGGAATGCCCGACTTCTTGATGAGTTTTTCCTGGGCCATTTTCGCCCGGAAGTAACCACTGTCGAGCATCCGCTCAGTGCCGACGACCGACAGGGCAATATGGTGTTTGACGCCGTCGATCTTCTCCGCCGCGATCAGGTTGTGCCCGGCGGTTTCGAAGAAGTGCAACGCCGCGTGGTCCTCGAAAGAGGGCGAGTTCGCCACGTCGACCACCACGTCCGCACCTTTTAACGCCTCCGTCAGCCCTTCACCGCTGATGACGTTGACGCCGGTGCTCGGTGACGCCGCCAGGGCTTCATGCCCCAGGTCCTGCAGGTTCTGGCAGAGTTTGCTGCCGATCAGCCCAGTGCCACCGATGACGACGATTTTCATGTCCTGTCTCCCGATGCGGTGAGTGCTTCCGTCATTAAACACCTGTGCGGGTGGCGGTATCGGGCGCTGGATCGCGTTGGCCGACAAATGGTCGGAAGTCTCGATGCCAAGTGGAATAAACGACGGTTCTTTGCTTTAGTCCACCTATCGCTGGCACTGCGAGTGCCACGACCGGAGCGCCCCATGAATGCTCGATCCCCGTCGTATTCCGTACTGGCCGTTGCGCTTGCCTTTGGCTTTCTCCCCTGCGCCAAAGCGGCCGAATACACGCAAGTGAATGAAACCGCGAGCACAATCTCCTTCATCTACAAACAGTTCAGCTCGCGGGTGTACGGCACGTTTGGCAAGTTCAAGGCCACGCTTGATTTCGACACGGCCAACCCCACAGCGGGCCATGCTGCGCTCACCATTCAGCTCGACAGCATCGATGCCGGCAGTCAAGACGCGAACACTGAGCTGCAAAAGCCTGCCTGGTTCTACGCGCAGAAGTACCCCGAGGCGACGTTTGAATCGACCGGCGTGAAAGCGCTGGGTGACCACCGCTACACAATCACCGGCAAACTCACGCTCAGAGGCGTCACCCGTGAGGTGGCCGTTCCGGTGCTCCTGAAAGAAGAGAACGCCATCGGGATCTTCGATGGCCAGTTAACGCTCAAGCGTAGCGACTTCAAGGTCGGTGAGGGGGAGTGGGCCGATAGCGTGGTTTCCGACGTCATCAATATCCGGTTCCGGATGGTTGCGCCGCAGCACTAGCGACAGGCATCAGCCACGGCCTTCTCGGCACGTTCAATTTCCTGCTTGATGTCAGTGGTGATGCGTTGTTCCTTGTGTCTCTGTTCGAGGAATATCTGACTCCCCTGGTTTTTCAACTCTGCGTCGGACGCGGCGTCCTGCGCCTGCAACTCGGCAGCGTGGGCGTCAATGACGGCTTCAACCTCGGCATCATTCTTCGCGGTATCCAGGGCGGAGACCAATTTGTCGACTTCCGCTTTCTCGGCATCGGCGTAAGCATCGACGGACAGCCCGGCAGCCATCGCTCGTGCGCGAATTTGCAGGGTTTCCATATGCTGATGTGCTGTCTTGCACACTGCATCCTGCCGTGCGCTCTCAACCGCTTTCCATTCAATAAACCCATACGTCGTCACACTGATCACGGCCAGGGTGATGATGGCGCTAAATAATTGGGCTCTCACATTGCACAACCTCAACAGTCAGGGGGACGGTATTGGGTGATGATCGCCGGATTCCGTTCGAGGCCTAAAAAGCGTAGCAGGGCGGGTTGCAGGTTGACGGCGCAATGTCATTTGGCTTGATCACTACAAGGCATGGGGAGCGCACTTGTGTGCTATTACTTTTCTGACGATTGTCACTGGGGCTTTCAAGTAGAAGCATGGACGCATAAGTGTGAATTAGCGCGTACCCATGAGTTTTAATTGTCTGTTTGCCTGAGTGGCAAGGTGCCACAATCGCTTTTTTTGTCGCAGCATCATGATCAGGCGGATCAAATGGGTGGCCCAGGATTTCGGCACGACCAGAATACTTTCATCGCCGCGCAGGTGCGCAGTGATCGATTGCATCAGCTATTCCACCAGTCATTCCCTGCTATTTTCGGCAGTTTCCTGGCCGCGCTCATGCTATGCGGCCTATGCTGGGAGCGTTTTGATCACGCCGTCATTTTTTGGTGGATTGGCCTGCTGACCGCCTCGTCGTTGCTGCGCATCCTGATGTTCGTTGCCTGGTTTCGCTGCCCGGAAAATGAACGCACCCCGCAACGCTGGGAGAAGAGATACTGGTTCACGCTGGTGTTCTCCGCCAGTGTTTGGGGGGCGGGCGCTCTAGCGGTCATGCCCGCAAACGACCTGTTGTCACAGGCGTTGGTCATGCTCTTCGCCGTCGGCATGTCGGTCAGCGCTGTGTCGTGTTACTCGTCCTATCGATACATGACGTTGGCGTCGATTGGCCTGGTCTTGTTGCCGTGTACCCTCTGGCTGCTGTTTCAACCGACAGCGATGCAAGTCGGCATGGCGCTGGCCGTACTTGTGTTCGCCTCGTTCGTGGCCAGCGCGACACGCAAACTGTCCGAAGCCTTGGAAACCGCGTTCCAGTTAACCCGTGAAATGGAACGCGCCCATCGGATCGCCACGTATGCCGCACAAACCGACGAACTCACCGGCCTGAAAAACCGCCGCGCTTTTTTCGAGCACGCCCAGCAATTGTTCCATGACTGCAAAAACAACCGGTTACCCCTGTGCGCGGTGATGCTGGACATGGATCACTTCAAGCACATCAATGACACCTACGGTCATCAGGTCGGCGATCAGGTTTTGCGGCAAATGGGCGTGATCATTAATCGGTCCTTCCGCGATACCGATGTCTTCGGCAGGCTCGGTGGCGAAGAGTTCGCGATCCTGCTTCCGAATACGTCGATTGAAATCGCCCTTAACATCGCCGACCAACTTATCCAGTCTATTGGTGGATTGATGACCGGGCCGGTTCACCGCATATCGGCGAGTCTGGGTGTTGCGGCGTTGGAGATCGGCGACAACGATCTGCAGAGTTTGCTGAATAACGCGGATAAAGCGCTGTATCGAGCCAAGGCGCGTGGGCGTAATCAGGTAGCGGTTTCGGAGTAACGGGGGGCATCAAGCCGGATACGTCAGTTATGACATGGGTCAACTGGATCGAGGCCAGTTACGGATAACGCGATTTTGTAGCAGCTGGCGCAGCCTGCGTTCGGCTGCGCAGCAGTCGTAAACCCTACTCGCGCGGTCTGTCTGATATACCGCGTGTTCTGATTTTACGACTGCTGCGCAGCCGAACGCAGGCTGCGCCAGCTGCTACAGGGTGCGGTGTTTAAGCGAGCTTCACGTTCATGGTGATCCGCGCAGTGAACACTTTCTTGCCTTCGGCATCATGAATATCCACCGGCACTATCTTGTCGCCCTCCGTCAGCCAATCCACCGCCTCACCATCGGCCACTGCCGTCACATCTGTCTTGGCCTTGGCCAGGTACTCGACCGTCATCCCTTTTGGAATCCAGCGCGCACCCGCGGGAATGGACACGTCGGTCATCGTCCCGGCAGCCAGTTCGGCGGCGTTGCACATCGCAATCGCGTGAACCGAGCCCAAGTGGTTGGTGATCTCCTTGCTGAACGGCACCTGCACCGTGGCATGGCCCGGACGCAACGCCGAGATCAGCGGGTTGATGGTGCTGAAGTAGGGCGCCACCTGACAGGCCATTTTGCTGAACGCTTCCGGGCCGGCGCTATTAAACATGCTGAGAAACTGACTCATTTTGAAGCCTCGCTGAGGGGGGGGTTACAGAATTATGTTCCGTACCAGAATAATGTTCTGTTACGGAACAGTATTCTGTTGCGGTGAAATCTGTCAACCTAGCGCAGCTTTCTCATCGGCAGCCGACTGCCTTGTCATTGATTTTCTTGGTCTGTGTCCAGCATGGAAACGTCAGATTTACTCGAGCGCAGTTACCCCGGCAGAAGAGCCGAACTCAAGCGCGACATCTTCAGAAGAGCTCTGGCCCTGTTCAACGAACAAGGGCTCGAAGCCACGACCATCGAAATGATCCGCGCCGAATGCGATACCAGCGTGGGCGCGATCTACCATCATTTCGGCAACAAGGAAGGCCTGGTGGCCGCGCTGTTTTTCACCGCGCTGGACGATCAGGCACTGCTTCGCGACAGCTATCTCGCCGAGGCACAGACGACCGAAGAGGGCGTGCACGCGCTGGTCCACAGCTACGTCGATTGGGTGGACAGCCAACCCGAGTGGGCGCGGTTTCAGTACCACGCGCGATTCGCCGTCACCAAAGGGCCGCTCAAGGATGAACTGGCCGCCCGTAACAAAACCCGTAATCAGAAGCTCGGACAATGGCTGGCAGAACCCGGCCGAAGGAATGAGCTGGGAGCGTTTCCTGCCGAACTGCTGCCGTCGCTGATCATCGGCCAGGCCGACAGTTACTGCCGGGCATGGTTGTCGGGGAGGGTGGCTGGCAGTCCGAAGGACTACAGGAAATTGCTGGCAGAAGCGGCGTGGCGGTCAATCTGTGACAATAGTCCCGCCGAAACCCAGTAAAGCTATCCCGGAGTCAGAATTTCAATGCCGCAACTCACCCACTTCGTAGCCCCGTGCCCGGAGCACATCAACAGCCAGATCCTGCAGATGGTCGTCGACAACCTGACCGACATCAGCATGGTCGGCATCGCGCCGAGCAACCCGCTGTACAACGTCTATCAGTACGCGGTCGGCTACGAAGTGCACCTGTACCTGGAAGCCCTCGGCGGGACCAAGGGCATTGCGGTCGAGTTGCTCGTCGCCACCGACGATGAAGATCCTGAGAAGGTCATCGGCTTTCTGCTGTACCTGCCGGTCAAGGATGATCCCGAAGCGTGTGGCGTGGCCTACATGGCCGTCGACGCGGGTCATCGTCGTCGAGGCGTCGCACGGGCCATGTTGCAAGACATGACCAGCCGCTACCCGCACGCCGAACTGACCTGCACCGTCGCCAAGGTGCCGTGGTTCGAGTCGATGGGTTTTCAGGTACTCGGCGTGCGCGGCACGCAGGTGCTGATGAACACCCGCGACCACGGCAGTGAAGGCTTGATGGGACTGCTGGATGTCACATTTATCTACAGTTCTTTAGAGGTCCGGCAGATACATACCTACTTGCTGCAAAAACACGGAAAGCGCGCAATGGTCGATGCTGAAAAACAGCGCGACCGGCATTTGGACCAAATGACCCACAACGCCAAGGTGTTTGTGCTGAATCGGTTGGGCCCGAGCGCGGCGAACGAGCCCCGTCTGGACTAGACTCATAAGTCCTTTCGGAAGCGCGCGGTCATCGAGCCGTGATATTCTGCGCCCCAACTTGGTTTGACCTATTCAGTTTGCCCGTCCCTGAGACGTGCCAGCAGGATCAATGTCGCTCAAGTAGCTGAAGCCAATAATGATAAAAAGTCAGTTCAGTAGGGACATATAACTGAGGTCGATGCAGACAGTCGGCCTTGTGTGCCCACCCTTCGATTCTTGTATACGAGCACCCACGACGTCCTGCCTGAATGTCGTGAACCAGTGGCTCCGTGAATGAGGATGGAAGGGCGGATGGCGTTTTATCATAGGTGCTACAGATGTTTAAGAAAATGAACACGGCCCTGCTGGGGCTGGCTTTGTCGATGGGGATCACGTCCGTTCACGCGGAAGAGGCAAAGAAAGTTGATGTACTGCTGATTGGCGGCGGCATCATGAGTGCGACCCTGGGTGTCTGGCTCAATGAGCTGGAACCCGGCACTTCGATGGAAATGATCGAGCGCCTCGACGGCGTCGCCCTGGAAAGCTCCAACGGCTGGAACAACGCCGGTACCGGTCACTCCGCCCTGGCCGAGTTGAACTACACCCCGGAAGACGACAAGGGCAACGTACAGATCCCGAAAGCCGTTGAAATCAACGAAGCCTTTCAGATCTCCCGTCAGTTCTGGGCCTGGCAGGTTCAGCAAGGCGTGCTGAAAAACCCGCGTTCGTTCATCAACTCCACACCGCACATGAGCTTTGTGTGGGGCGATGACAACATCAAGTTCCTGAAGAAGCGCTACGAAGCCCTGCAAGCGAGCCCGTTGTTCGCCGGCATGCAGTACTCCGAAGACCCGGCTGTGATCAAGAAGTGGGTTCCGCTGATGATGGAAGGGTGCGACCCGAACCAGAAAATCGCGGCCACCTGGAGCCCGATCGGCACCGACGTCAACTTCGGCGAGATTACCCGCCAGTTCGTTGCGCACCTGCAAACCACACCGAAGTTCGACTTGAAACTGTCTAGCGAAGTGCAAGACATCACCAAGAACGAAGACGGCACCTGGCGCGTCAGCTACAAAAACCTGAAAGACGGCAGCAAATCCGAAACCGACGCCAAGTTCGTGTTCATCGGCGCGGGCGGCGGTGCACTGCACCTGCTGCAGAAGTCCGGCATTCCTGAAGCCCAGGAATACGCAGGCTTCCCGGTGGGCGGCTCGTTCCTCGTGACCGAAAACCCTACCATCGCCGAGCAACACCTGGCCAAGGCCTACGGCAAAGCCTCCGTTGGCGCACCGCCAATGTCGGTTCCACACCTGGACACCCGAGTCCTGGACGGCAAGCGCGTCATTCTGTTTGGCCCATTCGCGACCTTCAGCACCAAGTTCCTCAAAGAAGGCTCGTACCTGGACCTGCTGACCACCACCACCACGCACAACGTGTGGCCAATGACCAAAGTCGGCATCAAGGAATACCCGCTGGTCGAGTACCTCGCCGGCCAACTGATGCTGTCTGACGAAGACCGCCTCAACGCCCTGAAAGAATACTTCCCGAACGCCAAAGCCGAAGACTGGCGCCTGTGGCAAGCCGGCCAACGCGTGCAAATCATCAAGCGCGATGAAGCGGCGGGTGGCGTGCTGAAGTTGGGTACTGAAATCGTTTCTTCCGCTGACGGCTCGATCGCTGGCCTGCTGGGCGCTTCGCCGGGCGCATCGACTGCTGCACCGATCATGCTGACCGTGCTGCAGAAAGTGTTCAAGGACAAGGTCGCTTCGCCAGCCTGGCAGGAGAAGCTGCACCAGATCGTGCCGAGCTATGGCACTCAGTTGAATGGCAGCCCTGAGAAGGTCGCGCAGGAGTGGGCTTACACCGCGAAGGTGCTGCAACTGACTCCGCCGCCGGTGATTGGTCAGGTGGTAGCTCCTGCTGCTGCTCCGGCTGACGCTGATAAAGCAAAGGCTCCGAAGGCTAATGCTGCTAGTGATATGGCTTTGTAAGTAGAAGCGTTAATCAGAAAAGCCCACTGGACCGGGGACGGTCAGTGGGCTTTTTTGTGGGGAGTCGTTTTCAAGGGGCAGATTCGTCTCGGTGCTCTGTCTGCTTTCTACTGTGGATTCAACTGGTCGATGCAGCAGATTGGCTACAGTCGACCCAGAGCTGACGGTGGCGACGGGCAGAAAGCGTCCATGAAAGAGGGGGGGCTTCAGTGACGATGTGGTCTGGGTTCTCTGCTGCCTTTATACGTTGTAAGGACCTTTGAAGTTTCCATAGTGGCAACCTGGGTTCTTGGTAAGGAAAAGAATTTCTAGGTAGGGGTTGACCAGGTATTTTGATCCTGTATTATTCGCCTCCCGCTGACGAGCAGCTTGATGCTGGCTTCAGCCTAAGTAATTGATTTTGTTAATAAATTCATGAGCTTTTAAGGGTTGCAGTTTGAGGAAGCGTGCTGTAGAGTGCGCTCCTCGGTTGAGACGAAAGATCTTAACCAACCGCTCTTTAACAACTGAATCAAGCAATTCGTGTGGGTGCTTGTGGAGTCAGACTGATAGTCAACAAGATTATCAGCATCACAAGTTACTCCGCGAGAAATCAAAGATGTAACCAACGATTGCTGAGCCAAGTTTAGGGTTTCTTAAAAACCCAAAGATGTTTGAACTGAAGAGTTTGATCATGGCTCAGATTGAACGCTGGCGGCAGGCCTAACACATGCAAGTCGAGCGGCAGCACGGGTACTTGTACCTGGTGGCGAGCGGCGGACGGGTGAGTAATGCCTAGGAATCTGCCTGGTAGTGGGGGATAACGCTCGGAAACGGACGCTAATACCGCATACGTCCTACGGGAGAAAGCAGGGGACCTTCGGGCCTTGCGCTATCAGATGAGCCTAGGTCGGATTAGCTAGTTGGTGAGGTAATGGCTCACCAAGGCGACGATCCGTAACTGGTCTGAGAGGATGATCAGTCACACTGGAACTGAGACACGGTCCAGACTCCTACGGGAGGCAGCAGTGGGGAATATTGGACAATGGGCGAAAGCCTGATCCAGCCATGCCGCGTGTGTGAAGAAGGTCTTCGGATTGTAAAGCACTTTAAGTTGGGAGGAAGGGCATTAACCTAATACGTTAGTGTTTTGACGTTACCGACAGAATAAGCACCGGCTAACTCTGTGCCAGCAGCCGCGGTAATACAGAGGGTGCAAGCGTTAATCGGAATTACTGGGCGTAAAGCGCGCGTAGGTGGTTTGTTAAGTTGGATGTGAAATCCCCGGGCTCAACCTGGGAACTGCATTCAAAACTGACAAGCTAGAGTATGGTAGAGGGTGGTGGAATTTCCTGTGTAGCGGTGAAATGCGTAGATATAGGAAGGAACACCAGTGGCGAAGGCGACCACCTGGACTGATACTGACACTGAGGTGCGAAAGCGTGGGGAGCAAACAGGATTAGATACCCTGGTAGTCCACGCCGTAAACGATGTCAACTAGCCGTTGGGAGCCTTGAGCTCTTAGTGGCGCAGCTAACGCATTAAGTTGACCGCCTGGGGAGTACGGCCGCAAGGTTAAAACTCAAATGAATTGACGGGGGCCCGCACAAGCGGTGGAGCATGTGGTTTAATTCGAAGCAACGCGAAGAACCTTACCAGGCCTTGACATCCAATGAACTTTCCAGAGATGGATTGGTGCCTTCGGGAACATTGAGACAGGTGCTGCATGGCTGTCGTCAGCTCGTGTCGTGAGATGTTGGGTTAAGTCCCGTAACGAGCGCAACCCTTGTCCTTAGTTACCAGCACGTAATGGTGGGCACTCTAAGGAGACTGCCGGTGACAAACCGGAGGAAGGTGGGGATGACGTCAAGTCATCATGGCCCTTACGGCCTGGGCTACACACGTGCTACAATGGTCGGTACAGAGGGTTGCCAAGCCGCGAGGTGGAGCTAATCCCAGAAAACCGATCGTAGTCCGGATCGCAGTCTGCAACTCGACTGCGTGAAGTCGGAATCGCTAGTAATCGCGAATCAGAATGTCGCGGTGAATACGTTCCCGGGCCTTGTACACACCGCCCGTCACACCATGGGAGTGGGTTGCACCAGAAGTAGCTAGTCTAACCTTCGGGAGGACGGTTACCACGGTGTGATTCATGACTGGGGTGAAGTCGTAACAAGGTAGCCGTAGGGGAACCTGCGGCTGGATCACCTCCTTAATCGACGACATCAGCTGCTCCATAAGTTCCCACACGAATTGCTTGATTCATTGAAGAAGACGATAGAGTTACTCTAGTTGTGTGGAGGGTGACTGTCTTTTATGTAAAAGCTTAGAAATGAGCATTCCATTGTGATGATGGTGAATGTTGATTTCTAGTCTTTGGCTAGATCGTTCTTTAAAAATTTGGGTATGTGATAGAAAGATAGACTGGACGTTACTTTCACTGGTAACGGATCAGGCTAAGGTAAAATTTGTGAGTTGCTCTTAATTGAGTATTATCGAATTTTCGGCGAATGTCGTCTTCACAGTATAACCAGATTGCTTGGGGTTATATGGTCAAGTGAAGAAGCGCATACGGTGGATGCCTTGGCAGTCAGAGGCGATGAAAGACGTGGTAGCCTGCGAAAAGCTTCGGGGAGTCGGCAAACAGACTTTGATCCGGAGATGTCTGAATGGGGGAACCCAGCCATCATAAGATGGTTATCTTAAGCTGAATACATAGGCTTAAGAGGCGAACCAGGGGAACTGAAACATCTAAGTACCCTGAGGAAAAGAAATCAACCGAGATTCCCTTAGTAGTGGCGAGCGAACGGGGACTAGCCCTTAAGTGGCTTTGAGATTAGCGGAACGCTCTGGAAAGTGCGGCCATAGTGGGTGATAGCCCTGTACGCGAAAATCTCTTAGTCATGAAATCGAGTAGGACGGAGCACGAGAAACTTTGTCTGAATATGGGGGGACCATCCTCCAAGGCTAAATACTACTGACTGACCGATAGTGAACTAGTACCGTGAGGGAAAGGCGAAAAGAACCCCGGAGAGGGGAGTGAAATAGATCCTGAAACCGTATGCGTACAAGCAGTGGGAGCCCACTTTGTTGGGTGACTGCGTACCTTTTGTATAATGGGTCAGCGACTTATTTTCAGTGGCGAGCTTAACCGAATAGGGGAGGCGTAGCGAAAGCGAGTCTTAATAGGGCGTCTAGTCGCTGGGAATAGACCCGAAACCGGGCGATCTATCCATGGGCAGGTTGAAGGTTGGGTAACACTAACTGGAGGACCGAACCGACTACCGTTGAAAAGTTAGCGGATGACCTGTGGATCGGAGTGAAAGGCTAATCAAGCTCGGAGATAGCTGGTTCTCCTCGAAAGCTATTTAGGTAGCGCCTCATGTATCACTGTAGGGGGTAGAGCACTGTTTCGGCTAGGGGGTCATCCCGACTTACCAAACCGATGCAAACTCCGAATACCTACAAGTGCCGAGCATGGGAGACACACGGCGGGTGCTAACGTCCGTCGTGAAAAGGGAAACAACCCAGACCGTCAGCTAAGGTCCCAAAGTTATGGTTAAGTGGGAAACGATGTGGGAAGGCTTAGACAGCTAGGAGGTTGGCTTAGAAGCAGCCACCCTTTAAAGAAAGCGTAATAGCTCACTAGTCGAGTCGGCCTGCGCGGAAGATGTAACGGGGCTCAAACCATACACCGAAGCTACGGGTATCACTTAGGTGATGCGGTAGAGGAGCGTTCTGTAAGCCTGTGAAGGTGAGTTGAGAAGCTTGCTGGAGGTATCAGAAGTGCGAATGCTGACATGAGTAACGACAATGGGTGTGAAAAACACCCACGCCGAAAGACCAAGGTTTCCTGCGCAACGTTAATCGACGCAGGGTTAGTCGGTCCCTAAGGCGAGGCTGAAAAGCGTAGTCGATGGAAAACAGGTTAATATTCCTGTACTTCTGGTTATTGCGATGGAGGGACGGAGAAGGCTAGGCCAGCTTGGCGTTGGTTGTCCAAGTTTAAGGTGGTAGGCTGGAATCTTAGGTAAATCCGGGATTCTAAGGCCGAGAGCTGATGACGAGTGTTCTTTTAGAACACGAAGTGGTTGATGCCATGCTTCCAAGAAAAGCTTCTAAGCTTCAGGTAACCAGGAACCGTACCCCAAACCGACACAGGTGGTTGGGTAGAGAATACCAAGGCGCTTGAGAGAACTCGGGTGAAGGAACTAGGCAAAATGGCACCGTAACTTCGGGAGAAGGTGCGCCGGTGAGGGTGAAGCATTTACTGCGTAAGCCCATGCCGGTCGAAGATACCAGGCCGCTGCGACTGTTTATTAAAAACACAGCACTCTGCAAACACGAAAGTGGACGTATAGGGTGTGACGCCTGCCCGGTGCCGGAAGGTTAATTGATGGGGTTAGCTAACGCGAAGCTCTTGATCGAAGCCCCGGTAAACGGCGGCCGTAACTATAACGGTCCTAAGGTAGCGAAATTCCTTGTCGGGTAAGTTCCGACCTGCACGAATGGCGTAACGATGGCGGCGCTGTCTCCACCCGAGACTCAGTGAAATTGAAATCGCTGTGAAGATGCAGTGTATCCGCGGCTAGACGGAAAGACCCCGTGAACCTTTACTATAGCTTTGCACTGGACTTTGAATTTGCTTGTGTAGGATAGGTGGGAGGCTTTGAAGCGTGGACGCCAGTTCGCGTGGAGCCAACCTTGAAATACCACCCTGGCAACTTTGAGGTTCTAACTCAGGTCCGTTATCCGGATCGAGGACAGTGTATGGTGGGTAGTTTGACTGGGGCGGTCTCCTCCTAAAGAGTAACGGAGGAGTACGAAGGTGCGCTCAGACCGGTCGGAAATCGGTCGTAGAGTATAAAGGCAAAAGCGCGCTTGACTGCGAGACAGACACGTCGAGCAGGTACGAAAGTAGGTCTTAGTGATCCGGTGGTTCTGTATGGAAGGGCCATCGCTCAACGGATAAAAGGTACTCCGGGGATAACAGGCTGATACCGCCCAAGAGTTCATATCGACGGCGGTGTTTGGCACCTCGATGTCGGCTCATCACATCCTGGGGCTGAAGCCGGTCCCAAGGGTATGGCTGTTCGCCATTTAAAGTGGTACGCGAGCTGGGTTTAGAACGTCGTGAGACAGTTCGGTCCCTATCTGCCGTGGACGTTTGAGATTTGAGAGGGGCTGCTCCTAGTACGAGAGGACCGGAGTGGACGAACCTCTGGTGTTCCGGTTGTCACGCCAGTGGCATTGCCGGGTAGCTATGTTCGGAATAGATAACCGCTGAAAGCATCTAAGCGGGAAACTAGCCTCAAGATGAGATCTCACTGGGACCTTGAGTCCCCTGAAGGGCCGTCGAAGACTACGACGTTGATAGGTTGGGTGTGTAAGCGCTGTGAGGCGTTGAGCTAACCAATACTAATTGCCCGTGAGGCTTGACCATATAACACCCAAGCAATTTGTGAGCTCGAAAGGGCACCAGATTGCGGTGTGTGAAGACGAAACGAACCGAAAGTTCGACTGTACTCACAACAGCAGCACAAAACACCGAAAGCTATCACCTACCCATTCGCTGGAGCGTGAACCTGCAAAGGCCCACGACCTGGCTACCGAATTTCTTGACGACCATAGAGCATTGGAACCACCTGATCCCATCCCGAACTCAGCAGTGAAACGATGCATCGCCGATGGTAGTGTGGGGTTTCCCCATGTGAGAGTAGGTCATCGTCAAGATTAAATTCCGAAACCCCAATTGCGAAAGCAGTTGGGGTTTTGTTTTGTCCGCAGGAAAGTGACGTGACAGGGAGCTCTATTCTGTAACGTCAAAAACACTGGATCGGGTAACCGCTGCCAGTCATTTGGCGAGTAGCTAAACTGATAGCGAAACCTGTAACCGTCCCACCGCAAAGAGAGGGATAACCTGCCTCAGACCATCGCTCATCAAACTTGAGGAGAGCATCATGCTATTCCACGTAAAAATGACCGTGAATCTACCCGCCGACGTAAACCCCGAGCACGCCGCCAGGCTCAAGGCCGATGAAAAAGCCTTGGCCCAGCGCCTTCAAGAGCAAGGCAAGTGGCGTCACCTGTGGCGCATCGCGGGGCTTTACGCCAATTACAGCGTTTTTGATGTGGACAGCGTAGAGGAATTGCACGACTTGCTGATGCAGTTGCCGCTGCACCCCTATATGGCGATTGAGGTCGATGCGATGTGTCGGCATCCAGCCTCCATCCATGAGGATGACCGCTAGGTCCACGCTATTTCCACTCGTCAATCAGACGTTGTTGTCGCGGTACTGGTTTCGGGCAGGACCTGCGTCCTGCGCACCCAAATCAGCAGGATCAGCACAAGAGCGATGTTCAACAGCGCGAGGCCGCCGAGGACTGCCATGGTGACCGTTGCGCCATAGCACTCTTGCAGGAAACCCCCACCCAAAGGGGTCAGCGCTTGCGCAATCAAAAAACTCCACGACGCCGCCGAACGCGCCCTCGACCACTACCTCAACCCGGGCGCCCACATCATGGCCAGCACCCACGAACCCGAACCCATGTTCCTCGCCAACCCCAAGTACGACACCGAATCCCTGCTGGCCAACGCCAGCGAGTCACTGGGCTCGGCCACCACCATGCTCAGCAATTTCGCGGCGTTGCTGGACAACTCACACCGCAAGACCCTGCTGGGGATCACGCAAGTGGTGATGCTGGGAGAATTGGCGGTGAACCAGGCATTGGATAACGTCGAACGCAAAAGCGTAAATCACCCACCCCTGTGGCGAACGGGCTATGTGGCGAGGGGGTTTGCCCCCGTTGGAGTGCGGAGCACTCCCAAAAATCTTCAATAGGTGCCGAGATTTTGGGGCTGCTACGCAACCCAACGGGGGCAAGCCCCCTCGCCACAACGCGCTGCTCGGCAGCTGCTACACATCCAGCCTTCTGATCCGTATTTTCCTTCGCCATCTGCCTCTGTAATGCACCCAGCCTGCGGCTCACAATGACAGCACGGTCCGCAGTCGCGCAGTCACTGCACCGTAAACTCATAAATGTAGGAGGCCCTATGGGCAAGATGGCAGTTTTCCTGGGTGGATTTCTGGTGTTAACCATTTTGATTGGTGCCTTGGCCACGATCTCTCCCGCTTAGTCCCTTCCTCCCGTCTGCAAAAAGCACAACGCCTCCACAGTGGGAGGCGTTGCGGTGCAGCGCAGAAATGACCGATGGCGATGGTTTCAAGCCTCGCCGTAACGAAGGCTGATCATCGCCCGGTGCGAACAGGTTAACGGTTGTCTTTACCCAGCCAACGATAGGTCACGCCACCGATGACCGCCCCCAACATCGGCGCCAGCCAAAATAGCCACAGTTGCTCGATCGCCCAGCCACCCACAATCAGTGCCGGACCTGTGCTGCGCGCCGGGTTCACCGAGGTATTCGTGACGGGGATCGAGATCAGGTGGATCAGGGTCAGCCCCAGGCCGATAGCAATCGGTGCCAGACCGGCAGGGGCACGTTTGTCGGTGGCACCGAGGATGATCAGGATGAACATCGCGCTCATCACCAACTCTGTGACAAACCCCGCCGCCATCGAGTAGCCACCTGGCGAGTGTTCGCCGTAGCCATTGGACGCGAGGCCACCGGCCAGTTCGAAGCCGGGTTTGCCACTGGCGATGAAGTACAGCAGGGCTGCTGCAATCACCCCGCCCAGCACTTGGGCGAAGATATAAGCGGGCAGTTCTTTGGCCGGAAACCTTCCGCCCACCACCAGTCCGACCGAGACCGCGGGGTTGAGATGACAGCCGGAAATGTGGCCGATGGCGAAGGCCATGGTCAGCACGGTCAAACCAAACGCCAGGGAAACGCCCAATAGACCAATCCCCACGCCTGGAAACGTCGCGGCCAAAACTGCACTGCCGCAACCACCAAACACCAGCCAGAACGTACCTAACAACTCAGTAGCCGAACGTTTAAACAGAGACATAAGACGGTGTCCTATTGAGATGGAGCCGAAACACTAACGAGAGATGTCCGCTGCCGATGTAGGACATTTCCCAAGCATCACGCTTCATTTTCCTACGCTCTGTTTACGCTGAAGATGGGGGGCAAGTGCTCCGGAAAAAAGACTCAATGCGGACTTGGCAGTTGATCAAACATCTTCCCGCCAGCGCCGCGCCTGCACGATCAGCGCCGGTGCGAAGTGCAGCACCACCATCCGCACCAAGTGATGCGTCAGGATAAACACCACGTTCAGCCCGCCACTGAACGCAACGATGGCGATGGTTTCGATGGCGCCCGGCATGTACGCCAGCCACAACGACAAGGGATCGCTGCCCAGCAACCGCCCGGCCACGCCGGCAAACGCAGCTGCGATCACCAGCATCAGGCCGACGGCGATCAGCCCGGCGCGGCCATGGCGGACGAGCTCGACAAAGGTGATGTCCTTGAATTTCGAGCCAATCAGCACGCCGATGAGGACGGAGGCGGAGTCGACACTCCACTGCGGCAGGTGGAACGTCTCGAGGTAGCCTAGCTTGATGTAGGCCCCGGTGATGACGATTGCGGTGAGCATGAACGGTGCCGGCACGCCGACGCTCAACAGCAGGCGGCCGAGCATCAGGCACAAGGCGATCAGCGACAGCAGGGTCAGTGCGGTGCTCACGTCCAGCGGGCTGCTCTGCGCAAGCGCCACGTCGATATGTCCGGGAATGCAAAAACTGACCAGCAAGGTGATCGACAACAGTCGGACCAGGTGCACAACGATCACTTTGCCGGACGCGCGTTCGGACTCGATCAAGTCGAAGACGGCGGCGAGTGCGCCGGGATACACCGATAACAGGGAGTCTTTGAGGTTCCAGCCCGAGACTCTGAACAACCAGCAACCGGCAACGGTGCTCTGGACCGTCAGGCACAGCAGCATGAAACCGAGGCTGGGCAACATGGCCGCCACGGTGTGGTTGTCCCACGAGGTGAACATCAGACCGGTCGCGATCCCCAGCACGATTTGCACGTAGCCAAGGCCGAAGGGCAGGGTGGGGGAGAATTGCAGGTTGCTGGCGATCAACGCGGTCGCGAGTATCGAACCGAGCAACAGGCCGTGGGGGATGCCGGCGTATTGCAGCGTGGTGCCGACGCCGGTGGCGATCAGCAAACACAATAGGGTTTTCATGAGTCGTCCTTGATGCTTGAAGTAAGCCAGCGGTTCCATTTGGGCCATGCACGTTTTCCCACTTAACGGCGTGAGGCGTCAAGTGCGCACTTCTCAGCGCTTTAAAACGCGATCTCTATCGTGCTGGCTCGAGACTCAAATGATTCGGGGCTCAAAGATGCTGCCCGGGGGCGCAGTCTTCCACCTGATTACCATCAGCCGATGGTGCCGCTGCGATCTGGCATTACCTACTTGGAAATGGACGTGACTGCGGTTGAGATCAACGAGCGAATAAAAGTTTGAATGAATTTTGTAGATGACCGACGACTGGCTTTAAAAGTTTGTCTTTCAGGTGGTTCAACACCGCCTGTCGCGAGCGATTAATCTTTTTCAAATTATTGGACGGGCATGAGCTTCAGATAAATATGGGCGCCGCATTGGGTGAATGACCGAATGGGTATCGGCGCCTTTTAGGCCAGAGGAGATTCGTCATGTTCTTACATAACAAACGACTTCAATACACCGTGCGCGTTGCCCAACCCAACCCAGGGTTGGCGAACCTTCTACTGGAGCAATTCGGTGGAGCCCAAGGCGAGCTGGCGGCTGCGTCACGATACTTCACCCAGGCGTTGGCCGAAGATGATCCGGGAAGAAAGGATCTGTTGATGGACATCGCCACCGAAGAGCTCAGTCACCTTGAGATCGTCGGGTCAATCATTGTGATGCTTAACAAGGGCGCTAAAGGGCGCATGGCAGAAGGCGTCGAAGATGAGGGCGAGCTATATCGTTCGATCAATGGTGCCGGTAACGACTCACACATCACCAGTCTTTTGTACGGAGCCGGCGCGCCTCTCACTAACTCGGCGGGCGTACCGTGGTCAGCTGCCTACGTCGATACCATCGGCGAACCTACGGCAGATATGCGTTCCAACATTGCCGCAGAAGCACGCGCGAAAATCGTTTACGAGCGGCTCATGAACATCACTGATGATCCTGGTGTGAAAGAAGCTTTGGGCTTTCTCATGACAAGAGAGATCGCCCATCAACTGTCCTTTGAAAAAGCCTTGCATTCGATCCAACCGAACTTCCCTCAGGGCAAGCTTCCTGGCATGCCCGAGTTCACCAACGTTTATTTCAACATGTCCCAGGGTGAGGAAAGCACTCGTGGGCCTTGGAACCAGGGGGATGATTGGGACTACGTCGAAGATCCGGCGCCAGCCGTTGACGGTGGTGATGGCACAGCGAGTGTCGAATTAAGCGCCGAAGATGAGGCGCTATTGCTGGATATGAAGGCTCGCACGATGTCTGACCCTGAAAGTAATCCGATAACGGGCGCAGACCTGGGGGCCGGTGTGCAGGGTAAACCTGAGGCCTGATGATGATCACCGCATGCCGTTCAGGCATGCGGTGCCTTACTGTTGCTGAAGCTCTGGAGTACATCAGATGGACGCTAATTCGAATCCCGTTTTCGCAGATACCACGCAGGATTTCACCCGTCTTTTCATTGCCACTAGCTGGGCATTCGAGCGAGATGCTCTGCGTATAAAAAAACTGATCTACATGGACGCACCTGTTGCAGGATTCAGGCTTTAGAACGGGTGAAATTGAACATTGGTCATCCATTGAGATGAAGCTTAGGTAACCTGACAAGGAAGGTAGTGCCGTGTCCTTGATTCGACATCACCTCAATGACACCGCCATGCGAGGCAACGATCTCTGAGGCGATGAATAAGCCCAAGCCCAATCCTTCACTAGGCCCATGGTCGATAATCGAGTGCTGAGAAAACCGGCCCATTGGATTAAAAATGAAGGGCAACACGTCGTCAGGGATCGGTTCCCCGCTGTTATGGACGGAGAAAACAACGCTCTGCCCTGAAGCGTCGAGCGCCACCTCTATGGGGGACTGGTTATCACCGTGCTTCACAGCGTTGCTTATGATATTGGAGAAAACCTGCTCCATTCGCGCACCATCAAACTCTCCGTAAGCTGACGCTTTCTTCTCGAAAAGAATATCCGTATTGGGTTGGAACGCCCGGATCTCATCTACGATGTGCTCGCACAGGGGCAATAGATCCAAGGCCTCTTTTTTGACAGGAATTCCCGGTCCCATCTGACACCTTGTGAGATCCAGTAGATCACCGACAATCTGACTGGCGCGCTTAACGCTGGTGTAAATTTGAGAGGAAATTTTAGTCGCCCTTACGCCAAGTCCCTCCGAGCGCCGCAACACATCAGCGCCGAGCAAAATAGCGCCCAACGGTGTTCGTAAATCATGGCCCAGGATGCCGAGAAAAACGTTGCGGGATGCCTCAACTGCTCGCGAGTAGCTCGCAATGGACTCTGCTAGCGCTTGGTCAATTGCTTCATGAAATCGAGTCATATCATCCACATCAAGTGGACTGCCGGCCTTGATTTGCTTTAACCACTGGCTGAGTACGCTTGTCCTGAGAGCGCGATACTCCGACACCATTTGATCAATAGTGAAACCTGCCATCAATCTCGTAACCGCGTGCGTTTCCGCAGGCGTTTCCGTATCGGTCGTTGGCGCATTTCCCTGAGCTTTCGCAATTTGCTCTTCAACCGATTGTTTGGTGCGTAGGTCGAGCACAATGGCATGAAGCATTTGCTCGGCATGATCCCGAAGAGCCTTGGTATCCAGCGGCACGCCTGGTGTGTCAATCGTTCGCGCAAAATCTTCCCAGGCCTGCAGAATTGGCTCAATATTTTCGTTGATAAAATTTGAGAGACGCATGCCTGTATTCCTGGTTGAAAAGGCGAACTCCGGACGAGAAAGGAAGGGAAGCCGCTAGGTGCAGGAGAGCACGGGTTGTTGTTTTGGCATGACCGCCAGTAGAGAACGTTATGCCGATCGGGGGGGCATGTCGTGTGTCCGTGGTTATGACCTGATTTTTTGACCCCTTACTCCTTCCGACTCCTCAAAGCTATGCGCAGTTCACTAGGCAAAAAAAGGACGAGATAGCGTGCACATAGGCGCACGTCATCCAGTCCTTTTATAACCATAACTCAGCCTATGTCTTCAGACTTGGCCGTGGTCATCGTTCAGCCGCGTGGAGGGCTGATGGCCGCCTGGCGTCAGAATGACTTTCCTGCAATCGTCTTCCTTCTTGTCGAACATCTTGTAGCCTTCAGGAGCCTGTTCCAGCGACATTCGGTGGCTGATAATGACCTCTGGCGCCAGGCGACCGGCCTCAATATGTTCTAAAAGCTCTGGGAGATAACGTTGAACATGGGTTTGCCCCATTTTGAAGGTAAGGCCTTTGTCGAATGCGTCGCCAAACAGGAAGCCATGAATGAATCCGGAGTACACGCCTGGCACACTCACAATACCGCCGCGTCTAACGGCAGCGATGCATTGACGCAACGCTTTACCACTACTGCCTTCCAGTTTGAGCGTAGCTAGCACCGTCTCTGTGGTGCTGCCTTTGGCTTCAAAACCCACCGCATCTACAACGCCGTCAACGCCACGCATACCTTTGGTTTGTCGAATGATCGTATCGGCTGGATCGTCATCTTCATCGAAATTGATTGGAATTACGCCATAGGTTTCTTGTGCGTAAGCCAAGCGATAGGGGTGGTGGTCGACCATGAAAATCTGATCTGCACCCAGCATCCTTGCGCATGCGGCACTTAACAACCCGACTGGGCCTGCACCATAGATGGCGAGGCTCGAGCCTTTGCCAATCCCGGCGTTCGTCACGGCTTGAAACGCGGTAGGCAGGATGTCAGAGAGAAACAGAACCTTTTCGTCCGAGAGTGTCCCTGGGACTTTGAAAGGCCCGGTGTTGGCTTTGGGGACACGTACGTATTCCGCTTGCCCCCCAGGTATCCCACCATACATATGACTGAAGCCAAAGAGTGCAGCACCCGAAGGGATAGCCTTTTTATTCAGAATCGCTCCCCGTCCTGTGTTGGTCGTTTCACACGCGGCGAACAAGTCCATCTGACAAAAGAAGCAGCTCCCACAGGCGATAACGAAAGGAATGACTACACGGTCGCCTGGTTGAACGGCAGTGACTGCTGAACCTGTCTCTTCAACGATCCCCATAAATTCATGACCGAAGATATCGCCATGCTCAACAGTCGGGATCTTTCCGCGATAGAGATGGAGATCAGAACCACAAATTGCGGTGGCCGTAACTCGTAGAATGATGTCGTCGCTATTCTCAATAACCGGGTCGGGAACAGTGTCGATTTTTACGCTATGCGCGCCGTGATAGGTAAGTGCTCTCATGACGTCCTGCTCCTCACATTAGCTTGATGGTTAGCGGGAGAGGAGCAATGACGGATGGAAGTTCAGAGATATGTGGATAGACGAGACTAGCGGTCGATGAGTGGGGCTGCCGTTATGGAGAGGCGGGCGAAGTCAGCAGTCGAGCTGAGTTAATGTCGGTTACAACTCTTGAATTTGTCTAATCCGCATTGTACTGAGTGAAGCATTGCTTCACACGTCCAGGGTTTGGCTAAGAAACTGATATTGGGGCCAAGCTCGAGTACTCTTTGAACGCCTCCTGAAGTCAATATCATGGGAAGCAACGGCCACCGAAGTGTCACAATTTTGCTCAGATCGTACCCATCCAAAAGGCCGGGCATGTTTATATCGCTTATTATCAGACAAAGTTGATGGGTTCCGCTTTCCAGAAAAACCATTCCATCATCCGCCGAAGCGTAAGAGACGACGATTTCCCCTATGTCTTCGATGATTTCTATGAGCAACATTCTTAGCAGTTCATCGTCTTCCAAAACAAGTACCGACGGAGCGGTCATTGTTATGTACTCCTCTGATTGGCATTTGCAGGGTGCTTAGCAGGCTCGATCGGGAGCGTTACAATAAATTCACTCCCTTTGTCCTCACCTTCACTTCGGCCAATAATCGTCCCACCATGTGCTTCAACCAACTCACGAACCACGGTTAGACCGATCCCCAATCCAGACCCGCAAAAGCCTACAGCTTTGGCGTCCCGCACATACGGATCGAATATGAAGGGGAGCGTCTTGGCGGCGATGCCAATGCCGTCATCGGAAACACGGATATGTAACAAATCAGGTTCTAAAGTAACGGATAACTTGACGTTACCTTTATTTGGTGTGTATTTGACTGCATTGCTGAGCAGGTTGTGCAGAATTTGAGTGAGGCGAACCGGGTCGCCATTCATTACCAGCGTTTCATGTGGAAACCTGGTGCTGAATTGCAGATTTTTAGCCACCATCATTGGGCGGCACGCCTCAACGGCAGCACTGATGATTTGAATAATATCGATATCTGCGCGATTAAGTTGCAGCCTGCCACCGCTGACGCGAGAGACGTCCAACAAATCCTCAACGATGCGGGACAGATGCTGAACCTGTCCTTCAATCAACGCCCGCATTCGGGGCAGTTCAACGCTGGGCACGCTGACCATTCGCTCTGCAATCATGCTGATCGGAGTTAACGGATTGCGAAGCTCGTGGGCCACCTTCGCCAGTACACTTTTTTGCTCCGCCAATGCCTGCTCAGCTTTGGATTGCATGTCTTGGGCGTTGAAGGCGGCCAGAACCAGTTGCTCGTTAGCTTCAAGCGTTTCCTGACATTGATCAGGTACTCCAGTGTGCGGCGCTGTGGAATCTGGCTCATCCAGCAGCTTCAACACCAGTTGTTGATTGGCCTCAATCAGAAGTTCAATCTTCTTCTTATCTCTAAGGTCACCCTTTACTCCAATTAGATCTTTTTCCAGCGATACAAGGAGTTCCCGAGATTGGACGATTTTTTTCCCCAACAGTAAGAGTTCGCGGGCGGCATTTGCCACTCCACGTTCGTTCTCGCTGTTGGTCTCACTCATAGGTGCACTCAACCATTTTGATCTCCAAGGGGGGCGTCATCAGGGCTGCTTTTTTTGGGCCGACCACCCAGTAAACCTTCCTGACCGTGAAGCATTTCCCCAACCTGCAAGCCATTATTGTCAATATGGTACAGGCGCAGCTCATCGGAGTGAGCGCTGGCCCGAACCTTGACTACGCCCATGATGCGCTGCAGGCGGCTGTCTACTTCGATGTAGCGTTGAACGATGATTGCATCGGTCAGGAACGCTGTACCGTAGGGGCTGAACCGTAGATCGGTGTAACGGTCTTCGAGTTCAGAGGTCATCAACACAGTAACACCGATACCGGTCAACGCTGTGACCAGCCGTGACAGCGACTCACGGTAGTCTTCGCGAAACGTTGGAGCCACTGCCATTTCGAAACCCGAGAGCGAATCGATGACCACTCTGGTGGCTCCCAAGCGGCGGATCTCTGTCAGCAGCAAATGGACGACCTCATCGATAGAAAGATCGGGTGCGTGGCTCTCGCCCAGTCCGACCTTGCCTTCAAGAATCAATGCTGCGAGGTCAGCGTTGCGCAAGCGATTGGGGCGTTGCTCGAATACCGCGATCACTCCGGTTTCACCGTTACGGGCACCTTCGGCGAGGAGCGTTGACGCCAAAATGCTTTTTCCTGAACCGGAGGGGCCAGCCACCAGCAGCGAGTAACCCTTGGGCAGACCTCCGCCGAGCATTTCATCAAGCCCCGGCACGCCAACAAGAGAAGCGTCCGTATCTCGAAGCATCGTGATAATCACATCGGCGACGTGGTCAATGTCTTCGAGGTGATCTACCGATAACGCTCCGAACTCCGCTCGTCAGCTGCTCGAAACGCTAACCACCTGCAGCAACACTAAGTGACAAGCTTTCGGGATTTATCAATCATGTGTCCAACAGTGCTGGTCGTAGAAGATGATGAAATACTGCGTTCACTGTTGGTAGAGGCTATGTCGCTGTTGGGATTATTTGTGATTGATTGTGCATCTGCGGATGATGCTCTTCTCGCGCTGGAAGACTCGTCTTCAATATCATTGGTAATGACCGACGTCTGTATGCCGGGCAGCATGGACGGACTGGAATTGGCACAGGTGATTTGGTCACGCTGGCCTTGCCTGCCTGTCATCGTCACCTCCGGGGACAGGTCGATTCCTGACGGGTTGTTGCCTTCCAACGCTATGTTCCTACGCAAGCCATCTTCGCTGGATGTATTGCATAAAGCGGTCAGGAAATATCTGCCGGTGTAAAGTCGGCATCGAACAGATCTGCAACGACGTTTATACCAGCCCAACTGTTGTTCATAACACGCGATGAACTCCGGCTCATTTATTGGGCTGCTCGCCACCCTGGTCTTATGCGAGGTTAGCGCGAGCAATATCCGCTCGCTGGCAGGTTTAAGGGACAGCCGGTATTGCCGCCGATAATCAATCCGATTGCATCACTCGTCCTGACGACGGGTGTAATGCAACAGCCGATCGGTTTCGGTCTTGACCACCAGGTAGCACTCGCAGCTGAGCCGCTCAAGGCGCGTTCTATCCAGGACAGTGATCTGGCCTCGGCTGTACTCGATGACGCCTTGGCGCTGCAGTTTGCCGGCCGCTTCAGTGACGCCTTCGCGGCGTACGCCCAGCATGTTGGCGATCAGCTCCTGGGTCATGTTCAGGCGATTGCCGTGCAGGCGATCCAGCGACAACAGCAGCCATCGACACAATTGCTGATCGATCGAGTGGTGGCGATTGCACAAGGCGGTCTGTGACATCTGGGTGATCAGCGCCTGGGTGTAGCGCAGCATCAGCATGAGCAGATCACCATGACGATTAAATTCTTTCTTGAGCTTTTGCCCAGGCAGACAAAATGCAGTACCGGCACTCTGCACCACCGCCCGACTGGAGGTGCTTTCGCCGCCCATGAACAGCGCAATGCCGATCAAACCCTCGTTTCCGACCACGGCGATTTCTGCTGACGAGCCATTTTCCGTGACATGAAGCAGGGAAACGATGGCGTCAGTCGGAAAGTAAACGTGCCGCAAGGTATCCCCGGGTTCATACAGCACATCGCCCAGCGCCAGGCTGACTTGCTCCAGATGCGGAACAAGACGCTGGAGGTCGACGGCCGGTAGCGCCGCAAGTAGATGGTTGTCGCTTGGTGCGTGGGAGGCATGCATGGCAGAGCATCCGTGGCGGAGCAGGGGTGTGCCGGCTCAGGGTACTCCCATGCACGCCAAGGTTGGTGGCCAATGTCTACTCATCGGCGGCACGCTCGTATTCCAGCGCCTGAGGCCTGGGTGTTCGGGCGCGGCAATCCACCCGAACCCAACGCTCTCGGCCGTCGTCATCCAGTGTCAGCGTAGCGTCACGCAATGGCTGGCCGTCGAGGGTCATGGAGGTGAAGGTCGAACTGCCCTGACGCACATCAAAATGGTAGAGGGTTTTGCCAAAGCGGTAGTGCAAGATAAAGCCCGGCCAATCGACGGGTATCAGCGGTTCGATTCTGAGCGTGCGGCCGCTGCGTTGTACGCCCAGCAATGACTCGACGATCAGCCGGTACATCCAGCCGGCAGAACCGGTGTACCAGGTCCAGCCTCCACGCCCGGCATGGGGCGCGGCGCCGTAGACATCGGCGGCCATGACATAGGGCTCGACCTTATAGGTGTCGATTTGAGCATTGTTGGCAGGGTCGGCGGGATTGATCAGGTTCAACAGTTCCCACGCTTTGCCGGCTTCACCCAACTGCGCAAACGCCATGCCCGCCCAAACGGCAGCATGGGTGTACTGACCTCCGTTCTCGCGCACGCCAGGCACGTAGCCCTTGATATAACCCGGGTCCAGGGCACCCTTGTCGAACGGTGGATCAAGCAGCAACACGGCACGGATCTCACGTTTTAGCAGATGCTCATCCAGTGACTGCATGGCCTGGATCTGGCGCACCGCAGAGCCGGCCCCTGACAGCACTGACCAGCTTTGAGCAATGGAATCGATACGACATTCTTCATTGCTCGCCGAGCCGAGCAGTTGCCCGTCATCGAACCATGCACGGCGATACCAGGCGCCGTCCCAGGCGTTTTGTTCGAGGTTGCGTTGCAGTGTCACCGCACCGTCGCTGCAACGCTTGGCAAATTCGTGATCACCGTGCAGGCGGGCGGTCACCGCGAATTGCTCCAACACCTGGTGGCTGAAGAAACCCAACCAGACACTTTCACCTGCACCCAGATGGCCGACGCGATTCATGCCGTCGTTCCAGTCACCGGAGCCCATCAGCGGCAGTCCGTGATGGCCGCGACGCAGGCTATGTTCGATGGCACGCACGCAGTGTCGATACAGGGACTCTCGCAGGTCCGACACCCCGGGGAGGTCATAGTAGGACTCTTCGCCGGCCCCGAGTAGACGTCCTTCCAGGTACCCGGCGTTTTCTTCCAGTACACCCACATCCGCGGTCATTTCAACATAGCGGTTGGTGGCGGCCACCAGCCACAAAAAGTCATCGGAGCAGGCCGTGCGAACCCCTCGATTCATTGGCGGGTGCCACCAGTGTTGCACGTCGCCTTCCACATACTGATGGCCGGCGCACAGCAACAGATGCGCCCGCACGGCTGCCGGATCGGCATGGATCATCGCCATGCTGTCCTGCAACTGATCGCGGAAACCGATGGCACCCCCTGATTGGTAGTAACCGCTTCGAGCCTGGAAGCGGCAGGCGATGACCTGGTACATCAACCAGCCGTTGACCATGACGTCGACCGCAGGCGCGCCCGTTTCAATACGAATCGCTCCGAGCAATGAGCGCCAGTGTTCCCGTACTTTATGCAATTCCTCGGAGGCGGCCAGGCTGCCCCGATAACGCTGCACCAGCTGGGTGGCGGCGTTACTGGAAGACGCTGCCCCCAGGCGCAGAATGACTTCCCGGGTGTCGCCCTCGCCGAGTTCGATCGACACTTGCAGGGCGGCACAAGGGTCCAGACCACCGCCCATGCGCCCGGACAGACCGGCGTGCTGCATCGCTGCCGGTGAGGCGAGGGTGCCATGGCGGCCAATGAATTCAGTACGGTCACCGCTGACACCGTGATCGATCGTGTCGGTGTCAAAGAACGCCACCCGCTCGGAAAACTCCACCGAATAGGCGTTGCGGGCGAAGAAGGCCCCGCTGGCGGGGTCCGATTGGGTGACCACATGCATCGCCGATTTGCTGCGCAGATCGCCCAGCACCCATTCCACATACCCTGTGACCGACAATGACCGGCGGCGTCCCGAGCGGTTGCTCAACAATAGCCGAGAGAATTTGATCGGCGCATCCAGCGCCACGTAGATCCACAGCTCGCTGTAAATGCCGTCTTCTTCATGTTCGAACACGCTGTAACCGAAACCGTGACGGGTCTGGTACGGGCCTTGTCCGGAGCAGGGTTGAGGCGCTGCAGACCAGAAGTGCCCGGTCTCTTCATCACGCAGGTAAATGGCTTCGCCGCTGCGATCGGTGACCGGATCGTTGTGCCAGGGCGTCAGGCGAAATTCATGGGCGTTTTCGGCCCAGGTATAGGCGCTGCCTGCCTCCGAGACCACCGTGCCGAGATGTGCATTGGCGATCACGTTGACCCAGGGCGCGGGTGTCGGATCGGGCGCGAGCCCGGTGATGATGTATTCACCGCCATCGGCGCTGAAGCCGCCATATTCGTTGCTCAACAGCAGGAAGGGACGGTTCGGTCGTACCGGTGCCGGCCGAGCCTGAAAATGCCGGGTCGCCACAAACGGCGCGTGCACCGGTGATACTTTGCGCCGGTGCATCTGTTCGGCAAGGCTGCCCAGATCTTCGTTCAACACCAGCCTGGCAACCGAGAGGAACAGCACGCGATCTTCATTCGACATCTGCTGCGCGGGGCGCACAAAAATACCGCCCGGGCGATCCAGCAGAGTGGCTTCACTGCCTGAGGTGATAAGGCCCAGGATCGCGTCTTGCAGTTGCTGGCGATAACCCGCCTGATCTTCGTTCCAGATCAGCAAATCGACCACCAGGCCTTTTTGTCGCCAGTAGGCGTGGGCCTGAATCAATTGCCGCACCAAGGCGATGTTATCCAGGCTTTGGATTTGCAGCAAAACAATGGGCAGGTCGCCGGAGATGGCCTGACCCCAGAGTCCCGGCTGATTGCGGCGATTGGCAATCAGCACCGCATTGTCGGTGCGCGTCGAGGCGTTCGCATACAGCAACGACGAGGCCATCTGCTCGAACAGACGGGCGTCCGACAACGAGGCGTTGAGCTGACGCAGAAGCACCTGGCTATGCGTCCAGGACAGGTCGAATACCCGGTCGGCGAGGTGGCGGTCGCGGTATTTGTTGATGAGATAGAGGCAGCCGTCACGGTTGTCGGCTACGCCGGTGACCAGGTCGATGGTGGCCTGCTGGCCGGGTTGCAGGGTAATCCTGCAGCGAATCGCGACCACCGGATCGAGCACCGGGCCCGCACTTCCTGATAAGCGCTGACAATTGGCATCCAGGGCGGCAGGTGACACAAGGCTGCGTCCTCGGCCGATGAACCGGGCGCGATCGGTTTCGTACGAGATCGCATCGATGTCCACTCCGTGTGCCGCCAGCAAATGGCACATCCACGGTGTTGGTTCATCGCTGGCGCGGGGGCGGCGGCTGCAAACAATGGCCTGAAGCGCAGGCAGTAATTCGGTCTGCACGAACAACTTGCTGAATGCCGGGTGCATCGCGTCGCTGGCTGGGGATGTCAGCACAACTTCGGCGTAGGTGGTGATCTCCAGTGTTTTGGCTGATGACGCGAGGTTTGTGACATGCAGGCGGCGCAGTTCGATGTTGTCTTCAGGTGAGACGACAATTTCCAGATGCGTGTCGAAATCCAGGTTGCGCGCGCGGAACTCTGCACGGGAATCGCAGAAGATCGCCTCGTGGCTCTCGGGTTTTTGCAACGTCGGTTGATGCGCAGCCGACCAGACCGTGTTGGTCTGGACATCGCGCAGGTAGCAGAACATCCCCCAATTGTCTTGAGAAGTGTCCTCCTGCCAACGGGTGACGGCCATTTCATTGTGCCGGCTGTATCCACCGCCGCCGCTGGTCAGCATGACGTGGTAGCGACCGTTGGAAAGCAACTGCACGGCCGGGCGTTTGCGTCCTGGATCAGAGAACACTCGAAGCCCCGTATCCTGGCCCGGACCAACTTCACCGAGCACTGGCGACTGTGCGGTTTGCAGGTACGGCGCGGCGGATTTGGGCACCCGCTCCTGCAACAGCAGCAAGGCTGATTGCAGCGCCGGTTGAGCCTCGAATCGGCGTTGCATGGGTTGATCGAGCAGCAGGCTGGTCAAGGCCAGCAGGCTCATGCCCTGGTGGTGAGCCATGAACGACCGGACCACGGCGAAGCGCTGGCCGCGCGGTAGGCGGGCCTCGGTGTAATCCACCGCTTCATACAGACCGAATCGCCCTGAAGAGACCAGGGCAAGACGTTGCAGGTTTTTGCAGGCCGCATCGGCATCGACCATTAATGCCAGGGCGCTGGCGTAGGGCGCTATCACGACGTCATTGCTCAGCCCGCGCTGGAGCCCCAGGACCTGAACGCCGAAAGCGCGGTATTGATAATTGAAGTGCGCGTCGACGGTGGAGTAACCCGATTCCGAAACGCCCCAGGGAATGCCCAGTCTGTTGCCATGTTCGATCTGTACCGATACGGCGGCGCGGCAAGTCTGGTCCAGCAGGCTGCCGTCATAGTTGGGCATCACCACCATCGGCATCAGGTATTCAAACATCGAGCCCGACCAGGACAGCAACGTCGGTACGCCAGCGTTTTCACTCAGTAGCCTTCCCAAGGTGAACCAGGCGCGTTGGGGAATCTGACCTTGCGCAATAGCCACGAAATTGGTCAGCCGCACCTCGGACGCCAGCAGGTCGTAATAACCGGTGTCGAGCCTGCGCTCCTCGGCGTTGTACCCGATGACGAACAGGTCACGCTGGTTGTCGTAAAGCCACGAGAAATCCATCTGCGCCAGCGACGTCGCCAATAGCGCCAACTGATCCAGGGTCTTCATTCGCTTCGCGGCGTCACTGCGGACCCGGTTGATTTGAGAATGATGGTCGGTGGCCCAGTCGGCGGGGTTCAGACCTGCCAGCTGACGCAAGGTGCGTGGTGATTCAGTCGTGACCAGGGGGGCAGGGAGTTGATAGCGCTGCAGTTCTTCTGTCCAGTCGATGCATTGCCGGGTAAACGCTGCTCGCCAGTACAGGCTTTCCGCGTCGGTGTCCGTTAGCGTGCTTGTGGCCGTGACGTGAGCCGTTTGCAGCAGGTCTGCCAGCGCCTCGGTGGTCGCCGCTTGTGAGGCATGTTCAAGGCCTTCTCTCAGTTGATTCAGGGCGTCTTCATCCGCCCCCGAGGCGCGCTGGGAGTCTGCAAGGATATCCAGGGTATCGCGCAGGCCCTTGATCACGGCAGGGCCGAACATCGGGGCGTCTGCCAGTTGCGCAATGCCGGTGCTCAAGGTCAGCAGCAGGCCCGCCAGGTTCCCGCTGTCGACAGTGGAGACGTAATGCGGACGCAGCGGCTCGAGGGTCTGCGTGTCGTACCAGTTATAGAAGTGCTGCCGATAACGCTCCAGACCCTCCATGCTGTCCAACGACGCCGAAAGCCGGGACAGCAGCCGTTCGGTACTCAAATAGCCGAAATCGTGGGCGGCCAGGTGGGCGAGCAAGGACATGCCCATATTGGTCGGCGAGGTGCGGTGGGCAATGGCAGGCCTGGGTTCTTCCTGCACGTTGTCCGGTGGCAGCCAGTGATCTTGAGGCCCGACGTATTGATCGAAGAATGCCCAGGTCTTGCGCGCCAGCACCCGCAGGAAGCGCAAATCCTCCGTCGACGGTGCGAACTCCGACTGCTGGGGTGCCGAGCTGAGCCACCAGGCGATCCAGGGACCTGCCAGCCACGACAACAGCAGCGGACTGGCAATGGCCAGCGTCTGCGGATCCTGCGCCAGCAGGGCCAGTGAGATCAGGGCCGACACCGGCGCGATCCACATCTGGCGATAGAGGCCAAACAGCTGATTATCGGTGGTGCGCTCCACCTCGCGCGAGGGCTGCCATTGCAAAAGCCGGCGTCTGCTGAAGCCGATTCGCCAGAGCGAGCGCAAGACTGCATCGGCGCTGTAGAACATCTCGAAGGGCAGCCAGGCGAGCGTCAGACACGCCCGGGCCAGGTCCTGTGCCAGATCACCCAGCACCGCCCTGAGATATTGTCCATAAGGCACATCAGCGAGGGGCTGCATCAGATCAGTCACCGCGCGAAGCACCGGTTGAATCACCATCAAGCCGATGACTGTCAGGGTCCAGTTCATCGGCTGACTGCTGGCAAACCAACCCCATGCAAACATCAGCAATAGCGCCAGCGGCTCCAGGCTGCGTCGCAGATTGTCCAGAATCTTCCAGCGTGCCATGACGCTCAACCTGTTGCGTACCCACTTGCCCTCGGCGTTGCGCGCCCAGGGCAATGTCCACGGCAGCAATTGCCAGTCACCGCGGACCCAGCGATGCCTTCGTTTGACATCGGCACCATAGCGCGAGGGGTATTGCTCGTAGACTTGCACGTCGCTGAGCAGGCCGGATCGTGCATAACACCCTTCGATCAGGTCGTGGCTGAGAATCTGGTTATCCGGCAAGCAACCTTCCAGGGCGCAGGTGAACGCATCCACGTCGTAGATGCCCTTGCCGATGAAGGAGCCTTGCTGGAACAGGTCCTGGTAAACATCCGATACCGACCGAGTGTAGGGGTCGACGCCGGCATCACTGCCAAAAACACGGGCGTAGATCGAGCGCGTGGCGCTGGTCAGGCTGATGCCCACTCGCGGTTGCAACACCGCGTAGCCGGAAATGATCTGCTCGCCCGCACTGTCGAACAATGGACGATTCAACGGGTGCATCATGGCCGCCACGCATTGGCGAGCGACGTCGCGCGGCAGCAGGGTGTCGGTGTCCAGCGTGATCACGTAACGCACCCCGCGCAACGGCGTGAGGTCACCGACGATGGCGTTGAAACGATCCAGTCCATTGCCGCGCAACAGGGCGTTGAGTTCAATCAGCTTGCCGCGTTTGCGCTCGTGGCCCATCCACACGCGTTCGCTCGCGTTCCAGCGACGCGGCCGATGCAATAGAAGGAATCGGTCGCTGAGTCCGTCCGCGTATTTTTGGTTGAGCAGGGTGATTGCACGGGAGGCCCGTGTCAGCAGCTCGGCGTCTTGCGGCTGTGACTCTTCAGTCGCATCCAGAAAATCGCTGAGCAAGGCGAAATACAGGTTGCTGTCGCGGTTGGCGAGAAAACGTACTTCCAGACCTTCCACCAGTTCGTCCACATCTGCCGGGCTGGCGATCAGCGTCGGGATCACCACCAGACTTCGCGCGTCATCGGGAATGCCGTTGGCGAAATCCATTTTCGGCAGAGTCGTCGGCAACATGCTGAACGTGACCAGCCAGTTGATCAGGCTGATCGCCAGGCGGCTGGTCATGATCAGGCAAGGAATCGCCATCATCAGAAGCGCCGCATCAGGCATCCCGTCGCGCTGCGCGGAGGCCAGTAGAGGCCAGGCGAAGATGAGCGTCAGAAACGCCACCGGCGCCAGGTAAAACATCAACGGTGACTGCTGCAACAAACGTTTCCAGCGCTCATGAAGCGGTACCCGCGCGTTGAGCCGTCGCTCGAGCGTCGGCAACCCTGCGCTGATCAGGAAATACCCGACATGGTGGGCCAGCAATGGGCTGGAGACTGAGGCGGTTCCGGCTGCGGCGAGATTGATCGCGGCGCGGGCGACCTGGATTTCCGAATGCTGGGGGCTTCTTCGGGCAAGGCGTTCAATGACATGCCGGTAGCTGTCACGGGTTTTGAAATCCATCGCCCGGTAAATCGCTGCCGGGTCTTCATTGAGAATCTGTTCGACATGACTCATCGACTCGACGAACTCGCGCCAGTCAGTGGCGGACAAGAGGCGCAAGCTGCCGATGCTGTTACCGATGGACACCTGATCCGCTGCCTGTTGTTGCGCATCAAGCTGCACCTGGCGTTCGATGCTGGAGCCTGTCTCGCTCAACATCTGTTCGATCCAGTTCAACGCCAGCGCCAGGGCTGCGTTCTGACCCTGCAGGCTGCGGGTGAATTCGGCGACAAAGGCGGGGGTCATCGGCGGAGCGGAGCGAGCCATGTCAGCAACGGTCAGCACCACGTTTTTGGTGTCTCGTTCTGAGGTTTCGATCAAGCGTTCGGCCCAGTCATCGGCCAGATTGCGATCATCGGCGTTGGCCATGACTCGCGAGGCCACTCGCCGCAGGTTTTCGATCAGCGCCAGACGCAGCATGATCGGTATCGCCCACAGCTCGCCCAGCGCAAGTGGCATCACTGTCTGATAGGAAAGAATAAAGCGGCTCAGACTGTCCTCATCGACTCGACCGTCGCCATGGGAGATGGTCTCCAGGGCGATGTCATAGACGCGAGGAAGCCCCGCAGACGGGCCGTTGATCAGCCGTGGCAACTCACGGCTGTAGCCTTTGGGCAGGTGCGTTCTGGCGGCGCGGATGTTGTCCTCGACCAGATAGTAATTGTCCAGCAGCCATTCCGCTGCCGGCGTCACGCGTCGGCTGGACATTTGCGCGTTGGACAGCGCCGTGCAGCTGCGCTTGAGCAGCTCCTCGTTATCGTCGAGCCTGTGCAGCATCGAGTCCCGTGCGGACAGCGTGGTCAGGCGATGCTGGCCGGCCAGAGCGATGCCGTGATTGGCCATCTGGTCGGCGCTGAAAAGCTCCGAGCGCAATATCGGCTCGTATTCGAATCGCTGTGGGGAAAACTGTCGGGTTCGCCAAAAGCCGGACGAGCCAGAAATTACCTTCTGTATGCGTGTCCATATGCTGTTCATAAGGTCCTGAGCCTGAAACGCACAATGCAATTGCGTGCGTTTTGATAGGTGCGCCAACGCAGTGCGCCAGCCCCGAGCAGCGCTTGGTGGACATAGCTTCTCAGCTTCAGTGTGGGGAACTGGAGGGCTGTTCGTCTGTTCGCTGGCGAACATAGCCGGCGCTCTTTGGATGCGGTCAAGTTAAATGGAACGCGTGAGCGCTGTTGATATCTACTCCCCACGACAACCGGGGGGAGCACGATGAAAGAGGCGAGAAGAAGGCTGGCCGTAAAAACCTGGCAAGAGCTCTTTACACTGTCCGAAAACCGCATCGATGCTGAAGACAGATACGACAGGCTATTGAGGTCTGCTGACGACATGGAGCGCGAGGGCCTGATTACCAGTATCGAGTGGCGCAAACTCGTTCAACAAGCCGGGACATTGTTTGCAAGTAACGCAGAGTGCATGCGCGAGGCACGTGCGAGACAAAATCGGCACGTTGCCATTCAGTGGTGGGCTCCAGCGAAAGTCGCGCGCTTCTAGCCAGAAGCTGACTTTCGCCGGGCCCTCACGGCCGACCTTGGTTGTTTTCAGAACGACGCTGAACAACCTTCTCTAATACAGTGGTGTCGAGGGCCCAGCGTGATGACTGCTTACTCGGAAGTAAGCGCGACGTTCCCCTTCACGTGTTGGGTATCAGCTGCCGTCTGGCGACCCACCTTGAACCATGCGGCGTACAACGCCGGGACGAAGAAAATCGTCAGCAGCGTCGCCACGGTAAGGCCGCCCATGATCGCAATTGCCATCGGTCCCCAGAACACACTGCGCGTTAGCGGGATCATTGCAAGCACGGTGGCCAGCGCCGTCAGCATCACCGGACGTGCTCGGTGAATGGCGGCATCCAGCACAGCATTCCACGGGTCGCGCCCCTCGGCGATCTCGATCTGCACTTGATCAATCAGGATCACTGCGTTGCGCATGATCATGCCACCCAGAGCAATGATGCCCAGAATCGCAACGAAGCCCAGCGGCGACTGGAACACCAGCAGCGCCGGCACCACACCGATCAGCCCCAGCGGGGCGGTCAGCACGACCATCCACATGCGGGAGAAATTCTGCAGTTGCAGCATGAGCAACAACAGGATGGTGATCAGCATCAGCGGGGCCACCGCAAGCAGCGCTTTGTTGGCCTTGTCACTTTCCTCAACGGCGCCGCCCACGTCGATGCGGTAACCCGACGGCAGCTTCGCTTCGACGTCCTTAAGCAACGGCTCGATCTCCTGCGTCACCGATACACCTTGTTCGCCATCTATCACGTCAGCACGCACCGTGATTGCCATATCGCGGTTGCGGCGCCAAAGCACTGGTTCCTCCAGCTCAGAGCGCACTTGTGCGACTTGCGACAGTGGCACAACCGTGCCCTGGCGCGTGTAGAGGTTGATGTCTTTCAGTGTGTCGAGGTTCAAGCGTTCCTCTGGTACGGCGCGGGCGACGATGTCGATCAGGTCTTCGTGCTCACGTAGCTGCGACAGGGTTGCGCCGTTCATCACGGTCTGGGTCGCCAGCGACACGTCGGCTGGCGTGAGGCCCAGCGCGCTCGCCTTGTCCTGATCAAGCTCGACCTTCAGCGTGCGAACCGGGTCGTTCCAGTCGAGTTGGAGGTCGCGGACCTTTTGGTTGGACGCCACCACCTTCTCCACTTCACGGGCGATCTTGCGCACCACTTGGGTATCGGGACCTACGACACGGAACTGCACCGGGTAGCCGACAGGTGGCCCCAACTCGAGCCGGGTCACGCGTACCCACGCCTGTGGGAATTGTTGGTCTGCCGAGGCCACCAGCCGCGCACGTACCCGCTCGCGTGCATCCAGGTCCTTGGTCATCACAACGAACTGGGCAAAACCCGGATTGGGCAGCTCGGGGTTGAGCGAAAGATAGAAACGCGGTGCGCCGGCGCCGGTGTAGGCGGTATAGAAACGCACGTCCTCGTCCTTCGCCAGGATCTCCTCCATGTGCTTGACCTGCTCGGTCGTCGCGGCGAACGAGGAACCTTCCTTGACGCGCAGGTCAATGACCAGTTCAGGACGCGAACTGTTGGGGAAGAATTGCTGCGGCACCAGCTTGATACAGGCCAGAGCAAGCACCAGAGCGGCAACCGTCGCACCGATGACCACCCAGCGACGCTCGATGGCGGCGTCGATCAGGCGGCGCAGGCTGCGGTAAAACTTCGTGTCATGCGGATCAGCGTGCTGGTGCTTGCCCAAGTCGTTGGGCAGCATCTTGACCGCCAGGTACGGCGTGAAGATGCCGGAACAGATCCACGAAAACAGCACCGCGGCGCCGACGATCCAGAAAATGCCACCCGCATACTCGCCTGTGGTGGATTTCGAGAGGCCGATCGGCAGGAAGCCCACGACGGTGATGAGTGCGCCGGTCAGGCGCGGCATGGCGGTGGACTGATAGGAAAAGGCGGCCGCCTTCACGCGGTCCATGCCGGTTTCCATTTTCGCCACCATCATCTCGATGGCGATGATGGCGTCATCCACCAGCAGTCCCAACGCGATAATCAGCGAGCCGAGCGAGATACGCTCGAGGTTCCAGCCCATCGCCAGCATCACCAGCGCCACGCCGCCCAGCACCAGCGGCACCGTAGCCGCGACCACGAGGCCGGCGCGCCAGCCCAGGCTGGCAAGGCTCACCGCGATCACGATGATCAGCGCCTCGGCCAGCGCGCGCCCGAAGTCCAGGATTGCATCCTTCACCGTGGTCGGCTGGTCGGCCACCAGCTCCAGCTCCACGCCGTGTGGAAGTTCCGACTGGATCTTGATGACGGCTGTGTCCATCGCTTTGCCAAGGTCCACGATGTTGCCATCGCTGGTCATTGTGATGCCGAGCATCAGCACGGGCTGGCCGTTGTGGCGTACCGTGTAAGTCGGCGGGTCCTCGAAGCCACGTGTAACGGTCGCAATGTCGCCGAGCTTGATCAGTCGGCCGCCCGCGGTGATGGGCACGTTGCGGATCGCCTCTTCGCTGGCGAACTGGCCGCTCACGCGCACCATGACGCGGTCGCCGCGAGTATCGATCTGGCCCGCCGGCACCATGGCGTTCTGGCTCTTGAGGCTGTCGGCAATGGCCAGCGGTGTGATGCCCAGCGCGGCCAGGCGCTCGTGCGAGAACTCGACGTAGACACGCTCGGCCTGCTTGCCGATGAGATCGATCTTCTTGACCATCGGCACCTTCAGCATCTGGCGCTTGATGTCTTCGGCCGCGTGCGACAGGTCGGCGTGGCCGACGCCGTCGCCCTTGATGGCGAACATCAGGCCGTACACGTCGCCGTACTCGTCGTTCAGGATCGGGCCGATAACGCCGTCAGGCATCTCGAGGCTCAGGTCGTTGAGTTTCTTGCGCGCCTGGTACCAGGCCTCTCGCTGGTCAGCCTTGGAAGTGCCACCGCGCACGGTGAGCGTCATGCCCGCGTAGCCTTGTCGCGCGTAGGTGACCACCTTCTCGAAGTTGTCGATCTGCTCGAATTTCTTCTCCATGCGGTTGAGGACCTGGTCCTGCAACTGCTGGGCAGTGGCGCCCGGCCAGATGACCATGGCGGTCATGGAGGGTACGGAAAAGTTCGGGTCTTCGAGCTGGCCGAGCCGGGTGAAGCTGAAGGCGCCGGCCACCGCCACAATGAGGAGCATGAACAGAACGATGGCGCGATGGCGCAGCGCCCAGTCGGTGAGGTTGAAATTGTTCATCGGGCGGCCTGCTGTGTGGTGTTCGCGTCAACAATCGCTGCGCCGGGAAGCGCGACCTTCAGGCCGGACGTCATCTTCTGGACGCCGGCAGTGATGACCAATACGCCAGCCTGCGGCCCGGAGACGAGCACCTGGTCATTGCGGTAGCCCCAAACTGCCACACGCTCCAGCTCGACGGTGCCTACCGGATCCTTGCCCGTGGGCGTCACGACCCAAAGCGCCGGCTGACCGCCGTTTTGCGTCAGCGCCGTGGCTGGCACTGCCGCCACAGAGACACTTGTCATTACACGCTCGGCCATCACGGTGGCGGTGGAGCCCAGCGGCAGCGCCTGCACTGGCTTGAGCCGCGCGCGATAGGTGCGCGTCTGGGCTGCCGCCTGGGGCGACAGCTCGCGCAGCGTGACATCGAAGACCTCGCTTGGCGCACTGGCCAGCGCGGCCTTGAAACGCGCGTCCTTAAAAACGGCTAGCTGATCTTCGGGCACGTCGATGACGATCTCGGATTCATCCGGGTTCGCGATCGAGACAACCGGTTGACCCTCCGGCACGACCTGCCCGGCCTCAAAGCGCACAGCCGTGACGACGCCGCTACGCGAGGCCCGCAGTACGGTGTACTTGAGCCGGTTGCGCGCGAGTTCGAGCTTTCGCGCCTCGGCCTCGGCGGTCGCATGCGTGGTTTGGGCATTGGTCTGCGCGCGCTCGGCGTCGGCCGCACTGACCGAGCCGTCAGCCTTCAACGCAGTCAGGCGCTGGCGGTCCGAGTCGGCCTGACGCGTCTGCTCGACGGCAACCGTCCACTGTTGTCGCGACGCTTCCTCGGCGAGGCGGTAGTCGCTGTCATCCAGCACAGCCAGGATGTCGCCTTCACGCACAAACTGGCCTACCTCGACCTTGCGCTGGGCTACCTTGCCACCCACGCGGAAGGCCTGGTCGACTTCATGTCGCGACTGTACGGTGCCTACGTAGCGACTGATGTCGCGGGCACTGTCGTAGCTGATTGCAACGGTGCGCACCGGTCGTGGTGCCTGCACGGTGGGCTGGTCGGGGCTACACGCGGACAGCATGACGGCTACGGCCAAGGCGCCGGCCGCAGTAAGGGAATTCTTCAAGACGGTTCCTCTTTGGAAAACGACAGATTCTTAGGAAAGTGGTGGCCGGTCGGCTTTGGCGGATGCGGTTGGATTGGAGGGTTGTTCGAACACCTGCCAGCCCCCGCCCAGTGCCTTGTAGAGCTGCACGCTATCGATCAGCAGGCGAGTGTTGCTTTCGTTGGAGTTCAAGCGGGCCGCCAAGCGCGCCCGCTGCGAATCCAGCAGTGGCAACAGGTCGATTTGCCCGCGGTTATAGAGCGATTGGGCGCGGTTCTGCGCAGCCTCGGCGGACGCGGCGGCCAATTGCAGCGACCCGGCACGGCGCCGCTCTTGCGCTAGCGTGACGAGGGCGTTCTCCACATCCTCGAGTGCCCGTACGATGCCGTCTTCGGCGCGCAGCAGCGCCTCTTTTTGAGCGCTTTCGGCAGCATCATTGATTGCTTGCGTGCGCCCGGCGTTAAAGAGCGGCATCGCCAGCAAGCCCGCCACGTTGGTGAAGCGTGCAACGCCGAGATCGGCTCCGTTCAGGCTCAAGCCCTGGCGGCCGAAGGAGGCATCGAGGAACAGCCGTGGAAACCACTCGGCCGCAGCCTGCTTGCGGCGCGCATTGGCTGCATCGAGTTGCGCCATCAGCGCCAGCACGTCGGGTCTGCGTTGCAGTAGCTCGGCGGGCTGGCCCGGCTTGGCCTCGGGTACCACTGTCACATCGCTGATCGAAGTCTGGATGTTCGCGGTATTGAAAGACTGGTCGGCAATCAGCACCGCGATACGATGGCGCGACACAGCCACCTGCGTTTCCAGCGGCGGAATCTGCGCCCGCGCCGACAAGGCGTCGGTCTGCGCGCGTTCGACGTCGAAGGCGGATGCCAGTCCCGACTGCTGGCGCGCAACCACTAGACGCAGCGTCTCGTCCTGCATCGCCGAGATGGCACGCAGTGTCGCGACCTGGCGTTGCGCGCCGACCAGTGTGAAGTAGTTGCTGACGACATCGCTCATCACCATCAGGCGTACGCCGCGCATGCTGTGCTCCGTGGCCAGCGCATCGGCGTCGGCCGCCGCTGCACCGGCGCGCAGGCGGCCGCTCAGGTCGAGCTCCCACGAGACGTCCAGGCCCGCACTGGTGGTCTTGGTATCCGGATAACCCTGTTTCGTGGCCGAGTTGTAGCCGCTACTGCGATCGCTGCCGGAGGCGGATGCGCCGACACTCGGGAACAGCCATGAATGGCTGACCGTTTCGCCAGCACGCGCGGCGCGCAGGCGCTCGGCGGCAATCTTGACGTCGCGATTCTCGCGCGCAGCCCGGCGCACCAGATCCGTCAGCACCGGGTCGTGGTAAACCTCCCACCATGCCGCCTCGGGTTCCATTTCGGAGGCCGTGCTCGCGGAGAAGTTGCTCGGCAGGTCTACCGACGGCGTGAGCACTTCGGTGGAGCAACCGGTCAAGACCAGGGCAACAGACGCGGCGAGCGCTGCCCCCATGACGATGCTGGCCACGCGTTCGGCATATTGCAGGGGCGTCTGCCCGTTGCGGGTCAACAGATGGAAAGTTGGAAGTCGCGGCATCGGATTGGGACTCGTGAAGATTCGAGGTGGCATCAGCGTAGGGCCCGGTGTGCGCGAAGTCGTCAGCGAAGGGTCGCCGTTCGGTCGCCATATCGAGCGCTGATTTTGTGGTGGAGGCGTCACTCGCCGCCGGCATCGGCCGTGTGCTCGCCGGTTGCCAACGCGAGGTCCGATGCAATCGACTCCAACAGCTCTTCGGCGGACGAAAACTCGCGCTGTCGTCCGGTGACCAGGTTTTCGAGGCGGCCCACCAGGGCCCCCGGCGCGGCGTCGCTACGCAGCTTCACTACATACGAGCGGCGGCTCGGGTATTTGGATTCAGGGTTCAGGATCATCGCAGACCAGGGGGCAAGAAAGTTCGACGACAGCGTAAGCCGCCCCCTGGGTCGAGTCGTAAGCGAAAGGTCAGGCTTCGGTCGGGACAGTAACCCGGGGCGCAGAAAAATCGCGTCGCTTCAAGCCGGCCTGGCAGCGTGAATCAGCGAGCGCGCACGTTTCGCCAGCGTGGTTCCGTCAGTTTCGGGTGACTGATCAACCAGCATGGCCAATGCCTTTAGGTCCTCGGCCGTGGCGTCGTGGTGCTGGCACAGTTCGACCAGCGCTTGCAGCTCCAGCCACGGTGCTTTCTGGGCGCGAGCTTCTTCAACCGCGCGCCGCACCGCAGCGATGCCGGCGTCGGGCTGGCCCTGTGTTCGCGAGATCGCTGCCTCCAGCAGCAATAGCTGCGGCAGATAGACGCGCTCGCCCAGTTCCTCGCCCACCCGAAATGCTTCCTGCAGCTCGACTTGCGCTGCGTTGCAATCACCTGCGAGCAGCAGCGCCTCGGTGGCGTAGCCGAGGACCTCGCTGGCACCGGAGCGCATTCCAAGCCCAGTGTGTTCTTCATAGGCCTCACGGATGCGACGGTAGCCGTCGTGCGGTGCACCGTTGCGCGCGTCGGCCCAGCCGCGCCACCAGCGGCAAGCCGTACGCCCGAGGGCGAGTGAATATTCATCGACCAGCGCCTGCATGTCGTCTGCCAGCGCAGCCACACGCACGTGGTTTCCCATCCGCACCTCGATCAACACCTCCTGCCACGCGGCGACCAGCCAGGTCATGGGCTGGCGCAACTTCTGCGCGCGTGCCCGTGCCTGCTCCATGTGAACTCGGGCTTGTTCAAGCAGGCCAGAACGCACCAGCTCTATGGCCAGCATGCCGTGCAACATGACTTGAGGATCAGCCGCAAAGACCTCGTTTGCCCCAATATCCAGCGGTTTGGCGATCGCAAGGGCACGCTCTAACCAATGGCGAGTCGCTTGCGTGTGTCCCTGCATATGATGTACCTCGCCCTGGACGATGCACGCCGCCAGCATGAGCTCTTGATCATTTGCATCTGAGGAAAGGGTTTCAGCACGATCCGCCACCTCAAGTGCCAGCGCATAGTCGCCGCGCAGACCAAGCAGATAGCCGAATCCGTGCAGCAGGCGACCGCGCATGGGGTGTTCAGGTACATCCGCCAGTAGCGTGTATGCACGTTCGAAAGCGTTCCTGGCTTCGCTGCCGACACCGAACATGTGGAAGGCCGAAACCCCCTGCAGCGTAGCCAGGGTAATTTCGAGGGAGTTGCGCTCCGTTCCTTCGGGCGCCTGCATCAGCAGGACCAAGGCGCGCTCAGTGAGGCCAATGCACAACTCCGGGCTGAAGTGCAGTAGCGCGGCTTCTGCGGCCTCGGCGTAGTAATGCAACGCAATCATCGGCTGCCGAGCCCGGTCGAAGTGCATCGCCAGCTCCGAGGCAGCAACCGGTACGCCGGTCGCGCGCTCACGTTCGAGGGCAGCGCCGACCTGGCGATGGAGTTGGGTGCGCAATGAGCGCGGCGTGCGGTCGTACAGCACTTGGCGGAAGAGAGCATGTCGGAAAGAGTGGGGTGGCTCTACCGTCTCTTCAACTTCTGTGGCCCGCGATCGTTTGAGCCATACCTGTTCGAGTATCAGCTCCTCACAGGCGTGGGCCACCGAAGCGAGGTCGCGCTCGAGGGCCAGCGAAACCGTCTCGATTCGGAATTCACCCCCGCACACCGCTGCGGCCGAAAGGAGGGTACGTTGCTCCGGACCCAGCCTGGCGATGTAGTGATCAATGATTGCTGCAAGGTTTTCGGGAACCGCCAGATCCGCAAGCCGAGCCTCGATGGTGGTTTTGTCGTCTTTTGGGTCCATCACTTCACTGGTGATTGACGAAACGAACAACGGCACACCGTCGGTCCGTTCGTGCAGAGCGCGCACGAAGGCTTCATCGCGTGCCAGCGAGGTCGAGGAGCGCAGCGCAACATAGTCAGCGACCTCGGTTTCCGAGAACGGGTCGAGCACCACTTCCTCGCACAGACGTTGAAGGCGCAGTTCGTGGCGCAACGAGCTGAGTGGATGATCGAGCGCAACCACCTCGGTGAGTCGGAAGCTCGACAGCCACATTAACCGCGTGCGGCCACGTCGCCGAGCCACATAATTGATGAGCTGGACCGTCGCCCGATCGCTCCAGTGCAGGTCTTCGGTCACCAGCATCAGCGGGCGCTGCTCTGTATAGCGGTCCAGCAATTCGCCCATTTCCCTCAGCATGCGATCCGGGCCGACACCGGCAAGCTCGCGCCTCAATGCGTCTCTCTCCTGCGTGGTACTCAACCAGGGGAGTTGCAGCAGCCAGGTCGGTGCCGTGGCGCGCATGAGCGCCGGCAGGGTGGGGTCGCTGCGGCACAGATCGGCTAACGCCTCCAGCACCGGCAGATACGGCTCGCCGGCGCCGTAGTGCTCCACGCAATGGCCGCGTGCGCAGGCGATGTCGCCAAGGCCAGTGAGGAAATGTTCGATCAACGTGGTCTTGCCGATCCCCGGCTCTCCGGCGAGCCAGACCACTGCGCGCTGGCCGCCATTCGCCCGCTCCCAGGCCCTTTGCAGCCTCGCAACCTCGTCAGTGCGACCGATGAATGACGGTGACGAAGGTGTGCCGGTCGCTGTAACCGTCGCGGATGCAGGCGGCATCGAAAGTGCGGAGGAGGGTGGGGCGATGAAGCGATAGCCGCGCCGCGACACCGTCTCGATGAAGCGAGGCTGCCTGGAATCGTCGCCCAGCACCTTGCGCAGATCGCTGATGGCCGTTTTCAGGACCGAATCGCTGACGAACCGATGCCCCCACACGGCATCAAGCAAGGCGTCCTTGGTCACCAGCGATCCTGGCTGGCGTGCAAGCGCGCATAACAATGTGAAAGGCGTTGGTGCCACTGCAACGGTTTCCCCATTACGCAACAGGCAGGCGTTGGACTCGTCGAGCTCAAATTCGAAGAAGCAGAGCAAGACTGGATCTGGGTGGGGCTGCGGACGTGCCACGGTTGATTCCTAAAGACTAAAACAGGGTTGTGCGCCGCGAAGCTTCACATGGGGTTCGATACTGGAAACCGGTGTGCCCGACTTCCTGGTCCTTTCGACCAGCCTTTTGAATTAACGGCTCTCCAGCCTCGGCAGTCTTGAGCCATTGCTCCAATGACAACGCTGATCGGCTCTGAAGCCAAGCGTCGCCGGTCGGAAACTGGCACACGCGCAAACTCGGTTCACGCCGCGTACTTCGGCCCGCCCCTTGGCCCCAACGCGACTTGAGCATGATCTCAAAAAATAATGACAAAAACATCAATATTGAAATATCTTTCAATATTGAATACCTTCACCTTGCCTGACGATGAGACCACGATTCTCACGACTTCAATCACAACAAGGGCTCGAGATGAACAACAACAAGAAAGTTTGCGAATTGCCTCCCGCCGCCGTCGACGTGCTGGTTATCGGTTATGGTCCGGTCGGTGCGACAATTGCGGCGCTGCTCGGCCGCTATGGGGTCACGACCCTGGTACTGGACAAGGTCCATGACGTCCTACTGATGCCACGTGCCATTGCTCTAGACAACGAGGCGCTGCGCATCCTGCAACAGGCCGGTTTGTCGGAAGACGCTTTCGAGAAGATCGTTATCCCTGAAGTGAGGATGCACTCCCCGGTACTCGGTCAGTTCGGTCGAGCCAATACCGAGGGGTGCGTCGACGGCCATCCGAAACTCGTGACGTTCTATCAACCTGATCTCGAACACGCGATGCGCGGCCAGGTTTCCCGGCTCAAGACCGTGACCCGCCGGGGTGGCTTCGAGCTAGAGAGCCTGGTCGAGGAGTCGGATGGCGTCGTCGCCTCCGTACGGGATCAGAATGGGCAATCGCATTCCATTCGCGCCCAGTACCTGGTCGGTGCGGATGGCGCAAGCTCCAGAGTCAGAGCGCTGATTGGCCAGGAATTCGAAGGGCAGACCTATGCGGAGGATTGGCTGATTGTCGATGTCAAGAACCGGCATAAGTCTGCGATTGATCACATCGAGTTTCTCTGTGATCCGCGACGGCCAACGCCGCACATGCCGGCACCCGGTGGCAGGGAGCGTTGGGAGTTCATGCTGCAATCCGGCGAGTCCCGGGAAGAGCTGGAAAGCCCTGAAAGCATCGCCCGGCTGATCGCGCCATGGATCAACCCGCAGGAGCTGGAAATCGAGCGCAAGGCGGTGTATCGATTCCATGCGCGCTGCTGCAACAGATTCAGCAAGGGGCGCGTCTTTCTCGCCGGCGACGCAGCGCACATCACGCCTCCGTTTGTGGGGCAGGGCCTCGTAGCGGGACTTCGAGATGGCGCCAACCTTGCCTGGAAACTGGCTTGGGTCCTTCGCGGTCATGCCGCGCCAGCAATACTCGATACCTATGACATAGAGCGCCGCCCCCATGCCCGGGCAATGATTAATCTCGCGAAACTGATGGGCCGTCTGGTGATGCCCAAGAACAAGATCGCCGCGTTCTTTGTGCACGGCCTGATGCGCACGCTGGCGTTGACTCCCACTACCCGGAGGTACTTCGAACAGTTGGACATCAAGCCGAAGAACACCTTCAAGCACGGCCTGTTCGTGCAGCATCGCCGGGGCGACAAGCTGGTACGTGGCAGCCTGTTTCCCCAAGCCTGGACTCGCAACATGCAAAAGCAGATCAAACTGAGCGACGATGCGCTTGGAGATCACCTGACCCTGGTTGGATTCGGTGTTGACCCGTTGTCACTGCTGACCCCTGATCAGATCGTTTCCTGGGAAAAAATAGGAGGCCACTTTTTAGAGGTCAGAGCACGGGGCCAACGCTCCGGCGGCAGCTGTGACTTCATCGAAGACATGAACCATGAGATCCTGCCGCTGGCTGCCAAGGGAACGCTCGTCGCGGTTCGCCCCGACCGAATCATCATGCACCACGCCCCCGGCGCCGAGGCAGGCAACCTCCTTCGAGACTGCAGGAACCTGTTGGCCAGCGGAGACGCCACTCCGGACAACGTTTCCATTACCATCAACGAGCCCATTAGATTGCGAGCTTGATCATGCATCCCCCCACACTTCCTTTAGAAGCTGCTGCGCCAGAACCTCTTACGAGAGGTCACAAGAAGCGTGAGCGCACCCGTCGCGGCCTGGTGGACGCGGCATTGCGTCTTATCGCACGGAAGGAAGTGGGGGAGATCGCACTGCTCGAGGTCGCCGCGGAAGCCGCGGTGTCCAACGGCACCATCTACAACTATTTTCGCACTCGCGACGAAGTACTGGAGGCGGTGGGCATCGCCATGGCCGCCGAGTTCTCCGATGCCATTTCCGCTATGAGCAGGGACGTGCACTGCGGTGCGCAGCGGCTTTCGATTGGTGTGCGAATGTTCGTATGCCGGGCGGCGGCAGACCACCAATGGGCGAATGCGCTGCTGCGCATCTTGCATTTCGACCAGGCCATGCGCTCGCGTCTGGCTGATCATGTACTGGGCGACCTGCGTGAGGGACTGCGTGCGGGCACATTTGCTTACGAGGACGAAGGGGTCGCCCTGGATATTGTCTTGTCGTGCACAACCGGAGCCATGCGCTCGGTTGTCGAGGGACGGGCAGTGACGGAGCACGATCTGCGGGTTGCCGAAATGGTTCTTCAGGCTCTGGGCGTCACACCTGCCAGAGCCAGGAAAATTGCCGGAAAACCGCTACCGGCCTGACCCACTACCTGGCTTGATCAATCCATTGCCGATAGCTCTTCGCCTGGCGACGAGCCTTCAGTTGGTTGCCGATCAATGCCATGAGTGGCGACGTCCCGGGTTTTGTCCGTTTCCCTCGACTCAGCAAGCCGAGCTGCTTCTTGATCACCGATGCCACTGCCAGCGATGCCAACGTCTTGTTCTTCCAGCGGACGACGATGGGCTCCACTCTGACGTCCCGACCTGCCATCCACTGCCTCGGCAGGGCTGGTTCGATTGCCAGTGCTGTAGCAAGTCCGACCATCGACACCGAGCCGCTTACCACTCGCTCCGCGACCTCCTTTCTGCGCACACCGCCGGTGACCATCAGCGGCATGCGCGCTATTTCTCCTATTTTCTCCGCGAATTCGAGAAAGTAGGCTTCTCGAGCAAGGCTGCTGCCATCGCGGGTCTGCCCCTGCATGGCCGGACTTTCGTAGCTGCCACCCGACAACTCGACCAGGTCGACTGCCTTGGCGTTAAGCATTTCCACTACACGAGCCGCATCCGCGGCATCGAAACCGCCGCGCTGAAAGTCCGCGGAATTAAGCTTCACGGCGACGCAAAAGATCGGTGCCACTCGCTGGCGAATCGCGTCGATGGTTTGCAGGAGAATGTGCGCACGGTTTTCCAGGCTGCCGCCCCAGCGGTCGTCACGCCGATTGGTCAAGGGCGAAAGGAATTGGCTGAACAGGTAGCCATGCGCGGCATGAATCTCCACACCGGTGAATCCGGCACGCTCGGCCAGCACCGCCGCTTGGGCATAGCGCTCAATCAGCTCTTCGATCTCCCGCTCTTCCAAAGCCCTGGGCAGTACAAACGCTTTTGAAAGCCCGGGAATATCGACCGCCACTGCGGAAGGGCCCCTTGCCGATTGCCCCATTGAAGCCAACAGCTGCCGTCCGGGATGATTGATTTGCATCCAGGCCTGGGCTCCGCGACTGCGGCAAGCCTCGGCCCATAACTTGAACTTGCCCAGGTTCCGATCGTCCTCAAGCACTACGCCAGCCGGTCCGGTCAACGCATGGCGGTCAACCATGACGTTGCCAGTGATGATCAGGCCGGCTCCACCCTCTGCCCAACACTGGTAGAGCTTAACCAGCGCCTCGCCTGGAGCGTGTTCCTCATTGGCAAGGTTCTCCTCCATGGCAGCCTTGGCGATTCGGTTTGAAATCACCGTGCCGTTGGGCAATCGAAGTGGATTGAAGAGATTTGAGCCGGTCATGTTCTGTCCTTCAGCTAATAAAAATTAGGCCAACACATAATTGAACACGCGTGTTCAATTATGTCAATGCGTAGGGCTTTTTATAGGCGTCAGTAACATTGATCAAGGCAGTCAGATTATTAGGGTTTAGGCCGTTTTTCAGACAGGAGAACCAAAATGCTAAAAAATAGTGTTGACGTAAAATGAACACAAGTGTTCAATCGGCCCATAAGGTAATCCTGGAGAGAGAACCGTGGAATCCCTGAATCCAACACAGCGCCGCATTCATCAAGCCGCCTTTCGCCTGTTCGCTGAAAGAGGCACCTCGCAAGTCAACATTCTCGACCTCGCGCAAGAGGCCGGTGTGGCGCGTGGAACGGTCTATAGCAACATCGACAGTATGGAAAGCCTGTTCGAGGCAGTCGCTGGCCAGCTTGCGAAGGAGATGCATGAGCGCGTCAACAAGAGCTTTGATTCCCTCACTGATCCGGCTCAGCGCCTTGCCAATGGCATTCGATTCTTCATTCGTCGAGCGCACGAAGACTCCCAGTGGGGCGCGTTCATCCATAAATTCGCCATGAGCAATTCGTCGTTGCGCGAGATGTTCAGCAGCCAAGCGACCACGGATCTTTTGAGCGGGCTTTCCACGGGGCGCTACACGTTTGCGCAAGAGCAATTGCTCTCAGTACTTACGTTGATATCGAGCAGCGTTCTGGGCTCGATTTTCCTGGTACTGGAAGGTCACAGAACGTGGCGCGAATCGGGCTCTGACACCGCCGAGCTGATACTGCGGGCATTGGGTGTGCCGCCAGAAGAGGCTCGTGCGGCGGCGACCAAAGAGCTGCCGGCACTTCCGTCTCTCGACTGAACGCGTAACTGACTTGATTAGATAACGCCCCTGGTTTTTCAGGGGTTAGGGACAGCTTTGCCCTAAAAACCCGGAAAACAACAACAATGAACAACAAAAACGAATTGCACCGGTTGGCGACGCAACAGCCCACCCGTCACCCGCAGCCAACGGTGAAGGCCCAGGATCTGACTCACCTGATCTTTCAAAGACCGGATTTGAATGCGGCGGCGCGTTTCCTGACTGACTTCGGCCTGACGGTCAGTCGGCAGGACGCCGATACGCTCTATCTGCGGGCCACCGATGCCCCCTCATATTGTTACCGTGTCCATCGCGCAGAACAGGCTCGTTTTATCGGGTTCGGACTTGCCGTCCAGTCTCTGGACGATCTGGAAAAACTCACGCGAATCCCGGGTGCTTCATCGGTAGAGAAGTCGGAGCATCCTGGCAAAGGGTATTGCGTCAGACTGACGGATCCTTCCGGTTTCGTTGTGGAAGCGGTTTGCGACCGGACGCCAGGCAAGGCTCTGGCGCATAGAGCTCCTTTGCACTGGAATCTGGCGAACGAGCAACCGCGAATCAACGCCACACAGCGCCCGCCGATTGCTCCCCCTGAAGTCCTCAAGCTTGGCCACATCGTCATCGAAGTGGCCGACTACCAGGCGACTTGCGCCTGGTACACGCGCCATTTCGGGTTTATTCCCAGCGATGTGCAGGTACTCCCCGACGGCACGCCTATTGTCACGTTCATGCGCCTTGATCTCGGTGATATTCCTGCGGATCACCATACGCTCGCGATTGCACAAGGGTTCATGGCCACCTACAGCCATAGCGCCTATGAAGTCGTCGATGCAGACGCCGTGGGAATGGGGCAACGCGTTTTGCGCGAGCGCGGTTGGGAGCACTCATGGGGCATCGGCCGGCACATTCTGGGCAGTCAAATCTTCGATTACTGGCAAGACCCTTGGGGTGACAAGCACGAGCATTACTGCGATGGGGATCTTTTCACGGCCACCCGGCCTACGGGCATTCATCCGGTGAGCCCCGAGGCAATGGCCCAGTGGGGGCAGCGCATGCCCAAGAGTTTTACAAAACCCAAGATGAGCCTGGCCAAGCTGATTCTGCTGATCCGCAACCTTCGACGCAGCCCGGACCTGACCCTTCGAAAGTTGGTAACACTCATGCGGATGTTCGGGTAGAGCTGCCGCCATGTCGGGCAATTCAACCAGATACGGCCGGCGCGATGTGCTCAAAGCCGGCGCTGTGATCGCCGGAGGCTCGTTGATTTACATCATTACCAGCCCTTCACAAGAACAACACCAGAATTCTCATGCCATCGAGCACGGGAAAAACACTGCTCCAGGAGTACCTTCAATGTCTGCTGTACACGTAGTCCGCTTTGAATTTGAGAACGGTATCCACTGGGGCGTGCTTCGCCAGGGCCGTATCACAGTTGTCCCCGGTGTTTTTGAAACCACCGGTGACTTCATTCGCCAGAACAGCATCGACGACCTCGCTCAATTGAAAGGTTCTGAGCTTGCGCAGGGCGATGTAAAACTGCTGTCGCCGGTGACCCGAAACCAGCAGTTCGTCTGCCAGGGTGCCAATTACCGTCAGCACATGATCGAGTCGGGCATGGACCCGGACGCGAAGAAATTCAACATGATCTTCACCAAGGCGACGAGTTGCCTGGTGGCGGCTGACAGCGACCTGATCAAGCCGCGCCACGTGCGCTTCCTTGACTACGAGATCGAACTGGGCCTTGTGATGAAGCGCTCGATCACCGGCGCTGTTGCGGTCACCGACGCCAATCTGCATGAGTTCATTGCAGGCGTCGTCATCGTCAATGACTACTCGGCGCGTGACATTCAGATTCCCCAGATGCAGTTCTACAAGGGCAAGAGCTATCGCACTTTCGGCCCGGTCGGCCCTTACCTGTGCCTGCTGGATGCCAAAGACATGCATTACCTCAAAGCACTGCAGCTGCGCCTGACCGTCAACGACCAAGTGCGCCAGAACGACAGCACGGCCAATCTGGTTTACGGCCCCGCTGAAACCCTGACTGAACTCTCCGCCTTGCAAGATCTCGCCGTTGGAGACCTGATCGCCACCGGTACGCCTGCCGGCTGTGCCCTGACGATCCCTTCACCTGCCAAAATGCGCATTGCAGCCCTCCTGCCAGAAGCCACCAAGTGGAAGCTTTTCCTCAAGGCGCAGGAAGGCCGGACGCAGTACCTCAAGGGCGGTGACGTGGTCGAGGCACGCATTCGTAGCGCCGATGGTGTGATCGATCTCGGCGTGCAACGCAACCGCGTCGTGGAGGAGGCCTGATGGTGGTGCAGACCCTGAATGACATCGAAAGCCTTGAACGAGTCCCCTTGTCGGAGCGTGGCCTGGCTTCCAGCACGTATGAAGCGCTGCGACTGGCGACCGAGTGCAATCCCCAGGCACCGGCGCTCAGCTTCTTCGCCGATGCCGCCGATTTCAAGCGCACCTTCGAGTGGAACTACGCCGAGCTCTTCGCGGATATCACCCGCGCGGCAAATGCCTTCCATGACCTGGGCATAACACCGGGTGAGGTAATGGCCTTCATCCTGCCCAACTTGCCAGAAACCCATTTCACTATCTGGGGCGGGGAAGCAGCGGGCATCGTCATGGCGATCAATCCGATGCTCGAAGCGAAGCAGATGGCTGGCTTGCTGAACGCCGCGAAGGTATCCGTGGTGGTCACGCTTGCGCCAACTGCGGGTAGCGATTTGTGGCCAAAACTGGCTTCGCAGCTGGATCAGTTGCCTACGGTCAGGTCTGTGGTTTGGGTCAGCATGGAACCCTATATCGCCGAATCGGTGCGTGGGGCTCGGCAAGCCATGGCACAGCATGAACGAGAGTTACACAGCGATATCGCGATCCACGATTGGCGATCGCTGATGAATACTCAGCCGCACACCCACCTGAAGAGCGGTCGGCAGATCCGCGAGGATGAGTGCTCCTCCTACATCTGCACGGGCGGCACCACCGGGCTCCCCAAGATCGCCGCGCGAACCCATGGCTCGGAAGTATTCAATGCATGGGCCATCGCCGCTCACATGCAGCCACGCAGTGATGTCCAGGTTCTGTTTTGTGGCCTGCCGCTGTTTCATGTCAATGGACAACTGGTCACCGGACTGATGCCTTGGACTCAAGGCGACCATGTGATTCTCGGGACGCCTCAGGGGTATCGTGGCGAGGGGGTGATTCCACGATTCTGGGAGATGGTCGAGCACTTCGGTATCAACCTCTTTTCCGGCGTGCCAACGGTCTATGCCGCGCTTTTGCAAAATGAATGGCAGGGCCGCGACCTCTCCAGTCTTCGCTATGCAATCTGTGGCGCCGCACCCATGCCGGCGGAGCTGTTCCGAGAGTTCGAGCGCCGGACCGGGGTAAAGATTCTTGAAGGGTATGGTCTGACCGAGGGCGCCTGCGTTTCTTCAATCAATCCGCCCCATGGTGAGCGCCGTATCGGCTCCATCGGGGTACGGATCGCCTACCAGAACATGCGCGCGGTTGTGCTCAATGATGCTGGAGAGTACCTGCGCGACGCCAACGTGGATGAGATCGGCGTCATTACGATCAGTGGTCCGAACCTTTTCGAAGGTTATCTGGAGGCGCGTCATAACCAGGGCCTCTGGATCGATATCGACGGTAAGCGCTGGTTGAATACGGGCGATTTGGGTCGCCAGGATGAGCAAGGTTACTTCTGGCTGACCGGACGCAAGAAGGAATTGATCATCCGTGGCGGCCACAACATCGATCCCAAGCAAATCGAGGAAGCCCTGCAGACGCATCCTGCCGTCGCTTTGGCCGCTGCAATCGGCAGCCCCGATGCCTACTCGGGCGAGGTGCCGGTCGCCTACGTCCAACTGCGTCCCGGGCAAGTTTGCGACGCCGAAGAACTTCAGGCGTTTGCTCATCACAACATCAGCGAGCGGGCAGCCGTTCCCAAGCGCATTGAAATCCTCGAAGCGTTGCCACTGACTGCCGTGGGCAAGATATTCAAGCCTGCTTTGCAGCAGCGGGAAATTGCCAAAGTAGTCCAGCAGGAAGTGGGGCGCCTGGGGCTTTTGGACATTGCTGTTGAGGTCGTGCAGGACAATCGCCGTGGGCATGTTGCCTGCATCAGGGCCGGAACTGACCAGGAAATACTGGCTCCGCTCTTGGGGCGCTATAGCTTTCAAGTCGAGTGGATTAATTGAGTCACTGATTCGCATCCGTAAGCCCGGCCATTAAGCCCTGGCCTGGTAAGCCAGGGCCTTTTACACAACTTCGATCAACTCCAACTGGCACTGAGAGGTGCACAGGACGGCGAAGCCTTGCCTGCGTGCAACCAACAAAAACAATAAACAAGAGGTGGAAAATGAAACTGAATAACCGTGTGATTCCGTGTCTCTCTGCTCAGCGAAAGTGTGCAGTCTGGATTAAGTTCACCAGTGCCATGGCACTATTCAGCGCCTCTACAATTGCAGGCGCTAATGGCATTGCTTTAAACGAACAAAGTGCAAGCAGTGCGGGAACGGCTTATGCAGGAAGGTCGTCTTCGGCGTTGGACGCCAGCACCATTTATGGAAACCCGGCAGGCCTGACCAAGTTGAAACGCAGTGAGATTTCCGGCGGGGCAGCGGTCGTCTCGGTGAGTGATGACATCAGTGATGCGCAGAGCAGTGCCTCGGGAACGAATAAGGGAGACTCGGTTCCCTTAGAGGCCGTGCCCTTTGCTTATATGTCGACGCCGCTTGATGATCGTTTTTCGATTGGCCTGGGCCTCTATGCTCCGAGTGGTCTGATCAATGATTACGAGAGCTCTTTTCAGGGGCGCTACCACGGATCCTATAGCACGACTAAGGAGGTCACCCTCCAACCTACCATTGCCTGGCGGATCAATGATTACGTGTCCATTGGTGGTGGACCGACCATAAACCGTTTCAATGCAAAACTTCAGAATTACCTGGCCACCGGCGCACTGAACAACGGCCAGGACACACTGGTCACCGTCAAAGGCGATGACACGGCACTTGGCTACAACGTAGGCATCCTGGTTGACTTTACTGAGGCAACCCGTTGGGGGATTAACTATCACTCGAAGGTGGACTATGAACTCAAGGGGCATACTGAGGTTTCTGGCTCCCCGAGCGTTATCCCGCTGGACGGAAACTATGACAACAAGATAGACCTCACGATGCCCGAATCCGTGGATACGTCCATCACCCATCATTTCAATAGTCGCTGGACCGGATACTTGGGAGCCACCTGGAAACGTTGGAGCCGGATCCAGAAAATCGAGGCCATCAACAGCGGTCTTTCCCCCGTGGGCCAGGCGGCTGGCATGGGAACTGTGATCGAAGAAATGAACTGGCGCGACACTTGGTCTACCGCCGTTGGCGCCTCTTATCAATTGAACCAACAATGGCTGCTTCGCGCAGGCTACGCCTATGATCCGTCGCCCATCAGGAATGCCGATCGCAGCGTGCGAGTTCCGGTTGGGAATCGCCAAGCCGTGACCTTGGGTGGCGCTTATTCGCCGAATGACGATCTGACAGTGGACTTTGCTTATGGTTATCTGTGGGATTCCAAAGTCTCTGTAAAACAGTCGGACAACTCCGGCATTCAACCGGAATACAGTGCCAACTACAAAAACAGTGCGAATGGATTTTCAGTGCAGGCCACTTATCGGTACTGATGGACGCGATTGCGTTTCTTACCTAAACACAAACATTCAAAGCTTCGATTCAGGCTCACTCTGACGCGTAATGCCAAAAGCCCGCAAAAAGCGGGCTTTGGTTTTTTACGAGTAAGGCTTTAAGCCTGGCGCGCAGTAAATGCCGAGTAGCTGTTCATCAGGTTGCGGTAGTTCGGAATGCGCTGGGACAGCAGATTGCCCAAGCCTTCGATGTCGTTGCGCCAGTCACCCTGCAACTCGCAGGCAACCGAGAACCAATTCATCATTTGCGCGCCCGCTTGCGTCATGCGGGTCCACGCCGCCTGTTGCACGGTGGTGTTGAACGTGCCGGAAGAGTCCGTAACCACGAACACTTCAAACCCTTCAGCCAGGGCCGACAGCGTCGGGAAGGTCACGCAAACGTCGGTCACGACGCCGGCGATGATCAGTTGTTTGCGACCGGTTGCCTTGATCGCCTTGACGAAGTCTTCGTTGTCCCAGGCGTTGATCTGGCCAGGACGGGCAATGTAAGGCGCGTCCGGAAACATTTCCTTGAGCTCCGGCACCAGTGGGCCATTGGGGCCTTGTTCGAAACTGGTGGTCAGGATGGTTGGCAGGTCGAAGAACTTGGCCACGTCAGCCAGGGCCAGCACATTGTTTTTGAACTCATTGGGCGAAAAGTCCTGCACCAGCGAGATCAGGCCGGTCTGGTGGTCGATCATCAGGACTACGGCGTCGTCTTTGTTCAGGCGGTTGAGAGTGGCGTTGCTCATGATGAAATCCTTTATCGAGATGGGTAAGTGGCTTCGTTCAACATGGGCCCAGATTAATCATCTACGGATAAGGGAAAAAGAGGGTGAAAACGGTTTAACTGTCAACTCAGGGGGGACAATCGATTGCGAGCGTAAGGCGACGGAGGGCAGAAGCCCGAGAATATGAATCTTTAGCGGTGGCCACACTCCACTCTTTGAGAGGTGCCTGCTTCTCACATAGCGGTGATACCCCGCTGGGGCTCACATCATGACTTCGATAGAAGACTTCAGAATCCATTCACACGCGCTGCTGATCGAGCTGGATGCTGCCACCATGGGCATCATGACGCTGGTTTCATCCCGCTGTGTTTCCGGGCCCGACTGGGACGACGCGACTAAGCGACATCACGATGCTTATGAACTGTGGAATGCGTTTCTCAATAGTCCTGCATCTGCCTTGAGTCCTCGTTGAATTCGAGTGACGCGTCTTCAAAGAGTGTCCGGCCACTGGCCATTTGCAGTCTCGCTATTCAACAAGCTCGACGTAGCTAGACTCCCCACCTCCAGTCGCGCCCGACAACCAACCCCATACGAAGGTCAGAGTGGTACGTCCTGCGTGATCAACGCCAACCGTGCCACGAGACCAGCCGGCAAGAATCTCGCCCTCCGTAGTCAAGCAATGATAAAGAAGCTCAATGGTGTCGGGGCCTGTCATGCGTCCGACCTGATTACCCAAGCCGCTGCATCTAGCGTGTCTTGGCCTCAGTCTCGATGACTGCTTAACGCACAACATCCACTGCAGTGAACGTATACACGCTATTCGATTTGTCTGACGTCGACTCCAGCGTCAGGGAAACACCCAAATCCTCGATAAAGGCGTTGGAGGTTTTACTGGTGCCCAGTTCGCACTCAAGTGCGATGGCGTCGCCGGTCAGCGAGGCGAATACCTGCCGGGCGGGGAAGCGCTGACCCACGGTGCAAGTCGTTGACAGCTTTACGGGTTTGTCGGTTGGCCGGGCAGGCACTTCTTCCATGATCAGGCGAGCGCTCAACGTCTGGCCGGGGCTCCAGCTCGTCGGGGCTTTAACCTCAAGTTCGCGGGTGAGCAACACGCGTCCATCGCCTACGCCGTTCATTTTCGACTTCAACTGAATCAGGCCCGCCAGGGTGAGACGCTCGACGTGGAAGGCTTCGCTGTAGATCTCATTCTTCTTCAGCAAACCGCCGTCTGCGGTGTATTCAACCGTCACCGGACGATCCTTGATCGCATTGCCGGTCCTGGTGGCGTAGGTGTAGCTCAACGTTTTGAATTTCGGTTTGAGCAGAGGTGAGTCGAGGCGCTTGAGCACGTCTTCCGGTACGGCGACACCGGCAATACTCATATCCGGTTGTGGCTGAGGGTAATCAGCCGGCGCGATGTCCGGGCGCAGTTGGGCGAGCATCGTACCGTCAACGGCGCCTTGCAGAGAACAATTGACCCGCGACTGAGTGCCCTGTTTGCCTTCCGCCTCGACGATCAAGATGCGTTCCACACGTTTGCTACCCGGCGCCGTGCCTGGCTGCGGCTGGATGACACGCCATTGGTCACCGACCTTGAGTTCACTGCGCACATAGGACGAGCCTACATCCTGCAATTGCCCGGGTTGCTCCATCAGCGGCGCGAGGCGCTTGGCCACTTCGTCTACGCTGCCTTCAACAATAAAACCCCAGTAATAGTAGTGACCCAGTTGGCCGAGGTCGCTGCTCTCGTCGACATAGGACAACAGTTTCATACCGGCAACGATCGGCGTACCGCGCAGAGGCACCGAATTTTCCGGGCTGCTGCCGCGGTTTTTGACGGCTATCCATGCTGCATCTTTTTCCTGCTTAAACGGCGCAAACGCCCCCCAGGCATCGCGGTGGGTGTTCAGGCTGGCGAAGAAACCGGCATCGCAGCGGGTGAAGGCCTTGAGCGTTTCGGTCAGCGCGGCATCGCTGGCTTGGGCGATGGTGGGCAGGAGCAGAGCGCAAGCAAGGAGCAGAGCAGGGGACGGCAACTTCATCGAGCGGGATGTCCTTATCAGTGGGCTGCGCGGATCGGCGGCATATGGCCATTATCCAGAAGCTGGAGGGTGAGCTCCAGTTGTTCTTGTGCACGTCACCATCGACTTACAAACGCATTCCTCCAATGTCGGCTTCTGGCCGTAAACCAGCTGCCCCGACGGGCTGCTACCAGCCAAGAGCTGGCGCGGACGCAGGTCTCCTGAAGTGGGGGATTCGCAGAAAAAGTCAGTCTGTCGCGTCCTGCGATTATCCTGGGGGCGCCTGGTTCGGGACTACGCTAACGCTATGCAGGTCGTCGATCAATTGTGATCCACTGTTCGCGCTGCGTCCGTCCCTGGAGCGTCCAATGCCGTCCATCACCACGCGCCTGGTGGCGCTGTTTGTTCTTTGCCTGACGCTTGAAGTGCCAGCCCAGGACAACACCTGTCCAGCCGGCGAGAGACAAGTGTGCCTGGACGGCTGCATCTGCCTGCCAGACGTGGGACCGCTGCTCGGCCCCCTGCCTGACGACATCTACCAGATAGCGGCACCTGCCCTGGCGCTCTGGCTGAACCAAGCCCGCGCGGAAGCAGCCAATGCCGGCATTCAACCCATTCCATCGCACATACGGGAGCAACTGCTGCGCTGGTACGACCCCAGCGTCCTCGATACCGCGCGCTACAAAGTCAGCGACAACAGCCAATTCAACGCCGCCACTGCCATGTTGCAAAACCCCGATGTCGGTGCCGTGACGCTGATCGACATCATCCTCTTCCGGGACGCTCAAACCGCAGAACAAAATATCGCGCTGTGGGCGCACGAACTGAAGCATGTGCAACAGTTCCAGGAATGGGGAGTAGAAGGATTTGCCCAGCGGTATACACAAGATTTCAATGCGGTGGAGGCGCCGGCTTATGCCATACAGGCTGAGGTCAGACGGTCGGTGCGGGAAGTGGCTTATTGAAGGGCCGTGGATCGGTCACGGAGCAAGCCGTTATGCTTTCGGCACTCCCGGCACATCCATGTTTATCTTGCGCCAAGCGGCTTCGGACAAGCTGTAAACCGAAAAAGCGATCAACCCCAAGGCCATCACCATCAAAATCACGCCTCCGGCCGGCAGGTTCTGGAGCGCATCGAGGGCCTCCTTCATGCCGGGTGGATCCATGGCTTTATAGCGCGAGCCACTGATTATCAGCAGCAGAGCGATCTCGATAAAGACGACGCCACGAGCTATCAGTCCGAACCGAGACACTGGGCGGACGTACCGCATGACGTCTTCGTCAGCTTCAAAATACTTCTCGAACGACGACTTCCATCCCTTGATGATGTGCGCGATGCCTACGCCGAGAGGGACGAGTGCGATGAGGTACACCCCTACATTCGAGTGTTCCCAGGACAGCAGATACGCCAGTAAATCCCTGGTTTGCCCACCCCCGGAGTTACCCGAGCTTCTGATCCCGCTAACGAGTAAGCCCAACGCAAAAAAAGCCACCGCGCCGTTGACTACACCTCCCGCCAACAACCCTGCCCGAATCACCAAACCCTTCATTTTGTTACCGTGATGATCGACGTCGCGTATGGCTTGCAACACACGCCAACCGGCGAAAGCGAGCAGGCCCGCTACCACTAACCCGACTAAAACATAGCCGAATGGCTGGCTTAACAAGGCCTCCAGGCTCTTTTGACTGTCCTTCGGTTTTGTCGAGTCTTGAGCCGCCAGCAGCGCGAAGATGCCAACGATCAGGTAAAGAGCGCCTCGAGCGGCATATCCGGCCCGAGCGAGTAAAACGAGGGTGTGGTGCGCAGACATGGGAGCTTATTCCGGAGAGGTCATAAAGAGCAGACCTGTCCAATTGCGAGGGGTTCGATTGAAGGCAGGGGTTTGATCGATTCCGGATTTCAATTACGGAAACAACGCCTGGTTCCGGAACAAAGGGTATGAGCTTTTCCAAAGGCCACCTCCATCCATATCACCGGATCGAGGTGGCCCATTCCAGGCCTCACAGATTCAACAACGGCATTACTTCGCGTCGAAGCGATCCAGGTTCATCACCTTGGTCCACGCCGCCACAAAGTCCTTCACAAATTTCTCCTTCGCATCACTGCTCGCGTAAAGCTCGGCCAGCGCCCTCAACTGCGCATGAGAGCCAAAGACCAGATCAACACGGGTCCCGGTCCACTTCACTTCACCCGTGCTCCGATCGCGTCCTTCAAATTCCTCATTGGCCTCCGAGGTCGGTTTCCATTCCACGCCCATGTCCAGCAGGTTCTTGAAGAAGTCATTGGTCAACGCTTCTGGCTGCTGGGTGAACACGCCGTGTTTTGTTTGCCCGACATTGGTGTTCAACACGCGCAGGCCACCCACGAGCGCGGTCATTTCTGGCGCGGTGAGCGTCAGCTGTTGCGCCTTGTCGATCAACAGATGCTCGGCCGAAACGGTGTAGCGGGATTTGAGGTAGTTTCGGAAACCATCGGCGATGGGTTCAAGGAAGCCGAAAGACTCGACATCCGTCTGCTCTTGCGAGGCGTCCGCCCGACCCGGTGTGAAAGGCACCGTGACGCTGTGACCGGCATTTTTCGCCGCTTGTTCGACACCCGCGTTACCGGCCAGCACGATCAGGTCTGCCAGCGAGATTTTCTTGCCGCTGTTGTTGAACTCGTTCTGAATGCTCTCGAGTTTCGCCAGCACGTTCCCCAGTTGCTCAGGCTGATTGGCTTGCCAGAATTTCTGCGGAGCCAGCCGCAGACGACCACCATTGGCGCCGCCACGTTTGTCGGAGCCGCGGAAGGTGGAAGCCGCTGCCCAAGCCGTTGATACCAGCTGCGAAACGCTCAGGCCCGAAGCAAGCACCTTGCTCTTGAGCGCTGCGACGTCACTGTCGTTGATCAGGGCATGGTCGACCTCCGGGATCGGGTCTTGCCACAGCAATTCCTCACGTGGCATTTCCGGGCCGAGGTAACGGGAGAGGGGGCCCATGTCACGGTGGAGCAGCTTGAACCAGGCACGGGCGAATGCGTCGGCCAACTGATCCGGATTGGCCAGGAAGCGCCGCGAGATCGGCTCGTAGATCGGATCGAATCGCAGGGCCAGGTCCGAGGTCAGCATGGTGGGATTGCGCCGTTTGGACGGGTCGTGAGCATCCGGAATGGTGCCGGCACCGGCGCCGTTTTTGGTGACCCACTGGTTCGCTCCGGCGGGGCTTTTGCTCAGTTCCCACTCGAAGCCGAACAGGTTTTCCAGGTAGTTGTTGCTCCACCGGGTGGGCGTGGTGGTCCAGGTCACTTCCAGGCCGCTGGTGATGGTGTCCGGGCCTTTGCCGGTGCCGAAGCTGTTCTTCCAGCCAAAGCCCTGGGCTTCGAGGCCCGCGGCTTCGGGCTCGGCACCGACGTTGTCGGCAGGTCCGGCACCGTGGGTCTTGCCGAAGGCGTGGCCGCCGGCGATCAGCGCCACGGTTTCTTCGTCATTCATCGCCATGCGCCCGAACGTTTCACGGATGTCCTTGGCCGAAGCGACGGGGTCCGGGTTGCCTTCAGGGCCTTCGGGGTTCACATAAATCAGGCCCATTTGCACGGCGGCGAGCGGGTTTTCCAGGTTGCGTCCTTGTTCGGTCCGGCTCTCCTCGTTTTCTCCCGGCTCAGCAACGAGCGGGCCTTCGCCGGGTTCTTGCATGGGTTCGTTTTCTTTACCGTAGCGGGTGTCACCGCCCAGCCATTTGTTTTCCGAACCCCAATACACGTCTTCATCCGGTTCCCAGACGTCGGGCCGGCCGCCGGAAAAACCAAAGGTCTTGAAGCCCATGGACTCCAGCGCAACGTTGCCGGTGAGGACGATCAAGTCCGCCCAGGAAATTTTACGACCGTATTTTTGCTTGATCGGCCAGAGCAGCCGGCGCGCCTTGTCGAGGCTGACGTTATCCGGCCAGCTGTTGAGCGGTGCAAAGCGCTGTTGTCCAGATCCGGCGCCGCCACGACCGTCACCCGTGCGGTACGTGCCTGCGGCGTGCCAGGCCATGCGAATGAAGAGCGGCCCATAGTGACCGAAGTCCGCCGGCCACCAGTCTTGGGAATCGGTCATCAGCGCCGTCAGGTCCCGCTTGACCGCTTCAAAATCCAGGGTCTTGAATTCCTCGGCGTAGTTGAAGCCCTCGTCCGTGGGGTCGGACAGGGACGAGTGCTGGTGCAGGATTTTCAGATTCAGTTGGTTCGGCCACCAATCGCGGTTCGTGGTGCCACCGCCAGCGGCGTGATTGAACGGGCATTTCGATTCATTTGCCATGTGCGAGCTACCTTTGGTCGTGTTCATCCGGCTATCAGCCCGGGGTGGGCGTTAGATAGCAACGAGCGAAATCAATGACATAGGCTGCAGGGCCAGCAGTTGGATCAACTGATTGTCTGGACCACACGGGAAGTCTGAACAGCGGCAATCGAGTTGCCTGTGCGGTGGCCCACGGGTGGCCTAGTCAAGCTTCGGACTCATTCCTGTCTCCCTATCAGCACTAAACCGGCCAGCTTGTTCCGCCAGCGCTGGATACAGGTTAGACCCCACTTGGGAAGTCAGCTAATAGGAGGAGTATTGGGACGTGATAGGCAGAGTCTTTTACCGGTGTAGCGAGGAGGACCCGCGTCTATCTGAAGCTTAGACGCGGGTTTTCAGGCCTGTGAGCTTACTTTTGTACGTTCTGGTACAGCATCAATCTGGAGGTTTCATGCATGGCGCGGGTCAGCTCCGACAGGCGTTTGAACTCTTCAGGGTTTTTCTCGGCGACGTTGTCCAGCGGCGTCATCGAAGCCAGGTCATGAAGAGTCGGCGAGCTGCCGTCGTGCTCCATCTGCACCATGTAGTGTTGCGTCACCCCGGCAATGAGCGGGAACGTTCCCTCACGCAAAACCAGCGGCACCACGCGTTCACCCTCGGGCGCGGGCTGCTGGATATCACGGCCCATGCCGCTGTTGCGAAACTCAAGACCGGCCATCCCCGCCACGGTAGGCAGCAAGTCCACCAGGCCGACCGCTTCCTCGACCTTGCGCGTCCCGATCAAGCCCGGCGCATGGATGATCATCGGCACCGCATTGCTTTCCAGGCCCAGTTGCTCGTAGGCCGGTGCCAGGAAAGGGATCTGCGCGATTCGAGTGTTGTGGTCGCCAAACATCACGAAAATGGTGTTTTCGTACCAGCCGCCGGCCTTGGCGATTTCCATCAAGCGTCCGAGGTTGAAGTCCAGCAAGCGCACGGCGTTGTACTGCTCGACACTGCGCGATCCTGCGGCCTGTACTTCGGCCAGGGTAGGGTGCTTGACCTCGAAGCCGTCATTGCTCTTGGGAATCGTGAACGGACGGTGATTGCCAGCCGTCTGCACATACGCAAAGAACGGTTTGTCCTTGGGCAGTGCTTGCAGGATCTGATCGGTTTCCTTGAACAGGTCCAGATCGGAAATGCCCCAGACATCCACCACCGGGGATTTCCAGTCCCGCTCTTCGAACAAGCGTACGCCGTCGATGCTTTGCCGAATCAGGGCATTCATGTTGGCCCAGCCGGAGTTGCCGCCGATGGTGTAGATCTTCTCGTAACCGGTGAAGGCATTGATTAGCGTGTTTTGCTTGGTGATCAGCGGATTTCGCGTCGCGGTTTCCTGGCGCGTGACGTCAGGCACGCCACTAATGCTGGCCCAGACGGTTTTCGCGGTCCCAGTCACCGGCACATAGAAGTGCTTAAAGAACCAGCTCTGGGTGGCCAGGCGATCGAGATTGGGCGTCGGATTGATCGGGTTGCCGTAAGCCCCGACGGCGCTGGTGCCCAGCGATTCAAGCATGATGAACATCACGTTCGGCGGACGCGAGCCCGGTACTTTGTAGGGTTGTGGCGCCTGGTGACGGACGAAATCAAGGGTCTGCGGATCAGGCTTTTCGACCCCCAGGTAGTTGGCCATCACCGCGTAATGCTCACGTACCTGCGCTTCGTCGTAGCGCGATTGGCCAACCTTGACCGTATCGTAGAGGAACAACACCGGGTTCAGGCCCAGCGCGGCCATTTGGTTATTACCCGAGAAAAACGCATCGCTCCAGCGCAACGGAACGGGGTTCTCAAGGTTCATGTTTTCCACACGACCCAAAATGCCCAGCAGCACCAACACGACCATCAACGCGCCACCCCATGTCGCGGAGAGCGGGTGAATGTTTTTGCGGGGGCGATCCAGTGTGACGCGTTCCAGACGCACCAGGACCAGAGTCACCAGCGCGACCGTTGCCAGCCAACCCAGTGAAATCCAGATGACCGGGTAAGTCTGCCAAACCATGTCGCGGGAAATTTGCGCATCCTCGATGAAGCGCAGCACGGTGGCGTTGATCCTCACGCCCAGGTAGGCGTAATGGCCAAAGTCGATGATGTAGATCAGCAGCATTACGCTCAGCACGGCGACCAGATACACGCGTGCGATCCGCCGAAGCAGGCGGCTGCGGAGCAGGTTCCAGCGAGGAATCCAGGCCAGCAATGCCAACGGCAACATCGTCAGGATGGCCAGGCGCAGATCGAAACGAAAGCCGATGTTCAGGGTTTCCCAGACGCCCTTTGTGTCGATCAGGGCTTTGGGTTCGAACCCGGAGAAGCCGAAGAAGAACACCACCCTCAGCAGTGCAAACAGCACAAACACAATCGCTGTAGCGCCTAGCCAGTAATGTAAACGTCTCGAGTGCAGCCAACCCATCCCTGTTCCCCTGTTAAAAAGTCGTTAAATCTCAAACGGATTTGAATTCGTCGCTGACCGCACCACGCCGCTTGTTTGAGCGGCGGTACGTCCAGCGTATGGCAAGCGTCAGCAATGCCACGCAGCAATACAGACCCAGCAGCGGATCGACCAGGTAATCCCAATAGTTTTGCGAAGGTTTGATCCCGGCGATGAAGGCCAGGGTCGCGCTGGCCAGCATCAACACGGCGAGGCCATTGCGCAGATAAAACAGGCCCAATGTCAGCACTGCGAAGAAAATCAGCATGGGTCGCGGGCTGTAGCCGAACCGATAGGGGTCCAGATCACTCATGCCCAGGGTAGCCGGGTACAGCACCACGGCCATCACGGCAAAGAGGATCAATACGCCGGTTTTGCCCCGCGCCGGTGGCAGCATGTCCAGCCGACGCAAACAGCCCCAAGCCATGAACACCAGGGTGGTGATCGCAAGGTCATCAATGTAACTGCGCAAATACGCGGCCAGGGACAACCCTTCCTGCGATATGAAACTGGCTGCCAGCAACGCAGCCAGCAGCGCGATCCGCCAGGCCCTGGACAAGCCGAACGAAGGCAGCACCAGGAAGAGGATCATTGCGAAGCTGACATGGGCTTGCCACAGGCTGATCATTTGAGACGCTCGTTGAGCCACGCATCGTTAAAGGTAACGTGCTTGATAAAGGTGTTGTTCCAGGAATAAACCAAGTGGTACATGCCGTCAGGACTGCGGATGAAGTACGGGTACTCGTATTCGAATTCACAGCCTTGGCTCTTACAGACACGGTTGTCGAGGTTATCCAGAAACTCCGCTTCCAGCGATTGGCGACGTGCGCCGCTGGACCCGCGGAACTCTTTGCCGATGATCTCCTTATAGGCTTCGGGAGAAAACGGAGCGCCCAGTGGATCGGGTGATTTGTCCAGGTCCCGCAACGAGCGCCAATCGTCCATTTTGGCGTCGGTCCCATACAGACTCAGCTTGAAGCGTCCCTCCTGCAGATCGTTGAGCGCCACCAGCAACCCGTGTTCGGGTGTTGCCACGGCCGCCAACGAAGAATTCGGATTCGAGGGATCGAGCGGATAAGGCTCACTCCAGGTTTGCCCGGCATCTTCAGTGCGGGTCGCCAGAACACGGTGATGGGTGTTTCCGGCGTAACGCAGCAAGGCGATACCGCGCTGTCCGTCCAGCGGAACCACCGTGGGTTGCAAAGAATTCTTGCCGTGGCTGATGCGGAATTTGTCGATCACATCGCCATCTGCGCTCAGGTAGAGGTACTCGGCAAACTTGCCCAGAAATTCGTGGTACACCGGCAAGCCGATCGAACCGTCGGCATGAAACACCGGTGCAGATCGGACCAGGGTGCTGATGTTCAGAAAGGGCGACGTGATCAACTGACGAGGTGCGGACCAATGTTCACCGAAGTCGTCGGAAACCATCACATTGACCGCGCTGCCGGCCCAACCACCCATGGACACCGACACGTAGAACAACCACACGCGATTATCCGGGGCGAGGGCAATCACCGGATTGCCCAGCTTGCGAATGTATTTTCGAGTGCCCTGTTGGGTCGAATCGCGAGTCGCCAAGACCTGCTCCGCACCCCATTCGCCGGTTTTCGAGTCGAACCGGGCGGAGCGTACCTGCACATCGGCTGCACCTTCGCGCGAGCCGGCGAACCAGACCGTCATCAGGCTGCCGTCGGGCAAGGCGGTGACCGCCGAGGAATGCACGAAATCGACGAGCCCGGAGGAGGCGAAACGGCTGGTATAAATGGGCTTGGCCACTTTGCCGGCGACTGCCATCACGGGGCTTATCTGGGCAAAGGAAGAATGCGTATTGGCAGGATTGATGACCCACGCGGTCGCAAACAGGCAGGACAGTGCGAGGTAGGCGCAGAGGGCAGGAATGCTGGGAAGTTTGATGCGCATGACTACGTTGGCATTCTCTGGCCCGATAAGGCGCTCAACGTAACACTCAGTAGTACACGATCGGGTTTTATGATGAGTTAAATTGTAAGCAGGTATTTGTAGCTTGCTGCCGGGTGGGCGTGCGGAGGTTGGATGAGCGTCTTAGAAGTGCTGGACTAGAGGGATTTAGCTGGGCTAAGGGCCGTGGCAGCCGTTGGTCGTAAAAGCCGGGGCGGTAATCGTGGCGTCATCGGGATTTGGGTTGTTTGTTCGGGCCTCTTCGTCAAAACGCCGCCCGGGGCAAGCGACGCTCCCACAGGTAATCGGCGTCGCTCACATGATGGGTGATCGACCCAAAACACTCTGGGAGCGTGGCATGCCGGGGAGGTTGGCTCAACGGGATTGATCGACGACCTCAATCTGCGTCAACCCTATCAGCTCAGCCTGCTTTAAAATTTCCTCCGGCGTCGCGTCCGCAGTAGGCATGATCAGACTGTTCTCTCCATCCCCAAAATGCAGCTGCAGCAAGTGCATCGCCGCCTCATGGACGGATAGCTGCGGCTGCTTCAGTTCGAACAAGTGTGTGCGGGGCTCGTCTTTGAACAGGTAGTGCAGCGTGTACTTGTGCATGGTGGGATCCTTGTTATGGGAGAAGAGATGCTGATTATCCCGACTGGGTTGTCAGTTGTTAGTTCAACGGCTCGGCTTACCCTTTCCCTATTGAGCGACTCGAGGTTATCGAGGAGCTGTAGAAACTCATCGGCACCGTGGTGATACACGGGAAGCAGCGTAACAAACGTCATGCTCCTGATTTGATTAGCACCTGCCGCCGGATGGATAAGAACTCGTTGTACAGGGCTTTTAGTTTCTCGATCTGCTGCGTGGGTGGTCGACGCTTCTGGGTGTACTGACCGTGTTCCGCATTCGCCGTGTGTCTGCACCTGATTGTTTCGTTCTTGTCTGGGCCATTATGCTTTTCACGACACAGCTGGATTTTATTCGGGAAGGTGATGGCTACCTGGCTGCGCTGATCAACTATCGCTACATCGCCAATGCCCTTTGGAGCACTGCGCAAACGGTTGAGTTTCTTAACGCGAAATAAGCCAGAGCAATGGGCTGCGCCTCGACATTCGAAGCGCAGCCTTGCCACCACTAAATCCGGAATGGGGTGTGTGATCGTCCCCCTGTAGCAGCTGTCGAGCCCCGCGAGGCAGCGTCCGGCGGCGAAGCCGTCGCAAACCCTGCAACTGAGTTTCTTCAGGAAAACCGCAGTCGCAGCCTCGCGCTGCTCGACAGCTGCTACAAAATCCCAAATCCCCAAATCCCCAAATCCCAATGCCCGTTTGCGGCCGCGGTGCTGTAACGAAAAACCTGCCTTTGGTCGGCGTGCCTGAACCGCATTCGTGATGAGTTGATCCATTCTGAAAGAACTTCGGGGAGCGCTGCCATGCACTCGTTTGCCAATCTGCTGACACCGGCTCATGCGCTAAAGCTGCGAGCGCTCAACGCCTGGCATCTCGCCCTTGAGGACTTGAGGCTGCGCATGGAGTGTCCCGACGCCTATCACGAAGAACTGATTCGTCAGTCGGACGAGATGGACCGCCTGGGAATTGTGAGTTGGCAGGAGTGGCGCGATCTCAGGGTTGAGGCGGATCAAGCGTACCTGCGCGCGATCGCAGGCGAGGATTATCACCGAACGCTGAATACGGGGAGTGGCTGATTGAACCGGGTAGCAGCATGAACAAAACCATCAGCGCCACTGATCTGGGCATAGATTTGCAGCGCGGGGACGAAAGTGCCCTATTCAAATGGTTCATCGCCAGCTTTCTGATGGGCAAGCGGATTCAGGCTGAAATCGCCGCGCAGGCGTATCGCGTCATTGTTGAAAAACATGCGAGAGATTCCGCGCTGAAGCTTGGGCACTGTACTCATCGGCAACTGGTGGGCATGTTGGGCGAAGCCCGTTACGTGCGTTATGACGAAACCACAGCCCTGCGACTGCTAAAGCTCAGCGCCAAACTGCACGAAGAATACGCCGGGAAGATTGGCAACATTCAGCGCGTCAGTGAAAACCGCCAGGCGTTCGAAAAACGCCTCGCGGAGTTCGAAGGGGTAGGGCCCAAGACCATTGAAATTTTCATGCGTGATGCGGGGGCCGTGCTGTATTGAAACACCCGGGGTGGACGCTCAAATACTGCAAACGGCACCCTGAAACACCACTCGCCCAAACTGCGCATTGGCGTCCAGCGGCGTGACAGCCAGCAGTTGATCCAGACGGACTTCCCGCTGGCCATCAGCCGTTTCTAGGCACAGAAACTCTTCCTTGTCGCTGGAGGTACGCGTCGTCAGCGCTTTGGCGATCAGGCGTGCGCCGTCGTTCAACTCGATATCCAATCGATAACCGCGCAGGCAGGCGATCTCCAGATAGTCGTGCAGATCGCAGTTCAAAGGCTGATACGCGTTCATCTCGTTACTCCTGGCAACCTTGCAGTTTGATGATGAAGTGACCTTGTTTGCTGATCGCCTCCGCGACGACCGGGTTGGTCGGTTCAACGTGGCAGAACCGGCATTCATTCTGTGAAATATCTTCGTCCTGAACGCCCTGTTCATCAAGGAAACGGCGGACGTACGACTTCGCCAGATCAGGGTCGTTGCTGTCGATCAATACATCGAAATGCAAGTAGCGGCCATCTTTGGTGCGTACGTGGGTATCGAACACTTTAACGCTCATCATTTGCTCTCCTTCAGTTTCCAGGTGCCGGGCAGAGACAGGTCGCCCGAGGCAATGTCATAGACGCTGCTCACGCAAAGCAGTGGGTTGTGCAGATCGGCATTGACCTTCAGGGCCGCGGTGACGCCGTCGTAGTTGAAACTTTCAGGGAAGCCCACGGCTGCCAGAGGCACGCGAATTTTCGCGGCATTTTTCTCGACGCTCAGGTCGTAGCCGGGGGAGTCGATGTAGATCGGCGCGCCAGGCCAGGTGGCGGGTAGCTTGGGCTTGGCATCTTTGGGGATGTCGCGAACTTTCAGGCCACCAGGCCCGCAGCTTTCATCTTTGGTCAGCACCACCCAGTGGGAATGCCAGAGGCCGCCGTCGTTGTCCTTCTTGCCGTCCTTGTTCTCGTCCAGTTGCGGGGTGTCGTCGAAGTCCGGGTGCGAGGTCAGTGCCAGAGCGAGAATGCCTGACTTCGCTTCAAACCCGACGGCTGCGCTGTCCAGACTGGTCGGCCAGACATAGCTATAAACGTCCGCACCTGCGAAAGCGCCTTTAGCCACTGGCACCCGACTACCGGCCTTGCCGTCGACCAATTGTTCAAATACCAGGTTGTTGCCTTCCTTGAAGACACGGGTATGAACGAGATCGAACGCGGCGTCAGTCGTGCTCTTCTCGCTGCTGATACCTGCCGAATCGTGGGCCCACGCGGGTGCTACCAGAAGCGTGCTGATGGCCAGTGCCAGTACCGATTTCATGATGACCTCCATTCTCAGTGTGTGTTAAGTAGTTTCGAATCGATACCGACAAGCCTAAGGCAACGCTGAATTTTGTCAATATGGTTTTTATCCGATACTATTTATCAACACTCTTGATCTGGAAATTCCCCCGTGTTGTTCGATCTGCTGGAAAGACTGTCGAGCCTGACGCGCGTCTGGTTTCGCGAACACCCGAAACTGACGGATCTGCAGCCGATTCAATTGAGCGCGCTGATGTATCTGGGCCGCTGCAATCGTTACTCCAACACCCCGTTGGCGGTGACCGAATATCTGGGGCTGACCAAGGGCACCGTGTCGCAATCTCTCAAGGCACTGGAAACCAATGGGTTGCTGATCAAGACCCCGGACGCCAAAGACAAACGCAGCGTGCACCTGGAATTGACCGCGCCGGCCAGAGCCCTGTTGGATGCCGTGATGCCGCCGGATTTTCTGGTCGCTGCCGCCAGGCGAATGGGCGCTCGGTCACAGGATCTGGAAGGGCTGCTGCTGGAGCTGCTGAGGAATATTCAGCAAGGGGAAAATGTACCGGGTTTCGGGCTTTGCCGAAGCTGTCGCTTCCATCAGACAGTGGCAGGCGGGGCTTTTTGTGGGTTGACTCAGGAACCCCTGGAATCCGGCGAAATCGATTTGATTTGCAGGGAGCATCGAGTGCCCGAAGAGGTGCTCGATTGAGACTGATCCACAATTTCGACCATCAAAAGGATTCCCCATGGGTTTGAGCAAACGCGATCATGCACGCATCGAGCGTCGCCTGGTCGCCACTCTGACCGAGGCGTGTGAAACGGCCAAAGCGCAAATCGTCGGATTCGAATGGCTGACCCACGAAGTCGATTACGACGAATTTCCTTCCAGTCTGAGGGTTGTCTGGGTCTTTGACACCCAAGCCAACAAGGATCAGGCGCTGGCGAGCGGGCAGGGCGAGCGCATGGTCGAACTGACCGCTATCGCGTTAAACGAAGCGGAAGTACTCGTCAGCCAGGTCTCGGCCCATGTGCAGTTTGATTCTGAAGAGCAATGCCAGCGAGCCAATGGCGGCAATTGGCAGCAGCGTCTGGCACGAAAGCGCTAGGCCTGTAGCGAATCGGCTTCGTACCAGCAGACTTTTGACTCAATCCAGGTGTGTTTCTGCTTCAACGCCAGGAAAGGCGTATCCAGCGTACCGATCGCTATCGAAACCCACTCCGAAAACGCCCCCTTCGAATCTGACCAGAACAGCGAAGAGCCGCAGTTCGAGCAGAACTGGCGTGTGACGCCTTTGGACGATTCGTAACCCTTGAGCGCCGTTGCATCCGCAACGACAGAAACCGCCGACCTGGGAGCGCTCGCATACGTCGCGAACGCCGCTCCATGGCTCTTTTGGCATTGTTTGCAATGGCAATGGGTGACGGCTTTCAGCTCGGTGGATACGCGGTATTTAACGGCGCCGCATAAGCAGCTGCCTTGGTGAAGCTCGTCCATGGTCATGGGGTCCCTGATTTTCGTCGCGCTACTTTAGCGGTCTGGCGCAAGGTTTGGCCATGACTGCAGCGCTCAGAAAAAGACCGCACGGAATCAAGATCCCAGGTAGAACCTACCGCATGTCGCAAAACACCGAAAGTGCGGCGTCCGGCTTCAAAGAGTGGCCGACGCAGCCGATAACGTGTTCATAAAAGCGACGTACCGAGAGAGGGCTACCCCATGTCTATAAGATTACGCTTGTTGCTGCTGATTGGTACGAGCTTGCTCACCGCGTTGATCGTGAGCCTGGTCAGTTACGTGGGAAACACCCGAATGGCTGAAGCAGTGAATGACAACGAGGTCAGCATGACCGCGCTGCGCAATCACCTTGAAGCCGACATGATGCACGACGCCCTGCGTGCCGATGTGCTGTCCGCGATGGTGGTCGGGCTGGGCAAAAGCACCAGCAGCAAAGCCGAGGTGCGCAGTTCCATCGAGGAACATGCGGCGCATTTTCGTGAAGTGCTGGGTGAAAACCTCAAGCTGCCGGTCAACGACACCATCAAGACTGGCCTGAACAAGGTCAAGCCGAGCCTAGATACCTACATCGGTGCGGCCGAGCGCATTGTCGGTCTGGCCCTGGAAAATCCGGATTCCGCACAAAAGGAACTCGGCACGTTCAATACCGCGTTCAGCCAACTGGAAGACCAGATGGCGGCCCTCAGCGAACTGATCGAAACCAACACCCAACAGACCAGCCAAGGCACCGAGGAGGCCATCAGCAGCGCCAATTTCACGCTGGGAATCGTGCTCATCGCCAGCCTGTTGCTGCTGCTCATCCAGGGTCGCTGGGTGATTTTTAGCATCATGGGGCCCTTGCAGACCGCCAGCCGCATTGCCCAAAGCATCGCGCATGGCAACCTGAGCGAACCTATCGTCGAACCGACCCACAAGGACGAAGCCAGCGCATTGATCCGCAGTCTGGCGACCATGCAGCGTGACCTGCGCGGCATGATCGAGGTGGTGCGCAGCAATGCGCATGGCGTGAGTGGCATGAGCGTGCAACTGAGCAGTGGCTGCCATCAAGTCGCTGACAGCAGCCAACAGCAAAGCGTCGCGGCCAGCACTATGGCCGCCGCCGCGAGTGAAATGACTGCGAGTATCGAGGAAATCACCCGACACGCGGAGCGCGCGCTGAACATGGCCAACCAGGCCGAGGCACTGGCCAAGGATGGCGGTCGCGTGATTCATCAGGTGGTCAACGACATGGACGGTATTGCGCGTTCGGCGCAGCAATCGGCCCAAGTGATCCGCACGCTGGACAAGGAGTCCGAGGGGATTTTCAGCATCATTCAGGTGATCAAGGGTATCGCCGATCAAACCAACCTGCTGGCACTCAACGCCGCCATCGAGGCCGCTCGCGCTGGTGAGCAAGGCCGAGGTTTTGCCGTGGTGGCCGACGAAGTCCGCAGCCTGGCGGGGCGCACCAGCGCTTCCACCCAGGAAATTGCCAGCATGGTCTCGCGCATCCAGCAAAGTACCCGCGAAGCGGTGACCAGCATGGAGGCGGGCGTTGCGCAGGTCGACAAAGGCATGGCGGTGACTGCCGATGTCGAGCGCGCCATCCGAGAAATTCTCCAAGCCACGCTCAATACCACTGAGCTGGTGAATGACATCACCCGCACGATCGGTGAACAGAGTCTGGCCAGCAACGAAATCGCCCATCAGGTGGACATGATTGCCGGTATGTCGGAAGGCAACAGCAAGGTGATTGGGCAGACGGCTTCGACGACTGATGAGCTGTCGACTTTGGCGGGGAAGCTGTCGCAGTCGGTGGATCGGTTTCGGCTTTGAGGCTGATGTTTCGATCATTTGATTTTTGGTGATTGTCAGGGCCTCATCGCGAGCAGGCTCGCTCCCACATTTGTTTCGCGTTAAACACAAATCCTGTGTTCAATGAAGATCCAATGTGGGAGCGAGCCTGCTCGCGAAGGCGCCAGCTCAGACAGCGCAGCACCAATTCCTTAAAGGTATTTATCCGTAACTGCCCCCTCCGAGGCACTGGACACGGTCTTGGCATACTTGGCCAACACCCCGCGTTTGTACTTGGATTCCGGACGTACCCAACGGGCCTTGCGCTCGGCCAGCACAGCGTCGGAGACGTCCACCGTAATCTGCCGTGTTTCAGCGTCGATGGTGATCCTGTCGCCATCTTCAATCAGCGCAATCGGCCCGCCCTCAAAAGCCTCCGGCGTGATATGCCCCACCACAAAACCATGAGAGCCGCCGGAGAAGCGGCCATCGGTGATCAGCGCGACTTCCTTGCCCAGCCCTTTGCCCATGACCGCCGAAGTCGGCGATAGCATTTCACGCATGCCGGGTCCACCCTTGGGCCCTTCATAGCGAATCACGATGACATCACCCGCTTTGACTTCGCCATTGAGAATCCCGGCCAACGCGCCTTCCTCGCCGTGATATACGCGCGCCGTGCCTTCGAAGCGCAAACCTTCCTTGCCGGTGATCTTGGCCACCGCGCCAGTGGGCGAAAGGTTGCCGCGCAGGACCACCAAATGGGAGTCTTTTTTCACCGGGTGGTCGAACGGCAGGATCACATCCTGGCCTTCGGGGTAGTCGGGCACGTTTTCTAGGTTTTCTGCCAGGGTCTTGCCGGTCACCGTCAGCACATCGCCGTGCAGCATGCCGGCGGCGAGCATGCGTTTCATCAGCGGCTGGATGCCGCCGATGGCAACCAGCTCGCTCATCATGTATTGACCGCTGGGGCGCAAGTCGGCCACCACCGGGGACACCTTGCCCAGCTCGACGAAATCATCCAGCGTCAGCTCGACATCCACCGCATGCGCCATGGCCAGCAGATGCAGCACGGCATTGGTCGAGCCGGCGAGGGCGATCACCACGCGGATGGCGTTTTCGAAGGCCTTGCGGGTCATGATGTCGCGCGGCTTGAGGTCCAGCTTGAGCAACTCCATAACCTGCTGACCGGCGCGGAAGCTGTCTGATGCCTTATCGCTGCCGACGGCATCCTGAGAACTGGAACCGGGCAGGCTCATGCCCAATGCTTCAATGGCCGAGGCCATGGTGTTGGCCGTGTACATGCCGCCGCAGGAGCCGGGACCGGGAATCGCCACTTCCTCGATCTGCTTGACCTGAATCTCGTTGATATCGCCGCGTGCGTGCTGACCCACCGCCTCGAACACGGAAATGATATCGGTGTGGCCAGCGCCCGGGCGGATGGTGCCGCCATAGACGAAGATCGACGGGCGATTCAGCCGCGCCATGCCGATCAGGCACCCCGGCATGTTCTTGTCGCAACCGCCCACGGTCACCAGACCGTCAAACCCTTCGCAACCGGCCACCACCTCGATGGAGTCGGCGATCACCTCCCGCGACACCAGCGAATACTTCATGCCTTCGGTGCCGTTGGCGATGCCGTCGGAAATGGTGATGGTGTTGAAAATGACGCCCTTGGCGCCCGCGGCATTTGCGCCTTTTTCCGCTTCAACGGCGAGCTTGTCGATGTGCATGTTGCACGGCGTGACCATGGCCCAGGTGGAGGCGATGCCGATCTGCGGCTTTTTGAAGTCTTCATCCGTAAAGCCCACGGCACGCAGCATGGAACGGCCGGGAGCGCGCTCCACGCCGTCGACCACTTGAGAGGAGTACTTGCGTAAATCGACTTTGTCGCTCATGACGTTCCCTCATATCCAGATCGCTGGCCCGACCGGTGTGGCCCGAAGCAACGGATAGAGTCTAGTCCCGACAGCGACAAAAATCAGTGTGCTAGACAAAGGGCCCCGCACACACCTCCCGAATACATCCACGCAACCACTGGTGCGCGGCATCGGCGTCCATTCGTGGATGCCAGAGCATAGAAATGGTGATCACTGGCGTGGCGACTGGAAGGGGGAAACTGTGCAGGCCAGCGCGCAGATTATGGGTGTGGCGTTCGGGCACTGTGGCGATCAGGTCCGACGCCCGGGCTAGCGCCAGCGCTGCGGAGAAGCCGCCGACGATGGTGACGATCTCCCGCGCCAGTCCAAGCGGTTTCAAGGCGTCATCCATGGGCCCTTTGTCCCGTCCACGCCGCGAGACCAGGACATGCCGGCCGGACGCATACCGGGCGGGCGTGATCTTGCCCTTGCTCAGCGGATGTCCCTGGTGGACCACGCCGATGAAGCGGTCCTGGTACAACGCGCGGGTGCGCACTTCCGGGCTGGTGGTGTGCGCGACAACGCCGGTCTCCAGATCGACCGTGCCGTCACGCAGCAGCGAGCTGTCCTGGTTCAGTTTCTGCAAAAAATGCAGCCGTACACCGGGTGCTTCTTCGTTGAGGCGAGCAATCAGCGCCGGTCCGAAGTTCTCGACAAACCCATCGCTGGTGCGCAGCGTGAAGGTTCGCACCAGTTGCTTGAGGTCGAGTTGCTCGGTGGGGCGCAGCACCGCTTCGGCGTGCTGCACCAGTTGGCTGACGAGCTCGCGCAGCTCCAGCGCCCGGGGTGTCGGCACCAGGCCGCGTCCGGCGCGGACCAGCAGTGGATCGCCGGTCGTTTCACGCAATCGCGCCAGCGCCCGACTCATCGCCGACGGGCTCAGTCGCAATCGTTGGGCGGCACGCGCAACACTGCCTTCGGCGAGCAGCGCATCAAGGGTAATCAGCAGATTCAGGTCGGGAGTCGTCATGCTTCAACGGTAGCACGGCTGAGTGATGACATGGCGCCGCGTGCAGGTATCAAGTGCAAGTGGTGCGTCTTCCGCCATGTCAGGTGCGGGCATACGCTGGAGGCCAACACTTCATCAAGGCGCCAACCATGACACTCACCACGCAATCCGGCTCGGTCCGCTGGGCACTCGCCAGCCTTTCGCTGTCGATGTTGATGGCTTCCCTCGACACCAGCATCGCCAATGCAGGCTTGCCGACCTTGTCCCAGGCACTCGACGCTTCTTTCCAGCACGTGCAGTGGATCGTCCTGGCGTATCTGCTTGCGATCACGACATTGATCGTCAGTGTCGGGCGCTTGGGGGACATCGTCGGTCGCCGTCGCTTGCTGCTGGTCGGCATCGCCATTTTCACGCTCGCTTCACTGGCGTGTGGCCTGGCGCCGTCGCTGGGGTGGCTGGTCGCTGCCCGGGCGGTACAAGGCCTCGGCGCGGCAATCATGTTGGCGCTTACCGTGGCGTTTGTCGGTGAGACGGTGCCCAAGGCGCAAACCGCCAGCGCCATGGGATTGCTCGGCACGATGTCGGCGATCGGCACCACGCTGGGGCCATCGCTCGGTGGCGTGTTGATCTCCGGCTTCGGCTGGCAGACGATTTTTCTGGTTAACCTGCCGTTGGGTGTTTTGAACGGCGTGCTTGCTTACCTCTATTTGCCTGCCGATCGCCAAACGTCGAAGGCTCAGCGTGGTGGTTTTGACGTTGCAGGTACGTTGGTTCTGGCGCTGACACTCGGCGCTTATGCGCTGGCAATGACGATGGGTGGCGGTGACTGGGGTTCGATCAACCTCGCGTTATTGCTGATCGCGGCTGCCGGTACCGGGATTTTCCTGTTCATCGAGGCGACGGTTGCATCGCCGCTGATCAAACTGGCGCTGTTGCGTGATCGAGGGTTGAGCGCGAGCCTGGCCATGAGCATGCTGGTCTCGACGGTGATGATGTCGACGCTGGTGGTCGGGCCGTTCTATCTCTCGGGCGCGCTTGGTTTGAATGCAGCGCTGGTCGGGCTCACATTGTCAGTCGGCCCGCTGGTTGCCGCGCTGGCTGGCGTACCCGCCGGCCGTCTGGTAGACCGTTTCGGCGCACAACGCATGAGCGTTTCCGGGCTTGTTGTGATGGCGCTTGGTGCATGCGTTCTGTCCATGATGCCGACGCGTTTCGGCATTCTCGGCTACCTCGTGCCCATTGCTGTGATCACCACCAGTTATGCGCTGTTTCAGGCGGCCAACAACACGTCGATCATGACCGGCGTCAGCCAGGATCAGCGAGGCGTCATTGCCGGCCTGCTCAGCCTGTCGCGCAACCTCGGGCTCATCACCGGCGCCTCGGTCATGGGCGCAGTGTTTGCGTTGGCTTCATCGGCGACCGACGTCACCAGCGCACCGCCAGAAGCGGTCGCCCGTGGCATGACATTCACTTTTGCAGTTGCGGCAGGGCTGATTGGCCTGGCACTCGTCATCGCGTTGCCAGCCCTGAAACGTGAACGCGCAGTGGCGTAAATCCGGAGCACAAAAAAGCCCGCCAAAAAACGGGTTGGTTGGCAGGTTTTATGGCTCGGCTGAGTGAGTCGTTGCCGTTAGCAAGCCTGTTGTGGCAAGGAGGGCAATGCCCAATCCTGAATCCTCAAGCGTCAATGCAACGAATGCCGCCTCAGGGCCTCATATGAAAAGGACGGGTCCACCGGTGCAGGTACGCATGGGATGGCCGAGCGTAAATTTACCCCCGACAACAGGTGACTGTTTTTATGACTGCGGCTGACAAGAATCATGTGACCTGGCTGGTTGAACAATCGATGCTGCATGCCGCCAGGCAGCGCGCCAAGCTCTACTCCGGGCAAGGTCGGCTGTGGCAGCAGCCTTATGCCCATACCCGGCCCCGTGATGCTTCAGCCCTGGCGTCGGTGTGGTTCACCGCTTACCCGGCGTCCATCGTCACCCGCGAAGACGGCAGCGTGCTCGAGGCGTTGGGCGATGAAACCTTGTGGCACGCCCTGTCGAAAATCGGCATCCAGGGCATTCATAACGGTCCGCTGAAAATGTCTGGCGGCCTGACGGGCACCCAACGCACGCCGACCATTGACGGCAATTTTGACCGCATCAGTTTCGAGATCGACCCACAACTGGGCACCGAGGCGCACCTCCACGCGCTGGTCCGCATGGCCGCCGCGCACAATGCGGTGATCATCGATGACGTGATCCCTTCGCATACCGGCAAAGGCGCGGATTTCCGCCTGGCCGAGATGGCGTATGAAGACTATCCGGGTCTCTACCACATGGTCGAAATCCGTGAAGAGGACTGGCCGTTGCTCCCGGACATCGCCGACGGCCGTGATGCGCAAAACCTCAGTCCGCTGCAGGTCGACGTGCTCCGGGACAAGCACTACATCGTCGGCCAGTTGCAGCGGGTGATCTTCTTCGAGCCCGGGGTCAAGGAAACGGACTGGAGCGCGACACCGATCGTGATCGGCGTCGATGGCAAACCGCGGCGCTGGGTCTATCTGCATTACTTCAAGGAAGGGCAGCCGTCACTGAACTGGCTGGACCCGACCTTCGCCGCGCAGCAGATGATCATCGGCGATGCCCTGCACGCCATTGACGTCATGGGCGCGAAAATCCTGCGTCTGGACGCCAACGGATTCCTCGGCGTGGAGCGTAAGCTCGACGGTACGGCCTGGTCTGAGAGCCACCCGTTATCGATCACCGGTAACCAGTTGCTGGGCGGGGCGATCCGCAAGGCCGGCGGTTTCAGTTTTCAGGAACTCAACCTGACCGTCGACGACATCGCCAGCATGTCCCACGGTGGCGCCGATCTCTCATACGACTTCATCACCCGCCCGGCCTACCAGCACGCGTTGCTGATGGGCGATACCGAGTTTCTGCGCTTGATGCTGCGCCAGATGCACACCCTCGGCATCGACCCCGGCTCGCTGATCCACGCCCTGCAAAACCACGACGAACTGACCCTGGAGCTGGTGCATTTCTGGACGCTGCACGCCCATGACACCTACCTCTATCAAGGACAGACCTTTCCGGGCAGCATTTTGCGTGAACACATTCGCGAGCAGATGTACGAACGTCTGGCGGGCGAGCACGCGCCTTACAATCTGAAGTTCGTCACCAACGGCGTGTCTTGCACTACCGCCAGCATCATCACGGCGGCATTGGGGATTCGAGATCTCGACGCAATCACGGCGGCGGATATTCAGCAGATTCGCCAGGTACATTTGCTGTTGGTGATGTACAACGCCATGCAACCGGGCGTGTTCGCGTTGTCCGGCTGGGACCTGGTCGGCGCGCTGCCGTTGCCGGCCGAACAGGTTGAGCACTTGATGGGCGACGGCGACACCCGCTGGATTCATCGTGGTGCCTACGATCTGGTGGACCTCAATCCGGAGGCACCGCTGTCGGCGGGCCAAATGCCGCGTCCGAAGACTTTGTATGGCAGCCTGCCCAGCCAATTGAAAGACCCGGATTCGTTCGTCTCGCAACTGAAAAAAATCCTCGCCGCGCGCCGCGCCTACGACATCGCCGCCAGTCGTCAGATCCTGATTCCGGATGTCCAGCATCCAGGGCTGCTGGTCATGGTCCACGAATTGCCGGCCGGCAAAGGCACGCAAATCACCGCGCTGAACTTTGGCTCGACGCCGATTACCGAAACCCTGCACCTGCCCAATATCGCGCCGGGGCCGGTGGTCGACATTATCAACGAGCGAGTCGAAGGCGATCTCACGCCTGAGGGCGACTTCACCATTACGCTGGATGCCTACGAAGGGTTGGCGTTGCGGGTGGTGAGCAGCTCGCCGATGATTTAAAGGGGGGCCGGAATTCGTGTGGTGTTCTTCAGTCGAGTGGGATCGGCGAGATTGCATCGGAACCTGTGGGAGCGAGCCTGCTCGCGATTGCGGAGTGTCAGTTGACAACAATGTTGGATGACACGCCCATCGCGAGCAAGCTCGCTCCCACAGGGTTTAGTGCTTGGCAATCAGTCTTGGTAGACCGGAAAATCACTGCACATCGCAGACGGCTTGTCTGGCGACGGTTCCACCTGACACAAGGAACTCTGTCAGGGGTGATCAGCCTGAATGCGGTTGAAGGATAATAGAAGGAGTTTTTTCATTAGCCTGGCAATGGGCGTTTCTATTTGTTTGTGGATGATATAAGAGGCGCCTATCATCAAGGCCATGGTGCCCCATAACAATAGGTGCGGGTTCACAGCCGGATAAGCAATATTAAAGATCATAAAGCCGATCATTTGATGTAATAGATAAAGTGGGTAGGTTAGTGCTCCTAATGCAGTCCAGTTCAATGCCCCTATGGTTGCCATTTTGTCCGTTGCGACCAAGAAGAACGTTATAAAGAAAAGGGTGATTACACTGCATACGATCAGAAGATTGTAGTCGGTTGCATATTTTGTTTCGAGCAGTTCGGCCCATACAATTGCGGTGTAGCAGGCCAATGCCAATGCACCCGCCAACAGGAGAACGCGTGTTTTTGTGATGCCCTTTGCCCATATTATGTAGAACGTTGCACCCGCTATGAAATAGGCCGCGTAATCGGTGACTAATATCGAGCGCATCTTTTCTAAAGTGAATGCTTCAGCTATCGCAGAGATCAGCAGCCACAGCACGAGGTAGGTCTCTATTTTTTCTATTTTCTTGAAGGCCAACACAATGGAGATCATTAGATAAAATTTTATTTCTGCAAATAGAGACCAATAAACGCCGTCAATCGGCGTGACACCCATCACGTCGCTAAGTAATGTCATGTTCGCGATGTATTGATAAAGATCAGCGGTATATCGTGGTTGTCCAATGGCAAGTGTGATTAGGAAAGTGATGGTGCAGCACACCCAGAAAGCCGGGCAGATACGAACGACTCGGGATATGAAAAATACTTTGAGATTATTGCTCGAAGCGGTCATCAGAATGACGAATCCGCTGATCATGAAAAACAGTTCGACGCCCAAGTAACCGTATTTGGCAGGCTCAGCCAATAGCGGGTAGGGCATTGTCGACATGTCGCCCTTTGCATATCCGCGAAAGGCATAGTGAAAAAACACGACTGCGATAGCCGCCAGGAAGCGCAGCAAATCTAATTCTTTCAGCCGGCGCTTGATCATTTGAATGCGCTCCAGACGTGTTAGCGCTAATTGAAAACTGACCATCTGCCGATTGAGACTTGAACCGGGCGGTTGTCGATTGGGTGTGGCGGCTATCGACTGCGTTGCCACACCTTGACGTAGTCGACGCTGAAGGTAGAGGGCAAGTCAGCATCGTCCACCACGCCGAACCACTGCCACATGGCCTCACTGTCGAAGACGATCTGCATCGGGAAGAAGAAATGGCTGTTCTTCGATTCCCTGACCAGCACGCCATCGACGTACCAGCGCAGGGTGTCGGGCTGCCAGTCGAAGCCGTAGACATGGAAGCTGTCCGCCAGGCGCCATGGACTGACCCAGGTGCTGCCATCGGCGACATGTTCGGTGCTTTGCGGCGTGGCCCACAGGTGGGCATTCATGTTGTAAAAACGGTCCAGGGCAGCGTCTTTGGTCTTGCCGCCGATTTCGAAGATGTCGATTTCGGTGGCGTTGTCAGTCATGCCCGTCCACGCGAGCCAGAATGCGCTGGAGCCTGCCGAGTCCATGGGTTTGGCGCGCGCCTCGTAATACCCGAAGAGCCCACGCGAATGGGTGCGAACCATCGCCGAGGAGTAGTCCTTGAAGCCGAGCTTGACGTACTTCTGCGGCAAGGTGTCCTTGCGGAAGACGATGTTCAGGTTGCCGTTCTTGACGCTGGCATTGTCCGGCTTGAACAGCGCCGGTTTGCGTCCGAGCGATTCGTTCCCTTGGGCATTGTTGACGTGCCAACGTACAGGATCGAGGGTGCTGCCGTTGAAGTCGTCGGACAGGTTGGTGTCGAGTGCCCACTGGCCGGCATTGGTCTGATCGGACAGCGGCAGGTTGGGGTTGCTATGGACCGGCAACGTGCCCAGCGGTCCGACACGGGTCCAGGTGTCAGCCAGTCTGGGAACGACAATGGACCATTTGTCTGCCAGGTACTCAAACGCTTGTTGCCGCTCTGCTAGGGAGGCGAACGGGCGGTCGTAGACCAGCACTTCGGCGATGTCGCCGCGGAAGTTTTCGGCCTTGCCGACCACGTTGCGCCCGACGGCGTACGGACCGATCGGCACATCGAAAAGCTCCAGCACGGAAATGGTCGGCGCATACGCGGTGGTCTGTCGCAGGCTGATGGCGAAATTCGGCAACACGTTATCGTTGTTGGCGATTTGCGGTCGCGAACTGAACAGCCGCTGCCAGGGATCAACATTGGCTTCTGCTGGCCGAAGGGATACGAGCAACACCGTGACCGGACCTTTTGCGCTGCGGATGTTTTTGCCCACAAACCCCTCAACGCCAGTGAAACGCACCACCGATTGACCATTCAGGGCGTTCGCCACCTGCTTCGGTCCCAAGGCGGCATCGTCTGCCGTGGCGTCGTTGGACTGGCCGGATTTGTCGCGCCAGTTCTGCACACGGTCCTGTGCATCGACGGTCATGGTCGATGCATCGGCCGCGTCGAGCCACAGCATCAGCCCGCTGGCCGGCGGACGGGAGGGCGCTTGCGCCGCCGTGCCGGCCAGTGAAACTGACCACAGCAGGACCAGCAGATATTTGCTGAGCATCTGCATTACTTCGCCGTCACCAGGGCCGGTATGTCGAGTGACGACTGGTACCCCAGTGGATTGCGCGACTGCCACCGCCAGGTATCGACGATCATCTGTTCCAGGTCACGTTGCGCGCTCCAGCCCAGGTCACGTCCTGCCTTGCTCGGGTCGGCCCAGCATTTGGCGATGTCACCGGCACGTCGCGGGGCGAAGCGGTAGGGGATGGTGATGCCGGTAATGTCCTCGAAACTCTGGATCATCTGCAGCACGCTGTAGCCGATGCCGGTGCCCAGGTTCCAGGCGTTGATGCCCCCTTTGCCCCGCAACACCTCCAGAGCCTTGAGATGGCCGATGGCAAGGTCGACAACGTGGATGTAATCGCGCACGCAGGTTCCATCCACCGTGGGATAGTCGCAGCCGTACACCGTGAGTTCGGGAATCCGTCCGATCGCAACCTGGGTCAGGCACGGCAGCAAATTGGCGGGGCGGCCGCTGGGGTCTTCGCCGATCATCCCGCTTTCGTGGGCGCCGATCGGGTTGAAGTAGCGCAACAAGGCAATGCTCCAGCGCGGATCCGCGTGGCACAGGTCGGTCAGCAACTCCTCGATCATGAGTTTGGTACGGCCATAGGGATTGACCGGTTTTCCGGTACCGATGTCTTCCAGGATCGGGGTTTGCGCAGGGTCGCCGTACACCGTCGCCGAGGAGCTGAACACCAGATTGAACACTTCATGACGCACCATCGCCCGGCAAAGATTGAGTGTCCCGGCGACGTTGTTGGCGTAATAGTCCAAAGGCTTGCGAATGCTTTCTTCGACGGATTTGAGGCTCGCAAAATGCACCACGGCATCGACGTCGTAACGGCTGAAAATCTCGTCGAGCAAGATCGAGTCACCAATATCGCCATTGATGAAATCGACCCGGGTGTGGGTCAGCAGCTCAAGACGCGCGATGCACTCTCGACAGCTGTTGCACAGGTTGTCGAGCACCAGCACAGAGTGCCCGGCATTGATGAGCGCCAGGGCGGTATGGGAGCCAATGTAGCCGGCCCCGCCAGTAATCAGCGTGGTTTTAGGCATGGTGAGGTGTTCCTGTCTCAGGGGGGAATTCAGCGCGCGGTGAAAACCGTTTTGAATTCTTGCGGCCAGCGCGGGTGCAATACGCTGTACGCCACGGCATAGGTCAGGGCGCCAATACCGATGGTGAAAATCAGGTTCAGATAGCCTTGAAAACCCACTCGGGGAGCCACCATCACGACGGTTGCGGCCATGACGAGCGAGGCAATCACGCTGCGGTAATTGGCGTCGAAGAACCGGTGCCAGCCATAGCCGATGGCCGTGTTGAGTCCGCGGATTTGCAGCGGCGTGATGATCAGCATTCTCGCCAGCAAAGCGAGGGCGGCCGCCATGCCGCCATAAAGACTGCCAAAGCTGTAAACCAGCGCCAGTGCCAGTAACGTGGTTGCCACTTCGGCCTTGATGGTCAGGTGGCTGCGATTGACGGCGATCAGTGCGGTCGTGGCATACATGGCGGTATTGCCAATGGCTGCGGTGCACGCCAGCACTTGCAGCAGGGGAATGGCTTCGGTCCATTTGGCGCCGAAGATCAACAGGATCACGTCGTGCGCCGTGAGGGCGATGCCGATGAACAGGGGCGTCAGCAGGAAGCCGCTGACGGCAGTCGAATCGCTGATGATCGCGCGTAACCGTGAGGGGTCGGCGCTGCGTCGGGCAAACACAGGCAGCGCATAACTGATCAGACCGTGGTAGATCGCCGTACGCGGCAGATCGATGATGCGCATCGCCATGTTGAACATGCCCACCGCGTTGGTGCCGGCTGTCATGCCCAGGACCACATTGACCCCACGTTGCAGCGCTTGCGAGCTCAGCGCGTTGACGGCCACCGGCGCACCGGACTTCAACAGTTCGCGCAAGACCGGGCCGTCAATACGAAAGGCAATGCGTCGCGGGTCTGCGCGCATCAATACGATGATGGAGACGAACTCCATGATCAGTGCCTGGGCAACGACCGCCCAGGCCCCCAACCCCCACAGCGCGACAGCGATACCGCCGACGCCACCACACACCTTGCCCATTAAAGTGCGTGAAGCCAGCATCCTGAAGTTACCGCTGCGGCGCATTTGCGCCACATAGACCCGCGCCATCATGGTGAACAGGATTTTCACCGAGGCCACAGCCGTCATCCATTGCAACACCGGATCGGGCGTGTAAAGCATCGCTGCGCCCGAGATGACGACGATGGACACCAAACTGACGAGTACCGCCGCCCAGAACGCCGTGGTGATGTGCTTGTCCTCCAGCCGTTCGAGTCGTACCAGCGGGTCTTCCAGAACCGATGAATACATCAGACCGATCAACTCGACGATGGCAATGATGACAGTGCCCACACCCAGCTCTGCGGGCGACAACAGCCTGGCATACGCGACAAAGGTAATCATCGACAGGAAGATCAGTCCGAATTTCTCGGTGAAGATCCAGAGCAATGTCACCAGACGGTGATTGGCCATGGCGGATACCGGTTCAATGAGCGGTGGTTGATGCCGTTGCCTTGCGCAAGGTTCGAGCGCAGGCATAGAGGTAGCGCAAGGTCGGTTTGCCGCTGGCGAAGATCAGCGTTTGCCAGGAATACTCCAGCATTCGCCGGTACACGCCGATCACTTCGGCATGCTCGCCACGTCGGGAAAAGGCATTGAGAAAATCGGTGTGGTTGCCCAACACAAAATCGATCCGTTGCTGCTTGCTGAGCTGCGCGCCATAGCGGGCGAGGTACACGTCGATGAACCTGATTTTGTTCGCATAGTATTTTTTCGGTTGCGCGGTCATGTTGCCGCCGTTGACTGTGCGTTCCAGCAGCACCTGTGGCACCGTGTGGACCTCCCAGTGTTCGGCGATCCGGGTCCACATGAAACGGTCTTCGGAGTAACGCAGGCTGGCATCGAAGCCGCCGTATTGCATGATCACCTCGCGCTTGACCAGCGCGGTGGAGACGCCATTGAGCACGTTGGCGTGGATGAAATCGTAGAAATGCCGGCCGTTCTTGAGGTGGTTGTCCAGCTGCCGCCTGCCGTCGCTGTAATTGACCTGGGTGTAACAGTCGATCAGCCCCACCGACCGTCCCTGACGAGTGAGTTCGTCGTACAGCGCCAATTGCAGCTCGAGCTTTTGCGGACGAAATTGATCATCGGCATCGAGCAGCGCCACAAACGTCTCTTCACTGTGCCGCAATCCGTGGTTGCGGGCACTGGCCTGGCCTTCGTTGGCCTGCTGCAATAGCGTCAGGCGGAATGGCGCCACGAAGTCTCTGACCCGTTGTGGTCCGTCATCGGTGGAACCATCGTCGACGACGATGACGTGATCGGGCAGTCGGGTTTGCCCGACCAGGGACGCCAGTGTTTGCTCAATGCTGTCGGCGCCGTTGTACAGCGGGATCACGACGCACACTGAATGCGCTAAAGGGGGGGCTTGGTTGGGCACGGGTGTTTCTCCTTTTGTCACGCCTGGGCTGAATCGCGCGCTAAACCATTGCCAGACGGACGCTGACGCAGGGTTGTCGGTGATAACTCGGGGAATGTCGCGTGGTGATGCCGAAAGGAAAGGGCCAAGGTGCAGAACACCAGGAACTCGGCGGAGCGATAGTTGGGAATCACGTACGCCACATAATTGGTGACGACGAACAAGCCGATGATGACCAGGGCGCTGGCGCGAAACCGCGCCGCCTGGTTCGCCGTCACGGCGCGGTATTGTTTGAGCAGCGCTTCGCCCAGCAGCAGCGCCAGCGCAGTCAACTGGATAATGCCGCCGTTGAGCAGGGTCTCCATGTAGCCGCTGTGGGCGTTACCGATGTAGCCCCAGCGAGTGATGAAGGCACTGGCATCGGGGCTGGCCCAGAAGGCACCGAAACCGTAACCCTTGAGCCATTGTTCGTCGACAAACGGCGCGAGCAGCTCCCAGATCATCGTGCGGTCAGTGAGCGACGGATCGCGACCGGCGATCTCCAGCAGCCACGCAACGTGGCTGTACAGCAACAGGCAAACCAGCAGAAACACCAGCGTGCAACCGAAGAACAGCCACTGCGAGCGGTTGATATGCAAGCGGATCAGGGTGAGGAAATACCAGTAGCTCACCGTACCGGAAATGATCAATGCCACGCCGGTCGCCGACTGGGCGAGCAGGATGGCGATCAGCGAAAAAAACGAGCAGAACAGGGCCCAGCGATTGCGTTGGCGGATCATCGGCAGCAATAGCAGGATGGCGATTGCGTTGAGTCGTGCCCCGGCGTTCTTTTCGGCGAAAATCCCCTTGAATGCACCGTCGCGAATGCCACCGGACAAGAACGCGACGTCAGGCATGACCACGGCGAGCATCAACCCGATCAACGCTGCCACGCCGATGGCACAGCCGAGCATGAAGGTGATTTTTTCAAGGGGGTAGTTGTAGGCAATGAAACCGGCAAAAAACACCACGCTGAGCATCGCGATAAAGCGCTTGAAACTCAGCATCGGGTCGTGGGACCAGCCGATCGATGCGATGACACAGAACATGAACATCAGCAGAAAGAAGTTGCTGCGGTAAAAGGTTTTGCTGAGGAACACCTTGTTGCGGATGAAGAAGAACAACGGCACCAACAATGTGATGAGACCACAGACCTGGTTGGCGACGTTGCCTTCCAGGTCTTTATCGATGTCGCCGAAGCTGGACGCTCCACCCAGGCTGAGGACAAACGTGATCACCTGGATGTAGAACAGCACACCGAACAGAGTGAATGCGTCGCGTAGTGTGGAATATCGGATCTCCAGTGTGCTCATGGTGATGGCCTCCGGAGCAACGCGGTGAGGTAGGTTTCTACCGCGCTGGCATTCATGAAACGCGCGGCGGCATCGATGCGGGACTGGCGTTGCAGGTCTGGCGGTGTCGAGAGTTGCAGGGCGATGGCCTGCGCCAATGCGCTGGGGTCGTCGACGGCCACCAGCGGCGCGACGAGGCCACCGATGAGAATGTCTTGCGGGCCATGGGGGCAGCGGGTCGACACCACCGGGGTACCGGTGGACAAGGCCTCGACCAACGCGTTGGGGCTGCCCTCGAAACGTGACGACAGCACAAAGCAGTCGGCCGCGGCCACTTCTGCCATGGGATCGCGGGTGTGGCCTGGCAAGTCGAACCGATCGGCCACACCCAGCCTGCAGGCCTGCTCAAGCAACTGCGCCCTGAGCGTGCCTTCGCCAAAAATGATCAGGCGAACGTTCGCGTCCGGCAACCTCGCGAAGGCGTTGATCAAAGTGTCGAAGCCTTTTTGCGGGGCCAGGCGACCCACGGCGACAATCACCGGGCTGGACTTCTGCAACAGCCAGCGGTGACTCGGCCGACCCGGCGGCTTGTCGCGAAAGTCGTCGTCGAGGACCGGATTGTCGGCAATGGTCACGTCCTGGAGACGTGCAAGGGTGGTGTCGACCAGGTCCTGGGCGACGCCTCGCGAGACGCAGATCACCGGGTTGGGGATGAGCCGATACAGCAGGGGTGCCACCCGATACGCCAGCCGAACCATGAAGCCTTGGTTAACGTGCTTGTCATGGGAAAACGTGTTGCGTTCGCTGACGTGCAGCCGTGCCAGTGTCCCTGACAGTGAGGCGGCGAGGATGGCCACCACGTTGACGTGAGTGAGGGCCGCCAGTAGTGCGTCGAAGCGATTGGCGCGAAGAAATCGCGCGAGGGCTGGCACCGCACGGGCGGTGCGCTGGCTTTGCAATTCGACTTTCTTGACCCGCGGGTCGAGGTGCACCGCATGGACGCCGCCGCCGGTGAGCATCAGCAATGTCACATCATTGCCAGCGTCCACCAGGGCACTGGCGAGGCGCGCCATCATTTTTTCAGCCCCGCCGGCGCCGAGGTCATGCAGGATAATCAGCAACTTTTTCATTGGTTCCATACCTGGTAATACGCTTGCGCGGCGTACCGACTGGTGTACGGATGGATGGCATCACTGAGCATTTTTGCGCTTGGCGCAACGCCGCTCTGTGCCTCCAGGCTTTGAAGCATTCCCCGCGCCAACGCCGGTACGTCGTTGACGGCGACCAGTTGACCCAGGCGACCGTTGTCCAGCAGTTCCCTGGGCCCTGTCTCGCAGTCGCATGCCAGCACGGGCGTACCCAGTGCCAGCGCCTCGATCAGGACGGTCGGCATGCCTTCCTGCACGGAGCTCAGAATGAACAGCCGTGCGTGCCTCAGCAGTGGATAGGGGTTGCTCAGGAAACCGGTGAAATGCACCCGGTGCGCGATGCCCAGTCGGTTTGCCTGAGTGGTCAGTGCATCGAGCAAGGGACCGTCACCGACGATCACCAGATCCGGCAGTGCTTCGCTGCGCAACGCCAGGGCGTAGGCATCCAGCAACAGATGAAAGCCTTTAGGTTCCACCAGTCGGCCCAGGCTCAACCAATAGTCGCGGGGTAAATGGGTGGACAGTGGCGCTTGTGCGGCTTCAAGCAGTTGTTCGGTGACGACGGCGTTGGGGCAAAAACGGATCCGTTGCCGGCCCCAGGGCATCCAGTCGACGAGGGACTGGCGCAAGGCCGTGGAGACCGTGACCACCTTGCCGCTGCCGCAGAGGTACAACGTATAGAGCAGGCGCAGGCTTGAAGGGCCGGTTTTCTGTTCAGTGCAATCCAGTGCCGCGTGGCGGCTATAGATGACTTTGCAAGGCCGGCCCAAGGTGGCGATCCAGGTGCAGAGATTGGCCTGCTCCTTGGCGGAAATCAGGTGGGTGACGCCCTCACGGCGAATGAGCCGACGCAACAGCACAATGGACTTGAGCAGGCCGACGATGCCGCTGCCGGTGCCGCTGGCGAGCATTGGCGCACCTTCAATGTCCGGCGTGTCACCGTTCATGACGAAAAAACTCACACGCTGGCCGTCCTTGAGAAACTGCTCGGACAACCGTTGCTGGACGCGCTCGACGCCGCCACCGGATTTGAAGTCCTTGAGAATGAACAGGATGTGCATGGTCATTCCCCAACGCTGATGGCAACTTTGCGTTGAACGATCATCCTCAACAGGTGCAAAAAATTGCTGGGGTAGTCGATGAGGTAGCGTTTGATCGTATGGGGTTCGCGATACATCCGATAAAACGCGCGCATATGCAGTTGATTGATCACCGCCGGGTAGTATTGCTGCGTGGCCATGGCTTCCTGGCGTATGAACCCGCCACAGGTGAAGGCGACACCCCGAAAACCTGCGCGCAGCGCATCCTGTTGGAACTGCTCCTGCAGCCCGGCACCCAGGCCGACGATCAGGATGTCTGCTTCGCTGCGGCAGATGTCCGCCTGAATGCACCGGGCCTGGGACGTATCGAAGTAGCCGTTGTGATAACCGGCGATGGTCAGCCTCGGATAGAGCATCTTGATCTTGCCGACAAACAGATCCAGTTCAGCCTGGCGGGCTCCGACGAAATACACGCGCTTGCCCTGTTGCTCGGCGCTGCTGAGAACAGCGTCGGCAATCGAGGTGAAATCAAAGCTGACCCGGCCGATCGTACGGCCGGTCACGCGTGACATGAACGTCGACATCAGCATGCCGTCGCAAAAGTAGGCGACGGTGCCTGGGGCCTGTTCGAAAAGGCAGCCGATAGAAGCAAAGTTGATGAAGGAATAGGCCTGGTTGGCGTCGAGTAACTTCGGTGAGTAATGCCTGACTATTTGCAACCTGATCATGGCGCGGCTCCCTTCAGATGACCGGGTAGGTCTGTCGACCCACGGAGACGTAGGTGAAACCGCGTTTGCTCAACCGCTGCGGATCGAACAAGTTGCGTCCGTCGAAAATCAGCGGTTGCTTGAGCTGCCGGCTGAGCAGGTCGAAGTCAGGCGCGCGAAACGATTGCCACTCGGTGACGATGATCAAGGCGTCGGCGTTTTTCAGCGCCGCTTCCTTGGTGCCCGCCAGCGTCAAGTCATCGCGCGAGCCATAAATACGCTGGGCCTCCTCCATGGCTTTGGGGTCGAACGCCTGGACGCTGGCGCCGGCACGCCACAAGGCTTCCATCAACACTCGGCTGGGGGCTTCGCGCATGTCGTCGGTGTTGGGTTTGAAGCTCAGGCCCCACAGGGCAAAGGTCTTGCCGCGAAGTGCGCCGTCGAAGTGATTGAAAATCCTGGTGTACAGGCTGGCTTTCTGTTCGTCGTTGCGCGACTGGACGGCCTTGAGTACCCGAGCATCGATGTCGACGCTGGCGGCGGCGTGTATCAGCGCCTTGACGTCCTTGGGGAAACACGAACCGCCGTAGCCCACGCCCGGATAGATAAATTGATAACCGATGCGCGGATCAGAGCCGATGCCATGCCTGACCATTTCGATATCGGCACCCAGTTTTTCGGCGAGGCTGGCCATTTCGTTCATGAAGCTGATCTTGGTCGCCAACATGCTGTTGGCGGCGTACTTGGTCAGTTCGGCGCTGCGCAGGTCCATGACGATGATCTTTTCGCGGTTGCGACTGAACGGTTCGTACAGTTCTCGCATGACCTCTTCGGCGTGCTGGCTGTCGGTGCCGATGATGATCCGGTCCGGGCGCATGCAGTCATCGACCGCGCAGCCTTCCTTGAGAAACTCGGGGTTGGAGACCACGTCGAAGGTCAGGTCGCCGCGACCGTTGTCGGCCAGCACCTGCTCGATGTGCGCCCGTACCCGGTCGCCGGTCCCGACGGGGACGGTGGATTTATCGACGATGATGTGATGCCGGTCCATGTTCAGCGCGATGGTTTGCGCAACGCTCAGTACATGTTGGAGGTCTGCCGACCCGTCTTCGTCAGGCGGTGTACCCACCGCAATCAACAGCACATCGCCATGGTGGACAGCGCTGGCAAGGTCGGTGCCGAACTGCAGTCGTCCACTTTGGTAATTGTTGTGGACCAGGCTTTTCAGGCCCGGCTCATAGAGCGGCAGCGTGCCATTCTTCAACGCCTGTACCTTGTCGGCGTCGACGTCCACGCACAGGACGTTGTGGCCCACTTCTGCCAGCGCCGCGCCTTGGACAAGTCCAACGTAACCAATACCGAATACGCTCACATTCATGATCAAACCTCGGGTCGTCGTGACAGCGATCAACGATGGGCAGGGGTCAATAGATGTTTTTCGAGAACAAGGTGAAGGGCGTCTTGATGAGGATCTTGATGTCCAGCCACAGCGACCATTGGTTGATGTAGTTGAGGTCTTGGGCGACGCGCAGCTGCATCTTTTCCACCGTTTCGGTTTCGCCTCGATGCCCGGTGATCTGGGCCAACCCGGTAATCCCCGGTTTGAGGCGGTGACGGGCCATGTAGGCGCGCACTTTGCCGGTGTAGTAAATGTTGTGGGTGACGGCATGCGGGCGGGGGCCGACCAGGGCCATTTGCCCGAACAACACGTTGAACAGCTGCGGTAACTCGTCGATGGAGCTGCGGCGCAGAAAGCGTCCGAGCGGCGTGACGCGATCATCGTCACGGGTGGCCTGGTGCACTTCGCGATCGTCGTGGAGGCGCATCGAACGAAATTTCCAGACCTTGATCACTTCGCCGTTGCAGCCGTGGCGATTTTGCTTGAACAGCACGGGACCGGCGGAGGTCAGCTTGACGGCGATCGCTACTGTCAAGAGCAACGGACTGAGGGCAATAATGGCCACGGCGGCCAGGCTGCGTTCGAACAGGTCCTTGCAAAACAGGCTGGCGGGGTGCGAGCTGATCAGGCTCTCGTTGAGGTAAATCGCCGGCATTCGCTCGATTTCAGAGATCGAGTGATTGAGCAGCACCATGCTGCCGAAATCCGGAATCCACACCACGTCGACGTTCATGTCCAGCAGATCGATATAGAGCGCTTCGATGGTGGCGGCATGCGCCATCGTCAGGACAATGTAGACGCGGCGTACGTCCAGGCGGGTGATGATCTCGCGGATCCCATCGACGTGACCCAGCAGGGGCAGAATGCTCGGTGCCGGGCCGCTGTTATCGGCGGCGGCGATGAAACCCAATACCAGCGCGCGGTTCGGCTGGGAGAGTTTTTTCGCGAGTTCATGGGCGGTCGGGCAAGTGCCGATGATCACCGAGCGGCGTTCCCTGCAGATCATTCGCGAATGCAGCCGGGCGAAATAATGCAAGGGCAGGAAAGTCGCCGCCTGGACGAAAAAGCCCAGCACTGCCCAGACCATAATGACCTGGCGCGAGTAAATCGCACTGGTCTGGGTGGTGAAAGCAATGGCCGCCAGCACCGCCAGCAGGATCAACCAGCCGGCGAGTAACCGGCCGAGCCCGACCACCAGGCCGTGTCGCTTGTGGTAGACCTGCATCATGCTGTAGATGGGCACCGAACCGAGCACGGTCAGAATCATCAGGATGCGGTATTCGCTGGTCAGACTGCCAACACGCCAATACACCAGTAGCGTCAGCAGCGAGATGGCCAGTGTCATCGCACATAACCACTGGCCCCAGAACGTCAGGCCTCGGCGATGTGCAATGTGAGCGGTGTATTGCGGAGTCATGGGCTTGACCTCGAGGCATGAGTGATCTATCGGCACTGAACGGCAGCCACGACGTGGCTTCCGCAGGGCTTTTCCGTAGCTCGGCAGAGGTGAAGCAGGGTGTGAGGAGCAGATAGAGGTAGAGCAAAAGCGTGACCGGCTGTTACCTGGGCACGAAGTCGTAGTTGTAGAACGTTCGGGAATGGTTGTAGCCGTACTTGCGCGCCTTGCGCAGATCGACTTGATTGAGCACTGCGCCAAACACCGGCACGTGGCTTTGTTGCAACATTGAAATGCCTCGCTGCACCTGATTGATTGGCGTGCTGTCGGCCTTGACCACATAGATCACGGCATCCGAATGCCTGGCCAGCAACAGCGCGTCGCTGATCATCTCTGCCGGGGGAGAGTCGATGATGATGTGGCGGTAACGCGTCTTGAGCACCTCAAGCATGCGCGCCATCCGCGGTGAGCTGAGCAGGTCCTGTGGCGGCGGCTGGCGTGTCGAACTGAGCGTGTCCGCAGGGGATGGCAGGCGCGGTGCGCTGAACAGATCCTGCGATACAGGCGCCATCCTTCCGGCCGGCAGCATGTCCAGGTTGCCCACCGAAACGATGCAGTCTTCGAGCCGGGCAGTGCCCGCAATCACATTGGCCAGTCCCGGACTGTCAGGCGGAAAGTCGAAGTTCAGCGACAGGGTTGGCTGACGCATGTCTGCATCGATCAGCAGCACACGCTCCAATGGTGTAAGTGAGCTGGCCAGGTTGTTGGCAATCGTGCTTTTCCCTTCACCGGCAACGGTCGACGTGACCAGTACCACCTGCGACGGCATGTCACTGCTTTGCAACATCAGCCAAGTGCGCAGGTTGCGAATGGTCTCGGAAAAGCGCGGGTTTTCATTGTCTTCGAACAACCGCGCCAGTTGCCGACGGCTTTTCTTCATGACCAGCGGAACGACGCTGAGCAGCGGTATGTTCAGCGTGCTTTCGATCGACTCATCAGTCTTGAAGGTGTTGCTCAGTTTGTCCATGAGCAAGGCCAGCGCCATGCCGATCACCGTCGCGATCAAACCGACAATCCCCACAATCAATGTTTTACGCGGCTTGCTCGCATCGACAGGAACAATGGCCGGATCGACGATGCGCACTTTGGTGGAGTCCATATCGGCGGTGGCGGCAGTTTCCTTCAAGCGGGTGACGAAGGTTTCATACAGTGCGCGGGTGCTGTCGACTTCACGCTGGAACTCGCGCAACTGGAATTCCTTGCGGGCGATGTCCTGGATCTGCGCCTTGTTACTGTTGAAGGATTGGCGTAGCGAGGCTTCGCTGGCCGAGGCGAGCTGGAATTGGCGTTCGATCCCGGCGACCACTTGCTGAACCTGCAACTGCAGGCTGGTGGTCGCGGCGCGCAATTCGGATTGCGCGGAAATCAGGCTTGGGTGTTTCGGCCCATAGCGCCCCGCCAGCTCATCGAGCTTGGCTTGTGCCTTGGCCCGATCCGCCTGGAACTGCTGGACCAATGGGTTGCTCAAAACCGCCGGCACACTGGAGAGCCGGCTCAAATCGCCGCTGCTCAGGGCCTTCGCCTGGCGGTATTCGCTCTCGGCTTCAGCGCGGTTGCGACGGGCGTCGACCATACGATTGCCGGTCATTTCCAATTCATTGGCGCTGATGGTTGCGACCCCTCCAACGTCGACCAGGCCTTGCTCCTCCCGGTATCCCTGAAGCTTTTTCTCGGCGGTGCGCAGGTTGTCACGCAGCTTGACGAGTCGTGTGTTCATCCACGCCGTGGTGGTCTGCGAGGACTTCTCGCTGGTGTCCAGTTGGCTGTCGGTAAAGCCTTGGGCCAGCGCGTTGGCCACCGCTGCTGCCAGAACCGGGTCGGGCAGTTCGACCTCGATTTCCAGCAGCTGGCTCTTGCCGACGAACTTGACGCTGGTGTGCAACATGAGGTTCTGCGTGACCTGATTGAAAACATCTTCCTCGCTGGGCGCGTCTTTCACCGGGGCCAACGTGCCCAGTCCTGGCAGCCATTGGTCCAGGTCGAGGTCCGCCAGCCATTTGCGCGGCGTGAACCACGGCTTCGGTTGCTGGCGCGGGTCGGTGACCGGGTGAGTCGTCAGGTTGAGTTTTTTCACCGCGCGCTCGGCAAGGTCCCTTGATTGCAGGAGCGCCTGTTGCGTCTGCAAGTATTCGGTGGCGTTGCTGCCTGAATCCTTGACCTGCTGGAAGGACATCAGGGGCGGTGTTTTATCGTTGAACAGCAAGGTGGTGCTGCCGATGTACTGCGGGGTAATGGCCGACACCGCAATGGCCGCCAGGGCACAGCAGAACAGGACCAGCCATCCGATGGACCATTTGGCGCGCCAGATCACCCTCCAGATTTTGAGCAAATCAATGGTGTCCTGACGTTCGCTGTACGGCTGATGCACATGCGTTTGAAGAGGACGCTCGACGTAGGGGCTAGGGCTGTTGTCCATGGTCAGAAAAACCCTTGTGCAATGGAAATGGTATCGCCGGGGGCAATCGTGGTGCTTCGGGTGACCTCATCGGTGAGTGTGGCGCCGCCGTCACCGCGCACGATGGTCACGCGTTTGATCGAGGCCCGCTCGGTCAAGCCACCGCCCAGGGCGATGGCTTTCTCCAGAGTCAGTCCGGGTATGAATGGATAATTGCCGGGTTTTTTCACTTCGCCGTTGATGTAGAACGGGCGGTATTCGATCTGGCTCAAGCTGACTTTCGGGTCGGTCAGATACCCTTGTTTAAGTCCGTCGACGATGATTCTTTCGACTTGACCGGGGGTCAGTCCCGTCGCGGAAATCTCTCCCAGAAAGGGGTAGGAAAAGGTGCCGGCATCGCTGAGGCGGATCTTTTTCATGCTCAACTCTGGCTCGCCAAACACGATGATGCGCAAGACATCGCCAGCGGCCAGTTTGTACTGAGTGCCGGGGTCTGCTGCATAGGTATTGGGTAGAACCGCCAATGCGAACAACAAGCCGAGTGTGTGTATGTTCATGGCGAAACCCTCTAGAGGCTTACGTTGAAGCTGATCTGAACCACATTGCGGGTAAAACTTTCGTTGTCGGCATCGGAGTCGTTATCGCGGAACCGATAGCCGAGTTCGATATCCAGCCATCGGCGCATCGCATACACCACGGCCAGGTGGTAATCCTGCAAGTCGTCCGTGCGGCTTTGGCCCTCGTAGACATAACGACCGAACCCGGCTTGTGCCACGGTGGTGATCCGTTCGGTCCAGCCATGGCGCCAACCGACCTGGGTGAAGGTCGACTTGACGGCATCGGCGCCATCGTCGCCCTCGGCGAGGGCCTGACGGGCCACAAAAGTGAACGTTGAATAAGTTCGCGGTTTCCATTGCAGGTCCACTTGCCAGGTGGGGTTGTCGAGGTCCTTGGATTCGCTGCTGTCGAAGTCCTTTTTCTCATACCCGACGCGGACTTTGCCGGTGGTCTTTGCCGTGATATCCCAGACGGCACCGGCCAGCACTGCGTTGGATTTACTGCTGCGCAGGCTATCAGGTTGCTGGTAATCAAAATTGGTGTGGTCGTATTCGAGCAGGCCACGGGTATTGCTGCCGATGCGGTGATACCAGGTGGTGGTCAGGCCGGCGGTATTGCGCTCTTTGTCGTCATTGATGCCGTCGGCATTGTCGTAGCGGAGTTCTGCGTAGCTGGCGCCGAAATCGAGCTGATTGTCAGCGCTCTTGGCGCCGTAGGTGTAGAGGCCGCCCACCCGTTTGTTGTTGAGTTTGTCATTGACGCCTTCGACTGCAGTCGATTCGGTGCGCTCGTATTTTCGATACTCGGCTTCGAGCTTCAGACGGTGCCGGTCGGTGAATTCCATGACGCTGTCCGCCCGCACCCGTTGTGCGGTGTACGAGGCATCAGACTCGTCATGATAAATGTAGCGGGCAGGCTGCCAGATCAGTCGGGTGGCGCTGTTGCGATCTTCGGCCTTGAGTTCGAAGTTGGGCACCAGTTTGGTGATCATGGAGGATTGCTTATTGTTCTCAACCTCCCGGAAGTTATCGTCATGGCTTTCTGAAAACAGAAAGGTGGGTGTGAAATCGAACCCGTAAACGTCAATAGGCGCCGGATCAATACTCCAGGCCATTCCAGGGTAGAGAGAAGCCATGATCAGTGCAAAAGGGCAACGTGAATTCAAGGCCATGTCATGGCTCCTGGAAAAAACATGGAAATCAGAGAGTTAGAGAGTGGTGTGGAATGAGGCCTGCTGACGTTCAAGGTCACCTAATGGCAAGCAAATAGCCTGTTCCCGATTAAGAAACTGCATCAGGATCATGACGCGCTCAGACCCATGGGAAGCGATGAAAACACCTTCGAGCGTCGACAGCGGACCGCGGATGATTTGCAGGTGATCGCCGGGCGTCAGGGGTGGGTCATTGGGGGATTCTGCGGATTCGCCACAGCGCGCACGCAGATGCTCGATGACGTGCTCGGTCACCGTCGCAGGACCGTGATTGAATTCGACAATACGACTGACGCCGCGGGTAGATCGTATGGGCGCCCAGTTATCGTTACCGCCAAGATGGATAAACAGATACCCGGGGAAGAGGGACTCGCGCACGAGGTGTTGTTTGCCGCGAATCCTGCGTTCACTCAACAGTTGAGGGTGGAACACGACATAGTTTTGTTGAAGCAGGTTGATGTGGGCGCGTTCATCCTGCTGAGGCTTGCATTGCAACAGGTACCAATTGGAACGTTCGGAGCTGATGACTGACATGCTGGTAAACCTCGTGAAATATCGAAAGTTTAGGCAGGCAGAGGCTCTATTAAGGCCCGAAAAGTATTAAAACCAGACAGAATTGCTGTTCTTGTTTGAACGGGCGACAGTGCGTCTCAACAATGAGACACAACATGTTGCATTGTTGAAACAGTGCAGTAATAAGGGTGCGTTATATATGACAGCGTGCTGGGTATAAAGTCTAAGCATTTTGCCGAAGGCAAAGCTACCGCAGGGTCCCTGTCACGGGGCCATCAAAAACGAGGATTTCAGAAGTTATCTGACGAAGCAGCGCAAACAAAAAAACTGCACTCGTATTCTGTTCCACCAGACCATGGGTAGTTATTGACCAGTCTCGATAATCTGTCAAACGTTCCTTGTCAAAAAACATGCCTTTTGTCCAATAGTGCATTCGGCTGTAGTCAAGTGTTTGTTTTTACATGTGATTTGTTTTCCGGCAAACGGTTTAAACTTTTTATGATATTTATAGTCGTGCTCTGCCGAGAGGGCTGGAGACGGATTACCCATTGATGGGTCTTGTAATGGAATCTGGAACCTCGGCAACTGTAACGCTATAACTAATTGCCTTGGATCGGACAGGCGGGATAATCACTATGACCATTCTTGTGACCGGCGTGGCAGGTTTCATCGGGTATCACACCGTCAAACGATTGTGCCTGGAGGGGCGAGAAGTTGTCGGTATCGACAACCTTAACAATTATTACAGTGTGGAATTGAAACGCGCTCGGCTCAAACAGTTGAGCGAGTTGCCCGGTTTCCGTTTTCAAATAATGGATATTGTCGATAAACCGGCCTTGATGGCGTTATGCAAAGACACTGGGTTCACCGAGGTCGTGCATCTGGCGGCGCAAGCGGGGGTTCGTTATTCGCTGGATAACCCGGATGTGTATGCGCAGTCGAATCTGGTGGGATTCCTGAACGTGCTGGAAGCCTGTCGCCACTATCGGCCTGCGCATCTGATCTATGCGTCGAGCAGTTCGGTGTACGGCGCCAACAGCAAGCTCCCGTTCAGCGTCGATGACCCGGTCGATCAACCGGTTTCGCTGTACGCCGCCAGCAAGCGAGCCAATGAGTTGCTTGCCCACAGCTACTGCCATCTCTACGGTCTTCGCGCCAGCGGCCTGCGTTTTTTTACCGTATACGGGCCTTGGGGCCGTCCTGACATGGCTCTGTTCACGTTTACTGAAGCGATGCTCAATGGCCGGCCGATTGATATTTACAACCATGGCCAGATGGCGCGCGACTTTACCTATGTCGACGACATTGTCGAAAGCATCGCCCGCTTGCGTCCAAAGCCGCCGATACCGGACAAGGAGGCTGATGGCGCCAACCGGATTTTCAACATCGGGCGCGGGAAACCGGTCGCGTTGCTGGAGTTTGTCGAATGCCTGGAAACGGCGCTGGGCATAAAAGCTCAGCGCAACTATTTACCGATGCAAAAGGGCGATGTCTTCAAGACGTGGGCTGATGTGTCGGCGCTGGCAGACTGGGTCGGCTTCTCGCCCCACGTGGAGGTTGAAGCAGGCGTGAGGCAGTTTGTGCAGTGGTATCGCGACTTCTATCAGGTATGAATCTGACGCCTCACCCCAGCACGAAATCCACCGGTTCCAGCGCTGGAGGAAGCTTTGTTTCCCCTAATGCTGCAAGGATTTCCCGCTCGATGTTGCGCACGATGGCATCGATGGGCAGGTCGTTTTCATCGCGTCCAAACGGATCCTCCAGTTCATCGCCAATCGCATCCAGACCGAAAAAGGTATAGCTGACAATCGCCGTGAAAATCGGTGTCAGCCAGCCCAGCGGTTCGGCCATCGCGAAGGGCAAAAGGAAACAGAAGAGGTAGCTGGTCCGGTGCAGCAACAAGGTGTAGGCGAAAGGCAACGGCGTGTGTTTGATGCGCTCGCACACCGCTTGGGCCTGGGTCAGATGCGCCAGGTGATTGGTCATGATCGTGTAGCGCCATTCGTTGATCACCCCTGACTCGCTGAGCGCCGAACACTGCTGGCCGACCTGCTGCACAATCTGTCCGCTGAAATCAGGCGCGTGGTCCTCCGGTGCCGGGTTGAGCCAGCGGCTACTGGCGACCAGCTGATTTTCCAGGCGCAGCTTCGCGTTGAGCGCATGGGCGAACCCGCACAAGTGATGAAGCATTTTTCGGCGCTGATTGGCGTCCTTGATGACCCGGGTTTCGCGAATCATCGAGCGGATCGCGACCGTCACGTCGCCCCAGGCTTTGCGGGCTTCATACCAGCGGTCATAACAGGCGTTGTTGCGAAAACTCATGAAGATCGACAGCGACAAACCCAGTAGCGTGAAGGGCGTCGCGCTGACCTTGGAAAAATAGCTCGGGTGCCATGTCTCGACGAGCACGATGACCGAGGCGAGCAGCGTCACCATCAGGCAGCGCAGGGCAATCCGTTTGGCGATCGAGCCCTTGATCGCACTCACAATGTTGAGGAAAGTCGGTTTGGGTCTGACGATCATGGTGTTCCGCCTACGGAGAAAACGGGTGATTCAGATCGGGCGCAGGCTAAGAGCCTGTGGGCTGTCCGTCCAATCACTGTTGATGACCGAGTGATCGATGGGCTCTATGACTCACACACTTACTTTGTAGCAGCTGCCGAGCCTGCGAGGCTGCGTCCGGCTGCGAAGCAGTCGTAAACCCGGTTTCTGTGGTCTGTCTGATATACCGCGAGTTCTGATTTTACGACTGCTGCGCAGCCGAACGCAGCCTCGCGGGCTCGGCAGCTGCTACAAATCGCGGTGTGGCGTCGTAATTTGTTCACAACGCATCGCCAAGCAATTTTAGATACTCGGGGCTCTCGGAGATGGAATTGTGGCCCACACCCGGCACGACCCGCAGCGTGGCCACGCCTTTGGCGAAATGGGTGTAGAGCTGCTCCGTGCTTGAGCGCGGTATGACTTCGTCGTGCTCCGCGGCAATCAGCAGCGTCGGTAGGGTGATGTGGGCCGCGTACTTCCATGATTCAAACCGCTCCTGTAGCAGCCATTTCACCGGAAACCACGGGTACTGGCGCACGGCGAGGTCTTCCAGGCTGTTGTAAGGCGTGATCAGGATCAGGCTGGAGGCCGGGCGCTGGCTGGCGAGGCGCACGGCGACCCCCGAACCGAGGCTGCGCCCGACCACGGCGATGTGTGGGTGAGTGTCGTAGACCTTGTCGAACAAGGTCATGGCATCGCGCTGGATGGCCTCCTCGGAAGGCGAGCCGGAGCTTCCCCCGAAGCCTCGATAGTGCAGCAAATAGATCGCATGCTCCGGGAAGGCCTGCGTAAACCCGGGCAGGTTGCGAGAGACGTCCTCGGCATTGCCGCCGAAATAGATCAACGCCTTCGGTCCGTCGTGGGGCCTGACCGACACCACGACATCCGCATCGTCTACCGTCAGCTTTAGCAGCGTATCGGGCGTCTCGATGGCGCTGGGTTGCGGGAAGTAGATGAGCGCGCGCTGAAACACGAACAGCGCCGCACAGAGCGCCAGGTACAACGCAGCAAGGATGACGACGATTAACACCAGGGTTCGTGGCATTCGGCTAACTTTAGTGGGCGACATTGACGGCTCTGGGCTGAGGAACCCAATCCACGGGATCGGAGCCAGAGTTTAGTTCATCGGTAGCCGGGCACACCCAGCGCGGCTACAGAGGAGGGCGCCCATGCCCATCGCTGCACAGTGGCTCAACGTCCAGCCAGGCGAAAGAACGGCGCTGATGCTTGGGTTCGGGTTCCATTTCTGCGTGCTGGCCAGCTATTACCTGGTACGACCGCTGCGCGATGCCTTGGGCCTTGAGGGCGGTGCCGACAAATTGCAGTGGCTGTTCACGGCAACTTTCGTGGTGATGCTGCTGATGGTCCCGGTGTTCGGTGCGCTGGCCTCGCGGCTGCCGGCCACGCGTTTCGTGCCGCTGATCTACCGCGTGATCGCCGTATCGATGCTGGTATTTGGCGTGTTGATCGCCAACCACATCGCGCCGGTGGCCGTCGGGCGGGTGTTTTTCGTCTGGATCAGCATCTACAACCTGTTCATCGTCACGATTTTCTGGAGCGTGCTGGTCGACCGGTTTACCAGCGAACAAGGACGGCGGCTGTTCGGCTTCATCGCGGCGGGCGGCACCCTGGGCACGTTCATCGGGCCGTTGCTGGCGGCGACCATGGCCACGCGTCTGGGCCCGGTAGCGTTGACCGTCACGGCGGCGTTGCTGCTGGAAATCGCGGTGCGCTGCTATCGGGCGCTGCTGTTCCGGACGCAGTCACAGTCCGGCAGCCGCTTGCTGGATGATCGACGCATGGGCGGCAGCATGCTGGGCGGGATCACGCTGATTGTGCGTTCACCTTATCTGCTGGGGCTGGTGCTGTTCATGCTGCTACACACCAGCGCCGCGACCTTGTTGTATTTCGAGCAGGGACGGATTGTGGCGGGTAGCTATGCTGATGTGGCCAGCCGAACGCAATTCTTCGCCATTGTCGATTTGATCGTGTCGGCACTGACCTTGATCTTTCAACTGCTGCTGACGGCGCCGTTGATTCGTTTGATCGGTGTCGGCGGGGCGCTGGTGGCGTTGCCGTTGGCGACGATCGCGGCGTTTACCGCCATGGCCCTGGCGCCCGTGCCAACCACCGTCGCACTGGCGCAGGGGCTGCGTCGTGCGGTCGAGTTCGCCATCGTGCGCCCGGCGCGCGAGGTGTTGTGGACCGTGGTCAGCCGCGAGGAAAAGTACAAGGCCAAGAATGTGATCGAAACCCTGGTGTATCGCGGCGGAGACGCCGCCAGTGGCTGGTTGTCGGTCGGTTTGACGGCACTTGGCGCGGGTTTCGGTCTGGTGGCGCTGCTGATCGTGCCGTTTGCCGGGCTGTGGGGCTGGTTATGTCTGTGGCTGGCCAGGCGCCAGGAACAAACGGCTGACCGTAAAAATGTGGAAGGGCAAATTTCATGATCCACACTGATCGGTACACGCGTCGCCAAATACTCACGCTGGCTGCCGGTGCTTCGGCGGTTTTTACCTTCGGCTCAGCCTTTGCTGCCACCACGCCGTCGAAGGAAACAGGAGGCAAGAATATGCAGACCCGCGCCATTCCTTCCAGCTCCGAGCCATTGCCCATCGTCGGGTTGGGCACCTATCGCGGTTTTGATGTCGAGCCTTCGAGCCCCGCCTACAAACAGCTGCCCGCCGTTCTGCGGGCATTGTTCGAGAAGGGCGGAACGGTGATCGACAGCTCGCCGATGTACGGCCGGGCAGAAGAGACGACCGGTGAATTGCTGTCGATTCATGAGCCGCGCTCGCCTGCTTTCCTGGCCACCAAGGTCTGGACCCGGGGGCGCGAAGAAGGCATCGCGCAGATGGAGCAGTCCTTCAAACTGCTGCAAACCGACCGCATCGATCTGATGCAGATCCACAACCTGCTGGACTGGCAAACCCATCTGCCGACCTTGCGCAAATGGAAGGAAGAAGGGCGCATCCGCTACATCGGTATCACCCATTACACGGCGTCGGCGTATGAGGAAGTGGAAGCAGTGCTCAAGGCCGAGCCCCTGGATTTTTTGCAGATCAACTATGCGCTGGATGACCGTGGCGTCGAGAAACGCATCCTCCCGCTGTGTCGCGAGCGCGGCGTGGCGGTGATCTGCAATCGGCCGTTCGGTGGCGGCAACCTGCTCACCCGCTTGAAGGACAAACCCCTGCCGCGCTGGGCGGCGGACGTGAGGGTCAACAGCTGGGCGCAAATGGCGCTGAAGTTCCTGCTGTCGCATTCAGCGGTGACCTGCGTGATTCCCGGTACCGGCAACCCGCGCTACATGGCGGACAATGCGGGCGCCGGTTTCGGGCCGATGCTGACCGGCGCGCAGCGTGAGCAGTTGATCGATATCGTCGGCTAAGCCCTAGCGAAACCGTTCCGGGAGGGCCTCGGCAAACGGATACATCGAGAAGTAAGGTTTGGCTTCGTCGAGCACCCGCTGGACAGATGGCCGGGCCATCAGTCTTTCGAAATACGCTCCCATCAGCATAGTCCCCGCCTCCAGAGGCCCGGGAGTCAAAAGACTCCCGGGCCTCTGGAGGCGATCAGCGACGATCCAGCCACACGGTTTGCGCGTTGCAGAACTCACGTACCCCGAAGTGCGACAGTTCGCGGCCAAAACCGCTTTTCTTCACGCCGCCAAAGGTGACGCGCGGGTCGCTGGCGCAGTAGCCATTGATGAACACGCCACCGGTTTCCAGTTCGCTGGCCATCTGCTGGGCACGTTCGACGTTGCCGGTGTAGATGGTCGCGGCGAGACCGAACTCGCTGTCATTGGCCAATTCCAGCGCATGAGCTGCATCGCGCGCGGTGATGATCGAGGCCACCGGGCCAAACAATTCCTGCTTGAACGAGGTCATCTGGTCGGTGACATCACCGAAGACAGTCAGCTCGTAGAAGTTGCCCGGGCCTTCAGCCTTTTTGCCGCCGAGCAACAACGTCGCGCCTTCTTCCAGGGTGTCGCGCACCTGTTGATCCAGTTCATCACGCAGGTCAAAGCGAGCCATCGGGCCAATGTACGTCTCGGTCGCCAGTGGATCGCCGACCACCAGTTTGCGCGTGGCCTCGACAAACTTGCGGGTGAATGCTTCGACAATGCCTTGCTCGACAATCAAGCGTTTCGCGGCGGCGCAAACCTGCCCGGTGTTTTGATACCGACCAATCACGGCGGCTTTGACCGCTTCGTCGAGGTCGGCGTCGTTGAGCACGATGAAAGGATCCGAACCGCCCAGCTCCAATACGCATTTCTTTAGCGCTGCTCCGGCCTGCGCGCCGATGGCCATGCCGGCGCGCACGCTGCCGGTGAGGGTGACTGCCGCGATGCGTGGATCGGCGATGGCTGTGGAAACACCTTCCGGCGTGACGTTGATCACCTCGAACACGCCTTCAGGGAAGTCGGCTTGTTTGAAGGCTTCTTGCAGCAGGTAAGCGCTGCCCATCACGTTCGGTGCGTGTTTGAGCACGTAGGTGTTGCCGGCAATCAGCGCAGGAACGGCGCCACGCAGCACCTGCCAGATCGGGAAATTCCACGGCATCACCGCGAGAAGCGGGCCGAGCGGGCGATATTCGATGCGTGCTTTGCCACCTTCCACCAGGGTCGGCTCGGCAGTCAGCATGGCGGGGCCGTGTTCGGCGTACCACTCGCAGAGCTGCGCACATTTTTCAATTTCACCGCGCGCCTGAGTGATCGGCTTGCCCATCTCCAGGGTAATCATCTTGGCCATCGCTGCAGCGTTGTCGCGCAATGCCTGAGCCAGGGCAATCAGGAGTTGTGAGCGCTGCGCAACCGCCGTGCTGCGCCAGACGCGGTACCCGGCAGCGGCACGAGACAGTGCGGCTTGCAGCGCCGAATCGGATTCAAAAGGGTAGTGGCCGACCTGCTCGCCAGTGGCGGGGTTGATCGAAATGGCGTGGGTGTGGCTGGAAACGTTGGTCATGGCACCGTCCTGCAAGGTGGGAATGCGCTCAGGTTACGGTGGCGTTTGTTTTCTGGAAACTGAATAATGCTGAGCATATCGTTCACGTTTGGAGAATGACTTGGATCTGGTTCAGCTGGAAATTTTCAAAGCAGTGGCCGAGCACGGCAGCATCAGCGTGGCCGCCCAGCACATCCATCGGGTGCCGTCGAACCTGACGACGCGGATCAAGCAACTGGAGCAGGATCTCGGCGTGGACCTGTTTATCCGCGAGAAAAGCCGCCTGCGCCTGTCGCCGGCCGGTTGGAGTTTTCTGGATTACGCCCGGCGCATTCTCGACCTGGTCCAGGAAGCCCGGGCGACGGTGGCCGGCGAAGAACCCCAGGGCGCCTTTGCATTGGGTTCGCTCGAAAGCACGGCGGCGGTGCGCATCCCTGAGCTGTTGGCCGCCTATAACCAGAAGCACGCCAAGGTCGAGCTCGACCTGTCTACCGGACCTTCCGGGACCATGATCGACGGCGTGCTGTCGGGCCGACTGGCCGCTGCGTTTGTCGACGGACCGGTGCTGCACCCGGCACTGGAAGGCGTGCCGGCGTTCGAGGAAGAAATGGTGCTGATCGCGCCGCTCAACCATGCCCCGATCCACCGCGCGCAGGACGTCAACGGCGAAAACATCTATGCCTTCCGCTCCAATTGCTCGTACCGACACCACTTCGAAAGCTGGTTCAGCAAGGACGCGGCGGTGCCCGGCAAAATCTTCGAAATGGAGTCCTATCACGGCATGCTGGCCTGCGTCAGCGCCGGTGCCGGCCTGGCGCTGATGCCGCGCAGCATGCTCGAAAGCATGCCGGGCTGCACCACGGTCAGCGTCTGGCCGTTGTCGCAATCCTTCCGGTATTTGCGCACCTGGCTGGTGTGGCGCAGAGGGACGGTGTCGCAGAGCCTGACCATGTTTGTGCGCTTGCTGGAGGAGCGGGGCGTAGTACGGCAAGAAGCCTGAATCCCTGGATAAACGCAAAAACCCTGTAGGAGTGAGCTCTTGTGGCGAGGGGGCTTGCCCCCGTTCGGCTGCGCAGCAGTCGTAAACCCGTTTCATGCGATTTAACTTTGAAATGCCGGGGGCCGCTTCGCGACCCAACGGGGGCAAGCCCCCTCGCCACAAGAGCTCGCTCCCACATTGGGTATTCGTATCGACGTCAGTCGGCGTGCTGTTCAGCCTGCCCGGCAAACCATTGCATAACCTGCGCGCACGCCGGATGAGACACCGCCGACGGTTGCACGCACAGCGAATAGACGCCTCGGGTCTTCAATGGTCGACCGAACGGAACGACCAGCACCCCGCGATCAATTGATTCCTGCGCCAGGGTCAAGTCCGTCACCGCCACCCCCAGCCCGCGCGCCGCAGCATCAAGCGCCAACTCGTCGAGGTTGAAGGGAATGTGCCGATAGTCCCCCAGCGGCTTGCCGTCATTGGCGGCCAGCCACTCAATCCAGGCTTGCTGGTCGGCCGAACGGTGCAGCAGCGGGAAACGCACCAGATCCTCCATCGACGCCAGCGGTTGGGTTTCGCTGGCCAGACCGGGCGCACACACCGGCACCAGCGCTTCCTCGAACAGGGTCAGGCAAGCGGGGTCGCTGGACGGTTCGGGCAGGTAGAGAATGTAGGCGTCGCTGTCGCTGGCCGGCTCGACGATCTCGGTCGCCACGGTTTCGATAGACAAGGAAACGTCCGGGTGACTGCGATAAAAATCGCTCAGTTTCGGCAGCAACCAGCGCACCGCCAGCGACACATGCATGCGGATGCGGAACGGGCGTTTTTGCGGAGACAGCCGATCCTCAAGGGTTTTCAGTTGTTCGAGGATAGTGCGCGCGCTGGCCAATACCTGTTCGCCTTCCGGTGTCAGGCGAATGCTGCGGCTGCTGCGGACGAACATCGGCACGCCGAAATGACTTTCCAGCTGCTGGATTTGCCGGCTGACGGCGCTCTGGGTCAGGCAAAGCTTATGCGCCGCTTGGGTAAAGCTGCCCGAGTCAGCAACTTCCACCAGCGCCTGCATGGCTTGAAGGGAGGGGACGTGACGAATCTTATCCATGCGTTTTATGAATGGCTCAATGAATTTATAACGTTGGTTGTATCACCGAAGACCTAATAAATTCTAGACGTAGTAGCCGCCATCACTCATTGCCTATGCAATTACCGCATGCGCTGGCTAAGAACGACAGTCTAGGCAGGTGACGCATGAATAATGAATGTGGCTGGATCGCGCAAGCCGGGAGTGCTCCGGCGCGTGATCGTCTGATCGGCGCGCAAAAAGCCGATTGGCTGATCATCGGTGCCGGCATTACCGGCCTGAGTGCCGCCCATGCGCTGGCGCAAATGCACCCGCAGGCGCGCATCGTGGTGGTCGACCGGCAGCGCGCAGCGCAGGGCGCTTCGGCGCGTAATTCCGGATTTGTGGTGGCCCATGAACACCCCGCCAACGATGAATTGATCGGCAATTGCGGGTTTGCCGGGTTTGAAGTGGACACGACGATTTCACGAGCCGCCACTGCGGAAGTGCGCGAGGTGATTGCCCGTCATGGCATCGAGTGCGACTTCCGGGACTCGGGCTATTTCTTTGCCGTCAGCGATCCCGGCAAGTTGACCCACATTGACGAAAAGCTGCACATCTTGCGGGCACTCGGCGCATCCGCAGAGTTTCTCGAAGGCGAGCAACTGAATCAGAAACTCGGCACCCGGCATTATCGCGCCGCGATCTGGTGCGGCAAGGGCAACGCGTTGCTGCAACCGGCGAAGTACGTAAAGGGTTTGCTGGAGGCACTGCCGGAGACTGTCACCGTCTACGAAAACACCGACATCACCGGCCTCGAACGTTTGGGTAAAGGGCGTGTGCGGGCCAACGGCATCGATGGCAACATCGAGGCGAAGCAAGTGTTGATCTGCCTCAACGCCTTCGTGCCGCGTGCCGGCATTCAGGACAGCGGCACCTTCGCCATGGAACTCAGCGCCAGCCTTACGCGGCCGTTGAGTGACGAAGAATTTCGCAACATCGGCAGTGTCGAGCCTTGGGGCGTGCTGTCTACCCGTCCGCTCGGCGCCACGGTACGGCTGACGCCCGATCGTCGGGTGATGATCCGCAACACGGCGGAATACCGCTCGCGGGATTTGTCCGGCCATGAACTGGCGATCCGTCGCCAGCACCATGTACTGGGTTTGCAGCGGCGTTTCCCGTGGCTGACCGAGCAGGATATCCAGCACACCTGGACCGGACACCTGAGCGCCTCGCGCTCCGGGCAACCGTTTTTTTCCAGGGTGGAAGAGGGCGTGTTTGCCGTGGCCGGCTGCAATGGTTCGGGCGTGGCGCGCGGCACTCTTTGGGGCCGACTGCTCGCTGAACTGGCATCGGGTGTTGGCTCGTCGCTGCTCAAATCCGTGATGGACAGAGCCCAGCCTGGCTGGCTTCCGCCGCGACCCTTGCTCGACATCGGCGCCCTGTTTCGGATGCGCGTCGAAGCCGTCCGGGCCAGGACAGAAATCTAAATTCCGGTTATCACAAAAGAACAAAAAGGTGATTGAACATGCAGGTCAATACTATTCCCCTGATGGTCGCGCTCACGGCGTTTTCGGCGGTTACTCAAGCGGCTGAAGAGGTCAACATTTCCAACTGGAACGGCTACATCGCCGACGACACCTTGAGCAACTTCACCAAGGAAACCGGGATCAAGGCGACGTACGACATTCATGACAGCAACGAAGTGCTGGAATCGAAACTGATGACCGGCAACACCGGTTATGACGTGGTCAGCCCCTCGAACCATTTCCTGTCGCGACTGATCAAGGCCGGGGCGATTCAAAAGCTGGACAAAAGCCAACTGCCCAACTGGAAAAACCTCGATCCGGCGCTGATGAAAAAGCTCGAGGTCAACGACCCGGGCAACCAGTACGGCTATCCGTACATGTGGGGCACGGCCGGTATTGGCTACAACGTCGAGAAAATCAAAGCGATCTTCGGCACCACCGACGTCACCCATTCCTGGAGCCTGATTTTTGATGAGAACAACATCAAGAAGTTGAGTGAGTGCGGCGTGGCGATTATTGATAACCCGACGCAAATCCTGCCGATCACCCTCAATTACTTGGGGCTGGCGCCTCATAGCCATGAGCCGGCGGATTACAAGAAAGCCGAGCAGGCGTTACTGAAGATCCGGCCTTACATCCAGTATTTCCATGCGTCCAAGTACGTCAGCGACCTGGCCAACGGCAATATTTGCGCGGTGATTGGCTTCAACGGTGACGTGGTGCAAGCGGCGGCCAGTGCCAAGGAAGCCAAGAATGGCATCGAGATCGCCTATTCGATCCCGGACGAAGGCTCAACCCTGTGGCTGGACATGGTGGTCATGCCCAAGAGCGCACCCCACGAGAAGGATGGCTACGCGTACATGAACTACCTGTTGAAGCCTGACGTCATCGCCAACATCAGCAACAGCATCCATTACGCCAACCCGAACCTGGCGGCGGACACCCTGGTCAATCCGGCGGTGAAGCAGGACCTGGCGATTTACCCGCCGAAAAACGTGATGGACAAGTTGTTCACCGTCGAGGATCTGCCCGCCGCGATTGCACGGCTGAGCACACGTCTGTGGACCAAATTGAAAACCAACACCTGACGGAATGGCGCCCGGGTTCCGTGGCTGGAACCCAGGCTTTACCGCGTCATGCTCGCTTCGGCAGTTTCCAGTTCGGCCGAATGAAGTGACAGGTGTAACCGGTCGGCAGTCGTTCAAGGTAGTCCTGATGCTCCGGTTCTGCTTCCCAGAATGGGCCGGCGGGCACGATCTCGGTCACGACACGGCCGGGCCAGATTTTGGAGGCATCCACGTCGGCTGCGGTGTCCTCGGCCACTGCTTGCTGCTCTTCGTTCAGATAGAAAATCGCCGAGCGGTAACTTAGGCCGATGTCATTGCCCTGACGATTGGCGGTCGACGGGTCATGGATCTGGAAGAAAAATTCAAGGATCTGACGGTAGCTGGTGAGGGCCGGATCAAACACGACCTCGATCGCTTCGGCATGGGTGCCATGGTTGCGATAAGTCGCATTGGGCACATCGCCGCCGGAGTAACCGACGCGCGTCGACAGCACACCTGTTTGTTTCCTTATCAGATCCTGCATGCCCCAGAAGCAGCCACCGGCCAGGATTGCGGTTTCAGTTTGCGTGGTCATAGCGCTTACTCCTCAGTGTTCATTGATTTGATCAGGTTGTTGCGCAGGGTCACGATCGCCTTCTGCAGTAACGTGAACTCGTCTTGCGTCAGGCCCGTCGCGCCGGCGAGGCCGTTTTCCGGTTGGTCTTCGCGCAACGCCTTGCCTTGTTTCGTCAGGTTGATGCGCACCTGACGCTCGTCCTCAGGGTCGCGCTGGCGTTGCAGGAAGCCCATCGCTTCCAGTTTCTTCAGGATCGGCGTGAGCGTGTTCGATTCAAGAAACAGCTTTTCGCCGAGGCTGCCGACGGTCTGATTATCCTGCTCCCACAGCGCAACGATGGTGATGTATTGCGTGTAGGTCAGGCCCAGGTGTTCGAGGATCGGCTTGTACGCCTTGCCGAACGCGAGGTTGGTTGAATAGACCGCAAAACACAGGAAGTCGGAGAGCTTCAGGTCTTCGGGTACCGTTTTGTCGGTGGATTTCATGTGTTGCCTCGTTCGTCAAAGACGGCTTTGTCGCCTGCGTGAAATATACCTCGTGTGCGATGGTGTCGTAAGTGCTCTAAGCCGGGACTTGATAAACGGCAAGGGCAGGTTCGACGCAGGGAGTCGAACCCTCCGTGCCGTGCATCACGCCGTGAGGACGTTCAAGTCCACGTCGATGTTGCCGCGCGTTGCCTTCGAGTACGGGCAGATCTGGTCGGCGGTGTGCGCCAGTGTTTTCGCAATGTCGTCTGCGAGGCCGGGTACACGCAGGGTCAAGCGAGCTTGAAGGGAGTACTGCGCACCGGTCTGGCCGACGTCAACTTCGATGTCGACGGACATGTCCGCCGGCAGCACCACGTTCAGGTCATTGGCCACCAGCCCGACGGCGGCGGTGTAGCAGGCCGACCAAGCGCCGGCGAACAGTTGCTCGGCGGCCGGGTGCGGCTGGGTTGCGGCGAACACGTGCGCAGGCTGGGCGTTGCCGGGCGACGAGATGGCGATGTCGAGGCTGCCGTTATGGCCGCGCGAGGTGTTGCCGGTGCGGCTGGCGGTGGTGTGGGTTTTGCCGGTGGCCAGTACTTTTTCGATCTTGCTCATGGGTGATTACCTGAATGTTTCAATAAGGTTGATGTTCGTATGCGCTTACATCGCATGCGATATATAAGATGCTTCTACACATGCAAAAGGGTACTAAAGCTTCCCGGTATTTCAGGCCGTGAGAACGTTCAGGGCCACGTCGATGTTGCCGCGTGTTGCTTTCGAGTACGGGCAGATCTGGTCAGCTGCGTGGGCGATTTCCGTCGCTACACCGTGATCCAGGCCTGGAGCGCGCAGTGTCAGGCGTGCCTGGAGGAAGTAAGCGTCGCCGGTCTGGCCCAGGTCGACTTCGATATCGACGGACAAATCGGATGGAAGCTCAACGTTGCGCTGCTTGGCGGCAAGACCGACGGCGGCGATGTAGCAGGCCGACCATGCACCGGCGAACAATTGCTCGGCTTTCGGGTGCGGTTGGGTGCCTTCGAATTCGTGGACTGGCTTGGCGTTGCCGGGCGACGAAAGCACGATGTCGAGGCTGCCGTTATGGCCGCGGGAAGTGGTGCCATTGCTGCTCATGGTGGTGTGGGTTTTGCCGGAGGCCAGGACTTTTTCGATCTTGCTCATGGGGTGAATCCTCAAAGGTGCATTAGGGCTTGTTTATGTATCGTATGCGTTTGTGTCGTATGCGATAGAAATAATACTCTCGCAGTCGCCAATCCAAGTCAAGAGGGGGAAGGGGGACTTGGCGACGAATGGTCGAATGACTGCGGAGGTGGCATGGCTCCCGATTCTGCGCAACGAAAAAGCCCGCACAGGGCGGGCTTCGGAATCGAGTAGGTGGCCAGCGCTGGTCTCTGGCTTACAAGGTTTATCAGGCTTCTGACAGAACAGTTTTGTGCTGTCCTGCTTCACACGGCATAAGGGCTGGACCTCACCTCGGAGATCTTTCTAACCGTGTACCCTTAGGAGCGCGCCCCACGCTTCCTCGCTATCCTCTTGCGCATCAGTCTGCGTCTTCACCTACAGAATTTAGAATAGCAAAGGCTGCGCAGCGCATACCGGGCTTTTTAGACCGATTTCGTCCTTGCGCAAAAGTGGCAGGATGGAAAACTGCTATCAGCTACAGCCTGCCGGGAAGGCAGGCCGCAGTGGGTGCCTGAATCAGACCAGATTGATCGTGACGTCGATGTTGCCACGGGTCGCTTTGGAGTACGGGCAGGTCTGGTGCGCGGCATCGACCAACGTCCGTGCAACAGCAGGCTCAAGGCCTGGAAGGCTGACATTGAGGCGCGCCTGGAGGAAAAAAGCGTTTTCGGTCTTGCCCAGATCCACTTCGGCATCAACGGCGACGTTACTCGGCAAAGTCACCTTCAACGCGGCAGCTGCTTTACCGATTGCACCGATGAAACAGGCTGACCAACCTGCAGCCAGCAGCTGTTCCGGATTGGTCCCGGCGCCTGAAGAGCCGGGCGGGGAAAGCTTGATGTCCAGACGTCCATCGTCGCTTCGCGACTCGCCGTTGCGGCCGCCAATCGTGTGGGTCTTGCCGGTATAGAGCACGGTGTCGATTTCATTGATCATGACGGGGTTCCTGCTAGAGGTTGGGGGCCTCACCTGTTGCCGCCGGTTCTTTGGGCGAAGGGGTGAGGCCCCCACTTTTTCACCTTTATGTAGTGCCTATGTGTCCTGATCCTGTGGTTGTGTAACGCTGTGTAAGATCGTCAGCGAACATACACACCGATACAAACCCGTTACGCCTGCCAGTTTTTTCTGTGAGCCGGTGCGCCCAGAGGCGAACTGGTTGCACCGCCATCGACGACTATCTCTGCGCCTACGACGTTTGAAGAATCGCTGGAAGCGAGAAACAAGGCGACGGTGGCGACTTCATGCGCTTCACCGATGCGACCGAGGGGGATGGTGGTCTTCAGTTTTTCCTCCAGTGCATCCATTCCAACCGAGGCGGCGTGCGGGTTCCAGACCGGCGTACGTGCAGCCCCGGGCGTGATCTGGTTGACGCGAATGCCACGTGGAGCAAATTCTGCGGCCATCACTCGTGTCATCGAGCGAACGGCGCCTTTGGTGGCGGCGTAGGCGCTGTATGCCGGCCAGCCCATGTCGGCGTGCACTGACCCGTTCAAAATGATCGAAGCCCCCGGGTTGAGGTGCGGTTCGGCCGCTTGCACGGTAAAAAACGTGCCGGTGAGGTTGGTGTTGATGATGTTCTGGAACGTTTCCAGCGTGGTGCCGCCGACCGGGGTCAAGCCCGCAATGCCGGCATTGGCGAACACGATATCCAGCTTGCCGAATACCGCGACCGCTTCTGATACGGCGCGCTCGATCTCTTTCACGTCGGTCAGGTCTGCCTTGATCGCCAGCAGGTTTGGCCCCAGCGCCTCCCGGGCTTCATCCAGGGTTTTTTGACTGCGACCGGTGATCGCCACTTTTGCGCCTTCAGCGATGAACAGTTTGGCGGTGGCCAGGCCGAGGCCGCTGTTGCCGCCGGTGATGAATGCAGTTTTTCCAGCCAGTTTCATTGGGAAACTCCTACGGTTTTATAATGCAACCATTGATGACGAAGTGGCTGTGCGTATGGCACAGAGAACGGGTTACTGGTTTTGTAATGAAACTAAGTGCTGTGATTTTTACCAGCGTTGGTTGTATTATGCAACCACTTGCCGGCTGAAACATTTACATCAGCGTTGGCACCCTTTTGTTGGAGGTTCGTTTACGTGAAGCGCAAAAGCTTGCAGGGCAATCCCTGTCCAGTCGCTCGATCCCTGGATCTGATTGGCGACTGGTGGTCGTTGCTGATCATTCGTGATGCGCTCTCTGGCACGAAGCGCTTCAGTGATTTTCAGAAAAGCCTGAATGTCGCGAAAAACATTCTGAGCACCCGTCTCAAAGGCTTAGTGGCAGAAGGTGTGATGCGCATGGAACCGGCCGCTGACGGCAGTATTTACAAGGAGTATGTGCTGACCGAAAAGGGCAGGGCCTTGCAGACCGTCCTCATTGCCTTGTCGCAGTGGGGCAACGAGTTTTTGTACGAGCCGGGCGAAGCGGGGTCCGTCATGGTCGACGCAAAAGATCGTCAGCCGATCCAGAAGCTGCAATTGGTTTCAACAGACGGACGACCTCTCAAGCCAGAAGACATCGTGACCAAACTGGGCGTACCGCACTGAAGTGCGCCCGCGGTTGTATCCGAACGTATCTCCGACGCCGGCAGTTACCTGGGCATACAAAACCACGCTTTTCTCGACACCTGCGCGATACACCGCGACCTCCTAATGAAGCCACCGCAACCGCGGCTTTCTTTGGAGAATTGCGATGTCCCGTATCAAATCCCGTCACACCGCAGGCCTGCTCGGCATCGCCCTGGCTGCCGCCGTTTCACTCAATGCATTCGCGGCTGAAGAAGCAAAAGCGCCCGCGCAAGCCACTCCGGCGAAAAGCTGGCAGACAGGCCTTCACCGCACGGACCTGGTACGCCAGGACCTCGACATTTCCAAGGGTGAGGTGATTCAGGTTCGTGTCGATTTCGACCCGGGCGTCGTATCCCCCAAGCATTCGCACCCTGGGGTGGAAGTCGCTTACGTGATCTCGGGCACATTCGAGTATCAGCTTGAAGGGCGGGCGCCGATCACGCTTAAGGCCGGCGACTCCTTGTACATCCCCGCAGGCACATCGCACGTCGCGAAGAACGTCGGTGACGGCAAGGCCTCGGAGCTGGCGACTTACCTCGTGAAAAAAGGCACACCACTGTTGATCCTGGATAAATAAGCGATAGCCGCCCGATGCAGTGCATCGGGCGTCATCGTTAAACCGAGTCTTCAGATCCCGCCTGTTTCTCCTGGCCAACCGGCCTGACGCATCGCCTTGAGCAGTGTTTTTGCGTCCAGTCCCGGCACGGTGTGGCCGTTGCCTTCAGTCGTTTCAGCGGCCAGCAGGGCGTTGATAATCGCTTCCTCCACCGCTTCAGTCGCGGCCAAAAACAACTCGCTGATGTGGTCGTTGTTGACCATGCTCAGGTTGTCGCAGGTGGGCGCACCTTTGCCTTCATATGCGGCCGGTGGCACGTGTTGGTTGCCGGTGGCGAAGGCGATGAAGATATCGCCGCTGTGGTCTTCGTTGCCGCCGCCGGTACGCGCAAGCCCGAGGCTGGCGCGCTGTGCGAGACGCGTGCATTGATGCGGCAGCAGCGGCGCATCGGTGGCCAGGCAAACGACGATCGAGCCCATTCCCGGATACGGCAGCGATGCCCTGAGGAACGGTGAGTCAGCCTGCTCCATATAGCGCCCGACCGGGTAACCATCGACACGCAGCTCATTGCGAATGCCATGGTTGGCCTGGACGATGGCGCCGACGGTCCAGCCGCCCTGAGCCTTGCTCAATTGCCGCGACGACGTGCCGATGCCCCCCTTGAATTCGTGACAGATCATCCCGCTGCCGCCGCCCACCGCGCCTTCCATCACCGGTCCGCCCGCGGCATTGCACTGGGCCTCGGCCACATGCTCGGGCTTCACATGAAAGCCGTTGATGTCGCTGAGCAGACCGTCGAAGGTCTCCAGCACCACCGGCATGTTCCAGTAAAGTCGCCCGTCATCGGGCTGAGCTTCTCGATCCAGAGCAATCAGCGCATCACGCACCACGCCCAGGCTGTGGGTGTTGGTGAAGGCGATCGGGCTGGTCAGCAGCCCGGCTTCACGAATCCACTCAAGACCCGTGGCGTCGCCGTTGCCGTTGAGCACATGGACACCGGCAAAACACGGTTGCTGATTGGTGGACCCGACGCGAGGTTCGATCAGGGTTACGCCGGTGTAGATGTCGCGGCCATTGGCCGTGCGGCCACGCACATCGCTATGGCCGACGCGCACGCCGGGCACATCGGTGATGGCGTTCAGGGGGCCGGGTTGCAGTTGGCCGAATTGGATATTCAAATCGCGGGCACGTGGTTTCATCGTTTTTCTCATCTTCAATTCATTCAAAAAATGCGTGGCTGACGCGATCCCTGTAGCAGCTGGCGAAGCCTGCGTTCGGCTGCGCAGCAGTCGTAAAACCGGCTTGCTCGGTACGCCTGACATACCGAGTGCTCTGAAAAGACGACTGCTTCGCAGCCGAACGCAGGCTTCGCCAGCTGCTACAAGTCTCGTTGCGGTTACTGCCCGTTCTTCACCTTGCTCCAGATCCGCGTGCGCACCCGCTCAGTGGCAGGCGGCAACGGCTGAAGGGTGAACAACGTGGCCAGCGCTTCGGCCGACGGATAAACAGCCGGGTTGTTGCGGGTCGCTTCGGCCACCAGCGGTGTCGCGCTGCGGTTGCCGTTGGGGTAGGACAGGTGATCGCTGACCGGGGCGATGACTTCGGGGCGCATTAGGTAGTCGATGAAGGCCAGGCCTTGCTCCGGATGCGGTGCGTCCTTGAGCAACACCAGCGTATCGAACCAGACCGGCGCACCTTCCTTCGGCAGGCTGTAAGCGATCTTCACGCCGTTGTTGGCCTGCTCGGCATTTTTCCTGGCTTCGAGCATCGCGCCGGACCAACCCACCGCCACGCAGATGTTGCCGTTGGCCAGGTCGCTGATGAACTTCGACGAGTTGAAGTAGGCAATGTGCGGACGCAGTTTGAGCAGCAGCGCTTCGGCCTTTTTGTAGTCCGCGGGGTTGGTGCTGTTCGGTGGCAAACCCAGGTAGTGCAGAGCGACCGGCAGCATTTCCGACGGCGAATCGAGCATCGCCACGCCGCACTGGCCGAGCTTGGCCAGGTTCTCTTCGTTGAACACCAGGTCCCATGAATCCACTGGCGCCTTGTCACCCAACGCGGCACGCACCTTGTCGATGTTGTAGCCGATGCCGTTGGTGCCCCACAGGTACGGCACCGCGTATTGGTTACCTGGATCGTTGTTGGCCAGTTTCGCCAGCAAGTCGGTGTCCATGTTCTTGAAGTCCGGCATCTGTGCGCGGGGCAGTGGCGCCAGGGCTCCGGCCTTGATCAGGGTCGGCAGGCTGAAGTTGCTCGCCACCACCACGTCGTACCCACTGCGGCTGGTCAGCAGTTTGCCTTCGAGCACTTCGGCGCTGTCGAAGGTGTCGTAGACCGGCTCGATACCGGTGTCGCGCTTGAAGTCGTGCAGGGTGGTGGGACCGATGTAGTCATACCAGTTGTAGACATGAACCGTGGGACCCTCGGCAGCCACCGCCGACAACGAAACGCACAAACAGGCGCTCAGTCCAAGATTGATCTGTTGACGGGGACGACTCATGATGCGGCACTCCTGGCCTGCTGTAGGCCGGTGATGAACAGGTGCTTGCAGCGTATCGGCAGGCGGGGTACTCACCCATTCCCATCATGGGTTACTCGAAAGGGGTAGTGCGTGGACGCGTTGTTGAAAGAGTTGCCGGTGCACCAGGGGCTGGCGCGGGTATTTGGCGCGTTGGGTCAGGACGGTTTCTGGCGCGCGCTGGTCGACACGCTGCGGCTGCTGGTGCCACTGGACAACGCGTTGGTCGCGGTTATGAGGGCGGGGCGGGTGCCACGCTTGCTGATCGACTTCGACTCAAAAGGTGGCGCCACCGAGCAAGAAGAACTGGCGGACTACAGCGCTGGCATGTACCTGCTCGATCCGTTTTACCAGGCCGCTTGTGCCGGCATTGCCGATGGCTTGCACGGCCTGGATTCGGTGGCCCCCGACCAGTTTCAGCAAAGCGAGTATTACCTGAGCTACTTTCGCTCGGTGGTGGGCGGTGACGAATTGCAGTTCATGGTCAACATCGACGGCGCCGTGCTCGGTTTATCGCTGGGGCGCTCGACGCGGTTCACCCTCGAAGAGCAGGGACGTCTGCTGTGCGTGCGGGATTGGGTACTGTCGGCAATGCGCCGGCATCTGCAGTTGATGCCGCCGGAAGGCACGACAGCCGAGGCCGTGGCCGGCGATCTGGCGACCTTGCTGGATCGCTTCGACGCGCGATTGTCCATGCGGGAAGTAGAAACGGCGCGACTGATTCTCCAGGGCTTCTCCAGCAAAGCCATCGCCCAGCAAATGGGCATCTCCCCGGAGACGGTGAAGGTGCATCGACGCAATCTCTATCACAAGCTCAACGTGAACGGTCACGGCGAGCTGTTTGCGCTGGTGTTGCAGCCGCGTTGAATCCGAGGCCGCCTACATATCTTGGGTCCGCTACAGATCCCTGTGGGAGCGGGCTTGCCCGCGATGGCAATGTAATTGACGAAATCAATGTTGGATCTGACGGCCTCATCGCGGGCAAGCCCGCTCCCACAGTGAACAGCACTTAGCTCCCCAGTTTGAACACCAACGCCTTCAACCCGCACTCAACATCAGCATCCGGAAACTCCGGCGGATTCTCCAGCCGCCGCTCAAACCGCAAACCTGGCGCTTCACGCATCACACCCTCAATGAGGAAGTCCGCCCCGAACGCCGGATCGTTCATGCACGCCAGCACCGTCCCCTCAGGGCTGAGCAACTCCGGCAGCCGACGCAACACGCGCTGGTAGTCCTTGGTCAGCAGAAAACTGCCTTTCTGAAACGACGGCGGGTCGATGATCACCAGGTCGTAAGGTCCTTTGCCGATCACCTTGCCCCAGGACTTGAACAAGTCGTGGCCAAGAAAACTCACCTTGCTCATGTCGTGGCCATTGAGCCGATGGTTGTCGCGACCACGGTTCAGGGCCGGGCTGGACATGTCCAGATTGACCACGTGCTCGGCGCAACCCTCGATGGCGGCGACTGAAAAGCCGCAGGTGTAGGCGAACAGATTCAACACGCGCTTGCCATCGGCATTCGCCCGCACCCAATCACGGCCATAACGCATGTCGAGGAACAACCCGGTGTTCTGCTTGCGGCCCAGGTCCACGCGATAACGCAAACCGCCTTCGGTGATGATCAATTCCTCAATCGCTTCCCCAAGTAGCCATTCGGTGGTGCTTTGCAGCAGGTAGCGGTGTTGCAGCAGCAGGGTATGCGCCCCTGATTTTTTCCACTGCGCCGACTCAGTGACCGACATCAGCAACTGCTTCAAATCTTCCAGCTGCGCCGCTTCAGGTTCCTTGAACAGCGACACCAGCACCACGCCCTGCAGCCAGTCGACGGTCAACTGCTCCAGCCCCGGCCAGCAGCGTCCACGACCGTGGAACAGCCGGCGGGTTTCTGCGGGTGCCGTTGCCAATGCGGTCAGCAGATGATCGTGGAGGGTGGTGAGCGCTTCTGAATTCATCGGGTCGGGTCGGTCATTTGAGGGGGCGGCATTTTAACCACAATTGCGGCGCAAGGGCCGCTGCCGGGGATTAAGAGTTATCACGGTTAATTTAACTTTACGTGAGGATTTGGCGACTTGTCGGCTCCCATACTCGGCTCCAACAACAACAACAACAACAACAACAACAACAAACAACAACCGCCGGGAGCCCATCATGTCGCAGTTGCCTGATTCGCCCACGGTCAGCACGCACCCACGCTGGCTACGGCTCACCCATTGGCTGAACGCCCTCGCGGTGCTGGTCATGGTCACCAGCGGTTGGCGCATCTACAACGCGTCGCCGCTGTACGACTTCAGTTTCCCCAAAGGCATCACCTTGGGCGGCTGGCTCGGCGGTGCGTTGCAATGGCATTTCGCTGCGATGTGGTTCCTCGCCATCAACGGTCTCGTCTACCTGATCATCAACCTCGCCAGTGGCCGTCTGTCACGACGCTTTTTCCCCGTGTCGCCAAAAGGCGTTTTGCACGACCTGTGGGCCGCATTACGCGGCCGGCTGGGGCATGCCGACTTGAGACATTACAACCAGGTGCAACGGCTGGCGTACCTGTTCGTGATGGTCGACATCACGCTGTTGGTGATCTCCGGGCTGGTGTTATGGAAGTCCGTCCAGTTTCCGCTGTTGCGTGAACTGCTCGGCGGCTACGAAACCGCGCGCCATGTGCACTTCATCGCGATGACGCTGTTGATGGCCTTCGTGGCAGTGCATCTGGTGATGGTCGCGCTCGTGCCTAAAACGCTGTTGGCCATGATCGTCGGTCGCAAGGAGCCCGTATGAAACAGCGCATCGAAGGTCTGGACGAGTCTTCCATCCTGAAAGACGCCCGGAAAATCATTGCGCCACAAATCGAGGACCGCTCACGTCGCTCGTTCCTGATGCGTGGGCTGACCCTCGGTGGCGTGGCCCTGTTGTCTGGCTGCAACATCACCGACAACGACAGCGTCGAGACCGCGTTGTCGTCCATGTCGCGGTTCAACGATCGGGTGCAGGGCTGGCTGTTCAACCCCAACGCGCTGGCGCCGACCTATCCAGCGTCGATGATCACCCGGCCGTTTCCCTTCAATGCCTTCTACGGCATCGACGAGGCGCCGATCGTCGAGGAAGAAAGCTATCGACTGGAAGTCACCGGACTGGTCGCCGACAAACGCAGCTGGCGCCTCGAAGAGCTGCGCACTATGGCGCAGAACGAGCAGATCACCCGGCATATTTGCGTCGAAGGCTGGAGCGCGATCGGACGCTGGGGCGGCGTGCGGTTCAGCGATTTCCTGAAACGGGTCGGTGCCGACACTGATGCCAAATATGTCGGTTTCAAATGCGCCGACGATTACTACACCAGCATCGACATGGCGACCGCGCTGCACTCACAAACCTTGTTGGCGCTGACCTATGACGGCGCGGTGCTGCCGCGCGAATACGGCTTCCCGATGAAGCTGCGCATGCCCACCAAGCTCGGCTACAAAAACCCCAAGCATATCCAGGCGATTTTCGTCAGCAACACCTACAGCGGCGGCTACTGGGAAGACCAGGGCTACAACTGGTTCGGTGGCAGCTGATGGCGCCCGACAAGTTCACTCGTCCACCACCTGCGCTTCAAGGAGTTTCATCATGAAAAAATTAACCACCGTCGTTCTGTCCATGTGCCTCGCCGTGGGCGCTGCCAGCGTATTTGCCGCCGAAACTACCAACGGCATGAGCAATGACAGCATGAGCAAAGATTCGATGTCCAAGGACGCCATGAAAAAAGACACGATGAAAAAGGATGCCATGAGCAAGGACACGATGAAAAAAGACGCCATGTCCAAGGATTCGATGAAGAAGGATGAAATGAAAAAAGACGCCATGTCCAAGGACACCATGAAGAAGGACAACATGTCGCAATAATCCAATACAACGCGACCCCTGTAGGAGCAGAGCTTGCTCGCGAAAGCGGTGTGTCGGCCGACATCATCGTTGCCTGACACACCGCTTTCGCGAGCAAGCTCTGCTCCTACGGGGCTATGTATTTCAGGGTATGACTTGAAGTCATACCCCCATGACTTTTAATGGTTACAGCCCCTCAGTCCCCCAGTGTTAAAAAATCGCAAACACAGCTCATCAACAACAAAAAAGAGCGTTTGCACCCATGACTGATTCCCTCCGCCACGTCCTTCGCTCTTCGACCCCCGACCAATGCCACGCGACCTCCACGGTCTGCGTGCGGTTCTGATCACCCAAAATCCCTGAAGAGTAACAACTCATGAAAGAACTCGACCTGTACATCGGTGAAGGCTTCGAAGGCCCAGGCGTGAACGCCGCACACATCAATATTCTGATCGGCCCGCGCAACGGTCCGGCGGGGCAGGCGTTTGCCAACAGCCTTGCGTCGCCGAGCCAGGGCCATTGCCCATTCATGGTCATCGCCCAGCCGAACATCCCGGTCAAGCCGATGACCCTTTACGTCAACAAAGCCGCGATCAGCAGCGACCTGCACGGCAACGCCACCTGGGGCGCGTCTCAGGCCGGGATCGCCAAGGCTGTTCTGGAGGCGCTGCTCGACGGCACCTTGCCGCCGGAAGCCGAAGACGAGTGGGCGATCGTCACCGCCAACTGGGTCAACCCGTCCTGCGACGACCTGGATGCGGTCTACCTGAACAATTACAACGCCTGCCGCACGGCGATCCGGGCGGCGCTGACCGGCAAGCCGGAAACCGCGCAACTGGCGGATGTGGTCAATCACATCAGCAACCCTTTCTACACGCCAAAAGCCTGAGGTCCGCGCCATGCAATACATTCGTCTTGGCCACTCCGGCCTGCAAGTTTCCCGCCTGTGCCTGGGCACCATGAACATGGGCACCCCGGACTGGAAGCCGTGGATCTTCGATGAGAAGAAGAGCGAACCGATCGTTGCGCACGCGCTAGACAACGGCGTGAACTTCATCGACCTCGCCGACTTCTATTCGGCCGGTGTCGGCGAGGAAGTCGTCGGGCGCATCGTCAAGCGCCTGGCCCGTCGCGAAGACCTGGTCATCACCACCAAGGTCGGCTACGGCACCCGGACCGGGATCAACGCCAGCGGCCATTCGCGTAAGCACATCATGGACAGCATCGACGCCTCTCTGAAGCGCCTGAACATGGATTACGTCGATGTGTTCATGCTGCATTACTTCGACGTGAACACACCGGTTGAAGAAACCATGAGCGCCATGAACGACATAGTGCGTTCCGGCAAGGCCCGTTACATCGGCGTGTCGACCATGCTCACCGGGCAACTGGCGAAGATCCTCTTGGCCTGCGAGCGCAACGGTTGGGTCAAACCGATCAACATGCAGTTACAACTGAATTGCGCCTACCGCGAAGAAGAGCGCGAGATGATCCCGTTCTGCCGCGATCAGGGCTTGGGCGTCTCGGTGTTCAGCCCGCTGGCCCGCGGCTTGCTCACTGGCGACGTGCAGTCGACCCGCAACCAGACCGACTTCTTCACCCAGCAGATGTACAGCGACGAAGCCTCGTTCCAGATCGCCCATTCGGTACAGCGCGTGGCCCGGGCCCGTGGTGTGTCGAATGCACAGATCGCCCAGGCCTGGGTCGCCAACCATCCGGGCGTGGATTGCATGCTGGTGGGCGCCGACACCACCGAGCAATTCGACAGTGCCCTGGCCGCGCTGGACACCAGACTCGACGCCGAGGAGCTGCACGAGCTGGAACGCAATTACACCCCGTGCGACGTGATCAACGATTACACCGCCGGCAAGCGCATCTTGCGTTCGGCCCGTCCGGGTCTGGAACGCTTCAATCTGACTGAGGCTGTGGCATGAGCGCGCTGATCCGTAACGGCAATTTCATCGACGGTCAATGGTCCAGCGGTGGTCCGACCTACCCGGTGTTCAACCCGGCCAACGGTGAGTTGATTACTGAAGTACAAAAGGCCGGCGCCGATGCCACCAACCTGGCCATCGACGCCGCCAACCGCGCCTTGCCGGCCTGGCGCAAGTTGACCGCCAAGGAACGCAGTAAGAAGCTCAAGCGCTGGAGCGAGCTGATGCTGAGCAACCAGAAGGACCTGGCGACCTTGCTCAGCCGCGAACAGGGCAAGCCGCTGGCCGAAGCCATGAGCGAAGTGGTCTACGCCGCGAGCTTTCTGGAGTGGTTTGCCGAAGAGGCCAAACGCGCTTACGGCGACGTGATCCCGAGCCACAAGGCCGATGCACGGATCATCGTGGTCAAGGAAGCCATCGGTGTGGTTGCAGCTATCACCCCTTGGAATTTCCCGCTGGCCATGGTCACCCGCAAGGTCGGCCCGGCGCTGGCGGCGGGTTGCACGATGATTCTCAAGCCATCGGAAGAGACGCCGTTGTCGGCCTTTGCCCTGGCGGTACTGGCCGAGCAGGCCGGGATTCCAGCGGGTGTGTTCAACATCGTTTCGGGCGACGCCGTGGCCATTGGCGGCGCGCTGCAAGCCTCCGGTATCGTCCGCAAGCTGTCGTTCACCGGCTCCACCCGCACCGGCAAATTGCTGATGCGCCAAGCGGCGGACACACTGAAAAAAGTCTCGCTGGAGCTGGGTGGCAACGCGCCGTTTATCGTGTTCGACGATGCCGATCTGGACGCCGCCGTCAAAGGCGCGATGGCCTCGAAATTCCGCAATACCGGGCAAACCTGCGTCTGCGTGAACCGCTTCTTCATTCAGGACGGCGTCTACGAAGCCTTCACCGGCAAACTCGCCGAAGCCGTGGCGGCGATGCGCGTCGGCAGTGCGCTGGACGGTGAGACCGAGCAGGGCCCTTTGATCAATGCGGCAGCGCTGGCCAAGGTTGAACTGCACGTAAGCGACGCGCTGCAGAAGGGCGCGAAGCTGTTGTGCGGCGGCCGTCGCCATGCGCTCGGCGGCACTTTTTATGAGCCGACCATCCTCGCGCAAGCCAACAGCGACATGCTGATCGCCCAGGACGAAACCTTCGGGCCGGTGGCCGCTTGCTTCCGCTTCAAGGACGAAGCCGAAGTGCTGCAAAAGGCCAACGACACGCCCTACGGTTTGTCCGCTTACTTTTACAGCCGCGACATCGGCCGTGTCTGGCGCATGGCCGAAGGCCTGGAAGCCGGCATGGTCGGAATCAACGAAGGGATCATTTCCACGGAAGTGGCGCCGTTCGGTGGCATCAAGGAATCGGGCCTGGGTCGCGAGGGTTCGAAGTACGGTCTGGATGACTACCTGGAAATCAAATACCTGCTGATGGGCGGCCTCTAAACCCCACACAACCCTGTAGGAGCGAGGCTTGCCCGCGAAGGCGGAGTGTCTGGCAACTCAATGTCGACTGACACGCCGCCTTCGCGGGCAAGCCACGCTCCTACAGGGTAAAGCTATCGGTTTCATTTCTCCGTCAATAACAACAATTGGAGACTTACATGTCCGTACAACCGGTAAAAATCGACGACCTGCCCATCGGGCGCTTCCACCTCAAAATCGCCGGACTGACCTTCGGCGCGCACTTCACCGACGGCTACATCCTCGGCCTGATCGGAATCGCGTTCACGTTGCTCAGTCCGCAAATGCAGCTGGATGCGTTCTGGCAAGGATTGATCGGCGCTTCGGCACTGATCGGTCTGTTTCTCGGCAGTCTTTTTTTCGGCTGGATTTCCGACAAGGTCGGCCGGCAGAAAATCTTCCTGGTCAGCTTCGTGCTGATCACCATTGCCTCGGTCATGCAGTTCTACGCCGAGACAGCCATGGGCCTGTTTCTCTGCCGGGTGTTGATCGGTATCGGGCTAGGGGGTGACTTCAGCGTCGGCCACGCCATGCTGGCCGAGTTCGCACCGAAGAAGCATCGCGGTGTGCTGCTCGGTTCGTTCAGCGTGATCTGGACCTTCGGCTACGTCGCGGCCACCTTCGTCGGCACCGCCATGCTCAGCCTTGGCGACGATGCCTGGCGCTGGATGCTGGCCTCGTCGGCCATCCCGGCGGCGTTGATCCTGATTGCCCGCATTGGCACTCCGGAGTCGCCGCGCTGGCTGGTGAACCAGGGTCGAATCGCCGAGGCGCGCGCGATCGTCAAGAAACACCTGGGTGACAACGTCGAACTCGACGAAACCCAATCCACCGAATCCCGTTCCGGCTACGCCGTGCTGTTCAGCCGTGAATACCGCAAACGCACCGCGTTCAACTGCCTGTTCTTCGTCTGCATCGTGATGCCGTACTTCGCCATTTACACGTTCCTGCCGTCGATTCTGCAGAAGATGGGCCTGGCCGAAGGTTTTGGCACTGAGCTGATGCTGAACATGCTGCTGATCCTCGGTGCGCTGATCGGGATCTGGTGCACGATCAAATTCTCCCGCCGCGGGTTCTTGATCAACTCGTTCATCATCCTGGCCGTCGCGTTATTCATGTTGGCGGTGTTGCCGAGTAGCGCGGCGTTCTTGATGGTGTTGGTGTTTGGCTTGTTCACGCTGGTGTTGTCGGCGGTGAGCAACCTGGTGGGGGTATTCCCGGCCGAGAGCTTCCCGACTGAAGTGCGGGCCAGCGGAATTGGCCTGGCGACTGCCGTCAGCCGTTTGGGCTCGGCGGTGAGCACGTTCCTGTTGCCGGTGAGCGTAGCGGGGATTGGCTTGAGCCCGACAATGGGCATTCTGGCGGCGATTCTGGCGCTGGGGGCGTTGCTGTCCTGGGCCTGGGCGCCGGAGACTAAATCGTTGACGCTGAGCCAGGCGTGCAAGGCGCAGAGTCCGGTGGAAGGAGGTGCGTCGGTCGCCGTGAAAGTCGCAGCACCGGTCTAATCGAGGCTCACCACCGTCTTCTGTAGCAGCTGTCGAGCTTGCGAGGCTGCGTCCGACTGCGAAGCAGTCGTAAAACCATGTACCGCGGTGCTTCAGACAAACCGCGTATTCAGGGTTTACGACCGCTTCGCAGCCGGACGCAGCCTCGCGGGCTCGGCAGCTGCTACAGGTTGTGTGTTTTCAGGGATTACTGACCAGTTCCAACCACTGCGTAAACAACCGTACTTTCGACAACCCTTGCTTGTCGTTCGCCACATCCAGCCAATACCCATATGGCCCGATCACTTCCACCGGGGTGATCGGCAACAAACTGCCATTGGCCAGTTCCTTCTCGATCATCTGCCGATCAATCACCGCCAATCCACCGCCCGCCAGCGCGGTGTGGATCACCTGATCCAGGGTGCTGAATTCCAGGCCTTGCCCGGCATCGACATCGTCCCGGCCCATCGCGGCCAGCCAGTTCTCCCAGACCTTTAAACGCTTGCCGTCGTGCAAGATGTGCAGCAACGGAAACTGCCGCAGATCCGGGGCTTGCCCGTCGTTGAACAGCTCCGGGCTGGCCACGGCGATGTGCCGTTCCATCACCAGCAACTGACTGCTGCAATGGCTGGCGGCTTCGAGGCCGAAGCGGATGTGGCAATCGATTTCCGCGAGGCTGTCGTGGCCGGCCTGGTTGGTTACGCTCAGGCTGATATCCGGATAGCGCTGGCAGAACACCCGCAAGTGCGCCGACAACCAGCGCGTAGCCCAGGTCGGTGGCGCGAGAATGCGCAGGCGCTGACGCAAGTTCGGCACGCGCACGGCTTGCAGGGCGCGTTCGATGTGGTCGAAGGCTTCCGCCAGATGCGGGGAGAGGGCAATACCGGTCTCGGTCAGTGACAAGCCTTGGGGCGTACGTATGAAGAGTGCCACGCCGAGGTAGTCTTCGAGCTGTTTGATCTGGCGACTGACGGCACCTTGAGTGACGTTGAGGCCCAGGGCGGCCTGGCTGAAACTGCGATGCCGTGCGACTTCTTCGAAGACACGCAGCATGTTGAGCGAGGGCAGTTGACGCATGGGAGGAGGGCTCCGCACCGGCCTCGGGTGTTGCGTCGGGTCGGTTTATTGTTTTTGGATGGTTTTGTGGTGCCTATCTGACTATCTGGTAAGGGTGGATGCAAGTGTTGTTTGGGCTGGCGTCTTCGCGGGCAAGCCTCGCTCCTAAAGGTGTGCGCTTAACCCTGTAGGAGCGAGGCTTGCCCGCGAAGGCGTCCTCAAGGACGCCAAAAATACCGGATCAGAAGTAATACCCAATGTTCATGTACAACTGGTTTTCCCACTGGTCGCTACCGCCAGCCCCCAAACTCTGGGTGTAGCTGCTACCGCCGATGTACGGATCGTTCTTGCCGTAAATCCATTCCGTCGCGATCCACAGTTTGCTGAACGAGAACGAGGTGCCGAAGATCAACCGCTGCGACGTCTTGAACTCATCGGCGGATTTATCGAAGGCGCTGTAGTTGGCGTACAGCTTCACGCCGCTGACCTGATCGAACAGGTATTTGCCGGCGACGTCATAACTCACATCCGCCACATACAGATTGCCGCGACTGGCGACGTTGTAGGTGCCGTCGTAACCGCCCAGCGTCACCAGTTCGTCCGTGCCGGCGTTGCGCGGGGACATCTGCTGACGTGCCGCTTGCAGCTGAACACCCCATGGGCCGTTTTTGCCCAGGTAATGCACGGCCACCGCATTGCGCCGACCATCGTTGCCGGTGTCTTTGTTTTCCAGGGTGGAGCTCAGGCCGGAAAGACCTACTTCGGATTTCCATGAGCCCAGGTCCAGAGCCCTGGCCACTCGCAACACCACGGTATTGCGTTCCTGGTTGTCGCTGCCATCGGTCACGTAGCTGTCGGCGCCAGAGACCACGCTGGAATAGGTCACGCCTTTGCTGGTGCCCTTGCCTTGCCACGCCGGACGCAGGTAATAGCCGGCCTGAAGGTTCCAGTCACCGCTTTGCTGGATGTACTTGGCGCCGATCTGTTGCACATCCTCCAGGCCGATGACGTTACCCAGGGTTTCGTAGAACGTGCTGCCGAAGTACGGCTGCAAACCAAATGGCACCGTGTTCAAACCCACCTGCACCTGCTGGTCGGGATTGAACTTGTAGCCAGACCAGGCGAACTTGGCGAAGCGAATATCGCCGTAGTTTTTGGTGTACTGATAAGGGTAGGACCGCCCGTAGAAACGGTACTGAGCCTCACCGATCCAGGTGTCGGAGTTGTATTTGGCGCTGAGAAACACCGTGTCCAGGCCGAACTTCTGAATGTCACGGTCCGGGTCGTAATCCCATCGGGCACGAATGGCTCCGCCAAGGTCCAGGTTGTCGGTCACTTGTACCGCCATGGCGGGCGCCGCAAACGTGCAGAGTAGAGCGAGGCAAGACGAACTTAGGCGCAGGGAAGCAGGGAAGTGCATGGGGCGGCTCTCGGTTATTTTTATTAGAGATGCCGGCCAGTCTTGCGATCAGCGATGCGTTGAACAAACGATAAAAAATGTGAGAGAACCTTCGCCAAATGCATGTTACTGAGAAAATCCTGTAGGACAATTCGCGGCAGGCGTGGGATGCTTTGCGCCTTGTCATTGGTCTTGAGAGCCCTCCATGAAACGAAAAATGCCCGGCCTCAACGCGTTGAAAGCCTTTGAAGTGGCTGGCAGCACGGGCAGCTTCACCCGCGCTGCCGAGTTGTTGAACGTGACCCAGAGCGCCGTCAGCCGCCAGGTGCGTCAGCTGGAAGAACAGCTCGAAGAGACGCTGCTGGAGCGGCGCCACCATCACCTCGAACTGACGAGCGCAGGGCGAATTCTGCTGCGGGCGCTGCATCAGTCCTTCGACAAGATCGAACTGACCGTGCGCAGCATCCAGCAAAAAACCCATTCCAATCGCCTGCACATCAACGCGCCGCCGACCTTTACCAATCGCTGGCTGATGCCGCGCCTGGGACGCCTGCGGGAAAAGCATCCGGAACTGGAATTGAGCATCACCACTCGTTTGCAGGACAGCCTGGCCGAGACCAGCACGCTGGATTGCGCGATCCGTTTTGGTGATGGCGAATGGGACGGGCTGGACAGTTCGTTGCTGATCCAGGAACGGCACATCGCGGTATGCGCACCGTCCTTGTATGCGCGGGAGTGGAGCGGGCAGGGCATTGATCTCAATCGCCTGACCCTGTTGCACGTACTGGCCCGGGAGGACCAGCGCTACCTGACCTGGAAACACTGGCTGGACGCGGCGCGCATCACCGGTGTCGATACCCAGGGCGGCTATGAATTCGACTTGCTCGACCTGGCGATCCGCGCGGCCATCGACGGGTTGGGCATCACCATCGCCGACTGGCACATGGTCGCCTCGGAGCTGGCCAGCGGGCAGTTGACCCAAGTGCTGAACGTGCACGTGGAAGGTCATCAGTCCTACTGGCTGGTGACCCGGCCGGAGCAGACGCTGATGCCGCAATTGCAGGTGTTCAGCCAGTGGTTGCAGGAAGAAATCTGGTTGGCGCAACGCCAGCTCGAGCCCTCGACCGCCGTCCTCTGACCACCGCAAACCCCTTGTAGAAGCGAGGCTTGCCCGCGAAGACGGTGTGCCAGGCAATAAACGTGTCGACTGATACACCGCCTTCGCGGGCAAGCCTCGCTCCTACAGGGAATGTCGGTAACCTGCATTTTTCGAATGTTACATCGCTTAATAAATCGTTTGTTCAACTCGGTTCAGATGCCAAGACTGCGAGAACTGGATAAAAACAACGATGGGCGATGCACATGCGACTCGAGCGAAATTTTGTTAACGGTCACTTCATTGAACCTGCCAGCGATGCGCTGATCGCAGTTTTCAACCCTGCAACCGAAGCGCTGGTGGGCCACGTCTCGGCGGCGACTGCCGATGAAGCGACCCATGCGGTCGAAGCCGCCGCTGCAGCCCAAAAAACCTGGGGCAAACTCACCAGCATCGAACGCGCCGAACACCTGCGATCTTTCGCTGACGCCCTCGATGCTCGCGCAGAAAACATCGGTGCAGCGTTGGCCGCCGAATCGGGCAAAAGCGTGGCCGACGCCAGCAACGAAGCCCGTTACGCGGCGCAGATCACCCGTTACCACGCTGAATGGGCGCGCCGTATCGAAGGCGAAATCATTCCCAGCGACACCCCGAACGAAAACCTGTTCCTGCACCGCGAGCCGATTGGCGTAGTCGCGTGCCTGATTCCGTTCAATTACCCGGTCTACACGTTGCTGCGCAAAATCGCCCCGGCGTTGATTGCCGGCAACACCGTGGTGGTGCGCCCGAGCAACAACACCCCGACCTCGGCGTTCGAAATCGCCAAGGCGGTGCAGCAATCCGGTTTGCCGGCCGGCGTGGTGAACATCCTGACCATGGACCACGCCACGGCCGCCGCCGTTTGCACGCACAAAGCCGTCGGTTTGATCACCCTGACCGGCAGCGTCAACGCCGGGCGCATTGTGCTCGATTACTGCAAGGCCAACATCGCCAAGCCATCGCTGGAGTTGGGGGGCAAGACCCCGGCGATCATCGAAGCCGACGCCGACCTTGAAGCCGCCGCTACCGCGATCGTTGCTTCCAAGACCACTCACTGCGGCCAGTTGTGCACGGCGGTGGAGCGGGTCTACGTGCAAGAAAGTGTCTACGAGCAATTCCTCGCCCTGCTGAAAGCCAAAATCAGCGCCGTGAAGTTCGGCGACCGCGCCACCGATGCGAATTTGATGGGGCCGTTGGTCAACGCCAGTGCGCAACAGAACATTCACGCCATGGTCGAGCGCGCCATCGCTGCCGGTGCTGTACTGGAAACGGGCGGTGTGCTGCCGCAAGGCAAGGGTCATTTCTACCCGCCGACCCTGCTCAGCGGCTGCCGTCAGGACATGGAAATCATCCAGGAAGAAATCTTCGGCCCGGTGTTGCCGGTGCTCAAGTACCGCGACATCGACGAAGCGCTGGCCATGGCCAACGACCATCAGTTCGGCCTGTCTTCGGTGCTGTACACCGAGAACTACCGCACCACGATGAAAGTTGCCAATGCCATCGAGGCCGGCGAGTTGTACGTCAATCGCACCCCGGCGGACCCGTACCAGGGCTTCCACGCCGGCTGGAAACGCTCGGGCCTGGGCGGCGATGACGGCAAGCACGGCATGCTCGAATTCACCCAGACCCGTCTGGTGGTCATGAAGTATTGATCCACCCGCAACACGCCTCACGCTGCACCCATAAAAACAATTATCAGGGGCGCCCGGACCACCGGGCTGCCCGAGGTCTCCTAGATGTCCAAGCATGCATCCACTGCTGCCGCTGTTCAGGGTTCGAACGCGGGTTCAAAAAGCCACAGTGACAAGGGAAGTCGCTATTTCCAACTGATGCTATTGGTGCTGGCCGCCGGTGCGATCTATCCGATCCTGTACCTGCGCCAGGTCTACCAGACCACCATGCTCGAAGTGTTCCAGATCAACCACAGCGAACTGGGTTATCTGTACTCGATGCTCGGCACGATTTTCCTCCTCAGCTACTTGCCCAGCGGCTGGCTGGCCGACCGCATTGCCCCGCGTTTTCTGATCTTCTTTTCGCTGGTCGCCACCGGCGCCCTGGGCCTTTGGTATTCCACCGCGCCGTCGATGACCGGGTTGATGATCATCTTCGGTTGCTGGGGCCTGACCACCGGCCTGACGTTCTGGGCGTCGGTGCTCAAGCGCGTGAAGATGATCGCTCATCACACTGAACAAGGCCGGTTCTTTGGCATCCTCGATGGCGGTCGCGGGCTGGTCGAAGCCTTGCTGGCGACCGTCGCTCTGGGGCTGTTTGCCTTCGCCACCGAAACCCGTGGCGAGTCGGCCGCCGAAGGTTTCAAACACGTGGTCTACCTCTATGCCTTCACCTGTATCGCCATCGGCTGTGTGCTGGTGTTGATCAAGGATCCGAAGTCCATGGAGGACACGGCGGCGGTGGAGAAGGGCAAGTACAACCTGCTCAGCGATCTGACGACCCTGGTGAAAATCCCCGAGCTGTGGCTGGTAACGGCCATCGTGTTTTGCGGTTATCACATCTTCTGGGCCACCTATAGCTTCTCCGATTACCTGCAGGGCGGCGGCATGACCGCGGTCATGGCCGGCACCATCACCACCATCAAATTGTGGATGCGCCCCATCGGCGGCATCGGCGGTGGCTGGCTGGGTGACAAGTTCTCCAATATTTCGGTGCTGATCGTGGCGCTGTTTTTGGCGACCCTGGCGATGGTCGGCCTGATCGTGTTCCCGGCGCTCAACAGCATGGGCCTGCTGATCGGTACGGTGATCTTCATCGGCCTGATGACCTACGCGATTCGCGGCTTGTACTGGGCGATCCTCGATACCTGCAACATTCCGCTGCGCATCACCGGTCTGGCGATTGGGATTGTCTCGGTGGTCGGTTATCTGCCTGACGCCTTTATTCCCTTGATCAATGGCTACCTCACTGAGCATTTCCCCGGTGCCCCTGGTTACAAGCTGTATTTCGGCTACATCGCTTTCGTCGGCCTGCTCGGGACCCTGGCGGCCCTGACCCTGCGCGCTCGAATCAACCGTAAAACTTTGAACAAAACAGGTGCCTGAGATGAAAATCGTCGCCCTTGAAACCCATATCGTTGCCGTACCGCCACCGCACATCGGCGGCATGTACTGGCTGTTCGTCAAGCTCAAGACCGATTGCGGCATCGAAGGCGTGGGCGAAATCTACGCTGCGACGTTCGGTCCCAAAGCCATGCTGCCGATCATCGAAGACGTGTTCGAACGTTACCTGCTCAACCACGACCCGCACCACATCGAACGCTTCTTCCGTCAGGCCTATTCGAGCGGTTTCACCCAGCGTCCGGACCTGACCATGATGGGCGTGGTCAGCGGCCTGGAGATGGCGTGCTGGGACATCATCGGCAAAGCAGCGAACAAGCCGGTGTATGAACTGCTGGGCGGCAAGGTCAACGAACGTTTGCGTTCCTACACCTACCTGTACCCGGTCAACAGCAAGGGTGAATACGACTACGACGACCCGGACCTGGCGGCCGAGTGCGCGATCGAGAACATGAACAAAGGTTTCACCGCCGTGAAATTCGACCCGGCCGGGCCGTACACCGCGTACTCCGGGCATCAGATCTCACTGGAAGTACTGGAACGCTGCGAAACCTTCTGCCGCAAGATCCGCGAAGCGGTGGGCGACAAATGCGACCTGCTGTTTGGCACCCATGGGCAGATGGTGCCGTCCTCGGCCATCCGCCTGGCCAAGCGTCTGGAAAAGTACGACCCGTTGTGGTTCGAAGAACCGGTGCCACCGGGGCAGGAAGAGGCCATGGCGCAAGTCGCGGCCAAGACCAGCATCCCGATTGCCACCGGCGAACGCCTGACCACCAAGTACGAATTCTTCAAGCTGTTGCAGGCTGGCGGTGCGTCGATTCTGCAGATGAACGTCGCCCGTTGCGGCGGTCTGTTGGAAGCGAAAAAGATCGCCAGCATGGCCGAGGCTTATTACGCGCAAATCGCACCGCACCTCTACAACGGGCCGATTGGCGCGGCGGCGAGTTTCCAGTTGGCCACCTGCACGCCGAACTTCTTGATCCAGGAAAGCATCATGACCTGGGGCGGTTTCCACGCCGAAGTCCTGACCAAGCCACTGCAATGGGAGGACGGCTACATCATCCCGTCCACCGAGCCGGGCCTGGGTGTGGAGTTGAACATGGACGTGGTGCGCAAGCATTCGCCGTACACCGGCGAGCGCCTGCACCTGCAAATGGCGCCTACCCCGGCTGACGTCAAAGACACATCGCCAGCCCGAGGCTGACAGGAGAGGGCGCTGTTCCTCTGTAGGAGCGAAGCTTGCTCGCGAAAGCGGTGGGTCAGCCAATATCAAAGTGACTGACTCGACGCCTTCGCGAGCAAGCTTCGCTCCAACAGGTGGGGCTGCGCGCAGTTTTTTGTACAACGACTTACGCGGTAACCGTGCATGACTTACGACTACATCATCGCTGGCGCTGGCGCCGCAGGCTGCATTCTTGCCAATCGGCTGTCGGCTTCCGGGAAATACTCGGTGCTGCTGCTGGAAGCGGGCGGCAAGGACAGTTCCCTGTGGTTCAAGATTCCGGTCGGCTTCGCCAAAATGTATTACAACCCGACCTTTAACTGGATGTACTACAGCCAGCCGCAAAAACAGCTGAACAACCGCGAAATCTACGCGCCGCGCGGAAAAGTGCAGGGCGGCTCAGGCTCGATCAACGCGATGATCTATGTCCGTGGCCAGGCCCATGACTTCGACGACTGGGCGGCCAACGGCAACGAGGGTTGGGGCTTCAAGGATGTGCTGCCGTACTTCCGCAAACTGGAAAACCATCCGCTGGGCGACAGCGAATACCACGGCGGCAGCGGTCCGATCAGCATCACCCCGATGAAGGGCCAGACCCATCCCATCTGCGATGTGTTCCTCAGGGGATGCGACGAACTCGGCTATCCGCACAGTGACGATTTCAACGGGCCGAAGTTCGAAGGCTCGGGGATCTACGACGTCAACACTCGCAACGGCCAACGCTGCTCCAGCAGTTTTGCCCATCTGCATCCGGCATTGAGCCGGCCAAACCTGACGGTTGAGCATTATGCGCTGGTGGATCGGGTGCTGTTCGACAGCGGTCGTGCGACCGGTATTTCCATTACCCAGCACGGCGTAGTGCGCAGCTTCGCCGCCAACAAGGAAGTCATTCTTTGCGCTGGCGCCGTGGACACGCCGAAGATTCTGCAATTGTCCGGCGTCGCGGATCAGGCGCTGCTGGCCAAGCACAACATTCCGTTGGTCAAACACCTGCCGGCGGTGGGGCAGAACCTGCAAGACCACCTGTGCGCCAGCTATTACTACAAGGCCAACATCCCGACGCTCAATGACCAACTCAGCTCGCTGTTCGGTCAGTTCAAGCTGGGTCTCAAATACCTGTTTACCCGCAAGGGCGCACTGGCGATGAGTGTCAATCAGGCCGGTGGCTTCTTCCGCGGCAACGAACAGCAAGCCAACCCGAACCTGCAACTGTACTTCAACCCGTTGTCGTACCAGATTCCGAAAAACAACAAGGCCAGCCTCAAGCCCGAGCCGTACTCAGGCTTTCTGTTGTGCTTTAACCCGTGCCGGCCAACCAGTCGCGGGCACATCGAGATTGCTTCGAAAAACCCACGGGACGCCGCACTGATCGACCCGAACTACCTGAGTACGCAAAAGGACATCGACGAGGTGATCCAGGGCAGCCGTTTGATGCGCAAAATCATGCAGGCGCCGGCACTCAAAGGCGTCACCGTCGAGGAAGTACTGCCCGGCCCGGCCATCGAAAGCGACGAGCAGATGCTGCAGTATTTTCGTGAAAACAGTGGTTCGATTTACCACCTGTGCGGGTCCTGCGCGATGGGCGCGGACGATCAGCAGTCGGTGGTCGACAAGCGTCTTAAAGTCCATGGTCTGAACGGTTTGCGCATTGTTGATGCGTCGATTTTCCCCAACGTAACCTCCGGCAATACCCACGCGGCGGTGTTGATGGTGGCGGAGAAGGGCGCCGATCTTATTCTGCAGGACGCCTGATTTCGTCATCTTCCTGTATCAAAAATGAATTTCCGCCGAGTCCGCTGCTCATACCTGTAAGCAGCGGATTTGAGCCCGCGAAATCATTAGGCAATCAGGGAGTGGCAAAGTCATGTGTCCAATATCGATGGCGGGCGAGCAGCTTCCTGGCGGGTTGATACTGGTGGTTGAAGATGACCCGCTGATTCTTGAGTTTCTCTGCGAAATTCTTCAGGAAGAAGGTTTTGTGGTTCACCCGCAAGGCAGCGCGGATGCCGCATTGGGATATCTTGAACAACACGCCAACGAGGTCGGGTTGTTGCTGACGGACATCACCATGCCCGGCAAACTCAACGGCGCGGATCTGGCCAACCAGTTCGGCGATCGCTGGCCGGAAAAGCCGATCATGATCATGTCCGGATATGAAACCCCCGAATCCTCCGGGGTGCGGCATGAGGTGTCTTTTATCAAGAAACCCTGGGCGCTGGGCCAACTGCTGGATTGTGTCGATGGGGCCTTCAAGTCGCGACGGTCGCTGTAGGTCGTGTACATTGACGGACCTGCCTGACACTCGAAGGAAGCCTGTCCTTGTCTGCCAATGACTCCGTTTTCAAGACGCCGTATCGCGCGTTTCTGTTCGACATGGACGGCACCGTCCTCAACTCCATCGCCGCCGCCGAGCGGATCTGGACCACCTGGGCCTTGCGCCACGGGGTGGATGTCGAATCGTTCCTGCCGACCATTCACGGCGCCCGTGCCATCGACACCATCAACCGTCTGGCATTGCCGGGTGTGGATGCCGAGGCACAAGCGCAGTGGATTACCGAGTCGGAAATCGAGGACGTGGAGGGGATTGTCGAGGTGTCCGGCGCGGCGAATTTCCTCAGGTCCTTGCCGGCCAATCAATGGGCGATCGTTACCTCCGCACCGAGGGCATTGGCGTTGCGCCGGATGGCGGCGGCGGGGATTCCCGAGCCGGGTGTCATGGTCACGGCCGAAGATGTCAGCGCCGGCAAACCGGATCCTGCGGGTTATTGCCTGGCGGCTCAACGGTTGGGTGTTGAGGTGACTGATTGCCTGATCTTTGAAGATGCCGCCGTGGGGATTCTTGCGGCAGAGGCGGCTGGGGCGGACCTTGTGATAATTACCTCGACGCATGACCATCCGATTCAGACGGCGCATGCCACGCTGGCGAGTTACGACTCGGTTGTCTGTCGTGCAGATGTTGACGGTCTCCTCCTGATCGAAACCTGACCTGTAGGAGCGAGGCTTGCCCGCGAAGGGGCCATCACGGTCGAACATGGGATAGTTATTGGTTGTGCCGACGTCTTCGCGGGCAAGTCGGATCGCCGCACCGCTCGCTTCTACAGGTCAGATTTCGGCACGTTAAACCTCAGTAAACTCCGGGAATCAACCGCCAACTACGGGCGCAGTACGCCTCATATTCCCCCCCGAACTGCGCCCTCAGCAGCGACTCTTCCGAGTGAATCCGGGCAATCAGCGGAATCACCGTCAGCGCCGCCAGCAACAACCCGACCCCAGAACGAAACGCCAGTGCCCAGCCCACGGCGATAACCAACATCCCCAGATAACTGGGGTTGCGCAAGCGGCGATAAATCCCGTCGGTGACCAGGCTGTGTCCCGGTTGAATCGCCACCAAACCGCTGAAGCGCTTGCCCAGCACAAACACCGGCCACATCCGCAAGGCGCCGCCGACGATGAACAGCAAAGCCCCCAGCCAGCGCACCCCCTCGCCACCGAAGGTCCAGAAATCGATGCGGTCGGTGTAGGCCGGCAGGTACCCACTCAACAGTCCGATGACGCCGAACGCCGGCAGCACCCAACGATTGGCCCGGTCTTCACGTTCTCCGGAGCTCAGATTGACCTCGGTGAACAACGAGGCAACGGCCATCGCTAACGTTGCGATGGCAACGACCACCAGCGGTGCCTGCGCGAAAAGCGCCGCAAACCCGCCCAGCCCCCACACCGCGAGGCCGAGGTAGGCGAGGGTGGAGACGATGGCGAAAAACGCCAGCCTGGCCGAAATTTTCATGGGCACCCATTCCTGCTTTTAACCGATGCCTTCAGTGTAGAGGGTCATGCTGATCCACCGGATTGCGCTAGCTTCACCGAACGGTTCAGTCGGGCGAAAGGAGAGGCGTATGAACCCATCGATGCTGGCCTGCGGCGTCAGTTTCCTCGGCATGCAAGACTTGCGCTTCCGGCGCACTCACTAACACTCACGCCGTCATCTGCGACCTGGCATTACGCCGAATCACCTGCGGCGGTTGGCCGAACGCTCGAAGGAAAGCTTCGCGCATGCGACGACGGTCGGTAAAACCGGCCTCGGCGGCAATCTGGTCGAGGGTCAGGCGCCCGCGTTCGAGCATCTGTCGCGCCGCCTCCAGGCGCAGATTTTCGATGGCCTTGGCCGGGGACTGCCCTGTCTCGGCGCGAAAGGTACGGCTGAATTGCCGTGGGCTGAGGCGCGCCACTTCCGCCAGTTGTTCCACCGACAACGCGGATGTCAGGTGTTCCCGGGCGTAGCCGAGGACGGTCTGAATGCGGTCGGATTTGGGCTCCAGTTCCAGCAATGCCGAATGCTGCGACTGGCCACCTGCGCGGCGCTGATACATCACCAGCTTCTGCGCGACGGCGCGGGCCAGTTCGGCACCATGATCCTTTTCGACCATGGCCAGCGCCAGGTCGATGCCAGCAGTCATGCCGGCGGAGGTCCAGATGGAACCGTCGACCACGTAGATCCGGTCGTCTTCCACTTTTATCGAGGGAAACCGCGCTTGCAGTTCCCGCGCGTACGCCCAGTGGGTGGTGGCCCGTCGCCCGTCGAGCAAGCCGGCCTGGGCCAGCACGAACGCGCCCGAACAAATCGACGCCGTGCGTCTCGCGGTTCTCACGCTGTCGCGCAGGTACGCCAGCACACCCTCGGGCGCCTGCTCGAGGATCGAATCGCCTCCGACCACGATCACCGTGTCGAACACCTGCTCATCAAATGCCTGGGTGCCGACACTCAAACCGCCGGAAGCCCGCAGGGTACGGCCATCCTCAGAGATCACGCTGACCTCATAAAGCGCTTCACCGGCGCTGAAGTTGGCGTACTCGAACACCGGCATGGCCGCCAGCGCCATGGACTGGAAACCCTCGAAAACCACGAACGCGACGGAAGTCATGATGATGCCCTCAAAGGCCTATGTCCTGAAAACGTACTTTAAACGTCATTTGAGACGAGCGTGAGTCAATTTATAACTGTTCACACCCGGCGACCTTATCGCCTCACTGTGAAGGAAATTGCACATGGCTCTCTCATCCAAAGGCACCGCACTGATCACTGGCGCTTCTTCGGGCATCGGCGCGGTCTACGCCGACCGTCTCGCCCGGCAGGGTTACGACCTGATTCTGGTCGCCCGCAGCCAGGGCAAACTCAACGCGCTGGCCAACCACCTGAGCAACGAAACCGGCCGTGCCGTGGAAGTGGTCGCCGCTGACCTTAAAGACAAGGCCGGCCTGCTGCGGGTTGAAAGCATTCTGCGCAATGACGCGAGCATCACGTTGCTGGTCAACAACGCGGGCGTTGGCGGTGTCATGCCGTTACTCGGCAGCCCGGTGGACGATATGGAAGACATGATCAACCTCAACGTCACCGCGCTGATGCGTCTGTCCTATGCCGTGGTGCCCGGCTTCGTTGCACGGGGCGCCGGCACCGTGATCAACATTTCCTCCATCGTCGCCATTGCTCCGGAAATCCTCAACGGCGTTTATGGCGGGACCAAGGCTTTCGTTTTGGGCCTGAGCCAATCGATGCACCATGAGTTGGCCGACAAAGGCATTCGCGTCCAGGCGGTATTGCCCGGCGCCACCGCCACCGACTTCTGGAGCGAGGCCGGCAACCCGGTGGAGAACCTGCCGCAAGAGATCGTGATGTCCGCCGAAGAGATGGTCGATGCCGCGCTGACAGGGCTGGCGAAAGGGGAAGTGGTGACCATCCCGGGCCTGCATGAGGGCAACAAATGGGTCACCTACGAAGCTCAGCGCCAAGTGCTGTCAGGGTCGTTTGGCCACTCGTCGGCGGCACCGCGTTATCAGTAAGACGGTAACCGCGGGGCAGGGTGAACTAAGCTTGGATAAGGAATGTTCATCACCGGCGCGTCGACACCTCGACACGCCGATGCTGCCAAAGGAAGCTCGCGATGCTACACATCAGAACGCCTTTGATTCTGCACCCAGGTCTGTCAACGCCGACCCGGCGCCTCTGGCTCAAGCTGGAAAACCTGCAACCCAGCGGCTCGTTCAAATTGCGCGGCATGGGCCTTTTGTGCAGTCAGGCAAAGGCCCAGGGCAAACGCAAAGTCGTTTGTCCTTCCGGCGGTAACGCCGGTTTTGCCACCGCCATGGCCGCCGCTGCCCTCGGGCTGAAAGCCTGCATTGTGGTGCCGCACACCACCCCGGAATCCACCCGCGCCAGGATCAGGAAAACCGGTGCCGAGGTGATCGTTCACGGCAAGGTCTGGGACGATGCCAATCAACGAGCGAAAGAGCTTTCACAGGATGCGGATACCGAATACGTGCCGGCCTTCGATCATCCCGTGTTGTGGGAAGGGCACAGCACCCTGATTGATGAAGTCCTCGAGGATTGTCCTCAAGTCGATGCGCTGGTGACGTCGGTGGGCGGCGGAGGTTTGTTGGCGGGCATTCTGACCGGATTGATGCGGCACCATCGCATGGACTGCCGGATCATTACATGCGAAACCCAAGGGGCGGCGTCCTTCGCGGCTGCCATCGAGGCTGGGCATCCCGTCAGGTTGGCGCGTATCGACACCGTCGCGACATCGCTGGGCGCTGCAAAAGTGGCCGCGTGGCCGGTGCAGCACATTCTCGAATTTCCTCACGAATGTGTGGTGCTCAGTGATGACGAGGCGATCATGGGCGTGGTGCGTTACGCCAACGACCTGCGCCAACTGGTCGAGCCGGCGTGCGGTGTTTCATTGGCAGTGGCGTACCTGGACCATCCGGCGATTGCCGAAGCCCATGACGTGGTGATTGTGGTGTGTGGCGGGGTCAGCATCAGCGCGCAGTTGGTGGCCGGGTGGGCGCGCTTATCTTCGGGGTGAAGTAAGGCAGGGCTGCAAACTATCCGGGTGTCGCGAGCCCTGCCTCAACCTTCATTGGCCGCCAGCGACGGTTTCATGGATCAAGATCGCTCTGGCGAGCTCTTCGTCGCTTGCTTTGAGGCCTGGATTTGCCTGGCGAATCTGATTCAACACCGACTCCAGGTACACACCGCGAATCGTACCGCCACTGGCAACGAAGCTGGAAGCGTCATCACGGGCAGGAATCGCCAGTTTGTTGTCCTTGAACGTCGAGTACAGCGATGCGGAAACCCCCGCAGAGGTAGCGACATCACCTGCATCCACTTTGGCCATCGCGGAGCCGAAGGGTAAACACAGCAAAAGGGAAGACAAGATAATCAGACGGCGCATGACGGTGTCCTCTGAAAGCGTGAAGCAAAAAGGAAGTACCTCATCATTTAAGATGCCCGGCGAAGGTCAGGAGTTCCCTGTTGATGCGTTACCCACGCCCGTTAGCGTTCAAAACCGCAGCGTTGCCCCAGTGGTCAGCCACTGATCACGTTTCCCCGTCAAGTTGCGTCCCACCACCAGATCGACGTCGATGCGCTCACCGATATGCAGCCTCGGACCGGCCTGCCACGCCTGTTCCCCGCCTTGTTGGCCATAGCGTTCAGCGATCAACGTCAGGGAGCGGGCCAGGTCGTATTCCGCGCCGGTGCCCCAGGTCCAGCGATGGTTTTGCTCGCCATTGTCATAGGCGTGGGTCCAGCCGGCATTGAGGTTCAGACGCAGGGTTTCGAGCGGTTGGTAGGTGAAAGGCAGGTTCAGGTCAGCGCCATCGAAGGCGTGGGCCCGATTGAAGGCGAAGTGCGCCGAGCCTGCCAGTGCCAACGCCAGGCCAAGGTCTTCCCGTGAGAATATTTGCGCCTTGAATTGTGGGCTCAACTGGGTTTCTGAATCCCCGTCATCGCGGTTGTGCTGCACGGCGGCGCCGAGTTGCACGCTGGGCAGGCTTTTGAATGTGCAGTCCTGTGACACCACGCTGGTGCTGGATGAATTGTGCCGACCGTTCTGGTACCAGGCGTCGATGTTGCACTCACCGGGGGCGTTGATCCCGGCGTCATCCACCGCATAGGCACCTCCGGCAGCGTTGGCGCTGGAGATGATGCTGAGCAACGCGATCAGGCCCAGGGTGAGGCTGACGAACAGCAGGTTGCGTCGCACGCCCCGGCTTTGGGTGGGCGGCAGATTGCGCATGAAGGACGTAAACAGGCGAGTAGGTTTTTGCATGAGATATACCTCGAAGTTTTTTGATGGCGAGCAGCGAATGCGGTCCCGTAGCAGCTGCCGAGCCTGCGAGGCTGCGTTCGGCTGCGAAGCAGTCGTAAAACCAGCGATTGCGGTACATCAGGCAGACCGCATCAGCCGGACTCACGACTGCTGCGCAGCCGAACGCAGCCTCGCAGGCTCGACAGCTGCTACGGGACCGCGTTGTGAAGTGGGGCTCAGCCCCGACCCTCTACCGATAAGGTTTGCAATCCGGCCGTCCGGGCCTGGGCCACCAGTTCTTCGGTGTCTTCGCCGCCGGGCAGGGCGATCACCACGTCCGGTCGGCTGTCGAGCAACATGAAGTGGTTGCGCAGGCGTTCAGCCGACTTGCCATGGCGCTGCCAGTTGGGCGGGTAGCGCACGATGTCGGCGCCGTGTTCCCGGGCCCACTCTTCGATGTCGCCGCCCAGGTATTGATTGCCGCCATGGATCAGCACGCGCACCGGATGCATTCGGTGGAAGGCATCGAGGACCCGCCGGCACAGACGGCTGTCGGCGTAATGGCGACCCGCGCAGATCAAGAGGCGCATGACGGGTTTTCCTTGCTCAGATCATGGCTCTCGACCGCTTGCTCACCGGCACGCTCCAGCAGCGGATAGCCCAGGGCGGCGATGTGGTGATGCACGCGGCGGTAGTCACGCAGGACCCGCTGGAAGATGTCGCCGGACTCCGCCCAGGTGTTTTTGTCTTCCTGCAACTTGCGAAAGTGCTCGCGGCTGGCGTGCGCTTCGAGCCTTCTGACGGTCTCCTTGCGATGGATCAAATGATGCGCGGTGGGAATGTCTTCGCGCAGGAACACGGTGATCGCCAGGCTCAGGCTTTCCAGCAGCGCGTCGTGCAGCGGGGCGATGTTGCCCAGCTCGAACGCCGAGAATTGTTCGCCACGGCGCAACCGGCGCATGGCCAATTGCGTCAGGCTGCTGGAAAGAATGTCCGCGGCATGTTCCAGGTTGATCACGAACATCAGGATTTCCTGGGAGCGATCGGCATCGCTGTCACTGATGCCTTCCTTGCCGATGTCCGCCAGATAAGCGCGAATGGCCGCGCCCAGCAGGTCCAGTGACTGATCGATGCGCTGCACTTCAGCGGCGCAGGCGGGCGCCGAAGTCTGGAACAGCTGCACCAGTCGGCCGAGCATCGCCGAGAGCATGTCGGCCATACGCAGCGCTTCGCGGGCGGCGTTGGACAGGCCGATGTTGGCCACTTCCAGACCCGCTTCGTCGAGGTAGTGCGGCATGCCTGGATCGACATCCCGCTCCGGCGCCGGCAGCAGATGGGTGAGCCATTTGGCGAGTACGTCGGTGAGGCCGATGAACACCAACGCCAGCAGCAGATTGAAACCGCTGTGCAGGGACACCACCAGCACCGACGGCTCCAGTTTCAGCTCGGCTAGCAGCCCGGAAAATGGCAGCACAAACAGGGCACCAACCGCACGCACCAGCAGATTGCCCAGCGGCAGACGTCGGCCGACGCTCGAACCGGCATTGATGACCGAAGGCAGCGCACCGCCAATGTTCACGCCCAGTATCAGCGCGACGAGGGTGGTTGCCGACAGCATGCCTGTGGCAGCCAGCGAGACGATCAGCAACACCACGGCGACGCTGGAATGGCACAGCCACGTGAGAATCAGCGCCACCAGCAGCGCAATCAGCAGATCGCCGTCCAGGCTCTGCATGATCAGCTGAAAGACCGGCGTGCCTTCGACGTCCGCCAGTGTCGAACCGAGCATGCGCAGGGCCAGGAGCATCAGCCCCAGACCAATCAGCGCACAGCCGACGCTTTCGTACCGCGAGTCATCGCGCAGGCGGAACACCATCAAACCCGCTAGCAAGACGATGGGTGTGAGGATTGAAACGTCGACGCTGAGCAGTTGCACCACCAGGGTCGAACCGATATTGGCGCCGAGCATCACCGCCAACGCGGGCGCCAGACCCAGGGTGCCGGCGGCCGTGAACGAAGTCGCCATCAGGCTGACGGCGGTGCTGCTTTGCAAGAGGCCGGTGATGCCGATACCCGAGAGCAAGGCCATCCAGCGGTTGTTCAAGTTGTGGCCCAGCCAGTGGCGCAGCGGCGTGCCGAATCCGCGCAACAACGCCGAAGAAATCATGTGAGTGCCCCACAGCAAAAGTGCGATGGAGCCTGCGAGGTTGATCAGTAGAGTAGTTCCCGACATCAGGACTCTCCCTTTTTCCGTGTTGCATTAATTTATGGCCCGACCCGAAACCTGTGGGAGCGGGCTTGCCCGCGATGGCGGTGTGTCAGTCGACATCTCTTTTGAATGTCAGTCCGCTATCGCGGGCAAGTCGGATCGCCGCACCGCCGCTCCCACAGGGATTGTGGTGTTCAAGTCATTTAGGCTCGTCCACTCAACTCAGGGTGTTCGGATCAGAACCACTGCTTGAAGCGGCGGATGTAGATCGTCTTCATGATCTGCGCGAACACGCAGTAGCTGAGGAGGGTGCCCACCAGCCAAGGGAAATATGCCCACGGCAGCGGTTGCAGGCCGACCAGCGTGCCCAGTGGCGAGAACGGAATGTAGATACCCAGCGCCATCACCAATCCAGTCATCAGGATCACCGGCAACGCCGCCGTGCTCTGGAAGAACGGAATCTTCTGGGTGCGCAACATATGCACCACCAAGGTCTGCGACAGCAGCCCTTCGATGAACCAGCCGGACTGGAACAGGCTCTGCATTTCCACGCTGTTGGCGGCGAACACGTACCACATCAGGGCGAAGGTGGTGATGTCGAAGACCGACGAGGTCGGCCCGATCCACAGCATGAAACGGCCAATGTTTTTCGCGTCCCATTTGCGTGGTTTGCGCAGGAACTCCTTGTCCATCTTGTCCCACGGCAGCGACAGCTGAGAGATGTCGTACATGAGGTTTTGCAGTAACAGATGGATCGACAGCATCGGCAGGAACGGAATGAACGCACTGGCCACCAGCACCGAGAACACATTGCCGAAGTTGGAGCTGGCGGTCATGTTCAGGTACTTCATGATATTGCCGAAGGTTTCGCGGCCCTTGAGCACGCCTTCCTCCAGCACCATCAGGCTCTTTTCCAGCAGAATGATGTCGGCCGATTCCTTGGCGATGTCGGTGCCGCTGTCCACCGAAATGCCGACATCGGCATCGCGCAGGGCAGGGGCGTCGTTGATGCCATCGCCAAGGAAACCCACGGTGTGACCGTTGGCCTGCAGCGCCTTGAGCACCCGGGACTTTTGCAGCGGCGTCAGCTTGGCGAACACCGTGCGCTCTTCAACCCGTAGCTTGAGCGTGGTGTCGTCCATTTTCTCGATGTCTTGCCCGAGCAGCGGCGTGCCGGGCTCCAGCCCGACTTCGCGGCAGATCTTGCAGGTCACCACGGCGTTGTCGCCGGTCAGCACCTTGACGGTCACGCCCATGTCGCGCAACGCGGCAATCGCCGGGCCCGCGGTTTCCTTCGGTGGATCGAGAAAGGTCAGGAAGCCGCGAATCACCAGCTCGCGTTCATCCACGGTGTTGTACTGGTTTTTGCTTTGCGCTTTCGGGATCTCGCGGGTGGCGACCAGCAGCACCCGGAAACCGTCCTCGTTGTACTCGTTGGCCAGGGCCAGCAGGTCTTTGCGGCGCTGTTCATCGAGTGCCACGACCGTGCCGTTTTCATGAATGTGGCTGGCGATGGTCAGCATTTCCTCGACCGCGCCTTTGCACACCATCAGGTGATCGTCGCGGCTGTCCTTGACGATGATCGACAGGCGCCGACGGACGAAGTCGAACGGCAACTCATCGACCTTGCTGTAAGCAAAGGGCACGCGAAACTTTGGATTGCTGTTGGCAAACTGCACCACGGCCTGGTCCATCAGGTTTTTCAGACCGCTCTGGTGATGGCTGTTGAGCCACGCCAGTTCGAGGATCGTGTCGTCGCGCCGACCGTTGCTGTCGACGTGGTGCTCAAGAATGATCTTGTCCTGCGTCAGGGTGCCGGTCTTGTCGGTGCACAGCACGTCCATCGAGCCGAAGTTCTGGATCGCGTTGAGACGCTTGACCACCACTTTGCGCTTGGCCATGGCCATCGCGCCTTTGGCCAGGTTGGCGCTGACAATCATCGGCAGCATTTCCGGGGTCAGGCCGACCGCGACCGCCAGGGCAAACAGGAACGCGTCGCTCCAGTCGCCTTTGGAAAACCCGTTGAGCAGGAACACGATCGGCACCATGACCAGCATGAAGCGGATCAACAACCAGCTGACGCTGTTCACCCCGCGATCGAATGCCGTTTGCACCCGCGAGCCGACAATGGCTTTGGCGAGCGAGCCGAAATAGGTGCGCGGGCCGGTCGCGACCACCACCGCCTTGGCGGTGCCGCTGACCACGTTGGTGCCCATGAAGCAGATGTTTGGCAGGTCCAGCAGGTTGGATTGATCGGCAGCGCTGTGGCTCGCCGACTTCTGTGCGACGTCGCCCAGGGTGTCGTACTTCTCGACGGGCAAGGCTTCGCCGGTCAGCACCGCCTGGCTGATGAACAGGTCGCGGGATTCGATCAGGCGGATGTCCGCCGGGATCATGTCGCCAGCGCTGAGCTGGACGATGTCGCCGGCCACCAGTTCGCGCATCGGCACTTCGCGCAGCACCGGGCCGTTGCCGTTTTGTCCGCGTCGCAGCACGGTTGCCGTGGTGCGCACCATGGCTTTGAGGGCTTCGGCGGATTTGGCCGAGCGGTATTCCTGCCAGAACCGCAGCAGGCTGCTCAGGGTAACCATGGTCATGATAATGATGACCTTGGTCAGATCCGCATCGTCGCCTTCGCCCTGGCTGATCGGCAGCCAGTAGTCGGTGAAAAAACTGATGCCGGCCAGGGTCAGCAGGACATAGATGAAGGGATTGTTGAGGGCTTTGAGTAGTTGGACGATGGCGTGAGGCGGCTTGTCGTGGGCGACTTCGTTGAAGCCTGCGCGCGCCAGACGGCCTTCGGCCTCAAGCTCGGTCAAACCGTCAGGGGTGGCGTTGAGATTGGCGAGGGTCACGGCCAGGCCGTTTTGTGCTTCACGGGCGGCACGCATCGACAGTTTGGCGTTGTCGCTGCTGGCGCCTTTGGCGCGAGTATCCGGAGTTTTTACAGTCGTCATTGTGTGTGCTCCTGCCGCCGTCTTGCGGCACGACACACAGCCCACTCATCTATTCATAGGCGAGCGAATGTATGTCGAGTCGCAAACAGGCGATCAATTTCGAAAGTGTTGTTTTCTTGTGTTTTTAACGTTCGCTGCGTATCAGTGGAAAGTTGATGCGCAGCGAACCGTCTACTGGCTTCGTCCATAACTAACTCCAGCAATTTGGTGTTTTAACAGGCAATAAGAAGTTGCCGAATTCCGTATTAAGGAAAACGTCGAGGGAAGGACTTTGAAGTGCCTTCAGATCAACTGAAAGTGCGGGCCCCGAGGGTCAGGCCGAACATCCGCGCGATGCGCCGACTCGGTGGTTCCTGGCTGTCGTCGAAGCTCCAGCGTTGCTGAAGCCGGCCCGTCATCGGGCAGACGCGCCAGTTGGCACGAGGGTGTGCCTTGGCGGGGGAAGAAGGGGTGGAAAACGGGGCGCTGACCCGTGTCGTCAATAGACGCTCACGGCACAGCTTGACCCGCATGGTCGATGCAAAGGCGCGTACGCCCGGCATTACGGTGGTTTTGAAATTCATAACATGCCTCTGGACCGGACGGACGCCGGTGAGGCAAGTTACGGTGGAGCATCAAGCTCTAGCGCAGCTCACCCGACCGAAAAGTCGAGTCCCGTCATTTACTGGGTTATGTGCCAGGTTCCGCGAATTCGCAGTGTCCCGACAGCGACTAGATACTGTGTCCATTGGATTCTTTTGTGAGTTGAAAAAAGGCCTTCGTCGAAGGCCCGGGCAATTTACTCAGGGAGGTCGGTGAAGTCAACCTTCAATGTCCGCTAAATACCGAATCGAGTGGAAAAAACATCGGATTTGAATATTGAAGTTCGAACTTGTTCAGCTAAATGACAGGTAGTTATATGCGCTGTGATTAACGAGAGAATCGATTGCGATAATCCCTCGGCGAGATCCCAAGGTTGCGCTGAAAGGTAAAACGCATGCGCTCCTCATCACCAAACCCGCATTGACGGGCGATTTGATCAATGTTGCGCTCGGACTCTTCCAGCAAGCGTCGGGCGGCTTCCAGTCGCAGCACTTCCACCGATTTGGCCGGGGTGCGCCCAGTCTTGAGTTTGTAGACCCGGGCAAAATTTCGCGGGCTCATTTGCATCTTTTCCGCCAGCGCTTCGACGGTCAGCTTTTCGCTGCTCAGGTTTTGCGCGATCCACAGGTGCAAATCATCGAAGGCGGCACCGTCTTCGGTCTGCGATTGCAGCAACTGGCTGTACTGGGCCTGGCCGCCGGGGCGCTTGAGAAAAACCACCAATTCCCGGGCGACCTCCAGAGCGACTTCACGGCCGCAGTCGGCTTCCACCATCGCCAGCGCCAGATCGATACCGGCGCTGACACCCGCCGACGTCCACACTGAGCCTTGCTGGATGAAGATCGCATCGCTATCGACTTCAATCGACGGGAAGCCCCGCTTGAGCATGTCGCACATCGCCCAGTGAGTCGCGGCGCGGCGGCCGTCGAGCAAACCGGCTTGCGCCAGCAGGAAGGCGCCACTGCACACGGAGGCGGTGCGCTTGACGTTGACCGCTGCCGATTTCAGCCAGACGACCAACGCCTGGGAATTGCTCATTGCATGACGAATATCCGGCGCGCCGGGGACGATCAGGGTATCGATCGAATGCTCGTCGAAATCGCTCAATCGCAACGTGTCGACCGACAGACCTTCCGCGGTCTGAATCAACCCGCCGGTGAGGCTGGCGGTGTGCCGGATGTAACCCGGCAAACTGCGCTCGGCCATGGCTTTGGAAGCTGCCCAGAACACGGTTTGCGCCCCCGTGAGATCCAGCAGGCCCATCTCCGGGAACGCGACGAACACGATAGAGCGCGGCTGATCGGGATGAGGTGTTCGGGTGATTTCGTTCATGGGCTTCTGTGTCAGCGACGCCGGTTCAAGCGGCTGGATTTCCGGGGTTTATGTCATTGCTGCCGGCAGAGTTCAACCGCCAAACGACGAAGTGGTCGCCAGTCCCATGAATACCAGTCGGCTTACCACATTCCCTGTAGGAGTGAGCGTGCTCGCGATAGCGGTCTGTCAGCCACGTCGGTGCTGAATGACCCACCGCTATCGCGAGCAGGCTCACTCCCACAGGGGTTCAGCGATGGTCACAAAAAACGGGAGTGACGCCCATCCAGTGTGGGAGCTAGCCTGCTGGCGATAGCGGTCTATCTGACAGCGCAACTGTTGAATGTGCCGCCGTCATCGCGAGCAGGCTCGCTCCCACAGGGGTTCAGCGATGGTCACAAAAACCGGGAGTAACGCCCATCCAGTGTGGGAGCTAGCCTGCTGGCGATAGCGGTCTATCTGACAGAGCAACTGTTGAATGTGCCGCCGTCATCGCGAGCAGGCTCGCTCCCACAGGGGTTCAGCGGTGGTCACAAAAACCAGGAGCGACGCCCATCCAGTGTGGGAGCTAGCCTGCTGGCGATAGCGGTCTGTCAGCCGGCGTCGATGCTGAATGTTCCACCTCTATCGCGAGCAGGCTCACTGCCACAGCTCTCACTCGTGACAATCCAGAACAAATGTATTGCCCATCCCTGTCTGTTTCCCCACAGACAGGCTGCGTACCTTGGGTCCACTGCAACCTCACAAGGACCCGCTCATGCTCAATCGATTGGTACTGCCATTTGCCCTGTTGTTCACCCTCAATGCCGCCCACGCTGCGGACAGCGAAAAATGGTATCCCTCGAAATACGGCGCCAACGATGAAATCGGCGCACTGAACCTGCTGAATGCCGAGTCAGTCATCAACGCTTCAAAGCTGATCAAGACCGGCAAAACCTACCCGCTGGCCGTGCCCATCGACAAAACCCTGCCGGCTTTCCGTCACCGCAGCTTTCACCTGACCAATATCCAGCCGGGCGAAGCGGGTGGCACCACCATGGGGCCGAACAAATTCACCTTCAACGATGAACTGGTGGTCGGCTGGACCGGTGTCGGCACCCAACTCAACGGCATCGGCCATATCGGCATCGACAACGTCTACTACAACGGCAACCGTGCCGCGGACTTCGTCACCGTGGAAGGGGTGAAGAAACTCGGCATCGAAAAAGTCCCTCCCATCGTCACCCGTGGCGTGGTGCTGGACATGACCGCCGTGTACGGCAGCGCCATCGTGCCGGAGAAAACCGAGTTCAGCGTCGCCGACATTCAGAAGGCACTGGACCTGCAAGGCATCAGCATTCAGAAGGGTGACGTGGTGCTGTTCAACACCGGTTGGCTGGAACTGCTGGGCAAGGACAACGAAAAATTCCTCGCCGTGGAACCCGGTATAGGCATGGCCGCGGCCAAATGGCTGGCGGACAAGCAGATCGTCGCGTTCGGCGGCGACACCTGGGCTTCGGAAATCTACCCGGCCAAAGACGGTCAGGAATTCCCGGTCAACCAATTCATGCTGGCCAAGAACGGCATCTACAACCTTGAGCTGATCGACAGCCGCGCGCTGGTGAAAGACAAGGCCTGGGAGTTCATGTTTGTCCTCGGACAGCCGCTGTACAAGGGCTCGACCCAGGTCAACATCAACCCGGTCGCGATTCACTGACACCCACCGTCCGAAGTCGTAACGCACCCGTAGCAGCCTGCGTTCGGCTGCGCAGCAGACGTAAATCCTGCGCACGCGGTCTTTCTGAAACACCGCATTGCCTGATTTCACGACTGCTGCGCAGCCGAACGCAGCCTCGCGCTGCTCGGAAGCTGCTACACCGACCGCATTGCGGCGAAGTGCCGGTTATCAGCCTTTATAATGTCGCCCGCTGTGAGGGCTATGCTTGCCAGTGCGCCCATCGTAATGGGAGAACTCTGATGATCAACGTACGCACTGCGCGCATGCTTGCCGATTACAAGCAATGGGCCGATCAGCGCCTCTTTGACAGCCTGGCCGCATTGCCGCCGGGTGAGGTCAACAAAGAGCGGGTGTCGGTGTTCAAAAACATGATCGGCACCCTGAACCACATCTACGTCGTGGATTGCATCTGGCAGGCTCACCTCGAAGGCCGAGGGCACGGCTTCAAAACCTCACACGACCTGCTGCATCCCGACCTGGCTGATTTGCGCATGGCGCAAAAGGAGATCGATCACTGGTATTGCCGGTGGAGCGCCCGGCAGAGCGAGACGTCGCTGGATAAGCCCGTCGAATTCACGTTTGTCTCGGGCGAAAGCGGCACCATGAGTGCCGGGGCGATGCTGATGCACGTGGTCAATCACGCCAGTTATCACCGTGGCTGGGTGATCCAGATGTATTTCGACATTCCGGCGATGCCACCGATGACCGACATGCCGATCTTCCTGCGCGAGACCGATCCGGATTTCAACTCGCTCAGAGCACCGGCAGTTCAGCCGACATGTGTTGGGCAATTCGCGAGCGCAACCAACGTTCTGCCGGATCGTTATCGTTGACCCCGTTCCAGACCATGGACAGTTCGGACAGCACGATGTCAAACGGCGGGTCGTCGGCACGCAACTGGCTGCTGCCTTCGATCAGCGCACACGCGGCGTAATCCGGCACCGTTGCCAGCATATCGGTGCCGGCCAGCAACGCGCGCAGCCCGGAGAACTGCGGCACCGCCAACACCACCCGCCGTGAACGTCCGATGCTCGCCAGGTCGTTGTCGATAGCTCCAGTCAAATCCCCGGAAAACGACACCAGCGCATGAGGGCGAGCGCAGTATTCATCCAGGGTCAGGGGGCCGGGGCGGTCATCACCGCGCAGGATCTTCACGCTCAGGTCCCGTAGCTTCTTGCGCTTGGCATTGGCCGGCAGTTCGGTGGTGTAGCTGATCCCGACGGAAATCTCCCCGGAGGCCAGCATCGACGACATCAGCAAGTAATTCACCCGACGCACCACCACCACGACGTTCTGCGCCTCTTCGCGAATCTGCTTGAGCAACGGTGGAAACAGACCGAACTCGGCATCGTCGGACAGGCCGATACGGAACACATCGCGGCTGGTGGCCGGGTCGAAATCCTTGGCCCGACTGACCGCACCGGAGATGGTGTCCATCGCCGGCTGCAATTCCTTGAGAATCACCAGGGCGCGCTGGGTCGGCTCCAACACCCGGCCGTTGCGCACCAGCAACGGATCGTCAAACAGATCGCGCAACTTGGCCAGCGAAGCACTGACGGCGGGCTGACCGAGAAACAGTTTCTCCCCGGCCCGGGTCAGGTTCTTCTCGAACATCAACGTTTCGAAAATCACCAGCAGATTCATGTCCACGCGGCGCAGGTCGTTGCGGTTCATGTCCGGGTACTCGCAGGGTTTTGGGGTCTTTTCAGTAAAGCATCAAACCCGGACGGTGCGATGGCGGCGGTCAATGACAGGGAGTGGAACGGGGACGTATTGCACTGGCACTCAGATGCCGACCATTCATCTGAAAACATACCCCACCTGTCAGATCTGACAGTAGCCAACACCCTCGCTTCACACCTTAAATGACCCCGTCGCCCAGCCCCTCGACAGGAGTCATCAACATGCTCGTGCAACCCCGCCACGCCGTTTCCATGCTGTTGCGTGCACCGGAAATCCCCGGTGCCCACCCGATGGAATCGTCCGATGACGAATGGGCGATCAACCGCAGTGCCGCCCTGGACAACTTCCCCGACCATGGTCTGAAAGTCTACGTCCCGGTCTGGTCGGCGATGGGCAAAGGCGACAAGGTCGAGCTGCTGTTCAACGGCCTGGTGGTCGATCAGCACACCCTCACGCAAGACACCGAAATCGGTGAGCGCGTGACTTTGTGGGTGGCGCCCAAGCATTGGCTGACCGGGCCGCATACGCTGGCTTACCGGGTGACCCGTTTCAATCAGGGCCCCGAGACGTTTGCGCCGGCGCTCAAGCTCTACGCCAAGCTGGAAATCCCTGCCGGCCAGGATCTGGACCCGGAAGAAGGCAGCCACTCGAACTTGTTCATGTTCATCGACCCGGTGATCGTCGAGGGCATCATCGACAAGGAGATCGCCAAGGACGGAGTATCCGTCATCATTCGCGCCGAGTCCGGGACCGGCGCGCCGTATCCGGACGCGGCAGTGGGCGATGTCATCGTGCTGAGCTGGGGCGGTGTGCTCGTGGAATCCGCGCCGTTGACCGCCGAGCAGATCAACGACCCGGACAAACATCCGATCGTGATCCACATCGACCTAGCGACCATCCTGGCGGCGGGCGATACCGATGGCGACGGGTTGGCGGTCACCTTCCATGTGTGCGACGTGGTGCACAACTACTCGGAGGACTGGTGCAAGGCCACGCGGCTGGTGGTCATGACCGGCACCGATCTGCTGGACGCGCCGGTCGTCCACGAAGCAGTGAACAACAGGCTCTTTCTCGATGAGCTGGACGGGAAAGACATCACAGTCGAGGTCTGGGCCAAAAAGCCGGCGGTCCAGCTGGGCGATATTATTGCCCTGAAAATGCGCGGTACCACAGTCGACGGCGAAGTGGTGGAAATCACTGCGCCGGCCCAGACGATCGACAACCTGCCACATACCTACAAATTCATCCTGTCCAACGCCAACGTGCTCAGACTGGCGAAAACCCAGGTGACTTTTTCCTACTACGTGGAGCGCCCCGGCACGCCCGACCCTTTGCCGTCCAAGGGTCAATTCGTCACCTTCATCGGCGAACCGAAACGCTTGGCCGCGCCCTGTGCCGAAAAGGCGGAACACGGCGGGATTGACCCGGACTTGCCGTTCCCCCGCGTGCGGATCCCGTTCGACCTGATCATGCAGATGGGCATGGCCATCGAGCTGATCTGGTTCGGTACCCGCCCCGACAAGAGCACCTATACCCCTGAGCTAGAGTGGTACTTTCTCAGCCAGGAGGAAATCGAGGCCGGGAAAGATTTCTTCATCACGGTGGACGGCAAACACCTGAAAACCCTCGAAGGCGGCACGCTGGTCCTGTCGTACAACCTGCTCAGCGAAGGCCAAAACGGCGAGATCGTGCGGCGCGAGTCACTGCCCGCGGCGCTGCTGGAGGTGGGCGAGCAGCTGGCTGAATTGGTCAGAGCCATTGTGTTGGGTGAAAAGAACGGAATGCTGGAGACCTTGGAACTGCCCCACGGCGCCAGCCAAGCGACCGTGCTGAACCCGGCGGTCAGACCGACCAAGGCTGGGGACAAGGTGTTTTGCACGGTGACCGGCGAGGTCAGTGGTGAGGTAGAGCTCTCGATCGACATCACCAGAATCTCGGAGGGTAAGGACGTTCACTTCACGCTCAATGCCAAGTTTGTCAGGGATCACTTTGAGCCGAATCGCGGCAAGAAGGTGACGGTGCGTTACCGGATCTGGCGGGCGACGGAGAAGGAGATGAGTTATTCGGAGGTGTTGGAGTTTGTGATCGGGACGGCGTTGGAGCTGAAGTCGCCGAGAGTGAAAGAAGCCGACGACACCCGCCTCGAACCGTTGAACTCCCAGACCCATCTCACAGCCATCGTCGACTATGACGGCATGCAGATCGGCGACCAAATAATCGCCATCTGGACTGGTGCTGACGGCACGCTCCCCGAGGGTTCGCACACTACAAAAGTGTGGGCTGTGGCCACCCTCGGGCCGCAGGAAATTCCGTTGGTGACCACGGTGATCGCCTTTAACCTGAGCAAAGAGGTGAAGGTGTTCTATCAGGTGAGCCGTGGCGATAATGGACCGGTCAAGTCGACGCCACTGCTGCTGACGGTGCTGCCATTGCAACAGCAGGATTTACCCCGCCCCGAAATCGACGGCATGCTGGGTGATGTTCTGGACGTGCAGGCATTGGTCGACTCTGCGTGCACGCGGATCGCCAAATGGCCTTTTATCGCGCGCGGACAGAAACTTTGGTTGCGTTATTTCGGCACTAAGGCTGACAACTCGCCGTACAGCTCGCAGACCTATGAAGCGACGCCCGTGCCCGAGGCCGGCTTGCCCAATGGCTTATTCCCCAATGCGCCAGTTGCCGATTTGCGTGGGCTGAAGGACGGCTCGAAGCTGGAGATCAAGTTCAAGGTGACATTTGACGGCAGCACTGACGAAGACGAAGCGGTGATTTTTTCAATGCGGACTTATACCGTCCAGGCCGTACCGCAAGAGCAAGTGAAGTTCACGAATGTGCCATACACTATCGCGCCGGGGGGGCGCTTCAAGGATATCGAACTTCAGCTGCGCACTGTTGTGGACGAAAAGCCGGTGCAGGGCACTTTTACGCTGACGATTCCGCCAGGCTTTAGATATGACGATGGTGAAAGCGGCCCGCGGGACTTTGTCACCAACAGTGAGGGCATGGCCAGCATCAGTGGGGTAACGGGCTCCGACTCAAGCGGCACTTACACATTGATTGCCACTAAAGGTGCTGCGCGGGACGAAGCCTCAGCCACGGTAACGGCTCAAGGAAATCAGACAGTCATCCCTATTGGAGGAGGCTGTTGGGGCGTAGCAATCAGTTTGGACGGTACACGTGTTTATGTCTCCGGCTGGTCAAAAAACAGCATTTCCATTATCGACACGGCAACCCACCAGATTGTTGAAACGGTTTTGAATATCCACAGTCCGCATGGTATTGCGCTGCATTCCAATGGACAGCTCTGCTATGTGAGTAACCGATACCAGGACAAGGTCTCGTTTATTGATCTGTTGTCGGGTGCAACACTTCGTACCGTTGCTACAGGGCAAGGGCCGGTTGGTATTGTTCCGAGCCTGGATGAGCAGTGGCTATTCGTTTGCAACTTTTCCGGGGCCAGTGTTACACGAATAAATACCGGTACTTATGAGGTAAAGCATATTCCGGTAGGGACGTCACCGCGCAACGGCGCTGCCAGCCCGGATGGCAAGTCCATATATATCAGTACATTCAGTACCGACATTGCGGTCCTCGACGTTGAGACAGGCATTCCCCGTTCAATCCGCTTGTCCGGGGCAACATGGGATGTAGCATTTAGCCCTCGCGGCGACTTTGCCTACGCTGTCATGGCGTCAAAAATTGCGGTCATTGATGTCAAACTCGAGAAGGTCGATCGCTATATCGAGAAAGTTGGCGGCTGGCATATTACTGTCGGTCGAACCGGGGAATATCTTTATGTGACAAACGTTGATAGCGATACATTAACCAGGGTCAACGCGCTTACCGGGGCCGCTGGGCCAATCGTCAAAGTTGGGAAGAAGCCTCGTCAAGCGGTCAGTAGTACTGATGCGAAGTCTATGTATGTGTGCAACTACGAAAGCGACGGCTTGTCACGGGTGCCAGTCTAATAAAACGTAGAAAAGGGGACGTAGAAAAGGGGACGCATCTATTTTCTATCCAATGAGCTGTGCAACGGCCCCAAAAAAGGGATCGTTGCACACACAACATCAGTTACCAATATGACCACATGTGACCGCAGCTACTTGGGCAGATCAATTTTATCCAACATCCGATTCGCCGTGATCTCCGCCATCATGATGCTGTTGGAAATACCCAGCAGCGCATAACGCGATTCACCCTCCAGATGATCCACCAACTGGTGGACCATCACATCGACTGATGCCAGGATTTCGACCAGATAAACCGCCAGGGTTTCGGCCGTGGCTTCCGGGTCTACGGAAAACAGAGTGCTGCGTGTTCGTGGGGCGGCTTTGATGTCGGCGTTCGATGGGAAGTGGAAGTCGAGAGCTCGCTCGGCGGCCTCGTTGAGTTTTTTTGAATCGGGCTCATACGGAGAGACTGGATCGGTGTCGGGTGGGTTTGGTGTAACCTTGAACATAATTGCAAACTCCTGAGATGGAGCCACAACCACTTCGCGACTAAACGAGGGGTGGCGGCTGTGCGCAGGTTAGTCGACCGGGGGAGTTAGCAAAACCGGCGCGCCCGAGGGCGCCCTGCGCACAACCACCATTAAGCACAGGACTGAAATGCCTGACTGAATGACGCGCTATGCATACTAACAACCACGGGCGACTAAACCCGATCACTGATGGGCAGTGACGGGAACCAAGTTACCGAGCGGCCCTTAGGCGCACAAGCCGGCGGATTCTGGCGCAGCCGTAGGCAACGGCGCAAGGTTTTGTAGCTTTCAGGAAGTATCTTTGAGGGTGTTTAAACAAGTGCTGTTTCGCGCTTAAACAGGTGAGTGGGATCAGGGCCGCATCAGCAGACTCTGTGGCGAGGGAGCTTGCTCCCGCTGGGTCGCGCAGCGGCCCCAACACCTGCAACCACGTACTGTCAGGAAGACCGCGTCGGGTGGTCTGGCGCCTGCTACGCAGCCGAACGGGAGCAAGCTCCCTCGCCACAGGGTTTTTGTGAACTTCACACATTAAGGTGTCATCACCACAGGGTTTGATCGTTCCCCACGCGGGAACGATCAATGCGGACCTGATTCGGTCAGCACCTTCCTGAACGTCTCCACCAACGGCCGCAAATTGATCCGGTGCCACGCGGCCCACAGCGGTCTGGTGTAGCCAATCCACGACACTTCCCGCAGCACCACGCCCGGCGGTGCGTTGCGGCTCAAGCCTTTCTGGATCATGGCGATGCCCAGTCCCGAGGCCACCAGAGCCAATGCAGTGAAGGGACCGGTGGCTTCCATGCGGATGTCCGGGGTGAAGCCGGCACGGATGCAGGCGCTGACGAAGTCTGCGCGGCTAGTGAGGTGCTGCACGCCGATCCACTCCTGATCGGCGAGGTCGGCCGGGATCAGTGTGGCCTGGTGGGCGAGGGGATGGTCCTCGGGCAGGGCCAGCAGCATCGGGTCGTCCAGCACTTGAAAACCCAGCAGGTCCGGGTCGTCGGCGACGGGCGGTTCGCTGACCAGGGCGATATCGAGACTACGCTGACGCAGGCCTTCGAGTTGTTCGGCGGAGCTCTGGTTGTACAGCGCAACGTGCACGTTCGGCCGGTCGACGCGCAGCACCCGCAAGGCGTTGGGTAGCACGCCGGCGTGCATGGCGTTTTCGATATAGCCGATGCACAAGCCGCCTTCTTCGCCGCGACCGAGGCGTTTGCCGAGGGATTCGAGGCGGTTGGCGTGGGTCAGCAGGGCGCGGGTTTCGGCGAGGAAGGTCTGGCCGTCGCGGGTGAGGCGGATGCGCTGTTGGCTGCGCTCGAACAGGGTCAGGCCCAGGCGTTCTTCGAGCTGGGCGATCTGCCGGCTCAAGGGCGACTGGGAGATGTGCAAACGTTCGGCGGCGCGACCGACGTGTTCTTCTTCGGCGACGGCGACGAAGTAGCGCAATTGGCGGATGTCGATCATGTCAGACCTCGTGGGACTCAAGTGCTGCACATTATGTCTTGGACGGTCCGATCATCGCAATCTAGGATCTGCTCAACGGTCAGGCCACTGACCACTGAAACTGACGAGGATTGAATCATGAGCTTGAAAGACAAACTGCCCGGCGCGCTGGGTTTCGGTACCGCTCCATTGGGCAACATGTTCCGCGCCATCCCTGAAGACGAGGCGCAGGCCACCGTCCACGCTGCCTGGGATGCCGGCGTGCGCTATTTCGACACCGCGCCATTCTACGGCTCGGGCCTGTCGGAGATTCGCCTGGGCACTGCACTGGCTAAATACAACCGCGACGACTACGTGCTGAGCAGCAAAGTCGGCCGGGTCATCCTGGACGAAGTCGAAGACGCCGCCGCCCGCGACCTGGGTGAAAAGAGCGGAGTGTTCGAACACGGCCGCCCGAACAAGATCGTCAATGACTACAGCGCCGACGCGACGATGCGCTCGATCGAAGACAGCCTCAAGCGTCTGCAAACCGATCGCCTGGACATCGTCTGGGTGCATGACATCGCGCAGGATTTCTACGGCGACCAGTGGCTGGAATACTTCAATCAGGCCCGCACCGGCGCGTTCAAAGTGCTGACCCGTTTGCGCGAAGAAGGTGTGATCAAAGGTTGGGGCCTGGGCGTGAACAAGGTCGAACCGTGCGAACTGACCCTTGATCTGACCGAAGCCCAGCCGGACGGTTTTCTGCTGGCGGGTCGCTACACACTTCTCGACCATGACCGTGCCTTGCAACGTCTGATGGACGCAGCCCTGGCGCAGAACGTCGAGATCGTGGTCGGCGGTCCTTACAGCTCGGGCATTCTGGCCGGTGGCGCGCACTTCGAATACCAGAAGGCCAGCCCGGCGATCGTCAACAAAGTCGAGCAGATCAAACGCATCGCGGCTGCCCACGGTGTCGATATCAAAGCTGCAGCGTTGCAGTTCTCGCTCGCCAACCCGGCCGTGGCGGCGGTGATTCCCGGCTCCAGCCGTCCAGACCGAATTGCTGAAGATGTTGCCGCACTCTCGGCCGTCATTCCTGCTGCTTTCTGGCAGGCGATGCGCGACGCGAAACTGGTGAGCGAACGCGCTCCATTGCCCATCTGAGGAGGTTGAGCATGAAGATTGATCTGACTGGAAAACTGGCGATTGTCAGCGGCAGCACCGCCGGCATTGGGCTGGGCATCAGCAAGGCGCTGGCCGAATCCGGCGCCACGGTGGTGGTGATCGGCCGCGAGTCGGCCAAAGTCGAGCAGGCACTGGCGAGCATTCGCCAGAGCGTGCCGGGCGCGCAACTGCGTGGCCTGACCGCCGACCTTGGCACCGCCGAAGGTGCGGAGCAACTGTTCGTCGCTGAACCGCGTGCCGACATCTTGGTGAACAACCTCGGCATCTTCAACGAGGTGGATTTTTTCGACACGCCAGACAGCGAGTGGACGCGCTTCTATGAGGTCAACGTGATCTCCGGCGTGCGCCTGTCCCGGCATTACGTGCCGGACATGGTCAAGCAGGGCTGGGGCCGGGTGATTTTCCTGTCCTCGGAGTCCGGCATCGCGATCCCGGCGGACATGCTCAATTATGGCGTGACCAAAAGCGCCAACCTCGCGGTGTCCCACGGTCTGGCCAAACGACTGGCGGGCACTGGCGTGACTGTCAACGCGATCCTGCCGGGCCCGACGTTGACCGATGGCCTGGAGCAGATGCTCAAGGACGCCACCGCCCAATCGGGGCGCAGTGTCAAGGAAGAGGCCGATGCGTTCGTACGCAAGGCGCGGCCGACGTCGATCATCCAGCGCGTGGCAGATGTCGAGGAAGTCGCCAACCTGGTGGCCTACATCGCCTCGCCACTGTCCTCGGCCACGACGGGCGCGGCCTTGCGGGTCGACGGCGGTGTTGTCGACAGCATGGCGATCTGACTTTTATTGATTAAGCGAGAACATTACATGGCAAGTGCATCAGCGTTTATCGACATTCCGGCTTCGGCCGAAGAGGTTTGGCAATTGATTGGCGGCTTCGACACGCTGCCGGACTGGCTGCCGTTTATCCCGAAAAGCGAACTGAGCGAAGGTGGGCGGGTGCGTTGCCTGCAAACGGCGGACGGGGCGGTGGTGGTTGAGCGGCTGGAGACGTTTGATAACGCCGGCAAGACTTACAGTTACTCGATTATGGAGGCACCGTTTCCGGCGACCGAGTACCTGGCGACGATCAAGGTTGAGGCCCAAGGGCAGAGGGCTCGGGTAACGTGGTCGGGTCGGTTTTTGCCGGTTGGGGTGAGTGATCAAGAGGTTGAGGAGTTGTTTGCCGGGATTTATCAGGGTGGACTAGAGGCCCTGCGGGCGAACTACCCAACCTAGAAGTACAACGCAACCTTTGTAGCAGCTGCCGAGCCTGCGAGGCTGCGTTCGGCGACGCAGTCGTCGTAAACCCTGCGAACGCGGTTTTCCTGACACACCGCAGGGGCTGATTTCACGACGACTTCGTCGCCGAACGCAGCCTCGCAGGCTCGGCAGCTGCTACGCAATGGAGTGGGCTTCAGGTTTGGGGTATCAAGTCTTGGCCGCAATCGAGCACTAACCGCGCCCCGCCGAGTTCACTGGTGCTCACCTCAAGCGCAAACCCATGCAGGCTGACAATCGCCGCGACAATCGACAGCCCCAAGCCGAACCCGCTTTTCTGACTCCCACCCTCGGCACGGTAAAAGCGCTGGAACACCGCTTCCCGTTCGCTTTCCGGAATGCCTGGCCCTGAATCGAGCACTTCGATTCGCGTCCGCCCACCGTCATTGACCCCCCGCAAAATCACCTCGCCACCCAGCGGTGTAAATTTGATCGAGTTGCTCAACAGGTTCGCCACGGCTTCAAACAACAGGGCCCGATCGCCATTCAACATCGGCAACGACGCCGGTAATTGCAGCTTGAACACCAGTTCGCCTTCCTCCGCCAGCGGCAGGTAAAAGTCATGCAGCTCCTGCAGCAACGGCACCGGGTCCAGCTGCACGAAACCGGAACGTCGCTGGCGATCCTCCAGCTCGGAAATCCGCAGCAATCCACGAAACCGCGCCATCAAGGTATCCGCTTCACCGAGCACGGAATCCAGTTGCACGGCCAGCGTTGAGCCGTCATCCGCCTGCTGCTGGATCCGGTACAACTGCGCCCGCAAGCGGGTCAGCGGTGTGCGCAGGTCATGGGCGATGTTGTCGCACACCCCCTTGACCTCGTTCATCAGGCGTTCGATGCGTTCAAGCATGGCGTTGACGATGGCGGCGAGCATGTCCAGCTCATCGCGGCGGTTCGACAATGGCAAACGCCGGGTCAGGTCGCCGGCGACGATCGCCTCGGCGCTGGCCTGGATCGCACGAATCCGCCTTAACGGGCGCCGCCGCAACAGATGCCAGCCGGCGATGCCGGGCAGGATGGTCAGCGTCACGCCCCAGAGCAACGCGTGCAGAATGATCCGGGTCACGGCAAACAGTGAACCGTTATCGCGCACCAGCACCAGCCAGCGACCGACCGTCCTTTGTCTGGGTCGCGACCGCGTCGCAACTGTCGGCGGGCAAGCTGGGGTCATCAGACTCGGCGCAGTCGCCGAGCATGTGGATCTTGCCATCCAGCGGCAGGCCTTCGGGCATGTGCCGCAGTGCACCGCTGAGGTAGCGGTGCTGCGAATCGAACAGGCCATAGGCGTCGATGCCGCGAATGTCGAAGGTCATGCTGACGGCGAGGGCGTCGGCCAATTGTTCGCCCTGAAAGTGCGAAAACAGGTGCTGACGCTGCTTCAGCGAGTGCTTGGCCAGGTTGTCCAGGTACGCGGACACCTCGTAGTACATGACCCCCATCAGAATCCCGCTCCAGATCACGAACAGCGAACTGTAGAGCGCGAGCAAGCGGCTGCTGGAAGAGCGCCAGCCGTTAGAGGGGTTCAGCAATGACATAACCCGAGCCTCGCACGGTCCGAATCAGTGGGACTTTGCCAGGCGGGTCGATCTTTTTGCGCAGCCGGCCGATGTGCACGTCGATGAGGTTGGTGCCGGGGTCGAAGTGATAACCCCAGACCTCTTCGAAAATCATCATCCGCGACAGGATCTGCCCGGTGTTGCGCATCAGGAATTCCAGCAACTTGTATTCAGTGGGCAACAGCGTCAGCAACTGATCGTCGCGGCTGGCTTCGTGGCTGATCAGGTTCAGCTCAAGATCGGCGACCCGCAACGTGGTCGCCTGGGCGGTCACCGTGTTCTGGCGGCGCAACAGCACTTCAACACGGGCGGCCATTTCATCGGTAGCAAACGGCTTGGTCAGGTAATCATCACCACCCGCCCGCAAGCCGCGCACCCGCTCATCGACGTCGGAGAGGGCGCTGATCATCAGAATCGGCGTGGCCACGCCCATGGTCCGCAGCGTGGTGACAATGGCCAGGCCGTCGAGCTCCGGCAGCATGCGGTCGAGGGTGATCAGGTCGTAATCACCGCTGACCGCACGCTCCAGGCCTTCGCGGCCATTGTTGACCCAATCGACGTCGAGGCCGTGGCTACTGAGTTCGGCGACGATTTCCCGAGCGGTCACGGCGTCGTCTTCGATGGTCAAGATGCGGGTCATAGGGCGTGCCTGATAGTCAGTTCATGGCGGAGTGTGTGGGCATTTTGCCTATAAATGCTTGCCGACTTTCTAAATAAAACTTCACGTAGAGAAAAGATCGATAGCACGCAGCCTCGTTTCACTCGACAGCTGCTACAGGGGATACGCAGTTCTATGTAGCAGCTGTCGAGTGAAACGAGGCTGCGTGCTGTTGATCTCCAATGCATAAAACCCGCTGCAATTGCCGCTTCCTTGCATTTTGCATGGATATCGGAAGTTCAAAATTTATAAGGTTATGAAATCAAACGATTTATTGAAATTTGGCAACTGGCACGGTGACTGCACTCACTCCTTTGAAGAGTTGTAACACCATCTTTCCTGCCTGGAGCGATACAACAATGAATAGATCCTCTGATGGTTTCTATCCTGCCGCAGAAGAATCAAGCACGCTCTCGGGTGTGTCCTGGGGAGCGATCTTCGCCGGTGCCGCTGCGGCGGCGGCGTTGTCGCTGATTTTAGTGCTGCTTGGGTTTGGTCTTGGATTTTCAGCTGTTTCACCATGGGCCCACGAGGGTATGAGTGCCAAGGGCCTGGGGATTTCAACGATTGTCTGGCTGGCCGTTACGCAAATTTTGGCGTCCGGCGCCGGTGGTTACATTGCCGGTCGTCTGCGGGTGAAGTGGGCCTACATGCACGGTGATGAAGTCTATTTCCGTGACACGGCCCATGGCTTCCTGGCCTGGTGCGTTGCCACGCTGGTGACCGCGACGCTGGTCGTCGGTTCGGTCAGCAGCATTGTCAGCAGTGGCGTGCAAGCCGGGGCGAGTGTAGTCGGTGGCGCTGCGAGTGCCGCGACTCAAGCCGCTGGCGCCGCTGCGGGCAATACCAGCAGCGACCAATATGGCTACTTCGTCGACACTCTGTTCCGCGATGATCGCCCGGCTGCTGTCAGTGATGACGCCGCCCGTAGCACCGTGACTCGCATCTTCGTGCGCTCCTTGAGCAACGACGGTCAACTGGCTGCCGAGGACCGGACTTACCTGGCGCAAATGGTTGCTCAACGTACCAACCTGACCCAGGCCGATGCCGAGCGCCGTGTCGATGAGGTCTACGCCCGCACCCAAAAAGCCGCGGCCGACGCCAAACTGGCTGCGCAGCAAGCTGCTGACACCGCCGCCAAAGTCGCTGCCTGGACTGCGCTGTGGATGTTCATTGCGCTGCTGATCGGTGCGTTTTTCGCCAGCCTCGCCGCTACCTTCGGCGGTCGTCGTCGGGATGCCGTGGAGTATCTGGAATCCGACGATTACGTGACCACTACCACTACGCTGCCACCCGTTCGCTAACCCAGGAGAATTACCATGCGCTCATTACTGCTGTTATTTCTTGGCGTACCAATCCCGATCATCATCCTGATCGCCATATTCATGCATTGATTATCTGAGGCTCATGCCTCTGCCGCTTCCGCCTCTGGTGGAAGCGGCGTTTTGCTTTCTGGCGCCCATTAAAGCGAAGATGAACCCATGTGGGAGCGAGCCTGCTCGCGATAGCGGACTTAAGTTCAGAATCTTCGGTGACTGACAGCCCGCTATCGCGAGCAGGCTCGCTCCCACACTTATTTTGCATTTGGATTAAAAAGGGGAGAAGTACGTTGGACAAAAAGGAAATCAAACGGCAACTGGTGGCCATGCTCGACGCCGGGCGCTCCAAAACCGAGACGTTCAAGGCGTTCTCCGGTGGGGCGGTAAAGGACCGGGTGCTGGCTTACTGGATCGGCGCCCGGCCGGACCCGGCACTGCGGGAAAAACACTCACTTAAAGTCAACGTTCTGATCGCGCTGACTTGCGTTCAAGCCTTGCTGGGTGCGGTCTCCGGGTTTTTCCTGGGCTCGATGATCGGTCCCGGTGCCGTGGTGTTCTTCACCCTGTTTGCGGCGTTGGTACCGCTGGCGTTTGCCTGGGGCTTCTACAAGTACGTGCCACAGGCTTACACCATTTACGTGATTCTGACGGTCAGCCAGGTGTCGCGGATGTTCAAGGGTTATGAAGAAGACCCGGTGATGACCGTGGTCGGCGTAGCAATCACCGTGGGCATGGCGTTTTTCGTCGCCTTGGTCAAAAACCTGCTGTTCCCGGACCTGGGCTTCATCGGCGCGAAAAAGGTCAAGGGCGAGTACGTGTTCTCCAACTGATCGATGGGTTGGGGCTCGGCGTCTTTCACTGGCCTGGATCAATATTCGCTTACGCGATATCCCCTACCGTAAAAGATCCAAGCCCCTTCTTTGGCTTCGACTACATTGCTTTGACGCGCACTTGTTGCGCTGTCGAAGTACCGGTGCAGGCCGTCTCGTTTTTTGCGTATCAGTTGGCCTGCAAGGTGTAGTGCAGCAAGGAGCTGTGGACCCTCACCTGAACTCATCATGGATGAACATCGCAATGCCTCGTTTAGACAGAACGTTTGATATCCAGCCACTGCGGTGCGCGGATATGACTGTGCACATCAACGGCCAGGCGGTCAGCGCCGCCATCGGCGAAACCGTGCTCTCGGTCATTCAAGCCCTTGGCCTGCGCCAGGTGGCCCGCAACGATCACGACCAAATCAGCGGCGCCTATTGCGGCATGGGCGTGTGCCAATGCTGCCTGGTGAAAATCAATGGCCGGCACAAACGTCGCGCCTGCCAGACCGTGGTGCGCGACGGCATGAAAGTCGAAACCCAGGTCAACCGCGTCGTTGAACAGGAGGGCGTATGAGCCTGCTTCCGGTGATCGTCGGCGGTGGACCGGCAGGGATGGCTGCGGCCATTGAACTGGCCCGCCACGGCGTGCGTTGCACGTTGCTCGAAGAGGCTTCGCGGCTGGGCGGCGTGGTCTATCGCGGACCGTTGCGCGATGGCGTGCAACTCGACTATCTGGGGCCGCGGTACTCGGAAGTGCTGACCAGGTTGCATGGCGAGTTTCAGGAACACGCGGCGCTGATCGACGTGCGCCTGAATCACCGCGTGATCGGCGCCGAAGGCACACGGGCGTTGGTGGTGCTGGACGCCGAGGAGCGTTTGCAGGAAGTCGAATACGCGCAACTGCTGCTCGCGGCCGGTTGCCATGAGCGCAGCGTGCCGTTCCCGGGCTGGACCTTGCCCGGCGTAATCCTGCTGGGCGGCCTGCAATTGCAAATCAAGAGCGGAGTGGTCAAGCCTCAAGGGCCGGTGGTGATTGCCGGCACTGGGCCTTTATTGCCGCTGGTGGCCTGTCAGCTGCACGCGTCCGGCGTGACAGTCGCCGGTGTTTATGAGGCGTGCGCATTCGGCAAAATCGCTCGGGAAAGCCTGTCGCTGCTGAACAAGCCGCAGCTGTTTCTCGATGGCTTGAGCATGCTCGCGTTCCTCAAACTGCACGGTATCCCGATGCAATACGGCTGGGGCGTGGTGGCGGCGCAGGGCGACGGTGAGCTGGATAGCGTGACCGTGGCGCCGTATTCCAGCACCTGGGTGCCGGACCTGAGCCGTGCCGAGCAAATCCCGGCGCAAACCCTGGCGGTCGGTTACGGTTTCATCCCGCGCACCCAGCTCAGTCAGCAAATGGGCCTGAACCATGGGTTCAGCGACGACGGTTACCTGCGGGCCAGCGCCAATATCTGGCAGCAAAGCAGCGAGCCTCACGTGCACCTGGCCGGCGACATGGGCGGGATTCGCGGTGGCGAAGCGGCGATGCTCGCGGGACGGATCGCGGCCACGTCGATCCTGTTGCAACGGGACGTGCTGGACGCGGAACTGGCCCTGGTGCGGCGCAATCGCTATGTGTCGAAACTCAAGGCCATCGTGCGCTTTCGCGCGGCGATCGATCGCTACACCGAACGCGGTGCCGGGCAAACCGCGCTGCCGGCCGCCGACACGGTGATCTGCCGCTGCGAACATGCGATTCGCGCCGACATCGACCGGGCGCTGGAACAGGGCGTGCAAGACCTGGCTAGTCTGAAAATGCGCACTCGTGTGAGCATGGGCGATTGTCAGGGGCGGATGTGCGTCGGCTATTGCACCGACCGCTTGCGCGAAGCCACGGGTCGCAAGGACGTGGGTTGGTTGCGGCCGCGTTTTCCGATCGATCCGGTTCCCTTTTCTGCGTTTCAATCCACCGGCATGGAGGCCGCGAATCATGAGTAAGTTCTATGACGTGGTCATCGCCGGTGGCGGCGTGATCGGGGCGTCCTGCGCCTATCAGTTGTCCAAGCGCAAAAACCTCAAGGTCGCGTTGATCGACTGCAAGCGCCCGGGCAACGCAACCCGTGCTTCAGCGGGTGGCTTGTGGGCAATCGGCGAGTCGGTAGGGCTGGGCTGTGGGGTAATTTTCTTTCGCATGATGTCGGCCAATCGCAAGCGCGAGGCCCAGGGTTCGGCGGTGGTGGTGGATTCCAGCACGCCGCACATCCTGCCGCAGTCGTTCTTCGATTTTGCCTTGCAGTCCAATGCCATGTATCCCGCGCTGCATCAGGAGTTGAAAGACAACCACGGGATGGATTTCAAGTTCGAAAAGACCGGGCTGAAATTCGTGATCTATGACGATGAAGACCGCCTCTACGCCGAGCACATCGTCGCCTGCATTCCCCACCTGGCCGATCAGGTGCGCTGGCTCGATCAGGCGGCGCTGCGCGAGGCCGAACCGAGTGTCAGCCATGAGGCGAGCGGGGCGCTGGAGTTTCTCTGCGACCATCAGGTCAGCCCGTTCCGACTGGCCGATGCCTACACCGAAGGCGCGCGGCAGAACGGCGTCGACATGTACTTCAACACCAACGTCACCGGGGTTCTGCACCATGGCTCGCGCGTCAGCGGCGTGCAGACGGCCGAGGCCGGGGTGTTTCACTGCACCACGCTGATCAACGCGGCGGGTGCCTGGGCGGCGGACTTGAGTGAGCAGGCCACCGGGATCCGGATCCCGGTGAAACCGGTCAAGGGGCAAATTCTGCTGACCGAGCGCATGCCGAAAATACTCAACGGTTGCCTGACCACCAGCGATTGTTATGTGGCCCAGAAGGACAATGGCGAGATCCTGATTGGTAGCACGACAGAGGATAAAGGCTTTGACGTGACCACCACCTACCCGGAAATTGCCGGGTTGGTGCAGGGGGCGGTGCGGTGCCTTCCTGAGTTGGCGGACGTGAACCTCAAACGGACCTGGGCGGGGCTGCGGCCGGGGTCGCCGGATGAGTTGCCGATTCTCGGGCCGATGAGCGGGGTGGAGGGCTATCTCAATGCCTGCGGGCATTTCCGCACGGGGATTTTGACGTCGGCGATTACCGGGGTGTTGCTGGATAAGCTGGTGAACAACGAACCGTTGCCGCTGGATATCACACCGTTTCTAGCGGATCGGTTTGCGGTTGAGCCGGTTGGGCTGAAGAAGATGGCCTGACATCACACCGCGTTATCGTTCTTCGCGGGCAAGCCTCGCTCCTACAGGGCACTGGACCTGTAGGAGCGAGGCTTGCCCGCGAAGGCGTCATAACTGACACCACAAGCCTCAAACCTTACCCGCCTCCCGCTCCTCCATCTGATCCGCCTCAAACAACCGCGCCAATTCCCCCCGGGCTTCCTGGGCGGTCTGCAGCACCTTCGCCGCATCGTCATAAACCGCATGCTGAGCCTCCAGCACCTGTTCATCGTGATGCTTGAAGCGCTTGATCCGCGCATCGGCCTGCGCGTGGGTCAGCCCCAGCCCGACCAGCGTGCGACGGCTCATTTCCAGACTTGAATAATAGGTCTCCCGAATCGCCTCGGCGCCAAGGTCCACCAATCGGTGCACATGCTGACGGTTACGTGCCCGGGCGATGATTTTGATGTGCGGATAGAGCTTGTGCACCACTTCGGCGGTCTTGATGTTGGTGTCCGGATCATCCGTGGCGATGACAAAGTATTCCGCCTGCTCGACCTTGGCCGCGCTGAGGATTTCCGGGCGCATCGGGTCGCCGTAGAACACCGGCACGCCGCCGAAGCTGCGGGACAGCTCGATGGTTTCCACCGAAGTGTCCAGCGCGACGAACTTGATGTTCTGCGCCCGCAGAATCCGCGCCACGATCTGTCCCATCCGGCCCATGCCGGCGATCACCACGCGCGGTGCGTCGGTGTCGATGTCGCGGAATTTTTCCGGCACCACCACAGGCTGCACCTTCGGCGAATACAGGCGTGCGCACAGCAGCAGCAACAGCGGCGTGACCGCCATGGACAAGGTGATGGTCAGCACCAGCAAGTCGTACAGACGCGGCTCGAACAAACCCTGGTCGCGACCAATCTTGAACACTACAAACGCAAATTCGCCACCGGCCGCCAACACGATGCCGAGTCGAATTGCATTGACTTTGCCCAACCCGCCGGCCAATCGGCCGACCACAAACAACAGCGGCAGTTTGATTGCGATCAGCAGCAAGGTCAGCCCCAACACCGCGATCGGCGCGCTGAGCAGCAGGCTCAGGTTGGCGCCCATACCGACGCTGATGAAGAACAGCCCCAGCAACAGGCCCTTGAACGGCTCGATCTGCGCTTCCAGTTCATGGCGGTATTCAGAGTCCGCCAGCAGCAACCCGGCGAGGAACGCCCCGAGTGCCATCGACACGCCGACCAGGTCCATCAGCCACGCCGTGCCGATCACCACCAGCAATGCGGTGGCAGTGGACACCTCGGGCAAACCGGTCTTGGCCACCACGCGAAACACCGGGCGCAGCAGATACCGTCCGCCGATCACCACCACCGCAATGCTGCCCATCACCCGCAAGCCGTGATTCAAATCCTCGGCCGCCGTGGTCGTGTGGTCGCCGCCCGCCAGCAGCGGCACCATGGCGATCAACGGGATCGCGGCGATGTCCTGGAACAGCAGAATCGCAAACGCCAGTCGCCCGTGAGGGCTGGTCAGCTCCTTGCGCTCGGCCAGGCTTTGCAGGCCAAACGCGGTGGACGACAACGCCAAGCCAAGGCCGAGCACGATGGCGCTGTTCAGCGACTGGCCGAAGACAAACAGCGCCAGCACGCCGATCACCGAACCGGTCAGCAACACCTGCGCCAGACCGACGCCAAACACCGATTTGCGCATCACCCACAAGCGACGCGGCGACAATTCCAGGCCGATGATAAACAGCAGCAACACCACGCCGAGCTCGGAGATGTGGCTGACGCTTTGCGGATTGCCGATCAAGCCCAGCACTGACGGCCCGATGATCACGCCGGCAAACAGATAACCCAGCACCGCCCCCAGCTGCAGGCGTTTGGCCAAGGGCACGGTGAGCACCGCCGCGAACAGAAAAACGACAGCGGCTTGCAACAGGTTGCCTTCATGGGGCATGGCTTACTCCAGAGCTCGGTACGGCGGAGTGCCAAGGATAAAGGGTGGGGCTTCAGGCGTCAGCCTTGAACATGAATTGATGTTGACTGATAGACCGCCATCGCGAGCCTGCTCGCGATGGCGTCCGAATGGGCAACCAGTCATTCAGATAAACCCCTCAATATGCGCCATCCCCCGAGCCACATACTCTTCCTTCTCACCCACCGGCGCGAAATTGTGCAACGCCTCCCGCGCCGCTTCAGTGCTCTTGAGCCGAGCCAGCAACCACACCGCCAAATACTGCGCCGACAGACACCCCCCCGCCGTGGCGATATTGCCGTTGGCATAGAACGCCTGATTCACGACATTGACGCCAGCCGCCTGCACCCACGGCTTGCTGATGGCGTCGGTGCAGGCCGGTGCATCACCGAGCAGTCCGAGCTTGGCCAACAGAAAAGTGCCGGAACATTGCGCCGCCAGTAACTGACGGCCTGAGTCGAAGCGCAGCTGATCCATGATCGCCGGGTCGGCGGCCACTTCACGGGTCTTCCTGCCGCTGCCCACCAACACTGCGTCAGCCTGACAGGCTTGCGCCAGATCGATGTGCGAATCGATGGTCAAACCGTTCATCGACGTGACGCGCGGCGTCGGCGAGGCAATGCTCACGCGCCAGTCCTTGTCACCCAGCAGGGAAACCCGGCTAAGCATGCCGAAGGCGATCAGGGAGTCGAGTTCGTTGAAGCCGTCGAAGGTCAGAATGGCGATGTGCATGGCTAATCCTGTTGGTTTTTGCCAAGCGTACGCCCGGCGAATGCCCGGTTCCCCGTACAGTCCGCGGCAGAATCATCGCAACAGTAAGGAATGATTCCACACGGGCGCAGTCGGAGTTCAGGTGTCACGAATTTACTGGAGGTTCATCGATGAACAACAAGACCCTTATCGCCAGCCTTGCCCTCGTCGCAGGCCTCGCCGGTATCAGCCCCATCGTTCAGGCGGATGATCCCCCCGCAAAAACCGTCCAGCCCGGAGTCAACAACGCCCGCCAACTGGTGGTCGGTGACCGCGCCCCGGACATTTACCAGCGCAGCGAAAAAGCCCTGGGCGACTGGAAAGCAAAAGGCCTGAAAGAGCCAAAGGAACAGGCGCAGTGGGTGCAGATCAATGACAAGTACATGATGGTGATGGTGACCAACGGGACGATTGTGGATATCACGCCGATAGAGCGTTAGGCCGCCAGCAACAATTAGCCATGGAAGGCTGATTGAAATCGTCCGCTGCTCCGGTAAAGATCGGCGGCGACTTTGTTGACTGGATGTCAGGAGTTATTCGTTGGGAAAGAAACCTCTCTACCGTAAGGTCAATACTCGCACGTGGGGTGTTCGGCACAACGATCACACGGGTGAATACCGCCATCAACGCCATACAAAAGCGGAAATGAGCAGCGATGCACTGCGCGGTTCGATGCATGGAACCCGTCGGTATGGGTACGATTACACGCCGCTATACAAGTTTTTACTGTCCAGAGTCGGTGAGCGTTGGGACGAAGTTTTCAGTGAGGCGGTCGCTCGGCTTGATCGACCTGAGCCGGTTTTCTGGATAGTTGCTTTACATGAAAGTGAGCAGCAGGATTTCGTCAGGACAGATGAGGCCAGCTACTTCAGCGGCTTGTTCGTCGATGATCAAGGCTTGCTCGCCATAGTCGCGCCTGAGTTGACTGCCGAGAACATGGCCACTTTCTGCCGCTGCTGCAGCCATAGCTTCAACGGCATTCCTTACGGGCAACCGGTTGAGCGCAGTGCCATCGTGTCGTATTGACCCGAGTGCCTTGGTGTTGCTTATCTTAGTTGACGTTAATTCTGAAAACCGTACCGAATGAGTTGCCAATGGCGCACATTTCTGGGAAAACGGCGCCCATTGGGCCCTGTCGGGTGAGAGAACAATAGAGTGAACGTGATGAATGATGAATTGCAGGTAATCGATCTTGAAATCGGCGACGGCAAAGCCGCCGTCAAAGGCGCGCTGATCACCACCCAGTACCGCGGCTGGCTCGAGGACGGCACCGAATTCGATTCTTCCTACAGCCGTGGCAAACCTTTCCAGTGTGTGATCGGCACGGGGAGGGTGATCAAGGGTTGGGATCAGGGGATTATGGGCATGCAGGTGGGCGGCAAGCGCAAGTTGCTGGTGCCGGCGCATTTGGCTTATGGCGAGCGGACGATGGGCAAGATCACGCCGAATTCGAACCTGATTTTTGAGATTGAATTGCTGGAAGTGCTGACGCGGGATGAATGATTTGTTGGGTGTGAACTGGAATGGCGAACCCCGCCATCTCTGTTAGAAGAAATGGTGGGGTTTCTATGTGTTGGGAGGGTGATTTCTGGTTTTGATTTAGCGAGTCAGGTGAACATTTCAATATCGTCGACCGTGTCAGCAACTGTAGCTTCAAGTGCAGGAAATTTTCTTTTTACGAAATCAAGGGCAGGCATCACAGCATGCATTTCAAGCTCTCCGAGTCTGCGGGCTACGTGGCCAAGTGCGGTGATTGCTGCCGCGGCCACCGACTGAGTGCCACTCTCGAGATGTTTCAGGCAAATAGTCTGAGCCCAGGCACTGTCTTTCTCATTTAATCCGATGGAAATCAGCGCGGTGACAATGTTCTTTTCTGAGCCGCTATCAAAGAGACGGACTGCTTCGTCATGGCTAATCGACGGATCGTGGTAGATAAGACTCACTTTTTTGCTCCCAGAATGTCTGATCTTTGAGATTGAATTGCTGGAAGTGCTGACGCGGGATGATTGATTGGCGCGTGGGTTGAGATGGCACATGCGGCGAGGGAGCAAGCCCCTCGCCGCAGTTAAACAGTTTTCCCCACTATTCCCGCAGTCCTATGAAGAGGTCCAGGTCAGTCGGTAGCTGCACATTGAGCGCTTTAGCGGTTTGTTGTGTTTGCTCGGCGGTCAATAAACCGATTCCCGCTAGCCTTTCGGATCGATGTTATCCAGCGCCCGGTTTACCGCCAGTTCGCCCAGCATGACGACCTGCGCAATCCCCAGCGCCTTGTTGCGATGCGGACCTTCCAGAAGGTCGGCGAAGTCGCTGAGCATCACGCTGGCGGAGGCCATGGATTCGCAAGCATTGGCCAGCAGGCTTTCGCTGTCCATGTCGGGGGCGACCATGAACATGGTGCTGGGTTTGCGCGGGGTTTTGGCTTCTTTCAGGGCCGCGGGGTTGAGGTAGTGATCGAGGGCGCGCTCGGCGGCTTCGTGGAGTTTTTTTGAATCGAGGGATTCGTAGGGGGAGGCCGGGTCTGTATCGGTTTCTGATTCAGGGGGATTTGGTGTTTCTTTAATCATCATGATGCTCCTTGGTCCATTAGGAGCTGCCAACATCACTTGCAGATGATGGGGTGGCAGCTATGCGCGGGTCTGCAAGACCGGGGAACCAGGAACCCGGCAGACCCGAAAGTCTCCCGCGCAAAGCCGCCATCAAAGCGGACACAAAAAAGTGTCCTTTTGGCAACGCTATGCGAATAGTTCCGTCGGGCTTGCAGACCCGATCACTGATGAGCAGTGACAGGAACCAAGTTACCGACGAGCCCCAAGGCGCACAAGCCGGCGGATTCTGGCGCAGTTGTAGGCAAAGGCGCAAGGTAACGTAGCCTCTTGCGACAGTTACAAATGATGTAGTGATCAAGCGGCAAAACACCCCGCTATGACGTGTGTTCAGATCTGAAACGTCTCCCGATACGCATACAATCCTGGCGTTCCGCCCGTCATCACAAACAGGACATTGTCCCCGCGCTGAAAGCGCCCTTGCCTGATATCACTCAACAACCCGGCGAAAGCCTTTCCGGAATACACCGGATCAATCAACAAGCCTTCAGCCCGAGCCATCAGGCGCACCGCGTCCAGCATGGCGGTCGTCGGCAGACCGTATCCGTCGCCCAGCTGACTGCCATCAATGACTATCTCTGAAGCCTGAACGACCGCGTCACTACCCAGCAACGCCAGCGCGTCCTGAGTCAATCGTACGGTTCTGTCCGCTGACGTTTCCTGATCAGACAAGACCGAATACGACTTGACGATCGACGTCCCCCGACCCAGCAATTGAAACCCTGCGGCGAGCCCGGCGTGGGTGCCAGCACTGCCATTGGGCACTACAACCTGCTTAAAGTTGATGCCCAGCTCCGTTTCCTGCTGCGCAATCTCCGCTGCACAGCGCGCATAACCGAGGCTGCCCAGCGGCGTTGAGCCCCCGGTCGGTATCACCAACACTTTGCGACCGGCTTCCCGAAGTTGAGCGGCCCGTTTCTCGGCCTCGGCCAGTGAATCGCTCCCCCCTGCAAGCACCCGTATTTCAGCGCCGAACAACTGATCGAGCAGGACGTTTCCGTTCAGCTCGTAGTCCACTTCGGATTTGGGCAACGACCGGGTCAGGATCAATTCGCAGGCAAGGTCCAGACGGGCACACACGGCGGCGGTCAGGCGCGCATGGTTGGACTGGAGGCCGCCGATGGTAATGATCGTGTCGACCCCGGCCGCGAGCGCCGCGCCAAGGTGGAATTCGAGTTTGCGCAGTTTGTTGCCGCCACCACCGATCAACATGTGATCATCGCGCTTGAGAAACAGGCCGATGCCCTGTGCCTTCAAACCCAGCAGCTGTTCCAGGCGTTCGGCCCGTTGAATCGGCGTGGGACCTTGCAGCAGATCTGCCCGTGCAAAAGAACTCAGTGACGTGTCCAGTAGGGTTTGCATCAATGGCGCCTCGTTATGCACTTTATTAAAGTGACTCTAGGGACAAAGTCCCGGGTGATAAACGCATCGCCGGTTATTACTCCTTTAACCTGATGTATCGAATGCAAGGCAGGGTGATGAGAAAACTCAGGCAAATGGAAGTCTTCGTCGCGGTTGTCGAGGCGGGCAGCTTCGCCGATGCGGCCAACGCAGTCGGCATGTCGGCGGTCATGGTCGGGCGGCATATTCAGAGCCTGGAGAAAACCCTCAATACTCAGCTGATTCAGCGCACCACCCGGCGGCAATCCATCACGGGCGAGGGGCGCTTGTTTTACGAAGAAGCCAAACTGGCGCTGGAACAAGTGAAGTACGCCTTCAGTCGGGTGGAAGCGTCCAGCCCTGAGCCCAGCGGCCTGCTGCGAATCACCGCGCCGATGAGTCTCGGCGTTTCCCTGGTCGGGCCTTTGGTGGCCGAATTCATGCAGCATTATCCGCAGATCCAGGTCGAGCTGATTCTGAACAATGAAGTGGTGGACTTGTACGAAACGTCCTTCGATCTGGCGTTCAGGATTTCCGAACTGATCGGCGTGAATCTGCTGGCCACGCCGTTGCCGCCGTATCGGATGGTGATCTGCGCCTCACCGCGGTATCTGGAGAAATGGCAGGAGCCCCAGTGCCCCGAAGACCTGCACCGACATAGGATTCTCACCCATACCTCCTGGAACAACCGGTTTGCCTGGCCGCTGAGAAACGGCGCCAGTGAAGTGCCCTGGCCTGAGAGCGCGGTGTTGAAGAGCAATGATGGTCAGGTGCTGCTGCAGGCTGCGGTGGCCGGAGAGGGGATTTTGATGCAGCCTGACTTTCTGGTGTCGGCGGCGTTGGCCAAAGGGGAACTGGTTCGGATCATGGATGCTTATGTTCCGCCGCCCAAGCCGGTGCAGATGGTTTATCCGCGCTCCCGGAAATCGCTGCCCAAGTTGCAAGCCTTTGTCGACTTTGTAGCGGATCGACTGGGGTGACAGGGCAGATTTGCGGATTCAGATGATGTGGCGGTGTTAGGTCGTCATCGCGGGCAAGCCCGCTCCCACAGAGGATCTCCAGTGAACACAATAGTTGTGAACGACAAAGAATCCTGTGGGAGCGGGCTTGCCCGCGATGAACGATGACGCGGTGTTACGGCAAGTCGTTAAAGACCGGAATACGCCCGTTCAGTGAAGGCCGGTACTTCCACGCCAATCGATCCAGCGCAGGTTGAGGCGCCAGAATCTCGCTCAACGTGGCACTGGCAATCCCCAACGCCAGCATTTGTCCCGGACATTGATGTCGCCCGGCGCCAAACGTAAAACTGCGCCGATGCGGGCGATCCAGAGTAAAGGCGTCGGGACTGTCATTGAGGTGCGGGTCCCGATTGGCCGAAGCTAGCAGCACCAGAATTACATCGCCTGAATTGAGGTTTACTCCTTCGATTTCGCAGGGTGCCACGACAAACCGGCGGGTGTTCTGCACCGACGGGTCGAAGCGTTGAACTTCTGCAATCAAGTCGTCAACGCGCGTCGAATCACGCAGTAATGCCCGGTTTCGAATCAACGCCACTATCGCGTTTCCAATCAACCCGGCGGTGGCTTCATACGTCTGGGAGAACAGCCCGATCAGATTGGCAATCAGCGTTTCAGTGTCGCCGGCGAAGCGTGACCGAATCCCGGCGAGCAGCGCGCTTTTGTTGTCCAGATCATCCAATAGCTCAACAAAGTAACCCCTCAACTGTTCCGCCGCTGCATGAGAAATCTTCAGTTGTGCCTGATCACTCAGCGGCGACAGGCACGCCACGAAATCCGCCGTCAGCTCACTGATCGCCCGGCCCTGAGCCGGCGAGAACCCCAACAACGCCGCCACCACGCAAACCGGCCCGCGAAACATGGCGTTGTACAACCCATCGGTATCCGGCGTGATCAACCGCGCGGCCACCAGTGCATTGACTTCGTTCTCATCAATCAGCGCCAACCCCGGCTGAATCGCCGACCTCGGGCAACGCTGACGTTCACCCTCATTCATGCGCATCAATTGCCCAAACACCTTGCCGGCCAGCCCGCCGACAATCGCTTTGGGCACAGGCTCAGCAGCCGGCCGAACGTGACAATCCGGATGCGCCAGCACCGCCGCAACGGCTCGGGCGCTACTCGCCACCCACAGGTTCAGTCCTTGATGAAACACCAGCCCACCCTCGGCGCGCAGTTGGGCGTAATAGGGATAGGGGTCAGCATGAGTCGCAGCGATGATCGGGTCCATGGGTCGCAGCCTTGTTCGTGGTGGGGAAAGTGTTGCTACTATCTCCAGTTCGAAAGGGCCTTGATTCGTCCGGGAGCGAAATATGAACGTTGAACACCACGACATCGGCGTCTCTCAAGTGGCCGCGGCCATCGCGGAACCGGCCCGGACGAAAATCCTCTGTTCGCTGATGGACGGCCACGCCCGCACCAGCACCGAGCTCGCGGCGATTGCCGAAGTCAGTGCCTCCACCGCTAGCGCGCACCTGGCCAAGCTCAAGGACTTGGCGCTGCTGCGTTTGCACGTGCAGGGCCGCCATCGCTATTACAGCCTTGCGGACAAACGCGTGGCCCAGGCACTGGAAGCGTTGATGGTGATCGGCCAGAACTCCGCGCCGACCTTCAATTCGCGAACGCCGGATCGCCTGCAATTCGCCCGCACCTGTTACGACCACATGGCCGGGACGCTGGCGGTGCTGTTGCATGACCGGATGCTGGAAAAAGGCTGGTTGCTGGAAACCGACGAGCAGGTTTATCGCCTGAGCGACAGCGGCGAGGCGTTGATGCAAGGGCTGGGCATCGAGGTCAACGACCTGAACACCTTGCGCCGCCGCTTTGCTTGCCCGTGCCTGGACTGGAGCATGCGTCGGCCACATTTGGGTGGTTCGCTGGGGGCGGCGTTGTTGCAAGCGGCGATCAAGCGCAAATGGGTGACCCAGGATCTGGACAGCCGGGCGCTGGCGTTGACGGCATTGGGGCGCAAGGAACTTGGCGCACGGTTCGACCTGACGCTGCCAGATGTGCAGCCTGTCCGGGCACAGCGCCAAACTCTGCCCGCGCATGATGTGATCTGACCCGACCAAGGGTTCGTTGATGGCTTGTGCCTTGGAGGTCGACCCTATACTGTATATCCACACAGTAATAGGCGTGCCCCCATGGAACTCATCGACAAACTCAGCATTCTCGCCGACGCCGCCAAGTACGACGCGTCTTGCGCCAGCAGTGGTGCGCCGAAGCGTAGTTCCGAGGGCAAGAGCGGCCTGGGCTCGACCGACGGCATGGGCATTTGCCACAGCTACACACCGGACGGGCGCTGTGTTTCTTTGCTGAAGGTGCTGCTGACCAATTTCTGTCTGTACGACTGCCAGTATTGCGTCAATCGACGTTCCAGCGACGTGCCACGCGCACGCTTCACGCCGGAAGAAGTGGTGACGCTGACCATGGATTTCTACCGGCGCAACTGCGTCAGCGGGTTGTTTCTCAGTTCCGGGATCATTCGCTCGGCGGACTACACCATGGAGCAACTGATCCGCGTGGCCAAATTGCTGCGCGAAGACCACGAGTTCCGCGGTTACATCCACCTCAAGACCATTCCCGAAGCCGACCCGGCGCTGATCGAGGAAGCGGGGCGCTATGCCGATCGCTTGAGCGTGAACATTGAACTGCCCACCGACGCCAGCCTGCAAACCCTGGCCCCGGAGAAACAGCTGGGCTCGATCAAGCAAGCGATGAAGACCATCTATACCGGCGTACAAACCGTACTCAATGAACCCCGCGCACCGAAATTTGCCCCGGCCGGGCAGAGCACGCAAATGATCGTCGGTGCCGATGACACCGATGACAGCACCATTCTGCACAGTGCCCAGGCGCTGTACGGCAACTTCAGTTTGCGTCGGGTCTATTACTCGGCGTTCAGCCCGATCCCCAACAGCCCGAAAAGCGTGCCGCTGGCCGCGCCGCCGCTGATGCGTGAACACCGCTTGTATCAGGCGGACTTCCTGTTGCGCAGTTATGGCTTCACCGCTGGCGAGCTCTTTAAGGGGCCCGGGCACCTGGCGCTGGATATAGACCCGAAGTTGGCGTGGGCGCTGGAGAATCGCGAGGTGTTCCCGCTGGACCTCAATCGCGCCGATGCAGCGTTGATCGCGCGCATTCCCGGCATCGGCCTGCGCACCACCGAGCGGCTGGTGGAGCTGCGCCGTCAGCGACGCATTCGCTACGAAGATCTGGCCCGAATGCGCTGTGTGTTGGCCAAGGCCAAGCCGTTCTTCATTACCAGCGACTACCACCCGCAGCAGGCCGAGGTCACCAGTCATTTGCTGTATCAGCAATTGCGCGACCGGCCACAGCCGCAACAAATGGGGTTATGGGGATGATCAGTCTGGATTGCGACGACCTGTTCGACACCTGGCGCCAGCAGGCACGCTGGCTGCTCAGTCATGAGGTGGACCCAAGCCGGGTGAGTTGGGCCAATGAAGGCGTGCCCGATCTGTTCGCCAGTGACGATGCGCCCCCCCAAACCCAAGGGCCATTTCAGGCTCGGATACCGCGAACGCTGCTGGACACCCTTGAGCGCGCTGCCCGTTATCGCGGTGATCAACGCTGGAGCCTGTTATACGAAGTGCTGTGGCGGGTCAGTCATGGTGACCACACCGCGATGCTGGCGGGGGACAAACTCGGCAGTGAATTTCATAGAAGAATCAAACAGGTACAGCGTGAAGCTCATCATTTACATGCATTTGTACGCTTTGTGGCGATGCCTGAAGGCAAGGGGCCAGAGTACGTCGCCTGGCATGAACCGGCCCACGACATCCTGCACAGTGCCAGTGAACATTTTGTCGGGCGCATGGGCCGGCATCGCTGGTTGATTGCCACGCCCAGGGATGGGGTTTACTACGATGGCGAGCAGTTGATCCACCAACGCCGGTGCCCGATTGAATGGCAGCATCTGGCACAAAACGTCGACGACCCGCATAGCGACATGTGGTTGACCTATTACAGCCACATCTTCAATCCGGCGCGCCTGAACCCGAAAGTCATGCAGGGGCATTTGCCAGCCCGCTTCTGGAAAAATCTGCCTGAGGGGGCGCTGATTCCGGGGCTGATCACCCAGGCACGCACGGGTAAGCAGCAAGATGGCCAGGCGAGCGGAATCAAGGGCAGGGGCGGTAAACGTATTGCGCGGGCAGACGCCGATCATCGCTCATAAAAAAGCCCCCCATCGCCATAGCGATGGAGGGCTTCGATGCAGCAGGGGTCAGATCAAACCTTGACGATCCAGCCCGCTGGCGCTTCGATGTCGCCAGTCTGTACACCGGTCAGCTCTTTGTAGAGCTTCTGGGTGACCGGGCCGACTTCGGTTTCGCTGTGGAACACGTGCAGGTGGTCGTTGTAGCTGATGCCGCCGATCGGGGTGATCACGGCAGCAGTACCGCAAGCGCCGGCTTCCTTGAAGTCGGACAGCTTGTCGATGAACACGTCACCTTCAACCACTTCCAGGCCCAGACGCGATTTGGCCAGCTCGATCAGCGACAGACGGGTGATGCCCGGCAGTACCGACGGCGAGTTCGGCGTGATGAACTTGTTGTCGTGGGTGATCCCGAAGAAGTTGGCCGAGCCGACTTCTTCGATTTTGGTGTGGGTCATCGGGTCCAGGTAGATGCAGTCGGCGTAATGCGCCTTCTTGGCCTGGGAACCTGGCATCAGGCTGGCCGCGTAGTTGCCACCAACCTTGGCTGCACCGGTGCCTTGTGGGGCGGCGCGGTCGTAGCTGGAGATCAGGAAGTTGTGCGGGGTCAGGCCACCCTTGAAGTAGGCGCCGACCGGAATGGCGAAGATCGAGAAGATGAACTCAGGTGCGGTACGCACGCCGATGTTGTCACCCACGCCGATCACGAACGGACGCAGGTACAGCGCGCCGCCGGTGCCGTAAGGCGGGATGAAACGCTCGTTGGCACGAACCACTTCTTTGCAGGCTTCGATGAACTGCTCGGTTTCCACGAACGGCATCAGCAGGCGTGCACAGCTGCGTTGCATGCGCAATGCGTTCTGATCCGGGCGGAACAGATTGATCGAACCGTCCTTGCAACGATAGGCCTTCAGGCCCTCGAAGCATTGCTGGCCATAGTGAAGGGCAGTGGAGCCTTCGCTGATGTGCAGCACGTTGTCTTCGGTCAGGGTGCCTGTGTCCCACTCGCCATTACGCCAGTGCGACAGATAGCGCTTGTCTGTCTTGATGTAGTCAAAACCCAACTTGTCCCAATTGATGCTTTCGTTACCCATGACACCCTCTATCACTTAACAACCGCCGAAACGGTTCAAGGCTTCTGACGTTTTTCTGGATGGGGACAACAATACTTCATTCCGGGCCCAATTCGCAGCCCGCAATTCGATCTCTGCGACCATCGACGCAACCCGATGTAGCAGCTGTCGAGCACCGCGAGGCAGCGTTCGGCGGCGTAGCCGTCGTATTCCGGCAGTCTCGGTATGCCTGTAAGCATGCGCTGGCAGGTTTTGCGACGACTTCGTCGCCGGACGCTGCCTCGCGGTGCTCGTCAGCTGCTACAGGGTTTTGCGTGTGGTTTTAGAGGTGCAGCGCATGCCCCAACGCACGCAAAGCCGCTTCTTGCACCGCCTCGCCGAGCGTCGGATGCGCATGGATGGTGCCGGCAATGTCTTCCAGCCGCGCGCCCATTTCCAGGCTCTGGCCGAACGCCGTCGACAACTCCGAAACGCCCACACCCACCGCTTGCCAGCCGACAATCACATGATTGTCACGCCGTGCCACGACGCGCACGAAGCCGCTTTTGGATTCCAGCGTCATCGCCCGGCCGTTGGCCGCGAACGGGAAGCTGGAAACGATGCAGTCCAGGCCCGCAGCCTTGGCGTCGTCCGGGGTCTGGCCGACGACCACCAGTTCCGGGTCGGTAAAGCACACGGCAGCGATAGCGGTCGGGTTGAACTCGCGGGACTTGCCGCTGATCAGTTCGGCAACCATTTCGCCCTGAGCCATGGCCCGGTGCGCGAGCATCGGTTCGCCGCTCAGGTCGCCGATGGCGTACACGTTGCGCATGCTGGTCTGGCAGCGATTGTCGATCTTGATCGCCGAGCCGTTCATGTCCAGGTTCAGCGCTTCAAGATTCCAGCCTTGGGTGTTCGGCTTGCGACCGACGGCCACCAGCACCTGATCCGTTTCCAGGTTCAGGGTATCGCCACCCGGCTCAAGAACTTGCAGTGTATTGCCAGCAGAATCAAAGCCTTGGACGCTGTGCTTCAAGTAAAGCTTCACGCCGAGTTTTTTCAGTTCGTCGTGTACCGGCTGGGTCAGTTCGGCATCGTAGGCCGGCAGAATGCGATCCTGCGCCTCGACCACGCTCACGTCAGCGCCCAGTTTGCGATAGGCAATCCCCAGCTCCAGACCGATGTAACCGCCACCGACCACGACCAGCCGTTTTGGCACGGACGTCGGCGCCAGGGCTTCGGTGGAGGAGATGATCGGCCCGCCAATCGGCAGCATCGGCAGGTTCACGCTTTTCGAACCGGTCGCCAGCACCAGGTGCTCGCACTGGATCCGCGTGTCGCCAACGTCAACGGTTTTGCCGTCGATGACTTTGGCCCAGCCTTGAATGACCTGGATTTTGTTCTTTTTCAGCAGGGCCGCGACGCCGGTGGTCAGGCGATCGACAATGCCATCCTTCCACTCGACGCTCTTGTTGATGTCGAGGGTAGGCGCGGACACGCTAATGCCCAGGGCTGAGTGTTGGCTGTGGTGTTGCGTCTGGTGGAACTGTTCGGCGACGTGAATCAATGCCTTCGACGGAATGCAGCCGATGTTCAGGCACGTACCGCCCAGTGATTCGCCTTCCACCAGAATGGTCGAGATGCCCAGTTGGCCGGCACGAATCGCCGTCACATAACCGCCAGGGCCGCCACCGATGATCAGCAGCGTGGTATTGAGAGATTGCATGCCTTACTCCACAAACAGGGTGGCGGGTTGTTCGAGCAAGCCGCGAACGGCCTGGATGAATTGCGCCGCGTCCATGCCATCGACCACACGGTGATCGAAGGAGCTGGAGAGGTTCATCATCTTGCGAATCACGATCTGGCCTTTGACGACCATCGGGCGTTCGACGATTTTGTTGACGCCGACGATCGCCACTTCCGGCAGGTTCAACACCGGCGTGCTGACGATGCCGCCCAACGCGCCAAGGCTGGTCAGGGTGATGCTCGAGCCGGACAGCTCATCGCGGTTGGCCTTGCCATTACGCGCGGCAGTGGCCAAACGGGAGATTTCCTGAGCGTTGTCCCACAAGCTGCGGGCTTCGGCGTGACGCACCACCGGGACCATCAAGCCGATGTCGGCTTGCGTAGCGATGCCCACGTGGACAGCACCTAGGCGAGTGATGACCTGGGCTTCGTCGTCGTAACGGGCGTTGATCTGCGGGAAGTCGCGCAGGGCGACGACCAGGGCGCGGACCAGGAATGGCAGCAAGGTCAGCTTGCCACGGGTCGCACCGTGTTTTTCGTTCAGGTGCGCGCGCAGTTCTTCCACGGCAGTCACGTCGATTTCTTCGACATAACTGAAATGCGCGGCGCGTTGCGTGGCGTCCTGCATGCGCTGGGCGATCTTGCGGCGCATGCCGATCACCGGGATTTGCTCTTCGTCGTTACGCTGGGCGTAAGCGGCGGCCACGGTCGATTGCGGTTGCTGACCCTGGGCCAGATAAGCGTCGAGGTCTTCGTGCAGCACGCGACCGGCAGGGCCGGTGCCACGGACCAGGCGCAACTGGATGCCGAGGTCCAGCGCATGTTTGCGCACGGCCGGGGAGGCCAGCGGGCGTTCGTCGGCTTCGCGAGCCACCATCGGGCCTTGGCAAACGGCCGCTCGTGGCGCTGCAGCCGCGACCGGCTTGCTTGCCACCACGGCTTCAGCTTTAGGGGCTGCAACCGGCGCTTCTTTAACAGGTGCAGGCTGAGCAGACTCTTTAACGTTGCCCGCACCTTCGACTTCGATGCTGATCAGGATGCTGCCAACTGCCATGACCTCGCCCGGCACACCGCCCAGCGCAATCACCTTGCCATGCACCGGCGAAGGGATGTCGACCATCGCCTTGTCGGTCATCACATCGGCCAGCACCTGATCTTCGACGACCATGTCGCCGACCTTGACGTGCCACACCGACAATTCAACTTCTGCAATGCCTTCACCAATGTCCGGCATCTTAATAACGTGCGTGCCCATTCAGACCTCCATGACCCGTTTCAAAGCCGCGCCCACTCGGGACGGACCAGGGAAATACGCCCACTCTTGCGCGTGTGGGTAGGGAGTGTCCCAACCGGTGACGCGTTCGATCGGCGCTTCCAGGTGATGGAAGCAATGCTCTTGCACCAGGGCGACCAGTTCGGCGCCGAAGCCACACGTGCGGGTCGCTTCGTGAACGATCACGCAGCGGCCGGTTTTTTTCACCGACTTGACGATGGTCTCAAGGTCCAGCGGCCACAGGCTGCGCAGGTCGATGACTTCAGCATCAATGCCGGTTTCTTCCGCGGCGACTTGCGACACGTAAACGGTGGTGCCGTAGGTCAGGATGGTCACTTCTTTGCCCGGACGGGCGATGGCGGCAACGTCCAGCGGCACGGTGTAGTAACCGTCCGGGACTTGTGCAGCCGGGTGTTTCGACCAAGGGGTTACCGGACGGTCGTGGTGGCCATCGAACGGGCCGTTGTACAGGCGTTTTGGCTCGAGGAAGATCACCGGGTCATCGTTTTCGATGGAGGCGATCAGCAGGCCTTTGGCGTCGTACGGGTTGGACGGCATGACCGTGCGCAGGCCGCAGACCTGGGTGAACATCGCTTCGATACTTTGACTGTGGGTCTGGCCGCCGTAGATGCCGCCGCCGCAAGGCATGCGCAGGGTCATCGGCGCGGTGAACTCGCCGGCCGAGCGATAACGCAGGCGCGCGGCTTCGGAAATGATCTGGTCCGACGCCGGGTACACGTAATCGGCGAACTGAATCTCGGCCACCGGACGCAGACCGTAGGCACCCATGCCCACGGCGACGCCGACGATGCCGCTTTCGGAGATCGGTGCATCGAACACGCGGGAGGTGCCGTATTTGTTCTGCAAGCCTTCGGTGCAGCGGAACACGCCGCCGAAGTAGCCGACGTCCTGGCCAAACACCACGACATTGTTGTCACGCTCAAGCATCACATCCATGGCCGAGCGCAGGGCCTGGATCATGGTCATGGTGGTCGTGGTCATGGCGGTTTCCGGCTGAATATTGTTGTTGTGATCGTTCATGTCAGATCCCCAACTCTTGACGCTGGCGCTTCAAGTGCTCCGGCATCTCTTTATAGACGTCTTCGAACATGGTCGCGGCGCTCGGAATCTGGCCACCGGCGAGGGTGCCGTACTGCTCGGCTTCTTTTTGCGCGGCAATCACTTCGGCTTCCAGTTCGGCGCTGACGGCGACGTGTTCTTCTTCAGACCACTGACCGATCTTGATCAGGTGCTGTTTCAGGCGCGCAATCGGGTCGCCCAACGGGAAGTAGCTCCAGTCGTCGGCAGGACGGTATTTGGACGGATCATCAGACGTGGAGTGCGGGCCGGCGCGGTAGGTGACCCATTCGATCATGGTCGGGCCGAGGTTGCGGCGGGCGCGTTCGGCGGCCCAGGCAGAGGCCGCGTAGACCGCGACGAAATCGTTGCCGTCGACCCGAAGGGAGGCAATACCGCAACCGACGCCACGACCGGCGAACGTAGTGGCTTCACCCCCGGCAATCGCCTGGAACGTCGAGATCGCCCACTGGTTGTTGACCACGTTGAGGATCACGGGCGCACGGTAAACGTGGGCGAAGGTGAGGGCGGTGTGGAAGTCGGATTCAGCGGTGGCACCGTCGCCGATCCACGCCGAGGCGATTTTGGTGTCGCCCTTGATCGCCGACGCCATGCCCCAGCCCACACCCTGTACGAATTGGGTGGCGAGGTTGCCGGAAATAGTGAAGAAGCCGAAGTCTTTGACCGAGTACATGATCGGCAGCTGACGGCCCTTGAGCGGATCACGCTCGTTGGACAGCAGTTGGCAGATCAGGTCCACCAGCGGCACGTCTCGCGCCATCAGAATGCTTTGTTGGCGGTACGTCGGGAAGCACATGTCATCGACGTTCAACGCCAGGGCCTGGCCGCTGCCGATGGCTTCTTCGCCAAGGCTCTGCATGTAGAACGACATTTTCTTCTGACGCTGGGCGACCACCATGCGGTTGTCATAGATCCGCGTCTTGAGCATGGCGCGCATGCCTTTACGCAGGATCTCGGCGGGTACGCCTTCAGCCCATGGACCGAGGGCATTGCCCTGGTCGTCGAGCACGCGAATCAGGCCCTTGGCCAGATCGGCGGTGTCGGCCGGTTCAACGTCGATTGGGGGTTTGCGCACCGTGCCAGCGTCGGTCAGACGCAGGTAGGAGAAGTCGGTTTTGCAGCCAGGACGGCCCGATGGTTCGGGAACGTGCAGTTGCAGCGGTTCGTACGCTTGGTTCATGGCTTCTACGCTCGATCTTGTGAATTTCTTGTAGTGAGCTGACCGTCATTCCACGTGTTATGGAAATCTTGTCCTACAAACATCATAGGCCCGGCGCAGAAGAATATTTATCTCTGTTTCATTGCGCTGGAGATCATTTGAGGATAAAAAATCTGCATAAACATAAAAAACAGGTGGTTTTGTCTCATGCGCAAACTGGACCGTACCGATATCGGCATTTTGAACAGCCTTCAGGAGAACGCGCGCATCACCAACGCTGACCTCGCACGCTCGGTCAACCTGTCGCCGACGCCATGCTTCAACCGGGTCAAGGCGATGGAGGAACTGGGGCTGATTCGCGAGCAAGTGACCCTGCTGGACGCCGACCTGCTGGGGCTGCACGTGAATGTGTTCATTCATGTGAGCCTGGAGAAACAGGTGGAAGAGGCGTTGCAGCATTTCGAGGAAGCGATTTCGGATCGCCCGGAAGTGATGGAGTGCTATTTGATGGCGGGGGACCCGGACTATTTGATCCGGGTGCTGGTGCCGACCATTCAGTCGCTGGAGCGCTTCATGATGGACTTCCTCACCAAAGTCCCCGGCGTGGCGAACATCCGCTCAAGCTTTGCGCTCAAGCAAGTGCGCTACAAAACCGCACTGCCATTGCCGGCCAACGGCCTGACCCTCAACAACTAAACACAAGTCCCCTGTAGCAGCTGTCGAGCACCGCGAGGCAGCGTTCGGCGGCGAAGCCGTCGCAAATCCTGCAACCGGGTTCCTTCAGGCACACCGCAGACGCAGCCTCGCGCTGCTCGACAGCTGCTACGGAGGTGGGAAGTTCAAGTTTTGATGATCGTTCCCACGAGTGAGAACGATCAAGCGTCAGAGTTTATTCAGGGGGATTTTCAGGTAAGTCACGCCATTATCTTCCGCCGGTGGCAAATTCCCCGCCCGCACATTCACCTGAATCGCCGGCAGCAACAGCGTCGGCATGCCCAACCCGGCATCGCGTTGGGTGCGCATGGCGACGAACGCCGCTTCATCGATGCCGTCATGAACGTGGATGTTGCTTTGACGCTGCTCGCCCACCGTGGTCATGCATTGGGATTCGCGGCCTTCGGGCGGGTAGTCGTGGCAGACGTAGAGCCGAACGGTGGCGGGGAAGGCCAGCAGTTTGTGAATCGAGGCGAACATCTGGTTGGCGTTGCCGCCGGGGAAGTCGCAACGGGCGGTGCCCACGTCCGGCATGAACAAGGTATCGCCCGCCAGGATCACATCACCGTCGATCAAATAAGCCATGTCTGCCGGCGTGTGGCCGGGCACATGCAGGGCCGTGGCCTTGAGGTTGCCGATCATGAACGACTCGTCCGGCGCGAACAGATGGTCGAACTGTGAACCATCACTGCGAAACTCCGGCTCAAGGTTGAACAGGGTCTTGAACACGCCCTGAACCTTGCTGATCGACTGGCCGATGGCGATTTTGCCACCCAGCTCCCGACGCAGATACGGTGCGGCGGACAGGTGATCGGCATGGGCGTGGGTTTCCAGCAGCCATTGCACGTGCAGCTGATGGTCGCGAACGAAGGCGATGATTTTATCGGCTTGGGTGGTAGCGGTGCGCCCAGCGGCGTGGTCGTAGTCGAGGACCGGGTCGACGATGGCGCATTGACCGCCATTTCCTTCGTAGATCACATAGCTGTAGGTCGACGAGGCAGGGTCTAGAAAAGCTTCAATCAAGGCAGGCATGGTGGCCGTTTTCATTCAGGACAAGCCATGAGGGTAGTTTCATTTTCCCTGTGCTGACCAGCCCTGCGTTAATTGATGAAGGAAAAAATCCGCACGGGCTCTATCCTGTCAGTCATCGATACCGGGCGTTCCCGGCTTTTTTTCGCGGATCACGAGCGTTTTATGTTGTTGGCAAGTTTTTTTGGGGTGGTGATGGGCCTGGTCCTTGGATTGACCGGGGCAGGTGGCGGCATTCTTGCGGTGCCGGCTCTGGTCTTGGGGCTGGGTTTGACCATGACCCAGGCCGCGCCGGTGGCGTTGTTTGCGGTGGGCAGTGCGGCAGCGGTCGGGGCCATTGATGGTTTGCGCCATGGTCTGGTGCGGTATCGCGCAGCGTTGCTGATCGCGCTGCTTGGGGCGGTTTTTTCGCCGGTCGGCATCTACTTCGCCCATCAGTTGCCGGAAAAAATCCTGATGATCCTGTTCAGTCTGCTGATGGTCATGGTGGCCTGGCGGATGTTGCGTCGTGAACGCCAGCAAGAAGAAGGGCCGAGCGACCACGGCCACGCCAACTGGGGCCAGAAAAACTGCATGCTCGATCAGCAGACCGGGCGATTTTCCTGGACCGCCAAATGCACCGCGACCCTCGCGGCACTGGGTGCGGTCACCGGCGTTGTCTCTGGTCTGCTTGGGGTGGGCGGCGGCTTTCTGATCGTCCCGGCTTTCAAGCAACTGACCGATGTGCAGATGCGTGGCATCGTTGCCACTTCGTTGATGGTGATCAGCCTGATATCGGCCATCGGGGTGATCGGAGCGTTTCATGCCGGGGTCAGGATTGACGCATTGGGTGTGGCGTTCATCATCGCCAGCATCGTTGGTATGATCATTGGCCGACAGATTTGCGCCAGGGTGCCGGCGCGGGCACTGCAGGTTGGGTTCGCCAGTGTTTGTCTGATCGTCGCGCTGTACATGCTGGCTAGAGCCTGAGTTTGTCTTTGCCGAAGTATCGGTTTCAGCTCACGATCATCGGAGGCATGGTGCCCAGCAGGGAAACCGTCGCAACCGCAGCCATCCCCAACAACCATTCCACAATCACGCTGGTTTTCAGCGTCGCCAGGCGTTGCTCACACTCCTTGATCCGCAACCGATTGAACAACGCCAACCCCAGCATCATCGCCACCAACGCAACCTTGATAAGCAGAATCAACGCAAACCCGGACAGCAACGGCGTCGGCCAGAACTGCCCGGTGAGGACGCGTACGTTGATCAAACCGCTCACCAGCAATCCGGCGACCAAGGCATAACCGACTCCACTAAAACGCAGCAGTATTGCGCGAGCGGTATGGCCTGCCGGTTGCCGCAAGATCATCACCAACAGCATCAACCCGCCCAGCCAGGCGCCGACGCAGGTCAGGTGAATGATTTGATTGAGGATCAGCAATTGGCCTTGAAGGCCATCGAGCATGGCGCCGTGACCAACCGGGGCGAGGGTCGTCAACAGCAGGCTCGCGAGGCCGATCCGCAGGGGATTGCTGGAGCGCAAAGGCGTCAGCAGCAGCGCCACCAACAGAACATTGAACAGCAGATGCCAGCGCCAGACCTGACCGAAAAACGTATTGCCCAGGACCAGCTGCAGGGTCGACGGATCGAATGCCGCGTCCCAGGTCCCCGCCATGCTGGCGGTGATTAGCAGCAACCAGCAGACGCCAGTGACCAGCGCCACCGCCGCGAGCAATCGGGTCACTTGCGCCAGCGGCTGATCCAGCGCCGTGTCACGGCCTAAAAGCACAGGCCTGAACACCCAGGCTCCGAACAGCATCAGCACCACGGTGAAATGCAGAAAGCGGCACAGCACCATCGCGCTGGTCATGAATTACTGGCCAACCTTGAAGCTGTACGCGCCTTCACTTTTGTGGGTATCGACCGACACTGCATGCCATTCGACTTTGTAGGCGCCCGTCGTCAGAGGCACCGCTGGCGTGACGATCAGGGTCTTCTTGTCACTGCCTTCGGTGGCCAGGTTTTTCACCGGCACATCGGTTCCGTCCTGGCTGATCGTGACCTTGGTGAAAGTCGCTTCGACGCCTTCGGAAAACACCAGGCGCAGCTCTGACGGTGCGCTCACGGTGCTGTCGGCGGCCGGGGTCTGGTCTTTCAAATGGGCATGGGCAAACACCGACGAGGCGGCGAGCAACGAGCCGAGCAGGGCGGCGGTGGTCAGGGCTTTCTTGAGCAGCATCGTGAAGACCTCAGCGGCAAGTTCGAAGAGGCGTCAGTTTACCTGCGAGAACCTGGGTGTACGAAGTTTCGTTTTCCCTTGTCGCCGCGAGCTAGAGCGGATGCTAGTCTTGGCCAACGCTGTTGCCAGGGAGCCCTCATGGGCAATCACAAGATCGAGATTCGTCGCAGTAACGTCGAGAAGATTTTGCTGGGGGCCGAAAAGGTCTTCGCCGAAAAAGGCTTCGGTGGCACCGCCATGGCCGACATTGCTGCTGAAGTGCAACTGCCGCGCTCCAATCTGCATTACTACTTCAGCACCAAGACCGAACTGTACAGCGCGGTGCTGTTCGATCTGCTGGAAGTCTGGAAGCAGGACGCGTTGTGCTTCGAGATGTTCGACGATCCGCGCGTGGTGCTCAGCAGCTACATCCGCGCCAAGATGAACCACTCCCGCAGCCGGCCTTATGGTTCGAAAGTCTGGGCCAACGAAATCATCCACGGCGCCCCCACCTTGGGCGTGGCGCTGGACGCGAGCCTGTACGACTGGGCCAAGATGAAGGAAGCGAAAATCCGCCAGTGGGTGGATGACAAACGCATCCTGCCGGTGGAGCCTTCAAGCCTGCTGTACATGATCTGGGCCTCGACCCAGCATTACGCGGACTTTGATCATCAGGTGAATATTTTGAATGATCATCAGCCGCTGTCGGACATGCAGTTCGAGCGGGCGGTGCAGACGGTGACGAGTGTGATTTTGCGGGGGATTGGGTTGGAGCCTTGAGATTTACGTTGTTGCTGACGACCCTATCGCGGGCAAGCCCGCTCCCACAGTGATTCATGTCGTACACACATGCTGTGTACACCAGAGAATCTTGTGGGAGCGGGCTTGTCCGCGATGGCGTCCTGTCAGACGCCGCAGAACTCAAACGGCAACATGGTACGGATTTCTCGGATCATGATTCCAATCCAGAAACGGCTTCCCATTCTCCATCGGCACCATCTCAATGCAATCCTCCACCGGGCAGGTGATCTGGCACAAATTGCAGCCCACGCACTCATCATCAATCACTTCATACTTATGCGTCCCGTCCGCTTGTTTCAGGCTGGCCACCGCCTGGTGTGAAGTATCTTCGCAAGCGATGTGGCAACGCCCGCAACCAATGCACGCTTCCTGGTCAATCTTCGCGATCACCTGATAGTTGATGTCCAGGTACTTCCAGTCCGTGGTATTGCCCACCGCCCGCCCGGAAAATTCCGAGATGCTGGCGTAACCCTGACTGTCCATCCAGCGTGACAACCCGTCCTTCATCTCCTCGACAATCCGGAAGCCATGCAGCATCGCCGCCGTGCACACTTGCACCGAGCCGCTGCCCAGGGCGATGAATTCCGCCGCATCGCGCCAGCTGCCGATGCCGCCAATGCCAGAGATTGGAAGGCCTTGGGTCTGTGGGTCACGGGCGATTTCGGCGACCATGTTCAGCGCAATCGGCTTCACCGCCGAGCCGCAATAACCGCCATGGGTGCTTTGGCTGCCGACGGCAGGATTGGCGACCATGCGCTCCAGGTTGACGCTGGTGATCGAATTGATGGTGTTGATCAGCGACACCGCATCGGCCCCGCCGCGATGGGCCGCACGGGCCGCGACGCGGATGTCGGTGATGTTCGGCGTGAGTTTGACGATCACCGGCAGCGAGCAATATGTCTTGCACCAGCGGGTGACTTGCTCGACGTACTCCGGCACCTGGCCGACCGCGGCGCCCATGCCCCGTTCCGGCATGCCATGCGGGCAACCGAAGTTCAGCTCGATGCCGTCGGCGCCGGTTGCTTCCACCAGCGGCAGGATGAATTTCCATGATTCTTCGACGCAGGGCACCATCAGCGAAACAATCAGTGCGCGGTCCGGCCAGTCCTTTTTGACCTGGGTGATTTCCCGCAGGTTGATCTCCAGCGAGCGGTCGGTGATCAGCTCGATGTTGTTGAAGCCCACCACTTCTCGGTTGGCACCGAAGAGCGCGGAGTAGCGGGACGACACGTTGACCGCCGCCGGGTCTTCACCGAGGGTTTTCCAGACCACGCCGCCCCAGCCGGCCTCGAAGGCGCGAACCACGTTGTAGGCCTTGTCGGTCGGCGGCGCGGAGGCCAACCAGAACGGATTCGGGGATTTGATGCCGGCGAAGACAATCGAGAGATCGGCCATTTACGCAGCCTCCACGTTGAGCATCAGTTGAGTGTTGATGGCTTCGGCGGCCCGTTTGCCATGCTGCACGGCTTGCACGGTGAGGTCCTGATCGAGGCTGGTGCAGTCGCCGCCGGCATACACGCCGGGGATGCTGGTGCGCAGCTGTTCATCGACCTCGATTCGATCGCCCTGGCGCTTGAGTTCGCGCGCCAGCGGATCGGCGAGGGCGCTTGCATCGAAGGCCTGGCCGATGGCTTTGAAAATCGCGTCGGCAGCCAGCTCGAAGGTCTCGCCAGTGATTTGCAGGCGACCGTCTACCAAATGCGTGCGGGCGAAGCGCATGCCGCGCACGTTGCCTTGGTCGTCGAGCAGCACTTCTTCGGGCTGCGCCCAGGTCAGCAAGCGCACTTGATTGGCCTTGGCGATGTCCTGTTCGTGGCCGGTGGCGCCCATTTCCTCGACACCGCGGCGGTACACCAGATTCACGTCCCGAGCCCCGAGGCGAGCCATTTGCACGGCCATGTCGATGGCCGTGTTGCCGGCGCCGAGGACGATGCAATGATCCGCCAGCGGCAGTTGGCTCAGATCATCCGCCTGACGCAGTTCGCGGATGTATTCGGTGGCAGCCAGCAGGCCGGGTGCGTCTTCATGAGGCAAGCCGAGTTGTTTGCTGGCGGCCAGGCCTAGGCCGAGGAACACCGCGTCGAATTGCTGATGCAGTTCACTGAGGGTCAGGTTCTCGCCGAGTTTCTGGCCGTGGCGGATTTCGATGCCGCCAATCGCCAAGAGAAAATCCAGTTCCTTCTGCGCGTAGTCGTCCACCAGTTTGTACTTGGCGATCCCGTATTCGTTGAGGCCGCCAGCCTTTTCCCGGGCCTCGAAAATCACTACGTCATGGCCATGCATTGCGCTGCGGTGAGCGCAGGACAACCCGGCCGGGCCGGCACCGACCACGGCGATGCGTTTGCCGGTGGTGGCGGCGCGCTGGAAGGGGTGTTCGCTGAAGTGCGCGTTGTCGACGGCGTAACGCTGCAACAGACCGATCAATACCGGTGCGCATTCGTGATCGTTGTTGCGCACGCAGGCTTGCTGGCAGAGGATTTCCGTCGGGCACACCCGGGCGCAGCTGCCGCCGAGGATGTTCGCCGAAAGGATTTTCTGTGCGGCGCCCTGAACGTTTTCCTGATGGATATTGCGAATGAACGACGGAATGTCGATCTCGCTCGGACAAGCATTCACACACGGCGCGTCGTAGCAATACAGACAGCGCGAGGCTTCCAGATGCGCCTGGCGGTCGTTGAGTGGGGGCGCAAGGTCGGTGAAGTGGCCGGCGAGGGCGGCCGCGTTCTCATAGGGATGCGGGAGGTGGTTCAGGGTTCTGATCACGGTTTTTTTGCCTCACGGTTATTGAGGTATTGCCTCTGATGGGCATTGGTTCTGTGTTGTCTGGGCCGGCCTCTTCGCGGGCAAGCCTCGCTCCTACTTTTGGAATGCGTTCCCCTGTAGGAGCGAGGCTTGCCCGCGAAGGCCGAAGGCCTCGATCTCAGCGTTTCACAGCCGTCGGCTTGTTCAACTCAGCCCGCTTGCTCAGCAAATCAAACACCGCTGGATAAGCCGGCCGTTCGACATACCGTCCGGCACCACGCTCGGCCCGCAGATCACCATCCGCCCAAACCACCCGACCCTGGCTCACGGTATGACTCGGCACGCCGCGTACGGTCTTGCCTTCGAAGATGTTGAAGTCGACTTGCTGGTGGTGAGTCTTCGCCGAAATGGTCCGCGTGCCCTCCGGATCCCACAGCACCAGATCCGCATCCGCACCCACACGAATCGCACCTTTACGCGGGTAGAGATTGAAGATCTTCGCGGTGTTTGTAGAGGTGAGCGCCACAAAGTGCTGCATCGACAAACGCCCGGTGTTCACCCCTTCATCCCACAGCACCGCCATGCGGTCTTCGATACCGGCGGTGCCGTTGGGGATCTTGCTGAAGTCATCGCGGCCGGCGGCTTTTTGCTCGGCGCAAAAGCAGCAATGATCAGTGGCGGTGGTGTGCAGGTTGCCGGATTGCAACCCGTGCCAAAGCGCCTCTTGATGGCCGCGAGGACGGAAGGGCGGGCTCATCACGTAACCGGCGGCGGTCTGCCAGTCCGGGTGTTGGTAGACGCTGTCGTCCAGCAGCAAATGCCCGGCCAGTACTTCGCCGTAGACTGGCTGGCCTTTGCTGCGGGCATAGGTGATTTCGTCCAGCGCTTCCTTGGTTGAGACATGCACCAGGTACAGCGGCGTGCCCAGGGTTTCGGCGATGCGGATCGCCCGGCTCGCGGCTTCGCCTTCCACTTGAGAAGGCCGCGACAGCGGATGCGCTTCCGGGCCGGTCATGCCCTGGGCCATCAACTTGCGTTGCAGGTGATAGACCAGCTCGCCGTTTTCCGCGTGCACCGTCGGCACCGCGCCCAGTTCCAGGCAGCGCTCGAAACTCGCCACCAGAGTGTCGTCGGCCGCCATGATCGCGTTCTTATACGCCATGAAATGCTTGAAGCTGTTGACCCCGTGCTGGCTGACCAGCTCCGCCATGTCTTCGCGAACCTGTTCGCTCCACCAGGTAATGGCGACGTGGAAACCGTAATCCGATGCCGATTTCTCTGCCCAGCCGCGCCACTGATGGAAAGCCTCCATCAAAGATTGCTGCGGATTGGGAATGACGAAATCGATAATCGACGTGGTGCCACCGGCCAGGCCCGCGGCGGTGCCACTGAAAAAGTCTTCACTGGCCACGGTGCCCATGAAGGGCAGTTGCATGTGCGTGTGCGGGTCGATGCCACCGGGCATCAGGTATTGGCCGCTGCCGTCGAGCACTTCGGCACCTGCGGGAACATCAAGATTTTCGCCGATGGCTTTAATCACGCCGTCGGCGCAATAGACGTCGGCGCGATAACTTTCATCATGGGTAATAACGGTGGCGCCACGGATCAACAGAGACATTCCGAGTTCCTCGCAGGCAATGACCGACTTATGTCGGTTCTAAATGTTTTATATGAAGCCGACGCAAACAGGTGTATTCCTGTCAACGCTGTCAGGAATAGAAGCTAGTCTGAGTTTATGGAATGAGCAAGAATATTTTTTATAAGCTTATGCCTGTTTTAAAACGTTGATTAATAACGATTAAAACTGAAATTCACCAAAATGGTGTGGCCTTGAACCATTTTGACGCACTTGACAGGTTCTAAAAATGGACGAGATTTCTTATGTGAAATCAGCTGCTTGAGGATGGTCTATGGTTGATGCGCAACTTTGAAAAAAACAGCCATGCACCAGATTGAGCCCTGACTGTTCGGACAACTTGCCTGGCATTCGGCCTGAGTGAGCAAGCAAATAACCGGGGGCTTATCCGGGCTCTATATAAAAACTGATAAACATCAGTTGGTTGCGAAGTTTTTGTGGAACTGCCCGATGCGCAAACGGGGTGCCCGGCACGTTTATTGATGCCGCCAGCCCCTGATGAGCAAAAAATAATTCAAAGAACAATGGAGCGGCCATGCAACAGATCAGATCGCAAGTGACCGAGCGCGACGGCTTGTTTGAGCTCGAAGCCGGCACCGACGTCCTCGACAGTCCCCGTTATAACCACGACATGGCACCGACCAAGGTGCGCGAACGAACCTGGAACAAATGGCACATCACCGCGTTGTGGGTTGGCATGGCGATCTGCGTGCCGACCTACACCCTCGGCGGTGTGCTCACCGCTTATTTTGGCCTGAGCGTCGGCGAAGCGTTGCTGGCGATTCTGTTCGCCAACATCATCGTTCTGATCCCGCTGACCCTGAACGCTTTTCCCGGCACCAAGTACGGCATTCCGTTTCCGGTGCTGCTGCGTTCGTCCTTCGGCATTCTGGGCTCCAACATTCCGTGCCTGATCCGAGCGCTGGTGGCGTGCGGCTGGTTCGGCATACAGACGATGTTCGGCGGACTGGCCATTCACCTGTTTCTCGGCTCGGTGTTCGACGGCTGGAAAGCCCTCGGCGGGACCGGTGAAGTGATCGGCTTCATGGTGTTCTGGGCCTTGAACCTGTGGGTGGTGATCCGCGGTGCGGACTCGATCAAATGGCTCGAAACCCTCTCGGCGCCGTTGTTGGTGCTGGTGGGCGTGGGTCTGCTGGTGTGGGCCATGCCGAACGTATCGATGACCGAGTTGATGGCGATCCCGCCCAAGCGTCCGGAAGGGGCCAGCGTGGTCAGTTACTTTGCCGCCGGGCTGACCGCCATGGTCGGGTTCTGGGCCACCTTGTCCCTGAACATTCCGGACTTCAGCCGCTATGCGAAAAGCCAGAAGGATCAGATTGTCGGGCAGATTATCGGCTTGCCCCTGACCATGTTCCTGTTCGCATCGCTGGGCGTGGTGATGACCGCTGCCTCGGTCAAACTGGTAGGCGTCAGCGTCTCCGATCCGGTGACTCTGATCGGCCATATCCAGAGCCCGGTCTGGGTCGCGCTGGCCATGGCGCTGATCATCATCGCCACGTTGTCGACCAACACCGCGGCCAACATAGTTTCGCCGACCAACGATTTCCAGAACGTCGCACCCAAGTTCATCAACCGCACCAAAGCAGTGTTGCTCACCGGCCTGGTCGGCCTGGCGCTGATGGCCCATGAGCTGTTGAAGAAACTCGGGTTGATCGTCTCGGATTTAAGCCTGGAGACCGTTTATTCCAACTGGCTGCTGGGCTATTCGAGCCTGTTGGGCCCGATCGCCGGGATCATGGTGGTGGACTATTTCCTGATCAAGAAACAGCAACTGGACCTGGCCGGGTTGTATCGCGATGACGTGTACCCGGCGTGGAACTGGTTTGGGTTTATCGCGTTTGGCGTGCCGGTGATGCTGACGGTGCTGTCGCTGGGTAGCGATGCGTTCAGCTGGTTCTACAGCTATGGCTGGTTTACCGGCTCGGCGTTGGGTGGGCTGATTTATTACGGGTTGTGCTCGATGCGACCTAACCCGTCTGTTGCGAAATCTGCGGTGTGAACACTGGCCCCATCGCGAGCAGGCTCGCTCCCACAGGGGAATGCATTCCAAATGTGGGAGCGAGCCTGCTCGCGATGATGGTCTTGGAAACACCAAAAAAATTGCCTGAAGAAAACCATAAGAACTGCCTGAGGAGATCATCATGAACGCTGCTGTAGACGTTCTGCAGTCCACCCATCAGCACATCAACCGCGACCGCTTGTGGCAGTCGCTCATGGACCTGGCCAAACTCGGTGCCACGGTCAAGGGTGGCGTCTGCCGCCTGGCCCTGACCGATCTGGACCGCCAGGCCCGGGACATCTTCGTCAACTGGTGCGAAGAGGCCGGTTGCACCGTCAGCATCGACGCCGTCGGCAACATCTTCGCCCGCCGCCCAGGGCGCAACCCGAACCTGCCGCCGGTGATGACCGGCAGCCACATCGACACCCAACCCACCGGCGGCAAGTTCGATGGCTGCTTCGGTGTGCTGGCCGGCGTCGAAGTGCTGCGGACCCTCAACGACCTCGGCGTGGAAACCGAAGCGCCGCTGGAAGTGGTGGTCTGGACCAACGAAGAAGGCTCGCGCTTTGCTCCATGCATGATGGGCTCCGGCGTGTTCGCGGAAAAATTCACCCTCGAAGAAACCCTGGCCAAGGTCGATGCCGAGGGCGTCACCGTTGGCGAAGCCCTCAATGCCATCGGCTACGCCGGCCCGCGTAAAGTCAGCGGCCACGCGGTCGGCGCTTATTTCGAGGCGCACATCGAGCAAGGCCCGATCCTCGAAGACGAACACAAAACCATCGGCGTGGTGATGGGCGCCCTCGGCCAGAAATGGTTCGACCTGAAACTGCGCGGCGTCGAAGCCCACGCCGGCCCGACGCCGATGCACCTGCGCAAGGATGCCCTGGTCGGCGCCGCGGTGATCGTCGGTGCGGTGAACCGCGCCGCTCTCGGCCATCAACCTCACGCCTGCGGCACCGTCGGTTGCCTGCAAGCCTATCCCGGCTCACGCAACGTCATCCCCGGCGAAGTGCGCATGACCCTCGACTTTCGGCATCTGGAACCGGCGCGCCTGGACTCGATGATCGCCGAAGTCCGCGAAGTCATCGAAACCACTTGCGAGGAACACGGCCTGACCTTCGAACTCACGCCCACCGCCGACTTCCCGCCGCTGTACTTCGACAAGGGTTGCGTCGAAGCGGTACGTGGCGCCGCCCAAGGTCTGGGGCTGTCGCACATGGACATCGTCAGCGGAGCAGGGCACGACGCGATCTTCCTCGCCGAACTCGGCCCGGCCGGGATGATCTTCGTGCCGTGCGAAGGCGGTATCAGCCACAACGAAATCGAAAACGCCGCACCGGATGATCTGGCAGCCGGGTGTGCGGTGTTGTTGCGGGCGATGCTGGCGGCGTCGGCGGCGATTGCCAGCGGCCAGTTGGCGGCCTGAAACCCGTGACGTGCGTTGAACCATCAGCGCACGTCACAAACCCGATGCCCTAATCGTCATCCTTCACACCGTTCGTAGCAGCTGTCGAGCTTGCGAGGCTGCGTTCGGCGACGAAGTCGTCGTAAATCCTGAGCGCTGGATCTTCCTGACACACCGCAGTGCCGGATCGAGCGACGACTGCGTCGCCGACGCAGCCTCGCAAGCTCGACAGCTGCTACACGTGCCACAGCGGCTGCACCTGCTTCGCACGATCCCACCCCCCCGCGGTCGTAATCTTCACAGGCGGCGTGTCACTGCGCCGCTGCACCCGTGGAGAGCCAATGAGCCAGGACGTCCTGACCACCGAAACCAATCGCCGTCAGTTGCAGCAGATCATCGCCGGTTTGTCCGACGGGGTGATTCTGCTGGAGCTCGACCAGACGATCCTGTGGGCCAATGATGCCGCGCTGGCTATGCACGGCGTCAGTCGGGTCGGGGAATTGGGCGTCAATGCCGAGGAGTACGCCAGGCGCTTTGCCTTGCGCTATCGCAATAATCACCCGGTGCTGCCGGAGAATTACCCGATCAGCCGCGTTGCCAAAGGCGAGACGTTCAGCGATGTGCTGGTGGAGGTGACGCCGGCCGATGACGAAGAACGCACCTGGGTTCACAGCGTGCGCAGCCTGGTGCTGGCCGACAGCGCGGGCGAGCCGGAGTTGCTGGTTTTGATCATGGACGATGTCACGGAGTGGGCCAGCGCCGAGCAGCGTTTCGAAAAGACCTTCAACGCCAACCCGGCACCGGCGGTGATCTGTCGTCTCAGTGACTTGCGTTATATCAAGGTCAACGCAGGCTTCCTGGAAATGACCGGCTATACCCGTGAGCAAGTGATTGGGGTATCGACGTATGAGCTGGACATCCTTGACGGTGCCGAAAAGAAAGACCTGGCGATCGAGCGCCTACGCGAGCACGCCACGATTCCGCAAATGCAGGCTGAGCTGAAAATGGCTGATGGCGGCAGCAAGCAAGTGATCGTCGCCGGTCAACCGCTGGAGTTCAACGAGGAAGACTGCATGCTGTTTTCCTTCGTCGACATGGAGCCGCGACACAAGGCCGAGGTTGCACTGCGTCAAAGCGAGGAGCGGTTCGCCAAGGCGTTTCGTCTGACGCCAGTGCCGACATTGGTCTGCGATGCGCAGGATCAGGTGGTGATCGACGTCAATGAAGCCTTTCTGGATACCCTCGCGTACCCCAGTGAAGAAGTGCTCGGCAAGACCGTTGCAGAGATCGACTTTATTGATGACAAAGGCGCGCGCAGCCGGGTGTTTGCGGCGCTGGAGAAGTCTGGAAGCCTGGATCGGGTCGATGTCAGGATCCGCAGGAAAGACTCGACCTTGATTGACTGCACGGTGTCGGCCGACACCGTGAATATTCAGGACAAACCTTGCTACCTGCTGGTGTTGATGAATATCACCGAACGCAAACGCACCGAGCTGGAGCTGGTGTCGGCGATCGAGGAGGTGATGAAAGACGCCTCGTGGTTCACCCGTACGCTGATCGAAAAACTCGCCAACGTGAAGAATATCAACTCGCCGCAGTTGCCCAGCGTGTCCTTCACCGACCTGACCGCCCGTGAGCGGGATGTGCTCGGCCTGATCTGCGAGGGCCTGGCGGACAAGGAAATCGCCGCACGCCTGAAACTGGCGCCCAACACGGTGCGCAACCATGTGTCGACGGTGTATTCCAAGCTTGATGTACACAGTCGTAGCGAGGCGATCGTGTGGGCGCGTGAGCGCGGTTTGTTCTCCAGCGAGTGGCGGCCGAAGGGTCAGCGATAAGGTGCAAATGCACTAGGTCGGGCAGTGCAAATGGATGTTCTGGCGGACGGTGGCAATTCTTAGTCTGTAAGGGTGCGACACGGGTCTTTGGCCGGTGTCGTGTCCTCTACGAAACAGCTTAAGGAACAGTCGCATGCTTGGCCAATTCAACAGGTTTTCAGTCGACGGGGTCAGCCGGCCCATGGGTGAATCGCGATGATTTATCTGACGCAATTGCGTGCGCAACTGGAACAGCACTTTTCCCCGCTGGCTTGTGATTGCAGCGTGTCGGGCGACAACTCGGTGACGGTGAAACTCTATCACCCGGTATCGGGGCAGGTGGATCTGGTGGTCAGTGGGTTGAGTGTCGAGCACCTCAGAACCCCGGAGGCGGTCACGACGTTGATTGATGAGCTGCGTTATGAGCTTGAGAGCAACAGCTTGCATCGGCGGCCGGATGCGGCTTTGTAGGAGCTGTCGTTTTTCCGGGTGGAAAAGGGGCTAAGTGCCTTATTTGCTGGCATTGGCGGCTGGCTAGGCTATAAGAAATGCGAGGGTATTGTTTTCTGTGACCAATCCGCGGCTTCGCGGTAGGTGTGTCGGGTCGCGGAAAGTGTCGATTACTTATCGCAGGACAGCCTATGAACAGTTTTGGGAAACGTGCTTTTTCGCCTCTGTCGCTCGCCTTCTGCGTGGCGATTCTCAGCGGTTGCGCCAGTCCGCCACCTCCACCGCCTGCCGCACCGCCGCCTATTCCGGAACGCACCTGCGAAACCACTGAGCAAACCGATGTGATGGGTGACGCGCGAGTGACCGAGGAAGTGACCCGGGAAACGACGCTGACCCGTTGCGTCACTCAATAAGCCAGGGCGACTGCATCGTTGAAGCCCCGTGTCGAAAAAAATCGTGTTGGTGGGCGCTGACGTTGCGAAAGGCCAGGGCGTGGGCGCGGCCCATGAAACCTGTGCCGATGAGTCCGATACCGAGTTCGCGCATGATGGAAGGCCTTTTGATTTTTATTTTCAGAAGGCACTTTATGGAATAGATATTCACTCTGGTCGTGGTGCTCGTTTCCACGCGTGAGAATGATCGGGCGAACAAAAAAGGCAGCCCTGAGGGTAATGCCAGTCGGTCAGCCATAACGCAGTCCGGGTAGCAGCTGGCGAAGCCTGCGTTCGGCTGCGAAGCAGTCGTGAAATCACGATGCGGTGTTTCAGATAGACCGCAAACTCAGGTTTAACGACTGCTTCGCAGCCGAACGCAGGCTTCGCCAGCTGCTACCCGGACCGCGTTACGACTTGACTGACTGGCAGCCCAAAGGCTGCCTTTTGTTCATCCGCAGAAATGAATCAGGACAGGAACCCGCCATCCACATTCAACGAAACGCCGGTGGTGTAGCTGGATGCATCGCTGGCCAGATAAAGCACGGCACCGGCCATCTCACTCGGATCGGCCACGCGCTTGAGTGGAATCTGCTGCAACGCGGTCTTCAGGATCGCATCGTTCTTCACCAGTGCCGACGCAAACTTGGTATCAGTCAGCCCAGGCAACAAGGCATTGCAGCGAATGCCGAACTGCGCGCATTCCTTGGCGAATACCTTGGTCATGTTGATCACGGCGGCCTTGGTCACCGAGTAGATGCCCTGGAAGATGCCCGGCGAGATGCCGTTGATCGACGCAACGTTGATGATGCTGCCGCCGCCGTTTTCGCGCATCAGTTTGCCGGCTTCGACCGACATGAAGAAGTAGCCGCGGATGTTGACGTCGACGGTTTTCTGGAAGGCGCTGAGGTCGGTGTCCAGTACGTTGCAGAACTGCGGGTTGGTCGCGGCGTTGTTGACCAGGATGTCCAGGCGTCCGAACTGTTCCTTGATGCCGGCGAACACTTGGCTGATCTGTTCCATTTCGCCGATGTGGCAAGCGACAGCGGTGGCTTTGCCGCCGGCGGCGATGATCGCGTCGGCCACGTGTTGGCAGCCGTCGAGTTTGCGGCTCGAGACGATGACGTGGGCGCCTTGCTGGGCCAGCAGTTTGGCGATGGCCTCACCGATGCCGCGGCTGGCGCCGGAGACGAATGCGATTTTGCCGTCGAGGTCGAACAACTGAGTCTTGGACATGGTTTTTCCTTGTTATAGGGGCCAGGGAATGTAATCAGAGCCGCGCGATCAGAGGCTGGATTTCGAGATGACTTGCAGGCTCATCTGCTCCAGCAGTTTGTTCATGTGAATGAACTGCGCGAAGCGTTTGTCCTGGGTCTGACCGTGGAAGAAGCGGTAGTAAATCTGCTGCACGATGCCGGCCAGGCGGAACAGGCCATAGGTGTAATAGAAGTCGAAGTTGTCGATCTGGATGCCGGAACGCTCGGCGTAGTAATCGACGAATTCACGGCGGGTCAGCATGCCCGGGGCGTGGCTTGGTTGACGACGCATCAGTTGCACCGGCGCCGGGTCGGCGGCTTCGATCCAGTAGGCGAGGGTATTGCCGAGGTCCATCAGCGGGTCGCCGAGGGTGGTGAGTTCCCAGTCGAGCACGCCGATGATTTGCATCGGGTTATTCGGGTCGAGGATCACGTTGTCGAAGCGATAGTCGTTGTGGACGATACTGGAAGTCGGGTGATCGGCTGGCATTTTGTCATTGAGCCAGGCCTTGACCGCTTCCCACTTCGGCGCGTCCGGGGTCAGGGCTTTTTCGTAGCGATCGCTCCAGCCTTTGATCTGCCGCGCCACATAGCCTTCGGGCTTGCCGAGGTCGCCCAGGCCATAGGCCTTGTAGTCGACCCGATGCAGCTCAACGAACTTGTCGATGAAGCTTTTGCACAGGGCTTCGGTTTTCGCCGAGTCCAGGTTAAGTTCCGGCGGCAGTTCGGAGCGCAGGATGATCCCGTTGACCCGTTCCATCACATAAAACTCGGCGCCGATCACCGATTCGTCGGTGCAGTGCACATAGGCTTTGGGGCAATACGGAAAACCGTCGCGAAGCTGATTGAGGATGCGAAATTCGCGGCCCATGTCGTGTGCGGACTTGGCTTTGTGGCCAAACGGCGGGCGACGCAGGACAAATTCCTGCTCCGGGTATTCCAGCAGGTAGGTCAGGTTCGACGCACCGCCGGGAAACTGGCTGATCACAGGCGCGCCACTCAAGCCCGGAATGTGGGCCTTGAGGTACGGATCGATCAGGCTGGCATCGAGTTCTTCGCCGGTACGGATACGGGTGGACTGGTCAGTAAGCGCCATGCTTATCCCTTCTGCTTATTTTGGAGGCCAGACATCATTGGCTAATCTAATGGTGCGCCGGAGTCGCCACAAGCGTGGCACGGTCTTATAGGTTAGCGTGTTGCTGGATAATCAGCGTTCCTGATGCGCGAGAACAGGCGCAGCGGACTATGGATCAGCGGGAAAGCGCGGTTGCAGGAAGGAGGTTTGAAATGGGCTGTCTGCCAGGCGTTGATTGCCGAGTACCTGGCGCGCACCGAACCCCACACCCCCGTTCCGTATCTGATCAAGCGCGGGGTGGAGTGGGGCAACAAGCCGCTGAGCAAGTTGCTGGGAGAACTGATCTCGGCCGACGCCGAATCCCGGCGCCTCTGGACGCTGTCGGGCGCCCTTTAGCCTCAGCGAACGTGTGCGGCCGTGAGCGGCGCGGGCAAGGCAATGGGCGTCAATACCGGCAGGCCGGAAAAGAACGCCATCAGGTTTTGTCCCACCAGTTCAACGGTGCCTTGAGTCGCTTCCGGGGACAATCCCGCGACATGCGGCGTCAGGATCACATTGGTCAGCGCCTTGAGTGCTTGCGGCACGTGAGGTTCGGCATCGAACACATCCAGTGCGGCACCGGCAATGCGTCGCTGTTCAAGCGCGCTGACCAGGTCGGCCGTGGCAATCACCGAGGCTCTGGCGATGTTCACGACGAACCCCTTGGGGCCCAGGGCCTCGAGTACCTGTCTGTTGATCAGATGTTTGGTGCCCAGGCCGCCGGGCGTGGCGATGATCAAAAAGTCCGAGGCGCGTGCCAGTTCGGTCGGCGTCGAGCAGAAGGTATAAGGGACGTCGCTGCGATGTTGGCGGTTGTGGTAGCTCACGGTCATGTCGAAACCGGCGGCGGCGCGTTTGGCGATGGCCATGCCAACGGCGCCGAGGCCGAGAATCCCCAGGCGCTTGCCGGCGAGGGAAGGGCGCATGATCTTCGGCCATTCGCCGCGGCGTACAGCGGCGTCGCATCGGGGAATGTCGCGTACCAGCGCCAGCAACATCGCCATGGCATGGTCGGCGACTGACGAGGCATTGACGCCGGCGCCATTGGTGACGGTGATGTCCCGGTTGGCGGCGGCTTGCAGGTCGACGTGTTCGTAACCCGCGCCGATCACGCAGATGATCTTGAGGTTGGGCAGGGCGGCGATTTCATCGGCGTACAGGCCCAATGGGCCGCGGGTCAATACCGCATCGATCTGAGCACCCTGCCGTGTGATGGCGGCGACGCGCTCGGCAGGCGTCGGGGCCAGAATCAGGTGAAAGCCCTGATGTTCGAGAATCGGCAAGTAATCATTAATCGTTTCAACCAGTACCAGAACGGTTGCAGGCATGCTGGGCTCCTGTGGGTATTGAATGTCGGATCTCGAATGTTGCTTCAGATTGCTGATTCTAGAGGAGTTTAGCAATGACCACGGATCGCACATGCTGTTGGTCAGATTGATTGACCTTGTGGGGTTAAAAATTTCCGGGCGGCGTCGAGAATCTCATCGGACAGCCCATCTCCGCGGGTGGCGCGAGCCAGGGTCAGCGCGCCGACCATCAAGGAATAATCCACCAAGGCTTGTTGGCGATTGGCTTCGGGATTATCCGCACCCATCAAGGGTGTGAGTATCTGCAGCAAGGCTTCCAGCCCCTGGGTGTAGGTCTGGTGCAAACCGCTTTCGGCGGTTTCATGGCACATGTCCCCGGCAAACGCCGTCACCGGGCAGCTTTCGCCCGGATTGTCGCGATTGGCCGCCGACAGGTAGGGCGCGATGATGCTCGTGCGCGCCGAGACGCTGTCGTCGTTGGCGTCGATTTTCTGTTTCCAGCGTTCCATCGACTGGGTGAACGCTCGAGTGCAGGCCTCTTTCGCCAGCGCTTCCTTGGACTCGAAATGACCATAAAACCCGCCATGGGTCAGGCCGGCAGCGCCCATCACATCGACGACGCTGATCCCGTGCAGGCCGCGCTCGCGAAACAGCCGCGTGGCAGCTTCGACGATGATCTCGCGGTTGAGTTCGGCTTGTTTGCGGGAGACTCGGGGCATGGCGGCTCACAGGTGTTGTGGGTGTATGGATGACTGAGTCTCAGGGGGCAGTGGGTCGCGTTTCAGGCCGTTCAAAGGGCGTATTGAGCGATGCCATTGCCAAACGACCAGTTCTCTTTCTTCACTTCCACCAGATTGATAAAGACGTCTTCCAGCCGCACCGCCAGTTCCGCGTTAAGGCTCTCGGCGATGGTTTTATAGAGGAGTTTCTTCTGCTCGACGGTGCGGCCTTCGCTCAGGGTGATCTGAATCACCACCAGGCTGTCGGTTCGACTGATGCCCAGGTAGCCGGGATCAAAGATGAAATGCTGTTCATCGTGCTCGGCAAGAATCTGGAAATTATCGTTTTCCGGCACGCCAATCGAGTTGTGCATGGCGGCGTAAATCAACTGCCCGACACGTTTGGCGAAAGTGGGGTCTTGATGCTTCTTGATGTCGACGCGAACGAGTGGCATGGGAGGGCTCCGCAGTCAGGGCTGCCGGTCAGCAGGCAGGGTTGAAAGTACCTGACGCTGCTCCTTTATCAAATAGATTTTTTGAAACATCTATTTGATAAAGTACTCCGAAATCTGATCCGCACAACCACTCCTCAGCTAAGTCTTTGCTTCTGTTCATTAATCCCGGACAATCGCGCCCCTGTTTCGGCCAGGGCGCTGCCCGTCGGATTTTTCCGACTCGTCCTGACCGGGTAGCAAATGACCGGAATGCGGAGATCCCACCGGATGAATGATCAGGCCAATAGCGTCGACGAACGCTATGTAGCGGCGACACCAGCGACTCTCACAAGCTGGAATCGCCATGACACCACCTGGATGCTGGGCCTGTTTGGCACGGCAATCGGAGCCGGTACCCTGTTTTTGCCGATCAACGCAGGCCTGGGCGGTTTCTGGCCGTTGCTGATCCTGGCGGTACTGGCATTCCCCATGACCTTTTATGCGCACCGTGGTCTGACCCGCTTTGTGCTGTCCGGACGCGAAGGCGCGGACATCACCGAAGTGGTTGAAGAACACTTCGGCATCAAGGCCGGTGCGCTGATTACCTTGCTGTACTTCTTCGCGATCTTCCCGATCCTGCTGATCTACAGCGTGGCCCTGACCAATACCGTGGGCAGTTTCCTCGAGCATCAACTGCACATCATGCCGCCACCACGCGCCGTGCTCTCATTGGTGCTGATCCTCGGCCTGCTGGCCGTGGTGCGTTGCGGCGAGCAAATGATCGTCAAGGCCATGAGCCTGATGGTCTATCCGTTCATTGTGGCGTTGCTGTTCCTGGCGGTATTCCTGATTCCGCACTGGAACGGCGGCATCCTGGCCACGGCATCGACCCTGCCTGAACCGTCGGCGCTGCTGCACACGCTGTGGCTGGCGATTCCGGTGATGGTGTTCTCGTTCAACCACTCGCCGATCATCTCGGCGTTTGCGGTGGACCAGAAGCGTCGTTACGGCGAACACGCTGAAGAACGCAGCTCGCAGATCCTGTCCCGCGCCCACATCTTGATGGTGGTGATGGTGCTGTTCTTCGTCTTCAGCTGCGTGCTGACCCTGTCGCCAGCGCAACTGGCGGAAGCCAAGGCGCAGAACCTGTCGATCCTGTCGTACCTGGCCAACCACTTCAGCAACCCGACCATCGCCTTCGCCGCACCGTTGATTGCGTTCGTGGCCATTTCCAAGTCGTTCCTGGGCCACTACATCGGCGCCAGCGAAGGCCTCAAAGGCCTGATCGTGAAAAGCGGCAAGCGCCCCGCGCCCAAGACCCTGGACCGCATGACTGCCGCGTTCATGCTGGTGGTGTGCTGGATCGTTGCCACGCTGAACCCGAGCATCCTCGGAATGATCGAAACCCTCGGTGGCCCGGTCATCGCGGCAATTCTGTTCCTGATGCCGATGTACGCGATCCGTAAAGTGCCGGCGATGGCGCGCTTCCGTGGCCAGGCGTCCAACGTTTTCGTGACGGCGGTTGGTTTGGTGGCGATTTCGGCGTTGATCTACTCCCTGACTGCCTGATGCATCCCCCGTAGGAGCGAGGCTTGCCCGCGAAGAACGATGACGCGGTCTAGCAGTTTGTCCGCGTGATGGCCTTCGCGGGCAAGCCTCGCTCCTACGGGTTTTGTGCGGTGTTCGGATTCAGGCATAAAAAAACGCCGCTCATCTCACGATGGGCGGCGTTTTCTATTGCGTTGTAGCGTTAGGCTTGAACGACCGGGATGTTGGCGTTCGCAGCAGCTTCACGGAACTCGGCGATCTGGTCGAAGGACAGGTAGCGGTAGACATCGGCCGCCATGCTGTCGATCTTGCCAGCGTATTCCATGTACTCCTCGACGGTCGGCAGGCGACCCAGGATGGAAGCAACAGACGCCAGCTCGGCCGAAGCCAGGTAGACGTTCGCGCCGTCACCCAGACGGTTCGGGAAGTTACGGGTCGACGTCGACACCACGGTGGAGTTCGGTTCTACACGTGCCTGGTTACCCATGCACAGCGAGCAGCCTGGCATTTCCATGCGTGCGCCGGCCTTGCCGTAGATGCCGTAGTAGCCTTCTTCGGTCAACTGGTGAGCGTCCATCTTGGTCGGCGGCGACAGCCACAGACGGGTTGGAAGCTGACCCTTGACCTGATCCAGCAGTTTACCGGCAGCGCGGAAGTGACCGATGTTGGTCATGCACGAACCGATGAACACTTCGTCGATCTTCTCGCCAGCAACGCTGGACAGCAGACGGGCGTCGTCCGGATCGTTTGGCGCGCAGAGCACAGGCTCTTTGATGTCGGCCAGGTCGATTTCGATGATTTCAGCGTATTCGGCGTCAGCATCGGCAACCATCAGCTCAGGGTTGGCAACCCAGGCTTCCATCGCTTGAGCACGACGTTCCAGCGTACGAGCATCGCCGTAGCCTTCGCCGATCATCCAGCGCAGCAGGGTGATGTTGGAGTTCAGGTACTCGGTGATCGACTCTTTCGACAGCTTGATGGTGCAACCGGCAGCCGAACGTTCAGCCGAGGCGTCGGATAGCTCGAAAGCTTGCTCGATGCTCAAATCGTCCAGGCCTTCGATTTCCAGGATGCGACCGGAGAATGCGTTCTTCTTGCCTTTCTTCTCAACGGTCAACAGGCCAGCCTGAATCGCGAAGTAAGGAATGGCGTGAACCAGGTCGCGCAGGGTGACGCCCGGTTGCATTTTGCCTTTGAAGCGCACCAGGATCGATTCCGGCATGTCCAGTGGCATAACGCCAGTGGCTGCGGCGAACGCTACCAGACCGGAACCGGCCGGGAACGAAATGCCCATCGGGAAACGGGTGTGCGAGTCACCACCGGTGCCGACGGTGTCCGGCAGCAGCATGCGGTTCAGCCAGCTGTGGATGATGCCGTCGCCCGGACGCAGGGAAACGCCGCCGCGGGTCATGATGAAGTCTGGCAGGGTGTGGTGGGTGGTCACGTCGATCGGCTTAGGGTAAGCCGCGGTGTGGCAGAAGGACTGCATCACCAGATCGGTCGAGAAGCCCAGGCACGCCAGGTCTTTCAGTTCGTCACGGGTCATAGGACCGGTGGTGTCCTGAGAGCCGACGGTGGTCATTTTCGGTTCGCAGTAGGTGCCAGGACGAACGCCTTTGCCTTCTGGCAGGCCGCAAGCCTTGCCGACCATTTTCTGTGCCAGGGTGAAGCCCTTGCCGGTGTCGACAGGTGCTTCAGGCAGTTTGAACAGATCGGTAGGGCCCAGGCCCAGCTCGGCACGGGCCTTGTCGGTCAGGCCGCGGCCGATGATCAGCGGAATACGGCCGCCGGCACGAACTTCGTCCAACAGCACCGGGGTCTTCATTTCGAAGGTGGTCAGGACTTCGTCGGTGCCGTGTTTGCAGACTTTGCCAGCATGCGGGTACAGGTCGATCACGTCGCCCATGTGCATGTTGGAGACATCGAATTCGATTGGCAGTGCGCCAGCATCTTCCATGGTGTTGTAGAAGATCGGAGCGATTTTACTGCCGAAGCAGAAACCGCCGGCACGCTTGTTCGGAACGTTAGGAACGTCGTCGCCGAAGAACCACAGCACCGAGTTGGTGGCCGATTTACGCGACGAACCGGTACCGACCACGTCACCGACGTAGGCGATCGGGAAACCGGAGTTGCGCATTTCTTCGATCTGCTTCATCGGGCCGGTAACGCCCTGGACGTCAGGCACGATGCCTTCACGGGCCATTTTCAGCATGGCGAGGGCGTGCAGCGGGATGTCCGGGCGGGACCAGGCGTCCGGAGCAGGGGACAGGTCGTCGGTGTTGGTTTCGCCGGTGACCTTGAACACGCGCAGGCTGATCTTGTCGGCCAGGGTCGGGCGGTTGCGGAACCACTCGCCGTCAGCCCAGGACTGGATCACGCCTTTGGCATGCTCGTTACCGTTGCGGGCTTTTTCCGCCACATCGTGGAATGCATCGAACATCAGCAGGGTGTGCTTGAGTTGAGCGGCCGCGACAGGGGCCAGTTCGGCGCTGTCGAGCAGGTCAACCAGGGTCACGATGTTGTAGCCGCCTTGCATGGTGCCAAGCAGTTCAACAGCGCGTTTCTTGTCGATCAGAGGGGATGTTGCTTCGCCTTTGGCGAGGGCAGACAGGAAGCCAGCCTTTACATAGGCTGCTTCGTCCACGCCAGGCGGAATGCGATTGGTGATCAGGTCAACGAGGAAAGCTTCTTCGCCAGCCGGGGGATTCTTCAGCAGCTCAACCAGGCCTGCAGTTTGTTCGGCGTTTAGCGGCTGGGGAACGATACCCAGTGCTGCACGCTCTTCGATATGTTTGCGGTAGGCTTCAAGCACAGTTATTACCCTCATCAGTGGTCCCAAATGGGTGTCCGGGACGCTCATCCCGAAATTGCCGTACTCATGCGCTGCGTGGCGTTGTGGGCCACTTAGCCAGAATTACCGACAATTCCTTACAGAAGCTGCTTTCAAAGTTTTACGCCTGCAGAACGGGAGCTGATGAGGGTTGGCGATTGGCTTTTCCCCGCTGGAAAAACCCATCGCCAACACCGCTCTGAAGGAACGACTGTGCTCGTGACGCTTTGAAAACAGCTTCTAACGGACATTGGCGCCTTAAAAGGCTGGCTGATTCTACGGCAAAAAAAAATTAAAGGTAAGTCAGGGGCTATTGGACTTTGGTGGCGGGCCGCATTGCCGGCCAACGTGTGCGAGGCAAGGTGTGGGCATCCGTCGTGACCGTCAGCAAAGCCCCACAGACCCTGAGCCCCTGCATTTTGAGGGGTGATGAATGCCGGACAAAGGGCTAACATGCCGGCCTGTTCTGCTTTCCCGTGTTTTGCCTACCTATGCCCAATCAGACCATCAAGACCCCCTGCGTCGGCCTCTGCTCCACTGTTTACGGTGATCTGGTGTGCCGTGGCTGCAAGCGTTTCCACCATGAAGTGATCAACTGGAATGGTTACAACGAGGAGGAAAAGAGCGCGGTGTGGCTGCGTCTTGAGCAGCTGTTGTCCCAGGTGATGGCCAGCAAGCTGGAGGTTTTCGATGCCCAGCGCCTGCGCTTGCAGCTGGAGCAGCGCAAGATCCGCTTTGTGCCGCATCAGTCCGAATATTGCTGGGCCTATCAGCTGATCGCCCGTGGTGCGCGGGTGATCAACAATCTGGAAGCCTACGGGATGGTGCTGATGCCGGAGTTTCGCGACTGGAACCTGCCGGAACTGCGCGATGCCATTGATCGGGAATTCTTTTTGCTGTCTGAGGCGCATTACCAGCGCTACATAGCGCCCGGTTTCCTCAGAGACGCCTTCGGCGCCTAAAAGCATCGCTAGCAGGCTAGCTCCCACACTGGATCTGTGGCGTTCACAAATCCCCTTGTGGGAGCGAGCCTGCTCGCGATGGCGTCCTTATCGGCGCCGCACCTCTCAATGCTGAGTCACAATCTCCTCCAGATGATCCATGATCGTATCCGGCTTCAGCACCAGCACATCGCTCTCCACCGCATCCAGCACCACTTCCGCCGTATTCCCGATCAACGCCCCGGACAGTCCGGACCGCGCGACAGTACCAATGACGATCACCGCCGCCTGAAGTTTGTGCACCATGAACGGAATCAACACATCCGCCGGGCCTTCGGCGATATGCAGGTGTGCATCGTCGATATCGAACTCGGCCTGAAACGATTTGCACTGTTCGCGATAGCGCGCCTCGATGGTTTCGCTGAGTTGCAACGTCGGGTCGGCCGCCGACAGCATCGGTGACGGATGGGCGCTGACCACGTGCAGATGAGCCTTGGCCAGGCTGGCGATGTCGTAGCCGTGATCGACGATGGCAGCGTGCAAGGTGCGGTGCTCCTTCTCGGTATTGCCGACGTCGATGGCCGCCAGAATGACCCCGCCCGTCCACGGTTTCGAGGTTTTCACCAGCAGCACCGGTGTCGGGCAATAACGCAGCAGTTTCCAGTCCGCCGGGGTCAGCAGGGCTTTTTTCAACGGGCTGTCGGGGTAATGCTGTTTGACCACCAGCCCGCAGCCTTCCGCCTGCTGCACATCGACAATGGTTTCGTACAGGCTTTCATTCCAGGCCTGTTCGGTGGTGACGCTGTAGCCGTCCTCCAGCAAGGCCGCCTTGAGCACGCCCAACATGCCGCTATGGTCATGCTTGCGGTCGCACACCAGCAAATGCAGATGCGCCTGGGTCACGCCAGCAATCAGTTTGGCCCGTTTGAGCGCCAGGCTTTCCGAGTGTTCGGGTTCGATGACCACCAGAATGCTGCGAATGGCTTGCATGATCGGGATCTCCAGGAAGGTAAAAAATACTGCGTTGGACAACTATAGTTGTTCGCCGCCAACCCGGTACTTGATGCATATCAACGGTGGCGACTGGTGGTCTGGCGGCAGGCCGGTATAATCGGCGCCCTTCGATTTATACCTTTTATTCCGTGAGCCCCATGATCCTTCCCGAAATTCACGAGTTCCTCGGCTGCCGCACCCCCGACGGCTGGGTCCAGGCCGCGCTTGCCGATCAGGAAACCCTGCTGATCGACCACAAGAACTGTGAGTTCAAGGCGGCCAGCACGGCGTTGAGCCTGATCGCCAAGTATCACTCCCACGTCGACCTGATCAACCTGATGTCGCGCCTGGCCCGGGAAGAGCTGGTGCACCACGAGCAGGTCATGCGCCTGATGAAGAAGCGCAAGATCGAGCTGCGTCAGCTGTCCGCCGGGCGTTACGCCTCGGGCCTGCGCAAAGTGGTGCGTAGCCACGAACCGGTCAAGCTGGTGGACACGCTGGTGGTTGGCGCATTTATCGAGGCCCGCAGTTGCGAACGTTTCGAGGCGCTGGTGCCGCATCTGGACGAAGAGCTGGGCAAGTTCTATTTCGGCTTGCTGAAAAGCGAAGCGCGGCATTTCCAGGGTTACCTGAAGCTGGCTTACCAGTACGGTGATGCCAAGGACATTGCCCAGGTGATCGACCGGGTCCGCGCTGCCGAGCAGGAATTGATTGAGTCGCCGGACGTGGAGTTCCGCTTTCACAGCGGTGTCCCGGCAGCCGCATAACCTTGTAGGAGCGAGGCTTGCCCGCGAAGGGGACCTTGAGATCGCCTTCGCGGGCAAGCCTCGCTCCTACAGATGCCATTCGCAGGCTGCGATCTTTTGCATGCGAATTGTTAAAAACTCTTAAGAGTATGAAACATCGCCAGAAACCGGCCCCCGAGGCCGGTTTTTGCTGCCCGTCATCACCGTCCCGTCACCGATTGGCGCCATAATGCCGGCCACTTCACACAAGGGGCAGCAGACGGTCGTTATGGATAACCTGGGTTTTGGCAAAGTATTGCTGGTGGAAGACGACGAGAAGCTCGCCGGGCTGATCGCGCATTTCCTGTCCCAACATGGCTTTGAGGTCCGGCAAGTACACCGCGGTGACCTCGCGTTGGCCGCATTCCTCGAGTTCAAACCAAAAGTTGTCGTGCTTGACCTGATGCTGCCGGGTCAGAGCGGCCTGCACGTGTGCCGCGAGATCCGCAGCGTGTCCGACACGCCGATTGTCATCCTCACGGCCAAGGAAGATGACCTCGATCACATCCTCGGCCTGGAGTCCGGCGCCGACGACTACGTGATCAAGCCGATCAAGCCGCCGGTGCTGCTGGCCCGCCTGCGTGCGTTGCAACGGCGTCAGACTCCGGACAGCAGCGTGTGCAGCGCCCTGGAATTCGGCCACCTGAGCATCGACCGCAGCTGCCGCGAAGTGCGGCTGGCAGGCGATGTCATCGAAATGACCACCATGGAATTCGAGCTGCTGTGGTTGCTGGCCAGCGCCGCCGGCAAGATTCTGTCCCGCGACGACATCCTCAACCGCATGCGCGGCATCGCCTTCGACGGCCTCAACCGCAGTGTCGACGTCTACATCAGCAAGTTGCGCGGCAAGCTCAAGGACAACCCGCGCGAACCGGTGTGCATCAAGACCATCTGGGGCAAGGGTTACTTGTTCAATCCGTTTGCGTGGGAGCTGTAAATGCTGCGGTTATTTCTTGGGCTGTTTCTGGTAATGACGGTTGGCCTGGTCCTGGGGCTGCAAACGGTTGAGCGCACGTTCGATGCGCTTCTCGACGGTCAGATGCAAAGCTACAACCGTGAGGCGGTGCGTGGCCAGGCCTGGACACTGGCCGAGCAGTTGCGCGATCTGGACGGTTCGGACCGGGAGCGACAACTGGAAGCGGTGCGACCTCACTATGGTTTGGGCCTGACCTTGGTCGAGAGCGGGCGACTGTCCCTGACCGATCAAGAGAAAGCCGAGTTGGCCCTGGGGCTGCTGGTGATTCGCGACAAGTACACGCAGTTCATCTCGCGCATCGACGACGGTTCTCAGTTGCTCAGCATCAAGCTGCCGGCCGAGCCCAGCCTGATGCCGTTCTACATTGCTGCGGCGTATCTGATGATCGCGGTGATGATCGGTTTCGTGTTGATGTTCTGGGTCCGGCCGCATTGGCGAGACCTGGAGAAACTGCGCCTGGCGGCCGAGCGTTTTGGCGATAACGACTTGTCGTCGCGGATCCAGCTGTCCAAGCGCTCGAACATTCGTGATTTGTCCGGACACTTCAACCTGATGGCGGCGCGCATCGAAGGTTTGATCGCCAATCAGCGCGAGCTGACCAACGCGGTGTCCCATGAGCTGCGCACGCCGATTGCCCGGTTGTCTTTCGAACTCGATCAGCTCAAACAACAACCCGATCCGACTCAGAACCGCGAGCTGATTGCCGACATGTACGCCGACCTCGGCGAGCTGGAGGAAATGGTTTCCGAGCTGCTGACCTACGCCAGCCTTGAGCGCGGTGCCACGGTCATCACCCGGGAAAACATTCAGGCCAGCAGTTGGCTGGACAGCGTGGTCGGCAGCGTGGCGCTGGAGGCCGAGGCCGCCGGGGTGCAATTGCTGATTGTCGAGTGTCAGGTCGATGAGGTGCGCATCGAGCCGCGTTTCATGGCCCGGGCGGTGATCAACTTGCTGCGCAATGCCATTCGTTATGCCGATCAGCGGGTGGAAGTGTCGCTGGTCCGTACCGGTGATCACTACGAAGTGCGGGTCAACGATGATGGTCCGGGCGTGCCGGTGGACGGGCGCGAGAAAATCTTCGAACCGTTCTCGCGCCTGGACGCCAGCCGTGATCGGCGCACAGGTGGATTTGGCTTGGGGCTGGCGTTGGTCCGGCGGGTGTCGCAATCCCATGGCGGACAAGTGGAAGTGGCGGACTCGCCGTGGGGTGGGGCGTCGTTTCGCATGACGTGGGCGCATCTGGACTGATTGTGTTGCTCCCACTGACGCCTTCGCGGGCAAGCCTCGCTCCTACAGGATTTCGGCCGCTCACATAATTTGTGTACGACTCCGGACCTGTAGGAGCGAGGCTTGCCCGCGAAGAGGCCATCAGCAACAAAGCATTGCTAAAAGGTGTACGCCACTTGCCCACCCACCGATGCCTGCATCCGCCGCTCAACAATCGGACTGTCCGCCGCATCACCCGCCAGATACTGCACGGCCAGCACCGTCGAAACACTCCATTGCTCATTGATCGGCAACGACCAGGTCAAATCCGCCCCGCGACTCACCAGCCCACCGTGAGTGTCATGCGCCCTGAACTGACTGCGCGACGCCTGCGCCGCACTGACGCCATACCAGGTGCGTACGTAATTGCTGTCACCAAACTGACTGTTCAGACTGCCCACGACCTTGCCGTAGTCACCCTCATAAAACGGCGCGCTGATGCTCAGCTTCAGGCGATTCCAGGCAGAGCCGGTGTCGTGATCGTCATCATCCTTTTCCAGCGCATGTTCAAAACTGGCACCGAGAATGATCGGGCCCATGTGGTAAGTCCCGTCCAGCCCCAGCACAGGTCGCGACTTGATCGAGCCCATGCCGTCCAGCTCATCCGAGCCTTTGAAGCCGGTCTTGCGATCCTTGCGCACATCGCTCGCGCCGATGTAAACGCTCAGGCCGAAGTCGTCTTCATCGAACGCCCAGCCCAATCCCTTTTCAGTGTCCAGAAAGATTCCATACGGGCTGACCACCTTGGCGCCCAGTAGCGGCGCGACCGCGCGCTCGTCACTGCCGCTGTAACGCGGCACGCTGGCGGCACCGGCGCGTAAGGTGTATTGCCAGTCTTCGGCGTGTAATGAGTCGGCGGGAAACAGCAGGCAAAGCGAAGGCAACGACAGACACAGCAAACGTAGCATGGGAACACCTGAGGGGAGGTTGGATGCGCCCATGCTAGGCGGCTGCCGCCTGGCAATCTTTGAGAGCTTTGTCGGGAAACTGTCAAAGACTGTGAAGCGGCTTCAGCGGCTCAAACCCAGGCGTTCATGCCAGTCGGCAATGGACTCTTCGGGATAGACGTCGAACTGTTTGTCTCCGGGGCGCATGTCGACTTCCACCCACGGCGCCTTTGAGTCGAGCAACAGGTGCGTGTGTTCAGGCGGCACCGGCAGCGGGGTGTCGATGGCTGACGCGAACGGGTGAATCAGCTCCGGCCATTCGGGGCTGTACACCCACAGGCCCGAGCCGCAGACCGAGCAGAAATGCCGGCCGAGGATACTGCGATGGGCGCGCTTGGCGCCTTCGTTCTTGAGTTGCGCATGGTAAACCGCGACGTGCTTGCGCCCACGGACCTTCAGACTGGCGGCATCACCGGCAATATTGATCGAGTAACCGCCACCGCCCTGAGTCTTGCGGCAGATCGAGCAGTAGCAACGCTGATACGGGTAGGGGTGGGCGCTGGTCAAACTGAACGACACAGCGCCGCAATGACAGGAACCTTCGAGCTGCATGGGAACCTCCGACGAGGGTTAGGTGTACCCAAAACAGCCTAGACCGTCAGCGAACTTCGACCGGCACCAGAATCGCATCGCCGGTCGCCACCAGTTTCAACTGGTCGCCGGTTTGCGCGAACAGCTCGGCGCGGGCAAACACCTGCTTCTTGCCGGCCTTCACCACCCGGCCCCGAGCGATGAACACTTCGCCGACGGCGGGCGCGAGGCAGTTCACCGAAAAGTGCGAAGCGAGCACGTTGCCGGCGACCGTTCCGGCGGCGAATCCGCAGGCCGTGTCGAGCAGCGCGCCGATCAGCCCAGCGTGCAGGAAGCCGGCGTATTGCGCCATGTCGGCTTCGCGAAAAGCCAGGGTCAGCTCGGCTTCGCCGCTCGCGGCAGCGGTCAATTCGAAACCGGCCCAGCGGTTGAAGGCCGAGGTTGAGTTGATTTGTTTGAGAGCGTTGAGCATGGCGAATCCCTCCGGTTGAGACACCAACATGCGCCGGGTTTGGGGGGAAGTCATGGTGGATAAGGGCGGGTGATGGGGGCTTGGATTTGTGGTGAATGTACCTCCGCCATCGCGAGCAGGCTCGCTCCCACAGGGGGACCGCATTCATCGGGAAGAACTCGGTCAACTGTGGGAGCGAGCCTGCTCGCGATGAACGATAACTCGGTCTTACTGGACGCCCACCAACGGCCAAGGCAGCATGGTCGCCTTCATCACCGGGGCTGAATTCATGCGACGACTGCCTTCCTTAGCAGCACTCAGAACCTTCGAATGCGCCGCCCGTCACGCCCACTTCGGCCGGGCCGCCGCCGAGCTGTGCGTCACCGACAGCGCCGTCAGCCATCAAATCCGTCAGCTCGAAGAGCACCTGGGCGTCTCGCTGTTCATTCGCGAAGGCCGGCAGATTCGTCCGACCATGGCCGCGGGCCGGTTGATGCAAAGCCTGCAGCAAGCCTTCGAACTGATCGGCGAAGCCTGCGATGAATTGCGCGACCCGTCATCGTTGGCCGTGTTGCGTCTGGCGGTCACCGCCGAGTTGGCGCAGAAATGGTTGATGAGTCGCCTCACCGACTTTTACGCGCGCTATCCGCACATCACGCTGCACCTCTACGAACAACCCATCGACGCCACGGCGCCGGGGGAAGACATCGACTTGGCGATCACCTACGGCACGGGTCCGGTCGACAGCAGCGCGTACTTCGTCCGGCCCTTGCCGGCGCTGCAATTTTTTCCGGTGTGCAGCCCTGGCCTGTTCAACCAGGGCACCTTGAAAACCCCGAAGGACCTGGCGCGCCATTGCCTGTTGCATGACGATCAGGACGGCAAGACCTGGACCGCGTGGCTCACCAGTCATGCCGGCGATCAGCGTCCCGAACGGCAACTGTATTTCGCCCATGCGGGCCTGGCGCTGGAAGCGGCGGTGCAAGGGCAGGGCGTGGCCATGGGCGACAATTTGACGGCCCAGGAAGACTTGCTCAGCGGTCGTCTGGTCCGGCCTTTCACCGCCAGCATGACCGCGCTCGGGCAATATGCGCTGGTGTGTGAGCGGGTACGCCTGGAGCGTCCGGCCGTGGCGCAGATGCTGGAATGGTTCAACGATCAGCTGACCGATTGATGAGTTGAATTCAAGTATTCCGAAATAATCATCGTTGGCGAGGAGGGCGCCGACGACCTTAGCCTGTGGTCATTCCAATCCCCGTTGATGAGGTCTGACCATGGCACGTTTGCTCGATTCCACCCCGAAACTCGACGGCTTCCGCCTGCCCGGCGAATTCGAAACCAAGGCCGGTTGCTGGCTCGGCTGGCCGGAACGCACCGACGTCTGGCGCAATGGAGCCAAGCCTGCGCAGAAAGTCTGGGTGCAAATTGTTACCGCAATTTCTCAAAGCGAACCGGTCACGGTGTGCGCCTCAGCCGCGCAATTCGCCACCGCTCGCCGGCAGTTGCCGCCTCAGGTACGGGTGGTGGAAATGACCTGCAACGACACCTGGTTCCGCGACAGCGGCCCGTGCTTTGTGGTCAACGACGACAGCGGTGAAGTGCGCGGCGTCGACTTCGAGTTCAACGCCTATGGCGGTCTCGACGGCGGCTTGTACTACCCGTGGGACAAGGACGATCAGATCGCCAGCAAAATCCTCGAAATCGAGCGTTTCGACCGCTACCGCGCGCCGCTGATTGCCGAACTGGGCGGGATCCAGAGTGACGGCCAGGGCAGCATTCTGACCACCGAACAATGCCTGCTCAACCGTAATCGCAACCAGCATCTGGGCAAGGAAGAAGTCACCCGCCGCCTGACCGATTACCTCGGCGCCGAGCAAATCATCTGGTTGCCACGGGGGTGCAAGTTCGACGAAACCGACGGCCACGTCGACGATCTCGCCTGCTTCGTTCGCCCCGGCGAAGTGGTGCTGCAATGGAGCGACAATCGCGATGATCCGCAGTGGGAGATCTATCAAGAGGCCTACGACATTCTGCGCAGCACCCGCGACAGCCGTGGCCGCGACCTGATCGTGCATAAACTGCCGCAACCGGATGTGCTGGAATGGACCGCTGAAGAGGCCGAAGGCCTGGACCAGCAGGACAGCACCCATACCCGTCAGGCCGGGACCCAGATCTGCGCGTCGTACATCAATTACTACGCCGGCAACAGCTCGATCGTGGTGCCGCTGTTTGGTGATCGCCATGATCAGGCGGCGCAGGCGACCCTGGCTGAGTTGTTCCCGCAACACAAAATCGTCGGCATCGAAAACTCTCGGGAAATTCTTCTGGGTGGCGGCAATGTCGCCTGTATCACCATGCCGCAATACGCCGCAAAGGGGGTTTGAACATGGGCCTGCACAAACTGACTCAAGCGTTATTGCTGGTGCTTGCACCTTTGTGTGTGCAGGCCGCCGGCACCGCGAAACCGGTGGTAAACCTGTACATCTGGGGCGAGTACCTGGCCCCGGATACCCTGACCAATTTCGAGAAGAAAACCGGCATCCATGTGGTGGTCGATCACTTCGACTCGTTAGAAACGGCGGAGACCAAACTGCTGACCGGCCGCAGCGGTTATGACCTGGTGCTGACGGCGGGGCAACACCTGTCCCGGGCGATCCAGAGCGGGGCGATTCAAACACTGAACCCGCAACAACTGCCGCACTTTGCCGGCGTCGGGGAAGAGTTCCGCCAACACATGGCAGCGTTCGATCCGGGTAACCGTTACGCCGGGATCTACGCCTGGGGCACCACCGGCGTCGGCTATCAGGAAGAGGCAATCAAACAGCGCTTGCCGGACGCGCCACGGGACAGTTGGGCAATGCTGTTCGACCCGGCTGTGGTGGCGAAATTTGCCGATTGCGGGGTTAGCCTGCTCAACGATCCGAACGAGGTTTTCGCAGCGGTCATGAAGTACTTGGGCCTGGACATCAATCGCCAGAATCTCGATGACCTGAAACTGGCCGAGCAACAACTCGCGAAGATCAGGCCGTACATTCGCTACTTCGACAATGACCTGAACATCAGCGACCTGGCCAACGGCAACACCTGCGTGGCGATGTCGTGGAACGGCAACGTGGCCATCGCGGCCGGGCAGGCCGAGGCGGCGAAAAAACCGTTCAAGCTCAGTTACCGGATACCGAAGGAGGGCACGTTGATCTGGTTTGATGCCATGGTCATTCCCAAGGATGCACCGCACCCCGAGGCCGGGCTGGCGTTGATGGATTACCTGATGACCCCTGAAGTGATTGCGCCAATCACTGACACCATTCACTACGCCAATGCGATTACGGCGGCGGACGGCTTGATCGATCCAGCGATTCGCAATGATCCGGGGACGTATCCGTCGGCGCAGGTGCGGGCGTCGTTGTATAGCAAGAATGACAATGGCAAAGCGTTCAACCGCGCGCTGATTCGGGCGTTTAGCCGGTTGAAATCCGGGTTGTGATTGGCCCTGAGTTATGTGTTGAATGTGATGCCGCCATCGCGAGCAGGCTCGCTCCCACAGGGGTTTTGTGAACACTCGAGATCCAGTGTGGGAGCTAGCCTGCTGGCGATGAACGATAACGCGGTTTACTTGCCAGTCATCCGCCACAAATACCACGAAGCTACTGTCCGATATGGACTCCACGCCAAGCCAATCTCCATCATCTGCTTTCGCGTCGGCTGCACCTCCAGGCCCTTCAGTCGCCGATACCCCTCGCGCACTCCAAAGTCATCCGCCGGCAAAATATCCGGTCGCTCCAGGCTGTAAATCAGCAGCATCTCGACCGTCCAGCGGCCAACCCCGCGCAAGGTGATCAAGCGCTCAATCAGCGCCTCATCGTCCATCGCCAGTGCCGTTGCATAATCCGGCACCACGCCGTCCAGAGCCGCCTGCGCAATTCCCTGGATGGTCGCAATCTTGCCCCCGGAAAACCCGCAACTGCGCAACTGATCAAACCCTGTCGCCAGAATCTGTTCCGGCCTGGGAAACGCCACTGACGGATACAACGCCAGCAGCCGACCGACAATCGCATCCCCGGCCTTGGCGTGCAGTTGCTGATAGGCAATCGCCCGCACCAGCGACTCATAGGGATCGCGAGCCGCGTGGGGTTGGTGCAGGCACGGGCCGATCGCCGCGATGTGGCGCGCCCAGTCTTCGTCGATGGATGACAGAAATTCGGTCGCCGGCAGATAGGTATCGAGCATGACGATCAGGCTTTCCCGGCAGGTTTGAGCAGAGCGTTGACTTCCCCATACGTGAAGGCCTTGAGGTGGCTGCTGTCCAGTTTGCCGGTCTCCAGAAAGCCTTTGGCCAAAGACGCCATCGCGCCATACAGAAACTCGGCAATGCCCGAGCCGGCACTCAGTCGCCGTACGCCGAGGGCTTGCAGCGTTTCAGGCGACGGCAAACCCGGCAGCCCGAGCACGTTCACCGGCAATGGTGTGCCTTGGCACAGTGCAGCAATCTCATATTCAGCCGTCACGCCCGCCGCGAACAACCCATCGGCGCCTGCTGCTTGATACAACGCGGCGCGCTTGAGCGTTTCGGCGACGCGATCTTCGGCAGGCACCAGGCCCCTGAGGTACACGTCGGTGCGGGCATTGATGAACAGCTTCACGTTGCGGCGATCGGCAACCTGACGGGCGACTTCGATCTTGCGTGCCAGCAACTCCGGCGGGGCAGCGCCGTCTTCGATATTGATCCCGACCGCACCGGCCGCGATCACCGCATCAATGACCTCGGCAACCCGCGTCAGGTCATCGGAATAACCCGCCTCGACATCGATGGTCAACGGCACCGAGATCACGCGGGCGATGGATTCGACAGTCGATATCAGGCGTTCGAGGGGCAGGGTGTTGCCGTCCGCATACCCATGAGCCCAGGCCACCGCCGCGCTGCTGGTGGCCACGGCTTTGCAGCCCAGTTGCTCGACGATGCGCGCCCCGGTGGCATCGGCGACGTTGGTGAGGATCAGCAAGCCTTCTTGGTGCAGTTGATGAAATTGGGTGTCCATCGAGTCTCCTTCCTTATGACTTTTTAGAGAAACCAAGGGGTCAGAATGCGAGTTGTTCAGTCACCTGCACGGCGGCTTTTTCCAGCCTGAGCAAAAATGCCTTGCGCGGTTGCCCTCCACCATAGCCCGTCAACGAGCCGTCTGCACCGATCACCCGGTGGCAGGGCAATACAATCGAAAGGCGGTTATGCCCGTTGGCCAGGCCCACTGCACGACTGGCGCCGGGCTTGCCCAGTATCGCGGCGATGGTGCCGTAGGTGCTGGTCTGGCCGTAGGGGATCTTCGCCAGTTCGGCCCAGACCTGCCGCGCAAATTCGCTGCCGGGCAAGTGCAGCGGAACGTTGAATCGGGTGAGTTTGCCGGCGAAATACTGCGTCAGCTCGGCTTCAATCTGCTGCAAATGGGCGTTGTGCCCCGGCGCGACGGCATAGCCATAATGGTTTTGCAGTTCTTCGACTTCCCGGGTCAGCGCCGGACGATCCAGGAACTCCAGCAGCACCAGCCCACGGCGTTCGGCCATGGCGATCATCGGCCCCAGCGGTGTGGTCAGGCGAGTGAACAGCAGCGGCTCACTGTTGGCCGCGCGGCCCGGCGTGATGTGAAAGGATTTTTGAAACGCATCGCGAAAACCGCTCAGGGATTCGTAGCCCGAGTCGAACGCCGCGTTGTCGATGGAATCACCCTGTTTGATACCACCCAAGGCCATGCCCAGACGCCGGGTGCGCAGCCAGGCGTGGAAGGTCATGCCGAAATGCTGCTTGAACCAGCGCCGCAGTTTCAACGGCTCAATGCCCTCGGCCACGAGCTGGGCATCGGTCCAGCGCAGGTCAGGATCGCTGTCCACCGACTTGAGCAACGCCTGCACCCAGTCCGGCGCGATGGCGGCGGCGTCCAGCGGCTTGCAGCGCAGACACGCGCGGTAGCCCGCCGACATGCACTCATCGGCATGGGCGAAGAACTCGACGTTCTCCGGTTTGGGCTTGCGCGCCGTACAACTGGGGCGGCAGAAGATCCCGGTGGTCTTCACGGCAGTAAAGAACACCCCCTCGTAGGCGGTGTCTCGTTCGAGCATGGCGCGAACCATCTCGGCGTGGGGCGGCAGCAAAGCGTTTTGTAGGTTCATGGGTTGAGCATAAGACGCGTTGACGGCCGCCTCCACCGGAAAATCGACAGAGAATTCCGCTGCCTCAGATCGAGCGTTGATTGACCCGCTTCGACAGTTCTTCAGCGCTCTCTTTACGTTCCGAATATCGGTCGACCAGGAACTCCTCGCGGCCACGCACCAGCACGGTGAACTTCATCAGTTCTTCCATCACATCCACCACACGGTCGTAGTACGCGGAAGGCTTCATCCGGCCAGCCTCGTCGAACTCCATAAAAGCCTTGGGCACCGAGGATTGATTGGGGATGGTCAACATGCGCATCCAGCGGCCCAGCACGCGTAATTGATTGACCGTGTTGAACGACTGGGAGCCGCCACACACCTGCATCACCGCCAGGGTTTTGCCCTGGGTCGGACGAACCGCGCCCATCGTCAGCGGGATCCAGTCGATTTGCGCCTTGAACACCGCCGACATCGAACCGTGGCGTTCCGGTGAACACCACACCTGGCCTTCTGACCAGAGCACCAACTCGCGCAGTTGCTGGACCTTCGGGTGGTCGCTGGGTGCATCGTCGGGGAGGGGCAGCCCGGAAGGGTCGTAGATCACCGTTTCGGCCCCCAGCAGACGCAAAATTCGTGCGGCTTCCTCGGTCAGCAGCCGACTGAAAGAGCGCTCACGGGTGGAGCCGTAAAGCAACAGGATGCGTGGTTTGTGGGTGCTTTCGGTTGCAGGCGTCAGCAGGTCCAGATCGAGATTGGGCAGTTCGTCGTTCATCACAAGGCTCCGATGCGGTCCAGTTCGACTTTCAGTTCGGCGTCCGAAAGGCTTTTCAAGTCCAGTGCGAAGAAGGCTGCGAACCGTTGCTTGATCGTATTGACGGTGCTGTCGAAAGCAGCCTGAATTTCCTGCTCGTTGCCATGCACCTCCGATGGATCGGCCAATCCCCAGTGGCTTTTGATCGCCGGGCCGAAATACACCGGACAGGCTTCCCCGGCGGCTTTGTCGCACACGGTGATGACGATGTTGGGTGGGGAGTCGGCGAACGCTGAAGAGTCTTTGCTGTAGAGGCCTTCGGTCGAGATACCTAGGTTGTGCAGGGTTTGCACGGCTTGAGGATTGAGCCGGCCACTGGGGAAACTGCCGGAACTCACCGCTTCATAACCCACGGGAGCCAAGTGATTGAACAGCGCTTCGCTCAACACGCTGCGGCAGCTGTTGGCGGTGCACATGAAGAGAACTTTGGTGGGATGGGGGAGAGGGCTCATCGCTGGAAGCTCGTATATATGGATATTCGAATATACGGATGCCTGCCCTAATTGCCAACTGCCTTTTCCGCACCGTTACCTCAGGCGTAGGCGCTGATGGCGATCCATTCCAGGATCAGGAACAACGCGCCGAGCGGTGCAAATTGCAGCGTCACGGCGCGGGTCGGGTCGACGGACTGGGGCAGGAATGCGGTGAAGATCAGGATCGCCTTGGGTTTCTGGGGTTTAGTTTGATGCCTCCATGCCTGGAGGGGCTGCTTTCGGCCGAGGCTGTGTAAAAACGTTTTTGAGCGCGACAGGTACTTAAAACCGAACTGAAAATCGCGCTTCTACGCGAAATCCACATCTACTGACGTGCCGATAAATTTCAGATTTAACGTAGACGCGCACACTTCAATTTTGGGGAAGCGTTTTTACACACTCTGGGCCAGAAGCAGACATTCACGGACGACGACACTGCCCCCCGATACCAAACATAGACACATTGCCGACGACTTCGTAATCTCGGCTCATGGCTTGTCGCTTTTTTCCCTCTGGCTACGATTGCACCCGCCCTTTAACTCGTTAGGTGTCATAAAAAAACATGAATTTAGGTGACCTCTTCCCCCCGGCTGGAAACGTGCAGCGCATCTATTGCAACACCTGTACGACTCATCTGGATTTGTCTTTCGAAGACTTCAACGATGAAGTGTCTGGCGTCCATATATATCTGAGCGATCTGCCTATCCTGAAGTGCCCAGAGTGCGGCGCTTCGCACTTGCCCGATAGATCGCGGTTCGCGCTAATCGAGTTGCACAAGCGCGCAACTGAGAGTAAATCCGACAACGTCAAGGTTCAACGTCGCAAAACCGAAAGGAACTACGGTTTTACGAAAGTGCCATTCCAGTACGACAGTGATGATTACTGCTACATACCAGGCCTCTGGCGCGAGTTCGATGAGGGTTTCCTAACGCCAGTATTTTTCAATAAAGAGGTCTTACTCAAATATGACGTTCATCCGTCGTATCGAGTGGCCTTTGCTTCAAGCACCTATGGGTCAATCAGACAAGGTGATGACTTTGATATCCCTTTTGGGATAAATCGGCATGGACGTTTAGTCATGTGGCTTGGAGATATCGCCCGCTTACCGGAGAGCGAGCAATTTTATCTGCGTTCTGAGAACGTTCAATCAGATCACTCCATCGGTTCTGAATTTTACGACGGCCAAATCGAGTGCAAGTTCACTGATCGCCCGCCAGAAGACCAGCTTTTCGAACAACGCTCAAGGCTTTTGGAGGCCTGCTTTGCTCGTTTTGGGCAAAAAGTCGCTCATTTAGAGAAAGAGGTTCTAGATCTGGCAATTTCCATTCGACGGCCGGTCGTAGACACTCCAGCCGAGCGTCGAAATGTCGCAGATGCACTGAACAAGGTTTACCTTGAGTCGTTCGACAACAAGGCACTCGAGAAAATTCTTAGCACGCTTGGGGTGGATGGTTCGAAACTTGGAAGCCTGAAACGGTTGCAGAAACTAATAGAGGCAGTAGCTCCCGCGAAAGACGTTGCAGGAACAATGAGCCCGCTCTATTCCCTCTATGATTTTCGAATTGCCTATTCGCATTTGGGATCACACGAGGGGCAAGAGGAAAAGTTGCGTTTCGTGAAGCATCGTTTAAAGCTCTCAGAAGAATCCGACTTATTCGAGATCTACGACGCACTGCTGCTTGCACTCCAGGTCGCATTCGCGGAACTGGCGGGCCTGCTCGAATGAAACCTAATTTTTCATTCTAGCCAATGCCTTTCGGAGCGGCTCGATTCAAGCGTTCGTAGCCGCTTGGGTCGATAATGCTCGTTCGCGATCGACTGCTATCGGCCAGAAGCAGTCAATGAACTAAACCGCAAGTGAGTAGCGTCAAACTGCCAATTATGGTATATCGGCGAACAATGACCACCATTTAAAGAACCTAAAATGTCATTTGACAACCCCAAAACTGCACAGCGACTTCTGGATGCCTGGAAGGCAATGAGAGAGGGGACGTTGAAATTTCCTCCATCGCTACAATCCCATGTGGATGAGCTATTAGCTGCTCCTTTGACAGCTACTGGATTGGTAGATACTAAAGGTATGTCCAGAAAGACTGTATTGATGGCGACGAGTTTTGGCGCAGCGCTGTCGGTACAGAGAGAAGAAGCGTTAAAGGATAAAGCTCATCAGCCAACAACCGCCATGAATGAAGTTCAAATTGAACTATTTGCCCTTTTCAGCTCGCTATTTGCTGCATTGACAGGCCGTTCGGTCGATCTGGTCAGAAGCGTGAACGAGATCAAGCAACGGATGATGTGGCGTGTTGGACATCAGCCAGACGTGTTCGCCCACTCAGTAAACCAAGTAACAGAAGAGTTGAGTGAATTTTATAATCGCCATTCCATAAATATTTATCAACGAGCAAAGAGTCTTGGTGGAATGAGATTGGTTACGGGTGGTCAGCGTCAATTTGGCCCATCCGCACTCAATGCCGTTCGCATAACCGGTCTTTACGCAGATACACAATTAATCCCAGATCCTATATACCCATTCATAAGCTCAGACCTAAACCTAAATGCTGTACACTTACAACTTGCCATTCAACTTTTCCATATACTGCAGTTGCGTCCGTTAGTAGATGCTAAGCTTCCAGTGCCAGCTGTTTTTATTTTCCCAAGTTTCGAGGAGGCATTGGAACGGAACGATGCACATACCAAGTTGGGGCTTGAACAGTTGGCGATTCGCTTGATTTCCCCAATTTGCCTCGGACAGATTCAATCACTAGAAGAACTATTCGATTATTCAAATAAACAAGAAACTGCATTTCTTGACGCACTGATGCCATCAGGCTTGTTTGTCCCTCCAGGTGGGAAACTCGGCATTCAACTCAGCGCCGGCGAAGCGGCGAGCCAATATCTCAAAGAGCTTGAGGGAATACGCTCGCCCCTTGTTCTAGATCAAATGAAACGCATGCCCACGGGCCCATTGCTTCTCAATGGCGTTCTGGAAAGACTACGACCTCAGTACCATTTATTTGAAAATTCCAGCGAACTTGGGGCGCAGGCACTTCTTTCGCAGCCTGTTCACTGGCACTATTTCGAGAAAATCGCTCAAGCAAATGCAAGAGATCTGCGCTCAAAAAATGTGATTTCTGATCAAGCGCTTCGGACGCTCCATGCGATCCAGGACGACAGCCTATCCTGGCTGGCTAATATCCCCGTAACGACTCTTGTCCAGCTAATTTCGAATAACGAACACCGGTGGCTCCGAGAGGAACTCAACAAATATACAAGCCAACTAGCATCCACAGGCCCCATTGATACGGATGAAATGATCAAAGAGGTCAGCCACGGCCTCGCTTCGCTAGTACAGCGGCAACGCAAGAGTCTTAAGGATATTGAATTAAAGTATGCACCGAAGAAAGCAGCAGTCCTTACAGGCAGCATCATAGGCGCGGGTCTGGTAGCATCGGCAGTCATGCTTCCCTTACTTTCCCCGCTCCTTGCAGTAGGTGTTCCCGCAGTTGCACTGGCAGGCGCAGCTAGCGGTGCCCTCATTGGTTTTGGTAAGGAGAAAATAGGCGAAGTCGTTGAGAAGCGTCACGCGGGTCAATCTATGCTTGGCGTGCTCGCTACAACTAGACCTAGTTAATACCCAGTATATGTGACGTACATGTGCTGCCGTACCTAACTAGTTTGGGCGAGATGCCGGGGGGGGGCAGGTTGGCCCGACAAAGGCTCCAATACTGCTCCCCTTAAGGCCATTCGTTGCTCATTCGTCGATATCAATCTCGAGAGCTCTCAAAACTGCGACAAGAGCATGATCACAACCTTCGGCTAGGTGGAAGAAGTGCGTACGGAAATTCCCATGGGTGGTACGGGCTTCCCGAATAGCGACAGCTTTCTTTTCGTTAGTCGCATGTCCCCGGATCTCATTGCGAAGCTCATGGAGTTTTCTCATCGGCGCCAAGATCTGCTTAGCGTCTTCTGCGCTAATTGAGCTTCCCACGAGAATTTCATACAACAACTTGAGCGAGCGCCAGGTTGGCTCCAGAACGCGTCCTTTCGCCTCAGCCATCTTACGCAGTGGCTTGTCGAGAAAGCCTTCTACCAGACATTGATCGAGAGCCATGACTTCATCTCCCCATTCCTTAGGCGAGTCTGTGGCTGGAGCAAGCACGCTATCGATCAGCTCCTCACCGCGAGGGTTCCACCAGGCAGGCTTTCTCTTGTCGAGCGTTCGGACCTTGCGCTTGAGCGCATCCAATGGATGATATTCGGTGTACCAGTCGCCTTCGATGTCCGTTCGATGCGCGCGCTCGGAGATGGGAGCCTTAGGCCATTCGTTGAAGGCCTTCCAGTACAGTTGTTCATCGTAAGGGAGCTTCGATAGGTCCCAGATGTACGCATGAACCTGGCCGGCCTCATTGATATCGTAAGATTTAAGATACCAAGCTCCTCTGCACGAAATGCTCCGGTCCTCCAGCGTGTACTTCTCAGGGTCGCCCTTGAAGCGATTTAGAACTTCTGCCCTGAAAAAAGCGGGAGATATCTGCCAGGGAAGATCGCTATCTTCAAAATAGCTGACGATGTGCTCGGGGCTGCAAGAAGTCTCTACCTGGCGGTCATTCTTACGATCAAAGATTTTGAAGACCGCGTACTCACGATCTGGATCACCGTCGAAGTCTTTGCGCCACGCCTCTTCTTGTTCTTCAACGGTGGTCTTAGGCCTAACCACCATGGCTCCATGCGCGAAGCTCGCCTTACTGGTCGATCCACCATGGTAGAACAGATCTGACTCGTCTCGGTTGTATCGACTGGCGCCATCCCAACCGTTGAAGCTGCCGGCCACATAACGAGTGAAATCAAATTTCATGACCAGCGCCATGTCCGCTAGGGCCATGTAATTGTCCAGGTCCTTACGAAGGATCGTGACTATATCCCGCCCCTCTATTTGGTCGGGAATTTGGAGCCTCAGTATTCTGATGACATCCTCGATATCGCCATTGTCATTCAGGCGGCAATACGCCTTTCGCTCATCCATATAGTGAATGTCGAGGCAATGTACGAGTTTTTGGCTAATTTCGATCGGCGTTGGCCCGGTATGAACCCCCTCAAGACGTCGCCGAATGACCAGAGGTTCACCCCCTGCTAAAGCAGACCCGCTGTCCTCTGGAAAGGGTGCCTCAATGTAGACACGATGTCCTTCATTGGAACACCAGGACTTCTCGATGCGCCAGGTAGTATCGGTGAACAGTGAGAGATTTCGAAGCGTTTCACCATCGGGAGGAGTGACATTATCGGTTGGAGCGAGTGCCCCGACGATGAGAAGGAAAGGAGCGCTAACGTAAATCACAATCTCGTCTGATTCCGAGTTTGCTGTCATGTACTGAACAGCCTGCTCGGCATCTTTGTACCAAGGATCATCCTGGTCCTCTGGAGCCGTCGCAAACGCAATTAAAGGTTTTGTATCGAAACGACGCATTTCCACTCCCGCAAGCCTAATTGAAGATTTCAGGGGTTGGCCCGGTAAGCCTGATCGTGCAAAAAGATGATCGCAGAGGCCGTCATATTCAGGGTGTACTTCGCCACATGCTCTGGCACTACCTTCTGCACCTCGCCGGCACCATGCGAGGTGCTCAGTTTGTTGCGAAGCGTGCCGACAGTCATCAGTGGCTGCTCCCAGAAAGTATCCATCTCAGTTTTCTGCATGATGGTCCGAATGAGCTTGGAGGTTGTGTCTCCTTGGGCATACCCGAAGCCTTTCTGTCCGCAGATCACCTTCATGACGCTTTCGTAGCTGCTGTTGCACTTGGTGACGCAGTCGCCGAATTTTCCGTGCCGAAAGTCTTCCAGAGCTGCCATGAACTCGGAGTTCGCATTCAGGAATGCAGGCTGACGCAATAGCTTCAGAGCAGGCTCGATAGCCGTCTCGTGGATAGCTTGGCTTTCCTTTGGAATGACCTTCGCGTGCTCACGGATTCCGGTAAATTGAGTGAGGGCGCCTCGGTACATTTCCTCCGTGGTTTCCCATACCGGTTTGGTGACGAAGTAGGGAAGATCATCTACGTTTAAAAACTCGTTCAAACGATCAATTACGAGTTCATGCTGACCGCCTATGTAACGCCATCCTCCCTGATGGACTAGGTATTCAATGGCATCAAGAAAGTGGGGGTCGCTGCAGGTATGCAGAAACTCGAAAGCATCATCAGCATAGGAAAGATTTTTCTTCCCTGAGAGGTTTTGGTGCCCGAGAAGGTAGGAAAGCCGGTCGTGAAGAAACTCTAGGGATTCGACCATGCCCGGACCAACGTCCCGAATGAGCATGAATGTCCTTTGCCGGAATTGCTGAGTGAGCTGCTTTTTCGGCTTAGTCTGGTTTTCCCTACGTCGTGAAAAAACGTTGAAGATATTCCCTATCACTACGACACCTTGAAGCCGTTCAAAGAATAGCATCATAGTCATGAAGGTGTCGCATAGCCATCACCTGATCGTCGCCGCCAACCGTTAGCTGTGTTCTTTTCCCGCAGTAGGCCGAAAGTATGTTCGTCGGTCTCTCGGCGTCGCCTCATCGTCGTTGAATCATTTTCAGCCATCTGGGTGGTGAGCGGCAAGCGTCTGCTTTTGGCCCAGAGTGTGTAAAAACGCTTCCCCAAAATTGAAGTGTGCGCGTCTACGTTAAATCTGAAATTTATCGGCACGTCAGTAGATGTGGATTTCGCGTAGAAGCGCGATTTTCAGTTCGGTTTTAAGTACCTGTCGCGCTCAAAAACGTTTTTACACAGCCTCGGCCGATAGTTGCCGGTCGCGGAGGTCCGCTGACGACCCAACCGGTCAGTCGTGACAGGCAGAAAACGCCTCAGGCTGTGAAAAAAGCGGGCACAGTCTTGAAGACTGCGTTGCTACTTAAAATCTATTGGTGCTTGGTTGATCAGCAGCTCAAAAATTTGCGTAGAAACGCAATTTTCGTCCCGATCCTGACAGTCAAACCTGCTCTTAGGCCCCATTGTGTGTTCGGGGACGAGCGGCCAATTGCGAGCGGGGCGTCAAGATGGCCAAGGCTACCGCCACGATGAAGAGCGCCGGCACGTCACCTGCCAAGTGCCCCATTTGCTCCGGCTGGATCACCGCCTGGACGGCCATGATTCCTCCGTGTACGGCGCTAGACCACACGGTGAACCAGATCAGGCTCAGATTGGCTAATGGATCACGTGCGGCCAGGATCAAGAACACGCCAAGTGTGGTGTAGATGCCAACGATCATCATCGGGTAGTCCGAGTGACCGACGTGCCAGGCCCAGCCGGACGGCCAGAACAACATAAGTGGGTAGAGAGCAAGGCACGCGAGGCCAGCCAACACTAGAACGACGCGCAAATACTTGAGGCGATCGACTACGGTCATGACGGATCCCTCTTTGGGCCTGACTCTAAATTGACCTCAAGTGGGGTGATAACACCCTCACGGGCTTGGTGGATAACATTCCTCGTTCTGTCGTCTAGCCTGACTAGACCGGGCATTGTGACAGTCGGGTAACCGCTGAAAATGGACGGAAAGCCCAATCTGCTCAATGAATTTCGGCAGTAGACCAAGCATAGCTACTCATTAGCTATCGCTACCTCCACGACTTTTACTGCTCAAAGTGAGTGCGCGTCCGTTCATTCAACAGGATTTGAGGGCGCTTGTTTAAACGCCATTGGGTTTACTTCCTGAAAGCTACAAATCCTTGCGCCGTTGCCTACGGCTGCGCCAGAATCCGCCGGCTTGTGCGCCTAGGGCCTGGGTTTTATCGTTTCCGGGTCGCTGAATATCAGCGATCGGGTTTGGTAGCCCGGCAATTAGGCGCATTGCGCCACCGTTTGTAGGCCTCTTCAGGTCTCTGTTTTTTATGGTGGTCATGCGCAGGGCTCCTTCGGGGGCGCCGGTTCCTAATTGCCGGTCTACCAACCCGCGTATGGCCACCACCCATTCGTTTGGTAGCGAGGGTGGGGGCTCCTTAATTTCAATTAGGAGTTTGATCTATGTTTAAACCAACGCCAAACCCTCCGGAAACGGACGACGTTTCCCCCTACGAATCCACCGACTCCAAAAAACTCAACGAAGCCGCCGAGCGGGCACTCGACTTCCATTTCCCGTCGAATGCCGACATCAAAGCTACCCCGCGAACACGCACCACCCTGTTTTCCGTGGATCCCGAGGCTACGGCCGAAACCCTGGCGGTTTATCTAGTTGAGACACTGGCCTCGGTCGATGTGATGGTCCACCAGTTGGTGGATCATCTGGAGGGTGAATCGCGTTACGCGCTGCTAGGTATTTCCAACAGCATCATGACGGCGGAGATCACAGCGAATCGGGTGTTGGATAAGATTGATCTGTCCAAGTAGGTGCCGCTTGCTGTGGTGAGTGGCTAACTGATGTTTGGCTGTTAATCAGGGCCAGAAGTGACATAGCAGCGACTCGCTGCGTTTCAAACGCGATGAAAACCCCCGGTGGTTTGCCGATCACTGGGGGCTTTTGTTGGCAGCAAGACCGGCCGGCTTCATCGCCGGTCAAATGCTCATGTAAGCAGTGATGTGACTGCGCCAGTTCCGCACCGCAGTTTGAACCTGCGCAGCATCCGGTCAATCCTGGAACTCACGCACGGCGCGCCATCAACAGCACCGAAGCCGCCGCCGACAACAACCCCGCGCAGCAGCGGTTGAAGATCCGCTTGCCCCGAGGCTCGGCAAACCAGCGGCGCATGTGCAGGCCCATGTAGGCGTAGGCGCTGATAGCGATCCATTCGAGCATCAGGAACAACGCACCGAGCAACGCAAATTGCGGTGTCACCGCGCGGGTCGGGTCGACGAACTGGGGCAGGAAGGCGGTGAAGATCAGGATCGCCTTGGGGTTACCGGCTGCCACCAGAAACTCCTGCCGCGCCAACGCCAATACGCCAACCGACGCGCCCGTCACCGCTTTCTCGGCCCCCGGATCAGCGCGCCACAATTGCCACGCCAGGTAAAACAGATACGCCGCGCCCACAATCTTGATGCCGTAAAACAGCAACTCGGACGTTTGCAGCACCACCGCCAACCCGGCCGACGCCAGGGTAATCATCCCGGCAAACGCCAGCAACCGACCAATCCCGGCCACGCACGAGATGCGGTAGCCGTAGCGCGTCGAGTTGCTGACCGACAGCAGATTATTCGGGCCCGGTGCCATGTTTAGGGCGAAGCAGGCGGGGAGAAACAGCGTGAGCGTGGCGAGGTCCATGACAGGTCTCCGGAAGCGAGAGCGGTATTTTTATCATGGACGGCGGGGGGCTTTCCCCGTACAGCGGTGGACGCAAGTCGCCGTACACTTTTGCTGCTCATAGAAAATGATCTATCGGGTAAACCTACTTGGGTTTCTTGAGGTTTTAACTGCGTGTAGGCAGTACGTGCCTGAAGGCCTTGAAAATAGTGGAGCGGATGAAGGGAATCGAACCCTCGTTATCAACTTGGGAAGCTGATAACGATTGTTGCCCAAGACCTAGTCTTTGCGCACGCGTTTGGGTAGCTAAGGTCGACTGTCCGCTCTTGGGTCACGCTCTACCCATTTCCTCGTACGAAGCATCGACGACCGTGACGCGCTCATCCCAAGCAGCTTCAGCGACATCCCGGATAATTTCCGCGAGCGTCTCAAGATCCACCCCCTGGGCTTCGATGCAGGCCAAACGTCCGAGCGACCAGTCGATGACGGAGCACTGTGGATACTTCCCTAGCAGTGCGGACAGGGCTTCCTGAGGCGGCTCTTTGCGGGTGTACATGAAGTCAAAGTACGGGGCACTGGCATTCTGAAGCGAGTACACGAGAGCCCAGGCATTTGATGGGCCGGGAAAGCATATATTGACGTTACGATGCGCCCATTCAGGCCCACCGTGTTTGATGCGGCGAAGTACTTCGATGATCGAATGACAATCGGGTATTCGGATCATGCGATCAGGGTCAAACGTCCAGCCAGGCCCAAACTGGGTAGCTGCTTTACTGGTCAGAAGTCCAGTCATTCTTGTTTTTCTCTTCATCGCATTACCTTAGGTTCGAACGTCTGCTCTTGGCCGAATGCTGCCTGTCGCGAAGGGCTGAAATCGACCCATAGCTGACATGCCGTGTCGAACGCAATAACCCGTCGGGATGAATTACCCCCCAGATTGCACGCGCTCTATCGCTTCGAGAAGCTGGCCGTCGAAGTACTCGGTTTCATCTCGTTCCTGCTCTTTCATGCGACGCCTTGCCTCGACAAGCAGATGTTCGGTCGCGATGTTCTGATTCAAAAAAGTGGCGACCATAAGGTCATTCAAACTCTGCAGAGGTGTATCCCATGCCTCCCTGCAACGCTGCATTAGCCCTGTGTTGTCATCTCCACTCCATGGACCTAAAAGATTCGAGACTGTCAGGGGGGAGGTCATGAATATGCCTTTGAGAGAAGTTGAAGGGCGTGTAATTTCGCACGTTCGGGAGATCGCTGAATAGTGAAATTGAATGTCTGCTTCTGGCCCAGAGTGTGTAAAAACGCGCTGATGCACTGTCGGCGCGCAGCGCTGACGGTTGTTAGCTGAGTAATTGCTCACAACAAGTCCTGCGGATCATCACGAGTGTCTGGGAGCCCCTAGCGCCGCTTCTACCTTGCTGGGTGGCCAAAATACAGACCTCTTCAGGCCGACAGCGCCTTCATTAAACCGCTGGTACCGAGAATTTTCATGACTCGTTTCAAGTTGTAGGCGAGGACGTTCAAGCTCATCTCCGCACTTACCCCGTTCAGCTTTCGTGTCAGGAAATGTGTGGCGCCCATCCATTGTTTGAGTGCCCCGAAGGGATGCTCGACCGTACGCTTGCGGACTCGCATCATGTCCGGCGCGTTGCTCAGCCTGTTCTGCATTTCCTCCAATACGGCTTCATGCTCCCATCGCCGAACTCGCCGTTGCTTGCTCGGTGTGCACTTCGATTTCAGCACGCATCCCTGGCAATTAGAACTCCAGTAACGGTGCAACTTCAGGCCTTTTTCAACGCTGGAAAAGCGCCAGATCAACGCCTCTCCAGCGGGACAAATGTATTCGTTTTTTGCCGCGTCATAGATGAAGGCATCGTTATTGAAACGCCCGTCAGCCTTGGCTCTAGAGGTCATCGGCTTGGGCACATAGGCGGTGATGCCTGCATCGTGACAAGCTAGGATTTGTTCGCTTTTGAAGTAACCTCGGTCAGCCACTACCGACAACGTATCTGACGCCATCGCCTCGCGGGCCTGCTTGGCCATCGAGCTGAGTAGATCGCGGTCGGAACCGACGTTGGTCACCTCATGCGCAACGATCAAATGGTGCTGGGTATCGACTGCTGTCTGCACGTTGTAACCGACGATTCCAGTGCCGCGCGTCATCATGGAACGGGCGTCTGGATCGGTCAGTGAGACCTGTTTATCCGGTGATTCGTTGAGCTGAGTTTCAATGACCTGCAACTCTTTCATCTGAGCTTTGAGCTTGTCGATTCTCTCTTGCAGACGAGCAGCCTTGGGCTGAGCGACCGAGGGTTCTTGCCGATCGGTTTCGTCGAGCGTAGTCAGGTACCGATTGATACTTGATTCAATTTCTTCCATCCGCCGTTTCAGCTTGGCGCTGGTGAAATTGCGGTCGCGGTTATTGACGGCCTTGAATTTACTTCCGTCGATGGCGACCAGATTTTCTTCGAACAGTCCTAGCTGCTGGCACAGCACCACGAACTGGCGGCAGACACCTCGGATGGCCTTGCTATTGTCTTTTCGGAAGTTGGCGATGGTCTTGAAATCGGGCATCAAACGCCCGGTCAGCCACATCAGCTCGACGTTGCGTTGGGCTTCTCGTTCAAGACGCCGGCTCGATGGAATGCGGTTCAGATAGCCGTAGATGTAGATCTTCAGCAGGACCGAGGGATGGTAAGCCGGCCGGCCTGTATCAGCAGGTAAGGCGCCCTCGAAACCTAGTTTGACCAGGTCCAGTTCGTCGACAAAGACGTCGACTACGCGCACCGGATTGGCATCCGTGACGTAATCGTCGAGGCTCGCGGGAAGGAAGGTTTCTTGGCCTCGATGTTCACCTTGGATAAAGCGCTTCATGGGCGATCCCTGCGATGAAATCCTCAGAAATCATAGCAGGGCTAAGAGCGGTGTTCTGTTCAGATATTGATGCGTTTTTCAACCGCCTGTAGTTGCCTTACCGGGTCCCAACCACTCGGCGACGCTTGAGCTTTGCTCCACCAAAGCATTCCTTTAGAGATCCATAATTTCCGCAAATCAGCATGAGCAGATGTTGCGTCATCATAGCCAAACTGCGTACCGCAGGACGGGCACATGCCAAAAGAAGAGCAGCCAACCTCATCGTATGGAGGCTCTTCAAGCCCGGGGTATCCACAAACCGGACAAAGATATGAAACGTTGCTTGCAATCATCCAACCCCCAGATTTCTAGCCTCTAGCCCACGTTGTCGGCGTACCTGCTGATTTCCGGAATCTTATACTGAATCTGAGCAACTGATGTCTGACCTGGGCTGAGTAGGAAAAAACACTAGAGTGGAAGCCACTAACAAGGGTTTTGACACACTCTGGGCCGAAAGCGGTCTATCGCGCGCAAGTCGCCGTACACTTTTGTTGCTCGTAGTGAGTGCGCGCCCGCTCATTCAACATGATTTGAGGGGCGTGTTTAATCGCCGTCAAGTTTACGTCCTGAAAGCTACAAATCCTTGCGCCGTTGCCTACGGCTGCGCCAGAATCCGCCGGCTTGTACGCCTTGGGCCTGGGCTCTATCGTTTCCGGGTCGCTGCCAATTCAGCGTCCGGATTTGACCGTCCGGCTCAATCAAGGCGTACCAGTGCCCAAGAAAAGCTTCCGGCTTTTTTGCGGTGGCTGTGCGTGGGACATCTTCGGGTGTGCCGGATTCCTTGATTTCCGGTCGGTCAACCCGCGTACAGCTGCCACCTCTATTCGTTTGACCGCGAACGGTGGCGGCTCCACTAATCAAGGAGCATCACCATGTTCAAAGCCATGCCCAATCCCCCGGAAACGGTCGACGTTTCCCCCTACGAATCCACCGACTCCAAAAAACTCAACGAGGCCGCCGAGCGGGCGCTCGACTTCCACTTCCCCTCGAATGCCGACATCAAGTCCACCCCGGGAACACGCAGCACCCTGTTTTCCGTCGACCCTGATGCCACGGCTGAAACCCTGGCGGTTTATCTGGTCGAGACACTGGCCTCGGTCGATGTGATGGTGCATCAGTTGGTGGACCATCTGGAAGGTGAATCGCGTTATGCGCTGCTGGGCATTTCCAACAGCATCATGGTGGCGGAGATCACCGCGAACCGGGTGTTGGATAAAATTGATTTACCCAAATAGGTGCGGTCTGGCGTGGTGAGCGGGTAGCGACTCGCAGCGTTGCAAGCGCAAAGAAAACCCCCAGTGGTCTACCGATCACTGGGGGTTTTTGTTTGGCCTCTAGACCGACTGGCCTCGCCGAGGACCGACGCGTTATCTCGCAAATCTCCTCGCACCCACCACACACAGAATCACCGCAACAGTAACCCCAAACATGCCAATGCTGACCTGCTCATGAAGCAACGTAGCCGCCAGCGCCAACCCAAAGAAAGGCTGAAGCAGCTGAAGCTGTCCAACGGCCGCAATCCCTCCCTGAGCCAGCCCGCGATACCAGAATACAAAGCCGATCAGCATGCTGAAGAGCGACACGTACGCCAGGCTCAACCAGGCCGGCGCACTGATCCCGGAGAACGAAGAGGGCGTCAACCACCAGGTCAGTGGTGCCACGATCGGCAGCGACAGCACCAACGCCCAGGAAATCACCTGCCAGCCGCCCAGGGTTTTGGACAGCTTCGCGCCTTCGGCGTATCCGAGACCGCAGGCAAGGATGGCCAGCAGCATCAGGATGTCGCCTGTCGGCGAGGCGGTCAGCCCTTGGGAGATGGCGAACCCGACCACCAGCAGGCTGCCCAGGACCGAGAAGCACCAGAACGCCGGACGAGGACGCTCGCCACCGCGCAACACACCGAACGCGGCGGTCGCGAGCGGCAACATACCGACGAAGACAATGGAATGCGCGGAGGTCACGTACTGAAGCGCCAGCGCGGTCAGCAGCGGAAACCCGATCACAACGCCTATCGCGACGATGACCAAGGGCAGGAACTGGTTTCGCGCAGGACGCTTTTCCTTGAACAGCCACAGGATGCACAGCGCCAGTACACCGGCGATGGTGGCTCGGGCCACGGTCAGAAAGACCGGCTCGAATTCCAGGACCGCCACCCGTGTCGCGGGCAGCGAACCGCTGAAGATCACTACGCCGATCAGCCCATTGATCAACCCGCTGGTGTTCTTTTCCAACGTCTGGTTTTGCAGCTTCGATGTCCGTTCCATTTAGCGTCCACTCAGGTGTCGGGTTGCATTCAGCGCATCGTATGACTGACTATCGATACAATCAAAAAATTGTCATGGATACATTTCCCTATGCCTCGCTCCCGGTACAAGTCGCTGGTGGACGCCTTTGCAGCCGATATCCGTTCCGGGCGTTTGCCGCCAGGTACGCGCTTGCCGACCCATCGATTGCTTGCCGCTACCCACGGATTGGCCTTGGTTACTGCAAGCAGGGTCTATGGGGAGCTGGAGGCGATGGGCCTGGTCAGTGGCGAAACGGGACGCGGCACTTTCGTGCGGGAGACTTCGCTGCCACCCAGCCTGGGCATTCACCAGCCCAGCGTTGTGGCGGGGATGATCGACCTCAACTTCAACTATCCCTCCGTGCCGGGGCAGGCCGATCTGCTGCGCACTGCCTTGCGCCAACTCGCGTTGTCCGGCGACCTGGAATCCCATCTGCGCTACCAGCCGCATGCGGGGCGTCCGCATGAGCGGGCATCGGTCGCGCGCCATCTGGAGGCGCGCGGGCTGACGGTCCAGGCCGAGCAAGTGTTGCTGGTCAGTGGCGCGCAGCATGGATTGACGGTGGTGCTGATGACGCTGCTGCAACCCGGTGATGTGATCGCCGCAGATGCGTTGACCTACCCGGGGTTCAAGGTGCTTGCCGAAACGCTGCATCTTGAAGTCGTGCCCATTCCTGGCACGGACACCGGGCCGGATCTCGATGCACTGGAAAAACTCTGCCGGAGCCGATCGGTACGTGCCCTCTACACCATGCCGACGCTGCACAATCCGCTGGGATGGGTGATGGCTGCGGATCAACGCGATCGTCTCGTGGCGATTGCACGCAAGCACGACCTGCACATCATCGAGGACGCGGCTTACGCTTTTCTGGCGGAAGACTCGCTGCCACCGATTGCGCAACTGGCACCTGAAAGAACGGTGTACGTTTCAGGATTTTCCAAGAGTGTCGCCACGGGGTTACGTGTCGGATTCGTCGCAGCGCCCGTGCAAACGGTGGCCGCACTGGAGCGCACGATCAGGGCGACCACCTGGAACACGCCCGGGGTGCTGACGGCGATTGCTTGCGCGTGGATTGATGACGGAACTGTCAGCCTGCTGGAAGCGCAAAAGCGCGCCGATGCACAAGCCCGGCAGGCCCTGGCCGACAAGCACCTGGCCGGCCTGCATTTCGTGCGTCATCCATCCTCCTATTTTATCTGGCTGCCCTTGTCGGAGGACGCAAGAGCCGACCAGATTGCAATGGCGTTGATGCGCGAGCAGGTGGCGGTATCGACCGCCGAACCGTTTGCGACTTCTGTCCATGTGCCGCACGCGATCCGCCTGGCGCTGGGGTCGGTGGACATGGACGCACTCGCCGTGGCGCTGGAGAAGGTGAAGCGGGTGGTGGGGGCTTATACGTAGCGGAGCCATGGCTGGCCAAAACCGAATGACTGGCAGGTATACCGCGTTATCGTTCATCGCGAGCAAGCTCGCTCCCACAGGGGAACGCATTTCAAATATGGGCGCGAGCCGGCTGCGGGCGGCGTTCCAACGAAGGGGGCGGGGCATTCACCGCTCTGGCGATCTGATTTACACTTTCTTCTCGTTGACGGAGGCTGGCCGCTCGTGGATGTTCTTGCGCTTTTCTATGACTACCTGTCTCTGTGGGTGATTACACCGGTCACCGACCAGTTTCTTGGTATCTTCGATTTGAACGGCCGTCTTGGCCTGGTGTTTCTGTTGTCCTCCTACAGCGTTGCCTACGGCCTGTTCCGCTTCAGGAAATCCCGCGGGCTGACCGACGCGCGTTCTTTCGGGCAATTCATCGGCGGCACCTGGGTACATTTGCATCGCTCGGCGTTGCTGGATTACCGCTATTACTTCGTTCGCGCCATCCTGAAAGTCGCGCTGGTAGTGCCCATCGTCGGTCTCGTCGATCCGTACATTTTGCGCTCCGGGGACTACGTCCTTTTCATGACCAACCTTTGGGGCGTACGGGCACAAGTGGGGGACCACCTCTTACTCTCGCTGCTGTTTGGATTGGGGGTGTTTCTGGTCAGGGATTTTGCCAACTATTGGGTGCACCGAGCGTTTCATTCCCGATGGCTGTGGGATTTCCACAAGGTCCATCATTCGGCACCCGTTCTGGTCCCCGCCACTGCAAGCCGGGTTCACTTCGTGGAAAAAATTGTTGAAAAGCTGACGAATACCGTCTGCATCGCTGCCTTTGCCGGCATCTTCTGGTACGCCTGCGGTGGCGAGATCAGCCGTTACACTTTGTTTGGCGTGACCTGGCTGGTACTGATCTTCAACGGTTTTGCCGCAAACCTGCGTCACACCCATGTCTGGCTGTCGTTCGGGCCAGTGTTCGAGCATGTGTTGAACAGTCCGGCCCAGCACCAGATTCACCACAGTGACGCGGCCCGACACTTCAACAAGAACTTCGGAGTCAACCTGTCACTCTGGGACTGGATGTTCGGCACGCTCTACGTCACCACCTCGAAGCCGGAAACCCTCCGCTTCGGCACCGGTGAGCAGGACCACGAGCGTTACCTGACGGTCTACAGCCTGATCGTCACGCCTTTTGTGGACATCGCCCGCAAGACCCGTCGGGCGAAACGCCCGCAGGCACCTGCGCCCGCCGCGTTACACCCACCGACATTGCCCGCCGAAGGATCTCGTAAAGCATTCAGCTGAGCGAAGGACGTCACCAAACAAAACCATGACCTACGCTTGTTCACAAACGCATGTTCAGTGAGCAGGGTTTGCTCCTGAGCGAGATTCAATCGGCACCCACAAAAATAATATCGGGAGACTCCACATGCTCGCCTTGTTCCGTCGATTCAGCCGCTCCATTGCAGTTGCCATTACCGCTGCCGCGCTCACTACGCCGGCGTTTGCGCTGGACACCGTCAAGTTCATGGCCCCCGGTTCGGTCGGCGGTGGCTACGACCAGACCGCACGGGACCTGGGCAAAGCTCTGGTCGAAGCCAAAGCCGCAAAATCAGTCACCTTCGAGAACAAGGGCGGGGCAGGCGGCACGTTAGGGCTGGCGCAATTTGCCAACAGCACCAAGGGCGATCCGAATGCGCTGCTGGTGGTCGGCGCGATCATGGTCGCGGGTATCGAGCAGAACAAGCCGCAAATCACCCTGAAGGACGTGACACCGATCGCCCGGCTGTTTACCGAATACAACGTGATTGCCGTGCGCAAGGAGTCCGAGTTCAAAACCCTGGACGACTTGCTCAAAGCGTTCAAGGAAAAACCCTCCAGCATCACCTGGGGCGGTGGCTCCAAGGGCTCGATCGATCACATCGGTATCGCCGATCTGGCCAGCAAAATGGGGATCCCGGTCAATAAGGTCAACTACGTCGCCTTCGCCGGCGGGGGTGAAGTCGTGGCTCAGGTACTGGGCGGCCAGATCAAGGTGATCACGGGTGGTTATGCCGAACTGGGCCAATACATCAGGAACGGCCAGTTCCGGGTGCTTGCCATCGGCGCGCCAGAGCGTGTTGCCGGGATCGATGCGCCGACGCTCAAAGAGAGTGGCTACGACGTGATTATCGGCAACTGGCGCGGAGTTTACGGTGCGGCGGGCCTCACGCCCGAGCAGCGCAAGGAGGTGACCGACGCCGTCCTGGCTGCCGCCGAAAGCCAAGGCTGGAAAGCCAATGTCGAGACCAATAAATGGGCCCCCAACGTCCTGGCCGGCGATGAGTTCGGCAAATTCGTCGACGCAGAGCACGTGCGGCTGCATGGGATGCTGGTCGAGGTCGGGCTGATCAAATGAACCCGTCTCGTGGAATCGTGCCGGTACAACTGGCGATCGGCTTGGGAGTGGTCGCCATCAGTGCCGTGCTGGCCCTCGGCGCCTACCGTTTTCCCGAGGAGATGGGCTTCGTCATCCTCGGCGCTCACGTCTATCCCTACGCATTAGCGGTGTTCCTCGGTGTTGTCGGCCTGTTGCTGTGTTATCAGGCCGTCACCGGTGGTTTCCGCGAATTGGCCGACCACGATGACGAGTCTGCCAAAGCGCTGCCCGGCGGCAAACTCGGGGCCGCCTGGGTCACCGCAGGACTGGTGGCCGTGGCCGTGCTGATTAACCTCATCGGGTTCGTCCTGGCGGCCGGGTTGCTGTTTGCCTGTTCGGCCCGGGGGTTTGGCAGTCGCCGTCCGGTGCGGGACCTGGCCATCGGCATTGCCCTGACGCTGCCGATTTACTGGCTGTTCAACGCCGGGCTCGGGGTTTCCCTGCCGCCCCTGATCAACGCCTGGCTCTGACCCCGGCCCAAGGAGATCAACACGGTGGAAATTCTCTCAAGCCTGGCTGTCGGTTTTGCCGCCGCCCTGACGCCGATCAATTTGATGTGGGGATTTATCGGCTGTTTGCTCGGCACCGCGATCGGTGTCTTGCCGGGGATTGGACCAGCACTGACGGTTGCGCTGCTGTTGCCGATCACCGCCAAGGTCGATCCCACCGGGGCGCTGATCATGTTCGCCGGCATCTACTACGGCGCGCAATTTGGCGGCTCAACCACCTCCATTCTGCTTAATACGCCCGGGGAATCGTCGTCCATGGTCACGGCCCTGGAAGGCAACCTCATGGCCCGGAACGGACGGGCAGGGCCGGCCCTGGCGACGGCGGCTATCGGTTCGTTTGTCGCTGGCACCATCGCGACGGTTCTGCTCACCCTGTTTGCCCCCATCGTTGCCACGCTGGCGCTCAATTTTGGCCCTGCGGAGTATTTTGCGATTCTGGTGCTGTCCTTCACCACCGTGTCGGCAGTGCTCGGCGCCTCGATGCTGCGAGGTTTTGCGTCGCTCGGGATTGGCCTGACCATCGGCTTGATCGGCCTCGACTCGACCTCTGGCATTGCCCGCTACACCCTGGGCGTGCCGGAGTTGGTGGATGGCATCGAAGTCGTGCTCGTGGCGGTCGGCTTGTTTGCCGTGGGCGAGGCGTTGTACAGCCTGCTGTATCAAAAAGAAGAAGCGTCGGGTCGGCACCGGCTGACGTCTTTGTGGATGACGCGCGCCGACTGGAAACGCTCCATTCCTGCCTGGTTGCGGGGCACGCTGATCGGTTTCCCTTTCGGCTCGATTCCGGCCGGTGGCGCTGAGATTCCGACCTTTTTGTCTTATTCCGCCGAACGCAAACTGAGCAAGTTTCCTAAAGAGTTCGCGGGGAACAAAGGTGAGGGTGCCATCGAGGGGGTTGCCGGGCCCGAGGCCGCCAACAATGCCAGCGCGACCGGGTCTCTGGTGCCGCTGCTGACGCTGGGTATTCCGACGTCCGCCACGGCGGCGATTCTGTTGGCGGCGTTCCAGAACTACAACCTGCAGCCGGGGCCGATGCTGTTCCAGACGTCGGGCGATCTGGTCTGGACCCTTGTCGCCTCGCTCTACATCGGTAACGTCATCCTGCTGGTGTTGAACCTGCCGCTGGTGGGGTTGTGGGTCAAGCTGCTGCAGATTCCCCGACCGTACCTGAACGCCGGCATTCTGGTGTTCGCCACCATCGGCGTGTACGGCATGCGCCACTCTTCGTTCGACCTGCTGCTGATGCTCGCGATCGGTTGGGGCGGGGTGCTGATGCGGCGCTTCGATTTCCCTGTCGCGCCGGTGATCGTGGGCATGCTGCTGGGGCCGATGGCTGAAAAGCAGCTGCGCAACGCGCTGTCCATCAGCGAAGGCGACTGGATGATCTTTCTGACGCAACCCATCGCCGCGTCGTTCCTGGCGCTGACGCTGCTGGTGTTGATCGTGCCTCATCTGCTGCACGCTCGGGGTATCAAGTTGCACGAAGATGATTGATCACCTAAAGCACACCGCGCCCCGTGTAGCAGCTGGCGAAGCCTGCGTTCGGCGGCGAAGCCGTCGTAAAACCTGAATACGCGGTCTTCCAGAAATACCGCGCCGTCTGATCTCACGACTGCTGCGCAGCCGAACGCAGGCTTCGCCAGCTGCTACAGGGACCTTAGGCATTGGGCAGTTTTCTTCAATACGCAGGGCAGGGCGCTCAGTACCTTGAGCGCTGATTTCCCTGAATTGAAGAAGGTGTGCGATGAGTCTGATTATTTCCATGGCGACATTTGCCCTGGTGGCGTCGATAACGCCGGGGCCGGTGAACATTGTTGCGTTGAGTTCGGGGGCGCAGTTCGGTTTTCGCGCCAGTCAGCGGCATGTGGCCGGGGCCACGCTGGGGTTCGTTTTGTTGCTGGTGTTGATGGGTTTGGGCTTGCATGAGGTGTTGCGCCTTTGGCCGGCGCTGACGCGGGTGGTGCAACTGGCGGGCGTGGCGTTTCTGTTGTTCATGGCCTGGAAACTGGCGGTGGACGATGGTCGCATCGATGCAAAGGAGTCGCGCCGGGCACCGTCGATGCTGTACGGCGCGGTGATGCAATGGCTCAACCCGAAAGCCTGGCTGGCGTGTGTGGCGGGGATGGGCGCCTTCGTCGCGGACGGCGAGGCGCGGTTGGTATGGCAGTTTGCAGCGGTGTACCTGGTGATTTGCTACGTATCCGTCGGTTGCTGGGCGTATGCCGGCACCTTTTTGCGCGGCTACCTGGGCAATCCGGCCGGGATGCGTTTGTTCAATCGGATCATGGCGTCAATGCTGGGGGCGAGTGCGGCGTATCTGCTGTTTACCTAAGCTCCCCCCAGACAATCACCTCAATCGAGGCCGTGCAGCAGACTGAACTCTTTTTTTGTCAGCGGCGTGAACCGGTTGTTTCGAAGTTGGCCGATAGCATACAGCGCACGACCGGTGCGACCGTTACCGTCGCCCAAGCCGTGGAAACCGACGACGGTCGCCAGCAGATGTTTGTCGAAATGCTCATGCACGGTGTCCAGTGTTTTCAGATGCTGCTCCATCGCCGCGAAACCGCTGATGTTGCTGGCGTATTTTTTGTCATTGACGCCGATGCGCACGATGTCCGAGGTGGCAGGTGCAATCCGTGCATGCACCTCTTTGATGACGGCCGGATCGGTCAGCGATTTTTTGTTGCCCGCATACTCGCGCAGCACCTGAACGATGCTGTCCACGTCATTACCTGGAGAAGTTGAACCGTTTACTATCCAGGCGCCGGCCCGCTGCGAATTATCGGTCAAGCCGTTGGGGTTGAACGTTGATTCCGGCATGACCTGGTTGAATGGCGCCTTACCCAGATCCTGCTTCAGTACATTTTGCTGGTAGCCCTTCATGTAATTGACGTTCTTTGCTTCTACCTGGGCAAAGGTTACCAGCGTATCGGCATAACCTTCGGCGCCCGATGCGGAACGTGCGGTGGAGTAGCCATAGTGCGATTTGTCCAGGACTGCCTTGAACAGATCATCGACAGCCGTTCGGCCAATCAATGCTTCCAGGTCTTGCGCTTGATTTAATCGGGTTGCCGCTTCGACGACCGCATTATTAAACAGATGCTCCAGTTCGATGTGGGTTGCACCATCGGGTATCCGAATGTTTTTGTCCCCCAGACGGGTCACAATCTGTTCGACGGTCTGAATGCTGTCGTCCTTGAACAGCGCACGGCCATGGGCAACCGTGTCCAGCGACATGCGGATCCGGGGAGCCGCGCCGGTATGGTCGATAGCCTTGATCAGGTTGTAGCCGTTTGCACCGGTGAGGAAACGCAGTTGCTGCCTGGCAGCGTGTGAAGCGGAGAGGGCGCTGCCGCTCAATTTCATTACGCTCCGGCCAAGCAGCTTCGCGCCACCCTTGAGCAATTGCGGTAGACCGCTGATGGGGTTGATAAGACTGACGGCTGTACTGGCAACAACTTTGGATGCAGACAGCAGTTTCGAAACCAGGGTCGTGGCTTTTGCGCTGATCGAAACCACTTTTACACCGATGATTGCGAAGGACATGACCAGAGCCGCGGCGTCGATGACGCAACCTAGAATGGCGCTCCTTTGTCTGGACGGAACACCCGAAGACAGATCCTCGATGCACCCTTTGAACGGAATGATCAGGTTCAAAATTACATTGAAAACAGCATCGGTACTTGCAATTGCTTTTTCGCGTTCCGTCTCGTCAAGGCTCAATGTTTTCAGTGCGCCTTTGTTGAAATACGGGTTTTCTTTGGCAATAAAATCACTGATTTCTTCTTTCCGTTGGGAGCGGAAGTAGCGGTTCGGCGAAGTGGTGTCCGTATGGGCGGAGGGTAAATTGAACTCGCCAAGTTTGTAGAAGATCACCTGAGAACGTTGATCGCTGCGGGGTGCCTGGTTTTTATAATAAGCACTGTCGTCTATGGGTGCCTCGCTGAACACTCTTTTTTCTGGATAATTTTGTTCGAAGCTACTGTCGATGCCTTTTAACCAATAGTCTTCGGTCAGTTGCTTGTTTTCTACGCACTCCATTCGCAGTGGAAAAACTTCATAACAGCGTATTTGGGAGTCCTTTCGCGCATAGATAATAGTTCCGTAAGGACCTTTTTCGCCTAGCGGGACTATGCCATCAAGCCCCCCAGGGCCCCAGGAATAAATTTGGTAGATCGCCAGATGACCCTCTTCGATAAACTGCCTGTCCAGCGGTCGAAGTTGCGAAAAAGCAATTTTGATCGAGGCGGATAACGCGCTGGTCATCGCCTCTATATAGGTGTCAAAGACAGGATCGAATAATTCAGTGACTGCCTGCATGCGGACTAAGTGAGGAAAAGACTTATAAATGCTTTCTCCTGTAATACGGTCCCATTCCTCGGAATGAAGTTCATCGCCCATGTAAAGATCTATTACCGATACCTTTCTTCCCGCTCCACCACCGGTACCGCGATGTTTGACCAATAGCTCCTCAGGGTCGCAGTCAGACTCCCAGGACTTCAGCTCCTTCAAGGCAAGCGCCTTGCGATGAGGCAATGGTTTGCCCAGTTGATTGACGGCGTTGTTTATCATATCGACGTGCTGCTGATATTCATCCAGGGCCAGGGTCACCGCTTCCTTGCTCAGGTTCCCATCGGCGTCCCGGGAGACAAGCCTGTTCATCAATGCCCAAGTGATTACCGGATCGGCCGATACTGTCTCCGACAGGTTTTTGATTGATGGGCCCAATTCCGATATTCGGCCAAACCCGAGTAAGTGCTGATACGTCATGCTTCGGGAAACGCCGGGAACAATCGATTCGGCAAAATGGACCGCTTGGGTGAACACGACCCAGCCTGGCGTACCAAGTCGCAATTCGGACGGCACATCACGGACAAGGTATTCCGGAGCCATGCCACCCAGAACCAGTTCTGCCACCAGTGGCGCAAAGAGTTCATGGAGTTTGCATGCAGAAACCAGGTGCCGTTCAAGTTGCGTGCGAACTTCTGTCGGACTGACAAGCAAGTAACGTTTCGCATAGAGGTCGAAGCCGGCAAACGTGGTACTGGTTCGATCAGCATCGGGGTCCAGGTCAAGCAGCATCGCAGCAATGATCAGTTGCTCGATAAACTGTTCAGTTGGTTTTGCTCCAGCCTCATCGGCGTACCATCCCAGGGCGTCGAGGTACTCTTGCCCGTTGGCGGAGGCCCACACGGCGATTTCAATCAGCCTTGTGATTCGGTAGCCCTGGCTGGTGGGCAATCCATCGCCGGAGCCGCTTTCGAGTCGGAGCGAGTCACCCAGCAAGGACACCAGAGGGACTTCCCCTGCCGTTTGAACCTCGGACACACGACGAATGATTGCGCGATTTTCTTCCGTGAGATTGAACGGCGAGTCGTCAGGGGAATCCAGCAGTTGCCAGTAATCTTCATACCGCGGGCTGTCTGGGAGTGTCGAGTTATTGATCAAGTCGATCAACTCGTTGGCGCTTTCTATCGTAGTCGGAAGTGGCAAGCCGTAAACGCGCAACCACTGACTGATCGCCATTTTGCCAGTGGACGTTACCCATCCACCGGTTAACTTAGCCATGCTTGCCAACAATTGAAGATCTTCTTCGATAGGTTCCAGGCCAGCGAGTAAATGAGTGATATCTGTGCGGGCAGAGAAGTAGCGAACAGTGACATCCTCGGAATCGACGGTACGGCTACTAACGTTCTCATGAGTGTAAAAGAGATGGCCCCGCTCATTAACTTGAAAAGAACTTGTCGGGGGGATGCTGTGTTCGGACCGGATCTTTAAAAAGTCAGGATGACGAATTAGCCTCGACAGGCACATGGCGGCTGGACGATGCAGGTTGTCAAAGTGGGAATCGGTAATACGAGTGACCGATAAGCGGTCCCAGGACCACCCGATGGCTTCCATGACATATTCATCACCAAGGAAGTTGGTAATGGCGTCAATAACGGATTGCTTCTCGCGTTGCTCGTTGGAATGAAACAGGATGTTGTCTGGATAGTTCAAGTTAGAAGCTCCGTCTTCTGGTGTTGAGTTGGGTTGTAAAGTGGGAAGGAGCTTAGATAAGAGGGTGGTGTGTTGTCATTTTAGTTGTATGTCTTGGTATGACTTCCAGTGGCAGTTTGTTTGTTGTAATACGAATAACCAGGTTCTTAATGTGTTTGAAATTAACTTAGCCGCGATACTGCCCCGGCGTCGCTGCCAAGTGTTGTTTGAATACCCGCTGGAAGTGCGCCTGATCGGCAAATCCTGCTTCCAGCGCTACATCAGCAATCAACTTTCCGCTACGCAATTGATCACGGGCGAACTGGATACGCCGGTTGACCAGAAAGGCGTGGGGCGTCATGCCGTAACGGTGTTTGAAGGCGCGAATCAGATAGGACGGCGACAGTTGAGCCGCCTCGCAAATGTCCTCCAGCTTGAGCTGGCGTGTGCAGTGGTCGCGGATGTAGTCGGCGGCCCGTTCCAGCTTGAAATTGGGCTCGCGCAGCGGTTGATCGATCGGGTTGAGCCGCTGTTGCACCTCGGTAAAAAACTCCACCGCCGCACTGTGTTTGCACAACACGTCCTGCACGGGATCCACCAGGATTTCGTACAGACCGTTGAGGCCGGCGAACAGGTTGCCATCGCGGGTGTGGGCGATGGAAAACCGCCGGAACGCCGAGTCCTGGCTGAAGCCGAGCTGATGTTGCAAATCGGTCAGCCAAGGCGTCTCGACATACAGCATCAGGTACGACCAAGGCTGATCGTCGATCGGATTACAGGCATGCACATCATCAGGGTTCATCAACACCACGGTGCCGGCGCTGACCTGGAACTGTGCTTGCTCATGAAGGTAAGTGCTGCGCCCGGCGGTGATCGCACCGATGGAAAAGTGCTCGTGGGCATGCCGGGTGTAGCAGACCTCGCGGCCGTCGGCGATGGATCGGGCTTCGATGAAGGGCAGGGCATCGTCGCGCCAGAAGCGGGGGGCTTTGTCAGCGTCTTTGGCAACGGTGTGCTTCATCGTCAGTGTCCTCGGCAGGCCAGTAACGGAGTGTATTAGCTCTCGCCGTCAAAGGCTCGCTGCAAGGCGGCGATGTCGAGCTTTTTCATCTGCATCATGGCTTGCATGGCGCGTTGCGATTTCTTCGTGTCGGGGTCTTTGAGCATGTCCATCATGACGACCGGCACGATCTGCCACGACAGGCCGAACTTGTCCTTGACCCATCCGCACTGCTCATTCTCTGGATGGGCGGAAAGGGCGCCCCAGAAATGGTCGACTTCGTCCTGAGTCTGGCAATTGACCTGAAATGAAACCGCTTCGCTGAAGGTGAAAATCGGGCCGCCATTGAGCCCTGTCATAGGCTGTCCATCGAGCTCGAAGCTGACCGTCAGCACCGAGCCTTCAGGCATGCCATGAACCTCCTGGCCGGCCTTGCCGTAGTGGGTGAGGGCGGTGATTTTCGAATGATCGAAGATCGAACAGTAAAACTTCGCCGCCTCTTCGGCCTGATTGTCGAACCAGAGGCAGGGAGTCAGTTTTTGCACGCGTTGCATGGTGATGCTCCTCTACGGGTTACTCATGCTGGATTATCAGCGTAGCCAGCTTGTAGTCGATTGGCTGGACCGTAGATCGACATGTGCCCTTACGTATCTGTGTGGCTGAGTCAAAATGACAAACAGTCGAGTCATAACGACCATTACGGAACATGGTCGTTATGACTCGTATCGCTTCAGGCTCTTGATTTATAAGGACCGAAGAACTGGCACGAGACTTGATAAGTAAAACGTACAACTGAACTGATTCGGGAGTACGGAAAAATGTTCGATTTCTTCAGCAATCCTCAGAACGTTCTGCACCTGTCGAGTCGCGTGCTCGGCGCTGGTCTGGCGCTGCTTTTGGCGGGCATCTACGGCGCTTATCTCCACGACGGCCACCTGCCCATCGTGGTGCTGGTGTCGATGCATGCGATGACCATCATCGGCCCGACCTTGCTCAAGATCGGCTATGTCATGCGCCTGCTGGCCCAGCATCGCTTGGGCAAAGGCCTGGTCGGAGCGGTGGCCTGATGCGCCGACTCGCCGCTGCGCCAGTCTTCAGTCTCGGCTTTCGACCATTTTTTCTGGCGGGGGCCGGGTTCGCTGCAATTGCGGTGGCAATCTGGGCACTGTGGCTGTACGGACGATTGCCCGGCGCGCAGCCTGTTGGCGGGATGTTGGCCTGGCACCGGCATGAAATGCCGTTTGGTTTTGCCACGGCAATCATCGCTGGATTCTTGCTCACCGCCGTGCCGAACTGGACCGGACGCCCGGGCATCAACGGCTGGCCGTTGATGGGGTTGGTACTGGTATGGCTGCTGGCGCGACTGGCCTGGATGCTGCCCGTTTCCGATAGCGTGCTACTGGTGTTGCAAGTGCCGTTTCTACCGCTTCTGGCCTGGGCGATCGGACAAGATCTGGTGGCCGCCGGCAAGCGCGACAACTACCCGATTCTGTTGGTGATTGCGCTGATGGCCGGGTGTCAGGGCATGACGTTGTGGGGCATCGCGGTTGACGATGCAGGTCTGCAACGGCGTGGCGTGTTGGCTGCCTTGTGGCTAGTGGCCGCGCTGATGACCGTGATCGGTGGCCGGGTCATTCCGTTCTTCATCCAGCGCGGTTTGAACCGTGCCGCTGCACCCGCCGCTCACCCGTTGCCAACCAAAGTGTTGTTGCTGAGCAGCCTGCTCGCGGCCGTGTCCTTTGCCGGTGGGTTGAACGATGCTCCCAGACCTTGGTTGGCCGCGTTATTTCTGCTGATAGGCGCGTTGCATCTGCTGCGCTTGTGGCGCTGGCATGACCGGGGTATCTGGCACGTGCCGCTGCTCTGGTCGCTGTACCTCGCTTACGCCTGGCTGGTGGTGGCCGCGTTGGCGATGGCGTTGTGGCACGCAGGCTTGATGCCGCAACAGAGTCTGGCCACGCACTCATTGGCCGTCGGTGGTATCGGCGGGCTGATTCTGGCAATGATTGCGCGGGTCAGCCTCGGTCATACCGGGCGACTGTTGCAGCCGTCGAACGCCGTGGTGCTGGGGTTTGCCTTGCTAGTGATCGCTGCGGTGAGCCGGGTGTTTCTGGTGCCGTTTTCCGGGTTCGGGCTAGGCCTTTCGGCGCTGCTTTGGAGCAGTGCTTTCGGCCTTTTTCTCTTGCACTACACCGGCATCTTGCTCAAGCCGAGGCTCTAACGCCCCAGAACTCCCTTATCAGCAATCCACTGCGTGGCCATATCGATAAAGGCGCGCAGTTTCGGTTGTGTCTGGGTACGGCTGGGGAAGTACAGGTACAACGCCGAACTCAACGGCACAAACGGCTGCAGCACCTGCTCCAGCTGACCGTTCGCCAGCTCGTCGATGATCTCCAGGTTGCAGGCGTAAGCTAGTCCGAGCCCGTTTCGGGCGGCAGAGACCAGTAGCTTGCGATCATTGACAATCACGCCACTCTCAACGCCCACCGTGAAGTCTCGCCCGTCGCGGCGAAACTCCCAGCGATGCGCGCTGCCGGAGTTGGCGAAGCGAAAGCCGATGCACTCATGCCAGGTCAGCGCTTCCGGGCTGAGCGGTTTGCCGGCCTTGGCGAAGTAAGACGGCGAGCCCACCACCGACCATTGCAGGTCCGGTGTGAGGCGCACGGCGATCATGTCTTTCTCGATGGACTCTCCCAGCCGGATCCCGGCATCGAAACCGCTTTCCATCAGGTCGACCGTGGCATCGTCCAGCGAGATGTCGAGGTTGACCTGCGGGTAAGCCTGGCGGAACAGCGGCATCAGCGGCTCGATCAACAAGGCGCCGGACAGGCGCGGCGCGGTGATGCGCAGCGTGCCCATCGGTTGGTCGCGAAAACCGCTGAGCACCGCAAGGGCTTCATCGATTTCACTGGCCGCCGGGCGCAAACGGGCGAACAGGCTGGCACCGGCCTCAGTCAACGCCACCCGGCGTGTGGTGCGCTGGAACAGCAACACGCCGGTGCGCCGCTCCAGCAGTTTGATCGCGTGGCTGACTGCCGTGGGCGTCACCGCCAACCGGGTGGCGGCGAGGGTGAAGCTTTTGTGCTCGGCCACCGCCAGAAACTCGGTCAAGCCGTCGAATGGGTCGTGATTCATATCGGCGCCATTATGAAAGACAGTTTCATAGTGCTTGTAACACGAGGGCATTTTTCCGACCAATCTTCCTGCGTACCTTGTGCTCACCCCAACCCAAACAAGGAACTCGATCATGACCACTTCCCACACCTTCAAACGTGTCTGGCTCATCACTGGCGCGTCCCGTGGCATCGGCGCCAAGATCGCCGCCGCTGCACTGGCCAACGGCGATGCGGTGGTGGCCACCGCCCGTGATGCGAGCAGCGTCACCCAACGTTTTGGCACTCAATCCGCGTTGCTCGCCATGTCCCTGGATGTCACCAATGAAGCCCAAGGCGTTGCGGTCGCCAAGGCTGCCATCGACCACTTCGGGCGCATCGATGTGCTGGTCAACAACGCGGGCTTCGGTTTGCTGGGCGCGGTGGAAGAAGCCAGCGCCGATGAAGTGCGCCGGGTGTACGAAACCAACGTCTTCGGCTTGCTGAACATCACTCGCGCCGTCCTGCCGTACATGCGTGCCGCCCGCAGTGGGCATGTGATCAACCTGTCATCGGTGGGCGGTTACGCGTCGGGGCCGGGCTTCGGCGTCTATTGCTCGACCAAGTTTGCCGTCGAAGGCTTGAGCGAAGCGCTGCACGCCGAATTGGCGCCGGTGGGGGTCAAAGTCACTGTTGTCGAGCCTGGTTACTTCCGGACCGAATTCCTCGAAGGCAATTCCCTGGTCGAATCCCCATCCACGATTGCCGATTACGACAGCACCGCGGGCGAGGTGCGTAAAATCGCCAAGGCCGTGACCCTGAATCAACCGGGCGATCCGGACAAGCTCGCCGAGACCATGATCACCCTGGTAGAAGCGAAAAAAGCTCCGCTACGCTTGCCACTGGGCAGTGACTGCGTCGCGGCGATCGAAGCCAAGAACGCCTTCGTTGCCGATGAATTGCAGGCGTGGCGCGAGGTGTCGGTCTCCACCGATTTCTAAGCCCCAACCCGGTCGGTAGCAGCTGCCGAGCCTGCGAGGCTGCGTTCGGCGACGCAGTCGTCGTGAAATCAGCCCCCGCGGTGCGTCAGGAAAATCGCGATCGCAGGGTTTACGACGACTTCGTCGCCGAACGCAGCCTCGCAGGCTCGACAGCTGCTACAGAACGTGCCATTTCAGTCTTCTTCATGTGACCGGTGGTCTCCCCGGTTATTGATGAGTTGCAGACATGGCGGATTTCCAAGTTTCCAAGCTTTAACACCGTCCGTAGCAGCTGCCGAGCTGCGCGAGGCTGCGTCCGGCGACGCAGTCGTCGTGAAATCAGACCCCGCGGTGTTTCAGGAGAACCGCATTCGCAGGGTTTACGACGACTGCGTCGCCGGACGCAGCCTCGCAGGCTCGACAGCTGCTACAGAGCGCGCCATTTCAGTCTTCTTCATGTGACCGGTGGTCGATGAACCGTTCTCCCCCGGCAATTTGCGCTTAGCTGTAGTGATAACCCGAGGCGCGCGTAGGCACTCCGTTGTCACAGCGACGCCCCTTCAGAACACCGTGAGTCTGAGGAAATTCGCAATGCTGACCCTGAACATCAATGGCAAGGATCAGGAGCTGGATGTCCCCGCGGACATGCCGCTGCTCTGGGTCTTGCGCGATGTCGCGCACCTGACGGGCACCAAATTCGGTTGCGGCATGGCCCAGTGCGGGGCCTGCACCGTGCACGTCGACGGCGCGCCGCTGCGTTCCTGCATCACGCCCGCCACCGCAGTGGCCCACGGGCAAAAAATCCTCACCATCGAAGGCTTGTCCACCGACGGCTCGCACCCGGTGCAGCAAGCCTGGGCCGAGCTCGACGTGGTGCAGTGCGGTTACTGCCAGTCCGGGCAAATCATGTCCGCCGCCGCATTGCTGGCGAAGATCCCCAAGCCCACCGACAGCGACATCGATCAGGCGCTCTCCGGCAATATCTGCCGCTGCGGCACCTACCCAAGGATCCGCGCCGCGGTAAAACGCGCCGCCGAGCTCGGTTGATGCCACGTTGACGGGAGTCTGAACCATGAACAGCACCAACCCTGTGTCACGCCGCGGTTTTCTCAAGGGCAGCGCACTGTTGGGCGGTGGTCTGGTGGTGGCGTTCGTCATCCCCGGCGCTCATCGCTTTGCCTTGGGGGCGGAGAATGAAGGCAATATTTTCGCGCCCAATGCGTTTTTGCGGATCGGCAACGACAACGTCGTCACTGTGCTGCTTGGCCACTCGGAAATGGGCCAGGGCATCTGGACCGGCCTGACCATGTTGATTGCCGAAGAGCTGGACGCCGATTGGTCGAAAATCCGCGTCGAACATTCACCCGCGTCGGCGGCGGATTACGGCATGGCGGGGTTCGGCGGGATGCAGATCACCGGCGGTTCGACCTCGACCTGGATGGAGTTCGATCGCTACCGCCAGGCTGGCGCGGCAGCGCGCTTGATGCTGATCGATGCGGCGGCCAAGCGCTTCAACGTCGCGCCCTCGGCGATTCACACCGAGTCAGGCGTGGTCATTGCCGGCGACAAACGCGCGACCTTCGGTGAGCTGGCGGACGACGCCGGCAAGCTGCCGGTTCCGGATCCGGCCTCGATCAAGTTCAAGGAGGCCAAGGACTGGAAGCTCATCGGCAAACCCACCAAGCGCCTGGACACCCCGGAGAAAATCACCGGCCGGGCCAAGTTCGGCATGGACGTGCAGTTCGATGGCTTGATGACCGCCATGGTTGCCCGCTCGCCGGTCTTCGGCGGCAGCGTCAAATCCTTTGAAGGCGCTGAGGCTCTGGCCGTGCCGGGCGTGCACAAAGTGGTGCAGGTGCCTACTGGCGTGGCGGTGATTGCCGATCATTACTGGGCGGCGAAGCTTGGGCGCGATGCGTTGAAGGTCGAGTGGGACCTGGGGCCGAACGCCGGCCTCGACAGTCAAAAACTGCTGGAGAGTTTCCGCACACTCGCGGCCACCCCCGGCACCTCGGCGAGTAAGGCCGGCGATACCAGCGCAGCGCTGGGCAAAGCTGCCAGGACCATCGACGTCGAATACAGCGTGCCGTACCTGGCCCACGCGCCGATGGAACCGCTCAATTGCACGGTGAAAATTTCCAAGGATAAGTGCGAGATCTGGACCGGCACGCAGTTCCAGACCCTGGATCAAATGATCGCGGGCAAGATCACCGGGCTCAAGCCGGAACAGGTTGAAATCCACACTGAATTTCTCGGCGGCGGCTTCGGTCGTCGGGCCAATCCGACCTCGGACTTTGTCGCAGAAGCCGTGCAGGTGGCCAAGGCCGCAGGAGGGCCAGTGAAAACCGTCTGGTCGCGGGAGGACGACGTCCGCGGCGGCTATTACCGCTCGGCGTTCCTGCATCAGGCCCGCATCGGCCTGGACGCCGGCGGCATGCCCATGGCCTGGAAGCACGTGATGGTCGGTCAGTCGATCATGGCCGGCACCATGCTCGAGGCGACCATGGTCAAGGACGGAGTCGACAAGACGTCGGTCGAAGGCGTTGCCGACAGCCCTTACCTGGTAGGCATGGCCAATCACCAAGTGGAACTGCACTCACCGACAACCGGCATCAGCGTGTTGTGGCTGCGTTCGGTGGGGCATAGCCACACGGCGTTTGTGATGGAATCGTTGATCGACGAACTGGCGGAGGCGGCCGGCAAGGACCCGGTGGAATACCGACGGACCCTGCTCAAGGCGCATCCGCGGCATCTGGGCGTGCTGAATCTTGCCGTCGAGAAAGCCAACTGGAAGGCGCCGTTGCCGGACGGCCACGCGCTGGGTGTGGCGGTGCATGAATCCTTCGGCAGCTACGTCGCCCAGGTCGCTGAAGTGTCTCAGGACAATCTGGCGATTCGGGTGCACCGGGTGGTGTGCGCGGTGGACTGCGGGATTGCGGTCAACCCGATGAGCATCGCTGCGCAAATGGAGTCCTGCATCACCTTCGGCCTCGGCTTCACCTTGCACAGCAAACTGACGTTCAAGGACGGCCAGGTGGTGCAATCCAATTACCACGACTATCGGGTGCTGCGGCTGAACGAAATGCCAGTAGTTGAAGTGCATATCGTGCCGAGCACCGAAAGGTCCGGCGGAATCGGCGAGGCCGGTGTCCCACCCACGGCGCCGGCGGTGGCCAACGCGGTGTTCGCCCTGACCGGGCAGCGCTTGCGGGAACTGCCGTTGCAACTGTCGGGGGTGTGAGATGAAACGACATCTGATTCTTGGCACGGTGGTGTTGATCGGCCTGGCTGTCTACGCCGAGCACGTGTTTGCTGACGACAAGGAAGCCATCAAGGCGTTTGATACCGTGCAGAAGGTTTTCCAGAGCCCGCGTTGCCAGAACTGTCATATCCCGGGCGATTCGCCGTTGCAGTTCGACGCCGGGATTCCCCATGCGATGAGCGTGGTGCGCGGGATGGACGGCAAGGGCGCTGCCGGTTTGCCCTGCGCGACCTGTCACGCCGAGACCAATCCGCCCGCCAGTTACGGGCCGCATATGCCACCGGGAGCGCCGCATTGGAGCTTGCCGCCCGCCGCACACAAGATGGCCTGGATCGGTCTGCCGGCCGATAAGTTGTGCGCGATGATCAAGGATCGTTCCAGTAATGGCGACCGTGATTTCGCGGCATTGATCAAGCACGTCAGCGAAGACAAGCTAGTGCTCTGGGGCTGGAATCCGGGCGAGGGAAGGGCGCCGGTGCCGGTGCCCCACGACATTTTCGTCAGCCAATTCAAGTTGTGGGCTGACGCCGGTGGGCCGTGTCCGGTGGAGGGCAGTTGACCGGCGGTCCGTTAACAGGGAGTCAATCCGGGTACGCACGACTCTAAAGTGCATATCCGCCAATGGAGTGAGTAATGCTGATCCCAGGCAAACCGGTCAAGCGAGGTGCTTGCACAGACCCGATGCGTTCGCCACTTAAGGAACGTGAATTGCTTCGCGATCTGGCCCGTACGGCCGAGCAAGAACTGACGGGCGTGCAGATGGCGAGCATGGACGAGTTGACGCTGCTGCCCAACCGTCACGGTTTCACAGCGCTGGCCCAACAAGGGCTGGACGCCTGCCAGCAGTTGGAAATACCGGCGACGCTGCTTTTTTTCGACCTCGATAACTTCAAGCGAATCAACTACCTGTACGGTCGTGCCGAGGGCGACAACGCCCTGAAAACCTTTGCTGACGTGCTGCGTATCGCCTTTCGCGAAAGCGATGTGATTGGCCGACTCGGCAACGACGAGTTTGTCGCCCTGCTGACGGGGGCAAGCGTTGTAGAGCTGTCTGCGATCATGGCACGCCTCGAAGAAATACTCGCCGAGCGCAATGCCACGGCGAATCGCAGTTTCATCATTCAGTTCAGCATTGGCCAGATCGAATTTGATGCGCGGCTAAACCAGACAGCCGAAGACGTGCTGGCCCTGGCCGACAAGGCGATGCACGACACTCGTCATTCTTGAGTGGCACGGTGCAAAACCGCTGTAACGTGCCCGGCGGTCCGCAACAACCGGCCGTCGTCCCTGAACTTACCGATCAGCTGTAATCCGATCGGTAGACTGCCTTCCGCGCGCTTCAGCGGGATATTGACCTGCGGCCAGCCAAACGCCCCCCAGAACTTGATGAAATCCGACGGTCCGGTGCTTTCCAGGCCCATCGGCGCAACCATCCCGCAAGAGGCGCCGAGCATGGCGTCGAAGGGGTGGCAAAGCTCATTCAAGCGTGGGGCAAGCGCGGCCAGGCGCACTTTGGCAGCGGATTCCTGTTCCCAGGTTGTCGCCGCCGCTCGCTCGAACATGGCCAGTGTCGAGGGGCTCAATTGGGTCCGGTGTCGTTGAAATTCCTTGGCCAGCGAGCGGGCACCTTCGCAATCGTTAATCAGCTGATGGTCGTCGAATACACCGGCAAACTCGTCGGGCAGTTGCAGTTCGCTCACGTGATGGCCGGCGCTGCGCAACTGATCCGCTGCCTGCTCCAGAGCGTGGGCCACCTCGGGGTCCACCTGATCCCAGCGCGACGTGCGGCAGAAACCCAGTCGCAGAGGACGCCGCTCGACATCAGGTACAACGAAACCGGGAATCAACACGCGCGCCACGAGGTGCAGATCGCGTACCGATCTTCCATACCAACCCACGGTGTCGAAGCTCGGCGCCAGCGGTTTTACACCTTCCAGCGACACCAGTCCCAGCGACGGTTTGTAAGCGAAGAGTCCGCAATAGGAGGCCGGCTTGAGCAATGAGCCAGCGGTCTGCGTGCCCAGCGCCAAGGCAAAGAAACCCGCCGCCATCCCGGCCGCCGAACCCGCGCTGGAGCTGCCGGGCGTGCGAGCGAGGTCGTGGGGATTGCGGGTCGGGCCGGTGTGCATGTAGGCAAACTCGGTGGTGTGGGTCTTGCCCATGATCAGCGCGCCGGCCTGGCGCAACAGCGTCACCACGTGGGCGTCCCGGGACGGTTGATGGCCGTTGTAAATGGGCGAGTTGAATTGCGTGGGGTAGGCAGCGGTGTCGAAGATGTCCTTGATGCCCACGGGTATGCCGGCCAGAAGTCCACGGCCGTTGTTCTGCGCAGCATCGGCGCGTACCTGCCCGGCGTCGAACGAGACGAAGGCCTGGATATCCGGTTCCTGCGCCTGAATGCGCTCAAGAAAGGCTTCGGCGATGACGGCAGCGGTCGTATCGCCATCGACCACCGCTTCACTGAGGGTGGTGGCGTCAAAGTCCGGGCGGATCATTTGGCGAACAACTGATTGATGTTCTTGAATGCTTTGAATTCCAAAGCGTTGCCACAGGGGTCGAAGAGAAACATCGTGGCTTGTTCACCCACCAAACCCTGAAAGCGGATACCCGGCTCGATCACGAAGCGAGTACCCAGGTCTTTCAAGCGCTCGGCCAGCGCCTCCCATTCCGCCAACCCCAATACCACACCGAAATGCGGCACCGGCACGTTATGACCGTCCACGGCATTGGTGTGCGCGGCTTCTTGAGAAGCGTTTTTCGGTGCCAGGTGAATCACCAGTTGATGGCCGAAAAAGTTGAAATCGACCCAATGGTCACTGGAACGTCCTTCTTCCAGGCCGAACACTTCACCATAGAAACGCCGGGCAGCGGCCAAATCGTAAACCGGGATAGCCAGGTGAAAAGGGGAGAGTTGCATGGGGTTCGCCTTCTTGTTGTTAGGGGACGAGGCTAAGTTTAGCGCTATGCTTTTTGATTGAAAGACGATAGTTTTTGCGTCGAGCTCAAATTATTTCGATCAATCGAGAACGCCTTATGCTGCGCGAATTGAAAACCTTCATCGCCGTGACACGCTATGGCACGTTCGCGGCCGCCGGGATGCACATCGGCCTGACGCAGTCGGCGGTCAGCGCCCAGATACGCAATCTGGAACAGGCGCTGGGCATTCGCCTGTTCGATCGCACCGGACGTCAGGCGATTCTTAATGCCGCAGGGCAACGGGCGTTGCCGATGGCGCAGGAGATCCTCGAGACGTTCAGCCGCATGGCCGTCAGTGATGATGTCAGCGAGTATCGCGGCGAGCTGAAAATTGGCGCGGTGTCCACGGTCCAGACCGGGTTGTTGCCCCAAGCATTTTTGCGGTTGAGGGAGCGGGCACCCCTGCTGGAGCCGAAATTGGTGCCGGGCGTGTCGTTGAGCTTGCTCAGTCAGGTCGATACCGGTGAGGTGGATCTGGCGATTCTGATCAAGCCGCCGTACGAGCTGCCCAAAGAGCTGTCCGTGCAGGTTATTCGCCGGGAGCCGTTTCTATTGATTGTGCCGATGGGCCTTGAAGGCGATGACCCGTTGCAAATCCTTGCCAGCCACGGGCACGTGCGTTACGACCGCAATTCATTTGGGGGGCGCCTGGTGACGCGGTTTTTGCGTGAACAGCAGATTGATGTGCACGTGGCGATGGAGCTGGATGAGCTGGAAGCCATCGTCAAGATGGTTGAATGCGGGTTCGGCGTTTCACTGCTGCCCGAGGCGGGGTTATGGCTTGAGCATGGGGCGAAGGTCAGGACTATCCCGTTGGGCGAGTTGACGTTTTACCGGGAGATTGTGCTGTTGCAGCGCTACAGCCAGCGGATGCAGCCGATTCAGCAGCTGTTTGCGAGGTGTCTGACCCAAATTTCCGACTAACCACAGATCCCTGTGGGAGCGGGCTTGCCCGCGATAGCGGACTGACATTCAAAATAGATGGCGGCTGATCCACCGCCATCGCGGGCAAGCCCGCTCCCACAGGAACTGAATGGACTTGGAATTGCGCGCACAAAAAACCCGCCTGAAGAGGCGGGTTTTTTTATGGGCTAGCGAAAGATCACTCTTCCAGGCTACCCATCGCAGTGGTGTTGAAGCCACCGTCTACGTACATGATTTCGCCGCTGATGCCGGACGCCAGGTCCGAGCACAGGAAGGCGCCGGCGTTGCCGACTTCGTCGATGGTGACGTTGCGACGCAGCGGGGTTTGCGCTTCGTTGGCGGCCAGCATCTTGCGGAAGTTCTTGATGCCGGAAGCGGCGAGGGTGCGGATCGGGCCAGCCGATACGCAGTTGACGCGGGTGCCGTCCGGGCCCAGGGAGCCGGCCAGGTAACGCACGCCTGCTTCCAGCGAAGCCTTGGCCATGCCCATCACGTTGTAGTTCGGCATGGTGCGCTCGGCGCCCAGGTACGACAGGGTCAGCAGGCTGCCGTTGCGGCCTTTCATCATTTCGCGGCCAGCCTTGGCCAGGGCCACGAAGCTGTAGGCGCTGATGTCGTGAGCAATGCGGAAACCTTCACGGGTGGTGGCTTCGGTGAAGTCGCCGTCCAGTTGGTCGCCCGGGGCGAAGCCGACGGAGTGCACGATGCAGTCCAGGCCGTCCCACTTCTTGCCCAGCTCAACGAAGACCTTGGCGATTTCTTCATCGCTGGCCACGTCGCACGGGAAGCACAGGTCAGGGTTGGAACCCCAGCTTTGTGCGAACTCTTCGACGCGACCCTTGAGTTTGTCGTTCTGATAAGTGAAGGCAAGCTCAGCGCCCTCGCGATGCATGGCGGCAGCGATGCCGGATGCGATGGACAGCTTGCTGGCGACACCGACGATCAGTACGCGCTTACCGGCGAGAAAACCCATGTGTTGCTCCTCTCTTTCAGGTTATTGCGCAGTGGCCGGAGCCAGGAAAGCGGCTTCCAGCAACTGCTGTGTATACGGATGTTGGGGGGCGGCAAAGATACTTTGCGCGTCTCCCTGTTCGACCACTTGGCCTTGCTTGACCACCATCAGCTGGTGGCTCAGCGCCTTGACGACAGCCAGGTCATGGCTGATAAACAGATACGTCAGGTTGTACTTGGTTTGCAGTGAACGCAAAAGCTCCACCACTTGGCGTTGTACGGTGCGGTCGAGGGCCGAAGTCGGCTCGTCCAGCAAAATCAACGCCGGTTTTAGCACTAATGCCCGGGCAATGGCGATTCTCTGCCGCTGCCCGCCGGAAAATTCGTGGGGGTAGCGGTTCCGGGTTTCCGGGTCCAGGCCTACCTCCTTCAATGCCGCAATAATCGCCTGTTCCTGTTCTGCCTCGGTGCCCATCTTGTGGATCCGCAGGCCTTCGCCGACGATCTGGCTCACGCACATCCGTGGGCTCAGGCTGCCGAACGGGTCCTGGAACACCACCTGCATCTCCCGGCGCAACGGCCGAACCTCGGCCTGCGTCAGGCAGTCTAGCTGCTTGCCTTCAAAACGGATGGCGCCTTTGCTGCCGATCAGCCGCAAAATCGCCAGACCGAGCGTCGACTTGCCCGAACCGCTTTCTCCCACAATCCCCAGGGTCTGGCCCTGAGGCAGGCTGAAATTGATCCCGTCCACCGCTTTGATGTGGTCGACGGTCTTTTTCAGAAAGCCTTTCTTGATCGGGAACCAGACTTTCAGGTCCTCGACCTGCAGCAGCGGCGGGCCAATCACGTTGGTCGCCGGCTTGCCACTGGGCTCCGCTGCCAGCAGTTCCCGAGTGTACGGATGCTGCGGCGCGCGGAACAACTCTTCGCACGATGCCTGTTCGACGATGCAACCGCGCTGCATGACACATACGCGATGCGCAATTCTTCGCACAAGGTTCAAATCGTGACTGATCAGTAGCAGTGCCATGCCCAGACGGGCCTGCAATTCCTTGAGCAATTCGAGGATTTTCAGCTGAACGGTCACGTCCAGCGCGGTGGTCGGTTCGTCGGCGATCAGCAGCTCGGGCTCGTTGGCCAGGGCCATGGCGATCATTACTCGCTGACGCTGGCCGCCTGACAATTCGTGGGGCAGGGCCTTGAGGCGCTTGTGCGGCTCAGGAATGCCGACCATCTCCAGCAGCTCCAGCGTACGCTTGGTCGCGACTTTGCCGATCAAACCTTTGTGAATGCCCAACACTTCGTTGATCTGTTTCTCGATCGAGTGCAACGGGTTGAGCGAGGTCATCGGTTCCTGAAAAATCATCGCGATCCGGTTACCGCGGATGTGGCGGATGGTTTTCTCTTTCAGGCTCAGCAGGTTTTGCCCGGAATACTCGATGGTCCCGGACGGATGCCGGGCGAGCGGGTAAGGCAGCAGTCGCAGGATCGAGTGTGCGGTCACCGATTTGCCGGAGCCGCTTTCGCCGACCAGTGCCAGGGTTTCGCCACGCTTGATGTCGAAACTGACGCCTTCCACCACCCGCTGACAGTGATCGCCGACGACGAATTCGACGGCCAGGTCGCGCACTTCGATCAGATTGTCCTGATTCATTTCACTTCCTCGGGTCGAAGGCATCGCGAGCGGACTCGCCGATGAACACCAGCAAACTCAACATCAATGCCAGCACGGCAAACGCGCTCATGCCGAGCCACGGCGCTTGCAGGTTGGATTTGCCCTGGGCCACCAGTTCTCCCAGGGACGGCGCGCCCGGCGGCAAACCGAAGCCCAGGAAGTCGAGGGCGGTCAGGGTGCCGATGGCGCCGGTCAAAATGAACGGCATGAAGGTCATGGTCGAGACCATGGCGTTGGGCAAAATGTGACGGAACATGATCGCGCCATTTTGCATCCCCAGCGCCCGGGCCGCGCGCACGTATTCGAGGTTACGCCCACGCAGGAACTCGGCGCGCACCACGTCCACCAGGCTCATCCACGAGAACAGCAGCATGATCCCCAGCAGCCACCAGAAGTTCGGCTGCACAAAGCTGGCGAGGATGATCAGCAAATACAGCACCGGCAGCCCGGACCAGATCTCCAGGAAACGTTGCCCGGCCAGGTCCACCCAGCCGCCATAGAACCCCTGCAAGGCCCCGGCAATCACCCCGATGATCGAGCTGAGAATGGTCAGCGTCAGGGCAAATAGCACCGAAATCCGGAAGCCGTAAATCACCCGTGCCAACACATCGCGGCCCTGATCGTCGGTGCCTAAAAGGTTGTCGGCTGAAGGTGGCGCGGGCGCCGGGACTTTCAAGTCGTAGTTGATGCTTTGGTAGCTGTAGGGAATCGGCGCCCACAGCACCCAGGCATCTTTGGCCTTGAGCAATTCGCGGATGTACGGGCTCTTGTAGTTCGCTTCCAGCGGGAATTCGCCGCCGAACGCGGTTTCCGGGTAGCGCTTGAGTGCCGGGAAGTACCAGCCGTTGTCGTAATGCACCACCAGCGGTTTGTCGTTGGCAATCAGCTCGGCGCCGAGGCTCAGGCCGAACAGCACCAGAAACAGCCACAGCGACCACCAGCCGCGCTTGTTGGCCTTGAACAGTTCGAAACGTCGGCGATTGAGAGGGGACAGGTTCATCTCAATGCTCCCGGCTTTCGAAGTCGATGCGCGGATCGACAAAGGTGTACGTGAGGTCACCGATCAATTTCACCACCAGACCGAGCAAGGTGAAGATAAACAGCGTGCCGAACACCACCGGGTAATCGCGGTTGATCGCCGCTTCGAAACTCATCAAGCCGAGGCCATCCAGGGAGAAGATCACTTCAACCAGCAGCGAGCCGGTGAAGAAGATCCCGATAAACGCCGACGGGAAACCGGCGATCACCAACAGCATCGCGTTGCGGAACACGTGGCCGTAAAGCACGCGGTGATTGGTCAGGCCCTTGGCCTTGGCGGTGACCACGTACTGCTTATTGATTTCGTCGAGGAAGCTGTTTTTGGTGAGCAGGGTCATGGTCGCGAAGTTGCCGATCACCAGCGCGGTCACTGGCAATGCCAGGTGCCAGAAGTAATCGAGGATCTTGCCTGCGGTGCTCAATTCATCGAAGTTGTTCGAGGTCAGCCCCCTGAGCGGGAACCAGTCAAAATAGCTGCCGCCGGCGAATACCACGATCAGCAGGATTGCGAACAGGAACGCCGGGATCGCGTAGCCGACGATGATCAACGAACTGGTCCAGACGTCGAAGTGACTGCCGTGTCGCGTCGCCTTGGCGATCCCCAGCGGGATCGACACCAGGTACATGATCAGCGTGCTCCACAGCCCGAGCGAGATCGACACCGGCATCTTTTCCTTGATCAGGTCGATGACCTTGGCGTCGCGGAAGAAGCTGTCGCCGAAATCCAGGGTGGCGTAGTTCTTGATCATGATCCACAAGCGTTCCGGCGCCGATTTATCGAAGCCGTACATGTGTTCGATTTCCTTGACCAGCATCGGGTCCAGGCCCTGCGCGCCGCGATAGGCGGAGCCGGCCACCGACACTTCGGCACCGCCGCCGGAGATGCGGCTGGTGGCGCCTTCGAAGCCTTCGAGCTTGGCGATCATCTGCTCCACCGGCCCGCCTGGGGCAGCCTGGATGATCACGAAGTTGATCAGCAAAATGCCGAGCAAGGTCGGAATGATCAGCAGCAGTCGCCGAAAAATATACGCCAGCATCTGATTACTCCGTGCCCGCAGGGTCGGCTTGCAGTTTGGTTTCGACTTCTATTGCCGGTGTCGCGTCAGGTTTGACCCACCAGGTGTTCGTGCCGATGTCGTACTTGGGAGAGACTTTCGGGTGACCGATGTGGTTCCAGTACGCCACGCGCCAGGTTTTGATGTGCCAGTTGGGGATCACGTAATAGCCCCATTGCAGCACGCGGTCCAGTGCCCGGGCGTGGGCGACCAGGCTTTTGCGCGAATCGGCGTTGATCAGTTGCTCGACCAGTTGATCGACCACCGGATCCTTGAGGCCCATGGAGTTGCGACTACCGGGTTTGTCGGATGCGGCAGACATCCAGAATTCACGCTGTTCGTTCCCCGGCGAGTTGGACTGCGGGAAGCTGCCGACGATCATGTCGAAGTCCCGTGAACGCACGCGGTTGATGTATTGCGAGACATCGACCCGGCGGATCACAAGGTCAATGCCCAGGTCGCTGAGGTTGCGCTTGAACGGCAGCAGCACTCGTTCGAATTCGGTCTGGGCCAGCAGGAATTCGATATTCACCGGTTTGCCGGTGGCGTCGACCATCTTGTCGTCGACGATCCGCCAGCCGGCTTCCTGCAACAGCTGATAAGCCTTGCGCTGCTGCGTGCGGATCATGCCGCTGGCGTCGGTCACCGGGTTCTGGAAGGCCTCGGTGAACACCTGTTCGGGAATCTTGCCGCGGAATGGATCGAGGATCGCCAGTTGATCGGCGTCGGGCAGGCCGGTCGCGGCCATTTCCGAGTTTTCGAAGAAACTGCGGGTACGCACATAGGCGCCGTTGAACAGTTGCTTGTTGGTCCATTCAAAGTCCAGCAACAACGTCAGCGCCTGGCGCACGCGCACGTCCTGGAACACCGGGCGGCGCAGGTTGAACACAAAGCCCTGCATGCCGGTCGGGTTACCGTTGGGGATCTGTTCCTTGTTCAATCGGCCTTCGGTGACCGCCGGGATGTTGTAGGCGTTGGCCCAGTTCTTCGCGCTCATCTCCAGCCAGAAATCGAACTGACCGGCCTTGAGGGCTTCCAGCGCCACGGTGTTGTCGCGGTAGTAATCGGTGGTCATCACGTCGAAATTGTAGAAGCCACGGTTGGCCGGCAGGTCCTTGCCCCAGTAATCCTTGACACGCTCATAGCGGATCGAGCGCCCGGCCTTCACTTCGGTGACCTTGTAGGGGCCGCTGCCCAAGGGGATTTCAAGGTTGCCCTTGTTGAAATCGCGGTTCGCCCACCAATGCTTCGGCAACACCGGCAACTGGCCGAGGATCAGCGGCAGTTCGCGGTTGTTGGTGTGCTTGAACTTGAACAGCACGGTGAGAGGGTTTTCGGCGACCGCTTCCTCGACATCGCTGTAGTAACCACGATAGAGCGGGGCGCCGTCCGTGGTCAGCATCTGGAAGCTGAACACCACGTCTTCGGCGCGGATCGGATGACCGTCGTGGAAGCGCGCTTCAGGACGCAGGTAGAAACGCACCCAACTGTTGTCCGGGGCTTTCTCGATCTTGCCGGCGACCAGCCCGTATTCGGTGAAGGGTTCGTCCAGACCCTGTTTGGCCAGGGTGTCGTAGATCATGCCGATGTCGTCGGCCGGCACGCCTTTGCTGATGAACGGATTGAGGCTGTCGAAGCCGCCGAACCCGGCCTGGCGAAAGATCCCTCCCTTGGGCGCGTCAGGGTTCACGTAGTCGAAATGTTTGAAGTCGGCCGGGTATTTCGGCGGCTCGTTGTACAGGGTCACGGCATGTTGCGGGGCGGCGCAGGCCAGCCCGGCGAACAGCAGACCGCTGGCCTGCGACAGCAGGGCGCGTACAGGTTTCATCGATCTTTCTCCGAAGACTTCAGCCACCACGCGGAGAGGCCCAGGGTGTAGGGCGGCGTAGTAACAAAGGCGAACCGGTTGCGGTAGGCCAGGCGGTGATAATTGAGGTACCAGTTGGGAATGATGTAGTGCTGCCACAGCAATACCCGATCCAGGGCTTTGCCGGCGGCGACTTGCTCATCGCGGGTTTGCGCGGCGAGTAGTTGTTCGAGCAAGTGATCGACCACCGGGTTGGTGATGCCGGCGTAGTTTTTACTGCCTTTGACCCCGACCTGGCTGGAATGAAAATACTGCCATTGCTCCAGACCCGGGCTGAGGGTCTGGTTTTGAGTCATCAGGATCATGTCGAAATCGAACTGATCGAGGCGCTGTTTGTACTGGGCGCGGTCGACGGTGCGCAGCCGCGCGTCGATGCCAATGCTGGCGAGGTTCTCGACGTAAGGCTGAAGTATGCGCTCCAGGTTCGGGTTGACCAGCAGGATCTCGAGCTTGAGTGGCTGGCCTTTGGCGTTCTCGAGCCGTTGACCATTGAGCTTCCAGCCGGCCTCGGCGAGTAGCGCCAGAGCTTTTCGCATGGTTTCCCGGGGAATGCCGCGTCCATCGGTCTTGGGCAGGCTGAACGGTTCGGTGAAGAGCTTGGCGGGCAACTGCTCGCGATACGGCTTGAGCATCAGCCATTCGTGCCCGACCGGTAGGCCCGTCGCGGAGAACTCGCTGTTGGGGTAGTAACTCATGGCGCGTTTGTAAGCGCCGCTGAACAGGGTGCGGTTGGTCCACTCGAAGTCGAACATCAGCCCCAGCGCTTCACGGACTTTGGTCTCGGAGAAGGTCGGGCGCCGGCTGTTCATGAACAGGCCTTGGGTCTGGGTCGGGATCTGGTGCGCAATCTGTGCCTTGATCACGTCGCCGCGGCGCACTGCCGGGAAGTTGTAGCCGTTGTCCCAGTTCTTCGCCTGGTGTTCGATGTAGATGTCGAATTCGCCGGCCTTGAAGGCTTCGAAGGCCACATCGCTGTCGCGGTAGAACTCGACTTCCATGCGGTCGACGTTGTATTTGCCGCGATTGACTGGCAGGTCCTTGCCCCAGTAATCCTTGACCCGTTCGAAAATGATCTGACGTCCAGGCGTTACCGACGTGATGCGGTACGGCCCGCTGCCCAGGGGCGGTTCAAAAGTGGTGGCCTTGAAATCACGACCTTTCCAGTAATGCTGCGGCAGCACCGGCAACTCGCCCAGGCGCAGGATCTGCAACGGATTACCGGCGCGCTTGAAGACGAATCGAATGCGCTGCGGGTTGAGGATGTCCACACGCAACACTTCCTGAAGGTTGGTGCGGTATTGCGGATGACCTTCCTTGAGCAGCAAACGGTAGGAAAACGCCACGTCGTAGGCGGTGATCGGCGTGCCATCGTGGAACCGTGCTTCAGGGCGCAGGTTGAACACGACCCAGCTGCGGTCTTCGCTGTATTCCACCGATTGGGCGATCAGGCCATAACTGGAGGTCGGCTCATCGCCGGACGGCGCGTATTGGCCGGTGCCGACCATTAACGGTTCGTTGAGCTCGTTGATCCCGTACTGCAGGAAATTGGGGGTGGAAACCGGGCTTGAACCCTTGAACGTGTACGGATTGAGCGTATCGAAGGTGCCAAACGCCATCACCCGCAAGGTACCGCCCTTGGGCGCTTGCGGGTTGACCCAGTCGAAGTGGGTAAATCTGGCCGGGTACTTGAGCGTGCCGAACTGCGCATAACCGTGGCTTTCGCTGATCGTCGCGCTTGCGGGGGAGCTCAAGGCCAGGCTGATCAGCAGTAGGAGGAGGGGACGCTTCAAGTCAGAGATCCGATCCAGGCGGCTTGGGCTTTGTGGACCGTACAGTAACAGCTTGTATCGACAGGAAAAAGACACTGGCTTAATGCGTTGTTAATTACACATGCGGCCCCTGTAGCAGCTGGCGAAGCCTGCGTTCGGCTGCGCAGCAGTCGTGAATTCAGACGGCGCGGTGTTTCAGTAAAACCGCATTCTCTGGTTTTACGACTGCTGCGCAGCCGAACGCAGGCTTCGCCAGCTGCTACAGGGATTTGAGCAAGACTTTTGGGCAAAAAAAACCCCTGAAATCAGGGGCTCGTTTTTAGCGTGGCGAAGACACCGTCAGCATCTGCCCAGGCTTCAACGCCTGACCGACACGCGGGTTCCAGCGCTTGAGGTGTTGCATCTCGACATTGAAGCGCTTGGCAACCATGTACAACGAGTCACCTTGCTTGACCTTGTATTGGGTCTGCGGCTTTTCCTTGGACGCCTTGCTGTTTGCCTTGCTGTTCGCCGCCACGACGGTGTTGACGCGACCGCCGCTGCTGCGCTTGTTGGTGTCCTGCATCACCAGGGTCTGGCCGACCTTGAGGTTCTTGCCGGTCATCTTGTTCCAGCGCTGCAGGTCCTTGACGTCGACCTTGTTGGCCTTGGCGATGGCGGCCAGGTTGTCGCCGCGTTTCACGCGGTAGGCACGTTTGAGGCTGGCGATTTCGGATTCATCAGCACCTTCGAAGACCGGCTTGAGCGACTTCTTGCTGATCAACTCTTCAGGACGCATGGTCGAGAGGCTGGCGGTCAGCAATTGCGCCTTGGACGTTGGCACCAGCAAATGCTGGGGGCCGTCGATGGTTGTGCGCTGTTTGAAGGCCGGGTTCAGCTGGAACAGTTCGTCTTCGTCGATGTTGGCCACCGCGGCAACCTTGGACAGGTCCATGCGCTGGTTGATTTCGACGACCTGGAAGTACGGTTCGTTGGCGATCGGGTTGAGATTCACGCCGTAGGCTTCGGGGGCCAGCACGACCTGGGACAAGGCCAGCAACTTCGGCACGTAGGCCTGGGTTTCGGCGGGCAGCGGCAGGTTCCAGTAGTCGGTCGGGAGTCCAAGCTTTTCGTTGCGTTCGATGGCGCGGCTAACCGTGCCTTCGCCCGCGTTGTAGGCCGCCAGGGCCAGCAACCAGTCACCGTTGAACATGTCGTGCAGGCGGGTCAGGTAATCCATGGCTGCGGTGGTCGAGGCGGTGATGTCGCGACGGCCATCATAAAAACGGGTCTGACGCAGGTTGAAGTAACGCCCGGTGGAGGGGATGAATTGCCACAAGCCAACCGCGTTGGCCCGGGAATAGGCCATCGGGTTGTAGGCGCTTTCAATCACCGGCAACAGCGCCAGTTCCAGCGGCATGTTACGTTCTTCAAGGCGTTCGACGATGTAATGAATGTAGAGGCTGCCGCGTTCGCCGGCGTTTTCGAGGAAGGACGGGTTACTGGCGAACCACAGGCGCTGTTGCTCGATGCGCGGGTTGACGCCCAGGCTGTCCTGCAACTGGAAACCCTGGCGCATGCGCTCCCAGACATCTTGTGGAATTTGCGGCGTCGGCTTTTCGCTGAGCCAGATAGGTTTCTGCTTGGCGCGAGCGGCGATATTCGGCGTGTGTGTCGCTTCGGTCTGCGGCACATGGCTGGAACAGCCCGCCAGAGTGGCGGACACAGCCACCGCTATGGCTTGAGCCAAGCGGGTCAATGCGTCTGAATTGATGACTTTACGAATAGATGACGACATTGGCTGGAAGTAAGTTCCGGGCAAAAATGTCGGGCGATTCTAGAAAGCGTACCCCTTGCGGTCAACCATTCAGAATTTTTGTACCAATGGGCCGGCTACTTAGAACTTATCTTTCCAAGCCCGAAGAGCAGCAACGACCGCACTCGGAGCCCGGTTTTGGGTTCCATTCCGTTCGTCCACTTTTTCTTTAACGGATGTTTCGTCGACACGCAAAAACGGGTTGGTCTGCTTTTCAAGCGCCAGAGTAGAGGGCAGCGTCATGATTCCGGCTGCACGTTGCGCGGTGACTTTTTCCAGACGTGCGGCAGTGTCCGGGTTGCCCGGCTCGACCGCCGCGGCGAACTTCAGGTTGCTCAGGGTGTATTCGTGGGTGCAGTAGACCAGCGTATCTTCAGGCAGGGCAGCGAGGCGGCTCAGCGAGGTGTGCATCTGCTCTGGCGTGCCTTCGAACAAGCGCCCGCAACCGGCGGCGAAGAGGGTATCGCCGCAGAACAGCAGGCCGTGATGGTAATAGGCAATATGTCCCAGGGTATGTCCGGGAACGGCGAAGACATCGAAGTCCCAGCCCAGCACGCTGACGCGGTCGTTGTCCTTGAGCGCCATATCCCGCATCGGGATGGTTTCGCTGGCCGGGCCGTAGACTTTCGCGTCCGTCGCTTTTTTCAGCTGCACGACGCCGCCGACATGATCATGATGGTGATGAGTGATCAGGATATCGCTCAATACCCAACCCGGATGCGCTGCCAGCCAGGCTTGCACGGGCGCAGCATCACCCGGATCGACCACGGCGCAGCGCTGGGTGTTGTGGTCTTGTAACAACCAGATGTAGTTGTCGGTGAAGGCGGGCAGGGCACTGATCTGTATCATCGTCGGATTCGCCAAGCGGAAAACAATGGCGCATCTTAGAACTTCCTGGCGCGTTGGAGAATGCAATGACCGATAAAGCGTTCGCTCAGGCCGATCCTGACTGGCTGGCATTGATCAGCGCAGCCCGTGAATGGCTGTCCGGCCCCATCGGGCAATTTCTGCTGGACGAAGAACGACGCATGCTCGAAGACGAGCTGGGCCGCTTCTTCGGTGGCTACCTGGTGCATTACGGTCCGTCGGCCCAGACACCGCCGTCGGCCCCACAAGTGCAGCGCAATGTGCGGCTCGGTGCGCCATTGCCGGGTGTCGAGATCGTCTGCGAAGAGCAGGCCTGGCCGTTGAGCGAGCACGCCGCTGATGTGGTGGTGATGCAGCACGGCCTCGATTTCTGCCTGTCGCCCCACGGTTTGCTGCGTGAAGCCGCGAGCAGCGTGCGGCCCGGCGGGCACTTGCTGATCATCGGGATCAATCCCTGGAGCAGCTGGGGTTTGCGCCATGTGTTCGCCCACGACGGCTTGCGCAAGGCGCGCTGCATCTCGCCGTCGCGGGTCGGCGACTGGCTGAATCTACTGGGCTTTGCGCTGGAGAAACGCCGCTTCGGGTGCTATCGTCCGCCGCTTGCGTCACCCGCCTGGCAGGCTCGTTTGGCCGGCTGGGAGCGCAAGGCCGGTGACTGGCAACTGTCGGGTGGTGGCTTCTATTTATTAGTGGCGCGCAAGATCGTTGTTGGCTTGCGGCCGGTTCGTCAGGAACGTCGCGAACCGATGGGCAAGCTGATTCCGCTGCCGATGGCCAAGGTCAATCGTCGCAATATCGAGCCGTAACACATTCTTTATTTCCCGGCCGGGTCGCCCCGGCCTCGGGCATCGTCGGTCACTGATCGGCGAGCCACCGCATTTTCTGGATAGATTGGCATGAGCGATAGCGTAGAACTCTTCACTGACGGCGCCTGCAAAGGCAACCCTGGCCCTGGCGGCTGGGGCGCGTTGCTGGTGTGCAAAGGCGTGGAAAAGGAGCTGTGGGGCGGCGAAGCCAATACCACCAACAACCGCATGGAGCTGATGGGCGCGATCCGTGGCCTGGAAGAACTCAAGCGTTCCTGCGACGTGCTGCTGGTGACCGACTCCCAGTACGTGATGAAGGGCATCAACGAGTGGATGGATAACTGGAAGAAGCGCGGCTGGAAAACGGCAGCGAAGGAACCGGTGAAGAACGCTGATTTGTGGAAGCTGCTGGACGAGCAGGTCAACCGCCACAACGTCACCTGGAAATGGGTGCGCGGGCACATCGGCCACCACGGCAACGAACGGGCCGACCAACTGGCCAACCGTGGCGTGGATGAAGTGCGCGGGTACAAGCAGGCTTGATGATTCCACCGATCCCTGTGGGAGCGAGGCTTGCCCGCGAAGAAGGCGCCGCGGTGTGACAGAGTGACCGCGTTATCGTTCTTCGCGAGCAAGCTTCGCTCCTACAGGGCGTCACAGCATCAAGATTGCGGTGGCCAGTTGCTGGTCGGAATACTGATCATTGACCACCCCGCGAATCCGCATAAACGCCGCCTCGATCCGTGCCCCGCGAATCGCCCCCTCGCTCGCCACAAACGCTGCCGCATCATCCTTCGCCGCCAGCACAATCTTGTCGTCGCTGAATGACCCGCTCGTGCCTTTGCTCGAGCTCAGCGTCAAACTAACCGTCACGTCAGTACTGATCACCAAACTGGTGGCATGGGCGCCCGTACCCCACAAACAGGTACTTAATAATAGAAATCGTGCGGTCTTCATGGCGGATGCTATCCCTTGGAAACAAGCGCCGCACGCTAACAACCCGTTCTGTTCCAGACTTTATGAACATTGCTAATGATTGTTAAAAACTGCATGAGCGTCGGTCACCTGGCTGCGCGCGCCGGATCCCGCGAGCGTGTTAACATCGCCGCTTTTGCACGATTGACCCGTTGAGAGCTGAGCACTGATGGCCACCAGATCCGTTGTACTCGATACCGAAACCACCGGCATGCCGGTGACCGACGGCCACCGGATTATCGAAATCGGTTGTGTCGAGTTGATCGGTCGGCGCCTGACGGGCCGGCATTTCCATGTTTACCTGCAACCGGATCGCGAGAGTGACGAAGGCGCCATCGGCGTCCACGGCATCACCAACGAATTCCTCGTGGGCAAACCGCGTTTCACTGAAGTGGCCGATGAGTTTTTCGAATTCATCAAGGGCGCGCAGCTGATCATCCATAACGCGGCGTTCGACGTTGGCTTCATCAACAACGAATTCGCCCTGATGGGCCAGCACGATCGTGCGGACATCACGCAACACTGCTCGATCCTCGACACCCTGATGATGGCCCGGGAACGTCACCCGGGTCAGCGCAACAGCCTCGATGCGTTGTGCAAACGTTATGGCGTCGACAACTCGGGCCGTGAACTCCACGGCGCCTTGCTCGACTCCGAGATCCTCGCCGACGTTTACCTGACCATGACCGGCGGCCAGACCAGCCTGTCGCTGGCCGGTAATGCGTCGGATGGCAACGGTTCCGGCGAAGGCGCGGACAACTCCGCCACCGAAATCCGCCGCTTGCCAGCCGATCGCCAGCCGACCCGGATCATCCCCGCCAGCGAAGATGACCTGGCCCGGCACGTGGCGCGCCTGGAAGCCATCGCCAAGTCTGCCGGCGCTCCATCACTGTGGCAGCAACTGGTCGAGGCCAAGGCGCAGGCCTGATCTGTCATGGCCTGAACCGGCACACGTGGCCTGTTGTAGCAGCTGCCGAGCTGCGCGAGGCTGCGTTCGGCGACGAAGTCGTCGTGAAATCAGCCCCCGCGATATGCCAGGAAAACCGCGTTAGCAGGGTTCACGACGACTTCGTCGCCGGACGCAGCCTCGCGGAGCTCGGCAGCTGCTACAAAGTGTCCAATGTCTCTGTTTCGGATCAAGTTTGATGGCCACATGATGGTGCACTCATTGACCCGCTTCGGGGCATCGACGCTCGCCACATCCGCTTCAACCCTCTACCCTGAGCATATTGGCAGGCCTCGGTCTGCAGCCTCAGGACACTGAGCCTCATGTATAAAGATTTGAAATTCCCGGTCCTGATCGTCCACCGCGACATCAAGGCCGACACCGTCGCCGGCGATCGCGTGCGTGGCATCGCCCGGGAGCTGGAGCAGGAAGGCTTCAGCATTGTTTCGGCGGTGGATTACACCGAAGGGCGGCTGGTTGCTTCGACCCATCACGGCCTCTCCTGCATGTTGATTGCCGCTGAAGACGCCAGCGCCCATTCGCACTTGTTACACAATATGGCTGAGCTGATCGGCCTGGCGCGGGTGCGTGCGCCGGACTTGCCGATCTTCGCGCTGGGCGAACAAGTAACGCTGGAAAACGCTCCGGCCGATGCCATGGCCGAGCTCAATCAGCTGCGCGGCATTCTCTATCTGTTCGAAGACACCGTGCCCTTCCTCGCCCGGCAAGTGGCCCGGGCGGCCCGCAAATACCTTGATGGTTTGCTCCCGCCCTTTTTCAAGGCGCTGGTGCAACACACCGCCGACTCCAATTATTCCTGGCACACCCCCGGACATGGCGGCGGCGTGGCGTATCACAAGAGTCCGGTCGGCCAGGCCTTTCACCAGTTTTTTGGGGAAAACACACTGCGTTCGGACCTGTCAGTATCGGTGCCGGAATTGGGCTCCTTGCTCGATCACACAGGCCCGCTGGCCGAGGCGGAAGCCAGGGCGGCGCGCAATTTCGGCGCCGACCACACCTTTTTCGTGATCAATGGCACCTCGACCGCCAACAAAATCGTCTGGCATTCGATGGTCGCTCGCGACGACCTGGTGCTGGTGGACCGCAACTGCCACAAGTCGGTGCTGCACTCGATCATCATGACCGGTGCGATTCCGCTGTACCTGTGCCCGGAGCGTAATGAACTGGGGATAATCGGTCCGATTCCGCTGAGCGAATTCAGCCGCGAGTCGATTCAGGCCAAGATCGACGCCAGCCCGCTGACCCAGGGCCGTGAGCCCAAGGTCAAGTTGGCCGTGGTGACCAATTCGACCTACGACGGCCTGTGCTACAACGCCGAACTGATCAAGCAGAACCTGGGCAACAGCGTCGAGGTCCTGCATTTCGACGAGGCCTGGTATGCCTATGCGGCGTTCCACGAGTTTTTCGCCGGCCGTTACGGCATGGGCACGTCCCGTACTGAAGACAGCCCGCTGGTGTTCACCACGCATTCCACGCACAAACTGTTGGCCGCATTCAGCCAGGCCTCGATGATTCACGTCCAGGATGGCGGTGCACGACAACTGGACCGCGACCGCTTCAATGAAGCGTTCATGATGCACATCTCGACATCGCCGCAGTACAGCATCATCGCGTCGCTGGACGTCGCATCGGCGATGATGGAAGGCCCGGCCGGGCGATCGCTGTTGCAGGAGATGTTCGACGAGGCGCTGAGCTTTCGCCGGGCCCTGGCCAATTTGCGTCAGCACATCGCTGCGGATGACTGGTGGTTTTCCATCTGGCAGCCGCCCTCGGTGGAAGGCATCGACCGTGTTGTCACCGAAGACTGGCTGCTGCAGCCCGACGCCGACTGGCATGGTTTTGGTGGTGTGACCGACGATTACGTGTTGCTCGACCCGATCAAGGTCACCCTGGTCATGCCCGGCCTGACGGCGGGTGGTGCACTGAGCGAGCGCGGGATTCCGGCGGCGGTGGTCAGCAAGTTTCTGTGGGAGCGAGGGCTGGTGGTCGAGAAGACCGGCCTGTATTCATTCCTGGTGCTGTTCTCGATGGGCATCACCAAGGGCAAGTGGAGCACGCTGCTGACCGAGTTGCTGGAGTTCAAGCGCAGTTACGACGCCAATGTCAGTCTGGCTACGTGCCTGCCGTGCGTGGCGCAACAGAACGTCGCGCGTTATCAAGGCATGGGGTTGCGGGATTTGTGCGATCAGTTGCACGCCTGTTATCGCAGCAATGCCACGGCCAAACACCTCAAGCGCATGTACACCGTGCTGCCGGAAATCGCCATGAAACCGGCTGACGCCTATGATCATTTGGTGCGTGGTGAAGTAGAGGCGGTGTCGATCGATGCCCTGGAGGGGCGAATTGCCGCGGTGATGCTGGTGCCGTATCCGCCAGGCATCCCGTTGATCATGCCGGGTGAGCGGTTCACCGAGTCGACCCGGTCGATCATCGATTACCTGTCATTTGCTCGCACGTTCGACAGCAGTTTCCCCGGGTTTGTCGCTGATGTGCACGGACTGCAAAACGAAGACGAGGGCAATGGACGGCTTTACACCGTTGATTGCATCAAGGAATGAGGACCTTTCCGAGTATGCAACCGATCATGAATCCCAAATACCCAGGCCTCTCGGTGCGTGTCGCCGACGAGGGTTTCGCGCCTTATATCTGGGGTAGCGACTTCAGTTTTGAAGTCGCGGCCTATGGCGCAGCCGAAATCGGCAAACCGGTGGAGCAGTGGCCGGTAACGCCGATCACCCCTTATCGAAAGTGCTACGGCATTGATCCCGAAGAGTTCAGCAGTTTCCGCGATGCCGCCGACAGTGCGGTGTTCATGGCGTATCTCGATGACGAACCTGTCGGCCATCTGGTGGTCAGCACCAATTGGAACGGCTTTGCCCATATCGACGAGTTGGCCGTGCATGCGCCGGCGCGCCGGCACGGTGTGGCAAAGGCGTTGCTGGACGTGGCCCAGTTCTGGAGTCGCAAGAAGAAACTGCCGGGCATCATGCTCGAAACCCAGAACAACAATCTGGGTGCCTGTCGACTGTATGAGCGCTGTGGTTTCGTGATTGGCGGGATCGATCATCTGCGTTATCGCGGCATCGACCCGAACACCGCCGAAGTGGCGCTGTTCTGGTATCGCTTGTTCGATAATCCGCTGGAAAACCCGCTCAGCTCGACAACATCGCCGCGGCTTGTTCCGTGATGATCTCCAGCAGCACCTGAACGGCTGGCATTGGCTCGCCGGTCTTCAGGGTCAGGGCATACAGGCTGATCGGCACCGCAGGCGCCAACGGGCAAGCATCCAGACCGCTCGACTTGGCACCGAGAGCGGTAAACGGGTCGACGATCGCCAGGCCTTCGCCGGCCTCGACCATGCTGCGCATCATCTGATGAGTCTGCACCCGGGTTTGGATGACCGGGGCAGGGCGCAAGGCATGCAGTTTGTTGTCGAGCGCCGGGCTCAATGGGTCATGACCTTCCAGGCCAACCATCGATTGGCCGGCCAGATCCTGCAACGATATGTACTTCTGTTTGGGTTGAAGCCAGCCATGGGGCGCCAATAGCTGGAGTTTGCCTTGGGCAATCACCTGGCAATCAATGTCGGCATGGTCGGGATCATGCAGGCTCAGTCCCAGATCGCTTTCACGCAGCAGCAGGCTTCTGACGATCTCGCGGGTGGGTTGGCTCAGCAGGGTGCAAGGCGCATCGGGAAGGCGTCGGCGCAGGGCCGCGATGCTGTGGGGCAACAACTGTTGGGCCAGCGGCGGGGTGCAGATGATGCGTAGCGGGTGTGCCTGATATTGCTTGAGGCTGCTGGCCATTCGCTGGACCGGCTCAAGTGCGTCATAGACGTGGGCGATTTCAACCTGTAGTTCCCGCGCCTCGCGTGTTGCCTGCAGACGTCCACGCACGCTGGAAAACAGCATGAATCCCAACTGATCCTCGGCGTCGCGCAAAATGCCTTCGACCTCGGCCACCGGCAACTGCAGCCATTCGGCGGCGGTGCCCAGGTGACCGGTCTGCAAGAGCGCGTGGATCACTTCGATATGACGTAAACGCATGCGTGAAGTCCATGTTCAGCAGGTGAGGGAGTCAGTGACTGAATCCTAACTCAAGTGCGCGCATATGACTTCTGCTCATAACGCGGGGTTATGAGGCTGTGGTGATTTCCGGCCGGCTGCCGACGTAGGTGTCGGGCTCGCGCACGATGGTGATGTTCGATTGCACCAGCAGAAACTGGTTGTCGTCGAGCTTGTTGACGCGATCGCCAATGGCCAGTTTGTAGGTGGTCACAGGCGCCGAGCCAGTGAGGCCGTCATGCGAGGGGGTGGATTCCTGGAACTCATGCACGGAATAAACGCGGCCTTCCGCGTCTCTTGCATGAAACTGACCGACGAGTACTGCTGCCATCTGCTTAGAACCTCTGGAGATAAATCACTCAATTTGCGGTTCTGTAGACCGTGCTTGGGCGAGGTAAGTTTTCTTACAGGAAAAAAATAGTCAGGGGCGGCGAATTCTGCAGCCCACTGGGTGATTCGTCATCTATAACTACAAGTCTTTCCATCGAACAGTCGAGAATCTTCCATGAGCAACGTCTACACGATCGCCGTACTGGTCGGCAGCTTGAGAAAGGAATCGATCAACCGCAAGGTGGCGCTTGCCCTGGCCGACCTGGCGCCTGCCAATCTCAAGCTCACTATCGTCGAAATTGGCGATCTGCCGCTGTACAACGAAGACATCGATGGAACTTCACCGCCGGCAGCCTACAGCACTTTCCGACAACAAGTGAGCTCATCCGACGCAGTGCTGTTCGTCACCCCTGAATACAACCGCTCGGTGCCGGCGCCGCTGAAGAATGCGATCGACGTGGGATCGCGCCCGTATGGCAAGAGCGCATGGAGCGGCAAGCCAGGAGCGGTGATCAGCGTTTCACCGGGCGCTGTCGGCGGGTTTGGGGCCAACCATCATTTGCGCCAGTCCATGGTGTTTCTGGATGTGCCGTGCATGCAGCAACCGGAAGCCTATCTGAGTGGTGCCGGTTCGGCGTTCGATGAGGCGGGCAAATTGTCCGAGTCGGTGAGGCCGTTCTTGCAAAAGTTTATCGATGCTTATGGCAAGTGGGTCGAACAGCACAAAAAGGAGTGACTGGAAATCTCCTGTAGCAGCTGTCGAGCAGCGCGAGGCAGCGTTCGGCGACGAAGTCGTCGTAAACCCTGCGAGCGCGGTTTTCCTGACGCACCGCAGGGTCTGATTTCACGACGACTACGTCGCCGAACGCAGCCTCGCGCTGCTCGGCAGCTGCTACAGAAGCGGGGCAACCAAGTCTTTGCTTTACTGCATATTCGAAATTCCATATATTCACGCCTCGTTTGTCCAGAGGCGTGTCCCTTCATGTCCAGCTCTCGCAGTCCCGTCGATATTTTCAAGGCCCTGGCCGATGACACTCGCAGTCGTATCGCCCTGTTGATCGCCCGGGAAGGCGAGTTGTGCGTGTGTGAGTTGACGGCCGGGCTGGACCTCAGCCAGCCAAAGATCTCCCGCCATCTGGCGCAGTTGCGCAGCAATGGCCTGCTGGCGGACCGCCGTCAGGGGCAGTGGGTTTTTTATCGCCTGCACCCGCAATTGTCGCCGTGGGTCATCACGCTGTTGCAGGGCGCACTGGCCGATCACGCTGAGTGGCTGGCTACGGATGTCGACCGTTTGCAGGCAATGGCTGATCGCCCGGTACGCTGCTGCTAATCCCCCGATTTTTCTTTGAAGGCTGCTCTGCATGCTCATCGCGTCGCTGATTTTTCTGTTGACTATCACCCTGGTGATCTGGCAACCCAAAGGCCTGGGAGTGGGCTGGAGTGCGGTATTCGGCGCCGTGCTGGCGCTGATTTTCGGGGTGGTGCACCTGGGTGACATCCCGATTGTGTGGCAGATCATCTGGAACGCCACCGGCACCTTTGTGGCGTTGATCATCATCAGTCTGCTGCTGGACGAGGCGGGGTTCTTTGCCTGGGCGGCCTTGCACGTGGCCCGTTGGGGGCGGGGCAGCGGGCGCAAACTCTTTGCTTATATGGTGCTGCTCGGCGCGCTGGTGTCGGCACTGTTCGCCAATGACGGCGCGGCGCTGATTCTGACGCCGATAGTGATTTCCATGCTGCTGGCGTTGCGCTTTTCCCCGGCCGCCACCCTGGCGTTCGTGATGGGCGCCGGTTTCATCGCCGACACCGCTAGCCTGCCGTTGGTGGTGTCGAACCTGGTGAACATCGTTTCGGCGGACTTCTTCAATATCACCTTCAACCGTTATGCGGCGGTGATGATTCCGGTCAACTTCGTCAGTGTCGCCGCCACGCTGGCGATGCTGATGTGGTTTTTCCGTCGTGACATTCCCAAGGATTACGACCCCGAACAACTGGAACTTCCGTCGACCGCGATCCATGACAAGACCACGTTTTATGCCGGTTGGGTGGTGCTGGTGATTCTTCTGCTCGGCTGCTTTGCCCTTGAACCGCTGGGCATTCCGATCAGCGCCATTTCCGCCGTGTGCGCGGCGTTGCTGCTGGCCATCGCCGCCCGTGGCCACAAGATTTCCACGCGCAAGGTGATTAAAGAAGCACCGTGGCAGATCGTGATTTTCTCGCTGGGCATGTATCTGGTGGTGTATGGCCTGCGCAATGCCGGGCTTACCGGGTATCTAGCCGGTTGGCTGGACGGGTTTGCGAATTACGGCGTTTGGGGCGCGGCCATGGGCACGGGCGTGCTGACGGCGCTGTTGTCGTCGATGATGAACAACATGCCGACAGTGTTGATTGGTTTGCTGTCGATCGATGCAAGCCAGGCCACAGGGGCAGTGAAGGAGGCGATGATTTATGCCAACGTTATTGGCAGCGATCTGGGGCCGAAAATTACCCCGATCGGTAGCCTGGCGACGTTGCTGTGGTTGCATGTGCTGCAGCGCAAGAATATTCAGATTGGCTGGGGGTATTACTTCAAGGTCGGGATTGTGTTGACGGTGCCGGTTTTGTTGGTGACTTTGGCGGCTTTGGCGTTGCGGTTGTCCATTTAGACGGAGGTGGCCCTTTCGCGGGCAAGCCTCGCTCCTACAGGGTGTAGGGTGCTTTTGTAGGAGCGAGGCTTGCCCGCGAAGGGGCCAGTCCAGACACTACAAATCTCAACCGCTACCCGGCACATTCGGCCAAAGATCCGCCACCAGAAACAACCGCTCCGCTTCCTCCCAATCCCCCTCCGCATTCTCGATCAGCCTCACCATCAGCTGCGCCGGGGCCAATGGCTCCAGGTCACTGAGCCATGCCTCCAGCTGCTCGGTATTCCAGGTCTGCTCCCCCGGATAATGCGCCGGCGCTAGCCAGGCATGGCGGGGCAGGGGTTGCCAGCGGCCGAGCGGGCGCTGCAGGACAAAATCCGCCCAGTCCTTCTGATGCAGCCAGCTGCCGCGCAAATGCTGCGGGTGCGCGCCGTTGGGGGGTTCGGCTTGTCCTGGCCATGGATACAACAGATAACCGCCCAGCCACAGATGCGCGCTGAACTGTTGGATATCCAGCGCCGCCAGCACCTCGCGGCTTTCTGGTCGGGCGGAAATCGGTAACTGATGTTGCGTCAGGTGCGCCAGTTTGCGGTCCAGTCGATCGTGGCAACCCGGCCCGAGCCACTGCGCCGTGTCGTGCCCGTCACCCTTCTGCGGGCCCAGATAAAGTTTGATTGCCAGTTCCAGGTGATGCACGCCATCGCGGTCGCGCAGCAACATGTCGAGCTCACCCAGCGTGTGGCCTTCGCGGCGAATCGGCATGTTGGCGGCAATCAACTCGATACCCGGGGCATGGCGCACGGCATATTGCCACAGCCGTTCGTAATACAAACCCAATCGCCGGGTCCTGGCCTGTGCCAGCCAGTGCAGCAAGTCATAACTGTCATGATCGAGTTGCCTCAGCCACTGTTCCAGCTGCTCCGGTGCCTGCACCCAGTCGCTGCCGGCCAGCGGATGGCGTTGCGGCCACGGGGTGATGTCGAGCATCGGCGGCGCGAGGATGACCCAAGCCAAGTCGCGCACTTCGGGGTGGCGCAACTGGTGGGGTAACTGGAGCAAATCGGGAAATAGGATCATCTTGCGAGCATAGCCCTAAACATGAGTACACCCTTGTGGCTGAAAGGATTTTGTCTATCCCGCGCTTTCGACCATAATCGTGTTTTTCGCCGTCACAGACCTCAGGGGCCCCATGGAGCAATTTCGTAATATCGGCATCATCGGTCGCCTGGGCAGTTCGCAGGTGCTGGATACCGTCCGCCGACTGAAACGGTTTCTGCTCGATCGTCACCTGCACGTGATCCTCGAAGACACCATCGCCGAAGTCCTGCCGGGTCATGGCCTGCAAACCTCGTCACGCAAGATGCTCGGTGAAGTATGTGACATGGTGATTGTGGTCGGCGGTGACGGCAGCCTGCTGGGCGCCGCGCGTGCCTTGGCCCGACACAATATCCCGGTGCTCGGCATCAACCGGGGCAGCCTCGGTTTCCTGACCGATATTCGCCCCGATGAACTGGAAGTCAAAGTCGCCGAAGTGCTCGACGGCCACTATCTGGTGGAAAACCGCTTCCTGCTGCAAGCCGAAGTACGCCGCCACGCCGAGGCCATTGGCCAGGGCGACGCGCTGAACGATGTGGTGCTGCACCCTGGCAAATCGACGCGGATGATCGAGTTCGAGCTGTACATCGACGGCCAGTTCGTCTGCAGCCAGAAGGCCGACGGCCTGATCGTCGCCACGCCCACCGGTTCGACCGCCTATGCGCTGTCGGCGGGCGGGCCGATCATGCATCCCAAGCTCGACGCTATTGTGATTGTGCCGATGTACCCCCATACCTTGTCGGGCAGGCCGATCGTGGTCGATGGCAACAGTGAGCTGAAAATCGTCGTGTCCAAAGATATGCAGATTTACCCGCAAGTCTCCTGTGACGGGCAGAACCATTTCACCTGCGCGCCGGGTGACACCATCACCATCAGCAAAAAAGCCCAGAAGCTGCGGCTGATTCACCCGCTCGACCACAACTACTATGAGGTCTGCCGGACCAAACTTGGCTGGGGCAGCCGGTTGGGTGGTGGAGGCGACTGATGCTCGATCCCGCGCGTAGCTACGACCTGATCGGTGACGTGCACGGTTGCGCTCTGACCCTTGAGCACTTGCTCGACCGGCTCGGTTATCACAAACAAGGTGGCGTCTGGCGGCATCCATCGCGCATGGCGGTGTTCGTCGGTGACATCATCGACCGCGGCCCGCGGATTCGCGAGGCGCTGCACATCGTCCACGACATGGTCGAGGCCGGTCAGGCGCTGTGCATCATGGGCAACCATGAATTCAACGCCCTCGGCTGGGCTACGCCGGCGCCGCCGGGCAGCGGCAAGCAGTTCGTGCGCGAACACACGCCACGCCATGCGCGCCTGCTCGGTGAAACCCTGACTCAATTTGAAGATCATCCCGGCGACTGGCATGACTTCCAGCAATGGTTCTACGAATTGCCATTGTTTGTGGATGCCGGACGTTTCCGCGTGGTGCACGCCTGCTGGGATTCCGGCCTGATCGAACCACTGCGCGCGCTGTTCCCCAATGGCTGCATCGACGAACATTTCCTCCAGGCCTCCGCCGTGCCGGGCAGTTTCGCCTGCACCGTGTTCGATCGCTTGCTGCGTGGCACCGACATGCGTTTGCCGCACGGCTTGACCATGACCAGCGGTGATGGCCTGACGCGTTCGTTCTTCCGCACCAAATTCTGGGAAGACGACCCGCAAACCTACGGAGACATTGTGTTCCAGCCTGATGCCTTGCCCGAACCCGTGGCCCAGACGCCACTGTCGTCCACCGAAAAAAACACTTTGCTGCGTTACGGCGTCGATGAACCGCTGTTGTTCGTCGGCCATTACTGGCGCAGCGGCAAACCGGCACCGATCCGTCCAAACCTGGCCTGCCTGGATTACAGCGCGGTGCTCTACGGCAAACTGGTCGCCTATCGCCTGGATCAGGAAACCCGTCTCGACCCGCACAAATTTGTCTGGGTCGATGTCGAGCGGCCGGAGGTGCTGCAATGAGTACCGTTGCCGTTTTACGTCTGCCGCTGGCGGTGGATTTGAGTGGGTTCGTCAAATTGTTGCAACGCATGCAGGTGCCGCATCGGGTCAGCGAAGAGGCGGGCGAGCAGGTGCTGTGGGTACCGGCCAATATCAGCGAAGACGTCCGCTCCTTATATGAACGTTTCCCGGCGGGCGACCCGGATCAGCAGCTGGACATTCCGGTCGCGCAAACCACAAAACGGCCCGGTTTCGTCGAGCAGCTGCGTCATGCCAAGGCGACCGGGTTGGTGTTGCTGCTGAGCCTGATTGTCGGTGCGGTGACGCTGCTGGGCGAGAACCTCGACACGCTGCGCTGGCTGACCTTCCTCGATTTTCGCATCGTCGGCGAGTACATCCATTTTGTGCCCTTGGCTGACAGCCTGGCAGCGGGGCAGTGGTGGCGTCTGGTGACGCCGATGCTGATCCATTTCGGCATCCTGCACCTGGCCATGAACGGCATGTGGTACTGGGAGCTGGGGCGGCGCATCGAGTCGCGTCAGGGCAGCATCAACCTGATTGGCCTGACCTTGCTCTTCAGCCTGGTTTCCAACTACGCCCAGTTTGTTTTCAGCGGCCCGACCTTGTTTGGCGGGTTGTCCGGTGTGCTGTACGGCTTGCTCGGGCATTGCTGGATTTTCCAGTTGTTGTCGCCGAACCCGGCTTATCGCCTGCCGCGCGGCGTGCTGGTGATGATGCTGGTGTGGCTGGTGTTGTGCCTGTCGGGGCTGGTCTCGATGATCGGCTTCGGTGAAATAGCCAACGCGGCCCACGTCAGCGGGTTGCTCGTCGGATGCTTGACCGGCTTGTTGGGTGGTTTGTACAACCGCCGTAAACTGGCCGTCTAAATCAGTTATGTATTAAAGAGCGGAGCCCTTGATGTCCTCTTTTAACGAAATGATTCAAAACATCACCCCCGATATCTACCAGAGCCTGAAACTGGCGGTGGAAATCGGCAAATGGTCCGACGGAGGCAAACTCACCGCCGAGCAACGCGAACTGTCGTTGCAAGCGATGATCGCCTGGGAAATCCAGAACCTGCCCGAGGAAGAGCGTACTGGCTACATGGGCCCGCAGGAATGCAGTTCGAAGTCGATCAGCGTGCCGAACATCCTGTTCAAGTCGGATGCCGTCCATTGATTGAGATTGGCCGCGGTGCAATCAGCAAAATGTCGGCGCGCCTTGACGGGCCGAACGTGCAGTACGCGTTTCGCCTGGATGACGTCGAGGTGCCGGTCAATCCATTGATCGGCTCCACGGTGCGTCTGGAGTATTTGGGGGCGATCCATTGCTCCCATTGCGGGCGCAAGACCAAAACCAGTTTCAGCCAGGGTTATTGCTACCCGTGCATGACGAAACTGGCGCAGTGCGATCTCTGCATCATGAGCCCGGAGCGTTGCCACTACGACGCTGGCACCTGCCGCGAGCCGGAGTGGGGCGAGAAGTTCTGCATGACCGATCACATTGTGTATCTGTCGAATTCATCCGGGGTGAAAGTGGGGATTACCCGCGCCACCCAGCTGCCGACTCGCTGGATCGACCAGGGCGCCCGTCAGGCGTTGCCGATCATGCGTGTCTCGACCCGCCAGCAATCGGGGTTTGTCGAAGACCTGTTTCGCAGTCAGGTGGCGGACAAGACCAATTGGCGTGCTTTACTCAAGGGCGACGCGGTGTCGGTGGACCTGGCCGAGGTTCGCGATCAGTTGTTCGACAGTTGCGCCGAAGGCTTGCAAGGTTTGCAGGAACGATTCGGCCTACAAGCAATCCAGACGATTGCCGATGTAGACGTCCTCGAAATCCGCTATCCGGTCGAGCAATACCCGGCCAAGATCGTCAGCTTCAACCTGGACAAGAATCCGATTGCCGAAGGCACGCTGTTGGGGATCAAGGGTCAGTACCTGATTTTCGACACCGGCGTGATCAATATTCGTAAATACACGGCTTATCAGCTCGCCGTGCATCAGTAAGGACTCCAGCATGCGCACCGAACAACCGAAGATGATTTACCTGAAGGACTATCAGGCGCCCGAGTACCTGATCGACGAGACGCACCTGACCTTCGAGTTGTTCGAGGACCACAGCCTGGTCCATGCGCAACTGGTGATGCGCCGCAATCCTGAACGTGGCCCGGGCCTGCCGCCGCTAGTGCTGGATGGCCAGCAACTCGAACTGCTGTCGGTAACCCTGGCCGACAACGAGTTGAGCGACGCTGATTATCAGCTGACTGAAAACCACCTGACCCTGCACCCGACCAGCACCACGTTCACGGTCGATACCAGCGTCAAGATCCACCCGGAAACCAACACTGCGCTGGAAGGCCTGTACAAATCCGGCACGATGTTCTGCACCCAGTGCGAGGCCGAAGGCTTCCGCAAGATCACCTATTACCTCGACCGCCCGGACGTGATGAGCACCTTCACCACCACGGTCGTCGCCGAGCAGCACAGCTATCCGGTGTTGCTGTCCAACGGCAACCCGATTGCCTCAGGTCCTGGCGAAGAGGGCCGGCACTGGGCGACCTGGGAAGACCCGTTCAAGAAACCTGCCTACCTGTTCGCGCTGGTGGCCGGTGACTTGTGGTGCGTCGAAGACACTTTCACCACCATGAGCGAGCGCTCCGTCGCGCTGCGCATTTACGTCGAGCCGGAAAACATCGACAAATGCCAGCACGCGATGAATAGCCTGAAGAAGTCTATGCGCTGGGACGAAGAGGTCTACGGTCGCGAGTACGATCTGGACATCTTCATGATCGTCGCGGTCAACGACTTCAACATGGGCGCCATGGAGAACAAGGGCCTCAACATCTTCAACTCCAGCGCCGTGCTGGCCCGCGCCGAAACCGCGACCGACGCCGCGCACCAGCGTGTCGAAGCGATCGTCGCTCACGAGTACTTCCACAACTGGTCGGGCAACCGCGTGACCTGCCGCGACTGGTTCCAGTTGTCGCTCAAGGAAGGCTTCACCGTGTTCCGCGATTCTGGTTTCTCCGCCGACATGAACTCGGCGACCGTGAAGCGCATCCAGGACGTGGCGTACCTGCGTACCCATCAGTTCGCCGAAGACGCAGGTCCCATGGCTCACGCCGTGCGCCCGGACAGCTTCATCGAGATTTCCAACTTCTATACCCTGACCGTGTACGAAAAGGGTTCGGAAGTGGTCGGCATGATCCACACCCTGCTCGGCGCCGAAGGCTTCCGCAAAGGCAGCGACTTGTACTTCGAACGCCATGACGGCCAGGCCGTGACGTGCGATGACTTCATCAAAGCCATGGAAGATGCCAACGGTGTCGACCTGACCCAGTTCAAACGCTGGTACAGCCAGGCCGGTACGCCGCGTCTGGCGGTGAGCGAGTCTTATGACGCGGCAGCGAAAACCTACAGCCTGACCTTCCGCCAGAGCTGCCCGGCGACCCCGGACAAGGTGGAAAAACTGCCGTTTGTGATTCCTGTGGAATTGGGTTTGCTGGACTCGAAGGGGGCGGCGATCGCGTTGCGTCTTTCCGGTGAAGACCGTGATCAGGGCACCTCGCGGGTTATCTCGGTGACCGAAGCCGAGCAGACCTTTACCTTCGTCGACATCGCAGAACAGCCGCTGCCTTCGTTGCTGCGCGGCTTCTCGGCACCGGTGAAGCTGAGCTTCCCGTACAGCCGCGATCAACTGATGTTCCTGATGCAGCACGACAGCGACGGTTTCAACCGTTGGGATGCCGGTCAGCAATTGTCGGTTCAGGTGCTGCAAGAGCTGATCGCTCAGCAGCAGAAGGGCGAGAAACTGGTGCTGGATCAGCGCCTGATTTCTGCCTTGCGCACCGTGCTGTCCGACGAAACGCTGGACCAGGCGATGGTTGCGGAAATGCTTTCGCTGCCGGGTGAGGCGTATCTGACAGAAATCAGCGAAGTGGCCGACGTTGATGCCATCCATATCGCTCGCGAGTTTGCTCGCAAGCAATTGGCTGAAGGTTTGTTCGAAGCGTTATGGCTGCGTTATCAGGCCAACCGCGATCTGTCGAAGAAAACCCCGTATGTGGCCGAGGCGGAGCATTTTGCGCGTCGTGCGTTGCAGAACATTGCGCTGTCGTACCTGATGCTCAGCGGCAAGCCGGAAGTATTGGCGGCGACGCTTGAACAGTTCGAGACCAGCGACAACATGACCGAACGCCTGACGGGGTTGGCGGTGTTGGTCAACTCGCCCTATGAAGAAGACAAAGCCCGGGCGCTGGCGAGTTTTGCCGAGCACTTCAAGGACAATCCGCTGGTCATGGATCAGTGGTTCAGTGTCCAGGCGGGCAGCACGTTGCCAGGTGGTCTGGAGCGTGTTCGGCAGTTGATGGAGCATCCGGCGTTCAATATCAAGAACCCGAACAAGGTGCGGGCGCTGGTCGGCGCGTTTGCCGGGCAGAACCTGATCAACTTCCATGCGGCTGATGGTTCCGGGTATCGCTTCCTGGCGGACCTGGTGATCGAGTTGAACGGGTTTAATCCGCAGATTGCTTCTCGCCAACTGGCACCGCTGACTCGCTGGCGCAAGTATGACGACGCTCGTCAGGCGTTGATGAAAGGGGAGCTGGAGCGGATTCGTGCTTCGGGTCAGTTGTCCAGTGATGTGTTTGAAGTGGTCAGCAAGAGCCTGGCCTGAGTTTGGCTTTACTCCCTCAGGGTTCACTTGGGCCCTGTGGGAGCTGGCTTGGCTGTAATGGCGGCCTTCGGGCCGACCATGCTGTTGTTGATTGAGTACATATCCATTTCTGCGGTAACGGCGGCTTATGGTTTCGCCCTTACGGCGACTCACTTTTTTTACAAACGCCTAAAAAAAGTAAGCAAAAAAACGCTCGCCCCAAGCGTCCGGCCCCTCGCTAAGGCTCGGCGTACCTTCGCTCCGGTATCCATCCGGGGACACTGCCCTCCGGTTGGCTTCGCTGCACCTACATGCAGCGTGTTCGACTGCGTCGAACGGCGCTACGCGCCACTCCCCGGATGAACACCTCCACTCAGCCTCCCGAAAGGGGCGGGCAGATCAAAAGCTGAAGGCGAGCTAACGCTCGGCCTGATGAGTGGTGAAGAGCAAAAGCCGTACGCTGCTCTGCTTGCTTTTTGTAGGAGAGAGGCTTGCCCGCGAAGGCGGCCTGACAGCCGACCGATTTCTTGCATGTGTACATCAATCCACTGTGGGAGTGAGCCTGCTCGCGATGGCGGTGCGTCAGGCAAAGCAATGTTGATCGAATACCGCCATCGCGAGCAGGCTCGCTCCTACAGGTGTGAGGATGTTTGGGCTGTGGCTTTTGACGTTGATCTTGATCTTGATCTCTCGCCCCTTCGGCAGGCCGAGCGTAGGTGTTCATCAGGGGGTTAGGCGCGCAGCGCCGTGCGGCGAAGCCGCACACATCGAGAGGAGGTCGTCGCGAAGCAGACCGTAGGCGATGCCCCCTGATGGACACCGTAGCGAGGGAACGCGGAGCCTTAGCGAGGCGCCGTACGCCGGGGCGAAGACTTTTTGGTTACTTTTGAGGCGTTTGTCAAAAGTGACTCGCTGTAAGAGCGAAACCATAAGTAGCCGTTACCGAAGAAACGGATATGTACACCAACCACCAACCACCAACCACCAACCATAACCCAGAAACCCCAATCACCCCACCTGATACCCAATCATTCACCCAAACCGCATTCCGCCCCAGTTAACAAAACATAACGTGGCGTCGATTGTCAGACCTTTCCAAACCCCGATAGGATAAGCCAGCTTCCGAAGGGGCTCTAGATTGCGCATTTCAGGACTATGCTCCAGAACAGGCAATCCCGATGAGCACCCCTTACGGCGCCCAGAAAGGTTGAACGACCTAACAATAATAATGGGGGAAGGTCTATGAGTGAGCCTGTCATGGGTGTGGGTATTTGCCGCCCGCCGGCATTACGCAAGTTCGCGTTGCTGGCTACAGCGCTCTCGCTGTTGGGTTGTGCGGTGCTGTCGGCACCTGCGTTGGCCGCTACGGCGCCAGCGTCCGACATTGTGTATTCCGTTGAATCTGCCAAAGCCACCAAGAGCCTGATGCTCGACGTCGCGCATGCCGGCAAGCGCCTGGTGGCCGTTGGTGATCGCGGGCACATTCTGTATTCCGATGACCAGGGTGCCACCTGGACCCAGGCCAAGGTGCCTACCCGGCAATTGTTGACGTCGGTGTTTTTTGCCGATGACAAACACGGCTGGGCCGTCGGCCACGACGCACAGATCCTCACCAGCGAGGACGGTGGCGCTACCTGGACCAAGCAATTCGAAGATTTGAAACGCGAATCGCCGCTGCTCGACGTCTGGTTCCAGGACGTCAACAGCGGCTTTGCCGTGGGTGCTTATGGCGCGTTGCTGGCAACCACCGACGGTGGCAAGCACTGGGAAGACGCCAGCGATCGCCTCGACAACGAAGACCAGTACCACCTCAACGGCATTGCGGCGGTCAAGGATGCCGGGCTGTTCATCGTCGGCGAGCAGGGCAGCATGTTCCGCTCCGCCGACTGGGGCCAGACCTGGGAAAAGCTTGAAGGCCCATACGAAGGTTCGCTGTTCGGCGTGATAGGCACCGCTCAGGCCAACACGCTGCTGGCCTACGGGTTGCGCGGCAATCTGTTTCGCTCCACCGATTTCGGCACCACCTGGGAGCCGGTTGAGCTCAAGGCTGCCCGTGGTGCGCTGGAGTTCGGTTTGTCCGGCGCAACGTTGCTTGACGACGGCTCCATCGTGATCGTCGGCAACGGTGGCTCGGTGATCCGCAGCAACGACAACGGCGAAACCTTCAGCGTGTTCAACCGCCCCGATCGTATTTCCGTTTCGGCAGTGACTGCCGCAGGCAACGGCAATCTGATTCTGGCAGGACAGGGCGGCGTTCGCGTCACCTCGCCAACCGGCGCCGGCGCAGAGAATGGCAAAAACGGGTCGTCCAAATGAGCCGGGCAAATAACAAGAAGGCGGGTCTATGACATCCTTGAGCAGTCATCACCAAGACAAGGCGACGTTTCTTGAGCGTCTGATTTTCAACAACCGCCCGGCAGTGATCGTCATCTGCCTGCTGGTCAGCATCTTCCTGTTCTGGCAGGCGACGCTGATCCGGCCGTCCACCAGCTTCGAAAAAATGATCCCCCTGGAGCATCCATTCATTCAGAAGATGATGGAGCACCGTAACGATCTGGCGAATCTGGGCAACACGGTGCGCATTTCGGTGGAAGCCACCGATGGCGACATCTTCTCCAAGGAATACATGGAGACCCTGCGTCAGATCAACGACGAGGTGTTCTACATCTCCGGTGTCGACCGTTCCGGCCTCAAGTCGTTGTGGAGCCCGAGCGTACGCTGGACCGAGGTGACAGAGGAGGGTTTCGCCGGTGGCGAAGTGATCCCGCAGAGCTATAACGGCTCCCAGCAAAGCCTCGACCTTTTGCGCAACAACGTGCTCAAGTCCGGTCAGGTCGGGCGTCTGGTGGCCAACGACTTCAAGTCGAGCATCGTCGATATCCCGCTGCTGGAGTCCTACCCGGACCCGCAGGACCAGGGCAAGCTGCTGGCGCTGGACTACCGCAAGTTCTCCCACGAGCTGGAAGAAAAGATCCGCGACAAGTTTGAAGCGCAGAACCCTAACGTGCAGATCCACATCGTCGGTTTCGCCAAGAAAGTCGGCGACCTGATCGATGGCCTGGTCATGGTGGTGATGTTCTTCGGCGTCGCCTTCATCATCACGCTGATCCTGCTGTACTGGTTCACCAACTGCATGCGCAGCACCGTGGCGGTGTTGAGCACCACGTTGGTGGCGGTGGTCTGGCAGTTGGGTCTGATGCACTTCTTTGGTTTCGGACTCGATCCTTATTCGATGCTGGTGCCGTTCCTGATCTTCGCCATCGGTATCTCCCACGGCGTGCAGAAGATCAACGGTATCGCCTTGCAGTCGAGCGAGGCGGACAACGCCTTGACCGCCGCGCGGCGGACGTTCCGCCAACTGTTCCTGCCGGGGATGATCGCGATTCTTGCGGATGCGGTGGGCTTCATCACGCTGCTGATCATCGACATCGGTGTGATTCGTGAACTGGCCATCGGCGCCTCCATCGGTGTGGCGGTGATTGTGTTCACCAACCTGATCCTGCTGCCGGTGGCGATTTCCTACGTCGGCATCAGCAAACGCGCCGTCGAACGCAGCAAGAAAGACGCACACCGCGAACACCCGTTCTGGCGCCTGCTGTCGAGCTTCGCCAGCCCGAAAGTCGCACCGGTGTCGATCATTTTGGCCCTGTTGGCCTTCGGTGGCGGTCTCTGGTACAGCCAGAACCTGAAGATCGGTGACCTCGATCAGGGTGCCCCGGAACTGCGTCCGGACTCCCGTTACAACAAGGACAACAACTTCATCATCAGCAATTACTCCACCAGTTCCGACGTGTTGGTGGTGATGGTCAAGACCAAGTCCGAAGGTTGCTCGCGCTACGAAGCCATGGCGCCGATCGACGAGCTGATGTGGAAGATGCAGAACACCGAGGGCGTGCAGTCGGCGATTTCCCTGGTGACCGTGTCCAAGCAGATGATCAAGGGCATGAACGAGGGCAACCTGAAATGGGAAACCCTGTCGCGCAACCCTGACGTGCTGAACAACTCCATCGCCCGTGCCGATGGCCTGTACAACAACAGTTGCTCCCTGGCACCGGTGCTGGTGTTCCTCAACGACCACAAGGCTGCAACGCTGGATCGCGCGGTGCATGCGGTGCAGGACTTCGCCAAGGAAAACAACAAGGACGGCCTGGAATTCATCCTCGCGGCGGGTAACGCTGGCATCGAGGCGGCCACCAACGAGGTGATCAAGGAGTCCGAGCTGACCATCCTGATCCTCGTCTACATCTGTGTTGCGACCATGTGCATGATCACCTTCCGTTCCTGGGCGGCGACCTTGTGCATCGTGCTGCCGCTGGTGCTGACCTCGGTACTCGGCAACGCCCTGATGGCCTTCATGGGCATCGGCGTGAAAGTAGCGACCCTGCCGGTGGTGGCGCTCGGGGTGGGGATTGGCGTGGACTACGGCATCTACATCTATAGCCGCCTGGAAAGCTTCCTGCGTGCAGGCCTGCCGTTGCAAGAGGCGTACTACCAGACGCTGAAGTCCACCGGTAAAGCCGTGCTGTTCACCGGCCTGTGCCTGGCGATCGGCGTGTGCACCTGGATCTTCTCGGCCATCAAGTTCCAGGCCGACATGGGCTTGATGCTGACCTTCATGCTGCTCTGGAACATGTTCGGCGCATTGTGGCTGTTGCCAGCGCTGGCACGGTTCCTGATCAAGCCGGAGAAACTGGCGGGGCAGAAGGGCAACTCGTTGTTCGCTCACTGATCCCTGGCTGAAACAGAAAAGCCGCAACCCAGGTTGCGGCTTTTTTACATCCCGAATTTCACACCAAACCCCCTGTAGGAGCGAGGCTTGCCCGCGAAGGGGGTATGTCAGCCAATACAGGTGTCGACTGGCCCATCGCCTTCGCGGGCAAGCCTCGCTCCTACAGGGATTTGTGGTGTTAAGAGGGATCGGTGCCAAGCACTACGTTCAACGCACTACGCGCATCGTCGAGCTGTACGAGGGTGGCATGCCGCGCACCCAGCGCATCACGATTCTCGATCGCCGTTAGAATCGCCTTGTGCCGAGGCAACGCCAGCTCATGCAGGTTCGGCCGCTGGTTGGAATGCTTCAGCGCTTCAGCAATCGCCACCGACAGCATGTTGCACAGGTTGGCCAGCAGATCATTGTGGGTCGCATCAGCGATCCGGCTGTGGAAGTCCAGGTCCGGCTGCAACAAGGCTTCAGGCGTCGGTGCGGCTTCCATGCGCTGGTAGGCTTCACCGATGGAGGCGATGTCGGCGTCGGTGGCGAATTGTGCGGCGAGGGCGGCGGCAGCGGGTTCGATGATGCTGCGTACGCTGGTCAGCAAATCGAAGAATTCATTCTGCGGGCTGCTTTGCATCAGCCAGTGCAGCACATCCGGATCGAGCATGTGCCATTCCTTGCGCTGCTTGACCACGGTGCCGACCCGCGGACGGGAATACACCAGGCCTTTGGCAACCAGCACGCGGGTGGCTTCGCGCAGAACCGGGCGGCTGACCGCGTACTCCTCGCACAGCAAGGCTTCGGCGGGCAGTTTGTCACACGGTTTGAAGCGCCCGGAAACGATCTGCATGCCCAATTCCTGGACGATGCGCGAGTGCATGCTTTTGCGGTCGGAGGGTTTGCGGTAATCCATGGGGAACGGCGCGATCCTGTGCGATGGAGATGCCGCGCATGATAGCAGGCGCGGCGCGGACGGTCGCCAGAGCAAGCACGGTCCTGAATAAGATGAAGATCAAAATTGTAGGAGCTGGCTTGCTAGCGATGGTGTGTCAGTCGACACAACAGTGCCTGACCCACCATCGCTAGCAAGCCAGCTCCTACAAGAGGTAGTTGGGTTAGTGGGAGTGGCGGGGCACTTCGGAGCCGCGGCATCCGACCAGGAAGTCGAAATCGCAACCCTGATCCGCTTGCAGTACATGGTCGATGTACAGCTGACGATAACCGCCCACGATCAGATTTTGCGGCGGTTGCAGATCCGCCATGCGCGCCGCCAGTTCCGCATCTGGAATATCCAGATGCAAACGCCCATTGGCGCAATCCAGTTCAATCCAGTCGCCTTCCTTCACCGTCGCCAAAGGCCCACCGGCCGCCGCTTCCGGGGCAACGTGCAAAACCACCGTGCCGTACGCCGTGCCGCTCATGCGAGCGTCGGAAATGCGTACCATGTCCGTCACTCCCTGAGCCAACAGCTTCGCCGGCAAGCCCATGTTGCCCACTTCAGCCATGCCCGGATAACCCTTCGGGCCGCAGTTTTTCATCACCAGAATCGAGTTGGCATCGACGTCCAGTTCCGGATCGTTGATCCGCGCCTTGTACATGTCGAAGTTCTCGAACACCACTGCACGCCCACGGTGCTGCATCAATTCGGCACTGGCCGCGGACGGCTTGAGCACTGCACCCAGAGGTGCAAGGTTGCCGCGCAACACGCAAATGCCGCCGTCGGCACGGATCGGGTTGTCGAGGGTGCGGATCACTTCGTCCTGGCCGTAGATCGGCGCGTCCTTGGTGTTCTCGCCGAGGGTCTTGCCGTTGACGGTCAGAGCGTTCGGATGGGGAATCAGATTGGCTTCGCCGAGGCGGCGCAACACCGCTGGCAAGCCGCCGGCGTAGTAGAACTCTTCCATCAGGAAACGTCCGGACGGTTGCAGGTCGACGATGGTTGGCATGCCGCGACCGATGCGGGTCCAGTCATCCAGGTCCAGCTCGACGCCGATGCGACCGGCGATGGCTTTCAAGTGGATCACGGCGTTGGTCGAACCACCGATGGCGGCGTTCACACGGATGGCGTTTTCGAAGGCTTCTTTGGTGAGGATTTTCGACAGCCGCAAGTCTTCCCGGACCATCTCAACCGCGCGCATGCCGGACATGTGCGCCAACACATAACGTCGCGCATCAACCGCCGGAATCGCCGCATTGTGGGGCAGGGACGTGCCCAGTGCTTCAGCCATGCAGGCCATGGTCGACGCGGTGCCCATGGTGTTGCAGGTGCCGGCCGAGCGGGACATGCCGCCCTCGGCCGCGAGGAAATCGTCGAGGGTGATGGTGCCGGCTTTCACTTGTTCGCTGAGCTGCCAGACCACGGTGCCGGAGCCAATGTCCTGGCCTTTGTGCTTGCCGTTGAGCATCGGCCCGCCAGTGACGACGATCGCCGGTACGTCGCAACTGGCCGCGCCCATCAGCAGCGCCGGGGTGGTTTTGTCGCAACCGGTCAGCAACACCACGCCGTCAATCGGGTTGCCGCGAATCGCTTCTTCGACGTCCATGCTGGTCAGGTTGCGGGTGAACATGGCGGTCGGGCGCAGGTTCGATTCGCCGTTGGAAAACACCGGGAATTCCACCGGCCAGCCACCGGCCTCGATCACCCCACGTTTGACGTGCTCCGCGATCTGGCGGAAATGCGCGTTGCACGGGGTCAGTTCCGACCAGGTATTGCAGATGCCGATGATCGGCTTGCCGTGGAACTGGTGGTCGGCGATGCCCTGATTCTTCATCCAGCTGCGGTACATGAAGCCGTTTTTGTCGGCGGTGCCAAACCATTGGGCGGAGCGCAGGTTGGGTTTCTTATCAGACATGATCGATTCTCTTATTGTATGACTATATTATTCGAGCTACGGCGTAACATAAGCGCTATTTCGCCGCTTTGGAAGTGTTGTTGGGTAATTAGTATTACTATATAGTCGCTTTCAACGGAGGGATGGCCCTGGCAGTTTTCGGCGAGAGGCGTCCCCCGAGGTTTATAACAACAACAATTGGAGACCGATCTCATGAGCCAGGAACTGCGGCTTATTCGTCGCATCACGCTGAAATTGATTCCCTTCCTGATCCTGCTGTACCTGATCGCCTATGTGGATCGCTCCGCCGTAGGTTTCGCCAAGCTGCACATGGGCGCCGACATTGGCCTGGGCGATGCGGCCTATGGTCTCGGCGCAGGGTTGTTCTTCATTGGCTATTTCCTGCTGGAAATTCCCAGCAACCTGATGCTTGACCGCTTCGGCGCCCGGCGCTGGTTCGCGCGGATCATGGTCACCTGGGGCGCCATCACCATCGGTATGGCCTTCGTCCAGGGGCCGCACAGCTTCTATGTCATGCGCTTTCTGCTCGGCGCGGCCGAAGCCGGGTTCTTCCCGGGCGTTCTCTACTACATCACCCAATGGTTTCCGGTTCGCCATCGCGGCAAGATCCTCGGGCTGTTCATCCTTTCCCAACCCATCGCGATGATGATCACCGGCCCGGTGTCCGGCGGCTTGCTCGGCATGGACGGCATCCTCGGTCTGCATGGCTGGCAGTGGCTGTTCATCGTCATCGGCGCCCCGGCGATTCTGCTGACCTGGCCGGTACTGCGTTACCTGCCGGATGGCCCGCAACAGGTGAAATGGATGGACCAGGCCGAGAAAGACTGGCTGACCGGCGAGCTGAAAAAGGACCTTGAGGCCTACGGCCAGACCCGGCACGGCAATCCGCTGCATGCCCTGAAAGACAAGCGCGTGTTGCTGCTGGCGCTGTTTTATCTACCAGTGACCTTGAGCATTTATGGCCTGGGCCTGTGGTTGCCGACGTTGATCAAACAGTTCGGCGGCACTGATCTGGTGACCGGTTTCGTGTCATCGGTGCCGTACATCTTCGGCATCGTTGGTTTGCTGATCATTCCACGCAGTTCCGACCGCCTGAATGATCGTTACGGCCACCTGGCCGCGCTGTATGTGCTGGGTGCCATCGGCCTGTTCCTCAGCGCCTGGTTGACGGTGCCGGTGCTGCAACTCGCGGCGTTGTGTCTGGTAGCGTTTGCGCTGTTTTCCTGCACGGCGGTGTTCTGGACCTTGCCCGGTCGTTTCTTCGCAGGCGCCAGTGCGGCGGCGGGGATCGCGTTGATCAACTCGGTGGGCAACCTGGGTGGCTACATCGGGCCGTTCGTGATCGGTGCGCTGAAGGAATACACCGGCAACCTGGCGTCGGGGCTGTATTTCCTGTCGGGTGTGATGGTGTTCGGGCTGGTGTTGACCGGCGTGGTTTATCGGTTGCTGGAGCGCAAGCATGTGCTGGCAGCGGACCAGTTTGCCGCCAGTGCGCGTGGCGCAACCCGTACCTGATACAAAACAGACAATCACCATCCATCCTGTGGGAGCGGGCTTGCCCGCGATGACGGCGGCACATTCACAATTGATGTGTCAGACAGTTCGCTATCGCGGGCAAGCCCGCTCCCACAGGGGGTGGTGGTGTTCCGAAAACACAGGAGAAAATCCATGCGTTTAGTGCAGTTCGAACTGAGTAATGGCGAACGCCGCGTGGGCGTGGTCGAGGAGGGGCTGATCCGCGAAGTGCAGGATGCGCGCACCGTCCGGGACCTGGCCCTGGCGGCGATCGAGGCGGGCGTCAATCTGGAGCAGCAGGTAAAAACCCTGGGCCTGGGCATCAGCCATGGTTACGCAGAATTGCTGGCCCAACTGCGGATCCTGCCGCCGCTGGATCACCCGGACCCGGCGCACATGCTGGTCAGCGGCACCGGCCTGACCCATCTCGGCAGCGCCTCAGCCCGGGACAAGATGCATCAGCAGGTCGGCGACGACGCCGCGATGACCGACACCATGCGCATTTTCAAATGGGGCGTGGAGGGCGGTAAACCGGTGGCCGGGCAGGCCGGCGTGCAACCGGAATGGTTCTACAAGGGCGACGGCAGCATCGTCGTGCGTCCGGGTCAACCGTTCCCGCTGCCGCCCTTTGCCGAGGACGCGGGTGAGGAGCCTGAACTCAGCGGCCTCTACGTCATCGGCCACGACGGCAAACCGTATCGCCTCGGTTTCGCCGTGGGCAACGAGTTCTCTGACCATGTGATGGAACGCAAGAACTACCTCTACCTGGCGCATTCGAAACTGCGCAGTTGCAGCTATGGCCCGGAACTTCGCGTCGGCCCGTTGCCGGAGCATCTGGCCGGCACCAGCCGCATCCTGCGTGACGGCGAGGTGCTGTGGCAGAACGAGTTCCTCAGCGGCGAGGCCAACATGTGCCACAGCCTGGAAAACCTCGAGTACCACCATTTCAAGTACAGCCAGTTCCTGCGCCCGGGGGACGTGCACATTCATTTCTTCGGCACCGCGACCCTGTCCTTTGCCGACGGCATTCGCACCCGACCGGGTGATGTGTTCGAGATCAGTCAGGCCGAGTTCGGCGCGCCGTTGATCAACGGGATCGCACCGGTTGAAGCAGCGTTCGAGCCCGGCACCGTCGGCACCCTTTAAGGAGACATGCATGACCCAGATTCTTGGTCACAACTACATCGGCGGCCAGCGTAGCGCTGCCGGCACCGTCAAACTGCAAAGTGTCGATGCCAGTACCGGCGAAGCCTTGCCTCATGAATTCTTCCAGGCCACGCCTGAAGAAGTCGATGCCGCGGCCAAGGCAGCCGCAGCCGCTTACCCGGCCTATCGCAGCCTGAGCGCCGAACGTCGCGCGCAATTTCTCGATGCGATTGCCGATGAACTCGACGCCTTGGGCGATGATTTCGTCGCTGTGGTCTGCCGCGAAACGGCATTGCCTGCCGGACGTATTCAAGGCGAGCGCGGGCGCACCAGCGGCCAGATGCGGCTGTTCGCCAAAGTGCTGCGTCGTGGTGATTTCTACGGCGCGCGGATTGATCAGGCATTGCCGGATCGCCAACCGCTGCCCCGTCCGGACCTGCGCCAATATCGTATCGGTCTAGGGCCAGTCGCCGTGTTTGGTGCGAGCAACTTTCCGTTGGCATTTTCCACGGCGGGCGGTGACACCGCGTCGGCGTTGGCCGCCGGTTGCCCGGTGGTGTTCAAGGCCCACAGCGGCCACATGGCCACCGCTGAACAGGTGGCTGACGCGCTGATTCGCGCGGCGGAAAAAACCGGCATGCCGGCCGGTGTGTTCAACATGATCTACGGCGGCGGGGTCGGCGAAGCGCTGGTCAAGCACCCGGCGATTCAGGCGGTCGGTTTTACCGGATCGCTAAAGGGTGGCCGTGCGTTGTGTGACATGGCCGCAGCACGTGCGCAGCCCATCCCGGTGTTCGCCGAGATGTCGAGCATCAACCCGGTGATCGTCTTGCCGCAGGCACTGAACGTTCGGGCAGACACAGTCGCCCGTGACCTGACCGCTTCGGTGGTGCAGGGTTGCGGTCAGTTCTGCACCAATCCGGGTCTGGTCATCGGCATTCGCTCGCCGCAATTCACCGCGTTCGTGCAACAGGTGGCGGGGCTCATCGGAGATCAGCCGGCGCAAACGATGCTCAATGCCGGGACCTTGAGCAGCTATGGCAAAGGCTTGCAAAAACTCCTCGCTCATTCGGGTATCGAGCATCTGGCTGGCAGCCCGCAGCAGGGCAATCAGGCGCAACCGCAGTTGTTCAAAGCCGACGTCAGCCTGTTGATCAATGGCGATGAAGTGCTCAGGAAGAAGTGTTCGGCCCGACCACGGTGTTCGTCGAAGTCGCGGATCAGGCGCAACTCAGTGCCGCGTTGAACGGTCTGCACGGGCAGCTGACCGCGACGATCATTGGCGAACCGGCGGACTTCGAACAGTTCAGCGAGCTGACGGCGCTGCTGGAGCAAAAGGTCGGACGGATCCTGCTCAATGGCTATCCGACGGGCGTTGAAGTCTGTGATTCGATGGTCCACGGCGGGCCGTATCCAGCGACTTCCGATGCGCGCGGCACGTCGGTGGGTACGTTGGCGATTGACCGTTTCCTGCGTCCGGTGTGCTTCCAGAACTATCCGGACAGCTTGCTGCCGGAGGCGTTGAAGAACGCTAATCCACTGCGAATCCAGCGCCTGGTGGACGGCAAACCCTCCCGCGACGCTCTCTAAGGACTAACTTCAATCCCTGTGGGAGCGGGCTTGCCCGCGATGGCGGCCTGACAGTCAACATTGATGTTGAATATTCAATCGCTATCGCGGGCAAGCCCGCTCCCACAGTGTTCAGTGTCGTCAGCAAGTTTTGTGACCGGCACAGGCCCACCCCCACATTGAGCTATCATTGCGTCTTTCCCATTCAAAGATTGACTGCCATGACTGCGCCAACCGACACCTTGCTCGCCACCCTCGAACACTGCGATATGGTGGAAATCGACGGGCTGCACGCCTTCGAATTCTCCCTCGATGAAGACGACAATCTGCACATCGAATGCCTCGACGGTCGCGTGTCCAAGCACTGGGAGTTCACCCCGGCCCAAGTCGAGGCCGCAACCTTCGACCCTACCCTGCAAAGCTGGCTGATCACCGGTGATTCCGGCGAGCACCGCTTGGTGTGCATGACCGCGTTCCGCGGTGATGACGACGAGGAAGAAGAAGGGAATCAGGATGCATAAGCTGTGGCCACTGTTGATGGCCGGCAGCATCGGCGCGATGGGCATTGAAGCTGCGTCCGCCGACGACTATCAATTGCTGGTCGGTTCCTACACGGCGGGGCAGAGTCAGGGGATTTATCGCCTGAACTTCGACAGCACCACCGGGCAGATCAACCCTAAGCCGCTGCAAGTGGTCACCAGTGAAAACCCGTCCTGGCTGACGGTTTCCAAGGATCAGCAGCGCCTGTTCGTCGTCAACGAAAATGGCCCGGGACAGAAAGATCCGGTAGGGCGCGTCAGCAGTTATGCGATCGACCCCAAGACCCACGAGCTGAGCCTGATCAATCAGGTGCAGAGCCTGGGCAACGAGCCGACACATTCGAGCCTCAGCGGTGATGCCAGTCACTTGTTCGTCAGTAATTATTCGGTGGTTGAAGACCCGGGTGGCACGTTGGCGGTGTTGGCGGTTGGCGCTGATGGCAAGCTCAAAAACGTAGTGCAGATGAGCAGTCACCCGTCGAGCCGGGTCAATCCCGAGCGGCAGATGTCGGCGCATGTGCATTCGACGGTGTCGTCGCCGGACGGCCAGTTTGTGTTCTCCAATGACCTGGGCGCCGACAAGGTCTTTGTCTACCGCTTCGATCCCAAGGCAAATCCGGAGCTGCCGCTGGTTGCCGCTACCCCGGCATCCGTTCAGTTGCCAGCCGGCAGTGGGCCGCGTCATTTGCTGTTCAGCGCCGATGGCAAACACGCCTGGCTGACTATGGAAATGAGCGCGCAGGTCGCGGTGTTCGATTACCTGAACGGCAAGCTTGAGCAAACCCAGAGGGTTGATCTGGCGGCGGGCCAGCCCACCTCCGACAAGGCCGCCGCTGCGCTGCATACGTCGGCCGACGGCAAGTTCCTCTATGTCAGCAACCGTGGCACCGCCAATCAGTTGCTGGTGTTTGCCATCGATCCCGCGACCGGGCACCTCAAGGAGCTGCAGCGTCGTTCGGTGGAAGGTGATCACCCGCGCGAGTTCAGCCTCGACCCGAGTGGCAAGTTCTTGCTGATTGCCAATCAGAAGAGCAACCAGATTGTCGTCGTCGAACGCGATGCCAAGAGCGGCCTGCTGGGTAAAACCGTGCAAAAGTTGCCGATGGATGCCCCGAGCGACCTCAAGTTTCTGGTGCGTCAATAGGCCGCAGGCCCCGGTTGATGGGGCCTGCATCCTTGTATTAATGAGACTGATATCTGCTAATGCTACAAAAGATTTCAAGGCGCCAACCTCGAAGGTTAAGTTTGCTTCACGGCCCGACCGGGCAAGCAAGCCAACTGAATCAGAGGAATACCGCCATGAACTTCAATCTCTTCTCCATCATCGCCGCATCCGCCATCTCTGCCACCGTTGCTCTGCCAGCCAGCGCCAACGTTGAAATCAGCGACAAAAAATCCCACGCCCAGAGCTACACCCAAAAATACCTGCAACAGAGCGCCAACTTCTACGCGGCGCTGGATCACAAGACTCAAGCCTGAAATTCCAGCCCTGCACCTTTTATGCAGGAGCGAAGTCACTTGCGCCGATCAAGCTGAAAAGCTTCGAGAAACCTGAGTGATGTCGCTCCTGCATAACGCGTTTACGACAGCATCACATTGCCATCAAACAAGCGCTTGATATCACATAGCCACGCGTTTAGATTTGACGCTGAGTTTTTGACTCCTTATCCAATAACAAGGATCGACAGCATGGCGATGCGTCTGGCAGTGGTTCTTCTTTTTCTCTATTCCACCCCCATTCTTTCGGCTGCACAGCCCGTTCCAGACGAGCTGGATGCGGCCCGCGAGCGTCTGATGAGTTTTATTGAAGACTGAAATAGACTGGCTTAATGATTAACGAAGCTGATGGCTACTATGGATAACCCTGAGTGGTTATCACAGCTTTTTTGATCGAATCTGTGGGCTCTGAAACATGCCCACGGAGAACACCATGGCCAGCTCAATCCTCACTTCTGCCAAATACGGCGCCTACCTGGCCATAGGTCTTTACGTGGCCCTGGTACTGGTCGTCAGCCTGTCGGCTCAATTGCAACATACCGTTGAAGCACCGATTCAGGTCGCTCATCCCGCCATTCAGTTCGAACACCGCGCTCAAAGCGTGATGGTTGAACACGCAGACTTGGCGGGAGTGGCAGGGGCATGAAAGGGGGCAAACTCTGGGTCATCGCCTTCCTGGCGTTCATGACCAATGGCTCTTCCCTGTTAGGGATAGGGCAGGGCTCGGCAGGTTCCGTCGCACGGTCCATCGAAGCCAATCACAACCTTGCGCGAGACATTGAAACGGCGAAGGCCTTGGGATTGCTGGCAGGCAATCCGCCTATCAAACGCCAAGACGATTTCTTCGGGCCGTTTCAGGTTGATTGCTCGGTGTTGGAGATGTGTGAAGTATTTGCCTGAGTCGTTCAGGCAATGCAATTTTGTAGCAGCTGGCGAAGCCTGCGTTCGGCTGCGAAGCAGTCGTGAATCCGAAATGTCAGATGTATCTGGAAGACCGCATGCTCTGGTTTCACGACTGCTGCGCAGCCGAACGCAGGCTTCGCCAGCTGCTACAGGGGGCGGTGCGGCTACTTTTGCATCACTGCATTGAACAGTTCTGACTCCAAAAACCGCTGCAACCACGCCTGCAACCGCACATATGGCGTCTGCCCGAACCACTCGCGATCGACATGGGCGAATTGCCGTATGAACGGCATCAACGCCACATCCGCCAGACTCGGATGCCCGGCCAGCAAGTAGTCGCGTCCCTCCAGCAACTCATCCAGCTTGCGCAAGAACACTTCACCCGCAGCGCGATAGGTTTCCATCGGCTGCTCGGGGTAACGCTCGGCGTACTTGTAGCGATTCAGATGCACCTTGAACGCTTGATCGTTCTCTTCAATCAGCGCGGCGATTTGTGCCTGTCCGGCTGGATCCTCCTTGAGCAACCAATCCTGCGGATCGTTCTGCGTCAGGGCCCAGTGCATGATCGCAAGGCTTTCATCGATCACCTGACCGTCGACACTCAACACAGGGACCGTGCCCTTGGCCGATAGCGCGAGCATCTCGGCAGGCTTGGCCTTCAGGCTGACCTCGACAATCTGCACCGCAACGCCCGAATACCGCAGGGCCATGCGCGCTCGCATGGCGTAAGGGCAGCGGCGGAACGAGTACAGCGTGTTCATTTCACCTCCAGAGTGCTCAGGCCATTGCCCTGGCGGAAGACCTGAATCTGTACCGGAATCCGCTCATGCATTTCCTGCACGTGGGAAATCACCGCGACCTTGCGGCCTTGGGCTTGCAAACCATCGAGCGCATCCATGGCCAGTTGCAGGGATTCCGGATCGAGGCTGCCGAAGCCTTCGTCGATGAACAGCGATTCGATTTTCAGTGTGCTGGAGGCCATCGACGCCAAGCCGAGCGCCAAGGCCAGCGACACCAGGAACGTCTCGCCGCCCGACAACGAGTGCACCGAACGCAGCTCATCGCCCATCTCGGTGTCCATCACCAACAACCCGAGCATGCTGCCACCGCGTTTCAGGCGATAGCGCCGCACCAATTGCCGCAACTGCACGTTGGCGTGATGCACCAGCAAGTCGAGGTTGTAGGCCTGAGCGATCTTGCGGAAGGTGTCGCCGGTGGCCGAGCCGATCAGCGCGTTCAAACGGGCCCAGCGCTGGTATTCGCTGTAGGCGTCGGCAATCTGCTGCGCCAGGGCCTGATTGGCGTTCTGCCGACGCTGATCCTCGGCCTGTTCGGCACGCAGTTCGGCGCAACGGTGTTCGCTGGCGGCGAACAGGTTTTGCAGGTCTGTCAGGGCCGTGGCGAGTTGCTCGGCGTCGAGGTTGCCGTTGTGTTGCGCCTGGTGGTTGAGCAGACGCTGATCGCGTTCCTGCAATCGCACGTTGGCCTGTTCGATGGCTTTTTCGCTGTGCTGCAATTGCTGGCGCAGCTCGCTGACCTGTTGATCGTCGATGCTCAGCAGTGCTTCCAGGCCGCCATCGTCCAGTTCCGGATGCAAGGCGCGCCAGTCGGCGATCTTCGCGCTCAGCTCGCGGTCTTCCGTTTCCAGAGCCAGCAGACGCTCTTTTTTGGCTTTGAGTTCGGCGGCCAGTTCGACTAACCGCGTGCGCACGGTTTGCAGTTCCTGATTGGCCGTTACCTGGGCATTGCGCGCCTGTTCGACGGCTTGATCCAGTTGCTGCTGCCACTGTTCGGCGCTGCTGTGTTCGCCGAGCAGTTCGGTCAGTTGTTGCTGACAAGCCTGTTGTTGCTCGGCGAGGACGGTGAACTGTTGCTGAGCCGCTTCCAGCGTCTGGACGCGGGCCAGTTGGCGGTCCTGTTCTTTTTCCAGGGTCTGCTGCCGCTGTTGTTGTTCGCCGAGCTCATCGCGTTGCTGGTCGAGTTGCTCCAGACGCTGAGCGATCTGGCGGTCGAGCTGCATAAAGGTTGCGGCAGGTTCGTTGCGCAGGGCCTCAAGCGTCTCGGCCGGGAGCAGGGTGCTGAAGGCGCCCAACTCTTCGTCCAGACGCTGGCGATCACTGCTCAGCTCTCGCTGCTGATTGCTCAGGTGCTGAGTCGCTTGCTGGCTCGCCGCTTCGGCACTGCGCAGTTGCTGCTGAAGGCGAGCAGCGTCGTGTTGCAGGGTGAGCAGGGCGGTTTGCCGTTGTTCATCCTGGGCGATGCTCTGGTTCAACTGGCTATTTTGCTGCACCAGCCAGTTGTCGCGTTTGCTCGCATCCTGGGCCAGCAACTGCGTGGACAACGGATGCGCTTCGAGGCTCGGCGTCAGGCCTTGTTGCTGGGTGGCGAGTTGGTCCTGTTGCTGCAACAGCTCTTTTTGCTGAGCGATCAAGCCGCCGACTTCGCCGCGCAAATCGGTCAGTTTTTCTTTCAGCAGATCAACCGCTTTCTGCGCGCTGGCCTGCTCGCTTTCATCATGGCGACCGAGGCTTTGCAGCAACGCTTCGGGTTGATGGTAAGGATGGTCGGGGCTGCCGCAGACCGGACACGGCTGATCGTCCTGCAGCTGTTCGCGCAGTTCTTCGACGCTGGCGCTGCGGGCCAGACGCTGACGCTCCAGCAGTTCGCGAGTGACGGTCAGGGTCTGTTCGGCGACGACCAGGTCGTTCTTGGTCTTCACGCCGTCCTGGGTCAGGCGATCACGTTCCAGCTGAGCGCTGAGCTGGCGTTGCGAAAGCTCTGCGCCGCGCTTGTCAATCTCCTGCTGGCTGGCCCACAACCGTGTCAGTTCTTCAAACGCTCGCAGGTGTTTGCGATTGTCTTGCAACAGATTGCCCAGCAGCTGGATCTGTTCGGCCACGGCCTCAGGCTCGGCACCGGCCTCCTTGTAGAGCACTTCCAGATTCTGCTTTTGCGCAGCCAGTTCTTCGCCCGCGCGGGCGGCGCTTTGTTCCAACGCGGCCAGTTCAGCCTGGCCCTTGTTCAAGCGATTACCGATCAGCATCAGCTGTTGCAGGCGATCACGGTAGGCGTTCCACGCTTCGCTCAACGGCGCCAGTGGCGTGCTTTGCTCAAGCTCCCCGGCAATCCGCTCCAGGCGTGCAGCCACCTGCTTTTGTTGCTCAAGCAGACCTTGAATCGTGTTCTGCCCTTGAGTACTGGCCAGTTCCGCTTGTTGCTTGAGGTCTGCGCTCGCACTGGCGTCTTTGACCAGCCGGGCGAGGGTGCTTTGCGCTTCAAAGGCCTGTCGCAGCAGCGGCGCCTTTGCGGTGTGTTGGCTTTGGGCTTCGACCAGCGCGGTCTGCGCGGCGCTCAAACTCTGTTCGAGTTGCGCCTGACGCTCGTTCAACTCGGCTTGCTGTTGTGTGTGCTGCTGAATCTGCGCTGCCAGCGGAGTGAGCTGGGTGGTGAGTTCGGTCTTGCGGGCGAACTGGTGTCGCTGCGGGGCCAGTTGTTCCAGGCGAGTCAGTTTCAACCGTTCGCCAGCCAGGCTTTCCCAGTGCTGGCGGGCGCTGGTCAGTTGCTCGGTGGCGCTCTGTTGCTCGTCCTGCAATTGACGCAGGTCCTTGAGCCAGGTGTGCTGCAATTCAAGCTGTTTGAGCTGCGCTTGCTGGGTCTTGAGTTGCTGCTGCGCCTCATTGAAGCGTTCATCAAGCTCGGCCCGGGCTTCGGGTGACAGCGGCGTCACGCCCGTGGCCTGATCCTGCAGCAGTTTGTGCGCTTCACGGGCATCTTTGGCTTTGTCGAAAGCGCGGCGACCGAGGCGCGTGTACAGCGCGGTGTCGGTGAGCTTTTCCAGCAGTTCGCTGCGTTCGTTGTCGTTGGCCTTGAGGAAGGCACTGAACTCGCTCTGGGCCAGCAGCACGGCGCGGGTGAACTGTTCGAAGTTCAGGCCCAGCACGGCTTCGAGCTGGGTTTTGAACTCGACTTTCTGACTGGCCAGCAGCTGATCCTGATCGATGTCGCGCAGACTCTGACGGCTGGCTTGCAGCTTGCCGCCAGCTTTTTCGCGAGCACGATTGGCCTCCCAGCGTGCGCGGTAACGACGGCCGTCGATGCCGACGAAATCCACTTCGGCATAGCCTTCGCCGGTGCCACGACGCAGCAAGGTGCGCGGGTCGCCGGTGCTGATTTCGCCGTCGGCATCCGGCGCTTTGGCCGACACCTGGGCGTTGCTCAACCGCGGTACGGCGCCAAACAGTGCAAGGCACAAGGCGTCGAGCAAGGTGCTTTTACCGGCGCCGGTCGGCCCGGTGATCGCGAACAGGCCGGCGCTCGCCAGCGGTTCAGCGGTGAAGTCGATTTCAAACGGCCCGGCCAGCGAGGCGAGGTTTTTCAGGCGGATCGCGAGGATCTTCATGGTTGTTCGCTCTCCATCTGCACATCCTGCAACAGCTCGGCAAAGTCCTTCAGCGTCTGCTCATCGACCTCGCTGCCGTAGCTGTCTTGCCAGGCGCGACTGAACAATTCCTGAGGCGTGAGCTGGTCCAGCTCAATCAGCGTGGTGCCGTCATCAACGCCTTCGCGACTGCCGTTGCCGGCGTATTCGGCGGCGATGCGCACCAGGCGCACGGCTTTGCCTTGCAGGGCGGTTTCTACTTGATGACGCAAGTCGGGTTGCGGTTCGTCGAGCCGCACGCGAACTTCCAGCCACGGCTGGCGCTGGATATCGGCGAGCAAGTCGATGTTCGGCAGCTCGGCCAGCTGCAGCAGGATCTCGGCCAGGGGTGCCGGACCGATACGTTGCAGGTTGACTGCGCGGGGGATCAGTTTCGGTTCGACGCTGACCAGGGTTTCGCCGTCGAGCGTGACGTCGAGAATCTGATGCTGATACCCGATTTCGGAGAAAGACAACGGAATCGGCGAGCCGCTGTAGCGGATGCGTTCTTCACCGTTGACCTTTTGTGGCTTGTGCAAATGCCCCAGCGCGACATAGCTGATGCTTGGCCCGAACAGGCTGGCGGGCAGGGCTTCGGCATTGCCGATGATCAGGCTGCGCTCGGAGTCTTCCGAGACGGAACCACCGGCCATGTGCGCATGGCTGATGGCAATCAGCGCCTGGCCCGGCTTGCGTTTGGCATTGGCGGCTTCGATCAGCCATTCGTGAACCTGACCGATGCCGCGCAAGTAGTTGTCGCCCAACTGCGCGCCGGTGACTTCGGCGGGCCGCAAAAACGGCAGCGCCAGGCACCAGCCGGCAATTTCTCCGCTGGCATCCGGCAATGGCAGCAACAGCCGCTCGGCATCCAGTTGGCCGTCATCCAGCCACAGCACTCGGCCCAGCGCGTGGGTGCGCAATCGGCGCATCAATGGCGCGGGCAGTTCGATCCGCGAGCCGGAGTCGTGGTTGCCGGCGATGATCACGATGGTCAGCAACGGTTGCTGCTCGTGGGCGCTGACGATGAATTCGTAAAGGCGTTCCTGGGCTTTGACCGGCGGGTTGACCGTGTCGAAGATATCGCCGGCGATCAACAGCACATCGGGCTGGTCCAGCTTCAGCTGGCTCAGCAGCCAGTCGAGAAAGCAGGCGTGCTCGAAATCGCGTTCCTGGCCGTGCAGGTTCTGCCCAAGGTGCCAGTCGGAGGTATGAAACAGACGCAAGGCGAACTCCGTAGGAAATAAGGTAATGGCCGCGAGGAAAATGAGGGCGGCGAAAGGGGAGAGAGTTTACGGGCAAACGCGTTGGATGTGGCCAACACACAACCGTGTAGCAGCTGGCGAAGCCTGCGTCCGGCTGCGAAGCAGTCGTAAAATCAGCGCATGCGGTGTATCAGACAAACCGCGCAAGCCGCATTTACGACTGCTGCGCAGCCGGACGCAGGCTTCGCCAGCTGCTACAGGGAGTGCAGTGACGGTGATTATTTGGGGTAAAGCGGCGGGAGTCCGCTGTCACCCACCGGATCCTGAACCCGCTCGGCAATCGGGATCGCCTTGATCGCTCGCCACAATTCTTCGCCTTGCCAGTGCTGGCCGGTTTCGCTGTAGAGCGCGCCGTTCAAGCCGTCCAGCGCGTCGGACAGTGGCACGAAGCGGGCGGCCATGTCGGCGAGGGTTTCCGGTTGTTGCCGGGCCCAGGCGTCGAGGGCCTGGCGGGTGGCGTGGGAATCGTTGGCCTGGCAGGCTCGCTTGAGTTCGTCGAGGACGGTACGCGGGCTCGGGCCGGTCTGCGCGGCACGCAGCACGGCCGGTTGCCAGCGACCGCGCCACCAGAGACCGAAGCCGAGCAGGGTGGTGCAGGCCAGGATCAAGGTGCTGAGTTTCCAGCGCCAAAGGATTTCGCTGTCGACGCCAGCATTCACTTGCGCGGTGTTCGTCGGCGTATCGACCACCATGCTTGGATTACTCGCCACTTGCAGGCTTCGGGCCGGCAGGCTGCTGTGTTCCAGGTGATCTTCGAAGGTGTTCCACCAGACCACTTCCACCGCGGGCAGCTCGACTGCGCCACTGCGGCCCGGTACCAGCGCTTCGCGATCTTCACGACTGCCGATCAAGCCGCGCTCGGTGGTTTGGTTGCTCAGCACCGGTTGGTCCGGATAGCGCCGCAGACCGTTGACGTCGGTGGCGGGCAGCGGCGGCAGTTGTGAGCTGGCCAGGCCTTCGGCTTTCAAGGTCAGGCTGCGGGTCAGAGAATCACCCACCTGCGCGTGGTCCGGCTCCGGGTTCCAGCTTTCGCTCAGGCTCAGGCTGCGGGCCGGCAGCCATGGCAGGTCGGCAGGGTAAGTGATGGGTTTGGCTTTGACCGTCAGCAGAATCGGGGAGGAGCTGACGCGCATCAGTTTTCCGGATTTCGGCACCTGGGTGGCGGCGTCCTGAACGGGCTGCGCGTCGACGAGCGTGGCACTGAACATCTGCGCCGGAATGGTCAGTTCGCCGCTGTGTTGCGGGTAGATCGCATAGCGCATTTCGATGACGCCATGCCGCAGATTGTTGATGACTTTCTCGTACGTGCGCGACTCGCCGAGTTGTTCGATACGCGCATCGGGAATCTGCAACGGGGTCAAGCTGCTGTCGTCGTACAGCGACACCGAATGGTAGATGCGCAACGTCAGGATGGCCTGGGCCTGCACGTACACGCTGGTCTGGTCGAGGCTGGCATCGATGAACACCGGGGCCAGTTTGTTCGTGGTGTCCTGGGTTTCGCTCTCGACCACTTGCACGGTGATCGGCTGACTCTGCACCTCGCCCAGTTGCAGCGGTGGAATCGTCACGCTGCCGTTTGCCTTCGGCAGCAAGGTGATGATCCAGCGCGTGGTGGCGCGATTGTCGCCGTTGAGGGTCGTCAGTTGGTTGACCTGGCGGGTGCCACGCACTTCGAACAGCGGTTCCAGCGGTGCCAGGTCAGGCTTGCCGAACTGCGTCACGTCGTTGGATTCCAGGGTCAGTTCGACCGTCTCGCCGGAACTCAGGCGACTGCGATCCACACTGGCGACCAGCGCCGCTGCCTGGGCCTGAACGGTGCAGAACAGCAGGGCGAGCATGAAAAGGGTGAAGCGGGTCATCGAGTTTTTTCCTGATCCTGATGTTGTTGCTGTTCGTACCAGAATTTGCGCCTGAGCAATTCACCTGGGTCATCCGGGATCTTGCGCAGCCATTGCTCCAGCGCCTGACGCTGTTCGCCATCGATATTGTCGCTGGCCGGACGCAGCGGTGGCGTGGTGGTTTGCTCATCGCCCAGTTCACTGCCCGGAACTTCATTGGCGCCCGGTTTCGGCGGCGTTGAGGCCTGCTGCCCGGCGTCCGGCGTGGTCTGTCCGGCGTCGGATTTCGGGTGGTCAATGTCCGCCGGTTGCGTGGCGGCACCCGGTGGCGGTTCCTGCGCACTGGTCTCGGCGTCGTCATCCGCGGATTTCTGCGGCTCAACCGGCGGTGCGTTTTTCTGCTTCAGCAGATTTTCCACCAGTGCCTTATTGGTTTGTGCCGGGCGCAAATCCGGTTGCCGCTCCAGTGCCTGATCGTAAGCATCGAGCGCCGCTTCCAGCTCACCGCTTTTGGCCAGGGCGTTGCCTCGATTGTAGTGGGCGTGGGCGTCGTTGCCCTCGGCGAACCGCTGGGCGGCGCCGCTGTAGTCGCCGGCCTCATACAGCGCCACGCCTTGCCACTGCGCATCTTCGAAATGCTGCGAAGCCTTGGCCGGATGGCCTTGCCTGAGTAAGTGCAGGCCCCGTTGATCGGGGCGCAGCCACAAGTCTTCGAAGTCGAAGGCATAGCTCGGTTGCGGCAGCAGGAACAGTAAAGGCAGGCAGAACAACCAGCCACGGCGACCGGCGCACGCCGCCAGTAACAACAGCGGCAGCAGCAACCAGTAACCCTGATCGGCCCAGGTGTCCAGGCGCAAGGTCTGGCCGTCGTTGCGCAGCGAGCGTGGACCGTCGAGCAGGCCGAGCCCACGCAGGTCGGTATCGCCCAGGCGCGCCGGGCGATAGCGTCCGCCGAGTTCGTTGGCAAAGGCTTTGAGACTCGGACTGTCCAGGTGTGGCACCAGAATCGCGCCCTGATCGTCCTTGAGGAAACTGCCATCCTCTTGGGCGACCGGTGCGCCTTCGGCGGTGCCGATTCCGAGCATCAGAAACTGTGTCGATTTTCTGTCCAGCGCCTGGTGAATGCCTTCACGTTCCAGCTCCGTCAGGGTTGAACCGATCAACAGGATCCGGCCTTCACCCAAAGCGCCTTGATTCAGCAGGGCCAGGGCCTTGGTCACCCCAAGATCGGCGCGATGGCCGGCCGCGGGCATCAGCGAAGGCTTGAGTGCGTCCAGCAGATTGCGGCTGGTCGAAAGGTCATCCGACAGGGGCACCAAGGTGTGGGCGCTGCCGGCGTAGACGACGATGGCGGTTTGGGCGTCGCTGCGGATTTGCAGCAGGTCCAACAGTTTGCGTCGGGCCTGTTCGAGTCGGTTCGGCGCAACGTCGGTGGCGAGCATTTCCGGGGTCAACTCAAGCACGACGACCAGCGGGTCGGCAGGTTTCTGACTGATTTGTTCGACGCGCTCCCAACTCGGCCCCAGCAAGGCCAGGATGGTCAGCACCCACGCCACGCCGAGGACGACCCACGGCAGCTTGCTGTCGCGACCGTTTCCACCGCTCAACAAGGCAGCGTGAAAGGCCGGCGGCAGGATCATCTGCCAGCGCCCGGCGCGTTTTTGCCGATGCCAGAGTTGCCAGAGCAACAAGCCCAGCAACGGCAACAACAGCAGCCACCAGGGGCGGAACCAGTACGGCCACAGCGCACTCATCGGCGCCTCCGCAGACGCAGGCGTTTCAGCCGCTGGCGCCAGTCAGGCAGTTGCGTTTGCAAAAACAGATCCTTGGTAAACAGTCGCTGCAGCGGGTTGTCCGGCCAACGCTCGCGCACCACCAGCAACATGCTCAGCAGCAGCGCCATCGCCAAAGGCCAGTGATACAACGCCTGCGCCGGGCGGGCCTGGGTCGGTTGCTGAGTCACCGGCTCCAGTTTGTCGAGGGTGTCCTTGATCGTCTGCAATTCTTTGCCATCGTGGGCGCGAAAGTACTGGCCGCCGGTGGCTTGGGCGATGGCCTTCAACGCCGGTTCGTCCAGGTCCAGGCTCGGATTGATCCCGAGGAAACCCAAGGTGCCACTTTGCTCCGGGTCGGCGCCGATGCCGATCGGGTAGATTTTCACGCCTTCTTTTGCCGCCAGCCGCGCCGCCGTCAGCGGATCGATTTCACCGCCGTTGTTGGCACCGTCGGTGACCAGAATCAGCACACGGCTCTGGGCCGGTCGCATGCGCAGCCGTTTGAGGGCCAAGCCGATGGCATCGCCAATGGCGGTGTTCTTGCCGGCGATGCCGATGCGCGCTTCGTCGAGCCACACCCGCACGGTGTGCCGGTCGAAGGTCAGCGGCGCTTGAAGGTAAGCCTGGCTGCCGAAGAGGATCAGGCCGACGCGATCGCCGTCACGACGTTCAAGGAAGTCGCCGAGCAAATGCTGAACCAGCGACAGTCGGCTGACGTCCTCGTCCTGCCACTGCATGTCGGGGAAATCCATGGAGCCGGACACGTCCACCGCCACCAGAAGATCGCGACCACTGGCGGCAATCGGCAGTGGCTCGCCCAGCCATTGCGGGCGCGCCGCGGCTATCAGCAACAACAGCCATAACAGAATGAACGGCGCTTGCTGGCGCCAGGCTGGCAGGTTGGCCCGGGCACGGCGGCGGGCCAGGCCTTCAAGGTCATTGAGGAAGCTGACTTTGAGCGCCGGTTCGCCACTGTCGGCCACCGGCAGCAGGACGCGCATCAACCAGGGCAGCGGCAGCAGGGCAAAGATCCACGGCCAGGCGAACTCAAACATGTTTGCGAATCCAGGTGTCGACGGCCTGGGTGAGGCCGGCGATGGCCTTGTCGTCAAGTTTGCATTCGGGTTTGTAGGCGCCTTCGACCAGCACCATCCAGCGGGTCAGGCCGGCGGCCGGGCAGCGGTTGTCGAGGAACGCCAGCCATTTGCGCCCGTTGAGGGTATGGCTCTGGCTGTAGGGGTAATGGTTGCGGCACAGGCGTTTGAGCAGGCCATTGAGTTGCTGCAACCAGGCGCCGGCGGGTGCGCCGTCGTAGGGTTTTGGCATCCGCGCCAGTTCGGCGAGTGCGGCGATGCGCACCGGGTCCAGCGGTTGTTCGGCGCGTACGATCGGACGTTTGTCCGGAATGAATCGCCGCGCCTTCCATAGCCCGAAACCGATCAGCGGCAACAACAACAGCAACAGCCACCAGCCGGGCGCGGGCGGCCAGAACTCGATGGGAGGCGGGGAGATCAGCGGTTGCAGTTGATCGAGGCTGCTCATCGACCTTTCCCCGGCTTCTGTGGGTTCAGGTACTCGCGCAGTTGCTCGACCATCGAGCTCTGGGTGCTCAGCGGCATCAGCAATACGCGCAGCTTTTGCGCGAGCAATTCCCAGCGGGCGATGCGCGCTTCGGCCTGGGCGCGGTAAGTCTGGCGCAGGTCGAAATTCAGCGTGTCGAGTTCCAATTGCGCGCCGCGCTCGGCGAAGCGCAGAAGCCCGGCAGCAGGCAGGGCGTGGTCCAGCGGGTCGGACAGCGGCAGCAGCAACAGGTCGCAATGGCGCGACAACAGGCTCAGTTGCTGTTCAGAACCTTCGGTCAATGCGCGTTCATCACAGATCACGATCACCAGACTTCCGGGGCGCAGCACTTCCCGCGCACGACGCAATGCCAGGTTGAGGGAATCGCGATTCTGTTCGTTTTCGGTGTGCAGCGACTGATTGACCCGCACCAGACGGTTGAGCAGTTGCAGCAGGCTTTGTTTGCTGCGCCGGGGCTTGATCTCGTAGTGCTCGTTGTCGCCGAACACCAGCCCGCCCACCCGGTCGTTATGGCCAAGGGCTGCCCAGCCAATCAGACTCGCAGCCTGGGCGGCGAGCACCGATTTGAACATCAGCCCGGAGCCGAAAAACAGCCGACGGCTTTGCTCGACCATGATGAAAATCGGCCGCTCGCGTTCTTCGTGAAACAGCTTGGTGTGGGGTTCCTGGGTGCGGGCGGTGACGCGCCAGTCGATGCTTCGCACATCATCGCCGGCCTGATAGACCCGCACCTGATCGAAGTCCACGCCGCGGCCGCGCAGCTTGGAGTGGTGCAGGCCGATCAGCGGGCTGCGCTGGCTCGGCGTGGAAAACAGCTGCACTTCGCGCACGCGATGGCGCATCTCGATCAGCTCGGCGAGGCTGACGCGGATGCCCGGCTCGGGCGGCAGGAGGGCGTTCATCGGGGTCAAGCGACGGCTACGACGTCGAGAATCCGCTGGACCACCCGGTCCTGATCGATGCCAGCGGCTTCGGCTTCAAAGGAAAGGATGATGCGGTGGCGCAACACGTCGAACAACACCGCCTGAATGTCTTCCGGGCTGACGAAGTCGCGACCGGCCAGCCAAGCGTGGGCCCGGGCGCAGCGATCGAGGGCAATCGAGCCGCGGGGACTGGCGCCGTAGGCAATCCATTCGGCCATCTCCGGGTCGAACTTGGCCGGGGTGCGCGTGGCCATGACCAGTTGCACGAGGTATTCCTCCACGGCGTCGGCCATGTACAGACCGAGGATTTCCTTGCGTGCGGCAAAAATCGCCTGCTGGCTGACCCGGCGCTCGGGCTTGGTTTCGCCGTTAAGGGCTTCGCCACGGGCCTGTTGCAGGATTCGGCGCTCGACGGCGGCGTCCGGGAAACCGATTTTCACGTGCATCAGGAAACGGTCGAGCTGGGCTTCAGGCAGCGGGTAGGTGCCTTCCTGTTCGATCGGGTTTTGCGTGGCCATCACCAGAAACAGCGGCGACAGCTCGTACGTGCTGCGCCCGACGCTGACCTGGCGTTCGCCCATGGCTTCGAGCAGGGCGGACTGAACCTTGGCCGGGGCGCGGTTGATTTCATCCGCCAGCACCAGGTTATGGAAGATCGGGCCTTGCTGGAACACGAAACTGCCAGTTTCCGGGCGATAGATTTCCGTGCCGGTAATGTCGGCCGGCAGCAGGTCGGGGGTGAACTGAATGCGATGGAACTGGGCTTCGATGCCTTCGGCGAGTTCTTTGATGGCTTTGGTCTTGGCCAGCCCCGGGGCGCCCTCGACCAGCATGTGGCCGTCGGCGAGCAAGGCGATGAGCAAGCGCTCGATGAGTTTTTCCTGGCCGAGAATCTGCGTTGAAAGAAAGGTTCGCAGCGCTAGCAGCGCTTCACGATGTTCCATCGATGACTGTTCCTGGAAAGGGTGACCGAAGGCGTTCGAATAACGCCAGGGCTGGGGGCGTTACTTTAATCCATCGCAGGGGGCGGCGACTAACGGCATTTTGAGCAAAGTGTGGGAATAGGTGGGTGAAATTGTTGGAGATTTGTAGGGGTGGGGTATTACGGTGTGCTTTCGGACGCCTTCGCGGGCAAGCCTCGCTCCTACAAGGTCAGTAGCGCCCGCAGATAATGCGTCTGACTCAATACCTGTAGGAGCGAGGCTTGCCCGCGAAGGCGCCCGCTCAGACGCCATCAAATCTCGCTTATATAGGTGCCGGTGCCTTTAAGGATGTTCTGCAAGGTCAATTCAACTTCCGCCAGATCGCCCGCATCCGTGCTGTGAATGATCTCCAGCGAATCATCCCCATTCAACGCATCGGCATCCGCCGCTGCGATTTCAATCAGCAGCCGGGTAGCGCTTAGCGTCACTTTCATGCCGTCCAGTGTCGAAGGCTCGCCGTCGAGGGTGATTTCCAGCTCGTCTTCGTCCGGGTAGCGGGTCATCAGGAACATGTCGCCCTGTTCGCTGTGGCAGCAGAGCATGGCCATGTTGTCTTCTTCGTCATCGCACGGGTTGACGATCAAGAGTGAGGTGGTCATTTGCATGGGAAAATCCTGGCTCGGCGAGCGGTGTGAACGCAATAAAAGGCGATTCTGCCAGCCCTCGGGAATTTCTGCTTGTCTGAGTGTCAGAAGATGTGTCGAGAACACTTGGCGTGCTGCTGGTCATTTCTGGTACGGATGTGCCGTAAAACCGGGGATAAAACGCCCGTTTTGCTGCACGACTGCTAGTGTTGTTCGAGGCATATGACGCGAGCTGCGTACCGATGACCGAATATGTCGCAGCGCCGCAAGCACAGGCCTTGCCGCACTCGTTAAGCTGCGCATCGAATGGATATCCGTAAAGGCATTGTGCAATTCATCGCACAGGCGTTTTTGCCGATAACCCTTCATGGAAGGTGAATGTGACCTGAGTGTCTCGTCCAGCTTCACCCACCTGTCATCCTGTTTCCTCTGCCCGAGAATCAGGAACAGGGTGACGGATCGCCCCGAAAGGGGTTTTGCACGCGACGCTTCCATCAATAACAAGCCCAAGCGGAGTACCACAGATGGCGTTCTTCACCGCAGCCAGCAAAGCCGACTTCCAGCACCAACTGCAAGCGGCACTGGCCCAGCACATCAGTGAACAGGCACTGCCACAAGTGGCGCTGTTCGCTGAACAATTCTTCGGCATCATTTCCCTGGACGAGCTGACCCAGCGTCGGTTGTCCGACCTCGCCGGCTGCACCCTTTCTGCGTGGCGCCTGCTTGAGCGCTTCGATCACGCGCAACCGCAGGTTCGCGTCTACAACCCGGATTACGAGCGTCACGGCTGGCAGTCGACCCACACTGCGGTCGAAGTGCTGCACCACGACCTGCCATTTCTGGTGGATTCGGTGCGTACCGAGCTGAACCGTCGCGGCTACAGCATTCATACCCTGCAAACCACTGTGCTGAGCGTGCGTCGCGGCAGCAAGGGCGAGCTGCTGGAAATCCTGCCGAAAGGCACCCAGGGCGAAGGCATTCTGCAAGAATCGCTGATGTACCTGGAAATCGACCGTTGCGCCAACGCGGCCGAGCTCAATGTCCTGACCAAAGAGCTGGAGCAGGTTCTCGGTGAAGTCCGCGTCGCGGTCACCGATTTTGAACCGATGAAAGCCAAGGTCCAGGAAATCCTGAGCCAAATGGACAGCAGCCAGTTCGCGGTCGATCCTGAAGAAAAAGCCGAAATCAAAAGCTTCCTGGAATGGCTGGTGGGCAACCACTTCACGTTCCTGGGCTATGAAGAGTTCGTGGTTCGCGATGAAGTCGACGGTGGCCACATCGTCTACGACCAGGATTCCTTCCTCGGTCTGACCAAACTGCTGCGCACCGGCCTGACCTACGATGACCTGCGCATCGAAGACTACGCCGTGAACTACCTGCGTGAACCGACCCTGTTGTCGTTCGCCAAGGCTGCACACCCAAGCCGTGTACACCGTCCGGCCTACCCGGATTACGTGTCGATCCGTGAAATCGATGCCGACGGCAAAGTCATCAAGGAATGCCGTTTCATGGGCTTGTACACCTCTTCGGTGTATGGCGAGAGCGTGCGGGTCATTCCGTACATCCGCCGCAAGGTCGAAGAAATCGAACGCCGTTCCGGCTTCCAGCCCAAGGCTCACTTGGGCAAGGAATTGGCGCAAGTGGTCGAAGTGCTGCCGCGCGACGATCTGTTCCAGACCCCGGTGGACGAGCTGTTCAGCACCGTGATGTCGATCGTGCAGATCCAGGAACGCAACAAGATTCGCGTGTTCCTGCGCAAAGACCCGTACGGCCGTTTCTGCTACTGCCTGGCCTACGTGCCACGTGACATCTACTCCACCGAAGTGCGCCAGAAGATCCAGCAAGTGCTGATGGATCGCCTGAAAGCCTCGGATTGCGAGTTCTGGACTTTCTTCTCCGAGTCCGTGCTGGCCCGCGTGCAGCTGATTCTGCGCGTCGATCCGAAGAACCGTCTCGACATCGATCCGGTTCTGCTGGAAAAAGAAGTGGTTCAAGCCTGCCGCAGTTGGCAGGACGATTACGCGAGCCTGACGGTTGAAAGCTTCGGTGAGGCGAGCGGCACCAACGTGCTGGCCGATTTCCCGAAAGGCTTCCCGGCCGGGTACCGCGAGCGCTTCGCCGCGCATTCGGCGGTGGTCGACATGCAGCACCTGCTGAGCCTGACCGAAAAAAATCCACTGGTGATGAGCTTCTATCAGCCACTGGGTCAGGTGTCCGGTCAACGCGAACTGCACTGCAAGCTTTATCACGCTGATACGCCGCTGGCACTGTCCGATGTGTTGCCGATCCTGGAAAACCTCGGTCTGCGCGTGTTGGGTGAATTCCCGTATCGCCTGCGTCACAACAACGGCCGCGAGTTCTGGATTCACGATTTCGCGTTCACTGCTGCCGAAGGCCTGGAACTCGACATCCAGCAACTCAACGACACCTTGCAGGACGCGTTTGTCCACATCGTGCGTGGCGATGCCGAGAACGATGCGTTCAACCGTCTGGTGCTGACCGCCGGCCTGCCATGGCGCGATGTTGCGCTGCTGCGCGCCTACGCCCGTTACATGAAGCAGATTCGTCTGGGCTTCGACCTGGGTTACATCGCCAGCACCCTGAACAACCACACCGACATCGCTCGCGAGTTGACCCGGTTGTTCAAGACCCGCTTCTACCTGGCGCGCAAGCTGACCAGCGACGATCTGGAAGACAAGCAGCAACGCCTGGAACACGCGATCATTGCCGCTCTGGACGAAGTCCAGGTGCTGAACGAAGACCGCATCCTGCGTCGCTACCTGGACCTGATCAAGGCCACGTTGCGGACCAACTTCTACCAGACCGATGCGAACGGCAAGAACAAGTCCTACTTCAGCTTCAAGTTCAACCCGCACCAGATTCCCGAGCTGCCGAAGCCGGTACCGAAGTTCGAAATCTTCGTTTACTCGCCACGCGTCGAAGGCGTGCACCTGCGCTTTGGCAACGTTGCTCGCGGTGGTCTGCGCTGGTCTGACCGTGAAGAAGACTTCCGTACAGAAGTCCTGGGCCTGGTAAAAGCCCAGCAGGTGAAGAACTCGGTCATCGTGCCGGTCGGCGCCAAGGGCGGCTTCCTGCCGCGTCGCCTGCCACTGGGCGGCAGCCGTGACGAGATCGCGGCCGAGGGCATCGCCTGCTACCGCATCTTCATTTCGGGCCTGTTGGACATCACCGACAACCTGAAGGACGGCGCGCTGGTTCCTCCGGCCAACGTCGTGCGTCATGACGACGATGACCCGTACCTGGTGGTCGCTGCGGACAAGGGCACTGCAACCTTCTCCGACATCGCCAACGGTATCGCCATCGACTACGGCTTCTGGCTCGGCGATGCCTTCGCATCGGGCGGCTCGGCCGGTTACGACCACAAGAAGATGGGCATTACCGCCAAGGGCGCGTGGGTTGGCGTGCAACGTCACTTCCGCGAGCGCGGCATCAATGTCCAGAAAGACAGCATCACCGTGGTCGGTGTCGGCGACATGGCCGGTGACGTGTTCGGTAACGGCCTGTTGATGTCCGAGACGCTGCAACTGGTTGCCGCGTTCAACCACCTGCACATCTTCATCGACCCGAACCCGGAGCCTGCGAACAGCTTCGCCGAGCGTCAGCGCCTGTTCGACCTACCGCGTTCGGCGTGGTCGGATTACGACACCAGCATCATGTCCGAAGGCGGCGGGATCTTCTCCCGTAGCGCGAAAAGCATCGCGATTTCCCCGCAGATGAAAGAGCGTTTCGACATCCAGGCTGACAAGCTGACCCCGACCGAACTGCTGAATGCCTTGCTCAAGGCGCCGGTAGACCTGTTGTGGAACGGCGGTATCGGTACTTACGTCAAAGCCAGCAGCGAAAGCCACGCCGATGTCGGCGACAAGGCCAACGATGCACTTCGCGTGAACGGCAACGAACTGCGCTGCAAAGTTGTGGGCGAGGGCGGTAACCTCGGTATGACCCAACTGGGCCGTGTCGAATTCGGTCTCAATGGCGGCGGTTCCAACACCGACTTCATCGACAACGCCGGTGGCGTGGACTGCTCCGACCACGAAGTGAACATCAAGATCCTGCTGAACGAAGTGGTTCAGGCCGGTGACATGACCGACAAGCAACGTAACCAGTTGCTGGCGAGCATGACCGACGAAGTCGGCAACCTGGTACTGGGCAACAACTACAAGCAGACTCAGGCGCTGTCCCTGGCGGCCCGTCGTGCTTTCGTGCGGATTGCCGAATACAAGCGTCTGATGAACGATCTGGAAGGCCGCGGCAAGCTGGATCGTGCCATCGAGTTCCTGCCGGCTGAAGAAGCGATCAACGAACGCCTCGCGGAAGGCCACGGCCTGACCCGTGCCGAGCTGTCGGTGCTGATCTCCTACAGCAAGATCGACCTCAAGGAAGCGCTGCTCAACTCCCAGGTGCCGGACGACGACTACTTGACGCGCGACATGGAAACCGCTTTCCCGCCGAGCCTGGTGAGCAAGTTCTCCGAAGCCATGCGCCGTCACCGTCTGAAGCGCGAAATCGTCAGCACCCAGATCGCCAACGATCTGGTGAACCACATGGGCATCACCTTCGTTCAACGACTCAAAGAGTCGACCGGCATGAGCCCGGCGAATGTGGCGGGTGCCTATGTAATAGTTCGGGATATCTTCCACCTCCCGCACTGGTTCCGGCAGATAGAAGCCCTGGACTACCAGGTCGCCGCCGACGTGCAACTGGAGCTGATGGACGAGCTGATGCGTCTGGGCCGTCGCGCTACGCGCTGGTTCCTGCGTGCCCGTCGCAACGAGCAGAACGCTGCCCGTGACGTCGCTCATTTCGGCCCGCATCTGAAGGAGTTGGGTCTCAAGCTCGACGAACTGCTGAGTGGCGAGATCCACGAGAACTGGCAGGCCCGTTATCAGGCGTACGTCGAAGCCGGTGTGCCGGAGTTGCTCGCGCGCATGGTGGCTGGCACTTCGCACCTGTACACGCTGCTGCCGATCATCGAGGCCTCCGACGTGACTGGCCAGAACCCTGCGGACGTGGCGAAAGCCTACTTCGCTGTGGGCAGCGCGCTGGACATCACCTGGTACCTGCAACAGATCAGCGCTCTGCCGGTTGAAAACAACTGGCAGGCCCTGGCCCGTGAAGCGTTCCGTGATGACGTCGACTGGCAACAGCGTGCGATCACCATCTCGGTCCTGCAGCAGGGCGACGGCACCCAGGACGTGGAAACACGCCTGGCGCTGTGGATGAAAGAGCACAACGGCATGATCGAACGCTGGCGCGCGATGCTGGTTGAGATCCGTGCGGCGAGCGGCACTGACTACGCGATGTATGCGGTGGCCAACCGTGAGTTGCTGGATCTGGCGTTGAGTGGGCAAGCGGTAGTGCCTGCACCTGTCACTGCAGCTGCCGAGCTGGAACCGGCTGCCTGATCAGGCGATGAATGAAAAAGCCCCGCATTGAGAGATGCGGGGTTTTTTTTGTCTGAAGGTTTTGTGTTGTTGGGGCGGGCCTCTTCGCGGGCAAGTCGGGTCGCCGCACCGCTCGCTCCTACAGGAGATGCGTAGGAGCGAGGCTTGCCCGCGAAGAGGCCATTCGCCTTAATACAACTTATGCCCCGAACTATTGTCGATCATCGACACTCTATCTGTCGGTCTGGTCAATAAATTACTGAGCGACTGGTCAAACTTTTGCAATGCCCTAACTTGAACATTCTGTTGTTCATTAATATCCGCCACGATCTCTTCGCTACGTTTGTAATCTGCCCACAACGGACTCAGCACTTTGGCATCATGCCCTTGCGCAGTACCCATGTAATTGAAGTTCGAGTCATAGAACTCCGCACTCACATGTGCCTCGATATCCGAACTGCGTGACGTCATCAATTGGCTGCGGGCGTCGACAATGGCAACCACGTCCGGCTTCGCCGCTTTGAGGCTTTGCATGTCCGGGTACACCGTCACCGAGCCGAACTGACGTTGCAAGGATGCCTTTACCCAGTCCACCGCATGGTCCGGCCTGGAGGTGGCCACGTAGGCGTCGTGGATCGGCTGCACCAGCAGGCTCCGGCCGAAACCGGTGCCGGCGTTGGCCTGGTATTGCTGCAGGTAGGCGCGGTTGGCCTGGGTGTTGCGGCTGTAGACGATGCCCAACGACACCTGGCTGCCGTTGGGAACGTGCGTGGCGCTGCTGCGGCCAACCGGTTCGGTGAAGAGGCCGTCCAGTGACGACACGGCTTTTGGCGCTGTGGGAACGGAGCAACCCGTCAACAGAACGGTCATTGTTAATGTACTGACAAGCGCAAGTTTCATGGTGTTTCTCCAGTGAAACAACTTGAGTCGCAAAGTTGTAGTGCCGGATTGTCCGGCGTGTTTCCAGACTAAACCTGTCGCCACTGAATGAAAAAGCCAATAACAGCACTTCTTGGGTGACCAATAGTTTAATTGGGTTTAAACGAGGCCCGGTCATTACGCCGGGAAATAAAAAGACCCGGAAAGTTAATTCGGGCCTTTTTGTTTATGGCTATTCCTTCAGCTATCAGTTTTCCAAGGGGATCAATACTTTTTCGTCCGGGGACAACACCATGAACACCAGCAGTTTGGCAGGCTTGGTCGCACTGGCGTTTTTCGAGACCAAGTGTTCTGAACCGGCCGGTTCGTACCAATACTGCCCGGTCTTGTAGGTGATCGCTTTCTCACCCTTCACTTGAGAAATGATCGAGCCGGAAAGGACGTACGCCATGGCAGTGCCTTCATGCTTATGGGCAATCGAGGATTGGCCAGGCTTGTAGTCGACCTCGATCATCATGGCTTTTTTGCCGGGCACGTTTTTCAGCGCTTCATCCTGCAAAACCGTGACCTTCTCTGAAGGGCCTTCGTGAGCAATGGCGGCCGCGGATACGGTCAGGGCAAGGGCGGCTAGCGGAGCAGCAAGGAAACGCAAAGCTTTCATGGTTCTGTACCTGCGGTGGTTAGTTGTCAGAAACAACGATAATCCGCAGTCCGGGCCAATCAAACAGCCAATATTCGCGAAGGTGAAGGGACCAATCCCACACATGATTGATGTAGCAGCTGCCGAGCAGCGCGAGGCTGCGTTCGGCGCTGTAGCAGCTGTCGAGCCTGCGAGGCTGCGTTCGGCTGCGGAGCAGTCGTAAAATCAGCTTGCGTGGTGTGTCATGAGTACCGCGTGTGCCGGGTTTACGACTGCTCCGCAGCCGAACGCAGCCTCGCAGGCTCGACAGCTGCTACAAGCGCCGAACGCAGCCTCGCAGGCTCGACAGCTGCTACAAGCGCCGGACGCAGCCTCGCGGGCTCGACAGCTGCTACAGCGCCGGACGCAGCCTCGCGCGGTTACAAAGGGTTTAGCGGATGGGGAAGCTGTTGAAGTCGACGGAATTAGCCAATTGGTTGTCGATCAGGCCAATAAAGCCTTGTACTTCAGGGCAGTTGAAATGCATCTGCATGGCCGCTTCCGACTGCCAGCGGGCGCTGACGGTCCAGCGGTTGCTGTCCTCTGGGCAGCGGTCGACCATATAGGAATCACAGCCCGGTTGTTGACGCAGGGTGTCGACAATCTTTTGCAGTTGCTTACCCAGTTCTTCCGAGCGGCCGGCGGCGGCCTGCACCTTTACGGTATTGATCACTTCGTTGGACATTGCTCACACTCCTGAATCAGGCCGGACGAATCCTGCTCACTGAGGGATAACGCTTATGCAGGATAGGCCTGCACCTGTGGGCCGCCAATAGCCAATCGCCGGATAAAACCGCAGTCCAATCGATCAGGCCACCTGTTGCAGAATGTCGCGCAAGCGGTCCAGGGCGATGTCGATGTCCAGGGTTTCGATGGCACCAAAACCCAGGTAGAGCCCGGCCCGCGGCGTTTGCTGGTAGAAAAAGCTGTCGATCGCGTAGAGCCCGACTTCGACTTTTTTGGCCAGTTCGATCACCAATGGAATATTGATAGGCACTTTGCACATAACCACCATGTGGAAGCCGGCCGTGGTGGGCACAGGTTCGAGCCAGGGTGCAAGGTCGCCCGCCATGCGCGTCAGGATCCGCTCGCGGCGACCGGCATAGATCGTATGGCAGCGCCGGATGTGCTTGAGCAGGCAGCCTTCGGCGATGAATTTGGCCAGGGCCCATTGGGGCAGGGTGGAGGTGTGCAGGTCGGTGAGCTGCTTGGCGCGGATCACGGCTTCAAGAATCGCCGGCGGCAACACCGCATAACCGAGCCGTAGCTCCGGCAACATGGTTTTCGAAAAGGTCCCGACGTAGGCGACGATGCCGCGCTCATCCATGCTTTGCAGTGAATCGGTCGGGCGGCCCTCGTAGCGGAATTCGCTGTCGTAATCGTCCTCGATGATGATCGCGCCCAACTCGTAAGCTCGTTCCAGCAGCGCCACCCGGCGCGCCTGACTCATCGGCATGCCCAGCGGGAACTGGTGGGACGGCGTGACGTAAATCAGTCGAGTGCCCAAGGGGATTTTGTCCACCTCTATCCCTTCGGCATCGACCGGCACCCCGATCACCGTGGCTCCGTGGCTGCCAAACAACAGGCGGGCCGGCGGATAGCCGGGGTCTTCCATGGCGACAATGCTGCCGGGACGCGTCAGCACCCGAGAGATCAGGTCCAGCGCCTGTTGCGCACCGTTGCACACCACCACGTCTTCGTCCTGGCAAATGACTCCGCGAGAAAAAGCGATGTGCCGGGCGATCGCGTTGCGCAATGCCGGCAAGCCTTCGGGCAGGCTGTAGAAGCCCTTCGACGCGGAGATCTGGCGCAACGCGTGGGAGGTGCAGCGCCGCCAATCGTCCTGCGGAAACTGGCCTTTGCTGGTCGCGCCACCGATGAAGTCGTAGCGTAACGAGCCTTCCAGTGTCGGGTGACGCAGGAACACCGGCAGGTTGCGCCAGGACTCGATCACCTCGAAGCTCGCCAACTGCGAATGGCTTTGCTTGGGGGCGGTTTTGGCTGTCCGGGTATTGACGAACGTGCCTTTGCCGATGACTCCGGTGAGAAAGTTTTCATAGGTCAGTTGCGCATAGGTGTCGGAAATGGTCTTGCGCGAGATGCCCAGCTGTTCGGCCAGCAAGCGGCTGGGCGGCAACTGCGTCCCGGCTGCCAGGCGGCCGGATTCAATGGCGCTGCGCAGTTGGTTGTACAACTGGCCTGCCAGGTCCTTGCGGCCGTTGATGACAACATGAAGTTCCATACCGGCGAGGCTCCTGGGGCGATTGAGGCGCGTATGCGTCGCGCCAGATTACCCGCATGAGCCGTCGTGCAGAAGTTGCGTGGGCGAAAAACCGCGGATTGGTCTGCCGTCGAGTGGTCCACGGTTTTTTCGCTGAATTGGATCTGTAACGTCCGTGCGTCAGCGCCTACCTTGGAGGTCTCTATTCGATCCCAGAGACCGCCCCCATGAGTTCCCGCCTGGATTACTACAGCGCGTCGCCCAAAGCGATGAAAGCGATGATTGCTATGGAGGCCTTGACCAGCAACCTCAGTATCGAGCCGGCCTTGCTGCATTTGATCAAGATCCGCGCCTCGCAACTCAATGGCTGCGCCTTCTGCACCGACATGCATTCCGTGGATGCACGGCGCCTCGGCGAGACCGATCGGCGCTTGTATTCGATCGTGGTGTGGCGCGACAGCGGCTTCTTCAACCCTCGCGAGCGTGCGGCGCTGGCCTGGGCCGAAGCGGTGACCTTGCTCTCTGAAAATCATGTGCCAGACGACGTCTACGCCTTGGCCCGGGAGCAATTCAACGAAAACGAAATGGTCGACTTGACCATCGCTGTCACCACCATCAACAGCTGGAATCGCCTGGCGGTGAGTTTTCGGCAAACCCCCTGCAACTGAATCGATTTTCCGTGCCGGGTGTCACGTCAGGTTCATAAACGCTGCGCAGGATGAGGTTTTCAAGGATAGAGCGACAGGGAGTCATTGATGTCATTCATGGAGTCCACCCGCGCCGCCGGAATCGATCCGGTGCTCGCGCAGTCTTTCCGGGTCAGCGCCCGTTGCGGTTGTTTCATGCAAGCGGCCCGCAGCCTCAATATCAAATCAACCCAGTTGCGCAAACACCTCGCGCAGCTTGAAACGCAATTGCAGTGTTCGCTGTTCAATCATCAGGACAATGGCCTGGCCTTGAGTCATGAAGGGTTGCAGCTTCAGGCGCAATTGATCGCCCTGGCCCATGAGCACGACGTGCCGGTGATCGAACAGCCGTTGATTCGACTGGCCGTGGCCGAGACTGTTCTGCACGACATCCTGGGCCGCGATCTGGTCTCGCTGTTGCGACGCAACGCCAGCGTACGCCTGGACATCATCACGCTGGACAGCGAACTGTCGCTGCAAGCGATCAGTGCCGACGTGGTGCTGTGGCTGGCCGGTACCGATTCACCGCTACCGGGCCCGAGTTTCGCCATCGCCGAACCTCAGCGTCTGGCGCGACTGGACTATCTGCCGCACATCGCCAAACGTTATTCGCGAGTGACGGCCCGCCCTGACAGTCTCGATGACCTGGCCGACTTCATGCTGGTGCAATGGCAGCATGACCGTCAGGTCGAGAGTTTTCGGCCGTGGAACGGTGTGGTCGATCAGCGCCTGGCCGGCGTGGTGCAGTTGCATTCTTATGAGCTGATGCTGGAGATGATCCGTTGCAGTGCTTGCATCGGTTTACTGCCGAACTACATAAGCCGGTTTGACCGAAGCCTGGTCGCGTTGTCGGGGTTGTTCGACCAACCGATGCAGCGCCAGGTGTGGATGGCGGTCAACGCCGAGTCTGCGGGGCAGGCCGAAGTGCAGATGATCGTCCAACTGATCCACAACACCTTCAACGAGCGCCGAGACTGGTTCGAAGGCTAACCCCGATCCAAACTGTGGGAGCGAGCCTGCTCGCGATGGCGTCGTAACATCCAATATCCAAGGTGACTGACCCACCGCTATCGTCGGAACGCCGTCCGGAGCAGGCTCGCTCCCACATGGGATTCTCGCCATTCCAGGAGATGGCGTTGTAGAGTAAGCGGCCATGTCTGCATCAAGGATGAGTCACCCATGCCTGCCACCGAACATGCCATCACCCTCGAACGCTTCAGCGAATCCCACATCGACGGCGTCACCGCGCTCTACAACGACCCGGCCATTACCCGTCAGGTGCTGCAAATGCCGTTTCAATCCACCGAGGTCTGGCGCCAACGCCTGGCATCGGATAACGAGCGGCTGGTGAAACTGGTGGCGCTGCATCAGGGCGTGGTCATCGGCAACATTGGTCTGGAGCAATTCTCGCGAATCCGCCGTAGCCATGCCGGCAGCCTCGGCATGGCTGTTGCGGTGGCGTGGCAGGGCAAAGGTTTGGGGTCAAAACTGCTGGCGGCGGCGCTGGACGTCGCCGACAACTGGATGAACCTGCAACGGGTCGAGCTTTCGGTGTACGCCGACAACGAAGCGGCCATCGGGCTCTACCGCAAGTTCGGCTTCGAGACCGAAGGCCTGTTCCGCGACTACGCCGTGCGGGACGGCCGGCTGGTCGATACCTTGAGCATGGCGCGTCTGCGCCGCACGCCCAGGTCCGACTGACTCAGTCGCCCAACGCGAACGCCACCGCAGCCCGCGCATGCAGTTCGGTGGTGTCGAGCAAGGGCAGGGCGCTGTGCTGGGGTTTGATCAGTTGACCGATTTCGATGCAGCCGTCAGTGACTCGCGGATCACCCTGACGAACAATTCGTCATCGATAATCCGGCGCACGGTCTGGCGCTCTTCAGCGCTCTTGAAATCAGATCAAAAGATGTAAACGTTACTCATGGCGAGTCATCGTAGATAAATAAATTTATCCTTCTTTTTATATTTCATTCTCGAAAATAAGTTTTTGTCAACTGTCAGGTCTGACAGTTGTCGGGAGAAGTGCGCAGGCGTATTAAAGGAGGCGACAGCGGCATTATTGAAAGCGCTGGTACTGGCTTCGAAAAATGATTGTGTTAATGCCTTGTGCATAGTGTGTGGAAGGAATATTAATTATTTCGGGTGGATTGAACATGAGCGATGAACTTAAGAGTAATAAAGGCACGACTGGTACTTTTGATGTGCGTGTAGATGGGGAAGAACCGCTAAAGCAAGACTTAAAATCGTTTGATGTTAAAGAAGGAAGTGTTGAGGTTTCGGTCCTGGAGGGGATCGGCGGTCCTATGGCGCCTAGACGTCATCTGTTGCTTAGTTTTGAGGGAGGCTGTCCCAACGGACGTTTTGAGGCTGCTAGTCTGTTGAAAGTTGATTATGCTGATTGGTCGGACATGCATTCGTATCGGTATAAAGCTAAGTCGGGCTGGGTCGAGGTCGAGTCGAGAGGATCGCCGCGACGTATCGTTGGGAACTTTGAAATGGTGGTGGAGATATATGAAAATTCGCCACCTGGAGGGGCGCCTTTGGTACGACAAATCTCGGGTGCTTTTGATTTGATCAACAACTAGTGTGTTTTTTTTGTGAAGGCAAGTGCAATATTTGTGTGTGCAGTTTTTAAGTTGGTTGGTTTGATCGTGCAGGTTTAACTTTTGGTTGGGCTTGTATCAGGCACTTGCCTTGGTGCCTGATACAACACTTTAAGAAAAATGAATCGCAGTACCTGAGCATGGAGCGCCTGCGTCGCACACTTAGGTCTGACTGACTCAGTCGCCCAATGCGAACGCCACCGCCGCCCGCGCATGCAGTTCGGTGGTGTCGAGCAAGGGCAGGGCGCTGTGCTCCGGTTTGATCAACATGCCGATTTCGGTGCAGCCGAGAATGATCGCTTGGGCGCCTCGCTGCGTCAGCGATTCGATGACTTGCTGATACACCTTGCGCGACGCCTCGCTGATCACCCCGACGCACAACTCGTCATAGATGATCCGGTGCACAGCGTTGCGTTCTTCGGCGTCCGGCACCAGCACCGTCAAACCCATCGCGCTCAGGCGATCCTTGAGAAAATCCTGTTCCATGGTGAAGGCAGTCCCGAGCAATCCGACCTTGAGCGCACCGGCATCCACGGCGGCTTGACCAGTCGGGTCGGCGATGTGCAAAAACGGAATGCTGATCGCGGCCTGAATCTGCCCGGCCACCTTGTGCATGGTGTTGGTACACAGCACCACGCACTCAGCGCCGCCGGCCTCCAGACGCCGCGCCGCATCCACCAGAATCGCCGCCGCGTCGTCCCAGCGACCGGCATGCTGAGCCTGTTCGACAGGGCCGAAGTCGACGCTGTACATGAGCAATTTCGCCGAACGCAACGGCCCGAGCCGGTCGCGAACCTGTTGGTTGATGAGGCGGTAGTACTCGGCGCTGGACTCCCAGCTCATGCCGCCGATAAGGCCGATGGTACGCATTGGATTTCCTCAGGCTATGGCCTGTGCTGACAGATCAGGCCTGAGAGGGAGTTTCCATTTGTTCGAGGGGGGGCACCAGCGACAAATCAACTGTAGTGCTCATATTCTTTTCAAGTGTCATGGTGCTTTTTTCAGTCAAGGGGCAATTCCTTGAAAGTAACCGCTCGTCGTTACCCTCCACCGTTAAAAGATGCTCACACGTCAGCTTTGTCGTACGCCGGCGGCTGGCATCTGCCATGATTGATTTCCGCAACACCGCTTCAACCAAAGGAACACCGCAATGGACGACGTACAGCAACTGGGCGAAATGCTTCGCCACTACGCAGAAAGCGAAGCGCACAAGAAGCAAGTGTTTGAGTCGCAATCGGCCGTGTGGGCGACGCGCATCGGTGAACTGTTCGATCAGATCCAGCAGTGGCTGGAGCCGGTCCAGGCGCCGAATCTGTTGGAGGTGAGTCGCGAGGTGTATGTCGCTTCAGGGCCGAGCGTTCCGGTCGAGACGTCGACGTTCAAGACCGAAAAACTGGGCATTGTCATCGCCGGTAAACCGGTGGAGTTCGTGCCGGATGTGATGGGTGTCGGTGGTCAGATTTCGTTGGCGGTGATGGGGTTGACGGCAGCGCGCTATGGCAGCATTTCGCTGGTGTGCCTGCCACCGTCGACCAACTGGCAATGGCGCAAGACCAATGGGTTGAAGGACCCGGATACGTTTGCGTTCGATGCGAACTTCCTGGCGCAGCAGTTGCAGAGCCTTATTCCCCGCGAACGCGGCTGAACCCAGCACTGACACAAAACCCTGTGGGAGCGAGCCTGCTCGCGATGACGGTGTATCAGTCAGCATTGATATCGACTGACACTCCGCCATCGCGAGCATGCTCGCTCCCACATTTGGATTTGTGGTGTGTCAGATTTCGAGGTTGCCCCAACCGGGTTTAGCTTCTTCCGGGGCCACCGCCTTCACAGTCTTCCCGGTCGCCAATTCCACCCGCCGCGCCACCTCAGGGTCATCCGCAAACGGAATCAGGCTCGCATCCTCCAGGCTCTCAGCCGTCTGGTGTTTCAAGCAATACTCGATCGCCAGCCAAAACCCCACGACCCCTAACAGATTCAGCACAATCTCGGTCATCTCAAACCTCACGCAATCTGCGCTTCACGTTCGGCCATCGCCACGTCCGAAACCCGCACCGTGCGCCAGGTGTTGTACGCCATCAGCAACATCCCGCTGAGGAAGAACACGCCGCCGGCAAAGCGCACCACGAACCCAGGATGACTGGCCTGCAACGCCTCGACGAACGAATAAGTCAGCGTGCCGTCGTCGTTGATTGCGCGCCACATCAAGCCTTGGGTGATGCCGTTGACCCACATCGAGGCGATGTACAACACCGTGCCGATGGTCGCCAGCCAGAAGTGCAGGTTGATCAGCGGCGTACTGTGCATCTGCTCGCGGCCGAAGACTTTCGGGACCATATGGTAGATGGCGCCAAAGGTGATCATCGCCACCCAACCGAGGGCGCCGGCGTGAACGTGGCCGATGGTCCAGTCGGTGTAGTGGGAGAGGGCGTTGACCGTTTTGATCGCCATCATCGGCCCTTCGAACGTCGACATCCCGTAGAAGGCCAGCGACAGCACCAGAAAGCGCAGGATCGGGTCGGTACGCAACTTATGCCAGGCGCCCGAGAGCGTCATCATGCCGTTGATCATTCCGCCCCAGCTCGGCGCCAGCAGGATCAGCGACATCGCCATACCCAGTGACTGCGCCCAGTCCGGCAATGCGGTGTAGTGCAAGTGGTGCGGGCCGGCCCAGATGTACAGGGTGATCAGCGCCCAAAAATGCACGATCGACAGACGATAGGAATACACCGGCCGACCCACCTGTTTCGGCACGAAGTAATACATCATCCCGAGGAATCCGGTGGTCAGGAAAAACCCGACTGCGTTGTGCCCGTACCACCATTGAACCATCGCATCCGTGGCCCCGGAATACACCGGGTAGGACTTGAACCAGTCCACCGGAATCGACAGGTGATTGACCACGTGCAGCATCGCGATCACCACGATGAACGCGCCGAAGAACCAGTTGCCGACGTAGATGTGTTTGGTCTTGCGCTGCACCACGGTGGTGAAGAAGACGATGGCGTAAGCAACCCACACCACGGTCATCCATACCGCGCCGGAGAATTCGATCTCAGCGTATTCCTTGGTGGTGGTGTAGCCCAGCGGCAGGGTGATCAGCATCACCACGATCACCGATTGCCAGCCCCAGAAGGTGAACGCGGCGAGTTTGTCGGAGTACAGCCGCACCTGACACGTGCGCTGCACCGCGTAGTAACTGGCGGCGAATTGCGCGCTGCCGGCGAAGCCGAAAATCACCAGGCTGGTGTGCAGCGGGCGCAATCGGCCGAAGGTCGTCCACGGCAGGTCGAGATTCATCTCGGGCCACACCAGTTGCGAGGCGATCCACACCCCCATCGCCATTCCCACGACACCCCATACGATGGTTGCCACGACGAATTGGCGGACGACCTTGTAGTTATAGGCCTGTCCGATTGTTGCTGTGCTCATGGTCAATGCTTCCACGGTTGCAAAGTCTTGCCAGGCCACCCGGACTGGCATGCCGTCAACTGTAGAAACCCTGCCTTAAACAAAACAGACTCAGAAAAGTTGAGTTTATGCGGATCAGATGCAAGGCCTGCCTGCGGTGATCTGACGCAGTCTGATACGGCTTTTTAGTATTCAGGTGAATCTGTAACGCACTGCGCTGCAGGTTCATAGTCCCCACCACAAGCACCGCCACCCCGTAGCAGCTGTCGAGCCCCGCGAGGCAGCGTTCGGCTGCGAAGCAGTCGCAAAACCAGTCAACTCGGTCTGTCTGGTAAACCGTGTGCACAGGAATTACGACTGCTGCGCAGCCGAACGCTGCCTCGCGGTGCTCGACAGCTGCTACCGGTATGCAGAGCGTGCGATTCACCCTGATGAGGTAGCCACATGTATCAGTACGATGACTATGACCGGGCCCTGGTCTTCGAACGCGTTGCGCAGTTTCGCGATCAGGTCGAGCGTTTCATGAGCGGCGAGTTGAGCGAAGAAGAGTTCCTGCCATTGCGTTTGCAGAATGGCCTGTACATGCAAAAGCACGCCTACATGCTGCGCGTGGCGATTCCTTACGGCACCCTCAGCGCCAGCCAAATGCGCACGCTGGCCAGTATCGCCCGGGACTACGACCGCGGGTATGGCCACTTCACCACCCGGCAGAACATGCAGTTCAACTGGATCGAGCTGGCGCAGGTGCCGGACATTCTCGAACGCCTGGCCCAGGTCGAAATGCACGCGATCCAGACCTCAGGTAACTGCGTGCGCAATATCACCACCGAAGCGTTTGCCGGTGTGGCGGCGGACGAGCTGATGGACCCGCGACCGCTGGCTGAGATCCTGCGTCAGTGGTCGACCATCAACCCGGAATTCCTGTTCCTGCCGCGCAAGTTCAAGATCGCCATTTGCTCGGCGGAGCAGGACCGCGCCGCCATCATGATGCATGACATCGGGCTCTACCTTTATCGCGATGAAAGCGGGCAGATGCTGTTGCGCGTCATCGTTGGCGGCGGGCTGGGGCGTACGCCGATCCTTGGCCTGGAGATCCGCCAGGGCTTGCCGTGGCAGCATTTGCTGTCCTACGTCGAGGCGGTGCTGCGGGTCTACAACCGCCACGGTCGACGCGACAACAAGTACAAGGCGCGGATCAAGATTCTGGTCAAGGCCCTGGGCATCGAAGCGTTCGCCAGGGAAGTGGAGGAAGAATGGCAGTACCTCAAGGACGGTCCGGCGCAGTTGACCGACGTCGAATATGAGCGGGTCGCCAGTGCCTTCGTGTCCCCCGACTACCGTTCACTGTCCGACACTGACCTGGATTTCGGCACGCGCCTGGCCGAGAACCCGGCTTTCGCGCGCTGGGTCACGCGCAACGTCCAGCCGCACAAGGTCGCGGGGTACACCAGCGTGGTGCTGTCGACCAAACCGGGCTTCGACTCACCGCCAGGGGACGTGACGACCGAACAGATGACGGCCGTGGCCGAGTGGTCCGAGCAGTTCGGTTTTGGCGAGATTCGCATCGCCCATGAACAGAACATCGTGCTGCCGGACGTGCCCAAGGCTGATCTCTACACGCTGTGGTGCCTGGCCTGCGAGCAGGGCCTGGGCTGCGCCAACATCGGTTTGCTGACTGACATTATCGCGTGCCCCGGCGGCGACTTCTGCGCACTGGCCAACGCCAAATCGATCCCGATTGCCCAGGCGATTCAAGGCTGTTTCGAGGACCTGGATTACCTCCACGACCTGGGCGACATCAGCCTGAACATCTCCGGCTGCATGAACGCTTGCGGTCACCACCACATTGGCAACATCGGCATTCTGGGGGTCGACAAGAACGGCAGCGAGTGGTACCAGATCACCCTCGGCGGTAGTCAGGGCAAGAACAGCGCCCTGGGCAAGGTCATCGGCCCGTCCTTCAGCGCCGCCGAAGTGCCCGAGGTGATCGAGCGGATCATCGCCACGTTCGTTAGTTATCGGGAGAGCGAAGAACTGTTCGTCGACACCTTGCAGCGCATCGGTCTTGAGCCGTTCAAGGAGCAGGTTTATCCGAAGGTGCTGGAGGTCTCGGCATGAACAATCTGTTGCGGCTGGAGGAGGGTGTGGCGCGAATCGTGGCTGACGATCCGTGGGTGCTGGTCCGGGAACTGGAAGGTGAGTTACCGGCCGGGTCGCTGATATTGCCGTTGACTCGCTGGCTTCAAGCGCCGACACAGCATGCGATCTGGCTGGGGCCGAATGACGAGGTGGAAAGCCTCAAACCGTGGTTTGACTCATTGCCGCTGATTGCCCTGGACTTCCCGAGTTTTCGCGACGGTCGCGGTTACAGCCAGGCGTACCTGCTGCGCACTCGGTTGGGCTGGACGGGAGAATTGAGAGCGGTCGGCGACGTGCTGCGCGATCAGCTCAGCCACATGCGCCAATGCGGTTTCGACAGCTTTGCGGTGCGTGAAGACAAGTCCGCCGAGGATGCGCTGAAAGGATTGGCCGGGATGAGCGTGTTGTACGGACGTTCGGTGATTGAACCGCGGCCGTTGTTCAGACGACGCTGACACACTAACCGCAACACTGCTTTTTTGTAGCAGCTGTCGAGCCTGCGTTCGGCGACGAAGTCGTCGTGAAATCAAGCGATGCGTTTTTACAGGAAAACAGCGTTTGCAGGGTTTACGACGACTTTGTCGCCGAACGCAGCCTCGCAAGCTCGACAGCTGCTACAAGCGCTGCCCTCGGTATTTTTGCTTGGGCCGCTGATGGCATTTTGGTAGAGTCCGCGCCTCATCAGGGAGTTGGCAAAGAAAGGAGTCTGGTTTGAGTGTGGGCAAAAAGATTTTGGGGCTGATTGCGCTGTTGCTGATAGTGGCGCTGTGGGCCAGTTACTTTTATGTGTTCAAGGAAAACCGCGACGGCCAGTTGGGCGGTGCCTTCGACAGCACGGCCTGGTGTGGCACACCACCGACCAGTGATGCCGCTGCGCTGGGCAAGGATCAACTGACGTTGCGCATCACCAACACAGTGCGCGGCGAGTTCATGCTCAGCGGTGCCGTGGTGGTCTCCGAACGCACCTTCAACCGCTACGACCTGGGCCGCAACGAACTGCGCCTGCGTCTGGAACCCTTGCAGTGGTCGTTCGGTGTCACGCCAATGTTCCTTGAACAGGTGAAGATCCAGCCGCTGAGCCGTAACCTCGCGTCGGCCAGCAAAAGCGCCTACGCCGAACTCGAGCCACGACCCATCGGGGTGCAGGGCCGGGCCACGGATTTTCCCTTCGATACCTACCGCTATGGCTACAAGCCGGTGCTGTATTACCTCAAGGGCAACGAGCGCATCGACCTGAGGTTCAAAAACATCACCACCCTGATGGAGATGTCGAACACCTTCACGCCGATCCAGAAGTACAACCGCGTCGACTACATCAACGAACGCAACTCGATGATCCGCGATGAAGACTACAAGGCCTATGGCGCCCACGAGTGCGCGTTCAGCGTCGAGCGCAAAGGCTCGTTCAAGGTGATCGTGCTGCTGTTGCTACTGGTGTTGTGCCTGCCGTTGCTGCACGTCTTTTACCGCGATGAACCGGGGATCGATTTTCTTGCCACGCTGGTGAGTATCGGCGCGATCCGGGTCTTGCTGGTGGGGCCGGTGAAGGACTTCCAGCTGTACACCATCGACTTCCTGTTTGCCGGGGTGATTATCCTGGTGGGCACGGTGTCGCTGATCAAGGCGATGCGGGCGAACAGTCGGCGGGAGTTGGCGCTTAAAAGCGGCTCATCTTGGTAATTCCACGGTTCGAGTAGCAGCTGCCGAGCAGCGCGAGGCTGCGTTCGGCGACGAAGTCGTCGTAAAACCTGCGCATGCGGTCATCCTGATGCACCGCGCGGTCTGATTTCACGACGACTTCGTCGCCGAACGCAGCCTCGCGCTGCTCGGCAGCTGCTACAAAGCGTCATTTCAACGCCGGATCGCCCATGTTCATTTTCTTCCAGCCTTGCAACAGCACCTGCGCCTTCGGTTCCTGGCCGTTATCCAGGTAGTACTGGATCAGCGACAGCCGCGCATTGCGATTGGCCGGCTGCGCTTTCAACAACCGCTCCAGCTCTTCGCAAGCTTCATCGACCTTGCCGCTGTCGTGCAACGCCACGGCCAGCACGTAGCCGTATTGGGCGTTTTGCGGTTCCAGCTGCGCGGCTTTGCGCAGGGCTTTCATGGCTTGGGGTGATTGCCCCGCACGCACCAGCGACAAGCCTTGGGTGTGTTGCAACAGGGCGGCGTCCGGGTGGTCTTTCAGGCCCTGCGCCAACAGTGTCTGCGCCTCTTGACCGCGTCCATTGGCTTCCAGCCATTGCACCAGCATCACCAGCGCCGGGTAGAAATCCGGATCACGCTTGAGGGCAGTGCGCAGCAGCGGTTCTACTTCGCCGTTGCGACCGCTGGCCTGATAGAGCATCGCGAGATTGAGGTTGGCCTCGGCGCGCTCGGCCAGGCTGAGCTGCACCGCTTCGTACTCGGCAATCGCCGCATTCCAGTTCGCCTGGGCGTTGCCCAGTCCGTTGCGAGCAACGCTCAGCAGGTCCCGGGCCGCGACGATCCGTACAGCCTTCACCGGATCGCCCAGCAACGGTGTCAGCAGCGGCGCGCGCTCCTGTGGCGGCAAGAACGCGCTGATCGCCCGCACCGCGCTTTCACGCACTTGCGGTGCCGGGTGGCTCAGGTCTTTGGTCGCAAGTTTTAACGCTTGCTCGCTCGGGTACAGCGGCAATTCTGCCAGCAAGGTTGCACGCTGGATCGCCGGCAAGTTGCTGCGCTGCAGCTGCTCGTACAAGGCTTGCGCGGCACCGGGCTGGCCGTTGCGAATCAGCCACAGGCTTTCGTCATAACGTGGCGCCTGCACAGTGGTGGCGGTGTTCCATAATTTGAATTGCTCGGTGACCTTGTCGCCGGCCTTGCCCTGGTGGCAGGTCAGGCAGGCGTCCGGTGTGCCGAGTTTCTTCGCCCGTTCCGGGTTGGGAATGCTGAAGCTGTGGTCATGCCGGAAGTCGTTGCCCATGTAGAACTTGCCGGGCATGTGGCAATCCACGCATTGGGAGCCGGGTTGGCCCAGGGTGTGGCGGGTGTGTTCGATGGAATCGTAGTTCTTCGCTTGCAAACCCTTGCCGTCGACACCCGCCACCGAGGTCTTGCCGGCGGTGTTGTGACATTGCAGGCAAACGCCGTTGCCCGGGGCCTTGAGTTCGGTGCTGTGGGGGTTATGGCAATTGCTGCAACGCACGCCCTTGTCGAACATTTTGCTTTGGGCGAAGGAACCGTGCTCGAACACTTCATCCTTGATCTTGCCGTCCAGCGCATACAGCTCGCGGGTCAGGGGGCTCGGCAGGTAATCGTCCATCAAACGCTTGCCGACGGTGTAGCCGTCGTCCAGCGGTGCGCGGCGTGAATGGCAGCGGGCACAGGTTTCGATTTCGACGGTGGCGTCCTTGTCCTTGAGATCTACCGCAAAACCGGCATGGATCAGATCGCCTTTTTTCGCCGTCCATTCCAGGTGACTGGACGCTGGACCGTGGCAGGCCTGACAACCGACACCGAGGCTGTTCCATTGACTGTCGAAGGTGTTTTTTGCCGCGTCGAAATTGCGCTTGTAGCCGGTGGTGTGGCACTCGACGCACATGAAGTTGGCGTTCTGGCTCGGCTTGCTCCAGTGCAGCGGGTTCTTGAAGTTCACGCCCTGGCCCGGATAGAGGTAGAACCAGCGGTTTTTCTCGGTATCCCAGGCCACGCCCAGCGCTTGCAAGCGACCTTCACCGACCTCGATCAGGTATTGCTGCAACGGCGCGATGCCAAAGGTGTAGGCCACTTTGAAGTCGGCATTCTTGCCGTCAATGCCGGGCGTGTTGACCCAGAACCCGTCGTCCTTGCGCGAAAAACGCGTGGTTTCGTTTTGCGCTTTGAACGTGACGTTATTGAAGTCGCCCAGCATCGTCTCGGCATTGGCCTCCTGCATCGCCAATTGGTGATGGGAGCCTTGCCAGTCCTTCATCTGTTCGCTGTGACAGCCCTGGCATTGTTGCTCGTCGACCATCTTCGCCGGTGCCACGGCGACGGGTTGCGGTTTGGCCGGCTGAACGGCCGGAGTACTGACGGGCACGGTGTTGAGCGGCGCTGGAGTACTGCTGAACAGAAACCAGCCGATCGCCGCGACGGCCAACAGTAATACGCCGATGGTGACGGGAAACAGGTAACGGTGAATCAGGGATGGCGGCGAATCAGGGTTTGGGCTTGCTGCTTTATTTTTAGGGTTCGGCATTGCGACTTCCGTAGTCCAGGTGCGTTTGCCGTCAGGCGCGCGTTCAAGCTCGGTGCAGCTTTGCCGGATGATCTGCGTCTGTCAAATGACGGTTGTGAGCGAGCCCGCTCGATAGATGAATATTGTGCTTTTTGATTACGAAACGCTGTGCATTGGCTATACCTGTAATTCCCCTATGCAATACCGTTGTCGGCCTTCTGACAGGAGTTACAGCATGAAGCTAGCGTTAATGATGGGCACGTTGTGCATCGCCTCGATCGGGGTGGTGGGTTGCGCCAGCAAAGTCGTTGAGCCGGACCAGTATTCAGGTTTCCTCAAGGACTACAGCCAGCTCAAGGAAGCCAAGTCGCCATCGGGCGCGACGGTGATGCGCTGGGTCGATCCCAAGCTCGACATCAGTAAATACACCAGTGTCTACATCGAGCCGACCCAGCTCTATCCCCAGCCGCAACCGACTGTGAAAATCCCTCAGGCCACCCTCAACGGCATCACCGGTTACTACGACCAGGCGCTCAAGCGTGAAATCGGTAAATCCTTGCCTCTGGCCGCTGGTCCCGGCCCGGGCGTGATTGTGGTGCGTGCCGCGATTACGGCGGTGAGCAGCAAGACAGAAGGGCTGAAGCCTTATGAAGTGATCCCGATTGCGCTGGTGGCTGCAGCGGTCAGCACGGCCAGCGGTATTCGTGATCAGGAGACCGATCTGGCCACCGAAGCGGTGTTCCTCGATGGCGGCGACAATCACGTTTTAGCCCAGGTCGTGCGCAAGGGTACCGGCAAGCCGCTGGAAAACGATTCGCAGGTGATGAAGGCCGATGACGTGAAAGGCGTGATCGATGGTTGGGCGTCGGATTTGCATCAGTCGTATCTGAAGCTTAAATCCAAGTGATGCAGTGAGGCTGATGGCCTCTTCGCGGGCAAGCCTCGCTCCTACGGTATTGAGTCGTTCGTCAGTTTTATGAACGACCTGATCCTGTAGGAGCGAGGCTTGCCCGCGAAGGCGGCCTCAAAAACAACACATCTCTCAATACTCAGCCCGCGCCAACCGGTTGTAATGACTGATCAGCGAATCATACCCACGCGTCACCGCATAAAAATCATCGCTCAATCGCTGCGGTTCGGCTTTGTTCTGCCAATCCTTGTGCAAGGTGTTCAACGCGGTCAGATACCTCTTCGTCGGCCTGGCAATGTGCGACCAGAGATAACCGGGTACTTCGTTGCGTTTTTGCGTTTCCGGCAATTGATGTTGGATAAACTGCTGCCGGTAATCCCAGGCCAATTGCAGTTCAGCGGTGGTTTTAGCCAGTGCCTGCGGCGTCAGAGTTCGATTTTTCACGCCCTCGGTGACAAGGTTCAGCGTGTCTCTGGCCTGGATCATGTAAGCCAGCAAATACCAGTGAATGTCCTTGCCCAGACGTGCTTCGATCAGATTGAGTTGCTCGCGCCGTTGTTCAAGGTCCAGCGATTCAACCTGCTGTCTCAGTAACGTTGACGCCGTGAGGTAGTCCTCGGCCCTGGATCTGAATTGATCGGCAAAGGCGGGCTGCACCTCACTGATGGCGGTCGAAAAACGCGCCTGTCGGTAAAAGGTGATTTGCTGCGTAAGGGGCGTCACTTGCTGTAATGCCTGGGCGTAGGCATCGGCTTTCAACACCAGCGCTGGGTCGTATTTCAGCAGTTTGAGTTTTCGCTGATTGTCGGCGAACAGATATCCCGTTGGATGCCGGGCGCGTCACTGGCACCGTTGTCGTCGAAATCATGCTGGTTGGTGATCCAGTCCAGCACCGGTTCCGCGGGTTGTTTTGGCGATTTGTACAGTTCGTAGGCCACCCGCCAATGCACATCGACCCGGTTGATGCAGTCGATCACCGGGCTCAGGGCATTGGCCTGCGCGGTGAGCGGTGCGTCGTGTTGATCCAGCCACAAGTCGATGCGGGTGACGAATTTCGAAGAGCCGGCCAGCCCCATCAGGATCAGCATCACAATGGTCGCCACCGGGAACAGCCATTTCGGGTTCATGGCTGTTTCTCCTGGCCGTACCACTGCTCAACGGTGGCCGGTGCGTTGCATTCGCTGGCGGTGACGGGCATGCGGCTGCACAAGCGTTCGGCCCACTGTTGCAGGCCTTGGTTGCGGTTGACCGTACCTTGGCTTGAGATCACTTTGAACACGCCGAGTATTAACACCAGCACCAAAATGCCCGCACCCATCAGGCAGCGTTTGAGCAAGAGGCTGGCGTGTTGCCAGGAAACGTGCGGGTTGACCTCCCACCGGCGTATAAGTCCGACACTCGCCAGTGTGGTGACGTAAACGATGCTGCCGACCAAGCCATACACGTTGCCAATGCCCACCGCCATTGCAATGCAGGGAATCAAGTCGCGTAGTACTCCAAACGGCAGGGGCATGAGCGAGGGCGAAAGGCGCACACTCAATCGATCGTCCAGCAACCAAAAACGATGGGCGATGTGCCCCGACAGCCAGTTGAGTACCCAACCGGCGATCGCGAATATCACCGACCAGAACACAGCGACGCCGATCAATCCGCCCAGACGCGTGCCCAACGGCGCGAATTGAACAAAGGAGCCGACCAGACAGGCGAGGACGATACCCAGGTACATCGGCCAACTGTCGTGGATGTATTCCCAGTCACGCCAAAAGAACGGTGTGCCGCCCGGCAGATTGGCGCAGATGTCCGGGTGGTTGGCGTACAACGCAGAACTCAGATTGCGGCATTGCACCCAGTCTTCGTCGCGCAAGCGACGGGCCAGGGCGCGGCGCTGACTGAATGTGCTCGGCGCCAACAGCAAGTGGGCGGCGCGATGCTCCGGGGTGGCGGCAGGTTGCGTGGCCAGCAGCTGTTGCCGGGCCAGAAATATCGGTGCTTCACGAAGCTCGGCCAAGCGCTTGCGCTGATGCGACAGCTCTACGATTAGCTCTTCGTCCAGTTCCAGTCGCTGCCAGAGACTGAACCAGTGAAAGGTTTCCATCGCCCATTCGAGCAATGTTTCAGACGTCTCGAAGTGTTCGACGCAATGCCTCAGCACCGCATCTTCCATGACATCGACCGCGCCATGTTCTACGGCGGTGGCATGACGTCGTTCGAGCTCGACACGACTGAGACCCTCCAGCGAACGGGTGACCAATTGCAGCGTGTCGACTTCCACGACCGACAGCCCGGTCAGGTCCCACGAGGCGTCGTCGCCCGAGTTCTCCTCGCGCAATTGCTCCCACTCTTTGATGCTCAACGCTTGTTCATACGCTTCACGCAGACGCTGAAAGCCCTCGGGGTCTTCATCCGGGCGCGTCTGTTTGAGCAGTGCTGCGTATTGGCGTTTGATACTGCGCGTATCAGCATCGGCCGGGAGGCCAAGGATGGTCCAGCAACTCATTGCGTGTGCAACTCCATGAAAACCCGCGACGCGACAACTCCATGAAACCCGGGGGGGATGGTGGCAGTTTGATTGTGCGCACCCTACCTGTTCCGCGTCGAAAAGTCCCCTGGTCTTACTTTAAGTCGCCGACAAACCAGCGGTAATACGGATTGCCGCTATCACCGCGCATCACTTCGCGGATGTCCCTGGCCCAGGCGTCCCGGTCACCGTCATAGGCGTGCAGGCTTGCCCGATAGAACTGCATCAGCCGCTGCTGATGGGTGTTCATGCGCTCGATGAACGCTGTGTCGGCATTCAACAGCAACGGTGGCTGACGCAAGTCGAGCAGGGCTGGCAACACGCGACTGATTTCCTTGGCGCGCACCCACGGCGCGTATTCGATGCGCGGTTGGTCGTCGGTCACAGGCAGTGCATCCGCAGCGAAACGCTCCAGCCCGGCGCTATCGGTCACCCAGGTCGCCAACAAGGCGGCGGCCGAACCGATGCCGACGTCCTGCAGGGTGCTGCGCACGGTGTCCTGCTGGAAGCGCTGGCTGATTTTCCCGGCATCCAGCTCGATCGGCTCCATCGAGCCCACCAGCAGCATTTCGTGAAATTCGCTGGTCCACAGCGTCGCGTAGGGGAACACATCGAGGAAGCTGCGCACCAGCGAGCGCGAATCGTCGATGTTCTGGGTCGGCAACGGCAGCCATTGGGCGACCAGGCCTTTTTTCTCTAGACGGCCAGCGGCCAACTGGTAAAAGTCGCGCGAATACAGATTCACCACGCCGGCAGCGGAGGGCGGTGGCGGTTCGAGGGTGATCAGGTCATAAAGCTGCGGACTGCGCAGCAACTCCTGACGACCATCGCGCAAACGGACATTGACCGCCGGATCGGCAGCGGCATTGAAGTTGCCCTTGAACAGCGGCGCGGCTTTCACCACCGAAGGCAGCAATTCTGCGACGACGCGATGTTCAAGCCCCGGATAGCGGGTCAGGGCGCCCGCGGTGATGCCGGTGCCAAAACCGATGACCAGCGCCGAGCGTGGTTCGCCGTTATGGATCAACAGCGGCAACAGCGCCTGGATGCGCATGTAGCGCAGCGATGGCATGGCGTCACCGGTGTTGGAAACGCCTTGGATGTACAGGCGCTGGAACATCTTTTGTCCCTTGCCCTGAGTGACCACGGCCACGGTCCCGCCGCGTCCTTCTTCGTAGAATGCTAGCGTACCGTTGCGTGCGCCGGGCAGCAGGTTGGCGAGTTTGCTTACCGGGGTAAAAACCGCCACCACAATCGACAACACGCCGATGGCAACCACGGCCTGACGCCGGCCTTTCTTGACGTGATGACCCTTGCGCACCGCGAGATAGCCTATCCCCGCAGCAACAATCGCCAACAGCCCCAATGTGCGCACCAGCCCCAGCAACGGGATCAGCAGGAAGCCGCAGAGCATCACGCCGATGATTCCGCCCAAGGTGTTGAACGCAACCACGGCGCCGACATCCCGGCCGACCCGGTCACGGCCGACGCTCAGGCGCAAGGCCAGTGGAAAGGCGGCGCCCAGCAGCAGTGTCGGCACGAACACGATGCTCAGCGCAGCCACCGCAAACCGGGCGCTCATGCCCAGCAGTTCGCTGCCGCCCATGGCCAGCGCAAGGGTTTCGGCCTGGGATTGCAAAAACACCAGCCAGCGCCCGAGAAAGGCGACCTCCAGCAGTGCTATCAGGCCGGCACCGGCAATCAATAATCCGAACACGCCCCAGGGATCGCGAATGCGATCAACCCGGCGAGCCAACAATGCGCTGCCGAGGAACAGCCCGGTGAGGTACGTCGCCAGCACCACGGCAAAGGCATAGGTGCGGGTGCTCATGAATTGCACGATGGACTGCGACCAGACCACTTCGTAACCCAGCGCCACACCGCCGGCGATGGAATACAGCCACAGCGCCAGGCAATCAGGGGCTTTCTCTGCCGGATGTTTCACCGGGGCATCGATCAGTGCCACGCGCTGGCGTTGAAACCACAGCGCTCCCGCGGCGGCCAGCAAGTTCAGCATCGCCGCCGCCAGAGCGCTGCCGCGCACGCCGAGGGTGGCGATCAGCACGAACGCGGCGAGCAGGGTGCCGGCAATAGCCCCCGCAGTGTTCGCCGCATAGAGTTGGCCGCCAGCCTTGCCCGATTGCTGCGGGCCAGCCGCCAATGAGCGAACCAGCACCGGCAGGGTGCCGCCCATCAAAAGCGCCGGAACACCGACCAGCGCAAACGGCAACACCCAGACTGCCAGGCCAACGTGCTGTTCCAGCCAGGCGAACGGGCTGGCGGCGCGGCTCATGGCGAAGGTCGCACCAACACCCAGCACGGCCACCAACACTTCCAGCCCGGCATACAGCAACACCGGCCGCTGCAAGCGATCCGCCCAACGCCCGAACAGCAAGCCGCCCAAAGCCAGACCGGCAAAAAAAGCGCTGATCCCGGTGGTGATCGCATACACCTCGACGCCGACCACCAGCGACAGCTGCTTGATCCACAGCACCTGGTACACCAGCGCGGCGGCGCCGGAGACGAACAGCAACAGGGCGGGAATCAGCAGCGCCGGGGACGCGGCAGTTTGGGGAGCGGGTAGGGCCGACGACTTGCTGGCGACACGTGAGGACATTGCGGATTGCCTTGTGCTGAATCTGAAATGGATATGTTTCGTCGGTGAACACAAACCCTGTAGCAGCTGCCGAAGGCTGCGTTCGAGGACGAAGTCCTCGTCAATCATGCGCCGCAATATGTCTGGCACAACCAGTCGCTCGGGTTCACGACTGCTGCGCAGCCGGACGCAGCCTTCGGCAGCTGCTACAGGGATTGTGTTCACCGAAATAGGGCCGCTCACCGGTCAAGGCGAGCGGCGGTCAAACGGTCTTACTGTGCAGGCTGGTTTTTCATTTTTTCCGCGATCTTCGCATCCACCGCAGCACGGATCTGGTCAATGCTGAAGCTGGCCGGTTTCTGGCTTGGCGGATACTCGATGAACGTCTGCAGGAACGCCGCTGATTTGCCGACCGCAACGCTTGCCAGGTAGACGTTTTTGGTTGCCCAATCGTAATACTGATCGGAGACCACGTCGGCGCGTTCATACGGGTCCATCCTCAGGTTGAGGATCTTCGGCACTCGCAGGCAGACGAACGGTTCGCTCCAGACCTTGAAGCCGCCTGGTGCCCGCTGTTCGCAGAACACGGCTTTCCAGTTGTCGAAACGCATCGACACCAGCACGCCGTCATCGTTGAAGTAGTAGAACTCCTTGCGCTCGCCTTTAGGCTGTTGGCCGGTCAGGTAAGGCAGTTGGTTGTAGCCGTCCAGGTGCACTTTGAAGTTGTTGCCGCCAGAAGTCGGCGCCCAGCCTTTGAGCAGCTTGTCTTTGACTTGCGCATCGCCAGCCGCCGCGAGCAGGGTCGGGAACCAGTCCATGCCCGAGAACATCTCGTTGGAGACTTCGCCGGCCTTGACCTTGCCCGGCCAGCGAATCATCGCCGGAACCCGATAAGCGCCTTCCCAGTTGGAGTTCTTCTCGTTGCGGAACGGCGTGGTCGCCGCGTCCGGCCAGGAGAACTGGTTCGGCCCGTTGTCGGTGGTGTAGACGACGATGGTGTTGTCGGTGATTTTCAGGTCATCGAGGGTTTTCAGCAGTTTGCCGACGTCGCCGTCGTGTTCCAGCATGCCGTCCGCGTACTCGTTGCCGGGCATGCCGCTCTGGCCCTTCATCGATTCGCGCACGTGGGTGAACAGGTGCATGCGGGTGGTGTTCATCCAGACGAAGAACGGTTTGTCCGCCTTCGCCTGTTTCTCGATGAAGGCTTGCGCAGCGGCCGTGGTTTCGTCGTCGATGGTTTCCATGCGCTTGGCAGTCAGCGCGCCGGTGTCTTCGATCTTGCCGTCGGCAAAGCTGTGGATTACGCCGCGCGGAGAGTTGGCTTTGACGAACTCGGCATCATCCTTCGGCCAGTACGGCCGTTCAGGTTCTTCCTCAGCGTTGAGGTGATAGAGGTTGCCGAAGAACTCGTCGAAACCGTGGTTGGTCGGCAGGTACTCGTCTCGGTCGCCCAGGTGGTTTTTGCCGAACTGACCCGTTGCGTAGCCCTGAGACTTGAGCGCCTGGGCGATAGTGATGTCACGTTTTTGCAGGCCGACCGGCGCACCCGGAATGCCGACTTTCGACAGGCCCGTACGCAGCGGCGTCTGACCGGTAATGAACGAGGAGCGTCCGGCCGTGCAGCTGTTCTCCGCGTAATAGTCGGTGAACATCATGCCTTCCTTGGCAATCCGGTCGATGTTCGGCGTCTTGTAGCCGACCACGCCCATCGAATAGGCGCTGATGTTGGTTTGGCCGATGTCATCGCCGAAGATCACCAGAATATTGGGTTTTTCAGCGGCCCCGGCTGTTGCCGAAATCGCCATGACCGAGGCTGCCACCAGGGCGAGTTTCGGTAGCCACTTGCGTATGCGAGTCATCTGACTTGCTCCTTTTGCTCACTTGCGTCGCTCAAGCGCGACAAACGTTTTTTGCAGTCCTGCGTTACGCTTTTTTATTGCACTTGCTCGGGAGTCGCGGCATCGAACGGATAGACCCGGCGCCATTCGGACGCCATGTCCACGATAGTCCAGCCACGGGTTTTTGCTTCGTCCAGGGCCTTGTCCAGGCGACCGATCTGGGATTGACGGTCATAGGCCCATTCGCGTTTGGCGTCGGTGTGATGCACCAGCCCCATGAATCGTTTGCCGGGTCCAGCGGCGGTCCATTGCAGCATCTGCAGATCGCCATCGGAATTGCCGAACGCGAGGATCGGCCGGCGCCCGATCACTGCGTCGATGCTTTCCGGTTTGCCCGGGCCGTCGTCGTTGTGCGCGAGTTTCGGCGTGCGCACGATCGAGGCTTTGCCGTCCTTGAACTCGAAGGCGGTGACAAAGGTGGTGCCGATCACTTGTTCGGGCGGGATGCCGTAGACCTTCTCGGCAAAGGCGCGCATGAACCCGGTGTCGCCTCCGGAGACGATGTAGGTCTTGAAGTCCTGACTGCGCAGGTAGTCGAGCATTTCCAGCATCGGCTGGAAGATCATCTCGGTGTACGGCTTACCGGTTTTGGGGTGTTTGGCCTGGCTCAGCCAGGTCTTGGCGTAGTCATCGAAGGCTTCGGTGGTCATGCCGGTGTGGGTGGCCCCGAAGATTTTCAGGAGGCCGTCCATGCCCGTGGCGGCCAGGGCCTGGTGATCGTTTTCCAGCACGGCTTTGAAGGGCTGGGTGGTTTTCCATTCCGGGTGCTGCGGTGCAGTGCGCTTGACCTCGTTCAGGGCAAACAGCAACTCGAAGTACATCGGCTGTTCGCTCCACAAGGTGCCGTCATTGTCGAAGACGGCGATGCGATCCTCGGGCTTGACGAAGTCCTTGCTGGACTGGTCGGTGACGGCCTGGACGAACTCGATGATGGTTTTCTTCGATGGCCCGTCGTTCCACGAGGGCAAGGGTTCGGCTGCCAGGGCCAGCAGCGGCATACTCAAGGCCAGCGCTATCAACAGCTTCAGCCCGTGGCGTTGGCGGATCGATATCGGGTTCGTCATGGGAAGTCCTTCTCGTGAACGGGATTGAGTGGGCGTAAGGCGTGAGCAGCAGGGGACGGCTTGTGTTCGGCCTGACTATGCAGCGTAGACAAGGATGTCTTCAGTTGGCGCAGCGCCTGATCTTCGGTGGGTTGCTGGCTGTAACACGCGCACAACAGGTCTTGCAGGCGCGGGCCAAGATTGCTCAGTTCCAGGCCCAGGCGGCTGCGTCTGGCCCAGAGGTAAAGGGCGCTCAGTTGGGCGGGATTGCCATCGATCTGCGTCGGGATTTGCCGCCAGGCGTAGTCAGCGGATTGCAGCCAGGCCGCGTGGCGTGCGCGGCGTCGGGCTTGTCCGGCAAGGTAGGCACGCTGGACGAGCGGGCGGCCGAACCAGCCGAACAACGCCACGATCAACAGCAGCGCAGACAGCACCAGCCAGTGCCCGGCGACATGCACGCGACTTTGCTGGCCGAGTTTTTTCAGGTCTTCGGTGATCGAGAACACAGTCTTGTAAGCACTGTTCGCCGCGGCGTCGAAGCTCACGGGTGGGACTTGGGCCGTGCGGGTTTGTTGGCTGCTGGCGTCCCACCATTTCAGCTCGATGGCCGGCAGGCTGTAACGGCCTTCGGTGTCGATGCGGTAAGTGACGGTGTCGATGCGCTGGCCGCCGTTGAAGTTGCCACGGCCGTCGTCCAGGTTGCTGATTTGCGGGCTCTTGGGATAACGGCTCAGACCGTTCACATCGCCCATCGACGGCGCCGGCAGTGACATGGCCATGGCATCGTCGGCCTGCAAGGTCAGTTGCCGGGTGATGCTGTCGCCGACCTTCAGCGGCGTCGCCGAGGTGACGACTTTTTGCGTGAAGCGCAGCCCTTGCGCCACGAGCACCGGTTCGCCGGGCTGGAATCCCGGCGGTTGTGCGGCGGTGAAGTGCAGGGGCTGGCTTTGGGCACTCAGCGGGGTGCTGGCCTGGCCAGGCATGGCGCGAACGGTCAGCGCGGGGATGTCGAAGCCCTGGGCCAGATTCGGCGTGATTCGGTAGCTGTAACGCATGCCGTTGAAGGATTTGCCGTCCAGCGTCTGGTTGATGTGCTCGGCATGACCGTCCGGTGGCAGGACCAGTGCCCCCGGCAGCTTCAGGTCGGGCAGGGCGGGGGCGTCGGTGAACCAGCTGTCGGTGAGGACATCGAGTTGCAGCTCGAGCATGCCGCCGACCATGACTGAGTGGGTGGGTTGCAGGCGGGTCTGGACGCGTAGGTCGGGTTCGGCGGCGAGGGTTGCGGAGGTGAATAGGCAGAGGAGTAGGGCTGTGAGAGTTGTGGTGAATGGTCTGGCGCCATCGCCAGCAGGCTGGCTCCCACAGTTGATCTGTGTGCGCCGCAAATCCCCTGTGGGAGCCAGCCTGCTGGCGATGGCCACGACGCGGTTCATGGCTTGCCCCCCACCTGATCCTGAAAACTGAATTTCTGCTTCAAAAATTTGGCCGGCGAAGTACTCAGATTCTGCAACCACTGCTCATCCGAAGCTGCCTGCTCGGTCTCGACCGCTTTGCTCTGTCCCTTGCCCGGTGCCTTGTCCATTTTGATTTCGTCCGGTTTGACCTCGGGCGTATTCTGCTCAGCGCTTTCGGTGTCCTTCTGCAAGGCAATTGCCAGCGCCAGATTGGCCGTGGCTTCCGGGAATTGCGGCTGCAACTTCAACGCTTGCTGATACGCCGCGATGGCCTGGTCAAACTTGAAGCGGCGCACGTAAATATTGCCCAGATAGAAGTACGCCTGTGGGGTTTCCAGTCGCGCAAAACTGGCCAGCGCCAGGTCGAAATCGGCCGCGTTGTAAGCGGCGATGCCTTTCCAGTACGGGTCGACAAAATGCGCAGCGGCCTCGGGGAAGTGCTCGTGCTCGAAGGCCCAGCGACCTTGCTGGTCGGGGGTAAAAAACGCATCGGTCAATGCGTTGGCCTCGGCCGGTGCCGGATGGAATCCAATGCCCAGTGCCAGCAACAACCCGGCCATCCAGTTCAGGCTCCAGCCCTTGCGCACGCCAAGGAAGGCGAGCAGCAGCAACGGCCAGCACAACCAATACCCGGCGTCTTTCCAGTGCAATTCGCGCTGTTCATCGCTGGCACTCTGGAAATGCTGCTGGGCGTGCAATTCGACCCATTGCAGATCGTCGTCATTGAGGGTCAGGCTGCCCAGTGGCGCATCCACTGCTGAAGCAAGCTGCTTGAGCGCGGCCTGGTCGAAGCTGCCGAGCGCCGGGCGACCGTTGCTGTCGGTGCGCGGCTGGCCATTGGCGTCGCGGATGATCCCGCCGTCCTCGCTGCCGACGGCCAGTATCAGCACTTGTAGTGCGCTGTCGTCGAGTTGCTTGTCGAGTTCGGTGAGTTGTGAGGTGTCGGCGCCGTCGGTGATCAACAACAGCGTCCCTGGGGTTTTCTCGGCGACCAGCAGACGTTTGGCTTGTTCGATCACCGCACCGACGTTTTTCCCCTGCTTGGCGATCAGGTCGGTGCTCAACGCCTGGATGAAGGTGTCGAGCAGGGCCGGGTCGTCGGTCGGCGGCAACACCAGATGCGCGCTGCCGGCGTAGGCGATCAAGCCGCTGCGGGCACCGGCGCGGCGCTGGATCAGGTCGTGCAGTTTGTGTTTGGCCGCCTCTAGCCGACTCGGTGGCACGTCACTGGCGTCCATCGAAGGCGAGAGGTCGATGGCGATGATCAGCGGCGCACGGTTCTCCAGGAAGTCCGGGCGGTCCTGCTCCCAAGTCGGGCCGGCCGCCGCGAGGGCGCCCAGAATCAACATCGCGTACACCAGATGCACGGGCCGGAAGCGCTGTTGATCCTGCGGCGTGATCAGCAAATGCGGCAGCAGGTGCTCGGCGATATTGCTGCGCAAGCGCCGTTGCAGGTCGCGGCTGCGCCGCCAAAGCATCGGCAGCAACGCGGCGAAGGGCACCAGCAACAGCCACAGTGGACGCAGGAAATGGAAGTCACTGAGATTGATCTCCATCTCACGCCTCCTGCCGCTGACGCGCGAGTGTCAGGTGCGGACGGAGCAGGGCGCCCAAATGGTAGAGCGCAAGCACGCCGATTGCGGCCCCCAGCGGCCACCAGAACAGGTCCTTCTTTGGCTGATGGCTGAGGGTTTTCACCTGATGCGGGGTGAGTTTGTCGAGCGTGCTGTAGACCTGATCCAGCGCCGTACGGTCTTCAGCGCGGAAGAACTGGCCGCCGGTGGCTTCGGCGATCTGCTGCAAGCCCTGCAGGTTGACCTTGGCTTCACCCTCCGCAGTCGGGTCGCCGATACCGATGGTGTGAATCACCACGCCTTTGGCGGCGGCCATGGTCGCCGCGTGATCCGGGGTGATCGCGCTGCTGGTGTCATTGCCATCGGTGAGCAGGATCAGCACTTTTTCTTGCTCGTGGGCCTGATCGAGCAGCTTCAGGCTCAGGCCAATGGCATCGCCAATCGCCGTGTTGGGGCCGGCCATACCGATACCGGTGTCGTCGAGCAACAGCGAGAGACTGGCGTGATCCAGCGTCAGCGGCGCCTGGGGATACGCCCCGCTGCCAAACACGATCAGCCCCAGGCGATCTTCTTTGCGTTTGTCGATAAAGCCATGCACCACTTCCTTGACCGCCGCCAGACGATTGATCTTCTGGCCATTGGCGTCGGTGAAATCGGTGGTTTCCATGGATTGGGAAATGTCGATGGCCAGCATCAGGTCGCGCACCGGCTGCTGGCGTTCGATCGGTTTTTCGACGAATACCGGGCGCGCGGCGGCCAGCAGCACCAGCGCCCACACCAGCAGATTCAGCGCCAGTTGCCAGCGATTGCTTCGGGTCCCCGCCTGGCTTGGCGCCTGACCGACCGCGCGGCTCATGGCGCCGAAAAACGGCACACGCACGGCGCTGCGGGCTTCGCGGTAAGCGGGCAGGTAGCGGTAGCCCAACCACGGCAGCGGCAAAAAGATCAGCAGCCAGGGGTAATCAAGCTGCCACATGATGATGCTCCACCCAGTGTTTGCAGGTGTCGAACAGTTGCTGGCGTTTATCGCCGGGCAAGGCCAGCAATGCCGCATCGGGCGCATAGGCCAGTTGCGCCAGTTGCTGACTGAAATCAGCGGGCAATGGCTGTGAACTGTGCCGCACCAGAAACGCCTGCCAATCATCCCCCCCAAGCGCCGCTACCCCCTGTAGGAGCGTGGCTTGCCCGCGAAGAACGATAACGCGGTCTGTCTGTGGGACCGTGGCGTCCGGTTCGCGGGCAAGCCTCGCTCCTACAGGATTGGGGAGCGACAGGGCCACGCGTTTGAGCAATTCCGGGAGTTCTCGCAAAGCGCCAAGTTGATCGCTGCTGCTTTGCAATTCAGCCAACCGCACCAACGCCTCCCGCCGATACCGATCCCGCCGCCATTGCCAATACCGCCGTGCACCGACCAGCAAAACGGCAGTCACCAACACCCCAAGCAACACCCACCACCCCCACGTCTGCGGCGCATAACTGACCGGCGTCGGCAAACCGATCTCTTTAAGCTGCTCGATACTGGGGATGTTCGGGTTCATCGCCGACCTCTGCCGAGTTCGGTGCGCAATTGTTCCTGGGCATCGGTCGCGGTACTGAACATCATCAGCGGCACCTGACTGCGCCGCAGCAGGGTGGCGACATCCTTGAGCCGACCGCTGAGAAAATCCCCCAACGGCTGATGAACGCTGCGTTGCTCGACGGCCAGTTCCACCTGCAATTGGCCCTGGGTGATCAGCAAACGCCCGTTTTTCGGCAGGTTCAGCGCCAACGGGTCATACACCTGCATGGCGACCACATCGTTGTGCGCGGCCAATTGGCGCATCAACTGCAAGGTGCGCTCACCGGCGCCGGCAAAGTCGCTGATGATGCAAATCAGATGATCGTGCCCGGCCACGGCCAGGCAATGCTGCAGCACCTTATTGAGCTGGTCTTCGCCCTCAGCGTCCGGGTTGGCGGCGTTGAGCTGCTGGTTCTGCTCGGCAATCCGGCTGCACAACGCTTCAATGCGTTTACGGCTGCGCAGCGGGGCGATGCTGTCGATGCGTTGATCGTTGAACACCAGGCCGCCGACCCGATCCCCGGCGTTGAACACCATCCACGCCGCCAGCGCGCCAAGCTCTGCGGCGATGGCCGATTTGAAGCTGCGTTGCGAGCCGAAGAACATCGATATGCGCTGGTCCACCAGGATCAAGGCCGGGCGGTCGCGCTCTTCGGTAAACGTGCGCACCACCGGTTTGCCGGTGCGCAACGATGCGCGCCAGTCCAGGTGACGCAGATCGTCCCCCGGCTGATAACGACGCAGCTCATCAAAGTTCAAACCACGGCCGCGCAGGCGCGAAGCATGATTGCCAGCCAGAATGCTGCCCTGGGGCTGACGCGCCACAAAACTCAGGTCACGGGCCTTGAACTCCAGGGCCATCAACTGCGCCAGAGAGACATAGACCAGACCGTCGCCATTCATGCGGGAATCGCCACTTTATCGAGCAGGCGATCAAGCACCTGATCCGCCGTCACACCGTCCGCCACCGCGTCGTAACTCAGCTGCAAACGATGCCGCAGCACCGGATGCACCACGGCGCGGACGTTATCGGGCGAAACGAAATCCTGTCCCTGCAACCAGGCATCGGCCCGGGCGCAACGGTCCAGGCCGATGCCCCCCCGAGGACTGGCGCCAATGGCGATCCAGCGGCCCAGATCGGCGTCGTAGTCAGCGGGATGGCGGGTGGCATTGATCAGGTCGATCAGGTAACGGTCGATGGCCGGGGACACGTGAATGGCACTGACCTCTCGACGCGCCGCGAAGATCACGTCTTGAGACAGCGCGAAGCCCTGCACCGCAGCCGTCTTGGCGCCCAGCGCAAATTCTTCTTCGCGCAACAGCCGCAGCACCTGGCTCTCGTTTTCAGCACTCGGATAATCGAGCAACACCTTCATCAGAAAGCGGTCCATCTGCGCTTCCGGCAGCGGATAGGTGCCTTCCTGTTCAATCGGGTTTTGCGTCGCCACCACAATAAACAGCTCCGGCAGCACGTGGCTGTTGCCGGCCACAGTGATCTGCCGTTCTTCCATCGCCTCCAGCAATGCCGCCTGAACCTTGGCCGGGGCGCGGTTGATTTCATCCGCCAGAATCAGGTTGCCGAACAGCGGGCCGGGCTGGAACTGGATCTCGTTCTTGCCATCGATCTGGTGCAGAACCTCGGCACCGGTGATGTCTGACGGCAGCAAATCGGGGGTGAACTGGATACGGCTCATCTTCGCGTCCAGGTGTTTGGCCAGCGCCTTGACCGTGCGGGTCTTGGCCAGCCCCGGAAGGCTTTCGAGCAACAAGTGCCCATTAGCCAGCAAGCCGAGGAGGATCTGCCGGATTACTTGGTCCTGGCCGAGCACGGCTTCGGCGATGCTGGCTTGGAGGGCGTTGAGGTCTTGGAGTGCAGTCATGGGTGGAGTCCCTTTCTCAAAGGCATGTTCAAAATTTCTGGTACCTGGCTAAACCGTCACTCCTAGAAAAACGCCAACGTCAGGTTGATGGATACACCGTTGCCTTCGGGGCGGTTCTTGGTGTCGAACTCGGGCACCCAACGCGCGCTGACGCTGGCCTGGGCATCGTTGAACTTGCCGGCCCAGCCGATTACCGGGCCTGCGCCCACGGAGCGCCCGCGAAAGCCATTGAGCGAGTCAGCCGTCTGGCCTTTGTCGTCGGTGATCTGCTGGACATAGCCGCCGACCAGACCGGCGCTCCAGCCATTGCCGAAGCCATGCGTCCACATCGCATCGAGGGTGAAAATGTTGCCGTTGCGATAATCCGTGGCGTCGTTCTCGGTGTAGAACTCCAGGCCGCCCGACAGGGTGAATTCGCCGCCCTTGCCGTCCAGGTGGGTGAACGCCACGGTGGGCATGAAGGTGTACGTGTTCTGCCCGGGGTTGGCCAGGCGATCAACGTTGTAGGCGCCGGTCGGCACGTAGATCGGCAGGGAAAACGAGATATGGTTGACCTCGTCGAAGTGATAACCGGCGGCGATCGGGGTGATCAGCATGTCGGCGAACTGCGTGCCGGAATCGCCAGTGCCCAGCGTCCGCCCACGCGGCCCCGTAATCGAGATGTCGATGTCGGTGTATTGCACCGGCACGCCGATTGCCGAGGCATAGTTCCAGCGCCCCTTGCCGGTGTCCCATACATGGGTGAAGTTGGCCATGGTGTAGGAGACTTTCATGTCGAGGTCGGCACCGACCTCACCAACAATCGGCACACCCTTGCTGCCCTTGAGATCGCCGTCATACCAGATGCTGGTAAGGGACATGACCCAGCCCGGTGCCGGCGGCACGATCCCGGCGTTGGAAAACACCTGTTGCCCGGTGATAGGGCGCCCGACACCACCCTCGGCCGCGAAGCCCAAGGGGCTTGCACCGATCACGCACAGGGCCAGTAATGGACGCACTGCAAAAGACCTGACCATGACTGACTCCGCTTACTGTTTTTGTGAGTTAACGGGGGTCAGCAGCGGCATTTTCCACTGGCCGCTGGTGACTTCCGGTTTTGGCAGGTAGAGGCGCAAGACTCCATAGAACGGGCCGTCCGGTGCTGGCAGCCAGTTGCTTTGCAAGTCCTTGGCCGGTGCCTTGTTCTGGACGTAAAGGGTCAGGCCACCGTCGGCGTCGAGCTTGAGATCGGGCAGCATCCGCGAGTTGATCAGGTAGCGATTCAGCGGGTTGGCCACCAGCAGCTTGTTCTTGCCGTCGTACATCGTCAGCGACCAGAACGCATCGGCCGGGGGCAGGGCGCCTTTGGCGAAGTGCAGGGTGTAATCGTGTTTCGAGGCGTCGACCGGCTGACCGTCCTTGTCGACGAAATAGCCGATGTAATTCGCCTCTTCGGCCGAGTTGCCGAAAATCCCCATGTTGGCGCCAGCGTAGCGGTAGAGGTAATTGCCCTTCAGGTGATCGCGGGTGCCGAAGAAGTCGCCGCTGGTGATCTGGTGAGTATCGACTTTGTCTTTTTTGAACTGGGCAAATTCGGCCTTGGCATCGCTGATACCGTCTTCCAGGGCCTGGCGCTGTTCAGGCGTGAAGTCGTGCAGCTTGAAAGGCTTGCCGGCTTCGATGCCGATGGTCTTGAAGCGCGCGAGCAGGTCCTTTTCCGCGTCTTGGGCCGGGGCGAAGGCCAGCATGAAATTCAGGTAGCGAAACAGGTCAGGGGTATCGCTCATGGTCGGTGTGGGTTTCGGCCAGGCGATCTTCGGCGCCTTTGGCGGGGCCTTCTGTTTGACGTAGTGGCTCAGCGTCTCGACCTTGTAGCCTTTCTGGATTTTCTTGACCTTCGCCAGGTCCTTTTCATCGAATAGCTGCGTGCGATACAGGGCGTAGGCGATGTTGGTTTCACTGCGCAACAGGCGATCCATTTTTACGGGTTGCTGCCCCTGCCAGTTGGGGCCTGCGACCATGAAATGCCCGCCGTTGTTGCCCGTGCTGCGGGTGCCCAGGTACGCAAAATTCTGCGTGTAGGCGTCGATCAATTGCACGGAGTAGTAACGGTGCTCATCGATGGGCGGCAAGGTCAGCACCACCGGTTCGGCGCGCAGGTCCATCCAGACGAACGAGTAAGGCGTGTCGGCGTTCGGCGTGACGAACGCGGTGTCCTTGGCCGTGAAAGCCTTCGCGGTGTTGCCGATCCGGTTGAACGGCGCCTTGAAGTTCGCGCTCTTTTTGTCCACGGCCTGGGTATAGAGGGTTTTGTACATTTCCACCACGGGGAAGCCGTACAGGTAGGCCTCCTTGGCAATGCCTCGGGCTTCCTCGGGTGTGGCGGTGAAGTCGGCCCAGGCGCTGGTGCTCAGGGTGAGGGCGAGAACGGTGAGCAACAAGCGATTATTCATAGAACTTCCTTATTGAACCCTGGGCGTCATTCCACGGCCGTGATGTCGTCGAGTTTCCAGCTTTTGTCGAAATAGGCTTCGGTGGGCGCGTACAAGCGGAAATAACTGAACCAGTGCTTGCCCGGTACGGTTTGCACCCAGTTGTTCTCGAAGCCTGCGGGCGCGGTCGGGCCGAAGTACAAGTCCACCGAGCCGTCGGCGTTCTTCTTCAGGTCCTGACGGGACGACAGATCGGCCTTGCGCTGAGGGTTGTCGATCAGGCAACGGCTATCGATGTCGTAAACGGTCATCGACCAGAACTGCTTGGCCGGCGGATTGGCGCCGACGTGCAGGCGATAGTTTTTGCCGCCGTCGAGCCAGTTGCCCTTGGCGTCGGTATAGGCACCGAGGTAGGTCTGGCCCAGGCCCGGGGTTTTGGACACCATGCCTTTGGTGTTGGTGACCGCTTCGTAGAACCAGGCACTGCGTTCCCATAACTGGTCGTAGTAAGCGACGCGCTGGGACGGCTCGGCGATGTTCAGTACCGTGTCCCATTGCCGGTCCTTCCAGTACTGGGCGTCCGGGAAACGTTTGGCAAAGGTGTTGGCCTTGGCGATCAGCTCGCCGACTTGTGCGCCTTGCTCCAGAGCCTTGCGCTGGTTGTCGTTGGGGTTGAAGGGTTTGTCCTTCTCGATACCGAGGCTGGCGAGCATGGCCATGTAGAACCGATCACGTTCGTTGACCGGCTCTTTCTGGATGATCTGGTGCAAGCGCTCCCAATAGGCCAGGCCACGCGGCTGGGTACCGGACCAGGCTTTGCCGCCGGGGGAGAGCAGTCTGGTTTTGGCAGGCGTGGTGCGTTGGTCGTACGGGTACATCTTGAACTGCTCGACCAACGCCTTGCCTTTGGCCGGGTCCGGATCCAGTACACGAAAACCCACCAGCACGTTCATGGTTTCCGATTTGGCCAGGTAGTACTTGCCCGCATCGGCCGGAGGCTCGGCGCCGGGTGGCAGGACCAGGTATTTGCCACCCTTGCCCTTGTCGGGGCCGGTCTGGCCCATGTCGATAATTGCGCGCTGCCAGAAATCACCCACGCCGCCCGCAGTGGGGCCGGGCGGCAGTTCGATCACCAGCGGACCGGTTTCATTCAGGTCGACGAAGCCGAGGATGTACGGTGTGGTCGCATTGGCAGTGATCACGCCCAACTTGTCTTCGTAACTGTTGAGCACCATCAGGTCGCCGCTGTGGGCGCCGAGCTTGTCACGAAACTCTTCCTGCCACTGGGCGTAGGACACCAATGGCAAGGCCCACAGATAACTCTGGGTCGCTTGTTGGAAATCCAGTTCGGCATAGAGCTTGGGGATCGAATCATGGGCCGGCAGCTCGCCTTCCATCGCAATCTTGCCGATCCGCGTCTCAACGTCCTGTGCGCCAACGCCGCAACTGACGAACATGGTCATCAGGCTGTAGCCGGCTATGCGAATTGCACTGTGCATACGGAGTTCCTTATTTGCCGAACGTGACGTTGATCCCGGCGAACAGCGTGAACTGCGGCAGGCCATCGCCTTTGCGCTCCACGGTCCACTGCGGTTCGATAAAAGCGTTGAGGATATTGGACCCGGATTTCCAGACCTTGCCGCCACCCAATCCGAGTGGGATGTAATGGGTGTCGTTCTTCAGGTCGAAGGTCCAGGTACCGGTCGAGCGCAGGTACCAGCCCTTGTCCAGGTTATGCATGATGAAGGGCTGCAGCGTCGCGGTTTCGACGTGGGCACGGTCATGGTCGCCGGCGAAGGAACTTTGATACTGCACCAGTGCGCCGAGCAAACCCCGTGGCGATGCATCAATCGCGATGGCGGCCAGGCCAGCCTGCCATTTGCCGGTGCCCAGTTCGTCCTGATCGGCGGTGGGTGCAGTGATTTGCGGGCCGATGCCCAACTGCACACCCTCGGTCTTGAGCAAGAAAATATCGAAGACGTTCAGATCACCTTCGCCGGTGCTGTAGCCGCCATGCGGGTCGGGGCGCGTGCTGATCGGCACGGTGGCGCGCAGCAATTGCGGCACACCAATGAAGTCACCGGGGGCAATCGGCAGCGTGCCGCGCATCAAGAGATCGTTGGTGTGGGCACCGCTGCCGTAAAGCTTGGGCGTGTAGTAGTCCTGAAGGTTGGCACCGGGTGCCAGGTTCAGCGGGTTGTTACTTTTGTTGGCCGTATCGGCGTTGTCCGCCAGGGCACAAACGACAGGCGCAAACCATGCCGCCATCAACACGGCGTGTGTTCCTGTTCTTATCGACATGACTCCCCCGTTCCTTCGTGGCTCATTGGACGACTCGGCACTTGACGGCCGTTACTGCGTAAGCCCTTTCCTATCAAGCCTGTAGGACGCGTCTGTTGAAGTTAGCAGCTAACGTCGGGTTCGCCAGTCGGAAGGGGGATCCTTGGACTTTTGTACAAGTTTTAGATGTTTTTTTTGTGTACTAGAAAGTTAATACGAATCAGAGGTTTGGGGTATTTGCGGAAGAAAAGCTATCGCGGACATGCTTCACTTCTGTAGGTGCGAGGCTTGCCCGCGAAGAACGATAATGAGGTGGTTCTGGACGGTTACGTGCCTAAAATGTTCAGCGATTTTTCATCTGCTCGCGAAGTCGCTCTTCCTGCTCCCGCATTTCCGGAGTCAATAGCTCCGCAAAATCTTCCGCGCTGTAAATCGGGCGGATCTCGATCTCCGCGTCGTTGCCCGGCATCGGATTGGGACAGCGTTTGACCCATTCGATCGCTTCCTCTTTCGACTTCACTTCCCACAGCCAGAAACCGGCGATCAGCTCCTTGGTTTCGGCGAACGGGCCGTCGATGACTGTGCGTTTCTCACCGGAGAAACGCACCCGGGCGCCTTTGCTGCTGGGGTGCAGGCCGTCGCAGTCGATGAGGATGCCGGCCTTGATCAGTTCCTCGTTGTAATTGCCCATCGCAGCCATCAGTTCTTCGCTGGGCATCACGCCGGCCTCGGATTCCTGGCTGGCTTTTACAATGATCATGAATCGCATGGTCTTGTCTCCGCTGGATTGTGGGTGATTCACTGTCTAGTCGAATAACCATGGCCCGAATCGACAGGCGATGGGTGAAATGTAGTGGCGATGGCTGCCTTTCGTCATGAATGCCGGGTGGGGGCGGGAGAGGGCGGTACGCTGTATTTCGACTGTGTGACGAATTCGGTGATCGGTGGTGCATTAACAGAGGCGCTGCTGGTGAATGCGTATATGCGCCGGATCATCTAGGCGCGGCACCGCAATATGCTGCGATTGCTGGCCTGAACCCGACCCGTAGGAGCGAGGCTTGCCCGCGAAGGGAGCGCCTCGTTGCAACAAGCTGACCGCGTTACCGTTCTTCGCGGGCAAGCCTCGCTCCTACACCGGATTTGGTTTGTATCCAATGTGTGCGACGAGACATCACAATTTGTATCCGGGCATAGGTCGTCGGACCATTTCGTGGTTAACTTCGGCCTCTTCAAAATTCTCCACAACAACGTCAGAAGGACTCCGTTCATGGCTCAAGTCACTCTTAAAGGCTCCCCGGTTCAAGTCAACGGCCAACTGCCACAAGCCGGTTCCAAGGCGCCAGCCTTTTCCCTGGTTGCCGGCAATCTGTCCGACGTGACCCTGGCGAACTTCGCCGGCAAGCGCAAAGTGCTGAACATCTTCCCAAGCGTCGACACCCCGACCTGCGCCACTTCGGTACGCAAGTTCAACGCCCAGGCCAACGACATCGCCAACACTGTCGTGCTGTGCATCTCCGCTGACCTGCCGTTCGCTCAAGCACGCTTCTGCGGCGCTGAAGGCCTGGACAACGTACAGAACCTGTCGACCCTGCGCGGTGCCGAGTTCATCGAGAACTACGGCGTCGCCATCGCTGACGGTCCACTCAAAGGCCTGACTGCCCGTGCGGTCGTGGTGCTGGACGAAAACGACAACGTTCTGCACAGCGAACTGGTCAAGGAAATCGCAGAAGAACCGAACTACGAAGCGGCACTTGCCGTTCTGAAATAAGTAAAGCATTACAATTGTTAACGGCCTGAGGGGGCGTTCTCAGTTAATTTCCCCGCCGCGTTGTCGCCTTAAAGCGGGCCAGGCAAGGCGCAGGCCGCTGGGAATGGTTGTTCCCTTTCCAAGGCCTGCAACGCAGGCTGGCCCGCTTTAAGGCACAACCCTAAGGGCCGGGCCTGCTGTTGTGCAGGGCTGCGTTGCTCGAAGCTTATTTGGAATGACCAAACCACGCTTCTCGCGCCTTGCCCTGCACAACAGCAGACCCGGCGCGACGGGGCAATTAACTGAGAACGCCCCCTCTGTCCAGGCCGTTTTCATTTGTGCTTCAGTGTCTTAGATAAATCTCCTGTTACGTAAGCCGAAGGTAAATTGCCGGTAAAGGCGCTTTGCTTAATACCCACCAGTGCTTATCGTTCAGCCTCCTGTAGAAAGAAGCTCACGCGCCCAATGGTTGATCATTCCATGCAATCCTCCGCTTCCCGTAATCCTCGTCGCTGGCTGTTCGGCCTGCTTGTCCTGTTGGTCATCGCTGGCCTGTGCTGGAAATTCTGGCCCGCCGGCACTGCCCATAAGGACGGTGCTGCGCCCAAAGCCGTGGCCGGCCATACCGGCAAGTCAGGGGGGATGCGTCCAGGTTTCGGCGGTGCGACCGGGCCGATCCCGGTGCGCGTGGCGCCGGCGGTCAAGGGGGATTTCCCGCTGTACTACAAGGCGTTGGGCACGGTGACCGCGCTGAACACCATTAATGTGCGCAGCCGCGTTGGCGGCGAACTGATGAAGATCTCTTTCGAAGAAGGGCAGATGGTCAAGGCTGGCGACCTGCTGGCTGAAATCGACCCGCGCCCTTACCAGAACGCCTTGCTTCAGGCCGAAGGCACCTTGCTGCAGAACCAGGCACAGCTGAAAAACGCTCAGGTCGACGTCGAGCGTTATCGCGGCCTGTTCAAGGAAGACAGTATCGCCAAGCAAACCCTGGACACCGCCGAAGCACTGGTCGGTCAGTACCAGGGCACGGTCAAGACCAATCAGGCGGCGGTCAACGACGCCAAGCTCAATCTCGAATTCACCAAGATCCGCGCCCCGATTGCCGGGCGTGTGGGCCTGCGGCAGCTGGACGTCGGCAACCTGGTGGCGGCCAACGACACCACGGCGTTGGCGATCATTACCCAGACCCAGCCGATCAGCGTCGCTTTCACCTTGCCGGAAAACAGCCTCGACCTGGTGCTGGCCCGCTATCGCACCGGCGCCAAACTGCCCGCCGAAGCCTGGGACCGTGGCGACACCAAGTTGCAAGCCACCGGCGTGTTGCAGAGCCTGGACAACCAGATTGACGTGACCACCGGCACCCTGAAATTCAAGGCGCGCTACGAGAATCGTGATCAGGCGTTGTTCCCCAATCAGTTCGTCAACGTCCACTTGCTGGCCGACACCCTCAAGGATGTGGTGCTCGCACCTTCCGCAGCGATTCAGTTCGGCACCAACGGCACCTTCGTCTATGCCTTGGACGGCGACAAGAAAGTCGCGATCCGCCAGCTGAAAGTCGGCGCCAGTGACGGCGAAAACACCGTGATTACCGAAGGCCTGGCCCCCGGAGATCGCGTTGTCCTTGAAGGCACCGACCGCCTGAAGGAAGGCAGCGAAGTGGAAGTGGTCAATGACACCAAGGACGTACCGACCACCCCGACCGGCCACCTGCAAGGTAAATCGGCGGCCAGCTCGACTGAGCCGGCCGCCGCCGACAAGGCGAAAAAGGGCGGCGCATGAACATCTCGCGGCTGTTCATCCTCCGCCCGGTCGCCACCACGCTGAGCATGCTGGCCATTATCCTGGCCGGCGTGATCGCCTATCGGCTGCTGCCGGTGTCGGCATTGCCTCAGGTGGATTACCCGACCATCCGCGTCATGACGCTGTATCCCGGCGCCAGCCCGGATGTCATGACCAGCGCCGTGACTGCGCCGCTGGAGCGTCAGTTCGGGCAGATGCCCGGCCTGACCCAGATGGCGTCGACCAGCTCCGGCGGCGCTTCGGTGCTGACCCTGCGGTTCAGCCTCGACATCAACATGGACGTCGCCGAGCAGCAGGTGCAGGCCGCGATCAACGCCGCGACCAATCTGCTGCCCAAGGACCTGCCGGCGCCGCCGGTGTACAACAAGGTCAACCCGGCGGACACCCCGGTGCTGACCCTGGCCATCACTTCCAAGACCATGCTGTTGCCCAAGCTCAATGACCTGGTCGACACGCGCATGGCGCAGAAAATCGCCCAGATCAGCGGCGTCGGTATGGTTAGCATTGCTGGCGGCCAGCGTCAGGCGGTGCGGATCAAGGTCAATCCTGAAGCCCTGGCGGCCAATGGTTTGAACCTGTCGGACGTGCGCACCTTGATTGGCGCGTCGAACGTAAACCAGCCAAAGGGCAACTTCGACGGTCCGACCCGGGTGTCGATGCTCGATGCAAACGATCAACTGACCTCGCCCAAGGATTACGCCAACCTGATCCTGGCCTACGCCAACGGCGCGCCGTTGCGCCTCAAGGACGTGGCCGAGATTGTCGACGGCGCCGAGAACGAGCGGCTGGCAGCGTGGGCCAATGAAAACCAGGCGGTACTGCTGAACATCCAGCGTCAGCCCGGTGCCAACGTCATCGAAGTGGTCGACCGGATCAAGGCCTTGTTGCCAAGCATCACCGACAACCTGCCGGCCGGCCTCGACGTCACGGTCCTCACCGACCGCACCCAGACCATCCGCGCCTCGGTCACCGACGTGCAACACGAATTGCTGATCGCCATTGCCCTGGTGGTCATGGTGACGTTCCTGTTCCTGCGTAGGGCCAGCGCCACGATCATTCCGTCTGTGGCCGTGCCGCTGTCGCTGATCGGCACCTTCGGCGTGATGTACCTTGCCGGTTTCTCGGTCAATAACCTGACCTTGATGGCCCTGACCATCGCCACCGGTTTCGTGGTGGACGATGCGATCGTGATGCTGGAGAACATTTCCCGGTTTATCGAAGAAGGGGACAGTCCCCTTAATGCCGCGCTCAAGGGCGCCAAGCAGATCGGCTTCACGCTGATTTCCCTGACCCTGTCGCTGATTGCGGTACTGATTCCGCTGCTGTTCATGGCGGACGTGGTGGGGCGCCTGTTCCGCGAATTCGCCATCACCCTTGCGGTGGCGATCCTGATTTCCCTGGTCGTGTCCCTGACCCTGACACCGATGATGTGCGCACGGTTGCTCAAGCGTGAGCCCAAGGAAGAAGAGCAGGGCCGTTTCTATCGGGCCAGCGGCGCAACAATTGATTGGATGATCGCGGCTTACGGGCGCAAGTTAAAGTGGGTTCTCAAGCATCAACCGCTGACGTTGCTGGTGGCTATCGGCACGTTGGCGCTGACGGTGGTCCTTTACATGGTCGTGCCCAAGGGCTTCTTCCCGGTACAGGACACGGGCGTTATCCAGGGCATTTCCGAAGCACCGCAGTCGATTTCCTTTGCGGCGATGAGCGAGCGTCAGCAAGAACTGGCCAAGGTGATCCTGGCCGATCCGGCGGTGGAAAGCCTGTCGTCCTACATCGGCGTCGACGGCGACAACTCGACGCTGAACAGCGGTCGTCTGCTGATCAACCTCAAGTCCCACAGTAACCGTGACCTGAGCGCCACCGAGGTGATTGCGCGCCTGCAACCGGAACTGGACAAGCTGGTCGGCATTCGCCTGTTCATGCAGCCGGTGCAGGATCTGACCATCGAAGACCGGGTCAGCCGCACGCAATACCAGTTCAGCATGTCGTCGCCGGATTCCGAATTGCTCAGCCTGTGGAGCGGGCGTCTGGTGGAAGCCCTGGCGCAACGGCCGGAGTTGACCGACGTCGCCAGCGACCTGCAGGACAAAGGTTTGCAGGTCTATCTGGTGATCGACCGCGATGCTGCGTCGCGGGTCGGTGTGTCGGTGTCGAACATCACCGATGCGTTGTACGACGCCTTCGGCCAGCGGCAGATTTCAACCATTTACACCCAGGCCAGCCAGTACCGCGTGGTGCTGCAATCGCAGTCCGGCGAGAAGATCGGCCCCGATGCGTTGAACCAGATTCACGTAAAGACCACCGACGGCGGGCAAGTGCGACTGTCCAGCCTGGCGCACATCGAGGAACGCCAGGCGCAACTGGCGATCACCCACATCGGCCAGTTCCCGGCGGTGATGATGTCCTTCAACCTGGCCCCCGGCGTGGCGCTGGGGCATGCAGTGGAAATCATCGATCAGGTGCAGAAAGACATCGGTATGCCGATTGGCGTGCAGACTCAGTTCCAGGGCGCGGCGGAGGCGTTCCAGGCCTCGTTGTCGAGCACCTTGCTGCTGATTCTGGCGGCGGTGGTGACCATGTACATCGTGCTTGGCGTGCTCTACGAGAGTTACATCCATCCAATCACCATCCTCTCGACCTTGCCCTCGGCAGCGGTCGGTGCCTTGCTGGCGCTGCTGTTGAGCGGTAATGACCTGGGAATGATCGCCATCATTGGCATCATTTTGCTGATCGGCATCGTGAAAAAGAACGCGATCATGATGATCGACTTCGCCCTCGACGCTGAACGCAATCAGGGCATGGACCCGGAAACAGCAATCTATCAAGCGGCGTTGCTGCGTTTCCGACCGATTCTGATGACCACGCTGGCTGCCTTGTTTGGTGCGGTGCCGCTGATGCTGGCGACCGGTTCCGGCGCTGAATTGCGCCAGCCGTTGGGCCTGGTGATGGTCGGCGGTTTGCTGGTGAGTCAGGTGCTGACACTGTTCACCACGCCAGTGATCTATCTGTATTTCGACCGTCTCGGTCGGCGCTGGGGCCGCAAGTCTGAAGCCGCGGAAGCGGTCGAGCAGCCATGAACCTGTCCGGACCTTTCATCAAGCGCCCGGTCGCGACCATGTTGCTCAGTCTGGCGATCATGCTGCTCGGCGGCGTGAGCTTCGGCCTGTTGCCGGTGGCGCCGTTGCCGCAGATGGACTTCCCGGTGATCGTGGTGCAGGCCAGCCTGCCCGGCGCCAGCCCTGAAGTGATGGCCTCGACCGTCGCCACGCCGCTGGAGCGCTCCTTCGGCGCCATCGCTGGCGTCAACACCATGAGCAGCCGCTCCAGCCAGGGCTCGACCCGGGTGATTTTGCAGTTCGACCTGGACCGCGACATCAACGGCGCGGCGCGGGAAGTGCAAGCGGCGATCAACGCCTCGCGCAACTTGCTGCCGAGCGGGATGCGCAGCATGCCGACCTACAAGAAGGTCAACCCGTCCCAGGCGCCGATCATGGTGCTGTCGCTGACCTCCGACGTACTGGAAAAAGGCCAGCTCTATGATTTGGCCTCGACGATTCTGTCCCAGAGCCTGTCCCAGGTGCAGGGCGTGGGCGAAGTGCAGATTGGCGGCAGCTCCTTGCCGGCGGTGCGCATCGAGCTTGAACCCCAGGCGCTCAACCAGTACGGCGTGGCCCTGGACGATGTGCGCAACACCATTGCCAACGCCAACGTGCGCCGGCCGAAAGGCTCGGTCGAAGACGGCCAGCGGTTGTGGCAGGTGCAGGCCAACGATCAACTGGAAAAAGCCAAGGATTACGAGTCGCTGATCATTCACTACGCGGACGGCGCGGCGCTGCGCCTGAAGGATGTGGCCAAGGTCAGCGACGGGGTAGAGGACCGCTACAACAGCGGTTTCTTCAACAATGACGCGGCGGTGCTGCTGGTGATCAACCGCCAGGCCGGCGCCAACATCATCGAGACGGTCAACGAAATCAAGGCGCAGCTGCCGGCGTTACAGGCTGTGCTACCGGCCAGCGTCAAGCTGAACCTGGCGATGGACCGTTCGCCGGTGATCAAGGCGACGCTGCACGAAGCGGAAATGACCCTGCTGATCGCCGTGGCACTGGTGATTCTGGTGGTGTTCCTGTTTCTCGGTAACTTCCGCGCCTCGCTGATTCCGACCCTGGCGGTGCCGGTGTCGCTGGTCGGCACGTTTGCGGTGATGTACCTCTACGGCTTCTCCCTGAACAACCTGTCGTTGATGGCGTTGATTCTGGCTACCGGGCTAGTGGTGGACGACGCCATCGTGGTGCTGGAGAACATTTCCCGGCACATCGACAAAGGCGTGCCGCCGATGAAGGCCGCCTACCTCGGGGCTCAGGAAGTCGGCTTCACGTTGCTGTCGATGAACGTCTCGCTGGTGGCGGTGTTCCTGTCGATCCTGTTTATGGGTGGGATTGTCGAAAGCCTGTTTCGCGAGTTTTCCATCACGTTGGCGGCGTCCATCGTGGTCTCGCTGGTGGTTTCGCTGACGCTGACGCCGATGCTCTGCGCCCGCTGGCTCAAGCCGCACACACCGGGGCAGGAAAACCGTTTGCAGCGCTGGAGTCAGCGGGCCAACGAGTGGATGGTCGGCAAATACGCGACCAGCCTCGATTGGGTGTTGCGTCACCGCCGTTTGACCTTGCTCAGTCTGTTCGTGACGGTTGGCGTTAACATTGCATTGTATGTCGTTGTTCCTAAAACCTTTATGCCACAGCAGGACACCGGCCAGCTGATCGGTTTCGTGCGTGGCGACGACGGGCTGTCGTTCAGCGTCATGCAGCCGAAAATGGAAATCTTCCGCCGTGCCGTGCTCAAGGACGATGCGGTGCAAAGCGTCGCCGGTTTCATCGGCGGCACCAACGGCACCAATAACGCGTTCATGCTGGTGCGGTTGAAGCCGATCAAGGAACGCAATATTTCCGCGCAGAAAGTCATCGAACGGCTGCGCAAGGAAATGCCCAAAGTCCCTGGCGCTCAACTGATGCTGATGGCCGATCAGGACCTGCAATTCGGTGGCGGTCGCGAACAGACCACGTCGCAGTATTCCTACATCCTGCAAAGCGGCGACCTGGGTGATTTGCGCGAGTGGTACCCGAAAGTCGTCACCGCTCTGAAAGCGTTGCCGGAGCTGACGGCGATCGATGCTCGTGAAGGTCGGGGCGCGCAACAGGTGACCCTGATCGTCGACCGCGATCAAGCCAAGCGCCTGGGTGTCGATATGGACATGGTCACCTCGGTGTTGAACAACGCCTACAGCCAGCGGCAGATTTCGACGATTTACGACAGCCTCAACCAGTACCAGGTGGTGATGGAGGTCAATCCGAAATACGCCCAGGACCCGATCACGCTCAAGCAGGTTCAGGTAATTACCGCTGACGGCGCACGGATTCCGCTGTCGACCATTGCCCACTACGAAAACAGCCTGGAAGACGACCGGGTCAGCCATGAAGGCCAGTTCGCCTCGGAAAGCCTGTCTTTCGACATGGCCGACGGGGTGACGGTGGAGCAGGGCACGGCGGCGATCGAGCGGGCCATCGCCAAGGTCGGCCTGCCGGAAAGCGTGATTGCGAAAATGGCCGGCACTGCCGACGCATTCGCTGCCACCCAGAAGAGCCAGCCGTGGATGATTCTCGGCGCGCTGGTGGCGGTGTACCTGGTGTTGGGTGTGTTGTATGAAAGCTACATCCATCCGCTGACCATTTTGTCGACGTTGCCGTCGGCCGGGGTCGGCGCGCTGCTGTCGATCTATGCGTTGGGCGGTGAGTTCAGCCTGATTTCGTTGCTCGGGTTGTTCCTGCTGATCGGCGTGGTGAAGAAAAACGCCATTCTGATGATCGACTTGGCGCTGCAACTGGAGCGCCATCAGGGCCTGGAGCCGCTGGAGTCGATTCGCAGCGCCTGCCTGCAACGCCTGCGACCGATTCTGATGACCACCCTGGCGGCCATCCTCGGTGCCTTGCCGCTGCTGCTGAGCCGCGCCGAAGGTGCGGAAATGCGTCAGCCGTTGGGCCTGACCATCATCGGCGGGCTGATCTTCAGCCAGGTGCTGACCCTTTACACCACCCCGGTGGTTTACCTCTATCTCGATAAACTGCGCCATCGCTTCAACAAATGGCGTGGAGTGCGTACCGATGCTGCTCTGGAAACTCCGCTATGACTGACCGTTCGCTTATCAATCTGGCCACGCCGTTGGCGGCGGCCCGGGGCTCGCGTTTGCTGAGCCTGGCGCTGTGCGTGGCGATGCTCAGCGCCTGCGCTGTCGGCCCGGACTACCAGCGCCCGCAAGCCGCTGCGCCGATGCAATACAAGGAAGCGGCCGGCTGGCGTCAGGCCAGCCCGAGTGATGCCCTGGCCCGCGGCGCCTGGTGGGAGTTGTATGGCGATCAGCAGCTCAATGGCCTGATCGAAAAACTCAACAGCTCCAACCAGACCGTCGCCCAGTCCGAAGCCCAGTATCGTCAGGCTCAGGCCTTGGTGCGCAGCGCCCGGGGCGCGTTTTTTCCGACGGTGGACCTGACCGTCGGAAAAAACCGCTCCAGCCAAGGCACGGGCAGCAGCAGTTCGAGCCTTACCAGTTCCTCCAGCGGTATTCGCGACACCTACACCGCGCAGGCCGGTGTCAGTTGGGAAGCGGACATCTGGGGCAAGTTGCGTCGCGGCCTTGAAGCCGATACCGCCAACGCCGAGGCCAGCTTTGCCGATCTGGCAGCGATGCGCCTCAGCCAGCAATCGGAACTGGTACAGAACTACCTGCAACTGCGGGTGATCGATGAACAGAAACGCTTGCTGGAAGCGACTGTCGAGGCCTATCAGCGCTCGCTGAAAATGACCGAAAACCAATACCGCGCCGGTGTCTCGGGCAAGGATGCGGTGGCCCAGGCGCAGACCCAGCTCAAAAGCACCCAGGCGGACATGGTCGACCTGATCTGGCAACGCGCCCAGTTCGAGAATGCCATCGCCGTATTGATCGGTCTGCCGCCAGCCGAGTTCAGCCTGGCTGAATCCAAGAACATCCCGGCATTGCCCGAAATACCGCTGAGCCTGCCTTCGCAGCTGCTCGAGCGCCGCCCGGACATTGCGTCTGCTGAACGTTCGGTGATGGCGGCCAACGCCAACATCGGCGTGGCCAAGGCCGCTTACTACCCGGACCTGACCCTGAGCCTGAACGGTGGTTACAGCAGCAGCACCTATGCCAACTGGATCAGCGTGCCGAACCGCTTCTGGTCGGTGGGGCCACAACTGGCCATGACCCTGTTTGATGGCGGCCAGCGTTCTGCCGAGGTCGATCGCAGCGAAGCGGCCTACGACGAAACCGTCGCCAAGTACCGCCAGACCGTGCTCGATGGGTTCCGCGAGGTGGAAAACTATCTGGTACAGCTCAAGGTGCTGGAAGACGAAGCCGGTGTGCGCCAGGAAGCACTGGACGCGGCGCGTGAATCCCTTCGCCTGACGCAAAACCAATACAAGGCCGGGGTGATTGCTTACCTTGGCGTGGTGGTGGTCCAGGCCACCGCATTGAATAACGAACGCAGCGTGTTGAGCCTGTTGCAGAGCCGGTTGATCGCCAGTGTGCAGCTGATTGCGGCGCTGGGCGGGGGCTGGGACGGAGCGCTTCAGGTGAGCGAAAACAAATAGCGCGGCTGTTGTAGCAGCTGTCGAGCCCGCGAGGCTGCGTTCGGCGACGCAGTCGTCGTAAACCTGCGCACGCGGATCTCCTGAAACGCCGCGTCGCCTGATTTCACGACGACTTCGTCGCCGAACGCAGCCTCGCGCTGCTCGACAGCTGCTACGAGCGGATGCGTACACCATCGGGAAGTCAAACAAGCGTTTCATCGGGTTGATGGCCATCTGATTACTTTTGTCAGTGCGTTCTTTTGTGCAATCAGTACAATCGCCCGATTTGCCCTCCCGAGAACGGAAGCAGTACGGTGGGGCGATCGCGAGAAGTCACATGCTCATTGGTAGCTATTCACCCACGCTGGTTATCATTTCGCTCTGCGTAGCGATTCTCGCCTCCTATACCGCGCTTGACCTGACCGAACGCATTTCCACGGCCAAAGGCCGTGCCGTGTTTTTATGGACGGCGGGCGGTGCTTTTGCCATGGGCGTGGGCGTGTGGTCGATGCATTTCATCGGCATGCTCGCGTTCGCACTGCCGATCGATCTGGGTTACGACTTCACCCTCACGGCACTCTCGCTGCTGACCGCGATCCTGTCCTGCGGCTTTGCCCTGTGGCTGGTCAGCCAGCCACGGCTGCCGACCTGGCAACTGGCGTTCGGCGCGTTGATCATGGGGGCCGGGATCAGTGCCATGCACTACACCGGCATGGCCGCCATGCGCATGCAGCCGGGCATCGATTACGACCCGACGCTGTTCGGAGCGTCACTGCTCATCGCCGTTGGCGCTTCCGGCGCAGCGTTATGGATCGCCTTCCGTCTGCGTCAGCACACGCCGTATGTGGGCCTGTTTCGCGCCGGTGCTGCGGTGATCATGGGCCTCGCCATCGTCGGCATGCACTACACCGCCATGGCTGCGGCGCGATTCCCGGATGGCAGTTTCTGTGGCGCCGCCATCAGCGGTTTGAATGGCAAAGGCCTTGACAACCTGGTGCTGATCACCACGCTCGCGGTATTGAGCATCGCCTTGTTGACCTCGGTGCTCGATGCACGTCTTGAGGCGCGCACCGCTGACCTGGCGCGCTCGCTGACGGAAGCCAACCGCGAACTGACCCAACTGGCCCTGCACGACACCCTGACCGGTCTGCCCAATCGTATGCTGCTGGCGGACCGCATCGAACAGGCCATGTCCAAGGTTCAGGAGCAGGGCGGTTGTTTTGCGCTGATGTTCATCGACCTGGACGGTTTCAAACCGGTCAACGACGCCTTCGGTCACCACATGGGCGATCAGTTATTGCGTGAGGTCGGTTTGCGCCTGCGCGAGGACATGCGCAGTCAGGACACGTTGGCGCGAATCGGTGGCGATGAGTTCGTGTTGCTGGTGCGACTCAGCGAGCCAAACGACGCGTTGAGCCTGGCGGCACGTCAGGTCGGGCTGATCGGCAGTTCGTTCCGTGTCGCCGAACATGAGCTGCAGATATCCGCCAGCCTCGGCATCGCGCTGTACCCAGGCAACGGCCAGACTGCCCAGGAATTGCTGATGAACGCCGACGCAGCGATGTACCACGCCAAGGGCGCCGGGAAAAACGGCTACAGCTTCTTCGACGCCTCGATGAACAGCAACGCGCGCAAACAACTGCAATTGCTGCAGGACTTGCGCAACGCTCTCGATCAGCAGCAGTTCAGCCTCTATTACCAGCCCAAGTTCGACGCCGGCAATGGCCGCCCGGTGGGCGCCGAGGCGCTGCTGCGCTGGGAGCACCCGACCCAGGGCATGCTGCTGCCGGACAAGTTTATCGACCTTGCGGAAAGGACCGGGCTGATCATTCCCATTGGTGAATGGGTGCTGAACGAAGCCTGCCGCCAGATGCGCGAGTGGTACGTGCTCGGCTACACCGACTGGCGCATTGCGGTGAACCTATCGGCGTTGCAGTTCTGCCATGCGGGCCTGGTCAAGAGCGTCTCCAAAGCCTTGGCCACGCATCAGCTTCCGGCCAATAGCCTGACCCTGGAAATCACCGAAACCACCGCCATGAGCGATGCCGATGCGAGCATGACGGTGCTTCAGGAACTCTCTGAAATGGGCGTCGACTTGTCCATCGATGACTTCGGCACCGGCTATTCGAGCTTGATGTACCTCAAGCGTCTACCGGCCAACGAACTGAAAATCGACCGCGGTTTCGTCCGCGATCTGGAACACGACAGTGACGACGCGGCCATCGTGTCAGCCATCGTCGCCCTCGGCCAGGCGTTGGGCTTGCGCATCGTCGCCGAAGGCGTGGAGACCGGTGTCCAGCAAGACTTCCTGACCAAATTGGGCTGCGATTCATTGCAGGGCTACCTGCTCGGGCACCCGCTGCCGGCGGATCGCTTCATGGCCGACATTGTTCGGGGGCAACAATTGGAGGTCGGCGTTATGCCTGTAGCAGCTGTCGAGCCTGCAAGGCTGCGTCCGGCAGCGAAGCTGTCGTGAAATCAGGCGACGCGGTGTTTCAGTAAGATTTCATGCGCGAGTTTTACGACGACTGCGTCGCCGAACGCAGCCTCGCGGGCTCGACAGCTGCTACAGAAGATCGCAGCTAGCCTCTACAGGGAAGGCCAATGCACACAGCGTTGGCGGGATCTGTTGATGTGAGTCCATGCAAAAACCGGCAATGGCGGGTATTCTTGGCCCCGACTGCTTACGCGTGGAGGGGGAAAGTCAGCATGGACAAGGTCATTGTCATCACCGGCGGCGGCCGTGGCATCGGCGCTGCAACCGCGCTGTTGGCCGCAGGGCTTGGCTATCGGATCTGTATCAACTATCAGTCCGACGAGTCGGCTGCGCATAGCGTCCTGGCGCAAGTTCGCGAACTGGGCGCTCAAGCCATTGCAGTGCGCGCTGACGTCAGCATCGAAGACGAAGTGATCAGTCTGTTCCACCGTGTCGACACCGAACTGGGTCGGGTCACGGCGCTGGTGAACAACGCCGGCACCGTCGGACATAAATCCCGCGTCGATGAAATGTCCGAGTTCCGCATTCTCAAAACCCTCAAGACCAACGTCCTGGCACCGATCCTCTGCGCCAAGCACGCGATCATGCGCATGTCGCCCAAACACGGCGGGCAGGGCGGCAGCATCGTCAATGTCTCCTCGGTAGCCTCGCGCTTGGGCTCGCCCAATGAGTATGTGGACTACGCCGCCTCTAAAGGCGCGCTGGACAGCTTCACCATCGGCCTGTCCAAGGAAGTGGCGGGCGAGGGCATTCGCGTCAACGCGGTGCGGCCAGGATTCATCTACACCGACTTCCATGCACTGAGCGGTGATCCGGATCGGGTCAGCAAGCTGGAATCAGCGATTCCGATGGCCCGGGGTGGCCGGCCGGATGAAGTGGCGGAGGCGATTATCTGGTTGCTGTCGGACAAGGCTTCGTATGCGACGGGGACTTTTGTTGATCTGGGTGGTGGGCGCTAAGCCCCAAGATTCTTGTTGCCGGATCTGGCCTCATCGCGAGCAGGCTCGCTCCCACAGGGTGTGGTGGTGTTCACAAATAATGTGTTCACATCAATCCACTGTGGGAGCGAGCCTGCTCGCGATAGCAATCTCTCAAACGACAAAGCAGTGTCAGAACGACCGCACAATCCGCCCCAACGTCTCCATCGCCTTCTCCGAATCCTCATTCCACGGACTGCCGTAATTCAGCCGAATACAATTCCTGAACCGCTGTGTCGGTGAAAAGATCGGCCCCGGCGCGATGCTGATGCCTTGCGCCAATGCCATCTGGAACAACTTCAACGAATCCATCTGCGGTGGCAGTTCCAGCCATAGAAAGTAGCCCCCGGCCGGTTGGCTGACGCGTGTCTGCGCCGGGAAGTAGCGGGCGATGGCGGCGAGCATGGCGCTTTGCTGTTCTTCCAGGGCGTAGCGCAGTTTACGCAGGTGCCGGTCGTAGCCGCCGTGTTGCAGGTAGTCGGCGATGGCGGCCTGGGCCGGCATCGAGGCACACAGCGAGGTCATGAGTTTCAGGCGCTCGATCTTCTGCGCGTAACGCCCGGCGGCGACCCAGCCGATCCGGTAGCCCGGGGCCAGGCTCTTGGCGAAGGAACCGCAATGCATCACCAGCCCTTCGGTATCAAACGCCTTGGCCGGTTTCGGCGCCTGTTGGCCGTAGTAAAGTTCGGCGTAGACGTCGTCCTCGATCAGAGGCACCTGGTGGCTGCGCAATAATTCGACCAGCTCCTGTTTCTTCGCTTCGGGCATGGTGGCGCCCATCGGGTTCTGGAAACTGGTCATGCACCAGCAGGCCTTGATCGGGTGGCGTTCCAGGGTTTGCGCGAGCACGCCCAGGTCGATCCCGTCGCGCGGGTGCACCGGAATCTCAACGGCTTTGAGCTTCAGCCGTTCCAGTATTTGCAGGCAGGCATAGAACGCCGGCGCTTCGATGGCCACCAGGTCGCCGGGTTCGGTAACCGCTTGCAGGCACAGGTTCAGCGCTTCCAGCGCGCCGTTGGTGATCAGCAATTCTTCCATCGGCAGCATCAGCCCGCCGACCATGTAGCGCAGGGCAATCTGGCGACGCAGCTGTGGGTTGCCCGGCGACATGTCGGTGACGACCATGCGCGGGTCCATGTCCCGGGCGGCGCTGGCCAGGGAGCGGGACAGGCGCTGCAACGGGAACAGGGTCGGACTGGGGAAGGCTGAGCCGAAGGGCACGGTGGTCGGGTCCTTGATCGAGTCGAGGACTGAGAACACCAGTTCGCTGACGTCGACTTCGGTGGATTCGTTGACCTGGCTGCTGATCACCGGCTCTGAGAACGGGCTCGGCGCGTGCGCGTTGACGAAGTAGCCGGAGCGAGGCCGGGCGCGGATCAGGCCACGGCGTTCGAGAAGGTAATAGGCCTGGAACACGGTGGACGGGCTGACCCCGTACGTCTGGCTGGCGTAGCGCACCGACGGCACGCGCTGGCCGGGGCCGAGAACGCCGGAGCGGATCAGTTCAGCGATGTCGTCGGCGAATTTTTCGTAGCGTTTCATCTAAGTCCCGCAATCGAATGGGTTCAATTAGCTGTTGTGGCGAGGGGGCTTGCCCCCGTTGGGCTGCGCAGCGGCCCCAAAATTTTACGACTGCTGCGCAGCCGAACGGGGGCAAGCTCCCTCGCCACAGGCACCGCAGTCTAAGGGATCAACGGTTCATCGGCGCAACAAACCGGCTTTTGGCCACGCTGTAGATGTCCGGCTCGTCACTGTCGACAATCTTGAAACTGATCGTCTGCGAGCTGCTGCTCGGCCGGTCCGCCAGCATTGCCACCGACACCGGCACATCGACAATCTCGCCCGGCGCCAGGCTCAGTTCGGTCTTGCCTTGCAGCTGGAAGCCTTCGCCATCCACCAGGCTCAGCTGGTAATCCTGACGCAGCTGGGTCTTGTTGATGACCTTCAGGCTGTAGATGTTTTCGATCTGCCCCTGACTGTTCTCGCGGAACAGCCCACGGTCTTTGCTCACGTCCAGCGACACCATCGGCCGTTCGACCAGGGCGAGGGCGAGGGCACCGATCATCACCAGCAGCACCGCGGTGTAACCGATCAGCCGCGGCCGCAGCAGGTGGGTCTTGCCACCCTGCAACTCATGCTCCGAGGTATAGCTGATCAGGCCACGGGCATAGCCCATTTTGTCCATGATCGAATCGCAGGCGTCGATACACGCCGCGCAGCCGATGCACTCCATCTGCAAACCGTCGCGAATGTCGATCCCGGTCGGGCAGACCTGCACGCACACATGGCAATCGATGCAATCACCCAAACCGGCCTCGGCCGGTTTCACGTCACGTTTGCGCGGGCCACGGTTTTCACCACGGGCCACGTCGTAGGAAATGGTCAGGGTGTCCTTGTCGAACATCACGCTCTGGAACCGCGCATACGGGCACATGTGCATGCACACCGCTTCACGCAGCCAACCGGCGTTTATGTACGTCGCGCCGGTGAAGAACAGCACCCAGAACAGGCTGACACCGCCCATTTGCAAGGTCAGCAGTTCTTCGGCCAGCGGCCGGATCGGCGTGAAGTAACCGACAAAGGTCAGCCCGGTGAGCAGGCTGATGGCCAGCCACAGGGTGTGCTTCGCCGAGCGGCGGAACAGTTTGTTCAGGCCCCACGGCGCGGCTTGCAGCTTGATCCGCTGGTTGCGTTCGCCTTCGGTGATCTTCTCGCACCACATGAAGATCCAGGTCCAGGAGCTCTGCGGGCAGGTGTAACCGCACCAGACTCGACCGGCAAAAACGGTGATCGCAAAAAGGCCGAACGCGGCGATGATCAGCAGCGCCGAGAGCAGGATGAAGTCCTGTGGCCAGAAAGTCGCGCCGAAGATGTGGAATTTGCTTTCGGAAAGGTCCCAGAGCACCGCCTGACGGTCGCCCCAGTTGAGCCACACGGTGCCGAAGAACAGCAAAAACAGAAATCCCGCACCGCTCAATCGCAAGGTACGGAACAGGCCGGTGAAGCTGCGGGTGTGGATCAGGTTGTCGCTGGACTTGGCCTTTATCTTTGGACGTAAAGGCTCGCTTTTTATAAATGAGGCAGGTTCTACGATTCGGACGGGGATTCTTTCGCTCATGGTCTTTCGCTCATCAGCCTCCATCAGGCATGAGCACTATGACCAGCGATCTGTTTGCATAACAGACTCAGGTATTGCAATAAAAAGCGGATCAGATGGGGGCTGATCCGCTGCCTGCGACAACTTGATGCACCCCGTCACGGCTGGGCGCAGTCGCCTATATCAGGCGCCTGCTGGCGTTGTTGATCCGGGTCAGTCAAATCACCGAATCACTGTCGGTGGCCTTCAAATGCCTGCGACCGTCCACTGCGCCTGCTACGGTCAATGCGTCGGCTTCTGCTTCGGTAATGTAGACACGCTGGCCGTTGATCAACACCGCCGACATGGCTTTTTCCGAGTCGGTGATGATCGTGACATCGGGACACAGGCGAATTTCTTCGCCGTTCTCGGTGATGAAAAAGCAGGTCTGGTTTTCGATGCGCACAGTCATGGCAGTGTCCTTTTTTTTGCGGGTTCTAAACTGTTAGGGCGCATCCGACGGTCATCGTTCTGTGCAACCGATTAATGGTCGGCGCGGTCCATCCTTCCAATAACAATCAATCACAAGGATTGCACCATGGACGCCTGGTGGCATGAGGTTTGGGTAACGCTGCAAGCGGAGTTCGCCGACATCGGCGATGCGTCACAACTGACAGGTATAACCGTGAGATTGCTGATCGCGGCGATTTTGGGCGGGATTCTCGGCTTCGAGCGTGAGCAAAAAGGCAAGGCTGCCGGGGTGCGCACGCACATGCTGGTGGCGCTGGGCGCGGCGCTGTTTGTGCTGGTGCCGCAGATGTCCGGCTCCCAGGCCGATGCCATGAGCCGGGTGGTGCAAGGCGTGATTGCCGGGATCGGCTTCCTCTGTGCCGGCACCATCCTGAAAAACCAGGGAGGCGATGATGGCCATGTCAAAGGCCTGACCACCGCCGCCGGGTTGTGGATGACCGCCGCCATCGGTGTCTCGGCCGGACTGGGTCGCGAGGCGACGGCGGTGTTCAGTACGCTGCTGGCATTGGCGATTTTCAGCGTGATGCCGAGGATCGTGAGAATGTTCGACAGGGAAACAGACGAGCAAGAGCGACCGTAGCCATCACTCTGGCGTCAGGATCACCGGCGGCATGGTGGCTGGCGGCTCTTCCCTAGGCGGTGGAGTGGTTCCCGGCGGCTCTTGCTCGGGTACCGGTTCCGGCTCGGTCGGCGGAATGGTCGGGTTGTCGATGTTCGGATCGGGTGTTTCGGCCGGGATTGGAATACTCATCGTTGAAGCCTCCAGTGGCACATGGCGTAAGTCGTGCTTAAGTTGATTGACCGTCGCGCAAGGGATTTGATTCCCCGGCAAATGGGCGTGAACTTTTCCCCGCGCTTGTCGCTCGGAACCTAAGTGAGTTCATTTCGGGACCGACGGTTCCGCGTGAACGACGACCAGACACATGAGCGTCCATGGGGCGTTAAGGAGAGATGCTCGATGACTGCTGAAAAACCGACAGAGCTGAACTACAACCCTCATATGCCGCTGTCGCAGGCTCTGCTGCTGCCGCGCATCGCCATCGAAAACATCATGCCGACCCTGGACGGCGGGCAGTTTGCTGCCAAGGCCGTGGTGGGGCAGGACGTGGTGGTCACCGCCAAAGTATTCGCCGATGGTCACGACAAACTGGCCGTGCGCATACGCTGGCGTGACGACGGCGACGAAGCCTGGCAGAGCGAGGTCATGACCGACCTTGGCAACAACGGCTGGCAGGGCCAGTTCCGTGTCGAGCAGCAGGGCCGCTACGTCTTCTGTGTCGAGGCCTGGATCGATCAGTTCGCCAGCTTCTGTTATGAGATTGAGAAAAAGAACATCGCGGGTGTGCCCGTCAGCCTGGAATTGCAGGAAGGGCGCAACCAGGTGCAACAAGCGGCCGAACGCTCGGAAGGGCCGTTGAGCGAAGAGCTGGCGGCGTTGCACCATGAGCTGTCCGGTCTGCTCGAAACCGAGCAGGTCGCCCTGTTTCTGCACCAACGTAGCGCCGACCTGATGGCTCAGGCCGATCACCGCGCTTACTTGAGTCTCAGCCCCGAGTTTGCGCTGGACGTCGAGCGGGAGCTGGCGCAGTTCGCCAGTTGGTACGAGTTGTTTCCGCGCTCGATCACCGACGATCCCGCCCGTCACGGCACGTTTAACGATGTGCACTCGCGTCTGGCGACGATTCAGGACATGGGTTTCGATGTGCTGTACTTCCCGCCGATCCACCCGATCGGCCGCAGCTTCCGTAAAGGCCCGAACAATTCACTGACCGCCGGCCCCGACGATCCGGGCAGCCCGTATGCCATCGGCAGCGAAGAGGGCGGGCACGAGGCGATTCATTCCGAACTCGGCACGCGCGAAGACTTCCGTCGACTGGTTTCAGCGGCGGCGGATCACGGACTGGAAATTGCCCTCGATTTCGCGATCCAGTGTTCCCAGGATCACCCGTGGCTCAAACAGCACCCGGGCTGGTTCAACTGGCGCCCTGACGGCACGATCAAATACGCAGAGAACCCGCCGAAAAAATACCAGGACATCGTCAACGTCGATTTCTATGCCAGCGATGCGATCCCCAGTCTGTGGGTCGAACTGCGGGACATCGTGGTCGGTTGGGTCGAGGAGGGCGTGAAGATCTTTCGCGTCGACAACCCTCACACCAAGCCGCTGCCGTTCTGGCAATGGCTGATCGCCGATGTGCGGGCGTTGTACCCCGAGGTGATGTTCCTCGCGGAAGCCTTTACCACCCCGGCGATGATGGCGCGGCTGGGCAAGGTCGGTTACTCCCAGAGCTACACCTACTTCACCTGGCGCAATACCAAAACGGAACTGGCGACCTATTTCACCGAGCTCAATGAGTCGCCGTGGCGCGAATGCTACCGGCCGAATTTCTTCGTCAATACGCCGGACATCAATCCCGCGTTTTTGCATGAGTCCGGGCGCGCCGGTTTTCTGATCCGCGCGGCGTTGGCAACTATGGGTTCAGGGCTGTGGGGCATGTATTCGGGTTTCGAACTGTGTGAAGCCGCGCCGGTGCCGGGCAAGGAGGAGTACCTCAATTCCGAGAAGTACGAAATCCGCCCACGGGACTTCAATGCGCCGGGCAACATCATCGCCGAGATTGCCCAGCTCAACCGCATCCGCCGGCAAAATCCGGCGCTGCACACGCACCTGGGCTTGACGGTCTACAACGCGTGGAACGACAACATTCTGTATTTCGGCAAACGCAGCGCGGATGGCAGCAACTTCATTCTGGTGGCCGTCAGCCTCGACCCGCATAACGTCCAGGAAGCGAACTTCGAATTGCCGCTGTGGGAAATGGGCTTGCCCGACGACGCCAGCACCCAGGGCGAAGACTTGATGAGCGGCCATCGCTGGACCTGGCACGGCAAGTACCAGTTCATGCGGATCGACCCGGCGCATCAACCGTTCAGCATCTGGCGAATCACCGCTTCCTGACTGTCGTGGGGGCTTTTGTGGCGAGGGGACTTGTCCCCGTTGGGTCGCGAAGCGGCCCCCCAATCAGCCCAAACACAGCATTAACCAGATCAATCGCATGCGACTGCTTCGCAGCCGAACGGGGACAAGTCCCTTCGCCACTAACGCCTTATTCCAAAGCGAATGGCTCGGTGGTGGCTATTTCGAATTCAACAGGAGTTTCAAATGGCGAAGAAACCCAAGGCAGCCACCTTCATCAAGGACCCGCTCTGGTACAAGGATGCGGTGATCTACCAGGTACACGTTAAGTCTTTTTTCGACTCCAACAATGACGGCATCGGCGACTTTCCCGGCCTTATCGCCAAACTCGATTACATTGCCGACCTCGGCGTCAACACCATCTGGCTCTTGCCCTTCTATCCGTCGCCACGGCGTGACGATGGCTATGACATTGCCGAGTACCGTGGCGTCCACCCCGATTACGGCACCATGGCCGACGCCAAGCGTTTCATCTCCGAGGCCCATAAACGTGGCCTGCGGGTGATTACCGAGCTGGTCATCAACCACACCTCCGACCAGCACGCCTGGTTCCAGCGCGCGCGTAAAGCCAAACCCGGTTCGGCGGCGCGAGACTTCTACGTCTGGTCCGATGACGATCACAAATACGACGGCACCCGCATCATCTTTCTCGACACCGAGAAGTCCAACTGGACCTGGGACCCGGTCGCCGGCCAGTATTTCTGGCACCGGTTCTATTCGCACCAGCCAGACCTGAACTTCGACAACCCGCAAGTCATGAAAGCGGTGCTGTCGGTGATGCGCTACTGGCTCGACATGGGCATCGACGGCCTGCGGCTGGACGCGATTCCGTACCTGATCGAGCGCGACGGCACCAACAACGAAAACCTGCCCGAGACCCACGACGTCCTCAAGCAGATCCGTGCCGAAATCGACGCCAATTACCCGGACCGCATGCTGCTGGCCGAGGCCAACCAATGGCCGGAAGACACCCAGTTGTACTTCGGTGACACCGATAAAAAAGGCCTCAACGGCGACGAATGCCACATGGCCTTCCATTTCCCGTTGATGCCGCGCATGTACATGGCGCTGGCCCAGGAAGATCGCTTTCCGATCACCGACATCCTACGTCAGACCCCGGAGATCCCGGCCAACTGTCAATGGGCGATTTTTCTGCGCAACCACGATGAGCTGACCCTGGAAATGGTCACCGACAAAGAGCGCGATTACCTGTGGAATTACTACGCGGCCGACCGTCGGGCGCGGATCAACCTGGGCATTCGCCGCCGTCTGGCGCCATTGATGGAGCGTGATCGTCGTCGCGTGGAACTGCTCAACAGTCTGCTGCTGTCGATGCCGGGCACGCCGACGATGTATTACGGCGATGAAATCGGCATGGGCGACAACATCTACCTCGGCGACCGTGACGGCGTGCGCACGCCGATGCAGTGGTCGATCGACCGTAACGGCGGTTTCTCCCGCGCCGACCCGGCGAGCCTGGTGCTGCCACCGATCATGGACCCGCAATACGGTTACCTGTCGGTCAACGTTGAAACCCAGGCCGGCGACCCGCATTCGCTGCTGAACTGGACCCGCCGGATGCTCGCCGTGCGCAAGCAGTCCAAGGCCTTTGGTCGCGGCACGCTGAAAATGCTCTCGCCGAGCAATCGACGGATTCTGGCCTACACCCGTGAATACACCGGGCCGGATGGCAAATACGAAACCATCCTGTGCGTCGCCAACGTATCGCGCAGTGCGCAAGCGGCCGAGCTGGACCTGTCGGCCTACGTCGGCATGGTGCCGGTGGAGATGCTCGGCGGTAACGCCTTTCCGCCGATCGGCCAGTTGAATTTCCTCCTGACACTGGCGCCGTACGGCTTTTACTGGTTCGGACTCGCCGCGGAGAATCAAATGCCTAGCTGGCACGTAGAACCGGCGCAAAGCCTGCCGGACTTCACCACCCTGGTGCTGAAAAAACGCCTGGAAGAACTGCTCGAGGCGCCGTCCCGCGGCACGCTGGAGCAGGGCATCCTGCCCAATTGGTTGCAGAACCGCCGCTGGTTCGCCGGCAAGGACGCGGCCATCGAGAAGGTCAACCTGGCCTACGGCGTGCGCTTCGGTGACGCGCAGCATCCGGTGCTTTTGAGCGAAATCGAAGTCACCAGCGGCGGCCAGACCAGCCGTTACCAGTTGCCGTTCGGCTTCATTGCCGATGATCAGGTCGGCCCGGCGTTGCCGCAGCAACTGGCATTGTCCAGGGTGCGACGTGGCCCACAGGTGGGTTTGATCACCGATGCGTTCAGCCTGGAAAACTTTATCCGCGCGGTATTGCATGGCATGCAGGAAAGCACCGTGTTGCCTTCGGACGGCGGCGAGATTCGTTTCGAACCGACCGCTGAGTTGGCCAAATTGGGCCTGACCGCGGAATCGGAGGTGCGCTACCTGTCCGCCGAACAGTCCAACAGTTCGGTGGTGATCGGCAGCAGCCTGGTGCTGAAGCTGATCCGCAAGGTCGCCTCGGGCGTGCACCCAGAGCTGGAAATGAGCGCGTACCTGACCCATGCCGGTTTCAGCAATATTTCGCCGCTGTTGGGTTCGGTGGTTCGCCGCGATGCCAAGGGCGAAGACAATCTGCTGATGATTGCCCAAGGCTATTTGAGCAATCAGGGCGACGCCTGGGAATGGACCCAGAACAACCTCGAACGGGCGATACGCGACGAACTGGCCGACGCCATGTCCGAGCAGGAGCAGCACTACAACGCCTTGGGTGAACTGAGGGACTTCGCCGGCATGCTCGGCCAGCGGTTGGGTGAAATGCACCAGGTGCTGGCGGCCCCGACCGATGACCCGGACTTCGCCCCGCAGGCCACCACACAGAAAGATGCCCTGGCCTCGGCCAAGGATGTCGCGGCGCAACTCGAGCACTCGCTGAAGTTGCTCAAACAGCATCAAAGCGAACTGAACCCGGCAGACAAAGCGCTGGTCACTCGTTTACTGGACAACAAAAAAGCCATCCTCAGCCATGTCCAGGACCTGGGCAAAAAAGCCGTCGGCGGTTTACGCATTCGCGTCCACGGCGACTTGCACCTGGGGCAGGTGCTGGTGATCAAGGGCGATGCTTATCTGATCGACTTCGAGGGTGAGCCGGCGCGGCCGCTGAGCGAACGACGCGGCAAGCACAGCCCGTACAAAGATGTCAGTGGCGTACTGCGCTCCTTCGATTACGCCGCAGCGATGGCGATCAACGTGCACAACGTCGACAACACTGCCGAGGCCCGCGCGGCACGGCAACGGGTAGCCGACCGTTATCTGAATGAAGCAAAACAGGCATTTGTCGACGCTTATCGGCTGGCGGCAGCTAGTCTTGCTCATGCGTGGCAAGATCCGGAAGGCGAGGACGCCGCGTTGGCGTTGTTCGGGCTGGAGAAGGCGGCGTATGAGGTGGCCTATGAGGCGGAAAATCGCCCCACCTGGTTGCCGGTGCCATTGCACGGTTTGTTTGGATTATTGAGTGGGCTTAAACCCTTTTCCGATCTTGGTGGAGAGTAGTCATGAGTTTCTCGAACAAGGAACAGGGTCACGCTAAAGAAGCGCTGCTGCCCAGATCGCGGGATATCGACGCGCTGGTACGCGCCGAACATCACGACCCTTTTGCAATTCTCGGCCCCCATGGCGATGACGCCGGTGGGCAATTCATTCGGGCTTATCTGCCGGACGCGCTGAGCGTTCAGGTACTGGCCAAGGACTCCGGGGAGGAACTCGGCAACCTTGAAGCCACCCAGACGCCAGGGTTGTTTGTCGGGCACTTCGATCGGGCGCAACCGTATCTGCTGCGCACCCGGTGGGCCGGCGGCGAACAAGTGTCCGAGGACCCTTACAGCTTCGGCCCGTTGCTTGGCGAGATGGACTTGTACCTGTTCGCCGAAGGCAATCACCGCGACCTCAGCGCCTGCCTCGGTGCGCAGCTGAAGTCGGTCGACGGTGTCGACGGCGTGCGTTTCGCCGTGTGGGCACCGAACGCCAAACGGGTGTCAGTGGTCGGTGACTTCAACAATTGGGACGGTCGTCGGCACCCGATGCGTCTGCGCCATCCGACCGGGGTCTGGGAGCTGTTTGTCCCGCGCCTGCAGGCGGGGGAAACGTACAAATACGAAATCCTCGGCGCCCAAGGCATTCTGCCACTCAAGGCTGACCCGATGGCCTTGGCCACTTCGCTACCGCCGGACACAGCGTCTAAAGTCGCTTCGCCGCTGAACATCAATTGGCAGGATCAGGCCTGGATGGAATCCCGTGCCGAGCGTCATTTGCCGAGCGCGCCGCTGTCGATCTACGAACTGCACGCCGGCTCGTGGCAATGCGAGCTGGATGATCTGGGTGAAGTGGCGCGTCAGTACACCTGGCATGAACTGGGCGAGCGGCTGATTCCTTATGTGAAGGAGCTGGGGTTTACCCACATTGAACTGATGCCGATCATGGAACACCCGTTCGGCGGTTCCTGGGGTTATCAGCTGCTGTCGCAATTCGCCCCGAGCGCTCGCTATGGTTCGCCGGAAGACTTCGCGGCCTTCGTCAATGCCTGCCACCAGGCTGACATCGGCGTGATCCTCGATTGGGTGCCGGCGCATTTCCCCACCGATACCCACGGCCTGGCGCAGTTCGATGGCACCGCGCTGTACGAATATGGCAATCCGCAGGAAGGTTTCCATCAGGACTGGGACACGCTGATCTACAACCTCGGCCGCACTGAAGTGCACGGCTACATGCTGGCCTCGGCGCTGCACTGGCTCAAGCATTTCCATGTCGATGGCCTGCGGGTCGATGCCGTGGCGTCGATGCTCTATCGCGATTACTCGCGCAAGGCCGGGGAATGGGTGCCGAACCGTCACGGTGGGCGCGAGAACCTCGAAGCCATCGACTTCCTGCGCCACCTCAACGACGTGGTCAACCTCGAAGCGCCGGGTGCGCTGGTGATCGCCGAGGAATCCACCGCGTGGCCGGGTGTCAGCCAGAGTACGCAACAGGGCGGACTGGGCTTCGACTACAAGTGGAACATGGGCTGGATGCACGATTCGCTGCATTACATTCAGCAGGATCCGGTGTACCGCGCGCATCACCACAACGAACTGAGTTTCGGCCTGGTGTATGCCTGGTCCGAGCGTTTCATTTTGCCGATCTCCCACGATGAAGTGGTGCACGGCAAACACTCGCTGATCGACAAGATGCCCGGGGATCGCTGGCAGAAATTTGCCAACCTGCGGGCCTATCTGAGTTTCATGTGGGCGCATCCCGGCAAGAAGCTGTTGTTCATGGGCTGCGAATTCGGCCAATGGCGCGAGTGGAATCACGATCAGCAACTGGACTGGTACCTGCTGCAATACTCGGAACACAAGGGTGTGCAGAAACTCGTTGGCGACCTTAACCGGCTGTACCGCGAAGAGCCGGCGATGCATGACCAGGACGACGCGCCACAGGGCTTCCAGTGGTTGATCGGCGATGATGCGATCAACAGCGTTTACGCGTTCTTGCGCTGGAGCAAGGACGGGCGGCCGGCGCTGGTGGTGGCGAACTTCACGCCGGTGCCGCGTCAGGCTTATCGCATTGGCGTACCGGTCGCCGGGCGCTGGAGCGAGTCGATCAACAGCGATGCTGCGATGTATGCCGGGTCCAACTACGGCAACAGTGGCGGGGCGTTTACCGAGGAAGAGCCGAGCCATGGCCAGGCGCTTTCGCTGGTGTTGAACCTGCCACCGCTGGCGGTGTTGATCCTGCGGCCGGAGGGTTGATCTAAAACCGCTTTCGCGGGCAAGTCGGATCGCCGCACCGCTCGCTCCTACAGAACGGTGATAACCCGTAGGAGCGAGGCTTGCCCGCGAAGGCGTCAGCTCAAACAATACAAATCTTGAAGTCACCACCGCATCCGCACACCCAGACTCCCAATCAACCCGTTCAAATCATTGTCATCCACATCACTGCTGTAATCGGCACTGACGTAAAAACTCACCGCCGGCGTGACTCTCGCCACCAGCCCCAAACCCACTTCGACCGTCGATGAATTGCGACTGCTGCTGATCTTGTCGACCTGATCGAGGGTCACGGTATTGCCGGTGTACACGGTGTGCCACAAGTTGGTCCGCACATAGGGTTCGACCCCCAGTCCGTTGATGTCGTAACTACCTTTCAACCGTGCGCCGACCCGGCCGCTCCAGGACGTCAGGTCGCTGGACGACGCATTGCCTGAACCGGCATACGGCGTATCCAGGGTGATGCGCTGATTGATCAACTGCGCTTGCGGTTCGACCACCCAGTTGTCGCTCAGGCCAATCGGGAAACCGCCTTCCACCGACAACGTAACCGCGCTGCCTTCGGTCGCTTGTCGTGCGCCCTGGTCGTTACGGCTGAAGCCGTTGACCCGACCGCCGCTGGCCGACAAATCCACGTGCCAGCCTTGGGGGCCAGTCAGGCTCCAGTAGGCGCCGAGGCTCTCGCCTTGAAGGTTGAGGGTGTCAGTGGCAGGGTCGGCGAGGGCGCGACTGGTCAGCAGACCGTTGCTGTTGCCTTGTAACTGGGTTGTCCCGCCGATCAGGCCGACCCGCTGGGTATGGCCGCTACCGCTCTGCAGGGTCAGGATCGCCGGGCCTTTGAATTCGGAGCTGCCAGGGCTGGTGAAACCCTGCGCCATTACATCGGTTTGTGCTTGTCGCGAAGCCTGCCCGTACAGTTGATCCCAGGCCGACGGCGCGGCGTCTTCGATGGTCAGGCGTGAACTTCGGGTATCGGAGGCGGCACTGAAGTGGCCGGGGTAGGGGGCGGTGATATTGACCGTGGGCAAGGTCATTACCGGAATATCCTGGCGATACCAGGGGGCGGTTTCATCCTCTGCGGGCCCTGCCTGCACCTCCATGGAAGAACACAGCAGCAGCGAACTTGAGACAGTGCAAAAAGTGATTTTGATCTCTTGTTGGGTGAATGAAGTTTTCATGGGGGTCTACCTTGCAATCGCATGCCGAATCTCGCTTTGGCGTCTCTCCTACCCCGAATGAGGGGCGACCGAATGGATTGAGGCAAGCCGCTGGCCGCCCGATTTCGCGGGTGTCCTGGAGGTTTGCCCCTGGTGGAATTTCCGGGGGTAGTACGTGTAGCTAAGAAGACCCTTGACATCGCGTCAAGAAAATGGCCGATAAGTGGTAGTGGTATTTTAGTGCTTGCAAGTGACTGATTTACGGCGCGCATCTAAGTTCTTGTTTGTACGAAAAATCGTCAAAAAACCCGCGAGCCAGAGCCTTTGGATAGTGGGCTATCGGTGTGTCGGGGTGTGCTTCCCGGTAAGGTCTGTGCGCTGATAATGTGTCTCGATAGTGTCAGTAATGCTGCGCCGGGATGAACGCAAGGTGATCGACATCCCCGCACCGATTTGTCTGTCTGGCGAACAGGGTAGGCAGCGACTAGGCTGAACAATCAGCCATGAGTTGCGGGCCTCATGCCCGCCGCAGGGACAGGAGCGAAATTAATGAAAACTCAACCCGGTGTTTTCTGCCTGATGTTCACTCTGGCTCTTGCCTCGGGAGCTCGCGCCGAAGATGCCCCTGCGGCGGACGCTGCCCCGACCATCAACCCGCAAGTGGTCGATAAACTGATTGATATGGGCAACTACCTGCGCAGCCTGTCGAAGTTTCAGGTAGATGCCGAAGTGTCCCGGGATACCGTTCTGGAGACCGGCCAGAAGATTAAGTCCGAGGCTTCCACGACCCTGAAGGTGCAGGGGCATGATCGAATGTACGCCAAGACAGAAGGCGATGTTCGAACGCGGGAGTTCTTCTACAACGGCAAGAAACTGACTCAGTACTCACCGTACCTCAATTACTACACCACGGTGGATGCCCCACCCAAGGTGTCCGAAGCCCTGCACATGATCGAAAACCATTACGGTATTCAGATCCCCATGGAAGACCTGTTTCTGTTCGGCAGCGATCAGGCGCAGATCGATGCGTTGAAAGAAGCCCTGTACGTTGGCCCATCGACGATCAAGGGCCAACTCTGTGATCACCTGGCCTTTCGGCAAGAGGGCGTTGACTGGCAGTTGTGGGTCACCCGCTCCGAGAAGCCGTTGCCGTGCAAACTGGTGATCACCACCACCGATGAGAAGAGCTATCCGGAATACAGCGCGGTGTATCACTGGAACCTGAAGCCTGGCCTCCAGGAGTCGATGTTCACCTTCAAGCCGGCCAAGGGCGACGTAGCGATTCCGCTGAAGAAAGCTGCTGAGCAGGGAGGGGAATGACATGAACCGGACAATGTCGTGGAGCCTGTTGTTATCGCTCGCCACCGCCACCGTGCTGACCGTTGGCCTGATCGCTGAAGCGGATGCCCGGCCACGGGGCCAAGGGCAGGCACGGGCGTCGGTCAATCGCGCACCCGCGCCAAATGCTCAACGGGCGCAGCGGATGAACACGTCGCAACGAGCGACCAACGTCAATGCGGGCAATCGGGTGAACTCAGGCAACCGGGTGAACGCCGGCAACAACGTCGGCAACCGTACCAACATCAACAACAGCACCCGTAACGTCAACATCAACAACAATCGCGATGTCGACATTGATGTCGACGGGCGTGGCCGCTATGGCTACGACAATCACTACCATCCGATCGCCACGGCAGCAGCCGTTACTGCAACGGTCGCGGTGACGGCGGCGGTGGTCGGCTCGATCCTCACGCCGGCACAAATGCCCACCAGTTGCGTGCAGGTCATGCAGTACAACACGGTGTACATGCAGTGTGGATCGACCTGGTATCAACCGCAGTATCAGGGCAGCAATGTGACCTACGTCGTGGTCAACGCGCCTTGATGCGATGACTGCTCAGAGGTGCACTTCAACCGCCAGCGGCAAGTGATCCGACAGGTGTGTCCAGGGTTTATTGCCCAGAATGCGCGGGTTATGACTGCTGGCGTTGCGCAGGTAGATCCGGTCCAGGCGCAGCAGCGGAAAGCGCGCCGGGTAGGTTTTTGCGGGTCGGCCATTGTGGCGTTCGAAGGCTTCATGCAAGTAATCGCGACGGGCGAGGGCGGTGTTGCCGTGCAGCTGCCAGTCGTTGAAGTCACCGGCGATAATCACCGGCGCATCGTCAGGCAGGGATTCGAGCAGTTGGCAGAGCAGCTGGAGCTGCAACTGGCGATGGCTTTCCAGCAGACTCAAATGCACGCAGATCGCGTGGACTTCAGCGTGCCCCGGCACGTCCAGTACGCAGTGCAGCAATCCGCGCCGTTCGGGGCCGGTGATCGAGACGTCGAGGTTGCGGTGTTCGCGAATCGGGTATTTCGACAATAAGGCGTTGCCGTGATGGCCGTCGGGGTAGACGGCGTTGCGACCGTAGGCGAAATCGCTCCACATACTGTCGGCCAGGAACTCGTATTGCGAGGTCTGCGGCCAGTCGTTGTAACGGGAAGAATGGCGATCGTGCTCACCGACCACTTCTTGCAGGAAGACGAGGTCGGCCGATGTACTGCGCACCGCTTCGCGCAGCTCCGGGAGGATGAACCGCCGGTTCAGGGCGGTGAACCCCTTGTGGGTGTTGACCGTCAGTACCCTTAATCGATGAATCGCCAGGGGCGTGTTCAAGGGCACTGATTCGACGGCTCGCTGCTCGGCATCGCTGGTCACGTTCACTCCTCTGAATCTGGGCTGCTTATGTATGCGACTGACGCAGCGGCGGGCAGTTCAGAGTGATTCGTCGCCAGCAGCTCCACACAAAAATGTAGCAGCTGTCGAGCTTGCGAGGCTGCGTCCGGCTGCGCAGCAGTCGTAAATCCTGAATGCACGGTTTATCTGATAATCCGCGTTGCCTGATTTTACGACTGCTTCGCAGCCGGACGCAGCCTCGCAGGCTCGACAGCTGCTACAGGGCGTGGGCAGTTAGACGAAGACAACTTCATAGGGCAAGCGCATGCGTTCCAGAATCACCCGGGGCAGCAGCGGTGCGATGCCGATGGAGGGTTCGCCGTCGAGCTGGCTGGCGTAGGCGTGGGTGGCGTGGCTTTTGCGGGCGACGGTCCAGGTGTCGAGGCGTATCTTGCGCGCACGATGCCAGGGAAAGAGTCCTTGATCCCGGCTCGGCCAATGCCAGGCCCAGACCGGCAGTTCGTTGAACGTTGCCCCGACCATGCTCGCCGCATTGGCGCTGGCGCGGCCGACGGCGTCATGATCGGAGGTGCCGTCCTCGCGCCAGGTACTGAACACCACGTCCCCGGGGCGCAGATAACGGGCGATGAATTGGGTCATTTGGGTTTCACGCTCGGCCAGGGCGTTGTCGGTGAAGCCGCCGCGAATCCACTTCAGGCTGTGCATCGGCAATCCCAGCCGGCGCAAGGCTTCGACGCTTTCCTGGCCGCGAAACACACTCAGGCGCTTCTCTGACCATTGTTGTGAACCCGGATGGCTGGCGCTGCCATCGGTCATCGAGATGATTTGCAGGGGATGACCGAGGGTGGACAGCAGCTGCAGCAAACCGCCGCAGGTGACCACTTCGTCGCCGGGATGCGGCGCGATCACCACGGCGCGTGCGCCAGCGGGGACCAGGGTCTCGGTGTTGATGACGGGAATGTTGTCCAGCTGCCGGGCGCTGTTCCAGATTTGTCCTGGCAGGCTGCTTTCGATGATGGAAACGGATTTCATCGGCGCTACGTCCTTGTTCAGTTTGATAGCAATGTGCAGCGCTCCGTACCCTGGATTGCCGCGAGCAGAGTATTGCTCAAGTAAGACTATTCGTCGCGTAGTGGTAACCTCTGAGATGGTTTTTTTTAACCAACCTGTGCCAGGCCTCGCAAATAATCGCCGAAACCACCGCGCGCCCGACTGTCCAGTCGAGCGCTGGTGAGTACTTGCGGGCGATGGCTCCAGGCAATATTGGCGCCGCAGCGTTCGAGTTGTCGCACCAGTTGCACGTCTTCATCACAGGCCAGCGGTTCGAAACCGCCGGCGCGCTGATAGGCGTCAGCACTGATGCCAAGATTGGCGCCGTGAATGTGCCGATGACCATCGCGGGCCTGATAGCTCTGGTGATAGCGAATCTGTGCCGACTCATCGATCGACGCGTGCCATTCGTCCACTGTGACCGTGCCGCACACCGCATCGACGTCGAGGGCCAATTGCGCCACCAGCCAATCCTGCGCAACGCGGCTGTCGGCATCGGAACAGGAAATCCAGCGCACCCCGCGATCCAGCAGAAACCGCGCACCGGCCGCGCGGGCCTGGCCGACGTTACGCGCCTCGATCGCCAGACTGTGCACGGGGTAAGCACTGACGATCTCCGAGGATCGGTCGGTGCAACTGTCGAGCACCACGAGCACCTCGACGGTTTCACCGCCCAGCAGGTCGTGTTGTGAGGCGATCAGGGCCGCCTCAAGGCAATCTGCGAGCAAGTCTTCTTCGTTGTGCGCGGGGATCAGAATACCAATCATCGCAAGCCCTCCAGAGCGGCCACGGAGCGTGGTTCACGACTCCAGAGTTCCAGCAGAAAATCCGCTTCCTGATGCAGGACCAGGCGCGGCAAATGCAAATGTTCGTTGAGCAAGTCATGGACCTGCCGGGCATTCAACGGGCAGCCGTCGATGGGCGGGCGCCAGTGGCAGGCCAGGAGCTGGCCGTTGGCGGTCAGCGAGTTTTCGGCCCGTTCGATCAGGCGTTTCAGGTCGTCGGCATCGAGGTAATAGCCGACTTCGCTGAGCACGATCAGGTCGAATTTTTCTTCCGGCCAATCGGCAGGCAATCGGCTGTGGCGGACTTCGGCGTGGTCGAACGGGCCGAGCCGGGTGCGGGCCAGCGTGACGGCCGCCGCAGCGGTGTCGCAACACAGCAGGCGATCGCAACGGCTGGCCAGCTCAAAGCTCAGCTCGCCGTTGGCACAGCCGGGTTCAAAGATCGCCCGGTAGTGCGGGCGCGGCAATGCGGCGAGGGTGATGGCGCGTTTGCGCTGTTCATACCAGCGCTGACGAAAGGACCAGGGATCATCGTTGCCGGCAAACAAACCGTCGAAATAGCGATCCTCGACGCTCATAAGAACACCACCTCGAACGGTTGCAGCAGCCGCTCCAACACATAGGGCGCCAACACGGGTGGCAAGCCGATTTGCGGGTCGCCTTCCAACTGGCTGGCGAAGGCGTGGATAGCGTGGCGTTTGCGGGCTACCAGATGCGGGGCCAGGAGGATTTTCCGCGCCCGATGCCACGGCACGAAACTGTCTTCGGGCGTGGCCCAGTGCCAGGTCCACACGGGCAGCTCATGCACGGTCGCACCGGCGCGTTTCGCCGCAGTGGCGCTGGCCCGGCCGACGGCTTCGTGATCGCAATGGCCGTCTTCGCACCACGTGGTGAACACCACGTCTTTGGGGCGCAAATGACGTTCGATGAATTCGCTCAATTCGGTTTCCCGAGCCGCAACCTGGCTGTCCTTGAAACCGCCGCGCAGCCATTTCAGGCTGTGCAGTGGCAGGCCAAGTCGGCGCAAGGCTTCGACCGATTCCTGAGGCCGGACCGCGCTCAGGCGCTCCACCGGCCAGCGCTCGGAGCCGGGGTGGCTGGCGCTGCCATCGGTGACCGAGATCAGTTGTAAGGGGCGGCCGGCGGCGGCGAGCAATTGCAGGAAACCGCCGCAGCCGAGCACTTCGTCATCCGGATGCGGAGCGATGATCACCGCGCGGGCACCTTCCGGCACCAGGCTCAGGATGTCGATGACCGGCAACTGCGCCAGGTGACTGGAGGTCTGCCACATATGAAGCGGCGTGCCCTGGCCGACGATTGGATTGGCTTTCATAACGTCCATGTCCCGGTAATGACTTGCTGGCCGAGGGCGGCGAGGTCCCGCTCGGCGTGGCTTTGGCGCAGGAATACCGGCAGGTCGGCGATCAATCGGGCGAATTGCCGATCCCTGCAATAGGGACCTGCACCGAGAGCGTGGCCGACGTGCAACATCACCTGTTCGGCAGCGTGTTCTACCACCGCCCGGGCACGCCGGGCCAGCAGTTCGGCGTCGTCCAGCGGTGCGGCGTCGATCATCAATGCGCTGACCCGCAACACCTCGGCCGCGCCATGCAACGCACTGTCTACAGCACCGAGGTGGGCGAGGGCGTGGGGTTCTTCACGTTGGGCGCAATGGCTGCGCAAGCGTTCGGCGATGCTCTGTGCCGCGCCGTACCAGCACGCGGCAATGCCGATTCCGCCTTGCCAGAAACCCGGCCGATTGAGGTAATCGCTGCGGTAGCCGATGGCTTGGGCTTCGGCGCCTTCGAACAGCACTTCGACACTGCCGGTGGCGCCCATGCCGACTGCTCGCCAGCCCTCATCGGTCACGGTCACGCCGGGTTGATCCAGCGCCACCGCGACCAATTGCTGGCAATCCTGATGATCCCAGGCCGTGAGCAACGCATGACTCAATACCGCCGCGCCCGAGCACCAGGCCTTGCGCCCGTTCAGCACGACCATATGGCCTTGCGGACGGACGCGCACCCGCGCTTGGGGCGGTTCGGCCGCCCACATCCCCCACGTGCTGCCGGGGGTTGGCGAGCCACCGAGTTGCTGGATGATCGCCAGCGCATCGGTATGGCCTTCGTACAATTTGCACAACCCGAGGTCATGGCCGCCGACCTCGGCCAGCCGCTGGAATCGCTCCAGCGTCTGGCCGCTACCCGGCAGCGGAAGCTGATCGAGTCCAGCCTCCACCAACGCCCGCAGGCACCGGCCTAGCGCCTGAGTATCGGCGTAGTCCGGTGGCTGGCGAGAGAGAAACGCCTGAAGGTCCATTTCACTCTTCTTCCTCATGCTGCAATTCGAACAGCAGCAGCGAACGACCGGTGACGGAATATTCGTGACCGAATTCGAAAAGCTCCTGCCCGCGAATCTTCGGTTGATTGGTGTCGATCATGCACGTCCAGTGATAGCCGTCCGGCACTTCCGGCAAGGTAAAGTTGACGATGTCGTGGTGGGCGTTGACCACCAGCAACAGGGTCGCGTCACCACCCTTACGGCGGATACCGGTTTCCTGTGCGCGACCATCGAGCAGCATGCCGAGGCAGCGGCCATGGGCTTCTTCCCATTGCTCGGTGGACATTTCACTGCCATCCGGGGCGAGCCAGGTCACGTCCTTGACGCCGATGTCCTCATTGTAATTGCCCACCAGGAAGCGTCCGCGACGCAGGATGGGATAGGCCAGGCGCAACTTGATCAGGCGTTTGACGAACTTGAGCAGGGCCTTGCCGTCTTCGCTCAGGTCCCAATTGACCCAGCCGATCTCGCTGTCCTGGCAATAGGCGTTGTTGTTGCCTTCCTGGGTGCGGGCGAATTCGTCGCCGGCCACCAGCATTGGCGTGCCTTGGGACAGCAACAGCGTGGCGAAGAAATTGCGCATTTGCCGCTGACGCAGCTCGTTGATTTCCGGGTCGTCGGTCGGGCCTTCGACGCCGTGGTTCCAGGACAGGTTGTTGTTGCTGCCGTCCTGATTGTTTTCGTCGTTGGCTTCGTTGTGCTTGTCGTTGTACGACACCAGGTCATTGAGGGTGAAACCGTCATGCGCCGTGATGAAGTTCAACGAAGCATAGGGCCGCCGGCCGCGCTGGTTGAACATCTCACCGGAAGCGGTCATGCGACTGGCGAAGTCCGCCAGTTGGCCGTCATCGCCTTTCCAGAACGCACGCACGGTGTCGCGGAATTTGTCGTTCCACTCGACCCAGCCCGGCGGAAAACCACCGACCTGATAACCACCGGGGCCGCAATCCCAAGGTTCGGAAATCATCTTCACCTGACGTAGCACCGGGTCCTGACGGCAGGCCACGAGGAAGCTGTGACGCTCGTCGAAGCCGTGGTGGTAGCGGCCGAGAATGGTCGCCAAGTCGAAGCGGAAACCGTCCACGTGCATTTCCGTGGCCCAGTAACGCAGGGAGTCGGTGACCATTTGCAGCACGCACGGGTGGCTCAGGTCGAGGGTGTTGCCGGTGCCGGAATCGTTGATGTAGTAGCGTTTGTCATCGGGCATCAAGCGGTAGTACGAAGCGTTGTCGATGCCGCGCATGGACAGGGTCGGGCCTTGTTCATTGCCCTCGGCGGTGTGGTTGTAGACCACGTCGAGGATCACTTCCAGATTGGCCTCGTGCAGGTGCGCGACCATCTCCTTGAACTCGGCGATCTTGCCGCTGGCCAGGTAACGCGGGTCCGGGGCGAAGAAGGCGATGCTGTTGTAGCCCCAGTAATTGGTCATGCCTTTGTGCAGCAGGTGCTGGTCGTTGACGAAGGCGTGGATCGGCAGCAACTCCACCGACGACACCCCCAGCTTGCGAATGTGTTCCAGCACGTCATCGACCATCAACCCGGCGCAGGTGCCACGCAGGTTCTCGGGGACGGAAGGGTGACGCATGCTGATGCCGCGCAGGTGGGTTTCATAAATGATCGTCTTGTCCCACGGGATGCTGACCCGTTGATCATTGCCCCAGGTGTGAGCCGGGTCGATGACTTTGCACTTCGGTACGAAAGGCGCACTGTCGCGCTCATCGAAACTCAGGTCGGCGTCGGGGTGGCCGATGGTGTAGCCGAACAACGCTTCAGACCATTTCAACTGGCCGACCAATTGCTTGGCGTAGGGGTCGATCAGCAGTTTGTTGTGGTTGAAGCGATGACCGTTGGCCGGGTCGTACGCGCCATAGACGCGGTAGCCGTAGATCAGCCCTGGATGGGCGTCGGGCAAGTAGCCGTGGTAGATCTCGTCGGTGTATTCCGGCAGTTCTATACGTTCGAGTTCGACCTCGCCGGCATCGTCGAAGATGCACAGTTCGACTTTGGTGGCGTTGGCGGAAAACAAGGCAAAGTTGACCCCCAGGCCATCCCAGGTCGCGCCCAGCGGGAAGGGCAGGCCTTCACGGATTCGCGAGGCCTCGGCGTGAGGTTCTGGCGCGGCTTTCTTTGGATTGGTCATAGATGCTCCTGCAAAAAAGGGGATTCTTTGTAGGAGCGAGGCTTGCCCGCGAAGGCGGTGTTTCAGTCACATTTGAATCGACTGACATGCCGCCTTCGCGGGCAAGCCTCGCTCCTACAGGTTTTTCGTGGACGAGCGAGCCCACGGTGTCCAGGGGGCTGGCCACGAGGTCAATCAGGAAGCGATATTGAAGCTTCAGACCGCAGGCGGTTTCTTCGCGGCGCGAGGCTTCTTCTCAGCCGCTTTTTCGCCAGGCGGAATCACCTTCGACGCCGCAGCAGGCTTGGATTTGGTTTTCGGCTCGGGGACCTTTCCATTGGCGGCTTTGGGCACAGCTGGCTTGGCAGCCGTTTTACTGCCGGCAGCTTTCGGCGATTTACTCGGTGCCAGCGCTTCGGCTTCAGCCAGTTTGCGAGCCATCTCCCAATGCCGGGCTTCCTGGCCTTCGGGCTTCCCTTCCGACTCCCAGATCTGATAGGCAAATTCGCGAACGCGTTTATCGTCGGTACTCATCGCAATACTCCTGAACTGAACTCAAGCTTGGGTAAACGTTTGAATAAAGAGATTGACCGGGAAATCCCCCAGCGCGGCGCTGATGTTCAGCTCCCTGTGGGGTGTGACTGCTGTGCTCGAGAAAAGTCCCTTCAGATTTTCCTCAGAGGCGGTGAACGGCAGTTTGACCCGCGTATCGCCCCAACGCAGCGCGTCAACCCGGGGTTCGGCACTGTTTTCCAGCAGTGGGGCACAACGTATCGGTACGATCACGATGGCCCATGTTCCTTCATGCTCGCGAGCAAAGGCCAGTACCCGGTGAGCCTGGCTGCCGACGACCTCAAGGGCTTGATACGTCCCGCGTCGAAACAGATCGGCGTGATCGGCCCGCAGGTTCAACACCCGCTTGATCAGGGTTTGCTTGATCCGCCCGTCACGCCAGTTGGCCAAGAGGTCGGGCAGATTCAACGGCACCTGCATCGCCTGTTGGCGGTTGGCGTAATCCACCGGTCGGCGGTTGTCCGGATCCACCAGCGAAAAGTCCCAGTACTCGTTGCCCTGATAGAGGTCCGGGATCCCCGGTACGGTCATGCGCAGCAAGGTTTGCGCCAAACCGTTAATCGCGCCGGGGGCGGTAATGGTTTGCACCGCTTTGCCGAGGGCAGCGCGTAACAGTTCACCCTCCGGACTCAGCAGCAGGCGTTCGATAAACACCTGCATGGCTCTTTCGTAAGGCTCGTTCGCCGCGCTCCAACTGCTTTGCAGCTTGGCTTCACGCAAGGCTTTCTGTTGCCACTGCCACAGACGTTTAGCGTAGTCCTCCAGCGCCGATTGATCATCACTGCGCAAATCCAGCGGCCAACTGCCAAGGATCGCTTGATACAGGATCAATTCATCGCCCGCCGAGGGCATCTGGTCGTCGTCACGCAGGGGCCGGGCGAGGGTCCTCCACAGCGGGACCTGTTCGGCGTACCAGGCACTGCGTTCGCTCAACACCGCCAATCGCGCGCGAGTGTCTTCGCCGCGTTTATGGTCGTGGGTGGCGGTGGCCAGCAGGTTGTCTGGAAACTGCTCCAGTCGTTGGAGGCAGACGGCATGGAAATCGGCAACCGGCGCACTGAATTGCTCGGTGCTGAACCCCACGTCATTGCGTGACAGCAAAACCGCCGAGCGATAGAACGCGGTGTCTTCCACCGCCTTGGCGGCGGCCGGTGACGTCAGTTGCTGGAAACGTACGCAGGCATGTTTGAGGATCTTGCGCTGACGACCCACAGGGCGTTTGCGCCACGGCTCACCGCCGAGCCAACCGGCCAGGCAGTCCAGCACCGGCCAATCGGCCTCGCTGAGGGTTTGCCGGGCACCGTCCATGGCTTGCTGGAAAAACACATCGTCTTCGGCAGAACGGCCGCGCGGACTGATATAGGTGCGGTACACCGGGAAGTGCACGATCAGTTCCTGCAACGCCCGACGGATCGCGCCCAGGGTCAGGTCGCGGGTCATCAAGTCGTCCCGGGCCACTTGCAGCAGCGCTTTGGCCACACTCTCGAAATCACCGGCCAATGAGCCGTTGAGAATCTGTTGACGTGCCATCTGCGCTTCCTGACGGAAGTCGGCGGGCCGTTCGCTGTAGCGATTCCACAGCTCGCCCAAAGTTTGGGCGCCGTCGGGGTCGTGCTGCAGCAACGACAACTGGTTCATGAATTCGTAACCGGTGGTGCCGTCCACCGACCAGTCGCGGTGCAGGGTTTCGCCTTCGCCGAGGATCTTTTCGACGAAGATCGGCAAGTGCCGGTCCGGCGACAGCGTATCGACCCGACGCCGCAGTTTGCGGCAGTAGCCACGCGGGTCGGCGAGGCCGTCGATATGGTCGATGCGCAGACCGTCGACCAAACCCTCAGCCACCAGCTCGAAGATTTTCGCGTGGGTCGCTTCGAACACCGCCGGCCGTTCGACCCGCAGGCCGCCCAGTTCGTTGATATCGAAAAAACGCCGCCAGTTGATGTCATCCGCCGCCGTGCGCCAACTGGCCAAGCGATAACTCTGGCGTTCGAGCAGGTGGTGCAGGCGTTGGAAACCCTCGGGCGTGAGCGAGTCGTAGGCGACGAGATTTTGCTCAATGCACTGGAGGAGCGCAGGGTCGCTGGCCAGTTCACGCAGCTCTGCCTTCAGCGGTTGCGCCAGGCTGTGCGCATCGGTCTGGTAGCTCAAGGCACTGAAACGGTCGGCGAGAAACTTCAGCGGTTCATCGTCGGTCCGCAGCAGTTCACCGTAGCTCGACGGGCAGATCGGGAAATGATGCTCGTAGTGCTCGACATAAAACGCGCCGCGCTGGGCATCGAAGCGCAAGGGCAGGGTGCCGTCTTGCAGCGCGACGCCGTAATCGCTGCCGAGGAAAGGCAGTAGCAACTGTCCCTCCATCAGTGGGTCTGGCGAGTGCCATTGAATGTCGAAGAACTCGCCGTAAGGGCTCAGGCGTCCCCATTCCAGCAAGTCCAGCCACCACGGGTTATCACTGCCACCGACGGCCATGTGGTTGGAGACGATGTCGAGGATCAGCCCCATGTTGTGTTCGCGCAGGGCATCGACCAATCGACGCAAGGCCGCTTCACCACCCAACTCAGGGTTGACCGTGGTCGGGTCCACCACGTCGTAGCCGTGCATGGAGCCGGATCGGGCCGCGAGCAGTGGCGAGGCATAGACATGGCTGATGCCGAGGCTGGCAAAGTACGGCACCAGCGGCACGGCTTGATCCAGCGTGAAGCCTTTATGAAATTGCAGCCGCAGGGTTGCGCGAAGCGGCAGCGGTTGTATTAACGGGTGATTCATTGGTCACGCTCGCCAGCCTGAAGTCGCGCGCAGGCGAGCAATTCCAGGCGCCGGGCGGCGTCCGGGTCATCGAGCAGCGCTTCGCTGCCGCCGGGCAGGCGCCGCGACCAGTTGGGGTGCGTGTCGATGGTGCCCGGCAGGTTGGCCTGCTGTTCGATGCCCAAGGCATCTTCCAGCGGCAACAACACCAGCGGCGCTCGGGTATGCCCGAGAAAACGGACCGCGGCGTCCAGCACCTGATCGGTTTCATGGGACTCTTCGCGAAAGTTCTGCGGGTCCTCGCTCAACACACGACGCAAGCCTTCGCGCTCGCGTTCACGGTGGTGGCGCCATTCGATTTCACTCGTCGCGTCGACCAGGCCCAGTCGGGCATTCCAGTCGATATCGCGGCCATGCCACCAGCCATTGAGCGTCGGCAGGTCATGGGTGCTGGTGGTCGCGAGGGCGTTGTCCGGCCAGTCGAGAATCGATTTGAAGTGCGCGTTGTCCTGTTCAAACAACAACACCCGCATGCCGAGGATCGAGCGGGCGATGAGTTTTTCCCGCAGGCCGTCGGCCACTGTCCCGAGGTCTTCGCCGAGGACGATCGCCTGATGGCGATGGGATTCAAGGCTCAGCAAACGCAGCAGGTCGTCCACCGGATAATAGAGGTAGGCGCCGTCGGCGGGCGGCGAACCATTAGGGATCACCCACAACCGTTGCAGACCCATGACGTGGTCAATGCGCAAGCCGCCAGCGTGGGCGAAATTGGCCCGGAGCATCTCGATGAATGCGCGAAAGCCGTTGCGCACCAGGCCTTCAGGGGAAAACGCGGAAATGCCCCAGCCTTGGCCGGTGCGGTTAAGAATGTCCGGCGGCGCACCTACCGTCAGTGAGGCGAGCAGTTCATCCTGGCGGCTCCAGGCCTGACTGCCACCGCCGTCGGCACCCACGGCCAAATCAGCGATCAGTCCGATGCTCATCCCCGCGCTGCGGGCGGCGGTTTGTGCACGCTCCAGGCAGCGGGTGATCAGCCATTGGCTGAAGGCGAAGAAGCCAATGCGCCCGGCGTTCTCTTCGGCAAATTCGGCGAGGGCGGCACTGCGCGGGTCGCGCCATTGTTCCGGCCACTCGCGCCAGTCGAGGGTTTCACCCTTGGCGGCGCGGGCTTCTTGAATGGCTTCGAAGCGGCAGTGATTTTCCAACGCCTCGCCCTGCGCATGGCGAAAGCTGCTGAAGTCGGCATGCAACGGGTGTTCGCCCTGGACGAAACCTTCGTACAAGGCTTGCAGCAAGCGATGTTTGGCTTCGGCTGCCACGGGCCAGTTAATCAGCGGCTGTTCTTCCAGTTGTTGCAGTTCGGCGGCCAGACCGGTGGCGTCAATCGCGGCACGCCACGCGCGTTCGCCGAGAATCGCGCCCGGTGCGGCGTAGAGGCTGTTGAGGAATAAACGGCTGGACGGGGAATACGGGCTGTAGCGCTGGGTGTCGCTGCCGAACATCGCATGCAGCGGACTGATCGCCAGCGCCTCGGCGCCGCGTTCGCCGGCCACGCGAGCGAGGTCTTCCAGCGCCTGGGTATCGCCGAACCCGCCATCGCCGGGGCGACGCAGCGAGTACAACTGCACACTGAGGCCCCAAGTACGCGGAATCGGACTGTCTACGGCATCGCCGACGCTGTAGCAGCGCGTCGGTGCCACGGCCAGAGTGAATGATTGTCCATCGATGCTGACGTGTTGATAACCGACCGGGACCAGGCCCGGCAGCATCGCCTCGGCATCCAGTTTCAGGTTGAGCCGTGAGCCATCTTCAAGGTGGATCTCGCACGGTGTTTCCGGCTCGAAGAAATGCGCCAGATCAAGGCTGACGCCGAAGTCGGCGGTGATCAGTGGCGGTAGATGACGGGTCTGCTGCACCTCCTGCAATTGCAGGAGGCTGGCGTCGATTTCCTGCGCGGTGCTGGCAGGGTGGCCGAGTCCGATCAGGACGTTACGCAATACCGATGGGGCGACTTTCTGCGGGCGGCCGTTGGCGTCGATCCAGTCGACTGCCAATCCGGCTCGGCTGGCCAGTATTTCCAGTTGCGCATCACTCATTGGCGCTCTCCATCCGGGGGTAGCAAGGGGGCTGCGGCCGTGAGGCTGACTAGCGCGCAATACGGGGCAAGGGTGCCCTGTTCCAACAGGCCGGCTGACTGAGGCGGGGTTTCGAACAACAACCTGGCGTCGGCCTGTGGGGAGTGGACCACTGGCTTGTCGCTGAGGTTCAGGTCAATGCGCAGCTGACGGCCATTACCCAGCAGCCAGCGCGCCGTCACCGCACCTTCGGCCAGCACCTCGGCACCCAGGGCCTGAGCACCCGGCAGATGCGGGATGATGTGGTCATGGCGAATCTGCAACAGCTGGTGATACAGGCCCTGCATGGCCGATTGCCGAGTAGTGGTCAGGTTCGGCCGCGATGCTTCAAAGGTCTGTTGTGCGTTGGGATCGGGGATCAGTTCGCGTTTATGCGGATCAGTAAACGCGCTGAACGCTGCAAATTCGTTACGTCGACCTTCGCGGACCAGCTCCGCCAATTCACCGTGGTGGCTGGTAAAGAACAGGAACGGCTCCTCGGCGGCGAACTCATCGCCCATGAACATCAGCGGGATCATCGGTGACAGCAGCAACAGCGCGGTCGCGGCTTTCAAGGCATCGAGGTGGGTCAGTTGATGCAGCCGTTCGCCAAAGGCACGGTTGCCGATCTGGTCATGGTTCTGCAAAAACAGCACAAACGCGCTGGGTGGCAAGTGACCGCTGGGCTCGCCCCGGGTTGTACCGTGGCGGGTCACGTGGCCCTGAAACACGAAACCCTGGCTCAGGCAGCGCGCCAGTTGTCCGGTCGGGTTATCGGCGTAGTCGGCGTAATAGGCGTCGGTTTCACCGGTCAGCAAAACGTGCAAGGCGTTGTGCCCGTCATCATTCCACTGCGCGTCGAAACCTTCTTCCAGCAGGCTGGCCTGGTTGTGTTCGTTCTCGACCGTCAGCCAGACATGCCGCGCCGGATCGGTCTGTTGCCGAACCCGCTGCGCCAGTTCCTGGAGAAAGTCCGGGCTCTCAATGGCGTGCACCGCATCCAGGCGCAAGCCATCGAAGCGGTATTCCAGCAACCACATCAGTGCGTTGTCGATGAAAAAGTCGCGAACTTCGCGCCGCCGGAAGTCGATGGCTGCGCCCCACGGCGTGTGCTTGTCTTCGCGAAAGAAGCCCTTGGCGTAGTGATGCAGGTAATTGCCGTCCGGGCCGAAGTGGTTGTAGACCACGTCGAGAATCACCGCCAGGCCATGGCCGTGGGCGGTGTCGATCAGGTGTTTGAGTTGTTCGGGAGTACCGTAGGAGGCTTGGGGCGCATAAGGCAGAACCCCGTCGTAGCCCCAGTTGCGATCACCGGGGAACTGCGCCAGCGGCATCAGTTCGATCGCGGTGATGCCCAAGTCAACGAGGCGCGCCAAATGCTGTTCGACTTCACTGAAGCCGCCGAGCGCACCGACGTGCAATTCGTAGATCACGGCCTCGTTCCAGGGGCGGCCGGTCCAGGCGCTGTTTTGCCATTGATAGGCGAGGGGATCGACCACCACGCTGTGGTCGCCGATATCGCCGGCCTGCGCGCGGGAGGCCGGGTCCGGCACCTCCAGCTCGCCATCAATGTTGTAGCGGTAACGCATACCCGCCGGGCAGCGGGTCTTGATCACGAACCAGCCATCTGCCTGAGGCAGGAGTGGCAAGGATTGTCCATCTTCCAGTTCGACACTGACGTAAAACGCATCTGGCGCCCACAAGGCAAAACGCGTGTGTTCTGCGTCCAGCATGATTGCGCCGTGGGGCCAGGTCTCAAGGGTCCGTAACGGCATCTTTGAAAACCTCTTTTTACTGTTTGCCCGATTTACCCAGGGCTTTGGCGACAAGTTGTTCGTAGAGTTCGGCGTAGGGTTCTACCGCCTTGCACCAGTTGAAAGGTGCGGCCATGGCGCGGCAACGCATGGCGTTGAGCAGGCCAGGGAAAGCAAACACCTTGAACGCGCGGCTCAGGGCTTCCTGGTAACTCTCGACTGTGGATTCGTCGAACAGGAAACCGGTCACGCCGTTTTCAATAGTGTCGGCCAGACCGCCGGTGTTGCGTGCCACCGGCAACGAACCGAAGCGCTGGGCGTACATCTGGCTCAGGCCGCAAGGCTCGTAACGCGACGGCATCAACAGGAAATCACTGCCGGCGAACATGCGACGGGCGTCGGTTTCATTGAAGCCGATGCGCACACCGATTTGCCCGGGGAAGCGCAAGGCCAGCTCACGCATGGCTTGTTCTTCTTCAGGCTCGCCGCGACCGATGATCGCGATCTGGCCGCCGTTGTTGACGATGTATTCGGAAACCCCTTCGGTCAGGTCCAGACCTTTCTGATAGACCAGGCGCGAGACCACGGCGAACAGCGGGCCTTCGGAGTCGTCCAGGCCGAACAATTCACGGACATGGGCAGCGTTGACCGCTTTGCCTTCCCAGTCGCCGATGCTGAACGGACGGAACAGGTGAGTGTCGGTGGCGGCGTCCCAGCTTTCATCAATGCCGTTGGGAATACCGCTGAGCAGACCTTGCTGGGTCTTGGCGGCAAGAAAGCCGTCGAGACCACAGCCGAAGGCCGGCGTGGTGATTTCCTGAGCGTAAGTGGCGCTGACGGTGGTTATGTGGCTCGAGTAGGCCATGCCGGCCTTGAGGAACGACATCTTGCCGTAGAACTCCATGCCTTCCTGTTGCAAGGCATGGTTTGGAATACCGAGTTCCGGGCAAGAGCCAAGGCTGGTGACACCTTGGTAGGCCAGGTTATGAATGGTGAACAGCGTTGGGGTGCGCTGACCACGCCAGTGCATGTAGGCAGGCGCCAGTCCGGCTGGCCAGTCATGGGCATGCACCAGATCCGGGCACCAGTGAATTTGTGCAAGATTGGCGGCAATATCGGCGGCGGCGAGGCCCAGGCGGGCGAAACGAATGTGGTTGTCCGGCCAGTCGCGGCCGTTGTTGGCACCGTAAGGCGAACCTTCGCGCTCGTAGAGCTCGGGGCAGATCAACACGTAAATGACCAGACCGTCCGGCATGTCCATGCGCCCGATCTTGCAGGGCGGCAATGCGGCGTGCCCACCGAGTTCACCGATGATATGGATCGGATTTTCACTGTGCAGCACTTGCGGGTAACCGGGGATCAGCACCCGCACATCGTGCAGTTGCGCCATCGCCCGGGGCAGTGCAGCGGAAACGTCACCCAAACCGCCGGTCTTGACCAGGTCGGCGATCTCGGAGGTGACGAACAACACTTTCTTTCTGTTCGGATTCTGACTGGCAGCCGGTGTCAGCGTCTTGGTGCCCGGTACGCTGATCGATTGGGCGCTCGGAGCATTCACGACGCTCGATTCGCCGACCTGCTGATGAGCACGCTCTCCCTGAATATCTAAAGCCGCACTAATCATATGAATCTCCCGTGTTGTTGATCTAATTCCAGGTCAGGCACAAACGGTGTTCGTGGCCAAATCCTGTGGCCGGGCGCAAACGCGCTTCGCATCGGTGAGCAATGCTGCCCAATGCGCTAAATGCAGAAAGGGTGGAGGGGCCGTTGCAAGGAATGCACCAGTCGCTGTGGCCCTACCTTTAACCTGACCCCCTGTCAGGACCAAAAGTTTCGAGTTTCTTACCACCAGATGACTGACCGGTTTCACCTCGCGAAAATGAGTCTAGGCCAGATCCTAGAGCGGGACAGGTCAAGTGGCGAAATTGTTCGACAATCAGTGGGAAGAGGGTAAAGGCACAGCGCTTTCAGGGGGAAACGCACCGACGAAGGGCAGGTTTATTTTTTAGGGTGGGTCAAAACGGGACTAGGGAGTCACGGAAACGGGCGGAATTTGAAGGCTGATGCACCATTGCGGTGCGGGATGTGTTGGGTTTGAGGGCCTCATCGCGAGCAAGCTCGCTCCCACAATGGACCGCGCTTCAATGTGGGAGCGAGCCTGCATGAAAAATATCCCACAGTGACCGCAATCCTGTGGGAGCGAGCTTGCTCGCGATGGGTCCTTCAAGCCGTACGCGGTTTACGCCCAGACACAAAAGACTCAAGTCATCCTTAACCGCGGTCCACTGTGGGAGCGAGCCTGCTCGCGAAAGATCTCAAGCCGTACGCGGTTTACGTCCTGACACAAAATGACTCACATCATTGAACCCAGGTGTCGAGGAATGCCCCGGCGTGACCAGCGAATCAATGAACGCCTCATCTTCAGCCGTGATCTTCACCGCCTGCGCCTTGGTGTAGGCATCCCACTGTTCCTCGGTACGCGGCCCGACAATCGCCGACGTCACGGCGCCGTTGTTCAGTACCCAGGCAATCGCGAACTCGACAATGCCCACGCCACGTTCCTGGGTGTACCGCTGAATCTGCTGGGCAATCCGCAACGACTCCACCCGCCACTCGGTTTCCAGAATGCGTTTGTCAGCACGACCGGCACGGCTGTTGGCGTCCGGTTTCACGTCGGGTGCGTACTTGCCGCTGAGCACACCACGCGCCAACGGACTGTAAGGCACCACGCCCAAGCCATAGTTTTGCGCAGCGGTGATCTGCTCGGTCTCAGCCTGACGGTTAACGATGTTGTACAGCGGCTGACTGATCACCGGGCGGTCGACGCCCAACTGATCGGCCACACGAATCACCTCGGCAATCCGCCAGCCACGGTAGTTCGACAAACCCCAATAACGAATCTTGCCCTGGCGAATCAGATCGCCAATCGCCGACACGGTGACTTCCAGCGGCGTGTTGTGGTCTTCGCGGTGCAGGTAATAGATGTCGAGATAGTCAGTGCCCAGGCGCGTCAGGCTGGCGTCGAGGCCATTGAAGATATGCTTGCGGCTCAACCCGCTGCGGTTCGGCACACCGTCTACCGGGCCGAAACCGACCTTGGTCGCCAGCACCCATTCGTGGCGGTTGCCGGCAATGGCTTCGCCGACAATCTCTTCTGAACGGCCAGCGGTGTAGACGTCCGCGGTGTCGATGAAATTGATGCCCTGGTCCCAGGCCTTATCGATGATCCGCAGGGAATCTTCGGTGCTGGTCTGTTCGCCGAACATCATGGTGCCCAGTGTCAGGGTCGACACCTGTAAACCGGAACGACCCAGCGTGCGATAGCTCATGACGAAATCCTTTTACCGGTGGGAGAAAGCCTCAATCAAATACCAGAACGGCTGTGCGCAGAAAAGTGAAATTATCGACACAGTGCATGACAACGTTCTTGCAAAAACGCCTGCAACACCTTGACCCGCTCCGAGACCTGCACCCGGTGCGGGCACAGCAAATTGAACGGCACGCTTCGCCTTGCCAGTCATCGAACAGCGTCACCAGCCGCCCGGCCTCAACATCGGCGGCGACGTCCAGCCAGGCTTTGTAAGCGATGCCATGCCCGGCCAACGCCCAGCGGCGCGCGACTTCGCCGTCGTCGGTGAGGTAGTCGCCGCGTACATCGACATCCATCACTTCATCGTTGCGACTGAAACGCCAACTGTTATAAGGCCGACCGTTGCGCAGGTAGAGCAGGGCGCTGTGCTCGCTGAGGTCCGCCGGGGATTTCGGCGTGCCGCTACGTGCGAGGTATTCAGGACTGGCGCAGGCCAAACGACGATGACCGGGCAGAATCGGCACGCCACCAGCGTCGAATCGCTGGGCACGCCGAAACGCAACGCGACGTCGATGGTTTCGCGGAAGATATCGGAGTGACGGTCATTGAGCAGCAACTGAAGCTGGATATTAGGGTGCTCGCGCTTGAAATCATCCAGCCACGGCAGCAACACATTGCGCCCGAAGTCCGACGGTGCAGCCAGTTGCAACACGCCGCTCAAGCCTTGGGTTTGATGCTTGAGCGCTTGTTCACCTTCCGCCAGCGCGGCCAGGGCCACACGCACACTTTCCAGATAACGCCGGCCTTCTTCGGTCAGGCGCAAGCTGCGCGTCAACGCGCGAACAAGCGGCTGCCGAGGCGGGGTTCGAGGCGTTTGAGGGCAATGCTGGCGGCGGCGGGGGTGAGCTCCAGAGAGCGGGCGGCGGCGGAAATGCTGCCGGAATCGGCGGTGCGGACGAAGGTCTCCAGATCGAGGATCGAGCTCATTGGTAATAATCCTTTAAAGATCTGTCGGTTTTGCCGGGGTTTTTTGTTGATTGGCAAGGATTTGAGTAGAAGACGAGGTGGCGCGTTGCTCTTTGTTGGGGCTACCACTTGTCGGAAACGCTGTCCTACCTGTTATTTCTGACAGTAGCTAACACCCACGCTGCACGCCTTAAATGACCCCGTCGCCCAGCCCATTCGACAGGAGTCTCTCTCATGACCCGCCAACCCCCGATCTCCACGGACGCCGCGCTCATCCTGCGCGAGCTGGACATTCCCGGCCGCACCGGCCCCTACTTGGACAAATGGGGCATCAACATTGCCGCCGTCCGCGACAACTTCCCGCGTCAGGGCCTGCAATGCCGTGCGGGTCCGTGGGGCGTCATGGGGGTGGGCGACCTGCTGAAGATTTTCTGGGGCGACGGCAATCAGGTGCTGCAGAAGAGCGTTGGTCCGGATGAGAAAGACAAGCAGCTGACGCTGTTCATCCCGGCGGCACTGATCACCGACGGGCAATATAACGTTTCGTACAGTGTCACCCGCCTGGGCGGTACGCCCGAGCCGTCCGAGGTCATGAAGGTCTTCGTCAAACTCACCCGGCCCGGCGGCCAGGACCAGAATGGCGACACGCCCGGCCATTCCGAGCTGCACATGGTGATTCCTCAGGAGATTCTCGACGGCGGCATCGACAAGGACAACGTCGCCGCCGGCGTGGCCATCACCATCTTGCCTTATCCATACATGGCCGTCGGCGATGTGATCCAGGTGACCTGGGGCGGCCTGTTCGTGCTCAGCGACCCTCTGACCGAGGCGCAGGTCTCGGACCCGGCGAACAACCCCATCGTCGTCTGGATCAAGGAAGCCATCCTGCGTGCCGCGGGGGATTCGGACGGCAACGGCCTGGGGGTGGCCTTCGAAGTCTACGACGTGGTCGACAACCGCTCCGAAGACTGGAGCGCCGAGCAACGGGTGGTGGTGGCCGTTGACCAGACGCGACTTGAGGCGCCCATCCTCGATGAGGCCATCAACAACGTGCTGGATCTGGACAAGCTGGGCGACGCGGATGCCATTGCCAAAGTCTGGGCCGCGGGCGCCAACTTCAAACCGGGCGACATTATCGTCCTCCGGGTCCGGGGCACCCCGGTGGAGGGCCCGCCGATCGATATCGAGATCTCCAGCGAGCCGCTCGTCAGTGTTCCAAGTGTCCCTGAGGTGAGCGTGCCCAACGCGATGCTCAGGCAACTGGCCAAGGCCCAGGTGGCGGTTTCCTTTCGCCTGAAAAAAGCCGATGGCAGCGCCGACCTGCAGTCCAAGGGCCAGTTCGTGCGGGTCATCGGCGAGATCCAGCGCCTCAAGGCGCCCAACGCCGAAGACGCCGATAAAGACGCCATCGACCCGGCGCTGACACGCACGCGCATCGAAATCCCCTTCGATCCTTCGTTCGCCGCCGGCCAGGCCATCAAATTGTTCTGGCTCGGCAGCCGGCACGATTTCAGCATCTACCTGCCTGACCTGGGGCTGCACCCGATCACCAACGGCGATATCGAGGCCGGTGTGTCGCTGTGGATCACGGTCGCGGGCGAACACCTCGCGGCCATCAACGGCGGCAAGCTGGAGCTGTATTACCAGCTGTGGATCGACGATACGGTGCTGGCCAGCTGCAACCGGGTCAACTCCACCCATGCCATCCGCGAATCGATCCACGCGGATACGCTGAATGTCGGCAAATCGCGCAAGGAACTGCCGGCGCCCAAGGTGGGTGATGTCATCGACGGCTTTCTCGACCCGGACCTGTCGGGCACCACACTGATCGTGGAGTACTTGCAGACAGTTAAAAATGACGAGGTGGTCTATGAGTGGGTGGGCTCCAAGACCGGCACGGCCAGCGATTCGGTCACGCTGAATGCGTTCACCGCCGGCCAACCGGTGGTGTTCACCATCAAGGCGGAACTGATCAAGGGCAATGAGGGGGGGACGGTCAAGGCCTCGTATTTCATCAAACGGGCGGTGGGTGGGATCAGTTATTCGGACACGCTGGAATTCAGCGTGGGGGCGGCGCTGGAGTTGAAGTCGCCGACGCTGGTTGCTCCTGCCATCAACCCCATCGACGCGCTGAACTATCCACTCGGCGTCAGCGTACGGGTCGAGTTTCCAGAGGCGCTGCCAGGCGACGAGGCTCAGTTGTTCCTGCGTAACCCGTTCCCGAACTCACCGGCATTTGCGGCACTGCCGCTCGATCAGACATTCGCCACGTTCATCCTGGACGCAACGTTTCTCGGTCGATGGCATGGCCACGCTGCACAATTAAGCTGGAAGTTGATTCGGGGCGGGCAGTCGGTGGCTGAGTCGGAGCCGTTGGTATTGACGGTGAATCGGATAGCGGATGGCGATGAGCGGTTGCCGATATCGACGATCGATGGCGCGACAGAGGGGGAAGTCCTGAATGTAGCCGAGATGCAGGACAGTGCTCAGTTGAGAGTGGCCGCGTGGCCGCTTCAGGTGTCCGGACACTGTGTGTCGCTGCGCTATGACGGGTTCGATAAAACGGGTCAGCCGACGGACAAGGTAGTCTGGGAAGGGGCGCCACATGCATCGGCTTCGGGGCTGATCACGGCCGCGGCCAAGGCGTGGCTGCAAACTCTTGGCGACGGCTCGAAGGTGACCATCACGTTTGGTGTCAACTTTGGCAAGGAGCCTGATGCGGTCATGATGGTGAGGTTTCCGTTGCAGGTGTACACCATTCAGGTGCTGGTAGATCTGAAACCGGAGATTACTTCGGTTACCGGTTTACCCAGCGGGGAGGAAATCCCCAATGGCGATACGACCACCGAAACCAGCGTGACCCTGACCGGCACCGCCAGCGCAGGTCAGAAAGTCGAGATCTTTGACGGTGCGACCAGTAAAGGCACCGCAGACGTGGGAAGCAATGGTATCTGGACGTACCCGGTGACCGGACTGTCGGTGGCATCGCACAGCTTCACCGCCAAAGCGTTGTATGGCAGTGGCCAGACCTCGGTCGCGCGGACTTTGACCGTGACCGCCGTGGTCGCCCCGACCATCAGTTCGGTCAAAGGCTCGTCGAGTGGAATTGAGATCCCCAATGGCGGCACTACGGTCGAAACCAGCGTGACCCTGACCGGCACCGCCAGCAAAGGTCAGAAAGTCGAGATCTTTGATGGTGCGACCAGTAAAGGCGCCGCAGACGTGGGAAGCAATGGTATCTGGACGTACCCGGTGACCGGACTGTCGGTGGCATCGCACAGCTTCACCGCCAAAGCGTTGTATGGCAGTGGCCAGACCTCGGTCGCGCGGACTTTGACCGTGACCGCCGTGGTCGCCCCGACCATCAGTTCGGTCAAAGGCTCGTCGAGTGGAATCGAGATCCCCAATGGCGGCACTACGGTCGAAACCAGCGTGACCCTGACCGGCACCGCCAGCAAAGGTCAGAAAGTCGAGATCTTTGATGGTGCGACCAGTAAAGGCGCCGCAGACGTGGGCAGCAATGGTATCTGGACGTACCCGGTGACCGGACTGTCGGTGGCATCGCACAGCTTCACCGCCAAAGCGTTGTATGGCAATGGTCAGGTCTCCACCCCCCCACGGACCTTGACGGTTGCAAGGGAACTGATTCTGGATCCGACCCCAATGGTTCTCAACGGCTTAAACATTTCTATCGCAGGCACCGGGCTAAATTGGGCCCTCACCGGCAGTGACCCAGCCGGCACCGCCAACAACCGCGTCCCTACCGGGGGCACGCCGCCATACACCTACGGGTCCTCCAACCCCAACATCGCATCAGTCGATAGCAATGGCCGGGTACGCAGTGAAAGAAATGGACAGGCCACTATTTACGTATCCGACCAACATCAAACCAAGGAGTACCAAGTCACCACCTCCAACGTGATTACCTATCTTCATAATCACGTCCTCATGAATCATACCGAGTACCTCAACTGGGTCAGCCACGTCGGCGGTTTCCCCATCACCAGAAACGACTTCCCCACACACATCGACACGCTCACCCACAAATACAGACCCAACAACCCGTTTGTCCTACGGGCCACTGACATCCAGACTACCGTACCCCCGAACACCCCCGGCCACACAGGAATCCAAGTGGTATCACCAACGTATTTCTTTTACTCAAAGGGGCTCCTCGACACCGAAACCCTGAGCGGCATCTGCATCTCCCCACGGTGACCTTGACTCGCACCATGGGTTAGTACGAAAAAACGTTAATCCACCTCAGCCACTTCCCTGTTAGGGGCAGTGGCTGAGGCTTACTCCTACAAGCAGGGGGTGAATTTTCAATGTTAGAGCTGGTATTCGAGGCTAGTGGCGGAGTGCTTCGCCAGCTCGCTCGAAGAAAAACTTAACTTCGTATCCGGGACTAGTTGACCACTACAATATGGTGAAACTTTGTGGAGAGGCTCGGCTAGTCCTTCGTTCATTTGAGTACAAAACCAAACCCACGGAGTAGAAAAATGCCTATTTCAGATTCAGACATCACAGCAGCAGTGCCCGGCAACGTCGATTTGACATTTGGCCAAAACGGTTGCGTAACCATCCAGGTGCCTGGAGCAACGGAATCAGAGGTACGGTGTGTTGTCAGCAGTTAAGGGGACAGATCTATTTACGCGCCTTCGCCGTCAAAACTGATCTGAAATGGAGAATTAAACGGAGATGTTTAACGGACATCTCCAGACACTCTCTCAGGCTACACATCCTTGCGCCGTTGCCTACGACTGCGCCAGAATCGGCCGGCTTGTGCGCCTTGGGCCTGGGTTTTATCGTTTCCCCGTCGCTGAAAAACAGCGATGGGGTTTGGTAGCCCCGGGGTTGATCGTAAGGTGCTAAGCATCATGATTCGCAGTGTTTGTTCGACTCTGCTTTATGGTGGTCATGCACAGGGCGCTTTCGGGCGCGCCGGTTTCTTACGTCCCGGTCTACCAACCTGAGCATGGCCGCCACCTATTCGTTTGGTAGCGAGAGTGATGGCCTTAATTTAAATGACGTAAGAGGTTTTCATCTATGTTCAAACCAACACCAAACCCACCCGAAGCGGACGACGTTTCCCCCTACGAAACCGCCGATTCCAAAAAACTCAACGAGGCAGCCGAGCGTGCGCTCGACTTTCACTTCCCGTCGAATGCCGACATCAAAGCCACCCCGCGAACCCGCAGTACCCTGTTTTCCGTGGACCCAGAGGCCACGACCGAAACCCTGGCGGTTTATCTGGTCGAGACACTGGCCTCGGTCGATGTGATGGTGCATCAGTTGGTGGATCATCTGGAGGGTGAGTCGCGTTATGCGCTTTTGGGCATTTCGAACAGCATCATGGTGGCGGAGATTGCGGCTAATAGGGTGCTGGATAACGTTGGGCCGCAGGGTTAAAGCAGATTCAGAAGAGAGCACGACCTGTGGCGAGGGAGCTTGCCGGAACGCCGCACCGTCCCGCTCGGCTGCGCAGCAGTCGTAAACCGGATTACGCGGTGTGCCTGAAAGCTCGCGGTTGCAGCTTTTGGGACTGCTTCGCAGACCAGCGGGAGCAAGCTCCCTCGCCACAAAAGCTTGGGTGGGCGCAAAAGTGTGTCTGACCACAAAAGCCTGTGCGTACGTGCGAAATAAGAAACGGCCCGAAAGGGCCGTTTTTGCACTGATCGTTCCCACGCGCAGCAAAGGAAATGGGGACGTATTTATTTACTGTTAATTTTGCGCCACCTCCGTGAGGTGGGAAGGCCGGTCAGATGATTCTCACATCTATTTTTCGCATCCCCCCGACCATTCGTCGCCACTGTCAGATCTGACAGTAGCCAGCCCCCCGCCAAACCCTGTGTGATAGCCCCATCGCCCGGCCTCGTCCGCCAGCCCAAGGAGCCTCACCATGACCACCCCGTCCCCCGTCGAACCGAATAAAATCACCGCCGTCCTCCGGTCGCCCTATATTCCGGCCAGGACGGACATGCAGAACCAGCCGCCCTACCACGGCGGTATCCCGGCGCGGGCGCTCGAGGGCGGTCTGCAGGTGATCATCAACGCCTGGGAAACGATGAACATCGGCGATCTGGTCGAGATGTTCTGGGGCAACAGCAGCGCGCCGGTGTGGAGCAAAACCATCGAGCTGGAGAGCGAACTCAACAAGGACGTGGTGTTCCGCATCGCCGAAGGTTTTATCCTCGACGGTGACGCCAGGTCGGTGTTTTACCGCATCACCCGTCCGACCCAAGGGCCGCAGGATTCCACGCCGATCTTGACCCTGCTGGTCAAACGCACTCGTCCCGGCGGCCTCGACGACAGTCCCGAACCGGGGCACGACGGGCTCAAGTACACGTTGACACCGGACATTTCCAACGGCGTCGACCCCGGCATGGCGGAGCAGGGCGTACAGATGCGCATTGAGCCGTACGAAAACATCACGGTGTACGACCGCATCATCGCGCGCTGGGGCAGTCAGGAAGTGATGCATTACCCGGTGACCCCACAGCAGGTCGAAAACTCGGATCCGATCGTCATCACCTTCACCAAAGCCGTGATCGAAGCCGCCGGCGACGGGACGCGGGTGGCGGTAACCTATCAGGTGATCGACCGCTGCAACAACTACCCCGACGAGCGTGCGCCGTGGGCGGCCAGCACCCATGTGCTGGTCGATCTGGGCGGCAACCGCTTGAACGCCCCGCGGGTGCTGGTGGAGGGCAGACCGACCGACACGATCGACCTCGAACTCCTCGGAGAGGCCGATGTCATTGTGCGGGTTTATACACCTGAAACTGACTTTGCCGTCGGCGACAAGATTGTCATGACCTGGTCCGGCACCCCGGCCGAAGGCGGCCCGATTGTGGTCGGGCCGCTGGAGCAAACGGTCGAGTTCGTGCCGTTTCAGTGCGACTTCATCATCCCCAATGCCTCGGTCAAGGCGATCGCCAAGGGCTGGGCGACCGTGTCGTATGTGCGTGTGCGGGACGGCGTGGCCAATCGGCCGTCGAAAAATGCCAGCGTCGATGTGGTGGGCGAGATCAGCCACTTGCTGGCGCCGAGTGTCAAGGAGGCGCCGGGTGGGGCGCTGCCAACGGAAACGCTGTGGGCGACGGTGAATATTCCGTGGTATCCGGGGCGTCAAAGCAGTGATCAGGTGACGCTGATCTGGGAGGCGTCACGCCCTGGCAGTGGAGCGGAGTACTACGAAGATCCGCGGCCGGTCGGTGACGTTCCAGAACACGATCCGATTCTGCGCAGTGTGAGCAATGCCGAGATCCGTCGGTTCGATGGGCTCAACGTGAAGGTCTATTACCGCGTGGCCAACGATAAGGCGTTGGTCAGGAGCGTGCGCGAGTCGAAGCCGTTCTGGATGCAGGTAGGTGATGTGGCGCCGCAATTCGTCCGTCCTGAAGTAGACGAAAAGGAGCCTGACAGCAACGTACTGGACCCGGAAAAGGTGCCATCCAGCGGTGCCACTTTAGAAGTGCCACATTTAGATACGCAGCCCAACGACATTGTGAACTACCGCTGGCGGGGTTCAGCCCTCGATGGCAGTACCAGCGGCTCTGTCGAGCTGACCACGCAAACTTCGGGAAAACCGGTGAAGTTCACCATCGCCAAGTCCTTCGTGATTGCCAACCTGAACGGCACGGTGGTCGCGGACTACACCATCGTGCGCAACGGGGTGACGCTTGGGCAATCGTTTGAGTTGAGATTGGGCATTGGCTACATCGAACCGGAGATTCATTCGGTCAAAGATCTTGCAAATGCTGAAATTCCCCACGGCGGCACTACTCTTGAAACCACCGTGACACTGACCGGTATCGCCAGCAAAGGTCAGAAAGTCGATGTGCTCGATGGTTCTGTTTCCAAAGGACAGGCCACCGCCGACCTGACGACGGGGATCTGGACGCTTCTGGTGACGGCACTGAGCGTGGCAGCCCACAGCTTCACTGCCAAGGCGTTGTACGGTCCGGGGCAGAGCTCCGCGGCACGAACCTTGACCGTGACAGCGGTGGTCGCACCGACTATTTCCTCGGTCAAAGGCAACCCGAGCGGGGTCGAAATTCCCAATGGCGGTGCGACGATCGAAACCAGCATCACGCTGACCGGCACGGCCAGCAAAGGTCAGAAAGTCGATGTGCTCGATGGCGCTGTCTCCAAAGGTCAGGCCACCGCGAACCTGACGACGGGGATCTGGACGCTTCTGGTGACGGTACTGAGCGTGGCAGCCCACAGCTTCACTGCCAAGGCGTTGTACGGTCCGGGGCAGAGTTCCGCGGCACGAACCTTGACCGTGACAGCGGTGATCGCACCGACTATTTCCTCGGTCAAAGGCAACCCGAGCGGGGTCGAAATTCCCAATGGCGGTACGACGATCGAAACCAGCATCACGCTGACCGGCACGGCCAGTAAAGGTCAGAAAGTCGATGTGCTCGATGGCGCGGTCTCCAAAGGTCAGGCCACCGCGAACCTGACGACGGGGATCTGGACGCTTCTGGTGACGGCACTGAGCGTGGCAGCCCACAGCTTCACCGCCAAGGCGTTGTACGGTCCGGGTCAGAGCTCCGCGGCACGAACCTTGACCGTGACAGCGGTGATCGCACCGACTATTTCCTCGGTCAAAGGCAACCCGAGCGGGGTCGAAATTCCCAATGGCGGTACGACGATCGAAACCAGCATCACGCTGACCGGCACGGCCAGTAAAGGTCAGAAAGTCGATGTGCTCGATGGCGCGGTCTCCAAAGGTCAGGCCACCGCGAACCTGACGACGGGGATCTGGACGCTTCTGGTGACGGCACTGAGCGTGGCAGCCCACAGCTTCACCGCCAAGGCGTTGTACGGTCCGGGTCAGAGCTCCGCGGCACGAACCTTGACCGTGCTCCTTGCACTCGAGCTGGATCCGACCCCAATGGTTCTCAACGGCCGCAACATTTCTTTCGCAGGCACAGGAATCGATTTCACATACACAGGAAATGACCCAGTCAACACCGCGGAAAGACGTACCCCTTTCGGTGGCACCCCTCCATACAGTTACAAGTCATCTAATCCTTCAGTCGCCACAGTCGACAGTGCCGGCATAGTACGCAGCGAGGGGAATGGCACGGCTACCATCTCGGTATCCGACCAAAACGGATCATCAAAATCATATCAAGTCAACGTTTCTAACGTCAGCCAGTGCCTTTACCGACGCGACCTTATGACATACTCGGCCTACGTCCAATGGGCTTCCAGCGCAGGCGGACGCCTTCCGGCTTACAACGAAATCTATGAGAACTACAAGCTCATCGACGAAAAATACCGTTTTAACCTAGGATCCACAAACATCACAGCATGGTTTGGGGCACTTCGCAGCGACGGCAGGGCCCAGTGGCTCTATATCAAATCGACCAACACTAGCCATGGTTCCGGTCCTAACGAGATCCATGGCCCTAATGGCGGCCTCGCGTTTAGGAACTCATGACCGGCTCCGAGGGTACGAAAAAAAGTTCATCCGCCTCAGCCATTTCCCCGTCCGGGGAAGTGGCTGGACGGATAAGGGGACGTATTTATTTAGTCGATCTACCTATCCACCCCTTCGTGGCTGAGTTCTGGCCGGTTTAAACGAAGGTGTTTAGCACAGATCTCCGGAGAGAAAAGGAGAGAAAAGGGGACGTATTTATTTATCCGCCGTGTGCTCTGGTGAATAAGCTTTGGATGAAAATTAAACGAAGGTGTTTAACACACATCTCCAGACACTCTCTCAGGCTACACATCCTTGCGCCGTTGCCTACGACTGCGCCAGAATCGGCCGGCTTGTGCGCCTTGGGCCTGGGTTTTATCGTTTCCCCGTCGCTGAAGAACAGCGATGGGGTTTGGTAGCCCGGATTTTCACAAGAGTGCAACGCACCATCAATTGAGGCGTCTTTCGTCTCAGCTTTTATGGTGGTCATGCACAGGGCGTCTTCGGACGCGCCGGTATCCTTGTGCCCGGTCTACCAACCTGAGCATGGCCACCACCCTTCGTTTGGTAGCGAGGGTGATGGCTCCTTTTTGGTAGCACAAGGAGTTTCATCTATGTTCAAACCAACACCAAACCCACCCGAAGCGGACGACGTTTCCCCCTACGAAACCGCCGATTCCAAAAAACTCAACGAGGCAGCCGAGCGTGCGCTCGACTTTCACTTCCCGTCGAATGCCGACATCAAAGCCGCCCCGCGAACCCGCAGTACCCTGTTTTCCGTGGACCCAGAGGCTACGACCGAAACCCTGGCGGTTTATCTGGTCGAGACGCTGGCCTCGGTCGATGTGATGGTGCATCAGTTGGTGGATCATCTGGAGGGTGAGTCGCGTTATGCGCTTTTGGGCATTTCGAACAGCATCATGGTGGCGGAGATTGCGGCGAATCGGGTGCTGGATAACGTTGGGCCGCAGGGTTAAAGCAGATTCAGAAGAGAGCACGACCTGTGGCGAGGGAGCTTGTCGGAACGCCGCACCGTCCCGCTCGGCTGCGCAGCAGTCGTAAACCGGATTACGCGGTGTGCCTGAAAGCTCGCGGTTGCAGCTTTTGGGACTGCTTCGCTGCCCAGCGGGAGCAAGCTCCCTCGCCACAAAAGCTTGGGTGGGCGCAAAAGTGTGTCTGACCACAAAAGCCTGTGTGTAGGTGCGAAATAAGAAACGGCCCGAAAGGGCCGTTTTTGCACTGATCGTTCTCATGCGCAGCAATGGAATGCTTCTAGGGACGCTACGCGTTCCAGCTCAGGAAAGGGACGCGGAGCGTCCCGGGCTGCATTCCCACGCGGAGCGTAGGAACGATCATTAAACGATCATTAAACGATCATTACACCCGCAACGTCCGCGTCATACGCAGCGCCAAGATGCTCCCGCAAACAATCACACCCGCCAGCAAATAAAGCGCCGCATCAGTCGACCCGGTGCTGTCCTTGACCCAACCCACCAGGTACGGGCTCAGGAAACCCGCCATCTGCCCCATGGAGTTGATCAATGCCAGACCACCCGCTGCCGCGCCTGCGCTCAGCATTGCTGTTGGCACTGGCCAGAACATCGGCAGGCCGGTGAGGGCGCCCATGGTGGCGATGGTCAAACCGAGGATCGCAATGGCCGGCGTGGTCGCGAAGTTCACGGCAATCAGCAGACCGACCGCGCCCATCAGCATCGGCACCACCAAGTGCCAGCGGCGTTCTTTGCGCAAGTCCGCCGAGCGACCGACCATCAACATGAACAGCGCCGCCAGCAGATAAGGGATCGCACTCAACCAGCCGATCACCAGGTTATCGCTAAAGCCCAGGTTCTTGATGATTGACGGCAACCAGAAGTTGATCGCGTAGACGCCGCTCTGGATGCAGAAGTAGATCAATCCGAACGCCCAGATCGCCGGGTTTTTGAACACGGCCAGCAGCGAGTCGGTGGTGGTTTTCGGTTTGTTGGCAAGGTCTTCGGCGTGGTCGGCTTCCAGCACCGAACGCTCGAATGGCGTGAGCCATTTGGCGTTGGCGTAACTGTCGCTCAGCAGGAAATAGGCGAGGGCGCCAAGGATCACGGTTGGAATGCCTTGCAGCAGGAACATCCACTGCCAGCCGGCCAAACCGCCCTGGCCGGCGGCGAAGTGGTTGAGGATCCAGCCGGAAAACGGGCTGCCGAGCAGGCCGGACACCGGGATCGCCGACATGAACAGCGCCATGATGCGGCCACGGCGGAAGGTCGGGAACCACTGCGAAAGATAAAGCACCACGCCCGGAAAGAACCCGGCTTCGGCCGCGCCGGTGAACAGGCGCAGGGTGTAGAACTCGGTCGGGGTGGTGACGAACAGCAGGCAGGTCGAGAGCGTGCCCCAGACGATCATCATCAGCGCGATCCAGCGCCGTGGGCCGAATTTGGTCAGGGCCAGGTTGCTTGGCACACCGCACAACACGTAGCCGATAAAGAATATTCCGGCCCCGAGGCCGTACACGGTTTCGCTGAATTTCAGTGCGTCGAGCATCTGCAGTTTGGCGAATCCAACGTTGACCCGGTCGAGGTAGTTGAACAGGTAGCAGATGAAGATGAAGGGGATCAAACGCAGGGTAATGCGTTTGTAGACGGCGTTTTTGTCGTCAACGATGGCCTGGGTAGCGGCGGCGCTTTGTGACATGGCGGGCTCTCTCTTTATTATGATTTTTTGCGATGCGCAGGGTAACGTTGATCGCCCAGAGAGTCTCGGCCACCCTCGGGGTTGCTGTCTTTGTGCCTGAGCACAGGGTTTGCAACCAAGCCCTGTGCGGGTGAACAACCCCGTCCCATCACGCTTTCAAGGATCCCGATATGTTCGAACTCGATCACGACCTGGCCCAGGACATCGTCGACCGGGCGATGGCCATCCTGCCGTACAACGTCAACGTCATGGACAGCCAGGGCTTGATCCTCGGCAGCGGTGAGCCGGAGCGCATCAACACCCGCCATGAAGGCGCGCAATTGGTGCTGGCGAACGGGCGGGTGGTGGAAATCGACGCGCAGACGGCGATTCATCTCAAAGGCGTGCAGCCGGGGATCAACCTGCCGCTGTTGCTCGATCAGCGCTTGATCGGCGTGCTGGGGATTACCGGTGAACCCGAGCAATTGCGCACCTATGCCGAACTGGTGCGGATGACCGCCGAGATGTTGGTGGGCCAGCGCAATCAGCAGGCCGAGCAGCAATGGCGGCGTCAGCGTTGCGATGATCTGCTGGCGTTGCTGCTGAGCGAGGCGGGGGATTCGCCGCGCTTGCTGGACGAAGCGCAGCAGTTGGGCCTGAAGCCGCAGATGACGCGGGTGCCGTATCTGTTTGAGTTGGGCATGGAGCACGGTCCGGGGCAAACCGTCGATGCGCTCAGTGCCTGGCTGACGTCACGTTACCCGGACAGTTGGTGCGTGAGTTCGGCCAAGTCGTCGTTGCTCTGGTGCCGCCCGGCGAGTCAGGCGATCGAGAATGATCGACTGCTGGAAAAACTAGACGGTCTGGGCTGGAACATTTTGCGCATTGCCGTGGGCGGGCAGGCGGATGGATTGTCCGGGCTGCGTCGGTGTTATCGACGGGTCGGCGACTTACTGGCCTATGGGCGCGATGTGTTGCCGCGTTCGCGGTTGCTGACGCTCAACCGTTATCGACTGCCGGTGATGCTGTGGCGCCACCGCAACGATGACGCGCTGGATGAGCTGCTCAAGCCGCTGCGCAAAGTCATCGCCAAGGACGGCAACGGCCAACTGCTGGCGACCTTGCGCAGTTGGTGCGAACACGACGGGCAGAGCCAGGCGTGTGCCGATGCGTTGGGGATTCATCGCAACAGTTTGCGTTATCGGATGGAGCGGATTGCCGAGTTGAGTGGGGTTGATCCGCTGAAGCTTGATGGGATGCTCGCCTTGTACCTAGGCGTCCAGCTCCTCCCGCAAACCGACTGAGCTCCCCCAATCCCGTAGCAGCTGCCGAGCAGCGCGAGGCTGCGTTCGGCGGCGAAGCCGTCGTGAAACCATCCGCTGCGGTGAATCAGACGAACCGCATATACCGGATTTGCGAGGACTTCGTCCTCGAACGCAGCCTCGCGCTGCTCGGCAGCTGCTACAAACAAGTGTATTGGTCGGGTTTTGTGGAAATGAACAATAAACGCCACCCCCGCTTGTGCAGCGGACCGGCGTTATTGTTCGGGGCTGCTGGCAGCATGGAACGCATTGGAACTGGAGAATTCGCATGAAAATCGTCATCGCCCCCGATTCGTTCAAGGACAGCCTGAGTGCCCAGGGTGTGGCCGACGCCATCGCCCTCGGTTTGGCGCAGGTCTGGCCCGATGCGCAACTTGTCAAATGCCCGATGGCCGACGGTGGCGAAGGCACGGTCGAGTCGATTCTGGCGGCGTGTGAAGGTGAGTTGCGCAGGACGCAAGTTCGCGGTCCGCTCGGCGTCACCGTCGATGCCGCTTGGGGATGGTTGCCGCACAACCACACCGCGATCATCGAAATGGCCGAGGCCAGCGGCTTGCAATTGGTTCCGCCGGGGCAGCGCGACGCGTGCGTCAGCAGCACCTTTGGCACCGGCGAGCTGATTCACGCGGCGCTGGATGCCGGGGCGCAACGGGTGATCCTGGCGATTGGCGGCAGCGCCACCAACGACGGCGGTGCCGGGGCGATGCAGGCGCTGGGCGTGAAGTTGCTGGACGCCCAAGGGCAAACGCTGGCACCGGGCGGTTTGGCATTGGCGCAACTGGCTCGGATCGATCTGAGTGAAATCGATCCGCGCTTGGCCAACGTGCGCTTCGACATCGCGGCCGACGTCAATAATCCCCTGTGCGGTCCTCACGGCGCTTCAGCGATTTTTGGTCCGCAGAAAGGTGCATCGCCCGATCAGGTTCAACAATTGGATGCCGCCCTTGGACACTTCGCCGGGCTGTGCGCTCAGGCGTTGGGCAAAGACGTCAAGGACGAGCCGGGAAGCGGTGCGGCGGGTGGTCTGGGGTTTGCGGCCAAGGCGTTTCTGGATGCTCAATTCAAGGCCGGCGTGGAAGTCGTTGCCGAGTTGGTCGGGTTGGCAGAGGCGGTCAAGGGCGCCGACCTGGTGATCACTGGCGAAGGACGTTTCGACGCCCAGACCTTGCGCGGCAAGACGCCGTTCGGCGTGGCGCGGATTGCCCGGGAACAGGGCGTGCCGGTGATTGTGATCGCGGGGACGTTGGGCGAGGGGTATCAGGATTTGTACGAACATGGCATCGATGCGGCGTTTGCCTTGGCCAGTGGCCCTATGACCCTGGAACAGGCGTGTGCCGAGGCACCGCGACTGTTGCAAGATCGGGCGAGTGATATTGCGCGGGTTTGGCGAATCGCCGCTCGCAAATCCTGAAGTTCAATCCATTCCTGTAGCAGCTGCCGAGCCTGCGAGGCTGCGTTCGAGGACGCAGTCCTCGCCAATCCGAAACATGCGGTTTGCCTGAATGACCGCGTTGTCTGGTTTTACGACTGCTTCGCAGCCGAACGCAGCCTCGCAGGCTCGACAGCTGCTACAGGGATTGGTGTTTCAAGGTTGAAACACCTGCAGCCCCGCGAAATATTTTTCTCAATTCCCCGCATAAAACCTCATCCCCAGCCGATACCCCCAATAGGCGCACACAAACCTATTACAACACCGGCGCCAAGCTGACCCCGCGCGCCCTAACGCCCGCCAATCAGCAATCCCCGCAAGGACGCTCGCCGCCTCAATCACCCGAGTATCGTCCTATGTCCCTGCGTAATCTGAATATCGCGCCTCGAGCTTTCCTGGGTTTTGCCTTCATTGCCTTGCTCGTCATCGTGCTGGGTGTGTTTGCGGTGAATCGCATGTCGATCATTCGCCAGTCCTCGATCGACATGGGCAGCACCCAACTGCCCAGCGTCAGCTACCTGGGCAATGTCACCGAAAACATCCTGCGTATGCGCATCCTGTCGTTCCGGATTCTGGTCAACCGCGAGCCAGCCAGTTTGCAGGAGGCTGAAACCCGCATCGGCGTGCTCACCGACAAGGCGCGCAAGGCGCAGGCCAGCTATGCCGAGTTGCCGGCAGGCCCTGACGAAGCGGCGCTGTATAAGGTGTTCAGCGCGACGCTGGACAATTACATGCAAGCGCAGCGCGAGATGATGGACCTGTCGCGCCAGAACAAGGTGGATGAGATGCGCACCTTGATCAACACGCGGATCAAGGAAGGCACCGACCTGATGGGCGAACAGCTCAATAAACTGGTGGCGTACAACAATGATGGCGCGAAAGCGGCCGGTATTATCGCTGAAGAAAACTACAACACCGCCGTGAACGGAATCATTGCGGTGTCGGTGGTGGCTTCGCTCATGACCGTGCTGCTGGCCTGGCTGTTGACCCGCAGCATCGTCACGCCGCTGAATCGCGCCGTGCAGGCAGCCGAAACCATTGCCAGCGGCAACCTGACCAAAGCTATTGAAGTCGACGGCAAGGACGAACCGGCGAAGTTGCTCGGCGCCTTGTCCGTCATGCAGGCCAACCTGCGCAAAACCATCGAACAGATCGCCGGTTCCGCCACGCAACTGGGTGCCGCCGCTGAAGAATTGAGCACCGTGACCCAGGAAGCGTCTCGAGGCCTGCAACAACAGAACAACGAAATCGAACAGGCCGCAACAGCGGTCAACGAAATGACCGCCGCCGTGGAAGAAGTCGCGCGCAACGCCGTGTCGACCTCCGAAGCCTCGAACCAGTCGACCCAGGCCGCCCGCGAAGGCCGCGACCGCGTGGTGGAAACGGTCGACGCGATCCAGACCATGACACACGACGTGCAAAACACTTCGTTGATGATCGAAGGCCTGGCCGCTCAGGGCCGCGACATCGGCAAAGTGCTGGACGTGATCCGCGCCATCGCCGAGCAAACCAACCTGCTGGCCCTCAACGCTGCGATTGAAGCGGCCCGTGCCGGTGAAGCCGGACGGGGTTTTGCCGTGGTCGCGGACGAAGTCCGGGCCCTGGCCCATCGCACCGCACAATCGACCCAGGAAATCGAAAAAATGGTCGCCGGCATCCAGAACGGCACCGGCGAGGCCGTCTCGTCGATGCAGCAAAGCAATCAACGCACACAGAGCACCCTGGAAATGGCTCGAGCCGCCGGTGTGGCGCTGGAGCAGATCACCCAGTCGATTCACTTGATCAACGAACGCAACCTGGTGATCGCCAGTGCCTCCGAAGAACAGGCCCAGGTGTCCCGCGAAGTCGACCGCAACCTGGTGAACATCCGCGACCTCGCCACCCAGTCCGCCGCGGGTGCCAATCAGACCAGCGCCGCGACGCACGAACTGTCGCGTCTGGCGGTAGATTTGAATGCGATGGTGGCGCGGTTTGTGATTTGAAGCAGGGATATTTCCGAACTCGCTTAAGCGTGCTTAGTGAGCCAAACGAAAACTGAAGCGGTTAAGCGCTTCAGTTTTCGTAAAGAGGAGTGCTCTAATGCCTCTCGCGTGCAGGGCGCTCTTCATCAAAGCAAGATATCAATGCGTAGAGGTTGTGACGAGGGTCCGACGTTACCGGCTCGATCGGCGAGGGTGTGGAATGCTAAACGCGCGCCGCTACCTACAGCGCGAACAATATCGCCACTGATGATTAAAGTAGTTGCCGAGTCGGCGTCGTGAACCTTTTTAATCAGAACAGGATCACTGACAACGTCACCCAGGAAGAAGCGGATCAGATCACCTGGTTGTTGATCCAGATATCGCTCTACGGTGACTACCACCTCATCGTTGTGGGCGGCCAAGTAGGCAGAGGTAATGCCTTTTTTCATAATCTCTTCTGGCCACACTGCGCGAGGAGGAGGCTGGCCTGCGTTCGGCGCAGTGCGATCGACTGTGAAGTGATTAGTTTGCGACGGGCCGCTCGTGTTTCCGCCAATGATCAGTTGGTAAAAGACTTCGTATACCCCTTCTGCATGAAAACGAGCGGGTTCGATTTGAACGGGAAAGGGAAACAGAGCGGGATCAATGGGAGTTTCAAAAGCATAGGTACTGGCAGGCGACGACGGTAACCCCACCATTCCAATGTGCAGTTGGAGAACTACTTCCATGTGGTCCGGAAGGGAAGGAAATTGCGGAACAGCCAACTTAAGCGGTTTGTAAAGCGCCTCAAGCGGCAATATATTGGGCTGGCCGCCTGGAATGTTTGGCAACGCGTCAACGATGTAAAGATGCGCGAGTTTCTGGCGTTGTTCGTTGAGATTCGACATTTCAAAAATCCTTCATTGATTGAGTTCAACAGGAAACGGCATCAATAAAACGAAATTCCTCGGTCTATTGAGCAAGCCCCGTGCCGCCTCCGTCTACTGTCAAACCTGACAGCTAGACACCCCATAAAAAGTCAGCCACATTGCAATCTTCCCCGCGATCGCCTCGCCGTAATACCAAACAACTGGCGCGTTTCGTGATTTGAGATAGGGTTGAGTCTGGAAGTCCGCGCGCGACAGGAGAAACACATGCGCTATTCAGCCTTGACCCAACGAATCGCCGGCGACGGAGCGGCAGCCTGGCAGATTCATGACCGAGCGCTGGAAATGCGCGAACAAGGAATCGATGTGCTGCTGTTGTCCATCGGCGATCCGGATTTCGACACGCCGCCGCCCATCGTGCAGGCCGCCATCGACAGCTTGCGGGCCGGCGACACGCATTACCCGGAAGTGCGCGGCAGCCGCGGGCTGCGCAATAGCGTTGCGCGGCGCCATCGACAGCGCAGTGGTCAGGCGGTGGACGCCGATCATGTGATCGTGTTTCCGGGGGCGCAATGTGCGGTGTATTCGGTTGCGCAATGCCTGCTCGATCCGGGCGATGAAGTGATCGTCGCCGAGCCGATGTACGTGACCTACGAAGGCGTGTTCGGCGCCTGCGCCGCAAAAGTGGTGCCAGTGGCGGTGCGGCCGGAGAACGGCTTTCGCGTTGATCCGGCGGATGTTGCGGCGCTGATCACGCCGAAGACCCGCGTCCTGTTGCTCAACAGCCCCAACAACCCCTCCGGCGCCAGCCTGTCCTTGAAGACCTGGCAAGCGCTGGCCGCGTTGTGCGTGCGCCATGATCTGTGGCTGATCAGCGACGAGGTCTACAGCGATCTGTTGTTCGAGGGCGAACACATCAGCCCGGCGAGCCTGCCGGGCATGGCCGAACGCACTGCGACGATCAACAGCCTGTCCAAATCCCACGCCATGAGCGGCTGGCGCGTCGGTTGGTCGATCGGCCCGAAAATGCTGGCCGAACACCTGGTGCATTTGTCGTTGTGCATGCTGTTCGGCATCCCTGATTTTGTGCAGAAAGCCGCGCAAGTGGCGCTGGATGAAGACCTGCCGGAAGTGGCGCTGATGCGTGAGGAATATCGCCAGCGTCGCGATCTGGTGTGCGCGCGCTTGAGCAATTGCGCGGGGATTCGCCCGATCCGGCCGGATGGCGGGATGTTTGTGATGGTGGACGTGCGCCCGACCGGGTTGTGCGCCCAGGCGTTCGCCGAGCGCTTGCTGGAGGGTTACGGCGTGTCGGTGCTCGCCGGTGAGGCGTTCGGACCGAGTGCGGCGGGGCACATCCGGATCGGGTTGGTGGTGGATCAAGTGAAACTGGCGGATGCGTGCCGGCGGATTGCCTTGTGTGCGGCGGACCTTCTGGAGGCCCGGCGAGCCTGATAGCTTTGTGTTGTTTGTGCTGGCCCCTTCGCGGGCAAGCCTCGCTCCTACAAGGATTTTGTGAACACCACAAATCCAGTGTAGGAGCGAGGCTTGCCCGCGAAGGCTGCCTGACAGACGACGAAAATCTTACGCCTCGGACCACGCCCCAACATTCACCAAATTTGCAGGCCGCTCCCCAGCCAACGCGGCCAGCAGATTATCCACCGCGCACCGGGCCATCGCCTCCCGCGTCTCATGCGTCGCCGACCCCATGTGCGGCGTCGCCACCACGTTGTTCAACGCCAACAACGGCGAATCAACATTCAGCGGTTCACGCTCAAACACATCCAGCCCGGCCGCGCGAATCTGCCCTGTGCGCAACGCTTCGATCAATGCCGGCTCATCCACCACCTTTCCCCGGGAAATATTGATGAAAATGCTCTCCGGGCGCATCAAGGCGAATTCCTCAGCGCCAATCAACCCTTCGGTCTCAGCCGTCAGCGGCAAAGTCAGGCAAATAAAATCCGCCTGCTGCAATAGCTCGTTCAGGCTGCGGTACTCAGCATTAAACCGTTGTTCAACCGCCGGTTTTGGCGAATGACTGTGATAGATCACCGGCATGCCAAAGCCGAAATGCCCACGTTGCGCCAACGCCTCGCCAATGCGCCCCATACCAATGATGCCCAACGTCTTGCCGTGCACATCGGTGCCGAAATGCACCGGGCCGATGTTGCGGTTCCAATGACCGGCACGCACCATATTGGCCAGTTCCACCACCCGCCGGGCCGTCGCCAGAATCAACGCAAACCCCGTGTCAGCCGTGGTTTCGGTCAGCACGTCCGGTGTGTTGCTGAGCAGGATGCGCCGCTCGGTCAGGTAGTCGATGTCGTAGTTGTCGACGCCCACGGAGACGCTGGCGATGGCCTGCAGATTCGGCGCCCGGTCGAGTAATTCGGCGTCCAGTTTCAGGCTCGCGCCGAGCAAGCCGTGGGCCCGGGGCAGGGCGTCGCGCAGTTGTTCGATACCCTCCGGGCTGAGGTTGTCGATCAGTGTCACGTCGGTGTGCTCATGCAGGCGAGCCATCAACAGCGGCGAGAGTTTCTTGTACAGCACGACCTGCTTTTTCATCGTCATCATCTCAACTTCAATTCAAGGGTGAGCCGTCACTGGCCGTTGCGCAGCGGCCTTGGCCACGACCCGGTCACTGGCGCCGGGCTTGAGGAAAATCGTCAGCACCACCGAGAGCATCAACGCGCCGCTCATCAACAAATACGAAGCGCCGGGCGACCCGGTGGAGCTGTTCAGGTAACCGACCAGATACGAACCGCCAAACGAACCCAGCGCGCCCATGCTGTTGATCAGTGCCATGGCACCTCCGGCAACGTTGGCCGGGAGGATTTCCGGGACGATGGCAAAAAACGGTCCGTAAGGCGCATACATGCAGGCACCGGCGATCACCAGCAGGGTGTAGGACCACCAGAAATGTTCGGCGCCCAAGGCGTAGGAGCCGTAGAACGCAATGGAGGCAATCAGCAGCGGCGGCCAGACGAAGCGTTTGCGTTTCTGCAATTTGTCCGAGCCCCAGGACACCAAGAGCATGCCGATGACCGCGGCCAGGTAGGGCAGCGCCGAGAGCCAGCCGGCTTCGATCATGTCCATCTGCGCGCCGGCCTTGAGGATCGACGGCAGCCACAACACAAAACCGTAGACCCCAATGCTCCAGCAGAAAAACTGCAACGCCAGGATGATCACTTTCGGCGAACGAAAGGCTTCGGCGTAGTTCTTCACCGCTTTGATGCCGACCTGTTCAGCGGCGAGGGCGCTTTCCAGATCCTGCTTCTCCTGGTCGGTCAGCCACTTGGCCTGGGCCGGACGGTCATCGGCCAGACGCCACCAGATAAACGCCCACAGCACCGCTGGCAAACCTTCGATGATGAACATCCAGCGCCAGCTGTAATGCTGCACCAGATAACCCGACACCACCGACATCCAGAGCATGGTCACCGGGTTGCCAAGGATCAGAAAGGTATTGGCCCGCGAGCGTTCGGCACGGGTGAACCAGTGGCACAGGTACACCAGCATCGCAGGCATCACTGCGGCTTCGACCACGCCAAGCATGAAGCGTATGACGATCAGCCAGTAGGCGTTGGAGACGATGCCGGTCAGTGTCGCCAGGCCGCCCCAGAGGATCAGGCTGACGAAGATCAGCTTCTTCACGCTGTGCTTCTGCGCATAGATCGCGCCCGGCACCTGGAAGAAAAAGTAACCGAGGAAGAACAGCGCGCCGAGCATCGACGACAGGCCCGGCGTGATCATCAAGTCGGCGGCCATCCCGGAGGCGGCGGCGAACCCGTAATTGGCGCGGTCCAGATACGCCAGGCTGTAGGTGATGAAGACGATGGGCATGATGTACCACCAGCGGCGGGTGGCGAGTGAGGCGGTTTTCATGGTGGTGCTCCTGAGCTTGTTGTTTTTGTCGCAGCAGGTAACGGGTCAAAGATCTTCAGTGACTGTGCGGGCCTCATCGCGAGCAAGCCTCGCTCCTACGGGTACCGCGTGATCCTGTAGGAGCGAGGCTTGCCCGCGAACAGCGGTCTCAAATTCGGCAAACATCTCGGCTCGGGTAGGCAACCCCTCCATATCCCCCCGACTCTGCACCGCACGGCTACCAATCCAGTTGGCCCGCTGCACGGCATCGGCAAAGCTGTGGTTTTCCAGCAAGGCGCTGATCATGCCGACGGCAAAGCTATCGCCGGCCCCAACCGTGTCAACCACCGTTGCCACCGGCACACCGGCGACAAACCCCTCATCCTGATGCGTGCGGTAATACGCACCATGCGGCCCGAGCTTGATGGCCACCGCTTCTGCACCCTGATCGAGATAAAACGCCGCGATATCCGCCGGGTCTTCAAAGCCAGTCAGTAACCGGCCTTCACTCAACCCCGGCAGTACCCAATGGGCGAGGGCGGCGAGGCGATTGATTTCGCGGATCATCAGTTGCTCACTGGCCCACAGGCTCGGGCGCAGGTTCGGGTCGAAGGACACGCTACGCCCGGCCTTGCGCATGCGGGTCATCAGTTCAAACGACATTTCCCGGGCCGACGCCGACAGCGCTGGAGGAATACCGGTGGCGTGCAAATGCCGAGCGTTGAGCAATGCCGGGGAGATCGACTGCACCGACAAATGACTGGCCGCCGAACCGCGACGGAAATACTCGACCGCCGGATCGCTGCCATCCTCAGTGCGGGACTTGAGCTGAAACCCGGTCGGGTGCGCCGGGTCGATGGCGACGTGGGTGCAATCCAGGCGTTCTTTTTCCAACGTGTCGACGACAAACCGCCCCAGCGAATCAGCACCGACACGGCTCAACCACGCCACGTTGAAACCCAGCCGCGACAGGCCAATCGCGACGTTGCTGTCCGCCCCGGCAATGCGCTTGTGGAATTGGCTGACGGCCGCCAGATCACCGTTCTGCTCGGCGACAAACATCGCCATGGTTTCGCCGAACGAAAGGATGTCGAACTCAGACATGAGCATTCTCCAGGCGGGATTGGCCGAGGCGGGCGAGGGTGGCGACGTGGTCGGTGGTCAACTGCACCAGGTCATCGCCTTGCAGCGGATATTCCGCTGCCCGCATAACGCCTTGGGCCATGTGCCGCAGCAGCTGTTCCCACAGATGCACATCGCTGGCAGCCGGCGGCACGGCGACCAGTTTGCCGTCGGCCCGGCGTGCAACGGCTTTGCAATGCACATAGCCGACATGCCGGCCGAGCAACCGCGCAGCGCTGGCGGCGGACTGGTCCTGCCATTGCCAGTTGCCGATGTCGAAGGTCATTTTGATCGGCAGATTGTGCTGCTCAACATCGCCGAAGAAGCGTTGAAACGGTTCGATCCGGCCCCCGTGCAAGGTCTGGTCGTTTTCTACCAGCAGTTGCACCGGGCTTTGCGCGAGGATTCGGCTCAAGGCCTGTAGATCGTTGTTGTCGGTGAAGTAACCCAGGGAGACTTTCAGCCATTTTGCGCCGAACGTTTCGGCGCGCTGGAGGGTGGTGATCAGCTCCGCATTGGGCTTCGACTGGCCGGCCAGCCACAGTTCCATCGGCGAGGAATAGATGCTTTCCAGACCGTGGGATTGGGTAGCGTCGGCCAGTTGCGACGGGTTTTCATGGGTCATCAATTCTTCACGCCATTCAATGCCCGTGGCACCGGCCGCGGCCAATACCTCGATAAAACTGCCTTGGCCGCGTTGACGGACCAGGTCGGCGCCGTAGCTCGACAGGCTAATGGAGACGGGTGGTTTATTCATTGCTGTGCACCTCTGAAACCGGTTTCATTTTTGTTCAAAAAAAATGGCTGCTTAAATTATGTGGTGCTTTTCAGGGCCTCTTCGCGGGCAAGCCTCGCTCCTACAGGGGTATGCGGTGCTCTTGTAGGAGCGAGGCTTGCCCGCGAAGGCGTCCTCAAACTGAAACACACAACGCGGTCGACCCTCGCACAATCAACTGCGCCGAAAAATCCATCGTCCGCACCGGCCCGTCATCCCCGCGCAACCGCTTGAGCAAACACTCAAACGCACGCGCGCCAATCTCCGCCGTCGGCTGGGCAAGCGCCGTAATCCCGCTACCCACCAGCGGATACCAATCCAGATCATCCAAAGCGATCAGCCCGATATCCTCAAACAGATTGCACTGCAACTCACGCAACGAATGAGTCGCGGCCAACGCCGCAATGCCATTGGCACAGAACAACGCTTTCGGACCAGGGCCAGGTGTGTCGAGGAAGGTTTTCAGCTGCGCAGTCAGCTCACTACCGGTTTCCACCACCGTGCCGGCCAGCGTTGGCCGCTGCGCGATCTGCGCCTTGAAACTGCTGACCCGCTCAATCCGCGAACTGGTGCCGTCAAACGGTTCAGTCACCATCAATACGTCGCGATAACCGCGTTCCTGCAAATGGGCGATGGCCATTTCCACGGCGGCCGGGTTGTCCAGACCGACCAGATCACTCTCAAGCTGCTCGACCTTGCGATCCACCAGCACCATCGGCATTTCCCGATGCAGTTCTCGCAACTCATCGCGGTGGTGGCCCAGGGTGTTCACGATCAAGCCTTCGATGTTGTACGAGCGCAGCAACGCCAGATGCTGGCGTTCCTGCTCGTCATCGCGATCGGTGTTGCACACCACCAGGCTGTAACCGTGCTGACGGCAGGCGGTTTCCACGCCGTGCATCACGGCAATCGAATAAGGGTTACGGATATCGGCCACCAGCATGCCGATCAGGCGAGTGCGTCCACGTTTCAGGCCGCGGGCCATCTGGTTGGGTCGGTAGCCGAGTTGGGCAATGGCTTGCTCGATGCGCAAGGCAATGGCATCGGAGAGCAGGGCGCGGTCGTCGCCGATGAAGCGCGAGACGCTGGCCTTGGAAACGCCGGCGTGTTCGGCCACGTCGAGCATGGTGACGCGGCTGCGCTGGGCGGCGGAGAAATCATTCACGGTCTGAAACCTTCTTATTGGGTTTATACGGTTAAGTGCCAAGCACTGAAACCGGTTTCAGAAGACACCAGAAACGAATACGCCGTCAAGTAGTGAATGGGCGATGAGCCGATGAGCGCCGACGGATGGAGGTCACACCCAGACACTCAACCAGGCCGATACCAGCAGCAATAAAGCCATGCAGCGGTTGAAACGTTGCATCGCTCGCGGCGAGCGTAACCAGCGTGTGGAGCCTGCGCCAAGCAATGCCCACGCGCCAAGGCAAGGCAGGGAAATCAGGAAAAATGCCAGTGACAGATACGCCACATGCGTCAGCCGATGTTCCCTCGAACCGGCAAACACGCTGACGACGGCAAGCGCCAGCATCCAGGTTTTCGGGTTGATCAATTGCAGGCCGGCGGCGCCCAACAAACCAAGTCGCGCCTCGGTGTCCTGCGTGGCAAGGGCTTGTGCCGGGGTGCTGAAAATTTGCCACGCGAGGTAGCTCAGCCACGTCACGCCGATCCATTGCATGGCGGTTTGCACGGCGGGCAAAGCGCTCAGCGAAGAACCGGCTCCGGTGCCGACCACCAAAACAAGGGTGGCGGCGCTGGCACAGGCACCGAGGATGATCGGCAGGGCGGCCGTGAATCCGTATCGGGCGCTGTTACTCAGCACCAGAATGTTGGTCGGACCGGGCGTGATCGAGGCCACGAAAGCAAACAACAGGAAGGGCAGGAATGTCGGGAAAGAGGGCAGCATCGCGGGCAAACTCCGGAGAAGATCGGTGATGACGATCTTCACAATCGGCGCGTTACCTGTCTGGAAGATTTGAGCAGCGCTTGCGGTACAGCGCGGGAGTCAATCCATAGGCGCGGACAAACCAGCGGCCCAGATGACTTTGATCGGCAAATCCCAATTCCATGGCAACCGTGGCCGGTAGTTCACCGCGGGCCAGCAGGCGACGCGCCGTGGCCAGGCGTAATTGCACCAGATAAGCATGAGGCGCCATGCCGTAAGCCGCCTTGAACGCGCGGGTCAAACGGAAGCGGTCGACGCCCGTAACGGCGGCCAGTTGGTCGAGACCGATGTCGTGTCGAGCGTTGGCGTGCATGTACTCCCGAGCTTTCTGCGCCACCAGCGGCAGGCGCGGGTCTTCGCCGTAACGGGTGCGCCAGTGCAAGTGACTGGTCAGGCGTTCGAGCAAGCCGTCGATTGCGGTCTGGCGGACGATTTTCAGTTCGCCGCCATGTAAGGCTTGAAAGGCGAGGCTGGTGGCGTGAGCCAGTCTTTCATCACTGGCCAGCGTGTTGGCGAAACTCAATTGGCTGTTGTCTGGCGCATTGTCGAACACTGCGCTGAGTTCGCGCTTCAGCCACTGCGGATCGAGGTACAGCATGCGGTAGGTGAATCCGTCCTCGGTGGGTGCTTCACCGTCATGAATGTCCCCCGGTTCGAGCAGGAACACCTTGCCCGGCGTGCTCTGGTGCTTCGCCCGCCGGCAATTGAATTGCTGAACGCCTTGCTCGGTCACACCCACCAGATAACTGTCGTGCCAGTGTGGATCGTAAGCATGGCCTTCGAAATGCGCGCGCAGGGTCTCGATGCCGGTGTCGGCGTCCTGGGCCAAATCGAGCCAGTTGTGAGTGGTCATGCTGCACCTGCGAGACGGATTGCCGACTTATTTAACGCCCATGCCGGGAACAATGACTAGAACGTTTGTGCAGCGGTCAGCCAAATAACCCTGCCGCGATGTTGATCGAGAACCCGAGAATTGCCGTGTTGAACAGGAAGCCGATCAATGATTGCGCCAGCACAATCTTGCGCATGCTCCGTGTGGCCACGCCCACATCCGAAGTCTGCACCGCCACGCCGATGGTGAAAGAGAAATACAGAAAGTCCCAGTAATTGGGGGTTTCCAGGCCTTCAGCAAAGCGCAGCGCCAGGTCCTTGCCATCCCAGGTGTAGAACAGACGAGCGTAGTGCACGCTGAAAATCACCCCGATCAACAACCACGACCCGATGACGGTCAGCGCGGTGTAGCCGTAATGCAGCAGTTTGATATTGGTTTCCAGCTCTTTGCTGCCGGCCAGCTCGAAGGTGATGGTTGCGAGGCTGGCAATCGCGGCGATGCACACCACGAACAACACCAGCCCGGCGTTTTCGTCTTCGACCTCGGCAATGCGTTTCACGTCAGGCGCCTTGGCGCGCGCGGCGAGCCAGAGCATCAGGATCAGGTAGGTCCAGACCCCGACATTCCAGCCAATGAGGATTTTGCTGATGACCGAATCGGCCGGCGCCAGAATGCCTGCCGCAACACCAAGGGTAGCGGCGGCGGACAGACGAGGGTGGGTGCGGGCGAGGAAGGGCATGATTGCTCGATGGGCCAAGGTGATGCCAATACCTTAGCCCAGCGTCATGCGTTGTGGCCATAACGTTCAGGCCGACGATAGACACTGTAGGAGCGAGGCTTGCCCGCGAAGAGGGAATGTCAGTCGACCTCCAGGCTGAATGTAACGACCTCTTCGCGGGCAAGCCTCGCTCCTACAAGGGATGTGTGTTGTTTAGGTGACTTTATGGCGTTTACGGACCAGCTTCATTACCACCACAAAAAACACCGGCACAAACACCACCGCCAGCGTCGCCGTGATCATCCCGCCAATCACCCCCGTACCAATCGCTTGCTGGCTGGCCGAACTGGCGCCCGTGGCAATCGCCAATGGCACCACGCCAAGAATGAACGCCAGCGACGTCATCACAATCGGCCGCAACCGCAGGCGCGCGGCTTGCAGTGTGGCGTCGATTAAGTCATGGCCTTCGTCGTAAAGGCTCTTGGCGAATTCGATGATCAGGATCGCGTTCTTCGCCGACAGGCCGATGATGGTGATCAGCCCGACCTTGAAGAACACGTCGTTGGGCATTCCGCGAAACGTCACCGCCAGCACGGCGCCGAGCACACCCAGTGGCACCACCAGCAACACCGAGGTCGGAATCGACCAGCTTTCATACAACGCTGCCAGACACAGGAACACGATCAACAGCGACAACCCGAGCAGAATCGGCGCCTGGCTGCCGGATAAACGTTCCTGCAACGACAACCCGGTCCACTCCTGGCCTAACCCGGCAGGTCCCAGTGCAACCAACCGCTCGATTTCGGCCATGGCTTCACCGGTGCTGTAACCGGGCGACGGCTCGCCGGAAATGCTGATCGCCGGATACCCATTGTACCGGGTCAACTGCGCCGGGCCCTGGGTCCATTTCGCTTGAACGAAGGCCGACAACGGCACCATTTTTCCGGCTTCGTTACGCACGTGGATCTTCAGCAGATCAGCGACCTGACTGCGCTGATCGCCTTCAGCCTGGACCACCACCCGCTGCATCCGCCCCTGATTGGGGAAGTCGTTGATGTATGAGGAACCGACCGCCGTAGACAGCACATTACCAATGTCGGCAAAGGACACGCCTAGCGCGTTGGCCTGTTTGCGGTCGACTTCCAGCTGCACTTGCGGCGCTTCGGCCAGCGCGCTTTCGCGCACGTTCATCAGGATCGGGCTTTTTTCGGCGGCGGCGAGCAACTCACTGCGCGCTTTCATCAGCGTGGCATGACCGAGGCCGCCACGGTCCTGCAAGCGGAATTCGAAGCCGCTGGACGTGCCGAGACCGTCAACCGGCGGCGGCAGCACCGAGAAGGCCACGGCGTCCTTGATCTGGCTCAGCGCGATGTTGGCACGGTCGGCAATCGAACTGGCCGAGTCATCGCTGCCCCGATCCGACCAATCCTTCAGCGTGGTAAACGCCAGCGCCGCGTTCTGTCCGCTGCCGGAAAAACTGAAACCGAGGATCACCGTGCTGTCGCCAACACCCGGTTCCGTGGCGTTGTGGGCTTCAATTTGCTCCACGACCTGCACCGTGCGGTTTTTACTCGCACCCGGTGGTAGCTGAATGTCGGTGATGGTGTAGCCCTGATCCTCAACCGGCAGGAACGAGGACGGCAGGCGACTGAAACACAGGCCCAGACCGATCAACAGCACGCCGTAGATCAGCAGATAACGACCGGTGCGTTTCAGCGCATAGGCGACCCAGCCTTGATAACGCGCGGTCAATCGTTCGAAACCACGGTTGAACCAGCCGAAGAAACCGGTTCTCTCGTGATGGTCGCCCTTGGCAATCGGCTTGAGCAGCGTCGCGCACAACGCCGGGGTCAAGGTGAGCGCCAGGAACGCCGAGAACAGGATCGAAGTGGCCATCGACAGCGAGAACTGGCGGTAAATCACCCCGACCGAACCCTGCATGAACGCCATCGGAATGAACACCGCCACCAGCACCAGGGTGATGCCGATGATCGCCCCGGTAATCTGTTTCATGGCCTTGCGTGTCGCCTCTTTGGGCGACAGGCCTTCGGTGGCCATGATCCGCTCGACGTTTTCCACCACCACGATGGCGTCGTCCACCAGAATGCCGATGGCCAGCACCATGCCGAACATGGTCAGCACGTTGATCGAGAAGCCCAGCGCCAACATAGTCGCAAACGTGCCCATCAGCGCCACCGGCACCACCAGGGTGGGGATCAGCGTGTAGCGGATGTTCTGCAGGAACAGGAACATCACCGCAAACACCAGCAGCATCGCTTCGCCAAGGGTGTAAACCACTTTGGTGATCGAGACTTTGACGAAAGGCGAGGTGTCGTACGGGATCTTGTATTCGACGCCCGCCGGGAAGTAGCGCGCCAGTTCATCCATCTTCGCGCGCACCAGGGTCGCGGTGCTGAGCGCATTGGCGCCCGGCGCCAACTGCACGCTGACGGCGGTGGAAGGCTTGCCGTTCAGGCGCGTGCCGAACTGGTATTGCTCGCTGCCGATCTCGACCCGCGCCACGTCCTTGATGCGCACACTGGAACCGTCGGGATTGGCCTTGAGGACGATCTCGGCGAATTCTTCCGGGGTCGACAATTGGCCTTTGACCAGAATGGTCGCGGTGATTTCCTGGGTGGTGCGCGTCGGCAAATCGCCGATGCTGCCGGCCGAGACTTGAGCGTTCTGCGCGACGATGGCGGCGTTGACATCGGCCGGCGTCAGGTTGAAACCGATCAGCTTCTGCGGGTCGATCCAGATGCGCATCGCTCGTTCGGCGCCGTACAACTGGGCCTTGCCGACACCGTCCAGGCGCTTGATCTCGTTCATCACGTTGCGCGCCAGGTAATCACTGAGCGCCACATCGTCGAGCTTGCCATCGCTGGAGGTCAGGGTGATCAGCAACAGGAAACCGGCAGAGACTTTCTCCACCTGCAAGCCTTGCTGATTGACCGCTTGCGGCAGACGCGATTCCACCACTTTCAGGCGGTTTTGCACGTCGACCTGAGCCATCTCCGGGTTGGTGCCCGGCTGAAAGGTGGCTTTGATGGTGGCGCTGCCAAGGCTGCTTTGCGATTCGAAATACAGCAGATGATCGGCGCCGTTGAGCTCTTCCTCGATCAGACTGACTACGCTCTCGTCGATGGTTTGCGCCGAGGCACCGGGGTACACGGCATAGATTTCGATCTGCGGCGGAGCGACATCGGGGTATTGCGCCACCGGCAACTGTGGAATGGCCAACGCGCCGGCCAGCAGGATGAACAGGGCAACCACCCAGGCGAATACCGGGCGATCGATAAAGAACTGCGGCATAAAAAGCGTCCTGCTTACTGACCAGAAACCTGGGCAAGTGGAAGAGGGGTGTTGTCGATCTGGACTTTTTCACCGGGCTTGGCATGTTGCAGGCCTTCGGTGACGATGCGGTCGCCGGGTTTCAGGCCTCCGATGACGATCCAGCGATCGTTCTGCACCGCGCCCAGTTCTACCGGTTGCTGGCCGATGCGCTGCTCGGCGTCGAGCACCAGCACTTGAGCAATACCGGCGCTGTCACGTTGAATGGCCCGCTGCGGCACGCTGATGCCTTGCTGATTCACCGCTTGCTCCAGGCGCACCCGCACAAAGCTGCCGGGCAGCAAGTCGAGGTCCGGGTTGGGGAACTCGCTGCGCACGATGATCTGGCCGGTGCCCGGGTCGACGGTGATGTCGGTGAACAGCAACTTGCCCGGCAGCGGGTAGAGGCTGCCGTCATCCTGAATCAGCGTGGCTTTGGCCTGACCCTGACCCACCTCCTTTAACTCACCGGAGCGGAAGGCGCGGCGCAAGTCGTTGAGTTCGCGGGTCGATTGGGTCAGGTCGGCATGAATCGGGTTGAGTTGCTGAATCAGTGCCAGTGGCGTGGTTTCGTTCTGCCCGACCAGCGCCCCTTCAGTCACCAGCGCACGGCCGATGCGTCCGGAAATCGGCGCAGTGACAGTGGCGTAACCGAGGTTGAGTTTCGCCCGGTCCACAGCGGCTTTGCTGGCGGCTACATCGGCGGCGGTTTGCCGGGCACTGGCCCGAGCGTTGTCGTAATCCTGGCCGCTGATGGCGTTGCCTTCGATCAACTGGGCGTAACGCTGTTCTTGCAGTTTGGCCTGGAACGCATTGGCTTCAGCCTTGCGCAGCGCGGCTTCGGCGCTGTCCAGGTCTGCCTTGAACGGCGCCGGGTCGATACGGAACAGCACATCGCCTTTTTTCACGTCGCTGCCTTCGCGAAAGGCGCGCTGCAACACCACGCCGGCCACCCGGGCGCGGACTTCGGCAATCCGTGGTGCCGCAATCCGCCCGCTCAATTCGCTGGTGATCGACAGGGGCCGGGCTTCGACGGTTTCGACGCGAACCGTGGCCAGAGGCGCTTGTTCTTCAGCGTTCGAGGACTTGTCACAAGCGCTCAGCGTCAACGCCAAAGCCATCAGGCTGAGCTTGGCAAGCAGGTTCTTTGACATGTAAATACCCCAATAATGACTGCCCGCATCCTACGGGGAGGCGAGGAGAGTAGCGGTGAAGCTTTGTTGGTGCTGTGTGAAATTGTGTAAGGGTTTTACTCACGGGCGTGTGTGGGCGTATATCCTTCGCAGCTTGAAACTTTTTGCGACGGTCAGCCCGCCATCGCTAGTAGGCTAGCTCCCACAGGGGTTTGATGTGAGCACAGATGTTGTGAACATCCCCAATCTACTGTGGGAGCTAGCCTGCTAGCGATGGCGGCATGACAGTCGCCACTGCACTTTCTGGAAACACCCCATGCCCAACATCCTCCTGGTCGAAGACGACACCGCGCTCTCCGAACTGATTGCCAGCTACCTGGAACGCAATGGCTACTCAGTCAGTGTGATCAGCCGTGGCGACCACGTGCGTGAGCGGGCGCGGGTCAATCCGCCGGACCTGGTGATCCTCGACCTGATGCTGCCGGGGCTCGATGGCCTGCAGGTCTGCCGCTTGCTGCGCACGGATTCGGCGACGCTGCCGATCCTGATGCTCACCGCCCGCGACGACAGCCACGACCAGGTGCTGGGCCTGGAAATGGGCGCCGACGACTACGTCACCAAACCCTGCGAGCCCCGCGTGTTGCTGGCCCGGGTGCGCACGCTGTTGCGCCGCAGCAGCCTCAGCGAACCGCAGACCGCCAACGACCGCATCCTCATGGGCAACCTGTGCATCGACCTGTCTGAGCGCACCGTGACCTGGCGCGAGCAACTGGTGGAACTGTCCAGCGGCGAATACAACCTGCTGGTGGTGCTGGCCCGGCATGCCGGCGAAGTGCTGAGCCGCGACCAGATCCTGCAACGCCTGCGCGGCATCGAATTCAACGGCACCGACCGCTCGGTGGACGTGGCGATTTCCAAGTTGCGGCGCAAGTTCGACGATCACGCGGGCGAGGCGCGAAAAATCAAAACCGTATGGGGCAAGGGCTACCTGTTCAGCCGCTCCGAGTGGGAATGCTGAGACGATGTTCAGGATCCTGTTTCGCCTGTACCTGGTGATGATCGTCTCGTACAGCGCGGCGATTTACCTGGTGCCTGACCTGGTGATCAAGGTTTTCCATGAGCGGTTCGTCACCTACAACCTCGATTATTCGCGCGGGCTGCAAACCCTCATCGTCAAACAGTTCCACGCCGTGCTCGAAGCGCAGTGGCCGGCGCTGGCGACCGAGATGGACAAGGAGTTCGACCCGCTGCGCATTGTCCTGACCCGCAATGACGACCCTGATTTCACCCTCGATGAACAAGAACGTTTGCAGCGCGGCGAGAAGGTCGTGCGCATTGGTGACTGGGGCTGGCGCACCCTGGCAGTCGCACCGTTGAACAAAACGACGGTCGTGCAAATGGTCGTTCCGCCGGACCCGATGGACGTTAGCCTGTTGTACTGGAGCATCAACGTGCTGATCGGTGCGACCATGCTCGCCTGCCTGTTGCTGTGGCTGCGCCCGCACTGGCGCGACCTGGAACGCCTTAAAGGCGCCGCCGAGCGTTTCGGCAAAGGCCACCTCGGCGAGCGCACGCAGATTTCCCCGCATTCCAACATCGGCAGCCTGGCCAATGTCTTCGACACTATGGCCGGCGACATCGAAAACCTGCTCAACCAGCAGCGCGACCTGCTCAACGCCGTGTCCCACGAACTGCGCACACCGCTGACGCGTCTGGATTTCGGCCTGGCCCTGGCGCTGTCCGACGACTTGCCGGCCGCCAGCCGCGAGCGGTTGCTAGGGCTGGTCGCGCACATTCGGGAACTGGATGAATTGGTCTTGGAGCTGCTGTCCTACAGCCGATTGCAGAACCCGGCACGCTCGCCCGAACAGGTCGAAGTGTCGCTGGATGAATTTATCGACAGCATTCTGGGTAGCGTCGATGAAGAGCTGGAGTCGCCGGACATCGTGATCGACGTGCTGCTGCATGGGCAGCTTGAACGCTTTGTGCTGGACCCGCGACTGACCGCTCGCGCGATTCAGAACCTGCTGCGCAATGCCATGCGCTATTGCGAAAAGCGCATTCAGATTGGCGTACAGGTTTGCCCTAAAGGCTGCGAAATCTGGGTCGATGACGACGGCATTGGCATTCCCGATGATGAGCGCGAACGGATCTTTGAACCGTTCTATCGGCTGGACCGCAGCCGGGATCGGGCCACGGGTGGGTTTGGTCTGGGGCTGGCGATCAGCCGTCGCGCACTGGAAGCGCAGGGTGGCACGTTGACCGTTGAGGCATCGCCCTTGGGCGGGGCGCGGTTCAAATTATGGTTACCGACAACCGCCATCGCTTGAGGCAGGTTCGCCTAGCATTCCGGACCAACGGTCGCCATTCAAGCTGACTGAGTGGCTTTACCTGTCAGATCTGACAGTAGCGGTCATTGGTTGGGCGGTGTTGAATGAAAAGGGCGTGCTCCTTTCCCATCCAGCCACCGGAGCCCGGTCTTACAGGGACTTTCCAATGAATACGATGACCGCGTTGACACTCGATAAACCCGTCATTCCTGGATCGAAAGATCATATTCCGGGACCGGACGGCGCCGAAGTCGCTCTGCCACTGGCGCTGACCTACTTGTATCCGGAAGGGGTCAAAGTGTTCATCGAACCTTCGGCCAGTGCACAGGCGGGTGACACCTTCCGGTTGCGGCTGAACGGTGATGAGGTGGCCACACACCTTGTCGTGGTAGGTGAAGAGGACCAGCGTGCGGCGGTTTATGTGCAAACCAGGCACTGGAAGGACGGCATCAACACGCTCGACTACGTGCTTGATCGCACAGGCACCGAGATCGACACTTCGGCGCCGTTGCGAGTGTTGTTTCACGCACAGCGCCCGGGCCTGGTGGACCTGTTTCCCGGCGAGGAGGGGCATTCAGAGCTATTGCTCGACGTCGACAAAGAAGTGCTGGATCAAGGCGTGGACCCTGAGCGGGCGCGCCTGGGTGTTGCCGTCACTCTGTCCTATCCATTGATGAGGTCGTTTGACCAGATCCGTCTCGATTGCCATTCCATTGTGCTGAACCACACGGTGACCCAGGCTGAAGTCGATCAGGGTCGCATCGAGATGACGATCGACGAAGCGACATTCGTTGCAGCTGGCGACAATCCCCGTTTCGCCCTCCAGTACACGGTGATCGATCGCGCGGGTAACGGGCCGGATGTCAACAGCCCGTACTCGGCCAGTCTGTACCTGTACGTCAACCTGAACGGCACGTGGTATGACCCGCCGATCGTCAGCGAAGACCCGGCCAATGCCGAAGATGACCCCAAGACCATCGTTCTGAAACTGCTGGCCGGCAAACCGGCCACGGCACAGATTTACGTGCCGCGAGGTTGGATGAAAGATGACGAAATCCACCTGACGTGTCGCTTCCGCAGTGCCGACGCATCGGAACCGGAAGACGTGTTGACGCTCATTGAAAAAATCAGGAATGTCCCGTTCATGTATTCGCTGTTCGTTCCATACGAACGATTCGCCCGGGTAGCGGGCGGGACTGCCGTGTTCAGTTACACCCGCATGAGTCAGGGCAATATGTTTGATCGCTCGCTTTCATTGAAGGTCGACGTCATAGGTGAGGCCGCCTCCCTGCTGCATTCTCCAACGCTCGTTGGGGCCGGCACGACACTGGACCCGCTGGGCTTTCCTAACGGTGTGACCGCTCGTGTGGAATATCTTGAGCATCTTCCCGAAGATAAGGCCCGGCTGGTGGTCGAGGGCAAACCCGGTCTCGGCTCGCCAGCGTTTGCTGCCATGGCTTTCAACAAAAATCATCGGGCAAACTTTCTCATCAAGCAGCAGGTATTGATGGCCAATCATGGCAAAGTCATGAGCCTGTCCTGGGAGTTGCTGCGCGATACCCCGGCGCAATCCAGCGACGCACTGGACGTGACGATCGAGCGCACAACTGACAAAGATCCGCGCTTGCCGACGCCGTCGATCCCTCAAGCCGTCGACAACAAGGTGCTGGACCTCGGCTCATTCACGGGCCCCGCGCAGGCGAAATGCGTGCCATGGCCAGGGATCGCGGTTGGTCAACTGCGATGGTTTCGTGTACACGGTGTTGATATGGATGGCGCCGAATACGTTATCCCTCTCGCCCAGGGCGCTCCTGTCACAGACGTGGAACTAAGGGGCCTCGACAATACGCTGCCCCGGGATCTGCTGCTGAAGTTCAAACCCGGCAGTAAGCTGCGGGTGGTGTTGAAAGTGGCGTTCGACGGCAAGGACGACGAAAGCGCTGCCGTGGTATTTGCCACCCGGGAACTGACGGTACTGAACCTGCCCGCTCAGTTACTGGAGGATTTTGACGGTGTACCCACCCAAACAGTGCGGCAGGGCGGTGCCATCAATCTGTCCAGCATGCAGATCACGTTCAAGTCGGGAGAAGGCGAGGTGGCCGTGACCCCTCGCACTGAAATTGGCGAATCGTTTCCCGGGCAGGTGGAAGAGCAGGTGTTGAGCATCGGCCGCGAGTCGTCCGGCGCAGCGCCGGTGGACGTCGAATTGAAGCTCAAGAACAGCTGCTCACGGATCAGCTTCTGGCATGTCAGTTCCAATTACGACAACAGCACGGTGTCGTACTACACCGCCACAGGATCCTTCCTGGGCACACAGTACCTGGGGACATCGTATGGTGGACCGGTGAATGTTTCGTTCAGTGCGCCGGGTATCGCCCTCCTGCTTTTTCATTGCCCGACACCGGACTGGCTCTCCATGGATAATTTCAGGGTGGCTGATTAGCGTGTAGATCGGAACGGGGCGGACTTATTTCCAACAGGTGTAGCAGCTGTCGAGCCTGCGAGGCTGCGTTCGAGGACGCAGTCCTCGCAAATCCTGTGTACGTGGTTTTTCTGAAAGAACCGGTTGCCTGGTTTTACGAGTGCTACGCACTCGAACGCAGCCTCGCAAGCTCGACAGCTGCTACAGGGGTTAGCCTTGTAATTCGGTGGAGGGAATCAACCCCACCCCGGCTACCTGCATCCGCTCGATCGCCGCGGCCAACGATCCGTCCAGGTCAATCGCCCGGCACGCATCCATCACCACATGTTCTATCGGCTGGACCGCAGCCGGGATCGGGCGACGGGAGGCTTTGGTCTGGGGCTGGCGATCAGCCGTCGAGCGCTGGAAGCGCAGGGTGGCACGCTGACCGTGGAAGCGTCGCCATTGGGCGGCGCGCGATTCCGGTTGTGGCTGCCCACCGCCTGATCCAACACAGAACCTGTGGCGAGGGCGCTTGCACAACGAACGCCCCCCGATGTCCATTGATCAAATGAAACAGATCGGCCAATCTCGCAGGAAGTGATTCTTCAGGGCTTATAAAAAGAGAAAGATGAACACAAAAAATGCCCGATGTGGTGCATCGGGCAAAGAAGTAATACTTAAATAAAATGTAAAAATAGGATGTTTTTATCGTTTATTTTCTCATTAATACCACCCATCCGAGGCCACCAGTTTTAACTTTTAATTCTGGAGACTTAAAATCAATCTCATCGCCCTTAACTGTCATCTCAGTATCATTTGACTTGACGGTTAACGTATCCTCCTTCTTGTCAATTGATTGGATGATCCCTTCTACTAAGTTCCCATTTTTAAGCTTGAGATGGACTTCTTGACTAACGGAAAATTTAGACAAGTTTTCAGTGCTCATTTTGGTGTACTCCTTTACGAATTTTATCCTGAGTGGAACGTGGTTATTGTGTAGCTACTACACAGTTGTATCAGACTGCGTAAAAAGAATAATTGATTTTCTTGGTAGGTGTACCTGTTAAATCTGACAGTTTTTTATACTGTTTTGGGATAGGTGATATGCCGTTACAGCCAGCACCGTTCTGGCAGCTAGCTGCTCCAAAGAAACGCGGCGCCGCAAAAAAAACGGGAGGGATTTATCAACAACTTGACCTGACCCCACGCCGTCTCTGTGGCGAGGGCGGTTCCCTCGCCACAGGCTTTCACTAGCCAAAGACTCAGTTCAGGCTTCAGCCCTGCGCCCGAATCTGCCGACCCAACACATCCATCACATCACACCCATCGCGCAGCAACATCGCCGCTGCGTGAGCAATCTGCTGTGCGTCTGCGCCACTGGCACTGGCACTGGTGATGTCGAGGTTGGCCAGACTTTCCATCATCTGCGTCACAGCCAGAAACCGTGTGGCCGCGTTGCTGTGCAACACATCCAGCGGCGCTTGAGTGGCGACCAGCAACACAGGGATGTCGCAGTCATTGTTGGTCATCGGCATATGCGTGTTCATACATCACCTCCAGCTTGGGTCGCGTGCATCCCGTCGATGGATGCTTGAACCAACGAGCGCGCAGTACCGAGCATTTGCTGGCTGGTCCAGCGTAATGAAGCTTTATGTTCAGGGCGGGTGGCGGTGGGGGCTTGATGGGCGAGGGCTTCGGCGCAGCTGAGGTAGACCGAGGCGTGTTCGAGGGCGTCGAGAAGCGGGATGTCGGGTTGTACCGCGAAGAGGTGGTGGTCGACGTGGTCGCAGCGGGCGAAGGGGGTGGATTTTGTGGTTGCGTTGGTCATCGGCGTAGCTCCGTAAGATTCAGAAGAGCTGCCACGAAATCGCCGTCAAACGAAATAGGGTGGCAACTGTACGTAGGTTGACGGACCGGCTCTCACGTACACCGGCGCACCCGAAGGTGCCCCACGCACAGTTACCATAAATGCTGCGGGCATAAGAATGCACGAGCAGAGAAAGGCTATGCGCGATGTGAGAAAAACCCGAGCCGTCAAACCCGATCACGAATGAGTCGTGACAGGCGCGAGGATAGGGAGTGAGGTAAAGGCAGTCAACAGGCTGAACGCCTGAAACAGGTGGTTCGCTTGTAGGTTTTTTCTGAACCTGAGCGGCGGCCCTGACACCCGTAACACCTGTGGCGAGGGGACTTGTCCCCGTTCGGCTGCGAAGCAGTCGTAAATCCGTACAACTCGGTGTGTATGAACGGACGCTGGGGGCCGCTTCGCAGCCCAACGGGGACAAGTCCCCTCGCCACAACGGCAGCTGCAGGGGTTAGCCTTGTAATTCGGTGGAGGGAATCAACCCCACCCCGGCTACCTGCATCCGTTCAATCGCCGCTGCCATTGATCCGTCCAGATCAATCGCCCGGCACGCATCCATCACCACATACGCATTGAACCCCGCGGCCCGTGCATCCAGCGCCGAAAACATGACACAAAAATCCAGCGCCAGCCCGACCAGGTAAACGGTGTCGATGCCGCGCTCTTTCAAATAGCCGGCCAGCCCGGTGGTCGTGGTCCGATCCGCTTCCAGAAACGCCGAATAGCTGTCGATGTCCGGATTGCAGCCCTTGCGGATGATCAGTTGTGCGTGGGGCAGGTCCAGATCCTTGTGCAACTCGGCTCCGGCCGTCGCACGCACGCAATGATCCGGCCACAGCGTTTGTGCGCCGTAAGGCAGCTGAATGACATCGTAAGGCTCGCGGCCGGGGTGGCTGGAAGCGAAGGAGGCGTGGCCGGGCGGGTGCCAGTCCTGGGCGATGATGACCTGTTTGAACTGACCGCCGAGGCGATTGATCAAGGGCACGATCAGGTCACCCTCAGGCACCGGCAGCTGGCCACCGGGAATGAAGTCGTTCTGTACATCGATGACCAGCAGGGCTGTGCGCGAAGCAAGGGGCATGGGTAGTTTCCTCCTTGGAAAAACAGACGCCAAGCATAGGTCAACTTCACTCAAGCGCTAAGTCGGCTTCGCAATGACTTCGCCATGACCTCCAGTTCCGCCGCCGGGTTATGCCCGATCAGCATCCAGGCATGTTCCATGTCCGCCCAATAAACCACATTCATCCTGTGTCGAACCTCATGGGCAAAATGCCGGCTGCCGCTGTTGGAACGCTTGGCGCACAAGGCAATCGGACCGTGTGCCGGGTCCAGATAGGTAATCTGCGCGATCGGCATGCCGTCGTATTCGAGGATTTGCGCGCGCTTCAATTCGGACCGTGGCAGGGCCAGTTGCGCAGGTGTCAGGCTCAGGCCCAAACGCGCGTCGATGGTGCGCAATTGCGCCCGTTGCGAAGTTTCATCGACGGGCAAGTGCTCCAGGGTCTGCGGCACGTACAGCGACATATAGTCGGCGACCAGGCCCCGCCAGTTGCTTTTTTCCTGACTCAATTGCCAGCCGAGGAACAATCGATCCGCCACCACACCGCCCACTACCAGACTTGCTGCAGCGGCGACAAACCAGCGCCGATTCATGGCCGGGCGTTCAGGCGAAGGCAAAGTGTCGAGCATCGATTGCAAGCGGTCCACGGGCGCTTGTTGCGCCAGTTCGTCGTAGGCTTCTTTGAACGGCAGGCTGCTGCGGGCCAGCCATTGCAGGCGCAGGTTGAGTGTCGAGTCTTCGGCAATGGCCGCGTCGATGCGGGTGCGCTGGTCGACATCGAGTTGATCGTCGAGGTACGCCACCAGTTGCTCGTCCGACGGTGTCGCGCGTTCGTTCATCGACGTTCTCCCGTGAAAGGGTTCGGTACCGTGTGCAGTGGCGGGTATTCGGCCAGTTTCACCCGGGCAGCGGCGAGGCGGCTCATCACGGTGCCGATGGGCACTTGCAATACATCGGCGACTTCGCGATACGACAGGCCTTCGACGTAAGCCAGGTACACCGTTTCCCGCTGCGCTTCGGGCAGGGCGTCGACGCGGCGGATAACCTGGGCGGCGAACACATGGGTCTGCGCCGCGGATTCTCCGTCAAACGACAACTGGCTCTCGGCGTCGACCAGGCCTTGGCCCTGGCGCACCCGTCGGGCGCGCACTTCGTTGAGCCAGATCGAATGCAGAATGCTCAGCAGCCAGCGGTCGATGCGGGTGCCGGGGACAAACTGGCCGGCACGCTCAAGTGCCCGCACACAGGTGGCTTGCACCAAGTCTTCGGCCACATGCCGTTGCCGGGACAGCAGCAGGCCGTAACGCCATAAACGCGCCAAATGCTGGCCCAGCTCTGCTCGTATTGCCTGATCGCTGGCGATAGCGACCTCCGTCTGTTCGGCGTGTCAGGTTTTCGATGAATCGTTGATGGCTTCGGCCAGGTCCTGGTATTCCTCGCACGTGCTGCCACAGATAGATTTGATCTGCTGCAACTGCTCTTGCGCCAGGTCCAGTCGACCTTTGATCACATAGGCCTCGCCGAGGTATTCACGCACTTGCGCATACTGCGGGTCGAGTTTGACCGATTGCAGGTAATAACCGATGCCTTCGTCGGTACGCCCCAGTTTACGCGTAGCGTAGCCGCGGTAGTTCAGAGCCTTGGCGGTATTCGGATTCTTGAGCGTGTCGAGCAGCGCCAAGGCTTCTTCGTAACGACCGTCCTTGGCCAGGCGATAAGCGTAGTCGGTGCGGTCGGCGTCCGGGACCAGGCTGCTGGTTTGCATCAGGCACTTCTGTTGCTTGCTGTCCCAGACCTGGCCTTTGGGGCAATTGGGTTTGGCCGGTTCTTCTTCGTCACCATCTGCCCAGGCGAGCGAACCGGACAAAGCGACGGCGAGCAGCAGCGGAGCGGTGAAAACAGCAATACGGATGTTCATGAGCAATTCTCCGCAGTTGAATTCGTTTCAGTTCGAACCACGCCCCGGCAGCATCCGGCGTAAGGTGTCGTCCCGCAGGCCGTAATGGTGAACCAGCGCGATGACCGCATGCAGGCCGGCCAGAATCACGATGGCCCAGGCCACTTGTTCGTGCAGGCCGCCGAAGACCGAACGCATGCTTTTATCGAACGTCAGCAACGTTGGGACATCGAACAGACCGAAAAAGTTGAAAGGTTCTGCCTGAGCCCAGCGAAACACAAAACCCAGCACAATCTGGCTCAGCAGCAAGACATAAAGCGCCCAGTGCGCGGACTTCGCCAGCACATTCATCACGCCCTGATTGGCGGGGGGCAAACGACGCCCGCGAGACAGGCGCCAGAGCAGTCGGCCGATCACGATCACGGCCAGCAGGATGCCGCAGGAAATGTGCAGCGACTGCAATTCCTTGCGCAGCGGCGTGCCTTTTTCCAGTTGTTGCCAGACCTGTGCGCTGGCGAACATGCCAATCACCAGCAGGGCGGTCAGCCAGTGCAGGGTCATGGTGAGGCGGTCATAACGTGGCGGTGAATCGACGTTCAGGTTGTTCACGGACAATACTCATGGGGCGTTGATTGGAGAACACCGCAGGGTGAACAATTATTCATTTCTTTCTGGCGATCTTTGCAGGGAAAGCCCAAATCCAGGCGCTATGCTCGACAGCATTCGTTGTGGGAGCACTGCCATGAAAGATCAGGTCCATCACTCTGCGGCTGCGGGCTATAGAGTCGCCGCCGACACCTATGTTCTCGGCCGTCCGGACTATCCGCCGCAAGTGGCCGAGTGGCTGAGCGCAACCCTTACGTTGAACGCGGACAAAACCGCCATCGATCTGGGGGCGGGCACCGGTAAATTCACCGGGCGACTGGTGGCGACCGGGGCACAGGTGATTGCCGTGGAGCCGGTGCCGCAAATGCTTGAAAAGTTGTCCGCCGCATTCATGTGGTGACGGTGCCTTATGAAACCGTGGCGTTTGTGGCGGTGAAGGGCAGTTGATTCGGCGTTGAGGCCTTCGCGGGCAAGCCTCGCTCCTACAGGGTATGTGGTGCCTTTGTAGGAGCGAGGCTTGCCCGCGAAGAGGCCGGACGTGACACTAGATATTCTGAAACCAGTCCCGCTTTTGGCCGAACCACTGCCTTACTCCCTCAGGCAATGCCTTGTTATAGTCCGGCCCTCATTTTCTACCCCGGTAAAGGATCACTGCCATGTCTCAGTACACCGCGTTCACCGTTGAACTGGCCGATAAAATCGCCCATGTGCAGATCAACCGTCCGGAAAAGATCAATTCGATGAACGCCGCGTTCTGGAGCGAGATCATCGAGATTTTCCAGTGGATCGATGACACCGATGAAGCGCGGGTGGTGGTCCTCAGCGGCGCCGGCAAGCACTTTTCCTCCGGCATCGACTTGATGATGTTGGCCGGGGTGGCCAATGAACTGGGCAAGGACGTCGGCCGTAATGCCCGCCTGCTGCGCCGCAAGATTCTTGCCCTGCAAGCCTCGTTCAACGCCGTCGATAATTGCCGCAAGCCCGTGCTGGCAGCGATTCAGGGTTATTGCCTGGGCGGCGCCATCGACCTGATTGCCGCGTGCGACATGCGTTACGCCGCCGAGGATGCGCAATTCTCAATCAAGGAAATCGACATCGGCATGGCCGCCGATGTTGGCACTCTGCAACGCTTGCCGCGGATCATCGGTGACGGCATGCTGCGTGAACTGGCTTACACTGGTCGCACCTTCGGCGCCGAGGAAGCGCGCAGCATCGGCCTGGTCAATCGCGTTTACAGCGACAATGCCAGCCTGCTGGAAGGAGTGATGGGCATTGCCCGCGAAATCGCCAGCAAGTCGCCGATTGCGGTCACCGGCACCAAAGAGATGATCAGCTACATGCGCGACCACCGCATCGACGACGGCCTCGAATACGTCGCCACCTGGAACGCCGCCATGCTGCAATCCACCGATTTGCGCGTGGCCATGGCCGCCCATATGAGCAAACAGAAACCCGAATTTCTGGATTGATTAAAAATGATTTCACGCTGGACCACCGCAGTACTGGACACCGATCAACCCGGCGGCTGGGCCGTAGCTCGCAGCCCCGAAGGCTTTCTGTTCGATGACAATGGCGCGCTGTTCCCTCGCGAATGGCTCAAGCGTCAGGACCTGTCGATCCTCGCCGAACATGGCATCGGTCACCTGGATGGCGAACCGGTCTACTTGCTGGAACTGCGCAGCCACAGCGACGTACCGGGCTGCAACTGGAAGGGCTTGCGGGCGTTCATGCTCGAGGGCGATCACACGGTCTACAAGGTGCTCGGTTATGCCGCGCAAATCGGGACGTGGTATCGCGAGCACCGCTTCTGCGGCAATTGCGGTCAGGCAACCCATCAGGTGCCGCGTGAGCGGGCGATGTACTGCGAGCCGTGTGATTTGCGTTATTACCCGCGCATCTCGCCGAGCATGATCGTGCTGGTGACCCGTGGTGACGAGATTCTGCTGGGTCGTTCGCCGCGCTTTGTGCCTGGGGTCTACAGCACGTTGGCGGGATTCGCCGAGCCGGGTGAGTCAGCCGAGGACTGCCTGATTCGCGAGGTTCGCGAGGAAGTGCAGATCGAGGTCAAAAACATCCAGTACCTGGGCAGCCAGTGCTGGCCGTTCCCGCATTCGATGATGCTCGGTTTTCACGCCGAGTACGCCGGGGGCGAGATTGTCTGCCAGGAAGACGAGATCGAAGACGCCCAGTGGTTCAACGTTCACGCGTTACCGCCCTTGCCGGCGTCACGCTCGATTGCCCGTTACCTCATCGACGTCTACGTGGCGCGGCGCTTAGGCCACGCTGAACCAGTGTTGCCAGGCTAACCGCACGGTCAAGCCCAGCACCACGGTGATGAACACCGGGCGGATGAACTTCGCACCGCCGCTGATGGCGGTGCGAGCCCCGAAAAACGCGCCGACCATCACCGACAGGCCCATGCTCAGGCCGATGATCCAGTCCACCTGCCCGGAAAACACGAACACCGACAGCGCCGCAATGTTGCTGACGAAGTTCATGCTGCGCGCTACGCCGCTGGCCTTCACCAGGTCAATGGGATACATCAGCATACTGCTGACGGTCCAGAACGCGCCGGTACCCGGGCCGGCCACACCGTCGTAGAAACCGAGGCTGAAGCCTTGGGTCGATTGCCACTTTTTCTTGATCGGTGCATCGCTGTCCAGCGGCGCTTTCGGCGTGCCGCCAAATAGCAGATAGAGACCGCAGGCAAAAACGATCACCGGCAGCATCTTGTTCAGCCATTCGGCCGGCAGGTAATGCGCGACGACGGCGCCGGTCAGCGCACCGACGAGCGTGCCGACGATGGCGTGCACCCACTGCCGTGGATGGAACAGCTTGCGCCGGTAGAAGGTGAAACTGGCGGTGGCAGAGCCGAAGGTCGAACTCAGTTTGTTGGTGCCCAATACCAGGTGCGGCGGCAGGCCGGCAGTCAACAGCGCCGGAGTGGTCAGCAGACCGCCACCGCCGGCAATGGCGTCGATGAAACCGGCGATGAAGGCAACGACGGCCAGAATGGCCAGGGTGGTGAGGTCAACGCTGAGTTCGAAGGGCATGGAAATCGGCTTATTCGGCGGGGAGCAGCAAGGGGCTGCGGGGAAGGGCCGATATCTTACCTATATCCAGACTTTGCGGCGACCCGTCTGGCCTCATCGCGAGCAGGCTCGCTCCTACAGTTGAAATGCATTCCCCCTGTGGGAGGTTCCTTGGAACGGCAGTGGATGCCAAGGGGATTGCACGGTCCATGCCTGGCGCTTCTGGCGAGGTTTTGCGCGGTGTGGTCGATTTCCAGGTGTGCCCAACTGTTGCTCAGCCAACAGCGCATCCGCAAATTGCCTCAGACACACCGACATCTGTGGCGAGGGAGCTTGCTCCCGCTGGGCTGCGCAGCGGCCCCAGAATTTTTGTGAGCGCTGCGCACTCAAGCGGGAGCAAGCTCCCTCGCCACAGGTCTCTCGCAAGTAACCAGCACTGGCACGGTTGCTGCTCTGACCCTGGGACTTCCCAACGTCCCGAGGACATGCCAATGAGTCAGCAAACCGTCAAATTTGCCTACTGGGTACCGAACGTCAGCGGCGGGCTGGTGGTCAGCAAGATCGAACAACGCACCCATTGGGGCATCGACTACAACCGCAAACTGGCGCAACTGGCCGAAGAGGCCGGGTTTGAATACGCCCTGACCCAGATTCGTTTCACCGCCGGTTACGGTGCCGAGTTCCAGCACGAATCGGTCGCCTTCAGCCATGCGTTGCTGGCCGCTACGACCAAACTGAAAGTGATCGCGGCGATCCTGCCGGGGCCTTGGCAGCCAGCGTTGGCGGCCAAGCAACTGGCGACCATCGATCAGCTGACTAACGGCCGGGTGGCGGTGAATATCGTCAGCGGCTGGTTCAAGGGTGAATTTCAGGCGATTGGCGAACACTGGCTGGAACACGACGAGCGTTATCGCCGTTCAGAGGAGTTCATCCGCTCGCTCAAAGGCATCTGGAGCCAGGACAATTTCACGTTCCGCGGTGATTTCTACCGATTCGACAACTACAGCCTCAAGCCCAAACCGCTGGGCCAGCCGGAAATCTTCCAGGGCGGCAGTTCGCGCGCAGCCCGGGACATGGCGGCGCGGGTGTCGGACTGGTACTTCACCAACGGCAACACGCCTGAAGGCATCAAGGCCCAGGTCGACGACATTCGCGTCAAGGCTGCAGCCAACAATCATTCGGTGAAGATCGGGGTGAACGCATTTGTCATCGCTCGGGATACGGAAGAAGAGGCGCGGGCCGTGTTGGCGCAAATTATCGACCAGGCCGATCCAGAAGCGGTGAATGCCTTTGGTGATGCGGCTAAGCAAGCGGGCAGGGCATCGCCAGAGGGTGAGGGCAACTGGGCCAAGTCGACGTTTGAGGACCTGGTGCAATACAACGACGGCTTTAAGACCAACTTGATCGGCACGCCGCAACAGATTGCCGAGCGCATCGTGGCGTTGAAAGCAGTGGGTGTGGACCTGGTGCTGGCGGGGTTCCTGCACTTTCAGGAAGAGGTGGAGTATTTCGGCAAGCGGGTGTTGCCGTTGGTGCGGGAGCTGGAAGCAAAAGCAGCGGCCAAACCTCAGACTGCGGTCGCCTGAACACCCAGCCCCTGTAGGAGCGAGCGGTGCGGCGATCCGACTTGCCCGCGAAGGCTGACTCACAGTCAACAAATAAGTTGCCTGATACATCGCCTTCGCGGGCAAGTCGGATCGCCGCACCGCTCGCTCCTACAGGGGACTGTGTTTACAGACCCAGGTCCGACAGGCTCGGATGATCGTCAGGGCGACGACCCAGCGGCCAGTGGAACTTACGGTCGCTTTCCTTGATCGGCATGTCGTTGATGCAGGCAAACCGGTTGGCCATCAACCCGTTCTCGGCGAACTCCCAGTTTTCGTTGCCGTAGGAACGGAACCAGTTGCCCGAGTCGTCGTGCCATTCATAGGCGTAACGCACGGCGATGCGGTTGTCGGTGAAGGCCCAGAGTTCCTTGATCAAGCGGTAATCCAGTTCCTTGGCCCATTTGCGGGTCAGGAAACCTTTTGCCTCTTCACGGTTGTAAGCGAACTCGGCGCGGTTACGCCACTTGGTGTCCAGGGTGTAGGCCAGCGACACGCGTTCCGGGTCGCGGGAGTTCCAGCCGTCTTCGGCCAGGCGAACTTTTTCGATGGCCGATTCACGGGTGAAGGGCGGCAATGGCGGACGAACTTCGGTGTTGGACATTTAAAGTCTCCCTCTCAAATTAAAGTTCAAGCAAGTTGTCGGGCTTGGTTTAAGTGTTACAGGTCCAATAACTTTCGCGCCATGCATTGCGCATTATCGGCGGCACTGTGATCACCCATGACAAGCGCCACGGTGATGGCTCCGTCGATCAGGATCAGCAGCTGTTTGGCCACTTTCTCCGGGTCGGCAGCGCCATGTTCGGTGCAGAGTTCGCGCACGTAGTCGAGCAGCTTTTGTTTATGGTCTTTGGCGACCAGGCGAACCGGGTCTTGCGGGTCACCGGTTTCACCGCTGGTGTTAATGAACGCGCAGCCGCGGAAGCCTTCGGAGGCGAACCACGCCTTGAGCACGGTAAACAGGTTGAGCAAGCGGTCAGCCGGGGTTTCAGCCTGGTCGACCTCGCTTTTGTACCAGTGCATCCAGCGCACGTCGCGGCGTTGCAGCGCGGCGACGGTCAGCTCCTCCTTGTTGGCGAAGTAGCGATAGATACTTTTTCTGGAGACGCCGGCGGTTTTCACCAGAAGATCCATTCCGGTGGCCGCGATGCCACTTTTGTAGATCAACTTTTCAGTGACATCCAGAATGATGTCGCGTGTGTCGTTGCTAGTGATTTCGTTCATGCTGCGAACAGTAGAACGATCGTTCTCCTTGGTCAAGCAGATATTTTCTTGTTGATTGGAAAGCCATCGCCAGCAGGCTAGCTCCCACATTTGAAATGCATTCCCCTGTGGGAGCTAGCCTGCTAGCGATGGGGGCAGTACAGACGCCAACAAGACCCAAGCTGATCCATGGTGTAAGCTCTCGGGCTATTCGGAATTGACCCTTTGCGAGCCCTATGCCGTCGCTTTTCAAACGCTCTCTGCTGCCTAAACTGCGCAGTTTTCCGCTGACCGCCGATGCCGTCACCATTCTTTCCGGCGCTGCCGAGTTCCGTCGTTGCCTGCTGGAAAAAATCGCCAGTGCCACTCAGCGCATCTATATCGTCGCGCTGTACCTGCAACAGGACGAGGCCGGTCAGGAAATCCTTGATGCCTTACACGCCGCCAAACTGGCGCGTCCGCAACTGGACGTGGTCGTGGTGGTGGACTGGCTGCGCGCCCAGCGCGGCTTGATCGGTGCCGGCAAACAACCGGGCAACTCGGCCTGGTATCAAGAGGCAACGCGCACCCACGCAAGTGAAGTGCCGGTGTACGGCGTGCCGGTGCAGACCCGCGAGCTGTTCGGCGTGCTGCATCTGAAAGGCTTCGTGATCGACGACTGCGTGATCTATAGCGGCGCGAGCCTGAACAACGTTTACCTGCACAAATTCGACAAATATCGCTACGACCGTTATCACCTGCTGCAGAACCACGCGCTGGCCGATTCCATGCAGCACCTGATTCAGCATGGCCTGGTCGCCTCCAAAGCGGTGCATCGCCTCGATCTGCCGAATCTGCCGACCACCCGCAGCCTGCGCAACGACATCGGCGATTTGCGCAGCCGCCTCAAGCACGCGACGTACGACACCACGGCCGGCAGCACGGCGAAGGGCGGTTTGTCGGTGAGCCCGTTGCTGGGCGTGGGCAAGAACAACCCGTTAAGCCGGGTGATCTGCGAATTGATCGCCAGCGCCCAGCATCAGCTGACCATCTGCACGCCGTACTTCAACCTGCCGCTGGCGGTGACCCGGGAAATCAACCGGGCGCTGGGCCGTGGCGTGAAGATCGATATCGTGGTGGGCGACAAGACCGCCAATGACTTCTTCATCCCGCCGAGCGAGCCGTTCAAGGTGATCGCGGCGCTGCCGTATCTCTACGAGATCAGCCTGCGGCGCTTTGCCAAACGCCATCAGCACAGCATCGACAGCGGCAAGCTGAACCTGCATTTGTGGAAGGACGGTGACAACACCTATCACCTCAAAGGCATGTGGATCGACAAGCGCTACACCTTGCTGACCGGTAATAACCTCAATCCACGGGCGTTCCGTCTCGATCTGGAAAACGCGCTGCTGATCGACGATCCGAAGGGCGAACTGCTGGAACCGCGCAGTAAAGAACTGGGCGAAATTTTCCAGAACACCACGCGCATCCAGCGTTATCAGGATCTGGAAACCCTGCTGGAATACCCGGCGGCGGTGGCCAAGTTCCTCAAGCGCGTCAGTCGGGTGCGGATCGAGCGGTTGCTCTATCGGATTCTGTAAGGCTCAGTGCTGCCGGGGCTGTGGCCATACCGCCACCAGCAGCAATAGCCCGGCAGCCACCAGATAGGGCAGGCGCGGTTCGATGTCGTAGATCAACGTCGCCGCCAACGGTCCGATGACCACGCCAAAGCCCTGCGCGGCGCCAATGGAACCGGCGGTGGCGCCTTGTTCCGAGGCGTCGACCGCGTTGGCGGCCAGGGCGGCGAACGACGGAAAGATCAGCCCCATCCCGCCCGCCGACACGAAAAAGCACAGCCACAAACCCCACGCGGTATCCGCCAGGATGCTGCCGGCAAAACCCACGGCCGCCACTAGTGCGCCCGCGCGGATCAGCCGCAGCGGCGGCCATTCGAGCCGACGCACCACCAATTGCGAACAGATCAGTGCGAAACCGACCATGGTCAAGGCGATGCCAGCGGTTTGCGCGGCGTCGGCCGGGCTCATGCCTAATCTGTCGAGGGCAAAGAAACCGACCGTGATCTGCGCAATCGAGACGCACAGCATCGCCACGAACGCGACCGCCATCGGCCGACGCAGTCGTGGATCGTTCAGATGAACCTTGCGCGGCGCTTGTCGCAGGTGCAGTTCCTGACCTTTGAGCTTGTAGCGCAGCACCACGAAGGCCAGTAAGGGCAAGATCGCCATGGCATAGAACGGCAGGCTCAGGCTGAAGCGCGACAACAACGCCGCGATCGCCGGGCCGATCACCAGGCCACAGGCGTTGGCCGCGCCCAGGGCGGCCATGGCTTTGGCGCGGTGTTGCGGCTCGATGTTGTCGGCGATCAGCGCATTGCCACCCACCGGAATCGCGGCATAGAACACGCCGATCAGGCCGCGTCCGATCATCAACCCGATAAACCCCAGCAGCGCCGATGGCAGAAACCGCAACGAGGCGTCGATGAACAGGCACAAGGCCCAGTAGGCGAGAGTAAAACCGGCCGTGGCGATCAGCAGAATCCGTCTCCGGCCATAGCGATCACTGGCCTGGCCCCAAGGGCGGGCGAGCAACATCCAGATCACCCCGGACACCGTCACCGCCGCCCCGGCCTGCCAGGTGGCCAGGCCCAACACCCGGGCGATAGGCCCGATCAGGGAAACGAACGCCATCATCGACATGGAACAGGCCATGTTGGCAACCATGAGTGGGCGCAGGTCGAAGGCAGGGGTGGTCATGGGCGAGTCTTCCGTGAGCTTTTGTTATTGGCGGGGGATGTTAGCGCGAGTCGGGTGAGCCAGGAGGAATATTGGTAACTGTGATAATGCCTTCGCGGGCAAGCCTCGCTCCTACAGGTCGGAGAGATCCGTAGGAGCGAGGCTTGCCCGCGAAGAGGTCCGCACAGACGCTAAAAAAACGTCAATTCAAACCCAGCTTCCCACGCAACGTAGAAAGGTCTTCAGCCAACGTATTCACCGGCCCAACCAACGCCTTGCGGTCGTTTTCCTTCACCTTGTCATACGTCTCAAACCCACCGTCCCTGGTTTTGTACTTGGCCAGAATCTTGTTCACGCTGGCGAAGTTCTTGTCGACCTTGGCAATAAACGCCGCGTCCTGCTTCTCGATCTGCGGACGGAACAGGTCGACGATTTTCTTCGCGCCGTCGATGTTGCCCTGGAAGTCATACAGGTCGGTGTGGCTGTAGCGATCTTCTTCACCGGAGATCTTGGTGGCCGCCACTTCTTCCAGCAACGCGGCAGCGCCGCCCACCACTTTCTCAGGCGGGAAGGTCAGGCCGGCCACGCGGGTTTGCAGGTCTTTGACGTCCTTGTTCAAACCATCGGCCAGTTCATCGAGGCCCTTGGTGCTGTTTTCCGAGAACAGCGAATATTCGATGCGGTGGAAACCGGTGAAATCTTCGGCTTTCACACCTTTTTCGTGGTCATCAACGCGCGAATCAATGGAGGCGTCGAGGTCACTGAACAGCTCGGCAATCGGCTCGATCGACTCGTAGTAAACCCGGGTCGGCGCATAGAGTTTTTTGGCGGTGGCCAGGTCACCTTTTTTCACCGCATCGGTGAACTGCTGGGTGTGGCTGGCCAGCTCATCCAGTTGCTCGGTGACGTAGATTTTGTAGTCCGAAATCGGCTGCACCAGCTCCAGCGGCGCCGTCGCCGCGAAAGCCGAAAGCGGGGTATTGAGCAAGCCAAGAGTCAGCAATAACGCGAGTGGCGACTTTTTCATGGGACGGTTCCGTATGGGGGTTGGTCAGGTGTTTGTTTTTGGTGAGGTAGCGTCAAGCAGCGAGCGACCGATGAAGTCCTTGTCGCCCGTCACACCCGGCAGGGTGAAGAAGTAACCGCCACCGACCGGCTTGAGGTATTCCTCCAACGGCTCGCCGTTGAGTCGGGTCTGCACGGTGATAAAGCCTTTTTCCAGATCGGCCTGGTAGCAGATGAACAACAGGCCCATGTCCAACTGGCCGTTCTTGTTCACGCCGTTGGAATAGTTGAACGGCCGGCGCAGGATCAGGTTGGCCTGGGTCGCGGCCGTGCGCGGGTTGGCCAGACGGATATGCGCGTCAAGTTTGGTCAGCTTGCCTTCCGGGTCCTTGGCGTAGTCCGGGACCTGGGTTTCATGCGCTCCGCCCATGGGCGCGCCGGTACTTTTGAGGCGGCCGAGAATGCTTTCCTGTTCCTGCAAGGGCGTGCGGTCCCAGCGCTCGACGAAGTTGCGGATGATCCGCACTGCCTGGTAGCTGCCATGGGCGGCCCACGCCGGTTCGTCGCTGCCGGGTTGCACCCAGACGAGGCTGTCCATGGCCTTGGCGTCGTTGGAATCCGGATTCGCCGAGCCATCGCGAAAACCGAGGAAATTACGCGCGCTCTGCGCCGGCACCCCGGGTTTCGCCGGGGCCTGGGGCGGTACGCTGCCTTCCTGTTTCCAGCGCACCAGCAGCAGGTCCGGCAGGTTTTTTACGATGTCGCGCAGGGCGTGGATGTTGGTGTCGGTGGTGTTGGAGCAGAACTGCAGGCTCAGGTCGCCGTGACAGCAATCGGCTTCCAGTGCGTCGTTGGGAAAACCGACCATGCGCATCAGACGCTTCGGTTTTGCACCCGCCAGGCCGAAGCGCTCGTCGAACAGCGACTCGCCCACCGACACGGTGATGGTCAGGTTGTCCGGCGTGACCACCGGGCCGAGGATGCCCGAATCCACCGGCGGCAATTTCGGATCAACCTGAGCCACCGGACCGCCCTGCATCAGGAACGCAATGCGTTCGTTGAGGGTGCGAAACAGACGCTCCAGGTCTTCGCGGTCACTGGCCAGTACATCAAACGACACCAGCATGCCCGACGCCGGGCGCGGAGTGACGATGCCGGTCTGGTGCTGGCCGTGGAACGCGTGGCGGTCTTCGGTCTGGTCGCTGCTCGGCGCTTCGGTGACTTGCGCGGGGCTCGCGGCCATCGCCGGGCAACTCAGTGCGGAGCCTGCCAGCGCGACACCGGCGGCGCCCATGCCCATCAATACGCGGCGACGCTGGAGGTTGAAGTGTTCTGAATCGTTCATCGGTTTGAGTCTTCTGTGCTTAAAGGCCGGACAGGCCGAGGGCGGGATCGATTCCATCGAGTGCATCGGCCAGCGCCTTGGCCTTGTCGGCGATCTGTTTGCGCTGCTCGGCGCTCACCGTGTCGTAACTCGCGTAGCCATCCTTGACCTTGAAACCATTAAGTTCGGCGTCAAGGGCAGTGATCGCGCTGTCTATCTTCGGCAGCAACTCGGCGGCAGACTTGGTCAGCAACGGGCGCAACAGGTCGACGACTTTGCGCGCAGCAAAGAGGTTGGCGGCGAAACCGTTCAGGTCGGTGTGGCTGTAGCGCTCTTCTTCACCGCTGCTGGCGCGCACATCGGCGAGGCTGTGGAGATTGCGCGTGACAATGCTCACCAGTTGCTCCGGTGGCAGCGACTGGGCGAGCAGTTGCTGCTTAAGCGTGGTGACATCGCTGCTCAGGTGCTGGGCAATCGGCGCCAGACCGTCGAGGTTGCGTTGCTGGAACAGCGCGTATTCGATCCGGTGGAAACCGCTGAAGGCCGGATCCTGTTCGCGTTTCTCGAAGTAATCGGCGCGGGCGTTGATCGCATTGTCCAGTTCAGCCAGACGCTGGGCGGCGGGGGCGATCCGTTGATAGGCCGCGCGAGCAGGCACATACAACGCTTGTGCCTGGCTCAGGTCGCCGGAATTGATCGCTTGCTCAAGGGCGCTGACGGCTTTGATCAGCGCGCTGCCCTGGCTGCTCAGGTACACCCGGAATTCCGACAACGGCCCCACGAAAGCGACCAGCGACGGTTTGGCCCTGGCCGCCGCCTCGGAGGCGGCAGTCGGGGTCACGTGCAAGGTGCCGCGCGGATTGCTCAGCAGTCCGCAGGTGATCGCGTAGTCGCCGGGCAGCAGGTTGGCATTGATCACCTGACTCAGGCCCGGCGCGATGTTTTCCCGTTCTTCGACCACCAGCACTCCGTCGAGGATTTCCCATTCCACCGCCCGGTCCGAGCGATTGACGATGCGGAAACTAGAGCGGCCTGCCGGAACGGTCAGCGCATTCGGCTCGCAGCTGTGCGAGTGAATGGTCACCAGCACTTCGTCATGATTGGTCTGGCGCTTGGCCGCGGCCATTTTCGAGGCGTAAAAGAACAGGCCACCGGCGGCGATCATCACGATCACCGAACCGGCCACCGCCCAGCGCAAGGCGCGGGGAGGCGAGGCCTGGGGAGGGGCTTGATTTGGCATGGGTGCCCTTACTGGCTGGAAACGGAGGAAGGTTGTTTAGCGGGGGCGGGCGCGGGAAGAAAAAACATCACCAGCGCCACCACCAGATAAATCAGATACGCGCCGAGGGTACTGACCGTCGGCGCGTCCTGGTAACCGAACATGCCGGCCAGCACCGAGCCCACCGGGCCGTCCATCGGCAGCGTCGCACTGAAGTCGAACAGCACGGTTTGCAGGTGGTTCCAGACCCCGGCTTCATGCAGTGCCTGCACCGAGTTGGCAAGAATGCCGGCCGCCACCACCAGAATGAAAAGACCGGTCCAGCGGAAGAACGCGCCGAGGTTCAAGCGCATGCTGCCGGTGTAGATGAGGAAGCCGACGATGATCGCCAGGATCAGGCCGAGGAGGGCGCCGATCGGTGCCGCCGGGCCTTCGCTCTGCTGGAACACGGCGAGCAGGAAGAACACCGTTTCCAGGCCTTCCCGGGCCACGGCGAAAAACACCATGGCGATCAGCGCGGTCACTTGATGTTTGGAGCCGGTGAGCGCGTGATCGAGGGACACGTGCAGCGAGTGCTTGATCGAACGCGCCACTTTGCGCATCCAGAACACCATGGAGCTGAGAATGCCGACGGCCACCAGGCCGACCACGCCTTCAAACAGTTCCTGTTGTTTCTGCGGGAACTCGGCGCTGACCAACTCCAGACCACCGCCTACCAGCAAGGCCAGCGCAACGGCAAGGAACACACCGATCCACACGGCCGGCATCCACTGGCCACGGCCGGTCTGCTTGAGGTAGCTGGCGATGATGCCAACGATCAACGCGGCTTCAATGCCTTCGCGCAGCATGATCAGAAAAGGAACAAGCATTCAGCACCGTCGCGGAATTAGATAGGGTGCTAATTTGTAACATAATGACACTCATTCCCAAATGGCATTCATTGGCATTTGCCTGAACCTAACCTGAACAACACTGAAGATCACATTAATCCCTGTGGGAGCGGGCTTGCCCGCGATGACGGCTGCACATTCAAGATATATGTCGACTGACACTCCGCCATCGCGGGCAAGCCCGCTCCCACAGGGATTTTGGCTGCCCATAGGATCTGCATTGGGCTGACGGCTGCGCTAAGATGCCAGCACTCAAACAAGAACAAGGCCCACCCCGCTCAATGTCGGAAAAAGACACCATCGCCATTCAACTGGTGCGCGAAGCACTGTTGCAGAGCTGCGCCCCCGGAGCCGCCACCGATGAGGTGTTGAACAAGGTCGGTATCGATCCGGCGCTGCTGCAAACCAACAATGCCCGGGTTCCGGCCACCGCCTATGCACGCTTATGGCGTTTGCTGGCCCGGCGCGGGGATGATGAATTTTTTGGCATGGACCCGCGCAAGCTCAAATCCGGCAGTCTTGAGTTTCTCTGTCGCAGCTCGATGATCCAGCCGAGCCTGGCGGCCGGCCTGACGTCTGGCCTGAGCTTTCTGTCGTTGATGCTCGAACGCATGCCCGCGCAGTTGGTTCGTCAGCAAAGCCTGGCGGAGATTGTGTTGCTGGAAGACGATCAGGACCCGCGCCGCGCCTTCACTTATTTCACCTACTGGATGATCGTTCACGGTGTTGCCTGTTGGCTGGCAGGGCGGCGCATACCGATTCTCGCCATCGAGTTGCGCTGCCCAGCGCCGGACTTCTGCGATGACTATCAAGTGATGTTCTCCGAGAACCTGCGTTTCGACCGGCCACGCACGCGGATGATTTTTTCGGCGGATTGCCTGGACCTGTCGATCAAACGCAGCCCGGAAGAGCTCAAGCGGTTCCTGGCCCATGCGCCGGCGAATATTCTGGTCAAGTACCGCGACCTCGAGAGCCTGGCGAGCCGGATCAAGCATGATTTGCGCCAGTTACCCGCCGAACAGTGGCCGGAGACCGAACCTTTGGCGCAGCAACTGTGCATGTCGGCTTCGACCTTGCGCCGGCGGCTGGCGGAAGAAGGGCAGACCTACCAAGGGCTCAAGGACAGCGTGCGCAAGGAGTTGGCGATTGTGTGGTTGGCCGAGCCGCACATCAGCTTTGCTGAAATCGCTACGCGGTTGGGATTTGCTGATGCCAGTTCGTTTTATAAGGCGTTTCGCAAGTGGTCGGGGTCCAATCCTGGGCATTACCGGAGTTTGATCCTTAACGAGGCCCACTGATCCGGGGATTGTGTTGATAGGGCGGGCCTCTTCGCGGGCAAGCCTCGCTCCTACAAGGGGTTGTGCGGTTTGTAGTGAACGACACAAAGCATGTAGGAGCGAGGCTTGCCCGCGAAGAGGCCCGCCCAGACGACAAATCCTTTGAACCTTGGCCAAACCAGTCAGACAACTTGATAGCTTTGACCATTGCCCCGATCCCCGCGCGGGGCGAGTATTTCTGTGGTTTTTACGGTTCCCCCAACCTAATAAAAATACAGAGGGATTCTGGCAATGCGCGATTACTTGTCTGCCACGTCACAGTTCGATTATCAGCACACCGTCGACGCCGCACTCGCGGGTGATTTGACCGCCCTCAACGCCTGCGTCGAGTGTTGCGACCGCCACGCCTTGCCGGGGCGCATTGCGCTGTTCTGGGAAGGCCGCGACGGTGCCAGCGCGACGTACACCTTCAGCGACCTGCAGGACAAAGCCGCGCGTTTCGCCAATTTCCTCCTGGCCCAGGGCGTGAAGAAAGGCGACAAGGTCGCCGGCCTGCTGCCACGCAACATCGAATTATTGATCACCGTATTCGCCACCTGGCGCATCGGCGCGGTCTATCAGCCACTGTTCACCGCCTTCGGCCCGAAAGCCATCGAACACCGCTTGAGCTGTTCCGGCGCCAAAGTGGTGGTCACCGACGCGGTCAATCGCTCCAAACTCACCGAAGTCGCCGACTGCCCGACCCTCGTCACTGTCGCCGGTCCAAAGGGCCAAGGCATCGTCCGTGGCGATTACAGTTTCTGGGCCGAACTGGCCAATTATTCCCCCGAGTGCGAACCGGTGTTGCTGACCGGCGAAGACCCGTTCCTGCTGATGTTCACCTCGGGAACCACTGGCCCATCGAAAGCCTTGTCCGTTCCGCTCAAGGCCATCGTCGCCTTCCAGAGCTACACCCGCGACGCCGTGGACCTGCGTCCCGAAGACGCGTTCTGGAACGTGGCGGATCCGGGCTGGGCCTACGGCATCTATTTTGGCGTCACCGGGCCGATGGCGATGGGGCATCCGATCACTTTTTACGACGGCCCGTTCACCCTCGAAAGTACCTGCCGGGTGATCAACAAATACGGGATCACCAACCTCACCGGTTCACCGACCGCGTACCGCCTGTTGATTGCCGGGGGTGACGAATTCGCCCGCTCGATCAAGGGCAAACTGCGCATTGTCAGCAGCGCCGGCGAGCCGCTGAACCCGGAAGTGATCCGCTGGTTTGCCGACAACCTCGGCGTGGTCATTCACGACCATTACGGCCAGACCGAACTGGGCATGGTCCTGTGCAATCACCACGGCATCGAACACCCGATCCACATGGGCGCTGCCGGTTTTGCTTCACCAGGCCACCGCATCGTGGTGCTCGACGACGAATACCAAGAACTCGGCGTCGGCCAGCCAGGCATCCTGGCCATCGACCGCACCCAGTCGCCAATGTGCTGGTTCGCCGGTTATGAAGGCGCTCCAACCAAAGCGTTCGTCGGCAACTATTACCTGAGCGGGGACACCGTCGAGTGGAACCCGGACGGCAGCATAAGCTTCGTCGGCCGTAGCGATGACGTGATCACCACTTCCGGCTACCGCGTGGGCCCGTTCGACGTGGAAAGCGCGCTGATCGAGCACCCGGCGGTGGTCGAAGCGGCCGTGGTCGGCAAGCCCGATCCGGAGCGCACAGAGTTGGTCAAAGCCTTTGTCGTGCTCAGCGCGCAATACCGCGCCGCGCCGGAACTGGCCGAAGAGCTACGCCAACACGTGCGCAAGCGTCTGGCCGCGCATTCATACCCGCGTGAAATCGAATTTGTCAGCGAGTTGCCGAAAACCCCAAGCGGCAAATTGCAGCGCTTTATCTTGCGCAACCAGGAAATCGCCAAGGCTCAAGAGGCCGCCGCGAAGAACGTTCAAGCTTGAATCAAGGACACAATGATGCAGATTGAAAACAAGGTTTTTCTCGTCACCGGCGGTGCGTCGGGCCTCGGTGCAGCCACCGCTGAAGTGCTGGTCGCAGCCGGCGCCAAAGTGATGCTGGTGGACATGAACGCCGAAGCCGTTGCGGCCCAGGCTGAACGCCTCGGCGCGCAAAGCGTGGTGGCCGACATCAGCGACGAAGCCGCCGCCGAAGCTGCGGTGCAGGCGACGGTGAAAGCCTTCGGCGGCCTCAACGGGCTGGTCAACTGCGCCGGCATCGTGCGTGGCGAGAAGATTCTCGGCAAGAATGGCCCGCACGCACTGGCCAGTTTCAGCCAGGTGATCAACGTCAACCTGATCGGCAGCTTCAATATGCTGCGTCTGGCTTCCGCGGCCATCGCCGAAACCGAAGCGGATGCCGACGGCGAGCGCGGCGTGATCATCAACACCGCCTCGGCGGCGGCGTACGATGGCCAGATCGGCCAGGCTGCCTACGCCGCGTCGAAAGGCGCGATCGTCAGCCTTACCTTGCCCGCCGCCCGTGAACTGGCGCGCTTCGGTATCCGCGTGATGACCATCGCTCCGGGCATTTTCGAAACCCCGATGATGGCCGGCATGACCCCGGAAGTCCGCGCGTCCCTGGCGGCCGGCGTGCCCTTTCCGCCGCGCCTGGGCAAACCGGGAGAGTATGCCGCGCTCGTCAGGCATATCATTGAAAACAGCATGCTCAATGGCGAGGTGATCCGTCTCGACGGTGCCTTGCGCATGGCCGCCAAGTAAGGAGATTTGTCATGACTATTGCCAACGATCCAATCGTAATCGTCAGCGCCGTCCGCACCCCGATGGGCGCTTTCCAGGGCGAACTGAAAAGCCTGACCGCACCGCAACTCGGTGCGGCGGCGATTAAAGCAGCGGTCGAACGCGCCGGCATTGCGCCTGAGTCGGTCGAAGAAGTGCTGTTTGGCTGCGTGCTGCCCGCCGGCCTCGGTCAGGCACCGGCACGGCAAGCCGCGTTGGGTGCGGGGCTGGATAAATCGACCCGCTGCACCACCCTGAACAAAATGTGCGGCTCGGGCATGGAAGCGGCGATTCTGGCCCACGACATGCTGGTTGCCGGCAGCGCCGACGTGGTCGTCGCGGGCGGCATGGAAAGCATGTCCAACGCGCCGTATCTGCTGGACCGCGCCCGCAGCGGTTACCGCATGGGCCATGGCCGCGTGCTCGATTCAATGTTCCTCGACGGCCTGGAAGATGCCTACGACAAGGGCCGCCTGATGGGCACCTTCGCCGAGGATTGCGCCGAAACCAACGGTTTCAGCCGCGAAGCCCAGGACGCGTTCGCCATTGCCTCGACCACCCGCGCGCAGCAAGCGATCAACGATGGCAGCTTCAAGGACGAGATCGTGCCGCTCACTGTGACCGTCGGCAAAGAGCAGGTGCTGATCAGCAACGACGAACAGCCGCCGAAAGCCAAACTGGACAAAATCGCCTCGTTGAAACCGGCGTTCCGTGAAGGCGGTACCGTGACAGCGGCCAATTCCAGTTCGATCTCCGACGGTGCGGCGGCATTGGTGCTGATGCGCCGCTCTGAAGCACAGAAACAAGGTTTGAAACCGCTGGCGGTGATTCATGGCCATGCCGCGTTTGCCGATACCCCGGGCCTGTTCCCGGTGGCGCCGGTGGGTGCGATCAAGAAGCTGATGAAGAAAACCGGCTGGTCCGTGGACGAAGTCGAGTTATTTGAAGTCAACGAAGCGTTCGCCGTTGTCAGCCTCGTGACCATGACCAAACTGGAAATCCCCCACGAGAAGATCAACGTTCACGGCGGCGCATGCGCCTTGGGCCATCCGATTGGTGCATCTGGCGCTCGGATCCTTGTGACCTTGCTCTCGGCCCTGCGCCAGAAAGGCCTGAAACGCGGCGTTGCAGCAATCTGCATCGGCGGCGGTGAAGCCACGGCCATGGCCGTGGAATGCCTTTACTAGGCCAACCTCACCCCTGTGGGAGCCAGCCTGCTGGCGATGGCGTCGTGTCAGTCAATGTCTACTTTTATGACACACCGCCATCGCCAGCAGGCTGGCTCCCACAGAGTTCTGTGTCGTACCCCGGATTTTAAGGACTTGGCATGATTCCCAATGACGAACAACTTCAGATCAGCGACGCCGCCCGGCAATTCGCCCAGGAACGGCTGAAACCGTTCGCCGCCGAGTGGGACCGCGAGCATCGCTTCCCCAAGGAAGCCATCGGCGAGATGGCCGAGCTGGGCTTCTTCGGCATGCTGGTACCAGAAGAGTGGGGCGGTTGCGACACCGGTTACCTGGCCTACGCCATGGCCCTGGAAGAGATCGCGGCCGGTGACGGCGCCTGCTCGACCATCATGAGCGTGCACAACTCGGTGGGTTGCGTGCCGATCCTCAAGTACGGCAACGACGATCAGAAAGAACGCTTCCTCAAGCCCCTGGCCAGCGGCGCAATGCTCGGGGCCTTTGCCCTGACCGAACCGCAGGCCGGCTCCGACGCCAGCGGCTTGAAAACCCGCGCGCGTCTGGAAGGCGATCATTACGTGCTCAACGGCTGCAAACAGTTCATCACCTCCGGACAGAATGCCGGGGTGGTGATCGTGTTCGCCGTCACCGACCCGAGCGCCGGCAAGCGGGGTATCACGGCGCTGATCGTGCCGACCGATTCGCCGGGCTACAAAGTCGCACGGGTCGAAGACAAACTCGGTCAGCACGCCTCCGACACCTGTCAGATCCTCTTTGAAGACGTGAAAGTCCCGGTGGCCAATCGATTGGGTGAGGAGGGCGAAGGTTACCGGATCGCCCTGGCTAACCTCGAAGGCGGCCGTGTCGGCATCGCCTCGCAATCGGTGGGCATGGCCCGCGCCGCGTTTGAAGCGGCCCGCGACTACGCCCGTGAGCGCGAGAGCTTCGGCAAACCGATCATCGAACACCAGGCGGTCGCATTCCGCCTGGCAGACATGGCGACCCAGATCGCCGTCGCCCGGCAAATGGTGCATTACGCCGCCGCGCTGCGTGACAGCGGCAAACCGGCACTGGTCGAAGCGTCCATGGCCAAACTGTTCGCCTCGGAAATGGCCGAGAAGGTCTGCTCCTCAGCGTTGCAAACCCTCGGCGGTTACGGTTACCTGAACGACTTCCCACTGGAGCGGATCTACCGCGACGTGCGGGTGTGCCAGATCTACGAAGGCACCAGCGATATTCAGCGCATGGTTATTTCGCGCAATCTTTAAAAGGAACCTACTTGTGAGCTACGAAACGATTTTGCTGGAAACCCACGGTCGTGTTGGCCTGATCACCCTCAACCGTCCGCAAGCACTGAACGCATTGAATGCGCAGATCGTCAGCGAACTGAACCACGCCCTCGATGGTCTGGAAGCCGACTCGAACATCGGTTGCATCGTGCTGACCGGCTCGAAAAAAGCCTTTGCCGCCGGTGCTGACATCAAGGAAATGGCCGAGCTGACCTACCCGCAGATCTATCTCGATGACCTGTTCAGCGACAGCGATCGCGTGGCCAATCGCCGCAAGCCGATCATTGCCGCGGTCAACGGTTTTGCGTTGGGCGGTGGCTGTGAACTGGCGCTGATGTGCGATTTCATCCTCGCCGGCGACAAGGCGAAATTCGGCCAGCCGGAAATCAACCTCGGCGTGTTGCCGGGCATGGGCGGCACCCAGCGCCTGACCCGCGCCGTGGGCAAGGCCAAGGCCATGGAAATGTGCCTGAGCGGGCGTTTGATTGATGCGGTAGAAGCCGAGCGCTGCGGGATTGTTGCGCGGATCGTGCCGGCGGATGAATTGCTGGAAGAAGCGCTGAAAGTCGCCGCGCTGATTGCCAAGAAGTCGTTGCCGATTGCGATGATGGTCAAGGAAAGCGTCAACCGCGCGTTTGAAGTGAGCTTGTCGGAAGGCGTGCGCTTCGAGCGCCGGGTGTTTCATGCGGCGTTTGCGACGCAGGATCAGAAGGAAGGGATGGCGGCGTTTATTGCCAAGCGCGAAGCCGAGTTCACCGGTAAGTAATGCGGCGTTCTCAATGACGCCATCGCGGGCAAGCCCGCTCCCACAGGTTTCGGGGTGTACATGATATTTGTGACCGACCGAGAACCCTGTGGGAGCGGGCTTGCCCGCGATGCTTTTAAAGGTCACACAAGATAGTTTTTCAACTCGCGGGCTATCACCATCCGCTGTATCTCGCTTGACCCTTCATAAATCTGCGTGATCCGCGCATCCCGGTAATAGCGCTCCACCGGGTAATCCTCCAGATACCCATACCCGCCATGAATCTGCATCGCCGACGAGCAGACCTTCTCGGCCATCTCCGACGCAAACAGCTTCGCCTGCGAAGCCTCGGACAGACACGGCTTACCGGCGCTGCGTAACCGCGCAGCGTGCAGGATCAACAAACGCGCGGCGTTCAGCCGGGTGTGCATATCGGCCAGCAGGTTGGCAATGCTCTGGTGCTCGATGATCGGCTTGTCGAACTGTACCCGATCCCGCGAATAAGCCAGTGCGGCTTCGAACGCCGCCCGGGCAATCCCCAACGCCTGCGCAGCGATGCCGATGCGGCCGCCTTCGAGGTTGGACAGGGCGATGGCCAAACCCTTGCCGCGGTCACCCAGCAGGTTGGCTTCCGGAATCGTGCAGTTGTTCAACGTAACCGCGCAGGTGTCGGAGGCGCGAATGCCCATTTTGTGTTCGGTGCGGTCGACGATGAAACCGGCCGTATCGGTCGGCACCAGGAACGCCGAGATGCCGCGTTTGCCCAGGTCCGGATCGGTCACGGCAAAGACAATCGCCAGTTTCGCCCGTTTGCCATTGCTGACAAATTGCTTGGCGCCGTTGATCACCCATTGGCCGTCGCGCAGTTCGGCGCGGGTGCGCAGGTTGTGCGCTTCGGAACCGGCTTGCGGTTCGGTCAGGCAAAAGCAGCCGATCGCCTGACCGCTGGCCAGGTCCGGCAGCCAGGTTTGTTTCTGTTCTTCGGTGCCGTAGTTCAGGACTGGGCCGCAGCCTACGGAGTTGTGGATGCTCATCAATGCGCCCGTGGCACCGTCACCGGCCGAAATCTCTTCCACTGCCAGGGCGTAGGCGACGTAGTCGACATAAGTGCCGCCCCATTCTTCAGGCACCACCATGCCCAACAGGCCGAGTTCGCCCATCTTCGCCACCAGACCGTCATCGATCCAGCCCGCCTTCTCCCAGGCTTGCGCATGAGGTGCGATTTCGCCGCGGGCAAAGTCCCGGGCCATGTCGCGGATCATGACTTGTTCTTCGCTCAATTCGATATCGTGCATGGCTCAGCTCCCGCTCTGGTCAAAACCGCTGAAGAAACTCGCAACGTGCTCGGCGTCCAGCGCCTGCAAGGTTGGCGGGTTCCAGCGCGGCTTCTTGTCTTTATCGATCAGCAAGGCGCGCACGCCTTCGATCAGGTCGCCGCGCTCGAACCACTGACGGTCCAGGTGCAGCTCAAGGGCGAAGCAGTCTTCCAGACTCAAGTGCCGACCACGGCGCAGCATTTCCAGGGTGACGCCCATCGCCAGCGGTGAGCGGCTTTCCAGCAGGTCGGCAGTGGTCGTCGCCCATTCATGGCTGTCGGCGACCGTCACTTCACGCAGTTGCTCAACAATACTCGGCACATCGGGCAGGGCGAAGAAGTGATCGATGGCCGGGCGCAGCGCTTTCAATGGTGCATCGGTGAGTTGTTGCACCGCGAATTTCGCCAGCAAGCCCTGAAGGTCCTTGAGCGGCGTGTCGCGCCATTCGAGCTGATCGAGTTGCTCGTCGAGGGTGCCCAGCTTGTCGCTTTCCAGGTACCAGTCAGCCAGACCGCAATAGAGCGCATCGGCCGCACGGATCTGCACACCGCTGACGCCGAGATAAATCCCCAGTTCACCGGGGACCCGTGGCAGGAAGTGACTGCCACCGACGTCCGGGAAATAACCGATGGCCACTTCCGGCATCGCCAGACGGCTCTTCTCGGTAACCACCCGCAAGTCAGCGCCTTGCACCAGGCCCATGCCGCCGCCCAGGACAAAGCCGTCCATCAAGGCCAGCACCGGTTTGCGGTAGTGGTGAATGGCGAGGTCGAGGGCATATTCCTCGACGAAAAAATCTTTGTGCAGCGAGTCGCCGCTTTTGAAACTGTCATACAGCGAGCGGATATCGCCGCCGGCACAGAACGCCTTCTCGCCAGCACCGCGCAAGACCACGGCGTGAACCTGCGGATCCTGTGCCCAGACGTCGAGCTGGCGCTGAAGGAGGCGGACCATGTCGAGGGTAATGGCGTTGAGACCGGCGGGGCGATTGAGGGTCAGGTGACCGATGTGGTTGCGAACCTCGGCCAGCACTTCGTTTTGTGTGGCATACATGGACGAAGTCCCCTTCGATGAAACCTGAGCAGTCATCACTAACTCCCTGCTTTTATTGTTCTTTATAGAGAAGCTCGCGCGCGAGCGATCCCGGATCGTACCAGTGCAAATTTGTGATGTACAACCGGGATATATGCAGGCTCAGTTTGCGTTTTTGCCTTATGACGGAATCAACTCTTGTTTTTCGAACAAATGCGTTTGCAGCACTTGAGCGCACAACAACAGCGCGTGTTTTGCCTCATCGTAACGAGCCGGGTAATTGACGAAACCATGAGGCATCCCGATGTACTCCTTGTGCTGAACCGGGACATCAGCCTGCGTGAGTCGACGCGCATACTCCCGGCCTTCGTCCCGCAACACATCACACTCGGCGGTGATGATCAATGCACGCGGCAAGCCTCGCAGGTTTTCATGGCGCACTGGCGAAAGCCTCGGGTCCACGCGAGATACATCGGGCGGCACGTAGTGTGCGATGTACCATTCGAGCATTTCAGCCGTCAGCCCGTGTCCTTCAGCGAATTCGCTGTGGGAAGGGTTGTCCGCCACGCAATCGAGCAAGGGATAGAGCAGCAGTTGAAACACGATCCGTGGTGAGCCCCGCTCAAGGGCCCACTGGCAAATGACGGCCGCCAGTCCGCCACCCGAGCCGCCACCAGCCACCGCCATTCGCGAAGGATTCAGCCCCATGGCCGGGCCGTGGTCGACAACCCATTCGGTCGCTACGCAGCAATCTTCTACCGCAGCAGGAAACACGTGCTCCGGTGGCCGTGCGTAGTCCACAGCCACCACCGCGCAGCCTGCCCACTCGCACATGTGTCGGCAAAAGCCGTCGTGGGTGTCCAGATCGCCGGTGACCCAGCCGCCGCCATGGAAAAACATCAGCACCGGGAAGGGACCAGGGCCAGCAGGGGTGTAAAGCCGCAACGGCAGTGATCGTCCATGGCTTTGGATCGACAGGTTGCGAACGCTGACGACCATTAACTTGCGCAACGCAGTTCTGGCACTTTCCACGCCGGGCCCTGAATCTTGCTTTTGGACCGTCATAGCTCTATCTCGCAGGCTGTTGCCTCGGTGGTGAGCTCAACCACATATTCTTTACTGATCAAATCGCTGACCGCCAGGCACATCAACGTCGGCGGGTGCCCCTTGAAAAACTTCTTGTGCGCTTTGGCAATGTCCGGCCAGAACTTCATGCTGGTGGTGTAGATGCGGATCCCGATGATGCTTCGCCGATCGACGCCAAGCTGTTTGATGGAGTTTTCAATGATCTCCAGGCAACGCAGGGTCTGCTTATACGCATTACCCGGTTTAAAGGGTTTTCCCTTTTCATCGAACGCCACGGTGCCTCCCATCAAAATGCGCTCACCGACCCGAATTGCCCTGCAGTACCCGGCAATTTTTTCCCACGGCGCTTGTGAAAAAACGCGTTGAATTTTCATTGCCCATCTCCTTTGCCCAGATCGATGGGCAGTGATTTCAGTCCACGAAATTGCAGGTTGTTGTCACGCCAGATCGCAGGTTTGTCTGCCATCAGGCTCAACTCGGGAAAACGCTCGAACAGCGAGGTGAACAGCACTTCGGCTTCAAGCCTGAACAACGCCGTTCCCATGCAGAAGTGCTCACCACGTCCAAACGCCAGGTGATCGTTAGGCTTGCGACAGATATCGAAAAGGTCGGGAAAGCGGAACTTCGAACGATCACGATTGGCGGAGGCGCGCATCAGGTAAACCAGATCGCCTCGTTTCATCGTGACGCCGTGGAGCGTGACGTCTTCGTTGAGCACCCGATGGCTGAATGAGCCTGCAGAATCGAAACGCAACATCTCTTCAATGGCCGGTTTGATCAGGTTCAGATCTGCCTTCAGCGCTTCAAACTGATCGGGATGCTCAAGCAGGTGCAATAACCCGATGCACAGCTGATCTGCGCTGGTGGTGTAGCCCGCGACGAGGATGAAGACAATCTGCGCCAGCACCTGATCGGTGCTCGAATCGCTCTCCAGGCTGGCCTCGAGTACCCGGCTGATCAGGTCATCTTCAGGCTGTTTTCGACGTTGCTCGATGACCTCGGCGAAATAGGCGTACATCTCTTCAACGCCTTTCAGCGCCTGTTCAGGCCCGAAGTCGGGGTCCAGGCTGCCGACCAGAAAGATCAGGATGCAATCCGTCCAGCGCCTGAGCTTCAGCGCGTCTTCGCGAGGGATGCCATAGAGATGGGCGAGGATCAGCGCCGGAACGCGGTTGAACAGGTTCGCCATCAAATCCGTCTGCGGTTCGAGACCGGACAGCTCTCTAACGGTGATCGTCTGAATGGTTTGACGCAAGGACTCCATGGCGCGCGGCGTGAAGGCTTTACCCAGCAGGTGGCGGCTGTCCATGTGCGCTTTGCCATCCTGCGAGTACATCCATGCGGACGCGAGTTTGACGAACGTGGCCAGTTGCGCGCGTTTTTCCGGCCGCACCTGGGCATCGACCAGCTGTTGCATGCGGTTCGAGGAGTAGCGTTCGGTGTCGGCCTGCGCGGCGAACACATCGCTGTATCGAGTCAGAAACCAGGCCTGGAAGTGCGAACACCAATAGACCGGGTGATGCTCTCGCAGCCAGGCGTAGGCCTCATAAGGGGCACGAACGGTTTCGCGACGGGTGAAATCGAGGAGCAATTCAATGTCCATTTCACTGCTCCTCGTACAAAGCAGCAGTGAATTGCTGGAGGTAGTCCGGATTATCAATCGGCGCGCTGACCAGTTCCGGCGGCGGCTCCAACATCGTGGCCAGCAAGGCAAGCCGGGGTTCGGTGGCGTGAGCAATCAAATCAGCGCTGTCAGCAGCCAGTCCTCCTTCGCTCAACGACGTTGCAAACACGCTGATAACGTCATCGAGTATTTCCCGCGATACAGGCTGATTGCTCTCGACCTCTACGATGATCAGATCAAGGGCCCGGGCATAGGTCAGTGCCAATGCCTGGCGATGTGAAACTTCGCTCGGACTACCGCACTGCTCGACAATTTTCTTTTCAATGCGCTGGGCAATGTTGCCCGTGGGCCGCGAGGCAAACCGTGGCCGGGTCACAGCGTCCCTGGCAACCTGGTAGGCCATGACACTGTTGTCGCCAGCAAACGTGATGCTGATTTCGCAGTCCATGCACAGCGTGACAATCTGGTTGTAATGGTGAAAACCTTGGGAGCCGCAGAGCTCGCGGCACATGCGCATGACGTCCAGCCCCATCCAGGTGCCGATACTTTTGGCGATGGCTGCAAGAATATGCAGCTCTTTGCGTTTGTCCGGCTGATCCCACGTGGCTTCGAAGCGCGACAGGATTGCCTGCTCCAAAAGCTTTAGCGCGAGTGCTTTCAGCTGTTCGACGTACAGCCGTTGCCGAATCAGCGGTTTGGCCAGTAGAGGCTCGTCGGCCTTCGCGTTTTTGACCCGTCGATTGCTGACAAAGCGATACGCCAGATGAGTGCACAACTGCGCGCCGCCGCGAGCCGCCGCCAGCAGAAACAGGCGCTCCTGAATGAATGTCTCCATGGCGCGGGTCGCGCGCTGGTCTCTGGGAACGTCGCTGATAAACTGACCGTCAGCGGTGAAACGGGCATGCCGTTGCAGCATCGCGTCCAGCGGCAGCCTCATCTCGCAGAAACGAATGCCGGCCACTTGATTGGCGTGGATTCCGCCTTTGGGGTCGCAAGCCATGACCTTGACACCGGGCAGCAGCGGGCCATTTTCCTGCTCGCGGATCACCACCCGGAACCAGTGCAATCCCTCGTCCTCGCCATTGACGATCAAACGCGCCAACACCATGACGACCTGTGCCGCGTGCAATGCATTGCCGATCCAGAATTTGCAGGCGGCGGGAGAGGGTGTATGCAGCGTCAGGCACTGACTCAGAGCGTCAAAGGTGACGGTGGTTTGCAGGTTGCGCACATCGGAGCCGCTACTGATTTCGGTACAGCCAAAGGCGTAGACCGCGCTCATCTCGATGATTTCCTGCCGGTAGCGCGCGACCTGCAACGCATCGCCCTGAGCGAACAGCGCATTGCCGGCGATCATGTGGTCGACAATCGAGGAAAACAGCGCGTAGTCAAAAGCGCCTACCGTGGCGGCGCGCTCCAGCATCTGTCGGAAGTCTGACTGACAGACCTGACCGAGCCACATGTCATTGGTGATCAAGCCGGCCTGGACGATTTCGCGCATGCGCGCGATGGTCAGATCCATATACTCGCGCAGTGGCAGGTGATGGCGGGTCCGTGCGTCGAACAGGGGGTGCCGCAGCATTTTCAGCAGTGGGTCGCTCATGAGACTTCCCTCTCGTAGATTTCGAAAAAAACGGTTTCGAAACCACCAGAGCCAGAAGGCTGGCAAAGCAGAGAACAACAGGATCCTTCGAGTGCGAACCACGTACCCGGAGCATTCGCGAACAGCGAGATGCATGAAGGATTGTGTGTTGTTTTTTCTGGGAGATGCGGTTCTGTCAAAGCGCGAAGGCAGCGTCGCCACTCAACAATGTCGAGTGTTTCTCCATAGCCAGACTTCTTCCATGTCATCGCTACTGGACATTACGGCGTGCCAGACTTCGTAGTGAAAGGCAGACAACTCTATGCGGTACATTTTGACTTTAGCAGATTGTCCGAGAGGTGCTGCCCTGACCGTTGGCCGCCCCTAGACACTACGGGACAGGACTTCACCAATACTGCGACGTTTGGCGTGCAACTCACTGATATGGATCAGTTGTTCAAGGTCTTCCGGCGTGACATCGAAGAACGCTTCCATCTCCGCCAACGCCAGTTTCAAGTCCTGCACGGTGATGGCCTGGCTGTCGATCGGCGGATGATCGGCCGGCACCACGGCCATCGGTTCGGCGGCGCGTTTGGGGTATCGAATGCGCGTCAGATTGTTATAGGCCAAGGCGCTGAGCAGCATGGTCATTGCTGCGAGCATCACCGCGCCGAGGGCTTTCCAGTCCAGCGCGATGGTCACAGGGTCTGCCAATACCAACAGCAGCGCCAGCGCCCCGGCCGGCGGGTGCAAGCAACGCAGCCAGCACATCAGCATCAGCGCCATGCCGGCCGCCAGGCAAGCGCTGCCGAGGGTTCGTCCGAGTACGTGTGCGACCAGCAGCGACACGACGCCGGCGCTAAAGTATCCGCCCAGAATCGACCACGGCTGGGCGAGGGCGCCGGAGGACACCGCGAACAACAACACGGCCGATGCGCCCAACGGCCCGATCAAATGCTGGGCCACTTCCATGCCGAACACCTGCGCGCAAATCCAGACGCTGAACATCGTGCCCAGGGACATGCCGATGGCGGCGCGGCTCCACTCGGAAGGACGGGTGTTGATGGCGGCAGGTAACCAGCGAGCGAGCATGAGGCAAACGATCCGTTGGCAAAAAGTTATGCAAAAAAAAAAGGCTTAGCTGGGAAACCCAGAAAGCCCTTGAAGTTGTTCCAACAATTGGGGGAGGAACGGGGCACAGTGTGCCGTTCATTGCCGATGCTGACAAATTCATATTAATGCTGCTTTAGTGCATTATTTTTGCTGTAAGGCGACTCGGCGACCACTCATGAAACACAGGAACCCACCCATGGCTGTCAGCGCGCTCAGGGCATAAAACATGGTGGGCGCCGGTGTGTGCATCAGCAGGAATCCGCAAATCACCGGGCTTAGCGCACCGCCGAGGGCTGCGAGGTTCTGTGCGCCGTAGTAACTGCCGCGCAGTTCTTCCGGGGCCAGCGTGTCGACGAAGAGGAACTCGGCGGGGTAAATGATCATTTCGCCGAGGGTGAAGAGGAACATCGCCACGCACCAGCTCACCAGGCTGTCGGCCAGACTGAAGCCGATCAGCCCGACGATAAACAGGCTGGTGCCGCCCGCGATCCAGTAGCGCAGTTGTTCACGTTTGAGGAAACGGCCGATCTGGTATTGCAGCAGGATCACGCTGATGGCGTTGCACGCGAGCAGGGCGGCCATGGTTTCCAGCGCACGCTTGGAATCGTGGGTCACCAGCAGGTACTGCGACAGGTACAGGGTGAAACGGCCGTGGACCACGGTGCTGAGCAGGCAGCCGCAGGTGAACATGATCAGCGTGCGGTCGTTCTTCAGGGTGATCAGCGTCTTGAGAAAACTCTGGGGCTGGCCGATAGCGGGTGTCGGGGCCGAGTCCTTGGGGATCCCTATCATCAGGAAAATACTGAAGAAGGCGATGCCGCCGGCAATCAGGAACGGCGCGATCGGGTACACGCCGGCAATCACCACGCCGAGCATCGGGCCGGTGGCGTAGCCGATGTTGGTCAAGGTGTAGCGCAGCGAAAACGCCTTGGCGCGCTGGCCCATGGGCAGGTTTTCGCTGAGGATCGCTTTCGAGCCGATCAGGAACAGCGCCGAAGCGGTTTCGGTGATCACCAGGGTGGCAGTCGTCAGGTAGAGGTTTTCGGCGAAGGTCAGCAATACGAAGCCGATGGCGCTGGAGAGCATGGCAAGGATCAGCAGCCGACGCTTCTCGAGGCGGTCGATGATGTAGCCACCGTAGAGTGCGAGCAGGGTGGCGATGAACACCGCGATGCCCAGCAGCAAACCGACATCCTGTTGGTTGAGGCCGAGCTTGTTGCTCAGGAACAACGTGAGCAGCGGGCTGGTGATGGCGCGACTGACGACGATGGTCAGCGAAACGATCATCAACCGGCGGATTACGAGCGAGTAAGTGGCCACGGTGAGGCAAATGTCCTTATTTAGATTTTGTAGTGTTCGACACGGGACCGAGTTGCGGCCATCGCGAGCAGGCTCGCTCCCACATTTGGAACGCATTCCCCTGTGGGAGCGAGCCTGCTCGCGATGGGGCCCGCAATGAAAACACAAGATTCAAGTCAGCCACCGATCCAGCGAGCGAACCGATTCCAGCGCATCCAGCCGCCACAATTGCCCGAGCAATTCCCCAGCTTGCGCCCGCGACATCACCCGCATCGCCAGACTGAAAAACTTCTCCTCCAGCGCCTCATCGCTCAACGGATTCCCCGGTGCGCCCAGTGGCACCTCAACACAAAGGCTGACGCGTCGACCATCCACGGTCCGCACGCTGACGACGGGCTCGCCATCCTCTGACAGTTGCGGATCCACTTCAAGGCGAATGCGCGACATCCAGTGAGCAATCCGCGGATCGCTCCGTTGTGCATCGTCATAAGCCTCCAGCCGACAATGGCCATGAACCAGCCGGGCGGCGAGGGCATACGGCAAACTCATCTGCGACGCCGCCAGTGTGCTGACATCCTGGCCGCCGCACATGTCCAGAAGAAACCCGCACAACGAGACTTCAATGTCTTCAATTTGATCGGTGTCGACTTGCAGTTGATCCAGCAGCACCCCCAACGCATCGATCGCCGAATGAGTCCCCCGGCACGCGGCGTAGGTTTGATCGAACAGCGGGCGAGTTTGACCCCCGTTGTTCGAGGTGCCCGACGAACAACTCGGGGGGGATGTGCTAAAGCAATACGAATGGGTCAACCACCGTTACGCAATCCACCGGGACAAGCTCAATTTTGCCGCCTACGGCAGCTTCTCGGCCTCAGCCACCCAAGTTGAAGCCGTGGCGCTGTTGGTCAAGACCGGACGCTTCCTCGGTTTTCTCCCACAGCATTACGCCGCCGCCATGGTCGCCCAGGGGCAACTGCGAGCGCTGCGTCCGACATCGATTCACTTCGACACTCCGTTTAATTTGATCCTGCGTCATAACACCGTGCGCAGTCCGTTGGTGAAGGCGTTTGCACAAGCGTTGAAGGTTGATTTGAGGGTAGTTGGTTGAGCGACTGCAATGTTATCTCCCTTCAAGTTTTCGGAGTTCTTTCGGTGCGACTTTTAGGACGTATATAAGGACAGTGATAAAGCAAATAATGATTACCGCCCTGGTTGCAAAAATACCCAGCTCAAAAAAATGAGCTATCAACAGAGATATCCACGCCGTATGAAACCCGGAGCAGGCAACAATGAAGCAATACATTCTCACTTCGGAAATCATCTTGTTGAGAGCAAACATTTTACCGTCCGTATAATTAAAAACAGATTGGTTTTGATCAATCTGATTTATTTTTACAGTACCTTCTCGAGTTTTTTTGGGAAGGCTATCAAAAAATAAATTGATAATCCGACAAAACAAGTCCCGCCCATTATTCTGAGAACAATATAATCAATATCCGCAAAGTAAGTAATTACGGAAAAAATAATCATAGTGTGGAAGCCGGCGCAAGAAATGATCAATAAGTAAATTCTTGCTAAAAATATTATTCTTTTGAGCTTGGCGGTGATCATTGATCGCTCCTGCCTTTGTCGCTCCACTCTTTATGTATTCCGTTTATAGTCATTGCATCGGCGCTTCGCTCTAGTATTAATACAGAGGTGGGTGTATTTTTGTATGCGCGAACATAATCTGTCCGAACATATCTGAACAATCGCCAGGAATCAGCCTTTAAAACAAGTCTTCCAGCGCCGTATATCGACAATCCCACATCGAAGGAACCATAAGCAATGTTCCCTTCGCGCTCCGTATACTTAAATGACTTGGCCATTGCTTGATATCCTTTTCTCACCGGGCCTTCCGTATCAGTTCGGTTCTTCAAGATATTACGACCGCTCTCATAAATATTGTTTGCACCATGGGCCATCATTGGCGCTCCGAAAAAAAGACATAGCGTACCCGCCGAACCGTAGCAAACTCCTGCCCCTGTTGCGATTTGAAGTGCCCCGGCAATCGCTCCAACACTTTTCATTGCAATCTCTGACGCCTGACTCAGCAAACTACTCTGTTCGCTCTTAATCTCTTTCAAACCCTGATCAGCGCTCTTTCGCCCCTGCGCCACATCATTAACAATCCCCCTCGCGTAGTAAGACACCTCACGATTGAACTGCAAACGTAACGTCCCATCTTTGATATGGCGGGCAGACAGCGTGCAGGCCTGACTCGTCAAGTTACCCGCCGCTTTACTGACTGCCCAATAATCACAACTACCCGTTTCGCAGCGATCCTTTAGCTGTCCCATTCGTTATTCCCCCATGAACCGTGCCCACTCGTTCCCGCGAGATGGTGTCGCCATGTGATTTCGCGATAACGAATAGCAACGTGTTCTTGGGGTTCGACGTCGTTCTGTAAAACGACATGAGGCATATCAAGTGTCAGGTCGGCAATGATGCCGCCTTCGATTTCGACAGTGAAAAACTTTTCTTGAAAGCCATAGGCGGAAACACGATAGAAGCTGATTGCACAGCTAATCTCTTCTCTGCTTGAGAGCGCTTGAGCGAGTAACGGAGACGACTTATCGACATTTTTCGTGATGATGAGCGGGCTGTGTGTAGGCTTGTTGATATTTCCGATATTGGCCATGTTATGGCTGTACGAAAGCACCATGATCTCGTCGGTGTGTCCCGACTGACATTTATTGCCAATTGACTCTTGAGTTGAACAGCCTGCCGAGATCAGTCCTTGGGTTTTGCCTGTGATGGTCATGTAGCCGTGATTGGCCATGTAGGTGCCACTCCTTTCGTCGGAGGGGCACCTTATTGAAATCGCCGAAGCGCAGATGTAGGGGGTTTCCGAGTATCAGGTAGGATGCGGGTGTTTTTATTTGTTTGATGCAATCACCATGAGCATCAGTCCAGAGCCACGGCGCGGGTTTTCGTCATGAAAGGCTCGATCAAAGCCTGAAACGCATTGCACACCGCCGCTCACCGGGTAAACCGTGGGCGATTTCATCGTTCAATACAGTGTGACACGAGGGTTGATTTCAGCCGGGCTCAATGTTTCAAAGCCCATACGCTGATAAAACGCTTCATTCCACGGCACATCGCGAAACGTGGTCAGGGTCAGACCATAGAGTTCTCGATCCCGGGCACACTCAATGGCCGCTAACAGCAACTTCCGTCCAGCGCCGCGACCCTGGAAGTGTTGGCTGACGGACAGTTCCTCAATATGCAGTTCGTTGTCGACCTCAACCGCACTGACAAACCCCATAAGTGCACCATCGATCGATTGCGCAACCCAAACGGCATCCGTCTCGATCGCCCGTAGATGGTGCTTGGCATCGGGCACCGCAGCATCGGCGAGCCAGGCCAGCGAAGGGTCACAGCGAAAGAGCTCAGCCGCCGAACGCTCGATGGCGGGGAGGGCGGTGGCATCAACAGATTGGGCACGTCGGACAATAAAATTCATGCGCACGACTGTAGCAGCTGTCGAGCCTGCGAGGCTGCGTTCGGCTGCAAAGCAGTCGTAAATCCTGAGTCCACGGTTTACCTGAAAAACCGCGTCGCCTGATTTCACGACTGCTGCGCAGCCGAACGCAGCCTCGCGTTGCTCGGCAGCTGCTACAAGGGATCGGTGTGCGTCAGCACCTCGGTGTCAAATCAAGCGACAACTTGAGCCGCCGGCCATTGCTGATGCGGAATCGGCAGTTTGCGCGATTCACCACGGCCCATCGGGAAGTACAGGAAACCATTGCGGGCCAGGCGTTCGGCGTCGTACAGGTTGCGTCCGTCGAAGATCACCGGCGCCTTCAACCGTTGCTGAATACGGCCGAAATCCGGCGCCTTGAATTGCTGCCATTCGGTGCAAATGATCAACGCGTCGGCACCGGCCAATACCGATTCCGGTGTGCCCATCAGCATCAACTTCGACTCGTCGGGATACAAATGCTGGGTTTCCTGCATGGCTTCCGGATCGAACGCCCGCACGCTGGCGCCGGCGGCCCACAGCGATTCCAGCAGGACACGGCTCGGCGCATCACGCATGTCATCGGTGTTGGGTTTGAAGGCCAGCCCCCACACAGCGAAGGTCTTGCCGCGCAAGTCGCCCTTGTAGAACGCATTGATGCGCTCGAACAGCTTGTGCTTCTGCCGCTGATTGATCGCTTCCACCGCTTGCAGCAGGTCGCTGGAACAGTGTGCCTCTTCAGCGCTGTGGATCAGCGCGCGCATGTCTTTCGGGAAACACGAGCCGCCATAACCGCAGCCGGGGTAGATGAAGTGGTAACCAATGCGCGAGTCGGCACCGATGCCCAGGCGCACCGATTCAATGTCGGCACCCAAGTGTTCGGCCAGTTCGGCGATCTGGTTGATGAAGCTGATCTTGGTCGCCAGCATGCAATTGGCGGCGTACTTGGTCAGCTCGGCGCTGCGCAGGTCCATGAACATGAGGCGGTCGTGGTTGCGGTTGAACGGCGCGTAGAGGTCGCGCATCACATCGCGCACGTCATCGCTTTCACAGCCGATGACGATGCGGTCCGGGCGCCGGCAATCCGCCACAGCGGAGCCTTCTTTCAAAAACTCGGGGTTGGAGACGATATCGAACTGCAGCAACCGGCCAACCTTGATCAGGCACTTGTCGATATGCGCGCGCAAGGTGTCGCCCGTGCCCACCGGCACCGTGGATTTCTCTACCAGAATCACTGGTTGCTCACGATGCCGCGCCACCGCTTCACCCACCGACAGCACGTAACGCAGGTCCGCCGAGCCATCGTCCCGGGACGGTGTGCCAACCGCGATAAACAATACCTGGCCATGCTGCACCGCGAGTTTTTCATCGGTGGTGAACTGCAGGCGTCTGGCTTCCAGGCTTTCGCGCACCAGGCTGGCTAGCCCCGGTTCGAAAATGCTCACGTGGCCTTGCTGCAGCAACTCGACTTTCTTCTCGTCAATGTCCATGCAGACCACGTCGTGGCCGACTTCAGCCAGGACGGCGGCTTGCACCAGGCCAACGTAACCGCTACCAAATACACTGATTTTCATGAGGCACTCCTGAGTTCGGGCGCGCGAGCTGGACGTGAATTGATGGTGATGACCCCGAGCATGACCAAGGCCACCCCAAGGGTTTTGGAAAGGCTGAACGCTTCGTTGAACAGTGGCAGACTGGCGGCCAGCAGATACACCAGCGCATAGCTGATGCTCAGCAGCGAATAGGCCCGGCCCAGCGGCACATCGCGCAGGGCGGCCAGCCAGCAAACCATTGAAAGGACGTAGGCCACGATCGCGCCCAGCACCACGGCGACGGCTGTCGGGTCGATGCTGGAAGTCAGTAAATGTTCGGGTGACGGCAGGCGCGTCATGCTCCAGCGCATGCCCAATTGCGCCGCGCTGCCGAGCAGCACGCTGCCCATGGCGAAGGTGATTCCACGACGCAAGCTCATGCGTGCTGCCCCAGCAGCATCACGCCGCCGATCACCAACGCCACGCCCAGCCAGTGCTGACGGTCGATGGGTTCGTGAAAGACAAACCGGGCGATCAGCGTGATGAGCACGAAATTCAGGCTCAGCATCGGGTAGGCGATGCCGACTTCAAGACGCTGCAACACCAGCAGCCAGAACAGCAAACCCGCGCCCAGTGCAGCGAGTGCCAGCCAGAGCCACGGCGAGCGCAGTTTCTCGCCCCAGGCCGACGGCTTCGCGCGCCAGCTCTCGACGGCGTACTTCTGGGCGATCTGGCCCAGGCAGGTCAGCAGGCACGCGGCCAACAGCAGAAGCAGGCTCATGACGCACCCTGAGGAAAGATCAGAATCACCAGATTGCCTTGTTCATAGCGTTTGCCATCCTTGGGCAGGCGTTCGATTTCTTGCAGCTCGTCCTCACCCTTGACCCGCATCACCACACCGACCGAGCCGTTCTGGCGGGCGTTGCGCATCCACTGTTGAACCTGATCGGGATCGACGCGCTGCTGCACCGAGTCAGGATAAGCAAGGCCATATTTCAGTTCGCCTATCGTGTTGTACAACGCCACGTCCGGGCGTTTCAGGCGCCAGGACAGGGCGGCCGCGGCGCCGAGATCGTTGCTCAGCAGTCGGTCGGTCTGGCCGAGTTCCTGGGCATGTTCGAGGATGAATTGGTCGGGCATCTTGTTGGCCACCACCGAATTGGGCAGCCCCGCGGGCAGCAGACCGATCAGCAACAGACTGCCGAACGCCGGTGCCGCCCAGCATTGCAGGGGTCTGAAGGCTTGCAGCAGGTTGGCGATGATCCAGCCGATCAGGCCGATGAACACCAAGACCAGGTTGTGCAGTTCATGGTCGTAGAGAGGCTTTTTCAGTTGCAGATAGACCAGGGCAAGCAGGGTGGTCAGGCCCAGTATCAGGTTCAGTAAACCGTTGATGCCCAGGACTCGGCCTTGCTCCAGCTTGAGCCGTTCGGCCAGGAAGTGGCCCAGCAGCAAGGCCAATGGCAGCAGGCAGGGCAGGATGTAACTTGGCAATTTGCCGTTGCTCAGGCTGAAAAACAGCAGCGGCATCAGCAGCCACAGCAGCAGAAAACCGCTGCTGGCCTGGCCACGGCTTTTCCACGCCTGCGTAAGCGCCGACGGCAGTAACGCCGCCCACGGCAGACTGAACGCCACCAGCAACGGCAAATAGAACCACCACGGCGCGTCATGCTGGGCATCGTCGCCGGCAAAGCGACGGATGTGTTCGTGCCAGAAGAAGAACCGCCAGTAATCCGGTTCCTGGGCGTGAACCGCCAACGCCCACGGCAGACTCACCGCGATGGCCACGACAATCGCCACCGGGCCGTAGACCAGCAGCTCACGCCAGCGTTTTTGCCAAACCATGAAGGGCAGGGCGATCAGCACCGGCAGCAACCAGGCCAGAAAACCCTTGGTCAGGAAACCCATGCCGCACGCCAGTCCCAGCACCGCCCAACCGATCAGGCGCGGGCCACGGCGGACGCTGTCCAACGCAAACCACAAAGCGACCAGACTCAGATTGACCCAAAAAGTAAATTGCGGATCCAGGTTGGCGTAGCCCGCAGCGCCGGCGATGACGGTGAAACTCATGTACAGCAGCGCACAGGCAAAGCTCTTGCGCGGCTCGTTCCACAATCGACGGGCGATCAGGAAGCACAGCATCACACTCAGGCCGGTGCTCAGGGCCGAGGCAAAACGCACACCAAACGGATTCTGGCCAAACAGCGCTTGGCCGGCGGCGATCATCCAGTAACCAGCCGCCGGTTTTTCGAAATAGCGCAGGCTCATGAAGTGCGGCGACACCCAGTCGCCGCTCAGGAGCATGCCTTGGCTGATCTGCGCGTAGCGGGTTTCGTCGGGGATCCATAAGCCATGGCTGCCCAATGGCAACAGGTACGCCAACAAGACAATCCCCAGCAACAGCGGCAGTGCCCAGCGTTTACTCATACACCTTGCACTCCCAGCCAGCCTTCCCGGCCTGCGAGCGTGCCGCGCACGACACGGCCCGTTGGCAAGGTGCCGATGGCTTCGGGCAGCAGATCGCCCAAGGGTTTGAAACCGATGCCACGCTGGCGCGCATCGGCCAGCAGTCGGCGGAAATCGTTGGCCATCAGAATCCCTTCTACTTCGGCGTGGATCGTATAGACGTTGAGTTTGTCGGGGGTGAATCGATCAAGAATGAAGGCATTGAAGTCCTTGGCCGCGACAGCTGGGCCAACCACTTCATCGAAGGTCGGCAGGTCCACCGGAATCTGCGGCGCCCCCAACCCACCCCCGGCCAGGGTCGGTTGGAACAGGCTATGGCCGCGACAATCACTGTTGTAGCGAAAGCCGAACGCCTGCTTGGCCTCGATCACACGCTCGTCCGCGCGCCAACCGGCAGACGCCGAGCACTGGATTTTTTGCCCAAGGATGTCGCTGAGGGTGTCCACGCCCTGGCGGATTTGTTCGATCAGCTGCGCGTCGCTCCAACGCCCGGCATTCGCCTGCCAGCCATGGTGATCCCAGGCGTGCAGGCCGACTTCATGGCCTGCATCCCATGCCTGACGCATCAGGTAACTAAGATCGCGACCAATGGGTTTGCCCGGCCAGGCAGTGCCGGCCAGCAGAATGTCCAAGCCATACAGGCCGGCGGCGTTGGAGCGCAGCATCTTCCAGAGGAATTGCGGACGGATCAGGCGCCACAGATGGCGGCCCATGTTGTCCGGCCCGACGCTGAAGAAAAACGTCGCCTTGACCTGTGCTTCATCGAGGATTTCCAGCAGCCGCGGCACCCCCTCACGGGTGCCTCGGTAAGTGTCGACATCGATTCGAAGGCCTGCCTGCATCAGCATGCTTCTTCTGTAGCGTGCTCCGCGATTTCGAGCATGGCTTCACGCAGGAAAAAATCCAGGGTGTTGCCGATGGTCTGGCTCATTTCCACCGTGGGCGTCCAGTCCAGCAGACGCTTGGCGTTGGCGATGCTCGGTTTGCGGTGGGACACGTCCTGATACCCGGTGCCGTAGAACGCCTTGCTTTCCACGTCGCGGAAACCGGCGAATGGCGGGAAGTTGTCGCGCAGCGGATGCGCTTCGAACTGGCGCAACAGCTCTTCGCCCAACTGACGAATGCTGGCCTCGTTGTCCGGGTTGCCGATGTTGATGATCTGGCCATTGCAGGCATCGTTGTCGTTGTCGATGATCCGGGCCAGCGCTTCGACGCCGTCGGCGATGTCAGTAAAGCAGCGTTTTTGCTCGCCGCCGTCAAACAAGCGAATCGGCGTGCCTTCCACCAGGTTGAGGATCAATTGAGTGATCGCCCGGGAGCTGCCGATCCGCGCCGAGTCCAGACGGTCCAGGCGCGGGCCCATCCAGTTGAAAGGACGGAACAGCGTGAAATTCAGGCCTTTCTGGCCGTAGGCCCAGATCACCCGGTCGAGCAATTGCTTGGAGATCGAATAAATCCAGCGCTGCTTGTTGATCGGGCCGACGACGAGGTTGGAGGTGTCTTCGTCGAAATTCTGGTCCTGGCACATGCCATACACTTCGGAGGTCGACGGGAAGATCACGCGCTTGTTGTACTTGACGCAGTAACGAACCAGTTTCAGGTTCTCTTCGAAGTCCAGCTCGAACACCCGCAGCGGGTTGCGGGTGTATTCGATCGGCGTGGCAATCGCCACCAGCGGCAGGATCACGTCGCACTTCTTGATGTGGTACTCGATCCACTCGGAGTGGATGCTGATATCACCCTCAACGAAGTGAAAACGCGGATGGTTGCGCAGGCGGTCGATGGCGTCCGAACCGATGTCGAGGCCGTAGACCTCGTATCGGTCGTCACGCAGCAGGCGCTCGGACAAGTGATTGCCGATAAAGCCGTTGACGCCAAGGATCAGCACACGAGTGCGACGCGGCGCGCGGCCAGACTCCGCGCCACGCAAAGCCGAACCCTCGACCAGCCCGAGTTCATTGGCCAGTTGCGGTCCGCTCAGGAAAAAGCCGTTGTCGTTGCGTTGGCCAGCGGTGATCACCAACGAGTCTTCGCCACAGGCAATGCGCAGCGGATCGACGCTGATGACCTGGCCCGGTGCCTGGCCTTCATTGCCCTTGGCAACGTCTGCACTCCAGACAATCAATTTGTGATCACCCACGGCGCAGAACGCGCCCGGATACGGCTGGGTGACGGCACGCACCAGGTTGAACAGTTCTTCGGCGGGGCGCTTCCACACAAGCTTGCCGTCGGCCGGGGTGCGACGGCCAAATACCGTGGCTTTTGATTCGTCCTGCGGGGTTTCGCTGACTTGACCGGCGAGCAACGCCGGCAAGGCATCGCGCAGCAGGTCGGTGGCGGCCACGCGCAATTTGCCGTGTAGGCTCAGTGCCGTGTCGCTGCGGTCAATGGCCACCCGTTGCTGGGCGAGGATCGCGCCGGCGTCGGCACGTTTGACCATGCGGTGCAGGGTCACGCCGGTTTCGGTTTCACCGTTGACCAGCACCCAGTTGGCCGGTGCGCGACCGCGGTAGCGCGGCAGCAACGAGCCGTGCAGGTTGAACGCGCCTTTGCGTGCCGTGGCCAACAGTGGTTCGCTCAGCAGGTGGCGGTAGTAGAACGAGAACAGGTAATCGGGATTGAGCTTGCTGATGCGCTCGATCCACAGCGGATGGTTGGCATCTTCCGGGGCGTGAACCGGAATGCCCTTGCTCGCGCACAGTTGCGCCACGGAGCCGTAAAAGGCGTTTTCCTTCGGATCATCGGCGTGGGTAAACACCGCGGCGATATCAAAGCCCGAGTTGAGCAGGGTTTCGATGCCGGCACAGCCAATATCGTGATAGGCGAAGACAACAGCTTGTGCGCTCATGAGAGAACCTGATCGGAAGAAGTGGAAGTGAGGCCGTCGACGGTGACAACGGGCGCCGGGGTGGCGGGCTGGCTACGCAAAACCTTCTCGACGAAAAACCGGGGACGGGCGCGGACGTCGCTGTACATGCGGCCCAGGTACTCGCCCAACAGGCCCATGCCGATGAATTGCCCGCCGGTGAACACGAACAGCACGGCGAACAAGACGAACGTGCCGTCGCCGGCCCATTGCGCGCCGAAGGCCAGGCGCAAGACGATCAACGCGGTGGCGAACGCCACACCGAGGCCGGCCATGGCGAAACCGACGATGCTCAGCAGCCGCAGCGGCGTGGTGGTCATGCAGGTAATCAGGTCAAACATCAGGTTGACCAGACGCATGGGGCTGTACCTGGATTCGCCGTGTTCACGTTCGGCATGCATCACCAGGATTTCCGTGGTGTGCCGGGCAAAGCTGTTGGCCAGGATCGGGATGAAGGTGCTGCGTTCGCGGCAGGCGAGCATCGCGTCGACGATGCTGCGGCGGTAGGCGCGGAGCATGCAGCCGTAATCGCTCATGGCCACGCCGGTGGAACGCTGTACGGCGAGGTTGATCAGCTTCGATGGCCAGCGGCGTAGCGCGGAGTCCTGGCGGTTGCTGCGCACCGTGGCGACCACGTCATAGCCAAGCTCGGCCTGCGCCACCAACCGAGGGATTTCTTCCGGCGGGTTTTGCAAGTCGGCGTCGAGGGTGATCACCACGTCGCCTTTGCACTGCTCGAAACCGGCCATGATTGCCGCGTGCTGGCCGTAGTTGCGGTTGAGAATGACCGCCACCACCGGGCTGCACTCGCGATTGGCGGCGTCCTCGAGGATTTGCGCCGAGTTGTCACGGCTGCCGTCATCCACCAGCACGATTTCGTAGTCATGGTGCAGTTGCTGGCACGCCGCTTCGGTGCGCCGCAGTAATTCGGGCAGGCTGTCTTGCTCGTTATAGACCGGGATGACGATCGACACGCAATGGATCGGATAGGGTTTCACAGGCTTCTGTCCAGGGTGTGTTCAATGGCATCGACAACGCGATTGACGTCATCGGTGGTCATGTCGGGGAACAACGGAATCGAGCACAGGCGCGCCGAGTTCCATTCGGTGTTGGGCAGGTAAATGTTGGGGAAACGGCGGCGGTAGTACGTGTGCAGGTGCGTGGCGATGAAATGAATGCCGGTGCCGATGTTCTGTTCCTGCAAGGCTCTCATGAACGCTTCGCGGTCGAGCCCGCAGCGCTCGGCGTCGATGCGCAGGATGAACAGGTGCCAGGCGTGCCGCTGCGGGTACGTCGGAATGGCCAGCGGTTGCACCGTTGAACCTTCGAGGCGTTGCAGGTAGGTACGCGCCAGCGCGGCGCGCTTGGCGTTGATCGCGTCCAGGCGCTCCAGCTGCACCAGGGCGATGGCGGCATTGATGTCGGCCAGGTTGTATTTGAAACCCGGCTCCATCACTTGCGCCTGAGGTTTACGGCCGTGGGTCATGCGGTCGTAGGCATCGACGCCCAGACCATGAAACTTGAGCATGCGCACCCGGTTGGCCAGCGCTTCGTCGTCGCTGACGAACATCGCGCCCTCGGCGCAGGTCATGTTCTTGATCGCGTGGAACGAGAAGATCGCCGTGCCTTTCGCGCCGACATGCCGACCTTTATAGAAGGTGCCTGCCGCATGGGCGGCGTCTTCGATGACGGGGATGCCGTGTTTGTCCGCCAAGGCGTAGAGCGGATCGAGGTCGAAGGCTGCACCGGCGTAATGCACTGGAATGATTGCCCGGGTGCGCGGCGTGATCGCCGCTTCAATGCTTGCCAGGTCGCTCATCAGCGTGTCGCGGTCTACGTCGACGAAGACCGGTCTGGCACCCAGCAGGCAAATCATGTTGGCGGTGGACACCCACGTCTGCGACGGTGTAATGACTTCGTCGCCCGGACCGATTCCCAATGCCAGTAATGCGATGTGCATACCGCCGGTGGCCGACGAAAGTGCAACGGCATGACGGCAGCCGACATAGTTGGCGAATTGCTCTTCCAGTTGCTGGTTTTTCGGACCGGTAGTGATCCAGCCTGAACGCAATACTTGTTCTGCGGCAACGATTTCTTCATCGCCGATAGTGGGGCGGGAGAAGGGGAGAAATGCCTCACTCATTAGAATCTCCGGGCGAACGCCGCCCTTCAGCGAAATCGCCGAAAGAAGCGTGTTTTCAAGGGTTTAACCGCCAGAGCAGGAAGCCATCAATTGACTTTCCGGGTCGCGACCGGCAGCGTGACGACCCACAAGGGTTCGTCGGGTTGATTGAAGGTTATGCCCGATTTTGTGAAAGGAACATGAAAAACCGGTCTTCAAATCGTTTATCTGGAAGTCATACAGCCACTGTTCAGACTTCTACCGTTTATCGCGATTTGCAGAAGAAAAGTCCCACCGAAGTGTTCCGCTTTATATGAAGAATGTTTCAATCCTTAGTTGTCTTTACTGAATTGTTTCCACTCAAGGCCGTTTCGTTTGATTGACTTACCTGATACCGATCCTGTTGCGTCGAAAGCCAACCCGATGACCGTTTACCTGGCCCGACTGGCGCCGTCCAGCCAGCTGACCATGCGTTACGTTTTGCAGGATGCGGCCGACCGTCTGGGTTTCGAAGACATGAACGTCGAGGAGATTCCCTGGCATCAACTCCAGCCCGACAATGTCATCGCGCTGGTCGCAGCCCTGCGCGAAGACGGGTACGCGCCGAATACTTCTTCGCTCTACGTCAACGCCGTGCGCGGAGTGATGAACGAAGCGTGGCGCATGAGCCTGATCAGCCAGGAACACCTGCTGAAAATGCGTACGGTGAAGGGGATTGCCGGCACGCGGTTGTCCCAGGGCCGGAACCTGCGGCGCTCGCTGATTCAGGAAATGATGGCGGTGTGTGCCGCTGACCCGCGTCCGCAAGGGTTGAGAGACGCGGCGATCATCGGGATTTTGTACGGCTCGGGGATGCGCAAATCCGAGTCGGTGAACCTCGACCTGTCACAGGTGGATTTCAGCGAGCGCAGCTTGCGGGTCACCGCCAAGGGCAACAAGCAGTTGATCAAATACGCCCCGGCCTGGGCCTTTGAAAAACTGCAGGCCTGGCTGGAACTGCGCCGTTCGCACCTCAAGGAAGGCGAGGTGGACGACCCGTTCCTGTTCAACCGTATTCGTCGTGGCAGCCACATCACCCGCGAGCGCATCACCAAACACGCGATCTACTACATCGCCCGACAGCGCGGCGCGCAGGTCGGGGTGAAAATCATGCCCCACGATTTCCGGCGCTCGTTCATTACCCGGGTGATCGAAGAGCACGACCTGTCGATCGCGCAGAAGCTTGCTCATCACAGCAACATCCAGACGACGGCCAACTACGATGTGCGCGACGACAACGAGCGGCGGCGGGCGGTGGATCGTTTCGATCTCTGAGGTTCACGGTTCGCTCAGCACATGGGCATGGCCGATGGTCGAGACGTGAACCGCGCTGCCAGCGGGTGGCGCGTACATGCCGGAGCTGCGCACCATCAATGATCGACCGTGCGGGTCGCCGGCGACGGTAGGCTGCAACTCCACGGTCAAGGTGCAAGTGTTGCCGCTGAAATCCCGCTCGGTCACCACGGCGCGGCACCCGGCGACCTCGGTCGGACTGGGCTGGATGCTGACCAGTTGCAACTGCTCGGGGCGCAGCATGATCTGCGCCGCTTTGTTGTTACGGTGATTGTTGACCGGTATGCGCCCCAGATCGCAATGGGCCCAGCCGGCCTCGATCCGGGCGGGCATGACCACGGCGTCGCCGAGAAACAGCGCGGTTTCTTCATCGTCGGGATAGCGGTAAAGGTCCAGCGGATGCCCCGACTGCACCAGCCGACCGTCGCGCATCACCGCCAGCTGATCGGCGAACGACAACGCTTCACTCTGGTCATGGGTCACCAGAATGGTGGTGACGCCGGCGTCGCTCAGCAGCCGCGCGACCATTTTGCGCATGTCGCCCCGAAGGCCGGTGTCGAGTGCCGAAAACGGCTCGTCCAGCAACATCAAGCGCGGCTGCTGTGCCAGGGCCCGGGCCAGCGCCACACGCTGTTGCTGGCCGCCGGAAAGCTCATGGGGCCAACGTCTGGCCATGCTCGAATCGAGGGCGACGCTGTCCATCAACTCGGCGATTCGCTGGTGCTTGGCGTCACCCTTGGTCGAAAGCCCGAACCCGATATTGGCGGCCACGGTCATGTGCGGGAACAGGGCGCCGTCCTGGGGGACATAGCCAATCAAGCGCTGATGTGCCGGGACTTCATGAGTGTCGTCGATTAGCGTCTGGCCATTGAGCGACAGCTTGCCGGTGTCCGGGAACTCGAAGCCGGCGATCATCCGCAGCAACGTGGTTTTGCCGGAGCCGGAAGGGCCGACGATCACCGTTCGGCTGCCGGTGGGCACCGACAGACTGATGTTCTCCAGGGCTTTATGAGGGCCGTAGGATTTGTAGATCGAATCGAGTTCAAGAGCGTTCATCGGCCAGCCGTTCGTTTGGATTGGTGATAAAGAAGTCCGGTCAACGGAAGCGACAGCAAAATCATCAGCAAGGCATAAGGCGCCGCGGCGGCGTAGTCGATTTCGCTGGTCAGTGCCCAGAAACCGGTGGCCAGGGTACGCGTGCCGTTGGGGGCGAGCAGCAGGGTCGCGGTCAGCTCATTGGTGATCGCCAGAAACACCAGCGCAGCGCCGGCAGCAGCACCGGGCGCAGCCAGGCGCAGGGTGATCAGCCACAACGCCCGCGCAGGCGAGCGCCCGAGACTGCGCGCCATGTTCTCCAGTTCGATCGGCGCCTGCGCAATGCCTGCACGCAAACTCACCAGCGCACGGGGCAGAAACATCAGCAGGTACGCCAGCAGCACCATGACCGTGGTCTGGTAAATCGGCCGGGCGAAATGGATGGTGATGGTGACCAAGGCCAGGGCCACGACGATCCCGGGCAACGAGCTGGTGATGTAGTTGCAGCTTTCCAGCAATCGTTGCAGCCGGCCCGGTGAGCGGATCGACAGCCAGGCAATCGGGATGGCGGCGCAGGTGGTGAGGACTGCGCCGCAAATCCCCAGCAGCAGGGTTTGTTCCAGCGCCGGCATCAACTCCGCCAGGTCCCAGACTTGCGTGCCGCCTGCGATCAGCCATTTGCCCAAAGTGATCAGCGGCACACCCAGTGCCAGGGCGCAGGTGGTGATTTGCAGCATCAGTCCAAGCATGGTGGCTTGAGCGCCCAGACGCACCAGCCGCTGCTCACGGGCGCTGCCGGAGCCCACGCGGGCATAACGGGCCGTACCGCGAGCGGCGGATTCGGCGGTCAGCATGACCAGGCAACACAGGGCGAGCACGCTGGCCAGCATGTGGGCGGCGGGGCCGTTGAAGGTGGATTTGAACTGATCGAAGATCGCGGTGGTGAAGGTGTCGAAGCGGATCATCGCGTACAGGCCATATTCGGCCAGCAAGTGCAGGCCTACCAGCAAGGCACCGCCGCAGATGGCCAGGCGCAGTTGCGGCAACACCACACGGAAAAAGATCGCCCAGGGCTTGAGCCCCAGGGATTCGGCGACGTCTTCGATGGCCGGATCGAGCCGGCGCAGGGTGGCGGCGATAGGCAGGTACAGGAAAGGGAAGTAGGCGATCACCGAGACCAGCACTCCGGCAAACAACCCATGAATCGGTGGAACCAGGCTGACCCACGCATAGCTATGAACAAACGCCGGCACCGCCAGCGGCGCCGTGGCCAGCAACGACCAGCCACGTCGACCCGGCAGGTTGGTGCGTTCTGTCAGCCAGGCCAGGGCCAGGCCAAGCGCAACGCACAGGGGAATCGTGATCACCACCAGCAACACGGTGTTGATCAATAGCTCGCCGACCCGAGGACGGAATACCAGCGGCACCAGCGTGGCCCAGCCGGTTTGTATCGACACGCCGATGACGAAGGCAATCGGCATCAGCGCCAGCAATGAAACCAGCACCGACAAACCGATCACCCACGCGCCACCGCGACCGGCGAAGACGCCACGGGCGCGCCGTCGCAGGTTATCGGGTATCGCCGTGGGGATACCCGTTGGCAGGGTTTCAGGCATCACTTAAAGCAGTCCCGCCTGAGTCATCAGTTCCACGGCTTTTTTGCTGTCGAGTTTTGAAGCATCGACTGCAGGGGCGTCGAGCTGCTGCAAAGGCACCAGTTTCGGGTTGGATTGTGCGTTTTTGCCCACGGCGTATTCGAACGATTTGCCGGTCTTGAGGATTTCCTGGCCGTCCTTGCCGGTGATCCATTTCAGCAATGCCTGGGCCTGTTCCTTGTGTTGGCTGGACGCGAGAACGCCGCCCCCCGAGACACTGACAAACGCACCGGGGTCCTTGTGCTTGAAGTAGTGCAGGGCGGTGTTCTTGCTGTTTTCGCCGGTCTTGGCCTGATCGCCGAAGCTGTAATAGTGATAGATCACGCCGCTGTCGACCTGCCCGGCATTCACCGCTTTGAGCACCGAACTGTTGCCGCGATAGGCGCTGAAGTTGGTTTTCATCCCTTTGAGCCACTCCAGCGTTGCCGCTTCACCCTTGAGTTCCAGTACGGCCGCGACGATCGCCTGGAAGTCGGCCCCGGCCGGCGAAGCGCCCCAGCGACCTTTCCAGGCAGGGGTTGCGAGGTCCATCAGCGATTTTGGCAAGTCGGCTTCGGGCAGTTTGCTCGGGTTATAGACAAACACTGTGGAGCGCGCGGCGATCCCGACCCATTTGCCGTGGGCCGGACGATAGGCGGCATCGACCTGTTCCAGAGTGGTCGGCGCAACCGGTGCAAACAGCCCCGCGTTGTCTACCAGCACCATGGCCGGGGAGTTCTCGGTCAGGAATACATCGGCCGGAGAAGCGGCGCCTTCCTGCACGATCTGGTTACCCATCTCGCTATCGTCGCCATTGCGCACGGTGACCTTGATGCCGGTTTCCTTGGTGAAGCCTTCGACCCAGGCTTTGGTCAGGCTTTCGTGTTGCGCGTTGTAGACCACGATACCGTCGGTATCCGCTGCAAACACGTGTCCGGCGCTGAGCAGGGCGGTGGCCAGCAAAGCCGTTTTGAGGAATGAGGGGGTAGGGGTGATCATTCTGTCGGCAGCTCCAGTTCTTTTTAGAAGGCATGCACGTCAATTCGCGGGCAAATCGATGCGAACCGTTTGCATGGTGCAAGTTGCAGGGAATGTAGAGCGCAAAATGAGAAAATAACGTCAAAGAGACAGTTAATACATGTCATTTTCATTCAGATTAGCAGCGACTCGGCCCCCTGCCCGATGGATCTGAATCAAACGATGTCTTCATTGAGTCGATGGGCAGCCTCTCGACGTTCCACCGGCAGCCCGACTGATCGCAGCGGCCAAACGCTTTACGTTGTTCTGATGAGCCGCCACCAATTCATCAACGCTGGGCCCTGAAGGTGTCTGCAGCGTGCTGCGGCAGGTCACCAGGGTGGTATCGCTTTCGCCGAGGTTGCGCAGGCGCCATTTGACGTCGATCAATGCGTATTGCCCTGGAATCGAGTCGAAGCGCTGCACATCCAGTCGCACCGACAGTTTGCGCGCAGGATTGCTGTTGACCAGTTGATCGACCATGGCGCTGCGCAATTCATCCACCAGACTGGCAGCCCACCATTCGGTTTCCAGAATCGCCAGGCCGCTGTTGCCCTGGCGGATCACGATCTGCGGACGATCGACCTGGGGCGGAACGCTGATGCCTTCAATCTGAATCTCCGCCGCACCGCTCCTCGAATTGGCGCTGACTTGCGCCGGAATCAGCGTGTGAAACTGGATCGGATCACTGCGGCAAGCGGTGAGCAGTAACAGCGCGGTGACCAAGGTGATCTTCAGCGAAAAAGCCATGGGTGTTGCTCCTGTGGTCAATTGCGCGGTGGCGCTTGCAGGTCCATCGGTGCGGCGTTGTTGGGTCGGCCGCGAATCAGCGATTCCGGATGCCGCCCGAGGTAATCCGAGAGTTCACGCAAGGAGCGCGACATGCGCCCGAGTTCGTCCAGGGTCTGGGTCAACTGTTCCCGCTGCGGCGAGTCTTCGGCGAGCGTCGAACTGGCCGATTGCAACGTCTTGCTGACGTCGGCCAGTGTGGTTTGCACGCCCGGCAGGGTTTTGGCATTGAACTGGGTCAGGCCTTTGCGCAGTTCGACGAGGTTGCTGTCCAGATTGCCGGCAATCCGCCCGATCGGCAGTTGATTGATCTTGTCGACCATGCCTTCAAGTTTTTCCTGCAACTGTTCGAGGCTGCCGGGAACGGTCGGAATACTGACCGGACGGGCGCTCGGATCGAACGCGACTTTTTCGGCCTTGGGGTAGAAATCCAGTGAGATATACAGCTGGCCGGTCAGCAGATTGCCGCTGCGGGCCTGGGCGCGCAGACCGTTCTCGACGAAAGTGCCCATCAACCGCACACCCGCGGCTTCATCATTGGGATCATGATTCAGCGCCTGGAGCATTTTGGTGTGGGCCTGACCCAGGCGCTGCGGGTAGATCATGATTCCAACGTTGACCGGAAAGGTGCGTTTTTTCGCATCGAAATCCAGATTGATCGACACCACTTTGCCAAACTCCACGCCGAGGAACTCCACCGGGGCATCGACCTTGAGGCCGCGCAGGGCCTGGTCGAAACGCAGGCTCAGGTATTGCCCTTTGCCACTGGGCGGGGCGAGGGCGGTTTGCTGGTCGGGGAACAGTTCGTACGCATACTCTTCAGCCGCCGGTTTATCGTTGGGGCTGTACTCCGGCGCGCGGAAGGCGATGCCGCCCACCAGCAGCGATGACAACGACTCGGTCTTCACCGCAAAACCATTGGCGCCGACGCTGACATCGATGCCGCTGGCGTTCCAGAACCGGGTGTTTTCGGTGACATAGGCGTCATTGGGCGAGTGAATGAACAAGTCGATGTTCACGCCTTTGCCGTCAGGGTCGAGGGCGTAGGCAACCACCTGGCCGACCGGGATTTTTCGGTAGTAAACCGGTGAGCCGATGTCCAGTGACCCGAGGTCCTGGGTATGCAAGGTAAAGCGCTTGCCCGGCTCGCCATAGGTAATCGGTGGCGGGTTTTCCAGCCCTTTGAAGTTCTTCGCGCGGTTGTTGGCCTGGCCGATATCGGCTCCGATGTAGTCACCAGAGAGCAGGGTATCGATGCCCGACACGCCGCCGGCACCGATTCGCGGACGCACCACCCAGAATTGCGAGTCTTCACGAGTGAAGCTTTCAGCCTGTTTGGCCAGTTTGATCGTGGCGTTGACACTCTTCTGGTCGTTGCTCAGCTCCACGTCCGAGACATGCCCGATCACCACATTGCGGTATTTGACCTCGGTCTTGTTGGCGGTGAGGCCGTTGCCGGTCTTGAACGTGACCGTGATGGTCGGGCCTTCCTGCATCATGCTGTGGACCACCAGGGAAATCCCCACCAGTACCGCGACGATGGGCACGATCCAGACCAATGAGACGCTGAAACGACGAGTCTTGATTGGGGCCTGTCCAGGGGCCTGTGCCCCTTCAGTGGCTTGCGACTTCATCCATGGTCTCCTCGTTGTGGGGTTTATCCGACGGCTCTTTATCCCAGATCATTCGCGGATCGAAGCTCATCGCTGACAGCATGGTGAACACCACCACCAGACCAAAAAACAGAATGCCCAGGCGAGGTTCGATATCGGCCAAGGCTTGAAACTTCACCAGTGAAGCCACCAGAGCCACCACGATCACGTCGAGCATGGACCAGTAACCGATGACCTCGACGAAACGGTAAAGCGTCGACCGTTCCTTGCGCGCCCACAGGCTGTCGCGGTGCACCGTGACCAGCAGCAGTATCAGGGCGACGAACTTGACGCCCGGCACCGCGATGCTGGCGATAAAAATGATCAGGGCAATGTCCCAGGCGCCGTGCTGCCAGAAATCGAGTACGCCGGCCATGATGGTGCTATCGGCGCCGTTGCCGACCATCTTGGTGTTCATCACCGGCAACAGATTGGCCGGGATGTAAAACACCAACGAGGCCAGCAGGTAGGCCCAGGTCCGGGCCAGTGAGTTGATTTTGCGCCGGTGCAGCGGCGCGCCGCAGCGCTCGCATTCGTGGGGTTCCTGGGTCATGTCGCAGGCCAGTCCGCAGCTGTGACACAGGCACAGGTTGAGTTCGCTGGCGACCGGAGGCCTTGTCATAAGGTGTCCCACAGATCACGGACATCGCGCCCGGCGATACGGATCATCATCAGGCTGAGCACGGCCAGGGCGAACAGGCCGATGCCGGGCAGCACATCCAGCAAACCGGCGAGTTTAATGACGGCGACCATCGCCCCCAGCAGGCAGACTTCGAGCATGCTCCAAGGCCGCAGGGTTTCCAGCCAGCGCATGCAGAATTTGAAACCGGGTGAGCGGCGGGAGGCGAGGGCGTAGCTCAGCACCCAGATCAGCAGCAACAGCTGGAAAATCGGCGCGATGATCATCGCGATCGCGGCCACCATGGCGATGAAGGTGATCGGCCCCAGGCTCAAGGCCAATACCGAATCCCAGAGGGTTGCGCTGTTTTTCAGGCCTTTGAGGCTGATGCTCATGACCGGGTAGAAATTGGCGAAAATCCACAGCATCAACGCGGTATACGTCAACGCCAGGCGTTGCTCCACCGTCAGGCCGTTATAGCGCTGAAGCACGCCGCCGCAGCGTGTGCACAGGGTTTTTTGATGTTTGGCGAGCGTGACTTTTTCATACACACAGTCGCAGTGCTCGCAGATGATCAGTTGGTCAGTCGTAGCCATAGGCCGCACTCGCCAGGACGCAGGAAAGTCAGAGCACCTCCTCAATATAGAAGTGCCTCGCGATTGAGCAAATCGAAAGGGCAAATGCCTGATAGACCGTGTCATCGTTCATCGCGGGCAAGCCCGCTCCCACAGGATTTTCGGTGATCACTACATTTGTGAACGACGAGGATCCTTGTGGGAGCGGGCTTGCCCGCGATAGCGGTGGGTCAGCTACGAAGATTTCTAGCCAAACATTTCGCGCAAGCGATACCAGAACATCCCAAGCGCCAGCAAAGGCGAACGCAGCATCGGCCCGCCCGGAAAAGTCATATGCGGCACCGCGCTGAACACATCGAACCCTTTACTGTGCCCGGCATGGATCGCTTCGCCCAACAGCTTCGCGCACCAATGCGTCACGTTCAGCCCATGCCCGGAGTAACCCTGGGCATAAAACACGTTCGGGTGCTGACTCAAGCGGCCGACCTGCGGGAAACGATTGGCGGAGATGCCAATCCTGCCGCCCCATTGATAGTCGATGCGCACATCGCGCAGTTGCGGGAAGACCTTGAGCATCTGCGGGCGCATGTACGCGGTGATGTCGGCCGGATCGCGCCCGGAATAATGGCAGGCTCCGCCGAACAGCAAGCGCCGGTCCGCCGAGAGCCGGTAGTAGTCCAGGCCGACTTTCTGGTCGCACAACGCCAGGTTTTGCGGGATCAACTGCGCTGCAACCCCAGGCGCCAACGGCTCGGTGGCGATGATGTAGCTGCCGGCTGGGAGCACTTTGCCACTGAGTTTCGGTTCAAGCTCTTCAAGGTGTGCGTTGCAGGCCAGCACCAGACTGCCGGCGCGCACCGTGCCGCCGGCACAACGAACCTGCACCGTGCTGCCATGGATCAACTCCAGCACCGGGCTCTGTTCGAAGATCTGCACGCCAAGGGATTGCGCCAATCTTGCTTCGCCCAGCACCAGATTGAGCGGATGCAAATGGCCCGAACCCATGTCGACCAGACCGCCGGCATAGACGCCTGAATTCACCACTTGCTCGCGGATCTGCTCCGGCCCGACCAGGCGGGTTTCATGGACGTAACCTGACTCGGCCAGACCTTCCTGCTCCGCCTTGAACGCCGCGAACTGCGCCTTGGTGTTGGCCAGTTCGCAGAACCCCCAGCGCAGGTCGCACTCAATCCCGTGTTCACGGATGCGATTGCCCACCAGTTCCACCGATTCGATACCCGCACGCTCCAGATAGCGCACGCCATCCTCACCGACGTAACGGGTGAAACCGCTGACGTCATGTCCGATGCCGCGGATCAGTTGCCCGCCATTGCGCCCGCTGGCGCCCCAGCCGATCCGCCGGGCCTCCAGGAGAATTACCGAGAGCCCGCGTTGAGCCAGCTCGATCGCCGTGTTGACGCCGGTGAACCCGCCGCCGATCACGCAGACATCGGCCACAAGGTCCGAGGCCAGCGTGGGGTAGGGCGTCAGGCTCTTGGCTGTCGCCGCGTAATAGGAATGTGCGTGTTCGTTATTCATTTGTTGGACTTCACTTTGCTCCAGGAACGGGTCATCAGTCGCATGATCGCCTGGGGCGGGGTGGTGGAAATGTAGAGTTTGTCGAGGACTTCCTGGGGTGGATAAACCTCAGGGTTATTCACCAGCTCCGCGTCCATGTATTGCTTGGCGGCCGGGTTCGGGTTGGCGTAACCGACCGAGGCGCTGACCTTGGCAATTACTTGGGGATCGAGCAGGTAGTTGATGAAAGCGTGGGCGTCCTTCGGGTTGCCGGCATCAGCGGGAATCGCCAGCAGGTCAAACCACAAGTTACTGCCTTCCTTCGGAATGGCGTAGGCGATGTTCACGCCGTTCTTGGCTTCCTTGGCCCGGTTCGCGGCCTGGAACACGTCACCGGAATAGCCGAAGGCCACGCAGATATCGCCGTTGGCCAGGTCCGAGACGTACTTGGACGAGTGGAAATAGGTGATGTAAGGCCGGATGCTCAACAGCTTGGCTTCGGCTTTTTTAAAGTCCTCGGGGTTCTCGCTGCGCGGGTCCATGCCCATGTAATTGAGAATTGCCGGGAACACTTCATCCGCCGAGTCCATCATCGACACGCCGCACTGGCTGAGCTTCTTGATGTTTTCCGGTTCGAACAACACGGCCCAGGAATCGATGCGGTCGAGGCCGAGCACTTGCTTGACCTTGTCGACGTTGTAGCCAATGCCGTTGGTGCCCCACAGGTACGGCACGGAATGCGCGTTACCCGGATCGTTTTTCTCCAGCAACGCCAACAGTTTAGGGTCGAGGTTCTTGAAGTTGGGTAACTGTGCGCGGTCCAGCTTGAGGAACGCACCGGCCTTCACCTGACGGGCGAGGAAGTGGTTGGACGGCACGACCACGTCATACCCGGTGCGGCCGGCGAGCAATTTGCCCTCAAGGGTTTCGTTGGAATCGAAGACGTCGTAGATCACCTTGATCCCGGTCTTGGCCTGAAAGTCGACGAGGGTGGTTTCGCCAATGTAATCGGTCCAGTTGTAGACGCTGACGGTGGGCTGAGCCTGGGCAACGGCACTGAACAGCGCGGCCAGCGCGGCCGGAACCATGGATTTCAATAGACGCATAACGACACCTCTTTTGTTATTAGACTGTGTAGGAGCGAGGCTTGCCCGCGAAGGCGGACTGACTGTCAACGGTGATGTTGAATGTACCGGCCTCTTCGCGGGCAAGCCTCGCTCCTACAGGGGAACGCGTGATTTCGCGTGGTTTTCAGACACTAAGCATCAAAAACTCACGCTCCCAGGAGCTGATCACCCGTTTAAAGTTCTCGTGTTCGGCACGCTTGACCGCCACGTAACCGCGCACGAATTTATCGCCCAGATACCGCCCGATGGTTTCGCATTCTTCCATCTGCGTCAGCGCATCTTCTATGGTGATTGGCAGGCGCAGGTTGCGGCGCTCGTAGGCTCGACCTTGCACCGCCGCACTCGGTTCGATGCGTTCAACCATGCCCAGGTAACCGCACAACAAACTGGCCGCGATCGCCAGGTACGGGTTGGCGTCAGCCCCCGGCAAGCGGTTTTCCACGCGCATCGAATCCGGCGTGGAGGTCGGCACACGCAGGCCGACGGTGCGGTTTTCTTCGCCCCATTCGACGTTGACCGGTGCCGAAGTGTCCGGCAGGAATCGGCGGAACGAGTTGACGTTGGGCGCGAACATCGGCAGCACTTTCGGGATGTACTTTTGCAAGCCGCCGATGTGGTGCAGGAACAGCTCGCTCATCGTGCCGTCGGCATTGGCGAAAATCGGCTGCCCGGTGGCGATGTCGACCACGCTTTGGTGGATGTGCATGGCGCTGCCGGGCTCATCGCCAATCGGCTTGGCCATGAAGGTCGCCGCAACGTTGTGCTTGAGCGCCGCTTCACGCATGGTGCGTTTGAACACGGTGATCTGGTCGGCCAGGTCCAGCGCATCGCCATGCCGAAAGTTGATCTCCATCTGCGCCGGGCCGTCTTCGTGGATCAGCGTGTCGAGGTCCAGGCCTTGCAGTTCGCACCAGTCGTAGACGTCTTCGAAGAGCGGATCGAACTCATTGGCCGCATCGATGGAAAACGACTGACGACCGCTTTCCGCACGGCCCGAACGACCCAGCGGCGCCTTGAGCGGCAAGTCCGGGTCTTCGCAGCGCTGGGTCAGGTAGAACTCCATTTCCGGCGCGACAATCGGCCGCCAGCCTTTGTCGGTGTACAGCTGCAATACTTTCTTCAGCACGTTGCGCGGCGACAGTTCGATCGGGTTGCCGAACTTGTCGAAGGTGTCGTGGATCACGATGGCGGTCGGCTCGATGGCCCATGGAATCACGTAGACCGCATCCGCGACGGGTTTGCAGACCATGTCGATGTCGGCGGGGTCGAGCAGGTCGTAGTAGATGTCGTCGTCGACAAAGTCCCCGGTTACCGTTTGCAAAAGCACACTTTCCGGCAGGCGCATGCCTCGCTCATGCAGGAACTTGTTAGTGGGTGCAATTTTGCCGCGTGCGATGCCGGTCAAGTCACTGACCACACACTCGACTTCGGTAATCTTGTGATCTTTCAGCCACGTGAACAGCTGATCGAAAGGGACATTCATAAAGACCTCGTTATTGGTTTTATTAACGCCGGGGGAGGGCGGTTTCATCCACCACACACTTCCCCTGAGACGCGTTGACGACTATCTTGGGCGAGCCTTGCGGTTCCATCTATCCACTTTAAGCAGCACCAAAACGCACCAAACGAGTGCGTAAGGTCTTTCATGTCAGCGTCCAGTCCGATCCAGGTTCAAGCGTTCAACACCGACGATGTCGCCGCGCAAATTCGCGCCACGCCGGGTTGGGTCCAGCATTATCAGCAGATGTCGCCGGGGCATTTCGCCGGGCGCGTGCGCTACCTGGACCTGCAAGGTGTGGAGATTTACGAAGAGCAGATGAACACCCGGGTCGAGCAGAATTTCAGCGCGCCCCAGGGTTCGCTGGCGTTCTGTTTCGATCGCAGCGACAACGCGCTGTACGTGTTGAATGGCGAAAGCCGCAACATCTGGATCACCCCGGAGAACTACCAGGAAATCGCCGTGGTGTTCGGTCCGGAGTTCGTTCAGCGCCACGGCTTGAATGTCGCGCGGCTGGAAGGCTTGTTCATGTCGCCGCTGAACTCGGGGCAGAACGCATTGTTCAGCCGCTGGTTGAGCGGCACCTTGACCCGGCTCGCCGAAACCCTCGACCCGCCCAGCAAAGAAGCGCTGACTCAGCAACTGCTCGAAGACTGCCTGTACATCCTCGACAACGCCTGCGTGTGCCTCGATCGGGGCGGCCTGCAGCGGCGCACCGAAGAACGCGCGGTGATGAAACGCATCGGTGAGTGGGCCGCCGATTCACCGGAAGAAACCCTCAATCTGATGGAGCTTTCCCAGGTGGCCGGGGTTTCTCTGCGTCAGTTGCAGCACGCGTTCAAGGCCTTCACCGGGATGACACCGACCCACTGGCTGCGCCTGCGACGACTCAACAGCGCCCACCGCGAATTGCTCGCTCGAACGCCGAATGACACCACCGTTGCCGAAGTGGCGATGAATTGGTCGTTTTGGCATTTGGGGCGGTTTTCCAGCAGTTATCGAGCGTTGTTCAAAGAGTTGCCGAGCGAAACGCTAAAACGCACGAGTCAGCGCTGATCGCACTAATAAAAAAAGCGGTTATTGCAAACTTGAAATTCTTGTACGAGTTCAGGCGTTTTCTATAATCCGCGTCTGTAGGTCATTTCCTGCAACTGTGGCTCGATGTTTCAGGATTTTTCAATTCTGATATTTATTCGTTCAAGATCAGATGGTTACGCGATCTGTATGGTATTTAGTCTGATTTGAGTCAAGCGCAAAGGTCATCTAGGTTTCTGCTCGTCGATACAAGTCGTGTATCGATTTTAACGAACCGAGGCAAACACAATGACTGTGCTGTTGAATGAATCAGAAACCAGCCATGACCTTCCAAAAGCGGTACTGCAACTTATCTCGGGAGAGTTTCCCGGCGTGGCCCGCAGCGCTGGGATCTTTACCAAAGAAGATGTGATCCAGATAAAACAGTATGTAAAGAAAGGCCTCGCGCTGCCCAGCGAGTTGCCGGAGGTTGAGTCATACCTGAAGTACACCCACGTGGACATCGCCGGGCTGGAACCCAGCGATATCCAGGTGTTGTTCAAGAAAATCAGAATTCATGCCGCCAGCTGGGATGCGGTGGAAAATAAAATCGTCCAGCAAAGTATCGACCTGAGTTCCGCCGCCAAAAACATCGTCAGCAGTGGCAGCGAAATCATTTCCGTCATCAAGGAAATGCCCATCATGGACCGCGTCAGAACGACGCTGGGCGAGATGAGCCAAAACGATCTCGAAGGCATCCGCTATACGTCCGACGACGGAGAAGTGGCTTCTGCCGTGACGGAAATCATCGAGCTGATGAAGGTCGATATCAAACGCCAGCAAAGCGCGACCCAGGAGCTGAAAGATCGCCTGTCCAATTTCAAGATCGAGCTGTCGGGCGGAGAGCTGTCCAGCGGTAAACGCGTCTTTGGCTTGCAGTCCGAAGTGAAGGGCAAGTACGACTTGATGGAGCGCAACAACTTGCTCGAATCCATCGCCAGTACCAAAGAAACGATCAAGGACAAGAAGGAGCGGATCACCCAGCTCGACAAGGATTACGACTATTACGTCGGCATGTCGTTCTCGGGAGGCCTGCCGATTTTCTGGCCGATTTCAGGTTCGATCTTCGGCCCGAAAGCCGAAACCGCCCGTAAAGAGCGCAATGCCCTTAAAACCGAAATCGACGCGCTGGAACTGGCCGTCAGTGGCAAAGAGAACTTGCAGAGCGCCATCGAAAGTTCCATGTCCAACTTCGGTGATATCGGCATCCGCATGGCCGGCGCTGAAGCGGCACTCAATATCTTGAACACGATGTGGCAAACCATTTTGAGCAAGGTTGATTCATCGGCCGACCAGTTCGGACGCATCAACAACGCCTTGCGCCTGACCTCGTTTGTTGCCGAATTCGCGCAGGTGATCGAACCGTGGCGTGACGTGAAGAACACCGCCGGTGACTTGGTGGCGGTGTTTAACGAAGCCCTCGAAGAATACAAAAAAACCTTCAACTGATTTGCCCAGCGGACAAAAGGATTATTGCCATGAGCAGTGTGACGCCGATCGACACCCCGGTTATTCCGGTCATTGACGTAAAAAACATCATTCAAACCATTCGTGATATCTCCAGGCTGGCGAACTTCAGAAATGAACGGCCGGACGTGCTGCAGGAGCGAGCCCACCGTGTGGTCGCGTATTTGAACAATATCGATACCACCCTGCGTGAATCATTCCCGGTCTTGCTGACCGCACTGAACAACGCCTCCGGGCAACAGTGGTTTGAAGTGCTCGATGAATTGAACGGAGCCTTGGCCAGGCATGACCTGACCCCGGAAGATCGGGCGCTGGTGGCCGATGAACTGGCCAATGTCAAAGGCAACATCGAGACGATGCTGGAGGGCGTAGAGGCGAAATTCATTGCGCGTTCGCGGCTGCTTGAGAGCGAAGTCCAAAGCCTTTACAAGATCGAAATCGGTGAGCGCACAGATGAACCGCTGAAGGTCGCGCGCGACCGCAAAGCCAGGATTCTGGCCCAGCTCAATGATCACCACCTCAATAAAGCGACGTGCGTGGAGCAGCGGGACACGTTGATCAAGGCACAGGACGTGATTCGCGAGTTCAACCTGGCCGACATGTACAAGAATTACATTCCGGACGGAAAAATATTGGACGGTCTGGACATGGCCAATCCGAAAAAGGAAGCCGTCAAACAAGGCATTGAGCTGGTCAGGAAGGTGTTGGGGGTAGTCTCTGACGGCATCAAATACACTCAGCTCGCGACCTCACGCAACAATCTGGACCTGGAGATCGAGTCGATTACGCGGTTGGTCGAAGGCCTTAATAACGAGCTTCAGAGCGCCGAAGACCTCTTTTCCGATATCAGCGCCGTCGCGGAAGTAGGCCGCCGACGCAGGACCGCGGGTGAAGAGATCATTGTCGTGGCGGGGGTGTGGCGGGGGTTTTCAATGCACCTTGAGACGCTGAAAAACCTGGAATACAACCAGGCCGGGCTGTCCAGATTGCTGACGCGATACAAGCATCATCTTGAGGGGCTGACGGGGGACTACAACAGCACGATGATCAACTAGACCATTCAACGCAGCCACGTTTCACTCGACAGCTGCTACAGGTGTGCACGTTCCCTGTAGGCGCTGTCGAGTGAAACGAGGCTGCGATCTTTTGATCTCATACCGTAGACGCCGGTTTCGCCAGTTCAATACCCGCCGCACCCAACCGCTTGAGGATTTCAAACAGCAGATCACTCTTGGTCGTGCCGACGATTCTCGGGCTGCTGACGTAACCGGTGACCGTCAGCGTGATGCCATCGGGGCTCAGTTTGCTGAATCGAACGAAGGGCGCCGGTTTATCGAGGATGGTTTCGTGTTCGGCGTAGGTGCTGTAAAGCAGGTTTTGTACTTGCTCGGGATCGATGTCCAATGGGAACACCAGTTCAAGTGTCGCCACCCCTTGTGCACTGCCGCCGAGGGTGACGTTGCGCAGGTTTTGCGAAATCAGTTGGGAGTTGGGCACGATGACGATCGAGCGGTCACTGAGTTGTATTTCGGTGGCCCTGACGTTGATGCGGCGGATGTCGCCTTCGACACCGCTGATGCTGATCAGGTCGCCGACCTTGACCGGGCGTTCGGTCAGGAGAATCAGCCCTGAGACGAAATTCTTGACGATTTCCTGCAAACCGAAACCGATCCCCACCGACAAGGCGCTGACGATCCACGCCAGGTTGGTCCACTTGATGCCCAGGGATGACAACGTCATCAGAATCACCAAGGCGTAGCCGATATTGGCGAACAGTGTGCTGAGGGAGGCACACATGCCGGGGTCCATATCGGTTTTCGGCAGAAACTCGTTATCCAGCCATCGGCGCAGTGAGCGAATCAAGTAGATACCGATGAACAGGGCCAGCAGCGCATTCACCAAGTGGCCCGGGATGATATTGAATTTGCGCAAGCCGTCGCCGCCGAGAATGGCAAACATCTGAGTGAATAGTTGGCCGAGCGTTGTGCCGACGCCACCCACAAACAGTGAAATGACGCCCAGCAGCATTAAAGCGGCGCGACCGACTCCGGACAAAATGACCGACACTTGCTCAAGGCGCACATCGCCAATCCCGAGCAACTGTTTGAACGCCTTGCCGCTGGCGCTCTTGGGTGAAAACAGGTACTCACAGCTGTCTTTGAGTAACTGAATCAGCAAATAAAAGCCCGAGAGGATGATAAATCCCCAGACCAGTTGGTAAGTGATGAACCTTGCCAGGGAGATATAGCCGATCAGCAGCGCAAGCATCGCGACAAAAATGGCAATGCCGGCAAACGAATAGATCAGGCCGGCGATGGTGGTACTCGATTCGGGTGCTTCACCGGTGGCCACCACGGCTCTTCGGGCTTTGCTGGCACGCCGGAACAACGCACCGATAATCAGGGTGACCACGAACGCGATCACCCCTCGGCCAAAGAGTATCGCGGAGGGGCTCATGCCGGTGACGTTGGTGATTTGTGCCAGACCTACCAGAATCAGCAGCGTGACGGCCAATATTCTGGGGAAGGGCTCGATCGCCAAGGCCACGGGATCGGCGATTGCCGGCAACCGCCAGGATGGATGTTTGGTCGATAACAACGCCCGGCTCAAACCGGTAATCAGGATGCAGACATAGATGAGTTTTTCGAATTCATCGGCAAAGTTCTGAATCATCGGTGTCAACGGCAGTTGTCGAGTGAGCGCATAAAACAGCAGGTGCATCGCACACGCGGTGGTCAATAGCGTGGCCACGACAGAAGCCAGTGCGAGCGAACTTCGCCGCAAACGGCCTTCAGGCATTCGATGAATGCAAAGCCAGGCCAGCCCGCGCTCCGCGATTCTTCGGCCCCAGGACCAAATACCCACGGCCAGCACGATCAGCAAGACGGCAAACAGGCGCTCGCCGGGTTGCCAGGCGGCCTTGATTGCGCTGGAGGCCTGCTGGATGAAATCACTCAGCCGTTGGCGGTCCTCCTTGAGGGGACTAAACAACGGCGCCCAAAACGACGGCCCTAGAATACTGCCGCTACGCAGCGTGACTTCGGTTTCCAGCAGGCTGCGTCGAATACCGGCAATTTGAGTGATGAGGCCGGCAGCATTATTTCTAAGCGCCGTCAGGGTTTTCAGGTTGGCGTCGACTTTGGTCTTTTGCTCGGACAGATAGGCTCTTTGCGTCGCGATATCCGACTTCTCTGATGCGACATCCTCCACCGATACCGGGCCCAGTACATCAAGTTGGGCCTGCAACTGCTTCTGTTCGGGCAGCAGGGACGACTGCAGGCTATCCACATCACTGATAAACAACTGCACGGAATCTTGCAGGCCGACCATCTGGGTCAGGTTATTAGCCAGCGAAATCTGTTGCTTGATTCGGTCAAGGCGGATTTGCAGGTCTTGCAGCTCGCTTGCAGAGATGGCAACAGGCACAGTGCCTGACATAGGGGTTGGCATTGCCGGCAAGTCGGCGGCCGACAGCGCTCCACCACTGGTTCCAAGCAGCGTGAGCACGGCGAAAATCATTAACTTCAATGCATTACGCATAGGAGTGCTCGACTCTGTTGTGGGTCGCTTAACCTATGAGGTTAGGCCATCACGCCAAAACGATCGAAAAGAATCCTGTTCGCCGTCCGGATCAGGCAGCACCGCGCTGAGCGTGAGTGCCGCGTGATCTACACTCTTTGTTGCTGAATCAAGCCTGGGATCAGTTATCAGCGGTCCAACCACCCTGGGTTCTTGCTGAGTGACGGGCTGCTTTGGAGGTCATTATGAGCAAGGTGTCATCCATCAGCCTGAGCATCGCATTGGCGGTTGCCTGTACCCAGGGTTGGGCGGCGACGGTCGTACCGATGAAAGGGCAGACTTCGCAACAGACCCAACTGGACATCAATGAATGCAATAGCATCGCGTCCAGTCAGGCCGCGTCGACCGCGCAGCCTGCTTCGGGAGGGCGAGTGCGCGGTGCTGCTGCGGGTGCCGCCGCCGGAGCGGCCGGGGCACAAGTGCGCGGACGTCAGCATGACGAGTTTTATGATCGCGTCGATGATGATACGAAGCAGGACTATCGGCAGAATCGTGCCAAAGAGACGGCGGTAGCAGGCGCCGTGGTGGGCGGTTCGCGTCAGCGTCAGGAGCGTCGGGCACAAGAGAAAACCAGTGCTGCGACCACTTCAACGGCGTACAGCAGTTGTCTGCAGGGCAAGGGCTATCAGGTTAATCCCTGAGTTTGTTTCGGCCGCTGCTCAAGCAGATAAACCATCAGGCAGGCATACAACGTGACGGCGAGGAACAAACCCATGCGCACGGCAAACGCCGTGTACACGTCCTTGCCGGCAGCGCTGTCCTGAACTGACTGGCCCAACAGGATGATCAGAGTGATCAGGGTGTTGAGCCAGAACCCCGGGCTGAACCGGGTCGGGCTCAGGGCGTAGAGCTTGCGCGCCAGCACCAGGCTGAACAACAGCATCCACAAATAGAACATCCACAGGTGCACAAACAGGCTGAGGGCACTCCAGAACAGGATCGCCAACAAACCGGCGAGCAAGGTCGACCCGACGAGTTCACGACCGGCGTTGTGGGCGTTTGTGGTTGAGCTTTGCTGACCGAGGCTAACGGCCTTGAGGATGATCGGCAAATAGCCGGCGGGGTCGACCAGCGCCAGCAGAAACGTCGGCAATACAATCAGGGTTGCACGTAGCGCCACCCGGCTGACTTCTTCGGCGGGCAGGGGTGGGGCGGGCGGCGGGGAAGGGGCATTCGCCGGATCGGGGAATAGCCCGTGACTGAGCGCCACGACCGCAACGGCGAGCATTAGCCCCTTGACCAGGGCACCGATAACCATCGCCGCCAGATCGAATTCGGCGACGCCGGCCGAGGAAATCATGGTCAGACCAATCACCAGAAAGGTCACGATCAGGGCATTGCCGCCGCGCAGACCGAAACGGAACACCAGGAACAGACTCAGGCCGATCAGCAGTACGCCGCTGACGGGGTAATAGCGCAGGATCGGGATCAACAACAGGCCGAGGCCCGTGGTTAACATCGCGGCCAGAGCGAGCACCACGGCAGCCTTGAACGGTAGCGGACGATTGATCGAGGCCAGCAGGATCAGGCACAGCACCGGCGCCAGAAAGGGGATCGGCAAACCGAGGCCGAAGCTCGCGGCCAGGCACAACGCCGTGCCGGTAGCGAGTCGCAATGCGCGCTGTTCCCGGGGCGTGTGTTTAGTAGGCATACGAAAGCCAGCTCATAAACCCCACAAACACGCGACCCAGCGGGTTCAGCGGGTTGCCTTGGGTGGGAAAGGCCATGACTTCAGCCTGCCCGCCGGCACGGATGGCGCGGCTGTCGCGCAAGGTTTTCCGGGCATCCTCGGAGAACTCGATAATCACTGGAAACCGCTGGGCCGGCCGCAGCCAGTCGCGGCTGTTTTGCACGCTGGGCAAGGTGCCAGGCGCGGGCGTCTGTCCGACACTGACCCCGTAACCGACACTTCGCACCCGTCCCTCGAACACTTCGCCCGGTAGCGCATCCAGGACGATCGCCACTGGCGTATCGACTTTCACCAGACCGAGGTTGTTTTCGGTCATGTCCGCGCTGATCCACACGTCATGGATGGCAATCAGGGTCATGACCGCGCCACCAGCCGCGGCAAACTGCCCGGCGTCGGTGCGCAGATCGGTGATCAGCCCCGCCGAGCGGGCGCGAATCTGCGTGTTGGACAAATCCAGTTCGGCTTTTGACAGCGCCGTGGCGGCGCTGCGCAACAGGGCGTTGTCTTCCTCGTTGCCGCCTTCTTGCTCGCGCGCCCGTTGCACTTCGGCGCGGGCGGCAGCGACTTGACTGACCGCCTGTTCACGGTTGGCGCGAGACACTTCGAGCAAGCGTACGGAAATGGTGCCAGGGTCCTCGCGGTACAAGCCTTCCAGACGTTGGTTGTCCTGTTTCGCCTTGAGTTCGTTGGCCTGCGCGGCCCGCAAGTTGGCTTGCGCCGAGGCGATACCGGCGGTGCTGGCGCCGATCTGTCGACGGGTCGATTCAAGGTCTGCGCGCGCCCGGTCCACGGCAATCTGGTACGGCTGCGGATCCACCTCGAACAGCACGTCGCCGGCCTGGACGTCCTGATTGTTGCGCACGTTGACGCGGATCACCCGGCCGGCGACTTCCGAGGCGACCGGAATGACGAAGGCCCCCACCCGTGCCTGTTGCGTATAGGGCGTGAAGCGGTCGGCCAGCAGGTGCCACGCCAGGCTCAGGAGAATCAGGAGCAGCACCCATTTGATGCCTTTTTTCGCCGGGTCGGCGGCAGGCGGGGGAGGCGCTGGAGGTGTAGGTGCGGGCGCCTCGGGGACAGGCTGCACGGCTTCACTCATGGCTGTTTACCTTGTGGGGCAGAGGGGCGGCGGGCTCGGTCAGCAGGTCGCCCCAATCGGTGCGTTTTTCCATCTGCTGGCGGGTGGCTTGATCAACTTTGGGCTGGGCGCTGTACCAACCGCCGCCCAGGGATTTGTACAGGGCAATCAGATTGCTCACGGCGTTGCTGCGGGCAACCAGGTAGTTGTCCTGTTGTTCGAGCAGTGCGCGCTGCGCATCCAGCACGCGCTGAAAGTCCGAATAACCTTCGCGGTATTGCGCGCTGGCCAGCACCAGCGAGCGTTTGGCAGCGACTTCGGCCTCGCTCAGGATGCGTTCGCGCTCCAGCGATTTGATCAGGCCAGTGGCGGCATCGTCAGCCTCGCGCGCAGCCTGGCGGACTTTGTCGCGATACGTCTCGATCAGTTGCTGCAACCGCGCATCCTGGACGCGCACGTTGTTGCTGATCTGGCCATGGTCGAACAGGTTCCAGCGCAGGCTGGGGCCGCCGATCAGGTCCAGGCTTCTGGACGTCCCGTTGAGGGTGTCAGCCGACCAGACGATGCTGCCGAGCAAGGTCAGCGACGGATAGAAATCACTTTCAGCCACGCCAATCAATGCCGACTGGGCGGCGACATTCAGCTCGGCGGCACGCACATCGGGCCGGCGTAGCAGCAGATTGGCCGGAACATCCTGGAGCACGACGCGATCGACCAACGGGATCAGCCCTTGGTTTTCCGCCACCTGCGGCAATGTGCCGGGCGGTTGCCCGATCAGCACGGCCAAGGCATTGCGGGTTCGTTGCAGCTGGTCTTCGAAATTGGGGATGGTACTCAGCGTGCCGAGGTATTGGGTTTTGGCTTGTTGCAGGTCGAGTTCGGCTTGCTGGCCGCTGTTGAACAGTTTTTCGGTGATTTCGAAATTGCGCTTTTGCTGTTTGGCGTTCTCCCGGGCGACGCGCAATCGCGCCTCGGTGGTGCGCAACGAGAAGTAAGTGTCTGCGACCTGGGCGCGCAGCAACACCAGCACATCTTCATAGTTGGCCTGGGCCGAAAAGTAACTGGCGTCGGACGATTCGATGGCTCGGCTGAAACGGCCCCAGAAGTCCAGCTCCCAACCGACATCAAAGCCGGCACTGTATTGCCAGAAATGGCTGTCCTGTGGATTGGTGCCACCCGATTGGCGGCGGTTGAAGTACAGACTGTCAGCACTGGCTTGCTGCAATTGCGGATAGAGCCCGCTTTGCGCAATGCCCAACTGGGCACGGGCTTCCATCACGCGCAGGCCGGCGATCTTCAGGCTGGAGTTATGGGCATCGGACGCGGCGATCAGCTGATTAAGCAGCGGATCGTTGAAGACTTGCCACCACTGACGAATATCCGGGTTTGTCCCGCGTTGGCTGGCGTGTTCAAGGGCGGCGGTGTTCCACTGTTCGACCCAAGGCTCGCCCGGCGGCTGGAAGTCCGGCCCCAGCCGCACGCAGCCACTCAGGCCAAGTGCGCCGAGCAAGAGGAGGTGGCCTGGCAGCCTCAGCAGGGAACGGCCTCGATGCATTGGGTATCGTCCAACCAGGGAAGGTCACTGGAGCATAGCCGTCCAAATGAGCAACCGGCTGCTAAGCTTCTCAAGCACCCTCAAACCTTCTGCGATCACTTATAGGCAGGACACTCATGAGTAACCCCCAAGGTCAGGCTGAACCTCATTCCGCTGGTTGGCGCTTCAAAGTGGGTATCGCCATTATTTGCTTGATGTTGGGCTCGTGGCTGATGGTGCCGATCGCCGCGGCGCTCGACATTCCAGGCTCAAGAATCGCCGCGCTGACCGGCGTTTTGTTCATCAGCAATAAAGTCCTGCTGATCGTCGTCATTGCTGTCATGGGCAAGGCCGGGTTCCAGCAGTTGAAAAGCAAAGTATTCGGTTACGTGTCCGGGATTGCGCCGTCAGTCGATGCCGAAGTAGGGCCGATTCGTCATCGAATCGGTATCGTGATGTTTTGTCTGCCGCTGATCTCGGCCTTTCTTGAACCCTACGTCGACACGTTCTGGCCTGGTTTCAGACCGAACCTGTGGCAGTTGCAGGTGCTGGGCGACGCCATGCTGATCGGCAGCTTTTTTGTGCTGGGGGGCAATTTCTGGGACAAGGTGCGGGCGTTGTTTATCCGCACGGCAAAGGTCGTCAATCCAGGGACGGTGTGAGGCTGTTCGCTAGCGCGAAATGATCCCGTGATCGATCGCGTATTTGACCAGGGCCGCGGGTTTGTCGATGTTGAGTTTGCGACGGATGCTCAGGCGATGGGTTTCCACCGTACGCACACTAATGTCCAGCTCGCGGGCCATTTCCTTGTTGTTCAGCCCCTGCGCCATCTTGTACAACACCTGGCTCTCGCGGGGTGTCAGCTCGTTGTCGGTGCTTTTGTCGGCAATCAGCCGCTGGGCGATTTCGGCGCTGTAGAACGTACCGCCACTGGCGATGGCCTCGATGGCTGCAATGATTTCCCGCGACGGTGAATTCTTCAGCACATAGCCGCTGGCGCCCGCGCGAACCGATTCACTCACGTATTCATAATTGTCGTACATGCTCAATACCAGCACCTTCAGCGCCGGATACTGGTTACGCAGCACGCGAGTCAGCTCAAGCCCGTTCATGTCACGCAGGCTGATGTCGACCAGCAACAAGTCTGGCTGGCAGTGCCCGACCATCTCGATGGCATCCGCGCCACTCTCGGCTTCGCCCACCACTTCCAGGGGCGCCATGACCGCGAGCAGCGCTTTGATCCCGTCGCGGACCAGGGAATGATCGTCGACCAGGGCAACGCGGATCGGATAGGGCAGGTTCATCGCGGGTATTCACTCTTGTTGTAATGGGGCTGAGTCAGCGTTTTGCGCCGGGCATTTTCATCGGCAGCAACACGTCCAGCTCACTTCTTCCGGGGATCGATATCAGGTCAAAACGTCCGCCAAAATGTTCGACACGCTCACGGATATTACGCAGGCCGATGCCCGCGTGGCGACGTTCGACCTGGGCGACGTTGAAACCGACACCGTCGTCGACCACCGTCAGCCGCACAGTTTCTTCCGACCCGTGCAGGGTAATCGAAACGTTTTTAGCCTGCGCGTGGCGTTCGATGTTGGTCAGGCCTTCTTGCACAATCCGGAACAGCGAAACCGCCGCGCCATCGACCAGGTCACAGTCGAATTCATTGTCGTCGTAGGTCACGGTGAGGCCGCTGCGCTGCTCGAATTCTGCGGCGAGTTGGCCGATCGCCGCCGGCAGGCCAAGGGTATCGAGCAGTGACGAACGCAGGTCGTGAGAGAGGCTGCGTACCTCGCCAATCGCGTCGCCGAGGCGCGTCGTGGCGTCTTTTAGCGTGCTCAGACCCTTGTCTTGCGCCTGGTCATTCTCCAGCAGCAGGCTGGCCAGTTCGAACTGAAACTTGATGGAGACGAGCACCTGACTGATGCCGTCGTGCAGCTCCCGGGAAACCCGTGATCGCTCTTCTTCCTGGAGGCTGACGATCCGCTGGGTCAGGCGCTGAAGCTTTTTGTCCGCCAGGCGATGCTCGCTGACGTTGAGCGTCATGCCGCTGGCGAAGACAAACAGCACGGCCACGAGGGCCACCGCAGCAATCGCCAGCATGGTCTTGCGAATGCCTTGCGCAACTTCGTCGCGCGCCTGTTGAGTGGCGCGTTCAACGTCTTCCAAGTAGATGCCGGTGCCGAGCATCCAGCCCCAACGATCCAGCATCACCACATAGGCGAGCTTGTCGGTCACCTGGCCGGAGGAGGGCTTGTTCCAGGCGTAGCGCTGAAAACCTTCGCCTGATTGCGCGCTTTTGAGCAACGCCTGAATCACCGGTAAACCGTGAGGGTCCTTCATGTCCCACAGGTATTTGCCCACCAGTTCGGACTGGCGAGCGTGCATCAGGCTGCGACCCTCGCGGTCGTAGACGAAGAAGTAGCCATTGATGCCGAAGCTGAGTTTGCGCAGTTCTTCCAGCACTTGTTGTTGAGCGTGCGCGTCACCGTGGCCGTCGTCGTACAGCGGCGCAATCAGGCTTTGCGCCATTTCCACGTAGTTTTTCAGCTCGGCACGCTTGCTGGCCAGAATGCTGTCTTCGATCAGCTGCGCCTGTTGATCGCCGAGTTGGCGATTCAGGGAAATCACCAGCGCGCAGATCACGGCGATCGCCAACACCAGCGGCAGAATCCCGAGCGCGACGATTTTGTGTTTGAGCTGCATCTTGGCTCCTGACCGGACCGAGGGAAGGCGAAGGCCCGGCATCATATGCCAAAGATACGCGCGTCCAGTAGCGGTGCTGGACGGAATGACCTGCGGCTGTGCAGTCCGCCAATTGAAATACAAACCCCTGTGGGAGCCAGCCTGCTGGCGATAGCGGACTGACATTCACCATTGATGTTGACTGTGCCACCGCCATCGCCAGCAGGCTGGCTCCCACAGGGGTTTTTCAATTCAGCTGACAGGTCAGTCGCATCTACGTAGAACTACGTAGATGCCACGTACGTAGTAACGCGGATTTATTTGTAGACGGCATGCGGGGATATTGGGCCAGCTCCGCACCGCGGACACAATTATAAAAATTACCGCCGCAGTCACTGGCTGTCGGCAGGAGACACGCTATGCCCCGTCTGGCTAAACACCTCGCCTGGTTTGCCGTGGCTGTCCTGGGAGCGTTTGCGCTAAGTGTCGTGGCCCTGCGCCGCGGCGAAGCGATCAATGCCCTGTGGATCGTAGTCGCAGCAGTCGCTATCTACCTCGTCGCATACCGCTACTACAGCCTGTTCATCGCCACCAAGGTGATGCAACTCGACCCCAATCGTGCCACGCCCGCCGTCATCAATAATGATGGCCTGGACTACGTGCCGACCAACAAACACGTACTTTTCGGTCACCACTTCGCCGCCATCGCTGGCGCGGGGCCGCTGGTCGGTCCGGTATTGGCGGCACAGATGGGCTATCTGCCCGGCACACTGTGGCTGATTGCCGGCGTGGTGCTGGCCGGTGCGGTTCAGGACTTCATGGTCCTGTTCATGTCCACCCGCCGCAACGGTCGCTCGCTGGGCGACATGGTCCGTGAAGAAATGGGCCGCATCCCCGGGACCATCGCCCTGTTTGGCTGCTTCCTGATCATGATCATCATCCTCGCGGTGCTGGCGCTGATCGTCGTGAAAGCCCTGGCCGAGAGCCCGTGGGGGATGTTCACGGTGATGGCAACCATCCCGATCGCGATGTTCATGGGCATCTACATGCGCTACATCCGCCCGGGCCGCATTGGTGAAATCTCCATTGTCGGTGTGTTGTTGCTGTTGGGTTCGATCTGGCTCGGTGGGCAGATTGCCGCTGATCCGGTCTGGGCCAAAGCCTTTACCTTCAGTGGCGTACAGATCACCTGGATGTTGATCGGCTACGGTTTTGTCGCCGCGGTATTGCCGGTATGGCTGATTCTGGCCCCGCGTGATTACCTGTCGACCTTCCTGAAGATCGGCACCATCGTGGCCTTGGCGATCGGCATTCTGGTCACCATGCCCGACCTGAAAATGCCGGCCCTGACCCAGTTCATCGACGGCACTGGCCCTGTGTGGAAAGGCGGGTTGTTCCCGTTCCTGTTCATCACCATCGCCTGCGGCGCGGTCTCCGGTTTCCACGCGCTGATTGCTTCCGGCACCACGCCGAAACTGTTGGCCAGCGAAGGCCATGCCCGTTACATCGGTTACGGCGGCATGTTGATGGAATCCTTCGTCGCCATCATGGCGATGGTCGCGGCTTCGGTGATCGAGCCGGGCGTGTACTTTGCGATGAACAGCCCGGCAGCGCTGGTGGGCTCCGATGCTGTTTCGGTTGCTCAGACGGTCAGCAGCTGGGGTTTTGCAATCACCCCGGAAGCGCTGCAAGCAGTGGCCAAGGACATCGGTGAAACCACCATTCTGGCCCGTGCCGGTGGCGCACCAACGTTGGCGGTCGGCATCGCGCAGATCCTGCACCACGTTCTGCCGGGTGAAAACACCATGGCGTTCTGGTACCACTTCGCGATTCTGTTTGAAGCGCTGTTCATCCTGACCGCGGTCGACGCCGGTACCCGTGCCGGACGTTTCATGCTGCAGGATTTGCTCGGCTCGTTCGTGCCATCCCTGAAGCGCACCGAGTCCTGGACTGCCAACCTGATCGCAACCGCCGGTTGTGTGGCGATGTGGGGTTATCTGTTGTACCAGGGCGTGATCGACCCATTGGGCGGCATTAACACCTTGTGGCCATTGTTCGGCATCTCCAACCAGATGCTGGCCGGTATCGCGCTGATGTTGGCGACCGTTGTGCTGATCAAAATGAAACGCCAGCGTTATGTCTGGGTGACCATGCTGCCAGCGGTATGGCTGCTGATCTGCACCACCACCGCAGGCTTTATCAAGCTGTTCGATGCCAACCCGGCGATCGGTTTCCTGGCCCTGGCCAAAAAATACAGCGACGCGCTGGCCAACGGTCAGATCCTCGCTCCGGCGAAGAGCATCGACCAGATGCATCACGTGATTTACAACGCCTACACCAACGCAACGCTGACGGCGCTGTTCCTGCTGGTGGTCTTCAGCATCCTGTTCTTTGCGCTCAAGGTCGGCATTGCCGCCTGGGGCACCAAGGAGCGTACGGATAAAGAAGCACCGTACCAGGCGCTGCCGCAACAAGCGTGACGGAGGAGGGCGCCCATGTTCAATGACTTGAGTCGTCTCGGCAAATACCTCGGTCAGGCCGCGCGCCTGATGGTGGGCATGCCGGACTACGACACCTACGTCGAACATATGCAGAGCAAACATCCGGACAAACCGGTGATGAGCTACGAAGTGTTCTTTCGGGAACGCCAGGAAGCACGTTACGGCAGCAAGGCTGGACCGAAGTGTTGTTGAATAATGGCACTTAGGTAACGGGTCGCTCTTGGAGCCCGGATGACCAGCGATAGCGATCTCAAGATCGTCATCGCGGGTCATCCGGGCTTTTTCTTTGCCTTCGCCGTCGTTGCACGACCTGATTGCTCTGCGGCGAGGCATACGCTTTCACCAGCGGCTATGCTGTTTTTCAGCCATTCAATGCGCGGATGCCGTGCCTTCAATTCATCGGGTTGCCCAACAGGGGGCCACCGAGCTATGAGCGACTCCAATGTTTCGCCCCCAGTCCCGGAACCGGGGCGTATTGCACCGCGGGTGAAGGCGGGCGATCAGACCGGTTGGGGCCGCTGGATGCCGGGACTGCTGACGTTGCGCGGATACCCGATTGCCGGGCTGCGGCACGACATCATGGCCGGGCTGGTGCTGACCACGATGTTGGTGCCGGTCGGCATCGCCTACGCGCAGGCATCAGGCCTGCCCGGCATTTATGGTCTTTACGCGACCATCATCCCGCTACTCGCTTACGCGTTGTTCGGGCCTAGCCGGATTCTCGTATTGGGCCCGGACTCCTCATTGGTTGCGGTCATCCTCGCCGTCGTCCTGCCACTCTCCGGCGGTGATCCGCAGCGCGCAGTCGCCCTGGCGGGCATGATGGCCATCGTGTCGGGGACGGTCTGCGTCCTGGCGGGGATCGCGCGCCTTGGTTTCGTCACCGAGTTGCTGTCCAAACCGATCCGCTACGGGTACATGAACGGGATCGCCCTGACCGTATTGATCAGCCAACTGCCGAAACTCTTCGGCTTTTCGATCGAAGCTGACGGACCGCTGAGAAACCTGTGGGCCATCGCCACGGCGGTCATGGAGGGCGAGACCAACTGGACCGTGTTCACGGTCGGCCTGTCCACCCTGGCAGTCATCCTGCTACTCAAGGGCCAGAAGCGCGTGCCGGGCATTCTGATTGCCGTGGTCGGCGCGACCGTCGCCGTGGGTGTGCTGGACCTCGCCGAGCGGGCAAATGTATCGATCCTCGGCTCCCTCCCGCAGGGTTTGCCTTCTTTTGCCATCCCCTGGATCACGACCGCCGATATCGTCCCCGTGCTGATCGGTGGCTGCGCCGTGGCCCTCATCTCGTTCGCCGACACCAGCGTGCTTTCCCGTGTCTATGCCGCCAAGACTCGCACGTATGTCGACCCGAACCAGGAAATGGTCGGGCTTGGCATAGCCAATCTCGCCGCCGGGTTCTTTCAGGGGTTTCCCGTGTCCAGCAGTTCGTCGCGCACTCCCGTGGCAGAGGCCGCCGGTGCCAGAACCCAGCTGACCGGCGTCGTCGGCGCGCTGTGTGTCGCCTTGCTGCTGATGGTGGCGCCGAACTTGCTGCAGCATTTACCCACCAGTGCACTGGCGGCTGTCGTCATTGCATCGGCCATCGGCTTGATCGAGGTCAGCGACTTGCGGCGCATTTATCGCATGCAACGCTGGGAGTTCTGGCTGTCGATCGCCTGCACCGTGGGCGTGGCCGTGTTCGGAGCGATTGAGGGCATTGGCCTGGCAATCGTGATTGCCGTCATCGAATTCCTGTGGGATGGCTGGCGTCCGTATTCTGCAGTGCTCGGACGCGTGGAAGGTCTCAAGGGCTACCATGATATTCAGCGCTATCCGGATGCGCGCCTTATCCCCGGGCTGGTCCTGTTTCGCTGGGATGCACCGCTGTTTTTCGCCAATGCCGAACAGTTCCAGGACCGGGTGCTGAATGCCTTGGCTGCATCGCCGACGCCAGTGCGTTGGCTGGTCGTGACCGCGGAACCGGTTACCAGCGTGGACGTGACCTCTGCTGACATGCTGGTTGAACTGACCGAAACGTTGCACGCCGCGGGCATCGAGCTGTGTATTGCCGAAATGAAAGACCCGGTCAAGGACAAGCTCAAGCGATTCGGGCTCTTCGAGCAGTTGGGCGAACAGGCGTTTTTTCCAACAATAGGCGCCGCCGTCGACAGCTATTTGCTGACCCATCAGGTGGATCGGCAAGAAAAGGCTCGATGACGGTAGACAGTTGCGCCATGGACTAGACTGACGCGGTTGGTTCACGGCGATAAACGTATGAGGCACTCGTGAGGTCTTGGTGATGGCAAAGGATAAGAAAAGCGCCAAAAAAAGCGACGACAGCGTAAAGATGTCAAACAAGGACTACCTGAGCGAACTGCGCCGACTGCATGTCGAAATAGTGAAGCTGCAGGAGTGGGTCAAGCACAAGGGCATCAAGATCTGCATTGTCTTCGAGGGCCGCGACGGGGCGGGCAAGGGCGGAACGATCAAGGCGCTGACCGAACGGGTCAGCCCGCGGATCTTCCGGGTGGTGGCGTTGCCTGCACCGACCGACCGGGAAAAAAGCCAGATGTATGTGCAGCGCTACCTGCCGTACCTGCCGGCGGCGGGCGAAGTGGTGATCTTCGATCGCAGTTGGTACAACCGTGCGGGTGTCGAGCGGGTGATGGGGTTCTGTACCAAAGAGCAGGTCGCCGGTTTCCTCAAGGCCATCCCCCTGGTGGAGCGCGCCATCGTCGACTCGGGCGTCATCCTGCTCAAGTATTGGCTGGAAGTAAGCCCTGAAGAACAGACTCGCCGGCTTGAGGAACGCATCAAGGATGGGCGCAAGATCTGGAAACTCACCGACATGGACCTGAAGTCCTACAGCCGCTGGTATGACTACTCCCGCGCACGCGATGACATGTTCAAGTCGACGGATACCGGACATGCCCCCTGGCTGGTGGCCAACTCCAATGACAAGCGGCGGGCACGCCTGAACATCATCACCGATTTGCTCAGCCGTATTCCTTATGAGGAGGTGCCGCGCGAGAAGGTGAAGTTGCCTGAACGGCAGCGGCCGGGGGGCTACCGTGAACCGAATTACCCGCTCAAACGGGTCGCTGAGCACTTCTGACGATTGTCATGAAATGAAAAGCCATTGTCGTCTGATGAGAAGCGTCTCATCAGACGGCGACCTACAGTCCAGTCAGCGTAAATCGACGCATTGCAGACTGGAGAATAAGAAAACATGGCCAAAGCCGTCCGCTTCCACGAAACCGGTGGTCCCGAAGTCCTTCGTTATGAAGACGTCGAGGTCGGGGAACCTGGCCCGGGTCAGGTTCGTCTGCGTCATGTGGCCGTCGGCCTGAACTATGCCGACACCTACTTTCGCAATGGCACCTACCCGATCCCGCTGGCCAACGGCATGGGCGTTGAAGCCTCCGGCGTCGTACAGGCCGTGGGCGAGGGCGTTACTCACGTCGCAGTCGGCGATCGCGTCACCTACACCGGTTTTCTCAATACGCTGGGCGCGTACAGCACCGAGCGCCTGATCGCGGCCGCGCCGCTGATCAAACTGCCGGAAACCATCAGCTTCGAAACCGCCGCGGCCATGACCATGCGCGGCCTGACGTCGGCGTACCTGATGCGGCGCATTTACGATTTCAAGGTCGGCGACAGCATTCTGCTGCATGCCGCCGCTGGTGGTGTGGGTCTGATCGTTTCGCAGTGGGCCAAGCTGTTGGGGCTGACGGTCATCGGCACCGTTTCCACCGACGTCAAAGGGGAAATCGCCCGCGCCCATGGCTGCGACCATGTCATCAACTACAGCCATGAAGATGTCGCCCAGCGCGTGCGTGAACTGACTGACGGCGTCGGCGTCAACGTGGTGTTCGACAGTGTGGGCAAGAATACTTTCATGGGCTCCCTGGACTCGCTCAAGCGTCGCGGCCTGATGGTGTGCGTGGGCACGGCTTCCGGTCCGATCCCGGCCTTTGATCCGGTCATGCTGGCGATGAAGGGTTCGCTGTTCCTGACGCGCCCGGCCCTGGCCGACTACATCGCCGATCCTGCGGAAAAAGCCGCGCTGGCGAGCGAACTGTTCGATCACGTCGGCAGCGGTCGCATCAAGATCGAGATTAACCAGCACTATGCTCTACAGGATGCCGTGCAGGCCCATCGCGACCTGGAATCACGCAAGACCACCGGCTCGTCGATTTTCGTCATTTAAGGGAGCGGCCTGCAATGAAAGTCGAACAATTGACCTGCAACATCGGTGCGGAACTGATCGGCGTCAACCTCGCCGATGCGATCCATGACGACGGTCTTTTTGCCGAGATTCGTGCCCAGTTGCTCACGCATCGAGTGGTGTTTTTGCGCGACCAGGACATCAGTCGTGCCGAGCACGTAGCCTTCGCCCGTCGTTTCGGCGAGCTGGAGGATCATCCGGTGGCTGGCAGTGACCCGGATCACCCTGGTCTGGTGCGCATCTACAAGAAGCCGGGCCAGCCGATGGACCGCTACGAAAATGCCTGGCACACCGACGCCACCTGGCGCGAGGCGCCACCGATGGGCTGTGTGCTGCGCTGCGTGGAATGTCCACCCGTGGGCGGCGACACCATGTGGGCGAACATGGTCGAAGCCTACGCAAACCTGCCTGATGATGTGAAGTCGAAGATCGCCGACCTGCGCGCCCGCCACAGCATCGAAGCCAGCTTTGGCGCGGCCATGCCTGTCGAAAAGCGCCTGGCACTCAAGGCCCTGTACCCGGACGCCGAACACCCGGTGGTGCGCACCCACCCGGAAACCGGCGAGAAGGTGTTGTTCGTCAATGCTTTCACCACCCACTTCAGCAACTACCACACTCCCGAGCGCGTGCGCTTCGGCCAGGACGCCAACCCGGGCGCCAGTGAGTTGCTGCGTTACCTGATCAGCCAGGCGTACATCCCCGAGTATCAAGTGCGCTGGCGCTGGAAGCCCAACAGCATCGCGATCTGGGATAACCGAAGCACCCAGCACTACGCGGTCATGGATTACCCGCCGTGCCACCGCAAGATGGAGCGTGCCGGGATCATCGGCGACAAGACTTACTGATCGACCCCTCTGCATTCGCACTCGTAACTGCGCCCACCGGGCACGATCCCGGCTGGGCGGATAACCAATAAGAACAGGAGTAACCCATGCAATTCTTCGACGATTCCCTGCACCCGGAAAACATGGAAAAGGTCGTCATCACGGTGGCCCCGTACGGTCCGGAATGGATGCCGGAAGACTTTCCCGAAGACATCCCGCTGACCATGGACGAGCAGGTGCAGAAGGCGGTCGATTGTTATGAGGCCGGTGCAACGGTTTTGCACCTGCACGTGCGCGAACTGGACGGCAAGGGTTCCAAGCGTCTGTCCAAATTCAACGAGTTGATCGCCGGAGTGCGTGAAGCCGTGCCGGACATGATCATTCAGGTCGGGGGCTCGATTTCCTTCGCCCCCGAAAGCGATGGCGAAGCGGCCAAGTGGTTGTCTGACGATACGCGACACATGCTGGCCGAGCTGACGCCAAAACCGGATCAGGTCACTGTGGCGATCAACACCACCCAAATGAACATCATGGAACTGCTGTATCCGGAATACCTGGAAGGCACGTCCCTGGCCAACCCCCTTTTTCAGGCAGCGTACAGCGAGATGACCGTGCCGGCAGGCCCGGCCTGGGTCGCCGAGCACCTCAAACGTCTGATGGACAACGGCATCCAGCCGCACTTCCAGCTGACCGGCATGCACGCGATGGAAACCCTCGAGCGTCTGGTGCGCAAGGGCGTCTACAAGGGCCCGTTGAACCTGACCTGGATCGGTATCGGCGGCGGTTTCGACGGCCCCAATCCGTTCAACTTCTTCAACTTCATCCACCGCGCGCCAGACGGTTGCACCCTGACCTCCGAGTCGCTGCTCAAGAACGTCATGCCGTTCAACACCATGTCGATGGCCATGGGTATGCACCCGCGTGTGGGCAATGAAGACACTATCATTGATCACAAGGGCGATCGTTTCGGCTCAGTTGCGCAGATCCAGCAGACTGTGCGCATCGCCCATGAACTGGGTCGCGAAATCGCCACAGGCAAAGAAGCCCGTGAGATCTACCGCATCGGCGTGCAGTACCAGAGCATTGAAGAAACGCTGCTGGCCAACGGCATGGCTCCCAACCGCAAGGCCGGGCAGAAAGGTGTGCCGCAACGCGGCTGATCGGCAGACGAAGGGGGAGGTCAGTGGCCTCCCGCTCGCTGCACTGCAACACGCTTGATAACAACAATAAAACAAAGCTTTGAGGAGGCTGCATGGCCTTTCACCCAATCGCCGCAGACGATGACGACTGTGCTGTCGTGGTTGCTCGCAAATATGCCTGGATAGTCTTCGCCCTGACGTTCGGGCTGTTGATTTCCGATTACATGTCGCGCCAGGTGCTGAACGCCGTATTCCCGATGCTCAAGGGCGAATGGGCCCTGAGCGACGGCCAGCTCGGCCTGCTCAGTGGCATTGTCGCGCTGATGGTGGGGCTGCTGACATTTCCCCTGTCATTGCTGGCGGATCGCTTCGGCCGGGTCAAGAGCCTGGCGCTGATGGCTTTGCTGTGGAGCCTGGCGACGCTGGGCTGCGCAGTGGCGCAGGACTATCAGCAGATGTTCATTGCCCGGTTCATGGTCGGCGTGGGCGAGGCCGCTTATGGCAGCGTCGGCATTGCGGTGGTGATTTCCGTCTTCCCTAAACACCTGCGTGCCACGCTGGCCAGTGCCTTCATGGCGGGCGGCATGTTTGGATCGGTATTGGGCATGGCCTTGGGGGGCGCCATCGCGGCCAAGCTTGGCTGGCGCTGGTCGTTTGCCGGCATGGCGCTGTTCGGTCTGGTCCTGGCATTGCTTTACCCGATCATCGTCAAGGAAGCACGCATCGCCCCGCAACGTGTGGTGAACAGGGCGAGCAAGGCTGCCGCCAGGGTCAAACACCCGTTGCGTACGTTGATTTCCAGCCGTTCGGTGATCGCGACATATGTGGGCAGCGGCTTGCAATTGTTCGTCGGCGGCACGGTCATCGTGTGGATGCCCAGCTACCTGAATCGCTACTACGCCATGGGCACGGACAAAGCCGGGGGCATGGCGGCGATCATCGTGCTGTGCAGCGGCGTGGGGATGATCCTGTGCGGCATGCTCAGTGACCGATTGTGCCGCCATTCACCGGAGCGCAAGGTGTCCCTGGCCATCGCGTACTGCCTGGGAAGCTGCGTGCTGTTGTCGCTGGCATTTGCGTTGCCGGCGGGGCCTGCGCAACTGGGGATGATCTGCCTGGGCATGTTGATTGCCGCGGGCACCACCGGCCCGGCCGGGGCAATGGTTGCCAACCTGACCCATCACTCGGTCCACGGCACGGCGTTCGCCACATTGACCCTGGCCAACAACATGCTGGGCCTGGCGCCGGGGCCGTTCATCACCGGCCGAGTGTCCGATGTGATCGGCCTGCACGGCGCCTTCCAACTGGTGCCACTCATCAGTGTCCTGGCGGCGGCGGTGTTCTTTTATGCCCTGTGTCATTACCAGAAAGACATCGCTCGGTTGAGGGATGAGCGCGTCCATGACGTGCCCGGTACAGCAGCGTGCGAGGTGAAGTTGTGAGTGGTCGTTTACGGATTGATGTGTTTTTCGATTTCATCTGCCCCTGGTGCCTGATCGGCAAGCGCCAATTGGAGCATGCGCAGGTCCAGTTTCGCAGTCGCCATCCGGGTGTGCAGATCACCACGGTGTGGCATGGGGTGCAGTTGCTGCCTCAGTTGCCAGTAGAAGGTGAACCCTTCGCCGATTTCTATCGCAAGCGCCTGGGTAATGCCGACGCCATGACCATGCGCCAGGCCCAGGTACAGCGGGCTGCCGGTGCGGTGGGACTGGCCATTGACCTGGGCCGTATCGAGACGATGCCTAACACCGCTGACGCCCATCGTTTGTTCGAGCGTGTCAGTGCACTGGGCAATGCTGTTCAGCGCGAAATGTTGCTCGAACGGCTGTTCGCCGCTTATTTCCGAAAAGGCGAAAACCTCGGTTGCCGTGAGACGTTGATCGCCATTGCCCGCGCTTGCGGCGTCGATACGGACACGGTGCTCGATTGCCTGAAGGGTGACGCCACGCCCTTTGACGGATTCCCCGGTGCGACCAGTGGCGTGCCGGGCTTTCAGTTCGACGGCCGCATGACAGTGGTCGGAGCACAACCCGCCCAGGCACTGCTCGGGGCCATGAGTGAAGCACTCAAGGAAAGTGATCGCGAGCGGCAACCGGCATGATCAGACGTATTCCCGTACCGGCCGGCAAACACCCGCAGGCCGGTGGCCGTGCGCTGTTCGAGTTCGAAGACAAAAGCCTGGCGCTGTTCAACGTCGACGGGCATTTGTTCGCCATCGATGACAGCTGCCCGCACCAGGGCGCCTCGTTGTGTGGCGGGCGCCTCGACGGGCGAACGATTCAATGCTGCGCCCATGGGCTGCGTTTCGATCTGGCCAGCGGCTACTTGCTCAACTCCAACACACTCAAGGTCGCCAACTACCGGGTCGAGGTGGTCGACGACCAAGCCTTTATCGTCATCGTTTCCCAGGAGTCCGCGCCATGAGCGCCATTGCTCTCACCCGAATCCATAGCCGAACGCGCGAGTTGGCGCCCGGCTTCATCGTCAGCTTGATCGTTGCGGCGGCCGCTTCCTTTCTGTCCGAGCATTACGGTGCGCCGGTGATGCTGTTTGCCTTGTTGCTGGGCATGGCGCTCAACTTCCTCGCAAGTGATGGCGTGTGCAAGGCCGGTATCGAGTTCACGGCGCGCACTGTATTGCGCATCGGCGTGGCGTTGCTGGGCATGCGCATCACCCTTGAACAGATGGCGGCGCTGGGTTGGAAACCGGTGGCCCTGGTGGTGATTCTGGTGGTCGTGACCATCGGCGTCTCGGTGATCGCGGCCAAGGCCCTGGGTTTTCAGCGCTTGTTCGGCATGCTTACTGGCGGGGCGACCGCAATCTGCGGTGCCTCGGCGGCCTTGGCGCTGGCTGCGGCGCTGCCAAACCATCCACAGAAAGAGCGTGCCACGTTATTTACCGTGATTGGCGTGTCGGCGCTATCAACCCTGGCAATGATCGTCTATCCGATGATCGCCAACTGGCTGTCGTTGTCGCCGCAGGTGGCCGGGGTGTTTTTGGGCGCGACCATCCACGATGTCGCCCAGGTGGTCGGCGCCGGTTACAGCCTGTCGACCGAGACCGGCGATACGGCCACGGTGGTCAAATTGATGCGTGTCGCGATGCTGCTGCCAGTGATCGTCTGCGCCGCCATGATTACCCGGATTCAAGGCGCCGACCCCACAGGCAAACGGCCGCCGCTATTGCCGTGGTTCGCTGTCGGTTTTCTGATTCTGGCCTGTATCAACAGCACCGGATGGGTCGCGCCGCAGGTGCAGGGGGCGGTCAATGAATTGTCGCGCTGGTGCCTTGTGGTTTCGATCAGCGCCCTGGGCATGAAAACCCAACTCAAGGAACTGGCCTCCGTCGGTATCAAGCCGATCCTGTTGATGGTAGGAGAAACCGTGTTCCTTGTGGTTCTCGTCCTGCTGTTGCTGCGCTGGGGGATGTAAGTCCCCCCATGGTATGCCGCACCCTGTTCCACAGCCGCCGCATTGCGTTAACTCCAGCGTCGTGCGGCACTCGACCGGCGTCACAAGCACCGGTTTTTTACGGCGACTGTACCAGCAGTCGCCGTTTTTTTTGGTTCCGACACTGTCCCCCCTGTGGGAGCGAGCCTGCTCGCGAAGAGGCCATCAGCTTCAACATCTATTTTGACTGAACTGACGCTTTCGCGAGCAGGCTCGCTCCTACAGGAGTTCAGCGTTTAGTGGGATCGGGCTTTTGCGTGCTGCGCCAAGTGGCCGGCGGCATGCCGAATTGCGTGATGAACCAGCGTGTGAAAGAGCTCGCCATGGAATAGCCGAGCATGTCGGCGATCCGGCCCAGCGAGTAATTCGGGTTCTCCAGATAACGCAGCACCAGGTCGCGGCGCACGTCGTTGATCAGGTCGTTGAATGCGCAGCCATCGTCTTTCAGGCGGCGCTGTAGCGTGCGCACGTTCATGCCCTGGGTTTGGGCGATTTGCTCGATGGTGGCGCGCCCCATGGGCAGCAGCAGATAAATGGCCTTGCGCACTTCGAACAGGGTCGACGGTCCTTCGGGACTCTGCAGCGAGTCCAGGTAGCGCTGGGCGTAACGGGCCATGGCCGGGTCGGCCTGGGGATTGGTCATGTCGAGACTGGCATCGGGGCAGACGATGCCATTGAACTCGCTGCCGAACTCCAGGTTGCAACCGAACAGGCGCCGATGCAGCTGCAGGTTGTCCGGAGCCTGGTGAGTGAAGTTGACGCTGTAGGGGTGCCAATGTGCACCGAGCAGGGCGGCGCAGAGCCGGAACATCACACCAATTGCCAGTTCATTGGCTTGGCGACAGGGCATGGGGGACTCGGTGACCACTTCCTCGCGAATGATCACCATCCTGCCCGCTTCCTCAACAAAGATCGCCAGGGAATCGTTCATCAGATGGCGGTAATGCACCAACACGTGCAACGCATCGCGCAGCGTTCGCTGATGGGAGAGCAGCAGGCTGACGACGCCGAAATCCGAGAGTTGACGCGATTCGGCCATGCTCAGGCCGAAGGTCTGACAACCGCTGGCCGCCGCCGAATCCTCCAGCAGGCGCACCGCCGAATCGATCGGAATCCGGTGCTCGGGGGCTTGCAGGCGAGCCTTGCTCAGTCCGACGTTCGCCAGCAAATCATGGGGATTGAGCCCCAGGTAGTGGGCCACTTCCAGGTAGTTGGTCAAGACGGCGGCGCGAACAAGCTTGGTCATGCAGAAGTCTTTCCTGGTGGGGACTCGATGGAAATGAGCGTGGCCGACTATAGCCAGCACACAATGAAATGAAAAGTTTTTGCAGAGGCGTTTGCAGCTTCTCCACGACCACTAATCAGCGGCAATCCCGGTGTCATCAAAAGAAAAATCGCTGTCGTCAAATGAAAAGCGAACCGGGTGTGGGCTCTTTAATGTCGGACCTACAAAAAGATTCTGGCAACACAGCCAGTCGAGTCATCGTGAAGGCGAAGGTATTCAAGTGAACAAACTGCAAACTGCCGCAACCGTTCTGATCGTACCGGGTCTGCGCGACCACGTTGCCGAGCACTGGCAAACGCTACTGGAGACCCGGTTGAGCAACGTGCGTAGCGTCCCGCCGCTTGAAACCGACAAGCTCGACTGCGCGGCCCGCGTCCGGGCGATCCAGCATGAACTGGAGCAGATCGACGGCCCGGTGATTCTCGTTGCCCACAGCGCCGGTGTGCTGATGGTCGCGCACTGGGCGGCCCGGCATCGCGCCCCGATCAAGGGCGCGCTGCTGGCCACGCCGCCGGACCTCGATGCCAGCTGGCCGCAAGGTTATCCGTCCCCTGAAACCCTTCGAACCCACGGCTGGGACCCTCTGCCCACTGGCACGCTGCCTTTTCGCAGCATCGTGGCGGGCAGCACCAACGATCACCTGGCCAGCCTCGAGGCCGTCACCCGAATGGCCCGCGACTGGGGCAGCGAACTGGTCAACCTCGGCGAGGTCGGCCACCTCAATCCTGCCTCTGGCTTTGGCCATTGCCCGCAAGCCGAAGCACTCATTCTGGAACTGGATCGCTAGTCAGGCCTCTGGCCGGGCGCGATACGTCCGGCAACTGCTCTAACGCAAAAAAACGCCGGCCCTTTCACCAGGGTCTGTGCAAGGAAAGCTGCGCTTAAAAATAAGTACAACAAGGCGGAGACACCGTAATGCATAACAATAAGAGTCACGGCCACACACACCCTTCGCGTCACAGTCTGTTGGCCCTGGCCATCCTCGCTGCATCCATGCCGGTGGCCCACGCCGTCGAGCTGGATACCGGCAATCCTGACTGGGCCGTGCGTTTTGATAACACCGTGAAGTACAACTACGGCGTGCGCACCGAAAGTGCGGACAAGCGCATGCTGGGAACGCCGAACAACAACGACGGCGACTACAACTTTCGCAAGGCCGGGACCAACATCACCCACCGTGTCGACCTGCTGACCGAGATGGATGTGGTTTACAAGGACCACATGGGTTTTCGTGTCAGTGCCGCAAGTTGGTACGACAAGGCCTATGAAAACACCGGTTCCAACTCCAACCCGTTCGTCAACGGCAATGGCGGCACCTCGGGCCTGGTCGCCAATGACCCGCGCCTGGCGCCCGTGACTCGCGACAATGTCGGCAACGGCAGCCCACACCTGAGCAACTACGCCCAGCGCTACTACACCGGTCCCTCCGGTGAAATCCTCGACGCCTTCGTGTTCTACAGCACCGAAGTGGGCGAGGAGTCGCTGTTCAGCGTCAAGGCCGGGCAACACAACGTGTTCTGGGGCGAAACCATCCTGAACCCGGTGCATTCGATCAGCTACGGCCAAGCCGGCCTGGACCTGGCCAAGCTGGCGGCATCGCCCGGCACCGAGGCCAAGGAGCTGTTTGTCCCGCGCAACCAGATGTCGATGTCGTTCACGGTCAATCCCGAGCTGACGGTGGGTGCCCAGTATTTCTTCGATTGGGATGCCGCGCGCCTGCCTGAGGCGGGCACCTTCTATGGCGGTTCCGATCTGGTGGGTTTCGGCGCGCAGTCGTTCTTGCTGGGCAACACCAATTCCGTGGTCCCAGGCAGCCCGTTGGGTTGCGGCCTGGCACCTTGCAACGCATTGACCAACGTGCGCCGTGGCGATGACCTGACACCTCGCAATTCTGGTGATTGGGGCGTTATGGCCAAATGGTCGCCCGCCTGGCTGGACGGCACCCTCGGCGTTTACTACCGCCAGACGTCGGACATTTTGCCTCAGGCCTGGCTCGACGCCAGGGGTTTGAGCTCGGCCAATGCCAATGGCACCGCCCCGGCAGGTCAAGTGCCGGCGGTGGTCAACACGCTGAACTCGCTGAGCACCGCCACCTATCAACTGGCGTACTCCGACAAGATCGACATCTTCGGCCTGAGCCTGTCCAAGGACATCGGCGGTATCAGCGTCGGCAGTGACCTGAACATCCGCCATCACATGCCGCTGGCCAGTATCCCGGCGATTGTCAGCACCAGCGGTCCGCTTGGGCTGGGTCAAGGTCTCGGTCTGTTGCCTCCACGCACCGCGGCTACCGGTGTCATCTACGACACCCCGCACGATGGCGACAGCATGAGCGCCACCGGCGACACGCTGCACTGGACGATCAACGGCCTGATGACCCTGCCCAAGACCCCGGTGTTCGACTCGGCCGTGCTGCTCGCCGAGCTCTATTACAGCAACCTGCTCAAGCTCGATAGCAAGAACGAGGCGCTCTACAAGGGCAAGAGCACTTACCGCGGTCTCGATGCGCCGACCCGTGACAATTGGGGCATCGCGGTCAATTTCACGCCGACCTGGTACCAGGTATTCCCGGGCGTGGACATGAGCCTGCCGATGTCCGTCAACGTGGGCCTGGATGGCGTTTCACCAGTCTCCGGCGGTGGCGCGAAAGACACCGGCAACTATGCGTTTGGCGTCGGTGCAGCGATCTACAACAAGTACTTCGTCGACCTTAAGTACGTGGACGCCTTCGGCAAGGCTGACAAATGCAATGTCAGCGGCAACAGCACCGGTGCTGCCAACGCCGGAAGTGGCGACGGCTCCACGCCGAACGCCTTCAGCGGTAACGAAAACTATGCGTGCTACGCCGGTGGCTATTCAGCCTTCTCGGGCGGCGGCGCGACCACCGAAGACCGTGGCGCGCTGTACCTGACGCTGAAAACCACCTTCTGATTCACCCAATGCTTAGTCACTAAGCAGGAGTATGCCCCATGAAATTTGTCCAAACTCTGCTGGCCGCGTCCCTGGCCATGGCCGCTGCCGTTCAGGCACAGGCAGCCGTATCGACTCAAGAAGCCGCCCGGCTGGGCAACAGCCTGACCCTGATCGGCGCCGAAAAAGCCGCCAACGCCGATGGCTCCATTCCCGCTTACGCAGGCGGACTGACCACCGCCCCGGCCAGTTTCAAGGCCGGCGACAGCATGCGGCCAGACCCTTTCGCCAGCGAGAAGCCGGTGTTGGTGATCGATGGCAAGAATGTCGAACAGTACAAGGGCATGCTCAGCGCCACCACGGTTGAACTGGCCAAGCGCTTTCCCAGCTACCGCGTCGATGTCTACCCGACCCACCGCACTGTCGCCTTGCCGCAAGCGGTGCTGGACAACAGCGTGAAGAACGCCAATGGCGCCAAGTCCCTGGAAGGCGGACTGGCCATTGATAACGTATTGCCCGGCGTGCCGTTTCCGATTCCGCAATCGGGCAGCGAGGCGATGTGGAACTTCCTGCTGCGTTATCAGGGCGTAAACATCAACTCCAAGTACGACTCTTGGAACGTCGACTCGGCGGGGGTCGCGAGCCTGGCGACCACGGGGCAGGCGTTCATCACTTACCCGATCTACGAAAATATGGCGCAGCCCATCAGCAGCGCCGACGTGTACTACCAGATGAAGTTGTATTACACCGGGCCGGCGCGTCGGGCCGGCGAATCGATCATGCTCAAGGACGCTGCCAACCCGCTGGAGCAGCCGCGCCGCGCCTGGCAGTACCTGCCGGGCCAGCGCCGCGTCAAATTGGCACCGAACCTGGCGTATGACACGCCGAACCCGGGGACTGCCGGCGCCGGCACTTACGACGATGTGTTTGTGTTCAACGGCGCACTGGATCGCTACGACTGGAAGCTGGTCGGCAAGCAAGAAATGATCGTGCCGTACAACACCTACAAATTGACCTACGCCCAGGATCCGAAAAGCCTGACCGCGCCCAATCACCTTGCGCCCGACTTCGTACGCTGGGAGAAACACCGCGTGTGGGTGGTGGAAGGCAACCTCAAGGCGGGTGCACGTCACGTCTATCAGAAGCGCCGCTTCTACCTGGATGAAGACAGCTGGGCGGCACTGGCTTCTGACCAGTACGACGCGCGTGGTCAGCTCTACCGTGGTTCGTTCGCGTTCCTCAGCCAGAGCTATGACAAGCAGGTTCCTGACTCCACACCTTTCATGATCTACGACCTGATCGGCGGCTCCTACAACATCAACGGCGTGGTGGGCCCTTACGGCGGCATCCGTTACATCGACTCGCTGTCAAAGGCGCAGTGGTCGCCGGAGTCCCTGGCGGGCGCCGGTATCCGCTAAAGCGACCTGTTTCAACGCCGGGCAACACACGACGTGAGCCCGGCGCAGTTTTTTCATGAGGACGCCGTATGTGTTCGTACAAAAAGTACCGGCAGTGGGCGCTGGGCATGACCCTTGCTCTGTTGCAGGGCTTCACCCACGCCACCAGCTTCGTCGACGTGCTGGACCAGCCGGCCAAGGCCAGCGCCCTGGCGGTCCGCAGTCCGTTGCTGGGCGTAGCTCGTGCGGGTGAGCGGCTGGTGGCCGTCGGACAACGTGGCCACATTCTTTATTCCGATGATGGCGGCAAAGACTGGCAACAGGCTGCCGTACCGGTCAGTGCCGACCTCAACGCAGTCAGTTTTCCTTCAGCAACCCAGGGCTGGGCGGTCGGCAACGATGGCGTGGTGTTGCACAGCAGCGATGCGGGTGAAACCTGGACCAGACAACTGGACGGCCGCCAGATCGGTGCGTTACTGGTTGAACATTATGGTGCGCTGGCCCGTGCCGAACCGGCCAATGAACAATGGGAGGCGCTCGCTGCCGACGGGCAGCGGCTGGTCGAGGAGGGCGCCGACAAGCCGCTGCTCGACGTTTGGTTCGCCAACGAAAAAACCGGTTATGTGGTCGGTGCGTTCAACCTGATTCTGCGTACCGACGATGGCGGTCATCACTGGACACCGTTCCAGGACCGCACCGACAACCCGCAAGGGTTGCACCTTAATGCCATCGCCTCCACGGGGGATGCGCTCTACATCGTTGGCGAACAGGGGTTGTTGCTCAAGTGGGATGACCCGGGCCAACGTTTCGTGGCACTCGATTCGCCGTATCAGGGCAGCTTTTTCGGAGCGATTGGCCGGCCCGGCGAAGTGCTTGTCTACGGACTGCGCGGGCACGTGTTTCGCAGCCTCGACGGGGGTTCCAGCTGGACTCCGCTCAAGACCGGTCTGCAGGTCAGCATTACCACCGCCACGGTGGACGCCAAGGGTCGATACCTGCTGTTTAGCCAGGCAGGACAAATGCTGGTCCACGTAGACGGCCCGCGACTGACATTGGTGCCTCAACAAAACCTGTCCCCATCGGCCGGCGCCATCAAGGCGCCCGACGGCAGCCTGGTGTTGGTTGGCAGTCGTGGTGCACGCGCACTGAACGTCAAGTAACAACCGAATCAATAAGAGCGAGTACCCAGACATGGCAAACATCAAGCAAGACACCATGCCGGTGATCCGCCACTTGCGTGACTTCGATCAGCACTCCGGCAACCGGCTGGAGCGCTGGGTATTCAATTACCGCCCGCTGTTTATGCTGTTCATGGCGTTGATCACGTTGGTGCTGGGCTACATGGCGGCTACTCGCCTGGAGCTGCGTCCCAGCTTCGAAAAGATGATTCCGCAGAGCCAGCCCTACATTAAAAACTTCCTGGAGAACCGCAATGCGTTGCGCGGCCTGGGCAGCTCAGTGCGGGTGGTGGTGGAGAATACCCAGGGCGATATTTTCGACCCCGAATACCTGGCCGTGCTCAAGCAAGTCAACGACGACTTGTTCCTCACCGCAGGTGTTGACCGCGCCTGGATGAAGTCATTGTGGAGCCCGGCGGTGCGCTGGAATGAAGTCACCGAGGAAGGTTTCCAGGGTGGCCCGGTGATGCCCGATGCGTACCAAGGCTCCCCTGAAGACATCGAACAGCTACGCCAGAATATCAACCGCGCGGGCGTCGTCGGCAGCCTGGTGGCCAGCGATTTCAAATCGAGCATGTTGATCGTGCCGCTGCAGGACAAGACCACGGCGACTGGTCAGAGCATTGATTACTACGCGTTCGCGCAGATGCTTGAAGAGCAACTGCGCGACAAGATCGAGTTTGCCGGCGACAGCAAGGCACGCCAGGTGGGGGAGGAGGGGCAGGGCAAGTACAAGGTCCGCGTGATCGGCTTTGCCAAGTTGATCGGCGATCTGATCGACGGCCTGATCCAGGTGATGATGTTTTTCGGTCTGGCCGTGGTCACCTCGTTTGTCATCATCTACCTCTACACCCGTTGCCTGCGCAGCACGTTGCTGGTGATTTTCTGTTCGCTGACGGCGGTGGTCTGGCAGTTGGGCATCGTGGCCTGGCTGGGTTACGTCATCGATCCGTACTCGGTGCTGGTGCCGTTCCTGATCTTCGCCATCGGTGTGTCCCACGCCGCGCAGAAGATGAACGGGATCATGCAGGACATTGCCCGTGGCACCCATAAACTGGTGGCGGCGCGGTACACCTTCCGCCGCCTGTTTATCGCCGGTGTCACCGCGTTGCTGGCCGACGCGGTGGGCTTTGCGGTGTTGATGCTGATCGACATTCCGGTGATCCAGGACCTGGCGATTACCGCCAGCATCGGCGTCGCCGTGCTGATCTTCACCTCGCTGTTGCTGATGCCGGTGGCGCTGTCTTACATCGGTGTTGGCGCCAAGGCTGCCGAACGCGCACTGAAGATAGACACCCGCGCTGCGCAGAGTCGCGGCTTTGGCAAACTGTGGGATTTGCTCGACCGTTTCACCACACGCAAGTGGGCCACGGGCATCGTGCTCGGTGCCGTGGCGTTGGGTATCGCGGGCTTCGTGGTCAGCCTGCAACTGCAGATCGGCGACCTCGACAGTGGCGCCCCGGAATTGCGCGCGGACTCGCGCTACAACCGCGATAACGCCTACATCACCAGCCACTATGCGCTGTCCAGCGACCTGTTCGCGGTGATGATCAAGACACCGCCAGAAGGCTGCCTGAATTATCAGACGCTGATCCTGGCCGACCGTTTGGCTTGGGAACTGCAGCAATATCCGGGCGTGCAAGCGACTTCATCGCTGGTTAACGCGGTGCGCCAGATCACTGCCGGATCGTTCGAGGGCAACCCTAAGCTGAACAGCATCCAGCGTAACCAGAACGTGCTGAACTATGCCGCGCAGCAGGCCTCGGTCAATGCGCCGGAATTGTTCAATACCGACTGTTCGGTCATGCCGGTGATTGCCTTTCTCAAGGACCACAAGGCAGAAACCCTGGACGCGGTAGTTGCTATCGCGGACAGATTCGCCAGGGAAAACAGCACCGAGGACCGACAATTCCTGCTGGCCGCCGGCACCGCCGGTATCGAAGCGGCGACCAACATCGTGGTGCGTGAAGCCAACCATACGATGCTGCTTTACGTGTACGCCGCGGTGACGCTGTTCTGCCTGATCACCTTCCGCAGTTGGCGCGCCACGCTGGTGGCGCTGTTGCCGCTGGTATTGACGTCGATACTGTGCGAAGCCTTGATGGTGGTCATGGGCATCGGCGTGAAGGTGGCGACGTTGCCGGTGATCGCTTTGGGCGTCGGGATCGGCGTGGATTACGCGCTGTATTTACTCAGCGTGCAGCTGCAATACCAGCGCCAGGGCTTGCCGCTGGCGCAGGCCTACCGTAACGCGGTGTCGTTCACAGGCCGGGTGGTGGGGCTGGTCGGTATCACCCTGGCCGCCGGAGTGGTGTGCTGGGCCTGGTCGCCGATCAAGTTCCAGGCCGACATGGGCATCCTGCTGACCTTCATGTTCCTCTGGAACATGCTCGGCGCGTTGATCCTTATCCCGGCGCTGTCGCATTTCCTGCTGCGCAACATTGCGCCCGTTCCATCAAGTGCCGCCGAACGCCCGGCGGAACTTGTTGGGGCACACCAATAGGTTTGCACTTAAGCGAATAAAACGATTGAAAAAAACGTATATAAGCTTTAAACGGGAGACTCTCTGGCATAGTGCTGGAAAATAATAAATGAGTATCGCCAGATGTGGCTCAGGGAGCGCTGATGAGTGTTCGTCCATTGACCGACTCCCCGCGGCAATCGATCGATTGCGACGTTGTCGCCGCTCAACTAAACGGTAGTTTGGAATCCGTCGGCATGGCCAACGCTGGCAATGACGACGCGGTCGAACAATTGCTGGCCTCAGCGCGCCGCTGGTGCCACACCACCGCCTGGGTGGTGTACCGCGCCGGTGAACAAATGCACTTGGTCGGGCAGGGCGACCCGCAGGTGCAGTGGCCAGCGAGCGTTGCCAATGAAGAATTCGAAGCCTTTTGCCTGACTCGGCAGTTGCAACGCTGGCCAACCGGCAGAGGCGAAAGTGTGCTGGGTTGGCTACTCGCGCCAGTCGATGACGCCGAGGAGCCGGCGCTCGCAGAATTTGCGCAGCGCCTGGGTATTCAAGTACAGACCAACACCCTGGCTCGTGCGCAGATTACTCAGCGTGTGCTGTATGAAATTACCTACCTCGCCAGTTCCACCCGCGACCGGTTTGTATTTCTGGTGGGGGTTCACCAGTTGCTGGCGAGCCTGATCGATGCCGAGAACTTCTATCTCGCGCTGTACGACCCGCACACGGGCAAGATCGACTACCCGTATTACGTCGACATCATCGACGTTGATGCCGTGGAGGCCGAACACTACGAATACCTCGATGCTTCGCACCTGTCGTTGACCGGCCAGGTGTTGACCACGGGGCAGCCGTTGCTGATCGACGCCGCCGGTATTCGCGCGGCTCAGGCCGAGGGCCGCTTTTACTGCGTGGGGGACCGTCCTGAGTTCTGGATGGGCGCACCGCTGAAAAATGCCTCGGATGATGTGTTCGGCATGCTGGCCATGCAGGTCTACGACGTTTCCCGTACCTACAGCGCAGAAGACCGCGCGCTGTTTCTGGTGGTAGCCCGTCACGTGGCCATGGCGCTGGACCGGATTCTGCACCGCGAGAACCTGGAAGGCATCGTCATGCGCCGCACCCTGGAGCTTTCGGCACTCAACGATGCATTGAGGCAGGAAGTGGCAGAGCGAGAGCGCGCCGAACATCTACAGAGCGCGCTGTTCCAGATTGCTGAACTGTCGAGCCAGCCTGGCGACATGGCCGAGTTGTTCCAAACATTGCATGGCATCGTCGGTGATCTGCTGTTCGCACAGAACTTCTACATCGCGCTGTTCGACGACGCGACCGGTGAAGTGACCTTTCCTTATTATGTCGATGAGCGACAGACGACGTGTCCAAAAGCACGACGTGGCCGCCGGGGCTTGACCGAGTACGTCATCCGTCAGCGTCGGCCCTGTCTGATGGACCCCGGCGAGGCTGAGCGACTGGCTGCGCAGGGCGAAATCGAATTGGGCCATGAGTCTGTCCGATCCTACTCCTGGCTTGGCATTCCGTTGTTCGATGACGATGTGGTGCGTGGCGTGCTGGCAGTGCAAAGCTATACCTCGCAGGTGCGCTATACCTTGCGTGACCAGGAACTGCTGACTTTCGTGTCGCGGCACATCGACACAGCGTTGTCGCGACGCACGGCCGCCGAAGCGATTCATGCCGCCAACCTCAAGCTCGAAGCCCGTGTGCAGAACCGCACCCGCGAACTCGATCACGCCAATGCCAAGTTGCAACACGAAAACTCTCATGATGCGCTGACCGGGCTGCCGAATCGTACCTACCTGCAACAGCACCTCAATCTGGCCTGGTCGCGATTCGGCAGCGAAGGCGGGCACTTGGCGGTGATGTTCATCGACCTCGATCGTTTCAAGATGGTCAACGACAGCCTCGGCCACCATTTTGGCGATCTGCTGTTGATGCAGGCTGCCCACCGTTTGCGCAGTTGTCTGCGCGAGACCGACATGCTCGCGCGACTGGGGGGCGATGAATTTTCGGTGCTCGCTCCCGAGGCGTCACTGGAGGTGGTGATCGAAATCGCCGAGCGGATCCTGGTGGCGTTTGACCTTCCGTTTTTTATCAATGGCCATGAGGTTTTTTCGTCCTGCAGTATCGGCATTGTCAGTGCCGACAGTCAGTTCCATGACGAACCCGCCGACTTGCTGCGCGATGCCGATGCGGCGATGTACCGGGTCAAGAGTGCCGGTCGCGACAGCTACGCGGTGTTCAATCAAGAAGTGCGCCGTGAAGTCTCGGACCAGATGGAGCGAGAAGGGGCCTTGCGCAATGCGCTCAAACGTACCGACGAACTGCTGCCGTATTTTCAGCCGATTGTCAGCGTCGAAAGCGGCGAACTGTTGGCCCTTGAAGCGCTGATCCGCTGGCATCAGCCGGGCGGCCGGGTAATCGCGCCGGGGGAGTTTTTGCCGAATGTCGAGGGTTTGCGTCTGATCGGTCGACTGGACCTGTACATGCTCACCAGCGTCGCCGTGATCCTCGCACAACCCCAGCACGCCAATTGGCCTGCGGTGCACGTCAACTGCTCCAGCTACAGCATGACGCGCCCGGACTTTGCCAGCGACGTGCTTGCGCTGTTGGCGCAGCACCGGGTCGCGCCGTCGCGGATCTGCCTGGAGTTGACCGAAGGTGCATTGGTGGCTGAGCCGGCGATTGCCCGCCTGAACATGCAGCAATTGGCCGACAACGGCATGTCGGTGGTGCTCGATGACTTCGGTGCAGGATTTTCATCCCTGAGCTACGTGCATCAATACCGTTTCAGCGGCTTGAAAATCGACAAGTCATTCATCCTCGAACTGACCACCAGCGCCCGCAGTCGTGCGATCGTGCGGGCAATTGTGCGGATGGCCGAATCGCTGGACCTCAGCGTAGTGGCCGAAGGTGTAGAGGATGAAGCGACGCTTGTCTTGCTACGCGAAATGGGGGCAGGGCAGGCCCAGGGTTACTATTTTGCCAAGCCGATGGGGTTAAAGGCGTTGTTGGAAACTTCACTGGTGGGTCGCTAAGGCAGGGCCTGGCATATAACTAAACTAAACAGGCATTTAGCATAGTTATAATATATCGGTATATGATGGCTGATAGTCACTTTATAAGGAAGGGCCCAATCCAGATGACCAATAATATGTTTAAAACACTCGATCCTGGTGCTGAAGCACTGATCGCAGCACTAGATTTAGAGCCTCATACGGAAGGTGGATTCTATCGCAGGACCTTCCAATCGGATCGCCATGCCATGGTTGAAACTGATACCGGCCCGCGTTACCTGATGACATCCATTTACTATTTGCTGACCAAAGATGCGCCGACAGGTCATTTTCATCTCAACCAGTCAGACATCGTGCATTACTTCCATTTGGGTGACGCGATTCAGTACAGCCTGATCTTTCCAGACGGCACATTGAAAACTGTGGTGATGGGCAGCGACGTTATCGCCGGACAATGTTTGCAGCTGCACGTACCGGGCGGTGTCTGGAAAGCTTCGCGGCTGTCAGATGGATTGTCGGGATACGGATTGATCAGTGAAGCGGTTTCACCAGGGTTTGATTATGCGGATATGGAATTGGGTCATCGGCAGACGCTCAGCGAACAGTTCCCAGAGCATTCGGAGTTGATTGAAGGGCTGACACAAGAATGAGGGGCTGAGCTGAATTGAGCGCTTCAAAATCTGCGTGCAACCGGGCCAATCTCGAAACATCTTGTTACGTGTAATGTATATTATGTTAAATGATGTGTCTGATGGGAACTTCTACCTTCGGTGTGGCCGTCACTTAAAAAGATGAAATGGCATGAGTAAATATTACCGCGACGATTCAGCACTCAATATCTTCTCCAACAGACACTCCCAACCGCATCAGCTCCTCAGTCGTAAGGCACGCCGTGAATTCATTCATCGCGGCGACCTCCATCGGCGGAAATATCGATCTCAAAGCTTCGCCTTTACTGGTCAACACCAGACGAACCTGGCGTCGGTCTTGACCGTCCTGGTCGCGTGCCTGTACCCAGTGTGCTGCGAGATACGGAGCTTCCAGATCTGCACTGAATGTCCTGATGCTCTCGCGGATTTCAGTCATGAGAGCGTCTTATGAACATATGACATCGTCTACTTGTTAAACGATGTGCCTGATGAGGATTTCCCATTGATGGATTCTCACCGTCATTGCTCCTAAAAAATCCACTATCAATTCAACCGTGTGACTAACTCACCCTCGTCAATGCCGGCTGAACTGCCATCTATCGCAAGCAAGTCGCTCCCACCCAAAGGGCATCGCTCGCAACCTGCGCAAGCGTCAACAAAGCGTTAATTTTTGAAACACTTCACAACCGCCGATCAGTAAAGTCCGGGTTTTTGACACTCCCCCGATATGCGGTCACAACTATTGCACTCCGCTGGGTCCTAACACGGTGGTCGTCGATGGAATATTGGCGTCTAGCGAGGTTCTTACCCGATACGGAGATAAGCTAATGATTTTCAATGTGCAAAATTTTGGCGCCAAAGGAGATGGCATCACAGACGACACGGCAGCGATACAAAGTGCGATTGATGCGGCGGCCGCTGCAGGCGGTGGGCAGGTGTATATGCCGACCGGGACATATATTGTTTCGGGAGGTGAAGAACCCTCCGACGGCTGCCTGATGCTCAAGAGCAACGTCTATCTGTACGGCGACGGCATGGGCGATACCACCGTTAAGGTGGTTGACGGCTCCGACACCAAAATCACGGGTGTCATCCGCTCGGCCTATGGCGAAGAAACCCATGACTTTGGCGTCAGCAACCTCACTATCGACGGTAACCGCGACAACACCACCGGCAAGGTCGACGGCTGGTTCAATGGCTACATTCCCGGTCAGGAAGGTTACGACTCCAACGTCACCCTCGACAGCGTCGAGATCAAGGATTGCTCCGGGTACGGTTTCGACCCCCACGAGCAGACCGTCAACATGGTCATCAAGAACAGCGTGTCCCACGGCAATGGTCTGGATGGCTTCGTTGCGGACTTCCTCAGCGACAGCACCTTCGAAAACAACGTCGCCTACGACAATGACCGCCACGGTTTCAACGTCGTCACCAGCACCCACGACTTCACCCTCACCAACAACGTTGCCTACAACAATGGCGGCAATGGCATCGTGGTCCAGCGCGGCAGCGAGGACATCCCCTCCCCCAGCAACATCACCATCACTGGTGGTGAGGTGTACGGCAACGGCGCTGAAGGCGTGCTGGTCAAGCTGTCCAGCGATGTAACCGTCAGCGGTGTTGATATTCACGACAACGCCAGCGCCGGGATCCGCATCTACGGCAGCAACCATGTCGAGATCATCGACAACACGCTCAACAACAACTCTCTGGGCGCCCCCGTACCTGAAATCATCATCCAGTCCTACGACGACAGGCTGGGCGTGTCCGGCAAGTACTTCAACGGCAGCGACAACACAATTCAGGGCAACATCATCAGCGGTAGCAACCTGTCGACCTACGGTGTTGCAGAGCGCAATGAAGACGGCACCGATCGCAACGCCATCATTGGCAACACCATTAGCCATACCAGCAAAGGCGCCACACTTGTCTATGGTGACGGCAGTTACGTCAGCGCCACGGTGCCAATGACTACCGTGCAAGGCACGGCTGGGAACGACACTCTGCTGGGCAGCGCGGCCAGCGAAATTTTCTATGGTGCAGCCGGCAACGACACGATCAATGGCGGGGCCGGTGGCGACACTCTGGTGGGTGGTGCCGGCGTCGACAAACTCACCGGCGGTACGGGTGCCGATACGTTTCGTTTCGTCGCCCAGTCCGACAGTTACCGCAATGCAACCGCAAGCTTCGATGACACCATTACCGACTTCGATGTCACCCAGGACAAGATCGACCTCGCCGGCCTTGGTTTCACCGGCCTGGGCAATGGCCGAGGCGGTACTTTGCAGGTCAGCTACAGCGCCAGCAACGATCGCACCTACATCAAGGACTATGATGCCGACGCCAGCGGCAATCGCTTCGTGTTCATTGATCAACTGGTCCGCCGACACCGTAGTCACAGTGCCGGTGACCGTCGGCGTATCCACCCGTTGCAGGGCGGTGAAATGCACATGCACCGGCAAACCCGGGCGTAACTTATTGGCCATCAGAGGCTCGAAACGCGCGGTGATCGCCATCGGCGCATCCAGCGGCACCACCTGCATCAGGGTTTGGCCGGCCTGCGCAACGCCCCCGACCGTGTGAATGCTCACGTCCATGACCTGCCCGGATACCGGCGCACGGATCGCACCGTTGTCGACTTCAAACTGCAAGGCATGAATCTGATCGGCATAAGCTGCCGCCTCGGCGGAGACTTCGCTGAGCTGCGTTTCGGCATCGCGGCGAAATTCCTGCTGCGCCTGCAAGGTCTTGAGCCGGCTTTCGCTGATCGCCTGGCGGGTCCTGCCGACATCGCCCACTCCGGAGGAAATCTGTCCAGCCAATTGGGCTGCATTGCGCTCGGCCTCGAGCAGTTTGTTACGCGGAATGTAGCCTTCACTGGCCAGATTGCGCAGGCCTTCCAGCTCCTGCTGCTGGAAGCGCATCTGCGCGTCGTAGTTGCGCTTGACGCCCTCGTAGCCGAGCAATTGCTGCTGCAAGGCCGCGGCTTCGTGTTCGATGATCTGCAAACGGCTGCCCAGTTCTGCACGGCGGGTCAGAAACAACTGGCTCTGTAAGGCCATGGCGGCCTTGACCCGCGGCTCGTCGGCACGCTCCAGCAGTTCAACGGGCCATTGGATCTCGGCTGAACCCAGGCGCTCGGCGATCAACCGCGCCTCGACGCTACGATCATTGAGCAACTTGCCCAAGGTCACGTCCCGTTGCGCCTGCGCCTGTACCGTATTGAGCTGTACCAGCAACTGTCCCTGGGTGACGCGCTCGCCATCGCTGACCAGCAGCTTTTCTACCACCCCACCGACCAACGACTGCACAGCCTTGCGTTCGCCCGCCACCACCACGGTGCCGCTGCCCACGACACCCTGGTCGAGCGGCGCCAGACAAGCCCAGAGCAGGAATCCGCCCAGCGTCAGGACCAGGAAACCCACACCATAGCGTGCAGCGCCCCCGGCGTCGGTACTGGCGCGTGGCTGCACTGTGGTGCCGCGCACACTCAGCCGCTGCTCGCTATACGTTTGTGCCTCTGGGGTCAGATCACGCATCTTCGCCAGCCTCCCTGACCGCGGCCGGTCTTGGCCCCGGTCTTAATGCCTTGAGCAACCGATCCCTTGGACCGAATGCATGTTGAGTACCGTCCTTGAGCACCAGGATGTGATCAACCACCGCCAGCACATTCGGCCGGTGGGTAATAAGCACCACGGTGCTGCCAGCAGCCTTGAGTGCATTGATGGCCTGCACCAGCGCCATCTCTCCGGCTTCATCGAGGTTGGAGTTGGGCTCATCGAGCACGATCAGCGACGGGTGCCCATAGAGCGCGCGAGCCAGACCGAGGCGTTGCTTTTGTCCACCGGACAAGCCAAGCCCGCCGGGGCCCAGCGGCGTATCGTAACCCTTGGGGAATTTCAGGATCATCTCGTGAATGCCGGCGTGACGCCCAGCGGCGATGATCTTGTCGGCGTCCTGCTCGCCGAAGCGGGCAATGTTGTCGGCCACACTGCCGTCGAACAGCTCGATGTCCTGCGGCAGGTATCCAAGGTGCGGGCCCAGGGCGTCGTGGGACCATTGACTGATCTCGGCGTCGTCCAGGCGCACCGACCCGCCCATGGCCGGCCATACCCCGACCAGCGCCCTGGCCAGCGTTGATTTACCACTGGCGCTGGGGCCAACGACGGCGAGCACATCACCTTTGGTCAGGCTGAAATTGATGCCCCTCAGGATCGGTTGCGAGGCGCCAGGCGGGCCGACATACACCTGATCCAGGCGCAGCGCGCCGGTGGGCGGTGGCAACGGCATGCGCAGGCGCTCGCGCGGTTGCTGAGCAAGCAGTTGGCTCAGGCGCTGGTAACTCTGGCGGCCAGAGTTGAATTGCTTCCACGAACCAATGGCGATTTCCACGGGTGCCAGAGCACGCCCCAGCAGCAGCGACATCGCAATCATCATGCCCGCAGACAATTGGCCTTCCAGCACCAGCAGCGCCCCCAGGCCCAGGGCCAGCGACTGTCCGGAGATGCGCACGAAGCGGGTCGTCGCGGTGATACGCGAGCCGCGGTCGCTGGCATGGGACTGGGCGGCAATGATGCGTTGCTGCAGCAGGCTCCAGCGCTGGCGCAACGGCCCGAGCATGCCCAGAGCCCGGATGACTTCGGCATTTTGTAGCGTGCTGTTTACATAGATCGACGACTGCACGCCCAGGCGATTGGCTTCGTCCAGGCGTGTGCGAGTCGCTAACTCGCCCCACAGCGCCAGGCCGATCAGTACCAGCGCCAGAACCAGCGTCAGTACACCGAACCAAGGATGAAAGATGAACGCCACCAGCACGAAGATGGGCAACCACGGTGCATCCAGCAAGGCGATCAGGCCCTGGCCGGTGATTAACTGCCGTAGCGTCGCCAGATCGGTAAGCACCTGCGCCGGGTTCGCGTTGTGCTCACGCAGGCTGCGGGCGAAGGCGGCGTCGAAAATCCGCTCGCCCAGGGCCTCGTCCAGCCCGGCGCTCATGCGAATCATCACCTCGCCCCGTGCCCACTCGATCAGGGCGCTGAACATGAACAGTCCCAGGGCGATCAAGGTGAGCATGAATAAGGTGGTTTCGTTGCGACTGGTGAGGACCCGGTCGTACACCTGCATCATGTAGAGCGACGGCACCAGCACCAGCAGGTTGATCACACCACTGAACAGCGCCAACGACCAGAACACACGGCGATAGCTTAATAAAGCGGCATCAATGTCATGCCGTGGATCGAGAAGCAAACCCATAGAGTGTCGCCCGCAAAAGGAATAGTCGGTCCAAGACGCACTCCATCGCGAGCTTTTTGCCCTCAGGCATTGGAAAAAAACAGACGTAGTCTGACGTGCCGCTATCAGAGACGATCCTCGTCGCTACAGGCGTGAATACTGACAACGCAACCTCGGGTTAGTGCGGGCTGGGTTGTTGGGGGTGACGGGCGGGTATGTTGCACAACGCCACGAGGGAGAAAGCATGAAAGACCGCGACCTAGGTCAAGGTCGCCTCGAAAATCACTTGAAAAAAGCATGAAGCGGCTTTGCTTCCTATAAGAAGGAAAAGTCGACCGGCCAGACCCTCTTCTAAATAAAAAAAAGGGAGGGCATCCATTGCCCCCCCTCCTCTGTTCACGCTCCCTGCGACAATACTGATCAGGACCTCAAGTAGCCAAAATGAAGTCTGTGGCAGTTACCGTTGTTGCGTCGGCCACACCGACCAGGCGGATGGACTCAACTCCTGCGGAGCTGATCAAGGTATCCGCACCGACATCGGTGATGATGACGGTGGCGGCAAAGGTCGCAGCTGTGACGCCGAACGCGGAAATATCGAGCAGGTCCTGGCCTCCCGCCGCGTTGGCATCGAAGCCGAAGATCTGATCGGCCCCGAAGCCCGCTGCGAACAGGAAGACGTCGTTGCCATCGCCGGCATTCATGATGTCGTTGCCGGCACCACCCGTGACCGTATCGTTGCCAGCACCGCCATCGATAGAGTCACTGCCGATGCCACCCAACAACGTGTCGTTTCCGATACCACCGAGCAGCGTGTCGTTGCCATCGCCACCCTGGAGCAGATCGTTGCCGATATCGCCATCCAGGCTGTCGTCACCCAGCCCGCCCAGCAGCGTGTCATTGCCTATGCCACCATTTAACGTATCGTTCCCGTCACCGCCGTCGAGGCTATCATCGCCAGTCCCGCCGTTCAGGGTATCGGTGCCAATGCCACCCAGCAGTAAGTCGTTGCCGAGGTCACCATTGAGCGTGTCGTTACCGCCGTTGCCGGTGAGGATGTCGTCGCCGCTGCCACCATTGAGGGTGTCATTACCTGCCCCGGCGGTGATGACGTTGTTCGACACGTTGCCGTTGCCAACGAAGTTGCCGATTCCGGTATAGGACAGGTTCTCGACGTTGGCGCTGAGCGTGTAACTCGCCTGCGACGCCTGCACGGTATCCGTACCGCCACCGGCCACTTCTACCACCGCGTCCGCGGTTGTATCGACGATGTAGGTGTCGTTGCCGGCGCCCCCAACCAACTGGTCAGCGCCCGCACCGCCATTGAGGACGTCGTTCCCGACCCCGCCGGTCAGGGTGTTGGCCAGCGCATTACCGGTACCGGTGAAGTTACCGGCCCCGGTGAAGGCCAGGTTCTCAACGTTGGCACCCAGCAAGTAGGCGGCCAGACTGGTTTGCACCAAATCGGTACCACCGCCCAGCGCCTCGATGACGGTGTCACCGACGTTGTCGACCACAAAGGTGTCGTTGCCGACACCGCCGTTCATGACATCCGCGCCGAGCCCACCATTGAGGATGTCGTTGCCGCTATCACCATTGAGGGTGTCATTACCTGCACCGCCGGTGATGACGTTGTTCAACACGTTGCCGTTGCCGCTGAAGTTGCCGACGCCGGTAAAGGTCAGGTTTTCGACGTTGGCACCCAGTGTGTAACTGGCCAGCGACGTCTGCACGGTATCCGTACCGCCACCCGCCACTTCAACCACCACGTCCGCTGCAACATCGACGACGTAGGTATCGTTGCCGGCGCCCCCAACCAACTGGTCTGCACCCGCACCGCCATTGAGCACGTCGTTACCGACTCCGCCGGTGAGGGTGTTGGCCAGTGCATTACCGGTACCGGTGAAGTTGCCGGCACCGGTATAAGTCAGGTTCTCGACGTTGGCACCCAGTACGTAGTTAGCCAGGCTGGTTTGCACCAGATCGGTACCATCACCCAGCGCCTCGGTGACAGTGTCACCAGCGTTGTCGACCACAAAAGTGTCGTTGCCGGTACCGCCGTTCATGGCATCCGCGCCGAGCCCACCGATGAGGATGTCATTGCCGTCCCCGCCACTGAGGACGTCGTTACCGACCCCGCCGGTGAGGGTGTTGGCCAGCGCGTTACCGGTACCGGTGAAGTTGCCGGCACCGGTAAAGGTCAGGTTTTCGACGTCGGCGCCGAGCACGTAGCTGGCCAGGCTGGTTTGCACCAGATCGGTACCGCCACCCAGCGCCTCGATGACGCTGTCACCGACGTTGTCGACCACAAAGGTGTCGTTGCCGGCACCGCCGTTCATGGCATCCGCGCCGAGTCCGCCGTTGAGGATGTCGTTGCCGTCCCCGCCATTGAGGGTATCGTTGCCGACCCCGCCGGTGAGGGTGTTGGCCAGCGCATTACCGGTACCGGTGAAGTTACCGGCACCGGTAGAGGTCAGGTTTTCGACGTTGGCGCCGAGCACGTAGCTAGCCAGACTGGTTTGCACCAGATCGGTACCACCACCGGCCGCCTCGATGACAGTGTCACCGACGTTGTCGACCACAAAGGTGTCGTTGCCAGCACCGCCGTTCATGGCATCCGCGCCGAGCCCACCGTTGAGGGTGTCGTTGCCGTCCTCGCCATTGAGGACGTCGTTGTCGTCTCCGCCGTTGAGAATGTCGTTGCCAGTGCCGCCAAACAACTGGTCAATACCGGCCAGACCATTGAGCGTATCGTTCCCGCCCAGGCCAAGCAGCACATCGGCACCCGCGCCGCCGGTGAGGGTGTCCGCCAAAGCGGTACCCAGCAGCACAAGGCCGAGCGGCACCGTAACCGCTGCGGTCGCCGCAGAGGTCACCGACTCCAGCGTGCCGAAGCCATCGGTATAGCGCACGATCACCCGCAGTTGCAGATTGCTCTGCAACAGGCTCGGGGTGAAAGTCGCAGCGGTCGCGCCGGTGATGTTGGTGAAGGAAGTGCCGATACCTTGCTGCCATTGGAAGCTGAAGGTACCCAACCCGTCCGCATCGGCAATCCCGGCAGTCAGCGCGGTCAACACCTGCCCTTGTTCAGGCGTCGTGTCGCTGATCAGCAACGCGCCTGTCGGTGCATCGTTGACGTTGGCCACTGGGTCCGAGGGGTCGGACGCAACGCTTTCGGCCACACCGAAGTCATCCACGTAACTGACCACCACGCGCACCTGATCGCCGACCTGGTCCTGGGTCAGCGTGAAGGTGCTACCGGTGGCGCCGACGATGTTGACGAAGCTCACCCCATTGGTGGCCTGCCACTGGTAGGTGAACTGCGGATTGCTGAGACCATCAAGGTCGATGATGCTCGACGGGTCAGCGGTCAACAGTTGGTTCTGCACCAAAAGCCCGTTTACGGTCGGCCCTGCGGTCGGTGTGCTGTTCCCCGACGAGTCGATCATCTCCAGCGTGCCCTTGGTATCCTGATACACCGCCCGGACGCGGATGTTCAGGCCCGCTATATCATCCGCCACCCGGTAAGTGGTGCCGGTCGCCCGCGTAGCTTCGCCGGCGGCAACCACGGTGATGTCTTCATAGATGCCCGTGCCAGGGATGTTTTCCACCTGCCAGTAGTAAGCCACCGCACCGGTCACCGCGCCGGTTGGATTGGCCAGGCTTTGGTTGTCCGCATCGTGTACCGCTCGATTGCTGACGCGCAGCAACTGGCCGGCGACAGGCGTATCGTCACGCAGACCGGTAGCATCGTCGAGAATTGCCAGGTGACCCGATGGGCCTTCGTTCAAGGCAGTGCCCACTCCGGACAACTGCGCCTGGTCAGAGAACTGCAGACGCTCGATGCCCGTCAGTCGATCGACGCCATCTCGCCCCGCCACCAAGTCGGTCACGATAACGTCGTCGCCCTGGACTTCGACAAGGTATTCCGACGCATTGCCAGAGAACACCGCAGTGTCGAAGCGGTCATTGCCGGTCAGAATCTCCCGCACGATGACCAACTGGCCTGGGTTGTAAGTACCGTTCAGCATAAACGGCACCATCGGCTCCATGCTGTCGAACGTGGCGATTTCCGGGCCAGTGCCATCGATGTTCGCCCGTACGCTGATGCGTACGTTCAGCCACTTGTCACCGTCGATGATGTCGTCACCACCGCGACCTTCAATGAGGTCGCTGCCGCTGCCACCGAGGATAATGTTGCCGCCGTCGAAGAAAGTCGCTCCGTCTGGCAACAGATCAGCCAGGCCGTTGATCAGGTTGATGTTGGTCAGCACACTGCCGGTCGCTCCTGCGCCGGGTAGCGAAGTTGCGTCTTCGTTATCGCCGCGCAGGAAGTCACCGTGCGCCGAACCCGACAACCCTTCCATGATGTCGAAACGCACGAGCGCCGAGGCACCCGAGCCCGGCACCGGAGGTACATCGAAAAAGCGGTCGGTGAAATCAATGGACACGCCTTGGGCAAGACCCTTGAAGGTTGCCCAGTCATAGCCGGAACCGCCGATATAGCGGTCACCGAGGCCGAGACTGCCGACCATGATGTCGTCGCCGCCCTCGCCGTTGAACTTGTCGTTTTCGCCAGCGCCGATGTACACATCGTGGCCGATTATAGGGTCGTTGCCGAGCGGGTCGAAGTTGTCGCCAGGTGCACCGTCCGACGTGCCTTTCTCGATCCAGTCGTCGCCTTCGTTACCCATGTCTTGTTCGTTGGCTTTGCTGCCCAGAATGAAGTCGTTGCCGTGGCCACCGATGGCCTCGGAAGCGTCCTCGCCGGTCACGATGAAGTCATTGCCGAACCCGCCAATGATCAGGTTGACGCCGTTGCCACCGTGCAGCACGTCGTTGCCGTCGCCACCCTGGATGTTATCGTCGCCACCGCGGTCGCTGATGATGTCGTCGCCGGCGCCACCACGCAGTTGGTCATTACCGTCACCCCCTTCGATGCGATCGTTGCCGCCGTCGCCCCAGACCGTGTCATCGCCTTCACTGGCGATGAGGATGTCTGCGTTGTTGGTGCCGCCCAGTACGATGTGCTCTTCACCGGTGTATTTGATGTAGTTGGTGTCCGGCCCTGCGGTTAGCGGGTTGTCGCGGAACACCACCTGCTCGCCGTTCTCGCCAAGTGGATCGGCATTGCCCAGGCCATCGTTGTACTGCTTGCTCTGGTCCCTTTCCAGATAGAAACCCGGGTCCGAGAACACCAGGCCTGGCAAGTGCGTGGCCGAGGTGTTGGCCATGATCAGCTTGGCGAATGAGTTGCTTTCCAGTTCGGCATTCATCGACAGGCCAGCGGTACGCTCCAGATAATAGAAGCGGTCACCGTCCTGCAGTTTTTCCAGCTGGTTCTCGAACACGAAGTTGAAGGTCGAGCCCAGCATGCCGCCGAACGGCGTTTTCTCTTCGGCCAGGCCACCAATCCAGAGGTCGATGGCATCGACGCCCGTGATAGTCACACCCTTCAGATCGTCGGCAGTCCCCAGCACCCCATCCTTGCCAGCCCGTGTCACGTTGGCCCAAGTACCAGTGCCGTTGAGGAAGTCCAGCCGATCGGCTGGCTCGGTAACCCCCCCATCGCCAAATACCAGCAACATCGCTGCGGCGCGTTTGGCTTCCAGCGTGGTCGCCGCCGTGATCGTGCTATGCGTGCCATAGGCCGCGATGAAGTTGATCAACGACTCCGGATGTTTGAGGTGTTGTACCAGGTCGACCCAGCTGGTGTAAGGCTTGAGTTGGGTATCACCGGTCTGGCTGTAGATGTCGCGGCGGATCGCGTTGAGTGAGGGAATCCCCACATCGCGGCCACGGGCGATGTTGATCGCCGGCAGGTCAAGCGGCAGGCCGAGCAGGTTATTGCGCAGCGCCTCGGTAACGAACTCGTCGATTTCGTTACCGGCTTGCCGGGTCACCCCTCGTATGATCGCGCTGGTCGCATCCTCTGGCGTCACGCCACTGGCGGCGTACGCCAACGGGTTGAGGAACGCCGCGATCAAACCCAGTTGCTGATCGGGATCAGCGCTGTTCGGATCGCCAACCACGTTGAAATTGACGTCGTAGCGATCGACGGTCTCGGTCAGCATCGAATGGCCAAACCGGTACACGGTGTGGGCGAACTCGGCGACGATCGAGGCATCGAGGTCGACGTCATAGACCTGGGTCGGTGCGAAGAACAGGTCGACTCTGGGCTGGATGGTCCGCGCAAACTCCTCGAACACCAAGTGCTGATACTGCATCTCGGTGCCGAACTTGGCAGCCTGGAACAAGCGCTCGCCATTCCACACCAGTGCATCGATCTCGGCCTGGTTGGCGGGCAACCCGCTCACCGGAGTCAGCAGCCACTCGTTGAGGAAGGCCAGGTCAGCCGAGTCGAGGACGGTGTCCTTGGTCTGCGCGACCAGCCGATTGTGCTCGGCGTGGAAGATCGCATGCACCGCGGTCAGGCCGATGTTCTCGTTGACCCGGCCGTCGCCGGCGATGTAGTGCGCATTCAGCAACTCGTTGTCGTAGGCCAGGTTAGCCCCTGTCTGCTGATTGACCGGCACTGCGTTGCCTATGTTGGAATCCGCGTCAGGCACGAGCACGCCACCGCTGAACACCGGCGCTGCATTGTGGGCAATGTCGGCGAGGAACTGGTGACCGGTGCGCACAGCGTTGGTCAGGCTAACGGGGGAAAGCGGATTGCCTTCGACAAGGACGTCATCAGCCGTGCCACCAAGACCGTCAGCGCCCTTCATCACGACCATCGGGAAGCCGTTTGGCCCCTTGATGAAATTGCCGTAGGCGTCGGTTGCCAACAGCGGCGAGTTATCGACGTCGGCATCGGTCAGGCGGATACCCAGGATGTCGTTGGCCTGCGCCTTGACCACCTTCCAGGTTGCCATGCCACCGATTTCGGTGTCGTCTGCAGTCCCGAACTTGCCGTCCGCCCCCAGGTCACGGTTAGTGATCAGTCTGCCGGTCGCGATGGGGCCATTGTCAGTCAGCTCATAACCGCGCAGGAAAACCTGGTGCGAGGGGTGCGAGCTGTATGTCTGGTTCTGGTCCACGAACGGTGAGGTGGTATTGGTGTGCTCACGGACATCGTCGGCCGTGCCGAGCACGCCATCCGCCCCGGGCTGGTTGGTCGCGCGGGTCAGCACCATAAAATTGGTGTGGCCGCCTGGTACATACAGCGGATCATCCGGTTGCAGCGGAATGTAGACGGTGCCCGAACCGCCCTTGGTGAGCAGGTCCAGACCATGGTCGAAGAACTGCCCGAAGAAAGTCATCCAGGCATTGAACGGCGCGGACAATCCCGCATCCGCCGTGGTGTTTTCGAACAGGTACACATCGTGGTCGTCGCCCGTACCGAACTGACCATCCATGCCGGGGCTGGCGACGATCCGCACACCCTCCTTGAGCACGTCATCATTGTTCGGCACGCCGTAATTGAGCACACCGTCCACCCCCGCGTCGTAAGCCGTGGCATAGGCCGCCGGGTTGTTCGACGTCTGGTCGACGATCAGATTACTGATGGTGCGCGGCTGCGAGTCAAACACAGCCCCGCTGGTTTGCTGATAGGACGATCCCGGGATGGCCGGCGAGCCGGGGCCGAAGAATCCTGCAGGAGCACCTTCAGCCGGATTGAAGACCGGATCGGTCAGCCGCGGAAAGAGATTATCGGCAGCACCATACTGGGTGTTGTTGATGCCATTGAGGTTCATCAGGTTGTTGTTCGATCCATCGACCGCACGCAAGCCCAAGGGTGCGCGGATATTCGGGATCAACGAGAGCATGTCCTGACCGGCCGCGTCAGCCTCGGCAATCTTGATCTGATCAAGAATGAAGTTGAGGTCGGAGCGGACCATGTGAAGGCCCTCGCCGCCCTCCGTGGCATTGACGACGGGTGTCGGTGCCGTCGGCACAACCGGCGCGCCGGGAGCCACCACGGCTGTCGGTTGCGAGAACACTACTTCAGTAGTGCCATGCCCATCCTGGTAGATCGCCTTGACCCTCAGTGACAACCCGGCAAGATCAGGCGAGACCTTGAAGGTGGTGCCGTCTGCGCTCTGGAATGCCAGGTCACCGGCAGGCAGCAGAATGATGTCTTCGAACACGCCGCTACCTGGGTCGGATTCGAACTGCCAGTAGTAGGACACCGAGGAGTTGTTGAGATTTCCCCCGCCGGCATTGTTGGCGTCGGTCACCCCGGCCACGCTGACAACCAGTGTGTCACCCACCGTGATCGCACCACCGTTTCCATCCGTGATGGCAGGCCGGCCGACGGGCTGCGAATTAAGCCCCGGCACCAGCACTTGCTGGGTATCGGCGAACTGCAGGCGCTCGATATGCATCAAGGTATCGGTGCCGTCGCGACCCACTTCGGTATCGGTCACCGTCCAGACATCGTCCGCCAGGCTGGCCGTGCCGCGGTCGTCCCGTGTCACCACATACTCGGACTGGACGCCGGAGAAAAAGGCGGTATCGAAAGCCGCCCCGCCCGTCGAGGTCCCGGGCAGGATTTCCCGCACCGCCTTGAGCTGACCCGGGTTATAGGTACCGTCCAGCATGAAAGGGATCATGTCGACCATGCTGTCGAAACTGGCGATCTCTGGACCGGTATGGTTGACATCGCCGGGCTCATAAACCGCAATCCTGACGTTGAGCCATTTGTCGCCGTCGATCAGGTCATCGCCCCCGCGACCTTCGATCAGGTCACTGCCGTCGCCACCCAGGATGATGTTGCCAGTGGCAAAGCCGGTGGTCGGCAAACCGGCATCCTGCAGAAGCTGCGCCAGTCCCCGGATCAACGCCACATTGGTCAACGCACTGCCGGTGGCTCCACCGTGGTCGAGGATAGTGGCCGCATCGATGTTATCGCCTTTGAGCACATCGCCGAATTTCGAACCGGACAAGCCTTCGACCTCGGCAAAACGGTCGAGGATCGAGGCCGGCGATGCGCCGACCGGATTGAACGGCCCGTTGTTCTGGTTTGGCGCGTTGCCGTGTGGCTGCGCCAGCGCAGCCATGGTCAGATCAACGGTCACGCCAACCCTGTCATTTTTGTGTGTCACCCAGTCGAAACCGGACATGCCGTCCATGTTGTCCTGGGCATCGCTGCCGACAAAGATGTCATCGCCACCCTCGCCGATCATTTCGTCGAAGCCAGCCCCCCCTATAAAGATGTCGTTGCCGATCACATCGTCGTTGAGCAAGGGCGAGGCGTTATCGCCAGGTGCACCGTCCTGGGTGCCCTTTTCGATCCAGTCATCGCCTTCGTTGCCGGTGGCTGGCAGGTTGGTCTTGGCACCCAGGATGAAATCGTCACCCTGACCGCCAAAGGTGGTGCTGACATCTTCGGTGGTGACGATGAAGTCCTGCCCATCACCACCCAGGATCAAATTGCCTCCAGCCAGCATGCTACCGGCCACGATCACATCGTTGCCGGCATTGCCTTCAAGACGGTTGTCGCCGAACGAGTCGGTGATGATGTCGTCGCCCGCGCCGCCCAGTACCGCATCGTTCCCGGCACCACCTTCGAGGCGGTCGTTGCCGCCGTCACCGTAAAGGGTGTCATCGCCGTCACCGGAAATGATGATGTCATTGCCGGCGGTACCGCCCAGGACAACATGGTCTTCACCGGTGTATTGCAGATAATTACTGTCGGCACCAGGGGTGTTGGGGTTGTCGCGGATCACCAGTGGCACGATTTCCACGCCGTTGATCATGAGGCCGCCCGTCGGGTCGGCGCCGCCGTTTGTGCCAAGGCCGGTGAACTGATTGGCTTTATTCACTTCCAGGGTGTACGTAGGCGTCAGGAACACGGTGTTCGACAGGTGGGTAACATCGGTGTTGAGCATGATCAGCTTGGCAAAGGAGTTGTTTTCCAGCTCGGTGCCGAAGTTCAGGCCAGCGGTGCGTGACAGGTAGTAGAAGCGGTCGCCGTCCTGCAACGCCTCCATCTGGGTTTCAAACACGAAGTTGAACGTAGAGCCGAGCATGCCGCCGAACGGCATCTTCTGCTCGGCAAGGCCACCGACCCAGAAGTCGATGTCGTCGACGCCCGTGATCGTCACACCGGTCAGGTCGTCTGCGGTGCCCAGCACCCCATCCTTGCCGGCCTTCGTCACGTTGGCCCAGGTACCGCTGCCATTGAGGAAGTCCAGGCGGTCAGCCGGTGCACCCGGACCACCGAATACCAGCGCCAAGGCTGCAGCGCGTTTGTCAGCCAGCGTGGTCGCCGCGGTAATCGTGTCATGCGTGCCGTAGGCAGCGATGAAGTTAACCAGCGACTCGGGGTGCTTGAGGTTGTCTGCCAGGTCAGCCCAACTGATGTACGGCTTGAGTTGGCTGTCGCCGGTTGACTGGTAGAACTCACGGCGCGCCTCGTTCAACGTGGGGATGCCAGTTTCTCGACCACGCGCAAGGTTCAAGGCCGGCAAATCGAGCGGCAGACCGAGCAGATTGTTGCGCAACGCTTCGGTGACGAATTCGTCGATCTCGTTGCCGAGCTGGCGGGTCACACCGCGAATGATCGCCCCTGCCGCTTCGTCCGCAGTAGCCCCGCTGCCAGCGAATGCCAGCGGGTTGAGAAAGGCCGCGATCAAACCCATTTGCGAGTCCGGGTTGTTCGGGTCAGTGAGCAGAGGGTTGAACTCAGGGTCGAAACGATCAACGGTCTCGGTCAACATCGAGTGACCGAAGCGATACACCACGTGCGCGAACTCGGCGAGGATGGCCGGGTTGATCGAGGTGTCATACCCGTTGGGTGCAAGGAATGCATCGATCTGCGGCTGAATGGAACGCCCGAACTCCTCGAACACCAGGTGTTGGTACTGCATCTCGGTGCCAAACTTGGCGGCCTGGAACAGGCGTTCACCGTCCCACACCAAGGCTGCGATGCCGGCGAGTGTCGTCGGTATTGCAGCGACATCGTCCACCAGCCACTCATTGAGAAATGCCAGATCGCCGGCGGCCAGGATGGTTTGCTTGGATTGCTGGACCAGGCGGTTGTGCTCGGAGTGGAACACATGGTGCACAGCGGTCAGGCCAATGTTTTCGTTCGCCCGGCCGTCGCCGGCAATGTAGTGGGCGTCGAGCAGTTCGTTGTCATAGGTCAGGTTTTTGCCGCCCGCACCAACGGGCTGCGCATTGCCGACATCGGCGTCGGTATCCGCCTGCAGAACCCCGCCGACGACTACCGGCGCGGCATTGTGGGCGATGTCGTCGAGGAAACCATGCCCGGTGCTTACGGCGTTGGCCAGACTGATCGGAGCATCCCGGTTGCCTTCGACCAGTTGCGTGACGTCATCAGCCGTCCCGGCAATACCGTCGGTACCGTTACCGGTGCGCATCACCACCTGCGGCATACCGCTCGGCCCCCTAACGAAGTTGCCATAGGCATCAGTTGCCAGCAGCGGCACGTTATGCACATCGAGGTCGGTCAGGTTGATGCCGAGAATGTCACGGGCCTGCGCTTTTACCACTGCCCAGGTCGCCATGCCGCCACTTTCGCCGTCGCCATCATCGGCAGTGCCGAACTTGCCATCGGCGCCGAGATCGCGATTGGTAATCAAGCGCCCCGTTGAAATAGGGTCACCTGCCGCGTTTAAAACGTACTCACGCAGGAACACCTGATGCGACGGGTGCGAGCTGTAGGTCTGGCTCTGGTCCACGAATGGCGAGGTGGTATTGGGCTGACCATCATCGGCAGTGCCGACTATTCCGTCCGCGCCGGCAGTACGCACTGCTCGTGACAGCACCATGAAATTGGTCGGGCTGCCCGGTATGAACAACGGGTCGTCCGGCTGCAGCGGTATAAACACGATGTCGGTACTGCTCTTGCTGACCAGGTCGAGGCCGTGGTCGAAGAACTGGCCGAAGAAGGTCATCCACGAGTTGAAGCCGGCGGTGAGACCGACGTCCGGCGACTCGTTGGGGATAAAGAACACTTCCTTGTCGTCGTCCGTGCCGAACACGCCATCCTGACCGGGGCTGATCACCGGGTCGGCACCGCCGTTCGCCGCAACCGCGGCCGGGTTGTTGGCGGTCTGGTCGTTGATCAGGTTACTGATAATCCGTGGCTGCGGGTCGACGACCGTCCCTGTCCCGGCGTATGCCGCTCGATACGAGGCATCAAGCAGGCGCAGGAAGGAATTGTCCGCAGCGCCAAACTCGCTTTGCCCGGCGACCAGGTTGTTGTAACTGCCATCGACGGTTCGCAGGCCGAATGGCACCTGACTGTTGGGTAGTAAATCACTGAGGCTGGTGCCGTTGGCATGCGCTTCTGCGATGAAGATTTGCTTGAGGATGAATTCCAGGTCCGACTTGTTGAAATTGGCCATTTCGATTGCCCTCGATCTATATGGGAAAGGCTCGGGACGAATAAATCCTCCCGCGCCAAGTCACGTGCTGGCTTGCGCAGTTCGTTGATTCAGTGTTTGGCGAGAGCAGGCGTGGGGCAGGCAAAGCCGTCCCCTGCGCCGGTGAATGCGCGCCTGGAATTCGCTGGATGAATGGCTCGCTGAGCGATTAGGCAGAGCGATTCCGAGCCACTGGTGGGCCATGGAATCGGGAAGTCGAAGCGAACTTCCTGAACAGCTCCGTCTCGGTGCTACAGAACGAAATGATCGACATGTCTTGCTCCTTCAGGAACACCGTGCCTTGCACTTTCGAAGCGATGGCAGGCTTCAGACGGGCGCCCTTGAACATGACTAAAGTTCCATAGCAATGCGCTGTCAATATTACGACGCAAAAAACGACGATTGGCATTTGATATGCCAACTTACTGTTCCTAAACGGGATATAGAGATTCATAAGAACTGCTAGAGCGAAATGTTATTTAAAACTGTATCGCTAGAGAGACAAACGCCACCTACGCTGCTGCTTGTAAACATAAAACGTTATGGAACTTTTCCAAGAGCGCTACAGCTTGTGCCAACGAGACGCGCTCGCAACTACATCTATGGTTTGCCACAACATTTGCTGCTGCTGTTTTGCCGCAAGCACAACCGGCTTTTCGGTGAGGGACTATCCAATGCACAAGCTTTCGAGCACCCGCTCCGAACTGGCCGACGCGATTTTTCGCCTGCGCCGCAGTTTTTATTCGTTGGCAGGGTTCAGTGGCGTCATCAACGTCATGATGTTGACGCCAGCCATATACATGTTGCAGGTCTATGACCGGGCCTTGGTCAGTCGCAACGTCACGACATTGACGATGCTGACATTGCTGGTGATCGGACTGTTCTTGCTGATGTCCACGCTGGAACTGGTCCGCACCCGCGTGCTGATCCGGGTCGGCAACTGCCTCGACATGGACCTCAACCGACGCGTCTTCACGGCTGCGTTCGAGCGCAACTTGAGCCGCGCCGGAGGTAATCCGGCCCAGGCCCTGCAAGATCTGGCGCAGGTTCGTCAGTTCCTCACCGGCAATGCCCTGTTCGCTTTTTTCGATGCGCCCTGGACGCCGATGTACCTGCTGGTCGCCTATCTGATCCACCCGCTGCTCGGACTGATCACCCTGATCGGCTCGCTGATTCTGGTGTTCCTGGCTTATCTCACCGAAAAGGCGACGCAGAAGCCGCTGGCCGAAGCCAATCAGGCCGCCCTCTCCTCCGCCTGCTACGCCAACAACAACCTGCGCAACGCCGAGGTCATCGAGGCCATGGGCATGCTGCCGTCGATTGGCAAGCGCTGGTACCAAAGCCATTTGCGCATCCTGGAAATGCAGACCCTGGCCTCCGACCGTGCCGCCCTGATCAGCAGCACCGGGCGTTTCGTGCGTATCACTTTGCAGTCGCTGATCCTCGGCGCCGGCGCACTGCTGGCGATCGAAGGCAAGATCACCCCCGGGATGATGATTGCTTGCTCGATTCTCACCGGCAGAGCGCTGGCCCCGGTGGAACAAGTCATCGCATCGTGGAAGCAACTGCTCGGTTGCCGTTCGGCCTGGGGCCGGCTCAACGAGATGCTTGAAGACTATCCGCGCCGGCCACCCAGCATGTCGCTGCAGCGGCCGCTTGGCATGCTGTCGGTGGAGAATGTGTATGCCGGCGCCCCCGGCACCAGCAACACGATTCTGCGCGGGGTGAGCTTCAACCTCTCGCCCGGCGAAAGCCTTGGCATCATCGGTCCATCCGCCTCGGGCAAATCCACCCTCGCCCGCCTGTTGGTCGGCGTCTGGCCGGCGCAGGCCGGCAAGGTACGCCTGGATGGCGCGGACATATTCACCTGGAACAAGGGTGAACTTGGCCCTTGGCTCGGTTACCTGCCACAGGATGTGGAGCTGTTCGAGGGCACCATCGCCGATAACATTGCGCGCTTTGGCGAAGTGGACAGCGACGCGGTCATCCGCGCCGCAAGAGCGACTGGAGTGCACGAGATGATCCTGCGTTTTGCGCAGGGTTATGAGACCCGTCTGGGCACCGATGGCAGCCCCCTTTCCGGTGGCCAGAAGCAACGCATCGCCTTGGCCCGCGCGCTGTATGGAGAGCCCAATCTGATTGTGCTGGATGAGCCGAACGCCAACCTCGACGACGTCGGTGAAAAGGCCCTGGTCGATGCGCTGGCCCAACTCAAGGGCCGTGGCGCCACCGTCATTCTGATTTCCCACCGTCCCAACGTGCTCTGCGCCGTCGATAAGGTGCTGATGCTGCGCGACGGCGGCGTGCAGATGCTTGGCACACGTGACGAAGTATTCGCAGCGCTGCGCAAGACCAATGTGATGCCTGCAGGCGCGTCGACTCCGCTGGCCTCCGTCAAAGCACGGGAGTGACCGATCATGCAAATGAACCAACACATCGAGATGATTCACACCGATCCCAGAAACGCGGTGGATCTGGACGTCGGTAAACCCATGCGCAGGGGCATCTGGCTGGTGCTCGCCGGCTTCGGCGGCTTCCTCCTGTGGTCCTGGCTGGCGCCGCTGGATGCCGGCGTGGTAGCGACAGGCACGGTAAAAGTCACCAGCAATCGCAAAGCCGTGCAGCATCTGAGCGGCGGCACTGTGGAGGCCATTCTTGTTCGCGAAGGCGATGCTGTGAAAAAAGGCCAGGAGGTGGTTCGCCTCGACTCGCTGCGTGCCGTTTCCGAACAGGGTGCAGTCAGCGCCCAGTACATCGTCAGCAAGACAGTGGAAAACCGCCTGGAAGCGGAACGTGACGGCCGCGATGTGGTGAACTACGACCCCGAATTGCTCAAGCGCTTCGGGAATGACCACCGCCTGGTGGCGGCCATGAATCTGCAACAACGTTTGCTCGATACCCGGCGCGCCGGCCTCGCTGGCGAAATCAGCATCCTGCAGGAAAACCTCTCAGCGTCGGCGGTGCAGCTCAAGGGTCTGCAGCAGGTCTATGGCGCCCGTGCCTCGCAGATCAACTTCCTCAACCAGGAACTACAAGGCACCCGAGTGCTGGCGGCCGAAGGCTACGTGCCGCGCAACCGCCTGCTTGAGCTGGAACGCAGCAATGCCGACCTCTCCGCAGGCCAGGCCGAGAATCTCAATAACATCGCTCGCATACGTAGCCAGACCACCGAAATCAAACTGCGTATCCTGCAGCGCCAGCATGATTACCAGAAGGAAGTCGAATCGCAGCTCACCGACACCGCCAAGGAAAACACCACCTTGGCCGACCGCTTGCGTGCGCTCGACTATGAAGTGACCCACACGGTGATTCGCTCGCCCATCGATGGCATGGTCCAGTCACTGAGCATTGCGACCATCGGCGGGATCATTCAGCCCGGCTTCAAGATCATGGAGATCGTTCCGGACAACGAACCGCTGCAGGTCGACGCGATGATTCCTGTGCAGGCCATCGACAAGATGGTCCCCGGCCTGGCTGTGGACATTGCCTTCCCGGCCTTCAACCATGCCCAGACGCCCAACATCCCTGGCCGCGTGAAGACTATCTCCGCCGACCGCCTGCTCGACGAGGAAAGCAAGCAGCCGTTCTACCTGGCTCAGGTAGAAGTCACGCCCGATGGCATGAACCTGCTGGGCAGCAATCATATTCGTCCCGGTATGCCCGCCAGCGTCACCATCAAGACCGGCGAGCGCAACTTGATGAGCTATCTCCTCAAACCAATGCTCGAGCGTGTCGACAGCTCCTTCAAGGAACAATGAAATGGACCGTCATTGCCTGTTCTTCTGCCTGCTGTCGCTGTCCCTCCCGGCCAGCGCCATGGACCTCAAACAAGCCTGGGATCTGTTGCAGTACCAGGGCCCCGTCTACCGCGCCGCTGTGCATGAAAAACAGGCTGGCCTGGAAAACCGCGCCATCGGCCAGGCCGGCCTGCTGCCGCAGATCAGTGCGTCGGCCTACGACAACAAGGTCAATGGTACCCAACGCCAGAGCGGCATCGAAAGGGATCTGGACTACGACTCCAAGGGCGCTAACGTGCGCTTGCGCCAGCCGCTGTTCAACAAACAGAAAATGGCCGAGTACCGCCAAGGTAATCAGCGAGCCGACTACAGCGTGGCGGTGTTCGATGCCAAGAGTCAGGACGCCGCGGTGCGCCTCGCCGAAAGCTATTTCGACGTGCTTTTGGCCAGCGAAACCATCGTTCTCGCCAAATCCAAGCTGAGCGCCTTCGATGAGCAACTCGCCTCGGCGAAACGGCGCATGGAGCTGGGGGCGGGCACCGTCACCGACATTGACGAGTCGGTCGCTCGCCGCGACCTCGCCGAAGCCGAGCTGATCGAAGCTCAGGACAACCTGATCAATGCGCGCCGCAGCCTTGAGGAACACATCGGAGAAACCCCCGAATCGCTGATCACCTTGCGTCCGAGCTTCGATACACCACCACTCCTACCGAGCAACCTGCAGGACTGGTTGATCAAGGCTCAGACCGATAGCCCGCTGATCCATGCGCGCCGGCATAGCAGCAACCTCGCTGAAGAGGAAGTGAAGCGCGCCAGGGCTGGCCACTGGCCGACCCTGGATTTCGTTGCCGGCTACACCGCGGGCGATAGCCAATCAATCTCCGAGCTCAATCAACGCAACCGCTACGGCTCTATCGGGCTGGAAGTCAATTTCCCGCTGTACAGCGGTGGCGGTACCAGCGCGCTGACACGCCAAGCCAGCGCCAATAGTTTCAAGGCCCTGGACGAGCTCGACGCCACGCGTCAGGAAGTCATCTCCGGAACCACCCGCGAGTATGCCGGCGTACAGAGCGGCGCCAAACGTATTCATGCGCTGGAGCGGGCCGTGGAGTCCAACGAACGCTCACTGACTTCGACACGCAAGGGCTTCAAGGAAGGCGGCACCAGCACCAACTCGGACGTCCTCAACGCCGAAGAGTTGCTCTTCGTTGCGCGCCACGATCTGTTCGAGGCCAAGTTGCGCTATTTGATGTCGCGTCTGCGCCTGGCCTCTTCGGTGGGCAGTCTGGGCGACGATGATATCGACCAGATCAACAACTACCTTGGCCCGGAACTGCTGGTCACCAACTGAAGTTCGCCGGTCGGCCGATCGAGCCAAATGATGGCTTGTGGCGAGGGGATTTAGCGAAACGTCGCACCGCCCGTTGGGCTGCAAAGCAGTCCCCCGAGCCAAGTAATGCGCTCTGTCGGACATAGACCGGCGTCCTGTCCTGGGCAATTTGATACTCCCCACATCGACTCATAACCGTACCCCTGAACCGCGATCGCTTTTTGCCACTGGTGAAGTCGCAGCGGAGGTCGTTGGCGGACTTTTACTGTCGAAAACGGGTAATTAACGCTTCCCACAATTGGGGTAATTCACCCACCAAAAACGGGGATATTGCCCCACACATGAGGAACTCACCCTCCCGGTTTTTCTGTCATTACTTACGTTTACGACCGCCAGTCAATGAAATTGAACTATTTCTTCGCCCTGCTGTAGTGGCTCAATTGTTGCTCCACACCTTGTACCCGCATTAGCTGTCGTCCCGAGCATGGAGACGGCGGGGCATCACGCGAGGGGTGAAAAATGAAACGCGCAAAACCACCATGCAATTCCATCGACTTGCTGCGCAGGTCAAGCCTGCCCTGTGCGATGCTCCTTACTCTCAACACTGCCAATGCCGTGCCGCTCGACGATGTCAGCCAGCCGTCACCGACGGACCCATCGGCGTATACCAATCCGCCCGCCGACTCTGCGGCAGCGCTGGAAGCCTTAAAAACAATGCCGTCGACCAACCAGGGCGCGATTGCCCTGCCCAACGGCGCGTATGGCGACCGCAACACCCCGCGCGCCGACAACGTGCTGCCGCCGAGCCTGCAAACTTCGTTCAAAATCCCCACCAACGGCAAACCCAGCCCATTGTTCGGGGCGCAACCGTATACCCAGCAACTGCTGCTGGAGGAATTCGGCACGGAAAAACTCGACCCGACCCTGCCCGCGCCGACACTGACATTCCCTGTGCCCCTTGCCGGCCCGGCGCCACAGCAGGACCCGGACAGCATCGCTCGCAGCGGCCCGTCGAGTTCGGCACTGGAAGCCTTCATGCGCCAGCCCGGGCTTTACCCGTTTCCGTCGCAGTACTCCAACGTGCTGGATCGCAACCCCTGGAAATCGCAGATTGAAGCCTTCCTCAACCGCCATCCGGTAGGTTCGCCGGCCGAAGGTCGTCCGCCAGGAAAAGGCTGGTCCCATCAACGCTGGAATGAGTTCTACCCGCAGGTCGCCTTCAAAACCGTGCAAGCGGGCGCCAAACTCAACGGCGGCATGCGCGACCGCCGACAAATGCACAACTACGCCGTCGGTGAGTTCGGGCCTGGCGGGCTCTACTACCAGACCTCGGACATCCCGACCACAACGGGCACGACCAAAGGCATCGACACCCGTTTTCACCCCAACATGCCGATTCAGAACCACAAAGCGCTATGGACCTTCGACGGCACCTTTCCGACAAAACTGCTAATGGTACGTTACGGCCAACCGGTGCTGATGCGTCACTACAACGCCCTGCCGATCGACCCAGCCGCAAACATGGGTTTCGGCCTGCACACCCTCAGCACCCACGAACACAACGGCCACAACCCGGCCGAAAGCGACGGCTATACCAATGCGTTTTTCTTTCCGGGGCAGTACTACGACTATCGCTGGCCAATGCAACTGGCCGGCTACGACACCATCAACACCAAAGCTGAAGATCCTCGCGCGGCGTTCCCCTGCGCCCCGGGCGAAACCCTGTTCGTCAACGACGCCAACCCGGGCCTGAAGACCTGCAACAACGGCACCATCAAGATCCGCGGCGACTGGCGCGAAACCATGAGCACTCACTGGTTCCACGACCACATGCTCGATTTCACCGCGCAGAACGTCTACAAGGGCAACGCGGTGATGATGAACTACTACAGCGCCCTGGATCGTGGCAATGAGGCGGTCGAGGACGGCGTCAACCTGCGCCTGCCCAGCGGTTCGGCGCTGGCCTGGGGCAACCGCGACTATGACGTCAACCTCATGATGGCCGACAAGGCCTGGGATAAGAACGGCCAACTATGGTTCAACCCGTTCAACACCGACGGCTTTCTCGGCGATCAGATCCTGGTCAACTGGCAGTACCAGCCGCGCCTGAAAGTGCGCGCACGCAGCTATCGTTTCCGCATACTCAACGGCTCGGTGTCGCGCTACTTCAGGATCGCACTGGTGCGTGAGATCGCCGGAACCAGTGGCGAATTCCCCGGACCGGCAGGTTCCGGCCTGTCCTATGCCCGTGTGCCGTTCCACCTGATCGGCAACGACGGCAACCTCATGGAACACGCCGTGCCGTTCGACGGCAGCATGGACCTGGACGCCGACGGCGACATGCAGGACCACAACGCCATCCTCCCCGTCCAGGGCATCGCCGAGCGTTACGACATCATCGTCAACTTCGCGAAAAACGGGATCAAGACCGGGGACAAGCTGTACTTCGTCAACTTGATGGTGCACCAGACCGGCAAGGGTCCGGAGGCAGAAGCGGTGAGCCTGGCCGATGTCCTGTCCGGGAAGTACAAAGCGGTGCTGAAGCTGGGTAGCAAAGGGCTGGAATGGGACAACGGCGATCCGGTGGTGGGCAAGTTCATGCAATTGGTGGTTCAGCCTTACAGCGGCACGGATGTGAGCATGAACCCTGCCGAGTACGAGCCGGCCAAACCGGGCAAGCCGGCGGGTAAAATCATGATTCCGCTGACCCTCAACCGTGACGATCCGACGGTGCAGGCCAAACTCAAACTGGCGCGGCATCGCGAGTTCATCTTCGGTCGCTCCGATGGCACCGACGAAGAACCCTGGACCATCAAGACCGACGGTGGTTTTGGCTACCAGATGGACTCACGGCGAATCAGCGCCGCTCCGCAACTGGCCAACGGCCCAACCGATGCCGGCTACAGTGGCGACGGTACGCTGGAAGTGTGGAAAATCAAGAACGGCGGCAACGGCTGGACCCACCCGGTGCACGTGCATTTCGAAGAAGGCATCGTCCTCAACCGCGACGGCAAGGCGCCGCCGGAATGGGAAAAAGGGGCACGCAAGGACGTCTATCGCATTGGCGAGGGCATTGACAGTTCGGTAGACGTGGAAATAGCCATCCGCTTCCGCGAGTTCGCCGGGACCTACATGGAGCACTGCCACAACACCCAGCATGAGGACACTTCGATGCTGCTGCGCTGGGACATCGAGAGACCCGGCCAGTTCCAGTTGATGCCAACGCCCCTGCCCGGCTGGGACGGCGTCACCTATGTGAACTCTGCGGCGCTGCCGACCTTCCGCACAGGCGAAGGCGAAAACAAAAAACCGGTCGCCAAACCCGACAGCGCCACCAGCAGAGACGGCAAACCGCTGACCATCAATGTCCTGGCCAACGACACCGACCCTGACGGTAATGTGCCACTTAAAGTGGTGGGTCTGACGCAACCGAGCGCCGGCAAGGGCACGGTCAGCACCGACGGCGTACGCGTGATCTACACACCACCGTCTACAATCGCCGCGTCGTTCGTCGCCAGCTTTACCTATCAAGCCAGCGATACCAAGGACGCGATGTCGACACCGGCGACGGTGACCGTCGCCGTCTCGGCACCAGTAAGACGCTGACGGTGAGCGGTGATCGCAACGATCACCGCAGGCCTGCCAGGGATTGCCTGAAAGGCTGCTCGCAGCTCGGCAGGGAAAATCTCAATGGGTCGATAGCTGCCGTTTATGCGGCAGCTATCGATTCCAGCCATCGCGACCGGCAGCATTCGGTGCAGAGTGCCTACCAAAACCTATTAAAATTCTTACGCGAAAAATACCCCGGCGGGCGCCTCCAAAACCAACTTGAAAATACCTCCCCATTTCAGAGGAAACACCCCCATATACGGGTTTATTTACCCCAACTCTATATTGAAAGAGGCCCATAAAATTGCTTACACCGGCAGGACTTATATGCTCTTTAAGTTTGGCATAGAGCTTGCTGAACGTTAACTAACACATTAATCAAGAGAGTAAAGTTGCTTCAATCGGGTGAGCAACACTCTCAAAGCACATGCATTCAAGCTGCATTAATAAGATGCCCACGCCGCAGTCCGCCGCACATTAGTGCTATGCCATTCCAGGGAGATACCGTCATGCCCCATGAGTCGATAACTCTTACATTGGTACTCATTCTTTTCATTTTTACTATTGGGGTAGGCTGGAATATTATCGGCTTGTTTATCGATTAAGAACAAACGGTAAATACTTCGGATTGCCTTGATGTCCTCTATGGGGCGTTTGCTGCCCATCGCGGCAGGCAGCAATCGGCCAGAAACTGACTCTCACACTGAAATTTTTAATCAGCTGCATCCAGTTCGTCCTCCAGCGGGTAGTACAGGTAGTAGCCATAGCTGCTGAACTGATCATCTTTCTGGAGAAATTTACATGAACGCTAAACGATTCCTGGGCATTGTCAGCACTACGCTCGCTGCCACCTGCTTGTTGGTCACAGTGCCAGCGGTGTATGCGCAAACAGATCTGCCCGACAGCATCAAGGTCCCGGACGGTCATAAGGTCGCGTTGGAGACCGTGGGCGTGGGCGAAATCACGTATGAGTGTCGCGACAAGGCTAATGCTGCCGGCCAGACAGAATGGACTTTCGTCGGACCCAAAGCGGTACTGAATGATCGCAGCGGCAAGCAAGTCGGTACCTACTTCGGGCCGCCTGCCACCTGGCAAGCTAAAGACGGCTCTACCATCACCGGGACGCAACTGGCGGTTGCACCCTCAGGCACGGGTGATCTCCCTTATCAGTTGGTCAAAGCCAACCCTGCGCAAGGCAAAGGCGCAATGAGCAATGTCAGCTATATCCAGCGGGTGGCCGTTAAAGGCGGCGTAGCGCCAATGATCGAATGCTCCGCCGCAAACAAAGGCAAACGTGAGGTAGTGAAATATCAGGCTGACTATATTTTCTGGGCAGCCAATTAAGCCAACGAGCCTGGACAGTCGTTAGCGCACAAAGTCGTCTACTCTGCTCCGATGCAACCCCAGCCGTAGGGCTGGGGTAATTACCACCTACTGGCGGCTGAAAACCTTGTCCCTACCTGAGCCCGGTTTTGACTATGAAGCCTGCTTGGCTGCTTGCGCCCGAGGCGAGCAGCAGGCATTGCAAGACTTGTATCAGCAGGAAAGTGCTCGTCTTTTGGGTGTTGCCAAGCGAATCGCTCGCAGTAACGCCTTGGCCGAAGACATCGTGCACGATGTCTTCATCAAGATATGGACCCGTGCCGGCAGCTTCGATCCGGCACGAGGCTCTGCCCGTGGCTGGATCTTCAGCGTGACGCGGCATCTAGCGCTCAACTTCATGCGTGATAACGCCCGGGAGGTACAGGTCAGCGAGCAAAGCAAAATGGCACTGCAAGCTTTAGCGTCGATGGAGACATCGTCAGAGAGTGTGGACACCTTCGATTATCGAGCCCGCTCAGGACGTATTTATATGTGCCTTGAACAACTGGAGCCGGTGCGTCGCAACTGCATACTTCATGCGTATGTAGACGGCTATTCGCATTCAGAAATATCGCAGAAACTGGGCGCACCGCTGGGGACCGTCAAAGCCTGGATCAAACGCAGTCTGGTGGCATTGCGGGAGTGCATGGGATGACCATAAGCCCAGAGGATGACAGCCCCGAAAACATTGACGAACTGGCGAGTGAGTACGTGTTAGGCACGTTGCCGGCCGAGCAACGCATCGAGATACAAAAGCGTCTCGCTCAGGAGACGGATTTGCGAGCCGCTGTAGATGCGTGGGAACAGCGTTTGCTTGCGTTGACCGAACTGGCTGAACCGCAAACCCCTACTCCACTTCTCTGGCGGCGAATCGAGCGCAGCTTGAACAGCAATGACCGGCGAGCACCTCAAGTGTCGGCCGCAGTGAAGCCTGTCTCGTGGTGGAACCTTCTTCCTTTATGGCGCGGGCTTGCAGGGGCAGGTCTTTTCGCAACGCTGTTGCTCGGAACAGTGCTTCTGACACGAACAGTACCGTTGAATCCGACCACCTACCTGGTAGTTCTGGTGGCTCCACAGAACCAAGCACCCGGCTGGGTCATTCAGGCAAGCGACCGAAAGGAAATCCAGCTGATTCCTTTAGGGGTCGCGCAAGTCCCAAACGACAAAGCACTTGAGTTCTGGACCAAAGCGGACGGCTGGCAAGGACCGGTGTCCCTTGGATTGGTCAAGCCCGGGCAAACGCTTTCTGTCCCACTGGATAAATTACCGCCGCTGGAAGCCAACCAGCTCTTTGAATTGACTCTGGAGAATCCCAATGGATCTCAGACTGGCAAACCCACAGGACCGATTCAGTTCATTGGCCGGGCGGTTAAAGTGATCTGACCTCGGGCATCCTGGAGGAAAAGGCCGCAGAGGCGGCCTTGTTTGCCCGTCACATCTCTACCTGAGTTCCCAGCTCAATCACTCTATTCAGTGGCAATTTGAAGTACTTCAAGTTGCTATTAGCGTTCTTCAGCAAAAATGCGAAAAGACTTTCCCGCCAGCGCGCCATCCCAATGCGCTTGGTGGGGATCACTGTCTCCCGGCTGAGGAAGTAGGTGGTGCGCATCGGACTGAAATCCAGCTCATTCAAGTGACACAGACCTAGCGCCAAGGGCACGTCAGGCTCCTCCATAAAACCAAAGTGCAGACTGACCCGGAAAAACCCTTCGCCATAAGCTTCAATCTCAAACCGCTTGTCAGCAGTAACGCGAGGACTGTCTTCAGACACCACGGTGAGCAGCACCACTTGCTCATGCAAGACCTGGTTATGGAGCAAGTTGTGCAGCAACGCATGCGGTACAGCATCGGCCCTGGCCGTCAGGAAAACGGCTGTACCTTGCACACGATGAGGCGGCTGCGAGCGGATACTGCTGATAAACAAAGGCAGAGGAAGCGCGGTCTCGTCCAGCCGCTCGACGATAATTTTGCGCCCCCGCTTCCAAGTGGTCATCAAGATGAACAGGCCAATACCAGCGATCACGGGGAACGCACCACCCTGGAAAATTTTGGGCGCATTTGCGGCGAAGTACAGGCTGTCGACCAGCAGAAACCCGAGCAGCATCGGGATGGCCAGCCAGCGCGGCGTTTTCCAAAGCAGCAGGACGACAGCTGAAGACAAAAGCGTGGTAATCAACATGGTGCCTGTCACCGCGACCCCATAGGCAGCCGCCAAGGCACTGGATGATTCGAAACCGATCACCAGCAGTACGACTCCGACCATCAATGCCCAGTTAACCGTGCCGATGTAAATCTGCCCCTGTTCCTGGCTCGAGGTGTGCTGGATAAACATGCGCGGGACGTACCCTAGCTGGATGGCCTGACGTGTCAGGGAGAAAGCACCAGAGATCACGGCTTGAGAAGCAATGATGGTGGCAAGCGTAGAGAGCGCAACCATCGGTAGCAGCGCCCAACTTGGCGCGAGCAGATAGAACGGATTGCGCACAGCCTCCGGGCTCTCAAGGATCAACGCACCCTGGCCAAAATAATTGAGTACCAGCCCTGGCAACACCAGAATGAACCAGGCACGAGAAATGGGCTTGCGACCAAAGTGGCCCATGTCGGCATACAGTGCTTCAGCACCGGTCAACGCCAACACAACAGCACCCAAAATCGCCACGCCCATGCCCGGATGAACCACGAAGAACTGCACTGCCCAAGCAGGGTTCAGCGCTTGCAGCACTTCGGGGCGCTGCAAAATCCCGTAGATCCCGAGCGCGCCTAACACCACAAACCACAGCACCATGACCGGGCCAAACAAAATCCCGATGCGAGCAGTGCCGTGTTTCTGTATCAGGAACAGCGCCACCAGCACGATCACCGACAGGGGTACAACCCAGTGCTCGATCCCGTCAAACGCCAGCTGTAGCCCCTCAACCGCAGAGAGCACCGAAATCGCCGGGGTGATCATGCTGTCCCCGTAAAAAAGTGCGGCGCCAAACAGACCGAGCAACACCAGTACTTTGCTCATGTGCGGATAAGGTGCTGCTGCGCGGCGGGCCAAAGCCGTCAACGCCATGATGCCGCCCTCACCCTGGTTATTGGCACGCAGGATGAACAGTACGTATTTGATCGAGACGACCCAGATCAGCGACCAAAAGATCAGCGACAGAATACCCAGCACTCCGTCGTGATTCACTTGAACGCCGTAGTGGCCGGAAAATACTTCTTTCAGCGTGTAGAGGGGGCTGGTGCCGATGTCCCCGTAAACCACCCCGACAGCAGCGACGAGCAAGCCCACTCCTGAGGATTTGGATGGGGAGTCTTGGTTTGCAACGGTCGCGGTCTCACTCAAGGGGCACTTCTCTCAACTAGCGGGGGGTCACTGCAAGCCATCCTTGGGCAATACATTTTTTCCAGGGCCATCGGAAAAGCATGGCGCATGGACGATCTGAAAAATCGCGGCCAGTATCGTTGCGGGTTAAATCACCTACCGTAAAGAAAGCGTAAAAATTTTACGGCGATGACTGCCCGTTTTTTCGAACACTTAAACTTAGTTCGGTTTCGATTGTATTTTCAGTGTGGGAAGGGTTGACCTATGCAGTCGCCTACGGGGCATCGAAGGACTTTATAGATCTCGGAAACCACCTGCATCGTTGCGTCTTCGATCGTTCCTTCATTACGGCATAAAACCCAGCCGTGATCTGCAATCGCTCGCTCGAATGCCTGGGTACAAGCGACATGTTCTTCCAGCTTATGGATCACAGTACTGCTCAGCCCACGCCCTCGTGCCGCTGCCCTCGCCCATGAAATATCAGGGTCGGTGACAACCCCGACATGCAGGTCTGGCACTCGCACGTTTCGATCAATGTTCAACTGCAGAATCTCTGCAAACGGGACTATCCGGCGAAACGCGGCCTCGGACGGGTACCAGCGATCGATCAAGATGATGCTGTCTGGTGGCTGTTTAGCCAGCACGTGCTGGGAAATCCAGGTACGGCTATCAGCAAAGCGCTCACAAACCCCCAACTCCAGATCCCGGGAGGGATTTCTGACGAGCTTGTTAACGAGGGCCATTGTTTCACCCCTATAGGGATCGCTTTTTTTCTCGCAAAGTCGGATCACCTTTTTGTTGTCTGCCCTCAGTACTTTCGTAACGGCTTCCAACAGTGTGGTTTTGCCGGTTCCCTTGGGCCCATCTAGAGAAACAAACAGCGGACGATTCATTCTTCAAACAACGATTGATATACGGTTTTTTTGCCCGGTTCGTTCGCTGGAACCGCATGGCGCGACGACGCGAATCGAGTGCAGGGACCTAATGAACAGACATTGATGAACACTCTAACCCGGTTTCTGGCCAACGGGTCTCAAAAACCAGGGTTACAACCGCGCGAGCCAGCATGGCCGGCGAAGCGCTGGCAATGCTAGCGGCCATTGTTCCCCCGCCTGATTCATCCGATGCCCCCCGCCGTGGGGGGTCGTCAAGGGTATCGAACTTACTACTTTTGAGCGGCGCAGAAAGCGGTGGTCACCTATCGCTGTGTCTGTATCGATGATATTGAACGCTGCTGATTATGGATTGGCTGATCGATCAGAACATTGCGTTTACTGCTGTGGTGCGCAGCGCCGAGCGCACGCAAGAAATGATGGCGCAGCGCGTAGTGCGACTGGAGTCTGCGACTTACGAAATCATCGAGGTCGACCACACGGTCGAATCGCTGACCCAGGCATTCCGGGGCGCGAAGGTCGTTTGCAATACCGTGTCCCCTTCGCCAAGTGAGAGAACAGACCGTTCAATGCGCTTGTTCATATCGAACTCCTGGAATACGGCTCGCGGTACGCGGTACGCGGCCAGGTTGTATGAGGCACGGGGCGATCATTGCAACCTTATCTGTGCCGTTTTTCTCTTCAATATCAGCGGCACCTTTGTTCAATAACGCCAGGTCATGTTGGCCGTCAGTGCTTGAATCCAGGCGTTATCGAACTCGCCTGATGTGCGATTGCCGGACAGGGCTTTGGTCTGGTCGACGGACATGTCCCCCATCCACACCGTGACCCAACTGAAGTTGAGGTCGGTCTCTTTGTTAAGCGAATAGGTAAGGCCGGCGGCGAAGCGCCAGGCGTCGCCCATGGGCACGGTCAACGTGCGATTTGCGTCGGAGACTGCCGAGGTGTCGTAGGCGATACCGAAGTCCCATAACAAATCAGGATTCATCTGGTATTGCGCGCCCAGGGCCAATTGATAAGTGTCTTTGTAATGCGCATCGATAGTGGTCGCCCGCGAGCCGGCGGCAGAGGTGTCTGCGTCGATTTCGATGTCGCCGAATTTCGACCAGTCCTGCCAGTTGACCGAGGCCAGTAATGCCCATTGCGAGTCCAGTTGCTGGTACAGGCTGAGCGTTGCGGTTTGCGGTACGTTCAGATCGAGCCCGAGGTTGGTGCCGTCCAGTCGACTCACCAGCGGCGCATTGCTTTTCACATCCAGGCCATCTTCAAAATCCAGGTCGACCTGACTGGTGTAAGCCAGGCCGACGCGGGTGCCCGGTTGCGGCGCATAGATCACGCCGACGTTGGCGCCATACCCCCAGTCGTGGTCCTTGTACTTGTATTGTCCATCTGCACGATCCGTGAGACCCAACGGTCGCTGATCAATCGCTGCCTCGGATTTCAGCATGCCGTACATCGCTTTGACACCGACACCCACTGACCACTGCTCGTTGAAGCGATACGCCACACTGGGCACCAGTGACAGACCCGCGATACTCGCGTTCTGCACGAAATAACGCCCGGACCAGTCGTTGTCGTAGTTTTCCGCAAGTCCGAAATCGCCATAGGAACCGAAGCCGACAGTCCATTGGTCATCCAGTTGGTGGCTGATGAAAAAACTGGCGCCTGGTATGGGATCGAGCACATTGCCGCTGCCGGTGCCTGGGGTATTGGTTTCACCGTCCCGATGGAACGACAAATCACCGAAAAGGATCTGCGCCCCGGCGGTCATTTGAGTGCCACTCAGATAACTCAGGCCTGCGGGGTTGCTGGCGATGGTCGAAGGGCCCTGTGCCCTCGCCGCCGCACCGGCATTGGCTAACCCGGCGTTATCAGTCGCGATTTCATACAACATCAGCCCGCCGGCAGAACCTCGTTCACTAACAGAAAGCATCAGCAATCCGAGTGCTGCAACAAGCAGTGCATTTTTATTCGACTGCATGACGCCCCTCTTTAATGATGTTTAGTCACTATCGATCAGCTAACAGCGCAACCGGGCTCTTATGGCGAAGTGAAGTATTGCTGATGAATCAGCATTGTCCATTTACGCCCTGTCATAACCGCAACCTAGCCGCCGATCAAAGTTTTCACCGGACGGGCGGTCGCATTGGAAAGTGTTGAAACGCTTCGCCCCACCCCACTCTAGGGGGAATGGTTCGGTGCAGCAGAGCTGGAGCAATGGCAAGTGTGCACCTATGCTTTGCTTGCTGGAAAAACTGATCAAGCAGACTGTGCTGCTCCGACAATGGCGCGCAACATTTGTGAAAGGTCATCCGAGCGAATCGATGTCAGTACCACTCAGTGATGACGAGAGCGCAGGAAGGATGATTGAACGCGCCCTGATGAATGTCATTGCGCCATTAGTTCCTGAGTTTGGGTAGTCAATGCATTTGGCATCCTTCAAGGAGAACTCCATGACGCAAACTTTCAAACCACTTGCCGTATTGTCATCTTTGGTTGCGCTGGCCTTGCCTGCGGCGCAGGCGGCAACCGCAATCCCACCCGGAATCACTACCCCGGATCGCATCGAAACCCGTGTCGGCACCCTGGAATTCAAGGACGGCGCGCCGACCGTAAAAACCAGCCGGGACGTCTACGACACACTGGCATTCGCTCGCGGCATTGACGCGTTCATGAACAGTTTCTCGGGGGCCTCGGCCTATGCGATTCGCGAGGGCTTCCACAGCATTGGGGCTGACGACAACTCGGTGATTATCTTCTCTGAGCTGATGGACTCCAACTCGCTCTTTCTTACCGCCAACGCCGACACCATTTATTCCCTCTCGGTCCTCGACCTGATGAAGGGCCCCTTGGTGGTCGAGGTGCCGCCGAAGTCGCTCGGCACGCTCAATGACATGTGGTTCGGCTGGATCATTGACGTGGGTACCCCCGGACCCGATCGGGGCGAAGGCGGCAAGTACCTGGTCGTGCCGCCGGACTACGAGGGGCCTCTCCCAGACAGTGGCTTCTTCGTAGGCCGATCGAAAACCAATCATGTGCTATACGCCGTTCGTGCATTTATGGAGAACAACGATCCCAAGCCCGCTGTCGACCTGATCAAGGACAAGCTGAAGATTTATCCCTACACACCCGGCGGTTACGGCACCAGCATTGCCACGGCACTTGCCGGTCAAATCAGGCTGGAGCCCAGCCCGCCAATACCGCCGACGAAGTTCGTCGAGGGCACCGGCAAGTCTTTCAACACCATTCCCCCTAACGATTTCGCCTATTTCGAGACGCTCGACAAGCTTGTGCAGCTGGAACCGGCCACCTCGTTCGACCCCGAGCTCCTGGGCCAACTGGCGGCCATTGGTATCGTAAAGGGCAAGCCCTTTGCTCCGGACGAGCAGATGAAGAAGATCCTCACCGACGCAGCCGCCGTGGGCAATGCGGCGGGACGATCACTGAACTTTCGTGCTGCCGAGTACCCCGGATGGGCCTACTACCCGAACTCGATGTGGGCCAGCATGCTGTGGCAAGGAGGTTTCGACTTTCAGACGCCGCCGCCCATGATCACCAAGGAAGGCTATTTCAAACCATTGCCGCCGACGGGCGCGCGGACGCTCGACTCCCGCACGGCCTTCTACTACGCCTACACCATGGATTCGCCGGGCATGATCATGCGACTGCCCAATGTGGGCTCGCAGTACCTCATGGGCTTCTCGGACGCGAAAATGAATCCCTTCGATGGCGGCAAGACCTACAAGGTGACCCTGCCGCCGAAGATTCCGGCGGGCAAATTCTGGTCGTTCACCGTCTACGACAACCAGACGCGCTCGATGCTCCAGACGCCGCAACGCTACCCGCGAGCGGGTAGCCAGACCTACCCTTCACCGGCCGCCGTCGAGAACGCGGACGGGTCCACGACCATCTACTTCGGCCCTACAAAGCCAGCCGACGCCAAGGCTGGCAACTGGATTCAGACCATGCCTGACAAAGGCTGGTTTACGATCCTGCGTCTCTACAGCCCGCTTGAACCGTTTTTCACCAAAACATGGCGGCCGAGCGAACTCGAACAGGTTCAGTGAAGGGACCGCAGTGTTCGGCCAGGAAGCGCCCTGACGGCCTATCGCCAAGGTACAGCGTGCGCGCCAGCTCAATACCCCGTCGCCTGCCGATACTGACGCGGTGTAAAACCAGTCAATGCCTTGAACTGTCGAGTGAACGCACTGTGGTCGGTGTAGCCGCACTGCAGGGCGACTTCGGTGATGGGAATCTCGGTGTGCAGCAGACGGTGCGCGTGTTCCAGGCGAACCTTTTGAATCATCTGTCGCGGCGTCAGGTGGAACACGCGCTTGCAGTACCTTTCCAGTTGCGCGACTGAAATGCCGGCGATCCGTGTGAGTTCGCCCAAGGTGATGCGGCGATTGAAATGCGCGCGAATGTGTTCATCCACCGCGGCCAGCCGCTGATACGCCGGATGCGTATCACTGGCCGATTGCAGGTCGACCGAGATCCCTGCCAAGCCAATGATTTCGCCGTTGCGGTTATACAAAGGGCGTTTATGCGTCAGGCACCAACCGGGCTCTCGACTCCCATATAAGTGCAACTCCAACTGGTCTTCCAGGACAAAGCCTTGCTCCAGCACACGGCGATCTTGTTCGGTATAGCCAGGCCCCAATTGCGCTGGAAAGACTTCGGCGCTGGTTTTTCCAAGCAGCGGTTGCAGCTGCTTCAATCCACAGCGCTGCACCAGCGTGCTGTTGGCCATGACATAGCGCGCCTTGATGTCTTTGATAAAGATCGCGGCATTGGGGATGACGTCCAGCATCGGCAACAGAAGTGCCACGCCCGCCAGTAATTCTTCGAGGGTGTCGGGACGATTCAGGTCGTTCCCCTGGCACAGGATCGCCATTGCATTCTGCGTCATGGAGCTTGTTCTCCCTCTCTCCGGACAGGCAAAAAACCACGCTGCGCCCTCTCCTTCAGCGGCGGCATTGAGGCACGCGCAAGCAGATTGCCCCAAGGCTTTCCCCGTGTCGAGTGGATAGCGAGATGGCCGGATCGGCCATTCGAATTGTGCCGATTTCGTCATCCACGCCCATGGAAAACATCAATCGCAATCGTCCTGACGCGTCCACTCTATCGCCATTGCATGCACACCTGCCTATCCAATAACTCACAAGAAGGCGACGCTATGTCAGGCAAAGGCAAGTTCAAAAAACAACTGTCGTTGATGGACCTTACATTCATCGGATTGGGCGCCATTTTCGGTTCCGGCTGGTTGTTCGCAGCCAGCCACGTTTCTGCAATTGCGGGGCCGGCCGGTATTTTTTCCTGGCTCCTGGGCGGCTTTGCGGTGTTGCTGCTGGGCATTGTTTACTGTGAATTGGGTGCAGCGCTGCCGCGTGCCGGTGGCGTGGTTCGTTATCCGGTGTACTCCCATGGCCCGTTGCTTGGCTACTTGATGGGTTTCATCACGCTGATCGCCTTCACCAGCCTTGTGGCGATTGAAGTGGTTGCCGCTCGCCAGTATGCCGCCGCCTGGTTTCCCGAACTGACCAAGGCCGGTTCCAGCGATCCGACGATCATTGGCTGGCTCGTGCAATTGGGCCTGCTTTGCCTGTTCTTCCTGCTCAACTATCGGAGCGTGAAGACCTTCGCCATGGCCAATAACCTGGTCAGCGTGTTCAAGTTCATCGTCCCGCTGCTGGTGATCGGTGTTCTGTTCACCTTCTTCAAACCGGCAAATTTCCATGCTCAGGGCTTCGCGCCATTCGGGCTGTCGGGCGTCGAAATGGCCGTTTCGGCTGGCGGCGTCATCTTCGCTTACCTCGGGCTGACGCCGATCATTTCGGTGGCCAGCGAAGTGAAGAACCCGCAACGGACCATTCCGATCGCACTGATCCTGTCCGTGCTGCTTTCCACCTTGATCTATGTGCTGTTGCAGGTCGCCTTCCTCGGCGGCGTGCCTACCGAGATGCTGGCCAACGGCTGGGCCGGTGTGGCCAAGGAACTGGCCCTGCCTTATCGCGACATTGCTCTGGCACTGGGCGTGGGCTGGTTGGCCTACCTGGTGGTCGCCGACGCGGTGATCTCCCCCAGCGGTTGCGGCAATATCTACATGAACGCGACACCGCGAGTGATCTATGGCTGGGCGCGAACCGGCACCTTCTTCAAGGTGTTCACCCGCATCGATGAAAAATCCGGCATTCCGCGCCCGGCGCTGTGGCTGACCTTTGCCCTGTCGGTGTTCTGGACCCTGCCCTTCCCCTCTTGGGAAGCCTTGATCAACGTGGTTTCCGCCGCGCTGGTGTTGAGTTACGCCGTCGCTCCGGTGTCAGTGGCCGCGCTGCGCCGCAATGCGCCTGATATGCCGCGCCCGTTCAGGGTCAAGTGGATGAGCGTCCTCGGTCCCCTGTCATTCATCATCGCGGCGCTGATCGTCTACTGGTCGGGCTGGAGCACCGTGTCCTGGCTGCTCGGCCTGCAGATCCTGATGTTCGTGGTGTACCTGCTGTGTGGTCGTTTTGTGCCGACCCAGCATTTGAACCTGGGCCAACAAGTACGCTCGTCCGCATGGCTGATCGGTTTCTATGCCGTGACCATCGTGCTCTCCAAACTCGGCAGCTTCGGTGGTCTGGGCGTAATCAGCCACCCCTTCGACACCCTGGTCGTGGCGGTCTGCGCGATGGGTATCTATTGCTGGGGGGCGGCAACCGGCGTACCGGCGCACCTGATCCGTCTGGAAGACGAGGACGATGAAAGCGAAGCCGAGTTGACCCGCGTCGGCACCACGACAGCCCAGCGCCCTGCCCCTGCGCACTTCTAAAGGATAGGTCTATGAAACGGGTTCATGTCATTGACTCCCACACCGGTGGCGAACCGACTCGCCTGGTGATGAGCGGCTTCCCCCACCTGTCCGGCCAGACCATGGTCGAAAAGCGTGACGCCCTGCGCGATCAGCATGACCAATGGCGTCGGGCTTGCCTGCTGGAGCCACGAGGCAACGATGTGCTGGTCGGTGCCCTGTATTGCGAGCCGGTCTCGCCGGATGCCACCTGCGGGGTGATCTTCTTCAACAATGCCGGCTACCTCGGCATGTGCGGTCACGGCACCATCGGCCTGGTCAACTCCTTGCATTACCTGGGGCACATCGCTCCCGGTGTGCACAAGATCGACACCCCCGTCGGACCGGTCAGCGCCACGCTGCATGACGACGGCACGGTGACCCTGCGCAATGTGCCCGCCTACCGCTACCGTAAACAGGTGCCGGTGGAAGTCCCCGGGCATGGCCGCGTTTACGGCGATATCGCCTGGGGCGGCAACTGGTTTTTCCTGGTGTCCGACCACGGGCAGGCGTTGCAACTCGACAACGTCGAAATCCTCACCGAGTACACCTGGGCGATGCTCAAAGCCTTGGAAGCCCAAGGCATCCATGGCGAAGACGGCGCCCTCATCGACCATGTCGAGTTGTTTGCCGACGACGACCAGGCGGACAGCCGCAACTTCGTCATGTGCCCGGGCAAAGCCTACGACCGCTCGCCCTGCGGCACTGGCACCAGCGCCAAGCTGGCGTGCCTCGCGGCCGATGGAAAACTGGTCGCCGGTGAGCCCTGGGTACAAGCGAGTATCACCGCCAGTCAGTTTGTCGGCAGTTACGAATGGGAAGGCGAGCGCGTCCGCCCGTTCATTACCGGCCAGGCCTTCATGACCGCCGACAGCACGCTGCTGATCGACGAACAGGATCCCTTTGCGTGGGGCATTTGAGCGACCACGCAGTACTCCCCTCAATACATTTGAATGAACGCTTCAAGGAGTTACAACAATGAGCGATAGCATCTTCACTGGCTGCATTCCTGCACTGATGACCCCCTGCACCGCCGAGCGCAAACCCGATTTCGACGCGCTGGTGGCCAAAGGTCGCGAGCTGATTGATATCGGCATGAGTGCGGTCGTGTATTGCGGCTCCATGGGTGACTGGCCCCTGCTCACCGAAGCCGAGCGCCAAGAAGGCGTGGCGCGTCTGGTCGCGGCCGGCGTTCCGACCATTGTCGGCACCGGCGCCGTCAACAGCCGTGAAGCGATTTCCCACGCGGCCCATGCGGCCAAAGTCGGCGCCCATGGCCTGATGGTGATCCCCCGCGTCCTCTCCCGGGGTGCCTCTCCCGCTGCGCAAAAAGCTCACTTCGCCGCCATCTTAAAGGCCGCGCCGGAGCTGCCATCGGTGATCTACAACAGCCCTTACTATGGCTTCGCCACCCGTGCGGATCTGTTTTTCGAACTGCGTCGCGAACACCCGAACCTGATCGGTTTCAAAGAGTTCGGCGGTGCTGCCGACCTGCGCTATGCCGCCGAAAACATCACCTCCAAGGACGATAACGTCACCCTGATGGTCGGTGTCGATACGCAAGTGGTCCATGGTTTCGTCAACTGCAACGCCACCGGTGCCATCACCGGCATCGGCAACGCGCTGCCGCGCGAAGTGCTGCAATTGGTGGCCCTTAGCAAGCAGGCGGCCAAGGGCGATGCCAAGGCTCGGCGCCTGGCCAGAGAGCTGGAATCGGCGCTGGCCGTCTTGTCGTCCTTCGATGAGGGCTGCGACCTGGTGCTCTATTACAAGCACCTGATGGTGCTCAATGGCGACAAGGAATACACCCTGCATTTCAACGAGACCGATGCGCTCAGTGATGCCCAACGTCGTTACGCCGAGAACCAGTACACGTTGTTCCGCCAGTGGTACAAAAACTGGTCGGCCGAACAGAACGTTGCCTGATCTCAGCTTGTACGCGCCCGCTGTGAAACCACAGCGGGCCACTCTCTTTTCCAGGAAAGCACCATGACTCTGACAGGCCAGATGCTGATTGGTCAGCACGCTATTACCGGTACTCGCGAAGCAATCCGGGCGATCAATCCCGCCACCGACAAACCGCTCGAACCGGCCTATCCCGGTGGCACTGACGAGCATGTCGAACAAGCCTGCGCTCTGGCGTGTGCAGCCTTCGACAGCTATCGCGAAACACCACTGGCGGCACGCGCGAATTTCCTCGAAGCCATTGCAGATCAGATCGAAGCCCTTGGCGATGAGCTGATCGAGCGCGCTGTCGCCGAGACAGGCCTGCCGCGTCCACGCATCCAGGGTGAACGTGGCCGCACCTGCCAGCAACTGCGCACCTTCGCCCGCACCGTGCGGGCCGGCGAATGGCTGGATGTTCGGGTCGACTCTGCGCTACCGGAACGCCAACCCCTGCCGCGTCCGGACCTGCGTCAGCGTCAGGTCCCGCTGGGGCCGGTGGCCGTGTTCGGCGCGAGCAATTTTCCGTTGGCATTCTCGGTCGCTGGAGGTGACACCGCTTCGGCATTGGCTGCCGGTTGTCCGGTGGTCGTCAAAGCCCATGGCGCTCACCCCGGCACCAGCGAACTGGTGGGCCGCGCGGTAGCCCGTGCCGTGGAAACCTGCGGCCTGCACGAAGGCGTGTTCTCGCTGCTGTTCGGTTCCGGCCGCGAAGTGGGTATCGCCCTGGTCACCGACTCGCGTATCAAGGCCGTGGGTTTCACCGGCTCGCGCAGTGCCGGCATCGCATTGTGCCAAGCGGCCCAGGCGCGTCCCGAGCCGATTCCGGTGTATGCGGAAATGAGCTCGATCAACCCGGTCTTGCTGTTCCCGGCGGCGCTGCAAGCGCGAGCCGAAGCGTTGGCGCAGGGATTCGTCGCCTCCCTGACCCAGGGTGCCGGCCAGTTCTGCACCAACCCCGGTCTGGTGATCGCCCGTCAAGGCCCGGCCCTCGATCGTTTCATCGACGCGGCGGCGGACCTTGTTCAGCGCAGCCCGGCGCAGACCATGCTCACGCCCGGCATCTTCAATGCCTATGAGGCTGGCGTCGGCTCGATGCTTGAGCGTGCCCCAGTGTCCGCCACCGGCCTCAAGGGTGAAACGCCGAACCAATGCCAGGCCCATTTGTTCGTCACCCAGGCAGAGGATTTCCTCGCCGACGCCACGTTGCAGGCAGAAATGTTCGGTGCTGCATCGCTGATCGTGCAATGCGCCGACGACAACCAAATCCGTCAGGTCATCGAACACCTTGAAGGTCAGTTGACCGCCACCCTGCACCTGGACGACGCCGATCTCGATCGCGCCCGGGCGTTATTGCCGGCGCTGGAGCGCAAGGCCGGCCGTCTGCTGGTCAACGGTTGGCCCACCGGTGTCGAGGTGTGCGACGCCATGGTCCATGGCGGGCCCTTCCCGGCCACCTCCGACCCGCGCACGACTTCGGTCGGCACGGCGGCGATTCTGCGGTTCCTGCGCCCGGTCTGCTATCAGGACTTTCCGGACGCCCTGTTGCCTGCCGCGCTCAAGCACAGCAATCCGCTGCAGCTGCGCCGCCTGCTCGATGGCCAGAGAGAAGCCCAGGAAAATGTCTGACTCCCTTGCGACACACAACCCGCACGACAACGCGGACATTGCCGTGGTCGGCGCAGGCATCATCGGCGTCGCCTGCGCTCTGCGGCTGGCACGCCAAGGTCTGCGGGTGGTGGTCATCGACCAGCAGGACCCAGGCCGGGGCGCCTCGTTCGGGAATGCCGGGCATCTGGCAACCGAGCAGGTATTTCCTATCGCTGACCTGTCCATCCTCAAACGCCTGCCGGGCATGCTTATGGACCCGATGGGCCCCCTGCGTCTAGACTGGAAATACCTGCCGCGCGCCCTGCCCTGGTTCACGCGCTTGCTGCTGAATCTGCGCCCGGCCCCCTTTCAACGGACCGTGGCCGGCATCCGCGCGCTCAACGAAAGCAGCCTTGGCGCCTGGCACCGTCTGCTGGGGGACATTGCCCGCCCCGATCTGCTGCGCGAGGACGGCTCATTGCTGGTGTTCGAACGCCCCGAATCGCACTCGGTGATCGAAGCGCTACAGGCACGGATGCGTCAACAACACGTACCGGTCGACTACTGGCAGGCCAAGGCTGTCCGCGAGGCGGCTCCGCAACTCAACGAGGGGATACAGGGCGGGTTGTTCTTTCCGCGCACCGGGCATTTTCTCGACCCCTACCGGGTGGTCTGCGAACTGGTGCATGCCGCCAAAGCCAGCGGCGTGCATTTCCTCAAACAACGGGTGTTGGGCGCAAACCTGCATGAGCACGGCGTGTCGCTCATTACCGACAAGGGTCGTTTGACCGCTCGCCAGACCCTGATCGCCTGCGGCGCCCACTCCGCGAAGCTGACGGCAGCGCTGACCGGCAAAAAGGTGCCGCTGGATACCGAGCGCGGCTATCACCTGATGCTGCCCCATGAACACGGGCGGTTGCCTTTCGCCGTCACCTCACTGGAGCGCAAGTTCATCATGACCCCCATGACCGATGGACTGCGGTTGGCAGGCACCGTCGAATTCGCCGGCCTCGACCGCCCTCCGGCCATGGAACGCGCCTGGCAGTTGCACCGGCTGAGTGAAGGTCTGTTCAAGCGCGACTTGAACGCTGACGCGGCGACGCCCTGGATGGGTTTTCGCCCGTCATTGCCGGATTCCCTGCCGATCATCGACCGGGTGTGCGATGGCAAAGTACTGCTCGCCTTTGGGCACCAGCACCTGGGCCTGACGCAGGCAGCGGTCACTGCCGAACTCATCGCTCAACTGGCTTCGCCATTGACCACCCCCCATTCCCATGAGTTACCGGCCATTGAACCCTACCGGCTGGATCGATTCTGAGAAACACCCGCCGCCGGGCGGGTGTGGCAAGTTTTGAGCACTGACTTACACTGCGTACACCCAATGCACACGAATGACTGTTCAACGGATCGAGAGGTCCCACAGCAATCCGGGCATCACGAAATGATCTGGTTGAAGCCAGCATGAAAACGGTCACGGCCCCTTTCACCTGTCTACTCGCTGCCAGCCTGTGCGCGGCGGTGAGTCTCTGTGCGAATGCAGCGCCCCCTCCCAGTATCGACTGCGCCCAGGCCAAGGCATCCGTTGAGAAGCTGATCTGTCGCGATGCGCAACTGACGCAGATGGATAACGAACTGACGCGCCTTTATCGCCTGGCGCTCACGGATGAACGTTCAGTTCCGCCCCCGGACAAAGTCATCATCGACCAACAGTTCTGGATCGATGCCCGCAATGATTGCCCCTCCGGGCCGGAGCTCAAGACGTGCATCATCCGAAGTTATGCCGAGCGCGCGCACCAGCTACGCCAAGGCTCGGCCATTGTCAGGACCAAGGATCCGGACCGACTCACCGAAGGCCCGCTGGCTTTTCGTTGCGAAGGGTTCAACGCGCTGATTGCCGCCACCTTCTTCAACACGCAGCCGGGCGTCGTGTACCTGAAATGGGCGAACACCGCGATCACCCTGACCCAGGTGCAGAGTGAGTCGGGAAACCGATACATCGGCAAGGATTCCCAAGGGAACTACAGCTTCTGGCAAGACGGCGGCGTGGTGCTTTTCCAGAAGCCTGGCTCAAGGGAAATGAGTTGTACGGTCGAACCGGTTGGCTGATGGTTTTGGCGCAACTCAGTGCCCGCGAATGTAATGCTCCAGCTGCCGAATCAGATCGGCTTGCTCGACGATGGCTTCCTTGACCAGATCGCCAATCGACAGCAGGCCGATCAGTTCACCATCGTCCACCACCGGCAAATGACGCAAATGACTGTCGGTCATGACCGCCATGCAGCGCTCGATGCTCTGCTGACTCGGCGCAGTCACCACGGGCGCGCTCATGATGTCGCGTACCGGCGTACCCACCGAAGAACGCCCCAGCAGCACGACCTTGCGGGCATAGTCGCGCTCGCTGATCACCCCGACCACCTGCCCGTTTTCGATGACGGGAAGTGCCCCGACGTTCTTTTCGGCCATGATCTTCAGGGCCTCCAGAACCATTTCATCCGGCGCGATGCTATGCACCTGACGGTTTTGCACGACCTTGAGTTTGAGCAGCTGTGCGGCTGTTTTCATAAATGGCTCCAATTCTGTGGCGCGATGCCGTTAATGACCTTTAAGCCACTCCGACTTCCACCACCCCACCGTTCAACCGCACCGGCCAGACCCGCAAACGCTGTTGCGGGTACTCCAGGCAACTGCCGTCCTCAAGACGGAAATGCTGTTTGTAGATTGGCGACGCAACGACCAGATCACCCTTGATGCTGCCGACCAAGCCGCGGCCGATGACATTCGCCCCGGATTGCGGATCATGGTTGTCGATGGCGTACAGGGTCTTGCCCTCGGCACCCGGCAGGTAAAACAGCGCCACTTGCGCGCCGTCGAGCCACACGACCACGCCGGAGTTGTCGACCAGGTCCTGTTGCTCGCACACGATTTGCCAGGCGTCGGTGTTTTTCAGGGAAGCAATGCGGCGGGTAGTGGGCTGGCTCATCAGGCAATCTCCTCGGTGACAGGGATAAGGTTGAGTTCGGCGGCCATGATCGGGCGCCGCTGGCCGCGTTCCTGGACAAAGTGGATGTCCGGGTCCGGGCGTTTATCGTTGACGAAAGTGCGGAAACGCTTGAGTTTTTCCGGGTCCTTGAGGGCGTTGGCCCACTCGCATTCATAGCGGTCGACCACCAACTGCATCTGCGATTCGAGTTCTTCACCCAGGCCGAGGCTGTCGTGGATGATCACGTCCTTGAGGAAATCGAGACCGCCCTCCAGGCTTTCGCGCCAAACCGAGGTGCGCTGCAATTTGTCGGCGGTGCGGATGTAGAACATCAGGAAGCGGTCGATGTAGCGGATCAGGGTTTCATCGTCCAGGTCGGTGGCGAACAGCTCGGCGTGACGCGGGCGCATGCCGCCGTTGCCGGCGATGTAGAGGTTCCAGCCTTTCTCGGTGGCGATCACGCCAACGTCTTTGCTCTGGGCTTCGGCGCACTCGCGGGTGCAACCGGACACGGCGAACTTGAGCTTGTGCGGCGAACGCAGGCCCTTGTAGCGGTCCTCGATAGCCAGCGCCATTTTCACGCTGTCCTGCACGCCGTAACGGCACCAGGTGCTGCCGACACAGGACTTCACCGTGCGGGTGGATTTGCCGTAGGCATGCCCGGTTTCGAAGCCCGCTTCAATCAGCTCGGCCCAGATGTCCGGTAACTCGTGCAACTGCGCGCCGAACAGGTCGATCCGCTGGCCACCAGTGATTTTGGTGTAGAGGTCGTATTTCTTCGCCACCACGCCGATGGCGATCAGTTTGTCGGCGGTGATCTCACCACCGGGAATACGCGGCACCACCGAATAGGTACCGTTTTTCTGCATGTTGGCCATAAAAGTGTCGTTGGTGTCCTGCAGCGGCACCAGCGAGGCGTCCATGATCGGCTGGTTCCAGCACGACGCGAGGATCGAACCCACTGCGGGTTTGCACACGTCGCAACCGGTGTGGCCACGGCCGTGTTTGGCCAGCAGTTCTTCGAAGGTGATCACCCCTTCTACCCGCACCAGCGCATAAAGCTCCTGACGGGTGTACGCGAAGTGTTCGCACAGGCTTTTATCGACACTGACGCCACGGGCAATCAGTTCATGCTCGAAGACCTGTTTGAGCAGCCCGGCGCAACCGCCGCAGCCGGTGCAGGCCTTGGTCTGCGACTTGAGCAGGCCGAGGTCGGTGCAGCCGCCGTCGATGGCCGAGCAAATCGAGCCCTTGGTGACGTTGTGGCACGAGCACACCGTGGCCGACTCGGGCAATGCGCCCGGGCCCAAGGTCGGTGCGCCTTCGGGGGACGGCAGAATCAGACTGGCGGGTTCCGCTGGCAGCGCAATCGCGTTCTGCATGTATTGCAGCAGCGTGTCGTAATAGCTGTTGTCACCGACCAGCACCGCGCCGAGCACGTACTTGCCGGTCGCATCCACCACCAATCGGCGGTAGCTGGCGGTGGTTTCGTCGATGAATTGATAACTACGCGCGCCCGGCGTGCTGCCGTGCGCATCGCCGATGGAGCCGACATCGACGCCCAGCAGCTTGAGCTTGGTCGACATGTCCGCGCCCATGAACGGCTCGGCGGCCTCGTTGCACAACAGTGCGGCCACACCGCGCGCCATCTGGTAACCCGGGGCGACCAGGCCAAAAATGCTGCCGTTCCACGCAGCACACTCGCCGATGGCGTAGATGTGCGGATCGCTGCTCAGGCATTGGTCGTCAATCACGATGCCGCCACGCGGGCCGACTTCCAGCGAGCACTGGCGGGCCAAGGTGTCTTGGGCGCGGATACCGGCGGAGAACACGATCAGGTCGGTTTCGAGAAATTCGTCATTGGCGAAATTCATCCGGTAGCGATATTCCTCGCCGACACTGATCGATTGAGTGCCACATGACAGGTGAACACCGACGCCGAGACGTTCGATCTGTGCCTTGAGCGCACGACCGCCCTGCTCGTCCAGCTGCACCGGCATCAGACGCGGGGCAAACTCCACGACATGGGCTTCCAGGCCCAGGCTTTTCAGGGCGTTGGCGGCTTCCAGCCCAAGCAAGCCACCGCCGACCACCACGCCACGTCGGGCATTGGCCGCAGCGGCACGGATCGCATCGAGGTCTTCAAGGGTGCGGTACACCAAGCGCGAATCGCCCTCGGCGCCTTCGATCGGCGGCACAAACGGATAGGACCCGGTAGCCAGGACCAATTTGTCGTAGGCGACGCAACCTTGAGCGGTGATCACCTCGCGCCGGGTGCGGTCGATTTCCAGCACCGGCACACCCAGGTGCAAGGTCACGCCCGGCGTCTGGTACAGCGAGGCTTCACCCAAGGCGAGCGACTCGGCATCACGGCCGGTGAAGTATTCGGAAAGGTGCACGCGGTCGTAGGCACGCATCGGCTCCTCGCTGAACACGTGCAACTGATAGTGATCAAGGGCGCCGCGCTCTATCAGCTGTTCGACACAATGATGCCCGACCATGCCATTACCGATCACGATCAGCGTTTGCAGCTTGTTCAACGCGGCCACATTGGAATTCATAAGAAGCACCCGGCTCAGTTCAAAAAGCAAAAAAAAACGCCTGAAACCTTGCGGTTCCAGGCGTCTTTGCCTGTTCTTTTGCGGTGTTGAAACCAGACGTCTATGCCTGACCCACCGATGTTGCCCACGAATCGATCGTCGTTGACCGAGGGGGCTACCCACTCGACTGCGATTGCGGTGGGCCTGATCGATGTAATGCAGCGATTGTGCCAAGCGCTGATTGTCGCGGTTCTACGGCTCCCGTCGGCGCTTAAAGGGTATGAACTCTGCAGTTTCTGCCTTGGCTTAGTGCATGCAGCAGCACGAAAGCTTTATTAAAGTGCATCGGCATGCCTGGATTACAGATACCAGCGATACTCCCGCGCACTGATCTCCTGCATGAACGCCAGATGATCCTGGCGCTTGTTCTCGCAATACACATCCACGAACTCCGCGCCGAGCCCTTCGCGAAGGTGCGGTTGATGCTGCATGGCGCGCACCGCTTCGAGCATTTCCAGCGGGAAATCGACTCCACTGTTGCGGTCTTCGTTGAGCGGCTGGATCGGCTCGTTGCCCGCTTCCAGGCCATGTTCCAATCCCACCAGAATCGCCGCCAACACCAGGTATGGGTTGGCATCGGCGCCGGACAGGCGATGTTCAATGCGCAGGTTTTTCGCATCGGATTCCGGAATGCGCAGGCACGCATCACGATCCTCAAACCCCCAGCTCGCCCGCGTGGCGATGTTCGTCGTGCCGCCCAAACGGCGAAACGCGTTCTGGTTGGGCGCGAAGATCGGCATGCAATGCGGCAGCAGCTCCAGACAACCCGCCACGGCATGACGCAGCGATTGCTGCTGGTTCGCCGCGAGGATGTTATTGCCAGCCGCATCGTAAAGGCTGACATGCACGTGCATGCCGCTGCCGGGGTGCTGCAAGTAAGGTTTGGCCATGAAACTGGCGCGGTAACCGTGTTTCAGGGATACGCCACGGCTGCTGCGACAAAACAAGGCCGCCCAGTCCGCCGCGCGTAAGCCATCATCGAGATGACCGAAATTGATTTCGAACTGACCCGGGCCGAGTTCGGCAGTGATCACCGTGCTATCGATGCCTTGCGCCCGAGACGTCTCGACCATGTCATCGAGTACCGGGGCAAAGCGTGACAGGCGTTCGATGTGCATGTTCGGTTGATCATCGGCATCGTCGGTCAGGCCATCACGGGGAAATTGCGGCAGCCCGTCGCGCAGCTTTTTATCGAACAGATAGAACTCCAGCTCGAACGCCACCACCGGATGAATGCCTTTGCCCGCGAGCCGGTCCAGCACCTGCGCCAGAACCTGGCGCGGCTCGAAAACAATCGGATTGTCAGTGCCGTCGGAGGTGATCAGCATTTGCCCCAACGGTTGCCCCTCCCAGCTCACCGGTTTGAGTGTGCCCGGCACCAGCCGGCGCAGTGCATCCGGGTCGCCGTCGTTAAAGCAGTAATCGCCAATCTTGAACAACCCGCCCTGCACGCCCAGCAGCACACAGTTTTGCGGCAGTTTCAGCGCGCTGCCGGCCGCGACCTTTTCCAGCATGTCCACGGGGTAGCGCTTGCCGTAGAAGTGCCCCGGAATGTCCAGGGAAATCAGGTCGACGTAACGTACATCAGGGTAGCGTTGGCGGAAGGCTTGCACCTCGGCCAGCAGATCAGCGTCCATCATCGTTGGTCCTATTGTGGTTATCAGGTGTAAACCCAAAGCACTCGCGTGAGGTGCTCGGTGAGGTTGCCGTAACGGCATCGGGTATGGCTGTCGAACTGAAAGCTGTCGCCGGTCTGCAAGGTGACGGCGTCGTCATCACCCAACCACAGCGTCAACTCGCCTTCGAGCACGTAACCGCCCTGTTCCGAGCTGTCAGTCAAATGCCGCTCGCCACTGCTGGCGCCGGCTTCGAGGTGACTTTCGAGCATGGAGAATGAAGCGCGCATTTTCGGCGACACCAGGATGTCGGTGATGCCATTGGCGTAGTACAACGTGCGGCGTTCATCCGGCCGGGTGACCCACGGCAGTTCCTTGGGTTTTGGCAAGCTGTAGAAGTAAGTCGTCGGCACGCCCAGGGTTTCGCTGATCGCCGTCAGGTCGGCCACGGTGGGCCGTGACAGGCCGCGTTCGACTTGCGAGAGAAAGCCTACGGAGCGACCGATCTGGTCGGCCAGGTCCTTCAAGGTGTACTTCTTGTGCTTGCGCAGATCGTGAATAAGGATCGCCAGCGCAGCGATTTCTTCTTGCTTGTTCATGCCTGGATTTCCGCCAAGTAATTCATCAAATGCTGTCGCGCAGTCGATACCACGCCTTGCCGATGGCTTCCAGCGGCGCCGCCAGGTGTTTACCGCCGGGGAAGCTGGGGTTGCTCAACCCCTGATACAACGCCAATTCATCCGCTTGACCGAGAATCGCGTCGGACACGGCGCGGGCGGCGGCCAGCGTTGGCAGCACGCCATGCCCGGAGTAGCCCTGGAGCCAGTAGCGATCACCCCATCTGCCAATGTCCGGCGTGCGTTTGAGCGTCAGGTCAATATGCCCGCCCCAAGCGAATTCCAGCTCTACGCCTTTGAGCTGCGGAAAAACCCGCTCCAGAAACGGCCGGGTCGCGCCGGCAATGTCCTTGGGCATGCCGCCCAGATACGTGCAGCCACCGCCGAACAGCAGACGGTTGTCCGGCGTGCGACGGAAATAGTCGAGGACGAACTGGTTGTCGGTGACGCAGACGTTGCTCGGCAACAGCGCAGTGGCCTGTTCGGCCGTCAGCGGTGCGGTGGCAACTTGGTAAGTTCCCACCGGCAGCACGCAACTGGCCAGTTGCGGGTCGAGCCGGTCAAGGTAGGCATTGCAGGCCAGCACCAGCACATCTGCGCGAATCGACCCGCGTTCGGTGTTCACCAGGAACTGACCGCCCTCTTCTCGATAACTCAACGCCTTGCTTTGTTCATGGATACGGCCGCCCGCCCGTTCGATGGCGGCGGCCAGGCCGAGGGCCAGTTTCAGCGGGTTCAGGTGGGCGCCCTCGGGGTCGTAAAGCCCTGCCTGGTAGCGCTCGCTGGCCACCCATTCCGGCAACTGCTCACGGCGGATGAACTGCAAGCCATCGTGGCCCCACTTGTGACTGGCTTCGTGCTGCCACTCAGTCAGCAGACCGACCCGACGAGGCATGACCGACGTCCACAAATGGCCGGCGCGGTAGTCACAGTCAAAACCGTGGCGAGCCGGCAACTCCCGCAGTTCTTGCGCGGCCCAGCGCATGCCGTCCCACAACCGCCGCGCACGTTCATAGCCCAGCGCTGCTTCCAGCGGTGGCATGTCGCACGACCAGCCAAGAATGGCCTGACCGCCATTGCGCCCTGACGCTGCCCACGCCACGCGGCTGGCTTCCAGCAGTGTCACGCGTTTGCCGGCCAAGGCCAGACGCAACGCGGTGTGCAGGCCGCTGAAGCCGGCACCGATGATCACGATCTCGGTGTTTTGCTCACCGTCAAGCGCCGGCCGGTTGGTCAGGCGATCAGCGCAACTGTGGGCGTAATAGCTGGCGACATGCTGCGTGGACTGCTGAAACATACAAGCCTCATGAAATTATCTTTTTATAATTTCATGAAAAACTACAGCATAAATTTCATTCTGACAACTCACGCGTTTGGCGATTTGTGCCAGGGATAGCCTTTCGCGCTGAGTTGATAGGCGTAATCGAACAGACGTTTCATGTACTCGCCGTCGAATTTCTGATTGCGCGGACACATAAAATCGGCGCCGATGTACGCCAGATTGAACTCCGCCCCATCCTGCTGGGCGATGCGGTAAATGCGATCGAGGTCGCTGATCCCCTGGGTCTGGATCAAGGTGCTGATGGCGCGACCGCCAATGCTCAAGGTTCGGCGCTTGGTGCCGGACCATTGCGGCACCAGTTTGCCGTTGCGAATGACATAGAAATGCCGCTCCCGACGTATGCGCGCGCCGGTTACGCTGTTCAGCGCCACCACGGTGCCCGGCGGGTAAAGGAAAACCTGAGTGAGGACGCCTCCGTCCACGTGCATTTCCTGAAACTGTTTGCCGTCGACCTCCACATCGATCATCACTGGTGAGACGGCGCCGGGAATGCTCATCGACGCGATCATGATGTTGCGAAACAGGTGCAGCGCTCCCGGTGCTCCGCTGGACGCAATCGCGCCCATGTTCCAGGTGACAGGCCGTCCGGCATCCAGATCGGTGGTACCGATCATCAGCAGTCTTCCCTTGGCGTATTGCGCGGCGATAGCCGCGAGCACGTCGGCGGTGATGTACTTGGCAATGAGCCGTGCCAGTGGCTTGCTGTCCGCGATACCGTCGCTGGCCAGGCGAGTCAGCACACTTCGCGAATGGAACACGTCTTTGGGACCGATCGCGCTGCAGATCCCCAGAATGACGCTGTCGTACTCAGGCCCCAGGTAAGCGAACGGGGCGACCAGGGCGCCCGCGCTGATGCCGGTGACGACCTTGAAAGCAGGTCGGCTCCCATGCAAGGTCCAGCCCGCAATGATGCCTGCCGCGAAAGTGCCGGCGTCGCCGCCCCCCGAAATGGCCAGGTAATAGCCCCGTGGCAGCCTATCGGGCGGCAACGCTGAGTCGGCGAGCGCCTCGACCTCTCGATCATTGGCTAAAGTCGCGTCCCGAATGAACAGCGTCAGGTCCTGGTCCAGCCAGTAGCGCGCATTCGGGATGCCCGGGATGACCGCTTGTTCCGTCAGCGCTTGCGGCACCGCGTCACGGCGTTGCAGGCAGCCCTCACGCAGCATGTTCATCGTTGAGGCGCTGGGCCTGGGCAGAAATGGTTTCACAACGCTTCCTCCTGTCCCTGCCATCGACAGAGCACGCGCTTGACTGACTCGGTGAAATTGGCCTCAGCCATCATGCGCGCGCCCCACACACCCATGACTACTTTTCAGTCGGGCGGTGGTCTCCTGAAGACCAGCAGTTTGCCGGTGGCTCGCTGCACCACCTTGTCATTCTGATTGAGGGTTTCCATGAACATCGTCACCACGCCCCGGTCGGGCTTGGTGCTGGACGGGTCGATGGCCTGCACGGTGCATTGCAGGCGCAACAGGTCGTCGGGATAGGTCGGCGTCGGCCAGCTCAGTTCGATGCCCAACCCGATGATGCCGTCCGCCAGCGGTACGCTTTCCACCAGCAGCTTCATGGTCAGGGCGGCGGTGTTCCAGCCGCTGGCGGCCAGGCCGCGAAACAGACTCAGCTCGGCGGCTTCAGGATCGAGGTGGAACGGTTGCGGGTCATACTCCTGAGCGAAGGCCAGCATCGACGCTCGATGGACGCGCAGGCTGTCGCTTTCGAACTGCTGACCCAGGCTCAGGTCATCGAGGTAGAGTTTTTCCCAGGAATGTACGGTCATGATTCATCCCTCCGCGGAGTATTACGAATAGCCGAGTTCGCTGAGATCGATCGCCACCAGCAGGGCCTCCTTGTCAGCCTGGCCGTTCTCTGCGCGTCGGTAGGCACGCCGCTTGCCGGGCATGCGCAGCCCGTCAGCTTCGATGTAGTCAGACAAATATTGGGCAGCTGGCATACCACCACTGACGTCGACGGTGTAGTCGTGTCGGCGCAACAGGAAGTCTTCGCCGAAGTAGAAATCCTGTACGGCGCAGTGCGTGGCGATGCTTTCGGGAAAATGCACCCGCAAGCGGCGCCAGCGCTGTGCTGCCTCTTGCCAGGGTTCGATCTCCTCGGTCACCACACCCGGTAACATGAACAGGAACGGCATGGTCAGGTAGGACCAGAGCGCATAGCCGTTAAAGTACGCGCGATGCAGTGGATCCCAAGGGGTGTTTTCGTCGTGGTCGCGGAAGGATTCCCGGGGCGCCTGGCGCTCGGCAACCACCTTCCCGTCGGTGGTTTCGATGGCGATTCTGTCGGGTGTGTAGGCCGTACGTTTGTCCGGACCACCGAAGGGAGTCACCGAGGCTTTCTGTTCGTGCAGCCACACAGTCATCTGTCGGGGGGCGCTGTCCTGCGTCAGCCCTTTCGCGCCCCAGAGCGAACCACCGGTCACCAGCGTGGCGCGTACGGTGTTGAAGCTGTTCCAGCGGTCCAGACCACCGTGGGCGATCAGCACCTGATCCAGCAGTTGATATTCCTGCGCACTCACAGTGGCGGCCCTCCTTCCTCCAGTGGTCGATCCTGCACCCATTGCCAGAATAATTGATAGCCGACGGCAAGCACTACCGGCCCGATGAACAGCCCGATGATGCCGCTGGTGACCATGCCGCCCAGGGCGCCAATCAGCACCACCGGCATCGGCACATCGACACCGCGGCCCAACAGCAAGGGTTTGAGGACGTTGTCCACCAGGCCGGCAATGAACACATAAATGGCAAAGATGATGGTCGCCGTGCTGGCCCCTTCGGTGGCGAAGACAAAGCCAATCACCGGCAGCGTAATCAGCGACACAGGCAACTGCATGATCCCGAGCAGCAGCACCGCCAAGGCCAGCAAACCGGCACCGGGCACACCCTTGAAGACAAAACCGAGGCCCACCAGCAGCATCTGGATGAAGGCGATGCCGACCACGCCCAGTGCTACAGCACGAATCGTCGCGGTGCACAGTTCGGCGATTTTCGGCCCTCTGGCCGGACCACTGACTCTCGAGGCAATCTGGACCGCGGCGCGGCTGCCGCCTTCACCATGGGCCATGAAAATCCCGGCAATGATCAAGGCGAAGATAAACGTGAGGAAGCCCATGCCGACGCCGGCGAGTTTGCCCAACAGGCCCAGGCTGGCGTGTTTGATCTGCGGCACGTATTTCGCGGTCAGATCGGGAAGATTGGTAGAGGCCTGCAGCCATAAATCAGAGAGTGGCTGGCCTACCAGCGGCCAACTGGCGACTGAGTCGGCCGGCGGCGGAATGTGAAAGCCGCCGCCCTTGACGATTTCCATCGCATGCTCGACTGAATCGGCAATCGAGGTGCCCAGCAAGTAGATCGGCACCATCAGAATGACGATGGCGACCAGGATGATCAGCGTCGCGACGTGCCCCGGTTTGTGCGTCCCCCGAATCCGCTCTTGCAGCGGATAGAGGGTGATTGCCAGGATCAGCGACCACAGCATCAAGTCGCGGAACGGGCTGAATATCTCGAAGCAGAACAGCACCAGGACGGCGATCAGCCCGGCACGAATCAGCACATCGAGCAGCGTGTGAGTGAGCGTTTTCTCGGAAAAAGGCGTGGGCTCCACAAATGCCTCCTTGCAGGTCACTGCAACGGTAGCGGATCGGTTAGCCCAGCATAGACGCTCAAGACCCGACGCGAATCCTCATCGCAGTTTCAGCGGGTCGACCAGTTCGGCGGCAATGGCCATGCCGACCAGGTCCGGCAGGGTATTGGCCTGCATGCGCTTCATCACGCGCGAGCGATACAGGTCGACGGTTTTCGCGCTGACGCCCAGTTGCTCGGCGATTTCGCGGGTGGTGTAACCCTGCACCAGCGGCAGCAACACATCGCGCTCCCGCGGAGTCAGCGTCAGCAAGCGGGCCTGTAAGGCTTCATGGCCCTGATTGCCCGAACGGTTGGCGGCGCAGTTGCTGAGTGCCTGTTGCACGCTGTCCAGCAACAACTGCTCGTTGTAGGGTTTCTCGATGAAGTCGTGGGCGCCGGCCTTGAAGGCACGCACCACGATCGGCACATCGGCGTGGCCGCTGACGAAAATGATCGGCAGGTTCAGCTCACGTGCGCGCATTTCTTCCTGCACGTTCAAACCGCCCATGCCAGGCATGCGCACATCGAGCAGCACACAGGCATCGAGCGTGGCATCACAGGCACTGAGAAACTCCACGCCACTGGTAAACGGCAAGGCCTTGAGCCCGACCGATTCCAGTAGCCAGACCGTTGAATCGAGCATGCCCTGGTCATCGTCGACCACATACACCACGTGCTCCGTCACACCTGCCATTGCATTATTCCTGTTGTTGTTTTGTTGGGCCGGCAAGCGGCAAGCGGCAACTCATCAGCAACCCGACCGGCCGGCGTCGGGCCTGCAGTTCACCGCCAAAACCTTCGATGATGCTGCGGCTCATGGACAAGCCAAGGCCCAGCCCTTCGGCCTTGCTGGTATAGAACGGGGTAAATATCTGCTCCAGTTCGGGCTCGCTGACGCCCGGACCCTGGTCTTGCACACTGATTTCCACCGTTGCGCCACCGCCCTGCTCCGCCGCCATGACGATCAGCGATGGCTGCCCCGGATGTTGTTCGCGGTTGGCGTCGATGGCATTGCGCAACAGATTGAGCAGTACCTGCTCCAGCAACACCCGGTCGGCATAAACGGGCGGCAGATTATCCGGCAGTCGATCCTCGATTGTCACTTGGCAATTACTCGCCTCCCAGGCACACAAACGCACGGCTTCGCGGGCGACGTCGGTAAAATTCAGCGCCTGCATGCGGCGTTGGCCCTTGCGCAGAAACGCCCGTAGACGCTTGATCACTTCCGAGGCATGGGTGGCGTGATGGGTGATGCGTTGCAGCCCCTGGGCCACTCTTTCGGCGGCCTGCGGGTTGGTATCGAGTGTTAGTAGATAGCGCTGGCTGGCATTGGCGTAATTGACCACCGCGGCCAATGGCTGGTTGATTTCGTGGGCAATGCCCGAGGCCAGTTCACCCAGCGTGACCAGCCGCGCGGTGTGGGCCAATTCGTCTTGATGGCGGCGCTGTTGTACTTCACGCAGTTCATGCTCGGTCATGTCCCGCGCCACCAACGAGTAATAGCGCTCGCCGCCGGCCGAACGGTGCGCCAGCAGCACCAGTGACACCGGCACTGAAGTGCCGCCACCGGGTGGTTGCAACCGCGCATCGGTGCTCCACACGCCGTCGCGCTCGGCGCTGCTCCAGCCGTCACGTTGCAGGCGCGTCAGGTCTGCGCTGGAAAACAATTGCGCCAGGGCCGGCATCGGTTGTTCCTCGTCGATAACGAGGATGCGCCGCGCCGCCGGGTTGAGGTAAGTCACTTGCCCGTCAGGGTCGATGAACAGAACCGGATCGGTGTTGGCCTCGACGACTTCGGCCAGGCGCCGCTTGTTCTCCTCGGCTTGCACGCGGGCAGTGATGTCCCGGGAGACGCTGACCACTTCGACCACCGCGCCGGTGTAGGTTTCACGAATCGCCCGACTGGCGGTTTCGAACCACAGGTAATGACCGGCACGATGGCGGATGCGGTACGTCATGGTGTGATAACCGTCCTGCTCCAGAGCGTCTCGCGCGCGCTGCACCAGGTTGGCGAGGTCCTGGCCATGGAACAGACCCTGGGCCATTTGCCCGCGCAACTCCTCTGGCCAATAGCCGAGCAATGTCCAGGACGCCGGCGAGGCATCGAGAAAACGTCCGTCCGGGGTGTGCCGGGAAATCAGGTCGGTGGTGTTCTCGATGATCAGCCGATACAACCGGCGTGCCGTGGCTGCTTCACGTTCGGCCAGCACTTGGACCGTGGCATCGCGGCATCGAGCGAGCACGCGGTTGTCCTGGGGATCGGGGATAAAGGTCCAGATCAGAATCTGCGCCTCGAACTGAGCTTCCACCCCTTCGATGGCGCGCTGCTGGTCCAGGCAGGCGCGCACCAGCACCCGGTGATTCACTGGCAAAAAGCCCAGCACCTCGGTCAGTGATTTTTCTGCGAGTAAGGCCAGCAACGCCGCATTGAACTCCAGCGGCCGGCCCTGCGCATCGAGCAACAGGCTCGGTTGCGGGTCGTGACCCAACAGCGGCGAACCCCGCAGCATGCCATTGACGCTACTGAGCAAGGTCGTCAGCAAATCCTGCACCCAACCGAGCCAGTCAAGGCTCACGCCGTCACAGACTTCCACCAACAACAGGCCTGCCTGCCCCGCCTGCAAGGCCAGATCAAACACCTGGCCATGGCTGATTGCCGCCCGGCGCAACCGGCCGGACAGCCAGCAATCGAGCTGCCGCACTTGCGCCAGGTCCAGGCGCCCCGTCTCGATCAGCCGATCAAACAGCAACTGATCGCTGGCCAGCGACGGATCGCCCAGGCCGGGAGGAAAATGCTGGGCCGCGCCCTCGTGGCTGTAAATCCGCGCATTGGGTTGCCAGCTCAGGTAAACCGCCCTCCGCACCTCGGGACATTCCTGCAACGCACGGCACAACGCATCCGCCCGGGCGGCCAGAGACACGCCTTCGCGTTGCAGGCGCAACCAGCTGTGCAATCGAACGGGGGTCAGGGTCATCACGGGTCCGCTTTGTCGGGGGAGCCAAGAATATACTGGCTCTAGAGGTATCGCCGCATTCATTTGGAAGCCGAAGAATCAAATATAGTACATCTACTATACTGCGTAGGTTGTACTTCCATATGCGTGGCAGATTGTTATATAAAGCAAGCCTGACAAAAAGGATGACTTCAGCGGCTACGCTGAACAGGCCATCCATAGAGCTAACAATCAGCCACCGAGTACCCGTCATGTCGATCTATGAACAAGGGCTAGGCCCTTCGGCTGTCAATCACATTGCCTTGTCTCCGCTCAGCTTTATCGAGCGCACCGCCAGCGTTTACCCTCACTACCCGGCCGTCATCCACGGTTCGATTCGTCGTACCTGGGCGCAGACCTACACCCGTTGCCGACGTCTGGCCTCGGCGCTGGCCGGTCGCGGCATCGGCATCAACGACACCGTGGCGGTGATGCTGCCCAATATCCCCGAGATGCTTGAAGTGCATTTCGGCGTGCCGATGATCGGCGCCGTGCTCAATCCGCTCAACGTGCGCCTGGATGCCGAAGCCATTGCCTTCATGCTGCAGCATGGCGAGGCCAAGGTACTGATCACCGACCGTGAGTTCCACGACGTGATTCACGCGGCCATCGGCATGCTCGATCACCCGCCGCTGGTGATCGACGTCAATGACCCGGAATACGGTGAAGGCCAGGCCGTCAGCGACCTTGACTATGAAGCGCTGCTGGCCGAGGGCGATCCGGACTTCGCCTGGCAATGGCCGGCCAACGAGTGGCAAGCCATTTCGCTGAACTACACCTCCGGCACCACCGGCAATCCGAAAGGCGTGGTTTACCACCATCGCGGCGCGTACCTGAACTCGCTGGGCAACCAGATGACCTGGGCCATGGGCAACCATCCTGTGTACCTCTGGACCTTGCCGATGTTCCATTGCAACGGGTGGTGCTACCCGTGGGTCATTACCGCAATGGCCGGCGTGCATGTGTTCCTGCGCCGGGTCGATCCGCAGAAAATCCTCACCCTGATCCGCGAGCATCAAGTGACGCACCTGTGTGCTGCACCGATTGTGCTGAATGCCTTGGTCAACATGCCGGAATCGGCAAAAGCGGCCATCGATCACCCGGTCAACGCCATGGTGGCGGGTGCTGCACCGCCGGCCAAAGTGATCGGTGCCGTGGAAGAAATGGGCATCAAGGTCACTCACGTCTATGGCCTGACCGAAACCTACGGCCCGGTGACGCTCTGCGCCTGGCATGCCGAATGGGATGAGCTGCCGCTGGATGACCGAGCGCAAATCAAATCCCGTCAGGGCGTGCGCTACCCGACGCTCGAATGCGTGATGGTCGGCGATTCGAAAACGCTGGAACCCACTCCGCGTGACGGTCAGACCATCGGTGAGATCTTCATGCGCGGCAACACCGTAATGAAGGGCTACCTGAAGAACCCGACCGCCACCGCCGAAGCGTTCGAAGGCGGCTGGTTCCACACCGGTGACCTGGCGGTGTGTCATCCCAATGGTTATGTCGAGATCAAGGACCGACTCAAGGACATCATCATTTCCGGCGGCGAGAACATTTCCACCATCGAGCTAGAAGGCGTGCTGTATCGCCATCCGGGCGTGATGGAAGCGGCCGTGGTGGCCCGTCCCGATGAAAAATGGGGCGAAACCCCTTGCGCCTTTGTCACCTTGAAGGCTGATCACCAGGACGTTCGTGAGGCCGACATCATCAGTTTCTGCCGCGAGCATCTGGCCGGTTTCAAAGTCCCGCGCACGGTGATCTTTACCCTGTTGCCGAAAACATCCACCGGCAAGATCCAGAAGTACGTTCTGCGCGACAGGGCTAAAGCGCTCTAACCGAACCGACGTTTTACCCAACAAGCGGCAGGTGCCTTTACCTGCCGCTTAGGGTTCGTGCAGGCCGAATTCGGCGCTGCCCTGGCCCCGGACACATAACAAAAACAAGGTGGAGCCACCCATGATCGACATCCATTCAACCGATACCCAACGTTGCGAACGCATTCGGACCAACCCGAAATTCCTTCAATTGGTGAGCAGTCGTTCGCGCCTGGCCTGGTCGCTGAGTGCCGCCGTACTGTGCACTTACTACGGGTTCATGCTGGTGGTGGCGTTTGCCCCGCAGTGGCTGCATGCGCCGATCGCCGAGCATCGGATGTTGACCCTGGGCATGCCGGTGGGCGCGGCGATCATCATTTTTTCCTGGCTCCTGACCGGTTGGTACGTCTACCGCGCCAACACGCGCTTCGATGCACTGGGCGCCGCCATCCTCGAGGAGAGCAAGTGATGAACCTGTTCCGTACGCTCATCCTCGCCACTGCCGGTCTGTTGCCGGCCTCCGTCGCCCTCGCCGCCCCGGTCGTAGGCGCGGTGGAAAAACAACCGCTGAACCTGCATGCCATCGGCATGTTCTTCGTCTTCGTGCTGGGTACGCTGGCGATTACGTGGTGGGCCGCGCGGCAAACCAAATCCACGTCTGACTTCTACACCGCAGGCGGTGGCATTACCGGGTTCCAGAACGGTCTGGCGATTGCCGGCGACTACATGTCCGCGGCCACGCTGCTGGGGTTGTCCAGCCTGGTATTCGCCAAGGGCTACGACGGCTTCATCTACACCATCGGCTTCTTCGTCGGCTGGCCGATCATCACTTTCCTGATGGCCGAACGTCTGCGCAACCTGGGCCGCTACACCTTCGCCGACATCGTTTCCTATCGACTGGACCAGAACAAAGTGCGGATCTTCGCCGCGTTCGGTTCGCTGACGGTGGTGTGCTGCTACCTGATCGTGCAGATGGTCGGTGCCGGTCAGTTGATCAAGTTGCTGTTCGGTCTCGACTATCCGGTTGCCGTGGTGATCGTCGGTGCGTTGATGCTGGTCTACGTGATTTTCGGCGGCATGATCGCCACCACGTGGGTGCAGATCATCAAGGCTGTTTTGCTGCTTGCTGGCGGCACGACCCTCGCGGTCATGGCCATGTCGCAGTTCGGTTTCAGCTACGAAACCCTGGCGGACAAAGCCGTCCAGGCCCATGCCAGCGGCTGGAACATCATGGGCCCCGGCTCGATGCTCGCCGACCCGATCAACACCGCTTCGATGTCACTGGGCCTGGTGTTCGGGATTGCCGGTCTGCCGCACATCCTGATGCGCTTCTTCACCGTGCCGAACGCCAAGGAAGCGCGCAAGTCGGTGTTCTACGCCACCGGTTTCATCGGCTTCTTCTTCCTGGTTGTCTGCACCCTGGGCTTTGCCGCGATGGTGATCATCGGCACCGACCCGCAGTACTACGTCAATGGTGAAGTCGGCGGCGCCTTGATCGGCGGCGGCAACATGGTCGCCATGCACCTGGCCAAAGCGGTGGGTGGCAACCTGTTCTTCGGTTTCCTCTCGGCCGTGGCCTTCGCCACCATTCTTGCGGTGGTCTCCGGGCTGGCACTGGCCGGTGCTTCAGCGATTTCCCATGACCTCTACGCCACGGTGTTCAAGAAGGGCAAAGCCAGCCAGAAACAGGAAATGCGCGTGACCCGCATGGCCACGGTGGGCCTTGGCATCATCGCGATTCTGCTGGGCATTCTGTTCGAGAAGATGAACGTCGCTTTCCTGGTAGGCCTGACCTTCGGCATCGCCGCGTCGACCAACTTCCCGGTGCTGATCATGGCCATGTACTGGAAAGGCCTGACCACCAAAGGCGCGATCATCGGCGGTTTCGCCGGCCTGATCTGCGCGCTGGTACTGGTGATCCTGTCGCCAGCGGTGTGGGTCACCGTGCTCGGCCATGCCCACGCGATCTTCCCGTACGACCACCCGGCGCTGTTCTCCATGCCGCTGGCGTTCTTCGTGATCGTCATGGTGTCGAAACTCGACCGCAGCGTGCGGGCCGACAAGGAGCGCGATGCCTACGCTGATCAGTTCGTTCGCGCCCAGACCGGCCTCGGCGCCGCCAGCGCTTCCGCTCATTGATTGAAAGGGCACGGCCCGCCGTTGCTGCGCCGTGCCCATCGCACACCTTTTGAGGTTCACGTTATGCCCGAATTCAACGCCCCGCTGCGCGACATGCGCTTTGTGCTGCATGAAGTGTTCGACGCCCCGGCCCTGTGGGCACGCCTGCCGGCCCTGGCCGACAGCGTCGATGCCGCCACCGCTGACGCCATTCTTGAAGAGGCGGCGAAAGTCACCTCGCACCTGATTGCGCCGTTGAATCGCAGCGGCGACGAAGAAGGTGCCCAGTGGCTTGATGGCCAGGTCAGCACGCCGATCGGTTTCAAACAGGCTTATGCCACCTACATCAAAGGCGGTTGGGTGGGCCTTTCGGGTAACGCAGATTTTGGCGGCATGGGCATGCCGAAGATGCTCGCCGTGCAGTTCGAAGAAATGCTCTACGGCGCCAATTCCAGCTTCGCCCTGTATTCGGCGTTGAGTTCCGGTGCCTGCCTGGCGCTGGATGCCCACGCCAGCGAGACCCTGAAAAATCTGTATTTGCCTCCGATGTACGAAGGCCGTTGGGCCGGCTCCATGTGCCTGACCGAAGCCCACGCCGGCACCGACCTGGGGATCATCCGCACCCGCGCCGAACCTCAGGCCGACGGCAGCTTCAACATCACCGGCAGCAAGATCTTCATCACCGGTGGCGATCAGGACCTGACCGAAAACATCGTTCATCTGGTGCTGGCCAAACTGCCGGACGCGCCGGCCGGGCCGAAAGGCATTTCACTGTTCGTGGTGCCCAAAGTGCTGGTGAATGCCGACGGTTCCCTCGGCGAGGCCAACGCCGTGAGCTGCGGTTCGATCGAACACAAGATGGGCATCAAGGCCTCGGCCACCTGCGTGATGAACTTCGACGGCGCCAGTGGCTGGCTGGTCGGCGAAGCCAACAAAGGCCTGGCGGCGATGTTTACCATGATGAACTACGAACGCTTGTCCATCGGCATTCAGGGCATTGGCTGCGCCGAGGCGTCCTATCAGAGCGCCGTGGCTTACGCCCGCGAACGTGTTCAGAGTCGCGCGCCGACCGGTGCGATTGCCCCGGACAAAGTGGCGGACCCGATCATCGTCCACCCGGATGTGCGCCGCATGCTGCTGAGCATGAAAGCCATGACCGAAGGTGGCCGCGCGTTCGCCAGTTATGTCGGGCAGCAACTGGACCTGGCGAAGTTTTCCGATGACGCCAAGGAGCGGGACAACGCCCAAACCCTGGTCGCGCTGCTGACCCCGGTGGCCAAAGCGTTCTTTACCGACACTGGCCTGGAAAGCTGCATCAACGGTCAGCAAGTGTTCGGCGGCCATGGCTACATCCGCGAATGGGGCCAGGAACAATTGGTCCGTGACGTGCGCATCGCGCAGATCTACGAAGGCACCAACGGCATTCAGGCCCTGGACTTGCTGGGACGCAAAGTGCTCGCCGATAGCGGCGCCGCGTTGCGCCAGTTTACCGGTGAGATCCGTCATTTCGCCCATCAGCCCGATGCGCCCTACTCCGTCCAGTTGTTCGATGCCGTGCAGCGTCTGGAAGACCTGAGCGACTGGCTGCAGGATCAGGCGGCGACCAATCGCAACGAGGTCGGCGCGGCTTCGGTCGAGTATTTGCACCTGTTCGGTTACGTCGCTTACGCCTGGCTTTGGGCGCGCATGGCTCAGGTGGCCAAGCAAAAGCTGCACGAGGACCCGAGGTTCTACGGCGCGAAAATCGCCACCGCCGATTTCTACATCCATCGCCTGCTGCCGCGCATTTTGAGCCTGGAGCAATCCATTCGCGCGGGCAGCGCCTCCTTGTTTGGCCTGAGCGCCGAACAGTTCTAACGATTGAACCGCACGCGGCGCCACGCTCCTCTCGATTCGGCGTTCGCGTTTTTTTATTGATAAGCCCTCGCCCACTTGGCGAGGGCCGCGGGACCTGTCTTTCCATAATAAAAACAAAGGGGCTACACCATGGACCGCAACACCCGCACCCTCGCTACCCGACTGTTGCTGGCCGGCGGCGTCATCAGCCTCTCGGCCCCCGCCGCTGCTGACTTTGTCAAAGACAGCAAGGCCAGCCTCGAGCTGCGCAACTTCTATTTCAACCGTGATTATCGTCAGAACAACGCCGCCCAATCCAAACAAGAGGAATGGGCCCAGGGATTCCTGCTGCGCTATGAGTCGGGCTTCACCGACGGTTTGATCGGTGTCGGTTTCGATGCCATCGGCCTGGTTGGCGTCAAGCTCGATTCCAGCCCTGATCGCGCGGGTTCCGGCCTGCTCAAACGGCATCGCGACACGAGCAAAGGGGCGCAGGACGAGTACGGCGAACTGGGTTTGACCGCCAAACTGCGCGCCTCCAAAAGCACGCTGAAACTCGGCACGCTGCTGCCGAAACTGCCGACGGTGCTGGCCAACGATTCACGGCTGTTGCCGCAAGCCTTCAAGGGCGGTCAGTTGACCTCGCTGGAAATTGAAGGCCTGACCGTGGATGCCGGGCGGCTGACCCAGGTCAACCAGCGTGACTCTTCCGACTACGAGGACATGGGCATCACCCGAACCGGAGCCAAAGGCATCACCACGCGGCATGTCGACAGCGACAGCTTCGATTTCGCCAGCCTGAACTACAAATGGACCAACAATCTCGCCACCGGCTACAGCTACGGTCACCTCGACAACTTCTACAGCCAGCACTTGGTGAACCTGACCTACGTGATGCCGGTCACGACAGGCCAATCGCTCAAGACCGACCTGCGCTTTGCCCGTTCCACGGATGATGGCGGCAGCAATGTCGACAACAATGCCATTGGCGCGATGTTCACCTACAGCCTCGGCGGGCACGCGTTTGGCCTGGGTTATCAAGGCATGAGCGGCGACACCGGTTTTGCCTACGTCAACGGCACCGATGCGTTCCTGGTGAACTTCGTGCAGATCGGTGACTTCGCCAGCAAGGACGAAAAATCCTGGCAGGCGCGTTACGACTACAACTTTGCAGCCATGGGCGTGCCGGGGTTGACCTTCATGACTCGCTATATCACTGGCGACAATATTGACTTGGGTGGCAACCGTCCGGAAGGCAAGGAATGGGAGCGGGATACGGACATTGGTTATGTGGTTCAGAGCGGTCCGCTGAAAAATGTCGGGGTGAAATGGCGTAATGCGACGGTGCGTTCGACTAATTTTGGCAGCGATCTCGATGAGAATCGCTTGATCGTCAGCTACACCCTGCCGATTTGGTAAAACTGCATAACGGCCACCACCGCTTCGCCAGCAAGCCGGCTCCTACAAGGTTTGTGTCGTTCATAAAACATCGGCACACCGGGATTCTGTAGGAGCCGGCTTGCTGGCGAAGGGGCCTTCAACGACTCCCGGAATGTCGGCCCCGACCTCTCCCCCTCCCCGACACCATCCCGCGGCCGTAGCCATAGTAGGTTAAGATGCCTGCAAACCAGGCTCGCCACGAGACGCCCCGCATGCCAGATAACAGTCGGAACACGCCCCGTCTGATCAAGAAATACCCCAATCGCCGACTGTATGACACCCACACCAGCAGTCATTTGACGCTGGCGGATGTGCGCCAATTGGTCGTCGATAAAATTGCGTTTCAGGTGGTCGACGCCAAGAGCGGCGAAGACCTGACGCGCAGCATTCTGCTGCAAGTGATTCTGGAAGCCGAAAGCGGCGGTGAGCCGATCTTCACCAGCGAGATGCTGATGGGGATTATCCAGTTTTACGGTCCGTACCAAGGCGTGCTCGGCAGCTACCTGGATAAAAGCATCCAGACCGTCATCGACATCCAGTCCCAGACCGGCGCTCAGTCCTCCGAAGCCTGGAGCGACTTTATGCATCAGCAGGCCCCGGTCATGCAGGACCTGATGCGCCAGTATGTCGACCAGTCCAAGGCGTTGTATCTCAATACCCAGAACCTGTTCGGCATGTTCGGCGCCAAACCTGGCACCGATAGCGGGCCGAAAAAAAATGGCGATGGGGAATAAACCCATCGCCATTTTTTGTGCCGCTGGCCTGATCTGACTTACTTACCGCTGGTTGCCTTGGCGCCCGCTTCCGGCGCTGCTTTGGCGGCAGCGGCAGTGGCGGCGTCAAAATTGCTCTGAGCCACATCGGATGCCTGTTTCACCGCTTTCTGTGCGCTTTCAAACACGGTGCCGGCATTCGCCAGGCCCGACTTGAACGCAGCCACTACAGGCTCGGAGCCGGCCGGTGCATTCTTGCTGATCGCTTCAACAAACTCATTCACCTGCTGGGTGCCCGCCTCGACCTGACTCGACGTCAGTTTGGCAATGTCCGACTGCGTGCCCACGATCAGCGCTTGAACCTGACGATTGAACTCCGCCAGACGTTCGGTCTGCGCGCTCGGCTGGGTGAACGACGCCTGCAAATCAGCAAAACCTTGTGGATCACGCACGGCCAGCAGCTTGCGCACGCCTTCGAAGTGCTCTTCGGTGGAGTCGCGCAGTGCCTTGAACTGCAACTGGCTCAGCTGTTCAACGCTGGCGAAGACTTTGCCGCTGATTTGCTGCAAAAGATCGAGGTTGGCTTTCTGAGCGGTTTGCAGTTTTTCCGAATTGAAAAAAGACATGCTTGAATCTCCTGGTACTGGAAGGCCCGGATGGACCTGAGGACGCGATAGCGATCCTGCCAGACATCGCGTTAGCCTTGATATTGCAGTGCACAAAACCATTTGGCAACGTCTATTTTGTGCAGCGCACAATAAAACCCCTTCCTCGGCTGATATTCCCTATACACTCGTGAAAATCGAATGACCGGCCTGGCTTCTACTGGTCAGGGCGACATTCCCACGCATGGCGTCAGGAGTTCACGATGGGTCAGGAAGAAAATATTGCGCTGCAAGATGAAGGGCTTTCGTCTCCGTCCGGTTTATTCGAACACCTGAACCATCTGCAGCGCCTCAATACCCGCAATGTGCTCGACGCCGTGCAACAGCGCCAGGCCAAAACCTACGCGCCTTCAAGCCTTGGGCTGCTCAAACAGCCGACCGCCGCTGACTGGCAGGAATACCTCACCGACCTCGGCCAACGCAGCGTGCTGTTCTGGGACACCTTGCGTCAGCGCGGCGATAACACCCTGGCCCACGAACGCGCCGGGTATCCGCTGCTGCTCAAGTTCAATCATGAAACCCTGGTTGCCGGCGAAGACCTGCCTCGCCCGGTCAACTACTCGCTGCTGCAGATCCTCGCGGGCCCCGGGCAACGGCTCGACAGCAAAAAACAGCCGGTGATCATCATTGACCCACGGGGCGGCCACGGCTCGGGGATCGGCGGTTTCAAACAGGATTCGGTCATCGGCGAAAGCCTGCGCGCCGGGCACCCGACCTATTTCATCTCGTTCAGCCATTCGCCACGCCCGGGGCAAACCCTCGAGGACATCGTTGAAGCCCAGGCGCGGTTCATCGAAGACGTCAGCGCCCGACATCCCGCCAGCGCCAAACCCGTGGTGATCGGCAACTGCCAGGCCGGTTGGGCATTGATGGGCCTGGCGGCGACCCGTCCGGAACTGCCGGGACTGATCATCGTCAATGGCGCGCCGCTGTCGTACTGGGCTGGGGTCAATGGACGCAATCCGATGCGCTACACCGGCGGTTTGCTGGGTGGCGGCTGGATGGCACGACTGGGCAGCGACCTGGGCAATGACCGTTTCGACGGCACCTGGCTGGTGAGCAATTTCGAAAGCCTCGACCCGGCCAACGCCTTGTGGGGCAAGTACTACCACTTGTTCAGCGAAGTCGACAGCGAGGCCCCACGCTTCCTCGACTTCGAACGCTGGTGGGGCAGCCCGACGCTGCTCAATGGCGAAGAGATCGAGATGATTGTCGATGACCTGTTCATCGGTAATCAGCTGTCCGGCGGCCTCGGGCGCAAGAGCAGCGGGCTCGACCTCAAGCGCATCGAAGTGCCGGTGGTGGTGTTCTGCTCCTATGGCGACAACATCACCTCGCCGCAGCAGGCGCTGGACTGGATCACCGACGTCTATCCCAGCGATCTCGCCCTGCAAAATGCCGGGCGCACCATCGTGTACCTGCGGCACGCGAGCATCGGTCATCTGGGCATCTTCGTGTCCGGTGAAGTCGCTCGCCGTGAACACCGTGAGTTACTGGGCGCGGTCGACGCGATCAATGAACTGCCGGGCGGGCTGTATGAAATGCTCATCGAGGACCAGCCGGAAAACTCGCAAACGCCGTACGCCGTGCGTTTCGAGCCCCGGCGTATCGCCGACATCCATGGTGAGGTGCAACCGCCCCGTGACGACGATCGCGAATTCGCGCTGGTCGAGCGTGCCTCTGATTTCAACAATACGCTTTACGACGGATTTGTACGGCCGTGGTTGCGTCAGTTGATCAATGAACCGGCCGCCGAACTGATGCGCAAGGCCCATCCGTTTCACCAGCAACAAGTGATGTGGAACAGCCTGAACCCGGCGCTCTGGTGGCTGGCTGGTAGTGCCGCGCAAGTGAGCAAGGATCGCCATCGCGCCAGCCCGGCCAATCCATTGCTGGCCTGGCAGGATCTGTTTTCCAACCAGATACAGGACGCCTTGAACGCCTATCGGGACCTGCGGGATGCCGCTCAGGAAATGAGTTTTTACGGCGTGTATGGCGTGCTCAACAGCCTCACCGGCAATACATCGGGGCGAAATCTCCAGGCCCATGCCGAACAGCACGATAAAGTCCTGATCGAACGCCTTCAGGACGCCCTGCCCCTGGGCGGTTTGATGGAGGCCTTGATCCGGATCCTGTTCCTGCTGGGCCGCGACAGCGATGAGCCGGGCAAGCAAAGCGTCGAGAGGCTGATCCTGCAATTGCAGGTGCTGCTCCAGGATTACAGCGCCGAGCCGCTGGACCTGCGCGAAACCCTGCGACTGCAAAAACTGCTGGTCGCCACCCACCCGCAGGAAAGCCTGCACAGCCTGCCCCTGATGCTGTCCGAGGTCGAAGAACGCCAACAAGTGTTGGCGGCCGTCGCCAATTTGCTGCCGGAATTGTTGACCAGCGGCGCAGATAACCCGTTCTGGTGTGAGCTGCACACGCTGCTCGATGTGCCGCTGCCGGGTTTCAATCTGACTCAGCCTCCTGGCGAAACCGATGTGGTCGAGGAGAACGTCCCGGCGATAACCCCGGAGCCGATCACCCCGATAACGCAGGTGAAAACACGCAAACCTGCCAAGGGCAAAAAAGGTTCAAAAAAACCGCCAGCACCATGATGAGCAACCTGTGGGAGCGGGCTTGCCCGCGATAGCGGTGGGTCAGGCGACATCAATGTTGAATGTGAAGCCGCTATCGCGGGCAAGCCCGCTCCCACAGGGGATTCGTTGCTCACAAAATGGTGGAGCCGGCTCAAGCGCTGACAAGCACCGCGTCAAACCGGCGCGGCTTCCTCGAGTTCAAACGATTCATCGGAGCGATATTGCCCCGGTGTCATGCCAAACCAGCGGCTACAAGCTTTGTTGAAGCTGCTGTGGTCATGAAAACCAAGGAGATACGCGACATGCTTCATGTTGAAGTGAGAATGGCGCAGGTAGAAATCGGCCAGTTGCCGGCGCACCGCGTTCAGCACGTCCTTGAATTGCGTCCCTTCCTTTTCCAGGGCGCGTTGCAGCGTGCGCTTGCTGATGTTCAACGCCGCCGCGATCGACTCCATGTCGCACTGCCCCTGGCTCTGACTCAATCGCTCGGTAATCAGCGCGCGAATCCTGCCGACAATGCAAAAACCAAACAACAGGTCCAGTTGCGCCTCGGCAAAACTGTCATGCAGCACCGCCAACGCTTCGTTGGCCATGCTCAACGGCCGCATCAATTCCTGCCCGTCAAACAAAATGCTGTCGTAAGGCGCGTCGAAATGCAGATTGCAGCCAAACAGCCGCCGATGCTCGGAGATGTCTTCAGGCTCGGGATAAGTGAACTCAACGCTCAAGGGATGCGGTGCGTCGCCGCCCAACAGCTTGCGGCAGAAACCCAGCAATGACGCCAGACCGGCATCGGTGTACTGGCGCGGTTTGACCGAACCATGCTGTTGATGGTCGAGGCCGGACAGGCGGTAATGTTGCTGTTCGGCGGTAAAGAAAAGGCTGAACCCGGTGCCAATCAACGGACTGAAACGGACCAGGCGTTCAAGGGCCTTTTTCAGATTCAGGCTGGACATCATGGTGTAGCCGACGATCTGAAAGCTGCCGGGGTGGAAACTGCCATAGGCCCGTAAGCCAATGTCCGGATCGCCCGAGGCCTGTGCGGCCAGGTCCCATAATCGATAGATGGCCTTTCGCTCGCAAAACGCTCCTGGTTTGTTCGCGAGATTAATGTCTAGTCCAGCCTCCCGACACAGACTGGCAACTTCCAGTCCTTGAGCCGAGAGCGTATTTACCAGCACGCTGGCATAGCCTGAACTCATTCTATACATGGCGTCCTCAATGACCTGTGGAACCGAACATCCTGTCCGGAGCCATGACTGATCTGCGATGAATCAACACTCTAACGGGGTGTTTCGTTGCCAATATTGATCCCAGTATAGGTAACTCTCATTTTTAGCCACTGCTTGCGGCCATTCGTCGCTTTGTAGCAGCTGCCGAGCAACGCGAGGCTGCGTTCGGCTGCGAAGCAGTCGTGAAGTCATGCGCTGCGGTGTATCAGGAAAAACGTGCATTCAGGGTTTACGACTGCTGCGCAGCCGAACGCAGCCTCGCAGGCTCGGCAGCTGCTACACAAGCCAGCGGCGAAGGCGCATGGCACCGTTGGACACCACACCGTCACCTCCCAACACTTCCGCATCCCCCGCCAATACCGAACAATCCTTGCATCTTGCAGCGCAAAAACCAAAAAGGAACGAAGCTTATGAAGTCGCTTGGTCGTATTGCGTTGGTCACGGGTGGTATGGGTGGGATTGGTACGGCGATTAGCCAGCGCCTGTACAAGGAAGGATTCAAGGTCATCGTCGGTTGCAGCGCGGATTCCGCCCGCAAGAATGACTGGATTGCCACTCAATTGGCGGCGGGTTATCAGTTCGAATGTATCTACGGCGACATCACCGATTGGGAGTCGACGCGCAAGGCCTTCGAGATGGCGCGTGAACAATTCGGCCCGGTCGATGTGCTGGTCAACAACGCCGGCATCACTCGCGATGCCTCCTTTCGCAAGCTGACGCCCGAAGACTGGAACGCGGTCATCGGCACCAACCTGACGGGCCTGTTCAACACCACCAAGCAGGTGATCGAGGGGATGTTGGCCAAGGGTTGGGGACGGGTGATCAATATCTCCTCGATCAACGGTCAGCGTGGCCAGTTCGGCCAGACCAATTACAGCGCGGCCAAGGCCGGCATCCATGGCTTCACCATGGCACTGGCGCGGGAAGTGTCCGGCAAGGGCGTGACCGTCAACACCGTCTCCCCGGGTTACATCCAGACCAGCATGACCGCGGCCATCCGCCCGGACATTCTCGACACCATGATCGCGGCGACCCCGGTCGGGCGCCTCGGCCAACCTGAAGAAATCGCCTCGATCGTCGCCTGGCTGGCTTCCGATGAATCGGGCTACAGCACCGGCGCCGACTTCTCGGTGAACGGCGGCATGAACATGCAGTAGACCTATCAGGGCATGGACGCCCTGCTCCCGCTCGACAACATTTTAATGAGGTCACGCATGAACGAAGTCGTAATCGTTGCCGCTACTCGTACCGCCATCGGCAGTTTTCAAGGTGCCCTGTCCGCGATTCCAGCCACTGAACTGGGCGCAGCAGTCATTCGCCGTCTGCTGGAAGAGACCGGTCTGGACGGCGCGCAGATCGATGAAGTGATCCTCGGCCAGGTGCTCACCGCAGGTTCCGGGCAAAACCCGGCACGCCAGACGGCAATCAAGGCCGGCCTGCCGTTCACCACCCCGGCCCTGACCCTGAACAAGGTCTGTGGCTCAGGCCTCAAGGCTGTGCAACTGGCCGTCCAGGCGATCCGTTGCGGCGACGCCGAACTGGTGATTGCCGGCGGTCAGGAAAACATGAGCCTGGCGCCCTATGTGTTGCCCAAGGCACGCACCGGTCTGCGTCTGGGTCATGCGCAATTGCAAGACAGCGTGATTCAGGATGGTTTGTGGGACGCCTTCAACGATTACCACATGGGCATCACCGCGGAGAATCTGGCTCACCAATACAGCATCAGCCGAGAGGCACAGGACGTCTTCGCCGCCGCCTCGCAACAAAAAGCTGCCGCGGCCATCGAAGCAGGCTATTTCAAACGTGAAATCACCCCGATCCTGATTCCCCAGCGCAAGGGCGACCCGCTGGTGTTCGACACGGATGAACAACCGCGCCCGGACAGCACGCTGCAAGCCTTGGGCAACCTCAAGCCGGCGTTCCAGAAAAACGGCAGCGTGACTGCCGGCAACTCGTCGACCCTCAACGATGGCGCCGCCGTGTTGCTGCTGGCCAGCGCCGCCAAGGCCCAGGCCCTCGGCTTGCCGGTACTGGCGCGCATCAAGGCTAACGCCAGCGCGGGCGTGGACCCGTCGATCATGGGCATCGGCCCGGTCCCGGCCACCCGCCTGGTGCTGGAGAAAGCCGGCTGGAGCCTGGACGAACTCGACCTGATCGAAGCCAACGAAGCGTTCGCCGCGCAATCCTTGGCGGTCGGCAAAGAACTGGGCTGGGACACCGCCAAGGTCAACGTCAACGGTGGCGCCATTGCCCTGGGTCACCCGATCGGTGCCTCGGGCGCGCGGATTCTGGTGTCGCTGGTGCACGAACTGATTCGCCGTGACGGCAAAAAAGGCCTGGCCACGTTGTGCATCGGTGGCGGCCAAGGCGTCAGCCTGGTCATCGAACGATAACAAGAAACACAGGACTGCTTGCTTGACTGCTGACGCGGTGCCGAATTGCGGCACCGCGGTTTTTTTCTGCCCGGTTTACCGATGTGGGCAAGGAGTTCCATGGACAATAACGCGCACACTTTCAACACCTTCTGGTCCGGCCAGGTCCCGTTCATTGCCTCCTTTGCAGTGCAACAATTACGCCTGTGGGTCAGCACCAATCCATGGTTCACCGGCCAGGCCTACGACGAGTGGTTCGACCTGCCGCGAACTACGCTGGAAAGCCTGCAAGCCGAGTATCAAACCCAATGGGGTGATCTGGGCCAGCGTTTGCTGACCGGCCAGCCGTTCTCCTTTGAAGATCGACGTTTTTCCAGCGGCAACTGGAGCACGCCGCTGTTCGGCTCCCTTGCGGCGTTCTACCTGCTCAACGCCGGTTTCCTGCTGAAGCTGCTCGACAAACTGCCGATCAAAGACAAGAAACCCCGCCAGCGCCTGCTGTACCTGGTGGAACAAGCGATTGCCGCCGGAGCGCCCAGCAACTTTTTGGCGAGCAACCCCGATGCCTTGCAGCGCGTCGTCGACACTCAGGGCGGCAGCCTGTTCACCGGTTTGTTGCACCTGGCCAGCGACCTGCAAGAAGGCAAGATGCGCCAGTGCGACAGCGGCGCTTTCAAGGTCGGCGTCGATCTGGCCAACACCCCCGGCGAAGTGGTGTTCGAGAACGAACTGTTCCAGCTGATTCAGTACTACCCGCAAAGCGAAACCCAGTACCGGCGCCCGGTGTTCATCGTCCCGCCGTCGATCAACAAGTACTACATCCTCGACCTGCGCCCGGACAACTCGATGGTTCGCCATCTGCTGCAACAAGGCCACCCGGTGTACCTGATGTCGTGGCGCAACTTCGATCAGGCGCACGCCGGTACTACCTGGGATGATCTGATCGAAACCGGCATCATCAAAGGCCTGCAAGTGACCCGCGAGATCAGCGGCGAGCAACGCCCCAACTGCGTAGGTTTCTGCATCGGCGGCACGTTGTTGAGTTCGGCGCTGGCGGTTCTGGCGGCGCGCGGCGACAAGGACATCGCCAGCGTGAGCTTGCTGACCACGTTCCTCGATTACCTCGACACCGGTCCCATCGACATCTTCGTCGACGAGCAACTGGTGGCCTACCGCGAACGCACCATCGGCGGCCTGGATGGCCCCATCGGCTTGTTCAAGGGCGAGGACATGGGCAATACGTTCTCGCTGCTGCGCCCCAACGATTTGTGGTGGAACTACAACGTCGACAAATACCTCAAGGGCCAGAAGCCGATCCCCCTCGACCTGCTGTTCTGGAACAACGACAGCACCAATCTTCCGGGGCCGATGTACTGCTGGTATCTGCGCCACACCTACCTGCAAAACGACCTGAAATCCGGCGAGCTGGACTGCTGCGGGGTCAAGCTGGACCTGCGCGCCATCGATGCGCCGGCGTACATCCTGGCCACCCATGACGATCACATCGTGCCGTGGCGCAGCGCTTATGCCAGCACCCAATTGCTCTCCGGGACCAAGCGCTTTGTGCTGGGTGCCTCGGGGCATATCGCCGGGGTAATCAATCCGCCAGCCAAGGAAAAACGCCATTACTGGACCAACAACCGGGTCACGAAGGACCCTGAGTCCTGGTTCATGAATGCCCAAGAGCATGCCGGCAGCTGGTGGAATGACTGGTTCGTCTGGCTCGCGGAACAGGCCGGCGAGCGCCAGCCTTCGGTGCTGCACACTGGTAACACGCAATACCCGGCGCTGGAATCGGCACCCGGGCGTTATGTGATGCAATGACGGACAGCCCCGCGCGGCGAAAAACCCGGGCTCAGCGCCTACCTTGTAGCAGCCTGCGCCCGGCTCTGTAGCAGCTGTCGAGCTTGCGAGGCTGCGTTCGGCTCTGTAGCAGCTGTCGAGCTTGCGAGGCTGCGTTCGGCTCGGTCCGCGCTCGGGCGCAGCAGTCGTAAGGTCAGACAATGCGGTGCATCAGACTCACCGCGTACTCAGGTTTTTACGACTGCTGCGCCCGAGCGCGGACCGAGCCGAACGCAGCCTCGCAAGCTCGACAGCTGCTACAGAAGTGGCGTTCCGAAAAGCTCCCTCGCTCTCCGCAAAAAAGCGCCAAACACAGCACACCGACTCAATATTCCCGACACAATCCCGGCGACCATGGCCTCCTCACTCACCCCGTAAGGACCTCGCCATGGCCACCGCCAAAGCTGTTCCCGGCAAAACCCTGCTGACCCCGACCGACCACACCCTGATCATGATCGATCACCAGTCGCAGATGTCCTTTGCAACCAAGTCGATCGACGCCGTAACCCTGCGCAACAACGCTGCGCTCGTGGCCAAGGCTGCGCGTGGCTTCAAGGTTTCGACGATCCTGACCACCGTCGCCGAGAAGAGCTTTTCCGGCCCGATCTTCGACGAAATCAAGTCGGTGTTCCCGGAACACAACGTCATCGACCGCACCAGCATGAACACCTGGGAAGACGAGCGCATTGCCGTCGAAGTCAACGCCTTCGGCAAACAGAAAATCGTCCTCGCCGGCCTGTGGACCTCGGTGTGCATCGTCGGCCCGGCGCTGTCGGCCATCGACCAGGGTTTCGAGGTCTACGTGATTGCCGATGCCTGTGGCGACGTCAGCACCGAAGCTCATGAAATGGCGATGCAGCGCATGATCCAGATCGGCGCCCGTCCGATGACTTCGCTGCAATACTTGCTGGAACTGCAGCGCGACTGGGCACGTACCGAAACCTACGAAGAAACCGTGAAAACCTCGATTGCCAACGGTGGCTCCTACGGCCTTGGCCTGATCTACGCCAAAACCATGTTCGGTGCCTCGGAAGGCCACTAAGGTTTTCCTATAAAAGCGCGGCTGCGGACATTGCGCAGTCGCTGCTGCATGGTGATTGACGATGAAGTTTCGCAAGCAAGACCTTCCCTTTTGGTTGTCGATGCTATTCGCCGGGACAGCCTTGGCTGATGAACCCGCACAAGGGTTTCTGGACGGTGCGACGCTTGAAGTGCTCAGCCGCAACTTCTACCTCAACAGCGACTACCGATCCCCTTCGCCCACAGGAAAAAGCTATAAAGCCGAGTGGGCTCAAGGCTTTATCAGCGCTTTTGAATCTGGTTTCACACCCGGCACACTTGGCTTTGGCCTGGATGCCCACACCTTTCTGGGATTGAAACTGGACGGTGGCAAAGGACATTCCGGGACAGGATTGCTGCCGGTCGACGATGACGGTCGTAGCGAAGACAACTATTCCAGTGGCGGCGGCGCACTGAAAATCAGAGCCTCCCGAACCAGCCTGGCCTTCGGCGAAATGATGGTGGAAACCCCGGTGTTCGACACCGCGGACAAACGCCTGCAACCGGAGTACGCCACAGGCTTCCTGCTGAACAGCCACGAAATCGACGGCATGAATCTGGTTGCCGGGCATTTCACGGCGTTCAAAAATCAGGACAGTTCTTCGGGCAAGGGCAACTTCTACGGCTACGGCGCCAGCACCGAAGCCGGCGGCATTACCTTTCTCGGCACCGACCTGTTCACTCAAAGCCCTGTCGGCGGCGCGCTCTACGCCTCAGAACTGACCGACACCTGGCATCAGTACTACGCCAACCTGCACCTGAAGCAGCCCGGGGTGTTGCTCGACGCCAATCTCTACCACACGCAAAACACCAGCAAAGCGCTGGCCGGCGCCATCGATACCACCGCATTCAGCCTGTCGGGCAAGTACACCGTCGATGCGTATGCCTTCACCCTGGCTTATCAAAAAATCAATGGCGACACGCCGTTCGATTTTGTCGGCGGCGACTCGATCTACCTCGCCAACTCGATCAAGTACGCCGACTTCAACGGCGCCCACGAACGCTCATGGCAGGCGCGTTACGACCTCGATTTAAGCACCTTCGGGATTCCCGGCCTGACATTCATGACGCGATACGTCATGGGCAGCCAGATCGACGGCACCCATGCGCCCAAGGGCGGCGCCTACAACCCTTTTGATGAGTCAGTCGGTGAATACGTGCCGCAACAAGGCGATGGCGGCCGGCATTGGGAGCGCGACATAGACCTGCACTACATCGTGCAGTCCGGCGCGGCCAAGGGCTTGTCCGTGCAACTGTCCCACGTGTCGCATCGGGCCAACACGGCGCAGGCGGGGGATGATATTGACCGGGTGTACGTGGTCATCCAGTACCCGCTGAACTTCGGGCATCTCTGAAGGGAATGTGATGCAGTGACCACCGTCCCAGTGTGGGAGCGAGCCGGCTCCGGGCGGCGTTCCGACGATGGCGTCAGCTCATTCGACATCGATGCAAACTGACCCACCGCCATCGCGAGCAGGCTCGCTCCCACAGGAGATAAAGGGTGCACGGGATAATGGCGGAAGGCAGCCGGAGTCGAACCTGCCCGGGAACGGATGCCGTCCCCAACCGGGTTTGAAGCCCGGCCGCGCCACCGGGCGCGATTGCCTTCCTTGAAGTCAGTGTTCTGATGCTTGGGCCAGGGCATTATCGAGACGGAGATGACGCGTGTCGCCAAAGCGTCGGGTCAGGCCCAGTCGGTCGAAGTATTCGAGAATCTGGATGCTGCGCTTGCGCCCCAGGCCCACCGCATCGCGAAACGCTGCGACCTGAATCACCGGGTTCTGGGCCGCCAGTTGCACAAGCATAGCCGCCAATCGGCGGATGACTGCGTCGGTGTAGAACAGGTCGCGGACGATCTGGTGCACCAGTCCCAGCCTCGCCATTTTGCGCAGCAGCAGGCGCACCGCCGCTTCGTCATGGCCAAGATCACGTACCCACGGCGCATTGAAACCGGCCTGTTCGAACAACGGCTGCACCTGATGCCACAGGGCTTCATCGTCTTCACTCAAGCGCACCTGATGCTCGGGTAAATGCAGCCACGGCCCGCTGGCAGCCATGGCGCCGCTGGCCAGTAATTCGTCGAGCAGGCTGATGAACGTCGGCCGATCCAGCGCGGTACCGGTGAAGCGGCGCAGGCGATCCCGGTCGGGCCCCATCTGATCCGGTTCGAGTTGATGGAAACGTGCCAGATGCTCCAGCAACGGCGCTTTCAGGGATTCCCAACGCACGGCGCTAAACAGCAACGGGCCTTGGCGCGTGTTGATCAAGCGCACATCGGCGGGCAGGACCCAGGTGTCACGCGGCCGATTGAACTGTCGCTCCAGGTGCTGCGGATCGAGCCCGGTTTCGCTGTTCACCAATAACGCGGGCAACACGGCTTCCAGATCACTGCATGTGGCGAGCGCCTGCAGTTGCGCCAATCGCTCGGGGCTGCGACGGTGTCGGGTCGGCGCGAACGGGTCGAGCACCCGACCACCGCCGAGGGTCCGTTGGGCGCTCTGGTCACGCAGAATCAAAGGGTCGCCCTTCACCGCCTGCACCGGCACATTCAACAGGATCTGCGCAAGCATTCGCTCACCCGGCGCAACGCCGGAACCTTCTAACAGCGCCACTCGCCCCGTGACGTCCTGAGTCCCTAAGTGAACATGCACCGGCTGAAAATGCTCGAAGGGCTTGGGTTCGCTGACCAACAATTGCATCTCGATATCCAGGCGCTGGGTCGGTGCATACAGCCATTCGGCCACCAGCCAGTGACCACGGTGAATCTGCTCCAGTGCCAAGCGCTCGGCACTCAGGTTCAGCGCGACTCGCTGACCTGCAAACCCAGTGTCAGCGGCTTGATTCTGCGCATGCAAGCCACGCACCCGCACGGCTTTGCCCAGCGGACCGAGCGTCAGTGTGTCGCCCACGGCAACCTGTCCGGACAGCGCCGTGCCGGTCACCACAATGCCGGCGCCGGCCACGCTGAACGCACGATCAATCGCCAGACGAAAACCGCCGCTCGTGCTGCGCGAAAGGACATCACGCTGCGCGTCCAGCAACGCCTGTCGCAATGTCTCGACGCCCTCCCCGGTCACGCTCGACAGCGCGATCTGCGGCGCGCTGGCAAAAGGACCGGGAGCCAACAAGGTTTCGATCTGTTCGCGTACGGCTTGCACCCGAGCCTGATCGACGCGATCGCATTTGCTGATCGCCACCAAGGCCCGAGGGATGCCCAGCAGTTCGACGATCGCCAGATGTTCGCGGGTCTGAGGCATGACGCCGTCATCCGCGGCGACCACCAGCAACACCAGATCGATGCCCTGAGCCCCGGCCAGCATGTTGTGGGTGAAGCGTTCATGACCGGGCACGTCGATAAACCCGGTCAGTGCCGCACCCGGCTCCAGCGCTGCGTAGAGATAACCGAGGTCGATGGTCATGCCGCGTTCGCGCTCTTCCCGCCGGCGGTCGCCGGCCTGGCCGGTCAACGCCTGGAGCAACGCTGTCTTGCCGTGGTCGATGTGCCCGGCAGTGCCGACAATCACCCTGGCACCTGCAATTGATCGAGCTGCTCCAGCCACGCGGCTTCGTCATCCAGTTGGCGCAAGTCCAGCCACAGCGCGTCGTCGTCAAGTCGGCCCAGCACCGGAATGGCCAACTGACGAAATGCGGCCTCCAGCCCCAGTAATTGCCGTCCGCGCAAGCGTTTGGACACATTGGGCCGCAGGCATAACGCCGCGCTCGGCAGGCGAGCCACCGGTTGGCTGCCGCTGCCAATCATGCCCAACGCCGGCACCGCGCTGACGTTCCAGCCGTCGCCCACGGCCTGCGCCAATGACGGTTGCAGGCGCTCTGCCTGGGCGAGGATGTCGGCTTGCGCTCGGGTCAGTAGGCGCAGACTCGGCAGCCGTTCGGCCAGTCGGTCGGGATTGCGGTACAACCCCAACACCGCTTCCAGGGCCGCCAAGGTCAACTTGTCGACCCGCAACGCACGCTTGAGCGGGTTCTTTTTGATCTTCGCGATCAGGTCTTTGCGGCCAACGATCAACCCGGCCTGAGGCCCCCCGAGTAACTTGTCGCCGCTGAAGGTGACGATGTCCGCACCATCGATCAGCGCCTGACGCACCGTGGGCTCGGCGGGCAAACCCCAACGAGTCAGGTCCAGCAGACTGCCGCTGCCGAGGTCCTCGAGCAGCGGCAGCCCGTGTTTATGCGCTAGGTCAGCCAATTCGGCTGTCGGCACGCGAGCGGTGAAACCTTCAATGGCGTAATTGCTCGCATGCACCCGCATCACCAACCCACTGCGCGGGCCGATGGCCGCCTCGTAATCCCGGGCATGGGTGCGGTTGGTGGTGCCGACCTCATGCAGCCGGACGCCGGCCCGGGCCATGATGTCGGGAATGCGGAACGCGCCGCCGATTTCGATCAGCTCGCCCCGGGAAATGATCCCTTCCTTGCGCGCGCCCAGACTGTTGAGCGTCAGCAGCACCGCGGCAGCATTGTTGTTGACCACGGTCACCGCTTCGGCACCGGTCAATTCGCGGATCAGGCCTTCGATCAAGTCGTCGCGATCGCCGCGTTTGCCGCTGTGCAGGTCGAATTCCAGATTGAGCGGGTAGCGGGCGGCCATTTGTACGGCTTCGATGGCTTCGTCCGGCAGCAATGCTCGACCGAGGTTGGTGTGCAGCACCGTGCCGGTCAGGTTGAACACCCGGCGCACGTGGCGGCGATGCTGGAGGGCCAGGCGCTCGCCCGCTCTGCCGGCCAAGACTTCGGGGGTGATTTCAACGGCGTCGAGCTGGCTCAAAAGCACCGGTTCGCGCAGGTCATCCAGCAGTTGCCGCAGACTCGCCAGCAGCGCGTCACGCCCATACCGTTCGGCCAATGGCTGACACGCCGGATGGCGCAACAAACTGTCGATGGAAGGCAGCCGCAAGGCTGGGCTGGCGGATCTGGCAGACATCAGGCGCTCCCGCAAACGTTGACCGTCGCGCCTGAGTGTAGCCGCTGTACTTATTCGCCTCCGGGAGCCAGCAGAAGATTCGGTGCGGGGCGCACGTAACCTTCCTGTTCCAGACGCATGTCCAGCATCAGGCTGGTCAGGTCGGTCGAGAGCGCTTCGGCCTCGGCGTCGTTTTCCAGGTACAACAGTTTCAGGTAGCTGTGGCAACCGGGGCAGGTTTCGGCGCGCAACGGCGCCTGATTGGCGGCATGACGGTCGTCATCGAGGCTGACGTATTCCAGTCCTTTGCTTTGTTCGCAATACACGCATTTGACCCGCACCACATGCCATTCGCAGGCGCACAACGAGCACACCAGATAACGCAAACCGTTGTGTTTGCCGCGATGACGAATCACCCCGACCATCGCAGGTGAACCACAGGCCGGGCATTGGCTGAGGCTGTCGCCGGGTTTCAGTGCCAGGCCTGGCCTGTTCAGCAGCCAATGACTGAAGGCGGCCTGCAACGCCGCGCCGAGAAACGGCACCAGCGCCGCCGGCAGCAGTGAATACTGGCCGCTGACCAGGGCAATCGCCCAGGCTTTGCGTTGGCCGTTATTGGCGTTGCGCAAGGATGCGACGGCTTTCTCGACAGCAGAGTTTGTCGGTGGCGAATATCGCTGCAACAAGGCGTCGAGATACGGCAACCAAGTGTCCTCGCGCACCAGGCTGTCGGCGGCGAACGGTGGCAAGCCGTGTTGCTGGCACACTCTTAGGCGGTCGCGATCAAGCGGCGCAGCATTCGGTGGATCGTCCAACAGGTTCTGCTGAACACGGCACAGTTCGACCACCAGTCGCAGGTAATCGGCCAGTGGGTGCCCGTCCGCCAGTTTTTCCAGACGCAGCGCCCGCAACGCGAACAGGTTGTTCGGTGGCAGGTGCAGGAACGGCGGTGAACCGGCCGCCGCTTCGATCTCTCCAGGCTCAAGAATGGTTGCCAAGGGGTCATCCTTTTTTGCGGATCGGGTGATCAGGGTTTTCGTCCCGGGTCACTTCCCGATACCAGAGTGCATGGTGCTTCCTCGCCCAGGCGCGGCTGACCCAGCCATGCACCATGGCGCTGACCGAGCCTTTGATCCAGATGCCAGCGTAGATGTGGATGATGATGCTCAGCACCAGCACAAACCCCGCCAAGGCATGCAGCAACATCGCCCAGCGAATCGAGGTGATGCCGAAGTATTCGCTGAAATACGCACGCCAGATCACCAGCCCGCTGAACAGCAACACCAGCATGCAAAGCAGCAAGATCCAGAACAGTAACTTCTGTCCTGGGTTGTACTTGCCAATCGGCGGCACGCCCTCCTCCTCGTTGCGCATGACCCGCCCGACGCGCCGGAGCCACAACCGGTCATTGCTGATAAAGAAGTTCGCCCGAAAGAACTGAATCACCAGGCCGAGGAACAGCACAAACATCACCACGCCCATGAACGGGTGCAGGATGCGCGTCCACGACCCGCCGCCGAACAGGTGGCTGAGCCAGAACAACGCCGGATGAAACAGGGCCAGCCCTGACAGCGCGGCCATGAAAAACAGGATCGCCACCAGCCAGTGGTTGGTGCGCTGGTTCGAGGTATAGCGCAGGATCTGTCTGCGGATCATGGTCTGTCCTCCCCACGCGGATCAAAGGTGTGCACCGATGGATCGACTTCATGCACCGCCGGGTCCTTGAGCGGCGGCAATTCATCCTCTTCAACCAACTGCGGCCCGACGCGCACGTAATGGAAGAACCCGGCCAGCACCGCCAGGCCCATGGCCAATAATCCCAAGGGCTTGCTCACGCCCTTCCACAATTCCACCAACGGACTGATCGTCGGACTGCTCGGCAAACCGGCGTAGAGCGTCGGCGTGTCCGCGTGATGCAGCACGTACATGACATGCGTGCCGCCCACGCCTTCGGGGTCGTACAGGCCGGGGTGATCGAAGCCACGGCTTTTCAGGTCGACGATGCGTTCGGCGGCATGTTCCTTCATGTCTTCCTTGCTGCCGAACACGATCGCGCCGGTCGGGCAGGTTTTCACGCAGGCCGGTTCCAGCCCCACTGCCACCCGGTCCGAACACAAGGTGCATTTGTAGGCCTTGTGATCCTTTTGCGAAATCCGCGGAATGTTGAACGGGCAGCCAGTGATGCAATAACCGCAGCCGATGCAATGGTCCTGATCGAAATCGACGATGCCATTGGCGTGCTTGATGATCGCCCCCGGGCTTGGGCACGCCGCCAGGCAACCCGGCTCGGCGCAGTGCATGCAGCCGTCCTTGCGGATCAGCCACTCAAGGTTTCCGGCGACGGTTTCATGCTCGGTGAAGCGCATCAAGGTCCAGGTTTCTGCGCTGAGGTCTTGAGGGTTGTCGTAGGTGCCGAGGTTGTGGCCGACATCGTCGCGCAACTCGTTCCATTCCGAGCAGGCGACCTGGCAGGCCTTGCAGCCGATGCACTTGGTGGTGTCGATCAGCTTGGCCACTTCCTCTTGATTGCGCACCGATGGCGAGACCGTGGTAGTGGCCGAACGGGCGATGATGTCTTGGCTGGCCATTTAGACTTTCTCCACGTTGACCAGGAATGACTTGGATTCCGGGGTCTGTGTGTTGCCATCGCCGAGGAACGGCACCAGTGTGTTAGTCAGGTAACCGTGGCGCGTGAGGCCGGTAAACCCCCAGTGCAGCGGGATGCCGATCTGATGCACCACTTGATTGTTGACCTGCAGCGGACGGATCCGCTTGGTCACCACCGCCACCGCTTCGATGTGCCCGCGCTTGGAGCTGACGCGAACCCGGTCGCCGGCCACGATGCCTTTCTCCTTGGCCAACACTTCACCGATCTCGACGAATTGCTCGGGTTGGGAAATCGCGTTGAGCTTGCAATGCTTGCTCCAGAAGTGGAAATGCTCGGTCAGCCGATAACTCGTCGCCGCGTACGGATAATCCTTGGCCAAGCCGAGGGAATCCCACACCGAATCGAAGATCCGCGCCGCCGGGTTGCTGGTGGCTTTCTTGTTTTCCGGGTGCAGCGGGTTGATGCCGATCGGGGTCTCGAACGGCTCGTAGTGCTCGGGGAATGGGCCCTCGTTCATCTTGTCGACGGCGAAGAATCGCGCCACGCCTTCGGGGTTCATGATGAACGGATTCATCCCGGCTTCCGGAGGCGTGTCGGCCTTGAAGTCCGGCACGTCGGTGCCGCCCCAGGCTTTGCCGTTCCACCACACCAGGCGTTTTTTCTCGTCCCACGGTTTGCCTTGCGGGTCGGCCGAAGCGCGGTTGTAGAGAATCCGTCGGTTGGCCGGCCAGGCCCAGGCCCACCCTTGATGTTGATGCATGCCATAAGGGTCGTTGTTGTCGCGCCGGGCCATCTGGTTGCCGGTCTCGGTCCAGCTGCCGCAGAAAATCCAGCAACCGGAAGCCGTGCTGCCATCGTCCTTGAGCTGACCGAAACCGGCCAGTTGCGCGTTGCTCTTGATCGTCGCGCCGGTGGCATCGGTGAAGTCAGCGGTGGCATAACCGTTGATTTCCCGCGCCAGTTCTTCCGGCGTGGGTTCGTCGGCGATCTTGTACGGCCACGACAGTTTGAGGATCGGATCGGGATAGGCGCCGCCCTTGGCTTGATAGCGTTGACGCAGACGCAGGAACAGCTCGCTCATGATCGCCACGTCGGTGCGCGCTTCGCCCGGCCCGTCGGCGCCTTTCCAGTGCCATTGCAGCCAGCGGCTGCTGTTGACCAGCGAGCCGTCCTCCTCGGCGAAACAGGTGGTGGGCAGGCGAATCACTTCGGTCTGGATACCGGCGGTTTCCACGTCGTTGTACGGCCCGACATTGCGCCAGAACTCCGAGGTTTCGGTGGACAGCGGGTCCATCACCACCAGCCATTTCAACTTGGCCAGCGCCGCCATCACGCGGTTCTTGTCGGGCAGCGCCGCGATGGGGTTGAAGCCCTGGCAAAAGTAGCCGTTGACCTTGCCCTGGCCCATCAGGTCGAACACTTTGAGGATGTCGTAGTTGGGAATGTCCAGTTTCGGCAAATAGTCGTAAGCCCAGTTGTTCTCGAGCGTGGCGTTGTCGCGGTACCAGGCTTTCATCAGGCTGACATGGAATTTGCTGTAGTTCTGCCAGTAGGACAGTTGCCCCGGACGCAATGGCATTTGCGTGCGCTTGGTGATGTAGGCGGTGTAATCCTGCTCGGCGTCGCCCGGCAAGGTCAGGTAGCCCGGCAGCGAGTTGGACAGCAGCCCGAGGTCGGTCAGGCCCTGAATGTTGGAGTGCCCGCGCAAGGCATTGACCCCCCCGCCCGGCATGCCGACGTTGCCCAACAACAGTTGCACCATCGCTGCGCTGCGGATGATTTGCGAGCCGATCGAGTGCTGGGTCCAGCCCAGCGCATAGAGAATCGTCATGGTCTTGCCCGGTTGCGAGCAGGTGGCGATTTCTTCCCAGATTTTCTGCATGGCATCGACCGGCATGCCGCAAATCTGGCTGGCCAACTGGATGTTGTAGCGGCTGTAATGCTGCTTCATCAATTGATAGACGCAGTGCGGGTCGTGCAGGGACGGGTCGACCTTGACGAAACCGTCCTCACCGAGTTCATAACCCCAGCCGGATTTGTCGGTATAGGTGCGCTTGGCGGCGTCGTAACCGCTGAAGATGCCGTCCTCGAAGCCATACCCGGCTTTGACGATGAACGACACGTCGGTGTAATTGCGCACGTATTCGTGCTGGATCTTGTCCTCGGTCAGCAGGTAATTGATTAACCCGCCCATGAAGGCAATGTCGGTGCCGGTGCGAATCGGCGCGTAATAGTCGGCCACCGAGGCAGTCCGGGTAAAACGCGGATCGACCACGATCAGCCGCGCCTTGTTGTGCGCCTTGGCTTCGGTCACCCATTTGAAACCGCACGGGTGCGCTTCTGCTGCGTTGCCGCCCATCACCAGGATCAGATTCGCATTGGCGATATCGGTCCAGTGATTGGTCATGGCACCACGGCCGTACGTCGGGGCAAGACTTGCCACCGTCGGGCCGTGTCAGACACGCGCCTGGTTATCAAACCCCAGCATGCCGAGACTGCGAATGACCTTGTGGGTGATGTAACCCGCTTCGTTGGATGCCGCCGAAGCCGCGAGGAAACCGGTGGTCAACCAGCGGTTGACCGTTTCGCCCTTGTCGTTCTTCTCGATGAAGTTTGCATCGCGGTCGGCCTTCATCAGGTCGGCAACACGATCCAGCGCTTCATTCCAGGAGAGGCGGGTCCACTCGGTGCTGCCCGGTTTGCGCACTTGCGGGCATTGCAGGCGGCCGGGGCTATGAATGAAGTCCAACAGGCCTGCGCCTTTGGGGCACAGGGTGCCGCGGTTGACCGGGTGATCGGCATCGCCTTCGATGTGGATGATGCTTTGCGCGACGTTCTTGGCGTTATCGCCCTGGCTGTACATGATCAATCCGCAGCCGACCGAGCAGTACGGGCAGGTGTTGCGGGTTTCATGGGTGTGGGCGAGTTTGAAATGGCGTACTTGCTCGGCGAAGGCAGGCGCGGGAAGCATGCCCAGCGCGCCGAGGCTCGAGCCCGCAAGGCCGATACCGGCGACCTTGAAGAACTGACGACGGTTGAGGTCCATCGTGCACTCCTGATCAGGTGGAGACCCGGTACTTTTGCCGGGTTTTTCTGGACGATCACGGTGGCGGCAGCGTGGCTACCGACCTTTGAAACTTTAGCCAATGGGAGAACTGACTGCATGAAAACCGACCATCGGACAACACAGCAATATCAGCCATCACCCCGAACCTGTGGGAGCGGGCTTGCCCGCGATGGCGTCGGCACAGCCAGCACTAATATTGACTGCCCCTCCGCTATCGCGGGCAAGCCCGCTCCCACAGGTTTTATGATGTTCGGGCGATTACCGTCTCGCTCCCACCGGGGCTTGGCGATTATCATGGGCGCCATACCCAACCGGCCTTTATGAGACTGAGCATGACCTTCGATTTTGATCAGGTGTTCGACCGCCACGACACCGGCAGTACCAAGTGGAGCCGCTACCCGGCCGACGTGTTGCCGATGTGGGTCGCCGACATGGACTTCGCCGCGCCGCCGGTCATCCTGGAAGCCCTGCGCAAACGCCTGGAACACCCGATGGTCGGTTACAGCGTGCCTCAGGAAAATTTGCTCGCTGCCATCGTGGCCGACCTCTGGAACAAATACGCCTGGCGCGTATTGCCTGAAGAACTGATCTTCCTGCCGGGCGTAGAGTCGGGTTTCAACATGGCCCTGAAAGCGCTGATCGAGCCGCAACAGAACGTTGTGGTCCAGGTGCCGAACTACCCGCCGTTGCGCCATGCACCGAGTCATTGGGGTTTGAACAAGGTTGAACTCGAATTCGACGCGTCGGCTGACGGCACGTATGACACGCCGCTCGCGGCCTTGAGCCAGGCATTGACCGGCGGCGGTGCGTTGCTGCTAAGCAACCCGCATAACCCGTTGGGCAAAGTTTTCCCACGGGAAGAACTGCAAGCGGTGGCCGACATCTGCCTGGAACAGAACGCCTGGATCATCTCCGACGAGATTCATGCCGAGTTGTGCTTCGACGGGCGTGTGCACATTCCCACGGCATCGCTCAGCCCGCAGATCGCCAAGCGCACCATCACCCTGATGTCGGCGAGCAAGGCTTACAACATTGCCGGCCTGAAAACCTCCTTCATGATCATTCAGGACGCGGCGTTGCGAGCGAAGGTCAACCACGCCCGCTGCGGCATGGTCGACAGCGTCAACCCATTGGGCATGGAAGCGACCCGCGTTGCCTACAGCGAAGGCGGCCCGTGGCTGGCCGGGTTGAAGGCGTACCTGCAAAGCAATCGTGATTACCTGGTGGAAGCGGTTCGCAGCCGTTTGCCGGGTGTGACGATCAACATCCCGCAAGGTACGTACCTGGCATGGCTCGATTGCTCCGCCCTGGGGCTGGACAATCCGCAGCAGTTCTTCCTCAACCAGGCCAAGGTAGGCCTGAGCCCCGGCCTGGATTTCGGCGACAACGCCCGGCAATTCGTGCGCCTGAACTTCGGCTGCCCAAGGGCGTTGCTTGAAGAAGGTTTGGCGCGTATGGAGCAAAGCTTGCGTACTCTAAAAATCTGAATAAATCCCTGTAGGAGCGAAGCTTGCTCGCGAAGGCGGCGTACCAGTCGACACATGTATGACTGACACACCGCCTTCGCGAGCAAGCTTCGCTCCTACAGGGGATTTGGGTGGGGTCGGGTATTCGGGAACTCGCTGAAATCCAACCGAACTCAAGGCAAAACACCAGGGTCAACCCTTTGAATCCTGTGCCCAGAGATCGGAGATTTCCCATGACTGACTATCCAAAACCACCCTTCCCCAAGCAAGGCCAGCCTGTTCCCGGCTCCCAAAAGAAAATGGACCCGTACCCGGACTGTGGCGAACAAAGCTACAAAGGCTCGGGCCGGCTGGACGGCAAGATCGCGCTGATCACCGGGGGCGACAGCGGCATCGGCCGAGCGGTCGCCATCGCCTTCGCCCGTGAAGGGGCCGACGTCGCGATCGCCTACCTCAATGAACATGAAGACGCGCAGGAAACCGCACGCTGGGTCGAACAGGCCGGTCGTCAATCCCTGCTACTGCCCGGCGACCTGGCGCAAAAAGTGGAATGCCAGGCCCTGGTGGACAAGACGGTCGAGCGCTTTGGCCGGATCGATATTCTGGTCAATAACGCCGCGTTCCAGATGACTCACGAGAATTTTGAAGACATCCCGGACGAAGAGTGGGTGATGACCTTCGACGTGAACATCACCGCCATGTTCAGAATCTGCCAGGCCGCGCTGAAGCACATGAAGTCGGGCAGTTCGATCATCAATACCAGTTCGGTCAACTCGGACATGCCCAAGCCCACCCTCCTCGCTTACGCGACGACCAAGGGCGCGATCGCCAACTTCACCGGCGGTCTGGCGCAGCTGCTCGGGCCGAAAAACATTCGGGTGAACTGCGTGGCACCGGGGCCCATCTGGACGCCGCTGATCGTCTCGACCATGCCCGATGAAGAGGTGCAGAATTTCGGCTCGCAAACCCCGCTGGGCCGCCCGGGACAACCGGTGGAAGTGGCGCCGATTTACGTGCTGCTGGCGTCGGACGAGGCCAGTTACATCACCGGGCAGCGCTACGGAGTGACCGGCGGTAAACCGATGTTGTGACCAACCGCTTGTAGCAGCTGCCGAGCAACGCGAGGCTGCGTTCGGCTGCGCAGCAGTCGTAAATCCGGCATACACGGTTTTTCTGATACTCCGTGGTTGAATGGTTTTACGACTGCTGCGCAGCCGAACGCAGCCTCGCGTTGCTCGGCAGCTGCTACAAGGATCTCAGCGGAATAGCGAAAAAATGAACCCCCGACAAATCTCCCCGCTCAATACCTTTAGGGCCCCATCACGGGCCGCTCGAGGAGGTCGTCATGTCCGCACCTATCGTCAAACTCTTCACTCAGCCCAACTTCGCCTGGACGGATATTCGCCGCGAAGAGGAAGCGCACCCGCGCCATTACCTCGCGCACTTGCTGCTGCTCGCGTTGATCCCCGCCGTCTGCCTGTTTATCGGGACCACCTATGTAGGCTGGAGCCTGGCCGAGAACGAAACCGTCAAACTCAGTACCCATAGCGCGCTGCAACTCTGCGTGCTGCTGTACGTCACTATCCTCGCGGGCGTGGCGGTGATGGGGGGATTCATCCGCTGGATGTCGCGCAGCTTCGACGCGCGGCCGACCCTTAATCAATGCATCGGTTTTGCTGCCTACACCGCGACGCCGTTCTTCCTGGCCGGGTTTGCCGGGCTGTACCCGAGTCGTTGGCTGGCGATCATTGTGCTGATGGCGGCTTCGGCCTATTCGACGTTTTTGCTGTTTGTCGGCCTGCCGACGTTCATGCACGAGCGCAAGGAACAAGGCTTGCTCAACGCCACGTGCATTTGGGGCGTTGGGCTTCTGGTATTGGTGACTATGCTGGTGACGATGATTCTGCTGTGGTTCAACGTGCTCACGCCTGAATACCTGCGCGCGACAGTCGGTTGATTCCCAGAGGCCCACAAACGCGGCCCACCCCCAGCGAGAACCGAGCATGAGTTTCATTTTATGGGTGGCCGTATTGGGTGCCGTACTGCTGACGCTGGCGCTGACCTCGTCATACCTGCGATGGATGCCGGTGACCACGTCGGCGGTGTGCCTGGTGCTGGGTGTCGGCATCGGGCCGTCCGGGCTCGGGCTGTTGAAGCTGGACACCGGTGACGCCTCGATCTGGATGGAGCACCTGACGGAAGTCGCGGTGCTCTTTTCTTTGTTTGTCTGTGGCTTGAAATTGCGCTCGCCACTCAAGGATAAAAAATGGCGGGTCGCCTTCGGCCTGGCCGGCCCGGTCATGCTGCTGACCATTGGTGGCATCTGCCTGTTGCTGCATTACGGACTGCAATTATCGTGGGGCGCGTCGATGCTGATCGGCTCGATCCTCGCGCCTACCGATCCGGTGCTCGCCGCCCTGGTCCAGGTCAACGACGCGCGGGATGACGACAGCGTGCGGTTTGGCCTTTCCGGTGAAGCCGGGCTCAATGACGGGATTGCGTTTCCGTTCGTGATCCTTGGCCTGCTCCTGCTGCAACACGACGGCAACCCCGGCTGGTTTGGCGACTGGGTGCTGCTCAGTCTGCTCTGGGCGGTCCCGGCCGGTTTGCTGACGGGTTACTGGATGGGACGCGGCATTGGGCGTCTGACATTGGTCCTGCGGATCAAGAACGATGACAGTACGCTGTCCCCGAATGATTACCTCGCCCTCGCCTTGATTGCCTTGGCGTATGTCGGGGCCGAGTCAATCCATGCTTACGGCTTTCTGTCGGTATTCGCCGCCGGCCTCGGACTGCGGCAGGAAGAAGTCAAGTCAACGGGCAATGCCGAGCTACCTGCCGAGCATTTGGTCCAGCCCGTCGTCGGGCACCAGAACGTCGAGCCGCAGCACGCGGTACATGGCGATACCGAACACCTTGAAGACACCCAAGTCGCTGCAGGCATCATGATGGGAGACATGCTCGCCTTCGGCAGTCTCGTGGAACGGGCCATGGAAGTGTTTCTGGTGACGCTGCTTGGCGTTGTACTGGTCGCTCATTGGGACTGGCGCGCCCTGCTGGTCGGCGGGGTGTTGTTTTGCGTTATTCGTCCTTTAAGTGTCGTCGTTATGCCCTGGGGTCGATTGCTCGATTGGCGCCAGCGACTGTTGATTGGCTGGTTCGGCATACGCGGCATCGGCAGCCTTTATTACCTGTTCTATGCCTTGAATCACGGGCTGGGCCAGTCGGTCGCGACCCTGTGCACCGACCTGACTTTGTCCGTGGTCGCGTTAAGCATCCTGATCCACGGAATCAGCACGCAACCCACCCTCGCCCGTTATGAACGGCGCAAGAAACAAATTATTTGATTATTTATCCAAGCATTTATGGGCGGATCAAACGAATTTTCGCCTTCAAAAATTTGAAATCCCTGCACAACCCGGTAGTCACAACCTTAATTCCGCCTGGTTTTCTTGCACGGCGGGACCCGACAGGTTCGGTTCCACTGTGGCAACGACGCCGTTCAAAAGGGACCTCGGAAAAGATTAAGGTGCCGGTCATGATTCATTGTTCAACCCCCGATCAAATCAAAGCCTGCCGGGCGTTCGCCCTGGAATCCAATCGCCTTATGTTCGAAGAAGCCCAGTCGCTGAGCCGCTGCGCCTTTGAAATGCTTGAGGCCGGCGATATGGACCTGGAACTGTTTGATCGCTATCAGGCCATGCGCAGGAAGGCTGATCTGAAATTCCAGGAAGCGATTGAGCACCTGCGATTGCTCAACGAAGACTTTCCGCCGATCCCGATGTCCGTGAACAACTCCCACCGGTTGCACCAGCAGCTCGAAGAGCGGGTTTGAGCCCGGCTATTCGCCGTTACGCAATCTCTGTAGCAGCTGGCGAAGCCTGCGTTCGGCTGCGTAGCAGTCGTGAAATCAGACGATGCGGTGTATCAGGAAAACCGCATTCTCAGGATGTACGACTGCTTCGCAGCCGAACACAGGCTTCGCCAGCTGCTACAGAAATCGCGTTGCCGCAGAAAGCACTCTCTGCAACCCCATTTTTTACGAGACATAACACCACGCCGCGAACTGCATGAGTCAATTTCCGGACTCATGCAGCCTGCACGACCTCAATGCGCCATCAACCGTCTCAACTTATTGGTTTATATAGCGTTACTGAAACTACAAAAGTAGGCACGACAAATGCTCCAGGTCTATGAGCGACCTACGGCGATGAGACCGTTTGCGCCCACCCCCGTGACTACTATTTGAGAGACTCGACCATGAACGCCATCGACCTGTTGAAAGCCGACCATGAACGCGTGAAGGGCATCCTGACTCAGTTAAGCGAGTCCACCGAGCGTGGTGTTAAAAAACGCACCGAGCTGCTGGCCAAGCTTGAAATGGAAATCGCCATCCATACTCGCCTCGAAGAGGAAATCTTGTATCCGGCGTACAAAAAGGCCGGAGGCAAGGAACAGGAGGTCATGTACTACGAAGCCAAGGAAGAACACCGCACCGTGGATTCGCTGGTGCTGCCGGACCTGAAAGCCACCGACCCTTCCACCCCGGAATTTTCGGGTCGAGTGAAAGTTGTCAAGGAGCTGCTGGAACACCACATCGAAGAAGAGGAAACAGAAATGTTCCCAGAAGCCAAAAAGCTGCTGGGCAAAGCCACGCTGGAAGAGTTGGGTGCACAGATGGAAACGCTTAAGGCGCAGTACAAGAAAGAAATGGGCACGTCTAATATGGCGGCTTGATTCGGTTGTCTGACGTAAAAAAGCCCGGCGTTTGCCGGGCTTTTTGTTTTTGCGTGTCAGCCACCGGGGTTGGTGACCTGGATGTAAACCGCGTAGCTGCCCAGCAACACCCAGAAAGTTGCGAAGATCCACGGCGTGCGCACCGAAAACAGCAGTGATTTACGGTAACCCTTGTGCGACGACTCCATTTCGCTGAACAGTGGCGATTCATCGTAAGCCAGGCCCATCAATGGCTCGCTGCGCAGCAACTCACTTTGCTTGAAGTGCCAGTGATCGATGATGTCGTAGGCCGCACGAATGCCCGGCCAGGCGTTCAGCGAACTGAGTAACCCGAGCAGTGCAAGGAACGGTGGCACCACCAGGGTGAAGAGTTTTCCCCACTCGGGATTGAGGTTGGACATGCAGGAGGCGAAGGCAATCACCAGAAACGATTGCGCTGCCAGGTAAGCATCGGTTCGATTGGCGAGGATGCTGGTTTCGTACTGTATTTCACGACGGTAGAAATCCAGGCGCTCCTTGGGCGAGCCGAACATCTTGGCATTGTGTTGGGACAAGGCTTCTTCGGCAGTGGGTTCGGTCAGTATTCTGGGCACGGGACATACGCATGGGCTGGGAAAGCGTTTAGAAGAAACCTTCCCGGGCAAAGTTCAGCCGGATTCAATGCGCCTCGCTCGAACGCTACTTCGCCGCCGTGGTCCTTCAGATACAGACTCTGATTTTAAGGACCGCGAATGGACGCTCTCGATTGGGTGCAATGGCCAGCGATGTTGGTCACGGTGCTGGCGGCGTGGCTGATCGGCTCGCAAAAACCTTCGCACAGGGTGTGGGGGTTCAGTTGCTTTATCGTCAGCAACCTCTTGTGGGTGATTTGGGGTTACCACACCCACGCCTATGCATTGATCGTGTTGCAATTTTGCCTGTGTGCCATGAACCTGCGCGGTTTCAAGAAGAACGCGGACGGCTGAGCGCGACGCCAGTCACTTCATCGCCAAGGCAATGACTTCTACCAGATTGAGTTGGGTAAAGGGTTTGGACAAGCGCGGGAGTTTGGTGGCGAAACCTTCGAGGCGCTCGGCATAACCCGTGGCGAGGACAATTGGCAGGTCTGGCTTTAAGGTCCGGATGGCCTGCGCCAATTGCGCACCGTTCATTTTTGGCATCGCCATGTCGGTAATGACCAGGTCAATATTCTGCTCGGTGTCAAACAGCTCAAGCGCTTGTGCACCGGACACCGCGGTGACCACCCGGTGGCCGAGGTCCTCCAGCAACAGGCCGGTACTGGTCAACACCAGGCTGTCATCGTCCACCACCAATACGCACAGTTGAGCCACCGGCGGCGCTTCCACTTCCGCTGCTGCGGGCTTGGCGACCGAGTCAGCCGTGGCGACCGGTATCCACAGTTCGGCGACAGTACCGATGTCCTTCTGGCTCTTGAGAATGAATCGCCCGCCCAACTGCTCGATGAAGCCATGAACCATCGACAACCCCAGCCCCGTGCCTTTACCGACCCCTTTTGTGGTGAAAAACGGGTCCATCGCCGAGGCCAGGATGAGTTCATCCATGCCCTCGCCCGTATCGGTGACACTCAGGCAGACATATTGGCCAGCCGGCAGCAGCAAACTTGATTGGTCGAGGACGTCTTCGGTCCTGGCGCTGATGACGATTTTACCGCCGTTGGGCATGGCATCCCGGGCGTTGGTTGCCAGGTTCAGCACCGCCAGTTCCAGTTGATTGACGTCGGCCATGACCGGTACGAGATTGGGGAAAAATCGTGTTTCGAGCTGCACGGCTGGCCCGAGGGAGCTGCGCAGGAGCCCAGTGATCCCTTCCACCAGCGCGGGGATCTCGACGGATTCGGACTTGAGTTCCTGACGCCGGGCGAACGCCAGCATGCGTTGGGTCAGGGATACACCGCGCAAGGCACCCTGGGTGGCGTTGTCCACCAATCGAGTGACTTTCGGATCTTCGCCCACGCGTTTGCGCACGATTTCCAGGTTGCCAAGAATAACCGTCAGCAGATTATTGAAGTCGTGGGCAATCCCTCCACTGAGTTGGCCGATGGCCTGCATCTTCTGCGCCTGGAACAGCGCCTCTCGAGTTTTTTCCAGATCCTTCTGAGCTTGCGTAGCTTCGGTGATGTCACGGGTAATTTTGGCAAAGCCCAACAACGTGCCGGTTTCACCCCAAATCGGATCGACCACGACATGGGCAAAAAACCGCGTACCGTCCTTGCGCACGCGCCAGGCCCTGTTTTCAAAGCGCCCCTCGCGCATAGCCGTTTCCAACGCGCGTTGCGGTTCCCCGGCTTCGCGGTCTTCGGGGGTGTAGAAGATCGAAAAATGCTGACCGATGACTTCTTCGGGCCGGTAGCCCTTGATCCGCTGGGCCCCCAGATTCCAGTTGGTCAGGCGTCCATCCGGGGCAAGCATGTAGATGGCATAGTCAGTGACGCTTTGAACCAGCAAACGAAACTGCTGCTCGCTTTGCTTGAGGGTTTCTTCGGCCATTTTGCGGTCGGTAAGATCCCGGGTGATCTTGGCAAAACCCAACAGCTTGCCTGTCGGATCGATGATCGGATCGATCACCACATGGCACCAGAAGTGCGTACCGTCCTTGCGAACCCGCCAGCCTTCGCCCTCGAAACGACCTTCGCGAATCGCCGTATCCAGCGCACGCTGGGGCATACCGACACGGCGATCCTCTTCGGTATAAAACCGCGAAAAATGCTCACCGAGGATCTCCGCCTCCTCATACCCCTTGAAACGCCTGGCGCCAGAGTTCCAACTGGTGATGATGCCGTCTGGATCAATCATATAGATCGCATAGTCCACCACGGCATCAATCAGCAGGCGAAAACGCATTTCCTCGATGGAGTAGGTTTTAGACTTGTTATCACTCATCGATCACACCTGTGATTGTTGTTTTTATGGAGTATGCGACAAACCGTCGGTTTGGAAAGCCAGAAAACGGCCGCACACTGGAGCATAACGCTCTGACCACCTATTCTCGACGCCAATCGCCACTCCTGGCCGATTCAAGGCGCCCCGATGATCCTCATTCTGTTGCCCACCTCTGACTACGATCCCACTGAGAGCAGCGTTCCATGGCAAGCCATGCGCGAGGCCGGCATCGAGGTGCGCTTCGCGTCTCCCGAGGGCCTGCCCGCCTACGCCGACTCGCGCCTGGTGGATATCGGCTTCGGCCCATTGAACCCGTTGCTGATGACGCGCAAGGCCGACCTTGCAAGCTACGCCCGGATGATCGAAGACCCGTCATTTCGCAAACCGCTGTGCTATGACGAGATTGACCCCAGCGAGTTCCAAGGGCTGCTGATTCCTGGCGGGCATGCCAAGGGCATGCGCAGCCTGTTGGAGTCCGAGCAGGCCCGGCGGATCGCCCTGCACTTTTTCAAGGCCGACAAACCGGTGGCAGCGGTCTGTCATGGCGTGCTGTTGCTCGCCCGCACGCTCGACCCCGTTTCCGGGCTTTCGGTATTGCAGGGACGTAAGGTCACCGCACTGGTGGCCAACACCATGGAGCTGCCTGCCTGGGCAATCACCGCCGCCTGGCTCGGGCGCTACTACCGAACTTATCCTCAAACCGTCGAAGCGGAAGTCACCGCCGCCCTGTCCAGCTCGACGGACTTTCTGCGAGGGCCAGTCCTGGCAATGCGTGATTCGGCGGACCAGCCACAACGAGGTTTCGTCGTCCGCGATGGACAGTTTCTGACCGCTCGCTGGCCAGGAGACTGTCATCGCTTCGCCGCCGAATGGGTTCGAATGCTTAGCGGTTTACGTATTTGACGATGTAGGCGTACAGATCGTTGTAGACAAAGTCAGGGACAACCTGGGCATACGTTTGAATTTTGAGTAACGCCAAGTGGCATTCTTTTACCACCTCATTACGATCACTCAGGGTGCAGACCTGATTATTAATGATGCTGCCATAAGCGCTGTACACCGTCGGCGCCGTCGAAGGCGTCACGCCAGCGGTTGTGGTGTAGGTGATATGAGCACGTGAGACTCGTTCTTTCAGCGCGCCGTACCCGCGTTCATACACAGTGATTTGGGAACAGTCGACAGCCTTCGAGGCGGTTTCGAAGGCCAGGATGATCGCCTGCACATGACTCATGCCGGCCTCCAGCGCCGATAACGGGACAAACCTTTCGAGTTCGCGATTTTCCAGGCTTTTGAAGGCTCTCTTGATGCTCGAAACATGAGCAAACTCCAGGGTGCAGCCAACAATATGCGTCTCGAACTGATAGCCGGCCGCTGTCGCCAACGGCGGAAACGCGGCGAAATCGAGGCTGTCGAACGCACACTCCATAATGATGTTGTATTTGAGGGTAAAGGCTTCGGTGAAGATTTTGGCGCTGACTTCTCGGACGAAGGCTTCCGTATGTTCGTACGCATGCAGGACGCCGAGTTTGATCATCTCCGCGTATTGGGGGTGTTTTTGTCGGTATTCGGGCAGGTAGAGACGAACATATTTGTCGTAGCGCCGGGTCGGCAGGAGTTTGTTTTCCAGCAAAAAGGTTTTGCCCGACCCTTGCAGCCCGGCAACTACCAGGATCCTAGGCGTTACCTCGGCCGTGATACCGCGGAACAGCGTGGTTTTGATTTCATTGAACGCTGCAGTGACCTGCTCTGGGGTGTAAGCGTAATTCGGTGCGGGGGACATGCCTTGATTTCCTTATCAAAGAGCCGGCTGAATTTGAGTGCCTGCCCTTTGAATAAAGCTGTGTTTCGCCCTTTGTTCAAATGAGCGTGTTTTTCAAGGTATGTCACTGTTTTAAAAGGTAAAGGATCCTACGTAGCAGAGTGAAAATGCGTCTGCTCAACCGACCACCAGCGCGGCAGCAAATTTTTCACTTTGCTGTCGCCGAACCGGTCATCAATCAACATCACCACCCCTTGATCCTGCTGAGTGCGGATCACCCGTCCTGCCGCCTGCACCACTTTCTGCACGCCGGGATACAGGTAGGTGTAGTCATAACCGGTACCGAAAATCGCCGCCATCCGATGCTTCAACTGCTCGTTGACCGGATTGAGCTGCGCCAGCCCCAGGGTGGCGATGAACGCACCGATCAGGCGGGCGCCGGGCAAGTCGATGCCTTCACCGAACGCTCCGCCCAGTACCGCAAAACCGACGCCCTGGCTGTGCGCGGTGAACTGATCGAGAAAGGCCTGACGCTGCCCTTCCGCCATACCCCGGGACTGCGACCACAGGTTGATCTGCGGGTGTCGTTCAGCCAGCAACTGTGCCACCTGCTGCAAATAATCGAAGCTGCTGAAAAACGCCAGGTAGTTGCCGGGGCGTTGGCTGAATTGCCGGGCGATCAGTTCGACAATCGGCTCGAGGGACGCTTGCCGGTGAACGAATCGGGTCGATATCTGGCTGACGATGTGCACCTTCAACTGGTCGGCATGGAACGGGGATTCCACATCGATGCACACCGTGTTCGGCGGTGTACCCAGCAGGTCCGCGTAGTAATGCCGAGGGCTCAGCGTCGCGGAAAACAGCACCGTGCTGCGCGCAGCGCTCAGGCGCGGGCGGATGAAACCGGCCGGCACCACGTTGCGCAGGCACAGTTGCGACAGGTTCTGTTTGCGTTCGAGGTCGCGCTTGCTGATGTCGAACAGGAACTGCTCATCGAAGAGCTCGGCCACGCGACAGAACTGCAGCATGTCGAAGTAAAATCCCTGCAACGCGCTGTCCAGGCCTTGAGGATGATCGTTGAGATAATCACCGATGCTCGCGCTGCACGAAGACAGGGCTTGGAGGAGTTTTTCCGGGGCCTTGGCGTACGCCTGATACGCGGCCAGTTGCAGATTGTGCAGGGCATTCCACTCTCGATTGACCCGCTGCAACGGTTTTTTCAGCGCGTCCGGGGCGGTTTTTCGCACCCCGTTGAGGGTCGACTGGTCGAGCGTGGCGCTGTACATCTGCCGGCCGCGCTCCACGAGGTTATGCGCCTCATCCACCAACACCGCGACTTTCCAGTTGTTGGCCTGAGCCAACCCGAACAGCAGCGCACTGAAATCGAAGTAATAGTTGTAGTCGGCGACCACCACGTCTGCCCAGCGAGCCATTTCCTGACTCAGGTAATAAGGGCAAACCTCATGCGCCAATGCCACCTCGCGCAATGCGCTCTGGTTCAGCAGGCTCAGCTCACTGGCGGCCTGGCGAGCGGCCGGCAAACGATCATAAAAACCCTGGGCCAACGGGCACGATTCGCCGTGACAGGCTTTGTCCGGGTGCTCGCAGGCCTTGTCCCGGGCGATCATCTCCAACACCCGCAGTGGCGGCGCATCGGCGCTTTCAAGAATCACTTGCGCAGCGTCCAGTGCCAGTTTGCGCCCCGGCGTTTTCGCCGTGAGAAAGAACACCTTGTCCAATTGCTGCGGCGCCAGCGCCTTGAGCATCGGAAACAGCGTGCCGACGGTTTTACCAATGCCGGTCGGCGCCTGGGCCATCAAGCAACGACCGGTGCTGACCGCTTTGAACACCGACTCCGCCAGGTGCCGTTGCCCCGGACGAAAGTCGGCATGGGGAAACGCCAATTGCTGCGCCGCGCGATTGCGTCCTTCGCGATGAGCCATTTCCTGCTCGGCCCACTGCAGGAACATCTCGCAATGATGCTCGAAGAACTGCTCCAGCTCGCCGGCGCTGAAGGCCTCGACCAGACAGGTTTCCTTTTCGCTGACGATATCGAAGTACACCAGCGCCAGATTGATCTGCGCCAGCTCCAGCTTCTGGCACATCAGCCAACCGTAGACTTTGGCCTGCGCCCAGTGCAGTTGCCGGTGGTTGGCCGGTTGCTTGCTCAAGTCGCCGCGATAGGTTTTGACTTCTTCCAGGCAGTGTTGCGCCGGGTCGTAGCCGTCCGCCCTGCCCTTGACCTTCAAGGTTTTGTACAGGCCTTCGAGGGCGACTTCGCTTTGATAGCCCTCGCTTCGGCGCGAAGCAACGGTACGGTGACCGACGATGCCCTCCAGCGCGGTCGGCGACGGTGTGAATCGCAGGTCGAGGTCGCCGACCTTGGCGGTGAACTCACACAGCGCCCGCACCGCAATGCTGTAGCTCAAGCGCTCTGCTCCGCCCATTGCACATAGCAGACGGCGATGGGCATCTGATGTTCATGACAGAACTCCAGCCAACGCAATTGGTTGTCTTGCAGGCGATCGCCGGGGCCTTTGACTTCGATCATGCGGTAGGTCTTGTGCTGCGGCCAGAACTGGATCAGGTCCGGCATGCCGGCACGGTTGGACTTGATGTCCAGCAGCAGACGATTGAACCAGTGCTTGAGGTGTTCGGCCGGCAGGCAGTCGAGTGCCTGGTCCAGCAGTTCTTCGCTCAGCGCACCCCAGAACACGAAGGGCGACTGCACACCCCACTTGGCGACGTAACGTTCACGGATGGTCTGGAGGTAGCGGCCGTCATCGAGTTCGTCGAGACAGGCCTGAAACAAATCCGCCCGACGCCCATGGAAGTCTTCATTGAGCAAGTCCACCGGTCCGCGCTGGAACGGGTGGAAAAACGCTCCCGGCAACGGTGCAAAGATCGCCGGCCAGCACAGCAGCCCGAACAGCGAGTTGATCAGACTGTTCTCGACGTAATGCACGGGCGCCGAATCCTCCGCCAGATGCGCCTGGACGTAAAACTCAACCGACAACGCCAAATCGGTCCTGGGCAATTGGAGGTCCAGTCGCAGCATTTCCCGAGGGGATGGCCGCTTCATCGCCGGGCCCCCCAGTTTGCGCCGCAACCTGGGCAATACACGCAGTACATGCTGATGCTCGGTGGCACTTTCCGGCGATTGCTCCGCGTGCGTGGCCAGATGCAGGGCCAACTGATATTCACCGCAGCGCTCCAGCACACGAATAAGGCGCGCGCGTGCACCGGGGTAAGCGCAATCGCGGTAAATGGTCAGCGCCGTGGAGAAATCCGCCATGCGTTCGCAGTGCTGGCCAATCTGGAACAACAGCTTGCCCCGACGTCGTTGCAGCCACGGGTTGTCGAGTGCCAGTCCGTTGACCTGCTCGACAATGGTCGCCACCGCCTCGCCGGCCTCGAAACGCTGCTGGCAGTGATGCAGGAACAGGCAGGCCTCCACGTCTTCACGGCAGCGCAGGCCCCGGGACTCGGCGCAGAATTCGACTTTTTCATAGGTAAAGATGCCGAGATCGGCCAGCACAAACTCCGACCAGTCCTGATAAAGGTTGCCGAAGAACATCAGCCGCAAGCGGTCACACAGGTCCATGATGGTCAGCGTGAACAGCCGGTCGTTCAGTTGCGGGCACCACTGCGCGAAGCTTTGCTCCTCGCACAACTGCTCGCTCAGGGACGCCAGCCATTCGGTCTTTTTGCCGTTCGGTTGCTCGATGGCAGCACCGAAGCAGTGAAGAATCTCGGCCTTGAGCAGAACGTCGAACAGTTCGCCGATCGGCAAGGGTGACTGCTCATCAATCCAGCCTGCCGCCAGCAACGGCTCGGCAGCCCGGGCGATCTCACCGATTTCGACGTAACTCAATTTGCCGGCCCTGAAATGCACCCCCTTGCGCATCACCATCCTCACCAGCAGCGCCCGGGACTCGCGGGGTTGCCGACTGAAATCGCGGATGAAGGCCTGCTCCTCGACGCTCAGCACATCGGCGTAGCGATGCTCAAGCCAATCAAGCACTTGCATGAAGTTGTTCAGGTAGTAGAACGGGTCGTCGAGAGGATTTACAGTCACAGGGAAAATGGGCCATGGCGAGCGAGTACTGGTTATGCGTACAGATACCAGCTACGGCGTATCCGGTGCAAACGGAAAAAGATAAGCGGCGGCGCTATTTGGCTATTTTCGCGTGGCCATCGAACTTTCTGCCGATCCATGGCACCAACCGGCATAGCGGCTTTTTTTAGCATTTTTTGAGAGGTGGGTATGAATATCAAGACTCTGGGTTTGCCCTTGGCAGCGGCGGCCTTCCTGGCCCTGGCCGGTTGCTCGACGCCAACGGTCGTGACGCTGCAGAACGGCACCCAGTATTTGACCAAGGACATGCCGAAAACCAAGACCAAGGACGGGTTTTACGAGTTTGAGGATATTTCTGGCGCGAAAGTGAAGGTCAATGCCAACGACGTGGCCACGGTTCGCGAGGAAGACTGAAGACCGAGTTATCGTTATTCGCGGGCAAGCCTCGCTCCTACAAGGACTCGTACAACTCTGTAGGAGCGAGCGGTTCGGCGTCCCGACTTGCCCGCGAAGAGGCCCTCACAAATACCGGAAATCTACGGCATCCACGGCGTACCGTTATCGCAGGAGATGAACTTCCCTCCCCGCAGCCTCAATTCTTCATGAATCTTCCGGCAGCGGTCGTAATCCTGCTGCATCGCGTGATCGATGCTGATGTTGCCGGTGATCTCCGGTTGCTTTTCCCCCGAACGCAATGTCAAAAAGGGCTCTTCCGGCTGGAGCTGGAAACGGCTTTTCTCTTCCAGGGGCTCGACGGTTTCCGGCGATGCCGGTGCCGGCAGTTGATCTGGCGTCATGCCATAGCGGCTCAAAATCGAGCTGTGAGGCAATTCTGCGGCGGCACTTGCCGAAAAAAGAGCCAGTGCCAAACCGATGATGTGCCTCTTGCGGTTACTCACGTTCCTTAATCTCCTGATCCAGTACTTAATCCTGTTGTTGCAAGGTATTGGAGTCCGCAGGTGACTGTCGGGTCACGTGTTCCAGGCAGGTTTACGCGTTATCGTTCATCGCGGGCAAGCCCGCTCCCACAAGGATTTGCGAACGACGAAGATCCTGTGGGAGCGGGCTTGCCCGCGATGGGGACCTTACAAACGCCAGATTACTTTCAGGCGATTATGATCCCTGAGCCAGACAAGCTATCCAGCCCAACCCCCACCAACGTCACCGAATCCCCACCAAACGTCAGCACCGTATCCTGCCCCACCGCGCTGGCATGAGCCCGAAAGTCATCATTCGGCGCCACCCCCTGAACCCCGACAAATACCAGCTTGTCGTTCACCTGATAACCAAGAACCCGGTCCTGACCAAACGCACCGCTGAACAGAAACGTATCAACCCCGCCCCCCGATTCCATCAGGTCATTCCCCGCCCCGCCCACAAACACATCATTGCCTTTGCCGCCGATCAAATGATCGTTGCCGTCCAGGCCGAACACCCAGTCGCCCGTCACATGCGCCATGAGCGTATCGCCCCCCGCGCCGCCCTTTACCGATGACGCGTACTGGGTCAGGTTGTTGCCGACTGCAAGGCCATTAGCCGTGATGCTGTGCGTCACGTCATCCTTGAACAGCCCCCACAAGAACCCCGGTTCCTTGGTGACAATGCTGCCGATGTCCCGGGTGATGCTGATGCCGCCGCTGGCATCACGGACGTAGAGGTTACCGGCGCCGTCATTGGCAAAGTCGAAGCTTTTCACTGACTGCTGCAAGTCCAGCACGTTGCTGCCCTTGCCACCCAACAGGATGTTGTAGCCGCCACCGTCACGGAAACTGTCGTTGCCGTCGCGACCCTCCAGGTAGTCATTGCCCTTGCTGCCCTGAATCAGGTCGTTGCCGTCGCTGCCGATGATGAACGTGCTGCCCTTGTGGGTTTCAGCGTTGCGATTGAGGTCCTGAACCCAGGTGTTGGCGCGCGCCGGGTCCGAGAGATTGGCAACGACAATCGTCGAGTCTTTGCTGGTGAGGTCGTAGAACTTCGATTCGATCACCCGGTTCATGCCCTCGCCATAGGCGGTCGGCAAGTGCGAGATCCAGGTCGGGATGTTGAGGATGGAGAACGGCAGCACATTCCACGCCGTCGAGGCGTAGTGGTCGTTGAAGCTGACGATGTTATCGGTCGCCGAGGCCTTGGCGGCATCGTGCACGCCTACCGACGACAGGTTGAAGGATGAACCGTCTAGGGCTCGAAACACCGGGTCGTTTTCATAGCCGACGTTGAGCACTTTGTCGGTGCCGCTCTGGGTCGGGGACGCGTACGCGATGTAGTTCGAATCCTTGTAGAACCCGGACCACTTGTTCGTGCTCAAATCCGCCAGGCTGTTGACCGCCAACCCGCCAAGGCTATGGCCGCTGACCAGCACGTTTTTGCCCGACAGGCCATTGGCCTGGGCAAACGCCATGACGTCGCCGAGCAGATTGCCGAAGGCTTCGCCCACATAGTTTTTCGCATAATCCTTGGGACCGAACGCCGCCAGCAGATCGTTGATCACGTCGCCGAACGAATCGCCGATCAAGGTTTCCCGTGGGCCGCTGGTGCCGCGAAAGGCGATGCCGATTTCGGTCAGATGGCCCTGAGCATCGTACTTGCCGAGGATCTCGACCTGCGCGCTGGTGTACCCGGCCTTCTCGCCGAAGAACGTTCCGCGAGCGTCGACCTTGCCGTCATAGCCCAGCTGCGAGGCCGTGATGGGCGTCCAGCCGGCTTTTTGCACGGCCTCCAGTGCGGCTTTTTCCGAATCGGGGTTCCAGGGAATACCGGGAATCACCCCCTGGGAATCGGTGCCGCCCAGCAGTGCAGTGACCAGGGTCGCCGGCAAGCCAAGGCCGAAGCCGTTGTGCTGGTAACCCGTGGCAAAGCCATTGTCGAGGTTGTGGTAGGAATACAGCGTGATCGCCATCGCGTCGGTAAACAACGCTTTGGAATCGGCTGTGCCGAAGTTTTTGTAGTCATACACACCCATTGGTATTGCCTCTCTTTTGTTGGAATTGTCAGAGATAGCTCACAACCAGGACGCCTCGCTCCCGAGGCGCCCCGGAGCATCTAGTGCATGCAGCCTTTACGCAAACGTAATGCCTGAAGCCGACAGGTTGTCCAGCCCCACTCCCACCAGGGTCACGGCAAAGTCGCCCACCTTCAGCACCGTGTCATGGCCCGACTGCGAAGCGTGTTGCTTGTAGTCATAACCCTGCCCCGCGCCCTGAACGCCCAAAAACACCAGTTTGTCGTTGCCCTGGTAGCCATTGATCGCGTCGAAACCGAAGGCGCCGCTGAACAGGAACGTGTTGTTGCCACCCGAGGCGTGCAACACGTCATTGCCTGCGCCACCGACGAAGGTCACCTGGCTTTTGTCGCTGCGCAGCAGGTCGTCACCGGCATTGCCGAACAGCCAGTCGCCGTCGACGCTGGCCGCCAGCGTGTTGCCGTAGGCGTCCCCGTTCAGCGAGTGGTTGTAGTGGGTCAGTTCATTGCCGTTGAGCAAACCGTTGGCGGTGACGCTGTAAGTCACCTCCTTGCTTCCCCACCACGAACCCGACTCCTTGCTGACCAGCGCGCCGATGTCGCGGGTCATGCTGATGCCGCCATAGGCATCACGCACGTACAGCGTGCCGTCGCCATCGTTGGCAACGCTGAAGTTCTGCAACGGCTTCTGCAATTCGAAGGTGTTGCTGCCCTTGCCGCCCAGCAGGAAGTTGTAGCCACCGTCATCGCGGAAGCGGTCGTTGCCGTCGCGGCCTTCAATGAAGTCATTGCCGGCATCGCCCTTAAGCAAGTCGTTGCTGTCGGTGCCGATGATGAAGGTGCTGCCGGTGTGGGGCTCGCCGCTGCGACCAAGGTCCTCGACCCAGGTCGTGCCCCGGGACGATTCCGCCAGGTTGGAGACGATCAGCGTCGAGTCCTTGTCGGTGAGGTCGTAGAAACGCGAGTCGAGCACCCGGTTCAGACCGTCGGCATAGCCCAACGAGCCATGGGCCGACCAGTTCAGCGGATTGACGATGCTGAACGGCACAAGGTTCTGCGCAGTGGACGCGTACTGATCATTGAAGTTGACGATATTGTTGGTCGCCGATTCCTGATGACCGTCGTGCTTGCCCAGGGAACCGCTGCTGAACGTGGTGCCATTGAGCACCCGGAATACCGGGTCGTTCTCGTAGCCGATGTTCAACACGTTGTTGCCGGTGGCGCTCTGGGTCGGTGAGGCGAACGCGATGTAGTTGGCGTCCTTGTAGAAACCGCCCCAGTTGCTGCCGCTCAGCTCGGCGAGGCTGTTGACCCCCAGCCCGCCGAGGCTATGGCCGCTGATCATGACGTCCTTGGCGCTCAGACCGTGGGCGATCGAAAACGCGGCAACGTCCTTGAGCAAGGTGTCGAAGGCGTTTTTCGCATAGTTCGTCGCGTAATCCACCGGGCCGACGGCGGCCAACAGGTTGTTTTTCATGTCGCCGAAGGTGTCGCTGTAACCCAGGCCGCCGGTGCCACGGAAGGCAATGCCGATACCGATCAGCTTGCCCGCCCCGTCGTACTTGCCGAGTACTTCGGCCTCGGCGCTGGTGAAGCCATCCTTCTCACCATAGAAGGTGCCCGGAGCACCGACCTTGCCTTGATAACCCAGCTGCGTAGCGCCAATCGGCGCCCAAGCGGTGGCCGGCAGCGGCTGACCGGTTGGCGTGTACGCATACAGCGTCAGCGCGATGGCGTCGCTGTACAACGCCTTGCCGTCCGCATTTTTGTAATCAAACAGTCCCATAGACTTGCTTTCCTTTGCGTTAAATCAGAACTGCCAGTCGAGTGTCAGACCTACACCGTGGTCTTTCTCGTTGGAGCCCAGCAGTCCGTTGTAATCCAGGCTCACCCGCGCATTCTGAGTCACAGACAGACCGGCGCGCGCACCCACAATGGCGGCGTTTCGATCCAGGGACACGCTCTGCACGCTGAACCCGGTGTTGCCGTTGGCGAAGGCCAGATGATCTTCGGAACGGGTGTTGCTCAGGTTGTGCTGCCAGCCCAGCGTGCCGGACAGTTCCAGCTGCTGTTTGTCCGACAGCGCAACAGCTTTGCTTGCCCGCACACCGAGGGTCGAGAGCACGGCGTCACGGTTGTCTTCGCCACCCTTGAGCGCTGCGGCATCGCCTTTCTCGGTGAAGCTGTCGCGGTTCAGGTGCACGTAAGCCAGGTTGGCGAACGGCTCCAGTGCCAGCGGTTGCAGGTCCAGGCGATACGCCGCTTCGGTAAACAGTTGCGCGGTTGTCGCATCGCGTTTGGATTTCTGCTTGCCGCTGACGTCGCCGAATTGCAGGTCACGTTTCACGTCGATGCGATGCCAGCTGTACGCGCCGCCGACACTCAAACGCAGTGCATCGATTTCATGGCCCAGGTAGGCACCCAAGTGATAGCTGTCGACAGAGGTCGATGAATGCGTGCCATCGCCCATGCTCAACGAACTGTCGCTATAACCGGTAACGAAACCCAGCCGCGTATCTTCAGTGATCAGACCATCGACACCGGCCAGCAAACCGCCGATGGAGCTGTTGGAACTGGCGTTGTCATGCCCGCCATCGCTCTTGCCCCAGGCGCCGAGGACTTTGACCCAGGCGTTGCTGCGGTCATCGGTCGGTGCTGCGGCATCGAACAGATCACGCTCACGCAAACGTTCGCCAACGGCATCGCGCAGGTAACGGCTGTCGTTGATCAGCAACGTGCCGATCGCCGGGTGAATCTCACCGGACAGTTGCTGGAAGGCTTGTTGCGCGACGGCGGCGGTCGGCGACAGCAGCAGGGTTTCATAGAGCGGATTGCCCACGCCCAGTTGCTCGGCGGCGGCGGCGACAGCGCGTTGGTTCGGGGTTTGGCCAACGCTGGCGAAGGACGCTGCGTTGCGTTCTACCGCCAACTGGATGCCAGTGGCCGAGTAGTCGAGTGTGCCGCCGATGAACAGGTAATCCGGCAGCACCGCGCCGAAACGCCCTTCGATGCCGCCGGCTGCTTGCAGAATGTTGTATTGATTGCCAAGCAGGGATTGCACTTCGCTGGTGGTCAGCAAAGTCAGGCTGTTTTCCAGGGACAGGCTGACAGTCGCGCCGTCGATCACGGCTTTACCGCCCGCGATGATCTGGTCACTGCTGGTCGGCGACAATTCCACGGCGTAAGTCGAGCCTGGCTCGAAGATTACGTCGCCCGCCACTTGCAAGGTGCCGATCGAATTGCCGGGCGCCACGGTGCCGCCGCTTTTCGCGGTCAATGCGCCGATGCGGCCGTTACCGCCGAGAATCCCGCTGTCGTTGACGGTGACCGCCGAGAGCAGCGAGCCGTTGATGGCCAACCGGCCCTGATTGACCAGGGTCGGGCCGGCGTAGGTGTTGGCGCCGGTCAGCACCAGTGTGCCGATGCCCTGTTTGGTCAGGCCGCCATGGCCGGAAATGTCGTTGCGCCAGACGTCCCGTCCGCACTGCACGTCGTTGCACACGCGTTCGGTGGGTTTGCCCGCATCGATAATCGCGCCGATGCCCGGCAAGTCCGCCACAAACTGGCTGGAACCGTAGGCCCCCTGGATGCGGAATTCCTCGGGTATGTCTTGCTCGGTGACAAACATCCCCGGGCCATCGATGCCTTTGCGCAGGTTGATCATGCCCCAGCCGTACAGCGCGTCGACACCCGGTGCGCCCATGTCGGTGGCCGTGGTGCGCAGCACGCTGGCAACCTGGGCACCGGTCATGTACGGAAAGCGTTCCATCAGCACCGCCACCGCGCCCGCGACGTGCGGTGCTGCCATGGAGGTGCCGTTTTTGTTGGCGTAGCCGATGGTCATGTTATCGGCATTGGTGCCGCCGATGACGGCGCTGAAGATCTTGCTGCCCGGTGCCGACACGCAGAAACTCGCGGTGTAGCCGCAGCGCGACGAGAAGATGCTGATGTTGTAGAGGTCCGGGCTGTTGAGGTCCGGGTTCTTCTGCAAGGCCGCGACAGTCATCCAGTTCGGCGCAATTTCCGGGACGAAATAACCCAGGCCGGCAATCGCGTCCGGGTTATTCAGGTTGTAGTCGTTGCCGGCGGCGAAGATCGTCACGATGCCGCTGCGAGCGGCCGCGATGGCACCGTCGTAGGCGCCGCCCTGGCGCGTGCCGAGGATGGGCTGGATCTGATTGAACTGCAGCTGCGCGTCCTGCACGGTGAAATGCGGATACGCCGGGTCGCGCCCGCCCAGATCGAAGCGATCGGTGATGCCGATGCCCCAACTGTTGTTGATGATCCGCGCACCGCTGGCGATCAACGCATCCCAACCGGCCTTGTATACCGCGCCGTCGTTGCCGAGGATGATGCCGTCTTCCGGGCCCGGGTCGCCGTTGTCGGCGCTGATGATTTGCGCGCTGTACGCGACGCCGTGCATCGGGTTGCCGTCGCGGCTGCCGGCGGCGATCCCGCCAACGTGAGTGCCGTGGGAACCGAGCTTGCCGTCGTAGCCGACCGTGGGCGAACCGTCATACAAAAACGCATCGCCGGCTTTGACCGGAATGTAGGGGTCGGTGTATTCGCGGATACCGCTGGTGACCAAGGTGACCACTTTGTTGGCACCGGAAAATTCCGGGTGCTGGGCGTAAACCGGTTGATCGAAGATCCCCAACTTCACGCCTTTGCCACTGTAACCGGCGGCGTAGGCATCCTGCGCGTTGATGGCGCCCAAGCCCCAGTCAGCGTTGAATTCAGCGCTGCGCCAGCTGTTAGGATCGCCTGCTCGACCGTTTTCCACGTAGGGTGCGGCTTGCGCGGTGCCTGCCGAGGCTAATGCGCAGAGCAAGGCAAGGTTGTTGTACTTCTTATTCATCCAGCTACCGTCCTTAGTTGTGTTGCGAAAATTCTTGTGGCCGAGGCGCGCAACTTGTAGGAGCGAGGCTTGCCCGCGAAGGCGGTGTGTCAGCCAACGTCAATGCTGAATGTCACGGCCCTTTCGCGGGCAAGCCACGCTCCTACAGGGGGTGCGGTGTTCCAGCCCTTTACCGCGTTAAAACTGCCAATTGAGGCTCAGCCCTACGCCATGGCTTTTCTCGCGGCTGGCCAGTTGGCCGGTGTAATCGAGGTTCACGCGAATATCCCGGCTCAGGGCCAGGCTGGCATGGGCGCCTACCAGCGCCGCATCACGCACCATGGGCGAACTCTCTACCGAGAACGCCGTGCTGCCGCTGGCAAACGCCAGGTGCTGTTCGGCATCGGTGTTACTCAGGTTGTGCTGCCAGCCGAGACTTCCTCCCAGCTCAAGCTGCTGCTGGCCGGACAGGTTCACGGTTTTCAACGCGCGCACGCCCAATGTGCTGAGCACCGCATCCCGAGTGTCGCCGCTGCTTTTCAGTGCGGCGGCATCACCTTTCTCAGTGAAACCTTCGGTGTCGAGGTGTACGTAGGCCAGGTTGGCGAAGGGTTCGATCGCCAGCGGTTGCAAGTTCAGGCGATACGCCGCCTCGCCGAAAACCTGGGTGGTGCCGGCATCGACCTTGGCTTTCTGCTTGGCGCTGACGTCGCCGTATTGCAGGTCACGTTTGACGTCGGCGCGATGCCAGCTGTAAGCGCCGCCGGCACTCAGGCGCCAGGCGCCCAACTCGCGGCCCGCATAAGCGCCAAGGTGATAGCTGTCGACCTTGGCCGATGAATGAGTGCCCGAGCCCATGCTCACCGAACTGTCGCTGTAGCCGGTGACCAGGCCGATCCGGGTTTGCTCGTCGATCGCGCCATCGACACCGGCGAGCAAGCCACCAATCGAGGTGGTGTAACCGGCAGTGTCATGGCGATCATCGGTCTTGCCCCAGGCACCCAGCGCCTTGATCCAGCCATTGCTTTGATTGCCTCTGGCGTCGACCAGTCGCTCGCCGACCGCGTCACGCAGGTAACGACTGTCGTTGATCAGCACCGAGCCCAACGCCGGATAAATTTCTCCCGACAACTGCTGGAACGCCTGCTGTGCAGACGTCGCGGTGGGCGACAGCAACAGACTTTCGTAAACCGGATTCCCTGCCCCAAGCCCTTCCACGACGGAGGCGACGGCGCGCTGGTTCGGCGTCTGGCCGACGCTGGCGAAAGTCGTGTCGTTGCGCTCCACACTCAGTTGAACACCGGTGGCGGCGTAATCGAGGCTACCGCCGATGAACAGATAATTGGGCAGCACCGCACCAAACTGGCCTTGGATACCGCCGGACGCTTGCAGGATGTTGTATTGATGACCGAGCAAGCTTTGCACTTGTTGAGCGCTGAGCAAGGTCGGGCTGTTTTCCAGCGACAGGCTGACCGTCGCGCCGCTGACCGTGGCCGTGCCACCTGCGATGATCCGGTCGCTGGCGGTCGGCGACAGCTCCACCGCGTAGGTCGAGCCGGGTGCAAACGTGACATCGCCCGCGACCTGCAAGGTGCCAATGGAATTGCCCGGCGCGACGGTAGCGCCGCGGTTGGCCGTCAGTGCGCCGATTCGTCCCGACCCACCCAGCGTGCCGCTGTCATTGACGGTCACCGCTGATGAAAGCGAACCGTTGACCGAGAGCAGGCCGCCATTCACCGTGGTCGACCCGCGCCAGGTGTTGTCGCCGATCAGCATCAGCCGTCCGGCACCGGATTTGATCAAACTGCCTTCGTAGATTCGGCTTGCAGCGGCTGAATCGCGAGCCATGCCGACGGCGTAATCCGTCTGATCCTGCTGGCTGGCACCGACCGGCACGCCGTTCTGCCAACCTTTGGTGCTCAAGGTCTGTTGCCAGGCACTGCGTTCGGCCGCGTCTTCGCCCTGCCGCTGGATCAGCGCGTTGTCCGAAATGTCATTGCTCCAGACATCGCTCTGCCCTGCCCCCAGATTGGCATCAAAGCGCCCGAGCAATTGCCCCGGCCCGCGCATCGCCCGTTGGAGGTTGGCCACTCCCCAGCCGATGCGGGTATTCGGTGCCTGGGTGATTGAACCGTCGAGTTGAGTGGCGGTGGTCAGCAGGGTTTCCAGCGCCTGCTGGTTGGTCATGTACGGATAGCGTTCCATCACCAGTGCCAGGGCGCCGGTGGCATGCGGCGCGGACATGGAGGTGCCGGACTTGATCGCATAACCGCCGTCTGGAATGGTGCTGTCGATCTTCGCGCCGGGGGTGGTGATGCACCAATACTTGGCGATCCCGCACTGGTTGTACTTCTGCTGGTTGCTTTGATCCAGCCCGGACACCGCCAGCCAATGACCTTCCAAATCCGGCTGGAAATACGGCAAGGCCGAACGCACGCTGGCGTTGGGGTAACCGCTGTTGCCGGCACTGAACACGTTGATTACGCCGCGTCGGGAAACGCCCGCCGCCTTATCGAGCCAGGTGCCTTTGTTCCAGTGTTGCGCGTAAGCGGCGTGCAGATCGCCGAGGGTGCGGTAACTGACGTCCGGTGGTTGGCTGCCCCAGCTGTTATTGATCGCCCGCACGCCAGCGTCGGCCAAGGCGTTATAGACCGCTTTGAAGTAGCGCGGATCGGGGTTGGGACCGAACAGGAAACTGTCGTTCTTGTTGGTGTTGCCGACGTAGACCTGCGCGTTATACGCGACACCGTGCATGCCGGTGCCATCGCGGGAGGCACCGATGGTGCCGGCGACATGGGTGCCGTGAGAATCGTTGTTGGTGTTTAGGGTGCCGTCGACATTGAACTGTGAACCGTCGACGTAACTGCCGCGGGCCAGCACCGCGTGATAACGGTCGGTGGCGAATTCGGGATGGGCCGCATCGAAGCCTGAATCGAGCTCGCCGATTTTCACGCCTTTACCGGTGACGCCGACGGCGTAGGCTTGGTCGGCCTGCATGCGGGCCAGTCCCCAGTCGCGCTGGAATTCCGCGGTACGCCAACTGGCGGCATCACCCAGGGTGCCGGTTTCCTGATAAAGCGCCTGGGCCGAGCCGGGCGCTACTGAAATCCAGAGCAACAACGTGCCGACCGACATCGGCTTGATCTGTACATCCATGTTTATCACTTCTCGCATTTTTGGCGTTTTTAGAATTCTGGTTGCCCATCAGGGACCGCAACGCATACCCCTGTAGCAGCTGGCGAAGCCTGCGTTCGGCTGCGAAGCAGTCGTAAAACCTGACAACGCGGTTTGTCAGATAGACCGAATGGCGACTGCTGCGCAGCCGAACGCAGGCTTCGCCAGCTGCTATGTATGGACTCGCCCCCACTGTCTACCCGCTTTTGAAAAACCGCCGCCCCGTTGCATCTATGTATTAGGCCTATTCGAGGAAGCCGTCTTCGGCTTCTGGCCAAAATTGGAAGAGCTCGTGGTATGCCGATTACAGTCAGGCCTCGAAGGCCAGTAGCAGCTTAGGCATCAATCCACGCCGGTCTTACCTGGGGTCAATTTTTTTTCAGCAAAGGGCCGGACAGTTAGTACCTCGGTGGCAGAACTCTGTCGCTCAGTGGCTCATCGTCGCTTGCTGGCCATCACCCGCCTGGCGACGATAAGTCTGGTCATTCTGTAGAAGCACCCAGACGATTCGCAGGTTGCGGTTGGCCAACCTGACCGCAGCCTCCTTACGGCCCAGTCGGCTCATCCAGCGCAACAAGCGGCGGTCATCGGGTTGCTGGGAATCAGGTCGTAGTTGTTGCAGCACGGCATGGGCTCCCTGGATCATCAGGCTGCGTAAATAAACATCGCCTCGCTTGGTCATGTCCCCCAGCCGGACCGTCTGCCCGCTGCTGTGCTGGTCAGGCACCATGCCAAAGTACGCGGCAAACTTGCGGGCATTGGGAAATCGCTCAGGCTTGGTTTCCTTGGCCACCAGTGCCGTGGCAGTGACTGGGCCGATGCCGCGCACAGTCATCAGTCGCTTCGCCGTCATGTCGGCGTTGGCGGCCACTTCCAGGCGCCCCGTCAGCACGCTGATGCGTTCGCCCAAATGGCGCCACTCGGCCAACAGTTCGTCGATCAGTTCACGCAGCACGCCCGGCACCGGCTGGGTGGCATCTTCCAGTACCCGCGGAATTTTCTGGCTGATCGCAACATCGCCCTGCGCCAAGGCCACGCCATGCTCGAGCAGCAGGCCGCGCATCTGATTGCTCACCGCCGTGCGTCGACGCACATAGCCCTGGCGGGCGCGATGCAACGCCTGCATTGCCAGCGCCGCAACGCTTTTGACCGGCACTGCGTAGATCTTTTCATCGCGACCAGCCCGCAGAATCGCCAGCGCATCGTTGCGATCATTTTTAGGCCCGCTGCGATGTGTGGCCACCAAACGGGCTGGAAGAATCCGCGCCAGATTGCCTTGGTCTTGCAGCTGCCGGGCCCAGGCTTGAGCACCCGGACCGGTCTCCATCAGAACCACGACATGAGGCGGCAACTGGCGGAGAAACGCATAAAACGCCTCGCGCGACTTGATCCGCTGCTCGTAGTGCACCTGGCCGAGGACATCCTCCCCGGCGACCTGAAAGACCTGCTTGGCCAGATCGACCGCTACGGTTGTGCAGGCCGACAAATCGGAAGAAGACAGGGATTGATCAACCGAAGTATGCTTTTTCATGGACTCGCCCTCGCTGTCGTTGGCTGTTTAGACTGCCACCGTGGCGCATTGACGCCTCGGCTTGGGCGAGTCCATCCAATTACACGTTCATCATTAAGTCCGTGGGCCTTGGCCGAACGCTTCGTCCACCTTGGCCAGATCCTGCTCGGTCAAGGTCCCGGCGTAGTAATGCAATTTGGTCCAGGCCATCAGGTAGTCATACCTTGCCTGCGCCAAATCCCGGCGGGTGGTAAATAGTTGTTGTTCGGCATTCAACGCATCCAGGTTCACCCGCTCACCGCCCAGGATGCTTTGTTTGGTCGAGACCACCAGCGCTTCGGCCGACTTCAGGGCTTTCTGATAAGCCCGAAGTTTGTTCACCCCCGACAGGCAGGCACTGAATTGCCGCCGCAGTTCGATCAGTGTTTCCCGGGTCTTGCCATCCAGTTCGTACTCGGCCTGCTCCATGGTCCGGCTGGCCTGACGGGTCGACGCCGACACCCCACCACCCGCGTACAACGGCACGCTGACTTCAATGCCGATGGTGTTGGTGTCGTAACGCTGGTTGTAGGTGTTGCCGCTTTCCGATTCGTTCTGGCGCACCGACGCGTAGGCACTGACTTTCGGGAAGTGCCCGGCGCGGTTACGTTCGACTTCATACCGCGCGACGTCCACCGCCTGGCGCTGGGAAGCCAGGTTCGGGTTGTTGGCCACGGCCATCTCGTGCCAAGTGTCGTAGTTGGCCGGCTGCAGGCTGAAGGTCTGGAAATTCTGGTCCAGCGGCGCCAGGTCCGTGATGTCGACGGCGGGCACACCAATCAGCGCTCCCAGTTCGCGCAAGGACGCGTCCTGCTCGTTGCGTGCCTCGATTTCCTCGGCGGTCGCCAGTTCGTAACGGGACTCGGCCTCGAGAATATCGGTGCGCGTGCCCTCGCCCTGACGGAACATCTGCTCGTTCTGGCGGAACTGCTGTTCGAAGGCTTTCTTCTTGGCCAGCGCGATGTCGATCTGATCCTGGGCGAACAGCGCATTGGTGTAGTTTTCCAGCACACGGACCAGCAGTTCCTGGCTTTTGCCGCGGAAGGCTTCGTCGGCAAACAACGATTGCGCCACGCCTTTGCGGTACGCCGCGTAGGCTTCGTAATCGAGCAACGGCTGCTGCAAAGTCAGGTTCGAGCCGTAGCTGCTGTAATTGCGGTCCTCGGTGAAGTCCGGCCGTCCTTCATTGAGTTGGGTCACCTTGGAGGTGTTCCGCCCCTTGTTGTAGGTGTAACCGATCCTCGGCAACAGCCCGGACCGGCCAATGATGCGGTTTTCCAGGCCGGCATCGCGCTCCTTCATCGCCCCCAGGAACACCGGGTCATTGCGCAACGCTTGCTCGTAGATATCGAACGGCCCCATGGCAGCCATCACACTGTTGCACGTCAGCAACGCCAGGGTGGCGGCGAGCATTGAAAACTTATTCATACAGCCGAACATCCTTATTCCTCGGTCAACGCGGAGCCTGCCCGGTCGAGCAGCGGTTTGAACAAATAGTTGAGGAGTGAACGTTCACCGGTCCGCACGAACATTTCCGCCGGCATGCCGGGCTTGATCACCAGGCCGTTGAGTTTTTCCATGGCCTGGTCGCTGACGCTGCTGCGCAGCACGTAGTACGGCGCGCCGGTTTTCTCGTCGATCATCTGGTCGGCAGAGATCAGGCTGACTTCGCCCGGCACACGGGGTGTACGGCTCTGGTTGAACGCGGTGAACAGAATGTCCACCGGCAAGTGAGTGCCGACCTTGTCGATCAGGTTGATCGGCAGGTGCCCTTCCACTTCCAGGCGAGTGCCTTGCGGCACGATCTCCAGCAAGGTTTCGCCCTGGCGGACCACCGCGCCTTCAGTGTGAACCCCGAGGTTGACCGCAATGCCGTCGGCGGTGGCGATGATTTCGCTGTGTTGCAGATCGAACCCGGCGGAGGTCAGTTGCTCCTCAAGGGTCACGCTCTTGAGTTGCGCGTCGGCCAGTTGGGTGCGGACTTCTTTCTGGTATTCCTCGATGTGCTGTTGCACCTTCAGGCGCGATTCGAGGATGCCCTGCTCGACCCGGCCGCTTTCACCACTGTTTTCCGCCAATTGCTGTTGCACCTGCGACAGTTGCCGCTGGAACTCCATCAACCGGTTGCGCGGGATATAGCCGTTGTCCGCCAGCGGCTGCAGATTACTCAGTTGTTGTTGCAAGGAGCTGGCCTGAGCCGTCAGGTCCGTACGCGCGCGGCGCATACCCGCCAGTTGCGCGCCGGCGCCTTCGATACTGGCGCGCAAGCCAGCCTGCTCGCGGGAAAACGCTTCGCGGCGGCTGCTGAACAATTGCCGCTGGCCTTCAAGCACCAGGGCCAGGCGTGGGTCGGGATCGTTGCTCAGTTCGGCGGGGAAATTCACCTGCTTGAGGTTGTCCCGTTCGCTCTGCCAACGCGCCAGGCTGGCCCAGGCCATGCGGTATTGCGCTTGCAGCGATTGCACGTCGGCCGCGACCTGGGTCTGGTCGAGTTGAAACAGCGGCTGGCCTTGCTTCACCACTTGACCCTCGCGCACCAGAATCCGGCTGACCACGCCGTTGCTCATCGATTGCACGGCTTTGCGCTTGCCCGATACCACGACCGTGCCTTGCACCGGAATGCCTTGGTCGAGCGGCGCCAGGCTTGCCCAGGTAAAGAAACTGCCGGCGCCGACGATCGCCAGAATCCAGCCCATGCGGGCGAAGAAACGCGCGTCACGCTCCGGTCGTTCGGCGATGTAATCGTGTTCCATCGTCGCTTCGTTTTCAGTGTTCATGCGAGCGCTGCTCATACACCCGAATTCCTTGTCGTGGGCTGATACTGACGACTCATGCTGAGCCCGCCCGGTGCTTGCGGGGTTCTTTCACGTTGCTGTTCCTGAGCGCCTGACGGGTTACCGGCAAGTGCCTTGAGCACTTCCTGGCTTGGGCCGAACGCCTGCAAACGGCCGTCGTTGAGCACCAACAGTTTGTCGGCCTGGGCCAAGGCCGAGGAACGATGGGTCACCAGAATCACGCTGGTGCCTTGGGCTTTCATCTGAGCAATGGCGCCGGCCAGTGCCGCTTCGCCCACGGTGTCGAGGTTGGAATTGGGTTCATCCAGCACCACCAGGCTTGGTTTGCCGTACAGCGCGCGGGCCAATGCCACCCGTTGCTTCTGGCCGCCGGACAAACCACTGCCGTCCTCGCCAAGCAGCGTGTCGTAGCCTTGCGGCATGCGCAGGATCAATTCATGGACGCCCGCCTGTTGCGCGGCTTCGACGACTTTTTGCGGATCGGCCTCGCGAAACCGGGCGATGTTTTCGGCGATGCTGCCGCTGAACAATTCGATGTCCTGAGGCAAGTAACCAATGTATGGACCGAGGTCGTCGCGGTTCCAGCGGTGGATGTCCGCGCCGTCGAGCCGCACGGTGCCACCGAGGGTTGGCCAGACGCCGACCAGCACCCGGGCCAGAGTCGATTTGCCGGAACCGGAGGCGCCGAGCACGCCCAACACTTCGCCGGCGCCGAGGCTGAAATTGACCAGGTGCAGGGTCGCCGCACGCTGCCCCGGTGGGCCGGCGCTGACTTGTTCGAAGGTGATCTGCCCCTTCGGCGCCGGCAGCGCCATGGCCTCGTCACTCGGCGGAAAGGCTTGCAGCAGCGAATCAAGACGACGGTAAGCGAGCTTGGCGCCGCTCCACTGTTTCCAGACCGCAATCAGCTGATCGATGGGGCTCAGGACGCGGCCCATCAGGATGGAACCGGCGATCATCATCCCGGCGGTCATGTCGCCCTTGATCACCAGCAACGCGCCGAGACCCAGGACCAGGGATTGCAGGCACAGCCGCAAGGTCTTGCTCAGGGAACTGATAATGGCGCCAGTGTCGCTGGCCTGATTCTGCAGGCCGAGGAAACGCGAATGCACCTGGAACCAGCGCTTGCGCAACACCCCGAGCATGCCCATTGCCTGAATGGTTTCGGCGTTGTGCAGGTGACTGGTGGCCAGTTGGCTGGACTTCTGAGAGAACCCGGCAGCTTCGCCCAAGGGCTTTTTGGTCATCGCCTCGTTGAGGCAAGCGAGGCCAATCAACACCATCGCGCCCACGGTCGCGAACACGCCGAGCCAGACATTGAACAGGTAAATCACGAAGAGGTAGACCGGAAACCACGGCGCATCGAAGAACGCGAACAGCGCAGGTCCAGTGACGAATTGGCGAATGTGGGTCAGGTCCCCGAGCGACTGCCCGGCGTTGCCCTCGCCCTTGAGCAGGTTGCGCTCGAACGCGGCCTGATACACCCGCAGGTTGAAACGGCGCTCCAGTTGGCTGCCGATGCGGATGACGATGAAGCTGCGCACGATCTCGAGCAAACCGATGAAGGCGAAAAATCCGACCACCATCAGCGACAACATGGCCAGGGTGGTTTCGTTTTGCGAAGACAGCACGCGGTCGTAGACCTGGAGCATGTAAATCGACGGGACCAGCATCAGCACGTTAATTAACGCAGTGAAACAACCGACGCTGATCAGGATGCTTTTATAGTCGCCCAATGCCTTGAATAACGGTGCGGTGGCCGGGCTCTTTGCCATCTTCATGGGTTCTTCCTGAGGTGTTATTCCTCGTCATGCCTGACGAAGTTTGCGTTAACTTTCCGCGCAGACGCGGATACAGGTTTGGCGCACTAGCGCTTACAAACCAATCACAACTTTTAATCTGGTTTGGTGCTTATAACGATAATGGCCGTCGCTCTTTTAGCCGTAGCCTGTTAATTACTGCGCCTGGCGCACAAGTGTTATGACCAGAGCGGATTTCAATGTGGCTTTATATGAGCCATCACGCTGCCGGCTGAGAAACATAATCTTCGAACCTTCTTTGCCGGTGATCGCAATGCCGTCTGGTTCCGGGAACCAACCGATAGCGGTTTCGCCGTTCAACCAGGCGCTGAGGCAACTGGCGCCCTCGCCCAGTGTTTGGTTGTTTTGAAAATTGATGACGCACACATTGGACGGTTTGTCCTGCAACGCCTGAGATTCTGGAGAGTCGTCCTTGGCGCTCAGGGTCGCCTGCCATTGGCCGGCCAGTTCCGAGGGATCTGCTAATTTCAGGCTGCTCGCCATGGCTGTCTCTCCAAAAAAAATCATCAACGTCGCCAGAAGCCACGCGGTTGTTCGGTGGGAAAAGGCGTTTTGAACCATCACTTGTTTTACTCCGGCTTGCGGACTTTGGCACAGAGGGCGGCGCATCGGCGCCACCCTCCTTGTCGCGTTACATCACGCAGCGATGTCCGAGAACGCCGCCTGGCCAACGGTGCTGACCAGGAAATCAGCCACGCCGTGCCCAGAGAAGTCCACCGACAACTGGCTGTTACCACCCGAAGAGGTCAACACTGCATCGCCTGCCGCACCGGTGAACGAGTTCACGAAGTGCAGGCCCGCGCCTTTGGTGATGGCGGTCAGGTCGATCTTGTCCAGGCCGCTGACAAAATCGAGGATCTGATCCGCTACGCCCGGCTTGGAATCGCTGCTGGCCGCGAACACAAAGGTGTCCGAGCCCGCACCGCCCCACAGCTTGTCCGCACCGCCCGCGCCGAAGAGGATGTCGTTGCCGGCACCGCCCTTCAGTTCGTTGGACACGCCATTACCAATCAGCAGGTCGCTGCCCGAACCGCCAATCGCGTTCTCAATCGTGGCGCCCTTGGCAATGGACACGTTGCCAACCAGGCCGCCAACGTCAGAGAACGAGGCCTCATTGAGGTTGATCTTCTGGTTTTGGGTAAAACCGGAGAAGTCCAGCGTGTCCTTGCCGCCCGCATCCCACACCGAAAACACAACCTTGTCCGACGACGAAGACGCGCTCAGGAAATCGCGACCGGCGTTGGAGTTGAAACCGTAAGTAGTGTCACCGGTGCGGGTGGTGGTATTGGCACCGTAGAGCTTCTGGATCGCGGCGATATCGTCCAGCAGCGGACCGGACGCATAGGCCTCGACGCCGGCCTTGCTGAAGTTCTGGTCGGTATTGCTCTCACTCCAGTAGCTCATGAGACTGTAACCGCGGGTGTCTTCCGCGTAGGTCGCGTCGTTGTAAGTCGGCGCGCCCTCACCGGCGTTGTAGTCGCCGGGGTGGGCTAGGCCCAGGCTGTGACCGATTTCGTGGGTCAGGGTTTGACGACCGTAGTTGTTCAGGTCCGGCGTCTTGTTTGGCGTGTAGCTGCTGTTGGTCAGATACCAGGAAGTACCGTCATAACCAGCACCGGTGCCCGGCAGGTAGGCGAATGCCGCTGCGCCGTCCTGGCCGCTGCTGTAGTTGCCGAAGGTCATGTGACCATCGCCGCCTGTGGCTTTCTCGGTGAAAGTGACTTTGGCCACATCGGCCCAGGATTGCATGGCGAGCGCGGCCTGGGCTTTCTGCTGGGCGCTGAACTGACTGAAGCCGGAAATCCCGTGCTTGTTCATGGTGCTCGACGACGCCGAGGTCAGGAACGTGTAGGTCAGTTCGATTTTGCCGCTGCCGTCCTTGTCCTGGTAGGCAGCCCCGTCGCGCAGCAATTGAGTCGCTGCCTCGTCGACGGAGTATGAGGGTTTGCCATTGACCGTGAGATTGCCACCCCGGTCATACTGATGGCTGAAGCTGTCGATCTGGTTGTACGCGGAACTGGGCGCAGCCAATGCTTGCAATGGCGAAAAAGCCTGTTCGGCAAGATCAATAGCGTTATTTTTAACTTTCGACATAAACACACTTCCTTGTTTAGCAATGGAACAGTTTTTGTCAGATAGCGACAATCTCTGGCGAGATCGTCCTATCACTCGCCCAATGAAGGCGAAAGAAAACTGACACAATTCGAAATCAAACGTCTACATTTTTTTTGACGTCAAATTGTGCAACTCCAGCAAGTACCCGGAAACAATGCCTGCGCTGGCGAAATATAGTTTGAAGTTGAGGGTTTCGGACTAATTGTCTGACAATTGTGTATTTAAATATTAAATATGGGTAAGTTGTTTTTTGTCGAAGGCGTCTCGTTTTTTTGGACTTATTAGTATGAGTGCCAGTGGATTGATATCAGACGGATTTGTGTTGGATTTTAAATTTTAACGACTGCTTCGCAGCCGAACGCAGCCTCGCGTTGCTCGGCAGCTGCTACAAAGATTGCGGTGTCCACGGATCCTGTAGCAGCTGCCGAGCCCGCGAGGCTGCGTTCGGCTGCGAAGCAGTCGTCAGATACTCACAACCAACACGCATCCCACAGCGGATAATCATGAACCCGCGTCACTAGCCCCGCTCGTATTGGGTTGGCCACGACATACCTCGCAAGATCTTTCACATCCTCCTCCCGCCGGACTGCGCGGTCGTGATAGCCCTTTTGCCACAACCGCCCTCGCCGACCTAATGCCTGATTGACCGCCAAACTGCTACGAGACTTGATTCGGCACATCAACTCCGCCAGCGTCTTGTCGTGCAGTTGCACCACGCAATGCATATGATCCGGCATCACAACCCACGTCAAAAAATCGGCCCAACCTTCCTCCTGCGCCATGCGCAGCTCCTGAACAACCAACCTTCCCAATCGCCAATCAATAAAAAACGGCCGTCGTTGGTCAACGACAGCCGTTAGCAGATAAATACGTCCTGACTCAGAGAAGCGACCGACACGTAGCTGGCCCGCATTTGTACAAACAGGCATTCCATTGCCTCCTGACCCATTGAAAGGAGGCCTGGAAGCTACAGCGTTGCCGGAGAGCCCGACATGTCGCAACGACGACAAAATATGACCCTCAACTCCCCGTCCGAATTCTGTTCCACTCCCGCGTCCAAATCCGGTCAATGTTCAGAGAAATCGCCTTCAGCGCGAACAGGCACCGATCATTTCCGATGCTTCAATGCTTTATCGCTGACGCGATCAGGTCGCAGGTAACCATAAACGCCCACGCTCAGCGGTCGATGACGCTGAAGCTTGAGGGTAGCCTGTGATCGCAAATGTCACGTCTACGGCGTAGTGAACATCGCCGATAGTTTTCGTTTTGAAGAGTAATCGGCCGTTAATTTCGTCCTGGCCCTCGCCTCTCTGAAACACGACGTTTCCCGATGCAGCGTCGAAATAAACGTCCTTATCGTATTGCATGTAGAAGAGATGCAAAATTCTTGGGTCACCCACCTCAAATTCGCCGCTTGCCTCATCGTGTTTACTCAGTTGAAGCCCCACAGATACATATTTTTCCGGTATTTCCGGATTCTTCATTGATCCATGAAATCGCAGTGTCCCACCTTGTTTATCGCGGTAGATGTATGTTGCAAAATAGTCGTACGATTCGGCCGTCCGAAGGTTTATCAGCGTTCCCTTCATGGTTCCGGTGGGTTCTGTGTTTGAGCCGCTTTCCCGCTCAGTAGGCAATAGATTTTTGCTGGACATTATTTATCTCCCTGATATTGGAAGGGCGACCTCTCACCCCTCCTCGCCCAGCTAGTTAACTGTAATTCCAAACCCATGTAACCTGTCATAAATGACAGGTATAAGAAGTTAATTTTTATTACTATCAGCTATTAGCAGCCCCAATTCCGAATAGCCCACAGCTAACAAGGATTAGCACCCTCCAACACGGTCTACGCCCTCAACTCCCCGTCCGAATCTTGTTCCAAACCCGCGTCCGAATCCGGTCAATATTCAGCGGCATCGCCTCAAGAGCAAACAGCTTGCCCATCATTTCCGGGCTCGGATAAACCTTGGTGTCGTTCTTGATGGCCGGGTCGATCAGGCTGTCGGCCTGTTGGTTACCGTTGGCGTAGTGCACGTGGTTGCTGATGCTGGCCATGACGTCCGGGCGCAGCAGGTAGTTCATGAATGCGTAGCCGGCCTTTTCGTCTGGGGCGTCGGCGGGCATGGCGACCATGTCGAACCAGATGGCGGCGCCTTCCTTGGGGATGGCATAGCCGATGTCGATGCCATTGTTGGCTTCTTTGGCACGGTTTTCGGCTTGCAGGATGTCGCCGGAGAAGCCGACGGCCACGCAGATGTCACCGTTGGCCAGGTCGCTGGTGTATTTGGACGAGTGGAAATAGCTGATGTACGGCCGGACTTTCATCAGCAGCGCTTCAGCTTTTTTGTAGTCTTCCGGGTTCTTGCTGTGATGCGGCAGCCCCAGGTAGTTCAGCGCGGCCGGCAGCAGTTCGGGTCCGTTGTCGAGGATGGCGACGCCGCACTTTTGCAGTTTTGCCATGTTCTCGGGCTTGAAGATCAGGTCCCAGGAATCCACTGGCGCGTTGTCGCCGAGTACGGCCTTGACCTTGGCGATGTTGTAGCCGATGCCGGTGCTGCCCCACAGGTACGGGAAACCGTGCTCGTTGCCCGGATCGTTGGTCTGCAACGCGGTGAGCAACACCGGGTTGAGGTTCTTCCAGTTCGGCAACTGGCTCTTGTCGAGCTTCTTCAGTGCCCCACCCTGAATCTGCCGCGCCATGAAATGGTTGGACGGGAACACCACGTCGTACCCGGATTTGCCGGTCATCAACTTGCCATCAAGGGTTTCGTTACTGTCGTAGACGTCGTAGCTGAAGGCAATGCCGGTTTCTTTCTGGAAGTTTTTGGTGGTGTCCGGGGCGATATAGTCCGACCAGTTGTAAATCTTGACGGTCTCGGCGGCGTGGCTGAGGGACGCGACGAGCGCAAGGGGTGCCAGGGTCAGTGTCTTTCGGATCATGAGTCGATTCCTGTATGGGCTTTTGTGCTTTTTATTGGAGGGCGGGCAGGCAATCAAAAGATCAAAATTCAAGCAGTCAGAAAATCAAAACGTAGGTCTTGCGCACGGTTTCCTGGATGTCCCAGATGCCGAGGCTGTTGGCCGGCAACATCAATGCATCGCCTGCTTCGATGTAGAGGGTTTCACCGTCGTCCGGGGTGAAGGTGCAGCGGCCCTGGATGAAGTGACAGAACTCCTGCGCAACGATCTGTCGGCGCCAGCGGCCGGGCGTGCATTCCCAGACGCCGGTTTCGACGCCATCGTCGCGTTCGACGCTGGTGGTCGAAGCCACCGCCACCGGCGTTCCCAGCGGCACGGCGACGGGGTTCGACTCTTCCAGTTCCAATATTGCGGTGTTCTTGAATTGCGTGATGCCCATGGGAGTACCTGTCGATTGAGCCTATAGATGAAGAGCGCGCCGTTTACTGCATGAAACCTTCCATGAACCCCGCCACCTTGCTCGCCAGTTTGCGGCGCCAAGGGGCCGTGGTCGGGTTGGCCAGGGTCTGGTCTTCGTGGACGAAGCTGCGGATGATCGCGTTGTAACCCAGCCAGCGACAGGGTTCTGGCTCCCAGGCCCTGAGCGTGTCGAGACCGCCCTGGGGGATAACCCAAGGTTGGTGAACCAGTTCGGTATCGCGCTCGAGAATCAGATCCGCCAGGGTTCTGCCACCCAGGTTGCTGGCGCCCACGCCCTCCCCGCCATAACCGCCGGACAAGGCAATGCCGCTGGCCTGATCACAAAGCATGTGCGGCTTGAAGTGCCGGGACATGCCCAGGTTGCCGCCCCACGCGTGGGTAATCCGCACGTTCTTCAGTTGCGGGAAGAGTTCGCCGAACAGGTACCGCCGCAACTCCACTTCGCTGGTGGTCAGGTCAAAGTCATGGCGCAACTTGCCAGCAAACTGATAGCCGCCCCGGGCGCCGAACACCAGGCGGTTGTCCGCAGTGCGCTGGCCGTAGGTGACCTGCCGGCTGCTTTCGCTGAACGCCTGGCCGCGGCTCAGGCCGATTTCATCCCAGGTCGCGGCGGACAGTGGTTCAGTGGCCACAATCAGGCTTTGTACCGGTAGCTGATAGCGCCCAAGTGGTGGCAGAGTGACCGAATATCCCTCCACCGCCGGCACGATCCAGCGGCTGCGAACATGGGCCTTGGCAGTACGCAAACTCCCCGACTGCCACTGCGTGACCGCGCTGTTTTCGTAGATGTTGACGCCCATGCGCTCGACCGTTTCTGCCAGACTTCGCACCAACTTTGCCGGGTGAATGGTCGCAACGTGCGGTGCATAAATACCGCCATAAGGCTTCGCAACTCTGATCTGTTGCGCCAGCTGCTCCGGGCTGAGCCAGCGATAATCGCTTTCGGTCAGGCCTTGGCTGTAAAGCTTGTCGAGGTAGCTCCGCAGACTGGCTTCCTGCTCGGGATAGCGTGCGGCGCAATACAGCACGCCACCTTTGCGATAATCACAGTCGATGCCCTCACGTTCGATGACAATCTCGACCTCATCAGGAATGCTGTGCAGCAGATCGAAAGATGCGCGGCGTTGCTCCGGCGGCAAACTGGCCAGCAGACGGTCTTCGCCCAGCAGGTTACCCATCAGCCAGCCGCCGTTACGGCCCGAAGCGCCAAAACCGGCGGTTTGCGCTTCGATGATGGCGATGTCCAGGCCTGGTGCCAGGCGCTTGAGGTAGTACGCGGTCCAGAGCCCGGTGTATCCCGCGCCGATGATTGCCACGTCGACGTCCAGGTCCTGTTCCAGCGCCGGACGCGCCAACAAGGGCTCGTCGAGTTGATCCATCCACAAACTGATAGTGCGCCACGCCGACATGCAAGACTCCGCCACTCAAACTTCGTTGGCGTCGATCCTAGTGCGTGGGCTCAGGGGCTGTCGTGCGCGCGTGCACGCAAAGAAATTTGTTTGACGTAAGCCTTGGGCGACAGCCCCGTGTGCTGACGGAAACAACTGTAGAAAGCCGATAACGAATTGAAGCCGGCGGCAAACGCCAGTTCATCAATGCGCAACGGTGACGTGGCGGCGTCCAGCGCCTGGAGCAAATGCTGCAGTCGCGCCTGGTTCACGTAGCGATAGAAACTCTGGCCCAACACTTGATTCAGCAGGTAGGAAATCTGATTGCGGCTGTACCCGCACTCCTTCGCCACCCGTTGCAGGTCGAGTTCGGGGTCCAGATAAGGCTGCTGACGCTGGAAGTACTGTTGCAGGTCCTCAGCCATGAAACTCAACTGTCGTGGTGAAAGCCCGAGGCGGCTGACGGCCGGGCGCAGATTCGCGGCAGTGCTTGTTTGCGGCTGTTCGCGCACCAGGGACGCGTATTCGTTGACGCGCCAGATCAACCCGTCGCGCACCGTGATCGCCTCACTGGAACGGAACGACACCAGCCCCTCACCGCCGCGCAACGTCATCTGGTACTGGATGAACGCGGTGTTGCCGTCCAGGCGTATGCGATCCGAATGCTCCAGCGCTTCGTCCGGGTTACGCGGCATGCTGCCACGCACGTACTCGCGCAACTCGTCCAGGCCCATGACCCGGTTCTGGAAAAAATCGTTGTACTGAATGTCCGGGTGATACAGCGCCATGACACCGTCCAGATCCCGGTGTTTCCAGCACAGGTGGTAGCGCATGACCGTCTCGCCCGTAGCCTGGGTTTGCAGCGGGCCATCATCATCGGCGTGCATAAAGGACTCGACGAAAAAAACCGAGCTTGCCCAAGTTCGGCCACCGCTTCAATGACCAGACCGAATCGGCAGAAGAGCGAGCCAGCCCCGGCACGTGACCCACATCAAAAAAACGCAAGCAATCGCCAAACGGACTGAAAAAAATCACATGGCTTTCACATCTGGATGCTACTTTTAAAGGCAGTCACCGGTTGAGCCATTGAAGGCTCTTCCCTCCTAACATGAGCTAAAGGAAGCGCTCGATGAAGAAGGCGGGCAACACATGAATAAAGGGTCTTTCAGCAAAGTTACGTTTCCAAACGCCTGCCAGCTGATGCGCTGGCATTTTCATCCCATGGGATTCGAGGCGAGCATGGACGCGCCGGGCAGCATGATTGCCCGCCTGTTTGACCGCGCCAGTGGCGAGACCATGATCGCCATTGCAGGCATTCCTTGCGCTACCGTGATGAATGCCGCGGACGTAGAACGAATAATCGAAGCCGTGGAAGACGAACTTGAGTCTTTCATTCCTCCAGTGGCCCTCAAGAGTTATGCCTGAAGGTCAATGCCCAGCAAAAAGCCCACATCTTGTGGGCTTTTTTGTGGGGCTCGGGTTCAAGCCAGTTTTTGACCCTGGCGGTGATCCGCGAAGAACGGTTTGTCCTTGCCAACCCGGTCAGACGCCTTCGGCATATTCGCCGCCTGAGCGTCCTGCCCATCGACATACCAATAGCAATGACTCACCGCCCGAGTGATGCCGACGTAAGCAAGTCGCAGGATTTCGTCTTTCTGTGCGTTGTCATACGGCTCGTTGTCACCCGACTTGCCCAGTCCGGCCATCCGATAGACCTGGTTCTTGTAAGGAGAGCTGGTCAGGTGCTGGCAATCACCGAGCAAAAACACCGCGTCAGCTTGCAGGCCTTTAGCGCTGTGATACGTCAGTTGTTTGATCCGGCGTGCTTCATACGGCAAGCTAGAATCAACATTAACTACAGACTGAATATGCTGTTCTATCAATAACTTATCGCTGCTTTTTCGATACAGCATCAAGATTGAATCGCCCTGTCTGTAATGCTGGATCAGGCGCTGGGCCATTCCTTGATCGTCCCTATCCATGACGTTCACCGGCAACAGTGCCTTGGGTTCACCGCTGGCCTTGGCCTTCTTTCCTGCGATCGATGGTGCTGCGCGGACGATATGCTCGGCAGCATCAATAATGTGCTGATGACTTCGATAGTTGTCGCTGAGCATCACCTTCGTCGTGCTCGGAGACGGGAATTCCTTATTGAACTCCATGAAGTACGACGGGGAACTGCCGCGCCAGCCATAAATCGACTGCCAGTCATCGCCGACGCAGAGCAAAGATGACCGTTGCGCGCCACGCCCCACGTGCATCGCCGGGCCACGACTGCGGATCTCGGCCAAGCTGGCGCGGATCCACGAGACAATTTGCGGCGATACGTCTTGAAATTCGTCGATCATCAGATGAGACATAGGCCTCAGCAGTTCATCGCTCAGCAATTTCAGGTTTTCCGGGGAATGTTCGCTGAACAGGGCAAACATCCGGTTGTAGGTCATTACCGGTGGTTTTTGGTCGAGCAAGTGATCTTCCAGGGCGCGCCAGAACAGGCTCAAGGCCTCGAAGAAAAACCGGTCCGGGTCATCTTTGGCGAAACTCATCTGGCCGACGGCATTCGGCACGTCCAGCCCCAGGTTCTCGATAAACCCCGCGGCAGCCACAAAACAGTCCAGCAAGGGAGCCGATCCCAGCTCCCCTTTGACCTTGTAATTAAAGCCAGGCCCGGCACTGGCATCGCCTGCGAGGGAGGCTAAAACGCGCTTCGATGATTCATAACTATCGAACCATATCAATGGCTTATGGCAGAAAGCTTGAAACAAGGTTCGCTTTACTGCCCATTCCGCACGAACGGTTAACTTTGCATTCGGGCGGCTGACCTGCGGATTTTCCCGAGGGTCAAACCCCAGCACCACCCAGGCATCCAGCGTCGGGATGTAGCCGTGACAATGGAAGGTCGCACCATTGATGTCGAAGGTCTGCCGATTGGGCTCGATGCCTTTGATCGGCCAAGCGCCGGCGCGAAACCACAGATCTTCAATGGTGTCGCACAGCTCCTCGTCACGTTTGGCCGCCAACTCTGTCACGGCCATGCGCTTCTGCACGTCGGGGTGATCGCGCTCCAACTCCTTGAGTTGCAAAGCGTGACGGGACAATGGCTTGATCAGTTCGCGAAAACGCTCATCGCGGGTGTGCAGGCCGTGAAAACAGGCATTGAGTTGCTGACGCTGGGCCTCGTTGATGCGCAGGTCGAAAGGATTGCTGTCGACCTCCTCATCGCCGTTGTGCGCACGATTGCTGAGGTTTTCGAACGCTTGCAGACGCTCGAAGCCCGGCAGGCTGCGAACCATCGGCAGAATTCGCGAGTGGAAGGTGCGTACCAGATCCCGCGCCTCTTTGAGGCTCAACGCCCGGCCCCACAGTGCAAACAATTCGATCAGCTTATTAATGAAGTCTTTGCGCGACTCGCGGGTGAAGGTCACCACGGTCATCGAACTCAGCTCGAACCCTAGATAATGGGTCAGCAGCAGGATACGCAGTACCAAAGTCGTCGACTTGCCTGCTCCGGCCCCGGCAATCACCGACGTCGAAGGCGTTTCGCTGAAAATCATCTTCCACTGGGCAGCGCTTGGCTGGGCGTGCGGTGGCAGCAGTCGGGCGACATCGGCCTTCATGCGCTTCTTCAGCTCGACGCTCAATGGCAGGCGCCAATCATCGAACAAGCTGTCGTCCACGTTAGGTGGCCGGTGCTCGGTTGAGCGCGAGTCGCGAATCAACAGAACTTGCCGACCTTCTTCCAAACCCTCGGCTTTCCCTTCTTTATAGCCGTAATCCACCCCGGCGCTGTGACCACTGCGAAAGCCGTCGGCTTGCCCGTGCAGCCACGACGCACGGTGTTGCGCTCGCAGTCGGGTAAGGCCATGACCGAAGAACCGGGCGGCCAGGCGCTTGAGCAATGGCATCTCGGCCAGGGGACGAAGTTCGGGAGGAAGATCGGGGGTGTGTTGCGGCACGCGGACTGACTCCAGGGTGTGAGGCTGTTGAGGGCTATGGTGTCCGTATTTGCCTTTGAGTTCTAGTGAAATGCTTACAGGTCATTGGCTTATACGATGAAGTGAAGGCTGGGTGAGAATGTTTCGAGGTTATTTGTTATCGATTTATTCGATCATGATGAGGCATTTTTTACGCTTTTTATCGATTAGTGCCTGATAGATGATGCCCGCCATCAACCACCGGTTCTCGTTTCGTGGCTCAGGCGCTATGCCCCATGACGAACCTTTTCAGGAGACGATCATGCTTGAACTCAGACCTTTCAACTCGCTGGGCGGCGCCCACCATGGCTGGTTGGATGCGCATCACCACTTTTCGTTCGCCGAGTACCACGACCCGAAACGAATGAATTGGGGCAACCTGCGAGTATGGAACGACGACGTGATCGCCTCGGGCACCGGGTTCCCGAAGCACCCGCACCGGGACATGGAAATCATCACCTACGTTCGTGAAGGTGCAATTACCCACGAAGACAACCTTGGCAACAAGGGTCGTACCGAAGCGGGCGATGTTCAGGTCATGAGCGCCGGCACCGGGATCGCCCACAGCGAATACAACCTGGAAGCGGGCGAAACCAGGATTTTCCAGATCTGGATCATCCCGAATGAGTCCGGCCTGGCCCCCTCCTGGGGCGCCAAGCCTTTCCCGAAAGGCCAGCGCGAAGGTTTCGTGACCTTGGCCAGCGGCAAGACGGGTGACGATCAAAGCCTGCGCATCCGTGCCGATGCGCGGCTGGTGGCGGCGAACCTGAAGGCCGGCGAGTCCGCCGAATATCGCCTGGACAGCGGCCGTCGCGCGTACCTGGTTCCGGCCACCGGCGTCATTGAAGTCAATGGCTTGCGTGCACAAGCTCGAGACGGTGTGGCAGTGGCGGATGAGCAGGTGTTACGGGTGACTGCGGTTGAGGACAGCGAGATCGTGTTGGTGGATCTGGCTTGATCAAGTAAACGCAAGGCAAAAAAAGGGGCGACCGGTAATGGTCGCCCCTTTTTACATCTGAATTTTGAGTGGCCGTGCTGGCGTCTTCGCGGGCAAGCCTCGCTCCTACAAGGTAAGTGTCGCCCACAATCATGTGATCGACTCCGACCTTGTAGGAGCGAGGCTTGCCCGCGAAGGGGCCCTCAAATCACTTCGCAGAAATCGCGCCATCCACCAGCGTTTGAGCTTCAGCTACCAACTGCTTGAGGTGGTCATCACTGACGAAACTCTCGGCGTAGATCTTGTAGATATCCTCCGTCCCCGAAGGACGTGCCGCGAACCAGCCGTTCTCGGTCATGACCTTCAAACCGCCGATGGCCTGGTCGTTGCCCGGCGCATGACTGAGGATGCTCTGAATAGCTTCGCCGGCCAGTTGGGTTGAGGTGACCTGATCCGGCGACAGCTTGCTCAACAAGGCTTTCTGTTCAGGATTGGCCTTGGCGTCGACGCGTACCGAGAACGGTTCGCCGAGTTCGTCGGCCAATGCACGGTAGGCCTGGTTTGGGTCGCGACCGGTGCGAGCGGTCATTTCTGCGGCCAGCAATGCCGGAATCAAGCCGTCCTTGTCGGTGCTCCAGACGCCGCCATCCTTGCGCAGGAACGAGGCACCTGCGCTTTCTTCGCCGCCAAAACCCAGCGAGCCGTCGAACAGACCGTCAGCAAACCATTTGAAGCCGACCGGTACTTCGTACAGGCGACGGCCCAGACGCTTGGCCACACGATCGATCATGCCGCTGCTGACTACGGTTTTGCCCACGGCAGCGTCGGCGCGCCACTGCGGACGGTTCTGGAACAGATAGTCGATAGACACGGCGAGGTAACTGTTCGGGGCCAGTAAACCACCGGACGGCGTCACGATGCCGTGGCGATCGTGATCCGGGTCGCAGCCGAACGCTACGTCAAAGCGATCTTTGAGACCGATCAGGCCTTGCATGGCATGGCTCGACGATGGGTCCATGCGGATTTGCCCGTCCCAGTCGACCGTCATGAAACGGAACGTCGGATCGACCTGTTTGTTGACCACTTCCAGGTCCAGACGGTAATGCTCGGCAATTGCCGACCAGTAGCGCACCCCTGCTCCGCCCAGCGGATCGACACCCAGATGCAGCTTGGCATCACGGATGGCGTCGAAGTCGATCACGTTGATCAGGTCGGCGACATAGGTGTTGAGGTAATCGTGGCGGTGGGTCGTGCTGGCCTTCAACGCCCGCTCATAGCTGATGCGTTTGACGCCGGCCAGCTTGTTGCCCAGCAGCTCATTGGCCTTGGCCTCGATCCACTTGGTGATGTGAGTATCGGCCGGCCCGCCATTGGTGGGGTTGTATTTGTAGCCACCGCTTTGCGGCGGATTGTGCGACGGAGTGATGACAATACCGTCCGCCAGGCCCGAAGTACGGCCGCGGTTGTAGCAAAGAATCGCATGGGAAATTGCCGGGGTCGGCGTGTATTCGTCACCCTCGGCAATCATCACGGTGACGCCGTTCGCGGCCAGCACTTCCAGGGCGCTGGCGCCGGCCGGAGTGGACAGCGCGTGAGTATCGATGCCGACGAACAGTGGGCCGTCGATGCCCTGGGCTTCGCGGTACAGGCAAATCGCCTGGCTGATCGCCAGAACGTGCCATTCGTTGAAACTCAAGTCGAACGAGCTGCCTCTGTGCCCGGACGTGCCGAAAGCAACGCGTTGGGTAGAGATGGCGGCATCAGGCTGGCCGGTGTAATAGGCCGTTACCAGTCGCGGGATGTCGACCAACAGTTCTGCCGGTGCCGGTTTGCCCGCAAAAGGACTGAGTGTCATGCAAAACCTCTGGAATAGAGTGGTTCAGGAATTGGAACGCAGTTTACTGGCAGTTTGACCGCAGCGCGACGTTATCGATCCCGAGCGAAATGTTATCAATCTCCAAAGTCACCGGCCCTGCTCAATCGATAGCTTCCAGTCGCAACGCATCCCCCAACAAACCCATGGCCGCCGCGAGATCGTGGTCGCCGCCGAAGGTATGACTCAAGCGCAAGTGTTGTGCGTGCAACCCCTGAAGGCTGAACAGCTCCCCTGGCGCGATCACCACCTGGTGTCTGAGCAGACGCTGGAACACCCGGCGCACATCGACCTGGCGCAATGACCGGACCCAGATCGTCGCACCGCCCAAGGGCTCGACGAAATGCAAGGCATCGCCCAGGCGCTCCTGCAACAGCTGGGTCATGTGCACTTTGCGATCCCTGAGCAGCCGTCGCAACACCACCAGGTGCTGATCGATTCGCCCGTTGCTGTACAGCCGTGCGATGGCTTTCTGGCGAATCGGCGATAACCGGAACGAACGCAACAGGAAATACCGCTGCAGTTCGACGCTCAGTTGCCGCGAGAGCAGATAGCCGTAGGGTGCCTCCGGCCCGATGGATTTTTCGAATGTCGAGAACACGATCAGTCGATCCGGGTTCAGCAGGTCGCGAAAACGCGGGCCTTCGGCCTCGAATTCGAGTTCGCCGTAGCAGTCGTTCTCCAATACCCAGCTGCCATGACGCTCCAGTAGTTGAGCGGCAGACTGCCTGTTGCACTGGGAAGCCACGCTTCCACGCGGCATGTTGAGGCCGGATGAAAGCATGACCAGTCGCACCGGCTCGGTCTCCAGCAGTTGCGTCAGTTGCTCAAGGTCCAGGCTGCCATTGGCTTGCAAGGGCAGCTCGATGACGTGGACGTCAGCGTCCTGGAGCAAGCGCAGAATCGTCCAGTCGCAGGGCGATTCGACGACAACCTTGGCGTCTTTGAGACACAGCACCGCGATCAGTATTTCCAGCACCCCACGCAAATCGGCGCCGATATAGACATCATCGGCGTGCCAGCAGCGTGCTGGAGAGGAGGTATAGCGCGCGGCCAGAGCGGCGCGCAGCTCCAGCTCGCCGCAAGGTTGTGAAGTCGGTTGCGGCTGGCGCGGATACTGACGCAGCAGTTCTCTTTCAAGCAGCAACAACGGGCTGTCCAAGGGCTGTAACAACGCCGGCTCATCCGCGCTCAACACCAACATTCCCGGACGCCTGGCGTTCACATAGACAGTTTCGAGCAGGTCATTGCCGCTGCTGAGCGGGCGTATGGACGACACGGGCAGCGCGTAATAACCGGACTTGGCAACCGAATAAACCCGCCCTTCCTTTTCCAGCAGCGAATAGGCGTACTGAATAGTCGAAATCGACACACTCAGACGGTCCGCCAACTGCCGCAACGAAGGAAGACGGACTCGCGTGTCGCTAACCGGTTCGTTGATGAGGTTAGTCAGGTAACGGTACACCGCCTGATAAGCGAAGTCGGTTTCGCGTGGGCCTTTCATGGGTAATGACCGAAGACGCAGCGCTTATGGGTGGACGCGGTAAAACCGGGCACTTTCAATGACCCGCTGACCGTTCGCCATTCGCGGCGGCGCCCGCGTCGAGGTCCAACGCTTGCACACCCGAATCGTCGATTGCCGTGCCGGGTTCCTCGCCCCTGGCCACCGGCCCCATGCGGTAAAGCGTGCCGATCAAACTGACGGGCAAGCCGCTGACGTCAACCATCCATTGCAGAACCTGCTCGGGCGCCGGGTTGCCCTGCATCGCCCGGTGCAGATCAGGCAATGCCACGAGCATCCCGGGGTGGCACTGGCGCAGAAAACGCTCCAGCGAGGCGCCGTTCTCGACAAAGGGCGCGAACAGCAAACACACCAGTTGAGCCTCGCTCAAGCCGAGACTCTTCTGGGCCTCGGCCGTCGCCAATGCACGCTGGTCGGACATTGTCGCCGGGGTGCCAAGCGCCTCCATTGCCATCTCGCAAAAGCGCTCGGGAATGTGTTTGCGACGCATCATGACCAAGGCTCGCTGCACGTATTCGGCAACGCCCGCGTCATACGTGCGACCGTGAATGAAACAAGCCTCCAGCCCCCGAACGTGCGCGGAAACTGGAAGACTGATGAATTCGTTATCGCTGAGCTGAGCAGCCAGTTCGTCAGGTTGAAACCCGAGGAAATCGGTGAGCAGTGGCCAGCGATCTTCCAGGTTGCTGACCAGCATGTCGTGGATATCGATGAAGGTCGTGCGCCGGCACGCCTCAAAACATTCGGCTGGGCGCCACTCGGCCTGGGCATGTTCAGGATAAAACTCGCGGTAGCAATCGCTGCCCAGTTCATCCAGGCGTGCGAACAGCGCCTCATAACCGGATTCAGGGTAACTCGACGCCTTGAGACCGGCCTTTCGCGCCGCCCGGTGCAACCCATCCATGAATTGCTTTTGTTGACGAGGGGTATCGCTGCTGACCAACGCATCGACGCCCCGCTCCCAACGGGAGATTTGCCCGTAAAACTCGCCGGCTGCCAGGTACCCGTCGTCCCACAGGTCAAGCGGTCCGTTCCAGGCTCGACGGTGGCCGACCATCAATAGATTGAGGCGATTTGACTCGCGGCCTGCTTCGGAGACCGGCGTCAGATGGCTGAACGGCAGGACTTCCCGGTTATCGACCATCACCACTTCGACCCGAGGATCGTCGTAGAGAAACAACGCGCTGCAGCTGTGATGGATGTTTTCAAGGGCTATCGAGCTTGCTCCGTTCGTGCGCAAGGTCGCCACCCGCAGCTGGAACGTCGCAGGTGCCCGACCGGCGATGCTCAATTGCGCGGCACGCAGCAGCGCAAGCGTGTAACAACTGTCGCGACTTCCGGACTGGATCGCCAAGACCTTGTATTCGCCAATACGCTCCATGCCACCCGCGGCGACCACCAGACGCTGAATCATCAGCTGCAATGCGGTGCGCTCGGCGCGTGAGAAAAAACTCAGCAATCGCTGCAATACTTGCTGATAAACATAGTTCATTGCCTGTTCATGGGTATGGGTCATCATTGTTTACCTGTTACGCATAGGTTCGATGTCACGCAAACAACTGTATGCATTGCGCAAACGGCTGCCTGTCATGATTAAAGTGTCGTGCTTGATATCAAATGCTAACACTTAGTTTTTCGGTAATTATTTGAAATGAATCGTGCTTACTGGTGATCCTGCCAACGAGCGATTGCCGCAAAGCCCCACAGAGCAAGCGCTTTGAGGCCGCTCGCGATATCCTAGGAAATATCCGACAGCGTCCCACAGACATGTAGCACGAGAAATAAGGAAAGAAGTCGCCATTAATTTTTCGGCAATTGATCGATAACGCGCTATTTGTCGAGTTTGTATTGCCGGAGCGCGATGAACAGTATCTATCCGATACCCAGCCATAGCTCATTCCTTGAGATGAAAGTAATCATTCAATTATCGGGGCTTATATGCTGATTAGAAGATACAGATTGAGAGCAAAAACCAGTTCAGTTGCTGAACTGACCCGTCGCAGGTTGACGGGACGTCTCGGATTCTCGGAAGGGAAATGAAAAAGTCCGTGCAAGCACGGACTTTTTCAGGGGTATCAGGCCGGTTCGACCTGGAGGGCGACCCGTTCGCGACACGGGCATTCGTCCATGTAGCGGTGTGCTTCGACAAACTCGGAAAACGGGAAGACCCGAGTCTTGAGCGGCAGCAGCACGCGGTCAGCGGTCAGCTGGTTGATGTCACGCAAGGCACGTTGCAGTGCGACCTGATCCTGGATGATGCCCAGTTCCGGCTTGCCGGTGAAGTTGCCGATACAGTGAACGAAGAACTGAATGTTCTTCTGGAACGCTGCGCAGGCCGGGAACGGCGTCTGGTTACCGCCTTGCAGGCCGTACAGCACCAGGCTGCCACGAGGCGCAAGCACATCGCCGAGCAGCGACATCTGCGGACCGCCAAGGCCATCGAACACCACGTCCACGCCGCGGTTGTCGGTGATCTTGTTGATCTGCATCAGCAGATCCTGTTCTTCGGTGACGATGACTTTCTCGGCGCCGAGGGACAGCAGGTATTCACGCTCCTCCGACGTCTTGGTCGCGGCAATGACCCGGATACCCAATGCCTTGCCCAATTGTACAAAGGACGGACCGGCACAGTGGCTCGCGTCGGTCACCAAGGCAAATTGCCCGGGTTTGACCCGTGCCAGATCGACATAAGCGAAGTAGGCGATCAACAGCGGCGTGTAGTGCACGCTGGCTTCAATCGGGCTGAGCACGTCCGGATAACGGGTCAGTGCCGATCGCGGCAACACAATCTGCTCGCCGTAGACCGGATAGTCGTTCGGGCTTTCAGCCGGGAAGCTGGCGACCTTGTCACCTACCGCCAGGTCATCGACGCCCTCGCCGACCGCCGTTACGACGCCGGACATTTCATGGCCAAGGCCAGAAGGCAGGCGAGCGTGGGATGAGGCCAGATTCTGGCGCCAGAGAATGTCGTACCAGCTGATGCCAATCGCCTCGACGCGCACCTGCACTTCGCCCGGCGCAGGGAGAGCGGCCGCATGCTCTTCGCATTTGAGCACCTCGGCTGGACCAAACTTGTGAAAACGAATCGTGCGGGACATCGCAAACCTCGTCAAAGAAACCTCTAATGCCCTGAACTCTATCTGGGCTTTCTACCCAAGACTATCAGTGGCTATTAATAGTCGACATGCCTGTCATTGATTCCGCAGCATCCACAGGATCAACGGTTATCGTAAAAATCCGGAGCAGCCGCAGGGAAACTGAATTATTCGGTGCAGAGTAGCAGCCTTTCCCCGTAAGATTCATGCCGGCCATTGTTCTCATATGGCCGCTCTCGTCAAGCTTGATGACTCTGCCAGGACTCCAGATGAATCGTAATGACCTGCGTCGTGTCGACCTGAACCTGTTGATCGTTTTCGAAACATTGATGCATGAACGCAGTGTGACCCGTGCTGCGGAGAAATTGTTCCTTGGCCAGCCGGCCATCAGCGCGGCGCTCTCGCGCCTGCGCGGGCTGTTCGATGATCCGTTGTTCGTGCGAACCGGGCGCAGCATGGAGCCTTCTGCCCGCGCGGTGGAAATCTTCGCCCTGCTCTCTCCGGCACTGGATTCGATTTCCACCGCGGTCAGCCGTGCGGCGGAATTCGATCCGGCTACCAGCACCGCGGTGTTCCGCATCGGCCTGTCGGACGATGTCGAGTTCGCGCTGTTGCCGATGCTGCTCAAGCGCTTGCGTGCCGAGTCACCGGGAATCGTGCTGGTGGTGCGTCGGGCCAACTACATCCTGATGCCGAGCCTGCTGGCCTCGGGCGAGATTTCCATCGGCGTCAGCTACACCGCCGACTTGCCGGCCAACGCCAAGCGCAAAGTGCTGCGTCGCAGCATGCCGAAGCTGTTGCGTGCCGATACGGTGCCGGGGCCGTTGAGCCTGGACGACTTCTGCGCCCGCCCCCATGCACTGGTGTCATTTGCCGGTGACCTGAGCGGCTTTATAGATGAAGAACTGGAAAAGCTCGGGCGCAAGCGTCATGTGGTGCTCGCGGTGCCGCAGTTCAACGGGCTCAGCACGCTCATCAGCGGCACCGATATTGTCGCGACGGTGCCGGATTACACGGCTGATGCGTTGACAGCGGCTGGCGGTGTGCGGGCTGAAGACCCGCCGTTGCCGGTGCGCAGCTTTGAATTGCACATGGCGTGGCGCGGGTCGCAGGACAATGATCCGGGTGAGCGTTGGTTGCGGTCCAGGATTCAGATGTTCTTCGGGGATCCGGATAGTCTGGCCTGACACTGACTTTGTGTTGGGGCTGATGGCCTCTTCGCGGGCAAGCCTCGCTCCTACATTGGAATGCATTTCACTGTAGGAGCCTGCCCGCGATGGCCTTAGCATGGTTTCAGGATTTTTCTTTGCATCGGCTGCAACACTGAATTGTCATGAATCCAATTGATTGCTCCTCAATGCAAGGCGCATGCTAGAGGGCTTGCTTCAGACTCATATCATTCCGAATGATAGTTACCTTCGCTTCATTTGATTCGTGCGATACCACCCCGCCGCTCATCATCCGCCCATCTCAATACATTGGCGGATGCATCCATGGAACAGTCACTCAAACATTTGCGCTTCCCGTTGGCCATGTTGGCCGTACTGGTGATGAGCGCTTGCGGCAAGGCTCCGGAGTCTGCCGCTACCATGCCTGCGGCGAAAGTCAGTGTCGCCAAGGTACTGGAACAACCGGTCAACGAGTGGGACGAATTCACCGGGCGCCTTGAAGCGCCAGAAACCGTAGAAATTCGTCCACGGGTCTCCGGCCAGATTGATGAAGTGGCCTTCACTGAAGGTGCACTGGTCAAGAAAGGCGACTTGCTGTTCCAGATTGATCCACGTCCCTTCCAGGCCGAGGTCCGCCGCCTCGAAGCACTGGTTGCCCAAGGTCGCGCCAACGCTACCCGCAGCGAAAACGAAGCCCAGCGCGGCGAACGCTTGCGCACCAGTAATGCAATCTCTGCTGAACTCGCCGATTCGCGCACCAGCGCTTCCCAGGAAGCTCGCGCTGCCGTCGGGGCGGTCCAGGCTCAACTGGATCTGGCCAAACTGAATCTGAGCTTCACCCGCGTCACCGCGCCCATCAGTGGTCGCGTCAGCCGTGCGGAAATCACCGCTGGCAACCTGGTGACCGCTGATACCACCGCGCTGACCAGCGTCGTTTCCACTGACAAGGTCTACGCCTACTTCGACGCCGATGAACGTGTGTTCCTCAAATACACCCAGCTCGCTCGTCAGGGCAAACGCGGCGCCACCACCCCGGTTTACCTCGGCCTGTCCAACGAAGACGGCAACCCGCACCAGGGCGTGATGAACTTCGTCGACAACCAGGTCAACCCGAAAACCGGCACCATCCGCGGTCGCGCTGTTTTTGATAACGCCGACGGACAATACACCCCTGGCTTGTATGCCCGTTTGAAACTGGTCGGCAGCGGCACCTACTCCGCCGTGCTGATCAACGACGAAGCCGTCGGCACCGATCTGGGCAAAAAATTCGTGCTGGTGATGGATGCCGACAACAAGACAGTCTATCGCGCCGTCGAGCTGGGTCCGAAAATCGAAGGTTTGCGCATCGTGCGCAGCGGCCTGAACAAGGATGACACCGTCATCGTCAAGGGTCTGCAACGGGTTCGCCCTGGCTCGCCGGTCACCCCTGAAGTGATCCCGATGGCCAGTGAACAAACCCTCGCGGCACTCGCACAACAACGACAAGCGCTGGAAGCCAGCAACCTGCCCCAAGTCGCACCTGCCAAGGTCGCGCCGGGTTCGGTTGTGAAACTGGCTGCTGCGACTCCACGCGGTTAAGGGACGACAACTCCGATGAATTTTTCCCAATTCTTCATCTCACGGCCGATCTTCGCAGCGGTACTGTCGCTGCTGATCCTGATCGCCGGTGCCATCTCGCTGTTCCAGTTGCCGATCAGCGAATACCCGGAAGTCGTGCCACCGACCGTTGTGGTCCGTGCCAACTTCCCCGGCGCCAACCCAAAAGTCATCGGTGAAACCGTGGCCGCTCCCCTGGAGCAAGCCATTACCGGCGTCGAGAACATGCTGTACATGTCCTCTCAGTCCACTGCTGACGGAAAGATCACCCTGACCATCACCTTTGCCCTGGGCACCGACCTGGACAACGCACAGGTACAGGTGCAGAACCGTGTGACCCGGACCGAGCCGAAACTTCCAGAAGAGGTGACGCGCATCGGTATCACCGTCGACAAGGCTTCGCCCGACCTGACCATGGTTGTGCACTTGACCTCGCCGGACAAACGCTACGACATGCTCTACCTGTCCAACTACGCCTTGCTCAACATCAAGGATGAGCTGGCGCGTCTGGGCGGTGTCGGCGACGTGCAGCTGTTCGGTATGGGCGACTACTCACTGCGGGTCTGGCTTGATCCAAACAAAACCGCTTCGCGCAACCTGACCGCGACCGATGTAGTGACCGCGATCCGTGAACAGAACCGTCAGGTTGCTGCCGGTGCACTGGGTGCGCCGCCTGCGCCGAATGCCACTGCGTTCCAGCTGTCGGTCAACACTCAGGGCCGTCTGGTTTCTGAGGAAGAGTTCGAGAACATCATCATTCGCTCCGGCGACAACGGTGAAATCACGCGCCTGAAAGACATCGCTCGGATTGAATTGGGTTCTAGCCAATACGCGTTGCGTTCGCTGCTGAACAACCAACCGGCGGTGGCGATCCCGATCTTCCAGCGCCCTGGTTCGAACGCGATCGAGATCTCTAACGAAGTTCGCGACAAGATGGCCGAACTGAAAAAGAACTTCCCGGAAGGCATGGACTTCAGCATCGTCTATGACCCGACGATCTTCGTGCGCGGCTCCATCGAGGCGGTGGTTCACACCCTCTTCGAAGCGCTGATCCTCGTTGTGTTGGTGGTGATCCTGTTCCTGCAAACCTGGCGCGCCTCGATCATTCCGTTGGTGGCGGTGCCCGTTTCGCTGATCGGTACGTTTGCCGTGATGCACCTGTTCGGCTTCTCGCTGAACGCCCTGTCGCTGTTCGGATTGGTACTCGCCATCGGTATCGTGGTGGACGACGCCATCGTGGTGGTGGAGAACGTCGAGCGAAACATTGGACTGGGACTGACACCGGTCGAAGCAACCAAGCGGGCCATGCGTGAAGTGACCGGCCCGATCATCGCGACCGCGCTGGTGCTGTGTGCCGTGTTTATCCCGGCGGCGTTCATCTCGGGCTTGACCGGTCAGTTCTACAAACAGTTCGCCTTGACCATTGCGATCTCGACCGTGATCTCGGCGTTCAACTCACTGACCCTGTCGCCTGCACTGGCTGCTGTGTTGCTCAAAAGCCATGACGCACCGAAAGATCGTTTCTCCAGGGTCCTCGACAAGATCTTCGGTGGCTGGCTGTTCCGTCCGTTCAACCGTTTCTTTGACAAGGCCAGCCATAGTTATGTCGGCACGGTAGGCCGGGTTATCCGCAGCAGCGGTATTGCCCTGCTGCTGTACGCAGGCTTGATGGTGTTGACCTTCTTCGGTTTCTCCAGCACCCCGACCGGTTTCGTACCCGGCCAGGACAAGCAATACCTGGTGGCTTTCGCGCAACTCCCGGACGCCTCGAGCCTGGACCGTACCGAAGACGTGATCAAACGCATGTCCGACCTGGCCCTGAAACAGCCTGGCGTGGAAAGTGCGGTGGCCTTCCCTGGCCTGTCGATCAACGGCTTCACCAACAGTCCTAACGCTGGCATCGTTTTTGTGACCCTCAAACCGTTCGACGAGCGCAAAGACCCGAGCATGTCCGCCGGTGCGATTGCCGGTGCACTGAATGGCCAGTTCGCCGGGATTCAAGAAGCCTACATGGCGATCTTCCCGCCGCCACCGGTACAAGGCCTGGGCACCATCGGTGGTTTCCGCCTGCAGATCGAAGACCGGGGCAACCTGGGTTACGACGAGCTGTACAAAGAAACCATGAACATCATCACCAAGAGTCACAACGTGCCGGAACTGGCCGCCCTGTTCACCAGCTACACCGTGAACGTGCCGCAGGTCGATGCCGCCATCGACCGGGAAAAAGCCAAGACTCACGGCGTGGCCGTCAGCGACATCTTCGACACCCTGCAGATCTACCTGGGTTCGCTGTATGCCAACGACTTCAACCGCTTCGGCCGTACCTACCAGGTCAACGTTCAGGCTGAACAGCAGTTCCGTCTCGAACCGGATCAGATCGGTCAGCTCAAAGTGCGTAACAACAAAGGCGAGATGATCCCGCTGGCGACCTTCATCAAGGTCAGCGACACCTCGGGGCCGGACCGCGTGATGCACTACAACGGCTTCATCACCGCTGAAATCAACGGTGCGGCAGCCCCCGGCTACAGCTCCGGCCAAGCCGAAAAAGCCATCGAGAAACTGCTCAAGGAAGAACTGCCTAACGGCATGACCTATGAATGGACCGACCTGACCTACCAGCAGATTCTGTCCGGCAACACCGCGCTGTTCGTGTTCCCGCTCTGCGTATTGCTGGCGTTCCTGGTGCTCGCGGCTCAGTACGAAAGCTGGAGCCTGCCACTGGCGGTGATCCTGATCGTACCGATGACCCTGCTGTCGGCCATCACCGGTGTGATTGCTTCGGGAGGCGACAACAACATCTTCACCCAGATCGGATTGATCGTACTGGTGGGACTTGCGTGTAAGAACGCGATTCTGATCGTCGAGTTTGCCAAGGATAAACAGCAGGACGAAGGCCTCAGCCCGCTCGCCGCGGTATTGGAAGCCTGCCGTCTGCGTCTGCGTCCGATCCTGATGACCTCCTTCGCGTTCATCATGGGTGTTGTGCCTCTGGTGTTCTCCAGCGGCGCCGGTGCCGAAATGCGTCATGCCATGGGTGTGGCGGTGTTCTCCGGGATGCTCGGGGTGACCTTCTTCGGTCTGTTGCTGACGCCAGTGTTCTACGTATTGATTCGTAACTTTGTGGAGCGCGGTGAAAAGCGCAAAGCGGCCAAGGCACTAAAACTGGAAAAGCAACTGGAGGCGCAGCAATGAGCCTGAAAGCCTTCCTGCCGAGTCTTCTGGTACTGGCCCTGAGTGCCTGTACCGTCGGCCCGGACTACAAGACCCCAGCCACTGAGCCGGCAAACATCACCACCGCTACCGATGGTGCTGCCGGCCAGAAAAACTTCGACCGCACGCGTTTCGAAGGCATCTGGTGGCAGCAGTTCGAAGACCCGACCCTCAACCAGTTGGTGACTCAATCGCTGCAAGGCAACCGTGATCTGCGCGTAGCCTTCGCCCGCTGGAAAGCGGCCCGGGCGATTCGCGATGACGTCAGCAATGACGCCATGCCAACCATCACCAGCCGCGCCAGCAGTGACTTGGGTAAAGGCCAGATTCCAGGCGAGACCACCAAACGGGTAAACAGCGAACGCTACGACCTGGGTCTGGACATGGCCTGGGAACTGGACCTGTTTGGCCGTATCCAGCGCAACCTGGAATCCAGCGACGCCGAACAGCAAGCGGCCGAAGCCGATCTGTACCAATTGCAAGTCACCATGATTGCTGAACTGGTGGACGCCTACGGTCAACTGCGCGGTGCACAACTGCGTGAAAAGATTGCCCTGGCCAACCTGAACAACCAGCAGGAATCGCGCAAGATCACCGAAAGCCTGCGTGATGCCGGCGTCGGCGATCAGCTGGACGTGGAGCGTGCCGACGCACGCCTCGCCTCGGTAGAAGCCAGCGTGCCGCAGTTGCAGGCCGAACAGGTTCGGCAGAAAAACCGTATCGCCACCTTGCTGGGTGAACGTCCGGACAAACTGACCGTCAACCTGAGTCCAAAAGACTTGCCGGCCATCGCCAAGGCGTTGCCGATTGGTGATCCGGGTGAATTGCTGCAACGTCGTCCGGACATCCTCAGCGCCGAGCGCAAACTGGCCTCCGCCACTGCCCGTATCGGCGTGGCCAAGGCTGATTTGTTCCCTCGGGTCAGCCTCAGCGGCTTCCTGGGCTTCACCGCCGGGCGTGGTTCGCAAATCGGTTCCGCGGCAGCCAATGCCTGGGCGCTCGGCCCAAGCATTACCTGGGCAGCGTTTGATCTGGGCAGCGTCCGGGCCCGCCTGCGCGGCGCCGATGCCGATGCCGAAGGCGCGCTCGCAACCTACGAGCAGCAAGTGCTGCTGGCACTGGAAGAATCGGAAAACGCGTTCAGCGATTACGGCAAACGTCAGCAACGGTTGATTTCGCTGATCCGTCAAAGCGAAGCAAGCCGTGCCGCCGCAGACCTGGCCGAAATTCGCTACCGCGAAGGCACCGTGGACTTCCTCGTCCTGCTGGACGCCCAACGTGAGCGCCTGGCAGCCGAAGATACCCAGGCCCTGGCCGAAACCGATCTGTACCGCGGCATTGTCGCGATTTACAAAGCCCTTGGCGGTGGCTGGCAACCCGAGACGGTCGCCAGCAAGTAAGTTTTTAAAGAGCTCCTTTGGTTGGCCGCAACCGACCAATTTTTTAGCCCTGCGCCTCATTCGGTCGCGGGGCTTTTTTTTATCGGTCGTGAAATCAATACAAATCCCCTGTGGGAGCGAGCTTGCGCGCGAAGACGACGCTTCGATGGGTTTCAATGTCGACGCGACCTGTAGGCAAAATCGCCGGCATTGAACTGAGTCAGGGTTTGACTCACACGCCCACCTGACCGAAGCTGACAGCTTTGCAAAAGCCGCCAGCCCCCGGATTCCTGCATGCCCCAGTCCCGCCGCTACTTGCTCATCAGCCTCTGTGTCCTGTTCGCCATAGCTCTTGCCTGGTTTTTTCTGCGTAGCACGACACCCGTGGTGCCGGAAGCCATCAAGCGCGGATACAGCGAAGCGTTGACCCAGGCGCGCGCCGGGCAACCGGGGGCCGCACGGGTTCTGTACCAGCAATTGGGTCGCCCAGACCTGTCGCCCAAACGTCGTGTCTGGCTGCATGCCGAACTGCCTAATTACCCCAGCCCACAAGCCCTGAAACTGGCGGACGCAGACCTGCAAAACTCCTCGCCCGACGTGCGCATTGCGGCGATAAAAAGCATCGGCGGACTGGTGCCCAGCGGGCAGCGCAGTCTTCTGATCGGGCCGTTGCTGGATGACAGCGAACAAAGCGTTCGGTCTGCCGCAATCAACGCGCTGTTGGGCTTGTCGCCGGATGACCTGGGCTTGTATTTCGGGCCGTTGCAGCAAGCCATCGATGCTTGGGAACAGGTCCTGAAGAGCCAGCCGGAAAGCGCCGAAACCCAATACCAACTGGCCCGCCTGCACCTGCACAACAGCGAATTGAAAGAGGCACAGCAGGCGCTGGAACGCTCGTTGCAGCTAGCCCCGGTCAATCTGCCGGCGCTGGTCATGCAGATTGAAGTCCTGGATAAACAAGGCCAAAGCGACGCAGCCCGGCAATTGCTGGCGAAACAGTTGAAGGCTCAACCCGACTCGGCCTACCTGCAACACGCCTTGGGGCTTTGGTTGCTGCATCACGGGCAAAGCGAGTTCGCCCTGCTCGGTCTGTCCAAAGCGGTCGAGATTGATCCGAACAACAAGGATTACCGCTACGACCTGGCGACCACCCTGCATGGGGAGCAAGAACTGGAAGCGGCGCAAAAGCAGTTGCAGGAAATCGTTCAGCGCCATCCGGCCGATCGCAAGGCGCGGGTGCTGCTGATCAATTACTGGAAGGAAAGCGGACAACTGCAGAACGTACAGATCCTTTTGGCGCAGCTGGAACAGCTCAATCCTGATGATCCAGCGTTGCAGCAGGGCTTGTAACGGCACCCTCCATCACGCCAACAAAAAGGTTGAACCGTCGCATCGACAAAAGGTCAAGTGATCAGGCAGTCCATTCAGGCACTTCAGGCCTGCTGCCTCGCTTCCCCTAGTCATGAGAGGGTTTTTTTTGTCTACATCTAACGAGTTGTTCAGTGCAAAAGCCGCCACCGGCATCGAAGGTCTGGATGACATCCTGGCCGGTGGATTGTCCCGCGGCCATGTGTTTTTGCTGGAGGGTGAACCTGGAACCGGCAAAACCACCATCGCATTGCATTTTCTGTTGGCCGGCGCCCGTGCCGGCGAGCGCTCGTTGTACATCACGCTGTCGGAAACCGAGCGCGAGCTGCGCCAGGGGGCGTTGTCCCACGGTTGGGAGCTGGATGAAAACATTCACATCTTCGAGCTGACACCGCCAGAAAGCCTGCTCAATGCCGACCATCAGCAAAGCCTCCTGTATTCCTCGGACCTTGAGCTGGGTGAAGCGACCAAACAGATTTTCGAAGCGGTCGAACGGGTCAAACCGACCCGAGTGGTGCTCGACAGCCTTTCCGAAATCCGTTTACTCGCCCAAAGCTCCTTGCGTTATCGCCGACAGATTCTGGCGATCAAGCACTACTTCGTGCGTTACAACGCGACCGTACTGTTGCTGGATGACCTGACCACCGAATCCCTCGACAAGACCGTCCACAGCGTGGCGCACGGGGTGGTTCGCCTCGAAGAACTGACGCCCAACTATGGCGCCGAACGCCGGCGGATCCGCGTCGTGAAATACCGTGGCCAGAAGTACCGCGGCGGTTTTCATGACTTCACCATCATGGGCGACGGCGTTCACGTGTTCCCTCGTCTGATCGCGGCTGAACACCGTGGCGGTTACACCCGCCAGCAGTTGACCAGCGGCATCGACGAAATGGACGCGCTGCTCGGCGGCGGCATCGAAACAGGGTCCAGCACGCTGATCCTCGGCCCGGCCGGTACCGGCAAGTCGCTGATCTCGATGATCTTCGCTGCGGCAGCTGTCGCTCGGGGTGAGAAAGCCGCGTTGTTTATCTTCGACGAAGAGCTGGGGCTGCTGTTCGAACGCATGAACAACATGGGCATCGATCTGCAGGCGCTGCAAGACACCGGCAACCTGCTGATCGAGCAAGTCGACGCCGCCGAACTGTCCCCCGGCGAGTTCTCCCACCGGGTTCGTCGCTGTGTTGATCAGCGTGAGATCAAAACGGTGGTGATCGACAGCATCAACGGTTATCAGGCTGCGATGCCCGAGGAAAACGCACTGGTGCTGCACATGCACGAGCTGCTGCTGTACCTCAATCGCCGAGGCGCCGCGACGTTCATGACCGTGGCCCAACACGGGCTCGTCGGGGACATGCAGGCGCCGGTCGACATTACTTATCTGGCTGACACGGTGATTCTGTTGCGTTACTTCGAAGCCCTGGGCAAGGTTCGCCGGGCCATTTCAATTATCAAGAAACGCACCGGCAGCCACGAATCGACCATTCGCGAATACCGCATCGGCAGCACGGGCATGACCATCGGTGAACCTTTGGATGCATTCCAGGGCGTATTGCGCGGCGTGCCGACCTATATGGGCGCCAGCCAGCCACTCCTCAAGGATGATGTCCGGTGAGGGTTGTCGAGGCGATGTCCGAGCGCGCGATCATTCTCGCGCCGCTGGGGCGCGACAGCCAGATTGCGCTGATGATGCTCAACGAGGCGGGTTTCGAAGGCCTGGTGACCCGGGATCTGGGCACGCTGTGCAGCGAGCTCGCGCAAGGTGCCGGCCTGCTGGTGATTGCTTCGGAAGCCTTGCTGGGTTGTGATCTCGAACCGCTGCTGAGTTTGATCGAGCAACAACCGGCCTGGTCAGACCTGCCGATCGTACTGCTGACCCACCACGGCGGCCCGGAACAGAACCCCGCATCGCGTCTCGGCCCGCAGCTGGGCAACGTGACCTTTCTCGAGCGCCCGTTTCATCCGGTGACGTTGATCAGCCTCGTCACCACTGCGTTGCGCGGACGACGACGGCAGTATGAAGCCAGGGACCGGTTGATTGATTTGAGCCAAAGCGAACTGCGCCTGCAAAACACGTTGGAAACCCTCGAGCAACAGGTCGAGGAACGCACCGCCCAACTGCGACACAACGAAGAAGCCCTCAGGCAGTCGCAGAAAATGGAAGCGGTCGGCCAACTCACCGGCGGCATCGCGCACGACTTCAACAACATGCTCACCGGCATCATTGGCAGCCTGGAGTTGCTGCGTCGACGCCTGGCCCGGGGGCGCACTGATGACCTGGACGGCCTGATCGATCTGGGGGTGACCTCCGCCAATCGCGCGGCAGGCCTGACTCATCGTCTGCTGGCGTTTTCCCGACGCCAGTCGCTGGATTCCAAACCCGTGGACATGAACACCCTGGTGGTGTCCATGGGTGAACTCTTGCAGCGCAGCATCAACGAAAGTATTCATCTGGACATGCAATTGAGCGAGGACCTGTGGGTGGCCGAGGCCGACCCCAATCAGCTCGAAAGCGCCCTGCTCAACCTGGTGCTGAACGCCCGTGACGCCATGCCTGAAGGCGGAAAACTGGTGGTCAACACCTCAAATCAGCACCTGGACAAGGGCTTCACCCAGGTCCACAGCAACTTGCAACCGGGTGATTACGTGGTACTGCGCGTGACCGATACCGGCTGCGGCATGCCGGAGGGCACGATCAGCAGGGCCTTTGATCCATTCTTCACGACGAAACCGATCGGCCAGGGCACGGGCTTGGGCTTGTCGATGATTTACGGTTTCAGCAAACAGTCCCACGGCCACGTGACCATCGAGAGTGAAGTGGGTAACGGCACGACGGTGAGTCTGTATTTGCCGCGCTATAACGGTGATCTGGTCGAGGATACGCTGGTCGATATCGCACACGCGCCTTACGCCCAAAAAGGCGAAACCGTGCTGATCGTCGAGGACGATCCGGCGGTTCGCGTGCTGGTCAGTGCGGTATTAAGTGAATTGGGCTATGCCTTCGTCGAAGCCGGCGATGCCGATAGCGCGGTGCCGATTCTCGATTCCGGCCAGCGTATCGATCTGTTGATCAGCGATGTGGGGTTGCCCGGAATGAATGGCCGGCAACTGGCAGAAATCGGTCGGCAGTATCGGCCTGATCTGAAAGTGTTGTTCATCACCGGTTATGCCGAACACGCGGCGGTGCGCGGCGGCTTCCTCGACCCGGGGATGCAGATGATCACCAAACCGTTCACCTTCGACCTGTTGACGGCCAAGGTGCGGGAGATGATCCGTATCTGAAAGCCCCCACAACAGGGGCTTCGGGGCCTTTTACGAGAGCATTTCCTGCATGATCTCTTGCAACACATCCAGATCGAACGGCTTGCCGAGGATCGGCGCCTTGCGCGTGATCGGGCTGTCGGTCTCGCGTATTTCCTGCGGATACCCGCTGATAAAAATCACTTTGAGTTCCGGTCGCAGCTTCACGGCAGGCTCGGCGATCTGTACGCCGGAAATCCCGCCGGGCAGGCGAAAGTCCGTGATCATCATGTCCAGGTGTGGCTTGCTCGCCAGTATTTCAAAGGCCTGCTCGCCGTTTTCGGCCTGCAGCACCCGGTAACCCTCACCCGACAAGTAAGCGGACAATACCATCAGAATCGAGGGGTCATCCTCGACAATGAGTACTACATCTTGTGCATCTTCACTCATGGGAAGCCTTTGTTCGGTCAATAGCTGCTGATACGACCATGGGGTCGTTCAGAGGTTGCGTTTATCCGGCTGTTTTCCTACAGCGGCAGACAAACGCGAAATAAGGCGCCCTCGTTGATCTTGCTCTCGACGGCGATGGAGCCGCCATGGGCGGCGACGATCTGCTCCGAAATAAACAGCCCCAGTCCCAGCCCCGCGACCACGGTCTTGGCTGACACCCGTTCGAACTGTTGAAAAATACGCTTCTGGTTTTCTTCACTGATACCGATCCCGCGATCCTGCACTTCGACCCGCGCCTGACCCTCGTGACTGTAGACCCGTACATCGATCCGGCTCTTGCCACCATAACGCAAGGCATTGGTCAGCAGATTTGAAATCACTTGTTCGATACGAAATTCGTCCCAGTTGCCGACCACTGGCGCTTCAGCTGTAAACGCAACGGAACACTCGGCGGCGTCGACCTGCGGCGCAAAATTTTGCAACAAATTGCTGACCAATTGCACGAGGTCAAATCGGCTCGTACGAATCGACAGCTTGCCGGTGCGGATGCGTGAAACATCCAGCATGTCTTCAATCAGACGGATCAGGCTTTTGATCTGCCGCTCGTCCCGGTCGACCATGGCGTGCATCTTGTCGAGGGTGAACGCTGACGCGTTGTCACGGGCCAGGTGCATCTTGCGCAACTGGGTTTCGAGGATCAGGCCATTGAGCGGCGTGCGCACTTCGTGGGCGACAATCGACATGAAGTCATCACGCATGCGCACCGCTTGCTCCAGCTCATTCTGGGTGGTTTGCAATTGCTTGAGCAGCGCTTCCTGTTCGCGGCGAGCCTGTTCCAGTTCTTCGACTTGTTGCTTCATCGCCTTGCTCTGGCGATACAGGTCGACGAATACGTTGACCTTGCTCTTGACCGCATGAATGTCCAACGGCTTGTGCAGGAAGTCCACGGCACCGCTCTCGTAGCCCTTGAACGCGTAATTCAATTCGCGGCCGGCGGCACTGACAAACACGATCGGGATGTTCTTGGTTTTTTCCGTGCCGCGCATTAACTCGGCCAGTTCAAAGCCGTTCATGCCCGGCATCTGCACATCGAGAATGGCCATGGCGAATTCGTGTTGCAGCAGCAACGACAAGGCTTCGTCGGCGGACAAGGCTTTATAGACAATGCGGTCTTCACGCTTGATCAATGCCTCAAGCGCCAGCAGGTTCTCGGGCAGATCGTCGACAATCAACAATTTGGCTTGGATGTTACTCAGCATGCTATTCGTTCCAGCTCGACAAGCAGACGGCCGATGCCGCGTATAGGGAGAATGTGATCCGGGTAATGCAAATCCAGCGCTGCCCGAGGCATGGTTGCGACCTGGGCTTCGTTTGGGTCCTGCACGATGGTCAGGCCCCCGTGACGCTTTACCTGAGCCAGACCGCTGGCGCCGTCGCGGTTCGCGCCGGTCAGCAGCACGGCGGCCAGGGTCGGGCCGTAGGCATCGGCAGCCGACTCGAACAGGAAATCAATGGCGGGCCGTGAATAATGCACGCGATCCTCCAGGCTCAGGGAAAAGGTGCGGTCGTGCTCTACCGACAAGTGATAGCCGGGCATGGCGAAATACAGCGTTCCCGCTTCGATCTGTGTCTTGTCACGGGCCTCCTGAACACGCATGGCCACGCGCCGATCGAACACTTCAGCCAAGTGGCTGCGACGCTCGTCCGGCAGGTGCAGCACCACAATGATCGGCAGCGCGAAGCCTTCGCGCAGCGGGCTGAGAATATCCAGCAACGCCTCCACGCCTCCAGCCGAAGCACCAATCACGATAGCCTCCACAGTAGGCAAATCCGCTGCATTATTCATGATTTACGGTAGATCCGTTCTTGCTTGACCAAGGGCACAAACTGGTTGCCGAAGGCCGAAAAATCCGGGGTTTCCTTACTGCCCAGCACCAGGAATCCACGATGACAAAGGGATTCATGGAACAAACCGAACGCACGGTCCTGAAGCTTTTTATTAAAGTAGATCAAAACATTACGACACGAAATTAATTGGGTTTCTGAGAACACGCTATCGGTCGCCAGACTGTGATCGGCGAAGGTCACGTTCTCACACAACGTCTTGTCGAAAATCGCGTAGCCATACGCTGCCGTGTAGTAGTCGGCGAACGAACGCTGGCCACCTGCCTGCTGGTAGTTATGAGTGTAGGCGCGGACGTTTTCCATGGAGAAAATCCCCTGCTTGGCCTTCTCCAACGACCGCGGATTGATGTCGGTGGCGTAAATGATAGTGCGATCGAGCAAGCCTTCTTCGCGCAGCAGAATCGCCATCGAATAGACTTCTTCGCCCGTGCTGCAACCGGCAATCCAGATCTTGATCGACGGATACGTCTTGAGCAGTGGCACCACTTCCTTGCGGATCGCCAGGAAATGCGAAGGGTCGCGAAACATTTCGCTGACCGGAATCGTCAGCAATTGCAGCAACTGCATGAACGCGGTCGGATCGTGCAGCACCTTCTCTTGCAGGGCCGAAATGGTGTTGCACTCAAATTGCACCAACGCATGCTTGACCCGGCGCTTGATCGAAGCGCCGGAGTAGTCGCGAAAGTCGTAGCTGTACTTGAGGTAGATCGCCTCGATCAACAACCGCAATTCGATTTCGCTGTTTCGCTCCACTGAATTAATGCGTTCCACTAAATGCGTTCCATCTTCGGTAACCACACGCGAATCAGCGAGAACAGGCGATCCAGGTCGATGGGTTTGGCCAGGTAATCGTTGGAGCCGGCTTGCAGGCAGCGCTCCTGATCGTCCTTCATGGCCTTGGCCGTGACCGCAATGATCGGCAGCTTGCGCCAGCGCGGGTCCTTGCGGATCTCGATGGTGGCTTCGAAACCATCCATCTCCGGCATCATCACGTCCATCAACACCAGATCGATGTCCTCGACTTCATTCAGTTTTTCAATCGCTTCACGGCCGTTCCGGCCGATGACCACGACTGCACCCTTTTGCTCCAGCGCGCTGGTCAGGGCGAAGATGTTGCGTACATCGTCGTCCACCAGCAGCACTTTGCGGCCCTCGAAGACCTTGTCGCGGCTGCGCGCGGTCTTGAGCATCCGTTGGCGTTCATGGGACAACCTGGATTCGACTTTGTGCAGAAAGAGTGTGACCTCATCCAGCAAACGCTCCGGTGACCGAGCACCCTTGATGATGATCGAGCGGGAGTACTTGCGCAGTTCGGTCTCCTCGTCCCGGGTCAGGTTGCGTCCGGTGTAGACGATGACCGGCGGGAACGAGCAAATATCTTCGGTCGACATGCGCTTGAGCAGATCGTTACCGAGCATGTCCGGCAGCTTCAGGTCGATGATCATGCAGTCGAAAATGGTCGTACGCAGCAAATCGAGCGCTTCCTGGGCGAAGCCGACGGCGGTGATCTCGATATCTTCGTCGCCGATCAGGCGAGCAATGCTGTCGCGCTGCAAATCATCGTCTTCCACCAACAGCACTCGCTTGACCTTCTGGGTCAGCTTGGCTTCGAGGCGGGCGAACACGTCCTTGAGTTCTTCGCGGGTGGTCGGCTTGACCGCATAACCGATGGCGCCCATGTGCATGGCGGCCTCGACCCGGTCTTCGACGGAAATCACGTGAACTGGAATATGGCGGGTTTCGGCATGTTCTTTTAGACGCTGCAAGACCGTCAGCCCGGAATGATCGGGCAGGCGCATGTCCAGCAGAATGGCGTCTGGAATGAACTCTTTGGCCAGGTCGTAGCCTTCATCGGCGCCGTGGGCGACCAGGCATTGATAACCCAGTTCGTGCGCCAGATCGTAGAGGATGTGTGCAAAGTTTGGCTCGTCTTCCACTACCAGGATGCAACGGGTGGTGAATGGCGCCTTGCTGCGGTCATCGTCGAAACGCGGGATATCGACTTCGGCAATCAGCGGCACCAGCGCAGGCGATGCCGCTCTCGGTGCCATGGCGACGGGCGTGGCCTGCATCGGTGCAACCGGCACTTCGTTCGGCTCAACGTATTGCTGCGGCAGCACTAGGGTGAACACACTGCCCTGCCCCGGCTCGCTGGTGACGCTGATCGAACCGCCCAACAACGCGGCCAGGTCCCGGGAAATCGACAAGCCCAGGCCCGTGCCGCCATAACGGCGATTGGTGGTGCCGTCGGCCTGGCGAAAGGCTTCGAAAATGCTCTCCTGCTGGTGGGCGGCGATGCCGATCCCGGAGTCGCGGACAATAAAGGCGATGCCATCGTTTGGTTGAGACGCCACTGTCAGGCTGACCGTGCCTTTTTCGGTAAATTTCACCGCGTTCGACAGCAGATTCTTGATCACTTGCTCCAGGCGCTGGCGGTCAGTGAACAGCATCATCGGCGAACCGGGCTGCAAGTCGACTTCAAACTTCAACTGCTTGTCAGCGGCCATCGGCTCGAACATCCCGCGCAGCCCGTCCACCAGCCGCGCAACGCTGGTGTTTTCAGGGCGCATTTCCAGCTTGCCGGCCTCGACCTTGGAAATATCGAGAATGTCATTGATCAGATTGAGCAAGTCATTGCCGGCGGAGTAGATCGACTCGGCGAACTTCACCTGCTCGGCACTGAGGTTTTCCTGAGGGTTCTCTGCCAGCAACTTGGCCAGGATCAACGAACTGTTCAGCGGCGTGCGCAGTTCGTGGGACATGTTGGCAAGGAATTCGGACTTGTACTTGCTCGAACGCTGCAATTCTTCGGCGCGCTCTTCAAGCTGTACCTGGGCTTGATTGAGTTCGGTGTTCTTCAGGTCCATCGCATCGCGCTGGTCGGCGAGGATCTGAGCCTGATCAGCGAGTTGTTCGTTGGTCTGCTCCAGCTCGACTTGCTGGGTTTCCAGGTGAGCCTGGGACTCCTTGAGAATCCGCGACTGCTCTTCAAGCTCTTCGTTGGCGGTCTTGAGTTCTTCTTGCTGAACTTGCAGCTCTTCGTTGAGTTGCTGGGTTTCGGCGAGTACTTCCTGCAAACGCTGACGATAACGAGCGGCCTCGATCGACGTACCGATGTTGCCGGCGATCAGCTCAAGCAACTCGATGTCGCGGTCGTTCAAGGGGCGCAGGAAGCCCAGTTCGATCACGCCGTTTACCCGGTCATCGTCGCTGGTGGGCACCACGAGCACGCTATGCGGCAGGCCTTCGCCCAGGCCGGAACTGACTTTGAAGTAGTCGCTCGGCACGTTATCAAGACGAATCAGGCGAGCCTGTTGCGCCACCTGACCGATAATCCCTTCATCACTGTGAATCTGCTGCTCGCGCTCTTCCTGCTCGCGAGAAAAACCGTATGACGCCACACGCTTGAGGCCACCATGTTCTTCACGCACATAGATAGCGGCGACGGCCGAGCCCAGATATTGCGCGCAGAACTGCAGGATGTTGCGCCCCAGCAGATTGAGGGAGAGTTGCCCCAACACCTGCTCGGCCAGTTCGGTCTGGCCATTGCGCAGCCACGCTTGCTGTTCCAGACGCGAAGCGCTGGCCTGTTGCGCGGCGAGGTTGGCGCTGTAACTTTGGGAAAGGTTGAGCAAATCACGACGGCCGATATAGGCCAGCAAACCGCTGATACCGAGAATGAACAACAGGTAAAGGGTGATGCTCCAGATCGTGGTGCGGCGCACGTCCTCGTTGCGCGTGGTACGCAACTGCTGCTCCATGTCGATCACGTCTGCGAACTGCTTGCGGATCTCATCGGTAAGCCGCTTGCCCCGCCCGGCCTTGACGACACTGCGATAATCGCCGCTGGCGCGCTGCAGATCGATAAGCGACTGCGCGTAGTTGGCCCACTCCTGCTGCAAGGCCTGAAGCCTGTGCAGACGGTCGGTTTGAACCGGGTTGTCGGCGGTGAGTTCGAGCAAGGTATTGAGCGCAACCGCGATTCTCGGCTTGGCCGTTTCGTAAGGGTCGAGGAAATGCTCATCGCCGCTCAGCAGAAAACCCCGCATCCCGGTTTCCAGATCAACGGTCAGCTTTGCCGCTTCATTGGCGTTATTGATCACCCGGTCGGTGTGTTCGACCCACTGGATCACCGACAGGAGGTATGTGATCAGCGAGACAAAGAACACCGCACTGAGCACACCGACACCCAACGGCAGGCTGATGTTGCGGCTCAGAAGTTTACGGAATCGTTGCTCATCAACCGAAGACGCAGGGGTCATGGGAAGGCCTTGTCGAACTGTTCAAAACCAAGGAGTTTGCCCCAAAACTGGCACATTGATCCAATTTTCTGAGGTGTATGCGGGCAAATCCCTGCATTTAGCTGTTCTCGGTCAAAGGAGCGGTTATCCTGCCGCCTCTTGTGCAGCTATTCTTTTTTGCACAGTGCTGGGAACTTGTCGGGATCCGCCACTTACTCATGCTAGAGCCCGGCGACTTCGATCGACCGGCGACCCTGAATTTCACTTGAGAGCCCTCTTATGTCCTCCGACCCGTCCATCATCCTGGTAGTAGAAGACGATGCCATTGTGCGCATGCTGATCGTCGACGTCTTGGAGGAGCTGGAATTCAAGGTCCTTGAGGCCGATGGCAGCGAACAGGCGCTGGAGTTTCTCAACGATGAAGACCAGCACATCGATTTGATGATGACCGATGTGGGTCTGCCGGTGATGGACGGCCGAGAACTGGCGACGCAGGCACGGATGCTGCGCCCTGAATTGCCGATCCTGTTTGCCAGTGGTTATGCCGAGAGCATAGATGTGCCGGAAGGCATGTCAGTCATCGGCAAGCCGTTTTCCATTGATCAGTTGCGGGACAAGGTAAAGAGCATTATTAAATAGATATATCGACAATAAAATCCCTTCAAGTGGCAATGAAGGGATCGTCTTCCATAGGCAATTAATAAATGACATAACTCAAAATTAACACCACCAGCAAAACGCACTTACACAGCAACTCTTGATTAACGCCAGATAACAAAAGAGGATCTTTCAAACACCACCCAAAACAACGAATCTAATCATGACCCTCAAACATGCAAACTCTCCAGATCAACGTTTCTTATCCCGATCTATTCCCGACACCACCATTCAATATCGCCATGTTCAAAGCGACATCAATGAGCGGATGGAAATTGTAGACAAACTAAATCAGCGAGCAGAAGAACTTAGCCCTTCGCAAGCCATCAACTTGAAAGGTGCCGTCATTTCCCTGGAGTCCGGGTCGACGCTTGATGACGCTCTGCAACCCGGTCGGGATCTGCTGCAGAAAATGTCCGAACAAAACGCTTTCAAAAAATTAATGGCAACCTTCAACATTCCCGAACACTCGCTGTTCGAAGTAACTTCCGAAGGCGAAGTAAACGCAAGATACTCTGGCAAAACAGTTGGCTTTGCGAACGCATTCAAACTTGCACCGGATCTGACAGATGATCTTCTTGCATTGGTTGAAATGGCGCCATTGACCGGTGGCGTCATCTCTCTCGCTGACCATGTCGAGTTGGCGCAATGGCTGAAATTCCATGATTACATCACTCCCCAAACTGCCGCCGAAGTTTCCAGGCTGACAGAATTCATGGAACTGAAGCCTCCAGTGAGTCCACCGCTGGGTAACTATTGGGAGATGATCAAAGCCGGGGGAGATAACTCAGTCACTCTCTCTGCCGTTCAGCGCAGTGAATTTCGCACACTCATCACCAGTTACATCAAGGATCAGTCGTTACTTGAGCATCTGGTCAATAGCATTTTCGGAGGACGGTCTACCCCCTTCAAACGCTCGGAGGCTGAGGGCGTTCTTGAAAAACTTGTTTCCAGTCCCATCGCTTTTGACTGGGCCAACGCTTACGTGCGGGATCTGGGCTGGTATGGGGCGCAAGAAAACCAACCCCAATCAGATGAGTCGCTTAAGCAAATAATGCTGACTTCGTTCTTGCTCGATCTACATCCGGGCGTCGGCGGACAAGAGCCTCGCAATCATGTGGCAGGTTTCAACTTGTATGCTGTCGAGCACATGGAAAAATCCTTCGCCGACATTCAATCGGAATTCGAAAGGCACCTGATCGAGAACCACCGGATTACCGAAAAAAATGCGGCACTGGCCGCTCACCTGTTGCTGGCAGAGGCCGCACCGGAATTTCTGGTAAGAGATCTGCCTTCCACCCTGTCACTGGGCACGCCGCAATGGGTCGAATTTTGCCGGATCGTCTCGGTGCAGGAAATCATTGCGCCGGGATCGACGCGCTCGATGACTTATGCACAACTACGCCAACTGTTGAAGTTTGATTCGGTCTCCGAGTCGCGAAAGACGCTTGACGCTCTGGCTGCCGTGGACCCGGTGATTGATTGGGGGCTGCTCAACAAAATCATCACGCCGGATGACGTAGAGAAGTCGGTCACGGACTCGCTTGAAGTGGCATTAGGCGCGTACGCCCGACATGCCAAGACGCTTGCCGAAACCGCTGAAACATTGTCTCGCCCCCTACCAACTCGCAAAAGCGTCGCACTGGACATCCTCACGCAGGTCGCCAAAGGATGTACCTATCTTGAAAACGACGTCCTTCACCAACAGAAAAATCGACCGCTGGAGGACGCTTACGCCGACCCGTTTCCCGTATCGCCTGTCGAACTGCACATGTCCAATGACCTGGGGACCGGTGACTGGGATCTGAAGAATGGCGAAAGCATTTACAAAGCGTTTCCCCAAATGCTTCCCAACCTGATTTCTCCTGACGGTGAGTTTCACCGTCAATTCAATCGCGACTATGTGGTGCATGTACAAGCAATGAACATGCATTTGAAGCAGGCTTTTTCATCAATGCCACTGCCTGATCGGACACGCCTGCTAAAAGGCAAGGTGACGATGCTCACCGTCAGACCCTCAGTCGCGAAACTCCAATCGATCACCAGCCTTCCCACAAACCCCATCGCTTCGACCATTGAAGCGGTCCTGAAGGTAACCGAGCGCAAACCCACTGAAAGTCATAAGGACATCGATGAGGCAAAGGGTCGCTACGGTGTAGTCATCTGTTCACACTTCGAAGGTCGAGTGACGTGTTACGAATTATTCACCTTGCACGGAACCTGTCGCGAAAACACCGGGCTGGCTGCGCTTATCCAAGGGGAAAACCTTTTAAACACAACCGTTCGCAGCAGTGAGAAAAACTATTCTCCTCCGGCGAAGGTGCTCCAACTGCCCACGAACATCGAGTGTTATACCCATGGGGTCACGCCCGGCCTCGTCAACGTCAGTCCTGGTGTGATCGAAAAAATCGGTGAATTGGCAGCGTCTCCATCAACGCCAGAAATCAACGGTTATTACCAGAGTTTCTATTCGACAGAGTTCGACCCATTGGTGAACTTCGTACTCAAGCACAGACCCATTGCGACCTACGACGAATTGGTGAAAGAGTGCTGGGGACAGACCCGGCTGGAGGCATTGCGCGCAAAACGGGAAAAGGATCTGGATACGTTTCTCAACTTTGTCGTGCCCTTCAAATCCTGTATCGAAGACCTGAACTCAGACGATCTGGATCGACAATTCCAAGGGGTAGCGGCCTGTACTATAGAAGCCGCAATGACCGTTTTGTTAGTCGTCGGAGCCGTCGCTCAGGTTGCCAGTCTTGCCGCCAAAAGCATGAGCCTTGCTACCAAGGCCAGCGCAATGGCAACCACGGGGCTCGGATTGGTGAGCACCCTGTTCAATCCGCTGGACGGAGCATCCGACTTGTTTTTACAAGGCGCAAAACTGTTGCGCAAAACGTGGCGCAGCAGCGTGGCCGCGTTGGATAACGCGATTGTCAATGCGCGCAAATGGTCGGGTATAACGCCACACCACCAACTGGCCGCAACCGCCGACCCTGACACTATTCGCCTGGGAACCTGGCGTCCCGCGCAAACTTCCCAGGATGTCTTCCAGGTATGGGGAATACGCCGTAATGACGAATGGTACGCCCTGAACCGATTGGGTCAGCCTTGGGGAGCCAAACTGGAAAATTTCAATTACAAATTCAAACTGCCTACCCTGCCGTGGCACAGGATCATGCCAAAAAGCTACACCCAACGTTACATGAAGAAAGCTATTCCCGCCGCCAAAGCCAAACTGGACAGTGCCATCCGTTTGTTGGCCGATGTAGAGGCAGACGACGAGGTTCGCAAGGTTCTCAAATATCTGTTTGGGACAGGATCCGACGAAGCCGCTCAACATATCGGGCTAAAACTGCGTGCAATACGCAAGGATCTCGATGCCTTCACGCTCACTAATGTGTCGTTCCGAAAAGCCGATGTCAGCGCGGTGGCGGCACTGGACGTGCCTGATTACAAGCGGTGGAAGCAGGCGGTAACTAATGGGACTGCACATAAAGAATCAGTCAAGAGATTCATCAAGATTTACCCGGAACACCTGGATGATTTTTTTCGCACAACCAAATACGATGAATCCAGAATTGCGGATGTTTTGATCCATGAGATGTCACATGGCGCACCTGGCACGCTCGATCTGTATTACGGAAAGACTCTGAATCGTGTTGAATTCGACGCTGCACCGTTAATTGATCTCGCGCGTAACCCTCGCATGGTTGACCCGGCTTTTTCGAACCCTTACAAGACGGTGGACACGCAAAAATTTACGCATCTGCATCAGTTTGAGTCCATTCGCCCCAGTCTCCCGACTCTGATTCAGAAGCATCCAGCCTTATACAACGCGGACTCTTATGAAGTAGCGGTTTCCTTGATCGACCAAATCAAATCCGATCCTTCTGGATTTGCCATGAATATGACTACCATCGAGACTGCGCTAAGCAACACCGCAGCCGATAATTTCCTGGGCTCATTAGAAATCAATCTTGGCAGAGTCTCGAAATAATTTTTGTTCTCGACGCCAAAATCAATCAAGTTTGACTGATAAAAAATGCCAGTCCCGTTCAGGACTGGCATTTATGCATCTATCAAATTTTATCCAGAACAAAGAATCCAGCAACCACCACAACGAATGCACGCCATCGCCAAGCAAGATGCGAATCCTGACTCCAAACAGGATTAAAACTATCTGGCGCTGTGGTTTAATTGCGCCCTTTTCGCGCCCTACCGCCTGCAGCAAGGCTGGGACATTACGTTCAGCAGCCCGGCCGGCACCGGTGAACATCGGGCTGACCTGACGGCGCCGGGCATTCGCGAAGTGCCGGCTGGCCTGTCAGTGATCGGAAAGCCGTTTTCCATTGATCAGTTGCGGGACAAGGTAAAGAGCATTATTAAATAGATATCTCGACAATAAAATCCCTTCAAATGGCAATGAAGGGATCGTCTTCCATAGGCAATTAATAAATGACATAACTCAAAATTAACACCACCAGCAAAACGCACTTACACAGCAACTCTTGATTAACGCCAGATAACAAAAGAGGATCTCTCAAACACCAACCCAAAACAATGAATCTAATCATGACCCTCAAATATGCAAACTCTCCAGATCAACGTTTCTTATCCCGATCTATTCCCGACACCACCATTCAATATCGCCATGTTCAAAGCGACATCAATGAGCGGATGGAAGTTGTAGACAAACTAAATCAGCGAGCAGAAGAACTTAGCCCTTCGCAAGCCATCAACTTGAAAGGTGCCGTCATTTCCCTGGAGTCCGGGTCGACGCTTGATGACGCTCTGCAACCCGGTCGGGATCTGCTGCAGAAAATGTCCGAACAAAACGCTTTCAAAAAATTAATGGCAACCTTCAACATTCCCGAACACTCACTGTTCGAAGTAACTTCCGAAGGCGAAGTAAACGCAAGACACTCTGGCAAAACAGTTGGCTTTGCGAACGCATTCAAACTTGCACCGGATCTGACAGATGATCTTCTTGCATTGGTTGAAATGGCGCCATTGACCGGTGGCGTCATCTCTCTCGCTGACCACGTCGAGTTGGCGCAATGGCTGAAATTTCATGGTTACATCATTCCCCGAACCGCCGCTGAAGGTTCCAGGCTGACAAAATTCATGGAACTGAAGCCTCCAGTGAGTCCACCGCTGGGTAACTATTGGGAGATGATCAAAGCCGGGGGAGATAACTCAGTCACTCTCTCTGCCGTTCAGCGCAGTGAATTTCGCACACTCATCACCAGTTACATCAAGGATCAGTCGTTACTTGAGCATCTGGTCAATAGCATTTTCGGAGGACGGTCTACCCCCTTCAAACGCTCGGAGGCTGAGGGCGTTCTTGAAAAACTTGTTTCCAGTCCCATCGCTTTTGACTGGGCCAACGCTTACGTGCGGGATCTGGGCTGGTATGGGGCGCAAGAAAACCAACCCCAATCAGATGAGTCGCTTAAGCAAATAATGCTGACTTCGTTCTTGCTCGATCTACATCCGGGCGTCGGCGGACAAGAGCCTCGCAATCATGTGGCAGGTTTCAACTTGTATGCTGTCGAGCACATGGAAAAATCCTTCGCCGACATTCAATCGGAATTCGAAAGGCACCTGATCGAGAACCACCGGATTACCGAAAAAAATGCGGCACTGGCCGCTCACCTGTTGCTGGCAGAGGCCGCACCGGAATTTCTGGTAAGAGATCTGCCTTCCACCCTGTCACTGGGCACGCCGCAATGGGTCGAATTTTGCCGGATCGTCTCGGTGCAGGAAATCATTGCGCCGGGATCGACGCGCTCGATGACTTATGCACAACTACGCCAACTGTTGAAGTTTGACTCGGTCTCCGAGTCGCGAAAGACGCTTGACGCTCTGGCTGCCGTGGACCCAGTGATTGATTGGGGGCTGCTCAACAAAATCATCACGCCGGATGACGTAGAGAAGTCGGTCACGGACTCGCTTGAAGTGGCATTAGGCGCGTACGCCCGACATGCCAAGACGCTTGCCGAAACCGCTGAAACATTGTCTCGCCCCCTGCCAACTCGCAAAAGCGTCGCACTGGACATCCTCACGCAGGTCGCCAAAGGATGTACCTATCTTGAAAACGACGTCCTTCACCAACAGAAAAATCGACCGCTGGAGGACACTTACGCCGACCCGTTTCCCGTATCGCCTGTCGAACTGCACATGTCCAATGATCTGGGGACCGGTGACTGGGATCTGAAGAATGGCGAAAGCATTTACAAAGCGTTTCCCCAAATGCTTCCCAACCTGATTTCTCCTGACGGTGAGTTTCACCGTCAATTCAATCGCGACTATGTGGTGCATGTACAAGCAATGAACATGCATTTGAAGCAGGCTTTTTCATCAATGCCACTGCCTGATCGGACACGCCTGCTAAAAGGCAAGGTGACGATGTTCACCGTCAGACCCTCAGTCGCGAAACTCCAATCGATCACCAGCCTTCCCACAAACCCCATCGCTTCGACCATTGAAGCGGTCCTGAAGGTAACCGAGCGCAAACCCACTGAAAGTCATAAGGACATAGATGAGGCAAAGGGTCGCTACGGTGTAGTCATCTGTTCACACTTCGAAGGTCGAGTGACGTGTTACGAATTATTCACCTTGCACGGAACCTGTCGCGAAAACACCGGGCTGGCTGCGCTTATCCAAGGGGAAAACCTTTTAAACACAACCGTTCGCAGCAGTGAGAAAAACTATTCTCCTCCGGCGAAGGTGCTCCAGCTGCCCACGAACATCGAGTGTTATACCCATGGAGTCACGCCCGGCCTCGTCAACGTCAGTCCTGGTGTGATCGAAAAAATCGGTGAATTGGCAGCGTCTCCATCAACGCCAGAAATCAACGGTTATTACCAGAGTTTCTATTCGACAGAGTTCGACCCATTGGTGAACTTCGTACTCAAGCACAGACCCATTGCGACCTACGACGAATTGGTGAAAGAGTGCTGGGGACAGACCCGGCTGGAGGCATTGCGCGCAAAACGGGAAAAGGATCTGGATACGTTTCTCAACTTTGTCGTGCCCTTCAAATCCTGTATCGAAGACCTGAACTCAGACGATCTGGATCGACAATTCCAAGGGGTAGCGGCCTGTACTATAGAAGCCGCAATGACCGTTTTGTTAGTCGTCGGAGCCGTCGCTCAGGTTGCCAGTCTTGCCGCCAAAAGCATGAGCCTTGCGACCAAGGCCAGCGCAATGGCAACCACGGGGCTCGGATTGGTGAGCACCCTGTTCAATCCGCTGGACGGAGCATCCGACTTGTTTTTACAAGGCGCAAAACTGTTGCGCAAAACGTGGCGCAGCAGCGTGACCGCGTTGGATAACGCGATTTTCGACGCCCGCAGATGGGCGGGCGTAACGCCACACAGCCAACTGGCCGCAACCGCCGACCCTGACACTATTCGCCTGGGAAGCTGGCGTCCCGCGCAAACTTCCCAGGATGCCTTCCAGGTATGGGGGATACGCCGCAATGACGAATGGTACGCTCTGAACCGATCGGGCGAGCCTTGGGGAGCCAAACTGAAGGGATTTGATTTCAAACTCAAACTGCCCATCCCTCACTGGCATAAAGTCATGCCTAAAAGCTACGCTCGTACAGTGATCAAAGAAGGTTTACCACTCGCCAGCAGAAAAGTAGACGATGCCATCCACGTATTGAATGATCCTGCGCTGATTCAGGAATCGAATGCGGTTCTTGACCTTCTGCTTGCGGATAACTCTTCTGCAGCCCGAGGTACTTACCGCGATTACCTGATTGCAGTCAGAGAGGATCTTTCAAATATCAAACCCGCCAACTTCATAATCGACAGCGGTAAAGAAAGCGACGCAATAGCCGAGCTGCATTGGGGGCTATACAACGACTGGAAGACCGGCAACAAGGCGCAAAATGCCAATAACGAATTCATCCACGTCTACAGCAACAACTTCAACGAAGCCTATCGCAAGGATCATTTCAACCCGGGCATCACTGCCGATACTTTCGTTCATGAAATTTTCCACGGTACGCCGAAAACCAAAGATTTCGCCTACGCCGACCACAGCGGAATATTTCAGCGTGGTTCTCAGCAATTGGACGTAAGTCCACTCCTGAATCTCGCCAACGCCAAGATATCCATGGGCCTGCCGAGCTTTCCAAATGCCAACTACAACCGCGGTACGGCGTTTAAAAATGCCGACTCGTTTGCATTGACGACATCGCTGCTAAGCCAATTAAAGACGAACAAGCAAGCGTATCAGCAGAATATAGCGATCATGAAAGCGGCACTAGAAAATGCCAACCATGAATACATCAGCGGGAAGACAGTGGTAAAACTCAACATTCTTTGAGTTTCAGACGTGTCGAGTGACTGAAACAGGGTGCATGCGACCACTACTGTACTGTGGTTTAATTGCGCCCTTTTTTGCCTCCTCGCTTGCTGCAAAGGATCACTGTTCATGACTCAGCCACCCGCCACCAAAGTCCTGGTCATTGGTTACGTCTGGCCCGAGCCTCGCTCCTCGGCAGCCAGTGGGCACGTCATGCAAATCCTCGATACGTTCCTGCAACAGGGCTGGGACATTACCTTCAGCAGCCCGGCCGGCACCGGAGAACATCGGGCTGACCTGACGGCGTTGGGCATTCGCGAAGTGCCGATCGAGTTGAACAACAGCAGTTTCGACGCGTTTATCCGTGAACTGGCGCCGGATATCGTGCTGTTCGACCAGTTCATGATGGAAGAGCAGTTTGGCTGGCGTGTAGAGAAGCACTGTCCTGACGCGTTGCGTGTGCTTGAAACCTCGGATTTGCAAAGCCTGCGACATGCGCGGCACCAACGACTCAAAGACCGCTTGAAGGCCAGTGACGACAATAATGATTTCAGCGACCTGTTCGCGCCGGCGTTGCGCGAAGAGTTCGAATTGATGGCCGATACCGATCTGGCCAAGCGAGAGGTTGCTGCGCTGTATCGTTGCGACTTGAACTTAATGATCTCTGAAGTGGAAATCGAATTGCTGGTCGAGCAGTTCAAAATGCCGCGCAACTTGCTGCATTGGTGTCCGCTGATGGTCCAGCCTCCAAGCGTGCCTCCGGCCGCCTTTGAAGATCGGGCACACTTCCTCAGCATCGGTAACTTTCGACACGCGCCGAACTGGGATGCGGTGCTCTGGATGAAGACGGTGATCTGGCCGTTGATCCGCGAACAATTGCCCAGCGCTCAATTGCACATCTACGGCGCCTACACGCCGCCCAAGGCCACTGCACTGCATAACCCGGCCCAGGGTTTTCATGTCATGAACTGGGCGGAAGATGCCTTGCAAGTGATGTCGGCGGCGCGGGTGTGCCTGGCGCCGCTGCGATTCGGTGCAGGTATCAAAGGCAAGATCGTCGACGCCATGGTGTGCGGCACGCCCACGGTCACAACGCCTATCGGTGCAGAAGCGATGCATGGAGAGCATCGCTGGCCAGGCGACGTGACCCGAACAGCACGGGAATTCGCCGAATGCGCCGTTCAGCTATACAAGGATCAAACTCTTTGGACCGTCGCCCAATCGCTGGGGCGGACGTTGCTGGCCGATCGGTATCGACAGTCGGAACATGGCCCTGCACTGATCGACAAGTTGTTGTATTGCCAACAACATCTGACACACATTAGAAGCTACAATTTCACCGGCAGCATGTTACGCCACCACCACAATAAAAGTACGCAATACATGGCGCAATGGATAGAAGCGAAGAACCGAAAACCACTGTAAACACGCGCACCAATTCTAAACATTCTGCATTAACACTATTATTGACCAACTTTAACACTCGCCCTATAACTACCCCACCAAACACAAGCTCGCTAGTTGAGCGAGACACTACCACACTCACTTATAAATTAATGCAGGGATGCTTTAAATGGACAACTTCGTTCAAAATAACTTCACACTAAATAACTGGATGGCTGGCAGTCCGACGATTGACACATTGTCACTCAGTGAATTGACACTTCCAGGCACCCATAACGCCGGGAGCGACTGGAACGCATCTTGGCCGACGATTCCAGGAGCCCATTGGCTGGCCTGCCAGCACCAATCGTTTTATTCCCAGCTGTGCAACGGCGCCCGAGCGCTGGATATCCGATTGATGTTCGATGCCAATGCGCCGGGACTTGGAAAGTTCCGAATGCATCACAACGGTTACCGCAACGCTCGCAGCTTGGGGAACCTGTTGGATGACGTGAGGAATTTTTTGCGTGAAAACCCCGACGAATTCATTATCCTGGACTTTCACGAACTAAAAGGCGATACGTTCGATTTCACCTATTTCAACAACATGATGATTCACCTGCTTGGTTACCGCATCATCCCTACTCAAAACCGGTCTCTGAGCCTTCGTCAACTCAAACGAGTCAGTTCTGAACAAAGAGTTCTGGTCTCGGCCCCAGGGAACTGGGCACTTGATCGAAACGTGTTCCTTGGGCAAATTGAACACAAATGGTCTGGCAGTGGCATTACCAGTGCCGCTGATTTGAAAAAGCACATCACTAATGTGCTGACAAGCCCACCAGGAACATGGGCGCCGTGGTCCCTATCCGCCACCAGTTACAGCGCCCTAGGCGGCCCCGAAGATATTCATAAAGAGCTTGATTCGTGGTTTGATCCGAAAAAAAGCGATTGGGCACAAAAATGCAACATCATCAACGTCGACTTCATTGAAGAGACGCAAATTGTTTCATATTGCCGAACCGTGAACTTGAATAAGGCCGCCAAGCGAGCCTATTAACCGCCGTGCCATTAAATGGCTATTTTTGTGCAAGTATTTCCGTGACTGGCAATACTGTCGCTTACTTCTATGCTGGGTCATGAAAGCCTTTCTACGCAGGCGAGCAATACGGGTGTAGCACTCAGCCACATCTGACACCTTTACTTCGTCGCCCAACGGAAGGGGCGAGACAACGACAAGGAACTGTCATGACCCATAACACAGCAGGCACGTTAGACAAACAAAAGTGGATGAGTAACGTCCTCGACATCGATCGTATAAAACTGACCGATGTCGTCTGGCCCGGCGCCCATAACGCCGGCATGGATAAACAGGCGCCTAATTATGATGTGGTCATCGGCAACTGGACGACGTGTCAAAACGACTCATTTGCCTGGCAACTGTCCAATGGCGCACGAGCCTTTGATATCCGCCTGGGCTACACCGAGGGTATTGACCAGTCGATCTTCTATTTTCATCACAATGGATACCAATCCCACCGCGTCCTCGATGAACTGATCACGGCGGTTTCAGCGTTCCTTGAACGTAATCCGGATGAATTCATTGTGCTGGATTTCCACCAGCTCGAAGACGGGTCCAAACCCTTTGATTATCAAAAACTCAATGATCTTCTGGTGAGTCGACTCGGACAGCGGGTGATACCGCCCGAGGATGCGACAAAAACAATCGGTGAGCTCAAGCGGATCAGCACTCGCCGCAGGGTGATGTTGTCGGCGCTTGTACGTCCGGGACTGGATGAGGATTACTTCTGGCCGCGCATCCCGCATAAGTGGGTCAACAAGCGGTTTACCGACACCGAGGATCTGAAATCCCATATTTCCAATACACTCAAAGACGCGCCTTACGAAACATTTCTATGGTCGTTATCGGCCACCAGCTACGCGTTTCTGGGAGGTCCTCAAGACATCAAAAACCAGATCAATGACTGGTTCAATCCCACCCGGGACTGGGTGACGCGCTGCAGCATCATCAATACCGACTTTTTTGATGAGTCAGAGATCGTTCGTTATTGCTGGACGGCCACCAGCATGAAAGCCGTGTACGGTCATGCCTTGCATGATCGGGCTACGGCGTAACGCCCGCAGCGTTGCAAGCTGGCATTACAGGCCAGGAAAGAGGCATGATCAGGGTGCAATGACAATAAGAAGCGCCCTGACATGACCCGAACCGCCAGAGTCACCGATCCTTCCTACGAACTTATGGACGACCACAACGGGTTGTCGATCATCTATCGCCAGCATGGATTCCCCTGCCCTTTGGTGCGCTGGCATTTCCACAAGGAATACGAACTGCACCTGATCGTCGCCAGTTCCGGCAAGGTGTTCATCGGCGACTACATCGGCAACTTTTACCCGGAATCCCTGTTCCTGACCGGCCCCAATCTGCCCCACAACTGGATCAGCCAGGTGGCCGAAGACGAGGTAGTGCCCAAACGCGACATGCTGGTCAATTTCACCGATGAGTTGTTTGAGAGCGGTCATCAGGTGTTCGCGGAACTCAGGACCCTGGAGCCACTGCTGGAGCGTGCGCAGTACGGCATCGAATTTCGTTGCAAGCGCACCATCCGCCAGGCCATGACCTTGATGCAACGCATTGCCGATACCAAAGGCATAACCCGGCTGGGGCACTTTTTTATTCTGCTGGAACTGCTCGCCGCTTCTGACGATTTTCAGTTGCTGTCGGGGGCCACCACGCCGCAACTGGCGGATGAGCACAACATCGATCGCACCAACCGGGCGGTGGATTACATTTTTGCGCATTACGCCCGGGACCTGCCGCTCGAGGAAGTTGCCGAGCACTTGGGCATGAAGCCGACTTATTTTAGCCGGGTGTTTAAACAGGCCACCGGGCGATGCTTCATCGAGTTCGTCAATCGCCTGCGTATCAGCAAATCCTGCGAGCTGCTGGCTGATGGCGACAAAACGGTGACCGATGTGTGTTTCGAGTCGGGCTTCAACAATATTTCCAACTTCAATCGGCGTTTTCAGCAGCTCAAGGGCATGACGCCTTCGCATTACCGGCGGCTGGCGGTGCAGCGGTTGACTGAGCAGAACCTGGGTTGATCGTCTTGGTAATGGGGTGATCTTTAGTACGCCTTCACGGGCAAGCCTCGCTCCTACAGGTTTTACGTATATCCCTGTAGGAGCGAGCAGTGCGGCGATCCGACTTGCCCGCGAAGAGGCCCGTAAACCTGTACAAACTCGATGACCATTCACCTCCGCAAAGCCTGTCCTAACAGTTCCCTCCTTTAATCCCAGTGCAAAATAGTATCGATTCAAGTGCGACGGATGATTTGTCACATCTTCCATTGAACGCTGTAATCAGTGCACATTCTTCCCTCCGCAGGAAGACACAAAAACAATAACTGTCCTTCTGTAACCCATGGGTGCAGAAAAGGAGTGCACGATGCAACCTTCTGTAAAAGCTCTGCTTGCCCTCACCTGCATGACCCTCAGCAGCGTCAGCCTCGGCGCTCAGACCCTGACCATCGCCACCGTCAACAACAGCGACATGATCCGCATGCAAAAGCTCTCGAAAACCTTCGAGGCCGAGCACCCGGACATCAAGCTCAATTGGGTGGTGCTGGAAGAAAACGTCCTGCGACAACGCTTGACCACCGACATCGCGACGCAAGGCGGGCAGTTCGACGTGCTGACCATCGGCATGTACGAAGCCGCACTCTGGGGAGCCAAGGGCTGGCTGGAGCCGATGAAGGACTTGCCGGCCACCTACGCCCTCGACGATGTCTTCCCTTCGGTGCGTGAAGGCCTTTCGGTCAAGGGCACGCTCTACGCCCTGCCGTTTTACGCGGAAAGCTCCATCACCTATTACCGCACCGACCTGTTCGAAGACGCCGGGCTGACCATGCCTGAGCACCCGACCTGGACGCAGATCGGTGAATTCGCCAGCAAACTCACCCATAAAGACAAAGAACAGTACGGCATCTGCCTGCGTGGCAAAGCCGGCTGGGGCGAGAACATGGCGCTGATCACCACCGTCGCCAACGCGTACGGCGCGCGCTGGTTTGATGAGAAATGGCAACCGGAATTCACCGGACCCGAGTGGAAAAACGCCCTGAATTTCTACGTCGAGACGATGAAGAAGTCCGGCCCGCCGGGTGCTTCCAGCAACGGTTTCAACGAAAACCTGGCGCTGTTCAACAGCGGCAAGTGCGCGATCTGGGTGGACGCCAGCGTCGCCGGCTCCTTTGTCACCGACAAGACTCAAAGCAAGGTCAGCGAGTCCGTTGGCTTCACCTTCGCACCCCACGAGACCACTGACAAAGGTTCGGCCTGGCTCTATTCCTGGGCTCTGGCGATTCCGACCAGTTCCAAGGCCAAGGACGCGGCTAAAACCTTCAGTGCCTGGGCCACTTCCAGGGAATACGGCGCCCTGGTCGCCGAAAAAGACGGCATCGCCAACGTGCCGCCCGGCACTCGGGCCTCGACCTACAGCGAGGCGTACATGAGCGCCGCGCCGTTTGCCAAGGTCACGCTGGAATCGCTGAAAGCGGCGGACCCGAGCAAGCCGACCCTCAAACCGGTGCCCTATATCGGCATTCAGTTAGTAACCATTCCTGAATTCCAGGCGGTGGGTACTCAGGTCGGCAAGTTGTTCTCGGCGGCGCTGATCGGCCAGACCACGGTCGACCAGGCGTTGGCGGCCGCACAACAAACAACCGAGCGTGAGATGAAGCGCGCCGGTTATCCCAAGTAACCCCACCTGTAGGAGCGAGGCTTGCCCGCGATAGCGGTGTTCCAGCCGCTGAAGATGTTTCGGATGTACCGGCCTCTTCGCGGGGCAAGCCTCACTCCTACAGGTTTGACGCAATCCATGTGGGAGTGAGCCTGCTCGCGATGACGGCTTCACATTCAACATTGTGGGTGACTGATACACCGCCATCGCGAGCAGGCTCGCTCCCACATTTTGATCTTCGTCTGTCTGTCCTAATCGGTTTAATGCCATGAATATTTCAACTGCCAAAGCTCACATGGACATCCCCCAACCGGTGCGTAAAAACCGGCTGGCCAATCCCGGCTGGTTTCTGGTCAGTCCATCGGTGGCGTTGTTGCTGCTGTGGATGATCGTGCCGCTGGGCATGACCGTTTACTTTTCGATGATCCGCTACAACCTGCTGTACCCCGGCGAAAACCAGTTCGTGGGGCTGGAGAACTTTACGTACTTCCTGACTGACTCCGGGTTCATGCCCGGCGCCACCAACACCCTGTTGCTGGTTGGCAGTGTGCTGCTGATCAGTGTGGTGCTGGGCGTGCTGATCAGTGCGTTGCTGGAGGCCAGTGAGTTCCTCGGTCGCGGCATCGTGCGGGTGATGCTGATCTCGCCGTTTTTCATCATGCCCACCGTCGGGGCGCTGATCTGGAAGAACCTGATTTTCCACCCGGTCTCGGGGATTCTCGCCTACGTCTGGAAGCTGTTCGGTGCGCAGCCGGTGGACTGGCTGGCGCATTACCCGCTGCTGTCGATCATCATCATTGTGTCCTGGCAATGGCTGCCCTTCGCGATCCTGATCCTGATGACCGCCATGCAGTCCCTCGACCAGGAACAGAAAGAAGCCGCGCGCCTCGATGGTGCCGGGCCGATTGCGATTTTCTGGCACCTGACCCTGCCGCACCTGGCACGGCCGATTGCGGTGGTGGTGATGATCGAAACCATCTTCCTGCTCTCGGTGTTCGCCGAAATCTTCACCACCACCAACGGCGGCCCCGGCTACGCCTCGACCAACCTCGCCTACCTGATCTACAACCAGGCGCTGGTGCAGTTCGACGTCGGCATGGCGTCCGCCGGCGGGTTGATCGCGGTGGTGATTGCCAACATCGCGGCCATCGTGCTGGTGCGGATGATCGGCAAAAACCTGACAGATAAAGCCTGAGGCCTGCGCCATGACTCTTCAACAATCCCGCCGCCTGCAAAGCCTGCTGCTTGGCACCCTGGCCTGGGCCATCGCGATCCTGATCTTCTTCCCGATCTTCTGGATGGTGCTGACCAGTTTCAAAACCGAAATCGACGCCTTCGCCACGCCGCCGCAGTTCATCTTCACGCCGACGCTGGAGAACTACCTGCACATCAACGAGCGCAGCGATTACTTCAGCTTTGCCTGGAACTCGGTGGTGATTTCGTTCAGCGCTACTGCTCTGTGCCTGCTGATCGCGGTGCCGGCGGCGTACTCGATGGCGTTCTACGAAACCCAGCGCACCAAAGGCACGTTGCTGTGGATGCTCTCCACCAAGATGCTGCCGCCGGTGGGCGTGCTGATGCCGATCTACCTGCTGGCCAAGAGCTTCGGCCTGCTCGATACGCGCATCGCGCTGATCGTGATCTACACGCTGATCAACCTGCCGATCGTGGTCTGGATGATTTACACCTACTTCAAGGACATTCCCAAAGACATCCTCGAAGCCGCACGCCTCGACGGCGCCACGCTGTGGCAGGAAATGGTCCGTGTGCTGCTGCCGATCGCCAAGGGCGGCCTGGCTTCAACCGTTTTGCTGTCGCTGATCCTGTGCTGGAACGAGGCGTTCTGGTCGCTGAACCTGACCTCGTCCAAAGCCGCGCCGCTGACCGCATTGATCGCTTCGTACTCAAGTCCAGAAGGCCTGTTCTGGGCCAAGTTATCGGCGGTGTCGACGCTGGCCTGTGCGCCGATCCTGATCTTCGGCTGGATCAGCCAGAAACAATTGGTCCGCGGCCTGTCGTTCGGCGCCGTGAAGTAGCCCTCAAAGAATTAGCACTAAGGAGCGCCATCATGGCCAACCTGAAAATCAAGAATCTGCAAAAAGGCTTCGAAGGCTTTTCCATCATCAAAGGCATCGACCTGGAAGTGAACGACAAGGAGTTCGTGGTCTTCGTCGGTCCTTCGGGCTGCGGCAAATCCACGTTGCTGCGGCTGATCGCCGGGCTGGAGGAAGTCAGCGGCGGCACCATCGAACTCGATGGTCGTGACATCACCGAAGTCAGCCCGGCCAAGCGCGACCTGGCGATGGTGTTCCAGACCTATGCCTTGTACCCGCACATGAGCGTGCGTAAAAACATGTCGTTTGCCCTCGACCTGGCCGGTGTGCCGAAAGCTGAAGTCGAGAAAAAAGTCGGCGAAGCGGCGCGCATCCTTGAGCTGGGGCCGATGCTGGAGCGCAAGCCGAAGCAACTGTCTGGCGGCCAGCGTCAACGGGTCGCCATCGGCCGCGCCATTGTGCGCAACCCGAAAATCTTTCTGTTCGACGAACCGCTGTCCAACCTCGATGCCGCCCTGCGAGTGCAGATGCGCCTTGAACTATTGCGCCTGCACAAAGACCTGCAAGCGACGATGATTTACGTGACCCACGACCAGGTCGAAGCCATGACCATGGCCGACAAAGTGGTCGTGCTCAACGGCGGCAAAATCGAGCAAGTCGGCTCGCCGCTAGACCTGTACCATCAGCCGGCCAACCTGTTCGTCGCAGGCTTTCTCGGCACGCCGAAAATGGGCTTCCTCAAGGGCAAAGTTACCCGCGTCGACAGTCAAAACTGTGAAGTCCTGCTGGACGCCGGCACCCGCATCACGCTGCCGCTGGCCCGCGCCAACCTGAACGTCGGCGGCGCGGTGACCCTGGGAATTCGTCCGGAACACCTCAACCTCGCGCAAACCGGCGACTGCACTTTGCAGGTCACCGCCGACGTCAGCGAACGCCTGGGCAGCGACACCTTCTGCCACGTCGTGACCTCTTCCGGCGAAGCACTGACCATGCGCGTTCGTGGCGACCTGGCCAGCCGTTACGGCGAAGCCTTGAGCCTGCACCTGGACGCCGAACACTGCCATTTATTCGATGCCGCCGGCGTGGCGCTGACCCGCCCGCTGCGCGCAGCGGCCTGATTTAGAGAGCCTTTGATGAAACTCAATAAACACAACCTCAACCGCCTCGCCCCCGAGGTGGTCCTGCCCGCCTACACCCTGAGCGATACGCGCCAGGGCATTGCACACATCGGCGTCGGCGGCTTTCATCGTGCCCATCAGGCGTATTACACCGACGCCTTGATGAATACCGGTGAAGGTCTCGACTGGGGGATCTGCGGGGTCGGCCTGCGCGCCGAAGACCGCCGCGCCCGTGACGATCTGAAAGAGCAGGATTACCTCTTCACCCTGTTCGAGCTGGGCGACACCGACGACACCGAAGTCCGGATCATCGGCGCGATTCGCGACATGCTGCTGGCCGAAGACGGCGCGCAGGCGTTGATCGACAAACTCGCCAGTCCAGAGATCCGTATCGTCTCGCTGACCATCACCGAGGGCGGTTACTGCATCGACGACAGCAACGGCGAGTTCATGGCGCACCTGCCGCAAATCCAGTACGACCTGGCGAACCCGAACGCACCAAAAACCGTGTTCGGCTTTCTCTGCGCCGCACTGGCCAAACGCCGCGCCGCCGGCACGCCAGCATTCACCTTGATGTCGTGCGATAACCTGCCGCACAACGGCGCGGTCACCCGCAAAGCCTTGTTGGCCTTCGCCGCTTTACGCGACGCCGATCTGCGCGACTGGATCGACAGCCATGTCAGCTTCCCCAACGCCATGGTCGACCGCATTACCCCGATGACCAGCACCGAGCACCGGCTGCAACTGGCGGACAAACATGCGCTGGACGATGCCTGGCCGGTGGTCTGCGAACCTTTTGTGCAGTGGGTGCTGGAAGACAAGTTCGTCAATGGGCGGCCGGCCTGGGAAAAGGTCGGCGTGCAATTCACTGACGACGTCACGCCGTATGAAGAGATGAAGATCAAACTGCTCAACGGCAGTCATCTGGCCCTGACGTATCTGGGGTTCCTGAAGGGTTATCGCTTCGTCCACGAGACCATGAATGACCCGCTGTTTGTGCGCTACATGCGTGCCTACATGGACCTGGATGTCACACCCCAACTGTCGCCGGTGCCAGGGATTGATCTGACGGATTACAAAAACACTCTGGTCGCACGTTTCTCCAATCAGGCGATTGCCGATCAGCTGGAGCGCGTGTGTTCGGACGGCTCGTCGAAGTTTCCCAAGTTCACCATTCCGACGATCAATCGGCTGATTGCCGATGGCCAAGAGACCAAGCGTGCCGCGCTGGTGGTGGCGGCCTGGGCGTTGTATTTGAAGGGGGTGGATGAGAATGGGGATACCTACTCGATACCCGATCCTCGTGCGACGTTCTGCCAGGCCTTGGTGGCGGATGATGTGTTGATTACCCAGCGGTTGCTCGAAGTCGAGGAGATTTTCGGAACAGCGATTCCGCGTTCGCCGGAGTTTGTGGCGGCGTTTGAATGGTGCTGTAACAGCTTGCGGGAGGTGGGAGTGACGCGGACGTTGGAGCGGGTTCTGGCATAAGCCCTGCGGTGAAACCACTGCCGCCTTCGCGGGCAAGCCTCGCTCCTACAGGTCCGGGGTCAACCATCTGATCCGCGCTCGACACTAACCTTGTAGGAGCGAGGCTTGCCCGCGAATGGCTTCACCAAGATCGACCAGACACACCAAGGATTTTCCATGACAAACCAACACCTCTTCCTCGGCATCGACTGCGGCACCCAAGGCACCAAAGCCATCATCCTCGACGCCGTCAGCGGTCAGGTGCTGGGCCAGGGCGCCGCCTCGCACAGCTTGATCAGCGGCGCCAACGGTCGTCGCGAGCAAGACACCAGCCTGTGGCTGGAAGCGTTCACCCTGGCCACCCACCGTGCGTTGCTCGCCGCGAAAGTCGACGGTCAGGACATCCTCGGCATCGGCGTCTCCGGCCAGCAACACGGCCTGGTGCTGCTCGATGATCAGGGCCGGGCGCTGCGTCCGGCGAAGCTTTGGTGTGACACCGAATCCACTCCGGAGAATGACCGTCTGCTGACTCACCTCGGCGGCGAAAAGGGCTCACTGGAGCGCCTCGGCGTGGTCATCGCGCCGGGCTACACCGTTTCCAAATTGCTGTGGACCAAAGAACAGCACCCGGACATTTTTGCCCGAATCGCCCGCATCCTCCTGCCTCACGACTACCTGAACTACTGGCTCACCGGCCGCAGTTGCAGCGAATACGGCGACGCCTCCGGCACCGGCTATTTCAACGTGCGAACCCGCCAATGGGATCTGCAGCTACTGCGCGACATCGACCCGAGCGGACGCCTGCAAGCCGCGCTGCCGGAGTTGATCGATGCGCATCAAGCGGTTGGCACGATCCTGCCAAGCATCGCCGAACACCTGGGCATCAACCCGCAAGCGCTGGTCTCCAGCGGAGGCGGCGACAACATGATGGGCGCCATCGGCACCGGCAACATCAAGCCCGGCGCGATCACCATGAGCCTCGGCTCTTCGGGAACGGTGTACGCCTATTCCGACCAGCCGAAAGTCAGCCCGGATGCGTCGGTCGCGACCTTCTGTTCCTCCAGCGGTGGCTGGTTGCCGCTGATCTGCACCATGAACCTGACCAACGCCACCGGGGTCATTCGCGAGCTGCTCGACCTGGATATCGAGCAATTCAATGACTTGGTGGCACAAGCACCCATCGGTGCCGAAGGCGTGTGCATGCTGCCGTTCCTCAACGGCGAGCGCGTCCCCGCCCTGCCCCATGCCACCGGCAGCCTGCTGGGCTTGACCATGACCAACCTGACCCAGGCCAACCTGTGCCGCGCCGTGGTGGAAGGCACCACCTTCGGTTTGCGTTACGGACTGGACCTGCTGCGCCAGAATGGCTTACAAAGCCGCAGCATTTGCCTGATCGGCGGCGGCTCGAAAAGCCCGGTGTGGCGGCAGATGGTCGCCGACATCATGAACACCCCAGTCATCTGCACCGAGCAAAGCGAAGCCGCAGCCCTCGGTGCGGCGATTCAGGCGGCGTGGTGCAAGTCCTGGGCAAACGGCCACGAGGACAGCCTGGCGGACCTTTGCGAGCGTTGCGTGAAGCTCGATCCGGCCAGCGAAACCTTGCCGATTGCCGACAATGTGGCGGCCTGTCAGCAGGCCTATGAACGCTATCAACAGCATGTCGCAACCCTTTAAAGAGCGAACAATTATGTATCTGGTGTGTGGCGAAGCGCTGTTCGATTTCTTCAGTGAAGACGACGCCAGCGGCCTGGCTTCAAAAGTGAATTTCAAGGCGATTGCCGGCGGTTCGCCGTTCAACGTCGCGGTCGGACTTCGGCGGTTGGGTGTCGAGTCGGCGCTGTTTGCCGGGTTGTCGACTGATTACCTTGGCCGGCGGTTGCAGCAAGTGCTTTCAGATGAAGGCGTGCGTCCCGACTATTTGGTTGATTTCGCCGCACCTACGACTTTGGCGATGGTTGCTGTCGGTGCCAATGGTTCGCCGCACTACAGCTTTCGCGGTGAAGGATGCGCGGATCGGCAGCTCAAACCTGAGCATTTGCCTGAGCTGGGGCCTGACGTGCGCGGTTTGCACATCGGCTCGTATTCGCTGGTGGTGCAGCCGATTGCCGACACGCTGCTGGCGTTGGTGCAGCGGGAAAGCGGTAGACGCTTGATCAGCCTTGACCCGAATGTGCGACTCAATCCTGAGCCGAACATCGATCTGTGGCGATCGCGGATTGCGACGCTGGTTGAGTTGGCTGACCTGATCAAAGTCAGCGATGAGGATTTGAGCCTGTTGTACCCCGAGCAGGATCCGCAGCGGGTTATCGAGGGTTGGTTGCAGCATCGCTGTCAGTTGGTGTTCCTGACCCGTGGTGGCGAAGGGGCGACGGTGTTCAGTCGCAGTCATGGTTCGTGGTCGGTGCCGGCCTGCTCGGTGAAAATCGCCGACACCGTGGGCGCTGGCGATACGTTCCAGGCGGCGTTGATTACCTGGTTGACGGAGCAGCAGCTGGATTCGGTTGCGGGCGTGCAATCGCTGGAGCGCGAGCAAATCGACGGAATGTTGAAGTTTGCGGTGCAGGCAGCGGCGTTGACATGCAGCAAGACCGGGCCGGATTTGCCGTATCGGCATCAATTAGATCTTCGCTGATTGACAGGCCCCTATCGCGGGCAAGCCCGCTCCCACAGTGATCTCCAGCGGACACAGATTTTGTGTTCGGCAATGATCATTGTGGGAGCGGGCTTGCCCGCGATAGCGATGTAACACACACCGCTAACTTTCGATCCCAACAAGGGCTACAGATGACTTTAGTCTGAAAATGACTATCAGTTTCTGGCCGCCCCGCCCCTGTGATGCAAGGATGTGCTGGAGAGGATAAAGCAACAACCCCCGTATCCATTGGCCGAAACCCCGCACCTAGGGGTTTTCCCGATAGCTTAAGGCATCCACGCCTACGGCATTTGCGCCTTGAACGAGGCGGTTTAATGCTGCACCATCCGCACCAGCTTATTCAAAGGACGGAATTAAAGGCATGCTGGACGCGAACGCAACCCATATTTCCCTGACGCTGGAAGGCGTTTCCGTTGACCTGCAAGTGCTCAGCTTCGTCGGTCGCGAAACCCTCAACCAGCCGTTCTGCTTCGACATCGAACTGGTCAGCGCCCGTCCCGACCTGAAACTCGAAGAGTTGCTGCACAAGCCTGGCTGCCTGACCTTCGGTGCTACCGGCAAAGGCATCATCCACGGTCTGGTCTATCGCATCGAGCAAGGTGATTCCGGCAAAAGCCTGACGCGCTACAGCATCAGCCTGGTCCCGCAACTCGCTTACCTGCGTCACAACCATGACCAGCAGATTTTCCAGCATTTAAGTGTGCCGAAAATCATCGCCCAGGTACTTGAGGCGCGCGGCATCCTGGCGGACGCCTACAGTTTCCAGCTCGGCGCGATCTACCCCGAGCGCGACTACTGCGTGCAGTACGACGAATCCGACCTGCACTTCATCCAGCGCCTGTGTGAAGAGGAAGGCATTCACTTCCACTTCCAGCACAGCGCCAGCGGCCACAAACTGGTGTTCGGCGATGACCAGACAGTGTTCCGCAAACTGTCGCCCGTGGCCTACCAGCAAGACTCCGGCATGGCCGCCACCAAACCGGTGATCAAACGCTTCAACCTGCGCCTGGAAACCCGCACCTCCCGCGTCAGCCGTCGCGACTACGACTTCGAGAAACCGAGAATCCTGCCCGAAGGCGCCGCCAAGAGCACCTTCGCCCCGGACCTTGAAGACTATGACTACCCCGGCCGCTTCACCGACCGCGCACGCGGTAAACAACTGGCGACCCGCGCGCTGGAACGCCATCGCAGCGATTACCAACTGGCCGAAGGCAAAGGCGACGAGCCAACTCTGGTCAGCGGCCACTTCATGGCCCTGAGTGAACACCCGCGCTCTGAATGGAACGACCTCTGGCTGTTGCTCGAAGTCGTGCACGAAGGCAAGCAGCCGCAAGTACTCGGCAAAAACGTCACCAGCGACGTCACCCACAACAAAGACGATTTCCATCAGGGCTACCGCAACACCTTCCTTGCCACCCCGTGGGACGCGCACTTCCGCCCTGCCCTCGATCACCCGAAACCGAAAGTCCTGGGCAGCCAGACCGCCATCGTCACCGGCCCGCCGGGCGAAGAAATCCACTGCGATGAATACGGCCGCGTAAAAGTGCAATTCCACTGGGACCGCGACGGCCAGGCCAACGACAACACCAGCTGCTGGCTGCGCGTCGCCACCGGCTGGGCCGGCAGTGCCTACGGCGGCATCGCCATCCCGCGCGTCGGCATGGAAGTCCTCGTCACCTTCCTCGAAGGCGACCCCGACCAACCGCTGATCACCGGCTGCCTGTTCCACAAGGAAAACGTCGTCCCCTACGACCTGCCGGCCAACAAAACCCGCAGCACCTTCAAAACCCTGAGCTCACCGGGCGGCAAGGGTTACAACGAGTTTCGTATCGAAGACAAGAAAGGTGCGGAACAGATCTACCTGCATGCCCAGTGCGACTGGGATGAAAACATCGAACACGACCAGAAGATCCGGATTGGCAATGAACGCCATGACACGGTTGAGGCCAATGTTTTCAGCGAGTTCATGGTTGAAGAACATCGCATCACGCAACTGGATCGCAAGACTGAGGCGCGGGCGGATGATCACCTGACGGTGGCGGTGACCCAGCATGTGAAGGTGGGGACAGCGCAGTTTGTCGAGGCCGGCCAGGAGATTCATTACCACGCTGGCAACAAGGTGGTAGTTGAAGGCGGGATGGAACTGACGGCCAAGGCTGGCGGGAGTTTCGTCAAGGTTGATGCGGGGGGCGTGACGATTAGTGGGGCTGAGGTGAAGGTGAATACCGGGGGCTCGCCGGGGGCGGGTTCAGGTATACAAGCGTTAATCCCTTCGATTCCGCTCGCTGCTGCAATCGCTAGTGCCGGCCAACTTTTAGAGCGAAAAATAGTCCCTGAGAAAACGGATCACGATCTGGATTTTTTGATTACTGATCAAACCTCAGGTTTGCCGTTGAAAAATTTCCCTTATGTGATCAAAACATCTTCCGGTAAAAGCCTCACGGGACGCACCAACGATGAAGGTAGAACGGCAAAAATCAAAAGTACAGAAGCAGAAATGGCTGTAGTTGAGATTTATGACGACATTCCCCCAATCAATCCAGGATGGGATGCATGATATGCCCAAACAAAAACCTCTGGCCACAAGTCAAAAAGCGTTGACTCCAGCAGCCGATAAAAAACCAGCCTTAGTCATGGTCGATGATAGTAAGCGCCTGAAGGAAATCAGGGCGCTTGTCGAAGTCAATAACAAGTCAACGATCGATACAAATACTGTTATATGCCAGATTTATATGGAGTCGCGCTTCGATGCGAAAGCCGGCGCGGGCCATAATGCTCGTGGTCTGCTGCAGATGCAGCTGGAGGGAGTACAGCAAGTTTACAAATATCGAAAAAAGAAAGAACTTGGTCATATGCCGAGCGACCCTCTGACAAAACAGGCTTTCGCTGATGGCGAGGCTTTTTACAAAAGCGGCGCTCTTTTCGATGAAGCCAAGAATATTCAAATAGGTACGGAGTACATGCAGTACTGGATAGATATTTCGAGCTCAATCGAAGAAGCCTATAAAAAATATCGAGGCCTTTCCAACGGCGTTTATTATAAAAAAATAAGTGCGTGCGCAACAAAGCTCGCGGCCAAGCCTGATTCAATGCAAGTGCTTAGGGACAACTTAAAGTGAACAAAGCATGGTTTTTTTTAATCGCCGCATTGTCAGGGCCTACCGCTTATGCGGGACAAAGTAAGTCTATTCTCAACTGCCCCTTGTCTGACGGGACAAGCGTATCTTTACTGGCCGAGACAGACGCTGAAGGCCAGCGATTAAGAGTCAACGTCGATAAAAAAACACAAATTGCTTTCACCGACATGCCTGACTCCGATTTTGTCGGGGAAGTCGTCATGGCCAAGTGCGCGTCCTCGAGCCTGATATTTGTTATGAACTACGGCTCGCCCTATTTAAAGGGCGTTGTTTTACGCAAAAATCCGGTCAGTCATTCAATCGAGCGAATCGATTTCGCCGAGAAAGCCCTGCCCCGTTATCTTTATTTGGGGCAGCAGCAGATGCGGCTAGTCATTCCAAATATTGGGAATGAAGTGTCTACGAAGTTTTTGGTTTATGACTATGTGTCAGGCAAAGGTCAGCCGGACGAGGCTGCCGGCAGTGACGTCGTGCCTAATGGCCGTGGATTCAAGGTCATACGCCTCAAGTAGACATCAAATTCGGACATCACGCTTGATGCTCTGCACCAAGTAGACTGGGCGCAGGTGTTGATTGATGTGGGCATTGTCGACGCAAAATCAAGGAAGCCTCAGAAAAGCTTCGTGCAGCTCCAATTCGATGCAAATCTTAAGAGATATGGTCAAATGAGAGCCTTTATTTTTGGCATCGGTCTTTTTACTTTTTGCATTCAGGCGCTTGCTGCTCAACCTCATTTGAGGACGGTGATCGATTGCGAATTAGAAGGTCCAAAAAATACGATTTCGCTGCTACGTGGATCACCAATAGTCGACACCTATATCTACAAAGTTCGCCACGCCCAAAAAACCAGCTTCATGTATGAGGATGCAGAAGCATCGCGAGGCGGAAATGTGAAATGGCAATGTGCGTCAGGCCAACAAAATCTAAACGTACTGGTGGTTTCTGGCGAGTTCAGCTCAAATTTTTTGCGGGGTGCTTTGTTTTATTTCGATCCAGGTGATGGGCAGATAGAGCGAATTAACTTCGCCGAAAGAAATCGCCCTCAATGGGTAAGAATCTCTGCACAGGGAGCTCAAGTAATTTTTGAGAATACGGATAATGAAAGCTCGCACAAATATTTGAGCTATGGGAAAAACGGGACTTTTTTGGAGTTAGACGAATTTCCCGTAACCTCAAGTTCAGACGGTGACAGATTAATAGAGCTCGACACTTCCAAACCGTGAAACAAAAAATCCAGCACCCACGGACGCTGGATTGTTTGGGAATTTCAGAGGTCAGGCAGGCGCCTTCCACCCCATCATCCGCTGCTGAGCCACCTGCAGCAGATCAGAACCATCCTGAGTCAGCAGGTAAAGCGCATGGGTAATGTGCGGGATATCTTGAACATCGCCGTGCTTGAAGCATTGGCAATGAAGGGTTTCAAGTAACTGGCTGGCGGCCCGGACCCGCTGTAAGGCGGCTTCGAGAATGTCTTGGGGATTGGCTTCGGTGTCGATCACCAAAGGATTTGAATCGGTAACGCTGCTATTGATTGAACGATAGCGATCGGGAAACGGGTTTAACGTCGGCATAGTAATTACTCGGGTATTAATTAGTAATCGCCAGCACCGTGACCAAACGATGGGAGGCGGCTGTGTGCAGGCTTGGTCAACCGACAACACCCAATCGGCTCGCCCGAAGGCGTCCCGCACACAGCCACCATTACAACGCACTACGAGGACGTAGAAGTCCGCAGCGCGAATGAGGGCACATATATGTGCGGTGTTATCAGGTGACCAAACCTGTCCGCTGATTTTGCAGCGAGCCCAAACAGTAAACGCTGCCCCCATCCGGCGAAAGTCGACAAGGCATCTGACCTTGTAGGACCAAGCCGAAGATCCCGTAGATCGTTTCCCACATGAAACTTCTGACAGAAACGCCCTCGCGACAGGCGGCGTTCAGCCGGGTTAACCATCCGTTAACCCCGCGGTCCAAAACTTTACTGGACCGCACGCCCTCAGGTTCTTCTGACGCCCAGTGCGGCAGGTTCGACGCCAATTCGTCGAGCTGACTTTACGTCTGCACTGGAGATCGCCCCATGAACATCCGCACGCTGCTGATCACTTCCGCCCTCGCCTGCACTGCGTTTACCGGTCTTGCGCAGGCCGACGACACTTCGTCCTCGCAAGCCGTGCCCTATCACTACGGCATGCCGCTGAACATCGGCAAAGTGGTCGCCCTGACTGAGCCGAGCACGCCGGAATGCAAAGTGATAACGGCTGACATGAAGTACATCGATACGTCAGGCAAACCTGAAGAAATCAGCTACCGGAAGCTTTCTGACGCTTGCAGTTATCAGAACTGACCGAAAGGTCTGATTTTGCACTTTGCGGTACTCCTGTGAGGGATCAGGCGCTATGCTTTGGCGCGTCCCTCACTGCCGCAAGGATCCGCCATGCAGTTATCGTTTCGCACCCTGTCGACCTTCACTTCCCTTCTGTGTTTTTTACTGGCCCTGGTCTGGGGTTTGATGCCGGACGGGTTGCTGGCGCACTGGAGTATTGAATTTTCATCGGCGGCAGGGTTTGTTGCGCGGCGCAGTGCGGTGCTGTTCGCGGCGTTGGGCGTGATGTTTTATCTGGTTCGAAACGAGGCGCCGTCCGTCACCCGCAATGCGCTGAGCACCGGGTTCACCGTTGGCTGTTTCGGACTGGCAATACTGGGTTTTGGCGAATGGCTCAACGGCCATGCCGGGCCAGGCATTTTGCTGGCTGTGGTGGTCGAGTCAGCGCTGGGACTGGGGTTTGTCCAGACCCGGCGCGTGTCAGTGGAACTCGAAACCGTCGGTTAAAACGCTTTCCTGTCCAGATGCAAAGGCTGGGCCTCGGCGTGGGACTGGTGCTCCATGTCTGAGCGCAGTCCTGCGATCAAGTCGCCGATTTCACGGCATCCATTGAGCTGTTTGGCATTTATTCCCGTCACACACAGGTCGAGGTGATCGGTCTTACGGTCCGAATACACCTTGACGGTCATCGACAGGTCCGGCGACAGCGTGCACTGGCAGCGTTTCGGCAGAAAACTGCTTTCAATGATATTGCGTAGTTCCAAGGCAGAAAGAAACATGGCGACCCTCTCCTAATTGTGAGATTGCCAAATAAACTCAAGCGTTGGTCCGTGCTGAAATCTCCCGCTTTTCTTCCTCATGCGGAGTTTTTACGTCTCAAACACTAGACCGTCCTCGCGTTCCAAGCTGACTCAATATTGGCCCGGTCAACTCAAGACCTGAATGAGCATAAAACATGCCGCAAATTTCGCCGTGCAGCTCATCGGTAAATCAACGATTTAACGGACATGCCTATAAATGGCCTCATGCAATTTGCAAGAAAGGGCCGCTTCAGCCCTGCAATTTGCATACAACCCCAGCGGGTTTGCATTAGCGGAGGCCGACAGTAAGAATGCGCCTGTCATTCCAGTATCCGCTGACCCCACTCACACGCAAGGAGGCACCATGGGTTCATTGACCTTTGTCACTACCGTCGGGCTGATTGTTGCCAGTCTTTCGAGCGTGGCACATGCCGCAAAGCTCGAAACGGTCGCGCCGTTTCCCAAGCCTGAGAGCGGTTTTACCCGTCAGGTCATTCACATTCCTGAGCAAAAGCAGGAAGAAAACTTCCAGGTCGAGGTGCTCGCTGGCAAGACCCTGACCGTGGACTGCAATCGCCAACGTCTGGGCGGTATCCTTGAAGAAAAAAACCTTGAAGGCTGGGGCTACCCCTTCTACCGCCTGGAAAAAGTCATCGGCCCGATGAGCACGATGATGGCCTGCCCTGACGGCAAGAGTAAAAAGGAGTTCGTGCCGGTGGTCGGTGACGGCTTCATGCTTCGTTACAACAGCAAGTTGCCGATCGTGCTCTACGTGCCCAGGGATGTCGAAGTCCGCTATCGGATCTGGTCGGCGTCGAGCAAGGTCCAAAAAGCTGTTCAGGAATAACCACAGCGCCCCTCCTCACGCTGAAGCGCCGCTCAACGCGGCGCGCTCGGCGACGTGCCGCAAACTATCAAAATTGATGTTGGCGCCCGAGTCGATAGCTACCAGGATTTGACCGCGCGCACCGGTTTGATCGACGTACTTCTTGATTCCGGCCACCGCCAAGGCGCCGGAGGGTTCGGTGATCGAGCGGGTATCGTCGTAGATATTCTTGATGGCGGCGCACAGTTCGTCGTTGCTGACGGTCAGCACTTCATCGACACAAAACCGGCAAACCTCAAAACCGTAAGCGCCGATTTGCGCTACTGCCACGCCATCAGCGAAGGTGCCCACATTGGGCAGCACGATTCGCTCGTCTGCCTGCAACGCAGCGTACAAACACGCGGAATGCTCTGACTCGACACCGATGATGCGCACTTCAGGTCGCAGGTATTTGACGTACGCCGCGATGCCGGCGATCAAACCTCCGCCACCCACCGGGACGAAGATCGCGTCCAGCGGGCCTTGATGTTGGCGAAGGATCTCCATGGCGACGGTGCCCTGTCCCGCGATCACGTCCGGGTCGTCGAACGGCGAGACGAAGGTGCGACCGGTTTGCTCGGCCAGGTTCAGCGCGTAGTCGAGGGCAAACGGAAAACTTTCGCCGTGCAGCACGGCGTCAGCCCCCCGACTGCGCACCCCGTGCACCTTCAATTCTGGCGTCGTGCAGGGCATGACGATGGTGGCGGCGATCCCCAGTTCACGGGCCGCCAACGCCACACCTTGGGCGTGATTGCCCGCCGAAGCTGTGATCACGCCGCGAGCCTTTTGCTCATCGCTCAGTTGCACCAGTTTGTTGTAAGCGCCGCGGATCTTGAATGAAAAGGTCGGTTGCAAGTCTTCGCGCTTGAGCAGGACCTGATTACCCAAGGCCTCGGACAGCGCTGGCGCGGGTTGCAAGGGTGTGCGCACGGCCAGTTCATACACCGGCGCGGCGAGGATCTTTTTCACGTAGTGCTCAAGCAAAGCCTGCTGGGCGGGGGTGCTGCTCATGGTCGTCTCCTGACGTTGATCGGAGCCCGGGAGACAGAAAGTAAAAACCCGCCTCGAGGGCGGGTTGGGTGCTGCAGTCGTGAGCTAGCCCGCCAGATAAGGAATGGCGGTAATAATGCTTGGCTGGCAGCGCAATACGGTGGTAGTCATGGCTGGAAATTAGCCGGGCGTTGAGGGCAAGTCAATGGCCAATTTTCTTCGGCGTCTGTAGGCTGGCGACACCACTCATTGTCCCAAGGAAGGAAACCATGAAGTCTGTTGCCCTGCCCCTCATTGCCCTGATCGCCTTTGCCGGGTACACCGTTTCCGTGATGCTTCAGGCGGAGCAGTCGTTGATCGACTTCGGCATCAGCCTGATGTCGCGCCCGGATACTGCGCAGGTGGTGATTGATCTGTATCTGTTGGCGATTCTGGCTGGGATCTGGATGTACAAGGATGCACGCGGGCGTGGGCAGTCGGGGGTGTCGGTGATTCCGTATTTGTTGATCACGGCGGTTTTCGTGTCGGTCGGGCCGTTGTTGTACATCGTGGTCCGTGGGCTTAAAGACCGCAAGAGTTGCGTTGATGCACGGCAGCAAGTCTGATTCAGGTGTTGTTGTGATGCTGATTAAGTCTTCGCGGGCAAGCCTCGCTCCTACATTGGAATGCATTCCATTGTAGGAGCGAGGCTTGCCCGCGAAAGCGATCTGACAACCGCAAAAGCTATTTCGCCAAGCGCCTGAGCCCAAGCACCATCCCCCCCGCCCCGATCATCATCGCCGTCAGAAACAACGGATACGACACCCACCAAGGCGTGTCCCCGGTCATCATGCTGAACTCGGACATACCACCAATACTCGCAATCAGGTTCAGCGGCAAAAACACCACGTTGATTAACGTCAGTTTGCGCAGCAGGTTGTTCATGCTGTTGTTCATCAGGTTGCCCCGGGCATCGATCAGCCCGGAGAACACCGTGGAATAGATTTCCGCCTGTTTGTAGCACTGGTTGTTTTCGATGATCAGGTCGTCGATCAGGCCGATAGCTTCGGTGCTGAAGTGCTCCTTGGCCGCGTGGTTGCGCAGCCGCGTCAGGACCGCGCCGTTGCTGTGAATCGCGTTGATGTAATAGATCAGGCTTTCGCTGAGGTTGAACATCTGAATCAAGTGCTGGTTCTGCATGGAGGCGTTGAATTTCTGCTGCAACTCCCGGGCAACCATTTTGATCACCTTCAGGTGACCCAAATAGTGATGGATGTTGTTGAACAGCAGGTCTAGCAACACATCCAGCGGCGTGTTCAACCGCTGCCGGGTGCCGAGCCCATGCAGCGGCGCATCGTCGGTGGCAATCACCAGCAATCGCTGGGCAGAAAACAACAGGCCACAGGACGACACTTCAAAAGCCAGGCTGCCGGCGCCGGAATAATTTTCCGGACGCTTCCAGATCAGGAACAGGTTGTCAGGGTGGAACTCGATGCGCGACACCTCGTCAGGGTCCAGGGCCGAGGCCAAGGCGTGTTCATCGAGCTTGAAGTGGCTGTGCAACAGGTCCCGCTCGGCGGCATCGGGGTTGCTGAACAGCATCACTTCGGCATCCAGTCGTTCGACCGATTGCAGGGCGCCGCCGGCCAGTTGAAAGCTTCTGATCATCGGCCGTTCACCAGGCCTGGCCGCGACGTTTCAGTTCCAGCCGTCGGACGAACTCCTCCAGCACCAGCGAGTACAGATCGTCCTGCAAGTACGCGTCTTCGATGCCGGCGTCCATGTTCGGGTTGTCGTTGACTTCAATCACCACCACCTTGTCGCCGGACTGTTTGAGGTCCACGCCGTAGAGGCCGTCGCCGATAAGGTTGGCGGTTTTCACGGCCAGGTCGACCACGGCTCGCGGGGCTTCGTGGACCGCCAGCGTGCGGCATTCACCGTTGATGTCCTGGCCCTTGGCCTTGTGGTTGTAGATCTGCCAATGGCCCTTGGACATGAAGTATTGGCAGGCGAAGATCGGTTTGCGGTTGAGTACGCCGATGCGCCAGTCGTATTCGGTGTAGAAGAATTCCTGGGCCAGCAGCAGCACCGAGTGTTCGAACAGTTCGGCCGTTGCTTCGAGCAAGGCTTGCTGGCTTTCGACCTTGATCACGCCCCGGGAGAAACAGCCGTCGGGGATCTTCAGCACCAAGGGAAAGCCCAGGCGTTCGCCGACCCGTTCGAAATCTTCCGGTCGATCCTTGTAGAGGATTTCGGTGGCGGGCATCCCGAGTTGGTGACTCTTGAGCAGATCGGTCAGGTACACCTTGTTGGTGCAGCGCAGGATGGACGCCGGGTCGTCCATCACCACCAACCCTTCGCTCTCGGCTTTTTTCGCGAAGCGATAGGTGTGGTTGTCGACGCTTGTGGTTTCGCGGATCAGCAGGCCGTCGTATTCGGCAATGCGCGCGTAGTCCTTGCGTTCGATCAACTCGACATCAATGCCCAATGTCTTGCCGACACGTACGAAGTTATCCAGCGCCTTTGCATTGGAGGGCGGTAATGCTTCTTGCGGGTCATGCAGGATGGCCAGGTCATAACGGGCCAGCCGTCGTGAGCGTGGCACACGCCAGATCTTGCGACTGAAACTGTCCAGGGAGTTGGCGAATTGATCTTCCTGGTCTTCGCGCAACTTATGCAAGGCGCCGGACTTTATACCTTCGATGTGCCAACCATTGGTTCTGCGAAACTCAACTAACAATATCGGACACGGAAAAACCTCAAACAACTGGCGCGCCAGATCCTGTAACGGCTCTATATTGGTTTTGCCAAAGTACAACGTCAGGGGAAAGCCTTCGGTGTCGCTGTAAAGATGATTACTGAGGGCTTTTTCCAAGGGTTTATCCAGGTCATCCAGCGCCAGGCCGTACAGGGATTTTTTGGTCAGTTCGCTAATGGTCCGCACCGACGGAATGACCTTATGCCCACGCGCCTCGGCCAGCAACGAGCAGTAATAACCGTGCCCCAGGTACTTGTAGCTACGGCACAGGTTGATCACCTGGACCCGTTTTCCCTGTTCGTTGTCCCGCGTCTGCTCGAGGTATTCCTGGGCGCTGACAATGTCCTCGCTGGGGAAATACGAGGCCCAGTCTTCCTTGCGTTCGACGATGATAATCAACTGACTTGAAGTTTTGCCTGCGTCATTTAAATAAGTTGCTGCCGGCAAAGTTTGCTCGGATACTTCGCGCCAATGACCTTGTACCGCTGACATAGTGATTGATCCGTTGGAGAACAAGACCTTTCCTATTAAGCACGAACTTTTTCGAAAGTCCCGTTTCGTTACGCAACTTTTACGGCGGTCATATGAACACTGTCTTTCGCTTGGCGGTAGTTGAAGACTTACCGGCGCTGCTGGAGCTCGAACAGCAATGTTTCACCACGGACCGGCTCAACAGTCGCAGTTTTCTGTGGATGATCACTCGGGCCCACGGCCAGCTGCTGGTGGCCCAGCGTGGCGAGCAATTAGTCGGTTATGCGGTGGTGCTGTTTCACCGGGGCACTTCGCTCGCGCGGCTTTATTCGATTGCGATCGCGACCGAGGCACGCGGCAGCGGGCTGGGCAAGCAGCTGCTCAAACGCGTCGAGTCCTGCGCCCTTGAACATGATTGCGCCTACTTGCGACTTGAAGTGCGTATCGACAACCCGGCGGCGATTGCCTTGTATGAACGCAACGGCTATCGGCGTTTCGCACTGATCCATGATTATTACCAGGACCATGCCGACGCGCTACGCCTGGAAAAACGCATCCTTGAGCACCGCGATTCGCGCAGCATCAAGGTGCCCTGGTACCGGCAAACCACCGATTTCACCTGCGGCCCGGCCTGCCTGTTGATGGCCATGGGAGCTTTGCAGGGTGATCGAAGGCTGGAGCGTCGCGAAGAACTGCAAATCTGGCGTGAGGCGACGACGGTGTTTATGACCGCCGGCCATGGCGGCTGCAGCCCTCAAGGCTTGGCGCTGGCGGCATGGCGCCGGGGTTTTCGGGTGCGTTTGCAACTGAGCATGGACGGACCGTTGTTTCTCGATGGCGTGCGCGATGAGCATAAAAAAGACGTAATGCGCTTGGTGCACGAAGAGTTCACTGCGCAGCTACTCGAAACTGATGTGGAGCAAGTCATCGGCGGCCCGCTGAACCTTCCACGGTTACTGGGCGATGGCGGACAGCCGCTGGTGCTGATCAGCAGCTATCGGCTGACCCGCTCCAAGGCGCCCCATTGGGTGATCGTCACCGATTGCGATGACGAGTTTGTCTACCTGCACGACCCGGATGTGGACCACAGCCAACATCGACAACCGATGGACTGCCAGCATTTGCCGGTCAGCCATGGGGAGTTCGACAAGATGTGCAGCTTTGGCCGGGGGAAGCTTCGGGCGGCGGTTATCTTGTATGCCCGATCAGAAACCCTGTAGCAGCTGGCGAAGCCTGCGTCCGGCTGCGCAGCAGTCGTAAAATCACCCACCGCGGTGGCTCAGTCAGACCGAGGTGCCTGGGTTGACGACTGCTGCGCAGCCGGACGCAGGCTTCGCCAGCTGCTACAGGGTTGGGTTATTTCAGGCCGATCTTGTACAGCCCGCCATCGTCCTCATCGGTCAGCACATACAAGTACCCATCCGGCCCCTGGCGCACATCGCGAATGCGTTTGTTGAGCTCGCCAAGCAAGCGCTCTTCATGAACCACTTTGTCGCCATCAAACTGCAAGCGGATCAACTCCTGGCTGACCAGCGCACCAATAAACACGTTGTGCTGCCAGACCTTGAAGCGATCAGCGTCGTAGAACGCCATGCCGCTGAGACCGGGGGATTTTTCCCAGACATGGCGCGGCGCCACGGCACCTTCAGCGGTCTTGCCCTTGGCTTCCGGAATCGGCTGGCCGGAGTAGTTGATGCCGTGGGTCGCCAGCGGCCAGCCGTAATTCTTGCCGCGCTCGATGACGTTGATTTCATCACCACCCTGCGGGCCATGCTCGTTCTCCCAGAGGACGCCAGTCCACGGATTGAGCGCCGCCCCCTGCGGATTGCGCTGGCCATAGGACCAGATTTCCGGGCGCACGCCAGCCTGACCGACAAAGGGGTTGTCGTCCGGCACCTTGCCGTCGGGATAGATCCGCACGACCTTGCCTTGCAACTTGTCGAGGTCCTGGGCCGTCGCTCGGTCATTGTTTTCGCCGAGGGTGATGAACAGATAGCCGTCGCGATCAAACACCAATCGTGAGCCGAAGTGGTTGCCGACCGAAAGCTTGGGTTCCTGACGGAAAATCACTTTGAAATCCTTGAGGGTTTTCAGGTCCTCGGACAATTGTCCTCGCCCTACCGCCGTGCCGGCCTTGTCGCCCGCGCCGCCGCCCTCGGCGTAAGACAGATAAACCGTGCGGTCCTGCTTGAAGTCGGGTGACAACACCACGTCGAGCAAGCCGCCCTGCCCCTTGGCCCAGACCTTTGGCACGCCATTGATCGGCGCCGAAAGTTTGCCGTCGTAATCCACCACTCGCAGATTGCCGGGCCGTTCGGTGATCAGCATGCCTTTGCGATCGGGCAGGAACGCCAGGGCCCACGGATGCTCCAGGCCCTCGGCAACTTGCCAGACCTCAAGGGTGCCCTGCTCGCTTTTCATGTCCTGGGGCGGCGCCGCGAGAACGGGTGCCGTGGCGGAGATCAGTACGCTGGCGCAGAAGGTGGCCAAGAGGGTTTTACGCAACATGCACGATTCCTTTTGTCGTTCGAATGGCTGGCAAGAACCTGTCCTGCCGTTCAACGGTTGCTGGTGTCTGCGTCTCGATGGGGAGGGTTGGGAATGAATTTGGGAGGGCTGGCGGGAACCGTTCGGTCCTGCGGATAGCGATTGCCGATGCCGCCATTATCGAGGGTCGGTGGACGCGGTACCGGCACCGTGTTCGGCCCGCGAATGACCGGAGCGCCGGGCTGCGTGCCTTGCATGCTATTGGGATTGGCCCGGCGAATCGGGCTGTTGTAAGGGTTGTTATTGCCGGTGCCCGTTGGGCTTTGTGCCAGCAGTAAAGAGGACGAAGGCACTGCGACGTCGGCCTGGGCCAGATTGCTCAACAGGCCACTGAATGCCAGTACGGTGCAGGCGAGCACGAATCTGTTCATGGGAGGCCTCCGGGCGTCAGCGTGGATAGAGTCTTCGATAGCACGCTACGCCGGGGGTTCGGATTTGTTAACTAAAACCTCTTTCATAAGATGTAACACCAGTTGACCGCCCCGCAGGACCGGGCCGCAGCCCGCTGAAACTTTTGCGCCGCGCGGCAGGTCACCTGAACACATCACTTGCGAGTAGACGACCATGGCACGGGCAATCTGGAAAGGCGCAATCAGTTTCGGGCTGGTGCATATCCCTGTGGCGCTGGTTTCGGCCACCTCCTCGCAAGGCGTGGATTTCGACTGGCTCGACAGCCGCAGCATGGACCCGGTGGGTTACAAGCGCGTCAACAAGGTCACCGGCAAGGAAGTCACCAAGGAACACATCGTGAAAGGTGTGCAGTACGAAAAAGGCCGTTACGTGGTGCTCAGCGAGGAAGAGATCAAGTCGGCGCACCCATTATCAACGCAGACCATCGACATCTTTTCCTTTGTCGACGCCGAACAGATTCCCCTGCAAAACATCGACACGCCCTACTACCTGGCGCCGGACAAACGCGGCGGCAAGGTGTATGCGCTGTTGCGCGAAACCTTGAGCAAGACCAACAAGGTCGCCCTCGCCCACGTTGTCCTGCATACCCGTCAGCATTTGGCTGCGTTGATGCCACTGGAATCGGCGATGGTGCTCGTGATGCTGCGTTGGCCCGCCGAAGTGCGCAGTCTGGAGACGTTGGAGCTGGGCGCTGAAGTGACCAAGCCTGAACTGGCCAAAGGCGAACTCGACATGGCCAAGCGTCTGGTGCAAGACATGAGCGCGGACTGGAAGCCCGAGGATTACCGCGACAGTTTTGAAGACAAGATCATGGCGCTGGTCGAGAAGAAAGCGAATGAAGGCAAGATTGAGGATGTGGAATCGGCGACGGGCGAGGAGGAACGTAAAACGGCTGATGTGATTGATTTGACTGAGTTGCTTAAACGCAGTTTGGGGGGCAAGGCTGGCGGGAAGACGGCTGCGAAACCGAAGGCTGCGGAGAAACCGGCAGCAGCGAAAAAAGCCACGAAACGGTCGAGTGGTTGATCGATTACGGAGTGTCTGAGCGTTTTTCGGAGAATCTACCGGCCCCATCGCCAGCAGGCTAGCTCCCACAGTTGGAATGCATTTCATTGTGGGAGCCAGCCTGCTGGCGATGGCGTAATAAGCGGCGACGCAGAATTCAGATCCAGACAAAAAACGCCAGCAACCCACCAAAAATCGCCCATTTCTCAAGGTAATAAAGTTTGCGATTACGCTTCTTCAGCGCCTTGCCCCGCAAGCGAATCTTGTAGATTTTGGCGAACAGGCGGTTGATGCCACCGGTCTTGTCCCCCGCATCATTCGGCGCGCCCGCCGCCGACATCACATTACGGCTGAACCAACCGTTGAACGCCGCCGCCCACCGATACTTCATCGGTCGCTCGACGTCGCAGAACAAAATGATGCGGTTCTGCTGGGTGGTGTTTTCGGCGTAATGAATGAAGGTTTCATCGAACATCACCGCTTCACCGTCGCGCCAGTGGTAGTTGTCGCCATCGACGTTGATGTAGCAACCGGCATCGTTCGGCGTTTCCAGGCCCAGGTGGTAACGGTAAGAGCCGGCATAGGGATCGCGGTGCCGGACCAGTTTGGAGCCCGGCGGCAACTCGGCGAACATCGCGGCTTTGATAGAACCGATGCTTTGCACCAGTTCAGTGGTGCGCGGGCAGAGTTTCGTCGCCGAAGGATGGCTGTCGCCGTACCACTTCAGGTAGAAACGCTTCCAGCCGGTCTTGAAAAACGAGTTGAAACCGACGTCGTCGTATTGGTTCGAGCGCTTGATCTCCCCGGCCCTGAGCAGGTTCTGGCCTTCCGCGCGAATTTCTTCCCAATGCTCCTGCAACGGACTCAAGTCCGGAAAATCGGCCGGGTCGAGGTAAGGCTTGTTGGGGATTTTCGAAAACATATAAAGGAAGCAATTGATCGGCGCCAGAAACGAAGAGTGATCGCTCAATTGGCGGCCCAGCTTGTGGCGCACCCGACCGCGCAGGTGGACGTAGGCAATGGATACTACATAAATAGCGGCAATAATCAGTTTCACAGAAATCGTCACACGTCAGAGGTGAACAAACTGCTTCCCTCCAGGCCTCGAAGCCCTGGGTTCTTGTGCAGCGTCTGAATACGAAAGAGCGTTCCCGGGTGGCCCGTCCTAGAGCCTGCCGATAGTCGGCATCAGGTAGAAAAATGGCATTTTAGTCTCATTTTGTAACCAATAGTTAACGTTCAAATGTGAAAATCTGTCCGCTGATGCCGCGAAAGCGCCCGCGCGACCTAAACGCCCTATCGTTTAGAGAGCCAGACCAGTACAATCGCCGCCAAACATTACGCGCCCCCCTTGGTTGATGACGGGAATGAACCCCGCCTCAGCGCACTTCGACTCGGGCCAAGCGCTCCATATGCTGCTGTCCACTTATTGCCAGATGGACCTTCCGCTTCTGACCGGGATGCATTTCCCGTGGTTCGGATACCGGAAACGGGTACTGAATCGGTACTGCCGCAACCCTAGCTACTCTGAATGCTTCGCAGGAAAAACCTTTGATCTCTACAGCTAACATCACGATGCAGTTCGGCGCCAAGCCGCTATTCGAAAACGTTTCGGTCAAATTCGGCGCGGGCAACCGCTACGGTCTGATCGGCGCCAACGGCTGCGGCAAGTCGACCTTCATGAAAATCCTCGGCGGCGACCTCGAGCCGTCCGGCGGCCAGGTCATGCTCGAGCCGAACGTGCGTCTGGGTAAATTGCGCCAGGACCAGTTCGCCTACGAAGAATTCACCGTTATCGACACCGTGATCATGGGTCACGAAGAGCTGTGGAAGGTCAAGGCCGAGCGCGACCGTATCTACTCGCTGCCGGAAATGACTGAAGAAGACGGCATGGCTGTGGCCGAGCTGGAAACCGAATTCGCCGAAATGGACGGCTACACCGCCGAATCCCGCGCCGGTGAATTGCTGCTGGGCCTGGGTATCGGCATCGAGCAGCACTTCGGCCCGATGAGCGAGGTTTCCCCAGGCTGGAAACTGCGCGTATTGCTGGCTCAGGCGCTGTTCTCCGATCCTGAAGTGCTGTTGCTCGACGAACCGACCAACCACTTGGACATCAACACCATCCGCTGGCTGGAAAACATTCTGACCCAGCGCTCCAGCCTGATGATCATCATCTCTCACGACCGTCACTTCCTAAACAGCGTGTGCACCCACATGGCTGACCTGGATTACGGCGAGCTGCGCCTGTTCCCGGGCAACTACGACGAGTACATGACCGTGGCGACCCAGTCCCGCGAGCAACTGCTGTCGGACAACGCCAAGAAGAAAGCGCAGATTTCCGAGCTGCAATCGTTCGTCAGCCGCTTCTCGGCCAACGCCTCGAAAGCCAAGCAGGCCACGTCCCGCGCCAAGGCGATCGACAAGATCCAGTTGGCCGAGGTCAAGCCTTCGAGCCGTGTGAGCCCGTTCATCCGTTTCGAACAAACCAAGAAGTTGCACCGTCAGGCGGTCATCGTCGAGCGCATGGCCAAAGGCTTCGACGGCAAGACGCTGTTCAAGGACTTCAGCTTCCAGGTTGAAGCTGGCGAGCGCGTGGCGATCATCGGCCCGAACGGTATCGGTAAAACAACCCTGCTGCGCACCCTGGTCAACGAACTGACCCCGGATGCCGGCACCGTGAAGTGGACCGACGCCGCGGAACTGGGCTACTACGCCCAGGACCACGCACACGACTTCGAAGACGACTGCAACCTGTTCGACTGGATGGGCCAGTGGACCCAGGGCGGCGAGCAAATCGTTCGCGGCACCCTCGGCCGCATGCTGTTCTCCAACGACGAGATCCTCAAGTCGGTCAAGGTCATCTCCGGTGGTGAGCAAGGTCGCATGCTGTTCGGCAAGCTGATCCTGCAAAAGCCGAACGTGCTGATCATGGACGAACCGACCAACCACTTGGATATGGAATCCATCGAAGCGCTGAACCTGGCGCTGGAAAACTACCCGGGCACGCTGATCTTCGTCAGCCACGACCGTGAGTTCGTATCGTCCCTGGCCACCCGCATTATCGAACTCAGCCCAAGTGGTGTGATCGACTTTAGCGGTACTTATGATGACTACCTGCGTAGCCAGGGCGTTGTGTTTTAAGAGCAGCTATTAGTTTCAAGTTGCAAGCGGCAAGTAAAGGCCCTGTCCTGGTGACGTAATGCTGTTCACTTAAGCGCGAGCACTCACATTTGTGGCGAGGGGGCTTGCCCCCGTTGGGCTGCGAAGCGGCCCCCGGCGTCCGTTCAGACAAACCGAGTTGTCCGGTTTTGCGACTGCTTCGCAGCCGAACGGGGGCAAGCCCCCTCGCCACAAGTTTCTTGCTCGACTGAAGATTGTCTTAAGTGAACAGCATTGTGTCCTGGTGACGGGGCTTTTTGCATTCGAGGCTGAATAGATTTAGGTGCTGATGGCCCCTTCGCGGGCAAGCCTCGCTCCTACGGGATCGATGTCGTCCACAATAATTGCGCACGACGCAAATCCTGTAGGAGCGAGGCTTGCCCGCGAAGGGGCCCTCAAGCACAACGAATATAGTTAGCCTGCTTCCTTTTATTTCCCACCCGCGCCATGATGCAACTCTCCCACCGCCGCCCGCGAACGAGCTCTCATGTCTGCGCAGCAACTGCCACCGCAAAGCTCCATGGCGATTACCCTGCAGATCGTCTCCATCGTTTTCTATACCTTTATTGCGTTCCTCTGCATCGGCCTGCCGATTGCGGTGTTGCCGGGCTATGTCCATGAGCAGCTGGGTTTCAGCGCGATCATCGCTGGGTTGACCATCGGCTCCCAATACCTGGCCACCCTGCTCAGCCGCCCCATGGCCGGGCGTATGTCGGACACCTTTGGGACCAAACGGGCGATTGTTTACGGCTTGTCGGGGATCGTGTTGAGTGGCGTGCTGACGTTGATTTCAACCTTGCTGCAAAGCTTTCCACTGCTGAGCCTGTTGATCCTGATTGCCGGACGCTTGTTGCTCGGCATCGCCCAGGGCTTGATTGGCGTGGGCACAATCAGTTGGTGCATGGGCCAGGTCGGCGCGGAACACACCGCACGCTCGATTTCGTGGAACGGCATTGCGTCTTACGGCGCCATTGCGATCGGTGCGCCGCTGGGCGTGGTGATGGTCGCCGAATACGGCTTTGCCAGCCTGGGGATCGCGCTGTCACTGCTGGCCCTGGCCGCACTGTTGCTGATCCGCAACAAACCTTCGGTGCCGGTGATTCGCGGTGAGCGCCTGCCGTTCTGGGCGGTGTTCGGACGCATTGCGCCGTTTGGCGCGAGCCTGAGCCTGGCTTCCATCGGTTACGGCACCCTGACAACCTTTATTACCTTGTATTACTTCAGCCGTGGCTGGACCGGCGCGGCCTACTGCCTGACGGTCTTCGGCATCTGCTTTATTTTGTCGCGATTGCTGTTTATCTCAGCGATCAACCGCTTCGGCGGTTTCACCTCGGCGATGGCCTGCATGAGCATTGAAACCGTGGGCCTGGTGCTGCTGTGGCTCGCGCCCTCGACCGGCTACGCACTGATAGGCGCCGGCCTGGCCGGTTTCGGTCTGTCGCTGGTGTACCCGGCGCTGGGGGTGGAAGCAATCAAGCAAGTGCCCAACTCCAGTCGTGGCGCGGGGTTGAGCGCCTATGCCGTGTTTTTCGATCTGGCACTGGCGATTGCCGGCCCGTTGATGGGCGCGGTGGCGTTGAACCTGGGGTATTCGTGGATATTCTTCAGTGCGGCGATGTTGTCGGTGGCCGGTTTGGGCTTGACCCTGTTACTGAAACGCCGCGCAACATCCTGACTGACCGCGATCCCTGGTAGCAGCTGTCGAGCTTGCGAGGCTGCGTTCGGCTGCGCAGCAGTCGTGAATCGGGTTCCGCGGTTTTTCAGACAAAATGTACATGCAGATTTAACGACTGCTTCGCAGCCGAACGCAGCCTCGCAAGCTCGACAGCTGCTACACAGATGGATGGCGATTACTGATCCGCAGTCTGCATCCCGGCCCGGGTCGGTTTGCCCAGCGCATGGGCGAAGAACCGCCCGGCTTCGGACACCATATTGCGATGGATGTCTTCGCGGTCGACGCCGTCAGCGTCGGTGCACAGCGCCGGCATGGCGGCGATCTGCTCTTCGTTGCAAGGCGCCATGAATACGAAGTGCCCTGCCCCGGCCAGCAATTTGAAGTCCGGTGCGATCGGAAGCTTGCGCGCCAGAGCGGCGGCGTTTTTGTCGAAGGCCACCAGTTTGTCGCCATCTCCGCTATAGAGCAGCACCGGCACATGCACGTCGGCCAGTGTGTGGCGCCCGAACTTCAGGCTCAGCGGCGCCATCAGCAGCAACGCATGCACCCGTGGGTCTGCCACGGGTTGCAAGTCATCACGGTCGACAATCAACTCGCCTTTGGTGTTGCAGGCATCGCGGTCGTCCGGGCGTTCCTGGCAGTAGCGGCGCAGACGATCCAGGTCAGGCGTCGCCCCGGACAGGATCAACGCCGTTTCGCCGCCAGCCGAATAGCCGATCACGCCGACCTGATCGGCATTGACGAAAGGCGCGAGCATGCGATCGCCCAAGGTCGCGGTAATGGCTTCGGAAATCTGGATGGGTCGGCCGTAAAGGTTACTCAAAGTACCGAGGCGGCTGTGGTCTTTGGAGTTGTCGCCGGGGTGGATCACCGCCACCACCACAAACCCTTTGCGCGCCAGCGAGGTGGCGAGGTCGTGCAGCGCCAGCGGGGTTCCGGTGTTGCCGTGAGACAGCATCAACATCGGAAAACGACCCATCGCAACGCGGGTGTCTTCGCCCGCTTCGACGGTGTAACCCTCGATTTTGCTGGAGTGTTCCCGGTCGCTGGAAGGATAGAACGCGATGGCGCGCATCGGCTGCAAATCCAGAGGGTCGAGAAAACTCATCTCATGGAAGCCGACGCTCCAGTGAGGATGCGGTGCAGGCGCGGCATGCACTGAATTCAGGCTGCTGAGCAGGCAAATCAGTATCGTTGCACAAAGACGCACCATGGGATGCCCCACCTTGTTACTTGACCGGAGTCGGTAACCTTCGACTGCATAACCCGGGCCATAATCTGTAATAGCCAGAAACAAAAAACTCCATATCTGGCACTTGCGTGATCAGAATACAGAGTTTTTTGGGTGATGCCTGAGCTGTTTGAACTCTTTACGCAAGTCTTACGCAGCGGCGAACAACTGCTCGCTGATTTGCGTGTGAGCGTCGCTCATGGCTTTGGTGCGCACTTCGTCACCGTAGGCCAGGCCATGGGCGCGAACAAACTCAATGTCGGTGATGCCGATGAAACCGAACAGCACCTTCAAGTATTCTTCATGCGCAACGCCAGTCGCCTGACCGGCATGCAAACCGCCGGACGTCGAGACAATCACGACTTTCTTGCCACCGCACAGGCCTTCAGGGCCGGCTTCGGTGTAGCGAAAGGTCTGACCGGCAACGGCAATGCGGTCGATCCAGGCCTTGAGTTGGGTCGGGATGGTGAAGTTGTACATCGGCGCTGCGATCACAACGGCGTCGGCAGCGAGGAATTCGGCCAGGGTGGTGGCGCTCAGCTCGGCTTCGTGCTGTTGTGCGGCGTTGCGCAGTTCAGCGGTGGTGCCGGCGGCTACCAGGGTGGTGGCGGAGAAATGGCTGATGGCATCAGCGGCCAGATCACGGTAAGTCACCACGGCAGTTGGCTCGGCTGCTTGCCAGGCGGTGACGACTTCGCTGCTCAGCAGACGGGAAGCCGAGTTGTCACCGAGAATGCTCGAATCGATATGCAACAGTTTCATAAGGGATCTCCAGGTGAGGATCGCCACCGGGCGATCTGATGGGGAGGATGCTACAGATGAAACCAATAGCTGATTAGCCCGCAACAATGCGATAGTTCGTCCCACTGATAGAACAATCGGATTCCCATCATGCAAGACCTCAACGACCTCTACTATTTCGCCAAGGTGGTCGAAGCCGGCGGCTTCGCGGCGGCCGGGCGTTTGCTGGGGATTCCCAAGTCCCGGCTGTCGCGACGCATTGCCGAGCTGGAAGAACGCCTCGGCGCACGCCTGCTGCAACGCACCACCCGGCAGCTCAAGCTGACGGCGGTGGGCGAACGCTACCTGCGGCACTGTCAGGCGATGTTGCTGGAAGCGGAGATGGCCGATGAAGCCGTGGCCAGTATGTCCAGCGAACCCCGAGGACGCTTGCGGGTGTCCTGCCCCGTCGGCCTGGCCCACGAAATGCTGCCGATGGTGATCAGCAGATTTCTTGAAAAATACCCCCAGGTTCAACTGGAAGTCATGCTGATCAATCGCCGGGTCGATCTAGTGACCGAAGGTGTCGATGTCGCGTTGCGGGTCCGTGATTTGGGCGACGAGGATCCGCTACTGGTGACCCGTCGCTTGCGCCAGGCGCAGATGGCGATGGTCGCCAGCCCGGCATTCCTGCACGAACGTGAGATCAACCACCCCGAAGACCTGAAAGCCTTGCCGGTACTGGGCGCACTGGAAGCCGACCGCATGGTGCACATCCGCATGCTCGACCAGCAGGGCAAAAGCTATGACTTGAGCCTGGAAGCACGACTGGGCATCGACGACTTCATCGTACGCAAGGCCTGCACCCTCGCCGGCCAAGGCTTTACGATGCTGCCGATGATGTATTGCGAAACGGAACTGGAAAACGGCTCGCTGGTGCAGTTGCTGCCCGACTGGTCACTGCCTGGCGGCTGGCTGCAAGCGGTCTACCCTCATCGACGCGGGGTGATGCCGGCCGTGCGTGCCTGGATCGACCATTTGATCGAATCATTCAATGCCTGTGGGGACCGATTGATATGAAGGCTGGACGCATGAGCGAAGAGGACGTCGCGCAATTCTGTCTCGCGCTGCCCGGTGCGCGGGAAGACTATAAATGGGGAGGCGTACGCGTATTTTCGATTGCCGGGAACAAGATGTTCGCCTTGCAGAACCTGCGCGGCGATTCCCTGGCCTTCAAGGTCGACAAGGATCTGTTCCTTGGGCATTGCGACCGCCCGGGCATTCACCCGGCGCCGTATCTGGCGCGGGCCCAGTGGATCATCATGCAAACGCCCTACCCGCTGGGCGCCGAAGAGCTGCAGGCGTTGTTGCAACGCTCCCATCAACTGGTGGTGAGCAAGCTGCCCAAGCGTACCCAGGTCAGCTTGCTGCTTTAGAACAACGCGAACAGATGGGCGCCAAGGAACAGCTGGTCAATCCAGAACACCTGGTGCATCAGCACAATGAGCCAGAACACCAGCTGATACGAGACCTTGCGGGTCTTGTGCCGAAACACCTGCTGAGCCAGCAAGGCACCCGGCCAACCACCCGCCAGTTCCACCGCGTGCAACACGTTCTCGGGAGTGCGCCAGCTGTCGGCGCGAGCCTTGCGCTTGTCGCTCCAATACAGAAAGAAAGCCAGCACGCTGACAATGCCATAGGCCGCCAGCGGAATCAGCGAAACCCCGCGCAGCCAAAGCGACACCGAACCTGTCAGCGGCAGCGCGCACAGGATCGCCAGCACCAGCAGTTTCAACCGAGGATGCTGGACCCGCTCGCCCCCGGACCTGCGTCCGGGGTTGTTGCGCGCGCAGGTGTCATTCATGGGCGTGCAGCGGCCCAATCGACCCAACCGAACTGCCAGGTAGCCAGAATGAGCAGGCCGAACGCGATCCGATACCAGGCGAACACCGCGTAGCTGTGAGTGCCGATGAACACCAGCAAGCCTCTGACGGCAATCATCGCGAAGATGAACGCGGTGACGAAACCGATCGCGAACACTGGAAGATCGGCCGGTACGAACAGGTCGCGGTATTTGTAACCCGAATACACCGCCGCACCGACCATGGTCGGCATCGCCAGGAAGAACGAGAATTCGGTGGCCGTCTTGCGCGACAACCCGAACAGCAAGCCGCCAATGATGGTCGAGCCGGAACGCGAGGTCCCGGGAATCATGGCCAGGCACTGGGCAAAGCCGACTTTAAGGGCATCTTTCCAGGTGATTTCGTCAACGGTGTGGGCATGCACTTCGTGCTGACGCTTTTCCGCCCACAACATCACGACCCCGCCTACGACCAATGCCGTGGCCACGGTGATCGGGTTGAACAGGTATTCGTGGATCAGATCGGCAAAAATCACCCCCAATACCACCGCGGGCAGGAAAGCGATCAGCAGGTTGGCGGTAAAACGTCGGGCGCTCGGTTGCGTCGGCAAGCCGATGACCACGTCGAAGATCTTGCGGCGAAATTCCCACACCACCGCCAGGATCGCCCCGAGCTGGATAATGATGTTGAAGGCCATGGCGCGCTCACCACCGAAGTTGAGCAAGTCCGCCACAATAATTTGGTGACCGGTACTGGAAATGGGCAAAAACTCCGTCAGCCCTTCTACAACGCCAAGAATCAGTGCCTGCAAGGCGGTCCAAAGTTCCATCAATCCCCCAAAAGGCGATGCGCCAAAGGCATGCCCCATTAGTTTTTTAAGCGTTCATCGCGCCAAGCGTAGCTGAAGTCCCACGCGCAAAGGATCCAGACGGAGCCGTAATAATTCCGTGAAAAATCAACTCGGGTTCAGGTTTTTCCGCGCGGGGCCGAAATCCTATCAGACAAGCCTTGATAACGCTTCCGCGTAATGAGACTTGGGTCGCATATGCCCGACCGGCAAAGCGTGGTTGGATGCTGGCAATCTTTATTACAAGAAAAAGAAATCGGAGTGACAGCGTTATGAACAGCTTGCGCAGTGTGTCGATCAGCCGACGCTTGTGGCTCATCTTGATCGTGTCGGTGGTGATGTTATTGACGTTGGGCGTGTTGATGCTCAATCAGATCCATAGCGACCTTTATCAGGCAAAGGCCCAGAAAACCCAGCACGTTGTGCAGACCGCCAGCGGCATTCTAAGTTACTACCACGGCCTGGAAACCGCCGGCACACTCACCCGCGATGCCGCGCAGAAACAAGCGCTGACGGCCGTGCGTGGGCTGCGTTATGACCAGAACGATTATTTCTGGATCAACGATCTGACGCCGGTGATGGTGATGCACCCGGCCAACCCCAAACTCGATGGTCAGAACCTCTCGGCAATCCGCGACCCGGACGGTTTTGCGCTGTTCAACGAAATGGTGGCCGTCGCCAAGGCCAAGGGCGCCGGCACGGTCGACTACCGCTGGCCTAAACCGGGTGCCAGTGCCCCGGTCGAAAAAACCTCCTACGTCAAATTGTTCGAGCCTTGGGGTTGGGTGATCGGCTCGGGCGTGTACATCGATGACAGCAGGCCGAGTTCTACGGTCAGGTCTGGAAGGCTTCTTTCGTCGGCCTGGTCATTGCGCTGATCATGGCGCTGCTGGTGATCATGATCGCTCGCAGCATCGTGCGTCCGCTCCAGGCCACCGTGAACGCCATGGCCAATATCGCCAGCGGTGAAAGCGACCTGACCCGCAGCCTCGACACCCACGGCCAGGATGAAGTCACTCAGCTGGCACGGCACTTCAATGCCTTCACCGCCAAACTGCGAGGCGTGATCAGCGAGCTGCAAGTGTCTGCCAGCGCTCTGGGCCAGTCGTCCAGCGAGTTGGGCAACGACGCCGCCCAGGCTCAACAACGCAGTCAGCAACAGTCCCAGCAAATGGAACTGGTGGCGACCGCGATTAACGAAGTGACTTACGGTGTGCAGGATGTGGCCAAGAATGCCGAGCACGCGGCCAGCGAAATGCGCGATGCCGAATCCCAGGCGCAGCAGGGGCAGATCAACATTGATGGCAGCTTGCAACAGATCGACAAACTGTCCGGCACCATCGATCAAGCCGTTGAAGTGATTCGCACCCTGGCGGCTGAAAGCAACCAGATTGGCAGCGTGCTGGAGGTTATCCGCTCCATCGCCGAACAAACCAACCTGCTGGCCCTCAACGCCGCTATTGAAGCCGCCCGCGCCGGTGAACAAGGTCGAGGGTTTGCGGTGGTGGCCGATGAGGTGCGCCTGCTGGCCCAGCGTACGCAGAAGTCCACGGCGGAGATCCAGTCGATGATCGAACGCCTGCAGACGCACTCCGAAGCGGCGGTCAAAGTGATCGGCGACAGCAGCCGTGCCTCGCAACTGACCATCGAACAGGCCGGTCTGGCCGGTGCCAGCCTGAATGCAATCGGCCAGGCGCTGCGCAACCTCAACGGCCTGAACGCGTCGATTGCCAGTGCAACTCTGCAGCAAGCCCATGTGGTGGAGGACATCAATCAGAACGTCACCCAGGCCGCGGGGTTGTCCCACAGCACCGCGCTGGCGGCCGAGCAGTCGAGCGTGGCCAGTGTGCGACTCAAGGAATTGAGCGAGCAGTTGAACGGATTGCTCAAACAGTTCCGCGTGTAAAACGCCCTCTTGTAGCAGCTGCCGAGCCCGCGAGGCTGCGTTCGGCGACGCAGTCGTCGTAAACCCTGCAAACGCGGCTTTCCTGATGCGCCGCGGGGGCTGATTTCACGACGACTTCGTCGCCGAACGCAGCCTCGCGCTGCTCGGCAGCTGCTACGGGCCGCGCGAGCCGGTTCTACTTGGCGGCGCCTGCCGGTACAATCCGCCCCCCTCTTTCGTTTTCCCAAGGAACTTCCATGTCCGGGCTTGAACTGTTTGCCGCCACCCTCGGCGTGATTGCCGTCTGGTTGACGGTCAAACAGAATCCCTGGTGCTGGCCGATCGGTCTGGTCATGGTGCTGCTTTATAGCTGGATCTTTTTTGAAGTGAAGCTGTATTCGGACATGCTCCTGCAAGTGATCTACGCCGCGCTGCAGCTTTACGGCTGGTGGCAATGGACCCGTGCGGGTGAGGCGAATACCGGTCGGCAGGTCAGCCGGCTCGATGGAAAATCGATCGCAGTGAGCCTTGTGGCCGGCGCCATTGGCAGTCTGCTGCTGGGTGCCGCCATGGCGCACTGGACCGATGCCGCCCAGCCCTGGCTCGACGCTGCGCTGACCGGGTTCAGCCTGGTGGCGCAATTATGGATGGCGCAAAAACGCGTGCAATGCTGGCCGTTGTGGATCGTCGTTGATGTGATTTTCGTCGGGTTGTTCCTCTATAAAGGCATGTACCTGACCGCCACCCTTTATGCACTGTTCTTGTTGCTGGCCGTGCAAGGCTGGCGTGAGTGGCGCGCCGACCCGGCATTGCGCGCATGAAGGTTCTGGTGCTCACAGGCCCGGAATCCAGCGGTAAAAGCTGGCTTTCGAGCGAGATTCACGCCAACTTTGGCGGCATATTGGTCAATGAGTACGTTCGGCATTTTATCGACAGCGAAGCCCGAGAAACCCGCTACGATGACATCACATCCATAGCGAACGGCCAGTTGGCTTGGGAAGATGAAGCACGCGCCAGACAACCGTCACTGTTGATTCTCGATACACACCTCTTGAGCAACATCCTTTGGAGTCGCACTTTGTTCGGCGCTTGCCCGACGTGGATCGAGCAAGCTTTGCTGGCACGGCACTACGATCTGCATTTGCTGCTGAGCCCTGAAACCGTGGCCTGGCATGACGACGGGCAACGTTGCCAACCGCAGCTGGCAGAACGCCAGGCGTTTTTCCAGGCCAGCCGCCAATGGCTTGACCTGCACCACCAGCCTTGCCAGGTACTGCAAGGTGATTGGCAACAGCGCAAGGACGCGGCATTCGCGGCTGTGGCGCGCTTGCTCAAGGCCTGACAGGGTTCTTACCCTGCCACAGATGTTGCATTCCTGAAACACCCTCCCCTGTGCAGAGCCGCGAGCTAAAGCGGTCCGCGCGCTCCAGCACCGATATGTTAAGCCACTGATACAAGTTGCCTTCAGCGCCGTTGACGAGCAATGCCGCCAGCATGGGGCAGCGCTTTGACGTGGGTCTGTCTCAGTGTCTTTACAAAGAATTTTTGACTACCTCGACAATTAAATCCAACCAACTGTTTTTAAAAGAAAACCAGAAAGCGGCACACCTTCTGCTCTCTACCTCGCAACGCTGATAAGGGCCAGCGTTCCACTTACAGAAGGAATTGCCGCCGTGGGGAAATTTGATAAGCGCATCTTTAGCTTCCTGCTGATCGGATGCGCACTGGGCTCAAGTGTCTGCCTGCCTGTACAGGCTGAAAACGGCATCATTCTTATCAAACGTGATGTCCAACCGCGCAACGCAACGATTCCGCCGCTGATTCCCGATCCTAACCCCACGACCGTCAATGCCAACCCGTCCAAACAAATCCTCAGCCAAACGAACGAGTTGAGCGACGGCGACTTTGCCGGTGTCGCCAGTGGTGCAGGCATCTCCCGCCTGGTCACTCAAAACACCAACAACCTGGGCGGCAATATCAGCAACCAGACCCAGCTTTCCAACCTCCCCGCGGGACGTTCAGGAAACTCGGGCAGCGGTATTGCCAACATGGTCAATTCAAACGTCCAGCAGGGCCTGGGTGCTCTGAGAATCATAACGGGAGACCGTTAAGATGAATCGTACGCTGCTCTTTATCGCCATGTTTTGCAGTGCATCGATCTTTGCCCAACCTCCCGTCATCAATAACGCCGACATCGACGGTTCGGGCATGCAGTACCAAGGCAACCTCACGGTCAACCAGGCCGCGGGCGATTATCAGCAACAGGCCAACGCCCGGGCCATCGCCATTGGCAACAACGCCAGTGCGACCACACAGATCCGCCAACGGCTGCGTACGCATGTCGACCCCAGGATCGATGCCCGATCCAGCATTCAAGGCGACTCCTTCAGCCACGGCAACGGCGTACTGGGTGTCAACCAGAGCACGGGCGCGAGCAACCAGCAAGCCAATGCCCTGCGGATAAGCATCAGTACACAGCCGCAAAGTATCGACGACAGCGTCCTCATGCAACAGAACGTGGCGCTGCTCAACAACTCCGATCCGACTGACTCTGCACCAGGCTTTCGCCAGGTCACTACCAGTGACCAGGCTTTCACCGGTAGCCGTGGGGTGATCCAGTTGAATCAGAGCGCCGGGGTGGGAAACCGAACGGCCAACACCCTGAGCGTACGGGTCGCGGATTGACCCAAAAAGGTAGGAAACAACACTTAACCTAAAATAAGTACGGAGAATCACCATGAAACCTTCGATGGCACTAAAGCCTCTGGTTTTCGCAATTGCTGCGGTCATGGCTGTTGCTGTGCAAGCCGGGCAAAACGATCGGCGTGGCAACCACAATGGCCATCACAACGGTGGCCACCAAACCCCTCCTGCAAGAATGGTCCCTATCAACGCGACTGCCGAAGCAACGGACAGGCAGACCAGTGCCGACAACAGCATCTGGAATGAAGGGACACAAAACTCAGCCGAGATGAGCAGTTCTGCCGCAGGCTCGAGCGGTAACGTCGGCGTCAACGTGGCGGCCGGTGCCGGCAACCAGCAAGACAACGCCGCCGCCATCGCAAACGCTGCCTCCGACAACGCCGCGATCGATAACAGCTTTGTGTTCGGCACTTCCACTGCCACCGCTGACGTCAGGCAAGTCAGCAGAAATAACCGCGTAGACAACTTTGGCTCTACCAACTCTGCTTTGATGAGCGGATCCGGCGGCGGCAGCAGCGGCAACGTGGGTGTCAACATTGCTGGCGGCGATCTGAACCAACAGAAAAACACCATGGCAATTGCCAATACCAATGCCCCACTCGGTAACGCAACCGCCACCGCCTCTGCCAATCAAAACGGTCCTGGCCTGATCGTTAATAACAACGCCGATCGGACCTACCGTGTGGACACGATCACCGTGACCAACTCGGCGAGCGGTAGTTTCTCTCGCGATAAGTCCTTCGAGGCCAGCGGCAGTCAAAGCGCTTCTTCGAGCTGGGCTAAAGCCGGTTCCAAGAGCTCTGATGCCAGCGGTTCCCTTAGCGTTGATATAAGCGGTTCTTCCTCCAGCAATGCGAGCGGTTCCAACAGCAGTGCTGCAAGCGGTTCCAACAGCAGCGCTGCGAGTGGTTCCAACAGCAGCTCTGCGAGCGGTTCCAACAGCAGTAATGCAAGCGGTTCTTCGAACACTACGTTGAGTGCTTCCCTGGACGCTACGTTTGACGCTGCTACGGCGGCTTCCAGTTCCGTTACGTACGGTGATCGCACTCGCAGCAGGTCTTCGGACGCATCGCTTACCGCTTCGCTTGGCGCAACGCTTGACGTATCGGTAGACAAATCGTACGACAAATCGCGCGATTCCTCGTTCGACCGTTCGCGCGACTCCTCGTACGACCGTTCGCATGACTCCTCGTACGACAAATCGCGTGAATCCTCGTATGACAAATCGCGCGATTCGTCGTTCGAGAAATCCTACGATAAGTCGTACACGAAGTCGTCTGACTCCTCGTACGATAAATCGGGCAGCAAGTCGTCCGAATCTGCTTACGACAAAGCGAAAAGCTTCAGTGAAAGCAGCTCATATGATTTGAGCAACACCTACTCTTATCAAGTGCTGACTCCAACTGGCTGGGCAAACCCTGTGACCAACACTGCAACCCTGAGCGGTTCGGTGAACGGCGGCAGCGGCAACCTGGGCGTCAACGTGGCTGCGGGTGTGGGCAACCAACAAAGCAACTCGCTGGCTATCTCCAACCAATCGTTCTAATGGCTGTCTCTGGAGGCCCCCTTACGGGGGCCTTTTTCAACACCATCAGGGGGCGTCCCACCATGCGCATTATCGCCTTGGCATGTCTGCTTTGTGTGGCCAGTGTGATTGAGGCTGCACAAATGCCGCTTTCCGTCCTGCCGGGCGGCGCGCTGGTGTACAAGCCGATCCAGAGCGTTCGCGAGCGAAAATTTGAGGACCTGGTACAACAGAAAACCGACTTCAGTTGCGGCGCGGCTGCGCTGGCGACCATCTTGCGCCAAGCCTATTGGCTGGACGTGAATGAAGAACAGATTATCGAAGGCATGCTGGCTCACTCCGACCAAGACCTTGTCCGTGTCCAGGGCTTCTCCATGCTCGACATGAAGCGTTACGTGGAAAGTATCGGCATGCGGGCCCGTGGCTATCGAGTAGCGCCGGAAACGTTGAGCGATATCAGAATTCCGGTAGTGGTACTGATGGATATCCGTGGCTACAAACATTTTGTGGTCATGCAAAGAGTCCATAACGGCTGGGTGTATATCGGAGATCCGGTGCTCGGTCATAAACGCTACAAAGTCGACGACTTCATCAAAGGCTGGAACGGAATCATCTTTGCCATCATCGGCCAGGGCTACGACAAAACCAATGCGTTACTCGACCCGCCCATGCCACTGACCGCCAGGAACCGCATCAACGCCTTCAGCCCGGTGCAGGACGCAGAATTGATGGATTTTGGATTTATCCAAAGCGACTTCTTCTAATAACAAGCGAGCATGACGCTCCGGGAGCATCCCATGAAGACTTCAATCTGGCTGGCCGTGGTTTGCCTGGCCGCCAGCCTGCCGACCGAGGCACAGTCGTTCAAACCCATCGAACTGAAGGATCAGGAATTGGCGACTCTGCGAGGCCGTTATGTCATGCCGGGACGGATCATCAGTTTCGGCATTGCGATGACAAGCACTTGGCAAAATGCCAACGGCGAAGTGATCGGGGCAACGTCCTCGATGCAAATTCAGCAATCAACCATCAAACCACAGTTCTATGTGTCAATGATCGACGAAAAAGGTAATGGCTCAGCGCGCTCGCAAAACGCGGGCACCGGCACCGTCACTGGCGGCAGCGGCCTCAACACCACCGAAGGCGTCACTCAAGTCGTGCGGGCTGCCGGCGACAATAATACGGCCTACAACAACGTTGATATCAACGTTACAAAAGCTAACCAGGCACCAGCAACGCAACAGCAGGGCCAGGCACTGGCCGCAGGCACGACGTTGGTTGGCAACAATGGCGCGGGCTCGCTGAGCGTTTCCTCGACCGGGACTGGTGTGCAACTCAACATCGTGGCCAACAACAATCAGGGCAGTACCGTACAACGCCTGGCCCAGGGTGGGCTGATGCAGAATACGACTTTGCTCGGCAGTAGCAATCAGGTGCGCAACCTCACTTCCTTCAATGTCGTGCTTCGTGACAACGTGGCGTCAGCCGGATCGGTGAGCGGTAACCTGGATCAGCTCAAAGGCCTTCGCACTAGCGGATTCTGATCTACGCTCAGTCTCATCAGATGTAGTCAGAAGGGACGGCTAACCCATGCACCGATCTTTAACGTTCAGAGCTTTCGTTTGTTTGAGTAGCCTGGCCCCGGCCACTTTGCTATACGCAGCACCGGACCCCCAGGTCGAAATCCTAAAACAAGAACTCATGGAGCTGAAACAGCGTTACGAAGCACAACAGAATGCGCTGATGGTACTCGAGCAACGCATTCGCCAAGTCGAAGAAACACCTGCGACACCCGCTCCCAAACGCCTGACAAAATCCCCCGCCGATCCGGCCAGGGGGGGCCAGGCGGTGGCCGCCGGTGCGCCGGGAACCACCGGCAGTTCATATGGCCAATCGCTCAAGGATGATTCAGAACCTGCGCAAAGCGTTTCCAACCTGTACGACGAAGCGAGCGGCTTCTTTGGTGGCGGCAAATTCAGCGTCGAAACCGGCCTGACCTACACGCACTACGATACCCGTGCATTAACGCTCAACGGCTTCCTGGCACTGGACTCGATTTTTCTCGGCAACATCAATCTCGACCGTATCAAGGCCGACAACTGGACACTGGACCTGACCGCCCGCTACAACGTGGCACAACGTTGGCAGTTCGACATTAACGTCCCCGTGGTTTATCGCCAATCAACGTATTCCTCCGGTGGCGCCGGTGGCGCGGGCCCGGTGACGTCGGACGCAACCGTTACGCGGGACCCGACCATTGGCGATGTGAACGTTGGCGTTGCTTACAAGTTTCTGGATGAGTCGGCCAACCTGCCCGACGCGGTCGTTACACTGCGCGTCAAGGCACCAACCGGTGACGACCCTTACGGCATCAAGCTGATCGAAGACCCGAACAACGACAACCTCGCGGTACCCGAGGACTTGCCTACCGGCAATGGTATCTGGTCGATCACCCCGGGGATTTCGCTGGTCAAGACGTTCGACCCGGCCGTACTGTTCGGCAGCCTGTCCTACACCTACAACGTGCAGGACTCTTTCAGCGATATCAGCCCTCAGGTCGACTCCAAGGTGAAAGGGGACGTGAAACTGGGCGATTCCTGGCAGATCGGCGCCGGCATCGCATTCGCCTTGAACGAGAAGATGAGTATGTCGTTCTCGTTCACCGATCAATTCGCCCGCAAAAGCAAGATCAGGCCGGACGGTGGCGACTGGCAATCAATCACCAACAGCGATTACAACTCGGCCAACTTCAACATCGGCATGACCCTGGCAGCAACCGACAACTTGACGATCGTTCCCAACCTGTCCATCGGCCTGACCGACGACTCGCCAGACTTTTCCTTCAGCCTGAAATTCCCGTACTACTTCTGATCCACAACAACAAAGCCCCGCCGAGACTTCAATCCCGGCGGGGCTTTTGTGTGTGTGTGGGCCTGAAAAGCTCGCAGCCTCGTTCCACTCGACAGCTGCTACATTGGAATGCGTTCATCCTGTAGCAGCTGTCGAGTGGAACGAGGCTGCGAGCTTTTGATGTTGCGTCTAGCGGATCTGATGCTTGTGCAACAAACGGTAGAAAGTGGGTCTGGATATCCCCAGCACCTTGGCGGCGATGCTCAAATTATCGCTGTGGCGGTTAAGCACATCGCACAAGGCCTGGCGTTCAGCACGGGTTTTGTAGTCTTCCAGCGTGCCCATCGGCGCGGCAATCGTATGTTGGCTGATCAATCCCAGGTCTCGCGCTTCGATCTGCCGGCCTTCGGCTAGCACCAACCCGCGACGTACCCGGTTGGCCAGCTCGCGAACATTGCCCGGCCAGTCATGTTTGCCCATGGCAATCAAGGCATCCTCGCTGAAACTGCGAGGGCGGCGGCCGGTTTCATGGCTGTAGAAATGAGAGAAGTGGTTGGCCAGCATCGATAAGTCACCATGGCGCTCACGCAGTGGTGCAGTGACGACTTGCAGAACGTTAAGGCGATAGTACAAATCTTCACGAAAACTTTTTTTCTCGACTGCCGCCTCAAGGTCGACGTGAGTCGCTGCCAATACCCGCACATCCACCGGAATCGGCTGGCTGCCGCCGACATGCTCGATATGTTTTTCCTGCAGGAAGCGCAGCAGATTGGCTTGCAACTCCAGTGGCAGGTCACCGATCTCATCGAGAAACAGTGTGCCGCCATTCGCCGCTTCGATCCGACCAACCTTGCGTTGGTGGGCGCCGGTAAAGGCGCCTTTCTCGTGGCCAAACAGTTCGGACTGGATCAAGTGTTCGGGAATGGCCCCGCAATTGATCGCCACGAACGGTTTGCTGTGACGCTGGGATTGTCGGTGCAGGGTACGAGCGACCAGTTCCTTGCCTGTGCCGCTTTCGCCCCGGATCAGGACCGGAGACTCGGTGGGTGCCAGCTTGCTCAGCAATTTGCGCAGTTCACGAATGGGCTTGCTGTCGCCCAGTAGCTCGTGTTCTGGCTGATCAATGTGAACCGTGCCCTGCCCACGCAGGCGCGCCATGCCGAACGCCCGGCCCAGCGTGACTTGCACCCGGGAGACGTCAAACGGCAAGGTATGAAAGTCAAAAAACCATTCGCAAACAAAATCCCCGACATTTTGCAGGCGCAGGACTTCCTGGTTGAGCACGGCGATCCACTCGGTGCCACTGCGGCTGATCAGTTCTTTGACGGCCTCCGGGCGTTCCAGATGAAAGGGTTGTAATCGCAACAGGCCAATGTCGCACGTTCGGTCGGCGGCGTTCTCCAGGGAACAGCTGTCAACATCCCAGCCCACAGAGCGCAGACCCGGCAACAAACGATAACAGTCGTCACAGGGGTCAACTACTAACAGACGTCGTAACGCAGGCGTTTCGATCATGACTGTTCCTTGACGCCAAACTTTAGGAAATATTATTAAAAACAGTCGTTTGGCGGATCTGGCTGTAACATTAGCAAGAATTTGACGCACCCTTGTACCGTTTGACTATAGGGACGTCGAGTTATTAGTTATAAGAACAAGTTTGTTAGTTACCTAACGAGTTCAAGCTTTCATTCAGCTTTCAAAAATCGGCCTTGCATTGAGTATATGAAAGAAAGTTGAAATTTCTTTTGATTGTGTGTGACCTGACCCCCGGGTGAGGGCATCAGTACAAGTAACCAGCCGAACGGTAAGCCCAACCTACGGCCTGTCACTTGATTGGGCATAAAGAGAGAAGATCCCATGACCGCCCCGCTCCGTATCAACGAAGCTCTTTTGATTGCCAACCGCGCATTCCAACCATTTCAATGCGTCGCCTGGGCCCCACAAGACGGCAATGGCGAACTCTGCCTGACCATTATCGACCGCACCAATGCCCACATCGGCCGCACACAAATCCCATGCAGTACGTATTCCGACCCGGCGCAACTTGAACACATTCTTGAAGAAGCTCGCGCCGAACTGAGCGAGGAAGGCTACACGCTGCAATCGTGGTCCATGCCGCACTAAAGGGCTTTGGCGGATTACTTAAGTGTGATCCGCCTCCTCGCCTTTCTTTCAGTGGACTGTTTTCGGCAGTCACTGCCTCCCGTATTCCAACTTGCCCGCCAAGAATTGCTTGGCAGGCTTGTCAGTGGTTCGAAAAGACACTGTTCTGGCACAAAGCGACCCTCCATCCGTTAGTTGTGACAGTTGTGCTATCGAGCATTCAGGGATTGAATGTTTTGCACACGCAGTTGCCCTCCCGGTACCCGGGTTTCGGTCAGCTCGCAAGGAGATGCGCGCATGCCAGACCAGACTGCTTATGCCCGACCTGCAGCGCAGTACACGGCCGGCCACCTCGATAAAAATTTCGCCTCCAACGGCAAAACCCAAGTGTATTTCGCCGGCAGTACGTCGAGCATCGCCAACAGCGTGGCGATCGACTCGAGCGGTCGGGTGCTGGTGGCGGCGAAAGTCGGCACTCGCGACGGTCATTGCTTTGGCCTGGCCCGCTTGCTCGAAGATGGCTCGGCGGACCTGGCATTCGGCACTCGCGGCAGCGTCATCGGGCAGTTTCAGCGCGGTTATGAGGCAATGGCGGGCAAAGTGCTTGTGCTGGCCGACGGCAACATTTTGGTCGCCGGCCTGCACTATGCAGACGCACACCAGACGTTGCCGGCGCTGGCGCTGTTCGACTCGGATGGTCACCCCGTCAGGGATTTTGGCGACAATGGATGCTGCGTCATACGCCTGCCGGGGAATCTGTCACTGGGCGTGCGCGACGCCTGGCTTCCTCCCGGTGTGCCGGGGGCCGAAGCCTGCGACGTCCAGGTACATTCTGACGGCCGAATCCTGCTGCTGGCCAATCACCATTTCGAACTGGCCGATCACGTTGGCCTGCTGATTTGCCTCACCTGCAATGGCGAACTGGACAGCGCCTTCAATGGCCGCGGCTTTGTCATCGTCAGGCATTTGCTGATGAACTCCTGGCTCAGCAGCCTAATGGTGCAGCGGGACGGTCGGATCATGGTCGGCGGGTCAATCAATTTCCCTGAAGAAGGCTTGCTGGCGCGCTACCTCCCCGACGGCAGTCTGGACGATAGCTTCGCCGTGGATGGTTTCATGACCTTCACTGCTCTGGGGCACAGCGCTCAGGTCAGCCAGATCGTCCAGCAGGACAATGGCGATTTGCAGTGTTTTGGCAGCAGCCGTGACCCGATGCATTGCCTGGCGCTGAAACTGCACAGCAACGGTCGCCCGGACGCTCATTGCAACGGTGGCCAGCCACACCTGCTGAAAATCGGCCGCAGTGGCTGCCAGTGGACCGCTGCCCAACTCCAGCCAGACGGCCGCGTGCTGGCGGTTGGCGCCACGATTGGCGGGGTCGAAGCCGACTTCCTGCTGGCCCGGTATTTACCTGGCGGGCAGCTGGATCCCGGATTTGCCGAGGGCACCTGCTGGGTTCGCACCCGCCTGGGCCGCAGCCTGGACACCGCCACGTCGGTGGCCGTTCAGGCCGATGGAGGCATCGTCGTAGGCGGTTACTCGCTGGATGGCAACTATCGGGCGGTCGTGGTGCGCTATCTCGGTCAGAACAACAACTTTTCCCACACTTGATCTTCCCTTCGGCTTACGGCAAGTTGCGCGCTTCTTAATACAAGGAGTAGCCGATGTCCGGTTCAATGGCCCACGCCTTCGCGCACAACTTTCTCGGCCACTCACCCCGCTGGTACAAGGCGAGCATCGTCGGTTTCCTGATACTCAACGCCCTGGTGTTGTGGACGGTAGGCCCGGTGGCGGCCGGTTGGCTGCTGGTGCTGGAATTCATTTTCACCCTGGCCATGGCCCTCAAGTGTTATCCGCTGATGCCTGGCGGGCTGCTGCTGGTTGAAGCGCTGCTGCTGAAAATGACCACGCCGCAAGCGCTTTATGACGAACTGGTGCACAACTTTCCGGTGATCCTGCTGCTGATGTTCATGGTGGCGGGCATCTACTTCATGAAAGACCTGCTGCTGTTTCTGTTCTCTCGCCTGTTGCTGGGGGTTCGCTCCAAGGCCCTGCTGGCCTTGATGTTCTGCTTTCTCTCGGCGTTTCTGTCGGCGTTCCTCGATGCCTTGACGGTGACGGCGGTGATCATCAGTGCCTCCGTGGGGTTTTATTCGGTGTATCACCGCGTCGCCTCGGGCAATGACCCGCGCCAGGACAGTGAGTTCAGTGATGACCAGCACCTGCCCAAACTTCATCATGAAGACCTCGATCAATTTCGTGCGTTCTTGCGCAGCCTGCTGATGCACGGCGCCGTGGGCACGGCATTGGGCGGTGTTTGCACGCTAGTCGGCGAGCCGCAGAACCTGCTGATCGGCCACGAAATGGGTTGGCACTTTGCCGAGTTTTTTCTGAAAGTCGCGCCAGTTTCATTACCGGTATTGGTCGCAGGTCTGGTGACCTGCGTCCTGCTGGAGAAATTGCGCTGGTTCGGTTACGGCACGTTGCTACCGGAAAACGTACGCACCGTACTGGCCAATTACGCTGCCGAAGACAACGCCGAACGCACCTCGCGCCAACGCGCAGCCTTGATCGTTCAAGGGTTGGCGGCGCTGATTCTGGTTGGCTGCCTGGCGTTTCACGTGGCTGAAGTGGGTCTGATCGGTTTGATGGTGATCGTGTTGATCACCGCCTTCACGGGCATTACCGACGAGCACCGCATCGGCAACGCGTTCAAGGACGCCATGCCGTTCACGGCATTGCTGGTGGTGTTCTTCGCGGTGGTCGCGGTGATCCACGATCAGCAGCTGTTCACACCGCTGATCCAGTGGGTGCTGGCGCTTCCGGTCGATCAGCAGCCAGGCATGCTGTTCATTGCCAACGGTTTGCTGTCGGCCATCAGCGATAACGTGTTTGTGGCAACCATTTACATCACCGAAGTGAAACAGGCGTTCATCTCCGGCCACATGAGCCGTGAACACTTCGAAACCCTGGCCATTGCAATCAATACCGGCACTAACCTGCCGAGCGTGGCGACGCCTAATGGCCAGGCGGCGTTCCTGTTTCTGCTGACGTCGGCGATTGCGCCGCTGATTCGTCTGTCGTATGGCCGGATGGTGTGGATGGCAGTGCCGTATACGGTGGTGATGGGTGTGTTGGGTTGGTATGCAGTCAGTTTCTGGCTTTGAGTCGACAGGTTTGACGCCTTCGCGGGCAAGCCTCGCTCCTACAGGCCCATCGCTGACCTGTAGGAGCGAGGCTTGCCCGCGAAGAACGATAACGCGGTTTAACCTGCGTTGAGGATGTACCGCTCAATCGCCTGCGCCGCGCCGTCTTCGGTGTTGGCGCCTGTCACCACATCGGCCTGGCGCTTCACCGCTTCTTCCGCCTGCCCCATGGCAATCGACAAGCCGGCGCGATGAAACATCGCCGGGTCATTGCCGCCATCGCCCATCGCGGCGGTTTGCTCCAGCGGCACACCGAGAAACTCGGCCAGTGTCGCCAACGCGGCGCCCTTGTTCGCCTGCATCGCCGTCACGTCCAGATACACCGGCTGCGAACGCGAGACCTGTGCCTGGCCCTCCACTTTCGGCAACAGCTGCGCTTCCAGTTCGATCAACAGTTGCGTGTTGTTGCTGGTGGCAACGATCTTGTCGATGCGCGTCAGAAACGGCTCGAAGCTCTCGACCACCACCGGCGGATAACCGAGGCCGTGCTGCTCGCGCGGCACCATCGGCCCGTCCGGGTCTTTCAGCAACCAGTCGCCACCACTGAACACCCAGACTTCAACGTCCGGCTGATCGGCAAACATTGCCAACGCCGTCAGCGCAGCCGTGGCCGGTAAATAATGCGCAACCAGCAAACTGCCGTCCGGATTGACGATCGTGCCGCCATTGAACGCCGCCGTCGGCAGGTCGACGCCGAGGGCCTCGATCTGCTGCAACATGGCTTTCGGTGGACGCCCGGTGGCCAGGCTGAACAGCACGCCAGCCTCGCGCAAGGATCGGACAGCTTCAATGGTGCGCTGGCTGAGCGTGTGATCCGGCAGCAGCAACGTGCCGTCCATGTCGCTCAGCAGAAAACGGATGGGTTGTTGCGTGACATCACTCATCCGAGGCTGTGCCAGACGCGACCGTCGCGAGCCAGCAGTTCATCAGCCGCCTTCGGGCCATTCTCGCCGGCCGGATAGCTCTGTACGCTCGCATCCTGCTGCAAGGCATCGAGGAATGGCTGCACGGCGCGCCAGCCGTTCTCGATGTTGTCGGCACGCTGGAACAGCGTCTGATCGCCGGTCAGGCAATCGTAGATCAGCGTTTCGTAGCCGGTGGACGGCTGCATTTCAAAGAAATCCTTGTAGGCAAAACCTAACTCGATATTGGCCATTTTCAAGGCCGGCCCGGGCCGTTTGGCCAACAGGTCGAACCACATGCCTTCGTTGGGTTGAATCTGGATCCGCAGGTAAGTCGGTTGCAGCTCATCGACCTCGGTATCGCGGAACTGCGCGTACGGCGCGGGCTTGAAGCAAATGACGATCTCGGTGTCACGCACGCTCATGCGCTTGCCGGTGCGCAGGTAGAATGGCACGCCGACCCAACGCCAGTTGTCGATCATGACTTTTAGCGCGACGTAGGTTTCGGTATTGCTGTCCGGCGCTACGTTGCCTTCCTCGCGATAACCGGGCAAGGGTTTGCCATCGAGTTCGCCGGCCGCGTATTGGCCGCGCACCGAGTTGGCCCGGGCCTCTTCCGTGGACCACGGACGTATCGCCCCGACTACTTTGGCTTTCTCGCCACGAACCGCATCGGCGCCAAAGGCTGCCGGCGGTTCCATTGCCACCATCGCCAGCAACTGGAACAGGTGATTGGGCACCATGTCCCGCAGGGCGCCGGTGTGTTCATAAAAACTGCCACGGGTTTCCACGCCAACGGTTTCAGCGGCGGTGATCTGCACGTGGTCGATGTAATGGTTGTTCCAGAACGCTTCGAACAGGCTGTTGGAGAACCGGCTGATCAGAATGTTCTGCACGGTTTCCTTGCCCAGGTAGTGATCGATCCGGTAGATCTGGTTCTCCGACATCACCTTGAGCAAACACGCGTTCAACTCTTCAGCGGTGTGCAGATCGGAGCCGAACGGTTTTTCGACCACCACCCTTCTGAAGGCTTCGGGTGTCTCTTGCAGCAAGCCGGCAGCACCGAGACGGCGCACCACTTCACTGAAGAAACGTGGCGCGGTGGCTAGGTAGAACACCGCGTTGCCCGTGCCGCTGGCGGCGATTTTTGCCGCCAGCGCTTGATAAGTGCTGTCGTCCAGGAAGTCGCCCTGGACGTAGCTGATGCCTTTGGCCAGTTTGGCCCACAGCGCCGGGTCAAGGGCTTCATCGCCCTTGCCGACTTTGGTGGCCGCTTCGGTCCGAATGAAATCTTCGAGCTTCTGCGCAAAGGCTTCGTCACTGATGGCGTTGTGGTCAACGCCGATGATCCGCAGTCCATCGCCAAGCAGACCGTCGCGACTCAGGTTGTACAGCGCCGGCATCAGCAAGCGCTTGACCAGGTCACCATGGGCACCGAACAAGAACAGCGTGGTCGGTGGTGCGGGTTCTGCCTTGGATTTATTGCGGATCAGACGCGTCATTTTTTCGCAGTCTCCACATGGCCGCCGAAGCCGAAGCGCTGGGCCGAGAGAATCTTGTCGCCAAAGGTGCCTTGGCCGCGCGAACGGTAACGGGAGAACAGCGAGTTCGACAGCACCGGTACAGGCACCGATTGCTCCATGGCGGCTTCGATGGTCCAGCGGCCTTCACCGCTGTCAGCCACCGAGCCTGAGTAACCGTCGAGCTTCGGATCGCTGGCCAGCGCGTCGGCGGTCAGGTCGAGCAACCAGGACGACACGACGCTGCCACGGCGCCAGACTTCGGCAATGTCGGCAACGTTCAGATCAAAACGCTGATCTTCCGGCAGGTTGGTGCTGGCCTTGGTCTTGAGGATGTCGAAGCCTTCGGCGAAGGCCTGCATCATTCCGTATTCGATGCCGTTATGGATCATCTTCACGAAATGGCCAGAGCCTGCGGGACCTGCGTGGATGTAACCGCGCTCGGCGCGATCGTCTTCCGACTTGCGGTCCTTGGTGCGAGGGATGTCGCCCATGCCCGGTGCCAGGCTATCGAACAGCGGATCAAGGCGTTTCACCACCTCGGCTTCGCCGCCGATCATCATGCAGTAACCGCGCTCCAGGCCCCAGACGCCGCCGGAGGTGCCGACGTCGATGTAGTGCAGGCCTTTCTCCGACAGGGTTTTGGCCCGGCGGATGTCGTCCTTATAGAAGGTGTTGCCGCCGTCGATGATGGTATCGCCGGCTTCGAGCAAGGTGCTCAGGGTGTAGATGGTGTCTTCGGTCGGTGCGCCGGCCGGCAGCATGACCCACACCGCACGTGGTTTGGCCAGGCCTGCGACCAGCGCCGGCAGGTCGATGACGCCCTTGGCGCCTTCTGCGGCCAGGGTGTCGACAAAGGCGGTATTGCGGTCGTAAACAACGGTGGTATGCCCGTTGAGCATCAGGCGACGCGCAATATTTCCGCCCATGCGGCCCAGTCCAATAATCCCGAGTTGCATGTGCTGATGCTCCCTACTACAAATAATATGTGTCAAAGGTTATAGCCCAACGCGACTAATGTGGGTTAGTCCAGAGCGTTGGCGTGAAGTTTCCGGGCATTGTGCCCGATCCTGATTGATAACGTCGGAAATCGCACCGAAGACACAACGACCATGAAAAATAAAAAAGTTCCATTCAGGGGCAAAAGAAATCAAAATTGGCGCCGATAGTAAATCAGCACCCGATTTCGGGGGCGGGCTTACAGTTGAGACAGCCATTTGCGAGGTGAGCAATGGGCACAGTACAAGCAGCACGGCCAGCACAAACCCTTTACGTCACGATCCGTCGTGATGAATTGCGCCAGTTGAAAGAAGAGCGCGACCTGTTGAAACAGGAGCTCGCGCAGCTGCGCTTACTCACACAAAGCTCTTCGGCTCAGCCCTTGCCCGTCACTCAGCGCGCTCCGCACGCCTGATTCCCTCGCTTGATTCGGAAACAGCCTTCTGCTGTTTCCGACACCGCTTCCCTGCCTTGCCGTTTGCGGCAACTCACAAAGTTTTCACATCGACCTGTTGATACTCCGGCTCATTATGGCCGCTCGGTATCCGTGCGGCTTCCGTTCGTCGGCAACATGGAAGGCTCCCGACGTGTCGACGTGATTTCTTGGAGCGCTGAATGACTGTGTTCAAACGCAGCACTACGACTGCGAAAGGTTTTGATTGGGCAGGATTTCTCTGGTTGTTCCTGTTCTTCTGGTATTTTTCCGGCATTACCCAACTGCTGATTCAGCTGACCGGCACCTCGGGGTTCACCGGTTTCCGCCAGGCCTTTGTGATGAGCGCCATCTGGCTCGCGCCGATGCTGCTGTTCCCTAGACAGACACGGGTGATGGCCGCGTTGATCGGCGTGGTGCTGTGGGCCTGTTCGATGGCCAGCCTGGGTTACTTCTTCATCTATCAGCAGGAATTTTCCCAGAGCGTCATCTTCATCATGTTCGAATCGAACATCTCTGAAGCTGGCGAGTACATGACCCAGTATTTCGCCTGGTGGATGGTGGCGGCGTTCCTCGCCCACACGCTGTTCGCGTATTTCCTGTGGACTCGCTTGCGCCCGGTGTACATGCCCCGCGGTCGTGCGCTGGTGGCCGCCACCGCCATCCTGGTGGCCGTGGTCGGTTACCCGCTGATCAAACAAACTGCACGCACCGGCAGCCTGGCCGGCGGCTTCGAAAAATTCGAAACCCGTATCGAACCGGCGGTGCCTTGGCAGATGGCGGTGGCGTATCACCGTTACCTCGACACGCTGGCCGGCATGCAAGACATGCTCGACAGCGCCAGCAAGATCGCGCCCCTGAAAAACCTCAAGGACACGATGGCCAACCAGCCCGCGACCCTGGTGCTGGTGATCGGCGAGTCCACCAACCGTCAGCGCATGAGCCTCTACGGCTACCCGCGTGAAACCACGCCGGAACTGGACAAGCTCAAGGATCAAATGGCGGTCTTCAACAACGTCATCACCCCGCGCCCGTACACCATCGAGGCGTTGCAGCAGGTGCTGACCTTCGCCGACGAGGAAAACCCGGACCTTTACCTGTCCACGCCGTCCCTGGTCAGCATGATGAAACAGGCGGGCTACAAGACCTTCTGGATCACCAACCAGCAAACCATGACCAAGCGCAACACCATGCTCACGACGTTCTCCGAACAGGCTGACGAGCAGGTGTACCTGAACAACAACCGCAACCAGAACGCCGCGCAGTACGACGGTGACGTCATCGCGCCGTTCAACAAGGCACTGGCAGATGCGGCGCCGCGCAAGCTGATCGTTGTGCATTTGCTCGGTACGCACATGAGCTACCAGTACCGTTACCCGCCAACCTTCAACAAATTCACCGATCGCAAAGGTGTGCCCGAGGGCGTGCGTGACGATCAGGTGCCGAAGTACAACAGCTATGACAACGCCGTGCTGTACAACGACTTCGTGGTGTCGAGCCTGATCAAGGACTACGCCAAATCCGATCCGAACGGCTTTCTGATGTACCTCTCGGACCACGGCGAAGATGTCTTCGATTCCCCGGGCCACAGCACGCTGGGGCGCAACGAGGCCAAGCCGACGGCGCCGATGTACACCATTCCGTTCATGGCCTGGGCTTCGCCGAAATGGCGTGAAACCCACGACTGGAGTTTTGCCGGTGATCTGGCGCGGCCTTACAGCAGCTCGCACCTGATTCACACTTGGGCCGATCTGGCGGGTTTGAGTTTTGATGAACTGGACCGCAGCAAGAGCCTGGTCAGTGACAGCTTCAAGGCGCGTCCGTTGATGATCGGCAATCCGTACGAGCGTCAGTCGCGCCCGTTGATCGACTTCAGCCTGATGAAGCCCAAGGCCAAACCTGGCGATCCGGAAGTTGCGCATAATTAGGCCACAAGCGCACACCTTGTAGCAGCTGGCGAAGCCTGCGTTCGGCTGCGAAGCAGTCGTAAAACCTGTGCATGCGGTATTCCTGGAGTACCCATCGTCTGATTTCACGACTGCTTCGCAGCCGAACGCAGGCTTCGCCAGCTGCTACAGGTCGTGTGTTTGCTGCTTTCTTCCGTATGAAAGCCACTTCCGAAACATCTTAAAATAACAATTATTCTCGTTTAGAACTAAATCCCCTCTCCCTCCTTCGTCTTTGAACAAACGGAATTTTTCCCTCGAAGACAAGGAGTCGGCCGCGATGTTCGCGCCTATCACCCGTTCCATAACCTTTACCATGGGCCTGTGCAGTGCTGCCCTGAGCCCCGAGCTGCTGGCTGAAACCGTCCCCGACCAGGAGCCGAGCCGCACCCTTGAACTGGGCGCCACCAATGTGACCGCCCAAGGACTGGGCGCTACCACCGAAAACACCGAGTCATACACCACCGGCGCCATGAGCACCGCGACGCGGCTGAAGCTGTCGATCAAGGAAACGCCGCAATCGGTGTCCGTGGTCACGCGCCAGCAGATGGACGATTTCAAACTCAGTACGCTCTCCGAAGCCATGAGCCAGACCACCGGCGTGGTGGTTCAGCACAACGACTCGGACCGCATCAGCTATTCGTCCCGCGGTTACCCGATCAACAATTTCCAGATCGACGGGATGCTTAACACCTTCGGCTACATGAAGTCCGATTCCGACACGATCATCTACGACCGCATCGAAGTGGTTCGCGGCGCGACCGGCCTGACCACGGGTGCCGGCGATCCATCTGCGACGATCAACATGGTGCGCAAACGACCGACCGCGCAATGGCAAGCCCAGACCGGTGTCAGCGGTGGCAGCTATGACGATTACTACAGTTATGTCGACGTCGGCGGACCGCTGGCCTTCGACGGGCGCCTGCGCGGTCGCGGGGTGCTGGCCTATCGCGACAGCGGTTCCTACCGAGACAAGTATGAGCTGCAACGAGAAGTCGGCTACGGGATTCTCGAAGCCGACCTGACCGACGACACCGTGCTCGCCGTGGGTTACGACTATCAGGACAAGCAGGTGCAAGGCACCTCCTGGGGCACCGTGCCCTACTGGAACGCTGATGGCAGCAAAGCCGACCTGGGACGCTCCACCAACATGGCCACGCCGTGGAGTTCCTGGCCGCTGAAGGACAAGACCGCGTTTGTCACGCTGGACCAGCAACTGGGCGCCGGTTGGCAGCTCAAGGCAGCCTACACCCACCGCGAAAGTGACACCGACGGCAAGATTTACTACGGCGGTGGCGGCTTCCCCGAGGCGGATCGCAGCGGCATGTCCGCCAACGTCAGCCACATGATCGGCACAGAAAAAATGAAGGCCTATGACTTCAATGTGTCCGGCCCTTATTCGCTGTTCGGGCGCGAGCACGAAATGATGATCGGCTATGGCGAATCCGAACGCAGCGAAGATAACCCTTACACCGTAGACGGCGCACGGTCGTTGGATTACGAGAAAGTCCCTGACTGGAAGTACATGGGCGGCATTCCCAAATTCCCCGACACCGTCACCGGCCTGAAAGGCTCCGATGAAAGCACCCGGCAAAAGGCCGGTTACCTGGCCACGCGCCTGACCCTGACCGACGACTTGCACGCGGTACTCGGCAGTCGCTACGGCAGTTGGGAGATCTCGAAAAACACCTACACATACGACAGCAACCTGCAACGGACCGGTGTCGAGGCCATCAGCCAGCAGCATCACGACATCTGGACGCCGTACGCCGGGTTGCTCTACGACCTCACGCCTGAATACACGGTGTACGTCAGCTACACCGACATTTTCAAGCCGCAGGACGACCGCGACAGCAATCGCAAATACCTCGAACCGGTGGTCGGCAGTAACTATGAGCTGGGGCTCAAGGGCAGTCTGCTGGAAGAGCGACTCAACCTCGCCACCGCGGTGTTCTGGAGCAAGCAGGACAACGTCGCCGAACGCGACGACTCGGTGCCACCAGATCCGGTCACCGGCGAGGAATTCTTCAAATCGGGCGGCAAAGGCAACAAGGTTCAGGGTTTCGAAGCCGAGGTCTCCGGCGAGGTGATGGCGGGCTGGAACATGACCGCCGGTTACACCTACACCCACTCGGTCAATGGCGAGAAGCAGCGCAACAACACCGCCCAGCCGTTAAACATGTTGCGCTTCTCTACGGCCTATCGCCTGCCCGGCGACTGGCAGGCACTGACCGTGGGCGGCGCGGTGAACTGGCAAAGCGACGTCTACCGTGCCGCCAGACGCCCGGTCGGCCGGGGTGCCAATGGCGAAATCATCACCGCCAGCACCAACATCCGCCAGGAGGCGTACACCGTGGTCAAACTGATGTCGCGTTACGAGTTCGACAAGCACCTGTCGGCTTCACTGAACGTCGACAACCTGTTCGACAAAAAGTATTACGACAACGTCGGGTTCTACAACGGCGTCTATTGGGGCGACCCGCGCACGGTCACCCTGAGCCTGGACTGGAAGCTCTGAGGCGGTTAATTCCCAAATAGCGGAATCGGCGGATAATGTCCCGGCAACATTGGTTCATGGACGAAAGGCACCCGATATCCGTAGTGGGAGGCAAACCATGAAACGTACCGCGTTGATCCTCGCCAGTCTGATGATGTTCGGCTCGACCGCTGCCTTTGCTGAAGGTGGCGCCGAGCGCATGAGGTATTACTTCGAAACCCTGCATCTCAAACAACAGCAGGCTAATGGCGTCGAAACCAGATCTATTGAACTGAGGGTTCCGAACGATCAAACCGCACAGGTGACCGAAACCTATCGGCCGAACTAAACGATGACTAGCGGGCATCCTGAGGGGCTAATGCCGATCAGTTACGCAATTTCTGCGGCAACGCAATTTTGTAGCAGCTGGCGGAGCCTGCGTTCGGCTGCGTAGCAGTCGTAAAATCAGACCATGCGGTGTTTCAGATGGACCGCAAACTCAGGTTTTACGACTGCTTCGCAGCCGAACGCAGGCTTCGCCAGCTGCTACAAAGACCGCGTTACGGCTTAACTGACTGGCATTAGTCCTGATGGACGCCTTTTTTGTGCCCGTTTCAGGCGCCCAGCAGCACACCAAAAATACCGCCCAGCAGCACCAGCAACCACGGCGGACATCGCCAGAACAGCAGCGCCATCAACGCCATCGCCGCCAACAGCGCATCCAGCGGGCTGAGGATCGAGGTGGTCCACAACGGCTGATACAACGCGGCCAGCAGTAATCCGACCACTCCGGCATTCACCCCGGCCAACGCCGCTTGCACCCGGCCATTGCCACGCAACCGCTGCCAGAAAGGCAGCACGCCGATCACCAACAGCAGCGACGGCAGAAAAATCGCCACGACGCACACCAGCGCACCACTCCAACCGCTGATGGACCCGCCGAGAAACGCCGCGAACGTGAACAACGGCCCCGGCATCGCTTGAGCGGCGGCGTAACCGGCGAGAAACACGTTATTGCTCAGCAACCCCGTGCTCACCACCTGACTTTGCAACAGCGGCAACACGACGTGGCCACCGCCGAACACCAGCGCTCCCGTGCGGTAGAAACCGTCGAACAAGTTGATCAACGAGTCCGGCCAGCGGTGCGCAATCAGCGGCAAAACCAGCAACAGGACCACGAACAGACCGAGCGCCAGCCAGCCTGCCCGGCGGCTGACCCGAATCGACAAGCCCTCCCGTTGCGCTCCATCTGCGTTCTGTAGCAAAGCCAACCCGATCAGCGCCGCCAGGGCCATCACCGTCATCTGCCCGGCAGTCGTTGGCCAGAGCAACACCCCGACAGTTGCCACCAGCATGATGCCCACACGCACCGGACCTCGGCATAACGTGCGGGCCATTCCCCACACGGCGTGGGCAACCACGGCGACAGCGACGATTTTCAGCCCGTGAATCAAGCCTGCTGGTAATGCCCAGCCACCGTGGGTGATGGCGAACGCCAACAGCGTGAGGATCAGCGCCGAGGGCAAGGTGAAACCCGCCCACGCCGCCAATGCCCCCGCATAGCCGCCACGGGACAGTCCCAGCGCCATGCCCACCTGACTGCTCGCCGGGCCCGGTAGAAACTGGCACAGGGCAATCAATTCGGCGTAGGCGGCTTCGCCCAGCCAGCGCCGACGCTGCACGAACTCACTGCGAAAATAGCCCAGATGCGCGACGGGGCCGCCAAACGAGGTCAGTCCCAGACGCAGGAAGATCAGGAAAATCGTCCACGGTTTGTCTGCCATGAGTGACCTGCCCTGCCCGCCTTCGAGGCTGTTCATGGGCCGTTAAAGTTCCTTGGTCCAGAACAGCATGCGGCCATGGGCGGGGTCGAACATGCCTGGCGCAAATCCGAACTTGTCATAAGAGGCCTGCGCGACGGCATTGCCCTCGAGGACTTCCAGGGTGATCTTGCAGCAGCCTCGTTGCCGGGAGATGTCTTCAACTTTTTGCAGCATCTTCTGGCTCAACCCCAAGCCGCGAAATTTCGGCACCACCGACACATCGTGCACGTTGACCAGCGGCCGGCAGGCGAAGGTCGAGAACCCTTCGAAGCAATTGACCAGCCCGGCAGGCTCGCCGCGGACAAACGCCAGTACGCTGAACGCATGAGGACGCTTGGCCAGTTCTCCCGGCAGTTGTTGCAGGAGGTCTTCGGGCAATGGCTGCCCGCCGCCCATCGGGTCTTGGGCGTAGGCATTGAGCACCACACCGAGGGCCTCGGCATGCAGCGGATTGGTGTAGCTGGCCTGAAGTACCAGAATTTCTGCGGATTCCATTTCCATCGTCAACGTCCCGTCAAGTTGTCCCGGCACGTCTGTCGCGCCGGGAGGTCGACGGACATTATCGCGAGGTGCAGTCGTCGACAACCCGAACCTGTCTCAAACGCCCCAGATTAGCGTTTCGGTCCAGCCCAGTTCGGTAAAATCCTCGGCCCTCAACCGCGATTCACCGGCGCAGAAAAATTCGTCCAGTTGCGGTGGTTTGACCGAAGTGCCGCTGAGCATGGCGTGAACCTGACCGCGATGATGAAGCTGGTGCTCGAAGAGGTGCGACAGCAGGCGCAAACGGCTGTCATGTTGCGGCGTGTCCCGGGCGATGGTCACGATTCGCCCCAGGTCGGCGTCGCGCAATTGTTCGCAGTAGGCAATCAGGCGACGGTCGACATGCGCTTGTTCACGCTGCAGATCGGCGCCCGCCGCGAACGGTTCGTCCTCGGTGAAGAACACATAGCAATCAGGGTGCGGATCGTCACCGCGCAACTCCCGCTCCAGTGCATCCACGTAAAACCAGTCGCAGGTCAGGATGTGGTTGAGAGTGGCGATCAGGCTGGGAAAGAAGCTGACGCGCGGGGCTGCCAGCTCGGCCGGGGTCAACCGATTCCACGCCTTGGCGAGTCGGTAATTGGCCCAGGCGTTCTGATAAGCCATGGTCAGCAAATGATGAGACAGGGGCTGGTTCATCTTCGCGGCTCCCGGTAATTAGGCTTCGGCGAAACGTTGCAGCTGCATTTCCTGTAAACGGCTTAACGTGCGGCGGAACGGGAATTCCAGATAACCCTCGGTGTACAACGTCGCCATCGGCACCTGCGCTTCGAGGTACAGCGGCACCTTGCGGTCGTAGCACTCGTCCACCAGGGCAATGAAACGCCGGACACCGTCGTCATGCACCGACAATTGCGGCAGCTCGCGATCACCGGCCACCACTCGCTCGGCCCCGTCTTCGGTGCCTCGGGCGATGCGCCCTTCGCGTTTCTGCGCGCTGAGGTTGGGCACGTCACTCAACAGAATAGCGCTGAAGGTGTCGCACAGCGCCATGAAGTCCATCGCCGCAAACGGTTGTTCGCACAGATCGGCGTAGCGGCACCAAAGCACGGTGGCACTGGCCTGCACCACGTTGACTGAACGGTAACCGACTGTGATCGGCGCCTCGGACAGCGACTGGCCGGCGGTCAGCGCCTTGATCGCTTCTCCAAGCGCGCTGGGTTGCCCGGGCGCCGTCACCCAGTAACGTTGCAGAGCCGCGCCGGGATGCAGGCGATGGTCTTCGCTGCCGTCCACCGCGATCACCTGCATGTGCTTTTTGATCGCCTCGATGGCGGGCACAAAACGGTCGCGGTTGAAGCCATCGGCATACAGCTGGTCCGGTGGCTGATTGGAGGTGCAAACCACCACTACGCCCTGCTCGAACATCACCTGAAACAAACGCCCGAGAATGATCGCGTCGCCAATGTCGTTGACGAACAGTTCATCGAAGCACAACACCCGCACTTCTTCGCTCAACTCACGGGCCAGTGCCTTCAACGGGTCGGCGGTGCCGGTCAGCTGGAACGAGCGCTGATGCACCCATCCCATGAAGTGGTGAAAGTGCTGCCGCCGGGCCGGGACCTTGAGGTTTTCGTAGAACTGGTCCATCAACCAGGTCTTGCCCCGTCCGACCGGGCCCCAAAGGTAAACGCCGGTGACCGGCGTGCGGCCTTCATGCAAGGCTTCGTGGCATTTTTGCAGCGCCCACACGGCATGTTCCTGGGCTTCGTCCTGGACGAAGCCCTTCTGTTCGATGGCGTGTTGCCAGGCGCTTAGGGGAGAGTCGACATTCATGCGCGGGAGTATACGTTCCTTGTGTAGCTGCTGCCGAAGGCTGCGTTCGATCACGAAGCGGTCGCTTCGATATCCCTGTTCTCACCGATATACCGAGTCGCCAGGTTTTGCGCCTGCTGCGCAGGCGAACGCAGCCTTCGGCAGCTGCTACAAAGATCGCGTTCGGTTTAGAGAGAGATGTCTAGCCGGGCGATCTTGCCCTGTTCATTGAGGCGGAACATGTACCGCAGCTCCAGCGGACTGCCGGGAAACGTCCCGGAAATCAGGTTGTGCACCAGCACTTTGCCGGTGCGCAGCTGAACGTCGAGCACTTCGACACGTGGTTCATAGCGTTGCGCGGTGTCTTGCATCCATTGGGCAATGGCTTGCGTGCCGATCCGGTGCTGACCTTCATCGAACACGTTGGCATCCTCGGCAAAAAAACTGCCGACCCGCGAGGTGTCGCGGGCATTGGCGGCGGCAATGTAGGCGGCGATGGCGGGTGCCAGTGAAGAGGCTGGATTGGACATGTGTGCGGCTCCTTGTTTATTGATTCTGGAGCCATGCTAGAACAGGTCTGTGTCAGTTCTTGTCAGGAGTGAAACGCCCCGCTTCATCCAGTTGCATTTGCTTGCGCCAGGTGCGCAACAGGTCGCTGCGCCGCCCCGGATAGCGTCCGCCCTGTTCATTGGCGGCGGAAATCCGGTCGGTGCGAAACGTTCGATAGGCTCCACGCAATTCACACCAGGCGACAATGATCCGCACTTCATTGAGAAAGCCCAGCGCCAGTGGCCAGATCAGCCGCTGACTGGGCACCTGATGGGCATCCGCATAGTCTATGCTCAGCCTGGACTGATCGCGGATGGCTTGGCGAAACACGTTCAACGGCACTGCATTTTGCGGATAACCGTAGCCGCGCGGGCCCGGCAGCACCGTCGGGTTGCGCAATGCATCTTGAGCTTCAGGGGCCAACACGGCAGCAATCTTCGCCAACGCGTCGGCCGCGGCTTTGCTCAGCACCTCGTCGCCACGCTGATCCACGTAACGCAACCCGAGCACGATGGCTTCGGTTTCGTCGGCATTTAGCATCAGGGGCGGCAGGAACAAACCGCTGCGCAACACATAACCGACCCCCGCCTCACCGAAGATCGGTGCGCCCAGCGCGGTCAGTTCGGCGATGTCGCGATACAGCGTGCGTTCGGAAATCTCCAGTTCACCGGCGAGCGTCGCGGCAGTGGCCGGACGACTTTTACCTCGCAGCACTTGCAGCAACGTGAGTAAACGAGTGGTACGCGACACGATCTGTAGTCTCTTTCCTGAGAAGTTGACGGAGCTTAGCAGAGGCTCCTGTCAGAAACTGGCAGCAGTAAAGACCCCGGTGGTCGGCCCTTTTGTCCTGAATGGAAAAGCGTCTTGACGGCTCATATTACTCGCATCATATTAAATACATGTTGCTAGACATTTAAATCAATCCCGCTGTCGTTCTTCAGGAGTTCACCTCATGCATTACAAAGTCTTCGGCCGCAAAACCGGCTTGCGGGTTTCGGAACTGGCGCTGGGCGCCGGTAACTTCGGCACCGGCTGGGGCCATGGCGCCGAGCGTGACGAAGCCAAGCGCATTTTCGATGGTTACCTGGAAGCCGGCGGCAACTTCATCGACACCGCCAACGGTTATCAGGCGGGCCAGTCGGAAGCCATGCTCAGCGAGTTCATCGCGCCGGAACGAGATCGCCTGGTCATCGCCACCAAATACACCATGGGTACCACGCCCGCCGCGGGCATTTCCCACACCGGCAATAACCGCAAGAACATGGTTCGCGCCGTAGAAGAAAGCCTGAAACGGCTCAACACCGATCACATCGACCTGTTCTGGGCCCACATCAGCGACGGCGTCACGCCAATGGAAGAGATCCTGCGGGGGTTTGACGATCTGGTGCGTGCCGGCAAGATTCACTACGCCGGGCTGTCGAACTTCCCGGCCTGGCGTATCGCTCGCGCCGACGTCCTGGCCGAAGTACGTGGCTTTGCGCCGATTGCAGCCATACAGGCCGAATACAGCCTGGCCGAACGCACCGCCGAACGTGAGCTGCTGCCGATGGCCGAAGCCCTCGGGCTGGCCGCTACTATCTGGTCGCCCCTGGGTGGCGGGTTCCTCACGGGCAAATACCGCAACAGTGATGAGAACAATCGCGCCGCCAAACTCGGCATGCTGATTCACACCGAGAAAAGCGCCCACGAAACTGCCCTGCTCGACACATTGCTCGCGGTGGCGGCTGAACTTGGCGCCACGCCGACCCATGTCGCCATTGCCTGGCTGCGGGAAAAGGCCAAGCGCTCGACGACAGCGCTGATTCCGATTCTTGGTTCACGGACGCGTGAGCAACTGGATGCGACGTTGGGCGCGCTGGAGGTGCAATTGAGCGCTGAGCAATTGTCGCGGCTTGATGAAGTCAGTGGTGTGCCGAAGGGCGTACCGCATGAAACGATTGCCGGTTCGGCAGCGCGGTTCAACGGGGCTGAGACCCTCGACCTGCCAATCATCCCGGTCGCCTGAAAAAGCTTCGCGGGCAAGCCTCGCTCCTACAAGGATCACATCGAACCTGTAGGAGCAAGGCTTGCCCGCGAAGGCGTTTTACCGGTCGACCTTATGTCTGGCCGCATAAAGGCAGAGCATCTCCATCGCCAACGTCGCCGCTGCCAGTGAGGTAATGTCCGCGTGGTCGTAGGCCGGCGCCACTTCCACCACGTCCATTCCCACCAGATTGATCCCGCGCAACCCGCCGAGTATTTCCAGCGCCTGCACCGTGCTCAAACCACCACACACCGGGGTTCCGGTGCCCGGTGCGAAAGCAGGGTCGAGACAATCGATGTCGAACGTCAGGTACACCGGGTTATCCCCCACCCGCGCACGGATCGCCTCGACGATCGCCTCACACCCTTGCCGATGCACTTGCCGCGCATCCAGCACCGCAAAGCCCTGGTGATCATCATTGGTGGTGCGCAAACCGATCTGCACCGAGCGCGACGGGTCCACCAGACCTTCCTTGGCCGCGTGCCAGAACATCGTGCCGTGATCGACGCGCTTGCCCTCCTCGTCCGGCCAGGTGTCGCTGTGGGCGTCGAAGTGAATCAACGACAGCGGACCATGTTTGCGCGCATGAGCCTTGAGCAGCGGGTAACTGATGAAGTGGTCACCGCCGAACGTCAGCATTGCGCAACCGCCGTTCAGGATGTGCTCGGCGTGGGCCTCGATGCTTTCCGGCACCGAGTGCGGCGAGCCGTAATCGAAGTCGCAATCGCCGTAGTCAATCACCGCCAAATGATCGAACGGGTCAAAGGTCCACGGCCAGTGGCGCTCCCAGGCGATGCCGGTAGACGCGGCACGAATCCCGCGCGGTCCGAAGCGCGCACCGGGACGGTTGCTGGTGGCGGTGTCGAAGGGCACACCGCTGACCACCACGTCGACGCCGCGCAAATCACGGCTGTAGCGACGACGCATGAAACTGGTGATACCGGCGTAGGTACTTTCGGCGGCAGTACCAAAGAGGCTGTCGCGGGTCATGGCCTGATCGTTTTGCATCGGGACGTCCATGGTGATCTCCTTGTTATTTATTGGCGGCTACGGAAAGTGGTCCACAGACGTGTGCGCGAGCGCATGTCCTTGAGGCTCATGCTGCGGTCGGCGTACAACCGTTCGCGGGTGTCGGCCAGTGGGTAGATGTCCGGATCGGTGCGCACGGCTTCATCCACCAGCGGCGTCGCTGCCTGGTTGGCCGTGGCAAAGAACAGTGTGTTGGTCAGCGCGGCGACGGACTCGGGACGCAGCATGAATTCGATGAACGCCCGGGCCGCTTCGGGGTGCGGCGCGTCCTTGGGAATCGCCAGGTTGTCCTGCCAGACCAGCGTGCCCTCCTTGGGAATCCGGTAGGCCACCTCGAACGGTTTGTTGGCCTTGCGCGCCTGGTCGGCGGCCATGCTGGCATCACCGTTGTAGGTCAATGCCAGACACACGCTGCCATTGGCCAGATCGCTGATCTGCCGCCCGGTGGCGACGTACAGCACATTGGGCTGCAACTGATGCAACAACGCCTCGGCGGCGGTCAGATCAGCCTTGTCGGTGCTGTAGGGATCTTTACCGAGATAGTGCAACGCCAGGCCGATCACCTCTTGCGGCGAATCGAGAATCGCAATGCCGCAGTCCTTCAACTTGCTGGCGTATTGCGGCTTGAACAGCAAGTCGAGGCTGTTGAGTGGCACACCCGGCAAGCGCTGTTGCACCGCTTCGACATTCATCCCCAAACCCAGCGTGCCCCAGGTATAGGGCACGCCATAACGGTTGCCGGGATCGACGGCGGCGAGTTTTTCCAGCAAGTCCGGGTCGAGGTTGGCGTAACCCTTGAGCCCTTCGTGAGGAATTTCCTTCAGCGCCCCGGCCGCCAAACCACGTGCCAATACGCTGGATGACGGCACCACCACGTCGTAGCCGCTGCCGCCGGTGAGCAGTTTGGTTTCCAGCACTTCCGAAGAATCGAACGTGTCGTAACGCACGTGAATGCCGGTTTCCTTTTCGAAACGCTGCAAGGTTTCAGGCGCCACGTAATCGGCCCAACTGTAGAGGTTGAGGGTCTTTTCCTCAGCCTGGGCCGACACGGCCATGGCGAGGAACAGCGCGGGTAAACACAGCTTGAATGCGGGAGCCATGACGAACACCTGACCAGAGGAAGTGGTTGCAGCGTGCGCGCTCGGATACATTGGCGAAATATCAAGTTTGTTAACCTGACTTTATTGCGGAGTAATGTTTGATGCTCGGTCAACTCCACGACCTCGACCTGCAACTGCTGCGCTTATTTGTCCGCGTGGTGGAGTGCGGCGGTTTCAGCGCGGCGCAAGGCGAACTGGGTTTGAGCCAGTCGAGCATCAGCCAGCAAATGGCCAAACTCGAAACCCGGCTCGGCTATCGCTTGTGCAGTCGCGGCAAGGGTGGATTCAGGATCACGCCCAAGGGCGAACAGTTGCTGAGCGCGACGCGCGGACTGTTTGAATCCATCGAAGCGTTCCGTCATCAATCCAACGGCGTGGCGGGTCGGTTGATCGGTGAAGTGCGCCTGGGCTTGTCCGAGGCTCTGGATCAATCGGTGCTGCAAAAAGTCGCCGATGCCATCCGGCGCTTTCGTGAACGTGACGAATCGGTGCGTATCGAGTTGATGAGCGCCATGCCCGGCGAGATGGAACGCTTGCTGCTGCAACAACGGCTGGACCTGGCGATCGGCTATTTCTCCCAGGTGCAAAGCGCGTTTGACTACCGCGAACTGTTCAGCGAAACCCAGCACCTGTATTGCGCTCCCGGGCATCCGTTGTTCACCAACGATGCGCCAGACGACCTGGCGTTGCAGGCGTGCGACCGGGTCGATCACCCTTATCGTTTCCTGCGCATGGATGAGCCGTTCCAGGGAAAGCTGTGTTCGGCCAGGTCGGAGCAGGTCGAAGGCACCCTCGCCTTCGTGCTGTCCGGCAAACACGTCGGTTATTTGCCCAATCACTTTGCCCGTGGCTGGGAAGACAAAGGCTTGCTGCGAGCCGTGCGCCGGGATGAGATGAGCTTCGACGTGGCGTTTCACCTGGCGCGCCATCGCGCTCAAGTGCCGGGGGATGCGCAGAAGGCGTTTGAAGAGGATCTGCTCGCCGCGTTCACCTGAAGATCAAAAGATCGCAGCCTCGTTTCACTCGACAGCTGCTACATTTTGGAACGCGATCCCCTGTAGCAGCTGTCGAGTGAAACGAGGCTGCGATCTTTTGCCGTTAGCGGGCGCTTTCTGGCATCCTGCGCCTCCATTTTTTGACCTGGCCCCTGGCGCTTTCCTCGTGACCCCTTCCGAACACGCAAAACCCCCGTCCCGTTCCGACCTGATCTACGGCCTCAACGATCGCCCCCACCTCACCGCCACGGTCTTCGCCGCCCTGCAACATGTGCTGGCGAGTTTCGTCGGCATCATCACGCCAACCCTGATCATGGGCGGCGCCCTCGGCCTGCAAAGCGAAGTGCCGTACCTGATCAGCATGGCGCTGTTTGTCTCGGGCCTGGGCACGTTTGTTCAGGCGCGGCGGTTCGGCCCGATCGGTTCCGGGCTGTTGTGCCTGCAAGGCACCAGCTTCTCGTTTATCAGCGTGATTCTCAGTGCCGGGTTCATGGTCAAGGCCCGGGGTGGCGGCACCGATGAAATCCTCTCGACGATCTTCGGTGTGTGCTTTTTCGCCGCGTTCATCGAAGTGGTGTTGAGCCAGTTCATTGGCAAGCTGCGGATGCTGATCACGCCCGTGGTGACCGGCACCATCATTACCCTCATGGGCCTGTCGCTGATCAAGGTCGCCATGACCGACATCGCCGGCGGCTTCGGTGCAGCGGACCTTGGCGCGGCCAGTCATCTGGCATTGGCGGCGCTGGTGCTCGGCACGATCGTGGTGTTGAACCGGGTCGATGTGCCCTTCCTGCGCCTGGGGGCGATTGTCATTGGCCTGACCCTCGGTTATGTCGTCGCCTGGCTGATGGGCGACGTCAATTTCACCAGCTTGCCCGACGTGCCGCTGATGAGCGTGCCGGTGCCGTTCAAGTACGGCTTCAATTTCGATTGGGTGGCGTTTGTGCCGGTGGCGGTGATTTTCCTGGTGTCGCCACTGGAAGCGGCCGGTGACCTGACCGCCAACTCGATGATTTCCCGGCAGCCGGTCAAGGGCCCGGTCTACATCCGCCGGATCAAGTCCGGTCTGCTGGCTGATGGCCTCAACTCGGCCATGGCGGCGGTGTTCAACAGCATGCCGATGGTGACCTTCGCGCAGAACAACGGCGTGATCCAGCTTACCGGCGTGGCCAGCCGTTACGTGGCGTTCTTCATTGCTGGTTTGTTGGTGCTGCTGGGGCTGTTCCCGATGATCGGCGCGGTGCTGCAATTGATGCCTAAACCGGTGCTTGGCGGCGCTGAACTGGTGATGTTCGGCACCGTAGCGGTGGCCGGGATCAAGATCCTCGCCGAAGCCGGTTTGCATCGACGCAACATGCTGATCGTGGCGATTTCCATCGGCATGGGCCTGGGTGTCGCCGCGGTGCCGGAAGTGTTGCGCGAGCTGCCGAAGGCGCTGCACAACATCTTCGAATCACCGATCACCGTCGGGGCGTTGTGCGCTATCGTGCTGAACATCTTCCTGCCCGAAGAATTCATCGAGCTGGAAGAGGACGATTTCGATCCGGAAGCCTCGATCCTCCAGGTCATGGAGAATCCGGATGTCCCGGCCAAGGGTGAACCCGCACGGCCTGCGGCGGTCGCACAGTTGAATCGCTAGAAAGGCTCGAGGGTTGAGCCGTTGGCGGTTCAGCCCTTTTCTACACGAGAGCCCGTTCATGCGCAGAGTCCACGCGACAATTCTTTCCCTGCTGTTGCTCTCCCTGAGCGCCTGCGCCCTCTTCCCCAATCGCGATCCGTTGAACATCAATGTGGTCGGCATCGAGCCGCTGCAAAGCCAAGACATGGAAGTGCGTTTTGCGGTGAAGATCCGCGTGCAGAACCCCAACGAATCGCCGATCGACTACAACGGCGTGGCGCTGGACCTGGAGGTCAATGGCCAGCCGCTTGCCTCCGGTGTCAGTGATCAGTCGGGCTCGATTGCACGCTTTTCCGAAACCGTGTTGACGGTTCCGGTGAGTGTTTCGGCGTTTTCGGTGATACGCCAGACACTCGGCCTGAGCCAGACGCAAACGCTGAACAACCTGCCTTACGTGCTGCACGGCAAACTGGCCGGCGGTTTGTTTGGCACGATGAGGTTTGTTGATACTGGCAAACTGAGCTTGCCGGGTGCGACTGCCGGTAACTGGTAAATCGATGAATATCCCATTGTGGGAGTGAGCCTGCTCGCGATGACGATTTATCACTCAGCATTGAAGTTGCCTGACACACCGCTATCGCGAGCAGGCTCGCTCCTACAGGAGGGTTATTTGTTGAAGCGGACGCCGGGTCTGACGCGTTCGTCGACGGTCAGCTCAAACACGTCCGGGCGCGCGTAGTGACCGACCACATCGAAGTCGTAACGCGCGCGGATCAGGTCGTCGGTGTCGATTTCAGCGATGAGCAACCCCGGCCCGTCACGCAACGGCCCCGCCAGAATGTCGCCCATGGGTCCGACGATCACACTGCCGCCGGCAATCAGCGGTCGATCCGCCGGCCAGTTGGCGATCTCCACGCCCAAGGCTTGCGGTGAGTCCTGCACCTGACACGCGCTGACCACAAAGCACCGCCCTTCATGGGCGATGTGGCGCATGCTGACCTGCCACATTTCCCGCTCATCCACCGTCGGCGCGCACCAGACTTCGATGCCTTTGGCGTACATCGCGGTGCGCAGCAGCGGCATCATGTTTTCCCAGCACACCACCGCGCCGATTCGCCCGACCTGGCTGTCGATCACCGGCAGCGTCGAGCCATCGCCCTTGCCCCAGATCAGTCGTTCAGTGCCGGTCGGCATCAGTTTGCGATGCTTGGCGACCAGCCCGGCCTGCGGATCAAACAGCAGCGCGGTGCAATGCAACGTGCTGCCGGCGCGCTCGATGACGCCGATCACCAGGTTGGCCCCAGTGCGAGCCGACAATCCGGCCAGGGCTTCAGTTTCGGCGCCGGGCACGTCGATGGCGTTGGCAAAATACCGGGCAAACGCCTCGCGACCTTCCGGCAGACGGTAGCCCAGTTGCGTGCCAAAGCCTTCGCCTTTGGGGTAGCCACCCAGCAACGCCTCGGGCAAGACCACCAGCGCCGCGCCGGATTCGATAATCGCGTTTTCCCAGGCGAGAATCTGTTCAAGGGTTTCGGCCTTGCCACCGGGCAAGGCGCCGATTTGCAACGCTGCAACAATGGACTTGGGCATGGCGGTCACTCCGAAAGCAATGAGGTGTTGCCCATTCTCATGCGCCACGGGATCATGAATAAAGCCCGATTCACTGCTGAATGATATGAGCCAAATGAATATCGCCACTGTTGACCTCAACCTGCTCAAAGTCTTCGAAGCGCTGCATGAAGAGTCCAGCGCCAGCCGCGCGGCACTGCGCCTGGGCGTGACGCAATCGGCCGTCAGCGCAGCGTTGCGACGGCTGCGCGAGATGTATGGCGATCAGTTGTTTGTGCGCACCGGCCGTGGCCTGGCACCGACGCTCAGGGCCAACCAGTTGAAACCGGTGGTGAGCGATGCGCTGAACAAATGCCGGCAAAGCCTGGCGATGGTCGATCCGGCGGCCAATCATTACGACGGACGTTCGGTCACCGTGGGCTTGTCGGATGATTTCGAAATTGCCTACGGGCGGCGATTGATCGAGGCGATTGCGCTCAGTGCGCCGAAGTTGCGCCTGATCTTTCGGCAAACTCACAGCCAGATCGTCGCTCAGGCGCTGATGGAGCGCAGCATCGATCTGGCCATCACCGCAGGCGGGTTTACCGAGCGGTTGCTCAGTCGTCAGGTGCTGGGTGAAGGCGGTTATCTGTGCCTGGTGGATCCGCTCAGTCTGGCGCAGGGACAGCAGACAATCAGTCTCGAGGAGTTTGTGGCCCGCGAGCACATTCTGGTGTCGTCGGGCGGCTTTATCGGGATCACCGATGAGGGATTGGCGGCGTTGGGGCTGAATCGGCGGGTGTGCGCTTCGACGACACACTTTGCGGCGTTGCCGCACTTGCTCAAGGGCAGTCAGGCGGTGGCGACCATTCCGGCCCACGCCGCCGAAAGTATTGCGGAGCTCTGCGGACTGGCGCTGCTGCCCTGCCCTTTGGCCTTGCCGCGCTACCCGATCGAACTGGGCTGGCGCACCAGCACGCAGCTTGATCCGGTGGTGTTGAACGTGCGCGAGGCCATTGTCGCGAGTTTTACCTGAGGCGGGCCTTACTTGGCGGCCATCAAGCGATTCACTTCACTGCGCACCATGTTCGCGAATTCCGGCGGCGACATCGCGTCGAGTTCGGAACGGACCCACTCCGCCCATTTGCCCTTGCGCTTGGCGCGCTCGCCAAACAACCGCGCGGCCTCGCCCTTGGATTTGCCCAGGTTACTTTGCCAGAGGTCGAACAGACGGGATTTCTCATCTTCAAGCGCGGCGCGCTCAGCCAGGGGTTTGTCGGCCAGATTGAAGCTCATGGGAATTACCTGCTGCGTAAAATTGGCGACATCTTACACTGTAGGAGGAAATGTCCGACTCTGGATTTTTCCTCGTCGCACAGTCAATGCGCAAACCCGCTGCAACTTTTTCAGTCGCGCAAGACTCCATTGTTCACTGCCCATTTACCTGCAAGGAGTACCCAATGGCCCGGAAAACCGCCACACAAGTCGCCAATGACCAGATCAAGGATCAGGCGTTCAGCGAACTTCAATCCCTGATCGAAGAGTCGGAAATACTGCTCAAAAGCAGCGCTTCACTGGTGGGTGAGGAAGCAGAGACCCTTCGCGGGCAAATCGCCCAGAAACTGCAGCAGGCCCGGGATTCGGTCACCAGTGTTCGCGATCGCACAAAACCTGTGGTCGACGCGACCGAGACCTACATCGGAGGTCATCCATGGCAAACCGTGGCCATTTCCGCCGGTTTCGGCCTGGTGGTCGGGTTGCTGCTGGGCCGCCGTTAAACGGAAACACATCGAACTGTAGGAGCCAGGCTTGCCGGCGAAGGCGATTTCAAATACGCCTTCGCCAGCAAGCCTGGCTCCTACAAAAAGCGTTTCAGAGCCCTGCCAGTTCTCGCAAATTCGCCAATGTCTGAGCATCCAGTTGAATGCCTTGGGCATTCGACTTGGTTCGCTGGTGGTGGCGTCGATCGCCCGGCAGGCGCTTGAGCCCTACGCCGTGCATCTGACGGACCAGTTCCTGGCTGCGTTCGGCAAAATTCTGCCCAGCTGCCTTGCTCGGGTCGATCACGATCAGCAGTTGGCCGGTCCAGGGCGTCTTGGCCCCCGGGTGGTTCGACCAATCGAACTCGAAAGAGAAATTGCCGCCGGTCAGTGCCGCCGCCAACAGTTCGACCATCATCGATAATGCTGAACCCTTGTGCCCACCAAACGGCAGCAACGCGCCCCCTTCCAGAATCGCCTTCGGGTCCTGAGTCGGCTGGCCAAGGCTGTCCACGCCCATGCCCGCCGGCAAGCGTTCACCTTTTTGTGCGGCAATCTGCACATCGCCATGGGCAATGGCGCTGGTGGCCAGGTCAAACACAATCGGTTCACCGTCAGCCCGTGGCGCAGCGAAGGCGATCGGGTTGGTGCCGAACAACGGCCGGTCGGCGCCGTGGGGCACAACACAGGTCATGCTGTTGACCACGCTTAACGCCACCAGCCCTTCATAGGCGAAAGGCTCGACATCCGGCCACAGTGCCGCGAAATGGTGGGAGTTACGGATCGCCAGCACCGCAATCCCGGCGCTGCGGGCTTTTTCCACCAGCAGCGCACGGGCCGCCGCGAGCGCGGGCTGGGCAAAACCATTGCCGGCATCGACCCGGACAAAACCCGAGGCTACGTCCTCGACCACTGGCACGGCCTGGCCGTTGACCCAGCCGCTCTTGAGCGTCGAGACATAACCTGGGATACGAAACACGCCATGGCTGTGGGCGCCATCGCGCTCAGCGCCGGCGCAGTTCAGCGCCAGGGTTTTGGCAACATCGGCGGACGTGCCATGACGCAGGAAAATTTGCTCAAGCAATAGAACGAGCGCGTCGAAATCGAGCGATGGGGTGGTCGAACTGACGGCCACTTCGGGCGTTGCGGTCATCTGAAGCTCCAGTTTTATTATTAAGTACGGGCACCAGGGAAACGTGGTTGCACGGCAACCAAAAGCAGACGTCGATTAAGCGCTGTTTTACCGGCTTCCTGTCAAGTCTCGGCTGTTCGGCTCAAGCAATATGTACCGCACCGAAGCGCTCCGCTGACCTTAGTGTTTTTCCTCAACCAATAGCCTGCGCCAGACCGCTGATCGCAGCACACGAGGAAAAACCATGACTGAACCTGTAGAGCCCTACTTTTTCGACGAGGCAGAGCGTGCGTCCAATGCCAAACAGCCCGGTGACCGCGAAAAAGCACTGAACTTCACACTCGTTGACCTGAAATGGCTGAAACACGTTTACCTGGCCACCCACGCTGCCCGTATCGCGCAAAAAACTCCGATGCACGTCTATCAACTGTTGCTGCAGGTGACGGGCAAACCGGATATTCCACTGGCCGGCGCCTTTGCCATGAGCCGACCCAACGATGGGGAGGTCACGCTCTACACACCGTGGAAAGGCTTGATCAAGTTCGCAGGCATGGCCGACCTCAAAAGCAAGCTCAAAGAATGGCTGGTGCAGTCCACCGAGAAGCAGGAGCTGTTGCGCTTTCTTTCCATCGAACAACGCAGCACTGTACCCGCCGCCACCGCACCCGACATTGCCACCAAAGACATCGAAGGCGCGGTCTTCCAGGACCAGCAACTGACCCTCGATGGCAATCAGGAACAGAACATCAAGACGATGAAGGAGGAGCTGCTCAAGACGCCAACGCTGCAATCGATGCTGGACGACACCCTCAAGAACGCGTTGCACAAATCCTTTCCCAAACTGGACCAGCGCCTCACCAAACTGAAGAGCTTCGTGAAGACTGTGTCAGCCTTCGACGGCAACGAAGACCAGCACACGATTTCCTCGATACCGCTGAGCGATGCGCTGCTGCATTTTTACCTGACCAACCAGTGGCCAACCGGCGATTCAAGAGTCTTCGCCAATCCCGAGCATAGCGTGAGCAGCGACGCTGATAACGAGGCGTGGGAAAGCGCGGTGAAGAAGATCGCACAGAGCTTTACACCGCAGTTGCAACGCCTGCTCGCCTTGTTCTGGAGCACCTCCATGAGTCTTGGCCTCTCACGCCTGGAGTTTTTCACCGAAGGCGTGCGCGACACCTTCCACACGAAGCTGCTTCACCAGCGCCAGAACGGGATTTTAACGACACAGGAATACCTGCGACTGATGAAGGTCAGCCTCCCACCCGACGCGCACGATCCGCTTCGCATCGAGAAAGTGCGTGTGTCCGCGCCCTTCAAGCAGTTTGCGGAGCTGGCCTCGACCTTGATGATCGGGGGCACCAACACCTTGGGTTTCCTGTACAGCCCCTCCAGGGGCATCGAAGCGACGAGCGATCTGCCGGCGGTGAAAAAAATCGTGCTGGAGATGATGAAAACCGAAGGGCATGAAGACACGTTGCTCAATTTTATGTCGCTGGACGAGCGCGCCACCTTTCTTGCACTGGAGCCGGTTGAGCGCCTGATTGAAGGCAAACCGGTCATCGGCCCGGTGTTCAAACATTTGATGACCGGCATCCTTGGCAAGCAGCAGGACAACCTGTCCCATGCGCTGAGCCGCTTTCGCGAAAGCGAAGGTACGATCGACCCCCATGCCTTGCTCGATAGCGCACTGGATGTCCGCGGGTTGATCGATGACCGACTGCTGACGCCCGACACTTCGGGGCGCTGGAGTCCACGAGTGGACCGCAGCAGCGGCGCGCGACCGGCGACCGTGCGCGCCGAGTCGGCCAAAGAGGAGCTGTCGCTGCTCGACTCTGTCGAGCAGGCGCTTGATCAACTCCTTGAAAAACACCCGCCCATCTCCACGGCAACCCGCTCGATCGCCGATGCGCAGCACGTCCTGGGGTCATCTTTGGCGGGCTTGCAGTCGAGTTTCACTCACACGCTGTCAACGGCATTGCGCAGCGAACTGAGACTGCGTGCCGTCACGCGCACCTTGGATGCGACGGAACAGGCCATTATCAAAACCGTGCTCGATAGCCCGATACACCTGCAGCGAGCGGCATTGAACGGTTTTCTGCCAGAAGTATTTTCCCTGGCGCTGAAGGCCGGCGACGCAACGGAACCGTTGAAACTGGCCAGTTGCTTTGTCCTGACTGAACGAGGCGGCCTGGACCCGGTGCATTCGGGAAAAGCGATTTTGTGGACGCCTGCGTTGGGGTTTGAAGCCTTCAAGACATTGAAACCGTTGCTGACTGAGCTCGGAGGACGTCTCGCAGACGTCAACCATCGCACGATGTCCTGGAGAACCTTGGCCGCAGCGAGCGATTGCCCGGCCTGACTTATACGTTGGCGCCGTTGCAGCGGGTCTATGGGCATTTTCTTGATTATCTGCAAAAACCCTATGTGCAGCTGGACCAGTCGTGCCTGACCGATGCGCTGGCGACGAAGCTCTCCGCCACGCCGCTGAGCAATCTCCTGAATCTGGTGTCGCTACGCAAGCCGATGACAGGGCTCGACCGTGCGATGGACATTGCGCGATCTCTGACGACTCAACAAAAACTGCCGGCATGGCTGGCCCAGGCGCCCGTCAAGGACCTGATCCTGCATGCCGAGCTGCTTCAGCAATACCTCAATAACGTCAAGGACGACCAGGATTACCTGACCGGCATACGGTCACTGCAACGCACGGCACACCATGAGCTTGAAAAACAGCTCATGGCCGACGACTTCAACATCAACCCGGACAACGTCCAGGTCCAGATAAGCGCCCGACCGACATCCGCAGCGCGCACTCAAACCCTGACTGACTTTGCCTTGACTCACCTCAAGGCGCTGGATCATCTCCAATTCAAACTGGTGTCTCTGGATACCACCGTGATTCCCGAGGGAATGGACGAACGCTACGTCAAAGACCTGATACGAAACCTGAAACCGGGCGAACATCAGCAGAAATTACTGAGCGAAGCCTTGGCAGACACCACGGCCAACGCGGACCGCAGAAAGCGGTTTTACACACAATTGCCCTGGCAGTTGATGCATTACGCCCACTCGGAAAAATTGCAGGAGCGCCTGAGCGACACCGGGTTTGATCTGATCCGGCAAGTCATGGACATGCCAGACGCCATCGCCCGCGCAGCCGTCGACGGTGCCCACGCGATCATCCGCCCGCTTGAGTTTTTGGGGATCAAGAGTGACCAGACAATCAAAGTGCCGGGTGTTTACCTGATCGGCTCATCGGCTGATCGCGCCGCACCCCAGGTGCTGATTGCGCCTCACAGCCCTCGGCACGGGGTGAAGGAATATGAAAACGAAGCCCAACTGCTGACCGAACTGAAGACTCGCGGACCGCTGCTCGACTGGCTACTCCTGAACCTGCCGAACCCTGATCGGATGCTGCTGGAAACCCGGATGGCGACCACCCATCACCGCGCTGCCAGAGCCACGCAGGCGAGCACCACGCTGGCCTCCAATCCGATCAAGGGCAACCTGATCAAGCATTTGCTCCATGACAACGCTGCGTTGCTGGGCCGATTGCTCGGTTGCCAGTCCGATGACAAACGAGAGGGCGAATGGGCAACCATCAAGCATGTGTTGGGCGAAGACCTGCACGCGGCCTATACGTTTTTCATGGGCAAACTCGCCTACCCGGAGACGGTGTGGCGCAGTTATCGCGATATCAAGCAATCCGCCGAAGACCTGCAAACCCATAAATGGGGCGCCGCCATAAAAGGGTTCATCAGCGGCATGGCCGAACTTTCCACGCTGCGCCAATCACTGGGGGATGAAACACTGCTGTCTTCGACTCCTGCCACACCGGAGGCCGAGACAGAGACGAAGACAGAGGCAGAGACGCAGACGAAAGCGCCCGATACCCGGCTCAAATGGAAGGACATCGACGTCACCGCCCCCGATCGCACGAAACTGAAACGCCACGAAAGCCTCAATGTCGATCTGGGTTCGCTGACATCTGACGCAACGCTTGGGCTCTACACCCATTCGACGACAAAACAACAATACGGACCGGTTGAAGGAAAGGTGTATCCGGTCATGAAGCGCGGCACACGCTGGCGTATCGGCGACACAAATACCCGTGGCCCGCTTCTGCGCCAGAACGGATCGAAACAATGGGTGCTTGATGGGCCCAAGTCGGCGCCCCGCTTCAGCCTGTTCGGACGATTGGAGACCGCAAGCGAGGTTTTTCAGGGCATGAACGTCGAAGCCACAGGAATGTCCGCCATCAGAAGACAGTTTCCGCAAAGAGCCCGTCAGATTGACGAAGCGCTGGATCTGGCAACGACCTATGCCTGGAACAGCTTTCGAAATCTGCAGCTGCTGAAGGCTTCCGGCGACACCGTCACACCCGTGCATCAACTCGTCATGGATTTCATGGGTGTGCAAGAAGTGCTGCCAGCGCATGTCGAGAAGATTGAAAAGGTCATCGGCGACGTTTTCACAGCGCTGCTGGAGCCATCACTCAGAAAGCCAAAGTCCAGCCGTTTTGCGGTAGGCAGGCTGACGGAAGACGCACAAAACACATTTGCCTTCATTGTGGCTTCAGACGCAAACCGCAGAATTCACCTCGCAGAAAGATTCTTCGATCCCAGATTCGAACATTACCGCCAACACCTCACCGACACAGCCTTCCCTATCCACACCCATGCCCGAGCGGTGACCTTGATTCATGAGTTGTCGCACATGGCCTGTAAAACCGAGGACGTTTCTTACCTCGATCCTGGCAGACCGTTTCCCCACCTGATTGGAACAGCCACTCCACTGGCAACTGAACTCAAACGCGCCTTGAGCAGTATTCAAACCACGGCACTCTCGATCCAGACTCCGTACACCCAGCTGTTCATGACCCAGGATCCTGATACCGGTGTGTGGGTGGATCCGGGCAGTACGTCTTATGAAAATACTGATCGGGTGAAGGCGCATATTCTGGCGTTGACCGGCGCCGAAAACCTCAGCGGTGCCCGCCAAACCTTTAAAAAAGATCCACTGGTCAGGCTGGCCGTGCAGTTGGGTAATGCCGACAGCGTTGCCTGGTTAGTCAGCCAACTGGGCCGAGAACTGCACGTCAGCACGCCCTGACGTCAAAAATAGTTCTCATTTGATGTTTAATTGCCATGATGGCTGTTCTCGCATGCTTCCTCACAAGGTTAGAATGTGGGAAATCAGGATGAGTCAATGACCGACAATTCTCTCTCGCAAGCCGAATATGACGCCGTCACCGATGCCGCTGCGCACTGGTGCATGCGTCTGCACGCCGTCGACTGCACCGCCGAAGAGCGGATTGCCTTCGAACAATGGCGTGAAACTCATCCGCTGCATGCGTTCGAGTACGAGGCCATGCTGGAGATCTGGGTAGTCGCGGGGGATTTGCCGCGTCCCGAAGCCGTTCCATCGGTTGCTCGCTTCAAACCTGCCACGCCCTGGCGCACGGTCGGCATCGCCGCCGCCGTTTGCGCCCTGGCGTTGCCGTTGGCGGCGTACAGCGGCTGGAGCATGGGCTGGCTACCGAATTCGTACCAGCACTTCGAAGCGAGTGACACGGTCCGTCAGGTCACCCTGAGCGATGGCAGCCAAGTGGAACTGAACCTGGGCAGCGAGCTGACGTTCAGCAACTACAAGGATCAGCGCCGGGTCACGCTGGAAAAAGGCGAAGCCTTCTTCAGCGTCAGCCATGACATGGCTCGCCCCTTTATTGTCAGGGCGGCGGACGGCAGGATTCGGGTCACCGGGACCAAATTCAACGTCTGGATGTATGAAGATCAGGTCCGCGTGAACCTGATTGAAGGGTCGGTGCTGGTCAGCAGCAACGATGATCTTCCGGGCGATGGCTTGCGTCTCGGGCCGGCGATGCAGGCGCGCTATAAACACGGCGACTTCACGCCGCAGATCAACCAGACCTACTCCAACGACAATGCCCTGGCCTGGCGCAGCGGCAAACTGGTGCTCGATGATCTGGCGCTGAACGACGCACTGCCGCTGATCAACCGTTACCTGGCCAAACCGATCATGGTCGCGGACCACAGCACTGGCACGATTCGTCTGGGTGGCATCTACAACATCAAAGAACTGAACAACCTGGTGGCTTCCCTGCCCAAAGTGCTGCCGGTCTACCTGACCCGTAACAAAGAAGGTAATCCGGTACTCAATTCGATCCCGCAACAAACCCCAAAAAGCTGAAAAGGCCGCGACCCTCAACGGGATGCGGCCTTTTTTATTGCTCGAACCACCCTCTTCTTACTGCGCAGCCACCTTCCCGGCTTTTTCATCCTGCTCACGGATCGTCTGCGCCTGGTACTGCGGATCCGCGGTGATCTGTTGCTCGGTGAACGGCAACGGGCTTAGCTGCTTCTTCGAAAACGCCAGGGTCTGGTCCCGGGAATACTTCGACGTCGGGTCGCTGGACAACGAGAACGCCAGCAGACCTTGAGCGTGCGGCCCCTTGTCATCAAAGGTCACCACCTGCAAATAGCTGGTGCCGCTGACGACCTCGAGTTTGCCATCGGTTCTCGGCACACTCTGGATGGCGTTGTATACGCCCAGCGTGCCCGACCCGCCGTGGATCGGCGTCTGTTGGCCGCCGCTGCTGACCACCTGAATGTCGCCCCAGCGGCTGTCGTCCTTGAGCCCCAGTTTTTTGACCTGTTCCACCGACGCCAGCATCGCCTCGCGAATCGCCTGGGTGACCTGCGGATTATCGAGCGCCAGGCCACGCGGCGTGTGCTCTGGATCTTTCGGGTCGAACGCCACTCGCCAGATGTCCGGGACTTGCTGCAACGGTTCCATGACATTCTGGAAGTGTACAAACCCGAGCCCGCTGTCCAGATTCGCGCTGCGATCCCACGCTTTAAGGCTTGCACACAACGGAGCGAGCGTTCCAGCATCGGTGCCCAGATCACCGGTGCAAACCTGTAGCAGGTCCGGCATCACTTGCCCGGCCTGGTACACCTGATCGTCCATCACCATCCGTTGCAAATCCGCCGCCGAGATCGGGCCGGCCTTGCTCAGCGTGCTCAACCGATCCAGGGCAAAACGCGAGCGCAGCCCCAGTGGCTGACCTTCCTGACTGATCAGGGGCGAGAAACCGGTGAGCGGTTGCGCCGGGTTGGCCATCCACGCCGAGTCGTTGGAGTGTTGTACGTAGTCCTTGCGCAAGAGTTGCGGCAACTTGTCCGCTGCATAGATACCTTTTTGCGCCGCGTTCGGGTCGATGTCCCAGGCACAGGCGCTGTTGGAACCGTCGAGCACGATCATCTGCAATCCGGCGCGCGGGTCGCTGCATTTGGCCAGTTTATCGGCACTGACGTTCGGCACCACTGACAGGTTCATGTACAGCGTCTGCCCCTGATTATCCACCGCCAGGGTGTTGACCCACGGGATGCCCTGAAGCTTGTGCACCGAGGCCTGCAAATCCGTGAGGCTGGTAGCCTGATTCATCGCGTACCACTGCTGCAACACCCGGTCGTTTTCCAGGTTGGCATCGCGCAGGCTGTAGGCGTATTGCTTGTCCCAGTCGAGTTTGCCGGGCCACTGCACGATCGGGCCGAATTGCGAGCTGTAGACCACATGGGACACCGCCCGGGTCTGGCCATCGGGTTGTTTCACATTCACCGTCACGGTCTGCTTGTCCATCGGCAGCGACTTGCCGTCGAGCAGATAGCGGGTCGGATCCTTGGGATCAAGTTGCAGGCGATACAGGGTAAAGTGCTTGGACGTGTCCACGGTATGGGTCCACGCCAGGTGCTGGTTGAAACCGATGTTGATCATCGGCAGCCCCGGCAGCGCCGCGCCCATCACGTCCAGCTTGCCGGGAATGGTCAGGTGCATCTGATAGAAGCGCATCCCGCCAATCCACGGAAAATGCGGGTTGGCCAGCAACATCCCGCGGCCATTGAACGAACGTTCGCTGCCAACCGCCACCGCATTGCTGCCGCGATCCAGGGCAAAGCGCTGCATGCGCGAGTCCGCCACCTGGAATGGCGACGCATCACCCACTTGGGCGACGGCTTGTGGTGGAGTGGCGCCGGCCAGCGCTTCGGCGAACTGCCCTACTCCGCCTTCGACCAACAGACGGCGGGTCAGCTTGACCAGGTCCTGCGAGGTGATGTCCCGTACCCATTCGCCTTGGCACTGCTGCGGCAAACCCTGTGCGCGACGTTCGGTCAGCGAGCGGTTGTACCCCGCGACATAACCTTCGACCAGATCACGCACTTGCGGGGTTTGCGCCTTCCAGAATCCGGCGACGGCTTCAGGGGTATTGAGCCAGGTGAAGAACAGGTCGCTGACCACGTTCTCGCGTTCTTCGACCGTCATCTGATCCGGGCCGAAATAGCGCGAACGCTCGCCATTGACGGTGACAATCTCATTGGCCAGCAAGCACTGGTTGTCCTGAGCGTAGGCGTAACCGATGCCATAACCGAGCCCGCGCTCGTCTGCGGCACGAATATGCGGCACACCGAAACTGGTGCGGCGAATGTCGGCGCTCGCCTGCTCGGGCGTACTGCGCGCGTTTGCCGCAAGACTCAGCCCCACCAACATGCCCGCAAGGCTCAACCTGGTTAATTGCCTGGAAATAATCACGCTCGCTCCTGATCGAAAAGACAAACACCCTGCGTCAAACACGCACCGCGCCATCCTTAGGAACGAAACCCACGACAAAAATTTAGGCCCTGAAAGGCGCTTTATCCGCCCATCTCACAGGCTGCTGACGTGACGGTGACGAATTTTCTACATTCGAGCCTTCATGATTTGTCGTGCTCGTACGTCTTATTGAATGAGAGCACCCATCACATTTCCTGGCCGGCTCGGAAAAGGAGTTTTTGCATGTACAACTCGCAACTGCCAACGGACGGTGGTAACGCGCCAAAGGGCTCAGCCATGGGCTCCGGTGTCTTCAGTCAACGGGGCGAGCGCAATGGCAACGAGCGGATCAGATTGCTGCTCAAAAGCTTTGGCCTGCGAACCAGCCTGATTCGCCTCAAAGTCATCGACGCCTTGCTGGTCGCCGCCGAAAGCGAGCGCAGCCTGGGCGTGCGCGGGGTGCACAGCCATTTGCTGGACCTGGATATTCCGCTGTCCTTTCTCAGTGTGCGAGAAGTGTTGAAACGCTTGTGCAGCGAAGGCGTGATCACGCTCAATGCGGACAAAAGCTACAGCCTGCATCCAGACGCTGTAGCCCTGCTTAATCGCGACTGATCAGCTCAAAGGTGCGTCGTTCAAGGCTTGACCTTGCGACGCATCACGCCATTGATCACCACCACGACCACCGCCACGCCGATGGCGATGTACTGAAACAGCTTCTCGCTGATGGCGCCGGTGTTTTGCAGATACGAAAGGCCGAACATGATCCCCAGCACCACCAGGGAGATCAGAATCGAGTATTTCAAACGTTGCGACTGAGTCATTGCGAGTTCCTGAACCTGAAAGATGTATCCGGTTTGTATCCGAAAGCATGCCAAGCCCCTACCTTTGTGCGGGAATGGGACGCTGCAAACGGGGTCTCATGTTACAGCCGATGAAGAGATTTGGCTTTATTGCGGCGATAACCATGAGGATTTTCAAATGTTCCGTCGAATCACACTGCTGATTCCCCTGCTCGCTCTGCTGACCCTGAGCGGCTGCATCGTTTTCCCCCACGGCGGCTGGCACGGCGACCACCATTACGATCGCGGTGGACCGGGTTATTACCAGCATCGATAACGGTTGCTCAGGTCATGGAGCGTAATTAATTGAACATCCACTCGTAAGAAAAGAAACACATCCAATCACTGAAGAACAAATGCCCGCCTTGTCGCGGGCATTTTCGTACATGCAATTTCACTTCTGTTCTTCTGCCCGCCCTGCATCGAAACCTGGCGAAAACTATTGAAGCTTTCAGTCTTAATAGTCTGTTTGAGGTATTCATACTCGTTTGATTATCGTGGCGCATCGCAATAAGACCCGTTATTTAACTTCAGGAAGAAGAACAGGGATGCCATGCACAAACCTCTAATAAACATCAGCCCCTTTCATGTGTTCGGCTTCTGCCTGGCAATTACTCTGTTTGAACTTCTGACTTACATGGCCAGCGACATGATCATGCCCGGCATGTTGACCGTCACTGATGAACTGAATGCCAGTGCGCGTCATGTCCCCTACGCCTTCAATCTCTATCTGGCGGGCGGCATTCTCCTGCAATGGCTGATTGGCCCGCTGTCGGACCACTTCGGTCGCCGGCCGATGTTGCTCGGCGGTTGTGCGGTATTCGCCCTGGCCTGTGCCGCAGCGTTCAGCGTGAACAGCATCTATGGGTTCAACGGCTTGCGACTGATTCAGGGCATGGGGCTGGGATTTGTCATCGCGGTCAGTTACCCGGCGTTGCAAGAAGTGTTCTGCGAAGCCGACGCGGTAAAAATCATGGCGTTGCTGGGTAACGTTGCGCTGCTCTCTCCGCTCCTGGGGCCGTTGCTCGGCAGTCTGCTGCTGGAATGGCTCTCCTGGCGGCAGCTGTTTTTACTGCTGGGTGTCGGTGGTCTGCTGGTCTGGCTCGGGCTTTATGTGTTCATGCCCGAAACCGTGGGCACCCTGCGCCATGACGGTCAGCGACTGACGCCCGTGCCGTTCGAATGGCGCGGCACCGTGCGCCGTTATGCCGCGTTGCTCGGCAACCCGCGATTCCTCAGCGCCTCTGTTGCGCTGGGGCTCATGAGCCTGCCCCTGATTGCCTGGATCGGACTGGCGCCACTCCTGCTGATCCACAATCAAGGACTTTCACCTCTGCACTACGGCCTGTGGCAGATCCCGGTGTTTGCGGCGGTCATTCTCGGCAATCTGATACTCAACCGACTCATTACCAACACTGATCTGCCGCAATTGATTCGATACGCGCTGTGGCCATTTTGCGGCGGGCTCATTGCCTTGCTTGTCATCGGTTTCTTCGGCGCGTCGACACCCGTGCTGATCAGCGTCCTGGCGCTTTACGCCGTCGGGCTTGGCATGAGCAATGCCGCTCTGTACCGGCTCGCGCTGTTTTCAAGCGACGACAGCAAAGGGCTGGTCTCGGCCATGATCGGCATGATTTCAATCGCCGTCATGGGCGGCGGTGGCTCGCTGATCGCGGCGGCCGGCGCCGGTGACAGTCACGAATCCTTCGCCCTGATGGCGGGTATCGCAGGGCTCATGTGCCTGCTGCCCTTGCGCCTGTTTTTGCGACGTTCCCACCTCCCGCTTGCCGCCTGACCCACCCGATAGGTCCTTTGATGATCCATTTACCCCACACCGATGCGCTTTGCGCGTTAACGCAACCCTATTGCCTGGAATCCGTGCCTGAAGGCCTGTTCGACCGGGCCATGGGGGAAATCAGCCTGTTCCACTGTCACCACACGCCTGGCTATGAGCGCTGGCTCAACTCCAATGGCCTCGATGCACAGGACCTGGAGACGCTGGATGACTGGTCAAGACTGCCGCCGATTTTCGCCCACTATTTCAAACGTCACTTGTTGTACGGCCCCATGGGCGAAGGCGCGCTGGAACTGACGTCGTCCGGCACCAGCGGCCAGAAAAGTCGCCTGCGCTACGACCAACGCAGCATGGCCGCGGCCCAAGGCATGGTGAGCCACATTTTTCGCCATTACGGCTGGGACACGCCGCACAGTCCCTGCAATTACTTGCTCCTGAGCTATGAACCCAAGGCTGCGATCACGTTGGGCACTGCCTACACCGACCAGTTTCTGTGCAGTTATGCGCCGGTCAACCGTATCGCCTACGGGTTACGCCTGACCGGCAAGGGTCATGAGTTTGATCTGTTTGGGGTAATCCGCGCCTTGCAGGCGTTTGCCGAAGAAGGTTTGCCCGTGCGTATTCTCGGCTTCCCGGCCTTCCTGTCTCTCGCGTTGCAGCACATGCAAGACACTGGCGTAGCGGATTTGAAGTTACCGGCCGGGTCACTGGTGTTTCTCGGTGGCGGCTGGAAAACCCAGGCGGCGCAGGAGATTCCTTTGGCGCAATTGTATGAACGGATCAACCGCCAACTGGGTATCGACCTGTCCCGCTGCCGCGACGGCTACGGCGCTGTCGAGCATGCCGTGCCCTACATCCAGTGTGCTCACCAGCATTTTCATGTGCCGGTTTACTCGAAGGTCTTCGTGCGCAATCCATCCGATTTCAGCGTCCAGCCCTACGGCCGGCGCGGCTTGCTGGAGTTCGTGTCGCCTTACATTTCGTCCAGCCCCGCACACGCCGTGGTCATGGGGGATCTGGCGACATTGCACTCCGGTGCGAGCTGCGGGTGCGGCTTGAAGACGGACTGGTTTGAATTGCATGGACGCGCTGGCACGTCCGCCAGCCGAAGCTGCGCAATGGCCGCGTCTGAACTGATTGGAGGGGCCTGACATGTACCTGATCAATGGCGAACTGCGTGACGATATCACCCTCGAAGCAGCGCTCGAGGCGCTGCACCCACAACTGCCACGGCTGCTGAGTGCGCCGATCGACAGCGACACCGTGATCGACGCAGCGGCCCGGTTCACCCTGCAATTGCAGGCTGGCAGGCTGGATGTGCCCCTCGACAACGATCAACGACTGGGGCTTGTCGACTTCTGCCAGCGCAGCAACCTTGCCGCCAAGCTTGAGCGAGAGCTGGGTGTGCAACCGCGCTCGCTGCGACGTATCGATTACCGGCAAGCGTGTTTTGAAAGCTGGCACCCGCTGGGACTGGTGGTGCATATCACGCCAGGCAATGCGCCGATGCTGGCGTTCTGCGCGGTCCTGGAAAGCCTGTTGGCCGGCAATATCAACTGGCTGCGCCCCAGCTCCAGCGATGAAGGAGTGACCGCCCGCTTGCTCGCGGCGCTGGTGCACTGCGACACCAGCGGCAAGCTGGCTGATTTCATTGCGGTGCTGCCGGTCGACACTGCTCAAATCGCACAACTCTGCGCCCACGCCGATGGCGTCGCCGCCTGGGGAGGTGAAAAGGCCCTCAAGGCGATTCGTCAGCAGATTCCGGCCGGGTGTCGCTGGATCGATTGGGGCCACAGGATCAGTTTCGCCTACCTGTCGCCCGACGCTGCGAGTCCATCGACGCTTGACGCGTTGGTGGATGAGGTGTGCAGTCTCGATCAGCAAGCGTGTTCCAGCCCGCAATGGCTGTTGGTGGACAGCAGCGATCCGGCGGTTTTGCTGGACGTGGGTCAACGTCTGGCTGAAGCCTTCGCACGCCGTGCCTCGCAGTGGCCGGCTCTGGTTCCGACAGATCAGGAGGCCTCGGAGATCATCACCCGCACTGCCATGGCGAAACTGGAACATTGCTTTGCGAACCAGACCGGTCAGGTCTGGGCCGGCCCCGGATGGCGAGTCATCTGGGATCACCACCAAACGCTTGCACCCTCGCCGCTGTTTCGTACGCTGCTGCTCAAACCCGTGCCGCAACACTTGATCGCCGAGACGCTATTGCCTTGGCGCAAGGTCCTGCAAAGCTGCGCGTTGATGTGCGCTCCGGCAGAGACGCCTGGGCTGGTTCGGACGCTGGTCAATGCCGGTGTCACGCGTATCGCGCCGTGCGGGTTGATTCATGACGGCTACCCCGGCGAACCCCATGACGGCGTCTACGCGCTGTCACGCTTCAGTCGCCGCCTCTCGGTGAGCCTGGCGCCGGAGGCTGTGCGCGGACGGGCAACGCTCGATGCGCTCCCCGCCGCGCCCGATACACGTCCTGAACCGATCATGGATAAAAACGCGTTCATGACCCAGCCGATCAACGCCACGGCACAGCTGTATTTCCGCTCCGGGGGAAGCAGCGGCACACCGGCCCTGGCCGGGTTCAGCTACCACGACTTTCAACGGCAGATGCGCGCGGCAGCTGACGGCCTGTTCGCCGCCGGCCTCGACCCGTCAACGGACCGGGTGATGAACCTGTTTTACGGCGGCAGCCTGTATGGAGGCCTCTCCAGCTTCACCAAGGTGCTGGAACAGATGGGCGTCACGCACTTCCCCATGGGTGCGCCGCAGCATGATGATTTCAGCGAAATTGCCCAGCTGATTGTGGACCACCGAATTACCGCGTTGATCGGCATGCCAAGTACGTTGCATCGCCTGTTTTTCAACGAGCAAAGCCTGCTCCGCGCGTACGCCGGCATTGGCAAAGTGTTCCTCGGCGGTGAGCACCCGGGTCAGGCCAGCCTGCGTCTGATGGAAAGCTGCGGGGTCACGACGATCTGCTCGGCGATCTATGGCTCGGTCGACGCCGGCCCGCTGGGGCATGCCTGTACGGCAACAAAGGACGGCGTCTTTCATTTGATGTGCGATACCCAGCATCTGGAAATCGTCCATCTCGAACACGATGTGCCGGTGCAAGCCAATGAGATCGGCAGGCTGCTGTTCACCTCCCGGGCCCGGCAAGGCCAGGCCGTGCGCCGGTATGAGGTTGGCGACACGGGGCGCTGGATACCCGGAGATTGCCCGTGCGGTCTCGACACTCCGCGATTCGAGTTGCTACAGCGCCACGGCAAGTTGATACGGATGGGCACGGAATTCATTTCACCGTTGGCGCTGCAGGATAGCGTCGGCATGCCTGTTCAACTGGTCCTGGACCACGCCCACGACGGCAGGGAACGGCTGAAGGTTTTAGCGAACCTGGAGTCCGAAAAGGTTTATGAAAAGTTATTGACCCACGAAGCACTGGCCAATGCCGTAAACGCTGCGCTTTTAACAGTTGAAGTTCACCAGTGTGCTGAATCCGGGTTCACCAGAAATAAATACAGCGGAAAAACACCTCTGGTGATCGACAACAGAAAATAAACAGATCGTTTGCCTTTCAACCGTTAACACGCCTGATAAAAAAGAGAGCCCCGTGAACACAACTTATTCGCTTGAACAACTCGTGCCTTACATAAGGCAACATTCAAACTTCTACCGCACCCACCTGAGCCACTTACCGGATGACGCCATTACTTTAAAAGACTTGCCGCTGACCAACGTGGCCGACTATTGGGCTGACAGTAACGACCTGAATCATTGGCCTGTGCTGACCGGCAATGTCGATGACGCGCTGGTGTTTAAAACCGGCGGATCGACCAGCCACGGCAAACTCACGGTTTACTCGACCAGCGAGTGGCAAGCCTTGGTCAGTACCTTTGGAGACAGTGTCTCCTCTCAACTGGAGAACGGCGACAGGGTCGCCAATCTGTTCTTTTCCGGCGATCTTTACGCCAGCTTTCTGTTCATCCACGACTCGTTGGCGCACGTCAAACGCTCCATCTGTGAGTTTCCGTTTACCGGCGAAGTCAGCATGGACGTCCTGGCCGATGCGCTTGATCAGCACCGGATCAACGTGCTGGTCGGCGTACCGGCGCAGTTACTGCGCTTTGCGGCGTACCTGACCCAGCATCGGCGGGTGCTGTGTGGGGTTGATACGTTGCTGTACGGCGGCGAAAGCCTGTTCGGTCCGCAATTGGCAATTCTCACCCAGGTTTTTCCAAACGTGCGCATCGCCTCAATCGGCTACGCCAGCGTCGATGCGGGCCTGATCGGGGCCACCAGCCGCGACTGCGCTCTGGGCGAGCATCGGGTGTTTGAACCGCAGGCCTTGCTGGAGATCGTCGATGAGCTCACTGGTGAAGTCATCGACGAATGCGATCGCACCGGATTGCTGGTGGTGACCAACCTGACACGCCGGCTCATGCCAGTGCTGCGTTTTCCGGTGGGCGACCGCGCCTGCTGGCGTGAGCCCGGAACGACCCCGATGCGCAAATTCGCCCTCCAGGGACGTAGTGCCCAGAGTCAGCGGGTTCGGGTGGGGTCGATGTCGTTGTTGATCGACGAAATACAGCAGATCGTCCAGCGCGTTGCTGACACCGACCAATGGCAATTGCGCATCGAACATGACGGCTACAAGGACATCGTGAGTGTGAAATGGGTGCCTGACGCTCAAACCGTGGCCACCGCTGCGATGTGCCAGACGCTGTATGAAGCGCTTGTGGCCCACGACTTCGCGCTCGAGCATCTGAATCGTGAAGGGCTGCTGGAGTTGCGAGTGCTGTCCTGCAACGTCACCGAACTGAAGCTTCACCCTCGTTCGGGCAAGCAGATGCGGGTCCTGGACTTGCGCACCTATGACGCGCCATCGCCGGAGACTGCGTGATGCCTCATCTGATTTTTCGACGCTATCGCCCTTCCGACGCCCGCGCCGTGAGTCAGTTGTTTCGCGAGGTCTATGGCGATCATTACGTTCAACCGGATGTTTACCTGCCGAACATGATCAGCCAGCACATTGCCGACGGACGCTGGAAATCGATGCTGGCGGTGGACGACGTACGGGTTCTCGGGCATGCCGCGTTGTGCCATGAAGTGTCCCCGCAGACCACGGAACTGGCCCTCAGCGTGGTGCATCCTGCCGCGCAGGGGCACAGTATCGCGACACGTCTGGGCCGGGAGCTACTGTTGCAGGCAGGGCCGCTGGGTTTCAACAGCGTCTTGATCAAACAAGTGACCCACCATCCCTACACGCAACGCATGGCCGCAAACATTGGCTTCCACAGCACGGGCGTGCTTCCCGACTACGTTCCTTCGCCGTTCGCCGAACCGCACCCGGAAACCATCGTGATCGGTTGCTACCTGGTCGAAGGGCACGCGCGGCCGCTTCCCGACATTCCCTGGCCCGAGCGCTACCGGGGGTTTATGCAGCACCTGTGTTCGCTGTTCGGAACTCACCCGCAAACCACAACACCCCCTTCGCTGCCCTTGCAGATCACGCAACACCATCAGCGCTTCGACATGGTCATTCACCGCTTGAGCAAACGCCTGCTCGAACAGATCCGGCAATTACCCGGTCACTGGATGATCTCGACCCAACTGGCGTTGTCGCAGCACTTTGCCGAGGACCTGCGCAGCTTTACGCGGCTTGGTTTCACCTTCACCGGGTTGATGCCCGCGCCCGGCAGTGATGGATGGTTCGCCCTGTTTCATCGAGGGGCACAACCTCGGCCCCTCAACCTGCATTGCCCCTACATGCAACAGTTGTACGACGGCTTGCAGCGCAACACCGAAACACTGGGCAGCGCTCGCTCAGCCGCTTGAGTCTTTTCTGTGAAAGTCATTGCCCGGATGCGCGCACAACTCCACCAGCCAGTCGACAAACACCCTCACCCGCCTGGACAACTGGCGGTGTGGGGGATAGAGCGCCGCCAACGGCATTCCCGGTGGTGGGATCGCTTTCAATACTTCGCACAAACGCCCTTCATTCAGCTGGCGGGCGACGTGGTAATAAGGTGTCTGGATCAATCCGTAGCCTGCCTCACAAGCGGCCAGGTAACCGTCGGCACTGTTGACCGACACGTGCTTGGGCAGGTCGATCAGCTGGAGCTGGCCGTCGACCATGAACTCCATCCCATAACGCTTGCCGGTGGTGCTGGAGAAATACTCGACCATCAGATGGCCCTCAAGGTCAGCCAGATGTTGAGGCGAGCCGTGGCGTTGCAGGTACTCCGGGCTGGCGCAGGTCACCTGGTCCAGCATGACCAGTGGCCGCGCCACCAGTGAATCATCCAGCGCCGAACCGCCGCGCAGCACACAATCGACGCCCTCACGGATCAGGTCGACAGGTCGGTCATTCAACCCGATTTCCAGTTCGATCAATGGATAACGACGGGTGAATTGCGGCAATGCCGGTATCACGATCAGGCGCCCGATCCCGGATGGCATGTCCACGCGCAGCAATCCTTTGGGATTGTGGTGGGCGGCGGAAAACACCGCTTCGGTTTCCTCCAGGTCGGCCAGCAATCGCACGCACCGGGGGTAATAGGCGGCACCGTCGAGGGTCAGGCTGATTTGCCGGGTGGTCCGTTGCAGCAGTTGCACGCCAAGATGCGCCTCAAGCTGCTTGATCAGAATGGTCACCGAAGCGCGTGGTAATTGCAGGCTGTCCGCCGCTTTGGCGAAGCCGCCCAGCTCGACGATTCGGGTGAACACGCGCATGGCGTTAAAACGGTCCATTGTCAGGTGATCCGGGTGATTATTTAGAAATTACAAACAGTGATAGCAGTTTTAGCCGGTTTATCTTGTTTCTGTCGAGGTCAACACTTGGGGCTTACACCACAGGGAGTTGATTTCATGCAAACACGTCAATTGGGCAAAAACGGCCCGCAGGTTTCTGCCATCGGTCTGGGCTGCATGGGCATGACCGATTTCTATACGACCGGTGTCGATACCCGCGAAGCCACCGCTACCCTGCATCGGGCGCTGGAACTGGGGATCAACCTGCTCGACACCGCTGACATGTACGGCCCGCACACCAACGAAGAGCTGATTGGCAAGGCCATTGTCGGTAAGCGCGAGCAGGTGTTCCTGGCCAGCAAGTTCGGCATCGTCCGCGATCCGTCCAACCCCGACGCACGGGGTGTCAACGGTCGACCGGACTACATTCGCAAGTCGATCGACGGCACGCTTAAACGCCTGGGCGTGGAAACCCTGGATTTGTATTACCAGCACCGGATCGATCCGCAGGTGGCCATCGAAGAAACCGTCGGCGCCATGGCCGAGTTGGTGACAGCCGGCAAGGTGCGTTATCTGGGGTTGAGTGAGGCGTCTGTGGCTACCCTGGAACGGGCGCACAAGGTTCATCCGATCAGCGCCCTGCAAAGTGAGTATTCGCTGTGGAGTCGTGATCAGGAAGAGAACGGTTGCCTGGCCGCGTGTCAGCGCCTGGGCGTTGCTTTCGTCCCTTACAGCCCGTTGGGTCGCGGCTTTCTGACGGGCGCACTGACGAGCCCGGATGATTTCGCCGCCGACGATTACCGTCGCTTCAGTCCGCGCTTTCAAGGGGAAAACTTTGCGAAAAACCTGTTGCTGGTGCAACAAGTGCAGGCCATGGCAGCCGACAAAGGTGTGACGGCTGGCCAATTGGCGTTGGCCTGGGTGTTGGCGCAGGGTGACTACCTGATCCCGATTCCAGGGACTAAACAGCGTAAATACCTTGAAGAGAATGTCGCCGCACTGGAGGTGAAGCTCAGCCGCGACGAATTGCACGCACTGGAAGCGATCTTCCCGGCCAATGCCACTGCAGGCTTGCGCTATCCAGAGGAAGTCATGAAGTTGCTTGACCGGTAACCGACGCCTGGCCCACCCGGCATGAGTGGGCCAGCACTACCAAATGTCAGGCCTTGGCGCTGACGCCACCATCGGTAGAAGGCACCGTCGTCCCGTTGCCCTTGCCGTAAGTCTGCAAGTTCTGCAGTACGTAAATCGCTGTCTTGTATTCCGGGATCAGGCCAGTGGCGTACTTGTCGCCTCTGATGCTGTTGTTCTGGATGGTGTCCAGTTGTATGGCGAAATATTCCAGCGCATTGAATTTTGCATCCGGGTCATTCTGAACCCCGAACCGGTCAAACTTGTCACCGGCATTCATTAACGTCACCCAAGTAGTATCGGAAATCAGGCCTTTACCTCTCAGGAAGGCACTCAGGTTGCCCAGTTGTTTGGCAGAGACATTTTCCGGGTCGAAACCTTTTACATTTCGATGGATTTTCATTGCATCCATTTTCGCCGTGCTCAGCGCATTTGGATTGGTCCCCACCAGTGCCAGCATCTGCTTGATCCGGGCACTTTGCTTGATAGGCTTGCCGCCACCCGTGTCCTGAACCAGTAAACCTGCCTTGGACGTCCAAGCCCCGGCATAGCCGATAGTCATGAATGCACTCCCGACGGCGTGACCATAAAAACTCCTTGTTTAACTCGAATTCAGAGCGCGCAAGTATCAGCGTGGCAACTAGCCATACCAACAACTATTTCCGGTTTTTACAATTTTCGTACATTTAAGATACAAAACACCAAGTGCCTTGGTTCATTGGTCTAGACCAACTTTCCATAATCGGTCTAGTCAACTAATCCGGCTCATAGCGCGGCTGATCAGTATATTTGTATCGACATTGACACCGTCCCAGCCTAACCGTCCGTCATTCCGCACCATTCTTGTACGTTCGTACCTAAAGCTCGCCTGTTGCGGGCCGATAGCCCTTCGAAGCGCCGATCTTTTGATCGAAAACCACAATAAAAACGCTGCACAAGGACCGGTCCCATGCCCGCATTCCGCACCATCCAGGCTCGCTATACGCTGTTTCTGGTCCTGTTCATCCTGCTGTTATTCGTCCTGACAGTGGTCGGCATCAGCCAGTTAGTCGCCCCTAAACTTCGCCACACTGAAGAACAGGTGGCCCTCAACCGTATCGCCGAAGTGGCCGAGCAAATCCAGGGCGAACTGAACAAGGTTCAGGCCCAACAACGCAGCATCACCCAGACCATTCCGTTGCTCGATAGCGCCGCCATCGACACGGTGCTGCCAGGCCTGGTCGATCAGTACGGCGAGTTGAAAGTATTCGGTGGCGGGATCTGGCCGTTGCCCGGCCAGCGCGAGGCCGGACGCAACAAATTCAGCACCTTCTGGCACCGCGACGCCTCGGGCAAGCTGGCGGTCAATACGTTCTGGAACAGTGACGCGGCCCCCAACTATTACGACCAGACCTGGTACAAGGGCGGCATGCAAACCCCGCGCGGCCAATGCGCCTGGGCTGCTGCCTATAAAGATGACGCCAGCGCCGAGCCGCGGACCAATTGCGCCATGGCCATTCAGAAAAATGGCGCGGCGTATGGCGTCTCGACCATCGACGTGACCCTTGGCTTCTTCAATGACCTGATCGCGCGCAAGGAAAAAGACCTCGGCGCAGAAATGCTGATCGTCGAGGCTGACGGCAAGATCATCAGCAACAGCTCGCAGATCAGTGGGCCGATCGTGCTGAAAAACATCAGCGAACTGGCCGGCACCTCGCCCTTCGCCAGCCAAGTGAAGGCTGGTCTGCAAAACCGTGATCAGTCGCAGCGGATCGAGTTCGATAACAACGGTGAAGCCAGCACCTTCTTCATGCGCCCGATCGAAGGAACCCCGTGGTTCCTCGCCACAGCCCTGCCGACCAAGCTGATCACCGCCCAGCGTGACGATGTGCTCAGCACCTTGAGCCTTTTGCAAATCCCGATGGTGATCCTGCTGGCACTGCTGCAAATCTACGCGATTCGCCAACTGGTCCAGCGCTTGAGAATTCTGAAGGCCAACATCGACGCCCTGTCCGCTGGCGATGCCGACTTGACCAAGCGCATCATCATCCGCGCCGAAGACGAACTGGGCGCCATCGGGCACTCGGTCAACGCCTTCATCGTCTACTTGCAGAACATGATCGGCGAAGTCACCCAGGCCACCGGCGCCATGGCGTCCAGCCTGGACAACCTGCAACGCACCTCCGCCCACACCAGCCAGATTCTGGTGCGCCATGCCTCTGAAACCGATCAGACGGTCACGGCGATCACCGAGATGAGTTCGACCGCCGAGAGCGTCGCGCAGAACGCCGCAGAAACGGCTGCCTTCACCCAGCGTGCCAACGAAAACGCCGACCGTTCGCGTGTCGTCGTCGGCGAAGCGTCCAGCAGCGTGATCGCTTTGATCGGCGAAGTGGCGAGCGCCACTCATAAAGTCGAAAGCATGCAGGAGGATGCGCAACGCATCACCGAGATTCTCGGGGTGATTGGCGCCATTGCCGGCCAGACCAACTTGCTGGCGCTCAACGCCGCGATCGAAGCGGCCCGGGCCGGTGAGCAAGGTCGAGGTTTTGCGGTGGTCGCCGATGAGGTGCGCGCCCTCGCCGCTCGCACGCAGGCCAGCACTTCGCAAATCAATGAAATGCTCAAGCGCCTGACCCAAGGCGTGAGTTCGTCAGTGAGCGCCATGGAAAATACCCAGGCCAGCTGCCAGTCTGCCGCCGATGCCACGGCGCGGGTCAACACAGGCCTCGATGAAATGGCCGGTTCGGTCAGCCACATCAACAGCCTGAGCACGCAGATCGCCACCGCCGCCGAGCAGCAAAGCGCAGTGACCGAAGAGATCAACCGCAGCATGGTGCAGATCCGCCACATGGTGGATGAGCTGGTGAAAAGCGGTCAGGCCAGCGAACTCAATACCCAACAACTGCTGCAAGCCAACGCTCGCGTCAGCGCGATCATGGGGCGGTTCAAGGTTCGCTAATCTTTTGTGCGCAACTCCCTGTGGCGAGGGAGCTGTTGTGATAAGGAGCTTTTGTGGCGAGGGAGCTTGCTCCCGTTCGGCTGCGAAGCAGTCGTCGCTTTTGGGACTGCTGCGCAGCCCAGCGGGAGCAAGCTCCCTCGCCACAACAGCTTGGCGCACCTGTATTACTTCGAAACAACCTGGTATCTCTTCACGGCGAAAAATGGTCAAAATGCATCTTTTGGTCGCCACCCCGAGACGAGATCCCCCCATGCGAACCCACCTGCGTCTGGTCGCCCTGAGCGCCCTTTTTATCTCCTCCCTGGCCCAGGCCGCCGACCTGGTCCCGATCGAAGTCCACCGTGACGCCAACTGCGGCTGCTGCAAAAAATGGATCAGCCACCTCGAGGCCAATGGCTTCAAGGTTGAAGACCACGTCGAATCCAACATGAGCGAATTCAAGCAACAGCACGGCGTGCCTCCGCGCCTGGCGTCCTGCCACACCGGCCTCATCAACGGTAAATTCGTCGAAGGCCATGTTCCGGCGGATCAAGTCCTGGCCTTGAGCAAACGCGATGACCTGCTGGGAGTTGCGGCACCGGGCATGCCGATGGGCTCGCCGGGCATGGAAATGGACGGCATGAGCGACGCTTATCAAGTGATCGGCCTGAAAAAGGACGGCACTGATGTGGTGGTGGCGGACTACCCTGCCCATTGATGGGCGGTGCGTATATCGGGCTTTTCTTTGCGGCATTCGGTGCTGCGACCTTGCTGCCGCTACAATCCGAAGCGCTGCTCGTGGGCCTGTTGCTCAGCGGGCAATACTGGCTTTGGTCGCTGCTGGCCGTCGCGACGCTGGGCAATGTCCTCGGTTCAGTGGTGAATTGGTGGCTCGGCCGGCGCATCGAACAGTTTCGCGACCGGCGCTGGTTTCCGGTCAGCCCGCGCCATCTGGAACACGCCCGAAAACACTATCAACGCTATGGTCACTGGTCATTACTGCTGAGCTGGGTGCCGATCATTGGTGACCCGCTGACGCTGGTGGCCGGCGTCATGCGCGAGCCGCTTGGGCGGTTCCTGCTGATCGTGACCCTCGCCAAGGGTGCTCGTTATGGGGTGCTGGCCTTGGCCACGCTGGGCTGGATCGGTTGAACGATCAGGTGCGGCGATTGCCTGTGTTTAATGTCGCCCTAATCATGCCGATCCAGCATCGGCTGTTTTCCAACGGAGTCCGTCCATGTCCCTTACGCTTTCGCGCTGGTTGCCCGGCCTGTTTCTGACAGCGGCACTGCCTGTTGTGGCTCATGCTGAAGGCCCTGAATACGGGCCCGAACTGCAAGGATTCGAATACCCGTACACGGTCAAGCACTTCGCGTTCGAGTCCCAGGGTAAATCCCTGCAGATGGGTTACATGGACGTCGCCGCCCACGGCAAGGCCAACGGGCGCAGCGTGGTGTTGATGCACGGCAAAAACTTTTGCGGCGCCACCTGGGACAGTTCGATCAAAGCCCTGAGCGAAGCCGGTTACCGAGTGATTGCGCCGGACCAGATCGGTTTTTGCACGTCGAGTAAACCGGACAACTATCAATACACCTTCCAGCAACTGGCGACCAATACCCAGCAACTCCTCAAGGCCCTCGGCATCCAGAAGACCAGCCTCCTCGGGCATTCCACCGGCGGCATGCTCGCCACCCGATATGCGCTGCAATACCCCGATCAGGTCGAGCAACTGGCGCTGGTCAACCCCATTGGCCTGGAAGACTGGAAAGCCCTCGGCGTGCCGTATCGCACCGTCGATCAATGGTACGAGCGCGAACTCAAACTCAGCGCCGACGGCATCCGCACTTACGAACGCAACACCTATTACGGCGGCCGCTGGAAGCCCGAATTCGATCGCTGGGTCGATATGCTTGCCGGCCTGAATAAAGGCCCGGGGCACACGCAAGTGGCATGGAACTCGGCGTTGATCTACGACATGATCTTCACCCAACCGGTGTACTACGAATTCAAGGACCTGAAGATGCCGACGCTGTTGCTGATCGGCACGTCCGACACCACTGCCATCGGCAGTGACATTGCCTCCCCGGAGGTCAAGGCGAAGCTCGGTCATTACGACGTACTCGGCAAGCAAGTGGCGAAACTGATTCCGCAGTCCACACTGGTTGAATTCCCCGGCATGGGCCACGCGCCGCAGATGGAAGAGCCGGCGCAATTCCACCAGGCACTGCTCGACTGGCTGAACAAATCCAATCCCGTTCGTTGATGAGGTGAGGCTGATGGCTGTGCAGATTGCGGTGATCGATGATTGGCAGGACGTGGCCCGTGACGTGGTCGACTGGTCAGTGCTGGACAGCCTCGGCGAGGTGAGTTTTATCCATGATTACCCGGCCGACAACGAAACCCTGGCTGAACGTCTGGGCAAATTCGAGGTGATCTGTGTGATGCGCGAGCGCACCCGGTTCGATGAAGACCTGCTGCGCCAGTTACCGACGCTCAAACTGCTGGTCACCGGGGGCATGCGCAATGCCGCGCTGGACCTCAAGGCTGCTGCAGCGCTGGGCATCCAGGTCAGTGGCACCGACAGCTACAAACACGCCGCTCCGGAACTGACCTGGGCGCTGATCATGGCCGCGACCCGCAATCTCGTGGTCGAAGCCAATGCCTTGCGCGCAGGGAAATGGCAGCAAGGCCTGGGTGGCGACTTGCACGGCAAGACGCTCGCGATCCTTGGCCTTGGCAGCATCGGCCAACGTGTCGCGCAGTTCGGTCAGGTGTTCGGGATGCGGGTGATCGCGTGGAGCGAGAACCTCACAGCTGAACGTGCCGCTGAAGTGGGCGTGACCTATGTCAGCAAGCAGCAACTGTTCGAGCAGGCCGATGTGCTGTCGGTCCACTTGGTACTCAGTGATCGCAGCCGCGGATTGGTCGACGCCCAGGCGCTAAACTGGATGAAACCTTCGGCGCTGCTGGTCAACACCGCCCGCGGACCCATTGTCGATGAGGCTGCGCTGATCAAGGCGTTGCAGAAAAATCGTTTGGCGGGGGCTGCGCTGGATGTGTTCGACGTGGAGCCATTGCCGGTGAACCATCCGTTCAGAACGCTGGACAACGTGTTGGCGACGCCCCATGTCGGGTACGTCAGTCAACAGAACTATCATCAGTTCTTTTCGCAAATGATCGAGGACATTCAGGCGTGGTCCGCCGGTGAGCCGATTCGGCTTTTGAGCTAAGACCGCACCGCCGCTCTCGCACTCGATCGATGTAGATCAGTTAGTCAATACTGAACGCGAAAACCACGTATCCTCTGCGCCCGTTTCACGTCCAACTTCGCGAGGGCAGTTTGTCTAAAGGTATCGCTTTATCGGTCTCGGCCTCGGTGCTGTTTGCCGTCATGTATTACTACACCTCGTTGCTCACGCCCCTGAGCGGCGTAGAGATTTTCGGCTGGCGCATGCTGCTGACCGTACCGTGCATGACCGTGTTCATGGTGGTCTCCGGCGAATGGAAGCGTGTGCTCGAAATTTTCCGGCGCATTGCTGGCAACCGGAAACTGATGGCCGCCCTGGTCGCCTCTTCGGCCCTGCTCGGTGTGCAGCTTTGGCTGTTCATGTGGGCGCCACTCAACGGCTACAGCCTGGATGTGTCGCTCGGGTATTTTCTGTTGCCGCTGACCATGGTGCTGACCGGTCGGATTGCCTATGGCGAGCGCCTGTCCTATCTGCAAAAAATTGCCGTGGTGCTGGCCTGCCTCGGCGTGATCAACGAGGTGTATCAGGTCGGTGGTTTTTCCTGGGCAACCTTGCTGGTCTGCATCGGCTATCCCCTGTATTTCATCCTGCGCAAGCGTCTGGCCGCCGACAACCTTGGCGGTTTATGGCTGGACATGGCGTTGACGCTGCCGGTGGCATTTTGGTTCGTGCAGAGCGGTGAGCAGGGTTTCGGCGTGTTTGATCAGCATCCGTGGTTGTCGCTGCTGATCCCGATGCTCGGGGTGATCAGTGCGTCGGCGCTGGTCGTCTACATCATCGCCAGCCGGCTGTTGCCGTTCAGCCTGTTCGGGCTGTTGAGTTATGTAGAACCGGTGTTGTTGCTGGGCGTTGCGTTGCTGCTCGGGGAAAGCATCAAGCCCGGGGAATGGCTGACTTACATTCCGATCTGGTTGGCGGTGGTGGTGCTGGTGTTCGAAGGGTTCAAACACCTGGTCCGGCAACGACGCAAACCAATGTAGGAGCGAGGCTTGCCCGCGAAGGGGCCGATGAAGACGCTAAAAGCTTCGCGGGCAAGCCTCGCTCCTACATTGGTTTTGCATGATCCAAAAAAAACCGGCCAGCATTGCTGCTGACCGGTTTTTCATACATCTGAAGCGGTTTATTCGGTGGCGAGCACACCACGACGAACCTGATCACGCTCGATCGATTCGAACAGCGCCTTGAAGTTGCCTTCGCCGAAACCATCGTCGCCTTTACGCTGAATGAATTCGAAGAACACCGGGCCCATCAGGGTTTCCGAGAAAATCTGCAGCAACAGACGCTTGTCGCCCGACTCGGACGAACCGTCCAGCAGGATCCCGCGCGATTGCAGCTGATCGACCGGTTCACCGTGGTTCGGCAAACGGCCCTCGAGCATTTCGTAGTAGGTTTCCGGTGGCGCGGTCATGAAGCGCATGCCGATGCTTTTCAGGTGATCCCAGGTCTTGATCAGGTCATCGCTGAGGAAGGCCACGTGCTGGATGCCCTCACCGTTGAACTGCATCAGGAACTCTTCGATCTGCCCGGCACCCTTGGACGATTCTTCGTTCAACGGGATGCGGATCATGCCGTCCGGCGCGGTCATGGCCTTGGAGGTCAGGCCGGTGTATTCGCCCTTGATGTCGAAGTAACGGATCTCACGGAAGTTGAACAGCTTCTCGTAGAAGTTGGCCCAGTAAGCCATGCGACCGCGATACACGTTGTGGGTCAGGTGGTCGATGATTTTCAGACCAGCGCCGACAGGGTTACGGTCTACACCTTCGATGAACACGAAGTCGATGTCGTAGATCGAGCTGCCTTCGCCGAAACGGTCGATCAGGTACAGCGGCGCGCCGCCGATGCCTTTGATCGCTGGCAGGTTCAGTTCCATCGGGCCGGTTTCGATGTGGATCGGCTGGGCGCCGATTTCCAGCGCGCGCTTGTAGGCCAGCTGCGAATCCTTGACGCGGAACGCCATGCCGCACACCGACGGGCCGTGTTCGGCCGCGAAATATGAAGCGACGCTGTGCGGTTCGTTGTTGAGGATCAGGTTGATCTGGCCCTGGCGATACAGGTGAACATCCTTGGAGCGGTGGGTCGCGACCTTGGTGAAGCCCATGATCTCGAAGATCGGCTCCAGGGTGTTCGGGGTCGGCGATGCGAGCTCGATGAATTCAAAGCCCATCAGGCCCATCGGGTTTTCGTATAAATCTGCCATTTTGGCGCCTCATCATTTTTTAGAATTAACGGAACGTTAGATGCTAAGAATGCTGAAGCCGGCGGGTGGCGCGCAGGAGATGCCCCGCACGCTGCGGGCGAGGAAGTCACCGTAGATCAATTGAAACCCGAAACTTTTCATTGTCGACCCAAGGCTGATGCGGGCGAGGCTTCTGCTTCCAGAAGACGATTATTATTGTATGCGTAACCCGATTCTACACAGCGTAAATAGGTTTGTCCGCCTTCTGTATCAAATCCCCTTTTTCCCTACTCGCGCAAGGGGTTTGTTGCACAGGAAAATCCCCGCGAGAATCAGCCCTCCTCCCAGGCACATCGCCAGCGACAACTGCTCGCCCAACAGCAACGCGCCGAGGATCACCGCGGTCAGCGGATTCAAGGCAATGAACACGCCCGAACGCGTCGCGCCGATCTGGCGAATGCCGTCGTAATAGCCGATGTAGGCCAGCGCCGAGCCCAACACGCCCAAGTACATCAGGCTCAACCATTGTTGCGGGCCGAGGCCAATGAGCGCGTTGACACTCAGTTCACCGCGCACCGCACTGGCCGCCCAGAGCATCAGGGTGCCCAGCAAAATCGAATACGTCACCGTCTGCACCGGCCCCAGCGTGTGATTCAGGTCTATGGAGAACAGCGAGTAAATCCCCCAGCCGAGCACGCAGCCGAGAATCAACAAGTCGCCGATCCAGGCGTCGGCATTGCCGGCCAGCAGCTGCGGGTTTCGGCTGACGATCACCAGACTCGCCCCGGCGATACAAATCGCGATCCCTGCGACCTTCGTCCGACTCAAGCGCTCCTTGAAGAGCAGCCATGACGCCAGTCCGATCACGGCGGGGTTCAGCGCCACGATCAACGACGCACGCGAAGCGTTGATGTAATGCAGTCCATAAAAGAAGCACAAGTTGTAGAAGAAGATCCCGAAGAACCCCAGCAGGGTCAGTTGCAGCCATTGCCTGGGACTCGGTTTCGCCAACGGCACTCGGGCCAGCAGCAAAAACACCAGCAACGCCACACTGGCCAGGAGGAATCTCAGGCTGGCGGCGAACAACGGGCTGAGGCTGTCCGCGAGAAACCGGCCGGCCACGAACGTCCCGCCCCAGATCATTGTGACGGCGGCGAGTTTCAGATACACCGGCACATCCGATGATGTGGTTTGCGCATAACTATTCATAAGGCGTCAGGGCTTTAATCAGGGGTAGTTGGCGTATCATTCGATTAATGCGCCCTCATCGTAAAATGAGTAAAGACTCATGACCCTGACACAACTTGAGATTTTCTCCCTGGTCGCTGAACTACGTGGTTTCACGGCGGCGGCCAATCGTTTGGGGATTTCCCAATCGGCGGTGTCTCACGCACTGAAGTCGCTGGAACAGGAATTGGGCGTCGAGTTGTTCAGACGCCACCAGTCTCAAATCGAACTGAGCGACATCGGCCAACAGCTCTTGTCGCGCGCCCGGGCGATGCTCGGGCTGGCCAACACCTTGCGCCAGGAAGCCGCCGATGCTCGGGGGATGAAGCGCGGCACGTTGCGCATCGGCTCATTCGGTCCTACTTCATCGATCAAACTGCTACCGCAGATCCTCCAGCACTACCGTGCCGCTCACCCCGGCATCGAAGTCCACATCGACGAAGGTCCGGACCGTCAGATTCTCCTGTGGCTGGAAGAGCGGCGAATCGATATCGGTTTCGTGGTGCTGCCCGAAGATCGTTTCGACACCTTCCCACTGATCGACGACCGGATGGTCGCGCTGCTGCCCGCTGATCATCCGCTGGCGGGTCGCAACAGCCTGAGTTTGAGCGACTTGTGTCACGACCCGTTCGTGCTGACCGAAGCCGGGTCTTCGGAGCTGGTTTCACGGCTGTTCAGCGCTGCCCGGCTGACACCGAACATCCGTTATCGCTGCTCGCAGTTACTCAGTACTCTCGACACCGTGGGCCGTGGTGATGCCGTGACCGTTGTTGCTGAAAGCTCATTGCCCGACGACAACGACAGCCGCTACGTGAAAAAACCGCTGTCGCCACCCGTCAATCGGCAGGTAGGCCTGGCGGTGCTCGACCAGCGCCAGTCGTCGCCCGCAACGCTGGCGTTTATCCAGCTGGCTTCAAGCCTGAACTATCGTTGAGCGGCATAAGCATCGACGGCCATCTATCATGCCCACTACCTGAACTCTTTATGGGAGGCGTGCCCTCGTCCTCCCAGCATTTGAGAGCCGTCCCTCATCGCCACAGGCTTTGCGAATGCCACTGAACGCCCAAACCCATAAACGCGGCAAACGAATGGCTGTAACCCTGCTGAGCGGCGTGCTCCCAGTGCTGTTGGGGGGCGTCATCCTCTGTATGCAGGCTGAGCGCACGCTCCGGCAAAGCTCCGAAATGACGGCCGAAGAAGCCGTTCGCCAATTCGAACTGATGCTCGACAATAACGCCCAGGCCGTACGGGAACTGCTGCCGCTGGCCGGCCAAAGCTGCAATGACGTCAAATTGGCCCTGCGTGAACAGGTCACCCGCCGTCCATTCGTACGCGCGACGAATCTGGTGTGGGACGACAACATCTATTGCAGTTCCTTGTTCGGTGACTATCAGGAAAAGCTCAATGCCGGCGACGCCTCCAAAGGCCGTTTGTTGCTGATGAAAGGCAACTCGGTCACGCCCGACACCGCGGTATTGGTGTATCGGCTTAGTGAAGGAAAACAGGGGGCGATCAGTACGCTGGACGGTTATCACTTGAGCAACGTGCTGCGCATGATTGGCCGCAAGACGACGCTGCTGCTGCAAGTCGGTCCTGACTGGTTATCCGCCGACGGCAAGGTTCACGAAGATCCCCTGCCCGTCCTGCCCGTGGCCGAAAGCAAACTGACGTCCACGCGTTATGGCTTTACGGTCGCAGCCGGCTTTCCCAAGGGAGAAACCTGGCGTTACATGAGCAGCGAGTATCCACCGCTGTTCAGTTTGCTGATCTTCTTCGGGATGGTGTCGGGAGCAATCGGACATGTCCTGCAGAAACGCTCGTCGTCCCCCAGCCACGAAATGCAGCGCGCGCTGGAGGCTGGCGAGTTCGTTCCATATTTTCAGCCCGTGGTGCATGGCGATACTAAAACCTGGTCCGGGGCCGAAGTGTTGATGCGCTGGAACCATCCGAAGGAAGGCCTGGTGCGCCCGGACCTGTTTATTCCTTTTGCCGAGCATTCCGGGTTGATCGTGCCGATGACCCGCTCGTTGATGCGCCAGACCGCAGCGTTGCTGGCACCCGCGGCGTCCTCGTTCGGCGGTCCGTTCCACATCGGCATCAACATCACCGCCAGCCATTGCAAGGACCTGGACCTGGTGGAGGACTGCCGTGTGTTTCTCAGTGCCTTTGCACCGGGTGCCGTCAACGTGGTGCTGGAATTGACCGAGCGCGAACTGATCGAGCCGACAGCCATCACGCACCAATTGTTCGAGCAGCTCCACGCACTGGGCGTGATGATCGCTATTGATGACTTTGGCACAGGTCACTCAAGCCTCGGTTATCTGCGCCAGTTCAATGTGGACTTTCTGAAAATCGATCAGAGCTTTGTCGCGATGATCGGCGTTGACGCGCTTTCCCGGCACATTCTGGACAGCATTATCGAACTGTCGGCCAAGCTTGATCTGGGGATCGTCGCCGAAGGCGTGGAAACCGAGGAGCAAAGTGACTATCTGGCCGCCCATGGTGTGAACTTCCTGCAAGGTTATTTGTTCGGTCGACCGATGCCCGGCGCAGAATTCATTAATGCATTAAGGCACCATTAACCGGCGGTTTTAAGCGACGAGACTACGAAATGGCGCACCAAATTGAATCAAAAGACTACTGTTGTTACATGAAGAAAAAGTCAGGATTTACTCTTGGCCAATTAACTACTACAATTTTTCATGCCTGTGCAAGATTGGCAGGTGAGCCACTATCACCGAGTCGCTTCAAGGCTCTTGGCTTATAGCTTTGTTTGCGGTTGGTATCAGCCAAACACACTATTGGAGTAATGAATTTGTCCAGACTCGCTGAATTTCGTGCCGCTGAAAAGGCCCTTCAAGAACAGCTCAAGCAGCTGGAATCGCTGAAGAATGATGCCGGGCTCAAGAAAGAAATCGAATTCGAAGAAAAGCTCCAGGGGCTGATGAAAACCTACGGCAAAAGCCTGCGCGACATCATCGCCATCCTCGATCCGAACCCGGCAAAATCCGGCTTGCAGACAGCAGCCCCTAAAACCCGCCGCGCTCGCGTGGTCAAGGTTTATCATAACCCGCACACCGGCGAACTGATTGAAACCAAGGGTGGCAACCACCGCGGCTTGAAAGCCTGGAAGGAACAGTACGGTGCCGCTACCGTTGATTCCTGGCTGCGAGGCTAAGCAGTCGCGGTGATAAAAGAAGCCCTGCAAACGCAGGGCTTTTTTTATGGACGCCTTCTAAATGCAACAAAGGGAGACGATCAACTCGCTACTTGTCGATTCAACTTTGTGCTTAATCCGTTTGGGTATGTAAATATTTCTGATCGCGCTGAAATCTGCAGTCATGCAAATCGTCAGCTAAAGTTTCAAGCTGTTACGAGCTGCTGCTATTTCGTCCTGACTTGCCTTATAAGCCTCGGCCTGCCCCGCGTAGGAAAGAACATAGGCTTTATCGGCATCCACCGCCGCGACCAATGTTTGCGACAGCACATGTCGACCATTCTGTGTAATCGTGCAGGTAGTTTCCAACCCCGATAAACGGCTCAAGGGCGCTGGATGAATTTTGTTGCAGACACTTTGATAGCCGCTTTGAAAAAAGTCCTTCTGCACCGACTTGCGCATTTCCAGCAACACGCCTTCCAGATTGACCTGATGACCGCTTTCTACTGGAGTCATGGTCAATTCCATCACCATCACCGGCGTTCCACCCTGGTCGACTTTCACCGCGCGCTGCCGGACAACCTCTGGTTTGGCGTCATCTTGCGGCACGGCTTCGACCTCCCAGCCATTCGGCCAGCTGACCACTGGCGCATCAGCATGAGCACTGGCGACACCTGACAGCAGGCAAATCAGGACGAACGTCGATTTACAGAATCGGATCATTGCAATGAACACTCACGGATTGAACCGTAAAGTCTGAGCCTCACCCGTCTGTCAGGCAATAGCCGACTGCTTGCGTTTGGTGATGTCCCAGCCCTTGCGTATCATTGTCGCCATTCGTTAGCCCCACTTATTTTCCGGAGGGCCCATGAGCCTGCACGAATTGAACACTTTCCCCGGCGTGACCGCTCAACCTGACACCGCCACCCAGAAGTTCGTCTTCAACCACACCATGCTGCGGGTCAAGGACATCACCAAGTCTCTGGATTTCTACACGCGCATCCTGGGTTTTTCGCTGGTGGAAAAACGCGACTTCCCTGAAGCCGAATTCAGTCTGTACTTCCTGGCCCTGGTCGATAAGAACCAGATTCCGGCCGACGCTGCCGCCCGTACCGAATGGATGAAATCGATCCCCGGCATTCTGGAATTGACCCACAACCACGGCACCGAGAACGACGCGGATTTCGCCTACCACAACGGCAACACCGACCCGCGCGGCTTTGGCCATATCTGCATCTCTGTGCCGGACATTCGTGCTGCTTGCGAACGTTTCGAAGCGCTGGGCTGTGATTTCCAGAAGCGTCTGAATGACGGTCGCATGAAGAGCCTGGCCTTCATCAAGGATCCGGATGCGTACTGGGTTGAGATCATCCAGCCAGCCCCGATGTAACATTCCCGCCACAGATCCCTATGGGAGCGAGCCTGCTCGCGAAGCGTTGGAACATTCAAAATGGATGTGGCTGACAGTCCGCTATCGCGAGCAGGCTCGCTCCCACATTGGGAATGTGTAAGGCACAAAAAAACCCCATGATCGCTCATGGGGTTTTTGTGTTTTCAGCGTCGGCGTTTATGCCGGCGCAGAGGTGCGGATCAAGTGATCGAATGCGCTCAACGAAGCCTTGGCACCCTCGCCTACCGCAATCACGATCTGCTTGTACGGTACGGTAGTCACGTCACCGGCAGCAAACACTCCCGGCATCGACGTTTCACCACGGGCATCGACGATGATCTCGCCGCGCGGTGAAAGCTCGATGATGCCTTTGAGCCAATCAGTATTGGGCAGCAAACCGATCTGCACGAAGATCCCTTCCAGCTCGACGTCGCGCAACTCGTCCGACTGACGATCCTTGTAACGCAGGCCGTTGACCTTCTGACCGTCGCCCAACACTTCAGTGGTTTGCGCATTGGTGATCACGGTGACGTTCGGCAGGCTGTGCAACTTGCGCTGCAACACCGCGTCGGCGCGCAGCTGTACGTCAAACTCCAGCAAGGTGACATGAGACACGATGCCCGCCAGGTCGATGGCGGCTTCGACACCGGAGTTACCGCCGCCAATCACCGCCACGCGCTTGCCCTTGAACAGCGGACCGTCACAGTGCGGGCAGTACGCCACGCCTTTGTTGCGATATTGCTGCTCGCCCGGGACGTTCATTTCACGCCACCGAGCACCGGTCGCGAGGATCACGGTTTTAGCTTTCAGGGTCGCGCCGCTGGCGAAGTGAATTTCGTGCAGCTCACCAGACTTGCCCGGCACCAACTTGTCGGCGCGTTGCAGGTTCATGATGTCGACGTCGTATTGCTTGACGTGTTCTTCCAACGCCACGGCCAGTTTCGGCCCTTCGGTTTCCTGCACGGAGATGAAGTTCTCGATGGCCATGGTGTCGAGTACCTGCCCACCAAAACGTTCAGCTGCCACGCCGGTACGAATGCCTTTACGGGCGGCGTAGATCGCGGCCGAAGCACCGGCCGGGCCACCGCCGACGACCAACACGTCAAAGGCTTCCTTGGCGCTGATCTTCTCGGCTTGACGCTCGATGCCGCTGGTGTCGATTTTGGCGAGGATTTCTTCCAGGCCCATGCGGCCTTGGCCGAAGTTGACGCCGTTCAAGTAAATGCTTGGCACGGCCATGATCTGGCGATCATCGACTTCAGCCTGGAACAGCGCGCCGTCGATAGCGACGTGGCGGATGTTCGGGTTCAGCACCGCCATCAAGTTCAGCGCCTGGACAACATCCGGGCAGTTCTGGCAGGACAGCGAGAAGTACGTCTCGAAGCTGAATTCGCCTTTGAGCGAACGGATCTGTTCGATCACTTCCACACTGGCCTTCGAAGGGTGACCGCCGACTTGCAGCAAGGCCAGCACCAAGGAGGTGAATTCGTGGCCCATCGGAATGCCGGCAAAACGCAGGCTGATATCGGCACCCGGGCGGTTGATCGAGAACGACGGTTTGCGTGCATCGTCACCGTTGTCGAGCAACGTAATCTGGTTGGAAAGACTGGCAACGTCTTTCAGTAATGCGAGCATTTCCTGGGATTTCGCACCGTCGTCGAGGGATGCAATGATCTCGATCGGCTGGGTGACCCGTTCCAGGTATGACTTCAACTGGGCTTTAAGATTGGCGTCCAACATACGGGCGATTTCCTTGATTTTGTAAAAAGTCGAATCGAAAAAAAACGCCCGAGCGAATTTCGCCCGGGCGTTTTTTAAAGGGCGGTTGCAGCTTACTTAGGTGCGGAAACCCGCCCTGATGATGCTTTTGTCACAGACTTAGATCTTGCCGACCAGGTCAAGGGACGGAGCCAGAGTGGCCTCGCCTTCTTTCCACTTGGCTGGGCAAACCTGGCCTGGGTGAGCAGCGACGTATTGAGCAGCCTTGATTTTGCGCAGCAGCTCGGAAGCGTCACGGCCAACGCCGCCATCGTTCAGTTCAACGATTTTGATCTGGCCTTCAGGGTTGATCACGAAGGTGCCACGGTCAGCCAGGCCAGCGTCTTCGATCAGTACGTCGAAGTTGCGGGAGATGGCGTGGGTCGGGTCGCCGATCATGGTGTACTGGATTTTGCCGATGGCTGGCGAAGTGTTGTGCCAGGCAGCGTGGGCAAAGTGGGTGTCAGTGGAAACGCTGTAGATCTCGACGCCCAGTTTCTGGAACGCGTCGTAGTTGTCAGCCAGGTCTTCCAGTTCGGTCGGGCAAACGAAGGTGAAGTCGGCTGGGTAGAAGAACACGACAGACCACTTGCCTTTCAGGTCAGCGTCCGACACTTTTACGAAGTCGCCATTTTTGAAGGCGTCAGCTTTGAACGGTTTAACTTGGCTGTTGATGATAGGCATCGATGACTCTCCGTCAGGGTTGAAATGTTTGGTTGAGAAGTTGATGGGGTGAATCCTACCCACTCGATCGCCGCCTGGCTCATTGGCAAAGCTCATGCTGCTGATTGGTTTTCGCTATTAGCGGACAGTATTAATAGAAGAAAACGGTATCTAGCACGCCAATGGCTTTTCAGCGACTCGGGCCATCCCGAGAAACGGGCTGGCTTCAACATAGCGCATGGCTGACTTCACATCCTTCCAACCCACGTAATTCATCAACGATTTCAGATCCCAACCACTTTGATGGGCCCAACTGGCAAAACCGCGTCGCAGTGAGTGGCTGGTGTAGTGGTCGGCGGAGATGCCGGCACGCTCCAGGGCCTGGCGCAGCAAGGGGATGACGCTGTTGGCGTGCAGGCCCTCCTCGCTCAGGTGGCCCCAACGGTCGATACCGCGGAACACCGGCCCGCGAACCAGCGCAGCTTCGGTGATCCATTGGATGTAGGCGTTCACCGGGCAGAGACGCTGCAAGGCCGGGGTCTGGTAAGTCTTGCCGAGGTTCTCGCGATCGCTCTTGCTGCGCGGCAGGTAGAGGGTGATGCCTGAACCGGCGCTCGCCTGCACGTGTTCGATCTGTACGCGGCACAACTCATCGCTGCGAAAGCCACGCCAGAAGCCCAGCAAGATCAGCGCGGTGTCGCGTCTGGCGCGAAGCAATCCCGGTTGATCGTTTTGCGCCTTGGCGGTTTGCGCCTCTTGCTCAAGCCACGCAACCACTTGCTCCAAATGCTGAAGCTGCAGAGGCTCGGCCTGTTTCTCCTGGGCCGGGTGCAGCGCCCGTATGCCCTTGAAGACCTTGCGCACCACCGGCGACTTGGTGGGATCGGCGAAACCCTGGCTGTTATGCCACTGCGCCAGCGCTGACAACCGCAGTTTCAACGTATTGATCGACAGCACGCCCGCATGGGCCACGAGATAACGCGCCACGCTGTCGCTCGTTGCAGGCAGGAAACCACCCCAACTGACTTCGAAGTGCTCGATGGCCGCGCGGTAGCTGCGACGAGTGTTGTCGCGGGTGGCGGCTTGCAGGTAGCGATCCAGATCGGTCATGGGCTCAATTCTCTAAAACGTACCGCTTTAGCGGAGTAAAACCTGTCGCATGGCGTATCACACGGGGTAATACCAGTATATCCCGTATCAATAACTCACAATTTTTATCTTCTAAAACATGATGGTACACTGCGTACTTTAGTGGCACGTACCACAGTACGAAATCGTAGGAGAACACATGGCTCGTGGCGGCGTAAATAAAGCGGTGGTGCAGGCGGCACGTTTGGCAATTCTCGCCCGTGGCGAAAACCCCAGCATCGATGCAGTACGAATCGAGATGGGCAATACCGGCTCAAAAACCACCATTCACCGCTATCTGAAGGAGCTGGATGACGGCGGCGAACGCGCCGAAACGCTTTCAGAGCCCATCGATGACGAGCTGGCAGGCCTGGTCTCGCGCCTGGCGCAACGCCTCAAGGAGCAGGCGCAAGAACCCATCGACCAGGCTCGCGCGCAGTTCGATCAGCAACGAAAAGAGCTGGAAATTCAGCTGGCTGAAGCCCGGCAAGCCAACACTGAATTGCACCAGCAATACGAGATTCAAAGCCTGGCACTGACTCAAGAGTCCGAGACCCTGCACGAAACCCGCTCCATGCTGCAGACCGAGCAAACCCGCAACGCCGGACTGAACCAGGCGCTGGCCGATTTCGAACTGCGCTTGCAGGACAAGGATGAGCAGATCCGCTCACTGGAGGAAAAGCACCTGCACGCGCGCGATGCTCTGGAACACTACCGCAACGCCGTCAAGGAACAGCGCGAGCAGGAGCAAAGCCGCCACGAAGGCCAGGTGCAGCAGATTCAGATGGAACTGCGCCAAGCCCAGCAAAGCGCATTGGTGCGTCAGGATGAGATCACTCAACTGCACCGCGACAACGAGCGCTTGCTCACCGAGAACCGCGGTACGCTGCGGGAACTGGGGCTGGTGCAGGAGCAACTCAAACACACCCACAGCCGCCAGGATCAACTGCTGGAGCAGGTCAACCGCATTGACAGCGAACGCACCCTCCTCCAGGAACGCTTGCGCGCCGCCCTGCTGGAAAGTCAGTCGCTCAAGCAGAGCGTCGACGAGCAGTCTCAGATAAATAAAGGGCTGGAAATCGAACTGCTCAAGACTCAGGCGAGCCTCGATGAAAGCCTGCACCTGGCGGCTGTCATTGCAACAGCGCCAGATACATCAGAGAGCGAAAAGAGCGATTAACCGGCAACCGGCGTACGCATGGTGACGAACTCTTCGGCGGCAGTAGGATGCACGCCGATGGTTTCGTCGAAGTCGCGCTTGGTCGCGCCAGCCTTCAAGGCAATTGCCAGCCCCTGAACGATCTCGCCGGCATCCGGCCCGACCATGTGGCAGCCCAAGACCTTGTCGGTCTTGGCGTCGACCACCAGTTTCATCAGCGTGCGCTCCTGGCATTCGGTCAGGGTCAGCTTCATTGGCCGGAAACGGCTTTCGAAAATCTGCACGTCGTGGCCGGTTTCGCGCGCCTCTTCCTCGCTCAAGCCAACCGTACCGATGTTCGGCAGGCTGAATACGGCGGTCGGGATCATCTTGTAATCCACCGGTCGATATTGCTCAGGCTTGAACAAGCGACGCGCCACGGCCATGCCTTCAGCCAGGGCGACGGGCGTCAGTTGAACACGGCCGATTACATCGCCCAGCGCCAGGATCGACGGCTCTGCGGTCTGATACTGATCATCGACCTCGACGAAACCTTTCTTGTCGAGTTTGACGCCAGTGTTTTCCAGCCCGAGATTGTCGAGCATCGGGCGGCGACCGGTGGCGTAGAACACACAATCCGCCTCTAGCTCGCGACCATCCTTGAGTGTCACCTTCAGGCTGCCATCGGACTGTTTGTCGATGCGCTCGATGTCGGCGTTGAATTGCAGGTTCATGCCACGCTTGGTCAGCTCTTCCTGCAAATGCTTGCGTACTGCACCGTCGAAGCCGCGCAGGAATAGCTCGCCGCGATACAACAACGTGGTCTCGGCCCCCAGCCCATGGAAGATCCCGGCGAATTCGACAGCGATGTAACCACCGCCCACTACCAGAACGCGTTTTGGCAGCTCTTTGAGGAAGAACGCCTGGTTGGAACTGATCGCGTGCTCGTGCCCCGGAATCTCCGGGATCTGCGGCCAGCCGCCGGTAGCAATCAGGATGTTCTTGGCAGTGTGGCGCTCGCCATTGATCTCGACCGTGTTCGGGTCGACGATCTTGGCGTGGCCTTCATGCAAAGTCACACCGCTGTTAACCAGCAAGTTGCGGTAAATACCGTTCAGGCGGTTGATCTCGCGATCCTTGTTGGCAATCAGCGTTGCCCAATCGAACTTCGCTTCGCCCAGCGTCCAGCCAAAGCCCGAAGACTGCTCGAAGTCTTCGGCGAAGTGCGCGCCGTAGACCAGCAATTTCTTCGGCACACAGCCGACGTTCACACACGTACCGCCCAGGTAACGGCTTTCAGCCACCGCCACTTTCGCGCCATAACCGGCAGCAAAACGCGCAGCCCGCACACCGCCGGAACCGGCGCCAATCACATAAAGGTCAAAATCGTAGGCCATTTTCAATCTCCTCGGCAGGCAACCAGCATACCCGCAGACGCTTATTGAGCAAGCTTCTGCCGTAATGCAGATGGACAACACCAAGCGTTCGAGCCTTACGCTTTCGATCAATGACATTCTGCCGGTTGAGCTTTTGGTAACCGTAGCGTGCGCCAGGCGATCAGAATCGCCATGAACGCCAGGCCGAAAGCGACCCACGAAACTAAAGCGATTCCACCTTCAAATGCACCTCCTGCCTGCTGCATCAACTGTTGTGCCTGATCACCCGGCAGACCTGACGCCACATGATGAGCACCAGACAGTGTCTCACTTGCCAGCGCCGTCTGAATGTCGCTCAAAAACGCCGGAAGCTGCAGGCCTGCGCGGTAGTAGGCCGTGACCAGGCCGCCAAGCACGGTCGTTCCCAGCACCACGCCTACTTCATAAGCGGTTTCACTGATGGCGGAAGCGGCGCCCGCCTTTGCCGGTGGTGCTGCCGACAAGATCACGTCATTGGAAACCGTCGCGACAGCGCCTACTCCGATGTTCAGCAACGCGAACGCCGCTACCAACACCGAGAGGCTGCTGCCCATGCTGGCCACCAGCAAAAACGCCGCGCCGGCAAAGGCCATCAGAACCGGTATCAACACATGCAGGGGTACCCGCTGTGCGACCGGCACGACCGCCATCCCGACCACGATTGCCATGATTTGCCCCGGCACCAACGCCAGACTCGCACTCAAGGGCGACATCTGAAGGACAATCTGCAAGAACTGAGTGGTGAAGAAAACGAAGCCGATGAGGAACGCAAGACTCATCAGGTTGATCAGAACAGACCCGCTGAAGGTGCCGTTGCGAAACAGGGTCATATCCATCAGGGGTACAGGAAGACGCAACTGCCGCCGCACGAACATCCAGCCCGCCAATGCACCGACCAAAAAGGTGCCCAGCACGACCCCGTCAACACCCTCACTGGCGCCATGTTTGATACCGTAAACGATGCCACCCAGTGCGACCATCGACTGGAGAATGCTGATCGGATCCAGCGGACCCGACGCATCACGCTCCGATTCCGGGAGCAATAGCGGGCCCAATACCAACAATGGAATCAGGACTGGTACCGCCAACAGAAAAATCGCGCCCCAATCAAAGAACTGCAGCAACACCCCGCCCACCAAAGGCCCCAGTGCCGAACCGACGGTCAACGTCGTTGCCCAGATCGCTACCGCCAGCCTGCGCTCTTCTCGATCCTCAAATACCGAACGTATCAATGCCAATGTCGAAGGCATCAGCATCGCACCGAAAATCCCCATACAAGCCCGCCCAATAATCAGCTGCATGGCCGTCTCGGAATACGCGGTCAACACCGATACCACAGCAAACCCGAGCGACCCGATAAGCAACAACTTACGGTGCCCGACCCGATCACCCAGGCTACCCATCGACACCAGCAATCCCGCCAATACCAGCGAATACGCATCGATCATCCACAACTGCTGGCTAGCACTCGGGCGCAGGGCCTCAGCAATCTTTGGCAACGCGAATCCAAGTACCGTGTTGTCAACGGTTACCAGCAAGACAGGCAGCATCAGTATGCTTAGACCTAACCAGCGTTTTGATCTTGCTCCGCTATGAATCGCCCCATTTATCGTCATTAGCCCAAAACTCCCTGTTACCAGCGAAAAATTCACGGAGCGTTCAACAATGCTGCGCGGACTAACCCTTGAGCACTCCCTTGCCAGGGCTTAGTCAGCTTCATTAATGACAATGCGTAATCGATCGGGCAACAGGAAAAGTATTTCCTGGCGGAAATAATTTGCTTTTAAGCGATCAAAAAAAACCCCGAACAAGTCGGGGTTTTTCCAATACAAGTAACTCAGGCGCTATCAGTAAGCCTTGCCAGTCTTGTAGAAGTTCTCGAAGCAGAAGTTGGTCGCGTCGATGTAGCCTTCAGCGCCACCGCAGTCGAACCGCTTGCCTTTGAACTTGTAGGCCATGACGCAGCCGTTCTGGGCTTGCTTCATCAGGGCGTCGGTGATCTGGATTTCACCACCCTTGCCTGGCTCGGTTTGTTCGATCAGGTCGAAGATGTCCGGGGTCAGGATGTAACGGCCGATGATCGCCAGGTTCGACGGTGCGTCTTCAGGCTTTGGTTTCTCGACCATGCTGTGAACACGGTAGATGTCGTCGCGGATCATCTCACCGGCAATAACGCCGTACTTGTGAGTTTCTTGCGGATCGACTTCCTGGATGGCAACGATCGAGCAGCGGAACTGCTTGTACAGTTTGACCATCTGAGTCAGTACGCCGTCGCCTTCGAGGTTGACGCACAAGTCATCCGCCAGTACCACGGCGAACGGTTCGTCACCGATCAACGGGCGACCGGTCAGAATCGCATGGCCCAGGCCTTTCATTTCGGTCTGGCGGGTGTAGGAGAACGAGCAGTTGTCGAGCAGTTTGCGGATACCGACCAGGTACTTCTCTTTGTCGGTGCCCTTGATCTGGTTTTCCAGTTCGTAGCTGATGTCGAAGTGGTCTTCCAGGGCGCGTTTACCGCGACCGGTGACGATGGAGATTTCAGTCAAGCCAGCGTCCAGTGCTTCTTCGACGCCGTACTGGATCAGTGGCTTGTTTACCACCGGCAGCATTTCTTTGGGCATGGCTTTAGTCGCTGGCAGGAAGCGAGTACCGTAACCGGCTGCTGGGAACAAGCATTTCTTGATCATATAAGTCCTTGAAAGGGCTGTGTGTACGAGTTTCGGCGCAGTCTAATCAGGCGGCGTGCACCTTACAATGCCCCGCGCTGGCTAACCGATGCCATCATAGAGAAATATTCCCGCGGATAGTTCCATCCGCATTTTTGTGCGGTCAAATCAGCGTAGCTCAAAGAGGCCGACAAACTGGACCACCATACGCTTATCGTCCCCCGATGCGAGCATTTGCCGGTATCATGGCGACTTTGAACCAGCGAACGAGACAGATAGATGACCGTAGCAAAAATCATCAACGGGTACACGGTCGACAAAGGAAACGATGGCCAGTGGCACATTACCGCCACCAATGGCGAAGATGTTTCCGGGCCGTTACCCACCGAAGCGATGGCGATTGAAGTGGCGTCGGTGCTCGACTACACGCCCCCCGCGCCTAAGCGACGCGGCAAGAGTCAGGATTGATCTCCTGCAGCACTCGCAGAGCCCTGCCATCGAGCAGGGCTTTTTTGTGGCCGGGTGCAAACAAGTGGCCAATCGCTATAACCTTTTCACACCGGCGCTGTCAGAGCGTCTAGCCCCCCTCGCTGAAGACGACACTATGAACATGAACAGAATTTTGCCCTTGATTGCGATCCTGGCCCTGAGCGGCTGCGCCACATCCGAAAAAATGTACCTGAACAACGGCGAGCAAGGCCTGGCGATCGACTGCTCCGGCGAAGCCAATTCCTGGGCCACGTGCTATGAAAAAGCCGATGCCTCCTGCGCCGGGACCGGCTACCGGATTGTCGGCACCGACGGAACACCGGCGCCCAAAGAAAGCGACAAGACCCTGGGGGTCGATGTCGGCAACTTCAAGAACCGCAGCGTCGTGGTGGTCTGCAAGTAAGGCGCCCTGCCCTACATGTGTATTTCCGCGAATTTGATCCCGAGGCCGCGCACGGTCTCGATCAAATCGTCGAGACGACCAAATGATTCGACCTCGTCATTATCATCCACCAGGAAATAACTGCGCCCAGCGCTTTTCTTGAAAAACACGATCCATTCCCCAGGATTCGCTGGATTTTGAATGACATGGGTGGCAGAGATCAGCCCCTCTGCATGGCATCCCCGTACCTGCTCTCGCTTCATGCTCGACTCCAGAAATGACAATGCCGCCAAAGCATGACTTTGACGGCATCGGTATGAACGGTGGCCAGTCTATCAGCCGGAAATGCACGCATTGGCGGCTTTCTGCACGTCTTTCGGACGCACTGGCACATTGGACATGCGCTCATGCAGCTTGATACCGCTGCCACCCGAGCGATCTTCGATGTCGAACACCGCAGCCGGGGCCGTCGAGAATTTTGCCGGCACGATCACGCGCATCCCGTCCTTTTGCGACTCCACTTGCAGGGCACCACGACTGTCGGCCAGTTTTTCAACCAGGCATTGCGCGTACTCATTGGGCTTTTTGCCTGAGATCACGTTCATGGTGGGCAGCGTCTGGTTAATCTCCGAGACACTCGCACAACCACTCACTACCAATGCCAACGGCAAGACCAACGAACCCCACTTCATATAAAACCTCCGATAAAGACCCTCCGACAGCACAAATGCCAATTTTCTCCGAGGCTCACTGCGTTTATCGCTCATAGAATTCCGAATAACTGTTTTTAATTGTCAAAGCGAACCCCGACGACCGGATAATAACCTGTTCGGGCTGATAAACTGCGCCAATCGCCCATGCTATCGTTTTGATTTTGTAGAAAAAGCCCTTCTGGAGGCGCCTCATGAAATTTATCCACCAGCGCGAGCACCTCAACGAAGACGACATCGTCGTCATCCAGTGCTCCCAAACTTGCAACATCCGTTTGATGAACGACGCCAACTTCCGCAGCTTCAAGAACGGCGGCCGTCACACTTACCACGGTGGTGCGTTCGACACCTTCCCGGCCCGAATCACTGCGCCAAGCACCGGTTTCTGGAACATCACCATCGACACGGTCAATCGCCGGCCGATCAGCGTGACCCGCAAACCGACCCTGACGCACTCGATCAAGATCATCCGCCGCTCTAGCACGAAACTGAGCTGAGTGACGTTCCCACACGAAGACAGGCAGGTATGACCGTGGCCCAGACGACCAAGTACGTCATCAAATACAAACTCAACGGCGAACGCCGCTTCGAATTTGCCCAGCTTGAAAACGGCACAGAAGAAGAAGCCAAAGCCGCGCTGGACGCCATTCATGGTTCGAGCGAAGACGTCATCAGCGACATCGCGGTCAGCAAAGCGCTGTAACGCGACCCGGCATCCGGAGCGACAACAAGGACGTCATGCTCCGCGCCCGTTTCGAATTCGACCGCAAGCGCCGGAGTGTTCACTCCCTTGGCGCTCCCTAGACTGGCCACCTCGACCTTTGGTTAAGGAGTCAGAACATGCTTACTTCCCCGATTCGCTACATCAGCGGCACTTCCAGCCTTGGCGTCTTAATGCTGGCATTCAGCGCCGAGGGCCTGTGCGCGTTGTTGCTTGGCGACGATTTGATCACCCTCGAACGAGATTTGGCGCGGCGCTTCCCCGGCCAACCCACCCCGCAGCGCGATGAAGGCTTGATGCCGGCTCTGGAGCAAACCCTGCGTCACCTCGAAGACCCGCGCAGTGAACTCGATCTGCTACTGGATTTGACCGGCAGCGTGTTTCAACGCCGGGTCTGGGAAGTTCTGCGGCAAATCCCCGTCGGCGAAACCGCCAGCTACCGCGATATCGCCCAACGCCTCGGCCAGCCCAGCGCTTTTCGGGCGGTGGCGAATGCCTGTGGGGCAAACCCGGTGGCCGTTATCGTGCCTTGCCATCGGGTGCTGCGCCAGGATGGCAGCCTTGGCGGCTATCGTTGGGGATTGGAGCGCAAACGGCAGTTGCTCGATCGCGAGGCTCAACGATGAGCGAGCAAAACTTCGATGCGCTGGACTGGGCAACCCTGGAGCAACAACTCGATCAGGATGGCTGCGCCATCATCAGGTCGCTGTTGAGCTCGCAGGCGTGCGACGACGTCAGTGCCCTCTACGCCCAGCCAGGCCCCTTTCGCTCGCAAGTGGTGATGGCGCGTCACGGCTTTGGCCGTGGCGAGTACAAGTACTTTAAATACCCGTTGCCTGAACCGGTCGCCCTTTTGCGCAGCGCGCTCTACCCTCGGCTGGTGCCGATCGCCAACCGCTGGTACGAATGCATGGACCTGCCGACCCGTTTTCCCGACTCCCACGAAGCGTTTCTGCAACGCTGCCATGCCGCCGGTCAGGAGCGCCCGACTCCGTTATTGCTGCAATATGGCCCGCAGGACTACAACTGCTTGCATCAGGATCTGTACGGCGAACACGTGTTCCCGCTGCAAGTGGCGATTCTTCTGTCGGAACCGGACGAAGATTTCACCGGCGGCGAGTTTGTACTGACCGAACAACGCCCGCGGATGCAGTCACGCCCTCAGGTTATCGGCCTGAAAAAAGGCGATGGTTTGATCTTTGCGGTCAGCCAGCGCCCGGTCAAAGGCGTTCGCGGCTATTACCGAGTGACGATGCGTCATGGCGTGAGTCGCCTGCACAGCGGAAAACGGCATACCCTTGGAATCATCTTTCACGATGCGTTATGACCCCATGAGCCCGACCACCCTGGATTTGTTTGCCGAGGCCGAGCCCGAGCAAGCGCCCAGACGCGAGCAGATCGGCGAACAGTCCTACGTCTTGCGCGGCTTTGCCCTGCCCCGACTGGATCAGTTGCTCCCCGCACTGGAAGCGGTTCTGACGGCCGCGCCGTTTCGGCAGATGGTCACGCCCGGCGGCTTTACCATGTCGGTGGCCTTGAGCAGTTGCGGCACCTGGGGCTGGACCACGGACCGCAGCGGCTACAAATACACGCGCAACGACCCACAGACCGGGCAACCCTGGCCCGAAATGCCCAATGTGTTTTTCGAACTGGCACAGGCCGCAGCACGGGAAGCGGGATTTGCTGATTTTGTTCCGGATTCCTGCCTGATCAACCGCTATGTCCCCGGGGCCAAAATGTCATTGCACCAGGACAAGGACGAAGGTTCCTACGCAGCACCGATCGTTTCGGTGTCGCTGGGGTTGCCTGCCATCTTCCTGTTTGGCGGTTTTGAACGGAGCGATAAAAGCCAACGCGTACCGCTGCTGCACGGCGATATCGTGGTCTGGGGAGGCGTTGATCGCTTGCGTTATCACGGCGTGCTGCCGATCAAGGACGGTCATCACCCGCGCCTGGGTGAACAACGGATCAACTTCACCTTTCGAACCGCCGGATGAAGCCCTCGAATTCAACCGCAAGACTCGGGGTGCCGCGGTTTTGCGGGCTGGTTAATCTGAAGGAAACGGGTCAACGGACATGAAGCCATGACAACTCATTCAACAAAGATTGCCACCGAGAACGATCCGCGCTGGGCCGCCGTCGTTGCACGGGATCCCGGTGCCGACGGGCAGTTTGTCTATGCCGTCAAAACCACCGGGATCTATTGCCGCCCCAGTAGCCTGGCGCGTTTGCCGAATCCGCAGAATGTCGAATTTTTCGACACGGCCGAACAAGCCCAGGCGGCAGGTTATCGTCCGAGCAAACGGGCCACGAAGGATCAAAGCGACGTCGCCGCACAACACGCGGCAACCGTGGCCGCCGCCTGCCGCTACATTGAGTCCGCCGAAAATCTACCTGCGTTGACTGAACTGGCAGACGCTGCGGGTCTGAGCAGCTTCCACTTTCATCGAGTGTTCAAAGCGGTGACCGGGCTGACACCCAAGGGTTACGCCAGCGCCCATCGCTCACGCAAGGTTCGCGAACGACTGGCCGACGGCGGCTCGGTCACCGACGCCCTGTACGACGCCGGTTTCAACTCCAACAGTCGCTTCTATGAGTCGGCCGATCAGCTGCTGGGCATGAAGCCCGGCGACTACCGAGCGTCAGGCCAGAACAACGACATCCGTTTTGCCGTCGGCCAGTGTTCCCTGGGGGCGATTCTGGTGGCGCAAAGTGAACGCGGCGTTTGCGCGATATTGTTGGGGGATGATCCGCATCAACTGGTCTGCGATCTTCAGGACAAGTTTCGGCGTGCGAATTTGATTGGCTCCGACCACGCGTTCGAGCAGTTGATCGCTAAGGTTGTGGGTTTTATCGAAGCACCGGCCATTGGCCTGGACTTGCCGCTGGACGTTCGCGGCACCGCGTTTCAAGAGCGGGTCTGGCAAGCGTTGCGGGAGATTCCGGCGGGCAGCACCGCCAGCTACGCCGATATCGCTCAGCGTATCGGCGCGCCCAAAGCCGTGCGCGCTGTGGCCCAGGCCTGTGGCGCGAACAGTATTGCGGTGGCGATTCCTTGCCACCGCGTGGTGCGCAGCGACGGCAACCTGTCGGGATATCGCTGGGGGGTTGAACGCAAGCGTCAATTGCTGGAGCGCGAGACTCGCTAATCAGCGATTCACATCGACTACAACTCGCCCGCGCAATTGCCCGGCGAGCAAGCGCGGCGCGGCGTCGATGGCTTCGCTCAAGCCGATTTCATGGCTGATCAGCGGCAGCAACGCGAAGTCCAGGTCCTTGGCCAGGCGATTCCAGGCCTGTACCCGTTTGGCTTTGGGTTGGGTCACGCTGTTGATCCCGGCCAATGTCACGCCGCGCAAAATGAACGGCGCGACGGAGGCCGGAAAGTCCATGCCTTGTGCCAGACCGCAGGCGGCGACCGTGCCATTGGCCTTGGTGCTGGCGCAGGCGTTGGCCAACGTGTGGCTGCCGACCGAATCGATCACCGCCGCCCAGCGTTCCTTGGCCAACGGTTTGCCCGGCTCGGAAAGCGTGGCGCGATCGATGATCTCGCTGGCACCCAGTTGCTTGAGGTAATCGTGTTCGGAGGTGCGGCCCGTGGAAGCCACGACCCTGTAGCCGAGCTTGCTCAGCAGCGCGATGGCGAAACTGCCCACCCCGCCGTTGGCACCGGTGACCAGGACTTCACCCTGATCAGGCGTTACGCCGTTATGTTCCAGCGCCAGGATGCACAGCATCGCCGTGTAACCGGCCGTGCCGATTGCCATGGCCTGGGCTGCGGTGAATTCCTTGGGTAGCGCAATCAGCCAGTCGCCATTAACACGCGCTTTTTGCGCCAGTCCGCCCCAATGCCCTTCACCCACGCCCCAGCCATTGAGCAGGACCTGGTCACCGACCTTGTAGTCTGGATGACCACTGACTTCGACCGTACCGGCCAGATCGATCCCCGGCACCATCGGGAATTTCCTGACCACCGGACTGCTGCCGGTGATCGCCAGGCCATCCTTGAAGTTCAGCGTGCTGTACGCCACGCGCACTGTCACATCGCCCTCGGGCAGTTGATCGTCATTGATCTCTTGCAGTGTGGCCCGGTAACCGCTGTCGTCTTTGGCGATCAAAATACCTTTGAACATCATTGCCTCTCAACGGAATCAATCAAATGGTGGGACCATTGAAATACCACAAACAAACATTTGGCCGTACAAGACTTTAGCCAAACGAGTAAGGCGCCGAGCGTTTCAATGACGTGCGGTTTCGCTTTTTTTTTGCGGTCCTGGAATACCGGAAAACGTCCCGGATACAAAAGTCGACTGGCCCTGCGTCAGCCATTGCTGGTAAAAAACCGGTCTACCCGTCGGAGAATCTTTCAAATGAGCCAATGGCCAGACACCCGCATTCTTGACCTGCTCGGCATCGAATTGCCGATCATCCAGGCCCCCATGGCCGGAGCAACCGGCTCGGCCATGGTCATCGCGGCGAGTAACGCCGGTGGCCTGGGCTCGATGCCCGCGGCAATGCTGAGCATCGAGCAGCTGCGCGAAGAGCTGAAGACGATCCGTCAAAACAGCCAGCGACCGTTCAACATCAACTATTTTTGCCATCAGACTCCAGCCGCCGATGAGCAACGCGCTCAGGAATGGAAGCATTTGCTGGAACCTTACTACCGGGAACTGGGCGTCGATTTCGATGCACCCACGCCGGTGTCCAATCGCGCGCCTTTCGATAACGCCGCCTGCGAAGTGCTCGAAGAGTTTCGTCCCGAAGTCGTGAGCTTTCACTTCGGCCTGCCGGAAAAATCGCTGCTGGATCGAGTAAAAGCCACGGGGGCGAAAATTCTCTCTTCGGCGACCACGGTCGAGGAAGCCATCTGGCTGGAACAACAGGGCTGCGACGCGATTATCGCCATGGGCTACGAGGCGGGCGGACATCGCGGGATGTTTCTCAGCGACGACTTGAGCAGCCAGGTGGGAACATTCGCCCTGGTGCCTCAGGTCGTCGATGCGGTGAAAGTGCCGGTGATTGCAGCGGGCGGGATCAGTGATGCCCGGGGCGTTGCGGCGGCGTTTCTGTTGGGCGCTTCTGCGGTGCAGGTGGGGACGGCTTATCTGTTCACGCCGGAAGCCAAGGTCAGCGCGTCTCACCACAAGGCGTTGCGCACGGCTAAGGAAAGCGAAACCGCAGTGACCAATCTTTTCACCGGCCGCCCGGCACGGGGAATTCTCAATCGGGTGATGCGCGAAATTGGGCCCATGACCGATAAAGCACCAGCCTTCCCTTTGGCCGGCGGTGCGTTGATGCCGTTGCGTGCCAAGGGTGAAGCGGATTTCAGCAACCTCTGGGCCGGGCAGGCGTTCACGTTGGGAGTTGAAATGACTACGGCGGAGCTGACACGGCGTTTGGCGGAAGAAGGCCTGGCCAAGTTGCTTCATCGGTAACGCATGTTGTTGTAGCAGCTGCCGAGTAACACGAGGCTGCGTTCGGCTGCGCAGCAGTCGTCAAACCAGCCACCGCGGTCATTCAGGTTAACCGTGGCGCCTGGATTTACGACTGCTTCGCAGCCGAACGCAGCCTCGCGTTGCTCGGCAGCTGCTACAGGTCATGCGCGACTTCAGCGTCCAACAATTCCGTTCGCAGGCATTTCGCTATATATTCCGATATATAGCGTTTCACCCCTCGCTGCATTTGCCTATAACGGAGCCGTTTCATGTCCATGCGTGCCTCACGTTTTGCCCCCATCCGCCTCGCGAGCCTGCTCGCCGTGTTCGCTTTCGGGTCCGCCCAGGCGGACGAAGTCCAGGTGGCCGTCGCCGCTAACTTCACCGCGCCGATTCAGGCCATCGCTGCAGCTTTCGAGAAAGACACCGGGCATAAACTGGTCACTTCGTCTGGTGCGACGGGACAGTTCTACACCCAGATCAAGAATGGCGCGCCGTTCGAAGTGTTCCTCTCGGCAGACGACACCACCCCGCAAAAACTCGAAGCTGAAGGTGATACCGTCAAGGGTTCGCGCTTCACTTACGCTATTGGCACTCTGGCACTGTGGTCAGCCAAGGAGGGTTACGTCGATGCCAAGGGTGATGTGCTGAAAAAGAACGAGTACAAACACCTCTCCATTGCCAACCCGAAAGCGGCGCCTTACGGCTTGGCCGCCACTCAGGTGCTGGCCAAGCTGGACCTGACCGACAAGGTCAAAGACAAGATCGTTGAAGGCCAGAACATCACCCAGGCCTATCAATTCGTTTCCACTGGCAATGCCGAACTGGGCTTCGTGGCCTTGTCGCAGATCTACAAAGACGGCAAAGTCACCGCCGGTTCGGCCTGGATCGTTCCGGCCGACATACACGACCCGATCAAACAAGATGCGGTGATCCTCAATAAGGGCAAGGACAACCCGGCTGCCAAGGCGCTGGTTGACTACCTCAAGGGGCCGAAAGCCGCCGCTGTCATCAAGTCCTACGGTTACCAACTCTAAATGACGCTCACGAGTGCCGATTTTTCCGCCATCTGGCTGACCCTGAAACTGGCGTCCCTGACGACGGTTATCCTGTTGATCATCGGCACTCCGATTGCGTTATGGCTGTCGCGCACCCAATCCTGGTGGCGCGGCCCGGTCGGGGCCATCGTCGCCCTGCCCCTGGTCCTGCCACCCACGGTGATTGGCTTTTATTTGTTGTTGGCGCTTGGCCCTCACGGCTTTGTCGGCCAATTCACCCAGTCATTGGGTCTTGGCACCCTGACTTTCAGTTTTGCAGGCCTTGTGATCGGCTCGGTGCTGTACTCGATGCCGTTCGTGGTCCAGCCGCTGCAAAACGCTTTTTCCACCATTGGCACTCGCCCACTGGAAGTGGCCGCTACCTTGCGCGCCAACCCCTGGGACACTTTTTTCAGCGTGATCCTGCCCCTGGCTCGACCCGGATTCATCACCGCAGCCATTCTCGGTTTCGCCCATACCGTTGGCGAGTTCGGCGTGGTGCTGATGATCGGTGGCAACATTCCCGACAAGACCCGCGTGGTCTCGGTGCAGATCTACGATCACGTTGAAGCCATGGAATACGCCCAGGCCCATTGGCTGGCCGGGGCAATGCTGGTGTTCTCCTTTGCCGTGTTGCTGGCGCTCTACTCCAGCCGCAAGACCAAAACAGGCTGGAGCTGATCGATGATTCATGCGCGTCTGAAACTGCGTTATTCGGGATTCGCCCTGGAGGTGGATCTACAATTGCCTGGCCGTGGGGTGACGGCACTTTACGGACATTCCGGTTCGGGCAAGACCACGTGTCTGCGCTGTATCGCTGGTCTGGAACGTGCCGAACAGGGCTTTATCCAGGTCAACGATGAAGTCTGGCAGGACAGCGACAAGAAGATTTTTGTACCGCCGCATAAACGCGCACTGGGTTACGTTTTTCAGGAAGCGAGTCTGTTTCCCCATCTGTCGGTGCTGGCCAACCTGGAATTCGGCCTGAAGCGCATTCCCAAGCAGCAACGTCGGGTCGACATGACGCATGCCACTGAGCTGCTGGGCATCGGCCATCTGCTGGACCGCCATCCGCAGCACCTCTCCGGCGGCGAACGGCAGCGAATCGGCATCGCGCGCGCGCTGCTCACCAGCCCGAAGCTGTTGCTGATGGACGAACCGCTGGCGGCGCTGGACAGCCAGCGCAAAAACGAAATCCTGCCTTACCTGCAACGCCTGCACGACGAACTGGACATCCCGGTGCTGTACGTCAGTCACTCTCAGGATGAGGTCGCCCGACTGGCCGACCACATCGTCCTGCTGAGCGACGGCAAGGCGTTGGCCAGCGGCCCCATCGGCGAAACCCTGGCGCGCCTCGACTTGCCCCTGGCGCTGGGCGACGATGCCGGCGTGGTGATTGAAGGACATGCCAGCGCGTACGACCCTCACTATCAATTGCTGACGTTGCAACTGCCCGGTACCGACCTGAGCATTCGCGTGGCGCACGCTCCGATGACCCAGGGCCAGGCGCTGCGCTGCAAGGTCCAGGCACGTGATGTCAGCCTGAGCCTGCAAGGCGTGGGGCAAAGCAGCATCCTCAATCGCTTGCCGGTGACGGTGATCAGCGAAATCGGCGCCGATAACGCCGCCCACGTGCTGATCCGCCTGAATGCTGCCGGCACGCCGTTGCTGGCACGCATCACCCGCTACTCCAGGGACCAACTGGGCGTGCACCCCGGCCAGCAACTCTGGGCGCAGATCAAGGCGGTGGCCGTCCTGGCGTAAATTCGTCGGCACCACGGCGAACGGGCGCGGTCAATGGCTGTACAGGCCCCCTGACTTGATCGCCAAGGATTTTCGCCATGTCCGACACCGCGCTGCCCGATGTGCTGCCACCCGACCTGCATTATGTCGATGACACGCAGCCTGGAATCACCCGCAAACTATTGCGTGGCAAATTCTGCTACTTCGATCCCGCAGGCCAGCGCATTACCGATCCCGACGAAATCAAACGCCTCAACGCCCTTGCGGTGCCGCCGGCCTACACAAATGTGTGGATCTGCGCTGACCCACGCGGCCATTTGCAAGCCACCGGGCGTGACGCTCGCGGTCGCAAACAATACCGTTATCACGTGCGCTGGCGCGAAGTGCGCGATGCCGACAAATACTCGCGCCTGCGGGACTTTGGCCTGGCACTGCCGAAACTGCGCAAACAGCTTGAAGCACTGCTGGACGCTCCGGGTTTCAGCCGAGACAAAGTCATGGCCACGGTCATTACCTTGCTCGATGCAACGCTGATCCGGGTCGGCAACACTCAATACGCACGGGAAAATCGCTCGTACGGGCTGACGACCCTGCGCAGCCGTCACGTCGAGGTCAACGGCAGTGCGATCCTGTTCCAGTTCCGCGGCAAGAGTGGTGTCGAGCACCAGATCACCGTAAAAGACCGACGCCTAGCGCGAATCATCAAGCGCTGCCTGGAGATTCCCGGACAAGACCTCTTTCAGTACCTGGACGAAAATGGGGAGCGGCACACCGTCAGCTCCTCAGACGTCAACGCCTACCTGCAAACCCTCACCGGCGCCGACTTCACGGCCAAGGATTACCGCACCTGGGCGGGTAGTGCTCTGGCATTGTCGGTGCTGCGCGAGTTGCAGTGGGAACCCGAGTCGGATGCGAAACGGCATGTGGTGGAAATGGTCAAGAACGTCGCGAAGCAACTCGGCAACACCCCGGCGGTGTGCCGCAAATGCTACATCCACCCGGCGGTGCTCGAAGGTTTCATGCTCGGCGCCTTGGCCCAACTGCCGCGGCCGAGGCTGCGTAAAGGGCTCAGGGCAGAGGAAGTGGGGCTGGCCATGTATCTGGAGAAAATGATCGCGGCGGCCGAATCGACGAAATGACCCGTCCATTTTTTTGCACGATCGCAAAGAACTTCTATAGTTGATGTGGACATGAATCAGCCTCGGTGACGCCATGGAAGACATTTTCGTTGTGCAACGTTGCAACAAGATCATCATTCATGGCCGCCGGGCCGGAGAAGTCAGTCACCCGCCACCTGAAGCCGAAGTCTGGTATCGCATCTTCGATACCCGCACCCATGGATTCATCGGTGACGGTTATGATCTTGAAGAAGATGCCCAGCGTGAATGCCTGCGGCTCAATCTCACCTCACAAGTGACGGCCCGACAAGCCTGAAGTACGGGTCTATACTGAAAACAGCTGAAGGACCAGCGACCCCATCGGCAGAGAGCTCGCACCACGCGGGCTTTTTGCTGCTATTTGTCAGGTTTCTTGAACGGAGGTGTTTGCCATGTCCGAAAAAGAGTCCATCACCACCCTGCTCACCCTGCTCGACTCCCGCCAGGCTCGACTTGCCGCTGCGTGCAAGGAGATTGCCGACTGGGTAGATCATCAAGGAGGGCACCCGACAGCCCTCAGAATTCGTGACCGCCTGAACGACATCGAAAAAGACGCGCCACTGATTCGAAACACCCTGTCTTCGTTAAAACCTGTCGACCCGCCTCTTCCGCGGTTCAGATGATTCGATCTGGACGCGCGATTCGAGAACAGGGCCTGATTCAGGACGCATGAACGGCGACTCCATCGTCACCGCGCCCGTGCCTGTCTGATTTTCTTGCGCTACACACCCATCCGGCCTTGCGCTGGGATTTTTTGTGGCCCTCTTTTCACGTAACGTTCACAACACACGTCCTACAGTGAACCACTCCTTTGAGAAATACCCTGGTCTGCCCGCATGCAGGCCTTTTTTTTGCCTGTCTGTCAGCCAGCGAACGTCAACGTCATCGGGAGGTCAAACGATCACACGTCGCGAAGGAGACGTCCCATGGTCACCCACTTCAAAGTCAGCGGGCATCTGGCCTGCGGTCACAAGGGCAGCAATCTCACATCAAGCAGCGAATTGACCCGCGTAAAGTGCAGAAGCTGCCGAAACACCGACGCGTTCAAGGACGCGCGCAAAGACGAACGCAACGCAGCACGCCGTGCTGCACGCAAGGCCAAAGTCACCCACACCGCCAAGGACTGGCGTGCAGCCTGGGTAGATCGGCTGACTGCCATGACCGGGTTGCAAAGACTACCTCGTGGTTTTACCGGCCAGCCTTTTGTTTAAAGTGCTGATTAAAAAGCTGGGTCGACTTGCTCGGCCCAGTCCTGTCATGACTCGCTCGCATTCATGCACACCGGTTCGATGATCTCCGCGAGCGACATGCGCTTGAAAGCTTCAAACAACCGCCGCCCCTCTTCGGGCGCACATGAAATGGCCAGCCGCATGGTCGCCTCTCCGAGCTGCCAGATCAGAAAGGCAGAATCAACAACTCGCTGCGCATCGCTGCCTGGAAACACCCGCAGCATCGCATCGGCCAGCAACCCGCCCGCCACGCGACTCTCCTCCAGCTCCAACGCCAGCAGCTGCTTGTCCGCCTGCATACCCGACCAGATATCACGCATCGCAGGCTCGGCCTGAACGATCTCGTAGTACTGATCCAGCAGATCCGAATAGGCATCAGCCAACCCTTGCGCATCCTGCACCGCGTCCAGCGCTTCTTCGATACAGCGACGGCTTGCGGCGTTGTAGCGCTCGGCCAGCGTGCGAATGACCGAACTCTTATCGGGAAAGTACTGATAAAGCGATCCGATCGAGATCTCGGAGCGTTCGGCAATTTCGCTCATCTTGACTTGATCGCTGCCCTTGGTCGCGATCAGTTGAGTCGCCACGGCAAGAATTCGCTCCTGCCGCTCGCGACTGCGTTGTTGCGAGGGATTGCGTCGGCTCGGCTCTGAAACAGGTTGCTCGAGCCCGGCGGCGGCTTTCTTTCGCACTGGCGTGGTTCCCGATTAATAACATGACAAGCACTCACCTTAGCACCCGGCACGGTTGCTCCCAAGTGGTTGCGTCCGCACGTCGGTTTTCTCGCTCACGTTGGTTGACGGCAGAACATGAGCGTTTATCATCTTTTAAACGTGAGTATCACTCACATAACCCGCTGGAGATGAACGCGATGAAAAACAAACAAGACGCCATCCTCGTTCTCGGTGCGACCGGTAAAACAGGGCGCAGGATCACTCAACATCTCAACGCCGCGGGATTGCCTGTGCGCCTGGGATCGCGCGAGGCAAATCCACCCTTTGACTGGGAAGACCGGACGACCTGGGATGCAGCGCTTGATGGTGTTCACGCTGTTTATATCTCCTATCAGCCGGACCTCGCCGTACCAGGCGCCCTCGAGACAGTTCAGGCGTTTACCGATCTGGCTGTCAAAAGCGGCGTCGGCAAACTGGTGCTGCTGTCCGGGCGCGGCGAGATCGAAGCGGAACAGGCCGAACGCGTCATACAGAACAGCGGTGTCGACTGGACGATCCTTCGGGCAAGCTGGTTTTTTCAGAACTTCAGTGAGGCGCATTTTCTGGAGCCCATTCTTGAAGGAGAACTGGCGCTGCCCGTCGGCAACATCGCGGAACCCTTCGTCGATGTGGAGGACATTGCCGAAATCGCCGTCCAGGCGCTGACCCAACCTGGGCACTCACGCCAACTCTACGAATTGACCGGGCCACGGGCGCTGACGTTTGCCGAGGCGGTCGATGAGATCGCCAAGGGAACCGGGCGCGATATCCGTTTCACTGCCGTTCCGTCGGAAGACTATCGTCAGGCGCTGGAACAGGCACAACTTCCACCGCAGTTGATCGACCTGGTGCTGTATCTCTTCACGACGGTGCTCGACGGTCGCAACACGCCACTGACTGATGGCGTTCAGCGTGCACTAGGCCGGCCTGCACGAGACTTCAGCGATTATGTTAAGCGCGCCGCTGCTACAGGAGTCTGGCAGAACCAGGGTTGAGATCGATGAGGATCGCCTGTCAAAAATTGCGGAGCAGAAACGACAAAGGCCTGCATGAGTTTCCTCATGCAGGCCTTTAATATGTATGGTGCCCGAAGCCGGAATCGAACCGGCACGCCCTTACGAGCGGGGGATTTTAAGTCCCATGCGTCTACCAGTTTCGCCATTCGGGCGGTAGCGCGGTGAAGCTGTCTGGCTTGTGCAACAGAGGACGAAATATATACATCCCGTCCCGGTGAAGCAAGTTCGCAGATACCCTTTTCAAGACAAAATCTTGCAAGGCTGCGCAAATAAAAAAGCTCCGTAAATCAAAGATCTACGGAGCTTGTTTATAGTGGAGGCCGAGGTCGGAATCGAACCGGCGTAGGTGGATTTGCAATCCACTGCATAACCATTTTGCTACTCGGCCTCAAACATTTGCTGTCATGTAGCGCAACATCAAATGTGTACAAACTTGGAGCGGGAAACGAGACTCGAACTCGCGACCCCGACCTTGGCAAGGTCGTGCTCTACCAACTGAGCTATTCCCGCGTCTTGGTGTGGCGCATTCTATAGAATCCAGAAGCCCCGTCAACCCTTTGATTCAAAAAAGTTTTATTTCTTTTCCACGTCGGTCTTCAGATGCGGCCAGGCAGCCCGCAGGTATTGGACCATCGACCACAATGTCAGGCCGGCAGACACCAGCAGCAAGGCGTAACCGATCAAGACCCAGAAAGTGAAGTCCGATGGATTGGCGAGCAGGATCACCAGCGCGAGCATTTGCGCGGCGGTTTTCCATTTGCCCAGGTTCGACACGGCGACGTGAGCGCGGGCGCCGAGTTCGGCCATCCATTCGCGCAGAGCCGAAACGACAATCTCGCGACCGATGATGACTGCGGCAGGCAGTGTGAGCCACAGATTACCGTGCTCTTGCACCAGCAATACCAGCGCAACGGCAACCATGAGCTTGTCAGCCACGGGATCGAGGAAAGCCCCGAATGGCGTGCTTTGTTCCAGACGACGCGCCAGATAACCGTCCAGCCAGTCAGTGGCGGCGGCAAATGCGAAGACCGAGGCGGAGGCCAGGTAGCTCCATTGATAAGGCAGGTAGAACAGTAAAATGAAGATCGGGATGAGCAGGACGCGTAGAACGGTAATCAGATTAGGGATATTCATCGGCACAACTGGCTACGAGGTGAGGTGGCATTCTACTCGCTGTGCAGATTTGCATAAATCAACTCTGCGAGCTTTTTACTGATCCCGGGTGCTTTGGCGATCTCTTCGATGCTGGCACGAGACAGCTCCTGCAATCCACCAAAATGTTTTAACAAATCGCGCCGACGTGTCGGTCCGACGCCTGCGACGCCCTCAAGCGTCGATGTGCGCCGGGTTTTGCCACGGCGAGCGCGGTGCCCGGTAATTGCGAAACGGTGGGCTTCATCGCGTATTTGTTGAATCAAATGCAGCGCGGGGGAATCGCCGCGCAACGTAAATTCGTGGGCTGCGTCGTTCAGGTACAGGGTTTCAAAACCGGCCTTGCGCGTCGCGCCCTTGGCCACGCCCAGCAAAATCAGATCAGGCACCGCCATTTCATTGAGCACGTCGCGGGCCATCGACAGCTGCCCCTTGCCGCCGTCCACCAGCAGAATGTCCGGAAGCTTGCCCTCCCCGTCCTTCAGTTTGCTGAAGCGTCGGGTCAGGGCTTGGTGCATGGCCGCATAGTCGTCGCCCGGGGTCACGCCTTCAATGTTGTAGCGACGATAGTCGGACTTGATCGGGCCTTCCGGACCGAACACCACGCAAGAGGCAACGGTGGCTTCGCCGCTGGAATGGCTGATGTCGTAGCACTCAAGACGCTGCGGCGGCTCGTCCAGGCTCAACACTTCTGCCAAGGCCTCGAAACGGGCGGCGACGTGTTGACGGTTGGCCAGCCTCGCGCCCAACGCCTGCTCGGCATTGGTGACCGCCAGTTGTTGCCAGCGCGCTCGCGTACCGCGGACCCGATGGCTGATGGTCAACTCGCGACCGCGCAGCTCTTCAATGGCCGTAATCAGGGTCGGAAAGTCTTCGTGAACCACGTTGACGATCAGCTCGCTCGGCAAGTCGCGCTCGGGACTGGTAATGAAGTACTGACCGAGAAATGCAGCCATGACCTCGGAAACGTCTTCATCGATTCCGACCTGAGGGAAGAAGTTCTTGCTACCCAGCACTCGCCCACCGCGCACGCTGATCAGGTGAACGCAAGCGCCCCCCGGATTGACGAACGCAGCGATCACATCGATATCGCCGGTGCCACCTTCCATGCTTTGCTGATCCTGGACCCGGCGCAGCAACGATATCTGGTCGCGCAACTCGGCGGCTCGCTCGAACTCGAGGTTGATCGCCGCCTCTTCCATGCCGGCGGACAACTCGTCCGTCAGCGCATTGCTGCGGCCTTCAAGGAACATGACCGAGTGGCGAACGTCCTCGGCATACACCTCGGGCTCCACCAGTCCCACGCACGGGGCCTTGCAGCGTTTTATCTGGTATTGCAGACAAGGGCGCGTACGGTTCTTGTAATAGCTCTCTTCGCACTGGCGAACAAAAAAGGTCTTTTGCAGCAGGCTCAGGCTTTCGCGAATGGCGCCCGCGCTGGGATACGGACCGAAATACTTGCCCTTGGCTTTCTTCGCGCCGCGATGGATGCTCAAGCGAGGAAACTGCCCATCCGACAGAAAGACGTAAGGGTAGGATTTGTCATCGCGCAGCAGAATGTTATACGGCGGGCGCCATTCCTTGATCAGCGTCTGCTCAAGCAGCAAGGCTTCCGTTTCGTTGGCCGTGATGGTGGTTTCGACTTGGGCGATGCGCCCCACCAGCGCCGCAGTCTTGGGCGCGAGACCGGTTTTGCGGAAGTAGCTGGCCAAGCGTTTTTTCAGATTCTTGGCTTTGCCGACGTACAGCAGGCGTGCATCGCTGTCGAACATGCGATAGACACCGGGACGCCCACTGACCGTGGACAGAAAGGCGCCTGGATCGAAGACTTCAGTCATTTTCAGAGGCTGGCATCGACCATGCCGTGGCGCACCGCCAACAGCGTCAGCTCGACATCACTGCTGATCGAGAGCTTCTCGAAAATGCGGTAACGGTAAGTGTTGACCGTTTTTGGCGACAGGCAGAGCTTGTCGGAAATAATCTGGACTTTCTGACACCCGACAATCATCAATGCGATCTGAATCTCGCGTTCCGACAGCGCGTCGAAAGGCGAATCGTTGGTCGGCTGAAAGGATTTGATCGCCAGTTGCTGGGCAATCTGCGGGCTGATGTAGCGTTGCCCGGCAAACACCAGGCGAATCGCCTGGACCATCTCCGGCAACCCGGCGCCCTTGGTCAGATAACCTGCGGCGCCGGCCTGCAACAGCCGCGTAGGAAACGGATCTTCCTCGCACACGGTGACCGCGACGACTTTGATGTCGGGATGACTGCGCAATAACTTGCGCGTGGCTTCAAGACCGCCGATCCCGGGCATCTTGACGTCCATCAGCACCACATCGGGTTTCAACTCACGCGCTTTCAGCAGGGATTCCTCCCCCGACTCAGCCTGGCCGACTACTTGCAGGCCATCGATGTCAGCCAGCATTCGTGTAATACCCGTACGAACGAGATCATGGTCATCGACTACTAGCACCCTAATCAAGCAGACACCTCGCGATATGGTCTTATTGGGTTGCCGGACACCTTAGCAAAAAGCGACTGGCAGACCTAGCGGCAACCGTTATATAAAAAGTTTCAATACATCTTGAAAGGCTTGCCCCAAGCGTGTTTCAGCGATGGAGCTCATCGACATCGCGCTGCATTCTCAGGAAACACTCGTCCCAACCGACCACCTTCAGCCCTTTTCGCTCGTACAGAGCCTTGGCTGGATTCGTTTCAAAAACTGTCAGGCGTAACGCCGGACGCCGTTCCTTGCACGCCATGGCGAATACCTGATCGATCGCCCAGGAACCGGCACCCTGTCTCTGAAAGGCTTCGAGTACGTGCAGCTCGCGGATATATAAAGCTCTAGCGTCGCGACTGAGGCTCACATAACCCTGCAAGACATCGTCACGGACGATCAACCAGTTCTCGCGTCCGGCCCAGGCGACATCGAAGGCTTCGTCCTGCCATAACAAATCATGCCGAATGTAATAGCCGAGCATGGTTCGACAGGTCAAGTCGCGAGCAAACTCCAGATCCCCGGACGTTGCCGGACGCAATTCGAAGCCCATCAAGCCTCCACGACCTCCACGACTTGCCCGTTAAAACAGCCACCAGCGTCTCGGCGAGCAATGACCAGCAGATTACCCGTGCCGGGTGCTGCTGCTATCAACGACCCATCCGCCGCCCAGATCGCGCTGCGCCCCGCCGACTCCCAACCCCCGGTCACCCCGCCATGATTGGCCATGAGAACGGCCATCGAATGGGTGCCGGCATAGCCTTGCAAGAGGGCAGTATCCGGCGCATAGCCGTTTTCGGTGATCAGTACGCCCGCGGCATAAAGGTCGGCGCCTTGTTCCGCCGCCGCTGCGGCGTGACTGGCGTGAGAAAAATCGGCGCACACCGCCAACGCGACGGTGTCGGTGCCGATCTTCAACGTCGAACCACCCGTGCCCGGCGCAAACGCCACCTCCCCGCCTGGATGCAGATGCTGCTTGCTGTACACCCCGAGCGAACCATCGGCGCCCAGGACCAACGCCCCGATCAGTACCGGCGAATCATCCGACAGACGAATCGGCATTCCGACCACACTCGTCACGCCCACTTCCCGCGCGAAATCTCGCAGCGGTTGCAGCACCTCGGCATTCGGATCAATTGCCAGTTCAGCCGCCAGTCCGCGCTCGTACCCGGTCAGCGACAACTCAGGAAAGACGAGCAACTGGACGCCCTGCTCCGCGGCAACCTGCATGAAGCGCTGATGCCAGGTGATATTGGCGGCGAGATCACCCGCGATAGAGATCGATTGTGCAGCGGCGATGGTCAGTGTCGTCATGTTTCGTCCTTGTGATGTGACAGGTTGGGCGGAACGCGAAGTGTGTCATAAACCCTGTCGCACTCAAGCGATAGAAAACGCCGCCGCTGATCCATAGCAATTTCTGATTGAAACCGCGCACCGGCCTCTAGTAAGCTCGGCGCATTCATCGGAGACAGACCATGTTCAACGCCCTCTCACAGCTTCGTACCGCCAGCGCCTCGCGCTCGGGTGCGGCTGCCCGGGCGACTGACGTTTGTGCTCCGGTCAGCTTTTATTTTGGGTATTGGTTTAGCCACTGGCGCGCCTGATACCCACACGGCGCCCACTTTAAACGGGTCGCCACCAGAGAATTCTCAACCCCCGGTCGGCTTCCCGACCGGGGGTTTTGTTTTTTCAGCCCCACCATTTTTAGCGACACACCAGACAACTTGAGGATTCAGAAAATGAACTACACCACTTATTACCGTTACGACAGTTTTACCGCCTGGCGATTTACCAGCCTCCGCTCGGGACAGCCTGCCGCCTCCGATCGGTCACCCACAGGTGGCAAGCACACACACGCAGCCAATCCGGCCAATTGTCGAACACCCCAGTAGGGCCGAGCGCGCGGGAACGAACCCGCCGCCAGCCCAGGAAGCCTGAATATGAACTCGTCCGTCTCTGCTCTGCCGCTGTCCACCTTGAGCCCGGCCAATGAAGCGCTGACTCTGCGTCTGCCCAGCTCATTGCAACTCAAACAGCAATTGCCCCTCGACAATGCCCTGACCCGGCAAGTCGCCACCCACCGCGACGCGGTCCGCGCGATCCTCAACGGTGAAGATTCCCGCCTGGTGGTCATCGTCGGCCCTTGCTCGATACACGACCCCCAGTCCGCCCTCGAATACGCCGCCAATCTCGCTCGCCTCGCCGCCGAAGTCAGCGATGAAATGCTGCTGGTGATGCGCGCCTACGTCGAAAAACCCCGCACCACGGTCGGCTGGAAAGGCCTGGCCTACGACCCGCGGCTTGACGGCAGCGACGACATGGCCGGCGGTTTGACGCTGTCGCGCGAACTGATGCGCGAAATGCTACGCATCGGCTTGCCGATTGCCACCGAGCTGCTGCAACCCATGGCGGCGGGCTACTTCGACGATCTGTTGAGCTGGGTCGCCATCGGCGCCCGCACCACCGAGTCGCAAATCCACCGGGAAATGGCCAGCGGCCTGAGCATGCCGGTCGGTTTCAAGAACGGCACCGATGGCGGCGTTGCCGTTGCCAGCGACGCCATGCGTTCGGCCGCCCACCCGCATCGCCATTTCGGTATCGACAGCCAAGGGCATCCTGCGGTCATTCAAACCCCGGGCAATCCTGACACCCATCTGGTTTTGCGCGGCGGTCATCGCGGGCCGAACTACGATCGCGTCAGCGTCGCCCAAGTGAACAACGATTTGACCCGACTCAAGATCCCGGCCCGGATCATGGTCGACTGCAGCCACGCCAACAGCGGCAAAGACCCGGCACGCCAGCCGGCCGTGTTCAACGATGTGCTTGAGCAACGCCTGCAGGGTGATCGATCGCTGATCGGCATGATGATCGAGAGCCATTTGTTCGAAGGTTGCCAGCCCCTGAGCCCATCGTTGCGCTACGGCGTATCGGTAACCGATGGCTGCCTTGGCTGGACCGGAACCGAACAACTGCTGCGCCAGGCAGCCGACCGGCTGCGATCACAGAACAGCGTTCAACAACCGGCATAACCACTGCCGGACGCCCAGCCCTCGATCGAGGGCTGGGCGTCTGAAAAGCGAATCGGTTTACAGGTAAACGGCGTTCGCAGAGTAGGCCGTTGCAACGATGTGCTCCGTGAACGACAAAAAGATGTCCAAATATTCCGAACAGGACCTCATTCTCTTTCGAACTTTCCTACGTTTTCTATACCTTTTTCATTAGCTCACAGCGGATTCCTCATACACCGCCGAGCTGCCGCCGTGCTTTAGAGTGAGCCCATATTCACCCCTCTGAACCACCGCGAAAAAGGAATGAACATGCTACGGAATGCAACTACTCAGTACCCAATCCTGCTGATCCACGGGCTCTTCGGCTTTGATCGCATTGGCAAAGTCGAACTCTTCCATGACGTCAAGCAGGCCCTCAGAAGTGCCGGCGCAAGAGTGTTTATCCCCCACCTCTCGGCTACTCAAAGCAACGAAGTGCGCGGCGACCAACTGTTGGCACAGATCGAACGGGTGCTGGAAGGAACCGGTGCCCAACAGGTCAACCTGATCGGTCACAGCCAGGGTGCCCTCGCGGCACGTTACGCGGCAGCCATCGCGCCAGAAATCATCGCGTCGGTGACCTCGGTCAGCGGCCCGAACCACGGCTCGGAACTGGCCGACTTTCTGCGCAAGGCACTGACGCCCGGACGCCTGCCGGAACACGTCGCGGCAACGGTTGCCACGCTGTTTGCCGACTTTCTGTCGTTGCTCAGCGGTCACCAGCATTTGCCGCAGAACGCCATCGCCGCGCTCAACGCATTGACCACCGAAGGTGTGGGCGCTTTCAACGACAAATACCCGCAAGGGCTGCCAAAAACCTGGGGCGGCAAGGGCCGTGAGCTGGTTAACGGCGTGCGTTATTACTCCTGGAGCGGGACGTTGCAGGGCGACCTTCTCGACAAAGGCCTGGATGCGGTCAATCCGCTGCACGGTTTCCTCCAGGCCTTTTCCCGCTACTTCACTACCGAAGCGGAGCAGAATGACGGCATGGTTGGCCGCTACAGCTCCCATTTAGGCAAAGTTATCCGTTCCGACTATCCGCTGGATCATTTGGACAGCCTCAGTCAAACCGCGGGCGCACTGCGCAAGGGCGTCGACCCGATTGCCTTGTATGTGCAGCATGCCGAGCGCCTGAGAAATGCCGGCCTGTAAACCGTGCGGAACTTTGACGAGAAATAGGCCACTGAATCCGGTAGGCTCCGCACTTTACTGAACATTGAAAGGAGTATTTTTCCATGGCTAAAGCCACTGCCCGTCACATCCTGGTTGCCTCGGAAGCCAAGTGCAACGAACTCAAAGCCCAGATCGAAGGCGGCGCTGATTTCGCCCAGGTTGCCAAAGACAACTCCACTTGCCCGTCCAGCCGCCAAGGCGGCGACCTGGGTTCGTTCGGCCCGGGCCAGATGGTCAAGGAGTTCGACGCCGTCGTCTTCAGCGCACCGATCAACGTGGTGCAAGGCCCGGTCAAGACCCAGTTTGGCTATCACTTGCTGGAAGTGACCAGCCGCCAGGACTGATCGACGCCCTGGTTTTGTGCATGACGGCCCGCCTTTTGGTGGGCCGTTGTGTTTCGGATACGTGATACGGCTGGCGAGGGACGCGCCGCTAGCGTACAAATTGCGGTTATCGATCACCCGGCTTTAAGGCTGACAATGCGACTGGCTTTCCCTACTTTGTTGTTCACTGCCGTGGCCCTGCTACTAAGTGCCACTGGTGTGAATGCAGCACCGCAACAGGCGTTGACCGTGTACGGCGAACCGGCGAAGTATCCCGCCGGCTTCAGTCATTTCGCCTACGCCAACCCGCAAGCGCCCAAGGGCGGCACGATGCGCCGCTCGGCCATCGAAATCGGGCATTTCGACCATATATTGCCTTACATCGACAAGGGCATTGGCGTCACGCAAATCGACGGTTTGCTCTACTCGCCTCTGGCCCAGCGCTCGCTTGACGAGCCCTACACCGTGTACGGCCTGGTGGCGCAAAAGATGGAACGCTCGGACGACGGCATGTCCCTGCGCTTCTATTTGAACCCCAAGGCGCGCTTCGCCGACGACACACCGATCACAGCCCAGGACGTGCGTTACACCTTCGACCTGCTGATGACCCAGGGCAGCCTGCGCTATCGCACCCAGTTCGCCGACGTCAAAGGCGTCGAAGTCGAAGCGCCGCTGACGGTTCGGTTCGACTTCAAAAGCAACGAAAACCGCACCCTGCCCCTCGACATTGCCACGCTGCCGGTCTTTCCAGAACACTGGTGGAAGACCCGTGAATTCGCCAATGGCGGTGGTTATGAGGCGCCACTGGGCAGTGGCCCTTACAAGGTGGGCAAGGTCGATTCCGGTCGCAGCATCACCTTCGAGCGCAACGCCAACTGGTGGGGCAAGGATCTACCGGTCAGCCGCGGCCTCTACAACTTCGATCATTTCAGCATCGAATACTTCGGCGATACCGACGTCGCGCGCCAGGTCTTGCGCGGCGGTGCCTACGATTACAACCGCGAATTCTCCGCGACCGGCTATTCCATCGGCTACGAGAGCCCGGCCCTGAGCGACGGTCGCCTGCAAAAAGCGCATCTGGCCACACAAGCACCGCAACCGGCCCAGGGGTTTGTCTTCAACCTGCAAAACCCAATATTCCAGGACCGCCGAGTACGCCAGGCGCTGGTCATGCTGTGGGATTTCGAGTGGAGCAACCGGCAGATGATGCGTGATATGTACATCCGCCAGCAGAGTTTCTTTTCCAACACCGACCTCGCCGCCCGCCAATTGCCGGATGCGGGCGAGCTGGCCATCCTTGAACCGCTGCGTGGGCAGATCCCCGACGAGGTCTTCACCAAAGTCTTCGAAGCGCCGAAAACCGATGGCAGCGGTCTGATTCGCGACAAACAATTGCAAGCGCTGGACCTGCTCGAGCAGGCGGGCTGGAAACCCGATGGCGACCAATTGGTCAACGCCGAAGGCACGCCGCTGAGTTTCACCTTTCTGGTCAGCCAGAACGGCATGGATCGATTGCTGCTGCCGTATAAGCGCACCTTGAAGCAGATCGGCGTCGACCTGAATATTCGCCGCATCGACTCGTCCCAGTACGTGAATCGCCTGATGAGCCGCGACTACGACATGATCGTCACCGGCTATCCGGTCACCACTTCACCGGGTGGCGAGCTGTTCAACTACTTCGGCTCGATCTCGGCCAACGACCCCGGTGCCAACAACTACATGGTGCTGAAGAACCCCGCGGTCGACACGCTGATCAACGGGTTGGTCCGCGCCAACACCCAACCGGAAATGCTGCGTTACGCTCATGCGCTGGACCGGGTGCTGCAATGGAACTACTACTGGATTCCCAACTATTACCCGCCGGGCACTTCGACAGTGTGGTGGAACCGGTTCGGCATGCCCAACGAGCAGGCCAGTAATGACGAAGCCATAGAGAGCTGGTGGGAAGTGAGTACCACGCCGCTGACGAACCAGCAGATGACGGCCGAGAAAATCCGCCGTGGCACACCCGGAGGGCCGCATTGATGTGGGCTTATATACTGCGGCGCCTGCTGCTGATCATCCCGACGCTGGTGATCATTCTTCTGGTCAACTTCATCATCGTCCAGGCCGCGCCGGGCGGTCCGGTGGAACAGGCCATCGCGCATTTGCAAGGCATCGGCGGCGCGAGTGTCGGCGGCGGCCCCGGCGAGACCCTGTCCGGCACCTCCCGGGCCAGTCGCGGCCTCGACCCGCAATTGATCAAGGACATCGAAAAGCAATATGGCTTCGACAAACCAGCACCGGAACGCCTGTGGCTGATGCTGACCAGCTACGCGCGCCTGGACTTCGGCAAAAGCTTTTTCCGCGGCGCGACCGTCACCGACCTGATCCTGGAAAAAATGCCGGTCACCATTTCCCTCGGGCTCTGGGCGACGCTGATCACGTACCTTGTGTCGATCCCGTTAGGTATCCGCAAAGCGGTGCATCATGGCAGCCATTTCGATATCTGGAGCAGCACGGCAATCATCATCGGTTACGCGATGCCGGCGTTCCTGTTCGCGATGTTCCTGATCGTGGTCTTTGCCGGTGGCACCTCACTGAACTGGTTCCCGGTGCGCGGGCTGGTCTCGGACAACTTCGAATCGCTGTCGACCGTGGGCAAGATCGCCGACTACTTCTGGCACCTCGTGCTGCCGGTGACGGCGCTGGTGATCGGCGGTTTCGCCACCCTGACGATCCTCACCAAGAACTCGTTCCTCAACGAAATCACGCGCCAGTACGTGGTCACCGCACGGGCCAAAGGCTTGAGCGAACGACGAGTGCTTTACGGCCACGTGTTTCGCAACGCGATGCTGCTGGTGGTATCGGGCATTCCCCAGGCGTTCATCAGCGTGTTCTTCGCCGGCTCGCTGCTGATCGAGGTGATTTTCTCCCTCGATGGCCTGGGGCGCATGAGCTACGAGGCCGCCGTGTCGCGGGACTATCCGGTGGTGTTCGGCTCGCTGTTTATCTTCACGCTGTTCGGGCTCCTGATAAAACTGATCGGCGACCTCTGCTACACCCTGGTCGACCCGCGTATCGACTTCGCCGCGAGGAACGCCTGATGTTCAAGCTCTCGCCGTTAGGCCGTCGCCGCTTCGAACGCTTCAAAAAAAACCGCCGGGGCTGGTGGTCGCTGTGGCTGTTCATTGGCCTGTTTCTGCTGACGCTGGGCGGCGAGTTGATCGCCAACGACAAGCCGCTGGTGGTGAGTTACCAAGGTCAGTGGTACTTCCCGGTGTTCAAGCGCCACACCGAGCAGGAGTTCGGCGGGCAACTGCCGTTTCAGGCCGACTATCGCAGCGACTACGTGCAGAAGCTGATTCACAAGGACGGCGGCTGGATGCTGTTTCCGCCGATCCCGTTCAGCGATGACACGCCCAATTATGAGCTCAACAAACCGGCGCCGAGCCCACCCTCAAGTGTCAACTGGCTGGGCACCGACGACCAGTCCCGGGATGTCATGGCCCGGGTGATTTTCGGTGCGCGGGTGTCGATCCTGTTTGCGTTGATGCTGACCTTTGTCAGCGCGTTGATCGGTATCGCCGCTGGCGCGCTGCAAGGCTATTACGGCGGCTGGGTCGACCTGATCGGTCAACGTTTGCTGGAGGTCTGGTCCGGGCTGCCAGTGCTGTACCTGCTGATCATTCTGTCGGGGTTCGTCGAGCCGAATTTCTGGTGGCTGCTGGGGATCATGGCGCTGTTTTCCTGGCTGGCGCTGGTCGATGTGGTGCGCGCCGAGTTCCTGCGTGGGCGCAACCTGGAATACGTCAAAGCCGCCCGTGCGCTGGGCCTTACGGATCGGAAAGTGATTGTCCGGCATATCCTGCCCAACGCCATGAACGCGACGTTGAGCTATCTGCCGTTCATTCTCACCGGGGCCATCTCCACCCTCACGGCCCTGGATTTCCTCGGCTTCGGCATGCCGGCCGGCAGCGCATCGCTGGGTGAGTTGATCGGGCAAGGCAAGCAAAACCTGCAAGCGCCTTGGCTGGGGCTGACGGCGTTTTTCACCCTGGCGCTAATTCTTTCCTTATTGGTGTTTATCGGCGAGGCGTTGCGTGATGCCTTTGATCCGCGCTCTTGAGCCGCGCTCTTGAGCCTCGATCGTGAAATGGGATAGCTGATATGAGTACCAACCTGATCGAAATCCGTGACCTCAGCGTGGCCTTCAATGGCCAGACGGTGGTACGCAACCTGTGCCTGGACATCCATCCCGGCGAATGCCTGGCGTTGGTGGGCGAATCGGGCTCCGGCAAATCGGTGACGGCCCACTCGATCCTGCAACTGCTGCCCGAGACTGGTACCCAAACCACTGGCAGCATTCGCTATCGCGGCAGGGAGCTGCTCGGCGCCCCGCCCCAAGTGTTGCGTGAGCTGCGCGGCAACCGGATCGCGATGATCTTTCAGGAGCCGATGACCTCGCTCAATCCGTTGCACAGCATCGAAAAGCAGATCGGCGAAACCCTGTTGGTGCACAAGGGCCTGACGGGCAAAATGGCACAAGCGCGGATTCTGGAGTTGCTGCAACTGGTCGGCATCCAGAAGCCCAAAGAGCGGCTCAAGGCCTATCCCCATCAACTGTCCGGTGGCCAGCGGCAACGGGTGATGATCGCCATGGCCCTGGCTTGCGAACCGCAGTTGCTGATCGCTGATGAACCCACCACGGCGCTGGACGTGACGGTGCAGCGCAAAATCCTGATTCTGCTCAAGTCCCTGCAACAGCGGCTCGGCATGTCGCTGCTGTTGATCAGCCACGACCTCAATCTGGTGCGCAGCATCGCTCAGCGCGTGTGCGTGATGAAGGCTGGGGAAATCGTCGAAGAGGCCACGTGCGAGACGATCTTCACCGAGCCGAAACACCCCTACAGCTGCGTGCTGCTGAACGCCGAACCGGAAGGCGGAGCCCTGCCCCGGGATGAGCGCGAGAACGTACTGGAAGTGGACAATTTGAGCGTGCAGTTTGCCCTCGGTGGCGGGTTGTTCCAGCGCAAGACTTACCTGAAAGCGGTGGACGGCATCAGCCTGAACATTCAGCGCGGTAAAACCCTGGGTATCGTTGGCGAGTCCGGCTCGGGCAAGTCGACCTTGGGCCAGGCGATCCTGCGCCTGCTCGATTCCGAAGGCAGCATTCGCTTTCAGGGCGAGGCGCTGGACGGTCTGACGCAAAAGCAGCTGCGGCCATGGCGCAAGAAGATGCAGGTGGTGTTCCAGGACCCCTTCGGCAGCCTCAGCCCGCGAATGTCCGTTGCGCAGATCATCAGTGAAGGGCTCGAAGTGCATAGCCAGTTGACGGCGCAAGAGTGCAAGGACGAAGTGATTCGCGCACTGGAAGAAGTCGGCCTCGACCCGCAAAGCCGCCATCGCTATCCCCACGAGTTCTCCGGCGGTCAACGGCAACGCATCGCCATCGCCCGGGCGCTGGTGCTTAAACCGGCGCTGATTTTGCTCGACGAACCGACTTCGGCACTGGATCGCACCGTGCAAAAACAAGTGGTCGCCCTGCTCCGCCAGCTTCAGGAAAAACACGGCCTGACCTACCTGTTCATCAGCCATGACCTGGCGGTGGTGCGTGCCCTGGCCCACGACATGATTGTGATCAAGGACGGCAAGGTGGTCGAAAGCGGCGCCAGCCATGACGTCTTCGATTCACCGCAGCATCCGTACACCAAAGAGCTGTTGGCGGCGGCGCATCCGCGGTAGGCATATTTCGCGTCATTCAGTACAACCGCGTCGCGCCGTTCGCGGGCAAGCCTCGCTCCTACACGTCGAGGTGATCTGTAGGAGCGAGGCTTGCCCGCGAAGAGGCCCGCAAAGACAACACATATTCTGGATCTGACCTCTATGAACACCACCGAAAGCCTCAAGGACTACCAGCGCGTTCGCCTGCTGGCGATCCGTTCGCTGTTCGAGATCATCGAGCAGTCCAGCGAGGGCACGGTGATTGTCGATCGCGATGCGAACATCGTCTGGATGAACGAACGCTATGCCCGACGTTTCGGCCTGGAGTCGGCCGAAGTGGCCATCGGCAAGGCCTGCGAAAGCGTGATCCCGGGCAGCCTGCTGCGTGAGGTGGTTCGTACCGGCCGGCCGATCTTGCTGGACATGCAGGACACGCCGAAAGAACCGCTGGTGGTGATGCGCCTGCCGATCCACGACGATGCCGGCGCGGTGATCGGCGCCATCGGTTTTGCGCTGTTCGACGAACTGCACAGCCTGTCGCCAATGCTCAAACGCTACTTGAGCATGCAGGAAGAACTGGCCTCCACCCGCTCGTTGCTGCGGTCGCGGCAGACCAAATACAACTTCGCCCACTTCATCGGGACCAGCGCCGCCAGCCTCGAAGTCAAACGCCGCGCCCGGCGCAGTGCCAGTGCCGAGTCACCGGTGCTGTTGCTCGGCGAAACCGGCACCGGCAAGGAGTTGCTGGCCCAGGCGATCCACGGTGCTTCGCCGCGCGCGCACAAAGCGTTCGTCAGCATCAACAGCGCGGCGATTCCCGAGGCGTTGCTGGAAGCCGAGTTCTTCGGCACCGCACCCGGCGCGTTTACCGGCGCCGATCGCAAGGGCCGGGCCGGCAAGTTGCAGATCGCTCAGGGCGGCACGCTGTTTCTCGATGAAATCGGCGACATGCCGCTGCCGCTGCAAAGCAAGTTGCTGCGCGTGTTGCAGGAAAAGGAGTTCGAGCCGGTCGGCTCCAATGAAGTGATCCAGAGTGATGTGCGAGTGATCGCGGCCACCTCCACGGACCTGGAAGCGGCAATCAAACGCGGCGAGTTTCGCGCCGATTTGTATTACCGCCTCAACGTGCTGCCCATCAACGTACCGCCCCTGCGCGATCGGCTGGACGACTTGCCGGCGCTCAGTGAAGCGATCCTCGAGGAACTGCGCAGTCAGCATGAGTTGAACACCGAAGCCTTGGAACTGCTGGGGCAGCACGCCTGGCCGGGGAATATCCGTGAACTGCGCAATGTGCTGGAACGCGCGGCGCTGCTCAGTGATGACCTTGTGTTGAATGCCGGAGATATACGCGCAGCGATTGGTACGTTTACGCCAGTGGAGCGTGTGACGCCGAGGGTGATCGAGGCGGTTGCGCATGAGACGTTTAGTGAAGCGCGGGAGCGGTTTGACCGGCAGTTGATTGAATCTGCCCTGGCGCAATGCGGGGGCAAGGTGATTGAAGCGGCGGCGCGGCTGGGACTGGGGCGGTCTACTTTGTATAAGAAGATGGTCGCGCTGGGGATTGCAGAGTCTCTATAAAGAGACATAAATCTCTGTGGGTAGATTTGGCCTCTTCGCGGGCAAGCCTCGCTCCTACAGGGTTTGCGTCGGGCCGAAATACAGCGGCAACCACAAAACCAAGGAGCGAGGCTTGCCCGCGAAGGCATCCGGACAGTCTCAAGAGTCTCAAAACAGAGACAAATAGTTCAAAATCGCCTCGCTAGTATATAAATATCCTTATATTTCAATATGTTGTGTTAATGGCACGAATCTCGCTAAAGCCCTCTCCCACAAAAGATTCACCCTACAAAAATAACAATCCAGGAGACACACCATGAGTGTGATCATTGCCTTGGCGGCCCTCGCGCTGCTGATGCTGGCTGCTTACCGTGGCTACAGCGTTATTCTCTTCGCCCCGATTGCCGCCCTCGGCGCTGTCTTGCTCACCGACCCTTCCGCCGTCGCCCCTGCCTTCACCGGGGTGTTCATGGAGAAAATGGTCGGCTTCATCAAACTGTATTTCCCGGTGTTCCTGCTCGGCGCAGTGTTCGGCAAGTTGATCGAGCTGTCAGGGTTCTCCCGCTCCATCGTCGCAGCAGCGATTCGGCTGCTCGGCACTCGCCAAGCCATGCTGGTGATCGTGCTGGTCTGCGCCCTGCTCACTTACGGCGGCGTGTCGCTGTTTGTGGTGGTGTTTGCGGTCTACCCCTTTGCCGCTGAAATGTTCCGCCAGAGCAACATCCCCAAGCGGCTGATCCCGGCCACCATCGCCCTCGGTGCATTCTCGTTCACCATGGACGCCCTGCCCGGCACCCCGCAGATCCAGAACATCATCCCCAGCACCTTCTTCAACACCACCGCGTGGGCGGCGCCGTGGCTGGGTGTGATCGGCGCGATTTTCGTGTTCTGCGCCGGCATGCTGTTTCTCCAGCGCCAGCGCAACAAGGCTCAGGCCGCCGGTGAAGGTTATGGCACCGAACTGCGCAACGAGCCGGAAACCGCGGCCGACATCAAACTGCCAAACCCCTGGATCGCCCTGTCGCCGCTGCTGGCGGTAGGCATCATGAACCTGCTGTTTACCCAATGGATTCCGCAGTGGTACGGCAAGACCCACAGCCTTGCGCTGCCGGGCATGACCGCGCCGGTGACCACCGAAATCGCCAAACTCACCGCGATTTGGGCGGTTCAGGCGGCCTTGCTGGTGGGCATCATCATGGTGCTGGTGTTCGGCTTCCAGGCGATTCGCGGCAAGCTGGCCGAAGGCAGTCGAAGTGCGGTCAGCGGCTCGTTGCTGGCGGCAATGAACACCGCTTCCGAATACGGTTTTGGTGCAGTCATTGCCTCGCTGCCGGGCTTCCTGGTACTGGCCGACTGGCTCAAGAGCATTCCCAATCCGCTGGTCAACGAAGCGATTACCGTGACCCTGCTGGCCGGTATTACCGGTTCGGCGTCGGGCGGCATGAGCATTGCGCTGGCGGCCATGGCCAATGACTTTATCGCAGCGGCCCATGCCGCCAACATTCCGCTGGAAGTGCTGCACCGGGTGGCCGCGATGGCCAGTGGCGGCATGGACACCTTGCCGCACAACGGCGCGGTGATTACCTTGTTGGCGGTCACCGGCCTGACCCACCGCGAAGCCTACAAAGACATTTTCTGTATTACGCTGATCAAGACCCTGGCGGTCTTTGTGGTGATCGGTACTTTCTACGCCACTGGCATTGTGTGAGGTATTCATGACGACTCTTTCGGGCAAAACTGCACTGGTCACCGGTTCAACCAGCGGCATTGGCCTGGGCATCGCCCTGAGCCTGGCCAAGGCCGGCGCCAATCTGATCCTCAACGGTTTCGGTGATGCGTCCAAGGTGATTGCCGAGGTTGAACAATTCGGCGGCAAGGTCGGTCATCACCCGGCCGATGTCAGCGACCCGGCGCAGATTGCCGAGATGATCGCCTACGCCGAGCGTGAGTTCGGCGGCGTCGACATTCTGGTGAACAACGCCGGCATCCAGCACGTAGCGCCGGTGGAAGAGTTTCCGGTTGAGCGCTGGGACTCGATCATTGCGATCAACCTGTCGTCGGTGTTCCACAGCACCCGCTTGAGCTTGCCGGGCATGCGCGCCAAAGGTTGGGGGCGGATCATCAACATCGCCTCCGTTCACGGTCAGGTCGGTTCAGTGGGTAAAGCCGCCTACGTCGCGGCCAAGCATGGCGTGATCGGCTTGACCAAGGTGGTCGGGCTGGAAACGGCAACCACCAATGTCACCTGCAACGCCATTTGCCCGGGCTGGGTGTTGACGCCGCTGGTGCAGAAGCAGATTGATGATCGCATTGCCAAGGGGATCGACCCGCAGCAGGCACAGCATGATTTGCTGGCGGAGAAACAGCCGTCGCTGGAGTTCGTCACGCCGCCGCAGTTGGGTGAACTGGTGTTGTTCTTGTGCAGTGAGGCCGGCAGCCAGGTGCGTGGCGCGGCGTGGAATATTGATGGTGGGTGGTTGGCGCAGTAGTTCGGCAGTAAACCGCGTTATCGTTCTTCGCGGGCAAGCCTCGCTCCCACAGGTTTTGTGGTTGCCGCTGGATTTGTGGCTCGACGCAAAACCTGTGGGAGCGTGGCTTGCCCGCGAATGGATCTGAAGATAGAAGAAGAGGCAAGCCATGTCCGACATCCTCTGGCAACCCAGCGCCAATCGCATCAACAAAACCCGCATGGAGGCCTTTCGGCGCTTCATCATTGAGCGGCACAAGATCCACCTCGACGATTACCCCGCCCTGCACCAATGGTCCATCGATCAGCGCGAAGCATTTTGGCAGGCAATCGTCGATTGCTTCGACATCCGCTTCCACGATCAACCGGACGCGGTACTGGTTGAAGGCCCGCAGATGCCCAGCGCCCAGTGGTTCCCCGGCGCCACCCTGAACTTCGCCGAACACCTGCTGCGCCGTCGCGACGACGCCATCGCGGTCATCGCCATTGGCGAGAACGGCCAGCGTGAACACCTGACCTGGGCCGAACTGGCCGAGCATGTCGCCGGCTTCCAACACAGCTTGATCGCCGCCGGCGTCGGCCTCGGCGACCGCGTCGCCGCGTGCATGCCCAACACCTGGCAAACCCTGGTGGCCATGCTCGGCACCACCAGCCTGGGGGCGATCTGGTCCTGTTCATCACCGGACTTCGGCACCCAGGGCGTCATCGACCGCTTCGGCCAGATCGAACCGAAAGTGCTCATCACCTGCGCCGGTTACCGCTATGCCGGCAAGGACATCGACCAGACCGCCAAGGTCAACGAAATCCTCGAACGTCTGCCTTCCTTGCAGCAGTTGATCGTAGTGCCGTATGCCCGGCCACAGGCGCACATCGAGCATTTCCACACCCTGGCCAACGTGACGCTGTGGGATGATTTCTACGACGTCGGCGGCGAGCCGGATTTCGTCCCCGTGCCTTTCGCCCATCCGCTGTACATCCTCTATTCCAGCGGTACCACCGGCGTGCCGAAATGCATCATCCACAGCACCGGCGGCGTGCTGCTGCAACACGTCAAGGAACATGGACTGCATTGCGATCTCGGCCCCGGCGACCGGTTGTTTTACTACACCACCTGCGGCTGGATGATGTGGAACTGGCTGGTCTCGGCCTTGGCCGTGGGCAGCGCGGTGGTGCTGTACGACGGCTCGCCATTCCATCCAGACCCCGAGCGCTTGATCGACCTGATCGACGATGAACGCATCAGCGTCTTCGGCACCAGTCCCAAGTTCCTCGCGACCCTCGAATCCCATGGCGTCAAACCGCGCGAGAGCCATGACCTGGGCAGCCTGAAAACCCTGCTCTGCACCGGTTCCGCGTTGTCACCGCAGAGTTACGATTACGTTTATCGCGACCTCAAGAGCGACCTGTGCCTGGCCTCGATGTCTGGCGGTACCGACATCGTTTCGTGCTTTGTGAACAGCAACCCGTTTCAACCCGTGCGCCGTGGCGAAATCCAGGGCAAGAGCCTGGGCATGGCGGTCGAAGTCTGGAACGACGACGGTAAACCTGTGGTGGGCGAGAAAGGTGAGCTGGTCTGCACCCGGCACTTCCCGGCCATGCCCATCGGTTTCTGGAACGACCCTCAGCAGGAAAAGCTGCGTGCTGCGTATTTCAGTCAGTTCCCCGGCGTGTGGGCCCAGGGTGATTACGCCGAACAACTGCCCCACGGCGCGATGATGATCCACGGTCGCTCGGACGCCGTGCTTAACCCCGGTGGCGTGCGTATCGGCACGGCGGAAATCTATCGTCAGGTGGTGAAAGTGCAGCAGGTGCTGGACAGCGTGGCCATTGGTCAGCAATGGCAGGACGACGTGCGGGTGGTGCTGTTCGTGAAGTTGCGCGACGGCGTTGAACTGGATGAAGCCTTGCAGCAGCAGATCCGCCAGGTCATCCGCGCCAACACCACGCCCCGGCATGTCCCGGCGAAGATTGTCGCGGTGACTGATATTCCGCGGACCATCAGCGGCAAAGTCGTCGAATTGGCCGTGAGGAACGTGGTCCATGGGCAGAAGGTGAAAAACACCGATGCGCTGGCCAATCCCGAGGCGCTGGAGCAATTCCGAAACCGCCCCGAACTCCAGGAGTGATACGCCTCCCCTGTAGGAGCTGTCGAGTGAAACGAGGCTGCGATCTTTTGACTTTGCTTTTTTAGATCAAGATCAAGATCAAAAGATCGCAGCCTCGTTTCACTCGACAGCTCCTACAGGGACTATGCGTCAGTCCATTAGGCCCCATTCTCCCGAGGGCGGCTGGGTGGGAGGCGACGCATCGGCATGCAACTTGATCCGCAACCGCAAATTGTTCACCGAATCCGCATGTTTCAACGCCTCTTCCTCATTGATCGCCCCTTCGACAACCAACGCATACAGCGCACCGTCAAAGGTCTGCATCCCCAATTCCAGCGATTTCTCCATGATCCCCTTGAGATCCGCAAACTCGTTGCTGCGAATCAGGTCACCGATGGTCGGCGTACCCAGCATCACTTCCACCGCCGCCCGGCGCTGACCATCGACGGTACGCACCAACCGTTGCGATACGAATGCCTTGAGGTTGTTGCCCAAGTCATGCAGCAGTTGGGGGCGCCGCTCCTCCGGAAAGAAATTGATGATGCGATCCAGCGCCTGATTGGCGTTGTGCGCGTGCAACGTAGAGATCACCAGATGACCGGTATCGGCGAACGCCAGTGCATGCTCCATGGTTTCGCGGTCGCGGATTTCGCCGATCAAGACGACGTCCGGTGCCTGACGCAGGGTGTTTTTCAAGGCAGCATGAAAACTGCGGGTATCGACGCCGACCTCACGCTGGTTGATGACCGACTTTTTGTGCCGGTGAATGTACTCGATCGGGTCTTCGATGGTGACGATATGGCCACTGCTGTGACGGTTGCGGTAATCGATCAGCGCTGCCAGGGAAGTCGACTTGCCGCAATCGGTGGCGCCGACGAACAGCATCAATCCTTGTTTGAGCATCACGGTTTCGAGCAGCACCGCCGGTAACTTGAGGTCCTCAAAACGCGGGATGTCGAGCTTGATGTTGCGTGCCACGATTGACACATCGTTGCGTTGCTTGAAGATGTTGACCCGAAAGCGCCCGACACCCGCCAAGGAGATCGCCAGGTTCATCTCCAGTTCCCGATCGAACTCCAGACGCTGCTCGGCGTCCATGATGGACCCGGCAATGGCCGCGACCTCTCCCGGTTTGAACGGCTGATCGGTCAGTGGTTTGAGCACGCCGTCGAACCGCGCACTGGGTGGTGCGCCGGTGGAGAGATAGAGATCGGATCCGTTCCGGTCAGCCAGTATCTGCAACAGTGCATCGATTTCCATGGCAAAAAGCACCCGCGAAGCATTCAATGAAAAAATAATGACCCAAGGCGGGTCATCCAGCGTCTACCGCCCTGCAAGGATAGTAGACGCCGCCACACCGACTTAAACGCAGGACAATTTGATGAACGCATCACCGACGGGCAGCGATGCCCAGGCCTTGATCGCCAGACTGGACTGGACACGTACCCCGCTGGGCGCTGCCGGTACCTGGCCACAGAGCCTGCGCACCGCCGTGGACATCGTGATTCATTCGCCGATGCCGATGCTGTTGCTGTGGGGTCCGCAGCTTACGCAGATCTACAACGACGGTTTCGCCCTCCTCGCCGGCAGCAAGCATCCACACGCTTTCGGACAACCGACGCACCAGATCTGGCCAGAACTCCAGGACTTTACCGACCCCATTTACAGCGCCGTCCTACAAGGCCAGGTGCGAACCTACAGCGAACAACGCTTTACCTTGCAGCGCGACGAGGGTGATTCCGACTTCTGGCTGGACCTGACCTACAGCCCGATCCGCGATGAAAACGCTCAGGTCGCCGGCATTCTGGTCACCGCCATCGAAACCAATGAACGCCGACGCATCGCGCTGGAACTCGAACAGCGTTCCGCCGCCAGCCTCAAGGCTCAGCACGAAACCGAACAGCGCCTGCAACTGGCACTGGCGGCCACCGACGCCGTCGGCACCTGGGATTGGGACATCGGCGAAGACCGCTTCATTGCCGACGCGCATTTCGCGCAAATGCACGGCATCGATCCAGCCATGGCCAGCCAGTTACCGATCAGCGACTACCTCCAGGGTGTGCATCCGGAAGACCGGGCGATGATCGCCCGCAGTATCAAGCACTGCATCACTCACGGCACTGAGTACGCCGAGGAATATCGGTTGCTGCAGCCCGATGGGCAACTGCGCTGGGTATTTGCCCGGGGGCGTTGCTACAAGGACCACCACGGCCGGCCGATCCGTTTCCTCGGCGCTGCACTGGACCTCACCGAGCGCAAACACACCGAGCAGGCCCTGCGCCAGAGTCAGACCGAGCTGCAACTGATCATCAACGCCATGCCGATCCTGATCAGTTACGTCGACCGCGAAGAGCGTTTTCGCCTGAACAACGCCGCGTACCTGGACTGGTACGGCCTGACGCCACAGGAGCTGTACGGGCGAACCATTCTTGAAGTGTTGGGCGCGGACGCCTATGCCCTGCGCGCTGAGCACATCGCCGAGGCGCTGACCGGCAAGGCCTGTTGTTTCAGCATTGATGCTCCCCATCGTGATGGCAGCACCCGGCATGCGCTGATGAATTACCTGCCACGGCACGGTCCGGACGGCGCGGTGAATGGTTTCTACATCTTCGTAATCGACGAAACCGAGCGCAAAAAGACCGAAGAAGCCCTGCGTAATCTCAACGAAACCCTTGAAGAACGGGTCGCCGCCCGCACCCAGCAGCTGGCCGAAGCCAACCAACGGCTGCAAAACGAAATGTTCGAGCGCGAGCGCGCGGAAGACGCCTTGCGCCATGCGCAGAAGATGGAAGCAGTTGGACAGCTCACCGGCGGCATTGCCCACGACTTCAACAATATGCTGACCGGGATCATCGGCAGCCTCGACCTGATGCAGCGCTATATCGCTGACGGGCGCGCTGCCGAGATTGGCCGCTTCACCGAAGCCGCGGTGTCCTCGGCCAATCGCGCCGCCGCCCTGACCCATCGCCTGCTGGCGTTCTCCCGGCGTCAGTCGCTGGATCGCAAGCCGCTCAACGCCAATGACCTGGTGCATTCTCTGGAAGATTTGTTCAGCCGTACGAAAGGCGACCACATCGAGCTCAAACTATTACTGGCCGACGAGGTCTGGCCGGTGAGCACCGACGTCAGCCAACTGGAAAACGCCCTGCTCAATCTGGTGATCAACGCCAGGGACGCCATGCCCGATGGTGGCGAGTTGCTGGTCGAAACCGCCAACGTTTACCTCGATGGCAGCGACATCACGACGCTGGAACCGGTCAAGGCCGGGGATTACGTGATGATTGCCGTCAGCGATAACGGCAGCGGCATGACGCCTTCGGTGCTGGCCAAGGCCTTCGACCCGTTCTTCACCACCAAACCCATTGGCCAAGGCACCGGACTGGGGTTGTCGATGATTTACGGGTTTGCCCAGCAATCAGGTGGGCACGTCAGCTTGTTCAGTCTGCCGGGCAAGGGCACCAGCGTTCGCTTGTTCTTGCCACGGTTGCACGCCACAGAACCGGAAAACGTACTGCTGCCGTTGACGGGCGAGGCACCGGCAGCGATTGCCGGTGAGACCGTGGTGCTGGTGGAAGACGACCCGGCGGTACGCATGCTGGTGCTCGACCTGCTCAACGAGCTGGGTTATCACGCCCACGAAGCCGAGGATGCGAAGGCCGCCCTGCCCTTGCTGGAATCCGACCTGCGGGTCGATCTGCTGGTAACCGACGTCGGCTTGCCGGGAATGAACGGCCGCCAACTGGCGGAAATCGCTCGCCAGCACCGTCCCGAGCTCAAGGTGCTGTTCATGACCGGTTACGCGGAGAAAGCCGCCGAACGCCAGGGCTTCCTGGAAGAAGGCATGGACATGGTGGCCAAACCGTTTTCCATCGACCTGTTGGCCAACAAGATTCGCACGATGATCGGCCAACCGGAGTGAGTTGAGGCATAATCGCGCGCCTCGATGTCACGACCGCTGCAAGGTAAGTCCCCATGAAAGCTCAAGCCCGCCATATTCTGGTGAAAACCTCGGAAGAAGCCGAGCAGCTCAAACAACGCATCGCCAAGGGCGAAGCCTTTGATGTGCTGGCCAAGAAATACTCCACCTGCCCGTCCGGCAAACGCGGCGGCGACCTGGGTGAAGTGCGGCCCGGCCAAATGGTCGGGGTTATCGACGCGGTGATCTTCAAAAAGCCGCTGCGGGTGGTGCATGGGCCGATCAAGAGCAAATTTGGCTATCACCTGGTGCAGGTGTTTTACCGGGATTAAGCGACTGGCGAGGGTCCTGTGGCGAGGGAGCTTGCTCCCGCTGGGCTGCGTAGCGGCCCCAATTTACGACTGCTGCGCAGCCGAGCGGGAGCAAGCTCCCTCGCCACAAAAGCTTATTTCAATCTTTGAGGATCAGCGCTCCGGGCGCTTGAATCACCCGACTTGCCAGCCGATGCCCCGCTTCAGCCGCCTCAACCGCACTTCCGCCCTTGAGCCGACTGGCCAGATACGCCGCACTGAACGAATCCCCCGCCGCCGTCGTGTCCACCACTCGCTCGACCTTCTGTGCCGGCACCTCGAACGACTCGCCATCACAGCGAATCAGGCACGCCTCCGCGCCGCGCTTGAGCACCACTTCGGGGGTGCCAATCTGCTCGTAAGCGTCAAACACCGCCTCGCAATCGGAAAAATGAAACAGCGACTGCTCGTCATCGACGGTCAACAACGCCAGATCGACATAGGGCAAGACGCTGCGATAAGCCGCCCGCGCCTCTTCGACTGACGTCCACAAACGTGGCCGGTAGTTGTTGTCGAACACGATTCGCGCATCCCGTTGCCGGGCTTCGATCAGGGTTTCCAGCAACTTCTCCCGACCTTGCACGCCGAGCACCGCCAAGGTGATGCCGCTGAAGTACAGCACGTCGTAATCCGGCAGCGCGGCCAGGATCGGCGCGGCGGCCGGGGTGGTGAAGCAGTCGCGGACGGCCGCTTCGTTGCGCCAATACAGGAAACGTCGCTCGCCGGCTGCATCGGTCTGGATGCAGTACAAACCCGGCAGTCGACCGGGCAAGCGCTGGACCATGCCAAGCCCGATGTTTTCGTTGGCCCAGGTCTGGCACATGGCATCGCTGAAACTGTCGTCGCCCAGTGCGGTGACGTAATCGACGACGCCGCTCGTGCCCAGTTCACGGGACAGGTACACCGCGGTGTTGAGGGTATCGCCGCCGAAGCTTTGCTGCAGACTGCCGTCGGCGCGTTGTTGCAACTCGATCATGCACTCGCCGATCAGGGCGATGCGCGGGGTGTTGGGGCCGAGGGTGTTGATGGTGTTGATGGTGTTCATTGTTGTGGGGTCTCTGGTATTGCGGTGTTGTCTGGGAGGATGTCTTCGCGGGCAAGCCTCGCTCCTACAGGATTCGCGTTGGACGCGAAATCGGCGGCGACCGCAGCACCTGTAGGAGCGAGGCTTGCCCGCGAAGGCCACGCCTCGGTCTCGAGCCTTAGAAACAGGTTTCCATGGTTTCGATGACGTTCAGTTGCTCATCCACCAGACACCCCGTGCGCCATTTGTCGAACGTCAGGCACGGGTGCGAAGTACCGAAAGAAATGATGTCGCCCACCCGCAACTCAACCCCCGGTGCCACCGTCATGAACGCGTGCTGGTCCATCACCGCCGTCACCTTGCAGGCGCTGACATCGTCGCCGTTCACAGGCACCACGCCGGCCTTGTAACGCAGCAACGGCACCGGCAAACCGGCGTCATAGGCCACGTCACGTTTACCCAGGGCAATTACCGCAAAACCCGGCTCCGGCAACGACTGCACATGCGCCCAGACTTCCAGCGCCGGGCGCAGGCCCTCGTGCAAGTCACTGCGACGGTCGAGCACGCAGCATTGCGCTTCTTTGTAGATGCCATGGTCGTGAGCCACGTAGCTGCCGGGGCGCAATACGCTGAGGAAACGTCCGCCGGCGTTCTGCGCTTCGAAGGATTCCGCGATCAGGTCATACCAGGCCGAGCCCGAGGCGGTGATGATCGGCTTGGCAATGGCGAACGCGCCGCTGTCCTGCAACTGCACGGCCAGACGCACCAGGGACGCGGCGAATTCACGAATGCCGGTGACCGCATGATCGCCATGGATCACGCCTTCGTAGCCTTCAATCCCGGTCAGCGCCAGCGCCGGTTGGGCGTTGATGGCTTTGGCCAGCGCGACCACTTCCTCTTCGCTGCGGCAACCGCAACGACCGCCGACCACGCCGTACTCGATCATCACGTTCAGGCGTACGCCGCGCGAGGCGAAATAGGCCCCCAGGTCAGCGACGTTGTCCGGGTGATCGACCATGCAATGGAAATCGAAAGTCGGGTCCGCCAGCAAATCGGCGATCAGTGCCATGTTCGGCGTGCCGACCAATTGGTTGGCCATCAGCACCCGACGCACGCCATGGGCGTAGGCCGCGCGGGTTTGCGTGGCGCTGGCCAGGGTGATGCCCCAGGCGCCGGCGTCCAGCTGGCGACGGAACAGCGCAGGGGTCATGCTGGTTTTGCCGTGGGGCGCGAGTTCGGCGCCGCTGTTGCTGACAAACGCCTGCATCCAGCGAATGTTGTGCTCCAGCGCTTCGCGGTGCAGCACCAGCGCAGGCAGGCTGACGTCGCGTACCAGGTTGGCGCCGGTCTGGGCAAAGCCCTTTTCCACGGCGGCAGTATTTTGGGCAGAAGACATGGTTGAACTCCTCACATTCGCGGCTGCAGCCAGCCGCTGTTATTCGTTGATACGCCGGGCCAGGCTATTGGCGCTGTCGATCAGCACCCGGCGATAGTCGTTGTAGTTGTTCTTGGCGTCGTCCCGAGGGGCAACGATGCACAGGGTCGCAATCGCCACGCCGCCGGGGTCTTTGACCGGGGCAGCGAAGCAATGGGTAAAGGTGTCGGCGACGCTATCGAAGGAGAAAAAGCCATCGATACCGGCCTGACGGATTTCCTTGAGAAACTGCTCCAGCGGCAGACGTTCGCCGTCGGGCAGAATGAAGTCGTCGTGGTCGATCAGGTCGATGATTTGCTGGTCGCTCAAGTGCGTCAGCAGCAGGCGCCCGGACGCGGTCCACGGGATCGGCGCGTTCTCGCCAATGTCCGAGGAAATGCGGAAGTGCCGCTCGCCCTCTTTCATCAATGCCACGGTGTATTTGCGCCCGTTGAGCAAGCACATCTGTGCGGTTTCATGGGTCTGGCTGACGATCTCCTGCAGGGCGTGATCAGCCTCGCGGGTCAGGTCGAAATGACGCAGATGCGCCTGCCCGAGGAAGTACAACTGACGGCCGAGGTAGACGTGACCGTCCTTGCCCACGGGTTCGAGAATGCGTCGTTCCAGCAGGGAAGCAACCAGTTCGTAGATCGTGGATTTCGGGCTGTCGATGCCGCTGGCGATTTCATTCGGGCGCAGCGGTTTGCCGACTTCCTTGAGGAAATCGAGGATATCGAACGCCCGGTCCAGACCGCGAGCCCGGCGCTTGATGGTGTCTTCGGTCATGTCAGTGGTTCCCATTAAAGTGCCGGGAGTTTACCTGGAGTGCAGCGACGACCGTCAGGTCGCCATCGCTAGCAGGCTAGCTCCCACATTTGGGATGCGTTCCCTGTGGGAGCTAGCCTGCTAGCGATGAAGCCACCTCGGTTCAGGCCTTTTTCCTGTACGCGATGCAGTCAATTTCGACTTTGCAATCGACCATCATGTTCGCCTGCACACAGGCCCGGGCCGGCGCATGTTCGGGTTTGAAGTACTCGGAGAAGACCTTGTTGAAACTGGTGAAATCCCGCGGATCTTCCAACCACACCCCGGCCCGCACCACGTCTTCCAGGCCATAACCGGCCTCTTCGAGAATCGCGATCAGGTTCTTCATGGCCTGGTGAGTCTGCTCGACGATGCCGCCAACAATGATCTCGCCATCCAGCGCCGGCACCTGGCCGGACACGTGCAGCCAGCCATCGGCTTCAACGGCGCGGGCAAAAGGACGAGGCTGGCCGCCAGCGGCGGTGCTGCCGGTGCCGTAACGAGTAATGCTCATGAGTGTTTCTCCTAACTGAAAATGATGTTTAAAACCGCGTGTTCTTGAGAAATTCCGCCAGACGCGGTGATTGAGGGCGCTCGAAAAGTTCCTTGGGAGGCCCCTGCTCTTCGATCCGCCCTTGATTCATGAATACGATCTTGTCCGACACCTCGAAGGCAAAACGCATCTCGTGGGTGACCAGCAACATGGTCATGCCTTCATCGGCCAAGCCCTTGATTACGTTCAGCACTTCGCCGACCAGTTCCGGGTCGAGGGCCGAGGTCACTTCGTCGAACAGCATCAGGCTCGGGTTCATCGCAATGGCCCGGGCAATTGCCACCCGCTGTTGCTGACCGCCGGACAGCTGACCGGGGTAGTGATCACGCCGCTCCAGCAAGCCGACCCGCTCCAGCCATTTTTCCGCCAGTGCCACGGCTTCGTCCTTGTGCAGCTTTTTGACCTTGAGCAAGCCAAGGGTGACGTTCTGCAACGCGGTCAGGTGCGGGAACAGGTTGAACTGCTGGAACGCCATGCCGGTCATTGCCCGATGCCGAGCGATGACTTTTTCTGCGTGACGCACGCGTTTGCCGTTGACCTCGTCATAGCCGATGGACTCGCCATCGAGCACGATCTGCCCGCCCTGGAATTCTTCGAGCATGTTCACGCAACGCAGCAGCGTGGTCTTGCCCGAGCCGCTGGAACCGATCAGCGTGACCACGTTGCCGCGCTGCAGGGTCAGGTCGACGCCTTTGAGCACTTCAAGCTTGCCGTACTGTTTGTGCAGGCCGCGAATGTCCAGCAGGGCCTGGTTCTGTGTCGAAACTTGAGGTTGAGTCATGGCAAGGCCACCCGCTTTTCAATGTGCCGGCCGAGTAATTCGATGGCGTAGTTGATGACGAAAAACAGAAATCCGGCGAACAGGTAAAACTCCAGGGTCATGAAGGTGCGGGCGATGATCTGCTGCGTGCTGAGCAACAATTCCGCCACACCAATGACCGACAGCAAGGTCGAGGCCTTGACGATCTCGGTGGACGAGTTGACCCAGGTCGGCAGGATCTGCCGCAACGCCTGGGGCAACAACACGTAGCCGAGGGATTGATAAAACGTCAGGCCGATGGCCTTGCTCGCTTCCATCTGGCCACTGGGCAATGCTTGCAGAGCGCCGCGCACAATCTCCGCCACGTGGGAGCCGCAAAACAGCGTCAGCCCCAAGGCGCCGGCCTGGAACGCGCTGATCTGCCAGCCCAAAGCGGGCGCCATGTAGAAGCAGGCCAGCACCAAGACAAACACCGGCGTGCCGCGAATCAGGTCAACGTAAAACCGAAATGGCGCGCGCATCCAGAACTTGCCGTAGGTCAACACCAGACCGGCGACAATGCCGACCATCGTGCCCAGCAAAATCGCCAGGGCCGAGACCTGCACACTGGTCAGAAAGCCTTGCCACAGCACTTCCCGCGCGACCCACAACTCATGCAACCAACTAGGGGATTCGTACATGTGGGCCTCCTATCGGCGGATCGCCAGACGCTGCTCAAGGTAACGCAGCATCATGGCAATGAGGTAACAGGCCGCCACATAGAGCGCTGTGGTCACCAGCCAGGTTTCAATCACCCGGTAGCTCTCGACATTGATCTTGCGCGCGTAATAGGTCAGCTCCGGCACCGCAATCGCGGCGGCCAGCGAGGTGTCCTTGAACAGCGAAATGAAGTTGTTCGACAGGGCCGGCAGCACATTGCGCAGCATCACCGGCACGGTGACGTAGGCCTTGACCTGCCACTCGCCGAGCCCGATGGCCAAGCCGGCTTCGCGCTGGCCCTTGGGAATGCTCAATAAGCCGCCACGGAACACTTCGGTCAGGTACGCCCCGGCATACAGCGACAGGGTGATGATGAACGATGGGATCTTGTCCAGACGGATCCCCAGGCCCGGCAAGGCGAAGTAGATCAACAGAATCAACACCAGAATCGGCGTATTGCGGATCACCGTCACATACACCGACGCCATCACCCGAAGCGCGCGGTGCTTTGACAGCAAAGCAAACGCCATCATCAGGCCGATCACGCAACCGATGGCGATCGACACCAGCGCCAGCTCAAGGCCCAGACCGAGCCCCGCCAGCAAGGTGTCGAAATCGCGCCACACGGCGGCAAAGTTCAACTGATAGTTCATGGTCAGCAGTACCTTGAACGGGGCGATTCATCACCGCCCCGCTCTCACGGGATCATTTGAATTCGACAGGGAAACCGATGGCTGGGGTAGGCAGGTCAACGCCGAACCACTGCTTGAAGGACGCCGCGTAAGTCGGGAACTCAACGCCGGTCATGGCTTCATGCAAGGTGGTGTTGACGAAGTTCAGCCAGTCCTGATCGCCGCGTTTGACGGCGCAGGCGTAGGTCTGAGGGCTCCAGGCGTAGGCCGGGCTGCGATAGCGGCCAGGGTTTTGCACCATCAGGTATTTCACCGACGACTGATCGGTCGCCGCGGCGTCGGCACGGCCGGAGTTGACTGCCTGATACATCAAATCAACGCTGTCGTACTGATCGACCTTGGCTTTGGGCAAGGCTTGATGCACCAGCTCTTCGGCGTATACGTTCTGCAGCACCGCCACGGTCACGCTGTCGTTGGCCGCCTTGAGGTCTTCGATTTCCTTGTACTTGCTGTTGGCCGGCAGCAGCAGACCGACACCTTCGCGGTAGTACGGCAGGGTGAACGCCACTTGCTGGGCACGGCTGGCGGTCACGGTGATGAACTGGCAACTGATGTCGACTTTGTCGGTCAGCAGGTTGGGAATCCGCGCATCGGACGACTGCACCACGTACTCGACCTTGGTCGGGTCGTTGAACAATCCCTTGGCGATCATTCGCCCGATATCGATATCAAACCCCTGCAACTTGCCATCCGCTCCCTGGAAGTGCCACGGCGCATTGGTACTGCCCGTGCCCACAATCAGTTTCCCGCGGGCCAGCACGCTATCGAGTTTGCCGTCCGCCGCCTGGGCCACGCCCATGGCAGCAGCGGAAGCTGCGACAAATAAAACACACGCTTTAAACAAGGAAGGTCGGCGATGCATGGCAAGCACTCCAGGGTGATGTTTATTCCGCTATACCGGACGTTGGTATGTAACAACGGAATAGACAGCAGAAAGTGTGCCACAGGTTGTGGGGGGAATGTAGGGGAGATTGAAAAGTGTTTTGAATCAAATAGATGGGTAAAAAAACAAAATCGATGTTACGTAACGCGCACAGCGAGATCCGCTACCGTTGGCTACAACGTGCGGGTACGTGGTTCACAGTTGGGGCATTTGACGAGTTAATTCGGTGCGGTTTGTCATCGAAAAGGCAGAGGCAAATGGGCTTCGGCAAAGCGCATTTTCTTTCCAGGCTTGTTCAGAAAACTCCAGTTCATAAGTCATCAATCGAAACCTTAATGGTTGGGTCGTCTTCCCTTTCTTTGCAAAGGGGAAGCAACTCCAGATCCTCCAGGCGATTCATCAGGGTTTCGTATTCTTTGGCGGGAACACAATAGAAAGCCGGATCATTGCGGCGCGGATCTATCTTGCGTTCCAGGTTCTCACTCATTGTTTTAGCCACCTTTTCCCAGTCCATGACCGCCTTCATTGACGGAAGGAAAAAAGTATCACGTTACGCCTTTCTGGCTTTCCGTGATTGCTGTCGGGCTGATCCTACAACCCGGTAAGTCAGTTCCTGATAACCGTAGGAAAATCTACCTGTAATTTCTGACAGTAGACCCGCCCGCCTCCGTTCCTTTACCGTCGACAGACTCTCAATGCACAGTGAAAAAGGAGGGTTCAATGCGCTCGACAACCACTCAACCGACGCTGGCTCCGGTCTACCGCAAAGCCCTGAAAACCTGGCGCCCGGTGATCTGGTACTTCGGCAATCAACACTGCCCCGCTTGCGAATCGGCCGGACCGATCTTTCGCCAAATCGCTGAGGCTTATAGGCATCACGCGCACATCTACATGCTGAACACCAGCGAATCTCCTCGGCACCCGTGCGTCACCGGCACCCCAACCGTGCTGTTTTATCTGAACGGGAAATTGGTGAAGAAGCTTAAGGGCATCGGCACAGAACAAACCTTGCAGGAAGACTTCGCCAGGCACATCGGCAAGGTGAAACCGGCAACGGTGACCCGTAAACCGGTTCACGATCTGAGGTGGTTACGCCAGACCTTGCGCAGACTGTGCACTGTTCCTCGGGCGCGCACGTTGATCGGGGTTTGAGCAATGATCGATCCCACGCGCGGGAACGGGCTAAACCGCACGCTCCAGCAACACCCGCGTCACCCGACGCTCCTCAACCGCTGCCACGGTGAGTCGCCAGCCTTCCCACTCATGGCTGTCACCGATCATCGGCAGGCGATCCAGCAGGCTCACCACCAGCCCTGCCAGGGTCTGATAGTCGTCGGTAGGCTCCGCCGAAAACCCGGTCCGCTGTCGCACCCGTGCCAGGTTCAACGCGCCGCTGACCATGAACCCACCGCTCTCCTCGACCACATCCGGGCCCTCGATTTCGCTGGCATCCGGCAACTCGCCGGCGATCGACTCGAGAATGTCAGTCATGGTCAAGACACCGACAAAGTCACCGAACTCGTTGACCACAAACGCAATGTGAGTCGAGGCTTTGCGCATCTGCTCCAAGGCATTGAGGATCGAGTAACTGTCCAGCAAGTTGATGGTTTTGCGCGCCAGACACTCAAGACCGGGCTGGTTGCCGGCCAGGTATTCCTTGAGCAATTCCTTCTTGTGCACGAAGCCCAGCGGCTCATCCACCGCGCCATCGCGAATCAGCGGCAGCCGTGAGTAGGACGAATTCATCAGGCGCGTACGAATGGCTTCGGCATCGTCGGACAGGTCGATGTGATCGACATCGGCGCGCACGGTCATCAAGGTGCGGATCGGTCGCTCGGCGAGTTGCAGCACACCACTGATCATCACCCGTTCGCGACGGTTGAACAGACCTGTGCTCGGCGCTTCACCGTTCTCCAGCAGGTCGGCAATTTCTTCGCCAACCTCCTCCACCGCCAGCGAGCGGCCACCGAGCAAACGCAACACGGCGTGGGCCGTGCGCTCACGCATCGGTCGCAGGCCCTGCATCGATTTTTTACGGCGAGCCCGGGCAATCTGGTTGAAGACCTCGATCAGGATCGAGAAACCAATGGCCGCGTACAGGTAGCCCTTCGGAATGTGGAATCCCAAGCCTTCAGCGGTCAGCGCGAAGCCGATCATCATCAGAAAGCCCAGACAGAGCATGATCACCGTCGGGTGTTCATTGACGAAACGGGTCAGCGGCTTGCTGGCGACGATCATCAGGCCGATGGAAATAATCACCGCGATCATCATCACCGCCAGCTCATCGACCATGCCCACCGCGGTAATCACCGCATCGAGGGAGAACACCGCATCGAGCACCACAATCTGCGCCACGATCGGCCAGAACATCGCATAGGTCGAATTCGAAGCGCGCTGGCCGACATGGCCTTCGAGTCGCTCGTGCAATTCCATGGTGGCCTTGAACAACAAGAACACACCACCGAACAGCATGATCAAGTCGCGGCCGGAGAAGCTCTTGTCGAACACCTCGAACAACGGCTGAGTCAGGGTCACCAGCCACGAAATACTCGCCAGCAGGCCCAGGCGCATCAGCAACGCCAGGGACAAACCGATGAGCCGCGCACGGTCACGTTGCTCGGGCGGCAGCTTGTCAGCAAGGATGGCGATAAACACCAGGTTGTCGATGCCCAGCACCAACTCCAGCACAATTAGAGTCAACAGGCCCAGCCATGCGGTGGGGTCAGCTATCCATTCCATAAAAACGTCTCAATCTTCAGTGAATTCAGAAAGCCGGGCACGGCAAGGCGCGGCGCAGAGGCCGTGGCGGTGAAGTGACAAGGGGAATCGGAAGTCGGAAAACCGGATGTTTCGCGTGCATCAAGACCGCGTGGTAGCGCGAGGAGAAAGGATAACCGGGAGGCTCCAAGAGGGTGTTCATGCAAGTCCTGAAAGGAAAAAGGCCTTGGAGCGTACAGGCCAAAGCGGCATTTCCTACAGTTGGAAATCATTACAAAATCTGTAATCAGCGCTTTTTGACCTGCTCAATGTACCTGACCACCGCGGCCGACTTCTCGAACCGCCGATGAATCAACGACAGCCACGACGTCGCCTCGCAACCTTTGACGGTCCGGTAAACCACGCCAGGCAAACCGACATGCCCGACCACCGACTCCGGCACCACCGCCACGCCCTGCCCCAACGAAACCAGCGCAATCACCGCCACCAGGCCGCCCGGCTGCGCACCCAGTTTCGGCGCAAATCCGCCCTCGGCGGCGACTTGCAATGTGCCGCTGATTTGCTCCGGCAGGATGAACGTCTCGTTTTGCAGATGCTCCGGACTGATCTCCGGCAAACGACACAACCAGGACTCGGTGGACAGCGCCAGCACAAAGCCTTCTGCATCCAGGCGAATGGCCTCCAGGCCATCGGGCAGGGTCATGGGTGAGCGGACATAACCAATATCGAATCGCCCCTCGACCACCATGGCCGGCAACGACAACATGGGGCTTTCCCGAACATTGAAGCTGACGTCCGGACACTCGCGACTGAAGGCCTGCACCTGTTTTTGCAACAACCCCGAGTACACCGCCGACGCCACGTAGCCGAGTTCGATATGACCGATATCCCCGCGTCCGGCCCGCTTGGCATTGTGCTGGGCGTACTCGAATTGCCGCACCGTCGCCTCGGCCTCGATCATTAACGCGGCACCGGCCTCGGTCAGGCTGACCTCACGTGTCTGGCGCACGAACAGGCGCGTGCCGAGTTCGTTCTCCATGTCCTGGATCTGTCGAGTCAAGGTTGGCGGTGCTATACCGAGCTGTTCAGCGGCGCGGGTGAAGTTGCCTTGCCGGGCAACAGCCAGAAAGTAGCGGAAATGCCGTATGTCCATGGGCGCATTAGCTCAAAGGTAATGAAATCCCGATACCGGGCTAACGAAGCCCGTAATCGATCGCGATAAGCTCATTACCAATCACAGTAGAGAGCCAATGTCATGTACGTCAAACCTCTTGTCACCGCTGCGGCCAACGCTCTTGCCCAAAAGGCAATCACACAATGAGCCGGGTCAGTCCGCGTCTTACCTTACTGACCGCCTCCGGTGTGTGCTCGCTGATCGTGCTCGACACCAACATCGTCGCCGTCACCCTGCCGACCATCGCGCGGGACCTGGGCGCGAATTTTGCCGACATCGAATGGGTAGTCAGCGCGTACATGCTGGCGTTCGCGGCTTTGTTGCTGCCCGCTGGCAGCATCGCCGATCGCTTTGGCCGGCAGAAAACCATGCTCTGTGGCCTGGGCATTTTCATCCTTGCCTCCATCGGTTGCGGCGCGGCGCCCACTGCGTTGTTCCTCGATATCGCGCGGGCGATCAAGGGTGTCGGCGCGGCATTGTTGCTGACCTCTGCCCTGGCCGCCATTGGCCACACCTTCCACGATGAAGTCGAACGGGCCAAGGCCTGGGCGTTCTGGGGCGCGTGCATGGGCGTGGCAATGACCGCCGCGCCGACGGTCGGCGGGCTGATCACCGAGTCTGTCGGCTGGCGCTGGATCTTCTACCTCAACCTGCCGGTCGGGTTGTTCCTGATGTACATGGTCTGGCGCGCCGTGCCGGAATCGAGGAACACTCAGTCTGCGCGGCTCGATCCCTGGGGCAGCCTGGCGTTCAGTGCGAGCTTGCTGTGCCTGATCTGGGGCTTGATCGAAGCCAACCGGATCGGCTGGAGCAACCCGCTCACCTACGCCAGGCTTATCGGTGGCGCACTGCTGTTGGGGTTGTTTGTGCTGATTGAGCGGATGCAGCAGCGGCCGATGGTCGATCTGCAATTGTTCAAGCATCCGCGTTTCATCGGCGCCCTGCTCGGCATGTTTGCCTATGCCGGTTGCGCCCAGGTGATGATGACGTTGCTGCCGTTCTACCTGCAAAACGGCTTGGACTTCTCAGCCATCGCCTCGGGGCTGGGGATGTTGCCGTTTGCGGCGACCATGTTGATTTGCCCGCGAATTGGCGCGCGACTGGCCCATCGATTTGCCCCTGCAACGCTGATGGCAGCGGGATTGACGCTGGTCGGCAGCGGCAACCTGCTCAGCGCCTGGGCCGTCAGCAGCGGCGGTTACCTGCCGTTCGCATTGGCCATTGCCGTAACGGGCGCCGGGGCCGGTTTGCTCAATGGCGACACGCAGAAAAACATCATGGCCTGCGTACCCCGCGAGCGCACCGGCATGGCCTCGGGCATGAGCACCACCATGCGTTTCAGCGCAATCGTACTGGCCATCGGCGTCTTCGGTGCATTGCTGTCCAGCCATACCGAACTGCTGTTGCGCACCAGCCTGTCGACTAAGGGCGAGCAATGGCTTGGCCAGACCCAGGGCATTGCCTCGCGGGTGGTCGCCGGTGACATGACCGCGGCGATGAACCTGCTACCGGAAACCGCACGCCCACTGGTCGAACCGTTGGCGCGCCAGGCATTCGTCGGCGGCTTCAGTCTGCTGCTTATCGTCGCCGGTTTGCTGGCCTTGCTGGGGGCGCTGGTGGTCGGCACGCTGATGCGCAATCCGATCCCCGCGCAGAAAAGTTTTTCCCTGAGCCTGGAATAAACCCCAACGGGGCTCGTCGTACTGCCACTGAAATCGTTCAGTAGCCATTACGAGAGCCCTATCATGAAACGCATTCTGTCCGCCCTGTTTTTGATCAGTCTGAGCGGTGTTGCAGCGGCCGCTTCCGTCGATAATTCCAGCACGCCGAAAGTCGAGGACTATAAGTATTCGACGCCGCTCCATATTGCCAAAGTGCTCAACATGACCAGCAGCGATGGTTGCGGCCCCCTCCCTCGGGAGATGACCTATATTGATACCGCGGGCACCACCCACGTCTTGCGTTACCAGGCCTTTGGCGAAAACTGTCTCGGTCAGAACTAATGCTTGAGCGACGCCAGTACCCGCTCGGCATTCTCACCACAGGCCATCCCTTCGGGCCGTGCCTGAATGTTTTCGATCAACCCCAGCAACTGCGCCTTGCTCTGCGCTAGGTGCAGTTGCATCGCTTCGATCTGTTCGACTTTGCGTCCTAAACCGGCCACCAGTTCATCGTGCTTGAACTCGCCTGTCACCGTGTCCGGCAACAACAACTTCAGCTCTTCAAGACTGAATCCGGCCTGCTGGGCGCACTGGATGATCTTCAGGGTTTGCAAGACTTGTTGCGGGTAACGCCGATAGCCGTTGGCCAGACGCTCCACCTGCTGGATCAAGCCCTGAGCCTCGTAAAACCGAATGCGCGACGGGTTCAACCCGCTCAATTGCGCCAATTCACCAATCTTCATCACGGCCTCGCTTGGCTGCTTGACATTAAAGTTAACTTTAAGCTTAGCCTCTACGCTTTACTGATGAGGAGTCAAGCATGTCGCCCTTCCAAACGCTGAAGTTGCCCAACGGCCAGACCCTCGCCAATCGCATCGCCAAAGCGGCGATGGAAGAGAACCTCGCGGATACCGGGCAAGCGCCGTCCAGCGCGCTGTTTCAGCTGTATCAGGCTTGGGCCGAGGGCGAAACGGGCCTGTTGCTGACCGGCAACGTGATGATCGATCGCCGCGCCATGACCGGCCCCGCGGGCGTCGTGCTGGAAGACGAACGACATCTTGAGCAGTTCCGTCAGTGGGCGACCATCGGCCGGTCCGGTGGCGCACATTTCTGGATGCAGCTCAATCATCCCGGCCGCCAGACCATGGCCAACCTCGACCAGCAAGCCTGGGCACCGTCGGCCGTGGCGCTGGATCTGGGCTCTTTTTCCAAGATGTTTGCCGTACCCAAGCCGATGTCGGAAAGCGATATTGCCGAGGTCATCCAACGCTTCGCCACCAGCGCGGCCCTGGCGGAAAAAGCCGGTTTCACGGGCGTGCAGATTCATGCGGCGCACGGCTACCTGATCAGCCAGTTCCTCTCGCCCTTGACCAATCGCCGCACTGACCGTTGGGGGGGCTCGCTGGAGAATCGCGCCCGTCTGTTGTTGGCAGTGGTCAGCGCGGTTCGCCAAGCCGTGTCGCCACAGTTTTGCGTGGCGGTAAAACTCAACTCGGCAGACTTCCAGCGCGGCGGCTTCGACGCCGACGACGCCCGGCAAGTGATCCAGTGGCTCAACGACCAACAGCTGGATTTGCTGGAACTCTCCGGTGGCAGCTACGAAGCACCGGCCATGCAAGGCGAAGCACGGGACGGCAGGACTTTGGCGCGGGAGGCGTACTTCCTGGAAATGGCCGGCGAACTGGCCAGCGTTGCGAACATGCCGGTGATGGTGACAGGCGGGATCCGTCGTCTGGCCATCGTCGAACAAGTGCTCGACAGCGGCATCTCCATGGCCGGTATCGGCACGGCGCTGGCCATCGAGCCGCAGCTGGTCAAACGCTGGCGCGAAGGCCAGAACAGTCACCCGCAATTGCCGCCGATCCGCTGGAAACGCAAACCGCTGGCCGCCCTGGCGAGCATGGCCGTGGTGAAGTTCCAGCTGCATCGCCTGAGCCGCGGGCGCAAGACCCGGCCACAGGTTTCGGCGATCTGGGCGTTGATTCTCGATCAACTGTACATCGCCCGGCGTACGCGCCAGTACCGGCAGGCGATGGTCAAGTAATCGAACATTCAGGTGAGTCATGGTTGCCCCAGCGTTGTCCTCTTTTAACCCCGAGGACAATTCATCAATCACTGGAGCACCCCATGGCGAAAATCACCATTGCCCAGCAACTGGCAACCACCCTTGAACAGGCCGGCGTGAAACGCATCTGGGGCCTGACGGGCGACAGCCTCAACGGCCTGACCGAGGCCCTGCGCACCATGGACAGCATCGAGTGGATGCACGTGCGCCACGAGGAAGTCGCCGCGTTCGCCGCTGGCGCCGAAGCGGCGGTCACCGGGGAACTGGCGGTGTGCGCCGGCAGTTGCGGGCCGGGCAATCTGCACTTGATCAACGGGCTGTTCGATTGCCACAAAAACCATGTGCCGGTGTTGGCCATCGCCGCGCAGATTCCGTCCTCGGAAGTGGGCCTGAATTACTTTCAGGAAACCCACCCGCAGGAACTGTTCAAGGAATGCAGCCACTTTGTCGAGCTAGTGAGCAACCCGGCGCAAATGCCCCAGGTGCTGCACCGGGCGATGCGCAGTGCCATCCTCAATCGCGGCGTCGCGGTGGTGGTGATTCCCGGCGACGTGGCGCTGCACGAGGTCGAAGACAACCTCAAACCCTGGCCGGCGCTTGCAAAACCCCGCACCCTGCCCGCGCCTCACGACCTGGATCGGCTGGTCGAATTGCTGAGTCAAAGCAAAGCCGTGACGCTGATGTGTGGCGCCGGCTGCGCGGGCGCCCACGATCAGGTGGTGGCGTTGGCCGACGCCCTCGGTGCGCCGGTGGTGCATGCGTTGCGCGGCAAGGAGCACGTGGAGTGGGACAATCCGTTCGACGTCGGCATGACCGGGCTGATCGGCTTTAGTTCTGGTTACCATGCGATGCTCAACTGCGACACGCTGGTGATGCTCGGGACTGACTTTCCCTATCGCCAGTTCTACCCCACCGACGCCACCATCATCCAGATCGACCACGACCCGCAAGCCCTCGGACGACGCACCACGCTGGATTTGGGCATCGCCGCCGATGTTGGCGAAACCCTCGCCGCGTTGCTGCCGCGCCTGCCTTATTGTGGTGATCGGAGCTTTCTCGAGTCCTCCCTCAAGCACTACCAAAAGGCGCGTCAGGGGCTTGATGACCTGGCTCAACCTTCGGCGCCGGGGCGGCCGATTCATCCGCAATACCTCACCCGCCTGCTCAGTGAACTGGCCGATGACGATGCGATCTTCACCGCCGATGTGGGCACGCCAACGGTCTGGGCTGCGCGTTATCTGAAAATGAATGGCAAGCGCCGTCTGCTTGGCTCGTTCAATCACGGCTCCATGGCGAACGCGATGCCCCAGGCCATTGGCGCGCAAGCGGCGTTTCCTGGGCGGCAGGTGATTTCGCTGTCCGGCGATGGCGGTTTCAGCATGTTGATGGGGGATTTCATCTCGCTGGCGCAACTGAAGCTGCCGGTAAAAATCATCGTCTACGACAATGCCTCGCTCGGGTTCGTGGCCATGGAAATGAAATCCAGCGGGCTGCTGGATACCGGCACAGACCTGCACAATCCGGACTTCGCGGCGATGGCCAATGCCATGGGGATTCTGGGGATTCGTATCGAGGAATCCGAGGCGCTGGAACCGGCCCTGCGCCGGGCGCTGGCGCATGACGGGCCCGTGCTGGTGGACGTGGTGACGGCGACTCAGGAACTGGCGATGCCACCGACGATCAAGCTGGAACAGGCCAAAGGGTTCAGTTTGTACATGCTTAAAGCGGTGATGAGTGGGCGTGGGGATGAGGTGATTGAGTTGGCGCGCACGAATTTGTTTCGCTGACCCGCTGAAACTGTGTCGCCCCCATCGCTAGCAGGCTAGCTCCCACAGGGATCTTCGTCATAAGGAGATCCAATGTGGGAGCGAGCCTGCTCCGGGCGGCGTTCCGACGATGGGGCCAGTAAGGCCAACGATTACTGCCCGGAAAACCGCAACCTCGACAACTGACGCAAATTCCCCTCGACATAATAATCATCAGTCCAGCTGTCACCCGCCGCCAACGGCTGGACCTGCTTGAGCGCCAGTTTTTTCGCGTAATAGCGAAACCGGTAATGCTCATAGAACCGCAGCAATTCCAGCCCATAACGATCCGCCAAATCGGTATCGCCGCGAATGATCAGGTAGTTCTCGTCATTGCTGCGACTGGCCGCCGCACTGAGGTTATGACTGCCGCTGATGATCGTCGGCGTATCGGTGGTGAAATCGGTCACGATAGCTTTGGTGTGCACCAGCAGGTTGCCCTTCTGACCTTCCTTGCTTTCCAGGAGCCAACCTTCCAGGCCGGTATTGAGCAGCGCAACCGTGGTGAATTCAGCGGTGCGGTCGGCGTGGAATCCGGTGATTTTGCTTGCGGAGTTTTGCAGGCCGTAGCGCAGGATGTCGTCGTGGGGCTGGCCGAGCAAGGCGTTGAGGATGGCGTCGGGCAAGGTGAACGCGGTGACGAACAGCAGGTCTTTTTTTGCCCCGTTGATGATGTCGGCGAACTCATGCAAGTCACCCTCACCCGAGCGCGGTGAAAATCCGGCGAACAACGTTTGGGTCCGGTCCATCGGGTTGTGTTGCGTGAGCCATCGCCGCGTGGCGCCGACATCTGCCGGTGTGTTCCAGACCTGTTCGAACGTTTGCAGGTAACTCGCGCCAAGCAGACGATCGTCCAGCACATGCACCACGTTGGCCTGGCGGTAAATGCCGTTGGGGGTGAAGTTGGTGCTGCCGCAGAGCACGGCCTCAGGCTGGCGCAGACCCGCGCCGTCGAGCCGGCTCAGAACCATGAACTTGTTGTGGAAAATGCTGTGGGTGACGCGTCCGCGCTTGTTCGCCGCCGGGATCTTTTCCAGACTCGCCTCGTTCATGGCGGTGGTGTCTTCGTCCGGTTGCGCGTGATAGAGGACGCGAACCTCCACGCCGCGCTCGTACGCCGCGTTCACCGCCTCGACAATCACCGGTAACTGGTATTCGTAGATGGCGATATCCAGGGCCCACTGGCCATCGACGGCACGCTCGATAAAACCCAGCAAACGCCCGAGCAAACCATTCTCCAGCCATTGGCGCGGGGCATCGGGCCAGGCTTCGATGGGCAATCTGTCTTTGCCGCTGAGGAGTGCGTCGAGTTCGGGAAACTTGCGCTGGAACGCCTGGCTGGCAGCCACGGCGCGGTTGAAATTGACACTTTGGTTGCCGGGGTGGCCATCGTCGGAAGTGACCGTCACCTCCAGGAACTCACCCAGTTGCGGCGTATCGGCGCTGCCGTAGGCCAGATAGACCCGGTATTGAATCGTCAGCCCCGGATTGACCGCGTAATCGGCCCAGCGGAATTTCTGTAACGGCGCGATATTGCTCGGGGTGGCGTGGAATTGCGGAAAGGTATGGGACTTGCCCGGGAACGTCAGGCTATTGAACAAAAACAGCCAGGGTTTGTTGCCCTGCTGCTTTTCGATGGCAAAACCCAGCAGGCCTTTTCGACGGGGTTCGGCCAGATCCATGGCCAACAGCACGCCGTTGGTGCCGGCATAGGCTTTGACGCGGAAATCGTTCTGAGGGTTAACGGCAAGTACGCGCATGATTCATTCCTTTGATCGAATGGCCCTCAGAGCATAGGGCAGCGATCTCGAATTGCATGATTATCCGGAATCGAGGTGAAGCCTGCTCGCGATGGGGCCGTTGCAAACAACACAGATCTCAGCCTGAAATCAGCTCATCAATATGCCGATAATCTGCTTGCAGCTCTGCCGCCATCTGTCTGGCCCGACCTAGCCGAATCGGCCCGCGTTCGATATCAATCAATAACCCTGGGCAATCCAGCACCGGTAACCCCGGCCATTCCTTCAATCGCCCATCGGTCAGCAGCAACAACCTTTGCTGTTCCGCGGGAAAGCGTTTTTGCCGTGCCGCCAGCCAGCGCCCCGCTTCGCCCAACGCCGCCAACAACGGCGTGCCGCCGCCCGCGCCCAGGTTATCGAGCCAGCCACACAACCCTGCTGTCGCTTTCAAGCCTTGCACCTGCCACTTCGGCGCATGGCCACTCGCAGTCAATAACGCCAGACGCGCGCGCTGTCGATACGCGTCGTCGAACACTTGCGCGAGCAAACCCTTGGCATCGCTCAACGCCTGATGACGACGGGTCGAGGCTGACGCGTCGACGATCACTAGCCACAGTTCATGAGGGGATCGGGTACGCAGATGGAACAGCACATCTTTGTGCTGACGAGGGCGACCATTGAGCAAGGTGCCGGGCCAGTTGATCGAGCCGCTGCGCGCGGCGTGACGCTTGCCCTGTTTACCGTTATCCAGCCGTCCTGCGCGGGGTCTGGCATTCGCCCCCGCGTCAGATCGAGGGCGAATGCCTAGGGCTTTTTTGGCCAGCTCGGCACTTCACGCCTGGCACCGACAGGCAACGCCTGGGCGGGCATTTCGCCCCACTGGCCCTGGCCTTCGCTCAGGCTGGAAGGTTGAGCCGAAGGCGACTGGTTGTGTTGTGGCGCCGATGGCGATTGCTCGCGACGACGATGACGCAGGGCGAACTCGGCCACGGCGTCGATATCTTCCTCGGCGATGGTGCTCGCCCCTCGCCATGCGGCGTGAGCACGGGCCGCGCGCAACCAGACCAGATCGGCGCGCAGACCATCGACACCGGCGGCGAAACAACGCTCGGTAATCTGTGCCAGAGCTTCATCATCCAGGGGAATACTCGCCAACAGGCTGCGCGCCTTCTGGCAGCGTTCACGGAGCGACTGCTGCTGACCTTCCCATTCGGCGCAAAACCGCTGGGGGTCACTGTCGAAATCCAGACGCCGGCGGATGATCTGGCCACGTTCGGCCGGTGCGGTATGGCCACTGAGGGCGACGTTCAGGCCAAAACGGTCGAGCAGTTGCGGCCGTAGTTCGCCTTCTTCCGGGTTCATGGTGCCGATCAATACGAACTTCGCCGAATGCCGGTGGGAAATGCCGTCGCGCTCGATCAGGTTGGTGCCGCTGGCGGCCACGTCGAGCAACAGATCGACGAGGTGATCGGGCAGCAGATTGACTTCATCGACGTAAAGCACACCGCCGTCGGCCTTGGCCAATACACCGGGGGAAAATTGTGCGCGGCCTTCGCTCAGGGCGGCGTCGAGATCGAGGGTTCCGACCAGTCGTTCTTCGGTGGCGCCGAGGGGCAAGGTGACGAATTGACCGCTGGCCAGCAAGTCCGCCAGACCTCGGGCGAGGGTCGATTTGGCCATGCCGCGCGGGCCTTCAATCAGCACGCCGCCGATTTTCGGGTCGATGGCGGTCAGGTAGAGGGCGAGCTTCAGATCGTCGGCGCCGACCACGGCGGAGAGCGGGAAATGCGGGGTGTCGGTCATTTTTATATCTCGGTCATGGTCGGTAGCAGGCACACCTTGTACCTGTAGGAGCGAGGCTTGCCCGCGAAGGCGTCTATCCAGTCGATATCAATATTGAATGTGAAGGCCTCTTCGCGGGCAAGCCTCGCTCCTACAGGGTTTTGCGGCGCATTAGCTGTCTTCTTCTATATCCAGCAAGAGATTTTCCAGTGCCTCGCGATACGCGCCCGGTTCCTGCCACATCCCCCGCTGCTGCGCCTCGAGCATCCGCTCGGTCATGTCGCGCAGCGCATGGGGATTATGCTCACGGACAAAATCCCGGGTTGCCGGATCGAGCAAATACGCATCCGCCAGCAACGCATATTGATGATCGTCGATCAGTTGCGTCGTGGCGTCGAACGCGAACAGATTATCCACCGTCGCCGCCAGTTCGAACGCGCCTTTATAGCCGTGACGCTTCACCCCGTCGATCCACTTCGGATTGGCCGCCCGGGAGCGGATCACCCGGTTCAGCTCTTCCTTCAAGGTGCGGATCTTTGGCAAGTCCGGCTGACTGTGATCGCCATGGTAACTGGCCGCCGCTTCGCCGCTGAGGCTTTCCACCGCGGCGAGCATGCCGCCCTGGAACTGGTAATAGTCGTTGGAATCGAGCAAGTCATGCTCGCGATTGTCCTGGTTTTGCAGCACGGCCTGAACCTGGCTCAGGCGCTGGGCGAATTGTTCGCGGGCGGCGGTGCCTTCATCGGACCCGCCGTAAGCGTAGCCGCCCCAGTTCAGGTAAACCTCGGCCAGGTCCTCGCGACTTTGCCACAGACGACCGTCGATGGCGCCCTGCACGCCGGCGCCATAAGCACCGGGTTTGGCACCGAAAATCCGCCAACCGGCCTGACACCCGGCCGCGTCTTCATCGAGACCCGATTGCATCAATGCTTCACGTTCGGCACGCACCTTGGCGGCCAACGGGTTTAAGTCGTCCGGTTCGTCGAGCGCGGCGACCGCTTGCACGGCGGCGTCGAACAGGCGGATCAGGTTGGCAAACGCATCACGGAAGAATCCGGAAACCCGCAAGGTCACGTCCACACGCGGACGGTCGAGCAAGCTCAGCGGCAGAATTTCAAAGTCGTCGACCCGTTGACTGCCGGTAGCCCAGACCGGGCGCACACCCATCAGCGCCATGGCCTGGGCGATGTCGTCACCGCCGGTACGCATGGTCGCGGTGCCCCAGACGGAAAGCCCGAGCTGGCGCAGGTGATCGCCATGGTCCTGCAAGTACCGTTCGAGAATCAGGTTCGCCGACTGGAAACCGATCCGCCACGCCGTGGTGGTCGGCAGGTTGCGCACGTCCACCGAGTAGAAATTGCGCCCGGTCGGCAGCACGTCCAGACGACCGCGACTCGGTGCACCGCTGGGGCCGGACGGGACAAAACGGCCGCTCAAGGCGTCGAGCAGGCCGCGCATTTCTGCGGGGCCGCAGGCGTCCAGACGCGGGGCGACGACTTCAAGCAGGCTCTCAAGGATGGCGCTAACTTCAGTCCACATAGAACCCTGTGGGAGCGGGCTTGCCCGCGAAAGCGTAGTGTCAGGCGACAATGAGTTGTCAGATACACCGCCTTCGCGGGCAAGCCCGCTCCCACAGGGATTGTGGTTGGCTTGAGATGGGTTCAGTGTCAGCGAGATCATCTGGGCGGCGAAAAGCTCCAGCCGTTCGCGGGTATCGCCAGCCGTGCGCCACACTTCATCAGTAACGCTCAACAGCTCAACGGGCCGAGGCCCGGTCCACGGCTCGGCCAACGCACAATCCAGCGGATCAAACCCCAACTCAAACGCCTTCGCCAACGCCCGCAACAAACTCGACTGCGCCCCACGACCATCGCCACGGGGAATGCGCAACAGCGCCAACAACGTATCGATACGCAAGCGCCCGGTCGGCGACTCGCCAAAGATGTGCAGGCCATCGCGAATCTGCGACTCTTTCAAGTCGCACAGGTACGTGTCCAGCCGTGGCAACCAGATCGCCGCATCGGCATCGCTGTTGAGCTTTTCGTCCAGTTGCAGCTCACGGTCGATGTGCGTCTCGCGCACCAGTTGCAGAATGTCGCGCTGCAACTCCCGGGCGCGGCGCGGATCGAGCAATTGTGCTTCGTAATACTCGTCGGCCAGCAACTCAAGGTTGCGCAGCGGGCCGTAGGTTTCGGCGCGGGTCAGCGGCGGCATCAGGTGATCGATGATCACCGCCTGGGTGCGGCGCTTGGCCTGGGCGCCCTCGCCCGGGTCGTTGACGATAAATGGATAGATATTCGGCAGCGGCCCGAGCAGCGCGTCCGGCCAGCAGTTTTCCGACAGCCCGACACCTTTGCCCGGCAACCATTCGAGGTTGCCGTGCTTGCCGACGTGGATCACGCCGTGAGCGCCATAGGTATTGCGCAGCCAGAAGTAGAACGCCAGATAACCGTGGGGCGGCACCAGATCCGGGTCGTGATACACCGCGCTCGGATCAACCTGATAACCCCGCGCCGGTTGAATGCCGACAAAGGTCAGGCCAAAACGCAGCCCGGCGATCATCATGCGTCCGTCACGGCACATCGGATCGCTGTCGGGCGTGCCCCAGCGCTCCAGCACGGCTTGCTGATTGGCCTCGGGCAATGTGTTGAACATCGCCCGATAGTCGTCCATCGCCAGGCTTTGCTGGCAGGGACGCTGGTCGATGGTGTCGAGGTCGTTGCTGACGCCGCCGAGCAATTGCTGGATCAACGCAGTGCCGCTCTCCGGCAATTCGGCGGGCAGCGGATAACCTTCGGTGTGCAGCGCACGCAGGATGTTCAGCGCGGCGGCCGGGGTGTCGAGGCCAACGCCATTGCCGATCCGTCCGTCGCGGGTCGGGTAGTTGGCGAGGATCAGCGCGATGCGTTTTTCGCGATTTGGCACCCGGGCCAGATCGATCCAGCGCCGCGCCAGTTCGGCGACGAAATCCATGCGTTCCGGTTGCGCCCGATAGCACACCACGTCCGACTGACTGCGCTCGCTGCGCCACGCCAGGTCCTTGAAGCTGATCGGCCGGCTGATGATCCGGCCGTCCAGTTCCGGCAAGGCGATGTGCATCGCCAGATCACGCGGGCCGAGGCCCTGTTCACTGGCACGCCAGCCCGGCTCGTTGTCCTGGGCGCAGATCGCCTGGATTACTGGGATGTTGCGGCGAAACGGTCGTAGATGCGGCGCTTCGGGGCTGGATTGGGCAAAGCCGGTAGTGTTGAGAATCACCCCCGCCTCGACTTCATCCAGCAGGTCCTCGACCACCGTCAGGCAGCCGGGCTCTTTCAAACTGGCCAGCGCAATCGGCAACGGATTCAAGCCCGCTGCCTGCAAACGCTGGCAGAAAACATCGATGAATGCGGTGTTCGCCGCCTGCAAGTGCGAGCGGTAAAACAGCACGGCCGCCACCGGTTGACCGGCCTGCCAGTCGGCTTGCCAATCGTGAAGATCTGCGGGGCTTTTGTGCGGGTGGTAAATCGCCGTGCGCGGCAGGGTTTGCGGCTCGGCCCACACGTAATCGCGATCCAGCCAGCGATTGGCCAGGCAACGGAAAAAATCCAGGGCATTGGCCATGCCACCCTGACGCAAAAACTGCCAGAGGCGGTCGCGGTCGCCGGCAGACACGGTGCTGAGGTCGCTGAGTTCCGGGTCCGGGCGATCATCGCCGGGCACCAGAATCAGCTGCACGCCGCGTTGGGACAGTTCCACCAGACGCTCGACACCGTAACGCCAATAGGCAATGCCGCCGTGCAGCGAAATCAGAATTACCTTGGCGTGGCGCAGCACTTCGTCGACATACAGGTCGACCGACGCATGATTCTGCACCTGCATCGGGTTGGCCAGCCGCACGCTGGGGTAATCATCCGGCAACTGCTGCGCCGCTTCGGCGAGCAGCGCCAGGCTTGAGTCGCCGCTGCACAGGATCACCAGCTCGGCGGGGGTTTGTCCAAGGTCGGCAATGTTGTCATCCGACACGAAACCGCCGGGCTGGGTCCTGAGCAGGTGCATGGCTTAAGCGCTGAGCGCGGCGCGCAATTGCGCTTCGATTAGAATTCCGTCCAGTTCCTGGCCGATCAATACCAGGCGCGTGGCGCGCGCTTCGTCGGCGCCCCACTGACGGTCGAAATGCTTGTCGAAACGCGTGCCCACGCCCTGGATCAGCAGGCGCATCGGTTTGTTCGGGATCGCCGCGAAACCTTTGACCCGCAGGATGCCGTGCTGAACCACCAATTGGGTCAGCGCGTCCAGCAGCAGGCTTTCGTCAGCTTGCGGCAGCTCGATGGAGATCGAATCGAAAGCGTCGTGATCGTGATCGTCCTCACCTTCGTGGTGGTGATCGTGATGGCTGTGACGGCTGTCGATGTGTTCTTCGGAACCGGCACCGAGGCCGATCAGCACGTCCAGTGGCACACGACCGCTGCTGGCTTCGATGACTTTTACTGCCGGCGGCAGCTCTTCAGCGACTTCCAGGCGTACGCGGGCCAGGTCTTCAGGGCTGATCAGATCGGCCTTGTTGAGGATCACTAGGTCGGCGCTGGCCAGTTGGTCGGCGAACAGCTCGTGCAACGGCGATTCGTGGTCCAGGTTCGGGTCGAGTTTGCGCTGGGCATCGACCTGGTCCGGGAACGCGGCGAAGGTGCCAGCGGCGACCGCTGGGCTGTCGACCACGGTGATGACCGCGTCAACGGTGCAGGCGCTGCGGATTTCCGGCCACTGGAAGGCTTGAACCAGTGGTTTTGGCAGCGCCAGGCCGGAGGTTTCGATGAGGATGTGGTCGAGGTCGCCGCGACGGGCGACAAGTTCGCGCATCACCGGGAAGAATTCTTCCTGGACGGTGCAGCACAGGCAGCCGTTGGCCAGTTCATAGACGCGGCCGTTGGCTTCTTCTTCAGTGCAACCGATGGAGCACTGTTTGAGGATTTCGCCGTCGATGCCCAGCTCGCCAAACTCGTTGACGATCACCGCGATGCGGCGGCCCTGAGCGTTGTCGAGCATGTGCCGCAGCAGGGTGGTTTTGCCCGAGCCGAGGAAGCCGGTAACGATGGTGACGGGGAGTTTGGCCAGTGTTTTCATCGGATGCCCTTTGGCTAGGTGGCGGGCATACGGGACGACAATCGCAGCGACGGACGCGCGCGGAAGAGTTCGCCACCGGATCACCCCGCCCGGTTGTAGTGAGAATCTGTGTCGAGGCAGGTCTCCTGGCTGACGGTGTGCCGGGCAGTTGGCCTGGCATTCGCTGCGCCTTCCCGCGAACCCGTTGGACAGGGCTTGCAGTGGCGTGGCAGCGAACATCACCGTTCACAGTTGCGGGGGCAGCCGCGGCATCGACCGCGTTCCCTTCTTAGCTTCGGCAAATGCCGAAGAACCTCGAAAGCGCAAGGCTACGCATCGCGTCGGGGCGGGTCAATGTCCGTGAGGCACTCGTGATTCCCTGTGGCGAGGGGGCTTGCCCCCGTTCGGCGGCGAAGCCGTCGCAAAACCTGCTTGCGGGCTATGCCTGAAAGAATGCAGGGGGTCGCTTCGCAACCCAACGGGGGCAAGCCCCCTCGCCACAGATAAATCCCCTCGCCACAGGTTCTCGACTCAATTCCAAGATGAGAACCCCTGCCAATTGACGCCAAACCCCCGCCCATGCTCTCCTACACGCCTTGTTACGGGTGCCCTTCACAGGGTGAAACGGGAAACCGGTGAATCATGTGCTTTACTCAAGGCCATGTCAGTCCGGTGCTGCCCCCGCAACGGTAAGCGAGCGAAGCGTCAAATCCACTGTGCCAGCAGTTCGGCATGGGAAGGTGATGCTTGCAGGTTCAGGCGCAAGCCTTGGCCCCTCGTGAGCCCGGAGACCGGCCCGCAACACAAAGTGACCACTACGATCACTGAATGACAAACCCGCGGTGGGCGGGCGCTGTTTGAACCTTTGCGTGTCCGACTCGCAGGGGTCTTCCATGCGCTCTATTCACCCGCTGACAGACCAGAGGGAAGCGCCATGTCGATCATCAGCAGCACTCGCCACACAACGGCCAGCACCACCACGACCCTGACTCAACGCCTGACCGCTGCCGTTTGCGCATCGATCCTTGGCGCGTGCCTTGTGTATTTTGCCGGCTTCTCGCACATCGAAGCGGTCCACAACGCTGCGCACGATACCCGTCACAGCTCCGCCTTCCCGTGCCATTGAGACCTGCCGACATGATCAAGCGTATTGCGCAAACCGCAGGTTTCACCGGGCTGCTGGCTGCCCTGTTGCTGACCCTGCTGCAAAGCTTCTGGGTGTCTCCGCTGATTTTGCAGGCCGAAACCTACGAAAAATCCGAGCCGGCCGCGGTTGAAGTTCACGAACACGCCGCCGGTGTCGCCGCTCACACTCACGACGCCGAAGCCTGGGAACCGGAAGACGGCTGGCAGCGCGTGCTGTCGACCACGGGCGGCAACCTCGTCGTTGCCGTTGGTTTTGCCCTGATGCTCGCCGGTCTCTACACCCTGCGTGCACCGACCAAAACCTCGCAGGGCTTGCTTTGGGGCCTGGCCGGTTACGCGACCTTCGTGTTGGCGCCAACCCTCGGCTTGCCGCCTGAACTGCCGGGCACTGCGGCGGCAGATCTGGCGCAACGGCAACTCTGGTGGATCGGCACGGCCGCCTCCACGGCTGTCGGCATCGCGCTGATCGTGTTCAGCCGTCACTGGCTGATGAAGATCCTCGGCGTGGCGATTCTCGCCGTTCCGCATGTGATCGGCGCACCGCAACCGGAAGTGCACTCGATGCTGGCTCCGGAAGCCCTGGAAACACAGTTCAAAATCGCTTCGCAGCTGACCAACGTCGCGTTCTGGCTGGCCCTGGGCCTGATCAGCGCCTGGTTGTTCCGCCGCAAAAGCGATGGCCAATACCACGCATGATTGATACCGGCACAGCGCCGACTTTAGTCGTCGGCCTGGGCTGCCAGCGCGGCTGCCCCGCCAGTACGCTGCGGGCGTTGCTCGATCAGGCATTACAGGCGCATAAAATCGAACTTCACCAGATCAACGCCCTGGCCAGCATCGACCTGAAGCGTGATGAACCTGGCCTGATCGAGTTGGCCGCGCAACTCGCATTGCCGCTGATGTATTTCAGCAGCGAGCAACTGCAAGGTTACAAACCGCAACTCAGCCATCATTCAGACATCGCGTTCGAACGCACCGGCTGCTACGGCGTGGCGGAAAGTGCTGCCCTGGCCCTGGTCGAACAGTTGGCCCAGGCACCGGCAAAACTACTGATCTCGCGACAAAAATATGCCCAGGCCACTCTGGCATTGGCCTGCGTTGCGTAAGATCCCGGATATTCCCTGCCTTCGATCATGAGCAATCTTCATCTGAAGCCTTGCCCAAGCCCTTTTTCTGACAGACTCTTTTTTCAAAGGAATGGACGATGACCGTCTACTTCATTGGCGCAGGTCCCGGCGACCCGGAACTGATCACCGTCAAAGGCCAACGGCTGATTCGCAGTTGCCCGGTAATCATCTATGCCGGCTCTTTAGTGCCCGCCGCCGTACTGGAAGGCCATTGCGCCGAACAGGTGGTCAACAGCGCCGAATTGCACCTGGAGCAGATCATCGAACTGATCACAACCGCCCATGCCAACGGCCAGGACGTGGCGCGGGTGCATTCCGGTGATCCTAGTTTGTACGGGGCGATTGGTGAGCAGATTCGTTATCTGCGAGAACTCGGGATTGCGTTTGAAATCATTCCCGGGGTAACAGCGACTGCCGCGTGTGCGGCGTTGTTGGGGGCTGAACTGACGTTGCCCGACATTTCCCAGAGCGTGATTCTGACCCGTTATGCCGACAAAACCGTGATGCCGGCCGGTGAAGAGCTGGGCAGTCTGGCGCAGCATGGGGCGACTATGGCGATTCATTTGGGCGTGCAGCATCTGGAGAAAATCCTTGCCGAATTGCTGCCGCATTACGGCGCGGACTGCCCGATTGCGGTGATCCACCGGGCGACCTGGCCGGATCAGGATTGGGTGATGGGGACGATTGCGGACATTGCCGAAAAGGTTGCGGCCAAGGGGTTTCGGCGCACGGCGTTGATTCTGGTGGGTCGGGTGTTGGGGAGTGATCAGTTCAGCGAGTCATCGCTGTATCGCGCGGGGCATGCGCATCTCTACAGGCCCTGAGTCACGCCCAACCCTGTGATAAGGGGGCTTCCTGTGGCGAGGGGATTTATCCCCGTTGGGCTGCGACGCGGCCCCCTGCATTCTTTCAGGCATTCATAGCAAGCAGGTTTAGCGACGGCTTCGCCGCCGAACGGGGATAAATCCCCTCGCCACAAAGCCCCCTCGCCACAGATAATCGATCACCCATAAAAAAACGGCGCTCACGGGGCGCCGTTTTCTATGTTTGCAGCGAACACCTTACTCAGTAGTAGGCATTTTCTTTCTGCGTGTGGTCAGTCACATCGCGTACACCCTTGAGCTCGGGAATGCGCTCGAGCAAGGTGCGCTCGATGCCTTCGCGAAGGGTGACGTCGGCCTGGCCGCAGCCCTGGCAACCGCCGCCGAACTTCAGTACGGCGATGCCGTCCTCGACCACATCGATCAGGCTGACCTGACCGCCGTGGCTGGCCAGCCCCGGGTTGATCTCGGTTTGCAGGTAGTAATTAATGCGCTCGTTGACCGGGCTGTCGGCGTTGACCATCGGGACTTTGGCGTTTGGCGCCTTGATCGTCAGCTGGCCGCCCATGCGGTCGGTGGCGTAGTCGACTACCGCGTCGTCCAGGAAAGCTTCGCTGAACGAATCGATGTAAGCGGTGAAGCTTTTAAGCCCCAGCGCGGTGTCTTCAGGTTTCTCTTCGCCCGGCTTGCAGTAAGCAATGCAGGTTTCGGCGTACTGGGTGCCAGGCTGGGTAATAAAGACGCGGATGCCGATACCCGGGGTGTTCTGCTTGGAGAGCAGATCAGCCAGATAATCGTGGGCGGCGTCGGTGATGGTAATAGCGGTCATGGAAACTCCTCGCAGGCTTGGGCGCAGTTTACGCCAATCATCGCGCCGTACAAAGTCCTAGTATTTTTGTCGGGAAAGAGCCGTCGCCGGTTAAGCCGCCGTTTCACCGTCAATCCGGGCTTTAAGCCACTGATAGCTGCGTTTTTCTACAAATTCGTAACTTGCCCAGGACGCTAGACCGATAGTCGCCGCGCAAACGGCGAACATCACGTAGGGATTCACGCCATAACGCTGTGCGACAAATCCACCGGCAGACAGCACCAGCACATGCATCAGGTACACCGAGTAGGAACAATTGCCGAGCAGTTTGAACACCCGATTGTTCTCGACATAGCGCTCCAGCGAAATGCACGCCATCACCAGCACCGCACTCGGCAAGCCCCAGGCCAGGAAACGTGGCGCCGGCGACCAGTGATAAATGGCCAGCAACGCGCCGCCAATCCCCAGCAGCGGTAGCCACAACCCCGGTTTGATCCAGCCTCGGCGGTAAAGCATGCCGATGGCGATCCCCAGCAGGAACTCGTAAACGATGTCCGAACGGTAAAACTCGCTGACCCAGCCATAACCGGTCCAGGCCTGGCACACCGCGAACAGCAACGCCGCGACGATCAATAACCTGAAGTGCAAGCGGAACAGCAGTGCCCAGCCAAACAGCAGGTAGAACAGCATCTCGTAGTTGAGGGTCCAGCCGACGTTGAGGGTCGGATAAATCCCGTAGCCGCCGGGATTCTCTGTAGGAATGAACAACAGCGACAGCAGGAAATGCGACCAGTCGACCGACTGATCCGGCAAAACAGGCTGTGCGAACACGACCACCAGCGCCATCAGCACCGTGTACAGCCAGTACGCCGGGACGATCCGAAACAGTCGGTACAGCAGAAACCGCACCGGCGGCAGCGCTTTGCCCTCGGTGGACAGGAAGATCACCAGGCCGCTGATGACGAAGAAGATATCGACGCCCACGGCGCCTTTGTCGATAAACGCCTGGCCCACCGGCCCACGGGCCTGGAAGTCGAAGAAAATCTGCATGAAATGGTGGCAGACCACCGCCCAGGCTGCGATGGCGCGCAGTGCCTGTACTGAAATCAACATGGGTGCCCCTCCACCGCAAGACCCAAAACCACCACAGTTCCCCTGTGGGAGTGAGCCTGCTCGCGATAGCGGTGTATCTGGCAAATCAATTTCGACTGACATTCCGCTATCGCGAGCAGGCTCGCTCCCACAAGGGTTTGGCGGCGCCTATGAGATCCGACAACTGCCTACCCTCAAAAGTCGATCAAAGATTCTCGTACCGGTTCATGTCCAGCACGCCCTCTTCCACCGGCTCGGTTTCGTGGAGGTAGCGACTCAGGTCATGGAAGTAAAACCAGAACTGCGGATGACTGCGGCGAATGCCCCAGCGCTCGACGATTTTCTCGAAGCGGTGCGCATCTTTAGCGTTTTCCATCGCATCGACGAACGCCGGCACCTGGTCGGCGGGAACGTTGAAGATGAAGTTCGGGTAACTGCTGAGCACACCCGGGAAAATCGTCAAGGTGTCGAGGCCTGGCTGATACCGCAGCGACTCGCCCAGCAGGAACGCCACGTTGCTGTGGGCCCGGTTGCGCAACAGGCTGTAGACCTCGCGTGTACCACTTGCCGTTTCAACCCGCAGCATGGTCGCTTCCGGCAACTGATCGATGACCCGCAAACCGGCCGCCGGGCGTGAAGTCAGGCGACTCAAGGCCTGCTCGGCGCTCTGCAACGCCGGGTCGATGTTCGGCCGCGAGCAGTAAGCGCCGTCGCAACGGTTGATCGGATCGGGCCTGGCATTGAGCTCGCCGTAACGGGACAGCAACTGCATTGCGAAGTCGCGCTTGGGGTCCTTCTCATCCAGTTTCAGCGCCGTGGGCGTGTCGTTGTCGATGGCTTCGTAATCCAGCCACATCTTGAATTGGCCGCCGCTCTGGTACCAATCATTGAGGTAATCGTCCCGCGAATCGGCCGGCATCAGGCGCAGGAAATTCTGTTCGGCGCCGTTGCGGATCAGGTCGAAGTACAGCCGCGTCTGGGCTTGGTGCGACACGTTGCCGAACACATCGAAGTTGACCGCCAACTGATAATACGTGCGCTCCAGCAGCGGAAAGTCGAACAGCCACAGGGTTTGCGGCACGTCGCCGATCAGGCCCTTGTTCACCGAAGCGCTGTCGAAATGCCGGAAGATGCTCAGCAGCGCGTTGTCGTTGCCGGCCCACAGGGTCGACCAGCTCGGCGCCGGCAGCTCGGCGTAATTGTCCCGGCGCAGCGCTTCGTACTCGTTGCGTTTGTTGCGGTAGTCATGCCACAGGCTCAGGACGCTGCCGACGTCGTCGTTTTGCCCCGGCATGGCCAGCAACGGCGTGGCCTGGCCGCGATAGTTCGGGTCGGTGATGTAGAGGTCGTGCTCCGGCGCCTGGAACAGCGCCCAGAAATTATCGCGGATCACATCGGTGGCGATCTGGCCGCGGCAGACCGGGCCGCGAATGAAGGTGCGCACAAAGTATTCGGCGTTATCGAGCATGAACTGATAACGCGCCTGCGCCGGGATCGCTTCGAATGTGGTGAACGGATTGGCCCGACGTTCCGGCCCGTATCCCGGCAAGGCGTTGACCTGCCAATTGCCGTTGTAAAACAGGCTTTTGATCCGCGCCATTTTCGCCGCGCTCAGCGGATAGGTGATGTGGGTCTTGTGCACGATCACGCCCTGCACCGGCCACAGACGGTAATACACCTGGGTGCCTGGATCGTCGTTTGGCCGGCGGGTGTTGATCAGGTCAATCGGCTGCCCGGTCGGGGTTCGCGAGCGCACCCACTGGAAGTAATGCCCCGGTTCGCCATCCTTGAAGTAGAGGTGGGCAAGGAACCAATGCTCGAACAACCAGCGGCCTACCAGACTTTGCCGCGCGCCCGGGGCATTGAGCAGATTTTCCCACTGCACCACCTGCAAGGCTTCCTTCGCGCTCGGCACCAGGCCTTGCTCATCGATGGGCGCACCCGAGGCCAGCCAGCGTTGCAGCGTCTGGTATTGCTGGTCGGTCAGGCCGGTGACCGCCAGCGGCATGCCTTCCTTCGGATGGGTACTGGCGTAACCGTCGAACTCGGCCGGCATGGCGCACATGTTTTCCCGGTTCAGGCCCAGGACGATGTCTTCCGGCAATTTGGCGTTGGGTTGCAGCGGGGTTGTGTGGCCCAGCTCCAGCATTCGTGCCATCAAAGCAGCTTGGCTGCCTTGGGCGTCGAGGACCGAATAGAAGCCCTTCTGCTGCCAGGCGCGTTTGCCGAAGGCGTCGTAAAACAGCCGGGTCGGCGCGGCCGCCTGGCTGCGTTCGCCGTCGTAGACCGGGGTTTTGGTCGCGCCACGCGCCACCCCTTCGCCGCTGCCCAGATTGAGCTGACAGGCGGAGTCGTAGCACGCATGGCAGGCCACGCACTTTTCGGTGAAGATCGGCTGGATGTCCCGGCTGTAGGAAATGGCCGGGGAAATCGCGGGATCCTGCGCAACGGCATCCCAGCTTAAAAGCAGCATGAAAATGCTGGTGATGACGCGATACGACATGTCCCTGGTCCCGATCATGAAAAAGCGCCGCGATTCTACCGGTGTAGCCCCAACACCAACATGAGCGATATTCATGCAAAACCGGGACATGCTCTAAAACCGCACAGGTTTGCTATTATCTCGCCCCTTCGTCATGGTCTTTCCGAGTAGTCCCAATGTCCGATCGCAGTGTCCGCCTTCAAGCTCTCAAACACGCCCTCAAAGAGCGCATTCTGATTCTCGATGGCGGCATGGGCACGATGATCCAGAGCTACAAGCTCGAGGAGCAGGATTATCGCGGCAAACGCTTTGCGGACTGGCCGAGTGATGTCAAAGGCAACAACGACCTGTTGGTGTTGACCCGTCCGGACGTGATCGGCGGCATCGAGAAAGCCTACCTGGATGCCGGCGCCGACATTCTGGAAACCAACACTTTCAACGCCACCCGGATTTCCATGGCCGATTACGGCATGGAAGAACTGGCCTACGAACTGAACGTAGAAGGTGCCCGCCTGGCGCGCAAGGTCGCCGACGCGAAAACCCTCGAGAACCCGGACAAGCCACGCTTCGTCGCCGGCGTGCTCGGCCCTACCAGTCGCACCTGTTCGCTGTCGCCGGACGTGAACAACCCCGGCTATCGCAACGTGACCTTCGATGAGCTGGTGGAAAACTACACCGAGGCCACCAAAGGCCTGATCGAAGGCGGTGCCGACCTGATTCTGATTGAAACCATCTTCGACACCTTGAACGCCAAAGCCGCGATCTTCGCCGTGCAAGGGGTTTACGAAGAACTGGGCGTCGAATTGCCGATCATGATTTCCGGCACCATCACCGACGCCTCCGGCCGTACCCTGTCTGGCCAGACCACCGAAGCGTTCTGGAACTCGGTGGCCCACGCCAAGCCGATTTCCGTCGGCCTGAACTGCGCCCTCGGCGCCAGCGAATTGCGTCCGTACCTGGAAGAGCTTTCCAACAAGGCCGGCACCCACGTTTCCGCCCACCCGAACGCCGGTCTGCCGAACGAATTCGGCGAGTACGACGAACTGCCGTCGGAAACCGCCAAGGTCATCGAAGAATTCGCCCAGAGCGGCTTCCTCAACATCGTCGGCGGCTGCTGCGGCACCACGCCGGGCCACATCGAAGCCATCGCCAACGCCGTGGCCGGTTATGCGCCGCGGGAAATTCCGGAAATCCCCAAGGCCTGCCGCCTCTCGGGCCTGGAACCGTTCACCATCGATCGCAGTTCGTTGTTCGTCAACGTCGGCGAGCGCACCAACATCACCGGCTCCGCCAAATTCGCCCGTCTGATCCGTGAAGACAATTACACCGAAGCCCTGGAAGTCGCCCTGCAACAGGTCGAAGCCGGCGCCCAGGTGATCGACATCAACATGGACGAAGGGATGCTCGATTCGAAGAAGGCCATGGTGACCTTCCTCAATCTGATTGCCGGTGAACCGGACATCTCCCGCGTCCCGATCATGATCGACTCCTCGAAGTGGGAAGTGATTGAAGCCGGCCTGAAATGCATCCAGGGCAAGGGCATCGTCAACTCGATCAGCATGAAAGAAGGCGTCGAGCAGTTCATTCATCACGCCAAACTGTGCAAGCGCTACGGCGCCGCCGTCGTGGTGATGGCCTTCGACGAAGCCGGCCAGGCCGACACCGAAGCGCGCAAGAAAGAAATCTGCAAACGCTCTTACGACATTCTGGTCAACGAAGTCGGCTTCCCGCCGGAAGACATCATCTTCGACCCGAACATCTTTGCCGTGGCCACCGGTATTGAAGAACACAACAACTACGCGGTGGACTTCATCAATGCCTGCGCCTACATCCGTGACGAGCTGCCGTATGCGCTGACCTCCGGCGGCGTGTCCAACGTGTCGTTCTCGTTCCGTGGCAACAACCCGGTGCGTGAGGCGATTCACTCGGTGTTCCTGCTGTATGCGATCCGCAACGGCTTGACCATGGGTATCGTCAACGCCGGTCAGTTGGAAATCTACGACCAGATCCCGGCCGAGCTGCGCGATGCGGTCGAAGACGTGGTACTCAACCGCACGCCGGAAGGCACAGACGCCCTCCTCGCCATCGCCGACAAGTACAAGGGCGATGGCAGCGTCAAGGAAGCCGAGACCGAAGAGTGGCGCGGCTGGCCCGTCAACAAGCGTCTGGAGCATGCACTGGTCAAGGGCATCACCACGCATATTGTTGAAGACACCGAAGAATCCCGTCAGTCCTTTACCCGGCCGATCGAAGTGATCGAAGGCCCGCTGATGTCCGGCATGAATATCGTCGGCGACCTGTTCGGTGCCGGCAAAATGTTCCTGCCGCAGGTGGTGAAATCCGCCCGTGTGATGAAGCAGGCCGTCGCGCACTTGATCCCGTTCATCGAGCTGGAAAAAGGCGACAAGCCGGAAGCCAAGGGCAAGATCCTGATGGCCACGGTGAAAGGCGATGTGCACGACATCGGCAAGAACATTGTTGGCGTGGTGCTCGGCTGTAACGGCTACGACATCGTCGATCTCGGCGTGATGGTCCCGGCGGAGAAAATCCTGCAAGTGGCCAAGGAGCAGAAGTGCGACATCATCGGCCTGTCCGGCCTGATCACGCCGTCGCTGGATGAGATGGTCCACGTGGCCCGCGAGATGCAGCGTCAGGACTTCCATTTGCCGCTGATGATCGGTGGCGCGACCACCTCCAAGGCGCACACCGCGGTGAAGATCGAGCCGAAGTACAGCAACGACGCGGTGATCTACGTCACCGACGCCTCCCGCGCCGTGGGCGTGGCGACGCAGTTGTTGTCCAAGGAATTGAAACCGGCGTTCGTCGAGAAGACCCGCCTGGAGTACATCGACGTTCGCGAGCGCACCGCCAACCGCAGCGCCCGCACCGAACGCCTGAGCTACCCGGCCGCCATTGCCAAGAAGCCGCAGTTCGACTGGAGCGCCTATGAGCCGGTCAAACCGACCTTCACCGGTTCCAAAGTGCTGGACAACATCGACCTGAAAGTCCTGGCCGAATACATCGACTGGACTCCGTTCTTTATCTCTTGGGACCTGGCCGGCAAGTTCCCGCGCATCCTCACGGATGAAGTGGTCGGTGAAGCCGCCACCTCGCTGTACGCCGACGCTCAGGAAATGCTCGCCAAACTGATCGACGAAAAACTCATCAGCGCCCGTGCGGTGTTCGGCTTCTGGCCCGCCAACCAGGTGCGCGAGGATGACATCGAAGTCTACGGCGATGACGGCAAGGCGATTGCCAAGCTGCATCACTTGCGCCAGCAGATCATCAAGACCGACGGCAAGCCGAACTTCTCCCTCGCCGACTTCGTTGCACCGAAGGACAGCGAAATCACCGACTACGTGGGTGGTTTCATCACCACCGCCGGGATCGGCGCCGAGGAAGTGGCCAAGGCTTATCAAGACGCTGGCGACGATTACAACTCGATCATGGTCAAGGCCTTGGCCGACCGTTTGGCCGAGGCGTGTGCCGAATGGCTGCACCAGCAAGTGCGTAAAGACTACTGGGGTTATGCCAAGGACGAGACGCTCGACAACGAGGCGCTGATCAAAGAGCAATACACCGGCATCCGCCCTGCTCCCGGCTACCCGGCCTGCCCGGATCACACCGAGAAAAGCACCCTGTTTGCATTGCTTGACCCTGAAGCCCGCGAAATGCAGGCCGGCCGCAGCGGCGTGTTCCTCACCGAGCACTACGCGATGTTCCCCGCGGCAGCGGTCAGCGGCTGGTACTTCGCACACCCGCAGGCGCAGTATTTTGCGGTGGGCAAGATCGACAAGGACCAGGTGCAAAGCTACACGTCGCGCAAGGGTCAGGAGTTGAGCGTGACCGAACGCTGGTTGGCGCCGAACCTGGGTTACGACAACTAACCCTTAAGCCAACAAAGATCCCTTGTTGGAGCGAGGCTTGCCCGCGAAGAGGTCATAACATTCAACATCTTCGTTGACTGTTACGCCGCCTTCGCGGGCAAGCCTCGCTCCTACAGGTGTTTGGGGTCGTTCGAAAATGTCCGGATCAACCTGATCAAGGGTGGGAGTGAGCCTGCTCGCGATGGCGGTGTAACAGTCAGCGAAGATGTTGAATGTTATGGCCCCTTCGCGAGCAGGCTCGCTCCCACAGGATTCGTGTGCATTGTCTATGCTTGCCTGACACACAAACATGACGAGGGATTTATGGACGATCCAGTCGACAACAAGCCGCCAACCTTCTGGCAGATGCTGCACAGCGTCATGGCGGCGGCGTTCGGGGTGCAGAGCGGGAAGAACCGGGCGCGGGATTTCACCCACGGCAAGCCGAGTCATTTCGTGATTATGGGGATTCTGTTTACGGCGGTGTTTGCATTGACGCTGTTCGGCATCGTGCAACTGGTGGTGCATCTGGCGGGACGTTAGCGCATCAGGGTTTGCAGGCTGAACGGATAGCGATAGGACGTTGGACGGCCCTTGGCCGACAGGCGACGGAAGTTCACCCCGTAATTTGGTGATGCGCCCAAAGCCAGTAAATGTTTGGCCTGGGCCTTATTGATCAGTTGCAGTAACGGAATCAGCCGGTCACGCCCGCCGTACTGATCCAGGTCCACGCCCTTTTCAAGGTCATGCAACTCCACCAGCGCCCAACCGCCCAAGGTGAAGTGACCGCCCAACAACACGCTCATGCGACCGTCAACCATCGCCTGCAACGCGGCTGGCGATGTGTTCACCGCGCTGAACAACGCATCTTTGCCGGGTTCTCCACCCGCCTCCGAAAACGCCTGCATGGCACCAAAGGCCATTTCGTCGTTGGCAGACCACACCAACGAGACATTCGGGTAACGCCGGAACAGCAATTTGGCCTGTTCATAGGCCCGGTCCCGGGTCCAGCCGCCATAAACCAGTTGGCGCAAGCGCACTTCCGGGTGTTCGGCCAAGGCGCGCATCATGCCTTGCTCGCGCAGTTGCGCCGACGGTGTGATTTTCAGGCCGGAAAACGCCAGTAATTCGATGACCTGACCGGGCGCTACCGGCGGATGCTGGCGAATCAGCTCCTTGAGCATCAGGTAGCCGCCCTCCTCATCGTTCGGCACCAGGCTGCCCAAACGATCGGAACGCTCGCCCAGCAGGCTCAGCTGATTGGCCGTCAGCGCAGCATTGACCGTAAACAGCTTGACCCCGCTGCCCTGGGCCAGACGCAAAATCTGCGGGGCGACGTACTGTTCGTTGACGAACACCAGATAGTCCGGACGATCGGGACCTTGCAGCGCGATACGGGCCTGCGCCAGCGTGAGTTCAGGCATGCGTTGGGAATAGAGAATTTGCAGATCAATGCCCAGGTCCGTGGCGGCCGCCTGCATGAATTGCGAATAGCTGAGCCAGAAGGCTTCGTCCGTCTTCCCGGGATTCAGGAACAACACCGACTCCGCGCGCGCAGCAGGGCCGTAAGCCGCGCCGAGCATCAGCAGGAAGGTGTAGAAAAACTTCAACATTAACGTCCGAGCCCCCGGAAATTTCGCCGCGCATTATAGCCAGCGAAGTCCCGGCAAACGGCGTTTATTCCGGTTTCTGTCCGACAATCGTTGGAACCGGGCCCGGACGGGGTCGGTTATTGATGGCTGACCCAAAATACTGCAGTGCCCACGACCAGGATGATCAGGAACAGAATCGCCCAAGCATCGACCGTGCTATCAGGCTTTGTCGCTTTGGTAGGGTTGCTCATTGCATCGCCTCTTGTCGGTTTTATCGGTGATTGCATAAAGACTCGACCACAGTAAAGACGACGATTGCCCTCACTACAAATACGGGTTTATCAATAACGGTTCTCGTTAGTCGTTTTGGTTCTTTGCATATACTCAAACATCACTTTTGCGCATAACTGCAAACTGGTATCTTGCCCCGGCTCCGTAGGGAGTGCGCGGCCGTGCGCGCAGAATTGCCGAGGCAGTATCGGAGACCTCCAGGCGAAAAAACGCAACGGGATCCGACCGGCCCAAGCCTGAGAACAGGACTTATATGTACGTATACGACGAGTACGATCAGCGGATCATCGAGGACCGCGTCAAGCAGTTCCGTGATCAGACCCGACGCTATCTGGCAGGCGAGCTGAGCGAAGAAGAGTTCCGCCCCCTGCGCCTGCAAAACGGGCTTTATGTCCAACGCTTCGCGCCAATGTTGCGGGTGGCGGTGCCTTACGGCCAACTCACCTCGCGCCAGACGCGGATGATGGCCAAGATTGCCCGCGACTACGACAAGGGCTATGCCCACATCAGTACCCGGCAGAACGTGCAGTTCAACTGGCCGGCGCTGGAAGACATCCCGGACATCCTTGCTGAACTGGCCACCGTACAGATGCACGCGATCCAGACCAGCGGCAACTGCTTGCGCAACGTCACCACCGACCAGTTCGCCGGTGTCGCTGCCGATGAGCTGATCGACCCGCGCCCATGGTGCGAGATCGTTCGTCAGTGGACCACGTTCCACCCTGAATTCGCTTACTTGCCACGCAAGTTCAAGATCGCCATCAACGGTTCGACCTCCGACCGTGCCGCCATCGAAGTCCATGACATCGGTCTTGAGCCGGTACACAACGCCGCTGGCGAGCTGGGCTTCCGTGTGCTGGTAGGCGGTGGCCTGGGCCGTACGCCGGTGGTAGGCGCGTTCATCAATGAATTCCTGCCGTGGCAAGACCTGCTGAGCTACCTCGACGCCATTCTGCGGGTCTATAACCGCTATGGCCGTCGTGACAACAAGTACAAGGCGCGGATCAAGATTCTGGTCAAGGCCCTGACGCCTGAAGTCTTCGCGCAAAAAGTCGATGCGGAAATGGAACACCTTCGCGGTGGCCAGACCACGCTGACCGAAGCCGAAGTGCATCGCGTCGCCAAACACTTCGTCGATCCGGACTACAAGGCCCTGGATAACCAGGCTGCCCAACTGGCCGAACTCGACAAAGAACACCCGGGCTTCGCGCGCTGGCGCACCCGCAATACCCTGGCGCACAAGAAACCGGGTTATGTGGCTGTGACCCTGTCCCTGAAGCCGACCGGCGTTGCACCGGGCGACATCACCGACAAGCAGCTCGACGCCGTGGCCGACCTGGCCGATCGTTACAGCTTCGGTCAACTGCGCACCTCCCACGAGCAGAACATCATTCTGGCCGACGTAGAACAGACCCAACTGTTCGCGATGTGGGGCGAGTTGCGCGAGCAAGGTTTCGCCACGCCGAACATCGGCTTGCTGACCGATATCATCTGCTGCCCTGGCGGTGATTTCTGCTCGCTGGCCAACGCCAAGTCGATCCCGATCGCCGAATCGATCCAGCGTCGTTTCGACGACCTGGACTACCTGTTCGACATTGGCGAACTGGACCTGAACATCTCCGGCTGCATGAACGCCTGTGGTCACCACCACGTCGGCCACATCGGCATTCTCGGGGTGGACAAGAAAGGCGAAGAGTTCTACCAGGTTTCCCTCGGTGGCAGCGCAAGCCGCGACGCCAGCCTGGGCAAGATCCTCGGCCCGTCCTTCGCCCAGGAAGCCATGCCTGATGTGATCGAAAAGCTGATCAACGTGTACATCGAACAACGTACCGAAGACGAGCGTTTCATCGACACCTATCAGCGTATTGGCATCGACCTCTTCAAGGAGCGCGTCTATGCAGCGAATCATTAAGAACAACGAGGTCGTCGACGAAACCTGGCACTTGCTGCCCAAGGACTTCAACATCGACGAGATCAGCAACTGCGACGACCTGATCGTTCCCCTGACGCTGTGGCGGGAACACGGTCGCATGCTCAAGGCTCGCGACGGCGGCCTGGGCGTTTGGCTGGACGCTGACGAAGAAGCCGAAGAGATCGGTGAAGACGTGGCAAGCTTCCAGGTCATCGCCTTGAACTTCCCGGCCTTTACCGATGGCCGCAACTACTCCAACGCCCGTCTGCTGCGTGACCGTTATGGTTTCAAAGGCGAACTGCGGGCGATCGGTGATGTGCTGCGCGACCAACTGTTCTACCTGCGTCGCTGCGGTTTCGACGCCTTTGCGTTGCGCGCCGATAAAGACCCGTACGGAGCCCTGGAAAGTCTCAAGGACTTCTCGGTGACCTATCAGGCCGCCACCGACGAACCGCTGCCGCTGTTCCGTCGCCGCTGATTGGCAAACCTTGAACCCCGTCCGGGGTTCAAGGCTCCCTCCTTCGCTTAGAATCCGGCACGCTCCTCCAGCGCCCTGAACGCCGCCATTGGGTGATCAAACCGCCCGCGGCTGCGAATCATCCGTCCCCACATTTCGTCCGTGGCATCTGCCTCCTGCAATAATCGCCAGACCCGCTCCTGAAGCGATAGATAGCCGACCCGAAAGTCGGCCGTCAGGCTCAACCGGTCTATTACAGCTAAAAACCGCGTACCGGAGGGTTTGCTTGCCAGTCGCTGCCAAAGGGCTTGCCGGGACTGTTGCAATGCTTCGTCGCAGTCGCGCAACCACACCGTCGGCGAACCATAATCTGCACCCGGCGCGCTCAACCACAGACTGATTCCCGTTTGTTCACGATGACTGACCAGCCGGCGCAACGTGTCCTCGTCGGTCAACGGATTTCCCCAAAGCAGCACGCGGTCGTCCGCCACCGCTTGATTCATGATCGCTGGCGGAACCCGGGTAATACGGTTGTCGCGCAAATCCAGCATTGTCAGATAAGGCTCATCCTTGATCCCGACCGGGCAGCGGGTAATTCCGGTATTCCTCAGATTGATCTGAAGTAAATTGTCCATGCCCAGCACCATAGGCGGCACACCCAACAGGTTGTCGCTCAGGTCCAGCGTTTGCAAGTGGGTCAGCACACTCAGTTGCGAAGCGGCGCTCTCGGAAAATACCAGCTGAGTGGCTCGCAGGTTGAGTGAGGTCAGGTGGGTCAACTGACCGATGACGGGCGGCAGGGCGCGCTCCATGGCACCGCCCACGAAGAAAGGACGCAAATCGAAACGCTCTAGATTCAACTCTTCAAGGTTTGGAAAACTCTCCAGGAATCCATTCAAACTGTCCTGCACGGTCAGGTGAAAACCTCGCATTGACAAGTCGACCACATCATCGAGCCTGACAGTCAAGGCGGGTAACCGGTGAAAATTCTCGAAGGTCAGATCCAGCCTGACACCACGCAGTTGCCCGTCCTCTGCATAGACGTGATTCTGCAACGGCCCGCGTTTTTGCCAAATGGCAACAAGCTCCTCGGCGAGTTCTGTCCTGACCCCTTGCTCTTGTTGCAGGGCTTCGTGCAAGACGTGGGCATTGTGCACGGCGATTTGCGCATGATTCATTCCCTCCGCCTCCTCATCACCCATGGCCACGAGGGGGATGTCCATGTCGGCAATGTCTTGGGCCGCTTGATCGACCCAGCCGTGCAGGTCAGTGTTGAGCTGTCGCAGTTGCTGATTCAACTGGTCGATATACGCCTGCACCCTGTCACCGGCGAACTGCAACACCTGATCGACGCCCGCCTCGGTGATGTCCGGATAAATGTCCTTGATCTGCAGCCTGGTCGCTTGCAGCTTCATGGCTTCGCCCTGCGGTGTCGCCGGGTAACCTCCGCCGCGCAGGCCCTGGCGCTCGAAGGTCAGACCGGTGTCCAGCCTTTGCAATCCCAGCAGGGTTTCTGAATGGGACAATGCCCGGTCGCTGAGGTTGAGCCGCAACTCACCGGCCGGATCCGGCGACGTGAGTTGCAACGCCGAACGCTCCTCGTCCGACAGCACGCCGAGGATCGCGTCGTAGAAATCCGTCTGCCGGCCTTGTCGCAGGTAACGGTTTCCGACCTTGATGACGTTTCGCAAATGAGGGGTATCAAGGGGGCCGCAACGGTCAAGAACCCGGCCCGTGGACGAACTGTCGAGGATCTCGATTCGCAAATCCTTTGGCCAGCCGGGCAGGTTTTTCAGGGAGTGCAATGCCAGGGTGTCTGTGTCGGTGTTCACGACCGACCGCAGATAAAAACCCTCATAGGCTCGATCGAGTCGTACATGCTGTTGGTATTGGCGCGCCTTACTGTCCAGCCGCGCGAACACCTTCCTGGCCTCGGTAGCGTCGGGCAGTAGCTGAATGTCGACGCCATAGCGGTCGAGCATTTGCTCGATAGCGGTTGTCGGCAGGCCCGGGTATTCGCGTTGAAACAGGCGGACCCACTCATGCTCCGAGCGTTGAAGCGCAGTGTAGCGTTGGTTGAATAACGCGGGGCTCCCGGCCGGACCGAGATCCTGATCGATCTTGAAGCGGCTGATCGTGTCCGCCAACAAGGGCGTCGGTGCGCGGCCTGCTTGCATCAGCCGCAGCATGTCGTCGTCAATCGCGCTGACCTTGGCGATCTGCGCCAGGACCTCATCGCTGAAGGAAGCCACCGAGGGGCCGATTCCACGGATGAGTTCGGTTCGGCTGCTCAAGGGCATGGGGGCAACGGCTGCTTCCGACGCAGGCCGGGCGCCCTGCTCTCCCGGATCCGCACCGGGTTCGCGGGCACGCTCCGCCATGCTGCCAGCCTCGGCAATGTCACCCTTCAGCGTCGACTCGGCACCCAGCATCGGCAACGCATTAAGCAAGCCAAACACCGTGCGCGTCCGGCCCTCCGAACGTTGGCTCGGGGTTCTGCCGTTGACCGCCTGATTCAGACCATATCCGGCGTCAATGAGCCCGACCAATGCCAGCAGCCCCTCGCCTCCGGGAACGAATAGGGCGAGCGGGCCAAATCGGTTGACCCATTGCACAATCGGCTCGACGACGGCGCTCAACTGTTCCCGGTTGACTTGCGCATCGTCACGGATGGTCTGGATTTCTGACTGTGCCGCCTGCTTCATCGTCAACACCAACCGGGCAAAAGGATCGGTCGCGTCGGCCGGATCGTCGTAGCCGATGTACTCGTTCGGGTCCCAGTAGCCGTCGTTGTTGAAGAAGCCGGCATTGTTGGTCAGCCAGTGTTTTGCAGGATAAAGCGCCATGCCATCCAGCGCCGTCAGCACGCCGGCGTGGAACGTACCGTCCTCGCGATCGTCTTCGGCAAAGTGGCGGGCCAATGCCAGTCGGGTCTCGCTGGACTTGCCCTGCGCGACAATCCATTGGTGCAGTTGCGTGGCATCGGCGAATTCGTGCAGCGGGGAAGAATTGCCAGGGATGTACACCAGCACGCAGGCACTGGCGTTGTCACGGAAGACCCAGATATCGGTCGCGGTGTAACGGTACAGTTTCAGACGGCCGAACTTGACGGTTGAAGGAACGCGCGCGGGTGCTTGCAGTTGCTCGAGGGTCAGCGTTTCCCATGGCTGATCAGCCGGCAAGCCCGTTGCCCGCATCGCAAGCTCCAGACCTTTCTGCGTCAGGCATTGCTCATGACGCTGCAAGCAGGCGGCCATGATGAACGCCGCTTTGACCGACGTTCTCAAGGCATACGGTCTGGCCGCAACGAGCACGTCATCGGCCGGCCAGGCCTGACCGAGGTACGCTTGGTACAAGCCCTTTAACTCCAGTTCCCAGACCCATTTCTTGAAATCGGCGGGTCTGAGATTGATCTGAGTCAGCGGCCCATAAGCTTGCGGCGTGGTTTGGCGATAGATGCCTTCATACGTCTGGTGATTGCCGCTGCCGTGATCGGCGAACTCGTCGACGTGCTCGACCATCCGGACCGTTGGCCCGACATCCGGCGGCGTGTACAGACCGAACGCCGTTTCAGCGAAACGACCGTCACCCACTGTCTGGTAGTTGGACAGCAGCGTTTGCAGCAGCGAACGGGAACGCGCCACTTGCCCCTGCGCGATACCGTTTTCTGCGGGATGGCCCTTGTAGCTGTAATCAAGTGTGACCAGCAAGGCAGTCCGCGGATCGATGCCCACCCCCCACTTTTCCTTGATCAAACGTTCACCAAACTGGCCAGGGGATTGCGGCAAGGCGAGATCGATAACGGCTTTCAGTTCATCACGCCATCCCGGTATTGCCGATGCAGGCAGGCTGTCAGCAGTATCGTGAGAGAGATCGTTCATTGGGCTGCCCCCGAATGGGTGCTGGAGCCCGGGACTTGAGGTGCGGGATTGCGTGTCAATGCCGGGCCAGTGAGCTGCCTGATCAATGACCGGCGTTCATTTTTGAAGTTGTCGAAAATGGCATTCATGCGTTCGGTAGCCACCGCACGGGAGAGTTCGACCTGCCCCTCCAGCCGCGCATACGCCTGCGCCGACCGGTCGACGATGGCCAGGAACCGGTCAGGATGTGATGTCTCCAGATATTCCACCCAAAATTGCTGAGTGATGATCCACTCCAGCAACGCGCTGGTGCGTTCGGTTGTCAGGACTTTTTGATAAACCCGATCCAGCGCCGCTTGAGTCACCTCGACATTCCACGCCGATACCACCGCCCTTGGCTGAGCCGGTAAGCCCAGGCGTTCGGCCAGCCCCACGCGGTACGCCAGACTGATCTCCAGGGCGTGTTCGTAGCTGGGAGCCTGGACACCGGTCCGGGTATTGATATCCGCCAGCGCGAGCTCCTCGACCTCATGCAATCTGAACAACCCCCTGAGCAGGGTGATCAGTTGCGGCTCCAGCGAAGCCGCCCCGGTGATGGCCGCGGCCATGGCCCGAAAAAACAACACCTGTACTTCCATCTCACTGAAGAGTGCCGAGTAGCCATCAGCGCTGAACCTCCCGAGCTGGGCCGAACGAAACAGCGAGCGTCGCAAGCGATCATCTTCAGCCGCAGCCTCCAGCACATTCCAGACACGCTGGCTGAAATGATTGAAAAGGCGTTTGTAATCGGCGGTCTCGGACAGCCGCGCAACCACATTGAACATGCCCCGGGAATCTGGATAGGCTCGCAATGAATCCCACACTCCACGCTTGCGCCGGGTTTCAGCCGAGCCCAGCCCTGCAAGCCACACTGAACTTTGCGCCTCGGTCGGTGTGTAGGCGCCTGACCGACGATACTCCGAGGCAAAGACCCCAAGGCTCACACCGGTTTTCTGCTGATGCGCAGCGACCTTTTTCAACGTGTCGGCGGACAATGGGTTGCCATGAAGGTTAGTGCCCTTGTTCGGGACTGCATGCCCCTTGAATACTTCCTCGGGCAGCGTTTCTATCTGATTGTCACGTAGATCGAGCTCACGCAGCCGGGGCAGACTGGAGGCGCCCGAAGGCCACGTTTTTATTCCGGTGCCTTGCAGGTTCAGGTGTTCCAGATGTTGCAGCTTGCTGACATCGGGAACCCTCGTGAGGTGCGGATTGAACGCCAGGTTCACCGATTGCAGGCTGGTCATATCCGCCAATTGCGTCACTGACTCGGGTGTCAGTTGAATCAGGTTATCGCTCAGATCCAGATGAACCAGCCTGGACATCGAGCCTAGCGCCAGCGGCAACCTCGTCAGGTGATTGCTTCTCAACGACAGGCTTCGAAGGTTTTTGAAGTTTTGCAGAAAGGCGTTCAATCCGGCGCTGGCTCCCACGCCATCCATCACCAGCCTCTCTACATGGCTGAAATCCGCGACGATGACCGGCAATTCCCCCAGGGGTTGGGCGTCAAACTCGAGCGTGGTCAGAAGTTTGTCGCCCGATTCAGTGAACTCGGGCTCGTTGCGCCAGCAGCGAATGATCGTCTGAGCGGTGCGATATTTGTTGGACGGCTTGACTTCCAGCCTTGAGCCATCGGGCTGCTGGTGCCAGGTTTGCCGAGCCACCCAGTTGCTCAATACCTGCCTGATGGTCTGAAATTGCAGCCTCAGCGCCTCCAGTTTCTTCAGGGCGTCTGTCACGTTCCTACCCAGCGCATTCACCAAGGCGTGAATGTCCGCGGGAGAATGCATCGGATACAGTTCCAGCGCCCTGCGTACCAGGACGTCATGGGTGCTTTTGATAACCAGGGGATCAGTAAGCGCTGGAGAAGTCGGCGCAACGGTTCTGTCAGCCAGCCTCATCGGGGAGGTGTAGCCCGCTCGCAAAGGCTGAGCCTCGATCAGTTGCGCAATGGCTGTTCGCCGCGTCAGGGCGAGCTGCGTTATCTTCTGTCGCAACGCCGCCCCGCCGTCGTTCAGGTTCACACCCAGTGCTGTTTTGCGCTGCGCCGAGAGCCCATGCCAGAGCGCCTTGAAATAATGTTCGCGCGTACGTTTCGAGAAGGTGGTTGCGGGTGTGACGTCATCGACAGACACGCTGTATCGATCGGGATGAACGTGGACCTGCACCTTCTTCGAAGCGTGCGCCAATCCAATACTGGCCGACTCGCTGTGGGCGCCCGACGACGCCTGTATCTGAACCCGCGCATTGCCGGTCCATCCAGGAAGTTGCTCAAGGGTGTCGAGGACCAGACGGTCCGTGGAAAGTCCGCCCACAGCGTTGAGGTACAAGCCTTCGTAAGCCCGGCTGACATACATCAGCTGCAAGTAGCGACGGGTTTCTTCTGCCAGCCGCAACGGAACGTTGCCAGCCTCCAGACTGCTCGACTCCCCGGCTTCGGCATGTCGAACCAGTTCTTCGGCAATCGCCGAGGGTAAATGGGGGATTTTGTGCATCAACACCGTCGCCCGAGCATCACTTGGAACTTCGGTGCGTTTATAGACCCGCTCGAAAAGCCCGTGTTTGTTGCTTTCGGCTTGATCGGCAATGATCTTTGTCAGGGCCGTTGCCCGGGCGGTCGCGTCTTGCGCATTCGAGCCCAGAAGGCTTTGGCGTTGAGCACTGTCCAGGGCTGACAGCAGCGAGGTATGTAATTGCCCTTTATGCAACGCGTCCTGGTTGAGGTTCACGGTTTTTCCCGCCTCCGCAGTGGCCGCGCCATAGAAACCCGTTTGCCGACCGGCAGCATTGACGACTTTGACGGCGGAGTTGCTCGGCCAAAGGCTGGACGCCGTCAGCAAATGCAATTGCAGATCAGGGTCTGCCAGGGAAGCTGAGGCCGGGGTTTTCAACTGTTCGATAAAGTCCGTGACCGCCGCATCAGCCCGAAACCGTTGCACCGTATCGACCAGTAAAGCCGGGGGCCTGCTGCGGTCGACGTGTGCCTGGCGCAGAACAGTGTCATCGATCCCGCAGACGGCAAGGATTTGCGTTGCGGTTGTATCTGGCAACTGGTCGCTGGAGTAACCGAAACGGCGAAACAGTTTGAGCCGATCCCATTCTTGCGGCAATTCCGAGTCATGGCGCCACGCCCCGGCATCGTTGGTTTCGAGCACGGGTGAATAGGTGTCCTCGTTACCGACCGGGGACATCACCTCCCACAGATCCGTCGCCGTTTTTGGGCGTACGGCATAAAGTTTTGTATCGATTGGCAGGTACGCTTGACCGCCTATCCAGCGTAATCCTCTGGCATCAGGCGTGAGCGTGCGGGGTAGTTGCCGACTCTGTTGATAGACCGCCAGATCGGGATTCCACAAACGGCCCCGGGAGTCTACGCCCGGGACCTTTCTCAGGCGCTCAATGAATACGGATGTCCTTATGGTTTTGTACGCTGTGCCTACGGCCGCCGAACCTGCTGCAAAAGCGGCCATCAGGATCAGGTTTTCGACGGTATCGAACAGATAATCCGTGGCCTGTTCCTGCTCGCCTCTGGACCAGCTGGCGATACCTTCGTAGACCTCCGACAGCAGTTGCATGACCGTCACGGCCAACAGGATGTGGCCAACAACCGGTACAAACGATGCACCGAACAGCAGCAGGTTGATGCCTATGGACTTGTAGGTCTCCAGCCTGTCCAGTCGGGATTTTTCGTCTTCATCGTCCGTGGGCACCACCAGAAGCCGGGTATCCGCCATGACCTGATTCGCATATTGACGAAAGATCTCCTGAAACACATCGCCTTGTACGTCTACCCCAGTCACCGGCACGTAAACACTGGTCGCAGGAAGCGGTGAGGAATTGGGCGATGACAAACCTTTATCAAGGGCTTGCAAGAAAGCCGATTGTTCACCCAGTTTGATGTAGCGCAGGAAGAACTTCCGGAATGCGCTGCCCCTCAATCGCCGACTCAATTCCACTTCAAAATCAATGAACGACGCATACTCCTTCAACGGATGCAGCGGGTCATCCGGCAGATAGACCACGCAGCGGTAATCTGCATCGTCAGTCTCGCCGACCGGCCCGATAGACATTGCGCCATTGATCGTTACATCGAACATCTTCAACGTCTGGTAACCCAGTGTGTTGTTGCCAAGTCTGACAGGCTGCCGATTCTTGACGGCTTTCAATACCGAGTGCATGTCTGCACTGATGGTCTTTCTCATCAGCGCCATATGCCGCTGCACTTCAAAACTGTTCTGGGTGTGGGCAATATATTTGTTGCATAACTCGTTAGCCCCGGCGGCAGGTTGGAACAATGCCTGAACATGAGCCTGGTATTGTTTTCCCAGATCAAGTTTTCGGCATAACGCGGCGAATTCATGCGGCTCCATCGATACAACTTTATTGACAGTGCCGGTGATTTTCTCGGGGATGTAAATTAACGACGTATCACTATAGTTTTCGGCCAGTGTCTCGCTGAGCTCGAAATTTTCACAGGCGGCGGACAGCAAATCCCGGTCAATCGGCAGGACCAGTTTCTTGCGCAGCCCCAGCAGGCTGGACGTTGACCGTACGTGCTGGAAGATGACGCCCACCGTATCAATCGGTGTGCCCAGCTTGTCCGACATGGCTTGAGCCAGCAGCGGAGTGCAGAAGCTTTCAGGGGATTGCAAGCCTTCCAGGATGCCTTTGAGTTCACTCCGTGAACGATGGCTGGCGATCAGACTTTCATAGAGCTCACCTCGCAGTTGACTCGAGGCGGTCAAAAACCAGGCTGGGGCATTGTTTTTAATCAGATCAAAAAAAACACCTTGTTGATCTGGTGTTAAAACAGGCGTGTTCGGGGTCGGAGGCAGAGAAGACATTGTGATCACTCGAAACTGACTAGGACCACTAGCCTATCGAGCCAAATTTTTAGAAAGTGCTAACTATATACCGCCACAAAAAAACGGCCCCTTTCACTGCAAGACAATGAAAGGGGCCTTTATTAAAAAGTGTTACCAGAAGCGTTGCTGGGTCAACCGGCTCCACCAGCTCAACAATACGCGATCGACCGAACCGCTGGCCGCCATGCCGATGCGCTCTTGCAGGCTTTTGCGTTCGGCATAGTGCAAGTGGTACAGCTCGGACTTCTTCGCGCGTTCAGCGAGGTATTCGTCGCTAGTCTTGAGCTCGTCCACCAGCTGTTTGTCCAGCGCGGCGATGCCGAGCCAGATTTCACCGGTAGCGACCTCGTCGATGTCCAGTTGTGGGCGATAGCGTGAGACGAAGTTCTTGAACAGCTGGTGGGTGATGTCCAGGTCTTCTTGAAACTTCTCGCGGCCTTTCTCGGTGTTTTCACCAAACACGGTCAAGGTGCGCTTGTATTCGCCGGCGGTCAGGACTTCGAAGTCGATGTCGTGTTTTTTCAGCAATCGATTGACGTTAGGCAACTGCGCCACGACGCCGATCGAACCCAGAATCGCGAACGGGGCGCTGATGATCTTCTCGCCGATGCACGCCATCATGTAGCCGCCGCTGGCCGCGACCTTGTCGATGCAAATGGTCAACGGCACGCCGGCGTCGCGAATGCGCGCCAGTTGCGAGGACGCCAGGCCGTAGCTGTGAACCATGCCGCCGCCACTTTCCAGACGCAGTACCACTTCGTCTTTTGGCGTCGCCAACGTCAACAGCGCAGTAATCTCGTGGCGCAGGCTTTCAGTGGCAGACGCCTTGATGTCGCCGTCGAAATCCAGCACGAACACCCGCGGTTTGGCCTCGGGTTTCTTCTTTTGCTTTTTATCGGTTTTAGCCTGGGACTTGCGCAAGGCCTTGAGCTGGTCCTTGTCGAGCAAGGTTTGCTCAAGCCGTTCGCGCAGCCCTTTGTAGAAATCGTTCAGCTTGCTGACCTGCAACTGCCCGGCCGACTTGCGCCGGCCTTTGCTGCGCAACGCCGCGAAACTGGCCAGGACCACCAGAATGGCGATCACCAGTGTCACGGTCTTGGCCAGGAAACTGGCGTACTCGGACAAAAACTCCACAGTGACTCCTTCAAAACGATGCGCGGCCTCAAACACGCGCGGGATAACGCCAGCATACCCATGCTCCGCCTCGGCGGCCAGCCGTGAAACCTCTGGCAACAAGCCTGTAACGGGCATTTCAAACAAGCGTATGTTTTTTCATTGACAGCTCACCGCCATCCTCATAACCTCGCCAAACCTTCAACGTACCGGGATGACGCGGACGTGGGCAGCATCTATCTGATTCGACATGGCCAGGCCTCCTTTGGTGCAGACGACTATGACGTCCTGTCGCCGACCGGTGTTCGCCAGGCAGAAATCGTTGGCCAGCACCTCGCCGAGCTGGGTGTCAGCTTCGACCGCTGCCTTTCGGGCGACCTGCGCCGCCAGCAACATACGGCCACCAGTGCGCTGGAACAGTTCGCTGCCGTGGGCCTGCCTGTGCCGACCCTGGAAATCGATTCCGCCTTCAACGAATTCGACGCCGACGCGGTGATCCGCGCGCTGCTGCCAGCCATGCTGGAGGATGAACCGGAAGCACTGGAGATCCTGCGCAACGCCGCGCAAAACCGTGCCGAATTCCAGCGCATTTTCGCCCTGATCATCGAACGCTGGCTCGCCGGCACCTATGACACGCCGGGGCTTGAAAGCTGGCTGGGCTTTGTCGAACGCGTGCAGGCCGGTCTTCAGCGCATCCTCGAAAGCGCCGACAACACTCAGAAAATCGCCGTGTTCACTTCCGGTGGCACCATCACTGCCCTGCTCCACCTCATTACGCAAATGCCGGCAAGGCAGGCGTTTGAACTGAATTGGCAAATCGTCAACACCTCGCTCAACCTGCTGAAGTTTCGCGGTCGCGAGGTGGCTCTGTCTTCTTTCAACAGTCATGCGCACTTGCAGCTGTTGAAGGCACCGGAACTCATCACGTTTCGCTGAGTCCGGACTATTGTGACCCTGGCTGTAATCACCCAGCTCTAATTACCCAAGAAAGGATCGAACCATGACCTCCGTAGCTGATGCCGTACAAGCAATGAAAGCCAAGTTCAACCCAGCCGCCGCTGCCGGTCTGGACCTGGTATTCGGTTTTCGCATCGACGACACCAAGAATTTCTCGCTGATCGTCAAAGACAGCACCTGCGAGCTGCAAGAAGGCGAAAACCCTGACGCCCAGGTCACTCTGGTGATGGACGGCGAAACCCTGCAAGGCATCGTCGACGGTTCGACCGACGGCATGCAAGCATTCATGGGCGGCAAACTGCGCGCTGAAGGCGACATGATGCTGGCCATGAAACTGTCCGAGCTGTTCCCAAGCTAAGACGGCGGTTCCCTTCATCGGGAACCTCCCTGGCTGCACACGAATCCCGCCCCTCGAGGCGGGATTCGTCGTTTTTCGCCCTTGGAAAACGGCTACCTGTGGATTTGCCGTCTATATTCCTTCTGGCCGCATGCGTCAGACATCGGCTGTTTGCCCTCGCTTCTTTTATGAAGAGCCTTTGCGCGGAGCACTGCCCATGAGCCCACCTGACGAGCACGACGGATTCAATCGCCGACGTGTACTGCAAGGCCTTTCGGCAGGTGCCGTCGGTGCCTGGATCAGCCCGCTATTCGCAGGGAGTAAAACCATGCCCGATACCCCGGCCGACCTCATTTTGTACAACGGACGCCTGCACACCGTCGATCGCAAGAAACCCCAGGCCAGTGCCGTCGCCATCAAGGACGGACGCTTCGTGGTGGTCGGCAGCGACGCCCAGGCCATGGCCCTGCAAGGCCCTGGCACACAAATCATCGACTTGCACGGCCGCACGGTGATTCCCGGTCTCAACGACTCGCACCTGCACCTGATCCGCGGCGGCCTGAACTACAACCTCGAACTGCGCTGGGAAGGTGTGCCGTCGCTGGTCGATGCCTTGCGCATGCTCAAGGACCAGGCTGACCGTACGCCCACGCCGCAATGGGTGCGGGTGGTCGGTGGCTGGAACGAATTTCAGTTCGCCGAAAAACGCCTGCCGACGATTGATGAGCTGAACAAGGCCGCGCCGGATACGCCGGTGTTTGTGCTGCACCTCTACGACCGCGCCCTGCTCAACCGCGCCGCGCTGAAAGTGGTCGGTTATACCCGAGACACACCGAATCCGCCGGGGGGAGAAATCCAGCGTGATGCCAACGGCGATCCCACCGGCATGCTGATCGCCCGCCCGAACGCGATGATTCTCTACTCGACCCTGGCCAAGGGACCGAAATTGCCGCTGGAGTATCAGGTCAACTCGACCCGCCAATTCATGCGCGAACTCAATCGCCTCGGCGTTACCAGCGCCATTGATGCCGGCGGCGGTTATCAGAACTACCCGGACGACTATCAGGTCATTCAGCAACTGGCCAAAGACCAACAACTCACCGTGCGCATCGCCTACAACCTGTTCACCCAGAAACCCAAGGAAGAGCTGACCGACTTCAAAAACTGGACCAGTACTTCCCATTACGGCCAGGGCGACGACTTCCTGCGGCACAACGGTGCGGGGGAAATGCTGGTGTTCTCGGCGGCAGACTTCGAGGACTTCCTCGAGCCACGTCCGGACCTGCCGCAAACCATGGAGCAGGAGCTGGAGCCGGTGGTGCGCCATCTGGTGGAACAACGTTGGCCATTCCGTCTGCATGCCACCTACAACGAATCCATCAGCCGCATGCTCGACGTGTTCGAGAAGGTCAATCGCGACATCCCGTTCGACGGTTTGCCGTGGTTTTTCGATCATGCGGAAACCATCACCCCGCAGAACATTGAGCGGGTGAAAGCCTTGGGTGGCGGCATCGCCATTCAGGATCGCATGGCTTTTCAAGGCGAATACTTCGTCGACCGCTATGGCGCCAAAGCCGCCGAACACACGCCGCCGATCGCGCGCATGCTCGCCGAAGGCATTCCGGTGGGCGCCGGTACAGACGCCACACGCGTGTCCAGCTACAACCCGTGGACCTCGATGTATTGGCTGGTCAGCGGCCGCACCGTCGGTGGACTGGAGCTGTACCCGCAAGGCTTGAGCCGCGATACGGCGCTGGAATTGTTCACCCACGGCAGCGCCTGGTTTTCCTCCGAACAAGGCAAGAAAGGCCAGATCAAAGTCGGGCAACTGGCGGACCTGATTGCGCTGTCGGCGGACTACTTCCACATCGACGATGAAGCGATCAAATGGATCGAGTCGGTGCTGACCATTGTCGACGGCAAAATCGTCTATGGCGCCGTCGAGTTCGAAAAACTCGGGCCGCCGCCAGTGCCTGTGGTGCCTGAATGGTCGCCCGTTGCCAAAGTACCCGGACACTGGAAACCCCTGGCGCCACTGACGGCCCAGGTGCATCAATGCGTCGGCGCGTGCGCGGTGCATGCGCACAGTCATGAGCGAGCGCGAATGTCGTCAGCGCCGGTCAGTGATTTTCAGGGGTTTTGGGGGGCGTTTGGCTGCTCCTGTTTCGCGTTTTGAACAAAGACCTGACAAACACCGAAAATCCCCTGTAGGAGCGAGCCTGCTCGCGATAGCGGTCTGACATTCCCATCGATCTTGACTGGACTATCGCCATCGCGAGCAGGCTCACTCCCACAAAGATTCTGCGTTGGGCAGACTTCTCTAGCTGCGACAACCGTCGCGAATCTATTTATCCCCTTCTTTAGCTACCGCCGTCATCGCAAACTCGTCTAAAAAACTGTTAGTTCTTACAGGTGTCAGTACGAGGGCGTTAGTCCTACTATTTCAACAAGCCGGAATGGTTTGACCCAAATCAACTTCCAGCGCCTGTTATTCCCGCACGATAACTTGCATCGAAAGCCAATGAAGGCTCGTTCGAGGCTGCTGGCCGGCCATTCTCAAGGAAGAGGCAAACATGCGACCACTCAACATTATTCTGTTGTCATCGGCATTCAATGGCCTGAGCCAAAGAGCTTGGCTGGAGTTGCGCCAGCTGGGCCATTGCCCCAGCGTAGTGCTGTTCACCGACGAAAAAACAGTCTGCGAGCAGATTGAACAGTCTGGCGCCGACCTGGTGATCTGCCCGTTCCTCAAGGACCGGGTACCGCAACAATTGTGGAGCAACCATGAACGCCCTGTGGTGATTATTCATCCGGGCATTATCGGTGATCGGGGCGCCAGCGCACTGGACTGGGCCATTACCCGTGAGCTGACCCGTTGGGGGGTCACCGCGCTGCAAGCCGTGGAAGAAATGGATGCCGGGCCGGTCTGGTCCAGCTGCGATTTCAACCTGCCCCAAGGCCTGCGCAAATCCGAGCTGTATAACGGCCCGGTCAGCGATGCGGCGATCCGCTGCATTCGTGATGTCGTGGATAAATTCATCGCCGGTTATGTGCCAGTGCCGGTGGACTATAACCATCCTCGAGTAGTGGGCCGCTTGCAGCCGAACATGAAGCAGGCTGATCGGACTTTCAGTTGGCATGACTGCTCACGTTTCATCAAACGCTGCATCGACGCGGCCGATGGACAACCCGGTGTTCTGGCGAGCCTGGCGGGTGGCCAATATTACGTGTACGACGCCCATCTGGATTCACGCAGCGGCACACCTGGAGAGATTCTGGCGGTACGAGACGACGCGGTACTGGTCGCCACCGGCGATCGCAGTGTGTGGATCGGTTCGTTGCGACGTAAACCCCGGCCCGGCGAAGAAACCTTCAAACGTCCGGCCAGGCATGTACTCGCTGCACAATTGAATGACGTGCCCCTGCTTCCCGGATCGATTGCCTCAAGCCCTGACACCGAAACCTATCAACCGATCCGCTACCGTGAATCGGGGCCTGTCGGCGAGCTGACCTTTGAGTTTTACAACGGCGCCATGAGCACTGAGCAGTGCCAGCGACTGGTGAGCGCTCTGCGCTGGGCCAAGTCCCGGGACACCCAGGTGCTGCTGATCAAGGGTGGGCGCGGCAGTTTCTCCAACGGCGTGCACCTCAACGTGATCCAGGCCGCCGAGACGCCGGGACTTGAGGCCTGGGCCAATATCCAGGCGATCGACGACGTCTGCGAGGAATTGCTCAGCGCCCGGCAACTGGTGGTCAGCGGCCTGACGGGCAGTGCCGGGGCCGGCGGCGTGATGCTGGCGCTGGCCGCAGACCTTGTCTTCGCCCGCGCGGATATCGTGCTCAACCCGCACTACAAAACCATGGGACTGTTCGGCTCTGAATACTGGACCTACAGCCTGCCCCGCGCCGTCGGCCCGCAGATGGCGGAAAAGCTCTGCGAGGAGTGCCTGCCGGTCAGCGCGACCCAGGCGATGCAACTGGGCATGGTTCAGGAAATCGGCCCACGCTGCCCGCAAGCGTTTGGCCTGTGGTTGTTGCAACGGGCGGGCAATGCGCTGACCGATCCGGCGTATACCGCTGTGCGCGAGCGCAAGGGGCGGTTCGATACCCAACTCATGCAGCACTGCAGAAATGCCGAACTGGAGGAGATGGAACTGGACATGGTGCACAACCGCAAACAGTTCGCCGAGAAGTGCCGTCATTTTGTGTTAAAGCGCAAGGCGTGTGGCACCCCGATGCGGCTGGTGGCGCCGTGGGCACGGCAGCGCAGTCGGACGCCGCTTTTGGCTGCTGCTACATAAGCCAGATACCGACAACCCCCTGTGGGAGCGACGGTGCGACGATTCGACCTGCTCGCGATAGCGGTCTGACATTCACCGTCGATGTAACTGGACTACCGCCATCGCTAGCAGGCTAGCTCCCACAGGGGTGCTGCGTTGGTCAGAAATCTCCGCACTTGCGCTGTCAAGGCTGCAACAACAGCGCGATAAGCGCGCTCCATCCCGTCTGGTGGCTGGCCCCCAATCCGCGTCCGGTTTCCCCATGAAAATACTCATGGAACAGCACCAGATCGCGGCTGGCGGGGTCAGCCTGCAACTGCGGATACGCCGCCATTGACGGCCGATTGCCCTCTTCATCGCGCAGCACAAGCCGGGTCAGTCGTTGGCTCAAGCTGTCGGCCACTTCCTCCAGCGACGCCAGAAACCCCGACCCCGTAGGGTATTCCACCGAAAAGTTCTGATCGTAATAGCGATGAAACTCGCGCAGGGATTCGATCAGCATGTAGTTGATCGGCATCCACACTGGCCCGCGCCAGTTGGAGTTACCGCCATACAGGCGCGATTCGGACTCTGCCGGTTCGTAATGGGCACAGAGCCGTTCGCCATTGATTTGCAGGCCGAATGGCTGTTCGGCGAAGGCTTTGGACAATGAGCGAATACCGAATTCGGAGAGAAACTCGCTTTCATCAAGCATGCGTTTGAGCAGGTCCTTGGTGCGCTCGCCACGCAGCAACGCCAGCAGCATCCGATTACCTTCGCCCGGTTCGGTCCAGCGTGAAACCAGGCTGGCGAGGTCCGGGCGATGCCGCATGAAACCGAGCAAACGCTCACGCAAACCGGGTAGCCCCTCATGCTCGTGTTGCTCCAGCACTTGCACGGCAAACAGCGGCATCAGGCCGACGATCGAGCGCAAACGTAGTGGCTCATTCACGCCTTCGGGGCGATGCAGGACGTCGTAGAAGAAGTGATCCTGTTCGTCCCACAAGCCTTCGGCATCGGAGTCGACCCGATTGATGGCCCCGGCGATGTAGAGGAAGTGTTCGAAGAACTTCACCGCAATATCGACGTATACAGCGTTGCGTTTGGCCAGCTCCAGAGCGATGCGCATCAGGTCCAGCGCGTAGGCGGCGACCCACGCCGTACCGTCCGCCTGGTCGAGCTGATAGCCGGGCGGCAACAGCGCCGAACGGTCGAACAGGGCAATGTTGTCCAGCCCCAGGAAACCGCCCTGGAACAGGTTGCGGCCTTCGGCGTCCTTGCGATTGACCCACCAGGAAAAGTTCAGCAGCAGTTTGTGGAAGATTCGCTCAAGGAAATCCATGTCCCCTGTTCCAGTCAGCGCCTTGTCCTGCTGATACACCCGCCAACAGGCCCAGGCATGCACCGGCGGGTTGGCGTCATCGAAACGCCACTCGTAGGCCGGTAACTGGCCGTTTGGGTGCATGAAGCGGTCTTTGACCAGCAGCAGTAACTGATGCTTGGCGAATCCGGGATCGATCAGCGCGAACGCCACGGCCTGAAAGCCCAGATCCCACGAGGCGTACCACGGGTATTCCCAGGTGTCTGGCATGGACACGATGTCGAAGTTCGACAGGTGGCGCCAATGGGTATTGCGCCTGTGCGAACGCCCGGGCGGTGGCGAAGGCTGAGCCGGATCGCCGTCGAGCCACTGATTGACGTCGAAGTAATACAGCTGTTTCGACCAGAGCAACCCGGCCAGGGCTTGACGCTGAACGTTGCGCGCATCCGCATCGCCGATACCGGCTTGCAGGGCCGCGTAAAAATCATCGGCTTCGCTGCGACGCCGTTCGAACAGTGCTTTGGCGTTGACCTGAACCGCGCCGGCCGGAGCGAACCGCAGGTACACGCATCGGCTCTGGTCTGCTTCAAAATCCAGGGTGAAGTGCGCCGCTACCCGAGTGCCAGCATCATGGCGGATCGCACCGTTATTGCCCGCGACCAGAAAATCGTTGATTCCATCTTTGAATGGACCGCTCGCTGCCACGCCATCGAGTTTGGGGAGGTTGCTCTCGTTGTTGCAGAACAGCCATTGGCAGTCCTCCTCGCCCCAGGCGCTGGCCTGTCGATCGGCGAGTTGCGGGTGCCGGGCCAGGACCTCATCACCACTCAGCGTGAGGCTCGGTGGTGGCTCGTCCGCCGCCCAGCTCCAGGTGTTGCGTGCCCAGAGCTGCGGCAACACGTGCAGCCGTGCCGGCTGATCGGCCCGGTTGTGCACGGTGACGCGCATGAAGAGGTCATCGGCCGCGTGTTTGGCGTACTCCACCGTCACGTCGAAATAACGGTTGTCCTCGAACACGCCGGTGTCGAGGATTTCGTACTCGGTGTCGGCCAGGCCACGGCGAGCGTTTTCGGCCACTAGGTCGGCATAGGGGAATTCGGCGTGCGGGTATTTGTAGAGCATGCGCATGTACGCATGACTTGGCACGCCATCGACGTAGAAATACAGTTCTTTGACGTCCTCGCCGTGATTGCCTTCGGCGTTGTTCAGGCCAAACAGACGCTCTTTGAGAATCGGGTCACGCTCGTTCCACAGGCCCAGCCCCAGGCACCAGTGTTGAGCCTTGTCGCAAAACCCGGCAAGCCCGTCCTCGCCCCATCGATAGGCACGGCTGCGGGCGTGATCATGGGGAAAATAACGCCAGGCATCGCCATCGGCGCTGTAGTCCTCGCGCACCGTGCCCCATTGGCGCTCGCTCAAGTAAGGCCCCCATTCGCGCCAGGCCTCGGCATCGCGGCCGGCCAGGCGCAGGCCTTCAGTCGTATCGAGGATATTTGCTGCGTGCTTTGCCGTCATGGGGGGCGCCGTTGGGCTAGAGACGGTTGCAGTGTAGTGCTTCGCCGCGCCCCATAACTGAACAGACCCTGTAGCAGCTGCCGAAGGCTGCGTTCGGCTGCGCAGCAGTCGTAAATTCAGACCCCGCGGTGTTTCAGGCAGACCGAGATAGCCAAACTCGCGACTGCTTCGTCCGAACGCGGCCCGAGCCGAACGCAGGCTTCGCCAGCTGCTACATAAGCCGGCCCACGCGTATCCGTTTACAATGCCTGCACTCCCCGCACCGGCTGCCCCATGGACATCGATCTCGCTCGCACCTTTCTGGAAATTGTCCGCCACGGCAGCCTTGCCGCCGCCGCTGAAAAACTCCACGTCACCCAGACCGCAATCACCGCGCGCGTGCAAAAACTCGAGAGCCAGCTGGCCAGCACGCTGTTCGTGCGCAACCGCGCCGGTGCGCGCCTGACGCCCAACGGCGAGGCCTTTGTGGTGTACGCCAATCAACTGGTCGAGACTTGGGAAGCGGCGCGTCGGGACTTGCCGTTGCCCGAGGGTTACCGCGACGTGCTGCACATCGGCGGTGAAGTCAGTCTGTGCAATCCGCTGATGCTCAGCTGGGCCGGCGAACTGCGCGAGAAAATCCCCAGCCACGCCTTGCGCATGGAAATCCGTGACGGCGAGAACCTGTTGCGCCAACTGGAACTGGGGGTGCTGGACGCGGCGCTGGTCTATCAGCCCGAGTATTGGCCGCGTCTGCAGGTCGAACAGATCCTCGAAGAAAAACTCATCCTCGTACGCCTCGCCGGGCGCCCTGATCCTTACGTGTACATCGACTGGGGCCCGGACTTCCGCCGCCAGCACGATTCCGCCCTGCCAGAAAAAGCCAAGGCAGCCCTGAGCTTCAACCTCGGGCCACTGGCCCTGCAATACATCCTGGAAAACGGCGGCAGCGGCTACTTCCGCACCCGCGTGGTCCAGAGTTACCTGGAAAGCGGCGTGCTGGAGCCCGTGCCCAAAGCCCCGGAATTCAGTTACCCGACCTATTTGGTTTATTCGCGCGATCGCGACTCGGCGACCCTGCAACGGGCCTTCGATCTGTTGCGTGAAGTGATCAAGACCGACGACGACTGGTCCCAGCGCTGGAACCCGCTGACCTGAATACACCGGATCATGGCGCTTGTGTCCTTCAGGTTTGCTCAAGCCAGTGCGGGCAGATCAGCTAATCTGCTGGTTAACAATAACCAGAGGTGACCGCAGTGAGGCAGACCACCCAGGCATTTCGCAGCCGCTATCGCGCTGACATTCATCCCCGCTACAACCCATGGCTGCACGGCGCCTTTGTGCTGCTGTTCGGCTTGCTGGCTATCGGCGGGTTCTGGAGCACCGTGCATCAGGTCCAACCGCTGGAATGGCTGGCGGTGCCACTGACGCTGTTGTTCTTCAACTTCGGCGTGTACATGGTGCATCGGCATCTGGGGCATCACAAAAAGAGCTTCGCGCGGATGTTCTACGCCCGCCATGCCGGCGACCATCACAGCTTTTTCGCCCCCGGCCACATGACCTACGACAGCGCTCGGGACTGGCGGGTGATTCTGTTCCCGGCCTGGCTGATCGTGGTGCACACCGTCCTCATCACTCTGCCCCTTTGGTGGCTGTTCAAGCAGTTCGATGCCAACGTCGCCGGACTGTTCGGTGGCTGTCTGGTCCTCGGTTACCTGATGTACGAGGTGTTTCATGCCTGCGAGCACTTGCCCCCCGAAAACCCGGTCACGCGTCTGCCGTGGATCCGCCAGATGCGGCGCCTGCATGAACTGCATCACCGTCGCGAGCTGATGCAGGAGCGCAATTTCAATATCGTTTTTCCGCTGATGGACTACCTGTTCGGCACCCTGTACTGGGAACCGGAGCATGACACCCCGCCCCTGACGAGAACGACCATGACCCGCATGCAGCACCAGATCGCCATCGCTGGAAATCCGATTGAAGTGCTCGCCTATGCCAGCACCGTCACCCGTTGGCCGGAGTGGCATCCGTCCTCCCTCAAGGTCGAGGGGCAAGGTGGCCCGCTGCATGCCGGCCAGCGGTTCGAGGAAGACATCCGTGCCGGCGGGCGTACGGGGCACTTGAGCTGGGAGGTCAACGAATACCTGCCAGGACGGCGCTGGAGTGCCTGGGCGCGCGGTGATCATGGGTTGTCGCTGGTCGTGACCTACGAATGCGAGGCGCAGGGTCAAGGCACACGCTTTGTGCGCACGCTGGAGTATCAGTTCAGTGGCCTGGCGATGCGTATCACCAATAAATTGCTGCTCAAGCGGCGCATCGAACGCGAATCCGCAGCGTCGATGCTGGCGTTGCGCGAGATGGCGCAAAAACACCTGACTCCGGCAGGAGTCACCGTGTGAGAAGAGCCTTCAGGTTTCGTAATCTGCTGTTGCTGCTGATCATTCTCCTGGGGGCTTTTCTGCTGTTGTTCCCGACCAAGGTTCGGCCGGTGGCCTGGACTCCACCACCGGCGCCTTCCCTCACCAGCGGTGTGTACGCCGACAATCAGCGCCTCAAAGGGGTGGAACGTGTCGGCCCGGCGGACATCGAGGGGCCCGAGGCGCTGCTGCTGGAAGACAACGTGCTCATCACCGGGCTGCACGACGGCCGGCTGATCCGCACCAGCCTCGACGGCAAGGACACCAAAGTCCTGGCCGATACCGGCGGCAGGCCGCTGGGCCTGGCACGCCACCCGAATGGATTGCTGGTGATCGCTGACGGCGTCAAAGGTTTGCTGTCCCTGGATGCCCAGGGCCGGTTGATCCCGCTGACCACTGCGGCTGGCAGCGAGCCTTTCGGCTTTACCGATGACGTGGCCATCGACAAGTCCGGGCACTACGCCTATTTCAGCGACGCCTCAAGCCGCTGGGGCTATGGCAAGGATGGCGAGGCGATCCTCGAGCACGGTGGCGACGGCCGTTTGTTGCGCTATGACTTCCAGACGGGCAAGACCACGGTGCTGCTGGACAAGCTCGAGTTTGCCAATGGCGTGACGCTGGGGCCGGACGATAGCTTTGTGCTGGTCAACGAAACCGGCGCATACCGTATCACTCGCTTCTGGTTGAGTGGGCCGAAAGCCGGAACCCACGACGTGTTTATCGACAATCTGCCGGGGCTGCCGGACAACCTCGCCTTCAATGGCCGCGACCGCTTCTGGGTGGCGCTCTACGCACCGCGCAATGCACTGCTCGACGCCACGGCGCCGCACCCGTTCGTGCGCAAGATGATCGTACGGGCAATGACGGTGCTGCCCAAACCCGTGGAAAAACGCGCCTTTGCGCTGGGTCTGGACCTTGACGGCAAGGTGATTGCCAACCTGCAGGATGCTAGTACCGGCAATTACTCGCCGATTACCACGGTGCGCGAGTATGGGGACTGGTTGTACCTAGGGTCGCTGAAGGCAATGAACATGGCGCGGTTGCCCCTCACCATCGCCCTCCAGAAATAACGAAAATCAACTGTAGGAGCGAGGCTTGCCCGCGAAGGCGTCTATTCAGTCGATATCAATATTGAATGTGAAGGCCTCTTCGCGGGCAAGTCGGATCGCCGCACCGCTCGCTCCTACAGGGGATTTGTGTGTGAAGTTGGGTTAGCGGGGATCCATTGGGTTATCGCGTACGGCGTTGTCCGTCTCCTCGCGCCCCCGTTCCGGGTCCATCGCGGTGGAGTCGTCCTCGTCCAGCGGACGTACACCTTCATTGTTCGGCAATTCGTCGATGCCTGGCTCGTCTTCGGGATTGACCGTGGTGCGGCCGGGGCTTAACGGTTCAGGATGAGTCGGAATCGGGTCGAACCCGCCCTGCTCTTCACTTGGAAATTTCGGGTCGGTCATAAGGCACCTCGCAGGGAGTCGAAAGGGTCGGACTCTGATCTTTCGAGGTGCCGGTTTTGATCACCGTTCCAATTTTTCAGCCACCGGTCGTCGGTGGGTTGGCGAGGCGTGTCAGGATGGCGTTTGGAGCCGATCAACGATCTTTTGCTTAACCTGCACGCGCTTCTCCTTAAGTTTCTTCAGTGCGTCATCGCTGGGCGCATCCGATTGTGCGGTTTCAGCCCTTACTACCTCGGCGTCCGCTTGCGAATACTTGTTGATCAGCGAATCCAGTAACGGATCCTTGGTGCGTTTTTGCTGGATATCTTCCTTTGAGAGTTTCAAGTCCTGATAAAGGTCGTGTGGCACCGGCATGGAACACCTCCGTTTGTTGATCGGTAGCAAACGCGATCAATTGCGTTCACCAACTATCAGAATGGCCTCGGTTGACGGGTTCTGTCGACCGCCTATCAGACCAGCGGTGTCCGTTCGTCGTCCTGGCGCAATCCCGATAAAACCTTTGCCCAAACGCCTGCCTCCATTGAATAACGATCACCTCGATCGCTTATCAAAACCCTGTGTGGAGAATGACCAATGGACGGATTCACCCTGCGCCACCTCGCCCTGGCCGTAGCCTTGAGCGCCAGCATGGGCACCGCATTTGCCGCCACTTCCAATGACTTTGTCGACAACGCAGCCGCAGGCGGCATCGCAGAAATCGAAACCAGCAAACTGGCCCTGGAAAAAAGCTCATCGGCGGACATCAAGGCGTTCGCCAATATGATAATCACCGACCACACCAAGGCTAATAAGGAACTGACTGCGCTGGCGAAAAAGAACGACATTGAGGTGCCGGACGACACGACATTGGTGAAGCAGGCCAAGGAAAAAATCCTCGACATGCGCGACGAATCCTTCGATGCGGCCTATGCCAATAACCAAGTGAAGGCCCACGAAGAAACCATCGAGCTATTCAAGAAACAAGCCAACACGGTGACGGACGACAAGGTCAAAGGCGCCACCGACCTGAAAGGCTTCGCGCAAAAAATGTTGCCAGCCCTGGAAAAACATCTGGATATGGCGAAAAAACTCCAGGCCGCCCACCCCAGCAAATAACCCCCTAAAAGAAGGCCGCATCGATTGATGCGGCCTCTTTTTTAGCCTGACGAAACTAGCCGCCATCCGTATCGATGTCGGCATCAGTATCTTCGCCGGGTTTTGGCCGGTCTGGCGTCGGTTTGAAACCAGGGCTGAACTCATTGTCGTTGTCGGTGTGGTGGTTCTTCTGATCCACCGCTGCATCGGCATCAGCGCTCTGCGAGCCGGTGGATTGGCTCTGACGCTGACCACCCGGCGCGCCCTCACCCGGGGTCTGCGGGTCAATCGCCGGGTCATTACGGTCAACCGGCGCCCCCGAAGAATCCTGTCGTTGTGTCGATTCGTCTTTCATACGTACCTCGCTCGTGACGGCAAGCCCACGATTCAAACGGCCGGGGCCTTGAAGGTTCGAAGCCATCCTCGGACAGGGGTTCAATTCAATGGACAGGCACCCGGCAAGACAAAGGTCAAAAAATCGCCGTCGACGGCTGTGCCGACTAGAGTTATCGGGCAAGTACTGGCCAGGACGAAAAATATCCCGCCCGACTTACTAACTATTTCACCCGGAAAATGTCACTGACTCGGGCCCATTGTTTTTTGGGGAATCGGCCCGTCAAATTTCAGGAGCACAAGGACATGGCAGCAATGCAAATCAGCACACTCGACGCGATGAAGAACAACCAGGCGCAACTGCTTGGCGATTGGAACAGTGGCCTGGAAGCCAGTGGTGCCAACCGTAATCTCAAGGACCATGAGCTGAAACAGCAGACCTCGGAATTTCTTCAGCTGGTGGTCACGGGCCTGGAAAACGGCAACGGCTCGAACATCGCCGCGCCGGGCTGGGACGAAGTTCGCCAATTCCTCGAAAAACTCTCCCACAGCCGCGCCCTGCTCGGCCAAGACTCCCACCAGACCGCCACTTTCATCTTTTCGCTGAAAGGTCCGCTATTTTCCCTGCTCCAATCCCACTACAAAGACACTCCCGCTGTATTGACCGAGCAGCTTTTGGAAGTGTCCGAGCTGCTCGATGCGCTGGGCATGCACACCATCCGCACCTTCCAGAAATCCCGCGAAGCGGTGATCAAGCGTCAGCAGGAAGAACTGCTGGAGCTCTCCACCCCGGTGGTCAAGCTCTGGGACGGTGTACTCGCCCTGCCGATGATCGGCACCCTGGACTCGCAACGCACCCAGGTGGTGATGGAATCGCTGCTGCAACGGATCGTCGATACCGGTTCGGAAATTGCCATCATCGACATCACCGGCGTGCCGACCGTCGACACCCTGGTGGCGCAGCACCTGCTCAAAACCGTGACCGCGATTCGCCTGATGGGTGCCGATTGCATCATCAGCGGCGTGCGTCCGCAGATCGCCCAGACCATCGTCCACCTGGGGCTGGACCTGCAAGGCGTGGTCACCAAGGCCAACCTGGCCGATGCCCTCAAACTGGCTTTGACCCGTCTGGGAATCACCGTCAGCAAGACGGTATAAGCCGATGGAACGCATTCCTATTCTAAAAATGGGCGATTTTCTGCTGGTGACCATTCAGGTCGACATGCACGATCAGCTTGCCCTGACCTTGCAGGATGACCTGTCGGAGCGCATCAGCAGCACCTCGGCGCGGGGCGTGTTGATCGATATCTCCGCGCTGGACATGGTTGATTCGTTTATTGGGCGGATGATCGGGACGATTTCCGGGCTGTCGAAAATCATGGACGCCGAAACCGTGCTGGTGGGCATGCAGCCGGCCGTGGCGATTACGCTGGTTGAGCTCGGCCTGACCTTGCCCGGGGTCAGCACCGCGCTGAACGTCGAGCGCGGGATGAAACTGCTTCATGAACGAGTGCTCAAGCAATGACCCTGCGCAGCAGCGGCACTCAGCCCATTCAGATCGAGCAGGATGTGGTCCTGGCTCGGCAGACTGCGCGCAAGCTGGCCACCGAGTGCGGCATGCGCCTGATCGACCTGACGAAACTGGTGACCGCCGTCAGCGAGCTGGCGCGCAACACCATGGTCTATGGCGGCGGTGGCGACATGGACTGGCAGATCCTCGACGAAAACTCGAGGGTCGGCTTGCGCCTGACGTTTCGCGATGAAGGCCCTGGCATCCCGGACATCAAACTGGCCATGACCGACGGCTGGACCTCCGGCAGCGGTCTGGGCCTTGGCTTGACCGGGGCAAAACGGCTGGTGGAGGAGTTCGAACTGGACACCGAGCCCGGGAAAGGCACTCGCATAACGATCACCCGATGGACATGAACATTGGGGGGTCGATGACCCAAGTGCTGTTGATCGAGGACAGCAGCCAGATCGGCTTTGCCCGGCGCACCGCGCAGAAGCTCGCCGAAGACCATAGTTTCGACGCAACGGACGCCGGCCGCGTGGCGCTGGTGGCTACTGAATTGGCCAGCAACGTACTCAAGCACGCAACCCGGGGCGAATTGCACTTGCGAATCCTGCCCGGTAAAAGCGCCAGCGGCATCGAGATGCTTGCGGTGGACCGTGCCCAAGGCTTTGACTTGCAGGCGTGCATGGCTGACGGGTTTTCCACGGGAGGCACTCAGGGCATCGGCCTGGGTGCGGTGTCGCGCCAGACGGACGTTTTCGATGTTTACACCGACTCACGCGGCACCGTGTTGCTGGCCCGTTTGTATCCACGCGCCAGCAAGGCAGCGGACTTGCGCATCGGCATCAGCCAGCACTCGCTGCACGACGATCCGGCGTGCGGCGATGTCTGGCACCTGGCGTTCGACGGGGCCAATATCAGTGCCTTGATGATCGACGGCCTGGGCCATGGCGAAGAAGCCGAACGCGCCGCCCGCGCCGGAGAAAAAGCCTTCGCCGTGGCACCGTTTGCCGTGCCGGTGTTCTTGCTCGAAGACATTCACCGGGCCATGATCGGTACCCGGGGCGGCGCCTTGGCGATTGCGCAGTTCGACGGCCACCATGGCACACTCAGATTCACCGGCATCGGTAACATCGGCGGCAGCCTGATCAGCCTGGACAAGTCCCGTGGCCTGGCGTCCCATCCGGGTATCGTCGGCGGGCAATACCGGAAAGCGCAGCCTTTTGACTATGCTCACGTGAACGGACATCTATTGATCATGTACAGCGACGGCCTGCAGTCCCGTTGGAATTTGAACGACTACCCCGGCCTGGTGCACCGTCATCCCGCTGTGATAGCCGCAGTCCTGCATCGCGATTTCTGTCGCGGGCGGGACGATGTGACGGTACTGGTCGTTGCGTTGGAGACCGCCCATGGCTGAGTCGCCCATGCCGCCAATCGAAGAACCCTCGGCACTGATCGAGCGCCTGCAGAACGAAACCGCAGCGTTGCGCGAGGAGCTCGACGAAACCAATCAGGGCGTGCTCGCGTTGTACGCCGAGCTCGACACCCAGGCTGAAGAACTGCGTCAGGCGTCGGACCTCAAAAGCCGCTTCCTGTCGTACATGAGTCACGAGTTTCGCACGCCGCTGGGCTCGATCCTGAGCATCGCCAGCCTGCTGACCGATGAACTCGACGGCCCGCTGAGCCCCGAGCAACACAGGCAGGTCGCGTTCGTCAGCACCGCCGCGCGGGAGCTGAGCGACATGGTCGACGACTTGCTGGACCTTGCGAAAATCGAGGCCGGGCGCATCACTATCTCGCCTGCCTGGTTCGACATGTTCGACTTGTTCGCCGCCCTGCGCGGCATGTTTCGCCCGATCGTCGACGCGTCGGCGGTCGACCTGATCTTCGCAGAACCGGTCGGTCTGCCGCGCCTGTACACCGATGACAAGAAGCTGGCGCAGATCCTGCGCAACTTCATTTCCAACTCGCTGAAGTTCACCACCCGCGGTGAAGTGCGGGTTTCGGCCTCTCTTGAGGGCGCCAGCCATGTGCGCTTTGCCGTCAGCGACACAGGAATAGGTATCGCTGCCGAGCTACATGGGGCATTGTTCGAGGACTTTTCCCAAGTCGATTCGCCCCTGCAAAAACGCCTGCGCGGCACCGGTCTGGGCTTGTCCTTGTGCAAACGCTTCGCCGAACTGCTGGGTGGCGAGGTCGGGGTCGAAAGTACACCCGGGGTCGGTTCGACCTTTTTCGTGATCATCCCGCTGGCCATCGCCATGGAGCCTGCCGATGAAACGTGACATTCGCCTGTTGATCGTCGATGACAACGTCGCCACTCGCTACGCCCTGCGCCGACGCCTGGAGCCACACGGCTACATCGTGCTGGAGGCCGGAACCGGCGGCGACGGCCTGGCGCTGATCGACAGCGAATTGATCGATGCGCTGATTCTGGACGTCAACCTGCCCGACATGAGCGGTTTCGACATTGTCCGTAAACTGCGTTCGGAACCTGCCACGGCGTTGCTGCCGGTGATTCACGTGTCGGCGGCGTCGATCCAGACCGGCGACATCATCACCGGCCTCGACGCCGGGGCCGATGCCTACCTGATCCATCCCGTTGACCCGGACGTGTTGCTGGCGACCCTGCGCACCTTGCTGCGGGTGCGTGATACGGAAAACGCTTTGCGTGAAAGCGAGGCGCGTTTTCGCGAGATTTTCGTCAATGTCTCGGCGCCCATCGCGGTGCTGGACGCTCAATTCAAAGTCCACGAATGCAATCATGCCTTCTCCCGACTGATTCAGGACAACCGCGACCCGGACACCTTGCGCGAATGCTTCGCCGACCAACAGCAAGCGATCCTTGATGAACTGCGCGTACGCCTGACCGCGGGTGAACGCTGGAAAGGCACGCTGAATATGCGGATCGAGGGGGAGCTGCGGGAAACCGAGTGGCAGATTTCGCCGTATCGCACCCCTGAACTGAGCCTGGTGTTCGTGGAGGACGTCACCGAACACCGCCACCGCGAACGCTCGCACCTGGCGCGGCTCGACGACACCACGTTGCAACTGGAACACGAGATCGCCGCGCGCGTGCGCACCGAGAGCCAGTTGCTGCAAGTGCAGAAAATGGACGCATTGGGCAAGCTGACCGGCGGCATCGCCCATGACTTCAACAATCTGCTGACCGGCATCATTACCAGTCTGGAATTGATCCAGAAAAGGGTCGTCGACTCGCGTACCGACAAGGTCCAGTTCTATGCCGAAGCGGCACTGAACTCGGCCATGAGCGCCGCCTCCCTGACCCATCGCTTACTGGCCTTCGCCCGCCAGCAGCCGCTCAATACCCGGCCGGTGGACATCAACGAACACATCCGGTCCCTCGAAGAATTGCTGGCGCGTACCATCGGCGAACACATCGCGCTGAAACTCGAACTGACCTCCAAAGCCGCGATTGCCCTCGTCGACCCGATCCAGCTGGAAAGTGCCGTACTCAACCTGGTGATCAACGCGCGCGATGCGTTGCCGCAGGGCGGGAATATCTGGGTCAGCACCTACGCGGCGTATTCGCGTGGTGATTTGAAACTGGCGGACGGGGCGTACGTCGCCTTGTCCGTGCGCGATGACGGGACGGGCATCGAACACAACGTGATCGACAAGGTGTTTGACCCGTTTTTTACCACCAAGCCACTGGGCCAGGGCACCGGGTTGGGGTTGTCGAGTATTTACGGGTTCGCCCGACAATCGGGTGGCGATGCGCACATCCGCAGCGTGGCCCGCCGTGGCACCGAAGTGACCATCATGCTGCCCGCCAGTGCCGATCCGACGGCCACTGAAGCGGAACAGACGACAGTCGATCAACAGGGCTCGGGTGAGCATGTGTTGATTGTCGAAGACATGCCGTCGGTGCGCATGTTTGTCGCCGAAGTGCTGTTGGATGCCGGTTACCGCTGCACCCAGGTGGGCGATATCGAAGGCGCCCTTGAACGCCTGCAAAACGACCCCACGATTGATCTGATGCTGACGGACGTGGGTCTGCCGCGCATGAACGGCCGGGAACTGGCCGATGTCGCCCGTAGTTGGCGTGAAGGCCTGCCGATCCTGTTCATGACCGGTTACGCGGAGAATGCGATCAACCGCCAGGTGTTCCTGGGCGAAGGCATGGACATGCTGATCAAGCCGTTTCAGATCAATGAGCTGCTGGACAAGGTCCGGCGCACGATCGACCGCGCCTGACGCAGGTCCTGTAGGAGCGAGCGGTGCGGCGATCCGACTTGCCCGCGAAGAACGATAACCGGGTTTGTCTGAATGTCCGCGGCGCTTCATTCGCGGGCAAGCCTCGCTCCTACAGGGAAAGTGTCCGGGCTAAAAACGGAGCCGTCCGGCTCTTCTTGCTCCTGGCCACTTTCTGCGGCGTGCCGGCAACGACAATCTTGCCGCCCTGATCCCCCGCCCCCGGCCCGATATCGATCACCCAGTCGCTCTGCGCAACCACGCGCATTTCATGCTCCACCACAATCACCGTGTGCCCCGCCGCCACCAGCGTATTCAACTGTTCAAGCAGTCGGTCAACGTCCCGTGGATGCAAACCGGTAGTCGGTTCGTCGAGCACATACAACGTCGCCCCACGCTGGTTGCGTTGCAGCTCGGTCGCCAGTTTGATGCGCTGGGCTTCGCCTCCCGAGAGCTCGGTGGCCGGCTGGCCGAGACGCAGATAGCCCAGGCCGATATCCCGCAGCACTTCCAGGGATCGGCGAATGCCCGGTTGCTCGGCGAACACCTCGACCGCTTCGTCCACCGTCAACTGCAACACCTGGGCAATGTTCAACCCTTGCCAGATGATCGCCAGCGTCTCGGGGTTGTAGCGAGCGCCATGACAGGTCGGGCACGGGGCATAGACGCTGGGCATGAACAGCAACTCAACGCTGACAAAACCCTCGCCTTCGCAGGTCGGGCAACGGCCCTTGGCGACGTTGAAGGAGAACTGCCCGGCGTCATAACCTTCGGCCTGCGCCTGGGGCGTGGCGGCGTACAGTTTGCGCACGTTATCGAATAGCCCGGTGTACGTCGCCAAGTTCGAGCGCGGCGTGCGGCCAATGGGTTTCTGATCGACCTGCACCAGGCGCTTGATCGATTCCAGCCCGGCCGTGACCTGACCGCCGCTGACTTGCGGCGCATCGTCCTCAAGGCTCAACTCTTCCGGTTCGCTGGCACTGGCACCACGTCCCAGATGCGCCCCCACCAATTCCAGCAAGGCCTGACTGACCAGGCTTGATTTGCCGGAACCGGAAACGCCGGTCACCGAGGTAAAACATCCCAGAGGAAACTCGACGCTGAGGTCGTTCAGGTTATTGCGCGTGATGCCTTCCAGGCGCAGCCAATCGGTCGGTTTGCGGCCGGTTCTGGCGTCAGTGACCTGCTCGGCGAACAGGTAGGCGCGGGTCTGGGAGTCCTTGACCTCGACCAGCCCTTGCGGCGGTCCGCTGTACAGAATCCGCCCGCCATGCTCACCCGCCGCCGGGCCGACATCGATCAGCCAGTCCGCACGTCGCATGGTTTCCAGATCGTGTTCAACCACAAACAGCGTGTTGCCGGCAGCTTTCAAGCGTTGCAGCGCTTCGAATAGCGCTTCGCCATCCGCCGGGTGCAGACCGGCGGACGGTTCATCCAGCACGTAGATCACGCCGAACAATTGCGAGCCCAATTGAGTCGCCAGACGCAGCCGCTGCAACTCGCCGGACGACAGCGTCGGCGTGCTGCGCTCCAGGGCCAGATAACCCAGACCCAGGTCGGTCAGGGTGCTGACCCGCTCCAGCAAGTCCTGGGCGATCCGTTGCGCGGCCAGGCGTTTCTCCACCGACAGGTTAGGCGTGTGCCGCACGTCCGGCGCGTTGGCATGAGCGCTGGCGCCGTGGGCTACGCGCTGTTCGCGGGCCTCGCGGGTCTGGCGGTGAGTCAACACCTCGCCCGCCTCCTCGGCCTGTTCCAGGTAACTGTGGACCGCCACCGGTTTCAGCACCTCGGCCACTTGCAGCAACGGCATCTGCGACAGCTCGCCGATGTCGTAGCCGGCAAAGGTCACCGACAACGCCTCGCGCTTGAGCCGTTTGCCGTCGCACAACGGGCACGGGCTGCCGAGCATGAATTGCGCGACGCGCTTCTTCATCAACGCACTTTGCGAATGACTAAACGTATGCAGGATGTAGCGTCGGGCACCGGTAAACGTGCCCTGGTAGCTGGGCTCCATTTTGCGTTTGAGCGCGACTTTGGTTTCTTCAGGGCTGAGCCCGGCATACACCGGAACGGTCGGTGTTTCCTCGGTGAAGAGGATCCAGTCCCGCTGTTTTTTCGGCAGATCGCGCCAGGGTTTGTCGACGTCGTAGCCCATCGTCACCAGGATGTCGCGCAGGTTCTGCCCTTGCCACGCCGTTGGCCAGGAAGCCACCGCGCGTTGGCGGATGGTCAGGCTCGGGTCCGGGACCATCAGGGCTTCGGTGACTTCATAGACTCGGCCCAAACCATGACATTCGGGGCAGGCGCCTTGAGGTGTGTTGGGCGAAAAGTCCTCGGCATACAACATCGGCTGCCCCGGCGGATAGCTGCCGGCCCGGGAATACAGCATGCGGATCAGGCTCGACAGCGTTGTCACGCTGCCCACCGAAGACCGCGTACTCGGCGTGCCGCGCTGCTGTTGCAGGGCCACGGCCGGTGGCAGGCCTTCGATGGAATCCACGTCAGGCACACCGACCTGATCAATCAGACGCCGCGCATACGGCGCCACGGATTCGAAATAGCGGCGTTGTGCTTCGGCATACAGCGTGGAAAACGCCAGCGACGACTTGCCCGAACCCGAGACCCCGGTGAACACCACCAATGCGTCCCGGGGAATGTCGACGTCAATGTTCTTGAGGTTGTGTTCCCGGGCACCGCGTACCCTGACCATGCCGGAAGGAGGATTGGAGGTGCGACTGGACGTCATCGGGTAGCCTTAGTCAGATTACAGAAAAAACACAAAACCCCTGTGGGAGCGAGCCTTTGTGGCGAGGGGGCTTGCCCCCGTTGGGTCGCGAAGCGGCCCTAAAAATGGGACTGCTGCGCAGTCCAACGGGGGCAAGCCCCCTCGCCACAAAGGTTCACTACCACAGGGAATAGTCCCGCACTGGATGTGGTCAGCCGCTGAGGACGGTGTGGATCATGTGTGTCAGTGCCTCGGGCCCATACGGTTTGCTCAGCAGATGGGTATCGGGGCTGAGTTGGTGATTGCGCGAAATGATGTCTCGGGTATGGCCGGAGGTAAACAGCACCGCCACCGGGGGATTTTGCACCTTGGCCCAGGCCGCCAGGTCCGAGCTTTTGATCAGGCCGGGCATGACCACATCGGTGAAAATCAGGTTCACCCCCACGCCCTCCAGCAACATCTGCATCGCCTGGTCGCCGTTGGCCGCGGTCAGGACCTGATAGCCCTCTTCGCGCAGTAACTCCACCGCCGAGCTGCGCACCGCTTCGTTGTCCTCCACCACCAGAATGCTTTCGTGCCCGCCCCGGCGAGGTAAATCCCGCTGCGTTGGTTCACTGGGCAACGCGCGCAAGCTGCGTGGGAAGTAAAGCTGCACCCGAGTGCCCTGCCCGACGACGCTGGAGATTTCGATGTGCCCGCCGCTCTGTTTGACGAAGCCGAACACCATGCTCAGCCCCAACCCCGTGCCCTGACCGTCGGCCTTGGTGGTGAAAAACGGCTCGAACGCCTGTCCGAGCACTTCGGGTGACATGCCAGCGCCCGTATCGGCAACCGCGACTCGCACATAATCGCCCGCCACGATGCCCTTGCCGGAACAGAATTTACGGTCGAGCGCCACATTCTCGGTGCTCAGTTCGATGGTCCCTTCGCCCTGCATGGCGTCACGGGCATTGATCGCCAGGTTGAGAATCGCGTTTTCCAGTTGGTTGCGGTCGACGTTGATGTGCCAGGGTGCCTGCGGCACCTGCACATCGATCTGGATGGTTTCCCCCAGCGCCCGCTGCAACAGCTCGCCCAGGCCTTCGAAGATCTGTTGTGGATCGCACACTGCCGGCGACAACGGTTGGCGTCGGGCAAACGCGAGCAGTTGAGAAGACAGTTTGGCGCCGCGCTCGACGGCCGCAATTGATGCACTGACCCGGCGCTGCACGTTGGCGTTGTCCGGCTCATGCCGCGCCAGCAAGTGCAAGTTGCCGGCGATCACCTGCAGCAGGTTATTGAAGTCGTGGGCCACACCTCCGGTGAGGCCGCCGATGGCTTCGAGCTTCTGCGATTGGCGCAGTTGTTCTTCAGCCGCCAGCCGCGCATCGACTTCGTCGGCCACGCGCTGCTCGAGGTTGCGGGTGAATTTGAGCAAGGACTCTTCGGCAATCTTGCGTTCGTGAATGTCGATCAACACCCCGGGAAAACGGAATGGCTCGCCCTGATCGTCGAACTCGCAACACCCACTGGCCTGCACCCACAGATAACTGCCGTCGGGGCGCAGGACCCGGTACTCGGCATTGAAGGGCTCGCCGGTTGCCACTGATTGACTGACCTGTTCCTGGACCCAATTGCGGTCGTCGGGATGAATCTTTGCTTCGGCGATGTCGGTGCACAGGTCGGCCAGGTTCTGTTCGGCGGGATAGGAAAAAGTCCGGGCAAAGCGCTCGTCGCCGGACAGCACATTGCCCTTGATGTCCCAGACGAACGAGCCGAGCAAAGCCCCGGCATTGAGCGCCAGGCGCACACGTTCGTTGTCGGCGCGATAAGCATCTTCGGCTTGCTGGCGACGACGTTCGGAAATTACATGTTCAGTGGTGTCGACCACTATCGCCAGGACCCCGGCCGGCGTCCCTTCATCATTTGCCACCGGGCTGTAATAGAGGTCCATCCAGACGTCTTCAGGGATCCCGTTCCTTAGCAGCACCAGTTCTTTATTGCGATAAGACAAGGTGCCGCCTGCCAGGCAGGTGTCGACGACATGGCGATTGAACTCGGCCACTTCCGGCCAGCCCAGCTCCACCGGAGCACCCAGCAGATACGGATGACGGCCACCGGCAAACACCGAGTAGGCATCGTTATAGATCATGTAGCCCGCCCGTCCCCAGAGCATCACCATCGGCAGCGGGGACGCGAGCATCATCTGCACCGCGCTGCACAGACTGGCGGGCCAGGCGTCGATGGTTCCAAGCTCGGTCCGGCTCCAGTCGAACGCACGGATGCGCCCGGCCATTTCACCGTTCCAGCCGGCACACCCGTGGCTATCAGAAAGAAACTGCATCGACTGGCTTTATGTCCCTGTGATTGACTGGCTTGCGAGATCGCAATGAAGCGAGGACGGCGCAGGCCCGTTTGTTTCGAGCACCATCGACGTCAATGGTTTCATAGAGGTTAGCCGATTCTTGATCTGTAGATTCTTGTTGAGTGGCCATGCAAAGAACCCTGTAGCAGCTGCCGAGCAGCGCGAGGCTGCGTTCGGCTGCGAAGCAGTCGTGAATTCAGACAACCCGGTGCATGAGATAGACCGTGCGTTCAGGTTTTACGACTGCTTCGCAGCCGAACGCAGCCTCGCGCTGCTCGGCAGCTGCTACAGATATCGCGGGGCAACCATTAAACCTCGATCAGGTGCTTAAGCGGGTGATAGCCGGTTTTCAGTGTGGCAGCGACGTCGAGGATGGCCTTCTCGATGCCATTCAAATGCATGCAGGTCAGTTCGATGGCCGCGCTCTGATTACCGGCCTCGATGTACTCGATCAGCCGCAAGTGTTCGTCGTCGCGGCACGCCTCGTGGCTGTCGTCATCCAACGCGGCGGCGTATAGCGAGGCGCGGGAAATCAGCTTCTGGAACCAGTCCAGCAGCACCGGGTTGTTCAGGCTTCGTGCGAGCTTGATGTGGAACTCCCCGAGCAAATGAATCAGCCGTTCATGGTCGCCGCTGCGGTGCGCTTCATCCTCTAGTAACAGATGATCGCGCAGGTCCTGGGACACCGCGGTGTCACGACGACGGCAGAGTTCGCTGACGATGCCGATCTCGACCAACCGCCGGGTTTCGAATAGCGAGCGGATCTCTTCGTCGCTGGGCAACGACACCGACGCCCCTTTATTGGGCTCGGTGGTCACCAACCCATCCGCTTCCAATTGCTTGAGTGCGGCACGAACCGACGTGCGGCTGACATTAAAAAGTTCGGCCAGCGACGCCTCACCAAGCTTCATCCCGGGACGCAACGAACGTTTGCTGATCGCCTCGTAAACCCCTTGGTAGACACGGTCGACCGTGGTTTCGAGTTTCTTCTCGGTCATTTCAACCCTCCTTTTGCGCTAAACAACCGGCCCCAGGCGATGAGCAGCCTTTGAAAAAGGGGGTTGCACGGGCAGGTTAATCCGGTTATTTGTAGATTGCATCCAGATATTGCATACAATAATTAGAGGATTGCACCATTATGGGTCAACCAATAGCTATCGAAGTGCGTAACGTCTTTAAGCGGTATTCCGACGATCCGGGGCTGGTTCCAGCCCTCGACAACGTTTCAGTCGACATTGCCGACAACGAATTCTTCACCCTGCTCGGCCCTTCCGGCTGCGGCAAAACCACCCTCCTGCGCACCATCGCCGGCTTCGAGCATGTCAGCGAAGGCGAGATCCGTCTTGCGGGTGAACCAGTCAATGATTTGCCGCCGTTCAAGCGCCGGGTCAACACCGTCTTCCAGAGCTACGCGCTGTTTCCGCACATGAGTGTCGCGCAGAATATCGCCTTCGGCCTCGAGATGCAGGGTCTTGATCACAAGCAAATTGCGCAGCGCGTCGATGAGATGCTCGCGCTGGTACAAATGCAACACTTGGCCAAGCGCAAACCGGCCGAATTGTCTGGCGGTCAGCAGCAACGCGTGGCCCTCGCCCGGGCCCTGGCGCCGAAACCCAAAGTGCTGTTGCTGGATGAGCCGCTGTCGGCGCTGGACCTCAAGCTGCGCAAGGAAATGCAGGTCGAACTCAAGCGCGTGCAGAAGGAAGCCGGGATCACGTTTATTTTCGTGACCCACGATCAGGAAGAAGCGCTGACCCTGTCCGACCGCATCGCCGTGATGTCCGCCGGCAAGATCCTGCAGATCGGCACGCCCAACGACATTTACGAACGCCCACAGCATCAGTTCGTCGCTCAGTTCATCGGCGACATCAACTTCCTTCCCGGTCATCTCAAGCGCGGCCAGCAGAACGAAAAACTCTTCGTGCCGAGCGGCATGCCGGTGGAAATCCCCTGCCCGGCCGAGGGCTTCGACGGCGCGGCCGTTCAATTGGCCTTCCGCCCGGAGCGTTCGCAACTAGTGGACCCAGCGCAACCGCATCACCTGCGTGGCGTGATCGAAGCGGTGTTGTATGTCGGCACCGCGACCCTTTACCAATGCCGCTTGAACAACGACATCAAAGTCATGCTGCGTGAGAACAACGAAGGCCTCAACCGCGGCCGGGTGGTCGGTGATCGTGTGGCGGTCAATCTGCCGCCTCACGCCTGTCTGTTGATGGAGGCCTGAGATGAGCGTCAGCAGCATTTCTCCCGCCCTCAACCGTGCGCTGTTGCTCAGCCCGGTGGTTCTGACTTTGCTGGCGCTGATCGCCATTCCGCTGGGCATCATGGGCTACATCAGCCTGCTGCCGCGCAACGTGTATGGCGGCGTCGACTGGCAAGCCGACTGGCAATTGCACAGCTACGTGCAGCTGTTTTTCCAGGAAGGATTCGACGGTGAACTGGAGCTGAACTGGGTCTACGCCCAGGCGTTGTTGCGCTCGGTGTTCCAGGCCGGTGGCACCACGTTGCTGTGTTTCCTGTTCGGTTTTCCGGTGGCGTTGTGGATGTCGAGCCTCACGCCACGTCGGCGCAACCTCATGGTTCTGCTGATCACCATTCCGTTCTGGACCAACCTGCTGATCCGCAACTATGCGTGGCTGATCATCCTGCGCGAGCACGGTTGGGTGGCCCAGAGCCTCAACGCGCTGTTCCCGCAGGCCGGTGGTATCACCCTGCTCTACAACGACTTCGCCGTCAGCGTCGGGCTGGTCTACAGCTTCCTGCCGTTCATGATTCTGCCGATCTACTCGACCCTGGAAAAACTCGACTGGCGCCTGGTAGAAGCCGCCTACGACCTCGGTGCCAATCGTTGGCATGCGCTGAAGCGGATCATTCTGCCGCTGTCGATGCCGGGGGTGATTGCCGGCGCGCTGCTGGTGTTTGTGCCGAGCCTCGGTGCCTTCATTACCCCGGCGATTCTCGGCGGCGGCAAGACGCTGATGATCGGCAACCTGATCCAGCAACAGTTCGGCACCGCGCGCAACTGGCCGCTGGGCAGTTCGCTGTCGTTCCTGTTGCTGGGGATTCTGTTGCTGTCGCTGGTGGGCTACGCGCTCTACAGCCGCAGCGCTGCCAAAACGCTACGTTGGGGAGCCACCGCATGATCGCCCTGCACCTGAAAAAACTGCCGCTCACCCGCGAAGTCAGTCTGCTGATCCTGGCCTATCTGTACGTGCCGATCTTTGTCCTGATCGCCTACAGCTTCAACGCCAACCGCTCGGCAACGGTGTGGACCGAGTTCTCGTTCGCCTGGTACGGACGGATTCTGGCCAACCCGTCGATTCAAACGGCGGCGTTGAACTCGATCATCGTCGCCAGCATCGCCACGGTCTGCGCCACGGCGATTGCGCTGCTCGCGGCGCTGGCGACGTACCGTCCGTTCTATGGACAGAAGATGGTCGAGGGCGGGATCAACCTGCCGCTGATCCTGCCGGAGATCGTCACCGCCGTGGCCACCCTGCTGCTGTTCATGGCACTGGGGATCAAACTCGGTTTGCTGACGGTGATCGTCGCGCACATCGGTTTTTGCATTCCCTTCGCCTACCTGCCGATCCGCGCACGCTTGAACGATCTGGACAAGAGCCTGCTGGAGGCGGCGAACGATTTGTACGCCAACCCGTGGCAGGTGTTTCGTCGGGTCACGTTGCCGCTGTTGTGGCCGGCGGTGTTGTCCGGTTCGGTGCTGGCGTTCGTGGTCAGCCTCGACGATTTCATCATGACCTTCTTTGTCGCCGGGCCGGGTTCAACCACCTTGCCGGTGTACATCTTCTCGGCAATCAAGGCTGGCGTGACGCCGGAGATCAACGCGATCTCGACCCTGATGCTGTTGATTTCCATCGTGCTGGTGGTGCTGGCCTTCTGGCTGGGACAGCGCGGCAAAAACCAATAATCCTGGAGCGCACAAAAACATGAAAATGAAAAACATGTGTTTCGCCGTCACCGGTCTGGCCCTGAGCTGCTTCACCGCCCTCAGCGTCCAGGCTGCCGAACCCAAGGAATTGTTCTTCTACAACTGGACCGACTACTACCCGGTCGACCTGCTGGCCAAGTTCGAAAAAGAGACCGGAATCAAGGTCACCATGGACGGCTACGACAGCAACGAAACCCTGCTGGCCAAGTTGCAGGCCGGTGGCGCGGCGTATGACGTGATCGTGCCGTCGCAGTCGATCATGCGCACCTTGATCAACCAGAACCTGCTGCTGCAAATCGACGCAGCCGCCCTGCCCAACTTCCAGCACGTCAAACCGGCGTTCCGCGACCCGAGCTTCGACCCGGGCCGCAAGTTCTCCGCGCCGTACTTGTGGGGCACCACCGGGTTTTCCTATGACAGCGCACGGGTGCCGGGCGGCAAACTCGATGACTCGTGGAAAGAGTTCTTCGAACCGCGCAAGGAACTGCAAGGACAACTCGCCGCCCTCGACACCTCCAGCAGCGTGATCAACGCCGCCAGCCATTACCTGAACGTCGACGAATGCAGCGAAAACCCGCAGGACGCCAAGCGCATCCTCGAACTGCTGCAAAAACAGAAACCGTTCCTGAAGATGTATAGCTCGGACAACACCGTCGACCGCATGGCCTCCGGTGAAGTGATCATGATGCAGAACTGGAACGGCTCGACCGCCCGCGCCACGTTGCAGAAGAGCACCATCAAATACGTGTACCCGCGCGAAGGCCTGGCCATGTTCCAGGACAACTTCGCCGTGCCGAAAAGCGCGCCGCACCCCGGCAACGCGAAGATCTTCATCGACTGGATGATGAAACCGGAAAACGCTGCCGCCGTGTCCAACTCCATCGCCTACGCCAACGGCATCCAGAGCGACAAGCTGCTCGACGCCAAGTGGAAAGTCATGGACGCCATCAACATGCCCGACGAATTCGCCTCGCGCCTGCGCCCGGAAAAAGAGTGCAGCAACAAGGCGCGGGAGCTGCAGGATCGGGTTTGGTCGAAGCTTAAGGGCTGATCCAAGACCGAGTCGTGGCCTTCGCGGGCAAGTCGGATCGCCGCACCGCTCGCCCCTACAGGTTTGGCGCTGTTCTTGTAGGAGCGAGGCTTGCCCGCGAAGAGGCCCGCCCTGACAACACAAAATCAGAGGTATGCAATGACCCACCCCCGCTGGCTACGTAATGTGCGGCCCTACGGTGCCTCCGCCGAAGACCTATTGCTGGAAAACGGCCTGTTCAACGATCGACGCCCGGCCTCCAGCACCCCGCTGACCGCCACCGACATCGACGGCCAACACCAGCTCCTCACCCCGGCCCTGGTCGAAAGCCATGTCCACCTCGACAAAACCCTCTGGGGCCAACCCTGGCGCCCGAACAGCGCCGGCCCGACGCTCAAGGACTACATCGCCAACGAGCGCCGCGTCTTGCGTGAAGTCGAGGCGCCCATCGCCCAACGCGCTAGTGCGCTGCTGGAAAACTGCATCGCCCGGGGTTCGCTGACCATGCGTTGCCACGTCGACATCGACCCGGAATTCGGCCTGCGCCATGTCGAGGCCATGCAACAACTGCGTGACACCTACCGCGACCTGATCGACCTGCAACTGGTGGTGTTTCCGCAAACCGGCCTGATCAGCCGCCCCGGCACCGCCAAATTGATGCGCGAAGCGATGGCGCTGGGCGTGGAAAACGTCGGCGGCCTCGACCCGTGCGGCATCGACAACGACCCGGTCGCGCAACTCGACTTCGTCTTCAAACTGGCCAGCGAATTCGACCGTGGTGTCGACATTCACCTGCATGACAAAGGTGAACTGGGCCTGTGGCAAATCGCATTGATCGCTGACTACACCGAGCGTTTCGCACGCCAGGGTCAGGTGATGATCAGTCACGCGTACTGCCTGGGGATGTTGCCGTGGAGTCAGGTCAAACCGCTGGCCGAACGCTTGGCGGCGCTGGGGATTTCGCTGATGAGTTCGGCACCGGCCGATTGCGCGGTGCCGCCGTTTCTTGCATTGCGCGAAACAGGCGTGAATGTCTGCCTCGGTTCGGACGGCATTCGCGATGCCTGGTCACCGATGGGCAACGGCGACATGCTGGAACGGGCGATGCTGTTGGCGTTCCGCTTTGATTTGAACAAGGACGAGGAACTGGCGGCAGCGTTCGAAGCGGCGACGGTGAATGGTGCTCGGGCGCTGGGCCTTGAAGGTTATGGCGTGGAGATCGGCCGGCCGGCGGACTTCCTGCTGATGCCGGTGCAGACGTTGGGCGAAGCCGTGGTTTCACGCCCCGTGCGCCAGGTTTATCGCGGCGGTGAGCTAATCGCTACGGGCGGCCGTTTGCTGGACAGTCGCTTGTGAAACGCATCGGTCTGAAAGCCAGTTGCGTGGTCGGTTTCGACGGCACGCAACACGTGCTGTGGCGCAACGGCGAAGTGGTGTTCGAAGGTTCGCGCATCGAGTTTGTCGGGCGTGATTATGCGGGACCGGTGGATCAGTGGATCGACTACGGCAACGCGCTGATCGGCCCGGGCTTCATCGATCTGGATGCGTTGGGCGATCTGGACTCCACGGTACTGACGCTGGACAACGGCAATGAACGGGACATGGGCCGCATGTGGTCCGAGGAGTATCTGTCGGCCGGTCCGCGCGAGAGTTTCAACCCCGACGAAGAAGTCTTCAAATACCGCTACGCCTTCACTCAACTGATCCGCAACGGCATCACCACGGCCATGCCGATCACCTCGATGTATTACCGCGAGTGGGCCGAGACCTACGACGAATTTGCGGCCGTGGCGGGAGTGGCTGCCGAGTTGGGGCTGCGGACTTATCTCGGCCCCTGCTACATGAGCGGCATGAGTTACTGGCGCGCCGATTGCACCCTCGGGCATCACTGGGATGAAGCGCGGGGAATGGCCGGGCTGGATGCGGCTGTGCGGTTTTTCCATGATTTCGAGGGTGCACACGACAGTTTGATTCGTGGCGCGTTGTTGCCGGATCGAATCCAGACGTGCACCCCGGCGCTGCTGCAACGCACCGCCGCGCTGAGTCGCGAACTGAACGCGCCGATGCGGCTGCATTGCTGCCAAGGGCTGGGTGAAGTGGCGATGGTCGAGCAACTGCGCGGTATGTCGCCGCTGCGCTGGTTGCAGCAATTGGACCTGCTGACCCCGCGCAGCCTGCTACCTCATGGCATCTACACCTCAGGCGATGACGATCTGCAACGTGTGGTGGATGGCGGCGCAAGCCTGGTGCATTGCCCGGTGGTGTTTGCCCGCGACGGTGAGGCGCTGAATTCCTTTGGTCGTTATCGGGCCAAGGGTATCAACTTCGCCCTGGGCACCGACACTTGGCCGGCGGATTTGCTGGAGAACATGCGCCAGGGCTTGAACATCGCCCGTTTGATGGAGGGCGGTGGGGCCTTGACCAGCACGCTGGACATGTACAACGCCGCCACGCTCGGCGGCGCCAAAGCCTTGGGCCGCGGCGATCTCGGCCGCCTGGCGCCGGGAGCGAAAGCCGACATCACGGTATTCAGCCTTCACGGCTTGCACCTGGGGCCGTTGTTCGACCCGCTGAAAAACCTGGTGCTGGCCGGTCGCGGCGATGACTGCATCGCCAGTTACATCGACGGCCGTTGCGTCATGCAGGACGGCCAGGTCCAGGGCATCGATTACCCCGCCCTGCAACGCCAGGCCCAACAACAATTCGAAAAACTGATGCGTAGCCACAGCGACCGGGCCTTTGGCCAACCGGACTGGAAAACCCTGTTCAAACCGGCCATTCCGTTCGCCGACGACTACAGCGCACACGCGCCGCTGAGCGCGATTGATCCCCTTCTTTAGAGATGTCCGCCTATGCAAAGCTTCGACTTCAGCACATTGAGTGCGCGGGACAAATACAAAATTCTAATCGGCAGCGTCGTGCCACGGCCGATTGCGCTGGTCACCACCATTGATGGCGAAGGCCGGATCAATGCCGCACCGTTCAGCTTCTTCAATGCGCTGTCCGCCGACCCGCCGATCCTCGCGCTGGGCGTGGAGAACTACGGCGATCGAAGCCCCAAGGACACGACCCGCAACATCCAGCTCAATCAGGAATTCACCGTCAACATCGTCAGCGATGCGCTGGTGGAGGCGATGAATGTGTGCGCCGTGCCCTTCGCGCCTGGCTTCGATGAACTGACGGCGGCGGGGCTTACTGCAATTGCCGGCACCACGGTCAAATGCCCGCGCATCGGCGAGGCGCCGGTGGCGTTGGAATGTCGGCGGATGATGGCGCTGTCCATCGGGCAGTCGCGGGAGATTATCTTTGGGGAAGTGTTGATGGCGCACGTGCGGGACGAATTGATCGACCCGAAAACCCTGTACATCGATCAGCTGGGGCTGGATGCGATCGGGCGCATGGGTGGGCATGGTTATGCGCGAACCCGGGATTATTTTGATTTGCCGACGCGGTCGTTGCAGGCGTGGACGGATGCACCGGGGGGTGGGGAGCGGTTTTGGCCAGAAATCAAATAGAGCGCTGCCCACGAACCCAAACCCTGTAGCAGCTGTCGAGTGAAACGAGGCTGCGATCTTTTGATCTTGTTTTAAAAGCAAAGTCAAAAGATCGCAGCCTCGTTTCACTCGACAGCTGCTACAGGATTGCGGACATCAGTCAGTACCGTATTTCGGCGAACGCGGTCCGTACAGCAAGCCCGCGGGTTGCCCGGCCGACAGCAGTCGTGCACTGGCCACGCCGGCAATCGGGTGGCCGGCATCGGTGGAGCTGTTGATCACTTGCTTGACCGCCGCAGTAATCAGCATGCCCACCAAACTACCGCCACCGTTGTTGCCGCCCTCTTCGCTCGAAGCCCGGGCCGATCCGGTCCACAGGGTGATGCCGCTCTTGAGGTCCACCAGTTTCGCGGTGGCGGTCACCACGGTTTCGCTGCTGATGATCATGTAGCGAGTGCCGTAATCCGTCACCGTGATGTACAGCGCTGCGTCGGCACCGAAGATTTCCTGCAGCTTGTTGGCCGGAGCCTGGTGAATATCCGCCGGTGTGGTCAGGCCGTTCTGGCGGAATGTCTCATCGACCAGGGTGATCGGCAGCACGTAGTAACCGGCTTCCGCCAACGGGTACGTGACCTGCGACAACATGCTGTAGGACGCCTTGACGTCCGGTGAGTTGTTCAGTGGCGGCAGCACCAGAATGGTTTTCGGACGGGCTTGCTTGTACGCCGAATAGTCCACGGTCTTGGGGCTGACGCAGCCACCGAGCACGGCCAGCGCCAGCAGCCCGGCCAGCAGTTTCAATGAGCGCGCGATCATTGGGTGTCTCCGGTCTTGGCGTTTTTAAGCAAAAAATCCATGTACGGCGTCGACTCGGGAAACAGGGTTTTCTCGGTCCGGAACTGCTGCACCATCTGATCGTCCTTGCCCATGCTCAGGTACAACAGACCCAGGTGAGCGTGGTAGCCAGGCGGCGGAGTCTTGCCGGTGGACTTGATCTTCTGCAGGTCGCGTTCCAGCGCCTCGGCCTGAGCTTCCTTGGGTTCTTCACCCTTGAAGTACTCGTAGACTTCCGGCTGGTAGCTTTCCCACTGGTAAAGGGTTTTCGGGCCGGCGCAACCGGCCAGCAGGCCACTGACCAGCAATGTCGACGCCATCAGCGCCCACGAAACATACGTCTTGAACATGCTTGTACCGCTCCTTGTCATCGACCTTGATCAGTTACTTGGTTTCCATGCCCCGGCGTTCATGCCGTCCACCAGGCGATTGATCGCCTCGCGCATGGCCAGGTCGAGCACTTTGCCGTTGAGGGTCGAATCGTAGGCAGCGGTGCCGCCGAAGCCGATGACTTCACGGTTGGACAAGGCGTACTCGCCCGCGCCCTGAGTCGAATAAACCACTTCGGACGTGCTGATGTTGACGATGTTCAGGTTGACCTTGGCGTAGGCCACCTGGGTCTTGCCGCGACCGAGAATGCCGAACAGCTGGTGATCGCCGGTCTCTTTGCGGCCGAACTCGGTGACGTCACCGGTTACCACAAAGTCAGCACCCTTGAGGCGCTGGGACTGGCCCTTGATCGCGGCTTCCTGCTGGATCTCGCCCATGTTGTCGCGGTCCAGCACGCTGAAGCGGTTGGTTTGCTGCAAGTGAGTGATCAGGATGGTCTTGGCCTGACCACCGAGGCGATCCACACCGTCGGAGAAGATCCCGCGCATGTAGCTCGAACGGTTGTCGAACTTGCCGACCGCCATGGGTACACGAACACCGTTATAAACCACACTGGCGCTTTCGACTTTTGCGATCGGCAAGGCGCGGGAGCTTTCGGTCGCACACCCGGCTATTGCGCCCAAGAAGGCAATCGCTGCCGCCGATACCAACATCCGAGAGATCATTCTCACTGTGCATTCCTTCTGAAAAAACGGTTTATCCCGGCACGGCAATAGCCAACCGCTGCGGGGGGCAGCGGCGAAAAAAGCGAGGGGGAATCAAATCGATAATCGACGTGCGGGACGTCGGCGGCCGGCATTATGCCAAAGTGCCATCACCGAGAACAGTGTTTAATTTTTATTGGCGCCAGTGATTTGGCAGCACACTTCCCTGTAGCAGCTGACGAGTGAAACGAGGCTGCGATCTTTTGATCTGGTTTTTACAAAGCAAAGTCAAAAGATCGCAGCCTCGTTTCACTCGTCAGCTGCTACAGGGTTCCGGGGGTATGAAGGATCAGCGGAAATCGCGGCTACGTACGCTGATGCCGTCCAGCAAGGGACTCAAGTCGCTCAAGCGTCCGGCAATCAAGTGCCGCACCTCGCCTTCCTTTTCCCAGCGGCCATCGACCTTGAGCAATTGCGAGCCGACCAATACCTGACGCTGTCGGTCGGCGAGGTCGCGCCAGACGATGACGTTGATGTTGCCGAACTCGTCTTCCAGGGTGACGAAGGTCACGCCGCTGGCAGTACCCGGACGTTGCCGACCGGTGACCAGCCCGGCGACGCTGACCGGTCGCCCGTGTTCGACCTCCATCAGTTCTTTCGAGCTACGGCAGCGCCGGGCTTTCAATTCACCGCGCAGCAACGCCAGCGGATGCGGACCGAGGGTGGTGCCGACACTGTTGTAGTCCGCCAGCAAATCCTCGCCCACGGTGGGTTTGGGCAGATAGATCGCAGGCTCTTCCTGACTCGGCAGACCGGCAAACAAACCGAGTTGCTTGTGCACCCCCGCCACTTCCCATCGCGCCCGATGACGGTCACCGGCCAGGCCACGCAACGCACCGGCATCCGCCAGTTGCTCCTGGGCACGGGCATCGAGTCGCGCGCGCTCGCCCAGGTCGGCGATGTCGACAAATATCCCCTTCGCCCTCGCCGCTTCGATGCGCCGGGCATCATCCTCGCGAAAGCCCTTGATCATCCGCAACCCCATGCGAATCGCCGGTTGCGCGCCGGTGATCGGCTCCAGGCTGCAATCCCAGTCACTGGCGCGCACGTCCACCGGGCGAATCTGCAAATGATGCCGGCGCGCGTCCTGCAGAATCTGGTCCGGGCTGTAGAAACCCATGGGCCAGCTGTTGATCAGCGCACAGGCGAAGGCCGCCGGTTCATGGCATTTCAGCCAGCAACTGGCGTAGGTCAGCAAGGCGAAACTGGCGGCGTGCGACTCGGGAAAACCGTAGCTGCCAAAGCCCTTGATCTGTTCGAAAATCTGCGCGGCGAACTCGGCCGTGTAGCCGTTTTTCTTCATCCCGGCGGCCAGCCGATCCTTGTGCGGTTCCAGTCCGCCGTGGCGTTTCCAGGCAGCCATGGAGCGACGCAATTGGTCGGCCTCGCCGGGGCTGTAATCGGCGGCGACAATCGCAATCTGCATCACCTGTTCCTGGAACAGCGGTACGCCGAGGGTGCGTTTGAGTACGACTTCCAGTTCCGGCGAGGGATAGGTTTCGGGCTCTTCCTTGTTCCGGCGGCGCAGATACGGATGCACCATCCCGCCCTGAATCGGCCCCGGACGGACGATGGCCACCTCAATCACCAGGTCATAGAACTTGCGGGGCTTGAGTCTGGGCAGCATCGACATCTGCGCCCGGGATTCGATCTGGAACACGCCGATGGTGTCGGCACGGCCGATCATGTCGTAAGTCAGCGAATCTTCGGCCGGGATCGTCGCCAGGCTCAAGTCCTGATTGCGATGACGGCGCAGCAGATCAAAACAACGGCGAATCGCGCTGAGCATGCCCAACGCCAGAATATCCACCTTGAGCAGCCCCACCGCGTCGAGATCGTCCTTGTCCCATTGAATGATGGTGCGCTCGGCCATGGCGGCGTTTTCCACCGGCACCAGACTGTCCAGCGGCTGCTCGGAAATCACGAAACCGCCGGGGTGCTGGGACAGGTGGCGAGGGAAACCGATCAGTTGCCCGGTCAAACTCAACACCCGGCGCAGCACCGGGCTCTCGGGATCGAAACCGCCTTCAAGCAGGCGCTCCACGGGGGGGGTTACATCGCTCCAGTGGCCACAGCAATCGGCCAGGGCGTTGATCTGATCCGGCGGCAACCCCAAGGCCTTGGCCACATCACGCACCGCGCCGGCCGCGTGATACGTGCTGACCACCGCCGTGAGCGCGGCGCGGGTCCGGCCATACCGCTGGAACACGTACTGCAAGACTTCTTCGCGACGTTCGTGTTCGAAATCGACGTCGATGTCCGGCGGTTCATTGCGCTCTTTGGAGAGAAAGCGTTCGAACAACAGCGTGGTGCGATCCGGGTCGATTTCCGTGATGCCCAAGGCAAAACACACCGCCGAGTTCGCGGCGGAACCCCGGCCCTGACAGAGGATTTCTTGCACGCGGGCGAACCGCACAACGTCGTGAACCGTGAGGAAGTAGCTTTCATAACCCAGCTCGGTGATCAGCTCCAGTTCCTTGTCAATCTGCACCAGCACCTTGGCTTGCGGACCGTTTGGCCAGCGCCATGCGATCCCCTCGTCGGTCAGCTGCCGCAACCATGAGGTGGCCGTCTGGCCTTCCGGCACCAGTTCGCGAGGATACTGATAACGCAACTGGTCAAGGTCGAAAGTGCAGCGCCGGGCAATGGTCAGCGTTTCGTCGAGCAGTGCTTGCGGGTAGATCGATTGCAGGGCATCGAGGCTGCGCACATGCCGCTCGCCGTTCGGGTGCAGGCGCAACCCGGCCTCGGCCACCGGCAGGTGATGACGGATCGCGGTCATGGTGTCCTGCAAGGCGCGCCGCCCACGGGTGTGCATGTGCACATCGCCACTGGCCACCGCTGGAATCCGCAGTTCCCGCGCCAGGGTCAGCAGTGCGTCCAGTCGCCGGGTGTCGTCCTGACCGCGATGCAACTGCACCGCCAGCCACAGGCAATCGGTGAACGTCTGTTTCAGCCAGTGACCGCTGGCAACATCATCGACCGTGTCCGGCACCCACAACGCCAACAGCCCCGGCATCGGTTCGCTGAAGTCCTCACGTAGCACCTGATACTGGCCTTTCTGCGTGCGACGCCGCGCTCGGGTAATCAGCCCGCACAGGGTCTGGTAACCCTCGAGGTTTTCCACCAGCAGCACCAGTTTCGGGCCGTCCTCGATGCGTATTTCACTGCCGATGATCAGCGGCAGCTCCACCGACTTGGCCGCTTGCCAAGCACGGACGATGCCGGCCAATGTGCACTCATCGGTGATCGCCAGCGCTTGATAGCCGTGCTTTTTCGCCCGTTGAAACAGCTCGAGGGCACTGGAAGCACCGCGCTGGAAACTGAAGTTCGACAGGCAGTGCAGCTCCGCATACTCGACGCTCATGCGAACCAGCCTTGCAGCCACAGCGGGCCGCCCTCACCCACCGCTCGGTAGGCCCAGCCCTGCTGACCGGAACGGGTTTCGATCAGGTAGTAATCGCGGCGCACGTCGTCGCCGTCCCACCAGCCGGACTCGATGCGCTCCGGCCCCATGAGGATCCGCGTCGAGCCTTCGTGTACGGCCTGCGGCTCCGTCAGCAACCAACCCGGACGCTGCACCCCCGCCAACCCCGCGCAAAGTTGACTGTCGGCCCGCGCCTGCCACGCGCACTCTGGCCGATGATCGGCCTGAAAGCGCAAGCCATGCACCGCCTCATCCCCAAGGCGCGCACGCAGGCGTTCGCGCAATTGCTCCCAGGGCAAGGACTGCTGCGGACGGTCGTCGAACAGTTCCTGACGCTGCGGGACGAAGCTCGGCAGGTCTTCGGCGCGCAGCCGGAAACCGCGCACCGGGGCCGCGACCTGGACCTGTTCCAGCCGCCCCCGGGCCAGTTCGAAGAGCATCGCCGGATCGCGCTCGGCGCTGAGCAGGCCGACCTTGATCACCGTGTCCGGCAAACCGGCGTGCTCCAGGTGCAGGTCGAAACGCTGCACGCCACTGTCCCGGCCGCAGAGGAATGCCGACAGATCGCCGGTCAAGCGACGTAATGGAAATAGCAGCGCCTGATGGGACTGCACATCGAAATTGAGTTCGATGCGCACATCAAACCGGTCCGGCGGCAGGTAGAACGCCAGCGCCAGCCGCCGCTCACCGAACAGGGCATCCAGGTGCTTGAGCACCTGCGCCTCGAAACGTCGCGCCAGGCTCTTGCGCGGCAACGCCTGCACCTGACTCAAGGTACGCAACCCCATGCGCGACAACGCCGTGGCTACCGCCGGTTCCAGGGCAACCCGGTCGACGGGCAACTGCCCCAGGTGATACCGCAAGGCTTGATCGTCCGGCACCACCAAACCGTCATACACGTTGGCCAACACCCGCGCGGCCACCGGGTTGGGCGCGGCGACGATCCGGTGACGAAAGCCCAGCTCACCGAGCTCAGCGCGCAACCGCGCCTCGAACTGCGGCCAGGGCCCGAACAGCCCCAGGCTCGATTCGATTTCAAACACCACGGCACGCGGGTAATGCACGCTGACCTGAGAGCTGAAGCGATAGGCCCATGCCGCCAGGAACTGCTGCCAGTGTTCGATCTCGGCGACGTCGTATTCGGCCGTGACAAAGCCTTTGCTCAAGGCCTGGGCGGCGGTCATCGACTGGCCCGGACGCAAGCCCAGCGCCCGCGCCGGAGCGTTGACCGCTTGCAGCACCCGACGCTGCGCCGGGCCGGTCAGCAGCGCCAACGGCTCATCAGGATCGGGGCGCTGACGCAGTACCGCGTCCAGCGCCAATTGCGGGAAGAGAATGCACACCCAGCGCATGGCAACCTCAATGCCCCACGGGAAAGGCAATCGGCGCCGAGCGGGCCAACCCGCCCCGACACTTGAGCACGCGCAATTGCGCAGGCCTGGCATCGATGGCGATGCGCAGGGCGGCGGGCGAAGGGTTGATGGCTTCGTTGATCGAGCGGTAGGCGAACGCCAGGGTCGAGCCGGTTTCCGCCGCCACCTGCAAGCGCCGCAGCGCACGGTCATCGGCCTTGTGCGGCCAGCACAGCACCGCACCGCAACTGCCCGAACGCAGGCATTGTTCCGCTGCCCACAGCGCATCGCGCTCGCTGGCCTGAATGATCGACAACTGGCGCAGATCGACCCCGGCGTTCTGCCAGGCCAGGGGATACGGCACGTAAGGCGGCGCCACCAGCACGATACGTTCGCCCGCCGCCGACAGCCGCGCCAGCGCCGGCCACACCAGTTGCAACTCACCCACGCCCTGCCCGGCCAGGAGGATTTCAGTCAGCGCCGCTTCCGGCCAACCACCGGTGGGCAACGCTGCGTCCAGCGCGGCATGCCCGGTGGGTTGCGGGCTGACAGCCGGTGGCGCAGGCCGGCCCCTCCAGACCTGGCCGCCATTGAACAGCGTGTCCAACGCAACGACGGCGCCCATCACCCTTGCCTCACCAGACCGCAGAACACCCCTTCGATGGCCAGGTCCTGATTGGCCTCGACGATGATCGGCTGGTAGGCCGGGTTGCGTGGCAGCAACCGGACAACGTCGCCGACCCGCTCGAAACGCTTGATGGTGACTTCGCCGTCGAGCCGCGCCACGACGATCTGGCCGTTGAGCGCCTCGGGATTGCGGTGCACGCCCACCAAGTCGCCGTCGAGAATGCCGTCCTCGATCATCGAATCCCCCTGGACCCGCAGCATGTAGTCCGGCACTCGCGAGAAGATCGACGGATCGAGCAGCAAGCGGCTGTGCACCTCGGCATCGGCACCGATCGGCGCACCCGCCGCGACCCGACCGAGTACCGGGATGTCCAGCAACTCAGGTCGCGCCGGTTGCCCGAGCAAACGAATGCCCCGGGCCTGATGCGCATTGACCTCGATAAAACCGGCCTCGGTCAGCGCCAGCACATGCTTGCGCGCCACGCTGCGGGAGGCGAAACCAAACGCCTCGCTGATTTCAGCGAGGCTCGGAGACTGACCGTGTTCCGCGATTCGATCGCGGATAAAGGTCAGGATGGCAGTACGGCGGGGCGTTAGAGTCGTCATGGAGTACATTTGTACTCTTTCGGCATTTTCCTGGCAAGGACTTGTAGCAGCTGTCGAGTGAAACGAGGCTGCGAGCTCTTGATCTTGCTCTTTAAAAAATCGCAGCCTCGTTTCACTCGACAGCTGCTACAGGAAGATCCAGGCCAATGCATGCGCGTAAACATCGAAATGCCAGCATCATCCGCCGCAGTCACCACTCAAACCACGAGACGCCAGAAACCCTGCGATGTAATCGATGAAAGCCAGCACTTTGGCGGTGGCTCGTCGATGACTGGGGTAAACCGCCAGGATGTACGAGCCGAAGCTGTCCGGATCGATGTCGTAATCGGCCATCACCCGCACCAACCGGCCATCCGCCAGATACGGCGCAGCACTCCACAACGGCGTGTGCAGCAAACCGCGCCCGGCCAGCGCATTGGCCAGCAGCAGGTCGTAATTGTCGCTGCGCAACCGTGGTGATTGCGGTTGCGGCAGGCTCAAACGCTGTCCGTCGCGCTCCGCCCACCAGAATTCGCGGCTGAGTAACGGATGCCAATAGAGCAGCCATTCGTGGTCATCGAGGGTGTGCGGCGTGACCGGCAACCCCTTGCGCGCCAGATACTCAGGGCTGGCGCACAACGCCAGACGATTGCTGCCGACGACGCGAGCGATCAACCCCGGCAAGTCGTCATGCCCCTCGCGCAATGCCAGGTCGTAGCCGCTTTCCAGCAGATTGACGAACTCATCGCACAGGTCCACTTGCAGGTTGATCTGCGGGTATTGCCCCAGAAAACCGCCGCACACCTGATCGAGAAAAGCCTGCCCATACGCCAGCGGCGCGGTGATTTTCAGGTTGCCGCGCAGGCCATGCTGCAACTGCTCGATTTCCTCACCGGCCTCCTCCAGCCGCTGCAAGACCTGGCGCGCGGTTTCCAGATAAAGACGACCCGACTCCGTCAACAATATCCGCCGGGTGCTGCGCTCGAACAACCGGGCGCCGAGTTCCGCTTCGAGGTGATTGACCGCTTTGGTCAAGGCCGACGGGGTCTTGCCCAGTTGCTCGGCGGCGCGGCTGAAACTGCCCAGTTGCGCCGTGACCACGAACATTTTCAATGCACCCAACTTGTCCATTCTTTTTCCATTCAGGCAAAAACGTTTTTCGTGAGCAAGGCGTTCTGCTTGCCGTGACAAGCCACTAATCTGGCCATCAGACGCAATAACAAGGAAACATTCAATGAAAAGATTCATTCCGAATCTATTGGTGGCCGCCGTCAGTTTTGCCTCGATGGAAGCCATGGCAGCCGCCGATCTGGTGCTGATCAATGGCAAGATTTTCACCGCCGACCGCGCCCAACCGAAGGTGCAGGCGCTGGCGGTACAGGACGGCAAAGTGCTGCAAGTCGGCAGCGATGCGCAGATCAAGGCCTTGATCGAGTCGGGCACCAAAGTCGTCGACCTCGGCGGAAAAGCCCTGATGCCCGGCCTGATCGACAGCCATTCCCACGCGGTTTTCGGCGGTCTGGAAATGGTCTCGGCCAACATGGAAGACGAGGTGGTCGACCTCGACGAACTGGAAAAACGCCTGAAAACCTGGCGCGATGACGGCAAGGCCAGGCATGGCGATGTGCTGAGCGTGGCCGGCATGAGTTCGACTTATTGGGCCCAAGCTGAAGCGCTCGGCAAGAAATTCAACAATGGCGAATGGGCCAATGTGCCCGTGGTGTTCACCGGCAGCGATCACCACACCGCGTGGGCCAACAACGTGATGCTCGAACGCGCCGGGATTGATGTGGCGCTGCTCAAGTCATTGCCGGACGCCGAGAAAGACACCATCGGCAAACTCGCCGATGGCCGCCCAAACGGTTTCCTGGTGGACGCCGGTTGGGATCGCGTCGCCTCGAAGATGCCGGTGCCGAGCCCCGCCGATATGTTGAAAGCCGCGCAATCCGCCGTGCGCTACAACAACAGCCTGGGCATCACCGCGTGGATGGACCCCGCCGCCAACGCCGCGCCCGGCGAGCCGGTGTTCGCGCTCAAACCCACGGAAAAAACCGTCGGCGTATTGCCGGTGTACAAAGCGCTGTCCGAAACCGGCGGCATGAGCGCCCACGTCGCCGCATTGTTGGTGGCCAACCCGAAAAGCGTGCCGGCCGATCTCGACACCCTGGACAAGGTCCGCCAGCAATTCCAGGGCATCCCCAACCTGACCTTGCCCGGTATCAAGATCTTCGCCGACGGCGTGATCGAATACCCGGCGCAGAGCGCAGCGATGATCGATCCGTACAGCAACTCGCACAAACAGGGTGAGTTGCTGATCGATCCGAAGCATTTCGGTGAATTGGTCAGCGCCATCGATCAGCGTGGCTGGCTGGTGCATATCCATGCCATCGGCGACCGCGCGGTGCGTGAATCGTTGAACGGCATCGCCCAGGCGCGCAAGGATCGCCAGAGCGGCGTGACCCACTCGATCACCCACCTGCAAATGGTCAACCCGAAAGAGTTTGCGCGGTTCAAACCGCTCAACGTCATCGCCTCGATGCAATTGCTGTGGGCCAGCGCCGACGAGTACACCCTGGACATGATCAAGCCGTATGTCAGCGCGCTCGCCTTCCGCTATCAGTACCCCGCGCATTCGTTGCTCAAACAGGGCGCGGCCCTCGCCGGTGCGAGTGACTGGCCGGTGTCCTCGCCCAATCCGTGGAACGCGATGGCCCAGGCGATCACTCGGAACGGCCCGCTGGGCGTGCTCAATGCCGATGAACGCATCGACCGCGAAACGATGTTTTACGCCTACACCTTGAACGCTGCGCGCACCATCGGTCTGGAGAAGCAGATCGGCTCACTGAGCCCCGGCAAGCAGGCTGACTTCATCGTGCTGGACCGTGACGTGTTCACCGTCGATAACAAAGCCCTGCACGACACCCAGGTGCTGCAAACCTGGTTCGCCGGCCGCGAAGTCTACGCACCGACTCTCTAAAAAAATCAGCATTAACCCCTGCCCGCCCCTCGCGTTTTACGTCGGGGTTCGGCGCAGCCTTGCCTTAAAAAAACCGCCCATAAAAAACACAATAACGGGACGCCCCCCATGAAAGCTTTCACCTTGTTCGCCCTCGGTTCTTTGAGCTTGCTGCCTTTGAGCAGCCAGGCGCTGCCCTTGAATGACGACTTCGCCCTGCTGATCGACCTGACCCTGGCCAGCGACTACCGCACCCGTGGCATTTCCCAAACCCAGAACGACCCTGCCGTGCAGGCCGGTTTGACCCTGGCGCACAGCAGCGGCCTGTACCTCGGCGCATGGAGTTCAAACGTCGATTTCGGCGGCGGTTTGAAGACCCGGCAAGAGGTCGATTACTACGCCGGTTGGCTCTGGCAAGCGACCGATGCGGTCAGCCTGGACCTCGGCTATCTCAAATACGCTTACCCCAAGGAAAGTCAGTTCAACCAGGGCGAGACCTACGCAATCCTCAGCGCTTACGGCGTGAAACTCGCGGCGTATTACTCCGCCGATGCGCCGGGGATCGACAGCAAGCAGAGCTCGCTGTACAGCTACGTTGGCTATGAAACCGAGTTGCCTTACGACACAGGCCTGAAACTGCGATACGGCAATATGGATTTCAAGGATCCGCACCTGTACGCGATGTCGGGCCATGCCGAAGACTCGTACCGCGAATGGGAGGTGAAACTGACTCATGAACTGGCCGGTGTGATGCTGGGCTTGAGTTACATCGACACCGATCTGTCGAAAAGCCAGTGCACTAGCAATTGGGGCTTCGACGATGTGTGCAGTGCCACGGTGGTGGCAAGCATCAGCAAATCCTTCTGACCCCCGCTGATCCTGTAGGAGCGAGCGATGCGGCGATCCGACTTGCCCGCGAAGGCGTCGTGCCAGTCAACGTTGATGTCGTCTGGCACACCGCCTTCGCGGGCAAGTCGGATCGCCGCATCGCTCGCTCCTACAGGGCTGAGAGGTAGGGCCACGGGTAGATGCCGCGTTCGTGGCCGTCGCTGAAAATCAGTTGCAGGCCGTACCCCTGTTGGTTGAGTTCAATCACGCGGATGCGCTCATCGACTTTCACCGTCAGCCCCTGCAACCGAAACGCCCGACATTGCGAACACGGACACTGGCGGCGCAACTCGGCATGGCCCAGCAGCTGCTCACGACCGTCCGGCCAGTTCAATCGCAGCTGTTGTTGCCCCTGGGAATTACCAATCGCCACCGGGTTCATTGCAGCTGGCTCAAGGCGATGCGCACGGCTTTGCGCACTTCCGGGTCGCCGTCGTCTTGCGCGGCCTGCAAGGGTGCGATGGCGCCTTTTTCGTTTAACTCGCCGAGGGCCAGCGCGGCTTCCTTGCGCAGGTTGCTGATGCGGTGGCCGAGGGTTTCGATCAGCGCGTCGAGGGCCGGGACGAAACGCAAGCGGCCGAGGCTGCGGGTGGCGCGCAAGCGGACTTGCCAGTAATCGTCGCTCAAGGCGTCGACCAGGGCGGAACCGGCATCGACATGGCCGACTTTGCCCAGGGTGGTGGCGGCTTCCTCGCGCACTTGCCAGGCGTGGTCCTGCAACGCCTGGCGCAGCGCGGGCAGCACTTGAGCATCGGAGGCCAGGCCGAGGGCGCCGGTGGCGGCACGGCGGACTTCGGTGTCCGGGTCGTGACTCGCCAACTTCGCCAACGCCGGCAATGCATCAAGCTGCTTGAGCCAGCCGAGCACGCCAACCGCCTCGCGGCGAACCCCGGCGTCTTCATCGTTCAAGGCGCCTGAAGCAGCCGCGGCGGCATCGGGAAAACGCAACTCGCGCAAGGCCCTGAACGCGGCGATGCGCACGCTGATCTCGGCATGCCCGGTCCACGGCAGAATCACTCGGCCCGCGGCTTCGCTCTTGAGCAGGCTGAGGCTTTGCGCGGCGGCAGACTGCACCGCCAATGATGGATCGGTCAGGGCCTGGCACAGCGCTTCGACCACAGGTTCGTCTTCCCAGGCTTCGAGCAAGCGTGCGGCTTCGGCGCGGACTTCTTCGGTCGGGTCTTCAGCCAGGCGATTGACCAGCCACAGCAGGCCATCCGGTTCTTCGAGGTCGGCCAGTTCAATCAGCGCGATCCGGCGCACGCCAGGATCGTCGTCGGTCAGGCGCGGTTGCAGGGCAAGAATGTCGTCGTTGTCGGTTACATCGAATAGAGAGGTCATAGGGCAAATCGCGGCAGTTTGTTTTCAGGAGGAAGTCCGAGAGGGTTCAGGCGGGGTAACTGCCGACCGTCTTCGTGACGCAGTAATTCGAGGCAATGGCGTTTCAGGCGGGAGAATTCGTGGCTGGTCACCAGTTCGGTGGTGCGCGGCCGGGGGAAGTTGATGCGCAGGTCTTCGATGATTCGACCGGGGCGCGAGCTCATGACCAACAGGCGATCGGCGAGGAACAGCGCTTCGTCGATGTCGTGGGTGACGAACACCACGGTGGTGCGAATCCGCGTCCAGATATCCAGCAGCAGTTCCTGCATGTTCAGCCGGGTCAGCGCATCGAGGGCACCGAAGGGTTCGTCCATCAGCAACAGGCGCGGGCGATTGATCAGCACCCGGGCGATCTCCACCCGTTGCTGCATGCCGCCGGAGAGCTGGTCGGGCCAACGGTCGGCGAAGCCTTCGAGGCCTACCAGTGCAAGGATTTCATCGGACGCTTTGTGGCGTCCGGTTTTGCCGATGCCGCGCATTTTCAAGCCGAAGGCGACGTTGTCGCGCACAGTGCGCCAAGGGAACAGCGTGTGGTGCTGGAACACCATGCCGCGCTGGGGCGAGGGACCTGAAACCTGCGCGCCGTCGACTTTCAGGGTGCCGGTATACGATTGCAGATGCCCGGCCAGTGCGCCGAGCAAGGTCGATTTGCCGCACCCGGACGGCCCGAGAATGCACACGAACTGCCCCGGCTCGATCTGGCAATCGAGGCCTTGCACGGCTTCGAAGGCTTGCTGGTTTTCGCCGAGGACGATGGACAGTTGGCGGATGTCGATCCGCCCTTCAGGGGTTTGCATCACGCTCATCAGGCTTTTCCTCGTGGTCGGTGCCACGGCGTGAACAGCCCGCCGAGACGTTTGATCAGCAGGCTGCTGCCCATGCCGAGTACGCCGATCAGCAACATGCCGACGACGATGTCGGCGTAGTTCTGGATGGTGTAGGACTCCCAGGTGTAATAGCCGATGCCGTATTGGCCGGAGATCATTTCGGCGGTCACCAGGCAGAACCACGAAGTACCCATGCCGATGGCGAGGCCGGTGATGATGCTCGGTGCCGCGCCCGGCAGGATCACCTCCAGCAGAATCGCCCGACGCCCTGCCCCGAGGCTTTTGGCCGAGGCGATCAGGCGTGGGTCGACGCCTTCGACGCCGTGCACGGTGTTGAGCAGGATCGGGAACAGCGCGCCGGTGAAGGTGATGAAGACCATCGACAGTTCTGAGGACGGGAACATCAGGATGGCCAGAGGAATCCAGGCGACTGCGGGGATCGGGCGCAGGACTTCCAGGGGTGGCAGCAACAAGTCCTCGGCCCATTTCGAGCGGCCGATGGCCAGGCCCAGGACAATGCCGATGACCAGCGCCGCAAGGTAACCGGCGAAGACCCGGCTGAGGCTGCTGCCGAGGTGCTGGGCGAGCTTGCCGGAATCGCCGAGGCCGAGTGCGGCTTCAATCACGGCCACCGGGGTCGGGACGTTGGCGAAGGTCACCAGGCCGAGGTTCCAGTGGTGGCTGGCGGCGAGTTGCCAGAACAGGAGGCAGAGCAGCAGTGAGGCGGCTCTTGGAATCCAGCGTAAATATGATCCGAACACAATTCATCCTCTCAACCGAGAACCCTGTAGGAGCGAAGCTTGCTCGCGAAGGTGTGTCAGCTAAGTCAATTTTGGCTGACACACCTTCGCGAGCAAGCTTCGCTCCTACAGGGATCAGTGCGTCTGGGGGTTAGCGAACGGCAACGGCCTGGGTGGTGGCGTCGGTGAAGTCGAGGACTTTGCCGCCCTGGGCCGTGGCGAATTGTTGGGCCTGGCCTTTGAGCAGGAATGCACTGAGGCGGCCCTTGGCATCACTGGCAAACCACGCCTGATCCGCCAGCAACTTGATCCCGCTGTCACTCGCCTGGGCATACACGGCGCGGATGTTTTTGCCTTCCTGTTTCAGACTGGCCAATGCAGTGAATGCCGACTCCGCCGAAGCGTATTGCCGAACCTTTGGCTCGCCACGCACCCAGATCTCGGCCACATGACTGAAGTCGGTGATGGCTTTACCGCTCGCCGCATCCACGCCTTTGAGTGGTGTCTGTGCGTAGTTGGCCAGTTGCGCGGTGTAGTCCAGGTTCGAGGCCTTGAACGCGGCGCGGATGTACTGATCATCGATAAAGGTATTGAGATCGAGCCCCCGATCAGCCTTTTTCAGCAGCTTGAGGGTGTCGATCGCCGTGCCTACGGCCTGGCGGTACTCCGGCTTCCAGCTCAGGTCGCGGGTTTGCACGCCCAGCGGGCCATGGAACAGGTAATTGACCTCGGCATCGACGCCGGTGACCTTGGCGATCAGTTCGCTGTATTTCTCCGGCTCGGCCGTCAGCAGTTGATTGGCTTCGATACTTGCGCGCAAGTAAGCGACGACAATTTCCGGGTACTTTTTCGCGTAGCTCTGATCGACCAGCGCGCCGTGGAAAGTCGGTGCACCCGCTTGGGAACCGTCATAAATTTTGCGAGCAAAACCACGGCTCGGGAACAGTTCGGCGAACGGCACGAAGTCGGCGTGGGCGTCGATCTTCCCGGCTTGCAACGCGGAGCCTGCGACTTCCGGCGGCTGGGCGATGATGTTGACGTCTTTGAGCGGATCCCAGCCTTGCGCCGCGACGGCGCGCAACAACATGCCATGGGCGGTGGAGGCGAACGGCACGGAAATGGTCTTGCCCTTCAGCTCTGCCAATGACTGCACGCCCGACGCACTCGGCACCACGATGCCATTGCCGCTACCCTTGATGCTGCCCGAGAGGACGCTGATGAACAGGCTGTGTTTGCCCGCGGTTTCGAACGCCACCCCGTTGAACGAACCGGGGAAATCGGCCATGGCGCCGAAGTCGAGTTTGCCGGCGACCATTTCGTTGGTCAGGGGTGCGCCGCTGGTGAAGTTCTTCCACTCGACTTCGTATTTGGCGTCTTTGTACTGGCCGTCATGGGGCAGGTATTTGTCCAGCAGGCCGAGCTCGCGGATCAACAGGCCGCCAGCGGCGCAATTGATCGTGGTGTCCTGGGTGCCGATGGCAATGCGGATGGTTTCGGCCGAGGCCGACAGAGTGAATGAGGCCAGTACCAGACCGGCGAATGCTGCACGCAGCAATGTTGGCAAAGACATGGTGAATCCCCTCGAATCATTTATAGGATGTTCGTCTCCGCCACGATCAGGGCGTGGTGGGAAACGAGGGGTGTTGGGTGAATCCAGCGTCCGGTGTTTCCGGATGGCTTTGGGTTGTCTGGGTGGGCCTCATCGCTGGCAGGCCAGCTCCCACAAGGTTCTCTATTGCCAGCGAAAATCTGTGTCCCACTGCAAATCCCTGTGGGAGCTGGCCTGCCAGCGATGGCGTCCTTTCAGTCACCGCAGTAAATAAGGGATTTCGACTTTCACGGCTCCGGTCGGGCAGTCCTTTTCGCACGGCATGCAGTACCAGCATTCGTCGAAGGCCATGTAGGCCTTTTGCGTGGCCGGGTTGATCGCCAGCAGGTCCATCGGGCAGACGTCGACGCACACGGTGCAGCCTTTGTGGGCGATGCAAAGGTCCTCGTCGACCGTGACCGGCGCGTTGGAGCGGAAGAAAATTTCCTGGGGTTGATAGGCCATTTCACGGTTCTCTCTTTTCTAATACTCAGGCCGCAAACGCGCCGACCCGCAGCCGGTCGTAAGCCTGCATTTCTTCGGCATCCAGCGGGATGATGTAAGGCTCGACGGCTTTCTTGAAACTGGTCATCTGGCCGTCGTCACCCTTCTTCAGGTGGCAATGGCAGAACCAGTCGCTGTCATTGCGTTGCGGGTGATCGACCCGATAGTGATAGAGCCCCCAGCGACTTTCGGCGCGGAACAAGGATGCGCGGGCAGCCATTTCGGCGCAGTCGCGGATCATGCTGACTTCCATGGCGCGCATCAGTTCGTGGGCGTTGTGGGCCTTGATCTGATCGAGGTCGCGCTGGATATCGCTGAAACGTTGCAGGCCGATTTGCATCTTCTTGGTCACTTTCGGCGGTTGCAGGTAGTCGTTCACGAAGCGGCGCAACTTGAATTCCACTTGTGCTGGCGGCAGGCCGTGTTCGCGATCCAGTGGCGCGTAGACCCTTAGTTTTTCCGTTTCGATCTGCCTGGCATCGACCGCTGAAAACTCGCGTCCGGCGACAAAATCCGCCGCGTTGGTCCCGGCAAACCAGCCATAAGTGAACGCGCCGAGCATGTAGTTGTGCGGCACCGCCGCCATGTCACCCGCCGAGTACAAACCCTTGACCGAGGTTTCGGCCTTCTCGTTGACCCACACGCCTGACGCCGAGTGGCCGCTGCAAAAGCCGATTTCGGAAATGTGCATCTCGACCATCTGCGTGCGGTAGTCGGTGCCGCGATTGGCGTGGAACTGCCCGCGACTCGGGCGTTCGTTGCTGTGCAGGATCTCTTCGATGTTCTGGATGGTTTCCTCGGCCAGGTGATCGAGTTTGAGGAACACCGGGCCGTTGCCGCTTTCGAGTTCCTGGTGGAATTCCCACATCATCTGCCCGCTCCAGTAGTCGCACTCGATAAAGCGTTCGCCCTTGTTGTTGGCGGTGTAGCCGCCCAGCGGGCCGGTGACGTAGGCGCAGGCTGGGCCGTTGTAATCCTTGATCAACGGGTTGATCTGGAAGCATTCGAGGTTCGCCAGTTCGGCGCCGGCGTGATAAGCCATCGCGTAGCCGTCGCCGGCGTTGGTCGGGTTTTCATAGGTGCCCATCAGGTAACCGGAGGATGGCAAGCCCAGTCGCCCGGCTGCACCGCAGGCGAGGATCACGGCTTTGGCTTTGATCACGTGGAAGTCGGCGGTGCGGCAGTCGAAACCCATCAGGCCGTTGACTGCGCCCTCTTCGTCCGTCAGCAACCGTGTGCAAACCACCCGATTGGTGATGCTGACTCGCGCCCGTTTCAACTGGCGGTACAGGACTTTCTTGATGTCGTGTCCCTCCGGCATCGGCAGCACGTAGGCGCCCATGTGGTGAACCTTTTTCACCGCGTAGTCACCGGTCTCGTCCTTCTCGAACTTCACGCCCCACCGGTCCAGTTGCTCGATAGTCTCGAAGCTATGGGTCGCGTAGGCATACACCGCCGCCTGGTTGACGATGCCGTCGTTGGCGATGGTGATTTCCTTGGTGTACTGCTCCGGTGTCGAGTGGCCAGGAATGATCGCGTTGTTCAGGCCGTCCATGCCCATGCTGATCGCGCCGCTGCGTTTGACGTTGGCTTTGTCGATCAGCAGCACCCGCAGATCGCGGTTGCGCTCCTTGGCCTTGATCGCCGCCATCGGCCCGGCGGTGCCACCGCCGATCACGACGATGTCGTATTCCTGCTCCAGAGTTCTTCTGGTTATAGAGCTGTGGGTCATGCCTGATCCCCTTTTTGCCGGTCGATCCGCAAGCGGTACTGGAAGGCATCGCCGCGGTAGTAAAGGTGTTCGAAGTCCACGGGCTGGCCGCTGGCATCGTGGGTCAGGCGTTCGATGCGCATGATCGGCGAGCCCGGTTCGACGTTCAGCGCCTGGGTCAGGTCGCTGTCGGCCAGCACTGCGTCGATGGCCAGGTCGGCATGACCCAGGGCCAGGCCGCAGTCGTTTTCGAGGATCAGAAAGATATCGCGGGTGACCAGATCGGCCTTCTCCAGCCGTTCGCCGATGGCTTTGGGCAGGTAGGTGATTTCCAGTGAGATCGGCTCGCGGTTGATCAGCCGAACGCGTTTGATCTGCGCCACGGTCTCGCCTTCGGCCACCTGCAAACGCTCGGCGACGAGCTTGTCGGCGGGGATGAATTTGAAGCTGCGCAGGCGGTTGATCACCTCGTAGCCGCGACCGGTCATGGACTCGGCCAGGCCTTGCAGGGTGCTGACGTTCTGGAAGGTTTTCGGCTTGGCGACGAACGTGCCCTTGCCGTGAATCTTGAAGATCAGCCCTTCCTTCTGCAGATCCCCCAAGGCCTGGCGCACGGTGATGCGGCTGACCTTGAACACCGCGCCGAGTTCGCTTTCGGAAGGCATCTGGCTGTCTTGCGGGTACTCACCGTCGAGGATGCGGGCGCGCAGCACATCGCGCAGTTGCGTGTGCAGCGGGACGCTACTGAGGGATAGAACGTTATCGGTCATGGCAGATCACTTGTTATAACGAGTTATGACGTGATCTTAGAGAGCGGGTGTGGGGATTGAGAAATACTGATTAAGCATAAGGTTAGATTCGCCAGACAACCGCAGGCTTTGTAGCAGCTGCCGAGCAGCGCGAGGCTGCGTTCGGCTGCGTAGCAGTCGTGAAATCAGGCCACGCGGTGCATCAGGATGACCGCATGCGCAGGTTTTACGACGACTTCGTCGCCGAACGCAGCCTCGCGCTACTCGGCAGCTGCTACAACGGCTTCGGTTTCGGCAGTGAGATTGCCTGGCTTCAGGTGCGCTTTAGGATCTGGTCCATCACCCAGTCGGTTTTTACCGCGTGTTCGGCCACCGCAGGATGCTGCGCCTCGCCACGGATGTGAGCGTTCATGCCCAGCACGTGATGCCACTGAATGTGCTCGTGATGGTTGATGTGCAGACTGAGGTGTTCATCGGCTTCAAGCTGCACCGGATGCTCGTCGAACACTGAAAAACTGATCCGGCCCTGGCTGCCGATCAGCTCGACCCGATCTTCGCGGCGGTCGGCGACGAAATTCCAGCAGCCCATGCCCAAGGCACCCGAAGCGAACCGCCAACTGGCGCTGACGGCGTCTTCGGCGGCATACAAACCCGCCTGCCGTGCGGTGAAACCAGCGACTTCGACGATATCCCCGAGCAAATACTGGAACAGATCGAAACCATGACTGGCCAGGTCGGCAAAGTAGCCGCCGCCGGCAATCACCGGGTCCGTGCGCCAATTGTCGGCGCCACCCAGATCGTTCGGCGAAGGGGCTTTGGTCAGGGTCCAGGACAGATGCCGCACCTCGCCGATCCGTCCCTCCTCCAACCACTGCCGTACTTGTTGAAAGCGCGGCAGCGAACGTCGGTAATAGGAAACGAACAGGTGTAATCCGGCGTCGGCAAATACCTTCTGCATATCAAGGCTTTGCCCGGCATTCAGCGACATCGGTTTTTCGACGCAGCAATGTTTGCCGGCGGCGGCGACCAGCAAGCTATACGCGTGGTGGCTGTCGGGTGGCGTGGCGATGTACACCGCGTCCACCTCGGGATCATTGATCAGGGATTGCGCATCGGTGTAAACCCGGGCGATGCCGTGGCGTGCGGCGTAGTCGGTGACCGCATCCAGTCGCCGTCCCATCACCGCCACCAGCGCCGAACCGGGCGCCTTGTAAAAGGCCGGCCCGCTCTTGCGTTCAGCAACACTGCCACAACCAATCATGCCCCAGCGCACTACGTCCATGTTCTCTCCTTGATCCTTAGCCGATGCGCAAGGCGCGCAGGTCCAGATGACCGTCCTTGAGCGGCGGGCACCAGTAGTAGCCGCCGGTGATCGGACGGCTGATGCGGTACAAACCATCGGTGATGCCGTCTTCCAGTCCGCTCATGCGCCGCAGTTGGGCTTCGAAGGCGTCGAGGGAAAAACCGAACGCCAGGAACATCAGGCCCGCACGATCGCCTTCGATCCACGGCATCGAGCGACGGACCACGAACGCTTCGGGGGCGAAGCTTTCCTGGGCGGTGCGTTTGACGTGGGCAGAAATCGGCGCGTCATCGAGTTCTTCGTTATCGCTCAAGCGACGGCCCATGATGTTGTCCTTTTCATGGGACGGCATCGCGTGGAAGCCTTTCAGGTCGTGCTGCCACTGTTGGATCGCGGCGAAGCTGCCACCGACCAGGCCTTCAGCGCCTTCGCCCAACAGCGCGGCGGCCACGGCGGCTTCGTCGTGCGGGTTTTCGGTGCCGTCTTCGTAGCCGGTCAGGTCGTGGCCGGTCATGTGGCGGAAGGTTTCGTTCATCTGCACCAGGCGCAGGGCCGGGGCCAGCGCGGCTTCGATGGCGTTGCTGCGATTGAGCAATTCGCCACGGTCGACGCCGTGCAACCAGCACCAAAGCGCGTGTTGGGTCGACGGGTTGTCGACGCCGACACCGGTCAGCGCGGGAAAGGGCCGCAGGCCATCGATCTGAGCGAGCAGCGCCTTGACCAGGGATTCACCAAAGCCGACCACCGCCGATTTCCCGTCCACCAGTTGCATCAAGTTGTCGAGCGCGGCCGGTAGTGCTTCGGCAGATTCGAGGGCGAAGAACATATGACGGGCTTGAGGCGGAACGGGGGTGGCGAGAATGCCCGGCTGGTAGTAACTCATATGAACTCCTTAAAAAGAGCGCGGAGTTTAACCGGGGAGCGATGGTTTGTGTGCGCCGACCTGTAGCAGCTGCCGAGCAGCGCGAGGCTGCGTTCGGCTGCGCAGCAGTCGTGAAATCAGGCACTGCGGTGTATCAGGGATACTTTGCTCATAGGGTTTACGACTGCTTCGCAGCCGAACGCAGCCTCGCGCTGCTCGGCAGCTGCTATGTATGGACTTGCCCCCACTGTCTACCCGCTTTTGAAAAACCGCCGCCCCGTTGCATCTATGTATTAGGCCTATTCGAGGAAGCCGTCTTCGGCTTCTGGCCAAAATTGGAAGAGCTCGTGGTATGCCGATTACAGTCAGGCCTCGAAGGCCAGTAGCAGCTAAGGCATCAATCCACGCCGGTCTTACCTGGGGTCAATTTTTTTTCAGCAAAGGGCCGGACAGTTAGTACCTCGGTGGCAGAACTCTGTCGCTCAGTGGCTCATCGTCGCTTGCTGGCCATCACCCGCCTGGCGACGATAAGTCTGGTCATTCTGTAGAAGCACCCAGACGATTCGCAGGTTGCGGTTGGCTAGCCTGATCGCAGCCTCCTTACGGCCCAGTCGGCTCATCCAGCGCAACAAGCGGCGGTCATCGGGTTGCTGGGAATCAGGTCGTAGTTGTTGCAGTACCGCATGGGCTCCCTGGATCATCAGGCTGCGTAAATAAACATCGCCTCGCTTGGTCATGTCCCCCAGCCGGACCGTCTGCCCGCTGCTGTGCTGGTCAGGCACCATGCCAAAGTACGCGGCAAACTTGCGGGCATTGGGAAATCGCTCAGGCTTGGTTTCCTTGGCCACCAGTGCCGTGGCAGTGACTGGGCCGATGCCGCGCACAGTCATCAGTCGCTTCGCCGTCATGTCGGCGTTGGCGGCCACTTCCAGGCGCCCCGTCAGCACGCTGATGCGCTCGCCCAAATGGCGCCACTCGGCCAACAGTTCGTCGATCAGTTCACGCAGCACGCCCGGCACCGGCTGGGTGGCATCTTCCAGTACCCGCGGAATTTTCTGGCTGATCGCAACATCGCCCTGCGCCAAGGCCACGCCATGCTCGAGCAGCAGGCCGCGCATCTGATTGCTCACCGCCGTGCGTCGACGCACATAGCCCTGGCGGGCGCGATGCAATGCCTGCATTGCCAGCGCCGCAACGCTTTTGACCGGCACTGCGTAGATCTTTTCATCGCGACCAGCCCGCAGAATCGCCAGCGCATCGTTGCGATCATTTTTAGGCCCGCTGCGATGTGTGGCCACCAAACGGGCTGGAAGAATCCGCGCCAGATTGCCTTGGTCTTGCAGCTGCCGGGCCCAGGCTTGAGCACCCGGACCGGTCTCCATCAGAACCACGACATGAGGTGGCAACTGGCGGAGAAACTCATAAAACGCCTCGCGCGACTTGATCCGCTGCTCGTAGTGCACCTGGCCGAGGACATCTTCCCCGGCGACCTGAAAGACCTGCTTGGCCAGATCGACCGCCACGGTGGTGCAGACCGACAAATCGGAAGAAGACAGGGATTGATCAATCGAAGTATGCTTTTTCATGGACTCGCCCTCGCTGTCGTTGGCTGTTTAGACTGCCACCGTGGCGCATTGACGCCTCGGCTTGGGCGAGTCCATCCAATTACAGGAGGCTCGTTGAGAGTGGGGTTTCGTTGCGGAAGGCACTCGGGCTCATGCCGGTCCAGCGCTTGAAGGCCCGGCGAAAGCTGCGCACGTCGCTGTAACCGACTTCCTCGGTGATGCGCTCGATGGACATGTCCGGGTTGGCCAGCAGGCTCATGGTGCGGGCCTGGCGCACTTGTTCCAGCAGCGTCTCGAAGGTCAGCGCATGTTCGGTCAAGCGGCGGCGCAAGGTGCGGCTGCTCATGTTCAGGTCGCCGGCGATCTTCTCGATGTGACTGCCCTCGGTCAGGTCCCGGGAAATCGCACGCTCAACGGCCTGGATCAAGTCCATTTTCTGATGAACCTGCGCGGCTTCCAACTCAAGCAATTTGACCGCCTGACGCAGCGCCAGTGAATGGTGATTGGGCAAATGCACGTCAAGCCAATGGGCGGCGATCACCATGCGGTTTTGCCGGCAACCGAAACGCACGTCCGGGCTCAGCAACCGCTGGTATTCGCTGAGATAGTCTGGCGCCGCATGCATGAATTCCACCGTCATCGGCTTGAAGTCGGCGCCCGCCAGCGCCCGGCCGTACACCAGCAGGCTGGCGAAAAACTCCTCGACCGCAAACAACTGCACGTCGGCGAACGGCAAGCGACATTCGACGTCGACGAACACCCGATCGCCCGCCTCCTCCACGCTCGACACCACGATGCCGCCCGAGGTGTGCTGATGCCGAATGCCCAGTGCAAAGGCATCGCGCAGAGTCTTGCATAACGACAGCACATGCCCGAGCAGCCCAAGCGTGCCCAGCACATTCTGTGCACCCACCCACAACCCCAGGCCCTGATTGGGCAAGACCTTGAGTGCGCGCTGAATCATGGCCACGGCTTGCCGATAGGAAATGCGCTGCGCAGGGTCCTGGAGATCGTCAAGGGTAAAACCCAGGCCTCGGCAAAGGCTGTCGGGATTGATGCCTTTTTGCTCGGCGACTTCGGCCAGGGTTTGCAACAGAAAAGGCGAAACCAGCGCCAATTCAAAGGTGGGATCGATCACTTTCATCTGCATGGGGCTAGACATTCCGGATCAGGCTGCATTCTTATTTTTGTTACCGGTTATGTCGACGGAAGTTAGCACAGGGTTTAAAGACTGTCCGCAGAAGTCCCCCTAATGGCCGCCAATACCCTGCCCCGCATGGCGCAGACAGCTTATTTCTATGGGGCGGCCTCCGTGTGGCCGCAGGTGCTCCCGCTAACAATAATAATGAGTACACACATGAACCCGACCCGCACGACACTTCCCCTGTTGATCATCAGCCTGGCCGGCGTCTGCGCCCTGCAACCGGCACTGGCCACCGAGGCCGGCGTGGACAACATCGGCACCGGCACCGACGGTTTTTCCATGTTGCCGCTGGAGGTCGACAGCCTTCCGGACAACATGGTTGTGTTCAACCTCTACTACAACCACTACAAGTCCAGAAAGCTGAACATCAGTTCGCTGGGCGGCAAGGTGCCGAATGTCGAGATCGAATCCACAGCGGTTATCCCGCGCCTGGATTACCTCAGCCCGGTGCGCATTTTTGGCGGGCGGCTGGCGGGCTATATCGGCCAACCGTGGCTGAAACAGGAAGTCTCGGTGTTCGGCTTGCAGGACACCCGCGAAGGCATGGGTGACACCACCATCGCGCCGATCATTCTCTGGGACATGGGCAAGAACCTGACCCTCGGCGCCGCCGTGGAAATCACCGTGCCCACCGGCGAATACAGCGTCGATCGCCTGGCCAACACCAGCAACAATTTCTACACCTACAAACCGCTGTTTTCCTTCACCTGGCTGCCGACGGAAAGCACCGAGGTGTCGATGAAGACGACGTACAGCTTCAACGAAAAAAACAAGGACACCGATTACAAGTCGGGGCAGATTTTCCACTTCGATTATTCGGCCAGTTACAAGATCACCGACAACCTGATGCTGGGGCTGAACGGCTACTACTTGAAGCAGACCACCGACGACAAGCAGTTCGGCAGGACCGTGCAGTTCAATGGCGAGGACGTGAATGACGGCGTGCGTGGGCAAGTGTTTGCAATCGGGCCGGCGTTGCACCTGACCTTCTTGAAGTACGCCAGCGCGGAGATTCGCTGGGCCAAGGAGTTCGATGTAGAAAACCGGCCTGAGGGCGAGATGCTTTGGGCGAAGGTCAGTATTCCGTATGCGTTCTAAGTGACTTCCCTTCCCCTGTAGCAGCTGTCGAGTGAAACGAGGCTGCGATCTTTTGATCTGGATTTAAAAGACAAGATCAAAAGATCGCAGCCTCGTTTCACTCGACAGCTGCTACAGGGTGATTGGGTTTGTTCAGGAGTATACGGGCCAGGTGTCGACGATTCGGCCCCCTCGAACCGCCAACAAATCCCCAAACTGCAACAACACCGATTCAGTCTGGGTCGGTCTTAAAAACACCTGATCCTCAACCCCAAGCCCCACCGCCGCCGAACCATTCACCATCTCCTGATTCGAACTGCGGCCATACACCCCATTACTCCGCAAGCCCTGCGGCGATTCAAACTCCGCCATCCAGTTGCCGCCATAGATAAAGAAAGTCTCGCGCTGATTGGTGTCCCACCACGAAAACAACCTCGACTTGCCGTCCAGCGCCGGAATGTTCACCGCGCCGGTGCTTTTTAACACCGGTGTCGCGATAAACGCCGCAGGCACATGCTCTACCAGCGACGGCAAATCATAGTGCGTCGGCTTGAGCATCGCCGTGCCCACCGACACTTCACTGCTCAGGCTTTCCTGCTCGTGCATGCGATAACTCGGGCTTCCGGCGGTATTGAGCGTCAACCCTTCGCGCCATAACCCAGGGAATTGCTGACGAGTGAAGTCGACGCAGCGGTTGTAAATCAGCATGACCTTGGCGAACAGTTCCTCGGGCGACCCCAGAATCCCCGGCACGCCCATGCCCACGAACGGGTCGTAGCCCATGAACCCGGCGAACTCCAGGTGCTGCGGGTTCGCGCTGATCAGCGTCAGCATCTGCCCGAGCACCGCCAGATCACCGACACCGCCGCGATGCAAACCCACGTCCAGCTCAATGTTCACCCGCAATCGCGTGCCCAATCCCTTGGCCAATGCCAGGTATTGCTGCAAGCGCTCCGGCGTATCGAGCAGCCATTGCAACTGCTTCGACGGGTCGAACGGTCCTTTATGCGATGTGTAAAACAACTCGGCCGAACGCACCGGCAGCGGCTTGCCCAACAAAATGTCGGCCTGGGGAAACTGCACCGCGTCATGGTTGAGAAACGGCTGATGAAATGACATCAAGCGCTGGCTGCCGGTGCGCTGGGTGATGTAGCTCAGCAGCCCCGGCGCCGGCAGTGATTTCTCCACCAGACGCAGATGCTTGCCGCCGCGCTTCACCGACAGCGTGACGACATCGATGTTGTGGTCGAGCCGGTCCAGGTCGATCAGCATCACCGGCCGCATCGGGCCGTAGGCTTTGAGCTCATCGTTCAGCGCCCGGAAATAGTCGCTGTACGGACCGCCCCGGTCACCCGGTCGCAGCCACGCGCCAACGCCCGCGAGCAAGGCGCCGACACCGACGGTCCCGAGCAGAAAGTTACGACGATTGACCGCCATCAGCTCACCCCCAGAATCGACGATAAATGCGCGTTGAGAAATTTGCCGCTGGGGTCGAGTGCCTGTCGAACCTGGATGAATTCCTGCCAACGCGGATATAACGGCTGCAGGTTCTTCGCATTGAGCGTGTGCAACTTGCCCCAATGTGGCCGGCCGTTGTACTTCCAGAAAATCGGCTCGACGGCGGCGAAGAAATTGTGGTGATCCATCTGGTAATGCTGATGGACCGAAATCGAGCAACTGTCGCGGCCTTCAAACATGCTCAGGGGAATGTCATCGGCTTTGACGTAGCGGTACTCGATGGGAAACCAGGTGCGCAGGTCCTTGTCCTGAATCAGCTTCAGAATCTCCCGCAAGCACGCCGGGCCGTGTTCCGCCGGCACTGAATATTCCATTTCGTTGAAACGCACCGTGCGCACATTGGCGTAGATGTCGAACGAGTCGCCCACCCGATCATCGAAACTGGCCAGATGGCGCAAGTTGTTCAGCATAGTGCGGCGCAGGTCGGGGAAGTCGCTGGCGTATTTGTCGATCTTCTCGATCAGCGTCACGAACTCATTGCCGCCCTCCTCATCTGGCGGGATCGGCGGTGTGGGCGGGTCGGTGGTTTCGTTCAGGGCGATCGACAAGGCGTAGTCGGAATGGGTCACCACGAGCATTTCCCAGTGCTGGTTTTCCCGGGTGTTCGTGTCGAGGTCTTCCAGCAGCTCTTCGGTCTTGGCGATCCACTGGCGCTCTCGCAAGCGATAAGCGGGACGGTTTTGCAGGCGCACTTTGGTGGCTACGCCAAGCGCGCCGAGTGATACCCGCGCCGCGTTGAACACCTCTGGATGGCGCGTGCTGTCGCAGTCCATTACTTCGCCATTGGCGTTCACCAGTTGCAGGCCGCAGACGTGGGCCGAATAGGATTGAAAGTTTTTGCCGGTGCCGTGGGTCGAGGTGGAGATCGCCCCGGCCAGAGTCTGGTAATCGATGTCGGCCATGTTCTGCAGGGCTTGGCCGATATCCTTCAGCGGCGTGCCCATGCGTGACATCGGCGTGCCGGCGGCGAACTCGGCCTGCAGCGTTTGGGCGTCGTGATCGAGCAGTCCGGTGAAGTAGCTCAGCGACAGCAACGTGCCGTCAGTGGGCACCAGCGCACTGAAGGAATGCGCCGAGCCGACCGGACGAACCTTGCCCGGTGCCTGGCGGATCACCTGGGTCAGTTCGTCCAGGGTCTTGGGCGCCAGCCGCGCCGCCGGCAGGCAACTCTGCCCGCCCGACCAATTGCGCCAGGGAATCAGCCGTGGCGCGCGCAAGAATTCGGCCAACGCGGGGGTTGAACCCAGCGCGGTGAAGGCGCCAATGACACTCGCCCGTTGCAGCAACTGACGCCGTGTTAAATCCATCGTCATGAATTGCACCCTGCCGTTCTTATTGTTGGATTCGCTGGCCGGACATAAAGGCAATCAGCGCCAGGAACTCTTCCTGCGAACACTGCATGCACATCCCCATCGGCGGCATGCCGTTGTAGCCGTTGATCGCGTGGTCGAGCAGCGTGTCGGTGCCCTGCTGCACGCGCGGCACCCAGGCTTTTTGGTCGCCAGTCAACGGTGCGCCGGCCGCCGGGTTGGCGTGGCAGAGTTTGCAGCTGTTGTCGTAGACCTGTGCCAGTGCGGCGTCGGTGGGCATGGCGGCGGCCGCTTCGCTGTGCATCGCCGGGCTTTTCGGCTCATCGCCACAACCGTTGAGCAGCGTCGCGAAGACGCCGCCCACCAACGCCAAACAAAGGCTAGGCTTTGCAGTGACTCGACTGGCCCGCATGGCTGTCCTCTCGTAGGGCGCCCCTCAGTGGAGAGCACCTTTTTTATTGTGATCAAGCACAGGTCAACACTAAGGCACCGACGCGGGCGGGTTGAGGGCATTGGGGGCCAACAAAGGGGGCTTCTGAGGCCATGACCGAAGGTGTCGGCAGGTCCACGATCAAAAACCCTGAGCCGCCAAACGATGAGATGAGTCATGACAAGCGAGGCCGAGGTCTGCTAAAACGATTCATCAGTTCATCACCCAATCCAGACGGGGTAGCGACATGACCACAGCACATATCCTTGGCAACCTGTTTCCCGATGCAAGCGACATCCCGGAAAAATACCGCCTCGACGGTCAGACCGAGCAGCGTGAATACCTGGTCGATGGCGAACTGAAAACCTGGTCCGGCCCCCTCGCCCAGGTCCGCAGCCCGGTGTACCTGACCGGCGAAAATGGCGACGAACAAGTCATCCTCGGCAGCACGCCGCTGCTCGACGCAGACACCGCATTGACTGCGCTGGACGCCGCCGTCCGCGCTTACGACCGGGGTCAGGGTTTGTGGCCGACCATGCGCGTGGCCGAACGCATCCAGCACGTCGAAACGTTTCTGGGCCACATGCGCGAACAGCGTGAGGCGGTGGTCAAGCTGTTGATGTGGGAGATCGGCAAGAACCTCAAGGACTCGGAAAAAGAGTTCGACCGCACCTGCGATTACATCGTCGACACCATCAACGCCCTCAAGGAACTCGACCGCCGCTCCAGCCGCTTCGAGCTGGAACAGGACACCCTCGGGCAAATCCGCCGCGTTCCATTGGGCGTCGCCTTGTGCATGGGGCCTTACAACTACCCGCTGAACGAAACCTTCACCACGCTGATTCCGGCGCTGATCATGGGTAACACCGTGGTGTTCAAACCGGCCAAGCTGGGTGTGCTGTTGATTCGTCCGCTGCTGGAAGCCTTCCGCGACAGCTTTCCGGCCGGGGTGATCAACGTGATCTACGGCAGCGGCCGCGAGACCGTTAGCGCGCTGATGGCCAGCGGCAAGATCGATATCTTTGCGTTTATCGGCACCAACAAAGCCGCCAGTGACCTGAAGAAACTCCACCCGAAACCACACCGTTTGCGCGCGGCACTGGGCCTGGACGCGAAGAACCCCGGCATCGTGTTGCCGGAAGTCGATCTGGACAACGCGGTCAACGAAGCGGTGACCGGGTCCCTGTCGTTCAACGGCCAGCGTTGCACCGCGCTGAAAATCCTCTTCGTCCATGAAGACGTGGTCGAGTCATTCATCGAGAAATTCAACGCCAAACTGGCCACCCTGAAACCGGGTATGCCGTGGGAAAGCGGTGTTGCGCTGACGCCGTTGCCGGAAGCGAGCAAGGTCGAGTACCTGCATTCGTTGGTCGCGGATGCCGTCAGCAAAGGCGCCAAGGTGGTGAATCCAAATGGCGGTGAAGCGCGAGCGTCGTTCTTCTATCCGGCGGTGTTGTTCCCGGTAACGCCGCAGATGCGCGTCTACCAGGAAGAACAGTTTGGCCCGGTGGTGCCGATCGTGCCTTACCGGCATCTCGACACGGTGATCGACTACGTCCTGGAATCGGACTTCGGCCAGCAGCTGAGTATCTTCGGCACCAACCCGGTGGCGGTCGGTCGACTGGTCGACACCTTTGCCAATCAGGTCGGCCGGATCAACCTCAACGCCCAGTGCCAGCGCGGCCCGGACACCTACCCGTTCAACGGCCGCAAGAATTCCGCCGAAGGTACGCTGTCGGTGCATGACGCGCTGCGAGTGTTTTCGATCCGCACCCTGGTGGCGACCAAGTTCCAGGAAACCAACAAAGAACTCATCAGCGAGATCATCAGCGGACGCAGTTCGAGTTTCCTGACCACCGATTACATCTTCTGAGGACACCGAGCCTGAACACGTTCAGAGCCCATCGACTGCCACCGCTGCTGCGCCGGCTGCTGCGTCCGTTGCTGGACCCGTATCGGCGCTACCGCCACGCGAAACTGATCCACGCGATCCGTGTGTCGCTCGGGTTGCTGGCGTCGATCATGCTGACCACCGGCATCAACCTGCCCCACGGTGAGTGGGCGTCGGTGACGATGCTGGTGGTGATCGGCGGCTTGCAGCACCACGGCAACATTGGCAAAAAGGCCGCCGAGCGCGCCGTCGGCACGTTGATCGGCGCCAGTATCGGCCTGCTGTTGGTGGCGCAACAGGCATGGCTCGGGATGCCGTGGCTGACCTATTTTGTGATGTCGGTGGTGTGCGGGTTTTTCTCCTATCACGCCATCGGCAAGGGCGGTTACACGGCGCTACTGGCGGGGATCACGGTGTTTATTGTCGCCGGGCATGGCGACAACCCGATCTCTGACGGACTGTGGCGCGGGGTGGATATTCTGATTGGCGTGGCCCTGGCGCTGGCATTTTCCTTCGCCCTGCCTTCGTATGCGGTTTATTCCTGGCGCTACAACCTGGCCAACTCGCTGCGCGATTGCGCGACGATTTACGGACGCATCATCGATGGACAGCCCGTCTCCGATGACGAACACCTGAAGCTCATGAATCGCCTGAACGCGGTGATGGTGCAACTGCGGTCGCTGATGCCGTCGGTGTCCAAGGAAGTGAAGATTTCCATGACCGAGCTCGATGCGATTCAGCGTAATTTGCGGATGTGCGTCAGCACCCTGGAAATCCTCGGCAACACCCGGCCGGATGCCAACGACCGCGACGCCATGGCGCATCTGCAATCGAGTTTCAAAGCCGAACACCGGCAGATTCGCGTGCAACTGATCGGCATGGCCCGGGCGTTGAAAACCGGCGCGTCGCAGCGGCTCAGTCGCCCCGCCGATGTGCCGGTTGATTCAAGTCTCGATGCGCCGGTCTATAACTCCCTGGACGGCTATCGGTTACTGATCCATCAGTTTGCTTTGAACATCGGCGAGATGCGCCAGCGATTGGCCAAGACCGCACCGCGCTGGAACATCTGATGCTCGTTTATTGTGTGACCGCCCGACGAAACTTCAGGCCCCAGCCCTGCTGCATGCCAGCGGCGGCCAGCAGAATCGCGGCAACACCGACCCACTGCAGCGGCTCCAAGCGATGACCGAACGCAAACCAGTCAACGAAAATCGCCGCAATCGGGTAGATGAACGACAACGCGCCGGTCAGTGCCGTCGGCAGTTTTTGAATCGCGCCGTACAGCAGCACATACATCACGCCGGTGTGGACGATGCCCAGCGTCACCAGGCTGGCCCAGGCACTTGGCGCTTGCGGCAGTGCCGAAAAGTGCGCGAAAGGTGCGAGCAGCAGCACGCCGGTGCTGACCTGGATCAGGGCAATCAAGTGCGGTGGCGTTCCGGTCAGGTGTTTGATGATCAACGCCGCAATCGCGTACAGAAACGCAGCACCCAAGGCCAGACCGATGCCCATCAGGTAATCGTTGCCACCCGCGCCCTGCTCGCCATGCGCGCTGACAATGGCCAGCATCCCGAGAAACGAAATACCCAGCCAGAACAGCTTTTGCAGGGTGATTTTCTCGCCAAGAAACAGCGCCGCCAACCCGACCAGCATGAACGGTTGAACGTTATAGACCGCGGTGCCGATGGCAATCGAGGCACGGGAATATGAGGCGAACAACAGCACCCAGTTGCCGACAATCGCTACGCCGCTGAGCACCGCCAGCAGGAACGTGGTGCGGGTCAGAATGCCCGGGCGCAGGAAACCGAATGCCGCGCAGATCAACAACAGCGTGCCGGCGCCGAACACGCACCGCCAGAACACCACGTCCAGCACGGGTTGCCCGGACACCAGCACGAACCAACCGATGGTCCCGGAGATCAGCATGGCGGCGCTCATTTCGAATGAACCGCGACGTAGTGTGTTGTCCATCATCAGACTCCCGTGAGTGAGCCCAAATTATGCCAATCCGCCCAAGGGCTTCTCCAGCGCAAAAAGCAGGCTAAACTCGGTTTTTGCCTTTTTTATCAAGGCGTATTCAGTCAACCGCCTAACAGGGGATTTGCCATGACCGACGACATAGACCAAGTGCTGATCAGCGCATTGATGGAGGATTCGCGCCGCTCGCTCAAGGCCCTGGCGCAAATCAGCGGCCTGTCCTCACCCAGTGTTGCCGAACGCCTGCGTCGACTCGAAGAGCGTGGCGTGCTCAAGGGCTACACCGTCGAAATCGACCCCAAGTGCTTCGGCTATCAACTCCAGGCCATCGTGCGGATCCGCCCGCTGCCGGGCCAGTTACAGGAAGTCGAGCGGCAGATTCAGGCGATCCCCGAATTTACCGAGTGCGACAAAGTCACCGGCGACGACTGCTTCATCGCGCGCCTGCATGTGCGCTCGATGGAGCAACTGGACACGCTGCTCGATCGCCTCAACAGCCACGCCGAAACCAACACCGCCATCGTCAAGAAGACTCCGGTCAAACGCCGACTGCCACCGATGGCATGAGTGCGATTTTGATTGGAAACGCGTAAATTGACAGTTTTCCGGCGAAGGATTGGCGGTATGAAAACTCAGGCAATACTACTCGCGACGCTGATGCTCGCAGGTTGCGGCACGGTACAAACAGTGATTCGCGGTGACGAAGTGGCGGCCAAGAGTCTCCAGGATCAAAAAAGTTACTGCGGCGCAGTTCCCAGGATCTACAGCGGCGTGACCTACGATTTCTGCACGCTCAATGCTCCGCTGGAAAAAGGTCGGGATGCGCAGGTGCATGACAATGCTCCGGCTATTGTCCTGATCGACGTGGTCCTGTCCGGGGCCCTCGATACCTTGTTCCTGCCCTATACCATCTACCGTCAGCAGGCGGATGGCAGCATTATCATCTCTGAATGACCCTGAATTTCAGGCAATAAAAAACCCGCCTAAGCGGGTTTTTTACTCAAGGCTGCCGATTAATCATCGCGGCTCATAATGCCGAGGATCTGCAACAAGCTGATAAACAGGTTGTAGATCGATACATACAGGCTGATGGTCGCCATGATGTAGTTACGCTCGCCGCCGTGAATGATGGCGCTGGTCTGGAACAGAATGCAGACCGAGGAGAACAGCACGAAACCTGCGCTGATCGCCAATTGCAGCCCGCTGACCTGGAAGAAGAAGCTCGCCAGCGTCGCGCCCAGCAGCACGAAGAAGCCTGCGGTGATGAAACCACCGAGGAAGCTCATGTCCTTGCGGGTGATCAGCACATATGCCGACAGACCACCAAACACCAGCGCGGTCATCGCGAAAGCCGAACTGACGACTTCAGCGCCGCCCTGCATGCCCAGGTAGCGGTTGAGGATCGGGCCGAGCAGGAAACCCATGAAACCGGTCAGGGCAAATGCCGACACCAGGCCCCAGGCCGAGTCACGGAGTTTGTTGGTGAGGAAGAAAAGCCCGTAGAAACCGATCAGCACCACAAAAATGTTCGGGTAGCCGACACGCATCTGCTGAGCCACGAACGCCATCACGCCGCTGAATGCGAGGGTGAGAGCGAGCAAGCCGTATGTGTTGCGCAGGACGCGGCTAACCTCTAGCTGCTCAACCTGCACGCTGTTATTAACTGCGTAATCCTGTTCGCGCATGGCGACACTCCTGTTGGTTTGAAACGTTCAGTCGCAAAGATCATAACAGACGCTCTGTAACAAGCCATGCAGAGAGTTTGACAGTGTGTTTCATTCAGGTATTATGGCGCCCGCAACGCAAACGGAGGTGTGGCCGAGTGGTTTAAGGCAACGGTCTTGAAAACCGTCGACTGTAACAGGTCCATGAGTTCGAATCCCATCGCCTCCGCCATCTTATGTACGAAAAAGCCCTGATTATTCAGGGCTTTTTCGTTTCTGGAACTCGTGATTGTGGGTTCTCGCTTTCTGGATCGTTTCCGCATCTTTTCGGTCATTTCCGCAACCCTACCCTTTCGACATCACTGGTTCGACCTCGACACTCAGAGGTATGGGGCAACCTTCAACAGGCAGCTTCCAGCCAATAGCAGACTCTTCAACTTGGATCTCGACCCTTGCTGGCCCCTGCATGTGCAATGTGGAAAATCATCTGAATCGCAACTCCTCTAAATCCTGCTTAGCTTGATCGTGATATCTCCAGGGAGGGTTTCCATGTCCAGAATTTTTGCAGCCTTACTCTTGATCACCTTGAGTACGAATGATTGCCTCCCCAGCGAAGCTGATGAGCAAGCCAACTCACTCGCTAAAATTTACGCATCACTTTGCATCAAGAACCTGCCAAATCTGGAAGCGCTCCGCGAAAAACTCAGGCCGATTCCTGGTCTGTTCCAGACACGTACGGAGCGTTTGTATTAGCTCTCCCTAATGGCAAGAATTTTTGCGCCGTGCATGTCCGTAACCTGAACACCGCGATGGCCTCCTACCGCGTGGAGAACTGCTGAAAAATATGCACGCCAACGCGTCCATCTACCCTAGCAAGTTCGTGACAAACCCTGCAGCCGATGGCTTTGACATCAGCGGCATTGCATACCGCACGAAGTTCGACATAGGCCGGCGCTGGTATCTGCCGTTCACTTCGCGGTCCTTTGCTCGCAGTGCTGGCGTGGATTTCGAAATCCCACTGCCTAAGCTTGGACAGGCGAGGATCGGTCGGAGTCGCGCACGACTTGACTGGTTGTCAATGAGCATTCCGACCCTGTTATCAACGCAGCACGATCGTCGCGCAGGCACTTTTCGCACAAAGCCTGCGCGACCAAGCGCTGGGCATAACTAGGCGCGGCCGGAACACCCAGCCGCCCGCCTACACGGTGGACGGCAACAGCAGATCATCAGGCCCTTGCGCATACGTTCTATTCCTCTTTCTTCCCTTCCTTTTCCAGTTTTTTCTTCCAGGCCTCCTTGGCCACTGGGCCAAGGGCGTCGGTCATGGCCTTGATCTCGGCTTTGCTCTGACTATCCAGCCCTGCGAGCGTGCCGGTTTCCACGACCGAGAAGTTGATGTACACATCACTGCTAACCGGGTACTTCAATGGTTTCGTGAAGTTGAAATAACCTTCAGCCACAGGCTTGTAGTTGAGCGGGCCATTAGACGCTGGAGCAGACACCGCAATCCCTCCGATGCTCACCGCGTCGGCGACATTCTCCTGCGCAGTGCCGGACTTGAAGCCTGTCGCGGCAGCGGCGACACTCAGGCCGATGCGGCCCTTGCCCTGCCCTTCATCCGTGGTTAACGCCCGACTGGTCCGCGATGCCACCAGCGCTGGCGCGAATTGGAAAGCGGCTGTTTCCTGATCATGTGTCTGGAACGGCTGCTTCACCAGCAAAATGGACATTTGCGCCGCCGGGTCGGCGTGGCCCGTGATTCTGGCCAATACCACGCAGTTCAAGTTGTCCCAAGCTGCCGTAGGGCCAGACCAAGAGGCGTTCCAGGACTTGATAGAGCGTTCCTGGAATTCATCAACCTTGCGGTTGACGGCCGCGACACCCAGGTCCCAGGCGGTGTTGCCGATAGCGGTCAACAAAGGTACCAGCACCGCAGCCAGCGCTGGATTCTTATCTGGCACACACAATCGCTTCCATCTGCCATCAACCGGGCGGCCGAACAGTTGCTGCCACGTGGATAGTGTGCTGCTCTCGCTCACCTCGAAAAGCTCCGCCGTCACCGGTACCAGCATGACGCGTTCCTGATCACCGGTTGCCGGATCAAGTTTGGACGTGGTGAACATCGTCCATGTCTGACACCCGCTTAACACCATGCATGAAAAAGCCACCGCCATTGTTTTATGCATTGCGACGCTCCTCTATCTTCCTTGCCGAAGTTGCAATTTGCATGACTGGGTATAGTCCATCTTGCACACCGCTCCACCCCGAGTTCAGCCCGATAATGCCATCATCCGACTAATGGCATTGCGCTGTTAAACCGCCATATCTATACCCACTGTTGAAGTACCCGCCAAAACGGGTATCCATCACCATCATCGTCGGAGGTAGCGCAGTCGACGACCAGACAGAGGGACCTTCCATGCACCGCTGGTTTACCTTGGCGACCTTGTTTTTCGCGGCCTCGGCAACGGCCTCGGCCTTGACCCGGGAAGACATTGAAGCCGCTATCTCGGCACCGTCGTTCGAAGTCGCGTTCAAGCCGTTCCTCGGCAAACTGCCCCAAGTGGTGGTCGCGGAACAGGGTAATGCCATCTACTACATCGTCGAAGGTGACATTCTGCTGGACGAGGAAGGAGTCCAGTCGTACCTGATGTCCCTGCGCCGCGGCCAGGTGCCTGCAAGGGATGGCGAACTACTGGTATTGACCGAACAGGGCAAGAAAGTGATCTGGCCCAAGGGCCAGCGACAGCTGACCTACGCCGTGGACCGAGAAAGCTTTCCCAGCCGAGCGCAATACCAGGTCGTGGTAGACAATATGCGAGCGGCCGCAGAAGACTGGATGTTCTGCCAAGAGTGTGCGATCAGTTTCGTCCACAAGCCCACGTTGGACCCCAAGCCGAAAACCGGCCAGGTAACCTTCATTGTGCGGTATTCAGCCAACGTTGACGGAGCCTTCGCCGTCGGCTTCTTCCCAAACGCAACGCAAGTCTTGCGCTACGTGCATATCACTCCCGCCTACTTCACTACCGATTACGACCGTGTCGGCATCCTGCGGCACGAGTTGGGCCACGTGCTGGGCTATCAACACGAACAGGCGGTTGGGGTACCCGGCTGTGCCCGGGAGGGCAACAACTGGCAGGAGGTATCGCCCTACAATCCCAGGTCGGTCATGCACTACCTGTGTGGCGGTGGCGGGACCAAGAGTCTCGTCTTGCAGAACACTGACAAGGCCGGGCATCGCGCCACCTACGCGGAGTGATTTGCCATGAATCCACTGTGGTTGTTGGGTTTGCCACTTGGCACCGTAATGGCAGCAGAACCTGACCTGCCTCTGGTCCCCCCACCGGATCCCTCCGCATTCGAACAAATGCGCAAGGAAGTCGCCGAGGCGCCCAACAGCCAATCAAATCTGCCCAAGCAGATCGATAGCGGCGTGCTTGTGTCCTTCGAGGGCGGCAACGTAGGACAGTACGTCGCGCAGATCATGCTGGACCTGGGCAAGGAAGGCCGATTGCCGAGTGATCGTTATAAGGTGCAAGCTGGCGACACCCTGTGCGGCCTGCTCGACCAACGTGGCTATCCCCCACCGTGCCCCCCTATGTTGGAAGTGGTTCAGCAACTCAACCCGAATCGACCGGCGACCCAGCCGTTGAGGATCGGAGAGATACTCAACCTACCTGCCCTGGTTACCTGGCCGGCGATCGCCAGCAAACGGGTGGCCGCAGCAGCTCCGTTCACCCGCGACGACTGCACTCCGGCCTCGGATGCCCTGTTCAAATACTGGTCGAACCTGGAGCCGCGGGTCGTCAACTGCATCCCCGCCGCCGCGGAACAGCCACCCAGCTCCGTCGTGCAGTACCGCGCCTACCAGTTCGTCGTGCCGACAGACACCGACGAAACATCGTTGAAAATCCGTGCGCAACTGAAAAACAGTAAAAGCGCCAATGTGTACTTCGATGTGATCCCCCATGCCACGGATAACGGAGCCCAGATTTACGCCGAAAACGCTTTGACAGCGGACGCTTGCTCCAACGGCCTGAGCGATGACAAACCCATCGACTACCTGAACCAGTTCGACTACGACCGCGACGCACTGACGGCCGTGCGCGACAGCATGTACCCTGGCGGTGCGAAACGCGATATCCGGGTCGTGCCGGTGTACCTCATCGATACCCCACTGGATCCGTCCCCCAACCTGTTCCCCGCCTATGTGAAAATAAAACCCACGCAAGCGTTGAGCTGCAAGTGGGCTTCCCCTTTCAGCAATCGCTTCCACGGCACTCACCTGGCCGGCTTGATCGGCAGCCAAGGCTACGGTTTTCGTAGCATCTCCACCAATGCGGCGATTTTCTCCTTCGTCTGGAACAAGGTCAGGGATGACGATCAACTGGACCCGGTCCCAGACCGCAACGTCCAATTGCAACAACAGATCCTTGGCGACGCGGACGCCCCCCGCGGCATGACACGGGCGATCTACGTGGCGGCGACGACGTTCACGTTTAAAACTTTGAGGCCTTTGGGTGAACGCCTGGGTAACCCCGAGTACCGCTGGCAGGAAGCCATCCTCAAGGCAGTCAAGAACTCGCGGTCGTTATTCATCGTCTCCGCTGGACAATCCGCCAAGGAGCAGGAACAACCCAGCGAGCTGATCAACATTTCCAGCAGTGCGCCGCAGAACCTCGGCGATTTGCCCAATGTCATCGTTGTCACGGCGTGTACTACCTGCGGTCGAAACAACGCCCGCCTGATGCCCAACGCCAACTTTGGCAGTGGCCCCAGCCCAATCGTCCAACTCGCCGCGCCGGGCGGGCAATCGATTCCCGGATGGGTGACGGCCGACCGCATCAGCTCGGCCAACGGTACGTCGCAGGCCACGGCGTTGATCGCCAGTGTTGCGGCGGCGATGCGCGGAGCCTGGCCAGAGGCCTATCTCGAGCCTGTGGCAATCAAAGTGCGCTTGCAGGTTACTTCCCGGCCCATGTCACGAAACGCCGACGGCTCTGCCAATCCAGACGAAGCCAAGATTGCCGCCGGGGTCGCCGACCCGGTGCTGGCACTGCTTGATCCCGACCGGCACTGGTTGAAGGAAGGCGGCCAATGGCGAGCTGTGAAGATCCGGAAGATGGAACCGCAATACATCTCGTTCTCCGACGCCAACGGCAAGCGTGACCAAGCCAGCCTCAAGGCCCTAAAGCGCGTCCTGACCTTATCCGATGGTAGCCAGACGGCCTATGCCTATGACCTGCTCGATGGCGTCGGTGAACCCGGAGTGGTACGTCGCATCGGCCCAACTCAAGTGGCCGAAGGCAAGCTGACGCTCTGCGACAGGGACGATCCAATTCCCCTAGCCGATATCCAGGACATCATTTTTTCCCCAAGAGGCATCGAGAAGAATGAATGTCTTTAAACACGCCTTCCTCCTCACCCAGTTGCTGATGGCGGCAGATGTGCTTGCCGATCAATGCAAGACCGCCGAGTCCGTCACCAGCTTTGGCGCCTGGTTCTCCCAGGGGGCACGGCTCACGGCCAGCCAGTCATTCCAGCCCATCAAGGCGCCCGCCGGGCAATGGCCCGTCGACAGCATGAAATTGCGCCTCGAGGTCGCGTCGGGTACCGACCGCCAGTGGCATCTCCTGGTCTATGCCCCCGACTATCGGGTACTCGCAAGCTTTGGCCCGAACGATTTCACTGACAAGGGCCAACTGACGGCATCACGCTGGACCGGACGTTTGTTCCATGATCGGGTTCAGGTCGAACTGGTGACCGCCCGACCCGACTCGGACATCGTCATCAAGATCCCAGCTGGCATCGCCTTGCCGAAAGAAAGCAGCGACCAACGCGTATTTTCCGTACAGACGCCCGGCGTCGTGGGCTGGAACGACCTTTTCCCCAAGAATGGGGCAATGGGCGACATCCTGCCGCGCAAGGCCGGCGCCAAGGTCGGCATGCTTATGACCGCTCAGCAAATACCCGGTGGCGACAGGAGCGCGTGGTGCTGTTCCGCCATAATGATCAGCCCAAACTTAGCATTGACCAACTGGCATTGCGGGGGCGACAACAGCTGGATGCAACCCGCCGATTACTGGGAAGGCAATGTATGCGTCAATGCCACGCTGGATTTGGCTTGGGATGGTGGCACGATCAGACGCCAGTACAACTGCACCCATGTCGAGGCCAAGAGCGAAGCACTGGATTACGCTGTGCTGCGCGTGCAGCCTGTCGTAGGTACCGGCGGTGTGGCCGGCGAGCCGGTGTATGAGCGCCTAGCCAATACTCCTGACGCAAAGCTTGGCGACGCGTTCATCGTCCACCACAGCATGTGTCAGACCAAGCAGGTGAGCGACAAATGCAAGTTCCTCTCCCTCGACCATCCGAACTGGCTCAAGGGCGATGGCCCTCGCGAGATCACCCATGATTGCGATACGGAGCACGGCGCATCCGGGGCGGCGGTCTTCAATGCCCAAGGGCAGATGCTCGCCCTCCACCATTTGGGCTTCCGCCGAGACCCGCAGACCTGTGAGCGGCAGGACAGGGTCAACAAGGCGGTGCCACTGAGCCACATCATCGACGACCTCAAGGACAACACGCCCGAGCTGGCGAATGAGCTGGGACTGTGAGCGTCGGTTAGGCTTGTACGAAAAAGTGCCTGCGCGGCGATCATGCTGCGTTGAAAACAGGCTCGGATGCTCATTGACAGCCAGTTGTTATCGCCAGCATAGGATTGACCCAGTGTGTCAGAATCTCATCAGCGCCAACCATCCAAAGCTGCCATTCAGTTCTGGTCGAATCAAATCGTCGACTTGTCGGCGCTTTGGACCTGCAGACCCAGGGTATTTCGATGGCATGGATTGAGCGACTACTATTTCCACCGAAGGTCTCCTCCCACGCGTGTCTCGCTGCAGCCAGATGGCGGAAGAAAAGAGGCCAGATCAATGACGTACCGTAGTGCGACAGTTTTAATTATCAAAATTCAGTTGACGTGTGTTTTTGCTCATCTTTTTGCACTCAATGGCGGTTACAGTCAACGTCCCTTGGAGGACCGCTATTGGCCGATTCCTGCCAGTCGCGAGGGACTGCAATCGACCTCAAACTGCCGTTCGCGAAAGGCAACAACCGGCCCAGAGTGTGTAAAAACGCGCTGATGCACTGTCGGCGCGCAGCGCTGACGGTTGTTAGCTGAGTAATTGCTCACAACAAGTCCTGCGGATCATCACGAGTGTCTGGGAGCCCCTAGCGCCGCTTCTACCTTGCTGGGTGGCCAAAATACAGACCTCTTCAGGCCGACAGCGCCTTCATTAAACCGCTGGTACCGAGAATTTTCATGACTCGTTTCAAGTTGTAGGCGAGGACGTTCAAGCTCATCTCCGCACTTACCCCGTTCAGCTTTCGTGTCAGGAAATGTGTGGCGCCCATCCATTGTTTGAGTGTCCCGAAGGGATGCTCGACCGTACGCTTGCGGACTCGCATCATGTCCGGCGCGTTGCTCAGCCTGTTCTGCATTTCCTCCAATACGGCTTCATGCTCCCATCGCCGAACTCGCCGTTGCTTGCTCGGTGTGCACTTCGATTTCAGCACGCATCCCTGGCAATTAGAACTCCAGTAACGGTGCAACTTCAGGCCTTTTTCAACGCTGGAAAAGCGCCAGATCAACGCCTCTCCAGCGGGACAAATGTATTCGTTTTTTGCCGCGTCATAGATGAAGGCATCGTTATTGAAACGCCCGTCAGCCTTGGCTCTAGAGGTCATCGGCTTGGGCACATAGGCGGTGATGCCTGCATCGTGACAAGCTAGGATTTGTTCGCTTTTGAAGTAACCTCGGTCAGCCACTACCGACAACGTATCTGACGCCATCGCCTCGCGGGCCTGCTTGGCCATCGAGCTGAGTAGATCGCGGTCGGAACCGACGTTGGTCACCTCATGCGCAACGATCAAATGGTGCTGGGTATCGACTGCTGTCTGCACGTTGTAACCGACGATTCCAGTGCCGCGCGTCATCATGGAACGGGCGTCTGGATCGGTCAGTGAGACCTGTTTATCCGGTGATTCGTTGAGCTGAGTTTCAATGACCTGCAACTCTTTCATCTGAGCTTTGAGCTTGTCGATTCTCTCTTGCAGACGAGCAGCCTTGGGCTGAGCGACCGAGGGTTCTTGCCGATCGGTTTCGTCGAGCGTAGTCAGGTACCGATTGATACTTGATTCAATTTCTTCCATCCGCCGTTTCAGCTTGGCGCTGGTGAAATTGCGGTCGCGGTTATTGACGGCCTTGAATTTACTTCCGTCGATGGCGACCAGATTTTCTTCGAACAGTCCTAGCTGCTGGCACAGCACCACGAACTGGCGGCAGACACCTCGGATGGCCTTGCTATTGTCTTTTCGGAAGTTGGCGATGGTCTTGAAATCGGGCATCAAACGCCCGGTCAGCCACATCAGCTCGACGTTGCGTTGGGCTTCTCGTTCAAGACGCCGGCTCGATGGAATGCGGTTCAGATAGCCGTAGATGTAGATCTTCAGCAGGACCGAGGGATGGTAAGCCGGCCGGCCTGTATCAGCAGGTAAGGCGCCCTCGAAACCTAGTTTGACCAGGTCCAGTTCGTCGACAAAGACGTCGACTACGCGCACCGGATTGGCATCCGTGACGTAATCGTCGAGGCTCGCGGGAAGGAAGGTTTCTTGGCCTCGATGTTCACCTTGGATAAAGCGCTTCATGGGCGATCCCTGCGATGAAATCCTCAGAAATCATAGCAGGGCTAAGAGCGGTGTTCTGTTCAGATATTGATGCGTTTTTCAACCGCCTGTAGTTGCCTTACCGGGTCCCAACCACTCGGCGACGCTTGAGCTTTGCTCCACCAAAGCATTCCTTTAGAGATCCATAATTTCCGCAAATCAGCATGAGCAGATGTTGCGTCATCATAGCCAAACTGCGTACCGCAGGACGGGCACATGCCAAAAGAAGAGCAGCCAACCTCATCGTATGGAGGCTCTTCAAGCCCGGGGTATCCACAAACCGGACAAAGATATGAAACGTTGCTTGCAATCATCCAACCCCCAGATTTCTAGCCTCTAGCCCACGTTGTCGGCGTACCTGCTGATTTCCGGAATCTTATACTGAATCTGAGCAACTGATGTCTGACCTGGGCTGAGTAGGAAAAAACACTAGAGTGGAAGCCACTAACAAGGGTTTTGACACACTCTGGGCCAGAAGCGGACGCTAACGACAACGGTAAGAGTCGCCGGAAGGAGCGCAGTGAGTGGATCTACGTGAGCAGGGGGATACATGCGGGCGAGATCTAGGCGGATAGTTTAAACCACTTGTTAAGCGCTTGTTGTAGGCCATTCTGGGGCTGCCACTTCTAATGTATCTGGATCAATTACTAGGTATTCATTTTTTTCATATGGCAGTAAAGGCCTCCCCCCAAATGCTATCGTTTTAGATTCGCGATTTGGCCAGTATATGTTATATGGCAAGGTATTTAGATGTGTATATACTTTATAGATCTGCGGGCAGCCTCCAATATAAGGCTTGGCGGCATCCCTAATATATTCTATGAGTACTTCAAATGGCTCCATTACCATTCCGACGGCTTGTATTCTATTTCTTTCGCCTAGTATTTCGTAGGCTCTTTCGTTTGCGAGATTTGCATCATCTCCTATGAACGCAAAGTACTTATTTCCGCCGCCCTTTTTTCGGTGCTTAGACGCTTCGCGAAATTGAAACTCATTAGATTGCTCGTGAAAATATACAGTCCATATTTTAAATGACTGTGTTTTGCAGGAGTACCCAGCCAAAATAAAGCTGACTTCTGCTGGGTCGGGTATTTTTTGGCCTACTGGTAGATTTGTAATGCTCTTCCACATGGCATTAAATATTCGCAGGACGTGACCTTTTAGCTCTGTCAGCTCATATGCCCTTGACCGGATTTTAGGGTGCATTCGAACTGCTGTTTGAAGCTGTAGCATTAAGGGATAAGCATTTGCCGTAGATCCTGCAAATGCGATAACGGAATCGCCTCGCCCTAGGTCTAATACTTTCGTGCCAATATCCCATGCTCTTCCGCCACTCAATCGTGAGTCGCTTGCTATATACAGTTCTTTAGTTTTTCCGTAATGCCTAACCCAGGCTGCTACTAGAGTCATTTTCGATTAATTCTCGGTGAGTGCTTTAACTTTAAGCAGACGACGCAGATGGGCTGAAACTTTCCGCACTTGCATCTGATAACTTTCCGTATCCATTCGTAGCTCCTGATTGGTTTGAGTGGCACGCCAGAAGCGCGACATGAGGCAAGGGCGAGAGCGACATGAGTCTTGAGCAAATTACTGACGTACCACCTGCATGTCCATGACACGCTTCTGTTCCATCTCTACCACTCACAAACGGCTGCAATGGGTCGAAATGCGCCGGTCGCCAGCGGCAGCAGTCGGCAAGAAGCGGCCTAATTTACGTGATTCGCCCCCTCTCACTGCTTTTAAGGTCAGTCACCTTTTTTGTGTTTATGTACTTCCAGATCAGGATGTTTGCGTTTGTTTTCTTCAGTAACACGACGGCGCTGGTCCTTTTTGCCGGTGGATTCAGCAATCGGTTTGGGGCCGGGTTTAATACTCATGTGTTCAACTCCTTTGATTGATAATGGGTCTGTTAGTAAAGCCGTACGCGTGGACAGTGAAGCTACGGGGCGACCAACTCGGCAAGCTTGGCCGCGATATCTGAAAACGTATCTTCAGCAGTGCTCAGGCCGCTTCTCGAACCGAGTAGAGGACTGACTTCGCGCAGCGATTCGTATGTGGTGTCGTGAATGATGGGAACCAGCAGATCCCTTGCGAGGAGCGCGGAAAGCTCTTTGTCGGCGATGCCTTCGGCTGCCAGACGGCGCAGCAAAGCGGGGGTCACCAGCACAATTCCTACTCGAGACCTCGCTAATCCCTTATCAATTTCACGCAGTAACGAAGAGCCTAGAAGGACATCTTTCTCGCTGAACCAAACGGAAACGCCGAGCGACTCGAGTACATCATGCAGCTCCTTCGCGGATCCTTTCCGGTCGTCCCAGGCGTGACAAAGAAAGACGTCACGTAGATCAGGTACAGTCGTGCGCCTCTCGACATTTTCGCGTACCGGTGTGAGTGTCCGTACCTCGGCGGAGGTGTAGGCCACAGAGGATCCGGGTTTCGACCAGCGCGGCTTTGCGCTGCTGGATGAACCGCCGCTGCTGCGACCACCCCCACCATGAGACGGGGACGAATAGGATGGTGCGTATGACGAGGATGAATACGATCGCGATCCGTACCCACTATATCCGCTGCCACATGCGGGACACGCTGCTCTTGCGCTTGCCGAACGATGACCATGTACCGGTGCTGTACATCTAGACATGTCGTAAACCTTCCATTTGTAGCTGCTCGCCCAAGAGATGATTAAGCAGCGGCTGTACCGAGCCGTCAGCTTTTGAAAACACCGCAGCCAATCCCTATTGGCTCGAAATCTGCCTGCGCTTCAGAACGTGATTCCAATATGCTGGCGCAAACAATAGCCCATGGCGCGAATTCCGCTAGCAGGCGTAGCGTGAATGTTCGCTAGCGGCTTCCGTTACAAATGCCGTGATGGTCTAGAGCTATCTATCATAGCGAGTAGCTCGACCCAGGTTTCGGGTCTCTGACGTTTAACGGCCCCGCAATCGATGCTGTTGTTCAATCGGCGAACGTCGCCTATGGGTCGGATACTGCCTTTCTGCGACAAGCAGCAATCGGCCAAATGCAGTCATTCGGCGTTTACCAAGGAGGAGGGATTTAGGTCGGCTGGAGGGATAAAATCTGATGCCCGCACCCTTATGGAAAAAGGTGACTGGAAAAAGGGGGCTGATTTATTTCTCAGAAAAAACAAATCAGTCCCGAATGGCACTTACTTAACATGTTTTGCGTGCCCATTTTTCCTGACATCTGCCCTTGCTGACCGACGTGGTTTGGTCAGCAAGGGGTAGGCTTGAGGTCTTCGTTTTATGGCTCGCGGCTCGATACGACCAGGCCGATTCCCGACGCGCCTCTGAGCAATCAACATCAATAAATTCGACAGGCCATCCTCGTCTTCAGGGCTGCCATATTGTCGCAGTGCCAGCCATAGTTGAAGGCTGTGTTTGAAGCTCAGTTCGCGAGGTAGGCAGTCAGCTAACAGAGCCGATTGTGCCATGAGCATTCGGATCAGATTGTGTGCCAACAGATAGACCCATAACTCTTTGACTGCCATGCCTGGGGTCTTGCAGCTTAACTTTCCAAGTCCCAGCGTAGCTTTGAGATTTCGCAAATCCAGCTCGACATGCCATCGTCCCTTGTACAGCGATTTGAGGGCTGTTTTGGGTGTCTGCTTCGGGCAATGCAACGTGGTGACCAAAGTTTTTCCACCAGCCTTCAACTCTCGCACGGTCAGTCTTTCAGGTGCCTGTTCGTAATGCGTTTGACTCATCCACGGCGGTCTCCTTTCAGGTTTTTTCAACTCGATCAGGTGATCTTCCGAACCGATACTTTGACCCAAGCGAAAGTCCGTGCTGCGCCGTCGAGCACCGTATTGTTCGAACACGCCATCGACACCTCTTCGTTGCAACTCGCACAGCAAGAAATAGGTAGCGTAGTAAGCGTCGCCCAATAAAATGTCGCCTGTTTTCAGCGTGTCGAGCATTGATCTGAGCAGCGTTTGCTCATCGCCGCCCTTGCCTCGGAAACGTCCAAGGGCGGCATCTAAGACGGCGCCGCTGGAAAGGCAAACGATGCCAACCACGCGACACAGGGGAAAACCAAGACCGACTTTCTGACCGCGTGACTGCGGATAGGCCCCCTGATTGGCCGCAGTGTCGGGCATGCTGACCGTCGTACCGTCCACCAGGCGTACAGGCCGTCCCATCCAGCGCCACGACGAAGGTGCGTTATCACTTATCGAAGCACCGGTGTGTCTGACCAGCGTGGAAACCATTTCCACAGGCAGGCGCTTGCGGGCTTTACAGTAGGCGCCCGTGCGAGTGCTATTGGGCTTCATGCCGCCACAAAACCGTTTAATGGACAAGTCGTTGACGGCGTTCTGGCAGGAACGGTCGGCACTCATTGCTTGAGCCAGAAACATAGACAGCGTTTCAGTCGGCGGAAACAGGCGCTCCCGATATTCCGGCAATGCAGACTCGACGCGCTGCAACAGTTCGGGCGCAGTGAGCAGGTTGAAAAACGCATAGGCATCACAGTTCGAAGCGTGTCGATGAAAGCGTTGCTGTTGATGCTGGAGAATTTGACGTCTACGATTCACTGGGGCTGTGTCCTTGGTTTGTCGGGGTGTGTTCGCAACTATCACCGTAGACCAAGACCAGCCCTTCTTCATTTTTTGCTTTCAGCTCAATTGGTTAGCTGCTAAGTAAGTGCCATTCGGGACTGATTTATATCTCAGACAATAAATCAGTCCCCTTTACTGCTCACCCCACAACAACGGGTCATGGGTAGCCATCACAAACACGACCCCATGTACCTGGCCAACCCGGCATACGACACCGAATCCCTCCTGGCCAACGCCAGCGAATCATTGGGGTCAGCGAGCGAAATGCTCAACAACTTTGCGGCCACGCTGGAGCCTGCCCATCGCAAGACTGCGATCGGGATTGCGCAGTTGGTGATGTTGAGTGAATTGGCGGTGAACCAGGCGTTGGATCATGTTGAGGTGAAGACCTAAACGTTTGCCCTCTTTGGTGACCGGCTAGTTCAGAGCGACAGAGGGGATAAGCGTTGGCCGGAGCTGCCATGGTGAATGGCAGCTATCGGCCGAGGCTGTGTAGAAACGTTTTTCAGCGCGACAGGTACTCAAAAATGGACTGGAAATCGCGCTTCTACGCGAGATCCACATCTGCTGACGTGCCGATAAATTTCAGATTTAACGTAGACGCGCACACTTCAATTTTGGCGACGCGTTTTTACACACTCTGGGCCAGAAGCGGCCGCTCATGATTGACCGCTTTCGGCCGATTCTGTTGAAAAAGTCGGATTTTTAACACGCCTCAACTCAGGCACGACCGCCATTGGAGAAAGTGATAGCGAAGGCTGAAGTGGTATGCATAATTCGTTGGTGCCCGATTCAACTCCAGGGAGGTCCGCCATTCAAATGAAAAGATCGCACGTTCTTTTCTTTTGAATGACGGGAGTCCCCCTAGGACCCACTGATGTCCGGATCGGGACTAAGCGACGTGTCACCATCCCGCCGTCCAGACTTGGATACCACCGACGACACGAAGCCCGCCATCACGAACACGCATATCAGCAGCTGTGTCGCAATCAGACTACGCACCAACCTTGAATTGCCGACCACATCACCATACGTAGTTGTCGTGGAAATACCGATACTGAAAAAGAGGAAATCCAACCATGAGACGGCGTCTAGGCGTTGTTTGCGCCAGGCCTTGGCAACGTCGATGAGTTCTGTACGCTTCTGACTAAGTAGCTCCCAAGCCTGTTCCCGCTCACGGGCCTGGGCTTGGGTCTTGTCATGCAGTTGATCCATCTGTGCCATAAGCTGGGGATCGCCAAACTGCCCGATGTTGCTGATGAAATAACGGTAAGCCTCGGCCATTTGTTCAGCCTGAACGACCCGCATCTCTGCAAGCTTCACCCTCAGGTTCGCTTCAGCGACACCATAATCCCGTTCTGACGAGCCACGCCCCGAGAACGCCCTCAAGACTCGCTCGGCATCAACAACACTTCGGCTTGCCTCTGCGGTAATGTCCTGCCGATAACGCTCGCCATTTGCCATGGTGATAGTTTGATTGCGCCTGCCGACCTCGGCGAGCTCTGCGCGACCAGAGTCGACTTGCTGGTCCAACGACCTTACCTTGAGGTCGAGTTCGTTGATTACGGCTTTGATGCCTGCCAGCTTTGCACTGATCTCACTCAAGTTAGGAGCACTAGTCGTGGCGTGAGTATCCATCTCCTGCCAAGCCAGCAACGGAATATCCGACAGTGGGTCCAGGTTCAGTTCACTGTTAATGATAAAACTGTCTGGCCGGGCGCCCCAGATGCAGTAGTACACCCCACTGAACAGCAATACGATTGCGAGATAGCTGAACAGCCATACGTTTATTTTCTTGAACACTGCCGACGATTGCCTCCGAACCATTTGAATTTAGACGAGCGAAGCATTTTCTAGGACGCGCATGATAAGTCTTGTGGGCGGCTAGCGCCTGCAATGATAGATGAAAACACTTTTCGTCCCTTTTCGTCCCTTTTCGTCCTCGAGAAGATTCGGGACGGATCACGAACTTACGGGGCGGATTTATTTCCCCGACTTTAAATGACCGTTTCTGGTCGGTTTCAGCCCTGCTCGAAATGCAGCATCCGGCCCGGCCAGGAGCGGTAAATGGCATATATCTATGTGCGCTACCCGAGCCATCCTCCGGCCCCTACGTAAATCCAGCCGCTTGCTCGCCCTTTAGTCTTAGTGTGGGCCGCTCACGCAGCCCAAACTACGTAATGAAGGTCTACGTAGCTAACCAAGGTAAATCGCGCTTCCGTCGCTGATTCCACAGACAGCTCTCGAAACTCTCAGTTTTCGACGTATTTTTCTTGTTTTTACATAGCCTGCGTCTTAATCGGCCGATTTCTACCTAGCATTGTAGGCAGGCCTCACGAAGTTGGATAAGCAAACCAGATATAGGAAGACGTTGTTGTGCCTCATCGTCGAAGACAATTCGACTCTGGTCAGCTTCAGACTTGCACCTCGCGGAGACCCGATGAAGAAGGAAGCAAATAGCCTCAAGATTGTGTACTGGCCTTTCAACCGCAGCACATCGCTTTTGCCATTGCTGGATAGCCTCAGTGGTCAAACCATGTAGTTCGGCGACGCTTAAAAAGCTGCCGTTGACTATAGCGAGCACGTTGCGTTCAGTTTGGACTCGTGAAAAGAAGGAGCCAAAGCGGTCAGCAGAAGGAGTTCTCACGTGCAACCTCAATTATGTTCTGTGTCCATGTGTATGCTGATTGAATACCCTCCACTAGCTTTTCAATAGCAATAGGAGGTGCAGGTAATCCGCGTTGTGACGCATGGCGAGCGTTAATAAGTGTTTGGTAGAAATTTTTGCTGCACGGCGGCGCTAGCTGAAGTTGCGCCGACACGTCAAATGGAGCAAATCGGCTAAAGCAAGGAAGCCCTAGGACGGACGAGCTCAATGACATACCAACATTGCGAAGAGAAACATAAGCAATACCCGCTTCGTACACTGGAGAATTACTTCCAAGTATGATGGATTGCTCCGCAGACTTGAGTAAATCGCTGAAGTTTATCGCATCGACTAAACCTCCAACATAAGGTGCAGGAGATGGGAAGGTGTGCAGATAGTCTTGGCGATTTTCCCACCCGGGTATAGGACGTGCCTCTAGATGCAAATGCCAAGCGAATAAGTGGCCTTCTTTGAACATGCGCTCTAAGTGGTCACACGAATACTCCGCGAAGGTGCAATGCATGGACATCGCGGAGGAAACTTGCTCCCTTGCATCTGCCTGTAACCGGCTGTCGAGCATTTTGTCGTAAACCAGCAGCACGTCGGTGTCGCTCATACAGTCTTGGTCACCACGCGCAACCGAACCGAAAAGGTAAGCTTTAAAATTATTCATCTTTCACCCTATCTTCTGGCTATGTGTTTATACAGCACAGGTATAGCTAAGCCTATAGATACATAGCGCAAGGTCACTGCGAGTGAAGATGTGATAGGGCTGGCTGAAACCTCAGAAGCACTTACACTTGGGAGATCAACATACAGTGACGACAGAAAATACAAGCTCTTAAAATATTGGTTAAATAACGCGCCAATAGATACGGCGTCCAGATCTGCGACTTGACCTGCAGCGTGAAAAAAACTAAATACAATCAAAAAAAAACCGGTCGACAATGCTAGCCGAAATAGTGATTCTCCATGCCCCCAAATATATCGTTCTGCTAAAAGGCGAACTTGGTGGAATCGCGCGGCTAATCGCTGGCGCATTGAGTATTTTTGATAATAGCCAGTGCCTGCGTTTGCGATGCCACGCCAATGTTCAATCTCAGTGCGAGCTTCATGGTATACGACATCTGCTTCCCACTTCGTATCACCGACGCTGTGAGCATTTGCTCTTAAGTTATGCAGCATTTCCCAGCGTACGTTCGGATAGCCTGGAAGGTTAGCCAAAAGTTGCGGTACTGGTAATATGCAACGGTGGAAATCAACATAACGGAAGTCGCAGTTCTCAAAAGTCGCAGAGCGAAAAACCGATTCTCGGATGCGTGCGCCGATGAATTTACAGTTGATAAAAATCGCCTTATGGAAGTAGCCACGCTCGATGATGCTATAAGAGAACGTGCAGTCAGTATAAGTGACTTCCTTACCCTCAATGTCGCGTAAGTAACGCCCAGAAAAGTCTAGACGCGATAAGGTTCGTGCCGAGCCGGCACCGAGATCATCCCGAGTTATGAGGCTTTCCATGATTACGCCGTAAGTAATAGGTCTGAGATATCACTGCACGCCCAATATAGCAGTGCTTTAAGCGGCACTGATGGCAAAATTGGCACTCCCAACGTGAAGCGCGATGAGGATAGGAGAATAATGTAGCGGGCGGCGTCAACAGCCTAACCAAAATTACGACGGCGACCGTCTGAATCTGGCTGATTTCCACCGGTCGCGACCGCTAGTAATGGGCGGTATCTCTGCGTAGCTAATCTATGACCGCCGGCTTCTGGCCGTTTGCTGCCAGCCACGACCACCCAGGTTAGCCCCAAAAATCCCATTGTCGCTTCTACGAAGCACAACCTCTCGTACAAGTATGAAATTTAGGAGCGATCAACAGCCCTTCCAAAATGCCGAGAAGCCAGCCAAATTCGTTTCCGCAAAGGAATCCCCGCCCCTTGATTCCAAAGGCTTCCAGAGCTTCAACGAATACTGCCAAGCGGAAACGAATTTTACTTAAGTCGCTGAAATATAAGGCTTAATCTTCGGTCTTGAAAACCGTCGACTGTAACAGGTCCATGAGTTCGAATCCCATCGCCTCCGCCATCTTATGTACGACAAAGCCCTGATTATTCAGGGCTTTGTCGTTTCTGGGGTTTGACAAAATCCTACAGCCCATACTTCAGCCCATACCTTGGATTAATCATCGATTTTCGACGAGCTGCTAGTATTTAACCCCCCATCGCTGGCAACCAGTGCGGTAGCAAGGACAGAAACCTTTACGTATCGATCTGGTATGAACGCGAAAACATGTGGGCGCTCGGCTTAACAAATAAGACGCATTCGAAAACGCCGCTCAATGAGCGCGGCGTTTTCGATTGTGTGGTCGGCTGGAAACGAAGGCAGCAATCGACCCATAGGAGAGGTTTAAACCAGAGATGACAGATCCGTCTGGGCCGGGTGATTGCTCGTGAATCTAAGCGTCCGATCGTTTTTTTGCCCGCCCGATGGCTGTGGTCATATGCGGTACAGCGTAGGCCTTGTACCAACAATTCATCCCTGCGATCGCTTTCTGAGCTGGTGCCGTGTCGGCTGCTCCGACCAATTCCGCACAAGCCTGTGCCATTGAGACAAGAATGCGGGCTGCTTCGGGAACGTAGGGAAGGTCATTTCCAGCTTCATGACGCTCACGAATAATCTGGTAGCGAATGTTCTCCGGGAGCGTCCAGGCACTGATTAAAAACTCCTGAACAGTGTAATCGACGCCTTTGATTTCCACCGTCGCGGAGCGATGTTCCTCATTGAATCCTGCCGTTTCGATCTGCTCACAGCTATCGATAACAGTGTTCATCATTTCTCGAATTTGTTGCCAATCAGTTTTCATTCGAACTCCTTTTCAATCTTGTCTTTCAGCAGGATAGTTTGAGTGTGTTGCTGTGGGCAGTTGATGGCTGCCAAAGGCAAAAAAAAGCCCGCTCCGTGGCGGGCTTCGTAATCGGCTTTTCCTATGGCGCGCGGCCAAAACTCTTGCGGAATTCGTCCTCCAGCTTTCGACAAATTTCTGCGATTACGCTTTTACCGGACGCCGGGCCGGAGTAGCTGTCTACTTCCTGGCGGCATAGTTCGACGGCATCTTGGGCCTGCTTTCTTTCCTTGTCTTCCGGCGCGTCACTGACATAAAGGCCGTAAACCAAGTACGAGGTGACGGCAATAATGATTCCAACGAGAACCTTGCTGACAGGGCCCATTCTCTTTTCTGACGATAGTGAGCCCCCACCTGGAACCGGTATTTTCTGCCTGAGGTCGGATTGACAGTGTTTGCATAAAATGGCTTCAGCCATGATGGCTTCCGCGCAATAGGGGCAACTCTTTTTTCCAGCCTCCACAGATGAAACTCCTTTTTCAAAACAAGATTCTATCATTGGGCCTGAGGGACGGAGAGGGGCGTCTCTGTTTTCCACTAAGAGAGGATCTTCTGGGAGCGTTATGTCACACAAGCCGAAAATCGCTCCCAGTGGGTCTGGCAAAACAAAATCCGATGCTGAATGAGTGCTTCTGGCCGATTGGGGAAACATATGTTCATCACCCGGGCCACCGCGAAAACGCAGGTGCTCGAATTCACCGCACAGGTTTGGCGCTCAACCAGCCGGCCACTTCCTGACGGAAGCACTCGTCTTGCTCACTGAAACTGATTTTCATGGCTGCTCTCCAAGAATCACTGCGGCAATCCGCTCGCGATGCCAGGCAGGTAGTCCGGGAAAGCTTTCGCTGGCACGGGCGCGCTTGAAGTAAAGGTGCGGGTCGTATTCCCAAGTGAAACCGAAGCCGCCGTGCAACTGGATCGACTCGGACGCGCAATGGAAATAAGTTTCAGCGCACTGCGCCTTGGCCAGCGCCGCCGCCAGCGGCAGCTCGGCGGCCACCTGCGGGTCGCCTTCAGGATCGAGGACTTCCTGGCCCACGCAAGCCGCGTAATAACTGGCCGAACGTGCGCATTCGACCTGCTGCATCATGTCGGCGGCACGGTGTTTGAGCGCCTGGAAACTGGCAATGGGTCGACCGAACTGCTGGCGTTCCTGCATATAGGCAACGCTCAGGTCGAGCACCTGCTGCGCGCCACCGGTCTGTTCGGCAGCCAAACCGATGCAAGCCAGTTGCAGGACCCGCTCCAGGTGCGGCCAGCCCGCACCGAACTCACCGAGCAGGCAGTCAGCGCTGAGGTACAGACTCTTGAGCTGAACCCGTGCCTGACGACGGGTCTGGTCCATGGTTGGCAACATTTGACGCAACAGCGCTGGTGTGGCCATGCAGGCGGTGGCGAAGAACGGCGAACACAGCAAGCGCCGGCACATCTGTTCCAGCAAAATAGACAGTTCGACAAAGCCCAGACCCAGGCCGCAGTACGCTTCGGGAATATGAATCGCCGGCCAGCACATTTCGCGACACAGGCGCTGCCAGAGCGTCTCGTCAAAACCTCGCTCGCTGACCATCGCCGCTCGCACGGCGGTAGAATCCGAGACATCGGCGAGGAAGCCCTCTGCCGATGCGCGGATCATTTACTGTTCGTCGCTGAACGCAAACTCCCTCGCGGCGCCTTCTGCTCGTTTGGCGGGGCACGCATGAGGCGACACCCCCTTGGCCCTCGAGTTTGATGACAGCGGCACACAACAGAATCGTCAGCCCTGCCTAGTCCGAATGGGCGATGCCGAGGCCGGTCCGCCGAAGGAATGGAATGAGCTGCGTCGCACCGCAAAGTTCAGGCCATTCGCGACCGACACCTCGCGGAAGTCTTTGACCACATTGCAGAAGTCGATATCGCTTGGCGTGTTGTCGTTCAGGGTCCAGCTCCCTTTCAGTGATGAATCAGAACGACACCTTCGCAGGCTCCCAGGCGTCTTGGAATCGACGCAGTTATTTCGCATTTCAATTTTGCTTACCGTCAAATTTCCAACTACAAATGATATGTGAGGTGGGTTATGTCCAAATCTTGACAGTGGTCGTCATGGGCCGGACGTCCGACAGATAGAAACAGCGTTAGGGATGGTCAGGCACATGGCACAGGGCAAGTACCGCTCGGACATCGATGGGCTGCGGGCTGTGGCGGTGATAGCGGTGCTTCTGCATCACCTCAACACCAACCTGCTGCCAGGGGGGTTCGTTGGCGTTGACATCTTCTTCGTCATCTCCGGCTTTTTGATCACCTCCCAGGTTTATTCCGAGGTCAAGCGCAACGCTTTTTCGCTGAAGGGTTTTTATCAACGGCGCATCAATCGCATTGTTCCTGCGTTGGTAACGGTATTGCTGGCGACTGTGACCATCGGAGCCTTTATCCTTTCACCGGTCGACCTGATCCGGCTCAACGTCAGCGCACTGCTCTCTTTGATGGGTGTCTCCAACATCTATATCTGGGTCAAGTACGGCAACTACTTCGCCGCTGACGCCAGTGAGGCCCCCCTGCTGCATACCTGGTCATTGGGTATTGAAGAGCAGTTCTATCTGCTCTGGCCGCTGTTCATTGTGTTGCTCTATCGCTTCGCGCCGCGTTACGTGCTGCCGGTATTGGCCATTGGCGTGGTTGTCGCGGTCGGCGCTTCAGAATACGCGGCAGGCGTCTTTGCGACAGCCGCCTACTATCTGTTGCCTACGCGCTTTTTCGAATTGATGCTGGGCGGGTTGCTGGGCATCTATCTGCATCAACCGCGCATCATCGGGAAGCTGAAGGCTCATGGCATTGCTCTGGCGGGTTTGCTGCTGATCGGTTATTCGCTGTTTGCCTTGAACCCCACCTCGACCTTCCCCGGGATCAACGCCCTGACCCCTTGCCTGGGGGCCGCGTTGTTGATCCTGGCCGGCAGCGGCGACACGCGCTCGCGTTTGCTCACCAGCCGGCCAATGGTGTTTATCGGTTTGATTTCCTATTCGCTGTATTTATGGCACTGGCCATTAATTGCCTACCTGAGTTACCTGGAAATCCCCATCGATTTGCCTGTCGGGGCGACGCTGATTGCAGTCTCGGTCATCCTCGCGTGGCTGTCCTGGCGTTATGTCGAGGTGCCCTTTCGACGCAACGGGGCGACGTGGCACTTTTCCCGGGTCTTCACCCGTCGATTCGCCTTTCCGGCATTGGGCCTGGCCGCGTTGGCGGTGCTGAGCGTGCAATTCAACGGCTTCCCGCAACGTTTCAGCCCTGATGTTGCGCAACTCGAAGCGATGACCCTGCAAAAGCCGAGCGAGATTCGCAAAGGGTGCCACGTCACCAATGCCCTGTACGGCACAGCACCTAATGACGCGTGTCGCCTGGGGGTCAAAAAAGAACAGCTGGACGGCATCATGATCGGCGATTCGTTTGCCAATCACTTTACCGGCATGGTCGATCTGCTGGCCAAACCCAACAACCTCTCGATCATGGACTACACCATGGACTCGTGCCCGCCGATCCTCGGGTACACCGTCGACATGAACGCGGTCTACGCCGCCCATTGTGCAAAACGCAACGAACGGGCGTTCGGCCTGATCGAGCAGAACCATTACCGCTACGTGGTGCTGGCGGCGATCTGGCCCAGGGACGCGATTGCCAAAGACATGGTCGAAGCGAGTATCAAGCGTGTGGCGGAGCACAGCGAAGAGGTCATCGTCATCCTGAGGAATCAGCACATCGAAAAAGCCGCCAGTTGCCCGATCCGCCACTTGATGTTCGGTACCGACCACAGTTGCTCGGTCGCCCAAAGCGCCAGGGCGCCCTATTGGACTGATATAAGTGCGAAGTACCCGAAGGTGCACTTTATCGACCCCAATCAAGTGATATGCCCGGCGGGCGTGTGCAGCCCGATTATCAAGGGCCAGCTGCTGTACCTGGATGATTCGCACTTGAATGAAGTGGGTTCGCGTTTTATCGGCCGCACGTTATTGGACCGAGGCTACTCGTTGCTGCACGACCCGGTGGCCACCCCACGTACTGCCGGGACGAAGTTTGATGCCACCGTTCACCTGTAAGGCAAGTTTGTAACAGTCGGGATCGTCCACTTCTGGCGATACCGCCACGCGTCAGCAGGTGCACCATTGCAGTGCAATTTATTGGCGTAAAGCCGCTTCCTCGACTAGGGTTTCTACCGAATCGAACGGCGCTGATTCTGCAATAGGCGCCTGATCAAGGAGGATAGATGACGTCCATTAGAATAGTCGAACAAACCTATCGCGCCTGGTCCAGCCCTATCCTGCTGGAACTCAAGGAGAGAGAGCATCAGCTGGACCCTGTTTCCCGCCAGGCACTACAGAATGTCCTGGTAGAACGGAGGCTGATAGACACTGGCAACCCTTCTGGCAACGAACGGCGCCACCCAAACTCCTGAGCGCTTCCCGTTGGTGCCCCAAGGCAAACCCGGTCTGTTCATCGGATACTTCAATCGCGCCCTTGCGGTGGTGGCCAGTAGCCGCTATCCATTAAGGTGAATTCGGAAGGAGTACGCGAAGATGATTTCAAGATTCGTTGTCGTCCCTGCAATTCCCACGGAAACGGGATCAACGCGCAACGGAACGCGCTTCTACTGCAAAACCGCCCCCATAGGGTTCAACCTCTACGACAATGAAGAAAAGCGCAGGCTCCCAACCACTTACCCGACACGAGTAGAGGCCGAGCAAGAATGTTCGCAGCTCAATACTGAGTGCCTCCAATGCATGCTGACTGAGCGCCCTGCTTGAACGCGCCATGAGCGCGTGCATGCCGACTGAATGAAAAACTTCGCGTTTCGCTGAAGCTGATAAAAGTCCGAAAACAGAGGGAACTGGCACTACGCCATCAATGTCGTAGTGGCAGCACCTGGAGATTCGGATGACCCGCCCTCGATATTTTCAAATCACATATGGCTACAAGAAGACTCGGCATATTTTTATTCAGCCCGACTCCCACATGACTGAGGTAGACGCTTGGTACTACGCCTGCCTGCATTCAGGGATCGGGCTTTCGTATGGGGACAATCACGATCAACAAAATTTCGATGCGCTGCGCAGCCATGCACAGGAGAATGGCGTGCTGCAGGTTGTTTGGGAGGAGTTACCGTAATGACGGTGTGCGGCCTCTTACGTGCCGCCGCCCACGCCCTCTATCGCTTTTGCAAATGCAGTACCCGCCTCCTTCACCAACATGCGCCACTCCACGCCGTTGATCAGCCCGGTACGCTCCATTTCATCAGCCGCCTTGAGCAACTCGTCGTACTGCTCTTCACAATCCATGCGAATTTCCGGCTCGTTGAGGAGCTTGTACCAGGCAGCCAGCGCTTGTTTCTTTTGATCATCATTCATCGCCAAACTCCCAAGGACAGTTTTCACTTGGAAGTTTTCCAGCGAACAACCGTTCCTCGGTTCCGACATACGGCGCTTACAAACGAAGTTCACATAAAGTGAGTTTTACAAGCAGCTGCGAACCGCTTTACGCATCGCGTCCGACTTGGCCCACGGCGGCCCCTGATACAGCGAAACCCGACTGCCGTCCTTGTATTTCACGATGTCCAGAATCTCGTCAGCCGTAATGATGCTTGGCGCGTTGATCCGGTAGCCATTGGAAATTGCAGTCTGAGTCGTTCTGGAAACTTCCTGCTGCCAGAGCGGTAAAAGACACCCGGCGTATTCTTTGGGCGTCTTGCCACTGTACTTGCTGACGTTAGGCTCACCTGGAACCAGGGATGCCGGCAATGAACAACCCGCCAGCATCGCCATCGCTACTCCCCCAATCAACATCCGCATGACGCTTCCTTATCCTGAAAAACGGGAAATGTAGCGCGTAGCGGTCCAGACATCCATCTATAGAATCGCCCCTCAAGGAGCTGCGTTGTGATCGCCGTGCTCTGGATAGGACCTTTCGTTCAAATACGCCATCCATCGCTCATACGCCTCATGCTGCCATTGAGTGACCCGCTCCCACTCCGGACCGCTCAACTGATGAGCCGAAATCAGATTCATCATCTCCGTGGTTGCTGCATCCAGATCAACAATCAGTGCTTGCGCATGGAATCTGAAATCATCGGTATTGGTCATTTTAAGTTGCCTCGCCCTAGCGAAAATTCGCCACTTCAGTACGACATCACGCCTGTCCGTTCGGGCCCATCCTCCCGACAAGCGGCGTACTTTCCAACCATTGAGCGCCCGTTGAACAAGCGCCCCGCCGGCTAATCGGACTACTCTTTCGGTTAGGGGTATTTGCAGGAGGTCATCATGTGGCTTAACGAAGATGAAAATGAACTTCGACGTGACCTGCAAGGCGTTGCGTCGGACTTGAGGTGGTCGGCAGTGGAACTCTTGCGCATCGCAGAGCAACTACGCCAGGCCGGTAATGATGTGGATGCGCAAGCTGCCATGAAATTGTGCGACCTGTTTCAAGGCGATGAACAGCGACTGGCGGGCTATGCCGAAGAAGTGAAAGCCAAGGTCATCAGTCGGACGAAAGCTCACTGACGGGAGCGATGTCATGAACAAGCCTCTATTCGCGCTGGTCGTTGTGCTGGCGGCGACCGGTGGCTGCAGCACTGATTCACACATTTATCGTGATCAGCCGCTGGTCGCAAAAGTCGATACCGGCATGAACAAGGATCAGGTTCAGCAGATTGGTGGTCAGCCTTTATCGATATCGGAGCGCACGGTGGTGCCTGGCACTTGCTTTGACTACAAGTTGACCCAGGCCGGCCAACAAAAGCCGTACAACATCAGCTTCGATGGCAGGGGCCAGGTCGACCACAAAAGCTTCATGACGTGCGCGCAATGGAGTCACGCACAACAGAAAGCAAGGGAGCCCTCTCGCAGTGCGGGTGGCGGAGGTTATTAGCCAACGTGGCGTACCGGACCGCAATATCGCGTTTAAAATCCTCCTGGCCGTGGTTTGACGACAAAAAAAAGCCCCGGCATTCCAGGGCTTCAAACTCACGCTCATTCTGATTTCTGACTTCGCCGAGATGCTCTGCAGGCAGGCAACGCAGCCGCGTAGGCCAGTGCTTCCTCTCTGCTGCCAAAGGCACCGAGCCGGTCGCCTTTGGTGCAAACCCGCCAGGGGCCATTGTTTACGCTGAGTACGTCATAACCGTTCATGTGCATTCTATTCAGCATCGGAACGCTCATAGTCACCTCCTCTTCGGCAGTGATAAGCCACGATTGACTTGGCTACCTTACACCCGACCTTTGCCCTGGTGCCGACCAGACGTCGCGCCAGGTTTTCGACATCCTTTCGCACTTTCTGCCGCCCCCCTTACTCCAATTATTGAACCAGAGGCTCCGGCCTGAATATTGCATTTTTGTGACTGTTTGATGACAAGCGGCGGTTTAGTAACACATGAAAGTACGGGCAACAGTCATTTGCGAGCAGGATCGGCATGTTCTCCTGGTGCGCAAACCCAGGTGTCGCTGGACCTTGCCCGGGGGAAAAGTCGAGCGTGGTGAAACCGCTGCGGGTGCGGCCATGCGCGAACTTCAGGAGGAAACAGGGCTGGGAGTCGACGGCTTGCTGTACTTGATGGAACTGGAAACGGGCGGCACCCGACACCATGTTTATGAGGCGTCAGTGCTCAACTCGGACGAGGCCCGGCCACAAAATGAAATTTTCGATTGCATGTGGTATCCGCTGGACGCGGTCCAAAACCTGAACACAAGCGACGCCACGCTCAAGATTGTCAGAGCCTTTCAGCGTCGCTTGTAAGTTTGCGTCAGCCCTGGTCGCCGCCGCCCACCGGCATGATCATGCCGGTGATGTACGACGCTTCGTCGCTGGCCAGAAACAGAATAGCGCCCGCCTGCTCATCCAGCGTGCCGTAGCGTTTCATCAAACTGCTGTCGAGTGTCTGGTCGACAATCTGCTGGTACCAGACCTTTTCTTCGGCGCTTTGCTCTGTGCTGTTACGCGGGATGACCCGCGGCGGTGCTTCCGTGCCGCCGGGCGCGGTGGCATTGACCCGAACCCCGCGACCGGCGGTTTCAAACGCCAGGCAAGCGGTCAGCGCATTGACGCCGCCCTTCGCCGCGCCGTACGGCACACGATTGATGCTGCGGGTGGCGATGGACGAAACGTTGACGATGGCGCCGCTGCCTTGACCCAGCATGTACGGCAGCGCGGCATGGCAGCACCACAAGGTCGGAAAGAGCGAACGACGGACTTCCGCTTCGATCTGCTGTTCTTCATAGTGCTCGAAAGGCTTGGCCCAAATCGTGCCGCCCACGTTGTTGACCAGCACATCCAGACGCCCAAAGCGCTCGACGGCGGTACGTATCACGCGGCTGCACTCGCTGTATTGCTCAAGGTCGGCGGTCAGGGCCAGCACCTGGCTGCCCTGCCCCAATTGTTGCTGCACCTCGAACACCAGATCCGAGCGATCAACCAGAATCAACCGCGCACCCTCGGCGGCCATGCGTTCGGCCACCCGCCGACCGATGCCTTGCGCCGCGCCAGTGATCAGCGCGACTTTTTCGTGAAATCTGTTCATGTGTACCTCAAGACGAAAATCAATTTCGCGGGAACGGCTATCTCTGTAGCAGCTGCCGAGCCTGCGAGGCTGCGTTCGGCTCGGTCCGCGCTCGGGCGAAGCAGTCGTGAGATCAGTGAATGCGGTGCATCAGGAAGACTGTGCACTCAAGTATTACGACTGCTGCGCAGCCGAACGCAGCCTCGCAGGCTCGGCAGCTGCTACAGAGACGGTGTCGTTGCTGATAATTACGCCGCGCTGGCGGCGAATTTCTCGTAGTAGAAGTTCGTCGGCGCGACGCCTTGTTCGCGGATGAACTGACTGACCGCTTCGACCATTGGCGGCGGGCCGCACAGGTAGACGTCGACGTCGCCATCGTTCAAATGCCGTGGCTCGATGTGCTGGGTGACGTAGCCCTTGAGCGGATGCTGGCTGTCGGGGTTGGCGACGCAGGCACTGAAGCTGAAATTCGGGATTCGCGCGGCAAACGCTTCGAGCCTGTCCAGCTCCACCAAGTCAAAATCGTTGGTCACGCCGTAGATCAAATGCAGCGGATGTTCACTGCCCTGCTCGGTGATTTTTTCCAGCATCGCGGTGAACGGCGCCAGGCCTGTACCGCCGGCCAGCAGCAACAATGGACGGCGAATGTCACGCAGATAGAAACTGCCCAACGGCCCGGCCAGACTCATGCTGTCGCCAGCCTTGGCCATACCGGTGAGGAAGCTGCTCATCAAGCCGCCAGGCACGTTGCGGATCAGGAAACTGACTTCGCCATCCCGCTGCAGCGAGCTGAAGGAATAAGCGCGGGTCTGCTCGCTGCCGGGAATCCCGAGGTTCACGTACTGGCCCGGCAGGAACGCCAGTTTGCTCAGCGCCTCCCCCTTGATCGACAGCGCGATGGTGCTATCGGACAACTGCCGCACGGCGCTGATGGTGGCGTCGTAACTGGCCTGCTGGGTACGGCAAGCCTGCGATGAAGTCGGTACCCGCACCACGCAATCGCTCTGGGCGCGCATCTGGCAAGTCAGGACAAAACCCTGTTCGGCTTCGTCCGCCGTGAGCGCGTCTTCGATGTATTCCTCGCCCAAGTCATAACGACCGGCCTCGGCGAAACACTTGCAGGTGCCGCACGCACCGTCACGGCAATCCAGCGGAATGTTGATGCCTTGGCGATACGCAGCATCGGCCACGGTTTCGCCCACATTGGCGTCGATGAACCGAGTGACGCCGTCTTCGAAATTGAATGCTATGGAATGAGTCATGACGGCCGCCTCAGAGGTGGTAGACATCGATGACCTGGCGAACGTAATCGTTCTTCAGGATCACTTTCTTGGCCTTGATCAACGGGTTTTCGCCGCGCACATCAAGGGTGTAGAAACTGCTGCCGAAATAGCTGTCGACGGTCTTGTAGCGAAAGCTCAGGGTGTGCCAGTTGAAGCGCACCTTGCACAGGCCGTCGGCTTGCTCAAGCAGCTCGATATTGCTGATGTTGTGCGAGGTCCGGGTGTCCGGAACGCTGGCGCTGGAACGCTCGGTCTTGATGCGGAAGATGCGGTCTTCCAGGCCGGTGCGGTTGCCGTACCAGATCAGCGAGATTTCGCGCTGCGGGTCTTCGGTCAACTCGTCGTTGTCGTCCCAGGACGGCATCCAGAACGACGCATCGGCGGCGTACAGTTCCAGCCAGTCATCCCATTGCTTGTCATCGAGGAAGCGCGCTTCGCGGTAGAGGAAATCGCGCACGGCGTCATAAGTGATGGTCATTGCACGGCCTCCACAGCGATCAATCCGGACTGTTCGGAGGCCAAGGCCTTGAGCATGGTTTGCTGCCAATACTTGTGTTGCAGCACGAACAGGCCTTCGTCTTCGGTGCGCACGCCGCTGAGCAGCGGATGCAGGTCAATTTCCTTGGCCGCCTCATCGGCGCCCTCGACCCAGTGCTCGGCACCGCGGGACATGTCATTCCACGTCGTGACGCTGCCCTGATAGCTGGTCTGGCACGAGCGAAACTCTTCCAGATCATCCGGGGTGGCCATGCCGCTGACGTTGAAGAAATCCTCGTACTGACGAATCCGGCTCGAACGGGCGTGGTCGCTTTCGCCTTTGGGGGCGATGCAATAAATGGTGATTTCCGTGCGGTCGACCGAGATCGGCCGAGCGATGCGGATCTGCGAGCTGAACTGGTCCATCAAGTACACGTTCGGGTACAGGCACAGGTTGCGCGAGTTCTCGATCATCCAGTCGGCACGGGCCTTGCCAAAATCCTGGGCCAGTTCGTCGCGGCGCTCATAGAGCGGACGATCCTCGGGGTTGGACCAGCGGGTCCAGAGCAGCATGTGGCCCTTGTCGAACGAGTAGAAACCGCCACCCTGTTTGGCCCAGGTCCCGGCGCTCATGGTCGGGTTGCTATCGCCCGCTTCACGCTGTTTGCGCTGGTTCTGGGTGGCGGCGTAGTTCCAGTGCACGGAGCTGACGTGGTAACCGTCGGCGCCGTTTTCGGCGGTGAGTTTCCAGTTGCCTTCGTAGATGTAGCTCGAGGAACCGCGCAGCACTTCGAGGCCATCGACGGACTGGTCGACGATCATGTCGATGATCTTGGCCGACTCGCCCAGGTGTTCAACCAGCGGCACGACATCGGCCTTCAGGCTGCCGAACAGGAAGCCGCGATAGGATTCGAAACGCGAGACTTTGGTCAGGTCGTGGGAGCCTTCACAGTTGAAGCTCGCCGGGTAACCCGCAGCGGCCGGGTCTTTGACTTTGAGCAACTTGCCGGAGTTATTGAAGGTCCAGCCGTGGAACGGACAGGTGTAGGAGCTCTTGTTGCCGGTCTTGTGCCGGCACAGCGTCGCGCCGCGGTGGCTGCAGGCGTTGATGAAGGCGTTGAGCACACCTTCCTTGTTGCGCGCGATGAAGATCGACTGACGCCCCATGGTGGTGGTGTAGAAATCGTTGATATTGGGGATCTGGCTTTCGTGCGCTAGGTACAGCCAGTTGCCTTCGAAGATGTGCTGCATCTCCAGATCGAACAGCCGTGGATCAGTGAACATCTCGCGCTTGCAGCGGTAGATGCCTTTTTCTTTGTCATCTTCAAGCAGGGAGTGAAGGTATTCGGGTCGCAGGGACATGGCCGCCGCCTCCATTGTTTTTATTCAGGCAGGGCCATGCTAGGACGGGGGAATGGGGCGGACTATCCGATGGGTGCAGACGTGTATCCGATTACTGCAAACAACCCACGTCCCTGTAGCAGCTGTCGAGCCTGCGAGGCTGCGTTCGGCGACGCAGTCGTCGTGAAATCAGCCCCCGTGGCGTATCAGGAAAAACGCGCTCACAGGTTTTACGACGACTTCGTCGCCGAACGCAGCCTCTCGTTGCTCGGCAGCTGCTACAGGGAGGTTGTGGGAGTCAGTCGCGGCGTTTGAGGGTGTCGGACGGCAATTCGCCGAACTGTTTGCGGTAGTTGTCGGAGAACCGTCCCAAGTGCAGGAACCCGTAATCCATGGCCACTTCCGTGACGTTGCGCACGTTGCAGGTCGGGTCGCTCAGGCACAGGTTGATGCGTTCGAGTTTCTTCTGCCGGATGTAGTTTTTCGGCGATGTGCCGGCGTTGCGTTCGAACAAGCCGTACAGCGAACGCAGGCTCATGCTGGCCTGGCGCGCCAGTTCTTCGCTGTCGATGTCTTGCTTGAGGTTGTGCGCGATGTAATCGGCAATCGCCTCGAACGTCGCCGACGACGAGCCAAGGCTGCTGCGGATGACGTTGGTTTTCATCAGGCTGAGCATCTTGCTGACGATGATCTGCGCGTAGTGCTCCTGCACCCTGGGGACCTGCTCGGTGGCTTCGGCTTCCTGGCAAATCATCGCCAGCAGGCCGACGAAACCTTCCAACTGATCGAGCTGATAACGGTTCTCCAGAAACCGCACGCCCTGCCCCGGATAGCGCCAGCGTTGCTCCTCGCACACCGATTCAAACAGCCGGGTGGGCACTTTGAGGATGAATTTTTCGCAATCGTCGGAGTAAGTCAGGTCCACCGGATCGTCGGGGTTGATCAGCAGCAACTCACCCGGCGCAAAGTAATGTTCCTGACCGTGACCACGCCACAGGCAGTTGCCACGCAACAGCACTTGCAGGTGATAGATCGTTTCCAGCGCGCCGGAGGTCACCCGCACGCTGGCGCCGTAGCTGATGCGGCACAGGTCGAGGCTGGCGAATTTGCGATGATCGAGGCTGGCTAGCGGACGGCCGACCCTGGGCATCAGGATGCAATGGTTGCCGACGTGCTGATTGACGTAACCCGACACCGCGTAAGGGTCGGCATGGTCGAATATTCTGCTGCGCTGACTCAATAGTTGCGCGTGCATCATCGGGTCACTCTCGTTGTTGTTATAGGTTACTTCAGGTCATTCTAAGGCAGTGCTCGCAACGGTGTGTCATTGGACTGACCTGTGGAATGTTCTGGCCCCTTCGCGAGCAGGCTCGCTCCCACATTTGACCGCGTTAGCCCTGAAGAAACTCGGTCAACTGTAGGAGCGAGCCTGCTCGCGATAGGCCATCAGCCTCAACATCAACGTTGACTGACACTCCGCTTCGCGAGCAGGCCCACTCCTACAAAGGTTCGGCTATTCGAGGGTATCAATCCTCGAGCGCACGAACCCGTTCATGCCGTTGCTGCTCTTCAGGCTGCGCGGAGGTCTGCAAAGTGAAATCGAAGTCGATCTCGGCAAACCGCCCGCTGACACCATGCTCCGCCGCACGCTGAGGATCATCGCTGAAGGTGATGTGCGCGATCAGCTCGTCGCGGGTGGCGTAGGCGAAATCGTCATGCAGGTATTGGTCACCGTCGAGGTTGATCTGGGTGGTCAGGTGACGATGGTCCGGCGCGGAGATGAAGAAGTGAATGTGCGCCGGGCGCTGGCCATGCCGGCCCAGTTGATCGAGCAATTGCTGGGTCGGACCGTCCGGCGGGCAACCGTAGCCCGACGGCACGATGCTACGGAAACGATAGCGACCCTCGGCATCGGTGACGATGCGGCGGCGCAGGTTGAACTCCGATTGCGTGGTATCGAAATAGGAATACGTGCCGCCCGTGTTGGCGTGCCAGACATCCACCACCGCACCGGCCAGCGGTTCGCCAGCGGTGTTGCGCACCTGGCCCTGCATGAACAGGACCACGCCCGGATCGACGCCATCATCCAGTCGTGCCTCACCCTCAGACAGTGGCGCACCCGCCACATACAGCGGGCCTTCGATGGTCCGTGGCGTACCGCCCGCCTTTCCCGCCTGCTCGTCTTCGGCGTCCATCAGCAAGTCCAGGTAATGTTCCAGACCCAGCCCTGCGACCAACAAACCGGCTTCCTGACGCGCGCCCAGCACGTTGAGGTAGTTGACGGCTGTCCAGAATTCTTCCGGGGTCACGGCCAGGTCTTCGATGATGTTCACCGAATCACGCAGAATGCGGTAGACCAGGGCTTTGATTCGCGGGTCGCCGGCGTCGTTGAGCAAGCCGCTGGCGTCTTCGAGAAACTTCTGGGCGCTGGCAGTGTGGGAAATCTTGACGTTCATTTTGGGTGGTTCCTCATCTTGTAATTATTAGCGTAGCGAACTGAACAGGCTGGGTTCAGCGGTCATCCTCGCGAATGGAAGAAGGATGCCGGCACATCCCGTCGACCTCGATCGTCATGTACGGAAACAGCGGCAATTGCATCAGCAGGTCGTGCAGCTCCAGAACGCTGTCGACGTCGAAAACGCTGTAATTGGCATAGTGCCCGGCGATGCGCCACAGGTGACGCCACTTGCCTTGCTCTTGCAGGCGCTGGGCCAGGGCCTTTTCATCGGTCTTGAGCTGGGTGGCGAGCTCCGGATTGATGTCGACCGGCAGATTCACGGTCATTTTTACGTGGAATAGCATGATGCTCTCCTCAGGCTTGATGAACGGAAGTGGATGTTTTGTCACGACGGAAAAACGCCAGGCGTTCTTCGTCCAGGCTCAGGCCAAGGCCCGGGGTCTGCGGGACATGCAGCGCAAAATCGCGATAGACCAGCGGCTCACTGAGCAGGTCTTCAGTCAGCAGCAACGGGCCGAACAGCTCGGTGTCCCAGGCCAGTTTATTCAGGGTGATAAAGGCATGGGCCGAGGCCAGCGTGCCGATCCCACCTTCAAGCATAGTGCCGCCATACAAACCGATACCGGCGGCCTCGGCGATGGCGGCAGTGCGCAACACGGCGCGTGGTCCGCCGTTCTTCGCGATCTTCAGGGCGAACACCGAAGCGGCCCCTTCGCGCGCCAGATTGAAGGCGTCTTCCACGCACTCGATGGACTCATCGGCCATGATCGGCGCCGGGCTCATGGCATTCAGGCGCGCCATGCCGGCGCGGTTGTTGCGCGAGATTGGCTGTTCGATCAGGTCGATGCCGTTGCTGCCCAGTATCCGGCAGGCGCGCAGTGCGACCGCTTCGTCCCAGGCCTGATTGACATCGACCCGAACACTGGCGCGGTCGCCCAGGGCTTTCTTGATGGCGATGACGTGGGCCAGGTCGCGATTGACTTCGCCGGCACCGATTTTCAGTTTGAAGATCCGGTGGCGACGCAGGTCGAGCATTTCTTCCGCTTCGGCGATGTCCTTGTCGGTGTCACCGCTGGCCAGGGTCCACGCCACTGGCAGCGCATCACGAACACGACCGCCCAACAACTCGCTGACCGGCAGTCCAAGGCGTTTGCCCTGGGCATCCAGCAACGCGGTTTCGATACCTGACTTGGCGAAGGTGTTGCCGCGAATGCTGCGCTCCAGGCGCAACATCGCCGCATTGATGTTGCCGCTGTCCTCACCGATCAGCAGCGGTGCGAAGTGTTTGTCGATGTTGGTCTTGATGCTGTCCGGGCTTTCGTTGCCATAGGCCAGGCCACCGATGGTGGTGGACTCGCCGATCCCTTCAATGCCATCGGCGCAGCGCACGCGGATGATCACCAGAGTCTGGTTCTGCATGGTGTGCATGGCCAGTTTGTGCGGGCGAATGGTCGGCAGATCGACGATGATCGTCTCGATCGATTCAATGGCTGTTGCACGCATGTCGATACCCGTCAGGTTCTTGAAGTTCTGAATTGGATTCTCGTACGGCTTTTTGCCCACGGCCAATATAGAATTGGTCTGGCTCGATACCTTAAAGGTATTCAACTGATCAATGCCTGGAGGCACCATGGAACTGCGTCACCTGCGGTATTTTCAGGTGTTGGCTCAAACCCTCAACTTCACCCGCGCCGCCGAACTGCTGCACATTGCCCAGCCGCCCCTCAGCCGGCAGATCCAGCAGCTGGAAGATGAACTCGGGGTGATATTGCTGGAGCGCGGCCGTCCGCTGAAGCTGACCGACGCCGGGCGTTTCTTCCATGAGCATTCCACCGCCCTGCTCGAACAACTGGCCAAGGTGTGCGACAACACGAAACGGATCGGCCTTGGGGAAAAGACCTGGCTGGGCATCGGCTTTGCGCCATCGACGCTGTATGGCGTGCTGCCGGAACTGATTCGCCGCTTGCGCAGTGGCGAGCCCCTGGAGCTTGAACTCGGGCTGTCGGAAATGACCACGTTGCAACAGGTGCAGGCGCTCAAGGCCGGGCGCATCGACATCGGTTTCGGGCGGATTCGCATTGACGACCCGGCGATCATTCAGACGGTATTGACCGAAGACCGGCTGGTCGCCGCCCTGCCCGCCGGCCATCCGCTGCTCGCCGGGCCGATCAGTCTGAGCCAACTGGCCAAGGAACCTTTTGTGTTGTACCCCGGCAATCCGCGCCCCAGCTACGCCGATCATGTGATTGCACTGTTCGAGTCCTATGGCGTGAGCATCCACGTGGCGCAATGGACCAACGAACTGCAAACAGCAATCGGACTGGTGGGGGCCGGGATCGGGGTCACGCTGGTGCCCGCTTCGGTGCAGTTGCTGCACCGCGACGACATTGGTTTCACCCCGCTGCTGGAAGACAACGCGACCTCACCGATCATTCTCAGCCGGCGCGTGGGCGACGTGACGCCGGGGTTGAATCATTGTTTGAAGATGATTGATGAACTGTTGCCCCGGAACCAGCCATAACGCGATTTTTGTAGCAGCTGGCGAAGCCTGCGTTCGGCTGCGCAGCAGTCGTAAAATCAGAGACCGCGTTGTTTCAGGTAAACCGTGTATGCCAGTTTTACGACTGCTGCGCAGCCGAACGCAGGCTTCGCCAGCTGCTACATGGATCCACTTCAGCCGGCGAGCGTGGATGCTCGAGCGGTATCGCTTTCGCCACCGCTACGACAGCGCCACCACACTCTGTGTTGGCTGCTCATTTCGCTCAGTTTTCAATGCGAATCCCCATCCCACAGCCAGTTCCAGATCCCCGGCAACTTCTCTGCCTCTGAACCGCTGCTGACGGTGCGCGCCAGAGCCGCCCGTCGCAGCGCTGCGGTGTCGTCATAAAACGGCTTCTGCGCCACCGTCACACCGGTGGCACGGGCACTGTCGAGGAGTATTTGCAGGTATTCGCGGGCATGCCGGGCGGTATAGCGATTCAGGTCGTGAAAGGTCACCACCACCGGAACTACACCGTCCACCGTCGGCAACTCGCCCAGTGCAATGCGTTCACGCACTTCGGACAATTGCCGCAGCATGTTGGCCCGCCGTCGGGGGCTGGCGTTGAAGCCCCAGATTTTGCCGTCGTTGGCGCTCAGGTCGGTCAGCAACAGGTGCATGCCGTGGCGCTGGTAGGCGGCGAACACACGTTTGTCGTAACTCCAGAACGGCGGGCGCACCAAGGTGGGCGGCGCGCCAGTGATCGCGGCGATGTCGGCACTGCCTTTGCTCAGCGACTGTTCCAGCTCTTGCGGGCTCAGCGAGCGGTGATTGGTGTGCGAGTGGGTCGCCGTGTGGAACCCCAGCACATGCCCTCCAGCCTGTTCCCGGTGCATGACCCCGCGCCCGATGTCGCTGTCGCCGGCCCGAGGTGCGCCGGTCTGAACGAAGAACACCGCTTTGATCCCCGGTTGCACCGGGTTCTGCGCGAGGCTGTCGAGCACCGTCATGCTCGGGTTCCAGAAACTCGACGCGCTGGGACCGTCGTCGAAGGTCAACAGGAAGCGGATCGGTGGCTGCTCGCGCAGGCGCTGTTCGGTCTGCGGGGTCAGTTCGATCGGTGAGGCGATGCAGCCAACCAGCCCGACGGCGAGGACGAGCGCAGAGAGAACCTTGAACAGCTGTTTCATGGTTTGCCTTGGGCCAGACCGTTACGGTCATCACGTTAACGGCAAAAACCCTTCGCCCATTCATCCATTGTCGGCCCGCAGGTGGCTGCAGGCCGAAGTTGGATCAGGGTACACAGTGTTTGGTTCCAGCGCTCACCCTCATGGATTACTGCGCCAGCGACTGCTGGAACGAGCTGTCGATAATTGGTGCGGTCGCCAATGCCGCCGGCAGCGCCTTGACCTTGAACAGGAAGTCCGCGGTGCTCTGCAGATCCTTGGCAGCCTGCGCATCTACCGGGCCGACGGTCATGTGGGCCTGACGCAGCCAATGGCGCGACACGTTCTGGTCGAGGTTGGCCTTCTTAGCCCAGAGATCGGCGTACTCGTCAGTGTGGTTGTCGACCCAGGCCCGGGCTTTTTTCAGGCGCACCAGGAAGTCGGCAATGGCTTCGCGCTTGCTCTCGATCGACGGTGTCGAGGCGGCAATGGCGCTCAGGCCGGGCATGAGGTTTTTCGCCGTGAGAATCGGCCGGGCGCCGGAGAACAGAATCTGTTGGGAAATGTACGGTTCCCACACCGGGAACGCGTCAATGCTGCCTTGCGGCAACGCGGCGGCCGCGTCGATCGGCATCAGTTTGATGAAGTCGACGTAGTCTTCCGGCAGATCGGCTTTTTCCAAGGCGCGCAGGGTCAGTTGCTGGCTCCAGGCACCGGGCCAGTAAGCGACTTTCTTGCCCTTCAGATCGGCAATGGTTTTGACCGGTGAATCCTTGGGCACCAACAGGGCAATGGTGTCGGGGTTCTGCCGCGACACACCGATCAACTTCACCGGCGCCTGTTTGGCCGCCAGGAACAGGAAGCCGGAATCACCGAGAAAGCCCACATCCAGAGCACCCGTGTTCAGCGCTTCCGCCAGCGGCGCGGCGGCCTGAAAATGTTTCCAGTCGACGGTATAGGGCGCCCCTTCCAGCACTCCCGACGCCTCCACCGAGGCGCGAACGTTGTAGTAGTTCTGATCCCCGACGTGCAACACGACGGGTTCTGCGGCATGGCTCAGTGGCGCGGCAAACACTGCGCTGGTCAACAGACCGCGCACAAATCGGGAAATGTTCATCGAAGGCTCCAGGAACGTTATTCGTATAGACCCTAACGCTCTTACAGCTTCGATTATAAATTCGATTTATGCATAAGCTCATGACCAGGAAAAGTTGCTGTTCGCCCAGCAACAGCGACTCAACAGACTGTTTTCACCGGTACAGCCAATTCCCTCACCCTCGCCGCCACAACCCCCGAAAAGCCTGCAAGTGCGCGACATGGCACAGAGCCTGCAATATTCCTTTTATGCAGGAAGCATTCGTTAAAACTAAATTTTTGGACATAAGAATCTCGTCGCCTTGCCCGGAGCTGTCCCATGAAACCGACCTTCCGCTTTCCAAACGTCAGGTATCTGCTGAGCGCCTGCGCCCTGGCCCTGAGCCTGCAACCCGTGGCGCAAGCAGCCGAAACCGCACCGGCCGAAGTGCACCTGGATTACGCCTATTACTCGCCGGTGAGCCTAGTGCTCAAGCACTTTGGTTTCCTCGAAAAGGCCTTGCCGCAGACCAAGGTCAGCTGGGTGTTGAGCCAGGGCAGCAACCGCTCGCTGGAATACCTCAACAGTGGCGGCGTCGACTTTGCGTCATCCGCCAGCCTGGCCGCCGTGCTCAGCCGCGCCAACGGCAGCCCGATCAAATCGGTCTACGTCTACAGCCGCGCCGAATGGACCGCGCTAGTGGTGCGCAAGGATTCGCCGTACAAAACCGTGGCCGACCTGAAGGGCAAAAAAATCGCCGCCACCAAAGGCACCGACCCGTACCTGTTCACCTTGCGCAGCCTGCAACAGGCGGGCCTGAGCAAGGACGATGTCGAGCTGGTGCATTTGCAGCATCCGGACGGTCGCACCGCGCTGGAAAAAGGTGACGTCGACGCCTGGGCCGGCCTTGATCCGCACATGGCGGCCAGCGAAGTCCAGGCCGGTTCGCGCCTGCTTTATCGCAACACTCACTTCAACAGCTACGGCGTGGTCAGCGTCACCGAGACCTATGCCAAAGAACATCCGCAGACCATCGAAACCGTCCTGAGCGCCTATGAAAAGGCCCGTGACTGGGCGGTGAAAAACCCTGACGAACTGGCGAAGTTGCTCGCGACCGAATCCGGTCTGCCGCTGGAAGTGGCCAAGCTGCAGCTGTCGCGCACCGACCTGAGCAGCCCGCAATTGACCGCCAAAGATGTGATCGCCTCCAAGGCCGCCGCGCCGATCCTGGTCTCTGAAGAACTGGTTCGCCGTGGGGTGAATGTCGACCAGGTGATCGATCAGTTGATCGACACTGGCTTCAAGGAAACCGTGGCCCGTCAGTAACAATAAAAGCTCGCAGCCTCGTTTCACTCGACAGCTGCTACAAGGAACGCATATTTCCGTGTAGCAGCTGTCGAGTGAAACGAGGCTGCGAGCTCTTGATTTTGCCCGCGCCCGTCGCGGATTTGTCGTGACTGGAGAAACTCATGACCAGCAAAAGCAAAGACCTGCCCGCCCCCCTGACATTGCCTGCACCCGGAGGCCTGAGCAACGCCTGGAAACTGCGCCTCAAGGGCCTGGCGCTGCCGGTACTCATCGTGCTGGTGCTGGAAGTCGTCGTGCGCATCGGCTGGCTGCCGTCCTATCAAATGCCGGCCCCGAGCGAGGTCGCGGTGACCCTCAGTGACCTGGCCGAGGGCGCGTTGTGGAAACACATCAGCGCCAGTCTGCTGCGGGTGCTGCTGGGTTTCGCCATTGGCGCCAGCCTGGCCCTGGTGTTCGCCGCGTGGGTGGGTTTGAGCCGCGAAGCCGAAGCGTATCTGGAACCGACGTTCGCCGGTTTGCGCTCGATTCCGAGCCTGGCCTGGGTGCCGCTGTTGCTGCTGTGGCTGGGCATCGACGAGACCTCGAAAATCGTCCTGATCGCCATCGGCGCGTTCTTCCCTGTGTACCTCAATGGCGTCGCGGCGATCCGCGACATCGACCGTAAACTGGTGGAAGTCGGGCAAATATACGGCTTCAGCCGCCGGCGTCTGGTGCGGCGGATTCTGTTGCCCGCCGCCCTGCCCGGCCTGTTCACCGGATTGCGCAGCGGCATGAGCCTGGCCTGGATGTTTCTGGTGGCCGCCGAGCTGATCGCCGCCACCAAAGGCCTGGGCTATTTGCTCAGTGACGGGCGCGAGACTTCACGCCCGGACATCGTCCTGGCCGCCATCATCGTATTGGCGCTGCTGGGCAAACTCAGCGACGGCATTCTCGCCGGTCTGGAGAAACGCTTCCTGGCCTGGCGCGACACCTTCAACGGCCAAAGCGCAGAGGATTGAGCCATGACCGAACACCTGCTGGACATTCGCGTCGAGCGCAAGACCTTCGCCGCCGTTACGGTCCTCAACAACATCCATCTGCAACTGCAGCCCAGGGAAACCGTCAGCCTGCTGGGCCCCAGCGGCTGCGGCAAAAGCACTTTGCTGCGGATCGTCGCCGGCCTGGAAAAGGACTTCCAGGGTGAGCTGCGCAACAACGCCGGGGAAGTCGCGTTCGTGTTTCAGGAACCCCGTCTGATGCCCTGGCTGACGGTTGAGCAAAACATTGGTTTCAGCGCCGACCACCACTACGACAAAGCCTGGGTCGCGCAATTGATCGAAGAAGTCGGCCTCGGCGGCTTCGCTCAGGCGCTGCCAAAAGCCTTGTCCGGCGGCATGGCGCAACGGGTGGCCATCGCCCGCGGCCTCTACTCGCGGCCGCAGGTTTTGTTGCTCGATGAGCCGTTCAGCGCAGTGGACGCTTTCACGCGGATGAAACTCCAGGACCTGCTGCTGCAACTGGCCGAGCGTCACGCCATCGCCTTGCTGCTGGTGACACATGACGTCGATGAAGCGCTGTACCTCAGCGATCGCGTGTTGGTGATGGACAATCGCCCGAGCAGCATTCGCCAGGAACTGGCCGTGGAGCTGCCCCATCCTCGCGACCGACGGGACCCGGTGCTCGCGCAGCTGAAGGCGTTGTCGTTGACCGAGTTGCAGCGCGCGCATGTAATTTGATGGATCTGCGTGAAACCTTCACCGGCAAGCCGTGCTCCTACACTGAAAGCTCCAGCCGGAGGATTAACCGATGTGTGGACGACTGTCGCAGTACCGGGGTATTCACGACTTTGTCGCGGTGTTGAGCATTCCCGACGCGCTGATCAACCAGGTCGGTGTTGAACCGCTGGCCCGCTACAACGCCGCGCCCACCACCCAGCTCGCGCTGCTGCACCTTGAGCCCGATGGATTGCACGCCGATTCGGTGCGCTGGGGATGGCGTCCGCACTGGGCAAAGGATCGCGCGGCGCCGATCAACGCCCGGGTCGAGAAAGTGGCGCACGGCCCGTTCTTCCGGGCGATCTGGCCGCACCGTGCGATTGTACCGATCGACAATTGGTTCGAATGGGTCGATGCCGGCGATTCGACGAGACAGCCTTGGCTCATTCGTCGACGAGATCGGGGGCCGATCTGTTGCGCGGCAATCGGCCAGTTTGCCCACGGGGGAAGCGAGCCGCGCAGTGACGACGGTTTCGTGATCATCACGGCGGACAGCGCCGGCGGCATGCTCGACATTCATGACCGGCGGCCGGTTGTGTTATCTGCAGAACTGGCCCGCGAATGGCTGGACCCGGCCACGCCCAAAGAGCGCGCCGAGCAGATGGTGCTTTTGCAGGGTGAAGACAGCGAAGTGTTCGAGTGGTACAGGGTCGATAAAGCGGTGGGAAATGTCAGGAATCAGGGTGCGATGTTGATAGATAAGCTTATTTAAAGTGGATCCATTCCTGGACCCAAATAAGCGCACGACACGAACGTTACACAGACTGTTTCATAGTAGAAACACTTGTCGATGTGCGGCCAAACGACGCATTAACCGCTTGTCCGACAATCGAATCATCGTACATACATTTAGTACCACTACAGCTAGCATGCGCGCCGCATTTCCCCCGGCAGTACTCAGTTGACCAAAGAGTCAATAACTAAGGAAATCCCTAAATCTAACAAGCCTTGCAGAGAACTAAGTTGCGCGACGATCTTGTAATTAATCAAGTCAGCGGTCTGGAGTGCGTGTACCTGTCGCTGACAGAACGCTACCAACTTGACTGTTTTATCGGGCAATACATAAAGACCCGAAACCTGCGTTCCATCCCCAATATCGACGACATCCTGCGTTCAACCCTCGCAACCTACTCCGGCAAACCGCCGGTCATGGTCAACGAGCTGAATGCCTGGATCGACAAGACGTTGGGCTATCGGGCCTCCCACCCGGATTTTCCGCCTCTGGAAGATCTTTGAGGTGATGCACGGTTCAGCTCAACACTGAACGAACCGGACATCGTTGCACTCTGAACAAGAGGCCCATCAAGGCCTCTTTTTCAGCTCTGATTATTTGCACAAGGATTGCACCGCAGACTTTCCGAATGCCCTGTTCGACGACTGATCCAAAGCCCTTGCGGACTTTCTATTCACTTTAACCGCGGTGCTTCAGGCACACCCTCGCCACAGTTTTGTCACTGATTGAAAATAAGTGAACAGCGTTTCGCATGACTGCGAGGCTGCAGATCGATCAAGGCTTCAGCGGACGCTCTTGATCTCGGTCTGATAGCTCTTGACTGTCGTCATGCTTCCAGGTCTGCGTTGAACGCCTCTGCCGCTCAAGCTCTTCCTCGGTGGGTTCATCCTCGTCTTCACCCAGGTCCGCACGTTTAGGATCGTTGGCCATACTTACCTCGCTTCCAGATGGAATCCTCTTTAAGCGTAGAACAATTTCCAAAGCGCGACTCACAGCCACCAGCGCAGCAAAAAGAAAAACCCCATGCTCAACAACATGCTGAGCAAAGTATTGCGGGTGTACAGCACCAAGCCCACCGCCACCAGCGAACTGATCAGGTACGGATTGTCCCACTGTAAATTCAGCTGTTTTTCCGGCATGAATACGATCGGCCCGCAGATCGCGGTCAACATCCCCGGCACGGCAAAACCGAGGAACTGCCGGGCGTTGCTGCTCAAGCGTAGCGGCAGCCTGGGTTCGAGGAATACGTAGCGGTTCAGAAAGACGAGCACGCCCATCCCGACAATCACAGCCCAGACCATCATGTGCGGCCCCCATAGAGTTTGTTGCAGACAAAGCCTGCGGTCATACCCAGCAACCCCGACAACACCAGTGCCGAACCCCATTGCCAGTAGCTGAACAACACCGAACAAAACAGCGACACCGCGACGCACACCACCGTCGGAACGTTGCGCACCACCGGGGTGATCAGGGCAATAAAGGTCGCGGCGATGGAGAAGTCCAGCCCCAGGTGTTCGAGGCCGGGAATGCTGCTGCCCAGCACGATGCCGGCCAGTGTGAACAGGTTCCAGGCGATGTAAAACGTCAGGCCGACGCCCAAGGCGTACCAGCGATTGAACTGCTGTTTGTCATGCTGGCTGGTCAGGGCGAACAGTTCGTCGGTGAGCAGAAAACCCAGCCCCACGCGCCAGCGACCCGGCAGCGGTGAAATCACCGAACGCAGGCTCATCCCGTACAGCAAATGCTGGGAGGTCAGTAACAGCGTGGTCAGCAGGATCGAAAAGATCCCGGCGCCGCCCTTGAGCATGCCGATGGCGACCAGTTGCGCGGCACCGGCAAACACAATGCTCGACAAGCCCTGACCTTGCAGCGGCGTGAGGTTGGCCTCGATGGCCATGGACCCGGCCAACAGTCCCCAAGGCGCAGTCGCCAGAGACAACGGCATGATCGCCACGGCGCCGCGAAGAAAGGCACTGCGCGGCATGAGTGAGTTCGACATAACGCTCTACAACCAGGGAAAGTCGCCAGACTGTGCCAGCAGTTGCGTTCGCTGGCTTGAACAATCTTGCGCATTTGCGCGCAACGTTCGCCGAATGGCGCTGAAGCGCTGTAAATGAAGAGAACCGAGTACCATGGAGCCATTCGCATAACGCGTCAGGGAGTCGACATGCTTTACCGAATTGCCGCCGATGGGCTGGTGCTGTTTCATCTGATGTTCATTCTGTTCGTGCTGTTCGGCGGGCTGCTGGTGCTCAAATGGCGCCCCCTGATCTGGTGGCACCTGCCTGCGGCTGCGTGGGGCGTGACCGTGGAGGTCTTCCACCTCACGTGCCCGCTGACGCAATGGGAAAACCTCATGCGCGAGGCCGCCGGGCAAACCGGCTACGGCGGTGGTTTCATCGAGCATTATGTTTGGCCGGTCATCTACCCCGCCGGGCTGACACCGACGATTCAACTGGCACTGGGCAGCGTGGTGCTGGCAATCAACGTTGTGGTCTATCTTCGACTGATCAGGCTGTGGAAGTTACGCCGGGCCGCCTGAAACACCCGCCGAGGATAGAAAATGCTGTCGATTGAAGACCTGACGTTGCTCCAAGCCATTCGCGAAACCGGCAGCCTGTCGCGGGCCGCCGCTCACTTGGGGAAAGCGCCGTCAACGGTTTCCTACGCGGCGCGGCAACTGGAAGAACGCTTCGACGCCTTGTTGTTCGACCGGCGTCGCTATCGCTTGCAGCTGACCCCGGCGGGTGAGTTGCTGGTGAACGAGGCGGCGCGACTGATGCAAGACGTCTCGCGGCTGACCCAGCGGGTGCAACAAGTGGCAAATGGCTGGGAGAGCCGGTTGTGGATCGTCACCGACGAACTGCTCGAGTTCGAAGCGTTGATACCGGTGATTCACGAGTTCGATGCGCTGGAGTCCGGCGTACCGCTGCGCATCACTCACGAAGTGCTCAAAGGCGTGTGGGAAGCCCTGCGTGAAGGCCGCGCAGACTTGATCATCGGCGCCACCAATGAACCGCCGGCCATCCCCACCCTGCGCTGGATGCAATTGGGGGAAATGGAGTGGGTGTTCGCGGTCTCGCCCAAACACCCGCTGGCCAAGGCCAGGGAACCGATTTCACGGGCGATGGTTGCGCAGCACCGGGCGATTGTCGTGGCCGATTCGTCCAGGGTTTCCGAGGGCAGCACGTATGGCGTCTCAGGCGGCCAACCGGTCCTCGCCGTGCCGACCATGCGCGCAAAGATTCTCGCCCAGTGCGATGGCCTCGGTGTGGGCTGGTTGCCCAGGCATCGGGTCGGCGCATTACTGAGGAGCGGCACATTGGTGGAAAAGCGGATGGCCGATCCGCGCGAGCCGAACATTCTGTACGCCGGCTGGCGCGGCGATCATGACGGTCGTGCACTGGGCTGGTGGCTGGAAAAACTCAAGCAATCGTACCTGTCCGCAAAACTGGTCCAGGGCAGCGACCGCTTCGTTTGAATTCAGTTTGCAATGACACTCATGTTCCGCCCACTGGCCTTGGCCACATACAAGGCCTTGTCCGCCGCGCTGACCAAATCGTTGGGCTGATCCTGTGAAGCCGGGTTGTAGGCGCAAACCCCCACACTGACGGTCACCGTACCCTCCGGGCACTCGCTGTGTTCGATCCCCGCCTGCTGTACCGCGCGGCGGATTTTTTCCGCGACCAGAAACGCCCCCACATAGTCGGTGCCGGGCAACACCACCGTAAATTCCTCGCCGCCATAGCGGGCGGCCAAGTCGCCCGGGCGTTTGATGTTGTCCTTGATGATTGCGCTGATTTTGCGCAAGCACTCATCGCCCGCCACATGCCCGTAACGATCGTTGAAACTCTTGAAGTGATCGACATCGATCATCAGCATGGCGAGGTGAGTCAGGGTGCGCCGGGCACGGCCCATTTCCGCGAGGATGAACAGATCGAACTGACGTCGGTTGGAAAGCCCGGTCAGTGCGTCTTCGAGCGCCAGCAATTCCAGGCTGCGGTTGACCTCGATGAGCTTTTCCTGAGCATCAAGCAACACGCTCTGAATGTGATTCTGCTGTTTCATGAAGCGAATGAGGCGATAACCGAGCCCTCCCAGAAACACCAGCAGCAACAGCACGATGACAGCGCTGAGGATTGACTCTTCGCGCCAGCCGGCCAGCACGTCATTCTTGTCGAGAGCGGCGAAGACGATCAGCGGATAGCCATCGACCCGTCGAAACCCCACCACTCGCTCGACACCATCCACATATGACTTGACGGTGGCCGTGCCGGAATTGCCCTTGGGCAACAATTGCGTAAACAGCGGTCCCTTGGCGACGCTGCTGCCGACTTCTGCTTCATTGAAGGGCCGGCGAACGACGATGGTGGCGTCGTCGGCGATCAGGTTGATCACGCCGTTTTTGCCCATGTCGATGCTGTCGTAGAGCCCGAGAAAATGGCTGAGATAGATCGAAGCCAGCGCGACACCGGCGAAGCTGCCATCCGGATGATTGATCCGACGTGACACGGTCATGATCCATTCGCTGGTCGATCGACTCTTGATCGACGGGCCGATATGGGGGCCGCGGTCAGGATGATCACGGTGGTAGATGAAATACTCGCGGTCGGAATTGTTTGCACCGGGCACATCCGCGCCGTTGGAATTGGCGACCCACCGCCCTTGTTCGTCGAATACGAACAAGCCATGGAGCTGGCTCAGCTCACTGCGCTGGGCGCTGAGCAAGCGTCGCAACCTGGGTAGCTGCGCAGCAGCCACACCCTCGTTTTCGAGGCGGTCCACCAGGGTAAACAGCAGCGTATCGGCCTGTTTGATCGACGCCTGCGCTTGCGATGCCAAGGTCTGGGCAAGGTTGGACATTGCCACTTCTTTGTCATGCAAATGGTATTGGCGCGAGTTCCAGACTTCCCAGATGACAATGGCCGTCATGGACAGGCACACCGCCACCAGCAGGACAACCGCGTAACGGACCCTGAGTCTGGACTCGATCGGCTCGGGCTCCCAAGGCGCGATGGGCCGGGTGTGTTCAATTCGGTCGTTGATGGACGGATGCCCCATGACGCTCCCTGAATCGTTATGACATGGCGAATTTTCCCGTTCGCCCTTTTTGCGCCATCCAGCCGTGTCAGACACTCGGATGGCAATGCCCCATCAGAAACAAGATAGGCGATTTTGCTAGCGTTGTGATGGGTTTGTGTGAGGGTGACGATGCCACCCCACGGATATTACTTCGGCGCCTGCTTCACCGCTTCAAGCCAGGCGGGATTCAATTGCGTCTGTTCGGTAACGAGGCCCAGCGCTTCCATCCGCGCCCTGTGTTCTTCCATTTCGCGGCTCAATTGGCCATGGTCGCTGGAGTTGCCGTCCAGTTCGTGCATCTGGCTCAACCCCAGATGGTAGAAACGCAGCAGCTTCATGGCCGTCGGGTCACCCGCCTCCACCGCCGCCGTTACCTGATGCATCACATTGGTGATGCTCATCAGGCTGCGTTTGAGCTGCCAGCCGTACACCGCCGGCGCCATCCAGGCCTGAGACCAGAACGTGCCTCGCATCAGCGCCGCCATCAGCAGCACCGCGACAAACACGCCGCCGACGTTGAACCGCAGATTGTCGCCCCCGGGCTCGCCAAACAATGCCACCGCCACAGTGGACAGCAGCATCGCCAACGCGAGGAATATCAGCGCAATAATCACCGTGCTGCGCCGTGTCTGCTTTCGAAAGAGTTCGGCGTTCATCGGCTGGATTTCGAACATCGTGACGGGGTTCCTTGCATCAATGGTAAAAGGCTCGGAGAGCGAAAAGACTGCGGGGCATTATCGCCCCTGCGCAGGATTTAGCTATGCTGGGCGTCTCTTCATCTTTTCATCGTCAATCGGGGAACATGGCGATACAGCGCAGTTCGTGCCATCTTCTTTCATGGATACACACTATTCGGGTGCCATTTGCCTGTATGAATGACATCGTTTTAAGGATCATTGAATGACCCAACGACATGTAATCAACGCCTCCGTCAGCCCTAAAGGCAGCCTGGAAACCCTTTCTCAACGTGAAGTACAGCAACTTAGCGAAGCCGGATCCGGCAGCACCTACACCTTATTCCGCCAGTGCGCCCTGGCTATCCTCAATACCGGCGCCCATGTTGATAACGCCAAGACTATCCTCGAAGCCTACAAGGACTTCGAAATCCGCATTCACCAACAGGACCGCGGCGTCCGCCTCGAACTGCTGAACGCCCCCGCCGACGCCTTCGTCGATGGCGAAATGATCGCCAGCACCCGTGAAATGCTGTTCAGTGCCCTGCGCGACATCGTCTACACCGAAAACGAACTCGACGCCCAGCGCATCGACCTGAGCACGTCCCAGGGCATCAGCGACTACGTCTTCCACCTGCTGCGCAACGCCCGCACCCTGCGCCCCGGCGTCGAGCCGAAGATTGTGGTGTGCTGGGGTGGCCACTCGATCAACACCGAAGAATACAAATACACCAAGAAAGTCGGCCACGAACTGGGCCTGCGCAGCCTCGACATCTGCACCGGCTGCGGCCCCGGCGTGATGAAAGGCCCGATGAAAGGCGCGACCATCGCCCACGCCAAACAACGCATCCACGGCGGCCGTTACCTGGGCTTGACCGAGCCCGGCATCATCGCCGCCGAAGCGCCGAACCCGATCGTCAACGAACTGGTGATCCTGCCAGACATCGAGAAACGCCTGGAAGCCTTCGTACGCGTGGGCCACGGCATCATCATCTTCCCCGGCGGCGCCGGCACCGCCGAAGAGTTCCTGTACCTGCTCGGCATCCTGATGCACCCGGACAACGCTGGCCTGCCCTTCCCGGTCATCCTCACCGGGCCGAAACATGCCGCACCGTATCTGGAACAACTGGACGCGTTCGTCGGCGCGACGCTGGGTGACGCCGCAAAACAACACTACGAAATCATCATCGACGACCCGGCTGAAGTCGCGCGCCAGATGACTCAAGGCCTCAAAGCGGTCAAACAGTTCCGCCGCGAGCGCAACGACGCGTTCCATTTCAACTGGCTGCTGAAAATCGACGAAGGCTTCCAGCGCCCGTTCGACCCGACCCACGAAAACATGGCCAACCTGAAACTCAGCCGCGACCTCCCCGCCCACGAACTGGCCGCCAACCTGCGCCGCGCGTTCTCCGGCATCGTCGCCGGCAACGTCAAAGACAAGGGCATCCGCCTGATCGAAGAACACGGGCCTTACCAGATCCGTGGCGATGCGGCGGTCATGCATCCGCTGGACCAACTGCTTAAAGCCTTTGTCGCACAGCACCGGATGAAACTGCCCGGTGGCGCGGCTTATGTGCCGTGTTATCAGGTGGTTGCGTGATAAACGGCGCCTGACCAGCACCCAATCCACTGGGGGGGGGCGAGCCTGCTCGCGTTGGCGGTGAGTCATCCAGCATCGATGTTGATTGACAGGCCCTCATCGCGAGCAGGCTCGCTCCCACAATGGTTCGGTGTGCACCGGCAAGTGATTGGCCGGCTGTCAGGCCGCCATCGCGAGCAGGCTCACTCCCACAGTTGGACGGGGTACATCTGGGGGAACCTGGTCGGCCCGAAGGCCGCCAAGGTCAACCGCCCTGATTCCCGCACGCCGCAAACTTACTGTAATCCAGCACCTTCTGTGTACCGCTGGAATCCAGATACGTCATCCGCGCATTCACAATCCCGCAATTTGCCCCGCCGTCTTCTACAGTAGAAATCACCTTCTTGATATCCAGGTGGGTACCGTGCGCCTGAACATCCGCATGGGCCGAAAACGCCGAAACGTTCAAGACAGCAAAGAAGCCAGCGGCAACCAATTTGTTCCAGTTCATGATGATGTCCTCTAAGTCGATGGGTAGTGGGAACGAGGCAAGTCGTCCTGTCTCGATAGAACCCATTTAACCGGCCCGAGGTATCCGCCATGTGTCGAAAAACCGCGACTATTAAGGCGTAAGGTGTCACACAGGGCACCCGATACAGTTCGATACACCCGCCCCTGCAAAAAGCCGACTTGTATACCCATGTATCAAAGTCACCACCAGATACAGTGAGATACAAAGGCCGGCAGGCAGGTGCGGTGCGGCTCCCTAGAATGCGCGACGTGCGAATAACAAGAGGGTTGAGCAATGGAACACGTGAACCACATTTTGATCGTCGACGACGATCGCGAGATCCGCGAACTGGTCGGTAATTACCTGAAGAAGAACGGCCTGCGCACCACAGTGGTCGCCGATGGCCGGCAGATGCGCAGCTTTCTCGACGCCAACACCGTGGACCTGATCGTGCTCGACATCATGATGCCCGGCGACGACGGCCTGCTGCTGTGCCGCGAACTGCGTTCGGGCAAGCACAAGGCCACGCCAATCCTGATGCTCACCGCACGCAACGACGAAACCGACCGCATCCTCGGCCTGGAAATGGGCGCCGACGACTACCTGACCAAGCCGTTCGCCGCCCGCGAATTGCTGGCGCGAATCAACGCCGTGCTGCGCCGCACCCGGATGCTGCCGCCCAACCTGCTCATCACCGAAAGCGGCCGGTTGCTGGGTTTCGGCCGCTGGCGCCTGGACACCACCGCCCGCCACTTGCTGGACGAAGACGACACGCTGGTTGCACTCAGTGGCGCCGAATATCGCTTGCTCAGGGTTTTCCTCGATCACCCGCAGCGCGTGCTCAGTCGTGACCAATTGCTCAACCTCACCCAGGGCCGCGACGCCGACCTGTTCGACCGTTCCATCGACTTGCTGGTGAGCCGTCTGCGCCAACGGCTGATGGATGATTCCCGGGAGTCGACCTACATCAAAACCGTGCGCAGCGAAGGCTACGTCTTCTCCTACCCCGTGGAATTGCTCGGCGCAGAATCATGAAACTCTCCCTGCATTGGCCGCGTACGCTGGCGTCGCGGCTGTCGCTGATTTTCCTGGCAGGCCTGATCGTCGCCCACGGCCTTTCCTTCGGCGTGCAGTTCTACGAACGTTATCGCAGTGCCGAGGCGATGCTGCTGGGCAACCTGGAAAACGACGTGTCAATCGCGGTCTCGATCCTCGACCGCTTGCCGGCCGCCGAACGCGCCGACTGGGTGCCACGCTTCGAGCGCCGAACCTATCGCTACTCGCTGGGCGAAGGCCTGCCAGGCACGCCGATCGACCTCAAGGATGCCCACGACGCGGTGCAGTCCATCCAGGATGCTGTCGGCGAGCAATATGCCCTGGCGTTCACTCGCATTGAAGACGCAAAGCAGCATTTCCAGGCACACCTGAAACTCGCCGACGGCGGCCCGCTCACCATCGATGTCCGGCCGTCGGTGATGCCGCTGTCCTCATGGTTACCGATGGTATTGCTGGTGCAGCTGACCCTTTTATTGATCTGCACCTGGCTGGCGGTGAGAGTCGCCATCCGCCCCCTCACCCGCCTCGCTCAGGCAGTGGACACCCTGGACCCCAACACCCACGCGGTGCACCTGGACGAAAAAGGCCCGACCGAAGTCGCCCATGCCGCTCGGGCGTTTAATGCCATGCAGGCACGCATTGCCGCCTACCTGAAAGAGCGCATGCAACTGCTGGCGGCGATTTCCCATGACCTGCAAACCCCGATCACCCGTATGAAACTGCGGGCCGAATTCATGGATGATTCCAGCGAGAAAGAAAAACTCTCGAACGACCTCAGCGAAATCGAGCACCTGGTGCGCGAAGGCGTGGCCTATGCCCGCAGTGTTCACGGTTCCACTGAAGCCAGTTGCCGAATCAATCTGGATTCGTTCCTCAACAGCCTGGTCTACGACTATCAGGACATGGGCAAGGCGGTGGAGTTGAATGGTGAAAAGGCCGGGGTCATCGACACTCGCCCCCATGCCCTGCGCCGGGTGCTGGTCAACCTGACGGATAACGCGCTGAAGTTCGCCGGTGCCGCCGAGTTGCACGTGGTATCGAAGGCCGACGGCAGTCATTCCATCAAGGTGCTGGACCGCGGGCCGGGGATCGCCGAAGAGGAACTGGCGCAAGTCTTGATGCCGTTCTATCGCGTCGAGAATTCGCGCAACCGCAATACCGGCGGCACCGGCCTGGGCCTGGCCATCGCGCAGCAACTGGCGCTGGCCATCGGCGGTTCCCTGACCCTGAGCAACCGCGAAGGCGGCGGTTTGTGCGCCGAACTCACCCTCAGCCCCCACAACCACTGATCCCCGTAGCAGCTGCCGAGCAGCGCGAGGCTGCGTTCGGCTGCGCAGCAGTCGCAGTCCAGTGAATGTGGTTTGCCTGATGCAACGCGGTTGTCGGTTTTACGACTGCTTCGCAGCCGAACGCAGCCTCGCGCTGCTCGGCAGCTGCTACAGAACGTAGAAAGGCGAGGGTTTTGTATCCGTCTGTATATGAACCCCGAACCGATACGTAGAAGCCGATTTCAGCGCGTTCGAGCACACATCACCGATACACCCGGGCGTTTAACTGAGTCCACCAGATAGCAACAGCTACTGACCCACTCAAACTTAAGCGCACGGAGAATCACACCATGTTCAACTTCTCGAAAGTCTCGTCCCTGGCACTCGGTCTGGCACTGGTTGGGGGTCTCGGCCTGTCGAACCTGGCATCGGCCAGCACCTCAAGCGCTGCGTCCCACAGCCCGATCCAGCAACTGCTGGTGGAAGGTGGTTCGGACCGGCTGCAACAGAATCGCGTCGCTGAATATGGCTCTGAAAACCTGCAAAAGAATCGTGTGGCTGAAGGTGGCTCCGATCGACTGATCGAGAACCGTGTGGCTGAAGGCGGCGCGGATCGTCTGCAAGAACTGCGTGAACGTGTCGCGCTGATCAGCCCGAAGAATGCCGTACAAGGCGGTGTGGTTGTCGCGGAAAACCGCCCTGAGTTCGGTTCTAAATATCAGCGCTACTGATCAATCTCTACAAACCGGCGGAGATCAACTGTAGGAGCGAGCCTGCTCGCGATGGCGGTGTGTCATTCAACAATGATGTTGACTGGCAGGGCCTCATCGCGAGCAGGCTCACTCCCACAGTTATTTAGTGTTTTGCCTGCCACCTTTTGTACACGCTCATAAATCCTGAAATCTGACGCAATAGTCCGACAATTTCTCGGGACAGTTGCATAAGCGCGTACTAAGATTTGCACCTCATTCAATCAAGGACGATTCATGAAGCGCATTGCCGTTTGCCTGCTGTCTTTCCTGACATTCACTGCGGTGGCGGCCGATCTGAACCTGCTCACCGACAACCATCCGCCCCTGCATTTCCAGCAAGGCAACCAACTGGTGGGGTTTGGCGTGGATGTGGTGCAGGCACTGGCCGAAAGCGCCGGCGACAAGGTGCATTTCCAACAAGTCCCTTTGCTGCGCGCCTTGCGTATCGCCACCACCGAGCCGGCCACCGGCGTGTTTACCGTGTTGCGCACCGCCGAGCGCGATGGCCAGTACCAGTGGGTCGGTCCGTTGATGGAAGTGGAAACGGCGCTCTACTCAGCCAATGCCACCCAGCAACCGGTGCGCAGTTTGCAGGAAGCCGGCAGCCTGGACCGCATCGTTGTCCCGCGAAAATGGCTGGTCTACAGCTACTTGCAGAAGCAGGGTTTGAACAATCTATACGGCGTGGAAACGCCTGAACAAATGATGCGCCTGGCGCACCTGGGCCGTACCCGTTTCGTGGTGGCGGACACCCTCTCCGCTCCCACCCTGGCGCGGGAAGAAGGCCTGGCGCCCAGTCAGTTGCATTACCAAATGCCGCTGATGAAGCAAGGCACCTACATCGCGTTTTCTCCGCTCACCGATGCTCGTCAGGTGGCGCGCTGGCAGCAGGCGCTGGAAGAGATGAGCCGCGACGGACGCCTCGAACAGCTCAAGCAGCGTTGGCTCAACGACAACCCACCCCGCTGACGGTCGATCAACGCGCTCGATAACAACTATGCGCAAGGGTGTTTTTTCATCGCAACGCTCCAGCACTACAGTGGGCACATCTTCTCCCCACCCTACTGGAGCAACATCATGAAAAGCATCATCGGTCTTGGTTTCGCCCTGTCGGTACTTGGCGCTACATCCGCCATCGCCGCCCCACACACCACTTCGCAAGTTGTTGCCGCGGCTACAGTCAGCCAACCGGCTACGTTGAACGTGAACACTGTCGGCGTTGATCACAAAGACAGCCAGGCAAGCAAACTCTACGTCGCTGAAAACCGCCCTGAGTTTGGTTCGAAGTATCAGCGTTATTGATCAACGGCTGTGCGCTGCTTGAAACAAGAAACCCCGGGTAGATCCGATCTACCCGGGGTTTCTTCGTATCAGGTGTCCACCGATCCCTGTAGCAGTTGTCGAGTGAAACGAGGCAGCGTTCGGCTGCGAAGCAGTCGTAAAACCTGCGACCGCGTTGTATCTGAAACACCGCATTGCCTGATTCACGACTGCTGCGCAGCCGAACGCAGCCTCGCGCTGCTCGACAGCTGCTACAAAAACCGGGTCAGGCGTTCGGCCAGGGCTTTGGCCTGGCTCGCCACGTCGGTGACGGCCGTGCTTTCCCACCACATGCCCCGCAACGGTGGGCCCATGGCGAACAGTCGTTGGGCGACCTGTCCGTCGGCATCCAGCACTGCGCCATCAACCGCCGCCGCAATCCCTAACGCCAACGGTCCAGGGCGAATCAGCCCGCGAGCCAGCAGTTGTTGTGGCAGCGGTCGGGCCACCCGGCGCCAGTCGTATTCGATACCACTGGAGTTGATCAACGCCGCGCCGCTGACAACCGTGGTTTCAACCTCACCACGACGGCGGATGCGGATGCTCACCTGCCCCTCAACCGTCGATTTCAGCCCTTTGAACGACGCCGCCTGAATCCGCAACCGCCCTGCCTTGTGCAGCCGTGCCACCAGTTCGGCACTCAAGGGAGGCGAGCGGTGGTGATGACTCTCCCACCAGGGCCGCACATGCCGCACAAACTGCCGACGCTGCACGTCCGTCGCCTGATTCCACAACCGGCCAATATGCGCCCGCACGGTGTCGAGCGGCGACTGCCAGTCGATCCCTTGAGCGATGGCGTCCCGGCAATGCCGGCGCAGTTCGCGCACCAACTGTCGAGGCGTGCGAATGCTCGGGTCCTCGGCGAGAAAATCCACCCAGGCCGGCGGTTGCCGGCGCACGTGCGGCAGCAAGCCGTGACGGGAAAACACATCGATCGGCCCGCGATGGCCGGCCTGCTCCAGCGACACCACGGCATCGACCATAGTCAGGCCCGAACCGATGATCAACACCGTCGACTGAGGGTCTAACCGGCGCATGGCCGCGACATCCCACGGATCGAGCGCTGCAGCATTCAAGCCGCTGGACTCGGTTTGCGGCGTGCGCGCGGCGGGAAACATCCCCGTGGCCAGCACCGCGTACGCGCCGTGCAAGCATTGCCCGTCATTCAGGGTCAGCAGCACCGAATCGCACCGGGCTTGCAGATCAACCACTTCGGCCTGCACATGCTCGACCGTTGAACCATTCACCGCGCCCACCGATTGCGCCTCCGTCAGACGCTGCTGCACGTACACACCGAAAAGCCCCCGTGGCGGGAACAATTCGCTGACCGGCACATGCTGCTCATCCGACTCGGGCCAGCCACCGGCCGCGATGTGCTCGGTCAGCCATTGGGTCAGGTCATCGACGTTGTCCGGGTCGACGCTCATGCGTGCGGCATTGCCGTTGAGCGTGTGGCCCAACTCGACCGCGCTGTACGCCTCGCCCCGGCCGAGTTCGGCGCGCGGTTCGACCACCAGCAACGAACGCTTGCCAGGCAATCGCAACAACTGCGCCGCCAGCATCGCCCCGCTGAGGCCGCCGCCGACGATCAGGATGTCCGCGTGGAGGATGGTGTCGGGCGCCTGTCCGCGCTGGGTTTGAGTCATGGCGTTCTCAATGGTCAATGGTTCATCTCGAAAATCTCCTGGACGATAATAGGCGCCAAACCCCTGGAGCGGTCATCAAGAGGTACCGAAGTAGAACGCGTCACCTTTGCCCGACCCAGTCACAGAGACGTCGACGCCAAGTGCCTTGAGGGGCCAGGCGACTGTCAATTTCAGTGGCTAGCCGTTGCAGGCGTTCGGCAGACAGCCGCTCGACATCGCGCAAGACGTCGATCCAGCGCCAGACACACCACTGACCGTGGCGCTTGTGCCGCAACGTCGGCTGCAACGGACTGACCTGCGCCCAGTGGCGCATCTGCTCCAAAGCCTTGGGCACATCGATCCGCCACTGGGCGGTGTCCGCGACTGGCGGACGTTTGAGTTCATGCACGCTCATGGGTTTGACCTCCTGTTCATGGGCTGTGGCGAGGGGGCTTGTCGGAATGCCGCATCACCCCGTTCAGCTGCGTAGCAGTCGCAAAACCTGATCTCACGGTGTTGAGTGAAAAAAGCCAAGGCCGCTTCGCAACCCAACGGGGGCAAGCCCCCTCGCCACAGGGCCTATGCAGACACCACTTTCTTCTCCTGCTGCCGCAACCCCGCCAGATCCCGATACCCCGCACCCGGATGAATCTCCGGCAATCGCGGCCCTGCCCCGAACAACTTCTCGCGCAAGGTCCCTGGCGCGTATTCGGTCTTGTACACCCCCCGCTTCTGCAATTCCGGCACCGGCAACTCCACGGCGTCGATGAAAGTTTCGTGGGTCAATGCATAAGCCAGGTTGAAACCGTCCACATCGGTCTCCTCAACCCACTCCTGCAGCAGATCGGCAACGGTTTCGGGGCTGCCAACAAACAACGGCCCGAACCCGCCGATGCCGACCCAATCGGCCAATTCGTTAGGCGTCCAGACCTTGTTCGGATCAGCCGTCGAGAACGCTTCCACCGCCGATTGAATCGCGTTGGTGTGCACATGCTTGAGCGGCTCATCCGGTTTGAACTGGCTGAAATCGATCCCGGTCCAGCCGCAAATCAACGCCATTGCCCCTTCGTAACTGACCCCGAACTTCGCCTTCGCCTTGGCGTCAGTCTCGCCGACGGTCACGGTTTGCAGGTTGAAGATCAGGATCTTCGACGGGTCGCCTCCGGCCTCGGCGGCGACGACGAATGTCGGCCACGGTATTCTTCAGCAGCACTTTCGACGGCGCCGCGACAAACACGCACTCGGCATGTTCGGCAGCGAACTGCTTGCCGCGACTCGATGCGCCAGCCTGATAGAGCGCCGGGGTGCGTTGCGGCGAAGGCCGTCGAACTTGCCACGCTCAAGGATCTTCGCCAGGTCGGTCCAGTATTCGAGGTCCTTGTACTGCCACGAGCGGTCCCGCGGATGCGCCCACAATCCCGGCGACTGATGGCCGACGCCGTTCATGTCGAAGGCGTTGATACGGATTTCACGAGGCATGGGGGCGCACTCCTGAAACCACGTAGAACTTAAAAAACAAAGAACCTCGGATGGCGCTAGTATTCATGATGATTTTCGGACTCCGGTTGGATATAGAGTCCTAATGCATGAGCCGGGCCAAATACCAAACTGAAGAATTTTCGCAGACAAAACTGAAAATTGCAGAGACACAGCCTCCTCAATCCGAGCAAGCTGTGAAAACACTGTTTGTGGTGCAACACTTGAACCCAAGTGCTCGCCCTGTTTAGAAGCCTAAAGAGAAGAGCACTTGTTTCTACCTTTTATACGTTTAGCTAAGATCAACTTCTACTTCATTAGACTCTTGTTTTTCCGCGAACTCGAAACGGGCAACGGCATAAAACTTCGGCTTTTTCCCCCAGAGGGGTTTCACGTCTTCCGCTAAAACAGTACAGGTAGTCGGCGAGCCATCCGAGTCAAACAGTTTGAAGCTGTAAAAATCAGCACCCGGCAGCCTATATCTTAGCGCTAGCTCAATAAAGTCGCCGGCGCCAATTTCAGCTACTGCTGTAAACCCATTTTTAAAACCCCCATCTTTCGGCATTATTTCCAACCCGAAACTCGATTTATTTGAAGACATACACAACTCCCTTGCTCTTCTAGAATTAATTTGATATGACGCGCGCTCAAACCACTCACTGCGCCGTGGCTACGCACAGAATCTATATAAGATTGTTTTCAAGCGAAGATCTACTGTCAGAAGTAACAGGTCCGATAGAAAATCCGACGAATGGCAAGATGGGTAAACTACAAAATCACGACCTTGTCTGCCATTGCGACAGTAATCAGGTCGGGTACAGGAAATTCTTATCGTCTTGCTGGCGACCATAAAATGCTGGTCACACAAGCGTGACAGGGTGAATGCCGTTAAGGCGAAAATTGCCAATGAGGTGAAGTTTCCAGCGCAGCGGATCGTGAAGTGATCCGTGCAGCAGTAAGGTGCGTTGGCCGGTGAGTTCGAATTCGGCGTTACTAACGGCGTTAAGCGCGTCATCGCTGGCGAGGTGTGACTCGGCGAAGCGTACGGCGAGCTTGTGCGCGACGGCGATGGCTTCGGCGTCAGAGTGGATGATGTGGGGCGGTGCGAGGGGGTTGGGCAGAGGTTGTCATGGGGCCGACTCCGGGATCCTGGTGAGTACCCGAGACCTGTAACACAAGTCGTGCCAAAACAATTAATCGTTGTTATTGATAAAAATATGGTCGTTCTAGAGGAAGTATCTGAACACCGTTGCAACAAAATGTGGGTTCATTGTTGCTTGAGCAACACTCAAGCAGCAATGCCCAACTTTCAAACAGAAAGTTGAGCATTTCTACAAAACCGATTCGATCAGGAATCACTGATGCGGTAAGTGGCAGGAGGGGAAATTCGAACGTCCCCCTCACGATCGACCCTATATGTAAAATCTGCAGAACGCTCTACGAAGTTCAGCAACATCCGCCTTGACACTTTAAGGTGGATTGGAAACTTCTCATCGCCAATCAAAAGTTGCTCCGCAACAAACACGTCAACAACAAAAAGACGGACAATATCGCCCTTCTCAATATTGGGTATATGGGGGATTTCAGCTGTTGCCCCATCGGGGACAAGTTTCAGCTTAATTTCGTTTTCTACAGCTTCGAGAATTTTGAGTTTGTGTAACATTTAAAGATTCCTTTCACTTGACGTTCAAGAGAGCCTGATTAGCAATGAATATGTATTGCCGAAGTACCGCGCGGCACACAGCGCGAACTGATCTCTATTTGAAGTTCAATCGGACTCTGCGTCTACTGTCAGAAATAACAGGTTGGTGATGACTTCCGACGAACGGTAGCCTGTAATCAAATCACTACGTTCCGCACAAATTGCGTCGCCACGTTTCCATCATTGCGGTAGGAATGCGGCTGGTTACTGGCAAACATGAAAAACTCACCCGCGCCAATCTGATGCGGCGTATCTCCCAGCATCAACGTCAAGCAGCCTGCGAACACATAGATCTGCTCACTCCAACCCTCCGCATCCGGTTGCGACGGATAAATCTCCCCCGGTTGCAGGCACCATTCCCATTGCTCCACTTCACGGGTGGCGGTGGCTTTGGACAGTAGAACGGCTTTGCTGCCGGGAATCGTTCCGGCCCAGGCGACTTCGTTGATGCGGCTCGGGTCGCGGGCATCCGGCGCCTGGATCAAATCACTGAACGCCACGTCCAGCGCTTCGGCCACGCGGTCGAGGGTGGTCAGGCTGACGTTTTTCTCGCCGGCCTCGATCGCCACCAGCATGCGGCGGCTGACACCGGACTTTTCGGCCAGCGCGGTCTGGCTCATGTCGGCGGCATGGCGCAGGCGTCGGACGTTCTGGCTGACGTGCTGAAGGACCGAAGCCCGCGGGGTAGAATCTTTGTGCACTATATTGCTCACTCGATGGGGTTGGGCAGTATACTGCGCAACATTCGGCGCATTGTGCGTCCCCCTCAGGTAGCGCGCAAGGTCATGACGTCGGTGAACGCCTCTCCCACTTCTTCCCGTTTCTCGCGGTTCAGCAAGGCCGAGTGCGTGCTGGTGCTGATCACCATGGTCTGGGGCGGGACATTCTTGCTGGTGCAGCACGCAATGACCGTCAGCGGGCCGATGTTTTTCGTCGGCCTGCGCTTTGCCGCGGCGGCGATCATTGTGGTGCTGTTCTCCTGGCGTCAGCTGCGGGAACTGACCTTGTTCGAACTCAAGGCCGGGGCGTTTATCGGCGTGGCGATCATGCTCGGTTATGGCTTGCAGACTGTCGGCTTGCAAAGCATTCCCAGCAGTCAGTCGGCGTTTATCACGGCGCTGTACGTGCCCTTCGTACCGTTGCTGCAATGGCTGGTGCTGGGACGGCGTCCGGGGCTGATGCCGAGCATTGGAATCATGCTGGCGTTTACCGGATTGATGCTGCTGTCCGGGCCAGCCGGAGCTTCTTTCAACTTCAGTCCGGGTGAAATCGCTACGTTAATCAGCGCTGTCGCGATTGCGGCGGAAATCATTCTGATCAGCACCTATGCCGGTCAGGTCGATGTACGCCGGGTGACGGTGGTGCAACTGGCGACCACCTCGGTGCTGTCGTTCCTTATGGTGGTGCCGACTCAGGAAGTGATTCCGGGTTTCTCATGGCTGTTGCTGTGCAGCGCGTTGGGGCTAGGCGCGGCAAGTGCGGCAATTCAGGTGGCGATGAACTGGGCGCAGAAAAGCGTCTCGCCAACCCGGGCGACGTTGATTTATGCGGGGGAGCCGGTATGGGCCGGGATTGTCGGAAGGATAGCAGGGGAGCGGTTACCGGCGATTGCGCTGGTGGGTGCGGGGTTGATTGTGGCGGCGGTGATTGTGAGTGAGTTGAAGACCAAGGGTAAGGCAATACCCGAAGTTGAAGAAGATTCGGTACAGGAAACCGAACACTGATCGTTCCCACGCTCTGCGTGGGAACGATCAAATCCACCCCTTTGAAACAATGTGAATCAGGCTTTTCCCATCTATCTTGTAGGATTCTGCGACAGCTTGGCGTTTGGTGATCCGGGAGCTGGCACGTATGATGCTTCACAAACTTCCGCAGATTAGAAGCCTATGTCCCTGATAGTTCTACTGCTTCTGCCTTTTATCGGCAGCTGTCTGGCGGCTTTGCTGCCTCACAACGCGCGTAACACCGAATCTTTGTTGGCTGGCCTGGTGGCCTTGATAGGCACCGTGCAGGTTGCCCTCTTGTACCCGCAAATCGCCGATGGCGGCGTCATTCGTGAAGAGTTCTTCTGGCTGCCCAGCCTGGGCGTTAACTTCGTGCTGCGCATGGACGGTTTCGCCTGGCTGTTTTCGATGCTGGTGCTGGGCATCGGCACGCTGGTTTCTTTATACGCACGCTACTACATGTCACCGGACGATCCGGTGCCGCGGTTCTTTGCGTTTTTCCTGGCGTTCATGGGCGCGATGCTCGGGTTGGTGATCTCCGGCAACCTGATCCAGATCGTGTTTTTCTGGGAGCTGACCAGTCTCTTTTCATTCCTGTTGATCGGCTACTGGCACCACCGCGCCGATGCGCGACGCGGCGCCTATATGGCGCTGATGGTCACCGGCGCAGGCGGATTGTGCTTGCTGGCGGGGGTCATGCTGCTCGGCCATGTGGTCGGCAGCTATGACCTGGACAAGGTCCTGGCCGCCGGCGATCTGATTCGCGCCCACTACCTCTACCCTATCCTGCTGCCCCTGATCCTGATCGGCGCCCTGAGCAAAAGTGCGCAATTCCCCTTCCACTTCTGGCTACCCCACGCGATGGCGGCGCCGACACCGGTTTCGGCCTATCTGCACTCGGCGACCATGGTCAAGGCCGGGGTGTTCCTGCTCGCAAGACTGTGGCCGTCGCTGTCCGGCAGTGAAGAATGGTTCTACATCGTCAGCGGTGCCGGGGCTTGCACCCTGTTGCTCGGCGCGTACTGCGCGATGTTCCAGAACGACCTCAAGGGTTTGCTGGCCTACTCGACCATCAGCCACCTCGGCCTGATCACCCTGCTATTGGGCCTGAACAGTCCGCTGGCCGCCGTGGCCGCGGTGTTTCACATCCTCAACCATGCCACCTTCAAGGCCTCGCTGTTCATGGCCGCCGGGATCATCGACCACGAAAGCGGCACCCGGGACATTCGCAAGCTCAGTGGCCTGATCAAGCTGATCCCGTTCACCGCCACCCTGGCGATGGTCGCCAGCGCCTCGATGGCCGGAGTGCCGCTGCTCAACGGCTTCCTGTCGAAAGAGATGTTCTTCGCCGAAACCGTGTTCATCAACGCCACGGCCTGGATCGAGATGACCTTGCCGATTGTCGCGACCATCGCCGGCACCTTCAGCGTCGCCTACTCGCTGCGCTTCACCGTTGACGTGTTCTTCGGCCCGACCGCCACCGACCTGCCCCACACCCCGCACGAACCGCCACGCTGGATGCGCGCGCCGGTTGAATTGCTGGTGTTCGCCTGTCTGATCGTGGGGATTTTCCCGGCGCAAGTGGTCGGCCCGTTGCTGGCCGCGGCTGCCCTGCCGGTGGTAGGTGGAACCTTGCCCGAATACAGTCTGGCGATCTGGCACGGCTGGAACGCGCCGATGATCATGAGCCTGATCGCCATGTCCTGCGGCATCGCGCTGTATCTGCTGTTGCGCAAGCAGCTCAAACTCGGGCGTTTCAAATACCCGCCGATCATTGGCCGGTTCAACGGCAAGCGCCTGTTCGAACGCAGCCTGGTGATCATGATGCGCCTGGCCCGTCGGCTGGAGCGGCGGATCAGCACCAAACGCCTGCAAACCCAATTGTTCCTCGTGGTCCTCGCGGCGGTGCTCGCCGGGTTGATCCCGATGCTGCACAGCAGCCTGAGCTGGGGTGACCGGCCGAAGATTCCGGGCTCGATCGTGTTCGTGACCCTCTGGCTGCTGGCGATTGCCTGTGCCCTCGGCGCGGCGTGGCAGGCGAAGTATCACCGGCTCGCGGCCCTGACCATGGTCAGCGTCTGCGGCCTGATGACCTGCGTTACGTTTGTGTGGTTCTCGGCGCCGGACCTGGCGCTGACGCAACTGGTGGTCGAGGTGGTGACCACGGTGCTGATCCTCCTCGGTCTGCGCTGGTTGCCGCGCCGGATCGAAGAGGTGTCGCCGCTGCCGAGCACCCTGCGCAAGGCGCGCATCCGTCGCATCCGCGACTTGCTGCTGTCGACCGTGGTCGGTGGCGGTATGGCGTTGCTGTCCTACGCGATGCTGACGCGCCAGACGCCCAACGACATTTCCTCGTTCTACCTCAGTCGCGCCCTGCCCGAAGGCGGCGGCAGCAACGTGGTCAACGTGATGCTGGTGGACTTCCGTGGCTTCGACACCCTCGGTGAAATCACCGTATTGGCGGCCGTGGCCCTGACCGTATTCGCCCTGCTGCGACGCTTCCGCCCGCCGAAAGAAAGCCTGCAGTTACCCGCCCAGCAGCGTCTGCTGGCGCCCGACGTCGTCACCGACCTGGTCAACCCGCGTCAGGCCAGCGACACCGCGCTCGGCTTCATGATGGTCCCGGCGGTGCTGGTACGTCTGCTGCTGCCGATTGCCTTTGTGGTGTCGTTCTACCTGTTCATGCGCGGGCATAACCTGCCGGGTGGTGGTTTTGTCGCCGGGCTGGTGATGTCGGTCGCGTTCATCCTGCAATACATGGTTGCCGGCACCCAGTGGGTCGAAGCGCAAATGAGCCTGCGACCGCTGCGCTGGATGGGCACCGGCCTGCTGTTCGCCACGGTCACCGGGCTCGGCGCGATGGCCGCTGGATATCCGTTCCTGACCACCCACACCTGGCATTTCGGATTGCCGGTGCTGGGCGACATTCACATCGCCAGTGCGTTGTTCTTTGATATCGGCGTCTACGCCGTGGTGGTCGGCTCGACGCTGTTGATCCTCACCGCCCTCGCGCACCAATCGGTACGGGGTCACAAGACCGCTGCCCTGCCTAGATCCGTCGCCACCAAAGGAGCCGTCTGATGGAAGAAGTCATCGCAATCGCCATCGGCGTACTCGCCGCGTCCGGCGTCTGGCTGATTTTGCGGCCACGGACGTTTCAGGTGGTGATGGGCCTGTGCCTGCTGTCCTACGGGGTCAACCTGTTCATCTTCAGCATGGGCAGCCTGTTCATCGGCAAGGAGCCGATCATCAAGGACGGCGTGCCGCAGGACTTGCTGCATTACACCGATCCACTGCCGCAAGCGCTGGTGCTGACCGCCATCGTGATCAGCTTTGCCATGACCGCGCTGTTTCTGGTGGTGCTGCTGGCCTCCCGCGGCTTGACCGGCACCGACCATGTGGATGGCCGGGAGCCTAAAGAATGACTGCGATGACGCACCTGATCGCCGCACCGATTCTGCTGCCGCTGCTGACCGCCGCCATCATGCTGATGCTGGGCGAGAAACATCGCCCGTTGAAGGCCAAGATCAACCTGTTCTCCAGCCTGCTGGGCCTGGGGATCTCCGTGATGTTGCTGCAATGGGCGCAGACCACCGGCGTGCCCGGCTCGATCGGCGTCTACCTGCCGGGTAACTGGCAGGTGCCGTTCGGTATCGTGCTGGTGGTCGATCGCTTGTCGGCGTTGATGCTGGTGCTGACCGGGATCATCGGCGTCAGCGCCTTGCTGTTTGCGATGGCGCGCTGGGACGGCGCCGGCTCGAGTTTCCATGCGCTGTTCCAGATCCAGATGATGGGCCTTTACGGCGCGTTCCTGACGGCGGATCTGTTCAACCTGTTCGTGTTTTTCGAGGTGCTGCTGGCGGCCTCCTACGGCCTGATGCTCCACGGTTCGGGCCGGGCACGGGTGTCGTCGGGCTTGCATTACATCTCGATCAACCTGTTGGCGTCGTCGCTGTTCCTGATCGGCGCGGCGCTGATCTATGGCGTCACCGGCACGCTGAACATGGCTGATCTGGCGCTGAAAATCCCGCTGGTCCCGGAAGCCGATCGCGGCCTGCTGCATGCCGGCGCGGGGATTCTCGCGGTAGCGTTCCTGGCCAAGGCCGGGATGTGGCCGCTGAACTTCTGGCTGGTGCCGGCCTATTCGGCGGCCAGCGCGCCGGTGGCGGCGATGTTCGCGATCATGACCAAGGTCGGCGTGTACACCTTGCTGCGCTTGTGGACCCTGCTGTTCTCCGGCCAGGCCGGGGCGTCCGCGTACTTTGGCGGTGACTGGCTGATCTACGGCGGCATGGCGACCATCGTCTGCGCCGGCGTGGCGATTCTCGCCGCACAACGGCTGGAACGCATGGCCAGCCTGAGCATTCTGGTGTCGGCGGGGATCCTGCTGTCGGCTATCGGTTTTGCCCAGCCCAACCTGATCGGCGCGGCGCTGTTCTATCTGGTCAGCTCGACCCTGGCGTTGAGCGCGTTGTTCCTGCTGGCGGAATTGATCGAGCGCTCCCGGTCGGCCAATGAAATGCCGCTGTTCGACGACGGCGACCTGCTGCCACGACCGATGGAATCCCTGCAACCGCCCAAAGGCATCAACCTCGATGACGAACAGAAAGCCGTGGTCGGCCAGGTGATTCCCTGGACCATGGCGTTCCTCGGTTTGAGCTTTATCGCTTGCGCGCTACTGATCATCGGCATGCCGCCGCTGTCCGGATTTATCGGCAAACTCAGCCTGCTCAGCGCCCTGCTCAACCCGTTGGGATTGGGCAATGGCGCTGATGAACCGGTGTCGAACGCGGCGTGGGGTTTGCTGGCGTTGTTGATCCTGTCCGGGCTGGCGTCGTTGATTGCGTTCTCGCGCTTGGGCATCCAGCGTTTCTGGACCCCCGAAGAACGGCCATCACCCTTGTTGCGCCGCTTCGAGTGCGTGCCGATCATCGTCCTGCTGGGGCTGAGCGTTGCGCTGACCTTCAAGGCCGAACCGCTGATGCGTTATACCCAGGCCGCCGCCGATGCCTTGAATAACCCGCAGCAATACGTCATGGCGGTGCTGGGCACGCGTGTGGTCCCGAGCCCGGAAGCCAGGGCGGCGATGCTGGAGGTGCAGCCATGAAGCGTCTGTTTCCGGCACCGTGGTTGTCGCTGGCCTTGTGGTTGTTGTGGCTGGTGCTGAACTTGTCGATGAGCCCCGGCAACCTGTTGCTCGGCGCAGTGCTGGGGTTCTGCGCGCCGCTGATGATGCGCAAGTTGCGGCCGCTGCCGATCCGCATTCGTCGGCCCGGGGTGATCCTGCGTCTGTTCTTTCTGGTCGGTCGCGACGTGCTGGTGTCGAACCTGGCCGTGGCCTGGGGCGTGCTCAACGCCGGTCGCCGTCCACCGCGCTCGCGTTTCATCAAAGTGCCGCTGGACCTGCGCGATGCCAACGGCCTGGCGGCGCTGTCGATGATCTGCACGGTGGTCCCCGGCACGGTCTGGTCGGAACTGGCGCTGGACCGCAGCATCCTGTTGCTGCACGTGTTCGATCTGGATGATGAAGCGCTGTTTATCGAGCACTTCAAGGCGACCTATGAGCGCCCCTTGATGGAGATCTTCGAATGAGCGAATTGCTGTCGAACGCGATCCTGCTGAGCCTGTTCCTGTTTTCCCTGGCGATGATCCTGACCCTGATTCGCCTGTTCAAAGGCCCGTCGGCCCAGGACCGGGTTCTGGCGCTGGATTACCTGTACATCATCGCGATGCTGATGATGTTGGCGCTGGGCATTCGTTATGCCAGTGACACGTACTTCGAGGCGGCGCTGCTGATCGCCCTGTTCGGCTTCGTCGGCTCGTTTGCCCTGGCCAAATTCCTGCTGCGTGGCGAGGTGATCGAATGAACGCGGAACTGTCTCTGTGGGTTGAAATTCCGGTGGCGATCCTGCTGGTGCTCGGCAGTGTGTTTGCGCTGATCGGCGCCATTGGCCTGGTGCGGATGAAGGATTACTTTCAGCGCATGCACCCACCGGCGCTGGCCTCGACCTTGGGGGCGTGGTGCGTGGCGCTGGCCTCGATCATCTACTTTTCGGCGCTCAAGTCCGGGCCGGTGCTGCATGCCTGGCTGATTCCGATCTTGTTGTCGATCACGGTGCCGGTGACCACGTTGCTGCTGGCCCGCGCGGCGCTGTTTCGCAAGCGCATGGCGGGGGATGATGTGCCGGCTGAGGTGAGTAGCCGGCGCACTGAGAATCAGGGCCAGGTTTAGAGGTTTGTGGTGAATGACACGGCCTCTTCGCGGGCAAGTCGAATCGTCGCACCGCTCGCTCCTACAGATTTTGCGCGATCCTGTAGGAGCGAGGCTTGCCCGCGAAGCTTTTCAGCAACAATTCAGATCCAGGCAACTGCCAACAACCCGGCCCCTAACACCACACACAATGGCGAATACGCCCAGGTGTCGAGCCGGGCAAACTTCGAATCCTTGACCTGCTTGAAGAACCCCACCAGGTTCGAGTCGCCAATCGCCCGGGCAAACATCAGCATCGCAATGGCGCTGATCACCCATTGCAGCGCCCAGTGCTGCACCGCCGGCAAGTACAGGCCGACCCGCAGGCATACGAGCATCGCAATCAACAGCAACCCCACCGCGACCAGCAACGTGGCAAACCCCGACGGCTTGAACGCCGGCCTGGACTCCGCGCCGCCCTCCCCGGGCACGCGTGGCACCGCCGCCTCGCTCCCCAACTTGCCGCCCGCCGCCCAGTACAAATGGACCAGGCTGATCAAGAGGAAGATTGCTGCAATCCATTGCGCGACCATTAAGCTCATATTCAGACATCCAGCGTGAAATGTTGCAGCAGGATGAACCTCCTTGAACGTTTTTGTAAGGGTATTTGTCATCGACGGTGGTAAAGTACCGCTCCATGAAATTCGCCCGAACTGATCGCACTTTGATGGCCTGGATGCTTTATTGCTGCGTCCTGTTCAACGTGTTCGCCTGCAGTATCGGTCACGGGCAAATGGTCGGGATGCAGCTCAACGGCATCGGCGGCCAGTTCTGTTCGGTTGATCCGGCCACTCAGGCGCCAGCCTCCCCGAACAGCTCCGAAGACAAACTGCCGACCCTGTCCAAAGCCTTCGGTTGCCCGCTGTGTTCCACCGGCGGCATGGGCCCGGCGCTCAACTCCAGTCTGACCCTGGCGATCCTCCCGGAGCAACACAGTCCGCCCTTGGCCGTCGTCGCCAGTGCTGACCTCCCTGCCCGCTTCACCTGGCCTTCGGCCAATCCTCGCGCCCCGCCTTTCGCCTGAGTTTCTTCGCCTATTCCGATCAGCCCACCACGCCAACGCGTGACGTTTGCCTGTGCGCTGCTTCCTAGCCAAGAATTCAGGATTCATCGATGAAACGCATTCCTTTACTGGCCAGCCTTTGCGGCTGCCTGTCTGTTAACGCCTGGGCGCAATCCACTGTCGACCTGGCGCCTATTACCATTGATGGCGAAGCGACGGCCGAGCCGGGGCTAAGCCTCGATCAAGCCAGCGGCATGGCCTCGCGCCTGGGCCTGAGCGTGCGTGAAACCCCGGCCTCGGTGGCCATCGCCAACCGTAACGACATCGAGCGCCACGGCGCGCAAAACTTCCAGGACGCTGCCAACACCTTGCCCGGCGTCAATGCCAGCGCCCCGCCGGGTTTCGGCGGGTTCGTCTCCTACCGCGGTTTCACCAGCAGCCAGATCACCCAGATGTTCAACGGCATCAACGTCTCCGGCGGCCTTGCCCGGCCGGTGGATGCGTGGATTTATGATCGGGTGGAACTGGTGGGCGGCCCGTCGTCGCTGATCAATGGCGCGGGCTCCGTGGGCGGCTCATTGAACTACGTGACCAAACTCGCGACCCGCGAAGAGCAAGCGGTCGAGGGCCGCGTCAGCTACGGGACGTATGACACCACCGAGACCGCGTTCGGCCTCAATCACGCGCTCAGCGAGCCCGGCGCTGATGTGCAGCATTACGCGCGGCTCGACGTCAGCCACAACACCGGCAATGGCTACATCGACCGTCAGGAGCGCGATGCCTGGAGCGTAGCGTTCTCGCTGCTCAGCGACCTGACGTCCAATCTGTCCCACACCCTGGCCCTGGAATATCAGGACGAACACGAAGACAGTCCCTACTGGGGCACGCCCGTGCTGAACCCCAAGGCCGGCGAACTTAAAATCGACAGGCACAACCGCTTCAACAACTACAACGTCGAAGACGGGCGTTATGAGCAACGCACCCTCTGGGTTCGCTCGATCATCGACTACCGGATCAACGACAGCACCACCCTGCGCAACACCCTTTATCACCTCGACAGCCAGCGCGATTACCGCAACCTGGAAACCTACCAGTACAACGCCGACAACAGCGCGGTGAACCGCTCCACGGCGTATCAGGTCCGGCATCAGGGCGAGCAGAACGGCAACCAGTTCGAGCTGCGCCACGACAATTCGCTGTTTGGCCTGGACACCACTTGGTCTGGTGGTTTCGAGTACAAGGTCAACCAGACCACCAACTCGCCGTTGAACGTCAAAGGCGCCAGCACCGGCGACCCGAACAACTTTCAGCCAGGGCACTTCTATGACATCCCCGGCACTAAACCGGGGTTTGTCAGCGACAAGACCAACGAGGTGACGACCAAAGCCCTGTTCGCCGAGAACCGACTGGCGCTGACCGACAAACTGGCGTTGCTGACCGGCCTGCGTTACGACGATATCGACCTGGACGTGACCAATCACCGGGAAGTGACCGCCAGCAATCCCCGGCATTTGAAACGCAGCTGGGAGCCGGTGACCGTTCGGGTCGGCCTGACCTACCAGTTCATTCCCTCCGCCAACGTCTACGTGCAATACAGCACCGCCGCCGAACAGCCCAACGGCACGCAGAATTTTGACGTGTCCACCGGCAAGCAATGGGAAGTTGGCAGCAAGTTCGATTATCTGGACGGGCGCGGTTCGGCAACGGTGGCGGCGTACACGATAGAGCGCAAGGATTTCGCCGTGACCGATCCACTGGACCCGACCACCAGCATTCCCGTGGGGCAGCAGACCTCCAAAGGAATCGAGTTGGCCAGCTCGTTGCGGATCACCGATAAGCTGTTGGCTGAGGGCAACTTCGCGTGGGTCGATGCGCAGTACGACGAGTTCACCGAGAAGAACGCGGCCGGCGTGGTGGTTTCACGCAAGGGCAACACACCGACCAACGTGCCGGACCGGGTCGGCAATCTGTGGTTGACCTATGACTTCGCGCCACAATGGCAAGGCGGTGTCGATGCGCGGTACGTGGCCTCTGTGTTTGCCGACAGCGCCAACACCATGACCGTGCCTTCGTACACGCTCTATGGTTCGTTCCTCAGTTACAAGGTCGACCGGCACACCACCGTTACTGGCCGGGTGCGTAATTTGACCAATGAGGTGTATGCCGAGTTTGCGCATGTGTCGCCGGCGTATTACCTCGGGACACCGCGGACGTTTGAATTGGCGGTGCAGACTCGTTTTTAACCCTGCACATAACTTGTGGCGAGGGAGCTTGCTCCCGCTGGGCTGCGTAGCAGCCCTGACTTTCTTTCACCCAACACCGTGTAAGCAGGTTTTACGACTGCTGCGCAGCCGAGCGGGAGCAAGCTCCCTCGCCACATTAGTCACTGGAGACTGGCGGAAACCTTATCCGCCACATCCTTTGGCACCCACGCCTGCCACACCTCCGGGTGCGCCTTCATGAACGCCTCCGCCGCCTGACGTGGCGGGGTGTGTTTTTCGCTCATTTCAGCCAGCGCCTTGTTCAAAGGGGCGATCGGAAAATCGACCTTGCTGAAGAAATCGGCAATCTGCGGATACTGTTTCTGAAAAGGCGTGGACACGCCAATCGACAGCTTCGAGGCCAGCGAGCGAGTCGGTTTCGGATTGGGGTTGTCAGCATCGGTCAGAGTTTTCCAGGCTTCTGCATCGAAGGGTGGCTCCTCCAGCTGAATCAGCTTGAAGCGCCCGAGCAACGGCGTCGGTGACCAGTAGTAAAACAGCACCGGCTTGCCGCGACGGATCGACGAACTGATCTCTGCATCCAGCGCCGCCCCGGAACCGCTGCGGAAATTCACATAACTGTCGTTCAGGCCATAGGCCGTGAGTTTCTGCTTGTTCACCACTTCCGACGTCCAGCCAATCGGGCTGTTGAGGAAGCGTCCCTTGCCCGGGCTTTCCGGATCGCTGAACACATCCTTGTACTTTGGCAGGTCACTGACACTGCGCAAACCTGGCGCCAGCGGCTTGATGCCCTTGGCCGGGTCGCCCTTGATCACATATTCAGGCACCCACCAGCCTTCAGTCGCACCTTTGACCGTATCGCCCAGGCTCACGACTTTGCCCTCGGCTTCAGCCTTGACCCAGACCGGACTGCGACCAGCCCACTCTTCGCCAATGACCTGAATGTCATTGTTGGCCAGTGCGGTTTCCAGGGTGATGGTGGTGCCGGGCAAGGTGTCGGTCGGCAAGCCGTAGCCCTTCTCAACGATGATCCGCAGGATGTCGGTGATCAGGCTGCCACTTTCCCAGTTCAGGTCGGCGAAGTGGATCGGCGCCTGGGCAGCGGATACCGGAAGGGATGAACTCAACACGCCAAACGTGGCCAGGGCAACGGCCAGCAACCGTCGAAATCCTTTCATGCTTTTGCACCTCGTGCTGTTCACAGCAATAGCAGGATGGCCTGACAGAAGACCGCAAGCCTCTGAATACTCAGTCAACTGACTGTAGTAGAGGTTCCTGCTTTCGAGGGGCATGAATTACTTTTCGGAAGTTTCCTGCAAGCGTGCCAGCTCTCTTCTTACCATGCTGGCGTACGCCGCCGGGCGCAGCGTATAGATCTGTGACCCCACCCAACTCAGCCAACCTCCCTGCAGAACAGCCTTCTGCTCGAACAGCCGCCGGGCTTCGACTTGCGCGCTGGCCTGGTTCTGTTCGTGGAAATCGGCGCGGGTCAGGGTCATTACTCGCTGGCCTTGAACGTGATCAGTTCGCCCTTGCGCCACTTGGCGGCTTTGGCGGTCACGGCTTTCAGGGTTTTGGTCAGGCCTTCCTGCAACTGCTGGTGGGCGGCGAAGACCATCACCACGCTATGACCTTCCTTGAACACAATCGCGTGACCGTCTGCGGTGGTGACAAAGGCGTAATCGCCCAGCCCATAAACCGTCAGTTTGATTTCACGGAACTTGATGTCGAGCTTGCCGCCTTCACGACTGGGCAATACCGATGCGCTGAAATGATCGCCGACCTTGAGCTTGAGGCCAGGCTTGTCATCGACCACCAGCGCCTCTTCGGTGTCGATCTCGGCAATGTAAATGCCTTCAGCGTTCTGTTCGGTGATGTAAACGAAACGTGACTGAAACTGTTTCACCAGCTTTGCGCGCAAATCACCCAGCACGAACAAAGCATGCATATCGAGATTACTTACTGCCAAGGAAACATCCCCACATCTGAAAATGATGCCGCACGCAGAAGAAGCGCACAGCAGAAAAAAGCGGCCATGCCGAAAGTTTGCCGAAAGACCCGGTTTGAAATCCTGAGCCGAGCAGAGCGCTCATGCCTCGCGAGGTCAGTGAGGTTACTGGAGTACCCCTCGCGCCGTCCTCTGTGAAAGTCGTCAGATGTTGAAGGAAAACGCCCTTCTTACAGCCAGAGGAAACCGGATTACCAACTTTAGGGAAAATTCTCTTTAAAAAAAGCACTTTTCCGACATATCGCCAGTAAAAAATTGCTTTAGATGAACACCATTCGCCCACTAGTGAGGGTGATTCTAGAGCAGCCATGCTCACCGAGACTACCCAAAACGACGTACACACGTCGGCAAAACAATGAAAAGGACTTCACATGTGCACAATGACTCACTTCGTTTCCTCCCAAACAAAGCGCGCAAACAGCTCCGCCCCCTTGCTCCCGATGCTGTTCCAGCCGCATGGGTTTCAGCCGGAAAGCTTTCTGCTGCCACGCTTTCAAGTGGTACTGGCCGGTAACGCCTTCTTCCATATCAAGGAAATTTCCACCGGCCGTGTAAGAGGTTTCCGTGGCAGCCATAACGAAGCCTGCGCCCTCGCCCGTTCACTCGAGTCACGCGCCTGACGCGTTCGTCTGCATTCATGCCAATAGACGTTTCGTCATGCCGGCGACTTAACTCAGCCGCCGGCAGGCAACTACTGCCATACTGCCTGACCCACGAAATCCGTCCCCAGAACGGATGGCGTTCAACACAACAATATATTTCCAAGGGAAGGCAGCTACGTGACGGAATTTGATATCGGTGAATTTTTTATCCGGGGCGAAGCCAGAGAGGTCGAGGGCGAATTCCAGGCAGTCATTGTCATGCGTCCTAAACCACCGTTGACCAAGGAGACGTATCACCAGGTCGAGAAGGATCGCTGGTTTAAAACCTCGGATGTCGCCGCCGTTGCTGCCCAGGAAGCCGCCAAGGAACTGAAGCTTGCCGTCGATAACGGTGCATTGAAAGCCTGATCGTCGGATTTGCCGTCTATGCTCTCTCCTGCTTTCCAACATCGCTTTCGAACTCCTGAAGCGCGGCCCCCTCAGATGCAATGAAGCCGCACCTCAGATCGCGACCGCAAGGAGATAAAGATGGATTCACCTACCCACGACTTGAAAGGTTTGTTCGACCAACTCGGCCTGGACTCCAGCCAGAAAGCCATCGACGATTTCATCGCCAGTCATTCCCCCTTGGCCGACGACAAGAAACTCATCGATGCCGAGTTCTGGACGCCGCAACAAGCCGGTTTCCTCAAAGAACAATTGCGTGAAGACGCCGACTGGGCGCGGGTGGTCGACGACCTGAACCTGCGCATGCACCAGGTTCACTGACCCGCCTATCTTGATTCAACGAAAAACCTGTGGCGAGGGGCTTCCTGTGGCGAGGGGGCTTGCCCCCGTTCGGCTGCGCAGCAGTCGTCAATCCAGGCAACTCGGTCTGTCTGAAAGGACGTAGGGGGCCGCTTCGCGACCCAACGGGGGCAAGCCCCCTCGCCACAGGCAAGCCACCTCACCACAAGTTATTTATCGCTTGTTCTAATTCTTGGGCTTCTGCGGCTTGTAGCCCAACCGCAATCCACCCCAATGCCGCCCCTTGAGCATGATCGGCACCGAGAGGTCGTGCATCAGTTCGCCAGTGTCGCGGGTATAAGTCTGCAACAACACCGGCTGTTGATGGCTGCCACAGCGGATGCCGGTGCGGTCGGCGAATTTGCGCTTGGTGCGGTTTTGTACCGTATCGACCTGCGCATCGCCGGTCAGCGGCTGACTGAAGATTGTGTTGTGGGTGGGCACGTAACCCTGCTGGGTGCAGGCGATGGCAAACACCAGGCCTTCATGGCGCGGCAGCAACGGTTCCTGGATCGCCGGCAAGACCTGATCGGTATAGCGATCGAAGCGGGTCTGAAACTTCGCGGGGCTGGTGTTGGGGATCGGCTGGTAACTGCGATCGAACAGGTCATCGAGGCTGACACGGCCCTGATCGATATCCGCTTCGAAGCGCGCGGCAATCTGGCTCGCGCCTTCGCGGGCCAGGTCATAAATCCGTTGGTGGTAGTCATCCAGCCCGACTTCGGCGAGTCGCTCGCTGATGGTTTCGGCCTGACCTTCCATTTGCACGGCGGCCTGAGCCAGACGCTGGGTCTGTTGGTCGCTGACCGCCAGGTCGCTGCGCATCTGTTCGATGGCGTGGAACAGGCTGTCGAGTTGTTCACGGTTGGTGTCCGCGCCCCTGGCGATTTCCCCGACCTGGTGCTCGACACCGGCGGCCAGACGCGCAATGTTTTCCAGGTGCTGGCCAGTGTGTTCGACCTGCTCGACACCGGTGTCGAGATCGCTGGAGAGTTGGCGGATCTGCTCCACCACTTGCGCCGTGCGCTGCTGGATATCGGCGACCATGTCCCCGACTTCGCCGGTAGCGGTCGCCGTGCGTGCCGCCAGACCGCGAACCTCATCCGCCGCCACCGCGAACCCGCGACCGTGTTCCCCGGCCCGGGCCGCTTCGATTGCGGCGTTCAAGGCCAGCAGGTTGGTCTGGCTGGCGATCGACTGAATCACCAGGGTGACCCGTTGAATATCGTCACTGCGCAGGCTCAGGGCCTCGATCAGTTCACGGCTGCTACTGGCGCGCTGACTGAGCTGATGCATGCGGCTGATGGACTCAATAAGTTCCGTACGCCCTGCTGCGCTGCTCTGATGAGCTTCGCTGGCCGCACTGAGGGCTTCGCGACTGAGTGTCGAGGTGGCTTGTTCGGTCGCGATCATCACTTCGGCGTTGCTGACGATTTGCGCCGCCGCGTCGAGTTGCGATTGCAGTTTGTCCGCCAGCTGCTTGACCGAAAAGGCCACGCCTGCGGCCGACAAGGCGTTATGACTGGTGGTGTAGGAAAGATCGCGAGTCAACTCGGCGATGGCACTGGCGCCGTCGACACGGGTCGCTTCGGGAGTGGCGCGTGAACGCAGGCGAGGCAGCCAGATAACCAGCACGGCCAGTGGCAGGCAAAGGTAAAGCGACCAGCCACCCAGCGCCATGCCGCACAGCAAAAGCATCAGGGCGATGCTTTGCAGGGTTGGCGTCAGCCAAAGGTTTTTCGGCAAAAACACTGGTGCAGGCACTGCCGCAACCAGAGATCCGTCTCTCGTCATCTTCGTCACCCCATGTACCTTCTAATTGTTGTGCAGGCATTAAACGCCACTACAAGGCCATTATCTATGGTCCATTAGTAGTGGGCGTTGCAGCAGGTCAATAGAAGTACTTGAGATTTTCGCAGGCGAAAAAAAGCATCGCGGGCAAGCCTCGCTCCTACAGGAGTGGCTCGCCCGCGATGCGGGGCGCTACGAAATCAGGCCTGACGCTGGTGCTTGTCGATCTGTTCGTGACGCTCTTGAGCTTCGATGCAGTACTTGGTGGTCGGGCTGATCAGCAGGCGTTTCAGGCCGATGGCCTCGCCGCTGTCGTCGCACCAGCCGAAGCTGTCTTCTTTGATGCGTTCCAGAGCCTGTTCCAACTGAGGCAGCATGCGCTGGTCGCGATCGATCGCGTTCACCAGCCAGGTGCGCTCTTCTTCGACAGAAGCAGCGTCGGCCGGATCGGCTGGGGTGTCCAGGCTCTCGATGGCGATGCGGTTCTGTTCGATGCGCTCATGGGTTTCGACTTTCATGTTCTGCAACAGCTCGGAGAAGAAAGCATGTTGCTCGGCATTCATGTAGTCATCCGCCGGCATGGCCAGCAACTTGTCCTTTGTCATTGATATCTCTATAAAAAAACGTGCATTAAGGCGAATTAGGGAGCATTCCGGCAGACCAGGTCTGGCCATCGGAAAGGCGCCGTTTATTCCAAGCGCCACCCGGCACTCAATTTACGAGGGCCGGCAGTCTAAGGCCGACTTGAGGCCTCAGCAACTGAAAAGACAGCGAATTTGTCCGACAAAGCCCGGAAAGTGCTCTATGGCAGCCTTTGCGGTGGTTATCGGAGTGCGTTTATAGCAAGAAATTCAATCGGGCGGCTGTACAGAGAAGACAAACGGCTGCGCCACGCGGGTCAGGCGTGGCGCATTGGCTGTCTGTTCGACGACTCAGCGCTTGAGTTTACGCTTGTTGCGGTATTGGTCGATCACCACCGCCGCCACAATAATCAGCGCCTTGATGATGTCCTGAATATACGCATCCACCCCGACAAAGGTAAACCCGCTGGAGTTGCATGACTGCATCGTTTCAGCAAACCTCACGTCGGCCGCAAGCTCAAGATTTTGTTCCGGCCTACCCTGTAGACTGCGCACAGCCAACCTGTTGTCAGGGGATGACACAAAAGTCAGCCCTATAAGAACAAGCCAGAAGGATTCCCTATGTCCCGCACCGATCAGCCGGCTACGACCGAGAGCACGCCCGACAGCGCACTCGTCAGCCCCCCGATCAATGCCGAGCGTCTGCTGCAGTTGATCACCAACGAATACGAAAGCCTGCCGCGCCAGCTCAAACGCATCGCCAGCTACATGAGCCAGCAAAGCGACCGGATCATGGTCGACCGCATCAGCGACATCGCCCGCGAATGCGAAGTGCACCCGTCGGCCATCGTGCGGTTTTCCCAGCGCTTCGGGTTCAGCGGTTTCAGCGAAATGCAGGCCCTGTTCCGCGAGGCGTATACGCACAAAACCACGCCGGTACAGAACTACCAGCAACGCATTCGCAGCATGATCGCCAACAAGTCGCAGAAAGCCAGCGGCGGCGACCTCGCCCGCGAATGCATCGACGCGACCCTGTCCGGCATCGAGCGACTGGGGCAGGAACTCGATGACGAAGCCTTCGACAAAGCCGTGGACCTGGTGGTGAATGCCGACAACATCTACGTGGTCGGCGTGCGCCGCTCGTTCGCGGTCGCCGATTACCTGGTCTACAACCTGCAACACACCAACAAGCGCATCCACCTGGTCTCCGGCCTCGGCGGCAGCTACCGCGAGCAGATGCGCAGCGTGCGCGCCAATGACCTGGTCATCGCCATCAGCTTCACCCCGTATGGCAAGGAAACCCAGCACTGCCTGCGCATCGCCCAGCACAACCAGGCGAAAACCCTGATCATCACCGACAGCAACCTCTCGCCCCTGGCCAAACGCGCCAACACCGTGCTGCTGGTCAACGAAGGCAGCTCGTTCGCCTTCCGCTCGTTGAGCGCGACCTTGTGCCTGTGCCAGGCGCTGTTCATCGCCGTGGCGTATCGACTGGAATTGAAGGTCGACGAGATTCACGAACAGGTCGGTTTCGACGATTAGCCCGGCGCCGTTTGCAGGTCGCTGAACCTCAGCTAAGGTAGTCCATCCCGACATGGACACCTGAAGGAGCGGCTCAATGAAACTGATCGGCATGCTGGATTCGCCCTACGTGCGGCGCGTGGCCATTTCCGCCAGAAACCTGGGCATCGACCTGGAGCACGAATCGGTTTCCGTGTTCCGCCACTTCGAGCACTTCCAGCAGATCAACCCCGTGGTCAAGGCGCCGACCCTGGTGCTGGACGACGGCGAAGTGTTGATCGACTCGACGCTGATCATCGACTACCTCGAAGCCCTGGCCGGCCCTGGCAAAAGCCTGATGCCCGGCGACCTCAAGCAACGGCTGCGCGCATGGCGCCTGATCGGACTCGGGTTGGCGGCGTGCGAAAAATCGGTGCAGCTTTACTACGAACGCAACCTGCGCCCGGCCGAAATTCAATACCAGCCTTGGGTTGAGCGCGTCGAAGGCCAACTCGCCGCAGCCTATTCAGCGCTTGAGCGCGAACTGGAAAAACAGCCGCTATCAAGCGACGCCTCAATTGGGCAAGACGGCATCACCCTCGCCGTCGCCTGGAGCTTCACCAACCTGGTGACACCGGATCAAGTCGATGCCTCACGTTTTCCGCTGATTGCTGAATTCACCGCGCAGGCGGAAAAGCTTGAGGCCTTCATCAGTACCCCGATAACCTGACCGGCCCCCTCGAACGGACCCGACCATGACCGCCGCCGAACAACCTGCCCCGGCGCTGAAGGAAATCTTCAACGCCGAACGCCTCAAGCACATCGCCACCGAAATGACGGCGGTCTACCCGGCATTCAACGCCAAAGCCTTCCTGAAAATGGCCAACGACGGCCTCGCCGACCTGTCGATCATGCAACGCATGGCCCGGGTCAGCGAAAGCCTGCACGCCGTATTGCCGCTGGGTTATGACGAATCCCTCGAAGTGCTGCGCGCTCTCGCCCCTCGTTTGAACAGCGGGTTTGTCAGCATCTCGTTGCCGCATTACGTGGCGATGTATGGCGCGCATGATTTCGAGCAGTCGATGGAGGCGCTCAAGTACTTCACGGCGTTTGGGTCTGCGGAATTTGCGATTCGGTATTTTCTGCGCAGCGATCTGCAGCGGTCGTTGGTGCTGATGCAGGAATGGTCTCGGAGTGAGAATGAGCATGTGCGACGACTGGCCAGTGAAGGCAGTCGACCGCGGTTGCCTTGGTCGTTTCGGTTGGAGCAGATTCAGAGTGATCCGACGTTGGCGGCGGCGATTCTCGACAACCTCAAGGCGGATGACAGCCTTTACGTGCGCAAGTCGGTGGCCAATCACCTGAATGACATTACCAAGGACCATCCGGAGTGGGTGTTGGACTTGATTGAGGGGTGGTCGCTGGAGAACAAGCACACGGCCTGGATTGCCAAGCATGCGCTGCGGAGTTTGATTAAGCAGGGGAATCAGCGGGCGTTGGCGATTATTGGGGCTAGCGGTAAAGCTGAGGTTGATATTGTTGGGGTGAAGGTGGAGCCGGCGGTGATTCGGTTGGGGGAGAAGATTACGCTGTCGTTTGGGGTGAGATCTACGGTGGCGGAGAGTCAGCGGTTGGTGATTGATTATGCGATTGATTACGTCAAAGCCAATGGCAGCACTTCGGCGAAGGTGTTTAAGCTGAAGGCTTTGACGTTGACTGGGGAGGCGACTGAACGGGTGAGCCGTGGGCAGCAGATTAAGGAGCTGACCACTCGGAAGCACTATGTGGGGAAACACGCAGTCCACATCCTGGTGAACGGCGAACGCCTTGCCAGTACCTCATTCGAAATCCTCGCCTAACTCTTTGTAGCAGCTGCCGAGCAGCGCGAGGCTGCGTTCGGTTCGGGCCGCGTTCGGACGAAGCAGTCGTAAAATCACGCAGCTGGTTCTTTCAGGAAAACCGCGTCTACTGGCTTGCAAAGACTACGCCCTCGAACGCAGCCTCGCGCTGCTCATCAACCGCTACACATGCACGCACTGATCGACTGTTAAGTAAATCCACCCCGCTATTCCCAGACCAATCTTGCCAGCGCATCACAGGATTGATGGCCATGGCATGGGGGGCATTAACTCGGCATGGTGGTGTCTGGAGTAGATAAGCCAAAAAGGCAGCCAAGCCAAAAAAGGGACGAATGTGTTTTTCCGTTCTTTGTGCAGTCCACTTCGGATCGAATGCAGGGCTCGCGACAGCCACCAATCGGCCAACAGCGGACGCTCGCGGCTTAGCTCAGATCTTACGTATACAGTAATATCCGTCTGCACCGCCCAAGCTATGGAGTCGGGCTATTAGCCATGAAGGGATCAAGTGAATCTACAACTTGAAATTGAGAGGATCTTTGGGGGTAAAGCATTTGCCAGGCCACTTTTCTATTCCTATCCAGGAGGTCTGCGTTTTGAGCTCTCTGAAACTGGTGGAGTGATTGAGCAATTTCTAACAGCACTACGAAAATCAACAAAGATCTGCAGCGATATCTTCCTTGATGACGCGACGCTTGTTGCTTGTCTGCGCATTCATTCTGGCAGCAACCGATTTGCTCATCGGCCCCTGATTCACGCTCTTCGATCTGCCGGCATTAACATACCCACGGAATGCTCAGTCTGGAGTGAGGAGATAGATCCGGAGGAATGGTTTTGCGAAAGGGAGCCGGAGTATTGGATCAACATCGCATTTGAAGCGCCTGCGACTCTGCTTCAAGCATTTCTTTGGTGTGCTTTGGCTAGGGACTTTGCCGCAATTCAGCCTAAACCCAACTGCGTTTTATACCTCTTCAATTTGAAGAAGCACGTCATGGTTTTTCCCTACGACGACAGAGGTATGGATGTGGTCGGCCCCAACAAAGATCTGCTTTCACAGCTGTATCGTCTGCATCATACATACCTGCTGGATTACGACCGACACACGATGGACACCACATTTGAAGGGCCTGCGAGCTAGCCTCATTGCTTACATTGGAGCTGAAACGTAAGCGCTCCATAAACCCACCTGCACATGAAGCGCCGATTCAAGGATGCTGAGCTCCCATTTCTCGCTCGGATCGACCGATCCGCCGGACGGTCTGTTAGTCGTTACGTGTCTGTTCAAGCCGCTTATCAAGCTCGCTTGGCGGCAAGTTCGGCGTCGAGTGAAGCGTCAGCCAGACGGCCCGCAGAATGTTGATCGCGGCCATGTTCAGGTGTTGTTCGGCGGCGTGCAGGGCCAGTTCGGCTGCCAGGCGCTTGTCGGCAGCACTGAGGTGCGCCGTTTTGTGGGTCATGTCCGCATCGATGTTGGCCAACAGCCCCTGGAGTTCCTGCACCGCCTGATCCGATGCCTGACGCATGTCCGCCAGCAGGCGGCTGGCTTCGGCAGGCGTCATGGACAAGGCGCGGACGCTGCGAAAAGTCAGGCGGGCGGGCAAGGTGGCCAAACTGAAACCCGTCGAAATTAACTTGCCAATCATGCGAACAACTCCTGTAAACGAGTGTTTCAGCAGCGTATCAGAGTAAATCGCAAAAAATGTCTGCTCATAAAAGAGGACGGATTTATTTTTATAGGGAAAATATATCCGTCCCCTTTTTTCTTTTGAAGCAAAAGCCCACTGAAAGAGGGGACTAGGGTCCCCTCCAATTACTGCATTAATGCAAAGCTTGAATCAGGGAGTTGAAGAAAACACCCTGCTCGCTATACAACACATCAGGTCCTTCAGCGTGCTCCCAATTGGACCACTGGACCATAATCAAATTTTCCTTCTGATTGATTGCGATCGCTTGGCCGAAAATGCCATATGCCCAAAAGGTTTCGTCTGAATTGAAGGTACTTGTAGGTGCAGAGGAAGCCTCATCACCGGGCGCAAATCCCATATACCACCACTGATAACCATACTGACCCTTCGGAGCCCATGACGTTACGGATCCGTCTGCGTTAGTCCAATCCGTAGAACGCTTTATCCAGTCGCCTGGCAGGACATGTTCGCCGTCAGAAAGTACGCCATTATTGGCCACAAACAGACCGAAGCGTCCCCAATCTCGCAATGTTGCATTGAAGCCATAGCCACCCATATCAGCTTTTCCAGGTTTAAGCGCATACCAAATACCGTCTCGCTCCATTCCGGCTGGCTGCCACACTTTTTTCTCCAAGTATTTGGCGATGGTCATTCCGGTTGCACGTTCCAAAACCAAACCTACCAACCAAGAACCACCAGCGTTGTAACTCCAGCGCTCCCCTGGTTTTACACCGGGATTTCGGGCGAGGCCGCTAACGAGCGAGAGGATACAACCGTAAGGATCTTTAGTAGTCTCGCATAAGATTATCTTGGAAACATCGGAGTTGGGATCAGTGTAACCCTGACTCCATTGAATGCCGGAAGTATGTTGCATGAGTTGGTGCAGCGTTACTCCTTCCCATGCCGTACCTTCCAGTTCGGGAATATATTGCGTGATCAACGTATCAACCGATTCGATGGCATGGTCTTTTATCGCCGCACCAACGAGTACAGATACAATGGCTGTAGCAACTGATCTGGATGTCCAAAGCGTTGTCTCATTAACGCTGTCACCGTAATGTTCCAAGACAATTTTGCCATTCTTAATTAACAGTAGTCCCGCAACGCTTTGATTTCTCAGGTAGTCGCTAATGCCAAGTTTTTTGTTGTCTAACTTATATTCCACATTTGAAATAGATTGGCCGAACGGTAGCTTTTGCATGTTATTTTCGGAGCTTGAAAAAACATCACCACCATAAAGGTGGTACATATTTTTAGAACCAACAAATCTTTCACTCTGACTCCAGGTAAGTCTTTTTTTAGGGTCAGGAATAATTCTATCGGCCGGTTCTGGGCAAGAGTTCATCATATAACCATAGCAAGCCACAAGAGGGCTGGCACAAACTTCTTGCCAAAGTAAACTGCCGACAAGCAAGCTACAAATTTTTATTGATTTGATCGCGCTGTTGGAAATTATTATTTTCATGGCGAGCCTCAATTAACTATTAAGCGCATCCACTCATAGCCTCATCTGTTGGTTATTGCAGGTTTCCGCTTGAACAATATAGTCATAGGATCAAATATTCCTAGTTGAAATCAGCAAAAACATGTAATTTCGAAATACCAATTTGAGGCAAAAAACCACTGTATATTCCGAATGGCTATCCCTGTAAATAATTTGAGACAACAAGGGCGTATCGACCTGTTTTACGTTCTATTCTGACTGTAAAATTTGCTCAAAAACGTTTTCACACAGCCTGGACCGATAGCAGCCAGCAATGATCCGATTTTGGCCCAAAAGCTGAAACCTCAAGGATACAGTTGCCGACTTACCCTCCCTCTGTGAAGCCGGACTATCCGACCGCCACAGAGGGTTTGCCCTTACTCCTTCACCTCAACCTTATCCAACGCCTGATTCACCGCCAATTCTCCCAACATCACCACCTGCGTAATCCCCAGCAGCGTCTTGCGGTGCGAGTTATCCAACAACGCCGCGAAATTGCTGAGCATGGTCGTGGCCGAGCCCAGTGATTCGCTGGCGTTGGCCAGTAGGGATTCGGTGTCGTACGCCGGGTTGGCGAGGAACATGGGTTCGGGTTCGTGGGTGCTGGCCATGATGTTGGCACCTGGGTTGAGGTAGTGGTCGAGGGCGCGTTCGGCGGCTTCGTGGAGTTTTTTGGAATCGAGGGATTCGTAGGGGGATGCCGGATTGGTATCCGGTGGGTTGGGTGTTGGTTTGATCATAGATGGAACCTCTAGCGCGAATATTAAGGAGCCATCACCTTCGCTACCAAACGAAAGGTGGCGGCCATACGCGGGTTGGTAGACCGGTCGCACTAGAACCCGGCGCCCACGAGTGGGCCCCACGCATGACCACCATGAAAGCAAAGTCTTGTGAAAACGACTGCGCAAGGTGAAGCCATGCATCTAGCAACGAATTGGGCTACCAAACCCGATCACTGTTTTTCAGTGACCCAGCCACGATAGAACCCACGCCCTAGACGCACAAGCCGGCGGATTCTGGCGTACGCGTAGGTAATGACGCAAGGCGTTGTAGCCATTGGGACGTAACACTGAGTGTCTTTAAACGGGGGCCTTGAAACCTGTTTAAGTGCATCAACAGTCGAGCAAAATATTCATGCCTGAATATGGGGTGTCAGGTCTGGCGTCATCGCGGGCAAGCCCGCTCCCACTGGGCTTGTGGCGAATTCGACGTCGTGGGTGCACCGGGTTTGGGTTTATCGCTGACGCTGGTTGACCGCATTGCCGGATCTGCCCGGCAGCATCCGCGTCAGCGTGTTGTCCCGCACCCAATAGTGATGAAACAACCCCGCCGCCGCGTGCAAACCGATCAGCCAATAACCCGCGCTGCCGAGCAGTTCGTGCCAGTATTTGAATTGCTTGGCCAAATCCGGATCAACCGCCACCGGCGATGGCAGGTAGAACTCGAAATAGGGCATCGGTTTACCACCGGCCGAGAGCATCAGCCAGGCCAATAACGGCGTGGCGATCATCAATACGTACAACGCCAGGTGCATCAGGTGCGAAACGCCGGTCTGCCATTTGGGCAGTGCCGGGGTGATCGGTGGCCGCGGCGTCAGGCGTCCGAGCAGTCGCACCCACACCAGGGCGAAAATGCTCAACCCGAACAGGCCGTGCAGTCCGAGAAACATTCCCCTCAAAGCGTGCCCCTTGGGCAGCAGGCCTTTGATTTCGATGCAGGCATACACGCCCACGAACAACGCCAGCATTAGCCAGTGCATTGTGATCGACAGTTTTCCATAGCGTTGTGCGACTGAATCGCGGGTCATAAAGGGCCTCGATAACTTCATTGCCGGCTGCCGAGTCATTCGTGCGGCCAGGGTCCGGTGTGTCACCGCACCGACGGGCCACACCCTGCCCGCCCAGTCTTAAGGCAATCTGAAGACAGCGGCAGATGATCTTTTTCCCACCTTCAGACTCCGTTAAGAAATGCCTCCGATACTCCTCCCACACTGACCCGGGAGGCGTCTTCCAATGCCCGATTTTGAATGGAGTATTCCTCTACCCCTGCGCTTCGGCCAGGCCGAAACCCCGCCGATGAGTCTGGCCAGAGCGTTGCCGGACGACGTCGAGCGTCCTGTCTTCGAAGACTTTATCCAGCAACGTTTTCGTAAGGCCCACGGTGCCGATATTCGACATTTCATGCCGGAGCTGTTCGGCATGAGCGATGCAGCAGGCACGCTCAGCGCAGTGGCCGGTGTGCGCCTGGCCAACGCCGAATCGTTGTTTCTGGAACGTTATCTGGACGAGTCGATCGAGCCGCTGATCAGCGCGGCGGCCGACCGCCCGGTGGATCGCGCCGGCATCGTCGAGGTCGGCAACCTGGCCGCCAGCGACACCGGCAGCGCGCGGATGAGCATCATCGCCATCACCTACTTGCTGGCCATGGGCGGTCTGGAATGGGTGGCGTTCACCGGCAACATCGGGCTGGTCAACAGCTTTCATCGCTTGGGCTTGAAACCGGTGACGCTGTGCGCGGCCGATCCCGAGCGGCTGGGTGATGAGCGTCAGCACTGGGGCAGTTATTACGAGAGCAAGCCCTGGGTTCATGTCGGCAACATCCGCGCCGGTTTCATTCATTTGCGCAATATCGGGATGTTCAATCGCCTGGGGTTGCCGACGTCCCTTGAGGAATCCAGCCATGTCGCCTGAAACCGAGCGTTTCAAACAGACGCTGCGCAGCCATGCCCAGCGCAAGACCCACGCCATCGCGTTGTGGGGTGATCAGCTGAAAGTGGATTACGCCACGCTGTACGCCGAAGTGGTGTATCGCCAGCAACGGCTGCGCGATGAGCAGGTCAAGGTGATCGCACTGGCGTTGGACAATGGCGTCGAAGCCATGCTCTGGGACCTGGCGGCGCTGTTCGAAGGCTTGACGTGCCTGACGTTGCCGCCCTTTTTCAGCCCGGCTCAGCGTGCCCATTGCCTGGAGCAGAGCCAGGCGGAACGGGTGATTGCAGAATCTGGACTGGATGATGAACTGGAAATGGCCGGGTACGAGAAAACCGGTGAGTTTTGGCGCCGCACGTTCAGCGGCCCGAACCGGATGCCGGAAGGCACCGCCAAACTGACCTTCACTTCCGGCACCACGGGGACGCCCAAAGGCGTGTGCCTTAGCGCCGAGAGTCTGTTAACGGTCGCTCGCGAACTGGATCAGGCCAGCAAACCCACCGATCCGCAGCATCACCTAGCCCTGTTACCCCTGGCGATTTTGCTGGAAAACCTCGGTTGCTATGCCGCGTTGTATGCCGGTGCGACGTTGAGTTTGCCCAGTCAGAAAAATCTCGGAATTCAGGGGGCCAGCGGTGTTGATGTGCCACGGTTGCTCGGTTGCCTGGCGACCCGGGCGCCCGAGAGTCTGATTCTGGTGCCGCAGTTGTTGCTGATGCTGGTCAGCGCCGCCGAGCAGAAAGCCTTCAACCCCTACTCTTTGCGTTTTGCTGCGGTGGGCGGCGCGCGGGTTTCCGAGGAATTGCTGCATCGTGCGCAACGGTTCGGCATACCCGTTTACGAAGGTTATGGGCTGTCGGAGTGCGCCTCGGTGGTGTGCCTGAATCGGCCCGAAGCACGCCGCCCCGGCAGTGTCGGCCGGCCCCTGCCCCACGTAGAGATTCGCTTGGCGGAGGACGGCGAAGTGCTGGTCAAGGGTTCGACTTTGCTCGGTTACCTAGGAGACGCGTCGCACACCGAAGAATGGTGGCCGACCGGCGATCTCGGCGCGTTTGACGCCGATGGTTTTCTCTACCTCAAGGGGCGCAAGAAGCATCAATTCGTCACCAGTTTCGGGCGCAACGTCAACCCGGAGTGGGTCGAGGCCGAGTTGACCCAACGCCGCCATATCGCCCAGGCCTTCGTCTACGGCGAAGCCATGCCGCACAACCACGCGCTGCTCTGGCCCCATCGCCCGGAGTGCACCGACGGCGAACTGGCCGCTGCCGTCGCACAGGCCAACGAGGCCTTGCCCGGTTATGCCCAAGTCCATCACTGGACCCGTCTCGATCAACCCTTCTCCACCGCCAATGGCCTGCTCACCGCCAATGGCCGACCGCGCCGTGACGCCATCGTCGAGCGTTACCGGTCGCAACTGACCGAATCTGTACTTTCCGAGGAATCCGCATCATGAGTTTTTTCGACACGCTGCAAGAAGCCACGCAACACGAACGCCATGAATTGTTCAATCTGCCGATCATTCGCGATGCGCTTGAGGGCAAGGTCAGTCTGGAAAGCTATCGGGCTTTTCTGGCGCAGGCTTATTACCACGTGCGCCACACCGTGCCGTTGATGATGGCCTGTGGTGCGCGATTGCCGTCGCGCCTGGAATGGTTGCGTGAAGCGGTCTGCGAGTACATCGAGGACGAATACGGCCACGAACAATGGGTCCTGAATGACATCGAAGCCTGCGGCGGCGACAAGCACGCGGTGCGCGACGGTCGTCCGTCCCTGCCGATCGAATTGATGGTCAGCTTTCTTTACGACCTGATTGCCCGCGACAACCCGGTCGGTCTGTTCGGCATGGTCAATGTGCTGGAAGGCACCAGCATCGCCCTGGCCACCCACGCGGCCGGCAGCATTCGCGAGCGTCTGGACTTGCCGGAAAGCGCCTTCAGTTACCTGAGCTCCCATGGCTCCCTGGACATCGAGCACATGCAGACCTATCGCCGGTTGATGAACACCCTCAACGATCCGGCCGATCAGGCGGCGGTGATTCACGCCTCTAAAGTGGTGTACGCGCTCTACACCGACATGTTCCGCGGTTTGCCGCGCGACGGGGAGACTTTGCATGCAGCTGCATGACGCTCGCGTGGTGCTGACCGGCGCCAGCGGCGGCATCGGCCTGGCGATCACCACCGCCCTGTGTGCCAGTGGTGCCCGGGTGCTGGCGGTGGCTCGGCATCAGGAACCGCTGATGCCTTTGCTTCAGCGCTATCCGCAACACCTGTGCTGGGTCGGTGCGGACCTGACCATGCTGTCCGACCGGCGCAAGGTGCTGATCGCAGCCGAAGCGATGGGCGGGGTCAACCTGCTGATCAACGCCGCCGGGGTCAATCACTTCGCGATGCTCGAACAGCTGGAGGACAGCGACGTCCACGCGATGCTGGCGGTGAACATCAGCGCGCCGATCTGCCTGACCAAAACCCTGCTGCCGCTGCTCAAGCAAGCCGAGAGCGCGATGGTGGTGAACGTCGGCTCGACTTACGGTTCGATCGGCTACCCCGGATACGCCAGTTATTGCGCCACCAAGTTTGCCTTGCGCGGGTTTTCCGAGGCGCTGCGCCGGGAACTGGCGGACACCCGGGTCAGCGTGCTCTATGTCGCCCCGCGCGCCACCCGCACCAGCATGAACAGCCCGGCGGCGCAGGCGTTGAACGATGCGCTCAAGGCTAACGTCGATGATCCGCAAACCGTCGCCGCCGCCGTGATTCATGCAATTGCCGGTGACCGCCGCGACTTGTACCTGGGCTGGCCGGAGCGTTTTTTCGTGCGCCTCAATAGCCTGCTGCCCAATCTGGTGGACCGCGGCTTGCGCAAGCAATTGCCGCTGATCCGTCGCCTGAGTCAGAAGCCCGACAACGAGAACCTCAAACCATGAAAAAAATCATCGCTTGCCTGCTGCTGGGGGCTCTGAGCCAAAGCGCCTGGGCGCTGGAGCCCGCCGACCAGCAACGCCTCAAGGACATCCAGCAAAGCTGGGCGCACATTCAATACGAAGTGCCGGAAGCGCAACGCACCGCGGCCTTCGAGAAGCTGGCGGCCCAGGCATCCGCGTTCACCCAGGAACGCCAATCGGTGGCGGAAGCGTGGATCTGGTCCGGCATCGTCACTAGCAGTTGGGCCGGTGCGCAGGGTGGCCTCGGTGCATTGAGCAAGGTCAAGGCGGCGAAAGCCAATCTGGAGAAAGCCATGACGCTGGACCCCAAAGCCCTGCAAGGCTCGGCCTATACCAGCCTCGGCGCGTTGTATGACCGCGTCCCCGGCTGGCCGATCGGTTTCGGTGACTCGGACAAAGCCGAACAGCTGCTCAAGCAGGCCTTGCAACTCAACCCAAACGGCATCGATAGTCTGTACTTCTGGGGCGATCACCTCTACCGTCAAAAACGTTACAGCGAAGCGCGCGGCGCGTTGCAAAAAGCCCTGCAAGCCGCCCCAAGGCCAGGCCGGGAAACCGCCGACGCCGGGCGGCGCAAGGAGATCGAAGCGTTGCTGGTGGACGTGAACAAGAAACTCGACTGACAGGAGTTCGTGTGCGCTTATTACTGATCGAGGACGACGTGGCCCTTGGCGAGGGCATCCATCAAGCCCTGGGCCGCGAAGGCTACACCGTCGATTGGCTGCAGGACGGCACCAGCGCCTTGCATGCGCTACTCAGTGAAACCTTCGACCTGGCGGTGCTCGACCTCGGCCTGCCGCGCATGGACGGGCTGGAAGTGCTGCGGCGCTTGCGGGACAGCGGTTCCAACCTGCCAGTGCTGATCCTCACCGCGCGGGACGCGACCGAAGACCGCATTGCCGGGCTGGATGCCGGGGCCGACGATTACCTGATCAAGCCGTTTGATCTGGCTGAATTGAAGGCTCGCCTGCGGGCGTTGTTGCGGCGCAGTGCCGGCCGCGCCCAGGTGCTGATCGAACACGCCGGCATCAGCCTGAACCCTGGTACGCAGCAAGTCAGTTATCAGGGCGAACCGGTGGCGCTGACGCCCAAGGAATATCAGTTGCTCCACGAATTGCTCTCGCCGCCGGGCCGGGTCATTACCCGCGATCACTTGATGCAGTTGCTGTATGGCTGGAACGAGGAAGCCGAAAGCAACACCCTGGAAGTGCACATTCATCACCTGCGCAAAAAATTCTCCACCGACCTGATCCGCACCATTCGCGGTGTCGGTTATCTGGTGGAGGAACGTCGATGACGTCGATCCGGCGCCGCACCCTCACGCTGATCATTGGCCTGATGCTGGTGGGTGTGGCGGTGATCAGCCTGTTCAACCTGCACGACAGCAATCACGAAATCGCCGAAGTCTACGATGCTCAACTCGCGCAAAACGCGCGGCTGTTGCAGGGCGTGATGCGCATGCCGATGGCCAGCAAGGAACACGCCGATCTGTTTCAGGCCTTCAACAAGGCGCTTGGCGAAGCGGAACCCAAGGTTGACGGCCATCCCTACGAATCCAAATTGGCTTTTCAGGTCTGGAACCGCACCGGCGAAGTGCTGGTGCACACGGCCAGCGCACCCTCCTTCAACGCGCCGCCGACCAAACCCGGCTTCAGCGACGTGGTGGACCTGAACAACCGCCACTGGCGTGCGTTCCTGCTGGAAGACAAACAGAACGACCTGAGAATCTGGGTGGGCGAACGGGACGACGTGCGCTCGGACCTGGTGGACCGGATCGTGCGGCATACCTTGTGGCCCAACGTGCTGGGCAGCCTGATTCTGGCGGCGATGATCTGGATGGCCATCGGCTGGGGCCTCAAGCCGCTGGAAGACATGGCGGCGACCTTGCGCGCACGCCACAGCGGTTCGCTGGAGCCGCTGCAACTGACCCCTTTGCCCAGTGAGCTGGAGCCGATGCAAGCGGCGCTCAATCGCATGCTCGCGCAGATTCAGGAAGTGCTGGGCCGCGAACGGCGCTTCATCGCCGACGCCGCCCACGAAATGCGCACTCCCCTGGCGGTGCTGCGTGTGCATGCGCAAAATCTGCTGGAGGCTGGTACTGAACAGGAGCGTCGTGAATCCCTGGAATTTCTGATCGCTGGCGTCGACCGCACCAGCCGTCTGGTCAATCAACTGCTGACCATGGCCCGCCTCGAACCCAAAGCCACGGCCCCAGTGTTGCACCGCATCGACCTGGCCGAGACCGTGCGCGACAGCCTCGTGCAGCTGACGCCCTGGTTATTGAGTAAAAACCTTGAGCTGGCCTTCGACGTCACTGATCGTCCCTTCGAAGTGGTGGCCGACGCCGCCGCCATCGACATCGCCCTCAACAACCTGATCAGTAACGCAGCAAACTTTTCCCCCGAACACGGCGTTATCACGGTGCAGTTGGGTCAAGCGGACGGGTTCTATTCGCTGAGCGTCGAGGATCAGGGCCCCGGCATCGACGAAGCGGATCGCGGGCGATTGTTCGAACGGTTCTACAGCCGTGGGAATGTTCATGGAGCGGGTCTGGGCCTGACCATCGTCAACACCATCGCGACTCGACTGGGCGGACACATTACGCTGGCCAACCGAGCGGAAGGTGGGTTGCGCGCGACGCTGTCCATTCCCGACAGCCAGCCCCGCGATCCTTTACAACGCACCACGCGAGAGTTGCCGCCGAATGCTTGAGAGACTACGACACGCTCGCGGTGCTCATGACACTGGAGTAAACCACCATCACTGCGGAGTCAGTGTGTAATGATAGTGGACTGCTCCCGTCTCTGGATGTACTAGCCAGTAGTCATCCTTGTCTTTTTTCAGGCGATAACATTCTTTGGGAATCGTGGGCGAAGTGAAACAAATCACTCCATCCTTGACGGTCCAATATTCCGTCTCGGGTTGTTTGCCGGACATTTGGAATATTTCAGTCCCATCCGCGTTGAAACTCAACGAATAGGGCAAACCTGAAGTGCCGACATTATTGAGCTTGTTCCCAACCAAAGTGCTGCGGACTTGTTGATCATCAAGCGCTACTGCTGAAGCTGAAACCGGCTTCACCGTATTGCCTCCAGACGAAGCGCATCCAGACAAGACAAGTGCCAGGAGGATATAACTCCAACGTTCAATATTCATACCACACCTCTACTAATCACCACTCCGCCAGAATTTATAAATCAAAGACAAAAACCTTAGCCTTTATTTAACGGTGAATTTGTTATTGGTTTTGTTACTCACACTATCAACAAACCAGATGTTGGCCCCATCAGTAAGTACTTTATTGCATTCCTTGCCATATTTCTGATAGGTCACACAGATGATGTCCTCCGTAATCACCCATTGACCGGTTTGCATCGACTCAGTGGAAATCTGGATCACTGCCGTCCCGTCAGGGTTTAATGTTTGAGAGAAGGGAAAACCCGTAGACGTCACACTCGAATGCTTGCGACCTATCACCGACGAGTTAATCTCGTTTGCGCTTAGTTGTTTGGCGTTTGCCGGCACGTCAGCGTGAGCATCAGCCGCAGCTTGATGACCAGAAGATGAGCAGCCCGCCATGAATAACATGATCAGTGAGTAAATAATTACCTTATTCATAACCTTTACCTTTGTTATGAGCGCAATGGATCCAACACCTTAATAGTAGCCACACAGAAATCCGTGAATATATTTATTCACGATAAACTTAATCGCGCAAAATCGCCGAAGATGAATCATTTGTGAGACAAGTTTAAGCGATGGGGCATTAGGCGTGCAGTTATTTTTATACCCGACTTGTTCGCTGTAATGGTTGGACGGAGTTATTTGCCAAGGGAAAATATATCCATTTCTTATTTGAAACACGGCCGTTAAACATGTTTGGGCGTACCGACGTCGGGCAAAAAATCCTCGGCTGAATTTGTTGTGTCAGATCGGACGCCATCGCGAGCAAGCTCGCTCCCACAGGGGGCGGTGTCGGCTACAACATTCGCGAACTACGCCGAACCCATGTGGGAGCGAGCTTGCTCGCGATGGCGGTGACACATACAGCACCCATGTCAACGTCATACCACTTTGCGAGCCGTTTACAGTCGCTTCACTTTTTAACACTCGCCAAATAATGCGCAACCAACGCATTGGCATGCCCATGCCCCATACCGTGCTCATCCTTCAGCAACGCCACCATTTCCATATGCTTCTTGCCGCTCACTGTCGCGAGCAGATCCAGCCAATGGTTGATCGGCTGCCCATACTTTTTCTCGATTGACGGAAAGTACGACGCCGGGCCTTTCACTTTTGTCTCTTCGGTCATGCTGCAAGCTCCCTTGTTCGCGACGGAGTGTCGGTGGACGCTCCTTGTCTTCAACCACGAATTGAAGGCCAAGACGGCTATGCAGTCCAGTGGGAACAAGTGCTCGGTTAATAAACAACGATGGAAGCTATCGCGAAGTGCTCTAACGAACTGTCAGTTCTTACAGGTCACTTTCAGTTTGGCCGGGGCTAAGCTGCGCACATTGGAGTAAATTGAGGTGTTCATCATGGTCTGCAATCGATATCTATTGCCGCTGGGCGTCAGCTTGTTGGCGATGCTGCCCATGTTCGGCGATGCCGCAGGCGCCCAGTGGACGTACTTACGACTCGAAGTGAGTTTTCAATGCGATAAAGGCGACACGACGCCGGGCTACAGCGTGTATGTGGTTGGCAACCGTCCAGAGTTAGGGAACTGGAATCTGGCCAACGCCGTAAAGCTCGACCCTACGCCCTACCCGACATGGACCGGCAAGGTACTTTTCCCAGGCGCGGACGACGGCAAAGATGTGGAATGGAAGTGTATCGTGCGCAATGAGACCGTACCGACCGACGTGCAGAAGTGGCAGGGCAATCCCAACAACATCGTTAAGTTGGCTTTCACCGCAAAGAGTGTGGGCACGTTCTAGATGTGAGTGAGTATTGGGAAAATGAATCTGACATTCCCCACCTGTGGCGAGGGAGCTTGTCGGAACGCCGCATCGTCCCGCTGGGTCGCGAAGCGGCCCCCTCTCTCCCGAAAACGCAGGGGACTGCTGCGCAGTCCAGCGGGAGCAAGCTCCCTCGCCACAGGGGTTGTGTTGGTTGCTTCGTTGCTTGGCTGATCGAAGTTTTGTGTTGGGTGCCAGGCTATCCCATCAACAACCCCTGCTCCGCCTCACACAACTCCACCACGTAATCCCACATCACCCGCAGCCTTACCGACTTGTGCAGCTCGCGCCGCGTGCTGATCCAGTAACTGCGCTGAATGCTCTCATCCGCAAACAATGGCACCAGCTCCGGATCGGCACTGGCCATGTAGCACGGCAGCACCGCGATCCCCAACCCCGAGCGCGCCGCTTGTTGTTGGGCGATGACGCTGGTGCTGTGAAAGACCACCTGAGGGTTGCGACAGAAACTGTTGAGGAACATCAGTTCCTGGCTGAACAGCAAGTCATCGACGTAGCCAATCCAGGCATGGCGGCCGAGGTCTTCGCGGCTGTGCAGCGGGGGTGCCTTGTCGAGGTAAGCCTGGCTGGCGTAGAGCGCCAGGCGATAGTCGGTGAGTTTGCGCGTGACGAGCATGTCGGCGGCCGGGCGTTCGAGGTGGATGCTGATTTCGGCTTCGCGGTTGAGGATGCTGACGAAGCGCGGCACGGCCACCAGTTCCACTTCCAATCCGGGGTAGCGCTCGAACAGGCCGTTCATGCGGCTGGCGAGGAACATGATGCCCAACCCTTCGGTCACGCCGACGCGGATCTTGCCCAGTGGCGCCGTGGATTGGGTGATTTCTTCTTGCGCCAGCAACGCGACGTTTTCCATGGCTTCGGCGTGTTTGAGCAGCGCTTCGCCGGCCGGGGTCAGTTCGTAGCCTTGGGCGTGCTGGACAAACAGCGCGGTGCCGAGGCTCTTTTCGACGGCCTCGATGTGCCGGGCGACGGTGGCGTGGGTGGTGTTCAAACGGCGGGCGGCGGTGAGCAAACGCCCGCTGCGCTGCAACTCGAGAAAAAACCGCAGGTCATTCCAGTCGAACATGAGTCGTCCTTGGGTCTACGCTGGGTGAGGCGCTGTCTGAAAACGCACAGCGGCTGCGCAAAAACTAACATTCTTTTGACGAAAGCTAACAACTAGGATGACCGACAACAAGAACAACAATACGAGGTCAGGGATGCAGACTTCCCTTGATGAATTCGACTACATCGTGGTCGGCGCCGGGCCGGCCGGTTGTTTGCTGGCCAATCGGCTGTCCGCCGACCCGCAACACCGCGTATTGCTGCTCGAAGCCGGCGGCCGCGATAACTATGCGTGGATTCACATCCCCGTGGGTTACCTGTTCTGCATCGGCAACCCGCGCACCGACTGGTGCTTCAAGACCGAAGCGCAACCCGGCCTGCAAGGTCGCGCCCTGAGTTACCCGCGCGGCAAAGTGCTGGGCGGCTGCTCCTCGATCAACGGCATGATCTACATGCGTGGCCAGGCCGGCGACTATGACGGTTGGGCCGCTGACGGCAATCCCGGCTGGAGCTGGAACGACGTCCTGCCGCTGTTCAAGAAAAGTGAAAACCACTTTGCCGGCGATTCGGAATTTCACGGCGCCGCCGGGGAATGGCGGATCGAGCGTCAGCGGCTGTCGTGGCCGATTCTGGATGCGTTCCGCAGCGCCGCCGAACAAGCCGGCATTGCCAGCATCGATGACTTCAACCAGGGCGATAACGAAGGCTGCGGCTACTTTCAGGTCAATCAGAAGGCCGGGATTCGCTGGAACGCGGCCAAGGCGTTTCTTAAACCGATCCGCAACCGCGCCAATCTCACCGTGCTGACCGACGTCGAAGTCGATCGCGTGCTGCTGGAAAATGGCCGCGCATCGTCGGTCAGTACGCGTTATCAAGGTCAGGCGAAAACCTTCAAGGCACGCAAGGAAATCGTGTTGTGCGCAGGCTCCGTCGGTTCGCCGAGCATCCTGCAACGCTCCGGCATCGGCCCTCGCCCGCTGCTTGAAAAACTGGGGATCGGCGTGGCCCATGAGCTGCCCGGCGTTGGCGGTAATCTGCAGGATCACCTGCAATTGCGGCTGATCTACAAACTGGAAAACGCGCGCACCCTGAACCAGATCGCCGGCAGCGTGTGGGGCAAGATGGGCATGGGCCTGCGTTATTTGTATGACCGCAGCGGCCCGCTGTCGATGGCGCCGAGTCAGCTCGGGGCGTTTGCCCGGTCGGGGCCGGAGCAGACCTCGGCCAATCTTGAATACCACGTGCAACCGTTGTCGCTGGAGCGTTTTGGCGAACCGTTGCACGCCTTCCCCGCGTTTACCGCGTCGGTTTGCGATTTAAGGCCGCAGAGTCGGGGGCGCGTGGAGATTCGTTCCGCTGATCTGCAGGAAGCGCCGTTGATTCAGCCTAATTATTTGAGCCATCCTGAGGATTTGCGGGTCGCCGCCGATGCCATTCGCCTGACCCGGCGCATCGTCGCCGCCCCGGCCCTGCAAGCGTTCAAACCGGTCGAGTACTTGCCCGGTGACAGCTTGCAGACTGAAGAAGAATTGCACGAAGCCGCTGCGCGGATTGGCACGACGATTTTCCATCCGGTGGGGACCTGTCGGATGGGCAATGATGTGAATGCGGTGGTGGATGCCGAGTTGTGTGTTCACGGGATTCCCGGCTTGCGCGTTGCTGATGCGTCGATCATGCCGCGGATTACATCGGGCAATACCTGTTCGCCTACGCTGATGATTGCCGAAAAAGCTGCACAGCTGATCCTCAACCCCGGCGCAGGGAGCCTCACCTCGGAGAAGGAACTGCTGACTAACGCCTGAATCACACCCGTAGGAGCGAGGCTTGCCCGCGAAGAACGATGACGCGGTGTATCAGGTCTGACGCCTTCGCGAGCAAGCTTCGCTCCTACAAAATTTGATATTCACCCCGCTTTATGGAATACGCGGCACCCGCCCACAAGGCCGGCGCTGACAGTGGAACAACAAAAACAATCACTGTGAGGGATACCGATATGTCAGAACATGTTCAGCCGCTGGATGCCGCGCGCAGCGTCGACACCAGCCCAGACACCCGCAAAGTCATCTTCGCGTCGTCACTCGGGACGGTTTTCGAGTGGTACGACTTTTTCCTCTACGGCGCCCTCGCGGCGGTGATCAGCAAACAGTTTTTCGCCGGGGTGAACGACACCACGGCGTTTATCTTTGCGCTGATGGCCTTCGCCGCCGGTTTCATCGTCAGGCCATTCGGCGCGTTGGTGTTCGGACGGCTGGGGGACATGATCGGGCGTAAATACACGTTCCTCGCGACCATTATCCTCATGGGCGTGGCGACCTTCTGTGTGGGATTACTGCCTACCTATTCAAGCATCGGCATCGCCGCGCCAATCATCCTCGTGGTGCTGCGCATGCTGCAGGGCCTGGCCCTGGGCGGCGAGTACGGCGGTGCCGCGACTTACGTCGCCGAACACGCGCCGATGGGTAAACGCGGTTTCCACACCAGCTGGATTCAGTCCACCGCGACCCTCGGCCTATTGCTGTCGCTGCTGGTGGTGCTCGGTTGCCGCTACTTCACCGGTGATCAGTTTGAAGTCTGGGGCTGGCGGATTCCGTTTCTGTTTTCCATCGTTCTGCTGGGCATCTCGACCTGGATTCGCCTGAGCCTGCACGAGTCGCCGGCCTTCGTGAAAATGAAAGAGGAAGGCAAGCTCTGCAAGTCGCCGCTGCGCGATTCCTTCGGTAAATGGGAAAACCTCAAAGTCGTACTGATCGCCCTGTTCAGCATCAACGCCGGGCAAGCGGTGACCTTCTATGCGGCGCAGTTCTACGTGCTGTTTTTCCTCACCCAGTTCCTGAAAATGGACCCTGCCCTGGCCAACAGTCTGCTGATTGTCAGCGTGATTATCGGCGCGCCGTTCTTCATCTTTTTTGGCTGGCTGTCGGACAAGGTCGGGCGCAAACCGGTGCTGATGCTCGGCTTGCTGCTGGCCACCGCACTGTACTTCCCGATCTTCAAATCCATCGCCCACTACGCCAACCCGGCCATCGACCAGGCCAGCCGTCAGGCACCGATCACCGTGCTGGCGGACCCGGCCACCTGCACGTTCCAGTTCGACCCGGTGGGCAAGGCGAAATTCGACAGCCCGTGCGACAAGGTCAAAACCTTCCTGGTGAAACAGGGCCTGCCTTACAAAAGCGAAGCGGCCCCGGCCGGTAGCGCCGTGCAGGTCAGCGTCGGCGACGTGAAACTGGATGGCTTCGACGAAGCGGCCCTGCGCGGTGCGGTGACCCTGGCGGGCTATCCGTCACAAGCCGATACGCAACAGGTCAACAAGACCATGATCGTGGCGCTGATGGTGGTGCTGATCATCATTTCCGCCATGTGCTACGGCCCGCTGGCGGCGCTGATGGTCGAACTGTTCCCGACCCGCATCCGCTACACCTCGATGTCCCTGCCGTACCACATTGGCAACGGCTGGTTCGGCGGGTTCCTGCCGACGGTGTCGTTTGCGTTGGTGGTGTATACCGGGGACATCTTCTACGGGCTGTGGTACCCGGTGGTGATTACCGCGGTGAGTCTGGTGGTGGGGATGATCTGTCTGCGTGAGACGAAAAACGTGGATTTGGATACCAACTGATAGCGACCGCAAAATAACGCCCCGCGCTGCGGTGATACTGTTCACTTAAGCCCGGGGCGACACATTTGTGGCGAGGGGGCTTGCCCCCGTTCGGCTGCGAAGCAGTCGTAAATCCAGACAACTCATTTTGTATGACAGAACGCTGGGGGCTGCTTCGCAGCCCAACGGGGGTAAACCCCCTCGCCACAGGTTAAGCTCGAAGATCTTTACAGCCCCGACACTCACCCGACCGAGGCCCCATGATCATTTCATCCGCATCCGACTACCGCGAGGCAGCACGTCGCAAACTCCCACGTTTCCTGTTCGATTACATCGATGGCGGGGCTTATGCCGAGCATACGCTGCGGGCCAACAGTGCCGACCTGACGGGCATCAGCCTGCGTCAGCGCATTCTGAAAAACGTCGAAACCCTGAGCCTGCAAACCACCCTCTTCGATCAACCGCTTTCAATGCCCGTGATCTTGGCGCCGGTCGGCCTGACGGGCATGTTCGCCCGCCGAGGTGAAGTGCAGGCGGTCAAAGCGGCGCAAAACAAAGGCATTCCCCTGTGCCTTTCAACGGTGTCGGTGTGTTCGATCGAGGAAGTCGCGGCGCAGAGCCAGCAATCCATCTGGTTTCAGCTGTACGTGCTCAAAGACCGGGGCTTCATGAAAAATGCGCTGGAGCGTGCGAAGGCCGCCGGGGTGAAAAACCTGGTGTTCACCGTCGACATGCCCACACCCGGTGCCCGCTACCGGGATGCGCATTCAGGCATGTCAGGTCCTTTCGCCTCATCGCGGCGAATGCTTCAGGCCATGACCCGACCCGACTGGGCGTTCAACGTCGGCGTCATGGGGCGGCCACACGACTTGGGCAACATTTCGAAGTACTTGGGCAAAGCTGTCACGCTCGAAGACTACATGGGCTGGCTGGCCAATAATTTCGACCCTTCGATCAGCTGGAGCGATCTGGAGTGGATTCGTGATTTCTGGAAAGGCCCGATGATCATCAAAGGCATTCTCGACCCTCAGGATGCCAGGGACGCGGTCAGCTTTGGCGCGGATGGCATTGTGGTGTCGAACCACGGAGGGCGGCAGCTCGACGGCGTACTCTCCACCGCCAAGGCCTTGCCGCCGATCATGCAAGCCATCGGCAATGACCTGACCGTGCTGGTCGACTCGGGCATCCGCTCAGGGCTTGATGTGGTGCGGATGTTGGCAATGGGCGCGAAAGGCGTATTGCTGGGACGATCCATGGCCTATGCACTGGCGGCCGATGGTCAACGCGGGGTGGAGAACATGCTGGATATTTTCGCCAAGGAAATGCGCGTGGCCATGACGCTGACCGGGGTGACTTCGATTGGTCAGATTGATGAATCGACGTTGGTCGAAGCGGTACGAATGGGCTGAACACTGACGCTGAAAACGCCCCTATTCCCTGTAGGAGCTGTCGAGTGAAACGAGGCTGCGATCTTTTGATCTTGTTTTTACAAAAGCAAAGTCAAAAGATCGCAGCCTCGTTTCACTCGACAGCTGCTACAGGGGGCCGCCGTGGCATTTTCGCGGGCCTCACTCAACGTCCTTGAGAAGCTCAAACGTGACTTGATCGGGATAGAACGCCACATACCCGCGAATCTGATCGACCGACACTTTGGGTTCTTCATATCGCCACACCGCATTCGCCCCCTCATGCCCCGGGATTTGCAGGCTGTAATAAGTAGCGTCGCCCTTGTACGGGCAATAGGTCGTGTGGTCGGTACGGGCAAAATATTTTTCGGCGATATCCTCCCATGGAACGTAGTACACCGGAGGATAATTGGCCTCGAGCAGCACCAGTGCGCGCGAGGAGGCGGCCACCTGAATACCGTGAAACTTCACCAACAGGATGCCCGGCTGCTCGGCGATGGTGATGACAGGACTGGGACCGTTGCTTTTCATGGAATACGTTCCTCATGACGGTGATGGACCTGCGGGAGCGTGCGGCGCGGCGATGGGTCGCGCAGCGGCCCCAAAACCTGAGACCACGAATGTCAGGTATAACCCAAAATTCGACATCGCGACGGCCCCGCGGCCGAACGGGGCGTTTTGACTGCCGCAAACATACGCAACAGCTTTGCTGTACATCCATACAGATAATGATTGATCCATTGCTAATCACCAGCCATTCTGTGCGCCTCTTGCACACTTGATGAACGATGGTGGTTATGCAGCTGTACCTCTGTGAAAAACCTTCCCAGGCCAAAGATATCGCGGCAGTGCTCGGCGCCAAGCGTCGGGGCGACGGTTGCTGGCTGGGAACGGATGTCACGGTGACCTGGTGCATCGGCCATCTGCTGGAAACCGCGCCACCGGATGCCTACGACGCGCGATACAAGCGTTGGGTGCTGGCGGATCTGCCGATCATTCCGGATAAATGGAAGATGACGGTCAAACCGCGCACGGCCAGCCAGTACAAGGCAGTCAAACGCTTGCTCGGCGAGGCAGATGAGCTGGTGATTGCCACCGACGCCGACCGGGAGGGCGAGATGATCGCCCGGGAGTTGGTCGAGCATTGCCGTTATCGCGGGCCGATCCGCCGACTGTGGCTGTCGGCATTGGACGATGCGTCGATCCGCAAGGCGCTGGCGGCGCTCAAACCGGGTGCCGAGACCTTCAGCCTTTATCATTCGGCGTTGGGACGTTCCCGGGCCGACTGGTTGATCGGGATGAACATGAGCCGGTTGTTTACGCTGCTGGGGCGACAGTCCGGTTATCAGGGCGTGTTGCCGGTGGGCCGGGTGCAGACGCCGACCTTGCGGCTGGTGGTGGATCGCGACCGCAGCATTGCCGATTTTGTGCCGGTCGCCTATTGGGCCATCGACGTGCAACTGCTGCACGACGGCACGGCGTTCACCGCCCAGTGGCGCGCGGCATCCGACGTCTGTGACGATCAGGATCGCTGCCTGAATCAGGCGCTGGCCCAGCAAGCGGCCGCCGCCATCAGCAGCGCGGCGAGTGCCCGAGTGATCAAGTTGCGTACCGAGCGGATGCGTGAAGTCGCGCCGTTGCCGTTCGACCTTGGCACCTTGCAGGAAGTCTGTTCGAAGAAGCTCGGGCTCGGCGCCCAGGAAACCCTCGATATCGCCCAGGCGCTCTACGAAACCCACAAGGTCATCACCTATCCGCGCAGCGATTGCGGTTTCCTGCCGTTGAGCCAGCACAGCGAAGCCCCGAGCATTCTCGCCGCACTCCGGCAAGCCGATCCGTCCCTGAACGCCTTGAACGATCACCTGGAGCCACAGCGCCGCTCACGGGCCTGGAACGATGCCAAGGTCACGGCTCACCATGGCATCATCCCGACGGCGGCGGCCAAGCATCTCGATCGACTGGTGGGCAAGCAACGCGCGGTTTACACCCTGATTCGCGCGCGCTATCTGGCGCAGTTCCTGCCTAACCATGAATACGACCGCACCCAGGCTGACTTCGACTGTGCCGGTGAAGCCTTGCGTGCCGTTGGCAAGCAGATCGTCGAACCCGGCTGGAAACGCGCCCTGCCCGAGGCGCTCGCCCCGGCCAAGGGTCGCGAGGCACCGGCACCGCAAACCCTGCCGGCCTTGGCCGAAGGGCGTGACTGCGCGGTGGCCGATGTGAAGCTCAAGGACCTCTGGACGCAACCGCCCAAGCCCTTCACCGAAGGCGACCTGATCAAGGCGATGAAGAACGTCGCCAAACTGGTGGAAGACCCACTGCTCAAACAGAAGCTCAAGGACACCACCGGCATCGGCACCGAAGCCACCCGCGCCTCGATCATCCAGGGCCTGCTCGACCGCGGTTACCTGATCAAGAACGGCAAGGCCCTGGCTGCGACCCCGGCCGCCTTCAGCCTGATCGATGCGGTGCCGCGCGCCATTGCCGACCCCGGCACCACGGCCATCTGGGAACAGGCGCTGGACATGGTGCAAAGCGGTGAGATGAGCCTGGAAGAATTCGTCACCAAACAGGCCGCGTGGATGAGCAAGCAAGTCGCCCGTTGCGCCGGCCTGAGCCTGACCATCAGTGGGCCGGCGAGCCCGGCCGGTCGGGGTGCCGCACCATGGAAAAACAAACGAAAGCCCGCCAAGCGCAAGCCATCGACGGGCACCAAACGCGCCGCGAAACCGGCCAGCAAAGCTTGATGGCACTTCGAATGGACTGTGATGGTCTAGTGTTCTTCAAGTCCCGGCGATGGCTCCATTTTCTGAAAAGGCATCGCAGCCTCGTTTCACTCGACAGCTGCTACAGGAACCTTGTTTATGATTATCGTGCACCACCTGAACAACTCCCGCTCCCAACGGATTCTCTGGCTGCTGGAAGAACTGGCCATTCCTTATGAGCTGAAACGCTATCAGCGTGACCCGAAAACCAATCTTGCACCGCCGGAATTGAAAGCGATCAACGCCCTGGGCAAATCGCCGGTCATTGAGGATGGCGCGCAGAAACTGATCGAGTCCTCCGCGATCATCGACTACCTGATCCGCCGCCATGGCCAGGGGCGTCTGCAACCCGATCCGTCGACCCCCGCCTACGACGAATACGTCCAGTGGCTGCACTTCGCGGAAGGCTCAGCCATGCTGCCGCTGATGTTGAACCTGTACGTCGGGCGTCTGGGTGAAGCCGGTGCGCCGCTGCATCCGCGCATCAATTCGGAAGTGGCCAACTACCTCGGTTACCTCGACACGGCATTGAGCCAGTCCGATTACCTGCTCGGTGACGAGTTCAGCGCTGCGGATATCCAGATGAGCTTTATCGGCGAGATCGCCCGGGCTCAGGGCAAACTGGGCAACTACCCTCATGTAACGGCCTGGGTACAACGCTTTCAGGCACGCCCTGCTTACGCTGCTGCGTTGAAGACAGGTGGGACGTACGACTTCGCGCCCCACTGAGTGATCCCGAATGGGCCACGGACGGCCCTGCGATCTGGAGCGAGCCAGCATGCCTTCAATAGAACTGCACGTCGCACACCGCGATGAACTGGAAACGATCGAAAACCTGATGCAGTTCTACATGCACGACTTCAGCGAGTGGCTGCCCCTGAAACTCGGCGAGCACGGTTTCTACAACATCCAGCCGAAACTGGATTACTGGCGCAACCCCGCGACCCGCCCGTTTCTGATCAAGGTGGAGGGTGAGCTCGCGGGATTCGTGACCGTGGACGACGACGTTCATATCGAGGGTGCCGAGCACAACATCGGCTACCTTTTTGTCAGTCGGCGCTTTCGTGGCCAAGGTGTCGCGAAGTTTGTCGTTTCCACCCTCTTGAGCCGGTTCCCCGGTCAATGGCAGATTTTCTACCTCGACGCGAACCAGCCTGCACGGCGGTTCTGGGCCAGGGTGATGCCCGAGCTCTCGGGCGATGGATTCACCCTGCATCAGCGGCCGGTAGACGGTTATCCCTGCACCTTCTACCGCTTCCAAAGCCAGCAAACATCGGCCTGACCGGCGCGTTGCGGCTTGCCTTTTTAATTCCAACGCGCTTTGTCCGACAATATGTAGTGACGGAAAATAATCACTACATAACGGTTGACGCCTCCGATTTGCCCTTGCATGATGCAGACATCTCCCCGATCGGGAGTACAGCAACATGTTTGAGCAAGCTCGTCTGACCGCCGAGCTGTTTTTCCCGGATACACGCTGCCCACAAGGCAGATTGAAGAAGCTGACCTGGCCCGAACGTCCAGTACAAGGACGAGAAGCGCTGGCGATCAATCCTCATGAAGCTTGTGGCCGACCCTTAAAAGTCGGCGGTGGCCTCCAGGTTTTCGCTGCTTCTCTTCGTTGTGACGCAATTGCGTAGCAGTTATTCAACACGACTACATGCAACAGACGCGAGACCCCGTTGAATTGACGGCCGACCGCTGACGTCCTGGTTTCGGTGCCAGGGATCAACTAACCGATGGGCTACCTGTATTAGCGAATCAACTTTGAAAGATCACCAAATGGTCAAGGGGCATATTATGAATTTGAACAATCAACCTACTATCGATGAACTGGCTGGTATCTTCGCTGCGCAAAAAGACAGCCATGACAGCCACATTCTGTGGATCAGCAAATCGGGCCAGGTTCATATCGACTGCCTGTCGCCACACGCCCACGAAGCCGAGTTCGACCAGAACAACCAGAACCTGCTTACCCGACTGAAGATGTACCGTCGCGGCCAGGGCTACGTCGGCAAGAAAGCCGCGGCCGACAAGGACTTCATCGGTCATGTTCTGCAAACGCTGAAACAGGCGTGGGCCTCGATGCAGAACCAGAATGAAGTTCGGGTGATTGACCGGTTCTACTGATACCCCCACTGCCAATCAATAAAAAGGCCCCGCTCGAATGATCGAGCGGGGCCTTTTTTTGTTTGTCTCGTGCACGGCAAATGCAGCTATTGTTAAGCGTATTCGCTGCTGTGCCCCTGGAGACTTGCGATGAAAAATACCCTGATATTTATGCTGTTAATGGCTACTGCAACTATTGCTCAAGCAAACAAGATCGAAGGTGTTCCCTCATTCGATGTGGAATGCCCCGGGAAAATCATTATTCACGCGGATCAGGACGGACCGGTGATGATCAATAACGTAGAAGCCGAAACCAAAGCCATGATCAAAGCGCGCAGCTTCGAAGCCAAGGGTTCGGGCGTGACGATTTCGATCGTTCTCGCCGATGACGACTCGGTGACCGTAAGTTCGACGGGCAAGGCGCCCAATGGCGTCTGCCAATCACTGGACGACTGACTCCGCCGCCCCCAACACCAGATTCATAAACGCCACAGACGCCGCGCTGTGATAGTTGTTCTTGCGCCGCAGCAACGCTGCCCCGCGCGTAGGCGCGTCCCCCAGCAACGGAATTTTGCGCAGTGCCCGGTCCTGGGTGGCGATGGGCTCCGGGAGGATGGTGGCGATGGCCGTATGCCGAATCACCTCCAGCAACGTGCTCACCGAGTTGACCTCGATCACTACCTTCGGCGTGATCTGCTCCTGAGCAAAATATTCATTGATACGGGTGCGGGTGACGAAGTCCTGGGCCAACAGTGCAAAATCCAGTTGCGCCACCTCTTCAGCGGACAGCGCGGCCTGGCGTTCATATAGCGGATGATCCCGCCCTACCATCACCCCCAGGGTTTCGGTAAACGCCGGGATCGACTCGATGTCGGCATTTCTGACCTGGGTAAACGCGATGGCGATGTCCAGCGAGTCATCCGCCAGCCCCGCTTCGATGTCATCCATCGACAACTCGAAAATCTGCAGATGGATGTTAGGAAACCGCGCCACGTAATCGCGCACCAACGGCCCCACCAGATACGCCATGAACGTCGGTGTCATGGCCAGGCGCAAGGTGCCGCGCGACAAGTCCTTCACGTCATGCAGCGCCCGCTTGCCGGCTTCCAGCTCCACCAATACTCGACGTGCGCACTCGATGTAGGCCTCGCCCGCATCGGTCGGTTTGACCGTGCGCGAGGTGCGGTCGAACAGGCTCACGCCCAGGGTTTCTTCCAACTGGCGGATTTGCTGGGACAGAGTCGGTTGTGAAACGTGCAGCGCTTCGGCGGCGCGGGTGAAGCCGCCGTGGTCGGCAACCGCCAACAGATAACGCAGATGTCGCAGCAACATAGGGCACACCATCTATAGGCAGGGCTTATGCGCAGCATTGTATATCGGTCTTGGACGCTATGGATCAATCGGCAGAAGATTGCTTCACACCCAAGCAATACAAACCCGATAGGAGAAACACCATGCAACAGTCCCACGCTTACAACGACCCAAGTCTGGCCCTGACCACCTCGATCCTCGACGCCAAGGCCCGCAAAAACCTGTCCTGGCAGGATCTGACTGACGGCACCGGCCTGGGCCTGGCCTACGTCACCGCCGCCCTGCTCGGCCAGCATCCGCTGCCGGAATCTGCCGCCCAAGTGATTGGCGAGAAACTGGACCTGGACGCCGACGCCGTGGCCCGCCTGCAAATCATCCCGCTGCGCGGCAGCCTCTCCGGTGTGCCGACCGACCCGACCATCTACCGTTTCTACGAAATGATCCAGATCTACGGCACCACCTTGAAAGCCCTGGTTCATGAGCAGTTTGGCGACGGCATCATCAGCGCGATCAACTTCAAGCTCGACATGAAAAAAGTCGAAGACCCGGAAGGCGGCCACCGCGCTGTGATCACCCTCGATGGCAAATTCCTGCCACTGCGTCCGTTCTAACCGATCTCCAAAGCACACAACCCCTTGTAGCAGCTGTCCTGTGGCGAGGGGGCTTGCCCCCGTTGGGTGGCGTAGCCGCCCCAGCACTCCTTCAGAGACACCGTGCTTGCAGGTTTCACGACTGCTTCGCAGCCGAACGGGGGCAAGCCCCCTCGCCACAGGACAGCTGCTACAGGGCAACCATCCGATTCAAGAGGACATCACCATGAAAGCGCTCATCGAAGGTTTTTTGAAGTTCCAGAAAGAAGCGTTCCCGCAACGCACCGACCTGTTCAAACACCTGGCCACCACCCAACATCCCGGCACGTTGTTCATCACCTGTTCTGATAGTCGCGTCGTGCCCGAACTGCTGACCCAGCAAGAACCCGGCGAATTGTTTGTGATCCGCAACGCCGGCAACATCGTGCCGTCTTACAGTCCGCACCCGGGTGGTGTGTCTGCCACCGTTGAATACGCGGTTGCGGTACTGGGCGTGACCGACATTGTGATCTGCGGCCACTCGGATTGCGGCGCCATGACCGCCGTCGCCAAGTGCAAATGCATGGATCACCTGCCGGCCGTCAGCGGCTGGTTGCAACACGCTGAATCAGCCAAGGTCATCAACGAGTCCCGCTCTCACGCCAATGATGCGGCGAAGGTGAGTTCGATGGTCCGCGAGAACGTCATCGCTCAGCTGGCCAACATCCAGACGCATCCGAGCGTGCGCTTGGCCCAGGAAAAAGGTCAGCTGAACCTGCATGGCTGGGTCTACGACATCGAGACCGGATCGATCGACGCCCTGGAGGCCGGCACCCGCGCGTTCGTGTCGCTCGCCGAACACCCGACCACCTGCGCCGTGTATGGCAAAGCCGTCGAAGCCGCTTGATGGGTTGCTGCACTAGATCTCTAGCACCAAGGGCTCATCCCCCTTGGCCGGCACCGCGCAGCAGATCAGGACTTCCCCTGGCGCCGGCAGCTCGGCGGGCATGTTCAGATAATGCACCTGCCCGCGGAGCAACCGGGTGCGGCACGTCCCGCACGAGCCGCCACGGCAACTGAAATCCGGATTCAAGCCTCGGCTTTCAGCCAGTTCCAGCAAACTCCCGCCACCCGGCTCCCAGCGTGCCTCCTTGGCCGACGCTGAAAACACCACTTTCACCGAACTGTCCGCTGCCGGCACTTGTGCCGGGGCCGGGCTCAACTGGTCGCGCAGACGGACCAGCGTGGAAGGGCCGAACGTCTCTGCATGAATGCGCTCATCGCCGATGCGCAAGGCCCGCAAGCTGTCGTAAATCCCTTGGGTAAACGCACCGGGCCCGCACAGGTAGAAATCGTAATCGTCCAGTGGCAGCAACGCCTTGAGCAACTCGATGTCGACACGCCCCGCCACCTCGAAATCCTCGCCTTCACGAGCATGGTCCTCGGGTTGGCTGAGCAGGCGCAGCGCCCGAACCGAATCCTTGGCACGGGTGGCCAGTTCGTACAACTCATCGCGAAACCCCAGCTCGGCGAGGCTGCGGGCACTTTGAATAAACCAGGTCGGCCGAGTGCGGCGGATGCGTTCACCTTCGTAAATCACCTCGCGCAGCATCGACAACAACGGCGTCACACCGACGCCCGCGGCCACCAGCACCAGCGGCCGCCGCTCATCCGCTTTCACCGTGAACCGGCCCTGCGGCGCGCGGGCTTCGATCAGATCGCCCTCGCGGACACGCTCGTGCAGATGCGATGAAATCAGCCCGTCACGCTTGACGCTGATTCGGAAAAAACTGTCCGACGGCGCGCTCGACAGGCTGTAAGTGCGCACCAAAGGCGCCTGCCCCTCGGCCAGGCAAAAGCGCACGGGCAAGTGCTGCCCGGCCTCGAAGCGCGGCAAGCCGGCGTCGTCGGTCGGCTCCAGGTAAAACGAACGGATACTGGTGCTTTCTTCAACGATGCGGGCCACACGCAGCAATCGCCATTGATCGCGCAAGGCATCGGCCTGCAAACGACCCTCAGCCTGCTGCCAACTGCCGGTCATCAGGCTGTTGGGGGAGAATCCTTCAAATTGCCAGCGCAGCGACAGCACGCCAGCGCGACGCACGACGTGCTCCACCGTCATTCGCCAAAGCCGTTCGGCGCCCTGGAACGCCGCTATTTCAGGGCCTTCGAGGATGATCTCGGTGCGCCCCGCGACTTGCAGCACATCACCCGATTCGAAGTCGACAAACAGCAGCCCCACCCGTGGATTGAGCAGCAGATTGCCTAGGGTATTGAAATGCAGATTGCCGGCGAAATCGGGGATCGTCAGCACGTTACCCTCTATCCGCACGAAGCCGGCATTACCTCCACGGTGCGAGACATCCACCGAGCGCTTTGTCGGGTCGCCATCGAGGTCTACGTAGCTGGTAAGGAAAAAGGTATCGGCGTTGCTAATGGTCGCCCGGGCGGCTTCGTCGAGTTCATCGAAACGCTCGACGGCGACCGCAGATGAAGGGCGGCCCACCGAGCCAGGGTCGACGGCACGCAGTTGAATGTATTGCGGGCAATTGCCAAAAGCGTGCTCGACGGCAACGGCAAAACCGCCTTGGGTGGCGGTGCTGATGCGGCCATTCATTCGGTTGCGTCGGCGGGTTTTCAGATCGATACCGAGCAGGCCCACCGAGGCGCCCGCCTTGAGCGCGGGCCTGACGGGATCGCCCTCGGCAGGCAGGCGTTCGAGTTGCAACTGGTGGGGATCAGGCGAATGCGCAAATCCGGGCGGCCCTTCAATCAGGGTCGCCCATGGCACGCCGTGCTCATCGACGGCGCCCACCAGCAAATACGGCAGTTGCGCGTAGAACTGTTGATGCTGCTCGGGCAGGTAATCGCGCACCACCTTGCGCCCGAAGACTTCCATGCGCTCGGCCACACCGACGCTTTCCTGCAACTGCCGCTCGCCTGCATGCCAAGGTGACGCGCCCTGCTCTTGCGACTGATTCATGACGACCTCTACGCCTTCGTGCCCACCAGCCTGCACTGGCTTTTGTGGCTCAGGCGTTGAAGCGTAGTTCGCCGTGTCGGACTATGGCGGTTCGTCGGATGTACGGAGCAGATGAAGGGCGTGCCGGATCAGGGCACTTGCGGCGTTTCATACCATTGGCGAGACGGTGTCGGAAAACGCATTTTCTGGCGGATATTGGCTGCGTTCGCGGCGCTGCTCAGGTGTTCGAGCAGCACGAAGGCGACTTCCGTTGCAGTGCCGGGGCCACTCGAAGTAATGATGCGGCCATCGACCACCACGGGCCAGTCGACGAAGCGGGCACCGGATTCAACCAGCTGGTTTTTGCGCTTGCCACCCACCTGGTGATAGGTCGTGGCGTCTTTGCCTTTCAGCACCCCGGCAACGCCCAGGCACACCGAAGACACGCAGACACTGGCGACGACTTTACCGGCCGCGACAAAGTGCCGGATGACCGCCAGAAACGGCTCACTCAAGGCCTCTTCATAAAAGCCCGACGGTTCGAATCCGCCGGGCAATGCCAAGGCATCGAAGCTGTCCAGATCCAGTTCACCCAATAAATGAGCCGGATTGAGGGACAGCCCGAAGGTCGTGACGATCTGCGGTCGAAGGCCGGCGTTGATCAATTCCACCGGTTGATCGCCAAGCAGATTGGCCCAACCGAGCACATCGGTAAACGCCGCCATTTCTAGCGGCTCGACACCGTTGGCCAACAACATGAGGACGCGTTTCATTGGGTAAACCTCTCAGGGACCGGCAGATAGTCCGCCTTTGCTTCCCATGAGAGAACACCCAAAAAACGCAATCCATTGTTGCTTGAGCTGAAATGCCCGCGTCGAGGCGCTCCCGGTTTACGGGAGCGCTGCTCACAAGGTCGCCCTGATCAGTGGTCGTCCTGGTCTGACGATGATGGCCGACGTTCGGAGGTTTCTTCGGCGTTGGGAGGAACTGGATTACTGCCTGGCGTGAACACGTGGGTCAGCAAGTCCCTGGCATCGATTTCGACGACACCCGGCACCGTGCGGGCCAGCGCAACCGCCTGCTCGCATTGTTTATGGGTGTTGACTCGACCGCTCAATGCCACCGTACCCGCCAGGGTTTTGACATGGATTTGCAGGCCGAGGGTAGTGTCGGCCAATGCCAGGGCCGACTTCACCCTGGCGGTAATCCACGTGTCGTGCGCGACCATTTCCAGATCGTGGGAGTAATGCTGAAAAGAATGAAGTTTCATGGCGCAGCCCTCACTCAAAACACAGACGCAAACACACCTTAATTATAGTGCGCTCGCTGCCTGTGCCCGGAATGCTCAGCGTTTGACCGAAAGATCCGTCTGGGTCATGCGACTACGAACGGTAAACACCCCATCTCCCGAAAGAATGGCGCTTCGGGCAAACAGGCGACCGCTCTCCCAGTTCGATAGACCCAACTCTGGCTTGTTCAGCGCATATTGGCCGTCGACCCAGCGGGTAATCCCGTTGCCCACAAACGGTGCGTTGACCGCGTTGTAGAAACGTTCGTGCGCCGCCCCGTCTTCACTGATCAGCGACACGGTGAACTGCGGGCTGTAGCGATTGAACAAGGCGATGGCGCCGTCCAGGTCATCAACGATTTTGAGGCTGACTTCCGGGGTTTCTTCCCATTCCCACTCGCGCCCCAGCTGATCCTCGGGCAACGGTTCGGCCAGCGCCTCGGTCTGGTAGCCTTCGGCGCGATACACCTCAACGCTGCCGGTTTGCCATTCAGTCGGCAACCACGGCTCGCTGCCCTCAACGATGTGCAACTTGCAACCCTGGCCCCGAGAGGTACCGGCCTGTTGCAGTGCGTCGAGAAACAGCGGGACCAGTTCAGCGGCGCGATCGCGCTGGATCAGGCAGACGTTCAAGGTGTTGCAGACCTTGCGGTCCAGAGAATTGCGCACCACAGCGGCGAAGCGCTGGGCATCAGCCTCCTTGTCGGCAATCAGCCAGGCGCCACCGGTGCCGTGCAGGCTGACGGCGGTGCCGGCCTGTTGGGCGATGCTGCCCAGCTGGCTGACCGCACGGCCCGAACCACGGGCCACGGCCAGCGACAAACGGCGGTCAGCGAACATTGCCCAGCCGGCGGCGTGATTGACGCTTTCCACCAGAGACACGGCGCCGGTCGGCAGTCCGGCGTCGCTGAGTGCCGGGTTCAGTGCGTGAGTGACGATTGCCTGAGCGGTGCCCAACGCATCGCTGCCAATGCGCAGCACGGCGGTGTTGCCGGTGCGCAATACACCGGCGGCGTCGGCGAACACATTCGGTCGGCCTTCGAACACGAACGCGACGATGCCCAGTGGCGACACCACTTGCTCGACTTTCCAGCCGTCGTGTTCGACGCAACTGATCACCTTGCCACGAGTCGCCGCTGCATCACGCCAGGCTCGCAGGCCGGCGATCATGTCGCGGCGCATGCGCTCATCGGCAAGCAGTCGTGTGGTTGAACGTCCGCGGGCCTTGGCGCGCTCGATGTCAGCCAGGTTGGCGGCCTCGATCAAGGTCCAGCACTGCGGATTTTCCAAACGTTGGGCAAAGAGATCGAAGAACGCGCTGATCGCCTGATCCGAGACGCTGGACAGCGCGGTGAACGCCGCTTCTGCGCGCTCGATGGCGACGGCCGCCGCTTGCTGGTCAGCCACCGGGATCAGCAACAACTCGCCGCTGACCTGTTCCACCAGCAAATGGTCCCCGGGCTGAAAGCGCGCGGCCAGTTCGGGGCTGACGACAGTGACACGATTACCGGCAAAAGGGATCGGCGTGCCAGCGACTAGACGTTCGAGCGCAAGAGACATGAAGCGGTTTCACCATGCAGGGGGCGGCTGGAAAATGTATAGGAAAATCCAGGAAGCGTCATTAACCGCGCCGCGCCGAACGCCTTAGAACACCGACCAGCCAATCCGCTGACTCAACAATTCCAGCGCCGCCATCCCGGCCAGGGAGTTGCCGGCGGCGTTCAATTCCGGTGACCAGACACAGACCGTGAACTGCCCCGGCACCACCGCGACAATCCCCCCGCCGACGCCGCTCTTGCCCGGCAATCCGACGCGATAGGCAAAATTGCCGGCTTCGTCATACAGGCCGCTGGTGGCCATGATCGAGTTGACCTGCTGGGTCTGGCGGGCGGTGAGGATCTGTTCGCCGCTGTGTTTGCAGAACCCGTCGTTGGCCAGGAAGCAGAACGCCCGCGCCAGGTCCACGCAATTCATGCGCACCGCGCAATGGCTGAAGTAGCTGCGCAACACGGCTTCGACGTCGTTGTGAAAGTTGCCGAACGACTGCATCAGGTACGCCATGGCCGCGTTACGCGCGCGGTGCTGGTATTCGGATTCGGCAACCTTGCCGTCCACCATGACCTGCGGGTTGCCCGACAGCCGACGGACAAAATCGCGCATCGACAACGCCGGCGCGGCGAAGCGTGACTGGTTGATGTCGCAAATCACCAGGGCACCGGCATTGATGAACGGATTTCGCGGACGGCCGCGTTCGAATTCCAGTTGCACCAGCGAGTTGAACGGTTGACCGGAGGGCTCGTGACCGAGGCGCTCCCAGATCGCTTCGCCGGAGTGATCGATGGCCTGCACCAGGCTGAACACCTTGGAAATGCTCTGCACCGAGAACGGCGTGTCGGCATCGCCCGCGCAATACAGCTCGCCGTCGTTGCCATACACGGCAATGCCCAACTGATTGGCCGGCACCGTGCCTAGGGCAGGAATGTAGTCAGCCACCTTGCCCTGACCGATCAGCGGCCGGACGGCGTCAAGGATCTCGTTCAACAGCGCTTGCATGCCGGGTTCCGAAGTCTCGCCCCATTGGATTGCGGGGACACGGAGGCTAGACGCCTTTGGTCGGCGCGGGATCACAGATTGTCGCCCCCCCGCCCAAAATCACCACTGCCTTGTAGCAGCTGCCGAGCCTGCGAGGCTGCGTTCGGCTGCGAAGCAGTCGTGAACCCTGTGCACGCGATTTACCTGAAGTACCGAGTCGTTTGATTTTACGACTGCTTCGCAGCCGAACGCAGCCTCGCAGGCTCGGCAGCTGCTACAGGATTGGGGGTTGGCCGAGAAATGTCGGTGGCTGTGTATCGGAGTGTGTACAGACCCGCCTGCGACACACCCCGCCCATAAAACCCCGCACCAAAGACACATCGCAGATACACCCGCTTGATGAACTGTGCGTGTCGATTGGCCAAGCCGATCAAAGCGCTCAACTCACTCAACGCTACGGAGTATCACCATGTTCAAGCTCTCGACTTCTTCCCTGACCCTCGGCCTGATCATCGCTGGCGGCCTGGCCCTGTCCAACGTGGCTTCGGCCTCCGAATCCGAGGCGTTCAGCATGAAGCAACTGGCCCACGGCTACAGCCAGGCCCAGGCCGACACCTCGGAAAAACCCGCTGAAGGCAAATGTGGCGAAGGTAAGTGCGGCGAAGGCAAGTGCGGCGCCGGCGAGTAACCCTCTGCGCGGGGCAACCTTGCCCCGCCTCTTGTCTGAACGGAGATCAAGCCCATGAACACCTCACTCTCATCGGCCGTGAAAGGCCTGCACCTGAACCTCGATCGTGCCGGTAGCTGGCTCGCGCCTTTGACGCTGCGGCTGTTCATTGCCTGGGAATTCTTCGAATCGGGCCTGGAAAAATGGAACGGCGACAACTGGTTTGCCGACATCCAGGACGCCTTCCCGTTTCCGTTCAACCACGTGTCGGCGACGTTCAACTGGGAACTGTCGATGTGGGCCGAGCTGATTTGCGCCCTGGCCATCCTGGTCGGCCTGGGGACGCGGGTGTCGGCCATCATTCTGATCGTTGTCACCATCGTCGCGACCGCCGCCGTTCACTGGCCGGCCGATTGGTCTACATTAAGTGAGCTTGCCCAAGGTTACTCCATCAGCAACAAAGGTCACGGCAACTTCAAACTGCCGCTGATCTACCTCGCAGCCCTTACGCCGTTGTTGCTCTCGGGTGCCGGCAAGCTCAGCCTGGATGCACTGTTGGCTCGTTTCGCCTGGCGTCGCAATAACCGTTGATACGCCAGAGTCTTCATCGCGTCCTCCACTCCCATAAAAACGGAGCATTCGCAATGAGCCTCACTCTCTACGGTTTTGACGGCAGTACGTATGTGCGCACAGTGAAGATGCTGCTTGCGGAGAAAGGTGCGGATTTCGACCAGTTGCAGGTCAATGTGATGAAAGGCGAACCGCGCCTGCCCGAACACCTGGCACGCCATCCCTTCGGCAAGGTGCCGGTCATCGATCACGACGGTTTCCGCATTATCGAAACCGACGCAATCGTGGCGTACCTTGACGAAGTCCTGCCGGGCCCTTCCCTGACGCCCGACAATGCCCACGACCGTGCCCGCACACATATGGTCATGGGAATTTACGACTCCTACGGCTACGGTGCGCTAGGCTCGGTGTTCGGCTATCACTTGTTCCCCGACTTCATCGGAGGGAAAAACGAAGAGTCGCGCCGTAAGGGCATCGAGACCTCGAAAATGGTCCTGCGTGAATTGATGAAAATCAAAGGCTCCGATCCATTCGTCGCCGGCCAGGATCCGAGCCTGGGTGACTTTTACCTGGCACCGGCCTGTGCTTACATGGCGATGACGCCGGATGCACCGCAGGTGTTTGCCGTTAACGGCTTCGATGACTGGTGGAAACGGATCCAGGCATTGCCCAGCTTTCAGGCCACTCCACCGCAATAAGCTTCCCCCTCTCACTTGTGTAGACAGGAGCCACCATGAGCGTGACCACCCAATGGATCGAGATCGACAGCGACGAAGGCACATTCGGCGCTTACCTGGCGATTCCGCATACCCGCAAAGGCCCGGGGATCGTGCTGATCCAGGAGATCTTCGGCGTGAATGAACACATCCGCTCGGTTGCGGAGCAATACGCCGCCGATGGTTACCTGGTGATCGCGCCGGACCTGTTCTGGCGCAACGGCCACCGCATCGAATTGACCTACGACGAAGCCGGCTGGAAACGCGCCGTCGAATTGATGAACGCCACGGACATCGACAAGGCACAGGCCGACATCAAACTGGCCATCGACGCGCTGGATGCGCAACCTGGCCTGGACGGTGGGATTGCTTCCATCGGTTATTGCTTCGGCGGCTTGCTGTCCTACCTCACCGCCACCAACGGGCTGGTGGAAGTGGCCGTCGCCTACTACGGCGGCGGGATCCAGAATTATCTCGACCGCGCCGATGAAATCGAGGTGCCGCTATTGATGCACTTCGGTGAACAGGACAGCCACATATCACTGGAAGCCGTGGAGAAAATCGCCGAGCGTTTCGAGAACAACGACAACGTGGAAATTGTCGTGTACCCGGAGGCCGAGCATGGCTTCAACTGCTCCCATCGCGACAGCTACAACCAGCGTGCAGCTGCTGAGGCGCATGGCAATACGTTAATCTTCTTGGGGCAGGAACTGTAAAGGTCGACGCTAATGTAAAAGGCACCTTCATCTGCCGATGAAGGTGCCTTTTTTGTTTGCAGCCGATTTTGCCGCCAGAGTTGTGGCAGACGGCCCTTAGGTTGCTTTAACACCGCAGATTCAGCCGTGATAACGACTCACTGACGGTTCATTTGTTTTCCGCCCAGCGACGATAATTTGAGTGCCTGCCTGGACGCCCACGCTTGTCGTTTGATTAGGGGTGTGTTCGTCGTTCGGATTGCTGATCCCCATAGGAGAAAAAGTTGTGTCAGCAAATCCGTCTTTGGTAATGCGACCGACGACGCATAGGCGCGCATCTACCTCCCCCGCCGCGACAATCGAGTCATTTGAATCAATATCTGCCGACGTCCACTGCAGTTTTCTTAGCGGAATCCTGGTGATGACATCGTTCGCATTATTAAACGTCACGTCGTCTGTTCCATTGCTGAGTGTTCTTGTTATCCACCCATTGGTGCCATTTGAAATCGCACCGATTGCGACAAGTTTGTTGTCGGATTGCAGGAGGATTTGATTCAGTCTGATAGGTCCGTCGATTGACTTGAATACAGTGATGCCGTCTTCTTTGCCAAAGGAGCGGTCTGTCTGGCCAGTTGATGTATAACCGGCAACAAAACCTTGATTCGGAGTGAATCCTGCCAAAATAATCCTGCCGTCGGCTTGTTTTACTACACCGACAGTCGAGGTATTTTGGTTGTTATGACGGAAGAAAATATAACCTAGGCCGCCCAGGTTCTTGTCTAAGGTGCCCTGCATTGTCAGTTGAATCAGCAAGCCCCAATGTCGGTATGGCCCAGGCGCGCTGTTGTTAACCGAAATGAGGATCTTACCGTTCTTCGTTTCAGCGACCGCCAAGGTATCAGTAGCACTCGTTTGCAGCGTTTCCGAGGAAAGTGCCTCGTTTACTTGCGGTGCGGGCTCCTCGAATCTGAACTTCCCAAAAACCAGGTTCGGAGATCCATTGGCATGAAACAGTGCCGCAGCCGGGAAACTCGGGGCTAACGAGGTGTCCCGAACGTGTCCCGACACCAGAATTTGATCGTTGTCGATGACGGTCAGACCGCTGGGTGTCGAGAGACTTGCAGCTGTACCGAACCGATCTTCAGAATAACCCGTTGCAGTCGGCCCGAACGTAGTGTCCAGCTCACCTGTTTTGTTCAGCCGGAAAAGTTTGAACATGCCCGTGCTGGTACTGATAACTCCGATGATCTTGCCCTGATTAACACCTTCAGCTTTCAAGACAACCATGGCCTTTACTTCCGATCCCTCCAGCGACCGGGTTCCATAGGCACCAAAGGTGAAATCCAGCTTGCCAGGTTCATCCAATGGCTGAGAATCGTTTTGAGAAAACATGGGGGGACCTCCGTGGTCTGAGTTCCCGTGCAAAGCACAGGTGTGAGTCATTCAGCCTGCGTAAATGCAATCGGTAAACTGTCAGAGTTGACAGTTGGCGTATGGCCATACGCTGAAAAAGTCTGCCCCTAAAAAACGCAAAAAGCCCCGCCATTCAAATGGCGAGGCTTCTATTTTTCAGCGCTTACTTGATCAACATCCCCAGCGGACTCAGCGGCCCGATCGGCATCAGTTCGAAGGTCAGCAAATCAACCTCTCCCAGCGGCAATGCCTTGAGTAAACGATCAGCCTCCTCGACCGAGTCAACGGTCATCAGGAAGATCACCCCCGCTTCGTTGTCGCGCATCCAGAATTGTTCCATCTTGCCGTCCAGGTACTGCAAGGTGGCGGGCACTTCGGCGGGCAGGTAAGCCACACGCTGTTCGGCGGTCAGGGGTTTGAGTGTTCCGATGGCCATGACTTTCATGATCACACCTCTTCCGTTTGCGCAGAGACAGCCAGTTTCGGCTGATCGTTGCGTTCGTGAACATGGCGATGGGGCGTGCGGTCGATGTTGAGGCTCAGTATTTCCGGACGACTGTAATGACCGCGGCCGTCCATCTAACGTTTACGGATTTCGATCTGGATCAGGTCGATGTCAGCGATCACTTCGCCCTCGCCTTCGGTCAGTGCGCCGACGACTTCCCCTTGAGAATCGATGATCGCGGTGTAGCAACCGCCGGAGATCGGGCCGATCTCGCAACCGGTGTCGGCCATGATTTGCGCCTGCTGTTCCGGGTAACAACCACGCGGTCGAGTTCACCACGAAGCAAGCTGATTCCAGGGCGTGCATGCGGATGCTGACTTCCATCTGGCGGGTGAACAGCGGACCTGCGAACAGCATGGGCGCTCCATCGAACGCCCTAAAACACAGGACCTTCTACTTCGCCGTCCCATCACGCGGCTTGTAAAACCGGAACATCCCGGTTTCAGCCGTTTTGATGTATTCCTTGGCCCAGACCGGTTTCACCGTGCGGTCATGGAAATACATCGCGCCACCGGTGCGATCCGGCAGCTGTTTGTTCAACGCCTTGCGCGCGATTTCCTTGGCCAGGGCATATTGGGTTTCTTCCTGGACCGAGTCCGACTTCCCATCGCACCACCACGAAAACTGGCAGCTCCTGGTTTCGGAACCTTGCTTGACCACCGCGCACACCGTGTCGGGAAAACCGGCGTGGCCGAGGCGGTTCATCACCACGTTGGCGACCGCTTGCATGTCGGTGGTGTCCTTGCCCTTGGCTTCCCAGTAGATGGAGCGGGCCATACAGGTGATCGCATCGTCCAGCGGGGACTTGCCGGCCGGATCGACGGCCTGGACTTCGGATTGGGTGATCGCCTCGGATTTCGGTACGGGCAAATCCCCGCCCTTCTCCGCGGCTTTGTGCTCAAGCACCTGGGCCTTGTCTTCGGCTACTTCTTTTTTTTGTTGCTGGTCGTCGGCGATGGCCTGACCGGCGAGAAGGGTAATGGCGAGAAACGTAGCTGACCATTTGAGGGGCATGATGGAGACACTCTGTAGGGCGTCGAGGGAAGCGCCCAGTGGGCGACTTGGCTTCAGTGTAGTAGCCAAATCATGTCAACAGGCACGCAACAATCTGCAAAAAGGCATTGCGCGGCATGGGGTGAAATCGCGCATCATGGGCGCACTCAGTTCAAGGAGGATTTCCATGCGCGTTCCGTCATCCGTTTTGCGTGTTGCCGCGTTGTCATTGGGGCTGGTGTTCACCGCCACGGCGATGGCCACCGAAGAGACGCAACTGGTCGAGTCGATCAACGTTTACCGCAGCCAGGTACAGCGTTGCGGCGGTCAGGTGTCATCGGAATTGCCACCGCTGACGAGCGATCCGCGCCTGGTTTTATCGGCCAGCGGGCCCGTCGATTTGCAGCAGGCCATGGCCCGGGCGTCGTACCCGATGGTCAACGTGCAGGCGATCACCATGTCCGGGCCGCGTGATGCGCAGTCCGCCATCACGGCGATCAAGGAGAGCTTCTGCCAGGTGGTGCTGGACTCGCAGTTCGTCGACGTCGGTGTCAGCCACGAGGGGCGCGACTGGCGTATTGTGCTGGCGCGACCGCTGCTGACCGCGCGCCTGGGCGACGCCGCAGCTGAAGGCCAGAAGCTCCTGGAAATGCTCAACACCGTCCGCGCGCAACCTCGTCAGTGCGGTGGCCAACCATTTGCGGCAACCACACCGCTGACCTGGAACGCGACGTTGGCGACCGCGGCCCAAGAACATACCCGGTCGATGGCCAATAACAATTTCTTCGACCACAAGGACCGCGACGGCCGCACCCCGGGTGATCGCGCTGAACTGGCGGGTTACAACTTTCAGGAGATCGGCGAGAACATCGCTGCCGGGCAAGACACCCCGCGCAAGGTCGTCGATGGCTGGCTGGCCAGCTCCGGGCATTGCGCCAACTTGATGAATCCGAAATTCCGCGAACTGGGCGCGGCCTATGCGACCGATCCCAAGAGCGATGCGGGAATTTACTGGACCGCCATGTTCGGTACGCAATAAGGGCGATGGTCGGAGCGGTGGTTCACCGCTCTTACAACGTATGTTGGCTGTCGCCGATTTTTTTGGCTTTATCGATTGCCCACTCCATAGCGTCTTCCATGTCTTTCAGGTGCGGGGACGGATGCTCGTCCTCTTCAATCACCGAGCCGTCCGGCCGGTAAACACCGATGAACATCTTCAGGGAGCCGTCCCTCAATATCTCGGCTTTCACCTCGATCCTGCATCCGTTGGAAAGCGTCTCCTTGTGTTCCTCATGGCGTTCAGTCATTGCTGCATCCTCTCGTCGGTGATAGCCGAGTAATGGGTTAACCGGGAATAACCCCCTTCTGTGCAAGCCGTTTCAACGCGTTGATCATGATCTCCTCATTGTTGACGACTTCGGTAAAACCCGCACGCCGAATCTTGTTCATGTCGCTAATCCTGTCGGGGGCCAGCCCGCCCGGTTGAAATTGAATACGGGTATCTGAACCTGTAGCAGCTGCCGAGCAGCGCGAGGCTGCGTTCGGCTGCGCAGCAGTCGTCAAACCTGAACACGCGGTTTACCTGATAGACCGCAGTGCCTGACTTTACGACTGCTTCGCAGCCGAACGCAGCCTCGCGCTGCTCGGCAGCTGCTACAAAGAGCGCGCAAGGGGTGGTTACGCGCCTGATTTTGCGGCAGGAATTGCCCGCGACGAACCTCCCGAGACAGCGGCGTAATGCCACCTATACTCCATTCCACCAACCCCACCCGGGGCCTGCACTACCAACAATAAAAAGCAGAGGTGGAACATGGTCTGGCAGCAAATCTACGATCCCTTCGGTAACCCGGTGCTTTCAACCATCATGGCGGCAGTGCCCGTGGTGGTGATGCTGGCATCCCTGGCGTTTTTCCATATCAAGGCCCATCTGGCGGCCTTGCTGGCCCTTGGCTCGGCGCTATTGATCGCAATCTTTGCCTTCGGCATGCCCGCGGACATGGCCGGCTCGGCGGCACTCTACGGCGCCGCCAACGGCCTGCTGCCGATTGGCTGGATTGTGCTCAACATCATCTTCCTGCACCGGCTGACCACCGAAAACGGCTCGTTCAAAGTGCTGCAGGATTCCCTGGCGCGCATCACCGACGATCGACGCCTGCAACTGCTGCTGATTGCCTTCTGCTTCGGCGCCTTCTTCGAAGGGGCGGCCGGGTTCGGCACGCCGGTGGCGGTGACCGGGGCGATTCTGATCGGGTTGGGTTTCTCGCCGCTGGCCGCCTCCGGCCTGGCATTGATTGCCAACACCGCCCCCGTGGCGTTCGGCGCGCTGGGCACGCCCATCATTACCCTGGCCAAGGTCACCGGGCTGGATGAAATGGAGCTGTCGATGATGGTCGGCCGGCAACTGCCGTTCTTCTCGGTGCTGGTGCCGTTCTGGTTGATCTGGGCCTTTGCCGGCTGGCGCAAAATGCTGGAAATCTGGCCGGCCATTTTGGTCGCCGGGGTCAGTTTCGCCGTGCCGCAGTTCCTGGTGTCCAACTACCACGGGCCGATGCTGGTGGACGTGATCGCCGCGCTGATCTCCATGGCGTGCCTGACCGGCTTCCTCAAGGTCTGGAAACCGGCCACGATCCACACCTCGGCCGCCCTGACCGGGCGCGTCGACAACTCGAAAATCGACGAGGAATATCAGCAAAAGCCCGAGGCCAGCGGGACCTTTGCCAGCGATGCGAAACCGGCGGTGATGCGCGCGTGGATGCCGTGGATCATCCTCACAGTCTTCGTCTTCGCCTGGGGCACCCAAGGCTTCAAAAACTTGTTCGACACCCGCCCCGCGATCGATCCGGCCACTAACTCGGCCAAGCTCGACCCTCAAGGCAAACCGATGCGCGAAGCCAACCCGATCTTCGCCCCGGTCGTGACCTTCACCACCATTCACCAGCAGATCGAGAAAGTGCCACCCGTGGTGCCCGCGGTTAAAACCGAGGAAGCGGTGTACAAGTTCACCTGGTTGACCAGCACCGGCAGCGGCATCCTCCTGGCGGCCATCGTCGGTGGCCTGCTGATGGGCTATTCCATCCCGCAACTGGCACGCCAATACCTGCGAACGCTGTGGGTGGTGCGCTACTCACTCATCACCATCGTGGCCATGCTCGCGCTCGGCTTCCTCACCCGTTACTCGGGCCTCGACGCCACCATGGGCCTGGCCTTCGCCGCGACCGGCATCTTCTACCCCATGTTCGGCACCCTCCTCGGCTGGCTCGGCGTAGCCTTGACCGGCTCTGACACGGCCTCCAACGTGCTGTTCGGCGGCTTGCAACGGGTGACCGCCGAGCAATTGGGGATCAGCCCGGTGTTGATGGCTGCCGCCAACAGTTCCGGCGGGGTCATGGGCAAAATGGTCGACGCCCAGTCGATCGTGGTCGCGTCCACGGCGACTCGCTGGTACGGGCATGAGGGGGAGATTCTGCGTTATGTGTTCTTCCACTCGATTGTGCTGGCGATTCTGGTCGGTGGGTTGGTGACGTTGCAGGCGTATGTGGCGCCGTTCAGCAGTATGGTGGTCGGCGGACACTAGATATCAATCGGTCCATAACCCGGGCAAGCCGCCCGGGTTATGGCTTTTAACGCACGGATCAAGTCAGACTGCTCCCCGCCATCAACCCCTCCGTCAGCAACGACACCAACGGCTGCACAAGATGCTGAGTACGAACATCATCGCCAACCACCGCCACCTCGGTGCTGGGCAAGGTCGGTAACTTCTCCGACGGTTCCAGTATCCGCATCCCCTCCTGCAAAAACGAAGTCCCCAACGCCGTAATCCCCAACCCGCCCGCAACGGCTGCCTGAACGCCCATCAAACTGCTGGCCAGACAGGCTGATGCCCATTCCCGCCCGACAGTGGCCAGAGCCTCGATCATGATTGCCCGGTACGCACAGGGTGGCCGCATCATCACCAGGCGCACAGGTTTTGACGCTTCGATTTTGTAATCCTTCGCGGCAATCCACACCAACGGCTCGCGCCAGATGACTCGGCCTCGCGTGGTGCCGGAACTGAATTTTCGCTTGGAAATGACCACGTCCAGCAACCCGGTTTCGTAGTCGGTGAGCAGGTCGTCGCTCAGGCCCGTGGTCAGCTCCAGTTGAATGTCGGGATACAACTGGGTGAAGCGCGACAGCAGCTTGGGCAGTTGGGTCGGTACAAGGTTTTCCGAGATCCCCAGGCGCAGCAGGTTGACGGTGGCCGGCGCTTTGATGTCCCGCATGAAGGTGTCGAAATGCACCATCATCCGGCGCGCGCCCACCAGCAGTCGCTCGCCGTCCGGGGTCAGCGTCAGCGCGCGGCTGGTGCGTTCGAAGACGCGAAAACCGAGCACCTCTTCCAGCCTGATGATTTTCTGGCTGACTGCCGATTGCGACCGCGCGATCACCTCGGCAGCAGCCGTGAAACTGCCGGTCTCCGCCACCGCGATAAACGCCCGTAGCAGGTCGATCTCAAGGTCGCTGGCTTGCATGATTAATTCGCCTTTCAACTGGATGCCATTAAATTTATGCGTTTGTGTTCTAGATAGCAAATGCCGAACATCGTACTCAACCTGAATACGAGGAGTTCGAAAATGGCAGTCAACAAAGCAGTAGAGATTGTTGAACGTTTCTGGCGTGAAGTGTGGCAAGCCAAAGACCCGCAAGCCGCAGCGCGCTTTGTGGCTGAAGACTTTGTCATCACTTCTGGCGGTATGGATATCGTCGGCCGCGAAGCGTTCATTCAATGGATCGGCGTCTTTCTGTCAAAAATCGAAGACTTCGAATTTGGCAGCATCGAGACGTTTCAAAATGCCGAAGGCACTCGCGTCGCCTCTCGCTGGAAACTGGCCGGAAAGAACCAGGGTTTTATCGGTGGCCGCACGTGCAACAGCCCGTTTGAAATGCTCGGCACGGCGGTCTGGGAAGTTCGTCCGGACGGCCTGTTGGCGCATAACTGGGTCGAGCGTAATGCGCTGGAAGTTCATCGCGACTTGATCGGGTTTTGAATACCCGAGTTGAACTGCAACATGAAACCGACAACTTTTTTCATATTGCTTCTGCAGATCCTGACACCCCCACACGGCGCACGACCACCTGAAGTCGTGATGGATGTCAGGAGCCTTTTGCATGGATCGGCGTTGCAGTATTCGCCGACCTGTTTGAAATAACCGGAGACACACCCATGAATACCCGTGCTTTGTTCGCCAGTGCTGCTTTTGCCTTTGTAGCACTCACCAGTAACGCGTTTGCAGACACGCCAAACGTACCCGCCAAGCCTTATCACTACGGCATGCCGATCAACGTGGCCAAAGTCATTTCCCTTGAGGAGCCCTCTTCCGCCGATTGCGAAGTGGTCAACGCCAAGCTCACTTATCTGGACGACTCAGGGAATGTCAAAGCCTTTACCTACTTCAAGATGGCCCAGGCCTGCGAAGAGCAGAACTGAATGAGGGGCCCTAAAACAAAAGCCGCATTGAACGGCAAGCCAATTGACCCGCTGTTGCATCGCATCAGCGGGTCTTTTTTTACATCGAATTAAAGATGATCAAGCGCTGGCAACTGCCGTGGTATTCAATCGACTGACCCCACCTACTTGGGCAGATCAATCTTATCCAACACCCGGTTCGCCGTGATCTCCGCCACCATGATGCTGTTGGAAATGCCCAGCAAGGCGTAGCGCGACCTCCCCCTCCAGATGAGCCGCCTGGTTCGAAAAATCATTTACGCCGTAACGCGATCTGTAGCAGCTGGCGAAGCCTGCGTTCGGCTGCGCAGCAGTCGTAAAATCAGTCGATGCGGTGTAACAGGAAAACCGCATGCTCAGGATGTACGACTGCTTCGCAGCCGAACGCAGGCTTCGCCAGCTGCTATGTATGGACTTGCCCCCACTGTCTACCCGCTTTTGAAAAACCGCCGCCCCGTTGCATCTATGTATTAGGCCTATTCGAGGAAGCCGTCTTCGGCTTCTGGCCAAAATTGGAAGAGCTCGTGGTATGCCGATTACAGTCAGGCCTCGAAGGCCAGTAGCAGCTAAGGCATCAATCCACGCCGGTCTTACCTGGGGTCAATTTTTTTTCAGCAAAGGGCCGGACAGTTAGTACCTCGGTGGCAGAACTCTGTCGCTCAGTGGCTCATCGTCGCTTGCTGGCCATCACCCGCCTGGCGACGATAAGTCTGGTCATTCTGTAGAAGCACCCAGACGATTCGCAGGTTGCGGTTGGCTAGCCTGATCGCAGCCTCCTTACGGCCCAGTCGGCTCATCCAGCGCAACAAGCGGCGGTCATCGGGTTGCTGGGAATCAGGTCGTAGTTGTTGCAGTACCGCATGGGCTCCCTGGATCATCAGGCTGCGTAAATAAACATCGCCTCGCTTGGTCATGTCCCCCAGCCGGACCGTCTGCCCGCTGCTGTGCTGGTCAGGCACCATGCCAAAGTACGCGGCAAACTTGCGGGCATTGGGAAATCGCTCAGGCTTGGTTTCCTTGGCCACCAGTGCCGTGGCAGTGACTGGGCCGATGCCGCGCACAGTCATCAGTCGCTTCGCCGTCATGTCGGCGTTGGCGGCCACTTCCAGGCGCCCCGTCAGCACGCTGATGCGCTCGCCCAAATGGCGCCACTCGGCCAACAGTTCGTCGATCAGTTCACGCAGCACGCCCGGCACCGGCTGGGTGGCATCTTCCAGTACCCGCGGAATTTTCTGGCTGATCGCAACATCGCCCTGCGCCAAGGCCACGCCATGCTCGAGCAGCAGGCCGCGCATCTGATTGCTCACCGCCGTGCGTCGACGCACATAGCCCTGGCGGGCGCGATGCAATGCCTGCATTGCCAGCGCCGCAACGCTTTTGACCGGCACTGCGTAGATCTTTTCATCGCGACCAGCCCGCAGAATCGCCAGCGCATCGTTGCGATCATTTTTAGGCCCGCTGCGATGTGTGGCCACCAAACGGGCTGGAAGAATCCGCGCCAGATTGCCTTGGTCTTGCAGCTGCCGGGCCCAGGCTTGAGCACCCGGACCGGTCTCCATCAGAACCACGACATGAGGTGGCAACTGGCGGAGAAACTCATAAAACGCCTCGCGCGACTTGATCCGCTGCTCGTAGTGCACCTGGCCGAGGACATCTTCCCCGGCGACCTGAAAGACCTGCTTGGCCAGATCGACCGCCACGGTGGTGCAGACCGACAAATCGGAAGAAGACAGGGATTGATCAATCGAAGTATGCTTTTTCATGGACTCGCCCTCGCTGTCGTTGGCTGTTTAGACTGCCACCGTGGCGCATTGACGCCTCGGCTTGGGCGAGTCCATCCAATTACAGGAGTTGTGTTATCGGGGAAACTGGCGGAGGTATCAGGCTGCTTTATCTGCCAGGCCAGTACGGACCTTGACCACCGAGGGTTGCGCCGTGCTGAACACCAACCCCGATGCAAACACCACCCCAAGAATCACGCCACCCGCCCCCAGCAACTGCCAGACATTGGGCAACACACCCAATATCGAGGACACCAGCATGGTGAACACAGGAGCCAGGTTGAAGAAGATCGACGTGCGCGCCGCACCGATGGTGTGAATGCCTTTGAACCACAGCAGGTAGGCAATCAACGAACCGAAAACGGCCAGGTAGACAACGGCGCCATGAACCGACAGCGAAGCGGTGCCGATCGCGGCAATCGGGTTCTCATAGATGAAGCCCAGCACGATCAGGCCAATGACACCGAACAACATGGAAAACGTGGTGGTTTCCAGTGGGGTCGAGTTTTTGACGAAGCGACGGGTGCCGACCATGTTGGCGGCCCAGGCGACGCTGCCGGCCAGAATGATTGCGTCGCCGGTCGCCACTTTCAGCCCGAGCAGTACCTGGATATCCCCGCGCGTAATCACCAGGCCGACGCCCAGCAAACCCAAAACCAACCCGATGGCACGGCCGCGATCAATGCGCTCGCCTTCCAGCAGCACCGCAAAGATCATGGTCCACAGCGGCGTGGTCGCCAGGATCAGTGCGCCGTTGATCGGTGTGGTGGTTTGCAGGCCAAAGAAGGTCGCGAGGTTGAACGCGGTAAAGCCCAGAAGGCCCAGACCGATAAAGGCAGGTAGATTTTTCTGCAGCGTGCTGAGGCGCAACTTGCCCGCCAGGCCGAAAATCAGCACGAGCAACAGGGTGGAAATGGCAAAGCGTTCAATAGAGGCGCTAATCGGTGCCATGCTCTTGATGATGTAGGCACCCGCGTTGAAGTTCGTGCCCCAGAAAAACGTGGCTCCGACAATGCCGGCATACGCGAGAGGCGTTGATTTTGACATGGCTTTTTCCTCGTCAAGTCGTGCGATGAACACGCCGCAAACTGCGGAATGCTTCAGACCTGCTTGTCAGGTGTTGAAGGATTCTTGCAGGCTTGGCTCTGGGGCAGAATTCCCCATTTATTCACCCTTCATGTGAGAAAACGCCCATGTTCGACTGGGAGGATCTTCGCTACTTCATCGTCTTCGCCCACGAGCAGTCCTTGTCCGCGGCGGCGCGCAGGCTCAAGGTCGACCACGCCACCGTGGCGCGGCGCATCAGTGCGCTGGAGAGCTCGCTGAACCTCAAGTTGGTGGACCGGCGTCCTCGTTCCTATGTCATCACCGAGGACGGGGAACGCATCGCGCAGCTGGGGCGGCGCATGGAAAGCGAGTCTTTCGCGGTGCAGCGCACGGCACTGGCCGGGCAGGATAGTTTTAGCGGCGAAGTCACCGTCAGTGCCCCGCCCGCCCTCGCCTGCGCGTTGATCGCGCCGCGAATAAACGCGTTGCGTACCCAACATCCGCAGCTGTCGTTGCAGTTGATTGGCAGCCTGGACAGCGCTTCGTTGTCGCGGCGCGAAGCCGACATTGCCGTGCGCCTGAGCCGCCCCAAGGAACCGGACCTGGTGGCACGCAAAGTCGCGACGGTGCAGTTCCACCTGTATGGCTCGACGGATTATTTATCCAGAACGGCCCCGGAAGATCTGGCCTTCATCGCCTACGACGAGACCATGGAGCAAACCCCGCAACAGGTCTGGCTCAAGCAACAAGCAGGCGATCGGCCGATCCTGCTGCGCAGCAATGATTTGAATATCCAGGCGACCATTGCCCAGGCAGGCGCAGGCGTTGCGGCATTGCCGTACTTCCTTGGCGAGCACTACGGCTTGCAAGCGATGGAGACCATGGGCACGGGCCTCGCGCGTGACGTGTGGCTGGTGGTCCATAGCGACATTCGGCACACGCCGTCGGTGCAGGCGGTGATGAGTTTCCTGGTGTCCTGCTTCGAAAACTGAGTCCGTGCGCCAAACACTGCTTTACTGTTTCAGATCCTGAACCAACGGGAAGCGCCCCCATGGACCGTCTCACCGCCAAAGACTTCGCCCCGGAACTGCTTGAGCTCTACGACTACTACGCCCACGGCAAAATCAACCGACGCGAGTTTCTTGATCGAGCCGCGCTGTTCACCCTGGGCGGTTTGACGGCCAGTGCCCTCCTCGCCGCCCTGAGCCCGAACTACGCGCTCGCCGAGCAGGTTGAATTTACCGACCCGGACATCCTCGCCGAGTACATTTCTTACCCATCGCCCAAGGGCCACGGCAATGTCCGCGGTTATCTGGTGCGCCCGACCAAAGCCACGGGCAAGGTGCCGGCGGTACTGGTCGTGCATGAAAATCGGGGGCTCAATCCTTACATCGAGGACGTCGCCCGACGCGTCGCCAAGGCAGGGTTCATTGCGCTCGCCCCCGATGGCCTGAGTTCAGTGGGCGGCTATCCCGGCAACGATGAAAAGGGCAAGGAGTTACAAGCCACTGTCGATCCGGAAAAGCTGATGAATGACTTTTTCGCCGCCATCGATTGGCTGATGAAAAACGACAAGACCACGGGGAAAGTCGGCATCACCGGGTTCTGCTATGGCGGCGGTGTCTCGAATGCGGCGGCGGTGGCCTACCCGGAACTGGCGGCGGCCGTTCCTTTTTATGGCCGTCAGCCAAAGGCCGAAGATGTGCCGAAAATCAAGGCGCCGCTGCTGCTGCATTACGGTGAACTGGACAAGGGCATCAATGAAGGATGGCCGGCCTATGAAAAAGCGTTGAAAGCGTCGGGCAAGACCTACGAGGCGTTCATTTACGCAGGCTGCAATCACGGTTTTCATAACGACTCCACGCCTCGCTACGATGAGGCCGCGGCGAAGCTTGCGTGGGACAGGACAGTGGCGTGGTTCAACAAATACCTGGTTTAGGTTCAAAAGATCGCAGCCTCGTTTCACTCGACAGCTGCTACAAGCAACCGGTGTAGCAGCTGTCGAGTGAAACGAGGCTGCGATCTTTTGGGGTTGTACAGGGGTGGGCTACGCAGCTATCAATTGCTTCGATCTTTTAAATCATGAAGCCGAATTTTTTATTTCTCAGTGGCGAGTTCAGGATGGCGCCACCTCTGATAATTCGGGCGACAGCTTCATGAACATCAATTTTGCGTTTGCGTGCTTGATCGTGGTGTCGTTTGCGATTGCGCTGGGACATGGCTGATCGCTCAGGCGTCCGCTTGCACCACTTCGATTCCCAGCTTGCGATAGTCGTCGATGTCGCCCGACGCCACGTGACGCTCGGTAATCAGGGTGTGCAAACGTGAGCACGGCACGACGATGTACGGTTCCACCGCACCCAGTTTGTCCGCCGTGGTGACGGCGATCACTTGCGAGGCACTGTCAAACAGCGCCTGCTTCACTGGCACCTCATCAAAATGCAGCGAGCTGATGCCGACCTCCGGATGAATCGCACAAACCCCGGTAAACAGCACGTCAGCCTTGATGCCTTGCAACAAGCGCACGGTCTCGTGACCGCTGACCGACATCGTCGCCAGGTTAAGTTGCCCACCTGCCAGAATCACCTTGATGCCTGGATATTCCGCGAGGGTAATCGCGGTCAACGGCGATGTGGTGATGGCCGTGATGGAAATATTCGAAGGCAAGGACCGGGCGATCTGCAGCGTTGTGCTTCCCGAATCGAACATCACGATCTGACCGTCCCGGACGTGTCGCACGGCGAGTTGTGCGAGGTGCACTTTCACCTCGTCGGTTTCCCCCACCCGAGTGAGGAAATCCTTGCCCGTGTCCTTGGGCCGCGGCAGCGCGCCACCATGCACGCGTTGCACCAGGCCGGCGCTGTGCAGCTCCGACAGATCGCGGCGAATGGTGTCTTCCGAAACGGCGAAGTGCTGGCTCAGTTCCGAGGCCATGACCTTGCCGTCGCGTTCGAGGATCAGGAGGATTTTTTGTCGGCGGACGGAAGGAAGCTCGGATGCCGCGTGCTGATCATGCATGTTTTTGCCTGAATATGCGTGTTTGTGCGAGATTAGCCAAAGCGTTGCTCAAACACAATCGTGGTTTTGTTTTCTGGCAAACTCCTTCGGCGCCTCCATCCAGAGCAGTCACTTCATGCATTTCGCCCTCGTCTCAAACGGTTTATCCCTCACACCAGACCAGCCCGACGTCACGGTGACGTGGTGGAGTTTTACCAAGACGGTGCTCGCCGCCGCGGCCCTGTCGCTGGTGCGTGATGGATTGATCGGTTTGGATGATGCGGAGCCGGAAGGTCCTTTCACGTTGCGTCAACTATTGCGGCATGAAGCGGGGCTTGCGGATTATGGAGAGCTCGCCGACTACCACACCGCCGTGGCCCGCCATGAGACACCTTGGTCAGCCGCTGACATGCTGCAACGGCTTGATGCTGCCCGGTTGCGCTACGCGCCGGGAGACGGCTGGCGATACTCGAACGTCGGCTACCTGTTCGTCGCCAGACTGATTGAACGCGTGACAGGCCTCGCGCTTGAGGAAGCACTGAAGCAACGGGTGTTTTCGCCTCTCGGTTTATCGCACGTGCGCCTGGCAACGACGCGAAGCGATCTGGAGGGCGTGAACATGGGAGCGGCCTCGACTTACGACCCGGGCTGGGTCTATCACGGATTGCTGGTCGGTCCACTTGCTGACACCGCCCTGTGTCTGGACCGTCTGTTGAGCGGGCACCTGTTGCCGCAATCATTGTTGCGGGAGATGCAAACGGCACGCACGCTTGGCGGACCGATTGCCGGACGTCCCTGGATTGCTCCGGGTTACGGCCTCGGTCTGATGCAGGGCACCGTGGAGGGAGGTCTCACCTTGAGCGGTCACACCGGAGCCGGACCGGGCAGCGTCGTTGCGGTCTACCGCTGCGTTGAGGGCGGCAGCACGGCGAGTTGCGCGGTGTTTTGTGAAAGTGGCGAGGAAGGCGCTGTGGAGGCAGAGGTTGTGCGCCACCTGAAGAGCGCAGCACTTGAATAAATCTGAAATCATCTGGCCGCCTTCCTCAAAAAGGGGGGGCTATACCTCAACGCGGGGAGTACACAAAACCTGTGGCGAGGGGGTTTACCCCCGTTCGGCTGCGCAGCAGTCGTAATCCTGTGTACGCGTTTTTTCTGAATTAACGTAGTTGCAGGTTTTGGGGCCGCTGCGCGACCCAACGGGGGTAAACCCCCTCGCCACAGGATTGTGTGCGGTCAGACCTCGATGTGGGGAATTCACACATTTGACGGATTAACGGATCACGTTGAATGTGCATCAGTATCTAGCCACTTGCACCCCATTACCCGACGTCACCAACGCCTTCAGCGAAGCATCAAACTGCTTCAGCGCATTCACCTGCACTACGTTTTGCTGGTCAATCTGCGCGGCAATCTCCGGGGCGGCTTTGCCATGCACCCACACCGAAGGCATCTGCTGTTCACGTGAACCTTCGGCCTGGCCAATGTATTGCAGGTTCGAGTCGTAGAACTTGGCCAGGAAACGCGCTTCAACCTGGTTGTTGCGTTTGGACACCAGACGGCTGTAGGTGTCCAGCATCACCACCACATCCGGATGGGCTTGCACCACGGCGTCGAGGTTGTCGTAGACGGTCACCGAAGCGAATTGTTTTTGCAGCGAGCCCATCAGCCAGTTGATCGCCCGCTTCGGATCGGAGCTGTTGACGAAGGCGTTGCTGATGCGCGAATCCAGCGCCGGGTTCTTCGCGCCGTTCAGCGCGACAGAATGGTACTGCTCAAGGTATTCGATCGTGTTGAGGGTGTTTTCGCTGTAGAGCACGCCGACCGATTGAGTGTGCTGCAAGCTGGCGGGGCTGTCGGCCACCGGAAGGAAATGGCAGGACGGGTCAGCCGCGTAAGCCGGCACGGTGGCGGCAACACCGCCGGTCAATACAGCGACAAGGGCCAGCAAGGTAGAGATTCTCATCGCGCAGGTTCCTTCAGAGGCGACTTTGGTATGACGCTATCCTCCTCTCATGACAAAAAAACTGAACTTGCATTCCTTGATGGTGATTATTGATTAAACGAATGGTTGCGAAATAACGCCTGAGGCATGACCCAGCGCCTGATCCAACGGTTGAGCATGATGTCGAGTGGATATCTGCGAGAAGCCGATTATGCTTCATGAAACCTTGCAGCGATGCGAGGCAGTCAACCTGTGTGCATGCTTCGCGCAATCCGTAATCTGACGACATCAGCCCAAGGGCCTGGGTGCGGCAAAGAGGTAATGGGGTACTCCGGCCTATAACAAGAACGACGGAGAAGACTCATGGCCGCAATCGACAACACCTCCACGGGCAGTGCGCCCCACCATGGCATCACCAAGGAGGAGCGCAAGGTCATCTTCGCCTCGTCCCTGGGCACCGTGTTCGAGTGGTACGACTTTTACCTTTACGGCTCCCTGGCCGCGATCATCGCCAAGCACTTCTTCGCCGGCGTCAATGAGACAACGTCCTTCATCTTCGCGCTGCTCGCATTCGCCGCGGGCTTCGCGGTGCGTCCATTCGGTGCCATCGTTTTCGGCCGACTGGGCGACATGATCGGGCGCAAGCACACCTTCCTCATCACCATTGTGATCATGGGTATCTCCACCGCCATCGTGGGCTTTCTGCCCGGCTACGCGACCATCGGCGTGGCGGCGCCGATCATCCTGATCACTTTGCGCCTGTTGCAAGGCCTGGCGCTGGGTGGCGAGTACGGCGGCGCGGCGACCTACGTCGCCGAGCATGCGCCGAAAGGCAAGCGTGGCTATTTCACCTCGTGGATTCAAACCACGGCGACCCTCGGCCTGTTTCTGTCGTTGCTGGTGATCCTCGCCTGCCGCACCATCCTCGGCACCGAAGCCTTCGAGGCCTGGGGCTGGCGGATTCCGTTCCTGCTGTCGATCCTGCTGCTGATCGTTTCGGTGTACATCCGCTTGCAGCTCAGCGAGTCGCCGGTGTTCCTGAAAATGAAGGCTGAGGGCAAGGCCTCCAAGGCGCCGCTGACCGAATCCTTCGCCCGCTGGGACAACCTCAAAATCGTGATCATGGCCCTGCTCGGAGGCACCGCTGGCCAGGCCGTCGTCTGGTACACCGGGCAGTTTTATGCGCTGTTCTTCCTCCTGCAAACGCTGAAGATCGACCCGCAGACCGCCAACTTGCTGATTGCCGGCTCGCTGCTGATCGGCACGCCGTTCTTCGTCATCTTCGGCAGCCTGTCCGACCGCATCGGCCGCAAAGGGATCATCATGGCCGGCTGCATTATCGCAGCGCTGACTTACTTCCCGATCTTCCATGCGTTGACCCAATACGGTAACCCCGACGTGTTCGTCGCGCAGGAGAAGAACCCGGTCACGGTGATCGCCGATCCCGACCAGTGCTCGTTCCAGTTCGACCCGGTGGGCAAGGCCAAATTCACCAGCTCCTGCGACCTCGCCAAAACCGTGCTGGCGAAGAGAGCCATCCCGTACAAGAACGAGAAGGCCGAGCCGGGTGCCGTCGCGCAAGTGCGCATCGGTGACAAGGTGATCCAGAGCTTCGAGGGCACCGGCATGCCGGCCGCCGACTTCAAAGCCAAGAACGATGCCTTCACCGCTTCCCTCGGCGCCTCGCTCAAAGAAGCCGGCTACCCCGAGAAAGCCGATCCGGCCAAGACCAACTACCCGATGGTGCTGTTGCTCCTGACTATCCTCGTGATCTACGTGACCATGGTCTACGGCCCGATCGCTGCCTGGCTGGTGGAACTGTTCCCGGCGCGCATCCGCTACACCTCGATGTCGCTGCCCTACCACATCGGCAACGGCTGGTTCGGCGGCTTCCTGCCGACGGTGGCGTTCGCCATGGTCGCGGCCACCGGGGATATCTACTACGGCCTCTGGTACCCGATTGTCATCGCCGTGATGACGGCCGTTCTGGGCATATTCTTCATGCCGGAAACCAAGGATCGGGAGATTCATCACACCTGAGTCTGGCACCTGCCCTCTCGTGCGAGCGAGAGGGCACTCCTGCTTCGGATCAAACGGTCTACGCTCATCCACATTGCTTCGGGCCTTCCCCGGGCACTGACGGGGGGCACCGTGATGATCCGTATCCTGTTGAGCGCTTTTCTGCTTGCACTGAGCATCCCGGCCCATGCCGGCGTGACGCCCTTTCCTGCCGGTTTTCGTGTTCAGGACATCCCGGTCGAAGGCGCGACAATTCATGTGCGCGTCGGTGGCAAGGGCCCCGCCGTGGTGATGCTGCATGGCTTCGGTGACACCGGCGACATGTGGGCGCCACTGGCTGCCGACCTGGCCAAGGACCACACCGTCGTGGTGCCGGACCTGCGTGGCATGGGCTTGTCGTCGATCCCGGACAGCGGCTACGACAAGAAGACCCAGGCGGGCGACATTCGCGGGGTGTTGGCAGCGTTGAAGATCGAGCACGCGGTGGTCATCGGCCACGACATCGGCACCATGGTCGCCTTCGCCTACGCCTCGCGTTATCCGCAGCTGACGGATCGCCTGGTGGTGATGGACGCGCCCGTGCCGGGCATTCCACCCTGGAACGAGATTGTTCGCTCACCGATGCTGTGGCACTTCGACTTCGGCGGGCCGGATGCCGAACGTTTGGTCGCCGGTCGTGAGCGCATCTACCTGGACCGCTTCTGGAACGAGTTCGCTGGCGACCCGACCAAGGTCGATGAAGCGACCCGTCAGCACTACGCCAAGCTTTATGCCCGCCCCGGCGCCATGCACGCGGCCTTCGCGCAGTTCCGCAGCATTCGTCAGGACGCAGTGGACAACGAATCGTCGATGAAGACACGCCTGACCATGCCGGTGCTGGCCATCGGCGGTGAGAAATCCTTTGGGAACAACGAAGCAATTGTGATGCGCAACGCGGCGGACACGGTGACGGAAGTGGTGATACCGGGGGCGGGACATTGGCTGATGGAAGAAGCGCCGACGCAGACCATTAAGGCGATTCGCGAGTTTATTGCGCAGTAGAGCCACAACTCGACCTGAGTAGCAGCTGGCGAAGCCTGCGTTCGGCTGCGCAGCAGCCGTAAAACCTGAACACGCGGTTTTCCTGAAACACCGCAGTTACCGATTTCACGACTGCTTCGCAGCCGAACGCAGGCTTCGCCAGCTGCTACAGGGTTCGAGGCGTACGGATGTGTTATGGCTTCACAGCCCAACGCATCAAAAAACGAATTGAACCCTGCGCCTCATCGTGTTTTCGAAACCCTATCAGCGCCAATCTTTGATCACGAGCGGCGCCATTGGAGAGGAAATCCCGATGAAACGTAGACTGCTGTTTCTGCTCGCCAGCCTGAGTCCCACGCTGGTATTCGCCGAAGGCTGTGATGTCCTGACCCGATCCCAAAGCCCTTCGGTGCCGGTGGTCGAGTCCCATACCTGCTATGAGTACGAAGGCATGCCGGTGAACGCCATCGATTGGTCATGCAGCAACGAGAGCAAGGAGATGCTCACCAGCACCAAGAAAAAAGTCGAACAGTGCGACGATCACTATCAGGCCGCGTGCATCGCGACGCTGACCCAGGAATCGCTGGCCAACCCCCACTCCACCAGCAAGGACAAGGACAGCAAGTCGCTCAACATTCCCGACAATGCCCAGGTCACCACGTATTACTACGGTGCGGAACACTTGAACCAATCGAAGATCGATTGCGAATCGGGCGGTGGGCACTGGAAAGCGAAGTGAGGTCGCGGGCTGATACATCGCCGTTACATCGCTCTATTTTCTGTATCCGCGTTGTTACCTTACCGACCGTGTTGTCACTTCTACAGTGCGCGGCAGGCCAATAGAGTATTGGCTTCGGTGTGTGGGCAGGGACGAAAAACGTGCCGGCTTGCAGTCCGCCGATCCCCCCATCACGGAAGAGGTGACATCATGAGTTTCGTAACCGTTGAAAAAAACCAGAGCAGTGCCCCGTCGGAAGCCGACATGAAAAAGGCCATGACCGACTCTGGCGGTAAACCCGGGGAAGTCACCGGGAACAATGCGGCCCGGAAACTGACCTACACCGGCACGGTCAATCACACCGTGTACGAGAACAAGCTGATCGAGATTGCCAAAGGCAAACGGACCAGCTGGAACTTTGTCTGGGCCGACGCGAAGGTGAGTAGCCCAGCTGTATGAGCCACGGTGGGGCGGTCGCACGGCCGCCCTGCTGTTTCGACTTGCAGATCCCCTTGATACAACCCGGTTACGCACGCTGTTACCTTGCCGGGTCAACCGCCCTCCCCGCTGTAACGCCAAGACACTTCGCCGCCCTGAATCCTGCGCCTACTGTGAAGCCGTCAATGGGTTTAGAGGGTGCTGCCCGATCACTTGTCGGATTCGCTGCCCGCTGCCCATTGATTGCCTAACACAACCAAGGAAGAGGAAAGCCATGAGTAAGTCGAGCGCTGTGAGCAATCAAAGCCTGCAACTCCACAATGATGTGCAAGAGGCCTTCAAATCGTTCCAGAGCGTTGCCCCAAAGAATCTCAAAACGTCGGACTACAGCAAGGTGTTGACGTCAACCCTGGCGGCCACTCAAAAGTCAGTCACGATCGAGATCGCAGCCGCTGACCTGACCCTGCTCAAGCAGTCAGGCTACAAGCTGTGCTTTGCCAAGAAGGTCGGTAACGAAGCCTATAACGTTGTCTGGCAGTCCTATGACAAGTACCTGAGCAACAACGGCTTCAGCTGGACACCTCAGTACCAACTGTTCGGGTCCAATAGTTTTCAGGCTGACGTGACGGTGAAGGTCTCGACCAACATCGTCACGATCGGCCTGGGGCAACAATCTGTGCTCAGCGCGGAAGGCTTGTTGGGCCCGGCGGTAACCGGTGGCCCTGATACCTCCATCACCCTGGATAACGAATACGGCCCGATTCACCCCGGCATCAACCAATTGTCCGTCGGCATCGACGGCCAGCAGATCAGCACCCCGATCTACGTTGCCACGAACCAGGTGGTCACCGGCAATACCGTTTTGACCCCCGTCGAAACCATTCTCGTGTGGTTCGAACAGAACGTGCAGACCAGCACCATGTTCAGCACTTCGCGGTCCAAGGCCATCGAAATCGACCTGACCGTCGTTAACGATGCAACCCGCCTCTACGAAGACGGTGCCTGGAAAACCGTGTAATCGTCGCATCGAGGGGCAGCCTTGCGGTTGCCCCTTTTCCTCAGGAAACATCACCGCCGCCCCGGGCGAAATAGCCCGTCAACGACCGACAGATCGACTCCGCCAGGTCTTCCTGGGTCGCGATGCCGTAAGGTCGATTGCGATCGAATTGCTCTGACCAGCGGATCCGGCCCTGAGCGACATCAATCAGGCGCACCGATGCGCGGACCCGGCTCGGCTCCACCCGCACGCTGCCCTCGAGGGAATAGTTACCGCGCCCTGCCCGCACAACGTCCAGTGCTTTAACGCTGTTTCGCGGCACCTTCATCAATACGTGGTTGCCTTGGCTTTGCGTCTGCTCGAACGACTCGAACAGCCGGCAGCTCAACTCTTCGCACAAGCCCCGGGTAAAGTCGTCGCCGTCGCGGGTGATGCAGGTAAACGGCTGAATCTGCAGGACCGGATGGCGAGTCGCGAGGCTTTTGGGTCTGAGCCGCTGGTAAGCCAGCCGATAACAACCGGCCGGTAGGCTCAGTCGAACCGGGTCTTGCTGACCCAGGGTGGCGTAATGAGCCGCGAGCTTGCGCCGCAACCGCCCCACCTGGACGCGCACCACCGGGTCGTCACCCGTGCAGTAAACCGACGGGTCACGGCGAAACACCGCAATGCCGATGGCGTGCTCGGTGAGCGGAATATTGGGAAATTGAAGGTCGTGATCGACCAGGAAACGCAGCAAACTGCCCATGCGCCTGGACTTGGCAAACACCGGACTGGCCAGCAACAGCGCCAGCACTCGCTCTATTTCTTGACGATCGAGTGGTTCGGGAACGCCCTCGGCACTCGTATTGCCTACGTGCTTGATCACCATTGCCTGCCTCCGTGCAGGTTACCGACAATCGCTCGCCACCCCTGTTGAGGTGGATATTGATACTGAAGTCGTACTCCATGGCCACGCTCAACGCCCGAGCCCGTAAAGGCTCGGACGCTGCAACGTCGAAGCTTAGCAGCCGTAACGCAATGGCGAAGATATTGTGCGGATTGCCGCGTTGCGAGCGGTTTTCAGCAGCAGCGCGTCGTGCATTGCTTGCCGCCGTAGCGGGCTTCCTGACGCTCACGAAGAAACGCCGAATGGCTCATGACCGGTTCTTCCGGGTGTTTGAGCGCCATCTGGGTAACGTAATTGTCGTAATCGGGGACGCCGATCATCAAACGTGCGCTCTGGCTGAGCAGTCGGGCGGCTTGCTGCAGTTTGCGGAACATGGCAACGCTCTCATTGTGAGGGGGGACGGGACCATGAAAGCGCACTTATGTATCTGGAATGTGTCCGCGTGGCAATGTGTCCAACACCCGCCATCAACCGCACCGCATAACCTGTAGCAGCTGCCGAGCAGCGCGAGGCTGCGTTCGGCTGCGCAGCAGTCGTAAAATCCGAGAACACGGTTTACCTGACACACCGCACTGCCCGATTTTACGACTGCTTCGCAGCCGAACGCAGCCTCGCGCTGCTCGGCAGCTGCTACAGGGGATCGAGTTATGCCAGGGTGTCAGTGGTCCGCGCTTTTCTACTGATCCGTAGTTTTTTGCGATTCCTGCACCTGTACCAAAACCACCCCTCGTCCAACAATGAGCGAAGCACGGTCACAGTTTGTTAATATCCACACGTTTTTTTTCGTCTGATACATCAGGCGCTGTAGATCTCACGTCGCAACACAGGAATGCTTTTCCATGAGTACGTTGTTTACCCGTCGCACGGTCCTGCGCGGTATGGGCTTGTTGAGTCTTGGCCTGCTCGCCGGTTGCGATGACGGCCCCAAGCTGTCGTTCAAGTACGGCAAGGACCTCAGCGACAAGATCATGGGACGTACCTTCAAGCTCAAAGACGCCCAGGGCGAAACGAAGATGCTCACCAGTTATCGCGGCCTGATGCCGATGGTGTTTTTCGGTTTCACCCAATGCCCAGCGGTCTGCCCGACGACCCTGGCCCGAGCGGCGCAGGCCAAGAAGCTGATGGGCCGCGACGGCGAGAAGCTGCAGGTGATCTTCATCACCCTCGACCCCGAACGCGACACCCCGCAAATGCTCGACGCCTACGTCAAATCGTTCGACCCGAGTTTCGAGGCGTTGCACGGCACGCTCGAAGAAACCGCCGCCACCGCCAAAGAATTCGGCGTGTTCTTCGAAAAGATCCCGAGCGGTTCGACCTACACCCTCTCCCACACCGCGACCAGCTACGTCTTCGACTCCCGGGGCAACTTGCGCCTGGGGCTGTCCGCGTCCCTTACGGCTAAAGAGTGCGCAGAAGACCTGCTCACTGTCATGGAAGTCTGCTAATGAATTCGATCTGCGCAAAAACCGCTTTCTCGCGACGTGCCAAGCAACTGGTCCTGGGATGCGCCCTGATCGGCATGGCCTGGCAAGTATCTGCTCAAACCAAAGTGGACGATGCCTGGGTCCGTGCAACCGTTGCCGGCCAGCAATCGACTGGTGCGTTCATGACATTGCAAGCTGACAGCGACAGCAAGCTGCTCAGCGTGCAATCGCCAATCGCTAAAATCGTGCAAATTCACCAGTCAATCATGAAAGACGATGTGATGAGCATGCGTCAGGTCGAGTCCGTCGCGCTGCCGGCCGGCAAACCGGTGAGCTTTGATCCTCACGGTTACCACGTGATGCTGATGGACCTGACGGCGCAGGTGAAGGAAGGCGATAAAGTCCCCCTCACCCTGACCGTGGAAAACGCCAAGGGCGAGAAAGAGACGATTAAGGTAGACGCCGAGGCCCGAGCACTTGGCATGGCTGATCACAGCAAGATGCATTAAAGCTATTCACCCAAGCTCAGACTCCCACATTTGTGGCCTGACGGGGCTTTTGTGGCATGGGAGTTTACTTGTGGCGAGGGGCTTTTGTGGCGAGGGGGCTTGCCCCCGTTCGGCTGCGGAGCAGTCGTAAATCCGGACAACTCGGTCTGTCTGAACGGACGCTTCTGGGGGCCGCTCCGCGACCCAACGGGGGCAAGCCCCCTCGCCACAAAAGCCCCCCTCGCCACAGGGTTTATGTTCGGCTGATCTTATTTAACGAGTCGCTTTTCCTTGGAAGGCCGGTAGCCGAAATACGAGCTGTAACACTTGCTGAAATGGCTCGGCGACACAAAGCCGCACGCCACCAGCACGTCCACCTGGGACAGCTCCGTATGCTGGAGTAGCCGCCGCGCTTCGGTAATCCGCAATTCCATGTAATACCGTTGCGGCGTTGTCCCCAGTTGCTCCTTGAACAAGCGCTCAAGTTGTCGACGTGAGCGACCGGCGTAAACCGCCAGTTGCTCCAGCTCCAAAGGTTCTTCGAGGTTGGCATCCATCAGCTTCACCACCTCGCGCAAGGGCGCGCTCACACAGACATTCTCCGTCGGCTTGATGCGTCGGTAGCGGGACTCCTCGAAGGCCAGGATGTCCTCGATCCCCTCGACGAGCGCTTTGCCGTACAGCCCTTTGATCCAGTCCAGCGCCATGTGAAATGCGCCGGAAGGACTGGACGCTGTCAGTCGGTCTCGGTCGATGATGTAAGGCTCGCTGCTGACCTGCGTCGCCTTGCAGAAATCCGCGAGTGCGGGGCGATGCTCGGGGTGAATCGCGCAACGGTAACCGTCCAGCAAACCGGCCTTCCCCAGGAACCACGCACCGTTCCACAACCCGGCCAGGCTGACGCCTTGGTCTGATGCCGTCCCCAACAGGCTGATCAAGCCTTCGCTGGCCCTGAGTTCTGTCCTGTAGCCGCCGCAAATCACCAGCAGGTCCAGCGCTTTGATCGCTGAACAATCGATGCGCGCATCGGGCCGGATGACCAGGCCCAGATCGCTGACGACCTCGCCTTCATCCAAGCCGAACGTGCGGGACGAGAACGAGTCGGGGCGTAGCAGATTGGCCGTAATTACCGTATCCAGCGCCTGGGTGAACGCGGGCAGCGAGAAATGTTCGAGCAGCAGGAATCCGGCGCGGACCGTTTGCTGGGTCCCATCAGGGTGTTCATTCAGATAGCGAAGGTTTTTGCCCTTCATGCCTCCGCTAAATTGGCGTCGTTCGATCAATCTCGCCCCACTCCATTACGTTACCGAACCGGCTGTCTTAGACGCCATGTTACCCCGCAGCGCCACGTTGGCGTATCCACTCGCCTTGATGGAACGCTGGATAGCGCTCTGCCTCAGTTATTTATACTCAAATGCCAGCTTAATAATATTTTACCGATACCAGGGTCATCCCTAGTCTTGAGCCCAAGAAATGGCAGGCCGTTCGCGACCTCACTCCAACTTCGAAGGGTATTGAGATGACCACTGAAAAAATAAAAACAGATACGCTGATTGTTGGCGCCGGTCAGGCTGGCGTGGCCATGAGTGAACACCTGAGCAAACTCGGCGTGCCACACCTGGTACTGGAACGCAACCGTGTTGCCGAGCGCTGGCGTACCGGGCGCTGGGATTCGCTGGTGGCGAATGGTCCGGCGTGGCACGACCGGTTTCCAGGTCTTGATTTTGACGACCTCAGTCCCGACGAATTTGCCCCGAAAGAACGCGTCGCTGATTACTTCGAAGCCTATGCGAAGAAATTCAACGCACCGATCCGCACTGGCGTGGACGTGCTGAAAGTCGAACGCAATGTCGGTCGCCCGGGCTTCACCATTGAAACCTCTGAAGGCGTGATTGAAGCCAACCGAGTGGTGGCGGCCACCGGGCCTTTCCAGCGTCCGGTCATCCCGCCGATTGCGCCGCACGATCAACCCTTCCTGCAGATCCACTCGGCCGATTACCGCAACCCGGCACAACTGCCTGAAGGCGCGGTGCTGGTGGTCGGCGCGGGTTCGTCCGGCGTGCAGATTGCCGATGAATTGCAGCGCGCCGGGAAGAAGGTTTACCTCTCGGTCGGTGCCCACGACCGCCCTCCTCGCGCTTATCGCAACCGTGATTTCTGCTGGTGGCTGGGTGTGCTTGGCGAATGGGATCAGGCGGCGATGAAACCGGGTCGGGAACACGTGACCATCGCGGTCAGCGGCGCCCATGGTGGCCGCACCGTGGACTTCCGTGGCTTGGCGCATCGCGGCATGACGCTGGTGGGTTTGACTCAATCGTTCAACGATGGTGTGGCGACGTTCCAGCCGAATCTTGCCGACAACCTGACGCGTGGCGATGAGAACTATCTGGCTCTGCTGAATGCCGCCGACGCCTATATCGAACGCAATGGCCTGGACCTGCCGGAAGAACCTGAAGCGCGCCATGTGTTCCCGGATCCGGAGTGTGTAACCCAGCCGATTCTTGAGCTCGACCTGACCAAGGCCGGCGTCACCTCGATCATCTGGGCCACCGGTTTTGCCACCGATTACAGCTGGCTCAAGGTCGATGCCTTCGACGACAACGGCAAGCCGCAGCATCAGCGCGGCGTGTCGAGCGAGGCTGGCGTGTATTTCCTTGGCCTGCCGTGGCAGTCCCGTCGCGGCTCTTCGTTCATCTGGGGTGTCTGGCATGACGCCAAATACGTGGCTGATCACATCGCCATTCAGCGCTCTTACCTCGACTACCACGACGCGGCGCAACGCGAGGCTGAACAGGCCCCGGTCGCCCATAAAACCACGGTCAGTGCTTAAGCCTTTCTCTTTTCAGGAGCGTCATATGTCCACGCCAACCCATACCCGTATTCGCATGTTCAACACCAAGGAAACCTACCCGAACCAGAGCCTGGACAACGACCTGTGCCAAGCAGTCCGCGCCGGCAACACCGTTTATGTTCGCGGCCAGGTCGGGACTGATTTCGAGGGCCGACTGGTGGGGCTGGGTGACCCGCGTGCTCAGGCCGAACAGGCGATGCGCAACGTCAAGCAGTTGCTGGAAGAGGCTGGCAGCGACCTGAGCCACATCGTGAAAACCACGACTTACCTGATTGACCCACGGTATCGCGAGCCGGTGTATCAGGAAGTCGGGAAATGGCTGAAAGGCGTGTTTCCAATTTCTACTGGCCTGGTGGTTTCGGCACTCGGGCAGCCGCAGTGGTTGATGGAGATTGATGTGATTGCGGTGATTCCTGAGTAAGCAGGTAAGACCCAGTCGCGGCCTTCGCGAGCAAGCTTCGCTCCTACGTTAGATCTCGATTTCATGCACGACCCCGATCAATGTAGGAGCGAAGCTTGCTCGCGAAGAGGCCCGCCCAAACACCTCATTCGCCCAGGCAAACCAAGGAGCAAAACCCATGACCTTCTCCATCGCCGCCCGTTGCCCCGAAACCGGTCAGTTCGGCATTGCGATCAGTTCCTCCAGCATCGCCGTCGGCGCCCGCTGCCCGTGGTTGCTGCCGGGTGTCGGCGCCGTCTCCACACAAAACATCACCCTGCCGTCGTTAGGCCCGGAAGTCCTCGCCCTCATGGAGCAAGGCCTCGCCCCGGCCGAGGCACTGGACAAAGTCCTGACACGCAACGGCTACAGCCAATACCGCCAGATCACCGCCATCGACCACCTCGGCCAAACCGCGCATTTCAGCGGCGCGCAAACCCTTGGCAACCACAACGCCGTGTCCGGCGAGCAATGCGTCGCCGCCGGCAACATGCTCGCGGACCGTTCGGTGATCGAGGCCATGGTCGAGGCGTTCGAACACGGCGAAGGTCAACTCGCCGACCGATTGCTCGCGGCGATGAAAGCCGCCATCGCCGCCGGTGGCGAAGCCGGGCCGGTGCATTCGGCGGCGATGGTGGTGGTCGGTGAACTGACCTGGCCGATCATCAACCTGCGGGTCGACTGGGCTGACGAAAACCCCATCGGCCAGTTGGAAAAACTCTGGGACGCCTATCGCCCGCAGGCCCAGGACTACATCGACCGCGCCCTCGCTCCCGACAAATCTCCGGGCTACGGCGTCGCCGGAGACGACCGATGAGTAGCAGCCGCGATTTGCTGCAAACGCTGGTGGCGTTCGACACCACGAGCCGCGAATCCAACCTGCACCTCATCGAATTCGTCCGCGACTACCTCGCGAGCTTCGACGTGCCTTGCGAACTGATCTACAACGAGCAGCGCAGCAAGGCCAATCTGTTCGCGACCATTGGCCCGGCGGATCGACCGGGCATCGTGCTGTCGGGGCATACCGACGTGGTGCCCGTCGACGGCCAACCGTGGACCGTTGCGCCGTTCGAACTCACCGAGCGCGACGGCAAGCTGTACGGGCGTGGCACGGCGGACATGAAAGGCTACATTGCTTGCGTGCTGGCGTTGGTACCTTCGTTGGTGAACGCTCGGTTGCGGCTGCCGGTGCACATTGCGCTGTCCTACGATGAAGAAGTCGGCTGCCTCGGCGTGCGCTCGTTGCTTGCGGAACTGGAGCAGCGTCCGGTCAAACCGATGCTCTGCATCATTGGTGAACCGACCGAACTTAAACCGGTGCTCGGGCATAAAGGCAAACTGGCGATGCGTTGCGATATTCATGGCGAAGCATGCCATTCGGCGTACGCGCCGCTTGGGGTTAATGCGATTGAATATGCCGCTGAACTGATCGGTGAACTGGGACGGATTGGTAAACGCCTCAAAGCGCCCGAGCATCACGACGCGCGTTTCGATCCGCCGTTCAGCACCGTGCAAACCGGTGTGATTTCCGGTGGCAAAGCGTTGAACATCGTCCCCGCTGATTGCCGCTTCGATTTCGAAATCCGTGCGTTGCCTTCGCATGATCCGAGTGAGGTAGCGCAGGAGCTGAAAGCCTATGCCGAGCAACAGGTGTTGCCGCGTATGCGTGCGGTGAGTGAACAGAGTGAGATTCGATTTAGCCAGTTGTCGGCGTACCCCGGATTGGCCACCGATGCGCACAGCGAAGCAGCCGAGTTGATCGCCATATTTTCCGGTTCCCGAGAATTCGGCACAGTAGCGTTCGGCACCGAAGGCGGCCTGTTTGACGCCGCCGGAATCGCCACCGTCGTCTGCGGCCCAGGCAGCATGGACCAGGGCCATAAACCCGACGAATTCGTCAGCCTCGAACAACTCACCGCTTGCGATGCCATGTTGAAACGGATGCTGACCTCCATCTCCGACTGACACGATCATTGTAGGAGCGCGGCTTGCCCGCGAAGGCGATGTGTCAGTCAACTACGATGTTGAATGTTCGGCCGCCTTCGCGGGCAAGCCTCGCTCCTACACGGTCCGTGGTGTTTTAACGATCCGGCAGGCCTGAAATCACGAAGCATTGAACACCCCCAACCCCCTGTGGGAGCTAGCCTGCTAGCGATAGCGATCTGTCAGCCAAATCATTTTTGACTGTCAAATCGCTATCGCTAGCAGGCTAGCTCCCACAGGGTTTTCGGCTACCCGGCGACATACATTTTTTAACGTCTATACCCACAATCTTTCTAATTTATCTATCCGCCCCCACCGCACATCATCAACTCCAACAAGAAAAGCGTCGCCCCCGTGCGGCGCTCACCGAAGTACGTCCACGTACTCAAAATGCCTTGGAGTCCGTCATGGTTACCACAGCAACAACCGCCGCCCCGCTCATCGAAAAACACACCATCGGCTACGTGCCGCCCGAAGATCGCCACGGCAAAACCCGCGACCTGTTCACCCTCTGGTTCGGCGGCAACATCGCCCCGCTGCCCATCGTCACCGGCGCCCTCGGCGTGCAGATGTTCCACCTCAACCTGGTGTGGGGCATCGTCGCCATCCTCGTCGGCCACCTCGTCGGCGGCGTGCTGATGGCGCTGCACTCCGCGCAAGGCCCGCAGATGGGCATTCCGCAGATGATCCAGAGTCGCGCCCAGTTCGGCTCCCTCGGTGCACTGTTGGTGGTGCTGATCGCCGGCATCATGTACATCGGCTTCTTCGCTTCCAACATCGTCCTCGCCGGCAAGTCATTGCATGGCGTAGTCGACAGCGTTCCGGTACCCGTGGGCATCGTCATCGGCGCCCTCGGTTCCGGCATCATCGGCATCATCGGCTACCGCTTCATCCACGTGCTCAACCGCATCGGCACCTGGGTACTCGGCGCCGGCATCGTGCTCGGCTTCGGCTACATCTTCACCCACGTGCAAACCGCCGACTTCCTCACCCGCGGCAGCTTCAACATCTCCGGCTGGCTCGCCACCGTGTCCCTCGCCGCGCTCTGGCAAATCGCCTTCGCGCCGTACGTCTCCGACTACTCGCGCTACCTGCCAGCCAACGTACCCGTCGCCGCAACGTTCTGGACGACTTATCTCGGCACCGTCCTCGGCTCCAGCCTCTCGTTCATCTTCGGCGCTGTCGCCGTCCTCGCCACACCCGTCGGCATGGACACCATGGACGCCGTCAAACTCGCCACGGGCTCCATCGGCCCACTGATGCTCGTGCTGTTCCTGCTCAGCGTCATCAGCCACAACGCCCTCAACCTCTACGGCGCCGTGCTGTCGCTGATCACCCTGATCCAGACCTTCGCCTACCGCTGGATCCCCACCGCCAAAAGCCGCGCCGTCCTCTCGGTCATCATCCTCGCCGCTTGCTGCTTCGCCGCTGTCGGCGCGTCTGCCAACTTCATCGGCCACTTCGTCGACATGGTGCTGGTGCTGCTCGTGGTGCTGGTGCCATGGACCGCGATCAACCTGATCGACTTCTACGCGATTCACAAAGGTCAGTACGACATCAACTCGATCTTCAAGGTCGATGGCGGCATCTACGGCCGGTACAACCCCCAGGCGTTGCTGGCGTATGCGATCGGGATTGCGGTGCAGATTCCGTTCATGAACACGCCGCTGTATGTCGGGCCGATTTCGGAGCACATCAACGGCGCTGACTTGTCGTGGTTGGTCGGTCTGCTCATCACCTCCCCGCTCTACTACTGGCTGGCCAACCGCGACACCGCCTACAAACGCCGCCTCTCAACCGGAAAACTGGCCAACTCAATCTAACTAATCCCCCATTCCCCTGTGGGAGCGAGCCTGCTCGCGATGAGGCCCTGACAGCCAATATGGATTGGCCTGCCAGCCCACCATCGCGAGCAACCCCGCTTACGTCTCCCCAAAATTAAATGAACCCTGCCCACCACAACCCACCTAACGGAAAGACTATCTGGAGGGTGACTAATGCAAATCGAAACAATCTGGATCGTACTGACAACCGTTCTATTGCTGGTCGAGCTATGGGCCATCAACCGAGTACGCAAAGCCGAAGGCAAATCGAGCAACAAACTCTTGTGGATCGTAGTGATCGTGTTTGTGCCGCTGATTGGGGTGGTGGCGTGGGCATTGGCGGGACCGAAGCACACCGAACACAACCCGCATTCGCCGCAGGCTGGGCAATGAGGTCGGATGGTCCGCGATAAGGATTAGAAAACTGCGCAATTTCAAATGACAAAGCCCCGATGATTTGGGGCTTTGTTTATTCTGACTGACTCAAAGCACAATTTACTTTTGCAGGTACATCTGAAATCTGTTTCAGGTCTCACCAGCTGTCGTGGATGGTTGCAATTTAAAATCACCGCTACCATCTCGGGCACTATTACCCCCGCCGGAACAGCGCGATGAAACAAAAATTCGTTATACGCTTGATGTTCGAATGGGGTGGCGGCGTGTTGTGGTGCGGGAACGAAGCCGCACGCGAACAATTTTCGGTAGGCCCAATTGAAGATCAGCTACCGCTTACTGACAAAACCCGAACGTCTCTGAATGAATTGACACGCTGGCATGACACATCTCTAAACTGGGACTACCCACCAGATCCCGGCCCTTGGGAATCAGAGGAGTACACACGGTTCGATTCTGCGGCGCACGCCCTGCTCGCCACTATCCAAATCGAACTGGGATCTAATTTCGAAGTGGTTTATGAAAAGCTATGAATGAAGCCGTGCCTCTCCGGCCACGCTTAATGACCACGCAACAGAGGCTGCTTTTCTTTGATTTTCATCTCCGAAAATCGTGTGGGAAATCACCCTCTGTGACGAGGGAACTTGCTCCCGCTGAGAGGCGAAGCCGTCCCAAACCCCACCAAACCTTTAAACATGCACACATCCTGTAGCAGCTGGCGAAGCCTGCGTTCGGCTGCGCAGCAGCCGCAAATCCAGCACGCACGGTCCACCTGACATTAAACAACCTCTGATTAAACGACTGCTGCTCAGCCGAACATAGTCTTCGCCATCAGCCACAAAACACCGATTTACGTCCTACCCCCCCGTTTGCAGCCACCAAAATCGCCGCCTATATTCGAACCATCGCTGACCAAAGTCAGCGATTGGGTTTCGCAGCCCTGCAGAAGTGATCACACCGCTAAAAACAACTGTGGCAAACTTTGCCGCCGTTACGTTTTATGGCGGCTGTGTGTGGGAGACCTTCGGGTCTGCCGGCTTTGATCTCTTCTCCGGTCTGCGAACCCGCACATAGCTGCCACCCAATGTTTCGTAGCAGAAAGGTGGCTTCATTAGCTTTTGAAGAGTTCATCCTTATGACAACGAACATTCCGCCCCGCCGCTTCACCCCAATGTCCCAACTCGCCACCGACCACCCCGTCCTGCTCATCGACTACGACGCCCCACTGCGCGAACTCCACAACTGCCTCAGCGAACGCCTCAACGCCGTCCTCAAATACCTCAACCTCATGGCCTGCACCAGCCTCCCCGACTACGCCGAACACGACATCAACACCGTCACCAACATCGCCCGGATCATGGTCCAGGATGTGAGCGATGTGTTTCGGGTGATTGAGCAGCGTGGGTTTGATGTGCCCACGGGACAGTAACCGACCAATGAATATGCATCAAAAAAACGCATTGCTGCGCATCCGCTAATACCTATGCAAAAGACCCTTTGAGGTTTGCTGCCCAACAGATAAAAAGAAGACCCAAAAAAGGTGGCACCCTATTCATTTAAATAGAGCTGTCACCTCTTTTCTTATGTCAAGGAGCCTGATGCCAGACTGAGGTGTACTTCAACTGGACGATCGCTATGAGCCAATGCTGTCTTTAGGTTCCATTGCCTCCCAACGCCACGAATAGAAAACATTGGAACAGTAAACGCAGTTTAAGCGCAGAGGCTTAGCGTATATTTTTTTGAACCCCCATAAGCTCCCCAATCCGGAAATGAGATGGACGCGCTAGGAGTTATTCAGTTTTGGTCTAGAAAACTGTCATCTTTTACAGGTTACTTACTGAGCTGGCACGCTCATGCTTTACATGCAAACAATTAATCTGACTTAAGTTTAGGGAGTGATCATGGCGGATACGGTAGAAATTACAGTGACTGAGATTGAAGGGAAGGCGGTGACTTTTTCTAACTTGCCCCGCGTCCTTCGCGAGAAATATGGAATGGAGATTGTCGGTATGCGCTTTTCAGATGACGGCAAGAGCGTAAAAGCAGAAGGTAGAATGATTCCAAGCAAACCATTGGTCGTTGAGACATTCGCTCAATACCCTCCTCTGGGAAGGTTCACAGTAAAATTCGCAGAGATAGAAGCATTGCTCTAACTGTGTGGTTCAACTTTCCAGTTTCCCCTCCAAAAAAGGTGACCAAAAAAGGTGAGGGTGACAGATCTATTTATAAAAATAGATCCGTCACCATTTTCTGGGTTTGATGTACCAAAGAAACAGTGACCAGAGTTGAGTCGAAAAAAATAGCGGGTTTTCAGTTTTGTTCAGGCCTGTCAATTTGGCAAGAGGATTGCCTTCTCTATCATCGCAGCAACATCCTTCGCACCAAAACACCGGAATTTAACGCTGCCAGCGCCGGTATCCAGACGGATGATCTTCGTCATAAACCCGCCTTCAATCGTGACCTTCCGGATTAATGCCAGTGGGAGTTCAATATCCAGCGTCCCGTCCTGAACGAGGCGGTTCATGGCATTGGCACTCAAACGAACCATTTTCTGGGTCAGCTCCATCTTCCCGCCAACCCAAAGTCCTCCGTATGCTTCCTTGAAGGCCTCCAGCGCATCGCCCAACGCGTCCACATTGCCAGCCTCGGCCATGGAATATAAATCGTCGACGTTGTCGTAATTCACCTCGGCATCGGCCACCAGAAAATTCACCAACTTCGACTTCAAAACCTGTCCAGTCATTTTTGCCTCTCCATAATTTGAGTCGCACTGGGGCGCACCGCGCGAACACAATATCGTCGCAAAGCACCGTCCTATTTGGCTGCCAGCACTCATGCTAATATGCCATCATCTTTTCAATGAAGTACACCCGCATGGATGCAATGTCCCGCCCTTTCGGCCTATTTCCACTGCTCACCGCTGCCTTGATCCTCTCTGGATGCCAATCGACAAAGCCCGCGCACGCTCAAATCACACCACCTGAGGCCCAGCCGGGTTTTGCGGTTTTCAACAGTGTGCTGTTTGAGACACCCGTGCCCAACTCGATCGTGCGCGAGGGAGATCGGATCACCTATGTGGTGACTTCGTCTCCTAGTCCAGAACTGCACTATCTGGCACGTTTCGACGCCAACTGCAGCCAGCCGGATGCGCAAATGGCTTACCGCAGCAAAGCGGGAATGTCGCTATTCGCCGCCAATCCGCGGGGGCGTTCGGAGGAATCCTGGCAATTGCCTGCTGAACAAAAGAGCCAGTACCTGCAAAGTGCGCAGTTGAAGCAGGTTTGTGCCCAGACAACACCTCCTCAATGGCGCGTGTTCTCGGCACCCGAGCATCAGGATTGGCAGATGATTGACCGCGCCAGCCTGAAAGTAAAAGGTGACGAGGTGACTTTCTGGACGGCTCGGGTACTCCCCTCCGAGATGTTGGTGCCCGGCAACAACGCCTTGTATGGGCAGGTACGCCAGCGGTGGACGGCCAACTGCGCCCAGCAACAACTGACCGCGTTAAGCCATTTCTACCTTGATACTCACAGTCGTGTGCTCGCTGGAAACGTGCAGACAGATCTCAAAGCTATCAGCTCGAAAAGCCTCGGAGCCGATGAGCGTCAGCTGGTTCAGGTGGCCTGTGGCAAGCCGCAGTCGCTGGATCGATACAAACAATTTGAAGGGCGTGAGCAGTCACCCTTTGAGGTGCCGGTCCCCGTAGTTGCCGCCCCGGTGTTGAAAGCCATCGAGGCATTGAACATGCCCAAACCGGAGAAAAGCATTCAGCACCTGCGCCGGGTGTTCAAGGATAACTCCGAGCCAAGACAGTATTCAGATGAAGCCGTGCGGCTCAACGGGCGTGACTCGAAATACCTTTCTGGCGAGGCGGGCAATCAACTGACGGAGCGTTTTAAAGAGCGAGGAAGTCAGTCAGTCAAAGCCACTTTCCGAGGCCTGATTGATCTGGCTGGAAGTGAATTCAGCGCTCGTGCAGGTGAGATAACGATCGAGGATAAGGCGCTGACGAACCTCAGTTTCGAGGGCGATTGGGCGAACATGCCGGTCGGCGCACTCCTGCGATACACGGCGCAGGATATGCAGTTCCGTTATGCCAACGGTGGGAAAGGTCCCAGAGCCTTGGTACCGGTCGACAACAGATACAGCTGTGAGGTGCAGTTGCAGAAACCCGCCAGCACGTATCACCCGAGTTTGACCGGGACTGCCAAGGTACTCAGCTGCATAAAAGATGCTTACCAATACAGCACCGACATTTACGTCTACCTCGAAGCGTATGGAATGTTTGTGCCGTTCCAATACGTCACGCGGAACGTGCAGGGCGAATGGACGATTGAGGTGGTGGAATCTTGAATTGCCTGGCGATTCGAAAAAAGAGAACAGATCTATGTACTCAAATAGATCTGTCACCTTTTTCAAATAGATCTGTCACCTTTTTGTCATTTTTTGGTCACCTTTTTTGAAGCAAGTTTGTGCCCAGACAACACCTCCTCAATGGCGCGTGTTCTCGGCACCCGAGCATCAGGATTGGCAGATGATTGACCGCGCCAGCCTGAACGTAAAAGGTGACGAGGTGACGTTCTGGACGGCTCGGGTACTCCCCTCCGAGATGTTGGTGCCCGGCAACAACGCCTTGCATGGGCAGGTACGCCAGCGGTGGACGGCCAACTGCGCCCTGCAACAACTGACCGCGTTAAGCCGTTTCTATCTTGATAACCACAGTAGTGTGCTCGCTGGAAACGTGCAGACAGATCTCAAAGCCATCGGCCCGCAAAGCCTCGGTGCCGATGAACGTCAGCTGGTTCAGGTGGCCTTAATTACCCAACTCAGTAAGTCGAGGGGTTCCCGCCAATTGATGGATCATACTTGGCGTATTCATCAATCGACTCGATTTCGGAGGCAGCTACAGTCTCGCGCGCCAAATTGGCTCTGTTTTTAAACACAACAATGGTCTGGCCAGCAGTTGTTTCCAGCCCTGCGAAAACTCCAGAGCCTGAAATGCCATCCACCCTCTTATATTTGTAAATGAAGTCCTTCTTCAGATTGCTCACATTCGCGCTCATCATATCTTCCTTAATTTGATTAGATAAAACACAGGCGAGAATTGGCTTTCACGCCCTATTGATACTTCGACTGCACAGAGAGCTTACGCAAAAGACCTGTGCTGACACACCTGTAAGAACTGACAGTTTTTAGATGAATTCGCAATAAAGGCCACATTCTTTAATCAATCGATACTACGAGTGACTGTTTTGGAAGCCGCTTCCATGCGTCGCCATACTTTCTGGATGTATCAGTCAAAAATTCGCCGGCGTATTCGCACTAATAATCTCCGCCTCATCCGCCCCGATATTCCGAAACTTATGCGGCAGCGTAGTCGGAAAATAATACCCATCTCCCGCATTCAACACGCTCACCGAACCATCCACCGTCAACTCAACAGTCCCACGCGTCACCAACCCGCACTCCTCACCTTCCGAATGCACTAAAAAAGGTGACAGATCTATTTACTTAAATAGACCTGTCACCTTTTCTGTTTACTGAAGCCCTGAAGGTGAATGGTAAATAGCAGGTTCGTTACCCACGAAACCGCAGCGCCGGTAAAAATCAGCCGCGTTCAACGTAGCGTCCAGATTGACCTCCTTCAGGCCCAACTCCCGCGCCAGGCATTCCAGATGTCTGAGCATCTTCAAGCCGATGCCTTGTCCCATGAAATCTGGCAGCACAAAAATCGCGCCGATTTCGCTGTTTTCCAGATCAAGCATCCCTGTCGCGACCGGTTCACCCTGAATACAACCCAGGTAAAAGTGTTTATCCATCAGGTCGCCGTACCCGTCCTTGGCGGCTCCGGCCGTCCAGGCAAGCATTTGTTCTGCGGTATAAGCGCCGATGCATTGGTGCCGTATCGCTTGAAGGCGGATATCGAATGCCGTTTGGGCATCGCTGGGCTGGGCGCGTCTGATCTCGAACATTTCATTCTCCTTGAGCCATCAGTGGACGGAGAACTAAAAAGCCCCGTCCATTTCTGGCGGGGCCTTGGGTAACTACGTCAATTCCTGTGAACGCGTGACCTCACGGCCCGCCAGCGGCGGTCATGGAAGTGCACATCATGTTCATGCGGGAAATGTAGGTCATGGGTCGATAGTGTTTTGAATGATCCGGGTTGTCAATTTTGGGGGGAAATAGGCCGGCCTCCCCACGCCAAGAATTTGTACTATTTTTATAGATTCTCTGGATTGACCTGTTCTTGATCAGAACGGGCTGACGGTCATCAATGATCCGTAACAGGAGGTCGCATCATGAAGCGCTTGCTTGGGTCCCTTGGACTCTCATTGTTGCTGGTGGCATCGGCGGTGTTCGCCCATCACGGCTGGAGTGAGTACGACTCGAGCAAACCCCTGCAGCTGGACGGAACGATCGAGGAATCCGGTTATTCTCACCCGCATGGGTTCGTTCGCCTGAAGACTGACGACAAAACCTGGAACGTCGTGCTGGCGCCACCCTCGCGCATGGAGAACCGTGGTCTTTCCAGGGAAATGCTGACTGTCGGCAAGCGGGCTACGGTGGTTGGATATCAGAATCGCAACAAACCCGATGAACTGCGCGCAGAAAGCATCACGGTCGACAACAAAACCACTGAGTTACGCTGATGCAGACAACTGGCACCAGCGCTGGATCGGGCCTCGACGGCTGGCTGGACTATGTGGGTGACTCGCAACTCGGGTCGGCCATGCGAAGCGAGATATGGCTGTATCCGATAGTCGAGGTGGTTCACATCCTTGGTTTCGTGGTGCTTGTCGGCTCTGTCGTCATGTTCGATCTGCGGGTTCTCGGGCTGTCGAGAGGTCTTCCGGTGACGGCACTGGCTCGTCACCTCCTGAGGTGGGGTGTCACGGCCCTGCTATTGATAGTCCCGGCTGGGCTGATGATGTTTTCAGCCCATCCGCACGACTTCGCATCCAACGGCGTTTTTATTCTGAAGCTGTGCCTGATCGGTATTGCGGGCCTCAATGCGGCTCTTTTTCACGTGGGTGTTTTCCGTTCAGTAGACCGGTGGAACACCGACATCGCAGCGCCTGGAATAGCAAAAATCCAGGCGATTTTTTCGATTATGTTATGGGTCAGCGTAGTGTTCTGCGGTCGACTGCTGGCTTACACCTGACAGGGCAACATGGAAAAAAAGTTAAAGAACAAAAGGAACCAGATCTATGTATCAAATAGATCCGTCACCTTTTAACCCAGCATCAGCCCAGCAGCGCGACCTTCTTCAGCAGCTCGTATAACCCGGCAGGAACCAGCGGCGTATCGCCAGTAATACTGTCGAGCGGCAGCCACTTCGCAATAAAGGTAGCGCCATCGGTTTCTTGAGCGTTCAAGTGGGGCCGTTCATAGACGCTGGCATCCACGAATTTCGCATCGTAGACCTGCACGATTTCGTGCCCGGGCGTGCCGGCATAGGTGAAGATGTTTTCGAGCGTGCCGAGTAAGCGAACATCGGTGATGGATAAACCGAGTTCTTCATCGACCTCACGTATTACGGCTTGGGCACTGGTTTCGCCAAACTCGATTCCGCCACCGATTGGGCGCATGAATGGCTTTCCAGTAACGGGGTCGTGCGCTTCGTTGACCAGTATCTTGCCATCGTGATGGAAGATGCAGAGTGCGAGGGGGCGGATGCGGTGTGCGGTCATGTGGTGAAGTCCATTTACTTTGTTTAAACCCTGGAGCAGATGCTTCCATTTGGCATGGGTGGTGGCTGCGGACGCAGCCTTCGGCAGCTGCTACAGGGTAGTGTCCGTTTCGAGATCAGAAGTTGGCCGGGGTGTTGGCGCTGATGATTTCAGCTTCATCCTGGCCGATATTGCGAAACTTGTGAGGCAACGTCGTCGGAAAGTAGTACCCGTCGCCAGCGTTGAGCACACTGATCTGTCCATCAACCGTCAGCTCAACAGTGCCACGGGTCACAAGCCCACACTCCTCCCCCTCCGAATGCACAATCGGCTCTTCCCCCGAACTCGCGCCAGGCGCGTATTGCTCGCGCAACAAACGCATCTGCCGGCTCGGCACCGACGCGCCAATCAGCAGCAACCGTAGCCCATGACGGCCGAGATCCGGCTGTTCATTGGCGCGAAACACGTATTGATGCTCGCGTGGCGGTTGGTCGAAGGTGAAGAAGTCCGCCAGGGACATGGGGATGCCTTCGAGCAGTTTTTTCAGGGAGCTGACGGAGGGACTGACGCGATTCTGTTCGATCAGGGAAATGGTGGCATTGGTGACGCCGCTACGCCGGGCCAGCTCGCGCTGGGAGAGTTTGTAGCTTTCGCGTACTAATTTGAGTCGTGAGCCCGTGTCCATGACAGCCTTATGCGAGAAATACTTAAGGGTTATGGGGGTGGATGGCGGGCGACTTTTGGCCGCGAAAGTACCGCTTCCCTGTCCCGGAATTGTGAAAGGCGGGTATTAAATCACGTTTGGTGGTGTCGCTCAGCAGGATCGATAAATGGCTGGGTAAAAAGGTTGTCTGGACCTGAAGTAGGGAGGTTAGGTTGGGATTGAGGGTGGCTGGTTGGGCCTCATCGCGAGCAGGCTCGCTCCCACAGGTTGGTCCTGGTCGATCTCAGATTCTGTATACGCCATAGATCTCCTGTGGGAGTGAGCCTGCTCGCGATGGCGGTGTGTCAGACGACATTGATGGCGACTGATATGGCCTCATCGCGAGCAGGCTCGCTCCCACAGGGTTTCTGCGTTGGGGTTAGATGCCGAACCGATCACGCAACGCGTAATACGCGGCGCCCATGGCGGTGAGCGGGGCCTGGAAGGTGCGGCCGCCGAGCATGGGCATGTGCGGCAGCGAGGCAAAGGCGTCGAAGCGTTCGGCATCGCCGCGGATCATTTCCGAGATCAGTTTGCCGGCCAGGTGCGAGCAGGTGACGCCGTGGCCGCTGTAGCCTTGCATGTAGTAGGCGTTTTTCTCGATGCGGCCGAATTGCGGCATGCGGGACATGGTCAGCAGGAAGTTGCCGGTCCAGCGGTAGTCGATCTTCACGTCCTTCAGTTGCGGGAAGGTCTTGAGGATTTTCGGCTTGATCAGTTGCTCGATGTCGTCCGGTTCGCGGGCACCGTAGACCACGCCGCCGCCGTACAGCAGGCGGTTGTCGGCGGTGAGACGGTAGTAATCGAGCAGGTAGTTGCAGTCTTCGACGCAGTAGTTGTTTTTGATCAGGCTGCGCGCAACCTTCTCCGACAACGGCTCAGTGACGACGATTTGCGAACCGCAAGGCATGCTTTTGCGCGTGACGCGGTTGTCGAGGTCTTGCGGCAGGTAGGCGTTGCCGGCGATCAGCAGGTACTTGGCGCGGACCAGGCCTTTGGCGGTGCGCACGGTGATCGGCTCGCCGTAGGTGATTTCCACCGCGGCCGATTGCTCGTAGATTTTGCCGCCAAGGCCGATGATGGCCGAGGCTTCGCCGAGGGCCAGATTCAGCGGGTGGATGTGGCCGCCCTGCAGGTCGAGCAGGCCGCCGACGTAGTTGTCGCAACCGACTTCGCGCTTGATGTCCGCGGCGTCGAGCATCTTCAGGTTTTTGTTGCCGTAGCGTTCCCAGCTGCTTTTCTGTTCGGCCAGGCCTTTGAGTTGCTTTTTGTTCAGCGCGGCGAAGATGCCGCCCGGCTTGTAGTCGCACTGGATGTCGTAGTGTTGTATGCGCTGACGGATGATGTCGGCGCCTTCGAAGATCATGCTGCCGAGGACTTCGGCGGTTTTGTCGCCGTAGCGTTCTTCGATCACATCAACGTCGCGGCTGTAGGAGTTGACCAGTTGGCCGCCGTTGCGACCGCTGGCGCCGAAGCCGACTTTGGCGGCTTCGAGCACTGTCACGCTGTAGCCCGCTTCGCAGAGGAACAGGGCCGAGGACAAACCGGTGTAGCCGGCGCCGATCACGCAGACGTCGCAGTCCACCGCTTGTTCCAACACCGGGAAGTCGCCGGTGAAGTTGCGAGTGGCGGCGTAGTAGCTGTTTACATGTGTTGTTTGTTTCATACGTTTCTCCGATGGCCGCAGGATGGCCTGCGACCGCCGCTGTAAAGGTGTTAGAGCTTGATCCAGGTCGCTTTGAGTTCGGTGTATTTGTCGAACGCGTGCAGCGATTTGTCCCGACCGTTACCCGACTGCTTGTACCCGCCGAACGGCGCGGTCATGTCGCCGCCGTCGTACTGGTTGACCCAGACGCTGCCGGCGCGCAAGCCGCGGGCGAAGGTGTGGGCCTTGCTCAGGTTGCTGGTCCAGACGCCGGCGGCCAGGCCGAAGATGCTGTCGTTGGCAATCGCCAGGGCTTCTTCAGCGGTGTCGAAGGTAATCAGCGACAGCACCGGGCCGAAGATTTCTTCCCGGGCGATGGTCATGGCGTTGGTCACGCCGTCGAAAATCGCCGGTTCCACGTACAGGCCGCCGGTGGCTTCGAGGGTGCGGCTGCCGCCCGCGATCAGTTGTGCGCCCTGGTCTTTGCCGACCTGGATGTAGCGCAGCACGTTTTCCAGTTGGCGCTGATCAACCACTGCGCCGACGGTGGTTTCTGGATCGAGGGCGTGCCCCGGCTTCCAGGCTTGCAGCGCTTCCACCAGCAGCGGAATGAACTGCTCGCGGATCGAACGCTCGACCAGCAATCGCGAACCGGCGGTGCAGACTTCGCCCTGGTTGAAGGCAATCGCACCGGCCGCCGCTTGTGCTGCCGCGCGCAAATCCGGCGCGTCGGCGAACACCACGTTTGGACTCTTCCCCCCTGCTTCGAGCCAGACGCGTTTCATGTTGCTTTGCCCGGCGTAAATCAGCAGTTGCTTGGCAATCGCAGTCGAGCCGGTGAACGCCAAAACATCGACATCCATGTGCAACGCCAACGCCTTGCCAACGGTGTGACCGTAGCCCGGCAGGACGTTGAATACGCCTTTCGGGATGCCGGCGTCCAGCGCCAACTGCGCGATGCGGATGGCCGTGAGCGGCGACTTTTCCGAAGGCTTGAGGATGAACGAGTTGCCGGCGGCGAGTGCCGGTGCGAACTTCCAGCTGGCCATGATCAACGGGAAGTTCCACGGCACGATGGCGGCGACCACGCCCGCAGGTTCGCGGGTGATGAGGCCGAGTTGGTCGTGGGGCGTGGCGGCGACTTCGTCGTAGATCTTGTCGATGGCCTCGGCGCTCCAGCGGATCGCGTTGGCGGTCGCCGGGATGTCGATGTTCATCGAATCGTTGATCGGCTTACCCATGTCGAGGGTTTCGAGCAGGGCGAGTTCTTCCTGGTTGGCCAGGATGAGATCGGCGAAGCGGATCAGAATACGCTTGCGTTCGGCCGGAGCGAGGTTGGCCCAGATGCCGGAATCGAAGGTGCGGCGCGCGACGGCCACGGCTTCGTTCGCATCGGCTTCGTCGGTGCTGACGACGTTGGCCAGGAAACGGCCGTCGACCGGGCTGATGCATTCGAAGGTGTCACCGCTGAGTGCCGAGCGGTATTGGCCGTCGATGAAGGCGCGGCTTTCAATGGTCAAGGACTGGAAGCGTTGCTCCCAGTCGCTGCGAGTGTTTGTCATTGTTGTGACTCGACGCAGAGGAATAGTTGATCGTCAGTTAAAACTTGAAATGCAATCCCCTGTGGGAGCGAGCCTGCTCGCGATAGCGGTGTGTCAGGCGACATCAATGTTGAATGTGCCGACGCCATCGCGAGCAGGCTCGCTCCCACAGTTGATCGGGTTTTCAGCCTGGATCCAGTGTTGCCCATCAAACCGTGTGCAGGTACCAGTTGTACTCAAGGTCCGAGATAGAGTTCTCGAACTCGGCCAGCTCGCTTTCCTTGCACGCTACGAACACGTCGATGTACAGCGGGTCGATGTATTTGGCCATGACTTCGCTGTCGTCCAGCTCGCGCAGGGCATCGCGCAGGTTGTTCGGCAGGCTCTGTTCGTTTTGCTCGTAGCTGTTGCCTTCCACCGGGGCGCCCGGCTCGATCTGGTTGGTCAGGCCGTGGTGGATACCGGCCAGCACCGAGGCCATCAGCAAGTACGGGTTGGCATCGGCGCCCGCGACGCGGTGTTCGATGCGCACCGAATCCGGCGAACCGGTCGGCACTCGCACGGCAACAGTTCGGTTGTCGATGCCCCAGCTCGGCGAGTTCGGCACATAGAACTGCGCGCCGAAACGACGGTACGAGTTGACGTTCGGGCACAGGAAAGCCATCTGCGCCGGCAGGGTCTCGAGCACACCGCCGATCGCGTGTCGCAGCGCGGCGTTCTGCTCGGGATCCTCGCTGGCAAAGATGTTGTTGCCTTCTTTGTCGAGAATCGAAATGTGCACGTGCAAACCATTGCCCGCCTGGCCCGGATACGGCTTGGCCATAAACGTGGTGTCCATCTCGTGGTCGTAGGCGATGTTCTTCACCAGACGCTTGAGCAACACCGCGTAGTCGCAGGCCTTGATCGGGTCATTGACGTGATGCAGGTTCACTTCGAACTGCGCCGGGGCGCTTTCCTTGACAATGGCGTCGGCAGGAATGCCCTGCTCTTTCGCGCCTTCGAGGATGTCTTGCAGGCAATCGACGTATTCGTCGAGGTCGTCGATCAGGTAGACCTGGGTCGACACCGGACGCTTGCCCGATACCGGCGAACGCGGCGACTGCGGACGACCGTTCACGTTGTCCTGGTCGATCAGGTAGAACTCCAGCTCGAACGCCGCGCAGATGGTCAGGCCCAGATCGTCGAATTTGCGCACGATGTTGGCCAGCACTTCGCGTGGATCGGCAAAGAACGGCTCGCCTTCCAGTTCGTGCATGGTCATCAGCAACTGAGCGGTCGGGCGCTTCTGCCACGGCTCGATGCTCAGGGTGCCAGGGATGGGAAAGCAGATCCGGTCCGAGTCGCCGATGTCCAGACCCAGGCCGGTGCTTTCCACCGTGGAGCCGTTGATGTCCAGGGCAAACAGAGACGCCGGGAGGTTGATGCCTTTTTCGTAAACCTTATGAAGACTGGTGCGCTCGATGCGCTTGCCGCGCACCACACCGTTCATATCCGCAATCAGAAGGTCGACGTACAAAACCTCAGGATATTTCTTAAGGAATGCGTTTGCTTCGTTGAGTTGAACGGTACGCAGAGGGACCGACATTTTGCACCTATTAGCTGTTAATTATTATGTTCACTACCTTGTTGCGAGCCCAGTCAACCCGAACGGCAAAGTGAAGTCAATAGCGAACACCCGGCCTCTCATCCTTTATTTTCAGGGCTTTTTTGGGCACGAGAGTGCCATATAGGTCTTCTACGCCGCACAAAGACTAGCGATCAGACGCACGGCGTTTAGAATTTTTTACATGAGAGTTGTTAATTAAAATCAACAAGGCTAAGCTCCGGAAAAGCTCGTTCAAGTGTGAAACTTCGAGGTGATAAAAATGGCATTCAAGCCATTGATCGGCATTACTGCGTGCGTCAAACAGATTGGCCTGCACCCCTACCACGTCAGCGGCGACAAGTACTTGCGTGCTGTCAGCGTCGCGGCTTTGGGGCTGCCTGTGATCATTCCTTCCTTAGGCGAATTGACTGAAATCGATGATGTGCTTTCCCATCTCGACGGTCTGTTGCTGACCGGCTCTCCCTCGAATGTGGAACCTTTCCACTATCAAGGCCCGGCCAGCGCCCCCGGCACGGATCACGATCCGGCGCGGGACGCCACCACCCTTCCTTTATTGCGTGCAGCCATCGCGGCGGGCGTTCCGGTGCTCGGCATCTGCCGCGGCTTCCAGGAAATGAACGTGGCGTTCGGCGGCAGCCTGCATCAGAAGGTGCATGAACTGCCGGGCATGCTCGATCACCGCGAAGCAGACAGTCCGGAGCTGGCGGTGCAATACGCACCGGCGCATGCGGTGACGGTGCAACCGGGCGGTGTGTTCGAAGCGCTGGAGTTGCCGGCCGAGTTCATGGTCAATTCGATTCACAGCCAGGGCATTGATCGACTGGCTCCGGGCTTGCGCTCGGAAGCGATTGCGCCGGACGGTTTGATCGAGGCGATTTCGGTGGAACACAACAAGGCGTTTGCCGTCGGCGTGCAATGGCACCCGGAATGGCAGGTCCTGGCGAACCCGCCTTACTTGAGTATTTTCCAGGCGTTCGGCGATGCATGCCGGCGACGGGCCGCGTTGCGTAAAACCCGCTGACCTAAAACACGAATTTACTGCCCCCGCGAGTCAGGCGGGCGTGCCTTTGCGCGTCCGTGACTTGCGAAACAACACACTGCAATAACAACAAGTACGACCCCGGCAGCCAGGACGGCGGCGCCGAATAAGCCCGAGCGGTATGGATCAGGCGAGCGCAATCCCTTGTAGGAGCGAGGCTTGCCCGCGAAGGCGGTGTATCAGGTAACAATGATGTCGACTGACACGCCGTCTTCGCGGGCAAGCCTCGCTCCTACAGGGTTCGCGCTTCAACTGACCTATCCGGGCTAGCAATCCACTCTTAAGTCAGGCCGCGTTGGCCCGACGACTGAAACCTGTTGGGAGTTTCACATGGCAAACGCCTCCAGCATCTACAGGAAGGCTCTTGAAGGTCACCAGACATCGAAAAAGGTGTTGGTGAAAGTCGACCGCGTCACCAAGAAATTCGACGAAACCTGCGCAGTAGACGATGTCTCGCTTGAGATTCATCAAGGCGAAATCTTCGCCCTGCTCGGTGGTTCCGGTTCCGGCAAATCGACGCTGCTGCGTATGCTCGCCGGCTTCGAGCGCCCGACCGAAGGCCGGATCTTCCTCGACGGCGTGGACATCACCGACATGCCGCCGTACGAACGGCCGATCAACATGATGTTCCAGTCGTACGCCTTGTTCCCGCACATGACCGTGGCACAGAACATTGCCTTCGGCCTGAAGCAGGACCGTTTGCCCGCCAGCGAAATCGACGCCCGCGTGGAAGAGATGCTGCGTCTGGTGCACATGACCCAGTACGCCAAACGCAAACCCCATCAGTTGTCTGGCGGCCAACGTCAGCGAGTCGCCCTCGCCCGCTCCCTGGCCAAACGTCCGAAGCTGCTGTTGCTCGACGAACCGATGGGCGCCCTGGATAAAAAGCTGCGTTCGCAGATGCAACTGGAGCTGGTGGAAATCATCGAGCGCGTCGGCGTGACCTGCGTGATGGTGACCCACGACCAGGAAGAGGCCATGACCATGGCCCAGCGCATTGCGATCATGCACCTGGGCTGGATCGCACAGATCGGCAGCCCGGTCGACATCTATGAAGCACCGGTCAGCCGCATGGTCTGCGAGTTCATCGGCAACGTGAACGCCTTCGAGGGCACCGTTGTGGAAGACCTTGAAGGTCACGCGATCATTCACAGCCCGGACCTGGAGCAGAAGATTTACGTCGGTCACGGCGTCAGCACCTCGGTGCAGGACAAGTCGATCACCTACGCCATCCGCCCGGAAAAAATGCTGGTCAGCACCCTCAAGCCGGACACCCGTTACAACTGGTCCGAAGGCAAGGTGCATGACATCGCCTACCTCGGCGGTCACTCGGTGTTTTACGTCGAGCTGCCTGGCGGCAAGGTCGTGCAATCGTTCATGGCCAACGCCGAACGCCGTGGTGCCCGTCCGACCTGGGACGACAAAGTCTACGTGTGGTGGGAAGACGACAGCGGCGTGGTACTGCGCTCATGAAAACACTCAATCAGCAGTTCATGCGGCTGATGCCGAGTGGTCGAAAGCTCGTCATCGGGATTCCGTTCCTGTGGCTGTGCCTGTTTTTCCTGTTGCCGTTCTTCCTGGTGATGAAGATCAGCTTCTCGGAAGCGGCGCTGGCCATTCCTCCTTACTCCGAGATCTACACCTTCGCCGAGCAGAAATTCCAGCTGCTGCTGAACCTCGGCAACTACTCGCTGCTGACCCAGGATGAGCTCTACATCTCGGCTTACTTCGGCTCGTTGAAGGTCGCGTTTTTGAGCACGCTGATGTGCCTGGTGATCGGTTTTCCGATGGCCTATGCGATCACCAAGGCGAACAAGGAAACGCAAAACGTTCTGCTGTTGCTGATCATGATGCCGACCTGGACGGCGATCCTGATCCGCGTGTATGCGTGGATGGGCATTCTCAGCAACAACGGTTTGCTCAACGGGTTTTTGATGTGGACCGGGCTGACGGATCACCCGATCGAGATCCTCAACACCAACACCGCCGTCTATATCGGCGTGGTGTATGCGTATCTGCCGTTCATGGTGTTGCCGCTGTACGCCAACCTGGTCAAGCACGATCAAAGTCTGCTGGAAGCCGCGTCCGACCTGGGTTCGAGCAACTTCAACAACTTCTGGAAAATCACCGTGCCGCTGGCCAAGAACGGGATCATTGCAGGCTGCATGCTGGTGTTCATTCCGGTGGTCGGTGAGTTCGTGATTCCGGAGCTGTTGGGCGGTCCGGAGACGCTGATGATCGGTCGTGTGCTGTGGCAAGAGTTCTTTAACAACCGCGACTGGCCGGTGGCGTCTGCCCTGGCGGTGGTGATGCTGTTGATCCTGATTGTGCCGATTCTGCTGTTCAACCGCAGCCAGGCCAAAGAGATGGAGGCACGGGGATGAAACGTTTCGGATTCTCAAAGTTCATGCTGGTTTTCGGCCTGTCGTTTATCTACCTGCCGATGCTGATTCTGGTGATCTACTCGTTCAACGCCTCGAAGCTGGTGACGGTGTGGGGTGGCTGGTCGTTCAAGTGGTACGCCGGTTTGCTCGACAACACGCAACTGATGGGCTCGGTGGTGCGCTCGCTGGAAATCGCCTGCTACACGGCGATTGCGGCGGTGGCACTGGGGACGCTAGCGGCGTTTGTGTTGACTCGCGTGACGCGCTTCAAGGGTCGCACGCTGTTTGGTGGCTTGGTGACGGCGCCGTTGGTGATGCCGGAAGTGATCACCGGTCTGTCGCTGTTGCTGCTGTTCGTGGCGATGGCGCAGTTGATCGGCTGGCCGATGGAGCGTGGCATCGTCACGATCTGGATCGCCCACACCACGTTCTGTGCGGCGTATGTGGCGGTGGTGGTTTCGGCGCGTTTGCGTGAGCTGGACTTGTCCATCGAAGAAGCTGCCATGGACCTTGGGGCGAAGCCGTTCAAGGTGTTTTTCCTGATCACCATTCCGATGATTGCGCCTTCACTGGCGGCCGGCGGCATGATGTCGTTTGCCTTGTCGCTGGATGATTTGGTGCTGGCGAGCTTCGTGTCCGGCCCGGGTTCGACGACCTTGCCGATGGAAGTGTTCTCGGCGGTGCGCCTGGGTGTGAAGCCTGAGATCAATGCCGTGGCCAGTCTGATTCTGTTGGCCGTTTCGATCGTGACGTTCATGGTCTGGTACTTCAGCCGCCGCGCTGAAGCCACCCGCAAACGGGCGATCCAGGAAGCGATGGACCAGACTGCCAGCGAATCGTGGCAGCAACCTAAAAAGCAAATGGCAGGAGCAACGGCCTAAGTGCCGGCAGCGCGCACACTTTGTAGCAGCTGGCGAAGCCTGCGTTCGGTTCGGGCCGCGATCGGACGAAGCAGTCGTGAATTCAGACACTGCGGTTCTTTCAGGAAGATTGAATTTCGCAGGTTTTACGACTGCTTCGTCCGATCGCGGCCCGAACCGAACGCAGGCTTCGCCAGCTGCTACAAGGGGTGCGCGAAGGCTGCAATTGTTTTGCGTACTTGAATAAAAAAGAATTGGAGTTGTACCGATGAAAATGTTTGGCAGGACTCTGCTGACACTGTCCTTATTGGGCGCGATTGCCACGGCTGCCCAGGCCAATGACAAGGTTCTGCGCGTCTATAACTGGTCGGATTACATCGCCCCGGACACGGTCAAGAAGTTCGAAGACGAGACCGGCATCCGCGTGACCTACGATGTATTCGACAGCAATGAAACCCTTGAGGCACGGCTGCTCGCCGGCAAATCCGGCTACGACATCGTCGTGCCGTCCAACAGTTTCCTGGCCAAGCAAATCAAGGCCGGTGTCTATCAGGAACTGGACAAGTCGAAGCTGTCGAACTGGAAAAACCTCAACCCGGTGCTGCTGAAAAACGCTTCCGCGAGCGACCCGGATAACGGCCACGCCTTCCCGTACATGTGGGGTTCCATCGGCATTGGCTTCAATCCGGCCAAGGTCAAGGAAGTGCTCGGCGCCAACGCACCGACCAACTCCTGGGACCTGCTGTTCAAACCGGAAAACGCGGAAAAACTCAAAGCCTGCGGCATCAGTTTCCTCGACTCGCCAACGGAGATGCTCCCAGCCGCCTTGCACTACCTGGGTTACCCGGTGAACTCGCAGGACAAGGGTCAGATCGCTGAAGCTGAAGCGCTGTTCATGAAGATTCGGCCTTCGGTGGCGTATTTCCATTCGTCGAAATACATCTCCGACCTGGCTAACGGCAACATCTGCGTCGCGGTCGGTTATTCCGGTGATGTGCTGCAAGCCAAGGCCCGCGCTCAGGAAGCGGGCGACAAGGTGAAGATCGATTACAGCATTCCGAAAGAAGGCGCTGGCAGCTTTTACGACATGGTCGCCATCCCACGGGATGCGGCGAACGTCGAAAACGCCTACCTGTTCATGAACTTCCTGATGCGCCCGGACATCATCGCCGAGATCACCAACAACATCGGCTACAGCAATGCCAACGCGGCAGCCACGCCATTGGTGGATGAGGCGATCCGGGATGATCCGGGGTCGTATCCGCCGCAGGACGTGATGGCGACGTTGTATGCCATTCCGGATATGCCGATCGGCGTTCAGCGGGTGATGACCCGGGGTTGGACGCGGGTGAAGCTCGGGAAGTAATTGCTCGTGCCCATTGTAGGAGCGAGGCTTGCCCGCGAAGACGGTGTGCCAGTCACCATCAATGTTGAACGTGATGGCCTCTTCGCGGGCAAGCCTCGCTCCTACGAGAACGTAGGCATGACACAAATAGGTGGTTTTTACCCATTTCCGTTCACGCAGCGCCTTACCACCGCTGCACCCTCTCTGACGAACGGCCTCACCTGGCTTCCTCGGTTCAGGTGAATTCGGGCGCCCTCCTCGGGCGCCTTTTTTTATGAGGGGACGAGCGGCCATTCGGCCAGCGCCCGATACCGTCCCTTATGGGATTCGAACAAGACAAAGCGATCAGCACGCAGGAAAAATTCGGGTGGCGTCGCGGATTCAGGCACCGGCACTCGATAATCACGCATCAGGGTCAGGTGCGGTCGAAACTCCTTCGGCGCCTCCTCAAAGCCAAACGGCAACACCGCCTGTTCCAGCGCATACACCAGACGCAGCAACTCCGGTGGTGCCTGCTCCGGCGCCAGCACCAGAACCCCTGCCCGGCGCCAGACATCCATTCGATCCAGCGCCAACCTCAATGGCGCACCCGGCACGCGAACCTTAGCTGCCGCCGTGCAGATCTCGCCGATTTGCGCCACACCCACAGCCCCCAAAAACAACAACGTCAGGTGAAAGTTTTCCGCCGGCACCGGGCGCCCGCTGCGCAGCTCAAGTGCGCTGCGCCACTGGGCAATGGCCTTGCGTTGCTCGGGCGGGCAATTGAGTGCGAAAAACAGTCGTTTGGACGGCTCATGGGAATCGTCAGTCATGCCTGGCAGCTCCTGACATGCACGTTATAGTTGAACCAGACGAATTCAACGGGAGGGGGCCATGCGAGCAATCATCAGCAAAGAGCCATGGTGGGCGATGCCACCGAAACCGGGTCAGGATGAGTCCGAGCTGGAATGGGGCTGGCTGGTTCACTATAGCGAAGGTGAGCCGCGCTTCGAATTCGTGAGGGAGCGGCCGACGGACAGTGAGATCCGCAACCGCAAAAGTTGCAGGATCACCCCGTCGGCGGAGTGATCCTTTGGTCGGGATCAGGCCTTTACAATCACTTCGAAACCACCAAAGACCAGGCGCTGACCATCGAATGGCATCGGATTGACGTCCGGCTGCATGCGCGGATCGTTCATGAGTTTGTCCATGCCCGCATTACGGGTGGCCTTGTCGGGCCAAATGATCCAGCTGAATACCACGGTTTCATCTTCCTTGAGTTTCACCGCCATGGGAAACGAGGTCAGCTTGCCGTCCGGCACATCGTCGCCCCAGCACTCGGTGACGCTGAGCGCGCCGCTTTCCTTGAAAATGACGGCGGCGGTTTCGGCGTGTTTCTTGAATTTCTCGCGATTGGCGGTGGGTACGGCAGCGAGGAAGCCATCAACGTAGGACATGGTGTTTCTCCTTCGGCTATGGAACGGTCTGCTGGTTAGTCGATTCCGCAGGGCTCCAATCGACAGCGCCGTTGCCCGAACTGACCGGCGGTATGTCGGCACTCCCCGCCAGGTTGCCCTCGATCTGCGCAGCCAGGTAGAACGTTCCCGCCATCACGCCGGTGGTCGGGTTTTGCACCAGCTTCATCCAGGCCTTGTCGAACGTATTGCCCAGGCTGCTGCGAATCAGCGCCTCACTGTCCGGACGGTCGGCGGCCTGAATCATCGCGCGGATTCCCGCCACCCCCACCGTAATAAGCCCTCCCGCCAGTCGCCCGGCCGCAGCCGCCACCGCGCTGGCCGCCCCACGCGGGGCCATTTCCGCTTCCATCCGCTGGCTGGCGCGCTTGGCCACCGGCGCCATCGCCGTATCAGTCGACCCAACGCCCCTGTCGCCGCCGGCCTTGTGAATCTTTTCGATCAACGCCGCGTAGGCCGGCAACGTATTCAGCGGTTGGGTGCGTACAACCTGATACAGCGACGCATCGCGAGCAGATGGCGGGCCCAGAGCAATCGCCGGGATTTTCTGGAGGCGGCCATTGAGCTGAGCCATCGGCACGCCGTGACGCTGGGAGATTTTCTGTAATTCTTCCTGAAGAATGTCCACGTAGAAGGCCGTCGCCAGACCAAGAATCGCGTCGGGATCGATCTCCACCGCGACCGGCGCCAGCACGCGCTTCTGGTATTGCTCCAGCAGGTAGGCCGCCAGGCGCTTGGCCGAGGCATCCTGCTCGCCCGCAGCGCTGAGGGAGTACCAGCTGACCTTCATCGATAGCCATTCCTGGGTCCAGTAACTGCTGAACCAGGGAATAAAGTTCTCTTCAGTCAGTTGGTAGACGCGGGTACGCCAGTAATCCATGGCGCCGCGGGCGTAGATCTTGGTCTGTTCGGTGGCTGATTGCGACGCTGCGACAATCTCCTGGTCCACTTGGCGCCAAGTACTGTCGGCCACCACCACAATCGGCACCACCACCGGGGCACGCACAGGCGTGGCGCATCCCGCCAACACCACCATCACGGCGACGATCAGCGAACGCAGGTTCAAGATCGCGGTTTCCTACGGTGATCCCCGGACGGAATGTCCGGAGTTCGAAAAGCCTATTTATTTGAGTATAGGTGGCGGTGTTTGTTCGCTTGGGGTTGGTGGTGATTTTCAGGGCCTCATCGCGGGCAAGCCCGCTCCCACAGGGATTGGCGTCGTTCGCAAATCTGAGTTTCACCACAGACCACTGTGGGAGCGGGCTTGCCCGCGATGAGGCCCTCCAGAACACTAAAAAATCCGCTATCAACGCCGTCGATACTCACCATCGCGATGATTGCCTTCCGCTCAAAATCCGCCAGGCGCAGGATCAACCCATCCCAAGGCAAAACCCCACACCGGAGGGGAAAATCATGTTGATCCATCTCCTGACCTGCCTGGCCCTGACGGCCATTACCCTGACTGTTTTTTCCTACATCGTCCTCGCCGAGGAGCGCAGATCATGATCCACGCCATTACCCTCTCCGTAAGCTTCCCGGTGTTCGGCAACAACTTCTATTCGCAGGAATTCGTCTCTCGCAAAGAGCTGTCGCTGGTGTTCGACAAAAAATTCGAGGCCTTGCTGATACCGGCAGCCGCGAACCACTTCAACAACGAAGTGGTCGGGCTCAATGATCAGTTCCGGTTTCTCAATGACGTCTTGGTTGAACATCTGCTGGAGATCGAATTGGCTCAAAGCGCCCCTCGGTCGTCCCGTGCGTTCACGTTCTAGGATGAAGCGGGCCGACGAACGGCCCGCACCTTGCCGCTGTTCCCACCGCCGCAGAAAAACCGGTCTGCACCGTCGGACTCAAGCCCTGACACGCCGACACCGGTTGGCAGCTTGAGGCTTTCCAGCACCTCGCCGGTGTTCGGGTCTACTCGCCGCAATTCACCTTCCTCTCCTTCCCATGTGCCGTGCCAGAGTGCGCCTTCCACCCAGGTCACCCCAGTGACAAATCGGTTGGACTCGATCGTGCGAAGAATCTTGCCGCTGTCGGGGTCGATCTGATGGATCTTGCGCTCCCGATACTGACCCACCCACAGCGTGCCTTCGGCCCACGCGAGCCCTGAGTCGCCACCGCCGCCGGGCGCTGGAATGGTGCCGAGTACCTGGCCGTTCGAAGGATCGATTTTCTGAATGCGATCCTCGGCGATCTGGAACAGGTGCTGGCCGTCAAAGGCTGTCCCGGCATGCGCGACGATATCAATTGAGCGCAGTGTCTGCCCGCTGGTCGGGTCGAGGGCGTTGAGTTTTTCTCCGGAAGCGAACCAGACGTGCTGTCCGTCATAAGAAACGCCATGCACGCTCTCGACGCCCGGAAAGGGACCGTATTCGCGGATGATTTCGGCGGATGATTGCTTCATGGTTGCATCCTCTTCGTTGGGGGGTGGAATGGATCCTAGACACCCGGCACCCAAGCTGTGAGTAACAAAGTCGTCGCGAATCCCGGCATTGGCGGCGTCATCCAGCGCCGGGCCCGCCCGCGGCCAAACGACTGCACTTTGCCGGCGGTGGCCAGCGAATCGAGTGCCCGTTGCACGGTGCGCTGACTGGCCTTCAACGCCAAGGCGAGCGCCGAACTCGACCACGACTCGCCGTCCGCCAGGAAAGCGAGCAGCGCCGCCTGCGGCTCTTCGACGGGCTGCGCCAGCACCACAACGTCGTCCGCAATCAATGGTTGCAGCGTAAACCCGCGCTTCGTCGCACTGACACCGGCCAGAGGCTTCAACGCCGTGCGAAGCCGACCGATTTCGACGCGCAGCCTTGCGCGATGGGATTCATCAGTGAGCTTCAAGCGAAAGGCCTGGGTGATCAGTGTTTCCCTCGCCACGTCCGCGGGCCAGGCTTCGGCCAGCGCCCGCAGGAGGGTAAACAACACCGGGCGTTTGGCCAGGGACACCGACATCCCGGAAGCGCGCACGCCGTATCGGCACGCGTCCACCACCAGGGATGTCGAACCGAGCAGCACTTCCACTTCATCCAGCAACAGGGGGCGCTCTTCGCCCCGGGCGATCAACCGCGCGGCGGGCGTGTTGAGGACTTGAACGGCGTGTTCAACCTCGGCGGTCAGTGCAGGAATGCCGGCGACGAATGCCGCGCGTTCGGCCCTTTCCAGCGCAGACCGCGCCCGCCTTGTCTCGAGTCGCCGCACGGCGATCCCTGCCACCACCAGCTCATGAACGGCGCGCAATGCCGGCGGCAGTGGCGCGGGGTCGAGCTCGGCGAGCAACCCATCGACCTCATCAAGATGCCCGATCAACAATAAACGTCGAATCTGCAAATACCGCGCATGGGCCGCATTCAGGCCATCGCCGTGCGCCTCCAGTGTCACTCGTGCCGCTTCGAGCGCTTTCACTGGCCAGCCGAGATCCCTTGAAGCCAGGGCGATTTCGGCCTCGGCGACCACACACCGCGCGCGGGCCACAGGCGCTTTCGGACCGAAGGCGCGGGCGGCACGGCGCACCAATTCCTTTGCCCGAACCAGATCGCCCAACTGCGCCATGGCGATGCCGCGAAGCGCCAGTGCAGGTGCATCGTCGCGCAGGGCAACCCGGTTCAGCGCGCCGAGGGGATCACCCGCCGCGAGTGCGTGCGCTGCAGCGGTGATCAGCGAGTCCATTTGAAATGCGCCACAGGTGTCACTCCCACGGTTCGATGCCCGTTGATGAGTCTATCTCACGGCCACCAAACAGCCCGCTGGTTAAGCGCAATCCCTGTGGGAGCGAGCTGTGGCGAGGGGATTTATCCCCGCTGGACTGCGAAGCAGGCCCAAGATTTTGGGGCGGCTGCGCCACCCAACGGGGATAAATCCCCTCGCCACAGCTCGCTCCCACAGGGATTGTGTTCAACCGGCCAGGTGTGATCACCGCAGGCGTTTTGCGTCTTGGCCCCACTCGCGCGGGCTGGTGCCGGTTTTACGCCGAAAAGCCCGGGCCAATGCCGAGGGGCTTTCGTAGCCGACTTCATCGGCGATCAGCGCAATCGACTTGCCTTCACGCAAACGTTTCTGCGCCAGGCTGATGCGCCAGCTCACCAGGTAGTCGACCGGCGTCTGCCCCACCACCGAGCGGAAGTATTCGGCGAAACTGGCCCGGGACATGTTGGCCGCCGCCGACAGTTCGGCCACGGTCCAGGCTTTGCCGGGCGAGTCATGCATCAGGCTCAACGGGCGCGCCAGGCGCGGATCGGCGAGACCGGCCATCATGCCGGGCGTCTGATCACGACTGGTCAGAATGTGCCGCAACAACTGAATCACCAGCAGTTCGAACAGCCGGTCCATCATCGCTTCGCGGCCACAAATGCCACCGAACGCCTCGCTGAATAGCCAGTCCAGCGTACCGGCCATGGTCGGGATGCTGTCGAGTTTGAGCACCAGGTATTCAGGCAGCGCGGCCGCGAGGGCATTGCCCGACCCACCGTCGAACTCCAGGGTGGCGCACACCAGTTGAGTGCCCGACGCTTCGTTGGCGAACAACCGATGACGATAGGGCCGCGGGAAAAAAATAAGCGTCGGCTCATTGAGATGCAGGTCTCGCTCATCCGCGAGTTTGAGCGTCAGTTCCCCGGCCTGAAGCAAATGCAGGTGGCCGGTGGCCTGCTCGCCATCAAAAGCCGTGACGCCGCAAAAATCCCCACTGTGGAAGGTTCCGGCACTGATACCGAAATGCGTGAGCAAGGTGGACAAGCGATCCATGGAACGACTCCCGGGGACATATCTGGACGATCTGTCGCATATCCTCGACGATTTGCACCCTCAAGGCCAGCGTTGATCAATAGCATGGACCCCGTACCCAGCGCATACCGCGCTTGAATCGACGGAGCATCACCCATGAGCCGCATCACTACCCTGAGCCTTGAACAAGCCACCGAAACCACCCGCCCGCTGCTGGAAGGCGTGCAGAAAAAAATCGGCTTCTTGCCCAATGTCTTCAAGACGCTGGCCCATGCCCCTGCCGTGCTGGCTGCCTATCTGCAACAGTCGGTGGCCCTGGGCAAAACGTCCCTGACCGCCCCTGAGAAAGAAGCCATTTTTTTGGCCACCTCGCAGGTCAACGGTTGCGACTACTGCCTGGCGGCACACACCCTGTTTGCCGGCAAGGCCGGGCTGTCTGCACAAGACATCCTTAGTGCTCGACACGGCCAACTCAATGCCTTTGCCACGTTGGCCCAGCAAATTACTGAAAGTCGCGGCCACCTGAGCAACGAGCAAATTGAAGCGGCGCGTGCAGCCGGGATCACCGACGCCAAAATCATCGAGGTGGTCGCCCACATTGCCTCGCAGACCCTGACCAACTACCTCAACAATCTGGCCCTGACCGAGATCGACTTTCCTGCGATCGACGCTTGAATCGCATCTCCAATCTGAGGAGTAAACGCTATGAGCACTGTGACGCTTTACACCACTGACACCTGCCCTTATTGCCGCAATGCCAAGGCGCTGCTGGCCAGCAAAGGCATCGCCACCCGGGAAATCAACGTTCAGTCGGAGCCCGGCAAATTCCAGGAGATGCTCACCCGCAGCGGTCGTCGCAGCGTGCCGCAGATTTTCATCGATGACACCCATGTCGGAGGCTTCGACGACCTGGCCAAACTGGACCGTCAAGGTGCCTTGATGTCGATGCTGGCCTGAAGCAGTGATTCAGAGTCCCTTCCCCTTGCCCGGCAAGATTTCTATTACCCCATAGAAGTCTTGCCAGGTTGTTTTGCCACTATTCAATTATTTTCCGGCGCTGGTAGGCCGACAAGCCTTCCGTATCTGAACAAAAAAATCCCGCCCAGGAACACCTGAGCGGGATTTTTCTATGCGGCCAGCTTAGGCAATCGGGATCAGCGGATCCGCCGCAGCCCATGCCGTTTCGCGATTGGCCACGGGTGGGTAGATCCACACGGTGTTGATCTGGGTTTTCAGCGACTTGCCCTCCTCCTTGATCAGCTTGACCTGGCGGTCCCAACCCTCGGTGTAGACCGCGCCCCAGGCGCCCAAATCCAGGCAGGTCACATACTTCGGCTGACTGTACGGCGTCGGGTCCACGCCGAGGATCTGCGCGGCGACGTTGTTGCCCGCATGCCGGCCCAGGACGATGGCGTGTTGGCACGTCATCAGGGCGTAGTTGCCGATGTCATCAGAAGCAGCGTAAGCCACGTCGCCCGTAGCGAAAATGTCGTCCTGGCCGATGACTTTCAGATGCGCGTCGACGTGCAGGCGGCCAAGGTGATCGCGTTCGGCCGGGATCTGCTCGGTCAGCGAGCTTGCCCGTACACCGGTGGTCCAGACCACGGTCTTGGCGTCGATGCGTTGACCATCGGCCAGGGTCACACCGTTTTCATCGACGGCAACCACCGAAGATTTCAAGCGCCATTGCACGCCCAGCTCAGTGCTGGCTTCGGCGATCGACTGGGCGATCTCGCTGCCCATGGACGCACCGACTTTTTCACCGCGATCAACGATGATCACTTCAATGTCGGCTTTGTCACCGAGGATGGCCCGCAAGCGCGCCGGCATTTCGGTCGCCGTTTCAATCCCGGTGAAACCGCCACCGGCCACCACTACGGTATTGCGGGCTTTGCTGTCTGGCAGGTTGGCCAAAGATTTCAGGTGGTTTTCCAGGCGTACGGCTTGTTCGATCTGGTCTACGTCGAAGGCATGTTTGACCACGCCGGGAGTGTTGGGCAACGCCAGACCGCTGCCGGTGGCCAGAACGAGTTTGTCGTAGCTGCACACCTGTTTGGCACCCGACGCATCGGTGTAGCCAACGTGTTTTTGCTGCACATCGATGGTTTCTGCGGCGCCCTTGATGAACTTCACACCCACGGCATCGAACAGGTCGCCGATGGGTGCGGCGAGCTGATGAGCATTCGGCTCGTAGAAACGCGGACGCACACGCAGCTCGGCCTGAGGCGCCAGTACCGTGACTTCTACGTCGTTGTGATGATGGATGTCGAACAGGCGCGTGGCGCTCAACGCTGTCCACATACCACCGAAGCCTGCGCCGATGACCAGAATGTGCTGTTTCATTGTTTAACTCCGAAGAAGACCAAAGACTGAACCCGTCGCCGAGCTGACAACGGCGACTATAGTGATCCGAGTTGCAAGAAGCAACGACCTTCTATCGATGGTTGCCATCACACATCCAGACACCCCTGATACCCAGATCAAGCCTCTGATCTATAGCTGCACAGTGCAGAAAGACGATTTACCCAGGCCGATGGTTCGTTGCGCCTCAAACCATCGGCTGGTAGTATTGGCGACTCACTCAGTCGGAGATGACCATGTCTCTTTACAGCGCAGGCGTTGAATACGGCATTCACTGCCTGCTTTTTCTGGTAGGCGATTACGGCGATAGCCGTGAGGCAAGCGTGCGCGACCTCGCTGAGCTGCAAGGCGTGCCGCTGGATTACCTGGCGAAAATCTTCACCAAGATGGCCAAGGCCAAACTGGTGGTGGCGACCGAGGGCGTGCGCGGCGGGTTCAAGCTTGCGCGGCCGGCGGACGAAATCAGCGTGCTGGATATCGTCAACGCCATCGATGGCCAGAAGCTGATCTTCGATTGCCGTGATATCCGCGGGCGCTGTGCGTTGTTTGACGGTTCACCGCCGACGTGGGCCGTGGAAGGTCATTGCTCGGTGCACGCGGTGATGATGACTGCGCAGAAACGCATGGAAGACGCCCTCGCCCAGCAGACCATTCTCGACCTGGCCCGCAGGGTCGGACGCAAAGCCCCGGCCGACTTCAGCGCCCAGGTGGACACGTGGATGAATGATCGTCGGGAAAAGAAAAGCGGCACCAGCACGCCGGTCGATCAGGAGCAGATCCCGCTGGCTGATATTTCTGACTGAATGTGAAGGTCGCGGGCTAGCCTATGGGCAAACCCGATCGGAGCGCTCTATGATTGAACCCCATGACGACCCTGCCTGCGATCCGCCAACCCTGCCCGCCCGGCGCCTGCGACTGCGGGCGTGACCCGCTGCTCGAAACACCGGGCGCGGACGTGCGCATTCTGTTGCTGACCCGCTCGGAAGAAAAACGCCTGATCGAACGCCTGGAAACCCTCCAGAGCCTGGCGGACCTGGAAAAATTGCAAAACCGCATGTACGCACAACTGGGCATCCGCGTGGAGATCGCCCCAAGCTTCAACGAAGTACGGACCATGCGCGGCATCAGCATCACCCTCGGCGAATTGCCCGGCCTGTGCCGTAAAACCCGACAGTCGATCCCGGCCGCCATCCGCCGCAGCCTCGAGAATCGCCCGCAGATTGCCTACGATATTCTCAACGCCAACGACCTGTTGCGCGACGCCTGAGGTCAGCCCCATGAACCTCGTTCTCGAATTCCCCGTGACCGACGAAATACTGACGTCGTATGCGCTGGTAATCGGCGCTGACCTGCCGGGTTATCGCAATCACATTTATCGGGTGCTGAACTTCTACAGCGCCATCAGCGGCATTGAAGGCCTGCCCTCCGATGCCGTGCAAATCGCGGCGGCGTTTCATGATCTGGGCATCTGGACGGACGGCACCATCGATTACCTGGAACCCTCGCTTCGCCAGGCCACCGACTATCTTGCCAATCGGCAACTGTCGCACTTAAGCGAAGAAGTGACGGCGCTGATCCTGGAACACCACAAAGTGCGGCCCTACGCTGCCGATCATGCGCTCAGCGTCGAGCCCTTCCGGCGCGCCGATGTCATTGATGTGTCCCTCGGGCTGCTGACGTTCGGCCTGCCACGGGCCTACATCAGAACGGTGAAATCGGCGCTGCCCAATCATGGCTTTCACGGGATGCTGCTCAGGCAAACCGCGCGGCAATTCCTTCGTTCCCCGCTCAAGCCGCTGCCCATGTTTCGTTGGTGATACAGGTGCCGGCCACGACGTCGCCTGCTCATTGAAAAAGCCCATTAACAGGATCAGCGGTCGTACGCAGACGGCCCGGCGCTGCTATGCCTTCACAAGGGGCAAGAAGCTGTAGACACAGCGCCACCGTGGTCCCGGCGCCAACCCGGTGCGCACAGACAAACAGGTGCCAATCCATTGAAGGAGGTGGCAAATGTTATTCATCGTCAGTTGGTCGATCAATCCGGAAAACCGCAACAAGGCAATCGAGCGTTTTCTCAAGACCGGGGCCGTACCACCCGCCGGCGTCAAGATGCTCGGGCGCTGGCATGCCGTTGGCGGTTCAAGCGGTTTTGGCGTGGCAGAAGCCAGTGATCTGGTGCAGATACAAAAGTGGGTGCTGGAGTGGAACGACGTCATGAAGATGGAGGTTAAGGCGGCACTGACCGATGAACAGATGGCGCCGTTGTTGGCGGGCACGGTCGGCAAGTAGCCGTCATCAGGCGGCGGGTACTGCTCGCCGCCTCACGACTCGAAAGTACCTTCATACTGACTGGAAATTTCTCCGTGCGAACCTACGCTCATCGCGAAGGATCCGGTTTCAGCCAGGGTTGTCTTGCCTGGACTGGCCGGGCCGACCCTGCGCTGAACCCACGGAGTAGAAAATATATGAACCTGTCGCAGAAACTGTTCATCGGCGCTGCACTTGCCAGCCTGTTGCTCGGCGGCTGCACCTCGAAAATCACCGAAAAAGACCAGTATTCAGGCTTCCTGTCCAACTACAACAACTTGCAGCAAGTCACCACTACCAGCGGCGAAACCGCCATGCGCTGGGTGAGTCCGTCCTGGAATCCGGATGCCTACAACACCGTCGCGTTCAACAAGCTGGAGCTGTACCCGGCGCCGCAGCCCAGCGAGCGGGTCAATCGGCAAACCCTGGATGAACTGCAGAACTACATGAGCAGCAAGGCCAAAGGCGTGCTGGGCCAGAAATACAAGGTTGTATCGAGCGCAAAAGCAGCGCCGGCCGGTTCGAAAACCCTGATCGTGCGCTCGGCGATCACCGGGGTGAATGCCGAGAACGAAGGCATGAAATGGTATGAAGTGGTGCCTGTCGCGGCCGTGGTCGGTGGTGTTTCGGCTGCCAGCGGGCATCGGGATCAGGACACCACGTTGTTCATCGAGGCCGAGTTCGTCGATGCGAGCAACAACCAGACAGTGGCCAAGGTTGTACGCAAAGTGTTTGGCAGCACGCTGGAAAACGCCAGCCAGAAAATCACCGCCAAAGACTTCAAGGTCGCGATCGACAAACTGACCAGCGATCTGCAGGCGTTTATCCGCTAACGGCAACGCGATCCGTAGCAGCTGCCGAGCAGCGCGAGGCTGCGTTCGGCGACGCAGTCGTCGTGAAATCAGGCCGCACGGTGCATCAGGATGACCGCATGCGCAGGTTTTACGACGACTGCGTCGCCGAACGCAGCCTCGCGCTGCTCGGCAGCTGCTACAAAGGATGCGGTTAACCAAGGGGGCTATTTTTTCATGCCGACCCGCCGACGCATGTCGGCGGTGATCGCTTGCCGGGTTTTCCTCAGGTCCGCCCAGGGCTCGTCACCCACTTCGGCCAGGCGCTCGTGCACGTTTTGGATGTTCCACTGATTACCGCCCTTCAATTGCGCTACCTCTTCACGAAAGACCGGCACCGACACCGGCATCCCTTCGCGGGTGCGCGCGGCGTAGGCGCAAATGGTGGTCGCGCCCAGACCATTGCGCAGGTAATCGATGAAAATCCGCCCGACCCGATTCTTCGGTCCCGACACCGCGGAAAAACGCTCCGGCAGCAACTTGGCCATGTGGCTGACAATCGCATGGCTGAAGTCCTTCACCTCATCCCAACCCAGCTTGCGAGTCAGCGGCACCACCAGGTGAATCCCCTTGCCGCCGCTGGTCTTGAGGAAGGCCTTGAGCCCGAGTTCATCGAGCACCGACAGGGTCAGTTGGGTCGCCTCGACCATGCTTTTCCACGGCAGCGCCGGGTCCGGGTCGAGATCAAGGACGAAGCGGTCAGGTTTATCGAGGTTGTCCGAGGTGGCGTTCCAGGTATGCAGTTCCACGGTGCTCATCTGCACGGCGCCAATCAGCGCTTCAGCGTTGTTGATGATCATCACCGGTTGGCCAGTGAGTTCCTTGTCCAGCGTGGTGATCCCGGGAATGGCCAGGCGCTCGGCGTTCTTCTGGAAGAACAGTTCGCCGGCAATGCCGTCCGGAGCACGCACCAGCGCCACTGGCCGGTCCTTGAGCTCGGGCAAAATCCATTCGGCGACACTGGCGTAATACTCCGCCAGTTGCACTTTGGTGGTGCCGCTGCTGGCATCAATCACCCGGTCCGGGTGAGTAATGCGCACCTTGCCTGCACCGAGGCCGATTTGTGAGGGCGCGGGCGCTGCCTTGGCAGGCTGCTTTTTCGCCGCGGCGGCCGGTTTGTCAGCGGCGGCTTTCTTGGTGGTCTGGGCTTTCACGGCTTTCGGACGCTCCTCGGTGATGTCTTCGGCGGGTTTGTCATCGCGCAGCCCATGGAACACCGCGTGGCGCACCGAGCCGTCCTTGGTCATCTCGGCGAACGCGATTTCTGCGAGCAAGACGGGTTTGAGCCAATGCACGCCCTTGGCTTCAAAACCCGTGGGTGGATTAACCACCGCGGGCTTCTTCGCCAGCAACGGTTTCAGCTGTTCGTAAATGTGCTTGAGCGTGGTCTCGTTGAAACCTGTGCCGACCTTGCCGGCGTAGCGCAACTCGCCGCTGTCACGGTCATGCAGGCCCAGCAGCAACGCTCCGAAGGCATTGCGCGCACCTTTGGGATCGGTATAGCCGACCACGACGAATTCCTGCCGATGCTTGCACTTGAGCTTGATCCAGTCACTGCTGCGCCGGGACACGTACGGCGAGCCCAGGCGCTTGCCGATCAACCCTTCCATCTGCATCTGACAGGCGCTGTTGAGCAAGGCTTCGGGCTCTTCGCCGAACGCGTCGGAGAAGCGCAGCAGCGGATCTTTACTGGGTTTGAGCACCGTCGCCAGCGCGACCCGCCGTTCCTCGACCGGCACCTCGCGCAGGTCCACGCCATTGAGGTAAGGCATGTCGAACAGGTAGTAAACGATGTTGCCGCTGCGATTGGATTCGAAGGCATTTTGCAGCGCCTGAAAGTCCGGCACTCCCTGCTCGTCGGCCACCACCATTTCACCGTCGAGCCAGGCAGATTCGAGGCCCAGCGACGCTAACGCCTCGGCCTGTTTCGGCAGTTTGTGGGTCCAGTCGTGGCCGTTGCGGGTGAAGAGTTTCACCTCGTCATGGTCGATGCGGGCCATGATCCGATAGCCATCGAACTTGATCTCATAGCTCCACTCGCCCTGCGGGGCTTTTTCCACCAGCGTCGCCAGTTCGGGTTTGAGCTGGTCGGGCAGTTTGGCTTTGTGCGCCCCGGTGAGTTGGGCTGACTGTGCTTTAGGCGCGACCTTGCGCGCCGGCTTCTTCACCGATTTGGGTTTGTCGGCGGTCTTGGCCTTTTTGGGGAGGATGGTGCGGTCACTGAGCACGCTGTCCGGCTCGGCGACGACCACGTCGTAATCGCTTTCAGGTTTCGCCGCGCCGTCCTGATGCTTGATCAGAAACCATTGCTCCTGTTTGCCCGGCATGTGTGTGCGCACCAGGTTCCACAGGCCACCGAGTTTCTCGCCTTTGAGTTCGAACTTGAGCTTGCCCTTGGCGTACGCCTTGGCCGGATCTTCCTGGGGGATCCACACGCCACGGTCCCAGACAATCACGTCGCCAGCGCCGTAATGCCCTTCGGGAATGCTGCCCTCGAACGTGGCGTAATCGATCGGATGGTCTTCAACGTGGACCGCCAAGCGCTTGACCTTGGGGTCCAGCGAAGGGCCTTTCGGCACGGCCCAACTCTTCAAGGCGCCGTCGAGTTCCAGGCGAAAGTCATAGTGCAACCGCGAGGCATCATGCTTCTGAATACAGAACTGCAAGGCATGGTCTTTCGCGGTTTTCTTGCCCGAGCGTTTCGCGGCGGGTTCAGAGGTCGCCGAGAAGTCGCGCATGCGGTTGTAGTCGTCCAGATTCTTGCTCATGGCGCACCTGCCGACTCAACGCTTCCCCCAATGCCGGGGCCGACGCGCGTAACGATCAGGGCCACGACCGCAATTCGCTCGACCCGTTGATAGCCAGGGGTCAGTAGTTCTTCACCAAACACGTCGGGATCCAGTTCGCGATAGGTCCAGCCGAACATGGGCGACTCCAGACGCGGGATCAGCGCCTCCAGAAACGGATCCTGACCTTCAATCATTGCCACCCCCGTGTACAACACCAAAGAGCCACCGGGCGCCAGGCGATACAACGCCTGCTCGACGATGCGCAACGACAATTGCGCACCCAACTCACCGCCACCATGGCGATAAGCACGCTCGGCGGGGTCGGCCATGTACGGTGGATTGGCGACGATCAGGTCGAAATGGCCGTCGACGTCCTGCAGCACATCGCTGGCTTCGACGGTGACATTGGAGACTTCGGCAAGCGCCGCGTTGACTGCCGTGAGGCGCAAAGCCGCTGGATTGATATCGACGGCCAGCACTTCGGCCTCATGGCGTGCCCGGGCAATCACAATCGCCCCGACACCCGCGCCGCAACCAATGTCCACGGCGCGTCTGATCGGTGCGAAGTTTTGTTGTAGGTGCGCATGAATCAGCTGCGCGAAACGGTAGGTGTCCGGGCCGAAGAACACCGCATCCGCCGCATCGGTGGGGAACCCCGAGTGCACGAACAGCAGGTCATCCAGGCTGGACCAGCGCACGCAACTTTTCAGTCGGCCGTTGCTTTCTTGAAGGACGCCCGCCTGCTGCAACTGCCGCTGCTCGTCTGTCGACAAAAGGCCTGGTTCAAATGAACGCGACCAGCCGAACACATCGCGCAGAGTCCGGGCGTTTTGCCCGAAGGCACGGTCATTGACCCGCCGATGGGTGAGCGGCGTCGGGGTAATGAACCGGTAGCCATCGGCCTGCAAGCGCCGCCCCAGTTGCACCAACGCCAGATCGGCAGCGTCCAGTTGCTCTTCCTGATTCATGCAGTGCTCCTATCGCAGGCTGGATTTGAGTTCGATAAACCGTCGCGTAGCCATCAGGCCGGCCGGATGAGAATGCCGATGGGCCGACAGCCACGGGATCAACACCGGCATCTGTTCGTGTGCGGCGAGCCCGTCCAACGCAGTTTGCAGGCTCTGGATATCCGGGTCGTTGTCAGACACCGTCGCCTCTGTCGCGACACTCGTGCCCCGGCGAACCGCTGCGGCTGCGCGCTCAGGCGTCCAGTCGCCGGCGATCCAGTCATGCAGCAGCTGTTTTTCGTAAGGGCTGAACACCCCGAACATGGCGGCGCCGTCCCCCTCGATCAACTGCCAGAAACGGCTGGCTTGAGGATCCTGCTGACGTTTGATCCAGCCTTTGTTTTCCAGGGCGGTGAGGAAACCGGGCAACTGTTCTGGCGCCGACAGCCATTGGTTGACGGTCTTGCCTTCGAAACGGCAGTAGTCGGAATGCATGTGCTGGCCGAACGGACGCTTGCGCTCAAGCATGTTGAGCAACTCGGCGTCGAGGTCGAACGATTCGATGATCGCGCGACTGCCCTGCCCCAGATCGTTGAGCCGATAACCCAACGCGACCCGGCGCAGAAAGTCTTCGCGGTCGCCTTCCACCGGCAGGAGTTGCAGCACCGACTGCACCGCTTTGTGCGCATGACCGGTGCTGGCATTGTCGATGGTCACGTGCAGCGTGAAGTAGTACGGATCGATGCCCAATTCGCTGAGTTCATAGGCACTGATCAGCAAATGCAGCGGCAGTTGTTCGTAGCCGAGGTTGTAGCCGATCACCTCGGGCAGAAACTCGTCGGCGGATTCGCCCAGCGCCAGTTGTATCGCGCCTTGCAGGTAGTGCTCGTCGGCGATCACCCCGGTGTCTTGCAAGCCATGTTCGGCGAGCAGCTTGCGGTATATCACCACATGATTTTGCGCCGGATTGCCGTCGCCCAACTCTTCCAGATAGGTGCAAATCAGCCCCTCGAAACGCGGGTCGCGCCAATGACGCAACAGGCCATACAGCCACGCACCGTCGACCAGTTTGGTCGGGGCAACGGCTTGCAGGAAAAACAGTGCGTGCGCCTTGTTAGTGAAGAATTGCCGGGGCCCGCCGTCCTTGCGTTGTTTCAGGTATTCGGCGTATTGGCCGGCGACATCGACGCTGTGCTGTTCGACGAACGATTGCAGGGCCGACAAGTCATTCGGCATGTCCTGCGGCAGGTCGGTGGCGTGTTCGAGCTGCGCCTCGAGAAAGGTTCGGGCGAGTGCGCGCCGTTGCTCGGGATCATCGCCAAGCAGCATGTGTTCATAGGCCTGTTTCAGGCTCCCGTCGGGCGGGATCGGGTGTTCGTGGGCGGGCCGCGATTCAAGTCGTGTCAGGGCAGTCATGGGCGCATCTCTCGGTCTGAGGCCAGTGGCAGGACGCTGAATCAACGCGTCTCTACTTCAGAAGAGCGATTTGCCCGGAAAAAAATTCAATCGGCGTTGAAATTGCCCTGACGGACGGGCCTGTGGTGCGGCGTTCAGTCGGCGCGCCAGGCATATACTCAGCGGGTGTTTACTCATCTTCGGAGAGCAATCATGCGAACGGTGCACGTCATCGAGCAATCGCCGGCGCCGGTGAACGTCGTGGGCGAAGCAATCACCATCCTGGCCGGCGGCGATCTGAGTAAACCCTTTGAAATGCATATCCAGGAAGGCGTGCAAGGCGGAGGGCCGCCACCGCACTTTCACCCGTGGGACGAGGCGTTTTACGTGGTCGACGGCCAGGTCGAAGTGACCGTGGAGGGGACGTCCACCACCGTCTCGGCCGGGGGTTACGTGCACATTCCCGGGGGTTCCATCCATGCCTACAAGAACATCAGCCCTACCGCGAAGATGATTGGCGTGGTGTCTGACCCGCGTGGCGGGCAGTTTTTTGCGGCCGTGCATCAATTAAGAGTGCCGGAGGATTTGCCCCGGATACTGGAGATTGCCGAAGCGCATGGGGTGATCTTCCTGATCCCGAAATCACGACCGAGCCTGTAGCAGCTGCCGAGCAGCGCGAGGCTGCGTTCGGCGACGAAGTCGTCGTAAAACCTGCGCATGCGGTTATCCTGGTGCACCGCGCGGCCTGATTTCACGACGACTTCGTCGCCGAACGCTGCCTCGCGCTGCTCGGCAGCTGCTACAGGTCGACGGTGTTCGGGATTACATCACTTATGCCACGCCACCCTTGGCCTGCTGCTCCAGATGCACTTGCAACTCCGGATCGATTTTCAGCGCGGCAGCCAGTTCATCCAGATAATTGCGCTCGGCATCCTGCTGATCGTCCACCAGCATCACGCTAGCGAGGTACATTTCCGCAGCAATTGCCGGATCTGTCGCCGACTGCGCCACATCAGCAGCATCCAGCGGCCGGGCAACTTCGTCATCCAGCCATTGCTGCAGTTCCGGGTCATCGGTATGGCGGCCGATTTCGGTGCTGATCATCTGCTTCTCGGAATCGTCGATCCGGCCATCGGCCTTCGCTGCAGCTATTAATGCGCGCAGGACTGCATGGCTGTGGTCCTCGATTTCCGGGCCGGATAAAAGATCCACGGTGCGCGGTGCCTGTTGCGGCGCAGCAGCCTGATTGCGTTGCCACGCCTGATACGCCTGAAAGGCCATCATCCCGAGCGACGCCAGGGCCGCGTAGTTGGTGCCACCCCCCGAGCGAGTCCGGGTCGCGCCGCCCATGGGCGAACCGCCGCCCAGCAGGCCACCGAGCAAACCACCCAATCCGCCACCGCCCACGCTTGAGCCGGCGCCACCGCCCAACAGCCCGCCCAGCAATCCACCAAGACCGCCGCCGATGCCTCCCTGAGCGGATCTGCCATCCTGTTGCGCCCCGGTGCCTTGGCCCCGCAGGAGTTGTTCGAGCAAATCGCTGGTGTTCATGACGACGTCCTCATCGATTGGAGTGACCGGTCAGGCAACAATAGTCCTCGCTACTAAATGCGCCACCACCGTTTGGCCTGAAGCACCTTATTTAAGTGAACATCAGTGCGGATTAATCCAGAGTATTTCCTGGCGGCCCAGCTAAGATTTACAGACGATGAACCTTATTCCCCGATTTTCGGTCGATACCTGCAACCAAAATGGTTTGCCGCCGCCCTTGATGATGAGGGTGATGACTGGCTTGCTTTACTTTCTGGAGAACGCCCCTGTGATATCCACCCTACACATCGCCAGGCTCAAAGCATGGGGCGCCCATGGTTTTACCGCCACCGGCGTGGTCACTGCCTTCCTCGCCACCCTCGCCTTGCTGGAGAATCAGGCCACCAACTGCCTGCTGTGGCTGGGCGTGGCCCTGATCGTCGATGGGCTGGACGGTGCCCTGGCGCGCAAGGTCAATGTGCAGTCGGTGCTGCCGAGCTTCGATGGATCGATCCTCGATCTGGTGATCGACTACCTGACGTATGTGTTCATCCCCGCGCTGTTCATCTATCGCTACATCCCGTTGCCGGACTACACGCTGCTGCTGACCGTGTCGCTGATTCTGGTCTCGTCGCTGTTTTGCTTCTGCAACGTCAACATGAAAAGCAAGGACAACTACTTCCAGGGCTTCCCCGCCGCGTGGAACGTGGTTGCCTTATGCCTGTACATCATCGCCCCGTCGCCGTGGATTACCTTCCTGACCGTCATCGGCCTGGCCTTGTTGACCGTGACGCGAATGAAATTCCTGCACCCGTTCCGCGTGCGCAAGTTCATGCCGATCAACATCGCCGTGACCGCCATCTGGTTGCTGTGCAGCTTGTCGCTGGTGGTCAACCATCCGGTCATCAACCCGATGGTCATGGGGCTTTGGCTGCTGATGTCGGCTTACTTCCTCGGCATCTGCATCTGGCGCACCGCCATGGAGTGGTTTGACGGATCGCGTCACAAGTAACCCGACATGGCCATCCATATCGTACGACTCGGCTCACCCCGCTCGACCGATGAAGGCCTTCGGATCGGCACGGTACGCCGCCCACCTCGCGGTGTACCGAAGGCCGAGTTTGCCAGTAGGGATTTTTATGATGTGTGGCAGCCGCTGCTTTCGCCGAGTGCGGAATTGGTGGCCGAGGCCAAAGCGGCTGAGGATGAAAAGGCCTGGGAAACGTTCAGGCGCAAGTTCAAGGCTGAAATGAACCATCCAGCGCCCAATCAGTTGCTGGATCTGCTGGCTGCCCTCTCCCATCAAACTTCGCTGGCGGTTGGGTGTTATTGCGAGGAAGAGGCGCATTGCCATCGATCGGTATTGCGCGAGCTGCTGGAAGCACGCGGCGCCCGGATTAAGTGATTATCCCCTGTGGGAGCGAGCCTGCTCGCGATGACTGCTTCCCAGCCGATGTAGATATCGACTGACACTCCGCCATCGCGAGCAGGCTCACTCCCACAGGGGATTTGTGTGTTCAAGGGATTGAGGTAGCACTATGAAACCGCAAATAAGGGCCGCCACTGCAGCCGACGTGGATGCCATCAGCCAGGTCATCATCCAGTCGCTCCGCCAGTCCAATGCCCTGGACTATCCACCCGAAGTCATCGCGCAGGTGGAAAAAAGCTTTTCAACCGAGTCCATTCACGCGTTGTTGAGCCAACGCCAGGTCTTCGTTGCAACGATCGACAGTCATGTCGTGGCCACGGCCAGCCTTGATCACGATGTGGTGCGCAGCGTATTTGTCGATCCCGAACACCAAAGAGCAGGCCTCGGCCGACATTTGATGGCAACGATCGAAACCCTCGCCACCGAGGCGAAAATCGAGGTATTGCGCGTCCCCTCCTCCATCACCGCAGAAGCCTTCTACTCCAGGCTGGGCTTTCGAAAAGTCCGCGACGAATTCCACGGTGTCGAGCGCACCATCATCATGGAACTGCACTTGTCCCGGGGCTGACGGACGGGAGGTCGATCATGGTCAATACTTAAGGATTGAATGACCGCTGTCTCTTCGTTCATCCACGGGAGGTTCGCCATGTCTGGTCAATCACGTTTCATGCTGGTCGCCTCGCCATTGATGGAGCACAGCCCCGCCTTCGACAGGGCTGCGGCGCTGGCCAAGGCCGAAGACGCGGCGTTGCACATCGTGGCTTTCGATTATCTGGAAGGCTTGGCCACCGCCAGCCTGGTCAACGAAAAGGCCCTGGAGCAGATGCGCTTGGGCTACGTCGATCGGCACCGTCAGTGGCTGGAAGAACAAGCCCGGCCCTTGCGCAAGATCGGTGTCCACGTCACCACCGAGGTGGCATGGGTCGAAAAACCGCTGGAAGAAATCCTTATTCACCTCAAAGAACAGCCGATGGACGTGCTGATCAAGGCGCTGGAGCACGAATCGCTGCTGTCGCGGCTGATGTTTACCCCGCTCGACGTGCATCTGCTGCGTGAATGCCCGGTGCCGCTGCATTTCGTCAGCCATGCCGTTCACGCCCTGCCACGCCGGATCGTCGCGGCGGTCGACCCTTTCCATCGCGATGATCACTACAAAACGTTCAACGACCGGATCCTTCATGAAGCGGCGAAACTGGCGAGTGCCTGTAACGCCGAACTGGATGTGGTCTACGCCTACGACCTTTCATCCATCAGCGCGGACGAGTTCGGCTTCGACAATGGTTCGGCGTTTTTCAATTCAGGCAAGGCCAAGACCCTGTTCGACTACCAGGAAGACGCCTTCAACGAATTGGCTGAGCGCAACGGCATCGCGCCCGAGCAGCGGCACATGATCATGGGCAACCCGGCCAAGGTCCTGACTCGCTATGCCGATGCGTATGACGTCGACGTGATTGTCATGGGCCGGGTCGGTCATCGCGGTTTGGGCCGGTTGATTGGCAGCACGGTGGAGCATTTGCTGTACAAAATGCCGTGCAGTGTGTGGGTGGTGTACACCGAGCGGGTGGATGAGTGACCGCTTTCGACAAAACACCACAATCCCTGTAGGAGCGAGGCTTGCCCGCGAAAACGGAGTGTCAGGCAACATATTTATCGATTGACACACCGCCTTCGCGGGCAAGCCTCGCTCCTACAGGGGTTTTGTGTTGTTGGTTCAGCGTCGGGTGATGACGACCTCCAGGTATTCACTCGGCACCACCAGCGACTTCTCTCCCGCCCTGTTCATCTTGTTGATCAGTCCGCCCAGGTCGCTTTCCAAGGCCTGGCCACTTTCGGGAGGCAACGCCGCGAAGGCCTTGTGAACCGGGCCGTACCAGGTGCGGAAGGTGTCAATAAAGTGCGCCGCCGAGCGATAACGGAAATTGAAGGTGCGACGCGTCACCTGGACCTGGAAGTCGCGCTCATCGAAGTGCGTGTGCAACCAGGCTTCGGTTCCCCAGTTTGAAGGCGGTTGCGCGCCTGCCGGTGGCGGCAGATGACGGCCCAGGGTCTTGAACATCTGGCCGACAAAACCTTCAGGCGTCCAGTTGGCCAAACCGATGCGGCCGCCGGGGCGACACACTCTGGCCAGTTCCGAAGCCGCTTTGGGCTGGTCTGGCGTAAACATCACACCGAAGGTCGAGAGCACGGCATCGAAGCTCGCGTCCTCAAACGGCAGCGCCTCGGCATCGGCAACCTGGAAGGTCACTTCCAGACGTTCTGCCCGGGCCCGGTCTTCACCACGTTCCAGCAGCGCCGCGACATAGTCAGTGGAAGTGACGTTGCAGCCCCGGCGTGCGGCGGCCAGCGTCGCATTGCCATTGCCGGCAGCCACGTCCAGGACCCGCTCGTCGCAGAGCAAATCACAGGCTTCGGCCAGTTGCTCGCCGACAATCTGCAGGGTGGTGCCGATCACGGCGTAGTCGCCGCTGGCCCAGGAGGCCATCTGGCGGTTTTTCAAGGCAGTGAGATCAAGGGGGGTACTCATTGAATCTGCTCCGTACAAGTTGGAACGCTGCCCCGGCTTACTCCGCCGTGGTCGGATCGATGATGTTCATGACTTGAGAAATGCGGTTGGCCGGGAAACCGCTCTGCCTGGCGTGCTCCTGGATCAGCGCTTCGCTGGGCGAGATGTACACGCAGTACAACTTGTCGCCCGTGACATAACTCTGAAGCCACTGCACCTCCGGCAGCTCGCGCAACGCCCGGCAGGACTTTTGCGAAGCGGCTTTCAAATCCCTTTCTGACAGTGTTCCAGCACCTGGAATCTCGCGCTCGATAACGAACTTCGGCATGGCAACCTCTCATTCTTGTTATGGATGACAGGGTCGGCAGTGGCCCTGTAGGCAAACTATCGCCCTGCCGCACGCCTGCGTCCTGCCCGATCGTCGGGCAACACTGCCCGATCGTCCGGAGAATTCACGTTTGGCGCAGACGCGCTCACAATCAGAAAGCCCTCAGCCCGGGAAACCACCATGGACGCCCTGTCCCAAACCCTGCGCGTCGTCCGCCTGGTCGGTGCGATTTTCATCAATGCCAGGTTCACTGCGCCCTGGTGCTACCAATCGCCCAGTGCCGACACCGCGGCACCGTTTCTGGAGCCCGGCGCAGAGCGGGTGGTGATCTTTCACTTGATCACCGAAGGCGAGTGCTATGTCGAGATGGGCAACGATCCGCCACTGCGACTGACGGCTGGCGATGTGGTGGTGTTCCCTCAGGGCGACGCCCATCGCATGAGTTCTCAACCGGGACTGACGCCGGTCACCGGCAAGCGCCTGGACGTGGTGCTGGCGCGGCGTCCACGGCAACTGAGCTACGGCGGTGGCGGCGCGGTCACGCGTCTGGTGTGCGGTTATCTGGCGTGCGATACGCGGCTGGCGGGCATGTTGCTCACGGGATTGCCGGCCGTGGTCCGGGTCAATGTGCGCGGCTCGAATGCCGGTATCTGGCTGGAATCTTCGGTTCGTTATGCCCTGGCCGAAGCGCGCTCGCCCAGGCCTGGCGGTGAAGGTGTACTGGCGAAACTGGCCGAGGTGTTGTTCATCGAAGTGCTGCGTCTGTACATGAACGAACACGGTGAAGGCCGGACCGGTTGGCTGGCGGGTGTGGGTGACCGGATCGTCGGCGCTGCCCTCAACGCGTTACACAAAAAACCCTGTCACGCCTGGACGCTGGATGAACTGGCGCGGACTGCCGGGACGTCAAGGTCGGTGCTGGCGGAGCGCTTTGCGCAATTGGTGGGGAGTTCGCCGATGCAGTACCTGACGCAGTGGCGGATGCTGCTGGCGGCCAATCTGTTACGCAGCAGTAACAGCTCGTTGATGCGGATTGCCGAAGAGGTGGGCTACCAGACCGACACGGCGTTCAGCCGGGCTTTTCGTCGAGAGTACGGTGCGCCACCGGCAGCCTGGCGGCGCAATCAGGAGAAAAAACCAATGGCCCACGGCGCGCAGCCAGTGAGCCATTGATGTCGAGGGTTACGCGGCAGGTGCCTTGGCCTCTTCCAGCAGTTGCTGAATCATTTTCTCCTGGGTTTCGTAGGCGCCTTCACCGAAGTGGGTGTAACGCACCTGGCCCTTGGCGTCGATCAGGTAGTGAGCGGGCCAGTACTGGTTGTCGAAAGCGCGCCAGATCGCGTAGTTGTTGTCGATGGCCACCGGGTAGGTAATGCCGAGCTCTTTGACCTGATCCTTGACGTTGTCGATGATGCGCTCGTAACCGTATTCAGGGGTGTGGACACCGACGACCACCAGGCCATCCTTCTCGTATTTCTTCGCCCAGTCCTTCACGTACGGCAAGGTGTGCTGGCAGTTGATGCAGTCGTAAGTCCAGAAGTCCACCAGCACCACTTTGCCTTTGAGCGAGTCATTGCTCAGCGCTGGCGAGTTGAGCCATTGGACCGCACCGGACAGCGACGGCATGGCGCCCTGGGCGTTGTCCATGGACGAGTCTGCCTTGACCTTGCTGACAAAGTAGTCGACGACTTTCGGCACGGTTTCCAGCACACCTTTCTCGAGGCTGCTGACGCCTTCGGATGAAGTACCGGCGAGCAGGTTTCTATCGGCACCGGTGGAAATCACCGCAACGGTGGCCAACACAGCTACACCTGCACCACGACGCAGCCAACCGGTGACCGGGATCGACACTTTCAAGCGATTGACCAGGCCGCGACCGAAAAAGATCAAAGTACCCAGCGACAACGCGCTGCCCAGGCCGTACGCCAGCAGCAACAGGCTGGTCTGGGCGTTGGCGCCTTGCAGCATGGCACCGGTGAGAATCACCCCGAGGATCGGTCCAGCGCACGGCGCCCAAAGCAGACCCGTGGCCACGCCGATCATGACCGAACCCAGCGGGCCGGACATTTTGCGGGTGTCGGGGTCTAGGCGATTGCCCAGCGCCACGAACGGACGGGCCATCCAGTCACCGACACGGGCGGAAATCAGCGACAGAGCAAACAACCCCATCACGAAGAGCGCGACGTGGCGACCGGTGTTGTTGGCTTGCACCACCCATTCACTGCTGACCACCGCCAGGCTGGAGATCAGGGCGAAGGTCAGGACCATGCCGCCGAGGGTGAGCAGGATCGAGGAACGGGTACGTTTGACCCCGGCGAACAGGAACGGCACGACCGGGAGGATGCAAGGGCTGAGGACGGTCAATATGCCGCCCAGGAAAGCGATGAGAAACATGGGATCACCTAAACATGTGGAGGGTGGCGATTCACACCAATTCCCTGTGGGAGCGGGCTTGCCCGCGATGAGGCCAGTACATTCAACATTGATGTCGACTGACACTCCGCTTTCGCGGGCAAGCCCGCTCCCACAGGATCGGTGGGGTTCACAAAACAGTGTTCGGGCTTCAGGCCGTCTGGTTATCCAGCTGCTGGCCCTGCGGCGTACGGCTTGCACCGTCCTGTGCCAGGAAGGCATGACCGCCCTGCTCCGCCACAGGCGTTAACTGGAAGCAGGTCGCGCTGCCGCAGCTTTTCTGTTCAACCGCGGCATTGGCATGGGCCGCCGCGCCGGCGACGGAGAAGGCAACAGCGGTCCAGAAGCGAGTGATGTTGTTCATGGTGTTCTTCCTGTTTTAAAGGGGATTGGCAATCGGTCAGCGAAGGACTCAGTTGTCCGAGTTGCAGCCGTCCGCAAATTTGCGGTAATCCAGCACCTGGGTTTTGTGCTGGGAGTCCAGGTAGGTCAGCTTGGCATTCACAATCCCGCAGGAAGGCGCAGCGTCTTCTTTCACCGACACCACTTTCTTTATGTCCAGGTGGCTGCCGTAGGTGTAGGTTTTGGCGCTGACATCGGCGGCTTCGGCGCGGGCCGACAAGGTGCAGATGTTCAGGGCGGCAAACAGGCAAGCGGCGTAGATGGCTTTGGTGTTCATGGTGTTTTCCTCAAGGCTTCAATGGGTAGGTCGTTCAATTGAGCCGAGGCGTCTGGTTTGCCTCGATGGAACCCATTAGAAACTCGCGAGGTATCTCGTCTGTGTCGAAAACAGCCGCGTGTAAATCGGTACGTATCAAAGTCGGCCCCTGATACAGAGCGATACAAAACCGCTGGAAAACCGCATTTTTACGTTTGCGTGTATCCGCCGCTACGCCAGATACACTGCAATACAAAGGGGGGCGGGCGAGCGGGCCAAGGCTCGATAGACTGCGCAACATCCCCCATTGATAGAGGCTTGGCCCCATGGAACACGTCGATCACATTCTCATCGTGGACGATGACCGCGAGATCCGGGAACTGGTAGGCAACTACCTCAAAAAGAACGGCCTGCGCACCACGGTCGTCGCCGACGGGCGTCAGATGCGTACCTTCCTTGACTCCACGCCGGTGGACCTGATCGTGCTCGACATCATGATGCCGGGCGACGACGGCCTGATGCTTTGCCGCGAGTTGCGCGCCGGCAAACACAAGGCCACCCCGGTGCTGATGCTCACCGCCCGCAACGACGAAACCGACCGCATCATCGGCCTGGAAATGGGCGCCGACGATTACCAGGTCAAGCCCTTCGCCGCCCGTGAACTGCTGGCGCGAATCAACGCCGTGCTGCGCCGCACGCGGATGCTGCCGCCGAACCTGGTGGTCACCGAAAGCGGCCGCCTGCTGGCGTTCGGGCGTTGGCGCCTGGACACCTCGGCGCGGCACTTGCTGGATGAAGACGGCACCATGGTCGCGCTCAGCGGCGCTGAATATCGATTGCTGCGGGTGTTCCTCGATCACCCACAGCGGGTACTCAATCGTGACCAGTTGCTGAATCTGACCCAAGGCCGCGACGCCGATCTGTTTGACCGTTCCATCGACTTGCTGGTCAGCCGTTTGCGCCAGCGCTTGCTGGACGATGCCCGCGAACCGGCCTACATCAAAACCGTGCGCAGCGAAGGCTATGTGTTTTCCCTGCCGGTGGAAGTGCTCGGTGCGCCGTCATGAACCTTTCGCTGCGTTGGCCGCGCACCCTCGCCTCCCGGTTGTCGCTGATCTTTCTGATCGGCCTGATCCTGGCCCAGGCGTTGTCCTTCGGCGCGCAGTACTACGAGCGTTACGAAAGCGCGAAAAACACCATGCTCGGCAACCTGGAAACCGACGTCTCGACCTCCATCGCGATCCTCGACCGCTTGCCGGCCGAAGAGCGCATGAGCTGGCTGCAACAACTGAACCGCCGCAACTATCGTTATTTGCTGGACGAAGGTTCACCGGGCGTGGCCATGAGGGATACGCCCATCGCGATGACCTCGATCAAAGACGCCATCGGCAAGGATTACCCGATGACCGTGACGGACATTCCCGGCGAGCAGAAACACTTTCAAGTCCACCTGAAACTCGCGGACGGCAGCCCGGTGACCATCGACGTGAGGCCATCGATGATACCGTTGTCGCCGTGGTTGCCCATCGTCCTACTGGGTCAGTTGGCGCTGATGATTCTCTGCACCTGGCTGGCCGTGCGAATCGCCATCCGCCCCCTCACCCGCCTTGCCGAGGCCGTGGACAACCTTGATCCCAACACCCACGCGGTGCACCTGGACGAAAAAGGCCCGACCGAAGTCGCCCATGCCGCCATCGCCTTCAATTCGATGCAGGCGCGCATCGCCGCGTACCTGAAGGAGCGCATGCAACTGCTGGCAGCGATTTCCCACGACCTGCAAACCCCGATCACCCGCATGAAACTGCGCGCCGAATTCATGGACGACTCCAACGAAAAAGACAAACTGTGGAACGACCTCGGCGAGATGGAGCATCTGGTGCGCGAAGGCGTGGCGTATGCCCGCAGCGTTCACGGCGCCACCGAAGAAAATCGTCGCACCGATCTGGATTCGTTCCTCGATAGCCTGGTGTTTGACTATCAGGACGTGGGCAAAGACGTGCAGCTCAGTGGCAAATGTGGCGCGGTGATCGATATCCGGCCGCATGCCTTGCGGCGGATCCTGGTGAACCTGACGGATAACGCACTGAAGTTCGCCGGGGCCGCTGAACTGAAGGTGGAAGCGAAAAATGGCAGCTTATCGGTGAAGGTCATGGATCGCGGACCGGGCATTGCCGAAGAGGAACTGGCCCACGTGATGGAACCGTTTTATCGGGTAGAGAATTCACGCAACCGCAGCACCGGCGGCACCGGTCTGGGGCTGGCGATTGCGCAGCAATTGGCATTGGCGCTCGGGGGATCGTTGACGTTGAGCAATCGTGAGGGCGGCGGGTTGTGTGCGGAGTTGAAGCTGCCCGTACGCTCTTTGTAGGAGCGAGGCTTGCCCGCGAAGAACGATGACGCGGTTCCCATTTGATACCGCGTAACGGCCTTCGCGGGCAAGCCTCGCTCCTACAGAAGCCAAACTGGCAGACCCGAAGGCAATGGAAAGCCTTTATATTGTCGGACACTGTCGCGCTACGCGCGCCGACAGCAACCGACACTTATATGGATATTGGCAAATGGATGACAACCGACGGCCCATCAAGACGCGCTCTGCGGGCTGGGCAAAACACATCACCGACCTTCTGGTGAAAAGAGACATTTCCCCCAATCAGATCTCCGTCGCCAGCATCGCCTTCGCGCTCGCCGGGGCGGTGGCGCTGATTATCGATAACGGTCTTGTCGGCTCGCTCCTCTGCGCTGTCGGCATTCAATTGCGCCTGCTGTGCAACCTCTTCGACGGGATGGTGGCGATCGAAGGCGGCAAGAAATCCGATATCGGCAGCCTCTACAACGAACTCCCCGACCGCATTGCCGACAGCTTGCTGATCGTCGCGCTGGGGTACGCCATCGGCTACTCCGATCTCGGCTGGTTTGCTGCGTTGGCCGCGGCACTGACTGCGTATGTCAGGGTGTTCGGCGGCTCGATTGGCCTGAAGCAGAGCTTCATGGGACCCATGGCCAAGCAGCATCGAATGGCCGTGATGACCGCAGGCCTCGTGCTGAATGCCGTCGAAGCCACGGTTTATGGCACTCACTACGTGCTGCTGATCGCGCTGGTCGTCATCGCCGCCGGATCCGCCGCGACCTGTGTCACGCGAACCCTGGCCATCGCACGCCAGCTGAAGGGGAATCACCATGTGGATCAGTAACGCGCTGATTTCTGTTCTTCGATTCGTCATCGGCGTCACGGCCCGCTGGGAAAGCCCGCCGGACCTGACACGCCAGCGCATCTACTTTGCCAATCACTCCAGTCACATGGACACCCTAGCAATCATCGCCGCCCTGCCACCGGAAGCCCGAGTGAACGTGAAGCCGGTTGCGGCCGCTGACTACTGGGGGAAGAACAAATTTCTGTCGTACATCTCGCAGAAAGGCCTGAATGCCGTGCTGATCGATCGTAACCCCGCGCCCGGCGTCAACGTGCTGGAGCCGATTTTTGATGTGGTGCGCGCCGGCCATTCGATCATCATCTTTCCGGAAGGCACGCGCGGCACCGAGGCGTTGCCCGGCCCTTTCAAATCGGGCCTGTACCGCTTGGCCGAGACATTCCCCGAGGTGGACCTGGTGCCCATCTACCTGGAAAACCTGCATCGCTCCATGCCAAAAGGCAAACACGTCCCGCTGCCCATCATCTGCACGATCCGTATCGGCGACCCGCTGCCACGGATCAGCGGCGAGGAAAAACAGGTGTTTCTGGATCGGGCGCGTGAAGCGATTGTGAGGTTGTCGGAATGAATCTTGATGAAAAGTTTTTGTGGTTCTTCGGCGCCATTGCCGCCCTGTTGGCGATCGCTTCGATCATCGGCCGGATACTGGCCAGGCGAGCCACAACAGAAGGCTCGATCTCGACCATCGAAAACCTCAATCAGCGTGTAAATGCCTGGTGGGGCATGGTCATCATTTTCTTCGTGTCCTACCTGCTGGGCGGGAACGCGACGGTCATTCTGTTCGGCTTCATTTCACTGTTCGCGCTCCGGGAGTTCATCACCCTGACGCCGACCCGTCTTGGCGACCATAACGCGCTGTTCTCGGCGTTTTTCATTCTGATCCCGCTGCAATACGTGCTGATCGGCACGCATTGGTATTCGCTGTTTACGCTGTTGATTCCGGTGTACGCCTTCCTGCTGTTGCCAGCGATTGCGGTGCTGAGCCAGGACACCGACGCCTTCCTGGAACGGGCGGCCAAGATTCAGTGGGGGGTGATGATTTGCGTCTACTGCATCAGCCACGCGCCTGCCCTGTTGCTGCTGGACCTGGAAGGCTTCAAGGGACAAAACGCGTTGCTGCTGTTTTACCTGGTGTTCGTCGTTCAATTGAGTGACGTGTTGCAGTACGTGTTCGGCAAACTGTTCGGCAAGCACAAGGTTGCACCGCTGGTGAGTCCGTCGAAAACAGTAGAAGGATTGGTCGGTGGTGGCCTGGCCGCTACGCTGATTGGCGGGTGCATGTTCTGGATGACACCGTTCAGTTTTTGGCAGTCGCTGCTGATGTCGCTGGTGATCGTGGTGATGGGTTTTCTGGGTGGGCTGGTGATGTCCGCCATTAAACGCAGCCTGAGTGCGAAGGATTGGGGGACGATGATCAAGGGCCATGGCGGCATGCTGGATCGGATGGATTCGATTTGCTTCGCGGCGCCGATCTTCTTTCACCTGACGCGGTATTTCTTTTCCGCCCCATAAAAATCGCAGCCTGTGAGGTCGCAAACACACCAAATACCCTTGTGGGAGCGGGCTTGCCCGCGATGACGGACTTTCAGCCAACATCAACGTTGGATGTGCCGACCTCATCGCGGGCAAGTCGAGTCGTCGCACCGCCGCTCCCACAGGTTTTTGGGTATTTGGGCAGTTGCCGTCAAGCGACGATGCCAACCACCCCTTCCCCATGCATCTGCCGCAACAATGCCGCCCCACCCTCCATAAACTCTGGCGACCCGGCGGCCCCCGCCTCCACCGCCAACCCTTCAAGCTGCGCCCGCCCATCGAACTCGGGAAATTCCTCGATTCGCTGCAACAGCCGCCACGCCAACGGGCTCAGCTCAGAAAATTTCACACTCCAGTCCTCGGCCCGACGCACCAACAATAACGTGGGTTGAGGCGGTGCAATGTCCGGCTGATGATCCGGCCCCACCAACTGCACCGGCCACGCATACGCCAACGGCCACGCCAGCGGCGACACCTGCAACGGTCGATCCAGCAACAACCCGGCATCGCTGGTCGCCAACGGTTCAGCCTCGGATTGCTGCAAGGCCATCTCGACCCACTCGTAATGCGCCAGCTCCACCATGAACGGCGGCCACACGCCCTCGCTCAATGCTTGCGGCCCGGAGGCCAGGAACTCGACGAACTCCTTGGCGATTTCACCGAATTTCGGCGTGTGCGCGCGGTAGTCCCGCAGGAAGATTCGCACCAGCGAACGCCAGTGTTCATCACCGAGAATTTTGATCAGCACCGGAAAGGTCCCGCTGAGCAGCGCCGACAGATTCGCGAAAATCAGGTCGCGGTAAACCTGGGCCCGCGCAGTGTTCATTTCGCTGGGCGGCGCGCAGTGCTCGGGATCGCGCAGGTAAAGGCCCATTGCCGTTTGCTGTTGAAAAAGATTCGACTTATCCACGGTTCACCCCCTCGGCCTGCAAACGGCGAATGGTCTGCAATTCCGCCACCAGTTCAGAAAACGCCGGGAAGTTGAAATCCCGCTCCAGCAACGTCGGTTGCGCGCCAAATCGAGCGTAAGCCTGGGCCAGCATCGACCAGACCACCGGTTTCACCGACGCGCCATGGGTGTCGATTTTCAACGTATCGGACTCATCGAAGTGCCCGGCCACGTGCATCGCCACCACCCGGCCCGCATCGATGCCCGCCAGGAAGGTCTGCGGATCGAAACCATGATTGATCGAGTTGACGTAGACATTGTTGACGTCCAGCAACAGGTCGCAATCGGCTTCACGCAGGACCGCGTTGGTGAACGTCACTTCGTCCATGTCCTGCTGGGGCGCGGCGTAGTAGGACACGTTTTCCACCGCCAGGCGCCGACCGAGAATGTCCTGCGCCTGGCGAATTCGCGCGGCCACGTGATGCACCGCTTCTTCGGTAAACGGCAGCGGCAACAAGTCGTAGAGATGACCGTCATCGCTGCAATAGCTCAGGTGCTCGCTGTACAGCGGCACGTTGTATTGATCGAGAAACACGCGGACTTCCTGGAGAAACCCGACATCCAGCGGCGACGGCCCACCCAACGACAGGGACAAGCCGTGACAGGACAACGGAAACCGCTCGGCCAGGGCACGCAACGCATGGCCATGGGCGCCGCCGATGTCGATCCAGTTCTCCGGCGCGACTTCCAGAAAGTCGAAATCGCCGTTACGGGCGGCCTGAAGGTCTTTCATTAAACCGCGACGCAGGCCAAGCCCGACGGTCGCTTTCGCTGAGGTGATGGGGGTCTGCATGATGTCGGTCTCAAGGGTTGCCAGTACGGAATCACAGTTAACCGAGGTGCTGTATCGGGGTTGTGTTCCGGTCCGGCGGTAAATCGCAGCGGTTGTATCGCCGGCGGGTCTGTACACACTTCGGTACAGACCCTTCGGCAGGCGTTACGCCAAGTCGTATTTCTCGCGCACCAGATGGCCGATGCCGATGCGATCGAGCACGTCCATCGGGCACAGGAAGGTCACGCGGACGGTGCCCGGCAAGCGGCTGATGTCGATCGAGCCGGTGATGGTCGCGCGGTTGAGCACTTCGTCATACGGCAGGCCGGTGACCGATGCGGCGCGTTTCAAGCCGTTCTCAACGGCGACGTTGAGGTTCTCGCCGCTGCCGATAAAGGTGATCGGGCCGCTCTGCTCGATGGCGTGCTGGCCCCAGCGCTCGCCCAACTCACGGACTTTCTGCCGCTGTTCGGCATTCATTGGCCGGGCCATCGGTGGCAGATCGTCGAGGTTTTGCAGAAGGATCGGCCCTTCGATCGTGAGGTTTTTCACCACTTGGACCACCACTTCGGTTTCCCCGGAGCAATCGGTGGCGTGCCCGGCGATCTCGCCGTTGCCTTGCTGGGCGTGCATGTCGCCCATGTACACCCCGGCCCCCGGCACTTTCACCGGGCAGATCAAGACGCAGCCTTCGCGAATCGAGTTGGTGTCCATGTGGCCGTCGGTCTTGGCCGCGTGCAGTTCTTCGCGGGTCATGCCGAAACGGTGCGGGGCGTTGATCAGGTATTGGCCGAAGTCGGCGCAGTTGTGCGAATCGGGCAAGTCACGGGATGGCGTGGTGCCGATGTTGCCGAGGAACGGGCGCATGTGCGCGGCAACGCCGGGGATGTCGGCGCGGGCCAGGGACAGGATCGAATGCTGGGCCGCGAACTCGGGCAGCGCCGACATTTCGGAAGCATTGCCGGCCAGTTGGTTGGCGACGTCCTGATTGACCGTCAGGCTGACCTGGTTTTGCGCATCGAACACGATCACGTAACCATGGCTGAAGCGGAACGCGCTGACCTCGGCGCCACAGTTGTTACAACGAATCGACTCTTCGCCGATGCCTTCGACATGGCTGGCCGGGTGGTCAGTGCCGCACTTGGAGCAGAATTTGGCGACGAACGGGTCGCCGTTGTAGCGCCCCTCCACGAAGCTCATGACCCCGGACGACGTCGCCAGCGAGGTGACGCGCATGCGTTTGATCTTGATTGCCACCGCATCGCCGATTTCCGCACCGGCAATGGCCACCGGTTGCGTCACTTCGTGGCCGCCCTCGAAGGCCGGCGTGATCATCGGGCCCCAACAGCCCGGCGGTGTGCCGGTGATCAGGGTGCCGCCGTCGGCGAGCGGACCGAGCATTGGCTGGCTAGGGCCGATGAGGCCGTTGGTGTACTGATCGACGCGCAGGTGATTGACGGGGGTGGATTTCAGGTCGGTTTCAGGCAGGAGCGTGGTCATTATTGTTCCCTTGGCGGAGTCACGAGCGAAGACGGCCGCCTGGTGCGACGACCTAAAAGTGCCTCGACAGCCCCGGATTTCGGGCGCTGGACAGCCTTTACAGTTCATCGCAGGTTTGTATCTGGTCTGTGTTCGGCAGTGCCGTGGTATTGAAGGGAACTGTATCGGGAAGGCGGTTGGATACAGTGCGATACACACCGCAAATCCCCTGTGGGAGCTAGCCTGCTAGCGATGGGCGTTAACGATGACGCCTGCTGTCTGAATGAACGCGGTGTCTGGACCTCCATCGCTAGCAGGCTAGCTCCCACAGGGGATCAGTGGTGTCTGGGAGATGGGCTTTCGTCGCTTCAGACGGCGGCGCATGTTCCGCGAACTAAACTTAGTGCACCCAGGACGCGGTTATCGTCCTGTTCATTCCCACGACCACCGCCCAGGGGTGAACGCCTCGAAAAACAAGGCCTCTGGACCGTGATCCTGTTGAAGGAGCACACGTGATGGACGAGGCCAGACTCAATGATTTCATGGGCAAACTGGTGAACGACATGGGCGGCGCGGCGATGCTCGCCAATGTCATCCTCGGCGAAGAGCTCGGCCTGTACCGGGCCATGGCCGACAGTCAGCCAATCACCCCTGAAACACTCGCCGACAAAACCGGCTGCAACCCCCGCCTGCTGCGCGAATGGCTCAGCGCCCACGCCGCTTCCGGTTACATGGAACACCGGGACGGCCAGTTCCGCCTGCCCGAAGAGCAAGCCCTGGCATTGGCCATCGAAGACTCACCGGTCTACATCGCGGGCGGTGTCGGGGTGGTCGCGTCGTTTTTCCATGACAAGGACAAACTGGTCAACGCCATGCGCGGCAACGGCGCCCTGGCCTGGGGCGATCACCATCCGTGCATGTTCAGCGGCACGGAGCGGTTCTTCCGGCCCGGTTACAAGGCGCATCTGATCGCCGAGTGGCTGCCGGCCCTGGAGGGTGTGGTCGCCAAACTGCAGGCGGGCGCCAAAGTCGCCGACATCGGCTGCGGCCACGGTGCTTCCACCGTGATCATGGCCCAGGCGTTCCCGGACTCGCGGTTCGTCGGTTTCGACTACCACGCACCGTCCGTCACCGTCGCCACCCAGCGCGCCGAAGAAGGTGGCGTTTCCGGGCGCGCGCGGTTCTTCCAGGGCACCGCGAAAAGCTTCCCCGGCGATGACTATGACCTGGTCTGCTACTTCGACTGCCTGCACGATATGGGCGACCCGGTGGGCGCGGCAAAACACGCCTATGAATCGCTGAAACCGGACGGCACGGTGCTGCTGGTGGAACCGTTCGCCAACGACTCCCTCGACGACAACGTCACCCCGGTTGGCCGGCTGTTCTACGCCGCGTCGACCTTTATTTGCACACCGAACTCGCTGTCCCAGGAGGTCGGACTCGGGCTCGGTGCACAGGCCGGTGAAGCGCGGTTGCGCAAGGTTTTCACCGAAGCGGGGTTCAAGAGTTTCCGCCGGGCCACGGAAACGCCGTTCAACCTGATTCTGGAGGCGCGAAAATAACCACCACTGACTGCTCGCTGCCCCCCCTGTAGCAGCTGTCGAGTGAAACGAGGCTGCGATCTTTTGACGTTGGTTTTTAAAAAACAAGATCAAAAGATCGCAGCCTCGTTTCACTCGACAGCTGCTACAGGGGATCGAGGGGATTGCGTTCGGGCAGGTTAGCAAGTGCTACCCTGCAAACACTCAAGGTCCACCGGAGTGTTGAACATGCTCGACCGCCGCATCCGCGAACAACTCGATCGGCTCCAGCAGCTGATGGCCGATCAACCGTTTGTGGTGCTGACCGGCGCCGGCATCAGCACCCCGTCGGGCATTCCGGACTACCGCGACAACCAGGGCGTGCGCCGCGGCCGGCAACCGATGATGTATCAGGAGTTTCTGTCGGCCCCGGAATCACGCCGACGCTACTGGGCGCGGGCGATGCTCGGCTGGCCGCGCGTGCGCCAGGCTCAGCCGAACGTGGCCCACGAAGCCTTGGCCAGCTTGCAAAGTACGCGGCAGATCAGCGGGCTGATTACCCAGAACGTCGACACCCTGCACGACCAGGCCGGCAGCCATGATGTGATCGAACTCCACGGCAGCCTGCACCGGGTGTTGTGCCTGGACTGCGGGCAGCGCAGCGAGCGGGATTCGATTCAGCAATTGATGGAAGCGCAGAATCCCTATCTGGCCGGAGTCGATGCGGTGCAGGCGCCGGATGGCGACACGCTGCTGGATGCGGCGTTCGAGGCGCGGTTCCAGGTGCCGCACTGTCCGCATTGCGCGGGGGAGCGGATGAAACCGGACGTGGTGTTTTTTGGCGAGAATGTGGCGCAGGTGACGGCCGCCAAAGCGATGGCTGCGGTGGAACAGGCTGCGGGGTTGTTGGTGGTGGGGTCGTCGCTGATGGCGTATTCGGCATTTCGGTTATGCCGGGTGGTCGCGGATCAGGGGAAGCCGTTGATTGCGATCAATCTGGGCAAGACTCGGGCGGATGATCTCCTCGACCTGAAGATTGAAGCCTCCTGCGAACAGCTGTTGCCTTTGCTGGCCCAGCGCCTCTCTTCCTGATCACCCAGAAACCCTGTGGGAGCGGGCTTGCCCGCGATGAGGCCGACACATCCAAAATATTTATCGACTGACACACCGCCATCGCGGGCAAGCCCGCTCCCACAGGGTCTAGGTTGATCAGGAAGACAATCGTTGGCCAAGGTTTTCGGCCTTGAGGATATCGAACAACGCCTGCGCCGCCGCCGACAGTTCCACCCCAGGCTTGGTCAGCACCCCGATCGCCCGCTCCACCACCGGGTCGCGCAAGGTAATGCACCGCGCGCCCAGCTCGCGCATCTGCCCCGCGCACAACGCCGGCACCGCGCTCACGCCCAACCCGCTGGCCACCATTCGCCCGACCGTCGCCAGTTGATGGCTCTCGAACTCCACCGGCAATTTCATCCCACGCGCCTGCAAGTGTTCTTCCAGCATCACCCGCACCGTCGACGGGCGCTGCAAGGTAATGAACGGTTCCTTGAGCAAGGTCTGCCAATCGATGTCTTGCCGTTCGGCCAACGGCGAATCGTCCGGCACCACGGCAACAAAACGGTCCCTATACAACGGCGTGAATTCCAGGGATGAACTCTGCGTCGGCTCAAACGCGACCCCCAGTTCCACCTGCCGGTCGCGCACCATTTCCAGCACTTGTTCGTTGATCACGTCGTTCACCGTGACGTTGACTTTGGGATAACGGGCGCGAAAGGTCTTGAGGATCGGCGGCAGCAGATTGCCGGCAAATGAGGGCATCGCCGCCAGGGTCACGCGTCCGCGCTGGAGGGTGAAGCGTTGGCGCAGCTCATCCTCGGCATTGTCCCAGTCCGCAATCAACCGGCGCGCCAGTGGCACCAATGATTCGCCTTCGGCCGTCAACGCCACATTGCGCGTGTTGCGGGTGAACAACCGCCCGCCCAGCCCCTCCTCCAGGGCCTTGATGGTCAGGCTCAATGCCGATTGCGACAGGTGCAACCGTTCGCAGGCTACGGCAAAGCTCAGGCTCTGGGCCACGGCCAGGAATGCGCGGATCTGCTTGACTGTCATCTCGCTTCGCTCCAGTTGTACGCTACAAGCTTTAAGCTGCAAGGAGTCTGTGGGAGCACGGCTTGCCGGCGATGGCGTTCTGGAGATCGCCTTCGCGAGCAGGCTCGCTCCTACAAGGGTAATTGGTGAGTTTTATCTATCAATCAACCTTAAAAATCAACTTAACAAATGAATTTGTCAGCGCGACACTCACTTCCACTACGGCTAGCCAGCCGCCCACAAAGAATAAAAGAGGTGCATATGGCAGGTTTCGACAAGCGCGTGAGTTCCTATGAGGAAGCTCTGGCAGGTCTTGAAGACGGCATGACCGTGATCGCCGGCGGCTTCGGCCTGTGCGGGATCCCGGAAAACCTGATCGCCGAGATCAAGCGCAAAGGCACCCGTGACCTCACCGTGGTTTCCAACAATTGCGGCGTCGACGGTTTCGGCCTCGGTGTGCTGCTGGAAGACCGGCAGATCAAAAAAGTCGTGGCCTCCTACGTTGGCGAGAACAAGCTGTTCGAAGACCAACTGCTGAAAGGCGAAATCGAAGTCGTCCTGACCCCGCAAGGCACCCTCGCTGAAAAAATGCGCGCAGGCGGTGCCGGCATCCCCGCTTTCTTCACCGCCACCGGTGTTGGCACCCCCGTTGCCGACGGCAAGGAAGTGCGCGAATTCCATGGTCGCCAGTACCTGATGGAAGAATCCATCACCGGTGACTTCGCCATCGTCAAAGGCTGGAAAGCCGACCATTTCGGCAACGTGATCTATCGCCACACCGCCCAGAACTTCAACCCGCTGGCTGCCACTGCCGGCAAGATCACCGTGGTCGAAGTCGAAGAAATCGTCGAACCCGGCGAGCTGGACCCGTCGCAGATCCACACCCCTGGCATCTACGTCGACCGGGTCATTTGCGGCACATTCGAGAAGCGCATCGAACAGCGCACCGTGCGTAAGTGATCTCCAGCCCCCGGACTTGAAGGAAAAATAACAATGGCACTTTCCCGCGAACAAATGGCTCAACGCGTCGCCCGCGAAATGCAGGACGGCTTTTACGTGAACCTGGGCATCGGCATTCCGACCCTCGTCGCCAACTACATCCCTGAAGGCATGGAAGTCATGCTGCAGTCGGAAAACGGCCTGCTCGGCATGGGCCCCTTTCCTACTGAAGAAACCATCGATGCCGACATGATCAACGCCGGCAAGCAAACCGTGACCGCGCGTATCGGCGCGTCGATCTTTTCCTCGGCCGAGTCCTTCGCGATGATTCGCGGTGGTCATGTCGACCTGACCGTGCTGGGCGCCTTTGAAGTTGATGTGCAAGGCAACATCGCCTCGTGGATGATCCCGGGCAAGCTGGTCAAGGGCATGGGCGGCGCGATGGACCTGGTGGCCGGTGCAGACAACATCATCGTCATCATGACCCACGCGTCCAAGGACGGTGAGTCCAAACTCCTGTCCAAATGCAGCCTGCCGCTGACCGGCGCCGGGTGCATCAAGCGTGTGCTGACTGACCTGGCTTATCTTGAAATCGAAAACGGCGCGTTCATTCTCAAAGAACGTGCGCCGGGCGTCAGCGTCGAAGAGATTGTCGCCAAGACCGCCGGTAAACTGATCGTGCCGGATCACGTTCCGGAAATGCAGTTCGCTGCCCAGTGAGGAATCATTCCATGCAAGAAGTCGTCATTGTCGCCGCCACCCGTACTGCCATTGGCAGTTTCCAGGGTGCCTTGGCGAATGTTTCCGCCGTTGACCTCGGCGCTGCGGTAATCCGTCAGTTGCTGGCGCAAACCGGCCTGGACGTTGCCGAAGTTGATGAAGTGATCATGGGCCAGGTATTGACCGCCGGTGCCGGGCAAAACCCTGCGCGCCAGTCCGCGATCAAGGCCGGCCTGCCGTTTACCGTGCCGGCCATGACCCTGAACAAGGTCTGCGGCTCGGGCTTGAAAGCGCTGCACCTGGCTACTCAGGCGATTCGCTGCGGCGACGCCGACGTGATCATTGCCGGCGGCCAGGAAAACATGAGCCTGTCCAACTACGTCATGCCCGGTGCCCGCACCGGTCTGCGCATGGGTCACGCGCAAATCGTCGACACCATGATCAGCGACGGCCTGTGGGATGCGTTCAACGGTTACCACATGGGCATCACCGCCGAGAACCTGGCGGACAAGTACAGCCTGACCCGCGAGCAACAGGACGCCTTCGCCGCGGCCTCGCAGCAGAAAGCCACGGCTGCCATCGAAGCCGGGCGTTTTGTCGATGAGATCACGCCGATCCTGATTCCTCAGCGCAAGGGCGATCCGCTGTCCTTCGCCACCGATGAGCAGCCACGCGCCGGCACCACCGCTGAAGCGCTGGGCAAACTGAAACCGGCCTTCAAGAAGGACGGTTCGGTGACCGCCGGTAACGCCTCGTCCCTGAACGACGGTGCCGCCGCCGTGATCCTGATGAGCGCCGACAAGGCCAAGGCTCTGGGCCTGCCAGTGCTGGCGAAAATCGCTGCTTACGCCAACGCGGGCGTTGACCCGGCAATCATGGGCATCGGCCCGGTATCGGCTACTCGTCGTTGCTTGAGCAAGGCCGGCTGGTCCATCGACCAACTGGACCTGATCGAAGCCAACGAAGCCTTCGCCGCGCAATCCCTGGCGGTGGCCAAGGACCTGGAATGGGACTTGAACAAGGTCAACGTCAACGGCGGCGCCATCGCCCTGGGTCACCCGATCGGTGCGTCGGGTTGCCGGGTGCTGGTGACCTTGCTGCACGAAATGATCAAGCGTGACGCCAAGAAAGGCCTCGCCACCTTGTGCATCGGTGGCGGTCAGGGTGTAGCGCTGGCGATCGAGCGGGCGTAAAGCGTTCAACAGACTGCGCGGGGACCCACGAAGAGCTGCCGCGGTCTGGCAAAACACCCGGTGCGACTCATGTCGCACCGGGTCCTACAGTCAGTCACAAATCTGCACCGCACCACATACTTTGTAGCAGCTGGCGAAGCCTGCGTTCGGCTGCGAAGCAGTCGTAAAATCAGGCAATGCGGTGTATCAGAAAGACCATGTACTCAGGTTTCACGACTGCTTCGCAGCCGAACGCAGCCTCGCGCTGCTCGGCAGCTGCTACAGGTCGTGGTTTCAGGCAAATTTCACCAGGTTCAGCGTGGGCAACGGTCCGCCCGGAAACTGCGCCAGTCGCGCGCCGACACTCAATTCCCCAAGATCAATCCCGAAGAAGCCCAATCGCTCGGTCAACCCGATCACTTGTGCGTTCGCCTCGGCATTGTCGCCAGACACAAACAGCACCCTTTGACCGCCCTCCGCCGCCGGATCGCTCTCCAGCAAACGCGCCGCCAGATGATTGAACGCCTTGACCACTCGCGCTCCGGTCACCCACTCGGCAAATACTTCGCTCGACATCCGCCCGTTCAGATCAACCGCTTTGAACAACGGCGCCTCAATCGAATTGTTGGCGTCGATGACGATCCGCCCGCCGAAATCCGGCAGGCCGGCCAATGCGAGCGGCAGCTTCGACCAGTTGACCGCCACCAGCACGATCGCTTGGGCAGCGGCTTCTTCACGGGTGCCGGCGCGTGCCGTCGGCCCGAGTTCTTGCACCAGCGCGGCCAGGCTTTCGGGGCCACGGCTGTTGGCGATCACGACTTCAATGCCTTGGCGCGAAAGGGCCCGGGCAAAGGCTGAGCCGATGGCGCCGGCACCGATGATTCCAATTGTGTTCATGATTGTTTACTCCGAGGGGTTGTCGTTGGAGTGAATACTGCGCTTGCGATTAGGGCTTGATTAGGCGGTAATGCCTTGAATGTTTTTCAAGCATTGCTATCAGGTGCAAGCCATGGAAACCCTCGCCAACCTTGAGTCTTTTGTCCGCAGTGCCGAAACCGGCAGCTTTTCTGCGGCGGCACGTTTGCTCGCGCTGACACCCGCTGCCGTCAGCCGCAACGTGGCGATGTTGGAAAGGAACATCGGTGTGCGACTGTTCCAGCGCTCGACCCGCAAGCTATCGCTGACCGAGGCGGGTGAACGTTTTCTGGCGAGCATCGGCGGTAATTTGCAGGCATTGCAGTCGGCGATCAGCGCGGTGAGCAGCGATCAAGGTGAACCTGCCGGGGTGCTCAAGGTCAGCCTGGCGCCGACGTTTGGCATCGGTCATGTGCTGCCGTTGCTGCCGGAATTCCTCAAGCGTTACCCGCTGGTCAAACCGGAATGGCACTTCGAAAACCGTCAGGTGGACCTGATTGCCGAGGGGTATGACGCGGCCATTGGCGGCGGTTTCGAGTTGACGCCTGGGGTCATCTCTCGAACATTGGCGGCGGCGGATATCGTGGCCGTGGCTTCACCGGGCTACCTTGCGCAACACAGCCTGCCCGACAACCCGGCAGACCTGGCCCGATTGCATGGCATCGTGATGCGCGGCACCCGCACCGGACGGATCCGGCAGTGGGTCATGCAGGATGGTGCGGGCAATGAGGCGCAGGCGATTTTGAACGAAAACATCGTCCTAAATGACCCGGCTGCCATGCGTGAGGCGGCGATCCTCGGTTTGGGCGTGTCGCTGCTGGTGTTGCCGGACGTGGCCGCGAATATCCAGCGCGGCGAACTGGTGCGCCTGCTGCCCGATTGGCATGCCGACGCGGGGCCGATTTCGTTGTACTACCCGAGCCGGACGTTGATGCCGGCCAAGACCCGGGTGTTCATTGATTTTGTGGTTGATGCATTTCAGAAATAGACCGCGTCATCGTTCATCGCGGGCAAGTCGAATCGTCGCACCGCCGCTCCCACAGGGATCGTCAAGCGCCACAAATGTGTATACGACGACTAACCTGTGGGAGCGGGCTTGCCCGCGATGAGGCCAGCCCAGTCACCCGAGAAACTGAAAGATCAGCCAGCTATTCGCCCCACTGATCACCACAAACAACCCCCAAGCCAACACCCGCGTCGGCCAGCGATTCACCAACGCCCCCATCAATGCGTGATCGTTGGTCATGCGAATCAACGGATACAACGCGAACGGCAACTGCAAACTCAGCACCACCTGACTCAACACCAGCAGCTTGCCGATCGCGTTGTCGCCCATCAGCCAGACGCCGATAAACGCCGGGATCAACGCCAGCCCCCGGGTAATCAGCCGCCGTTGCCAGCAAGGAATCCGCAGGTTCAGATAGCCCTCCATGATCACCTGCCCCGCGATTGTCCCGGTAAAGGTCGAGCTCTGCCCGGAAGCGAGCAACGCGACCCCGAACAACACGCTGGCCAACGCACCGCCCACCAGCGGATCGAGCAAGTGATAGGCATCCTGGATGTCGACCACATCGGTATGCCCGCTCTTGTGAAACGCCGCCGCGGCGAGGATCAGGATCGCCGCATTGACCAGCAGCGCCAAGGCCAGTGAGCCAATGGTATCGATCCGCGCCAGTTTGACCGCATCCTGCTTGCTGGCCAGGTCCTTGCCGATCATTCGGGTCTGTACGATCGAGGTGTGCAGGTACAAGTTATGCGGCATCACCGTGGCCCCGAGAATGCCGATGGCCAGGTACAGCGGCGCGGCATCGCCAAGGGCTGACAGGGACGGCGTAAAACCACGGGCGACATCAGGCCAGTAGGGCTTGATCAGCAGCAACTCGACGAAGAAGCACACGCCGATGGTGCTCACCAGCACCAGCATGATCGCCTCCAATCGGCGGAAACCGCGGTTTTGCAGGGCCAGCACCAACAACGTGTCGAACGCGGTCAGCGCAATGCCAACGGTCAGCGAACAGCCCAGCAGCAGATGGAAGGCCAGTGCACAGCCGAGCACTTCCGCCAGATCGGTGGCGATGATCGAGATTTCCGCCAGCACCCATTGAGTCCGCGCGGTCCGCGTGCTGTAGCGCTCCCGGGACAGTTGCGCCAGGTCACGACCGGTGGCGATGCCCAGGCGCGAACACAGACACTGCACCACCATCCCCGCCAGGCTCGCCAGCAGCACCACGAACAACAGGCTGTAACCAAACCGCGAACCCGCCTCGATGGCGGTGGCCCAATTGCCCGGGTCCATGTAGCCGATGGACACCAGCAAACCGGGACCGGCAAAGCGCAGGACCCGTTTGAAGAACGACGCACGCGGGTCAACCGCAACGCTGCCGGCCACTTCCGGAGGACAAAACGGCGCCGTGCCGATTTTGGGCAAACTGAATTTCACGCAAACATCCGTCGACAGGTGGAAAAACGCAGCTTAGACGTTTCAGCCTGTGCGCCCAAGGGGCAAATGCCCGAGTATCAGGCGCCGTGTCGGCGGAAGAACAACGTCACCTGGCCTAACTCAACGCCGAACTTGGTCATGGCGGAGCGGTTGGCCATGGTGTTTTCGTCCAGCAAGTACATCCAGTCATCGAAATGCACCTGGTAGACCTTGTCATCCACCGGCAGGCTGAGCTCATAGCGCCAGTGCAAAGCGTTGCCGGCCACCTCACCGCGAGATTCCCCGACCACATCGCCGGCCGTGCCGCGCCAACGGCCTGGACCGTCAGGGTACAACGTCCACACGCGGGTCTGTTTCGTGCCGTCGCTGTAGGTAAAGGCTTCATGCATGATCAGGTTCTGGCCGTCCATTCGACTGTTGATCAACACATGAAAACGCTTGATCACCTCGCCCGAGCGTTTCTGGAACATTCCCCAGCCATCCACTCGCCCGACGAAGAACCCCGGCAGATCGAGCTTGGGGGTTTGCTCGCTGTAGCGCTGCACATCAACGCTGCAACCGGCCAGGCAGACGAACAACACCAGCAGCAGTTTCTTCAGCATGTCATGCACCTCAAGGATTGGCGCTGCCCAGCAACTGCTGGCGCAACTCGGGATTACGCGTACGTGGGTCGAGCCAGATAGCGAAAAAGGCCCGAGCGAATTGCAAGTCTTTCACTTCGTGTTGCAGTTGCTGGCCGACAAAGAACCGCGCGCCCTGTCCCGGCAAATAAATGCCAGTAATGCGGGTGCCGGCTTTTACATCGACGAACGACTGTTGCATCTGCACCTTCCAGCGCTCGAGTTGCTCGGTGCTGACCGAGGCGCCGGACAATCGCTTGATTTCATCGACACTGGCCTGCACCAGATCATCGCGGGAAATGCTGCGTTGATAGATCAGTTCCAGGGCAAACGGCTGGTCCAGCGCCAATGGCCGTGCCGCACTCCAGAGCCGGGCGTTGTAGACATCAAACCCAAACACCTGAAACTCGCCGGCGCCGATAATCTGCGCACCGGGCAATGCCTCCTGCCAATTGGCCAGGGCCTGGGTGCCTAACAATCCCAGCAACAACACACTGTGGTGCAGGCGAAACCGGGGTCTGTTCATCGCAATCTTTTTACCGTGGGAACCTGCTAAAAACTTATACGCAAAGCATCTATTTGTACAATTATTTGACCGATGGCTTTGTATACAAAATCCATTAAGTTCTAGAGCAATTCAACGTCCGCGGTGCTAACGTTGGCGCCTCACTCAGGTCGGAGACGCGTGCGTGTTGATGCTTAAACTGGTGGTGATTCCTGGTTTTCTGTTGCTGATTTCCCTCGCGGGTAAACGCTGGGGCCCGAGCGTGGCCGGTTGGCTGTCGGGATTGCCGGTGGTGGTCGGGCCGATTCTGTTCTTCCTCGCCATCGAGCAAGGCGAAGTGTTTGCCGCGCAGTCAGCGACGGCGGCGTTGTCAGCGATGTTCGCGATGATTGCCTTCTGCGTGACCTACGCCCAGGTCGCTCAACGGGCGGGATGGCCATGGGCATTAACGATTTCACTGCTGGTCTGGGCGACCGTGGCGGTGGTGCTCTCGCTAATACCGCCCTCGCTGGCGTTCTCGGTGATCGCGGCCGCCACCGCACTGTTGGCGGCGCCGTACCTGTTTCCCAGCGTGCAACCCATCGTTTCCGGTCCAGCGCCAAAGTCCGACAAACTGCTGCTGCGCATGATTGCCGGCGCCCTGCTCACCCTCGCCGTGACGTTACTCGCCAGCACCGTCGGCGAAGGCTGGAGCGGTCTGCTCGCGGTGTTCCCGGTGCTCGGCAGCGTGATGGCGGTGTTTTCCCAGCAAACTCGCGGCCCGGCGTTTACCGCCGCATTGTTGCGGGCGACCGCGACCGGCATGTATTCGTTCGCGGCGTTTTGCCTGGTGTTGGCGCTGGCGTTGCCCGAGATGGGCATGAGCGCGTTTGCGCTGGGGGTTGCGGTGTCCGTGGGCATGCTGGGAATCACCCGGCGCTTGCTGGCGCGACCGGTCAACCCGACGACCGTGGCTGGACGATCAGCGATCAAACGCTAAGCTCCATCACATCCAGAGGGCCAGGATGTCGCCCGCTACGTGCTGAAGGAACAGACATGAGTCTCGCAACGTCCCTCGTCAGTACTCCCCACTCAGCCACCGCCGTGGGTGTGATCGCGATATTTCTCTGGTCCTGCCTGGCGCTGTTGACCACCCTCACCGAAGGTATTCCACCCTTTGAACTGCTGACCCTGAGCTTCGGCATAGCGTTTGTGGCGAGCCTGGTGATTCTGGGTCGACACGGGCTCGCCGGCTTCAGCAGCTGGCGCCAGCCCTGGGCCGTTTGGGCGACCGGGTTCGTGGGCATTTTCGTTTATCACGCGCTGTATTTTTTCGCGCTCAAAGTCGCCCCGGCGGCCGAGGCCAGCCTGATCAACTACCTGTGGCCGTTGTTGCTGGTGCTGCTCTCGGCGCTCTCGGCCGGGGAAAAGCTGCACAAACGGCAAATGCTTGGCGCGCTGCTGGGACTGGCCGGTACCGCGTTTATCATGCGACAACATAGCCCGGAGGCCGGCGCTTCGATGCCGATCGCCGGTTATCTCGCGGCCTTCGGCTGTGCGCTGATCTGGGCTGGTTATTCGGTGATCAACCGACGCTTCAGCAACGTGCCCAGCAGCATCATCGGTGGGATCTGCGGTATGTCGGCCGTGTCAGGCCTGATTTGTCATTTGGCCTTTGAAACCACGGTGCGGCCTGATCCCGGCCAATGGGCAGCGATTGTGGTGCTCGGCCTCGGGCCGGTCGGGATGGCATTTCTTGCCTGGGACCACGCCACCAAACACGGCAGTCTGGCGACACTGGGGGCGCTGTCCTACCTGGCGCCGTTGATTTCTACGTTATTGCTGATCGCCGTGGGACGCAGTCATGCCGGTCCGATCCTGATCGTCCCCGCGGTGTTGATTATCGCCGGGGCGGTGATTGCCACGTCGCGAGCAAGCGAAAAAGCCCCCGCAACACGTTCGATCGTTCCGAACGAGTAGAGCAAAAACCTCGTACGTCAATCGAACGGGTTTGCCCCACCATCAGCCTCAGTTCCTAACCCACTGACTGAGGCCTACACCATGAAGTTCTTTTTCCACCCTTCGCCGAACCCGATGAAAGTTGCCCTGCTGCTTGAAGAACTGCAAACGCCCTACGAATTGATCGGCGTTGATACCTTCAAGGGCGAGCAACATTTGCCAGCCTTTCTGGCAATCAACCCGAACGCCAAGGTTCCGGCCCTGATCGACGGTGACGCCACCGTGTTCGACTCCCAGGCCATACTGCTGCATTTGGCGCAAAAGCATCAGCGCTTCCTGCCGACCTCCTTCGCCGGCCAGGCCGAGCTCCTGTCATGGCTGATGTTCATCGCCACCGGCCTGTCGCCGTTCTCGGGTCAAGCCGTGCATTTCCTGCACCACGCACCGGAAGACCTGGCCTACGCGAAAAACCGCTACCTCAAGGAAGTCGAACGCCACTACCGCGTGCTCGACAAGCGTCTGGCCGATCATCAATACCTGGCCGGCGACACCTACAGCATCGCCGACATGGCGCTGTGGGGCTGGGCCAGCTACGCGCCGTACATCCTCGGCGAGAACGGTTTGGCGGCCTACCCGAACGTCAAGCGTCTGTTCGATGAAATCAGCACCCGCCCGGCGGCCCAGCGTGCGCAGGGCCTGAAAGAGAAACTGGTGTTGAAGGCCGAATTCGACGAAGAAACCCGCCGCAATCTGTTTCCACAGAATCAGGCGCAGTAGTTTCCGGGGGCGATCAAAAACCACCGTCCCGCCGCACTCCTGTAGCAGCTGCCGAGCCTGCGAGGCTGCGTTCGGCTGCGCAGCAGTCGTGAAATCAGGCACCGCGCCGTATCAGTAGAACCGTGCATTCAGGATTTACGACTGCTGCGCAGCCGAACGCAGCCTCGCAGGCTCGGCAGCTGCTACAAGGGCGGTTTCGGGAGCTGATACAAATCGTATTCCATGGGATGATTGCGGCGAATGCGCGATCATCCCTGGAGTTTCCGAATGTCATTGTTGAGTAAAAAAGCCGTTGTCCTGTTACTGACGGCGGCCGCCAGCCTGGGGGCTTTGAATGCCTATGCCGCCAAGGCCACTGCCAGCGACAAAGCGCCTGCACAAGAGGTCTCGATGCTCGGCGGCAAGTTCAAGTTCACCCTGCCCAAGGGCTTCATCGCCAACCCGTTGCCCGCCGGCGACGCGGCGGCCGGTACTGCCGGGGCAACGGGCACCATGTACACCAATCAGACCACTAAAACCGTGGTGATCGCGGCCGAAAACACCATCCCCGGTGGCGCCAACGTCAAAGACAACGACGGTCCGTTCCTCGACTCCGCGGCGTCCGACTTCGCCACCGAGCAAGCCAAGGCGCTGCCGGACTTCACCAAGCTCAGCGAAAAAAGCCTGACCCAAAAAGGCACCGGCCTGGGCCTGCGGCAGATCGACAGCACCGCCACCCAGGGCGGCGGTAAAACCCTCGACACCACACTGATGGCCGCGTCCAACACGCGCATGGCGATCGTTCAGGTGATTTCCCGCCTCAGCGACAATGGCGGCCACGAGACGCTGGTCAAACAGATCGTCACCGGCAAATAAGACTCAAGGGTTGAGGCGCTGCAACCAGGCGCTCAGATCCTGTATTTCGGTGGCACTGATGCTGTGGCCAACGCCAGGATAGGCGTGAAATTCAGGCTTGAGTGACAGGCTCTGCAACAGGCTGTCGGCCTCGGTGCCGTCGATGTAGGGCAAGCGTTTGTCTGCCGTGCCATGACCGATGAAGATCGCCAGCTTCTGGCGTTTTTCATCCGGTTTGAGCTCGGATTTCAGCACCGGTAGAATCCGCCCGCTCAGCGCCGCAATCCCGCCCACCGCCTCGGGATGACGCAACGCCACCTCATAAGACATGATCGCGCCCTGGCTGAAACCCACCAGGAACACCTTGTCGGGTTCGGTGTGATATTTCTTCGCGGCCTGGGCGATGAAATCCAGCAGCACCTGGCCGCTGGCCTTCAGATCATCGGTTTCACCGTTGTAGCCAGCGTTGCCCTTCTCGCGGAACCACTTGTAACTACCCTCCTCCATCACCATCGGCGCTCGCACAGACAGGAAGTTGTACTGCGCCGGTAACTCATCCTTGATGCCGAACAGATCCTCCTCATTACTGCCGTAACCGTGGAGGAAAATTACCAACGGCTGGTTGCGGGATTCGGGGTTGGCCTGCTCCAGGTACTTGAGCGGCAGATCGGTGTGCAGTGGGGTTTCAGCGTGGACTGTGGTCGAGGCCAGCAACGTCAGCAGAGCGAGAAACTTCAACATAAACCTTCCTTCATGGAGCGCAGGATTCGGGGGAGAGCCTAACACCGTGAAGCTTGCCGGGGGACATTCGGCGCTGCTGATGCAGTCATCGCGGGCAAGCCCGCTCCCACAGGTTTTGTGAACACCGAAAATACTGTGGGAGCGGGCTTGCCCGCGATGAGGCCCGAAAGAACAGCGACAATCCTCAGTCGTTTACCAGTTTCCCCACCCGAATCGGCTCACGCCCCGCCACCTTTGCCTGCCACGTTCCTGGCTGCGTATACCGCCCGCGATCAATCGCAAACAACACGCCGCTGGTCCCGGCGCGCACGGTGGTTACGCGGTCGCTCAGCGGATCAACCACCTCAAACAGCGCATCACCCTTCTCCACCCACTCACCCGAATCACGCAGGAAACTAACCACCCCGTGATGCGGCGCGAACAGGTATTCGGTGCCCTCGAACGGCATGCCTTCGCAGCACCCGCTCGGGGCTGCAGGCCAGGTGCCGCTGATGAAACCCTGCTCGGCGAGGAACCCGAGAATCGCTTCGCAATTGGCCTGGGCCTGATCGACCCGGGTGTCGCCCATGCCGCCCAGCTCCAGCGTGGTCGCCAGGTTGGCCGGCGGAATCGCCGCCTCGGGAAAGCCCCGCGCCAGGCGCAACCACGGCGATGAACAGGACTCATCAAAAGAACTGCCGCCGGAATCTTCACAGAGCAATGCCACCCCGGCCTTCAGGCGTGCCGCCAGGGACTGCCACTGCGGCCAGTGTTGTGGCAAGGCATACAGATGAATCGCCGCGTCGAAATCGCAGTGCAGATCCAGGGTGATGTCGGCCTCGCAAGCGTGGCGCAACAGCAAGCGATGCATGGCTTCCAGCTGCGAGGCCGGCGCCGGCAAGTCGTCGAGGACCCTGCCCATGGTTTGGCGAATCAGCGCGATATTGGCCTGCGCATCGTTACCCAACCGGTCGCCAATCAACTCGGCCACCGGGGCGCTGAGTTCGACGAAGGAACGGTTGAAGTTCTTGCCGCTGCCCAGCTCGAAGCGGCCCATGTGGCTGCCTTGCAGATGCTGGTCGAGGCCGATTGGATTGGCCACCGGCACCAGTTCGATCACGCCCTGCAACTGGCCCTGGGTCTCGAGTTCCGCCAAGCGCTTCTTCAGCTCCCACGCCGTGCGCATGCCGGGCAACTCGTCGGCGTGCAGGCTGGCCTGGATGTAGACCTTGCGGGTGCCGGCGCCATAACGAAACACGCTGAGGGTGCGTTCGGTGCCCAGGTGGCTCCAGGGCAGTGAATGGTCGATGCGTTGCATGGAGACTCCAATATAAGGGGCACTGAAATACCCTGTGGGAGTGAGCCTGCTCGCGATAGCGGTGTGTCAGACAGCAAATTTTTCACTGAAAAATCGCCATCGCGAGCAGGCTCACTCCTACAAGGGATCTCATTTCAACAGAGAGAGCGCATAAAAAAAGTGGCAACCGCGTCAACGGTTGCCACTTTTTGCACGGCGTGATTACTGGCCGTAAACGTCAAAGTCGAAGTACTTGTCTTGCACTTGCTTGTACTTACCGTTGGCGCGGATTTCGGTGATGGCGGTGTTGAATTTGTCTGCCAGTTCGGTATCGCCCTTGCGCACCGCAATACCGGCGCCGCCGCCGAAGTACTTGGCGTCTTCGTAAGTCGGGCCGACGAAAGCGAAACCTTTACCGGCGTCGGTTTTCAGGAAACCGTCGTCCAGGTTGACCGAGTCGGCCAGCAGCGCATCAACGCGGCCAGAGACCATGTCCAGGTTGGCTTCCTGCTGGGAGCCGTAGCGAATCAGGTTGATACCGGCCGGCACCAGCACTTCAGTGGCGAAGCGGTCGTGGGTACTGGCGCGCAGCACACCGACTTTCTTGCCTTTGAGTTCGGTCAGCGGGTCTTTGATGTCGGTGCCGGCCTTCATCACGAAGCGCGCCGGGGTGTGGTAGTACTTGATGGTGAAATCGACGTTCTTTTTGCGATCGTCAGTGATGGTCATGGACGACAGGATCGCGTCGATTTTCTTCACTTTCAGTGCCGGGATCAGGCCATCGAACTCTTGCTCGACCCAGGTGCACTTCACTTTCATCTGCTCGCACAGTGCGTCGCCGATATCGACGTCGAAACCGGTGAGTTTGCCGTCAGGGGTTTTCATCGAGAATGGCGGGTAACCGGCTTCGATACCGATGCGGATCGGCTTGGCCTCATCGGCCACAGCGGTCAGGGACAACATCGACAGTGCCAGGGCACCAAACATCACTAGCTTCTTCATTTATAACTCCTGTGTGCGGAGACTTTTATTGGCAGCTTTCGAATGACTTTCGGTCGGTGACGATCGAAGTGGCCGGCAGTCTAGAGCGGCTTTCAGCGAGCAAATTGTGTTTAAGCGACAAATACTTATAGAAAAGTGGCCCGCTAATTCAAAGCCCTTGAAGCGTGCGCCAAGGCGGTGCAAGGACTGTAGGACACGCCCTTTTTTCAGACAAAACCTACACGCAAAAACTACAAGAGAGTACCGATGCCGACTTTGAATCTGATCCAGCACCACCCCGCCGAAGGTCCTGGCGCCATAGCCGATTGGGCCGCGTCTCGAGGGATGACGCTGAACGTCTTTCGCGCCGACCTCGGCCAGTTACCGCCGGTGAGTGCGGCGCCTGTAATTGTGCTGGGTGGGCCTTATGAATCCAGTGCCGGGCCGGCGTGGCTGGAAGCGGAACGGCAGTGGCTGGCGGCCAGCCTGGACCAGGGCGCGGCGGTGTTTGCGATTTGTCTGGGGGCGCAGCTCCTGGCCCTGAGTCTGGGCGGGAAGGTGCGGCGGATGGATCGGACTGAAACCGGCTGGACTAACGTTAGGTTCGTCGATGGCCAGACGCTGAGGGTGCTGGAGTGGCACGAAGATGCGTTCGACTTGCCGCCCAATGCGCAATTGCTGGCCAGCAGCGAACAATGTGAACAGCAGATGTATCGCGTGGGGTCGACGCGGGTGGGGTTGCAGTTTCATCCGGAGTGGAATGCCGCGTCGGTGGCGATGCTCAATGAACACTTCGCCGAGGATTCACCGCTGCCCCGCGGGCAACAGGACAGCGCCACCCATGCAGCCGTGTTTGAGTGGTTGCAGGTGACGCTGGATGGGTGGTGGGCAGTGGCGGATTAAAAAAGCAAGATCAAAAGCTCGCAGCCTCGTTTCACTCGACAGCTGCTACAGGTCTACGCAATCCCCTGTAGCAGCTGTCGAGTGAAACGAGGCTGCGAGCTTTTCCACTACCTCAACATTCGCAACCGATCACGGTGCTGGCAGGCCGTTGCACCGCAACACTCAATTCCAACCCTTCATCCAGCCACCCGGTCACGCCGCCGATCATCTCCTTGACCGGATACCCCAGCGCCGCCAGTTTCACCGCTGCCTTGTGCACACCGTTACAGTGCGGCCCGGCGCAATAGACCACGAACAAGGTGGATGTCGGGTAGTCCGCCAGGCCCTCGGCGGTGAGCAGGCGCCCCGGAATGTTGATCGCACCCGGTACATGCCCGCGTTCGAACGCTAACGGTCCGCGCACGTCCACCAGGACAAAATCCACCTCGCCGGCCTGTTGACTGCTGTACACGTCGGAACAGTCGGTTTCAAAGGTCAGACGGTTGCTGAAGTGCATCAGGGCAATGGCCGAAGGTGCTGCGGGAATGGCACGGACCTGGCTGGTCATGGGCTGTACTCCAAAGTCTTGAGTGGTGTGAGAAGACTTTATCCGCCCGACGCTTGCGGCTACAGTGGCGGACAAGACACTCACCGGGAACTTTCCGCCATATGCAGCCCAACCCTGGATTGGTCGCGATTCTGGCTTACGACGGCCTCTGTACCTTCGAATTCGGCATCGCCGTGGAGATCTTTGGTCTGGCGCGGCCGGAGTTCGACTTCCCTTGGTATGAGCACCGTATCGTGGCAGTGGATCAGGGCCCGATGCGCGCCATGGGCGGCATTCAGGTCCTGGCCGATGGCGGCATGGAACTGCTTGAAGACGCCCGAACCATCATCATTCCCGGCTGGCGCGACCGCACCGCGCCGGTGCCGGAACACTTGCTCGCCGCCCTGCGCCAGGCCCATGCGCGGGGTGCGCGGTTACTGTCGATCTGCTCCGGCGTGTTTGTGCTCGCGGCGACCGGCCTGCTGGACGGTCACGGCGCTACCACGCATTGGCGCTACGCCGCTGAGTTGGCCGAACGTTTTCCGAACATTCTGGTGGACCCGGACGTGCTCTACGTCGATTCCGGTCAGTTGATCACCTCGGCTGGCAGCGCGGCAGGTATCGACGCGTGCCTGCACCTGGTGGCGCGGGATTTTGGCACCCAAGTCGCCAACTCGGTGGCGCGGCGCCTGGTGATGTCGCCCCAACGCACCGGCGGGCAGGCGCAGTTTATTCCTACGCCCGTCAGTCCTACGCCGCGCAGCGATTTGTCCCGCGTCATGCAGTGGGCGCGTGAGCGCTTGCATGAACCGCTGGAGGTTCGCGAGCTGGCGAGTAAGGCGGCGATGAGTGAACGGACCTTTCTGCGCCGGTTCAGCGAAGCCACTGGCATGCCGCCCAAGGCATGGTTGCAGCATGAGCGGCTGGCGCGGGCGCGGGAGTTGCTGGAGAGCACGAATCAGAACACCGATCAGATTGCCGACCAGTGTGGTTATCGCTCGGTGGAGAGTTTTCGCGTGGCGTTTCGTGGGGTGGTGGGCGTGCCGCCGTCGGTGTATCGGGAGCGGTTTGGGCGTGGGGTAAAAGCAATAATTTGAGGTGTATTCGAGGGCGCCTTCGCGGGCAAGCCTCGCTCCACAGGTTATGCGTGATCCTTGTAGGAGCGAGGCTTGCCCGCGAAGGCGTCAGCCCAGACACCATCTACCTCAAGGCTTACGCAACAGGTAGGTATCCATAACCCACCCATTCGCCACCCGCGCCGCCTTGCGCACCCGCTCAATCTCATCCGCCACGTCCTTGAGCTTGCCGCTGATCAAAATCTCATCCGGGGTCCCCAAATAGGCCCCCCAGAAAATCTCCGTCTCCTGATCCGCCACCTGATGGTAGGAATCCTCGGCATCGAGCATCACCACCAGGCTGTCGGCCTCGCTCACCTGCCCCGCCGCCAGGCGTCGGCCGGTGGTGATTTCAATCGAGCGGCCGATGCGATTCAGCGGCACCTTGTGCTGCGCCGCCAACGCCTGAACGCTGGTGATGCCGGGGATCACCTCATACTCGAACGCACAACGGCCCGAGGCCAGGATCGCCTGTAAAATCCGCAGGGTGCTGTCGTACAACGCCGGATCGCCCCACACCAGAAATCCGCCGCACTGATCGTCGGAGATTTCCTCATTGATCAGCCGCTCGAAGGTTTGCTGCTTGGCGAGATTCAGATCTTCGACACTGGTCTTGTAGTCCACATCCCCGCGTTCGCGCTCCGGGCTGTGGGCTTCGACGAAGCGGTAGCCATGATTGGTGATGTAGCGTTCGCAGATCTCACGGCGCAGGTCGATCAGCTTGTCTTTGCTCTGGCCCTTGTCCATCAGGAAAAACACGTCGACGAGGTTCAGCGCCTTTACGGCCTGCATCGTGATGTAGTCAGGGTTGCCGGCGCCGATGCCGATGACCAGAAGCTTTTTCATCAAATGACTCCTTCAAGCAAACGCAGGCGCCAGCGGCCGGTGAAGCGCAACTCGATGGCCGACAACGGTTCGACGTCGATCAGGTTGAACGCCGCAGCCTGCAACACCTGCGTCAGCGCGGCGCGAATGACTAACGGATGGGTGATGGCAAGGACATGCCCCGGTGTTGTCTCAAGGGATTTGAGCCACTGCGCCACGCGCTCACCCAGTTGCGCGACCGACTCACCGCCATGGGGCGCCGAGGTCGGGTCGTCAAGCCAGGCTTGCAGCGCCTCGGGTTCGGACTTTTGCAGGTCATCGATCCGCACCCCGTTCCACCGTCCGAAGTCGCAATCCCTCAGCGCCGAGACGATTTCAACATCATTGCCAAACAACTCGGCCGTCTGCTGCGTGCGCAACTCCGGACCACAGAGCACCCGTGGCGCCTCCTCGAACTGGCGGCTACGCGAACCCTTCGCCGATTGCCGATAAAATTCCAACGGCTCGTTTGTAGGAAAACTCGCCAATTTTTGTGCGACGGTTCGAGCGTGGCACATCAGGGTCAAACGGGTTGCCTGCACGGATTGTCACCCTGTCGATGAAATGGGAAACGGCACGATGCCGCAAATAATCACGCAATTGTGCCGCAAGACGCTTGATCCAGGGCGTTTCGTTTGAATCAGCAACGACGGGGGGCGGGCTCAATTAACCATTGAAATTCGGCAATCTCCGACACCCGCGGGGGCGATGGACTACAAGGTCGGTCGACTTCCGTGTAGCCCCCAGCGCACGGGCTTTTCGCCTCATTTTTGACGCTGAAAAATCCATGGAAAAATTCACTAGACATGTAGCATGCGCTACATAAATACTGTTTTAGCAATTTATGAAACAAAACCGACATACCCATCCAGCAGGAGCCCGGATGCCCTCTCTTAGAGACCTGATCACCGATCCCGGCCTGGACCTTACGCCGGCGGAACGCAAAGTCATTCGTGCCTTGCTGGACCAGTACCCGCGTAACGGGCTGGGGCCGATGTCACGTTTGGCCGAACATGCCGGTGTCAGCGACCCCACCATCGTGCGACTGGTCAAAAAACTGGGTTTCAGCGGTTACGCCGATTTCCAGGATGCCCTGCTCAGTGACATGGACCACCGCCTCCGGTCCCCCAGCGCCCTGTTGCAGCTTCGTTCCCATCTTCAGAAAGGCGACGCATGGAGCCATTACCTGGCGGACACCCATCGGGCGCTGGTGGATACCCACGCGCTGACCCAACCCGAAGATGTGCGGATTCTGGTGGAATGGCTGCTCGACACCCGTCATCAGGTTCACTGCTTCGGCGGGCGCTTCAGCAGTTTCCTCGCCAACTATTTGCTCAACCATTTGCGCCTGCTGCGCCCGGGCTGTTTTGCCCTGGAAGACAACGCGCAACTGCCGGACCGGCTGTTCGACGTGCAGCGCCAGGACGTGGTGCTGGTGTTCGACTATCGCCGCTACCAATCACAAGCCCTGCGCGTGGCCAATGCGGCGAAAAGCCGATATGCCCGCGTGGTGTTGTTCACTGACATCTATGCTTCACCGCTGCGGGAAATGGCCGACCTGATTATCAGTGCGCCGGTGGAATCCGTGTCGGCCTTCGACAGCATGGTCCCGGCGTTGGCCCAGGTCGAGGCGCTGATTGCCTGCCTGACCCTGCGCAGTCCGGAGCTGGCCGATCGCCTGGAAGGCATCGATGCCCTGCGGACCGACTTCGACACCCACCTGCTGGAGGATAAATAAGGATGTTCATGTTCACGCTCCCCCACCACTCGCCCCGGGACTTGCCGTTCACAGCCGATCACACCGCGCTGTTGCTGGTGGACATGCAGCGTGCCTGGCTCGAACCACAGTTCGACCCGCACCTCAACGGACCGGACGGCGAATACTTCCTGACCCGCACCCACATGCAGGTGGTGCCCAATCAACGTCGGCTGCTCAGTGCCTTTCGCAGCGCGCGGCAAAACGTGCTGCACACGATCATCGAAAGCCTGACCGCCGATGGCCGCGACCGCTCGCTGGACCACAAACTCTCGGACATGCACTTGCCCAAGGGCAGTACGCAGGCGCGAATCATCGACGACCTGACACCGACAGAAAACGAAATGGTCCTGCCCAAGACCTCCTCCGGAGTGTTCAACTCCACCAACATTGACTACGTGCTGCGCAACCTTGAAACGCGGCACCTGATCATCGCCGGCATCGTCACCGACCAGTGCGTGGACATGGCCGTGCGTGACGCCGCGGACCGTGGCTACCTGGTGACGCTGGTGGAGGATGCCTGTGCGACCTACACGCCACAGCGTCATCAAGCCTGCATGAACGCGATCAAGGGTTACTGCTGGATCACCGATACCCAGACCGTGCTCGGCCGGTTGCAGGAGATGCAGCCATGAGCGAACGCCTGTCGCCGCTGCCCATGACCACCATCGTCACCACCGACTTGATCGGCGTGACGCGTGGTCGCTCGTTCCCGACGGACGAACTTGAACACTATCGGGCGGCGGGTTGCGGCTGGGTGCCGGCCAACAGCGCCCTGACCCCGCAAGACATCATCGCCTCCACCAACCCGTGGGGCGCTTATGGCGACTTGCGCCTGATTCCCGACCTGAGCAGCCGGGTGACGGTCAGCAATGGCCCGGATGCCACGGCCCCGGTGCTGGATTTCATCCACGGCGACATCAACGAAACCGATGGCCGTCCTTGGGGGGCCTGTCCGCGAACGTTGTTGCGCAATGAAGTGGAGCGTTATCGCGCCGAACTGGGCGTGCAGGTCAACGCCGCGTTCGAGCATGAATTCAACCTGAGCAGCGACGCGGCCGATCAGCTGGCGTTCTCCCTTGAGGCCCAGCGCCAGGGCGCCGAGTTCGGTGGCTGGCTGCTCAGCGCCCTGCGCGCCGGTGGCGTCGAACCGGAAATGTTCCTGCCTGAATACGGCAAGCATCAATACGAGATCACCTGCCGCCCCGCCCTTGGTGTGGCGGCGGCGGACCGCGCGGTGAACGTGCGCGAGATCACCCGCGAAATTGCCCGGCAGATGGGCCTGGACGTGAGCTTTGCGCCCAAGACCTCCGAGCATGCCGTGTGCAACGGCGTCCATCTGCATGTCAGCCTGCTGGACCTGGACGGTCAGCCGCTGTTGTACGACGCCGGCACCCTCAATGGCCTGTCGACCCTCGGCCAGCACTGGGCCGCCGGTATCCTGCATTACTTGCCGGCACTCTGCGCGTTTACCGCGCCGACACCGGTGTCCTACGAGCGATTGCAGCCGCATCACTGGAGCGCCTCCTACGCCTGCCTCGGCCAGCGCAACCGCGAAGCGGCGTTGCGGATCTGCCCAACGGTGAGCCTGGGCGGCAAATCCGTGGCGGCGCAGTACAACCTGGAATTTCGCGCCATGGACGCCACGGCCTCGCCGCACCTGGCCATGGCCGCACTGCTGATCGCCGGTCGCCTGGGCATCGAGCAACGCCTGGCCTTAAACGCGATCACCGATGAAGTCCCCGATTCCCTGAATGAAGAACAACGCCACGCCCGAGGCATCGTCGCCCTGCCCGCTTCCCTTGCCCAGGCGCTCGAGTGCCTGCGCAACAGCGAGGCGCTGATCGAAGCCCTGCCGAGCGCGTTGATGGACACCTACTTTGCCCTTAAAACCGAGGAAATGACGCTGACGGAACAGCTGTCGCCCGCCGAACGCTGTGAGCACTATGCACGCCTGTACTGAATCCGCTGAACTCGGTCTTTTTACCGAGCCCGCGTACACCCTGAGCCGCGAAGACTCAGAGCACCCGTTGATTCTGGTGTGCGAACACGCCAGTCGTTTTATCCCGACCGGGCTAAATGACCTGGGCCTGAGTCACGACGCGGCGCGCGAGCACATCGCCTGGGACATTGGCGCACTGGCACTGGCTGAGGAATTGTCCCGGGCACTGGGTGCAACGCTGCTGGCGGCCAATTACTCACGGCTGTTGATTGACCTCAACCGCCCACGCCATGCCCCGGACAGCATCCCGTCGCAGAGCGAGATTTATCAGATACCGGGTAACCGGGGTTTGGACGAGGCCACGCGCGAGTACCGCCGCGAGTGCCTGTTCAAACCGTTTCATGCCCGGCTGCAAACCTTGATCGACCAACGTATCGCAAAAGGGCGGCCGGTTCGGGTCGTCGGTATTCACAGCTTCACCCCGGTTTTCCACGGCCAGCCGCGCACGCTCGAAGTCGGCGTGCTGTTTGGCGAAGCCAGGGGCTACGCGCAACGCCTGATTGACGGGTTGAGCCTGCATCCCTTGAAGGTCGCCGGCAATGAACCGTACAAAATCAACCCGCTGGGCGACATGACCGTGCCGGTCCACGGCGATGCACGGGGACTCGAATCGGTGTTGATCGAGGTGCGCAACGATCTGCTGCGCACCCCTGAAAACGTCAGTCGCTGGACAAGTTTCCTTTCACCACTGTTGTAAGAAAATCGCGTCAAACTTGCAGCTTGCAGCTGCTTTCATCCCAAGGAGTAGGGCTTCATGGAAATAGAAGAATTCGGCTACAAACAAGAGTTGAAACGTAGCCTGTCGCTGACCGACCTGGTGGTGTACGGGATGATCTTCATGATCCCCATCGCCCCGTTCGGTGTGTACGGTTACGTCAACGCCGAAGCACCGGGGATGGTGCCGCTGGCCTACATCATCGGCATGGTCGCGATGCTGTTCACGGCCCTGAGTTACGGCAGCATGGCACGTGCCTTTCCGATTGCCGGCTCGGTGTATTCCTACGCGCAACGCGGCCTCAACCCCCATGTCGGGTTTATCGCCGGTTGGCTGATGCTGCTCGATTACCTGCTGATTCCGCCGCTGCTCTACGTGTACGCAGCCATGGCGCTGAATCACCTTTACCCGGACATCCCCAAAGTCGGCTTCATCCTGGCGTTCCTGGTCAGCGCGACCTTCGTCAACCTGCGCGGCATCACGTTCACCGCACGCATGAACATTGTGTTTCTGCTGGCGCAATTGGTGGTGCTGGGGATCTTCCTGTTCTACGCCTGGAATGCGCTGCACAGCGGCGGCGGCAACGGTCAGCTGACCCTGGCGCCGTTGTACAACCCCGACACCTTCAACTTCGCCCTGCTGATGCAAGCCGTGTCGATTGCGGTGCTGTCCTTCCTCGGCTTCGATGCGATCTCCACCCTCGCCGAAGAAATCAAGGGCGACCCGGGCCGTAGCGTCGGCAAGGCGGCGCTGATCACGCTGTTGGTGATGGGCGTGATCTTCGTCGTGCAGACCTGGATTGCCACTGACCTGGCGGCCGGCATGGGCTTCACCTCCGCCGACACTGCGTTCTATGAAATCGCCGAAATCGCCGCCGGCAGTTGGCTGGCAACCCTGACCGGCGTGGCCACGGCCCTGGCCTGGGGTGTAGCGGTAGCCATCACTTCGCAAGCGGCGGTCTCGCGCCTGCTGTTCGGCATGGCCCGTGACGGCAAACTGCCGAAAGTGCTGGCCAGGGTTCACCCGAAACACAACACCCCTTACCTGAGCATCTACCTGGTGGCCGTGCTGTCGCTGGTGATCTGCTACCTGTTCATTAACTCGGTAGACACCCTCACCTCGCTGGTGAACTTCGGCGCGTTGAGCGGTTTCATGTTGCTGCACCTGACCGTCATCAATTATTACTGGCGTCGGCAGAAGTCCGGCCAGGTGATCCGTCACCTGATCTGCCCGGTGATTGGCTTCATCATCGTCGCGGCCATCATGTACAACATGGGCGTCGATGCACAAAAACTCGGCCTGATCTGGATTGCCTTGGGCCTGGTGTATCTGTTTTTCCTCAACAAGCTGGGCGCCAGCACGGCGCTGCCCGACCCGAGCAACGGCTGACAAGAAAAAGAGCGGCGTCTGACAAGAAATCAGGCGACCGCCGATTTAATGCGTGGAAACCGACAGTGATAGTCAGGTTCGGGATACATCGCCGAACCCTTTGATACAGGAGTACATCCATGCTGGTCTTACGCCCAGTCGAGTTAACCGACCTGCCCCAGTTGCAGCAACTGGCGCGCGACAGTCTGGTCGGTGTCACGTCCTTGCCGGACGACACGGAACGCCTGCGGCTGAGGATTCTCGACTCCTGCGCCTCGTTCGAGAGCGACGTTGAGGTTCATGGCCCGGAGAACTATTTCTTCGTGCTGGAGGATCTCGCGGACCGGCGTCTGGTGGGGTGCTCGGAGATCCTTGCCACCGCCGGTTTCAACGAGCCGTTCTACAGCTTGCGCAACCGTCACTTCACCAGCGCCTCCCGGGAGCTGAACATCGAGCACGGTGTGCCTGCGTTGTCGTTGTGCCAGGACCTCAGCGGCCACACCTTGCTGCGGGGCTTTCATATAGACACGGCGCTGGTTCGCACGCGGTTTTCAGAGTTGCTGTCCCGGGCGCGTCTGTTGTTCATTGCCGCCCATTTGCAGCGCTTTTCCGAAGCGGTGATCACCGAGATCGTCGGTTACAGCAGCGATGAAGGGCAATCACCGTTCTGGGATGCGCTGGGCAAGCATTTCTTCGATCTGCCCTACGCCGAGGCCGAGCGGCTCTGCGGTCTGGAGAGCCGGACCTTCCTCGCCGAACTGATGCCGCACTACCCGATCTACGTGCCGATGCTGCCCCAGGCGGCACAGGATTGCATCGGCCGGATCCACCCTGATGGCCAGGAAGCCTTCGATATTCTTGAGCGCGAGGGATTTGAAACCAACAGCTACATCGACCTGTTCGACGCTGGCCCGACGCTGTACGCGCGCACTTCGAACATCCTCTCCATCGCCCAAAGCCAGACCGCCACGGCGCAACTGGCTTCGCCCATCGATGGGCGCGGCAGTTACCTGGTGAGCAACGATGCGCTCAAGGATTATCGCGCCATCGTCGCCGATTTGAATGTCCAGGCCGGGCAACCGGTGGGGCTGAGCGCCGAGATGTGCGCCGCCCTGAACGTCACTGATGGCAGCCCGATCCGGCTGATTGCCCTGTGAGCATCACCCGGCCCCGTGCCCAACGACAACGCCCGAACGGGCGCGAAGAAGGAGCTGCATCATGATTGTCCGCCCGGTTCGCATCACCGACCTGCCCGCCTTGATGGATCTGGTGCAACAGGCCGGCCCCGGGTTCACCACCCTGCCGGCCAACGAAGAACGCCTGACGCACCGGGTGCGCTGGGCCCAGCGGACCTTCGCCGAGCAGGTCGAGCGTGCGGATGCCGATTACCTGTTCGTGCTGGAAGATGACGATCAGCAAGTGGTCGGCATCAGTGCGTTGGCCGGCGCCGTTGGCCTGCGTGAGCCCTGGTACAACTATCGGGTCGGGCTGACTGTCAGTTCGTCGCCGGACCTGGGTATTCAGCGGCAGATTCCGACGCTGTTCCTGAACAACGAAATGACCGGCCAATCGGAAATCTGCTCGCTGTTTCTGCGTCCCGATCAACGCCGTGGCAGTAATGGTCGGCTGCTGTCCCTGGGGCGCCTGCTGTTCGTTGCCGAGTTTCCGCACCTGTTTGGCGACAAGCTAATCGCCGAACTGCGTGGCAGCGCCGACGAACAGGGCTGTTCACCGTTCTGGGACAGCCTGGGCCGGCACTTCTTCAAGATGGATTTCAGCCACGCCGATCACCTGTCGGGGCTGGGCAGCAAATCGTTCATCGCCGAACTGATGCCACGCCAACCGCTCTACACCTGCCTGCTCACCGAACAGGCCCAGGCCGTCATCGGCAAGGCACACCCGAACACGGAACCGGCACTGAAGATTCTCAAGGCCGAAGGTTTTGTTCATCAGGGCTATATCGACATCTTCGACGCAGGCCCGGTGATCGAAGCCCCGATCGCTAAAATCCGCACCGTACGCGACAGCCAACCGCTGGTATTGGCCATCGGCACGCCTGACGAGCAGGCCCCGGTGTGGCTGATTCACAACCGCCGCCTGGAAAACTGCCGCATCACCACTGCCCAGGCGCGGCTGGTGGGCAACAGCCTGATCGTCGACCGACTCACCGCCAAACGCCTGCAACTGCAACCGGGGAATTCTGTGCGGGCGGTGCCGCTGCCCGATCAACAGCGGCAGGCTGTTGCCGCGTAATCGCAATCTGAATCCTCCCCACCCCTGTGGCGAGGGAGCTTGTCGGAACGCCGCACCGTCCCGCTGGGCTGCGAAGCGGCCCCAAAACCTGCCACCCTATTTTTCCAGACGCACCGCACCCATCGTTTTGCGACTGCTGCGCAGCCGAACGGGAGCAAGCTCCCTCGCCACAGGTAAACCCTCTCACCTCAGCCAACCCCCTCACCACAGACAAGCCCCCTAGCCACACGAGTCAGCATCAATCCGAGCCACCCCACAAAATTCGTCATCATCTTCCCCTCGTCCGCGTGATAGCCTTTTGTTCCTTCGGCGTTGACACCTTTGCTCAAGCCTTTCCATTCCTTTGTATTGGTGGAACTCATATGTCCAGGCTTTCTCATCAAGATTTGCGCCGTAATTTCCGTGAGCTGTTTGCTTCCAACGCCTGCTACCACACGGCGTCGGTCTTCGATCCGATGTCGGCCCGCATTGCCGCTGACCTGGGGTTTGAAGTGGGTATCCTCGGTGGCTCAGTCGCCTCGTTGCAAGTGCTGGGCGCCCCCGACTTTGCCTTGATCACCCTCAGCGAGTTCGCCGAACAGGCCACGCGCATCGGCCGTGTCGCCCAATTGCCGGTCATCGCCGACGCTGATCACGGCTACGGCAACGCCCTCAATGTGATGCGCACCATCGTCGAACTGGAACGCGCCGGCATCGCCGCCCTGACCATCGAAGACACCCTGCTGCCGGCGCAATTCGGTCGCAAATCCACCGACCTGATCGGAGTGGCGGAAGGCGTCGGCAAGATTCGCGCGGCACTGGAAGCCCGGGTCGACTCGGAAATGGCGATCATCGCGCGGACCAACGCCGGGATCCTGCCGGTCCAGGAAATCATCAGCCGCACCCAGCAGTACCAGAAAGCCGGTGCGGACGGGATTTGCATGGTAGGTGTTCGTGACTTCGATCACCTCGAACAAATTGCCGAACACCTGAGCGTGCCGCTGATGCTGGTGACCTACGGCAACCCGGCGCTGCGCGACGACAAACGCCTGGCTGAACTGGGCGTGCGGGTGACCATTGACGGGCATGGCGCTTACTTTGCCGCGATCAAGGCGACTTACGACAGCTTGCGCGAACAGCGACAGATCTTTACCCAAGCGTCGGATTTGAGCGCGACCGAGCTGACTCACACGTATACGCAGCCTGAGGAATACATCCGTTGGGCGGAAGAGTTTATGAGTGTGAAGGAATAGCTTTCATCTGGCGTAATTTGTAGCGTGCAACGGCCCCATCGCGAGCAGGCTCGCTCCCACAGGGTTTAGCGGTGAAGGGTCAGACCGGGTCGAGCAGTTCGTGTTGGGGCTGGCCGTCGACGCGGCAGATAACGCGGTTGCGGCCGGTGCTCTTGGCTTCGTAGAGCGCCTGGTCGGCATCGTTGAGCCACAGGGTGGCGTCGGTGTGGGCCGGGTTGAACGCCGCCAGGCCAATGCTCAGGCTGACTTTAAGCGCCGGGTCCTGCTCGTAGCCCAGGGAGGCGAAGCGATCACGCAAGGCGTCCATCGCAGCCGCCGCGCTATCGAGGGGCAAGTCCGGGAGGAGCACGCAGAATTCGTCACCGCCATAGCGCCCCGCCACATCAGTCGCCCGCAGATTCTGCTTGAGCATTTTGCTCAGCTGCCGCAGCACGATGTCCCCGGCGACGTGGCCGTAGGTGTCATTGATTATTTTGAAATGGTCGATGTCGATCAACGCAATCGCCCCGCCCTGCTGCTGGCGTTGGCAGCGCTGGAATTCAACTTCGAGCTGATCTTTCCAGGCGCCATGGTTCAGCAGGCCGGTGAGGCTGTCGGTTCGGCTCAGGGCCAGCAGCTCGCGTTTGTGCCGGCCAAGGGTGGTGGCCTGGCGAAAGCAGATCCAGCCCAGCGCCAGTGGATACAAAATCAGCAGCGGTAAGCAGGCATACAGTTGCAACGCACTGGTTTGCGCGAAGAAGACCGGTGTGAAAATCAGCATGCCGACACCGATCCCGAGTACCTGCGCGGCCGTGCCTACCAGCAGGAAACGCAACCCGCCGATCGCCACGTTGTTCATGGCCATCATGGACAGCGTCGCCGCGCTCGGCAGCGGGTTGAAGTGCATGGCGGCAACCCAGAAGCCGCCGAGAAAGGCATCGACCAGGATGTTGCGATGTTCGGCGTGAAAGGGCACCTCCGCCCGACGCGCCCATTGATAGGCAACATGTGGCCAGATAACGCCATTAAAGACCATAAGTCCCCAAACCCAAGGCGCCGGGTTGAGTGGATACATCGCCGCGCCTACGCACAACAACCCCAAGGCCAGCCCCAGGGTTCGCGATGTATAGAGCCTCCTGGCCAGTGAAAGTCCTTTTCCTCCCGTTTTTCCCATAGAGGCCTCTGCGCCACAGAACGGAACCTGACACCACAAGGGTTGCGGGCGTGCTGGGAGTCTATCAGGGCAACGTTAAATAGCCATCACCGGCGGGCAGCCTGAAGACAATGCAGTCTGTAGGAGCGAAGCTTGCTCGCGAAGAACGATGACGCGGTTTTGCCTGATATACCGCAGCGCCCCATTCGCGAGCAAGTCGGATCGCCGCACCGTTCGCTCCTACGGGTTACGTGGGCAATGTTTGGGCTATACATGAAGGAAGGTTTGGATAAACAACGATAAAAAAGGAGGCCCATGCAAACCTTTCAAGTGTTGATCATCGGCAGCGGTTTTGGCGGTCAGTGCGCGGCGATCAATTTGCTCAAGGCAGGCATCGACGATTTTCGCCTGCTGGAACGACGAAACTTCTTTGGCGGCACCTGGTGCCAGAACACCTACCCCGGCGCGGCCGTCGATGTGCCCTCGCCGCTCTATTCACTGTCCTTCGCCCCTTACCGCTGGACGCAAATGTTCGCCGATCAGGCTGAACTGCACCACTACACCCAGTACGTGGTGGAGCACTTCGGCCTGCGGGACAAGGTCGAGCTGCAAGCCAATGTCGAGCGCATCGAGTGGGACACCGACGGCCAACGCTGGGCGGTGCACACCGGCGCCAAAGGCACGTTTTACGCGCAGTTCCTGATCAACGCGACGGGGCCGCTGAGCCAACCCGTCGTCCCACACTTTGAAGGTCAGGAACGCTTTCAGGGCAAGACTTTTCACACAAACAATTGGGATCACGCCTTCGACTATTGCCACAAACGCGTCGCCATCGTCGGCAGCGGCGCCAGTGCGGCGCAGGTCATTCCGGCCATTGCCCCCGACGTCGAGCACTTGCATGTGTTCCAGCGCACGCCGCACTGGGTATTGCCACGCGCCGACCGCACCTTCGGACCTTTCCAGCGTTGGCTGCTGGGCCTCAAACCGGCATACAAACTGCTGCGCTGGATGCTCTATTGGCAGTTCGAAACCCGTGTCATCGCCTTCAAATACTCGAAACCGGCCATCCGCCTGGTCCAGCAACACGCCCTGCGCTTCCTCAAACGCCAGGTGCCCGACCCCGAATTGCGCCGCAAATTGACCCCGGACTTCACCATAGGCTGCAAGCGCGTGATTGTCTCAAGCACCCTTTACCCGGCGCTCGGCCGCAGCAACGTGACGTTGCACAGTCGCGAACAGGGCATCGCCTCCATTGACGAAACCGGCATCGTCACCCAGGACGGTCAGCACATCGACCTGGACCTGATCGTCTGGTCCACCGGGTACGACGCCACCGACGGGGTGATTTCCTACCCGGTCACCGGCAAAAACGGCACCCGACTCAAAGACGTCTGGGCGCAGTACCCGCGGGCCTATCTGGGCACCAGCCTGCCGGAATTCCCCAACCTGTTTATCGTCACCGGACCCAACACCGGCATCGGCCACACCTCAGCGCTGTTCATCATCGAATCGCAGATGAATTACATCCTCGACTGCATCCGTACGCTGAAAGAACACGGTTTGCGCAGCATCGAAGTACGCCCCGAAGCAGAACGTACCTACACTGAGATGATCCACCGCGAAATGGAGCGCACCGTGTGGAAGTCCGGAGGTTGCCACAGTTGGTATCAAAGCAAGAGCGGTCATGTGATTGCCATGTTTCCGGGGTTCAGTTTCAGCTATCACCGTTTGACCCGGGCACTGAAACCCGCTGACCACATTTTGTCCTGATCACGTAAAAGGAAGATGCCTGATGCTTGTGTTGGTTGTCCTTATCGCGGTTTTTGTAGCCTGGAGTTGGCTGAGTTACCCGGCCATCGGTTACTGGGTCTATGACCTGAGTATGGCCATGGAAGCCAAGCTGTATCGGCTGCACAAGATCGTCGTACCGATCACGGAAATGACCGTCTCGACCTGGCAAGGCGGGCCGTACGAAGCGTCCAGCAGTGTGCTGATGTTGCACGGGTACAGCGCCGACAAGAACATCTGGCTGCGCTTCGCCCGGCACTTTGTCGGCAATTATCGGGTGATCATCCCTGACATCGCCGGTCATGGCGAAACCGGGTTCAAGGCCGGTGGCGGCTACGATATTCCTCTGCAGGCCAAGCGGATGATCCAGCTGCTGGACGTATGCGGGGTCGAGAAAGTCCATGTGATCGGCAACTCAATGGGCGGCTACATCGCGGCGTGGCTGGCGGCGACATACCCGGACCGGATTGCCTCCGTCGCCCTGATCGATCCGGCCGGCGTCACGTCTCCCGAGCCCAGCGACCTGGAGCGACATTTGGCCAAGGGGCACAACCCGTTTTTGATTCATTCACGGGAGGAGTTCCAGCGCTTCTACGCCATGACCATGGCCGAGCCGCCGTGGGTGCCCGGCGTGGTGCTGGACGCCATCGCGCAGCGTTATGAACAGAGTCGCGATGAGCTGGAAGAAATCTTCAACGACTTTCGTGCCAGCCCGCCGATGGAGCCCAAACTGCCCGACATCAAGTGCCCGGCGCTGTTGCTGTGGGGGCACAAGGACCGCCTGATCGACGTCAGCAGCGTGGCGGTGTGGAGTAAAGGCATCGCTGATTTACGCGTGGATATCTGGGATCACAGTGGCCATATGCCGATGGTCGAGCAGCCGGCCAATACCGCACGGTTGTATGGCGAGTTTTTGGGGTCGCTGCGCTCGGAGAGCCGTTCGCATCTGTAATCCCCGAGATCGTGTAGCAGCTGCCGAGCTGCGCGAGGCTGCGTTCGGCTGCGAAGCAGTCGTAAAATCAGGCACCGCGCGGTTTCAGTAATACCGTGCATTCAGGATTTACGACTGCTGCGCAGCCGAACGCAGCCTCGCGCTGCTCGGCAGCTGCTACACCGGCACAGTGAATGCAGTCCCTGGGAGAATGAAGTCCGTAAGATTCTTCGTTTGTCGGCGTTGCAGAAGGCTGCGATCTTTTCCCACATCCTTCTCGTTACCGTGCCAGGAATTTTTTTCATGAGCCACCCAAGCTTCGTCAGCCCTGACCTGATCCGCCAACGCTTCTCCAAAGCGATGTCCGACATGTACCGCGAAGAAGTGCCGCTGTACGGCGCGCTGATGAAGTTGGTGGAGCAGACCAACCTTCACGTGCTGGAAAGCGATCCGCAGGTGGCCCGCCAGCTTAACAGCACCGGCGAAATCGAGCGGCTGGACCTGGAGCGTCACGGCGCGATCCGCGTCGGCACCGCTGACGAACTGGCCACCCTCGCCCGACTGTTCGCGGTGATGGGCATGCACCCCGTCGGCTATTACGACCTGACTCCGGCCGGCGTTCCAGTGCATTCCACGGCATTTCGCGCCGTGCACGAAGCTTCGTTGCAGATCAGCCCGTTCCGGGTGTTCACCTCGCTGCTGCGCCTGGAACTGATCGAAGACCTGGAACTGCGAGCTTTCGCCCAGTCAGTGCTGGATAAACGCCAGATCTTCACCCCGGCAGCGCTTGCACTGATCAAGCGTGCCGAAGCCGAGGGCGGTCTTACCGAACAAGAAGCCCAGGATTTCGTCGAACAGGCGCTGGAAACCTTTCGCTGGCATCACAGCGCCACGGTCACCGCCGAGCAGTACCAGAAACTCAGCGCACAGCATCGACTGATCGCCGACGTTGTTGCGTTCAAGGGCCCGCACATCAATCACCTGACGCCGCGCACCCTGGACATCGACATCGTCCAGGCGCAAATGCCCGCCCACGGCATCACGCCCAAAGCCGTCATCGAAGGCCCGCCCCGCCGTCAGTGCCCGATTCTGCTGCGCCAGACCAGCTTCAAGGCGCTGGACGAGCCGATCGCCTTCACCGATCAAGCCGAGACCCGCGGCAGCCACAGCGCCCGTTTCGGTGAAATCGAACAGCGCGGCGCAGCACTCACGCCAAAAGGCCGGGCGCTTTATGACCGTTTGCTCAACGCCGCCCGTGATGAGTTGAAGGACTTCCCCAACGAGGCCAATGCCGCGCGTTACAACGCGCTGATGGCTCAGCACTTCAGCGAATTCCCTGACACCTACGAAGGCATGCGCCAACAAGAGCTGGCGTACTTTCGCTACTTCGTCACGGAAAAAGGCCTGGCGGCGGATGAGCTGAAATCGTTGCCGCTGGAAGATTTGCTCAGCGGCGGTTATTTGCGTGTTGAACCATTGGTGTATGAGGATTTTCTGCCGGTGAGCGCGGCGGGGATTTTCCAGTCGAACCTTGGGGACGCAGCGCAGACCCACTATGGCGTGCATTCAAACCAGCAAGCGTTTGAACAGGCGCTGGGGCGCTCGACCATTGATGAATTGGGACTGTATGCCGAAACGCAGCGACGCTCGATCGAGCAGTGTTTTTCCGCGTTGAACCCCGCTATCTAAGGCGCCGCGGACCTGTAGCAGCTGTCGAGCAGCGCGAGGCAGCGTTCGGCTGCGCAGCAGTCGTAAAACCTGAGATTGCGGTTTTCCTGAAACACCGCATCTCCTGATTTCACGACTGCTTCGCAGCCGAACGCTGCCTCGCGCTGCTCGACAGCTGCTACAGGTCCGGCGGTTAGGCTAGTTTCTTCAACAACGCCTCAGCCGCAGCCTCGGACGACGCCGGGTTCTGCCCGGTGATCAGCAAGCCATCGGTGAGCACATAACTCGCCCAATCCGCGCCCTTGGAATACTCACCACCCTTCTCCTTCAGCATGTCCTCCACCAGAAACGGCACGACATTCGTCAGTTGCACCGCCTCTTCCTCCGTGTTGGTAAAGCCTGTCACACGCTTGCCTTTGACCAGTGGCTGACCATCCGCACCCTTGACGTCACGCAACACACCCGGCGCATGGCAGACCGCTGCGACCGGTTTTCCTGCCTTGATAAACGCTTCGATCAACGAAATCGAATAGCTGTCTTCGGCCAGGTCCCACAGCGGACCATGACCGCCAGGATAAAACACGGCGTCGTAATCGGCTGGTCTTACGGTACTCAGCACAGCCGTGGAAGCCAGCGCCGACTGCGCCGCGGAGTCTTTGCGAAAGCGCTCGGTGGCAGCGGTTTGCGCGTCCGGCTCGTCGCTTTTCGGGTCCAGCGGCGGCTGGCCACCCTTGGGCGAGACCAGCGTCAGTTGAGCACCGGCATCCTTGAAGGCGAAGTACGGTGCGGCGAATTCTTCCAGCCAGAAGCCGGTTTTCTTACCCGTGTCACCCAATCGATCGTGGGACGTTAAAACCATCAGGATTTTCATGTCGTGCTCACTCCACTTCAGGCTTGTTCGGACGCTCGACGGCGCTGTTTTTATGGACCACTCGGGCAGTTGATTCGTTGCACTGGATGCCAGGCGCCTTTGAGTGATGGCGTAAAGCCTTGCTGCGCAAGAAGTTGCGCACTGCTCGCGTCAAAAGCCCCTGAAGGATCGCTGATCGCCCGGCCTGTCAGGCCCTCCAGCCAAGTGCGCAAGTTCTTGCGCAGTACTGCGCAAGAACTTGCGCATATTCAGGCGACAGCGCTTTTAGAAATATTCGCCGCCCTCTAAAACAAGCCTCAATACCTTGATTTACATGGCCTTAACCGTTTCTGGCACGGACCTTGATAACAGTCAGGCACCCACCGGGCGATACCGCCTCCCGGGCACTCTCACTTTATTCAGCAAGGAGCACATCCATGGCTACTCCAGCGTACATGTCCGTCACTGGCGAAAAACAAGGTCTGATCACTGCCGGCGCATTCACCGCCGACTCGGTTGGCAACACCTACCAGGAAGGTCACGAAGACCAGGTCATGGTTCAGGCTTTCAGCCACGACGTGATCATCCCGCGTGATCCGCAGTCCGGCCAGCCAACCGGTCAGCGCGTTCACAAGCCAGTTGTAATCACCAAGGTCTACGACAAGGCTTCGCCACTGCTGCAAGCTGCTCTGACCTCCGGCGAGCGCATGAGCGAAATCGTTATCCAGTGGTACCGCACTTCGGCTCAAGGTACCCAAGAGCACTACTACACCACCAAACTGGAAGACGCGATCATCGTCGCCATCAACAACAAAATGCACAACTGCCAGGATCCGTCGAACTCCCACTTCACGCACCTGGAAGAAGTACAGTTCACCTACCGCAAAATCACCTGGACCCACGAAGTATCCGGTACTTCGGGTTCCGATGACTGGCGTCTGCCGGTCGCCTAAATCAGGCCGACCGTCACAAGCATCGGCCAGCTCTGCTGGTCGATGTTGTTTCCGCCCTTCCAGAATTTCGCGTCCGTTGACCCGGTTTCCGGGTGTCAGCGCATGCCGCAGCACTGCACGAGGAACAAGGGATGTTCGCGCCGGCCAATCAAACTCACTTTGCCCTGACCATCGAAGGTCTTTCCAGCGACTTTCAGGTCCTTTCCCTGCAAGGTCGGGAAGCCATCAGCCAGCCTTTTGTGTTTGAGGTGGAACTGGTCAGTGAACAGCCGTCCCTGGACCTTGAGACCCTGCTGCACAAACCGGCCTTTTTGCAGCTCTCGCCTGACGGCAGCGGCATCCATGGCCAGATCTACCGCGCCGCCCAGGGTGATTCCGGCAAACGCCTGACCCGCTACACGGTGACCCTGCGCCCGCAACTGTCCTACCTCGCGCACCGCATCAACCAACGCATCTTCCAGAACCTCACTGTGCCGAAAATCATCGGCATGGTCCTCGAAGAGCACGGCATCCAAAGCAACGCCTATGAATTCAAAGTCGGGGCGATTTATCCCGAGCGCATTTACTGCGTTCAGTACGATGAGTCGGACCTGCAATTCATCCAGCGCCTGTGCGAGGAAGAAGGTATCCACTACCACTTCCAGCACAGCGCCACAGCCCACAAACTGGTGTTCGGCGATGACCAGACGGTGTTCCCGAAACTCGCACCCGTGGCCTATCAGCAAGACTCCGGCATGGTCGCCAACGACCCGGTGATCAAGCGCTTCGACCTGCGCCTGGAAACCCGCACCAGCCGCACCACCCGCCGCGATTACGACTTCGAAAAACCGCGCATCACCCTCGAAAGCGAAAATCGCGGCGACGCCCTGCCCGACCTCGAAGACTACGATTACCCCGGTCGTTTCATCGACCGCGAGCGCGGCAAACACCTGGCCAAGCGCAACCTGGAACGCCACCGCAGCGACTTCCAACTCGCCGAAGGCAAAAGCGATCAGCCGTTGCTGGTCAGCGGCCACTTCCTGGCCCTGACCCAACACCCGAAAGCCAAATGGAACGACCTGTGGCTGATGACCGAAGTCCTGCACGAAGGCAAACAGCCGCAAGTGCTGGAAGAGTCGGTCACCAGCAACACGACCAATCTCAAGGGCGACTTCCACCAGGGCTACCGCAACCGCTTCCAGGCCACGCCATGGGACGTGCCGAACCGCCCGCCGCTGACGCAAAAGAAGCCGCGCATCCTCGGCAGCCAAAGCGCCGTGGTCACCGGGCCCAAGGGTGAAGAGATCCACTGCGACCAGTACGGCCGCGTCAAAGTGCAATTCCACTGGGACCGCGAAGGCCAGGCCGACGACAAGACCAGCTGCTGGCTGCGCGTCTCCTCCGCCTGGGCCGGCGCCCACTACGGCGGCATCGCCATCCCGCGGATCGGCATGGAAGTCCTCGTCACCTTCCTCGAAGGCGACCCCGACCAACCGCTGATCAGCGGCTGCCTGTACCACAAGGAAAACGTCGTCCCGTACCCCCTGCCGGCGAACAAAACCCGCAGCACCTTCAAAACCCTCAGCTCCAAGGGCGGTGGCGGCTTCAACGAACTGCGCATCGAAGACAAAAAAGGCCAGGAGCAAATCTTCCTGCACGCCCAGCGCGACTGGGACGAAAACGTCGAACACGACCAGAAAATCCGCGTCGGCAACGAACGCCACGACACCGTCGAGAAAAACAGCTACAGCGAATTCAAGGCCGAAGAACACCACACCGTCTACGCCGACCGCAAAGTCGAAGCCCGCGCCAACGACCACCTGACCGTGGGCGTGAACCAGCACATCAAGATCGGCACCGGGCAATTCATCGACGCCGGCCAGGAAATCCACCTGAGCAGCGGCATGAAAGTCGTGCTCGAAGCGGGCAGTGAACTGACCCTGATTGGTGGCGGCAGCTTTATCAAGATCGACGCCAGCGGCGTGACCCTGAGCGGGCCGGTGATCAACATGAACTCTGGGGGTGGGCCGGGAAGCGGGACGGGGGCTGCGCCGTTGTTGCCGGGGGTGTTGAAGCAGGCGGATGCGGATAAGGCGGGTGCGGTGTTGACGCCGGCGCAGATCAATACGTTGAAACGTAATGCGCCTTTTTGTGAAGAGTGTGAAAGGTGCAAGGCGGGTGTATGCGATATAGCAAAACCAGCCCAAGATACTGAAAAAACCAGTCACGACTTAGTGTTTTTAGTCAATGATGAAAAAACGGGTAAACCAAAGCAGAATGTCCCCTATCGAATAACGCTTGAATCCGGGATTATTGTTGATGGAGTCACTGACAATAAGGGGATGACCCAAAAAGTCTCATCTAACAAAGCTGAAAAAGCCACTATCGAGGCCCCGTATTATGGCAACACAACAAGCGACGCTCACTCCCACCACGGATCAGACACCTGTAACTGTTAGCATCCCGACCAAGGAGCTAAGCGGCACGCAATGGGTTGCACGATTTCCGACCAGTACAAGTGTGGGCGACCTCACGACTGAATTCGAAGCAAACGTGAACAAATTCATTGCCGCCATAAAAGAAGCCGGAGGCAGTGTCTCAATTGCTGCAACCTATCGGCCCAAAGAGCGTGCGTATTTAATGCACTATTCCTCAGCAATCTCTAAAGGAATTATTGCAGCGGAAGACGTACCTGAAATGGACGGTGTAAACATTGAGTGGGTTCATAGCACCTCAGCGCAATCGATCAGCGCCGCGACCAGCATGGCGTCGGGCTATGGAATCGTTTATCCGCCGGCACTGACAAGCCGCCACACACAGCGAAAAGCCATTGACATGACAATATCCAACATGTCTGGAAAAACAATTGTCAATGCTTCTGGCGCCTCCGTTGTGATTACTCATTTAAGCGACTTGAATCCAGTAGGTAGTACATATGGAGTTAAAAAGCTTGTTTCCGACCCTCCACATTGGTCAACCGATGGACATTAAACTTGCCCTGCTCATCATTCTGACTATTTTTTCAGGGCCAGCATCTGCCCAAGACATTGGGTTTGGATTTATTAAAAGTAATCCAGACGGGAAAACTTATTTATATACAACCCAGAAAATTGAAAGCAACGAAGTCATTTCAGTCCAATTCCCTAAAGACAAGGGAACCGCTGCTTGCTGCAAGTTAACAAAAACAACTGGGGAAAAGCAGCAGCCGGGTGATGCAATGGACCTGCTCAACGAATCCGACATACACATCTATGGGCTCGACATTCAATACAAAGAGCCTTTCATCGGCATAGCGGTAGTGGGTAAAAATGCAACCGAAAACGGCGCCTCGGCCGTTGAGGTCAAGGATCAAGCTACAACTATCAGCACCTGCTTGAGCCAAGAAGGCGTTCACCTCTTCTCAAGAAAAAATGGGAACTTGAACGGTCACCTGTATTTGAGCCTCGGTTACGACGTAGAGCCAACGTCGAATTCTTGTGAAGCGGAAAATCATGAGTCCGTTCCGACCGACGTCTCCAGCTACATCAAAAACAGAGACAACTGTGACTCTTTACGCGGTGATATTCCTGAGCCGGACCCTGCCGACCCGGGAAATCTCGATCGTGTCATCAGCGATATCAATAAATATTGCAAGGGCACAGACCAACAGCTGAAGCAGTTAAAAGAAAAATACGCCGGAAACGAAAGCGTTGAGAAGTTGCTCTCGACTTACGAAGAAAACATTGAAGCTGACATGAGTTTTTAGATTCACTCATCAAGGACGGCTGTTGTGACATCTGAAAACATTTCCCCACAGGTCTGGTTATCCGAAGCCCCGCTGCTATCGGGTGAGCGTCTTTACGCCGTCATCAGCAATGCCAGCGATGCCGATCCGCTCAAGGCGTACTACCAACACGATGCGGCCGCAGAATTGCAGCCCATCTGGAGCGGTACACCCTACGCTGACTGGCAACCGGTCATGCCCTACCTCGCCGAGTTGAAACCCAATGCCGGTTTTCTGCAGTGGATCGGCGAAACCGATGCCCTGGACTGGGGTTGGCTGGCAGTGTCCACCAGCGAGCCGGACGTAGTTTTCGAGCATCTTCGCAGCCTGACCCAAGTGCGGACACCCGACGGTACCGAGGTGTTTTTCCGGTTCTGGGACGGGCGGCATATTTACCCGATTCTTGAAGGACTGGGCGCCAGCGCTGGCGAGGTTCTGCCCGTGTTCGACCGTTACTTGATCAACGGGCAGAGCCTGACGGTGGGACCCAGGTCCGTACCTCCGGCGAAGAAATGGCCGTGGTGGGAAGTGCCACAGAAGCTGCTCGATACGCTGGCGGAAAAAGATCACACCACCGTCGTTGACAACCTGATGCAGTGGCTGGGTGAAGACTGCCCGGAACTGTTCTTCGCCTTCCCCGAAAGTAACTTGCGGCACAAGGTCGAGCGCTTCGTTCGCCAACAACCCAACACAGAAGATATGGCAGAGCGTCTTGCTGCTCAGCTGACAAAGGAAGTCACGTCATGAATACCCCGATTGGTACCTTGGTCTTGCGCGTGCTGGACGCCAAAACGCCTGACGTGAACCTGATTCTCAAAGACTTCAAGAACTGCCTGAGCGATTACAAGGAGTGGGCGGACGGTTTTCTCACTGGCTGGGCACTCGATGTCGACCAGACATTCAAAGTCGGCAATGAAGTCAGCGTGACCAAACGCAAGACCAAAACCGGTGCGGTCGAGACCTACGCGACCTGCCCCCTGGCGGGCGACTTCACCCTGATCCACATGTTCGAATCGGCGCGCTTCGTCCCCATAGGCAATACGCCGGTGAAACTGGAGCCCGTCACCAAAGGCACGCTCTACGACGACGTCACCGGCCCTGTCATTGAAACAACCATCGGCCCCAGCGGCATCAAGGTGATCGACGGCTGCAAGAAAGGCCAGATGTACCGCATCACCTTTTTCCCCAACGTTTCCCAAAGCGACGTCAAAGCACTCTACGACTCGTATCAGGGCGTAATCGGCAATCTCGACGGTTGGCTGCAAAGCGAGTGGTCGGGCAAGTTTCAGCCACAGTGGGCCAGCTACTCGGCGGCCGACCGCATGGGCCGTTCGGTCATCCTGTTGAAACAAGCGATGGATGGCCTGGAAAAAGCGTTGCTCAGGCTGTGGGATGACATCAAAAGCCTGTTCGAACTGCTCGCACATCCAAAGGAAAATCTCGAAAAGCTGCGCAAATACTTATCGGATGTCGAAATCGACAAGCTCTATGCCGCCTCCAAGGAATCCATAGCTTCAGGCCTGTTGATCCTCAGTGACGAACCCCTGATGTTCATCTACGTTTCGGCAATTGTCGCTTGGGTCGGAATGCTGCCTCCGCAGGTCATTGTCGACGTGGTGACGGCGATTGCAGCGGAGTTCCTGATCAACGTGGTGCTGGGCATTTGCCTCACCGGTGGTGCGGGGATCGCTGTGCGGGTGGGCACCAAAGCCCTATCGACAGTCAAGTCCGGTACAGCCATCAAGTACCTCGAAGAACTGGCCGCGAAACTGATGACGTTGAGCGGCAAACACAGCCTGCCGGCACACGCTGAAGTGTCGAAACCGTTGATTGCCAGCGCCAAGAATGTGCCGATGAAGCCGACCAAAACGGCGGCGATTAAAATCGACGAGGCTGCCGCCAACGGGTCCAAAAGTCAGGTTCCAAAAACCACGGATACGCCGAAGCAGGAAGTGAAAGACGCTTCTTCGTTTCCGCGTGGCAAGAAAGAAAAACAGACCACCCTCACCCCAAAGGAAAAGGTCGACGACGTTTCGACGCAGTCGAAGACGCCTGACGATAAAAGTGCTACCTGCGCCAAGAAAACCTGCACCAATGGTTGCCCCGTATCGATGGTCACGGGCGAAGAGCTGCTGACCCTGACCGATGGCGAGCTCGGTGGTTTGTTGCCCTTCATCTGGACGCGACTCTACCGCACCAGCGCTGCAGAAATCGATTGCGGCCTCGGCTACGGCTGGAGCCATGCCCTGGCCCAACGCGTTGACATCCACGAAGACGAAGTCATCTGGACCGACCACGAGAACCGTGTCACCACGTTCCCGCTGCCAAGCGTGCAGCGTCCGGCGATCACCAACAGCCTCTCGGAAGCGGCCATTTTCATCGGCGATGACCCTTCCGAGCTAGTCCTCACACAGGCCGGCGAGCGCAAACAGTTCTACCACTTCCGCTACAACAGCAAGGGCGCAACGCTGATCGCCATCAGCGACGATTACGGCAATCGCCTGCACATTACCCGTGACATCCACGGGCGAATCAAGCGTGTCGATAACGGTGCCGGTCGCGCCCTCCTCGTGCGTTATGACCGCAAGCACATCGTCGCCATCGACTATCAGCAATTCAGCCCGGCGGACAATCTGGAAGATGCCTGGAGCACCGTTCAGACCCTGGTCACCTATGGCTACGACGCCCAGCATCGCCTGATCGAAGCCCGAAACGCAGCCGGTGAAGCAGAACGCTACGCCTACAACGATCAAAACGTCATTCTTGAGCGCCAACTGGCCGGCGGCGCGAGTTTCTATTGGGAATGGGAAAAGGAAGGTAAATCGGCACGCTGCATCCATCACTGGGCGAGCTTCTCGCAGATGGACGCGCACTACGCCTGGGATGACAAGGGCAGCGTCACGGTCACCAACGCCGACGGCAGCGAAGAAATCTACACCCACGACGATCAGGCCCGACTGGTCGCCAAGGTTGACCCGGATGGTGCCGAACACCTCAAGGCCTACGATGACAAGGGCCGACTGATTGGCGAAAAAGATCCACTGGGAGCAGTCACCGAGTACCAGTACAACGAAGCCGGCCGACTGGTCGCGGTGATTCCACCGGAAGACGCCCCCACCACTTACGAGTACTACCACGGCTTCGTCCGTGTAGTGAACCGAGGTCCGGCCACCTGGACCTACTGGCGCAACGATCAGGGCGACATTACCGAACAAATCGACCCGGACGGCAACTCGACCCACTACAGCTACAACCGCCAGGGCCGTCTGCTGGAGATCCGTCATCCTGATGGCAGCCGCCATCAACTGGGCTGGAACAACCTCGGTCAACTGCTCGAAGAACAGCTGCCCGACGGCGGTCATCGCAAGTATCGCTACGACGCGTTGGGCCGACAGATCACCCGCCAGGACGAAAGCGGCGCAATCACCCACTATCAATGGGACGCGGCGAACCGCCTCGCGCAAATCACCCTGCCCGGCGGTGCAACCCGTGCGTTTACCTATAACGCTTACGGCAAAGTCACCGCCGAACGCGACGAACTGGGCCGCGTCACCCGTTACGAGTATGCAGATAACCTGCATCTGGTCAGTCGTCGCATCAACCCGGACGGCAGCCAACTGCGTTACCACTACGACAACTCGCGCCTGCTACTCAGCGAGATCGAAAATGAACGTGGCGAGCACTACCACCTCGATTACTACCCTAACGGCCTGATCCAGCAGGAAACCGGCTTCGACGGTCGCCGCACCGCTTACGAGTACGACCTCAACGGCCAATTGCTGAAGAAAACCGAATTTGGCGACGACGGCAGCGAACTGGTTACCGAGTACCAGCGCGACGCCGCTGGCCGCTTGCTGGTTAAAACCTTGGCCGATGGCGAAGAAATTCACTACAGCTACGACGCACTGGGTCGCCTGGTAAACGTCGACGACGGCCACTGGCCTCTCGCCTACGAATATGACCTGCAAGACCGGCTGATCACCGAACACCAAGGCTGGGGCACCACGCGTTACGAGTACGACAAACTCGGCCAACTGAGCCACTGCCGCCTCCCCGACGGCAGCAAACTCGACTACCGCCACCAGTCCGGTGGCCGCCTGAGCAGCATCGACCTCAACGGCTCACGCCTGACCACTCACCAGTTCAGCGCCGGCCGCGAGCAGCAACGTCAACAAGGCCTGCTGCTCAGCCAATACCAGTACGACGAACAAGGCCGACTGCAAGCCCACACGGTGGGTCAGCAAGATCGCAACCTTTTCCAACGGCGCTACGCCTACGACGCCAATGGCAATCTCGCCGGCATCGACGACAGCCGCAAAGGCAATCGCAGCTACCACTACGACCCGCTCGACCGACTGATCAACGTCCGTGGCAGCACCCCGGAAAGCTTTGCCCACGACCCGGCAGGCAACCTCCTGGGCCAGGGCGACCAGCCAACCGCAAACCTGGCCAACGTCAAAGGCAATCGCCTGCTCATGCAGGGCGACCGCCACTACGACTACGACGCCTACGGCAACCTGGCGCGCGAACGTCGAGGAACCGGACAGAAACTCGTCACCGAGTACCGTTACGACTGCCAACACCGCCTGATCGGCGTCAGCCTCCCCGGCGGCAGTAACGCAACCTACAGATACGACGCCTTTGGCCGCCGCATCGCCAAAACCGTCGATGGCCACACCACGCAATTCCTGTGGCAAGGCGAACGCCTCATCGCCGAAAGCGCCGACAACCGCTATCGCAGCTACATCTACGAACCGGGCACCTTCCGCCCATTGGCCATGCTCGATGGCGAAGGCCCGCTCAAAGCCGAACCGTTCTACTACCAACTCGACCACCTCGGCACCCCGCAGGAACTCACCGACTACAGCGGCCAGATCATGTGGTCGGCGAAATACCGCGCCTACGGCAACCTTGCCACCCTCGACATTGCCGAAATCGACAACCCGCTGCGCTTTCAGGGTCAGTACTTCGACGGGGAAACGGGCTTACATTACAACCGGCATCGCTACTACAATCCGGGCACTGGGCGGTATCTGACGCCGGATCCGATCAAGCTGGCTGGGGGGTTGAATAACTACCAGTACGTGCCTAACCCTACGGGGTGGGTGGATCCGTTGGGGTTGAATAACTGCCCTGGCGCAGATGGTTGTAAGCCCGATAGGGCAATAGAAACCCCAGAAGCACAAGCCAAAGTAGACCCGGGTGATCCTGGCATACCAAGCGCAAAAGTTCTTCAAGCAAGACAACGCCAAGCTCAGATGTTAGAAGACAATGTTGGGTACAACATTAGCCCAATAGCGTGGGATAAATACCCAAGCATCGGAAGAGACGGATCCTTTATTTCTGACAAAAAAGGCATCAGCGATCTAGTTGGAGATTTCTCAGCAAATGGAAAAATGACACTGAGCAAAGACCAAATTCTCAATTTAGAAGCCGCATTTGGATTAGAAAAAGGAAGCCTTCAGAATGGCTTTAAAATCAGAAAAATTGATGGAATCCAAGAACGCTCGCCTAGAAGCCCACTTGCAGGTAATGAAAAATTTGAAGGCCCAGGAAACCATCTACCGGGAGGGGCGCCAGAGATGGTAATCGATTCTATCCCCACTACCGATGCGCCTGGTGTGTCTACCATGACAGAGATTTTACTGAAATGAATACAATCCATGCCTATGTCACAAAATCCGACAGCGATTTTGTCAGAGTTAAAATTCTAGAGGCTAGAACCAAAGAAAAACTTCTCGATATTGGCTTTACAAATGATATCGATCTTAACGAATATAAAATCAACACACCAACCGATGAAAAAAAAGCCGAAGTATTTAATAAACTAAGAGAGCTTGATTTTTATTTTTCTGATGGTAGAGAGTGGTGTCCTGCAGAAGTATTTGAATATTTAAGAGACAAAGGACTTCTAAATGGAAAATTCAAGATGATCAGCTGGACTAGCCCTGACAAATACATGATCACACTCGACAAATAAACCACAGAAATTCAAATACAAACAAGCGGGACAAACAAGAAAAAAAGGGGACGGATTTGAATGGCACTTACTTAGCAGCTAACCAATTGAGCTGAAAGCAAAAAATGAAGAAGGGCTGGTCTTGGTCTACGGTGATAGTTGCGAACACACCCCGACAAACCAAGGACACAGCCCCAGTGAATCGTAGACGTCAAATTCTCCAGCATCAACAGCAACGCTTTCATCGACACGCTTCGAACTGTGATGCCTATGCGTTTTTCAACCTGCTCACTGCGCCCGAACTGTTGCAGCGCGTCGAGTCTGCATTGCCGGAATATCGGGAGCGCCTGTTTCCGCCGACTGAAACGCTGTCTATGTTTCTGGCTCAAGCAATGAGTGCCGACCGTTCCTGCCAGAACGCCGTCAACGACTTGTCCATTAAACGGTTTTGTGGCGGCATGAAGCCCAATAGCACTCGCACGGGCGCCTACTGTAAAGCCCGCAAGCGCCTGCCTGTGGAAATGGTTTCCACGCTGGTCAGACACACCGGTGCTTCGATAAGTGATAACGCACCTTCGTCGTGGCGCTGGATGGGACGGCCTGTACGCCTGGTGGACGGTACGACGGTCAGCATGCCCGACACTGCGGCCAATCAGGGGGCCTATCCGCAGTCACGCGGTCAGAAAGTCGGTCTTGGTTTTCCCCTGTGTCGCGTGGTTGGCATCGTTTGCCTTTCCAGCGGCGCCGTCTTAGATGCCGCCCTTGGACGTTTCCGAGGCAAGGGCGGCGATGAGCAAACGCTGCTCAGATCAATGCTCGACACGCTGAAAACAGGCGACATTTTATTGGGCGACGCTTACTACGCTACCTATTTCTTGCTGTGCGAGTTGCAACGAAGAGGTGTCGATGGCGTGTTCGAACAATACGGTGCTCGACGGCGCAGCACGGACTTTCGCTTGGGTCAAAGTATCGGTTCGGAAGATCACCTGATCGAGTTGAAAAAACCTGAAAGGAGACCGCCGTGGATGAGTCAAACGCATTACGAACAGGCACCTGAAAGACTGACCGTGCGAGAGTTGAAGGCTGGTGGAAAAACTTTGGTCACCACGTTGCATTGCCCGAAGCAGACACCCAAAACAGCCCTCAAATCGCTGTACAAGGGACGATGGCATGTCGAGCTGGATTTGCGAAATCTCAAAGCTACGCTGGGACTTGGAAAGTTAAGCTGCAAGACCCCAGGCATGGCAGTCAAAGAGTTATGGGTCTATCTGTTGGCACACAATCTGATCCGAATGCTCATGGCACAATCGGCTCTGTTAGCTGACTGCCTACCTCGCGAACTGAGCTTCAAACACAGCCTTCAACTATGGCTGGCACTGCGACAATATGGCAGCCCTGAAGACGAGGATGGCCTGTCGAATTTATTGATGTTGATTGCTCAGAGGCGCGTCGGGAATCGGCCTGGTCGTATCGAGCCGCGAGCCATAAAACGAAGACCTCAAGCCTACCCCTTGCTGACCAAACCACGTCGGTCAGCAAGGGCAGATGTCAGGAAAAATGGGCACGCAAAACATGTTAAGTAAGTGCCATTCGGGACGGATTTATTTTATCTGATGAAAATAAATCCGACCCGAATGGCACTTACTTAGCAGCTAACCAATTGAGCTGAAAGCAAAAAATGAAGAAGGGCTGGTCTTGGTCTACGGTGATAGTTGCGAACACACCCCGACAAACCAAGGACACAGCCCCAGTGAATCGTAGACGTCAAATTCTCCAGCATCAACAGCAACGCTTTCATCGACACGCTTCGAACTGTGATGCCTATGCGTTTTTCAACCTGCTCACTGCGCCCGAACTGTTGCAGCGCGTCGAGTCTGCATTGCCGGAATATCGGGAGCGCCTGTTTCCGCCGACTGAAACGCTGTCTATGTTTCTGGCTCAAGCAATGAGTGCCGACCGTTCCTGCCAGAACGCCGTCAACGACTTGTCCATTAAACGGTTTTGTGGCGGCATGAAGCCCAATAGCACTCGCACGGGCGCCTACTGTAAAGCCCGCAAGCGCCTGCCTGTGGAAATGGTTTCCACGCTGGTCAGACACACCGGTGCTTCGATAAGTGATAACGCACCTTCGTCGTGGCGCTGGATGGGACGGCCTGTACGCCTGGTGGACGGTACGACGGTCAGCATGCCCGACACTGCGGCCAATCAGGGGGCCTATCCGCAGTCACGCGGTCAGAAAGTCGGTCTTGGTTTTCCCCTGTGTCGCGTGGTTGGCATCGTTTGCCTTTCCAGCGGCGCCGTCTTAGATGCCGCCCTTGGACGTTTCCGAGGCAAGGGCGGCGATGAGCAAACGCTGCTCAGATCAATGCTCGACACGCTGAAAACAGGCGACATTTTATTGGGCGACGCTTACTACGCTACCTATTTCTTGCTGTGCGAGTTGCAACGAAGAGGTGTCGATGGCGTGTTCGAACAATACGGTGCTCGACGGCGCAGCACGGACTTTCGCTTGGGTCAAAGTATCGGTTCGGAAGATCACCTGATCGAGTTGAAAAAACCTGAAAGGAGACCGCCGTGGATGAGTCAAACGCATTACGAACAGGCACCTGAAAGACTGACCGTGCGAGAGTTGAAGGCTGGTGGAAAAACTTTGGTCACCACGTTGCATTGCCCGAAGCAGACACCCAAAACAGCCCTCAAATCGCTGTACAAGGGACGATGGCATGTCGAGCTGGATTTGCGAAATCTCAAAGCTACGCTGGGACTTGGAAAGTTAAGCTGCAAGACCCCAGGCATGGCAGTCAAAGAGTTATGGGTCTATCTGTTGGCACACAATCTGATCCGAATGCTCATGGCACAATCGGCTCTGTTAGCTGACTGCCTACCTCGCGAACTGAGCTTCAAACACAGCCTTCAACTATGGCTGGCACTGCGACAATATGGCAGCCCTGAAGACGAGGATGGCCTGTCGAATTTATTGATGTTGATTGCTCAGAGGCGCGTCGGGAATCGGCCTGGTCGTATCGAGCCGCGAGCCATAAAACGAAGACCTCAAGCCTACCCCTTGCTGACCAAACCACGTCGGTCAGCAAGGGCAGATGTCAGGAAAAATGGGCACGCAAAACATGTTAAGTAAGTGCCATTCAAATCCGACCCCTTTTTTAATTCACGATAATGAATGAACCTGATCTATTTTCTGTCCAAGCCGAGTTGAGAGTTTGAAAAAGGCTCTATGAAAACAAAATTTCAACTAGCAATGGAAAATACCGAACCCACAGAGTTCTTCAAAGGTCAAGGACAATATTTTTCCCCAGATCCTGACTGGGGAGACCACCTCTACATCAACAACTGGCAGGGGCTTTGCGGGCACCTTAAACTGAAAGACAACCCAAATGAAATACTGCTTGAAGTATTCAGTAAATACTTAATATCGCTGAAAAATACCTATGAAGATTCGAACTCCTTACTACTAAACATCAGTTGCTACTACTCAATGCGAAAAGACACACCTTTCATGTCCGCCGATGGTTTTGATTTGGTATCAAACCTTAACAAACCAAACAAAAAAATAATCGGAGATCTATTTAGAATACTTCGTAGTGGGTACGCCAAAAAAAACGTCGGCAAACCCGTGATAAGTCCCGATCAATTCCTGTCCGAAATCAAAACAAATGGCTGTAAAGTTGACTTAGAAAAACTGTAGTACGTAAAGCAGCAAGCGAGGGAGATTGGAGGCCATCAGCTATTTTTTTTGGAGAGCAACCAAACGCGGACCAAAAGAAATAGCTTTAATTGGATCAGAGAGTATCACCCATGACAGGCGGGTGGGGACGTTGTTGAGAAACTTAGACGCGCGAAAAATAAACCCAATGAAAACCACGTTCGAAACTGCCTTAGATCAACATGAAATTTCCGATTTTTTCAAAGGAAATGGTATCTACTTTGCTAGAGGATCCGACTGGGGCGATCATCTATATGTAGGCAACTGGGCAGGAATGTGCAGCGTACTTAAAACCCAGAAAGCTGCGCAGGGCTTATTGACGACTATATTTGAAGAATACGCGAGACACCTCAATGAAAACTACGAAGACGCTGAAGGTCTACTTTCAAACATAACAGCATATTGCATAACAAGACAAAAATTCCCATTTCTATCCGCCGACAACTACGACCTGATCAAGAGTCTCGACAACAAAAGCAAAGAAAATATAGGTCGCCTATTTAGACTTTTAAGAAAAGAGCACGATATAAAAACCAAAGATCTACAAATGCTTTCATTCGAACAACGAGTTCAAAAACTAAAAGGCATCGGCTGCTCCATTGATCTTGAAAGTCTTTAAATGACAGAAACCCGCTCCCTTTTTTTTAAAATCAGCCCCTCTTTAACCGAAGCCAATTTTTATGGCTGGGAACATCTTCAATGATCAGCAACTTTGAGAAAGCGCTAAACAGAGACGAATTCCCAGACTACTTCAGAGGAACCGGCATCTATTTCACAAGAGATCCCGACTGGGGTAATCAACTACACATCATCAATTGGCAAGGGCTTTGCAGCTTTCTCGAGACACAAAAAAATCCCGTGCCCATTCTAAAAAACGCGTTTGAAAAATACGTAATTACCGTAAAAAACAGTCTAGAGGACGCAAACGACCTTCTCGAGAATATAGGGTGCTATTACTATATGCGAAAAAAGGCACCAGTCTTATCTGAAAACAGGTTTGACCTAATCCTGGATATGTCTAGCAATGAAAAGCAGTTAATATCTAAATGCATGGAATTCCTGCATCAAGAAATAAATAAAACGCCGAACGCGCAGGACATTGAGCTTTACAACCGGCGACTATCAAAGCTTATCAATGATGGCGGCCCTAGCGATATCGCAAACCTTTAGAGAAAAAATGAAATTCAATGACACGCTGACAAGCATTTCCGAGCGCTTCTCTATTGGTATAGAACTGGAAACTGGAAAACCCTATGTCTCGATACCCGTCAGCAGTCGTCTGGTGGATTACGAAGAGTACTATCAGATAGATGGAGTTGCTTATGAACTCTACATGTCTGATCCAACTGCAGCCTTAGAATTTGTTAATCTCTGCAGGAACCGGGAAGTCGATTACCTGCTCATCTTTGAGCCCGGCACAGATCGTGGAAAGGCTACATCGTCCTGAAAAACTCAAAAAAGATCCATAATCCGGGTCTCAAATGGTTTCACACATGACAGGAGTCTACCGATGCCTTTTGCGGATCTGCAAAATGCGGTTAAGCGTGCCGGGTTCTCCGTCATCGAATTCTCGGACCAGCGCGCATTTTTCGGCTGTTGGTCGCTGAATGTCGAAAGTCAAGGAACTACCTACCTGATCGTCAATGAAGGACGCGAAGGTTGGATGATATTTTATCGAGCGAGTGCAGTCGATGCATTTACGGAGCTGGATAAGAAAGAATCGGCCTGGATGGACGATGCCGATAAGGTAGCCCAATGTCTGACTTGGCTCTCTGACTGTCTGTGCTCCACAAAACGACAAAATTCCGAAAAGCAGGAGAAGCAGGAAAAGTGAGACAGTCGCCACTTTCAGAACGTCTACCTATCAATCAAACAAGCAGGATCTCTCGTGAATAAACACCAGATCAGTCTTTCAAACGGCTGGATTGCAGAATTCGAAAATCAAGGCGAATTTCGCATGTCAGCTGAAGGCTGGAATTTGGTTTTGCAAGGACCGGATCAGCGAAGCATCCAGTACTTCAGAGACAAGATCATTGTGGTGAACGATGACGACGGTGCTCAGGCAAAATCATGTATTCGGCTATCAAATGATGGCGTTTACGGCTATTTGAGCACTGGGCTGGATCAAGGCTGGGTGATTGATTTTGCGCGAGGCATGATCGCTCCGCACAGGGTTAGCATCTCCCACAGCCATGACGGATACGATGAAAGCATCTCGATGTACGAACAACCTGCCTTCAAACGTGCACGCGAATATATAAGTGTTAAAGGCAAGTACATTTATCTGACTTTCCCCCTCACTAAAGATGAAGATTTCCCAAAGGTATGGGAGGAATATCTGCGGATTCGGAGACGGCAACTGGATGAGCTTTACTTCAGGAATTGATCCGGATGTACTGGCTCAACCCTATCGACTAGTGCTTCGCCCCCCAAAAGCTCTATCGACTTCCAAACAAAAACGAGCAATTTTAAAATCACCCGTTTCTTCATACATTCACGACCATAAACTCTCCTCAACCTCATACTTAACAACCACCCGATTCTTATAAAGCCGTTCATCCTCCAACACCTCACTCCCCTGCCCCTTGCTCCTCACCTCCCGCCATATCTCATTCTCCCGAAACACCCGCCCGCCCTCGCGCAAAAACCGATGCCCAACCTGATAAACGTGATACCGATACTCCCTTACCCGGTCACACAACAACTCCCCTTCCAACTGCTGCTCCCCAACATTCAATTTCAACTGAAAATGCCTATCCGTCGGGTTATGCAGCACCAGATCAATATAATTGTAAAAAATCGCCGCCCCGGAGCCGAACGGCAACACCCGCCCTTCATCAGGAAATGGATCGAAGCTGTGGTTCGATCGTTCAACCACCACCAGCGGTGAGTGAATGGCCATCCAGTGAATCAGGTTGCTCAGTTGGCAGATTCCGCCGCCGATGCCGCTGCGTGCTTCACCAAATGACAGTTCCATGCCTTCGACGTAACCGCGTTTGTGGGTCGGTCGGCCCACTAGGCGGCAGAAGGAAAAGTATTCGCCGGGCGCGATGACTATGCCGTTTATCGATGACACGGCCAGTTTGAGGTTGATGACTTTGTTGTGTTGCAGCGCAATATCGGAGTTACCGAGCCTTCGGATCAGCTTGGAGGTGTGTTTGAGGTAGCGAAAGGGCAAGCGGGATTCGGTGTTGATCGAAACGGCGTATTGCCGGCTGGAGAAGTGCCAGGCTATTTGCCGAAACAGTCTTTTTTGCCACACGCGCAGCCAGTAGAGGGCCGGGTGATAAAGGGAGAGTGGTTTCATCCGTGTCAGAACGGCGGCGGCCGTTTTCATCCTTGATGTGAAAAGTGCCGCGCATCTTAACGTATTGCTGCAGGTGCGTATCGAACTCGGAGGTGTTCGCCCAGTGTAATGGCCTCGGCAATCCCTGCACTGGTAAAGAGCCCTGCCACTGGGCGAACGGGAAGTATTTTAATTGAAGTCGGCAAACTTGTCCGTATACATAATCATGAAATTTATCGATACCACATTAATTAAATGTCATTTCAAATATGATTTGTACGACAACAAAAAAACTCACCAGTTAGACCATTAAAACTGATTGCTCTTATACAAAAAAGTTGTACAAGAACAATCAATATATAGAGCTAATACTCAGCTTTCGTGTTTGCTGGTTACTTTAAGGATGTCGGTGTAGGTCACTACGACACTTTGTCCAACTTTCAGGTCTTTCAATTTTGCTTGAACTTCGGGCCGTACGACGTCGATGGTTTTGGACTGGCCGGCGGGGTTTTCGAAGGTCACCTGGTTTTTCTTCAGATCGATTTTGGTGATTTTCAGCTGAACCTGCACCTGACGGTAGGCTTCGCCGCCCGGGTTGTCGCTGCCTGGGGCGGCACGGACTTCGCCGGCACGCTCGACAGTGCCTGGCAGGCCTTTGTCGACATCAGTGTCGAGGTAGGCGGCGACGGAGCTGGTGACCTCGATGTCGACTAGATCGCCGACTTTCAGTTTGTCGAGGTTTTTGGCCTTGTCGGTCAGTTGCACATGAACCTGACGACCTTCCGGCCCTTCAAGGACGACCTGATGCTTGGCAGCATCGACCGAGACAACTTTGGTGGTGACCTGATCCGCTTCCACAACGGCAGACAGCGGAATGTCCGCAGCCATGGCGCCAAGGCTGGTGGCAGACAGCAAGGTAGCGAGGGTGATGGCTTTAGTCAGTGCGTGGAGTTTCATAAGCAATACTTTCCCTGTGATTGGTGGCAGCAGACGGCTCTGACCCGTGGGTCAGCGCCGACTGTGCAAATCAGCATAGACGCAGTTCAGGGAGTTTTTGCAGTTTCTTGCGCGGTGGATTCGCCGCTTTCCGTGCCCTTGCCGCTCTCCTTGCGCCGAGTCGGGTCTGTGGGGCGCAGGGCATCGTTGTCGCGCTCGACTTCGCCGGGTGGTCGCGGTTCGTCGGGATGTTCTGTGGTGTCGGGGGATTGGGGTTTCATGATGGTTCTCCTCAGGCTTCGGGGTCATCAACCTCTTGGGCGACGTTCACCGCGGGCGAGTCTTTGTGGGATTGCTCGGCCTTGGCTTTCAAGGCCTGCCATTGCTCCAGATCGATGGCGCCCTGCCCCAGCAAGTCGTCGGCCACCCGCAGCAGTTCGCTGTAATGGGCGTCGGGGGATTGCTGCCAGTAGGCCTTGTCTTCGAATAGGCGCTGCCAGGCATCGAGGTCGGGTGGTTTGAGGTCTTCGCTCATGTGAGGGCTCCTGCGGGGCGTTCGTACGGTAGAGGCTTGCGCGGCGTTTGGAGTTCCGGGGGATTTGGTGAGATGCGATCGCAGCCTCGTTTCACTCGACAGCTGCTACAAGCTGCTACGGGGAGTTTTAGTAGCCGGTCATTTCGAGGTAGCCGGTGCCGCCGTTGAATTGCACCGGGCCTTCCCAGTATGGAATGCGCAAATCCATCCAGGCATTGGGGTTGAGCGCGGTGATGGTGATGTCGAGGTGCTTGGCGGGGATTTTGATCGACCAGCGCACCGGCATTTCGCGACCGGCGACTTTGGCGGTGTCTTGCGGTGTGAGGCTGATGTCGTCGGCGTGCAGCAATTGCGTCTGGCCTTGAGCGTCGATCCAGGTGCCGGTGAGGTAAGGCGCGCCGTCCTTTTGCCGCATGCGGTAGAGCATGACCTGTTCGCCACTGTCCAGGTGCAGCGAAAACCAGTCCCAACCCGTTTGATTGACGGTCAGGGGCTGGCTGCTCCACTCGCGGTCGAGCCAGGCCGGACCGCTGACCTGATAAGTCTTGCCATCGATTTCCAGCGCGCCACTGGCCTGGAAAAACGGTTGGCTGTAGTAATACGACGCCTGCCCTTGTTCGGATTTCTGACTGAAACCCTTGTCGCCTTGAAGCACCAGCGGACGTGTGGACGTCAGCCGCAATTGGTAGCTGAAGCCCTTGTCCCGAGCGCTGAGTTGAAGATTCGCCAAGGCATCGGTTCCCTGACTGCTGAAGTGCCAATCGTCGATCCAGGCATTGAACGGTGCGAGATTCACACCTGCCTGACCAACGCCGCCACGGGCGTAGCGTTCTGCCGCGTGATGGGCCGTTGCCGATGTCACGGCCGCGTGCCCCAGCCAAATGGTCTGATTGCCCCAACCCGGCTGCTCCGAAACAGCCTTCAACGCACTGCGGAACAACGTCCATTGCACGCCAAACTCGCGGCCCTGATCGTCCTTGAGATTGGCCGTGACGTACCACCATTCGATGCGAAAGCCGTCATGCGGCCCATGATCGGCCGGGAAGCTGAACACCCGACCGGGCACCACCGGGGTAAACGCGGAGGCCTCACCGCCGAGCCCGGCGAAGCCTTTATCGTCAGGCACCGAGTTATCGCAGCCGCTCAGAAACGCCGATAGCAACGCCAATAGCAACACAACGACCTTAATCCTCATGCGCAAACGTCCTCAACAGGTCCGCCGGTTGCGTGCGATACAGCGAATACAGCGGCCACGCCGACGCCAGCAAGGTCGCGAGCAAGGCCAGCCCCATCAACTGCAACAGCTGCAGCGGAAACAACCGCAACGGCAGCCGCCAGCCAAACGCCTGCACGTTGATCACCGTGTCCAGGCACCACGCCAACGCGATCCCCAGCGGCAACGCCAGCACCAGCGTCAGCACCGCCAGCAGCCAGGTCTGCCCCAGGTTGAGCAGCATCAATTGCCGCCGCGTCACGCCCAGCGCCCACAGCGGCGCGAGTTGCCCGAGACGGCTCTGGCTCTGGGTCAGCAGGCTGATGAACAGCGCCACACCGGCGACGGCCAGGGTCAGGCTGTTAAGCGCGGCAGTGGCGGCGAAGGTGCGTTCGAACACTTGCGTGGACCACCCCTTGAGCCGCGCCTGATCGAAGATTCGGCTGTCGTCCAGGGTGAAGCGGGCTTGAAGCGTTTTGAGGAATGGCGGAATCAACGCCGGCTCGATGCGCAGGTTGAAACGATTGGGCGTGAGCTGCGGCCACCCGCGCAGCAGATGGTTGCCGTTTACCAGAATGTGGCCCTTGGGATTGCCGTAGTCGGCGTAGATCCCGACGATCCGTGGCGACCACGGGCCGCCCGGCGTGGGGAGGGTCAAGTGATCGCCGAGTCGTACGTTCAAGCGCCGGGCCAGTTGTTCGCTGAGCATCATTGCATCGTCCTTGGCCAAGCGGTCCCAGGGGTTGTCGCCCAAGGCCTCCAGCAACGGCCAATGTTGGCGATAGGTCGGGTGATCGATCACACCGAAGACGTCCGCCGGCCAGCCCTGCAACTGGATCGACACTTGCCAGTTGGGCAGCACGGCTGTCAATGAAGGCTGCTGTTTCAGCCAGGTGTGCAGTTCTCGGGACTGGGCCGGGTTTTGCGGATTGACGTAGAGCTCGGCGGTCAGGCGTTGTTCGAGCCAGTCGCTGAAGGTTTCGCGAAAACCGGCGGTCATGCTGCCGGCGCCGATGTTCGCCGCCAGTGCCAACAGCAGCGCCATCAGCGCCAGGCTCAGCGCTGGAAGTTGCTGACGGCAGTCGGCGAGAAACCATTGGCCGAGCACCGAATGGCTGCGGCTCAACGCCAGGTTCAACACGATATTCAGCACCACCGGCAAGGCCAGTGCGGCGCCGATCAACAGCGCCGCCATCAGCACAAAACCACTGGCCAGGCTGTCGCCCCAGAACAAGGCGATGAGCGCAATGACAGCGGCCAGTGCCGCGACCCAACCCTGACGCCGTAACCAGCGCGCGTGAGCCTGATGCCAGGCTTGCGGATCGGCCAGCGCCAGCAAGGGTAAACGCGCCGCCCGCAACAAACTGCTGGCTCCGGCCAGCAGCGCGCCGAGCAAACTCAAGCCCACACCGCTGAACCACCACCATGGGCTGAGGCTCAACTGCCCCCCCACTTCGGCGCCGTACAACCCGCGCAGACTGGCGGTCACATCCGGCAGCAGCACGCTGGCCAGCAGGTAACCGCTGACGACACCGGCAATGCCGCCAATCAGCGCCAGCGCACCGAGTTCAACCACCAGACACGTAATCAGCATGCGTGCGCTGACCCCGCAAGCGCGCAGGGTTCTGAGCAATCCTCGGCGTTGTTCCAGCGCCAGCCCGATCGCGGCGTGAACGATGAACAAACCCACCACGAACGACAGGAACCCCAAGGCATCGAGGTTCAAGTGAAAGCTTTCAGTCAGTCGCGACAGATTGTTTTCTTCATCGCTGGTCTTGAGCTGCAACTGGCCTTTGTATTGATCGGGTAATGCAGCGCTGAAATCCTTGGGCAGCAGCAGACGCGACAGTTGCTCCGGCAGACCGAGAATCTGCTGGGCGAAGCCGATGTCCACCAGCAACATGCCGGGGGCCATGTCGGTTTGAACCTGCAATGGCGGCAATGCCACGCCGCTTGCGCTCAGCGGTTGTTCGCCTTCATGCAGCCCCAGCGTCTGCAAGGTCTGCGGTGAAATCCAGGTGCGGCCCGGCGGGGTGAAAAACTCGACAATCTGCTCGATCGCCAACGACCGCCCCGCCACCGCCGAACCGGCCGGCAGCGACACCGGTTCGATGCCCATCAATTGCAAACGCTGGTCTTCATGGCCCTTGAGCGTCACCCGCCCTTGCAACACGGGCGATACCGGCCAGCCCGCGCGGCGCAGGTCGACAAACACTTGCTGGGAGAAGGTCGCGCCACTGGGCGCGCTGAGGCTGGCTTGCGGTTCGCCGCCGATCAACTGACTGGCCCGGGCATAGCTTTCCCGCGCCTGGCTGTTCAGCGCTTCCACGCCGGTCAGCAGGCTGGTGGCGAGCCAGAGCCCGGTCAACACACTGAAAAATTGCACCGGGTGCTGCCACCAATGGCTGAGCAGCGCCCGGAGCGTTTCGCGAAAGACTCGCACCTCAGCGCTCGTCCGCGCCAGCCAGACGGCCGCGGTGCAGCACGACTTTTTCCGCCAGGCGTGCGGCAACGCGGTGGCTGTGAGTGACCATCAATAAGGTGGTCGGGCTGTCGTCGAGCAATTCCAGCAGCAACTTCAATACCTCATCGCTGGTGGCTTCATCCAGGCTGCCGGTGGGCTCGTCGGCCAGCAGTAATTTCGGCTGCGACGCCAAGGCGCGGCCCAACGCGACGCGCTGCTGTTGCCCGCCGGAGAGCTGCTCCGGATAACGCCGCAGCAAATCACTCAGGCCCAGTCGCCGCACCAGATGCGCCTGCCAACGCGGATCATACCGCCCCGCCAGCCGCGCCTGAAACGCCAGATTGTCCTCGACCCGCAGGCTGCCAATCAGGTTGAACTGCTGGAACACCAGGCCGATTTCGGTCCGGCGCCAGTTCGCTAGCTGCCCTTCGTTCATTTGGTCCAGTCGATGTTCGCCACTGCGGATGCTGCCCTGATCGACCTTGTCCAGCCCTGCAATCAAGTGCAGCAAGGTGCTCTTGCCGCTGCCCGACTCGCCCATCAGCGCCAGGCTGCTGCCGGGTTTCAACGTCAGGTCGACACCTTGCAGCACCGGCAATGGACCTTGCGGAGTGGCGAAGCTTTTGAAGACGCCTTGGACCTGAAGCATGGGCGAGCCTGTTTGATGAACGTGGGGCAAGGATAGCGGCCTTGCATGGTTTTTGTCCGTTGCGGATTGCTGCCCTCACTGGCCGCCGCCCTAACCTCAAGACTGGTCTAACCATAACGATAAAAAACGGAGACGCCATGCCTCGTTTCACTTTAAGCCCTCGTGGCCTGCTGGCCTGCCTGGTCACGGTTTGCCTGACGCAATCGGTGTACGCCGCCGATGTACCGGCCGATGCCAGTTCGATCACCTCAACCAACAACGCCGCCGTGCTGCAGCACCTGCCTTTCAGTGACCGCACCGATTTTGAATCGGTCAGTCGCGGTTTGATTGCGCCGTTCAAGGGTCAGGTCAAGGACGCAGCCGGCAAGGTCATCTGGGATATTGCGGCCTACGATTTCCTCGACAAGGATCAGGCGCCCTCTTCCGTCAATCCGAGCCTGTGGCGCCTGGCCCAGCTCAGTGCTCACGCCGGGTTGTTCGAAGTCAGCCCGAACATCTATCAGGTGCGCGGCCTCGATGTGGCCAACATGACCATCATCGAAGGTGACGACGGGCTGATCATCATCGACCCGCTGACCATGGCCGAAACCGCGAAGGCCGCCCTGGCGTTGTACTACCAGAACCGCCCGCAGAAGCCGGTGGTGGCGGTGATCTACAGCCACACCCACGTCGACCACTTCGGCGGCGTGCGCGGGGTGATCGACGAAGCCGACGTCAAGGCCGGCAAGGTCAAGGTGTTCGCGCCGTCCGGGTTCATGGAACACGTGATGAGCGAGAACGTCTACGCCGGCAACGCCATGAGCCGCCGCGCGCAGTATCAGTTCGGCAGCCTGTTGTCTCGGGGTGAAAAAGGCCAGGTGGATTCGGGTATGGGCAAAAGCCTGCCCACCGGCGGCACCATCACCTTGATCGAGCCGACTGACCTGATCAGCAAGGAACTCGAAACCCGTACCATCGCCGGCATCGAGGTGGAATTTCAGTTAACACCGGGCACCGAAGCGCCGTCGGAGATGAACCTCTACCTGCCGCAGTTGCGCGCCTTGTGCATGGCCGAAAACGCCACGCAAATGATGCACAACATCCTCACCCCGCGTGGTGCGCCCGTGCGCGATGCCAAGGCCTGGGCGCAATACCTGGACAGCAGCCTGGCGCGTTATGGTGACAAGAGTGATGTGTTGTTCGCCCAGCACAACTGGCCGACTTGGGGCGGTGAGCGGATTCGCACGTTCCTCGCCGATCAGCGCGATATGTACGCGTTTCTCAACGACCGCACCTTGCACCTGTTGAACCAGGGCCTGACGCCGATGGAAATCGCCGAGAACATGCAGAAACTGCCCGGCGATCTCGACCAGAAGTGGTACACCCGTGGTTACTACGGTTCGCTCAGCCACAACTCGCGGGCGGTGTATCAGCGTTACATGGGTTTCTACGACGGCAACCCGGCCAACCTCAATCCGCTGCCGCCGGTGGAGACCGCCAAGCGCACCGTCGAGGCCATGGGTGGCGGCGTGGCGGTGATCGAGAAGATGCGCGCGGCGATGGCCAAGGGTGACTATCGCTGGGCGGCGCAGTTGGGCAATCAGCTGATGTTCGCCGAACCCGACAACGTGCCGGGACACAGCGCCCAGGCGGATGCGCTGGAGCAGTTGGGTTATCAAAGCGAGAACGCGACCTGGCGCAACATGTACCTGACCGGGGCAATGGAATTGCGCAGCGGCGTGCCACAGCATGCCGGCAGCTCGGTGTCGGTGGACATGGTGCGGGCGATGACGCCGGAGATGTTTTTCGATTACCTGGCGATTCGTCTCGACAGCGATAAGGCTGTGGGGCATGACCTGACGTTGAATTGGACGTTTGAAGATCAGCACAAGGATTTCAACCTGACCTTGCGTAATGGGGTGCTGACTCACCGTACAGGGCTTAATCCGGCGGCGGATGCCAGTGTGAGTTTGAGCCAGTTGACACTGCAGCAGATCAGTCTCAAGCAGCTGGACTTTCCGACGGCGATGCAGAAAGGGTTGATCAAGTTGCAAGGGAACGGGAAGAAACTTGGGGAGTTGCTGACGAGCCTGGATAGCTTCAGTCCGCAGTTCAATATCGTGACGCCTTGAATGGGTGACGCGGGGAAACCGCGTCGCGCCCTTCGCGAGCAGGCTCGCTCCTACAGTTGATCTTCGGTGAACCTGGTATTTGTGTCCGGCTTCGATTCTTGTAGGAGTGAGCCTGCTCGCGATTGCGGTGGGTCAGCAGGCGTCAATGGTGAATGTCAGTCCGCTATCGCGAGCAGGCTCGCTCCCACAGTTGATCTGTGGTGAACCCGGTATTTTCATTCGGCTTCGATCCCTTGTGGGAGTGAGCCTGCTCGCGATGGCGGTGGGTCAGTCGGCGTCGATGGTGAATGTCAGTCCGCAATCGCGAGCAGGCTCACTCCTACAGTTTGATCTGTGGTGAGCCTGGAATTGGCATTCGGCTTCGATCCCTTGTGGGAGTGAGCCTGCTCGCGATTGCGATCTACCGGGTTACGCAGTAATTACCTGAACCACCGGCATCCGCCACATGGGCTCAATCACCTCCCGCCCCGGTCCATACAAGCGCAACACCAGGGTAAACGCCCCGCTCGCTGGGGTCGGTAACCAGTTGCTCTGCGCTGGCGGTGCCGAAGGTTGCATCACCAGCGTCAACCCGCCATCCGCGTCCGCCTGCAACTGATTGCGACTGCTCAGGCAATAACGATCAATCGAATTGGCCACCAGTTGCCGGTCCGGCAGGTCATACAGCGTCAACGACCAAAATTCGCTGACTGGCGGCAATTGCCCCGGCGCGAAGCGTAATTGGTACTGACGACCACCCTGCAGTGGCTGGCCCTGGTTGTCCTGCCGAGTGCCGGTGTAAAACGCCTCTTCCACGCTGTTGCCGTAGATGCCGACGTGCGCGGCGATGGCGCGGTTAAGGGTGTTGCCCTGCAACGCGTCACGAGTGCCAAACAAGCCGAGGGTGGTGCGAACCTGACTCACCGCCGCTTGCAGTTGCGCCTGCGCATCCTGAATTCCGGCGATCAAGGCCTGACGCGTTTCCACCGGTAGTGCCGCGACATCGAAACCCTGGCCGGGCACGATGCCGATACGCGCGAATCGTTCGCGCAACGCCGCCTCGGAGGGATGAGTCGGACACAACGTGAGGATCTGGTTCAGCGCCGTGATGAACGACGGCCCCAACCCGGTTTTGCTGTCCCACACCGGCCACGCAATCGCGGGCGCCGCGGCAGGTGCCGGGCTACCGGAGTAGTCATGCAGCGCACGCAATCGATAGTGCTGTTGCAACGCGCGCACCGCCGGCAAGTCATCAGCGTTTTTCAAACCGGTACGCCCGAGCACCATGACAATCGCGGTCTCGCTGCGCAGCACGGCCTTGATTCCGGCCGGTGTCGGCCCTTGCCAGTCAGGCCCGGCGATCAGGTAGTCCCCCGCCTCGCGCCCGGTGCTGAGCACGCCGACGTAGGCGAAATTGTGGGTGTACTGGTCAACCAATTGGTGAACGTAGTAACGATCATCGTCGACCGCCGGCACGCTCAGCACTTGTGGTTCGCTGCGCAGATCCAGCCAGGCCCAGGAGTACGGCGTGTCGTTGTTCGGCGTGACGATTTCGCGGTTTTTCGGGGTGTACAACTCGCTGTAGTGACGGAAGCGATTGAACCCGCCGACATACTCCGGCGCGGCAGGATTGAGCAGCTGTTTTTCCAAGGTCTGATAGTGCATCAGCATCGGGTAGGCGTAGATCCACGCCTCCCGAGCGATGGCCCGAGTGTCGTCCGCGTCGGCGGCCAGCAACCAGCGTGGAAACATCAGACTTCCTCCCAGCACACCCATGCCACCGAGTACGCGACGACGACTGAAGATCTGGTTCATGGCTCGACCCTCGCGATCGTCGGCATCCGATAACTGCCGTCCAGCGCTTCGGGTTTGGGCAGGTACAAGCGCAGCAACAGATTGAACGGGCCTTCAGGCGTCGGCAGCCAATTGCCCTGATGCGTTTGCGCTGGCGCGGTGGGTTGCAGAATCAGGGTCAGGCCGCCGTCAGCGTCGTAGTGCAAACCGGGGCTGCGATCGCCCAAGGCGTAACGCTGAATCGGGTTGGCGGCGAGCAATTGGGTTTTGCCGTCGTACAGGGTCAATGACCAGAAGGCATTCACCGGCGGCAACTGGCCGGCAGGAAAATGCAGGCGATAGCTTTTGCTGCCGTCCAGTGTCTGGCCCTGCGCATCGTGCAACGCCATCGGGTAGACCGCTTCCACCGGATCGTTGGCGTAGATGTAGCGCCACGCCACCGCCGCTCGGGTCAGGTCATCGTCGCCGAATTTGCCGACATTGGTCGGCGAACGGAACCAGCCCTGCTGCTCCACCGATAGCTGGCTCGAGGCGGCACGGACTTGTTCGCGGCCGGCCTCTGCGCCTTGAGCGATCGCTTCAATCAAATCCGTCGGCGGTTCGAAGGCCACGCCGGGCTTCACGCCAATGGCGGCGAAACGCTGCAGCTTCGAGCGTTCAGCGGGTGTCCATTCATGCAGCGGAGCCAAGGCATTGAAGGTGCCGAACAGTGCCTGCGCCGGCCCCTGTTTCGTGTCCTGATACGGCGGCAATTGCAGCGGGGGCAACGCTTCAGGCACCGCGCCACCGATCACCTTGGACAACGGTTGCAGCGCATAGCCCGTCAGCACGTTCGACGCGTCCTTCTGGTCGGCGTCGCCCTTGACCTCGGTGCGCCCGAGCAAGAACACCAGCCGACTCGGCGAGCGAATCATGCCGTTGAATCCCGCCGGCATGTCGCCCTGCCAGTCCGGCCCGGTGATCAGGTAACGCCCCGCCTGGTCGCCCGTGGCGCGAGTACCGATGTAATCGAGGTTGTCGGTGCGCATGTCGACCAGTTGAAAGCTGTAATAACGCGCTTCCACCGCCGGCACCTCCAGCACCACGGGCTCGCCGCGCAGGTCGAGCAAGGCCCGGGAATAGAACGTGTCGTTGTTCGGCGACACCACTTTGTTGTCCTGCGGCCCGAGCAATCGCGGTTCGCTGTAGAGCCGGTTGAACGGCAGTCTGGCAGCGATGGCGGTGAGCACTTTGTCGTGCTCGACCGTGGCGTAGGCAAAGACGTAAGCCTCTTGCGCCAGTGCCCTGGCCTGGGTTTGATCGAGGGTTGCAGCGTGGACAGAGCCCAGGCTTGCGCCCAGGGCGAGTGCGGATATCCAGTAGCGCACGGCAGATCTCCTGGTAGATACAGAACGGCAGAAAGCACCGCGAACATTGTGGGAGCGGGCTTGCCCGCGATGGCGGTGTATCAGTCAACAAAGATGCTGAATGTTATGGACTCATCGCGGGCAAGCCCGCTCCCACAGGGGATTTGTGTGGCTTTAAATTGCGGTCACTTGGCCCAGCGGCGCAAATCCGAAGGGGTGTAGTCATCCGTTTTGGCGGCGAAGCCAACACGCATCGGCTCAGTCTCTTCGTTGGCCAGGCCACCGGCGTAGTAGCGGCCGGAAATCAGGTCGTAGGAGGTTTCCAGCACGTTGTAGGTGAAGCCGTGGTCGTACTGCTGAATCGCGTGCAACTCCCCGCTGCGCCACAGTTCACCACGACTGTCGTACTGGTCCGACTGCGCGATCTGCCAGCTGTCCTCGTCCACATAGAACCGGCGCTTGGCGTAGATGTGCCGGGCGTTGGGCTTGAGCGTGGCTTCCACCACCCACACCCGGTGTTTTTCGTAACGTGCCAGGTCCTGGTTGATGTGATTGGGTTTGATCACCTCGTCATACTTGAGCCCGTGGCTGCCGATCTTGTAGCTGTTGTAGGGGATGAACAGCTCCTGTTTGCCGATCAGTTTCCAGTCGAAACGGTCCGGCGCACCGTTGTAGCCATCGATGTTGTCGGCGGTGATCAGGCCGTTGCTGTAACGGGCGCTGTTGTCATACGCAATCATCGGCGCGCGACGCACCCGACGCTGGCCCGGCAGGTATTGCCACGCCGAACGCGGCTCGGCGACCTGGTCGATCGGCTCATGCACCAGCACCGCTTCGCCGGACAGACGCGCCGGCTCCAGCACGCGGCTCTTGAACATGAACAGGATATTGGCGCCCGTTTCCAGCCCGCCCACGGTGTCGGCGAAGTTGATCAGCGACTGGTTGCGCACGTAACTGGTGGCGCCGTTTTCACGCACCAATGCCGAGCTGCTGATGCGTTCGTAACTGCCGCCGCGATAGCGGGTCATGTGGTTCCACATCACCTCTAGACCTTCGGTGGGCAGTGGGAACGGAATGCCCCGGGCGTAATCGTGCAAGCCGTTGCCGCCGTCGGCCAGGCTGGTTTTGGCGATATTGTCGCGGCTCTGCGCCAGCACATCCTTGGGCAGATTGGCGCTGCGGTGCGTCGGGTATATGTTCATCTTGTAGCTGTCGGGAAAACGCTTGAACAACGCGATCTGCCCGGGGCTGAGAAACTTCTGATACTGCGCGACGTTCTTCGAATCGATGGTGAACAACGGCTTCTCAGCGGCATACGGATCGCTGTAACCGCCCTTGCTGTCGACGGTGCCGGCATTACTGGCCAGGCCTCCGCTCCAGGCCGGAATGCTGCCGTCGGCGTTGCTCGCCATTTCCGAACCCATGGGGGTCAGGGTTTTGCCAAGGGCGGCGGAATCGGTGCCTTTGGCCTGAGCCAAGCCGACGGTGCAGGCCAAAGCCAGCACGCACATTTGCATACGCATAACGGTTCTCCTTAGAAGTCTGCCTTGAAGCTGACGGATGCGAAGTCGCGGTCGTCGAGGGTGCTGTAGTCGTTGGAACCGAAGAACGCGTTGTAGGCCAGTTCCACGCTGTAGTCGTTCATGTAAACGCCGGTCAGGCTCAGGCCCAGGGCTTGCTGACCTTCCTGGAACGGCCCTTGCGGGTCGTAGGAATAACCCGAGACGTCATGCCGCCAGTTGACCGCCGGAATCAGGTTGATCCCCGGAAGCACGTCGCTGTATTCGAGGCTTGCGCGCAGGCGATAACCCCACGACCAGTCGGTGGCGAACCCCTTGTCGGTGCAGTACTGATTGGTCACGCCAGAGGCCACGGTGTTGCAGGCCGTGCCGTTGCGCGGCGCGCTACGGCCGAACGCGGCGTTGCGTCCCAGGCGCTCGTCGCCAAGGTCGTCGATGTGCACGACACCGGCCTCACCGAACAGGCTCAAACGGGTCGCGCCCAGGATGTGGTCGAAGGCCTGGGTCGCCGAGCCGGTCATCTGCCACACGCCTTTGCGCACCCAGCCGTCGTAGCGGCTGCCGCCGTTGGTGTTAAACCCCGGTGGCAGGTCGACCCAGGAACTGCCGCCCGGCCCGGAAATCACCGCGACGTTGATGTCCGGTGCGTTGATCGCCAGTGGCATGTTCGGCCGATAGCTCAACTCACCGGCCAGGGAAATGCCGCTGTTGGGTTCGACGCCATTCAGGCTGATGCCGTACAGGCGAATGTTCTCCGGAAACGCTGCTGCGTAGCTCGGCGCCTGAATACCACCGGGAAAGGTGCCTGACAGGCTGGTGTTCCTCGCATCAAGGGTGAAATAAGGCAGCCGCGAGTGATAGTTGATGAAGTAGATCGAGGCTTCGGCATCGTTCAGCGCGTGGATCATATTGCGCAGGGCGAAGCCGAACTGGCCGTTATCGGACGGCGATTCGTTGCCTCGTGAAGTGGCGTACAAGCCAGCCGCCTGCATCTGTTGATCGGTCTGCACCTGGCTCAGATACAACGGCCCGCAACCCTTCTGGATCGCATCGCTGCTGGCGAAGAACGTGCCGCAACCGTCAAGCACGCTGGGGCGCCAGTTGTATTGGTAGAAGCCTTCGAGGTTGAGGCTGTCGGTCAGGCCAAAGCTGAACGACACCATCTCCACGGGCAACTGCCCTTCCTTGATTTCCACGCCCGGACGGTTGAACGCCGAGACGTCCAGCGGGTTGATCACGTTGATGCCGTTCTGGATCAACAGCGACTCGCCCCACGACAACACCTGGTTGCCGACCTTCACACTCAATGGATGTTCGGCGACCTGGAAGTCCTTCCAGACGTAGGCGTCGAGCATCTCGAAGCCCTTGAACTTCGACAGGTCGTCCCACCCCGAATCGTCAAAATCCTTGAACCGGCCTTTGCGGGTTTCATAGGCGTGGTCGTACCAGTATTTGAAGCGTATGAACGCGCCCTGGCCCTGGCCATCGAGACTGAAATCAGTGAGGCCCTTGAAGGTCTGCGAAATGGGATCGCCCTTCTCGAAATTCAGCCGATTATCGTCGGCGCTGACGCTGCTGCCGTTGGCGCGCACGCCTTGGGCTTGCAGGGCGTTGGCGCGGGTCATCAGGCTTTTGTCGGGGTTCTGCGTCGACCAGCTGCTGCCCACGGACAGCGTGGTTTTGGTCGACAGGCTCCAGTCTTCGTTGATGTCGAAACTGGTGGCATAAGAAGGCCCCGCAAGGACAGCAAGAATCGCCAGCGCAAGGGGTTGCGGGCGGGTGTGGCCAAGCCGATGCGGTCGCTGGAGGACTGCGGCTGTGGCCGAGCATTTTCTTATCATTATTAGGCTCCGGTCAGGATTACTCAGCCCGGACACGGTGCCCAACAATCCACCGATACACGCAAGCGATGGCCGACAAAAAATAATCATCACCGTGCATCTCGGTGTATTTGATGACCTCTTCAGCAAAACCGCCCCGTAGCAGCTGTCGAGCCCCAGCGAGGCTGCGTTCGGCGACGAAGTCGTCGTGAAATCAGGCAGCGCGGTGAGTCAGGAAGACTGCATGCGCAGGGTTTACGACGACTGCGTCGCCGAACGCAGCCTCGCTGGGGCTCGACAGCTGCTACGCAGCAAGGCGGGGTCGGCAACGGAGTCACAGCAAGGTGGTTGTCACAGCGAGAGTCGAAACTGCTTGGGGGTGATGCCGAACTGTTTGCGAAAGGCCCGGATGAAGTTGCTCGGCTGGCGGTAACCGAGGCGTTCGGCGATGCGTTCGATCGGCTGGTCACCGGCCGTCAGCCAATGCCGCGCCATGTCCAGGCTATCGCTGCGCGTGTGTTGCGCGGCCTCGGTTTTCCAGTGGCGGAGCATGCTTTGATGCAGAAAGGGATTCGCACCGAGCAAGGGTTCGTCAAGGCTCGCCGACGGCAGTTTCAGGCATGGATGCCCGCCCTCTTGCACCTCGATGCCAACGCTGCGCAACCAGTCGCCGGCCGCTTGCTGCGGTGTCAGGCTGACACCGACAAACACCTCTCCCGGCGCCCGCCCGAGGCGCCTGGCGATGTTGCGCACCAGGGTCAGCGTCGCCGCGTCCAGAGCATAAAAGTGCGGCTGCCCGTGGGCGGCGCGCAGGTGCAGTCGGGCCTGCCCATTGACCTCTTCGAGTTCGGCCACCACGTAGTTGGTCACCCGCGGCAGGAACCCGGTAAAACAGGCCAGACTGGCGCGCAATGTCGCGGCGGAATCGAGCAGGATGTTCAAACCTTGCAGGCAGGTGGTCGCCATGCCGTTGACCAGTTCGCAGCCGAACGTGGCAGCAGCGCCCGCGCGCTCGCATTCGCGCCACAGTTGTTCGACCAGGTGCGCGGGGATGTGCTGACCCTGCCCGTCCAGCAACGACACGCTGATGCCGGCGCGCTGCAGCAACTGGTCCTGGCACAGGCCGGACTGCCGGGCATGGTTGAGAATGGTTCGGGTAAACGCACTGGAAGCGAAGGATTGATCAGGCATGGCAGGCTACGGCGAGAAGACAGGGTTGTACTTATGCCAGTCGCCGTGGTATCGATCCAATGCATTAAAAGTATCCGCTGAATGCAGGAGACGCATGATGGACTTACGCCAGCTTCGCCACCTCGTGGCCCTCGCCGATTACCGCAGTTTTGGCCGCGCCGCCGAGGCGATCAACCTCAGTCAGCCGGCATTCAGCCGCAGCATCCAGACCCTGGAACGGGACCTCGATTGCGCGTTGGTGGAGCGCAGCAGTCGCGAGTTCCGCCTCACCGGTCAGGGCGAATTGGTGTTGCAACACGCCCGGCGTCTGCTGGCCGGCAGTCAGGCATTGCACAACGAACTGACCCAATACAATGGCCTGACGGGTGGCGAGTTGCATTTCGGATGCGGCCCTTATCCGGCGCAGCTGTTGGTGCCCGAGGCGCTGGCAGAATTTATCCAGGCCCATCCGGCGATCCGCACGAGTTTCCACCTTGGCGATTGGGAACAACTGGCGCTGTGGTTGCGCGAGCAGCAAATCGAATTCCTGGTGGCCGATTCGCGTTACTTCACCGGGGACCCGCAGTATCAGGTGCAACTGCTGCGACCCCGGCGCGGGAGGTTCTTCTGTCGGGTCGATCACCCGTTGGCAAACCGAGAAAACCTGACCCTGCGTGCCCTGCTCGGCTACGCCGTGGTCGGCACGCGCATCCCGCCGATGATCCGCAAGATCCTCGCCGACGTGCAGGGCGAACCGGACTTCAACCCCAGCGTCGAATGCGCACAATTCGATGCGATCCGCCGCGTGGTGATGCGCTCTGACGCCGTCGGCATCGCGACCATGGAAGCCCTGGCTGAACCGGCCGAGCAAGGACTCATTCGCCTGCTTGATTTCGTCGACGTCCCCAGCGATGACCCCGGCCTGCAACTGCATTACGGTATCGTCAGCCGCTCCGGTTACTCGCTGACACCGGCGGCGCTGGCGATGGTCGATGCGGTTCTGGCGGTTGACCAGCGATTGTTGGCGGTGAATCAGCCATGATGCCAGCCCCAGCCGAGCTGATAAATTGTGGCGAGGGGGCTTGCCCCCGTTCGGCTGCGCAGCAGTCGTGAAACCTACACGCGGTTTACTTGAATCACTGCAGTGGTTGAATTTTTGGGGCGGCTTCGCCACCCAACGGGGGCAAGCCCCCTCGCCACAAAAGCCCAATTTCCACAAATGATCGCTCGGCCATCGATCGTTGCTACGCGCGACGTGCGAGCGACTGCAACGCTCGCGGCTCACCCAACGCACGCAGCAAACAATGCATCGCCTCTTCGCGGCTACGCTCGAAGCGATAACGGGATTCGATGTACAGCGCCAGTTTCAACTCCACCGGTTCGTCCAGCGGCAGCGGTACTTGCTGCAACCCCAGCACCGTGGCGACACGGCTCGGCAGGCTCATGCCGAACGGCTGCCGATCGGCGATCAATTTCGCCGCCAATGTGCTTTGGGTATTCACCGCCACCGTTCGGCGCAGGCTTTTCAAACCGAGGTGCAAGTCCACCGGGCTGAGGCCATCGCGACGGCTGGAGACCTGAATCTGTGGCTGCTGCAGATACGCTTGCAGCGTGCGCGGTGGTTCCTTGAGCGCGGCGCCATAGGCAAACACGTAATGGTCGGCCGGCAACACCTGCTTGTGCAGACCGGCGAGGCCGGCCAGCGGTTGATCAAGGTCAATCAGGATGTCGAGTTTGCCGCTTGCCAGTTCCTGCAAAGCATCGCGACGGCGTGGCTGGAAATAGCGCACCTGCCAGTCGGCATGCGGCGCTTCGAGCAAGGCGTCGAGCAGCACCGGTTGCAGGCAGTCCAGGCAACTGATGCGCAGCAACGGGTTGTTCTGCCGCGCGGCCGGAATCATGCGCAAACCATCGCGCAACGACTCCAGGGCGGCGCGCACATAGTCGGCCAGCCGATGCGCCACCAGCGTCGGCGTCACGCCGAGACGGCTTTTGATGAACAGCGGATCGCCGCACAATTCACGCAAGCGGCGCAGCGCGTTGCTCATGGCCGGTTGCGACAGGCACATCACCTCGGCGGCGCGGGTGACGCTGCGTTGCTGGTAAATCGCGTCGAAGGCGAGCAGCAGGTTCAGGTCGAGCTGGCGTAAATCAAGCATGGTCTTGCTCCGGCAAATCGCTTAACGTCGGGCAGCCTAACCAGTGTCCCGGAACAAGCTGTGAGCCCTACATGACAAAAAGTGATCAGCCATTGCTCCATCAACCATTGCCCAATGCGTTTTATGCGCCGACCTTGCTGCCGGCCATCGAAGAACTGTTGGCCCGGGGCGTTGCCCGGGAAACCCTTGAAGGCCTGTTTCGCCGCAGCCTGTTCGAACTGCGCGCGCCGTTCATGCGCATTCCGCTGTTCCTTTCGCGGCGCTTCTGGGCGTTTGCGCTGGAGCACACCGGCGACCCGTTGATCGGTCTGGCGGCGGGCCGACGCTTCGTCTCCACCGCCACCAATGGCCTGACGTACCTGTTCGACGTCGCGGCGTCGCTGGAAAGCGCCTGCGATTATTTCGAGCGATTCTTTCCGTTCTTCAACGGGCACTTCCGGGCGCAAATCGTGCGTGACGATGACGGCGTCGAGTTGCGGCTACTGGACTGCGGCAGCCTGAAAGCCAGTGCGTCGACCACCGATTACATCGTGATCAGCCTGTGCAGCATGCTGCGTCGAAAATTCCTCGCCAGCGGGCTGGAGCGTGATCCGATTCTCGAGATCGGTATGGCGTGGCCACGTACCGCCAACCCGCAGGCGCATGAACAGGCGTTCCGCGCGCCGGTGCAGTGGGCACAGCCGCATCATTCGATCCGTCTCGATCCGCAGTTGTTTGTGACAGCCTTGACACCGGGCAACCATGAGCTGGAACACACGCTGGTAGACCTGCTGGAGCAGACTCGGCGCAACAGCGAGCCGACGTTGCTGGAGCAGGTCAGCGACCATCTGATTGCGGACCTTGCCGGTGCAAACTGGCAGCATTTTTGCGCCGACCATCACTTGCTGGAACGCACCGCTGCCCGGCGCTTGAAGGCCTTGGGCTGGAGTTTTTCCGAGCTGCAGGATGAGTATCGCCGTCGCCTGGCCGAGGATCTGTTGCAGGCAGCGGATCTGGAGTTGGTGGAGATATCGGATCGGTTGGGGTACAGCGATGTGCAGAGCTTCAACCGCGCGTGTCTGCGGTGGCTGGGGTGTGCGCCGGGGGTGTATCGGACGCGGTGGCAGCAGCCTTCAGATTTGTGCTGACCGGCGGGCCTCTTCGCGGGCAAGCCTCGCTCCTACAGGGTTTTGTGAACGCCGCAAATCCACTGTAGGAGCGAGGCTTGCCCGCGAAGGGGCCCGCCCAGACACCTCACACCTCACACCTCACCGCCCCACCACTTCAAGTCGCGGTTAGCCGGCTGCGGCCATGAAAACAGGTCAGCAAGCCGAAGCAACGGAACATGACCGTACGTCGGAAAACCGCTCATACCTGTTACTTCTGACAGTAGCCAGTCGCCGCGTTTGTACGTGTAATCAGTGCGCAACTTATTCCTCAATCAGGAGTTACGTATGACTACCGACACCACGACCACTGCCCGACTTGAAGCACCAATCGTTAAAGAAGCTGAAGGTAAATACCTTTACTTGAAGGACATTCCGGACGGCGCCCATGTGCAGGTTTGGGTAAAAGCTCCACCCTTCGCTTTGAAGGATATTGTTGAGCTCAACGTTAAGGTAGGCGCTTCCGTAATCCAGGAAACGGTTACAGTCGAAAACTTACCGCATGTCCTCGAGTTTAAAGTAGGTAAAGATAAGCTGGAGCAGCACGTCAACTCACAAGCCTTGTTTTCATATCGAGTAAACGGCACCTCCGAATCTCCCCCCCTTGAACTTGAGATTCGCTAAAGTTTTTAAGCCTTCCCCGAGATTGGCACTCAATCTCGGGGAGCGCTTTCATCACTGCCCCACCGCCACACTTGTAGCCGCCTGCCCCGGCGTCACAATGCTTTTCAGATCAATATGCTTCCACTCAGGCTTGGCCCCCAGCCGCGCATTGAACCGGTAGTTGAACGTAAAGTCGTCCGCCGTCGGCACGCTTAACGGCTTGCCATAAACTGCCTCGATCCCCGCCAGGTCATACCCCATCAACTGCAACAGCGTCGGGAAGATGTTGTAGTGGCTCGACCGATCCTTGTTCCCGGCCAGCGCCTTCTGCCAATCCAGTGTGCGCAACTGATCCCCTTGAATCACCACCAGCGGCACCAGGCCCTCCTCCTGCACCGGATCACCGCCACAGTGCAAATTCAACCCGGGGTTGCCCCGCTCATGCAGGTCTTGCCCATGGTCCGAGGTGTAAATCAGCAGTGCATTACTCATGTCCGCCTTGGCAAAAACCCGTGAGAAAAACTCCCCGACGTTCCACAGCAGCGTGTTCTTGTAGGCATTGCGGTACAGCACCCAGTCATCCGGCTGGCCATTGAAGCCATCCCGCGTGCCGGTGTCCGCTATCTCGACAAACTGCCCCCGGGGCAAGGTCGGACGATACGCCATGAACCCATCCGGGTACTTGTCGTGCACCGGGAAATGCGCGCCGACCTTGTTGATCACCACCAACTCGGGCTTACCGTCGTTGAGCAAGTCGATCAGTTTCGCCGCTGCCGCCATGTCGCGATCGCGCACGCTGGTCTGGTCGAATTGCACAAACTCGTCGATGTCCTTTTTCTCGGCCTCGTTCATCAGGTTCTGCAAGTTGCCGCCGGTGCGCTGGGCATCGATGTAAACGGTGCGCAGGCCAGCCTTCTTCGCGTACTGCCAGATCGACGGCATCGTGCTGTTGATGCGCATGTAGTCGGCGCGGGTGCCGCCGTAGCGCAGGGTGATGTTGGTGTCGGCGCTGCAATTGGCAATGGACGCGGCGTAACCGTAATTGAAGATCGCGACGCCCGGGCGCGGTTCCTTGAGGTTGCTGTGCACACCGAATGGCGCGTTGATGTCCAGGTAATTGCCGGAAATGCTTTCGTCGATGATCAGCACGATGTCGTGCCCCCGCGGTGAGTCGTTGCGTGCCAGGCTCACTGATTCGCGCGGACCAACGGTGTTGTGCAGGGCTTCATAGGTAAACAGGTTCAGATAGGCCAGCGGCGTGTACATGATCGGCAGGCCGCGGGCACCTTCGCCCGCTCGTACGAACAACACCGCACTGAGCAACAGCACCCCGAGCACCGGCGCCGCCACCAGCAACGCACCAGGTAACGGCATGCGCCGACGCGGCTTGAGCCCGATGCCAAACAGCAGCAGCAAGCCGCCAACCACCCCACTGATGATCGCGTCGCGGTACTGGTACGCCGCTTCCTGGATGAACCCGCCGGAATACACCAGCGACACGAAGCTGCTGTACGTCAGGTAGTCGGCCGTGACGCGGGTATAGACATCGAAAAACACCGCCGAGGCGAACATCGCCAGGGCGAACACATGACGGATCAGTGTCTGGCGGATGTAGGCGGTCATGAAAAGCGCCACTGTCAGCGCGATAAACATCCCGCCAAACAGCAGCACCGGGAAGCCGATGCCCATCGCGCTCAGGCGTTCCAGGTAATAGTCGTAGTTCTTAACTAAATAGAGAACTAAGAGCAGTTCTTTGAGGTATCGAATCATAGTATTTCCGATGCTCGCGGCCGTTCGTTGGCCAATAGATTGTCGGCCATTTTTTGACACTAGCACCGGGCCATCAAAGCGCAAGAAATGTCGGGTGTTTTGACAAAGCGTCAAAAAAACGTTGACTCAAATCTGACACACTCGATCGTCTACAACCCTTGTGTTTCAAGCCCTACGACCGTTTATCGTTTTCTTCGAAATGTGAATAACCCGTCAAAACCGCGGCAAATCCAGCTGCGGCAAGCACTTGATGGCAAATCGCCCCAAAAATGGGCCTGTTATAGCAACGCAACATGTCATTTTGCTGACACGTTTTCCCAGCGCTGGGCTATACCCCTTTTGACAGTCTTATTTCAGTTCTTTCAACCGTCTTACGAGGCACGCCAATATGGACGTGAGCGTATTTGGTACGGGCTACGTCGGCCTGATACAAGCAGCGGCACTGGCCGATGTCGGACATCGTGTCCTATGTGTCGACATTGATCCGAACAAGATCAAACAACTGCAACAGGCCGTGCCGCCGATCAGCGAACCGGGGTTATCCGGCACGCTGGAAGAGAACATCAAGGCCGGCCGTTTGCTGTTCACGACCCAGGCCAGCGATGCGGTCGAACACGCCGAGCTGATTTTCATCGCCGTCGGCACGCCCGCCGATGAAGACGGTTCGGCCGACCTCAGCCACGTCCTGAATGTGGCCCGCCAGATCGCCAGTTACATGGAGGCCGATCGCACACTGATCATCAAGTCCACCGTGCCGGTCGGCACCGCGGACCAGGTGGCCGCCACCGCCAACGAAGAACTGCATTGCCGTGGCAAGAGTGCCCTGAAGGTGCGGGTGGTGTCCAACCCCGAGTTTCTCAAGGAAGGCAGCGCCCTCGCCGATTGCATGCGCCCGGACCGGATCATCGTCGGCACCGATGACGACGAAGCCCGTGGCCAGCTGAGCGAGCTCTACGCGCCGTTCTGCCGCAACCGTGAAAAGCTGATGTTCATGGACAACCGCAGCGCCGAGCTGACCAAGTACGCGGCCAACGCGATGCTCGCCACGCGCATCAGTTTCATGAACGAACTGGCCAACCTCACCGAGCTGCTGGGGGCCGACATCGAAGCGGTGCGCAAAGGCATCGGTTCGGACCCGCGCATCGGTTACCACTTCATCTACCCCGGTTGCGGTTTTGGTGGCTCGTGCTTCCCCAAGGATCTGCGTGCCCTGCTGCACACCGCCGAACACAACGGCATGCCGTTGCGTCTGCTGCGCAGCGTCACTGACGTCAACGACAGTCAGCGTCACATTCTCTTCAGCAAACTGAAAGCGCAATTCCCCAACGGGCTGGCCGGCAAATCCATCGCGATCTGGGGTCTGGCGTTCAAGCCCAACACCGATGACATGCGCGAAGCACCCAGCCGTTACCTGATGGAAGCGCTGTGGGCCGAAGGCGCGAGCGTGCAGGCCTATGACCCGGAAGCCATGTCCGAATGCCGGCGCATTTACGGCTACCGCAATAACTTGCACCTGTGCGCCACCCGCGACGACACCCTGGAAGACGCCGACGCCTTGGTGATCTGCACTGAGTGGAAGAACTTCCGCGTGGTCGACTTTGACTTGCTGGCGAGCAAATTGCGTTCACGGGTGATCGTCGACGGTCGCAACCTCTACAACCCGGAACACGTGGCGGCGGCCGGTTTGCACTACAGCGGCATCGGCCTGCGGCACATCGTTCCCGAGGCGCCGCGACCATGAAGATTCTCGTCACCGGAGCGGCCGGTTTCATTGGTGCCCACTGCGTATTGCGACTGATGCGCGACGGGCACGACGTGTGCGGGCTGGACAATTTCAACGACTACTACGACCCGCAACTCAAACACGACCGCGTGGATTGGGTGCAGGAGCAGGTTGGCGATTTCCAGCTCGCGACGGTTGACCTGGCCGACGGTCCGGCCATCGAGGCACTGTTTGTCCGTGAAAAACCCGAGGTGGTGATTCACCTCGCGGCGCAGGCCGGGGTGCGTTACTCCCTGGAAAACCCTCGGGCGTACCTCGACAGCAATTTGAACGGGTTCCTCAACATCCTCGAAAGCTGCCGCAACCACCCGGTCAAGCACCTGATCTACGCCTCGTCCAGTTCGGTGTACGGCGCCAACCAGCAAACGCCTTACTCCGTGAAGGACGGCGTCAACCACCCGCTGTCGCTGTACGCCGCGACCAAGAAAGCCAACGAGCTGATGGCCCACAGCTACAGCCATCTGTTCGGGATTCCCTGCACCGGCCTGCGCTTTTTCACCGTGTACGGGCCCTGGGGCCGGCCCGACATGTCGCCGATCCAGTTCGCCCGGGCGATTGCCGAAGGTCAGCCGTTGAAGTTGTTCAACTACGGCGAGCACCAGCGCGACTTCACCTACATCGACGACATCATCGAAAGCATCACGCGCCTGATCGAACGTCCACCGCAAGCCAACGCCGAATGGGACCGTGAACAACCGGACCCGGCCAGCAGCATGGCGCCGTGGCGGATCTACAACATCGGCGGCCAGCACCCGGTGGAACTCAAGGATTACCTGGCGCTGCTGGAAAAACACCTTGGACAAAAAGCCCTCGTCGAGCTGCTGCCTCTGCAGCCGGGCGATGTGCTCAACACCTGCGCCGATGCCAGTGACCTGGCTCGGGCAACCGGATTTCAGCCTTGTATCGAGCTGGATGAAGGACTCGGGCGCTTTATCGCCTGGTTCCGCGACTACTACCCACTGCCTATCGCCCACGCGCCGCTCGCGGCTGAACTTCAGCGGAGGATTCTATGACTGGACATGAAAAAACGGTGCCCGTGCAACAGATGCGCCGGGACAAGCGCCTGGACCCGGAGCACCGAATGCGCCTCGATACTGCGATCCATATGCAGGGTCGTGGCTGGATGACCGGCCGTGATGGCGGTCGGCCGTGGACGCTGTCACGCACCAACCGCGTGGTCGCCTGCTTCGGTGCGCTGGTGATTCTGCTGCTGATCTCGCCCATCCTGCTGGGCCTGGCACTGGCGATCAAATTCAGCAGCCCGGGGCCGGTGATGTTCGTGCAGAAACGCACGGGCTACCGCGGTCGCAAGTTCGGCATGTACAAGTTTCGCACCATGGTGGCCAACGCCGAGGAGCTCAAGGAGTCCCTGCGTCACCTGAACAAGCACGGTGCAGACGCGATCGATTTCAAGATCGACAAGGATCCGCGCATCACCGGCATCGGTGGATTCCTGCGGCGAAGCAGCCTGGACGAGCTGCCGAACCTGATCAATGTGGTACTCGGCGACATGCGCCTGGTGGGCCCGCGCCCAACCTCGTTCAACGCCTACCGCTACAAGGACAATCACCTTGCACGCCTGAGCATCTACCCCGGCATGACCGGCCTGTGGCAGATCTCCGGGCGCAGCAATATCGACTTCGACCAGCGCGTTGAGTTGGACCTCAGCTATATCGCCGAGCAGAGCCTCTTGCTCGATCTGAAGATCCTGTTGAAAACCCCCTTCAAAGTATTCAGCGGCCACGGAGCGAGTTAAATGGACGGTTCATCAGCCAAAAGCCTAAGCATTGCCAACCCGAGCGAGTCCAACCTGACCTCGACCGTGCTCGATCAAGATCTGCGGATCCTATTTCTGACCGCCGCCAGTCCCGGCGCAGGTACAACCACCAGTGCCCTGGCACTGGCCAGCCAACTGGCGCAAATGAGCAGCGGCGAGGTGCTGCTGGTCGATGCCAGCCATTCGGCGACCAACCTCACCCAGCAGTTGGGGCTGACTAAAGAGCGCGGTTTTCGCGACTTGCTGTTCAACACCCAGAGCCCGCCGTTGCTGCAGGACTGCGTGGTGAACGTTTCCAGCCTGCCCTTCCACATCCTGCCTAACGGCCGGTTCGTGCGCGGCAACGAACACCTGACACCCGAACTCTTGGGCCCGTTGCTCGATCAGCTCGGCAGTCAGTATCGCTTTGTGGTGATCGACGGCGACGCGGTGTATTCCGCCGCCGACACCATGATCATCAGCACCCAGGTGGACGGCGTGATCATGGTCGTGCGCTCCGAAGACACGCGCTGGGAAGTGGCCCAGGCGGCGGTTCAGCGCCTGACCCAGGCCGGCGCGAAACTGGTCGGCAGCGTCTTCAACCGGCGCAAGTACTACATGCCGAAGTGGCTGTACAAAAACCTGTAAGCAACCAGAAAGGGATGACGACATGAACGCCAAAATGCTTGTCCTGCTGTTGCTGCCGCTTGCAGGTTGCTCCAGCACTTCCGATACCCAGAACATGCCGGTGAATATCCTCACGGCCTCACCGGCCAATGCCCAGGCCACCGACATGCCCAAGGTCGAACAGACGTTGCGGCCACAGGATGTGCTGGACGTGATCTTCCGTATCAGCACCACCGGCTCGAGTGCCTACCGCATCCAGTCCGGTGACCAGGTCGGCCTGAACTTCACTGCCGCCAGCCAGCTCAACGGCAGTCAACTGGTGCTGCCCGATGGCACCATTGAACTGCCGGGCGCCAACACCTCGGTGAAAATCGCCGGGATGTCTTCCGAAGAAGCGCGTCAGGAAATCCAGCGTGTCTACACACGCAAGCAGCTGTTTCAGCCTAACCGCAATCAGCTGTCCGTGCAGGTCATCAGCCCGCTAAGCGAAGAGGCGAACCTTAAAAGTGCCCTGAACCACCCGGGTACCGGCATGAGCCGGGAGATCACCGTAGGCACCGACGGCTACGCAAGCTTCCCGGAAATCGGCGCCGTGCCATTGCAAGGCATGACCGTCAATCAACTGGAAACCTTCCTCAACAAACGCTACGCACAACTGCCGGGGCGAATGACCGTTGACGTGCTGCTCAAATCCACCGCCGGCAATGAAATCTACGTGCTGGGCGAAGTCGGCCAACCGGGTTCCTACCCGATCCGCCGGCCGGTCTCGGTGCTTGAAGCACTGACCCTGGCCCGTGGCAGCAACACCAAGGCACGGCTCGATTCGGTGGTGATCATGCGTCGCAACGGTAACCAGGTTCAGGCCGTGCGTTATGACGTCGAAAAAGCCTTGTCGGGCGATGCGTCGCAGATTGCGTACCTGCAACCGGACGACATGCTCTATGTGCCTAAGACCAAACTGGCCAGCGCCGGTGAGCTCGCGCGGCAACTGGCAGACGTGGTGTTGTTCCAGGGCGTGGGCTTCAGCTTCGGCTACCGCGTCGACAACAAAGACAGTGACAGTAACTAACTCTCAGGTGACCGACCATGAATCCAAAGGAAAACTACCTGCACGAGTTCTTCAGGATCTTCTTCGCCAACAAGCAGTTGGTGAAGCGAGTCTTCCTGATCTTTGCAGTGATCGCGCTGGTCTTGCCGCTGATGCTCAAACAGAGCTTCGATATCACCGCCCAGGTGATCGTGCAGTCCAAAAAACTCTCCCAGGGAGACGCTACGACATCCCTCAACCAGGAGAACGCCTCGTTCATTCCACCGTCCCTGGCGGACATGGAAACCGAGAGCAATATCCTGCGCTCGCCGGCGTTGATCCGGCAGACCATCAGCGAGTTGCGCGACAAGGGTGAGTACACGCCCACCCCTGGAGTCTTCAACAAACTGGTGACCCAGCCGTTCAAACAGTACGTGACCACCCCGCTGCGCGAATACGTGATCAACCCGGTGAAAGCCACTCTTGGCCTGGAAACCGATCCGGTGCGCGACACGGTGCTGGATGCACTGACCCAAGAGGCGATGGACAGTCTGAAAATCGAGACCCTGCCAGGCTCCAACGTGATCTCCATCATCTACAGCTTTGACAATCCGACCCAAGGCACCAATTTTGTCGCCGCCTTGCTGCAGAACTACCTGACCAGCCGTCAGGAACTGCAGTCCATCGACTTGCCACAATCGTTCTACGAAACCAAAAAGAAGCAGTACCAGGTTCGGCTCGATGGCCTGGAAGGCACTCGGCTGGCCTTGCTTGAAGAAGTCGGCTCGTCCGATCCAAAGGAAGAAATCACCTTCCGCCTCAACGCCATCAACACCGAGGAGCAAGCGCTCAACCTGTACCGCGACCGCCTGCTGCAAAGTCAACGCTGGCTTGATTACCTGAAAACCAGCCTGGCCGCTGCCAGCAACTCCAAACTCAACGACTACACCTTCCCCTACACCTTCACCACCACCGTGGATAACGTGGCGTTCGAAGATCGCGAGATCAAACAGATGGGTGAGGCCCTGACCACTCAGGTCAGCCGCTACATGAACGACCTGGCGATCTTCCAGCCAAGCAGCGAGCCGATGTTGCTGACCCGCGAGCAAATTGCCCGCACCCGTCAGCAGTTTCTGAAAGTGGTCAGCAACCGGATTCAGGAGCGCACCACCGACCTGGCCGTTGTCAGTTCAGTGATCAACCAGAAAACCGCGCGCATTGCCGAGTTCAAGGAACGCATCCACCAGTTGCAGAAAACCCAGAGCAAGCTGCGGCAGATGGACACCGAGATCAACGGCTTGCACGCGGCGTTCTCGACTTACGCCCAGCGCTTCGCCGAAAGCAGCACCTCTCGCTCGCTGGACAACGACCTGTCCAACGCACGGGTGCTCAGCCCGCCGTATGAGCCGACCGAAGCCGCGTTCCCGAAACCGATACTGATCATTCCGTTCGGCTTGTTCACCGGTCTCTTGCTGGCGATTGCCCTGGTCTACGTGCGTGAGTTCTTCGATCACCGTTTCAAACACCCAGCGCAAATCACCCACGAACTGGGCTTGCCGGTGCTGTTGGTGATCAACGATCAAAACGTGGAACCGACCAATCCGCACAGCAACTGGTCCGTGCCTGGCCTCGTGCATTGGGTGCGCAATTGAACGCGCCGCTCAGCCCTTCCCTGCCGATCATTCATTTGCTCAGCAGCGGCGGCTTCTACGGGGCTGAGCGGATGCTGCTGGACCATTGCCTGGCGACGCCGGGGCAGCACCAGGTGCTGTTTCTCGATGCGCCGCCAGACCTGATCGCACGGTTTCGCCAGGCGGGGGTCGACTGCCGGAGCTGCGCGGGGCTGGGGCCATTGCTCGCGCATTTGCGCCAGCGCCGGGCGGAACGGCCGTTGATCAATACGCACAACTTCAAGGGCCTGTTGTTTGGCTGGGTGGGCGCAACGTTGTTGCGCCTGCCGCTGGTGATTACGCAACACGGTTTTACCCCGCGCAGCCGCAAGCAGAAGTTCTACACCTGGCTGAGCCTGCAACTGTGCCGCACCGCGTCGGTGACTCGCGTGGTCTGCGTCGCCGAAAGCATTGCCGTGTTGTGCCGCCAGGCCAGTGTCCGCGCGGAAAAACTGCAAGTGATCCCCAATGGTTTACCGGCGGCTACCGCACTGCTGCCGCACCGCGTGGACCGCCAGCGTTGGCTGGCCGGTTACGTCGGTCGGCTGAGCAGTGAAAAGGGCCCGGACTTTTTTCTCGATGCGCTGATTCCACTCTGTCAGCAACACCCGCAACTGGACGCCGTGATGCTCGGCGACGGCCCGGAACGGGAAACGCTGCTGGCGCGGATCAACGAAGCCGGTTTGCAAGACCGCATCACCCTGCCGGGTTACCAGACCCACATGGGTAAGTGGTGGCAGCAACTCGATGCGCTGGTGATCAGCTCGCGCACCGAAGGCACACCGATGATTCTGCTCGAAGCGATGCAAGCCGGCGTGCCGGTGGTGGCGTTTGGCGTCGGCGGGATTCCCGATGTGCTGCAAGACCGGCACAACGGCCTGCTGGCGACACCCGCCGACAGCGCCGCCCTCGCCCGCCAGATCGGTTCGTTGTTGACTGAACCGTCCATGGCTCGCGAACTGATCGACAACGCAAAACGTACGCAATTGGACCGTTACGACCTCAAGGCCCTGGCCGAACGATGGTCGCAACTTTATCTCCGTACTGCACGGGAGGCACGCGCGTGATCTTTCCGCTCTCGATCGTCAGTTTGTTTGGCCTGGTCTGCCTTGGTTTGCTGGCCAGCCCTTATCCGTATCTGGCGCCGGGGGCGGTGCTGGGCCTGGTTGGTGTCGCGCTGCTATACCGCAAACCCATGTGGGGCTTGCTCGGGATCGCAGCGCTGGTGCCGTTCGAAGGTTTCTTCAAGGACAGTTCAGTCTCGGGCACCAAGTTTCTCGGCGCCTCACTGGCCGTGATCCTGATGCTGCAACTGGCCATCCACCAGATTCCCTCCGAACGCCTGCGCAGCAACATCTGGCGCTACCTGATCTGGTTCATGGTCTTGTACATGCTGAGCGTGATCAACACCGATAACATGGCCATGTCGATGGGGCATCTGCGGGAACTGAGTGTCGGCCTGGTGCTGTTTGTGATCACCCTGCTGATCGGCCGCGAGCTGAACATGGACCTGTTCGCCAAACTGGTCACCCTCAGTGTCACGGCGACCTGCGTGCTGGCGATGTTCTCCAGCAAATATCAGGACCAGGGTCGCGCTGCCGGCCTGCTGGAAGACCCGAACGCCTTTGCCATGCTGATCGCCTTCGCCGTGCCACTCGCCTTGCTGCTGGTGGTCCGCAGCCCGCACTTTTTGCATCGGGCGTTCTGGGTCGGCTGCTGCATTTTGCTGCTGGGCGGCATGACCAAGACCGAATCCCGATCGGGGCTGGTAGTGCTGTTCCTCAGCCTGATGATTGGCGCCTGGCACTACCGCGCCGAGCTGAAACGCATCCGTCCACGGCATCTGGGGTTCGCGATGCTGGGTCTGGTGATCGTGATTCCGCTGGCCATTTATGCGATGCCGAAGGGTTACATCGAGCGCATACAGTCCTTGAGCATTTTGAGCGCCGGCGCCAGGAGTCAGGACCAATCCCTCGGCCGTCGCGCCTCGTACATTGTGGTCGGCAGCCAGATGATCCGCGAGAACCCGCTGCTGGGCACCGGCCCCGGGACGTTCCCGCTGCACTACGCCACCACCGGGTATGCCAAGGCGTTTTCGGCCAACCGCAAAATCGGCGACTTGTACCGCCGCGCCCACAACACCTACCTGGAAATCTTCAGTGAACTGGGGATTCCCGCCGGGCTGCTGTTTGTCGGCATGCTCACCCTCGGCTTGTACAACCTGGTCCGCGCCCGTCGTGTGTGGATGCAGCGACGCAACCGCGAGCAGGCGGATTTGCTGACGCACCTGAGCATGAGTTTCCTGGCGCTGAGCCTGTTCTTGATGTTCCTCAGCGCGCCCAACCAGAAGTACGTGTGGATCATGCTCGCCCTGACCAGCGTGCTGCGTTTGAAAGCCGAAGAAAGCCCACTCGTGGAGGCCAAGGCATGACCCGCATCAGCATTGTCATTCCGATGTACAACGAAGCCCCTCACATCGCACGGACTCTGCTGGCTGCGCAACGCGCCGCCATCGCCGCCGGAGTGCAATGCGAACTGATCGTGGCCGACAACGGCTCCGAGGATCAGGGCCCGCACATTGCCCGGCAAATGGGCGCGCAAGTGCTGGTGCTGCCGGGCTTGCTGATCGGCGCCTTGCGCAATCGCGGTGCCGCCGTCGCCACCGGTAAATGGCTGGCCTTCCTCGATGCCGATATCGAAGTGCCCGAGGACTGGCTCACGCTGTTGTTGAGAATCGAGCCCGCGGTTCAGGTCGACGTCCTCGGTCTGGATTTGCACACTCCGGCGCAAGCCCCGTGGTATGCCGATGCCTGGCAACGCCGGCTGTTGCGCCCCAGTGCGGAAACGGTGCAAACCGTGCGCTGGCTGCCCAGCGCCAACCTGCTGATGCGCCGCCATTGGTTCGACAAGATCGGAGGCTTCAATGAAAGCCTGCGTACCGGCGAGGACAAGGACTTCACCATGCGCCTTTCCCACGCGGGTGCGCGCTTGCTGTCGGTGAACCATAGCGTCGCCCTGCACTGGGGTTATGAAGCCAGCTGGCGCGAATGGATGGGCAAGGAGTTCTGGCGCCAGGGCAGTCACCTGCAGTTACTGCGCAGCAACGGGATGAGCCTGCGTCTGCTGCGGTTCCCGATGCTGTCGATCGCCGCCTGGGTGCTGGATATTGCGGCGCTTTTTGCCCTGATCAACGGCCAGGTCCATCTGACGCTGTTCTTCTTGCTGGTGACCAGTTTGCCCGCGCTCGCCCTGAGCATGCGCCAGAGCATGAAACACCGTGACCTGGGCCTGACGCTGCAACTCTGGGGCCTGCATTGGGTGCGTCTGCAACTGGCCGGTGCCGCGTTCATCCTCAGTCTTTGTCATTGGAATGCCAGGAGGCCCGCCCGTGGCTGAATTCATTTTCTGGTTGTGCCTGTTGCTGCCGGTTTACGCCTATATCGGTTATCCGCTGCTATTGACGCTGCTGGCGCCGTTGTTTGCTTCGCGGCGCCATGCGCCGCCGGAACCGATGAACATCAGCATCGTGATTGCCGCGCACAACGAAGCGCGGCACATCGAACACAAGCTTCGCACCTTGCTTGCTCAGGATTATCAGCCGGCCTCGCTGCAAATCATTCTCGCCAGCGACGGTTCGACCGATGACACCGTGGCCTGTGCACGCAAGGTCATCGACCCGCGCATCACCATTTTCGACCTGCCCCGCCAGGGGAAGGCCGCGACCCTGAATGCCGGCGTTGCGTTGAGCACCTGCGATATTCTGGTGTTCACCGATGCCGACAACCAATGGTCCCGCGACACCCTCGGCCACCTGCTTGCGCCCCTGTGCGATCCCCAGGTCGGCGCGTGCGCCGGGCACATGGTGATCCCGGTCACCGGCGGTGGCCTGAGCATCGGCGACAGCCTCTATCGGCATTACGAAGGCTGGCTGCGCAGGGTGGAAAACCGCACCGGCTGCATGGTCTCCGCCGACGGCGCCCTGCTCGCCCTGCGCCGCGAGTTGTTCCAGGACATCCCGGCCGAGGTCAACGATGACTTCTTCATCAGCACCTGCGCGCCGGTGGCGTTCAAGCGGATTGTCTATGTGCCCGAGGCGCAGGTCATCGACCAGGGCGTCGATGAAGCGGACAAACAATTCCGTCGTCGTCAGCGGGTCACCGTCGGTGGCTTGCAAAGCCTGGCCCAGCGCAGCGAGCTGCTCAATCCGCTGAAACATGGCTTGTATTCGATTGCCTTGATCAGCCACAAGTTGATCCGCCGACTGGCGCCGATCCTGTTGCTGCCCCTGTTGCTGAGCAATTTCTGGCTGTGGGAAGAACACGGTTTCTATCGCCTGAGCCTGGTCGCGCAACTGCTCGGTTACGCCGTGGCCATCGCCGGCCTGCTGGATTCGCAACACCGTCTGCCCAAACCCTTTCGCCTGGCCGCGTTCCTGCTGGTGACCCTGGCCGGGATGAGTATCGGTCTGTGGCAGTTCCTGCGGGGGCAGCGGTACGCCCAGTGGAACCCTGAGCAAAACCGTTGAGAGGACTGTGCCATGGCGATCAAACAATTATTAAAACGCACCAGTGGCTGGCTTTACCTCAACTCGTCGGTGGGCCGCACTCAACTGCAAGGCGCCGGTGTGATCCTGATGTTGCACAGGGTGCTGGCCAGCGACCAGGCCGCCGAGCTGCCCCACCGCAATGAACTGTGCGTCGGGCCGAAGGCCTTTGAGCACTTGCTGGTGTGGCTGAAAAAACACTTCGACTGCGTGTCGTTGATGGACATCCTGCAACCCGGCACAGTGAGATCGGATCGTCCAAAGATCACCCTGACCTTCGACGACGGTTGGCGCGACAATGCGCTGAATGCCTTCCCGCTGCTGCAAAAGTATCAGGTGCCGGCGAGCATTTTTCTCTCCACCGATTTCATCGGCAGCCGCCAGCGGTTCTGGTGGGAAAGCATCGGCGAAACCCTCTGGGGCAGCCACGGTGAACGGGCCCGGATGCAATTGATCGATTGCCTTAAACAGGTCAGTCGGCCGTTGCCGGTGCCCTTCGATGAACTGGATGTGGAGCGTCGCAGCCTGGCCTTGCTGCACTTCCTGCACAGCCTGAAAACCCTGAGCCCCGCCGACCTGAATCGACTGACCGATGAGTGCCCGGACGAGTCATTGCCCCAGGCGCTGGACTGGCATCAGGTGCGCGCGCTGGAAGCCTCAGGGCTCGTGCGGTTCGGCCCGCACGGCGCCAGCCATTCGATTCTCACCGGCCTTGATGATCAGCGTTTGCACGAGGAGCTGAGCCGCAGCCGCAATGCCTTGCAAAATGGCTGCAACCGGCCGCTGCCGGTCTACTGCTACCCCAACGGCGACAACGATGCGCGGGTGCGCGAACAGGTGGCCGACCATGATTTCCCGTTTGCCCTGGGCACGGGCACCGGGATTTATCGGGGCACCGATGACCCCTTGAACTTGCCACGCTTTGGCGTCAGCCAACGGGTGGCGCGCAATCCGCAGCTGCTGTCCTGGCGCCTGTACCGCGGGGCACGCGCATGAGCCGCAGCCATTACCTCAAGCATCTGGCCCTGAGCATGGGCACCAAACTGGCGATGATCGGTTTGCGGCTGATGCGCAACGTGTTGCTCGCTCGAATCCTCGGGCCGAGTGAACGAGGCTTGTTTGCCCTGCTCAGCACCTTGCCCGACCTGATCAGCGCCGCCACCAGTGGCGGGCTGAATTCGGCGGTGGGTTTTCAGGCGGCCAAGCACCGGCCTATGGGTTTGCTGCTGAGTCAGGTGCTGGTGTTCGGTTGCGTGTTGGCCGGTCTTTTGACCTTGCTGGTGGTCGCCCTGGTGCGCGAGTTCGGCAACGAACTCGACATCACCACGCAACTGGGCCTGCTCGCCTGGCTGTTGCTGCTGGCGGTGCCACTGACGGTGCTCAAGAGCGGACTGCTGACGTTGCACAACGCCTCCGGCGGCGTGGTGGCATTCAATGCGTTGCGCCTGTTGGAATCCCTGGCGCCGCTGTTGTTGTTTCTCGCCTTGTTCTGGATGTGGAAAGACTCCGCGCTGGAAGCGGCGCTGATCAGTTGGCTGTCCGGCATCAGCCTGGTGGTGCTGGCGGGCTGGTTCTGGCTCAAACGCGATCAGCCGTTGAAATTGCAGTGGGACCGCGCCAGTCAGAACGAGCTGCTGCGCTACAGCGCCCGCAGCCATCCTGACCTGCTGTTCCAGCAAGTGATCCTGCGCTCCGATTACTTGTTCATCGGCGCGCTGCTCGGCAGTACCGCGCTCGGTCATTACGCCATGGCCAGCGCCGCCGCCGAGTTACTGCTGATCGTCCCGGAAGCCGTGACCACGCCACTGATGAAACGCCTGCTGCAACAGGAAGAAGGCATCGACAAGGTCACGCCGCTGGCCCTGCGCCTGACCGCCACGGTGATGCTCGGCGCCTGCGTGACCATGGCCGTGATCGGCGAATGGCTGATCGTGACGCTGTTCGGCGTGGCCTATCAGCCCGCCTATCCCGCCTTGTTGGCGCTGCTGCCGGGCCTGCTGGGCCTGTGCTACGCGAGCATCCTGCGCCTGGACTTGCTGGGTAAAAACCGCCCCGGCACGATTTCGCTGTTGATGGGCCTCGGCGCCTTGCTCAATTTGGCACTGAACCTGGTGTTGATTCCGGCTTACGGGATCGTCGGCGCGGCGGCGGCATCGTCCATCGCCTACGTCGCGGTAACCATCGCGTTGCTGGTGATGTACTGCCGGTTGAGCGGTGTGCCGGTCTGGCAAACCCTGATCATCCTGCCCAGCGATGTAGCGCCGATGCTGCAAATGCTGCAACGGAAGTCGGCATGAAGCGCCTGGCCCTGCTGTTGAGTCTGGGCCTCTCGCTGAGCGCCCACGCGGCGCCCATGCGTTGGGCCGATATTCGCGACGGCAGCTTGTACCTGCAACCGGATCGCCCCGACACCTTGACCATCCGCTGGGCCCCGGCGTGGCAGGCGGATGCCAACGAAGAGCGCCTGTACCTGCTCGATGGCCAAGGCAAACTTCAAGGCGAGCGCCTGATCGCCGCCAGTGAATCGCGCGGCAGTCAGAGCTGGTCGCTGGCACCGAGTGCCTCCAGCTATCAACTGGAAATTCCGGGCTACAGCTTCCGTCGCTACCGGGTAGAACACGACGAACGCACGGTGGCACTGTTCGCCCCCGCCAAGGTGCATTTCAGCGCCGAAACCCACAATGGCGATGAGCTGTATTTCAAGGTGTCGCCGGGTGAACACGCGGTGCTGGCCGGCAAGTTCCACGGTGGCGTCAGCGCCCTGCAAGCGCAGCGGGTGGGCGACGGCAAACAAGTGGCGCTGGCGCTGAAACCGTATCGCGGCTATTGGCAATTCGATAAGGTCGAGTTGCCCGTCGCCACCGAGCCACAGGTCTGGCGCCTGCGTCTGCAAGGCAGCGGCAAAGTGGCGTTCTGGCTTGACGGCACCGCCAACCTCTTCGCCCAGAACCCGCAGCAGCTCAAGCCCCTGCGCGAGGACGATGGCCAAGTCCGGTTGACGTTGCACAACAAAGTGCTGGGGCCGACCCCGAACCTCGGCATCGCCCTGCCCTACGTCAAGGTGCCGGAATCGAGTTATGCGGTGCTCGATGCACTCAAGCCACAGGCGGGGACTTATTACAGTTTCGTCGACATCATGGCGAAGAACCCGCACTACGAAGACGCTTTCCGCCAGCTGTATCAGGACCGCTTCGGCATCACCCAGGACATCACGCTGTTGGCCGGGAGCCAGCGCCAGGCTGACCTGCGCGCCGACACCATGAGCAATGCCGGGCTCGACGCCTGGCTCGCGTCGACCCGGGCCCTGGGTGGCAAAGGCACGCACTACATCGGTTTTGCCGACGAGCCGAACCTCAACTACCCGGACTACGCCAACTACCAAAGCATCTTCAACAGCATGGCCCGGCAAGTGCGCAGCAACCCTGCCAACGCCAAGGCCGGCGTGCGCATTGCCATGCCCGCCAGTTCGCGACTGGTCAACGGCCCGTTTGCCGACAACGCCGCCGACAAGCGCGGCATCGATTGGGCCAAACGCTTGCTGGCGGAATCCGGCGACAACATTGATGCCCTGGCCTGGCACGAATGGATGATTCGCGACCTGCTGGCGACACGGGTCTACCGTGACAGCGTGCGCCGCGCCGCCGAGCTGGTCGGCCTCGACGTCCAGGGTCGGCCGCGCAAAGCCTTGCTGCTGGACCAGACCAACATGTCCAGCGGTTCCAGCCTCAGTCCTTACGATCAGGAAACCGATTTCGCGTCGTTGTGGTGGGCTTCGGTCGTCATCAATTCGTCCCAGGACGGCTTGCTGGAGATGCTGAGCTGGTTCCAGGCCGCCGACGAACCGAACTACCCCAAAGGCATGTTGCGCGTACTCGGCGAGAATTCCTTCGAGCTCAAGCCCGTAGGCATGGCCCATCAGTTCATCCGCGAGCAGTGGCTGCACGACGTGATGAGCCTGGACAATGACGCTTTCGAGGTCGACGTGCTGGCCATGGCCGAAGACCTCAAACGCAGTTTGCTGGGGGTCAACAAAGCAACGCGCTTGCAGCGTGTAGCCCTGACCGGAGTCCAGTGTCCTCTGGCCAACGGTTCATTACGTTACTTCGGCGCCGACAACCGTGCCCGCGACGCGCCATTCAAATGTCAGGACGGTCGCGTCAGCTTCGAGCTGCCAGGACGGACCCTGTTTAATCTAAGCTGGAGCGCCTCATGAATTGCCAACTATTGCATTGCGACGCCGGCCATTGGCCGCGCCCCGCAACACTCCACTTACGGCCCAGACCGTCAGGAGTCAATAACATGAGCGTTTTGCAGAGACTCAGCCGCCACATCAGACAAAAAGGCTTGCGCGCCACCCTCAAAAAAATCTGGAAGCACTACGTGTTTTCCCACGAAGAACTGTTGTGGATGGAGCGCGACCTGGTCAGTCCGGTGCCGCCGTACAAACTCAGGCCCTATCCACCGCTGGAGGTGGTCAGCATCACCCCGGAGAACGCCGTGGCCTTCACCCGTTACTTCGGCGACCGCGTGGACACCATGGCCGAACTGGCCCGAGAAGGTTACACCGGGCAGATGCACCTGGACGATCAGGGCAACGCCGTGGCCTTCATCTGGGGCACGACACGCAACTACCACGACAAGCACTATTACGGCTGCTGGTTCCCGGTGAAAGAAGGCGAGTTCTTCGAATTCGGCGGCGAGCTGACCCGTGCTTATTGGGGCACTGCGCTCTCGATGGACCTGCAGACGGATTTGTGGAAAGCCATGCTGGCCCAGGGTTGCCACACGGTGGTGGATGTCTGTGAGTACCGCAATGTCCCGGCCCTCAAACTGCACATACGCACCGGCTACAAGGAACAAGGGCGGATCATGAACGTCTACGAGCTGTTTGGTCGTTGGCGCTTCTTCCGCGAAACCCATTACAGCGGCTCACGCCTGGATGCCTTTCGCAAACCGACGCGTGAACCTGCCCCGGCAGCGGTGACCTGACCCTATGGCAGCACGATTCGAATGGCGCACTTCACTGTGCGCCGCTGACTTCCCGGCAACGGCTTACGAAGCGTTGCGTCTGCGAGTGACGGACCACACGCCGTTCAACACCCTGGCCTGGATGCGCGCGTCCGAACAGGCACTGACCACCGGGCAACGCTTGCACGTGTTGCTCGGCTGGCATGGCAACGAACTGGTCTTGTGCCTGCCCTTGGTGGCCAGCGTCGAACGTTTCGGCCGGCTGCCGTTTCGCGTGCTGCATCACCTTGGCTATCCCCTCGCCGACCGTCTCGCGCTCCTCGCGAAAACGGACTCGGAGAATATCCGCAAGGCACTGATCGAGATCCGTCGACAGCTGCCCCATGCCCTGCTGCAACTCAACGAGTTGTCGGAACCGGTCGGCGAAGAAAGCGCACTGACTGAGTGGATGGCCCACAGTTCGACCGGTGAACGACGCCTCAGCTGTCGGGTGCCGGTGCACGTGATCAGCGATACGGACCATCAGGAAGTCTCCGGCGACCCGCGCTACAAACTGCGCCGCGCACGCAAACGCATCGCGGCGTGTGGCGCCCAGGTTCGGCGGATCACCCCCGACGCTTCGACCATGGGTCCGTTGTTGAAGGCCATCAGTGAAGTCGAAGCGGTCAGTTGGAAAGGTGATGAAGGCGTCGGGATTTTCGCCGACGAACGCCACCGACAATGGATGGACCGTGCCTTTACCGCCCTCGCCGAACAAGGGCTGGTGCGGGTCGTGGTGCTGGAACTGGACGGGCGCTGCATCAGCTACCGCCTCGGGTTGCTGGAGCAGGGTCGACTGTACGATTACAACCTGGCGTTCCTGCCGCAATACGCCGATCTGGGCAGCGGTCGGGTGCTGCTCGAAGAGTGGATTCGCTGGGGCCTGGACGAGCACTGGCGCTGGATCGACGCCTCGCGGGTGAGCCTGGAAAACTCCAACCATCAACTGCACGAACGCATGACCGGACAGCTGGAACACTGGCGCTGGAGTTTTTACTCCTGGCGCCCCAGCGGCCTTGCGTTGGGCCTGGCACTGAGATTTTGGCAGTGGCTCAAACCCTTGCTGCAAAAACGGCGCGCCAAACGTTCAGCAGCGGCCGTTGCCGCCGCACCGGCCCCCGTCGCCGCGGTGGTCAAAGCAGCGAAGCCAACCGACAACAACAGGGAGAGCGAACATGCCTCGCCAAGTCATAGTCAACGCTGACGATTTCGGTCTCAGCCCGTGCGAAAACGCGGTGATCCTCGGTGCGTTCCAGGCCGGCGTGATCAGCTCCGCCACGGCCATGGCCAATATGCCGGCCTTCGAGGCGGCCTGCGTCATGGCCCAGCACCCGTTGCTCAAGGACCGGATCGGCCTGCATTTCAACCTCACCTACGGTCGCCCCTTGAGTCAGTCGATTCTGGCTCGATCGAACTTCTGCGACCGCAACGGGGTATTCGATCTCAACCTGCCCCGCCATCGCTTCTGGCTCAGTCGCCGCGACCGCGACGCGGTGTTGGAGGAGCTCAAGGCCCAATGGCAACGCTGCGTGGACAACGGCGTACGGCCCAGCCACATCGATTCCCATCAACACGTCCACAACATCTGGCCCATCGGCGAAATCGTCGCCCGCTTCGCCGCGAGCCAAGGGGTGGCCGTGCGCCTTGCGCGCAATCTGGGGCAAAACCTGAGCCTGCCAAAGCGCGTGTTCAAGACGTTGCTCAATAATCGTTTGCAGAGTCTGGCCGGGGTGACCGCAGATTATGTATGCACGCCAGTGGACCTGCGCAACGACGCCATGCCGACCGACGGTGTGCTGGAAATCGTGGCTCATCCGACTCAGCTCGGGGCTGATTTCGGCGATGCCTATTTGCACTCAGAAGAGTCGCTAACCCTTGTGCTAGAGCGGCGCCTTCAAGGTGTTCCGCGGGTTTCCTATGGCGCTGTGAACAGCGTTTTGATGACAGGTGAAGCCGCGCTCGAATGAGTTACATAAGTTGCAACATATTCTGAGCTGGCGCTTTGATATGAACTTTCAAGCTTGATCTATACACAACAAAAGCGTTTCCACCCACACCCTGGCTTAGGCTAAGGAGAGCGTCATGAGCATCATCCAAAAGCTTCGCGAACGCATAAAACAAAAGGGCCTGAGCCGCACGTTCAACACGCTGTGGAAACGCTACGTGTTCTTCCACTGGGAGCTTTTATGGATGGAACGCGACCTGATCAGCCCGGTAGCACCGCACAAACTGCGCCCCTATTCGGGCCTGCGCAAGGTGATCATCACCTCGGAAAACGCCATCGCTTTCAGCAAGCATTTTGGTGACCGCGTCGAGACCATGGCCGAACTCGCCACCGAGGGTCACACCGGGCACATGTATCTGGACGAAGAAGGCCACGCTATTGCGTTCATCTGGGCCAGCACCCGCGACTACCACGACCGTCACTATTACGGCTGCTGGTTCCCGGTCAAACCTGGTGAGTTCTTCGAGTTCGGCGGCGAAATGACCCGCCCGTACTTCGGCACCAGCCTGTCGGTGGATGCTCAGGTAGACCTCTGGGCGGCAATGGCGGCCCAGGGCTGCCACAAGGTGGTGGACGTCTGCGAAACCCACAACATCCCGGCGCTTAAGCTGCACATCCGCATGGGCTATCACGAACAGGGTCGCGTCACCCACGTCTACGGACTGTTCGGCCGCTGGCGCTTCTACCGCGAAACCCGCTACACCGGCTCGCGGCTTGATCCGCTGCGCAAACCGGGACGGCCGGTGGTGACGGGGGCGGCGAATGCCTGATTGCTGGACCAGAGACCGAGTCGCTGCCATCGTCGGAACGCCGCCCGGAGCAAGCTCGCTCCCACAGTGGATCTTCAGCGCACGCAGATTTTGTGTTCAACGACGTTCCAATGTGGGAGCTAGCCTGCTAGCGATGGCGGTGGGTCATTCAGTATTGATGTGACTGACAGATAGCTATCGCGAGCAGGCTCGCTCCCACAATAGATTTTCAGCGCACACAGCATTTGTGTTCGAAGACGATCAAATACAGGGAGACCAAATGATCTCGCTCGCGAGAGCAGGATAAGTCCCACACACCTCTGGGAAAAAACACCCATAGCCAAGGAACCGCCTGACTGCTCATTCGTATCCATATGGATACATTTGAGCAATGAATTATATTATTCAACAAACTATGATCTTCGTGGCATGGCATGCCTCAGTCCGTGACTTGCGGGCGAAGGTAGCTATCGCTCGCCGCATTGATCGTGCCTCTGCAGGTAATCTGGGCGATATCAAACCGGTGGGCGATGGCGTTTCCGAAATGCGCGTGGACGTCGGTGCCGGCTATCGGGTCTACTTCACTTTGCGAAACAGTGTCGTCATTGTGCTTTTGGCTGGTGGTGACAAATCTTCGCAAGCCGCCGATATCAGGCGGGCGAAAAAATTGGCAAAGGAGGTTTAAACATGAGCCAGACTTTGACTACTTTCGATATGGCGGCGCTGCTGGACAGTGACGAAGCCATTAGCGAGTACCTTTCACAAGTGCTCGCAGATGGCGATAACGAGGAATTTCTTCGTGCTATCGGCTATGTGGTGAAAGCGCGCGGAATGACACAGATTGCCAAGGATTCGGGCATGGGTCGCGAAAGCCTGTACAAGGCCTTCGCGCCCGGTGCAAAACCGCGCTTTGATACGGTGTTGAAGGTCATCCATGCCCTCGGCATTGATCTGTGTGCGCAGCCGGGTCATTCGGTAAATCACTCGGTTCTTTGAGAGATTCTTCTGACTAAGCTGCTCGCTTCACCACCACCAACGTAAAACACAACGGCAACTGCGCCGTCTGCTTCTCATACCGGTCATAGAGTTCCTCGCGGTTGGAATGCGGGTACTCCTTGAAGTGGCTGATCTGCAGCCCCGCCTCTATGGCGGCGGTGAAGATTGCGCCCAGGGTGTGGACGAACCAGTAGGACGACGCGGCCTGCTGGTCGACTTTGCCTTCGTAGACGATTGGCTGGTCCTGCACGAACGGCTCGCGGCGAAAGTACGCGCTGTCCAGGCGATAAGGATCGGTGGCCTCGGGATCGAACATTTCCAGGAAGGGATGGGTTTCGTACACCACCAACGCGCCGCCAGGCTTGAGGGTCTGCGCGACATGGCGCAAGAACGCGCCGATGTCGGGCATCCAGTTCAATACGCCGATGGTGATCAGCGCCACATCGAAGCGCTCATGAAGTTGGGTCGGCAGGTGATGAATGTCGGCCTCGATGAATTCAGGCTGATGCGGCGAGAGGCAAGCCAGTTCTCGCGCCTGATCGAGAAACGCCTCGGACTGATCCACGCCCACCACCCTGCGCGCGCCCAGCGCAAACAGCGAAATACTTTCGCGCCCGTTGTTGCAGCCCAGTTGCACCACGTCCTTGCCATCGACGCCGACTTGCTCCAGCACACCGCGGAGTGTGTCGTCGATGCAGCAAAAATCGCGCTGACTGACCGCCTTCACCAGGGCCTGCCAATCGGGGGTGTCTTTATGGTGTCGGGCGGAATCGTTCCAGGCATCGCGGTTGCTGGCGATGGCATTTTCTTTGTTCGGCATTTCCATTGCGCACTCCAGAATTCGGCTCTTGGTTGACCGGCACGAGTCTAGATCAGGGTGCTGAGAAACCCCATTGGGCGTTTGTTGGAATGTTGTAATCCGGGCTTCGCGAACGCGAGCCCGTACGGCAGCTATAGTTAATGGCCTTGGGGAAGTGCGGGAAAACCGATTTCGCAGGTGTTGCCATGAAAACAACTGATCTGACGCTGCTGTTCGCCCTCAGCCTGACCGCCATCACCGGCGCCCAGGCGGACGATACGCTGACACCCACCACCGATTACAGCAGTAACTTCAACTATTACGGGGCCGACCAGCCCTTCGCCCACCCGGTGCCGCCCTCCCTGAGCACGGTGCCGCCTCGGTCATACATCCCGACGGCCCCTCAGGATTTCATCCCGATTGCCAGCCAGCATGAGTTCTACGACTCAGTATTGCCGACGGTCGCGGATGCCTCCGTTCGAGTGTTCATCCGCTCCTACGATCCGGAACGCGGCGTCTACGTCAACGAAGAAGTCTTCGACCCCCGGTGCGTGCTCGAATGCCTCAGCCGTCAAAGTGTTACGTTGCAATAAGGCTCACCACTGGCGTTTGTCCGGGCGTGCGAGGCCGAGTTTCTCGATCCGGTAACGCAGCATGTCGCGGCTCAGGCCCAGCAGCCGTGCGGACTTGGTGACGTTCCAGTCGGTCTTGTCGAGCATCTTGCGCACCATGTCGCGCTCGACTTCCGGCAGGTTCATCGACTCAGTGCCGTTGTACACCGGGCGCGGCTCGTGGTGCTGTGCTTCCTGCAGGATGATCGGGTCATCCACCAGGCTCAGGCACACGTTCAACTGATGGACCGCAATCGTATCGCTCTGCGCCAGCAGCACGGTTTGCTCGAGCATGTTGCGCAATTCGCGCACGTTGCCCGGCCAGCTGTAGCTGAGCAGCAATTCTTCAGCCTGGTCGCTGAAATGCAGGTTAGGTTTGCCATAGCGTTTGCCGTGGATCGCCAGGAAGTGCCGGGCCAGCAGCAAGATGTCTGCGCCACGGGCATACAGGCGCGGAACCTTGATCGAAATAATGCGCAAACGGAAGAACAGGTCACGACGGAACTTGCCCTGTTGCACCATTTGTTCGAGGTTGCAGTTGGTCGCGCTGATCACCCGCAAATCGACCTTGCGCTCCTTTACCGAGCCGACCCGGCGGATGGTCCGGTCTTCCAGCAGCTTCAGCAGTTTGGCTTGCAGCAGCAGGTCCATTTCACCGATTTCGTCGAGAAACAGCGTGCCGCCATCGGCCGCTTCCACCAGGCCGACACGACGATCCTTGGCGTCGGTGAAGGCGCCCTTCTCGTGGCCGAACAGTTCCGACTCCACCAGATTGGACGGGATCGACGCGCAGTTGAATTCAATGAACGGACCTTTGCTGCGCGGACCATCGAAGTGCAACGCCCGGGCCACCAGCTCCTTGCCGGTACCTGTCTCGCCTTCCACCAGCACCGGCGGCAGGTCGGTATTGGCCATGCGCCGCTCGGCGTCGAGCAACTGGGCAATGGTGTTTTTCAAGTATTGCATCGGAGCCGATACTCCGATCAATGCCTGTACTCCTGACTTCTGCGCCTCGCGCTCCTGATAAAACGACAGCGTGCGCTCCATTCGGTCAGTGGCCAGGGCCTTGTCCAGCAGCAGCTTGAGCTCCGGCAAGGCCACCGGTTTGGTGACGTAATGAAAAGCGCCCTCTTTCATCGCCACCACGGCATCTTCGACGTTGCCGTAGCCGGTCATCATGATCACTTTCAGATCCGGCGCGCTGATGCGCAGCTTCTGGATCAGGTCGTGACCGCTCATGCCCGGCAGCGAGTTATCGGTCAACACCACATCAGGGGTGAACGTACCCAGTTTATCCAACGCCTCTTCAGCCGAGTGGCAGACCGTCACCTCGAAGTCTTTGCGCTCCAGGTAGGTCTGAATATTCTCGGCCAGGAGTTCATCATCCTCGACCAGCAGTATGCTGTGCTCCATATTCCCCTCCCGTTGCCACTTTAAAATTGAGACAGACGCGGGTTCCTTCCTGCTCCTGGCTGGTCAGTTCGACCGCGCCTTCGAAACGCTCCATTATTCGTTTGACGAGGGCCAGGCCAACGCCCAACCCTCCTTGTTTGGTGGTGAAAAACGGCTTGAAGACCATCTGTTGCTGCTGCTTGGTCATGCCTTTGCCGGTATCACTCAAGGTCATCCGCACCTGTCCGGATCGGGGCTGTTCAATATCGATACTGAGCATGCCGCCCTTGGGCATGGCCTCCAGGGCGTTGGCAAACAGGCTATTCAGAATTTGTGTGAGCAGCACCTGTTGGCTGACGACCGGTGGACAGGTTTGCGGTGTGAAGCGCACTTCCACGTTCGAGCGTTTGATCAGTGCGTCGAAGGCGCTCAGGGTGTCATCGATGGCCAGCACCAGGTCGACTGTTTCGGAGTCGTCGTTCATGGGCCGCAACGACACCAGCAACTCGCGGACCCAGCGCGACATGCGATCAACCTGATTGATGATGTCGCCAATGTTCTTTTGCGCATTCTGACTGGCGATTTCCTGGGCCAGTTCGGCGCTGGAGCGAATGTTCGCCAGCGGATTGCGCAAGCTGTGGGCGACCGCCGAGGACATTTCCCCCAGGGCGACGAAGGTCTCGTTAGTGATCAGTTGTTTCTGCTGGCTCTGCAGCAACATGGACGCACGCCGCACAATCCAGAACAACCCAAGGTAGATGACCAGACCACCGACCAGGGTCGCCAGCCAGATTGCCCTGAAGCCACGCTGAATGCGCTCTACCAGATCCACCGGCTCCTTGTAGATCTCGACCATCGCCATGACTTTGCTTTTGTCGGCATTGAACATCGGGATGTAGTTTTCGATGAACAGGTGTTCAGGCTCACGCAGCAGTTTCTGCTCGGGACGCTCGTCGTCGATCTCGTGGTAACTGGTGGACACCGCTTCCTTCATTTCAAAGGATTCGTCGAGTTCATCATCGTTTTCGATGCGCACACCGATCAGCTCCGGGTTGGTCGACCAGACCACGGTGCGATCCAGGGCATACACGTTGGCCAACAAAATATCCGGCAGATGTTTCACATGATCGAGAAACTCGCCGCGCGAAGACGCACGCGCTATTGGGGAGACGTCGGGATAAGCATTGTCATCGCGCGGGTCGAGCATTTCACCCATGGTTCTGATCGGGTTGATCGAGGCATGGCGGATTTCCGCATCGCCGATGGCCTGAACGAATTGCGCGGTGAGCATGGAGTCGCGTGCGATGCTTTCGGTGACCACAAAACGCGTGGAAATGTAGCCGAGCCCCGCCGCCACGGCGGCGATGATGAAAAAGCTGGCTAATGAAAACCAGCGCAGAAGATTGAACTGTCCGCCCCGGCACGGCTTCCCTGCTGCCGGTGTGTCCGGCGCAGAAATTTTTTGTTGTTCCAGCGTCTGCATGGGAGTGTCCTGGAGACTTGCATCGAGCCTTTTAAGCCGTGTCTGGGATCAGTGTAGGTGGCATTGATCGCGGTTGACGGCTCCACTGATAGTATTTCGCCGCTATTGCACCTGCGCCGCTTGCAGCGGTTGCTGACGATCGGTTTCTTCTTGCAAAAATCCCATAATTGACTGCGCCGCGTTCTCGTCCAGACGCAGGTTGGGCATCGGGATTCTGTCGAAACGCTCAAACAGCTCCACCGCGATCGGGTCCTTTTCCGCGAGCATGCGGTCCGGTTCACGAATCCAGCGGCTGAGCCAGGCCGGGTCGCGCCGGCGAGTCACGCCGATCAGGTCCGGGCCGATGCTGCGCAGACCGATGCCCTGCCCATCCATCGGCCCCAGGCTGTGGCACGACGCGCAACGGGTGCGAAACAATTCTTCACCATTGCTCGGCGGGCGAATCTCGGGCGCATCGGCGTAACTTTCTCCAACGCTGGGCTTCTTCCAGTTCTGCAAGGTGTTGGCCAACTGATCGGCGAGGATCCACGGGTTCTCGAACGGCGAGGCTTTCATCCAGCGACCCGTGGACTGGTTACCGACGATCAGGCTCAGGTTGTGGTCTTTGTTGCGTCCGTTGTCGACGCCTTCGATGAACAGCCCGAGTTTTTTGCGCAGATCGGTAACCTCTTCGAATTCGCCGGTCAGAAACTTCCAGCCCGGCCCGACCTTGAAGCGTTGTGCGTAAGCCTTCAGCACCTCGGGCGTGTCGCTGAGTGGGTCGATGCTGATCGAGTAGAAGAAGATGTCCTGGCCGACCCGGTCGCCCAGCAACGCTTGCACCTGACGCAGGCGCGCGGTTTCCAGCGGGCAGGAGTCGCTGCACGAAGTAAATATGAAATTGATCACCACCACCTTGTCCTTGATCAAGTCATCGAAGAACCGCACCTGCCGACCGTCCTGATCGGTCAGCAGAGTGTTGGGAAAGTAATCGCCGCCCCAGGGTGTCGCCGATTCCGTTGGCGCCAGTACCCCTTCGTGAGCGAGCAGCACTTGAAGGGCCAACAGGCAAGTGACCAGGACCAGAATCAGGTGCATGCCCAAGGCGCGTGAGCGCGGCGTATGCGGTGGTGTGTCGGCTCCCGTGCGCTTCATTTTTTCACCGTCACGTGTGGGCCGAAGGTCAGCCCCGGTTGACGCATAAAGGCGTCGAGTACCGCGCTCGGTGGCGCACTGCCGGCCGCTTTGATGGGGTCCTGCTGTGGCAACGGGCCAACGGCCGCCAGTGGGGTGGGGTAATTGAAATGCGTCTGCACCGACGGCGGCAGGATGTTTTCCTTGCGCGTCGTGTCTCGGCTGCCTTTGACGTCATCGATGGGGCTGGCCTGCAGAGTCGCTGTGCCCAGCGTCATAGTGAGCAGGACGCTCAGAGGCGTTATCAGGCTGACCCATTTGAAGGGGTGCCGCGCTTTTCTGTCCATCACCAGCCGCCTCGAAGTCGTGAAGGAGGTAGTGGTGGTTTTGCAAGGACCTCGCCAGATCTGTAACAGATTTGCACAAGAGCAAAAACACTAACAAAACAATGGCTTACAAACACCAACTCGCCACGATCGGAGAAACGACTGGGGCCTGGCACCCGCTAACGGGGAAAGTTCATACCCATTGTCAGGGAATCCGTTTGAACGCCAGACGGACCGAGGTGCCCTCGCCTTCACGGCTGCCCAAGGTCACCGCGCCGCCAAAACGCTCCATGATCCGCTTCACCAGCACCAGCCCGACACCCAGCCCGCCTTGCTTGGTGGTGAAGAAAGGCCGGAAGGCCATGCTGCGCTGTTCTTCGTTCATGCCCTTGCCGGTGTCGCTCACGACGACGCAGATGCCCCGGGTATCGGTCGGCTCCAGGGTGATGGTCAGCATGCCACCCCCGTCCATCGCTTCCACGGCATTGGCCAGCAAACTGTTGAGGATCTGAGTGAGCTGCACCTGCTGGCTCAACACCATCGGCGTTTCCTGCGGCTCGAACACCACCTGCACCCCAGCCTTGGCAATCTGATGCTCGAAGGCCATGAGGCTGTCATGCAACGCCGCCACCAGGTTCACCGGCTCGGCCTCGTCGTTGAGCGGGCGTAACGACTGCAGCAATTCCCTGACCCACTTCGACATGCGATCCACCTGACCGATGATGTCGTTGATGTTCTTGTGGGCCGGGCCACTGTCGAACTCCAGGGCCAGTTCTGCGCTGGAGCGGATGGTCGCCAACGGGTTACGCAGACTATGGGCAACCGCCGATGACATCTCCCCGAGCGCGACAAAGGTTTCATTGGTGATCAGTTGTTTTTGTTGGGTCTCCAGCAGGATCGCTGCCCGCCGCACGATCCAGTACAGCCCCAAATAGATCAGTCCGCCGCCCAGGGCCGTGGCCAGCCAGATCAGCGCCAGGCCACGCTCCATGCGGTCGATCAGGTCCTTGGGTTCCTTGTAGATCTCGACCATCGCCGTGACGGTATCGCCATCGGCATCGAACAGCGGAATGTAGTTCTCAATGAAGATGTAGTCCGGCGGCGTGACGAACTTCTGCTCCATGCGGCGTTTGTCGACGCTGTGGTAACTGGCCGACACCGGCATCCTGGAAGAAAAGGCCTGGTCGAGGTCATCGTCGGCATGGATCGTGGTGCCCATCAGTGCAGGGTTGGTGGACCAGATCACCATGCGGTCAGGGGCATAAATGTTGGCCAGGATCACGTCGGGCAAGTGCTCGATATGGTCGAGGAATTCGCCACGGGCGCTGGCCCGGGCCAGTGGGTCAACGTCGGGAAAGTCTTTGTCTTTGCGCGGGTCCAGCAGCTCGCCCATGGTCCGCACGTTGGGGATCGAGACATGGCGAACCTCGGCCGAGGCAATCGCTTGAACGAACTGGGACGTGAGCAACGCATCGCGCTGCACGCTTTCGGTAATCACGAAACGCGTGGACACCGCGCCCAGCGCGACCGCCACCGAGCCGATCACCGCCATGCTGATGAGCGAGAACCAGCGCAGCAGATTGAACGGCTGTTTGCGCGAGCTCAAGCGGACATCGCCCTCTTCTTTCTGGAGGGTTGTGGTCTGACTGGTCATGGATGTTGTTCCCGGAAACTCCCTATAGGGTTATAGCCCACTGTCTGGTGTTTGCCCGACTTCGGGTTTTGTCCCCCCCACCAATTCCCCGCACACCCCACAGCCCCCACCTACCCCCAATGCTGGGGACAATCGCCCGCTCGCGCCCTCGGCGCCGCGAAACCGTTTGCGCGCTACACGCCTTCACTGCGGGCCTCTGCCGGCCGTTTTCAAACATTGGTATGGAAGTTGCCGAAGCCTCCTCGACTGACCCATCCCTACGGGGCAGGTACTTCGATAGAGGGAATACTCATGCACCCTTTACTGTCCAAAACGGCGGCCGCCCTGGTCGTCAGCGCTTTAGCCCAAGGTGTTGCCCAGGCAGCGCTGTTTGCCGTTGACCCCGGCCCCTTTGTGCCAGCCAACGGCTCCTTCGCCGCCTGGTATCAGGACAGCCATGGTCGAACCCTCGATCTGTGCCTGTCCAAGGCAGTCAGCTCCCGGGTTGCCAGTACACCCGGCGCGCCGGCCTACATGTGCCTGTTGAATCCGACCCCCGGGGTTTTCGACGACGCGCAGCCCATCGTTTTCCCGAGCAACTTTCCCGATGAGTCGTTCTGGTTCACCGGCGACGGCTCAATCGTCGACGCCGCACGGGGCATCGACCTGTCCTATGTCAGCGCCGTGGAAGCCGCCTTCGCCGCTGAAGAACCGGTCGAAGGCGACCAGGTCAGTTTTGGCCGCATCCGCATTCGGGTGGACGTGCCCACCGCCGGTGTCTACACCATCACCCACCCCTACGGCGTCGACATCTTCGACGTTCCCGCTGGTGGGACTCGCGCCATCAACATGACCCGCGACATCGGCATCGGCACGCCGAAAACCTACGACGGCGCACTCAAGAGTGACATCGGCCCGTTCCTGCGCAGCGTCAACGGCCCCTACACCGAAACCAACCCGGTCACTGGGGCGGCCGAGCGTTTCGTCGGCGATCCGAACCTGGAAGAAGCCTTCACCGGCAGCCCTTTCAATACCAACTACATCCGCATCGAAGGGCCTAACGGTCTGGACTTGCGCACGACGGTCATGGCCATTTCCGGCAAGTTGTCGAACGTCGTCCGGCCAACCCCGATGATCACCGAGCGCAGCACTTACTCGCGCAAGGCCGGTGAAAGCGCACCGGTGGCGCAGCAGGATGTGTTCGTCATGGCCCCGCCGCCACCGGCCACCGTGACCCTGGACAGCAACAGCCCGGCGCTGAACCTGACCGAGGCTGACACCTCCGGTCACTGGTACGCCCAGTCCGCCACCAACCCGACGTTGCCAAGCACCCTGGTGGTGACCGCCGACAACCACCTGGCCATTCCCACCAGCACGCCGACCACGCTGTCGATGCCACTGACGGACCTGGTGGTGATCCAGACCGCCCAGTACAGCTTGAGCACCGCGCAAATCACGGTCGTGGCTTCGACCAGCGATGAAACCTCGCCGCCGGTACTCACCGCCACCACCGGCACCGGTGTCGCCATCGGCGCCCTGAGTGGCGATGGCGCAGTGAAATCCCTGGCGACCGGCATCTCGCCGATTCCACCGGCCAAGGTTCGAGTGACGTCATCCAATGGCGGCAGCGACACCGAAGAAGTGGTCATCGTGCAATGAACGCACATAGGCCCAGATCCTCATCAGGAGGCATCATGAACAAATTGCCACGCCTGGCGCTCAACGCCCTGGGACTGACTCTATCGCTGTCCGGCAGTGCTTTCGCGCAACTCAATGCCGTCGACCCCGGCCCCTACACCTTCGCCACCGGGAAATTCCCGATGTGGTATCAGGACAACAATCTGCTGTCGCTGGAACTGTGCCAGTCGCGGGCGACCAGCTCGCGGTCACCTGGAGCACCGGGCGCGCCTTCCTACATGTGCATCCTCAATCCGGAACCTGGAGTTTACGACGACACCCTGCCGATGGTGTTTCCGGATAACTGGCCACCGGAAACGTTCTGGTACCTCGCCGAGACCACCATCGCCGATGTCGGAGGCTATGGCGTGGATGCCTACGTGGCCGGGATCGAAGCGGCCTTCGCTTCGGAAAACCCTGTCGACGGCGACCAGGCAAGCTTCGCGCGGATTCGTCTGCGGGTGAACGTGCCTGTCGCCGGGACCTACACCATCACCCACCCGTACGGTGTGGACACGGTCAACGTCACCACACCTGGCCGTCGGGCGATCAACATCACCCGCGACATCGGCATCGGCGCACCGGGCAATTTCTCGGGTGCCCTCAACGGGGAGGTCGGGCCATTCCTGCGCAGCGTCAACGGCCCCTACACCGAAGTGAACCCGGACACCGGCGCCATCGAGACTTTCATCGGCGATCCGAACCTCACCGAAGCGGTCACCGGCAGCCCGTTCAATAACAACTTCCTGCGTGTGCAGGGGCCGGCAGGGACCATCCAGACCAACCTCTTTACCGTGTCCGGCAAAGTCCTCGACAACCGTGCGCAAACCCCGGCGGAAATTGGCCGCGCCACTTACCGCCGCACCTCTTCAGGCCCGGGCACCAGCAGTACCCGGGTAGAAGTGTTTGGCAAATCAACCAACGGTTCGAGCCTGTGCTTCCGCGAAACCGTGGCGCTTGTGCCCGGACCACCGCAGACGCCCTGCCTGACCAACATGCTCGGCGACAACAATGGCCAGTTCTTCGGCCATCGCCTGACGGGCTCCACCGTGCCTTCGGTGGTAGTGGTCACCGCCACCAATCCGGCCGGCACTACCCGGCCGACGGCAGTGTCGAGCAAGGTCACCGACCTGGTGAAAATCCAGACCGCTCGCTACAACTGGAGCAATCACAGCCTGCTGATCGAGGCCACCTCCACGGATGAAGTGGCGGTGCCGGACATGGTCGCGCAGGGTTACGGACGTCTGTCGAAAACCGGCACCCTGCAAAAAATCACCGTCGCCGACCTGACTCAGCCACCGGCGTCCGTCACGGTCAAATCCGCCGCTGGCGGCAGTGATACCGAGCTTGTCGTAGTCGTCGGGGCTGCACCGGATACCGGCGAGAACCAGGCGCCGCTCTCGGTCGCCGACACCGGCAGCACCAGCTTCGGCGTGCCGCTGACCCTCAACCTGCTGGCCAACGACAGTGACCCCGACGGCGACACGCCGCTGAGCATCACCGCGCTGACCCAACCGGCTGCCGAGCAAGGCACCGTGGCATTGAGCGGCACGGCAGCGGTGATCTACACCCCACCTGCCGTGGTCAATGCTCCGCTGACAACGACCTTCACCTACATGGCTCAAGACGTCAAAGGCCTGGCCTCGACCGCTCCGGCGACCGTGACCATCACCGTGGCGCCTAACCAGCCTCCGGTGGCCGTCGCCGACAGCATCGCGACCCTGGGCGTGGCAGTACCGATCAGTGTGCTGGCCAACGACACCGATCCGGAAGGCAACGTGCCGCTCACCGTCGCCAGCATGCTCCCACCGCCAGCCGGTCGCGGCACCGTCGCCACTGACGGCACGGTCATCACCTACACCCCACCGGCCACGGTCACCACGGCCTTTACCACAACCTTCACCTACATCGCCCGGGACAGCTTCGGCGCCCTGTCGACACCGGCGACGGTCACGGTGCAAGTCTCGCCACGGCCTGCTGCGGAAACCTTCGCAGTGACCGGAGCCACGGTGTCGGCCCGCTCCAACAACCGCTTCACCTGGGACTTTGCGGGCACCTCATCGGTGATCACCGGCAACACCATCACCGTACAGGTCACCACCCCGACCGGGCTGGTAACCCTGGGCACCACCACCGTGCCGGTGACCGGTCGCTGGCGGTTGACGGTGGGCAACAGCACCACGGTGATCCCGTCCGCTAATCCGACGGCCACCATCCGCTCCTCCCAAGGCACCGTGCGTACCGTGACGGTCATCGCCAACTGAGCCCTCGCCCCACCCGCCGATTTGGCGGGTGGGGCCGGCCTCTCCGCACAGGACAACGCCATGAAAACGCCGACCGCCGCCCTGCTCTGCCTGCTTCTGCTTTGCAGCAGTGCAGGCGTGCGCGCCGACGACTTGATGGAGAACGACGACCTGGCACCTTCCGCCGATCTCGGCGAGTTGCCACCACCGGTTGGCCAGCAGGCGCTGATCGACCAGAACGGCCAGGCCAACGTGGCGCTGCTGCAACAGAACGGCCAATCGTTGCTCGGCACCATCGTCCAGTCGGGCAGTAACCAGGAAGCCTACATCCTGCAACAAGGCAGCGACCTCATGGCAATGATCACTCAGCAAGGTTCCGGCAACGCCGCCTCAATCACCCAAAACGGCAGCCACAACCGCGCGCAGATTTCCCAGAACGGTAATAACAACGACGCCAGCATCGACCAGGCCGGTACTGGGCTTTCAAGCGCCGTGACCCAGTCGGGAAACGGCATGAGCGTTTCGGTTAAACAATATCGCTAAAGCACTGCACCCCTTGGAGGTTTCATCATGTTCAAACTGACGCCCCTCACCGCCGCCATCCTGGTCATTGTCAGTGCCCAGGCGATGGCCGACGACAGCGTTTCCACCCAGGACCAGCTCGGTACCGCCAACGTTGCCGATGTGAAACAGACCGCGGCCCCGTTCAGTACCGCCACCCAACAACAACTTGGCCAGGGTAACGATGCCGCGGCGGTGCAAGACAATGCCACCGGCACCATCACCCAGGATCAAGTCGGCGACTACAACGCCGCTTACGGTGAGCAACTGTTCGAGAACGGCGGCCTCATCACCCAGCAACAGGTCGGCAGCGGCAACACCAGCCATGCCAGCCAGTCGATCGGCATGGGCGAAAACCAGGCGCTGCAACAACAGTCGGGCAGCGGCAACTTCTCGTTCATCTATCAGGACAGCCAGGAAGCCACCCAAGGCCAGACCTTCCAGTTCGGTGATAACAACGAGGCCAATATCGAGCAGATTCAACTGGGCATCGCCAACAACGCGACGATCATCCAGTACGGCACCGCCAACTACGGCACCGCCGAACAGATCGCGCACATGGGCGGCGAGATTGGCATCAACCAGGCCGGTGAAGGCAACTATGCCTATGGCGACCAGCGCGATGGCAACGGCGGTATCGTGACCATCAACCAGTTCGGCGACTTCAACGGCAGTGAGGTCTGGCAAGGCGCACAAACCGCGAGCGAGGCCACCGTCAACCAGTACGGGCAAGCCAACGAAGCCGTGGTCGACCAGAGCTTCGGCCAAAACAACTATGCCCAGGTCCTGCAAGTCGGTGACGTCAACGCCATTTACGCCGACCAGTTCGACTCCGTCGGCTCGGTACTCGCGCTGTACCAGCAAGGCACCGGCAACGTGCACTTCACCTACCAGAGTGGCGACAGCCATGTGCTGACAGCCACCTCCGTGGGTACCGAAAACAAGGTCTACGCCAGCAACTGGAAAGGCCCGCAACTGGGCGGCCAATTCGGCAGCAACCAGATTGCGACCGTCACCCAGGCCGGCAACGGCAACATCGCCAGCTTCAAACAGGATGGCGCTGGCCACATCATGACCACCAACCAGACCGGCAGCGGCAACAAAACCACCATCAGCCAGGCCGATTCCTACAACGAGCTGTACTTCGACCAGAACGGCAGCGACAACATCCTGATCGCCGACCAGCGCGGCACCACCAACCTGGCCCAGGGCACCACCAACGGCACGGGCAACACCACCGAGTTCGACCAGTCGGGCACGGGCAACCAGGCGTTCACCACGCAGCTGTATGGCAGCGACAACATGATCACCGTCAAACAGGCTGACACCATGAACGTGGCCTATGTCACCCAGGGCGGTACCGGCAACATTGCCAGTGTTGACCAGAGTGGCGTGACCCAGATGGCGAATGTTCAGCAGTTGGGTTCTGACAACCGGGCGACTGTGTTGCAGCAATAACCGAAAGGCATAAGAAACCGCGGCCCTTGGGGGAGGGTCGCGGTTTTTTTGTGCCTGATGGAGAGGTGTCGCCTTAAAGTCAGCTCGCCCCCACATTTGATCTCCATGGGACACCGATTTTGTGAACGACGAAAATCCCCTGTGGGAGTGAGCCTGCTCGCGATGACGGAGTGTCAGCCGACATCAATGCTGAATGGAACATGGCAATCGCCAGCAGGCTGGCTCCCACAGGGACTGGGTAAATCCGGGAATTGGCGCGCAATGCTTCATCGCTTGTGGGGGTTCCTCACGAGACAAACCAGCGGTGCGTCCCCTATTCTCATGTTTCTTACCATTGAACTTGGTCAACAGGATGGCAAACGGTATCACTCGACTGATGCTTGAAAAGAGCGCCTACCAGGACTTCCATGCAATGCATTGCACAGGAAGCTTTAGCGGCCAGCGTTTGGGCCAAGCGTTCTACAACCACTTCAAATTGCACCGACTTTCTGACCAGCAGCGATTAGCTGGTTTGTATGAAGCTGATGGAAAGTCGGCACTCAAGATAATTGAGCGAGTATTCACATTCAGTTAGTACCTGGTTATGCCTGCGAGAAATTGGCCGGCTATCAGGCCGCCATCGCAGGCAAGCCAGCTCCCACAACGGATCGGCGTACACCAGCAAAAAACAGGTTGGCTGTCAGGCCGCCTTCGCGGGCAAGTCGGATCGCCGCACCGCTCGCTCCTACAGGTGTTCGGCGTACACCCGCTTTTCACCACTCAACAGTCCGAGTGTTAGCTCGCCTGCAGCTCTTGATCTTGATCTGGCTTTTGATCTGCCCGCCCCTTCGGTAGGCCGAGTGGAGGCGTTCATCTGGGGGGTGGGCGCGCAGCGCCGTGCGGCGAAGCCGCACACATCGAGAGGAGGTTGAAGCGAAGCCAACCGGAGGCGATACCCCCAGATGAATGCCGGAGCGAGGGTACGCCGAGCCTAAGCGAGGGGCCGGACGCTGGGGCGAAGACTTTTGGTTCCTTTTTGGCGTTTGAAAAAGGGACTCGCCGTAAGGGCGAAACCATAGGTGGCCGTTACCGCAGGAATGGATATGTACACCTGAAAAAGACTGGTCGGCTGTCAGGCCGCCATCGCGAGCAAGCCTCGCTCCTACAGGGGACCGGGTATATCAGGGTGAACTTGGTCGGCTTTAAGGCCGCCAAGGTCAAGATCATCAGATCGAGGGCAAAACCAGGTCGGCCCGAAGGCCGCCTCGGCTCACTCTTCCTCCCCCTCAGGCACAACCTTGTTCTGAGTCAGGTAACGATCCAGCGTCGCATTGTTATCAGGCGAAGAATTATCCCCGGCCACCTGCCACAAATTCCGCTCAATCCCCTGGGCCAACAGGTGCCCGACGGCCGACTCGATCGCCGACAACACACACAACTGCGCCGGCTCGTTAGTGGTGTAACCCACCTCAGCCTCAAGCAACTTCTTGAACTCGATAAACTTGAACACCCCGGCACTGCGGCCCACCGAGTAAATCGTCTTGCTGGTCATCACATTCGCCAGCACCTGCCCACTGCGCACATCCACCGCACGAAGGTTCACCGACACCTGGTCCACCCGATACTCCCGGGAAATATCGATCCCCAGATACCGCGCCCCTTCCCCGCCACTGCGCACGTTGGTGTCATAAGCGATGATCCCGCCTTCCAGCATCAGATTCGCCGCCTGCAACGGTGGCAGCTCGCCCTGAATATTCACCGGCGTATTGGGTTTCTTCTGCGAGGCGCGGATGATCTTGCGCTCGGTCAGCAGGTTCTGCAGCCCTTCCCGTTCCAGCACCACAAACCAGCCACTGGCCTGCAACGCATCCATCAACATGCTCGCCGCGCCCTGGGTCACGCTGGTCGAAAAAGAACTGGCCGGGGTCGGTTTGTACTGCCCGGTCTGATCCCGGAAGCCGTACACCACCGCCATCAACCGGCCCTTGGGTCGTGGCATGTTGATCAAGTCGTAATAAGTCGACGCCCGAGGTGTCAGGGTCGGTGATTCTGTGTCCTGCTCGGCGCCCACATTCTCGCGCAAACTGCACCCTTGCAATGCCGCCAACATCAGCCCCAGCGCTATTATTTTTTTCATGTCCATTTCTCCCCATCGACCCGAATCCCCTTCAAGGGGCGAGGCCATTCACCTGGATTTCCGAAATTTCACCGGTCGCTCGGTCGGTCACTTCAATGGTCAGTGCACCGGAGTCGTCGACGACGTTGACGATAAAAGCGTCGGTGGACAGGCTCCCGGTATTGCCCGTGGAGATGTTGTCCAGCAACTGCCCCAGCAGCCGCGATTGCAACTGGCTGGTGAAGCGTTCAAGGGCCGAAGTCCCTACCACCGACGCACGGTCTTTCAGGTCAGGATCGTCGTAGTCGTTTTGCGCCTGGGCGTTGTTCAGCAACCAAGTGCCGTTCAACGGGTTGCCGCCGAACGAGGGGTTGATGGGCGTGTAAACCAGCTCCGTGGCGTGCACCAGGCTGCAACTTCCCAGCCCGATCAACCAGAGCCCGAGGTTCCGTGAGACTGTTTTCGTTTTCATAATTCGTCCCTCTCAAGGTCCGTAGTGTCTTGCAACAAGGCTTCCAGCTTGCGCTGGACAATCTGTCCGCGAACCCAGTCGGCGGCGTCATAGGCCTCGTCCTTGAGTTCCACGGTGTTCGGTGGCAGGAAGCGCCGATAAACCAATCGCTGCTGATATTCCACGGTCACCAGGCTGCCCCAGCGTGCCGAAGGTCGTTCGCGTACCACCAGGTTGAAATCCATTGGGCTGGTGGCGCGCAGGCGTTCACTGAACGAGTAGTAAAAGTCGTGACCGATGTGCGAGATCGTGTCATCGACGATAAACCCCTTCATTTCGTCTTCCTCGCTGGCGCTGGCGAACGTCGCTACACACGCGAGGATCAGGGCCGACAGCCATTGGCGGCGGTTCATGGCGTCACCCCCTGAGGCGATGCGGAGTGGCTGTTCGCCGGGCCCGAGGCGCCATCGAGGAAGGCTTTCTCGGCCACAAACTGCCAGTCCTTGTAGCTCGCCATGCCGGTGAAGTCCGACCACTGGCTGGGGAAATCCGACTGCTTCAGCGGCAAATCCGTGGAAGGACTGTTGAGACCGGTGATGCGTCCGTCGAACCCGCGCATCAGGGTCCATTCACCACCGCCAATCGGGTCCGGGTACAGCTGGCGAATATGATGTTTGGCCGTTGGAAAACGCTCGTCCTGCAGCAGGTCTTCAAGTTCTTTCGGGTACTGCGCCAGGCCCGGCGAACTGCGGTAATAACTGCGCAACGCCTGGGCGTATTGAGTGCCGACCCACAGCAACTGGCGTTCGCGATCACGGCGCGAGGCGGTCGACCACAACTCGCCGGCACTGGCCAGGCCCATACCCATCACCATGATCAGAAACAGCACGCCCAGGTAAGTGAACCCGGCCTCGTCGGTGGGCTTACCACTCGGAATAAAGGCTGCCATCACGCGCCCTCCCTGTGGCACCGCTTTTGATATCGGCAACCCCGCCCGGTACGCCATCAGGCGGCGAGACCAGCACCCAGAGGTCCTTGCGTTCGGAAATCGGGTCCATCGGCGGGTTGCGCAAGTAGCGCTGCTCCACCAGTTGCTCCAGGGAATCGGGATAGCGTCCGGTGTCGCCGTAGTAGTGATCCAGTGCTTCACGCATGGCCGACAGGCTCTGGCGCAGCGTGGTTTCTTTCGAAGCTTCGAGGCTGTTGAAATAGCGTGGCAAGGCGATGGTCATCAGGGTCGCGATGATTGCCATGACCACCATCAGTTCCAGTAGGGTAAAACCCTTTTCCCGACGCATGTTCTCACCACTCCCGGTAGGCAATGCCGTTGAGACCCTTGCCGCGTGCGTGGGAGTAAACGTCGAAGACGTCTTCGCCATCCCGCGGGTTTTGAGCCGTGCTGTCGTAAGAGCGCAAGCCCCAGCCACCGTCGTCGTCACGCTTGACCGGCGTCAGCGGGTCATGCGGCACGCGCCGTAAAAAGTAGAACTTGGCGCCCTTGGCGCTGCGCACGTCACGCACGCCCTCCACCAGCACTTGCAGGCTCGGTGGATAGCCGCTGCTGTTCAGCGACTTCTCGATGTAACCGGCGTCGAAGGCGCGCTTGTAAGCGTCAATGGCGTCGCGGATCTGGTACAGCGCCGTGCGCAACTCCTGCTCTTTGCCCCGGCGCACCACGGTCTCGGTCAGCGGCGCGGCCATACCGGCCAGCAGGCCGATCAGGGCCAGCGTCACCACGACTTCGATCAAGGTAAAACCACGTTGCGAGGCGTTCATGATCAAGGCTTCTCGACGACAACAGGGGTGGAATTGGACGCAACCGGCCGGTCGATGTGTTCGTTCTGAATCGGCGCCGGCATCCGACGGTCAGGCGCCTGGATGTGCATGCTGGTTTCAGTGCCGGTGGGGAATTCCATGTCCGACGGGCTCTGGTACGGCAGGTTGCGCACGATCCGCGGGGTGATGGAGAGCACCAGTTCCGACTTGCCGACGGTGTCCTTGTTGCTGCCGAACAACCGGCCAAGACCGGGGATGTCGCCAAGGCCCGGAATCTTGTTGCCGGTGGCGCCATGGTCATCGCGCATCAGGCCGGCCAGCACTTGGGTTTCGCCGTCATGCAGACGCAGGGTGGTCTGGGCGTTGCGGGTGTCGACCTGAACCGGAATGGTGCCCTGGCGGGTCGGCTCCAGCGGCGTGGCGTTACTCACTTCCAGTGCGATCTTGATCGCCACTTCATTGTTCAAGTGCACGGTCGGTTGCACTTCGAGCTTCAGACCGACGTCCAGGTAGGTCACGCTTTCGGTGATGACCGGGCCTTGGGTCGACGGCACCGAGGTGGCGCTGATGATCGGCACACGCTGACCGATGTGGATACGCGCCTGCTCACGGTTGCTGACGCGGATCACCGGGCTGGCCAGGGTGTTGATGTCGTTGTCCTGGGCGTTGATCTTGGCCTGCGGCGATGGCGAAATGGTGATCCGGCTGGAGTTGATGCCTTTGAGTTGATCGAGCAGGGTCACCGCCGAACCGTCGCTGTTGACCACGCCGAAGGTGTTCGGCCATTGCAGGCCAAGGTCGAGAATCCGCTGCGTGGCGACTTCCATCACCTCCACTTCCAGCACCACTTCCGGGTTGGACTGGTCCTGGGATTGCAGGAGTTTCTCAGCCATGCGCACGGCGTCTTCGCTGTCGCGCATGGTCAGGGTGTTGAGGCGTTCATCGACGAACACGTCACGGGTCTTGAGCATGGTTTTGATCATGTTCAGCGCGGTGTTGGCATCGATGCTGGTCAGGTAGAAGGTGCGCATCACCAGTTCTTGGTAATCCTTGAGCTTCTGCGGCGAGTCGGGGTAGATCAGCAAGGTGTTTTCGTTCACCACTTTCTGATGCAGCTGGTTCTGTTGCAACAGCAGTTCCACGGCGTCTTCGATGCGCACGTCACGCACGAAGATGGTGGCTTTCATGTCCGGGCGCAGGTCCTTGTCGAAGATGAAGTTCAAACCGGCGACCTGGGACAGCACTTCGAAGATTGTCTTCAGGTTGGCGTCGCGAAATTCCAGGGTCACCGGCCGGTCGAGACGGGTGCGCAGTTGCGGGTAAGGAATCACGTTGCGGCTTTGCACCAGACGGATATTGCTTTGCAGCTCCAGGGCGCCTTCATTCTTGGGGTCCAGTTCGAGGATCTGTTTGACCTGGCGGTCGGCGCCGTAGATATCGCCGCGACGCAGGTCGCCCCGGGCCAGTTCGAGTTTGTCATCGAGACTGCGCATGTGTTCGAGTTGGCGCAGGGAGTCCTGGGCCCGACGGTTGTTGGGTTCGATGGTCAACACCCGGCTATACGCCATGCGTGCCGACGCGAAATCACGCTGGGCGCGATCCATGTCGCCCTGGGTCAACAACGCCGTCACCGCACGGGCGCGGCCGCTGGTCAGGGCCAGGTGCAGTTCGGTGTTGCGAGGGTTTTCCTTGAGCCCTTCCTCGATACGGGCCAGGCCGGCTTCATACTGCCCCGACTCCATCAGGTCGGTCCCCTCCTCTTTGGCAACCTGCGCCGAGCTGCACGCGGCCAGCCCTGCGCACAGGCAAAGGCTCATCAGCGCTCCTAGCGTATTACGGCATGATCTGATCATTGCGTGCTCCCCACAGACAAGGTCTGGGACAAATGCAGAGGCAGGTAGACAAAGCTGAGTTCCACATCGGAAATCCCCTCGATCCGCCAGGTGTCGTCGATCACATCCCCTTTGCGTACGACGTATATTTTTTCGCCGTTCTGCAAAAACACTTGCAGGTCGGAACGGTCATGGAGCTTGCCGACGAACTGGAAAGGCATCGGCGGTACGCTGGGGACTTGCACCACCGGAGTCTGGTTGACGGGTTGTTCGGTGACGCTGGCCAGCGTCGGTGCAGCCTTCCAACTGCGGGCGGCGAACAGGTCGCCGGATGGGCTCAGGTCTTTGATCGCCGCCGGTTTGCCGCTGGCTGCTACGGCCGGCAGCGTGCCGCGGGTTTTACTTTTGGCGGGCGTCGTCGCGGTCGCGACCAATGCATCACCTTCGTCCGACGGCATGAAGTAATCAGCCCCCCAGGTCAGCGCCGCGGCCACGCCGAAGAACCCCACCCAACCCACTGCGCGTTTGGTATTCATCATGACCTCGACAGGTAAAGGGTCATGCGGATCCGCCCGGTCAGGTCGGTGTCGGCGATCTTTTTACGCTGGAACTCCACGTCCTCCACCACCACCGCCGGCAACTGGCCGAGCAACGCGTGCAGGAAGCGCCGCAGCTGCGGATAGCTGCCGCGCACCGGCAGCAGAATCTGATAACGCGCCAGATGGGTCTTGGGGTCGATGCCCAGCGAGTATTCACCCCGTGCCAAGGTGATGTGTTCCTGGGCCGCCAGCGCATAGATCTTGTCGATGGCCACGGTGGCTTGAGGTTGCGACGGCAACTTGCTGCGGAAGTCGTCGAGCTGACGTTGCGGCACCACCGGGGCGGCGACACTGCCGTCTTCAACCTTGGCCAGGTACTCGCCGGCTTCGCGGGTCTGCTGGCTGAGGGTTTGCAACGAATTCCAGTCCGGCATCAAGCCACCCAAGGCCCAGGCCAGCGCCAGCAGCAACATCGCCAGCCCTGCCAGGCCGGGCACGCCCAGGCCTTGCAGGTATTCGTGGACGATCAATCTAGAGATTTGCATCGCCGATCTCCCAGCTAGCCGACAGGTTGAATTGCACCGGTTGTTCCGGTGATTTCACGATGATTTCGTGGCTGAGCAGCGACACATCGGAGAGCTCGTCGCTGGCTTCGAGGCGGCGGTGAAAATCGAGCATCGCTTCCAGGTCCCGTGCCTCGGCGCTGATGCGCACTTGGCCTTTACGGGCATCCGGGGTCAGGGTCAGCAAGGCAACGTTGTCGCGCGGCATGGCTTCGAGCATGGCGAACAGGCGTTCCCAGGGCCGGCGCAGTTGCTGCGAGACCTTGCGCATTTCCGCCAGGTTCTGTGCCTGCTCGCGGGTTTCGGCCGGGCTTAGGGTGACTTTGCTGCCGGTGTCACCGGTAAGTTCGCGCTGGGCGTGCTGCAAATGGCCTTGCTGTTGCGAGGCTTGTTCGGCGACGTGCTGCTGGGCGATAAAACAGGTCACCACCAGCACCACGCCACCCGCCAGCAGGCTCCAGCCCAAAGGGCCCGAGCGGCGGCGCGGCTGAAAGTCGAGCGTCAAGGCGCGCATATCAGGCCACCGCCCGGGACATGACGTACAAACCATCGTGTACGGATGTCCGGTCCTCTTCGAGGGTGCGCAAGTGCACACCGGGCACGTCGGGCTGCACGTCGATGCGCGCGGGAGCGTGCAGGTAAACGTTCAGCGGGCGTTCGCTGGTGGAGGCTTGCAACTGGTTTTCACGACCGATCAGCGCGGTTAGTGCGGCATCGCTGTCGCTGCTGCCCACCGAACGCACCGAGGTCCAGCGCCCTTCCCTGGCCAGCAGCAAGACACTGCGCACCGGCTCGGCGACCACGAACAGAAAGTCGCCGGCATCCAGGCTTTTATCGAAGTGATTGAACGCCGCCATCAGGTACGGCTGCACCGAACGCAGGCGCAGGCCACGACCGCTGACCAGGCTGCGCAGACGCGCCAGCAAGTCTTGCGGCAGCGCGGTGGCGATCCGGTCGTAACCCGCCGGTTCCGCCGACAGCACCATGCTCCAGGGTTGAGTCGGTATGCCGTAGAGGTCTTCGAAACACAGTTGGGCAAACCCGAGCAATTCGTCAGGGCTGGTGATTTGTTCGCTCCAGGGCACCAGGCAGAAGCGGCTGAAGTGGCCGGAAACCACCACGCTCAATTCCGCACCGGCCGGCACGTGTTCACCCAGCAAGCGGTCGAGGGTTTCGAGGGCGACGGCCCAGGCATGGAAGCCTTCGTCGATAAAGCCGACGCTGCCCAGCCACAGGGTGTCGCCACCCTTGCGCTGGCCCAGGCCGACACCACTGGCGCCGAGCACGGCGACATAACGATCACGAGACAAAAGTGACACGATTGATCTCCTCGAGCGTGGTCCGCCCTTCCTGCACCAGTTCCAGAGCGGACTCGCGCAACAGGCGCAAGCCACGTTTGCAAGCGTGTGCCTTGATCTTCGAAACGGGTTGGCGCTCGACGATCATTTGCCGCAGTTCGTCGTCCAGGTGCAGCAGCTCGGCAATCGCGGTCCGCCCGCGATAACCGGTGCCCCGGCAATGGCCGCAGCCTTTGCCATGGACGAAGTGGTAATGATCGACCTTTTGCGGGTCGAGCCCGGAGAGGCGCAGTTCTTCATCGGTCGGGTTGCACGGCGCACTGCAACTGGCGCACACCAGGCGGATCAGCCGTTGAGCCAGCACGGCGTTGAGGGCCGAGACGAGGCTGTAAGGGTCGATTTCCATCTGGGTAAAGCGGCCGATCACGTCGAACACGTTGTTGGCGTGAATGGTGGTGAACACCAAGTGCCCGGTCAGGGCCGATTGCACGGCAATCTGTGCCGTATCGGGGTCGCGGATTTCACCGACCATGATCTTGTCCGGGTCATGGCGCAGGATCGAGCGCAGGCCACGGGCAAAGGTCAGGCCTTTCTTTTCATTGACCGGGATTTGCAGGACGCCCGGCAGTTGGTATTCCACCGGGTCTTCAATGGTGATGATCTTGTCCACGCCGTGGTTGATCTCGGTGATCATCGCGTAGAGGGTGGTGGTCTTGCCGCTACCGGTCGGGCCGGTCACCAGCACCATGCCGTAAGGTTCGGCGGCCAGCCGGCGCAGCGCGCGCAGGGTTTCGTCTTCAAAACCCAGGGCCTGCAATTGCACGCCGCTGACCTTGTCCGCCAGGTCTTGTTTGTCGAGGACCCGCAGCACCGCGTCTTCACCAAAAATGCTCGGCATGATCGACACCCGGAAGTCGATCTGCCGACCGCTGATGCCGATCTTGAAGCGACCGTCCTGGGGCACGCGTTTTTCGCCGATGTCCAGTTCAGCCATGACTTTGACCCGGGAGATCACCTGCTCGGCGAACTCGCTGCCCTGGATTTTGCTGATGTTGTTCAGCACGCCGTCGATCCGGTACTTGATCACCAGCCCGCTGCCGGTGGTGCCCAGATGGATGTCGCTGGCGTGCATTTTCAGCGCGTCGTAGAGGGTCGAGTTGACCAGTTTGACGACGACGCTGGCGTCTTCGCTGATGCTGGTCAGCGACAGGCTTTGCAGGGTGTCGATTTCGACATTGGCGTCGGCCTGGGCGTTGAGCGATTCCACCGCGTGGAAGCTCTCTTCGTGGCGCGCGAGGTAGGCTTTCAGGTCGTCGGCATGCACCAGGTACAGCGGCGCACCGTGCAGGCAATCATCGATCCAGGCCAGACGCGACGTATCGAACGGGTCGGCAAACACGCCAATCACCGCATCGTCGTGACGCAGCAGGATGAATTCTCGCTTGAGGCATTGGGCCAGGGTGACCCGGTCGAACACCGGGGTGGCTTGAAACAGGGTGTCGGTGTCGAGCACCGGATAATGCAGGGTAGCGCCGAGGCACCGGATGAAGGGCATGGGGGCCAGTTCGCACAACGCCCCGAGGGCTTCCAGAACCCGCTCGCCGGAGCTGGTTGCCCGGGCCCGGGCCTGGACCAGTTGCTCACTGGAAAATCGCGACGGTACACATTCCAAAAGCGCCGGTTCGACGGCTAGGGATAGACGGTCCATGGCATGCTCTCCAACGCCGGGGGCTTTGAGCCCTGTCGACGCGGCAGGCCATTACGGCGTATGCCGGAACGTCTTGTCGCGCCACTACTCCCCGGTGAGCAATTGTTCGTCGCCTGGTGCCTTGGAGGTCGATAGACTTCGTCGACGATCTGCCAGCACCCAACTGCCATCGTACAACTGCAGCGGGAAGCTTTCGGTCCTGCTCTGGCGTCGTTCGACGAATCCTTCGGATGGGCTCGCGCCTGTTCGGTTTTCCCGCTCCATCCCCAGAAGGTCACAAACTGCTCGGGCCAATTCCGCCATTGGAAACGGTTTGAACAGGATATGGCTGACTCCCAGTTGCCGGGCCCGCTCACAGACTTCAGCGGTTGGGTGCCCGGTAATCAGCACAAAATGGCACTTCCTGTTCTGGCGGACGGCATCGAGCACCTCAAAGCCTTCCATATCGGGCAAGCGGTAATCGAACACCATCACATCGGGTGCAAACTGTTCGGCTTCACCGATACCTGTCGCACCGTCATGTGCTATCCGGACTTCCAGCTCTTGCGCCTGAAGGTAATCCTTGAGGTTTTCAGCAAGAAGCAGTTCGTCTTCAACAACCAGTACTTTGTTTAACAAGGTGGACTCCTTGAAACCGCAGGTCCGAAATTCGTGCCTGGGAGTACGCGCCTTAATTAGGCTAACGCACACTTCATGCCAGACTGAGCGTCGGTTTTTGGCCGATTCATCTCTTTGATTTTCATGAAAAAATCTTTTCGTTCAGGAACCCCGTCCCCCAAAGGCGGGGAAGCGCTCGGAATTGCCCCTGAAGCTTTCCCCACATTTGGGGGGGAACCTTCAATCGTCGTCAATCCGTTCGATTCGATTGCTGGATCGCAACTGCGCCAGAACCTGCAGACGAGCCTGATCCTTTTGCTGTCGGGCAAGGTAAGCCCGAACCATTTCAAGCCCCTGAGTTTCTGAGACATCGGTCGCCTCCGTGTGGTTCTGCAAGTAGATCAAATGCCAGCCCAGCGGCGTACGCACCGGCGCGCTGACGGCCCCCGGCGCCAGGGCAAATGCCGCTGCTTCGAACTCCGGCATCATGCGCCCACGGGGAAAATAGCCCAGATCCCCGCCTTCGGTGGCGGAAGCATCTTCGGAGCCGGCCCGGGCAACGCTGGCAAAGTCCTCGCCCTGGCTGATTTTCACCCGCATCTCCTCTAAGCGTAGCCGGGCGGCTTCAACTGTGGCGGCATCGGCGCCCTGCGGCACTTTGACCAGGATGTGCCGCGCCTGGATTTGCTCTGGTGTGCTCATTTCGGCGCGGTGTTCCTCGTAGAACGCGCGGACCTGTTTTTCGTCCGGCTCAGTGACCTTCAGGAGGTCGGCAAAGACTTGCTGCGCCGCCAGTTCACGGCGCGTGTACTCGATAAAGGTGGCTTCGTCGAAACCGGCGTCTTCGAGCCTGCGGGCGAACACTTCGGCACCACCGATCGCTTGCCGCGTCTGCTCAACCTGGCTTTGCACCACCTCATCGCTGATCTCCACCCCGCGCTTGCGCGCCTCCTGCCACAGCAACTCCTTGTCGATCAGGGCGTCCAGCGCTTTCTTGCGCAATTGCTTGTACGCCGTGGGGTTGCGGATGCTGCCCACCGCCCGGCCCTGGTCCTCCAGGAACTCGGCGAAATAACGCTCCAGACGGAACTCGGAAATAACTTCGCCATTGACTCGCGCGGCGGCCGGGCCATTACTGGCGAACGCCATGGGGCCCCACAGCGTCAGCAGGATCAGCAGAATCTTGAGTTTCATCATCAGACCTCCCGTCAGGGTGTCGCGGCAATGGGTTTGTACGGTGCGACCAGATAGAAGCGCTGGTCGGGCAAATCTACGGTGACGATATGGGCACCGCTCAAGCCCAGTCGGCGGCCCGGACCGAAGCTGATCAGTGGGGTCAGCCCGGTGTCGAAATCGTGCAACCCTTCAAGGGCGCTGATGAGCTTCTCGTGGCTGGCGTCGCGCCCGGCCTGTTTCATGCCTTCGCTGAGCAGCAGCATCGAACTGTAGGCGCCGACTTGCAGCACCGCGTGCTCACCGCCCAGCCCCTGGTTCTTGCGCAATTGCGTCAAGGCCAGGCGCCCGGACAGCGTCCAGTCACTGGGCACGAACGGATAGGCCAGAAACACCCGCCGGGAAAAACCACTGGGCAATTGAAACAGGTCGCCTGCCACCTGATTCGACGCGGCGAACAGGTACGGCACCTGCCCCGCCGTGTGCAAGCGCTCGGCAAGGCGACTGAAACCGCCGCCGTTGCCCAGGTAAAACACTGATCGCGAGCCCAGCGGCAGCTCTTCCGGCGCCGAGTTGTAGGCGTGCAACCGCACTTGCTGCCAGGCGTGATCTTGCAGGTACTGGCCGAGGTTCTGCGCCGCCAGTCGTTGGCTCGGCTCATCCGGGTAGGTGATCAGTGTCGGCCCCTGGAGCAAGCGCAAATTGGCGGCACCGTAGTCGGCCAGGGCGATCAGCTGTTCACGCAGCCCGGACAGCGGTTCGAAAATCTGTCGACTGGCCTGGGCCATGCCCTGCAGCGAGAGCGGCCCGATCAGTGGAATGCCGGCGCGTTCCAGCCGCGTAGCCAGTTCTGTGTCGAGCGCAGGTGCCAGCGGCGCGATCAGGGCGAACACTTGCTCCTTATCGATCAAGCGGTCCAGCGCCTGTTCGGCACTGGCGCGGTCCGGGCCTGGATCGAGGATGGTCAGGCGCAATTGCCGGCCATGAATCCCGCCCGCCTCGTTGATCCGCGCCACGCTGCCCTTGAGCACCGCCGCCACCGTCGCGCCCTCCTCGCTCAACGGTCCGTGACTCGGCAGCAAGGTGCCCAGGTGCAAACTGTCGGCGGTCAAACCGGGATCGCGGTCCTCGGCCACGCGCTTGAGGTAGGCCGTGAGGTTGCGCTGATCATTCATCGACAGCACGAATCGCGGCATCGCCGGGTCCAGCCGATTGTTCGCCGAATCACGCCCTTCCTGGATCGCCCGGGCGAGTGCGCCCTCGTTGTAGGCCGGGTAATTGCGACCATTGACCTGCTGCTGACCGTAACTGCTGGAAAGGCGCGACCAGCTGATATCCGGCGGCCGTACCCCGCCTTCGGGCCGCCCTTGAGCATCGGCGCCATGGCAATTGGCACACGGCAGGCTGGTGGCCGGCAGCAACATGCCTGCCGCGCCGACCCTGGCCATGATCGGCTCACCACTCCCGGAAACACCCTCGCGGTACAGCCGTTTGCCGGCGCTTTCGCTGGGGCTCAGCGGCAACGCACTGGCGGCAAGGCTGATGCCGCCGAGAAGGAGCAGACTGAGGGCGAGGGCAATGTTCATGGCGCAGGCTCAACGACCAGCCACGGGCATTGTCAGCAACTGCAAGCGCTGGGCAATGGCGGCGGCCGGTGCGTCGGGACGGATTTTGCTCCAGCGCTTGTTGGCCACATCACCCACGATCAGCTGCGTTGAATGCTGCTCGGGGGTCGGCACAATCTGGCCGATGCGCCCCAGCACAAGGTCCATTTGCGCCTTGTCGCCGGTGAGAAAAAGCCAGTGGGGGCCATCGACGCCCTGCTTCAAGGTGTAAGCCTTGAGTACCGCCGGCGTATCGCGCAGCGGATCACTGGTAAGGGAGATAAAGGTAATGCCATCGGCCTTGTCGCCCAGCACCTCACGGACTTCCTTGAGCTTGCGGGTGATCAGCGGGCAGGCATCGTTGCAACGGGTGAAAATCACGTTCAGCAGCACCACGCGGTTTTGCAGCGCGTCGCTGTAGAAGCGCAGCGTGTTGCCGTTCTGGTCCAGCAACGGCGTGTCGGTGAACCAGGTTTTCGCATCCCGCGTGCCGCTGGCCGGTTGCGCGGCGGCCACCGCCGGCGCCGGTTCCTGGTGTCCTTCATGGGAAAACGCCATAAAACTGATTACGCAAAAACACATCGTCAGGAAGATCAAAACGAGGGCTTTCATGGCTGGTGCTCCATGGCAATGGCAGTGTGTTTGGCGTGGGCGTTGCGCTGGCCGCTGAGTTTCTCGACTTCACGTGTGAGCACTGCCGGGTCGGTAAAACCGTAATAGCGCGTCCAGTGGCGGCTGTTGCCGTCACCGACGAGGATCAGCGGCTGATGGCTTTTGAAGTCACCGCTGAAAGAGCCGAGGCCCTTGAGGGTTTCGTTGATCGACTGCGAGCTGCCGGTCAGCCAGCTCCAGCCCGGACCTTTCTGGAAGCTGCGGGCGTAATCGTTGAGGCGCTTGGCGTCATCGCGCTGCGGGTCGATGCTGATCGACACCAGCTGCACCTCGTCGCCGACCCGGGCACCGAGTTGCTTCTGTACCTTGCCCATGATCGAGGACACCACCGGGCACACCGTGGTGCAACTGGTGTAGATGAAACTCATGACCACGATTTTGTTGGTCACCAGATCCTTCTCAAGTCGCACCGGTTTACCGTTCTGGTCCACCAGCGCCACGTCGGCGAATTTGACCTGGGCGCTCTCCGAGCTGGCGCTTTTGGCTGGCATGTCGTGTCCGGCATGTTCATCCGCCGAGTGCGCCAGGGCTTGGCCGATGCCGACGGCCAACAGGCAGAACGTCAGCAGTCCACGGTGTGCGAATCGATTCATGTCGGTTTCCTCTTCAGTGGGCATCGCCGGGCAACACCCGAACGCTGGCAAAGGTCTTGTCATCGAAACTCGCGCCAAGGGACGCCGCGCGCACGTGCAGGTACCAGGCGCCGTTCTGGTCGAGGGTCACCGGGGCTTCGTAGATGCCGTTGCCCACTTCAAGGGCGGCGACGTGCTGAGCGCGGGAAGTCGGGGCGCGGAAGTAGCGCACCTGAACGTCCTTGACCCCGCTGCGCTGTGCTTTCTGGTGGCCCTGGACAATGCGAAACCGCACGGTGTAGGGGCTGCCGAGGGCGGCGGTGGATGTGTCGAGCATGAACTCGACTTTTGGCACGCCGGGGAGTTTTGCGAGGTTCTTGTCCGGTTCCACCAGCGCCGTGAAGCAATGGATGATGTTCGGTTGGTTAAGCAGGAACGCCACGTCAAAACGCCCGGCGACCGGCAGCTTGATCCGCGAACTGTAAAGCCCTGGCTCGACCTCCCGCAGGCTGCGATCGATGACCATGGCCGCCCGCGCCACCTGCCCGCGATTGGGGTAACCAGACATCGGCGCGTTCATGCCTTCGGCGTAGAAGTAGGTGGTGTTGTCCACCGGGTTGACCACGAACACCGCGTTGTCGTCCCGCGACACCGCCAGGCTCGAAGCCAGCGGCAAATCACCGGCCAGCCGTGGCGCCTGAGGCCCGGCTTCGAAGCCCTGGCTGATCGGCGTGCGGCCAGTTCCCAACGACGAGAGGTTGATCATCGTGACCTTGGCCGAGGCCAGTCCGCGTACATAGGCGTAGGCCTTGGTGAACACCACTTGATAGGGTTCGGCGGACACGTCCAGCTCATGGATCATCGAATCGGTGGCCGCGTCGATCACTGCGGCCTGGTTTTCCAGGGTGTTGAGGACGATGCCGAAACGCCCGTCCGCGCTGAACCCCATCGGGCCCAGGCCCTGTTTCATCTTGATCACCCGCCGAACCGCGAGGCTGGCGGTATCGACCACGGTCACGGTACCGTCCTTGCCGTCGGCGACATACACCGCCTGAGACAGCGGCGAGTACGCCACCGACAACGGATGCGAGCCGGTCTTGAGTTGTTTGCTGATGGTCAGGCTGGCGATGTCGATGATGCTCAGCGTGCCGTCGTCGCGGTTGCTGACGAAGGCAAAACGGCTGTCCTTGCTGAAGGTGATTTCGTGGTGCCCGGCACCCGTTGCCAGGTGTTTGAGCGGCTTGAGGCTACGGGTGTCGATCACCGTGACGCCGGACTGCTCGGCGGTCTTGGCATTGTTGCCGACCCACAGCAGACGCTCGTCCGGCTGCAAGGCCACGCGCACCGGGTTGCTGCCGGCGGCGACCGAGTCGATCACTTTGAATTGCTCGCTGTCGATCACCGCCACTTCATCGGCGGTGGGCATGGAGACGAATACCCGTTTGTTGTCCTTGGGTGTGGTCCAGTCCATTGGTGGTTGCTTGATGTCGATCCGCGCCATGGTGCTGGTGATGCCGCCCACCGACACCGACGGGTCGACCACCGAGACACTGGCGTCGCGGTTCATCACCAACAGGAAGTAGCTGTTCAGATCGAGCATCGGCCGTGCACCGATGCTCGATTTCAGGAAGACCCCGACCCGGGATTTGCAGCTTTGCTCCCGACCCTGGGCCTTGTCCGCGGCAACGGTTTCCGGATCCAGCCAGGCACCGGGGTTGACGCCCGACAACGGCTGGCCCGAGGCACTGTCGCTGACGCGGAACTGCACGTCGGCAAACTCGCCTTCACGCAACACGCCGTCCGCGGCCAGTGGCTTGAGCTCAAGCGCCACCGAAATCCCGTCACGGGAGAGGTTCTGACTGCTCCAGGTGTCCGGCAGTGCGACTTCGCTCAGCAAGTTGGTCGGCGCGGTGCGCCAGACGCCGAAACTGATTAGCGCCACCCCGATAACCAGCGTGAAACTGGCGAATCCGATAGTCCTGTTCATAACACTCTCCCCTTACAGATCTGTGCCTGCCTTGTCCCTTGTAGGAGCGAGGCTTGCCCGCGAAGGCGTCATCTGTGACACCACCCACATCGAGGTGAACCCTTCGCGGGCAAGCCTCGCTCCTACAGGGTTGGTGCTGTTCCTGTGGGAGCGGGCTTGCTCGCGAAGAGGCCGACACATCCAACATTGATGTGACTGACACTCCGCCATCGCGAGCAGGCTCGCTCCTACAGGGATGGGGGGGTGTCAGCCACCACCCCATCCCTGGCTTTACGGTGCCGGCGCCGGTTCAGGTTCGTTGGTCACCCGCAGCAACCCCCAAAGCCCGGCGGTGTTGCCGTAGGCGCCGTAGTCGCGGTACAGGTAGTCGCCCGGTATTGCGTTGCTGCCCCCGGCGCTCGGGTGCATGAAGCTGAAGTGCGCCGCCGGCAGGATGCTTTCACGAGCGCCGATGTACATCGACATCGGGTTGTAGCCGAACCGCACCGACCCCACCCCTGGCGTGGACATCGGATAACCACCGGTATCGCTCTTCTCCGACTGGAACGGGTTGACCGACCAGACGTGACCGTCCAGTTGGAAGGTCGTGCCGCGACTGCCACCGCTCGGCATCATGATGTGGGTGCGGAACGGTTGCCCCGGTTTCACATACAGCACCGGTGTCTGCGGATCGCCCCCGATCAGCGCATTGCTGTAGGCCATATGCGCGTTCGGCACGTCCCCGTAACCGGCACCGTCGGCGTGCCCGAACGGCGCATCCGGCGCCAACCCGAAGCGGAACCAGATCGGCTCGGCCTTGTAGTTGATGGCCATGCTCGAGTTGTCCTGTGGATCGGTCGGTACACCGAAGCCTTCGGCGGCAATGCCTTCCACCGGCCGACCATTGGCCCAGCGGATGTTCAGCGCTTTCTGCCAGACCATCGCAAAGTCGCGGTAAGTGGTCTGCCCTGGCGCCGTGACCGTTGCGTTGGTTTTACGCGCATCCTCAACCCAGGTTGCGCCCACCGGCAGGATCGTCATCGCCCCACCCAAACCTTTCTGCGGTTGTTTGATGAGGTCCGCCGGGGTGATATTCAGTCCGCCGAACTCCACCGCGGTGGCGTTGATGTTGTCGACACTGCGGCCCAGTTGCGTGACCGGTTTGCCTTCGCGCTCCAGATGCCCGGCGTAGTACTGATAAGTACGGGTCGGGTACGCGCCGCTGTTGCCGATGCGCGGTGGCACGGTCTGGATCGGGTTGGCGCCGACGTTGGTGCCATCGGATTTGGTGATGTCGTACGCCAGCAGTTGCGCGTGCAGACCCACGTGGCTCGACGGCCGCATCAGGTTGTTGGTGAAGATGGTCGAGCCCTGGCCATTGTTGCGATCACGCTTGACCAGCCCTTGCATCACGGCCGTCTGGGTCAGGTCGGGCATGACCACAGGCAAGCGGTTTTCCAGGGTGACGTTGATGCAGTCACCCGCCGCTGCGCGCAATACCAGCGGCTCCACCGGTACACCTGGTTTCATTTTGCCGGTGACCGGATCGAGGTCGGATTTGCGCACGTACAGGATCGCAGTCGGATCGTGCAACGGGCCGCTTTGACCGCCGACGGTGATGGTTTCGCCATCTTCAGGATCGACCACGGTGACCTGCGGGATATTCACCGGACGCGAGTTGAACACCAGGGTGCCACCCGCCGGATTCAACGGCCCACCCACGTGTTGCCCGATGCCGGCCGGATCGCCGATGGTCAGGTTCAGCGGATTGCGCAGGATGTCGTTGGCCAGCGCCGCAACCACTTCATAGTTGCGTTGCACGGTCGGCCGGGTGCCGATGCCGTTGGGGTTGGCACTGATCCGTGGGCAGGAGCCATCAAATGCCACGGTGTTACGCATGCCCGCCGGCTTGGGATTGTTTGGCACGGCGAACAGATCGCTGCGCTGGGCCGTGTAGTTGCGCATCACGCCCCAGATACCGTTCCAGTAACCTTCAATGGAAGCGTCCATCGAGTACAGGTAATCCCCCGTGGTCGCCGCCGAACTGGAGAGCATCGAGACCGGCGCGTTAAAGCCCATCTGTTCGGAGATACCGACCATCTGCGACGCGCGCCAGCCGGAGTTGGAGCTGTTGCCGAAGCCGGAGCCGCTTTGCAGCCACTTCACGCCGTGCAGGGTCACGTTGTGCTCTTCTTCGTGACCGCCGGCATGCACCCGCAACCGCACATTGTCACCGGTGTAGGTGCGCAACATCGGGGTGAACGGGTCACCCGGTTCCGCGCCGCCACGGTTGACGTGCGGTGGGAACAGCGTGGTGCCGCCGGTTGGACCCGTGGCTGCGGTGACCAGGTTAGGCGCCAGGTTCATCGCCGGGATGGCGCGGTCGGTGCGGCTTTGCATGGCGTACGCCAGGTCGCCGCCGAGGCCGTCGGCCTGCATGCCGCGCTTGCCGTCCGGGCCGACCTTGTTCGGGTCGTACACCCGCAGGGCCAGCGGTTCGTTGCGGTAGTTGACCACGAACATGCCGGGGTCATCGACCGAGATCGCCTGTGGGCATGGCCGAGTCGGACAACCCGGCACCATGCCGCCCTGCACTTCGATGATGCCGTCGAGCAAGGTGCTGGCGTTGTTGCGCACCGGCGGGTTGATCGCGTAGCGGAAGCTGTCCGCGGTGGCCGGGAACGCTTGCGGATCAGGCACGCCGTTAGGACCGGCGCCCACATACACACCGGCTTCATAGGCGTGCTGGAAGTCGCTGTATTCGAGGAAGAACTCACGGAAGCTGTCGTTCTTGCCGTCGCCGTCGATGTCCCCGGTGGACACCACCGCTTGCCACGAAGTCGGCCCGCCGTCCTGGCGTGCGCCGCTGTACAACGGCTCGCCGGTTTCAGCGTGAAACCAGGTGGAACCGGCCGGTTCAGCCAGCACGGTGGCGTACAGGCCAATCTGTTGGTGAGTCGATGGGCCGAGGTGGTCGTGGGTGAAAATGGTCCCCAGGCCACGGTCGACACCTTTGGCGTTCACCACAGGGTCGACAAACCAGCGTTGCATCGCGGTGCGCGCACCCACCCAGTCAGCACGGCCAAATTGACCGAAATACGGGTGATTCTTGGCTTTCGGGCAGACCGGGGTGCCGTCACGAGGATCGGTGCCTTCGCACTGATTGAATTCGCGAATCGCGCGGATGCGTTCTTGCACAGCCCCCGGGGAAAGGACGCCGTCTTCGTAGTTCCAGCCGTTGGCCGAACCATCGGCGGCCGTCAGGTCCCATTTCGGCAGGTGAATGTGCTGGCCGATCACGTCGGTCGGCGTGCGCACCTGATAGTCGTCCATTTCATAGGTGGCCGGCACCAGGTTGGTTTGCTGGTATTGCACACAGTCGAAGGTGTTCATGCGCATCACCAAAGGCTCTGGCGGACGCTGCTTGGTGATCACCGGCCAGGCGTCTTCCCACAGCGCCAGGATGCGCGCTTGCGGGAAGTGGTAGCCGACCTTGTTGTAGACCGCATCGAACTGGATGTTCGCCGCTTTGTAGATCCTTGGGCGGTCGGCGGTGAAGGTCGAAGAACCGGTGTAGGACATGCCGTCGATCCGTTCGCCGCTGGCGAATTCTCCGGTGCCGGCGCTGCTGGTCAGGCGTTTTTGCCGGTCATCCATGCACGGCTCATAGTACGGCGCGCCGGCAATCGGCAACGCACCGTTGGTGCGGAAGGCCTTTGCCACGATTTGATTACCGGGCAGCACGGCAAAACTTGGATGGTCTTTTTTGGCGTGGAAGGCCATGGCCGCCTGTTCGACTTCAGTGCCCTCTTCCGGCATGTAGATCGGTTTGGCGCGAGTCACTTCCTTGGAGAAATCCAGCGACGTGGTAATGGTGTTCGCCTGGCCACCGGAGGAGAAGCCGTCCAGAGTATGGCGCCCCAGGCCGCCGTCCCAACCACCGGACGAAGCCGGGTCGAGGTTGGCCCACAGGGCGTTGCCACTAGTTTTCAACGACTGCGCCTTGGCCGCGTCGAGCATGTCCAGCGGTGGGGTCGGTGGACGTTGGCCGACCGACGTTTCCATGCCGCCGATCCAGAACGGATAGCCAGGGTTTTTCAGGCTGCCGTCGGCATTGCGGTTGGCTTCGCTGCGATCCACCAGGGCCAGGGAACCGATGGCTTGAGCGCCGCCGCTGCCGCCGTGATGTTCGCCGTCGTCATCCTCTTCTTCATCGTCGTCATCGTTAGCGGAGACCAGGGTTTCGCCGATTTTCGGCACCACCGCGACCTTGCCTGGCATTGGCGCCATGGCTTTGCCCGGCAGCGGCACGACCGCAGGGATCGGGGTACCGGCAACGATTTCGCCATCGGGCAAGGCCCGGGCGCCCGCTGCCGGTTTGCCGCTGCGCAACGCGTAGGGTTCGCTGTGGTATCCGTCGGAGCCTTGTTGCGAGACTTCGAGTTTGGTGCCTTCTTCAAACACGTCGTGTACCCGCCACATGCTCCACATGCCTTGGGCGAAGTGCGGGTAGAAGTGGCAGTGGTAGATCGCATCACCGGCGACGCGGTTGCGGTTACCCGAACCGCCGTTGGCGATTTCATAGGTGTAGCCGGCGCCCGGACCGATGCCCTGGGCATCCACGTAGTCGGAATTATCGTCGTTGGGGTTGAACAGCCACTGATGACCGTGCAGGTGGAAGATGTGCTGCTCATGGCCGTTGTGGGTGTTGCGAAATTTGATGAAGTCACCGATGTAGCTGTGGTTGACGTTGGATGGCTCGGACGGATACAGCGCCATGGTCGCCTTGACGCCGATCTGGTCGGCGCGCGGTACCTGCCCTGGAAGAATGCCTTCGAGGCCGGCGTTGGCCGGTACGTCCACCAGCATCGCCACGTCGCCGACGGTGTGCGAACTGAGGAAAAATTCTTCATAAGCGCAGGACAGGCAATCGTGCATCGGCCCGACGCCCAACCGGTTGGCCACCACCTCGGCGCCCATGCCGCCGGAGCCGTAGTTGATCATGAACGAATCGCGAGTCGGCTCCAGCACGTGGGCCATCACCGGGTCCGCCCAATACGCGGGGAATGCCTGGGTTGCGGCGGTTTCATCCTGGAACTGCGAGGCGAAATCGCGGAACGGTTCCAGCCGATTCGGGATCGCCGGGTTGCGTTTGCCGACGGATTCCAGCGGATAGGTCGACGGCGGGAAGCTACCGTCGGCGTTGCTGCCCATCACAATGGCGTCGCTTTCGCTGGAAATGATTTCATTGCCGTCGACCATGTTGATGATCGGCGTGCCGGCCTTGCCTTCACGGATCCACGGCTCGCGCTGCGGGTAGCGCGCCTGGTAATCGACGATCGGTTGACCGGCCGGGGTGCGGCCGGCGCTGGCCAGGCGCATCTCTTCTTCGGTCACGGTGTTGCGGTAGCTGCGGCCGCCCTTGGGCACCACGACTACCTGGCCGAACAGACCGTTGGCAACGTTGCCCGCATCGCCTTCACCACCAAAGGTCGCACCACGGCTGCTGGCGGCGAATGCACCTTCGCGCTCAGCGAACAAGGTGTAGGAACGGGTGCCGCCCGGGGCGACCAGCGAATTGCCGTTGCGCCCGGTGTACGAGGCGATGTCGTCGATGCTGTTGACCGCTTGCAAGCCGTTGACCTGGAAGCCGACATGGCGGTCAGCGACCTGCTCATCGACTTTCCAGTCGTCTACTTCACCGATTTCGACTTCACCTTCAATCTCGCCCTCTTCCTCTCCCCCGTCGTCGTGACTGCCGGGGTTAGCCTGATACGCCAGCAGGTTCTGCAGGTTGATGGTCAGGCAGTCGCCGGCAGCCACACGCAACACCAAGGGCCGCGGACGCTTGTCGGGTCGCAGCGAGACTTTGCCCGGCACTGCCGCGCCGCCCTGGGCCAGGGACACATTATGGTCGTCGACCACGTCGCGGCGCAGGGCGAACATCATGCCATTGACGTTCTGCGCGCCGAGGCGGTTGAACATCAGCGGCTGATCCAGCGCCACGACGTTCGCCACCAGATTGCGCTCGCAACGCAGGGCTGCTTCAGCCAGCTCGATGCCGAACATCGACACCACCAACAGCGCAAATTTAAACAGGGACGAAGCGTACGGTTTGCCGGTCATGATTACGGGCCTCGCTGTGGGTGCTCACAGGGAATAATTCTCGACAAATCCCCTTGAGCAATCCGCATGCCATAAAAAATTCAGTTACTTTTCAGCTACTTGGAGCAACGACTTAACAACTCGGGGGATTATTCCCCACTTATTCCCCCTTTCCGGTGGATACCAACCTCCACCCAACAACGCGTATCCCGTAGCAGCTGCTGCGCTCGGCTCTGTAGCAGCTGTCGAGCTTGCGAGGCTGCGTTCGGCGGCGAAGCCGTCGTGAGATCCGGCAACGCGGTGTTTCAGGAAAACCTCGCGCGCAGGTATTACGACTGCTCCGCAGCCGAACGCAGCCTCGCAAGCTCGACAGCTGCTACGGGGCGAATGCGGTCTTCGGTCGGTGGTACGGATCGGGTTGCCCCACATATGGGGGATCCCCCCCATTACAACGGTGCATCCATGGCCAGGCCCTGCAAGCGGCGGTATTGGCGCAAGACACTGGGCACATAACGCTGGGTTTCGGCGAATGGCGGGATCACCCCGCCACGGCTCAGCACCGCTTGTGGCCCGGCGTTGTAGGCCGCCACGGCGAGGGTGATGTCGTTGTCGAACAGGGTCAGCAGGCGCTTGAGGTATTTGGCGCCGCCCTGAATGTTGGCTTTCGGGTCATAGACATTCTTCACGCCCATTTCCCGCGCGGTATCGGGCATCAATTGCATCAGCCCACCGGCCCCTTTGGGGGAGGTCGCATCCGAGTTGTAGCGGGACTCTTCGCGGATGACGGCGTGCAACAACGCCGCCGGCAATTCGTTGGCCGTGGCGGCCGCCGAAACCAGCTCTGCATAAGGTTGTTTGGCAATCATCTGGGGCTGCTGATCGAGGCCGACCAGCGAGGATTGGGGCTCGTGAATGACCCGTTCATAGGTGCGGCCGGGACGGTGAACATTGGACAGCACGTAGCTGCCCTTGGCGTCCACGGAAACGAACACATCGGCCTGTGCGACGCTCGTCAGCAGCAAACAGCCGAGCAGTCCTGTGGTGAGTGTTTTCATTATTTTGCCTCCCCTGCCCGGCCCCGAAAAATGGGGGTATTGCCCCAATGGCCGGTAGTAAACAAGCCATACGCAAGCACTGTGCCGAAAGCGCAAAGGCCCGTAATACAGGGGTTACAGAAGCAAGTCCGGGGGTGAGCATGGCAATTGCATACGCCTTCAGGGCGACCCTTCTGCCGACTGTGTGAGGTCATCATGAATCAGCGTTTGCGTTCCGCCCCGCGTACCCAAAGCGGGTTCACCCTGCTCGAACTCTTAGTCGTACTGGTGGTGTTGGGGCTGTTGGCCGGCATCGTCGCGCCGAAGTATTTCGCCCAACTGGGCCGCTCCGAAGTGAAGGTGGCCAAGGCGCAAATCGAAGGCCTGGGCAAGGCGCTGGATCTGTACCGTCTGGAGGTCGGTCATTACCCGTCGACCGAACAGGGTTTGCAGGCGCTGGTCATTGCACCAAGCGATGAAACCAAATGGACCGGTCCTTACTTGCAGAAAAAACTGCCGCAGGATCCGTGGGGCCGTAACTACAACTACCGCTACCCCGGCGAAAACGGCGAATACGATCTGCTGTCCATGGGCAAGGACGGCCAACCCGGCGGCGAAGGCGAAAACGCCGAAGTCACCAGCTGGCAATGACGGGGAGTGGCGACCATGCGCTTTCATCTCAAGGCTGTGGGCAAGGCCGGCGTGGTTTCGATGACCGTCGAGGCGCCCGGCCACAGCGAAGCCCGGCGTATTGTCGAAGACCAGGGCTTGCGGGTGGTCAGCCTGCATGTCGATCGGCACTGGCGCGCGTTGCGTTTACAAAAACGCGAGACCTTCAACCTGGTGTTGTTCAGCCAGGAACTGACCACCTTGCTCAATGCGGGCCTGCCGTTGATCGATGCGCTGGAAAGCCTGGCGGAAAAAGAGAACGCGCCCCAGGCCCGTAAAACCTTGAGCGAACTGGTGCGCCTGCTGTACGAAGGCAAATCGTTCTCCCAGGCGTTGGCCCAGTTGTCGGCGGTGTTCCCTCCTCTCTACGTCGCGCTGGTGCAGTCCAGCGAAAAAACCGGCGCCGTGGGCGATGCCCTGGGCCGCTATGTCAGCTATCGCCAGCGCATGGACGAGGTCCGGCAAAAAATCGTCAGCGCTTCGATCTACCCCCTGCTGTTGCTGGTGGTGGGCGGCGGCGTGGTGTTGTTTTTGATGGGTTACGTGGTGCCGCGCTTCAGCCTGGTGTTCGAAGGGCTGGGGTCAAACCTGCCGTGGCTGTCACAAGTGCTGATGAGCTGCGGGATGTTCCTGCACGCCCACCAGGGTGAATTCTTCGGCGGGTTGGCGGCGATCATCGTCGCCCTCGGCTTTCTCCAGCGCCAACCGGCCTTTCGCCGGGGCGTCGACCGTGTGATCGAAAAACTCCCGGCAGTCCATCAACGCATCTTCATGTACGAACTGGCGCGCTTCTATCGCTCCCTGGGGATCCTGCTGCAGGGCGGCATCCCCCTCGTCACCGCCATGGGCATGGTTCGCGGCCTGCTCACCCCCGCCTCCCGCGTGCGCCTGGACCAGGCCTGCGAACGGGTGCGCGAGGGACAATCGCTGTCGGCCGCGCTGGAACTCAATCACCTGGTGACCCCGGTGTCCCTGCGCTTGCTGCGCGCCGGCGAACAGTCCGGCAACCTCGGGCAGATGATGGAGCGCAGCGCCGACTTCTACGACGAAGAAATCAGCCGCTGGATCGAATGGTTCGTGCGGTTGTTCGAACCCCTGCTCATGACCTTCATCGGCCTGCTGATCGGGGTCATCGTGATCCTGATGTACATCCCGATCTTCGAGCTGGCCTCGAGCATTCACTGACTCCTGGAACGGAGTCGAGTCGTACCGTTCATCGTTCATCCACGTTGCAACTGAATTAATCAGCGCGCTGCGGTGTTCACCCATTGAATCGAGCAGCAAGTTGCATTGTTCATCAACGTTCCAACCTGAATAAGAAGACGGAGAACGACATGCACATCAACAAGCTTTTACTGGCAGTAGCGATTGGCGCAGTTCTGTCGGCGTCTACCATATTGATTCCGGACAGTTTGTCCGGGGTGTCGAGTGCCCAGGCCAAGGACGGTGGTAGTGGTGGCGGTGGATCTGGCGGCGGAGGGGGCGGATCTGGTGGCGGCGGCAATGGCGGTGGTGGTGGTGGATCCGGCGGCGGTGGCGGTGGAAGCGGTGGCGGCGGCAATGGCGGTGGTCACGGCGGAAGTGGAAGCGGCGGCAATGGCGGTGGTCACGGAGGCAGCGGCAGCGGCGGTAATGGCGGTAGTCACGGTGGCAGCGGCAACGGTGGTAACAGTGGCAGTGGCGGCAACAGCGGCAGCGGTCACAGCGGCAGCGACCATGGTTCGGGACACTCCGGCAACACCGCCTCATCCTCCTCCGGGCGCAGCGGCACTCACGCCGAACCGGGTGACGATCATGGCGTACATCGTTCAGGCGAAGTCGGCCACAATCGAGGGGTTCATCGCTCCGGTGAGATCGGCGACGACCACGGCGTCCATCGCTCCGGTGAGATCGGCGACGACCACGGCGTCCATCGCTCCGGTGAAATCGGCGATGACCACGGCGTTCATCGCTCCGGTGAGATCGGCGACGACCACGGCGTCCATCGTTCCGGTGAGATCGGCGATGACCACGGCGTGCATGTCGGTGGCGAGCCAGGCGATGACAAACGGACTTGACAATCAATGACCTTCAAAACTCCACAAATCCCCTGTAGGAGCGAGGCTTGCCCGCGAAGGCGTCGTATCAGTCAACACTTGTTTTGAATGTGACGGCGCCTTCGCGGGCAAGTCGGATCGCCGCACCGCTCGCTCCTACAAGGAATTGTGTGATCCGGTGCTCTACAACCCACCCTCAACCCGATCCAGCCGCTCGCGCAAAAACTCGATCAGCGCCTGCACCGGCCGCGAACTCTGGCGGTGCTGCGGATACACCGCCGATAACGTCAGCGGCTGCGGACGAAACTCGTCCAGCACCGGCACCAGCCGGCCATCCTTCAGCGCCGAACCGACAATGAACGTCGGCAAATACGTAATCCCCATCCCGGCCACCGCCGCATCCTTGAGCAACTCACCGTTGTTGACCCGCATCCTGCCCGTCACGTTGACGGTCAGCGGTTTGCCCTGCCCTTCGAAACGCCATTGCACCTGACGCCCGTGGCCGTAAGGCAGGCAGTCATGACTGTGCAGGTCTTCGGGTTTGAGCGGCGTGCCGCGCTCGGTAAGGTAAGCCGGGCTGGCGCAGTACACGCGCTGGATGGAAGCGATGCGTCGGGCGATCAGTGTCGAGTCTTCAAGAGTGCCGATGCGCAACGCCAGGTCGTACCCCTCACCGAGCAAGTCGACGGGACGATCGCTCAAGTCCACTTCCACCGTGACATCGCGATAGCGCTGCAAGAAAAGCGGCAGCAGGCAACCCAAGTGCGCCAGCGCAAACGACAACGGCGCGCTCACGCGAATGGTGCCGCGTGGCTCGGTAGTCTGGCCGGCGATGCCCTGCTCCACCTGCTCGACTTCACCGAGCAGGCGTAACGCCGACTCGTAATAACTCTGCCCCAGCGGCGTGACGTCCAGTCGCCGCGTGGAGCGATTGAGCAAGCGCACGCCCAGACGCTCTTCGAGCTGCATCAAGCGGCGGCTGACGAACTGCTTGGACAGGCCCAATTGATCGGCTGCCGAGGTGAAGCTGCCGGAGTCCATGACCTGGCAAAAAATACGCATATCTTCGAACGGGTTCATTGTCACGCCTTGGTTGACAGTCAAACACTTTATAGCCGCTTTTTCCCTTTTGGGCGACCTATTAATCTGTGTCAACGGTGCAGCGACAGCCGCTGCTTCTAAACCAAAACCCAATACTTGTAGGAGCTGTCGAGTGAAACGAGGCTGCGATCTTTTGATCTTGTTTTAAATGATCGCAGCCTCGTTTCACTCGACAGCTGCTACAGGGACCGAGTACACAATTAAAAAGGAATTAACCATGAACATCGTCAACAAAACCCTGACCGCGTCCCTTCTCGCCCTCTCCATCGGCAACGCATTCGCCGCCGGCAGCCCGGGCGTCGAACACAACACCCAGGCCTTCCTCGAAGCACTCGCCGCCGGGGGTGGCAAGCCGCTTGAGCAGATGACCCCGAAAGAGGCCCGTGCGGTACTGACCGGTGCGCAAAATTCGGTGAAGGTTGATCTGTCGGGTGCGGACGTCAGCGACCGTGCGATCAAGGTCGATGGGCAAACCATCAACCTGAAAATCGTCCGGCCGGCCAAGGTCAAAGGTGAATTGCCGGTGTTCATGTTCTTCCACGGTGGCGGTTGGGTGCTGGGCGATTACCCGACTCACCAGCGTCTGATCCACGATTTGGTGGTCGGCTCCGGCGCAGTCGCAGTGTATGTCGATTACACGCCATCGCCGGAAGCGCACTACCCGACCGCGATCAACCAGGCCTACGCCGCGACCCGTTGGGTGGCCGAGCATGGCAAGGACATCGGCGTCGATGGCAAACGCCTTGCGGTGGCCGGCAACAGCGTCGGCGGCAACATGGCGGCGGTCGTGGCGTTGATGGCCAAGGAACAGAAAACCCCGGCGCTGCGCTTCCAGTTGTTGATGTGGCCGGTGACCAATGCGCAGTTCGACAGCGGCTCGTACCAGCAATTTGCCGAAGGCCATTTCTTGACCAAGGGCATGATGAACTGGTTCTGGGACAACTACACCACGGACAAATCCGAGCGTGCGCAGATCCATGCCTCGCCGCTGCAAGCCAGCGCCGAACAGCTCAAAGGCTTGCCCGCTGCCCTGGTGCAAACCGCCGAGTTCGACGTGTTGCGTGACGAAGGTGAAGCCTACGCCCGCCACCTCGACGCGGCCGGTGTGCCGGTCACGGCGGTGCGTTACAACGGCATGATCCACGACTTCGGCCTGCTCAACCCGCTGAGCCAGATTGCGGAAGTGAAGGCGGCGGTTCGCCAGGCGGCATTGGAACTCAAGACGCATCTGAACTGAGGCCCTCCCCCCTCGCCACACAGCAATGTGTGGCGAAGCTGCTTGCCTTTGTAGCAGCTGTCGAGCACCGCGAGGCAGCGTTCGGCTGCGCAGCAGTCGTGAAACCTGAATACGCGGTCCTCCTGACAAACCGCATTGCTTGATTTCACGACTGCTGCGCAGCCGAACGCTGCCTCGCGGTGCTCGACAGCTGCTACATGAATCGAAAGCGATCTTTAGCCGGAGTTTCCCCATGTCCTTTCTCCTCGCCCATCTGCTGTCCTGGAGCGCCCTGTTGCTGGTGATCGACACCGTGCTCTGGCACCTCGCGCCGTTCAAGCATCGCGTCACGCGGGTTGGCGTGCGGCTGGCGCTGTTTGTGATGTTCAGCGCGCTGGTGATCAACGCCGGTGTGAGCCCATTGCAGGCGCCGTTGCTGGCCGAGGATCGTGTCGCGCAATTGGGCGCCACGGCATTGGGGATTCTCTGGTGGTTGTACGCCGCACGGGTGCTCACCGAAGTCATCGGCCTGGTGCTGATGCGTCGTATCGGTCACAGCGGTCGCCTGTTGCAGGACGTCATCGGCGCGCTGGTGTTTCTGATCGCCATCGTCGCGGCGGCCGGTTATGTGCTGGAGTTGCCGGTGAAGGGCTTGCTGGCGACGTCCGGCGTCGTGGCCATCGTCGTCGGTCTGGCGTTGCAGAGCACTTTGAGCGATGTGTTTTCCGGGATCGTGCTGAACACCACCAAGCCGTATCAGGTGGATGACTGGATCATGATCGATGGCGTCGAGGGCAAAGTGCTCGACATCGACTGGCGCGCCACCCACCTGCTGACCAGCGCCGGCAGCACGGCCGTGGTGCCGAACTCGGTGGCGGCCAAGGCGAAAATCGTCAATCTCAGTCGGCCGAACAACATGCACGGCGTGTCGATCAGCATTCAGGTGCCCAACCACATTCGCCCACGTCGGGTGCTGGACGCACTGGAGCGCACGCTTCAGGGCAGCAGCAGTTTGCTGCTCAACCCGGCGCCGAAAGCAGTGTTGAAAGAGGCTGGCGAAACCATGTCCGAATACGTGGCCAGCGGTTTTATCACCGAGCTCGGCAAGAAAAGCGACGTGCGTAATCAGCTGTTTGACCTGGCACATAGGCACCTCGAAGCGGCAGGCATTTCCCGGCAGATCGATGGCGTGATTGAACCGACGACCCGCGCACGGGCGTTGCTCGACGAAGTGAAGATCTTCCGTTCCCTGAGTGAAGATGAGCGCGATCAATTGGCTCAGTCGATGGTCCCGCAGCAATACGCGGCCGGCCAAGTGGTGCTGGAACTGGGCGAAGTGCCGGACAGCCTGATGGTGATCGCCACAGGTGTGGTCAGCGCCACCGTGCCGGACGGCACTGGGCAAACCGAAGCGGGTCGCATGGGGCCGAGTGAGGTGATGGGTGAGCAAAGCATCCTCACCGACACGCCGTCCCAGGCCACCTTCACCACCTTGACCTCGTGCATCATTTACCGGATCGACAAATCCCTGACCCGTGGATGCATGGAGCGGCAGGTTGAAGTGGGTCGGGCGTTGAACAAGCTGCAAGCGGTGCGGCAGCAGAACAGCCGGTTGGCGTTGATGGCTAAACCGGTGCAAATCAAGAAAAGCGGTTTCCTCAGCTGGCTGCAAAAACGCCAATCGGTGTAACGGGCCACACGGTTTCTTGTAGCAGCTGTCGAGCCTGCGAGGCTGCGTTCGGCTGCGAAGCAGTCGCGAGTTCAAACAATGCGGTGTGTCAGAAAAAACTCGCACTCAGGTTTTACGACTGCTTCGCAGCCGAACGCAGCCTCGCGTTGCTCGGCAGCTGCTACAGAAAGCTCATTCGCCAGACAAAAAAATGCCCGCACAGTCGCGGGCATTTTCATCGGCGGCGGGGCTTATTTCGACGTCAGCACCGAGTAGCTGTTCATCAAATTGCGATAGTTCGGAATGCGCGGCGACAGCAGGTTCGCCAGGCCTTCCATGTCGTTGCGCCAGTCACCCTGAAGCTCGCACGCAACCGAGAACCAGTTCACCAGTTGTGCACCGGCCGCTGCCATACGGGCCCAGGCCGCTTGCTGCACGGTTTCGTTGAAAGTGCCCGAAGCGTCGGTCACCACAAACACTTCAAAGCCTTCCGCCAGCGCCGACAGCGTCGGGAACGTGACGCACACGTCGGTCACCACACCCGCGATGATCAACTGCTTGCGGCCGGTGGCTTTAACGGCCTTGACGAAATCCTCGTTGTCCCAGGCATTGATCTGGCCTGGACGCGGGATATATGGGGCATCCGGGAACTGCTCTTTCAACTCAGGAACCATCGGACCGTTCGGACCGCTTTCGAAGCTGGTGGTCAGGATGGTCGGCAGTTTGAAGAACTTGGCCACATCGCCCAGGGCCAGCACATTGTTCTTGAATTCGTTCGGCGAGAAATCCTGAACCAGCGAGATCAGGCCGGTCTGGTGGTCGACCAGCAGGACAACAGCATCGTCTTTGTTCAGGCGTTTGTACGGAACGTTGCTCATGTGAATCTCCTCGATGGATGGGAATTACGCAAGGCGCCGACACATCGCATCGGCGCTGATAGTGATCGTCAGAACGCGAAGCACGAGCAGCCGAACGCGCCCCAGAAACCGGCGAAATCGCTGACCGGCGCGTTCGATAAACGGGCCTTTTCATGACTGTGGGAATGCACGCCGCACGGCCCTCTGCAATGGTGAACCTGCGCCTGCATCGGCGACGTCGGACGCCAATGACCCGGCACCTTGACCACCGGCGACCAGTCCGGCAGCACCGGCACGCTGGCCGGCCCGAGTTTTTCGAAATCACCGGCGGCGTACACCACCTTGCCGCCGACCACGGTCAACAACGATTCGATCCACTTGATCGCTTCTTCATCGACGCTGAAAAAGTCCGCGCTCAAGGCCGCGACGTCCGCCAGTTGGCCGACCTTGATCATGCCTTTCTTGCCCTGCTCGGAAGAGAACCAGGCGCTGCCGTGGGTGAACAGTTCCAGCGCAGTTTGTCGGGACAGGCCCTCTGCGTGCAGTTCCAGGCCACCGACGGTGCGACCGCTGACCATCCAGTACAGCGAAGTCCATGGATTGTAGCTGGACACTCGCGTGGCATCGGTGCCGGCGCCGACCGGTACCCCTTCGGCCAACATGCGCTTGATCGGCGGCGTGGCTTCGGCGGCTTTGGCGCCATAACGCTCGACAAAATATTCGCCCTGAAATGCCATGCGATCCTGAATCGCGATACCACCACCCAGCGCCCTCACCCGCTCAATGTTCTGCGGGGTAATGGTTTCGGCGTGATCGAAGAACCACGGCAAACCGTTGAACGGAATGTCGCGGTTGACCTTCTCGAACACGTCAAGCATGCGGCTGATGGATTCGTTGTACGTGGCGTGCAAACGGAACGGCCAGCGCTGCTCGACTAGATGGCGCACCACCGGTTCCAGCTCGTCTTCCATGGTTTGCGGCAGGTCCGGACGTGGCTCGAGAAAGTCCTCGAAGTCCGCCGCCGAGAACACCAGCATTTCCCCGGCGCCGTTGTGGCGCAGGTAATCGTCGCCCTGATGCAGGGTCACGCTGCTGGTCCAGTTCTTGAAGTCGGTCAGCTCTTCTTTCGGCTTCTGGGTGAACAGGTTGTAGGCGATGCGGATAGTCAGTTGCTGGTCCTTGGCCAACTGCTCGATCACCTGGTAATCGTCCGGATAATTCTGGAAACCGCCGCCGGCGTCGATGGCGCTGGTCAGGCCGAGGCGATTGAGTTCGCGCATGAACTGGCGGGTCGAGTTGACCTGATATTCCAGTGGCAACTTCGGCCCCTTGGCCAGCGTCGAGTACAAAATCATCGCGTTGGGACGCGCAACCAACATGCCGGTCGGCTCACCGTTGCTATCGCGCACAATCTCGCCACCCGGCGGGTTCGGCGTGTTGCGGGTGTAACCGGCCACGCGCAATGCGGCGCGGTTGAGCAAGGCGCGGTCGTACAAATGCAGGACAAACACCGGGGTGTCCGGCGCGGCCTGATTGAGCTCTTCGAGGGTTGGCATGCGCTTTTCGGCGAACTGGAATTCGTTCCAGCCACCGACCACCCGCACCCATTGCGGCGTGGGCGTGCGATCGGCCTGGTCCTTGAGCATGCGCAAGGCATCGACCACCGACGGCACGCCCTCCCAACGCAGTTCGAGGTTGTAATTCAGACCGCCACGAATCAGGTGCAAGTGCGAGTCGTTGAGGCCTGGAATGACGCAACGACCCTTGAGGTCGATGACCTGGGTGCCCGAGCCGCGCAGGGCCATGGCGTCGGCATCGGTGCCGACCGCGACGAAGCGACCCTCGCTGATCGCCACCGCACTGGCGCGTGGGTTTTCACGGTCAACGGTATGGAATTGGCCATTGAATAAAATCAGATCGGCGTTCATCGCGTTTCCTTGGAAGGAGTGGAATGGGACAGCCAGGGCGCGAACAGACGCGTCGCCATCGGCATGAACAGGTACACCACCGAGACGACGATGGTCAGCGTGATCAGAAACGTGGCGACCACGTAATTGGACAGAAAGGCGTTGAGTTGCAGCAGCGGGCCCCAGAGCAGCGGCACCAGCAAGGTGTGCGGCAGAATCACCAACAGCGTCACCACGGCCTGCTTCCAGCGCGGTGGCGGCGGCGATGCGGCGTCGGCTTGCGGCGCGAACCAGAATTCATTGGCCGGATTGACCTCGGTCTGGTCGCCATCGGCGAGCATCGGCGTGGCCTCGTTGACCAACTCCAGGCGTTGCGGCGAATCGAGCCAGTGCTGCATCGCATCGGTGGTGCAAAACCGCAGCACGCAGGTGTACATGTCCAGGCCGGCGTTTTTACCGCGCATCACGTCCACGCCCAAATGCCCTTCCTGCTGCCCGGCGATGCTGACAATGTTGCGCAACCAGGCTTCGTAAGGCACTTCAAAACCGGCCTTGACCCGGTGCTTGATCACCAGGGTCACGACTTCCTCGAAACGATTGGATTCAGGCATAACGCAAAGCTCCGGCGAATCGGACATTGAGCGCCAGCCGTCCTGGCCCGGCGATAAATAGGCTGGTGAACACAATCAACAGCAGCCAGCCGAACTGCCCTTCATCGAGGCTCCATTGCGCATGCACTACCAGCAGCGCGACCAGCAACACCGACAAAATCGGCAGGCACGCCAGACGCACCAGCACGCCGGCGATAATCAGCAGCGGGCACAGCACCTCGGCGAAAATCGCCAGCATCAGCGTGACGTTGGCACCCAGGTGGAAAGGGTCTTCGATGACTTGCAGTTGAGCGCTGTAGTTAAGCAGCTTCGGCAAACCGTGCACCCACAGCAGAAACAAACCGCCAGTGACCCGCAGAAAAAGCAGCCCGAAATCCTGGGCCCGATCATCCCATCGCGACGTATTCATGGGCTCACCTGCACAAATGAAGAACTACCGGCGTCGTTGCGCCGGGACTTCATTTGATAGTGCCGGTGTGGGGGCGGGAAAAATTGGATGGGTGTGCTTTTTTTGCGGCGTGCTCCAATCTGCAATCAACCGAAGATCCCTGTGGGAGCGAGCTTGCTCGCGATAGCTGTGGTTCAGGCAACAACAATATTTATGACACACCGCCATCGCGAGCAAGCTCGCTCCCACAGGGAATTTTTATTGCTGGAAGGTTTCTGCCAGGCACAAAAAACGGCCTCATCGAGACCGTTCTTTTCAGCTGACACCGTTACCGCGGATCAACACCATCCAACGCCCGATTCACCGCCAGCTCGGCCAGCATGATGACCTGCTGAATGCCCAGCATCGTATGCCGCTGCGGCCCCTCCAGATGCCCCGCAAAATCACCGGCCAGCACACTCGCCGACGCCAGAGATTCGCAAGCATGGGTCAACAGGCTTTCGTTATCGATATCGGGGGCGACGATGAACATTGTGCTGGGCTTCCGGATGACGGGGGATTTCAGGGCAGACGGGTTGAGATAGTGATCCAGCGCGCGGTCGGCGGCTTCGTTGAGTTTTTTGGGATCGAGCGGATCGTAGGGGGAAACGTCGTCGGCTTCCGGGGGATTGGGTGTGGCTTTGAACATGGTGAGTCTCCTTTGGAAAATCGCACCACCAGCACCTGTCGCTAAACAAGTAAGGGTGGCGACTGTATGCAGGTTAGCGAACCGGTCAAAGGCACCCGGTAGACCCGAAGGTCTCCCGCATACAGCCACCATAACGTAATTGCAGACGTCAAAAGTCGGCAAAAAAGTCTGGAAAACAGATGCACTTTGATAGTCCGGGTCGCTAAACCCGATCACTGATTGGCAGCGATGCGGAAACGATAAAGACCTGGGTCAAAGCGCACAAGCCGGCGGATTCTGGCGCAGTCGTAGGCAACGGCGCAAGGATCTGTAGCTTTCAGGACGTAACGCTAAACAACATTAAACACAGCCCTCAAATCAACACACATTCCCCTGTGGGAGCGAGCCTGCTCGCGATTGCGGTGCGCCATTCAACATTGATGTTGGCTGATAATCCGTCATCGCGAGCAGGCTCACTCCCACAGGGAATGAAGTGTGCCTGCAAGAAACTGGTCGGCTGTCAGGCCGCCATCGCAGGCAAGCCAGCTCCCACAGGGAATGAAGTGTGCCTGCAAGAGACCGGTCGGCTGTCAGGCCGCCATCGCAGGCAAGCCAGCTCCCACAATGAATGAAGTGTGCCTGTAAGAGACCGGTCGGCTGTCAGGCCGCCATCGCAGGCAAGCCAGCTCCCACAGGGAATGAAGTGTGCCTGCAAGAGACCGGTCGGCTGTCAGGCCGCCATCGCAGGCAAGCCAGCTCCCACAATGAATGAAGTGTGCCTGTAAGAGACCGGTCGGCTGTCAGGCCGCCATCGCGGGCAAGTCGGATCGCCGCACCGCTCGCTCCTACAACAAATCGGCGTACACGCTTCGCTTGTCACCACTCAACAGGCCGAGCGTTAGCTCGCCTGCAGCTCTTGATCTTGATCTGGCTTTTGATCTGCCCGCCCCTTCGGTAGGCCGAGTGGAGGCGTTCATCTGGGGGGTAGGCGCGCAGCGCCGTGCGGCGAAGCCGCACACATCGAGAGGAGGTCGAAGCGAAGCCGACCGGAGGCGATGCCCCCAGATGAATGCCGGAGCGAGGGTACGCCGAGCCTAGGCGAGGGGCCGGACGCTGGGGCGAAGACCTTTGGTTACTTTGGGGCGTTTGCCAAAGTGACACGCCGTAAGGGCGGAACCATAAGTGGCCGTTACCGCAGGAATGGATATGTACACCTCAAAGAGATTGGTCGGCTGTCAGGCCGCCTTCGCGGGCAAGCCTCGCTCCTACAGGAGATCGGGCACAGGCGGGAATGTGGTCGGCCCGAAGGCCGCCACGTTCAAGCCGAAACCGGCAAAGGCCTCGACATGAACTCACTGATCCGCGACCGCAACCACCGCTCCGCCGGATCATTGTCATGCACCCCACTCCACGCCATCGACAACTGCGCCGCATCAATGGGAAACGGCGGATCCTCCGCCCGCAACGCACACCCTTCAACCAGCGCACACGCCGCATAATCCGGCACCGTGGCAATCATCTCAGTCCCGGCCAGCAACGCACGCAAACCACTGAACTGCGGCACACCCAACACCACACGGCGACTGCGACCAACCTTGGCCAAATCCAGATCGATATTGCCGCTCAAGTCCCCGGAGAACGACACCATCGCATGCGGCCGCTCACAGTATTCGTCAAGCGTCAGCGTCCCCGGTCGTTTATCCCCGCGCAGCACCTTGCAGGGAATGTCCCGCAACTTCTTGCACTTGGCATTCGCCGGCAAATCCGTGGTGTAACTCACCCCCACGGAAATTTCCCCCGAGGCCAGCAATGCCGGCATCAACAGATAGTTGGCACGACGCACCACCACGACAATCCCCGGCGCCTCTTCCTGCAATTGCCGCAACAACGGCGGAAACAAACCGAACTCCGCGTCGTCCGACAGCCCAATGCGGAACACATCGCAACTGGTCGTCGGATCGAATTCCTTGGCACGACTGACCGCCCCGGAAATCACATCCATCGCCGGTTGCAGCTCCTTGAGAATCGCCAGCGCCCGCCCCGTCGGCTCCATGCCGCGGCCATTGCGCAGCAACAACGGATCGTCGAACAGATCCCGTAACCGCCCCAGCGCCGCACTCACCGCCGGCTGCCCCATGAACAGTTTTTCGGCCACACGGGTCAGGTTCTTTTCGAACATCAACGCTTCGAAAATCACCAGCAGGTTCATGTCGACGCGGCGCAGATCGTTACGGTTCATAGGCACGGTTTCCTTGTGTGTTCAGCCGGTGACTTTACTCGATCAGCGGCACTTTGGCCGCACGTTTGTAAGGCCCGTATTCGACCGGCACCCACTGAAAATGCTTGCCCTCGGCGGCGATGTGGCTGATGCCCTGAAACGGCAAGTTTGCCGCCGTCACCCAGCTATCGCTCGCCGCCGCATCATTGAACACTTTCGCGCAGCTCTTGATCGCGAGCCCCAGCGCACAAATCAGGGAATGTTTCATGCCTTCACCCTTGATCGAGTCAGAAAAACGGCGATGTAAAACGTCGCCCAATGACGACGATTGTGCACGTGGGGTGGTCATGGAAATTGCAGCAATGTGCTGAGTTAGCGCTGTTGTCTCCCCTGCGCACCGATGGAATTAACAACGTTTAACTCGCCTGTCAGAGCCCTGCGACCAAGAATGAAGCTCACCGACACGGACATCTGTCATGGCCTCTTCTCAGCAAAACCTCGCCTGCGCGACTGTCACTGCAACGCGAAAGAAAACCACCGGCGGCCTGACCCCGTGGCGCGAAAGCCTGGCCAAGCAACTGATCCTCGAACGCCTCGGTGAAACCGTTGAAGTGACCGAACTGGCCCGCGCCTGTGCCCTGTCGCGCAGTCATTTCTCCCGTGCGTTCAAGTGCAGCACCGGGCTCTCGCCCCAGGACTGGATTCGTGACCAACGCATCGCCCGCGCCAAGCAGTTGATCCAGAGCACCGACCTGACACTGACGCAAATCAGCCTCGAATGCGGCTTCTGCGATCAGGCGCATTTCTGCCACATCTTCACCCGCAGCGAAGGTATTAATCCGTTTGCGTGGCGCTGCCGTGTTGTGCGCGCCCTGCCCCAACGCCCCGCCTGCACCGCTCAACTTCACGCGTAATAAAGCCCAACACCGCACGGTCCTGTAGCAGCTGTCGAGCTTGCGAGGCTGCGTTCGGCTGCGCAGCAGTCGTAAAATCAGCCAACGCGGGGTGTCAGGCATACCGCGTCATCAGGATTGACGACTGCTTCGCAGCCGAACGCAGCCTCGCAGGCTCGACAGCTGCTACAAAGCCGTGCGCTGCCACGTGGGTTGCGTCAGCCCAACGGAGTAAGCCGTTCCAACGCTTCAGCCACGCCAAACCCATACGCCGGATCAGCCTTGCTGCAGTTGTCGATATGGCGCTGACGGATCGCCTGTGGCACGCCGTTCATGGCACGCGCGGTGTTGTCGAACAGCAGCTGTTTGCGCACTGGATCGAGCAAGCGGAACAGGTTCCCCGGCTGCTCGTAATGGTCCTCTTCCAGCCGATGATCGTAGTGCTGCGCGAAGCCTTCCAGTGGCAGCGGCGGTTCGGCCAGTTCCGGTGAATCCTGCCACTCGCCCACGCTGTTGGGGAAGTAACTGGCGGTGCCGCCGAGGTTGCCGTCGGTGCGCATGGCGCCGTCGCGGTGGTAGCTGTGGGCCGGGCAGCGTGGCGCATTGACCGGGATGTGGTTGAAGTTCACGCCCAGGCGATAGCGCTGCGCATCGCCATAGGAAAACAGCCGCGCCTGAAGCATGCGGTCCGGCGAGAAGCTCACGCCCGGCACCACGTTGGCCGGCGAGAACGCCGCTTGTTCGATCTCGGCGAAGTGGTTTTCGGCGTTGCGGTTGAGCTCCATGATGCCGACTTCGATCAGCGGAAACTCGCCATGCGGCCAGACTTTGGTCAGGTCGAACGGGTTATGCCGATAGTTGAGCGCTTGCTGTTCTTCCATCACCTGGATGCACAGTTTCCAACGCGGGAAATTGCCCTGCTCGATGACTTCGTACAGGTCGCGCAGGTTGCTTTCGCGGTCCTTGCCGACCACCGCCGCAGCCTCGGCGTCCGAGAGGTTTTCGATGCCTTGCTGGCAGACAAAGTGAAACTTCACCCACACCCGCTGGTTGTCACGGTCGATCAGGCTGAAGGTGTGACTGCCGAAGCCGTGCATGTGGCGGAAACTGGTGGGAATCCCGCGATCGCTCATGACGATGGTCACCTGGTGCAGCGCCTCGGGCAGCAAGGTCCAGAAGTCCCAGTTGCTGGTGGCGTTGCGCAGGCCGGTGCGCGGGTCGCGTTTGACCACGTGGTTGAGGTCGGAGAAACGCAGCGGGTCGCGGAAGAAAAATACCGGCGTGTTGTTGCCGACAATGTCCCAGTTGCCTTCGTCGGTGTAGAACTTCACCGCGAAGCCACGGATGTCGCGCTCGGCATCCGCCGCGCCGCGCTCGCCGGCCACCGAGGAAAAGCGCACGAACAGCGGCGTTTCCTTGCCCACTGAACTGAAGATATTGGCTTTGGTGTAGCGAGTGATGTCATTGGTGACGGTAAAGGTGCCGTAGGCGCCCGCGCCCTTGGCGTGCATGCGCCGTTCGGGGATCAATTCGCGGTCGAAGTGGGCAAGTTTTTCCAGCAACCAGATGTCTTGCAGGAGCGCCGGCCCACGAGGGCCGGCGGTCTGGATATTGAGGTTATCGACCACCGGGGCGCCGGTGGCATTGGTGAGCTTTTTCATGAACAGGTTCTCGATGGCTTGCTGCTCTCATCAGGAGCGAAAACCGGCGCGGGTCTACCCCCGCGCCGGGGTACATCAACCCTTGAGGAACGCCAGCAGATCAGCGTTGAGCTGATCCTTGTGGGTATCAGTCAAGCCGTGAGGGGCGCCGGGGTAGATCTTCAGCGTAGAACCTTTCACCAGTTTTGCTGAGGCGATGCCCGCTGCTTCGATCGGCACCACCTGGTCCGCGTCGCCGTGTACGACCAGCGTCGGGATGTCGAACTTCTTCAGGTCTTCGGTGAAGTCGGTTTCGGAGAACGCTTTGATGCAGTCATAAGCGTTCTTGTGGCCGGCCATCATGCCTTGCATCCAGAACCAGTCGATCATGCCCTGGGACGGCTTGGCGTCCGGTTTGTTGAAGCCGAAGAACGGCCCGCTGGCGAGGTCGATGTACAGCTGCGAACGGTCGACCAGGGACGCCTGGCGAATGCCGTCGAACACTTCGATCGGGAGACCGCCGGGGTTGGCTTCGGTCTTGAGCATCAGCGGTGGCACCGAGGAAATCAGCCCGGCCTTGGCCACGCGGTCAGTGCCGTGGCGACCGATGTAGCGCGCCACTTCACCGCCGCCGGTGGAGAAGCCGAACAGCACGGCGTCCTTGAGGTCGAGCAACTCGATCAACTGCGCCAGGTCATCGGCGTAGGTGTCCATGTCGTTGCCGGTCCATGGTTGGCTGGAGCGGCCATGGCCGCGACGGTCGTGGGCGATCACCCGGTAGCCTTTGGAGGCCAGGAAGATCATCTGCGATTCCCAGCTGTCGGCGTTCAACGGCCAGCCGTGACTGAACACGATGGGTTGGCCGGTGCCCCAATCCTTGTAGTAAATCTCGGTGCCGTCTCGGGTCGTGAACGTACTCATGCGATATCTCCTTAGCGAGTGTTGGGGTGAGTCAAACCGGTGGTGGGGCCATGCGTTCGGCCAGACGCGCCACCCGCTCGCCCAAATGAGCGGCGGTGCAGCGATCTTCGGGAGGTGGGGCGAGGTCCGGGGTCTGTTCGACATTCGACTGGGCCATGGCGCCGAGGGAGCTGCCGAGGCGATTCATTTGCCCGTCGAAGGCGCCCGTGCTGGAGCGCGCCGGCAGCAGGTCGAGGCCGACCCAGATCATTGAATGCTGCGCGGCGAACACTGCCAGTTGCAGCAAGGTGTTGAGTTTGTCGCCGCACAGGCAGCCGGAATTGGTGAAGCCGGCGGCCAGTTTGTCGCGCCACGGCTGGGCGAGGTAGAACGCCGCCGTTGACTCCATGAAGGCTTTGAACGGTGCAGACGCGCTGCCCATGTAGGTCGGGGCGCCGAAGATGATGGCGTCGGCGTTGTGCAAGCGTTCCCAGTGCTGGTCCACTTCGTCGACCGGAATCAGCAGACAGGTGCTGCCCACGTGCCGCTCCACCCCCTGGGCCACGGCTTCGGCCATGACCCGGGTGTGCCCGTAGCCACTGTGATAGACCACCACCACGTTGCTCATCCCGGTGTCCTCATGACAAGTTGATCCCTTAGCAACACCGCCCTCCCTGTGGGAGCGACCTGTGGCGAGGGGATTTATCCCCGTTGGGCTGCGAAGCAGCCCCAAAACCATTCAACTCGGTGGTAACAGCTAAACCGCATCAGCCGGATTTACGACTGCTGCGCAGCCGAACGGGGATAAATCCCCTCGCCACAAAGGCTCACTCCTACAGGTTGCGCAATCCCACAAGACCAGCGGATGTTGAAGAGGCAGAGTTTTGGGCGTAGACCAGACGCAGGACGAGTTAAACGTTGTTAATTTTCATTGGCGCGCCAAAAGCCTCAACACCTGCTTTGCTACGGTTGCAGCCAATAAACACGGCACCGGCCAGTGGCGCCGGGTACTGGCAGCCGCCGCGAACACCCGACAGTCACCCGAACCCTCGTTGCGTTGATGGATAAACCTGAGGAATATGCTCGAAAACCGCGTACTAGACGGACGCAAGCAGGAGCGACACGTTGACCCTTTCCCCCGAGCAGGCCATCCATTTCGGCCCCTACCGGATCTATCCCGGACAACGCCTGGTGCTGGAGGCTGACCAGCCCCTGCGCCTGGGCCGGCGCGCCATGGACATTCTGTTGATCCTGCTGGAGCACGCCGGAAACGTGGTCAGCAAACAGCAACTGATCGCCGGGGTCTGGCCCAAAAGCGTCGTCGAAGACATCAACCTGCGCGTACACATGGCGGCGCTGCGTAAAGCTCTTGGCGATGGCCAGGCCGGCCAGCGCTATATCGTCACCGTCGCCCAGCGCGGCTACAGTTTTGTCGCGCCGTTCTCGCTGGAATCGATCGAGCAACCTCTGGCGAGCGAAAGCCTCGAGCCGAGCGCCCATAACCTGCCCATCCGTCGCACGCGCATGATCGGTCGCCAATTGCTGGTCGAGAGCCTGGTCACGCAACTGTCACGCCAGCGTTTCATCACCCTCGTCGGCCCCGGCGGCATCGGCAAGACCACGGTGGCGCTGCGCGTCGCCGAACTGTTGATCGGTCGCTATCGGGACGGCATTCGCCTGCTAGACCTTGCGCCGATCCATGACCCGACGTTGATCACCGCACATCTGGCCACGCTGCTGGATTTGTCCCTGCACGACGCCGAACCGACGAGCAGCCTCGGCGCGTTTCTGCTCGATCGGCAAATGCTGCTGGTGATCGACAACTGCGAACACCTGCTCGACGCCGTCGCACTGCTTTGCGAAAGCATCCTGCGCGCCGCGCCACACGTGCACATCCTGGCCACCAGCCGCGAGAGCCTGCGGGCCGAAGGTGAGTTCGTCCAGCGTCTCGAATCCCTCGATTGCCCACCGCCCATCGCGGTGCTGGACCGCGCTCAGGCACTGACCTTTTCTGCGCTGCAATTGTTTGTCGAGCGAGCCATGGCCAGCCATGACAGTTTCGAGCTGAGTGATGACGAGCTGCCGCTATTGATTGAAATCTGCCACCGTCTGGACGGCATTCCGCTGGCCATCGAACTGGCGGCGGCGCAAGTCGGCAACTTTGGACTGAGCGGATTGCTGACGCAGCTGCAAGGCAGTTTTCGCCTGCTCACTCAGGGCTGTCCGTCGACGCTGGGCCGACACCAAACCTTGCGCGCCACGCTCGACTGGAGTTTCGAACTGTTGAACGCCTGCGAGCAAACCTGCCTGCGCCGACTGGGCGTGTTCAGGGGCGGCTTCACGCTGGAGTCGGCGGCAGCCGTGATCGTCGGCGACCACATCGAGCCCGGCGTGGTGTTCGGTTCGATCACGCAACTGGTGGCCAAGTCGTTGCTGAACGTGGAGGTGGGCGACGAAGAAGTGTTCTACCGCTTGCTCGACACCACCCGCAGCTATGCCCTGGAAAAACTCGACCAGACCGCCGATTTGCAGGACACGCGAAAACGTCACGCCGAACGTTGCCTGGCCTTGATGCATCTGGCTGAGACTGACTGGGAGCTGATCTCCACCGACCTGTGGATCGAGCGTTACGCCCGCAGCCTGGATGACATTCGTTCGGCCCTGGACTGGGGTTTGAACGCTCAAGGTCCGCAGGCACTGGCGATCCGCTTAACCGCGACCTCGACACCACTCTGGCAGGAACTGTCGCTGCTCAAGGAACACGGCGTTTACGTGCGCAAGGCGCTGGCCTTGCTCGAGGCGGCGCCCGAGCCCTGCCCTCATCTGCAAATGACCCTCAAGCTGGCCCTCGGCAGTTCCTGTTACCACACTCAGGTCTGCGCGACGGAACCCATCGAGGCGTTCGTCAGCGCCAGAACCCTGGCCAGACAGTGCAACGATTTAGCCGGTCAGTTGCGGGCGGTGTCCGGGCACATGGCGGTCAACCTCTGTTGCGCCAATTATCAAACGGCTCTGGAGCAGAGCCGGCAATTCGATCGATTGGGGTTGTACGGCGATGCAGTCTTGTCCCTCAGCATGCATCGCTTGCGGGTGCTGGCGTTGCACTTTACCGGGGACCAGCAGCTGGCGCGGATGAATGCCGAACAGGTCATTCAACGCATGGCCCAAAGCGGGCACCTCAACCGCTTCACCCACGGTTTTGGCGTGCAGTACGATCAGAGCGTCGCCGCCCTGACGATTCTGGCGCGCATCCTCTGGTTGCAGGGGCAACCGGAACAAGCCTGGCGCACCGCCCGGCAAGCGCTGGACATTGCCATCCAGATCAACCACGGCACGTCCATCTGCTACACCCTGGCACTGGCCGGTTGCCTGATCGCTCACTACAACGGCGACAGCCAGAACGCCCGCAAACTCTTGCGCCTGTTGCTCGAGCAAGCGCAGAAACACTCGGTGCTGCTGTTCTACACCTGGGCCCGGCACTATGCGCAGGTGATCGACCGCGCCGAGGCGCACCTGCCTCTTCAACCAGGCGTGGGGTTGATCAAGGACATCATGGTCACGCTGGATAGCGGTTTCGTCGATGACGCCCTGTTGCAACGGGCCGACGCCGGTACGGCAGGCTGGAGCACGGCGGAGATATTGCGTGCCAGGGCTGATGCATTGTTGGCGGAGGATAATCAGCCGGAGATGGATTGCCTGGGCGGACGTCATCGCGAGCAGGCTCGCTCCTACACGGTCGTCGCAGCCGAGGAGATATTGGTTCGGGCGTTAAATGTGGCCAGGCATCAGGGCGCGCTGGCCTGGGAACTGCGCAGTGCCACCTCGCTGGCGCAATTGTGGCAGCGTCAGGGTCGGCATCAGCAGGCACATGAACTGCTGGCGCCGATCTACAACCGCTTCACCGAAGGTTTTGCCACGCCGGACCTGAGCAAAGTCCGCCGGTTACTCGACGAGCTCCATGGGCAACTGCACGCCTGAGACCCAGCGCGCACGGCTGATGTAATGCGAGTAGCGCCGTTCGAACGTACGCAGGTGACCGCTGTGTTCGAGCTTCTCCAGCGCATAGGTGCGCGTGGTGTTGAGCAAGCGATAACGGGTGGTGCCATTGACCTGATCCATCGACAGCAACGATTTGGCCACCAGGCGCTGCACCAGCACCGCCAGTTGATCGGGCTTGAGCACCTCGCAACTGCTCACGCCAATCGCGGCATCGAGGGTGAACGACATTTTGAATACCGAGAGGCGCTGCAATACGGTTTGTTCCAGAGTGCCCAGCCGTTCATAGCTCCAGTCCAGCGCGGCCTTGAGGGTCTGATGCCGGGGCACGGCCGTGCGCCGGCCCTGGGTCAGCAGCTGAAAACAGTTATCCAACTGAGCTTGTAAACCGACCAACGCCAGCGCATCGATCTGCGCCGCCGCCAGTTCAATGGCCAACGGCAAACCGTCGAGGCGCCGACAGATTTCACGCACTGCCTTGAGGTCCTGTTCACGCAGGGCAAACCCTTGTTGGCGATTGCGGGCGCGACTGACAAACAGCTGCACCGCCGAATAGCCCATGGCCTCGGCCACGCTGTGCAAGGCCGACGCGGGCGGCACCGCCAGGGACGGCAAGCGCTGGACCGTTTCCCCCGTTGCCAGCAGCGGTTCGCGGCTGGTGACGAGGATCGACAGCCGAGGCGCCAACGCCAGCAAGTCCTCGACCAATGTCCGGCAGCGCTCCAGCAAGTGTTCGCAGTTATCGAACACCAGCAACGTATGCCGTTGCACCAACACGTCCAGGGTTGTGCCGACTTCCAGCTCAAGGGTCTGCGTCAGGTGATCGACCACTCGCGCGGGGTCATCGAGCGCCGCAAAATCAACCAGCCACACGCCGTCTTCATAGTGCTGCAACAGCAGTTCGGCGACGCGCAACGCCACCGTGGTCTTGCCGATGCCGCCGGGGCCGACCAGGGTCATGAGACGCCGCACCGGCAACTGCCGGACCAGACTGCCGACAATCGAATCCCGACCGGTCACGGGCGTGAGCCGGGCAGGCAGGTTGTGCTGATGTTTTTGCGCGGTCTCGATCGAGACCAAGGTACCCGCAGGCACTGGCTCCACCGGGGCGATAAAGCTGTAGCCGCGCTGGGGAATGTTGACGATGTAGCGCTGGCCGTTCTGCCCGTCGCCAAGGGCCCGACGCAGGGCCGCAATGTGCACACGCAGGTTGATTTCTTCGACCACCGACGTCGGCCAGACATGGGCAATCAACTCGTCCTTGCTGACCACCTGGCCGGCGCGCTCGACCAGCACCTGGAGGATATCCAGGGCCCGACCGCCCATGCGCAGCGGCCGATCACCGTCCAGGATCAGCCGTTGCCGCAGGTGGAATGCGTAGGGGCCGAACCGCAGCACCGTATCGCTGTTTAAATCGCTGAGGCTGTTCATGCACGTTTGCGTGCTGAAAACCTGGCCCGGCTCACAGTGCGCAAATATCCATCGCACCCGCCCTCCAGGCTCCCGCACCTCCATTGCAAAGAGTTCACGGGTATCTTGGCAGGCATCAGTGACGGTACAACTACCGCGGTGGGAGCGTCACGGCCATTGCGGTGCGCACAACGGCCAAGAACGCTCTAGCTGAACTGTTCGCGGTATTGCGTCGGGGTCAGACCGAGTTTTTCAGCGAACAGAAAGCGCATGTGCCGCACGCTGCCAAAACCACTTTTGAAGGCCACGGTCTTGAGCGGCACGTCGCTGGTTTCCAGCAGATTTCGGGCGCAATCGATGCGTGCGCTTTGCAGAAATTCCATGGGCGTCATGTTTACGTCCCGGGCAAACATCCGGGCGAAGTGCCGCGTACTCATGTTCGCCAGGCTGGCCATGCGTTCAATGCTGAAGGCTTCATCGAGGTGTTCGAGCACATAGTTCTGCACGCGGGTGATCGGCGTCTCATGGGGTGCGACGGTGGCCATCAACGGACTGAACTGTGCCTGCCCGCCCTGGCGCTTCATCACCACCAGCAACACCTTGGCGACGTCCTGGGCGACTTTCTTGCCGTGGTCTTCGGCGACCACCGACAGGGCCAGGTCAATGCCGGCGGTGACGCCACCGGAGGTGATGAGGTTGCGGTCCTGAACGTAAATCTGGTCGGTCTCGACAGTTGCCTTTGGAAAACCGTTGATCAGTCGCTCGGTGTAATGCCAGTGGGTGGTGACGCGATAACCGTCCAGCAGCCCGGCATGCCCCAGCACAAACGCGCCGGTGCAGATCGAGCCGTAGCGCTCGGCGCGACCGACAGCGGCCTTGAGCCAACACAGCAATGGTGGATGTTTTTCGTTGTAGGCACCCGGGCCGCCCGGCACCAGCAACAGGTCGTACGGATGATCGGCTTGATCGATGTGCAGGTCGGTCTGCACGCTGACGCCGTTGGATGCGCGCAGTGCGCCATGCTCGGTGCCAATGGTCGACAGCTCGTAACGGTCATCCGAAGCGAGGTATCGATTGGCGATGGAAAACACTTCCATGGGCCCGGCCAAGTCGAGCAGCAGAAAGTCCGGAAACAACACCATAGCCACGGTTTTCATAGGTTCAAAATCACTGAAGTCAAAAGAAAATCCCTCTGCCAAACACCAATCCCTGTAGGAGCGAGGCTTGCCCGCGAAGGCGTCATCACATTCAACATTGATACTGACTGACACGCCGCCTTCGCGGGCAAGCCTCGCTCCTACAGGGGCTTTGTGTCCGGCATCAGAGTAGTGCTGTGCATTATGGCCAATGTGCGGCGCCGGCGTCGGAGAAGAATACGTTATGGCACGCCTGCCACTGTCAACCTGAGAGAGACAGTATTTCAATTTACATCTACTTATTGAACCCACCAGTAACCATTAATCTTCTCCTCACTCGGACGAATCAACGTCCCCACAGGAGATTTCATCATGCTGACCCTTCGCAAAGCCTCCGATCGCGGCGCCGCCAATCACTGTTGGTTGAAGTCGTTCCACACCTTCTCCTTCGCCAACTACCGCAACCCGAAAGAGCAGGGTTTTTCCGACCTGCTGGTGATCAACGATGACCGCGTCGCCGCCGGTAAAGGTTTCGGCCAGCACCCGCACCGCGACATGGAAATTTTCTCCTACGTGCTCGAAGGTGCCCTGGAACACAAGGACACCCTGGGCACCGGTTCAGTGATCCGCCCTGGTGACGTGCAATTGATGAGTGCCGGCAGCGGCGTGGCGCACAGCGAATACAACCACTCGGCCACGCGGCCGGTGCACTTTTTGCAAATCTGGATTGTGCCGGAGGTCAGCGGCGCCAAACCGCGTTATCAGCAAGAGCACTTCAGCACCCAGAAAAAACGCGGGCGCCTGCAACTGATCATCTCCCCCGACGGGGCCAAGGGTTCGCTGAAGGTGCGTCAGGACGCACGGGTGTACGCCGCGCTGATCGACGGCAAGGAAAGCGCCACGCTTGAACTGGCCGCCAACCGCTACGCCTATGTGCACGTGGCCCGTGGCAGTGTCGAACTCAACGGCGTGCAGTTGCAGGAAGGCGATGGCGTGCGGGTTCGTGATGAGCAAGTGCTGACGTTGAGCAACGGTGTGGATGCCGAAGTGCTGGTGTTCGACCTGCGCCCGCAGGAACTGCCGGAAATGCCATGACCATCACGCAAATGCCATGACCATCACGCAATCCCTGTAGCAGCTGGCGAAGCCTGCGTTCGGCTGCGCAGCAGTCGTAAAATCAGACACCGCGGTCTATATGACCCACCGCGTGTGCCGGGTTTACGACTGCTGCGCAGCCGAACGCAGGCTTCGCCAGCTGCTACAGGGGGTTGCGTGTTATTCGCTGGTACCGGAAAACACCGCGACAATTTCATCGATGACCGCACGAACCCTGGCGGTATGCCGCAAGTCCGCGTGGGTCACCAGCCACACGTCATACGGCACCGGTCGCGTGCGCTCCGGCCACAGCCTGATCAGCCCATCCCGCTCCCCCATGTACACCGGAATTTCCCCGACCCCGAGCCCCGCAGCAATCGATCGGCGCACCAGCAAACTGGAACTCAGACTGGCCACAATCCGCCCCCGCCCCAGCGGTTCCGAAACCAGGGCCATGTCTTTGTTGCCTTGCAGATACGGCTGATACACCACCAGATCATGCCCCTCGAACGCCGAGCCCGGTTCAGGCACGCCATGGGCATCTACATAGTCCTGAGAGGCAAACAGGCCCACCGGCCAGCGCGCGATGCGGCGGGCGATCAGGTCCGGGTTGTCCGGCCGGGTATTGCGCACGGCGATGTCGGCTTCGCGTTTCGCCAGGCTGAGAATCTGCGTGGAGGCGTCCAGTTGCACGCGCACGTCGGGGTGCTGTGCATGCAAGCGGGCAATGGCCGGAATCAGGAAATCGACGGCCATGGAGTCGGTGGTGCTGACCCGCACGAGCCCGGTCAGTCGATCGTCGAGCCCTTGAATCCGGCGTTCCAGCTCCAGCGCCGAGTGCTCCATTTTTTCCACGGCCGTCAACGCCGCCTCCCCCACCGCTGTCAGCGCATAGCCTTCAGAGGTGCGCAGAAACAGCGTCGCACTCAACGACTTTTCCAGCGCGGTGATCCGTCGGCCCACCGTGGCCTGATCGACCCCCAGCACCCGCGCCGCGCCCCTGAGCGTCGACTCCCGGCACACCGCCAGAAACACCCGTGCGTCATCCCAATTCATGCCCTTTCCTTGCTGATGCAGAATCGCATCACCATAACGCAAAATCGCTGCGTTATTGCATCAACCGTTCGGGATAGTCTGGAGGCCAAGCGTAAAACCTCTCAGGACGTTTCCCATGCACAGCACCTCGACCACCCCGCGCAGCGCGATCTGGCTGCCGATCTTCGCCGGCCTCAGCGCCAGCCTGGTCAGCATCGGCCTGGCGCGATTTGCCTACACGCCGCTGATTCCTTCGTTGATTCAGGCGCACTGGTTTTCCGCCAGCGACGTGGTGTACCTCGGCGCCGCCAACCTCGTGGGTTACCTGATCGGTGCGTTGATCGGCCGGCCACTGGCCAACCGCACGTCGAACAAAACGGCATTGCGCCTGATGATGCTGGCCGTGACCTTGTCGTTTTTCGCCTGTGGTTTTCCGTTGTCGGTGAGCTGGTTCTTCGGCTGGCGCCTGCTTTCGGGCGTTGCCGGCGGCGCGATCATGGTGCTGGTGGCCGCGACGGTGTTGCCCCATGTGCCGGCATCCCGCCGAGGTTTGGCCAGCGGTGCGATCTTCCTGGGCATCGGCCTGGGCATTGCCGGCTCGGGAACGATTGTTCCGCCGCTGTTGAGCCTTGGCTTGCAGCAAACCTGGTTTGGCCTGGGTCTTCTGTCACTGGTTCTGACGGCGGCGAGTTGGTTCGGCTGGCCGAAAGAGGCGCATCATCAAGCCGTTGAAGTGTCTGCCGAGAAAACCGCAACACCGACCGATCCAGGGGTTTACCTGTTGTTCGCCCAATACGCATTCATGGCCGCCGGGCTGGTGCCGGCGATGGTGTTTCTGGTGGATTACGTGGCCCGTGGGCTCGGCGCCGGGCCGCATGTCGGCGCGCTGATCTGGGTGATGTACGGACTGGGCGCGATCATCGGGCCGGTGAGTTACGGATTTCTGGCGGATAAACTCGGTGCGAAATTGAGCATTCGGCTGGTGCTGGTGGTGCAGGCGATTGCCGTAGGCCTGTTGTCGATTTCGAGTTCGTTCACGGCCCTGGCCTTGCTGGCCGTGATCCTCGGTTCGTTCCCGCCGGGCATCGTTCCACTGGCGCTGGCGCGGGTTCATGAACTGCTGCCGAACCATCACCAGCAGCAGATTGCCTGGAGCCGCGCGACGGTGTCGTTCGCCACTTTTCAGGCGATTGCAGGGTTTGCGTATTCGGCGTTGTTCAATGCCAGTGGTGGTCAACATGGGTTGTTGTTTGTGATAGCGGCGGGCGCGATTGTGGTTGCGCTGTTGCTGGAACAGGCCATGCGTTTGCTGAACAGATCAAACACTGTAGGAGCGAGCCTGCTCGCGAAGACGTAGGCAGATCCAGCATCAATGTGACTGACATACCGCTATCGCGAGCAGGCTCGCTCCTCCAGGGGGTCGGTGGATTGGACTGAATCATTCGTACACTCATGCGATCCCATTTTTACAGATGACTTTCTCGACAGGACTTCAACATGACTTTGCCCCAAACCATGACCCTGATTGAAATCACCGAGCCCGGCGGCCCCGAGGTATTGAAGCCGCGCCAGGAGCCGGTGCCAACCGCCGGTGCAGGCGAAGTGCTGATTCGTGTGTACGCCGCCGGGGTCAACCGTCCCGATGTGATTCAACGCGCCGGCAAGTACCCGATGAAACCCGGTATGAGCCCGATTCCCGGGCTGGAAGTGGCCGGTGAAGTGGTGGCGATCGGTGCGGGCGTCAGCGAATTCATCGTCGGTGACAACGTCTGTGCGCTGACCAATGGCGGCGGTTACGCGCAATATTGCGTCGCACCGGCCAGCCAGACGCTGCCGATTCCGGATGGCATGGATTGGGTCCACGCAGCGGCGGTCCCGGAAACCTTTTTCACGGTGTGGGCGAATCTGTTCGACATGGGCGGCGCGAGCAAAGGCCAGCGCGCGCTGATTCACGGCGGCACCAGCGGCATTGGCACCACCGCGCTGATGCTCTGCCGCGAATTCGGGGTCAAGGCGTTCGCCACGGCAGGCAGTGAGGAAAAATGCGCGGCGATTCGTCAGCTGGGCGCCGAGGCGATCAACTACCGCGACCAGGATTTCGTCCAGGTCATCCAGGAAAAAACCGCCGGCAAAGGCGTCAATGTGATCCTCGACATCATGGGCGGCTCGTACCTGAATCAGAACATCGCCGCACTGGGCATGGAAGGTCGCTTGGTGATGCTGGGCTTCCTCGGCGGCGCCCATGCCAAAGACGTCGACCTGATGGCGATCATGGGCAAACGCGCGACGATCACCGGCTCGCTGATGCGCTCGCGCACCCGGGAAGAAAAAGCCTCGATCGCCGAACAGTTGCGTGAATACGTGTGGCCCGTACTAGCCGCCGGGCGTTGCCTGCCGATGATCGACAAGGTTTACCCGTACACCGAGGCGGCGCAGGCCCATGCGCGGATGGAAGCCGGCGACCACATCGGCAAGATCGTGTTGCAGGTGGACTGATCAGTAACCCTCGCCGGCCGCCAATTCGCCGCCGATGATCGCGATGCCCGAGTTGGTGCCCAGTCGCGTGGCGCCGGCTTCGATCATCGCCAGTGCGGTCGTGTAGTCGCGCACGCCACCGGAGGCCTTGACGCCGATGTCAGGTCCGACGGTGCGGCGATCAGCGCGACGTCCTCCACGGTGGCGCGGCGGCGTTCCGACGATGGGGCCCTATGCATCACCGACTGATCAGGGCCATTCATACGACTGTCGAATTAATCCCCATCGCCCCCACGCTTCTGTTAAAACCCGAACTTTCCTTTTCACCCTCCGGACCTTTGCATGTTTTCAAACCTGATGAGCCGCATCAGCCGACGCTGGCTGCCATGGCTGTGCATGGCCGCGCTGGTCGTCGGCTTGCCCGTGGGTTGCGGCGTACTCAAATACAAGGAGCGCGAGCTGCTGTTCCGCATCGAGCCGGGGACCGCCGGCTGGTATCGCGGTTTGCCCAAGGACGTTGAGGAATTCGATATCAAGCCTACCCGCTTCAAGGCCGGGCAAAACCTGCATGCCTGGTGGTGGCCGGCCGCGCGTCGCGATGCGCCGTCGATCCTGTATTTGCACGGTGTGCGCTGGAACCTGACCGGCCAGGCGTTCCGCATCGAGCAATTGCGTGCGATGGGTTATTCGGTGCTGGCGATCGACTACCGCGGCTTTGGCCAGAGCAAGGGGGATCTGCCGTCAGAAGCCAGTGTCTACGAGGACGCCCGCGTCGCCTGGGAGCGCTTCAAGGCAATGCAACCGGACGCTAACAAGCGTCTGATCTATGGCCATTCCCTGGGCGGCGCGGTGGCCATCGACCTCGCCGCAGACCTGGCGGCGCAGGCGAAAAAGGACCACAGCGCGATCCCGGTGCGCGGTCTGGTGATCGAGTCCACGTTTACGTCGCTGGGCGATGCCGTGGCGCAAGTGGCCGACAGCAACCTGCCGGTGAAATGGTTGCCGGTGCGCTGGCTGCTGTCGCAGAAATTCGATTCCATCGACAAGATCGTCGACATCGACATGCCGCTCTTGGTGGTGCATGGCCTGGCGGATCCGTTCATGCCCTCGCGGTTCAGCCAGCAGCTGTTCAATGCCGCCAGCGAACCCAAGCGCCTGCTGTTGATCCCCGGCGGTACGCACAACAACAGCATGAGCCTGGGGGGCAGCCATTACCGCCAGGCACTCGAAGGCTTGATGAAGGCAAAACCACCGCAGATGGCCGGGCCTAGCGGTAACCCCGGGCTTGCAGGTTGAACAACTGCGCATAGCGCCCGCCCGCGGCCACCAGACTGTCGTGATCGCCGCGTTCGAGGATCGCCCCCTGATCCAGCACAATGATGTGGTCGGCATTGCGCACGCTGGAAAACCGGTGGGAAATCAGCAACGTCATGCGGCCTTCGGTGTGCTCGCTGAAATGCTCGAACACCGCCGCCTCCGCAGCCGGGTCGAGTGCTGAGGTCGGCTCGTCCAGAATCAGGATATCGGCGTTACGGCGCATGTAAGCGCGGGACAAGGCGATCTTCTGCCACTGCCCGCCCGATAACTCCTGGCCACCGGCAAACCAGCGTCCCAACTGCGTGGCGTAGCCTCGATCAAGCCCCTCGATGAACGGGGCGGCCATGCCTTCGGCGGCCGCCTCTTTCCAGCGCTGCTCATCGTTGAACGCCAGCGTATCGCCGACGCCGATGTTCTCGCCGACGGAGAACTGGTAGCGAATGTAATCCTGAAAAATAACGCCGATACGCCGGCGCAGCGCGTCTTCTTCCCACACCTGCAAATCGCTGCCGTCGAGCAAGATGCGACCGTGATCGGGACGATACAAACGGGTCAGCAACTTGATCAGCGTGGTCTTGCCCGAACCGTTCTCCCCAACCAGCGCCAGGCTGCGCCCCGGCACCAGATGCAAGTCGATGCCTTCAAGGGCGGGCCGACTCGCTCCCGGATAACGGAAACCCACGTTCTCGAATCGCAAACCATCGCCGGGCACCGCGCCCACCGTGAGATGCCCGGCATCGGCCACCACCGGTTCGGCCAGGTATTCGTAGAGGCTCGACAGGTACAATCCATCCTCGTAGAGACCGCTGATGGCGCTCAAACTGCTGCTCACCGCCGTCTGCCCCTGCTTGAACAGCACCAGGTACATGGTCATCTGCCCGAGGCTGATTTGGCCGTGAACGGTATCAACCACCACCCACGCATAGGCCAGGTAAAACGCGGCGGTGCCCAGCAACCCCAGCACGAATCCCCAGCCATCCCGGCGCAAGGTCAGCCGCCGGTCTTCCGTATACAGACGGGCAAACGTCTCGCGATAACGCTTCAACAGCAACGGCGCGAAACCGAACAACTTGACCTCTTTGATATAGCCCTCATGGGAGAGCAGTGTCTCGATGTAATTCTGCTGCCGACTCTCCGGCGCCCGACGCGTGAACAGCCTGAACGCATCCCCGGAAAAGTGCGCCTCGGCGAAAAACACCGGCAACGCGCCCACCACCAGCAGCACCAGCGCCCACGGCGAAAAATGCACCAGCAACACGCCGAAGCTGATCAACACAATCAGGTTCTGGATCAACCCCAACGACTTCATCACCAACGCCAAAGGCCGAGTCGACGCTTCGCGCCTTACCCGCACCAACTTGTCGTAAAACTCGGAATTCTCGAACTGCACCAGCGACAACGTCTGGGCCTTCTCCAGAATCATCGTGTTGACCTTCTGCCCCAACTGCACCCGCAACAACGATTGCTGAACCGACAGCGCCCGCTGCGTCCCGGACAGCAACGCCAACACGCCGGCCTCGAACAACACGTAACGCACCACCGGCCACAACGGCGCACTGCCCTGTTGCGCGTGCAACTGCATGGCGAAAACCACTGCGTCGACGATGCGTTGGCCCAGCCAAGCGGCCAAGGCCGGGAGGACACCGGCGATCAGGGTGGCCAGGACGAGGCCGAGGAACAGCCCGCGAGAAGTGCCCCAGACCAGGAGCAAGGCGCGTCTGGCCTGATCGAGTAATGAGGTGAAACGGGAGAGCGCCGCAGGCATGGATTGATTAACTCGGCCAAGGAAGTCGCTGAACACAACAAAGACGTCATGGTACTTCAGTCGGAAATTCCACAGGCGACAAACACCTGTGGCGAGGGAGCTTGCTCCCGCTGGGCTGCGCAGCAGCCCCAAAAAAGGCACCGCTGCACAGCTCACCGAGTTACCGAGTTACCGAGTTACCGAGTTACCGACTACCTGGACAAATCAATCTTATCCAACACCCGGTTCGCCGTGATCTCCGCCGTCATGATGCTGTTGGAAATACCCAGCAGGGCATAACGCGACTCACCCTCCAGATGATCCACCAACTGATGAACCATCACATCGACCGAGGCCAGCGTCTCGACCAGATAAACCGCCAAGGTTTCGGCCGTGGCCTCGGGGTCCACGGAAAACAGGGTACTGCGTGTTCGCGGGGTGGCTTTGATATCGGCATTCGACGGAAAGTGGAAGTCGAGGGCGCGTTCGGCAGCCTCATTGAGCTTCTTTGAATCGGGTTCGTACGGGGATGCCGGATCGTTGTCCGGCGGGTTTGGCGTAACCTTGAACATTGGCTCTAACCTCATCTAAGAGTGAGGCTGCAACCGGTTCGCGACTAAACGAATGGAGGCAGCTGTGCACAGGTTAGTCGACCGATGAGCCAAGAAATCGGCGCGCCCGAAAGCGCCCTGCGCACAGCCACCATCAGGAGCAGGGATGGGGATTCCCGACTGACAGAGACATCGTGCGACTTGACTACAACGGGCGACTAAACCCGACCACTGATGAGCAGTGGCAGGGAAACGATAGAGTCCGAGGTCAAACCGCACAAGCCGGCGGATTCTGGCGTAGCCGTAGGCAACGGCGCAAGGTTTTGTAGCTTTCAGGACGTAACCCTGAGCACTTTTAAACAAGTACACATTCACGATGTTGAATGGCCTGACAAGCACGTCCTGCAACGCTAAAAATGCCACTGAATCAAAGTGCCATCCATTGCTTCCCTCCACCCTGAGTGTCACCCTGCGCGCGTTAATCAGGGATCAAGTCCAAGGAATCAAGGATGAGCGGCTACGTACCCAACCCGCCTAAAAACTACCGTTACGACGAAGCCAAGCCAGTCGACATTCACGCTCAGCGCTGGGCTGAATACGAAAAACACGGCAAAGCCCCCGCACCTACGCCACAAAAAACGGGCATTGCCTTACGCATTGGCGTCTTCTTCGATGGCACCGGCAATAACGCCAACAACGTCGAAGCGGGTCTGCTTTGCGGTGCCCATCACCCCATTGCGCCAAAAGATATCAATGCCAGTTGCAAACCGTTCATGAGTGATCCGGACAGCAGCTATGGCAACGACACTAGCAATGTGAAAAAGCTGAGCGATCTGTATACCGTGACTCAACAAGCAGAGGGCGAAGGGCCGCAAAAAATGGCCTCCCGAGTCGTTTACGTTGAAGGCATCGGCACCCAGTCGGGGGAAAAAGACAGTGTCGTGGGTGCAGGCGCCGGGCGCGGCGAGACCGGCGTTGCAGGACGAGTTCAGTCCTCGTTTGCACTGATCAAGCAGCGCATCAATGAAGTGTTGGTCGATAACCCAGACAGTGAAATCACCTCACTGACGTTCGATACATTTGGCTTTAGCCGCGGTGCCGCAGCCGCTCGGCATTTCGCCAATGAAATCGTGCGTGGCAAGCAAGGTCCTTTAGGAGACGTCCTACGCGGCAATCCCAAAGCCTTTGGTTCGACTTTCATTGACCAATACAAAAGCAGCATCAATATGGGCTTTATCGGCCTGTTCGATACCGTGCCATCGATTGCTGGCTGGTCCAACCTGGGGAATATCAAAAGCCCCATCGCAACAGGCATCAAACTCTACCTCGATCGTCGTTTTTTCACCGACGTCGTCCAGCTGGTAGCGCGTGACGAATGCCGAGCCAACTTTGCCCTCAGCCGAATCAAACCCGATTTCGCAGAGATCACGGTCCCCGGCGTCCATTCAGATATTGGCGGCGGTTACCTCGAGGAGGCGCAAGAGTGCGTGCTCGTCAGTCCGATGCAAGCGCTTGACGTATCAATCAATACCGATGTCACCACCACGTCCATTTACCGCGATGCGGCGAGGGTAAAAAGCCAATGGGTATCTAACGGCTGGCCTACCCGGTTACTGGAAATTGTGACGCCCGCAGCCTTCGAATTACCCCATGGCCCACAAGACCGACTCAGTCCAGGACAAAAGCGAGTTTATGCCGCGTTGCAGCTGAAGCGTCCGGTGAACGGCAAGCTTTCGAGGGTTTACCTGCGCGTGATGCATCACTTGGCGAAAGAAAAAGGTGTTCGCTTTGACGACATCCCGGATTCGTCCGAGCTGGCTATACCACAAGAGCTTCAGGCCCTGTGTGACCGGTTTGTCGGTGGCAACTACAGCACCACACCGCAAGAAGAACAGTTACTTAAACTGAAGTTCATCCACACGTCTGCCAACTGGAACCATCCACTGGGTAGAAACGACGGTAGCGGTCTCAGGGCTGTTTACATTAATGCCCCCACGCAGGACGCAATCCGCGTTCAACATCCTCATGTACCGGACTGGACGCTTTGGTAATGAAACGACTCATCACGTTACTAGGCCTTCTATTCATTGCCGGCTGCCAAGCTGCGGAACCGCTATCAGCAAAGAATGACCCTAGGTCTCAATGGTGGGAGCTCGATTTCGTCGAACCCCACTACATGAAAGTATGGGTGGAGGACAGCTCCGTTGAAGATATCAACGGCAAGCGGTTTGACCACACCGGTAAAGGGTCAGCATCAGGCGGTCAACCAGAGGACGGCACAGAGTCCGCCAAAGGGTGGCGAGGCGTAGGCGGTTCCGGCAAAGCGGTGGTCGGCGCTGATCTCCCCAAACGTATATTCGTACGCTGGCAATCCATCGTAGAACCACAGACCTATAAAGTCTGGATAGACGTACCTGAGCAAGCCAGACAACTGATGCATTCGTCCGTTACGCGACGTTGCCCGGCCACCCCAGAACAAGAGGCCCGGTACATGGCGTCTATCCATATAGGCATGGCTCCCGGCGGGGTCGTGAAGGTTTGGGTAAGAGATTCCTGCCATCGTCCCGTCGAGGTGGCTCAAGCCAAAGCAGAAATTGAGCCTTTAGGCCCAGACCAAGGCAAGAATGAAGGCCGATATGCGTATCCGGTGAGTGTGAAGTCCAAGCTTTATATTGAGAAGTTTGGAATTCCTTACGGCAGCTGGTGACCAACATATGGTTGAAATTTTGGGGGATCGCAGCTGCGCGGGCGTATGAGGTATGAACAGTGGCGCGCCGCGTAAATAGTTGTGGAGGTAAATTACCTCAATTGAGTCAACCCGCCTCTCCCACGCCCTTCTGAAACCGCGCCCGATACCGCCCCGGGCTCTCCCCCGTCCACTTCTTGAACGCCCGATGAAACGCACTCGGCTCCTGAAAACCCAGCTGCTCGGCAATGTCGCTGATACTCGCCCGGCTCTCACGCAACTGCTCAAACGCCACGCCGCGCCGCACTTCATCCTTGATCTCCTGATACGAACACCCTTCCCGCTCCAGCTTGCGGCGAAAGGTGCTCGGGCTCAGGTGCTGCTCGAGGGCGAACGCCTGCAAGGTCGGCCATTGGCTGTAATGGCTGTTGCGCAGGCGCTGATGGACTTGCGACGCCAGGCCATGCTGGTTGCGAAAGCGGATCACCAGCCATTGCGGTGCCGTGCGCAGGAACACTTTCAGTGACGCCAGGTCCTGGACCACCGGGAGGCGCAGGTAGTGGCTGGCGAATTCGATTTCGGTGCGTTCGGCGCCGAAGGTCAGGTTGGGGCCCCAGAGCAATAGGTCGTCGCTGAGGGAAACGCGCTCATGGCGAAAGTCCGCGCGGTCGATGGGGATGCGCCGCCCGCCGAGCCAGCACAGCAGGCTGATCATCAGCACCAGGAACGTCTCTTCACCAAAACGGCTGGCGTCTTCGTTTTGCGCGTGGGTGTCGAGGCTGATGATTGCGCGTTTGCCGCGCACCGTCAGCGTGCCGCGAAAGTCGCGCAGGAAGAGCGCGAAGTTAGCCAGGCACTGGCGCATGGCTTTGTGCAGGTCGGGTTCCTGAATCAATGCGCGGCAGATCAGCGCGAAGCTGCCGGGGGGCATGCCGTGGGAGTCGAGTCGGAAAAACTCGTCGTCAAGCGTGCGGATCTGAATCAGCCACAGCGCGGCAAACGCACTCGCCGGCACTCGCGCGGTCGGCTGCTCGATCAATGCTGGGTCGATGCCCGCCTCTTCCAGCGCAGCGCGCGAGCGCTGCGGATTGTCCCCATGCCCATGGATCATCGCCTGCACGAAGTAGGCCGCCACCGAGTCCTTTTCCCGCATTTGAACGCTTCTCTCCCCATCGCCCGAATGGCAAAAAACACCAGCACCGTTGAACAGTTGCGGCATAGGACAACCGCCCTGCCGGTTCTAGACTCGCGGCCAATAGTACGCCTTCGGCCGTTACGGCGGCCAAGGTATCGCAAGGTTGATCGGAAGGACGGGTACATGAATCTGCAAAACATTGGCGTGATCGGCGCGGGCACCATGGGCAACGGCATTGCGCAAGTCTGTGCATTGGCCGGCTTCAACGTGACCTTGCTCGACATCTCCGACAGCGCCCTGCAAAAGGCGCTGACCACCGTCGGCAAGAACCTCGACCGGCAGATTGCCAAGGAAACCCTGACCGAAGCGCAAAAGCTCGACGCCCTCGCCAGGATCCGCACCAGCACCGAGTACAGCAGCCTGCAGAACGTGCAACTGGTGATTGAAGCCGCCACCGAAAACCTCGACCTGAAACTGCGCGTGCTGCAACAGATTGCCGCGCAGGTCAGCGCCGAGTGCGTGATCGCCTCCAACACTTCGTCATTGTCGATTACCCAACTCGCCGCCAGCGTCAGCCAGCCTGAGCGTTTCATCGGCCTGCACTTCTTCAACCCGGTGCCGTTGATGGGCCTGATCGAAGTGATCCGCGGCCTGCAAACCAGCGACGCAACCCACGCCCTGGCGCTGGAGATGGCCACCACCCTCGGCAAAACCGCGATCACCGCCGGCAACCGCCCGGGTTTTGTGGTCAACCGGATTCTGGTGCCGATGATCAATGAAGCGATTCTGGTGTTCCAGGAAGGCCTGGCCAGCGCCGAAGACATCGACGCCGGCATGCGCCTGGGCTGCAACCAACCGATCGGCCCGTTGGCATTGGCCGACCTGATCGGTCTGGACACCGTACTGGCGATTCTCGAAGCGTTCTACGACGGTTTCAACGACAGCAAATACCGCCCCGCTCCGCTGCTCAAGGAAATGGTCGCCGCCGGCTACCTGGGACGCAAGACAGGACGTGGCTTCCATGCCTATGCCTGAGCGTTGTTCACGCTTCGCCGAGTACCGGGACAAAGTGCTGGAGTTGTTCGCCAGCAAGGGCTTCGGGCAGGTCGGCATGCGTGAGCTGGCAACGTGCCTGGGGCTGTCCCCGGGCTCGTTGTATTACCACTTCCCGAGCAAGCAGCACTTGCTGCTCGACCTGATCGAGGAGTTCTACGAAGAACTGCTGTCGACCCTCGGGCGCATCGATCAAAAGGCTTCGGCCAAACGCGACAAACTGCCAAACCTGATCCGCGCACACTTGAATCTGCACCGGGAAATGCCCTGGCATTTTCGCCTGGCCGAGCGCGACAGCGGCTGCTTGAACGAAGAGCAACAAGCGCGCGTTCGCCAGTTGCGCGAGCAATACGAACGCAAGTTGCTGAAGATGCTCGGCGCCCCGTCCCGTCTCGGCGAACAGGGTTTGATGGCCGCCGGACACGCCATCGCCAACTTGCTCAACAGCGCGCCCGGCTGGCTGGCGCAGCATCCGCTGGAGGAAGCGCAGCGTGATGAGCTGCTGGAAAACATGGTGACCGGTGCTGTCGAACGCTTGCTGCGCCCATCACCTGCCGCCCGTGCAGTGGCCTGAGGACAGCGTTACTTCAGTGCCAACGCTAACCACTCCGGTTAGGCCTTCGCCGCATCACTGCCGGACTTTTCTATATACGTGCCTACGGCCGTGGATGGTCGACCGCGAAAAAATTGTGACCTGAAGTGAACGTACATTGCCATACGACCTAACCTCCTACATTCTCCCTCTAAGCCAGAAAGCCGCGAGCGAGCTCCATTCCCCTGCTTCGTCAGCTTGATGACTTGCCAAGAAAATCCACCCCTCAACTGCAGGCAGAAGCCAACGGATCAGGGGATTTACTTAATAATGAAGGTTGCTGATCAAAAGTCTGGCGACAAGGGAAGCGTAGAAAAGGATGTCGATCTCAAATCTGGAAGTCTTGGACATTCCACTGGGACTTTTCCTACAGGGGGACCCCGTCGATGATCCGGACATCAAGGGTCAGCACCCGCTGTTCTACGGGACAATCAGTGGACTGAAGGGATACAAACGCGACCTTCATGCCTATGTAAAATTCCTTCCAGCGGAGCGCTTGTTCGCAGAAACGATGAGCGCCACAATCGGACGGTATTTTGGCCTCCCAATACCCCTCACCGCATTAGTCATCGCAAGAGGCGAGTCACTCGGGCGAGGACCAGGCAAGTGCATTGCCCTCGCCAGCATCGATACACATGCCATTCCTGTCAGTCGAGCTATCAAATTCGATAAAGTCTCGCACCTCCTGAACAAATGGTCTCATCTTCACGCAGCAATCGTATTTGACGAGCTAGTCGCCAACACGGATAGGAATCTGCGGAATTTGCTCGTCGGTGCCGACGGTGCCATCTGGCTGATTGACCATGAAGAAGCCTTAGCTTCACCCGTGTCCCAAGCCGGAAAAAACATCCAGAATCGCTTGCTGCAAATGGTGATCGGTGAGGTCACCGTTTTCGAGCGTCACCTGTCTGCCAAAAAGCTCAAGAACAGCTCGGCCCCCATATACGACGCAGATTTCCGAAAATATGCGGCAGCTAGCCAGCCGGAGTATTGCCAGGTATCTATTGAGCACGTTAACCGGGTGGTGGAATTCCTTGAGTCCCGAGTCCATCATATGGGCGTGCTAATGGATAGCGCACTTGGTGTAAAACAAAACAGTTTGGCGATCTAACAAGATGCTTCCAGATCTTTCTGATTTTCCAAGTTTTCCAGAGTATGAGGCCGATTGGGCTCCCATTTACCTTGAGCCCATCGTCCAATCGGGAGAGCGCCTGACAATCGCGGTTGTTGCGAAATCGAGCACCGGCGTCGACGGTTGCCTGGCCATTAGTGAAAAAGCATTAAAGTGCCTGTATGGAGCGTCTGCGACAGGAATGCGGCAAATGATGGAGATGGCTCTTAACAGAGCCCTTGAGTTTGCAGAGAAAGGCTTTGAGGGTAGTTTTTCAGCTGGTATCCACGGGGTGTCTGTTGGGAAAATTCGAAAGGGTCTAGGTATGAACATGAAGCATATTCTTCAGCAGGCGTGCAGCCTCACATCAAGCCTCTCCTCAGTTCATTCCGACGCGATTGAAGAAGAAGATGCTGAAGACGATCCGATCGTTTACGAACAGAATCTGGGTCAGCTTCGCTCCGACATACAAGAGCGTGTCCTTGGAATATTGCCGAGGCTACGGGACCGATTCAACCTTCCACTCCACACCCAAGCGATGCAGGGATCCCGAGGCAGTTTATTTTTTTCCGGGAACAAAATGGTCGCTAGCCTGGCAAAAATAAAACCCTCCAAGCAGATTAGCCGTCATGTAGATGGCGCAAAGAGTCGCTTGTGGGATCTCCACTTTGTGAAACACAAAATCGCCGATGCGCCTCAAGACAAATGCACCCTTTTCATCTGGACGCCAAAGTCACTTGATCGATTCGATCGAGCGCTAATTACCGAATATGAGCAAAGTCTCGAAGATCTTCAGCGCCAAAGCTTGGAGGACGGAATTGAGTCCCGTGTGTTTTTTGGAGCCGAGGAAGCGGCCAAAGCAATCATCGACTATGAGTGTGCTGCTTAATCAATTATTGAAAACCACAAAATAGGCAAACCATCAGTTTAGCTACCCCTCCGGGCATGTTATTGCCACAGTCGCAATAGCTAGTCCGTTGGGCAGACGCAGCATGCATGCGGCTGCCGAGAGCGTGTAGTACTGTTGGAAATGCTTAGTCTTCGGCGTCCTCACGCATCAATGAAGCAATAAGCCCCGCCCCTCCCATAGAAAAACCGTCTAAACAAATCCTGCACAACCCCGCATCTAACGCTTTGCTACTTGGAGTCAGTTCATAGGCCAATGGGGGCCTCCAGTCCCTCGGTTACCGGGAGCAAAATATGAAAATCAATCCCTACCTCATCTTCAACGGCGACTGTAAAGCCGCCTTCACCTTCTATGCGCAAGCCCTGCAAGGTCAGATCGAAATGATGATGACCTTCGGCGAAAGCCCGGCGCGCGAGCACTTTCCCGCGGATCTGCACAACCTGATCATCCATACCCGTCTGGCGGTGGGGGATCAGGCGCTCATGGGGTCAGACACCACACCGGATCGCCCGACTGATGACATGAGCGGGTGTTCGGTGTCGCTGAATGTCGACAGCATTGCCGAGGCGGAGCGCGTTTTCGGCGCCTTGTCGGAAGACGGCACCGTGCAAATGCCACTGGATAAGACCTTCTGGGCGGCCCGCTTCGGGATGCTGGTGGACCGCTTTGGTGTGTCGTGGATGGTCAACTGCGAAAAGGATCAGTGACCTTTCAGGCATGAAATAGCCCGACCTGAAAGGGCTGGGCTTTCTGGAAACTCCCGGACCGTCTGCTACCGTCAACAGGCCACCCCGCATTGCAGCGGCTCCTTCGGAGGAAACCCACATGCCTGCTCATGACGCGCTCTGGTCCACCCGTTTGAAATTGTCACTGCTGGCGGCCGGGTTCGCCGCCACCCTGCTTGGGCTCAGTGGTTGCGCCTCCGTTGACGCGCGGACCACCGCTTATGTGGGCGTCGAGCATCCCGCGCCGACGCTGGCCAGCGAAGTCGTGGTATTGCGTACCGAACCGCTTCGTCCGCACATCCGATTGGGTGAAGTGCTGATCGATGCGAGTGTCGACCCAGCGCCGCCCATCACCGAGGTAGAAGCAAAACTGCGGGATGAGTCGGCCAAGCTCGGTGGCGATGCCGTGGTAGTGGTCTACGACCATATCCAGCCGGTGGGTGCCTATGTCAACGGGCCGCTGTGGGCTCGCGATGTCCGGACTATTGAAGGGCGCAAACTTAAAGGGATCGTGATCAAGTATCGGTAGATCAAGAGATCGCAGCCTCGTTTCACTCGACAGCTGCTACAGGGAACACGCATTTCTATGTAGCAGCTTTCGAGTGAAACGAGGCTGCGATCTAGGCGCCGCGCCTACCCCTTCACACACACCACCTGACGCAAGGTGTGCAGCACTTCCACCAGCTCGCGCTGGGCATGCATGACGTGGTCGATGTCTTTGTAGGCCATCGGAATTTCATCGATCACCGACGCATCCTTGCGACATTCGACGTGGGCGGTGGCGCGGATCTGGTCGGCGACGGTGAACAGGCTTTTCGCCTTGGTGCGGCTCATCACGCGGCCGGCGCCGTGACTGCAGGAGCAGAACGATTGTTCATTGCCGAGCCCGCGAACGATGAAACTCTTCGCGCCCATCGATCCAGGAATGATCCCCAACTCGCCCTTCTGCGCCGACACCGCGCCCTTGCGGGTGACCAGAATATCCTGACCGAAATGCCGCTCTTTCTGCACGTAGTTGTGGTGGCAATTCACCGCTTCCAGGGCGACTTCGAACGGCTTGCTGATCACTTTGCGTGTCGCCTGAATCACCGCTTGCATCATCAACGCACGGTTCTGTCTGGCGAAATCCTGGGCCCAGTCGACAGCTTCGACGTAATCATCGAAATGCCGGCTGCCTTCCTCGAAGTAGGCCAGGTCACGGTCTGGCAGATTGGCGATGTGCTGGCGCATGTCGGCCTGAGCCAGTTGAATGAACAGGTTGCCGATGGCGTTGCCGACCCCGCGTGAACCGCTGTGAAGCATGAACCAGACCCGGTTGGTTTCATCCAGGCACACCTCGATGAAGTGGTTACCGCTGCCCAACGTGCCCAAGTGTCCGCGATTGTTGGTATTGGCAAGTTTCGGGTACTTGTCGGTGATCGCCTTGAACCGTGGGTTCAGCGCAGCCCACGCCTGATCGGCCTGTTTCGGAACGCTGTACCAGGCACCTTTATCCCTCATACCACGACCCACGGTGCGGCCATGGGGCACCGCTTTTTCGATCGCGCAGCGCAAACCATGCAGGTTGTCCGGCAAATCAGCGGCAGTCAGCGACGTACGCGCAGCGATCATGCCGCAGCCAATGTCCACACCGACGGCGGCCGGAATGATCGCGCCTACGGTAGGAATCACGCTGCCGATGGTCGAGCCCTTGCCCAGGTGCACGTCGGGCATCACCGCCAGGTGTTTGAAGATGAACGGCATCTTCGCGGTGTTAATCAATTGCTGCCTGGCTTCGTTTTCTACCGGAACGCCTTCGGTCCAGAGTTTGATCGGTTTGCCGTTGGCGACTTCCAGCAGTTGGTAGCTCTGCTTTTGCATGATGTCCGGTCTTTTCTCAACTGCCTGCACCGCCATGTGCTTCCTCGAAGAAGTAATCTTTCCAGCTGTCAGCCTTGTTTTTCAGCACGCCGAGCGCCTGCAGTTGCTCGGCGTAGATAAAGGTGCGCTGTGGCACCACGGTAAAGTCGATTTCGGGGTCGGCGACAATTTTCTCTACCAATGGCAAGGATAGTTTCGATTGCTCCACACGGATATAGATCTGCGCTGCCGCCGGCTTATCGGCCTTGATGATTTTCTCGGCCTCGGCCAGCGCCACGTAGAACGCCTTGTAGGTTTTCGGGTTTTCGTCGTGGAATTTCTCGGTGGTGTACAGCACGTTAAACGTGGCCTGACCACCCAATACGTCGTAGGAACTCAGCACCTTGTGCACGTTGGGACTCTGCAATTCCTGGTACTGAAACGGTGGGCTGGAAAAATGTGAGTTGATCTCCGAACCGCCCGCAATCAACGCCGACGTCGCATCCGGGTGCGCGAGGCTGATCGAGATGTCGTCAAACTTCTTGAAGTTTTCAGCGCCGAACTGCTTGGCCGTTTCGATCTGCAACGTGCGCGACTGGAAACCTACACGCGCCGCCGGTACGGCGATACGGTCCTTTTCAGTGAAGTCCTTGAGGCTCTTCACATTCGGATTATTGGTCAGCAGGTAGTTGGGCATCGAACCCAGCGACGCGATGGCCTTGACGTTTTGCTTGCCCTTGGTCCGGTCCCAGATCGTCAGCATCGGCGGCACGCCTGCCGACACCACATCCAGCGCACCGGCCAGCAGCGCCTCGTTCATCGCTGTGGCACCGGAGATGCTGTTCCAGTCGACCTTGATGTCGAGCCCCTGCTCCTTGCCATGTTTCTCGATGAGCTGCTGATCGCGCACCACATCCAGAATCAGGTAACCGATGCCAAATTGCTGCGCAATGCTGATTTTGCCTTCGGCCTGAACGCCGCCGCTGAGTAACGCACTCATCGCCGCCACGGAGGCTGCCAACAGGGTCAACGGGGAGCGCTTGAAAGGAGTCGCCATGAAAACCTCAACGTGATGGGTACACAGAACCTGTGGGAGCGAGGCTTGCCCGCGAAGAACGATGACGCGCAATACCTGAAAAACCGCGGTGCATTCTTCGCGGGCAAGCCACGCTCCCACAGGATTTTCGTCGTTACCGGCATTAGCCGAGGCGCAGATGTTGAATTTCGAACGGGCTCTTCAGAGCTTGGCGATCGACACCTCGGTGGATTTGACGAAGGCAATCACCTCGCTGCCCACTTTCAATTCAAGGTCGCGCACCGAGCGGGTGGTAATCACCGAGGTGACAATGCCGGACGCGGTTTGCACGTCGATTTCGGACACCACTTCGCCCTGCACTATTTCCTTGATGACGCCTTTGAACTGGTTGCGAACGTTGATCGCTTTGATGGTCATGTTGAGGCTTCCTGTCTGGTGTCGGACACATCCGCATGGATGCGCAGGCCTTCAAAGTGCACCACCTGGAGAAGCAACAAAAGGAATATATAATTATCTATTTATATCTTTATAGAATATTAAGAGCTCAGCGCAGGCTCTCCCAATCCTGGATTTATGCTGCTCACCTTCTCGATCCCCTGGCCCGGCAATGCGTGCACGGCTTGACAGCGAAGGCGTGCTTGAGGACGCCTTCGCCTGCAAGCCTGGCTCCAACGAAGTGCGAGTGCAAAACGCCCAACTAATCTGTATTAGCCGAGCGTTTTGATGCCTGCCTGGACGATCAGCAGGTGCAGCATGGTCCGCTGCAACCATTCGTCGTATAGGAAAACCCGGCGCGCAAAAGGCGGCCCTGTCTGGCGTAGGGATTGCACAAGCCGGTCTTGGCAGCCGCAGAACGACGTAATTCTGACGCGGCAGCAACTCTAATTAACGCTTGGTCAGTCCCCCCGGAGATGTAACGTGTCAACTCTCAATGAAATCGCAGCGAACCACGCGAGAAAAATGGCTATGGCAAAAGCAGCAGAGTCGACCGGGCTGAGTGAGCGACACCTTCAAATCGTCGGTAGCGTCGAAATCCGCACTCCTGATGAGCAATCGCACGTTCCTCTGCATTTCATCGCCGTGGCGCAGGACAACCTCCTCGCCCAGGTGGCTGGTTACTAACGCTGCCCCTGACGAACAAAACCCGGCCCAATTGCCGGGTTTTTCTTTATGTCTTCGTGATCAACCCGAAGCCCTGCCACCAAGCCTTGCCCACGATTTGCGCCGACGCGGCCTAAACTCAACTGACCACCAGCTCGCCGGCGATTGGCGGATGAGGCACTGCCATGTTCGAAGTTTCAGAGTTGACGCGCGTAAAGCGCTTCGCCGCAAACACCGCTGGCCGAGATTTCGCCGTTGGTGACATTCATGGCCACTTCACTCGGTTGCAGGCTGCGCTGGATGCAGCCAGGTTCAACCGCTTGGTCGATCGCCTGTTCAGCGTTGGCGATCTGGTTGACCGCGGGCCCGAATGCCGTGATGCGCTCGATTGGCTGGACAAGCCATGGTTTCACGCAGTGTGCGGCAACCATGACGACTACGTGGTTCACTTCGATACCTGCGACGTCGATAGCTGGATCTACAACGGCGGCTTATGGTTCACGGAGCTATCGCTTTCCGAGCAAAAAGAATTCGCGGCGAAGTTCTCCGAGCTGCCTATCGCAATCGAAGTTAACACGGCACATGGCCTGATTGGCATCGTGCATGCCGATTGCCCATTTGCATCATGGCAGCAACTGCGAGAGGAACTGGAATCGCCAGAGAGCAGCCTGCGCCTGATGCAGGTTCAGCACCGCTGCATGTGGTCACGAAGCCGACTCGATCAATGGGAGATGCATGGCGTTGAGGGCCTGCGTGCATTGATCGTTGGGCATACACCGATACGTAAACCGGTCAGGCTTGGCAATGTGATTCATATCGACACCACTGGCTGGAAGCCTGATGTGGGTTACTTCACTCTTTTGAATCTTGAAACGCTTGAAGCTGCGACTTGACGTTTTTTTGTCAACTCAGGTATCTCGGCCTTTATGAGAGATGAGTAGATCGCCAGTTGCATGGCCAGGACGAAGAAGACGTAGCGAGGCTGATAGGTCTTTTTCATACCTACCGCTCGTCCTGACATGGGCACGTTTACTCTCCGCGGTCTTCCAATGCATACATTCACTCGCACAGCAGGCGCAAACGATGAACAGCAAAATTGCCGCTCTCATGCTCGCTGGACTACTGTCGATCTGCTCGCTCTACTCGATCGCGGCCGAGAAGAATACGGAAGACGCTACCATCCCCCCGAGTGCTCTTCCGGGACTTAACCAAGGGGGTGAGTCCAACAAGGAAAAGGCTGACAAAAAGGGCGAGGAAGCTGCGGGGTCTAATTCTGGTGCGGAGTCGAAGGAAATGGAAAAAGACGCCGCTACTTCAAGTGACTCGGGGGATGGAGGGACGAAGCCGAAACAGTAACGGTGAGCCCTCATGCGGGTTTTGCGCAAGACTGAAACAAGAAAGGCAGCCAGTATTCACCCGCGTGCGCCCTCATAAAACTGGCTCAGCGCTATTAGCTCAAACACAGCGACCATCACACAGAATGCGACAAATCCCCGCGTGAAATCCCTACGAGGTTTTTCGTAAGGCTGAATATCAGCGAGGCCGTCGAAAAGGTCTGACAAAAGTTCAAGTAGCCACATCAGTTATTGCCTTCGTTGCCTGTTATCCCAGCCGTCAAAACTCGGTCGCCGGTTGATTCGTCCGTATTAATGGAGTGTCACTACCCTGCGACTTTCGCCAATCCTGATTCGGTCCAGCGCTCGGTTTAGCGAATCCAGGGCATCGAGCAGAGCTTTCGCCTCAACTTCCCGGCCGTCACCCCAAAGGCGTTCTGCCATTTTGTTCAGGGCTTGGATAGAGCGCTCAATTTCAGCGGCAGTCGCTGCTTTGCTTTCCGGCTGTTTCTTAAGCATTGAGTAACCCTTCTGCCGGGCGGTGTTTGCCTTCAGTTGCCAGCTCAAGAGTATCAGCCAGGCGAATACATTTCGATCTGGTCCGTTGAGCTTACAACGCCAACCACGGCTGTCTTTCCGCCCTGGTGCGGCTTATCGCGCTCATCCGCCGGTAGATTGCTATGGCCTCGAAGGCCCCGGAGATTGGAACAGAGACGAAATACTGCTCGTATCGCCAGCATCCATTAACTCGAAAAGATACAGGTTGCTGAGGTTCTTGCATTGCACTAGGCGATCAGCCTCGGTCGTGGGCAGGCTTTTTCACAGACACAAAAAAGCCGATCCATCTGATCGGCTTAAGTGTCTGATTTCACTCAGTAAATATGGTCGGGACGGAGTGATTCGAACACTCGACCCCTAGCACCCCATGCTAGTGCGCTACCGGACTGCGCTACGCCCCGACTAGGCGTGAAACTCGTTCCTCTCCTCGAAGAACGCTCAAGAATATATCCCAAGCTTTTGAAAACTGGAAGTATTCAAACGCAGGAATTTATTTCTTGAGAACAACCAACACATCTTCCAACTCAGCAATCATCTGCCGAATCATCTGCTTGTATTGAGTGGTGTCGTCTTTGGCTTCATCACCGGACAAACGCAGACGCGCACCGCCGATGGTAAACCCTTGATCGTAAAGAAGCGCGCGGATCTGCCGGATCATCAGCACGTCTTGTCGCTGATAATACCGGCGGTTTCCGCGGCGTTTGACGGGGTTGAGTTGAGGAAACTCCTGTTCCCAGTAGCGCAGCACGTGCGGTTTTACCGCACACAGCTCGCTGACTTCACCAATGGTGAAGTAGCGTTTGCCTGGGATGACGGGTAGCTCGTCGTTATGACTTGGTTCCAGCATAAGCCTCAACTCGGGCCTTCAACTTCTGCCCTGGACGAAAGGTGACCACACGGCGAGCCGTGATCGGGATTTCTTCACCCGTTTTCGGATTGCGGCCAGGCCGCTGGCGTTTGTCCCGAAGGTCGAAATTGCCGAAACCGGACAATTTCACTTGTTCGTTGTCTTCAAGAGCGTGCCTGATTTCTTCAAAAAACAGTTCGACCAATTCCTTGGCCTCCCGTTTATTCAGGCCCAGCTCTTCATACAGACGTTCCGCCATTTCAGCTTTCGTCAGAGCCCCCATACGTCACTTCCTTAACGTGGCGTTCAACCTTTGTTCGAGCGAGGTGAGGATGTTTTGCGTCGTGGTATTCACCTCATCGTCATTAAGAGTGCGCGATGGATGCTGCCAGGTCAAGCCGACTGCAAGGCTTTTTCTATCAGGATCAATGCCTTTACCCTGATACACGTCAAATAGCCTGAGGTCTGTGAGCCATTCGCCTGCATTTTCACGGATTACGTCCATTACGGCACTGGCCGCAACATCCGTGGCGGCAATCAGCGCCAAGTCACGACGCACTTCAGGAAAGCGCGATAACTCCTGGAATTTAGGCATTTTCCCCAATGCCACTTCGGCCAGAACCAGCTCGAAGACGAACACCGGACGGTCGAGACCGAGGGTTTTCGATAATTCAGGATGGATAGCGCCGACGAAACCGACCAGGCGACCTTCACGTTCGATGCGCGCGGTTTGACCCGGGTGCAACGCAGGGTGTTTGCCCGGCACGAACGTGAACGAATCAAGTGCTCCGGCAAAGCCCAACACCGCTTCCACGTCGGCTTTGACGTCGAAGAAATCCACGACATCGCGACCTTGAGCCCAGCCTTCCGGCAGACGGCTACCACAAACAACACCTGCCAGCATCGGCTCTTGCTTCAGGCCTTCCAACTGACCGACAAAACGCAGGCCGCTTTCGAACAGACGGACGCGATCCTGTTGACGGTTCAGGTTGTGCTGAAGCGCCTTGACCAGACCGGGCCACAGCGACGAGCGCATGGCCGCCATGTCGTTCGAGATCGGGTTGGCCAGCAGCAGCGGCTCGACTCCCGGATTAAACAACTCGAATTGTTTCGGATCGATGAAGCTGTAGGTGATCGCTTCCTGATAACCACGAGCCACCAACAGGCGACGCAGTTCAGGCAGATCGCTGCGCGCTTCAGCTTTGGCTTGCGGTGCCAGGCGAGCTTGCGGGTAACGAACAGGCAGACGGTTGTAACCGTAAAGACGCGCCAGTTCTTCGATCAGATCGACTTCCAGGCTGATGTCGAAGCGATGGCTTGGCACTTCAACGCGCCACTGCCCTGCCCCATCGGCAGAAATCTTCAGGCCCAGGCCGCTGAGCAGACGCTCGACTTCGGCGGACTCCATTTCCATGCCCAGCATCTGAGTGATGCGCTGTGCACGCAGCGTAACCGGCGCAATCGACGGCAGATGCTGCTCGCTGACGGTTTCGATGATCGGGCCAGCTTCGCCGCCAGTGATTTCCAGCAGCAGGCCAGTGGCGCGCTCCATGGCTTCACGGGCCAGCTGCCAGTCCACGCCACGCTCGTAGCGGTGCGAAGCATCGGTGTGCAGGCCATAGGAGCGTGCCTTGCCAGCGACGGCGATCTGGTCGAAGAACGCACTTTCAAGGAATACGTCGCGAGTGGTCGCGGTGTTGACGCCGCTATGCTCGCCCCCCATGACGCCGGCGATTGCCAAGGCGCGGGTGTGGTCGGCAATCACCAGCGTATCGCTACGCAGGCTGACTTCCTGACCGTCGAGCAGTACCAGCTTCTCGCCTTCTTCGGCCATGCGCACGCGGATGCCGCCATTGATTTCGGCGAGATCGAACGCGTGCAGCGGTTGGCCCAGTTCCAGCATCACGTAGTTGGTGATGTCGACGGCAGCGTCGATGCTACGAACGTCGCCACGACGCAAGCGCTCGACCATCCACAGCGGTGTAGGCTTGGTCAGGTCGACGTTACGGATCACACGGCCCAGGTAACGTGGGCACGCAGCTGGCGCCAGAACTTCGATCGAACGCACTTCATCGTGCACGGCTGGCACGACAGCAACCACCGGACGGGTGACTTCAGCGTCATACAGCGCGCCGACTTCACGAGCCAGACCGGCCAGGGACAAGCAGTCGCCGCGGTTCGGGGTCAGGTCGACCTCGATGCTGGCGTCGTCCAGGCTCAGGTACTCACGAATGTCCAGACCGACCGGCGCATCGGCCGGTAATTCCATCAGGCCGTCGTTGCCTTCGCCGACTTGCAGCTCGGCTTGCGAGCACAGCATGCCGTTGGACTCAACGCCACGCAGCTTGGCTTTCTTGATCTTGAAGTCGCCCGGCAGTTCGGCACCGATCATGGCGAACGGGATCTTCAGGCCCGGGCGCACGTTTGGCGCACCGCACACAACCTGGAAGGTCTCCGAGCCATTGCTGACCTGACAAACGCGCAACTTGTCGGCATCCGGGTGTTGCTCGGTGCTCAGCACTTCGCCCACGACCACGCCGCTGAATTCACCGGCGGCCAGCGTAACGCTATCGACCTCAAGACCGGCCATCGACAGACGAGCAACCAGCTCGTCGCGACTTACCTGCGGGCTTACCCAGCCACGCAGCCATTGTTCACTGAATTTCATCCTGCTCTCCTAAGAATTCGTTACGACTAGCGAAATTGCGCGAGGAACCGCAAGTCGTTGTCGAAGAACAGACGCAAGTCGTTCACGCCGTAACGCAGCATGGCCAGACGCTCAACGCCCATGCCGAAGGCAAAGCCCGAAAACTCTTCCGGATCGATCCCGGACATGCGCAGCACATTCGGGTGAACCATGCCGCAGCCCATCACTTCCAGCCAGCCAGTCTGTTTGCAGACACGGCAGCCTTTACCGCTGCACATCACGCATTCCATATCGACTTCAGCGGACGGCTCGGTGAACGGGAAGTACGAAGGACGGAAACGCACAGCCAGTTCTTTTTCGAAGAACACGCGCAGGAACTCTTCGATAGTCCCTTTGAGGTCGGCGAAATTGATGTCGCGATCGACCAGCAGGCCTTCGACCTGGTGGAACATCGGCGAGTGGGTAATATCGGAGTCGCTACGGTACACACGGCCTGGGCAGACGATGCGGATCGGCGGTTGTTTCGATTCCATGGTGCGGACCTGTACCGGCGAGGTATGGGTGCGCAGCAACATGTTGGCATTGAAATAGAAGGTGTCATGCATCGACCGGGCCGGGTGATGGCCTGGGATGTTGAGCGCTTCGAAGTTGTGGTAATCGTCTTCGACCTCAGGGCCTTCGGCGATGCCGTAGCCGATGTGGGTGAAGAATTGCTCGATTCGTTCCAGAGTGCGGGTGACCGGATGCAAACCACCCGAGGTCTGACCGCGGCCTGGCAGGGTCACGTCAATGGACTCGGCGGAGAGTTTGGCGGCCAGGTCAGCCTCTTCAAACAACGCCTTGCGCGCATTGAGAACCTCTGTGACACGCTCCTTGGCAACGTTGATCAGGGCGCCGACTTGCGGACGCTCTTCTGCCGGCAAATTCCCCAGGGTCTTCATCACCTGAGTCAATTCACCCTTCTTGCCAAGGTAGTGAACCCGGATTTGCTCCAGGGCATTGATATCTTCAGCGCTTTGCACAGCCTCTAGTGCTTGAGAGACGAGCGCATCCAGGTTTTCCATGTACAGACTCCAGATACAAAATAGGGGAAGAGCTTGAAGGCTCTTCCCCTATTTATGACGTTTAACACCTGGCCCCACAGAGGTGAGGCCGGGTGACTGTCGGGGGTACTTAAGCCAAGGTGGCTTTAGCTTTCTCGACAATCGCAGCAAACGCCGCTTTTTCGTTCACTGCCAGATCAGCCAGAACCTTACGGTCGATCTCGATGGACGCTTTCTTCAGGCCGGCGATGAAACGGCTGTAGGACAGACCGTTGATACGTGCACCAGCGTTGATACGAGCGATCCACAGAGCGCGGAACTGACGTTTTTTCTGACGACGGTCACGGTAGGCGTATTGGCCTGCCTTGATTACCGCTTGCTTGGCAACACGGAATACGCGCGAGCGAGCGCCGTAGTAGCCTTTAGCAAGTTTCAGAATTTTTTTGTGACGTTTACGGGCAATTACGCCACGCTTTACACGAGCCATGAGTTACTTCCTCTATTCTTGACTAAAATTAACGAAGGCGCAGCATGCGCTCGACTTTTGCCACGTCACACGGTGCCAGCAAGCTGCTACCGCGCAGTTGACGCTTACGCTTGGTCGACATTTTAGTCAGGATGTGGCTCTTGAAAGCGTGCTTGTGCTTGATACCGTTAGCAGTTTTCAGAAACCGCTTAGCAGCACCACTTTTAGTTTTCATCTTTGGCATGTTCGGTACTCCGCATTCAGTTGATAAACATAATCAGAAGGCCTGCCGTGCCCTATTGATTACTTCTTCTTTTTCGGGGCGATGACCATGATCAGCTGGCGTCCTTCCATCTTAGGATGCTGTTCGACCGAACCGTACTCGAGCAAGTCACCTTCAACTCGCTTGAGGAGTTCCATCCCCAGCTCCTGGTGGGCCATCTCACGGCCGCGGAATCGCAAGGATACCTTGGCCCTGTCCCCATCACTCAGGAAACGTACCAGGTTGCGCAGTTTTACCTGGTAATCCCCTTCCTCCGTCCCTGGACGAAACTTGATTTCTTTAACCTGAATCTGCTTCTGGTTTTTCTTGGCCGCGGCAACCTGCTTCTTCTTCTCGAAGATCGATTTGCCGTAATCCATCAGTTTGCAAACAGGGGGTACTGCATCGGCGGAAATTTCCACCAGATCCAGCTTGGCCTCTTCAGCCTTAAGAAGCGCGTCTTCAATTGACACAATCCCAAGCTGTTCACCTTCAGCCCCAATTAACCGAACCTCGCGTGCCGAGATATTCTCGTTGATCGGGGCTTTCGGTGCAGCTCGTTTATCTTGTCTCATTTCACGCTTAATAGTAATTACTCCGAATCTGGGCGACCACGCCGGGAAACCGCTTGCGCGAGAAACTCAGCGAACTGGGCGACGGGCATCGAGCCCAGGTCAGCACCTTCACGAGTACGCACAGCGACAGTCTGCATCTCGACTTCCCGATCTCCGATAACCAAGAGATAGGGAACCTTGAGCAAAGTATGCTCGCGGATTTTAAAGCCGATCTTTTCATTTCTCAAGTCAGACTTGGCACGAAATCCGCTTTCATTGAGGGTTTTTTCAACCTCGGCGGCAAATTCGGCCTGTTTATCAGTGATATTCATGATCACTGCCTGGGTCGGAGCCAGCCACGCAGGGAATGCACCCTCGTAGTGCTCGATCAGGATTCCGACGAAACGTTCGAAGGATCCGAGGATCGCCCGGTGCAACATAACCGGGTGCTTGCGACTGTTGTCTTCGGAGACGTATTCGGCTCCCAGACGGACAGGCAGGTTAAAATCGAGCTGAAGGGTACCACACTGCCAGACACGGCCAAGGCAATCTTTCAGCGAGAATTCGATCTTCGGACCGTAGAACGCACCCTCGCCAGGCTGCAGATCGTACGGCAAGCCAGCGCTATCAAGGGCTGCAGCCAGTGCAGCTTCGGCGCGATCCCACAGTTCGTCGGAACCCACGCGTTTTTCCGGACGAGTGGACAGCTTCATTTCGACGTCTTTAAAGCCGAAGTCGGCATAAACGTCCATGGTCAGCTTGATGAATGCAGCGGATTCGGCCTGCATCTGCTCTTCGGTGCAGAAGATGTGGGCGTCGTCCTGAGTGAATGCGCGCACCCGCATGATGCCGTGCAGTGCACCCGATGGCTCATTACGGTGGCAAGCACCGAATTCGGCCAGGCGCATAGGCAATTCGCGGTAGCTTTTCAGGCCTTGGTTGAACACCTGCACGTGGCAAGGGCAGTTCATCGGTTTGATGGCGTAATCGCGGTTTTCCGACTGCGTGGTGAACATGTTGTCGGCGTAGTTGGCCCAGTGCCCGGATTTCTCCCATAGGCTGCGGTCAACGACCTGAGGCGTCTTGATCTCCAGGTAACCGTTGTCGCGCTGAACCTTGCGCATGTACTGCTCGAGCACCTGGTACAGGGTCCAGCCGTTCGGGTGCCAGAACACCATGCCCGGCGACTCTTCCTGGGTGTGGAACAGGCCCAGGCGCTTGCCGATCTTGCGGTGATCGCGCTTTTCAGCTTCTTCGATGCGCTGGATGTAAGCCGCCAGCTGCTTCTTGTCCGCCCATGCGGTGCCGTAAACGCGCTGCAACTGCTCGTTCTTGGCATCGCCACGCCAGTAGGCGCCGGACAACTTGGTCAGTTTGAAGGATTTCAGGAAGCGCGTGTTCGGCACGTGCGGACCGCGGCACATATCGACGTATTCTTCGTGATAGTACAGACCCATGGCCTGCTCGTTCGGCATGTCCTCGACCAGGCGCAGCTTGTAGTCTTCGCCACGGGCCTTGAACACTTCGATCACTTCGGCGCGCGGAGTGACTTTCTTGATCACGTCGTAATCTTTTTCGATCAGCTGCTGCATGCGCTGTTCGATCGCGGCCAGGTCGTCCGGAGTGAAAGGACGTTCGAAGGCGATGTCGTAATAGAAGCCTTCGTCGATGACCGGGCCGATGACCATCTTGGCCGTCGGGTACAGCTGCTTGACCGCATGGCCAACCAGGTGGGCGCAAGAGTGGCGAATGATCTCCAGCCCCTCTTCATCCTTTGGCGTAATGATTTGCAGCGTGGAATCGCTGTCGATGATGTCGCTGGCGTCGACCAGCTTGCCATTGACCTTGCCGGCCACGGTGGCCTTGGCCAGACCTGCACCAATGGATGCGGCGACCTCGGCTACGGAAACCGGATGATCGAATGAACGTTGACTGCCGTCGGGAAGAGTAATAGTTGGCATGGCGCCTCCTCTCCTAGTGGTGACCCCTACCAAAGGTCACGTGGGTTGGGATGAGCCAGTACAAGATCCGATCCAGGCCATTCAATGACGAACGCCTGCCTTACAGCGGCAGGAGCCTTGCGGCCAACCGGAAAACCGAACCAGAGTGACTGGGATTCAAATCAGGGTTATTCGCACACTTGCCGCTACCGGGACTGAAGGTCATCCGGAGCCTGCAAACGCCCGAGCGAGGCATGCTAGCACAGATGAACGGTCGTCGAGGCAACGAGGCTTTGTTCTGGGGCAAATCATGCAATTTATGCCAGAGTGCTGAACTTGAACCCCGCTTTACCCCTCAGATAACAAGACATTGACCCACAAGGAGCATCCCAGCATGCGTCTGAATCGTTTGTTCGCAGTCGTCGCCCCCATCGTTCTGCTGCTGCCACTGGCCGCCCACGCCGATTGGCCCAAGGGCGAGCGCGATAAATACATGGCTCAATGCACACAGGCTGCGACCCCGCAGATCGGCGCTGCTGCTGCGAAGTCTCACTGCGCGTGCGGTGCTGATGCGATCAAATCGTATCCGGCTGGCGACATCCAGGCATTGATGGACAACAAGGCCAGCCCAGACTTGCAACAGAAAGCACTGGGTCAGATAGCCAAATGCAAGGCCAATACACCAGTTAAAAAGTGACGAAAAAGTGCTTTTGACCCGGCCCAAAGCCGATAAAAAGTGATGCATTTGAGCCTTTTCGTACAATTTATGCAGGTTTTACAGGTTTTTTTATCGTCTTTACTTTCGGCTGAAAGCCTTGTAAAACGGGGCTTTCAGCTACATCAAGCAGCAAACGGAACGCGTCTGCAGGGCAAACAGTACGTCCGGGGGGCTCCCAAAGCGAACATTTCGACTATGATACCCCGGTGTGCCCAGTTGGCCTGAGCAGCACAGCACTACTGAAAATATATGTTTCTTGGAGATACACCATGTCTAATCGCCAAACCGGCACCGTTAAATGGTTCAACGATGAAAAAGGCTTCGGCTTCATCACTCCTCAAGGTGGCGGTGACGACCTGTTCGTACACTTCAAAGCTATCGAAAGCGACGGTTTCAAAAGCCTGAAAGAAGGCCAAACCGTTTCCTTCGTGGCTGAGAAAGGCCAAAAGGGTATGCAAGCTGCACAAGTCCGCGCTGAGTAATTTTCAGCCGCACTAAAAAAACCCCGTCCATGTGACGGGGTTTTTTATGGGTGAAGCGAAAGTCTGAAGCGATCAGCCGCAGTTGACGCGGGTAACCACCTGGCTGGCATCGGTATTCAGGTTCAGGCGATCGGAGCGGTATTCCAGCGTCACCATATCGTTAGGCGACAGGAAACGAGCGTTCTGGGCACCTGCGCGGGTGCGCGCCTGCTCCAGCAGTGCGGGCGACGCCGCTTTGCCGATGGCGAATTCGGCTGCTGTTGCCTCACAACGGCTGTGACCTGTGTCAGTCGTCGCTACAGGGTCTGTTGCCGAATCGGACGACGTGCTGCTGCAACCAGCCAGCAGAGTGACGGCGAACAAAGTACCCAATGACGCGAGCTTCCAAGGCATGAAGCCTCCTTTTTTCCAATAGTTAAGCTGAGATCTTGCGACCGCCAATCCGGCATTTGGTTTCAAGGTGAGTGCCATCAACCCGCCCTCGAACCGCACGAGCGGCGAGTTTGCCTGAGCATCGCCCTGCCGTTCATTACTCAATCGTGACTGAATATGAACAACCCTCAATAGACGTCGATGTAATCGAACGGCGGGTTCGGCCAGTTCTCTTTCAGCGCATTGAAGATCTGCATGACCCAGACCTCGTCGCTGGCCGCAACCAGTCCTACATATCCGGAACCCTTGGCCCACGTCTCCAGACGAAACAATAATCCGTCGATATCGGTGCCACCCACAACGCCCGATGAAATGTAGGCGATGCCGCCCTCGGTCACCCGCAGTTGCGTGTGCTCGTCATCATTGGCAGCGGCCAGCAGCTGGCGCACTGCCTCAAGGGTCAAGCCTTCGGGCGTGTTCAAATCGATCTGCACAGCACAGTCCTTGAAAATTCGTCAAAGACCAAGTGTCGCATAGCCCTGTTCTCATGCCTAAGTCGGAGTGCCAAACGCCGCGCAAAATGGTTAACTCGGCACTCAGACTTTTCCGACTTCACGAGCGCCATCATGACCACCGTAAACATCGACGCCAACATCACCGTCAAGTGGCCACAGGGCCACAGCTCTTACAGCCCGGGCAGCCCGGAAGAGTTGGCAATCATTGGTATCGATCTGTTGGTTAAGGCACTGGGCACTGACGCAGCCCATTCATTCATCAAGCAGGTATTCGAGAGATATCCCGCCGACCTGAAAGAGGCAGTGGAAACCGAGAGATAGTAAAAACCCGCAGGCTGGCACCTGCGGGCACGTGGCTTACTTCAGACGAGCCAGACGCTGGGTCAGCAGGTCGAAGAACCCCTGGGCGTCGCCGCTTTCAACCCAGAAAGCGTTCTTCGGCGCTTTCAGGCCGTCATACCAGTCGACAATGGTTTGACCGAAGGTCGGGCCTTCGCGGCTATCAACGACTACGTTGACCGAACGACCGGTGAACAATTCAGGCTTGAGCAGGTAAGCGATGACGGTGGCGTCATGCACCGGGCCACCAGGAATACCGTAGTGCTCCATGTCGCCTTTGACGTACTCATTGAGAATATCGCCCACCAGCTTGCTGGCATTGTTGTTGATCGCTGCGATCTGCTTCAGGCGCGCGTCACTGGTGAGGATCTTGTGGGTCACGTCCAGCGGCAGATAAGTCAGTTTCACGCCGCTTTTGAGCACCACTTCCGCAGCCTGCGGGTCAGCGAACAGATTGAACTCGGCCACCGGGGTAATGTTGCCGCCGTTGAAGTGCGCGCCACCCATGATCACCACTTCCTTGATGCCCTGAACGATTTCAGGTTCCTGGATCAGCGCCAGGGCCAGGTTGGTCTGCGGACCCAGCATGGCAATGGTGATGCTGTGGGGCTTGGCGGCCTTCAAGGTATCGATCAGGTAATTGACCGCATTGCCTTCGGCCAGGCCCTTCTTCGGCTCGTGCACGGTGACGCCCGACAGGCCTTCCTTGCCATGGATGTTCTCCGCATAGATCGGCGTGCGCATCAACGGTTTCGGTGCACCCGCGTAGACTGGCACTTCCTCGCGCCCCGCCCATTCACGGGCCAGTCGTGCATTTCGCGAAGTCTTGTCCAGACGCACGTTGCCGGCAACGGTGGTCAGCGCACGAATGTTCAGCTCTTCAGGCGACGCCAACGCAAACAGCAAGGCGACGACGTCATCGGCACCGGGATCGGTGTCGATGATCAAATCGATCTTTTCCGCCGCCTGGGCGCTCGTTGCAGTAATCAGGGACAAAAGCAGCAGACTCCGAAGCAGGTGGTGCAGTTTCTGAGCATAGCGGTGCATATCGCACTCCTTGTGCGTGGGGGAACAAATGTGGGTACAGCGCGTTAGAACGTCACCCCCGAGACCAGCACGATGTTGCAGTACGGCGCACATTCGCCTGTACGAACAATCGCTCGCGCCTGTCGGCTGAGGACTTTGAACTGATCATGGCTGAGCAGCTCACGCTGGCCCAGCGCGCCTTTGGCATTCAGCTCATCCAGCGAGCTCAAAGCTGGTGGTTGTTTGTCCAGAATTTCCTGGGCCAGCACATGGCGCTCAACCTGCATTTCGCTGAGAACGACCTTCAAAGTGCTGACGAAATCCGGAATACCCTGGGTCAGGGCCAGGTCGATCAGTTCGACGCCCGGAGGTACCGGCAGGCCGGCATCGCCGATCACGACCATATCGCCGTGACCAAGGGACGCGATCAGCCGAGACAGCGCGACGTTGAGCAAAGGTGTCTTTTTCATGGTGCTTTGAACGCCTGTACATCGGACAAGGTGGGAATCGAGGGTTGCGCGCCGGCACGAGTGACCGACAGCGCCGCGGCGACCTGGCCGAAACGGATCGCTTCAGCTTCAGTTTTCCCGGATGCCAGCGCAGCGGCGAACCCGCCAACGAACGTGTCGCCCGCTGCCGTAGTATCGACAGCCTTCACCTTCGGCGCCGGGAAATGTTCGAAGCCTGTGCCGTTGGCGAACATCGATCCTTGAGCGCCGAGGGTGATGATGACCTTGCCGGCGCCCAACGCGATCAAACGGGTTGCGGCAGTTTCGGCGGTTTCAAGGGAGTCCACCGGCAAACCGCTGAGGGCCGAGGCTTCGCTTTCATTGGGAATCAGATAATCGATGGACGCATACCAATCCGCCGGCAGCGGGCGACTGGCCGGCGCCGGATTGAGGATCACGATCTTGCCCAACTCACGACCACGTTTGAGGGCGTGACCCACCGTGGCATCCGGCACTTCCAGTTGACAAATGATCACGTCGGCCGCCTGCAATACCGCATCGAACTGGTCGATGACCTGTGGCGTCAGCGCGCCATTGGCGCCGGCAACGATCACGATTGCGTTCTGACTGTTGTCATCGACCACAATCAAGGCCACGCCGCTGGAGCCTTTCACAGTGCTGACTGCCTGGCAGTCGATCTGCTCAGCCAACAGCGCCCCGCGCAATTCTTCACCGTAAGCATCGCTGCCGACACAACCGACCATCGACACCTGCGCCCCCAGCCGCGCCGCAGCGACTGCCTGGTTCGCGCCCTTGCCGCCGGAAACCGTGGCAAACGACTCGCCGATCAGCGTCTCACCGCCACGGGGCAAACGTGGAGCCCGAGTCACCAGGTCCATGTTCAGGCTGCCTATCACCACTACTTTTGCTGGCATACATCACTACTCGTCAATTCGGTTTCAGCGGTATTCGTCGAACACACCGGCAAGCGGTGCAGTCGATTCTCGCAGGACAATACTGGGCGTCACGATCCGTTGATCGGTGGCCATGTCGGGTTTTGCGATCCGTCGCAACAGAACCTCGGCCGCCATCTCACCGAGCTGCAGGATCGACTGGCCCACGGTGGTCAGCGCCGGATAGACATAACGACTCATCTGGATGTCGTCGAAGCCGATCACCGACAGCTCGGTCGGCACACGAACATTGCGCTCGGCAGCCGCTCGCAGCACACCGATGCCGATCATGTCGTTGCCGGCGAAGATCGCACTGGGCGGGTTCTTTTCCAGCAGAATCGCGGCGGCGTTGTAACCGCCAGTGCTGGTGAAGTCACTTTCCAGCATGCGCTCGGGATGCACTTCGACGCCCGCCTCCTGCAAGGCACGGCAATAACCGGCCAGACGCATCTGCGCCACGCTGGTGCCCGCCGGGCCGCCGATGGTGGCGATGTCCCGATGGCCCAGTTCCAGCAGATGCCGGGTGGCCAGATAGGCGCCGTATTCGTGGTCGATACGCACCAGATCGGCATTCACACCTGTCAGACCGCGGTCGACGATCACCATCGGCGTGCGCACGCCCGCGAGACCTTCTGCAAGCCCCGCGTCACCGCCGGCCGAGGCCACGATCAATCCGTCGATACGTTTTTCCAGCAGCACGCGCAGGTAACTGCGCTGCTTGTCCGGGTTGTCGTCGGAGTTGCAGAGGATCACGCAATAGCCGTTACGCTCGCAATAATCCTCGATGCCCCGGGCCAGTTCGGCGAAGTACGGGTTGAGGCTGTTAGGCACCAGCAAACCGATGGTCGCCGTGGTCTTGGCTTTCAATGAGCGAGCCACGGCACTCGGTACGTAGTCCAGGGTTTTGATCGCCTCCTCGACTTTTTTTCGCACCACTTCACTGACCGGTCGGGTCTTGTTCACCACGTGGGAAACCGTGGTGTAGGAAATCCCCGCGAGTGCCGCTACATCCTTGATCGTTGCCATGACTCAGGTCCGCCGGCTTGCGCGCTGACTGCGATAAGTATCAAGCACCACCGCCACCACGATCACTGCGCCGGTGATGATGCGTTTGGTGGGCTCGGTCGCGCCGATCTGCGCCAGGCCCGCCGCCAGTACTGAAATGATCAGAACCCCGAAGAACGTGCTGATCACCGAACCACGGCCGCCCATCAGACTGGTACCGCCAATTACTACGGCAGCGATCACTTGGAGCTCCAGTCCGGAGCCAGCATTCGGGTCCGCCGCTTCCAGACGGGAAATCTGGAACAGCGCGGCAATACCGGCCAGCAGACCCATGAGACTGAATACCAGGATCTTGTAGGGTTTTGGATTGATCCCTGCCAGACGCACCGCCTCTTCGTTGGTGCCGATGCCGATCAGGTAGCGACCGAACACAGTACGGGTCAACACGGCCTGGGCGATGATGATGATCAGCAAGGCAATGATGAACGACGGCGAGATGCCGAAGGCAATCGGGTTGGACAGCCAGGCGAAGGCGTCGCCGATATAAGCAGTACGCGAACCGGTCATCTGATACGCCACGCCACGGGCCATTTCCAGCACGCCGAGGGACACGATGAACGACGGAATTCGCCACGCCACGGTGATCGATCCGGTGATGGTCCCGGCCAATGCCGCAATCGCCATCCCGAGCAGCGCTGCGGGCAGGACGCTCCAGCCCCAGCCGAGAATCGCCACGCTGACGGCCGATGCCGCGAGCGCCAGGACCGAGCCGACCGACAGGTCGATACCCCCGATGATCAGCACGAACGTCATGCCGACCGCCAGCACCATCAAATCGGGAATCTGGTTGGCCAGGGTACTGAACGTGTCATAAGACAGGAAATGGCTGCTCAATACCGAGAACAGCGCAACCATCGCCAGCAAGGCACCGGCCAGGCCCAGATAGGTGCCCAGACCGTAGAAATTGCCACTACGTTTGCCGGCGGAAGATGCAGTTTTCATGAAAGGTCCCTAGGCGCTGCTTCGTTGAGCAACGCATCACGTTTTTGGTAGCCGGCGAACGCGGCGGCAAGCAAATCATCCTGAGTCCAGCTGTCGCGCTCGAAGGTGTCGATCAGGCGCCCTGCCGACAACACGCCGATCCGGTCGCAGATCAGCATCAGCTCACGCAGGTCGCTGGACACCACCACCAGCGCCTTGCCCTGTCGGGTCAGCTCACCGAGCAGTGCATAAATGTCGAACTTGGCGCCCACATCGATGCCGCGGGTCGGTTCATCGAACAGCATTACTGAACAGTCGCGCTCCAGCCAACGGCCGATCACGACCTTCTGCTGGTTGCCCCCCGACAGCTCGGACACCAACTGCGTCGGGCTCGAACTGCGGATGCGCATGGCGTCGATCTGACGCTGGGCCAGGGACATTTCGTCAGCGTTGTTGACGATGCCGCCACTGGAAATCACCGGCATGTTGCCCAGCGCGATGTTGGCGCTGATCGATTGGGTCAGCAGTAGACCTTCGCCCTTGCGGTCCTCGGTGATCAGGGCGATGCCGTGGCCGACCGCATCAGCCGGCGAGCGAATACTCACCACTTGAGCGGGTGAACCCAGCGCGACGGTGCCGCTGTCCGCGGTGTCGGCACCGAAGATCAGACGCAGCAACTCGGTGCGCCCTGCCCCGATCAACCCGGAAATCCCGTAGATCTCACCGGCGCGGACTTCAAAGGACACGTCGCGAACTTTGTCCGAGCGGGTCAGCCCTTTGACCGTCAACGCGGGAGCGCCAATCTTGCGCAGGCCCAGGTCAATGTGTTCACCGAGTTCACGGCCAACCATCAGGGTGACCAGTTGCTCGCTGTTGTAATTGGCCATCGGCTCGACGCAGACCAGGTTGCCGTCGCGCAACACCGCAATGCGCTGGGCCACTCGCGCCAACTCTTCGAGGCGGTGGGAAATGTAAATGATCGACACGCCGCGCGCTTGCAGGCGGGTGATTTGTTCGAACAACATTTCGACTTCGCGGGCGGTCAGCATCGCGGTCGGCTCGTCGAGGATCAGCACATGACAATCACCGATCAGGTTGCGCGCGATCTCGACCATTTGTTGGTGACCGATGCCGAGTTCGCCGACCAGGGTGTCCGGGTCGATCGCGTCGAGCCCGACCTGGGCCATGGCCTCGATCGCGGCTTTGCGCAGTTGTTTGCGACTGATCCAGCCGCCATTGCTGGGCAGATTGTCGAGAAACAGGTTTTCCGCCACCGACAGGGTTGGCAACAGATTGAGTTCTTGCATCACCATGCGGATGCCCAGGTCTTCGGCCTGGGTGCGGCTGCCGGGGCGGTAATCCTGCCCCTGGAATTGCATCTGGCCGGTGGTCGGCGTGACCAGTCCGCCAATGATTTTGGACAGCGTGCTTTTGCCGGCGCCGTTCTCGCCGGTCAACGCCAGCACTTCACCGCGCATCAGCGTCAGGTCAATGCCGGTCAGGACGGGTTGGGCGTAGGTCTTGCCGATGCCGCTGACCGAGAGGACAGCGTTCGGGGCGGAAACTGACATAAAACTCTCCATGCGCTCGCCCGGACGGGCGAGCACCGTTGTGTCGCCAGAAGGGTTACTTGGTGACGAGCTCTACCGGAGTTTCGATCACGCCGTTGGTGCCGCTGTCGACCTTCTCACCCTTGATCATTTTCAGCGCAGTCTCGATACCGAACACGGCTTGCCTGGCGGCAAACTGGTCAGCGGTCGCCAGGACCCGGCCGTCTTTCAACATTGGTTTGATGGCGTTGATGTTGTCGTAACCGACCACTTGCACCTTGCCAGCCTTGCCTGCCGCACGCACGGCGGAAACGGCACCGACGGCCATACTGTCGTTACCGGCCAGCAGCGCTTTGACGTCCGGGTATTCGCTAAGAATCGAGGCGGCAACCTTGTTGCCCTTGTCGATCTCCCAGTCACCGGACTGCAACGAGACAACCTTGATCTGCGCCGCTTCCATCGCGTCTTTGAAGCCTGCGGTGCGGGCCTGGGCGTTGGTGGTGGTGGACACGCCTTCAATGATGCCGACTTCGTCACCGGCCTTCAGTTGCTTGGCCAGGTACTCGCCGACCAGACGCGCGCCTTTGCGGTTATCCGGGCCTACGAACGGGACGGTGATGTTTTTGCTTTTGACCACGGCCGGGTCCAGCTGGTTATCGATGTTGATCACGGTGATACCGGCATCGATGGCTTTTTTGATCACCGGAACCATGGCCTTGGAGTCAGCCGGCGCGATGACCAGCGCATTGACCTTGGCCAGAATCATTTGCTCGACGATGCGTGTCTGGCCAGCGGTATCAGTTTCGTCCTTGATGCCGTTGGAGATCAGTTCGAAATCGCCGGAATGGTCTTTTTGATACGCCTTGGCGCCGTCTTCCATGGTCAGGAAGAACTCGTTGGCCAGGGATTTCATGACCAGCGCGACTTTGGGTTTTTCAGGAGTCTCGGCGAAAGCCGAAGAGACAGGCAGCGCGGCGGATGCGGCGGCCAGCATAGCGACAGCAAGAAGACGTCCAGCGAATGGCAGCTTCATGGGTTCACTCCGATCTTATGATTATTGTGAGCAACGCTTGCGCTGGCGTAGGCTTCATTGCGTCCGTCAATGGTTCAAGCCATCGCGAACAGCGCGCAAACGTTTGCGTAGACCGAACTATGCGAACCCTGCTGTGATTTGTCAACGACCTGTTTTGTGTCCGGGTTGGCAAAAACCAACCCTCCACGTTAAGCCGTCGTGCTGACCAGACTGCCAGTGCCGGAGTCTTTCGCCAGTTCCGTCACCAGATTGCCCGCCACCTCGGCCAGCGCGCCATTGGTTTCGCCGATCTGCCCCTGGATCGCCATGACGACTGTGGCTTTGGCTTCCTCGGTTGGATAGGACGCCGCCTGAGCGGCTGCCAATTGCTGCTGCTGTTCGCGCAGTTGCTGTTGCAGTTCCTGCATGCGTTTGAGCAGCATCTTCACCACGATGCTGTGGGTGCTTTGGCTCTCGGAGGTGCTTTCTTCCTGAGCAGCACCACCGGTCCTGACCTGGTTTTCTTCCTTTCCAGTCAGCTGCGTCGACGTCTCTTCCGTCGCTTCATTCAAGGCATTGATCGTCGACGGCGTCTTGCCACCGATGGTGATTGCGCCCGCATTTGGAAAACCGACAGAAAAAGACATGTGAACTCCCGAAAATAAAAAATCCGTTGAAAGAGCATCGACCTGTGCGCGGGTTTCTTTAGCACGGATTTTTTATCTGGCAAGGGGATGTGTTCACCAAAGGTCGTAGGCCTTTTCGGAGAGCCGAACACGAAACCTCAACTTATTCGGAAAGCCGGACACGAGGCTGTTTAACACTGCTCGCCCATTGGATAAATATTGATATAAATCATCATGTTAAAAATTTTTCTCATTCAACGTATGGCTGGTACAGATCCTGCTCTTCACCTATACCCCAAGCGTTCAGATCTGCCTGGGGCGTATCTAGATGAACTTGCATCAGCACCGTCTCACTACTAGAGAGAAAATAATGAAATCTGCCTTCAACACTTTTATTCCGGGCGCTTTGGCCCTCCTGCTGCTCCTGCCTACCGCCCTTCAGGCAAAAGAAGTCGAAACCCAGCAGAAACTGGCCAACGTGGTGATCCTCGCCACGGGCGGCACCATCGCCGGCGCTGGCGCGAGCGCTGCTAACAGTGCGACCTACCAGGCGGCGAAAGTCGGTATCGAGCAACTGATCGCCGGGGTTCCGGAACTCAGCCAATTGGCCAACGTTCGTGGTGAACAGGTCATGCAGATCGCCTCGGAAAGCATCACCAACGACAACCTGCTGCAACTGGGTCGTCGCGTCGCCGAACTGGCCGACAGCAAAGACGTCGATGGCATCGTGATCACCCATGGCACCGACACCCTGGAAGAAACTGCCTACTTCTTGAACCTGGTTGAAAAAACCGACAAGCCGATCATCGTCGTCGGCTCCATGCGCCCGGGCACCGCAATGTCCGCTGACGGCATGCTCAACCTGTACAACGCCGTCGCCGTCGCCAGCAGCAAAGACGCCCGCGGCAAAGGCGTTTTGGTGACCATGAACGATGAGATCCAGTCGGGTCGCGATGTCAGCAAAATGATCAACATCAAAACCGAGGCGTTTAAAAGTGCCTGGGGCCCGCTCGGCATGGTGGTTGAAGGCAAATCCTACTGGTTCCGCCTGCCGGCCAAGCGCCACACCATGGACTCGGAATTCGACATCAAAACCATCAAGAGCCTGCCTGACGTCGAAATTGCCTATTCCTACGGCAACGTCAGCGACACGGCCTACAAGGCACTGGCTCAGTCGGGCGCCAAAGCGATCATCCACGCCGGCACCGGCAACGGTTCGGTTTCCTCGCGTGTGGTCCCTACCCTGCAAGCCCTGCGCAAGGACGGCGTACAAATCATTCGCTCGTCCCACGTCAACGCAGGCGGTTTCGTACTGCGTAACGCTGAACAACCTGACGACAAGTACGATTGGGTCGTGGCACATGACCTGAACCCGCAAAAAGCCCGCATCCTGGCCATGGTCGCGCTGACCAAGACCAACGACAGCAAAGAGCTGCAGCGGATGTTCTGGGAATACTGATTCACCCTCGCCTGACCGGTTCCGGCCGGGCACAGCATTAACCACTCGCCAGCCTTGGCGAGTGGTTCATAGCCCTTCCGATATTCCGCTAAAAATTTTCCCTTCTTCCTACACCAAACGGAAAAAACTGCTGTCAGAGGATTTTCTTGAATTTTAAGCAGTTGCGAAAATGCCTACAGTTAAATACTGTATGCACGTACAGCTTAATAAGGATAATTCCGTGGCCACCACCTCTGCCTCTCCTGACGCCTATGAACGCATGGGTATGCGCGTTCAGAAAATCATCAATTCCCCCACCGCTCAGAAAGCCAAAGCCGCGCTGATCTTCCGTCTACCGGACGAACCTGTGGATGAGTGGGAGCAATTGCTCGAAGAAATCGATGAAAACGACAACGTCACCCTCGCCTATCGCGACGATGGCGGTGTGCAGATTTTCTGGGTTGTGCCGAAGGAAGATTGAGTCAATGAGTGTCCGCTGGTTTGCTTTGCTGTTTCTGTTCATCACTCTTGGCGCCCAGGCTGGCGCCCCACGCACCTTCAACGAAGCCAAGAAAGTCGCCTGGAAGTTGTACGCGCCGCAATCCACCGAGTTCTATTGCGGCTGCAAATACACTGGCAACAAGGTCAACCTCGCCGCGTGTGGGTATGTGCCGCGCAAGAACGCCAAGCGCGCCGCCCGCATTGAGTGGGAGCACATCGTTCCGGCCTGGCAGATCGGCCATCAGCGTCAGTGCTGGCAAGAAGGCGGACGCAAGAACTGCACACGCTACGATCCTGTCTATCAAAAGGCCGAGGCTGATCTGCACAACCTGGTGCCGAGTATCGGCGAGGTGAACGGGGATCGCAGTAACTTCAGTTTTGGTTGGCTGCCGGCCCAATCGGGTCAATACGGCTCGTGCCTGACCCAGGTCGACTTCAAGGCGAAGAAGGTCATGCCCCGCCCTTCCATTCGCGGCATGATCGCCCGGACGTATTTCTACATGAGCAAGCAGTACGGTTTGCGCCTGTCGAAACAGGATCGCCAGCTGTACGACGCATGGGACAAGACCTATCCGGTTGAAGCCTGGGAGCGTCAGCGCAACCAGAGCGTGGCGTGCGTGATGGGTCGCGGCAACGAGTTTGTCGGGCCCGTGGACATGAAAGCCTGCGGCTGATCGACCGCTGAAAAACAAAAAGGCCTCGGGGGTAATACCCGAGGCCTTTTTTTCGTTTCTATCCGCCGCTTTTGTTGTAGCGCCAGTAGCCCATCAGATTGAGTGACTCCCGAGCGATGCCGCGTTCCTTGATCAAGTATTTGCGCAGGTTCATCACGGCCACCGTTTCTCCGGCGATCCAGCCGTAAAAACCGTCACCGGTCGACTCGGACGTTTCCCAGAGAATCTCTTCGTCGACATCGACTTCCGCCAGTTCCACCGTTTCGTGAGCCAGCGAAGCAGTGACCGGTAGCTCCGCCTGACGTACCGCTTCGACCATCAGCGCACCTGCTGCCCTGTCGCTGGAATGTTCCCGGACCAACCACCGCACTGACAGACCCGGCCACTCAGGCACCGGCAATGCGTCTTCGGCGCTGTCCACCTCGAAAAATGCCTGAGTGGCCGGCGGCTCGGCCAAGGCAGCCATCTCGTCCAGAATGCCGAGAGCGGCGGGCAATGCCGTGGCATCGGCCACCAGTAACAGATGCTTGAGTGTGTGTGGCGGCTTCCACTCGAAACCTCCTGCGTCTTGCGCTGAAAACTGCCGATCAGGTGCAACGATCTGGATAGGCTCGCCCGCTACTGCACGGATCGCCCAGCGGGAGGCCGGACCGGTTTCACCGTGCAAAACGAAATCGATGTCCACTTCGCCTTGCTCGGCCCGCAAATGTCGAATGGTGTAAGTGCGCATCGCCGGACGCTGGGCGACCGGCGTTGAACGGTAGCGCGCATACCAATCCGGGTCATGAGCCAGCCTGGCAGGCGACCCATTCTCGGCCGGGAAAAACAGTTTTACCCGCTGATCCGGCGCCCAGGTGGCCATTTCGGTGACCATCGGACCGGCCAGGGTCACTCGCATCAAATGAGGACTGAGGTTTGTTTTGTGCGCAAGGACCGCGTCGAAGATTTTGTAAGGGGTGGCGGAGGCCATGGAGAGCTCCTTCTGGGAATCGACAGTGACTACGCTTAGAGACGAGTCAATGTGGATTCCCTTTAAGGCGCTTCGACAGAAGGCTTGCGTGAAAAGGGCTGTTACTGGACTACGGGACGCTCAAGCACCAGCAATTCGATGTTCTGTTTCTTGGCCCGGACAAGCGCTGCAGCTACCTCGGCCTGTTTGGCGTCGGCCTCGGCTTTCGAATTGAATGGCCCGACCAGAATTCGGGTCTTGCCGTTTTCCTTGACGACGCTGGGCACAAAGCTGTGTTCGATCAGCCAGCCGCTCAGGTCGCTGACAGCCTGTGTTGTTTGGCCTCGCACTTCGAGATCCCATTGCGGCCCGATGGCTGCCGCCGGTGCAGAAACAACTGCCGGCTTAGGCTTTTGAGCGTCAACGCCCGTGCCTGCATCGCACCCAACCAACGCCAGTACTGCGATTACCAAGACCATTTTGCGCACAACGTGTCCCTCTGAATGCTGAAAGCGGCGATTTTACCATTCATGAATACTTCCCGAGTGCCGCAAAATGGGCGCAAAACAACGAGAATGATGGTTGCGGCCTCTGTATAGTTACGCCTTGGGAATTAATGCAGCATCTGCGCGTCAGAAAGAGGCACCCAAACCGTGAGACTTCGCACTAATCTATACATACCACCGACCTCTGCACTGTTCGAATCAGGTGCCCTAATAAAGCAATCAAGGAGAAGACCATGCTGATACTCACCCGCAAAGTCGGTGAAAGCATAAATATCGGTGACGACATTACGATCACCATTCTGGGCGTGAGCGGCCAGCAAGTCCGGATCGGCATCAACGCGCCGAAAGACGTCGCAGTCCATCGCGAAGAAATCTACCAACGCATTCAGGCTGGCCTGACCGCTCCAGACAAGCCACAAACTCCCTGAATCCTGTTGCAGTCAGTAGCCAGCCCGTTCAACCCCGGACAACGGCTGGCTAAAGATTAAAGCGTCGTAATGCCATCCGTTGATTCGTTCGCCTCTTCCTGCCAAAAACGTGACGCCGATATTAACGGCACGTCCTCTGCTCTGACTGTCAGACGTTTCGGATTAATCCCGAGGAAGAGTGTGATCAGACTCGGCTAACCAAACGTCACGCCGCGCGCCATGCCCGTGGCAGCCACGACCATCAGCAACACCAGCAACCCTTCGACATGACTGATCCGTGCAAACAGCTTCGCGCGCCCGGTATCGATCGCCGCGCCACGGCTCAGTGCGATCCGCCATTTGATCAGCGTGATCATCGGCGCAACTTCAAGCAGAAGAATCAGAACGAAAAGCGTCATCTTGAGATGGAACAATGGCTGCTGAAGGTAGTAATCAGTCCCTTTTTCGTACCCGCCGAAAGCACGCATCCCACCAGTTACCAGGAGGATGACGGCAGAGATGCCCCACAGGTTATCGGCCATCAACACACGGCGAGCCTCCCCCGCCCCGGCCGCCAGACGGCTGAATGCCGTGCCCCGCGTCAGTACAGCCCAGAACCCCAAGGCAAAAGCCAGCAGGTGAATTGCCGCAAGCGACCAATGAACCAGCATCGATATACTCCCATCAGACTGAGTTTGAGTTTGGCCAGTCAGTAGTAGACCAAAAAACCGGGGTTCGCCCGATTCGCACAGGTGGCGTTTCGCAAAGGATTGAGTACATGGATCGACCAAAAGCACCCACGCTTGTACTGCTGCCAGGGATGGACGGAACCGGCGAACTCTTCGACCGGTGTTTACCGGCACTGAAAGCGGATTTCGAGATCGTCGTCGTGACCTATCCTTGCGACATCCCCTTGAACTACGCAGAGCTTGAGGCAATCGCCCGCCAGTCGCTGCCAACCGACAGGCCGTTCGTCTTGCTCGGCGAATCGTTCTCGGGCCCTATCGCCATTTCACTGTCGGCGTTGCGTTTGCCGCAACAGGTGGGGCTCGTCCTGTGCAGCACATTTGCGAGCAACCCGCGACCTCTCTTCAGGCACCTGAGTTTTCTGATAGCCGCGATGCCGATCCGGTATCTGCCTGTCGGCTGGATCAGCAACGTTTTACTCGGCGGTTTTTCCTCCAGGGCTTTGCGCACTGCCCTGTGCCAGGCCATCAAGCAAGTCCGCCCCGCAGTGATGCGATCAAGATTAAGCGCGGTTCTCGCCGTCGATGTGTCCGAAAAACTGGCCAGGATCAACGTGCCCACGCTTTATCTTCGCGCCACCCGAGACTGGGTGGTTCCGGAGACTGCGTCGAGACTTGTCTCATCGATCAAGCCAGACGTAAATGTCATCGATGTCCAGGCTCCGCATTGCCTGCTGCAGGTTTCACCCAGAGAAGCAGCACGGCATATCGGCGATTTTTTCAGAGCGCAGGGAAATAGCTGAGGATCTGTGTGATGGTCGAGTGAACCAGGACAAATTCAAGGCAAAAAAAAATCCCAAGCAGCTGATGGAAGCTTGGGACTTAAAAATGCATAAACCGTGGTGGTGAACGCGGGGCGATAATAGCCCAACCGCTCACTTGTAACAATATATTTTCCATCACTGCCTGGTTAAAAAATGTCGTAACCCATTAAATATCCACACTATTTTTATGGATCCTAGACACTCGCGCATCGCCCGTCATTGATGGCCGAATGCGAAGAGCCCAGCGCGATGGCTGGGCTCTGGTTATTTTCGGTTTTTCATCATCTTGTCGGCAAGCGCCTTGGCCCTTTCGATCAACAGGTTCTGCCTGTCTTCGTGAGTAGCCCCTCCTACAACCGGTGCCGTCAGATTGCTTTCCGCAATCAACGCAGCGCAGAAGTATTGATCCCAAACAGCCCTGTCTTCAGATGCCTGTTTGTTCATTTGGTCGGCGATCATATGCGGCTCCTTTTGGTGAGGTAGCACCGCCAGTTTACGCCTGAATTGCAGGTTTCCACGTTTCTGAAAACACCTTGCGGACTGCCGTAAATTTGTTGGCAGGAACAGGCGCCGAAGCCCAGCATCAATGAGAGAGCAGAAACACACGATTGACCAATCTTATTTTTTGACCCAGTAAGACGCAGAAACGACAAGCCCGTCTACCTGGAGATTGTCATGGGCCAAGCACTCGGGAAGTGGTCATGGAGTGCATGCGGTCGCCTGTCGTCTGCCCGTACCTGATCCATTATTCACCTAAGGCGCGCAAGCGGACCCAGCTCGACGTGAAGTTGCACTGGAACTCTCTGACGGCGGGCTACCTAACCAACTCCTTCGCTCAGGCACGTGACGATTCGAAGGCCTACGAAGACGCGCCGGCCGGAGAGCGGCCTACTTTTCACGAGATCCGCGCTTTGGGGGCGTGGCTGTACGAACAGCAAGATTTCCCGCAGTAGTACATTCAAGCATTGATGGGGCATGCGGACGAGAAGATGACGAAGCACTATCAGGAGGGGCACGACGAAAAGAAGATCGAGTACTTGGAGGTGAGCGCCGAGTTGGCGTTCTGAGGTGGGAGTTTTGCAAAAGTTTTGCAAAAGTTTTGCAAATCGCAGAAAGCAAAAAGGGGTTACCATTTCTGGTAACCCCTTCTAGACCGCCCAGCAGAGCGGATTTTGTTTGGTAGGCGCGATTGGACTCGAACCAACGACCCCCACCATGTCAAGGTGGTGCTCTAACCAACTGAGCTACGTGCCTGCTGTGAGGCGGCATTCTACGGAATTCCGGAGGGGTGTCAACACCTTTTTTCGAGCTAACCCTATGAATATGCAAAATATTTAATTTCGCGGCGGTTAAGAAGATTTTCCGGTGGCTGGCGGTCGATTTTTAACTCGGGTAGGATCGATGCACTCGTAAAATATATTAAACAGAGGCAGCCGGATGGCGAACACCCCCTACCCCGAATCCTATTACGCCGCGTCGGCGAATGCGGTCCCGCCGCGTCCGGCCTTGCAGGATGACGTGGAGACTGATGTCTGTGTGATCGGCGCGGGCTACACCGGGCTGTCCTCTGCCCTGTTTCTGCTGGAAAACGGTTTTAAGGTCACGGTGCTGGAAGCCGCCAAGGTGGGCTTCGGCGCGTCGGGCCGTAACGGTGGCCAGATCGTTAACAGTTATAGCCGTGACATTGATGTGATCGAGCGCAGTGTCGGCCCCAAGCAGGCTCAGTTGCTGGGGCTAATGGCGTTTGAGGGTGGGCGGATCATTCGTGAGCGGGTCGCCAAATATAATATCCAGTGCGACTTGAAGGACGGCGGCGTATTCGCTGCCATCACCGCCAAGCAGATGGGGCATCTGGAATCGCAGAAGCGCCTCTGGGAGCGTTTTGGTCATACGCAGCTGGAGTTGCTGGATCAAAAGCGCATTCGTGAAGTAGTGGCCTGCGATCAATATGTCGGCGGCATGCTCGACATGAGCGGCGGGCACATTCATCCGCTGAACCTGGCGCTGGGCGAAGCGGCGGCGGTCGAGTCGCTGGGCGGCACGATTTATGAGCAGTCGCCGGCGGTGCGCATCGAGCGCGGCGCGAATCCGGTGGTACATACGCCACAGGGCAAGGTCAGGGCCAAGTTCATTATCGTTGCCGGCAATGCTTATATCGGCAATCTGGTGCCGGAGCTGGCGGCCAAGTCGATGCCCTGCGGTACTCAGGTCATCACTACCGAACCTTTGGGTGATGAACTTGCCAAGCGCCTGCTGCCTCAGGATTACTGCGTCGAGGACTGCAATTACCTGCTCGATTACTACCGACTGACCGGCGACAAGCGCCTGGTCTTCGGTGGCGGCGTGGTCTATGGAGCGCGGGATCCGGCGAACATCGAAGCGATCATCCGGCCGAAGATGCTCAAGGCGTTCCCTGAGCTCAAGGACGTGAAGATTGACTACGCCTGGACCGGCAATTTCCTGCTGACCCTGTCGCGCCTTCCCCAGGTCGGACGGATCGGCGACAACATCTACTATTCCCAGGGTTGCAGCGGCCACGGTGTGACGTACACGCATTTGGCGGGCAAGGTGCTGGCCGAAGCGTTGCGTGGCCAGGCCGAGCGTTTCGACGCGTTTGCCGATCTGCCGCACTACCCGTTCCCCGGCGGACAATTGCTGCGCACGCCGTTTGCCGCGTTGGGCGCATGGTATTACGGGTTGCGGGACAAGTTCGGGTACTGACCGGCACAACAACGATTTTGTGGGAGCGAGCCTGCTCGCGATGAGGCCGTCACATTCAACATCAATGCTGCCTGTCAGTCCGCTATCGCGAGCAGGCTCGCTCCTACAGGGGTAATTGTGTCTTCCCTGCGGGTAATGGTGCTTAGAGCCGATCCCGCGCGATGCCGCTGCGGATTCGCAGGATGTCGGCGAGAACGGCCAAGGCGATTTCTGCCGGGGTCTTGCTGCCGAGGTTCAGGCCGATCGGAGCATGAATCCGGGCGAGTTCTACATCGCCCAAACCACCAATCCTGCGCAACCGCTCGAAGCGCTTTTGCGAGGTCTGCATGGAGCCCATCACGCCGATGTAAAACGCCTCGGTGCGCACGGCTTCCATCATCGCCAGATCGTCGATGCGCGGATCGTGAGTCAAGGCCACCACCGCGGTGTCGCTGTGGCAGCCGCCGTCAGCAATGAACACCGACGGCAATTGACGACGAATCTCGACGTTTTCCAGCACGACGCCTTCCAGCACTTCGTCCCGCGGATCACAGAGAATCACCTCGAACCCCAAGCCAACCGCAAACTCTGCACACGCCTGAGCGACGCTGGAATACCCCGCCAACAACAAACGCTGAGCCGCGCCGATCCGCACGCGCACCCGGTCAATCTCACGTTCGATGCGCACGCCCTGTTCGCGATCGACAAACAGACCGCGCGCACCGCTGGCCAGATCGACCTCGCGGATCAGCCGACGCTGGCCCAGCAACGCCAACTCCAGTTCCCGCAGATGAGCCTGAACCTCGCAATCGGGTTCAAGCTTCTCCACCAGCACATCGAGCACGCCGCCGCAGGGCAGACTCACGCGAGAACGCGGATCATCGCCTTCGCCATAACGAATGACGCTGACCACATCAAAAAACGCCCCCTCAGCGACGCGTTCGAGAAAGTCCTCCTCGACGCAGCCGCCGGACAGCGAGCCGATCCATTGTCCATCCGCGTTCACCGCCAGCAGCGAGCCCGGCGCACGCGGTGCCGAGCCATAAGTGGCGAGCACCGTGCACAGCCAGATACGCCGGCCAGCGATCGACCATTCCAGCGCCCGTCGCACGACTTGCAGATCGAGATGCTGCATGTCAGTGCGCCTTGTGCTCGAGCGGCGGTGCATCGGCCCGCAACGTCTGCACGTCCTTCACCGCGAGATCACCCGGCTGACCACCCCACCCCTGACGCAGGTAGTTCAGCAGATCGGTGAGTTGCTCGTGGCTGAGTTTTTCGGCGAACGCCGGCATCGGTTGCATGTGTTCGAACCCGGCAAATTTCTGCTCACCGATACCGTCGTCGATCACTCGCACCAGGTTGCGTGGATCTTCCAGGCGCAGCGTGGTGTTGCCGCGCATGGCCACGGCGATGTGTGGTTTGCCTTCGCCGCCGACCGCGTGGCAACCGGCGCAGACATTCAGGTAGTCCTGACGACCGCGCTGGGCGCTGGCACTGAGTTTGTCCAGCGGCACGTCCGTCAGCACCTTCGCCGCCGGCGGCTGATCGCCGAGCAAGAAGGTCGCCATCGCCGCCAGGTCTGGATCATTGAGGCCTTGGGTGCTGTTGTGGAACACCGGGAACATCTCGTTGAACATCGTGCCCTGGGCGCTCATGCCGTGCTTGAGGAACGAGCTCAGGTCCTGAGGATTCCAGCCGCGAGCGGCCAGGTCATTGGCCAGCAAGCTCGGCGCCAGGTAGCCGTTGAGCAGGCCGCCAGTCATGCGTTTGTCCTGCTGCATCGCACCCGGCAAACCGCGCGGCGTGTGGCATTCGCCGCAGTGACCGAGCACGTCGACCATGTACTGGCCACGTTTCCAGGCTTCGCTTTTGCCTTCGGCCGGTTCCAGTTTCACGTCCTTGCCGTAGAGCATGTTCCAGCCCATCAAGCCCTGGCGCACGTTGAACGGGAAGCTCAGGCTGGTGACCGGCGCCGCACGTTCGATGGGCTCGACGGTTTTCAGGTAGGCGTGAATCGCGTCGGAATCGGCGCGCGGCATCAGGTGATACGAGGTGTAAGGCATCGCCGGGTACAGGTTCGCGCCATCGCGACGCTTGCCTTCGGTGAGCGCGGCGAAGAACTCGTCATCGGTGTACAAACCGATGCCGTGCTCTTTGCTCGGGGTGATGTTGGTGCCGTAGATCGTGCCGAACGGCGAGACGATCGGCAGACCGCCCGCGTACGGCGCACCACCCGGCGCGGTGTGGCAAGCCATGCAATCGGCGGCGCGAGCGAGATAGGCGCCGCGAACAACCTGATCATCCGCATGAGCCGACAACACAGGCGCAATAAGACCGACCGCCAACGCCAGGCGGGAAAGTAAACGCTTCATGCTTAACCCTCCTTGACCAGGCCGAGATCGGTCAGCACGTTGCGCGTCGCGCTGTAGTAGCGAACGTATCCGGTGCAGCGGCAGATGTGGTGACCGAGGCTGTCTTCGATGACTTTTTCCAGCTGGCTTTTGACGATGGGCTGGCGCTGCAGCTTCTCCACCAACACCGTCGCGGCATTCACGAAACCCGGTGCGCAGTAGCTGCACTGGAAGGCGAATTCATCGACAAAGCGCTGCTGGATCGGATTGAGTTCGGTGACCTGGCCCTGCTCGTCGCGGGTCGCGTGGCCTTCAATGGTCCGCACCTTTTTGCCCTCGAAATAGTGCGCGCCGGTGATGCAGGTGCGCACTTCTTCGCTGGTGCCGTCCGGGTTATCCACGATCACTACGCAAGCGTGGCAAATGCCTTGGCCACAGCCGAGGCGCGAGCCGGTGAGGTTTTTGTATTCGTGCAGGTAATCGATCATCGGCAGGTCATCAGGGATGTCCACCGGGCCGACGGATTGACCGTTGAGGGTCAGTTGAAGCGGACGGTTAGCCATTGAGGGCCTCCTTGATGCGTGCGGAAGTGATGGGCAGGTCGCGGACCCGTTTACCGATGGCGTGCGCCACCGCGTTACCGATGGCGCCGACCACCGGGATCATCACCACTTCGGCAATGCCCTTGGATGGATCGCTCGGCGACAGCGGCGGGAGGATCTCGGCCGTCTGTTTCCAGACCGCAACGTGGCGTGCCATTGGCAAGCGGTAACGGTTGAAGTTCCAGTCACCCTCCCCCGGCCCGCCTTCGTACAGCGGCATCTCTTCCATCAACGCATGGCCGATGCCCATGGCGATCCCGCCTTCGAGCTGACCCTTGACCAGCTCTTCCACCAACACCCGACCGCACTCGACCCACGAGTGATGGTTGAGCACCTGGACTTCGGCCGAACCCTTGTTCACTTTCAATTCCACCAGGGTCGCGACCGGGCTGTAATAAGTCACCGCCGCGTTGTTCAACTGAGTGTCCGGGTAATGGATGTTATGGCGGTCGAGCAGGTGGAAACCGGCGCTGTTCATTTGCGCCTTTTTCACGTTCGGAGCGCCGTCACCGTACTTCACTGCCAGACCATCAAGGGGCAATCGCTCGCGCACGCCGTCGATGCTGAACTCGGCCTCGGCCCAGCTCCAGCGGTTGAAACCGTGCACCGTCGCGCCGGTCACCAGGCCTTTTTCGTGGGCGTGTTTGGCCAGTTGCTCAAAGCTCAGCGGCTGCATGCCGTTGGCGGTGAGTCGGCCGTCGACCCAATGCGCATCTTCGCGGCGCACCACATACGGATTGGCCTGGCCGCCGTAAGGGCCTTGCCCCCAAATCTGCAACGCCGCCGGCCACAAGCCGTGGTTGAACAGCACGCGCGCCGCTTCACGGGTGGCGTGGCTGAAGTAGTACGCGGAGTTGGTCGCCGACGAAGCCGAGGCGAGCTTGCCGACCCAGCGAGGGTTGCGCAGGAAATTGTCCTGCTCGGCCTGGCTCATGATGTACGGGTTGCCCCCGGTGATCAGCTGCAACTCTTTCCATTCGGTCTCGCCGGTCTTCACTTCAGTCGCGGGAACGCCGAGGAAATCAGCCACGACCAAGGCTTGCGACGTCGACATGCCGGTGCCGATTTCGATACCAATGTGGCGCAGGGTGATGTGCCCATCAGCGGTGAATTCGATGCTGGCCATCGGCGCTTCGGAACCGGTGCCGAAGTCTTTCTGGCAGATGGCAAAACCGACGCCGTACCAGTTGTCCGGGTCCTGGGCTTCACGCTGCTTTTTGATCGCGTCGCGGTTCTTCCAGACTTCGTGCACGGCTGCCTTGTCGAGAATCTCGTGCAGACGCAACGCACCCGCCGGCACTGCACCCTGGGTGTTTTTCATGCCCGAGACCATGGCGTTTTTCTTGCGCAGATCGATGGCGTCGATGCCGAGGCGATCGGCGATTTCGTCGACCATCATCTCGGTGGAGGCCATGCTTTGCAGCGTGCCGTAACCGCGCATCGATCCGGCTTCAACGGCGCGGGAATGGTAGGCGGTGACCTGCAAATCGTTCTGCGGCATGTAGTAGATCGACTGCGCCGCCGTGGCGCCAACCGCCGCTACTGAAGGGCTGTAGTTGATCCGTCCGCCGCCGTCGACGTTCATCTCGGCGCGGAAAATCTTGAAGCTGTGATCGGTCTTGTCCACCGCCAATTGGTAGCGGATATCGAACGGATGACGCTTGATGCCACTCTGGAACTGCTCGTAGCGATCATTGGCCAGACGCACCGGCACACCGGCGCCGTACAACGCCGCAAGCGCCGCGTAGTAGACGAAAATGTTGTGGTCTTTGGAGCCGTAGCCGACGGTATAACCCGGGTGCATGTTCAGGTTGGCTAGGCCGAAACGCGACGGCGCGATCATCTTCGCGGTTTCAGTCGCGGTCTCCAGCGGGCACTGGGTGGCGACGACGAAATGCAGGGTCTTGGTCGCCGGGTCGTACCAGCCGTTGCCGTTGTCCGGTTCCATGGCAGCCGGCTCGATCGACGGGGTTTTGTAGCGCTCGTCGAACACCAGCCAGTTGTCGGGCGGGGTGTCGATCTGCTGCTTCATGCGCTCGGCGTAAAACAGCCCGCGCTCGGTCAGGTTGCCGTGCAGGTTCGGTTGGGAATTCCACACCGGACGACGGTTGCGCAGCATCGGGAACAGGATCGAATCCTTGAGGCTGGCGAATTCATCTTCGTCGGCCGAGGTCGCGCCGCCGACCCGCACGTAGCGGAAGCTGCCGTACGGGTCGCCTTCGTAGAACGGCACTTTGTCGCCGTAACGAATCGCTTTGTCATTGAATTTGAGTTTGGCCTTGGCCTGACGGAAACGCTCGAAGTCGTTCCAGATCAGGATAGCCACGGGATGACCGATGAACATCGGCACCTTGCCTTCGGGTAGCAGCGGATCCGGAGCGTGCTCTTCCGGAAACGCGATGCCGTCCTTGTCCAGGTCGGCGGCAGTGACGATGCGGTCCGGCTGCAACTCGGCGCCGAGCCACGACAGGTCATAACCTGCGTAGATTCGATCGGCCTTGGTGGTTTTCAGCAGCATGGCGTGGCCTTGCTGCTGCGGCCAGCCCGGCATGTCCTTGGCACGGATGTCGCGGGCAAAGACTTTGCTGCCGCAGACCTTGGACAAGGCATCGTTACGCGAGCGCGCCTTGCCGTTGTTGCCGAGCCATTGCTCGGACGGCACGGTCACGCTGTTTTCCATCAAGGCCGCCAGCGCCTGGCTGCTGAGCGGTGTGAGCGTCACGCTCACACCCGCCACCAGCCCGCCCTGAAGGAACGAGCGCCGGGATATTTCACGGTTGGACATGGATCATCCTCTGGGCGGTTATGGGTCCGCCCTTCTGGTTATGTTCTGGGGATCTCGAGTCTTGCAGAAGCCCTTTTTGACGATGCAAAGGGCTGTGTTGACAGTGCAAAGCTGACCGAAAGGTTAACTTTAAAGGTTTATGCGCTCGCGGCAAACAACCAGTTACAAAAAAACTGACCGAATGATCAAATCAGCACGGCATTGCGCCGCAATAACTCAATCATCAGCCCAAGCAGCCCCTGTGCTCACCTGTAGCAGCTGTCGAGCCCCAGCGAGGCTGCGTCCGGCTGCGAAGCAGTCGTAGAACCACTGCCCCAACTTTTCAGGAAGGTCAGGGTGTCAGGATTTACGACTGCTTCGCAGCCGGACGCAGCCTCGCTGGGGCTCGACAGCTGCTACAGGTGAGCCCGGGCTCGCTGTGATCAATTCAGAAATCGACGGTCGCTGAAAGCAGGTAGGTGCGCGGGGTCGAGAGCGTCAACCCAGGCTCGCTGTCATCCGACGCCCCGGCCGAACTCCAATAACGCTTGTCCGCCACGTTCTCGATATTGGCGCGCAAGGTGATGTTCTTTTCCTCGACCTTGAATGCGTAGCGTGCGCCCACGTCGAAGCGCTCCCAGGAGTCGATTTCCTTGTTGTTGGATTGGTCCAGGTACTGCGAGCTGGAATAGATGCCACGGCTGGTGAGAGTCAGGCCCTCTACGGTCGGCACGTCCCACTCGGCGCCCAGGTTGATGTTGTATTTCGGCGTGGCCGGCGCCCGGTTGCCGTCGAAGGTGCCATTGGCGGTGTTGGTCAACTCGCTGTCGATGTACATGACACCGCCGAGCAGGCGGAAACCGTCGAGCGGTTCACCGAACACACTCAGTTCCACCCCTGTGTTCTCACGCTTGCCGTTCGGGCCGAAGACGCGCGTCGTGGCGTTGGTCTCATAAGCTGGCTGCTTGATCCGGAATACCGCGGCGGTCACGGCAAATGCACCCGCGTCATACTTGGCGCCGACCTCGACCTGACGGCTGATGAACGGCGGGAAGATTTCGTCCTCGTTCACCGAAGTCGACGGCGCGATCTTGCCCTGGCTTAGGCCTTCCATGTAGTTGGCGTACAGCGACAGCTTATCGGTGGCCTTGAACAGGATGCCGCCCGACGGCGAAACCTTTTCCTCATCGTAGGCCGTGTCGCCTTTGACGTTATCCGACCAGTCGTCAACCTTCACCCGCTGCCAGCGGGCGCCGAGGGTCAGCAGCAACCGGTCATCGAAGAAACCCAAGGTGTCGGACAATGCCACGCCGCTGAAGCGGTTCTCGGTATAGACCTTCGCATCCTGCCGCGTGGGTCTGACCGGCGTCGGTGTTTCCACCGGGTTATAGAGGTTGCTGGGCGCCGCCGCATAACGGGCTCCACCGTTCTCGAAGTCCATGTAGAAATAGCTGGCGGCCAGGTTGACCTCATGGCTTACCGGACCGGTATGAAACCAGTTGCGCACCCCTGCCGTGGCCGTCCGGACATTTTCGTCGCGGGTGAAATCACGTGGCTGAACACTGAAATCCCCCGCGTTGTTTGTGACCGCAACGGCATGCCGGAGAAAATCATGGTTGCTTTTGCGCGCGCCCACACCGCCATACAGCATGACGGAATCGTTGACATCGAATTCGCCGTTCACCGTGCCAAACGTGTCGTTGGTGCTCGCCTTGCTCCACGGCTGCGCATAGTTGTGGCGCACATCGCTGGCACGCGGAACCTGCGCGTTGGCGTTGACCTGCACGCGTTCTTGCGGCGCGTCGGTGTCACGCTCGGTACGCCCGATATCCGTCGAAAGCCGCAAGCGCTCACCGCGAAAATCCAGGCCCAGCACAGCCATCTCGCGGTCGACATTCTGGTGGTCCCAATCGGTGTCACCAGACTGCTTGACCCCATTGAAGCGAAGACCGAACTTGTTGTCTTCACCAAAGCGCCGGCCGACATCCACGGCACCGCCGACCTGGCTGTCGGACGCGTAGGTGCCGGTGAACGAAGTAATGGGCTTGTCGGTGGCACGCTTGGGCACCACGTTGATCCCGCCACCCACGCTGCCCCTTGGTGAGATGCCGTTGATCAGCTGGCTCGGTCCCTTGAGGACGTCGACACGGTCGGCCATTTCCATGTCGATCGTGTAGGTCGGCAGGACGCCGTAGAGACCGTTATAGGCAACATCACTGTTGAACAGGCTAAGCCCGCGAATGGTGAACTGCTCATAACGCCCACCCGCCGGGTTGGTGGCACGAACCGACGGATCGTTGGCGATCAGGTCGCCCAAGGTACGCGCCTGCTGGTTTTTGACCACCTCGCTGGTGTAGGTGGTCATGCTGAACGGCGTTTCCATAAAGTCTTTCGAGCCCAGCAGGCCTTGCGAACCACGGCGCGCCACCTGGCCGCCGGCATACGGATCGCCGTCCACCGGGTCGATGGCACCGAGAATCGAGGTGGCGCCCAATTGCAGGCCGCTGCCTTCTGGCACTGGCGTCAGGATGTACGCCTGTTCACCCACCGGCTGCAGTTGCAGGCCGGAACCCTGCAACAGTCGAGCAAAGCCCTCCTCCACTGCGTATTCGCCGGACAGACCGGGGCTGTTGCGACCGCTGACCAGCGCCGGGTCAACCGAGAGGTTGACGCCCGCCAGCCCGGCGAAACGGGTCAGCGCTGCGCTGAGACTGCCGGCCGGCACCTGATAACTGCGTCGAGGCGCGTCTTCGGCCCAACCGGCGGTGATGAACAACGGACAGGTGCTGAGGCTCAGCAACAGACTCAAGTGCAATAACGGGCGCAGGCGGGATGAAGCCAAACGCGGACTGGACGGGAACACTGCGGGCATTGAAGAAGCTCTCTTAATTCGTTCACTTGCCTTGAATGACAAGCGAGGCGAAAAAAGGGGACACGCTTCAAACACTATTTTTGCGCGGCAGCAGCGTTACCCAATAACGCGTACGCGAATGCACCTCCAGCGGCAGGCTGGCCGCCAGCAGCGCGAGGATACGATCGGTGTCCTCCAGGCGAAAACTGCCGGTGACACGCAGGGATTCCAGCTCCGGCTCCCAGCGCAACACGCCCGGGCGATAAGTGCTGAGCTCGCGCAAAAAATCCCCCAGGGGCTGGTTCTGCGCCATCAGCACACCATCGCGCCAGCCTGGCGCGAGCACGTCGAAAGGCTCTACAGCGCCGGCACCCGTTGCCTGAAGGCTGACTTGCTGGCCTGCGCGCAACGAAAAGACCGGTCCGTGCAAAGGCTGCAACTGCACCGTGCCCTTGAGTGCCGATACCTTGCACCCCGTCTGCCACTGACGAACACACACTTCGCTTTGACTGACGACCACCTGGCCGAAGTGCGTCTGGATCGTCATCGGCGAAGTGCCGGGGACTTTCAGGGCTATTTCGCCCTCAACAAGTTTGAGTAGCCGGTTGCTCAGATCGATATCGACGGCGCTCGCGGTGTTCAATTGCAGCAAGCTGCCATCGGCCAACTGGACTTTCTTGCCCTCCCCGGTCGCCGTCCGTAGGTCGGCGCTCCAGACATCCAACGGCAACTGTCGACTGATCAGCCAGGCGGCCGGCACCAATGCCACCGCGCCGACGGCGCGCTTGAGCACGGTGCGCCGGCTCGGCTGCGGTCGATCCAGACTGGCCATCGCCAGTGCTGACGGCAGCTCGGCAAAGCGTTGACGCAGCAGTTGCGCTTTTTGCCAGGCCTGCTCGTGGCTGGAATGGCTGTCGCGCCAACTCTGCAATTCGGCTCGATCCCGCTCATTGGCAGTGCCCGACTCCATGAGCGCCAACCACTGCGCGGCCGACCGTATAACCTGGCGGGCGTCGGCCGAAGGTGCGGAAGCGCTCACAGTGTCACCAGCAGGCAATGCTCGTAGGCTTGGGCCATATAGCGCTTGATCGTGCGCTCCGAGACTTGCAGGCGCTCGGCGATTTCTTGATAACCCAGGCCTTCCAGTTGGCTCCAGAGAAACGCCCGTCGTACCGGGGTCGGCAATCCATCGAGCAATTCGTCGAGGGCTTGCAAGGTTTCCAGCAGGATCCAGCGCTGTTCGGGGGATGGCACGCAGTCTTCTGGCAAAAGCGCCAGGGCATTCAGGTAAGCCTGCTCCAGGCTGCGGCGCTTGTAGAAGTTGGTGAGCAACCGTTTGCCCACGGTCGCCAGGTAGGCGCGAGGTTCTTGCAGGTCAGCAATGCGCTGGGAGCTAGCGAGCAAACGCACGAACGTATCCTGGCTCAGGTCCGCCGCATCGTGACCATTGCTCATGCGTCGTCTCAACCAGCTTTCGAGCCAGCTGCGATGGTCGCGGTACAAATCGTGGAAGGTTTGCTCCTCCGGCATCGCTGCATCACTCATTTCAAGAAGCCCTGTGCCAGGAGTTATCGTAAATGAGAGTGATTCTAATTAATGTCGGGCGTGTGAAGGAAGCCCTTTATGCATCGGCTGAGCAGAAAGGTTGGATTGGCAGGGTATGGCGGGAGGAAAAGCCAAATCGCAGACACAAAAAACCCCGGTCTTTCGACCAGGGTCTTTGCTATCGACTCGAAGACAGCCAGTGGCTTTCTTCGTAGCTCCAAGGCGTTCAGTGGGCCTTGAAGCAGATATGGCGCAGCGGACGGGACTCGAACCCGCGACCCCCGGCGTGACAGGCCGGTATTCTAACCGACTGAACTACCGCTGCGTATCGCTTTGGACTTGCGTCCAAGTAACTCGTCTGATTAAAAGCTCTGAGACTTTTCAGTCTCTCTTTCAATCTCGAATCAGGACAAGCCTGACTCGGAAAATATGGCGCAGCGGACGGGACTCGAACCCGCGACCCCCGGCGTGACAGGCCGGTATTCTAACCGACTGAACTACCGCTGCGCGTCGGTGGAGGCTTTTAAAAGCTTCCATCTTGCTTTCGCAAGACTCTCGGATTTGGTGGGTGATGACGGGATCGAACCGCCGACATTCTGCTTGTAAGGCAGACGCTCTCCCAGCTGAGCTAATCACCCGTTTGCATCTCCGAGGCCGCGAAATTTACGCAGGTAGCGAACCTAAGTCAATAGCAGGATTGAAGTTTTTTCAAAACAGCTTCAAGTCACAAGCTTCAAGCGGCAAGTAAAAGCAGGACTGCGTATTCAGGGCCTGCACGAGCTCGCATTTACTTGCCGCTTGCAGCTTGAGGATTGCAGCTTCTACTTGTAGACCATCTTCTTGGTCATGCCGCCATCGACCACAAACTCCTGCCCCGTGACAAAACCGGCATTCTTCGACAGCAGCCAAGCCACCATCGCCGCAACGTCTTCGACGGTCCCTACCCTGCCCGCCGGATGCTGGGCATGGTCGGCCTCGGTCAGGGGTTCGGCCCGTCGTGCCACCGGGTCTCGCGCATCGATCCAGCCGGGGCTGACCGCGTTGACGCGAATTTCCGGCCCAAGGCTGATGGCCAGCGCGTGAGTCAGGGCCAACAGACCACCCTTGCTCGCCGCGTAAGCCTCTGTGTCCGGCTCGGACTGCGCAGCGCGGGTCGAGGCCAGATTAACGATCGCACCACTGTGAGCGCGCAGATACGGCGCACAGTGCTTGGCCAACAGCATCGGCCCGCTGAGATTGACCGCCAACACCCGATTCCAGTAAGCCAGATCGAGGCTTTCCAAAGTGATGTTGTGCGGGTCGGCAATCGCCGCGTTACACACCAGCGCATCCAGACGCCCAAACTGCCCCAACACTTCAGCGACGCCCAACGCCACTTGGCCCTCGTTCGAGACGTCCATGGCGATGAACCAGGCGTTTTCGCCCAGCACTTTCGTCACTTTCGAACCGCGCACTCGATCCAGGTCGGTCAGCACTACCTGCCAGCCTTCGCTGATCAGCCAGGCCGCAATCCCCAGCCCGATGCCGCGTGCGGCACCGGTGACCAGTGCAACGCGGCCATGGGTGCCCGTACCCGGCGTCGACAACTCGATCACAAGGCAGCCAACCCGCGCGCCAGATCGGTTTGCAGGTCAGCCACATCTTCCAGACCAACCGCGACGCGGATCAGGCTGTCACGAATGCCTGCCGCTTCACGCTCTTGCGGCGCCAAACGGCCGTGGGAGGTGGTGCTCGGGTGCGTGATGGTGGTTTTGCTGTCGCCCAGGTTGGCGGTGATCGAAATCAGGCGGGTCGCATCAATAAAACGCCAAGCGCCCTCTTTGCCACCCTTGACCTCGAAACTCACGACCGCACCGAAACCCTTCTGCTGACGCAGAGCCAGTTCGTGCTGCGGATGGCTCTTGAGGCCGGCGTAATGGACTTTCTCGATGCCGTCCTGCTGCTCCAGCCACTCGGCCAGTTGCTGGGCGTTGGCGCAATGCGCTTTCATCCGCAGGCTCAGGGTTTCCAGGCCCTTGAGGAAGATCCAGGCGTTGAATGGGCTCAGGGTCGGCCCGGCGGTACGCAGGAAACCCACCACTTCTTTCATCTGCTCGCTGCGACCGGCGACAACGCCGCCCATGCAACGACCCTGGCCGTCAATGAACTTGGTCGCCGAGTGCACGACGATGTCCGCGCCCATCTTCAGTGGCTGTTGCAACGCAGGGGTGCAGAAGCAGTTGTCGACGACCAGCATCGCGCCTTTGGCGTGAGCGATTTTCGCCAGTTCGGCGATGTCCACCAGTTCGGCCAGTGGATTGGACGGCGACTCGACGAACAGCAATTTGGTGTTGGCCTTGATTGCCGCGTCCCAACCGGACAAGTCCGCCAGAGGCACGTAGTCGACTTCGATACCAAAACGCTTGAAGTACTTCTCGAACAGGCTGATGGTCGAGCCAAACACACTGCGCGACACCAACACATGGTCGCCGGCGCTGCACAGGCTCATCACCACCGCCATGATCGCTGCCATGCCGGTTGCCGTGGCCACCGCTTGCTCGGCGCTTTCCAGCGCGGCAATGCGCTCTTCGAACGCACGCACGGTCGGGTTGGTGTAGCGCGAGTAGACGTTGCCCGGCACTTCACCGGCAAAACGTGCCGCCGCGTCGGCAGCGGTACGGAAGACATAGCTGGAAGTGAAGAACATCGGATCACCGTGTTCGCCTTCCGGCGTGCGGTGCTGACCGGCGCGTACGGCCAGGGTATCGAACGCTACGCCTTCGAGGTCGCTGTCCAGCCGACCGGCATCCCAATCCTGACTCATGCTGTCACTCCTTGCCTTGCTCGGTAATAGATACAAAACCGGCCTGGAGGCATGACACCTTGTAGGAGCGGTCATTACAGACAGGTCGCTACTAGGCCGGTAGTTACTCAGTTGTTATACAGATCGATGATCGCGCTGACTGCCTGCGTCTTGACCTTGGAGGCATCGTTCCGTGCCTGCTCGATCTTGTTCAGGTAAGCCTCGTCGACGTCGCCGGTCACGTAGTGGCCATCGAACACCGCGCAATCGAACTTCTCGATCTTGATCTTGCCGCCACCGACCGCTTCGATCAAGTCGGGCAGGTCCTGATAGATCAACCAGTCAGCGCCGATCAGGTCAGCAACGTCCTGGGTCGAACGGTTGTGGGCGATCAGCTCGTGGGCGCTCGGCATGTCGATGCCGTAGACGTTCGGGTAGCGAACGGCCGGGGCTGCGGAGCAGAAGTAGACGTTTTTCGCGCCGGCTTCACGGGCCATCTGGATGATCTGCTTGCACGTGGTGCCGCGAACGATCGAGTCGTCCACCAGCATCACGTTTTTGCCGCGGAATTCCAGTTCGATGGCGTTGAGCTTCTGGCGTACGGATTTTTTCCGCGCAGCCTGGCCCGGCATGATGAAGGTGCGGCCGATGTAGCGGTTCTTCACGAAGCCTTCGCGGAACTTGACGCCCAAGTGGTTCGCCAGCTCCAGGGCCGCGGTGCGGCTGGTGTCCGGGATCGGGATGACCACGTCGATGTCGTGATCCGGACGCTCGCGCAGGATCTTCTCGGCGAGTTTCTCACCCATGCGCAGACGGGCCTTGTAGACCGACACGCCGTCGATGATCGAGTCCGGACGCGCCAGGTAGACGTGTTCGAAGATGCACGGGGTCAGGGACGGGTTGGTCGCGCACTGACGGGTGTGCAGCTTGCCGTCTTCAGTGATGTAGACCGCTTCGCCTGGGGCCAGGTCGCGAATCAGGGTGAAACCGAGCACGTCCAGGGAGACGCTTTCGGAGGCGATCATGTACTCGACGCCTTCGTCGGTGTGACGCTGGCCGAAGACGATCGGGCGGATGCCGTGCGGGTCACGGAAACCGACGATGCCGTAACCGGTCACCATCGCGACGACCGCGTAACCACCGACGCAACGGTTGTGCACGTCGGTGACGGCAGCGAACACGTCTTCTTCGGTTGGCTGCAACTTGCCGCGCTGGGCCAGCTCGTGCGCGAACACGTTGAGCAGCACTTCCGAATCGGAGTTGGTGTTGACGTGGCGCAGGTCAGATTCGTAAATCTCCTTTGCCAGCTGTTCAACGTTGGTCAGGTTACCGTTGTGCGCCAGGGTAATGCCGTAAGGCGAGTTGACGTAAAACGGTTGAGCTTCGGCCGAGGTCGAGCTGCCCGCGGTCGGGTAACGCACATGGCCAATGCCCATGTGACCGACCAGGCGCTGCATGTGACGCTGATGGAACACGTCACGCACCAGGCCATTATCCTTGCGCAGGAATAACCGGCCATCATGGCTGGTCACGATACCGGCAGCGTCCTGGCCGCGGTGCTGGAGGACGGTTAGCGCGTCATACAGCGCCTGATTGACGTTCGACTTACCGACGATACCGACGATGCCACACATGCGACGCAACCCCTACTTAATGGATCTGAACTGAGCACAACTCACTGAGGCGTTTTGGCCATCGGCAAGAGGTGCTCCTTGAACGGTATCTCAGCGGGTACGCTGATACCGCTGGCAAGCCACTGACTGCTCCACCCGAGGATCAGGTTTTTGGACCAGTCTGCGACCAATAGAAATTTTGGCACGAGCTGTGACTGTTGCCACCACCCGTCCTGCTGTACCGGCCCCAGGCTCAACAGCCCGACCGCCACGACCACCAGCAACACGCCACGCGCAGCGCCGAAGGCCATGCCGAGGAATCGATCGGTCCCGGACAATCCGGTGACGCGAACCAACTCGCCGATAAGATAATTGATCATTGCGCCTACGATTAAAGTGGCGACAAACATGATGGCACAGCCCGTGATCACACGAGCCGATGGCGTTTCGATGTATCCGGCGAGGTACTCGGACAATGCACCACCGAACATCCAGGCGACGACTCCTGCGATGATCCAGGTCACCAGCGATAATGCTTCTTTGACGAAGCCGCGGCTCAGACTGATCAATGCGGAGATGGCGACGATTGCAACGATCGCCCAGTCAACCCAGGTAAATGGCACAGTGCAGCCTACAGACGGATAAGGCGGCGCATTTTAGCAGAGCCCATGGCTATCGGTAAGCTGCGATTGTCAGTGCATTTCAAATCGGGGCGATAGTTTTAAAGTACACCGGCCCCTGTAGCAGCTGGCGAAGCCTGCGTCCGGGTGCGCAGCAGCCGTAAATCCAGGCAATTCGGTGCATCAGGCACACCGTGGAAGCAGGGTTTACGGCCGCCTCGCAGCCGGACGCAGCCTCGCGGGCTCGGCAGCTGCTACAGAGATGAGCGTCGGTGTCAGCCGCGTTCAGGCTGGAAACGCACCACAAACCCCTTGAGGTTCTTCTGGCGGCCCAACAAGTCACGCAGACGATCGGCTTCGGCGCGCTCGATCAGCGGTCCGACAAACACCCGATTCTTGCCATCGGCCGTACGGATGTAGGCGTTATAGCCCTGACTGCGCAGGTCTTTTTGCAGGCTTTCGGCACTTGCACGGCTCGACAGGCTGGCCAGTTGCACCGACCAGCTGACCGACAGGCCGTTGGCATCGACGCGACTCTGAGTCGTGTCCGGCTTGCCCGGCGCAGGAGTGATTGGCTGAGACGGCGCGGTTGCAGGCTTGGCAGCCATAGCAGGAGCAGGAGCAGGAGCAGGTGCTGGCGCGACCGGCTTGGCAGCAGGCACAGGCGCCACTGGCGCACTCGGTGCAATCGCAATCGGCGCGGACGGCGCTTCTTGCTGAGCGATCTCATCATCGCTCGGCACCGGTTCTTGAGGCAGCGCTTGCGGCTCAGGCACCACCACCGGCTCGACCTGCACTTGCGGCACCGACGGTGCTTGCGGTGCAGTCGGGGCTTCGACCGTCACTTGACGCTGCTCATCCTGACGGGAAAACAGCATCGGCAGAAAAATAACCGCCAGCGCCACCAGAACCAGGGCGCCAACCATGCGCTGTTTGTATGCCTTATCCAGCAATGCCATTTGCCGCTTCCTCCGTGGAGCGCCGGGCCAGCCATTCAAGGGCCTCGGCAACACAATAAAATGATCCGAACAACAGAATCTCGTCGTCGCTCGTCGCCAGTGCGCACTGCCCTTCCAGGGCGGCGGCCACACTGTCATAGGACGTTACCGCGGCGCCAAGGTTCTGCAACGCCGCCTGCAAATCGGCAACCGGGCGCGCACGCGGTGAATCCAGCGGCGCGACAGCCCATTGCTGGACACTAGCATTCAATTCACCGACAACACCATCCAGATCCTTGTCCGCCAACAATCCAAACACCGCCAGGCGCTTGCCGACCGGTGGACGGCTGGCCAGACGGCGTGCCAGATACTCGGCCGCATGCGGGTTATGCCCCACATCCAGCAACAGGCTCAGGCGCTTGCCCTGCCAGTCGAACTGACGGCGATCGAGACGACCGACCACCCGCGTCGCTTTCAGGGCCTCAATAATCTGTGCATCCACCCACGGCAAACCGATCAACAGGTATGCCTGCAAGGCGAGTGCAGCGTTTTCCATCGGCAGGTCGAGCAACGGCAGATCGCGCAACTCAACCACACGCCCTTGAGCGTCTACACCGCGCCACTGCCAGTTGTGATCGGTGATACCAAGATCAAAATCGCGGCCACGCAGGAAAAACGGGCAATTGAGCTCGCGGGCTTTATCCAGCAAAGGTTGCGGAGGATTGAGATCGCCACACAGCGCAGGTGCGCCCTGACGGAAGATGCCGGCCTTTTCGAACGCTACGGATTCACGGGTATTTCCCAGATAATCCGCGTGATCGACACCGATGCTGGTGACCAACGCCATGTCGGCATCGACCACGTTGACCGTGTCCAGACGCCCGCCCAGGCCGACCTCCAGCACCACGGCATCAAGCCCGGCCTGCTGGAACAGCCAGAACGCCGCCAGGGTGCCCATTTCGAAGTACGTCAGGGACGTCTCGCCACGGCCCGCCTCGACCACAGCAAAGGCTTCGCACAGCTCGGTGTCAGTTGCTTCGACGCCGTTGACCTGCACCCGCTCGTTGTAACGCAGCAGGTGCGGAGAATTGTAGACACCGACGTTCAGGCCTTGAGCCCGCAGCAACGAAGCCACGAATGCGCAGGTAGAACCCTTGCCGTTGGTGCCGGTGACCGTGATCACCCGAGGCGCCGGCTTGCCCAGTCCCATGCGGGACGCTACCTGTTGTGAGCGCTCAAGGCCCATGTCGATGGCCGAAGGGTGCAACTGCTCAAGGTAGGCGAGCCACTCGCCAAGGGTACGTTCGGTCATAGGTTGGCAGGTACCGGTGGAACCACGATCGGCTCGATGGGTGCGGCGACGAATTTCGGCGTCGGCAGGCCCATCATTTGTGCCAGTAGGTTACCCAGGCGTGGACGCAGTTCCTGACGGTGAACGATCAAGTCGATCGCGCCGTGTTCCAGCAGGAACTCGCTGCGCTGGAAGCCTTCCGGCAGTTTTTCGCGCACGGTTTGCTCGATAACGCGCGGACCGGCGAAACCGATCAGGGCTTTCGGCTCACCGACAATCACGTCGCCCAGCATTGCCAGACTGGCGGACACACCGCCATAGACCGGGTCGGTCAGCACGGAGATAAACGGAATGCCTTCTTCACGCAGACGCGCCAGTACCGCAGAGGTCTTGGCCATTTGCATCAGGGAGATCAGGGCTTCCTGCATCCGCGCACCACCAGAGGCGGCGAAGCAGATCATCGGGCAACGGTTTTCCAGCGCATAGTTGGCGGCGCGGACAAAACGCTCACCGACGATGGCGCCCATCGAACCGCCCATGAAGGAGAATTCGAAGGCCGAGACCACCACCGGCATGCCCAGCAAGGTGCCGCTCATGGAGATCAGTGCATCTTTTTCGCCAGTCTGCTTCTGGGCAGCGGTCAGGCGATCCTTGTACTTCTTGCCGTCGCGAAATTTCAGCCGGTCAACCGGCTCCAGGTCCGCGCCCAATTCGGCACGGCCTTCGGCGTCAAGGAAGATGTCAATGCGCGCACGGGCGCCGATACGCATGTGGTGGTTGCACTTGGGGCAAACGTCCAGGGTCTTTTCCAGCTCCGGACGATACAGCACAGCCTCGCAAGACGGGCATTTGTGCCACAGACCTTCAGGCACCGAGCTCTTCTTGACCTCGGAACGCATGATCGAAGGGATCAGTTTGTCTACTAACCAGTTGCTCATGCTTTCTTTCTCCAGTACCGGCGGCCCGAACGCTCTGGTTCGCAGCCCCGCGTATGCCCTTGAGCTAAATTCATGTGTGTGGCGATGATCGGTGGATGGCCGGGTCAGTGAAGCGTGACCTGCGTACAACCCATCAATCCTCAGCCGTGCCTGCTTTGTGCAGCGCAGTGCATTTTGGGACGGCGGCAGTCTGCCAGCCGTCACATCAACTACGTGCTACTGCGTACCGCCTTGATGAATGCCTGAATCTTTGCGTGATCCTTGACGCCCTTGCTCGCCTCTACCCCACCGCTGACGTCCACCGCGTAAGGCCGAACCCGGGCGATTGCCTGCGCAACGTTATCCGGGGTCAGGCCACCGGCGAGGATGATCGGCTTGCTCAAGCCTTGCGGTATCAGAGACCAGTCGAACGCTTCACCGGTTCCGCCGGGTACGCCTTCAACGTAGGCATCGAGCAGGATACCGCTGGCGCTCGGAAATGCATCGCATGCCGCCGCGATGTCGTCGCCGGCCTTGACCCGCAGCGCCTTGATATACGGGCGGTGCCAGCCTTCACAGTCGGCCGCGGTTTCGTCGCCATGGAACTGCAACAGGTCCAGCGGCACGGCGTCGAGCAGTTCGCCCAACTCGCAGCGGCTGGTGTTGACGAACAACCCCACAGTGGTCACGAACGGCGGCAGCGCTTTGATAATCTCGCGCGCCTGCTGGAACGTCACCGCCCGCGGGCTCTTGGCGTAAAACACAAACCCGATGGCATCCGCCCCGGCCTCGACCGCCGCCAACGCATCTTCTATGCGGGTAATCCCACAAATCTTGCTGCGAACGGCTGACATGTCGATAAAACCTCAGGGCAAATCCGAGAAAGTCCCGGATGGTAACAAATGCGTTCGAGGGCGTCAGCCGTCAAGTTCAGAGAAGCCGGTGAGGAAGTGTGGGCCGATGTAACGCTCAGGCAATTCGAACTCGTCGCGATATTCGACCTGCACCAGATACAGACCGAATGGATGCGCCGTCACCCCGCCAGAACGACGGATCCGGCTCTCCAGCACTTCCTTCATCCACTCCACCGGGCGCTCGCCGGCACCGATGGTCATCAATACACCGGCGATGTTGCGCACCATGTGGTGCAGGAAGGCGCTGGCGCGGATATCCAGCACGATCATCTTGCCGTGGCGCGTGACACGCAGGTGGTGCAGTTCCTTGATCGGCGACTTGGCCTGGCACTGGCCGGCGCGAAAAGCGCTGAAATCATGAGTGCCAACCAGATATTGGGCCGCCTCGGCCATACGCTCGACGTCGAGCGGACGGTGGTTCCAGGTGATTTCTTCGTTCAGGTGCGCCGGGCGGATCTGATCGTTGTAGATCACGTAGCGATAGCGCCGGGCGATGGCCTTGAAGCGCGCATGGAAATGCGCCGGCATGACCTTGGCCCAGCTGACACTGACGTCGTGGGGCAAGTTGATATTGGCGCCCATGACCCAGGCCTTCATCGAACGCTCGACCTGGGTGTCGAAATGCACCACCTGGCCGCAGGCATGCACGCCAGCATCCGTGCGCCCGGCACAGAGCAACGACACCGGTGAGTCGGCGACTTTGGACAAGGCCTTTTCGAGGGTTTCCTGCACGGTGAGCACGCCGGAGGCCTGGCGCTGCCAGCCGCGATAACGCGAGCCTTTGTATTCAACGCCCAGCGCGATCCGGAAAAAGCCGTCGGCCGCCAGTTCGGCGGCCGGGTTATCTATATTTGCCAAGGAGTAACAGCCTGCTGATATGCGCAAAGGCGGGCATTATAAGGCTGCGGCACCGGGATGCCAGAGGCGCGTCATTTTTGGAACCTGTCGGGCAGGATTTGCGCCGGCACTGAGGGCCTCATCGCGGGCAAGCCCGCTCCCACAGGATCGGGACTGTCCGCATCACTTGTATCCGACCCGATCCCTTGTGGGAGCGGGCTTGCCCGCGATGGCAATCGCCCAAACACCATTACACCACCGGCTAAAACAAAAACGGCAGCCTCAATGGGCTGCCGTTTCATTTACTGCCTACCGATTACTCAAGCCAGATGCGAAAGCATCTCCTTGGCTTCACTCTTCTGGCCAGAGTTGCCCTCGGCCACTACCTCATTGAGGATGTCCCGAGCGCCGTCGTTGTCGCCCATGTCGATGTAGGCCTGGGCCAGATCGAGTTTGGTAGCGACTTCATCGGTGCCGGAGAGGAAGTCGAAATCCGGCTCGTCCGCCGCGGAAGCCATCGCGTCTTCTGCGGTAAAGGTCGGCTCACCCATGCTCTGGGACAGACGATCCAGCTCGGCGTTGACGTCTTCCAGCTCAGCGGCGAAGGCGTCCGGCTCAGCCGGGGGGGTGGTGGCGCTGTCCATTTCATCGGCCAGCGACAAGTCGAAATCGGCCGGCAACTCCAGGTCGTCCTGCGGAACTTCAGGTTTCACAGGCTCGACAGGCAAGTCCTTCACGCCTTCGTCCAGATCCAGCAGGAAGTCATCTTCAGCGAGCATCGCCGGCGATGGGTCTGCGCCCAGATCCATGTCCAGATCGAAGTCCGACAGGTCGTCGAGGTTTTCCTTGATGTCGGTCTGTTCCTTCAACACCGACTCAAAGCTCAGGTCGTCATCCAGCGGGAATTCTTCAAGGTCAGCTGCCGATTCCGGTTCTGCTGCAACCACCGCCGGAGAAGCGTTCTCCAGATCATCCAGGCTCAGATCGAAGGCGCTGTCGAAGTCATCAGGCACTGCCGGTGTCGGCGCTTGCGGCTCGTCCAGCAGCAGATCCTTGACGTACTGCGCGTCCAGCTCGGCAGCGATGGCGGCAGCGGCGAGACCACCGGTAGCTGCGATAACCATCGCAGGGAAACGGGTTTTAAGCTGTTCGACCTGGGCGAAGTTGTCACCGTTGGCCACCAACTGGCGCTCCTGAGCGACAAATGCATCACGATCGCCCTGCTGGCCGTAGACTTCCATCAGCTTCAGACGCAGGTCGCTTCGCTGTGGTTCTTGCTTGATGCCGTCCTCGAGCAACGCGGCTGCCTGGTTCAAACGACCGGCGGCAATGTGCGACTGAGCCTTGGTCAGTACGTCGTCATCGCGGTCGGCTGCTGGCGAGACCAGTGGCGCGGCGATCGGCGTCGTCATTACGTCCGGAGTTGGCGCTGGCGCAGGTGCAGGTGGTGGTGTTGGTATCGGCGCGGGAGCGAGCGTCACGCTCGGCGGCGGAACTTCCAGGCCTTCGAAGCTGCTTTCCGGCAGGTCCTGTTCGGCGGAGAACTCCTTCTCTTCTTCCAGGGCACGAGCCATGCGCAGGTGTTTCTCGGCTTCTTGCTGCGCTTTGCGGCGACGTGCCAGCAACAGCAACAACAGCAGCAGAACCACTGCACCGCCGCCCACCAGACCCAACAGGACCGGATTGGTCAGCAGCTCGTTGAATTTCTGGTCGTCGGAAGCGACTGGCGTCGGCTCGACTGCCGCCTCGGCAGGCACTGGCGCCGGGGCGGCCTCAGGCGTTGCCGCCTCTGGCGCAGGCGCTACCGGAGCCGGAGGCACTTCCGTCGGCGCTACCCCAGGGTTGGCGGCCAGTTCAGCAGACATCGCCGGAGCGGTCGCTGCTGCAGCCGGCGCATCAGCAGCGCCTTCGGCCTGCAACTTGGCCAATTGGTTGTTCTTCAGCTCGATCAGGCGTTGCAGCTTTTCCATCTGACTTTGCAGATCGGTCATGCGGCTTTTCAGTTCGGCATTGTCACGACGGGTCGTGTCGAGGCTTTCCTGGGTGACAGCCAGTTTGTTGCCCAAGGCCTTGGCATCGCCTGCAGCGCCTTTGCCACGGGCTTTGCCGGTTTCTGCAGAGACCAGGCTCAGATTGTCTTTTGCTGCTTGCGTCGGAGCGGCGTCAGCTCGGCCACGCTTGGTAGCATCGAGTTGCTGCTGCCCGGTGCCGGGCTTCGCCACATAACGACGACCCTGGCGCCACGCGGTGTTCTGCGCCGCAACCTCAGCGATTGCCTTGGGTTGCGTCAGGTTGGTGCTCTGCGCCTGATCGGGCATGCGCAGCACCTGACCGGTTTTCAGCCGGTTGATGTTGCCGTCGATAAAGGCGTCCGGGTTCAGCGCCTGGATAGCCAGCATGGTTTGCTGGACCGACCCGCCATTACGCGCCTTCGCGGCGATTTCCCACAGGGTATCGCGCGGCGTGGTGGTGTATTGGGCCGGCTGGGTGGCACCGGTCACCGGCGCAGTGACCGCTTGGGTCGGCGCAGGCTGCGCAGCCGCTTCAGCGGTCTGCGGGGAGAATTTGGATGGATCGAGCAACACGCTGTAATCGCGCAGCAGTCGACCGTTGGGCCACATCACCTGAACCAGGAATTTCACCATCGGTTCGGACAGTGGCTTGCTGGACGTCACACGCAGGATGCTTTTACCGCTGGCGTTGAGCACGGGCGTGAAGGTCAGGTCGTTGAGAAACGCCTGGCGATCGACACCGGCCTTGGCGAAATCTTCGGGCGAAGCCAGGCTCGGCACCACTTCCGCGGCGGTGAGGTCCTTGACGTCGAGCAGCTCGATTTCCGCCACCAGAGGTTGGTTCAGCGTCGACTTCAGGGTCAATTCCCCGAGCCCGAGGGCATGCGCCATACCGGAGGACAGCGCCGAGGCGGCCGCTATTGCTAACACCAGTTTGCGAACTTGAACCATAGCCTCATCCTTTGTTTGAACATTCCTCGGCCAGCGAGAAGGTGTTGATAGCCGCTGCCGTAAGGCATTGCGCGCGGCGACGAAGGGTCGTCACGCGCGATCGTTTCATTCATGCCCCGGAAAGCCCCGCAGGGTGGCTCGCCATCAGCAATCCGGCCAAGCATAACGCTCGACCGGACTCATTCGAAAAATTGTTGCCAAGTATCTTTTACAGCAGGTCTTTTATCAACAATTCAGCCACCTGCACAGCATTGAGCGCGGCGCCTTTGCGTACGTTATCTGACGTCAGCCACACATTAAGTTCCGACGGGTCGTCGATTCCGGCACGAACCCGACCGACGTAAACCACGTCCTGCCCTACCGCATCGCCTACCGCTGTCGGGTAATCGCCGGCTTCCACCAGTTCGATACCCGGCGCGTCTTCCAGAGCTGCGTTGATTTTCGCCAGGTCCACAGCGCTCGCAGACTGCAAGGTCACGCTAAAGCTATCGCCAAAAAACACCGGGGCTTGAATGCAAGTGACGGAAATCTTTAATAAAGGCAGGGCCATGACCTGACGCAGCTCACGCACCAGGCGTTTTTCCAACAGCGTGTGACCCTGCTCATCAGGCTTGCCGACCTGAGCCAACAGGTTGAACGCCATTTGCCGATCGAAGAAGGTCGGCTCCAGCGGACGCACGTTCAGCAGCTCGGCGGTTTGCCGGGCCAGCTCGGTCACCGCTTCGCGGCCCTGAGCGGAGACGGCCAGGCTGGCGGTCAGGTTGATGCGTTGCAGGTCGAGCAAACCGAGCAACGGCGCCAGCACCACGGCCAGCGTCGTGGCCGACGGGCTTGGGCTGCTGACCTGGAAGGGCTTTTTCAAACCGGCGAGGATGTTGGCGTTGGCTTCCGGCACCACTTGCGGCGCCTGATCGGCCGGCAACGCGCCGGACAGGTCGATCAGCGAGCAACCGGCGGCGGTGGCGCGCGAGGCGAAACTCAGGGTCACCGCCGGGCCGGCGGCAAAGAACACCAGCTGGACTTTGCTGAAATCGAATTCGTCGACTTCACGCACCCGCACGTTCTTGCCGCGAAACGGCACCGAATGCCCGGCGGATTCGCTGCTGGCCAGCAGGTGCAGGTTACCGACCGGGAAGTCGCGCTCTTCGAGAATCTGCACGAGCGTTTCGCCGACAGTACCGGTGGCGCCGATCACGGCAATATCAAAGGACTGGCTCATGGTTCTACCTCTGGCGAAACGGGGGGAGCGGCACTTTACCGGGTGGGGGGCATGCAGGCAATTCGGCTGGGGATTTGCGGTGCCTGTACCGGCCTCTTCGCGGGCAAGCCTCGCTCCTACAGGCTATGTGGACGCCCGGATCTCTTGTAGGAGCGAGGCTTGCCCGCGAAGAGGCCCTCACTGGCGACGCACCGGGCGAAAAAAAACCCGCACCTCTTTCAAGGCACGGGTTCTTTCGTTACTTCAATCAATCAACGCTCAAGCAGGATCCGCAGCATGCGACGCAGCGGTTCGGCCGCACCCCACAGCAGTTGGTCGCCGACGGTGAACGCGCCGACGTACTGCGTGCCCATGTTCAGCTTGCGCAGACGCCCCACAGGGACGTTCAGGGTGCCGGTGACTTTCGTCGGGCTCAGTTCCTGAATGCTGGCGTCGCGGTTGTTCGGCACCAGTTTGACCCAAGGGTTGTGCTGGCTGATCAGCCCTTCGATGTCGGCGATCGGCACGTCTTTGTTCAGCTTGATGGTCAGCGCCTGGCTGTGGCAACGCATGGCGCCGATGCGCACGCAGATGCCATCGACCGGGATCGGGCTCTTGAAGCGACCGAGGATCTTGTTGGTCTCGGCCTGGGCCTTCCACTCTTCGCGGCTCTGGCCGTTCGGCAGTTCCTTGTCAATCCACGGGATCAGGCTGCCGGCCAGCGGTACGCCGAAGTTTTCGGTCGGGTACGCGTCGCTGCGCATGGCTTCGGCGACACGGCGGTCGATGTCAAGGATCGCGCTGGCCGGGTCGGCCAGTTGATCGGCGACAGCGGCGTGTGTGGCGCCCATTTGCTTGATCAGTTCACGCATGTTCTGCGCGCCGGCACCGGAGGCCGCCTGATAGGTCATGGCGCTCATCCACTCGACCAGACCGGCTTCAAACAGACCGCCCAGGCCCATCAGCATCAGGCTGACGGTGCAGTTGCCGCCGATGTAGTTCTTGGTGCCCGCGTCGAGCTGCTGGTCGATGACCTTGCGGTTCACCGGGTCCAGCACGATCACCGCATCATCCTGCATGCGCAGGCTGGAAGCGGCGTCGATCCAGTAACCCTGCCAGCCGGCTTCGCGCAGTTTCGGGAAGACTTCGCTGGTGTAGTCGCCACCCTGGCAGGTCAGAATCACATCGAGGGTTTTCAGCTCTTCAATGCTGTAAGCGTCCTTGAGCGGAGCAATGTCCTTGCCCACGGACGGGCCTTGGCCACCGACATTGGAAGTGGTGAAAAACACCGGCTCGATAAGATCGAAATCCTGCTCTTCCAGCATCCGCTGCATGAGCACGGAACCGACCATACCGCGCCAACCGATCAGACCTACACGTTTCATCGCAACTACACCTTCTTTAAAAAGTGGGCCGCTGCTTTCTAGAGTGAAAGTGGCAGCGGGCCCGAGAGATTACAGATTCCGCAGCGCGGCGACTACTGCGTCACCCATTTCCTGCGTACCGACTTTAGTGCAACCGGCCGACCAGATGTCGCCCGTGCGCAGGCCCTGGTCCAAAACCAGACTGACGGCCTTCTCGATGGCATCGGCGGCGTCCTGCAGATTGAAGCTGTAACGCAACATCATCGACACCGACAAAATGGTCGCCAACGGGTTGGCAATGCCCTTGCCAGCAATGTCCGGCGCCGAACCGTGGCACGGCTCGTACATGCCTTTGTTGTTGGTATCCAGCGACGCCGACGGCAGCATGCCGATGGAGCCGGTGAGCATCGACGCCTGGTCGGACAGGATGTCGCCAAACAGGTTGTCGGTGACGATCACGTCGAATTGCTTCGGTGCGCGCACCAGCTGCATGGCGGCGTTGTCGACGTACATGTGGCTCAGTTCGACTTCAGGATAATCCTTGGCCACTTGCTCGACGATTTCACGCCACAGTTGGCTGGAAGCCAGTACGTTGGCCTTGTCCACCGAGCACAGCTTCTTGCCGCGCACCATGGCCATGTCGAAACCGACACGGGCAATGCGACGGATTTCGCTTTCGCTGTACGGCAGCGTGTCGTAAGCCTGACGCTCGCCGTTTTCCAGGGTGCGGGTACCGCGTGGCGCGCCGAAGTAGATGCCGCCGGTCAGTTCACGGACGATCAGGATGTCCAGGCCCGCGACGATCTCTGGCTTCAGGCTCGAGGCTTCGGCCAGTTGCGGGTAGAGGATCGCCGGGCGCAGGTTGCCGAACAGGCCCAGTTGCGCACGAATTTTCAGCAGGCCGCGCTCAGGGCGGATGTCACGCTCGATGGTATCCCATTTCGGGCCGCCCACGGCGCCCAGCAATACCGCGTCGGCGGCGCGGGCACGGTCCAGGGTTTCGTCAGCCAGCGGCACGCCGTGCTTGTCGATGGCCGCGCCACCGATCACGTCGTGGCTCAGCTCGAAGCCCAGGCTGTACTTGTCGTTGGCCAGTTCCAGCACCTTGACCGCTTCGGCCATGATTTCCGGGCCAATACCGTCACCTGGGAGAATCAGAATCTGCTTGCTCATGCTTTCCTCATGTCATCAGTCGGTGCGCCCTGGGGCACGCCCGGAAAAATTCTATCGTTCGGCGATCAGTACCAGCACATCTGTACTGAACGAACCATCGGCCTCAATCTCAAAATATTCGCTTACTTCGTTGCCCATCGACTGCTGCAACTCGCGGATCGCCGCGCGCATCACTTGCGGGGTGCGCATGCGCTCGACCCAGCTGGTGTACTCCAGACGCAGACGTTGACGGGTGGTGCTGCGGGTATGCAACCCCGCTTCGCTGACCTGACGCAACCACTCGCCGGCGGAATAATCGCGCACATGGCTGGTGTCGCGCAGCACTTCGACGCTTTGCAGGTAAGTGTCGAACAACGGACTGCCCGGTGACAACACATCGATGAACGCCGCCACGCCACCCGGTTTCAGCACCCGGCGCACTTCGCGCAGCGCCAGGCCGAGATCACTCCAATGGTGCGCCGAGTAACGGCTGAACACGAAGTCGAACTCGCCGTCGGCGAAGGGCAGCCGCTCAACGGCGCCGAGGACCGTGGTCACATTGCTCAACCCTCGGTCGACAGCAGCGGCGGTGACCACGTCGAGCATCTGCTGGGACAGGTCGTAGGCCACGACTTCCTTGACCAGCGAAGCCACGTGAAAACTGACGTGGCCGGCGCCGCAACCCAGGTCCAGCACCCGTGCATCACCCTGCCCGACCAGCTCGGCCTGTAGCAGCGCGAATTCGGTGCCTTGAGCGTGTACGGCGCTGCTCAGATAGGCCGAAGCCTGTTCACCGAATTGCTTTTGGACTACCTGGCTGTGCTGGGCGGTGCGGGTCATCGGGACTTCCTTTTGGGGGGTGAGTCTTGGGGTGCCTCTACTGCCGCCATCGCTAGCAGGCTAGCTCCCACATTGGATCTATGGCGTACACAAATCCCTGTGGGAGCTAGCCTGCTAGCGATGAGGCCGGAGCGGCCTACATCAATCTCGGCTCAATCACGCGTCGCGAAACAACCACGGCTGGCTCGAACGATGCTTGGCTTCAAACGTTGCAATCGCCTCGTGGTCCATCAACGTCAGGCCGATATCGTCCAGACCATTGAGCAGGCAATGCTTACGGAACGCGTCGATTTCAAAGCTCAACACTTTGCCATCCGGACGGGTCACGGTCTGGGCTTGCAGATCAACCTGCAACTGATAACCCGGAGTCGCTTCAACCTGCTGGAACAGCTCATCCACGTCGGCATCGCTCAAGATGATCGGCAGTAAGCCGTTCTTGAAGCTGTTGTTGAAGAAGATGTCGGCGTAGCTCGGCGCGATGATGCTGCGGAAACCGTATTCTTCCAGGGCCCACGGCGCGTGCTCACGGCTGGAGCCGCAACCGAAGTTCTCGCGGGCCAGCAAGACGCTGGCGCCTTGATAACGCTCGGCGTTGAGCACGAAGTCCTTGTTCAGTGGACGCTTTGAGTTGTCCTGGTACGGTTGCCCGACATCCAGGTAGCGCCATTCGTCAAACAGGTTAGGGCCGAAACCCGTGCGCTTGATCGACTTCAAGAACTGCTTCGGGATGATCTGGTCGGTGTCGACGTTGGCACGATCCAGAGGCGCGACAAGACCAGTGTGCTGGGTAAAAGCTTTCATGCTGCGCTCCTTTAGATCAATTCACGGACGTCGACGAAACGACCGTTCACAGCGGCGGCGGCGGCCATGGCCGGGCTCACGAGGTGGGTACGGCCACCGGCGCCCTGACGGCCTTCGAAGTTACGGTTGGAGGTCGACGCGCAATGCTCGCCCGACTCCAAACGGTCCGGGTTCATCGCCAGGCACATCGAGCAACCCGGCTCGCGCCACTCAAAGCCGGCGTCGAGGAAAATCTTGTCCAGGCCTTCCGATTCCGCCTGGGCCTTCACCAGACCCGAGCCCGGCACCACGATGGCCTGCTTGATGGTCGAAGCGACTTTGCGGCCCTTGGCGATCACGGCGGCAGCGCGCAGGTCTTCGATTCGCGAGTTGGTGCAGGAACCGATAAAAACGCGGTCCAGCTGGATATCGGTGATCGCCTGATTGGCGGTCAAACCCATGTATTTCAAGGCGCGTTCGATGGAGCCACGCTTGACCAGGTCCATCTCCTTCGCAGGATCAGGCACGTTTTGATCCACGGCCAAGACCATTTCAGGCGAAGTGCCCCAGCTGACTTGCGGTTTGATCTGGGTCGCGTCGAGCTCGACGATGGTGTCGAACTGGGCGTCTTTATCGGTCACCAGGTCTTTCCAGGCTTCGACGGCCAAGTCCCATTCCGCACCTTTCGGGGCGAATGGACGGCCCTTCACGTAGGCCACGGTTTTTTCGTCAGCGGCCACCAGACCTACACGAGCGCCGGCCTCGATGGACATGTTGCAGATGGTCATGCGGCCTTCGACCGACAGATCACGAATCGCGCTACCGGCGAACTCGATGGCATGGCCGTTACCGCCGGCGGTGCCGATCTTGCCAATCACGGCGAGGACGATGTCCTTGGCCGTCACGCCGAACGGCAATTTGCCTTCGACCGAGACCCGCATATTCTTCATCTTTTTGGCGACCAGGCACTGAGTGGCGAGCACGTGCTCGACCTCGGACGTGCCGATACCGTGAGCCAGAGCGCCAAACGCGCCGTGGGTCGAGGTGTGGGAGTCGCCGCAGACCACGGTCATGCCCGGCAAGGTTGCGCCCTGCTCCGGGCCAATGACGTGGACGATGCCTTGGCGCACGTCGTTCATCTTGAACTCGACGATGCCATATTCATCACAGTTGTCGTCGAGGGTCTGAACCTGCAAACGCGAGACCTCGTCGGCAATGGCTTCGATGCCGCCCTTGCGCTCCGGGGTGGTCGGTACGTTGTGGTCCGGGGTCGCGATGTTGGCATCGATGCGCCAAGGCTTGCGCCCGGCCAGACGCAGGCCTTCAAAGGCTTGCGGCGACGTCACTTCGTGGATGATGTGACGATCGATGTAAATCAGCGCGGAGCCATCGTCGCGCTGTTTGACCAAGTGCGAATCCCAGAGCTTGTCGTAGAGCGTTTTGCCGGCCATCAGACGGTTCCTCATCAGCGTATTTCTATGCCCCGGGTCTTGAGACATTCAATAACCCTTTGGCTTGTGAGGTCGATCCTAGGGGGTTACATTAAATAACTCAAATTCATATTTTTTATGCTTTGGATAACCAACTGGAATACCGCAATGGACCTTGCCAACCTCAATGCCTTTATCGCGATTGCCGAGACCGGAAGCTTCTCTGGCGCGGGAGAACGCCTGCACCTGACGCAACCGGCGATCAGCAAGCGCATCGCCGGGCTGGAGCAGCAATTAAAGGTGCGGCTGTTCGATCGCCTGGGCCGTGAAGTCAGCTTGACCGAGGCCGGTCGCGCCCTGTTGCCGCGGGCTTATCAGATTCTCAATGTGCTGGATGACACCCGCCGCGCCCTGACCAACCTGACTGGCGAAGTGACCGGTCGCCTGACGCTGGCCACCAGTCACCACATTGGCTTGCACCGTTTACCGCCCTTATTAAGGGAGTTCACCCGGCGTTACCCCCAAGTGGCGCTGGATATTCAGTTCCTCGATTCGGAAGTGGCCTACGAAGAAATCCTCCATGGCCGCGCCGAACTGGCCGTCATCACCCTGGCGCCGGAGCCCCACGCACTGGTCAAGGCCACACCCGTGTGGGACGACCCGCTGGATTTCGTGGTCGCCCCGGAGCACTTCTTGGTCACCAACGGTGCGGTCAGCCTGGCGGACATCGCCCTGCACCCGGCGGTGTTCCCTGGCGGCAACACCTTTACTCACCACATCGTCCATCGGTTGTTCGAAGCCCAAGGCCTGACGCCGAACATCGCCATGAGCACCAATTACCTGGAAACCATCAAGATGATGGTCTCGATCGGCCTGGCCTGGAGCGTGTTGCCGCGCACCATGCTCGACGATCAAGTTGCACGAATACCTTTACCGGGCATACAACTGACTCGCCAGCTAGGCTATATCCTGCACACCGAACGGACGCTGTCGAATGCGGCACGGGCCTTCATGGCCCTGCTGGATGCACAAATCGATCTGCCAGGGACTCAAGGCTAACCTGTGCTACTGCCATAGAGCCGCGAATTCCTGTGCCTAACGCCCAATTCAGCCCAAGGCTTGCCAATGCCGAAATCTGTTGACCGTATTCCGCCGATGCCACGTATTCAGGCGCTTGACCCGAAACGGTCCGAGCAGAGCTGGGAAAGCGCACCGCAGTTGCTGGCCGCCCTTAACGGTGCGCGCTTGGGCGCCTGGTATTGGGACATCGAGCGCGGGCAGATCAGCTGGTCGCGGGGTACTCAGGCGTTGTTCGGCTTCGATCCCCGGCAACCGTTGCCGGCCGATCTGGAATACCTCGACTTGCTGCCCCCGGAGGATCGGGCCAAAACCATCCGCGCCTTTCATGCCGTGATTGCCGGCGCGCCGCTGGAACAGGCGATGCATCACCGCATCCGCTGGCCCGACGGCAGCCTGCACTGGCTGGAGATCAACGGCAGCCTGCTGCCGGACAAACACGGCCGGCCACGGATGATTGGGGTCATCCGCGAAATCACCCACCAGCGCCAGCGGGAGCAGGCGCTAAGCAGCTCGGAAAAACGCTTTGCCACGCTGTTTCACCTGTGCCCAAACATGGTGCTGCTGACCCGTCAGGAAGACGGCCTGATTACCGAAGCCAACCAGTATTTCGAAAGCCTGTTCGGCTGGCCGGTGCAGGACGCGATTGGCCGAACCACCGTCGAACTGGGCCTCTGGGTGAATCCGGAGCAACGCGCGCAACTGGTCAAGGCCACCAAGGCCAAGGGCGATCTGATCAGCATGGAGGTGCAGTTTCGCGCCAGCAACGGCCAGATCCACGACGGCATCCTCAGCGCACAGAAAGTCGAACTCGAAGGCCAGCCGTACCTGCTGAGCACTTTCCTCGACACCACCGAACGCAAAGCCGCCGAACACGCGCTGAAGGACAGCCAGGAACGCCTCGACCTGGCGCTGGATTCGGCGCAACTCGGCACCTGGGACTGGCACATTCCCAGCGGCATGTTGTATGGCTCGGCGCGGGCCGCGCAGTTGCACGGGCTGGAGGCCATACCCTTTCATGAGTCCTTCGACGCGTTTTTCGAAGGTGTGCCCGACGAAGAGCGCGGCTCCATGCGCGATGCTTACCGCAGCCTGCGCGAAGGGCCGGCCGGCAATTATCAGCTGACCTATCGGGTGCAGCTGGCGGATGGAAGTTCACGCTACCTGGAAAGCCGCGCCCGCCTCTACCGCGATGAAAACGGCGCGCCGCTGCGCATGGCCGGCACGTTGCTGGACATCACCGATCAGGTCGAACGGGAGCAGCGGCTGGTGGCCTCGGAAGAGAAATTCGCCACGCTGTTCCAGGTCAGTCCGGACCCTATCTGCGTCACGCGCCAGGACACCGGCCAGTTCATCGAGATCAACTCCAGCTTCACCCAAACCTTTGGCTGGAGCGCCGACGAGGTGATCGGTCGCAGCGCCGACGAGATCGGCCTGTGGGACGCTTCGTCGAAAAGCCTGCAGCGGATCGAGCAGGTCATCCGCGAACAGGGACTGAACAATGTAGCGATCGTCGCCCAGCACAAAGACGGGCAGTCCCTGACCTGCGTGATTTCCAGCCGGCAGATCAGCGTCGGCGAACAGCCGTGTATCGTCACCACCCTGCGCGACATCACCCAGCAGCAACGCTCCGAAGCGGCACTGAAGGCCAGCGAAGAGAAGTTTGCCAAGGCGTTCCACTCGAGCCCCGACGCGATCACCATCACCGAGCGCGATACCGGGCGCTACCTTGAGGTCAACGATGGCTTCTGTCGCCTGACCGGTTACCGCGCCGACGAAGTGGTCGGCCGCACGGTGTATCAGGTCGGCATCTGGGCTGAAGAGAAACAACGCTCGGCACTGCTGGCCGAGCTGCAGATCAAGGGCCGTGTGCACCACCAGGAAATGCTCGGCCGCAATAAACGCGGCGAGTTGCTGACCGTCGAAGTCTCGGTGGAGCCGATCACCCTCAACGAGACCGCGTGCCTGTTGCTGACCGCCCGGGACGTCAGCCTGCTGAAAAATGCCGAGGCGCAGATCCGCCACCTGGCCTACCACGACCCCTTGACCAACCTGCCGAACCGCGCGCTGCTGATGGATCGCCTGAGTCAGCAGATCGCCCTGCTCAAGCGCCACAACCTGCGGGGCGCATTACTGTTCCTCGACCTCGATCACTTCAAGCACATCAACGATTCCCTCGGTCACCCGGTGGGCGACACAGTGCTGAAAATTATCACGGCTCGCCTTGAAGCCAGCGTGCGCATGGAAGACACCGTGGCGCGCCTGGGTGGCGACGAGTTTGTGGTGTTGCTCAGCGGTCTTGAGGGCTCGCGCAACGAAGTGAGCGCTCAGGTCCGGGGCCTGGCAGACACGTTGCGCGAGCTGCTGTCGGAGCCGATGTTCCTCGACGGCCAGCGCCTGCAAGTCACGCCGAGCATCGGCATCGCGCTGATTCCCGACCACGGCTCGACGCCGACCGACCTGCTCAAACGTGCCGACATTGCGCTTTACCGCGCCAAGGACTCAGGCCGCAACACCGCGCAGATGTATCACAACACCATGCAGAAGGCCGCCAGCGAACGCCTGCGCATGGAAACCGACCTGCGCCTGGCCCTTTCCCGGGGCGAGTTTCGTGTGCATTACCAACCCCAGGTCGACGCCCGGGGCAACCGCATTGTCGGCGCCGAGGCGCTGGTGCGCTGGGACCATCCGGAACTCGGCCCGCAATCACCTACCGAGTTCATCAAGGTGCTGGAGGACAGCGGACTGATTCTGGAAGTCGGCACCTGGATCATCGACGAGGCCTGCGCGGCCTTCAAAAAACTGATCACAAAAGGCTTGATCAACCCGCTCAGCTTCAGCCTGTGCGTCAACATCAGCCCGAGGCAATTTCGTCAAAACGATTTCGTTGAACGCATCGAACACAGCCTCAGCAGCCACGGCCTGCCCTGCTCCCTGCTGAAACTGGAAATCACCGAAGGCATCGTCATCCAGAACCTGGAAGACACCATCAACAAAATGCGCAGCCTGAAAAAACTCGGCGTGAGTTTTGCGATGGACGACTTCGGCACCGGCTACTCCTCGCTGACCTACCTCAAGCGCCTGCCTGTCGACACGCTGAAAATCGACCAGTCATTCATCCGCGACGCCACTACCGACCCCAACGACGCCGAAATCATCCGCGCCATCGTGGCCATGGCCCGCAGCCTGGAACTGAAAGTGATCGCCGAAGGAGTGGAAACGCCGGAGCAGCTAGAGTTTTTGCAGGGGCTGGGGTGCCATTTTTATCAGGGGTATTTGCATAGCCGGCCGTTGCCGGTGGAGGAGTTTCAGAAGCTCTTGAAATAACCCGCTTTCCTGTAGCAGCTGCCGAGCAACGCGAGGCTGCGTTCGGCTGCGAAGCAGTCGTCAAACCTGAGCACACAATTTTCCTGAAACACCGCATCGCCTGATTTCACGACTGCTTCGCAGCCGAACGCAGCCTCGCGCTGCTCGGCAGCTGCTACAAGTCGTGCGTCGAGCACGAGGTGATTGACACAAAAAAGGGCGCCAAATGGCGCCCTTCTTGTTGCTCTGATTTGTTACTGCAGAGCTGGTTTTTGCGTCCCGTTGATCGGGATGCGTTTGGCTTTCGCCTCTTCCGGCACGATGCGCAGCAGGTCGATACTCAGCAGACCGTTGCGCAGGTCAGCGGCCTTGATCTCGATGTGATCGGCCAGGCGGAACGACAGCTTGAATGCACGCTGGGCGATGCCCTGATGCAGGAAGGTCACGCCTTCCGTCGCGTCACGTTTGCCGCCACTGATGGTCAGCACACCCTTCTCGACTTGCAGGTCCAGGTCTTCTTCCTGGAAACCGGCCGCGGCCACGACGATGCGGTATTGGTCATCACCGCGTTTTTCAACGTTGTAGGGTGGGTAGGTGCTGCCTGGCTCGTTGCGCAGGGCGGTTTCGAACAGATCGTTGAAACGGTCGAAGCCTACCGAGGAACGGAACAGTGGAGCCAGGGAAAATGCAGTAGTCATGGTTCAAATCTCCTGAAAACAATCAGCAAGGTTTATGTCTCCGCGACCCGAATTCGGCATCGCGTAATCCCTAGATAGGGATCGCTGATTGCTTTTCAAGAGATTATTTGCAGATTTTTTTCAGTTTTTTCTCAGGCTGCTTCAGCCACCTGCAGCCCCAGCAAACGTGAGACTTGATCCAATTCGGTTTCCCGGCGAAGGACGGTGAACAGCTCGACCGCCTCAGGGTAATTGCGGGTCAACATCGCCAGCCATTGCTTCAAACGACCCGGCGATTGGCGTGCAGTCATCTGCGCCTTGGCTTGCAGCCAGAAGTCCTGAACCAGTGGCAGCAACTCTGCCCACGTCATCTCGACCACTTCTTCACCGGCCCGCGCCGCGGCGATTTGCCGGGCCAGGTCCGGACGCGAAACCAGGCCGCGACCGAGCATGATGTCTTCCACGCCGCTGATTTCGCGGCAACGACGCCAGTCCTCAACGCTCCAGATATCGCCATTGGCGAACACGGGGACCTTGACCACTTCCTGCACCCGGGGGATCCATTCCCAATGAGCGGGCGGCTTGTAACCGTCGGTTTTGGTCCGCGCGTGAACCACAATGTGCGCCGCGCCGCCTTCGGCCAGCGCGGTTGCGCAGACCAGCGAACCGTCCGGGCTGTCGAAGCCCAGTCGCATTTTTGCCGTGACCGGGATGTGCGCAGGCACCGCGCGGCGGACGTGTTCAACGATTTCGTTGAGCAGTTCAGGTTCTTTAAGCAGGACGGCGCCGCCACGGGACTTGTTGACGGTCTTGGCCGGGCAGCCGAAGTTCAGGTCGATGACCTCGGACCCCAATTCACAGGCCAGCGCGGCGTTTTCTGCCAGGCACACCGGATCGGAACCGAGTAACTGCACCCGCAGCGGTACGCCGGACGCTGTGCGGGCGCCGGTCAACAATTCCGGGCCGAACTTGTGGTAATAGGCAGGCGTGAGCAGTTGATCGTTGATCCGAATGAACTCGGTCACGCACCAATCGATACCGCCAACACGGGTCAGCACGTCCCGCAGGATGTTGTCGACCAACCCCTCCATGGGCGCCAAAGCAATTTGCATGAAAAAAACACTCAACGAAAAACGTGCGGCAGTTTACTGGTTTCAGGGCGCAGAAGGTATTTCGTCTGACCGTGCGATGGTGTTTGTGCTGACGCCTTCGCGGGCAAGCCTCGCTCCTACAGATTTGCGTCGTACACCTATTGGGTGAACGACAAAATCTGTAGGAGCGAGGCTTGCCCGCGAAGGGATCAATTAGATCGCGACTTGCAACGCCGGGCCGTAACCTTCGATGAACTCGGCCGGCATGCGCTTGGGCTTGCCCGTCGACAGCTCGATGCAGACGAAGGTGGTTTGCGCACGCAGCAACGTGGTGTTGTCGCTCGGGCGCTTCAACTGGAAGTGTCGGGTCATTTTCAGGCGCTGATCCCAATCGACAATCCAGGTTGCCAATTGCAACCCGTCGCCTTCATAGGCGGCGGCCAGGTAATCGATCTCATGCCGCACCACCGCCATTGCCCGATCCAGCCGACGGTATTCGACCAGGTCCAGGCCCAGCCGCTGCGAGTGGCGCCAGGCACAGCGTTCGAGCCAGGTCACGTACACCGCGTTGTTCGCGTGCCCCAGCCCGTCGATGTCCTCGGCGCCGACTTCCAGATCAATGATAAATGGCGTTGCCCGATCCCAGCCCATGCCCCACTCCCGGTCAGATGATGTCGACCGGGGCAGTGTAACGGATGCTTATGCCGATTGGCGCGATTGCAGACTGCGACCGGCCAGCAGTGACAGCACGCCATCAATTACCCGAGGATCCGCCAGCACGCGCTGATGACCGCCCTCTTCCAGGCGTAACAGCCGGCTGTCGAACCAGGCCTCGTTGATCAGCTGGGATTCCTTGACGGGGACATAGCAGTCATCTTCGGCGTGAACGATCAGCCCGGGCATATCGAGCTGATAGTGCGCAACATCCAGCGTCGCAGCGCGCATGCCGACGTCTTTCTCGACCTGGCGAATAAACGCAGAACGCGCTTTGGGCGGCAGTCGTACATAACGGGCAAAACCGCGTAACACGCCGAGAATCCGCGCCGGTGCGGCGATGGTCACCAGGGTTTCGGTGCGCAAGCCCAGCTGCACGGCGAGCATCGCACTGGCGCCGCCCATGGAGTGACCGATGACCGCTTGCAGCGGCGGTAACTCGGCAGCCGCTTCGAGCATGGCCCTGGCAAACAGCACGACATTCGCTTCGCTACCCGGCGAGCGGCCATGAGCCGGACCGTCCAGCGCGACCACCGTATAGCCGGCATCGACCAGCGCCGTGATGAGACTCGCAAACTGCGTCGGCCGGCCTTCCCATCCGTGCATCAGCAACACGGCCGGACCTTGCCCCCAGCGCAGCGCCGAGAGGCCGAAGCGCAAGGTGATTCGTTCGGATTTTGCCAGCAGCGGCAATTCCCAATCACGCGGTGGCAGGTCCCGCGGCGTCATGAACGCCAGTCGCATTTTGCTCGCGACCAGTTTCGGTGCGAACCAGCCCAAGGTGCCATTAACGCCACGAACCCACTTCAACGTGCTCATCGCTCTCACTCCTCAGGCCAATGCCTTCAGGTCATAGCACCGCCGATTTGGCGGCGCGCAGCAATCGATCGGACAACTCTCCTGGCCCCAGCGCCCGCGCCAGAGCCAGACCACCGACCATCAAGGCCATGTCGGCCAAGGCTTTGTCGGTGTCTTCCGGGCTGGCCGCCAACTGCGCGACCATCATTTCCACATGCTCATTCAACGCCACGCGAAACGCGTCCGGCAGGCGACCCAGCTCACCGACAGACGCCGGGATCGGGCACGCTGACTCAGAGGAGTCACGGTGTTTGCGCGACAGATAAAACGCAGCCACCAACGCGCGACGTTCTTCGCCGGTCAATTCGGCGTCCATGTCGGCGATCAAGCCACGGCGGTGACCGAGTAGTTGCTTGAACGCTTCCAGCATCATTGCGTCCTTGCTTTCGAAGTGTGCATAGAAGCCGCCAACCGTCAGGCCGGCGGCGCCCATCACTTCGCCCACGCTCGGTTCGGCCGGGCCACGCTGAATCAGCGCTGCGCTGGCGGCCTTGAGAATGCGTTCGCGGGTTTGAGCTTTTTTATCGTTCATCGTTGCCTCCGAATATTACGACTAGAATATTATTCTCATAATAATTTTCCGCAAGTCGTGGATGTGACCGCTGGTCTGAAGAACAGTTTGAAAGAAAGGGGGATTTGGCCAAACGCCAGACAAACAAAAGGGCCATTCAATAATTGAATGACCCTTATAAAATCCCGCAGAGCGGGTAATCGTGGCGTCCCCTAGGGGACTCGAACCCCTGTTACCGCCGTGAAAGGGCGGTGTCCTAGGCCACTAGACGAAGGGGACGCAAAACCTTCTATACAACTGATCAGTGCTGAGAGCTGATCGATTCAAGGCCGGTGTGGCCAGACCTTGAACTGTAAAATTGGTGGAGCTAAACGGGATCGAACCGTTGACCTCTTGCATGCCATGCAAGCGCTCTCCCAGCTGAGCTATAGCCCCGGATTTTTCGCCTCGCGGCGGAGCGACATCTTGCAACATCGCTTCTGTAAAACTGGCGTCCCCTAGGGGACTCGAACCCCTGTTACCGCCGTGAAAGGGCGGTGTCCTAGGCCACTAGACGAAGGGGACGTAAACCCTTCTATACAACAGATCAACGCTGAGTGTTGATCGCTTCAAGGCCGGTGTGGCCAGACCTTGAAGTGTAAATTGGTGGAGCTAGACGGGATCGAACCGTCGACCTCTTGCATGCCATGCAAGCGCTCTCCCAGCTGAGCTATAGCCCCTCATCGCTGAGGACGGGGCGAATCTTAATGGCGCATCGGAAGGCTGTCAAACTTATTTTTAAAATATTTCAAAGTTTTTTGCCGACATAACAATCACTTACCGCCCTCCCCCCATAATTCCGGGGTATACCTAGATCTGTAGGAGCCAGGCTTGCCGGCGAATGAGACACCTCGGTGTGTCTGATACACCGCGTCATCGTTCTTCGCGAGCAAGCAACGCTCCTACAGAACCGTGGTGATCAGGCGATGTTGCCCAGAAGTTTTTCCCACTCCTTGTTTTCCTTCTTCGTCACGCCGCCCAGCAGATCGATGGCCTGGCGCAGACGGAAACGGGTCAGGTCCGGGCCGAGGATTTCCATCGCATCCAGCACCGATACCGAACTGGCCTGGCCCGTGATCGCGGCGAACATCAGCGGCATGGCGTCACGCAGCTTCAGCTCCAGAGATTCAACCACCGCCTGGATCGTCGCGGTGATGCTGTCTTTCTCCCACTGACGCAGGCTTTCCAGCTTCCACAGAATCAGTTGCATCAGCTGACGTACCTGATCGCCCGAGAGTTTCTTCGATTCGAACAGCTTGGCATCCGGGTTCACGCCACCGGCAAAGAAGAAACCGGCCAGCGGTGCAACCTGGCTAAAGGTTTCGACGCGGCCCTGCACGTGCGGCGCGATCTTCATCATGTATTCAGGGTTGAGTGCCCAGGTTTGCAGGCGCGAAGCAAACTCTTCCACTGGCAGATCACGCAGCCATTGGCCGTTGAGCCACGACAGTTTCTCGATGTCGAAAATCGGCCCGCCGAGGGAGACGCGGCTCAGGTCGAAGTGGTCGACCATTTCCTGCAATGAGAACTTCTCGCGCTCGTCCGGCATCGACCAGCCCATGCGGCCGAGGTAGTTGAGCATCGCTTCCGGCATGAAGCCCATGCGCTCGTAGAACGTCACCGAGGTCGGGTTCTTGCGCTTGGACAGCTTGCTCTTGTCCGGGTTACGCAGCAGCGGCATGTAGCACAACTCTGGTTGTTCCCAGCCGAAATACTCATAAAGCAGGATCAGTTTCGGCGCCGATGGCAGCCACTCTTCACCGCGCAGCACGTGGGTGATGCCCATCAGGTGGTCGTCGACCACGTTGGCCAGGAAGTACGTCGGCAGGCCGTCGGTCTTCATCAACACTTGCATGTCCATGCGATCCCACGGGATTTCGACATCGCCACGCAGCATGTCCGGCACCACGCAAACGCCTTCGCTCGGCACTTTCATGCGGATCACGTGCGGCTCGCCAGCGGCCAGGCGGCGTGCGACTTCTTCTTTCGACAGCAACAGCGCACGGCCGTCGTAACGCGGGGTTTCGCCACGGGCCATTTGCTCGGCGCGCATCTGGTCCAGCTCTTCGGCGGTGCAGAAGCACGGGAAGGCATGGCCCATTTCGACCAGTTGCTGGCAGTATTTCTGATAGATGTCGCCGCGCTCGCTTTGACGATACGGGCCGTGCGGGCCACCAACGTCCGGGCCTTCGCTCCAGTCGATACCCAACCAGCGCAAGGCATCGAAAATCTGCTGCTCGGACTCGCGGGTCGAGCGCAATTGGTCGGTGTCTTCGATCCGCAGGATGAACTCACCGCCATGCTGCTTGGCAAAGCAATAGTTGAACAAAGCGATGTAAGCGGTACCTACGTGGGGGTCCCCGGTAGGCGATGGCGCGATGCGCGTGCGGACGGTGGTCATGGCAAGTCTCGAATGAAGATAAAACAAAGGGCGAATGGTAACAGGCGACAGCCGCCCGGCTCCAGTCAGCAGGGCATTTAAGCCAAGGTTGCGTCTACAACGGGCCTGAGCCGCGATGAATGATGGATTATCAGCCGATGGCATTTACCCACTACCGACTGTATGCCAGATTCGCCTGCTGATAACTTTCCTTACAATTTCTCGACTACAGTCTGCCCCATGCCTGCCCAGCTCAAGCGTCGCCTGTTTATTTTCCTGCTGATCGTCCTGCTGATTGCCGGGGGCTTTTTTGCCCAATGGTTTTTCAAGGGGCGGTTTTATGAAAGCACCGACAACGCCTATGTCCAGGGCGAGATCACCCGTGTCTCGAGCCAATTGGGCGCGCGCATCGATCAGGTGCTGGTGCAGGACAACCAGCACGTCGAGAAAGGCCAGTTGCTGATCAAGCTCGAAGGCGATGACTTCCACCTCGCCGTCGACCGCGCCAACGCCACCCTCGCCACCCGCCAGGCCGAACGCCTGCAAGCCCAGAGCAAACTGACCCAACAAGCCAGCCTGATTGCCGCCAGCGAGGCGCAAGTCGCCTCCAGTCAGGCCAGCCTTGGGCGTTCACAGATCGATTTGTCCCGCGCACAAACCCTGCGCAAACCCGGATACGTGTCGGAAGAACGGGTGACCACCCTCTCCGCCGACAACCACATTGCCCGCTCGCAGGTAACCAAGGCCCAGGCCGATGCGCAAAGTCAGCGCCAGCAAGTGAACTCCCTGAGCGCCGAGATCAAGCGCCTCGACGCCATGATCGCCAATGCCAAAACCGACCTCGCCCAGGCCGAACTGAACCTGACCCGCAGCGAAATCCACGCGCCCATCAGCGGTTTGATCGGCCAGCGCGCGGCTCGCGAAGGCCAATACGTGCAGGCCGGCGCTTACCTGATGTCGATTGTCCCGGACCAGGACATCTGGATTCAGGCCAACTTCAAGGAAACCCAGATCGGCCACATGCAGCCCGGCCAGAAGGCCAAGCTGACCTTCGACGCCTACAGCGACACGCCGATCGACGCGCGGGTCGACAGCCTGTTCGCCGCCTCGGGCGCGCAGTTCAGCCTGTTGCCGCCGGACAATGCCACGGGCAACTTCACCAAAGTCGTACAACGGATTCCGGTAAAACTGACCTTCGCCGCGGACAACCCGCTGCACGGCAAGATTCGCCCGGGCATGTCGGTCACCGCCAAAGTGAACATCAAAGACGCCCCTAACGATGGCCGGTGATCAACTGATCCGCCCGGTCGGCGAACCGACCCGGCGGGACTGGATTGCGGTGATGAGCGTGATGCTCGGCGCCTTTATGGCGGTGCTCGACATCCAGATCACCAACTCGTCGCTCAAGGACATTCAGGGCGCGCTGTCGGCAACCCTGGAAGAAGGCTCGTGGATTTCCACCTCCTACCTGGTGGCGGAAATCATCATGATCCCGCTGACCGCGTGGCTGGTGCAGTTGCTGTCGGCGCGACGCCTGGCAGTCTGGGTCTCGCTCGGATTTCTCGCCGCCTCCCTGCTCTGCTCCATGGCCTGGAGCCTGGAGAGCATGATCATCTTCCGGGCGCTGCAGGGCTTTACCGGCGGCGCGCTGATCCCGCTGGCATTCACCCTCACCCTGATCAAACTCCCGGAACACCACCGCGCCAAAGGTATGGCGATGTTTGCCATGACCGCGACGTTCGCGCCCTCCATCGGCCCGACGCTGGGCGGCTGGCTGACGGAAAACTGGGGCTGGGAATACATCTTCTACATCAACATTCCGCCGGGGCTGATCATGATCGCTGGCCTGATGTACGGCCTGGAGAAGAAAGAAGCGCACTGGGAATTGCTCAAAAGCACCGACTACATGGGCATCCTCACGCTTGGTGTCGGCCTCGGTTGTTTGCAAGTGTTTCTGGAGGAAGGCCATCGCAAGGACTGGCTGGAGTCGAACCTGATCGTAACCCTGGGCAGCATCGCGCTGGTCAGTCTGATTACCTTTGTAATCGTGCAGTTTTCCAAGCCCAATCCGCTGATCAACCTCGGCATCCTGGGTAATCGCAACTTCGGTTTATCGAGTATTTCCAGCCTCGGGATGGGGGTCGGCTTGTACGGCTCGATTTTCCTGTTGCCGCTGTACCTGGCGCAAATCCAGAACTACAACGCTTTGCAGATCGGCGAAGTGATCATGTGGATGGGCGTGCCACAGCTGTTTCTGATTCCGCTGGTGCCGAAATTGATGAAGTACGTGTCGCCGAAATGGCTGTGCACGCTGGGCTTCGGGCTGTTCGGGTTGGCGAGTTTTTCTTCAGGGGTGCTGAACCCGGACTTTGCCGGACCGCAGTTCAATCAGATCCAGATCATCCGCGCACTGGGTCAGCCACTAATCATGGTGACCATTTCGTTGATCGCCACCGCTTACATCCTGCCGCAGGACGCGGGGTCGGCGTCGAGTCTGTTCAATATCCTGCGCAACCTCGGCGGCGCGATTGGCATCGCCCTCCTCGCGACCTTGCTGGATGCACGAACCAAGACGTACTTTGATTATTTGCGTGAATCCATCGTGCCGAGCAATGCGCAGGTGGCGGAGCGGATGGCGTCGATGACGGACCGGTACGGCAGTGAGACGGCGGCGCTGGGCAAGCTGAGCGAAATTGCGCATCAGCAGGCGTCGATCATGGCTTATAACGATGCGTTTCACTTTGTCGGGATTGCGTTGGGGATCAGCATGATTGCGGTGTTGTTGACCAAGGCGTTGCCGGCGGGACTCAAGGCTGGCGAGGCACATTAAGACCGAGTCGCCCCTTTCGCGGGCAAGCCTCGCTCCTACAGGGTTTTGCGTCGATCACCCATTTTGTGAACGACGCAAAACTGTAGGAGCGAGGCTTGCCCGCGAAGAGGCCAGTAAAGGCACCGCAAATCTCAGACAGTAATCAACCGCTCCCGCAACTTGGTGATTTCGTCACGCATCTGCGCCGCCGCTTCGAATTCCAAGTCGCGGGCGAGCTGGTACATCTTCTCTTCCAGCGCCTTGATGCGTTTGGCGACTTCCCCTGGCGAACGCAATTCCGCTTCGTACTTGGCGCTCTCCTCGGCAGCCTTGGCCATGCCTTTGCGCTTCTTGCTGCGTGAACCCGGTACGGTGGCGCCTTCCATGATGTCGGCCACGTCCTTGAACACCCCTTTGGGCGTAATGCCGTTGGCCAGGTTGAACGCGATCTGCTTGTCGCGACGACGCTCGGTTTCGCCAATCGCCCGTTCCATGGAACCGGTGATGCGATCCGCGTAGAGAATCGCCCGGCCATTGAGGTTACGCGCCGCACGGCCAATGGTCTGGATCAGCGAGCGCTCGGAACGCAAGAAACCTTCCTTATCCGCATCAAGGATCGCCACCAGCGACACTTCCGGCATGTCCAGGCCTTCACGCAGCAGGTTGATCCCCACCAACACATCGAAGGTGCCCAGACGCAAATCGCGGATGATTTCGACCCGCTCCACGGTGTCGATGTCCGAGTGCAGGTAACGCACGCGCACGCCGTGGTCGGCCAGGTAATCGGTCAAGTCTTCGGACATGCGTTTGGTCAGGGTCGTGACCAGCACCCGCTCTTCCAGCGCCACGCGCTTGCCGATTTCCGAAAGCAAATCGTCGACCTGGGTCAGCGCCGGGCGGATTTCGATCTGCGGGTCCACCAGGCCAGTCGGGCGCACCAGTTGCTCGACCACGCGACCGGCGTGTTCCGCCTCGTAATTGCCCGGGGTTGCCGAGACGAAAATCGTCTGCGGGCTGATGCCTTCGAATTCGTCGAAACGCATCGGCCGGTTATCCAGCGCTGATGGCAGGCGGAATCCGTATTCCACCAGCGTCTCTTTACGGGACCGGTCGCCCTTATACATGGCGCCGACCTGCGGCACGCTGACGTGGGATTCGTCGATCACCAGCAAGGCGTCGGCCGGCAGGTAGTCAAACAACGTTGGCGGCGCCTGGCCGGAATCACGGCCCGACAGGTAGCGCGAATAGTTTTCGATGCCGTTGCAATAACCCAGTTCGAGGATCATCTCCAGGTCGAAACGAGTGCGCTGTTCCAGACGCTGCGCTTCCACCAATTTGTTGTTGGAACGCAGGTAATCCAGGCGCTCCTGCAACTCGACCTTGATCCCTTCAACGGCGCCGAGCAGGGTTTCCCGTGGCGTCACGTAGTGGCTTTTCGGATAGAAGGTGAAGCGCGGCAACTGACGGGTGACTTCGCCGGTCAACGGATCGAAGGCGGAAATTTTCTCGACTTCATCGTCGAAGAGTTCGATGCGGATCGCTTCAAAGTCAGATTCCGCCGGGTGGATATCGATCACATCGCCGCGCACCCGGAACGTCGCCCGGGCAAAATCCATGTCGTTGCGGGTGTATTGCAAGTCTGCCAGGCGGCGCAGCAACGCGCGCTGATCGAGCTTGTCGCCGCGATCCACGTGCAGAACCATCTTCAAATAGGTTTCCGGACTGCCCAGGCCGTAGATGCACGACACCGTGGTGACGATGATCGCGTCTTTGCGTTCCAGCAGCGCTTTGGTCGCGGACAGCCGCATCTGCTCGATGTGGTCGTTGATCGAGGCGTCTTTCTCGATGAAGGTGTCCGACGACGGGACGTAGGCTTCGGGCTGGTAGTAGTCGTAGTAGGAAACGAAGTACTCGACGGCGTTGTTCGGAAAGAACGCCTTGAATTCACCGTATAACTGCGCGGCCAGGGTCTTGTTCGGCGCCAGCACCAGGGTTGGACGCTGGACCTGGGCGATCACGTTGGCGATGCTGAAGGTCTTGCCCGAGCCGGTCACACCGAGCAACGTCTGGTGCGCCAGGCCGGCTTCGATGCCCTCGACCATCAGGCGGATGGCTTCCGGCTGATCGCCGGCGGGCTCAAAGCGGGTGACTAGCTGGAATTCAGACATGTATACCTCTCGATTCTCGAAGCAGGGTATCGCGCCAGCGCGGTCAAACCGGCAGCAACGAGAAAGGCCGCAAACGACGCACGTCGCCCGAGGAAAAAACTGGATTGTGCTCAATGTGGTGCCGATTGCCCGCGCTTTCAAGGCAAACGTCCTACATCCCTTGAAGTCTTTGATGCCGACATTCGACTAATGGTCGAAAAATAATCGAAAAAACTTAACCTAAAAGCCGAATCGTCTGTCGCCATCAATCGCAGATGGCCTCTATACTAGCTCCCCGTTTGTGCACCGCTCTAGTGCATTCGGCTGGAGCGCGACACGTCCCTCCACACTCCATTCAGAGCCGCCGCAAAAATGAGCCTGTTCTCCGCTGTCGAAATGGCACCACGCGATCCAATCCTGGGCCTCAACGAAGCATTCAACGCCGATCCACGTACCACCAAGGTCAACCTGGGGGTCGGTGTTTACTGCAACGAGGAGGGGCGAATTCCACTCCTGCGCGCCGTTGTCGAAGCCGAGACGATTCGCGTCGCTCAACACGCTTCCCGTGGCTACTTGCCAATCGACGGCATCGCCGCCTACGACCAGGCCGTGCAGAAATTGCTGTTTGGCAACGACTCGCCGCTGATCGCTGCAGGCCGGGTCATCACCACCCAGGCCGTTGGCGGTACTGGCGCGCTGAAAATCGGTGCCGACTTCCTCAAGCAACTGCTGCCGAACGCTGTCGTGGCGATCAGCGACCCGAGCTGGGAAAACCACCGCGCGCTGTTCGAAACCGCCGGTTTCCCGGTTCAGAACTATCGCTACTACGACGCTGCGACCCACGACGTTAACCGTACCGGCCTGCTGGAAGACCTGAATGCCTTGCCGTCCGGTTCGATCGTTGTGCTGCACGCGTGCTGCCACAACCCGACTGGCGTGGACCTGAGCCCGGCGGACTGGAAAAACGTTCTGGACGTGGTGAAAGCCAAAGGTCACGTGCCGTTCCTCGACATGGCCTACCAGGGTTTTGGCGATGGCATCGACGAAGACGCCGCTGCCGTGCGTCTGTTCGCTGAGTCGGGCCTGACGTTCTTCGTTTCCAGCTCGTTCTCCAAATCCTTTTCGTTGTACGGCGAGCGCGTGGGCGCCCTGTCGATCGTCAGCGAATCGAAAGAAGAAAGCGCGCGCGTGCTGTCGCAAGTCAAACGCGTGATCCGCACCAACTACTCCAACCCGCCGACCCACGGTGCAAGCATCGTCGCCGCCGTGCTGAACAGCCCGGAACTGCGCGCTCAATGGGAAGAAGAACTGGCTGAAATGCGCCTGCGGATTCGCGGCATGCGCATCCAGATGGTTGAGCAGTTGGCGAAGCAAGCGCCACAGCGTGATTTCAGCTTCGTCGGTCGTCAACGCGGCATGTTCTCCTACTCCGGCCTGACCGTTGAGCAAGTCACCCGCCTGCGCACCGAGTTCGGTATCTACGCCCTGGACACCGGCCGCATCTGCGTGGCGGCGTTGAACCAGAGCAACATCGACGCGGTGACCAAGGCCATCGTTGCGGTGATCTGAGTCGTTGCGTGATACGAAAAACGGGAAGCCTTTTGGCTTCCCGTTTTTATTTGTCGCAGATAAGTGTCAAAGCGCTATCGGCGCCCTCTAAACTCCACACAACGATGCACCTGTAGGAGCGAGGCTTGCCCGCGAAGCTTTGAGCGTCAGAGAGGACGCCTTCGCGGGCAAGCCTCGCTCCTACAGATTATGTGTACACCTGAGAATTCTGAAGAGAGCCCACATGAAAAACGATGACCTGCGCGCTGAGCGCGATGACTTGGACGACTTGAATGATTTCACCCCCCGCGCCCCGGCCAAACGCGGTAACAACCTGGTACTACAAGTGGCTGCTGGCGTATTCCTCGGCGGCCTGGCCTTGTGGCTGGTGCAACTGGCCGCCACGATGCTGTACGCCAAACTGATGCTCGCCACGGTCACGTTCGGCGGTTAAGCCAGTTCGGTGGCACGTTGAGTGGCGGCGTCGTCATAGGCGACGTAGAGCGATTCGGCGACCTGACTCTTGATCGCTTTGGCGCTTTCCAGACCGAGGACGAAACCTTCAGCCTTGCCGCCCGCGCGGTTCAAATCGTCAGCGGTGCTGGCCTGAGTGATTGCGTCGAACAGCTTCTCGGCGTGCGGGCCGACACCTTTGGGCAGGCTGATCTGAGCGATGCTCATGCGAACACCCCATTGTCTTTAGGGGTGAAGATTGGGTGATTCATGGCACGTACCTTTTCGGCGAATGGCCGGCAGCGCGTGTAACCACTTCCGGGCGGCCATGGTAGACCTCTGAGGCGATTCTGGTAACCGCCCATGGCCGATAAACCACCGTCCGTCTCGATGAATCCATCAAGTTGTTAACAGACGCTTGACTTCTCTTTTTGAATCAGTAACATACGCGCTATTCCGCGATAGCTCAGTTGGTAGAGCAAGTGACTGTTAATCACTGGGTCCCTGGTTCGAGTCCAGGTCGTGGAGCCAGACAAGGTTCCAGAGAAGGCTTTCAAAATCTCTGAAACCCCCGAAAAACCCGCCTTCTGGCGGGTTTTTTTCGTTTTGACGTTCCGTCAGAGCATCATTCGCGAGGCGAAGCGCCTCCGGCTTATCACAAACACCGAAGTCACCAGCAAACGATCCAGGCACGCAGGTATCAAGCAACATGAGTGTTCGCGGCAAGCTCATTCGCGGGCACAGGCTTGATCTTGAACCAGAGGGCGTACATCGCTGGCAGGAACACCAGGGTCAGCACGGTGCCGGCAAACGTACCGCCAATCAAGGTGTAGGCCAACGTTCCCCAGAACACCGAATGGGTCAGCGGAATGAACGCCAACATCGCCGCCAACGCAGTGAGAATCACGGGCCTCGCACGCTGCACAGTGGCTTCGACCACGGCGTTGTAAGGTGACAGGCCGGCCTGCTTATTGGAGTGAATCTGTCCGATGAGAATCAGCGTGTTGCGCATCAGAATCCCTGACAAGGCAATCAGCCCCACCAAGGCGTTGATCCCGAACGGCTGCTGGAACAGCAGCAGAATTGGCACCACACCAATCAGGCCCAAAGGCGCGGTGGCGAACACCATCATCATTGCCGACATCGAGCGCACCTGAATAATGATGGTCAGCAACATCAGCGCGATCATGATCGGGAACAACGGCAGCAATGCCTTGTTCGCTTTACCCGACTCCTCGATCGAGCCGGCAAACTCAATCCGGTAGCCCGCCGGCAGTTTTTCGATGATGGGCTGCAACTGCGTTATCAAGGCGTTGGAGACATCGGGAGGTTGAAGACCTTCAGCCACGTCACCGCGCACAGTTATCGTCGGCGTACGATCACGACGTCGCAGAATGGGCTCTTCCATGCGCACATCCACCGCCCCTACCTGGGACAGCGACACGCGCTGCCCTTGGGCGCCGGTCAGCGTGAAGGCGGCAATTTTCGACGGATCCAGACGCGTCTCTCCCGCCGAGCGAGCGACCACCTGAACCGAACGAATGTCCTCACGCACCTCGGTGACAGGCACCCCCGTGAGCAGGAATTGCAGTTGTTGTGCGACATCGTTCGAGGTCAAGCCGAATGCTTGCAGGCGATCCTGATCCAGCGTGAGATGAAGTGCCGGTGTGCGCTCGCCCAAGTCGGTGTTGACGGTCCTCATCATGGGGCTGGCGGTCATGACCTCACGCACCTGCGCGGCGATATCTCGCAACACCGCGGGGTCGGCGCCCATCACCCGAAAGGCCACCGGATACGGTGAATAAGGGCCAAATACCAACTGCGTCACCCGCACCCGGGCTTCAGGCGCCAAGCCATCGGCCGCGGCTTGCCTGAGGCGGATCTTGAGCGCCTCACGCTCTTGCTGATTTGCCGTCAGGACGACGATTTTTGCGAAGGATGGATCGGGTAGCTCAGGTGCCATCGCCAAATAGAAGCGCGGCGCGCCCTGGCCAATGTAAGCGGTGACGATCTTGGCCTCCGGCTGCTGAGCCAACCACACCTCGACCTTGGCCGCGGCCACATCAGTCTGTTCGATCGACGTGCCGTAAGGCATCTGCACCTCAACCAGCACCTCCGGCCGGTCGGACGTTGGAAAGAACTGCTTCTTGACCACGCCCATGCCCAGAATCGCAACAACAAACAAGCCAACGACGGATGTAGCCACCAGGCCTTTGCGGCGGATCACACTGCCCAGCAGGCGCCTGAAACGCTGGTAGTTCGGTGTACCGTAAATCGCCGTATGCCCGCCTTCAGGCACTTTGATCTGCGGAAGCAGCTTGACGCCCAGGTAAGGGGTGAACACCACGGCCACCACCCAGGAAGTGATCAGCGCAATACCAACGATCCAGAACATATTTGCGGTGTACTCACCGGCGGTCGACTTGGCAAAACCGTTGGGCATAAAACCGATCGCCGTCACCAACGTACCCGACAACATCGGCGCGGCTGTGTGGCTCCAGGCATAAGCGGAGGCCTTGATTCGGTCGTAGCCCTCCTCCATCTTCACCACCATCATTTCAATGGCGATAATTGCATCGTCCACCAGCAGCCCCAGCGCCAGAATCAACGAGCCCAAGGTAATTCGATCGAAGTCCTTGCCCGTGGCCGCCATGACAATGAACACGGCGGCCAGGGTCAGCGGTACCGCCGCGGCAACCACGACGCCGACACGCCAGCCCATGCTGAGAAAACACACCAGCAGCACCACGCCCAGGGCAGCGAAAAACTTCACCATGAACTCGTTGACGGAGGCACCAATGTTCACCGCCTGATCCGTGACCTTGATCAGGCTCATGCCCAAAGGCATCTGCTCGTTGATCGCTGTCGCCTCGGCCTCCAGCGACTTCCCCAGATCCAGACCGTTCCAGCCATCGCGCATGACCACGCCGAGCAACAATGCGGGCTCACCATTGTTGCGTACCAGGAACGTCGCAGGGTCCTCATAACCGCGCTTGACCTCAGCCACATCGGACAACTTGAGGGTTCTGCCCTGCACCGTCAGTGGGGTATTACGAATCTTCTGCAGGTCATCAAACGCGCCATCCAGGCGGATGAAAACCTGTGGGCCCTTCGCTTCAACTGAGCCGGCCGGCGTTATCATGTTCTGCGTGTTCAACGCACTGAAGATGTCTCGAGCGGAAATGCCCAGTGTCGCCAGACGCTCGTAGGACAGCTCGACAAAAATGCGCTCGGCCTGCTCACCGATGATGTTGACCTTCTTCACACCCGCCACATGCAGCAGACGCTGGCGCAAACTCTCGGCTTCGCGCACCAACAGACGTTGCGGCTCGCCCTTGGCCTTGAGCGCATAGAGCGCGAAAGTGACATCCGAATACTCATCATTGACCATCGGGCCGATCACCCCAGACGGCAACCCCTTCTGTTCATCCAGGATTTTCTTGCGCGCCTGGTAAAACTCCTCCTGGACGGCTGAGGGCGGCGTGCTATCGAGCAGATAAACCGTGGTGAATGCCAAGCCGGGCCGGGTAAAGGTCTCGGTCCGGTCGTACCAACGCAGTTCCTGCATGCGTTTTTCCAGCTTTTCTACTACCTGGTCCTGTATCTCCTGGGCCGTCGCCCCAGGCCAGGCGGTGACCACCGTCATTTGTTTAATGGTGAATGCGGGGTCTTCCGCACGCCCCAGTTTGAAGAAGGCGTACAACCCACCCACAGAAATCAGCAGGATCAAAAACAGGGTAATTGAGCGCTCGCGTACTGCCAGCGCCGACAGATTGAAGCCGCTCATCGACTCACCTCAACCACCGTTTTTTGCGTGGCGGCAAGTTCAGTCCTGACCTTCTCTCCCTCATTCAATAAGTGCGCACCCAATGCGACGACACGATCACCCACCTGGAGATCACCCGTCACGCGCACGCTGGCCTCGTTATTCAGGCTGAGAACCTTGATCGGGCGCCACACCACATGCTGCGGTTCTCCCTCAACTACCCAGACACCCGGGCCTTTACCCGCGTCGTAGAGGGCCCCGATGGGCACCTGCAATTCCTTGGCATCAGCAACATCCGTGTCAGCGATAACCACTGAGATCGTCGAACCCAGGGTGGCGTTGGAGAGCGCCCCCTCCAGTACATAACGCGCTTCAAACGTTCGGGTCTGTCGGTCGGCAGAGTCGGACAACTGGCGTAAACGCGCTTTACCTGCAGTCTGGTGCTGGCCGTATAGCTCAACCGTCCCCGAAGATCCCAAAGCAGGGCGTAACGTCTCGGGCAACTGGATCACCGCCTCGCGCTGCCCTGAGTGAGCAACACGCACCACCACCTGACCTGCGCCAATCACCTGCCCCGGCTCAGCCAAGGTGTCCACCACAACCCCATCAGCATCCGCCAATAACGTCGAGTAACCGGTCGCGTTTTTCGCCACATCAGCCTGGGCTTGGGCAGCGTTGAGTTGGGCCTTCGCCGAGTCGGCAGCCGCTTTGAACCCTGCGTAAGCTGAGGCAGATACCGCTCCGACGGACACCAGATCACGGTAGCGAAGCTCATCATCGGAGGCCTGTCGGGCTCGGGCCATAGCGGCCAGCACCGCTTCCTGCTGCGCCCTCGCGGTCAGCGTCAGGTCGTTGGCATCGATGCGCATGAGTGGCTGCCCACGTTTGACACTCTGCCCAGCGTCCACCAAGCGCTCCAGGACTTTCCCTGGCACCCGAAAACCGAGATCGCTCTGAACTCGAGCCGCGACGATACCGGTGAATACCCGTGCCGCAGGCGCGGAGGGTTGAACCACGCCGGTGCGCACCAAGGGCACTTGAAGACGAGGATCGGCAGGCGTGGCCTCGTTGCAGGCCGCCAGGGCAAACGGCAACAAGACAATGAAAATGAGTGACATGCGGCGGCACTGGATCATAAAGACCTCTCGGTAGCGGATGCGCCATGCTTAATCAAGTGACTAATTCTGTCAATAGTCACCACCAGGGCAAATGAACATCGCTCACTCGATCAGAGCAAAGCAGAGAGGCTTGTTATCTAGTTTTTCAGGCGCACACGCTGATACGGATGCGCAGCGCATCCGTCAGCAGAGGTTTAAGGCATCAGGCTGCGCAGAACAAGATTGGAGATGAGAGAAGGGGCTTCTTCAACGAAATCGAGGTTGTACTGCAATAGCAGAGGATTGATGAAGGGCCGCAGAGCGAGATGAATCGACTCCACCGTCTCATCCAGCGGTGTCTTGCGTTCAAATTCACCAAGCTCTCGCCCCTCACGCACGATTTGCAACACGAAGTTCTTGATCTGAGCGTCATAGACTTGCGAGCTGGGCCAGCGCTCCGACGCGGAGAACGCTGCGATGTCATAGAGTTTACGGTCGTTAAAGAACAGGCTCACACCTGTAGCGATCAAGGTTTTGACCAGGCGCCGAAAACGTTCAGTCGGCGAGATGCCGTCTACATTGATGGCCTGCTCCACTGCCGCAACGATTTCAGTCAGGCAATTTGTACAAATTGCGTTACCAATCGCCTGCTTGGATTCAAAGAACTTGTAGATGTAAGCCTTGGAAAAACCAATGGCCTTGGCTAGGTCAGAAACCGTTGTTTTGCCATAACCATACTGACTGAAATGCTCGTTGGCCGCCGCGACAATCTGGTCTCGAATGTCGTGATCGACTGGGCCTCGGGCGCTGGGCGAAGAAACTGATGGCTGATTCATGCGAGCAGCTTACTCATCCCAAAGGTGGTTGACAACTCGTGACCAAATCGTAATATCGTCACAAAACGACCCTTTCGCAGGTATCACATGCACCCTCCTCCTCGTTTCGCCGTCTTACTGTATTTGGGTATGGTTGCAGGTTGCGCAGTGGGCCCCGACTACTCAGAACCCAGTGTGGAATTGCCCGAGCATTTCTCGGCGCAAACGTCCAAGGCACGACAAGTTGGCGCCGCAAATGCCGATCTCGCCGCTTGGTGGAACGCATTTAATGACCCGATACTCAATCAGCTGATAAATCGAGCACTTGAACAGAACCTCGATTTAGCCCAGGCAGGCGCAAGGATTGAGCAGGCTCGCGCCGGTTTGGGCGCAGCTAACGCAGCCCTCCTGCCGTCGGCTACCGTCAATGGTCAAGCGGCCCGAGCCCGTCAGTCATTGGAGACTCCGTTGGGCCAAGTGCTGAATTCAGACCCTTCCTACAATCGCTACGGCAGTGCCTATGAGGCGAATTTGAATGCCGGCTGGGAGTTGGATGTGTTTGGCGGGCTGCGCCGCAGCCAAGAGGCGGCCTTCGCCGATTATCAGGCCTCACAAGCCGGGGCGATTGCCACACGCCTGGCGGTGGTCGCGCAAACAGCCGACCTTTACATCAGCATCCGTGGCCTGCAAGCACGCCTGGAAATTGCCCGGCAGCAAGTAGACACACGACAACAACTGCTCACCACCATCGAACATCTCTACGCAAGAGGCCTGGCGGCTGAACTGCAGTTGAATCAGACCCAAGGCGCGCTGAATCAAGCGCAGGCCACCGTTCCAGTACTGCAAGCAGGCATTGACGCGGCTATGAATGCGCTGGATGTCATGTTGGGCAAGGCGCCCGGCACTTATAGCGCGCAGTTGACTAAGCCGGCGCCCATCCCTGATGTGCCAGGCCTCTCGGACATGGGCGCTCCGGCCGACCTGCTGCGGCGGCGTCCAGACTTGATCGTCGCTGAGCGCCGGCTTGCGGCATCCAACGCACGCATCGGCGAAGCCATGTCCGAGTACTACCCCAAACTGTCTGTGGGGGCGCTGCTCGGCAGTGCTACCTCGGTATCCAGCGCAAACCTGTTCAGCAACGGCGCCAGTCAGGCTTCGGCGGCACTGGGATTACGCTGGAGGCTGTTCGATTTTGGCCGCATCAACGCTCAAATTGATGTGGCGAAAGGTCAAGAAGCCGAAGCCTTAGCCGCTTACCGCCAGTCCGTTCTGCGGGCCTGCGAAGATGTCGAAAGCGCTTTTTCGGCGCTAATCAACCGCGAGCAACAGTCGACACAACTCGCCCAAGGGGAGTCGGCGTATGCGAAAGCCCGAGCGACGTCGTTTGTCGCCTATGAAAAAGGCGTGGTCAGCCTGATCGAAGTACTGGATGCCGATGAACACCTTTTAGCGGCATCTGATGGCAGAGCTCAGGCACAAACTGAATCGGCTCGCGCTGCGGTGGCCACGTTCAAAGCATTGGGCGGCGGTTGGCAGCGAGACGACTCAGATGCTCGCGTTGCCTCAAAGACACGGTAGAGCTGTGACCTGTGTCATCCCTCTTAACGGGCTTCACCCTGTCCTTGAAATACAAAACGCCCGATGCGGTGCATCGGGCGTTGGGGTGAAACAGGTGTAAACCTATTTCAGGACTAGACACTGTCAGAAAATCAAAAGGCCGATCTGTCTAATCTACAGATCGGCCTTTTTTAACCCATTTACCTATCAGACATGCTCACTGCTTTTAGCATGAGCCGCTCGATGCTCGCTCGAATCATGAGCCGCTTCCTCCACCGGGATCTCATTCCCGTCGCAGTCACGCAGTTTGCCTTCGCTGAAGTAATCCCCTTCACGCAACGCTGCCAGGTCCTGGTAACGCAGAACCCGCTCAGTACCGGCCGCAAACACCGATTGCTGATCCGAGTTACCGGCGGTGAGGTGGTTGAAGGTCAGGTTGAGCACGATGGCCATGATCGCCGAGGAGCTGATGCCCGAGTGGAAGATGGTCGCGAACCAGCTGGGGAAGTGGTCGTAGAAGTTCGGTGCGGCGATCGGGATCATGCCGAACCCGATGGAGGTGGCGACGATGATCAGGTTGACGTTGTTGCGGTAATCAACCTTGGACAACGTGCGAATGCCACTGGCCGCCACGGTGCCGAACAGCACGATGCCAGCACCACCCAGTACCGAAGTCGGTACCGCGGCGATGACCCGGCCCATGAACGGCAGCAAACCGAGTATCACCAGGAACAAACCGCCGGTGGCAACCACGAAACGACTCTTGATGCCGGTCACGGCCACCAGCCCGACGTTCTGGGCGAAGGCGCTTTGGGTGAAGGAGCCGAAGATCGGCGCGATCATGCTCGACAGCATGTCGGCGCGCAGGCCGTTGCCCAAACGTTTCGAGTCAACCTTGGTGTCGATGATTTCACCGACGGCGAGGATGTCCGCCGAGGTTTCCACCAGGGTCACCATGACCACGATGCACATCGACAGGATCGCGGCAAAGTGGAACGTCGGCATGCCGAAGTGGAACGGCGTCGGGAAGCCGAACATCGGGCCTTGCGTGACCGACGAGAAGTCCGCCATGCCGAGGAACACCGCGATGATCGTGCCGATGACCATCGCCAGCAGGATCGACAATCGGGAGATGGTCGCGCTGCCGATTTTGCTCAGCAGCAGGACCAGCACCAGAGTCACCGCCGCCAGGCCGATGTTTGCCATGCTGCCGAAGTCCGGGGCATGACTGTTGCCGCCCATGGCCCAGCGTGCGGCCACTGGCATCAGCGTCAGGCCGATGGTGGTGATCACGATACCCGTCACCAGCGGCGGGAAGAACTTGGTAATTCGCGAGAACACCGGCGTGATCAGCAAACCGATCAACGATGCGGCGATCACCGCCCCGAGAATCGACTGAAAGCCGCCCTCCCCGCCGCTGCTGACAATCGCCACCATCGTCGCAACGCCCGAGAACGACACGCCCTGTACCAGCGGCAACTGACACCCGAAAAACGGTAAACCGAGGGTTTGCAGTAATGTCGCCAAGCCCCCCGCAAACAATGAAGCAGCAATCAACAAACCGATGTCCGCCGGCGAGAGCCCGGCCGCCTGGCCGATGATCAAAGGCACCGCGACGATGCCGCCGTACATGGTCAGAACATGTTGCAGGCCGTAAGCCATATTCGCGCCGACCCCGAGGCTTTCGTCCTCAGGCCGTTGGTGTGAAACATGGGGCGTTTTCATGGTTGGGGGGTTCCCTGGTTTTTTGTTATGCGCACACTGTATGCAAGACTCAGGACAAATGTCTATAGAGTTGTATACAACCAGTCAGTCAGATTATGGACATATGTCCATGCTGCCCTTTACCCGCGCGGTTTCCCCCTCAAAAAAATCTTGAAATACAACCGACCTTCGCCTTCTCCCCTGCCCGCTAGTCTTTTCCATTCCAAGCGACCGCCGGCACGGACGCCTCTCGCTTATACATATAAAGTATGCATAATGAAGTCATTCGAAATTCAGTATCACAAGGCAAAAAACGCGGCCAACAAATTAAAGCACCAAGGCATCAGCCTCGCCGAAACAGAAGCTGTGTTTTATGACGAACGAGCACTGACGATTCAGGACGACCATCATGATGAGCAGCGGTGGATCATCATGGGGATGGATGCCAAGGCTCGTTTGCTGGTCGTTGTGTACACCTATCGCGATCCGAATTTCGTTCGAATCATTTCCGCGCGTATCGCTAACAAAAACGAGCGTCGCCGCTATATGGAGGATTGACCGATGAAAGACGAATACGACTTCAGCAATGCCAAGCGTGGAGCGGTTGCCTCCAGCAAGGGTAAAACCCGAATTACCATCATGCTCGATGATGTCGTCATCGAAGCGGCACGCGCCGTGGCTGAGAGCGAGGGGTATGGCTATCAAACGGTGATCAACAACACTCTGCGCCAGGCGTTACTCAGAGAGAGAGACAAAACCGCAACAGCCGATCAGTACACCGCAGTTGCTAATGCAGGACATTTCAAAGACGGGATAACGGCTTCCGAGCTTAAAAGTCTGGAGAAAAAACTGTCAGAGGTGCTCAGCGAAATCCATCGCGTGATGAAGCCTTGAGTTTCGCCCCAGAGAAAAAAGGCAAAGCTATCAAGCCTGCCCCTTTTCTCTTTGTGTGCGACAAGACGCCTACGTCGACTCGATCAACCGCCCAAGCACTCGCCTCAACCCCGCATGCTCCGGCACCCGAATCCCGAACTCACCCTCCAGCAATCCAATCAATTCCTCCACATCGGTCACTTGCCGCCGTTCGCTCTCGGCACCCACCCGATGAATCGCAAAACTGCCGTTGTTCAACGTGCGCCTCCAGCCATCCCCGGTGCGCGCGACCATCAGTTGCTTGGCAAACGACGATTCGGGATAGGTCGAGACGTACCAGTTGCCGACGGCGTAATCGATGTCTTCCTGGCGTTGCAGGTCGAAGATGTACATCGGCCGCCACTCGCCGCTTACGTTGGCGCGCAGCGTGTAGCCGTCTCCATGCTGCTCAATCCGATACGGTTCGTGGGGCGTGAGCTGTGCGGTATCGGTGTCGAGCATGAGCGGTGCGGTGGGCACCATGCCGCCGAAGCCGACGTCGGTGATGTAGCGCACGCCGTCCAGAGTGACCAGGCTCAAGCGGTGCGTGCGGGCGGTCCATGCGCCTTCGGGATGGCCCATGACCACTCGGCCGGTGATGCCCCGTGCGTCGAAGCCCAACTCCTGGAGCAACGCCAGAAACGCGCAGTTGAGTTCGTAGCAGTAACCGCCGCGCCCCTCGTGCAGAATTTTCTGTTCGATGGAGGGCAGGTCGATGAGTACCGGTTCGCCGGACAGCGTGGTGAGGTTTTCGAACGGGAAGGCCCCGGTGTGGCGTAGCTGAAGTTGGCGCAGGGTGTCCAGGGTCGGCGCCGGGGGCGCGTCGAAACCCAGGCGTTGCAGGTATAACGCACGGTTTGTCAGGCGTGGCTCGCTCATTGCTCGGTCCTTATGCATGGGGCCGCGGATCTCTCCGCCGATGGGCGCCATGTATAAGGGATAAAGCGGTCCGACTGACAATTGATTTAGCCAATCGCCCACCCTCTGAACATCAACGCCGTTTGCGCGAACTCAGGCGAATCCACGTCGGCGCGTGATCGCTGGCATGCGGTTCATTGCGAACCCAAGCATCGACCCCGGCCTCATGCAGATATGGACTCAACGCCGGGTTGAGCAACAGATGATCGATGCGTAACCCCGAGTTTTTCTGCCAGTGCTGCCGGAAATAGTCCCAGAAGGTGTAGAGCCGATCCTCCGGGTACAGATGACGCAGGGAATCGGTCCAGCCCTGATCCAGCAAGCGTTGGTAACACTCGCGACTTTCCGGTTGCAGCAAGGCATCCTTGAGCCACGAGCGCGGGTTGTAGATGTCCAGGTCGGTGGGCACGACGTTGTAGTCGCCGGCCAGCACCACCGGGTGTTCGCTGCCTTGGAGGTCCTTGGCATAAGCAATCAGCCGCTCGAACCACGCCAGTTTGTAGTCGAACTTCGGCCCGGGCTGCGGATTGCCGTTGGGCAAATACAGGCAGCCCACCAGAACCCCGTGTACCGCGGCCTCCAAATAGCGGCTATGCGTGTCGGCGTCGTCACCCGGCAAACCGCGCCGGCTCTCCAACGGTTGCGCATCACGCGCCAGAATCGCCACCCCGTTCCACGACGACTGACCTTGCCAGATTGCGCCGTAGCCAACGGCCTCAAGCTCGGCGGCGGGGAATGCGCTGTCGACCGACTTGAGCTCCTGCAAACAGGCAATGTCCGGTTTTTCTCGCTCAAGCCACGCCAGCAAATTAGGCAGTCGGGCACGCATGCCGTTGACGTTGAAGGTGGCGATTTTCAGATTTTTCATAGGCCGAGGCTCGCAACGGATGGACGTTATCCAGTTGTGACCGGAGGGACGTCATTGCAGTTGCCACGACAGACGAAACAGGCGACTAAAGGTCCACTCCTTACACCGGATGCTCGTCATGCGATGCCTTGAGCAATGGCAACAGCGCCTGATTTTCCATGGGCCGGCTGAGGTAGAAACCCTGCACCTCATGACACTCGTCAGAGATCAGGAAATCCAGTTGCTCCAGCGTCTCGACGCCTTCTGCGGTCACGGTCAGGCCCATGGCCTTGCCCAGATTGATGATCGCCTGCACCACCGCGCGATCGTTACCGGCGCCGCTCATGGACGAGATGAAACGCTTGTCGATCTTGATCCCGTCGAACGGATACGTGCGCAGGTAACCCAGCGATGAATAACCGGTGCCGAAGTCGTCCATGTTCAGCCGCACACCCAGCTCCTTCAGTGCGTTCATGGTCGCGAGAGCGCCGTCGACGTCGTTGAGCATCACGTTCTCGGTGATCTCCAGTTCCAGACGACTGGCCGGCAAACGGCTCAGGATCAAAGCTTCCCTGACATCTTCGACCACGTCACTGCGCACGAACTGCACGGGAGACAGGTTGACCGACACCATCAGCTCACCCGGCCAGGTCAGCGCCGTCTCGCAAGCTTCACGTAAAACCCAGCGCCCCAAGGGCACGATCAGGTCGGTCTGCTCGGCCAACGGAATAAACGCATCGGGGCTCAGCAGTCCCTGCACTGGATGCTGCCAGCGCAGCAACGCTTCGACCGAGACGATCTGCTTGCCATCGACGTGATAACGGGGCTGATAGTGCATCACGAACTCGTTGTTCTTGATCGCCTGGCGCAGGTCGTTTTCGAGTTTGCGGCGATGCTGGATCTGATCGTTCATGTGCGGCGCAAAATAGCACCAGGTCTTCTTGCCATCGGATTTGGCCTGATACAGCGCGATGTCGGCACACCGAATCAGCTCCTCCGGCATGTGCCCCTGACGCCGGCTCAAGGCGATACCGATGCTCGCGCCGATGTGCAGGGTGTGATGGTCATAGTGGATCGGCTGGTGCAGGCTTTCGAGGATACGTTCGCAAATCCGGTCGATTTCCGTGTGGATGTCCATGCCATTGAGCACCAGCACAAACTCGTCGCCGCCCAGTCGTGCGACCAGATCGATGTCCCGCGTGCACTCACGCAAACGGGTGGCCACCTCCAGCAGTACCGCATCGCCGGCCGGGTGGCCGAGGGAATCATTGATCGGCTTGAAGTTGTCCAGATCGATCATCAATAACGTCAGCGGCGCCGAATGTTCCTTCAGCACCAAAGCGTCTTCGAGGTAACGCGCCAGTTTGTTGCGATTGGGCAGGCCGGTCAGCGCGTCGTGCAACGACAGATGCTGGATCTGGGCATGTGCGGCGACTTCGTCGGTGATGTCACTGGCCGTTCCACGGTAACCCAGCACCGCGCCTTTGCTGTGGATCGGTCGGGCCGACACCCGGCAGACACGTTGCTGCCCCGACTGGTCGCGATAGGAACAACGCAGATGACTGACGCTGTGTTCTTCGTCGAGCTTGTTCAGCCACAGTGACAACGGCGTGGTGTCGCAATACAACAACTGCTCGATGTCCTGCCCCAGCCATTGCTGATCGGAAAAACCGGTCACTGCACCGAAGCGCCCTGACAGGTACGTAATGCGATGCTTGTCATCGATTTCCCAGATCCAGTCGGAAGCGGCCTCGGCCACCGCACGAAAACGCTCTTCACTGGCCTCCAGCGCCTGATTCGATAAATCCAGGTTGATGTAACTGGCATCCACATGCCCCGACGTGCGCAACACATAACGAAAGAACCAAGCCGTCAACAACGCCAGAATCAACAGCGCGCCACCCAGTGGCGGCAGCAGTGACCAGAGAAGCTGATGGCCTGGCTGTTGGAGCCGCGAGACCAGGCTATAACCGGTGCCCGTGAGGGCCACCGCGGGCTGACCTGGCGCGAGGGTGTTGTCAGGCGCGAGGCTCAAGTCATGCAAACCATAATCGGCACTCAAGGCGCTGAGCTTTTCCGGGCTCAATTGATCGATGAACACCAGCACCGAGGTGCTTAGGGGATCGACCGCAGGCCTTTCGTCATTGGGCACGATCGCGGCAGCCGTCAACAGCGCGGGCTGGCCCTCGAACAGCGTGAAGCGGCTGACGGGGACGAGCAGGCTTTCCTGACCCTGAACCTCCTTGATCAATTCCGTCATCGATATCGTAAGACGGGCCGCCGCATCATCCTGCACCTGCAGGCCACGCACCGTGGCGTATTTGGTTCGCAGGTGATCGACCACAAAGACACTGTCGTAGTGGTCCATGGTGTACAAGGTTTTACCCATGTTCTGCTCGACGTAAGCCCACTGCACATCGACTTCACCGTTGAGACGGTCGTAGGCGGTGGTCCAGGTGGCATAACTGGCGACGTAATTTTTCGAGGCTGTAATGCGGTTTTCCAGCGCGCGCTGGGTGTAGAACGTGGTCTTGGCCAGATCCTGGGCGTCGAGCCGGCCAGCAATATTGAACAAGGCAACCAGGGCGATCACTACCCCCAGTACAAATACCAGCCCGACGGACCAGACCAGGCTCCGTGTAATCGGCGTATGGCGCCCGGGGGCAGCGGTGGTCGTGGCGGTCAATTCCATGCATGGGATCCTGTAATCGATTGCCTGATCGGGGGGGCATGACAGGCAAGCGTCCATTGACCATAGCAGCCATGGTCCGTCATCGCGCCACGACTATTGCCAATCGACGGCCGCTACCCTGTAATGGCGCGCATTGCCCGCGAACCTTTTTACGCCGAGAACGCCTCGCTCATGGACACCCTGGAAGGTCAACGAATCACCCTGCGCGCCCTGCAAACCGGCGATGCCGATGCGCTGGTCAACGCCGCGCGGGATGGCGAATTGTGGAACCTGACGGTCACCGTCGTGCCCTCCCCGACGACGGTCGATGGCTACTTGAAGAAAGCCCTCGACGGCCGCGATGCAGGAACGGTCATGCCCTTCGTGATCGTGCTCAAGGACACCGGCGAGGTCATTGGTTCGACACGCTTCTGGAAAATCGACCGCCTCAATCGCAAGCTTGAAATCGGCAGCAGCTGGATCTCTGCGCGCTGGCAGAAAACGTTCGTCAACACCGAGGCCAAATACCTGATGTTGCGTTACGCCTTCGACGTGCTGGACTGCGTTCGGGTGCAATTCACCACCGATGAAAACAACCAGAAGTCACGCGATGCGATCCTGCGGCTCGGCGCGCAACAGGAAGGCATCGTGCGCCACGAACGGATCATGCCGGACGGACGCAAGCGCAACTCGGTGCGGTTCAGCATCATTGATGAGGAGTGGCCGCTGGTGCGGGAGAATCTTGAGAAAAAACTGACTGAATACAGCACTCGTTAACACCACATACCACTGTGGGAGCGAGCTTGCTCGCGATGGCGGTGTGTCAGGCGACATCAATGTTGACCGATCCGCCGCCATCGCGAGCAGGCTCGCTCCCACAGTGATGGAATTGCACACACTTTCTGTGACCGGCCTAGCGACCTCGAGACCTCGAGACCAGCGCGCCATCGACCATTCGTCATCCCGCCAACACCCACCGCCCTCCCCGTCACACCATCAGCAGGTAACGACTCATCTTAGGAGACGTGCGCTGATGAACATCAAAATCACCACGCTGTTGTTGCCAGGCTTGCTGGCCGCAGCAATAGGCACCACTTTCGCGGCCTCCGGCGATAACGCTGACGCGACCGAGACCAGGTCCTGGTATGGCGGAGGCTCAAACATGGCGCCCAGTAACTATCCCGACCAACCCTCGCACCGATATACCCCCGACCGGGGCAAAGGCGGATATGGCTCATCGAGAGAGGGCAATGGTGGAAATGCCGGTGCCAGCGGTTCTGGTGCGGGCGGCGGCACGGGCGCTGCCGGCGGTGGGACCGGCGGTGCAGGAGGCGGGACGGGCAGCTGGACGCGTAGAAGCAACCAATGACGGAAAATCTTCGGCTGCTTTCTATTCAGTGTCCTTAACGTAGTTGCCTCGGACCGTCATAGTGTCGGCGCTCATCGACCCGCCGTGACCACACGGATTGCAATCTCCGGGTCGACCGGCTCGGTTCTTTTGCCGATTTGCGATAGCGGCGTCACGGTGTAGCCCGCCTGAATCCTGTTCACCGTCGCATAACCCTCCGCCCCGCTGACGTCGGTACGACCGATGACCCAGACGAAGGGCGTGGGCGCCGGCAAATGATTCAGCCCTGCCGGTACCGCTCCGGTCCATCCCGGTGGCGTCACCAGAAACTCACTGGCCTGTGTGCCCGTCGCATATCCACCCGGCAACACGAACACATCGCTCCACATGTCGAGCATTGGCAACACGTATAAATGCCCGGCGGTTTCCGGCGCGGTAATCACCAGCGGCTCCTTTGTCAAATCGAGCCAGGCGATGGAATACAGCGTGTCGACATTCGACTGCAACACGGCTTTGAAATCTTCGGACGGGTACTGCGGCACAGTCACAAAGGCGTTGGCGTCTTGCGGCGTGACTTTCGATTGAGCCTGGCTAGCCAGCGGCAAAACAACGGAAACTGCAAGGGATAGAGCAACGGCTGTCAATGCTTGAGGTATCAACATTTTGGCGATCGTCCGTGCTGTGGGGAGATCTGCCGGGTTCGACAGAGCTACCGGAACTCTAGACGATCAAAACAGACGGAACTGTCAGGGAGACAGACGGACGTTCGACTGTTGCAGGCCTGAAACAACTACACGAAATAACTCAACGATCGGAGCGCATCAGCGCCTCCACGCCGCCCTCCATCGACAACACAGCCGCACGGTTACGACCCGAATGCTTGGCCTGATACAACGCCGCATCCGCTCGTTCGATGAACACTTCGATGCTGTCACGCCCGGTCGGCACAAACGCGTAACAGCCAAGACTGACCGTCACATAACCTGTGGGGGAACCGCTGTGGGTGATGTTCTTGTCCATGACGCTGCGGCGAATCTGTTCGGCAATCACCATTGCACCGTGAAGGTCGGTGTCGGGCAGCAACACCGCAAATTCCTCACCGCCATAACGCACCGCCAGATCGGCTTTGCGATGGCAGCAACCCTTGACCGCACGCGCCACTTCAGCCAGGCAATGGTCCCCCGCCACGTGACCGTAAGCATCGTTATAGCGTTTGAAGTAATCGATATCGAGCATGATCAGGCTCAGCGAACTCGACTGCCGGGCGCCTCGGCCAAACTCGATGTCCAGCGCCTGCTCGAACAGCCGGCGATTGGCCAGGCCTGTCAGGCTGTCGTGAGTCGCGATCAGCCTCAGTGCTTCTTTCGCCTTGCGCAAATCGGCCTCGACCTGCACGCCGACGCGCACTTGGCGAACGAACACCCAACCGAACAGGCCCACACCCAACACCACCAACGCAACGATGAAGCTGGATTGAAACGCCGTCTCGTTCCATTCCTTGAGAATCGAATCCCTGGACGATGCCGCCGACACCACCAGCGGATAGGCGTCGAGCTGACGGTAGCCATACAAACGCACAACCCCATCGACCACCGAGCTGATCATCGCGTTGCCGGCGGGCGCGCCGGGCAAGTACTTCTGAAAGATTTCGCCCTTGGCCAGAGACGTGCCGATCTGCGATTCCACAAACGGCCGTCGCGCCAGCAACGTTCCGTCGGTCAACGCCAAAAACACCGAGCCGTTGTCATCAATGCTGAAGCTTTTGAAGAACTGATCGAAGTAGGCCATTTTGATTCCGGCCAACACCACGCCCTGGAAGTTGCCGTTCTTGTCGTTCACCCGTTTGGATACCGGAATGATCCACTCGCCATTCTCCCGACTGCGAAGCGCCGGCCCGATGTGCGCGAGGGTGGACGCGTTCTGCTGGTGGAACTTGAAGTACTCCCGATCCGACACACCCGGACCACGGTTCAAATCCTCGAACGAGGTCACGATCCACTGCCCTTGCTTGTCGAACAGAAATATTCCGTGCAATTGATCCAGCGCCTGCACCCGCCGGGCGAAGGTTTTCTGCAAGCGAGGCTTTTGTGCCGCGCCGTAGCCATCGGCCTGAATCCAGTCCACCAGACTGGTCAACACAAGGTCGGCTTTCATGAAGGTGTCTTCGGCCTGCTGCGCCATGGCGCGAGTCAGGTTCGACGACGAGACTTGCGCCACGTCCAGCGCGTGACGGCGCGATTGCTCCAGCTGCAGGTAAAGCAGACCACAGAGACAGAGGCACACCGTCGCGATAAACAGCACCGCTGCCTTGAGCAGAGATAACCGTTTTAAAGCGCCGCCAGGGGTTTCGTGCGGGTCTTGAGTGAGGATAGGCAAAAGCTCGTCCTGTAAGGGCAAGGCATGGGCAAAGGCCCAAAGCCCTTATATTTTGTGAGCTTAGTCTACGCGGGGGTGGGGGGCAATTGTCCTTTGGATAGCCGCCGCATCGCACTGTGCAAATGCGCCCGCGCGCTTTCGGCATCGCCCAGGCGCATTTGCTCGTAGGCCCTTTGGGCAATTTCATGGGGCACCGGCTTGAGTTCGCGCTGGGTCGCCATTGCCATCAGTTGCACTTGCGCGGCACGTTCCAGGTAATACAAATCATCCCAGGCTTCGGCGATGGTCGGCCCGGCGACGATGACGCCGTGGTTCTTGAGGAACAGGATGTCGGCGTTACCCATGACGCTGGCAATCCGGTCGCCTTCGGATTCATCGAGGGCCAGGCCGTTGTAGTCCTCGTCCACCGCCGTGCGGCCGTAAAACTTCAGCGCCGTCTGACCCAGCCACAGCAGCGGCGGCCCCTGCAGCAAGCACAACGCCGTGGCGTGAGGCATGTGGGTGTGGAACGCCACTTTCACCCTCGGCAGCTGTTTATGCAGTCGGGCATGGATGTAAAACGCGGTCGCCTCGGGCTGCCCGTCACCGTCCACGACATTGCCATGGAAGTCGCACACCAGCAGATTTTGCGCCGTCACCTCGGCGAACGCGTACCCGTAGGGATTCACAAAAAACAGATCATCCCGGCCCGGCACCATCGCCGAAAAATGGTTGCAGATGCCCTCCTCCAGACCCTGCAGCGCGGCCAGTTGAAAACACGCGGCCAACTCTGTGCGGGCAGTGATGGAGGCTTGCGAATCCAGGTTGAGGTCGGCATAACGCGCGGAACGCGAACTGCCTGCAAGGGTGTGTGCCATGGCGAAGTCTCCGTGTTTTTTACCAGCCGAGAGAAGTAAACAAGGGCACGACCTGATCCAGCGTGCTCAATATCGCATCGGGCTGATAGTCCGGCAGCAATTGCCGACCCGTGCCGCGGTCGATCCACACGCAGCGAAAGTGCATGTCCCGGGCGGCGGTGTGATCCAGCGTCGGGCTGGCGCAGATGTGGACCACTTGATCACGGCTGACACCGAGCTGTTCATGAGCGTAGTCAAACAACCGCGGATTCGGCTTGTAAGCCCCCGCCTGTTGCGCGGTGATGACCCGGTCGATATGCCCGCCGAGTTGCGCGACGTTGCCGGCGATGATGTCGTCGTCGGTGTTGGAGACGATGCACAGCTTGAAGCCCATCGCCTTGAGTTTTCCGAGTGTCTCGATCACTTCCGGAAACGGCGGCATCCGCGGAATCGCCCCGGCCAACCGCTGACTGTCTTCGGGCAGGCTCGCCAACCCCAACTCCTCCAGCGCGAGTTGCAACCCGAGCGTGCTCAGTTGGCGAAACGAGCGATGCGGCGGAATCTGCTCCAGCCGGTGTTCATGCCGGTCGTAGACCTCGATCAGGCGATCGGCTTTAACGGTGTGATCGCCCTTGTCGTTCAATATTTCGGCGACCACGGCTTTCAAGCCTTCATCCCACTGGATCAACGTACCGTAGCAATCGAAGGTCAGCCATTCGGGGCGCGAGGTGTTTTTGAGCGTCATGTTTATGTCCTCTGAAGGGTGAGCTTCAGATTACGAGCCCTTGGTGATAGTGTGAAATTAAATTAATATCGACTCGTCAGTGGCAAATCAAATATCAAGGAGACCGCCATGCTCGATCTTGAACTGCTCAAGACCTTCGTCTGCGTGGTCGATGAAGGTAGCTTCACCCGCGCCGCCGAACGCGTGCATCGAACCCAATCCACCGTGAGCCAGCAGGTTCGCAAACTGGAAGAGTTGGTCGGTCATCCCCTGCTGCTGCGCGACCGGACTGGCCAGAACATCAACGTCACCGAGCATGGCGAACTGCTGATTCACTATGCCCGACGCCTGTTGGCCCTGTCCTCTGAAGCGGTTGAAGCGCTGGCCAGCGACCTCGATCTGGAGATCCTGCGCATCGGCGTGCCGGAAGACTTCGATGCGCGGCGCATGGCCCTGATCCTTGCCGGCTTCAATCGCGCCCGCCCGGAAGCCAGGCTGGAAACCGTCAGCGGTATGAGCACTGATCTGAAGCAGAAACTCGCATCAGGTGAGATCGACATCGCCCTGGTCAAACGCGAACCGGACAGCGGCCCGTGCTGGGCGGCGTGGCCGGAAGTGCTGGTGTGGGTCAAAGGTGCGGGGGTGGACTCGGCCAACGGCGTGTTGCCATTGGCGTTGTTTCCGCAGGGATGCATTTATCGGCAGCGGGCAATCCGCTTGCTGGACGTGGCGCAGCGACCCTGGCGGGTTGCGTTTGGCAGCCACAGTTTGACCGGGATTCAGGCGGCGGTGGCTTCAGGGTTGGGGGTTTCCGTACTGCCAGTGTCGGCGGTGTTGCCCGAGTACAGCGTGTGCACTGATCTGCCGGAGTTGCCGCCGACGGAGTTGGCGTTGATCAGCCGGGAGGGAGCGTTGACCGGGTTGCAGCGGGATCTGGTGGAGTTTTTGCGGGCGGAGTTGGCGGTCTTGGGTAATTGAGTGCTGAGTAGAAATGATTTGTCACGCTTGTGTGGCCGACATGACCCAGGGCAAAGCCTGGATGGCGTTGAAGGAGCTACGATTACTCTTACATCACGACAGGGAATCGAAATGAGTAAGGCAGACGAACTCGCGGCGAAGTTGAAACAAACCCGGCCTTCCAGCGCGGATCAGATGATCGACAGCTGGCCCGGCCAAGTCTACGAGTTGTATGAGCAGATCGAGACGTGGCTGCTGCCAGTGACCGAGGTGGGCCTGGTCCTGCGGCGTAATCCCACGCATGTCTTCGAGTGCGATTCAGAGGGTGCGACTTTCGATTACGCAATCGACCAATTGCTGATCGAAGGCAATGACCACAGCATCACCTTCGACCCTGTTGCGCGCTTCACCGGTGATGGCGCTGGGCGGGTCGAGATTCACTCGAAAGGCAAAGAACTGGCGCTGCTACGCACGGTGGACGAGCATGGCGAAACGCATTGGTGGCTGCAGGCGATTGAGCAGGCCGGACAGCAACTGGATGCGGTTGCGTTGACCGAGCACAACCTGCTGGCGGTGGTGCAAGAAGGACTAGGGCTTTAGAGAGGCGGAACCAAATGGAAAGGGGACGGGCTAAATCAAGCCCACTCCCCTACTGCCGCGCCGGCCCCGCCGCCACCACCGACCCCACCGCCGTGTGCAAATCCAGCACAGGCATTTGCGAAGGCCGGTTCAAGGCCCGCAATACCGGCGCATCGTAGCCATACACATCAGGTTTGAACGCCACTCGCCCGTCACTGCCCAAATCCACCGTCCAGTACGCCAGCAACACCGGCACTTTCACAGGAAGCCGAATGTTCTCGGTCTTGCCGTTAGCCAACTGCTTCTGAATGCCTTCACTATTCCAGCGGACCGGATCGTTGAACAACAACTCCACAAGCTGCAGCGGATTCTCTACCCGTATGCAACCCGAGCTCGTCGCGCGGACGGTCTTGGCAAACAACTCGCGATGCGGTGTGTCGTGGAGGTAAATCGCGTAATCGTTGGGAAACCGGATCACCACCTGACCGAGCGAACTGTCACGCCCGGCGTCCTGGCGCAGAGTGAGGCCGCGCGGATTGGTCCAGTCGACGGTTGACGGATCAAGCACATTACCTTCCCGATCCAGCACTCGAATCCGGTTGGCCGCGAGGTAGCCGGGATTGCTCTGAACCTTCGGCAGCATATCTTCCTTAAGGATCGTCGGCGGTACGGTCCAGGTCGGGTTAAATGTGATGTAGGTAATCTGCGCCTGGAAGATCGGCGTATTGCGAGCCGTTTTACCGACCTGCACCCGGGATCGCCAGATCGGCAGGCCATCGCGGTACATGGCCACCTTGTAGCCGGCGATATCGACGATGACGAACGTGCCCTGGAGTTTGTAGAGCAGCCAACGCGCCCGCTCCATGTTCACCCGTACTTGGTCGATTCGCGCATCCACAGGCACATTCAATGCCGCCAGTGTTGTCGCCCCGGCCATGCCGTCCGCGCCAAGGTATTGCTCGTTTTGATACTTTTTCACCGCTGCGGTGACGGCGCCGTCGTACTTCGTGCCGTGGATCAATCGCGGATCGAGAAAACCCGCCGCGACCATCCGTGCGCGCAACTGCGCGACGGCCGGTTCGTCCATGCCAGGTTTGAGTGAATGGTCGACAACCACTTTCGGCCAACCGCCCCGATCCCGGATACCGCGGAGTTGCGCCAGGGCCTGACGCAAACCGACGTACACCGCTTCTTGCGGCGGCGCCTGGGCAAACGCCTTGGCCACGTCGTGATTGTCGAGCGCAGCGAAGAAGACGTTGACGTCGTCCCGTGGATCGACGCCATTCGAATCAAAATTCCAGTGAATGTCGAGCCGCGAAGGATCGACCTTGCCGCGGCGCAACTGCAGCAGCGCGGTGATGAAAGTATGCGTGGTCGCCAAATCAAACGCCGCCCGCTGCTCGGGCGTTACTGGCGTCGTCTGCATCGTGGCCCGGGAACGGATCAATTCATCGATATGAAAATCCGCCGGGGTCAGACCATCGGCCTCAGTCGCGTTCAGGCTGGCGATCAATTGCTCGACATCGCGGTCATTCGTCCACGCCGCGCGATAGGCACGATGCGTATAAAAATCCATGACCAGACGGCTGACATCCACTCGCCGGTGACGAGGTCCAGTGAGCAGCGGCGGAAACGCGGTTTTCAGCGGCTCAAGCGAGGCCTGAATCGCTTGCCCGACGTTATCGTCCGCTGCAGCCTCGATTATGGAGGTTGGCGCATTTATCGGCTCAATCGGCGACGTTTGCGCAAGCGCTGTGCCGCTGATCAGAAAGCCCATAAAAAATACGCGGCTTATGACGAATAACCTTGTTAAAAGCACCATGAATAATCCTTAATCCCCCGCATTCAATGCTTGGCTTTCAACGCACTGCTAGACTCGAACTTAACATGATGAGACATCTATATGGCGCCACTACGTTTTGGCTATCTGTTTTCGGCCCTGCTACTGACTGCAATGTCCGTACCGTCAGCCTACGCCGATTCGCTCGCGGCCGCCCTCATCAAAGCGGCTCCGAAGGCCAACGCCAACGTCATCAACCTCGCGGTTCGCGCCTCGCAATGCAGCATCGCTCAAGGCGCTGCTCCTGTCCAAAGACTTGCGGTTATTGATTATTCCCTGCCTTCGACCGAACAGCGCCTGTGGGTGTTCGATTTAAAGAAGCGCAAATTGCTGTTTCATGAACTGGTGGCTCACGGTCGAAACAGCGGCGAGAACATGGCGGTCAACTTTTCCAATCAAAACGAAAGCTTCGCTACCAGCCTCGGCTTGTACCGCACACAGTCAAGTTATGTCGGACAGAACGGTTACTCGCTGCGCATGGAAGGCCTGGAACCGGGTTTCAATGACAACGCGTTTGACCGGGCCATCGTGATTCATGGCGCGCCGTATGTGAGTCCGGTCCTGGCCCGTGCGAATGGGCGGATTGGCAGAAGCCTTGGTTGCCCAGCGGTGCGACCGGCGGTTGCTCGTCGGCTGATTGATTCGATGAAGGGTGGGCAGTTGTTGTTTTCCTACTATCCGGATCAGCGTTGGTTGAAGTCGTCTTCTTATATCAATTGTGGCAGCGGCACCGTGGCGTCGACCTCGAAAACGACTGTCCGCAAGTGAACATCGTGTGAATCTGTCAAAACTGTAATTCCCGCCTCAGACGTCTGAAAGCCAGCGCTCATTAGCCTCACCGTCAACTTCTCTCCAAGTTGACGGACCGGGTAAACGGCATGCACTCCAACACCACAAAACGCACTCTTGTTAAGGGACTGGCCGCCGGCGGGTTGCTCGCTGGCCCGGGTTTATGGCGCACGCCTGTCTGGGCCGTCACCAGCGCTGGCGAACCTCAGGTGTTGGCGAGCAGCGATTTCGATCTGTTCAGTAGCGAAATCCCGTCAACTTCACCGGTCATCCTCGCACCGCCATGACCGTCATCGGCAGCCTTCCCGGCCCCGCTGCTGCGTTGGCGAGAAGGTGACACCTAAAGGAAAGTGCGGTTGGAGTTGGTGGTGGAGGTTTGATCGTTGGGCTGGTGGCCTGGTTGGGGACGTTGAGTCCTGAAACAGAAGTAGGCGACCTATAGGGGTCGCCGATGCGTCACTTGATTTAACACTCAACGAAATGATCAGCGTTTTCGATGTACATTTCGATATTATGATAGATCCAATAACTTCCTCCTTCCTTCAAGACGCCCACATCACTTTCTTTAACCTTCCAACGTCCAAAAAACACATACTCCAAACCAACATCAATCAAGTCAGCTAATTTACTGTCTTTTAAAACTATTTGAGGAGAAGGCTTTAAAACCACATCATCCTTGTCTGGTTCAACATAGGGCGAATTTAGCTTCACAGTGTGATATTTAAATTTCTCTGACGGCAACGTGATTGCCTCAACCTTTCCGGCAATGACTATTGGCGGGGTTGATGTACCAAGACCATAAATGCCGGCAAGTTTCTCTAGATTTCCGTGATCAAAATAAAAGTCTGACCACGGCACCTTTCTTCCATCAATACTTATTACAACCTTATCGCTGATGTCCGAATTATCTTCACACAGGCTTCTCAGCTCCAAAATCTGTTTGAGCTTACGAAGATAACCACTTAACTCGCCTCGAGCTTTGTAAATCTTGTTTTTGGTTTCTTCTCGCGGCGTACGGTCTTTTTCCGAAAACTCCAATGCAGACAGCTTTTGAAACGCCTTCAGAAGTATGTGCAGTCTAAATTCGTACTTATCGTCACCCACTGAAGAAAACACATCAGACTTAGATTCTTTGGCAATAATTAAAAGCTGCCCTTTAAGATTATACTTACAGCGGTCCACATGAGTTTCTTTAGACCTAAGTCGATAGCTTGGTAAAACTTCAGTTTTACCCGAGGCAAGCTGCCTGTTGTGTCGACTGACAAATGAAAGCCTTGCGGAACACCCCGAAGTCGCGCACATCGGACTCCCAACAGGTGATTGTTCATACTCAAGCGCAGTAAGTGGCCCCTTACCCGTGATTAAAGCTCTGGAAATTTTACTACCCATGATACGTCCCTGTTTGCGGTTATTTAACTTCAGAATCCTCTTACATCTTGCTGGAAATCGCAAAGAGAATTCGGGCTGACAAGCGACTTTTTTCATCCAAAAAGGACGCTCCTTGGCATCGCCCACTCAGAAACTACGATATTGTCCAGAAGGCTCTACTACCTTAATGCAACGCAATTTGCCGCAAGCCCTTTCAACACGTTCCAAGCCTCACTCCCCGGCGAAGCCGTCATCACAAAAATCGCTTGATCAGGGTCTTCAGCACACGCCAGCATTTGCCAATCAAGCACAATCCGCCCCACTTCGGGATGCAAAAACGTCTTGCTGCCAAACGTCGGGCTGGCCACCAGATGGGTCGCCCACCAGCGCCTGAAATCCTCGTCACGCATGGAGAGTTCGCCGATCAGTGACGCAAGTCTCGGGTCGTCCGGATAGCGGGCGGTGTCCATGCGCAAAAAGGCGACGCAATTGCGGCCGTTGTTTTCCCAATCGGCGTAGAGCCTGCGAAATCTCGGGTCAAGAAATGACAATCGAATCAGGTTACGCTGTTCAATCGGGACGGTGGAAAAGTCTATGTAGATGGCCGCCGCCAAGGGGTTCCAGGCCAGCACATCCATGTACCGACCGATGACTATCGCCGGCGCTAAGTGAAGACTGTCCAGCAAGCGCTGGGTTTGTGGACCGACCTGCTGCCGTGGATGCTCGTCATGATGGGTTCTGCCCAGGCGCGCCAGGCGATAGAGGTAATTCAAGTCGTCCTCTTGCAGGCGCATGCTTCGAGCGACCGCGGCAAGCGCAGCTTTCGACGGGTAGAGCCGTCCTTGTTCCAGGCGCGTGTAGTAATCGACGCTGATACCCGCAAGCAATGCGACTTCCTCGCGACGTAAGCCGGGCACCCTGCGCGCCCGTCCTACAGCGGCGGGCAATCCAACCTGCGCTGGATCGAGCTCAGCCCGACGAGCCCTGAGGAATTCTCCGAGGTCGTTTTGTCTGGTTTCTGTATTCATGGGAGGATCATTGCGCGTTGGCGTCGTCCAGGGAAGGCACCCTTTATCATAGGAAAAACTTTCCCAGGAACCGCGCTCTCTTTTTACCGCCCCCCAACGGGACCACTCTTCACCTCGTCAGCCGCCCAGTGTGGCAATACAGCGAACCCGTGGAGCGTCCCCCATGAAGACTAACGTCAACTTCAAAAGCAACGGCCTCAAACTGGCCGGCCACCTCTACACCCCCGACGATCTGCAACCCGGCGAACAGCGCCCGGCGATCGTGGTCAGCCACCCATTTGGCGGCGTGAAAGAACAAACCGCCGGGCTGTACGCACAGAAACTGGCCGCCAAAGGCTTTATCGCCCTGGCATTCGACGCCAGTTTTCAAGGTGAAAGCGAGGGCGAGCCGCGCTACCTGGAAGACCCCTTTGCCCGCGCCGAAGACATCAAAAGCGCCGTGACTTTCCTGTCGACACTCGACGCCGCCGACCCCGAGCGCATCGGCGCGCTGGGCATCTGCGCCTCCGGTGGCTACGTGCCCTACGCCGCCCAGACCGAACGCCGCATCAAAGCCGTCGCGACCGTCAGTGGCGCCGACATGGGGTTGTTGTTCCGCGAAGGCCTGGGCGGCACCGGCAATCCGGACCAACTCAAGCAACTGTTGGCGCAAGTCGGCCAACAACGCACTCGCGAAGCTCAAGGCGAGCCGCGGCGCCTCGACCCTGTCGTGCCAAACAGCCCCGACGAAATTCCCGAAGGCACACCGACCCTTTACCGCGAAGGCTGCGACTACTACCGCACACCCCGGGCACAACACCCCAACTCGCCAAACAAGTATCTGTTTACCAGCATCGACAGAATCGCCGCCTACTCCTCCTATGATCGCGTCGACCTGATCTCGCCTCATCCCTTGCTGATGATTGCCGGCACCGAGGCCGACACTCGTTACTTCAGCGAAATGGCCATCGAGAGGGCGCTAGAGCCGAAAGAGTTGTTCCTGATTGAGGGCGCGTCGCACATCGATCTGTATGACAAAGAGCAATACGTGGGGCCGGCGGTTGAGAAATTGCAGGCATTTTTCAGACAGTATCTGTAAACAACCGAGGGTGCTCCATCGGGGCGCCCTCTTTCCATGTAGCAACGCGTGACCTGATGCCTGTGACTATCTAAACTCCCACGGATGCCAAAACACATTTGGCCCGCCCGGGAAGACACGCATGGACCTTCAACATCGCAACAACGTAAAAGTGATGGGCGACGGTCCGGCGACGCTGATCTTCTCCCATGGCTTCGGCTGCGATCAAACCATGTGGCGTTATCTCGTCGACAACTTTACCGGTCGCTTCAAAGTTGTTTTGTACGACCTGGTCGGTGCAGGGCAGTCGGATCTCAGTGCCTACGACAAAGAAAAATACAACTCACTGGCCGGGTATGCCAACGACCTGGGCGAAATCATCGATCAGTACGCCACCGGCCCGGTGATTCTGGTGGGTCACTCCGTCAGCGCCATGATCGGTGTCTTGGCGGATCGTCAGTCCCCCGACAACATCGCCGCCCACGTCATGATTGGTCCTTCGCCCTGCTACATCGATTCCGACGACTACGTAGGCGGATTCAAACTCGAAGACATCCATTCATTGCTCGACACCCTAGACAGCAACTACCTCGGCTGGTCCAGCACGATGGCCCCGGTGATCATGGGCGCGCCCGGGCAACCGGCGCTCGGCGAAGAACTCACCAACAGTTTCTGCCGCACCGAGCCCGAGATCGCCAAGCAGTTCGCGCGGGTAACGTTCATGTCGGACAACCGCAAAGACATCGCGGGCCTGACCACCCCCACCCTGATTTTGCAATCCACCGACGATCTCATCGCCCCCGTCGCCGTGGGTGAATTCCTGCACGCCGCACTCCCCAACAGCACGCTCTGCCTGGTGGCCAATGTCGGGCATTGCCCGCACATGAGCGCGCCGAGCGCCTGCTCCGAAGCCATGGACAGCTTCCTTTTGCCGTGGGTAGGCGCTGATGTCGACTGATGATCCGTCACTGCCCGACCCGCAGACGCTATTCGAAGGAGCGCCTTGCGGGTTAGTAGTGACGAAAGAGGACGGCACGATCCTGCGCAGCAATCAGACGTTCAGCAACTGGATCGGCTTCGATGTCCAAGCGTTGATCGGCCGGCGCTTTCAAGACCTGCTGACCATGGGTGGACGCATTTTTCATCAAACCCATTGGGCGCCGCTGATGAAAATGCAAGGCTCCGTAGCCGAGGTGAAACTCGATCTGGTTCACCAGGACAAACGGATCGTCACCATGCTGCTCAACGGCGTAAGGCGCGAGCACGCCAGCGGCGCGTTTTATGAACTGGCGCTGTTCGGCACCACCGACCGCGACAAGTACGAGCGCGAACTGCTCAATGCCCGAAAACTTGCGGAGGAACTGTTATCCAAGAAGATGGCCGCCGACGCCGCCCTTCTCGAGGCCCAGACCCAACTGAACCTGGCCTACGAAAAGGCCAAACGCCGCGCCTCGTTCGCCGAACAAATGGTCGCCATCGTCAGCCACGACCTGAAAAACCCGCTGACCGCGATCAAAATGGCCTCCGACATCCTCGCCCGAGGACAACGCACCGCCAAAGAAACCAAGATGCTCGGCCACATCAGCCAATCAGCGGAACGTGCGCAGCGCATGATCGCCGACCTGCTGGACTTCGCCCTGGCCAGAGTCGGACGCGGCATCGGCATTTCTCCTACATCGCTGGACTTGCATTCCTTCGTCAGCCAGAGCGTCGATGAGTTGCGTGTTGCGTTTCCTGAGGCGAAGTTGCTGCACCAGTCCATTGGCACCCGTAGCGCTCATCTGGATGCTGATCGGGTCCAACAAATCATCGGCAACCTGGTGGCTAATAGCGTGGCTTATGGCGATTTGCAGCAGCCGATTACCATTACTTCACGATTGGAAGATGATCAGGCCGTTGTGTCGGTACAAAACCACGGGCCGGTTATTCCCGAGTCGTTGATGGCGGTGCTGTTTGAGCCGATGACTCGAGGCACGGAGACGGACAGTGATGTGCGGAGCGTGGGACTGGGGTTGTTTATCGTCCGGGAAATCGCCAAGGCCCATGGCGGGGATGTTTCGGTGAGTTCGAGTCTGGAGGGCGGGACGGTGTTTAGTGTTTATTTTCCGTTGGGGGCTGTTGCGCTTTAAGCGCTGCGCCGAGAACTATCAAATCCATCATGGAAGCCGGATAACAATGAAAAGCATAAAAAGCATAATTATGTGGGCGTCAAAGTTGAATGGGTGCAGACCACCTGGAAAACCCTGATGCCCGACATGCTGGCCGGAAAGTGCGACATCGGCGTCGGCGGCATCTCGGTCACCCTGGAACGCCAGAAAAAGGCCTTCTTCAGCACCACACTGGACGTCGACGGCAAGATCCCGTTAGTGCGCTGCGAAGATCAGGCGTTGTACCAGACCGTCGAACAAATCAACCTGCCTTCGGTTCGATTGGTCGAACCGGCCGGTGGTACTAACGAAGCATTTGTCCACGCGTTTCTGCCCAAGGCGCAATTGAGCCTTCACGACAATGTGACGATCTTCCAGGAGCTGTTAGATCAGAAGGCTGACGTGATGATTACCGATGCGTCGGAGGCGCTGTATCAGCAGAAACTTAAACCCGGGTTGTGTGCGGTGAATCCGAGTCAGTTTATGCAGTACGGTGAGAAGGCCTATCTGCTGCCCCGTGACGATATGACTTGGAAGTTGTATGTCGATCAGTGGCTGCACCTGGCCAAGGTGACTGGTAACTATCAGAAAGTTTTGGGCCAGTGGATAGCAACGCCCTCCCCCAAATAGCCGGCCCATCCACGACCCGTGTAGCAGCTGGCGCAGCCTGCGTCCGTCTGCGAAGCAGTCGCAAAATCAGCACCACGGTACATGACGTGATTTGGCGCAAGCATGTTCCGCCGTCGCGTCACACCTTAGTCATCGTGCAACAACCCCGAACTGTACTCACTAAAACTGCTACCAATCGCACTCCCGCCAAGGTTCAACTTGTTGGCGCCATGGCCATCGAACGATTGGCAACCTTCTGAAAAACAGGTGCTGGTGCTGACACCTGAGCACGCGCTTAACAGCAAAGCGCTGGTGATCATCACGACTTTGAAGAGGTTTGAGATCATTTTTCAGATTCCGGTGGGCTGGACGCGTGGTGGTACGACCTTTAATCCTCATCCTAGGACGCCAATTCGTCAGACATTATGAAACTTGGCCGTGCGACAGCATTGGTTCAGCTATGGCGATTTCTTGATGCACAAACAGGGCGTTACTTAATGCACTTTTTGTGCACCCTGGTGCGTTTTGGTCAGGGTTCTACTGGGTCGACGCTGGTGGCCGAGAGGACGATCTAACAATTGGAGATTATCTAGCGTTTGAAGACCCGCGCGGCCTGATTGCGTCGACATACAATCCTGCTCTAGGAATGAGAGTCGAAGATTGCCTGACTGCCGGCTTTAGTAGTACTTGTGCAGCCAGAAGTCGAACAATCACCATGTTTCCGTTATGGCTAATGCAGTCAGTACGACGTTTATAAGGGACGAGACCGTGAATCTCTATAGCTTTTAACTTCGGCGTTCAAGAGATATCGATTTATTTGAATCGCACCTGATTTCGTAGGGCGCCTGTAACTCCGATTTATTTGATGTACCCAAAAAGACTGATTTTACGGTCATAAATATCTGACAACATTTCCAAAACAAAGCCTGTTTACCAACTGTGATCTTCAACACCCATGCTTGCAGTAGTCTATAAACATCCGTTTTCAGCATCAAAATACCTGTGATCTCGCCTCTTGCCCAACCACTTAACGGATCAATGTGTCCCAGGACAACCCCTCAAGATCCTTGACTCCCCCATATGTCTAGCTATTCAAGAAAGGGCTTGGAGGTAAGCGGGTTTGATCGCTGCATTGACAGGGGAGAATCCAGCATGCCCCGACATTGTGGCCTCACGATGACCAAATGCCCTCAAGGGCCCTCCCCAATCGAGGCTTATCGACAGCCCCCCTACGTGGCTCAGTAACGGCGCAATCCTGCTCGGGGCCGGACCGAAGAAACGTTTCGATCCTCAGTCGTCGATCGTACTGCTGTGCGTTCGATCACGTGGTCACAGAATGGACAAAACTGCCCGCGTTAACCGATGAAGCCAGATGACAGAGGAACCTCGTGCCCGTAATATAGTCGCCTTCCCGGTGTCAACCTAGTGAAGGTAATCGTGCGACACGTTGAAATCGACAAAAAAAATCAAAAAAAAATCTCAGGATTTGAGCGCATACTTCTCATATTTTGTGCTTTAGGAACGATTTCAATACTGACGTGGGTCTTGAAACTCAGTAACTATGGGATAGACTTCACAGACGAAGGCTTTTATCTAGTCTGGATAGCCAACCCTTACTTATACAGCTGGTCGGCAACTCAATTTGGGTTTGTATATCATGCCCTATATCTGTTACTGAACGGAGATATCGCCAGTCTTCGACAAGTAAACATCTTAATCACATTCGGATTATCTTGGGCTCTCTCTTTTCTCGTCCTAGGTTCGCTGAAAAACGACCCCTACGAAAAGAAAACCACACTGCATATCACAGCCTTAGGGCTAGCTACAGCATCTCTTATTGCATTTGACTATTGGCTACCCACCCCGAGTTATAATAGCTTGGCATTCCAAGCGTTGCTGGTTGCGTCCATTGGCTTGATGTTGCCTGAGAACACCAACTCTATAAAAAATTGGGCTGGCTGGATTCTGACTGGTGTCGGCGGCTGGCTTGCGTTTATGGCGAAACCTAGCACTGCACTTGCGCTGGGAATAGGCGTAATATTATATTTGATTATTTCTAGAAAATTATCACTTCGCATGTTTTTTGTTGCACTGTCAACTGCGCTCCTATTACTTCTTTCCAGCGCCTTGTTAATTGATGGATCCATTATTAACTTTACGGACAGATTGAGAACGGGGTTTCAGTTCGGGAAATTTTTAGGTGGTGGGCATACGCTTGAAAGCATCGTTCGCGTGGACACCTTTACATTGGGGGCACGCGAAATTTATGCAGTTCTTTTTTTGTCCTTCGTTTCTTTAACCTCCATATACCTTGCCTGTTCAAAAAAACTTATATTTAAAATCCTATCAATTTTATCATGCGCATTATTTTTATGTGTGACTGCATCTTTTACTCTTGGTTTAACTTCGCAAACTGCAGGATTTGGTCAATTTCAAGAACTCATCATTTGGGGAATAGTTTTTTCAATCGTCGCCGTTGGCGTAATGTCCAGCCTGAAAAAAAACCATCCCGGCATCTCCTCGGAACGATGGAGCATCGCACTACTATTTTTAGTAATGCCGTACATTTATGCATTTGGTACGAATGGCAATTATTGGCAAACCGGAGGGAACGTCGCTATTTTTTGGTTGTTTAGCGGCCTGATGTTATTAAGTCCATTTGCCCGCACTAGAACAGAGCTGCTTTTTTTAGTCCCTCTCATTCTTACCGTGCAGACTGTAACAGCAACGCTGCTGCAGAAAGGATTAGAGTTCCCATATCGACAAACACAAGCGCTTAGACTAAACGATACCTCAACTGAAATCGGTATGCCAGGTTCAAACCTTGTGTTATCTAATGGATATGCAAAGTACTTTGAAGACGCGAAAAGCGTTGCGCGGCGTGCAGGCTTCATTACAAATACGCCAGTGATTGATATGACAGGTCAATCTCCTGGAATTCTTTATGCATTACGGGCGGAAAATATCGGTCAAGCATGGACCATTGGCGGATACTCAGGCAGTTCGGAGCTCGCTAAAGCTGCTTTGAACCGTACTACCTGCGAGAAGATTGCATCCGCTTGGATATTGTTTGAATCCGATGGTCCTCGCAGCATCCCGCTCGAAGTCTTGCCGAGCTTGGGCGCTGACTTTCCAAAAAACTACACACAAATGGGATCATGGCAAACAGCCGAGGGGGCTGGGGGATACCCCACGACCCGCGTTCAAACTTTGTACGCTCCTGCAACAGTAAAAGAGACGCTTGACGCCTGTTATGCATTGCGTGAAAAGGAGACTCTTTTGAAAAAGTCCTTACCTATCAGCCAATCCTCATCAAATGGAAAGGTTGCTTCGATATGATTGCTACTATGGCTGAACTCATTTTTATAAATCACCGGCAATGTAACTGGTGCAGCCAAGACCAAAACAAGGCCCGCGAAATACAACGACTGGCGCTGTCCACAACCTATGGAAAGTAAACGCATGACATCCCCGCAGATTTCCGTCGTTATCCCGGTGTACAAGGCCGAAAATTGTCTTGACGAGCTTTATCTGCGTTTAAAGATCTCGCTGGAAACTATATCGGAAAGTTTTGAAATCGTGCTCGTCGAAGATTGTGGCGGTGACAATTCTTGGGATGTGATCGAACGACTAGCTTCAGCAGATCCACGGGTGCGTGGCATGCAGTTCAGCCGCAACTTCGGGCAGCATTACGGCATCACCGCGGGGTTAGATATTTGCCAAGGCGACTGGGTTGTCGTGATGGATTGCGACTTGCAGGATCGTCCTGAGGAGATTCCACGTCTATACGCTAAAGCACAGGAAGGCTATGACATAGTTTTGGCGCGGCGCGGCGCTCGGCGCGACCCACCACTGAAACGAATTTCCTCTTGGCTATTTTATAGAATATTCAGCTATTTAACTGACACTAAATATGATGGGGAAACCGGCAATTTTCGAATAATGTCACGCAAAGTGGTGGAAAATTTCCGTCGAATGGGAGAGCAACTGCGCTTCTTTGGTGGTTTAGTGCAGTGGATCGGTTTCCCTACCGCGAGTATTGATGTTGAGCATGCTGAGCGCTTTGAAGGAAAATCGACTTACACTTTCCGAAAGCTATGGAAGTTAGCGTCTGAAACGATCATTGCTCATTCCGACAAACCATTACGCTTAGCTACTCGCTTCGGCTTCTTGATGGCATTTTTTTCATTCTGCTATGGAACCTATATCCTGAGCCATGCGTTGATATATGGTTCATCCATACCAGGATGGAACAGCTTGTTTGTTTCACTGTATTTTATTGGTGGAATCATAATCGCAATTCTCGGAATGCTTGGAGTCTATCTCGGAAAAACTTTCGACGAGAGTAAGAAGCGCCCGCTGTACATCGTAAGACGGGTGACCTTTGATGAATAGGCGCGAAGTAGTCAAACCATCAAGCGCGTATTCGTCGCATAACTTGATAAACAATTAAGGAGGCGCGGTTTGGCATTTTTAGACGAAAAGGCATTGGCCGCTCTTGGTTTTAAATACATAGGCACCAATGTCAAAGTAAGCGACAAAGCATCAATCTATAATCCAGAACTCATGGAGATAGGTAGTGACTCACGCATTGATGATTTTTGTGTGATTTCTGGAAAAGTTACTATTGGCCAGAATGTTCATATCGCGGTGTTCTGCAATGTGGGGGGCGGTGAAGCAGGGGTCACTCTCGAAGATTTTAGTGGCTTGGCATACGGATGCCAGGTCTTCGCTCAATCAGACGATTATTCCGGTCGGACTCTCACAAATCCAACAGTCCCTGACAAATTCAAAAGTGAGACCAAGGCGCCCGTATACATTAAACGTCATTCTATCGTTGGAGTCTCATCGATTATTTTCCCTGGCGTCACATTGGAAGAGGGAACTTCCGTGGGCGCAATGAGCTTAGTTACGAAGTCTACCGAAGCGTGGTCTGTTTACTTTGGAGTTCCAGCCAGGCGCTTAAAGACACGCAAGCGAAACCTCCTTGAGCTTGAAAAAGATTACATTTTGGAAAAAAATCATGACAAAAAATAATCTGAAGGCTACGTTATTCCATCAATCAGCTCATTTGCTAGAGCATGATTTATTGACGCCTAGCGCTTTTTGCACCTTTTGTGAATCAACGCAAAGAACACCTGTAGCAAATTTGCAAGAAAGCCCTGATGTGGTCCTTTTGCATTGCCAAAAATGCCATGCGTCGTCTGCTTCGAGAATGCCCAAACCAGAAACACTGAGTAAATACTACTCTCGATACTATGACTCATTCGATGACAAAGATGAAAAAATCACATTAGATGCGCCTGACCGTATGGCATGCCATATAGTCCGACATGCAAAACCTGCACTCGGCAAACTGACAGGGCGAGACATTTCAATTCTCGATTACGGCGGGGGTGACGGTTCAATTTCAGCGAAGATTGCCCACGAACTAATAGTGCTCGGAGCCGCAAAAGTTAGTATTGCGCTCATTGATTACAATACAAGCACAATTGAACCCTCTGATAATCGGATAAAGATATATCGCCCGAACGACCTCAAAGAAATCAGCGATAAAACAATGCACCTTGTAGTTGCCAGCGCGGTTCTGGAGCACATTCCTGAACCACGTGAAATTTTGGCCAGGCTTCTAGCATCGCTGAAACCAGACGGTGTATTTTACGCAAGGACACCTTATGTCACGCCTTTGTCAAAGATAGCAAAAGCCGTAAATATCAATTTCGACTTTACTTACCCTGCTCACGTTCACGACCTAGGCGCAAAGTTTTGGAACAACGTCATCCATATTTTACCACTAGAGGGCCAGTTCAGTGTATTTCGCTCAACCCCTTCAATCGTCGAAACGACGTTTAAACAACACTTCTTGCGTACCTTAATAGCTCATACTCTAAAACTGCCGGGGTATGCATTTAAAGAAGCTTACGGATTAGTTGGGGGATGGGAAGTTTTCATCCGCCGTATGTCCTGATGTCAGGTGGGTGATTATCTGACAGTTACCATGTATCATGCTCTCCATACGGCTGCTACTGTCAGACAGATCGCCACAAATGAGTCTTGAGTTGCATATGAAGCATTTGACACGGAGAAAGTCCCTACGGCAGATATTCAGTTATATGCTAATAGGCGCATTAACCAACCTTGCGGGTTATGGATTGTATATTCTCCTGACATATTTTGGGAACACGCCGAAAATAACGATGAGTATTTTGTACTCCGCCGGCGCAATCATCGGATTTTTTGCTAATCGACGCTTCACCTTTGGGCATGATGGACATATCGGCAGTGCTGGCGTCCGCTATCTTCTGGCGCAGCTATTCGGTTATTTTTTGAATTTTGTGTTGCTAGTGATTTTTGTAGACTGGGTGGGATTTGCACATCAAATCGTCCAGGCGATAGCAATTGTCGTAGTGGCGATTTTTTTGTTTATCGTATCGCGGGCTTTTGTGTTCCCTCCGCGCACCACCGAAAACGGGAGAGCAAGGTAATGAGAAGCTGCCTGAAGTGCACACATGCTTTTTCTTCGGATGTATGGCTTTGTCCTGCATGCGGTTATGAACCCGTTCAGCTGAATGGCTTTGACGCACATGCTGAAGAGTTTGCGAATGGCGGAGGCGGCTTCAATCCCGAGTATTTTGAGGAGCTTGCAAGTTTAGAGGCTGCCAATTTTTGGTTTCGAGCGCGTAACGAACTTATTCTCTGGGCGCTGCAAACGCATAAGCCAAACGCTCATTCCTTGCTGGAAGTGGGCTGTGGCACTGGGTTTGTGTTATCTGGTATTGCCAAGCACAACCCAAGGATGGCACTTAGCGGGAGTGAAATTTTTCTCACTGGTTTATCTCATGCGGCTGCGCGAGTGCCCACAGCCCAGTTCATGCAGATGGATGCACGGCATGTGCCGTTTTTGAACGAATTCGACGCGATCGGCGCCTTCGACGTGCTTGAGCACATCGAGGAAGATGAGACTGTCCTTACACAACTGCATAAGGCTCTCAAACCCACAGGTGTTTTGTTGTTGACGATACCGCAACATCCATGGCTGTGGAGCGCCAACGATGACTATGCATGTCACGTCCGCCGATATACGGCTAAAGAGCTCCATAAAAAGGTCATTGACGCCGGCTTCCGCATAGAACGAAGTACCTCGTTTGTAAGTTTGCTACTGCCTGCAATGATGTTATCGCGCCGAACGCCAGATAATAAAATTACTGAACACGATGTTACGGCTGAGTTACGTCTTCCAGAATCACTAAATAATATTTTCCTAGGCATAATGCGTATAGAGCAGAGACTAATCAAGTTTGGCGCGAATTTCACATTCGGTGGCTCCAGATTAGTTGTAGCCAGGAAGGACATATGACTTCTAATATGAACGAATCGTTCAAGCAGCGGTTGTTGTTGATTTTTATACAGAAGCGTGAAATACCTCTCCCGTCACCATTTAGTTTTTGGTGGCAGGAACGCATCGACTTAAGGGGTTTGAGTGGTGGATAAAACAATTCAATTTAATCGACCTTATATGACGGGCAAAGAGCTTTATTACATCGCAGAGGCAAAGTTTGGCAACATGCTGGCTGGCGATGGTCCCTTTACCAAGCGTTGCCATAATTGGTTAGAGCAGAACAGTGGGTGTAGCAAGGCGTTATTGACGCATTCTTGCACCGCCGCGCTTGAAATGGCCGCCTTGCTGCTAGATATTCAGCCAGGTGACGAGATAATCATGCCGTCGTACACCTTTGTATCTACAGCCAATGCTTTTGTCCTCCGTGGTGGCGTCCCGGTGTTTGTTGATATCCGAGAAGACACGCTGAATCTGGACGAAAGGCTCATTGAGGCTGCAATCACTCCACGTACGCGTGCAATCGTGCCAGTGCACTATGCGGGAATTGCATGCGAGATGGACACAATTATGGCCGTCGCAAAAAAGCACGGTCTAAAGGTAGTTGAAGACGCGGCACAGGGAGTAATGGCAACCTACAAGGGTCGTGCGCTTGGAAGTATCGGCGACATAGGTGCCTACAGCTTTCACGAAACCAAGAACGTGATTTCCGGCGAGGGTGGTGCCTTGCTTGTCAATGATCCTAAGATGGCTCTGCGAGCAGAAATCATCCGAGAAAAAGGGACTGATCGTAGTCGGTTTTTCCGGGGTGAAGTCGATAAGTACACTTGGCAAGAGGTGGGCTCCTCATTTTTGCCGGGTGAACTGATCGCTGCTTTCTTGTGGGCACAGCTTGAGGAGGCAGATCGAATAACTGAAAACCGGCTGGATAGCTGGAAGCGCTACCACGAACTTCTCGACCCACTTGAAGCCAAAGGAGTCTTGCGCAGGCCGATCGTGCCTGGAGACTGCCAACACAATGCCCATATGTACTACGTGTTACTGGCGTCAGATATTGACAGGCAGAAGGTACTCGCTGAATTTAAGCGTAATGAAATTTTGTCGGTGTTCCACTACGTGCCCCTCCACTCTTCCCCCGCGGGTGTGCGATACGGCCGAGCACACGGCGAGCTTAGAGTAACGGTGAGCCAGTCTGAAAGATTAATCCGGTTACCACTCTGGGTTGGTTTGTCAGCGGAGCAGCAACATCGTGTGGTAGAAGTTTTGAGTAATATTAGTAGCTTGTAAATTCGACACAAAGACCTTCCTCATTCCTTGAGGAAGGTGCACCGCCAATAGGCGGCCTGAAAAGGGCCAGCAACGGTTACGTCCAGCGTAAGATATTTTGGGTGTACAGGCCCCTCAATACAGGTGGCGGAAAATGGCCACACTTTACGCCTTTTTACCGGCAACCCATCAGTATCGAAAGCGGAACCAAGCGCTGGCAATAACTCTGCTGAGAAATGTATTTCACTGCTTCGCGATGCGACAAATCGTTGCCGACCGTCTGCGCCTGCACGCCGCCGCCCTCTTTGCTCATCGTCACTGCGCGAACTCGACCAGCTTCTGACTGCCCAGTGCTAAGTCATCGAGGTCACCCAGCCATGTGTCCTTGATCGCCTTCAGTGTCGCGTTCTTGGTCTTGCCCAGCGGCCGGATCTTCTCGCACTCATCCAGGTACTGCCCGATCATCTTCTTGATTGTCACACCCTTGCGGTTCGCGCGCTCGATGGCACCCGGTTCGGCCAGCTCCTTCTCGCGACGCTTGATCCAGGCCTGAGCGACCTGCTTACGGTCGAAGGATTGGCTTTCCTGATAAACTGTCTTCCCGTCCCGATTGATCCGTATTGCGCCGTGTAGGCCGTCGAGTTGTCCTTGCACTTGCGTGATGTGATCGTGCCCATTTCCAGTTGCGACTTCGAAAAACAAGGAAAAATGGGTAAAAACCGCTGTATAAAAGATCAGTATCAATGAATTTCGAAAAACCTGAAGCCCCTGCAACTGCTAGCCCTGCCCGTTCCGAGCCGTCCCGCCGCTTCAGCGTGGCGCCGATGATGGATTGGATGTAGCAATCCACCAAAGCACCGGCCCACCTAGCTACCTCTGCTGCATCTCTTTGCTTTGTAGCAATTTCTTAGCAACCCGTAGCACATGCCAACCTATCAAGAGCTTTTTTTATTTTTTCACTGATTTTCCCAGGCAATCTGAACGAATAAAGCTACTGTTATTGAACGTTGCTCTCTGATAGGGAAGATCCTTTGGCCGTACGGCAAAGCTGGAAATGTACTTGAAGACTTTTATATAGCTAGAGATGAACAAGGTAGAAAAGCTCGAATTAAAAACCCTCTACTCACCACATCAAAAGTATAGTTAGGGTGAAAAAAAATGAATGATAAAAAAAATGAAAAAACCGGCAAATTGGCTTGGGATCCATTCTCAGGATGCAATGTAGGTCCGACCATTTCGAACGCAGGTCCTATCCACGCTCTTTATTGGCCGCAGGTCATTGCTGCAATCTACACTCTTTCACAAGCGGTTCAAACATTAGCAGCCGCGGGCAATGAGATTAGCAGGTCACTTATAGCAGTTCAGGACGCGCTCCACTCTATAAACACTCAACTAAACCAGCTATCTACCGATATATCCAAGGTAATTACCCTACTACAAAACCTTCCTAATATTATAAAGGGACAACTCACCGAGCAATCACTAACAGAAATAGTTACTCACATGCGATCTGTATCTTTGGTGGCTATCGATTATACTGATCCAAAAGCTATTACAGATGAACGTCGACAAGTCCAGCTGGCGAATATGTTGGACACATTAAATGTGACCATACACGACTACCTTCAACTCGGTGGACTAATGGGAGCAATAGCAGTGGCTCCTAGCTTCGCCATATGGGTTACTGGGGCTACGGCCCTTGAAAAAATAAGAGCGCACCAAGCAGCGTTAAATGGCAAGCACTATGATGTATTTTCGCCGTGGGCGCGGTTCTCCACTGACACAAAAAAAGAATGCTTCATCGAACTTTACAAAAATGCAAATGATCAAAAGATAGCTTTTGACCAGAAAATCATTCCTATATTCCCCAAACACAATGAACTTCTTCAAATTGGAACACTGCAGAACGGAGACCCATTTCTTGAAAGAAAACCCCACAACGGAGGAATTGGTCCAACCCCTGTTAATGGAGACGTAAAACTCGCCTGCCCCGCAACATTTAAGCCCGAAAAATTGCTAACTTACCAGCGCAGCATTAACCCTCCTAATGGACAATGGGTTGACGCGAATAGCTCTATTCAGCAGGCTGCTTTTGAAGCTTATAAAGATGCGAGAATAAAAATCACTACCTTCTTTGATTTTTACCCAAATTACATCGCCATCCAAAGCGACCTAATGAATGCATTCAATGAGCCTCAGGGATTATGGGAGTGAATTCCATGCAATTCAAAACAATCGAACACCTACTACAAACAAACACCACAGAAAACTGCTGGGGCAGTGCAGAATTCGCCGACCGGAAAGTCAAATATTGTTTGCATGACGTAAATTTAAGAATCGAAACCAGCAACAAAGCCAACAACATCGACGAAATAGACATATATCTTTACTACAACCAATCACTACTTTTCCACTTTACGCTACCTCATCCACTATCCACCAATATAACCGACATTCTGGGTAACTTTAATCGAGAGCAGACCCCGTAAACACCCTACAGATGCCCTTTAGGAGTACCACCCGAATATTGGCTCAAGCTTAATACTTTGAGAGAGATCGAACGCTGCTGAAAGTTTCAGCTGGGGCGCTCGGACAACCTTGCCGCGCTGTATTTTCCTGCGCCAGGGTGAGCTTGGTTCCGGTGATCGCACCTCCTACCTTCCTGCCATAGCGGCACTGCCCCAAAATTGACCACCGCCATATCCTTGCCCTCCTTTCGCTTCTCAATATGGCGATGATGGATTGGGCGTAGCCCCTCGTTTGCCCCCCAGCCAGCCTGGCTCATCCCTCGAATCAACTATGCTTTGTAGCAATTTCTAAGCACGCAGCAATTAGCGCCCACAAAGGGCACTACCGGTACTATGCTTTTTCTTTTTTCGAAAGGAGTCGATGCTATGGCAGACGAGTATTCGTTATCGGATGTGCTGGAGAGGATGTACCAGAATCAGCTCGGTCTGGAAGCAGCCTTGATGGAGCTAACCCTTCATGCTGAACAGCAAGGTTTGGACGAAGTCGGCGACAACGTTCGAGGGGCCTTGTGGGCGATTGGCGAGAATGCTGGATACATCAAGCAGGGACTGGCCAAGCTGAAGGGAAAGAATGCGGGCTAGGCTCGATCAGCTATAGCCGTTCCGGAACGAGCACTATTCGGCCGCCTTCGGTCTAAAACAGCATCCGGTGTATACAACGTCTAGGGGTCACTTCTCATGCCAACCCAGATAGAGAAACTCGAGGCTCACGCATCCCACTTGCTCGACGCGTTTATTAAATGTCAGTACCGATGCAAAACTGACCCACCCTACCGGTTGAAAACTGACCCACTTGGGCAAAATGCAGCTTTTGCGAGCTGCCCATGCTGTCCCAGGAGCAACACGTGGAAATCAGTGTTCTTATTCGTCAGGGTTTGTCTATTCGGGCCATCGCCCGGCAGATGGGCTGCTCTCGCAATACCATTCGACGCCACCTCAAATTACAGGCCCAGCGCCAGCCCGTCGTCTATGGCCCGCGCGCGCAGCGCGTGGGCAAGCTTGTGCCTTTCGAGGCCTATCTGCGTCAGCGCGTAGAAGCCGCTCGACCCCATTGGATTCCCGCCATCGTGCTGTTGAGGGAGATCCGCGAGCAGGGTTACGAAGGCGGATACTCAATCCTCACCAGCTTTCTGCTGACCTTGAAATCCAAGGCAAACGAAGCCGTCGTTCGCTTTGAAACCGAGCCCGGTGAGCAGATGCAGGTGGACTTCACCGTCATTCGGCGTGGCCGCGATCCGTTGTTGGCATTCGTTGCAACGTTGGGCTGGAGCCGTGCGACCTACGTCGTTTTCTCCCGTCGCGAAGACTCCGCAGCCTGGTGTTCCGGTATCGAAAAGGCGCTGCGTTTCTTCGGCGGTACGCCGCGAAAGCTACTCTTCGACAACGCCAAAACTATTATCCAGGAACGCGATGTTTATGGCCCCGGTCAGCACCGCTGGAATCCCGCGCTATTGAATTTGGCAGAGCGCTATGGCTTCACACCGAAAGTCTGCCGGCCTTATCGGGCGCAGACCAAGGGCAAGGTCGAGCGCTTCAACCACTACCTGAAAAACAGCTTCGTAGTGCCACTGGCCGCGTCACTTAACCAGGTCAGCTTGCTGTTGGACGTTGAAGTCGCGAACAGCAAGATTGGCCCTTGGTTGATGGAGGTCGCCAACGCCCGAACACATGCGACGACGGGCGAAATACCGCAACACCGACTGGATACCGAAGTGCACCACTTGTTGCCCCTGCCAGAGATCCAAGGGGTTGCGAGCAGCATGATTTCGGTCGTCCAACCCATGCCGGTGGAAAGCTTGCAGCATCCGCTCTCTGTCTATCAGGCACTGCTTGAGGTGCGTCCATGAACCTTCAACATCTGCGCATCGAGTCTCTTTGCCAACAGTTCAAGCTGGACACTTTTGCGACGGACTGGCCGGCTCTGGCCCAGCAAGCGGCCGAAAAAGAAACGAGCTATGCCGACTTCCTGGAACAGCTTCTGCTGAGCGAGGATCGCGCTCGAAACGAGCGTCGGCGGCAAGCGCTGCTGCAACAGTCCGGGCTGCCGGCGGTGAAAACGGTTGAACAATACGACTTCAAATTCGCCAGCGGCGCGCCGCAAAGCCAGATCCTGGAACTGGCCGGGCTGGCCTTCATCGAGCGTAAGGAAAACGTCGTACTGCTGGGGCCTTCGGGCGTTGGCAAAACACACTTGGCCAGCGCTCTGGCTCATCGGGCGATAATGGCAGGCATTTCCACCCGATTTATCTCTGCCGCCGACCTGACTTTGCAACTCGTCGCCGCGCACCATCAAGGGCGCCTGGCCCAGTATTTCAGTCGCGTTGTTCAACGCTCGAAACTGCTGGTGATTGATGAGATCGGCTATTTGCCTTTTGGCCGTGACGAAGCCAACTTGTTCTTCAACGTGATCGCCAAGCGGTACGAACATGGCAGCTTGGTGCTGACCAGCAACTTGCCGTTCAGCCAGTGGGCAACGACCTTCGCCGACGACTCAACACTGACCGCTGCGCTGCTGGATCGGCTTCTGCACCATGCGCATATCGTCCAGGTCAGCGGACAAAGTTATCGACTGAAGGACAAGCTGAAATCAGGTCAGGTGGTGCCGAGAGAAACGGCCTCGCCACAAAAATAAACAGACCTCAAACACCGCCGGGGTGGGTCAGTTTTACTTCGGTAGGGTGGGTCAGTTTTCAACCGGTGTTGACAATTAAACTGCGTCAGAGGTACTCGATCCTCGAACCGATGCTCTTCGACAAAACTGTAGTGGCCAAAGTTGGCTCCGGAAAGCGAGCTATGGGTTTTAACATTCTCAAAGACTCTCTGTTCCTCTCATGCGCGCAGGACATAGCAAAACTGACGCTCGATGACGACCCGCGAACTCCTAGTCTAAACAATATTATTCGAGTACTAGCCGACGACGCGCTTCGACGCACACTGCGTGATCAGTTCGTTACATGGGAAATCCCTCTGGGTGACGATGAAACTGACTCTGAGACACTTGAGGCGCTTAAACGCATTGAACTGCGAGAGGAGGCTCAACGTGGAGCCCAATTCGATGATTTGTATTGCGAGGCCACCGCCCTGTGGTCAGCTTTATCCACCAGCTCAACGATTAAGTCATTCAGAACCATTCGTGACAAAGTATCCGCCCATACCGAAGTGCGGTTGGTCGTAGACAAATACAAGCTTGTTGATATCGGCACACTGGGCATTAAATGGGGCGACATCAAAGCAACCCTAGAGCATATGCAACGGCTTGTAGAGATCAGCGGGATGCTGATCCGCAATGCAGGGTTCGCATGGGAATCTCTCGATGCGCATCTGAAGCGCGCGAGCGTGGGCTTTTGGGACGTCGACGAAGTAGGTAGCTAACCGAGCCATTCAAATTGTTTTGAACGCCATGTGTTCACTATTAGCCAATAGCTGCTCATCAAGAATGGCAGCTATTGATCCATTGCAGCGCTCGATCGTACGGGATAGGGATTCGAACCCCTTCGATCCAACCCACAGGCCGCCAGAGGCCAACGAATGGGAGAAAATATGCAAGATCACACGGCATGAAGCGGTCCGTTGCAGCCTCGGATCTGCCCTAAAAACGCCCTAAAATGTCTTGCAATGCTCCCGCTGATTAAATCTGCCATCATCACCCACACAGAAAATGCTTTCCAAGGAATGGCACATGAAGTACGTAACCCCCTCAACGAACGAAACTGCTTTCAACTGCCCTCATTGTGGAGCATTGACTAAGCAGTTTTGGCATGATCTGACCGCGTGTGTTAGGAGTGAAAAGCACCCACGCCCTACAATTGTCGGGGAGACTGGTGCTGACGAATACGATCATTTCAAGGACATCAAGGATCCAGACTCCCAAAAAGCCCTGATTGACTGGGCCAATAAAATGGCAAAAGGCCAGCCATTTTTTGACAAGCCCGACAAAGAACCATGGAATCCCAAATTTGTTTGGAATGTGAGCCTTTCCACCTGCTTCAACTGCGAAAAACTCTCTGTTTGGATCTATGACAGGTTAGTTTATCCATCGGCAGGGCATGCACCTCCCGCGAATCCTGATATGTCTGATGACATTCGCAGAGATTACGATGAAGCCAGCGCAATTCTTGAGTTATCACCTCGTGGTGCCGCCGCGTTGATCCGCCTGGGAATTCAAAAACTTTGTAAAGAGCTTGGTCAACCAGGCGAGAACATCAATCAGGATATTGGTGCGCTCGTAGCTGGAGGTCTTGATGTACGTCTTCAACAGGCACTCGACGCCGTCAGGGTTATAGGGAACAACGCTGTCCATCCTGGTCAGATAGACCTTCGAGACGATCGCGCGACAGCCGAAATGCTATTTAAATTGCTGAATTTGATTGTCGAAAAGCTTATATCTGAACCGAAACACATTGCCGAAATATATGGTTCTCTGCCTCAAGCAGCACTTGCCGCAATCGAAAAAAGGGACACCAAATCGATAAAATAACATACCCCGATTGTGCTGGAGTATTTCGGCAGCTAAGCCCCATCCCCCATGTTTGCAGGGGCTCAGCGCATATCACCACTGTATGCACAAACGCTTGATATGCATTGAATGGCATGGATTGGCGTATGGTTTGCCCCATTTTTGCCCCATCCTCGTCCTCGCTGTGGCACCTGCAGGGAGTGCAGAAAAAGCGCCCTATTTAGCCCGCAGGCGTGGCGGGGGGACGACGGCGCGCGCCAAGTCAAAACACCACCAGATGCTGGTAGTTCTGCCAAATAATGATCTGAGGGATCCTAACTGTTATTTAGAGATGGAGAGCTTGAGCCTGGATACGGGGCTCACTCATTAAGCTTTCACAACTCAAAGCTGATCTAGCCGTGTGGTGTAGCTCTGACTCATCAAGTCACGCCGCATAGCCCATTCAGGGTCGGCAGGCACACTGTCCGAACGTAGCGTGCCACGCCCCAGCGGCCGTTGATTTCATCCAGGACGCCCATCAGCTTGTTGGCTTTCACAGGCTATAGCTCTGCGAAAGCAGCGTAGACTACCTGCGTGAATAGTAACATCCGATATAAAGAGCGCTTACATGAAATTTTAGACTGATATAAGGAGGGTTAAATATGGCTAAAAAAAGTAAAACGCGATTTACCTATATGTACGAAGGTGCGCGTTATGAAATTTTATCAGTATGTGAAGATGGAGAAGGTGGGCTCTCCATATATATAAAGCCAGACCAGAGGCTTGTGGACTCAACCACGCATTACGAAGAGGGAATTAAAGAGGATCGGTTTTCAGTGCATGCAAGTTCCAAGTCATCCGGTACTCTCATAAAAAAATCTGTCGTGCATGAGAGTGGAAAAAAAATCACGCTTGCTCAATTTATTCATAGTTCGAAAGAGAATCTTTTAGCTCCAGTATATGTAAAGTGCCACGCAAAGCCCACTGTTCACCAGCTTTGTAATCCTAAAGGCAAGGACGAGTTGATAACCGTCGGCGAATTTGGATTGGCTGACATGACTACATTAGTAGTTGCTGTCTTTGTAACAAATAGAAAGCAGTGCCTTCCATCATTTAGTGGTTATACAAAGTTTGGAAAGGCTTTTTCAAACTATCGCATATGGATTTATAAAAGCTACTTAAACATCGGTGCACTAAATGATTCAGCAACGCTTAGCCTGGGGACATCTCCAATGCAAATAGATGGGATAATGGTTAATCCGTTTACTCCTGCACCTAAAGCGTCGAACAACATTGATGACCTCGAAGGCACCATCCTCATGTACAAAGAATGGTGTGCGGCCCAGCTTATGACAGGACTAATTAATCGTGGGAAACTGCCTCAGCACTTCGAAAACCTGCCATTGTGGTTCCATCCCAATCCTCAGGACCTAAGTTTGGGGAGGAAAGAACGTGGTGAGCCTGTATTTATAATGCCGGACCATTTCATGTAGGTCGGGACAGACCAAGCTTTATACGAAATTTCGACAAACCCAATCCAGATTTCAGAGCACATCATGAATTTCGTGTAGGAGCGCGGTTTTGAGGTCAGTTTTCGACTGTCTCCGCGTTCAAAAACGTTTTCACACAGCCTAGGGTCGATAGCGGCTTCCGGCGAATAGACTTTATGAGGGAACTTCTAAGGCGAAATGCCCCGAAAATCGCGAAAACGTTAGTAGATATTTTTCTATAATAATCAGCGGCTTATGACTTTCTAACAATTAGTACCATTCAGATACAACGATGGGGCCGTCATGATGCCCAGCGGTTGAGGGCTGATTGACAGCGGCGAAGGCTTCGACCAAGCCCTCGCGCTGGCAGAGAGAGATACGGCTTGGACGGTCCGTTACCGGAAAGCCCGCACCTTGTAGATCGCTGCCTACAATTAACGTTTACTACGCACAAATCACGCAGAGGCACTCATGGATCCAGGGAACGTTTCAGCAATTATTTCGGCTGTGGCAGGTATCAGCGGCGTTTTGCTTGGCAACTCCTTCGTCCTGATTAAAGAATGGTGGGTCAAACGTAAGACGGTTAACCAGGCCACAACGTATCTAGGGATTATTGTTGTTTCCCATTTGGATCGATTCGCAAGTGAATGCTTCGACTGCTGCAAAGACGATGGCACCTGGCAGGGTCAACCAGCGGGCCAAGATGGTTACTACCAAACCACGACCTCAGACCCAGTATTTCGCCCGTTAGAGCTTGACGTTGATTGGAGGCTGTTACCCAAAGATTTGATGTATTTGATTCTTCGGATTCCCGATCAACAGGACCAGCTTCATGGAAAGCTTCGAGGAATCCAGGATTTCAACTACGATCCGCCGGATCACCCCGAATATTTCTGGTCGAGGAGGCGGGGGAATGCTGTATTAGGGTTGCAGGCGTCTGACATAGTGAAAAAACTTCGTTCACATGCAGGGCTACCTGCTGACGAACCTCTACCAGGTGAATGGGATCGAGATAAAGACATGAGGGACGTGATAGCCCATTTAGATGAGCTGGAAAGGAAAAGTCGCTTGGGGAACATGACTCCGGGAGAAGTCGAATAAGCTACCAGTTAAGATAAAAGGAACCAACCATGAGTGAGCCGAACAATCCCGCCACCCTGAACCGTGCCCAGCAGCAGATTGCCAAGATCGCCGGCGCCGAATCGCATACCTCTGTTGATCTGCTTAATCTCTGGGCGCGGGGGTACGTGGAAGCGTTATACGCCGAAGGGCTGATCGACTGGGCCGAGTATGGGCGTCTGAACAATTCGGTTGACCTGCAGCGCAACCAGCGCAAGGCCGAATTGAAGGCCGCCGCGAACGAACGACCCATTAGCTCTTAAATGCAGCCACTTGCAGGGGAGCTAACTTAATCAGCAAATCCCCCGCTCTATCAGCCAAGGCCTCAATCTCTTCGAAATTATCGGCCACAAGACGCTCAAGGCGTTCAATCTCAGCAGCCAGGGGGATCGGAAACAGGTGGCTGGCTTCGTGCGTCAACTCGCTGAGGCCATCACTGTAATTTTCGACAATGCTCTGCATGGCCACCCGTATTATGTCCGTTTGCTGGGACACCAGCAGCAGCCGATAGGTCAGCTCCGTGCGCTGATCGCCACTCGCATTAGCCTCCGCAATCTGCCGAGCCAAAAGCCAATCCAGCGCAACCTCTGGCTTTTTTTTCTTCCAAAACATACCCACTCTCCCAGGCAATCGAACCGACAGTGTGGCAGATGCCCAAGACTGCGCGTAACGGCGTTTATGTTCAACAGGCCCCCACACTGGAGACAGGTGTGGGGGCCTTTTTTATTCGCCCTGGAAACCAGCACCGCCAGGACTGGTCTACCATCCCCTGATGGCCTGGTTTCACCTAGAGACCGCCACTGACTTGAACCGGAATCCTGCTCATGTCCTACGCCTATGAAGGTTTGGCCACCGTCGCCGTGTTGGCCCTTTACCGGGGACAGCCGCCGAATGAACTGACCACCTTGGAATTAAATGTTCGGGTGCTCAACATCGACCCGAAGCGCTTTCGCCTTGAATTTGACCATTACCTGCAAGGCCCCAAGAAAGCCAATGCGCTGCGCGTGGTACTGCCGGGCGGGCTGATGCTGCAAGGCTCGATTGTCGACGGCAGCAACGAACCGGCCGGCGGCTGGCTGCTGATCGACGTCGGGCAGGACGAACTGCCGCTCCAACCGCCGGCCAACCGCAACGGCTGGCAATGGGAGTAAGCATGGACGACGCATTGGCGGCGCTGCATCTGCCGCCCGCGGTGAAAGCGCAGACCCTCAAACTCCTGGCGCAGATTGTCCAGGCGCGCACGGCGGAGGACCTGTTTCGCGCCAGTGACCGTGCCGAAGGTTTTGTCTTGGGCCTGGAAACGGTCAACGCGCTGAACGCCGCAAGTATCGAAGGGTTGTATGTGGCCTTTGAACAGGCGGCGACGGCGCGCCGCCTGGAGCACGAACAATGATCGGCGACGGCATTCACGAGGAGGTGTTGCGCGCCTTGGTCGAACAGCACGCGGTGCGCGAGTGCCTGGTGGCCAAGGTCAACGGCGGCCCCGCCTGGGGCCTGTCGATCCGCCTGGGCGGCAGCGGAGCGCGCTGGGTGCCGGTGCGCTCGCGGCGTGAGCGCCTGCGCACCTGGGCCAGCTTGACCGCCGTGGGACGTTTTGCCGAAAGCGTGGGCATCAGCGGATTCACCGTCGAGTTGTGAGCGCTAGGCGCCCATAGCGTGCGCCGCCGGTTCCACGAAGTGGACAATCAGCACCGCCCTGACATATAGCGACTGCTCGTCGCCTCCCCCTCGCCTGAGTCTCGCCGCTAGATTACTGTACATGCAACCAGTATTTGTACAGCGAATCCGTTCCCATGAATTTCGACCAGGCCAAAGCGCTGAGACTTCAGCAGTGGCGCTCGACCCTCGATAACCACGAATTCCGGCTGCAGAACCCGGAGGCACACCGCCAGACCCTGCATGCCATGAGCGACACCTTGGCCGCCGAGGGTCTGGTCGATCCGCTCGAACAGTTCGACATGAATGAGCTGGCGAACGCCGCGTACTGGCACGCCGTGGAAGAGCTGATTGACGCGCCACCGCGCTACTGCGGGGCGTCTTCCTATGATGTGGTGTTACGCGGGACCACCGACTTATTCGGTCGCATCGGCCGCTCCATTTTTTATGACGCCCGTTCGCTCGCGGATCCTCGCCGATCAGGCTATGACGGCAAGATTTACCCGGATGCCAGCGGCGCGAACCTGGTGTTTAATGCCTCCGGCACCAGCGCGAGAATCACCGGGCTCACACTGAATATGCCCGACGGGCGACGGTATGACCTGATCGAGACTCAGCGTGTGGTCGAGGGGGTGACCTACCAGCCGATCGACGATCCTGACCTGTACCGCGTGCTGGTCGATACGGCGCAGCTCGCCCAGGAGAGCCACAACCTGCGCGCCTTCGAAAAGGCCCGGCCACTACTTGAACTGGCGAACTTCTGCACCTGCCCGACCTGCCTCGATCACTTCGGTCAGCGCGACGACTGTCCGACCTGCTGCGGAAGCGGGTTTGTAACGAAGCAGACGGTGGCAGGTCTACGCTGAACGCACGCCGTGAGGACGCGGCAATGTGCGGACGACTTTCCCAGTACACCCAACCGAAATCGATCATCTATCATTGAAAATGTGACTCTAGTCTAGAAAACAGTCATTTTTTGTCATAATTTGATGCGACTCTCAGTAGAAGTCGCGCATTGGATCCCCCCTACTATGGACGGTATATTTTGAACAATCTCGTTGCTGCTTCGCTTGTGCTCGTCTGCGCCACGGCTCATGGCTCAGGGTTAGCCGAAGACTCAATCACGTTGGTCACTCCAACCACAATCGTCTCCGCCGACCGGTCAGATCAGAACCCAGTAATCATCGCGGAGCAAATATACAATTCCTTTAAAGCCTACACTAAATGGGAATTTAACTGCACGGACTCCACTGTTCGCTACCTCGGTGCAAGTAACACTGCTAACGCGTTTAAGCCTAATCAAGAGGATCAGGACTTTAGCAGCGCGCGCGGCAACCCCTCCACTAGGAATATGCTCAAAGACGTCTGTAACCCTGCCGCAGTGTCTATGACCTCGAGCCAGTAAACTTGCGCGCCCGAAAACCGATTATCTATTCTCGGAATTGAGCGCATTGACGTACGCCTGACATGCTGCCAGTGCGATCAGTCCCCGATTACCTTCATCGGTGATGGCGATAATTCGTTGAGCATGCGCTGGGTCAAGTTCGGCTCGAACGGCTCCATGAACCACGCCGCCGGCACCGGCGGTGGCAGGCACTGAACAGCGACCGGCTGAACCTTGGTCAAGGAGGACTGACAGCCGCAAATCAGAAGTGGCAAGGCGATCGCGCAGACGAGCCTGGTCTTTTTGAGCATTGGTCAATGTCTCGTGGTGGGATTGGTCGCTGGCCCATAACCGTTGTTCGAGCGCCAAGCGCTTGTCCTGCTCGGCCTTCTGCGCAGCGGAGCCGAGCATGGCCAGTTGATTGAGGGTGTCGGTGTGCAACCGCGATTGTTCGGTTAACTGTGCCCTGTATCGCCACCCCTGAACCTTCCAGGCACTGATTGCGCCGACCAGGACCAGCGCGAGCGCCCCGGCAACCTTCCATGCCGCCAGGCTCACGGCACATCCTTGAAGAAGACGTGACCGCCGAGTTTCAGCGTCTGCTTCGCCTTCGCTGCCCAGGCCGGCGGCGTTTTCATGGCGATCGTGTAGTAGTGCGTAGCTCCGCCGGTAGAATCGGGCGCCTTGCCGTCGATCACTTGGTCAGCAGCGATGCGCGCCTGAACCAATTTCGCGGAACGGGATCTGCTTCACACCGATCAGGAATTGGTCGTCCGGGATACTCCCCATGGTGATCAGAACAATCCACCCAGTGCGGCTGGCTCCCAATTCATGATCACCAGTTCGCCGCTGACTTCGGCCTTTCCCTGACGCTGGTTGGTTGTGGTATAGCGAATATCCAGGGTCTCGAAGTGAAAGCCTTCGAACACACGCCGGATGTCCGGGTGATCGTTGATGCTCACCATCACCTTGCCTTTGCAGCGGCGCATGAAATCGGCCATCCGTTCGTAGTTCTCAAACGGGAAGTCCACGCCGTAACCGGCGGTCTGCCAGTAAGGCGGATCCATGTAGTGGAAGGTGTGGGCACGATCGTAGCGTTCGGCGCATTCAAGCCAAGGGAGGTTTTCAACGTAGGTGCCAGACAGTCGCTGCCAAGCGGCCGAGAGGTTTTCCTCGATCCGCAGCAGGTTGATCGCCGGGCCGGTGGTCGCGGTACCGAATGTCTGCCCGGTGACCTTGCCGGCAAAGGCGTGGTGCTGCAGGTAGAAAAATCGGGCGGCGCGCTGGATGTCGGTGAGGGTTTCGGGGCGGGTCATTTTCTGCCACTCGAACACCTGGCGAGAGCTGAGCGCCCATTTGAATTGGCGCACGAATTCTTCCAGATGGTTCTGCACGACGCGGTACAGCGTGACCAGGTCGCCGTTGATGTCGTTGAGAACTTCAACGGGCGCGGCCTGGGGTCGCATGAAGTAGAGCGCGGCACCGCCGGCAAAGACTTCCACGTAGCAGTCGTGAGGCGGGAAAAGCGGGATGAGGCGGTCGGCCAGGCGGCGTTTGCCGCCCATCCAAGGGATGATGGGTGTAGACATAGAGAGCAAGACCTTTACTGTATGGATAAACAGGTGCTAGGCTCGCCGCGCTTCGTGCACGGAGTAAGAGCCTTGGCTGGACTTGCAGGGACGATCTGCAGGGACGGCGGTCGGGTTGGATGTTGACGCATCCACCCCGGCCGCTCTTTTTCACTTCGCTGTTGAGACTTCTTTGGCGTAGGCCTGACAGGCCGCCAAAGCAATCAATCCTTGGTCGCCGGCATCGGTGATGCCGATAATTCGTTGAGCATGCGCTGGGTCAAGTTGGGCTCTTGTGATTCCATGAACTACGCCGCCGGTGGCGGTGGTGGCTGGCATCGATCCAATGGCATCGCCTGCGGTGGCGTCGAGTAAGACTGACAAGCGCAGATCAGCAGTGGCAAGGCGGTCGCGCAGGCGACTTTGATCACGTTGGGCATCGCTCAAAACTCGGTAGTGGGTTTGTTCACTGACGGAAAGCCGCTGCTCGAGCGCCAGGCGCTTGTCCTGCTCGACGCGTTGTTGCGCGGCCGCGGCCAACGTCAGTTGATTGAGAGTGTCGGTGTGCAGCCTGGCTTGCTCCGCCAATTGCCGACCGTAACGCCAGTCCTGGATCTGCCAGGACAACACGGCAGTACCAGCGACCACCGCGACCAGCAACACACCCATAGAGCTCAGCCGATACGGTAGAGGGATCAGGTCGACGAGACGCATAGCACCGCCCTCGCCCGCTCCCACAGCTGCAATCGATCCGCCAAGCCATTGAGGCCGCCGTTGATCTTGCGGGTGATCGCGTTGAATTCGTTTTGATCCGCCAGCGCGTTCAACCCATTCACCGACCAGAACCACGCGGCCGACTCAGCAGCCCATTGCGGCAATTCCAGCAGCTCTGGTGTGCGCAACAGTCGCTCATCACCAAACAACGCCAAGCTGCAGCGCAGGTAATTGTTGTGGCCGGTGATCTGAATCAAACCGCGACCGCGATAGCGCTGGCCATCGCCGTCCGCGTCAGGCGTGTTGCCCAGTTTTACCGCAAGATTGCCGGTGTCGTATTTGCTCAGGTACTGCTCACCGCCCAGTTCACGGACGTACTGCAGCTGGCCCGACTCGTGCCCGACTTGGGCCAGGAACGCCGCTTGGCGCTTCGGCATGTTGATCTGCCGGTGCGCCATGGCGGTGTTGAGGGCGGATACAAATACGCCCGCTTGGCGGCGGGCGTTCGGCATGATGCGTTGTAGCTGTTGCTCGGTGATGGACATACAAACTCCAGGCATAAAAAAACCGCACGCGGCGGATTGGGATGCGCGAATGCGCGGTTACAGGGTGACGATCTTGAGCGGCTTCGCTGGCTTCTTTGGCTTCTTACCCTTGGCATTGGCCTTGCCGCTCTTGCCACCGTTGCACTCGACGGTGGTCGACCAGCCGGCTTGGGTGTAGACCTGCTCGACGGAGTCCGTCAGGTACTCCCCATCCAGGCCAACCTTGAAGCCTTGGGCAATGATCGAGCGTTCAGCGAACAGGTCCGTGCGGCCGGGCATCTCGAAGCGCACCCCGGCGCTTGATCGGTTGAACGCCGCCAAGCGTGCCTTGGCGGCGGACTCGGCGGCGGTTTTATTGGGGTAAATATGCCGATCGGTATGCACTGCCGGCAGGCCGTCTGGCAGGTCGTCATTGTCCAAGGACACGACCACCAGCTTTCCGGTTTTCTTGTCCTGATGCTTGGCGCCTACGGACTTGTGCGTGTTGCGATCGCCGAAGTTGAACTGCCAGCGGCTGACGTCGCTGCGTGTCAGGGTGATCGCGCCGAAGGCCTTGCCGCTGGCGGTCTGCCCGCCTTGTCGTGCCATCACCAGCAGTTTGCCGTCCGCCACCTTGGCCGTACAGTCGTACTGCTTAGCCAAGCGCGTGATGAAATTGAAGTCGGACTCATTGAGCTGGTCTGCCCGGGCGACCTTCGTCGACACCGGGCACACCGCCTGCCAGCCGTTTCGCGCGGCGATATCACCGACGATTTTCGACAGCGCCACGTCTTCCCAGCTTCCGCTGCGAATGGTCTTGCCACTGCCGCGCATGTCGCTGGCCTTACCCTTAATCACGATCGTATCCGGCGGGCCGGACACCGTGACTTCATCGACGACATAGCGGCCCTGCCGCGCCAAGCCCGTCTCGGCATAACCCAGGTAAACCTCGATCCCGATTCCGCGCCGGGGCAGCGTCACCAGACCCTCTCGATCATCAATGCGCAGTTCGAACGTGTCCGATTCCATGCCCGGCTTGTCGGTGGTACTGAGCTGAATCAGCCGATCGTTGATCAGGCCGGTGATATCGGCGCCATCGGCCACGATGCGAAACATGGGGGTCATGGATTTTTGTCCAAAAAAAACCCGCACAAGGCGGGTTAGAAAGTAAGGAGTTTTGAGTGATGAACAACACGAGTGTAGTTCATCAATCCCACAGCGTTACCTGCTCCTGGGCGGGCGCCGAAAGATCCGGCAACGTGATCAGCACCCCGGCCCGATACGGCTGCGGCTCATCGGCCAGCCCCTGATTGGCATCAAGGACCGCCTCGACGCTGCCACTGAGATGGCCATAGTAGTTGTGACAGATGGTGTCCAGCAGGTCCCCATCAGACGTTCTGCATGTCGTCGCCATAGCGCACAAATTCCAGAGTGAACCCTTGTTTACGCGGGATGCCGCCTTGCATCAGCGCGCTTTGTTCTTCCTCGACGCTTTTCAGGCACCAGGTGCCGAGCGCATCGCCGTAGCCCGTGGTCAGCGTCAGCGGCTTAAGCTGGGCTCCGAGCGCGCGTAGCGTGTCGAGCTGCTTCAGGCCGCCTTTGAACCCGGGAAAGATTGCGCCCTTGAGCGTGATCTTTTCGTCACCCATGCCCACGCCTTGCTGCGCCGGTCGACGCGACAGGCGCTCCTGAGAGGCCCAGCGAAATTCGGTCGAGCGCCGCAGCTCATCAAAGGCCGCCGTATCGAGGTTGAAGAAATACGGCTGTGCCTTGGGGTCTTCCGGTTGGATGATCAGCAGGTGCGGAAACGGCTTCACCGCCTCCGGTGCCGGTGTCTGATCCGTGGCAAAAGCCCCCGTGGGCACGATGTTGGCCAGCGACGGACTGACCTTGCCGGCGATCTTGTTGATCGCCGTTGCGGCCTTACCCGCCTGCTCCTTTAACACGCCCATGCGTTCATCAATTTGCGACAGCGCCCGGGTGGCCTTGTTGTAGGTGGCCACCACTTGCCCGACTTTGGCCTGAGCCGCATTTACCCCGCGCATGACGCGCTGAAGCTTGGCCCCAACCGCTGGACCGACAAAGGGCAAACCCTCCAGCTCGGAAGCCGCGCCGGTGATTTCCCCGATCGCGCCATTCACCGGTCCCAGCATGCCGTCCAGGCTGCGCCGCCCGGTTTCCCCTGCCGTGGCCAGAAACTTCAGCCCGGACTGTAATTGCTGCAATGCAGTCTTTTCCTGATCAGACATACGCCCTCCTGATTAAACGTGCGGCGCGTCGTAGAGCTTGCTGCTCTCTACGCGCTGGGCAATGTCGCGTTGATGCTGATCGAGGAATGGCTTGAGCTGGGCGTATAGCTGCGCGCCGTCCTTCACATCGCCGTTGACCGTCAACGAAAACGGCGCCTGAATATCCACCTTCGATTCAATTTTTGGCGCCTCTTTCGCCGCCATCGGCTTCACCAACGCCCCCGCCGCTGCATCCGCACTGGCCGGCGGCAACATCATGGCTTTAGCGGCTTCACCTGGCTGCGGTGCGGGATCTTCCAAGCCCGAGCGAATGACCTTGGGCCGACGCAACTCAGAGCCCGGAAAGCGCACCTTGTTGGCAAAGTGCGGCAGCAACATGGCGTCTTTCGAATTGAGGTCACGCGGGTCATATGACACCGGTGGTGATGCCGGGGTGAGCGCTTCGGGCGCCAGCGCGATTGGTGGCGACGCAATGCCCTTGCCGGGATTCGCCATCATTAAAGGCCCGGTCACCGGCGGCGCGAACGACTGGGCGATGCTGCCCAGCACCGGCGGAATGTCCTTACCGGCGCTGGTCATCATCAGCGGGCCCGCCGCCGGCATCCGCTTCAGCTCATCATCGGTGCCAAACATCGACTTACCAACCACGCCGCCCAGGGCGTCACCGCCCATGTAGCCGAGGTAACCGCCGATCAAACCGCCGATGATGTTACCAATCACCGGCACGGCGGTACCGATCGCCGCACCCGCGGCTGCGCCGGCCAACGTGCCCGCCAGCCCACCCGCAGCTTGGCCATAGCCTTCGGCTTTTTCGTCCTGCGTCACCGCATTGTCATAGGTGTCCTTGGCTTTCAAACCGGCCTCAACGACCGCGAAGATTGCCGGACCTTTCACCCCCGTCGCCACGGTCCGCCCGAAACTTCCGGCAGAACGTCCGACTGCACTGGCGGCGCTGGAGGCATTGGCCGTGCCGCCTTTACCACCCCGGACGCCCTTCTTGCCTTTCTTGTCGCGTTTGCCGTCGTCGTCCAGATCGCCGGCATCCAGAACACTGCCCCCACCGCCACCGCCCACCACAATGACCTTTTGCGGGATGTTCGGATTACCCATCAGCGAACCGCGCCCGAGGTTCATCAAACCCTTGGCAATCTTGAAGGTACTCATGGCGCTCTGAAAGGCGATTACGGCCGCGACGGCCGCGCCGATCCCCGTCACCACCTTGGGCGATTCATCCGACAGTTTGCTCAGCCCTTGGGTGACGTAGGTCAACCCGTCCGCCACCTTGTCCGTGACTGGGCGGAACGCGTCGCCGATCGCCCGCATGGCCTCATCCATGCCTTGCGCCATTTCCGACCACTTCTGCGCCGAAGACTGCCGGCGTTCCTCCAGGTTCTTATCCAGGATTCCCGTGGCGTTGGCCGAGTCCTTTTTCAGTTGGTTGTAAAGGTCCTTGTTCTGCATGTAAGCGGTCAACGCCGCCTTGACCTGCATGTCGGCGAACAGATCGCCGGTACGCAAAGCCTGCTCAAGGGACGCAATCATGGCCTTGGCTTTTTCCGGATCGGCCTCCTTGCTGATCTTGGCCGTGGCTTCGGCCATGGCGGCGGCCTTCTTCGGATCGGTTGCCGCGATGTATTTTTGGGCCAGCTCGAAGCTGGATTCCAGGGTTGATTTGCCGTTCTGCAGGCCGGTGTTCATCGACGCCTGATAGTCGATACCGGCCTTTTTGTAGGCTTCGACTGTGTCGCCAGAACCGATCTTACCCATCCAGTTCTTGAGGTTGTTGGCCGCTTCGTCGGCGCCGCCGGCTGTCTTCATCTGCACCTGAAGCATTGAGCCCAGTTGGCTCACCGCATCCATGCCGGTGATATTCAGAGCGCCCATATTCGCCAGCAACTCGGGAAACCAGCGCGCCATGTCGGCGGCTTCAAAACTGCCCGCCTGCCCTTGGTAGGCGATCGCCTCCAGCGCCTTCTGCATCTGCGCCGGATCGGTGATTTTGGCGTTCTGCCCCAAGGCGTTGATCATGCGCGCCGTTTCGCCACCGTCCGAGCCCTGCCCCACGGCAAACTTGGCCGCTGTCGGGGCGTACTGAAGGGCCTTGTCCAGCTCCATGCCGGCACCCACCAGGGCATTGACCACCTCGGCCACCTGATTGCGCGCCATGCCCGTGTCCCGCGACGTGTCGATAATCTTCTTCGACAGCTGCGTTTCTTCGGGCTTGTTGGCAATGTTCGACTTGATCGCGATGTCGCGAATGATCGCGCCATAGTCCGCGCTGACCTTGGTCGGAATCGCCATCGCCGCCGTGGCGGCCGCCGCCTGACCGACACTGCTTTTCAGTTGCTGTTTGCCTTCACCGATTTGCTGGTGACCTTTGGCTTTCATCTCAGCCTTGTGTGCCGCCTGCCCCATCGCCGCATAGGCTTTGGTCAGATTGCGAACTTCCACGCCTTCTTTCTTCAGGATATTGAGATTGCGCTCAAGCTGCTTTTGCAACGCCGAGGCGTTTTTCTCACCCGCCAAATGCGCCTTACGCCATTCATCGCGCAGACGCATGGTGTCGCCGATGGTCTTTTCCAGCACCCGGGCTTTTTTGCCTTCGGCCTCCAGCTGCTTGATGCGACTGGTCACATCCTTGAACGCGGCTCCCACCGAGGAGTTGACCGCCCCGCCAATGACCAGGCCGAGCGCGAGTTTATTCGCCATGTGCGTGCCCTATACGTCGGGTAGAACAAAGGTGGCTCAATCCGTGAGCCACCACACCATCTGGTTAAACGGCATTTCCGTGATCTCGGCAGCGGAGAACCCCGTCTCCCGTGCCAAGCGTCGAGCCGCCATGTTCAGCGTGGCGGCGTTAAACGTCGTCCTCGCCGACCAGGCGAAAATAGCCGGCCTGCAAACGCAGGTAATCGACGTATTTCAGCGACAACAGCTCGGCTTCGGTGGCGGTTAGCAAGCTGCAGAACAGGTTCATTTCCATCTTTTCATAATCGCCATTAGCGGCCGCCTTGGCCGCATTAACGTCTCGCAAACACGGCGCACGCATCATCAACTTGTCGGTGGCAACACCGCTGAAATTGGCCTGATGCCGCAACGTGACAGTGACACCGTCATCGTCGATTTTCAGGAACGTCGGTACGGCTTTTTCTTGAGTTACTTGAGTCATGTGCTTTGTCCTTAAAGGCCGAGGGCCGAGCGTTCTGCGGCCAGTTGATCCACACCATCGATCACTTGAATCATGTTGATCGGGTCAATTTCGTACATCACGCGTCCGTCGATCTCGAGCTTGTAGTAAACGAGCTTGATCGCGTGTTTGATTTCCGCCTTGTCGGCCGGCTTCCAGTCGCCCATGTCGACCTCTTTGATACCGCCGCGCATCGTCACCACGGCAGGCGTGATCACGCCCTTTAAGCCCCGGAAGGCGGCCCGAAACACCACGTTGCACGCCGTCTGATCCGCCAGGCCGAAGTACTTCAACGATTCACGGCGCACGCCGTTGGTGGTGAATGCCGCCTCGAGCTTTTCCAGCCCCATGGCCATCTCGATCGGAGCCGACATCCCGCCGCCCTGATAGTCGTCATTTTTCTGAGTCAGCTTGGGCAGCGACAGGGTTGGCACGTCACCGGCAAAACTCACGCCGTCGACAAACGCGGCGCAGTTGGAGAGAACTTGAGGAATCATTGAGCGGCCCCCTTAGGCGGTTTCAAGAACTTCGGTCAGCCATTCGTTGGTGACTTCAATGAGGAAATTCGGGTTTTCTGCCGGCGGCACGTCGGTGAAGCGGATGCGCCAGTAAATTTTGCCCTGCTCGATTTGGCTGGCCGTGTTCATTTCCTTGTCTGCATAGACATCGAAGTTGATCACCGCACCGGCGTTTTTCTGGTCGCGCATGAACGCCTGTAGACCCTCGGTCACGTCCTGCACGTAGGTCTTGGTGATCGAGCGGTCGACCGCCCATTTGTGCCCGGCCTGGATCGCATCCATCAAGATGTCGCAGGTCCGCACCCGGGTGACGAACGCCCATTTCGGATCGCTGGACAGCGTGCGGTTGCCCCATAAGCGGTAACCGCCGTCCCGCAGAATCGTCGAGATTTTTGCGTTATTCAGCAGGTTGGCCCGGCAGGTTTCGTCGCCGTCCAGATACTCGATCGGGCGCGTGGTGCCGGTGATGCCGACGAACTCTTTGTTCGACGGTGACGCCCAGTAGCCGTAATTCGCGTCGGTCCAGGCGAAGAGCCCGGCGACCCATGCGGATGCCGGCGCATCGACCGTCGCGCTGGTGACGGTGTCCCAAAACTTGACGCCAGGGTCGACCAGGTAAAGGCGTTTGCTGCCGAACTCCAGGGCGTACGCCATGGCCGCCTCATCGGTGGTGTTCGGGCCGTCGATGATGGCGATCGCACGCAGCTTGCCCGCCAACGCATCCATGGCGGTCGCTACGGCTTGGGTCGACGAGTGCCCCGGGGCGATCACCAGTTTGGGTTGGGCGTTGTGTTTGCTCTTGCCGTCGAGCAGTGCTTGCAGGCCGGTACGCTGGCCAGAGGCCAGAACGCCGCCGATGATGGCAGACGTCTGCAGCGCGGGATCTTCAAGCTTGGGCACGCCGATCGCGACGATCACCGCCTTGGCGCGCACATAGATCGCTGCTGCCGCCTTGGCCATAGCGGAGTCAGCGCCAAACGCGGCAATGGCTTCGCGTTCGGACGTGAGCAACACCAGCTCGCCGGCCTTGGCCGTACCGCCGCCGAGTAAGCCCGGGGTGAAGGTGTCGCACAGGCCAATGATCGACGACGACGGCAGCGAAATGGTGCGCGCGCCGGTGTCGATCAGCGTGGTGGTGACGCCGTGAAAAAAGCCACTCATAAGGGTCAATCTCCAGAAACGAAAAAGCCCCGCACAAGCGAGGCTGTCAGGGTGGTTCGTGTTACGCGTTGCGGAAAAGAAAACGCCCCGTCAGTGCGGGGCGTTTATTTGGGCTCTACGGGAGCAGGCACAGACAACCCTTCAGGCCATCCCTCGTTGAGCATGTCAGCGCTGTATGTTCCCGCCTCAATTGCCCGCAACAATGCCAACTCACGGTCAAAACAAGCTTGAACATGCGCACGCACCGCGTTAGCGATTGCGAGAATCTGCACCGCCCCAATCTCGACAAACCCATTGGCAGTTTTGAAGTTGCAGCGATAGTCCGGGTCGATAAGTGCAGAGAGTCCGGCGCTGGCAATCAACGCCTGACTGTCACGCGTTGATTCGATGGCCAGCCCGTCGATGATGAAACCAGCCGCCTCATGCTCAAATCGGGTTCGTGCGATCAACTGCACGACGTCTTGCTCGATGTCTGGCAATGGCTGCTTGGCAATTGTCCCAGCAGCGTCAATCGTCCATTGCCCATCTGTTTCCTGTGTCAGCCTTAACCACAAAGCCTCATCCACGACCGTTGCATCTGCCGGAATCGCATGAACGCCTTCAATTAGGCGATGGTTTAGGGTGCCATCCTGATTGAACGTTACGAATTTGTCGGACACGTTCACTGCCCTCAGTTGCCAATGGTGATAAAGCCGAGCGAAATTGCCGAGCCGTTGTAGTTGTTTTGAAACTCGATCTTGTCTCGGCCAATGGGACGCATGCCGAAACCCGTGGTGTAGTTAGTGGTCATCCCCAACGTTGTGCTCTGACAGACCCCCACGAAATAGTTATTCGGGAAAGGAATGGGCAAGGCGTAGACCGCTGTCGAGCTCGCAGTGATCGGGGCGACCCCCCATTGAACAATCCAGCCGCCCAAAAAAGTCGGAAAGATGATGTAGCCATTCGTAGCCTTGAGAAACTGGAAGCCCCAACGCATTTTTTTAGGCGTTACATAGGAAGTATCTTCAGTACCCGCATCCACTTCAGGTTGCGTCGACCGACGAACCACGCCAGCAAGAACTGCCGTGGCCGGCTTCACGAACTTCTCGATGGCCTGGACCACCCTCAACATGGTCATAGCGCGGGTGTTGTCGAAATTCGTTTCCACATCGACATCTTCCTGCGTTGCCGAAGCAACGCCGTAACCCGCTAGCGTTGTGGCTTTGTCCGCTTTGCTTCCCGGGGTGAAATTTCCCGAGTGCCACAGATTCCGCCACGAACCATATGCTCCAGGCAGCGCTCGCCTGAAAGCGACCGAGTCCGAGGCAAGGTCATAGGACAGCGTGAAACCGTAATCGCTAATCGCGTGATGAAACGCACCGGACCCGGAAAACCCCAGCGGTAGATTTGGCGTGTTCGAAGCAGGGAAATTATACAAGCCTGACTTGGTCAGACCGTTGTAATCACTCCCTGCAATCGTGGTCGCAAATCCATCAGTGATGCCATAACCGGCGAGTGTGGTTGGATTGCTGCCGCTTTGAACAACACCCCGCTCATTGATCGTTACTTTTGTGAAAGTGCCTGCCGTTTTGTTCGGCGGCAACACTGAAATAATCGCTGTATCGACGTAGCTTCGAGTCGCCAAAACAATCGACGGATCGATTTTTAGCGTGATATTGCCGCTGTTCGTGACAATGAAATTCATGCGCACGATTTGCGTGCGACCCGAGCCCTGCGACAGGATCGGTTTGAAGCTCGGCGCGCAGTTGGCCACCGCCACCATGTCGCCGTCCGCGTCGTACAGGGCGATTTCGCGTATCCAGCGCCCGCCTTCATCGGCTGGAATGACCTGCTCGGCGATGATCACCGCCGGATTGACCGGATCAATCTTGAGCTGATTCAACGGTCGGCGGCGCCATTCGTTGATCAGTTTGGTTTGCGAGGCGTTGGGGATCGGGTCGGTATTGTTGGCATCACCCAAGCCCATTTCGGTGATCTTCCAGGGAATACCGAGCGCGTCGGCGTTCGCCTGTTTGGCCATCCCCACGTTCGTGAGGATCGCAAAGAACTGCGAATTCGCATCAATCATAATAAACGTCCAGGGTGTCTATGGAATGTTCGCGGCCGACCACGCCGAAGCGTCCTGTGACCTCGATGTCACGCATCACCGGCGGGTACACGTCGATTTCATCGCCCTCGTAGAGGGACACCGCAATGTTCAAATGCCCTTCAGTTTCGAGACTGATCGCCAACCCCGTGAGGTGCCGCGTGACGGGCTTGGCGTCGTCAATCAGGCGTTCCAGCTCCTGATACATTTCTTCGGTGATGCCGGTGTCCAGCACGCCCACCTTCAGCACAAAGGTGCCCGGGGGGCCTTCCGGCACCGCGTTAAACCACTCGATGATTTCAATCAGGTAACCCAAAGGCTCGACCACCCGGCGCAACGCGCCGATGGTCCCTTTGTGGGCATGGATGTAATAAGACGCCTTGATGGCTGCGCGCTTGGTTGCCTCTTTCCATCTTGGGTCCCAGCGATCGACCGACCACGCCCACGCCAGATGCGGTAGCAGATGCACCGGACAGGTATCGGCGTTGTACAGGGTGCGCAGTGGGATAATGGTTCGCTCAAAAAACGCCCGCTCCAGGGCGCGCTCCAGTTGCGTGCTATTGCTCGGCAGCAGGCTGTTCATGTCACCCCCGCCAGTTTCACGTCATACCCCACGCAATAAGCCGCCTGCGCCTTGGTTGGTACCAGATCCACCCACCCGATCAGCTCGACCCGGGAAACGCCGGCGACGTGCAACTGAGCGTCCACCCCCGAGCGTGCGACCTCGACCCCCAAGCGCTTACGCGGGTTGATCCACGCAGCCAAGCGCCGGATGGCTTCGGTCAAGCTGGCATCACCCTCGGGCCCCGCGCCTGTCATGTGCAAAATGGCGTCAATGCGATAGTCGATAATCTGCGCGCCCTGCACCGTGACCCGATCACACACCGGCCGCACATCTTCATCATTGAGCGCCGCCTTGACCGTGGCCAGCAGCTCGGCACTGGCCTCCCCTTTACCCTCGGAACTCAACACCGTAACCGTGGCGTAGCAAGGCGCCGGACTTTCGGCCGTGGCGTCCATCACCAAACCCGAGGCGTTGCGTGCATGCAGGATGTAGCTGTTACGCGGGCCGGCCGTGGTCAATCCCTCAAAAGCCAACTGGATGCGCTCGCGAAACGGGTCGTCCTGTTCCTTGACTTCCGGCACCGGTGGCACCGCCGCCAGGTCCTCGGCCTGAATCACCAGGCGTTGTAAATTGACGTTAGCGCCCAGGTGATCAAGGTCACTGTCGATCGCGTGGGCCAACAGCAACGCCTTGCCGGCATCGTTGACCCGGGCACGGTTACCCACCTTCTGATAGGCCGCCACCTCCAACAACTTAACCACCGGATCACTCTCAAGCAGCGCATTCCAGTTGTCGCCCATGTAGCTGCGAAACGTGCCCAGCCCTTCTTCGTAGGTGTCCTCAAAGTCCAGACCTTCCAGCACGTCCGGCGCCGGCAACGCCGTCAGATCCACGATGCTCATACGCTCACCTCAAACAGAAAACGGTCGCCGAGGTATTCGCCGGCAATGCTCAGGTCGATTTTTCCGCCCAGCAACGAGATAGCGCGGACACGCTCCAGCTTTACGCGCGGCTCCCAACGCCCTATCGCCCGGACCGCCTCGGCTTGCACTGAGCTTTTCCAGCCCTCGTTAACCGGCATGTCGACATATAAGGGGAGATTGCTGCCGTACTCGGGTCGGTGTCGGCGACTGCCCACCCGTGTGCCCAAGATGTCTGCGATCGACTGTCGCAAATGCTCGATGCCGGAAATGGGTTGGCCGGTGTGGCGATCCATTCCGATCATCTAGCTCACTCCCTAAACGGTTCGAATTCTTCGTTGGCTTTCAGGAAGGTCAGAGCCTCACTATCGGACGTTGCGACTTCCACCAGCCCTTTGGCCACCGGCAACGTACGGCCGGTTTTGGGGATGATCAGCGTCCGCGACGTATAGACCTTGTCGCGAAATTTCAGCCGTAGCTCTGGTACCGGGGTAGCGATTGGTTGCTCATCGCTGACAGGGTTGTCGGTGGTCTTGGCCATGATTCCTCCAGGCATAAAAAAGCCCGCACTTGGCGGGTTGTCGTGGGATGAACAATTAATGCGTGTGGTGATTGCTGTTACCACCGGCGTCGAGGATCGCGCCGGCACTGGTGATGCCCTTCGTGACGTGTAACGCGCCGTCGATGGTCACCGCTGCTTTCAGGTTGATGTTCCCGGTCGTTACGTTTACGGCGCTGTCGGTCACCACCACTTCGGTGGCGGCGACCTTGATCGTCACCGTCCCCGTCGGCAAAGTGATCGTGTAAGACTTGGCCTGCCAGTCGTAGACCAGCGAGCCGCCGTCATCAAATCGCCAAACCTCGACATGGTCGCGGTTATCCGGTGGCGCGCCGGCATTTCCGTACAACCCCGGGATAAAGGTGCCCATGCCGGCCTGTCCGCTGGGGTTAAACAACACCCCTTGCTCACCAAGGCTCGGGACGCGCCAGTGCCGTGCCTTCCCCGCTGCCAGGCTGTGCCAACGCACCCAGGCGCTCGTCCATTCGCCATTCGACACTCGCACTGCCGGGGCAACCAAGTCGACGCCGACCACCGCACACGGCATCAGCATGGCCGCGATCATGCGGTCATGCTCGGCGCTCGCGTAACTCACGGCAGGTCCTCAGGTTTGAAAAATTCGGCTTTAACATCATCGTTGATACCCAGCATCAGCGTGCCCGGTGGCTCGTCTGGCCATGGCCACTCCTCGGCGCCCAGGTAGATTTGGTGAGTCCATTCCACCAACCAGACCACGTAGCCATCCAGCTCTGGCTTGGTCCAATCCTGCATCGCCTGGACGAACACGGCCGGCTCAACCTCAAGCCCCCAGGTTTGCAAGCGCAGCAACACCGCCAACTGCGCCGCCAAATGCGCGGCTTGCTGGCAATGCTGTGGCCGTATCGGGTCGACGATAATCCGCGCCTCGAACTTGCAAATAACGGTTGTCTGACCCGTGCCAATGTCGAGGCCGGGCTCCATCTCGGCCATTTCGATGAACACCGCTGGCAGTGCAATGCGATCCTTGATATTTGGCCAAGCCGTCACCGCGTGGACACCGGGGAGATGGGCCAGCATCTGCTGTTCAATCGCCCGATAAAGCTGGTCGAGACTAAAAAGCTCATCAGGCATTGACCGTCCCCTTCAGGTACTTTTGCAGCTCGAAGTTGAACTCCTGCTGCAGGATTTCCAGTAAGCGCGCGTCGGCGCGTTTGACCCAGCTGTCGAAGTGCGGACGGGCTTGCTCCAGCGAGACCTTGGCTTTGGCCAGAGGAAAGCGATCGCCATTTTCTGCGACCCACCCCGAACTGGCGCCCCGCCCCGTCGACACTGTGCTGTCGGGATAATCCTCCGCGTTGAAGTGTTTGCTCGCGGTGCGGATCCAGATGTCGGGCTTGTTGCCATAGACCTTCTTGAGAAAGGCGCCCTGGTACCGCCGACCCGCGACCGACACACCGCTGCCAGACTGCCGCGCTCGGCCGATCCGGCTGGACTCGATGGCGTTCAAGCCGAACCACAATTTGCCGCTGGTGGCCCCGCCGGATACCGGGTAGCTACGCAAACGCTGCCGAACCGCCGCAACGGCGATACGCTCTTGCCGACTCACCGCCCGGGCGATGTGCGTGCGCAGCCAACCCAGCGTTTTGTTGATCGCTCGGCGCTGAGCCGCGGCGGCTGCTTTCGGCACCTGCTTGGCAAACTCCTCGAACGCTTGTAGATCTGCGGTCGAGGACTGGATGGAAAGCATCCCGCCACCGGCCGAGGGTTTGAAGTAGCTGCCAACACTCATGCGCGCATCCTCAGGATCAAGGCGACCAGACCGTCGCCGCTGGGCTCCAACTGCAGCAAGTCGTAGTCGCCACCGCCATCCAGCGCGGGCAGATCGATGCTGACCAGCATCCCTTGCTGCAAACCGTCCGAGTCGCTGACGCGGATCTCGAACCGGGGCTCTCGCAACCCGGTGTTGAGCTTGCCGAACTGGGGCTGCAGCCAGGGCGCCGCGAACATGCCCAACACGGGCTCCGCTCGGCCTTCGATTCGGGCGCTGTCGCCCAGGGTTTCGAACACCACCGCGTCGACGTCGGCAATCAGATCGCGAAAGCTCACGGTCAGAGCTCCAGCAGGATCTGTGCGCGAGGTCGAGTGCAGAGGTGCAGCGGGTTGGACTGTGCTTCACCGGCCATGCCTTTGTTGAACGGCAGCGGCTCGATCATGCTGTAGTACGGAATGCCCTGGGTGTTGACCGTCTCCATGTAGTCAGCAGGAGCAAACACCGAGATGTACAGATCGGGCACACCTTCAGGGACCAGCAACGCCTTGTCGTCGTGGACGAAAGACACACCGGCCACTTTGCCACGGTAGCGTTCCCAAGTGATGCCGCCAAACTCGAAACTTTCCCGGGCATCACCACGCAATGCTGCAGCTTGAAGCGTGCCTTCATAGGTCTTAACGACCGCCTTATGAGTGACCAGCTTGCTCCAGAAGTTCTTGCCGCAGAAGGCACGAGAGCTGGTACTGGTCACGCTGCCCAAAGCATCTTCTTGCATATCCAGTGCTTCGAGGCATTTAACCCGCAGCTCCGTGCTTTGATCATTCAAACCCATAGGCAGCTTTTGCCGCTGCACACCAAAGCGATCATAAAGGTCCAGCAGCACCGTCGAACCATCGGCATCAAGGATCAAACCGTTGAGTGCGCCCATGCGCTGAAACTCGTGCGTGGCGTCCAACTGGCGGCGCGCTTTAGCCAAGCGGGCATTGACCACGTCTTGTACCGCCTGCAGCTCGGTGCGAGTACCGAAGGCGCGAATACCTTGGATCTCGTCGGCCTTGATGGTGAAGCGCTCCGGCAGGTGGACGGTGTTGAACGGGATCAGGTTGCGCTTGCTGGCACCAACCACCAGGCCAGAGCTGCCCCGCTCACCGGCAGGCACCAGCGCCAGTGTGTCGCCGTCCTTTTCGATCTGTACGGTCAGGGTGGTGACACCTTCCTCGCGGAACAGTCCCAGTGCACTGATGCGTCCCGGCAGATAGGGTTGATCGTTGAGTGCCGCAGTCAGCGCGGTAACGGTAAACGCTTCGTCGTCAAAAATGGCGATCTCGGCCATGGGTTCTCTCCAGATATGAAAAACCCCGCTCAAGGCGGGGCGGATAAACGTGTCTGATGGTCTTAGCGGACAATCAGAAAATGGGTGGCCAGTTCTTTTTCAGCATCAGGGTCAAGCCCGGTCAAATGCACTTCGCTGACTTCAGCCATGCGCACGACGGCGCGTCCCCGGCGCACGATGTCCGACTCCCCCAGCGGCCCGAAGAGAATCGCGACGGCGGTCTGGGTGCCATCTTCGGCGGTCGGGTGGTAAGGCGCGAATTCACGCGTGGCCGTGACCAGACCGAGGATCTGCCCCGGGTTCAGCGCAGGACCAGCGGCGACGTTGATCGTTTCCCGCGAAATGCTCCCCGCGCCTTCGGACAGGAGAAATTCACCCGCGTGGATCGGCTCTTTTTTGATGGTCATTGTCTTGCTCCTTTTGCGCCGTGCGCGGTGCCAGATTGAGCGGCTTGTCGAGCAGCCCAGATCGAGGTGGGATCAGGTTGTTTGGCCAGCACCTTGGGTGCCGGGTCAATGTCCAGCGGTAGGCTGTTGTCGATTTCAAAGCCCTTACCGCTGCTGACGATCTTGTCGAACAGGCGCGCTCGAACCGCCGCAACATCCAGCCCCGCCGCGACGTACTCGGCACTGAACTCCGGCAAGCGCGCCGCCACGCACAGGTCATTCACGGCTTTGGCACGAGCCAAGCCAGCCAGGACGATTTCTTCGCTTTCCAGCTGGGTCGAGTTGAGCAGCGGTTCGACCAGGTTGCTGATACCCGCCGCCGTACAGCGCTGGGTGATCATCAGTGCCAACTTGGCCGAATCGACCACCGGCGGTACCAGCGGCGGCTCGTCAGGATCTAACTCCGGATCCTGCTCGGGTGGCTCGTCCAGCTGTGCCAGCAACTCAGCCGGCGCATGTTGATAACGCTGCAGCACGCTGCCTTGACCGAGACAGGCCTTGACCTTGACCCCGTCGCCGACTTCATCGGCCAAGCCCAAGGCCACGGCTTCATTCGCCGTCAGCCAGGTTTCAGCGGCAACCAACCGGCGCAGCTCGACCTCATCGATGTCGGGCGCCTTGGCCTTGTAGGCCGCGATGATTGCTTCCATGGTTTGGTCGAGCACGTCGGCCACCTTACGGAAGTCCTCGGCATCCCCAGCCGCATAGGTCCAAGGGTTATGGATCATCAACATGGCGTTGGACGCGATCACAACCTTATGCGCGCCGCACACCGCCACGCTGGCCGCACTGGCGGCCAATGCATCCACGCGGCCTGTGCAGCGCTCACCCAACCGTGACAGCGCGTTATGCATGGCGAGGCCGTCGAACAGATCGCCACCGATGCTGTTGAAGGCCGCGATCACCGGTGAGATACCGTCGTCCATAGCGCGCAGATCCTGCACGAACTGATTGGCCGTGATGCCCCAGCCGCCAATCTCGCCATAGACGAAGACTTCAATAACCCGCTCAGCGGCTTCGCCACTGGCCTGCACCGCGTACCAAGTTTTGTCCTGCAGCTGGACCTGTTTGCCAGCCCGGTTATAAACGCGCGGTCGCGCTTTCTTGCTCATGGTTGCTCCTTGTCGTCGAGCAGCTCGACGGCTTCAAGGGTTGTGTAGTTGAGGCCGAGCTTCGTGGCTCGGGCCAGGTCGGCGGCGTTTTCTGCGTCAACGGTTTCCGCGTCGTAGCCGGTGCGCAGGACCATCTCGCTGCGCGAAGCGAAGCCCGATTGCACTTCCATCCGCCGCGCCTGTACGTCCTGCACCGGCTGGATGTAGGCCCAACCTTGTGGCACCCAACGAGTCCGTAGGTAATGGCGTCGACGCTGTGCGTAGTCGTCCAGCACGAGGACTCCGGATAACACGGCCATGTCCATCCATGCCGCCCGGACTGGCCGGCAGAGTTGGTGGACATAGACGCTGAATTGCAGCTGTTCCAGGCGGCGCCGAAACTCGTTGAGCACCACTCGAAGCGCCCGGTCGTTAACCTCGCGCATGTCGCCAGTGAGGATCTCGTACGGCGTGCCCGTTCCCGCCGCAGCAGCCATCAGCTGCTGCCGCATGAAGTCCGGGTAGTTATTGCCGGCATCCGGTGGTTTGGAGAACTCAACCTCTTCACCTGGCCCCAGCTCCTGCATGGTGCCGGGCTCCAGCGCGACCATCGGCGTGAAACCGTCGCGGTCGTGATCCAAAAGCTGACCGGTGACTGGATCCCGGGGTGTATGCCCTGAGTCCGGCGCGGGACGACTGATGAAGCCGGCGAACAAGTTGGCCACCTCTTGGCGAAACAACACCGCGTCGTCGTAGTTGTCGAGACTGCGCAGGCGTTTCAGCACCGGCGACAAACGCGGTACGCCGCGTAATTGGCCGGGTTCGACCGGTTCGAAAATGTGCAGCACCTGAGAAGCCGGCACCCGCACCAACTGGTTGTAACCGGCGTTCAGCGACGATGCATCGCGCGGGTGCGACAGGTACATCCAGTACGCCACCCGCTTGCCGTCGGGGGTGAACTCGATCCCGGCGCGGACGATGTTGCCGGTTTTGGTGGTTTCGAATTTGTCATGCGGCACGAACTCCGGCGCGAGTATCTGGAGCTGCAGCGGAACGGCGAGACCTTCATCCAGGCTGCGCGGTCGCAAGCGCACAAAACATTCACCCGAGGTTTCCACCGTGCGAGCCGCCAACGCCTGCTGGCCATAGAAGTCGGTGCGCTCGTCGGCGTCCGATTCATCGACCCAATCGTCCCAGAGTTCCTGCAGCAGTTTGCGCAGGGCTTCGTCGTCGGTTTTTGGCCTCGGCGTGATGCCCGTGCCGATCAGGTTACTGACGCGTTTGTCGATCACGTTGAAGGCGTACGGATCGTTACGAACCGCTGCCCGGGAACGCGACCGCAAGTTACGCAGTGCCGGGGTGTTGATGCTGTTGATCCCGTTGTCGGGAGCATCCCAGCCAGTGGATCGGCGGCCCTCTCCGGCGCCTTCGTAACTGGCCTTGATGTTCGACGGCAGCAAGAATCCGTTACGGGTGAGCGTCGGATAGTGGCGGGCCATTAGACTCCTTTGCCTCCGTGGTACAGCCTGACCACCCGCGAGCGCGGCCCGGCAGCATTGATCAGTGACGAACGAATCTCTTCGCGCGCCTTGAGCAGTTCGTCGACGGTGCGGTACTCGACGGTGCGGTCGGTGTAGCGCACGGTTTTTTCACCGCGAGCAATGGCCGCCTCAACCGCGTCGAGGTGCTTCTGGGTAAATGACATATCAGCGTCTCTTCAGATAACCACTGGTGGAGCTGCGGCGTTGAGGTAGTGTTGCTGCGGGTCGTGATTGCACGACCGGGGCAGCGAGTTGCGGTGCCGGTTGCGGTGGTGCAGCTGGTGTCGCATGTCCGGTGTTGCTGATGCGTTCGCCTTGAACAGGTTTGATGCCGAGCGCTTCGTCAAACAATCCCGACTGCGCCAGGGACTGACGCACCCGCTCCCAGTCGTGTTCCTTGTATCGGTTAAGACCCAGGTAATGCGCCATGGCCAGGCAATACACCATCAGGTCAAGGGCTTCGTTGCGCTCGGCCTTGCCCTTGACCCACTCGATGCGCTTGTGGCCCCGGATGTAGCGCGCAACCTTGCGCTCTGCGACGCACTGGTCGAAGAAGTCGTCTGGCAGGTCATTGGCAAAGTGCAGCGCACCCGGCCCCGACTCGAATGGGTAGCGGTTGTAGATCCAGTCCTTGGCCGTGTCGGTACCGACGAACCACAGCTCGGCGCCGTTGCGTTCGGTCTGCCCTTTCCAGGTCACGTCCACCATCGACGGCCGCTGGGCAATGACCGGCTTGCCGGGTTTGCTCGCGCCCTTGATGGCGAACACGTTGCGCCAGCGACGGACGCGGCAGAACTGGTAGACCTCATCGGTGTGGTGCCCGCCGGAGTCGACGGCCACCGCGAGAATGCCGAGGCCAACGCCACACGGATGGCGGTATTTGGCCTTGAGCAATTCGTCGAGTGCCGCCCAGGTGCGTTCGTCTGCGGGGTCGCCCGCGACCACCTGAAAGTCGATGACCCAGCGCTCCATGCCGACGCCCCAGCCCATGGCCATAAACTCCAGACGATTGGCCTGAACGTCGACGGCCCCGGTGATCATCAGCACTGCTGCCGGCATTGAGCCAAGGCTGTAACTCTCCAGCCGCGCCCGTTTGCGCAGGGTGTCGGCCTTGGTTTGCTCTTGTGCGCTGTCCCAAACCTTCGCCAGACGGGTGTTGTAGAACACCTGCATGGGCTCCAGATCGCCTTTGGCCTGGGCCTTTTTGGCTTTCTCGAATTGCTTGGCCAGCGACTTCCAGTCCATCCAGCCCAGCGGCGAATACAAGGCGTTGAGGTGGAAGCCCACCGTCTCGCCGTCACCCTCGGCATGGGCGCGCCATTCGCCTTTGGCGAGCATCTCGCCCTTGTGGTACTCCTCGATCAGCACGTCACACTCAGGCCCGGCGCACTCGTAGTGCACCACGCTGTAGTCTTTCGAGTAGTGAAGGCGCTCCCATTCCAGTGTTTGCATGTGCCCGCAGGTCGGGCATGGCACGTAGTAGTAACGCTGGTCACTGCCTTCAAACAGATCGGAGATCCGCGAGGCGCCCTTGATCGTCGGCGAACTGGAGAAGTAGAACTTGGCGTTACGGCCGAAGGTGCTGCCCCGGGTTTCCGCCAACTCGATGGGGTCGCCCTCCTCGCCAATGTCCACTTCCCAGCGGTCGATCTCATCGCCGTACACGTAGCGCGCCGACAGCTCCGACAGGTTGGCCGCAGAGCCGGCGGTGGTGACGTACAGCGAACCACCCTCGAACTCTTTGGTGTCCATGGTGTTTCGCGAGTCCCGCGAGCGGCTGGACGCGACACGCTCACGCAACACTGGCGTGGCCTTGATGGTCTTGCCGATCCGCGATGACACCCGCTTGGCCAGGCCCAGGCTCGGCAGCAGGGTCAGGATGTTGGACGGCGCCATGTGGATCAGGCCGCCGATCCAGTTCAAGGCAATCTGGGTTTTCATTAGCTGCGAGGCCACCATGGTGACCACGCGTTTGCAGGGGTGAGCTGGCGACAGGCAGCGCATCGGCTCGCGGGCATACGGCGTACGCGAGGTGCGGTATTGGCCGGGCTCAGCGGCGCCGGTGTCACGCGGGATGCGCATGTACTCGTCGGCCCACTCATCGACCCAGACGTCAGGGTCAGGATGCAGCCCTCGGAAATACGCCTCGCGGTACACCTCTGCACCGTCAGGAATTTCCGTAGGCATGGGTTTAACTCGTGGTCAGGGCGTGTTCAAGATCGGCCGAGGACAAGCGCTCTGCATCCTCAAGCGAGCGACGGATAGCCGCCGTCAGGTGCTTTTCGATTTGCCAGGGGTCGGTCATGACGGCGAGCTCTGGCGCTAACTGCGGAGGCATGCCCAGCAGTTGATCGCGCAGAAGGCGGCCGGCGTTATAGGCGCCCATTTCGACGGCTTCACGCTCGACTAAAACGCCTTGTTGTTTGAGAAAGTTGTCGCGTTCTTGCAGCGCCAAGTAGTGCTCTCGAAGCGCGCGAGACTTCTGGAAGTCCGCCACCTCTGCGATTTGCGGCACCGCAGGTTCTTCGACGGCTATTTGGGCCTCGCGCTCCAAGCGAATCCGCTCATGCCGCTCGGCAACACCTGCTTTGCTTGGGTCCGCCGTCTTGGCGAGCAGCGCCTCAGTCGCCTCCAACTCAATTTTTTTGCCATCCTCAGCCAGGACCAACCGGTCCTGATTGGCCAACTTGGAAACATACGATTTGGCCCACCCTCGCCGTGCTGCAAACTCCGCTTTGCTGATTACAGTCATGATGGAATGTCCTGTTCACCTAATGAATACGGGGAGTTCACCTGTTCACCCCAGTTCACTAAGCTGGTGAACTGTCCGCTAACACTTTCCCGCGGGTTTCCGACCCCGTACCCCTCGGATAACCCCAGGGTCCCCGGCGGTTTTCGGCGCCCCGGATCGGTGCATCACCCCTGTTCACCGTTGGCGGGCGGCACTTCGCAGATGCCCAGCCGCTTGGCGGCCCAGCGTTCGTAAAGACCAATGGCAACATCGGCACCGGCCATCGCCGTCAGACAACCCAATGCGCCCGCCGTCCAGATCGACATCCCGGCTGCGATCATCAGCATCATCGCCGACACGCCGCAAACAATGCAGGCACCGGATCGCAGTGCCAGGCGCCGTAACAATGCCCAGCCTCTCGCCCCGTCTTTGTCTGCCCGCCACATCTCCCCCGACACACCGCCGACCAGAGCCAGGACGATCACTAACCAGATCGGCATCTCTGCCAGCGCTTGCTGCTCGTTCGTCATCGCCCTACCCCATAAACGCAAAAACCCGGCGCAATGGCCGGGTTTGGTGTGTGGTGCCTGCCGCTCTCTGCGGTCGCACCTATCGAAGATGACTACTTTTTACAGGTGGATTTTACTGGCAGCAACCCCACTTTAATGCCACCCGGTGAATATGTGGGTTACACGGGGTGAACGCCTAGCGAATGTCGGTGAATACACCCACTCGGCTATCTGCTCTTTTTGCGATGTCCTGCCTGTCCCACCATCACGAATCGAAGTAGGGCACTTGAGAGCCCCGCAATACGGGGCTCCGCCCTACTGTCCTACCTTATTTAACTCTTTCTCCCGTAAAGAGAGAAAACTAAAAACACGCGTGCGCGCCACAGGCGCAAATGCTCGCCCGCTACGCTCACATATGCGAGGGGATGATAAAAAGGTAGGACGGTTGGACAGCCCAAGCGTTGCTTGGCCTGTGGCTGTCCTACCTTGAAAAAGTAAGGTCGGACGCAGCCGGACAGTAGGACATCGATCAGCGGAGAACAGCCCCAGGTCACGCGGCCTTCCCCATTAACATGCCCTCAATGTAAACATGTGCCTCATGCAGACGCAAATAGTAAGTCCGTGCGCTGCACCCGCAATACAGCATCTTTTGTGAGAGAAAACTGTCGTGGTTACAGTAATGCTCGCGCACGATCACCGAAAGCTGCGGTGGCAAATGCTTGTTCACAATCAGCTCGATATCCGCCGACTCATCCAACAACACCCGACTACCCCGAGTCCCCCGTATCAGCTCACCCTTACATTCCATCAGCATGGCAATCATGTTGCCGCCGCTTGATCCGCCCAGGCCAACCGTCACGGGCGAATGCAGATCCTCAGCCCAAAGCTTGAGCATTTCATCAATGCGTTTAATCAAAGCAAGGCTCCTCTACCGCTTCCTGCTGCAAGGCAGAGGCACGCCCCCAGGTCGTAGGCTTCTGGTACGCCCATTGCCGGATACCACTTTTAGGCAATGCCGCTAGCCGCTTCTTACGCCAACCAAGACGATGCATGATCGCTCCGACACGCATCTGCTCAGGCTTGCCCCAATGGCCGTAATCAAGCTTGAGTGCCTGACTCAACAGCTCGTTGCCCGTTGTGGTCTCGCCAATCTGAGACTCCTCCAGCCAGCTCAAGATTGGTCCCTCCCATTCATCAGTCACAAAGCGCTCGTCCTGAGCCTCAGAGAACATCTGTTCCTCGTCCTTGGTAACCCACCAGATATCGCCAGCCTCATAACAAAACATCGCCTCTGCCCAAAGCTGGTCGCGGATCTCCCGAAGCTTCGCCAAGTCTACCTTGGTGCAGTAAACCGGCCAGTAACGGCGGTTACCGGTGGCGTCCTTCAGATACTCCTCTTGGTTCGTCGTGCCCACGAACACACACTGGCGTGGCACGTCGTTTGTTCTTCGGCCGTAGCTCTCGCGATAGGTATCGGTGGATGCAGAAAAGAACTGCTTGGCCTTGGTACTTTCGGCCTTGTTGAAGCTATCCAACTCTCCTAACTCGACAATCCACTTGCCACGGATAGCCTGAAAACTGTCTTTGTCACCAAGGGCAAACGGCGTATCCATAAACCAGTCGCCACCGAGAATACCCATAGCCGTGGACTTACCTTCGCCTTGCCCGCCCTCAAGAATCATCACGGAGTCAGCCTTGCAGCCCGGTCGCATAACTCGGGCCACTGCCGAGATCGGCCAACGCTTGGCAACCTTGGCCGAGTACTCGTTTGCCTGGACGCCCATGACATCGGTCAACCATCTCTCCAGACGCGGAACCCGATCCCACTCAAGCTTTTCCAGATACTCACGAACCGGGTGAAACGCATTGTCGTGTGCTACCACACTGACCGCCTCGATCACATGAGACGCCTTCACCCGCAAGTTGTATTGCTGGGCGAGCCACTTCATGACACGCATATCATCAATGTCTGCCCAGTCACCGACACCGCCGCCGTAAGGAGCCGCCCTTAGTTTGACTATCTTCGAACTGAAGACACTGAAACCAATGACGCCCCGCCAGCGCTCGTCATTACCAAGGATCAACTCAACGTTCTGCATGTGCGCGATCAACGCACCATTTTCCGTGCGGGCCAATTGGTCTTTCCAGCCACCTGCTGCCGGTGGTTTGACCACCGCCAACACCTGACGCCGGACCGCCTCCAAGCCTTCTGCAATGTGCAGATCGTTGAAGTCCGTCCACTTGTCTTCCCGCTGACCGGAGAAGGTCGGCGCAACCACCTGGCCGCCGACGATCAAGGCGGCGTTGTTCGCCTTCTCTTCACCGGGGTTCCAGGCATCACCATTGGCGCGTTTCGTCCTCCAGTCATCATCCCGGCAAACGATCAGCGGGCAACCCGGAAAGCGCTCACGCATGGCCTTGCACACTACCAACAGATTGCCCGCATCGAAGGCGATCGCTACCGTCAGCGAGGTCGCCATATGCAGGCTGGCGCCCGTGGCGTAGCCCTCACACACCAACACCGGCTCCCCCGGCTCAGGGTGAGGCCCGATCAGGTGAAAGGCGCCCTCTTTCGACATCCCGTAAGGCCAGTAGGATTTATCCCGACCGGTGTCTTCCTGCTTAGCCGGAAAGACCACCTGCAGGCCAACCATCTGGTCTCGCACGTTGCACATTGGCACTAAAAACGCGCCAGTGCGCGGCGCGTAGCGAACACCAAAACCGACGATCTGCTTTCGGTCCAGATAGTCGCTACGCCCCTTCTCAGGCATGCGTTTGAACAGCCCCGCCGCCCGATTCGCCGCTCGACGTGCCGCGTTGGCCGCAATCTCGGCGGCGCGACGTTTGGCGTCCTCTTGGCGAGCGCGCATAACCTCACGCTCTTCAGGCGACATCCGCCCCGCCTTCACTTTGATCTTCTGCGTTTCGCCCGAACGCCAGTCACCGAAGCTGCCAAAGATCAGCGTCTCGTCTTTCTCTGTGCGATGTTCATGGACTACGTACCAACCGTTCTTTTCCTTGCCCTTATCCTGAGTAGTCTTGCAGCGAGTCAGCTTGCCAAAAATCAGCGGCTGATCAGGCTCAAGGCCGTAATCTGCGAATTGCCCCAATACCTCATCGAGCATGACGGGCCTCCCGTGATTCTTCGATCGATTGGCAAGGTACGCACTGCGAACAACCGGGCTGCGCTAAGCGACGGTCTTCCGGTATAGGGTCATCACAACCTTCACAGAACAGAAATGAATGCGCCGCCGAGGCGGGCTTGGCGGCGTTACGTGCAGCGAGTGCCTGATCAAGACGCTCCTGCACCAGGTCGTTAGCGAAATCAGCAATATCAGCCACGGTCGACACCCCGCGTTGTTTGATTAACGTAGGTGGCGCGGTTGAACATCCCCAACAACCCTTGAATACCGCGAAATACCTGAAGGCGAATCGCGGCCAGCTCGTGGTCCGTTACCACCCCGTCGCCGATGCTCTTGGCCCATGTCTCAGCCAAGTCCGCGACCTGCCGAAAATACTCAGCAATGCCAGTGGTCAAGGTTTCAGGCATGTCGTTGGTGTACGCCTCGGCCAGCTCCTGCCAAGTCGTATCCCCGACCAGCGCATGCACTGCATCGAGAATGCGGCGGTCCTTGGTCAGCTCCAGGATCTCGCCGAATTCCTGAATGTTCACCGTGTGGCTGGGATGGGTTGGAGACAGCTTGTGCTGCAGCGTGGTGGCGTTTCTGCCGGTGGTGGCGGCAATTGCAGCGGCGCCGCCGGGATAGTCCCGAGCAGCATGGTAAAGCGCTAAATCGAGCGGCAGGATTTCCCGCTGCGCCCGTTCTACAGAACTCAGAGCGATTCGGCTCATGGCATTAAATCCTTAAGGTTGCCAGTGCCGCGCGACATGCAGTGGTGGTACATTTGCCGCGTGGCTTGAAAGGGCCCAAACGCCGGCTAGATCTTTCGGATCAACACCGGCACCGTGCCGAGGCGAACGATCCATCGTTCACCCCTGGCGCAACAGCTGCCCAATCTGTGGTGGAAAAGGCAGCAACACCAAGGCATCCGTGCCTTGGAAAGCGCGGTAAAGAAAGGTGGTTAGCATGTGGTGTGCCCGCCCATCTTTATCGCGACCCGACAGCGCTGTGGTGGTGCGTGCCGGGAGGAACCGGGCGGCCTTTGGGCCGCCTTTTTTCTAAGCTACTTTCTGTATATCCATCTCAGGCGGGAACACATCATCTAGCGAACAGCTGGCGCCAAGCCGGTTCAGAGCCGCAGTGATGGCCCGACATTCAGCAAGGCCGGCAGTGCGCCGTCCAGACTCATAATTGCTTATCCGCGTCTGTGTCCAACCTAGAGCCAAAACCAAGTCTCGCTGCTTGATCCCCGCCTTCTCCCGATGGCTAGCAATCCTATTCATTACAGGCCTCCAATGACTGGGAGGAACAATAAACACAGATCGTGATTTTTGCAACACGCAAAGTGCGAAAAAAACATTTCAATGCGTGGTAAAAATGCCTCATGAACACACTCGGCACGCGAATCAGAACACTCAGGAAAGCCAAAGGCATGAGCCAGAAGGATCTGGCCCTTGCCTGTGGTTGGGAATCACAGTCTCGTATTGGTAATTACGAAAAAGACGCACGCCAGCCCAATTTGGGGGATCTTGGGAAGATCGCGACTGCGCTAGATGTTTCGTTCAATGAGCTCGTCAAGGATGTTACGGGTCCTCTGCCTCACATATTTACAGATGCATTAGGAAACACGTACGACATAACCTCCCCCCCTATATTAAGGGCTCAACGAAACGATGGCTTGAGCTCTGTGGGAATGGCTAAAACAGGAAGTGTCCCAGTGGTAGGAACCGCACAGCTCGGCAATGAGGGATATTTTGAGGCTCTTGATTTTCCACCAGGTCACGGCGATGGATATCTAAACATCTACAGCGATGACCCGGATGCTTACGGTCTGAAGGTTACCGGTGACAGCATGCTTCCTAGGATCAAAAATGGTGAATACGTCCTGATCGAACCGAACAAAAGCTACTTCAGCGGAGATGAGGTCGTGGTGAGGACTACCTCAGGACGAACGATGATTAAAGAATTCATCTATCTGAGGGATGGCATGTACCGTTTTGACAGTGTAAATGCCGAACACTCCCCAATTCACATCTCAGCAATTGAAGTGATGGAGATTCACTTAGTCGGTGGGATCTTGAAATCCTCACGATTTCTACACACTTCGTGATTTTTTAATCACGATACGTGTTGACACGACAAAGCACATTGCGTGATATTTGCCTCACTCTTCCACCACAGAGCGAGGCAACACCATGCACACCACAGCAACCCTGCACGTCCACCCAGCGTGCGCCAGCGACCCAAAACTGATCAAGCAGCTGCAATCCACCACCGGCTGCTTGGTCATTCTCCACAACAAAAAACCTAAGCTCGTCGCAAAAAGCTACCAGCCCGCCCCTTTCGATCCGAACGGCGGAGGGTATGCAGCATGAGCAAGTACAAACTCGACAACCGCACCCTGCAACTGCTCAACGCTCAGGTCAACCTGACCGAGACCTTCAACCACACGCTGAGGTCGATGCCTAAGCGCGAGGCTCTGTCGTTTCGCCTGAAAGTTGAACGCAACACATCCGACACCCTTTTCACCGTTGAACTGGGCAGCGAACGCCACACGCTGACCTTGAAGAACGAAAAAAAGATGCACCTCAAGCTGGCCGAATTCATCGAAGAGATCGTCAATGGCCCCTTCGACCCCAGCAACGCCGCCGGACTGTTGAACCTCCCCCACGCCAACCGTCAATACGCTCGTTTCGACACTGCGCACAAGCAGCGGGTATTCGAGCTGGTGCGCACTGGTGGTGTGGTGAGCCTCGAGATGGGTTTTGAGCTGCCTCTCCATGTCGCATTGCATCGCACTCAAACCCGCTCTGGTGTGACCACGATCATGAGCATCGGCGAGAAAAGGCCGCGCACCAAATGCTTCACCGTGTACGGAAGCGATGTCGAGATCTACGAGAAAGTGTCCGAGTCCATCAACCACCTGGCTGCGGCAGCAACTCCTGCCGCACACGCTGCTTGAGGGGGTGTCATGGAACGCACACTCGCCCAAGCCGCAAAACACCTCGGTATGACTCGGCCCAAACTGATCGACCTCATGCGGGCAAAAGGTCTGCTCAATAACCGGAACCTACCCGCCTACCCGACCCGCGATCGCGAATACCTGCGGGTCAAGGACAGCAACTGGTACCACGAAACCGCCGGCATGCAGTACAGCCAGTCAACCCGCGTCAAACAACCCGGCATTCGCTGGCTGGCCGATCAACTGGGGCTGGATCTACCCGCCATCCCGGTAAACCACCGTGACGTGGCCTAGGGAGTACGCCCGCCAGATCGTCGCCATGCGCACACGCGAGGAGCGCAATGCCGCGCTCCTCGAAGTGCCGGAACATCTGCGGGAGCTGACCAAATGCCACTGCCTGAACGCATGGAATCACCCAAAAAGGAGAAAGCCGCATGAACAACAACCTGATTGATCAATACCTCATCGAGCTGCTGCGTATCCCGGCAGAGCAACGCACTCAGGAAAACATCGCCGAAACAATCAACCGTATCGGGTCCGCCGCCCAGCTTGATGCTTCCCCCTTGAGCCAGATCCACCAGGAGCACGCAAAACTGGTGGCCATTGTCGAGTTCCTGGCAGCAGAGCTGGGTATACAGCGGCACGACACTTCGCTCTGGATCCGTGAAGGTCATACGCAATCTCTTAGCGCAATTTTGAGTGACGCTGAAGGCCAGTACTTGATGGGCTTCGGCGAAACGGCAGAAGAAGTGCTCAAAGATTTGCACACGGTCGCTAGGAACAAGGACGCCGCATGAAGGACCTCAGCCAAAACCCATTGCGACTGATGCCCGCACCGGAAATGGCAACCGTCGAGCTACTGTACCGCACCTTCGGTGACGTGCTGATCCCGCTGGAAAAAGTCCGCGAGCAGTACTTCCGCAACCTCAACGAGCAATCGTTCGTGGCCGAGATCAATAGCGGCCGGATCCAGCTACCCATCACCACGCTGGACACCAGCCGCAAGGCGCCGAAGTACGCGCACATACGGCATGTCGCTTCGCTGATCGACATCCGCGCCTACAAGGCCGACGAAGAGATGCTGCGACCGCAGGACAATTCAACCGAGTAAGACACCTGACCCAACGGCTGCCACCACCAGCCTACGACACCACCAGGAGCACACCACATGACTGCAATTCAAATCTGCGCATTGATCGGCCTCATCATCGGCGCCGCCCTTCTCTACTGGACCGGCTACCGAGGCGGCCTGCTCGATGGCCGCATCGAGGGAATCGATGAAGGCAAAGCCATCCAACAATCCGACAACTCGGAAGCCATCCGTAACTTGGAGCACTCGCTACTTCAAGTACGCGCTGACCGCCTGCAACTGTACGGTCACTACGAGCGTGCACTGGCGGCCTCAAAACTGGGAGAGCAGGAGCGTCAATCTCTACTGGCCATCGCTGAAAAACTCAGGATCGCCGCCGAGACATTCAGCGCCTTCCGCAGCGGCAAAAAACTCGAACGCGATTCACTCGTCCTGCGCGATCAAGCGCTCTCCATGGCTGCCCTGCTAGAGCCAGCAACGCAGGAGGATGCGGCATGAATCGCGCTCCTCAAATGTTGCGCCTGACACCACAGGCAGCCGGCGCGTTGCAACAGCAGTGCACCAAAGCCACCACCGAGTTGCTGGAACTGACGCGCTTTCGCAAAGAGTTCGACCGGCAACTGGTCGCACTGGTCGGCATCGACGCCCTGCGCAAACTGAACAAAGACACCACGAACGCCCTGCTACTGGCAGACCTGGTCGAGGAGGCAGCATGAGCCAGATTTCTCACCACCATCGCAACACGGCTCACGCTTCACCAGCGCCTGATGGACTAACTCGCTATCGAACTCCGGAGCAAAGCGGCACGAAAATGGACCAGCACACCAACCAAACATCGACCGTTTTGCTCTGCAACTCCGATAGCGTCGACACACAAGAAACAAACAGCCTCTGCTGCGCAGCAGCAGGCATTATTGCCCCTATCAGCGCCACTGCCGAGGCGCTTATACCCCTCGAAAAGCTGCGCGAGGCAGCCACACCCGATGCAACGCTAATCGCTCAAATTCGCCCGCCCGCGCAGCTTGTCGAGGGGTATAAGCCCTTTTTGTGCAACGAGAGCCCCACTGAGCAGTCTGTGTTCGAACCGATTCAGATTGATGAGCGCGCAGAGTTCGAGAGGGAGTTTCCAGTGCCTGAAGGGCTGCGGTACTGCGGACTACGCGGGACGTACATTTGCACATCAGGTACGAACACATCCGACGCGTTCGCTCGCGAGCATTACGCGTATAGAGCGGGCTTTACTGGATGGTTGCGCCGATCTTGGAAGCGAAACGTATTGGATGCTGTGAGACCTGTCCAAGTCCATCTGGCGACGAAGAAATGCCAGGAGGAAGCATGAACACACTTTTTTTACTTATGGCCCAGTACGATGGCCAGGCAGTGATCCCACTGAGTCGTGTTTGCGCCGATTATATGTTTTTGACGGTCGAGAAATTCAAACTGAAATGTTTGTCGGGCGAGATAGACATACCGATTGTTCGTCTAGGCGCTAACAGTCAAAAAGCAGCTCTTGGCATCCATTTAAAAGACTTGGCAGACTACATCGACAGGCAGCGTGAGAAAGCTGCCATCGAGCAAAACAAATTAATGGGACGTGCTGCCTAAATCAAACGAACGGGGCCATTTTGGCCCCATTTTACTTAAACCCTACAACGATCAGAAATAACCGAGTATCAGATCATTTGCTTCTGCTCGCGTTGTATTTCTGACTGCCAATCCACTCTAGGATCCCCCCAGGCACTAGCAGTTCGTATTTAGCTCGGGATCCACCGGTGTATAACGCACAAATTTTCCTGTCGTACCCTAGAACATCTCCAGGCTTGATTACGCTTAACAAATCTGGAGCAAGCATGACCGAATCAAATTCGGCATTTTTTACATTTCCTACCATGCCCAATTGATAACCGCTAGGAGAGACATCATCGAGTAACAATAAAGAAATTTTAAGCTTATCTAAATCATACCCTCTAACCAACATTGCCTCAATTTTCTCAAACACTCCATTATTTATTTGAGCCTGCGCCAACGACTCCCAGGAAGTGTGAAAGAATAAAATTCTATGCTTGGGTTGCACACCACGATGAAACAGATTTATGCAATCCGTCATAAAATCGACAAACTCCTGCTTCGATCCGTGCAACAAAGCGAAACGCAGGCCCGCGTGAGACAGGCGTTGAAACCATTCGAACATCCCCCACTCCGAATCAACTAGAATTGTCGACGGCCTGTCAGGCACCTTGCCAACATCATAATAAACCACTTTAGTTCCATCATTGCTGCCGCCTTCAAAGGGCAGTTTAATTTTCGTTGGATGAGCATCAATCAAAGGATTTAAGATATTCTCCACATTCTTCCCAGCCCTCACGGAGAGTGTGATATCCCGCTGACGTATATTTTTAGACCGTTTAAATACAGGACCATTGATACACTGATATTCATCCCCCAAGGTTATGACTGCCTGAGGACTCCGATCAAGAATTTTAAGTATCGGACGAGAAAGATCATGACTCTCATCTACAATTACATGAGCAAATCTTTCAGGTATAACTTCCTCAGTTAACGACAAGTACTTAATTAAGTGATAACCCCGCACTGGAAATTTCACTTCGTAAACGGGAGGAGATATCGTCGCCTCCCAAATTCTTTCCGCATATTGAACAAGAACAGCCACATCAGCTAAAGTGACATCTTCCTTAATGTAAGGAAGGTGCCACTTGGCTATATATTTATCCCCACTTTGGCAGTACTTTTTTACAGCTCGCCTGCAAATCGCCGTAACCCTAGCGGGAGTTATCACCCCAACAGACCCTATATTCAAGACCCGTGTTACATCAGAATCTCTCAGATTAAGGTAGTCATCCGCCGCCTTTACAAGATGTGGACGTTTCGTTACCAGTAGCTCCATCGCCAACATCATGAATGTCCTTGCAACAATATGCCCCTGTTGCAAACGATAGGTTAGCTGGTACAGCTGAGCCTGGGTTTGTGCGAGCACCAACGTTGTGTATGGATCCATAAATTTTGCCAACGAAGAGATCAGATACGTTTTCCCAGTCCCGGCGTAACCCTGAATATGAATCGACTCATCTTTCTCCGCTAAAAAGGACCGAACGATAAGATCCTGCGGGGCACTTAATACCAACAGCTTGCCCTTAGGCGTCTCGACTTCCGCCTTAAATGCGGCGACTTTTTTATAGTGACGAGTTCGATACTCGAAATCCCAACTACCATCACCCAACAAATATTCACCCGCATCCACATCATCTTGGGACAACAATTCCAGTCCCGTCTCGCGCAACACATCCAAACCAGAACTCAACTTTTTCACGTCGAATAACCGCTGTACTTCCTGCTCTAAATTTCCGCCACCCTGCTTTTGCCTAACCCCCCAAGCAACCAGATTAGCTAAAAGCCGTTCAGCGGGAAAAACCATACTCCTCCCCTGATCAAAATTCGTAAGATGTTGAATCATCAGGACCGCAGCAATTTCCGCATCAGTCAAAACTTTTAACATATCAAAGGCAGCGTTGGATGCGACTAAAGCATTGGCTTTTTGCTCGCTCAGCGGGATATACAACTTATCTTCGGCACCACTTGAAAATTTACGCATCATCATCCCCACTAAACAATCAACAAAAGCAGCCAACAAGCCACAGCGCACATCAAAAACCAGACCTACTTAAAAATTGTATTTAGCGTCCCTGCGACCACTTCTTCAGTAACGCGCAGCGGCCTACGAGCATCAGTCAACAGCTTGAGCGCATTAATACGGAACGCCACAAGTGTTTTCGGGGCATCGAAGAAAATTCGCATCTCCGTGACAATTTCTGCGTACAACACTCGATTACAAAGCTGATCATCCAGGTAAATGGGTCCATGCCCACGACTTTTAAAATCTAATTTTTCCTGAAGGTGTGAGAAATAACTTAAAAATATCTGACGCGGCATCAGTAAACTCGAAGCAAACGACCTCGCCTGCCACTCCAAGCTGTTCGAACCATTAATAGATGTGCTGGGCTTCAGCCGAATATCCACATGCGAATCATAAACAACTCCTGACTCCATGAACCGGCCATGGTCCAGAGCGGCATGACCAATACAATGGGCCAGCGCCAAACGCTGCACATCTAAACTTCTGCCCACTGTAAATATAGTCACGACTGAGGTACTAAAATCGATACTTCCTAATGCTGTCGAAACGTCATTGGAAAAGATGACGCGCAGGCCCGACTCTACCTCTAGCGTCGAGCACACCTCCTCAAGACTAACTCGATCATCACGAAACCGGACGCGACGATATGATTCGTTCTCAATAAAATCCGGATCAAGAAAGGGAACAGGAATGCTTACGAGTTTTTTATTTTTCTTACGCTTTTTATCTTTTGCCCCAAGCTTCTTCATGACGCCCCCTTCTCCATGCCTCGATTAGCTGCTCAGTGGCCCATATTAAGCAAAAATACAAAAGCTGCTTCGTCTTCGTAGCTATACATCAACCAGCGTTGATCCTGTCCACCCATTTCCATCCAGCATAGGGATCACCTCGTCCTCGCAGATGTGTATACCGACGCAACGAGTTCCAATCCCGATGCCCTGAAACACTCGACACCCTCGGGATGTCCCAGTCCATCTCAAACAGTCGACTGACCCCTTCGTGTCGCAGGTCATGGAAATGCAGGTCTTCAATGCCTAGCATCGGGCAGGCCCGCGTGAAGGACGCTGACACTGATCTGGCATTGTAGGGAAAGATCTCCTTTTCCGTCTTGGGCATGGACTGCAGGATCGCCCAGGCCTCATCCGGCAGATGGCACCACACGTTGTTGCCGATCTTCTGCCCGGGGTTTTTCATATCCCGCACCAGGACAGCCTGACGGGACTCGTCCAAGTCCTCCCAGAGAATCCGCGTGATCTCTTCCTGCCGGCGGGTTGAGAAGAGCGCGAAGGCAATCAGCTTGGGCATGTCGATCTGGGCTTTGCGGCGCGCCTGCATCTCGAAGAAGTGCCCCATGAGCTTATCCAACTCTTCCAAGGTCGGCCGACGGTTGCGCTCTTTGCTCTTGCTGACCATGCCCAGCTTGCGCAACACCTTGCGCGCATCCGACATGGCCAGCGGGTCGACCTCATAACCCCACGCTGGTCGCGCCACCGATAGCACCGCGCCCAGGTGCGACAGATCGTTGCCGACCGTCTGCGCCTGGACGCCACCGCCCTCCTTGCTCATCCGCCATTGCGCGAATTCCACCAGCTTCTGACTGGTCAGCGCCGAGTCGTCGAGCTCGCCCAGCCAGGTGTCCTTGATCGCGCTCAGTGTCGCGCTCTTGGTCTTACCCAGCGGCCGGATCTTCTCGTATTCCTCCAGGTACTGCTCGATCATTTTCCTGATCGTCACACCCTTGCGGTTAGCGCGCTCAATGGCACCCGGTTCCGCCAGCTCCGTTTCCCGACGCTTGATCCAGGCCTGGGCCACCTGCTTGCGGTCGAAGGTTTGGCTTTCCTGATAAACTGTCTTCCCGTCCCGATTGATCCGTATTTGCGCCGTATAGGCCGTCGAGTTGTCCTTGCGCTTGCGTGATGTGATCGTGCCCATTTCCAGTTGCTACATTGCTGAAGTCGATTGCTACATTGTAGCAACCGACCTCGAAAAACAAGGAAAAATGGGTAAAAACCGCTGTATAAAAGATCAGTATCAATGAACTTCGAAAAACCTAAAGCGCCCGTAAACATTAGCCACACCCGTCCTGAGCCGTCCCGCCGCTTCAGTGTGGCCCCGATGATGGATTGGACTGATAGACATTGTCGATTTTTCCTACGCCTACTCTCCAAACACGCCCTCCTCTACACCGAAATGGTCACCACCGGCGCGCTCCTCAACGGCGATCACGAGCGCTTCCTCCGTCACAACGAAGCCGAACACCCGCTCGCCTTGCAACTCGGTGGCAGTGTTCCGTTGGACCTGGCCGCATGCGCCCGTATGGCCCAGGACCATGGTTATGACGAGGTGAATCTGAATGTCGGCTGCCCGAGTGATCGGGTGCAGAACAATATGATCGGCGCGTGCCTGATGGGGCATCCGCAGTTGGTGGCGGATTGTGTGAAGGCGATGCGTGATGCGGTGTCGATTCCGGTGACGGTGAAGCACCGCATAGGGATTAATGGGCGGGACAGTTACGAGGAGTTGTGTGATTTCGTCGGCACGGTTCGCGATGCCGGGTGCACGAGTTTTACGGTGCATGCGCGGATTGCGATTCTTGAGGGGTTGTCGCCGAAGGAGAACCGCGACATTCCGCCCCTGCGCTATGACGTGGCGGCGCAGTTGAAGGCGGATTTTCCGGAGTTGGAGATTATTCTTAACGGCGGGATCAAGACGCTGGAGGCGTGTCACGCGCATTTGCAGACGTTTGACGGTGTGATGTTGGGTCGTGAGGCGTATCACAATCCTTATGTGATGGCTGAGGTGGATCAGCAGCTGTTCGGCAGTACGGCGCCGGTGATCAGCCGCGCCGAGGCGCTGGCGCAGTTGCGGCCTTATATAGCGGCGCATATTGAGGCGGGCGGATCTATGCACCATATCACCCGGCATGTGCTAGGCCTGGGCACCGGGTTTCCGGGGGCGCGCAAGTTTCGGCAGTTGTTGTCAGTGGATATTCACAAGGCTAAAGAGCCTTTGGTGTTGCTGGATCAAGCAGCGGAGTTGCTTGAGGGCCGTTAACGGTCGCTTGGTTGAACCTGTGGTCTGATTTGGCATCGTATTTACCGATACCCGCGCCCCTCCTTTCAAACATCCGTTTCCCGGTTGTTGCCACCGGGGCCACCGATACGTACATGCGCCCTTGAGTGGCTGTCAGCGCTCGGGTAATGTCATTAGACCCATAGGACAGAGCACGCCCATGACTTCCAAGCTGGAACAACTCAAACAAATGACCACCGTAGTTGCCGACACCGGCGACTTCGAAGCTATCGCTCGCGTAAAACCCGTCGACGCTACCACCAACCCTTCCCTGCTGCTGAAAGCGGCGGCCATTCCCGGTTATGCCGAGTTGCTGAACGCCTGCGTTCACGACTGCAAGGGCGATGTGGGCCTGGCCAGCGACCGATTTGGCGTAGCGGTAGGCCAAGAGATTTTGAAGGTTGTACCAGGCCGTATTTCCACTGAAGTGGACGCGCGCCTTTCATTCGACACTGACGCCGTATTGAAGCGTGCGCACCGTCTGATCGAGCTGTACGACAAGGCCGGCATTGGCCGCGACCGCGTGCTGATCAAGATTGCCTCCACCTGGGAAGGCATCCGCGCCGCCGAGAAGCTTGAAAAGGAAGGCATCCAGACCAACCTGACGCTGCTGTTCTCGTTTGCTCAGGCTGCGGCCTGTGCTGACGCCGGCGTGTTCCTGATTTCGCCGTTTGTAGGCCGCATCTACGACTGGTACAAGAAAGCCAACGGCAACGACTACACCGGCGCGGATGATCCGGGCGTGCAGTCAGTGACGCGCATCTACAACTACTACAAGGCCAATGACTACAAGACTGTGGTCATGGGTGCGAGCTTCCGTAACCTGAATCAGATCGAGCAGTTGGCTGGGTGTGATCGCCTGACCATCAGCCCGGACCTGCTGGAGAAGCTGGCGGCGGACACTGGCAAGCTGGAACGCAAACTGGCCCCGGGTCATGCCGGTGAAGCACGTCTGAGCCTGAATGAAGCGCAGTTCCGTTGGTTGTCCAACGAGGATGCGATGGCGACGGAGAAACTGGCTGAGGGTATTCGTCAGTTCGCTCGCGACCAGGAAAAGCTCGAGGCACTGCTGCAAGCCAAGCTCTGATTCAGTAAGAGCAAACGCAAAAAGGGCGAACCCTTACAGGTTCGCCCTTTTTTGCGCGCGGTCGCTTATGGAGTCAGTGACGCTCTAGCGCATTCACCAGATCATGAAACGCTTCACGATTGGAGTCGTTCAGGCCCATGAGGATTTTGTGTGCCTCGAGCACTTTGATCCGCACGACTTCTTCGGACTGATCCTGGTCTGGCAGGTCGGTCAGGCATTCAGGGCACGGGATCGGGCGGTCAACGATGTTGAACACTTGCTCGAAACCCATGGACTGCAGCAGACGGGTGATGTCTTCGTGGGTGGTGACGACGGTCGGCAGCAGGCCGACTTTTTGCCGCGACAGGATCGACAGTTTGGCCAGAAGGCCAAGGGTGGTGCTGTCGATGCTGCGGGTTTCGGTCAGGTCGATCACGATCGCATTGAAGTTCAACGCGGTGAAGATCCGCTCAATAGTCGCATCCAACGCCGAACACAGGGTCAGGCGAACTTCACCGACGAACTTCAGGACGAAGGTGCCATCCTGCTCGGCGAACTGGATTCTACCGGTACTCATTAAAGATTCCTGCTCAACACCAACAGGGCGATATCATCCGGCATCTCCCCTAGCGTGGCCAATCCAAAAACCTGCCGCAGACCATCCAGGCTGCCGCCCGCTGCCTTGACCCGTTGGGGCAAAGCCGCTTCTTTTTCTTTGAGTGTAGGCTCTGGCAAAAGGTCCAGAATGCCGTCGGACATCAGCGTCAGGCTGAACGTCGGCGGCAACTCCAGCACGTGGTCTTCATAGGTGGCTTCATTGAAGAGGCCTACCGGCAGACCGCGCCCTTCCAGATAACGAACACTGTCTGGCGTGTACAACACAGGCAACGGCAAATGACCACCGATGCTATAGGTCAACAAACCTGTCTCCTCGTCGATGACTCCACCGACCATTGTGACGTGTTTACCCAGCTTACAACTGATCAGGCCTCGGTTGATATGACCAAGGACCTCTGAAGGCTTGAATTCTGGCAATGTGCCGCTGCGCTTGGATTCAAACAGCAAGCGCGTGGTCATGAACTTCAGCAGCACGGTAACGAAGGCTGAAGAGGCGCCATGACCGGAAACGTCCGCCAAGTAGAAGGCTACCCGACGCTCGTCGACCCGAAAGTAGTCCACGAAATCACCCGACAGGTACAGCGACGGGATGATCTGGTGCGCAAACTGGAACTCATCGATGGTCCAGGGACTGACCGGCAGCATGTTCATCTGCACCTGGCGACCGGCGTTCTGGTCTTCCTGGAGCAGGTTCAGGCTGGCGGCAAGCTCTCGGTTGGCCTTTTCCAGCTTCTCGCGGTAGCGCTGGTTTTCCAGCAGCAGACGCGCGCGATCCAGGGCCCGGCGCACAGAATGCTCGAGCACAGCCAGATCTTCGAGAGGCTTGATCAGGTAATCCGCCGCGCCCAAGCGCAAGGCCTCGACTGCGTCGTTCATCACGCCGGCACCCGAAACCACGATCACCGGGGTTTGCGGCGACAGCTCGGTGACCTGGCGAATGAGTTCGAGTCCGCCCATCTGCGGCATACGCAGATCGCAGATGACCAAGTCGGGCTTGTCTTGCTCGAATACCTGAAGACCCTGCTGGCCATTGCTGGCCTGCAGGACACTGAAACCACTGTCTTCCAAGTAGGCCGCGAGGCTCGCGCGCACTACTTCGTCATCATCGATTATCAGCAGCGTGGCACTGGTTTTTGGCATGTGGGCAAACGGCGCCAGAATTAGGTTGGCGTAGCAGGCAGGGGTATTGTCCCGGCTCACACTACTGGATTCGCTTTCTAGCCTCTCTACTGCACCGTTTTCGAGCGTTTGCCCTACACACAGGTACACCAGAGGTGCCCTTCTAAGGCGCAGACGGTACTCCCATCCGCGGGGCGTTTCAAGCTCACGCCGATGGTCGCTTGACGTCTTTACTTGTTAAATCACCGGGAGTTATAAGAACAGGCAAAACCGTAACCCAATGGAAGGATGAAGCCCATGAGCCAAACCGATCGGGACTACAGCGAAAAGCGCGATTTTATCCGCATGCGGGTCGATGCCGATGTGTCGCTGATTCACGAAGGCGATGAGGTGCCAGCCGTCTGCATCGACCTTTCCAGCAGTGGTATGCAGGTTGAGGCACCCCGCCTGTTCAAGGTCGGTGACCGGATCAGCGTGCGCATCGATTCCGATCACGCAGCGCTCAAAGGGCTTGAGGCCGACACCGAAGTGGTATGGGTGAAAGAACAGGACGGTGGCAGTCAGAAACTCGGGCTTACAATCTTGAAGATGAAATAAGGCCGGATCCAAACGAAAGAAGGCGGCCGATTGGCCGCCTTCTTCGTTTTACCGCTCGAGATCAAAAATCGTCTTCGACCTGGCCGTCTTTGACTTTGAACTCGCGGTTCTGCAAGTACGCATTGCGGATGAAGGTGTACTTGTCGCCGCTGATCAACTTCTCGCTCGACAGCAGGCTGGCGCGGGTGTCGACGATATTCAGGCCGAAGACCGAGTTACGCACCGGCACGTCGTTGATGTAGCGGTACGGGCCGGTGTAGCCGTCGACGTACTTGGATGGAGCATCACGCAACGTGCTTGGACCCAACAGCGGCAGCATGACGTACGGGCCGCTGCCCACGCCCCAGTAACCGAGCGTCTGGCCGAAGTCTTCGTCGCTACGATTCAGGCCCATTTGGGTGCCGACATCGAAGAAGCCCAGCAGGCCGAAGGTGGTGTTGAAGATCAGACGGGCAGTGTCTACGCCCGCGGCAGCAGGTTTGACCTGCAAAACGTTGTTGGCAAGGTTGGTGACGTCACCGACGTTGCGGAACATGTTGTGAATGCCGTCTTCCAGGAACTGCGGCGTCACGAACTCATAGCCTTGAGCGATTGGCTTCAGGGCGTAAGTGTCGACGAAGTCGTTGAACTGGAAGATAGGACGGTTGACGCTTTCCCAAGGGTCGTCTTCCGTGGCAGCCTGGGCTGCGAACGGAACCAGCAACACGCTGGCACACACACAAAGCTGAGCTAGACGATTGCTCCAGCGCATAGAAAACTCCTTGGATTGTACTGGCGAGGGCGCTTGGCCCAGGCGATAAGCTGGCTAGTATAAGACGGAAAAGCCGATTTAGGGCAGCCTCGCACGTGATGGCCTACGGATGCTTCGTCCTGATTGAGAGCACTTCACATCAGTGTCACTCAACTGTCACCGGCGGCGCATAGCCTTGTCACTATTTCAGGGACGTTGATATGCCGCACGCCGAAGCCTTGCCCCTCGCTGCACACAGCCTGACCGCCGTACTGTTCGGGCTCAGTGGTTGCCTGGTGGATTTCGGCGCCCGGATGCGCCAGCTCGATACTCACACGCCCGAGCATGCCGAGGTCACGCCCGGCGCGCTGGACAGTCTGAACAGCCTGCAACGCCAGCAGATTCCTTGCGCCTGGCTCGACGAGTTGCCCCCGGCCGTCAGCCATTCCCTGGCCGGCGCCCTGCCTGCATGGATCAAACCCTCGCAACACCCCGCAACAATCAATCCATGGCCGGCCCCGAACGCTTGCTGGCAAGCCTTGATGGCGTTGAATGTCGAACAACTCGATGGTTGCGTGCTGGTCAGCGGCGAACCGCGATTGCTGCAATCGGGATTGAATGCCGGGCTGTGGACGATCGGCCTGGCGTCATGCGGCTCGCTCTGCGGGTTGGCGCCCAGCGAATGGCAGGCTTTGAGCCAAAAGGAACGCGAACACCTGCGCGGCAAAGCGACGGTGCAGTTGTTTGGTCTGGGGGTGCATTCGGTGATCGATCATCTGGGCGAACTGGATACCTGCCTCGCCGACATCAGCCTGCGTCGACTCAAGGGCGAAAAACCCTGACCGCCGCCTCACGCCTATGAAGGCATGCAGGTTCAGCTGGAGTGGATTAATCTAAAGGCAAGCCATAGACCTTTGGCGCTCTGCTGCGGTCTATGCCAGTGCCTATCGATAAAAGGAAGAACGCCATGCCTGCCCGCGAACTGCAACAACAGCTCAATACTCTGCGCGAGCAATTGGAACAGAATCCACCGCTGACCGAAGCCGAGCGCGAAGACCTGCACGCGCTGATGCAACAGATCGAACTTGAGCTTGAACTTGAAACCAAAACCCAGGACACCAACCTCGCCGACAATGTGAACCTGGCCGTCGAGCGCTTCGAAATTGAACACCCTACCCTCGCCGGTACCTTGCGCAACATCGTGCAAGCTCTGGGCAACATGGGGATCTGAACCCGCCAGATGCAAAAAAGCCCTGCTATCGCTAGCGGGGCTTTTTCATATCTACGCCTTGAAATCAATCACCCTGTTGGAGCGAGCCTGCTCGCGATGGCTGAGTGTCAGTCAACATCAATATTGGATGTACTGACCTCATCGCGAGCAGGCTCGCTCCTACAGGGGGTAATTTATTGACGGACCAGGCGGTGGTTCGGCAGTTGCACGGTTTCGGTGCTGCGATACGGGTTGATGTCCAACCCACCGCGTCGCACATACCGTGCATAAACCGTCAACTTCTCCGGTTTCAACAACCGCTGCAAGTCGAGAAAAATCCGCTCCACGCACTGTTCATGGAAGTCCGAGTGCTGACGGAAGCTCACGATGTACTCCAGCAAACTCGCGTGATCCAGCGCCGCGCCACGGTATTCCACCGCCACGCTGCCCCAGTCCGGCTGGCTGGTGACCGGGCAGTTGGATTTGAGCAAATGGCTGTGCACGCTCTCTTCCACAATGCGCGAATCATCGCAACGCAGCAGTTCCGGACGCGGATGCTCGTAGTTGCTGACGCTGATCTCCAGGTCATCGATGCATACACCCGGCAACGCCACGACGCCTTCGGCTTCAACCTCCTTGAGGCTGCGGATCCGCACGCCAACCGGCTTGCCGGCAGCGGCCGAGAGGTCTTTCACCAACGTTGACTCAAGGGTCGCGGTGTCGGCAAACGGCGTCTGGTTCAACGAGTTCAGGTACAGCTTGAACGACTTCGATTCGATAATGTTCGGCGAATCCGCCGGGATGCTGAATTCGCCAATCGCCACCACCGGCTTGCCCGACGGCAACAACCACGACAGCTCGAAGCAGTTCCAGAAATCCACACCCTTATAAGGCAGGGTCTCAGCCGTCAGGCCCAACTCGGCCCATTTCGCTGTGCGCGGGATCGGGAACAGCAACGACGGCGTATAGGTGGCGATGTATTCGCTGGATTTGCCCAGCGGCGAGTGTTCGGCTGCGGGATGCATGGCGGAAACCTGACTGAAGAATCAGCGGATTCTACCAGCCTTTGCGTCCGCCTTAGAGTGCTTACTGACTGACAGTCAGTTTGCCGACCATGCCCGCCTGGTAATGGCCGGGAATGTTGCAGGCAAATTCCAGGTTGGTGGCCTTGGTAAAGGTCCAGGTCAGCTCGGCGGTTTTTCCCGGTTCGACGAGGACGCTGTTCGGGTCATCGTGTTTCATCATCCCTTGATCCATGCCAGCCATCGAACTGTGGTCCATTTCCTTCATACCTGTAGGCGTGAGCATGCCGCTCTGCTGCATTTTCAACATTTCCTGCTGATGTTTGGCATGCATCGCCGCATCACCCAAGTTGAATTCGTGCAACAGCTGACCTTTATTCACCAGTACAAAACGAACCGTCTCACCGGCTTTGATATCGATCGCCTTGGGCGTGAACGACATATCGCCCATCACAATCTCTACATTGCGAGTCGCCTTGGCCGCCGGGACCGGTTGGCCGAAATCATAGGTATGCGCCGGCGATGCCCACACCGGCGAGCTCAGTGCCAACAAACAGGCGGCCAGCACCAGAGGTTTGCGCAAAAACATAGTCGTACTCCAACAAGATAAGGTTCAGCCTGTGGAAAACTCTAAACTGTCACCACTGCCCGCAACCTGACAGCCAGATTACAACTTTGTCAGGTTGACCTGTATTTACGCTGCCCACGGTATAAAGCGTTCGTTCCATTTGCCTCGAGTTGCCCATGAAGCTGCTGATCGTCGAAGACCAACCGAAAACCGGCCACTACTTGCGCCAGGGCCTGACCGAGGCTGGTTTCAACACCGAGCTGGTGGCCGACGGCAACACCGGCCAACAACTGGCATTGAGCGGTGATTACGCGCTGTTGATCCTCGATGTGATGCTGCCCGGTCGTGATGGTTGGCAAATTCTGCAAGCGGTACGCGGTGCCGGTCTGGATACGCCGGTACTTTTTCTGACGGCGCGAGATGCGGTGGAGGACAGAGTCCACGGCCTCGAACTCGGTGCCGACGATTACCTGGTCAAGCCGTTCGCCTTTTCCGAATTGCTGGCGCGGGTCCGCAGTCTGTTGCGACGCGGTAGCGCTTCGCCTCAGGAAACCAGCCTTGCACTTGCCGACTTGCGCCTGGACTTGATCCGCCGCCGGGTGGAACGCAGTGGTCAGCGTATCGACCTGACCGCCAAGGAGTTCGCCCTGCTGGAATTGCTCCTGCGGCGCCAGGGCGAAGTGTTGCCCAAATCACTGATCGCCTCCCAGGTCTGGGACATGAATTTCGATAGCGACACTAATGTCATCGAGGTCGCGATCCGCCGATTGCGCCTGAAGATCGACGATGAATTCCCTAACAAGCTGATTCATACCGTGCGCGGGATGGGTTATGTCCTTGAAGAGCGCCCTGCCTGATGCGTCGACTTTCACTGAGCAGTCGCCTGGCGCTGCTGTTTGCAGCCTGTACTGCTGTGGTTTCATTGTTTGCCGGGGTGTTGTTCAGTCGCGCCAGTGAGGCGCACTTCATCGAGCTCGATCAGCAGTTGCTGGACGGTAAGTTGATCGGTTTGCGCCGGGCGCTGCACGACGTCCGGTCGAGTGAAGGCGAAGTCAAACTGGCAGATGAACTGAGCCGGCAGGCGGATCTGTCGCTGCGGATCACCGGCAGCGATGGCCAGCGCTGGTATGACAGTTCGACGCGCCTGCCGGAAAAGCTCCCGCGAAAACCCGGCTTATCCACGTTGAACGACCACGGCACCGATTATCGCTTGCTGAATGCGCCACTGTTTGTCGATCGGCCTGACTCACCGCAGCTGACCTTGCTGCTGGACATCACCCATCACCAGCACTTTCTGCAACGCATGCAGCGCCTGATCTGGCTGACCGTCGGCTTGTCGGCCCTGGCCACCGCTTTACTTGGTGCGTGGGCGGCGCGCAGTGGCTTACGCCCGTTGCGGCGCATGAGTGCGGTCGCCAGCGGCGTTTCGGCGCAATCGCTCAATGCCCGGCTGCCCGAAGAGAATATGCCGTCGGAACTCACCGAATTGGCCCACAGCTTCAACGCCATGCTCGGACGCCTGGACGACTCTTTTCAGCGGCTCTCGGCCTTCTCTGCCGACATTGCCCACGAACTGCGCACGCCGCTGTCGAATCTGCTGACCCACACCCAGGTCACCCTCACCCGCCCTCGGCCTATCGAGGATTACCGCGAAGCGTTGCACAGCAACCTCGAAGAGCTGCAATGGATGGCGCAACTGGTCAACGACATGTTGTACCTGGCCAAGGCGGACCATGGGTTGCTGACGCCCAAGCGCGAATCCCTGGAACTGGCAGAGGAAGCGGATGTGTTGCTGGAGTTTTTTGCACCGCTGGCTGAAGACGCCCGGGTGACGTTGAGCCGTGAGGGCAGCGGACGGATGGAGGGTGACCGCAGCATGTTGCGTCGGGCGCTGTCCAATTTGCTGGATAACGCGTTGCGGTTTACGCCCGCGGATGGAGAGGTGCGGGTGCGGATTGTTGATCAGGTCAACGGCTTGAGCTTGACGGTTGAGAACAGTGGGAACGGGATTGACGGCGCGTTGCTGCCGCGATTGTTTGACCGGTTTTATCGGGCCGATCCGGCACGTCAGGAAGGTAGCAATGAGCATGCGGGGTTGGGATTGGCGATTACCCAGTCGATCATCCGTGCCCATGGTGGGCAGATTCGGTGTGAATCGGATAACGGGTGGACGCGGTTTGTGATTGAGTTGCCGAAGGGGGATTGAGGCCAGCAGGACCTGCCTCATCGCGAGCAGGCTCGCTCCCACATTGGATCTGAGTCGCTCACAAATATTGTGATCGCTGAAGATCAAGTGTGGGAGCGAGCCTGCTCGCGATGACGGTCTATCGGTTTACGAATACCGCAACGCGTGAGCCGGCTCGATCTTCGCCGCACGCCAGGCCGGGTACACCGTCGCCAGGAAGCTCAGGATGAAACCTGCCGAGCAGATCAACAACACATCCCCACCCTGCAATTCCGACGGCAAGTTGCTGACGAAATACACGTCGGAACTGAAAATGTGCTGGCCACTGACCCGCTCCATCCAGCCCACCAGCTCACTGACGTTCAATGCCGCAATCACGCCGAGCACACCACCGATCAAGGTGCCGACAATCCCGATCACCGTGCCCTGCACCATGAAAATCGCCATGATCTGTCGGGGTGTAGCGCCGATGGTGCGCAGGATCGCGATGTCCGCGCCCTTGTCATTCACCACCATAATCAGGGTGGCGATGATGTTGAACGCCGCCACGGCGACGATCATCAGCAACAGCAGGCCGATCATGGTTTTTTCCATCTTCATCGCGCTGAACAGACTGCCCTGGGTGTGGGTCCAGTCGTCAGCCTTGTAAGCAGTGCCCAGCCCGCCAGCAATATCGCTGGAGACCTTCGGCGCCGCATACAAATCCTTCACCGCCAGACGCACGCTCTGTACCTGGTTCGGCTCCCAGTGCTGCATCTGCGCGGCATCGGCGACGTGGATCAGCGCCATCGAGCCATCCAGCTCGGCACCGACCTTGAACACGCCGACCACATTCAGCCGCTGCATGCGCGGGGTAATACCGCCCGGTGCGGTGCTGACTTCCGGCACGATGAGGGTGATCTTGTCACCGACATTCAGGCGGAAACGCCGCGCGGTGATCTCGCCGATCACCACGCCGAACTCGCCCGGCTTCAATGCATCGAGACGACCCTGAACGATGTGCTGGGCAACGATCGACACTTTGCCTTCCTGCGCCGGGTCGATGCCGCTGACCTGAATCGGCTGCATCGTGCCTTTATAGGAGAGCATGCCTTCCATCTCGGTGAACGGCACGGCGGCGGTGACTTCCGGATTTTTCATCGCTGCGGCGGCAACGGGCTGCCAGTCGTCGATCGGGTTCACGCCGACGATGGTCGCGTGCGGCACCATGCCGAGGATGCGCGAGCTCATTTCGCGCTGGAAGCCGTTCATCACCGACAGCACCACGATCATCGCCAGCACGCCGAGGGCGAGGCCGATCATCGAGGTCATCGAGATGAAGGAAACAAAGCGATTGCGGCGCTTGGCGCGGGTATAGCGCATGCCGATAAAGATCGATAACGGTCTGAACATTCGCTGGGGCACCGTATAAAAATAAAAGACCCGGCGTACGCTTCAGTACGCCGGGTTTTGGTCAATCAGATGGGCGTCAGGCAACCTTCCTGCAGATGCAGGACGCGATCCATCTGGCGAGCCAGGTTCATGTCGTGAGTCACCACCAGGAACGCCGTGCGCATCGAGGTGCTGAGTTCCAGCATCAAATCCTGAATGCCCTGGGCGGTGTGGGAGTCGAGGTTGCCGGTCGGCTCGTCGAGCATCACCAGCCCGGGCTTGTTCACCAGGGCGCGGGCGATGGCCACACGCTGACGTTCGCCGCCGGACAGTTCGGACGGTTTGTGCTCCAGGCGATGACCCAGCCCTACCCGCTCCAGCAACGCGGTCGCACGCTGACGCGCTTCCGGTATCGCGGTTTTGCCGATCAGCAGCGGCATGCAGACGTTTTCCAGCGCGGTGAACTCAGGCAGCAAATGGTGGAACTGGTAGACGAAACCCAGCGACCGGTTGCGCAGCAGGCCGCGATTCTTCTCGCTCAGGGCCGACAGCTCTTCGCCGTCGAGCCAGACGCTGCCCTTGGTTGGCGTATCGAGACCGCCCAACAGGTTGAGCAAGGTACTTTTGCCCGAACCCGAGGTGCCGACGATCGCCACGCGCTCACCCGGATGCAATTCCAGTTGCAGACCGGCCAGCACTTCTACCGACTCCGGGCCTTCCTCGTAGGATTTGCCCAGGTTGCGGCAGCTCAAGATTGCTTTATCACTCATACCCAACTCACTCATAACGTAGCGCCTCCGCAGGCTGGGTGCGCGCGGCACGCCAGGCTGGATACAGGGTGGCGAGGAAACTCAGGACCAACGCGGCGGCGCAGACCATCAACACGTCCTGGCTCTGCACTTGCGACGGCAGGTAATCGATGAAGTACACGTCGGCGTTCAGGAACTTGTGGCCGATCAGCCCTTCGAGGGCGGAGATCGCGGCGCTGACGTTCAGCGCGGCGAAGATCCCGACCACCGCGCCGATCAGCGTACCGATCACGCCGATGACGGTGCCCTGGACCATGAAGATGGCCATGATCTGCCCCGGCGTGGAGCCCAGGGTGCGCAGAATCGCGATATCGCCCTTCTTGTCATTCACCACCATCACCAGCGTGGAAATGATGTTGAAGGCCGCGACGGCGACGATCAGCAGCAACAGCAGGCCGATCATGGCTTTTTCCATGCGGATCGCCTGATACAGGTTGCCGTGGGTGCGCGTCCAGTCGCGGGCGTAGAAATGGTCTTCACCGAGTTGCTGGGCGATATTCCACGCCGTGCGCGGGGCCTGGAACAGATCTTCGAACTTCAGGCGGATGCCCTGGACCTGATCCGGCTTCCAGCGATGCAGCTTCGCCAGATCCTGCAGGTTGGTGACGCCCAGATACCCGTCGATCTCACCGGCGCCGACATGGAAGATGCCGACCACGGTAAAGCGTTTCATGCGCGGGAACATCCCGGCCGGGGTGACGGTGACTTCCGGCGCCACGAACGTCAGCTTGTCGCCAATGGCCGCGCCGAGCTTGGCTGCGGCCTTGTCGCCGATAACGATGCCGAAACTGCCCGGCGTGAGGTCGTCGAGTTTGCCCTGCTGCATGAAGTTATCAATGATCGAGACCTGGCGTTCCAGCGCAGGGTCGATGGCATTGAGCAGGACCTTGGAGACCTTGCCGTTGTTGGTCAGCAACCCCTGCATCTGGGTGAACGGCGCAACGGCCGTCACCTGCGGGTTCTGCTTGACCTTGGCGGCCAGGCTTTGCCAGTCGCTGATCGGCTCACTGGACTCGATGGTCGCGTGGGGCACCATGCCCAGCACGCGGGTGCGCATCTCATGATCGAAGCCATTCATGACCGAAAGCACGACGATCATCACGACCACGCCGAGGGCGAGTCCGATCATCGAGGTCAGGGAAATGAATGACACAAAATGATTGCGACGCTTTGCACGGGTATAACGCGTGCCAATAAATACGAAGAGAGGTCTGAACATGTCGGGGCTTGTTCGGAGGGAAAAGGAACGTCCTTGTGGCGGGGGTCGATAACCAGCTTTACACTCAGACCACCGCCGCTACCATGGGTTCGCCATGTCGACATTAGATGAAGAAGATCGCCGCGAATACTACCGTATCGAGGACACGATCGCACTGGAAATTCGGCCCCTGTCCGCTCCCGAAGCCGCAGGCCAGGAAGTGTTGCAGGATGCTTCCCCACTGTTCAACTTGCTCAGCGAACTGCACCTGAGTGAATTCGAGTCGCAACACCTGCTGCGCCAGATCAGTGAGCGCGACCGCAACCTCGCCGCATTCCTGAAATCCCAGAACAAACGCATCGATCTGCTGAGCCAGGTGATCGCCATCACCGTACTCGGGCAGATCGGCGAGCCGCAGCCGGTGATCATTTCCGAAGGCGGCATCGACTTTCAGTACCCGACCCCCATCGCCGTGGGCGCGCACCTGTCGGTCAAACTGGTACTGATGCCGCAGGCCCTCGGTCTGTTGCTGCGGGCCAAGGTCACGCATTGCGATCGCAAGGCTGGCGCCTACGACGTCGGCACCGAGTTCCAATACCCGACCGATGCCCAGCGCCAATTGCTGGCCCGCTACATTTTGCAGAAGCAGGCCCAGGAACGACGTCTGGCCCGCGAAAACGAATCAGGCATTTAAATTAAGGAAGAACCGTGACCCTCATCTACGGCCATCGCGGCGCCAAGGGCGAAGCACCGGAAAACACGCTGACCAGTTTTCAGCACTGCCTCGAGCACGGCGTACGCCGCTGCGAACTGGACCTGCACCTGTCCATGGACAACGAGTTGATGGTCATCCATGACCCGACGCTCAAGCGCACCACCGACCGGCGCGGCAAGGTCGTCGAGCACACCGCAAAGGACCTGGTGACCTACGACGCGCGCAAGGGTGGCCCGGGCTGGATCAAGCCCTGCCCGATTCCAACGCTGGAAGAATTGTTCGAGAAGTGCGATTTCGAGCATTGGCAGCTGGAAGTCAAAAGCGCCTCACGCACCCGCGCCGCGACGACCGTGCTGGCGATTCGTGAAATGGCTCAGCGCTTCGGCCTGCTCGACAAGGTCACGATCACGTCCAGCTCACGTGAAGTATTGAAAGCCGCACTGGACCTGGTGCCGGACGTGTCCCGCGGTCTGGTGGCCGAGTACGCGTGGCTCGACCCGCTGAAGGTCGCGCAAAGTTATGGCTGTGAGATTCTGGCGCTGAACTGGACCCTGTGTACGCCGGAACGCCTGCAGAAGGCGCAGCGTCAGGGGCTGCATGTGTCGGTGTGGACAGTCAACGAGCCCGCGCTGATGCGCAGACTCGCCGACTTCGGCGTTGACAGCCTGATTACAGACTTTCCCGGTTTGGCCAGCGCCACCCTCGAGAATTGCTGAAATCGGTCTCCCCGGCCGGCTCAGGCCACCGGCCGGAGCCACTCAAAAAAGCCGGTTGAGGCCGTCGTACGCTGCTACCCGATAGGCTTCGGCCATGGTCGGGTAGTTGAACGTCGTGTTGACGAAGTACTTCAGCGTGTTCAATTCACCCGGCTGGCTCATGATCGCCTGACCGATGTGCACGATCTCCGACGCCTGATAACCGAAGCAGTGAACGCCCAGCACTTCCAGGGTCTCGCGGTGGAACAGGATTTTCAGCATGCCCTGAGGCTCGCCGGCAATCTGTGCACGCGCCATGCTCTTGAAGAACGCCTTGCCCACTTCGTACGGCACCTTGGCCTGAGTCAGCTCCTGCTCGTTCTTGCCGATCGAGCTGATCTCCGGAATGGTGTAGATGCCGGTCGGCACATCGTTGACGAAGCGCCAGCTGTTGTTATCAACGATGCTGCCAGCGGCCGAACGACCCTGGTCATGCGCGGCACTGGCCAGGCTCGGCCAGCCGATCACGTCACCGGCACCGTAAATGTTCGGTACGCAGGTGCGATAGGCTTCGTCGACTTCGATCTGGCCACGGCTGTTGACCTTGACGCCGATGTTTTCCAGACCCAGTTGATCGGTGTTGCCAGTACGGCCGTTGCACCAGAGCAAGGCATCGGCCTTGATCTTCTTGCCGGACTTGAGGTGCAGGATCACGCCGTTGTCCACGCCTTCGACGCGGTCGTAGTCTTCGTTATGGCGAACCGTGATGTTGTTGTTGCTGAAGTGGTAGCTCAAGGCCTGGGAAATTTCCGAGTCCAGGAAGCTCAGCAACTGACCGCGGTTGTCCACCAGCTCAACCAGTACACCAAGGCCACTGAAGATCGACGCGTATTCGCAACCGATCACGCCAGCGCCGTAAACGATGAGTTTGCGCGGGGTGTGGCCGAGGCTGAGGATGGTGTCGCTATCGTAGATACGCGGGTGATGGAAATCGATGTCCGCCGGGCGATAAGGACGCGAGCCGGTGGCGATGATGATGTGCTTGGCCACCAGTTTTTCGACCACGCCGTTGGCGCAGACCACTTCGATGGTTTGCTCGTCGGCGAAGCTGCCGGTGCCGAAGAACACGTCGACACGGTTACGGGCGTAGTAGCCGGTGCGCGAGGCGACTTGTTTGGAAATGACTTTTTCGGCGCTTTTCAGCACGTCCGGGAACGAGAACCAGCGCGGCTCACCAATGGCCCGGAACATCGGGTTGGTGTTGAACTGCATGATCTGCCGGACCGAGTGACGCAGTGCCTTGGACGGGATGGTGCCCAGGTGGGTGCAGTTGCCGCCGACCTGGCGACGGCTATCGACCATCGCCACCTTGCGCCCTGCTTTGGCGGCGTTCATTGCCGCGCCTTCTCCCGCCGGGCCGGAACCCAGCACCACCACGTCGTAGTTGTAGACAGCCATGCATACTCCTCAGAACAGGCCGCGGCGCCCTCGGCACCTGCGGCTAAATCACGCCGATCTGCGGCGTGAAGGAACAATTTGGGGCCAGTGCAGAACCCGGACACAGTCTATAGAAGCGTCAACGCCGGGCACATTAACCCTTGGTCGCGTCGTAGGCTAGTTTTGCCTGCACTACAACGCCAGCCTTCAATGCGCGAATCGCTGCAATCATTCGGTTTTGCCGCCACTGAGGCGCTCAAAAGCCTGATTGGTTCGTGTGACGAAACCTGTATCGGCACGAATCACAAAAAATGCGCCGATATCGTGTTTTTCTGCGTAGTCCCAACCGCGCTCCGGGCCGAGAATCAGCAACAGCGTCGATAAGCCATCGGCCATTAACGCTGAAGGATTAATCACCGTGACTGACGCCAGTGTGTGTGAGACCGGCGCACCGGTGCGGGCATCGAAGGTGTGGGAATAGCGCTTGCCGCCCTGCTGGAAATAATTGCGGTAGTCGCCGGAGGTGGACAGGCCGTAGCCGTCGACCGCGATGATTTTTTGCGCCACTTGCTGGTCGTCACGAGGCTCCTCCAACGCGATCTTCCAGGCCGAGCCGTCGAGTTTTTTACCCGCAGCCTTTAGCTCGCCGGTGACTTCGGCCAGGAAGTTGTGGATACCCAGCGCTTCGAGTTTTTCGGCAATGGCGTCGACGGCGTAACCGGCGGCGATGCTGTTGAAGTCGACTTCGACGGCGGCGTCCTTGCACAACTGATCGCGATCGATGCGCAGATGTTGGTAACCCACCCGCTGGCGTACTTCGGCGAGCGCCTGGGCAGCGGGGACTTTTTCCTCGCGGGCCTGCGGACCGAAACCCCAGAGGTTGAGCAGCGGTTCGACCGTCAGGTCGTAGGAGCCTTCGCTTTGTTCCGAGAGCTGCTCACCGACGCGGACGAGCTTGAGGATCGACGCGGGCATTTTCTGACAGCGATTGGCCGGGAGATCGTTGAAAACCTCGATGTCCGAGTCGCTGCGGTAGGTGGACATTTGCTGGTCAATGTCGGCGAGGATCTTTTCGACCTGCGCCTGGACTTCTTCTGGAGCAGGAAGACCGGTGCTGTGCACGTATTTGATTGAATAAGTACTGCCCATGGTCGGGCCGTCGAAGCGCTCCAGGCTGTCGCCGTTGCCACAACCGGACAAAACGCCGGCCAGCACCACAAGTCCACTCCACCGTCCAGTTAACAAATCTTCATCCTCCCTCAAAACCGCGCCCGCCATTATGGGCCTCAGAGCGCATGGGAGCGAGGGCTGCCAGTGCCCGTCAGAAAGACGCAAAACCTGTGGGAGCGAGCCTGCTCGCGATGGCATAGGGTCAATCAGCATTGATGTTGACTGGCACACCGCTATCGCCGGCAAGCCGATCTCGCTCCCACAGGTCGAGCGTTTCAAGCAAGATTTACCAGCGTGAGTACCTACACATGTCTTCCAATACGGGCAAAGGCAAAGCGATTTTTCGCGTTGTCAGCGGTAACTTTCTCGAAATGTTCGACTTTATGGTCTACGGCTTTTACGCCACGGCCATCGCTAAAACCTTCTTCCCTGCCGGCAGCGCTTTCGCCTCCCTGATGTTGTCGCTGGCCACGTTCGGTGCCGGCTTCCTGATGCGTCCTTTGGGGGCGATTTTCCTCGGTGCCTACATCGACCGTCATGGTCGCCGCAAAGGCCTGATCATCACCTTGGCGATGATGGCGGCCGGTACGGTGCTGATCGCTTGCGTGCCGGGTTACGCCACCCTCGGCGTCGCCGCGCCACTGCTCGTATTGTTCGGCCGCCTGCTGCAAGGCTTCTCGGCCGGCGTGGAACTGGGCGGTGTGTCGGTGTACCTGGCGGAGATCTCCACGCCGGGTCGCAAAGGCTTCTTTGTCAGTTGGCAATCCGCCAGCCAGCAAGCCGCGGTGGTGTTCGCCGGCCTGCTGGGCGTCGGCTTGAACCACTGGCTCAGCCCCGAAGAAATGGGTGACTGGGGCTGGCGCGTGCCGTTCCTGATCGGCTGCATGATTGTGCCGGTGATCTTCGTGATCCGTCGCTCACTAGAAGAAACGCCGGAGTTCCAGGCGCGCAAACACCGCCCGACCCTGCGGGACGTCGTCCGCTCGATCAGTCAGAACTTTGGCATCGTCATCGCCGGCATGGCGCTGGTCGTGATGACCACCGTTTCGTTCTACCTGATCACCGCCTACACCCCGACCTTCGGCAAAGCCGAACTGCACCTGTCGGATCTGGATGCGTTGCTGGTGACGGTGTGCATCGGCCTGTCGAACTTCTTCTGGCTGCCGGTGATGGGTTCCGTGTCCGACAGGATCGGACGTAAACCCCTACTCCTGGCGGCGACCATTCTGGCGATCCTCACGGCCTACCCTGCCTTGTCATGGCTGGTGGCGAACCCGAGTTTCAGCCATTTGCTGATCGTCGAGTTGTGGCTGTCATTCCTGTATGGCTCATACAACGGCGCCATGGTTGTGGCGCTGACCGAGATCATGCCGGTGGAAGTGCGTACGACTGGTTTCTCGTTGGCCTACAGCCTGGCGACGGCAACGTTCGGCGGGTTTACACCGGCGGCTTGCACATACCTGATCCACGTACTGGACAACAAGGCTGCGCCGGGGATCTGGCTCAGTGGCGCGGCGGTGTTGGGGTTGATTGCGACGCTGGTGTTGTTCAAAGGCAATCGGCATGAACTGCGGACTGCGCAAGCAGCGGTAGTCGGCGGCGCCTGACAGATCGCCATCGCTAGCAGGCTAGCTCCCACACTAGATCTGTGGCGCTCACAAGCCCCTGTGGGAGCTAGCCTGCTAGCGATGAGGCCGGTGCAGGCAACAAAGATCCAACAGACACACAAATAAAAACGCCCCGACCAAAGTCGGGGCGTTTTCATGTGCAGCTAAGGCTTAGCGCGGGAATGCTGGCGGGTTTACACCGGCCATGTCTTCCATCACGCGAACCACCTGGCAGCTGTAACCGAATTCGTTGTCGTACCAAACGTACAGAACAACGCGGTTGTCTTGGGTGATGGTTGCTTCAGCATCCACAACGCCTGCGTGGCGCGAGCCAACGAAGTCGGTGGAAACCACTTCCTGCGAGTTGACGTAGTCGATTTGCTTATGCAGATCGGAGTGCAACGCCATGTAGCGCAGGTAATCGTTCATCTCTTCACGGGTGGCGGCTTTCTCAAGGTTCAGGTTGAGAATGGCCATCGACACGTTTGGCGTCGGAACGCGGATCGCGTTACCGGTCAGCTTGCCAGCCAGTTCAGGCAGCGCCTTGGCGGCAGCGGTGGCAGCACCGGTCTCGGTGATCACCATGTTCAACGCGGCGCTACGGCCACGGCGATCGCCTTTGTGGAAGTTGTCGATCAGGTTCTGGTCGTTGGTGTACGAGTGAACCGTTTCAACGTGACCATTGATGATGCCGAACTTGTCGTTGACGGCTTTCAGCACCGGCACGATAGCGTTGGTGGTGCAGGAAGCGGCGGAAACGATCTTGTCATCAGCGGTGATTTCACCGTGGTTGATGCCGTGAACGATGTTCTTCAGCTTGCCTTTACCCGGCGCGGTCAGAACAACGCGATCGATACCCGGGCAAGCCAGGTGTTGACCCAGGCCGTCGGCGTCACGCCATACGCCGGTGTTGTCCACCAGCAGCGCGTCTTTGATGCCGTACTGGGTGTAATCCACTTCAGTCGGGTTCTTCGCGTAGATAACCTGGATCAGGTTGCCGTTGGCGGTGATGGTGTTGTTGGCTTCATCAATGGTGATGGTGCCATCGAACGGACCATGAACCGAGTCACGACGCAGCAGGCTTGCACGCTTGACCAGATCGTTCTCGGCGCCCTTGCGGACAACGATGGCGCGCAGACGCAGGCCGTCGCCACCACCGGTTTTCTCGATCAGGATGCGCGCCAGCAGACGACCGATACGACCGAAGCCGTACAGGACAACGTCGGTGCCTTTACGAGCGGCAACGTTTTGCTGACCAACGACGTCAGCCAGTTCTTCGCGGACGAACTGCTCGGCAGTACGGCCATTGCCTTCGGCCTTGAACTTGACCGCAAGCTTGCCCAGGTCAACCGAAGCGGCGCCGAGCTTGAGCTCGCTCATCGCCTTGAGCAGCGGGAATGTTTCGTGGACGGACAATTCGCTGTCATCGGACTGACGATGACGAGCAAAGCGGTGAGCTTTGAGAATCGCAATGACTGAACGATTGATCAGGCTGCGGCCATAGATCGAGCTCACCACGTTGTTATTGCGGTAGAGCTGACCGATAAGCGGAATCATCGCTTCTGCGAGTGCTTCACGGTCGATCCATTCACCAAGACACTGGTCGGGCTTCTGAGTCACGGGAACCTTCCACATGTAGGGGCAGAAAAAAGGGGCTACATTATGCCGCCGAGTGCCTCCCGTAGCAATGCGCGCCTGTCGTGCGATCCGGAACAAATTCCCGTTCAAAAAAATCACGCACTGCCGCAGCCCAGTAAAACCGCAGCTTTCAGCGCAGTCAATTTTTTGGAGATACCGCTGTCTTATCCGTAACCCTCCGTAACACTCGGTCGTTTTGCCACTACATAATCATCAAATTTCAGCAAAAAACCGGCGGATTTTGTCTTTACCACTACATTTCGCCAAACCGGCGTAATAGACACATCTGCAACTGACAGGCGGCACCCGGGGCCGCTACAATTACCGACTTTGTCGCAACGCTTGGAGCTCAACCTTCCGTGCCCGTTCTGCGTCTACCGCTTCTCCCTGCCGCGGCAGGTAAACAGCACTGGGGCAACCTGCCCGGTGCCGCCCTGAGCCTGGCCATCGCCGAGGCTGCCAGCGCTGCCAAGCGCTTTACCCTGCTGCTGACCGCCGACAGCCAAAGTGCCGAACGGCTGGAACAGGAGCTGAGTTTCTTCGCCCCGGATTTGCCCGTGCTGCATTTCCCGGACTGGGAAACCCTGCCCTACGATCTGTTTTCGCCACACCAGGACATCATTTCCCAGCGCATCGCGGCCCTGTACAGGTTGCCGGAGCTGAGTCATGGCGTATTGGTCGTGCCGATCACCACGGCGCTGCACCGCCTCGCGCCAACCAAATTCCTGCTCGGCAGCAGCCTGGTGCTGGACGTTGGCCAGAAGCTCGACGTCGAGCAGATGCGCACCCGACTGGAAGCCAGCGGCTATCGCTACGTCGACACGGTGTACGAGCACGGCGAATTCACCGTCCGCGGCTCGTTGATCGATCTGTTCCCGATGGGCAGCAAACTGCCTTTCCGTATCGACTTGTTCGACGACGAAATCGAGACGCTGCGTACCTTCGATCCGGAAAACCAGCGCTCCATCGACAAGGTCGACACCGTTCGCCTGCTGCCCGCGCGGGAATTCCCGCTGCAGAAAGACGCCGTCACCCGCTTCAAGGCACGCTTTCGTGAGCGTTTCGATGTCGACTTCCGTCGCTGCCCGATCTTCCAGGATTTGAGCAGCGGGATTACACCGGCCGGTATCGAGTACTACCTGCCGCTGTTCTTCGATGAAACCTCCACCCTGTTCGATTACCTGCCCCAGGACACCCAAGTGTTTTCCCTGCCGGGCATCGAGCAGGCCGCAGAGAACTTCTGGAACGATGTGCGTAATCGTTATGAAGAGCGCCGCGTCGATCCTTCCCGTCCTTTATTGCCACCGGCCGAACTGTTCCTGCCGGTGGAAGATTGCTTTGCACGCCTGAAGAGCTGGCCACGGGTGGTTGCCAGTCAACAGGACGTGGAAACCGGCGTCGGCCGCGAGCGCTTCCCGGCGCGAGAGCTGCCGAACCTGGCCATCGAAGCCAAGGCCACTCAACCGTTGGCGGCGCTGGCCGGTTTCCTCGACGAGTTCCCCGGACGCGTACTGTTTACCGCCGAGTCCGCAGGCCGTCGAGAAGTGCTGCTGGAGTTGCTCGAACGACTGAAGCTGCGACCGAAAACCGTCGACAGTTGGCCGGATTTCGTCGCGAGCAAGGAGCGCCTGGCGATCACCATCGCGCCGCTCGACGAAGGTCTGGTACTCGACAACCCAGCCCTGGCGCTGGTTGCCGAAAGCCCGTTGTTCGGTCAGCGCGTGATGCAGCGTCGTCGCCGCGAAAAACGCACCGACGCCAACAACGATGCAGTCATCAAGAACCTTACCGAGCTGCGCGAAGGTGCGCCGGTGGTGCATATCGATCACGGCGTCGGTCGCTACCTCGGGCTCGCGACCCTGGAAATCGACGATCAGGCCGCCGAGTTCTTGACCCTGCAATACGCCGAAGGGGCCAAGCTTTACGTGCCCGTGGCCAACCTGCACCTGATCGCCCGTTACACCGGCAGCGACGATGCATTGGCCCCGCTGCACCGCCTCGGCTCCGAAACCTGGCAGAAAGCCAAACGCAAAGCCGCCGAACAGGTGCGCGACGTGGCGGCGGAATTGCTCGACATCTATGCCCGTCGCGCCGCTCGCGAAGGTTACGCGTTCGAAGATCCGAAAGCCGATTACGCGACCTTCAGCGCCGGTTTCCCGTTCGAAGAAACCCCGGACCAGCAAACCACCATCGATGCCGTGCGCGCCGACATGCTTGCGCCAAAACCGATGGATCGCCTGGTTTGCGGCGATGTGGGTTTCGGCAAGACCGAAGTGGCCATGCGTGCAGCGTTCATTGCGGTACACGGCGGTCGTCAGGTGGCGATCCTGGTGCCGACCACCCTCCTCGCCCAGCAGCATTACAACAGCTTCCGCGACCGCTTCGCCGACTGGCCAGTGAGCGTGGAAGTGATGAGCCGTTTCAAGTCGACCAAGGAAGTGAACGCCGCGGTTGCGGACCTCGCCGAAGGCAAGATCGACATCGTCATCGGCACGCACAAGCTGCTGCAAGACGACGTGAAGATCAAAAACCTCGGGCTGGTGATCATCGACGAAGAGCACCGTTTTGGTGTCCGCCAGAAAGAACAGCTCAAGGCCCTGCGCAGTGAAGTCGACATTCTCACCCTGACCGCCACGCCGATTCCGCGCACGCTGAACATGGCAGTGTCGGGCATGCGCGACCTGTCGATCATCGCCACGCCGCCGGCCCGTCGCCTGTCGGTGCGAACCTTCGTCATGGAGCAGAACAAGAGCACGGTCAAAGAGGCCCTGCTTCGCGAGTTGCTGCGTGGCGGTCAGGTCTATTACCTGCACAACGACGTGAAGACCATCGAGAAATGTGCCGCCGACCTCGCCGAACTGGTACCGGAAGCACGGATCGGCATCGGCCACGGGCAGATGCGTGAACGCGATCTCGAACAGGTGATGAGCGACTTCTACCACAAGCGTTTCAACGTGCTGATCGCCTCGACCATCATCGAGACCGGCATCGACGTGCCGAGCGCCAACACCATAATCATCGAGCGTGCCGACAAATTCGGCCTCGCGCAGTTGCACCAGCTGCGCGGCCGGGTTGGTCGCAGTCACCACCAGGCTTATGCGTACCTGCTGACCCCGCCACGCCAGCAAATCACCCCGGACGCGGAAAAGCGCCTGGAAGCGATCGCCAACACCCAGGACCTCGGCGCGGGTTTCGTGCTTGCCACCAACGACCTGGAAATTCGTGGCGCCGGTGAATTGTTGGGCGACGGTCAAAGCGGTCAGATTCAGGCCGTCGGTTTCACCCTGTACATGGAAATGCTCGAACGTGCGGTGAAATCGATCCGCAAGGGCGAACAACCGAACCTCGATCAGCCGCTAGGCGGTGGCCCGGAAGTCAACCTGCGTGTCCCGGCGTTGATTCCCGAAGCCTACTTGCCGGACGTGCATGCCCGACTGATTCTCTACAAACGCATTGCCTCGGCCACCGATGAGGAAGGCCTCAAGGACCTGCAAGTGGAGATGATCGACCGCTTCGGCCTGCTGCCGGAGCCGACCAAGAACCTGATGCGCATCACGGCGTTGAAGCTGCAAGCCGAATTGCTGGGCATCAAGAAAGTCGACGGTGGCCCGCAAGGCGGCCGGATCGAGTTCGCGGCGCAGACGCCGGTCGACCCGCTGACCCTGATCAAACTGATCCAGGGCCAGCCCAAACGCTACAAATTCGAAGGTGCCACGATGTTTAAGTTCATGGTCCCGATGGAAAGCCCGCAAGAGCGCTTTAATACTGTAGAGGCGCTGCTTGAGTGCCTCATTCCTAAAACTGCTTGAAGGACGCCGCATGCGCCTGTTTCGTTTACTGACCTTGCTGACCACCCTGGTCGCCCCTACGGCCTTTGCCGATGACCTGTATCAGATTGAAATGATTCTGGTCCGCCAGAACGCTGTGCCTGCCATTGTCAGCAAAGCCGCACCCGAAGACTGGGCTGCCGGCGCCCAGCGCATCAACCCCGACAGCCTGCGCACGCCGAGCCTGAATGGTGAAGTGGAAAAGCTGACCGCCAGCAACGAATACACCGTTTTGCTGCACAAGGCCTGGCAGCAGACCCTCGGCGAAGAAGCCAGCAAAATCGCAATCAGCGACGGCACGGAGCAGTTCGGCCAGTTCCCGATCGAGGGCACCTTGAGCCTGAAGCTGGGGCGCTTCACGGATGTGGATGCGGACTTTTGGGTCAACCAGATCGACGCCAACGGCATGGTCACTGCCAGCGAACGCCTGAAGCAGGAAAGCCACACCAAAAACGGCCAGCTGAACTTCCTCGACAACGGCCATTTGGGGATGTTGATCAAGATCACTTCGTTGACCGCCCCGGCACCTCGGCCAGTCCCCGATGAAATTCCGGACTGATTGAAGTCCTTATGTCTGCGACCCTGAGCAAACCCCTGGCACCTTCCTGGGTCAGCCGATTCAAGGAACAGAGCCTGGAGCGTGGCCGTCGCTACGCACTGGAGAACCGCGTCAGGATCGTCGAGGCCGGCGACGCCACGATCATCGCCGCCTGCGAAGGCTCTGGCGGTAACGTTTACCGTCAGACCATTCGCCTTCGTGAGTCAGCCAAAGCGACCTTGCTGATGGTCGATGCCACGTGCACCTGCCCGGTTCACGCCAACTGCAAACATTGCGCGGCGGTGCTGCTTAAGGTGCAGGAAACCCTCGCCTATCCTGCCGCCGCGCAAGACGCCGAATTGCTGGAAAAACTTCAGGCTGTGCTGGAAAACCGCAGCCCGAAGGCCCCGCCCCAAGTCCTTGTGGATAACGTGCAACCGGTGCCGCGCCTGTGGCTGGCGAGTATCGAGTTCAGCGCCTTCGAACCGCGCAACGGCAAGATGCAGCGCTACATCCAGCATCGTGCGGCGCTGTCTTTCAGCTACCTGGACGAATACGTCTGCGGACAGAAAAACGCCGACGTCCTGATTCGGCAAGAAACCCAGACACTGCGGATAAAACGCCACCCGGAAGTCGAACAGGCCTACAGGGAGCAGTTGCGAATCCTCGGCTTTAAAATCGCCACCCGCCAGAGCAAAGCCTTGCCGGAAAGTGCCGGCGATCTGTATGAGATGGTCAACGACAGCGCCTGGCTGACCTTCACCCTCAATGAGCTGCCGAAGTTGCGCACCCAGGGCTGGGAGTTGCAGATCGATGAGGCATTCGGTTTCGACCTGACCGCCGTGGATGACTGGTACGCCACTGTCGAGCAAGCGCCGGAACGCGACTGGTTTGATCTGGAACTGGGGATCATCGTCAATGGCGAGCGCCTGAGTCTGCTGCCGATCCTGTTGAACCTGATGCGTTCCCACACCGAAATCCTCAATCCGGAACGCCTCGCCCGACGTCGCGACGACGAACTGATCCTGGTGAACATTCCCAACCGCCCGAATTCCGAATACGGCCCCTTGCAGGTCGCCCTGCCCTTCGGTCGGTTGAAACCGGTACTGGCAACCCTCGGCGAGTTCTACCTGCAAGAGCCCGGCGAAACCAAGCTGCGCCTGAGCAAGGCCGACGCCACGCGCCTGAATCCGCTGGAAGGCATGCCGCTGCTTTGGGAAGGTGGCGAGCAGATCCGCACGTTTGCCCAGCGCCTGCGGGACATCAAGGACTACACCGCGACGGCCCCCGAAGGCTTGAACGCAACCTTGCGCCCGTATCAGCTGGAAGGCTTGAGCTGGATGCAGTCGTTGCGGCAACTGGAAGTCGGCGGGATTCTCGCGGACGACATGGGCCTGGGTAAAACCCTACAGACACTGGCGCATATTCTCAGTGAGAAAAACGCCGGACGCCTCGATCGGCCGTGCATGGTGGTGATGCCCACCAGCCTGATCCCGAACTGGCTCGACGAAGCCGCGCACTTCACGCCGCAACTCAAAGTGCTGGCGTTGTATGGCGCCAGTCGCAAAAAGCATTTTGATCACCTGGCCGATTACGACCTGGTCCTGACCACCTATGCGCTGCTGCCCAAGGACGTCGAACGCCTGGCGGCGCAGCCTCTGCATGTGCTGGTTCTGGATGAAGCGCAGTACATCAAGAACCCCAACAGCAAGGCTGCTCAGGCGGCCCGTGAGTTGAATGCGCGTCAGCGTCTGTGCCTGAGTGGCACGCCGCTGGAAAACCACTTGGGTGAACTGTGGTCGCTGTTTCACTTCCTGTTGCCTGGCTGGCTCGGCGACGTAAAAAGCTTCAATCGCGATTACCGCGTGCCGATCGAAAAGCGCGCCAGCGAAGTCAGGCTTCAGCACCTCAATGGGCGGATAAAACCGTTCTTGCTGCGCAGGACCAAGGAGCAGGTGGCGACGGAATTGCCACCGAAGACCGAAATCATCCATTGGGTCGAGCTCAACGAAGCCCAGCGCGACGTGTATGAAACCATGCGCCTGGCGATGGACAAGAAAGTCCGCGACGAGATCACTCGCAAAGGCGTGGCGCGCAGCCAGATCATCATTCTTGAAGCACTGCTGAAGCTTCGCCAAGTGTGCTGCGATTTACGCCTGGTCAACGATGCCGTGCTGCCGACTCGCGGCAGCACTTCGGGCAAGCTCGACAGCTTGATGGAGATGCTGGATGAGTTGTTTGAGGAAGGTCGGCGGATTTTGCTGTTTTCGCAGTTCACGTCGATGTTGGCGCTGATCGAGGTCGAACTGAAGAAACGCGGCGTTGAATATGCGTTGCTGACGGGACAGACCCGTGACCGACGGGCGCCGGTGAAAGACTTCCAGAGCGGCAAGCGTCAGATCTTTCTGATCAGCTTGAAGGCCGGTGGTGTCGGCTTGAACCTGACCGAGGCGGATACGGTGATCCACTACGATCCGTGGTGGAACCCGGCGACGGAAAATCAGGCGACTGACCGGGCGTATCGCATTGGGCAAGAGAAGCCGGTATTCGTCTACAAGATGATTGCCCGAGGCACGGTGGAAGAAAAGATTCAGCACCTGCAAAAGGAAAAATCCGACTTGGCGGCGGGCGTGCTGGATGGGCGCAAGACTGGGGACTGGAAGTTGCAGAGCGATGATATAGAAGCGTTGTTTGCGCCGTTGCCGGATAAGCTGGAAAAGCGCTGAGATCTGCGGCGCCCGGTAGATCGCTTTCGCGGGCAAGCCTCGCTCCTACAGATTTCATTTTGATCGCAAATACCGCGATCGACTCTAAACCAGTAGGAGCGAGGCTTGCCCGCGAAGGGATCGACTCGATCTCACTGAAGACATCAGGACTTAAGATTGGGCAGCGGCGCAAACAGCGCCTCGATATCACTCTGCTCAAGCTTCCAGCCGCCAGTCGTCCCACCTTCAAGCACCGCCCCGGCCAGCGCAGCCTTCTCCAGCTGCAGTGCCTGTATTTTTTCTTCCACCGTGCCACGGGCTATCAACTTGTAGACGAACACGGGTTTGTTTTGCCCGATCCTGTAGGCCCGGTCAGTCGCCTGGTTTTCGACCGCGGGGTTCCACCACGGATCGAAATGGATAACCGTATCCGCAGCCGTCAGGTTCAGACCTGTGCCGCCAGCCTTCAAACTAATCAGAAACAGCGGCACTTTACCGCTCTGAAAATCCTTGACCGGTGTGCGCCGATCCGTTGTCTCACCCGTCAACAACGAGTAGCCCAGACCACGTTGCTGCAACTCTTCCTCAATCAAGGCGAGCATCGAAGTGAACTGTGAAAACAGCAAAACCTTACGGCCTTCGCTGAGCAGCTCTTCCAGCATCTCCATCAAGCTGACCAGTTTTCCGCTACCAGAACGAAGGGCCTTGGCGGTGAGCGGCGTTTTGATCAGCCGCAGATCGCAGCACACCTGACGCAGCTTAAGCAACGCATCGAGGATGATGATTTGACTGCGCCCGACACCACTGCGGGCAATTTCGTCGCGAACCTTCTTGTCCATCGCCACGCGCACGGTTTCATACACATCCCGTTGTCCATCGCTGAGATCAACCCAATGCACAATCTCGGTTTTCGGCGGTAATTCGGTTGCCACCTGATCTTTCTTGCGACGTAGCAAAAAGGGTTTTATCCGGGCCGTCAGGTGTTGCATCCGCTCGGTGTTACCGTGCTTTTCAATCGGCGTGCGGTAGTCGCGGTTGAAGGTTTTGCTGTCGCCAAGCCAGCCGGGCAGCAAAAAGTGAAATTGCGACCACAACTCGCCGAGGTGGTTTTCCAGCGGGGTGCCGGACAGGCACAATCGCTGGCGTGCCTGGAGGTCGCGGGCTGCCTGAGCAGCTTTGCTGACCGGGTTCTTGATGTTCTGCGCTTCATCGAGAATCAGCACACTCCATTCCTGAGGCTGCAATACCTCCAGGTCCCGAGGCAGCAATGCGTAGGTGGTCAACACCAAGTCGTATTCGGCAAGGCGGGCAAAGTCTTTTTGCCGCGCGGCGCCATGCAGCGCCAGTACCTTGAGCTGCGGAGCAAAGCGCAATGACTCGTCGAGCCAGTTGGGGATCAGGCTGGTGGGCATCACGGCAAGTGCCGGACGATCAAGCCGCCCAGCCTGCTTTTCCGTTAGCAGATGAGCCAGGGTTTGCAGGGTTTTCCCCAAGCCCATGTCGTCGCCGAGGATGCCGCCAACCTCCAGTTCGCGAAGGGTCTGCATCCAGTTCAGCCCTTCAAGCTGATACGGTCGCAGTGTCGCTTTCAAACCCTCGGGCGCCGATACATGAGTATGGTTCGACTCACGCAGACGCTTTGCAAAACTGCGCAGTCGTTCACCGCCCTGCCAAATTAGCGGGATGCCTTCCAGCGCACTGAGGCGCGCGGCATCCGGCAAACTCAAACGCAATGAATCGCCTTGATGCGTCCCCAGGTACAACTCGCCCAGGGTAACCATCAGCGGTTTGATCCGACCATAGGGCAGCGCGACTTTGCCATGGGGTTTGGCACCGAAACGCCCATCACCCAGTCCAATCAGCAACAGTTCGTCATCGTTGCGTTGGGCCAGGCTTGCGGGATCCATCAACTGTGGCTGGCTACGCAGCAGATGCAGCAATATCGGCAGCAGGCTGTGACGTTCGCCGTTGACGACGATACCCAGTTGCAGATCGAACCACTGGTGCCCCGATCCTTCCTCGACTTGCGCATACCACTCTTCTACAGGCTGCACGTTGAAGTGAAAGTTATCGCTGATATCGATCAGCCAGTTTTTCTCCCTCAGCGCCGGTACTCCGTCTTGCGCAAAGGCAAGCCAGGTTGCGTCATCCGCCAGGGTGAACATTTCGCCGGGACGGTCCAGGCTGCTTTTGCGTGTGGCCTTTTTAAAACCGTGCTTTTGCAGGGCTTGGCGCAAGGCTTTTTCGGCGACGAGGTTGCGCTGGATGCGCTGGGTTTCAGTCCCCGAAAGGATCAACACCTCCGGGTTTCTATCCGACGTCGGATGGCCGTTGTAGGTGAACACCAATGCGGCGCGATGCTCTGGCTCATGCTGCCAGCGGACGTAACGCTTGCCACTGGCGAGAGTCAGGTGAACCTGAGGGAAAACGCCGTCAATGACCCGCTCCGTCAGTGTGTGAGGCGGCGGCGCAACTTGAGTTGCCGCCCTCATCCGATGACTGAACTGCATGGCCTGACGCGCCGGAATATCCGGGACCAACGAGAGGTGACACGCCAGTTTTTCATCCATCTCGCTGAACAGTGGCCCTACTTGCAGCCGCTCGCGATCCAGATAATACAAGGGCTCCAGGGCCAGGATCGTTTCCACTGGGGCTGAGTCACTGCCCCATTGCGGGCGAAAACTGCCATTGGCTTGTTCGGCCCACGCAAATTGACCCGTTCTTCTCATTCCCGGCGTCAAGGGTTGTGGCTGTTCGAGATCGAGGAAAAGGCGCGAGGTTCGCAACAACATTTCGATGAGTTCGGCGCCACTGCTGCCTTCCAGGGGGTAGCCGGAGTAATAGGCGTGGTGAGAGTGAACGGCGACTAACAGCCTGGCGATTCGAAGGTCGAGCTCGGTCAGGTAACCGGGCTGGCGTATCAGCGTGTCCGACAGCGAGTACATCGACTTGATGTCTTGCAAACGGCCGTCCTTGAGCTGACGCGCCTTGAAAATCTCCAGCGTCCATTTCCCGACGGTGGGCGTGGCCCTGAGTTTGTAAAACAGGCGCGTACTCGTCACCTGCGACGGTTCATCGGGGGGATTGCTTGCGGATGGAATACCGGCGAGCCAGCGCTCCAGCTCACTATTCAGGTGAACGGAAGCTGTACTGTCATCCACCGCCACAGGAAGGTCTTGCAGGTGATAGATAACGGTTGCGCAATGTTTGCAATCGATCACAACGGGGCATGAGCAGTTGCAGTCCAGCTCAAAAGTACCGTTGGCATCTTCGACCAGCTCAATGTGCTGTTCGTAGACGTTACCTTGGGAGCCCCTGCAGGTCGCACGAACCAACACATCATCAAGTTCGAGGATTTTTACCCGATGCTCAGGGGCATATCTGCGCGCCTTATCCAGAGCGCGATGACTGAATGCCTCCGCCCACGGCAGCTGTTGAAGTTGCTCGATGATTGTCGACATACACTCAATGCTTTTGATAATGAATGATGGTGGCGTACAACCTAGCCTTTTAACACCCGCGCCAACGTCGACTTGACCTTCCCCATCCCGTCCTGCAACGCTTGCTCGATCTCGGCCATGGTGATCACCGCCGTGGACTTGCCCGCTGCCGGGTTCACCACCAGCGCCAGACACGCATAATCCAGCTCCAGCTCACGCGCCAATGCCGCTTCCGGCATGCCGGTCATGCCGACGATGTCGCAGCCATCACGTTCCAGTCGCGCGATTTCAGCGACGGTTTCCAGGCGTGGCCCTTGGGTACAGGCGTACACACCATGACCGCTATAACCGACACCTTCAGCCGCCAATGCCGCGATCAATTGCTGACGCATTGATTCGCTGTAGGGATAGCTGAAGTCGATGTGGGTCACGTGTTCCAGGTCATCGGCGAAATAGGTGTGTTCGCGACCGCTGGTGTAGTCGATCAGTTGATGCGGCACGCAGAAGTGTCCAGTGCCCATCGCGGCATGGATTCCGCCCACGGCGTTGACCGCGAGGATCGCTTCGGCACCGGCCTGTTTCAGCGCCCAGAGGTTGGCGCGGTAGTTCACCTGATGCGGCGGAAAACGGTGCGGGTGACCGTGACGGGCGAGGAACAGCACTTCCTTACCGGCGTATTCACCGATCTGCACGTCGGCCGAAGGCGGGCCATAGGGCGTATCCACCGCCAGTGACTGACGAATGCTCAGACCTTCGAGTTGAGTCAGGCCGGTGCCACCGATAATCGCGTAAACCGTCATAACGAAAAGTCCTTATTCAATCAGTTGAGCTTCTTTGAGCGCGCCTACAGCTGCAAGCCAGCGAGGGTCTTGGCGATATTCGATGTTGGCGTACGACTGACCGCGCATCCGCGCAATGCGCTCGGACGGCTTGACCTTCAAACGCTGGGCGGCGCTCAAGGCCAGCTCCGCAGCAGCGCGGTCGTTGCACACCAGCCCCATGTCGCAACCGGCGGTCAGCGCGGCTTCGATACGGCTGGCCGCATCGCCAACCACGTGGGCGCCGGCCATGGACAGGTCGTCGCTGAAGATCACGCCATCGAATTGCAGCTCGCCGCGCAGTATGTCCTGCAACCAGCGGCGGGAAAAGCCGGCGGGCTGGGAATCGACTTGCGGGTAGATAACGTGAGCCGGCATGACGGCGGCCAGCTGCTTGCTCAATTTGGCGAACGGCACCAGGTCGTTGGCACGGATTTCATCGAGGCTGCGTTCGTCGTTCGGGATCGCGACGTGCGAATCCGCCTCGGCCCAACCGTGACCGGGGAAATGCTTGCCGGTGGCGGCCATGCCGGCGCTGTTCATGCCGCGAATGAATGCGCCGGCGAGCAGCGCTGCGCGCTCTGGGTCACCCTCGAACGAACGGGTACCGACGACGGCGCTGCGCTGGTAATCCAGGTCCAGCACCGGGGCGAAGCTCAGATCGAGGCCGACGGCCAGCACTTCGGTGGCCATGATCCAGCCGCATTGCTCGGCCAGATACTCGGCGTTCGGGTTGTCAGCGATGGCGCGCATGGCCGGCAATCGGACGAAGCCTTGGCGTAGACGCTGAACACGACCGCCCTCCTGATCCACCGCCAGCAGCAGATCGGGACGAATGGCGCGGATCGCGGCGCTCAGCTCGCGTACCTGGCGCGGGTTTTCGATGTTACGGGCGAAAATGATCAGGCCGCCCACTTCGGGCTGACGCAACAATTGGCGATCTTCGGCCGTCAGCCAGGTACCGGCGACGTCCACCATCAACGAGCCTTGCAGGCCAGCAGTCATAGAGATTCCTTGATAACGAAAAACCCGGCTCGCGTGAATGCGCCGCCTTGGGCTGTGCCCGGCAGGTCGGCGATATCAATGGGGAGCAGGTTCAGAACGAGAGTCGGCATGGGCGGCTAGCTTAGCGGATGTCAGCCGCCGCGCCCACCCGTGCGGTGTTAAACCTTGGCGGCAGCTGGGGCCGACTTGCTGCGCGGACGCAATTGCGCGGTGGCCATGGCCGCGTCGGTGACGCCGGTTTCGGCACGCATGCCCGCGGCCAGGAATGGCACCATCAGGCGCATCACTTGTTCAATGGATGTGTTGACGCCGAAATCGGTCTCGGCAATGGCCCGCAGCGCCTTGATCCCCGACATGCTGAACGCCGCGGCGCCGAGCATGAAATGCACGCGCCAGAACAACTCGATCGGCGGAATGCGCGGCGCGGCTTCGTTGACCAGCATCATGTAGCGACGGAACACTTTGCCGTACATGTCTTCCAGATAACGACGCAGGTGGCCCTGACTCTGACTAAAAGCCAGCCCCAGCAAACGCATGAAGATGGACAAATCGTTGCCGCTGCGAGGCTGCACGACGAGAGCCTGCTCAACGAGAATTTCGAGCAACTCTTCAAGGGTCGGCTTGTTTTCAGGCTTGGACTGACGCCGCTCCAGCTCTTTATCAAGGCTCAGGCAAAACGGCCCGAGAAAGCGCGAGAAGACAGCCTGGATCAGCGCCTTCTTCGAACCGAAGTGATAATTGACCGCCGCCAGATTGACCCCAGCCTTGCTGGTGATCAGACGCAACGAGGTTTCGGCGAAACCTTTTTCCGCGAACAACTGCTCGGCAGCATCAAGAATGCGTTCAACGGTTTCCGACTGGGCCATGGCTACTCCGCCTGACAAACACTTGTTTGAAACATACGTTTCAGCCTGTGCATTGTCAAGCTTGCCGGTTCGTTTTGGGAATGGTCGGTCAGCTATTTAACCATACAACGGCGACGCTTTAATCAGCAGGCTGATTGACCGTCCAGCGGCCTGCCAAAAAAGGGGCATTGCCAAGACCGTTTCACTGTATATAATCCCAGTCACTGTATAAAAAGACAGAGCGATCAATATGCTAAAGCTGACGCCACGCCAAGCAGAGATTCTGGCCTTCATCAAACGCTGCCTCGAAGACAACGGCTACCCGCCGACCCGTGCGGAAATCGCTCAGGAACTGGGTTTCAAGTCGCCCAACGCGGCGGAAGAACACCTAAAGGCGCTGGCCCGCAAGGGTGCGATCGAGATGACACCGGGCGCTTCCCGCGGCATCCGCATCCCAGGCTTCGAAGCCAAGGCCGACGATTCCACCCTGCCGATCATTGGCCGAGTGGCTGCCGGGGCGCCGATTCTGGCCCAGCAGCACATCGAGGAGTCCTGCAACATCAACCCCGCGTTCTTCCATCCGCGCGCTGACTATTTGCTGCGCGTTCATGGCATGAGCATGAAGGACGTCGGCATTTTCGACGGCGACCTGCTGGCCGTCCACACCACCCGGGAAGCCCGCAACGGCCAGATCGTCGTGGCGCGGATCGGTGACGAAGTGACCGTCAAGCGCTTCAAGCGCGATGGCAGCAAGGTTTGGTTGATTGCCGAAAACCCTGAATTCGCCCCTATCGAAGTCAACCTGAAAGATCAGGAACTGGTGATCGAAGGCTTGAGTGTCGGCGTCATTCGCCGCTAAAGGAGGCTTTATGCAGTTCCCACACACATCACAGCAAGCCCAACTGCCGTTGTTCGAGGCGTTCATGGTGCAACCGATGGCACCGATCCTGAAAGACGTGGTCGAGTCGCCCTGGGGCGCCGAGCCCGAAGTTTTCAGCGAGCTTTCACTGCGTGGTGCGGCCGGGAACTGCCTGAACCTTTTGGCGCCGATTCTCCGGGAACTGAGTCAGGATCAGGACGCGCGGTGGCTGACACTGATCGCCCCGCCCGCCAGCCTGACTCAGGCGTGGTTGCGAGACGCCGGCCTTAACCGCGAACGCATCCTGCTGCTGCAACCTCGCGGCACTCAAAGTGCTCAGCAGTTGACCTGCGAAGCCTTGCGCCTGGGCCGCAGCCACACGGTTGTCAGCTGGCTCAACCCTTTGAACACAAACTCACGGCAACAGTTGATCAGCGCAGCCCGTACCGGGGATGCGCAAAGCCTGAATATTCGCTTGGATTAACGTGTAAACAATGCGCGCAATAAATAGCGCGGGGCTTCTCAATGGATAGAGAAGCCGGATCGTAGCTATATCAGCAGAAAGCGACGAATGGGATCAGTGGAGGACCCGCGAACTCTCATCGGTATTGAATTCGCCTTCAACCAGGCGCCCTGCCATTTGAACACCGACGCTCAACATCGCCTTGGCGACTTCCACGTGCTGGCCCTGCAGGAAAGCCTTGGCATCCTCGGAGAAATCCAAAGTAACCAGAGAACCTTCGTCCTCGGCCCTGCGCAGCTCGATTCGGCCGTCTGGTAACTCGACAATTTCTAGAAAGGACGTTGGCATAAAGGTCTGTTCTCCACGAAAGGCGGGGATTATATAGGCATCGGCCAGGCTTCGCTCGGTAACTTGACCAGCAGCGCTTTTAATCGCACCGCCGGGCCTCAGTCGATCAGCACTCGTTCAAGCCTTCGCGAAACCGGATTGCCAGCGCTTTCAAATTCTGACGCCAGCTCTCCAACTCTTCGCGACTCAACTCCTCAGGCGCCTCTTCTTCATCCAGGTTAACCGCCAGAATGAGCGGCTGGGTCACGTCACCTTTTGGCTTGTGCGGAGCGCGAGGCGGTTGAAACATCGCTGCGTGAGCAGCCAGCAGCTTGGCTAGCCAGGTTTCCCGATTCTGAGCCAACTCGACCATCTCAGCCATCTCCGGGATGGCGATGGCTTCCAGCACTTCGCGAGTCAGCAGCATCTCTGCCCGAGGCGCATTGGCCTGAGGCAAACGGTAGAAGCCGGCAATTTCATGGCACAGCCCCAGCAACGCACCGTACAGGTGGAACAACGCCGACTCGCGCTCGGCCTGAATCAGCGCCAGGGAATTCATCGCCCGCCCCTCTTCGGCTCTGGCGAGCGCTTCCAGCGACAGGCCGGCGAAATAGATCTTCTGGTTGGTACGGGTATAGAGTTCGTGGGCCATGACGGCAGCCTCCACAACGAAATAATTGCTTAACGCAGGTCAGACAGTGTCGTGGATCAGCCGATCTGACCGCAAGCACAAAACAAAAAGGCCGCATGAAAACCCGAGGGTTGTCATGCGGCCTTTTGTGTACAGCCTCTTTTACGCTTTGGCTGCCGGACGCTTGTCTTCAACCGTCCATTTGCCGCCGTCGTAGTACGCCTTCCAGCCAGTCGGCTTACCGTCGACTTCAGTCTGCACGTACTGCTCTTTGGTCTTGCGGCTATAACGGATTACAGCAGGCAGGCCGTCCGGGTCTTTCTTCGGTGCTTCACAGAGGAAGTGGTACTTCGGATCGATCTCATCCTTGTGCGGCACAATTTCGATGACCAGCGGAGCACGCGTCTCGCGGTTTTTCGGGAATTGGCTGGCCGCCAGGAACAGGCCGGAAGCACCGTCACGCAGAATGTAGGTGTCGTTGACCTTTTCGCATTTCAGCTCAGGCATCTTCACCGGGTCCATCTTCGGCGGCGCCGCGTCACCGCTTTTCAGCAGCTTGCGGGTGTTCTTGCACGTTGCGTTGGTGCAACCGAAAAACTTGCCGAAACGGCCGGTCTTGAGCTGCATCTCGCTGCCACACTTGTCGCATTCCAGGCTTGGACCTTCGTAGCCCTTGATGCGATAGGTGCCCTCTTCGATTTCATAGCCTGCGCAATCCGGGTTGTTACCGCAGATGTGCAGCTTGCGTTTCTCATCCAGCAGGTAAGCGTCCATCGCCGTGCTGCAGATCGGGCAGCGGTGCTTGCCGCGCAGCACCAGGGATTCCGACTCGCCTTCATCGTCCGCAGCGATTTCGTCGCCAGGCACCAGGTTGACGGTGGCCTTGCAGCGTTCTTTCGGCGGCAGGCTGTAACCCGAGCAACCCAGGAACACGCCGGTCGATGCGGTACGAATCTGCATCGGACGACCGCACAACACGCACGGAATGTCTGTCATCACCGGTTGGTTGGCGCGCATACCGCCTTCGGCGCTTTCGGCTACTTCGAGCTTCTTCTTGAAGTCGCCGTAGAACTCGTCGAGCACGTTTTTCCAATCGCGTTCGCCCTGAGCCACGTCATCGAGGTTCTCTTCCATGCCGGCGGTGAAGCCGTAGTCCATCAGATTGGAGAAACTCTCGGCCAGACGCTCGGTAACGATGTCGCCCATCTTTTCCGAGTAGAAACGACGGTTGTGCAGTGCTACGTAGCCACGGTCCTGGATGGTCGAAATGATCGCCGCGTAGGTCGAAGGACGACCAATACCGCGTTTTTCCATTTCTTTAACCAGGCTCGCTTCCGAGTAACGCGCAGGTGGCTTGGTGAAGTGCTGGGTCGGATCAAGCTTGATCAGCTTCATCGCGTCGCCCTGGGCCATGTCCGGCAGCACGTCGTCATCGCCTGGCTTGGCGATTTGCGGCATGACGCGGGTGTAACCGTCGAACTTCAGGATGCGGCCCTTGGCCCGCAGCTCGAAATCGCCGGCACCGACGGTGACCGTGGTCGACAGGTATTGGGCCGGCAGCATCTGGCAAGCGAGGAACTGGCGCCAGATCAGCTCGTAGAGCCGCTCTGCATCACGCTCCATGCCCGATAGCTTGCTTGGCTCGGTGTTGGCGTCAGACGGACGAATCGCTTCGTGAGCCTCTTGTGCACCTTCCTTGCTGCTGTAGACATTCGGGTTTTCCGGCAGGTACTTCTTGCCGAACTCGCCTTCAATATAAGTGCGCGCCATCGTCACGGCATCGGCCGAGAGGTTGGTGGAATCGGTACGCATATAAGTGATGTAGCCGGCTTCGTATAAACGCTGGGCCATCATCATGGTTTTCTTCACGCCGAAGCCCAGGCGGTTACTGGCAGCCTGTTGCAGGGTGGAGGTGATGAACGGTGCCGATGGCTTGCTGCTGGTCGGTTTATCTTCGCGCTTGACGATGCTGTAGCTGGAAGCCTTGAGCTTCTCCAGCGCGGCCATGGCTTGGGTTTCGTTGAGCGGCTTGAATGCCTCGCCTTTCTCACGCGCCACGTCGAAGCACACGGTTGCGCCCTTGGCGGTGCCGAGGTCGGCGTGGACTTCCCAGTATTCTTCTGGGTTGAACGCGCGAATTTCACGTTCACGCTCAACGACCAGTTTTACCGCGACCGATTGCACGCGACCGGCGGACAGGCCACGGGCGACCTTGGCCCACAGCAGCGGCGAAACCATGTAACCCACGACGCGGTCGAGGAAACGACGCGCCTGTTGGGCGTTGACACGGTCAATGTCCAGCTCGCCGGGTTTGGAGAAGGCTTCCTGGATCGCTTTCTTGGTGATTTCGTTGAACACTACGCGCTTGTAGCGGCTGTCGTCACCACCGATGGCTTCGCGCAGGTGCCAGGCAATGGCTTCCCCCTCGCGATCCAAGTCGGTTGCGAGATAGATGGTGTCAGCATCTTTGGCGAGCCGGCGCAGCTCTTCGATGACCTTTTCCTTGCCCGGGAGGATCTCGTACTTGGCTTTCCAGCCATGATCGGGATCGACACCCATGCGCGAAACCAGCTGCTTGCGCGCCTTCTCTTTCGGCGTGAGCACCGGACCTTCACCCGCGGCGGCCTTGCCGCGCTTGGCGGCAGGCTCTTTGCTGGCGCTAGCCGAACCGCTGGTGGGCAGGTCTCGGATATGGCCGATACTCGACTTCACCACGTATTGGTTACCCAGATACTTGTTGATGGTCTTGGCCTTAGCCGGGGATTCCACAATGACCAGCGATTTGCCCATGGATCAGAAAATTCCTGAATTCTAGAAGTGAAAGGCGGTTGGCGCCTGACGCGGCACCGCTATATATAGTGGCTACAAGGTGAGGTCAAGCGCAGGGTCTTGCGCGCACTCAGCTTACGGCTTGGAAAAAAGGCTCGGTTCGGCTTGCACCAAAGCAAAGCGCGGCACCTGTTCGCCGTCAACCTCGACCGACTCCAGGAACATGCTCAAGGGACGCACCCAAAAGCCGTAATCGCCATACAGGGCTTGGTAGAAGACCACTTCTTCTTCGGTTTCCGAATGCCGCGCGATACTGAATACGCGGTACTGCGGACCTTTGTAATGCTGGTAGAGCCCAGGTTGTATCGGCATGGTTTGGCCCTCACTCAAATCTTTTAAAAATAAAAACAAAAAAAATTCAGAAAAACAAAAACCGGGGCACTTGGCCCCGGCTTCCATCAGCGAAACGCTTAAACGCGTTCGAAGACGGTGGAGATGCCTTGGCCGAGACCAATGCACATGGTGGCTACCCCGAAGGTGCCGCCATTCTGCTTCATCACGTTCAGCAAAGTGCCGGAGATACGGGCACCGGAGCAACCGAACGGGTGACCCAGGGCGATCGCGCCGCCGTGCAGGTTAACCTTCTCGTTCATCTTGTCGAGTACTTTCAGATCTTTCAGCACTGGCAGGGCCTGTGCAGCGAAAGCTTCGTTGAGCTCGAAGAAGTCGATATCGTTAATGCCAAGGCCCGCACGCTTCAGTGCTTTTTGAGTGGCCGGTACTGGACCATAGCCCATGATTGCCGGGTCCACACCTGCCACTGCCATCGAGCGGATAACCGCCAACGGCTGGATGCCCAGGTCCTGCGCACGCTGCGCCGACATCACGATCATGCACGAAGCACCGTCGGTGATCTGCGACGAAGTACCGGCCGTAACGGTGCCGCCCTTCGGGTTAAACGCTGGCTTCAGAGCCGCCAGGCTTTCCAGGGTGGTTTCCGGACGAATGGTTTCGTCGTAGTCGAACAGTTTCAGGAAACCGTTCTCGTCGTAGCCCTGCATCGGGATGATTTCGTCTTTGAACTTGCCTTCCAGGGTCGCCTTGTGAGCGAGCTGGTGGGAGCGCACGCCGAAAGCGTCCTGTTGTTCGCGAGTGATGCCGTGCATTTTGCCCAGCATTTCAGCGGTCAGGCCCATCATGCCCGAGGCTTTAGCCGCGTACAGCGACATATGCGGGTTCGGATCGACACCGTGCATCATGCTCACGTGGCCCATGTGCTCGACGCCGCCGACGACGAACACGTCACCGTTGCCGGTCATGATCGCTTGCGCAGCAGTGTGCAAAGCGCTCATCGACGAACCACACAAACGGCTGACGGTCTGGCCGGCAGCAGTGTGCGGGATCTGCGTCATCAGCGACGCCATGCGCGCGATGTTCCAGCCCTGCTCCAGGGTCTGGTTTACACAGCCCCAGATCACGTCCTCGACTTCGCTCGGGTCAACCTTGACGTTGCGCTCCAGCAATTTGCTGATCAGGTGCGCCGACATGTCTTCGGCGCGGGTGTTGCGGTGCATGCCGCCCTTGGAGCGGCCCATCGGAGTACGACCGAAGTCGACAATCACGACGTCTCTTGGATTCAAGCTCATAAAATTTCACTCTCGCTCAAAAGTTGGGACGCTTAACCGAAGAACCGTTGGCCGGTTTTGGCCATTTCACGCAGTTTTGCGGTCGGGTGGTACAGCGCGCCCAAATCAGCGTACTGGTCAGCCAGGGCAACGAACTCGGCAACACCGATCGAATCGATGTAGCGCAGCGCACCGCCACGGAATGGAGGGAAACCAATACCGTAGACCAGACCCATGTCGGCTTCGGCGGCAGTTTCGACAATGCCGTCTTCCAGGCAACGCACGGTTTCCAGGCACAGCGGGATCATCATCCAGTTGATGATGTCTTCGTCAGTGACTTCGCGCTGCTCGTAAACGATCGGCTTGAGCACTTCCAGCACCGACGGGTCGGCCACTTTCTTTTGCTTGCCCTTCTTGTCGGTCTCGTAAGCGTAGAAACCCTTGCCGTTCTTCTGGCCCAGGCGCTTGGCTTCGTAGAGCACGTCGATAGCCGAACGGCGATCGTCTTTCATACGGTCCGGGAAGCCTTCAGCCATGACGTCACGACCGTGGTGGCCGGTGTCGATGCCGACCACGTCCATCAGGTATGCCGGGCCCATCGGCCAGCCGAATTTTTCCATGATCTTGTCGATACGGACGAAATCCACACCGGCGCTGACCAGCTTGGCGAAACCGCCGAAGTACGGGAACAGGACGCGGTTGACCAGGAAGCCCGGGCAGTCGTTGACGACGATCGGGTTCTTGCCCATTTTCTTGGCGTAGGCAACGGTGGTGGCGACGGCCTGCTCGCTGGACTTCTCGCCACGAATCACTTCAACCAGCGGCATCATGTGCACCGGGTTGAAGAAGTGCATGCCGACGAAGTTTTCCGGACGCTTGAGGGCTTTGGCCAGCAAGGTAATGGAGATGGTCGAGGTGTTGGACGCGAGGATGGTGTCCTCTTTGACCTTGTCTTCGACTTCGGCCAGTACGGCTTGCTTGACCTTCGGGTTCTCGACGACGGCTTCAACGACCAGGTCAACGTGACCGAAATCGCCGTAGGACAGGGTCGGACGAATGCCGTTAAGCACTTCAGCCATTTTCGCCGGGGTCATGCGACCTTTATCAACGCGGCCGACCAGCAGCTTGGCGGCTTCAGCCAGGCCCTGCTCGATACCGTGTTCGTTGATGTCCTTCATCAGGATCGGCGTGCCTTTGGAAGCCGACTGATAAGCGATGCCGCCACCCATGATGCCAGCGCCCAGTACGGCAGCCTGCTTCACGTCGCGAGCGATTTCGTCGTAGGCCTTGGCCTTTTTCTTCAGCTCCTGATCGTTCAGGAACAGACCGATCAAGCTCTGCGCGGCAGAGGTCTTGGCCAGTTTGACGAAACCGGCGGCTTCGATTTCCAGCGCCTTGTCACGACCGAAGTTCGCGGCTTTCTGGATGGTCTTGATCGCTTCAACCGGTGCCGGATAGTTCGGACCCGCTTGACCTGCCACGAAACCTTTGGCGGTTTCGAAGGCCATCATTTGTTCGATCGCGTTCAGTTTCAGCTTTTCCAGCTTCGGCTGACGCTTGGCCTTGTAGTCAAATTCGCCGGAGATGGCGCGCTTGATCAGCTCCAGGGCCGCTTCCTGCAGTTTCTCAGGTGCAACCACGGCATCGACGGCGCCCACTTTCAGCGCGTCTTCAGGACGGTTTTCCTTGCCGGCGGCAATCCACTCGATGGCGTTGTCGGCACCGATCAGGCGCGGCAGACGCACGGTACCGCCGAAGCCTGGGTAGATGCCCAGTTTGACTTCCGGCAGGCCGATCTTGGCCTTGGTGGACATGACGCGGTAGTCCGCCGCCAGGCACATTTCCAGACCGCCACCCAGAGCGATGCCGTTGATCGCGGCGACAGTCGGGACGTTGAGGTCTTCGAAATCGCTGAAAATCTTGTTGGCTTCCAGGTTGCCAGCAACAAGCTCTGCATCAGGCAGCTTGAAGTTCTCGACAAATTCGGTGATGTCGGCGCCGACGATGAAGACGTCCTTGCCACTGCTGACGATCACACCCTTGATCGAAGCATCTGCCTTGATGGTGTCTACGGCCTGACGCAGCTCGTTCAGGGTTAGACGGTTGAACTTGTTAACGGACTCACCCTTGAGGTCGAATTTCAATTCGACGATGCCACTTTCAAGAGCCTTAACCGTGATGGCTTTACCTTCGTAAATCATCAACTGATCTCCACGATATGGAAGCTGAACAGTACACGTCGGACGCAGGCGAATGGCTCGGCAGGACGCTTATCGTCGATGCTAACGCCAATCCACCCGGCACACCCGCCAACGCGATAGTCGGGATTCTGTAGGAGCGGTCTGAAATACAAACGCTCAATTCATACGCCCGTTTGATTTGGGTACGCCACCTTCACGGAATTTCCGACAATTGTCAATCGCCCAAAATACGGGTGGAAACGCGACTTTGCGGTCACTTCCGTACTGCGAAGATCTTCAACACGCATCTGCATGTGAGTCCATTCATAGGATCAATAGTTAGAAAAGTCGCCCTAATTCGCTGCAGCCTTTGTTTAAAAGGCTACGCTGGCGGGAACTTGAGAAAAAAATATGAACGCTTTTGGCGAACGCCCGGCGTAAGATCGGCGGCACAAAGAATTACCGGCCTGCCTGGCCAACCCCGGCCCGATGATGATGTCGGGCTTTTTATTGCCTGTCTGTCGGAGATTTCGCGCCATTGCAGCGCGAAATGTCCGTGAATCATGCCAGCGCTTTCAGCACTGCATCGATGTCCTGCAAAATCGTCGCCTCGCCCTTCTCGCCCCAATACAGGGTGATCATCTGTTTGTCCGCCTCGACTTTGTAGACGTTGGCCGGCAATTTTTCGAAATGATTGAGCAGCAAACGATCTTCGCAAACTTCCTGCCACTGGTTCACCCAAACACCCGGCGACTTTTGCCAATAACTCCAGCACGCCGGCTGATTGCCACGGCGCGGCCGATGGTACTGGGCGCAAGGGCTCGGTGGCTCCTGGCTCAGCCAGTGCGGCCACTCCTGGGGCGCAAGCTGCATGGCCAATCCGATACGGCGCGCCTCCATGCGCAAGGCCATGCGCCCGCTCTGTCCACGGGACGGCCGCAACCACGCCAGCGGACTCAGTACCACCAGCAGGATTGACACCACTATCCAGACCGTCATATCTGTACTCCCGATTCTTGATGAGCGCTTTGAGTCACTTTGGAACCAATGCGCTTGAAACCAGCCATACTTACCAATATTGCAATCCTCAGGAGGAGCACCTCATGCCCTACAACCACATTCTGGTCGCTGTAGATCTAACCGAAGAGTGCGACCCTGTAATCCACCGCGCTCGCGAGCTGTCGGTGAGCAACGGAGCGAAATTATCCCTGGTCCACATCGTCGAGCCGATGGCCATGGCCTTTGGCGGCGACGTCCCCATGGACCTGTCACAACTGCAACAGCAGCAGTTCGATCAGGCCAAGGAACGCCTGGACCGACTGATCGTGAAGTATCCGGAGCTCTCCAAAGAATACAGCCACCTGACTTACGGCCAGCCGCGCCAGGAGATCCACCACCTGGCCAAGGAACAGACCTGCGACCTGATCGTGGTGGGCAGCCATGGCCGCCACGGCCTGGCATTGCTGCTGGGCTCGACGGCCAATGACGTGCTGCACGGTGCGCCTTGCGATGTGCTCGCGGTGCGCCTGCAAAACAAAAGCTGACAACACTTTTCCAATGTGGGAGTGAGCCTGCTCGCGATTACGATGTAACAGTCGACAATTTGTTGAATGTTCAACCGCAATCGCGAGCAGGCTCGCTCCCACAGGGGCTTTGCGACAACTCCGGATTGCATTTCATACGAAAAGCCCGGCGTTCATCACTGAACGCCGGGCTTTTTTATTGCAGGATCAATCAGGCATCCAGCTCGGCCCAACGCTCGACCATCACGTCGTGCTCAGCCTGCAACTGCTCAAGCTGAGCGATCACGGCAGCGGTCTCGGCCGCAGGACGCTGATAGAAACCGGCATCGGCCATTTGGGCCTCCACGGTAGCGATCTGCTGTTCCATGGCTTCGATCTGAGCCGGCAACATCTCCAGCTCACGCTGCAACTTGTAGCTGAGCTTCTTCTTCGACACTGGTGCTTCGACTGCCGCAGCAACCGGTGCCGCTTCGGCCGTCACGACCGCAGAGGTCAGGTCGGCTTTGCCGGACTTGCTCTCGGTCACGCCCAGCAGGCGCGGCGAGCCGCCCTGACGCAGCCAGTCCTGGTAACCACCGACGTATTCGCGAACCTTGCCTTCACCTTCAAAGACCAGGGTGCTGGTGACCACGTTGTCGAGGAATGCCCGGTCGTGACTGACCATCAGCACGGTGCCGTTAAAGGTCAGCAAGACTTCTTCCAGCAGCTCAAGGGTTTCGACGTCGAGGTCGTTGGTCGGTTCGTCGAGGACCAGCAAGTTCGCCGGTTTGCTGAACAGTTTGGCCAGCAACAGACGCGCACGCTCACCACCCGATAGCGCCTTGACCGGCGTGCGGGCACGCTGCGGGCTGAACAGGAAGTCGCCAAGGTAGCTCAGCACGTGGCGGCTTTGACCATCGATATCGATGAAGTCGCGACCTTCGGCCACGTTGTCGATCACGGTCTTTTCCAGATCCAGCTGATGGCGCAACTGGTCGAAGTAGGCCACGTCGATGCGCGTGCCTTCTTCCACTGTGCCGCTGGTTGGCTGCAGACCGCTGAGCATCAGCTTGAGCAGTGTGGTTTTACCGGTACCGTTGGCGCCCAGCAGACCAATACGGTCGCCGCGCGTCAGGACCATCGAGAAATCCTTGATCAGGAACGGGCCACCCGGGTGAGCAAAGCTCACGTTCTCGAGGACCATCACCTGCTTGCCGGACTTGTCGGCGGTATCCAACTGAATGTTGGCCTTGCCGGTGCGCTCGCGACGTTCGCTACGCTCGACGCGCAGGGCTTTCAATGCGCGCACGCGGCCTTCGTTACGGGTGCGACGGGCCTTGATGCCTTGGCGGATCCAGACTTCTTCCTGAGCGAGCTTTTTGTCGAACAGCGCATTGGCCGTTTCTTCAGCGGCCAGTGAGGCTTCTTTGTGCACGAGGAAACTGGCGTAGTCGCCGTTCCAGTCGATCAGGCCGCCGCGATCCAGTTCCAGAATGCGGGTCGCGAGGTTCTGCAGGAATGAACGGTCGTGCGTGATGAACAGCACGGCGCCCTGGAAATCCTTAAGCGCTTCTTCAAGCCAGGCAATTGCACCGATGTCCAGGTGGTTGGTCGGTTCGTCGAGCAGCAGCAGGTCAGGTTCGGAAACCAGGGCCTGGGCCAGCAGGACGCGACGACGCCAGCCGCCGGACAATTCGGCGAGGGTCTTGTCGGCCGGCAACTGCAGACGGCTCAAGGTGCTGTCGACCAGTTGCTGCAAACGCCAGCCGTCGCGGGCTTCGAGGTCGTGCTGGACGTGCATCAGCTTGTCCAGGTCGGCGTCGGTGACGATGTTCTGGCTCAGGTGGTGATACTGCGCGAGCAGCTCGCCGACACCGTCCAGGCCTTCGGCCACTACGTCGAACACGGTCCGCTCGTCGGCTACCGGCAATTCTTGCGGCAATTCGCCAATCTTGAGGCCGGGTGCACGCCAAACTGAGCCCTCGTCGGGCTTCTGGTCGCCCTTGACGAGCTTCATCATGCTGGACTTGCCAGTGCCGTTGCGGCCGATGATGCACACCCGCTCACCACGGGCGATCTGCCAGGACACCTTGTCCAACAACGGCATAGCGCCGAAAGCAAGGGACACATCGCTGAATTTGAGCAGGGTCATGAGCTTCTCCAAAAACCGGGCGCGCATTCTACCTGACTTGAGGCTTCAGAAGGCCGGCAATTTCAATGTCGAAGCACTCTGCATGACAATTGTTGCGAACTTGTGCAGAGAGGCCGGCAAAGCTTTCGCCCGTTGCTGGCAAAAGGCTAAGCTACAAACAATTCAGTGCAGGTTAAGCCTGCACTTGTCGTGATTTCTCTGCCCGGACGTCTCATGCGCAGTCGCCTTTTCAGTCTTTTATCTTGCTTGCTTCTTTCTGCCACTGCCGTTCAAACCGCCCAGGCGGTGGACCTTTCCACCCAGCGTCAATATTACGATGAAGCCAAGCGCGCCTTGGCCAAGGGCGATACCGGCCCTTACTTTCGTTATAGCCAGGCCCTCAGCGATTATCCGCTGGAGCCGTATCTGGCCTATGACGAACTGACCGCGCGCCTGAAAACCGCCAGCAATGCCGAGATCGAAAAATTCCTCGCCGAACACGGTGACCTGCCCCAGGCCAACTGGATGAAATTGCGCTGGTTGCGCTGGCTGGCGGATCGCGGCGACTGGGCGACCTTCGTCAAATACTACGACCCCAAGCTCAACTTCACCGAGCTGGACTGCCTGAATGCGCAATACCAGATCGGTCATAACCAGAAAACCGAAGGCTACGCCAACGCCAACAAACTCTGGCTGACCGGCAAATCCCAACCCGCCGCCTGCGACGCGCTGTTCGGGCAATGGGCCGCCGAAGGTCAACTGACCGAGCAAAAACGTTGGGAACGCACCAAGCTCGCCGCCCAGGCGCGTAACTATCCGCTGGCGAACAGCTTGGTCAACGGCCTGACCACCCTCGCCCCTCGCGGTCGTTTGCTGGTGGATGTGGCGCAAAAACCTGAACTGCTGAACCAGCCATCGCGCTTTACCCCGGCCGACGAACCGATGTCCGACGTGGTCAGCCTCGGCCTGCGCCGCCTGGCCCGCCAGGACCCCGACAAGGCCATGGCCCTGCTCGACGGCTATGCCAGCAGCATGCACTTCTCCCGCGATGAAAAAGTGGCGATCGCCCGTGAAATCGGGTTGACCCTCGCCAAACGCTTCGATCCTCGCGCGCTGGACATGATGACCAGGTACGACCCGGAACTGCGTGACAACACCGTCTCCGAATGGCGTATGCGCCTGCTGTTGCGTCTGGCCCGCTGGGACGATGCCTATCAGCTGACTCGCCGCTTGCCGCAGGATCTGGCGACCACCAACCGCTGGCGCTACTGGCAGGCCCGCAGCCTGGAACTGGCGCAACCTCAGAACCCGGAAGCGCAAACGCTCTACAAGAACCTTGCTCGCGAGCGCGATTTCTACGGTTTCCTCGCTGCCGATCGTTCGCAATCAGCTTACTCGTTGAACAACAAACCCTTGGTCCTGAGCCAGGCGCTGATCAACAAGGTGCGCAATACGCCAGGGGTTCGTCGCGCCCTGGAATTCCACGCCCGTGGGCAGATCGTCGACGGTCGTCGCGAGTGGTACCACGTCAGCCGTCACTTCAGCCGTGACGAAATGGTCGCCCAGGCGAAACTGGCCTACGACCTGAAATGGTATTTCCCGGCGATCCGCACCATCAGCCAGGCGCAATACTGGGACGATCTGGATATCCGCTTCCCGATGGCCCACCGCGAAACCCTGGTGCGTGAGGCCAAGGTCCGCGGCCTGCATTCGAGCTGGGTGTTCGCCATTACCCGCCAGGAAAGCGCCTTCATGGCCGACGCCCGTTCCGGCGTCGGCGCCAGCGGCCTGATGCAGCTGATGCCCGGCACCGCCAAGGAAACCGCGCGCAAGTTCAGCATCCCGCTGGCCTCGCCGCAGCAAGTGTTCGACCCGGACAAGAACATCCAGCTCGGCGCCGCTTACCTGAGCCAGGTCCACAGCCAGTTCAACGGCAACCGCGTCCTCGCCTCCGCCGCCTACAACGCCGGCCCCGGCCGTGTGCGCCAGTGGCTGCGCGGCGCTGACCATCTAAGCTTCGACGTGTGGGTGGAAAGCATCCCGTTCGACGAAACCCGCCAGTACGTGCAGAACGTGCTGTCGTACTCGGTGATCTACGGCCAGAAGCTCAACTCGCCGCAGCCGCTGGTGGATTGGCATGAGCGGTACTTCGACGATCAGTGATTGTGGTTTGACGCGCTAAAAAAATGCCCGCATTGAGAAATGCGGGCATTTTTCATGATGTTCAAACAGCTACGTCGAGTCAGTAACGCACCGCCGTTCGTTCGCCAAGCTCGGTCAGACGATACCTTTGAACCGGACTGCGAGGGGAATCGGGGTCAGTCATTTCAATTAAGCCGACAGTTAACGCAGGCTTGAGATAGTTGGCCCTGAAGGTCGCCTTGTGAGCTAGCCCAACCTCCGCCATCAGATCGTTAACCTTGAGTGGAGCACTTCCCCGCAGAGCAATTAGCAGTTTCGCTACTTGGTCGGTTACTTGGTCGGTCATAGGTTCGCTACGGGCCGCCTCGCCAAGAGCAACGCTCAACGCTTGCAGCATGAACTCGACAAAAGGCGTTGATTCAGCCAATTGATCCGCTGCAGACAACGCAGCGTAATAGGTGTCCTGCTGCTCTCGAATCACCGCCTCGACTGGCAGATAAGCCAACACCGGCCGCCACTGACTGAGTATCAAGGTTTGCCAGAGTCGCCCCATACGCCCATTTCCGTCGGCGAAGGGATGAATAAACTCGAACTCGTAATGGAACACGCAGCTGACGATCAAAGGGTGCCAATCTGAATCGCTGAGCCACGCCAGCAAATCGTCCATCAAGTGCGCAACGCGACTCGGCGGCGGTGCCATGTGGACTAATCTTTCGCCACGGTAAATACCTACACCCGCTCGGCGAAACTGTCTGCAATCGTCAATCAATCCGCCCATCAGCAACTCGTGCGCCCTTAGCAGGTCGGACCGGCTACTTGACCGCCACTCGGGCATGGCTTCATAAGCCGCAAATGCGTTACGCACTTCCTGGATTTCTCGCGGCAGGCCGAGGACCCGGCGCCCCGCCAGAACTGCGGTGACCTGTTCAATGCTAAGGGTGTTGTTCTCGATCGCCAAAGAAGCCTGAATCGTACGAATTCGATTACTGCGACGTCGTTGAGGCGCCTGTAGGCGTTCGTCCACAGCCGTCAGCTGACCGATTTGTTCGCTGATCTCGGCGATCAACGCCAACATTCTGGTGGTCAGGGTCAACGGTGGTTGATAACGGCTCATATCCTCATCCAGGCTCGCAACTGAGGCCGACATAATGCCCGAACCTTGCAGCATTCAGCAGCTCTCATTCATGCCGCTTCGTGCCCATCACTAAACTGCAATGCCGCCAACCGCGCATACAGCGCATTGCTCGCAATCAACTCCTGATGCGTCCCCACAGCCACCAGTTTTCCTTGATCCATCACCGCGATCCGGTCGGCATTTTTCACCGTGGCCAAACGGTGGGCGATGACCAGGGTGGTGCGGTTTTTCATCAGGCTCGGCAGGGCTTGCTGGATCAGGTGTTCGCTCTGCGCATCGAGGGCGCTGGTGGCCTCGTCGAGCAACAGGATGGGCGCGTCCACCAGCAGCGCCCGGGCGATGGCCAGGCGTTGGCGCTGGCCGCCGGACAACCCGAGGCCGCCGTCGCCCAGGTGGGTCTGGTAGCCGTTGGGCATTTGCTCGATGAAGTCGTGTGCGTAAGCGATTTTTGCCGCTTCCTGGACCTGCGCCAGCGTCGCCGTCGGATTGCCGTAGCGGATGTTCTCTTCGATGCTGCCGAAGAACAGCGCCGGATTTTGCGAGACCAACGCGAAGCAGCGACGCAGGTCGAGAGGATCGAGCAGGGTCAGCGGCACGCCATCGAGCAGGATCTGTCCCGAGGCGGGATCGTAAAAACGCAGCAGCAGGTCATAGACGGTGGATTTACCGGCACCGGACGGACCGACCAGGGCGAGGGTTTCGCCCGCATTGATGGTCAGACTCAAGCCATCCACGGCATAGCTTTCTGGACGCGACGGGTAGGAAAAGCGCACGTCTTGCAGCGCCAGATCGCCCTTCACCCGATCAGGCAAGGTGACCAAACCTGAGGTTGGCGCCTGGATGATGTTTTCCGAGCGCAGCAATTCGGCAATCCGCTCGGCCGCACCCGCCGCTCGCTGCAACTCGCCGATCACTTCGCTCAACGTGCCGAAGGCGCTGCCGACGATCAGGCTGTAGAAGACGAACGCCGCCAGTTCACCTGCCGAGATTCGTCCGGCGATCACGTCCATGCCGCCGACCCACAGCATCACGCCAACCGCGCCCAACACCAGCACGATCACCAGCGTAATCAGCCAGGCCCGTTGGAAAATGCGTTTGCGCGACGTGTTGAACGCCTCCTCCACCGTCACGGCGAAGCGCTGCTCGTCCTGGACCTGATGGTTGTAGGCCTGCACGGTTTTGATCTGGCCGAGGGTTTCGGAGACGTAGCTGCCAATGTCGGCAATGCGGTCCTGACTCAGGCGCGACAGGCTGCGTACCCGGCGGCCGAAAATCAGGATCGGCGCGATCACCAGCGGCAACGCCACGACCACGATGCTGGTGAGTTTGGGGTTGGTGATAAACAGTAAGACGATCCCGCCGATCACCATCAGCAAATTGCGCAGAAACAGCGACAACGAAGAACCGATCACCGATTGCAGCAACGTGGTATCGGCGGTCAGCCGTGACTGGATCTCGGAGCTGCGATTGTCTTCATAGAAACCCGGATGCAGATAAACCAGGTGGTTGAACACTTGCTTGCGGATGTCCGCGACCACGCGCTCGCCGATCCACGACACCAGATAAAAGCGCGCAAAGGTGCCAACCGCCAATCCGACCACCAGTAACATGAACAGGCCGATGGTCTGGTTGAGCAAATGCGCCGATTGGGTCATGAACCCCTGATCCACCAACAAGCGAATGCCCTGCCCCATCGACAACGTGATGCCAGCAGTGACGATCAGGGCGAGCAAGGCGCCGAAGGCTGGCCAGCGATAAGGTGCAAGAAAACGACTGGTCAGGCGAATCGCGCGGCGGTGACGGGCAGAGAGCATCGGGTTATCCAGAACGCAATTGATGGGGCCAGCCTATACCGCTTAAGTGGGGTGGAACTCTGTAAATCACAATGAGTCAGGTTAATTATGACCACAACGACTAGCGCCTAGACGCTATTGGTCTAAAGTCCGGGTAGCAACACCGCAGTATTTCTGGTGGACTGATATTGCCGCCCAGGAGAGATCGCAGGGAGTTGTCACAGCCCGGTCACCTGGCGGTTTTAAAGTAGGTACACAACCTGATGAGGAGACAGGCCATGTCCTTGCAAAACAGCAGCGAAGACAAAATTGAAGTGATCCGCACGCAGCCAAACCAGTCTCTGGGTTGCTCGATTATTGATAAGGATGGGCGCGAAGTACCGATCACTGAAAGCATGATCCAGGAAGCCTGCAGCGAACTGGAACAGCGATTGGTCAAGCCTGCCGAACAAAAGTGATATAGCCACCGTCTTCTTGACCCGGCCTTGATGGCCGGGTTTTTTATGGGTGCTTATCCGGGAATTGCGGTGCAGCTATTCGCGGGCAAGCCTCGCTCCTACAGGTCGTGCGTCAATTTCGGAGTCGCGTTCATCCTGTAGGAGCGAGGCTTGCCCGCGAAAGGGCCGACTCGGTCTCTAAACTGCCGTTGCACCCAACGCCGCCACTATCTTCAACAACTCAGGCGAACTCCCCTCAATCCGCACCGTCAACCCGTCAATCTCCCGCCGCTGCGGATAATGTTTGCGCAACGCATCAAACGCCGCACGCTGCTCGCTCACATTGCCTACAAGGCTGCGTCGGAAATCCGCATCGTCCCGGCGTGGGTCGTACACACCGCGGCAAATCATCGCCAGCGCCCAGGCCGGATTGCTTTCAGCATTCAGGGTCACTTGCGACAACCACGGCGCCGGCAGCAAATCGCTCAAGCTGACCAGGGCCGGTTGCCCGATAAAGTCGCAATACGCCTGATAGATCTGCGCTGTCCCTCGCTGCTTGCCATCGAGGCTGTAGCCGGCAATGTGCGGCGTCGCCAGCACGCAGAGTTCGGCCAGCGCCACATCGACTTCAGGCTCGCCTTCCCAGACGTCGAGTACCGCTTGCAGGTCTTCGCGCTGCAACAACACCTGGCGCAAAGCGGCGTTGTCCACCACCGGGCCACGACTGGCGTTGATCAGCCAGGTGCCCGGCTTGAGTTGGCTCAAACGACTTTTATCGAACAGATGCCAGGTCGATTGTGAGCCGTGTTTCTTCAAAGGGGTGTGCAGACTGATGACGTCGCACTGCTCGACGATCTGTTCGAGGCTGACGTAATCGCCACCTTCTGCGGCTTGCCTTGGCGGATCACAGACCAGCACGTTCCAGCCCAGGCCTTTCAAGACGTTGACCAGTCGACCGCCGACTTCGCCGGCACCGACCACGCCGTAAGTGCGTTGAGTCAGGTCAGCGCCTTCGATTTCGGCCAGGGTCAGCAGACTGCCAAGCACGTAGTCGACCACGCCCCGGGCATTGCAGCCGGGCGCGCTGGACCAGGTAATGCCGGCCTGCTGAAAGTAATCCAGATCCAAGTGATCCGTGCCGATGGTGCAGGTGCCGACAAAGCGCACCTTGCTGCCTTCGAGCAACGCGCGATTGACGTTGGTCACCGATCGCACCAGAAGCACATCGGCCTGCTCGACGGTGGCGCGGTCGATGGAACGTCCCGGCACCCGGCGGATTTCGCCGAACCCTTCGAAGAAGGCATCGAGCAGCGGGATATTTTCGTCGGCAACAATCAGCATGGCAGGCTCCTTTGGCGGATCGGCAGTGTAGGCGTAGATGACCATTGCGGGCCAGCGGGCATTGAACTCCCTTGTAGCAGCTGCCGAGCTGCGCGAGGCTGCGTCCGGCGACGCAGTCGTCGTAAACCCTGCAAACGCGGTTTCCTGACACTCCGCAGGGGATGATTTCACGACGACTTCGTCGCCGGACGCAGCCTCGCGCAGCTCGGCAGCTGCTACATGGTTGAGTCGCCACAGGAAATGTCGTCACGTTCGAAAACCGATTACAAATAGGTAACACAGGACTTTTCCTGACCACTGCGTCAAGGCGTAGAATGCGCCGCCTCGTGCATCAAAATCTTTGGACGTTTCGCCCTTGAATTCCGTGACTGACCGCCCCGCCGCTACTTCCCTCTCACGCCCGGCCCGGGTTCGCCTGGAGCTGAAAAACCTGCTCGGCCTGGCGCTGCCGATCATGATCGCGCAACTGGCGACCACCGCCATGGGCTTCGTCGATGCGGTGATGGCGGGTCGGGTCGGCCCGCGCGATCTGGCGGCCGTGGCGCTCGGCAACTCGATCTGGGTTCCGGTGTTTCTGTTGATGACCGGCACCTTGCTGGCCACCACCCCGAAAGTCGCCCAGCGCTTCGGTGCCGGCACCCACAGCGAGATCGGTCCGATCGTGCGTCAGGCGTTATGGCTGGCCTTGGTGGTGGGTTTGATGGCAACCGGCATGCTGTTCAGTGCCGAACCGATCCTGCACATAATGAAGGTCGATCCCGAACTGATCGGCCCGTGCATGCAATACCTGCACGGCATCGCCAGCGGCCTGCCCGCCGTCGCCTTCTACCATGTGCTGCGTTGCTTCAGTGACGGACTGGGGCGTACGCGTCCGGCGATGGTCCTCGGCCTGTGCGGGTTGGCGCTGAATATCCCGCTGAACTACATCTTCATCTATGGGCACTTCGGTGTGCCGGCCATGGGCGGTGTCGGTTGCGGCTGGGCCACGGCGATTGTGATGTGGGTGATGGCGCTGGGCATGGTCGGCTGGGAACGCTGGGCTCCGGCGTATCAGTCGAGCCAGTTGTTCAGCCGTTTCGACTGGCCGCAATGGTCGGTGATCAAACGCCTGCTGGGCATCGGCCTGCCGATCGGCATCGCGGTGTTCGCCGAGTCGAGCATCTTCGCCGTGATCGCCCTGCTGATCGGCAGCCTCGGCGCCACTGTGGTTGCAGGACACCAGATCGCCCTGAACTTCAGCTCGCTGGTGTTCATGATCCCCTACTCCCTCGGCATGGCCGTGACCGTGCGGGTCGGCCAGGCGCTCGGTCGCCAGGAACCGCGTGAAGCGCGCTTCGCCGCCGGTGTCGGCATGGGCACGGCGCTGGCGTATGCGTGCATTTCAGCGAGCATGATGCTGTTGCTGCGCGAACACATTGCAACGATCTACACCGCCGACCCGACGGTGATTCAGGTCGCGGCGATGCTGATTGTGTATTCGGCGCTGTTCCAGTTTTCCGACGCAATCCAGGTCACTGCGGCCGGCGCACTGCGCGGTTATCAGGACACTCGGGTGACGATGATCCTGACGCTGTTCGCCTATTGGGGGATCGGTTTGCCGGTGGGTTACGCGCTGGGCCTGACCGACTGGTTCGGCACGCCGAGCGGCCCGAGCGGGCTGTGGCAGGGTTTGATCGTGGGCTTGAGTTGCGCGGCGTTGATGCTGTCGATCCGCCTGACGCGCAGTGCACGCAAACGGATCCGCAACGGGCTGAGTTGACCCTGTGGGAGCCAGCCTGCTGGCGATTGCGGTGATTCAGTCAACAATGATGTTGAGTTTGAATCAGCCATCGCCAGCAGGCTGGCTCCCACAGTAGTTTTTTGTGGGTCAATCGGACTTCTTGCGGATCCAGTAGAGGTAGGCGCCTGCCTCTTCGTGCTGCGCAACCAGTTCATGGTCAAGAAACACGCAGAACTTGGGAATGTCGCGACGGGTCGACGGGTCGGTCGCGATCACCTTGAGCAGGCCGCCGGGTGCCAGGTCTCGGATGTGCTGGTGCAGCATCATCACCGGTTCCGGGCAGTTGAGGCCGGTGGCGTCGAGGGTGCCGTCTACCGGCGTATCAAGCATTTCACTCATGATTCACTCCTGAAACTGGCCGGCATTGTCGCGCATTGCCGGGTGTTCGGTCATCTGTTGCGTGCATCACCCCCGCCCCTGTAGGAGCGAGGCTTGCCCGCGAAGGCCGCGCTGCGGTGTATCTGTAGGACCGAGGTGTGGCCTTCGCGGGCAAGCCTCGCTCCTACAGGGGCCTAATGCTTTATCGGGATTTTGTTTTTTTCACATCAATCCGGCGCAAGTGGCAGGTTACTTCTTCACGGTCGTGATACAGCTGTTTACAGCCGATCTCGACCCGAATCCCGCGCTCCTTGAACCCCTCGGCAATGCGCTCCAGCAAGCGTTTCACTTCGGCGTAACGCTGTTTCATCGGCAACTTCAGGTTGACCACCGCTTCGCGGCAATGGCCCTCGCCAATCCACTCTTCCAGCATTGCGGCGTTGCGCGCCGGTTTCTCGACGATGTCGCAGACCATCCAGTCCACCGGCTGCCGGGGCTTGAAGGTGAAACCGTCGGCCATCAAGTGCTGCACCAGACCGGTGTCCATCAGGCTTTCGGCCATCGGACCGTTGTCGATCGCGGTCACCAGCATGCCACGGTTGACCAGTTGCCAGGTCCAGCCGCCGGGTGCGGCTCCGAGGTCGACCCCGGTCATGTCGCTGTGCAAGCGCTCATCCCACTGATCGCGAGGGATGAAGTGGTGCCACGCCTCTTCCAGCTTCAGCGTCGAACGACTTGGCGCTTCGCGGGGAAACTTCAGCCGCGGAATGCCCATCGGCCACATCGCCGAGTTGTTGGACTCGGCCAGGCCCATGAACACTTCACGGCCGCTTTTGAAGGTCAGCAGCAGGCGCGGTTTGTGCGCGTCTTCCACCAACTTGCCGGCCGCCATCAGCGCTTTGCGCAGGTGGCCTTCGAATTTCTTGCAGAAGTTCGACAGTTCCTTGCCATCGTTGGTGTCGACCATTTCCAGCCACAGGCTGCCGCACAGCGGGAAGTCCGCCATGTGGGCGAGGATCACGCTGATACGGTCGGTTTCCGGCAGGTCGATGAAGATCCCGCGGGCCCATTGGCGTGGAAAGATCAGCTCGGCGAAACGCTGGCCGCGCATCAGGCGCTCGGCGCCGTCTTCTTCGGTGCAGATGAATTCGGCGCAGGCGCTGGCGGTCTTGGCCTTGGCATAACCGGCCACATTCAGCCGTGCGGCGTGTTCGGAAATCTCGGAACAGACTTCGCCTTCGAAGCCCGGCCGGCAATGCATAAAGAGGGTGTTCATTCTTACTCCTGGGCAGTTGGCGAAGAATTCAGCCACTGCGCGATGCCCAGGCTTGCGTTGAAGCAAAGCCTGTCACGAAAACCGGCGCATGATAGCCGAGTTCGCAACCTTGGACTTGGCCATAGAGTCCAGTTATTAGCTTTAACGAATGAACAGGGCTAGGTTAAGGGCTCTGTCTGTCCCGTCAGTCCGTAGCCGTGCGGACCCAAAGGAGTCATTTCAATGCCGTCCCTCGATAGCCTGAAAACCCTTAAAACTTTAGAAATCGACGACAAGACCTATCACTATTTCAGCTTGCCGGATGCCGCCAAAAGCCTCGGCGATCTGGACAAGCTGCCCATGTCGTTGAAAGTGCTGCTGGAAAACCTGCTGCGCTGGGAAGATGAAAAAACCGTCACCGGCGCCGACCTTCGGGCGATTGCCGCCTGGCTCAAGGAGCGTCGCTCAGACCGCGAAATTCAATACCGTCCCGCGCGGGTATTAATGCAGGACTTTACCGGCGTTCCCGCCGTGGTCGACCTGGCCGCCATGCGCGCCGCCATGGCCAAGGCCGGCGGCGACCCGCAGCGTATCAATCCGCTGTCGCCGGTGGATCTGGTGATCGACCACTCGGTGATGGTCGACAAATTTGGCAGTTCCAGCGCCTTCGAACAGAACGTCGACATCGAAATGCAGCGTAACGGCGAGCGTTACGCGTTCCTGCGATGGGGCCAGAGCGCCTTCGACAACTTCAGCGTGGTGCCGCCGGGCACGGGCATTTGCCACCAGGTCAATCTGGAATATCTGGGCCGCACGGTCTGGACCAAGGACGAGGACGGCCGCACCTACGCCTTCCCGGACACCCTGGTCGGCACCGACTCCCACACCACCATGATCAACGGCCTCGGCGTGCTTGGCTGGGGTGTCGGCGGGATTGAAGCGGAAGCAGCGATGCTGGGCCAGCCGGTGTCGATGCTGATCCCGGAAGTGATCGGCTTCAAACTCACCGGCAAGCTAAAGGAAGGCATCACCGCCACCGACCTGGTGCTGACCGTCACGCAGATGTTGCGCAAGAAAGGCGTGGTCGGAAAATTCGTCGAGTTCTACGGTGACGGCCTCGCCGATCTACCGCTGGCCGACCGCGCGACCATTGCCAACATGGCCCCTGAGTACGGCGCCACTTGCGGCTTTTTCCCGGTGGACGACATCACCCTGGAGTATCTGCGGCTGTCCGGTCGCCCACTTGAAACCGTGAAACTGGTCGAGGCCTACAGTAAAGCCCAGGGTCTGTGGCGCCTGCCGGGCCAGGAACCGGTGTTCACCGACACCCTGGCGCTGGACATGGGCAGCGTCGAAGCCAGCCTGGCCGGGCCGAAACGCCCACAGGACCGGGTCTCGCTGCCGAATGTCGCGCAAGCGTTCAGTGACTTCATCGACCTGCAATTCAAACCCACCAGCAAGGAAGTCGGTCGCCTGGAAAGCGAAGGCGGTGGTGGCGTCGCGGTGGGCAATGCCGATCTGGCCGGTGAAGCTGATTACGAATACGACGGCCAGGTGTATCGTCTGAAAAACGGCGCGGTGGTGATCGCCGCGATCACGTCCTGCACCAACACCTCCAACCCAAGCGTGATGATGGCCGCCGGGCTGGTGGCGAAAAAAGCCGTGGAGAAAGGCCTCAAGCGCAAACCGTGGGTCAAGAGTTCCCTGGCCCCCGGCTCGAAAGTGGTCACCGACTACTACAAGGCTGCCGGCCTGACCCAATACCTCGATGAACTGGGTTTTGCCTTGGTCGGCTACGGCTGCACCACCTGCATCGGCAACTCCGGGCCCTTGCCGGAACCGATCGAAAAAGCCATTCAGGCTGCCGACCTGACCGTCGCCTCGGTGCTGTCGGGTAACCGTAACTTTGAAGGCCGGGTGCATCCGCTGGTGAAAACCAACTGGCTCGCCTCCCCGCCGCTGGTCGTGGCCTATGCGCTGGCGGGTACGGTGCGGACCGACATCAGCAGCGAGCCATTGGGCAACGACAAGAACGGCAATCCTGTGTACTTGCGGGACATCTGGCCGAGTACCCAAGAGATTGCCGACGCCGTGAATCAGGTCAACACCGCCATGTTCCACAAGGAATACGCCGAAGTGTTTGCCGGCGACGAGCAATGGCAAGCGATTGAAGTGCCGCAAGCGGCGACGTATGTCTGGCAGGACGATTCGACTTACATCCAGCATCCGCCATTCTTCGATGAAATCGGCGGGCCACCGCCCGTGGTCAAGGACGTCGCCGGCGCCAGGGTCCTCGCGCTCCTCGGCGACTCGGTGACCACCGACCACATCTCCCCCGCCGGCAACATCAAGGCTGACAGCCCGGCCGGTCATTACCTGCGCGAGAAAGGCGTGGAACCGCGTGACTTCAACTCCTACGGTTCGCGTCGCGGCAACCACGAAGTGATGATGCGCGGCACCTTTGCCAATATCCGCATCCGCAACGAGATGCTCAGCGGCGAAGAAGGCGGCAACACGATCTACATTCCGACCGGGGAAAGGATGCCGATCTACGACGCCGCCATGCGTTATCAAGCCTCTGGCACGCCGCTGGTGGTGATCGCCGGGCAAGAATACGGCACCGGCTCGAGCCGCGACTGGGCGGCCAAGGGCACCAATCTGCTGGGAGTGAAGGCGGTGATCGCTGAAAGCTTCGAGCGGATTCACCGCTCCAACCTGGTGGGCATGGGCGTGCTGCCGTTGCAGTTCAAGCTGGATCAGAACCGCAAAAGCCTGAACCTGACCGGCAAGGAAACGCTGGACATCCTGGGTTTGACCGGCGTGGAGTTGACGCCGCGGATGAACCTGACACTCATCATCACCCGCGAGGATGGCAGCCGCGAGAAAGTCGAGGTGTTGTGCCGGATCGATACGCTCAATGAAGTCGAGTACTTCAAGTCAGGGGGGATTTTGCATTACGTGTTGCGGCAGTTGATTGCGTCGTAACCGCCTGCTGATACAGACACCGCCTTCGGGCGGTGTTTTTGTTTGGGCCTGTTTATAATCGCGCCCCGCAAACACTGCACACTTTGTGGCGAGGGAGCTTGCTCCCGCTCGACTGCGAGCAGTCGGAAATCAAGCCGATGCGATCTGACTGAAGTTTCGGGTCACCGGGTTTGGGGCTGCTTCGCACCCCAGCGGGAGCAAGCTCCCTCGCCACAAAAGCTCTTCAGCCTCAAAGGACTAATTTATGCTCGCCCTGCCATGGACTTACCTGGCCCTTCTCTCCCTCGGCTACGCCCTCGCCCTGACCTACGGCCAACTCGGCTGGCTGGCCGGCATCTCCGTCGCGCTGCTGCTGGTCGCCGGTTTCGCGGTCCGTCAGCAAAAGATTCCCGTCGCTCGCTACCTCGGCCACGCCGTGTTCATCATCCTGGCCCTGGCCCTGGCGATGCACTGGCTGCCAGGTTTCTACAACGGTCGCGGCATCGATCCGCAACGCTTCACCGACGATGCCGTGCCGTTTTCCATGTATCTGAATCAGGACAAACCCCTGATCGGCTTCTGGCTGTTACTGGTGTGCCCGTGGATTGTCGGCCGGCGTTCCCTGCGCCTTTCAGCTTATGCCACAGCACTCGCCCTGACTTTGAGCGCCGTCTTGGCTTTGGGCGGCGCACTTGTGCTGGGTGTGATCAGTTGGGCACCGAAGTGGCCGGATCAAGCCGGGTTGTGGGTGCTGAACAATCTGCTGCTGGTGACGCTGGTGGAGGAAGCGCTGTTTCGTGGTTACATCCAGGGCGGTCTGAGCCGGCACTTCAAACACCTGCCCTACGGTGAAAACCTGGCGTTGCTGCTCGCATCGCTGCTGTTCGGCCTGGTGCATGTGGGGGCGGGTTGGCACTGGGTGCTGCTGGCGGGTCTGGCAGGTGTCGGCTATGGTCTGGCCTACCGTTTTGGCGGTTTGGGGGCGGCCATCGCCACCCACTTCGGCCTGAACCTGCTGCATTTCGCACTGTTCACTTACCCGATGCTCGCCGGCTGATGCAATGGCCGTTTTGCGACGCGCCGCTGATTATTGAAAAATAATTTCAATAAAATCCTGACGCCGCCGACAACCTCTCAAAGCCTTGCGGATTGAAAAAGCCATGCGTAACAACCAGCCCACCACACAACGCGAACGGACCTTCCCGGCTCAGCAACGGTTGATTTCCACCACCGATGCCAAGGGCGTGATCACCTACTGCAACGACGCCTTCGTCGAAATCAGCGGGTTTTCTCGTGAGGAGCTGATCCGTGCGCCGCATAACCTGGTCCGTCACCCCGACGTCCCGGCCGCGGTGTTCGCGCACATGTGGGGCACACTGAAACAAGGCTTGCCATGGATGGGCATTGTCAAGAATCGCTGCAAGACCGGTGACCACTACTGGGTTAACGCCTATGTCACACCGGTTTTCGAAGGCAATCAGGTCGTCGGTTACGAATCGGTGCGGGTCAAACCCACCGCCGAGCAGATCCGCCGTGCCGAAGCGCTCTACCAACGCATCAACCAAGGCAAGTCGGCCGTACCTTCGACAGACAAATGGTTGCCGGTGCTTCAGGACTGGCTGCCGTTCATTTTGGTCAGCCAGCTGAGCTTCATGATCGGCGCATCCCTTAACTCCCAGTGGGGCTTCGCCCTCGCCGCCGGTCTTTCGGTGCCCCTGGGCCTGTTGGGACTGAGCTGGCAACAGCGTGGCCTCAAGCGCTTGCTGCGCCTGGCCGAGCAAACCACTTCTGACCCGCTGATCGCGCAGATGTACACCGACAGTCGCGGCGCTCAAGCGCGTCTGGAAATGTCGATCCTCAGCCAGGAAGCCCGCCTGAAAACCTGCCTGACCCGCCTGCAGGACACCGCCGAGCACCTGACCGAGCAAGCGAAGCAGTCCGACGCCCTGGCCCACAACAGTTCCACGGGCCTGGAACGTCAACGGGTCGAAACCGAGCAAGTGGCCACCGCCGTCAATCAGATGGCCGCCACCACGCAGGAAGTCGCCAGCCACGTACAGCGCACCGCCGACGCCACTCAGGAAGCCAATCGCCTGACCGGTCGCGGTCGCGACATCGCCGGGGAAACCCGCGAAGCCATCCAGCGCTTGTCGGTGGTGGTCGGTGAAACCGGCCTGACCGTGACCCAACTGGCCAAGGACAGCGACGAAATCGGCGGCGTGGTCGATGTAATCAAAGGCATCGCCGACCAGACCAACCTGCTGGCCCTCAACGCTGCTATCGAAGCCGCGCGTGCCGGCGAGATGGGCCGTGGTTTTGCGGTGGTGGCTGACGAAGTGCGCCAACTGGCACAACGCACCAGCGAATCCACCGGGCAGATTCACGCCCTGATCGCCAAGCTGCAACAGACCGCCAGCACCGCGGTGCAAACCATGGAAGCCGGGCATCGCCAGGCGGAAGAAGGCGTGGCGCGGGTATTGGAAGCGGATCAGGCGCTGGTGGGGATCAGCGAAGCGGTGGCCAACATCACCGACATGACCACCCAGATCGCTGCCGCGACCGAAGAGCAAAGTGCGGTGGCTGAAGAGATCAGCCGCAACATCAGCAACATCTCGCAACTGGCGGATCAGACTTCGGAACAGGCGCAGCATTCGGCGTTGTTGAGTGAAGAGCTGACGAAGACGGCGAATACGCAGTATTCGTTGGTGGAGCGGTTTAACCGCTGATTGAATTGGTAATGCAAAAAACCCGGATAGCGAGAGCTTCCGGGTTTTTTATTGTGGCTCACCGCGTGACTACACATAGGGGCGCCATGCCCTACAAGCACGCCAGAATCCGCTGACTGGTGCACTTTTTGGGTCCGCTCTATCGTTTGCCGGTAGAAACCCAATCCCTTAAGCTGGTCAGCATGAATACATCTCCTTTGGAGGCTCCGATGGCCACCACCAGAAAGATCGACAAGCCGGTCAAAAAAGTCGTTCGCGATGAACTGACTTTTCTTGATGTCCGGCAAGCCGCGCGTGATGGGCAGAAAGCGTTCGATAAATATGTGATCACTGGCAAGCTACCCATAACAAAGTAGCCATAGATGCCAGCCGTCAAAATCTCTGCGCTTTTTGAACAAATCAGCAATTGGAAAAACTTCGCCGCTCATTTTTATAACTACAAAGTGTGCGGTGAACTGCCCGCTATTTTCGGACGAGACGAACGACTCGACCTCAGCGATATGCACCACATCCACCTGGCCAGCACCCAAGCGATCCAGGCACGATGGGCAAAAATAGACCGCCAGTATTATCGAACCGCCCTGGTTGACGATCCTGACAACGACTTCTGGCTTATCTACGCCTACGACGCTTTCCGGGATGAATACCTTTTGCTGACGATCACTGGCCCGGATGCCCATAACCGGAGTGAGTGGGGCTCATTCCTGCGCACCGTGCATTGCGAGATTGTTGAGCCATGGGTTGTGGGAAAAGTCATCTACCTGGACCTCGATGACTTCTGACCAACAGGCTGGCCAGTTCTCGGAACACGCATTGAGTGGGGTGATAACAAAAAAACCAGATAGTGAAAGCTATCCGGTTTTTTTGTTTTTGATTTGGCGTTATTCGCGGTTACTGCGGCAAACGGAGCCTGTCCAGCAGTCGATTCACCAGCAGCTCGTTCAACATAATCAGTTGTTGCAGCGCCAGCAGCGGCTTGCGCTCCGGGCCTCTCACCGAGTTGGCGATATTGCCGGCCATGGCGTTGGCTGACGACAGTGATTCACTGGCTTCGACGAGCAGCGTTTCGTCATCGAGCGTGGGATCGACCATGTAGATGGGGCGGGCCTTGGGCGGAAAGTACTTCGGAATTTCAGTGCCGAGGTAAAAGTCGAGTGCGCGGTCGGCGGCTTCTTTTGTCTTTTGAGACTCAAGCTCGGGGTCGTGGGGGATTGGGTCGACTTCTGGTGGGTTTGGTGTGGCTTTGAACATATATGAAGCTCCGTATCGAAAAATAGGAGCCATCACCCTCGCTACCAAACGGCGGGTGGCGGCCATGCGCGGGTTGGTAGACCGGTCGAATACGGAACCCGGCGCTCACGAATGAGCCCCACGCATGCCCACCATATAAAACTGAGCCGCAAAAAAGAGGCTGCATAAGGTGATGCCATACGACCGTAAACGAGCGGGCTACCAAACCCGATCACTGTTTTTCAGTGACAGGGAAACGATATAGCCCGCCCCATAGCCGTGTAAGCCGGGGGATTCTGGTGTAGGCGTAGGCAACGACGCAAGGTGTTGTAGCCCTTATGGCGTAACGGTTCGTGTACTTTAAACGTACTTACCGGAGCAATTTAATCAAGGTCAGAATCAAGCCAAGCGCTCCGATTCTGGCCTTTTCTTGGAAAAGAGCATTCACTAGGGAGCGTCTCTGAGCAGCCGTTACCGCAGCAACGGATATGTACCCAAACGAAAACCGTGTTGCAGCTGACATCCTCCCCCCTCACCCCAGCCCTCTCCCTCCAAGGGGGCGAGGGGGAAAGGGAGCCGATCTCCATGCGGTTCAGAATTTTGGTGAAGCCTTGAGAAACCCAGCAACCTTCTCCGCCGCCGAAGCCAAATGCTGCTCATGCGTAAACCCAGAAACCTTGAGCGGCTTCAAATCATGATCCCCTGCCCCCAACCAAAACACCTCAATCCCCGGCGATAACGAATACCCCTCAACCGCCTCCCGATTACCGAGAGCATCCCGCTCGCCTTGCACGATCAATGTCCGAGTCTGCAAAGAAGCCAAATGCTCGACCCGAGGTTTCTCCGGCTTACCGACCGCATAAAACGGATAACCCAGACACAGTAGCGCGTCCACTTGCAGCTCATCCGCCAAAAGACTGGCCATCCGCCCGCCCATGGACTTGCCGCCAATGGCCAAACGCCCAGTGACATGGCGTCGCACCACGGCATACACCTCACGCCAGCATTCCAAAAGTTTCGGTGCCGGATTCGGTGGACGCTTGCCCCCATCCACACGCCGTTGCGCCATGTACGGAAACTCGAAGCGCAGCACGTTGACGCCTTGACCGGCAAGGCGTTCAGCCATGTCGTTCATCCAGCCGCTGTCCATCGGTGCGCCGGCACCGTGGGCGAGGATCAGGGTTACCGATGCAGGTCCTGAGGCGGCATTCCATAACCATCCATGATCCCGCACACACCGCGCCCATTGATCCCCGTCAATACTGGCCTTGTGCTGTTTGTCCATGCTTGCCTCGCTTTTAGTCTGCCTATAACTCCAGGCGAAGGACGCGCAGCCTTTTTGTTGCAAGCGTGCTCACTTCGGCTGAACCGTGGATGGGGAACCATGAACACTTCTATCAGTACCGCCTACAACTACAAGGTGGTCCGCCAATTCGCCATTATGACGGTGGTGTGGGGCATCGTCGGCATGGGGCTCGGGGTTTTTCTCGCGGCCCAATTGGTCTGGCCGGAACTCAACTTCGATTTGCCGTGGACCAGTTTCGGCCGGTTGCGCCCGCTGCACACCAACGCCGTGATTTTCGCTTTCGGCGGTTGCGCCCTGTTCGCCAGTTCGTTGTACTCCGTACAAAGGACGTGCCAGACCCGCTTATTTGCTCCCGCAGTTGCCGCCTTCTGCTTCTGGGGCTGGCAAGTGGTGATCCTGCTGGCGGCCATCAGCCTGCCGTTGGGTTACACCAGCTCCAAGGAATACGCCGAGCTGGAATGGCCGATCGACATCCTGATCACCATCGTCTGGGTCGCCTACGCCATCGTGTTCTTCGGCACATTGGCCAAGCGCAAGACCAAGCACATCTACGTCGGCAACTGGTTCTTCGGTGCGTTCATCATCACCGTGGCGATTTTGCACATCGTCAACAACGTTGAATTGCCGGTGAGTTTCACCAAGTCCTACTCGGTGTACGCCGGTGCGACCGATGCCATGGTCCAGTGGTGGTACGGCCACAACGCCGTAGGCTTTTTCCTCACCGCCGGTTTCCTCGGGATGATGTACTACTTCGTGCCGAAACAGGCCGAGCGTCCGGTGTATTCCTATCGCTTATCCATCGTGCACTTTTGGGCGCTGATCACCCTGTACATCTGGGCCGGCCCGCACCACTTGCACTACACCGCGTTGCCGGACTGGGCGCAGTCGCTGGGCATGGTGATGTCGCTGATCCTGCTGGCACCGAGCTGGGGCGGAATGATCAACGGGATGATGACGCTCTCGGGCGCCTGGCATAAGTTGCGCAGCGACCCGATCCTGCGCTTCCTCGTGGTGTCCCTGGCGTTCTACGGCATGTCGACCTTCGAAGGGCCGATGATGGCCATCAAGACGGTCAACGCCCTCTCCCACTACACCGACTGGACCATCGGCCACGTTCATGCCGGAGCACTCGGCTGGGTGGCGATGATTTCCATCGGCGCGCTGTACCACATGATCCCGAAAATCTTCGGTCGCCCGCAGATGCACAGCATCGGCCTGATCAACGCGCACTTCTGGCTCGCCACCATCGGCACCGTGCTGTACATCGCGTCCATGTGGGTCAACGGCATCGCCCAGGGCCTCATGTGGCGCGCAGTCAACGAAGACGGCACGCTGACCTACTCCTTCGTCGAAACCCTGGTGGCCAGCCACCCAGGCTTCGTCGTGCGTCTGGTAGGCGGTGCGATCTTCCTCAGCGGCATGTTCCTGATGGCTTACAACACCTGGCGCACCGTGCGGGCCTCGCAGCCTGCCGAAGTCGCCGCTGCCGCGCAGATGGCCTGAGGAGTCCGCCATGAAACACGAAACAATCGAGAAAAACGTCGGCCTGCTGTTGCTGCTGATGGTGCTGGCCGTGAGCATCGGCGGTCTGACCCAGATCGTCCCGCTGTTCTTCCAGGACGTGACCAATAAACCGGTGGAAGGCATGAAGCCCTACACCGCGTTGCAACTGGAAGGTCGCGACATTTACATCCGCGAAGGCTGCGTCGGTTGCCACTCGCAGATGATCCGGCCGTTTCGCGCCGAGACCGAACGTTATGGGCACTACTCGGTGGCCGGTGAAAGTGTCTGGGATCACCCGTTTCTCTGGGGTTCCAAGCGCACCGGACCGGACCTGGCCCGGGTCGGCGGTCGTTATTCCGAAGACTGGCACCGCGCGCACTTGTACAACCCGCGCAACGTCGTGCCCGAGTCGAAGATGCCTGCCTACCCATGGCTGGTCACGCAGGCGGTCGACAGCAGCCACACCGAAACCAAGATCAAGGCCATGCGCACCCTGGGCGTGCCGTACACCGACGACGACATCGCCGGCAGCGTGGCCTCGCTCAAGGGCAAGACCGAAATGGACGCATTGGTCGCCTACCTGCAAGTGCTCGGCACTGCGATCAAGAGCAAGAGGTGAGCCATGGTCTTTGAGATGAGCAGTGGAATGATCCGCGGCCTCGGCACGGTCGTGGTGTTCGTGGCCTTCGTCGGCCTGACCCTGTGGGTGTTCAACAGCAAGCGCGGCCCGGAATTCGCCGAAGCGCGCCTGTTGCCGTTCGCCGACGAACCGCAACCCGACAGCACCCAAGAACCTGCAACAACAAGGAGTACCCGGCCATGACCACCTTCTGGAGTACGTGGATCTGCGTACTGACCATCGGCAGCCTGATCGGCCTGACCTGGCTGCTGATCGGCACCCGCAAGGGCGAAACCAAGGGCAGCGTCGACCAGACCATGGGCCACAGCTTCGACGGCATCGAGGAGTACGACAATCCGCTGCCGCAGTGGTGGTTCATGCTGTTCGCCGGCACGCTGGTGTTTGCCGTGGGTTACCTGATTCTTTATCCGGGCCTGGGCAACTGGAAAGGCGTTCTACCGGGTTACGAGGATGGCTGGACCGGCGTCCACGAATGGGAAAAGGAGATGAACAAGGCCGACGCCAGGTTCGGGCCGATCTTCGCCAAATTTGCCGCCATGCCCGTGGAAGAAGTGGCCAATGACCCGCAAGCGCTGAAAATGGGTGGTCGTCTGTTCGCGTCCAACTGCTCGGTGTGCCACGGCTCGGATGCCAAGGGTGCCTTCGGCTTCCCGAACCTGGCCGACAGCAACTGGCGCTGGGGCGGCGATGCCGAGATGATCAAGACCACGATCATGGGCGGTCGCATGGCGGCAATGCCGGCCTGGGGTGAAATCCTCGGTGATGTCGGCGTGAAGAACGTGGCCGCGTATGTGCGTCATGAACTGGCCGGCCTGCCATTGCCGGCAGACAGCACCGCCGATCTGCACGCCGGACAGCAAGCGTTCAGCACCACCTGCGTAGCCTGTCATGGGGCAAACGGCCAGGGCACTGAAGCCATGGGCGCGCCGAATCTGACGCAACCAGCCGGATTTATCTACGGTACAAGCCTGGCGCAGTTGCAACAGACCATTCGTCATGGCCGCCAGGGCCATATGCCGGCACAGAATGAATTGCTCGGCAACGACAAGGTGCAATTGCTCGCCGCCTACGTGTACAGCTTGTCGCACGGTCTGAGCACCGAGCGCTTGCAAGCCGAAGGCAAACGCGAATAAATCTCGACCGCTCTACTGCCGCATTCTCCCGGATGCGGCAGTTCCCTGCCTCTTTGCGACCAAGTGTCGCACCCCTCCGCTGGTCCTCCTTTCGATTCCCCGGATTCGGGTCTAAGCTTGTTCCGGTGCGAACTGGCATGAGCCGGTTCCAGGTCGACTCAACCCGATGTGTTCGACGAATCTGCTCGATGACAGGCCGCAAAGGCTGGTAGATACCGGCTGTCGTGCCAATTGCCATCGATCACCTGATCGTTGTGTTTGAACACACCCCGTAACAACTGACCTGACCCCCTCACCCTTTTCGTTCGCTGCGACATTTTGTCCAAGGCCGATTTTGTCCTTACGCGGCGCATGGAAAGGCCGCAGAATCAGCTTTTGAAAGCATTGACCCAGGTCATGGCGCGTTGCAATGACCCCCCGCTTTCTACATACTTGCGGCCGATTTTTACTCCTAATAAAACACCCAAACCGTGGAACCTTAGAATGAGCACAGCAATCAGTCCGACTGCTTATAACTATAAGGTAGTCCGCCAGTTCGCCATCATGACGGTGGTCTGGGGGATCCTTGGCATGGGGCTTGGTGTCTTCATCGCCTCGCAACTGGTCTGGCCGGAGTTGAACTTCGGTCTGGAATGGACGAGCTTTGGACGCCTGCGCCCGTTGCACACCAACCTGGTGATTTTCGCCTTCGGTGGTTGTGCACTGTTTGCCACTTCTTATTACGTCGTGCAGCGAACCTGCCAAACGCGACTGATTTCCGACAGCCTCGCCGCCTTCCACTTCTGGGGATGGCAAGCGGTGATCATCGGCGCAATCGTTACCTTGCCGCTGGGTTACACCACCACCAAGGAATACGCGGAACTGGAATGGCCCCTGGCTATTCTGCTGGCCATTGTCTGGGTCACCTACGGTCTGGTGTTCTTCGGCACCATCGTCAAGCGCAAGACCAAGCACATCTATGTGGGTAACTGGTTCTACGGCGCCTTCATCGTCGTGACGGCGATGCTGCACATCGTCAACCACATGTCACTGCCGGTCAGCCTGTTCAAGTCCTACTCTGCCTACTCGGGTGCGACTGACGCGATGATTCAGTGGTGGTACGGTCACAACGCGGTCGGTTTCTTCCTGACCACGGGCTTCCTGGGGATGATGTACTACTTCGTTCCAAAGCAGGCCGAGCGTCCGATCTACTCCTATCGCCTGTCGATCGTGCACTTCTGGGCGCTGATCACCCTGTACATCTGGGCCGGTCCGCACCACCTGCACTACACCGCACTGCCAGACTGGGCTCAGTCCCTGGGCATGGCGATGTCGATCATCCTGCTGGCTCCGAGCTGGGGCGGCATGATCAACGGCATGATGACCCTGTCGGGCGCCTGGCATAAGCTGCGCACCGACCCGATCCTGCGCTTCCTCGTGGTATCGCTGGCGTTCTACGGCATGTCGACCTTCGAAGGTCCGATGATGGCCATCAAGACCGTGAACTCGCTGTCGCACTACACCGACTGGACCATCGGCCACGTACACGCCGGTGCCTTGGGCTGGGTAGCGATGATCTCGATCGGTGCCATCTACCACATGATCCCGAAACTGTTCGGTCGCGCGCAGATGCACAGCATCGGCCTGATCAACGCGCACTTCTGGCTCGCGACCATCGGTACCGTTCTGTACATCGCTTCGATGTGGGTCAACGGCATCACCCAGGGTCTGATGTGGCGTGCAATCAACGACGACGGCACCCTCACCTACTCGTTCGTCGAAGCCCTGCAAGCCAGCCACCCTGGTTTCATCGTTCGCGCCCTGGGCGGTGCGTTCTTTGCCAGCGGCATGCTGTTCATGGCCTACAACGTATGGCGCACCGTACGTGCCTCGAACCCGGCTGAAGCTGAAGCCGCCGCTCAGATTGCTGTAGTTGGAGCTCACTGATGAAGCATGAAGCAGTCGAGAAGAACATTGGCCTGCTGGCCTTCTTCATGGTTATCGCCGTCAGCATCGGCGGCCTGACCCAGATCGTTCCGCTGTTTTTCCAGGACGTCACCAACAAGCCGGTCGAAGGCATGAAGCCTCGTACCGCCCTTGAAGTCGAAGGACGTGACGTCTATATCGCCAACGGTTGTGTCGGCTGCCACTCGCAGATGATCCGCCCGTTCCGTGCTGAAACCGAACGTTACGGCCACTACTCGGTGGCCGGTGAAAGCGTCTGGGACCACCCGTTCCTGTGGGGTTCCAAGCGTACCGGTCCGGACCTGGCCCGTGTCGGCGGTCGTTACTCCGATGACTGGCAGCGTGCGCATTTGTACAACCCGCGCAACGTAGTGCCTGAGTCGAAAATGCCGGCCTACCCGTTCCTCGTGGAAAACAAGCTCGACGGCAAAGACACCGCCAAGAAACTGGAAGTCTTGCGCACGCTCGGCGTCCCTTACACCGACGAAGACATCGCCGGCGCCAAGGATGCTGTGAAGGGCAAAACCGAAATGGACGCGCTGGTGGCCTATCTGCAAGGCCTGGGCACCATCATCAAAAGCAAACGGTGATTTAGATGGATATCGGGATGATTCGTGGCCTGGGCACCGTTGTTGTGATGGTGGCCTTCATCGGACTGGCGCTGTGGGTGTTCAGCCCCAAGCGCAAGTCGGAGTTTGAAGACGCGACCTTGCTGCCTTTCGCGGATGATCCCGAAGCCATCAAGCACGTCGAGCAAGCTTCTAGGAGTAACAAAGAATGACTACGTTCTGGAGTCTGTACGTCACAGTCCTCAGTCTCGGCACCATCTTCGCCCTGACCTGGCTGCTGCTGTCCACCCGCAAGGGCCAGCGCGCCGAGCAGACAGAGGAAACGGTTGGCCACTCCTTCGACGGGATCGAGGAGTACGACAACCCACTGCCGAAATGGTGGTTCATGCTGTTCGTGGGCACCATCATCTTCGCCCTGGGCTACCTGGTGTTGTACCCGGGCCTGGGTAACTGGAAAGGCCTGTTGCCGGGTTACAACTACCTGGACAACGAGAAGCAGACTACGTTCGCCAACGGCCAGACTGGCTGGACCGGCGTTCACGAGTGGGAAAAGGAAATGGCCAAGTCGGACGCCAAGTTCGGTCCGATCTTCGCCAAGTTCGCTTCCATGCCGATTGAAGAAGTCGCCAAGGACCCGCAAGCCCTGAAGATGGGTGGCCGCCTGTTCGCCTCCAACTGCTCGGTCTGCCACGGCTCCGACGCCAAGGGCGCTTATGGCTTCCCGAACCTGACCGACGCCGACTGGCGCTGGGGCGGTGAGGCAGAAACCATCAAGACCACCATCATGGGTGGCCGTCACGCGGTCATGCCGGCGTGGGCTGACGTGATCGGCGAGCAAGGCGTTGCCGACGTTGCTTCGTTCGTGCTGACCAACCTCGATGGCCGCAAAATGCCGGAAAGCACCAAGGCCGATCCGGTGGCCGGCCAGAAGCTGTTCGCCGCCAACTGCGCGGTGTGCCACGGTCCGGAAGGCAAAGGCACTCCAGCGATGGGCGCCCCTGACCTGACTCACCCGGCAGCGTTCATCTACGGTTCGAGCTTCGCCCAACTGCAGCAGACCATCCGTTACGGCCGTCAGGGCCAGATGCCTGCGCAAGAACAGCTGCAAGGCAACGACAAGGTTCACCTGCTGGCCGCTTACGTCTACAGCCTCTCTCACGGTGAGAAAGCGCCGGCGGAAGACGCTCAGTAAGGCACTTGCTGCAACGCAACAATAAAGGCCCCGCCAGTTCAATGGCGGGGCCTTTTTTTCATCCTCGAAAACAATATTTAACGCACGGGAACCGTTTCGATTTCCTGCTGCTCAGACCACTTGTTGTTCTTCACCAGATTGACCGTCAAGCTTTTCCAGTCTTCCGAGAAGCGGGTGGTTACGTATGTCTGGGCTGAGGCCCCGCCACTGAGAAAGACCGGAACATCACCAAAATACTTCCACTTGTTGTAATCCCACCATTCACCGCCATCCCGATGAAAATGCCCGGCAAACACCGCAGTGACCTTATAGTCCTGAATCAGGGTTCTGAACCTGTCAATCTGCTCGTCGCTGCCCTTCCAGTCATCAGGTTTGTGCATGTTCAGCATAATGATCCTGCCCTGCTGGCGGGCCTGCTTCAGATCCCGTTCGAGCCAGTCCAGGGCGTCAGTGATGGTGTAACGGGTCGGAACGCCCCAATTCCAGGCAGTAAACTCGGTGCTGTATGTCGGCTCGTTATTTAACTGCACCAGGTGCACTAACCCGAAGTTCGTTGAGTACGCCAGACTGCCACGCACGTTATTGACGATCGTCCCCTCTTTATTGACGTTCAAGTCCATCGAAGTCGGACGCGTGGCATAGTGCGCCATAAAATCCACGACACTGCCCGCCGCACAACTATTTAAAAAACAATCATCGACGTTGTTCTGATAGTCATGATTACCCAACCCGTAGTCGTATTCCTTCTGCAGGTGCTTATCAAGGACTGGCTTAATATAAGAACGCTGCCATCCGTGTCCGAACGCCGTCATATCCCCATTGATCATGACAGGTACTTTAGCGGCGCCGCCATTGGAGGCTCTGAAAGTTGCAATATCGGAATATTGGGCATCGATCAGAACTTTAGACTGCTTTTCCTGTTCACTGTCGGATTCCGGCAAGCCCAAATCGGTGGCTTCGGTCCAAGGATATTGGGGGTCCGAGGCAAAGACCAAATATTGCGGAGTAAAATGATCTGCCGCATTGGCGGATGTAAACAAGACAAAGAGCGCTGCGCCAAAACAGTGTTTGGCCATTATTAGTAATCGCATTTGAATTCCATTTCATTGTTGATAAAAGCAATGAGCTTTCTTAAAGAAGCATCAAATTTGCACGACAACGCTATAACAACGACAACACTAAAACAAACTTAAAATTCAACCAGATCGATAGCACATGTTACGACTCAACCCCCTCTTAAAAGACAACTAACAACTTAATAAAAAAGTTACAACTTCTCGAATATTCAACCCCACGATCGGCGCGTCGATCACGTGACCCGTGCACTCAGTCATTCCTTTGACCGTTCGGGTGTCGACCGCGTCAAAAACGTCCATACTTCACAAGTCAATTGATCTGAATCACGTTTTGTTACATCTGCTACACCATTCATGATTTTCCACCAACGCGACCAAAGGTCGCACCCGTTCGCTGGCGCTACCGGCGTATCATTGCGCCACTGCAACACCTCTTTTTGACCGCGGTCGGCATGTACTGACCGGGGCATTTTTCCACTGCCGTGGGATGCAATGATGAGCAATCAGATTCCGGTACACGACGTCACACCGCCCGCCAAAGACGCGAACAACAGCGTCGACCTCTACGCCTCTCGGGAAAAAATCTACACCCGCGCCTTCACCGGCTTGTTCCGTAACCTGCGGATGATGGGCGGTGCCGGGTTGTTTCTGCTGTATTTCGGCACGGTCTGGCTGAACTGGGGCGGTCATCAAGCCGTCTGGTGGAACCTGCCGGAGCGTAAATTCTTCATCTTCGGTGCGACCTTCTGGCCTCAGGACTTCATCCTGCTCTCAGGCATTTTGATCGTCAGCGCCTTCGGCCTGTTCTTCATTACCGTGTATGCCGGTCGAGTGTGGTGCGGTTATACCTGCCCGCAGAGCGTCTGGACGTGGATTTACATGTGGTGCGAAAAGGTCACCGAAGGCGACCGCAACCAGCGCATCAAGCTCGACAAGGCGCCAATGAGCGCCAACAAATTCCTGCGTAAACTCAGCAAGCACTCGATGTGGCTGTTGATCGGCTTCGTCACCGGCATGACCTTCGTTGGCTACTTCTCGCCCATTCGTGAACTGACGATCGATTTTTTCACCGGCGAGGCGGATGGCTGGTCGTACTTCTGGGTCGGTTTCTTCACCTTGGCCACCTACGGCAACGCTGGCTGGTTGCGCGAGCAAGTGTGCATTTACATGTGCCCGTATGCGCGGTTCCAGAGCGTGATGTTCGACAAAGACACACTGATCGTTTCCTACGATCCGCGCCGCGGGGAAAGCCGTGGCCCGCGCAAGAAAGGCATCGACTACAAGGCCCAGGGCCTGGGCGATTGCATTGATTGCACCATGTGCGTCCAAGTCTGCCCGACCGGTATCGACATTCGCGACGGTCTGCAGATCGAATGCATCGGCTGCGCGGCGTGTATCGATGCCTGCGACAGCATCATGGACAAAATGGACTACCCCCGCGGGTTGATCAGCTACACCACCGAGCACAACCTGTCCGGGCAAAAAACCCATAAACTGCGCCCGCGCCTGATCGGCTATGCGGTGGTGCTGTTGGCGATGATGGGCTTGCTGGCGGGTGCTTTTTTCATGCGTTCGCTGGTCGGTTTCGACGTCAGCAAGGACCGCGTGCTGTACCGCGAGAACGCCGAAGGCAGGATCGAGAACGTCTACAGCCTGAAGATCATGAACAAGGACCAGCGCGACCATACCTACGTGCTGGAAGCCTCCGGTTTGCCGGACCTGAAGCTGCAAGGCAAGCGCGAAATCAAAGTCGCCGCCGGGGAGATTTTCAGTCAGCCGGTCGAACTGTCGATCGCACCGGAAAAACTGCCGTCGAGCACCAACGAGGTGATATTCATCCTCAAGGATGCCGACGACGACAGCGTCCACGTTGAAGCCAAGAGCCGATTCATCGGCCCACAAATTCGTTGAGAGAAGTGATCATGCCCGCAGCAAACGCCGCAAGCCCTTGGTACAAGCATCTTTGGCCGTGGATCATCATCGCCATCCTGGCCTGTTCCGTGACCCTGACCTTGTCCATGGTGACGATCGCGGTGAACAACCCGGATAACCTGGTCAACGACAACTACTACGAGGCCGGCAAAGGCATCAACCGCTCTCTCGACCGTGAGCTGCTGGCCCAGACCCTGTTACTGCGAGCCAGCGTTCACCTGGATGACGTGACCGGCGAAGTCGACTTGCGCCTGAGCGGCAACAGCCAACCGAAAACCCTTGAGCTGAACCTGATCTCGCCAACCCAGCCGGAGAAGGATCGCAAGATCACCCTGGCCCGCAGTGAAACCGAACAGGGCCGCTATATCGGTCAGTTGAGTGACAAGATTGAAGGCCGTCGCTTCGTCGAATTGCTGGGCACTCAGGACGACCACATCTGGCGCATGTTCGAAGAAGAGCTGGTCAGCCATGACAAGGAATTGCTGCTGGGTGATGAACCGCTGCAAGGCGCCGAAGACCTGAAGAAGTAATTTCCGGTGAATACGGTCAACTGTGGCGAGGGAGCTTGCTCCCGCTGGGGTGCGAAGCGCCCCTGAAACCAGCAAACCGATTCTTTCAGGCATCGCGAGTTCGCAATAGCGACTGCTTCGCAGCCGAACGGGAGCAAGCTCCCTCGCCACAATGGTTCTCATGGCAACAGACATGACCACGCCAACCCCCTGCTACCACTGCGCCCTGCCCGTCCCGGCCGGCAGCCGCTTCACCGCCGCCGTCCTCGGTGAAACCCGTGAGTTCTGCTGCCCGGGTTGTCAGGCCGTGGCTGAAGCGATCGTGGCCGGTGGGCTGGAAAGCTATTACCAGCATCGCAGCGAGTCATCGGCCAACCCCGAAGCCTTGCCGGTGCAGTTGGTGGATGAGTTGGCGCTCTACGACCGTGTCGACGTGCAAAAGCCCTTCGTGCGCCACGACGGTGAACTCGCCGAAACCACCCTGTTGATGGAAGGTATCAGCTGCGCCGCTTGCGGCTGGCTGATCGAGAAACACCTGCGCGCCTTGCCGGCGGTGGCCGAGGCTCGGTTGAACCTGTCCAACCATCGCCTTCATGTGCGTTGGGCCGACGCGCAATTGCCGTTGAGCCAGGTGCTCAGCGAATTGCGCCACATCGGTTACGCCGCGCACCCGTATCAAGCCGACCGCGCCAGTGAACAACTGGCCAGCGAAAACCGTCTGGCCTTGCGCCAACTCGGTGTCGCCGGGCTGCTGTGGTTCCAGGCGATGATGGCGACTATGGCCACCTGGCCGGAATTCAACATCGACCTGAGCCCCGAGCTGCACACCATCCTGCGCTGGGTCGCGCTGTTCCTCACCACGCCGATCGTGTTCTACAGCTGTGCGCCGTTCTTCAAAGGGGCGATGCGCGATTTGCGCACCCGCCACCTGACCATGGATGTGTCGGTGTCCCTGGCAATCGGCAGTGCCTACATCGCCGGGATCTGGACCTCGATCACCGGCGTCGGCGAGCTGTATTTCGATGCCGTGGGAATGTTTGCGCTGTTCCTTCTCGCCGGGCGTTACCTGGAACGCCGCGCACGGGAACGCACGGCCGCCGCTACCGCACAGCTTGTAAACCTGTTGCCTGCTTCGTGCCTGCGCTTGAGTGCCGACGGCCAGAGCGAGCGGATCCTGCTCAGCGAACTGCGCGTCGGCGATCAAGTGCTGGTGCATCCGGGTGCGATCCTGCCGGCCGACGGCAAGATCCTCGATGGCCAATCGAGCATCGACGAATCGTTGCTGACCGGCGAGTACCTGCCGCAGCCGCGCACGCAGGGTGATGCGGTCACCGCCGGCACCCTGAACGTCGAAGGCGCGTTGACCGTGGAAGTACTGGCACTGGGTCAGGACACGCGGCTGTCAGCCATCGTCCGCCTGCTGGACCGCGCCCAGGCCGAGAAGCCACGCTTGGCGGAAATCGCCGACCGTGCCGCGCAATGGTTCCTGTTGCTCACGCTGATCGCATCCGCCTGCATCGGCCTGTTGTGGTGGGAACTGGATTCGTCGCGAGCCTTCTGGATTGTCCTGGCGATGCTCGTTGCGACGTGCCCGTGCGCCTTGTCGCTGGCCACGCCGACCGCGCTCACCGCCGCCACCGGCACCCTGCACAAGCTCGGCTTGCTGCTGACGCGCGGTCATGTGCTGGAAGGTCTGAACCAGATCGACACGGTGATTTTCGACAAGACCGGCACGTTGACGGAAGGTCGTCTGGCCTTGCGTTCGATTCGTCCTCTCGGCGCGCTCGATAGCGATCAATGCCTGGGTCTCGCCGCAGCCCTGGAAAACCGTTCCGAACATCCGATCGCCCGTGCATTTGGCCGGGCGCCGCTTGCGGCCGAAGAAGTTCTCAGCACGCCGGGGCTTGGCCTTGAAGGCCTGGTCGGCACGCAACGCTTGCGTATCGGCCAGCCGGGTTTTGTCTGCGGACTCAGTGGCGCCGCTGTACCGGTGATGCCCGACGAAGCGGGCCAATGGTTGCTGCTCGGCGACAGCCAAGGGCCACTGGCGTGGTTTGTCCTCGATGACCGTTTGCGCGCCGATGCACCGGCGCTATTGGAAGCCTGCAAAGCCCTTGGCTGGCGCACATTGCTGCTGTCGGGCGATACCTCGCCGATGGTCGCCAGCGTGGCCGCCGAGCTGGGCATCGACGAAGCCCGGGGCGGGTTGCGTCCGGACGATAAATTGCAGGTCCTGCAACAGCTGCACAAGGAAGGCCGCAAGGTGTTGATGCTCGGTGACGGGGTCAACGACGTGCCGGTGCTGGCCGCCGCCGACATCAGCGTAGCGATGGGCTCGGCCACCGATCTGGCGAAAACCAGCGCCGATGCGGTGTTGCTGTCGAACCGTCTCGATGCGCTGGTGCAAGCCTTCAGCCTGGCACGGCGCACTCGTCGGGTAATCATCGAGAACCTGCTGTGGGCCGGGCTGTACAATGGCCTCATGTTGCCGTTCGCCGCCCTCGGCTGGATCACGCCGGTATGGGCCGCGGTCGGCATGTCCATCAGTTCGTTGACCGTGGTGTTGAACGCCCTGCGCCTGACTCGCCTGCCGAGCGCGCCTGCTGCCCGCACCACGCCAGAAACCCGCCCGCTGCCGGCCTGAGCCGCGCGGGCATGGAGTCCAGATGCCAGCTCTCTACGTGATGATCCCGGCCGCGCTGCTGATCGTGGCCATCGCTGTCTATATCTTCTTCTGGGCGGTCGACAGCGGTCAGTACGACGACCTCGACGGCCCGGCCCACAGCATTCTGTTCGACGACCAGGACCCGAACCACAAGGCCGCGGTCGACGAAGCCAGCGGCCATCCGGCCAAACCGGACGACAAGGCACCTCCGCATGCTTGAGTTGGCGCCCCTGCTTGTGTCTGCGGTGATTCTCGGCCTGCTCGGCGGCGGGCATTGCCTGGGCATGTGCGGCGGCTTGATGGGCGCGTTGACCCTGGCGATTCCCAAGGAACAACGCAGCCGCCGCTTTCGCCTGCTGCTGGCCTACAACCTGGGGCGAATTCTCAGCTATGCGACGGCCGGACTTCTGATCGGCCTGGCGGGTTGGGCAGTGGCCAACAGCCCGGCGGCGATGTTCATGCGGGTGATCGCCGGCCTGCTGCTGATCGCCATGGGCCTGTACCTCGCCGGCTGGTGGAGCGGCCTTACCCGCATCGAAAGCCTCGGTCGCGGCCTGTGGCGGCATATTCAGCCGGTTGCCAACAAACTGCTGCCGGTGTCGAGCCTGCCCCGCGCGCTGCTGCTGGGCGCGCTGTGGGGGTGGTTGCCGTGCGGGTTGGTTTACAGCACGTTGCTGTGGGCGGCGAGCCAGGGCAATGCGCTGGACAGTGCGTTGCTGATGCTCGCGTTCGGGCTCGGCACCTGGCCGGTGCTGCTGGCCACCGGGCTGGCGGCCGAACGGGTCACGGCGTTGTTGCGCAAACGTAGTGTGCGGATGACCGGTGGGTTGCTGGTGATGCTGTTCGGCATCTGGACGTTGCCGGGGCCGCATCAGCATTGGCTCATGGGGCATTAGATCGGCGACACGGCCTTGTAGCAGCTGCCGAGCCTGCGAGGCTGCGTTCGGCGGCGCAGCCGTCGTGAAATCAGACTGTGCGGTGTTTCAGGTGAATTTGATACTCAGGGTTTACGACGGCTGCGCCGCCGAACGCAGCCTCGCAGGCTCGGCAGCTGCTACAGAGTGATGTTTGGTAATGACACCCGTTGATGCAAATCAAGATGCCCCAGCGTCGCACCCCCTAGACTCGCTGACACTGCCAGCCTATCCGGGGGAATGCCCGCATGATGCTCGACGCCATTCGTTGGGACACCGATCTGATCCGCCGTTACGACCTGGCGGGGCCGCGCTACACCTCTTACCCGACCGCGGTGCAATTCGACGGACAGGTCGGCACATTTGACCTGTTCCACGCCCTGCGCGACAGCCGCAAGGCCCTGCGCCCATTGTCGCTGTACGTCCATGTGCCGTTCTGCGCGAACATTTGCTACTACTGCGCCTGCAACAAAGTCATCACCAAAGACCGTGGCCGCGCCCTGCCCTATTTGCAGCGCCTTGAGCAGGAAATTCAGCTGATCGCCTGCCACCTCGACCCGGCGCAAAAGGTCGAACAACTGCACTTCGGCGGCGGCACCCCGACCTTTCTCAGTCACGACGAACTGCGCCAGTTGATGGCGCAGTTACGCAAGCATTTCAACCTGCTGGACGACGATTCCGGCGACTACGGCATCGAGATCGACCCACGCGAAGCCGATTGGTCGACCATGGGCCTGCTCCGTGAACTGGGCTTCAATCGCGTCAGCATTGGCCTGCAAGACCTCGATCCCGCAGTGCAACGGGCGGTCAATCGCCTGCAAAGCCTGGAAGAAACCCGCGCCGTGATCGACGCCGCCCGGACCCTGCAATTTCGCTCGATCAACATCGACCTGATCTACGGCCTGCCGAAGCAGACACCGGACAACTTCGCCCGCACCGTCGACGAAGTCATCGCGCTGCAACCGGACCGGCTCTCGGTGTTCAACTACGCGCACCTGCCGGAACGCTTCATGCCGCAACGGCGAATCAACGGCAACGAACTGCCGACGCCCGCGCAGAAGCTGGAAATGCTCCAGCGCACCATCGAACAGCTGACCGCTGCCGGTTACCGCTACATCGGCATGGACCACTTTGCCCTCCCCGACGACGAGCTGGCGATTGCCCAGGAAGAATCGACCCTGCAGCGTAACTTTCAGGGCTACACCACTCACGGGCATTGCGATTTGATCGGCTTGGGGGTGTCGGCCATCAGTCAGATCGGCGATCTCTACTGCCAGAACAACAGCGACCTGAACCAGTACCAGAACGCCCTCGCCGTCGCGCAGCTAGCGACCAGCCGCGGCCTGATATGCAACGCCGACGACCGCGTGCGGCGGGCAGTGATCCAGCAGTTGATCTGTACGTTCACCCTGGAGTTCGCGGACATCGAACAAGCCTTCAACATCGATTTTCGCGGTTACTTCGGTGAACTGTGGCCTCAGCTACTGACCATGGCCGATGACGGTTTGATCAGCCTCGACAACGAGCGGATCAACGTACTGCCCGCCGGTCGCTTGCTGGTGCGCTCGGTGTGCATGGTGTTCGATGCCTATTTGCAACAGCACAATCACCAGCGGTTTTCCCGGGTGATCTGATGGCCGTGAAACAGGTTTCTTGCACGATTGCGGATGCTAGCCTGACGGCCGCCGAGCGCGGCCTTTTATCGTCATGCGACAAAAACGGCACAAACTGGCCTGAATGTCCTCCCGTGAGTTACCCTTACGGCTTATGTGTGTTTTCCCACAAGGATTGAAGAAATGTCCGAGCCAGTAAAACTGCGCGCTCACAGCCAGGCCCATTGCAAGGATTGCAGCCTGGCCCCCCTCTGCTTGCCACTTTCTTTGAATCTGGAAGACATGGATGCGCTGGACGAGATCGTCAAACGGGGTCGCCCGCTTAAAAAAGGCGAGTTCCTGTTCCGCCAGGGTGACACCTTCGATTCCGTCTATGCAGTACGCTCCGGCGCCCTCAAGACCTTCAGCCTGAGCGATGGCGGTGAAGAACAGCTCACCGGTTTCCACTTGCCGAGCGAACTGGTCGGCCTGTCGGGCATGGACACCGAAAAGCACCCGGTCTCGGCGCAAGCCCTGGAAACCACGTCGGTGTGTGAAATCCCCTTCGAACGCCTCGATGAACTGGCCCTGCAACTGCCGCAACTGCGCCGTCAGCTGATGCGTGTCATGAGCCGAGAGATTCGCGACGATCAACAAATGATGTTGCTGCTGTCGAAGAAAACCGCCGACGAGCGCATTGCCACGTTTCTGGTCAACCTCTCGGCACGTTTCCGCGCCCGGGGTTTCTCGGCCAACCAGTTCCGCCTGAGCATGTCGCGCAACGAAATCGGCAATTACCTGGGCCTGGCGGTGGAAACCGTGTCCCGGGTGTTCACGCGCTTCCAGCAAAACGAGCTGATCGCGGCCGAGGGCAAGGAAATCCATATCCTCGACCCGATCCAGCTGTGCGCACTGGCCGGTGGATCGCTCGAAGGCTGACGGCAACAATTGCGGCTGAGCGAAACGGTTCAGCCGCCGTTATACTGCGACGTTTGCAGCCTGCCAGGATTCTTCGACCATGGCCTTCGACGCCTTTGACATCAAATCCCTGATCCGCCCCGTGATCGACTTCCCCAAGCCCGGCGTGATCTTTCGCGACATCACACCGTTGTTCCAGTCGCCTACGGCCTTGCGCCTGGTGATGGACAGCTTCGCCCATCGTTATGTCGAGGCGGATTTCACGCATTTCGGCGCGATGGATGCCCGTGGCTTCCTGATCGGCTCGGTGCTGGCGTATCAGTTGAACAAGCCGTTGGTGCTGTTTCGCAAGCAAGGCAAACTGCCGGCCGACGTGCTGGCCGAGGGTTATGCCACCGAGTACGGCGAAGCCTTTCTCGAAGTGCACGCTGACAGCCTGTGCGAAGGCGATTCAGTGGTGATGTTTGATGATTTGATCGCCACCGGCGGTACGCTGATCGCCGCGGCGAACCTGATTCGGCGCATGGGCGCGCGGGTTCATGAAGCGGCGGCGATTATTGATCTGCCGGAGCTGGGTGGGTCGCAGCGGCTGAACGATATGGGAATTGCTACGTTTTGCCTGACGCAGTTTGCGTTGAGCGAGAAGTAAGCAACGCCCTCACTGACGCCATCGCGGGCAAGCCTCGCTCCTACACGATCAGGGTCGTGTCGGATATTCGGCTTCGACCGAAAACCGTAGGAGCGAGGCTTGCCCGCGAAGGCGTAAGCCGACACACCGTAAGACTCAAAGCCCCATTTGCTTACTGATAATCTCGTTCATCACTTCCCGCGTCCCACCGCCGATCGACAGAATTCGGTTATCCCGATACAGCCGCTCCACCAGACTCTCGCGCATGTAACCGAGGCCGCCGAGGATCTGCACCGCATCCGTCGTAATCCGGTCAGCCGTGTCGGTCGCAAAATTCTTCGCCATGGAAATCTCCTTGATCACGCTCTGCCCCGCCGCCATTTTCGCCGCTTGACGGTAAGTGAACTCCCGTGACACCTCCAACGCCGTGGCCATTTCCGCGAGGCGGTGTTTAAGCACCTGGAACTTGCCGATGGGTTTGCCAAAGGCTTCGCGCTGACGCGCCCATTTCAGGCTTTCCTCCAGCGCCAGCTGCGCCGTCATGTTGGCCATCAGCGCCAACGCCAGGCGTTCGCTCTGGAAGTTGCCCATGATGCAGGCAAATCCCATGTTCTCGGCGCCGATCAGATTTCCCACAGGCACCCGACAATCATCGAAGAACAGTTCGGCCGTGTCCGATGCCCACCAGCCCATTTTCTTCAACTGACGGCCGACGGTGAAACCGGGCGTGCTCTTTTCGACCAGCAGCAGACTGATGCCACCGAATCCTGGTTCACCCGTGCGCACCGCAACGGTGTAGAAGTCCGCGCGGATACCACTGGTGATAAAGGTTTTGCTGCCGCTGACCCGGTAAAAGTCGCCGTCACGCACAGCGCGGGTTTGCAGGTTGGCCACATCGGAACCGCCGCTCGGTTCGGTGACGGCCAGGGCGCTGATCTTCTCGCCGGCCAGCACTTGCGGCACGACACGATCACGGACTTCAGGCCTGGCCCACTTGAGAATCGGCGGCAGGCCGATGTCCAGCGAACCGAGGCCCGCCACCAGACCGCCGGAGCCACAGCGCATCAGCTCTTCGCTGGCAGCGACCTTAGCGAACAGATCACCTTCGTGGCTGCCACCGAGGGATTCGGGATAACCAATCCCCAGAATCCCCGCCGCACCGGCCTTGAGGTAGAGCTCGCGGGGAAAGCTTTCAGCTTCTTCCCACTGATCAATGTCCGGAAGAATCTCACGCTCGACGAAACGTCTGACGCTGTCGCGGACCAATTGGTGGCTGGGATCGAAGTATTCCTGAAAGGCAGGCATCGGCGAGCTCCACTGAAGGTTCAGCGAAGTTAACCGAGCGCTTGCTTGGTTTTCAATAGAATTGTGTGAATCAGATGGACCGAGGCGCGGCCTTCGCGGGCAAGCCTCGCTCCTACAGGGACTGGGGTCATCACAGATTTCTAATCAACACCGGACACTGTGGGAGCGGGCTTGCCCGCGATGGCGTCAGTTCAAGCACTACAAGGTTATCGGCTTACGCCCCGCAAACGAATGCGCCAACGTCCCGCCATCAACCAGTTCCAGCTCACCCCCCAACGGCACACCGTGGGCGATACGCGAAGCTATCAAACCTTTATTGCTCAGCAACTGCGCGATGTAATGCGCCGTCGCCTCACCTTCCACGGTCGGGTTGGTGGCCAGAATCACTTCAGTGAACGTGCCCGCCTCTTCAATCCGCGCCAACAGCTGCGGAATACCAATGGCCTCCGGCCCCAGCCCGTCGAGCGGCGAGAGATGGCCCTTGAGCACAAAGTAGCGACCACGGAAACCGGTCTGCTCCACGGCGTACACATCCATCGGACCTTCCACCACGCAAAGCAAGGTGTCGTCACGGCGGGTATCTGAACATTGCGGGCAGAGGTCGTCTTCGGTCAGCGTGCGGCATAACCGGCAATGGCCCACCCCTTCCATGGCCTGGCTCAGTGCCGAAGCCAGTCGCAAACCACCGCTGCGATCACGCTCAAGCAGTTGCAGCGCCATGCGCTGGGCAGTTTTCTGACCGACACCCGGCAAAATTCGCAGGGCGTCGATCAGTTGGCGAATCAAAGGGCTGAAGCTCATGGGGAAACGTCCGACAAAACAACGAGACGCGGTTTATACCCGCGCCTCTGTTTAGCGTCAATTACTCAGTCCTGAGCGACCCGAACCACCAGTTTGCCAAAGTTGCGTCCTTCCAGCAGACCGATGAAGGCTTCGGGGGCATTCTCAAGGCCATCGACCACGTCTTCGCGGAACTTGACCTTGCCGTCTCGCACCCACGGCGCCATGGCGCTGACGAACTCCGGCTGACGATCACCGTAGTCGTCGAACACGATAAAGCCCTGGATTCGTACACGCTTGGTCAGCAACGTACGCTGCAATTGCGGCAGGCGATCCGGACCGGTCGGTGCTTCGTGGGCGTTGTAGCCAGCGATGAGACCACAGAGTGGAATCCGCGCCTTGGCATTGAGCAGCGGCACCACCGCGTCGAACACCTTGCCGCCGACGTTCTCGTAGTAAATATCGATACCCTCGGAGCACGCCTGAGCCAGTTCCTCGGCAAAGTTCGGGCTCTTGTGGTCGACGCAGGCATCAAATCCCAATTCCTCCACCACGTAGCGGCATTTTTCCGCGCTGCCCGCCACGCCAACCACGCGCAAGCCCTTGATCTTCGCCACCTGGCCGACCACCGAACCCACCGCGCCCGAAGCGGCCGCGACCACCAGGGTTTCGCCGGCGTTGGGCTGGCCGATGTCCATCAGGCCCATGTACGCGGTCATGCCCGGCATGCCCAGCACACCCAGGGCCATTGACGGGGTCGGCAAACCGCTCGGCACCGGAATGATGTTGCGGCCATCGCTGATGCTGTGGCTCTGCCAGCCGGTGGCGCCTACCACCAGGTCGCCTTCGTGGAACTTCGGATTCAGCGAGCGCTCGACGCGGCTGACAGCGCCACCGGTCATCACCTCGCCGATTTCTACCGGCGCGGCGTAGGACGGCGCGTCACTCATGCGACCACGCATGTAGGGGTCCAGCGACAGGTATTGAGTCTTGAGCAGGATCTCACCGTCAGTCAGATCCGGCAGTGCTTCCCGTTCCAGGCGAAAATTCTCCGGCGTCGGCGCGCCTGTGGGCCGGGACGCCAGGACGATACGTTGGTTGAGGGTCAATGCGTCTGGCATGTGAGCGTCTCCTGTGATCGATGAATTCGGCGGTATAGGGGAGCAGACCTTTGTGGTGGTGTGGCGTTCGATGTTTCGTCAGCTTTACCGATGTGACTTCTTCGCGGGCAAGCCTCGCTCCCACAGGTCACCGTTGCCTCTGTAGGAGCGAGGCTTGCCCGCGAAGGCTGCCTCACTGGCGCTACACTTCCAAAAGGCAGAAACAAAAATGCCAGGCGCGATGCCTGGCATTTTTTTGTAGCTCATCCGACGCGCTTTGGCGAATCAGAACGGCAGCTTCATCCCCGGTGGCAGTTGCATGCCAGCGGTCATGTTGCCCATCTTGTCCTGGCTGTTGGCTTCGATCTTGCGCACGGCGTCGTTGACGGCGGCAGCGAACACCGCTTCCAGCATCTCTTTGTCGTCTTCGCTCAGGCCTTCAACCAGGCTTGGGTCGATGGTCACGCGCTTGACGTCGTGACGACCGGTCATCACCACGGTGACCATATCGCCGCCGGCTTTACCGGTGACTTCGGCGTTGGCCAGTTCTTCCTGCATCTTGGCCATTTTTTCCTGCATCTGCTGCGCCTGCTTCATCAGGCCGGCCATGCCACCTTTCATCATGGTAATCACCTCAAAAGTACTTGGATTTAAACAGCGCCCGGCCCTTGGGGCCGAACGCCTTCAGTTATTAGCCCTGACTGACCAGAGCTTCGACAGGTTCAATAGTATCGTTACGGACCACCGCACCGAACTGCTGCATCATTTGCTGGATGAACGGATCACCATGGATCGACTCCTCCGCTTCGCGCTGACGGTTGACGCGGCGCCGGGACGCGGCCTGGGCCGGGGTTTCCTGCTCAGGCTTGATCAGCTCCATGGTCAGGGTCAGCGTACGCCCGTGAAACTGGTTCAACGCATCGTTGAGACGACGTTGCTGGGTCGCGTTGAACAAGGCGCTGTGGGCCGGGTCCAGGTGCAACAGCCAGTTGTCGCCATCGACAGCGATCAGGGTGCAGTTGGCGGCGATGCTGCCGGTCATGCCCGAGATCGGCAATTTCGGGAACAGCTCCAGCCATTGCAAGGCCAGACCGGTGGCGGGCATGGCGGCCGGCTCAGGCTCGGGTTCCGGCGCGGGTTCGGCGGCGTGTTCGCTGGCCAGTTCATCGAGGTAGCTGTAGGCCGAATCCATGTCCGGCTCGATGTAATCTTCGTCCAGCGGCGGCTCGTCATCCAGGTCCACGCCCGGCGTGGCGGCGTCGACGTCGGCCACCGACGGCTCCGGGATCGGCGCTGCGGCCCACTCCGGCGCGTCCGGCACCACGCTGTCTGGCGTCGGCAACGGCATGGGCGGCAGATCGGGTTGTTCGCTGGCGGTTTCCAGAACTGGCTCGACGGCGGGTTTCTGGACGGGCTCCGGCTCGACTGGGTCATTCCACGGCAGGTCGACCACTGCTTCGATCGCGACAGGCTCAACCACAGGCTCGGCCACGACAACGGGCGCAACCGGTTCAGGCTCTGGAGCAGGAACTGCCGCAGCGACGGGTTCAGGCACAGGCGCAGGGGCAACGGGGGCAATTGCCGCAGCGACTACCGGCGCCGCAACCGGCGCGGCAGCCACTGAATTTGCGGAATCAACTGTGGCCTGGCTGATCCCCACTGGCTTTAGCGGTTGCCTCGGGGCGTCCGCGGTGTCCGCCGGTCGGAACGCGAGCATCCGCAGCAAGACCATTTCGAAGCCACCACGGGGGTCTGGCGCCAGCGGCAAGTCGCGGCGGCCGATAAGGCCCATCTGGTAATAGAACTGCACATCTTCTGCCGGCAGTGCGTGGGCGAGTGCCAGCACCCGATCGCGGTCGCCTTGACCGTTGTCGACGCCTTCAGGCAACGCCTGGGCGATGGCGACACGGTGCAGCACGTTGAGAATTTCCGAGAGCACGCCGTTCCAGTCCGGGCCTTGTTCTGCCAAATGGCGAACGGCTTCGAGCAAGGCCTTGGCGTCGCTTTCGATCAGCGAATGCAGAACGTCGTAGACCTGACCGTGATCGAGCGTGCCGAGCATTGCCCGCACGTCGGCGGCCATGACCTTGCCTTCACCGAAGGCAATGGCCTGGTCGGTCAGGCTCATGGCGTCACGCATCGAGCCGTCGGCGGCGCGGCCGAGCAGCCACAGTGCATCGTCTTCGAACGGTACGTTCTCGACGCCCAGCACGTGGGTCAAATGCTCGACCACGCGCTCAGGCGTCATGTTCTTCAGGGAGAACTGCAGGCATCGCGACAGAATGGTTGCAGGAAGTTTCTGCGGATCGGTCGTCGCCAGGATGAACTTGACGTAGGGCGGCGGCTCTTCGAGGGTTTTCAACAGCGCATTGAAGGAATGGCTGGAGAGCATGTGCACTTCGTCGATCAGGTAAACCTTGAAGCGCCCGCGGCTCGGCGCGTATTGCACGTTATCCAGCAGCTCGCGGGTGTCCTCGACCTTGGTCCGGCTCGCGGCGTCGATCTCGATCAGGTCGACAAAGCGGCCCTCGTCGATTTCGCGGCACACCGAACACTCGCCGCAGGGGGTCGAAGTGATACCTGTTTCACAGTTCAGGCATTTGGCGATGATGCGCGCGATGGTGGTCTTGCCGACCCCGCGCGTCCCGGTGAACAGGTACGCGTGGTGCAGCCGCTGGCTGTCCAAGGCATTGATCAGAGCCTTGAGCACATGGGTCTGGCCGACCATTTCGCGGAACGAGCGCGGACGCCATTTACGTGCAAGAACCTGATAACTCATCGAAAACCGTCGCAACGAAGGAACAGAAGCGGCTAATGCTAGCGGAGCAAGGCCAAAATTGCATCCGGTGCGCTCGTCTAATCTGGCTAAGATGCACTTTGTGGGGCTTTTATCGGCTCAGGTTTGCGACGTACCGGAGTGTTTATGCGTTTTGCTTTGGGGGCACTGCTGTGGATAAGCCTGAACGTCGCCGCCGCCGAAGCGCCGCTAGGTTTCGTGGTGCCGACAGTTGGGCGATGCCGATGGTGCAGCTGGAGCGCGGGCAAGTGACCCAGGGCATCCTGTTCGACGTGATGCTCAGCCTCGCGACCGAGGTCGGCGTGCCGGAAACAAATCTTCTGATCAACACTGGCCCCATGTGGGAGCGGGCTTGCTCGCGAAAGCGGTGTATCAGTCGACATCAATGCTGAATGACACACCGCCTTCGCGAGCAGGCTCACTCCCACAGGGTCCAGCGGTGACCACAAGAATTCAGCCAACCTGATCCAGCACTCGCCATTGCAGCGGCGCGACAAACCCCGCGACCCACTCGGGCACTTCGGCGGGAGGCATCGGCCGGGCGATGAAATAGCCTTGGGCAACTTCACACCCCAGTCGCAACAGCAGCTCCCCGTGCTCGACACTTTGCAGCCCTTCGGCAATCACCTGCCGGCCAAACGCTCGGGCCAGTCCGATCACCGCCGTGGTCAGCGCCAGATCATCGTGATCATCCAGAATATCGCGCACAAACGATTTATCGATCTTGATGGTTTGCGTGCGCAAGCGTTTGAGGTAGCTCAGCGACGAATAGCCGGTGCCAAAGTCGCCCAGTGAAAACTGCACCCCCAGTTCCTGACAGGCCTGCAGACAGGCACTGACGTGCTGGATATTTTCGATTGCCACCGACTCGACGATCTCCAGGTCGAGCATCTGTGGCGCAACGTCGGCATGCCGGGCGAGGACGTGCCTGAGGCGGTCGACGAAATCTGCGCGCTGAAAATGCCGTGCCGCGATATTAATGCTGATCGGCCAGCCCTGCCCCTCCTGCTGCCATTGGCGCAACTGCGTCAGCACCTGATCGATCACCCATTCGCCGATGTCGACGATCAGATCCGTCTCTTCCACCAGCGGCAGAAACTCCCGGGCCGGCACCAGGCCATTTTGCGGATGCTCCCAGCGCAACAGCGCCTCGAAGCCGACCACCACGCCAAGACGCATGTTGACCTTGGGCTGGAAATGCAGACGCAACTCATCCGCGGCCAGCGCCTGACGCACTCGCTCGACCGTCTGGTGAGTGGCCTTGACCTCCTGATCCCTGGACACGTCGAACAGATGGAATCGGTTGCGACCGCGCTGCTTGGCCACGTACATGGCCTGATCGGCGTGACGCAGCAGGGTTTCGGCATCTTCATTATCGAGGGGAAACAGCGTGACGCCGATGCTGGCGAACACATTGATGTCCTTGCCATGCAAGGTGTACGGCGCCGAGATCGCCCCCAGCACCCGGTTCAGCGCCGCGCGCAATTCCGGCAGATCCCGTACGTAACGCAGCACCAGCACGAATTCGTCGCCGGCCAACCGCGCCACCACATCTTCGCCCCGCACGATGTGGCGTAATCGCTTGGCCACTTCCACCAGCAATTGATCGCCACTGGCGTGGCCGTAGCCGTCGTTGACCGCTTTGAACCCGTCGAGGTCGAGCATGCAGACGGCGAGCGGAATGTTTTCCTGCCGGGAGAATTCCAGCGCCTGGTCCAGCAGGTCCGAGAGGAACGCGCGATTGGGCAGCCCGGTCAACACGTCATGCCCGACCCGCCATTGCAGGGAATGTAATAACTGGCGTTTTTCGCTGATGTCGAAACGAATCGACAGGTAGCGATCAACCCGTCCGGTGGCGTCATTGATTACCGGCACCATGGTGCTTTCGACCCAGTACAGGCTGCCGTCCTTGGCGCGATTACAAATATCGCCCTTCCAGACGTTGCCCAGCGCGATGGTGCGCCACATGCCTGCGAAGAAATCAGCGGTGTGCACGCCGGAATTGAGGAGACGATGGTTCTGCCCGAGCAACTCATCGCGGCTATAGCCGGACACGGCGCAGAACTGATCGTTGACGTGGGTGATCCGGCCGCTCAGGTCGGTCTCGGAAAAAATGGCGGCGGCATCCACGGCCCTGCGGTATTTCTCATCCATGAATCAGGCTCGCTGTCGCTAGCGGTGGGACTGCGCAAACACGTTTTCACTCCATGACCCGCATTTGATGACTTCGCGGAACCGAAGATCGGCTAGTCTCAAAAACCTCGTGCAAGGCTGCCAAGGGAGCGCAATGCTGGCGGTTTCGCATCGCCCATTTTCTCGAAACAGGTCACCAAACACCCCTTATTGGCGGCGATTCTACGAAACGCATCACATTTTGCAAAGCAAGGTGATGGATCATGCAGTTGTCTAATGCAAAAATCTATCGTTAAGTTCTTGATTCTAAATGGGAATTGAGCGATGCAAATTTCAAGTTTGGGTCCAGCCATCCGACGCTACCGTAAGGTCGCGGGGCTTACTCAGGCTGAACTCGGCGAAAAAACCGGTTTTGACCCCAAAACCATCAGCCGCTTTGAAACCGGAACCTACACCCCCAGCGTTGAAGCCTTGTTCCTGCTTGCCGAGGTGCTGGACGTAAAGCTGAAAGCCTTTTTCGCGGATTCAGGCGATGAAGATGAACAGCGGGCGTATCTGTTCGGCGTCATTCACAAAGCCACCCCGAAGGATCTGGGAAAGCTGATTGCAGCGGTTGACCAGGCCTTGTCCAAGCCTTAGTGCCATAAATAAAGAACAATGCCGGAAATGAAAAAGGAGGCCGACGTGTCTGATATGACACATCGGCCTCCTTTCTTATGCTCATTCTGAAAATCGGAAACGGCAAAAAACCGCCTGGAACAAGCCCCATGGCAGCACGACAAATAAATATTTTCAGACAGATAACGCGAAAGAGGATTCGCGGTGCGTTATGGAGGCAACCCCACCAGCCACACCCCGGCACACAATGTTCCCGCTGTGGCTGCTTCCTTCCGGATCATGCCTAGGTCGCATGCAAGCATGCTCGGGAATCGTTGCAGACTATATGGTGTAAGGGTTTCAGGCTTTTGAGGTTGCCAAATTTCTAACGTGCAAACTAGCTGCACGGCAGTCAGAAAATCAGAGGTGCAGTCAGCATTGTTCCACTTTGCTGTTCCACTCTGGTGTTCCACTTATGACCTATATCGTCCGCCGCCAATCGGTCTATTACCTAAACCTTCGACTGCCCAAACGCCTGTTTCCGAACCGTCACACCTTGCGCATGTGCTTGAACATTCGCGAACGTCAGAGCGCCTTATTCGTCGCTGCGTCCCTTGCCCAGCAGGTGCTTGGACACCTATCCGAACACCCCCTGACAGACATCCCGACGCTGCGTAAGCTGTGTTCCGAATGGCGAGATAAATGCCCTGCTCCACCCTCAATGCATCGCCCACACCACCCCATAGCCAAGCCTGCGAAATCAATCGCTGATGGTCCGGCTTTGTCTACCCTGTCCAAGCTCTATATAGAAGAGGGAAAACGCGGCGGTACATGGCGAGAGGTCAGCACACACGAAGTTGAACGCTCATTACGAGATTTGCTTGAGCTGATGGGCGACATGCCGGCTTCTGTGTTCGACGTGCACCAAGCTCGACTGTTGAAAGATCGTCTCAGCCGTTGTCCTCAATACTTTGCACTGTTGCCTCAGTTCAAGGGCAAGACGTTGATGCAGGTGATCGACTTCGGCGGGACGTACAAAACCATCACCGCCGTGACCGTGAACAACCGTCTACGCAAGCTCTCGGCATTCATGAATTGGTGCAAGTCGAATGGTTACGTTGCCGAGAATCCATTGATGGGACTCAAGGTGATGACGGGCTCAGCTAAGGAAGCCCGACTGTCTTTTGAACAACATGACCTGAGCACCCTTCTCAATCTGGATGCGCTCAAGGCTGAGGCTTGCAAGCATCCATGGCGGTACTGGCTACCACTACTCGGTCGCTTGACTGGAATGCGATTGGAAGAAATTTGTCAGTTGCACGTTGCTGATTTCATCACGCTACAGGGAATCGACTGTATTAGGATCGACGATAGTCACGAATCCCAGAAACTTAAAAACAGCAGCAGTCGCCGGACCTTACCAATCCACCCCACGTTGATTCGGCTCGGACTGCTCGATTATGTGCAAATTCAGCGTACTCAAAACTCAGATCGTTTATTCCCAGAGCTGGAACCTGTACGTGGAAAACTAGGGCACGCACCGTCAAAATGGTTTAGTCGTTATCGGATAAAAATGGGCATTACCGATCCCAAGAAAACCTTCCATAGCTTTCGTCACACAATGATTGATGATCTTCGGGACGCCGGTGTCCAAGATTCGTTGATCAAGCGTATAGCTGGTCACGAAGATTCTGCCGTTACCTTCGGTGTGTACGGCAGCCGTATCCCGATCAAAGCAATGGTCGATGCACTGGGACATCTTTCGCTACCCAACTCCTCAATTTTGACTTTGAAGAATACAGTTGAAGAAAGTGTCACTTTAGTTGAGACGCATCTTGACAAATGAGAATCATTCATGATACCATTGCTCTTATGTGGAGTTGTATAGCATCACTTTTTATTGAATTGTCGGCACTACGGAGTATTGCAATCTATTGTCCTTCCTTCTCTAGCTCGTAAGCTTGTTATCCTCCACATCCCGAACGCTCTAATAAACCCATAATCTTAACCGGTTATGGGTTTATTTTTATCTGCTGCAAACACTTTTAACACTTCCTAATCATCTTCCACTATCAGAGGTAATCCTATGAAGCACTGCCGTGCGTGTAACATTCAATTAATCAAAAAGCGAAGTCATGCAACAACCTGCTCAAACAAATGCCGAAACAAACTTTGGAGACAATCACATATCAAGATGATACCCATCAAGCTTATGGCCAGCTTCGAACACTATGCACTATTTATGAAAGCTGCTGCTGATCGTGGCGTAACAGTAGATCGATACCTGCATGATCGTATCGCTCAAACTTTGGAGTGTTCGCAATGAAGGTCTTTCTGAATGAACAGGCTGTATTCCAACTGGAAGAACTTATGCGTCGTGCGGGCCATACAAATTATCAACACTGCCTACAGGTTTTGATTAGCACGACCAGCAACAACATCCGGCGCAGTGACGCGAAGAAAAAAGCAACAAACATCTAACACCCATTAATCCTAAATACTTTCACCAAAGTCAGAGGATACAACCATACAATAAAGGAAAACCAATGAGTAACTTCATAGTCGTACATAAACCTTCACAACTCATTCGGAGGGTGATAACCAGCCCAACACCACCAGCTACAGATAATGACCATAGTTTCATTGAAGCCTCAATCATTGTACTCAATCACTATTACAAACTTCACAAGAAGGCTCTGGTTAAAGGTGTGCAGGTGAGTGCTGGTGAACTGATGGATAGTTGTTCAAGCTTCATGGAGCGAATCAGCGCTGGTCGTGCTGGTAAAGTCCAGCTTGTTACCACGCGCATTCGTAAAGAGTGTGTACCCGTACCACCATCACCAGATGATCGTGAGACAACCATTCGTGATTGGATACATCAAAATCCTAACGCCGGCGTACATGATCTATCTGACTTGTTTCTTACTGGTACTGTGGTTGCGTCAGCATACCTAAACAAGTATCGATAGCACCTCCTGTAGTGCGTTAATACCCCCTCAATAAACCGCCACCCTGGGCTACCCCCTAGGTTGCCACTTTTGCACGTCTGCGCGCCTTGATTTATGTAGGTTGAAATTGCGATTTTGACCATACCGCAGCTTAGTTAAACACCAACAAACCACCAAAGGAAAACAACACATGAATACCGTGAAAGAACTCACAACACCAATGCTTGAGCGTCACCTAGCAGTGATTCAAACCAAGCATTACATTCATTTGCAACAGTCAGCAATTGCTACTGGTGACAAAGTTGAATATCGCAGAACCACCGATATTATCGACCATTTGACAACTGAGTACGGTGTATCTGCATTGCATCAAGCTCAGGATGAATTGCTATGAGTGCCAGTCTTGACTACTTCAGTCGTGGACTCACAAGGGCATTTGAACGACGCAAGATGCAACAACAAACAAACCAACATGCACAGACTGTACAGAAGGTTGATAGTGATGCAATCAGCACCACCACATCAATCAGTGATGAACAATACAAACAAACCATAGTAAACAAAATGATAGCCCTCATCCACAAGCAAAGGAACCAGCACAATGACTAACAAAACAAATGAACGTATCACCATCTCAGGTACAGCGCCTAAGTATGATGAACAAGAGCTAAAGCAACACCAAGCAGAACGTCATGCTGAATACCACACCAGTCGTGAAAGTCACACACATGTATTCGGTGAGCTTCCATATGACTTCTTAACCAAAGTTATCGAACTTTCTAATCATGGTTATGAACTAAGCAATAAGTTCCCAATCACCTTTGCACAAATGTCATACCATGCGTTCATGCGAAAACCGGAAAACGTAATCCAAGCTGATTTGGAAGTCATCGACGCTCAAACTAAACAGTCATATGTAGCATGGTTGGAATCTGAAAGAGAAAGCTTCAAGCAGAAGCTTACTGAACAGTTATTGCAGGCTGCTGCCTTGAAAGAGAAAAAGAAAGAGCAAGATAGGGAAGCCAAACTCTTGCGTGAGATTCAAGCAGAAGTGGATGCGACATTTGCGGACCTTGTGATCCCGGATTGATTACAGGGTAAACGTGATCCAGTGGCCGACGGCGACTACACCAGCGGCGGCGACACCATCCTGTGAATCTCCATAGCGCGTTTTGAGACCTTTCCTCATGCAACCGATCCAACGATGGCCCGGCAGATTACCCAATCTGTACGGGGCTTTTGGGTTGCTGAGATTTGCCACTGATGGCAAAAATCAAAAAAATTAATTCTAGAGAAGTCTTGCTTGTCAAGCTTTTTCTTGACGAGTGGTCGTTTTTCCTGTATAACCCTTGGCTCAATCAGAACGCGCAACACCTCGATGTGATCATTAGTCGATCCCGGCTCAGTGCATCATGTGGAATTTTTACGCGTGCGATTCACCCACACCAACTGGCAATACCCGAGGTAACGCCTATTGAAATGAACTGAACAGGAGAACCACTATGAGCAATACGCTACTACTCGCAACAACTCTTATCCACATCGATGGACTGGTGATCAATCGTGACACTGGCGAAATCTACGGCTATGACAACAAGTCTTCTGCATACGCTGGACGAATTGACTACCAGCACGAGCTTAACGCCTGCCGTAGTGTTGATGACCTGAGCGCGCTCCTGAAGCTTGTAGACCGCCGCAAGCTGCCACCACATACGCTGCATTGCCTTACCGACGCCCAGGATCATGCCCACGGTGAATGGCGACGAACAGGGACGGATTGTCGTATCACGATTCCCATGACGCGCATTTTGACGAAACTTCATGATCTGGTTCTGTACCGTAACGTGATCATCATGACTCAAGTTGACTTGGCGAAATCGCTTGGAACGGTAGAGTCAAATCTGATGAAAAAGCTGAAGCCCCTGATTGATAGCAATATGGTGCGCGTCTCCACATCTCGTACAGGCACAGGCGATATCCGCAGTGGTGAGATCAAGCTGACGATCAACCCTCGACTGATTTTTCGGGGAGGCGATTTCAGGCAGAAGCAGTACATAAAGCATTGGTATTACTCCGCTGGATACCTGCATACGGGCGCTCTTCGCCCTTTCAGTGTGGACGAATGTCTCGCCATAGCCGCGTAGCTTCACGTAACTTTTTTTAAAAAATTACGCAAGAAATGCCCTGCAAGTCTTTAAATTCAAGGGGGTCGAGAAAGTCCTATTATATATAGAGAGTGAAGCTCGACGTGCACTGCACGGACGGGTGAACCTCTTGTCCAAAGCGTAAGCTTTGAATAGGATATTCTCCGGTATTTACCGGAGGCAAAGTGTTACTGAGACAGGAAAGAAGAGAGGGGATAAAACCCCTCAAAACAAAAAGCATGATCTTGAAGAACAACTATTCTGTCGTACCGACAGAGAATATATTCTGAGTAAACTCAGGAGAAGATCAACAGCGGGTGGGCTTCGCTACTCCACCTCTTTAAAAGCATTCGCATTCGCTCACTGCTATCATCTCTTTGTATGTAGAGTTAATAACTTCTAAAGAATACTACTGATTGACAATCAGGTGTCAAGCCTCCTGTGTGTCACACACAGAAATACAACTGGTGATCATTCAGGAAGAGGAACCAAACACCAGACATCCCCTTCCACCGTTGACGGCGAATCCAGCAACTTCAACCATCTCATCAAACCCTTGATACCTAACCAGTGTCAGGTTTTTTTGTAGCTGAGATATTTACAACTTAAACATTCGTACAACACACAGTTGTCACTGGTATCAAACAGGTGGTCGTTATCAGGAATTGTATCAGGCCATCACTACTCACATTCAGTTCCGATTGGAAGACCAACATGGTCGCAAACACTGATTTTCTATGGACTCAGTGAACTATTGGTTTAAACACTGTTGCAGCTTTATCTGCAATATCGTTTGGGTTGAATGCAATTTGGTGGAAATCAGAAAAATAACCCAGAGTCAGTCGACGCCGGTTGATCATCCATCACAAACCATTGCACAACCGCCATTGCAATGTCGTCACAGGTTGTTGAACGTTGTTACACCTTATTAGGGCGAAACCCTCGATACACCCAGCGAAGTATTAAGCCAGCTCCGTATACCGCTAGACAGCAGCCCAACCAAATCGCAAATAACAGCGCAACCTGCTCGGCCTGTTTCCACGGTAAGTTCGCCAACTCATTTTTGTAGCCATCCTCGGCGTGTCGAATGGCAGACTTCACCTCGTCCACAGTGCGAAGGTGGTCTGTTCGTGCTGAATAAAGTATTCCCGGAACGGCATCATTGTTGGGGTGTTGTAAATCTTTGATCTTGGCCTGATAGCTCACCATCAATTGATCGTGGTAGTCCTGAACATCATCTGCCCTACTGATCCTGTCCACGCCGAATGCAATGACAACGACTGCCAGAGTCCCGCTGCCCAGCACCCACAACCGTTGCCAACCATTCATCCCGTTTTCCTTGTCGTGCAGTTCAAACCATTATCCATGATGGCACACGGTTGACCTGGAGCGAACGTACTATGGCTAGCTGACGTTAAATGAGGTTCACCACAAACCGGCGGTGCTTACCGCTACAGGGCGTTAGCGTTAACCATAACTGGTTTGTCGATCTCACCACAGATGCCACCACACCATCATTCAGTGCATCTCAGCAACAGTTGCACATTCACAACAGATTCCCTCGGCGCCAGCAAGTCATGTCGAAGCAAACCACTGTGTCATTACGGGTGTACATCAGGCACCACAGCATAGCTGTACATAAAATATCCAAAACAACCCCTAAAAGAAGGTGAATACTGTTGTTGACACACCCTGCGTGACACAGCAAAATGTGACACATCCTAAATGATACACAGGGGGCTTCAACATGTTTCTCCGTGCATACCTTCGGGCATCAACCTCTGGGCAAGATGCCAGCCGTGCCAAAGCAGCCCTTGTATCGTTCGCTGCTGACAATGGTCATAAAATTGCAGCCTTCTACATAGAGAACGAATCAGGCACGAAGCTGGAACGTCCTGAGTTGTTCCGTCTGTTGGAAGACAGTCATGAAGGCGACGTGCTGCTGATTGAACAAGTCGACAGACTCTCCCGCTTGTCTCCTGATGACTGGGCAACACTGAAAGCTAAGATCGCAGCCAAGAAAGTGACAGTGGTATCCCTCGATCTGAGCACCAGTCACGCAGCATTGAAACCAACCGAAGGTATGAACGACTTCACGAAGGGAATGATTGCAGCGGTCAATGGTATGTTGCTCGACATGCTGGCTGTAGTCGCCCGTAAGGACTATGAAGACCGTCGTCGTCGTCAGGCTGAAGGTATCGAGAAGGCGAAGCAGGAAGGTACGTACAAAGGTCGTCAGGTGGACACAGAACTGCGTAACCGCATCACAACACTGCTGAATGACGGCAAGAGTATTCGTACAGTTGCTGGCCTGCTGGAATGCAGCACAACCACAGTCCAAAAGGTGAAAGCTTTTCTCGCTCACAGGAACAACTACAAAGCCGGGTGAGGCAATGCATTCCCACTCGGTTAAAGCCTTCCATACGCAATCCTACGCAGTCTCAGGGGGATTCTGATAAAGCTGGACGGGGTAACCTTCCCTGAAACGGTTATCGGTTAAACCCAGGTCCTCAATATCTAGATGAACAGGGATTTTCATCAACTGAACATACGTATTCGGCTGGAAATCGAAACTCCAAAATAGGGGGATTGGAATTTCAGGTAAAAGCGGTGGCATTGATACAAATACAGCACCACCTTTCATTGATTTTGTCACTCGACTCAATGACTTTCGACTTCTACTATTTTGTACTAAGCCATTACGAGCGTTGATTGAAATTCTTTGAGAACTTTAACGACTTCGGAAGCGCACACGAATTCGTTGGTCCCTTCCGGGTCTCCAGCAGCACCGCGCCTAACCACACCAACAACATGTTGATTGGAATTGATTAATGGCCCTCCGCTATTTCCGCTATAGAGTACCTTGTCAACACTGCCGCACTCAATGGTAGACCTGACATACTTGTTGTCGACCGCAGCCCAGAACCGACATACATCAGTAGACCCAACTTTTAAGTTGGGGAAGCCTAATACGGAAACTTTGTCTTCTATTGCGACTTGCAAAGTTTCTTCCAGCCGGAAAAACTCAAATTTTTCATCCGGCTGATCTATGGATACAATAGCCAAATCACGATGCTTGTCAAAGAACAACGCCTTTGCTGCATATTTTTTTGCCCTGTCATTTACTCGGTAAACTATACAGTCATCAAACCAAACTTCGTCACAATTATGCGTATTGCCATATTCGACATCCGAGTCGATATCTAAATTCAACTTGTAGTTGAACGCATGCGCGCACGTGATCATTATATTGTTTTCAAGCATGAATCCTGTTGCTTGAGTTGACCACTTTTCATTTTCAATAACCCAGCAACGGCGTATATTTAGTTGGTTATGCTTCATTCCGGCATCTTCATAGACTTCTATCAACTTTGCCAGAGGAACTTTATATGGGGTTTCAAGTTGATTGAATCGCATTGCAAGTCGTCGATAAACGGGAGAATCTACACCTTTAACTTGATGGATAAATAACAGTCGACCAAAAACGTGCGCAGATAACTCAGTAGATGCCTCAGGCGACTTCGCTTTATGGATTAGATTTGCATTATCTACGCCAAGAATCGAAAGCGAATGAATCATGGCTGAAGTTGTACGTATGTATCGTCGATCAGTATTTACTTTCTGATTAACGACCAAACCAGTAACTACCTGTTTTTCGTCTCGTCGCTGAAGCCTGACTTTTTTAGGGTTTATGGTAAACCCTTTTTTTGAAATAATCTCGCTGAGCACGGTGCCAACTGATACTACGTGATGTGTTTTACCACCATCATTATCACCTAGCACTACAATATCTTCTGGCAAATATTGCATAGGAACATAAAAAGAAAAAGTAATATCATCTGCATATCTTGTGTAACTAGCTTTGTGCCTCTTGGCAAGAGTGCGCAACTGCGTATCTAGAGACGCGCAAATCATATTAGATATAACAGGCGAGCAGGGTGATCCTTGCGGAAGCTTTCCATCAACAGTTGCCAAGTGCGCAATAACTGTCGCAGTTTCCGGCGTTAAATTATAAGGTTGACTTATAAGCATGGCTCGCACGCGAGCAAAGGTTATAGAAGGAAAAAAATCCTTCAAATCTATATTGAATACGAAATTCTTGCGCGTATGAAAAGATGCATTGCGAACAATTGATGACTTGCTTAAAAACGCAGTAGCGCGGGGATTGGGCTTGTAGAGAAACGAAAGTTGGCGGGCCAGCCTTTTTTGAAGAACTTTTAATTGATTATCGGGTGCCAAAATCTGTCGTTTACCACCGCCTTTTTTAGGAATGGCGAACGCACTATAATGACCTACGACGCTTCTAGTGTAGTATAAATACTTAATCTTCGGATAGGTCGTACCAAGAATATTGGCCAGATCATCTACATCAGAGTCGCTAGTCAGTCTCAAACTCTCGTCGACTAAAGAGCCCTCGTCCATATTTCACCCTATTCACTTTGAGTTATCCATTCAGCGAACCATTAGCAGAACACTGAGCAGTTGCTTGTAGCATTGTTCCTTATGGTCGCATTTAATTCAACCAAGTTTAATCCCGGACGAGGGCAATCAGACGTTAGCATGAAAGCTTCAGCAAATCTAGAACTACAGAACTACCGGTAGAAAAGATTTCACTCTCGCAGAAGTCGCCACGTCGCTCCAGCGATCAGGAGCACGATGGCGTTGCTCCACCTAAGATGTTCCGGAACGACAGTGGGCCGAGACTACAGAGCACAACCCAGCCTTGAGACCCTACAACAGCTAGCACAGAGGCGACTGAACCATTTCTATATAATATATTGCTCGGTAGTCCGCCGCTGGGTTCTAGCTTGTAAACCAAACATTCTCCCTCCCGTTGTACCCATAATATTTATCTTTGAAAGCTGCAATACCTGCAACATATTGAGAAAGCATCAAGACAACATCACTATTCTGAGGAATATCATCCTCATCAAATAAATCTAGAAAATCCATTGACGCTTCTCCGACCAAAACCTCGCGCACGCGCTCAAGAAGCCTATTAACAATTTTCACCTTCCCTTTACTGAGAGCCGCCTCAGGCTTTTTCTTACTCAACTCCTTAAACTCTTCGTACATTGATTGCAACAGCGGCTTGGTAACTTCGTACAGTTCCGCCTGCTGAATTCTGATCGTCAACTCACCTTTTTTCATAATCAATCCTTAAGGTTTTTTGGTTTTACGGTGCGAATCCATATATGGCCTTTCTCATCACCTACTTCCCCTGGAGCCGCTTCCAGTCGCCAACTCCATCCACCATTGCGGAGAGCGACATTGTCTGCACGCAGCTTTTCAAAACATTGGATATATTGAGCGAGAATAAAAACCACATCACTATTCTGGGGAATGTCATCCACATCAAAGACTTCAAAATCTAGAAACGGTCTATACCTATCAGTTAAAAACACGTTACTTTCTGCTAACAATGAATTAACAAACTTCAATTTAAATTTATTCAGAGCATCGTTTGGACTCTTCTTTGAAAGAACGGACAACTCCTCATACGTACTGATTAATTGACCAGAGAGCTTTTCAAATACATCCACGTCTTTTCTATTCATAAATACTCACTTCAAGATGGGCATGCACGTCGAAATTCGATATATTTTTTCTTCAAAACATCTAGGGGGCTACGCTGCTTACTTTCGTACAGTGCAACCATTAAAGTTAGGTCGGCGTCAGTAACGGCGATAATGCACTTTCTCTGCGCTGACCATAAATCGATGGTATTTTGAAACATTACTTTGGGGAGATCATTCCTAGTTAAAAACACACCGAAAGACCCAAAGCCTCCTTGCAAATATCGATTCAGCTGGTTTATATGATCACGTTCTATTTTCGCAACGTTTTTCATTTCAAATACCAATTGCCTACTACCGAACTCCGAAAAAACCTCGTCTAAAAAATCCACATCTCTATTATTATAGAATACCAAGTCCCTCACATGTCTGCCGGACTCAGTTCTGCTTTGCTCTACCGCAAAATCCAGATTAGGGTAAAACAATGAGGCGAGGAGCTCAGAGCAGAGTTTTTCGTACCTCCAATCAGCACCATCCTCCTTACCTGATTTTAGTTTAAGTATTTCGTCTAGTTTCCTTTTTGCTGACAATACAGGTATCTGGCTAAACAAAGGATCATTAACACAGTCCGCTGACTGCCTAACTCTATTTGCTACGTAATCTTCGACCACACCATAATTGTCTCGATTGTAATTTAAAACCTGAACACGCTCGACAGCTTCGCCCGGATTAAAAATTTCATCACGAGGGCAATATGACTGGAAATAATTATCGTAATTTATCCACGGCGAAAAGCGAAGCCACCTCTTCGGAGTAAATATTATTGGCTCTTTTGTCTCAGGATTGACAGGCAAATAAACTTTTTGATTAACCAAGAGCTTATTCTCTCTGTAACCGTATATCGAATCAAGAACCACCCCCTCCAAAGGTATACCATGAACTTCACACTGAGACACCGTGTAATCAATTAGAAACGACTTGATGAAATTACAAGCTATATCACTCACCCGATCTTTTGAAACGCCACTCACATACAACTGAATAACTTCAAAATGCGTAAAACCAAACTTACTATAGCTTTCAATTCGTGAAAATAAATTAAGTACCTCTTGAGCATAGCTTCTACCCAAACGTACCCCGCGCCTATTTTTTGAAACTCCCAATCCAACCTCAGGACACTCTGAGATGTTAATTAACAGCTCTAAAGCTTCTGTTTCCTTGCCTTTCTTCAAAAGGAAGTTTAGGTGATTAAATGAGTTTACAATGGTTGTATGTAGTGATTGATCCTGCAGCGAAGGAGACTTCCACAGCAAAAACGGATCAATATAGAGAGGAATATCTTCATCAAAAAACTGAATAGCAAAATCTAATTCGGACTGCCCCTTGTAAATTCCATGATAATCCGTCAAACGTGGCCTCAACATAAACACCCCGAGCTCATTCCAACCTATACTTCCTAAAGGCAACATACTTCGTAAATCCAAACTTTATGTATGGCTTCCCATTACTCGCTTGAAACGCAACACCCACCACAATAAAATCAGCGCCTTGCAACTCATCAACATCCTTCAATCGAAAATCCTCAATGAGCTGATCTTCCAGCTCATCATCATCAATCAAAATACTTGGCTCACTTTTATAGTTACCACAGTTCAGCCAAAGAACTCCATTCTGTCGATTGACATTATTTATTCTTCCCCAAAATATTTTTGGCTCACCTAGAGGTGCGACTGATATATTGCTCTGTGAAATTATATGATCTACAAGCAGCCCCTCAAGGACAACCCTCCCGCCATCCGCAACCATTCTTACAAGTTTATCAGAGCTTGGGAAATCGGGGTCACGACCAAGGCTTGTCAGTATTTGTCGAAGTGACTTGTTTTCTGGGTAATCACCAACGCTTGAATACTTTCTAGTAACACCCCAATTAGATTCTTTCTTCGATTTTGACTGAGGCACAGCGACATCAATGGTTTGCTTACGCTGCTTATCTAAATCTATATTAATTGCAGATAAAGCACCTGGAGATGCAACACCATCATCATCTGGAATTAGGGTTATCTTATTACCACACCCATCGATATGGTGGGCTGCGAAGCAGGGCGCCCGATAATACTTTTCAGTCGTAAATCCTTTAACAAACCACGATTTTTCTTGGCAAATATCGCACGCAATATTGCCCCGATAAAGCTCAGGATTTTGTTGATACAACAGAACGGTACATTCCGTTTGATCTGGCACGTAACAAACGTATTCCACTTAGCCATCCCCGCCAAATGACGCCAGAGGCGTTCAAATTGTTACTTAAGCGGGATATGCAAATCCCTGCATAGCGCAAGGTTAACAGCTACACAGTGAAAGCGATATGCCATCGCCAGCGACGGTAGGAGGAATCTTCGATGAAAGGATAGGGTTAGTCTGAGTCGTGGGTTAGCATGTTCAGAGGTGCACCACTTAGGTGTACTTAAACGCTGTTCCACTTCAAGATTTTTTGCTGATAAATCCTTGTAAAATCAAGGACTTAGAGATAGGAGGCAACCCCACCAGCCACACCCCGGCACACAATGTTCCCGCTGTGGCTGCTTCCTTCCGGATCTGACCAGGTTCACGGGTAATCGTTGCGGGGGGACCGATGGGGTCACCATAACGACGCTCACCTGACGGCGAGCCGCGCCATTGTACCTATCTGAGACGAAGTTACAACCGTTCGATCCAGATTAAAAATATGAATCAGGTCAAGGACATGCACAGGACGCGAAACTCCACTGTCCGTAGCAGCTGTCGAGCCTGCGAGGCTGCGTTCGGCTGCGCAGCAGTCGTAAAATCAGGCAGCGCGGTTTTGCAGGTAAACCGCGAACACCGGATTTGCGACTGCTGCGCAGCCGAACGCAGCCTCGCAGGCTCGACAGCTGCTACAAATGGACGTGGGCGGCTACAGGTCTTGAAGCACCTCATCCGCCCTGCCGCCCTCTTGCTGGATCACCAGGTGGATGAAGTGCAGCTTGGCAATCACTGCCGGCGGCAGGACGAACGGGTAGAAATCCGGCTGGCCCATGCTGCGTGACAGTTCATTGAGCATGCCGGCCAGTTCGATCCATGCGTTGACGAACGACAGGAACGCCGCGCCGCCGGGATGCTGTGGATCGTAGAGCGTCTCAGACGGAAACGGCTGGTAGTCGAAATCCATCTCCCTCGCGCTCATGCCAAACCCCAGTGCCGTGTCCACCGCGTCCATCATGTGCAGGTAATGCGCCCAGGTTTCCGCCCAGTCTTCCCAAGGATGCATGGTGGCGTAGGCGCTGACGCACTGTTGCTGCCAGTCGAGCGGCGCACCTTGCTGGTAATGGCGCTCCATAGCGTCGGCGTAGCTGACACGCTCATCGCCGAACAGGCTGCGGAACGGTTCCAACCAGTGACTATTGGCGATCAACCGGTCCCAGTAGTAATGCCCGACCTCATGCCGAAAATGCCCGAGCAGCGTGCGATAAGGCTCGTGCATTTGCACCCGGACCTTTTCGCGGTGAGCGTCGTCGGCCTCCTTGATATCGAGGGTGATCAGACCGTTGGCGTGCCCCGTGGTCGGCGGCTTGCCTTCAAGGTCGACTCCAATGAAGTCGAAGGCCAGGCCGGCCTGTTCGTCGACGGTTTTGGGAATCACCTGCAAACCCAGGCTGATCAGCTGTGCGACCAGACGACGCTTGGCGGTTTCGACCTTGCGCCAGCGGTCATGGTTTTCGGCAATCGACAGGTCCGGGATGGTGCGATTCAGGCTACAGGCGATGCACAACGCATCGTGGTCATTGGCCGGCAGCAGCCAATTGCACGCAGCGGGAGAGTCGAGGTTGGCGCAGCGCCGGAACAGACCGGCTTCGGGATCGGCGTCGAGCAGCCAGGTGTCCGCCTGCATGCCTGGCTGCAGCGAGGACAGGCGGCTCTGCTCCGGCTGATAACCCAGCGCTGCCGAACAGGTCAGGCACTGGCTGTTGCGAAAGAACAGCGACTGCCCGCAGCGGCAATGCCAGACCTTGCTGTTGCGCGAACTTTCGCCCACGAAGGGCGCGGCGATGCGTGAGCTGAGCTGTTCGAAGAAACGGTACATGGCGATCTCTCCCTGGGGCTTGCCAAGACTAGATCATTCCCCAGCGAAGATCGTTCCCACGAGAACACCTGTGTGCATTGCTTTTGTGGCGAGGGGGCTTGCCCCCGTTGGCGGCGAAGCCGCCCCAAAATCGCTGGCGCGGCATGCCTGAAAGAATGACGTTTGCGGTTTTGGGGGCCGCTGCGCGACCCAACGGGGGCAAGCCCCCTCACCACAGAAGAGCTTCTTGGACACAGAATTAGTGTCAGACCGAGATGCCGTGTTTTTTCAGGAAATCGACGAACGCTTCTTCATCGAGAACCTTCAGCCCTAACTCATTAGCCTTGGCCAGCTTCGAACCTGCACCCGGCCCAGCCACCACGCAATGGGTCTTGGCCGATACCGAACCCGCCACCTTGGCACCGAGGCTTTCGAGTTTGTCCTTGGCGATATCGCGGCTCATCAATTCCAGCGAACCGGTCAGCACCCAGGTCTGGCCAGCCAGAGGCAGGCCTTCGACGACTTTCTTCTCGCTCTGCCAATGCATGCCGAAATCGCACAGCTGCTTCTCGGCGGCCTCAGCAATCTGGCGATTTTCTGCCACTGCAAAAAACTCGCGAACCGAATTGGCCTGTTTCTCCGGCAATGCTTGACGCATGTCCAGCCAGTCTGCTTCGAACACCCCTTCCAGCGAACCAAACTTGTCCGCCAACTTCTGCGCCCCGCCCGGCCCGACTGAAGGAATGTGCAGCTTGTCGAGGAAACCGCCCAGCGTGGTGCTGGCGGCGAACTCGGCCCCCAGCTCGCCCTGATCCTGAATCTGCAAACCGTGCTTGAGCAGATCCGCAATCACCTGTTGGTTATGCGCATCTTCAAAGAAGCTGTGAATCTCGTGAGCCACTTCCAGGCCGACATCCGGCAAGTATGTCAGCACTTGCGGCAACGCCTGCTGAACCCGCTCCAGCGAGCCGAGAGAACGAGCCAGCACCTTGGCCGTCTCTTCGCCGACATCTGGAATCCCAAGGGCGTAGACGAACCGCGCAAGACTCGGCCGCTTGCTGTCTTCAATGGCGCCGAGCAGGTTCTTGCTCGACAACTCGGCAAAGCCTTCCAGATCGACGATTTGCTCGAACGTCAGGGCGTACAGATCGGCCGGCGAATTCACCAGCCCTTCGTCCACCAACTGCTCGACGCTCTTCTCGCCCAGGCCTTCAATGTCCATCGCGCGGCGGGAGACGAAGTGGATGATCGCCTGCTTGAGTTGCGCACCGCAGGCCAGTCGACCGACGCAGCGATACACCGCGCCTTCGCTGACCGTCTCGCGACCCTTGCTGCGTTTGACCAGCTGCGTGCGCTCGACATGCGAGCCGCAGACCGGGCACTTCTCGGGAATCTGCACCGCACGCGCGTCGTCCGGACGGCGCTCCATGACCACCTGCACCACTTGCGGAATCACGTCACCTGCGCGGCGAATGATCACGGTGTCGCCGATCATCAAGCCCAGACGCGCCACTTCGTCCATGTTGTGCAACGTCGCATTGGCCACGGTGACGCCGGCAACCTTGACCGGTTTCAAGCGCGCCACGGGCGTCACGGCACCTGTACGGCCGACCTGGAATTCCACGTCGAACAGTTCGGTGAGTTCTTCCATGGCCGGGAATTTGTGGGCAATCGCCCAGCGCGGTTCGCGAGCACGGAAACCCAGTTCACGCTGGGACGCGATGCTGTTGACCTTGAACACCACGCCATCGATTTCATAGGCCAGACCGTTGCGGCGCTCACCGATGTCGCGGTAGTAATCCAGGCATTCATCAATGCCGTGCGCCAGTTTCAGCTCGCGACTGATCGGCATGCCCCACGCCTGGAGCTGCTTGAGATTACCGATGTGGGTGTCGGCAATATCCGCCGAAATCTGGCCGATGCCGTAGCAGCAGAATTCCAGCGGACGGTTGGCGGTGATCTTCGAATCGAGCTGGCGCAAGCTACCGGCCGCCGCGTTACGCGGGTTGGCGAAGGTCTTGCCGCCGACCTCCAGTTGCGTGGCGTTCAGGCGTTCGAAACCGGCCTTGGACATGAACACTTCGCCGCGCACTTCCAGGGTCGCCGGCCAGCCGCTGCCTTGCAGCTTGAGCGGGATATTGCGCACGGTGCGTACGTTGACGCTGATGTCTTCGCCGGTGGTGCCGTCGCCGCGCGTTGCGCCGCGTACCAATACGCCGTCCTGATAAAGCAGGCTGACCGCCAGGCCATCAAGCTTCGGTTCGCAGCTGTATTCCACCGCCGCGCCGCCGCCAAACAAGTCGCCGGCCGGCAGGTCGAGGCCTTCAGTCACCCGCCGATCGAACTCGCGCATGTCGGTTTCTTCGAAGGCGTTGCCGAGGCTGAGCATCGGCACTTCATGACGCACCTGAGTGAACGCCGACAGCGCCGCGCTGCCGACACGCTGGGTCGGCGAGTCGCTGGTGATCAGCTCCGGATTGGCCGCTTCGAGGGCCTTGAGCTCGTGGAACAACCGATCGTATTCGACGTCCGGAATGCTCGGCTCATCCAGCACGTGATAGCGGTAGTTGTGCTGATCCAGCTCAGCGCGCAGCTCTAGAATGCGGGTTTTGGCGGCGGTCATGGGTGTTCTCTCATAAAGCAAAAGAGCAGCCGAGGCTGCTCAATCTGTAAGTACGACGTAGATTCATTGTAGGAGCCAGGCTTGCCGGCGAAGGCGTATTTAAGATCGCCTTCGCCGGCAAGCCTGGCTCCTACAGGGGCGGGAGTCGCGTCAAGATCCCCCACTGGTCGCCAATATCAGCGCTTCTGGGTCAGGGCGCGACGTTCGAATTCAACGATGCGCTGACGGTAGTGTTCAATCGTCTGGGCGGTCAACACGCTGCGCTGGTCGTCTTTCAGTTCGCCGTTCAGCTCTTGGGACAGTTTGCGCGCTGCGGCCACCATCACGTCGAACGCTTGCTTCGGATGACGCGGGCCTGGCAGGCCGAGGAAGAAGCTCACCGCTGGCGTGCTGAAGTGGTCGATGTCGTCCAGATCGAAGATGCCCGGCTTGACCGCATTGGCCATGGAGAACAGGACTTCACCGTTGCCAGCCATGCTTTCGTGGCGATGGAAAATATCCATCTCGCCGAAGCGCAGACCGCTTTCCAGAATGTTCTGCAACAACGCCGGGCCTTTGAAGCCGGCCGCGTCGCGGCAGATCACGCTGATCACCAGCACTTCTTCGGCTTGTGGTTGTTCCTTGTCGTTGACCGAAGGCGAAGCCTTGGTGTCATCCGGGAAATCGTCGTCGCGACTGCTGAAGCTCGGGCCGCCGTCGAGGTCCAGGCTGAGGTTCATGTCGCCCTGGGACGGTTCGCCGTGGCCACGCTTGCCGCGCTTGGAACCCGATTCACGCGGTTCACGGGCAGGCATGCTCACCGACGGCAGATCGTGCTCGTCCAGTTGCGGTTCTTTATGATTATCCAGCACGCGGGGCGGGCCCAGCAGCTCGGCGCTGGTGTCCTCGTCCGGCAGGTTGGACAAATTTCGGTCAAGACGGAATTTCAGTTTTCCCTTGCCGCCGCGCATGCGACGCCAGCCATCGAAAAGAATACCGGCAATGACAATAATGCCGATGACGATCAGCCACTCGCGCAGACCGATTTCCATGTAATCCCGTGCCTCTATAAAAAATGCTGAAAAATAAGGGGTTTACAACTCGCAAACCGCTTTAAAACGTGGCGCCAACTCTATGTTCTGACAGGCGTTTTGCCCACGTATACGAAAAATTGACATTAAACTAGCACGACCAAAGGCTTCGCAGCTACAAGCTTTAAGCTCCAAGCTGCAAGCCGCGTCACTTGCAGCTTGAAACTTGTGGCTCGCAGCTGGCCGCTAGGCCTCGACCATTGCCATCGCCTCCTCGACATCCACTGCCACCAGACGCGAGCAACCCGGTTCGTGCATCGTCACACCCATCAGTTGATCAGCCATTTCCATGGCGATCTTGTTGTGGGTGATATAGATGAACTGCACCGTCTGCGACATCTCTTTGACCAGCCGTGCGTAGCGTCCAACGTTAGCGTCATCCAATGGCGCATCAACTTCATCGAGCATGCAAAACGGCGCTGGATTCAACTTGAAGATGGCAAACACCAAGGCCAGTGCGGTCAGGGCTTTTTCGCCACCGGAGAGCAAATGGATGGTGCTGTTCTTCTTTCCTGGCGGCTGCGCCATGATCGTTACCCCTGTATCGAGTAGATCTTCGCCCGTCAGTTCCAAATACGCGCGTCCTCCGCCGAAAACTTTTGGGAATAACGCCTGTAAACCGCCATTGATCTGATCAAAGGTATCTTTGAAACGGTTTCGGGTTTCCTTGTCGATTTTGCGAATCACGTTTTCAAGCGTGTCCAGCGCTTCCACCAGATCGTCGTTCTGCGCATCCAGATAACGTTTACGCTCGGATTGTTGCGTGTATTCGTCGATGGCCGCCAGGTTGATCGCACCGAGGCGCTGAATGCGCGCGGCAATGCGTTCGAGTTCTTCTTCGGCATCCTTCTCGCTGGCCTCAGCGGTCAGCGTGGCGAGCACGCCGTGCAGGTCGTAGCCGTCTTCCAGCAACTGATCTTCAAGGGTCTTGCGGCGCACGGTCAGGGCTTGCCATTCCATGCGCTGGGTTTCCATCTGCCCGCGAATCAACTGCGATTGCTGCTCGGCCTGGTTGCGACGTTTTTCCGCATCACGCAATTCACGGTCAGCGTCTTCCAGAGCGATCTGCGCCGTCTTGAGTTCTTCGTCGACGGTCATGCGTTTGTCGAGCAACTCTTCGAGTTTCAGGCGCAATTCTTCCAGCGGTGCTTCGCCCTCCTCCAGATTGAGGCTCAGCTGTTCGCGTTTCTCGGTCAGGCGCTCGGACTGCATCTCCAGTCGTTCCAGCGCCTGCCGCGTGGAGTCGTGTTGCGCTTTGAGCGAGCCCAGACGCACGGCCAATTGATGCGCGTGATCCTTGTGTTGCCGGGCTTCCTGGCGCACCCGATCAAGTCGCTCGCGCAGGCTGTCGCGCTGGGCCAGCAGCAACTCGCGTTGCTCGGTGTCCAGCGCCATGGCATCGAGGGCTTCCTGCAATTGCAGGCGCGCTTCGCCGATGTTTTCGTGCTCCAGCGTACGCTGCTCGGCCAGCTCGGTGAGCTCTTCATCGAGCCGCGTCCGGCGCAATGTCAGTTGTTCAACCTTGGCTTTGCCGGCAGACAACTGGGCTTTCAATTCGCCTTGCTGACGCGCTTCGTCTTGCAGCAAACGACGCAAGTGTTCGCGACCGTTTTCCTGCTGACGCTGCTGCGCCCGGAGATTCTGAAGTTGGGTTTCCAGGGTTTCGACCGTGGCCTCGCGCTCTTCGCGCTCGATGCTCAGACGCTGGATTTCCTGACCGCGGGCGAGCACGCCGCTCTCTGCTTCACTGGCCCGACGGACACGTAGAAAGTGTCGACCCACCCAATAGCCGTCGCGGCTGATCAAGCTCTGGCCGGCGGTCAGCTGGCTGCGCAGGGCCAAGGCCTGTTCGAGGTTCTCAACTGGCTTGACCTGCCCCAACCAGGGCGACAGATCGATCTGCGCTTCGACTTTATCGAGCAGGCTGCCGGGCACGCGCACGCCATCGCTCGCCGGGCTGAGCAAACGCAAATCGCCCTGGGCAAAACCGGCCAGGTCGAAATCGCCGAAGTCATCCACCAGCACCGCTTGTAGATCAGCGCCGAGTACGGTTTCCACCGCCAGCTCCCAACCCGCTTCAACCTTCAGGCCTTCGGCCAGACGCGGGCGATCCGCCAAGTGCTGTTCGCGCAGCCATTCAGCGGTGCCGGTGCCTGGATCGAGCGCGGCTTGCTGCAAAGCTTCAAGAGAGGCGAGACGACCATTGAGGCGCTGCAAATCGCCCTGGGCCTGCTGCTGATTTTGCAGGGCCAGCTGCAATTCCTGACGCAGTTGCTCAAGGCGTTCGACCTGGGCTTCTTCGCTGGCCTGCAGATCTTCTAGGGTCGCTTCGCTCGCGGCCAGTTGCTCGCTGAGCTCCATGATCGCTGCATCTTCCGGGTCCGCCGACAGCAAGGCGCGCTCTTCACCGAGACGTTTCTGACGGTCGGCCAAACGCTCCATGCTGGTTTCGAGTTGCTGAATGCGTGACTGCTGAACTTCGGACTGGCGACGCGGCTCGGCGGCCGTGAGATTGAACGTGTCCCACTGCTCCTGCCAGGCATGCATGGTGGTTTCGGATTCTTCCAGCGCGGCGGCGGCTTCTTCGGCGGCGGCGCTGGTGACTTCCTGCTCCGGCGTGAGCAAGTCGAGCTCTTCGCCGAGGGTCAGCAGCAACGTGCGGTCGTGGCCCAGGTGCGATTCGGTTTCCAGACGCGCGCGCTCGGCTTCTTTTAGATCATCCTGCAACTGGCGCAAGCGCTGCTGACCGTGCTGGATGCTCTGCTCGACCCGGGCGATGTCGCCGCCGACCGAATAGAAGCGTCCCTGCACCAGATTGAAGCGCTCTGACAGGTCATGGTGCCCGTCACGGAAGCGTTCGATGCTCGCGTCGGCGTTACGTTGCTCGGCGACCAAGGCTTCGAAGGTGACTTCCTGATTACCGATGATCGCTTCGCGCTGCCCGACCTGTTCGTTCAACGCCTGCCAGCGCAGGGCCGACAGCTGGGCCTTGAGCTGACGCTCTTCGCCTTTGTATTCCTGATACTTTTTGGCAGCCTCGGCCTGGCGGTGCAAACGTTCCAGCTGACGCTCGAGCTCGTCGCGCAGGTCGGTCAGGCGGGCCAGGTTTTCGTGGGTGCGGCGAATGCGGTTTTCGGTCTCGCGCCGACGCTCCTTGTACTTGGAGATGCCGGCCGCTTCTTCGATAAAGTTGCGCAAGTCTTCGGGCTTGGACTCGATCAGCTTGGAGATCATCCCCTGCTCGATGATCGAATAGCTGCGCGGGCCCAGGCCGGTACCCAGAAAAATGTCGGTGATATCACGACGACGGCATTTGGTGCCGTTGAGGTAGTAGGTGGTCTGGCTGTCGCGAGTCACTTTGCGGCGAATGGAAATTTCCGCGTAGGCGGCGTATTCGCCGAGCAGGGTGCCGTCGGAGTTATCGAACACCAACTCGATACTGGCCTGGCTCACTGGCTTACGGCTGGTGGAGCCGTTGAAGATGACGTCGGTCATCGACTCGCCGCGCAGGTTCTTGGCCGAACTTTCGCCCATCACCCAGCGAACGGCGTCGATGATGTTCGACTTGCCGCAGCCATTGGGCCCGACCACCGCCGCCATGTTGCTGGGGAAGTTCACCGTGGTCGGGTCGACGAAGGATTTGAATCCTGCCAGTTTTATGCACTTGAGCCGCACGCTTAAGCGTCCGTCAGGGCAGAAACCACCAGATCGCAGCTGCGCTGGGCATAGGCCGTCAGCACTTCGCGGATCTGCGGAAAGTCACGGGCCAGCACGGCGGCGAGCAAACGTTCGAACAATTCGAGGAACTCGCTCATCGACGCCTTGCGCTGATCCAGGGCGAGGAAATACGCACGGCTCATGGCCGGCTGCAAGTTCTCGACGGTTTCCTGCAAGTACGGATTGTTGGCGAACGGATACGCGGCGCGCATCACGTTGAAGCTGTCATCGACGAAGGTGCGGATGTCCTGACGCTCGTAGCTGGCGGCCAGGCGCTGCTGAATCTGCACGAACGGCGCCATATCGGCCTGGACTTGCCAGCCTTTGGCGACGGCATTGCCGAGCAGAATGTACAGCTCGCTCATCAGCGTGCACAGGCTCTGCACCTTGTGGGCGGTGAGCTCGGTCACGTGGGCACCGCGTCGCGGCAGGATCGCGATCAGGTGGCGGCGCTCGAGGATCAGCAAGGCCTCACGGACCGAACCGCGGCTGACATTGAGGGCCAGCGTGACCTTCTGTTCCTGGATGCGCTCCCCGGGCTTCATTTCGCCACGAATGATGCGTTCGGCGAGGTGGTGAGCGATTTGCTCGGCGAGGCTGTCCGGCGCCTTGAACGTCATGGTTGTCCTTCAAACTCTTCGATCTGCACAAGCGGCGCAGTGTAGCGCACATGAAGGGTCATGGCGGAGTGCCCACTCAGCGGTTTTTGGCACGAATCAAGCAAAAAGCAGGCTAACCCGCGAGGGTCAATAATGAAGGGACGAGTCGTTGATCGACAAAACGTGTTTTCCTGACCTTTAAGTCAGAAAATCATTGACCACAAAGTCAGACCTGATAAATTCGGTCCAAGTCTGTTAACAACAATAATGAGTCTGCGAGGCCTTCCGTGATCCAGTTTTTACTAAACCAGGAACTCCGTAGCGAGCACGCCCTGGACCCAAACCTGACCGTGCTCAATTATCTGCGCGACCATGTGGGCAAACCCGGCACCAAAGAAGGCTGCGCCAGCGGTGACTGTGGCGCCTGCACCGTGGTGGTCGGCGAGCTGCAAACGGATGACGATGGCCGCGAACACATTCGCTATCGCAGCCTCAACTCGTGCCTGACGTTCGTTTCGTCGTTGCATGGCAAACAACTGATCAGCGTCGAAGACCTCAAGCACAAAGGCGAACTGCACAGCGTGCAGAAAGCCATGGTCGAGTGCCACGGCTCGCAATGCGGCTTCTGCACCCCGGGTTTCGTGATGTCGCTGTTCGCATTGCAAAAAAACAGCGATGAGCCCGATGCTCACAAGGCCCACGAAGCGCTGGCCGGCAACCTCTGCCGCTGCACCGGCTATCGACCGATCCTGGCCGCCGCCGAACAATCCTGCTGCGGCAAGCAAACGGATCAGTTCGATGCTCGCGAAGCCGACACCATCGCTCGCCTGAAAGCCATCGCCCCTACCGACATCGGCGAACTCAACAGTGGCGACAAGCGCTGCCTGGTGCCGCTGACCGTGGCCGATCTGGCCGACCTCTACGACGCTTATCCACAGGCCCGGCTGCTGGCCGGTGGTACGGATCTGGCGCTGGAAGTCACCCAGTTTCATCGCGCGTTGCCGGTGATGATCTACGTCGGCAACGTCGCTGAGATGAAGCGCATCGAACGCTTCGACGACCGCCTGGAAATCGGCGCCGCAACCGCCCTCTCCGATTGCTACGAAGCCTTGAAAACCGAATACCCGGACTTCGGCGAATTGCTGCAACGCTTCGCGTCCTTGCAGATCCGCAACCAGGGCACCCTCGGCGGCAACATCGGCAACGCCTCGCCGATCGGTGACTCGCCACCGCTGCTGATCGCGTTGGGCGCGCAGATCGTTTTGTGCAAAGGCGAAACCCGCCGGACCCTGGCCCTGGAAGATTACTTCATCGATTACCGGGTCACCGCGCGTCAGGAAAGCGAGTTCATCGAGAAGATCATCGTGCCCCGCGCCAGCGCCGAACAACTGTTCCGTGCGTACAAGGTTTCCAAGCGTCTGGACGATGATATTTCCGCGGTCTGCGCGGCATTCAACCTGCGCATCGACAACGGTGTCATCGCCGACGCCCGCGTGGCATTCGGCGGCATGGCCGCGATCCCGAAACGCGCCAATAACTGCGAAACCGTGTTGCTCGGCGCGCCGTTCAACAATGCCACCGTCGAACGCGCCTGCGCCGCACTGGCCGAAGATTTCACGCCGCTCTCGGACTTCCGCGCCAGCAAGGAATATCGCCTGCTCAGCGCGCAGAACCTGCTGCGCAAATACTTCATCGAACTGCAAACGCCGCACATCGAGACCCGGGTGACCGCTTATGTCTAACCATCACGCCGTAGAGAAGACCCAGGCCGAACTGGCTGAACTGTTCGCCAAGGACCTGACCACCGGTGTCGGCCGCAGCGTCAAGCACGACAGCGCCGCCAAGCATGTGTCCGGCGAAGCGCAGTACATTGACGACCGGCTGGAATTCCCCAATCAGCTGCACGTTTACGCACGCCTGTCGGACCGCGCCCACGCGAAAATCATCAGCATCGACACCAAGCCGTGCTACGCCTTCGAAGGCGTGCGCATAGCCATCACCCACGAAGACGTGCCGGGCCTGAAAGACATCGGCCCGTTGCTGCCGGGCGATCCTTTGCTCGCCATCGATGATGTGCAGTTCGTCGGTCAACCGGTACTGGCCGTTGCCGCAAAAGACCTGGAAACCGCACGCAAAGCCGCCATGGCCGCGATCATCGAATATGAAGATCTGGAGCCAGTGCTCGACGTGGTCGAAGCCCTGCGCAAACGCCATTTCGTGCTCGACAGCCACACCCATCAGCGCGGCGATTCGGCCGGCGCATTGGCGACTGCCGAACATCGCATTCAAGGCACGCTGCACATTGGCGGCCAGGAACACTTCTACCTCGAAACCCAGATCTCTTCGGTGATGCCGACCGAAGACGGCGGCATGATCGTCTATTGCTCGACGCAGAACCCGACTGAAGTGCAGAAACTGGTGGCCGAAGTTCTGGACGTGTCGATGAACAAAATCGTCGTCGACATGCGCCGCATGGGCGGTGGTTTCGGTGGCAAGGAAACCCAGGCCGCAAGCCCGGCGTGCCTGTGCGCAGTCATCGCCCACCTCACCGGCCAGCCGACCAAGATGCGCTTGCCGCGCGTTGAAGACATGCTGATGACCGGCAAGCGCCACCCGTTCTATGTCGAATACGACGTGGGCTTCGACAGCACCGGTCGTCTGCACGGTATCGCGCTGGAGCTGGCCGGTAACTGCGGTTGCTCGCCGGACTTGTCGGCCTCGATTGTCGACCGTGCAATGTTCCACGCCGACAACTCATACTACCTGGGCGATGCGACCATCAACGGTCATCGCTGCAAGACCAACACTGCGTCGAACACCGCGTACCGGGGTTTCGGCGGCCCGCAAGGCATGGTCGCCATCGAAGAAGTGATGGACGCGATCGCCCGTCATCTGGCCCTCGACCCACTGGCGGTGCGCAAGGCCAACTACTACGGCAAGACTGAGCGCAACGTCACCCATTATTACCAGACCGTCGAGCACAACATGCTCGAGGAAATGACCGCCGAACTGGAAGAAAGCAGCCAGTACGCCGAGCGCCGCGAAGCGATCCGTCGCTACAACGCCAACAGCCCGATCCTGAAAAAAGGCCTGGCGCTGACCCCGGTGAAATTCGGTATTTCCTTCACCGCCAGCTTCCTCAACCAGGCCGGCGCGCTGGTCCACGTCTACACCGACGGCAGCATCCACCTGAACCATGGCGGCACTGAAATGGGCCAGGGTTTGAACACCAAGGTTGCGCAGGTCGTGGCCGAAGTGTTCCAGGTCGAAATGGACCGTGTGCAGATCACCGCGACCAACACCGACAAGGTGCCAAACACCTCGCCGACCGCTGCTTCCAGCGGCGCCGACCTGAACGGCAAAGCTGCACAGAACGCGGCTGAGATCATCAAGAAACGCCTCGTGGAATTCGCCGCGCGGCAGTACAAGGTCAGCGAAGAAGATGTCGAATTCCACAACGGCCACGTGCGGGTTCGCGATCACATCCTGACCTTCGAAGCGCTGATCCAGCAGGCGTATTTCGCTCAGGTTTCGCTGTCGAGCACCGGGTTCTACAAGACCCCGAAAATCTTTTACGACCGCAGTCAGGCCCGTGGCCGGCCGTTCTACTACTACGCCTTCGGTGCAGCCTGTTGCGAGGTGATCATCGACACCCTGACCGGCGAGTACAAGATGCTGCGTACCGACATCCTCCACGACGTCGGCGACTCGCTGAACCCAGCCATCGACATCGGCCAGGTCGAGGGCGGTTTCATCCAGGGCATGGGGTGGCTGACCATGGAAGAACTGGTGTGGAACAACAAAGGCAAACTGATGACCAACGGCCCGGCCAGCTACAAGATCCCGGCCGTGGCGGACATGCCGCTGGACCTGCGGGTGAAGCTGGTGGAAAACCGCAAGAACCCGGAAGACACGGTGTTCCATTCCAAGGCCGTGGGTGAACCACCGTTCATGCTGGGCATCGCGTCGTGGTGTGCGATCAAGGATGCGGTGGCAAGCCTGGGCGACTACAAGCATCAGCCGAACATCGATGCGCCGGCGACGCCGGAGCGGGTGTTGTGGGGGTGTGAGCAGATGCGGCAGTTGAAGGCGGCCAAGGCCGTTGAGGCTGAGCCGGAGTTGGCTTCGCTCTGATACCGAGGCGCGGCCAATCGCTAGCAGGCTAGCTCCCACATTTGGAATGCATTCCCCTGTGGGAGCTAGCCTGCTAGCGATGAGGCCCGAACAGACAACAGAGATGTTGAGGTGAATATGTACAACTGGATCGACGCCCTCGCCGACCTGCAATCCCAGGGTGAGCCCTGCGTGTTGGTGACCATCATCGAAGAGCTCGGCTCAACGCCGCGCAATGCCGGTTCGAAAATGGTCATCAGCGCCACCCAGGCCTTCGACACCATCGGTGGCGGGCACCTGGAATACAAAGCCATGCAGATCGGCCGCGAGATGCTCGCCAGCGGCAAGCAGGACACCCATCTGGAGCGCTTCAGCCTCGGCGCCAGCCTGGGACAGTGCTGCGGCGGCGTGACCGTTTTGCTGTTCGAACCGATGGGCCAGGTCCAGGCGCAGATCGCCGTGTTCGGTGCCGGCCATGTCGGTCGCGCATTGGTGCCGCTGCTCGCCAGCCTGCCCTGCCGGGTGCGCTGGATCGACTCGCGGGAAGCGGAATTCCCCGAACAGATCCCCCACGGCGTGCGCAAAATCGTCGCCGAAGAACCGGTGGATGAAATCGACAACCTGCCCGCCGGCAGCTATTGCATCGTCATGACCCACAACCACCAGCTCGACCTCGAACTCACCGCTGCGATCCTCAAGCGCAACGACTTCGCCTACTTCGGGCTGATCGGTTCGAAGACCAAACGGGTGAAGTTCGAACACCGCTTGCGTGACCGTGGTTTCGACAGCGCCGTGCTGCAACGCATGCGCTGCCCGATGGGCATAGGCGAAGTCAAAGGCAAGTTGCCTGTGGAAATCGCCATCTCCATCGCCGGCGAAATCATCGCCACCTATAACGCCAGTTTCGGCCAGCAAACTGCCAGCGCCGGATCATCGATCGCCAAACTGCTGCCTGCTTCACGCCGCAGCCAAGCCACGAATTGAGAAATTTTATGCCTCTGACTCGCAAAGCCTACCGCGCCGCCATCCTGCACAGCATCGCCGACCCTGCCGAAGTGGGTATCGAAGCCTCCTATGAGTATTTCGAAGACGGCTTGCTGGTGGTTGATAACGGCCAGATCAGCGCCCTCGGCCACGCCAGCGAATTGCTGCCGACCCTGCCGGCCGACATCGAAATCACTCATTATCAGGATGCGCTGATCACGCCGGGCTTCATCGATACCCACATTCACTTGCCGCAAACCGGCATGGTCGGCGCCTACGGCGAGCAGCTGCTGGACTGGCTCAACACTTACACTTTCCCTTGCGAAAGCCAGTTCGCCGACAAGGCTCATGCCGATGAAGTCGCGGACATTTTCATCAAGGAACTGCTGCGTAACGGCACCACCACTGCCTTGGTGTTCGGCAGCGTGCACCCACAATCGGTGAACTCGTTCTTCGAAGCCGCCGAACAGCTGGACCTGCGGATGATCGCCGGCAAGGTGATGATGGACCGCAACGCGCCGGACTACCTGACCGACACCGCCGAATCGAGCTACGTGGAAAGCAAGGCGCTGATCGAGCGCTGGCACGGCAAGGGCCGCCTGCATTATGCGGTCACCCCGCGCTTCGCCCCGACCAGCACCCCGGAACAACTGACCCTCGCCGGCCAGTTGCTCAGCGAATACCCGGACCTGTACATGCAGACCCACATCAGCGAAAACCTGAAGGAAGTCGAGTGGGTCAAGGAGCTGTTCCCTGAGCGCAAGGGCTATCTGGACGTCTACGATCACTACCAATTGCTGGGCGAACGCTCGGTGTTCGCCCACGGCGTGCACCTGTGCGACGACGAATGCGCGCGGCTGGCGGAAACCGGCTCGGCCATCGCGTTCTGCCCGACTTCCAACTTCTTCCTCGGCAGCGGCCTGTTCAACCTGCCGATGGCCGAGAAGCACAAACTCAATGTCGGTCTGGGCACAGACGTCGGCGGTGGTACCAGTTTCTCGCTGCTGCAAACCTTGAACGAAGCCTACAAAGTCATGCAAATGCAAGGTGCGCGCCTGAGCCCGTTCAAATCGCTGTACCTGGCGACCCTCGGCGGTGCGCGTGCGTTGCGTCTCGAAGACAAGATCGGCACGCTTAAACCGGGCACCGACGCTGACTTCCTGGTGCTGGATTACAACGCCACGCCGTTGCTGAGTTATCGCTTGAAGCAGGCCAATAACATTGCCGAGACGTTGTTTGTGTTGATGACGCTGGGGGATGACCGGACGGTTTTACAGACGTATGCGGCGGGGAATCAGGTGCATCAGCGCTAATTATTTCGGGCATAAAAAATCCCCCGGTGGTGTTCAGCCCCGGGGGATTTTTGTTGCCGGTCAGATCGCTATCGCTGGAAGGCCAGCTCCCACAGTTTTGGGGATATACAGCAGATAGTGTGGACTCCACAAATCACTGTGGGAGCTGGCCTGCCAGCGATTGGGGCACCTCGGTCCATCAGATTTTCGCTGATGAACGCCCCGGCTTCTTGGTTTGCAACAAATGCGAAAACACCGCATGCAAATCATCCGACGCGCTTTCTTCGTCGAGGTTGAGTTTGCTGTCGATGTGATCCATGTGGTGCATCATCAGGTTCACCGCCAACTCACCGTTACGCGCTTCGATGGCGTCGATCAGCTGGGTGTGTTCGTCGTAGGAACAGTGGGAACGGTTGCCGCTTTCGTACTGGGCAATGATCAACGAAGTCTGGGACACCAGGCTGCGCTGGAAGCTGATCAGCGGCGCATTCTTCGCCGCTTCGGCCAGTTTCAGGTGGAATTCGCCCGACAGACGAATGCCGGCACCGCGATCGCCACGGGAGAAGCTGTCGCGCTCGTCGTTGACCATCTGCCGCAACTCGGCAATCTGCTCGGCGGTGGCGTGCAGAACCGCCAGTTCAGTGATCGCGCGCTCTACCAGACGCCGCGCCAGAAATACCTGCCGCGCCTCTTCGACACTGGGGCTGGCGACAACGGCGCCGCGATTCGGACGCAGCAGCACGACGCCTTCATGGGCCAGGCGCGACAGCGCGCGGCGAATGATGGTGCGACTGACCCCGAAAATTTCCCCCAGCGCTTCTTCGCTCAACTTGGTGCCGGGCGCCAGACGCTGTTCGAGGATGGCCTCGAAGATATGCGCGTAGACAATATCGTCCTGGGTACCGCTGCGGCCGGCTTTGCCTGCTCGCGGTTGTTTCTTTAGGGGCTGCAACTGTTCGTTCATGGGCACTCGAGTCGGGAGAACTGCGGCGAATTGACCGTGACTGTAATACGGCACAGTGGGTCGCTGGCAAGTATCGCGTAAAAAACACCGCGATTGTACACAATGGATGGTGGCAACACGACTGTACGGCTGTTTGTCGCTTCTGCTGTATCGCAACGGTTGGTTACTTTTGAGTTTAGGCTTGATCGCAGAATCCGCAGGCTGAACACGACTTCCTGTAGGAGCGAAGCTTGCTCGCGAAGGCGTCGTATCAGTCAACGTAGATATCGACTGACACGACGCCTTCGCGAGCAAGCTTCGCTCCTACAAGGTTAAGCGTTGCTTCGACATCTTCATCTGTATAAGGAACACCGCTGTCATGAACGACGCCACGCACACGCAGCTCCGCCCGCTGGCCGATACCTCACCGTCCGCCATTGTCGCCGGGTTCATCGCGATGATGACCGGCTACACCAGCTCCCTGGTCCTGATGTTTCAGGCCGGACAAGCGGCGGGCCTGACCAGCGGGCAGATTTCATCGTGGATCTGGGCGATCTCGATTGGCATGGCGGTGTGCTCGATCGGCCTGTCCCTGCGATATCGCACGCCAATCACCATCGCCTGGTCGACCCCCGGCGCGGCGTTGTTGATCACAAGCCTGGGCGGCGTGACCTACGGCGAAGCCATCGGCGCCTACATTACCTGCGCAGTGCTAGTGACCATTTGCGGCCTGACCGGCAGCTTCGAACGCCTGGTGAAAAAGATTCCGGCGTCATTGGCCGCAGCGTTGCTGGCGGGGATTCTGTTCAAGATCGGCAGCGAAATCTTCGTCGCCGCCCAGCACCGTACCGGGCTGGTGCTTGGGATGTTCTTCACTTATCTGCTGGTCAAGCGCCTGTCGCCACGTTATGCCGTGCTCGCGGCGCTGCTGATCGGCACGGCGCTGTCGGGGTTCATGGGTTTGCTGGACTTCAGCGGTTTCCATCTGGAAGTGGCGACGCCGGTCTGGACCACGCCGCACTTCTCCCTGGCCGCGACCATCAGCATCGGTATTCCGCTGTTTGTGGTGGCGATGACCTCGCAAAACATGCCCGGCATCGCCGTATTGCGCGCCGACGGCTACACCGTGCCGGCCTCGCCGCTGATCACCACCACCGGCATCGCCTCGCTGCTGCTGGCGCCGTTCGGCTCCCACGGAATCAACCTGGCGGCCATCAGCGCGGCGATCTGCACCGGGCCGCATGCCCATGAAGATCGTAACAAGCGCTACACGGCGGCGGTCTGGTGCGGGATTTTCTACGGGATTGCCGGGGTGTTCGGCGCGACGCTGGCGGCGTTGTTTGCGGCGCTGCCTAAAGAGTTGGTGCTGTCGATTGCGGCGCTGGCGCTGTTCGGCTCGATCATCAATGGCCTGAGCATTGCCATGACCGAAGTGAAGGAACGTGAGGCGGCGTTGATCACCTTTATGGTCACGGCGTCGGGGCTGACACTGTTTTCCATTGGTTCGGCGTTTTGGGGGATTGTCGCGGGGGTGTTGACGCTGGTGATTCTGAATTGGCGTAAGGCCTGAAAAACGCAGCCTCGTTTCACTCGACAGCTGCTACAAGGAGTGCGATCCCCTGTAGCAGCTGTCGAGTGCAACGAGGCTGCGAGCTTCTGATCTTCCGGACATAAAAAAACGGCGACCCTTGGGTCGCCGCTTCTTTTATGACATCAAGCTACCGGATTGATCGGCTTTTCCGGGTACCAGACGTCGATCAGCGGGCTGACGGTTGCTTCGGTCAGTTCGCTGCGGCCTTTGAGCCAGGCTTCAACAGCAGCGCGCTGCTCTTCGGACACCGAGCCACGCTTCTGCAGGCAAACCAGACCGAAGTCGTCGCCGCCAACATAGCCCAGACCGTTGGCTTCCATGGCTTCTTTCAGGAACGCGTCGAGGAAAGCATCAATGGCTTCATCAGCCAAATCTTCTTTGAAATCCAGGTTCAGCTCGAAACCCAGCTCTTGAAATTCATCGACGCACAGTTTTTTGCGCAGACGCTGGGAACGGTTAGTCGCCATTGGAACAATCCTCATAAGTAATAACGGGCGGCACTTTAGCAGTTTAAGGCGCTGATTGCCCGTCTCTCGGCAGCTCTACAGTTACCGCCGGTAAAAAAATTGCGGATTAGAGGGCCACGGCAAGGCACAAGCCGTTACACCTTGGGGCATAATGCCGACACTTTCATGACCACTGAGGGAATTTATTTTCATGCCCTCGTCTTTTTTCCCCTCGAATGTAGGGTTTTATTTCACATGATCAAATCTTTGCGTCCATTGCTGCTGGCCGGTTTCCTTCTCCCCCTGGCCTTCTCCGTTTCCGCCGCCTCCATCAACACCGGCCTGTCACCCAACGTCGAAAAAGCCCTCAAGGCCAGCAAGCTTCCGGACAGCGCCCTGTCGCTGGTGATGATTCCGCTGAACGGCCCGGGCACCCCGACCGTTTACAACGCTGACGTGTCGGTCAACCCGGCCTCGACCATGAAGCTGGTGACCACCTATGCCGCGCTGGAAATGCTCGGCCCGAACCATCAGTGGAAAACCGAGTTCTACACCGACGGCACCCTCAGCGGCGGCATTCTCAACGGTAACCTCTACCTCAAGGGTGGCGGCGATCCGAAGCTGAACATGGAAAAACTCTGGTTGCTGATGCGCGACCTCCGGGCCAACGGTGTGACGCAAGTCACCGGCGATCTGGTGCTGGACCGCAATTTCTTCGTGCAACCGCAACTGCCGGAATTCAACGATGACGGTAATGACGAAAACAAACCGTTCCTGGTCAAACCCGACTCGCTGCTGGTCAACCTCAAGGCCCTGCGCTTTGTCGCGCGCAACGACAACGGCCGGGTCCTGGTGTCGGTGGAACCGCCGATTGCCAGCATCAACATCGAGAACCAGGTCAAAGCGATCAATTCCAAGCAATGCACCGGTGGCGTGCGCTACAACCCGGTGACCCAGCCCGATGGCAGCGTGACCGTGACGGTCGGTGGCCAGTTGGGCGATGGCTGCAGCTCGCAGACCTATCTGTCGCTGCTTGACCACGCGACCTACACCGCCGGTGCCGTACGCGCGATCTGGAAAGAACTGGGCGGCAGCATCCAGGGCAGGGATCGTCTGGCGCCGACGCCGAGCAACGCCAAGGTGCTGGCGCGGGCCTACTCGCCGGATCTGGCGGAAATCATTCGCGACATCAACAAATACAGTAACAACACCATGGCTCAGCAGTTGTTTCTGAGCCTGGGCCAGAAATTCCGCACCGACGCCGACGGTGACGACGCCAAGGCCGCTCAGCGTGTGGTGCGTCAATGGCTGGCGAAGAAAGGCATCACCGCGCCGCATCTGGTGATGGAAAACGGCTCCGGCCTGTCCCGCGCCGAACGTGTGAGTGCCCGTGAAATGGCGGCGATGCTGCAAGCCGCGTGGCGCAGCCCGTACTCCGCCGAGTTCATCAGTTCGATGCCGATTGCCGGTACCGACGGCACCATGCGCAAACGCTTGAAAACCACCGCGATGCGCGGCGAAGCCCACGTCAAGACCGGCACCCTGAACACCGTGCGCGCGATCTCCGGCTTCAGCCGAGACGTCAATGGCAACACCTGGGCGGTGGTGGCCATCCTCAACGACAAGGCCCCGTTTGGCGCATCGTCGGTACTGGATCAGGTGCTGCTGGACCTGTATCGCCAGCCGAAAGTGCCGGAAACGGCTTCGGTGCTCTAACCCAAATCCAAAGAACCCCATAGATCCAAATGTGGGAGCGAGCCTGCTCGCGATAGCGGTATGACAGTCAACATCAACGTTGAATGTCAGGCCCTCATCGCGAGCAGGCTCGCTCCCACAGGGTTTTGCATGCGACTTTAAAAAACACCCGCTCCCACAAGGGTTTTGCAGGTGGCTTTAGCTGGTTTGCGGCTCGACCCGATCCCGTCCCGCCTGCTTCGCCGCGTAAACGCCCGAATCCGCCCGCAGCAACAGCGCGTCCGCGCCCTCTCCGACTCGCCAACTGGCAATCCCGAAACTCGCGGTCACGGTCCCCACGCCTTCGATCGGTGAACTGCGCAATCCTTGCCACAGCTGCAAGGCCAGTACGTGAGCCTGTTCGCCGTCGATGTCCGGGCACAGCACCATGAATTCCTCGCCCCCCAGGCGACAGAACACGTCGGTACGGCGCAGGCGAAGACTGATGCGCTCGCACACGACCTGCAACACCCGATCGCCTACGGCATGGCCATGCAGGTCGTTGATGCGTTTGAAGTGGTCGATGTCGAGCATGATCACCGACAACTCGCCACCACCGCGCTCGACCCGGGCCATTTCGGTGGTCAGCCGCTCTTGAAAATAGCGGCGGTTGTGGATCCCGGTCAGAGAGTCGGTGATCGACAGCGCCCGCAGCTCTTCTTCCACCCGTTTCAGATCGGAAATATCGGAAATGTAGCCATGCCAGAGCACGCCGCCGCCAGGCAGTTCCTCCGGGGTCGCCTCGCCGCGAACCCAGCGCAGGCCGCGCTGAGGCAGTTGCACGCGGTATTCCTCGCGCCACGGGCTGAGCGTATCCGCCGACGCGCGGATCGAGGCCCGCACACGAGTCGTGTCCTGCGGATGAATCCGCGTGAAAATCGCTTCCGCGTTGAACAGCAGCACGTCCGGCTCGAGTTCGTAGATCTCACGGATCCCGTCGCTGGCGTAGATCACGCTGAAGCGACCGTCGAATTCCATCTTGAATTGATAAATGCCACCGGGCACATGAGCGCTGAGTTTTTTCAGTAACAGGTCGCGCGCGGCCAGGGCTTCGTGAACGCGCTTGCGTTCGGTGATGTCGATGCAGACCGCCAGGTGCCCGACCCACAGGCCTTGCTCGTCGAGTACCGGAGTCGCGAGCATATTCACCGTCAGATGGCTGCCATCCTGACGGACCAGCGTCCACTCCCGCGCTTCGTGACCACCTTCTTCTCCGCCTTCGACCAACATCGCCTGACAGGTCGGAATCGGCTTGCCATACCGCGCACTCAACTCCGCCGAGCGTGCGACCAGCTCGCGGGGAAAGTGCAGGTTTTCCAGGGTCATGCGCCCCACCACTTCAGCGCTGGAGTAACCCAACATTTGCTCGGCCCCGGCGTTGAAGGTGCTGATGACGCCACGCAGGTCGGTGGCAATGATCGCCACTTGAGTCGCGGCATTCAGCACGCCGCGCAACTGGCCGTGAGTGCCGCGCAATTCCTGCTCGCGGTCGTGCAACTCCTGGGTGCGCTGCTCGACCATCCTCAGCGCACGCTGGCGCTGGCTGACCAGCACGTAGAGCAACGCACTGAGTAGCACACTGAGCAAGCTCCCGAGCACCACCAGACTGGTCACCGAGGAATGGTTGGCTTGCAGAAACGCTTCGCTGGGCTGGATGTCGACTTGATAGTCGTGGTCGGCCAGACGCAGCAGGCGTGTCGCGGACAATTCGCTGGCAGCAGGTGAGTTATAGGACTCGTAAAGCACTTCGTGCTGATCGTCGGTGGACAGGTCGAGGATGCGCACCGAGAGATAGTCATAAGTGGACTCCGGCAACCCGTCCGCCAGCAGCTGACGCATGCTGATCACCGCCATGACATAACCGTAGGGCTTTGTGGTCGCCGTGGCCGCCGTGGACGCGTCACTCTGGCGCTTGACCGGCGCCACCAGCAGCACACCCCGCGCATAGGCCGGCTCGATGCCGACCAGATGCATCGGTTGCGAGACGGCCATGCTGCCCGAACTGTCGGCCCGATCAAGGGTGGCGCGGCGCAACGGCTGGGCGAACAAGTCGTACCCTAGCGGCGAGCCGAGCCGGCTTCGGGTCTGGCTGTAAAGCACCGCCACGTACTCATCCCGTTCGGCGGCCAATTGCAATTGGCCGTCGGCATTAAGCTCACGAAGGGTGAAGTCGCTGAAACCCTCTTCGCGCACCTTGCGCTCGAACGCCGCCCGCTCATCACGGGTCACCCGCGCAGCGAATGAATACGCCTCGGTGCGGTGCAGCAACGGTTGGGTATAGCCGTCGAACTCCTCGCGGGAGACCGACTGGGAATTGGCGAAGAATCGGCGCAGCCCGTCGAGGCGCTGCTCCTGATCTTCGAAACGTTCTTCGATACGGCTGTAACGTTCACTGGCGAGCAGCTGGAAGCGTTGCCGTAATTGATGGTGAAACAGATTCAGTGTCGACCAGGCCAGCAACCCGGTCAGAATCCCGCCGACGAGCAATACCAGCAGCGCGATCAGCCAGGCCGAGACATCTTCACTGATAAAACCCAGGATCTTGGGGCGCACGGCGTGAAACGACATAAACGCAACTCAAAACGCCAGTGCGGGAAAGCCCATTGGCCATGCGTTGAGTTATAGCTATTAGCCATCAATTTGACCAGCACAGAAAGAAGCCAAGAGCCTTTAAAAATCAAGGCTCTGTGGATCCAATCATTTATCTGTCAACGGGCCGTGATTTTCCAGGCACGGTGGATCTTGCCATTACGGGCGAAATCCGGATCGATGGTCTGGGCGGTGATTTCTTCAACGGCATAACGCTCGGTGAGGTTTTCCTCGAGCGTGAATTTGCGGAAGTTGTTGGAGAAGTACAACACGCCACCCGGCGCCAGGCGCGCCATGGCCAGGTCGATCAACTGCACCTGGTCGCGCTGCACGTCGAAGATCCCTTCCATGCGCTTGGAGTTGGAGAACGTCGGCGGGTCGATGAAGATCAGGTCGTATTCGTCACGGCAGGCATCGAGCCACGCCATCACGTCACCCTGCTCCAGACGGTTCTTGTCCGAGAAACCGTTCAGCGACAGGTTGCGACGCGCCCAGTCCAGGTAGGTTTTCGACAGGTCGACGCTGGTGGTGCTGCGTGCGCCGCCCTTGGCCGCGTGAACACTGGCGGTCGCGGTGTAGCTATACAGATTGAGGAAGCGTTTGCCGGCCGCCTCTTTCTGGATACGCATGCGCATTGGACGGTGGTCGAGGAACAGCCCGGTGTCGAGATAGTCAGTGAGGTTGACCAGCAGCTTCACGCCACCTTCGTTGACCTCGACGAACTTGCCCTGCGCCGCTTGGCGTTCGTATTGCTTGGTGCCGCTCTGACGCTCGCGGCGCTTGACCACCACGCGGCTCTTGTCGATGTTCAACGCCTGCGGAATGGCCGCCAGGGCGTCAAACATGCGCGCCGAGGCTTTTTCCGGGTCGATGGATTTCGGCGCGGCGTATTCCTGGACGTGGACCCAATCCTGATACAGATCGATGGCCATGGAATATTCCGGCATGTCGGCATCGTAGACGCGGTAGCAGTCGATGCCTTCACGCTTGACCCACTTGCCCAGGGCCTTGAGGTTCTTTTGCAGACGGTTGGCAAACATCTGCCCGCCTTCGCTCAAGCGCGGTTGCTCGATCACCGGAGCGGGTGCCGCGGCCGGTTTGATCGGGTTACCGTTTTTGTTGTACTGGCGTTCCTGCGGCTCGTTCGGCGCCTGATCGTACTCCGCCTGCTCGCGCTCGACCTGACGCTGTTCCGGGGTGCGACGCTCGCCAGTGACGAATTGGTCCGGGGTGACTTTGATCAGCAGCAGTTTGCACGGCAAGGCGCCGTTCCAGAACGAATACTGTTTGTGGCTGCGGATGCCCATGCGCTTGCCCAGGTCCGGCGCGCCGGTGAACACCGCCGCTTCCCAGTTCAGGCAAGCCTGACGCAGACGCTCGCCAAGGTTCTGGTAGAGGTAGAGCAAGCTCGCCTCGTCGCCCAGACGCTCGCCGTACGGCGGGTTGCAGATCACCAGGCCTTTCTGGTTCTGGTCCGGACGCGGCTCGAACGTGCCGACTTCGCCCTGGTAGATCTTGATCCACTCGCTCAGGCCCGCACGCTCGACGTTGTTGCGGCCCGGTTGAATCAGGCGCGGGTCGGCTTCGTAACCACGAATCCACAGCGGTGGCTTGGCCAGACCGGCGGCGGCGCGTTCGGTCGCTTCTTCGTGGAGCTTTTTCCACAGCGCCGGGACGTGACCGAGCCAGGCGGTGAAGCCCCACTGCTCGCGACGCAGGTTCGGCGCCATGTCGGCGGCGATCATCGCCGCTTCGACGAGGAACGTACCAACACCGCACATCGGGTCAGCCAGGGCGCCGCCATCGGCCGCAATGCGTGGCCAGCCGGAACGGATCAGGATCGCAGCCGCGAGGTTTTCCTTCAGCGGCGCCGCGCCCTGCTGCAAGCGATAACCGCGCTGGTGCAGGCTGTGGCCGGAGAGGTCGAGGGAGAGGATCGCTTCGCCACGGTCCAGACGCAGGTGAATGCGCAGGTCCGGGTTGAGCTTGTCGATGGACGGACGGTCGCCTTGCGGGGTGCGCAGTTTGTCGACGATGGCGTCTTTGACTTTCAGGGCGCCGAAGTGAGTGTTGTCGATGCCCGAACCGTGGCCGCTGAATTCGACGGCCAGGGTGCCGTCGTTGAGCATGTGGTCTTGCCACTCGATGTCGAGCACGCCGTGGTACAGGTCTTCGGCGTCCTTCATCGGGAAACGCTTGAGCACCAGCAACACCCGGTTCGCCAGACGCGACCACAGGCACAGGCGATAAGCGGTTTCCATGGTGGCCATGCCACGCACGGCCGAAGTGTGCTCACGCGCTTCTTCAAGGCCAAGCCCGACGGCTTCCTCGATGAGCAGGCCTTCAAGGCCTTTGGGGCAAGTGAGGAAGATTTCGAATTGATCGGACATTGGAATTTCAAAGCCTTTAGCTAAGTGAACCGGCAACGCATTGCCGGCCCGGTTTTCAATCAGGCGCTTTTCTAAAAGAGCGCCCGCGTGGCACGAAGGTGTGCCGTCCCACCCGTGCTGCTCAGGTTAGAAGAGCTTAGATGCACGGGCAGATAAAAAAGTTAATGCAACAAAATGTCATAAGTCGACCCTTCGTCGAATAGTCCTCCTGCTCAACAGGAGCCATTCTCACTAAAGGATTAACCCCATCATCCTGCGGGGGGCCGATCATACAGGGCTTTGGCCAATAAACATGGGACAAACATCGCGTTACTTATGGCCTTAGCATCTTTCTGGTTACGTTCTTATGACAAAACGATCATTCCCTCGATGTGACGCATTGGTTAGAACTCAACACAGGTTGACGTCGCAACGGCGTCAACACCTTGGCTCGCGACGCCGGCAGCGAGCCCCAACGGCAGAAGTTTTTCTGCCAGACCTCAATTGAGGTCGACGCGATAAATACAGTCAACAAGTGAGGGCAACACCCTATGAGAAGACTTAAGCGTGATCCGTTGGAAAGAGCATTTTTGCGCGGATATCAATATGGCGTTGGTGGCAAATCCCGTGAGCTTTGCCCATTTACTCTACCGTCGGTACGTCAAGCCTGGATTAACGGCTGGCGAGAAGGACGCGGCGACAACTGGGACGGTATGACCGGCACTGCGGGAATCCATAGACTCAACGAACTTCACGCCGTCGGCTAACACAGGGCACAACACTCCGACACGACAATCTGATTACGAAACGACTTACCACGCACGCCCCATCCGGGCGGCGGGCTCCGGCCCAGGGGCTCCTTCGAGGAGCCCTTTTTTATGCCTGCTTTTTGCCGAAACGCAATTCCCTTGTAGCAGCTGCCGAGCCTGCGAGGCTGCGTTCGGCTGCGAAGCAGTCGTAAAATCAAGCACCGCGGTCTTGCTCATACACCGTGCATGCAGGGTTTACGACTGCTTCGCAGCCGAACGCAGCCTCGCGGTGCTCGGCAGCTGCTACAAGTCAGCGTAGGGCGGCGATAGCGTCGACGGACTCGCGAATCAACGCCGGGCCTTTGTAGATGAAGCCGGAGTAGAGCTGCACCAGGCTCGCACCCGCGGCGATTTTCTCGGCCGCGTGCTTGCCTTCGGTGATGCCGCCCACAGCGATGATTGGCAACCGACCGGCCAGTTCGGCGGCCAATACCTTCACGGTGTGGGTGCTCTTGTCGCGAACCGGAGCGCCGGACAGACCGCCCGCCTCGTCACCGTGCTCCATGCCTTCAACGCCCACACGGCTCAGGGTGGTGTTGGTGGCAATCACCGCGTCCATCCCGGTTTCGATCAACGCCTGCGCGACCTGCGCGGTTTCTTCGTCGGTCATGTCCGGCGCGATCTTGATCGCCAGCGGGACATGTTTGCCGTGGCGCAACGCCAGTTCTGCGCGACGGGTCGCCAGATCGGCGAGCAATTGCTTGAGCGAATCGCCGAATTGCAGGCTGCGCAGCCCCGGGGTGTTCGGCGAGCTGACGTTGACCGTCACGTAGCTGGCGTGGGCGTAGACCTTGTCCAGGCAGATCAGGTAGTCGTCGACCGCGCGCTCAACCGGTGTATCAAAGTTCTTGCCGATGTTGATGCCCAGCACGCCTTTGTACTTGGCCGCCGCCACGCGGGCCAGCAGGTGATCGACGCCGAGGTTGTTGAAACCCATGCGGTTGATGATCGCTTCGGCATCCGGCAGACGGAAAATCCGTGGTTTCGGATTGCCCGGCTGCGGACGCGGGGTGATGGTGCCGATTTCGACAAAGCCGAAACCCAGCTGGGCGAAACCGTCGATGGCCGCGCCGTTCTTGTCCAGACCGGCCGCCAAACCTACCGGGTTCGGAAACTCCAGCCCCATGACGTTCACCGGCATTTTCGCCGGTGCCTTGCACAGCAAGCCGTTGAGGCCCAAACGCCCGCCCGCGCCGATCAGGTCCAGGGACAGATCGTGGGAGGTTTCCGGGGAAAGTTTGAACAACAGCTGACGGGCCAGGGTGTACATGGGTGGTTTTGACTCGAATGGCGGCGAAATGAGGCGGCGATTATAGCCGGGCATCGCGGTCGCAAGCGAGGTGCGCAACAAAATCGGCGGGCGATGGCATATGCCTTGCACCAGCAAAGGCATCAGCACTCATGCCAACGACGGGATGAGTCGAAAGACAAAGGCGTCGTCACTTGGCCTTGCCCTGGCAAGCAGCCCGGTACGGCGCTTTTTTTTGGAAGGTGTTTAGCCATGAATGAAACCACAGCGGGCCCGTTGGCCTGGGTCAATGGCAGCGATGCCCCGGAAAAGACCGAAATCAATCTTGGCTTCATGGCCCTGAGTGACTGCGCCTCGGTGGTGGTCGCGGCCACGCAGGGTTTTGCGCAGCCTTACGGCCTGACCCTGAACCTCAAGCGCCAGTCGTCCTGGGCCAACCTGCGGGACAAACTGGTCAGCGGCGAACTCGACGCCGCCCACAGCCTGTACGGTCTGATTTACGCCGTGCACCTGGGCATCGGCGGCGTGGCGCCGACCGACATGGCGGTGCTCATGGGCCTGAACCAGAACGGCCAGAGCATCAATCTTTCTCACGGCTTGCAAGCGTTGGGGGTGACCAGTCCTGAAGCACTGGACCGGCACGTGCACCAAAGTCGCCCAAAACTGACCTTCGCCCAGACATTTCCCACCGGCACCCACGCCATGTGGCTGTATTACTGGCTGGCGAGCCAGGGCATCCATCCGTTGCAGGACGTCGACAGTGTGGTGGTGCCACCGCCGCAAATGGTCGCGCACCTGCAAGCCGGGCGCATCGATGGCTTCTGCGTTGGCGAGCCGTGGTCCGCCAGCGCGGTGAAGCAGAATCTGGGCTTCACGATGGCGACAAGCCAGACCATCTGGCCCGATCACCCGGAAAAAGTCCTCGGTTGCACCCGCACCTTTGTCGAGCAATACCCCAACACCGCCCGGGCGCTGGTGATGGCGATCCTCGAAGCCAGTCGCTTCATCGAGGAAAACAGCGAAAACCGTCGCAGCACCGCGAAGCTGTTGAGCGCCCCCGAATACCTCGATGCGCCGCTCGATTGCATCGAACCGCGCTTGCTCGGCGACTACGCCGACGGCCTCGGCAATCGCTGGCAGGACCCGCACGCACTGCGCTTCCATGCGGACGGTGAGGTCAACCTGCCGTACTTGTCCGACGGCATGTGGTTCATGACCCAGTTCCGCCGCTGGGGTTTGTTGCGCGACGACCCGGACTACCTCGGCGTGGCCCGTCAGGTCCAGCAACTAGACGTGTACCGTGAGGCCGCCAGCGCAGTCGGTGTTGTCGCCCAAGGTCAGGACATGCGCAGTAGCCAGTTGATCGACGGCAAAATCTGGGACGGCTCCGACCCGACCGGCTATGCGCGCAGTTTCAAGCTGCACGCCATGAGCGACAGCTCACCCCTTCTCGCCAGCCGCTGACAGGAGACTGCGAACATGTTGCGTATCCTGCTGATCAACGACACCGCGAAGAAAGTCGGTCGCCTGAAAGCCGCCCTGACCGAAGCCGGGTTCGAGGTAATCGACGAATCAGGCCTGACCATCGACCTGCCCGCGCGCGTCGAAACGGTGCGTCCGGACGTGATCCTGATCGATACCGAGTCACCGAGCCGCGATGTGATGGAGCAAGTGGTGCTCGTGAGCCGCGATCAGCCGCGGCCGATTGTGATGTTTACCGACGAACACGACCCCGATGTGATGCGCCAGGCGATCAAGTCCGGGGTCAGTGCCTACATCGTCGAAGGCATTCACGCACAACGCTTGCAGCCGATTCTCGACGTGGCTATGGCCCGCTTTGAAAGCGACCAGGCCCTGCGCGCCCAGCTCAACGCCCGCGACCAGCAACTGGCCGAGCGCAAGCGCATCGAGCTGGCCAAGGGGCTGCTGATGAAAATGAAGGACTGCAACGAGGAAGAGGCCTACACCCTGATGCGCCGCCAGGCCATGAGCCGCCAGCAGAAGCTGATTCAGGTGGCGGAGCAGATTATTGCCATGAGTGAGTTGCTTGGCTGAAGGACGCCTTCGCGGGCAAGCCTCGCTCCTACAAGAGTAAGCGCAATACTTGTAGGAGCGAGGCTTGCCCGCGAACCGCCGCGACTCGGTCTCCGACTGTTGGCACAGATCTGGCTACGTAATCCACACAGGTAACCAACGGCGGTTGCCCCACCTACGACAAAGACGTCGCTCACCTCATTTGCCCAAGGCGAATCGGGTGGCGGCGTTTTTTCGTTTTGGCCCCGGAGATCGGGGCCGGTGGTGCGGCCGAGGCGGCGCCCCACCTGCAAGCTCCTGACTCCTTCTCGAGACTCCCTACAGCTGAGGTGCGCGATGAATTCAAGCTTCTGGAAATCCGGTCACAAGCCGACGTTGTTCGCAGCGTTCCTCTATTTCGACCTGAGTTTCATGGTCTGGTACCTGCTCGGCCCCTTGGCGGTGCAGATCGCCGCCGACCTGCACCTGACCACCCAACAGCGCGGGCTGGTGGTGGCCACGCCGATTCTGGCCGGTGCCGTGCTGCGCTTTGTCATGGGCTTGCTGGCTGATCGCCTGTCGCCGAAAACCGCCGGGCTGATCGGCCAGGTGATCGTTATCTGTGCGCTGTTCGGTGCCTGGAAACTCGGCATCCACAGCTACGAGCAAGCGCTGGTGCTGGGCCTGTTCCTCGGCATGGCCGGTGCGTCGTTCGCCGTCGCACTGCCGCTGGCGTCGCAATGGTATCCGCCGCAGCATCAAGGCAAAGCCCTGGGCATCGCCGGTGCAGGCAACTCGGGCACCGTGCTCGCCGCATTGATCGCCCCGGTGCTGGCGGCCGCAGTTGGCTGGAGCAACGTGTTCGGTTTCGCCCTGATCCCCCTGATCCTGACCATCATCGTTTTCGCCTGGCTGGCCAAAAACGCCCCTGAGCGGCCGAAAGCCAAGTCCATGTCCGACTACTTGAAGGCATTGGGCGACCGCGACAGTTGGTGGTTCATGTTTTTCTACAGCGTGACCTTCGGCGGCTTCATCGGCCTGGCCAGCGCCCTGCCCGGCTACTTCAACGACCAATACGGCCTGAGCCCGGTGACCGCCGGCTACTACACCGCGGCCTGCGTGTTCGGCGGCAGCCTGATGCGTCCATTGGGCGGCGCGCTGGCCGACCGTTTCGGCGGGATTCGCACGTTGCTGGGGATGTATACGGTCGCAGCGGTCTGCATCGCGGCGGTGGGTTTCAACCTGCCAAGTTCCTACGCGGCACTGGCGCTCTTCGTCTGCACCATGCTCGGTTTGGGTGCAGGTAACGGTGCGGTTTTCCAACTGGTCCCGCAGCGTTTTCGTCGGGAGATCGGCGTGATGACCGGGTTGATCGGTATGGCCGGCGGCATCGGTGGTTTCGCCCTGGCGGCAGGCATGGGCGCGATCAAGCAAAGCACCGGCAGCTATCAACTGGCCTTGTGGTTGTTCGCCAGCCTCGGCGTGCTCGCCTGGTTCGGCCTGCACGGGGTGAAACGTCGCTGGAGAACCACCTGGGGTTCGGCCGCTGTGACTGCTGCCCGGGTCTGAGGCCTTAATGAGCCTGCAACTGAGCTTTGCCGAAGCGAGCGCCATCGGCCCTCGCGAGGAGAATCAGGACGCCCTGCGCCTGGTCACTCCGGCCCCGGCGCTGGCGGCGAGCAAGGGATACCTGTTCGCCATCGCCGACGGGGTCAGCCAGTGCGCCGACGGCGGGCTCGCCGCCCGTTCGACCTTGCAGGCCCTGGCGCTGGACTATTACGCCACCCCGGAAACCTGGGGTGTCGCACAGGCGCTGGACCGCCTGCTGTTGGCGCAAAATCGCTGGCTGCAGGCCAATGGCGGTGGGCAACCGCTACTCACAACGGTCAGTGCCTTGGTCATGCGCGGTAGGCGTTTTACCCTGGCCCATGTGGGCGATTGCCGGGTTTATCGCTGGCACGCCGACACCTTGCAACGAGTCAGCGAGGATCACGTCTGGGACCAACCGGGCATGCAGCATGTGCTCAAACGGGCGCTGGGGCTCGATCAGCATTTGGTCCTGGATTTTCTCGATGGCGAGTTGCGGTTAAACGAAAGCTTCGTGCTGCTCAGCGACGGTATCTGGGCAGTCTTGGGCGACACCGCCATTGCGGCGATTCTGCGCGATCAACCGGACCTGCACAGTGCCGCGCAAACCCTGGTCAGCGCAGCGCATTTGGCTGGTAGCCAGGACAATGCCAGCGCCCTGCTGGTGCGGGTCGATGCCCTCGGTGAAACGAGCATTGGCGATGCGTTGATTCATTTGCAGCAATGGCCGCTTCCACCCGCACTGAAACCGGGTCAGGTGTTCGAGGGTTGGCAGGTCGAAGGGATTCTCGGCCAGAGCCAGCAATCGTTGCTCTACCGGGTTCGCGACAGCCACCAACAACCCTGGCTGCTGAAAACCTTGCCCGCTGCGCTGCGCGACGATCACCTGGCCGGGCAGGCGTTGCTGTCGGAGGAATGGTTTCTCAAACGCGTGGCCGGACGGCATTTCCCTGAAGTCCATGCCGCCAGTCAACGTCAGCATTTGTACTACGTGATGCGCGAATATTCCGGTTCTACCCTGGCGGCCCTGCACGAACAGGTCGCTGCGCTGCCGCTGGCGCAATGGCAGGATTTGGCCGAGCGCCTGTTGAAAGCCGTCGGCATGCTGCATCGCCGGCAGATCCTTCATCGCGACATCAAGCCGGAGAACCTGTTGCTGGGCGACGACGGCGAATTGCGCCTGCTGGATTTCGGTCTCGCCTACTGCCCCGGTCTGTCCGAAGATCAGCCCACGGCCCTGCCCGGAACACCGAGCTATATCGCGCCGGAAGCCTTTCGCGGTGACGCACCGACGCCGCAGCAGGACTTGTATGCCGTCGGCGTGACCCTGTATTTCCTGCTGACCGGGCATTATCCCTACGGCGAAATCGAAGCCTTCCAGCGTCCACGGTTTGGTGTGCCCGTCAGTGCCAGCCGCTACCGCCCCGACCTGCCGGACTGGATCGCCCAAAGCCTGGAGCGTGCGGTGGCGGTGGATCCGGGTCAGCGCTTTGAAACGGCGGAAGAATGGTTGCTGCTGCTGGAACAGGGTGAGCGGCGAAGTTTGAGTGTGCGGCCCAGACCGTTGCTGGAGCGCGAGCCGTTGAAGGTGTGGCGGACGTTGGCGCTGGTGATGTTGGTGGTGAATCTGGTGCTGCTGGTTGTGCTATTTCATGGCTAGCGTCGAACCCTTGTAGCAGCTGGCGAAGCCTGCGTTCGGCTGCGGAGCAGTCGTAAAACCCTGCCTGCACGTTGTAACTGTCACACCGCAGCGCCTGAAATCGCGACTGCTGCGCAGCCGAACGCAGGCTCCGCCAGCTGCTACAGAAACCGCGCCAATTGCGGGCGACGTGCATTGAATCGGTGCAAAAGCGTTCCCATCAAATGCCGAGACCACGATAAAACCCTACAAATCCGGGAACCTGAAGCACTTGGCACAACCACTGCATTACCTCTCCCAACAGACATAAAGCCCAGCCTTCAACGACGAAGGATGCGCTTCCCGAGAGAACGGGACCAGGACAAAGGCGTCCTCGCTAGGCAACTAGCGGGACGCCTTTTTTTGTTTGCGCAAAATTTGTCGAGCAAGACCTGAAAGCCTTGATGAGGCGGGTCCGAGCTCCCCGGAGAACCTGATGAAAAAATTGAAACTGGTGATGATCGGCAACGGCATGGCCGGGGTCCGTACCCTTGAAGAACTGCTCAAGCTGAGCAATGAGCTGTACGACATCACCGTCTTCGGCGCCGAACCCCATACCAACTACAACCGCATCCTGCTGTCGCCGGTCCTGGCCGGTGAGCACACTTTTGAAGAGATCGTGCTCAACGATCTCGACTGGTACCTGGACAACAGCATCAAGTTACTGCTCAACCGCAAAGTGGTGGAGATCGACCGGGTCAAACGCCGCGTCATCGCCGAAGACGGTACCGAGGCCGAATACGATCGCCTGCTGATCGCCACCGGCTCGACTCCGTTCATCCTGCCGATTCCCGGCAACACCTTGCAGGGCGTGATCGGCTATCGCGACATCGCCGACACCCAGGTCATGATCAACACCGCGAAAACCCACAAGCACGCCGTGGTGATCGGTGGCGGCCTGCTCGGCCTCGAAGCCGCAAACGGCCTGATGCTGCGCGGCATGCACGTCACCGTGGTGCACATCGGCGAGTGGTTGCTGGAGCGGCAACTGGATAAAACCAGTGGTCAACTCCTGCAAACCGCCCTGGAAGCCCGCGGCCTGCATTTTCGCCTGAGCGAACAGACTCAGGCCCTGCACGACGCCGGCAACGGCCGGGTCGGTTCGGTTGAATTCAAGTACGGCGACATCATCCCCGCCGACCTGGTGGTGATGGCCGCCGGTATTCGCCCAAGCACCGAACTGGCAGAAAAATCCGGCATCCCCTGCAATCGCGGGATTCTGGTCAATGACACGATGCAAACCTACGACCCTCGGGTCTATGCCATCGGTGAATGCGCCAACCATCGTGGCACCGCCTACGGTCTGGTCGCGCCGCTGTTCGAACAGGCCAAGGTCTGCGCCAACCACCTCGCGCAACTGGGCTTCGCCACCTACAAGGGCTCGGTGACGTCGACCAAACTGAAAGTCACCGGCATCGACCTGTTTTCCGCCGGCGACTTCATGGGCGGCGAAGGCACCGAGACCATCACCCTCTCCGACCCGATCGGCGGGATCTACAAAAAACTGGTGATCAAAGATGACGTGCTGGTCGGCGCCTGTCTGTATGGCGATACGGAAGATGGCGGTTGGTATTTCCGGCAAATCCGTGAGAATCACGCCATCGGCGAGATCCGTGATCACCTGATGTTTGGCAGCTCTTCGTTTATGGAGCAGGCCCTCGGAGACGCAGGACACTCAGGCCGGGAAGCAAGCTGATGAACCAGATCACCGCTTCCACCTGCTGCTACTGCGGGGTCGGCTGCGGCGTGCTGATCGAGCATGACGGCGAGCGCATCCTCGGCGTCAGCGGCGACCCGAGCCACCCGGCCAACTTCGGTAAGTTGTGCAGCAAAGGCTCTACCCTGCACCTGACGGGCGACTTGACCGCGCGAGCGTTGTACCCCGAATTGCGCCTTGGCAAAGGCCTGGCTCGCAGCCGCACCGACTGGGACACAGCCCTCGACCATGCGACCCATGTCTTCGCGCAAACCATCGCCGAACACGGCCCGGACAGCGTGGCGTTCTATATTTCCGGGCAGTTGCTGACCGAGGACTATTACGCCTTCAACAAACTGGCGCGAGCGCTGGTGGGCACCAACAACATCGACAGCAATTCGCGGCTGTGCATGTCGTCTGCGGTGGTCGGCTACAAACGCAGCCTGGGGGCCGATGCACCACCGTGCAGCTACGAAGACCTGGAGTTGAGCGACTGCGTGATGATCGTCGGCAGTAACATGGCCTACGCCCACCCGGTACTTTTTCGTCGCCTGGAAGAAGCCAGATCCCGCCGCCCGCAGATGAAAGTCATCGTCGTTGACCCACGTCGTACCGACACCTGCGATTTGGCTGACCTGCACCTGGCGATTCTTCCCGGGACCGATGTCGCTTTGTTCCATGGGATTCTGCACCTGCTGCTGTGGGAAGACTGGATCGACCGCGACTTCATCCAGGCTCACACCGAAGGCCTGGCCGAGCTGAAGAACCTGGTGCGCGATTACACGCCGAAAATGGTGTCGCAGCTGTGCGGGATCAGCGTCGAGCAATTGCAGGAGTGCGCCGAATGGGTCGGCACCTCCAAGAGTTTCCTGTCGCTGTGGTGCATGGGGTTGAACCAGTCCACTGCCGGCAGCGCGAAAAACAGTGCGCTGATCAATCTGCACCTGGCCACCGGGCAAATCGGCCGTCCCGGTGCAGGACCTTTCTCCCTGACCGGCCAGCCAAATGCCATGGGCGGACGGGAAACCGGCAGTCTGTCAAACCTGCTGCCGGGCCATCGCGAAGCGGCCAATGCCGAGCATCGCGCGGAAGTGGCGGCCTATTGGGGCGTTGATCACCTGCCCGAACACACCGGGCTCACCGCGATCGAGCTGTTTGAGCAGGTTCGTAGCGGAAAAATCAAAGCCCTGTGGATCGCCTGCACCAACCCTGCGCAATCGCTGCCGGACCAGACTGCCGTGCGCGCCGCACTGGAAGCCTGCCCGTTCGTGGTGTTGCAGGAAGCCTTTCGCACCACCGAAACCGCCGCGTTCGCCGACCTGCTATTGCCCGCCGCCAGTTGGGGCGAAAAAGACGGCACGGTGACCAACTCCGAACGGCGCATTTCCCACGTTCGCCGAGCCATCGTCGCACCCGGTGAAGCACGCGCCGACTGGGCGATCACGGTGGATTTCGCACAACGCCTGGAAAAACATCTGCGCCCCGGGCAAAACAGCCTGTTTGCCTTTGAAACGCCAGCGCAGGTTTTCGACGAATACAAACACCTGACCCGAGGGCGTGATCTAGACCTTTCCGGCATCAGCCACGAGCTGATCGACCGCCTCGGCCCACAGCAATGGCCCTTCCCCATTGGCGCCAGCAAAGGCACCGCCCGCCTGTATCTGGACGGTATTTTCCCGACCGCCAGCGGACGCGCTCAGTTTGTGGCTGATCCGTATCGCGCGGCCAAAGAACAACGCGACGCACGCTTTCCTCTGACCTTGATCACCGGGCGTCTACGCGATCAATGGCACGGCATGAGCCGCACCGGCACCGCCGCGCAGCTGTTCGGTCACGTCAGCGAAGCCGTGTTGAGCCTGCACCTGGATGAACTGCGTCGGCATCGCTTGCAACCCGGCGACTTGATTAGCCTGAAAAGTCGTCGCGGCGCGGTGATCGTGCCGGTCACCAGCGACGAAAGCGTACGGCCCGGCCAGGCCTTTCTGCCGATGCATTTTGGTGATCGCTTTCTCAAGGGCGGCGTGAATACCCTCACCCTGCCCGCCTTCGATCCACTCTCGAAACAACCGGAACTCAAACACAGCGGCGTGCGACTCGAGCCCGTGCAACTGCCTTGGAAGCTATTCGCTTTGATAGAGGGCAATGTTCAACAGCATTTTGAGACGCTACGACCGCTCTGTGAGGCGTTTTCCTACGCCAGCCTCAGCCTGATCGGCCGCGAGCGCCCTGCACTGCTGATACGCGCTGCCAGCGCCATCGCGCCTGACGCGCAACTGCTGCGTGACATCGATCAATGCCTGGGGCTCTACGAAGGCCCAGTACTGGCCTACGACGACCCACGGCGCTCCATCGGCAAACGCGTGCGGATCGAGAACGGCCGGATCACCGCGATTCGCCTGGCCGGCGAAACCCTCGCCCAGCACTGGCTGCAAAACCTTTGGCTTGAGGGGCGCGCCGACAAACAACTGCGGCGCTGGCTGCTGGCGCCGCTGAGCGCGCCACCGGGCAACGCTGGAACAGTGGCAGCAGGCTCAAAAACCCTGTGCAACTGCAAAAACGTCAGCCAAAGCGCGGTCTGTGCAGGCATTAGCCGTGGCCTGGACTTGCAGGGCCTGAAACAAGAATTGGGCTGCGGCACGCAATGCGGCTCCTGCGTACCAGAAATCAAGCGTCTGCTGGCTGCCACCGCGCAGCCAATCGCCGTCATCTCGTAAGGAAAAACACGATGAGCGCAAAAGTCTGGCTGGTGGGTGCGGGTCCCGGCGACCCGGAATTACTGACCCTCAAGGCGGTTCGGGCGTTAAGAGAAGCGGATGTGGTGCTGATCGACGATCTGGTCAATGACGCGGTGCTCGAGCATTGCCCCGGCGCGCGGATTATTCCCGTGGGCAAGCGCGGCGGGTGTCGCTCTACGCCTCAAGCCTTCATTCATCGCCTGATGCTGCGTTATGCCCGCCATGGCAAATGCGTGGTGCGGCTCAAGGGTGGAGATCCATGCATCTTCGGCCGCGGTGGTGAGGAAGCGCAGTGGCTGCGCGAGCGCGGTGTTGAAGTCGAACTGGTCAACGGCATCACTGCCGGGCTGGCGGGTGCGACCCAATGCGATATTCCATTGACCCTCAGGGGCGTTGCCCGCGGCGTGACGCTGGTCACCGCCCACACTCAGGATGGCAGCAGCCTGAACTGGCAGGCCCTGGCCCAAGGTGGCACGACACTGGTGGTTTACATGGGCGTGGCGAAGCTGAGCGAGATTCGTGAGCAACTGCTGGCTGGGGGGATGGCGGCGAATACGCCGGTGGCCATGATTGAAAACGCTTCCCTGCCGCACCAACGGGAATGTCGGAGCGATCTGGCGGCAATGGAAGGAGCTGCTCACAGCTTCGAACTCAAAAGCCCTGCCATTCTGGTGATTGGAACCGTAGCAGCTCGTGCAACACCGACCCTGTGGGAGCGCGGCTTGCCCGCGATGGCGGCCGATCAATCAGCTTGAATCTCCCTGACTCACCCTCCCTCACCAAATCGCAGACAAAGAAAAGCCCGGCCTAAGCCGGGCTTTTCTCAGAGCTGCAACTAATTACTTAGCGTTAGCTTCAACCTGCGCTTCTACGCGACGGTTTACAGCGCGACCAGCGTCAGTTTTGTTGTCAGCAACTGGGCGGGTTTCGCCGTAGCCAACAGACTGAACGCGGGACGATTCAACACCGTACTGGTTGGTCAGAACTTGCTTAACGGCGTTTGCACGACGCTCGGACAGTTTCTGGTTGTAAGCGTCAGGACCGACGGAGTCAGTGTGACCTTCAACAGTGGTGCTGGTGGATGGGTACTGTTTCATGAAATCAGCGAGGTTTTTGATGTCGCCGTAGCTGTTAGGCTTGACTACCGACTTGTCGAAGTCGAATTTCACGTCCAGCTCAACACGAACAACTTCAGCAACTGCTGGGCAGCCATCAGCGTCAACAGTTACGTTGGCTGGGGTGTCCGGGCACTTGTCAACGTTGTCGCACACGCCATCGTTGTCGCTGTCGGAGCAGACTTCAGCTGGTGCTGGAACTGGAGCAGCAGCAGGCTTGGAGCCGCCACCGAAGTTCACACCGATACCGACGCTTGGAGCCCACTCGGTGTCGCCCTGGTCGATGTTGTATTGAGCTTCAACGCCAGCACGGGCGTAGAAGTTGTCGGTGAAGTACAGTTTTGCACCGCCGCCAACGTTGGCGAAGGTGGAACGGTTACGACCGTTCGAACCGTTCTGACCGATGCTCTGATCGGAGAAACCAGCCGATACGTACGGACGCAGCATGTCGCCTGGGTTGTTGAAGTGGTACAGAGCGTCCAGAGCGGTGTTAGCACCCTTGATGTTACGACCGTCGTCGGAACGCACGTTGTGCACTTCGTCGTAAGCCAGACGCAGTTCAACGTCGTCGGTCAGGAAGTAACCGATCGAACCGCCGAACAGGTTGCCGTTGTTCTTGAAGTTACGAGCGCTGTCGAATTGTTCTTTCTTAGCGAAGCCTTCGATTTCAACTGCGCCTTGGCCTTGTGCCAGAGCGCCGAACGAAGTGGCAGCAATAAGAGAACCAATGGCCAAGCCCAAGGTGTTTTTCAGTTTCATCCGTTAAATCCCCATCTGGTGATTGTGAAGCAGTCCCGCAAACCGGGGGACAACTCGGCGGCAAGTCTATCAGAACTTGCCTACACGTAAGAGATATTTGCGCCGAACTAAGTTTCAGCAATGCCTGCAAATTTCTCACGCAATTTATCTAGAGCACGTTTGTACCGCATTTTTGTCGCACTCAAACCCATGTGCATGATGTCTGCGATCTCCTGAAATTCCAGCTCTGCGACAAATCGTAGCACCAGAATTTCACGGTCAATCGGGTTCACATACACCAGCCAGCGATCAAGTCCAGCCTTGTCCTCGGGTTTCGGCATCTTTTCTTCAGACGCTTCCTCGAGGGGGTCCAGACTCAAAGCGTCCATCAAGCGACGCTTTCGCCGTTCTTTCCGATACTGCGTGATGCATTCGTTGTACGTGATGCTGTAGAGCCACGTCTTGAACTTCGATTTGCCCTCGAAGTTCTTCAGGCCATACAGCACCTTCAACATCACTTCCTGACAGACATCGTCTGCGTCGCGATCGTTCCCCAGATATCGTGCACAGACGTTAAATAATGTTCGTTGGTAACGCCGCATCAGTTCTTCATAGGCGCGTGTTACGTGAAACAGCTCGGTATGCGAGCGCGCGACCAACTCCTCATCAGAGAGCTCGCGGGGGTCGTAGCGCGTGGAGAGCGATTGAGCTTTATTCAAAACAAGTCGGGCCGACAGTCAGGTCAATGTCCGCCGCCACCCTTACAGGGCACTTTGCGGCGGCATACATTAGCAGGGATTGCCGGGTTAGCGGCTACTCACATGCTGCTCCAGGAGGATCCGATTGGAGAGAGAGACTAGCTCACCCTCATCGGTCAGCAATGTGGTTTTAACCGTGCCGATCTCTTCGATCTGACCTTCGACCTCGCCAACACGCACTTGTTGCCCAACCTGATACAACTCACGCACATAGATTCCCGCAAGAATCTGACCGGCAATTTCCCGGCTTCCCAATCCCATTGCCAGCGCAACCGCCAGACCAACGGTAATCAAAACAATCACAATCACGTGGTTGAGCAGGTCAGTCTTGACCTCCAACTGGCTGATTGCGACCGAAATACTGATGATAATCACCAGGCCCTGGGCAATTCGCCCCAGGCCCGCAGCATAATCCAGCCCTACACCCTCTGCGGCACCACGCACCAGCCCGTTGGCCAGTTGCGCCAGCAACACACCCACCAGCAGCACCAGCGCGGCACCAAATACTTTCGGCAAATACAGCGCAAGCATGTCCAGCGTAGCCGAAACTCGCTCAAGTCCAAGGGATTCTGCGGCAGAAACCAGAAAAATCAGCAGAACGAACCAATAGACAATCTTGCCAATCAGGGTAGAGATCGGCACCTGCAGGCCAGCCCGGGACAGCAATTTAGTCAGACCGGTGCCACCCATCAGTCGATCAAGACCCAGCTTGGCGAGCAACTTGGACAACAAAGTGTCCAAAAGTTTCGCAACGACGAAACCCAACAGCAACACGACCAGCGCGCCGAACAGGTTCGGAATGAAATTTGCCACCTTTGTCCACAACGCAGTCATTGCAGTGACGAGGCTCTGAGTCCAGAGATCAAGTTCCATATTCAATCAGCCTTATCAGCGGTGCGAACGGTAGGTTTACGGTGACGGGATACCGGCGAGACGTGGGCCGAGCCGTTGTTGAGGGCAATCATCAGCGCGGGCAACCAGCGGCCCAGCAGGCTGAACAGATCGCCGGCGCCGACCTGGCGGTTGGCGGTTTTCAGGACACGCCCAAGGCACGCATCGTCGTCACGGGTGGACGGCGAGGCGTTCAGCATGTCGCGCAAAGACTGTTCAAACGGATCGTGCATACGCACCTCTCGTGATGTCTGTGAAAGACGCGGTCAAATTTGCCCGGGTCACATGACTCATCGTCACACCCAGCGCAAACGTCGAAATAACCACCACTGCCCGAGCGCCACGCAGACCATCATCAGGCAGGCGATCAGGAAGCCATAAGGGCTTGCCGAGAACGGAATGCCGCCGACATTGATGCCCAAAAGCCCGGCCAGAAAACTCATCGGCAAAAAGATCCCGGTGATGATTCCGAAGCGGTACATCGTGCGGTTCATGCGCACGCTCAAACGCCTGTCTTCGGCCTCAAGCACCAGCCCCACCCGCTCCCGGGTCAATTCCAGCTCCTCGAGATAACGGGTCAGGCTGTTGTTCAATTCGTTCCAGTAATCGCCGTCGTCTTCGACGAACCAGGGCATTTTTATCCGCGTGAGCTGACCGAAAATATCCCGCTGCGGAGCCAGGAAACGTTTCAGCGCAGCAGCCCTTCGACGGATCTGCAAAATGGCGCCGTGCTCGGGTGTATACCGTTCGTCGGCATCCAGCTTTTCTTCTTCCTCATCGACCACTTCCGAGAGGCAACTGACCAGATCCTGCACCTTGTTGGTGAGGTACTGAGCCATATAAAGGATGAGCTCGGACGCGGTTTTCGGCCCTTTGCCATCGGCCAGCTGCACCAGCAACTCATCGGTGGCGCGCAATGGACGCAGACGCAGTGAAATGACGCGCTGGGCGGAGGCGAAAATTCGCACCGAAACCATGTCCTCCGGTTCCGCGCCCGGGTTCAGGTTGACCCCACGCAGAAACAGCAGCAATTCGGAGTCCGGCAGCGGCAGAAGGCGCGGTCGGGTGTTCTCTTCGAGCAGCAAGTCACAGCTGAACTCACTCAAGCCGCTGGATGTGCGCAGCCAGGTGCGGGTCTGCGGGTGACTGCGATCCCAGTGCAGCCACAGGCTTTCATGGGCCTGCAGCTGCAAGTCATCGAGTTCAGTCCGGGCTATCGAACGCGCGCCGCCTTTACCATCCAGCACCAGGGCATGCACCAGCCCCCACTGCGCGTTTTCTTCCTCGAACATCCTCACCCCTTGGTTTGGTACGGCGCTTTATTCAGGCATCTTCAGCGGGCTTGGCGAGATGATCACGCCGTTGTTATCCGCATAAATGTAGTGGCCTGGATGGAAGGTAACGCCCGCAAAAGTCACTGCGACGTTGAGATCGCCGATACCGCGCTTGTCGGTCTTCATCGGGTGGCTGGCCAGGGCCTGAACGCCCAGGTCAGTTTGTGCAATGACATCGACGTCGCGGATGCAACCGTAGATCACCAGCCCTTCCCAACCGTTTTTCGCGGCTTTCTCGGCGATCATGTCGCCCAGCAGCGCGCGACGCAGGGAACCGCCACCATCGACCACCAAAACCTTGCCATTCCCCTTGAGCTCGGCTTGTTCCTTGACCAACGAGTTGTCTTCGAAGCACTTGATGGTCACGATTTCGCCGCCGAATGAGTCACGGCCACCGAAATTGCTGAACATCGGTTCCAGCACTTGCACCAGCTCCGGATAGGCGTCGCACAGGTCAGGCGTGAGGTAATGGTTCATCGAGAAACTCCTGTAAAGAGGAAGACAATCGAGGATGTCGCAAAGTGACCGGAACAGCTCAATGCGTCATATCTTAGCGGCAAGCCGATCAGAGCGAAATGCCCTTGTTAGAGCATCAGGCTCAGACTGCCGCAGACAAATCCGGCTTTTCTCCCAGCAAAGGCGTTTGCTGGTCGGCCAGCCAACGCGCCACCAACGGCCAGACTTCCGCTTGAGCGGCTTTGCTGACGAGCATTTCCACGTGACCGAAATTATCGCCAAAGCCCTGCTCGCGGCCAAGGTTGATAAATTGCTTGTGCTCGGAACCCACTTGATCGAACAGCTTGCGGCACGCCCACGCTGGATCCTGATGATCGCCGACGGCGCTCACGGTCAGCACTGGCAATTGAACCTCGGCCAATCCCGCCCACCAGTCCTTTTCCGCATCGCCGAAGCGCCCGAACAGGCCATACCAGCGCATGCTTTCCAGGGCCAGGCCAATCGGCTCGTCCTCCGGGCCGCGCTTGAGCCGTGAACCGGACAGCTGGGCGAAGCGCTTGAGAATGAAGCGCCCGCCCCACTCCACCGGTGGAATCTTCAACGGCCAGTAGGTGCGGCTGACCTGCGTACCGAAAAACGCCGCAGACGCGACGACAGGCTCGCCGATGTATTCCCCACCCAGCGCCGCCGCCAGCGTGATGCCGCCCAGCGAGTGACCGATCCAGTGCGGGACCTGGCCGCTCTGCTCGCGCACAAAGGCGCCAATGGCCGGCAGATCGTAACGGGCGTAGTCGGAAACGCGGTTCTTGCGATAGTTCTGATTGCGCTGGGACAGGCCGTGGCCGCGCATTTCGGGAATCCATACATCGAATCCCAGACGCGTCAGGTAGGCGCCCAGCCCAAGCCCTTTCGGGGAGAACCAGAACCGGCGATTGGAAAAGCTGCCGTGCAACAGAATCACCGGCACGCCACCGTGCGCAGGCTCGTCCGCCATGCCCAAACGGGTCACGGCCAACTCCACAGTGCCATCAGGACTGTTGCCGGGTTTCAAACGATAGACATCTTCGCTCAGATCGCCGCGCCGCTCGGCGCTGATCAGGGCGACAGGAAATAGGTTGCTGCTGCTTTGCATAATGCTCTTGCACAAAAAAGGGCGGCATCCAGAGGAGCCCGCCCTACTTGAATCTTAAAGCCCCAGCCACTAAGCCGGCCGGGGCTTCACTCACACCATCAAGCCGGCGCTTGACCTTCAGCCAGGAAGAACCAGGTTTCCAGTACGGAATCAGGGTTCAGCGAAACGCTTTCGATGCCCTGTTCCATGAGCCATTTGGCCAGATCAGGGTGGTCCGAAGGGCCCTGACCGCAAATGCCGATGTACTTGCCAGCCTTGTTGCAAGCGGCAATGGCGTTGGCCAGCAGCTTCTTGACCGCCGGATTACGCTCGTCGAACAGGTGAGCGATGATCCCGGAGTCACGGTCCAGGCCCAGCGTCAGCTGAGTCAGGTCGTTGGAGCCGATGGAGAAACCGTCGAAGAACTCAAGGAATTCTTCAGCGAGGATCGCGTTGGAAGGCAGTTCGCACATCATGATGATGCGCAGACCGTTCTCGCCGCGGGCCAGGCCATTTTCGGCCAACAGATCGATCACCTGGCTCGCTTCGCCCAGGGTACGGACGAACGGCACCATGATTTCAACGTTGGTCAGGCCCATCTCGTTGCGCACGCGCTTGATCGCACGGCACTCGAGCTCGAAGCAGTCACGGAACGCTTCGCTGATGTAACGCGAGGCGCCACGGAAGCCCAGCATCGGGTTCTCTTCTTCCGGCTCGTAGAGTTTGCCGCCGATCAGGTTCGCGTATTCGTTGGACTTGAAGTCCGACAGACGCACGATGACTTTTTTCGGGGTGAACGCAGCGGCCAGGGTGCTGATGCCTTCAACCAGCTTCTCGACGTAGAAGCCGACCGGATCGTCGTAACCGGCAATGCGCTTGTCGACGCTGTCCTTGATTTCCTGCGGCAGACCGTCGTAGTTCAACAGCGCTTTAGGGTGGACACCGATCATGCGGTTGATGATGAATTCCAGACGGGCCAGGCCCACACCGGCGTTCGGCAGTTGCGCGAAGTCGAATGCACGGTCCGGGTTGCCGACGTTCATCATGATCTTGAACGGCAGATCAGGCATGGCGTCCACGGAGTTTTTCTTGATGTCGAAGCCCAGTTCGCCTTCGAAGATGTAACCGGTGTCGCCTTCAGCACACGACACGGTCACGCCCTGGCCGTCTTTCAACAGCTGGGTGGCGTTGCCGCAACCGACCACGGCCGGGATGCCCAGTTCGCGAGCGATGATCGCCGCGTGGCAGGTACGACCGCCACGGTTGGTGACGATGGCGCTGGCGCGCTTCATCACCGGTTCCCAGTCCGGGTCGGTCATGTCGGAAACCAGTACGTCGCCTGGCTGGACCTTGTCCATCTCGGACACGTCCTTGATGATGCGGACCTTGCCGGCGCCGATGCGCTGGCCGATGGCGCGACCTTCAACCAGCACGGTGCCGGTTTCTTTCAACAGGTAGCGTTCCATGACGTTGGCCGAGGTACGGCTCTTCACGGTTTCAGGACGGGCCTGAACGATGTAGAGCTTGCCGTCGTCGCCGTCTTTGGCCCATTCGATGTCCATCGGGCACTTGTAGTGCTTCTCGATGATCATCGCTTGCTTGGCCAGTTCGCTGACTTCGGCGTCGCTCAGGCAGAACCGTGCGCGATCAGCCTTGTCCACGTCGATGGTCTTGACCGATTTACCGGCCGTGGCGACTTCGCCGTAGATCATCTTGATGGCTTTGCTGCCCAGGTTACGCCGCAGGATCGCCGGACGACCGGCTGCCAGCGTGCCTTTGTGGACGTAGAACTCATCCGGGTTCACCGCGCCTTGTACGACGGTTTCACCCAGGCCGTAGGCGCCGGTGATGAACACCACGTCACGGAAGCCCGATTCGGTATCGAGGGTGAACATCACGCCGGCGGTGCCGGTTTCGGAGCGGACCATGCGCTGCACGCCAGCCGACAGGGCTACCAGCTTGTGGTCGAAGCCCTGGTGGACGCGGTAGGAAATCGCGCGGTCGTTGAACAGGGAGGCGAACACCTCTTTGGCGGCGCGAATGACGTTTTCGACACCACGGATGTTCAGGAAAGTTTCCTGCTGACCGGCGAAGGAAGCGTCCGGCAGGTCTTCGGCGGTAGCGGAAGAGCGCACGGCCACGGCCATGTCAGGGTTGCCGGCCGACAGCGTGGCGAACGCAGTGCGGATCTCGGCGTTGAGCTTCTCGGGGAATTCGGCTTCCATGATCCATTGACGGATCTGGGCGCCGGTCTTGGCCAGGGCGTTGACATCGTCGACGTCCAGGGCGTCGAGGGCCGCATGGATCTGATCGTTCAGGCCGCTCAGTTCCAGAAAATCACGATAAGCCTGAGCTGTCGTGGCGAAGCCACCGGGCACCGATACACCGGCACCTGCAAGGTTACTGATCATCTCGCCCAGGGATGCGTTCTTGCCCCCTACGTGCTCTACATCATGGACGCCGAGCTTATCGAGGGAAACTACGTACTCTACCAAGGTGATCTCTCCACTAACTGTGTTGGAAAAGCTCAGAAGCCGGCAGCTCGGGGGAGCATTTGCCAGCTGTATGGCCGGGACCTGGAAAATAAGTGAGAATGCGGGCCACTGGCGGCCGGCAAATCGCGCCTATCATATCCAAGAATGATCATTAGCTTAAGGCCCAAGGTGCAAATGAAACGATCTGCTTTCTTTATTTCCGACGGCACCGGCATCACAGCCGAAACCCTCGGCCAAAGCCTCCTGGCGCAGTTCGAAAACATTACCTTCAGCAAATTCACGCGTCCGTACATCGACAACGTGGATAAAGCACGGGCCATGGTACAACAAATCAACAAAGCCGCCGAAACCGACGGCTTCCGGCCGATTATCTTTGACACCATCGTCAATCAAGACATCCGTGAGATCCTCGCAACGTCCAATGGTTTCATGATCGACATTTTCTCGACCTTCCTGGCGCCGCTTGAACAGGAACTGACCGAGCATTCTTCTTACACCGTCGGTAAGTCTCACTCGATCGGCGGCAACTCCAACTACATGGAACGCATCGAGGCGGTGAACTTCGCCCTCGACAACGACGACGGTGCGCGCACGCATTATTACGACAAGGCCGACCTGATCCTGGTGGGCGTGTCGCGTTGTGGTAAGACGCCGACGTGCCTGTACATGGCCATGCAATTCGGCATCCGCGCGGCCAACTACCCGCTGACCGAAGACGACATGGAGCGCCTGCAACTGCCAAACGCCCTGCGCGCCCACCAGCACAAGCTGTTCGGCCTGACCATCGACCCGGACCGCCTCACCGCCATCCGCAACGAACGCAAGCCCAATAGCCGCTACTCGAGCTACGCCCAGTGCGAGTTCGAAGTGCGCGAAGTGGAGAACCTGTTTCGTCGGGAGAACATCCCGAACATCAATTCCACGCATTTTTCCGTGGAAGAGATTTCGGCGAAGATTCTGGTGGAGAAAGGGGTTGAGCGGCGGTTCAAGTAGTTCTGCGCAGCCTGTCAGGCCGCCATCGCGGGCAAGCCACGCTCCCACAGTGATCTTCAGTGAACACAACATTTGTGTACGACGGAAATCCCTGTGGGAGCGTGGCTTGCCCGCGATGAACGATTACACGGTCTCTGTTAATGCCCCAACCAGCGCATCAAACCCGCGCAATAGCAACCGATCATCCCCCGCCGAATTACACACACTCGCCCGAATAAACTGCGGCACCACTACATGCCCGACCGCAAACGCCTCCGCGGTGGCCACCAGATAATTGTTCTGCTTAAGCTCCGCAGCAATCTGCGACGCCCGCCACGGTTCGGGCACTTCGATCCAGAAGTGTGGGCTATGGGGATGAGTCTTGTATCCGACCTCTTCTAACACTGGGCTGACCAAACGCTTGCGGCGGCTGATTTCGACAATCTGCTGCCCCAGCAACTGCTCGGCTATCCCGTTTTCGATCCATGCGGTCGCCAGTTCCATCGACAGTGGACTGGCCATCCAGCACGTCCCGCGCAGCGCAGCACTCAGTCGCCCGATCAACGGCAGCGGCGCGTGCAGGTAACCGACCCTTAAACCGGCGGAAACCGCCTTGCTCAGGCTGCCGATCAGCACTGAGCGCTCAGGGGCAAAGTGACTCACGGGCAATGGGCGCTGCTGCGCCAGCACGGCGTGGGCTTCGTCTTCGATGATCAGCAGATTGTGCTGGCGACAGACTTCTGCAATCGCCTCGCGCCGTGGGACCGACATCACCGCCGCCGTAGGATTCTGGATGGTTGGCGTGCAGTACACCGCTGATACCCGATGATGCTGGCAAACGTCCGACAGCGCATCGGGCAGCAATCCTTCGTCATCCATCCCGACACCGATCAGCTTTATGCCGAGCATGCGTGCAACGCTGATCAGCCCTGGGTAGGTCAAATGCTCGGTCACTAACGTGTCGCCGGGTTTGAGCAGCGCCATCAACACGCAGAGCAACCCGTGCTGGCCGCCGTTGACGCAAATGACCTGCTCGACGTTCGGCACGAATGCCTGGTGCCGCAGCCAATCGGCGCCTGCCACCCGGTGACGGAGGAGCCCGCCATCGGCGGTATAACCGCTGATCATCTGCAAGGTGCGCGGGTCGCCGGCCAAGGCCTGCAGACTCTGACTCAGAAAGACGGCTTCCTGCCCCGGAATCGGCTGATTCCGACTCATATCGAAGTAAGGCTGTGGCTCGTCGCTGACATTGCGGAAGCCAGAATCGCGCGGCCGTTCCATCCCGCGCTGACGCACATAAGTGCCATCTCCTACACGAGCCACGACCAACCCTACCCGCTCGAGCTCGCCATACGCCCGGCTGATGGTGCCGATGGTCACGCCCAGGCTGTCCGCCAACAAACGATGGGGCGGCAGTTTGCTGCCCGGCTCGATCAAGCCTTCGCCGATGCTTTTTTCGAGGGCTTCGGCCAGGCGTTTGTACTTCACGCCGCGCCCATGGGCCAAGCCTTCGCGCAGGATTGACACCGTGGCAATACTTACTTTGACAGTCATTTCCATCCCGAATAGCGTGCTGAAAACAGGTTCAATCAGGGATAGACCTATTTGGTAAACAGGTCAATTCCGACGACGAAGGAGCACGCTCATGTCCATGGCCCTCACCGCCAATTCAATTATCCGAAAACCCTGGCTGGCGGGACTGGTGACCAGCGCGTTGTTCCTGATCGTTTGCCTGAGTTGGGGCACCACATGGCTGGGCATCAAGATTGCCGTCGAAAGTGTGCCGCCGCTGACTGCCGCCGGCCTGCGTTTTCTGATCGCCTTTCCGCTGTTTTTGAGCTTCGCCCTGCTGCGTCGAGAGCCGCTGCTGTTTCCCCGGCAAAGTCGCTGGTTTTTCGTGTTCGTCACGCTGTCGTATTTCAGCCTGCCGTATTACTTGCTCAACTACGGCGAGATGCACGTTTCCTCCGGCCTGACCGCGCTGCTGTTCAGCTGCATGCCGGTGTTCATCCTGATTTTTTCAGCAGTGTTGTTGCGGGAGAAAATCTATCCCTCGCAAGTGATCGGCATCGCCATTGGTTTCGGCAGTCTGTTCATGATTATCCGCAGCCAGGGCTTGCACCTGGACCACGCCGAATTCTTCGGGGTGCTGGCGATACTGACGGCGGCGGTGATGCATGCGCTGTGTTACGTGATTACCAAGAAGCAAGGCAATGCGATCAGCGTGATTACTTACAACACGCTGCCCATCGGCCTGGCCGGTTTGATGCTGTTCGTGGCGGGGCTGCGCTTTGAAGCGCCGGTGTTCGATGACATCACCGCCCGCTCGTGGGGGGCCCTGCTGTATCTGGGGCTGGTGGCGTCGGTGGGCGGGTTTATCGTTTACTTTTTGCTGCTCAAGCGACTGAGCCCGATCATTCTGTCGTTCGTGTTTATTATTTTTCCGGTGTTTGCGGTGGTTATTGGGGCTTGGTACGAGGGGCAGAATCTGAGCCGGGAGTTGATGATTTACTCGGCGGTGTTGCTGGCGGGATTTGCCATAACCAAATTACCCGTCGAAAAATGGCGCAAGACCTGAACACGTCCCCTTGCAGGAGCCAGGCTTGCCGGCGAAGGCGTACTTGAGGACGCCTTCGCCGGCAAGTCGGATCGCCGCACCGCTGGCTCCTACAGGATCGGGGTCAGATCACGAATAGGTCGACAAAACGATTCACCGGCGTGGCTTCAAGCGCAGCCTGATCCTTGCACAACGCAAAAATCTCGGCACTTCGCTGCGCTGTGAATCGTGTCGCCAGGTTGGCCTTGAACTTGTCCTCCAACAGCGGAATGCCATCGGTGCGGCGACGGCGATGGCCGATCGGATACTCGACCACCACGTTGTCAGTAATGGAGCCGTCCTTGAAGAACACCTGCACCGCGTTGGCAATCGAGCGTTTGTCGGGTTCCAGGTATTCGCGGGTATAACGCGGGTCTTCAACGATGACCATTTTCTCGCGCAGCACGTCGATGATCGGATGCGCCGCGTGGAAATCATCTTCGTATTGCTCGGCCACCAGATTGCCAAACGCCAGCGGCACGGCAGTCATGTACTGAATGCAATGGTCACGGTCGGCAGCATTGGCCAACGGGCCGACCTTTGAAATGATCCGGATCGCCGATTCGTGGGTGGTGATGACGATTCTGTCGATTTCATGCAGGCGATTTCTGACTTGCGGGTGCAGGGTCACTGCCGCTTCGCAGGCGGTTTGCGCGTGGAATTCGGCGGGGAAACTGATTTTGAACAACACGTTTTCCATCACGTAGCTGCCGTAGGTGAGGGAGAAGCTGAACGCGCGTTTGTCTTCGGACTTGAGCGCCAGATCGTTGTTGGTGTGGCTGAACAACACGTCGTAGAAACCCCACTGCTTGGCGGTCAGCACACCGGGAATACCCATCTCGCCGCGCATCGCAATGTCTGCCAGGCGCACGCCCCGGCTGGACGCATCGCCCGCTGCCCAGGATTTGCGCGACCCGGCATTCGGCGCATGCCGATACGTGCGCAGCGCCTGGCCGTCGGCAAAGGCGTGGGATAACGCCGACAGCAACTGCTCGCGATTGGCGCCCATGAGTTTGGCGGTCACGGCGGTTGAGGCGACTTTCACCAGAATGACGTGATCGAGTCCTACACGATTGAAGGAGTTTTCCAGTGCGATCACGCCTTGAATCTCGTGGGCCATGATCATGGCTTCGAGCACAGCGCGAATGGTCAGCGGCGCATCGCCGTTGGCCAGGCGCTTTTGCGAGAGGTGGTCGGCCACCGCGAGAATGCCGCCGAGGTTATCGGACGGATGACCCCATTCGGCGGCGAGCCAGGTGTCGTTGTAATCGAGCCAACGCACGATGCAACCGATGTCCCACGCCGCTTTGACGGGGTCGAGACGGAAACGGGTGCCGGGGACACGCGCACCGAACGGGACGACGGTGCCTTCGACGATCGGGCCAAGGTGTTTGGTGCATTCGGGAAAGCGCAGGGCCAGCAGGCCACAGCCGAGGGTGTCGATCAGGCAGTTGCGGGCGGTGTCCAGCGCTTCTTGGGATTCGATTTTGAAGTTGAGGACGTAATCGGCGATGTCCTGCAGGACGGCGTCGTAGTCGGGGCGGTTGTTCAGGTCGACGTTGGCGCTCATGTTCGATTCACTCTTGAAGTGGTTCGTTGATGGGACCTCGGTTCAGGGAGCAATCTCAGTGGGTTACTGATTTCTTATTTTGGAATACGCCCCTGTAGGAGCCAGGCTTGCCGGCGAAGGCGATCTTGAAGACGCCTTCGCCGGCAAGCCTGGCTCCTACAGGGGATGGTGTCAGTCAGAAAGAATCACCCGGCACGCGCACGAACCCTTCCATCAACACCCGCGCACTGCGGCTCATGATGGCTTTGTTCACGGTCCATTCGCCGCTCACCTGGCTGGCCTCGGCCCCCACACGCAACGTGCCGGACGGATGTCCGAAGCGCACCGCGTTACGTTCAATGCCACCTGCCGCGAGGTTGACCAAGGTGCCGGAAATCGCTGCAGCAGTACCGATTGCAACCGCCGCCGTGCCCATCATCGCGTGGTGCAATTTACCCATCGACAACGCGCGCACCAGCAGGTCGACATCACCCGCCGCAATCGCCTTGCCACTGGACGCCACGTAGTCCGCTGGCTTGGCCACAAAGGCAACCTTGGGCGTGTGCTGACGCTTGGCCGCTTCGTCCAGGTCCTTGATCAAACCCATGCGCAAGGCGCCATAAGCACGGATGGTCTCGAACATCAGCAAGGCTTTCGGATCGCCATTGATCGCGCCCTGCAACTCGGTACCGGTGTAACCGATGTCTTCTGCGTTAACAAAAATCGTCGGGATGCCGGCATTGATCATGGTCGCCTTGAAGGTGCCGACACCAGGCACTTCGAGGTCATCCACCAGGTTGCCGGTGGGGAACATCGAACCACCGCCGCCCTCTTCTTCCGCTGCCGGGTCCATGAATTCGACTTGCACTTCGGCAGCGGGAAAGGTCACGCCGTCGAGTTCGAAATCACCGGTTTCCTGCACTTCACCATTGGTGATCGGCACGTGGGCGATGATGGTCTTGCCGATGTTGGCCTGCCACACGCGCACCACGGCAATGCCGTTCTGCGGGATGCGGCTGGCATCGACCAGACCATTGCTGATGGCGAACGAACCGACCGCTGCCGACAGGTTGCCGCAGTTGCCGCTCCAGTCGACGAAAGGCTTGTCGATCGAGACCTGGCCGAACAAGTAATCGACGTCGTGATCCGCCTTGATGCTTTTCGACAGGATCACGGTTTTGCTGGTGCTGGACGTCGCGCCACCCATGCCGTCGATTTGCTTGTCGTACGGGTCGGGGCTGCCGATCACCCGCAGCAACAAGGCATCGCGTGCGGGGCCGGGAACCTGTGCTGCTTCGGGCAAATCCTTCAGGCTGAAAAACACGCCTTTGCTGGTGCCGCCGCGCATGTAGGTGGCGGGGATTTTGATCTGAGGTACGTGAGCCATTGGTGCTCCTTCAAAGCGGGCAAGGGACATGGAATCCCCTGCCCGCACATCGTGTTTTAGACAGCGACTGCCGACTCTTCGAGGAAGTCCTGCGCGAAGCGCTGCAACACGCCACCGGCCTCGTAGATCGACACTTCTTCGGCGGTGTCGAGGCGGCAGGTCACCGGAACTTCGACGCGTTCGCCATTCTTGCGATTGATCACCAGCGTCAGTTCGGCGCGCGGCGTGCGCTCACCGATCACGTCGTAGGTTTCGCTGCCGTCGATGGCCAGGGTGTGACGGTCGGTGCCCGGTTTGAACTCCAGCGGCAACACGCCCATACCCACCAGGTTGGTGCGGTGAATGCGCTCGAAACCTTCGGCCGCAATCGCTTCCACACCCGCCAGACGCACACCTTTGGCCGCCCAGTCGCGGGACGAACCCTGACCGTAGTCGGCGCCGGCAATGATGATGAGCGGCTGCTTGCGTTCCATGTAGGTTTCGATGGCTTCCCACATGCGCATGACTTGGCCTTCCGGCTCGACACGAGCCAGCGAGCCCTGCTTGACCTTGCCGTTTTCCTGAACCATTTCGTTGAACAGTTTCGGGTTGGCGAAAGTCGCGCGTTGCGCGGTCAGGTGGTCACCGCGGTGCGTGGCGTAAGAGTTGAAGTCCTCTTCCGGCAAGCCCATTTTCGCCAGGTACTCGCCAGCGGCGCTGTCGAGCATGATCGCGTTCGACGGCGACAGGTGATCGGTGGTGATGTTGTCCGGCAGCACCGCCAGCGGGCGCATGCCCTTGAGCGGACGTGCGCCAGCCAAGGCGCCTTCCCAGTACGGCGGACGGCGGATGTAGGTGCTCATTTCGCGCCAGTCGTACAGCGGCGTGACTTTCGGGCCGGTGTCTTCGTGTATGGCGAACATCGGAATGTAGACCTGACGGAACTGCTCCGGCTTGACCGAGGCTTTCACCACCGCGTCGATTTCTTCGTCGCTCGGCCAGATGTCTTTCAGGCGGATTTCCTTGCCATCGACCACGCCCAGCACATCTTTTTCGATGTCGAAACGGATGGTTCCGGCGATGGCGTAAGCCACGACCAACGGTGGCGAAGCCAGGAACGCGTTCTTGGCGTACGGGTGAATCCGGCCGTCGAAGTTGCGGTTACCGGAAAGCACGGCGGTGGCGTACAGGTCGCGGTCGATGATCTCTTGCTGGATCACCGGGTCCAGTGCGCCGGACATGCCGTTGCAGGTGGTGCAGGCAAAAGCGACGATGCCGAAGCCGAGTTGCTCCAGTTCGCTGGTGAGGCCGGCTTCGTCGAGGTACAGCGCGACAGTTTTCGAACCTGGCGCCAGGGACGATTTCACCCACGGTTTACGGGTCAGCCCGAGCTTGTTGGCATTGCGCGCCAGCAGGCCGGCGGCGATGACGTTGCGCGGGTTGCTGGTGTTGGTGCAACTGGTGATGGCGGCGATGATCACCGCGCCGTCCGGCATCTGGCCGGGCACTTCGGTCCACTGACCGGAGATGCCTTGGGCGGCGAGATCCGAGGTCGCAACGCGAGCGTGCGGGTTGCTCGGACCGGCCATGTTGCGCACAACCGAGGACAGGTTGAAGGTCAAGCCACGCTCGTATTGCGCATTCTTCAAACTGTCAGCCCACAGACCTGTGGTCTTGGCGTAGTGCTCGACCAACTGCACCTGCTCGTCTTCCCGGCCGGTGAGTTTGAGGTAGTCGATGGTTTGCTGATCGATGTAAAACATCGCCGCCGTGGCGCCGTACTCCGGGGCCATGTTGGAGATGGTTGCGCGGTCGCCGAGGGTCAGCGCGGCGGCGCCTTCGCCGAAGAACTCCAGCCATGCGCCGACAACTTTTTGCTTGCGCAGGAACTCGGTCAGCGCCAGCACCATGTCGGTGGCGGTGATGCCCGGTTGCAGCTTGCCGGTCAGTTCAACGCCGACGCTTTCCGGCAGGCGCATCCACGACGCGCGGCCGAGCATCACGCTTTCAGCTTCCAGACCCCCGACACCGATGGCAATCACGCCCAGCGCATCGACGTGCGGAGTGTGGCTGTCGGTGCCGACGCAGGTGTCAGGGAACGCCACACCGTCGCGCACCTGGATCACCGGGGACATTTTCTCCAGATTGATCTGGTGCATGATCCCGTTGCCCGGTGGAATCACATCAACGTTTTTGAAGGCCTTTTTGGTCCAGTTGATGAAGTGGAAACGGTCTTCGTTGCGACGGTCTTCGATGGCGCGGTTCTTCTCGAACGCCTCCGGATCGAAACCACCGCGCTCGACGGCCAGGGAGTGGTCGACGATCAACTGCGTCGGCACCACCGGATTCACTTGCGCGGGGTCGCCACCTTGCAGGGCGATCGCGTCACGCAGGCCGGCGAGGTCGACCAGAGCGGTCTGGCCGAGAATGTCGTGGCACACCACGCGGGCCGGGAACCACGGGAAGTCGAGGTCGCGTTTGCGTTCGATGAATTGCTTCAGGGATTCGGTGAGCGTGGCCGGGTCGCAGCGACGCACCAGGTTTTCCGCCAGCACGCGGGAGGTGTACGGCAGAGTGTCGTAGGCGCCGGGCTGGATGGCCTCGACAGCCGCGCGGACGTCGAAGTAATCCAGATGGCTGCCGGGCAGCGGTTTGCGGAATTCAGTGTTCATCGTCAGGACTCGGTCACGGTGGTTACAAAAGGTGGGGCCACTGCTGCTGAAGTGAACACAATCCTGTAGGAGCGAAGCTTGCTCGCGAAAGCGGTATGTCAGCCGACATCAATGTTGAATGTCAGTGCGTCTTCGCGAGCAAGCTTCGCTCCTACAGGGGGCTTGGTTCATTCAGCACCACCGCCCTCACCATTCAGCGTTGTTCGATTGGCACGAACTTGCGCTGTTCGACGCCGACGTACTCGGCGCTCGGGCGGATGATGCGGTTGTTGGCACGTTGTTCGAACACGTGGGCCGCCCAGCCGGTCAGGCGCGAGCAGACGAAGATCGGTGTGAACAACTTGGTCGGAATGCCCATGAAGTGGTACGTCGACGCATGGTAGAAGTCGGCGTTCGGGAACAGTTTTTTCTGCTCCCACATGGTCTTGTCGATGGCTTCGGAAACCGGGAACAACACCGTGTCGCCCACTTCTTCAGCGAGTTTTTTCGACCAGCCCTTGATCACTTCGTTACGCGGATCGTTGTCCTTATAGATCGCGTGACCGAAGCCCATGATCTTGTCCTTGCGCTCGAGCATGCCGAGGGTGCCTTTGATCGCCTCTTCCGGCGAGCTGAAGCGCTCGATCATTTCCATCGCCGCTTCGTTGGCGCCGCCGTGCAGCGGACCGCGCAGCGAACCGATGGCCGCCGTGACGCAGGAATACATGTCCGACAGCGTCGACGCGCAAACCCGTGCGGTGAAGGTCGAGGCGTTGAACTCGTGTTCCGCGTAGAGGATCAGCGAAACGTTCATCACTTTGACGTGCAACTCGCTCGGCTTCTTGTCGTGCAGCAGGTGCAGGAAGTGGCCGCCGATGGATTGCTCGTCGCTCACGCAGCTGATGCGTTTGCCGTCGTGGCTGAAGCGATACCAGTAGCACATGATCGCCGGGAACGCGGCCAGCAAACGGTCAGTCACGTCGTGTTGTTCGGAGAAATCTTTCTCCGGTTCGATATTGCCCAGGAACGAGCAACCGGTGCGCATCACGTCCATCGGGTGGGCGTCGGCGGGGATGCGTTCCAGCACTTCTTTCAGCGCTTGCGGCAGGTCGCGCAGCTTGCTCAATTTGCTCACGTAAGCGGCGAGTTGTGCCTTGGTCGGCAGTTCGCCGTAAAGCAGCAGGTAAGCCACTTCTTCGAATTGCGCGTCAGCCGCCAGTTCGCGAACGTCGTAGCCGCGATAGGTCAGGCCGGCGCCCGACTGGCCCACGGTGGACAGAGCGGTTTGCCCGGCAACCTGGCCACGGAGCCCGGCGCCACTGAGTACTTTTGCTTCGGCCATTGCTGTCTCCAGTTTTCTTGAATTTGTTAGGGAATCTGCAATTTCTAAACGGTTATCTTCTTTGCGTAGCAGCTGTCGAGCCTGCGAGGCTGCGTCCGGCTGCGCAGCAGTCGTAAAACCTGCCTACGCGGTGTATCTGAAAGACCGAATCGCTTGGTTTTGCGAGTCCTGCGGCCTCGAACGCAGCCTCGCAGGCTCGGCAGCTGCTACATCAATGCATCCATTTACAAAGGTTCGTTCGTCGTTATTTCTTCGCGGCAAACAACGCATCGAGCTTCTGCTCGAAGGTGTGGTAGTCGATGCGATCGTAAAGCTCCATGCGGGTTTGCATGGTGTCGATGACGTTCTGTTGCGTGCCGTCGCGGCGGATCGCGGTGTAGACGTTTTCCGCCGCCTTGTTCATCGCGCGGAACGCGGACAATGGGTATAGCACCAGCGACACGTCGGCAGCGGCAAGTTGATCGGTGGTGTACAGCGGGGTCGCGCCGAATTCGGTGATGTTGGCCAGGATCGGCGCTTTCACGCGGTTGGCGAACAGCTTGTACATGTCCAGTTCGGTGATGGCTTCCGGGAAGATCATGTCGGCGCCGGCCTCGATGCACGCCGCGGCGCGATCCAGGGCGGATTCCAGACCTTCCACCGCCAGCGCATCGGTGCGGGCCATGATCACGAAGCTGTCATCGGTGCGCGCGTCCACCGCTGCCTTGATCCGGTCGACCATTTCCTGCAGCGACACGATCTCTTTATTAGGACGGTGACCGCAGCGCTTGGCGCCAACCTGGTCTTCGATGTGAATCGCCGCTGCGCCGAACTTGATCATCGACTTGACGGTGCGCGCGACGTTGAACGCCGAGGAACCGAAACCGGTGTCCACGTCCACCAGCAGCGGCAGGTCGCACACGTCGGTAATGCGGCGGACGTCGGTCAGCACGTCATCCAGGCCGGTAATGCCCAGGTCCGGCACGCCGAGGGAGCCGGCAGCCACCCCGCCCCCCGACAGGTAAATAGCCTTGAAACCGGCGCGTTTGGCCAGCAGCGCGTGGTTGGCGTTGATCGCGCCGACCACTTGCAGCGGATGTTCGCTGGCGACCGCATCGCGGAAACGCTGGCCTGGAGTGCTCTTGTTGGAACTCATGACTCACCTCGTTCAGTGGCTGTCTGGTTAGCGCCGTCCTGGTAATGACGGGCAATATTGCGTTTGGAGGCGCCGATGTGGCGGCGCATCAACAACTCGGCTAGCTCACCGTCACGGTCGGCGATGGCGTCGAGAATTCGGTGGTGCTCGGCAAAGGCCTGGTGCGGGCGATTGGGCGTGGTGGAAAACTGGATGCGGTACATGCGCACCAGCTGATACAGCTCGCCGCACAGCATTTGCGTCAGGGTGCGGTTGCCGCTGCCCTGGATGATCCGGTAGTGGAAGTCGAAGTCGCCTTCCTGCTGGTAATAGCCTTTGCCTGCCTGAAACGCCTCATCGCGCTCGTGGGTTTCGAGGACCCGGCGCAGTTCGTCGATTTCTTCGACGGTCATGCGCTCGGCCGCCAGACGGCAGGCCATGCCTTCGAGGGATTCGCGAATCTCGTAGAGCTCCAGCAGCTCGGCATGGCTCAGCGAAACTACCCGCGCCCCGACGTGCGGTACACGGACCAGCAAGCGCTGGCCTTCCAGACGATGGATCGCCTCGCGCAGCGGTCCGCGGCTGATGCCATAGGTGCGGGCCAGTTCCGGCTCGGAGATCTTGCTGCCCGGGGCGATTTCGCCTTTGACGATGGCCGCCTGAATGCGGCGGAAGACGTTTTCGGACAGCGTCTCCGAATCGTCTTGCGTAACCATCGGGGGATCGAGTTGATCCAGCATATTGTCGACACCTTGAAAGCTGATGCGGCAAAAACTAGCGAAAACAGGCGCAACAGTCAAAGAATAAATAGATAGTGTCGACAATCGTCTAATAACCGACTGCACTACAACAAAGCAGCCCTCTGTTTATAGCCCCCTGCCAGCGCTGGCGCCATAAACCCACCGTGCTAGAATGCCGGCCGCATTTGTTTGTGACATCTGCACTGCTTGTCATAAATAGTTGATAGGCATACGAGGGAGCTTGCGCAGCGATGCCAGGGCCTTGAATCGAAGTACGGACCGCTGCGCACCAGGATTTATGAGACTCAAGCCCTTCCCCACCTTCCTTTATCTTCTTTGCCTGCCCGGTTTTGCCGCGGCGGGGGAAAAGACCGTGTACGGCCTCAACGAATACGCTTCCCTGAACGGCATCGACCTGGAAGTCGCCGCCAAACTCGACACCGGGGCGAAAACAGCGTCCTTGAGTGCCCGCGATATCAAGCGCTTCAAACGCAATGGCGAGTCCTGGGTGCGCTTCTATCTGGCCATCGACACCGCGCATTCGCACCCCATCGAACGGCCACTGGCCCGCGTCAGCAAGATCAAGCGTCGTGCTGGCGACTACGACCCGGATGAAGGCAAAAAATACACCGCCCGTCCGGTGATTGAGCTGGATATCTGCATGGGTTCGGCTTTACGCAGCATCGAAGTGAACTTGACTGACCGAAGTGCCTTCCAATATCCACTCTTGATCGGCTCCGAAGCGCTGAAACGCTTCGACGCGCTGGTCGACCCCAGTCTTAAATACGCTGCTGGCAAACCCGCCTGCGCCACCGACGCACATACCGCAGAGTAATTCCAATGCGCGCTCTTACCCTCCATCTGAAAATGCTGATCGCCATCCTGGTGGTCCTGGGCATTTCAGTTACGGCCTATCAGATTTTCGTGCTCGGCATTCCCGTGACCGAAGACGCCACCGACGACCTGTGGAACATCGACGCCAAGGTCGAGTTCGTCGCCAGTGCCAAAGACCCGGTCAAGATCCAGATGTTCGTGCCGCCGCTGAGCCGCGATTACGTCAGCCTCAACGAAAGCTTCATTTCCAATAACTACGGCGTGGCCGTGAACCGCGTCGACGGCAACCGCAAGGTGACCTGGTCGGCACGCCGGGCCAAGGGCAATCAAACCCTTTATTACCGTCTGGTGCTGACCAAGCGCTACACCGGCGAAAAATCCAAGGTCAAAGGCCCGACCTTCCGCGACAGCATCGCCGTCGAAGGCGCGGAGAAGATCGCCGCCGAAGCCCTGCTCGCGCCGATCCGCCAACATTCGGCCGACGTCGAAACCTTCATCGGCGAAGCCATCAAGCGTGTCAACAATCTCAACGACGACAACGTGAAGCTGTTGCTGGGCGGCGATCCGTCCCCCGGACACAAAGCGAAAATCGTCGAGCTGGTGCTGTCCATCGCCCACGTACCGGTGGAAAAGGTCCACACCATTCGTCTGGTGGCCGACCAGCCACAAACGCCGGAACTCTGGCTGCGCAGCTTCAATGGCGCTGACTGGCTGTACTTCAACCCGGAAACCGGTGAGCAAGGCCTGCCGACCGACCGCCTGCTGTGGTGGACCGGCGACGAAAACCTGATCACCGTCGATGGCGGCAAGAAAGCCAACGTGACGTTCAGCCTTAACAACAGCGAAATGAACGCCATTCGCCTGGCCAAGCTGACCGACGAAAACACTGACGCCAACTTCCTCGAATACTCGCTGTACGGTTTGCCGCTGCAAACCCAGCAGACCTTCATGATCATGGTGATGATCCCGATCGGCGTGCTGGTGATCCTGATCCTGCGCAACCTGATCGGCCTGCAGACCCTCGGCACCTTTACCCCGGTGCTGATCGCGCTCGCCTTCCGCGAAACCCAGCTTGGCTTCGGTATCGTGCTGTTTACGGTCATTACGGCGCTGGGGCTATCACTGCGTTCCTACCTTGAACACTTGAAGTTGCAGATGCTGCCGAGGCTGTCAGTGGTGCTGACCTTTGTGGTGGTGTTGATCGCGGCGATCAGCCTGTTCAGCCATAAACTCGGGCTGGAACGCGGGTTGTCGGTGGCGCTGTTCCCGATGGTGATTCTGACCATGACCATCGAACGGCTGTCGATTACCTGGGAAGAACGCGGTTCCGGGCATGCCATGAAAGTGGCCATCGGTACGCTGTTCGCCGCCTCCCTGGCGCACCTGATCATGAGCGTTCCGGAGCTGGTGTACTTCGTGTTCACCTTCCCGGCAATCCTGCTGATCCTGGTGGGCTTCATGCTGGCGATGGGTCGTTATCGCGGTTACCGCCTGACCGAGCTGGTGCGTTTCAAGGCTTTCCTGAAGAAGGCTGACGCCTGATGTTCGGCTTCTGGAAGACCTGGAAGGCCCTGGAAGCCCGGGGCATCATGGGGATCAATCGGCGTAACGCGGACTACGTGCTCAAGTACAACAAGCGCAGCCTGTACCCGATTGTCGATGACAAGATCATCACCAAGGAGCGCGCGATCAAGGCCGGCATTCACGTGCCGGAGCTGTACGGCGTAATCTCCACCGAGAAGGAAATCGATAACCTCGACAAGATCATCGGTGAGCGCAACGACTTCGTGATCAAACCGGCCCAGGGCGCGGGCGGCGACGGCATCATTGTGGTTGCCGACCGTTTCGAGGGCCGCTATCGCACGGTGTCCGGCAAGATCATCAGTCATGAGGAAATCGAGCACCATGTCTCCAGCATCCTCACCGGCCTGTATTCCCTGGGCGGTCACCGCGACCGCGCACTGATCGAATACCGGGTGATCCCGGACCAGATCTTCAAAAGCATCAGCTACGAAGGCGTGCCGGACATCCGCATCATCGTGCTGATGGGCTACCCGGTGATGGCCATGCTGCGCTTGCCGACGCGCCAGTCCGGCGGCAAGGCCAACCTGCACCAGGGCGCCATCGGCGTCGGCGTCGACCTCGCGACCGGTCAGACTCTGCGTGGCACTTGGCTGAACAACATCATCACCAAACACCCGGACACCACCAATGCGGTGGACGGCGTGCAACTGCCCTACTGGGACGGCTTCATGAAACTCGCTGCCGGCTGTTATGAGCTATGCGGTCTGGGTTACATCGGTGTCGACATGGTGCTGGACCAGGAAAAAGGCCCGCTGATTCTTGAACTCAATGCCCGGCCCGGGTTGAACATTCAGATTGCCAATGACTGCGGGCTGACGCTGCGCACCCATGCGGTTGAAGCGCGGCTGGAAGAGTTGAAGGCGCGCGGGGTTGTTGAGACGGTTCAGGAGCGGGTTGAGTTTGTTCAGGAGATGTTTGGGCATATTCCTGCGGTTGAGGGTTGATCCGGAACCGAGTCGCCCGCATCGCTAGCAGGCTAGCTCCCACAGTGGATCTGTGTCGCACTGAAGATCAAATGTGGGAGCTAGCCTGCTAGCGATGACTGACTCCCAGTCACCACAGCCCCCAACCCTGCCGCCAATCTGCCAATCCCCGACATCCCCTCTAGGAGCAAATCCTGCAGAGGACTACAATCGCCACCCCGCCTCGATGGCTGATCTGCCCCGCCCATGTTGACCTGTTCCGTACACCCGCTGCCCTATCGCGCCAACCCCGCCGAGTACTTCGCGGCGATTCGTCATGCCCCCGGCGCCGTGCTGCTCGACAGCGGACGGCCAACCGCTGATCGCGGGCGTTATGACCTGCTCAGCGCCTGGCCGCAGGAGCAGTTGGCGATGCTATCGGACGAGAGCGGCCTGCATTTCCTGCAGCGCCTTCGCGACAATCTAACGCGACTCGGTGAAGCGGCCGTTCCCAATGAACTGCCCTTCGCCGGTGGCCTGATCGGTTACCTGAGTTATGACTTCGGCCGGCACCTGGAACATCTGCCGAGCCAGGCGCAGGACGACCTGCAACTGCCGGATGCGCGTTTCGGGCTGTACGACTGGGCACTGATCAGCGATCACCACTTGGCAACCAGTCAACTGGTGTTCCATCCGACGCTGATCGACAGCGAACGCCAGCGCCTGATCGCTTTGTTCAGTCAGGCTTCGGCTGCACCGATCGAGCCGTTCACGCTGAAAGCGCCGATGAAAGCCGACCTGAGCGCCGATGAATATCGCCACGCCCTGGAACGCATTCAGCAATACATCCAGGCTGGGGATTGCTATCAGGTCAACTTCGCCCAGCGCTTCCGGGCTGAGTGCCAAGGTGATCCGTGGGCTGCGTATGTCGCGCTGCGGGCCGCGTGCCCGACACCGTTTTCCGGTTTTCAGAGCCTGCCCGACGGCGGCGCTGTGTTGAGCCTGTCTCCTGAGCGCTTCGTCAAAGTCAGCGAACGTCACGTGGAAACCCGCCCGATCAAAGGCACCCGCCCGCGGGGCTCGACCGCCGCCGAAGACGCGGCAAATGCCGCCGAACTGCTGGCCAGCCCCAAGGACCGCGCGGAAAACCTGATGATCGTCGACCTCCTGCGCAACGACCTCGGCCGCACCTGCCGTATCGGTTCTGTGCGGGTGCCGGAGTTGTTCAGTCTGGAAAGCTATCCGAATGTGCATCACCTGGTGAGCAGCGTGACCGGCGAACTGGCGGATGACCGGGACGCCCTGGACCTGATCGCCGGCAGTTTTCCGGGTGGCTCGATTACCGGTGCACCGAAGATTCGTGCCATGCAGATTATTGATGAGCTGGAGCCGACGCGGCGTGGGTTGTACTGCGGTTCGTTGCTGTACCTGGACGTGCGCGGCGAGATGGATAGCTCCATCGCAATTCGCAGTTTGCTGGTCAAGGATGGGCAGGTGTGCTGCTGGGGCGGTGGCGGGATTGTCGCGGACTCGGAGTGGCAGGCGGAGTATCAGGAATCGATCACCAAGGTGAAGGTTTTGCTCGATACCCTGCAAAACCTCTAAAAGCTTCGCGGGCAAGCCTCGCTCCTACAGGACCGCGTAAGCCCTTGTAGGAGCGAGGCTTGCCCGCGAAGGCATCAGTCCAGACGACTAAAGGCTCAAAGCCCGATTCGAAGCCTTGATGAACTCCTGCTTCAAATCCTCAAAGCTGTGCACCGCTGGAAATTGCGGAAACTCGCGAATCACGTTATCCGGGGCATGAAACAGAATCCCTGCATCCGCCTCACCCAGCATCGTGGTGTCGTTGTAGGAATCCCCCGCCGCAATCACCCGGTAGTAAAGGCTCTTGAACGCCAGAACCGACTGACGCTTCGGATCTTTCTGACGCAACTGATAGCTCGTCACCCGACCCGAATCGTCGGTAATCAGGCGATGACAAAGCAACGTCGGAAACCCCAGCTGACGCATCAGCGGCTGGGAAAACTCGTAGAAGGTGTCCGACAGAATCACCACCTGAAACCGCTCACGCAGCCAGTTGACGAACTCGATGGCGCCGTCCAGCGGCTTCAGCGTGGCGATCACTTCCTGAATGTCGGTGAGTTTCAAGCCGTGTTCGTCGAGAATCCGCAGGCGCTGCTTCATCAGCACGTCGTAGTCGGGAATGTCCCGGGTGGTCGCCCTCAGGGATTCAATACCGGTTTTTTCAGCGAACGCGATCCAGATTTCCGGGACCAGCACACCTTCGAGATCCAGACAGGCAATTTCCACAAGACACTCCCATTTGTATTGATTATTGAGTCGAGCGAGTAAAAGGACTGCCGAACTCTAGCGACTCAGGCTGCCCCGCGCAACGCAGAGGGCGCGCCAGCCGCTGCAGGATTTTGTTACCATCAGCCCTATATAGAGCGCCCAGCGCCACCGACCTGTAGGAAGCCGCCCTGATGAGCCCATCGTTCGATGTCGTGGAACTCGCCACGACCTATGCCAACAAGTCCGCCCAGGACATCCTGAAACTCGCGTTCGCCGAGTTTGGCGATGACCTGTGGATATCTTTCAGCGGCGCCGAAGACGTGGTGCTGGTAGACATGGCCTGGAAGCTGAACAAGAACGTCAAAGTGTTCAGCCTCGACACCGGCCGTTTGCATCCAGAGACCTACCGATTCATCGATCAGGTGCGCGAGCACTACAAGATCGACATCGAACTGGTGTCACCGGACTACACGAAACTTGAACCGTTCGTGAAGGAAAAAGGCCTGTTCAGTTTCTACAAGGACGGTCATGGCGAGTGCTGCGGCATTCGCAAGATCGAACCGCTGCGCCGCAAGCTGTCGAGCGTGACCGCCTGGGCCACCGGCCAGCGTCGGGACCAGAGCCCGGGCACCCGCAGTGCCGTGGCGGTGATGGAAATCGACACCGCGTTTTCCACACCGGAACGCACCCTCTACAAGTTCAACCCGCTGGCGCAGATGACCAGCGAAGAGATCTGGGGTTACATCCGCATGCTCGAGCTGCCGTACAACAGCCTGCATGAACGCGGCTTCATCAGCATTGGCTGCGAACCGTGCACCCGCCCGGTGCTACCGAACCAGCATGAGCGTGAAGGCCGCTGGTGGTGGGAAGAAGCGACGCAGAAAGAATGCGGGTTGCATGCGGGGAATATCATCAGCAAATCGAAGGCCTGACCCCCGCCTGGCGAAATTCATTGTAGGAGCCGGCTTGCTGGCGAAAGCGGTCTTCCAGTCGATGAATCGTTTGACTGACCCACTGCAATCGCCAGCAAGCCGGCTCCTACAGGTTTCATTTAAAGTCGACTAAATGTGTACACACGAATGTCACCATAGGTGTCATTTGTGTGTGCACTTTTAGTTTCTTCGCCCCAAAAAGTTACATCCTCCTTTCCAGACTTCCTCAGTCGCGCTTTCCCACAGCCTTGACCGAATAATAAATACCTGTTCAGCCGGTCAATTTATATCGCTTTTTTTTCAGTCACTTATCTCTTCTCAATAACAAAACGAAATTAACCCTGAGTTTCATAGGCACGTAACTGGCATGGATCTGGCTTAAGTGCATACATGTTTTGTATACAATAACCTCAAAACATACACACACTTAGATCCGCAAGCCTGAAGCGCCCTATCCCGTACAGGCTGCAGATGCCCCGTAACCAATGATGCTTATTGCCCGCGACGAGGATTTGTCGAGCCCACGCTCATGCACAGTCATCGCGACACCAAGCTCGGAGCCTGCCGGAATGCGTACTAGCCTCTCCAATAACAACATCGCGCTGGATCTGCCCTCCTTATCACCTACAGCTCACGATCAAACCTTTCAAGAACACGTGGTGCTCAGCCCTCGCCTGCACAACAAGGACCTGGCCCCGACCAAAGCCGAAGGTCGACGCTGGGGCCGTTACAGCATTTTCGCCCTGTGGACCAATGACGTTCACAACATCGCCAACTACTCCTTCGCCATCGGGCTGTATGCGCTGGGCCTGGGTGGCTGGCAGATTCTGTTGTCCCTGGGGATCGGCGCGGCGCTGGTGTATTGCTTCATGAACCTCTCCGGCTACATGGGACAAAAGACCGGCGTGCCGTTTCCTGTCATCAGCCGGATCAGTTTCGGCATCCACGGGGCACAGATTCCTGCATTGATTCGCGCTGTTATCGCCATCGCCTGGTTCGGCATTCAGACGTACCTGGCGTCCGTGGTGTTTCGCGTACTACTGACGGCGGTGCACCCCGGATTCGCCGAGTACGACCATAATTCGATTCTTGGCCTGTCGAGTCTCGGCTGGGTGTGCTTCGTGGCGATCTGGCTGGTGCAACTGGGCATCCTCGCCTACGGCATGGAAATGGTGCGGCGCTATGAAGCCTTCGCCGGCCCCGTGATTCTGCTGACCGTCGCCGCTCTCGCCGGGTGGATGTACACCCAGGCCAATGCGACCATCGCCTGGTCGATTCGCGAACCGCTGACGGGCGGCGAGATGTGGCGCAACATCTTTGCCGGCGGTGCGCTGTGGCTGGCGATCTACGGCACGTTGATCCTCAACTTCTGCGACTTCGCCCGCTCCTCGCCCTGCCGCAAAACCATCAAGGTCGGAAATTTCTGGGGCCTGCCGGTGAATATTCTGGTGTTCGCGGCCATCACGGTCCTGCTCTGCGGCGCGCAGTTCCAGATCAATGGCCGGATCATCGAAAGCCCGACTGAAATCATCGCGTCGATCCCCAACACCTTCTTCCTGGTGCTTGGCTGCCTGGCCTTCCTGATCGTCACCGTGGCGGTGAACATCATGGCCAACTTCGTCGCCCCGGCCTTCGTGCTCAGCAACCTGGCGCCCAAGTACCTGACCTTCCGCCGCGCCGGGCTGATCAGCGCGACCATTGCGGTGTTGATCCTGCCGTGGAACCTCTACAACAGCCCGTTGGTGATTGTGTATTTCCTGTCCGGCCTCGGCGCCCTGCTCGGGCCGTTGTACGGCGTGATCATGGTCGACTACTGGCTTGTACGAAAAGGCCAGGTCAACGTGCCGCAGTTGTACAGCGAAGATCCCAACGGCGCTTATTACTACAGCCGCGGGGTCAATTTACGCGCCGTAGCGGCATTCATTCCTGCAGCGTTGATCGCCATCGTCCTGGCGCTGGTGCCGGGTTTCGACAGCGTGTCGCCCTTCTCCTGGCTGATTGGTGCCGGGATTGCCGGGATGCTCTATCTGATCATCGCCAAGCGGCAGCCCCATTACGCCGACGTCAGCGGAGAAGCGATCGCGGTCGACAACGTCAGCCACTAATCCATTGGCGGCCCGCAGCGTCGGGCCGCAGACCCAACCCGCAATAAGGACTTCTCATGCGAATTCTCGTGGTCAACGTCAACACCACCGAATCCATCACCCAGGCCATCGCCCGTTCCGCACAGGCAGTGGCCGCGCCGGGTACGGAAATCATTGGCCTGACGCCCTACTTCGGCGCCGACTCCATCGAAGGCAATTTCGAAAGCTACCTTGCCGCCATCGCCGTGATGGACCGGGTGATGTCTTACGACCAACCCTTCGATGCCGTGATCCAGGCCGGTTACGGCGAGCACGGTCGCGAAGGCTTGCAGGAATTGCTCAACGTACCGGTGGTGGACATCACCGATGCGGCGGCCAGTACGGCTATGTTTCTTGGCCATGCCTACTCGGTGGTTACCACGCTGGACCGCACCGTGCCGCTGATCGAGGATCGCCTCAAACTGTCTGGACTTTGGGACCGCTGCGCGTCGGTGCGAGCCAGTGGCCTGGCGGTGCTGGAGCTGGAATCCGATCCGCAACGGGCGCTGGAAGCGATTGTTCGTCAGGCGGAACTGGCGGTGCTGGAAGACAAGGCTGAAGTGATTTGCCTGGGCTGCGGCGGGATGGCCGGGCTGGATGAACAGATTCGCCAGCGCACTGGCGTGCCGGTGGTGGATGGTGTGACGGCGGCGGTGACGATTGCCGAGTCGCTGGTGCGGTTGGGGTTGTCGACGTCGAAAGTGCGGACTTATGCGACGCCCCGGCCGAAGAACATTATTGGCTGGCCGGGGCGGTTTGGCAGGTAGACCGCGTTATCGTTTTTCGCGGGCAAGCCTCGCTCCTACAATGAATCTGTGTCGGTCACAAATCTCCTGTGGGAGCGTGGCTTGCCCGCGAAGGCAGCGACTCGGTTTTGAGGCTGGCTCAAACCGCACTAAACCGCTGCCCCAACCCCCGCTCCGCAAACTGTTCAATAATGAAATCCACAAACGCCCGGGTCTTGCCCGGCAGCAGCTTGTGTTCCGCGTAATAGATAGAAATATTGCCGTCATCGACATACCAGTCCGGCAACACCCGTTGCAACGTCCCGGCCTCCAGATACCCCGCAGCAAACGGCATGCTCACCAATGCAATGCCCAACCCTTGTACCGCCGTCGCACACGCCGCCTCCGAATCGCTCATGGTCATTCGCGCCTTGAGCGTCAGCGGGTTGTATTGCTGAGTACGACTGGTCAATTGCCAGGAACGCACACGACCGGTCTGCGGAGACCGAATCAGGATGCCTTCGTGATACTTGAGATCATCCGGCTCGACGATCACCTCATGCCTCGCCAGATACTCGGCTGACGCCACCAACACCCGATGCGCCGGAGTCAGCTTGCGCGCCACCACGCCCTGCGGCAGCTCGAATCCCCCACCGATCGCCGCATCGAAACCCTGGGCAATCAAATCGACCTGACGGTTATCGAAATGCCAGTCCGGGTTGATCGCCGGAAAACGCCGCAGAAATTCGCCAAGCAACGGCACGACATATAAACGCCCGAACACTGTGCCCATGCTGACCTTCAGGGTTCCCGCCGGCCTGCCTTCGGCGCTGGCGAGGTTGGCCACCGCATTTTGAATCGTGTGCAGGCTGGAACTGACTTCGCCGAGAAACAGATGACCGGCCTCAGTCAGCGTCAGGCTGCGAGTGCTGCGCTGGAACAGCCGCACACCGAGCCGGGCCTCAAGCTTTGCAACACTTTTGCCCACCGCTGCCGGGGTCAGGCTCAAGCGTCGTGCGGCTTCGGCGAAACTGCCAACCTCGGCGCTGCGCACGAAGCATTCGATACTGCTGAAGGTTTCCATAGGCGCCACTATAAACTTCTGGTTTACACAGACTATCGCAATTACCGTCTACACAGCGTGCAATCCTGAATCGATACTAGGCTCCATCAACCGAGACATTCGCCTCGGGACTTCGGAGATCGATATGACTACTCAGAACCTCAGCGGTAAAGTGGCTTTGATTCAAGGCGGGTCCCGCGGCATCGGCGCCGCCATTGTCAAACGCCTGGCCGCTGAAGGCGCGACCGTTGCCTTCACCTACGTCAGCTCCACGGCCAAAGCCGAAGAACTGCAAAACAGCATCACCGGCAACGGCGGCAAAGCCCTCGCCATCAAGGCTGACAGCGCCGACGCCGAGGCCATCCGCAACGCCGTGGCCGCCACCGTAAAAGCCTTTGGTCGCCTGGACATTCTGGTCAACAACGCTGGCGTGCTGGCCGTTGCACCGCTGGAGGATTTCAAACTCGAAGATTTCGACCAGACACTGGCCATCAACGTGCGCAGCGTATTCATCGCCACCCAGGCCGCCGCCAAACACATGACTGAAGGCGGTCGCATCATCAACATCGGCAGCACCAACGCCGACCGCATGCCCTTCGCCGGTGGCGGCCCGTATGCCATGAGCAAATCGGCACTGGTCGGCCTGACCAAAGGCCTGGCCCGCGACCTCGGTCCACGCGGCATCACCATCAACAATGTGCAACCAGGCCCGGTCGACACCGACATGAACCCGGCCAGTGGTGACTTCGCCGAAAGCCTGATCCCGCTGATGGCAGTGGGCCGTTACGGCAAAGCCGAAGAAATCGCCAGCTTCGTTGCGTATCTGGTCGGGCCGGAAGCCGGTTACATCACAGGTGCAAGCTTGACCATCGACGGCGGTTTTGGCGCCTGATGCGGTCAGTCAACGCAAAATAACATGTGGGAGCGAGCGTGCTCGCGAAGACGGAGTGTCAGGCAACATTGATGTTGTCTGACACTCTCTTTCGCGAGCTGGCTCGCTCCTACAATTTCTATATCAAACCCACTCGAGGGCTGGCAAACCACAAGCACTCGGCTTAAACGCCTTCAACGTACGAAGAATCCCATCGGCGTGTGCGTACTTTTCGTCAGCCATCGCCGCGTCGGGAATCGCAATCGCCGTCATCCCCGCCGCTTTCGCCGCGGTCACACCGAACGGCGAATCTTCGAACACCAGGCAATCTTCAGGCGCAACGCCCAGGCGCCGCGCCGCCGTAAGGAAGATGTCCGGCGCCGGTTTCGCCGCGCCCACTTCAGGGTCATCGGCCGTCACGATGAAATCGAACAGCGCGAACCAGTCGCGGTGCAAAGTAGTTTTCTGGCCGAACGACTGCCGCGAAGAACTGGTGCCGACCGCGATCGGGATGTTATTGGCTTTCAAGTGCCGGACCAGTTCCTCGGCGCCGGGCATCGCCAACGCTCGCGGAAAACGCTCGCGCATCAGCGGTTCGCGAATCACCAGAAATTCTTCGGCGGTGATGGGCAACTCCAGTGCCTCGACCACATAGCGCGCCAGATCACCCGCGCCACGGCCGATGATGTTCTGTTTGATGCTCCAGTCGAAGACTCGACCGTAGCGCGCAGCAATCATGGACGTGACCTCGGTATAAATGCCCTCGGTGTCCAGCAGCAAGCCGTCCATATCGAAAATCACGGCCTTGATCGGGCCGAACTCATTCAGCGGTGCATTCATCGCATCTGATCCGTTTTCTAATGACATCCCAGAGGCGGCTCAGGTGCGGCCGGGTCCGTGATCGATTAAAGGATTCAGCAGCATAGCGAGCGCGGCTGCCATCGAGCAACGGGCAATCCCTCATAGATACAAAAGTGCTCGCTGTCATTTAGCGATTTTCCCTACATAAAACGCCTCCTTTCCCGACTTCTTTACCCGTTGATCCCAAGCAAAGTCTCACGCTCAATCTTGATCTGCGCGAGGGACTGCGAATGTTCGTACCTGACAAGGTACTGGCCTTGAATAACGCCATCGGCCTGCTGGTAGTCGCCGCCATGGACCCCGAGCAGCCGGACGTCGAAGCGCTGCTCAGTGACTTTCGACTTTGCCTCAATGATTACGACGCCTGGGCTGAAAGTTTCTGGACCGGCAAGGCGCTGGGTATCGAGCAGGTGTTCAAGGTTGGTCACGACGTTCGCCTGGTCGCGCCGAAAAACTCCACTACGCCTGTCAGTTCGACCGTCGCCGCGTGCCCGGCAGCCGGTCCCCTGACGCTGGTGCACATGTTCGACGCGGCGCGGTTCGTGCCGATCGGCAATACCCCGGTGATGCTTGAGCCCTTGAACGCTGACGGTACGTTCGGCGAGCCGGTTTATGACGAGATCGGCCCCAGCGGCATCCTCGAAATCCCCGAGTGCGAGCGCAGCCTGCGTTATCGCATCACCTTCTTTCCTAATGTTTCCGCTGAGCATGTCAAAGCGCTCTACGCCTCTTATCAAGGCGTCATCAGCGACCTGGAAGGCTGGCTGCGTAATGAGTGGAGCACCGAATTCGAACCCTTGTGGGCCGAGTTCGCCGAGGCCGGTTTCACCAAACGCTACGGCCTGCTGCAACAGGCCGACTGGCGCGGTTTCGAGAACTCGCTGAACGGGCTGTGGGATGACGTGAAGCAAATCTACGAGCTGATCACGGACCTGCAAGCCAACAGTGAAAAGCTTCTTGAATACCTGACCGAAACTGAACTTGAAACGCTGTTGAAGGCTTCGGCTGAATCTGTCGCCAATCTGTTGCTGGTGTTGAGTGATGAGCCGTTGATGTTCATTCATCTGGCGGCGATCACCAGTTGGCTGCGAATGTTGCCACCGCAATTCATCGCCGAAGTTGTGGCAGAGATTCGTACTGGAATATTGATCGGCTTCCTGCTGGCGCGCTTCACAGGTCCTTCTGGACTAACGCTCGGTATCAGCGCCAAGGTGCTGGACAAGGTCAAATCCGACCGCGCGCGCAACTGGCTGGCCGCCGCTAGCCTGAGGCTGGCCGGGCTTGGCGCCAAGTCCGACCTGACGACCCACGCGGGCGTACTCAAACCCCTCGCGGTCAATGCCCGAAATACTCCGCTGAACCCCGCACCCGCCGTGCCGTTGCAGATCACTGCGGGCACTGGGCCGGTTTTGCTGGTGCAGAATCCGGTCGCCATCGCTCGCGACAAATCCGCGGCCATGACCCGATTGGGCCGGCAGGAACACCGTGACGACGCTCCCGATCAAGCGAAAAACCCCAACGGCGACAGCGCCGATTGCGCACCACTGACCTGCACCAACGGTTGCCCGGTGTCGATGGTCACCGGCGAAGAATTGCTGACACTCGACGATGGTTCGCTTAACGGCCTGCTGCCTTTTGCATTTACTCGGATGTACCGAACCAGCGCCGTAGAAACGGATTGCGGGCTGGGTTGGGGTTGGAGTCATTCTCTGGCGCATCGGCTGGAACTGGACGCAGAACACGTCGTCTGGACCGACCATGAAAACCGTCGTACGACGTTTCCACTGCCCGGCTTCTCGCGTCCGGCGATTCATAACAGCTTGTCCCGCGCGGCCATTTATCTCGGACATAAACCGGAGGAGCTGATTCTTGCACTGGCCGGTGAAACGGCGCGGTTTTATCACTTTGTGAATGGTCGGCTGACGACCATCAGTGATGCTTACGACAACCGGCTGCACATCACCCGCGACCGCCAGGACCGCATTCAACGCATCGACAACGGAGCAGGCCGTTCACTGCTGTTGCGTTACGAGCGCAGGCACATCGTTACCGTCGAGTATCAGTCGTTTCATCCCGCCGAGGGATTGGGGGACGCCTGGCGTACAGAGCAAACGCTGATTGCTTACCGCTACGACGCCCGTCATCGCCTGATCGAAGCGACCAATGCTGCCGGCGAAAGCGAGCGGTACGACTACGACGATCAACACGTCATTCTCCAGCGGCAACTGGCCGGTGGGGCCAGTTTCTTTTGGGAGTGGGAAAGGTCCGGCAAAGCCGCCAGATGCGTCAGGCACTGGGCGACTTTTTCGCAGATGAACACGCGCTATGTCTGGGATGACGACGGTGGAGTGTTGGTCAAGCACGTCGATGGCAGCGAAGAAGTTTATGTCCATGACGATAAGGCGCGATTGGTGCGTCGGGTTGGGCCGGAGGGTGGCGAGCATCTCAAGGCGTACAACCAAAAAGGGCAGTTAATTGCCGAGCAAGGGCCGCTTGGGGCGATTACTCAGTACCGCTACGACGAGATGGGTCGGCTGATTGCGCTGATTCCTCCTGAAGAAGAGCCAACGTCCTACGAATACCGCAACGGTTTCTTGCACGCGCAGTATCACGGCAAAGCGGTGTGGAAGTATCAACGTAACGCGCAAGGCGATGTCACCGAGGCCATCGATCCCGACGGCCACATCACTCACTACCACTACGATGCTCAAGGACGGCTGCTGTCTATCCGTTATCCGGACACCAGCCGTCATGTGTTCGTGTGGGACGCAATCGGGCAACTGGTCGAAGAGACATTGCCGGACGGCAGTCAGCGGCGTTTTTCCTACGATGTATTGGGCCGGCAGATTAGCCGTCAGGACGAGCATGGCGCCGTCACTCACCACCAATGGGACGCCGTTGGCCGACTGAATCAAACGATTCTTCCCACAGGCGCCAGCCGCGCGTTCAGCTACAACGCCTACGGCAAGATCACCGCAGAACGCGATGAACTGGGGCGCGTCACCCGTTTTGAATACGACAACGACCTGCACCTGGTCAGCCGCCGGATCAATCCCGACGGCACGCAGCTGCGATATCGCTACGACAACGCACTGCTGCTACTGACGGAAATTGAAAACGAATCCGGCGAACGCTATCGACTGGACTACACGCCTGGCGGATTGATCCGACAGGAAACCGGCTTCGATGGTCGACGCACGGAGTATGCCTACGACCTCAACGGCCATCTGCTGGAAAAAACCGAATTCGGCGATGACGGCTCGCAGCTGTTCACGAGTTACCAACGGGATACGGCCGGACGACTGCTGGTCAAAAACCTGCCCGACGGCGTCAACGTCGAGTATCGCTATGACAGCCTTGGCCGATTGGCCAGCGTCGATGACGGCCACGACCATCCGTTGGAGTTCGAGTACGACCAGCAGAATCGCCTGAATACCGAGCATCAAGGTTGGGGCACGTTGCGCTATGCCTACGACGCCTGCGGCAAGCTCAACCATCTGCGTCTGCCGGACAACAGCAAACTCGACTATCACCACGCCAAGGGCGGAGTGCTGACAGCCATCGATCTAAACGGCACACGCCTTACAAGCCACACGTACAAGGCCGGCCGAGAGTTTCAGCGTCAGCAAGGCATGTTGCTCAACCAATATGACTACGACGAACAAGGCCGGCTGAAAGCCCACGCCATCAGCCAGCACCATCAGCCACTGTATCGCCGCGACTATGCCTACAGCGCCAACGGCAATCTCGAACACATCGCCGACACACGCCATGGCCAACGCAGTTATCAATACGATCCGCTCGACCGACTGATCCGCGTCCGCCACTCCCGCGACCAGCAGCCCGAAAGCTTTGCCCATGATCCGGCGGGCAACCTGTTGATGCAGGACCGACCCGGCCCGACCACGGTCAAAGGCAATCGCCTGCTGATGCAAGGCGATCGCCACTTCGACTACGACGCCTTCGGCAACCTGGTCCGCGAGCGCCGCGGCACCGCACAAAAAATCGTCACCGAATACCGCTACGACTGCCAGCATCGATTAGTCGGCGTCACGCTCCCGAACGGCAACACCGCCAGCTACCGCTACGACGCCTTCGGCCGCCGCATCAGCAAAACCGTTGACGGCAAAACCACCGAATTCTTCTGGCAAGGCGACCACCTCGTCGCCGAACACAGCCAGGATCACCACCGCAGCTACCTCTACGAACCCGGCACCTTCCGCCCGCTGGCCATGCTCGACGGCAAAGGCCCTCGCCAGGCCTGCCCGTTCTACTACCAACTCGACCACCTCGGGACACCGCAAGAACTCACCGACTACAGCGGCGATATTATCTGGGCTGCCCAGTACACGGCGTATGGCCGCCTGACCCGACTAAACCGCGATACGCATCAGGTTCTGGATCAGCCGTTGAGGTTTCAGGGGCAGTATTACGATGCGGAAACGGGGCTGCACTACAACCGGCATCGGTATTACAACCCGGATGTGGGGCGGTATCTGACACCGGATCCGAGTAAGTTGGCGGGTGGGTTAAACGGGTATCAGTACACGCGCAATCCGACGGGGTGGGTTGATCCGTTGGGGTTGAGTGAGTGCCCGGGGGCGGATGGGTGTAAGAGGCCTTCGTTTGGGGATGAGGATCCGGCGGGGAAGGTTAAGGTTGATGAGGGGGAGCCCAGCACTCCATCCCCTAAACCAAAAAATCGTTATTTATATCGCGGCGATTCACGGGAGCCTTGGGAGATATTTGAGGCTGGCTTTGAGCCTCTGGGAGACAGCATGGACCTCTATTTGCACGCATTGGACAATCGAAGCCCTCCCAGCTTCTTTGTCAGCACTTCGACCTCGGAAAAGGAAGCTATAAAATTCGCAACGGGCTACGGATATGAAGACGGCTTCGTCTACGTAATAAAAAATATTCGCGGGATCGATGTGAATAAAAAACTCGGCATTATTTCGCCACATAGAGGTGAGGTTGAAATAGCTTTGCCTGGAGGAGTAGACAGTCGAGATATTCTCGGTGTCACCCCCGTGAACGCCGATGGCACCTACAAGGGCTACTCAACCCCTAACCCCCGCAGGAAGTGATCATGAACAAAACAATAGAAATATCCATAAACACCTGCGGAGTAAGTGAGAAAGTTTCTATCGAATGCGACCGAAAAAATCTGACTTTAGTTTTCACTATGAAAAACGGCTTGAGAAAAACATACACGGCTCACGATCTTTTCGAATGCTTTGGGCTTTTACGCGCCGACTTTCCAGAAATAAAATTTCTGTGCAAAGGAGCCAAACTCAACGTGTATCCCTCGCGCATGGCATCACAAATGGCTGGCGGCATAGTGGCTTATGAACTTCATTTGGGACAGCCAACTGAAACTGAAGACGTGGTTAACATCTTCGACTTTGAAGAAAAAGACATCACAAGCGACATTCAACAACAAAGAGATTTCTATAAGCACTGGCTTGAATCTTTACCCCATTAGCAGGGGGCGCTAAGGATCATAAAGATCAACGCGGACCTCACTGACAAAGCCCAGTTCGAACTGGGCTCATCTTCCGTGAGGAACTCGGATTAACCACCCGAACCACCAGTCCCCCCACCAGCAGCACCCGTCCCTCCTCCCGCGCTCCCCGAACTCCCACCGCTCCCACCTCCACTCATTCCAGATCCACCAGAACTACCGGATCCTCCAGACCCACTCCCAGAACCACTCCCCGTCGAATTTCCACCACTCATCGACCCGCTTCCCGCCCCCGGGCTGGTGCTACTCCCTTTTGCATCGCCGGCATTCCCTCTGCCAATGGAACCAGGCTGCAGCTCCTTTCCATCTCTAGAACCGGCATTCATTTCACTGGATGGCGGCATCCCGCCCTTATCGACCGGGGCGTCATTGCCGGAAGATTGAGCAAGCGCCGCCATGGAACTGACCGACAACACGCCGCTCACCGTCAGGGCCATCAATTTTGACCTGATCATGGTGCATCTCCTTTAAAAAGGTGCGTACCTGATTTTGGGCGGCGTTCGCTTTTTAAAGGTGCCGCTCAATCGACGAATGGTTCTCAGCTCGGCTCACCGGACGCGTCGTTACCCGCAATGTCCGGATCTTCGGGTGTAGCCTCGACATCGCCACGCTTCACATCATCAGCCGGCAGTTGTTCAACCGCAGCGTCGTCGTCAGGCGGACGTTGATCGCGACTCAAGGAATCGGTGGGCGAAGGCAGCGGATATTCAGGGGTATCGTCGACATCGTCGACTTTCGGATCAGCGTTCATAAGCACCTCACGAAGGGCCTGAAAAGCAGGCCCTGAAATTTCGAGGGCTGGGTAATCCTTGCGTTCGATCAGAGAGACGATCGGTCGATGGCGTCACAACGCCGGTCAATCTTCGTCCTCTTCTTCATACTCGAGGTTTCCCACATCGCCGGCGTCATCGGAATCATTGAGCGGCACCGTTGCGTCATCCATCAACGAGCCCGGATCTTCGTTACCCGGGTCATTAATGAACGGAAGCCCACTCGGGCCTTTTTCTTCCTTGCCTTCGGTTTCAGGAGTCATGGCAGCTCTCACAACGTTTGGGGTGTATGACGTTCGAGGCGGCCGGTGACCAAACGTTCCGGAGTCCTGCAGGCAGATACGAAAAACCCGGCCTGAGCCGGGTTTCTGATCTCACTGATGTGGAATTAGTGATGTTTATTCTTGTGCTTGTTTTTGTGCTTATGCTTGTGACCGCCACCGGAATGAGACTTGCCGCTGTCGGTGCCCAGGTTGTTGCCTATCGCACCACCCGCTGCGCCGCCCAGACCTGCGCCAATGGTCGAGCCGGTAGAACCGCCGAGGCTATTGCCGATCACCGAGCCGCCCGCCGAACCTAACCCGCCGCCGATGGCCGCTTCTGTCCGGCTGCCCTTGGGAGCGCCAACTGCGCTACCGGCGGCGCCGCCAACACCCGCGCCAATCGCTGCGCCTGTGCTGCCGCCCATTTGCTGACCCACAACGTTGCCCAGTGCACCGCCAATACCACCGCCAACTGCCGCAGTGCCGTCACCGGCAGCCATTGCACCTTGAGCGACCAAAAGTCCCAGAAACAACGTGGACAATGTCAAACGCATGATATGAACCTCAAATTCCGCATCGGGGGTAAGAGTACGCGTTGCGGATGGGCGTGAGTCTAGCACCTGCACTCACTGAATCCGGCCAGCGATGTAGGTTGGACAGCTATAAATTCGAACCACGTGAAAAAGAAACATCCAGATACGAAAAGCCCGGCATTTAACCGGGCTCTTCGATCCGATCGATCAGGATCAGTGACGCTTGTGACCTTTGGCCAGATTGCTGCCCACGCCGCCGCCCAATGCGCCGCCCAAGCCTGCGCCGATGGTCGAACCGGTCTTGCCGCCCAGGCTGTTGCCGATCACCGAACCACCGGCCGCGCCGACACCACCACCAATGGCCGCTTTGGTGCGGCTGCCTTTACGTGCTGCCACCGCACTGCCAGCAGCGCCGGCAACACCTGCGCCGATTGCCGCGCCGGTGCTGCCGCCCATGCTCTGGCCGACCACGTTACCCAACGCACCACCCAGACCACCACCGAGCGCAGCAGTGCCATCACCCGCAGCCATTGCACCTTGAGTCACCAGAAGTCCCAGAACCAGAGCAGGCAGTGTTAAACGCATGACGAAAAACCTCAAAAATAGGGGAAACCGAAAAGTCGGGGATTGAATGCTTTCGAGGAGGAAACGTCCACACAAAATCCGCTCCAACCTCGCAATTGGCGACGGTTGGACAGCTTTTATGGAAAAGGTTTTATGACAGGCAAAAAAAAGCCCGCTGGGGAACGGGCCAGGTACTGCTTTCTAACGGATGAGCTGAGACTACGTAGCCAGGTGTGAAAAGTTTGTGAAAAACCACCAACATAAAAATTATCGTTTGTCTGTAGACCATTTCCGGGGTGTTGAGCCCCCTCTAAAAATAAAAAACCCCACTCATTGGCGGGGTTTGTCCGGTTGATCATTATTTCGTGGGCGGCAACACTTTGGGCCTGAATTTCGACTTGAACACTTTCTTCGCTGCGGACTTAGCTTTGCTGGTCTCAAGCAGATCTTCACCGAAGCCCGCCACATACTCCGTCTGGCCACACTGCACGCAATTGTTGATTGGAAACTCTGCCCCGTCGTCTTCGATATACGGATCAGCCATAGCCCTTCCCCTCTCAAAGCGGGATCGATACCGGCAAGCCCTATTGCCTGAAAAATATCGACCACCAAGGCTTTTGAGACTAGCCGGTCATTACCGGACTTGTAATTCAGATTTCCGCATGCCCGACGAATGGACCACGCCGCTTTCTACAAAACCCACTGGCGAATAAACAGGCCCATTGCCTCACTCACCTCAGTTTGACCGCCGTCCCGGTCACAAACACCACCACCATCCCGCCCTTGCCGGCCGGCATGCTGATCTCAAAATCGAGTCCGACCACTGCATCCGCCTGAAGCGCCCGCGCCCGCTCCTTGATCTCGTCGGTCGCCTGAATCCGCGCTTCCTTCAACGCCCGCTCCAGCGTCTGAGAACGTCCACCGAAAAAGTCCCGCATACCGGCGAACATGTCGCGGATGACGTTGACACCCTGCACCGACTCGGCGCTGACGATGTCCAGGTAGGCGGTGATTTGGCGGCCTTCAATGGCGTGGGTTGTGGTGGTGATCATGGGGATTCCTTCTTCATTTAGGCACGCATTATTCCTCGGCAGCCAATCGTTGAAAACAAAGAGCCCAGCAACGGTTGGGCTTCGAAACTCGGGTATCGCTTCCTCAGGCATGATTAAAAATCAGAACGCCTTTATTTGAGCCGGAACCTTAAAGAAGCTTGATCAACACCGTTGTAATAGTTGCCACCGTGCCAATCAGTCCAGTCGCAACAGCCACCGGATACCAAAAAGTCTCACGGGTCATCTTGCCGGCCTCGGCGTTCAGCTTGCGCTGCTCAGCCATCAACTTGACGATTTCCACATGAACCTTTTCCAGCTCTGCCTGCTTCATGGTCATTTCCTGCATAAACTTACGTATGTCCATTCCGGATAATGGGGGGACGCCATATGCGCTGCCCTTTGATTCATTTTGTACCCTGGAGGCACAAAACGAATACCCCTCCCCGAGATGGTTCATGTGAGGTGCTTGGACCTATGGAAGCACCTAAACGCCTAGCGTTCCTGCATGACTTCCCACACGCATCTCACTATTCCTACATCATTTTCAGAAGCGACTTCGCTAATTCGCCCGAGCCAACAACGTTGCCATGACTGAAATCCTAACCCCAGAAACCACAAAACCCCTGACTTCTCTCGAAATCAGGGGTTCTGGTTACATCGAATTTGGCGGTGAAGGAGAGATTCGAACTCTCGATACAATTTCTTGTATACACACTTTCCAGGCGTGCTCCTTAAGCCACTCGGACACTTCACCGTATCTCGTCAAACATGTTCTGTCTGTCGAGGCGCGCTAATGTAGTCGAAAGCTTTTCTGATGGCAAACTTTTTTTGCAGAATTTTCATGCGCTTAGCGTTTTAGTCCTTCCTGTCGGTTCCGGGTGATGGCAAACCTGCCAATCTCCGGCTCCGCGCCCTCTTCTATAAGGAGGGGAATGCGCGGCGGGTGTGGCGGGCTACGCTTGCCCGGCGGGGAAAGGGTGACTCGCGGGTCAGTCACGGCGCTTTACCTGGCCTGCGGCGGTGGGTAACGTCTGCCCTAACTTTCATACAAGGAATAGCGTCATGAGTGAGTTGATTTCCTACCATCTCGAAGACGGTATCGCGACCCTGACCTTGAGTAATGGCAAGGTCAATGCCATCTCCCCGGACGTGATTGCTGCGTTTAATGCTGCGCTGGATCAGGCCGTGACTGATCGTGCGGTGGTGATCATTACCGGGACGCCGGGGATTCTGTCCGGCGGTTATGACTTGAAGGTGATGACCTCCGGCCCTAAAGAAGCAGTCTCGCTGGTGACGGCCGGCTCGACGCTGGCCCGCCGCCTGTTGTCGCACCCGTTCCCGGTGATCGTGGCGTGCCCTGGGCATGCGGTGGCCAAGGGAGCTTTCCTGCTGTTGTCGGCGGATTACCGCATCGGTGTCGATGGCCCCTTCAGCATTGGTCTGAACGAAGTGCAAATCGGCATGACCATGCACCACGCCGGTATCGAGATCGCACGTGATCGTCTGCGCAAGTCGGCGTTCCACCGCTCCGTCATCAACGGTGAGATGTTTAATCCACAGAGCGCCGTGGATGCCGGTTTCCTCGACGTGGTGGTGTCGGCCGAGGAGCTGCAAGGCGCGGCCCTGGCGGCAGCGCGTCAATTGAAGAAGATCAACATGACCGCGCACAAGAACACCAAGCTGAAAGTGCGCAAGGCGCTGCTCGAGACGCTGGACAACGCGATCATTCTGGATCAGGAACACATGGGTTAAACCCAAATAGGCTGCTGCGAAAAGCCCGACCGTCGTGTCGGGCTTTTTCATGCACACACCGTTGAAAATCCAACAACCGCTCTAGGACGCGTCTGACCCACAAGTCGGAAACATGCGCACAAACATCGTCTATCTCCTACCTCTATAGCGGCAATTGCCGAATACAGTGCACATCCGTACACTGCGCCACCTTTTGTCCCGGTGGGGCCTGTAAATGCTCTTCGTGTTTCGTATGTTATTGATGGGGCTGCACTTTATTCTGGCCGGTGTGCTTGGGGTGATTCTGGGCCTGTGTCGTCCGTTCAACCCGGACAACAGCCGTTTGTGCGCACGCCTGTATGCGTGGCCGGCGATGTGTATTTTGCGTTTACGGGTCAAGGCCGATGTCGGGCCGTTGATGGATAAACCTGAGAGCTGCGTGATCATCGCCAACCACCAGTCCAACTACGATCTGTTTGTATTCGGTAATGTGGTGCCCCGCCGCACCGTGTGCATCGGCAAGAAGAGCCTGAAGTGGGTGCCGCTGTTCGGGCAGTTGTTCTGGCTGGCCGGCAATGTGTTGATCGATCGCGGCAACGCGCACAAGGCGCGCCAGTCGATGCTGACCACAACGCGCACGTTGCAGCATGAAGACACCTCGATCTGGGTCTTCCCTGAAGGTACGCGCAACCTCGGTGAAGAGCTGCTGCCGTTCAAGAAAGGCGCGTTCCAGATGGCGATCGCCGCGGGCGTGCCGATCGTGCCGGTGTGTGTCAGCAGCTACGTTAAACACATGCGATTGAACCGCTGGCGCAGTGGGAAAATTCTGATCCGCTCGCTGCCGGCAATTCCTACGGCGGGATTGAGCCTGGACGACATGCCCCAGCTGATCGCCCAATGCCGCGAACAGATGCGCGAGTGCATCGAGTCGATGGACCGGCAACTGCAGGCCGCGTAAAAAGAAACCCGCCTCGTGCGGGTTTTATTTTGCCCGCGAACTCTACAGATTTCACTGACTCTCAAGCAGCAGACAAGGCTAAGCTGAACGCTGCCTGCCACTGCCACCTGCAAATAAGAAGTGAACCTGAATCATGGGTAGAGTTGTCGCTGCTGCGGTTTATAGCGCCGGTAAAAAAGTTTCCAATATTACCCTCGACGAAGGCGCTGCCTGGGCTGCAAAGCCTGGCCACTTTGTCTGGATCGGCCTTGAAGAGCCGAACGCCCTGGAGCTGGCGAACCTGCAACGCCAGTTCAACCTGCACGAACTGGCCATTGAAGACGCCCTGGAAAAACACAGCCGACCGAAGCTCGAAACCTTCGGCGACGCCTTGTTTATCGTCACGTATTCGCCGATCCGGCACGAAGGCAAACTGGAGTTCATCGAGACTCATATCTTTGCCGGCAACGGCTACATCATTACCGCGCGCAATGGTCACTCGGCGTCCTACGCCCTTGTCCGACAGCGCTGTGAGGCGCGCCCGATTCTGCTGGAGCACGGGGAAGATTTCGTACTCTATGCCATCCTCGATTTTGTGATTGAAAACTACCAGCCCATGGGCGAAGCGATCCATGCGGAGATCGATGAACTGGAACGCAACGTGCTGTGCAGCGCGCTGAATGAACATGACATCCAGAAGCTGCATGGCCTGCGCCGGGACGTATTGCGCCTGCGCCGTTATGCGGCGCCGATGGTGGAGATCAGTGAGGAACTGCAGAAGCTGAGCTTTCCGTTTATCGACAAAAACATGCGCCCGTATTTCCGCGATGTGCAAATTCACGTAGCGCGGCAGATGGAGGATCTGACGACCCTGGCGGATATTGCCAGCCAGACCATTGAAGTCGGGGTGTTGCTGGAAGCATCACGGCAGAGCGTGGTGCAGCGCAAGTTTGCGGCGTGGGCAGCGATTCTGGCGTTCCCGACGGCGGTGGCGGGGATTTATGGGATGAACTTCCAGAACATGCCGGAGTTGACCTGGCACTACGGGTATTTCGGGGTGTTGGGGTTTATTGGGGTGGGGTGTGTGAGCTTGTGGGTGAGTTTCAAGAGGTCGGGTTGGCTTTGAAACGCTTTTGTGGCGAGGGAGCTTGCTCCCGCTGGGCAACGAAGTGGCCCCAACAGGCCTGCTACGCAGTCCAGCGGGAGCAAGCTCCCTCGCCACAACTTCACTGCAAGGTTTTAAACCGCTTTAGCTTCTGGTTTGTGCGCCACGAAACGCATCATCCACTCCGCAACGGTCGCGCCATGGTGCTCTTGCTCAAGGCTCGCCACGCCTTTGGTATAAATTTGCTCGCCCAACGCTTGCTGACGAATCTCCAGCAGCGCTCGCGAGTAATCGTGAATGAATTCCGGATGCCCCTGGAAGCACAGCACCTGATCGTTGATGTGGTACGCGGCGAACGGGCAGAAATCGCTCGAGGCAATGACCGTGGCGTTTTCCGGTAGCGACGTCACCTGGTCCTGGTGGCTGATCAACAACGTCAGCTCCTCACGCACCGGACTCATCCACGGCGCCTTGGCCGCCATTTTGTAGCTGTGAGTGCCAACGCCCCAGCCTTGGGTCGCACGTTCGCTCTTGCCACCCAACAGCAGCGCCAGCAGCTGGTGGCCGAAGCACACGCCCAGCAGTTTGTCGCCACGCTTGTAGCGGTCCAGCAGGTAAGTTCTAAGGGTTTCAATCCATGGGTCAGTGCCGAAGGAATCGGCCTTGCTGCCGGTGACGAGGTAAGCATCGAAGGTCAGGTCATCACTCGGGTACTCGCCCTGCATCACGTTGTACACGGTGAACTCGGCAGCGATGGGTTGCTGCGAAAACAGATGCTGGAACATCTGCCCGTAACCCTGATACTGGTCGACCAGTTCCGGACGCAGGATGTCGGTTTCCAGAATGCAGATGCGTAACGACATAAAAAATACCTGACACGTGATGGGAATAATGCACACCCCAGAGCCTGCCTCGAAACACCGTGACAAGGCAAGCCCCGGAAGGCGTCATATGTCCCTTAGAAGGCCTCCCCTTTGGCGGCTTTCTCCAGCAATAGCGCCGGCGGCGCAAAACGTTCGCCATACTGCTGGGCCAGGTACTGGGCGCGGGCGACGAAGTCTTTCACGCCGTACTGGTTGATGAATTGCAGCGCCCCACCGGTCCAGGCCGCGAAGCCGATACCGAAGACTGAGCCAATGTTGGCGTCCGCCGTCGAGGTCAGCACGCCCTCCTCCACGCAACGCACGGTTTCGATGGCTTGCACAAACAGCAGGCGATCGCGCACATCCTTAGGCGAAATCTGCCCGTCGACTTTCTCGAAACGGCTTTTGAGCTCGGGCCACAGATGTTTCTGGCCACCGGCCGGATACTCGTAGAAACCGCCTCCTGCGGCTTTACCGGGCCGTTTGTATTCATTGAGCAGCAAGTCAATCACGGCGAACGCCGGGTGCTCAATCAGCGGTTTCCCTTCTGCTTGCAGGTCTTTGGCGGTTTGCTGGCGGATATGGCTCATCAGGCTGAGGGAAACTTCGTCGGAGATCGCCAGAGGCCCGATCGGCATGCCGGCCTTGCGCGCCTCAGTCTCGATCATCGGCGCGCTCACGCCTTCGCCGAGCATGGCGATGCCTTCGTTGGTGAAGGTGCCGAATACTCGCGAAGTGAAGAAGCCGCGACTGTCGTTGACCACAATCGGGGTTTTCTTGATTTGCAGGACGAAATCGAACCCGCGCACCAGGGTTTCGTCGCTGGTGTTGGTGCCTTTGATGATTTCCACCAGCGGCATTTTCTCCACCGGGCTGAAGAAATGCAGGCCGATGAATTTGGTATGATCCGGCACGGCAGTGGCCAGGCCGCTGATCGGCAAGGTCGAGGTGTTGGAGGCAATCACGGCGGCCGGGCCGACGACTTTCTGCGCCGCCGAGGAGACTTTGGCTTTCAGCTCGCGATCTTCGAACACCGCTTCAATGATCAGATCGCAACCGGCCAGGTCCGCATCGCTTTCGGTGGTGTGGATCCGCGCCAGAATCGCCTCTCGCTGTTCCGGGACCATCTGGCCGCGAGCGACTTTCTTGTCCAGCAACGCCGCCGAGTGCGCCTTGCCCTTCTCCGCTGCCGCGAGGCTGATGTCCTTGAGCACCACGTCGATGCCGGCCGAGGCGCTGACAAACGCGATGCCGGCCCCCATCATCCCGGCGCCGAGCACGCCGACTTTCTGCGTGACGTAAGGTGCAAAACCCTGGGGACGCGATCCGCCGGCATTGATCTCATTGAGCTGGAACCAGAACGTGCCGATCAGGTTTTTCGAGATTTGGCCGGTGGCCAGTTCCGTGAAGTAGCGGGTTTCGATCAGGTGCGCGGTATCGAAATCCACCTGAGCACCTTCAACCGCCGCGCACAGAATCTTCTCCGGCGCCGGCATGCAACCCTGGGTTTTGCTGCGCAGGATCGACGGTGCGATGGCGAGCATCTGCGCGACTTTCGGGTTCGACGGCGTGCCGCCGGGAATCTGATAACCCTTCACGTCCCAACGCTGTACAGCCGTCGGGTTGGCCATAATCCATGCCCGCGCTTTGCTCAGCAGTTCATCGCGATCCGCTGCCAGTTCATCGATCAAACCCGCTTGCAACGCCTGCTGCGGCCGAACTTTCTTGCCTTCGAGCAGGTACGGCAAAGCCTTTTCAATGCCCAGCATGCGCACCATGCGCACCACCCCGCCGCCACCCGGCAGCAAGCCAAGGGTGACTTCTGGCAGGCCGAGTTGCACGGATGGGTTGTCCAGCGCGACGCGGTGATGGCAGGCGAGACAGATTTCCCAGCCACCGCCCAACGCCGCGCCATTGATCGCGGCCACCACCGGTTTGCCGAGGGTTTCCAGTGTGCGCAACTGGCCCTTGAGCGTCAGGACCATGTCGTAAAAAGCTTTGGCTTCGGGTTTGCCGACCTTGATCAGTTCATTGAGGTCGCCGCCGGCAAAAAACGTTTTCTTGCCCGAGGTGATGATCACGCCGGCAATGCTGTCCTTCTCGGCCACCAGTCGGGCGACGCAGGCGGCCATCGCCTCGCGATAGACCGCGTTCATGGTGTTGGCGCTCTGGCCCGGCATGTCGATGGTCAGGACGACGATCTGGTCCTGACCTTTTTCGTAACGAATGGCTTCGGTCATGTCACTTGTTCCTTAAGGTCGGGGCTCAGAGGCGTTCGATGATGGTGGCAATGCCCATGCCGCCGCCGACACACAGGGTCGCGAGGCCATAGCGCAGGCGTCGGGTTTCCAGTTCATCGAGCAGCGTGCCGAGAATCGCGCAGCCGGTAGCGCCCAGCGGGTGGCCCATGGCGATGGAGCCGCCGTTGACGTTGACCTTGTCCGGGTCGATGGCCATGTCCTTGATGAATTTCAGCACCACCGAGGCGAAGGCTTCGTTGACCTCGAACAGGTCGATGTCTTCGACCCGCAGCCCGGCCTTGGCCAGTGCTTTGCGAGTGGCCGGCGCCGGGCCGGTGAGCATGATGGTCGGATCGGTGCTGGTGACGGCTGTGGCGACAATTCGCGCCCGTGGTTGCAGACCCAGCGCCCGGCCCTTGGCCTCGGAACCGATCAACATCAGGGCGGCGCCATCGACAATGCCGGAGCTGTTGCCCGGAGTGTGGACGTGGTTGATTCGCTCCACCTGGCTGTAAACCCGCAATGCGGTGGCGTCGAAGCCCATTAGCCCCATCATCTCGAAGCTCGGCTTGAGTTTGCCCAGGCCTTCCAGGGTGGACTCGGCGCGGATGAACTCATCGTGATCGAGCAGGATGATGCCGTTCTGATCCTGCACCGGCACCAGCGACTTGTTGAACGAACCGTTCGCCCGGGCCCGCGCTGCTTTTTGCTGGGAATGCAGCGCGTAGGCATCGACGTCCTGGCGGCTGAAGCCCTCAATCGTGGCGATCAGGTCGGCGCCGACGCCTTGCGGGGTGAAATGACTGTGCAGATTGGTTTCCGGGTCCAGCGCCCAAGGGCCACCGTCGCTGCCCATGGGTACGCGGGACATGGATTCGACGCCGCCGACCACCACCAGGTCTTCGAAGCCGGAGCGGACTTTCATCGCCCCGAGGTTCACGGCTTCGAGCCCCGAGGCGCAGAAGCGATTGATCTGCACGCCAGACACGCTGACGTCCCAATCGGCGACTTGTGCAGCGGTCTTGGCGATATCCGAGCCCTGATCGCCGATCGGCGTGACACAACCGAGCACCACGTCATCGACCTGACTGGTGTCCAGCGACGTGCGCTGCTGCAACGCCGTGAGCAGCCCGGCCACCAGGTTCACCGGTTTGACACTGTGCAGGGCGCCATCGGCCTTGCCTTTGCCACGGGGCGTGCGTAACGCGTCGAAAATCAAAGCTTGGGTCATGACGTCCTCGAACCTGGGCGGTGAGTAAATACTGAGCTTCCACCTTAGGCCGAGCCGCCATGGATTCAATGACCGCAGTGCTCACTGGCGTTGACGGACACGCTCAGACGGACGGTCGTTCGCGCCTGGATTAACCGTTTCACGTCACCAAGCTGTCTAGCAAACGGGCGCCCAAGAAGCTGGCAATAGGCCTCATGCCTTTTTTAAAGCTTTAAGTGAGAAGACCATACGAAATGGATCTAAACCAAGCGTGACGCGGGCTCTAAGGTGAACATGTACGAAGTTGTCGTCGGGTTTTGCCGAGGCACTCGTCTTACAGGAAGTTCAGCGCTCTGCCGTCATGGAGATATGCAGGCAGGCATCAGGAAATAACAAAAAAGGCGGTCAAGCCATGTTCAAGCATTCGAAAGTACGTCAAGCCGGGCTCATTCTTTTCGCCACTACGCTGTTGTTGATTTTGCCGAACCTGACCAAGGTGATCGGCTAGTCGGTATTCAAATAATACGGCGTCAGGTTTTTACATCGCCCTCTTAAAAATGTGACTGGCTCGCTACCCGGGCCAGCGTGGGTGTGCCAACCTTTGCGGCACTTCCACGACATGGACGGCGATCATTTTGAAAACGCTCCTTCTGTTCGGGGCCTTGCTGCTCAGCACGCCCTTGTATGCCGCTCAGCTGAACCTCGAGCTGGGTGCGAGCAGTCGCACCTGGCAGACAGAGGAGCTGCTTAAGCACCCCCACATCCAGACCATCACCATCAACGACGACGTTTCCTACAAGCGGGACATGAGTTATCGCGCGGTTCCATTGGCGGCGTTATTGACTGGCATCAAGCCTGAAGATCATTTGCAAGCCGTGGCTTTGGACGGGTTTGCCGCAGAGTTGTCGGCGGCGCCGTTGCTGAACGCCAAGGGTGCGCGCGCCTGGCTGGCGATTGAAGACCCGGCCAAGCCGTGGCCTGCGTTATCCGAAGGCAAACCGGGTGCCGGGCCGTTTTATCTGGTGTGGGTCGATCCGCAAGCCGGCAACATCAGCCCTGAGCAATGGCCCTTCCAAGTGGCGAGTATCAAGCGCATGGCGCCCGTCGCCGAGCGCTTCCCTGCCCTGCTGCCTGATCCTGCCCTGAAGGCGGATGACCCGGTGAATAAAGGCTTTGCGCTGTTTCAGAAGAATTGCCTGGCTTGTCATCGACTCAATGGTGCCGGAGATGCGCAGTTCGGGCCGGATTTGAACATTCCGTTTAACCCGACCGAGTACTTTGGGGCGGATTTCCTGAAGCGCTACATTCGGGATCCGCAGAGCTTGCGGCAATGGCCTCAGGCGAAGATGCCGGGGTTTGCTGCGACGGTTTTGCCGGATGGGGATCTGGAAATGCTGGTGGGGTATTTGAAGCATATGGCCGGGCGCAAGGTTAAGCCCTGACCCCATTTCCCCTTGTAGGAGCGAGGCTTGCCCGCGAATGCGTAGTGTCATTCACATTGATGTCGACTGACACTACGCATTCGCGGGCAAGCCTCGCTCCTACAGGGGTTATGTGGTGTTGCGGTTATTGCTGCTGTACGGAGATAACTGGCGCAGGCATCGGCGTCGGCGACACAAACACTTTCGCATGCATCTGCTCGCACCCGCCGCCCCGACGCATCCCCCGCACCGGGCAGGCATCCAGATAATCCAGGCCCACCGCCAGTTTCAAATGCCGCTCCGGCCGGGCCAGTTCATTGGTCACATCAAAGCTGTACCACGCGTCATCGAGCCAGGCTTCGGCCCAGGCGTGACTGGCCAGGTGTTCGCTGTTCTCGCTGTACAAATACCCCGACACGTAACGCGACGGAATGCCGAGGCTGCGGGCACAGGCGAGGAACGCATGGGTGTGGTCCTGACAGACGCCTGAACGCCCGGCGAAGGCCTGGGCCGCACTGGTGTCGACTTCGGTGGAGCCCGGTGTGTAGGTCATGTGCGAATTCAGGCCATGCATCAAGTCGATCAGCGCCGTGCGATCCCGGCGTTTTTTGCACTCCTTCTCGGCGAACGCACGCAAAGCTTCGTCAGCTTCGGTCAGGCGCGTGAAGCGCAGGAACGGCAGCGCCGACTGGCTCTCATGCTCGGCTTCACGCAGTTCGTCGATGTCCACCTGGCCACGGGCACCGATGATGATCGCCTCGTGCGGCTCATCCATGGTCAATACATGGAGAATGTTGCCGAACGGATCGAGTTGCGCGCGCACCGGGCGTGGCAGGTCGAGTTGCCAGCTGAGCACGTGCTGACGCTCGCTGTCGTGGGGTGTCAGCCGCAAGTACTGGATGCTCGCCCGCACCTGATCTTCGTAGTGATAGGTGGTTTCGTGGCTAATGGAAAGTCTCATGCAGCCTCCAGGTAGGAACTGTGAATGGCGTTACCCAACTGGCGCACCAGCGGGATGAATTCAGTCAGCCAGGCGTGCAGGCCTTCGTCGAGAATTTCGTTGATGCCGGTGTAGCGCAGGCGCGCGTCCATCTCCGCCGCCAGACGTTGCGCAGGACGGCCATTGGCCCCCGGCAGTTGGGCGAGGATCTGGTCGATTTCTTCGGTGCAGGCCCTTAACGAACGGGGAACGTCAGCGCGTAGTAACAACAATTCGGCCACATGCCGGGCGCCGGGTGCGTCGCGATAGATCTCGGTGTACGCCTCGAAAGACGACAACGCCCTTAACAAAGCGCTCCACTGGTAATACGCGTGAGCCGTGCCATCGCTGACCGCTTCGGCCTGGTCGCCGGCCATTTCGTAACGGGCATCGAGCAGGCGCAACGTGTTGTCGGCCCGTTCGATAAACGTTCCCAGGCGAATGAAGCGGAACGCATCGTTACGCATGATCGTGCCGTAGGACGCGCCACGGAACAGGTGCGAACGTTCCTTGATCCACTCGCAAAAGCGGCTCATGCCGTAGCGACTCAAGCCCTGTTCGGCGATTCCGCGAATTTCCAGCCACGTGGCGTTGATGTTTTCCCACATGTCGGCGGTGATTCGCCCACGCACTGCATGAGCACTGGCCCGCGCCGAGCCGAGGCAGCTGTAGATGCTTGCCGGGTTGGCCGCGTCCAGGGCAAAGAAATGCAGCAGCCGTTCGGCGTGCAAGTCACCGTGGCGCTCCAGGTAATCATCCAGGGTGCCGGTGATCAGCAGCGGCATGGCCAGTTCGTGCAGACCGTCACCGCGACCATCCTGCGGCATCAGTGACAGCGAATAACTGATGTCGAGCATCCGTGCGAGGTTTTCCGCCCGCTCCAGGTAACGCGACATCCAATACAAATCCGAGGCAGTTCTACTTAACATGGCAAGCTTCCTTCAATCCTCGACCACCCAGGTGTCCTTGGTTCCGCCGCCCTGTGAGGAATTCACCACCAGGGAGCCTTCACGCAGGGCGACACGGGTCAAACCGCCGGGCACAACCCGGGTTTCGCGGCCAGACAACACAAACGGACGCAGGTCGATGTGGCGCGGCGCGATGCCGTTTTCGACAAAGGTCGGACAGGTCGACAGGGACAACGTCGGTTGCGCGATATACGCGTGAGGCTTGGCTTTGATCCGCGCGCGGAACGACTCGATTTCCGCCGCCGTCGCCGCCGGCCCCACCAGCATTCCGTAACCGCCGGAGCCCTGGGTTTCCTTGACCACCAGGTCTGGAAGATTGGCCAGTACGTGGGACAGTTCAGAAGGATTGCGACACTGGAACGTCGGCACGTTCTTCAGGATCGGTTCTTCGTCGAGATAGAAACGGATCATGTCCGTGACAAACGGATACACCGACTTGTCGTCCGCAACCCCGGTGCCGATGGCATTCGCCAGCACCACATTGCCGGAGCGATAAGACGACAGCAGCCCTGGAACGCCGAGCATCGAGTCCGGGTTGAACGCCAGCGGATCGAGGAACGCATCGTCGAGGCGACGGTAGATCACGTCGACGGCTTTTGGTCCGTCCGTGGTGCGCATGAACACCTTGTCGTCACGCACGAACAGGTCTGCGCCTTCCACCAGCTCAACGCCCATCTCCCGCGCCAGGAAGGCATGCTCGAAAAACGCGCTGTTGAAGCGACCCGGCGTCAGCACCACCACGCTCGGGTTATCGATCGGGCTGGAGCTTTTCAGGGTGTCGAGCAGCAGGTTCGGATAATGGTCGATCGGTGCGATGCGCTGGGCCGAGAACAACTCGGGAAACAGCCGCATCATCATCTTGCGGTCTTCGAGCATATAGCTCACGCCGCTGGGAGTACGAAGGTTGTCTTCGAGCACGTAGTACGTGCCGTCACCATCGCGCACCAGATCGACACCGGAGATGTGCGAATAGATATCGCGGTGCAGATCCAGCCCTTGCATCGCCAACTGGTATTGCTCGTTGGCCAGCACTTGCTCGGCCGGGATGATGCCGGCCTTGATGATGCGCTGCTCGTGGTAGAGGTCGGCGAGGAACATGTTCAACGCCTTGACCCGCTGGATACAGCCGCGCTCGACGATCCGCCATTCACTGGCGGGGATGCTGCGCGGGATGGTATCGAAAGGAATCAGGCGCTCTGTGCCCTGCTCGTCCCCGTAGAGCGTGAAGGTAATCCCGGCACGATGGAACAGCAGATCGGCCTCGCGTCGCCGTTGTGCCAAGAGCTCGTCAGGCGTCTCGGCCAGCCAACGGGCAAACTCCCGATAATGCGGGCGGACCTGGCCGCCGGCATCGTACATCTCATCAAAATAGGTGCGGATCATGCCGTACTCCTTGTCACCCGGACATCCAGGCCTTCGCAAGGCCCGTGCCATCGGCAGAAACGCTTTGTTATCAACCAGTTGGATAATGAAGCCGTTTGCACCGCACCAATCCTGTGCAGCAAACGCTCCAAGCTGATCGCCCCCGCTTCATTGCAAGGCGACGTTGTCGCCTATCACCAGCATAGTCAGAGTTGATTTCACTGCCCGGGAGTCGATGCGGATAATCCGCGCATCCGCTGCAAAACCTGACCGAACTTCCCTTTAGCCGCCTGCTCAGGCGGTTTTTTTTGCGCCGGATTCTTGTTTCAGGGTTTTGCCGAGGGGGCTTTTCTGATCGCCACCAACGAAAACGGCCAACCCGAAGGCCAGCCGTTGCTGAGCGTTGTCACTGTTCATAAGGTTATGCGAGTAGCCCTCGTACCTCCTGCTTGACGCCCCATCCTTCGATGATGCCGCCCAGAGGCTCGACCACTGCCTCGAAGTCCTGCTCGAAGTCGCCGATGCCGCCATAGGTGGCGTACATCACTTTGCTCAACTCCAGATTCCACGCGCCGTCATCGCGCACGCTGATCTGCGCATTCAAGGATTCACCACGGAAATGCCCTGCCGCCCTGCGTGCCCGCTCCTCGTCCGGGAAAATGGCGTAGAACTCGATGGGGTGGAATCGTGAAAAGTCGAAACCGCCTTCTTTCATGCGGCGCAGCACGCTGCTGCTGATGTCTTCTTGATAGGCTGTGCTCATGAAACGTCCCCCTCATATTGATGGATAGACTTTCCGTATTCCCGGCACTCGCAACCGATTGGTGCGAGCGATGCGGCAACCACGTTGCCGGTGGGAAGCAAGCATGTAGCTGACAAGACCAGACCTTAGCGATCCGTTCGCTGATCTCGATTGCAGAGTAGCCCCAAGACAGAGGCGCTGCCAAGGCCTGGATAGGATTGAGACAGGAGATATTCAGATTGGCGTGATGCCGAGGATTTGTATGCTGTTCTGGGTCTTGAGACTTTTGACGCTTGCGTCGGCGGTTCGCCCTTCCAGATCATTCAGATCCAGCTCGGCGGCAACAGGAAAAAGACGTTCCTTGAGGAGTTTTGCGGCTTTCTCGTTATCCGGGCACTCCTCGCACTCGAAGACTTCATCGACTGTTTCACCGTGATCATCCACGAAAGTGATTTTCCACTTTTGCATCAGTGCCTCCTCGAACAAACCCGCAAATGGGCTTACAACCATCTGGACTTTTGGCCTGACTGATCGTTCCCACGGATTACCGCCCGCTGCATGAAAAACACAGGACCTGTAGGAGCGAAGCTTGCTCGCGAAAGCGGTGTTTCAGTCGACATGTGTATTGACTGAATTACCGCTTTCGCGAGCAAGCTTCGCTCCTACAGGGGGTATGAGTACAGTTTAGTCGTTGCTTGGCTTGTTCACCGCTTGCAGCACGTATTGCGGCAAGGCGAAGGCGCCGATGTGGATTTCCGGATTGTAGTAGCGGGTGATGATGCCGCTGCCGGCGAAGCGTTGCTGCAAGGTTTCACGGGACAACTTGCGATAGGCGGTGTTGGTCGCGCCCCAGGCAAAGGTCATCGAGCCACCGATATAGGTTGGCACGGCGGCCTGATAGAAGTGCCAGTCCGGGAACAGGCTGCGCAAGCGACCTGCGGTGGTTTTGACTTCTTCGATCTGCATGAACGGGGTGCCATTCTGGGTCACCAGGATGCCGCCTTCGTTCAGGCAGCGACGGCAGGCCTGGTAGAAGTTTTCCGAGAACAGCACTTCACCCGGACCGATCGGGTCGGTGGAGTCGGAAATGATCACGTCGAACTTTTCGGTGGTGGTGGCGACGAAACGCATGCCGTCGTCGATCACCAGGTTCAGGCGTGGATCGTCGAACGCACCTTTGGAGTGATTCGGCAGGAATTCCTTGCACATCTCGACCACGGTGCCATCGATCTCGACCATGGTGATGTGCTCGACGCTGCGGTGCTTGGCCACTTCACGCAGCATGCCGCCGTCGCCGCCACCGATGATCAGCACGCGCTTGGCGGTGCCGTGCGCCAGGATCGGCACGTGGGTGAGCATCTCGTGGTAGATGAATTCGTCGGCTTCGGTGGTCTGGATCACGCCGTCCAGCGCCATGACCCGGCCCATGCGCGGGTTTTCGAAAATCACCAGGTGCTGGTGTTCGGTGCGCACTTCGTGCAGCAGTTTTTCCATGCGAAAACGCTGGCCGTAGCCTTCGTAGAGGGTTTCCAGGTAGTCGCTGGTGGTGATGTTGCTCATGGGAAGTGCTCCGATGAATGCGGTGGCAACGGACGGTTACCCGCCCATGATGGCCAATCGAGCGGCTCGATTGACCGGGAAAGGCGCGCATTCTACGTTGCGGAAGATGACAGGTCGAACGTCACTTGATGACACAACACAATCCCCTGTGGGAGCTAGCCTGCTAGCGATAGCGGAGTGTCAGTCAGTAAAGTTGTGGCTGACACTCCGCTATCGCTAGCAGGCTAGCTCCCACAGGGGAAAAGTGATGGCTTTGAGTGCGTGCTCAGACTCGGACATTACCCCGTGGCCCGGCGATAGCCCAGATGATCAGGCCCAGGACCGGCAGCAGCAGGATCAGCAGCACCCAGACGATTTTCATCCCTGTGCTGGCGCCACTTTTCAGCACGTTGATGATTGCCCAGATATCCAGGGCAAGAATAATCAGGCCAATCAGACCGTTGAACGTGGAACCCATGGTGTTGCTCCCTAAGAGTGGTATGCACTCTTAGGATAGCCGGGCCTTGCGAGGGTTCCGCTTTTTAAACGTGGACCGCAATTTTCAGGGCTTCGAGCGATGGCGCGGCGGTGATACCCACCTCGGCGCACAACTCGAGCACGCGCGGCAGGTCGTTGCCGTAGACCAGCACCACTTGCAGTTCGTCGTCGAGCAGCTGGCTGAAGTTCATCAGCGTGTAACCGCCGTTTTCCTTGCTCATGCTGCCCATCTGCACCTGAATCCGATTGAGCGCGGTCAGGGCTTCGGTCTTGGCCAGTTGCTTGGGTTTGATGTTGAAATCAACACCCGGGCCGAACGAGGCGACGATCTGGGCGAACAGGTCTACGTAAGTGTCGGCCTGGAACAGCACGGTTTCCGGGAGGCTGCCGACAACGACCCACTCGCCCAGGGGAATCGGGAAGGAGTCGTCGTAGTTAATATCCGGATTGGCCGTCAGAAAAGCCTCGGGATCGGCGTAGGCCTGAGCCGCTTCATCAGCGACTTTCAGGATTTCGTCATCGCTCATGCACCCGGAGCTGATTTTGCTGATGAGTTCGACGAGTGCGGCTTTCATGGGGCGGATCCTGTAGCGAGTGAATTTTGAGGGCGCGAAGGATAGCGTAATTTGCCAAAAAAAATCTTTTTGTAGGAGCGAGGCTTGCCCGCGAAGGCGTAGTGTCAGTCAACATCAACGTGAATGACACTACGCCTTCGCGGGCAAGCCTCGCTCCTACAGGGTTACGCCAGCAATTTCTCTAATTGCGCAGTGGTATCGACGGCGCCCAAGGTCTTCGCGGCATCCAGCGCAGTGACGCCATTGGCATCCTTGGCTTTCGGATCGGCGCCTTTGCTGATCAGGTAGTCGACGATTTCAACGCGGTTGAACATCGCCGCCATCATCAGCGCCGTACGACCATCGAAAGACGAACCTTCCACCTGCGCCCCACCTTCAACCAACGCCTTGACCACCGCCAGGTCGCCCTTGAACGCGGCGCCGGCAATCGGGCTCTGGCCGTTGTCGTTGCGGATTTCCGGGTCGGCCTTGTGTTCCAGCAGCACTTTTACCGTCTCCACATGACCGTGGTAGGCGGCGAGCATCAGCAAGGTGTCGCCCTTGTGGTTACGCAGGTTCGGCGGCAGGCCTTTGGTCAGCAACGCAGCCATCATGGCCGCATCGCCCTCGCGCGCCTTGTTGAATACCTGTTCGGCAAATTCAGCGGCTTCTTCGGGGGTCATCTGGCGGCTTTGGTCTGACATCGGGAACTCCACTTTCTGTCATTCGGGAAAGCCGACAGTTTCCCGAGCAGCCCCGAGGCTGTCACTTCTTTTTTCTCAAGAGTCGCCATAGCGACATTCAATAGCGGTACTTGCCGCCGTGAATATCCGCCAACACCTGATCGGTAACTTGCACGTAAGTCTGGGTGCCGGGCAGCCAGGCGTAGATCGGATCATCACCGGTTTTGCCGGGGTCGAAGGCTTCGTCCTTGAGGCGGGTCTTCTGATATTTGAAGGTTCCGGTGGTTTCCATTTTCACTTTCACCCGCAGGAAAAGCGGCACCGCATACGCAGGCATTTGCTGGCGGGCAAAGTCCAGCAGTTCGCTGAAGTCCAGCGTCGCCAAGGATTCCGCCGGCGTGATCGCGGCCATGCCGGCACGCCCGTTGGTGTTCTGAATTTCGACGCCGTACGCGACGGCTTCAGAAATATTCGGGTGTTGCAGAAGAATGTTCTCGACCTCGGTGGTCGAGACGTTTTCACCCTTCCAGCGGTAGGTGTCACCCAACCGATCAACAAATTGGGCATGGCCGAAACCAATATTGCGCAGCAGATCGCCCGTGTTGAAGTAACGGTCGCCCTTGGTGAACACGTCGTGGAGCACGACCTTTTCGGTCTTCTGCGGATCGGTGTAACCGTCCAGTGGCGCCTTGTCGTCGATTCTCGCCAACAACAGGCCCTGCTCGCCTTTGGCGACTTTGCGCATGAAACCTTTGGCATTACGCATCGGCAAGCCACTGTCGTGGTCGTAGGCCACCAGCTCCCAGGCCATCAGGGAAAAACCAATGGTGTTGTCGAAATTCAGGATGTTCGTAAAGCCGATGTTGCCGTCGCTGGCGGCGTACAGCTCGCAAATGTGATCAACCGCAAATCGCGTCTTGAACTCGCGCCATGCGCCGGGACGCAGGCCATTGCCGATCATCTTGGTCACGCGGTGTTTGCTGTCGTCGGCAGCGGGCGGTTGATCCACCAGGTAGCGGCATAACTCACCGACGTAGCCGAGGGTGGTCGCCTGGTATTTGCGCACGTCATTCCAGAACTGGCTGGCGCTGAACTTGCGGCGGATGGCAAATCCTGCGGCGCCGCTGATCGCCGAGCCCCAACAGACGCAGAGCCCGGTTGCGTGGTAGAGCGGCAGGGTGCAATAGACGACGTCCTGCGGCTGCATGTTCAGGGCGATCTGGCCGAAACTCGCCGAGCTGCGCATCCAGCGACCGTGTTTGAAAACCCCCGCCTTGGGCAATCCGGTGGTGCCTGAGGTGTAGATATAGAAACAAGGGTCGTCGAAAAAAACCTGCTGGCTGCTGGCCGGATTCTCACTGGACGCCTGGGCGCTGGCGCTCATCAGGTTGATGAAACCGTCGGGCGCGTTGCCGGGACGACGGTAGGTGTCTTGATCGGCGACGAACCAGGTGCGCGTCGGTTCGATCGACACCCGTTCGCGGACCGCGCTGAACGCCGGGACCAGTTCTTCGCCAACAATAATCGCCGCAGGCGCCACCAGGTTCAGGCTGTGGGCCAGGGTGTCGCGGGTTTGCGAGGTATTGAGCAAGGCACTGATCGCGCCGACCTTGGCCACTGCCAATATCGTCACCAGCAGTTCCGGACGGTTCTCTAGAAACACCGCCACCACATCACCCTTTCGGATGCCTTCGGCGATCAGGTGATGGGCAATGCGATTGGCCCACTGGTTGACCTGTGAATAACTCAGCGCGACGTCACCCTGCAGCAACGCGGGGCCATCGGGATTGCGCAAGGTCGCTTGTTCGAAGGTCCAGCCGAGGCCACACGCTTGAGTCGGGTCCTTGACGTTGGCGACTTTCATGCCCTTCACCACGCGAGGAATGGCTTTGGCAATGGAAGGCAGTTTGCGGAGCATCATGCCCCAGGTGATCGTGTCGCTCATGCTTGCTCCCGTTCGATCTTTTTATTGTCGGGCGGCGGTCTATGGGTCCGAAAATACGTCAGCGGTTCTTGAGCTGTACACGCGGTTTTTGAAATGATTTGTATCCGCGCTCCGAGCATTCGAGATCGCGATCCTCAGCGGGTGTAATTGGTTCCATCGAATCGTGGCCGACCACGCAAAATGCAGGATGCACGATGGCCATTCATGCAGATTGCACGAAAGCAAAAAATCACCGCAAACATAACTTATTGATTTATAAAGACTTTAAAAATATCAGGTGCTGGCACAATCACTGCAACTACCTCTCCATGCTTGCCAATCAAGTGCAAACGGAGCTGATAGACATGAGCCTGATCCAAGAAAAATTTACCTCCCTGTTCTCCAACTTCGAAGTGAACACCCAGTCGCGTCCAGACGGTGGCATTCTGCTGACCCTGCGCAGCACCGAAGGCAAAGTGTTCAAGCGTTCGATTTCCTACCAGCAATTGCATGCCGGCGATCAACTGTCGTGGGTGATCAGTGCGATTCGCCGTGACCTGGCTGAACAGGCCAGCGAACTGCCGCAGATCTCCATGCTGCAAAGCCAGCAACGGTTTGCTCTGCCGACTTATCATTCGGCGTGAACCTTGTTGTTGTGTAAATAAATACGCTGCAAAACAAACAGGCCGTGAGAGCTTTCGCTTCACGGCCTGTTGTGTTTCTGAACCACACCGATCCCGCCCTTGTAGGAGCGAAGCTTGCTCGCGAAGGCGGTGTGTCAGACGAAATTAATGCTGATTGACACGCCGCCTTCGCGAGCAAGCTTCGCTCCTACAGGTTATGGGCGTCGTGGCTTAGAAAGTAGAGGGATCAATCCGCGCGAAACTGTCGACGGTCACATGCCCCGCCAACTCCCCGCCCTCTCGGGCCAGCCCGCACGTTGCCATGCCGGCCGCGCGCGCCGCGTCCAGTTCTTCGACGATATCGGACAGGAACACAATTTGCGCAGCTTCCACCCCAATGGCCTGAGTGATGCGCTCGTAAGACTGCGCTTCACGCTTGGGTCCCGACGTGGTGTCGAAGTAGCCGCTGAACAGCGGCGACAAATCCCCCGCTTCCGAGCAGCCGAAGATAAGCTTTTGCGCCTGGATCGAGCCCGAGGAATAAACAAACAGTTTGAAACCGTCCTGATGCCAGCGCTTGAGCGCTTCAACGGCGTCGGGGTAAACGTGGCCTTTCAACTGCCCGGCCTGATAGCCCTGCTCCCAGACCATGCCTTGCAACGCTTTCAACGGCGTGGCCTTGCGGTCTTCGGCGATCCAGCCCAGCAGGATCTCGATCACCCGCTCAACGTCAGCGCCCGGCTCGTTGCTGTCTCGGCGCACGGCGGCCAGTTGCTCGGCCACATCGGCGCGCCCGGCGTGCTGGCGAACGAAGTCCGGCAGGTGTTTGGCGGCGTACGGAAACAGCACGTCGAACACAAAACTCACCGCGCTGGTGGTGCCTTCGATGTCGGTGAGAATCGCTTTGATCGGCATCGGCTCAGTCCTCAAGACGCGGGAAGCGGTTGGCGATGTCTTCGCCGGTGAACTTGGCCACCCAGCCTTCAGGGTTGTTGAACAGACGGATCGCGACGAAATGCGGATGCTCGCCCATGTCAAACCAGTGCGGCGTGCCGGCCGGCACCGAGATCAGGTCGTTCTTTTCGCACAGCACGGCGTAGACGTAATCGTCGATGTGCAGGGTGAACAGCCCACGGCCGGCGACGAAAAATCGTACTTCGTCTTCGCCATGACGGTGTTCGTCGAGGAACTTGGCACGCAGTTCGGCTTTTTGCGGGTGATCGCTGTTCAGGCTGATCACGTCGACGGTAACGTAACCGCGTTCGGTCATCAGCTTGTCGATTTGCTCCTGATACGCGGCGATCACTTCTTCCTGACTGGCGCCGGGCTGGATTTTCGCCGTGGCTTGCCAGCGGTCGAAACGCACGCCCTGCTCGGCCAGGGTCGAGGCGATGTCTTCGAAATGGGTCAGCACCTTGTTCGGAATGTCAGGGCTTGAGACGTGGTAAACGGACAGGCTGCTCATCAGGGCAACTCCTTAACGGTTCATGCTTTATGGTTCAAGAGTGAGCGCATCTTCAACTCGCACTCGAACAAAAATTCAAACGCCTCGATCTGCCGCAGTGCGTCGCTCATGCGCGCGCCCCAGGTGTAGAGGCCGTGGCCGCGAATCAGGTAGCCGACGCAATCGGGATGGGCTTCAAGCCAAGGCTGCACCTTGGCGGCGAGACGCGCAATGTTCTGATCGTTGTCGAAAATCGGCACGCGCACCCGGGATTCGTGGGTCGAGACGCCGCTGAAGGCTTTTTGCAGTTCGTAGTCTTCGAACTCGATGAAATCTTCGGGCGTGAGGCGCGACAGCACCGTGGCGTTTACCGAATGGGTGTGCAGCACCGCGCCGATCTCCGGGCGCCAGCTGTAGAGCTGGGTGTGCAGCAGGGTTTCGGCGGACGGTTTTTTGCCCGGCTCCAGGCTGTTGCCCGACAAGTCGGTGGCCAGCACATCATCCGGACCCAACTGGCCTTTGTGCTTGCCGGACACGGTCAGCAGCGCTTCGGTCGGCGACAGGCGGGTCGAGTAGTTGCTGCTGGTGGCCGGCGACCAGCCGCGGCCATACAGAAAAAGCCCGGCGTCGATGATTTCCTGGGCGAGGTGTTCACGGGTGAGGCTCATGGCCTGTCCTCTTGCATTCGTGTGGCAATGATAACGGCAGCCGCCAGGGCTGCGAGGCTTGCAATACTAAAGGTGAACGTGGCCCCGAGGGCGTTCCAGCTGTAGCCGGAATACAACGCGCCCAATGCGCCACCAGTGCCGGCGAGTGCGGCGTAAAGCGCCTGGCCCTGACCTTGCTGACGCGCACCGAAGCTACGTTGCACGAACTGGATGGCAGCGGCGTGAAAGCTGCCGAACGTTGCGGCGTGCAGCACTTGCGCAAACAGCAGTACCCAGAGGAACTCGGCCAGCGAACCCAGCAGTAACCAGCGCACGGCCGCCAGCAGGAAACTCGCCAGCAGCACCCGACGCACCGAGAAGCGTGCGAGGATTTTGCTCATGGCCAGGAACATCAGGACTTCGGCGACCACGCCGACCGCCCAGAGCATGCCGATCACGCCTCGACTGTAACCGAGCCGTTCAAGGTGCAGCGTCAAAAAGGTGTAATAAGGCCCGTGGCTCACTTGCATCAGCGCCACGCAGCCGTAAAACGCCAACACACCGGGATTGCGCAATTGCCTGAGAAACCCGTCTCCGGCAATTCGCTCGCCCTGCACCGGTTGAGCGTTGGGCACCCACAGGCTGCTGACGACAATGCCGGCCATGATCAGCACCAGCGCCACCGGATAAATGTCGAGGCTCAGCCATTCGAACATCCGGCCGAGCGCGACCACGGTGATGATGAAACCGATGGAACCCCAGAGGCGAATCTGACTGTAGCGCGACGTCTGCCCTTTCAAGTGCGCCAGGGTGATGACTTCAAACTGCGGCAACACCGCGTGCCAGAAAAACGCATGCAGGGCCATGACCATCGCCAGCCAGGCGTACGTCTTGCTGACGAAAATCAGCGAAAACGTCAGCAGCGTGCAGACGGCACCGAAGCGCACGATGGCCAGGCGTCGGCCGGTGTAGTCGCCGAGCCAGCCCCAGATATTCGGTGCCACGCAGCGCATCAACATCGGGATCGCCACCAACTCGCCGATGCGCGCGCTGGAAAAGCCCAGGTGATCGAAGTACAGCGCCAGAAACGGCGCTGTCGAACCGAGCAAGGCGAAATAGAACAGATAGAAACTGGAAAGCCGCCAGTACGGGAGCGCCGCCAACGTCGTCAGACCTTGGCGGCTGTGAGATCAGCCATTAAAGCTGACCCAGCACCGGCGTGCTCACGCGCACGTCGGCATTCTGCCCGCGATGACGCAACAGGTGATCCATCAGCACAATGGCCATCATCGCTTCGGCGATCGGCGTGGCGCGGATGCCGACGCACGGGTCGTGACGGCCCTTGGTGACCACCTCCACCGGGTTGCCATGAATGTCGATGGAACGGCCCGGCGTGGTAATGCTCGACGTTGGCTTGAGGGCCAGGTGCGCAACGATCGGCTGACCGGACGAGATGCCGCCCAAAATGCCACCGGCGTTGTTGCTGAGAAAACCTTCCGGGGTCATTTCGTCGCGGTGTTCGGTGCCGCGCTGGGCGACGCTGGCGAAACCGGCGCCGATTTCCACGCCTTTGACCGCGTTGATGCTCATCAGCGCATGGGCCAGTTCAGCGTCGAGGCGGTCGAAGATCGGCTCGCCGAGGCCCGGCATCACGCCTTCGGCGACGACGGTGATCTTCGCGCCGACCGAATCCTGATCACGGCGCAGCTGGTCCATATAGGCTTCCAGCTCCGGCACCTTGTCCGGATCAGGACTGAAGAATGCATTCTCTTCCACCGAATCCCAGGTCTTGAACGGGATTTCGATCGGGCCGAGCTGGCTCATGTAGCCGCGAATGACGATGCCTTGGGTGGCCAGGTATTTCTTGGCAATCGCGCCGGCGGCCACACGCATGGCAGTTTCACGGGCGGAGCTGCGTCCGCCGCCGCGGTAATCGCGCTCACCGTATTTGTGGTGATAGGTGTAGTCGGCGTGGGCCGGGCGGAACAGATCCTTGATCGCCGAGTAGTCCTTGGACTTCTGGTCGGTGTTGCGGATCAACAGGCCGATGGAGCAACCGGTGGTGCGACCTTCGAACACGCCGGAGAGGATTTCGACTTCGTCGGCTTCCTGGCGTTGCGTCGTGTGGCGGCTGGTGCCGGGCTTGCGGCGGTCCAGATCGCGCTGCAGATCCTCAAGGGAAATCTCCAGCCCCGGCGGGCAGCCGTCGACAATGGCGACCAACGCCGGACCATGGCTTTCGCCCGCGGTGGTGACAGTGAACAGCTTGCCGTAGGTATTGCCGGACATGCAGGACGCTCCGTGAAATGAACCTGAATACGTAATGCGCGCCAGTATACGCAGGCTACCCAAGTAGTTCATCCTCGAACCTTATGGGTGCCTGCGAGTCCAACCGGCATCTTTGTGAATGATGGCGTGATGATGCTGCGAGTTCTAGCCTTGAGCCTTACTCTGTTTACCGGCTTTGCCCAGGCCACTGTCCTGCAACGCCCGATCACGTTGGATACCGGCACCGGGGAGCTTTTCGGCTCTTTACTGTTGCCGAAATCCGACAATCCCGTGCCGGTTGTCCTGATCATTTCCGGCTCCGGTCCTACGGATCGTGACGGAAACAACCCCGACGGCGGACGTAACGACAGCCTCAAGCGGCTGGCCTGGGTGCTGGCCAAACACAACATCGCCAGCGTGCGTTATGACAAGCGCGGCGTGGCGGCGAGCCTCGCGGCCACGCCGGACGAACGCAATCTGTCGGTAGAAGCCTACGTGTCCGACGCCGAGGCCTGGGGCCGCAAGCTCAAAAGCGATCCGCGTTTTGGCCCGCTGATCCTTTTGGGCCACAGCGAAGGCGCCTTGATCGCCAGCCTCGCGGCGCCCAGCGTCGATGCCGCAGCGGTCATCTCCATGTCCGGCAGCGCCCGGCCGATCGATGAGGTGTTGCGTCAACAATTGAGCAATCGCCTGCCACCGCCTCTGATGCTGCGCAGCAATGAACTAATCGACAGCCTCAAGGCCGGCCACACCGACGACAATGTGCCGCCACAGTTGCAGGTGATTTTCCGCCCGAGCGTGCAGCCTTACCTGATTTCGTTGTTCCGCCAGGACCCGGCAGCGGCGTTCGCCAAATTGAAGATGCCGGCGCTGATCATCCAGGGCAGCAACGACATCCAGGTCGGCGTCGGTGACGCCAGGATGCTCAAGGCGGCCAAACCGGACGCCGAACTGGCGCTGATCGAAGGCATGAACCACGTTATGCGCATCGTGCCCAACGACGTGAAACGGCAAATGGCTTCTTACAAGGATCCGCAATTGCCATTGGCTGCCGAACTCGGCGCGCGAATCCTCGGGTTTATTGACGGACTTCGCGCCAGTTAAGCCGGAGTTACCCTCCAGTCTTTAAAAAAACGGCCGATAAGCCTTTGTCGCCAGCGCTATGACTGGCGACAAGCAGAGCTTGGACAGGATCTCGCCGTTATGACTGATACCCAGACTTCACCCGACACGACTGCTGAAAAAGACGCACCGCCAGCGGTCGAGCTGCCGTGGGCGGATGTCCATGTCGAGCACCACAAAATGCTCCGTCTGGCACCGCTGCAAACTGACCGCAATACCGGTGGGCGGCCATTGCGCTTTGTCGAATTCGGTTACGCCGATCGCACCAGCAAGGAACACAGCCTGATGCGCATGAGCATCAAGCTGCCGGGCCAGCGCGTGCGCAAAGAGCAGAATCATCTGGACGTGTGGGTCAATCACACCACCAAACGTGTGCATTTCGAGCCAGAAAGCGGCTTGCAGATTGAACCGATGAACCGTGGGATCGGCCGGTTCATGGCCGCTCAAGGGATCACCTGGGCGAAAAAGCGTTGGCCCGGCTACACCGTCGACGGCACCGATCTGAATAATAAAGATGCGTTGAACGAAGACACCCGCCTGCGTCGCGATCACTTTCTGAAAGTGCATGGTTTTGAGGTGGTCTACGCCGACGCCCAGCATTTGAAAGGCAGCGTCAAAGAAGTAAAGGTCGAAGACCTGGTGGGTGACTGGAACACCGAAAAGCTGCAACTGGTGGAAATCCTCGAAGCCGCGCAGATGCTTCAGCAGGCCGAGCAGAATCTGGCCGAGCAGGAAGTGAAGCTGAAGAAGCACGAAGAGAAGGTCAGCAAGTACAAGCGTGAAGACGCCGGGCTGCGTTTCACCATTACGTGTCTGGTGGCGTTTGCGGTGTTTCAGGCGGGGTTGTTGATCTGGATTGCTACGCACCGGTAAAGGTCTGAGACCGTGGCGCGGCCTTCGCGGGCAAGCCTCGCTCCCACAGGTTTTGTGTGTGCCGCATCATTGGGGCACGACACATAACCTGTAGGAGCGAGCGGTGCGGCGACCCGACTTGCCCGCGAAGGCTTTCTAACGTCAGACGCGGGAAGCGAACAGCGCCTGATGATCGCGGCACTGCTCCGCGGTCAGCATGAACACACCATGCCCGCCGCGCTCGAAATCGAGCCAGGCGAAGTCGACTTCCGGGTACAGCGACTCGACGTGAACCTGGCTGTTGCCCACTTCAACCATCAGCAAGCCCTTCTCGGTCAAATGATCCGCCGCTTCGGCGAGCATCCGTCGCACCAGGTTCAAACCATCATCACCGCAGGCCAGGCCCAACTCAGGCTCGTGTTGATATTCGTCCGGCATGTCGGCGAAATCTTCCGCATCGACGTAAGGCGGGTTCGACACGATCAGGTCGAAACGCTGACCCGGCAGACCATCAAACCCATCACCCTGAACCGTGTAGACCCGCTCATCGACGCCATGGCGCTCGATGTTCTGGTTGGCCACTTCCAGCGCTTCGAACGACAGATCCGCCAGTACCACTTCGGCGTTCTGGAACTCGTAGGCACAGGCGATACCGATGCAACCGGAACCGGTGCACAGGTCGAGAATCCGCGCAGGTTCGGCGCCCAGCCATGGCTCGAAACGTTTTTCGATCAGCTCGCCAATCGGTGAACGCGGGATCAGCACGCGCTCGTCGACGATGAACGACATGCCGCAAAACCACGCTTCGCCCAACAGGTAAGCGGTCGGAATGCGTTCTTCGATGCGACGCTTGAGCAGGCGTTGGAGGTTGACCAACTCGTCTTCTTCCAGATTGCAGTCTAGGTAGCTGTCGGCGATTTCCCACGGCAAGTGCAAGGCACCCAACACCAGTTGACGGGCTTCGTCCCAGGCGTTGTCGGTCCCATGGCCGAAAAACAGATCCTCCCCATGGAAGCGGCTGACGGCCCAACGGATATGGTCGCGCAGGGTACGAAGACGGGAAGTGATCACGGGGGCAGACTCCAGAAAAAACGACTGGCGATTCTAACAGCCAAAACGCGCCACGACGACGCAGGAAAACAGCGGATCAGATGTAGGACACATCCATTTTTACCGTTGGCTATTGAACAAAACCTCCATCTTGACAAGGCTGCACGCCAACAACGACGGCGTCTACGATAGTAGCGATTCACAGAACCGCTCAGCCAGAGGACAATGTCGCAAAAGCCCCACTCCAAGGAGCCCCAGAATGTCCGTTCCAAAAACGATGTTTCAACTCAGCGGCCGCGGTTACGCAGCAGCCAATCTGGGTCATGCGACCCTTGTCATCATCGATGCCCAGAAAGAATACCTCAGCGGCCCGCTGGCCCTGAGCGGCATGGATGCTGCCGTCGCGAACATCAAGCAACTGGTGGCCGCTGCCCGTGCAGCCGGTCGTCCGATCGTGCATGTGCGTCATCTCGGCACCGTCGGCGGGCTGTTCGATCCACAGGGTGAACGCGGTGAGTTCATCCCGGGCCTGGAGCCACAAACGGACGAAACCATCATCGGCAAACTGCTGCCGAGCGCGTTTCACGGCACCCAATTGTACGATCGACTACAAGAACTCGGCTCCCTGGACCTGATCGTGTGCGGTTTCATGAGCCACTCCAGCGTCAGCACTACCGTGCGTGCAGCGAAAAACCTGGGCTTTCGCTGCACCCTGGTCGAAGACGCCTGCGCGACTCGCGATTTGCCCTACAAGGGTGGCGTACTGACTGCCGAGCACGTTCAACAGACCGAAATGGCGATCATGGCGGACAACTTCGCCACCCTAGCGCTCACTCACGAACTGATCTGATCGGCCTCAAAGAGCGGTCAATACCGCCGCTCATCCGCAAAAGCCTCTCATATGCTGCAATTGACTTAGCCTCAGGAACAACCCGGACAACTCCCGGTCGAAGGGCCGATACCCATTGAGGAAGGTCGGAATGAAGTTATCCGATGGTTTTGATGCACGCCGCTTGCGGCCCAAGGGCCAACGCAATTGGCGTTTTCGATTCGGCGCAGCCTTTGCTGCCTTGCTGGCGACGTGCGGTGTGTTGCTCGCAATGGCCGGTGCCGCCAGCCTGCTGGGCCGTCCCCCGGCCCTGGGCGAGTTGAACGCCAGCCCGCTCGGCTCGGCGATCATTCTGGCGGTGGGCCTGTTCATGCTTTATATCGGTGTGTGGTTGTGGCGTCGCTGCCGTCGCCGTTCGCGCCAGTCGCGAGAGCTGAACATGTCCCCGCACCTGATGAAAAAACACGATTGAATTAAAGGCCCGGCATTTTGGCGGGCCTCAATTGTTATGGATAGCGCCTCGACTTGGGTAAACTGGCCGCCCTTCGCGGAGGCTGACATGCAAGACGACGATTTTTCCCTGTTCAAAAGTGCGATCCAAGGCGTCAAGCCGATCAAGCATGATCGCGCCGAAACCGGTAAACCCAAGGCCGACCGCGCGCAAATCGCCAAGCTGCGCCAAGCCGCGACCATTCGCACCGATGCCACCACCGTTGATGGTCTGTCTGATCAGTTCGTCATCGATGTCGGTCCGGAAGACGAGTTGATGTGGGCCCGTGACGGTGTTCAGGAAAGCCAGATGCGCAAGCTCAAGATCGGACAGATTCCGTTCGAAGGCAGCCTCGACCTGCATGGCATGACCGTGGAAAAAGCCCGGGAAACGCTCTGGGCGTTTCTGGCCGAAGCGACCAAATTCGAAATCCGCTGCGTGCGCGTCACCCACGGCAAAGCCGTGCGTCTGGACGGCAAGCGACCGATGATCAAAAGCCACGTCAACACGTGGTTGCGTCAGCATTCCCAGGTGCTCGGCTTCACCTCGTGCCAACCGAAACACGGCGGTGCCGGCGCGGTTTATGTGATGCTCAAACGAACCATGATGGAAGGTCGCGACGAGTAAAGCTGTCGCTTCACGCTTGCAGCGCCGTGTTTGCCACCGTACCCTTGCCCTTTGCGAAAATCCCCACAGGTAGTTTCATGTCCCTGGAACAGAATTACACGGCCATCCTTGGTCAACTTGGCGAGGACGTCTCCCGCGAGGGCCTGCTCGACACGCCAAAGCGTGCCGCCAAAGCCATGCAGTACCTTTGCCGCGGCTATGAACAGACACTGGAAGAAGTCACCAACGGTGCCTTGTTCAGCTCCGACAACAGCGAAATGGTGCTGGTCAAGGACATCGAGCTCTACTCGTTGTGCGAACACCACCTGTTGCCGTTTATCGGCAAGGCGCACGTCGCGTACATCCCGAGCGGCAAAGTGCTGGGCCTGTCGAAAGTCGCGCGGATCGTCGATATGTACGCTCGCCGCCTGCAGATCCAGGAAAACCTCAGTCGCCAGATCGCCGATGCGGTCCAGCAAGTCACCGGTGCCCTGGGCGTTGCGGTGGTGATCGAGGCCAAGCACATGTGCATGATGATGCGCGGTGTGGAGAAACAGAATTCGTCGATGATCACATCGGTGATGCTGGGTGAGTTCCGCGAAAACGCGGCGACCCGCAGCGAGTTTCTCAGCCTGATCAAGTAATTCGCTACACGAAGAAAACCGGCATTCATCGCCGGTTTTTTTTCGCCTGTGAAAAATCAGGTAAGCTGCGCGCCTTCCGTTCGCCCTGTGAGGCTTATTCCGTGTTCGTAAAAGCGCTTCGTGTCGGCCTTGGCCAACTGATCATCTTCATCGACTTCATCACCCGCCCTGGCAAGAAGCAGCGCCCCGCCGCCGCCCAGGCTCAGGTTGAAACGGCCGCCAAGGACCTGACGCTGTATCAGTTCCACGCTTGCCCGTTCTGCGTGAAAACCCGCCGCACCCTGCGTCGCCTGAATGTGCCGGTGGCGTTGCGCGATGCGAAGAACAACGAACAGGATCGCCAGACCCTGCTGGAGCAAGGCGGCAAGATCAAGGTTCCGTGCCTGCGCATTGAAGAGAATGGGCAGACCACCTGGATGTATGAGTCCAAGGTGATTATCGATTATCTGGATAAGCGGTTCGCTGCGGCCTGATTCATTTGGGTTGTTTGATCTGCCGCCATCGCGAGCAGGCTCGCTCCCACAGGGGTTGAGGTGTTTACAAACCTGTGGGAGCGGGCTTGCCCGCGATGAGGCCCGCACCAACACTGCAAATCCCGAACAGAAAAAAACCGGCCGATCGCCGGTTTTTTTTCGCCCGCACAACGGCGATAGCGCCCTCGCGAAAGCATCTGTCTCGGCGATATATCCCTATTGCCAAACTTTTCGTCTACAAAATCAAAAACATTATTTGCTTTATTTGTATACAAAAGCATAATCCACTTCGTGCGAGTTTCTGACCAGCCGGTCAACAAATTCGCAAGTGCCTCAAAGGGCCGCTGCCACCCTCATGGGTCCGGCCCTGGAAATAACAATAAAACTCTTGAGGAGTATTCGCTGTGGAAAGCCGCAAATCCGAAGCCCCGACGCTGGAACTCTCGCCGCCGTTACGCAATGGCTTGCTTGAACGCATCTTCAAACTCAGCTTGCATGGCACCACGGTGAAGACCGAGCTGATTGCCGGTCTGACAACCTTCATCACCATGGCCTACATCATCTTCGTCAACCCCAACATCATGGCCGACGCCGGGATCGATCACGGCGCCGCGTTCGTCGCGACCTGCATCGCTGCGGCCCTGGGCTGCCTGTTGATGGGCCTTTACGCGAACTGGCCGGTCGGCCTGGCACCGGGCATGGGCTTGAACGCGTTCTTCACCTACACCGTGGTCGGCACCATGGGCTACAACTGGGAAACCGCCCTTGGCGCGGTGTTTGTTTCCGGTGTGTTGTTTATGTTCCTGACCTTTTCGCGGATTCGCGAATGGCTGCTCAACAGTATTCCTGTGAGTTTGCGTTATGCCATGGGCGCCGGCGTGGGTCTGTTCCTAGGGTTGATCGGCCTCAAAACCGCGGGCATCGTCGTCGATAGCCCGGCCACCCTGATCAAGCTCGGCTCCCTGCGCGAGCCCGGCCCGCTGCTGGCTGCCATCTGCTTCCTGATGATCGCCGTACTCAGCTACCACAAAGTGTTCGGTGCGATTCTCATCAGCATCATCACCGTTACCCTCGCGGGCTGGGGCCTGGGCCTTGTCCACTACGAAGGCATCATGTCTGCCCCGCCAAGTCTGGCGCCGACCTGGATGGCCATGAACGTCGCGGGCGTGTTCAACGTCAGCATGATCAGCGTGGTGCTGGCCTTCCTCTTTGTGCACATGTTCGACACCGCCGGCACCCTGATGGGCGTCGCCCAGCGCGCCAACCTGGTAAACGCTGACGGCCGGATCGAAAACCTCTCCCGCGCCATGAAAGCCGACAGTGCTTCCAGCGTGTTTGGTGCGGTGGTCGGCGTTCCTCCAGTAACGAGTTACGTGGAAAGTGCCGCTGGCGTAGCAGCGGGTGGTCGGACTGGTCTTACCGCCGTGACCGTAGGTGTGCTATTTATTGCCGCCATGTTCTTTGCCCCGCTGGCCGGCATGATTCCCGCTTACGCCACCGCCGGCGCCCTGATTTATGTGGCAATGCTGATGATGGGTGGCATGGCGCACATCGAGTGGGACGAAGCGACCGATAGCATTCCGGCGATCGTTACCGCGATCATGATGCCGCTGACCTTTTCGGTCGCCGATGGCATCGCGCTGGGCTTTATCACTTACGTGGTGCTGAAGGCCTTCACCGGTAAGCACAAGGAAATTTCCGTCAGTCTGTGGGTGCTGTGCGCGATCTTCATCGCCAAGTTTATTTTCTTGTAAGCCGTCTACGTTTCAAAAACAGTGTTTCAAAACAGCCTCACCCCGTCGGGTGGGGCTTTTGCACAAATGGAGGAAAGTGATGAGTCTGGAAACCTGGCTGCTGTTCAGCGGCGCTGCGCTGGTGGTGATCCTGATCCCGGGGCCCCTGTCTTTGCTGATGATCAGCAACAGTCTGAATTACGGTTTGCGCCGTTCCTATCCAGCGTTCCTGGGTGGCGTGATTGCCTCGATCTGCTTGCTCAGTGCCTCGGCGTTGGGTCTGGGTGCCCTGCTTCTGGCATCGGAACAGCTGTTCAGCGCACTGAAAATCGTCGGCGCGCTGTACCTGTTCTACCTCGCCTGGCAGAGCTGGCAGCAATCACGACTGCCATCGGTGGGCGCTGAAGTGCCCCAGGCGGCGCCGGTGCCGCGCTTTCGGGCACTGTTCGGGCGTGCGTTCGTGTTAGGCGCGAGCAATCCGAAGGATATTTTGTTTTTTGCTGCCTTCCTGCCGCAGTTTCTCAGTGCCGAGCAACCGTTCCTGCCGCAGTTGCTGGTGATGATTGCGACCTGGACCGTGCTGGATCTGTTGTGCAAGTTGGCTTATGGGCTAGGTGCTCATGGTGCAGCGAAGTATCTGCGCAGTGGCAAGGGACAAAGTTGGTTTAACAGGGTGAGCGCAGGACTCTTCAGTGGAGCTGGCGCTGCCTCATTACTCAGCAATCACTAGTCGGATCGCATTAATCCACCAAGCTACATATCAATATGGCTTTATTAACACCACGACTAAGAATTGTTTGCCAAGGATGGCAACAATTCACCCCTACTTCGCAACAACCCGCAACACGCGATATAAATATATATATTTGTCGTTTCAGAACTCCCCCTAACATGGCGCTGCGACTTCGCACACAACGCCTGGACAAGGAAGTTCTTATGGCAATCGTTTTCCAAACACCCGACACCGATCACTATAATGCCGTCGAAGTAACGGACATTGATCTGCATGCCAATGAGTACTCACTGTCTACAATTGATTTCGAAAAGGAAAGCATTCCCTCCGCCCCTCAAGATACAAACGCCAATAAAAACCAGCTGAGCGTTATAGATGACCTTTTCGGACCGATGAAGATAGGCTCTCATTCGATTACCCGACGGGCACTTGATGCACTGGGCGCGAGATTAAATGGTCAACGGCTGAATGGGCAAAATACTTTTTTCCGCCATCCCAAGCGGTCTTTTGTCAATTCCTTGCAACTTGACCCTTTGTATATTGAAGCCCGCATGCGCTCTACCGGAACAAAAGACGATTACGCGCTACCTGCATTACTGTTTGAGATGGCGTCGCAACGCCCGCTAAATGCTCCGCCCCTGCTAAGTGACATACCTGATACGTTTTCCGATCCTGAACAGTACCGACAAAAACTGGACAAGCTTCTGAAATCAGCACAGAAGCTTGATATACGCCACGCGCACTTGCACAAAGATACACCTCAATGGGTGAACCGAATCAAGAGTAGCAGCATGATCAGCATGGGCGCAGGGCTTCAGGCCTTTGGAATTTATAGCGGTCTGCGCGGATTGCAAGATGCGATTGCACGAAAAGATCACGGCGAAGTTGTATTCAATAGCCTCAGCATTTCAGCAGAAGTTACTTCGCTAGCCGTGGAAGTTGCGGTAACAAAACAAGCAAAATACATGATCGAGGCAGGGCAGAAAGCCTACAAGGATTTCGCCAAAACCAGCTTCGGCGTTCGGTTAGGCCGTGGTGCGGGTCTGATCGCAAGTGCCCTGACACTGCCCTTCGACGTTATCTCCGCGGTTAAATCCTTTAACAGTGCAGCGGCGACATCAGGCAAAGAAGCCATGGATCACTATGTTGCCGCCGGCTTGAGTGTGACCAGCGCGGCAATGACGTTGATATTGGGTGCCGCTGCGTTGGCCGGCTTCTCCTTTATCGGGCCAATTGGGCTGGCAGCGGGACTTCTTTTAGTCGCGGGCTCTCAGGTTTATGCGGCGGTACGCGTCGTCGACGATATCGATGATTACATCGAACTCACCACCCATGAACGCCTGCGTACAGGCTGGTTCGCCTTTTGGGGAATAAGTCCCGACGAAAACATCCAGACGCGCCACGCGATTGCCAAATCAACCGTTGAACATTCGAGGTTGTTGCAAGCGACCGCCAGAAAATTACTGGCAGGCAAGTTAAAGGACAGCACAGAGGTCATTGTAAACGGCAATTTTCAGGTAGAGCTCAAGCCGACTCAAGTACCCAGCTTCGATTGGGATGCCCAGCAATACACTTACAAAACCGTCCCGAAACCCTATGTCATTGACAATAACGACACTATTGATGCCCGCGACGGAGTGACCGCGGACATGCCCGGCGCGGAATTTGGAACGCCAGGCGAGAACAAAGGCGCGGTATGGTTTATTGGGGGCGGAAACGACACCATTATTGGCATCGAAAAAAAGCCAAACAGATTCTATTACAGCGCCGGTATCAAACATCTTACCGGGGGGGAAAAAGACGATGAATTCGTCTTCGAAGGTGCCGCCGAACTCCTGAAAAACGGCCCAAAAGACTCTCTACCCACTACATTGAAAGGTGGTATGGGCAACGACACGTTAATAGTCAGCGGTAGCTACCCCGACCGTAACAGACAACGATTTGGATATTTCATCGATTTGAACGATGGGCGGCTTTCTATCATCACCCACGACCAGACCAACGACAGCCGCTGGAACTATCGACACACGCTTTTAGAGGACATTGAAAACGCAGAAACCCTGGCCGGCGCGGAAAACAAGGTCATCGGTACAGACGGCCCGAACATCATCAAGTCTCGGGGTCGCGACACCATAGAGGCGGGCGCCGGGGATGACAAAATCTATCTTTTGAACAATGTAGGCTCGGCCTCCGGTGGCCCAGGAAAGGATCACTATGCTGTGGCCCATAAATCCGGCAGCGTATTTATTACTGAGGATGGTGCAGACGAGAGCGTCATTGCGCTTGATTGGAGAATGGATCTGATCAGAAGCTGGAAGATAGAAGAACAGGCGCTGGTCATCACCTCAGGATTTGACCTCGACGACCTCAGCGAAAGGAATGTCTACATCAAGGGCGTCTACAAAACTGTCAACAACCAACGACAACTACAAAATAAAAAACTGACTTTCATCACAAAGGATGGGTTTCATTTGATGCCTGAACTCCCTGAATCTATTGAGAGCAATGACCCGCTTGACGTTGAAACAGTTGTCACCCAACAGGGTACAACCCAAAACCCGATCATATGCTACAACGGGGTATCCACCATCCCGCATGACAAAGACACGAGCTACTGTATTTCACGACTCAATGAACATACAACACTTAAAGTAAAACAACGCAGCACAAGTACTCTGACCACTCTTCACATGGATTATGCCAGTCATGAACTGACACGAGTCGAGGCTTACTACAACATAGACCTGATGCGCCAACGTAATTTCGACCGCATCATGTATAAAGAATGCGGCATGACTTTTCACTTTGGCCGTAAGCGGTTGACTATCAAGAATCTGGCCAGCTCGATCTGGAGCGGGGACCAAAGAATCACTAGTCGGCTGACACGTCCCGACAAAATACTGAACCAGCATTTAATCCTGATCATGAACGATGGCGTTTCTTATCGGATCAACCAGCCCTCCTTGCCCGACACAGTATTTTCAAACGATCAGTTCGAGATAAACGGCCCGATGGAGCATACCAGCGAGGTGCCATTGCCGCTCAAGGCCAGAGATGGACAGCATATTTACCGCCAACCCTTCGACAATGACGCTCATAAGTTAGGCACCCGAGAGCAATGCGTCAAACTCATCTCTTACCCTGAGCAAACCGCTATTGAGAACCTGGTCGGTGACGGCTCAACTTACCTGGTTCACCTTAGCGCCGAAATGACGCTAAGCATTTCAACGCCAGGTGCTCGTGCGAACGCGACCATCAAATCACAGTCCGCGTCTACCTGGGAATTCGACGCAACGGGCCTCGCTTACACCAGAATAAAACTGGTGGACAATCGTCTGCAGATTGGACACACCGTTATTCATCTTCCGATTTACAACAACCCACAAGACTTGACTGATCAAATACGTGTCATCACTCCCTTCGGTGTTGTTTACAAAGCCGATCTTGATTTTGACGAAGTCTACCTTGACTCGCTGGATGGCAGGCACTTTAAAGGCCAACTCCTGAACGAAGAAGCAATAACATCGGAAATGACATCATTAGAAATGGAAGACATCGCTGTTCGGAATATAGCAATGAAGGATGGTACTGCCGGCACGCTTTCTTACAACCTGCCTTCACGTCGCTGGCTACTTGATACCGACAAGTCCCGCACCGTCCTTTACGCCGACCTGGTACCACTGAGTCGCTGCGCGCACCAGCTGAAACATTGCTATGCATTGATGGAGTCTGGCGCCACTACCACCCCACCCGTGAGCGCCGCCAATCTGCGAATACTTTTAGACACCTGCAAAATCTTATAAAACAAAGTCAATGAGTCACTGCCCTTAATCTCACGATCAAGCAGAAGTGTCTTGTAGCAAATACCGCCTCACCCTATAAATATTTATTGCACTTCAGAATCCAGCTTAACCAAAACTGAACACTGTGATCTCCGGGGCCGTGCGCCCTCACGCGCCCTGCTTTCACCCAGCAACTTTTTCGTCTTCTTCAGGAGCACTTCCTGATTTGGATATTCACCAGATTACTTATCGGAACGACTGTCATGGCTAAGCCACCCAAGAAAGTTTCCAGCCCCAATACGCCTGGCACTTCATCAACACTTCCCAGACCCTCCCCCGAGGATGACGTGCTCAGGACCCACCCTCCCGGCCGTCCTGACATGCCTGTGCGTGGAGGAGATCCAACCACGGGCATTCCAACCCCCGCTACATCGGCAGGCAACATGCCTGATCAACGACCCGTTGTTGTTACTAACATGCCTGTGCGCACCTCCGCCCCCTTCGCGCAGCCCGATAATCTGGTGTCCTGGCCCCGTGAACACGTTGATCAACTGATTCGAATCGCAGACACGGGGCTCTTCATGAGCAAGGAGCAAGCGTTGTATGCCGATATTGAAAAAGCCGGCATTGGCAGAGTGGAAACCAACGCAAATGGAGATTACCGAGTCCATTTTCCTTTTGCGCCTGAGCATCCGGATCCAGTCCTGAGAAAAGTCAAAGACAAGCCCTTATGGCAACCCTTGCCGTCCACTCCAGACTTGCGAGCATGGGTTTCAAGCGTGACCGCTCCGGCAATCGTTGCGCCTGTCCATATCATTAAGAATCCGGTCGTTATTAATAAACTACCGGCCGCCAACGAGCTCGGAATACGCTGGCACAACCTGCGAAGTTATGTCGATTTGATATTCGAGGGCACCGTTCAAGTCGGCAAAAACACGAATGGCGATTACCAGGCGACCTTCGGCCAGGAATGGACGCCGTCCGGCCCCGTACTCGAGAGGATTGAACTGACACCGTTCTGGCGCCGCAAAACCCCAACGGCTGCAGTCACGGAAACCGACAATCTGTCCGTTCATCAACCGTCATCAGTCAACGAACAGGCCGAACCGGGCCCGAGCAAGCGTCAGCGCCTTGAGGAAAACGAAGAGCAGACAGGCGCAAGCGCACCGGCAGAGCAGATTATCACTCTCTATCCAACCCACCCGGCCAATGCAAACCCGTACCTGTGGATATCATGGGGCAAGGTCAACAAACCCGTTGCCAATGAATTCATTCAGATTGGCGAACTTCATTATCAAACTGTACCCGAGGGGAACACAGCACCACGAGTCGTGAACTACCTTCAGCATCCCGAGTTCCCACCCTCTCGCTTCGACATGTTCGAACAGATGCTGCACTCCAAACCATGGTTGCAACCTGTTCCGGCCGTTCTGAATAGCGATGGCAAATGGACAGTGAACAGTAGTCGTCGCCTGTTTCAAAAACCGATGACGCAATCCGTTGTGGAGGTGTTCCCGGATTTTTCACCGGTCACAGCGCGTGCTGTTGCCAAGCGGTTATTTGAACATTCGGGGAATTCCGAAGTGATCGCCCGTGATGGCTTGTATACCACCGCACTTACCCTTGATCACTGGAAGGAACGGGCAGGCATCTTTGATGCGCGATTCGAGAACCCGATTGATTTACTGCCTGTCGCTTCACGCGTGGACCCCGAAGGAATAGTTATTTCCATGGTGCCTCCTACCTTTGGCGAGCCGTTGCGCAGGCTTGACTTCCTCCCAAGACATTTCCAGATGGAATGGGACAACTTTGTCTCTAATCGCTCTGACTACAACCTCAAACGTTTAGTCAGCACGGTGTTGATCCGCAGCGGATACGAAGTGTTTCCCTTATTGCATGAGCACCGAAGTCCCAAGCTGGTCTTCAAACGTGCAGATCACGACAAGGTTTATTTTCTGAAGCTCGGAATTGCAGAGAGAAATGCAATCAGAACAAACCCTTCTCCCGCACCGGAACTTGCCGACCCTTCATTAGTTTCACAGGTGGGCAATCATGCCCTGCAAGCACTTGTGACCGCCAACCAGCAGAACAACGTTGGATGGCTACTAGGCGGGGTTCAAACATCCCCAACAGGATGGAGCTCCGTTTTTATTATCAGAGAGCGTTGATACCGGTCATTTTCATTTACCGGCTTCACCTTGAAGTTACAAACAAATAAAACTATTCAGGAATATGACCCATGGCCAGACCACCAAAAAGAACTTCAACCTCTACTACACCTGACACTTCGGCGACACCTTCAAGGCCTTCGTCAGGAGAAAATCGGGTACGGGGCGATCACACTGCAACAGTCGGCCGACCTCTGGGAGACGGAGCGCCTGTTTCCGACACGAATATATCAAGTACGTCACCCGATATCGTCCCTCGTCAGCCTATCGTCGTCACCAACATGCCGGTTAACGCTACAAGCGCCGCCGAGATTGCTGCCAATATGATTTCCTGGCCTCGAAGCGAGGTGGATCAACTCTTCAGGATCGACGAAACCGGGCTTTTCATGAGTAGCCGACAACAGCTTTACGCTGATATTGGACCGGAAGGTATTTATATGATCAGAGCAAACGCGAAAGGCGATTACCAAGTCCCCTTCCCTTTTGCGCGTGGCCAGGCAGGGCCGATCCTCAGAAAAATTCCTGGCCAGCCCCAGTGGAGAATCGTCCGGGAGGGCCTGGTTCCGACGGTAACTGCACCGACGAGGCCGGAAACACTGGAGATCATTCCCCGACATTTAGCCGACAAGCTGACCCAACCCGATGCAAACGGCATCCGCTACGACAAGCTGAAGAGAACCTATGTCGACCTGGCGGAAGAAGGCGCCATCATGGTCCGCAAAAATGCAGACGGGGACTATCAGGCGACCTCAGCGATCGAATTGATCCCTTCGGGCCCGGTTCTCGAAAGCATTGAAGGAATGACGCTATGGCAACGTAAAGCCCCCATCAACCCAGGCTCAGGCGAAAGCCCCAAAATGGCCGGCCATCAGCCGCCACCAGACGCTGAAGATGCCGGTCCCGGCGCAAGCAAGCGCCCTCGCCGGGATGAAAATGTCGATGCTCCCGAGGCAGTTACCCACCCTAATGCTGCCAACTTGAATAGAAACCCCTATTTGTGGGCATCCTGGGGCAAAACGACCCAACCTGACTCGGTGGAATCCGTACAGATTGGCCAGCTCCATTACCACATCGTGCCAAAGGGGCCGCTGGCCGATCAGCTACCCATCGTTTTCCTTCAACACCCGGAATTTGCGCCCTCCCGCTTCGAGATTTTCGAACGCATGTTGCACGAAGCACCTTCGTTGCAGCCTGTAGCCACCAGCCACCACGCCGGCACGAATACTCGCAAAGTTGACGGTGCAATTCGTCTCTTCGAGAAAACACTCACACACCATGTCGCGGATGCATTCAGGGGTTTCACCGAGCCCACAGCCCGTGCCGTTGCCAAGCGATTATTTGAGCTTTCCAGCGGATCGGAGGAAATAAACGGCAGCGGTCTCGCCCGCATGATGCAAACCTTTCGCCACTGGGAAGGCAAATCGACCACCGGCGTGCCTGGGCTCGGCGACCCGCTGGATATATTGCCTGTCGCTTTCGGCAGTGAAGGTCCCCGGAGGATAGTCCCTTTGCACGCTCCGGACTCCCAGGTGCCCTTACAGCAATTGAACTTCAAACCCGAGAGTGCTCCGGCCTGGCAGCTTTACACAGAGCGGCCTAACGAACCGGGCCGACTTCCATTACTGCTCGCCTCGATACTGGGTCACAGCAACTACAATGTCTTCCTTCCTGCAAACGTGGACAACCTCAAACTCCCCCCACCAACGCTGGTATTTAACAGACCCAATCACAAAAAGGTCTATTTTCTGAAACTGGGGCGTGTGGAGACTGACGCAATTGAAATCAAGCCACCGCGCGTCCCGGAACTCGCAGACCCTTCGCTGAGAGCACGAATTGGCACCGAAGCTCACCAATTACTGCTAGCCGCTGACGCGCGTGGCGATGTGGTATGGCTCATGGGCGGCGTCCAGCACCTGCCCGGTGGAAGTCCTTCTATTTTCATCATCAAGGAACGCTGACAGAGAAACGTGTACACCTCGCCGCCCGCTGGCGAGGTGCAACCCAACGCACTGGCTCAAACTCGAAGCAAAAAAAAGCCCGCAGTGTGAGCGGGCAAAAGACCAAAGAAGCTATATGCGCAGTCGCTTCCAGGTTGAGGCAGCTGCTTGGGGGATCAACTGCCGCGGTACGTGGAATAGCTGTACGGCGAAATCAGCAACGGCACATGGTAGTGATCCTGTTCCGCAGAGATGCCGAACCGCAGCACCACCACATCCAGGAACGCAGGTGTAGGCAGCTGAACGCCACGGGCGCGGTAGTAATCGCCCGCATGAAACTGAACCTGATAGACCCCGGAACGGTAGTCATCGCCTTGCAGCAGCGGTGCATCGACACGGCCGTCGCTGTTGGTGATCGCGCTGGCGACCAATTCCAGCTGCGAGCCTTCAACGCGGTACAACTCGACCTTGATCGAGCTGCCCGGGCAACCGTGTGCAGCGTCCAAAACGTGTGTAGTCAAACGTCCCATTGATTCTGCGCGTCTGCCTGCGCGGAGCAGTCAGACCTCGCGCCTCCCGAAGTCAGTTGAAAAGGAGACCGCACCGATTCGGAGCACGAAACGCTGCGGCGAGCGACTGATTAAGACACTTTTCAGAAAAATTGTACACAATAAAAACGACATTTTTCCAGCAAGCGTCACCATTCAAGGATTCCCGGCAAATCTGACGCCAAACCATATTATCAGCGGACCTTCCATCCATTAGCTGACCAACTGGGCAGGTTTCTTGCAATAACATGTGAAGATGACAGTTCATCAAAAATGCAAAAATTCAGGCTTACAAAGCGGATATAAAGTTGTATACAATCAGCCCATCGCTGTGACGCCAGCCTGTCTTCCCACTTCCAGGCACGCCACACAATCTGTCAACGAATAAGAAGGAAGACTGCAGTGAGCGCTGACTACCCACGCGACCTGATCGGTTACGGCAGTAACCCTCCTCACCCACACTGGCCGGGCAACGCCCGTATCGCCCTGTCGTTCGTGCTCAATTACGAAGAAGGCGGTGAGCGCAACATCCTGCACGGCGACAAAGAATCCGAAGCCTTCCTCTCGGAGATGGTCTCGGCGCAGCCGCTGCAGGGCGAACGCAACATGAGCATGGAATCCCTTTACGAGTATGGCAGCCGCGCCGGTGTCTGGCGGATTCTGAAACTGTTCAAGGAATTCGACATCCCGCTGACCATCTTCGCCGTGGCCATGGCCGCCCAGCGCCACCCGGACGTGATCCGCGCGATGGTCGATGCTGGCCACGAAATCTGCAGCCACGGCTACCGCTGGATCGACTATCAGTACATGGATGAAGCGCAGGAACGCGAGCACATGCTCGAAGCCATCCGCATCCTCACCGAAATCACCGGTGAACGCCCGTTGGGCTGGTACACCGGCCGCACCGGCCCGAATACCCGCCGGCTGGTGATGGAAGAAGGCGGTTTCCTCTACGACTGCGACACCTACGACGATGACCTGCCCTACTGGGAACCGAACAACCCGACCGGCAAGCCGCACCTGGTGATCCCGTACACACTGGACACCAACGACATGCGTTTCACCCAGGTCCAGGGTTTCAACAAGGGCGACGATTTCTTTGAATACCTGAAAGATGCGTTTGACGTGCTGTATGCCGAAGGCACCGAAGCACCGAAGATGCTGTCGATCGGCCTGCATTGCCGCCTGATCGGCCGTCCGGCGCGTCTGGCCTCGCTCAAACGCTTTATCGAATACGCTAAAAGTCATGAACAGGTGTGGTTCAGCCGTCGCGTCGACATCGCTCGCCACTGGCACGAAACCCACCCGTACCAAGGGGCCGCAAAATGAGCCGCTTTCAAACCCTGCAACCGTCGACCCTGAACCGCGACGCGTTTGTCGCTGCTTTCGCCGACATCTACGAACATTCGCCATGGGTGGCCGAAAAGGCCTTCGACCTGGGCCAGGACACCTCGATCGACGAGATCGAAACCCTGCACCAGCGCATGAGCGACATCCTGTTGAGCGCCGATCACGAAAGCCAACTGGCCCTGATCAACGCTCACCCGGACCTGGCCGGCAAAGCCGCCGTCCAGGGCCAACTAACCGAAGCCAGCACCAATGAACAGGCTGGCGCCGGTATTCACCAATGCACGGCCGAAGAGTTTTCTCGCTTCACCGAGCTGAACGACGCCTACAAAGCCAAGTTCAAGTTTCCCTTCATCATGGCGGTAAAAGGCAGCAACCGGCATCAGATCCTCGCGGCGTTCGAAACGCGCATTCACAATTTGGCGGATACCGAATTCAAATGCGCGCTGGCGGAGATCAACAAGATCGCCCTGTTCCGATTACTGACCCTATAGCGAGCCTGGCCCGAGTGCTTTAAAACGCGAAGAGTACCCAGGGCCCTGCAAGCATCCCAAGCCAACTTATTAAAGGCAGACAAGAAGAATGAAAGCTTACGCCGTACCTTTCGAGAAGTTCGTCAACCTGGCCGACGCCCGCCTGGGCACCAAAATCATCTCGGTCACCGATGACTGGTTCGCTGATGCCAACCGCCTGTTCCAGCCGACCCCGGCTGTGTGGAAGGAGGGCGTGTTCGATGACAACGGCAAGTGGATGGACGGCTGGGAGTCGCGCCGCAAGCGCTTCGAAGGCTACGACAGCGCCGTGATCCGCCTGGGCGTACCGGGTTCGATCAAAGGCGTGGACATCGACACTTCATTCTTCACCGGCAACTTCCCGCCATCGGCTTCCCTGGAAGCCTGCTTCCTGGCCTCCGGCGAGCCGGACGAAAACACCCTGTGGACTGAAGTGCTGTCGGCCGTCGAGCTGCAAGGCAACAGCCACCACTACCACGAAATCAGCAACGACCAATCGTTCAGCCACTTGCGCTTCAACATCTATCCGGATGGTGGCGTGGCCCGTCTGCGTGTCTACGGCATTCCGTTCCGCGACTGGTCCGCTGTCGGCGACAACGAGCAAGTTGACCTGGCCGCAGCGCTCAACGGTGGCCGCGCCCTCGCCTGCTCCGACGAACACTTCGGGCGCATGAGCAACATCCTCAACCCGGGCCGTGGCATCAACATGGGCGACGGCTGGGAAACCGCGCGTCGTCGCACGCCGGGCAATGATTGGGTGATCGTGGCACTGGGGCATGCCGGCGAGATCGAGAAAGTCATCGTCGACACCCTGCACTTCAAGGGCAACTACCCGGACACGTGCTCAATCCAGGGCGCGTTCGTGAAGGGCGGCACCGACAGCCAGATCGAAACCCAATCGCTGTTCTGGCGCGAATTGCTGCCAGCGCAGAAACTGGAAATGCACGCCGAACACACCTTCGCCGAGCAGATCAAGGCGCTGGGTCCGATCACCCACATTCGCCTGAACGTGTTCCCGGATGGTGGTGTGAGCCGCCTGCGCGTTCTTGGCAAGGTCGCTAAGTAAGCGGTGAACCCAATCGCTAGCAGGCTAGCTCCCACAGGGGAATGCATTCCAAATGTGGGAGCTAGCCTGCTAGCGATAGCAATAGAACAAACAACACAGAACTCAAGGTAAGAAGACCAGCATGCGCACACTGACGATTGAACCGCTGACCAAAGAAGCCTTCGCCCCTTTCGGTGACGTGATCGAAACCGACGGCAGCGATCACTTCATGATCAACAACGGTTCGACCATGCGCTTTCACAAACTGGCAACGGTGCAAACCGCCACGCCAGAGGACAACGCGATCATCAGCATTTTCCGCGCCGACGCGCAGGACATGCCGCTGACCGTCTGCATGCTGGAGCGTCACCCGCTGGGCAGCCAGGCTTTCATTCCGCTGCTCGGCAACCCCTTTCTGATCGTGGTCGCGCCACTTGGCGATGAACCTGTATCAGGCTTGGTCCGCGCCTTCGTCACCAACGGCAGGCAGGGCATTAATTACCATCGCGGCGTTTGGCACCATCCGGTGCTGACGATCGAAAAGCGGGATGACTTCCTGGTGGTTGATCGCAGTGGCACAGGCAATAACTGCGATGAGCATTTTTTCAAAGAGGATGAGCGTTTGATCCTTGCCCCCCACCAATAAGAGAAGGTCTGATCACTCGACAACAGAGTGACAGGCGAGAGGTAAAGACTGTGGAAGCACATCTGTTGGAATGGCTGAACCTGAGCGTGCGCTGGGTTCACATGATTACTGGCGTGGCCTGGATCGGTGCGTCGTTCTATTTCGTCTGGCTGGAAAACAACCTCAATCGGGTCAACCCGAAAAGTGGTCTGGCGGGCGATCTGTGGGCGATCCACGGCGGCGGTATCTATCACCTGGAAAAATACAAACTGGCTCCACCGACCATGCCGGACAACCTGCACTGGTTCAAATGGGAAGCCTACTTCACCTGGCTGTCGGGGATCGCGCTGCTATGCGTGGTGTTCTACTCCAACCCGACGCTGTACCTGCTGGCACCCGGCAGCAGCCTGACCGGCCCTGAAGGGGTCGCACTGGGCATTGCCTCGTTGTTCGTCGGCTGGTTCGTCTACTCCTTCCTCTGCGACTCGGCCCTGGGCAAACGCCCTGCCCTGCTCGGTTTCATCCTGTTCGTGCTGATCATTGGCGCCGCTTACGGCTTCAGCAAAGTGTTCAGCGGTCGTGGTGCGTACCTGCACGTCGGCGCGATCATCGGCACCATCATGGTCGGCAACGTGTTCCGCATCATCATGCCGGCGCAGCGCGCACTGGTGGCGGCGATTGCAGAGAACCGCACACCGGATCCGGCGCTGCCGGCCAAAGGCCTGTTGCGTTCGCGGCACAACAACTACTTCACCTTGCCGGTGCTGTTCATCATGATCAGCAACCACTTCCCGAGCACCTACGGCAGCCAATACAACTGGCTGATCCTGGCCGGGATCGCGGTGCTGGCGGTGTTGGTGCGTCACTACTTCAACACCCGTCACGACAGCCACAAATTTGCCTGGACCCTGCCCGTCGCCGCCGTTGGCATGATCTGCCTGGCTTACGTGACCGGTCCGGCGCAAATGCCAAGTGCACCTGAAGTGGCCAAGGCTCCTGGCACCATCGAGTACGAGCCGTTGCCGGAAACCGCCGTCGGTGGCGGTGCCAAACCTGCCGCTGCGAAACCTGCTGAAGCACCGGTTCAGGCGTCGAACGCCGGCCCGAGTTTCGACAAGGTGCACAGCGTGATCCAGGAACGCTGCTCGGTCTGCCATTCGGCCAAACCGACCAGCCCGCTGTTCAGCGCCGCACCGGGCGGTGTGATGTTCGACACCCCCGAGCAGATCCGCCAGAACGCGGCGCGCATCCAGGCTCAAGCCGTCACCACCCAGATCATGCCACTGGGCAACATCACCCAGATGACCCAGCAGGAACGTGACCTGATCGGCGCGTGGATTGTTCAGGGAGCTCCCACCAACTAACCGTTGAAAAGCTTCGCGGGCAAGCCTCGCTCCTACAGGATTTGTGTTGACCTTGTAGGAGCGAGGCTTGCCCGCGAACGGCCGCGCCGCGGTCAACCCTGATGCAAAAATCACAAGAATAAAAAAGATCCGAGGTGTTGCATGTCCGAGCTATCCGAAGCGCGCATCCCCGACGCACCCGCTATTCAGCGTTTGCCCCTTTTGCAACTGATCCTGGTGGGTCTGCAACACGTTCTGCTGATGTACGGCGGAGCCATCGCGGTGCCGCTGATCATCGGGCAGGCCGCCGGCCTGAGTCGTGAAGAAATCGCCTTCCTGATCAACGCCGACCTGCTGGTGGCCGGGATCGCCACCATCGTGCAATCGCTCGGTATCGGCCCGATGGGCATCCGTATGCCGGTGATGATGGGCGCCAGTTTCGCTGCGGTCGGCAGCATGGTCGCCATGGCCGGCATGCCGGGTATCGGCCTGCAAGGGATCTTCGGCGCGACCATCGCTGCCGGTTTCTTCGGCATGATCATCGCCCCGTTCATGTCCAAAGTCGTACGCTTCTTCCCGCCACTGGTGACCGGCACGGTCATCACCTCGATCGGTTTGTCGCTGTTCCCCGTGGCCGTCAACTGGGCAGGCGGCGGTGCTGGCGCCACTCAATTCGGTTCGCCGATTTACCTGGCCATCGCCGCGCTGGTGTTGGCTACCATCCTGTTGGTCCACCGCTTCATGCGCGGGTTCTGGGTCAATATTTCAGTGCTGATCGGCATGTGCCTGGGCTACGTGATTTGCGGGCTGATCGGCATGGTCGACCTCAGCGGCATGGCTCAGGCGCCCTGGGTGCAGATCGTCACCCCGCTGCATTTCGGCATGCCAAAATTTGAACTCGCACCGATCCTTTCCATGTGCCTGGTGGTCGTGATTATCTTCGTCGAGTCCACCGGGATGTTCCTCGCGCTGGGCAAAATCACCGGCCAGGAAGTCTGCCCACGCATGCTGCGCCGCGGCTTGCTCTGTGATGCCGGCGCCTCGTTCTTCGCCGGTTTCTTCAACACCTTCACCCACTCTTCGTTCGCGCAGAACATCGGCCTGGTGCAGATGACTGGCGTGCGTTGCCGCTCGGTGACCATCGTCGCCGGTGGTTTGCTGGTGGTGCTGAGCCTGTTGCCGAAAGCGGCGTTTCTGGTGGCGTCGATCCCGCCAGCGGTACTGGGCGGCGCGGCGATTGCGATGTTCGGCATGGTGGCCGCGACCGGGATCAAGATTCTTCAGGAAGCCGACATCGGCGACCGTCGCAACCAGTTGCTGGTGGCGGTGAGCATCGGCATGGGCCTGATTCCGGTAGTGCGCCCGGAGTTCTTCGCGCACCTGCCGTTGTGGATGAGTCCGATCACCCACAGCGGCATTGCAATGGCGACGTTGAGTGCGCTGTCGCTGAATTTGCTGTTCAACATTCTTGGCGGCCGCGAACGCGCGGCGATCAACGACTGCCACGCACACCCCCACTAAGACAGAACGCAAACCCTGTAGGAGCCGGCTTGCTGGCGAAGCGGTGGGTCAGACGACATCAATGTTGGATGTTCTGACCTCATCGCCAGCAAGCCGCTCCTACAGGGTAGGGATACCTGCGCCTTGAAAAATAAAAACAAGAGGGAGCAACAGATGATTCGGACACAGAAAAACATGCTGTTGGGCGGTAGTCTTCTGGCTGCAAGCCAAGCCTTGGCCGGCGATTTATTGCTGTGGCAGACCAACAGCCTGAGCTATCTGTATGGCAAGGATTTCGCGGTCAACCCGTCGATCCAGCAGACGATAACCTTTGAGCACGCCGACCGCTGGAAGTACGGCGACAACTTCCTGTTCGTCGACAGCAATTACTACAACGGCGAAAAAGACCGGAACAAAGGGGTTCACGCCTATTACGGCGAGTTCAGCCCTCGCCTCTCCTTCGGCAAAATCCTCGACCGGCGTTTCGAGTTCGGCCCGATCAAGGACGTGTTGCTGGCGATGACCTACGAGAATGGCGAGGACGACACCGAGGCCTACCTGATCGGCCCCGGTTTCGATCTCAAAGTTCCGGGCTTCAACTTTTTCACCTTGAACTTCTACTATCGCCAGACCGAAGGCTCGCGCTCCGGCGATGACGTCTGGCAGATCACGCCGGCCTGGTCCTACAGCCTGCCATTGGGCAACTCGAGCCTGTTGATCGACGGCTACATCGACTGGGTCGTGGATAACGACCAGAACTCACAGGGCACCTACCACGCCAACCTGCATATCAACCCGCAGATAAAGTACGACCTGGGTAAAGCCATGGGCTGGCGGGAGAAACAGGTTTACGTCGGCGTCGAGTACAGCTACTGGAAAGACAAGTACGGCATTGAAAACAACGGCAACTTCGACACCAATGAAAACACCACCAGCCTGCTGGTAAAGGTGCACTTTTAAGATGGCCCGCAACCGTGCTCCACACCTGTCGTCGGTGCGCTGTTGCGGGGCACTTGAGACATGGCCAAGGAGTCAGTATTCTCCGCGGCCGCCTGAATCCGCTTTAAAAAAAAGCCCGGATTTAATTCCTGACCAGAAAGCCAACTTATCCCGGCTCTGCACGGTACCAAGGCACTCCAAAACCCCTCTCAATCGACTGTTCTTGAGCAGCCGAGCGGGAGTTTTTTGGCTTTTCGAAAGCCTTGGCTCAGCTCTTGCTAACAGCATTAAAGCTGACCGGATGGATGAATTTTTACAGCTACAGAAAAAGGCGCCACACCAGAGCGTCGACCTTAGAAAAATAACGTGGAACACCTACTTTTTGGGAGCAACCGAATGAAACGTACGTGCACTAGCCTGATGCTGGCGGGATCGTTACTGGCCGGGGGCCAGGCAATGGCCGGCGACTTGCTGCAATGGCAGAACAACAGCCTGACTTACTTGTATGGCAAGGACTTCCAGGTCAACCCGCGCATTCAGCAGACGGTGACTTTCGAACACGCCGATGGCTGGAAATACGGTGACAACTTCTTCTTCATCGACAAGATCTTCTACAACGGCAAGGAAGACGCCTTCGCCGGTGAGAACACCTACTACGGCGAATTCAGTCCGCGCCTGTCGTTCGGCAAGATCTTCGACCAGAAACTCGAATTCGGCCCGATCAAAGACGTGCTGCTGGCCATGACGTATGAGTTCGGTGAAGACGATACCGAGTCCTACCTGATCGGTCCTGGTTTCGACCTGGCAATTCCAGGTTTCGACTACTTCCAGCTGAACTTCTACAACCGTCACACCGAAGGCGACCGTCCGGGTGATGATATCTGGCAAATCACACCGGTCTGGTCCTACACCATTCCCGTTGGCGATTCGAACATCCTGATCGACGGCTTCATGGACTGGGTGGTCGACAACGACGTCAACAAAAAAGGCGAATATCACGCCAACCTGCACTTCAATCCGCAGGTCAAATACGACCTGGGCAAGGCACTTAGCCTGGGCGAAAAGCAGTTGTACGTCGGTGTCGAGTATGACTACTGGAAAAACAAGTACGGCATCGAAGACAGCCAGGGGTTCAAGACAGATCAGAGCGTGACCAGCTTCCTGGTCAAGGTTCACTTCTGATCCGGCGGCGTCTGTAAGGACGCCATCGCTAGCAGGCTAGCTCCCACAGTTGATCTTCGTCGCGCGAATATCCCCTGTGGGAGCTAGCCTGCTAGCGATGGCAACGCCGCCGACCTCAGGCCGAAACCACAGACTCCTCCAACCCAAGAAACCGGCACAACTCCCCACGCTTGGCCAACGCATCCCGCCGCCCCAGATCAATCAATTCGCTGCAATACCCCGCCTCGAACAGCAGATAACTCAACACCCCCGCCCCACTCGTCTTGGTCGCCCCCGGCCCACGCAAAAACAGGCGCAACGCCGCCGGCAATTCCTGCCGATGCCGCGCTGCAATCTCATCGATCGGCTGACTCGGCGAAATCACCAACACTTCCACCGGTGCCACACCCAACGCGCGCGCCGGCGTGCCATCGGGCAGCAAGCGACTGAACTGATTCAGACGCTGCAACAACTCGATGTCACTTTCCAGGCTGTCAATGAACGTACTGTTGAGCATGTGCCCGCCGATCTGCGCCAGGGTCGGCTGCTGACCGGTGTAGGCGCGTTGCAGCGGCTGCTCTGGGTCAACCCCGCGCGGATTGCCGCTGACGCCCACCACCAGCACTCGGCTGGCGCCCAGGTGCAGGGCCGGGCTGATCGGTGCTGATTGGCGCACCGCGCCGTCGCCGAAATACTCTTCGCCGATTTTCACCGGCGCGAACAACAGCGGAATCGCTGAACTGGCCAGTAAATGATCGACGGTCAATTGCGTAGGGACGCCGATCCGTCGATGGCGCAACCAGGCATCGATGGTGCCGCCGCCCTGGTAGAACGTGACGGCCTGCCCGGATTCGTAACCGAACGCCGTGACCGCCACCGCCTGCAACTGCTTTTGGGCGATGGCCTCGGCGATGCCGTTCATGTGCAGTTTGTCGTTGAGCAATCCGCGCAGCGGCGAACTGTTGAGCAAGGCCACCGGAACCTGTGCCCCGATGCCCAGCAAACTGTGGCTGACAAAACGGCTGGCCTGGCTGATCACGCCAGGCCAGTCGCTGCGCAACACCAGATGACTGCGAAAGCCCTGCCAAAACGCGGTGAGGCGCTCGATCGCGCCACGAAAGTCCATCGCCCCGCTGGCGAGGCTGACCGCGTTGATCGCCCCGGCCGAGGTGCCGACAATCACCGGGAACGGGTTCGCAGCGCCCAGCGGCAGCAACTCGGCAATCGCCGCCAGCACGCCCACCTGATACGCCGCCCGAGCCCCGCCGCCGGAAAGAATCAACCCTGTTACCGGTTCAGCAGGACTCATCGCAACACTCCATGGTGCTTATAGGGATGGGTGACTCAGGCGCGTTTCTTGTACAACTTTGGCTCGCCCGGTGGACGGCTCTTGAAGCGGCGATGGGCCCAGAGGTATTGCTCCGGACACTCGCGCAGGGCGCCTTCGACCCACTGATTGATCCGCAGGCAATCAGCCTCTTCGGTCTCGCCGGGGAAACCTTCGAGCGGCGGGTGGATCATCAATCGATAACCGCTGCCGTCCGCCAGGCGCTCCTGGGTGAACGGCACCACCAGCGCCTTGCCCAGCCGGGCAAACTTGCTGGTGGCGGTGACCGTCGCGGCCTGAATCCCGAACAGCGGCACAAAAATGCTTTGCTTGGCGCCGTAGTCCTGATCCGGTGCGTACCAGATCGCCCGACCGGCCCGCAGCAGTTTGAGCATGCCGCGCACGTCGTCGCGCTCTACCGCCAGCGAATCGAGGTTGTGCCGCTCGCGGCCCCGGCGCTGGATGTAATCGAACAGCGGGTTCTTGTGTTCGCGGTACATGCCGTCGATGGTGTGCTGCTGTCCCAACAGCGCCGCGCCGATTTCCAGCGTGGTGAAATGCACCGCCATCAGGATCACGCCCTTGCCTTCGCGCTGGGCTTTTTTCAGATGTTCCAGCCCTTCGACATGGGCCAGCTTCGCCAGACGCTGACGCGACCACCACCAGCTCATGGCCATTTCAAAGAAAGCGATGCCGGTGGAGGCAAAGTTTTCCTTGAGCAGGCGCTTGCGCTCGGCAGCGGTTTTTTCAGGGAAACACAGCTCAAGATTGCGCTTGGCAATGCGCCGTCGGTCGCCGGCCAGCCGATACATCAGTGAACCGAGCAGGCGGCCGATGAACAGCAACGCCGGATACGGCAACTGAACAATCAGCCACAACAGCCCCAAGCCACACCACAGCGGCCAGAAACGCGGCATAAGAAATGTTTTTCGAAAACGCGGGCGATCCATTAAAGGTTCCGGAAAGACAATGGCCGCGCATTCTACATCGTTCGACCCGGCTTGCGGCTTGCGGGCGTTCTCGTTATAAGTCTCGGCACTTTTAGTGACAAGCCGTTGTATGCCGACCATGAGCCAAACCGAACCGCAAGACCAGGATCCCGTGTTCCAGTTGAAGGGCAGCATGCTCGCCATTACGGTGCTGGAGCTGGCCCGCAACGACCTCGAGAGCCTTGATCGGCAACTGGCCGCCAAGGTCGCCCAGGCGCCTAATTTCTTCAGCAACGCACCGCTGGTGCTGGCCCTGGACAAACTCCCGGCCAGCGAAGGCGCCGTCGATCTGCCGGGCCTGATGCGCGTGTGCCGCCAGCATGGCCTGCGCACCCTGGCGATCCGTGCCAGCCGCATCGAAGACATCGCGGCCGCCATTGCGGTCGATTTGCCGGTGCTGCCGCCGTCCGGCGCCCGTGAGCGCCCTTTGGACCCGCTCGAAGGCGTCGTCAAGAAAAAGCCGGAAAAACCGCCCGAGCCGACCATCAAACCGACGAAAATCATCACGTCGCCCGTACGGGGCGGCCAGCAGATTTATGCCCAGGGCTGCGATCTGGTGGTGATCTCCTCGGTCAGCCCGGGTGCGGAACTTCTCGCTGATGGGAACATCCATGTATACGGCCCGATGCGCGGTCGCGTGTTGGCCGGGGTCAAAGGCGACACGAAAGCCAGGATTTTCTGTCAGCAGATGAGCGCTGAACTGGTTTCCATCGCCGGTCACTACAAGGTTTCCGAGGATTTGCGTCGCGACCCTTTATGGGGCGCGGGCGTGCAAGTCAGCCTGTCAGGCGACGTGTTGAACATCATTCGGCTTTAACGGATACTGCCGCATTTTCCAAGCATCTCTAAAACGTAGCGAAAACGGCTCAAACGAAGTAGGAAAAAGGCCAAACGCAGTGTTTATCGCTGTTCTGGACCGGATTCCAGCCAAGGCTGTCCGACTGCAGTAGTTTTTCAAGAGATGTTTTTCAGGGGCTAAAAGTCCTTTTTCCTTAGGGGTGAAACACCTTGGCCAAGATTCTAGTGGTTACATCCGGCAAGGGTGGTGTGGGTAAGACCACCACCAGCGCCGCTATCGGTACCGGCCTCGCTCTGCGCGGCCACAAAACAGTTATCGTCGACTTCGACGTCGGTTTGCGTAACCTCGACCTGATCATGGGTTGCGAGCGCCGCGTGGTGTATGACTTCGTCAACGTGGTCAACGGCGAAGCCAACCTGCAACAAGCCCTGATCAAAGACAAACGCCTGGAAAACCTCTACGTCCTGGCCGCCAGTCAGACCCGCGACAAAGACGCGCTGACCGTGGAAGGCGTTGAAAAAGTCCTGATGGCGTTGAAAGAAGACTTCGAATACGTGGTCTGCGACTCCCCTGCCGGCATCGAGAAAGGCGCCCACCTGGCCATGTACTTCGCTGATGAAGCGATTATCGTGACCAACCCGGAAGTGTCCTCGGTACGTGACTCGGACCGCATGCTGGGCCTGCTGGCCAGCAAATCGCGCCGCGCCGAGAAAGGCGAAGACCCGATCAAGGAACACCTGCTGCTGACCCGCTACAATCCGCAACGTGTCAGCGATGGCGAGATGCTGGGCGTCGAAGACGTCAAGGAAATCCTGGCGGTCGCCCTGCTGGGTGTCATTCCGGAATCCCAAGCGGTACTCAAGGCTTCCAACTCGGGCGTGCCCGTGATTCTCGACGACCAGAGCGACGCCGGTCAGGCGTACAGCGATGCGGTCGATCGTCTGCTGGGCAAAACCGTGGAACATCGTTTTCTCGATGTGACGAAGAAAGGCTTCTTCGAGCGCCTGTTTGGAGGTAGATAATGAATCTTTTCGACTTCTTTCGTGCCAGCAAAAAGGTCAGCACCGCGTCGGTAGCGAAAGAGCGTCTACAGATCATCGTGGCGCATGAACGCGGCCAGCGCAGTACGCCGGACTACCTGCCAGCCTTGCAGAAGGAACTGGTGGAAGTGATCCGCAAGTACGTCAATATCGGGTCCGACGACGTGCACGTTGCGCTGGAAAACCAGGGCAGCTGCTCGATTCTGGAACTCAATATCACCCTGCCGGATCGCTAGTCGATCCAGCGGGAGCCACGGCGGCTCAGGCTCTTACGCATTGCGTAGGAGCGAAGCTTGCTCGCGAAGCAGGCAACTCGGTGTATCTGATAGACCGAGGTGATGCGTTCGCGAGCAAGCTTCGCTCCTACGGGTGCAGGGGCCTGAGTCGCCGTTGGCGTTTGTTACGAGGCTGTTTTAATGCCGTTGTCCAATATCCGCATCATCCATCAGGACGCCGCCGTACTGGTGGTGGATAAACCGACCTTGCTGCTCTCTGTCCCTGGCCGGGCCGATGACAACAAGGACTGCCTGATCACCCGCCTGCAAGAAAACGGCTACCCGGAAGCGCGAATCGTCCATCGCCTGGATTGGGAAACGTCCGGCATCATCCTGTTGGCCCGTGACCCGGACACTCATCGCGAGTTGTCTCGGCAATTTCACGACCGCGAAACCGAAAAAGCCTACACCGCCCTGTGCTGGGGACAACCGGAACTGGACAGCGGCAGCATCGACCTGCCCTTGCGCTACGATCCGCCGACCAAGCCACGCCATGTGGTGGACCACGAGTTCGGCAAACACGCCCTGACCTTCTGGCGAGTGCTGGAACGGTGTGGCGACTGGTGCCGCGTCGAACTGACGCCGATAACCGGCCGCTCCCATCAGTTGCGCGTGCACATGCTTTCCATCGGCCACCCGCTGTTGGGTGACGGGCTCTACGCCCATGAGCAAGCCCTGGCCGCCTGGCCACGACTGTGCCTGCACGCCAGCATGCTCAGCTTCACCCATCCGCAAACCGGTGAACGCTTGCGCTTCGAATGCCCGGCACCGTTTTAAGCACTGCCTGACACGCAGTCGCCTGCTTTAGCAAAAGGATACCCATCCCGATGAGTAGTACCGAATTCCTGGCAACACCCGTCAAAAAAACCAGACACCAATTGCTTTACCTGATCTATGGCAACCAGGACGTTTACCGGCGCGAAGCAAAGTTCAGTATTTTGACCGCGCTGTCTCATGCGAAGAACGGCAATCTCCCGAGCATCAGAATCCTCACGGATCGGCCTCAGGACTACGCCGGCTGGCCGGTCGAAACGGTCACCCTGACCCAGGAAACCCTGACCCTGTGGCAAGGCGAAAACGGCTATCACCATCGACGCAAGGCCTGCGCGATGGCCGCCGGTCTCACGCTTGCGGAAAAAACCCTGTTCGTCGATACCGACACGCTGTTCACCAGCGACCCGAATCTGATCTTCAAACAGATTCAGCCGCAGCACTACTTGATGGATCGTTTCGAGTACGACTGGCAGGACGTGTGCGAACGTCCCGACTATGTGAAGCTCGGCGGTTGCCTGCATGCTCACGGCATCACAGCGGACAACGGTTTCAAGCTATACAACAGCGGCTTGTGTGGCTTGACCGACCGCGACACCGCCCTGCTCGAAGAGTCGATCAAATTCATCGACGAATGGACCCGGGACGGCTTCGATATTCACACCATCGAGCAGATCGCCCTGTCGTTCGCGATGCGTGACAAACCGGTTTATGAAGCCAAAAAATACATCTATCACTACTTCGCGGAAAAACGCTTTTTCCATGCGATGCAGGCGTATTTCTTCTCTCAGCATGGCGAGCAGTTCAGCCAAGAGCTAGTCGAACTGTGCCGGGACGTGCCGCGCGTCAAACCCTTCCCTTCGGCCTGGAAGCGACTGAAAATCAAATGGAAGCTGCGCAACCAGAGTGGCGCCATGCGAAAGGTCGGCCGCGATCTGCTCTACGGCAGCGCGGCGCCCGATCACCCGTACTACACGGCATGCCGACACGAATGGTGGGAATGTGCCTCGCGGGAGATTCTTCGTTGGGACCAGTCTCGTCAGAAAAAGCTGCTGGAGACTCATCAGAACGCCTGGCCCCGGCAACTGCCCAAGCCCGAGAAGCCTGAAGATGAGCGGATCATCATGACGTACCTGAAGAAGCGGGTAGCGGCTGCCAGCTGACGTGACCGGTTCACGTCATGCCCAAAGGCCCGAGCCAATACGTTAAACTCCCGCCCACTGCTGTCTGGAGCTTCTTATGCGCGAAGAGTTGAACCAAGGCCTGATCGACTTCCTCAAGGCCTCCCCTACCCCGTTCCATGCCACTGCCAGCCTTGTTCAGCGCCTGGAAGCGGCGGGTTTTGTGCGCCTTGACGAGCGCGAGCCCTGGGCCACCGAAGCCAACGGTCGTTACTACGTCACCCGTAACGACTCCTCCATCGTTGCGATCAAGATGGGGCGTCATTCGCCGCTGCATGGCGGTATTCGCTTGGTCGGCGCCCATACCGACAGCCCCTGCCTGCGGGTCAAACCCCAGCCTGAACTGCAGCGCCAGGGTTTCTGGCAACTGGGCGTCGAAGTCTATGGCGGCGCGCTGCTGGCGCCGTGGTTTGACCGCGACTTGTCCCTGGCCGGCCGCGTGACGTTCCGCCGTGACGGCAAGGTCGAGAGCCAGCTGATCGACTTCAAGGCGCCGATCGCCACCATCCCGAACCTGGCGATCCACCTCAATCGTGAAGCCAACATGGGCTGGGCCATCAACGCGCAGACCGAACTGCCGCCGATCCTCGCGCAATTTGCCGGTGACGAGCGCGTGGACTTCCGCGCCGTGCTCACCAATCAGCTTGCGCTCGAGCATGGCTTGAATGCCGACGTGGTGCTCGATTACGAGCTGAGTTTCTACGACACCCAAAGCGCTGCCGTTATCGGCCTGCATGGCGACTTCATCGCTGGCGCGCGCCTGGACAACTTGCTGTCGTGCTATGCCGGCCTGCAAGCCTTACTGACCGCTGAAACCGACGAAACCTGCGTGCTGGTCTGCAACGACCACGAAGAAGTCGGTTCCTGCTCGGCCTGCGGCGCCGATGGCCCGATGCTTGAGCAAACGTTGCGTCGCCTGTTGCCCGAAGGTGACGAGTTCGTGCGCACCATTCAAAAATCCTTGCTGGTCTCCGCCGACAACGCCCACGGCGTGCACCCCAACTATGCGGAAAAGCACGACGCCAACCACGGCCCGAAACTTAACGCCGGCCCGGTGATCAAGGTCAACAGCAACCAGCGCTACGCCACCAACAGCGAAACCGCCGGGTTCTTCCGCCATCTGTGCATGGCCGAAGAAGTACCGGTGCAAAGCTTCGTGGTGCGCAGCGACATGGGCTGCGGCTCGACCATCGGCCCGATCACCGCCAGCCACCTGGGCGTGCGCACCGTGGACATCGGCCTGCCGACGTTCGCCATGCACTCGATCCGCGAACTGTGCGGCAGCCATGACCTGGCCCACCTGGTCAAAGTGCTGAGCGCGTTCTACGCCTGCCAGGAATTGCCGTAAACCCTGACCCAACGACCAACCTGTGGCGAGGGGATTTATCCCCGTTCGACCGCGCAGCGGTCGCAAAGCCAGCGAATGCGGTCTGTCTGAAAGATCGCGGTGCTGGTTTTGGGGCCGCTGCGCAGCCCAACGGGGATAAATCCCCTCGCCACAAAAAGCTTTCTCGCCACACATACTGCGTTTTATGTGTGGCTCATCTCTGACCCACATCACCACCGGTCGCCCAAAAGCCACCTAGACTTAATCCATACCCTTCGACAAGGCAGTCGCCCATGATCTCGATGTCTGCATTTCACGCCATGCTGATCCCCATTCTTGCCGGGATGATCCTGCTGGCAATCGGCTTCAATTTCCGCGACAAAAACGCCGGCGTCTTCGCCATGTGGATCGGCATGCTGACGATCCTCGCCACCGTGGTGTTCAAGATCCTCGCCAAACTCAACGAATAAATCCTCCCCCTTGGCTCGCATTGATTTAGGCGGGCTCGTACACTCGGCCGATCTGTTCATCCCAAGGTTGACCGCCTAGTGTTCGCTCGTCTTTTCGCCCTGCCGTGTTTCTTCCTTGTCTGCCTGATGACGCTGTTGCCGATGGCGCCTGCCCAGGCAGTCGGCCTGCCGGGCTTGCTCAACAGCTCGGCAAAAACCCAGCCCGAGGCGCAAGAACCGCTGGGGCAGTCGCTGGACGAAGTCATCAAGTCGCTGGAGAACGATCAGCAGCGCACCAAACTGCTGGCGGATCTGAAGAAGCTGCGCGACGTCACCAAAAAGGCTCAGCCGACCGCGGAACAAGGCGTACTTGGCCTGATCGGCGGCACGCTGGCCAACTTCGAAAAACAATTTTCCGGGGCCGGCAGCCCCCTCACGCGCTGGTCCGAAGAGTTTGAACTGGCCCAGGACGAACTCGTGGCGCTGATGCTGCCAGCCAGCGAGTGGCTACCGATCATCTTTGCCTTCGCCATGATTCTGATGGTCTGGAGCCTGCTGGCCGCGGCGCTGATTTGGGTCGGTCACCGGGTGCGCATGCGTTTCGGCCTGACCGAAGAACTGCCGCAACACCCCAAGGCCCTCGACATGTTGCGCTTCGCCCTGCGCAAACTCGGGCCGTGGCTGATTGCCTTGGTCATTACGGTCTACATGAGCTACGCCCTGCCCTCGTCACTGGGTAAAAGCCTGGCCATGGTGCTGGCCTATGCGCTGGTGGTCGGCACCTGTTTCTCGGCGATCTGCGTGATAGCGTTTTCCCTGCTCGACGGCCCGCATCGCCACCGTGCCTTGTACATCCTGCGGCACCAAGCCTTCCGGCCGTTGTGGCTGATCGGCAGTTTCGCCGCGTTCGGTGAGGCGCTGAGCGACCCGCGCCTGGTCACCAGCCTTGGCAGTCATCTGGCTCACACCGCTGCGACCATCGCCAACGTGCTGGCTGCGCTGTCCACCGGGTTGTTCATCCTGCGCTTCCGTCGGCCGATCGCTCACCTGATCCGCAACCAGCCGTTGTCCCGACGCCTGACGCGCCGCGCTCTCAGCGACACCATCGATATTCTCGGCACCTTCTGGTACGTGCCAGCCCTGGTGTTGGTAGCCATCTCGCTGTTCGCCACATTTGTCTCGGCCGGTGACACCAGCACCGCACTGCGCCAGGCGCTGATCTGCACCGTGTTGCTGGTGTTGTGCATGGTCATCAACGGTCTGGTTCGCCGTCATTCGCTGAAACCGCAACGCGGTGTAAAGCGTCATGCGCTGTATTCGGAGCGCCTGAAAAGCTTCTTCTACACCCTCGCCCACCTCGTGGTGTGGCTGGTCTTCATCGAACTGGGCCTGCGTGTCTGGGGTATGTCGCTGATCGCGTTCACCGAAGGCGAAGGCCATGAAGTCAGCGTCAAACTGTTCAGCCTCGCCGGCACGCTGATCTTTGCCTGGCTGACCTGGATCCTCAGCGACACCGCGGTGCACCACGCCCTCACCCGCTCGCGCAAAGGCCTGGCCAACGCCCGTGCGCAGACCATGATGCCGCTGATCCGCAACGTGCTGTTCGTGGCGATTTTCATCATTGCGCTGATCGTCGCGCTGGCGAACATGGGCATGAACGTCACGCCACTGCTGGCGGGTGCCGGTGTGATCGGTCTGGCCATCGGTTTCGGTGCACAGTCGCTGGTCGCGGACTTGATCACCGGCCTGTTCATCATCATCGAAGACTCCCTGGCCATCGACGACTACGTGGACGTCGGCGGCCACCTGGGCACCGTTGAAGGCCTGACCATTCGCACCGTTCGCCTGCGGGACATCGATGGCATCGTGCATACCATTCCGTTCAGCGAAATCAAAAGCATCAAGAACTACTCCCGGGAATTCGGCTACGCGATCTTCCGGGTGGCGGTGCCTTCCAACATGGACATCGACGAGGCGATCAAACTGATGCGCGAGGTCGGCCAGAAGATGCGTACCGACCCACTGCAACGACGCAATATCTGGTCGCCGCTGGAGATCCAGGGCGTCGAAAGCTTCGAGTCCGGCAATGCGATTCTGCGTGCCCGGTTCAAGACTGCACCGATCAAACAGTGGGAAGTTTCACGGGCGTTCAATTTGTCGCTGAAGCGGCATCTGGATGAGGCCGGGATGGACCTGGCGACGCCGCGGATGAGTGTGCAGGTGATTACGGCCGGTGGTGGGCCGCAGAAAGAGTAAAAGCCCTTGTAGGAGCGAGGCTTGCCCGCGAAGACGGACTATCAGCCAACATCTTTATTGAATGTAAGTCCCCCTTCGCGGGCAAGCCTCGCTCCTACAGAAGATCAGTAACTCAAACCACATCCACCCCGACATGAATCGCATCATGCCGCCAAAACTCCAGGTCACAGTCGATCAGCCGCTCATGCTGATCGTAATTGACCCGGGCGATCCGCAACCCCGGGCTCCCCACCGACACCCGTAACGCCGCCGCCGCGTCCACCGACAAGGCTGTCGGCACGATCTCGAAACGCACCCGACCGTAGTGCAAGTCGTAATGCCTGGCGTACAGCTCGGTGATCGACTGATTCAGATCGAAATCGAGAATCCCCGGAAAATACTGCGGATTCAGGTAGTGCTCCACGTACAACACCAGCCGCTCATCAATGCGCCGCGCCCGGCAAATCTGGATCACGCTGGACAACGCCGGCAACTGCAACCACGCACAAACCGCCGCCGACGCCGGTTGCAACCGTGCCGAAATCACCTCGGTCGACGGCACCCGCCCCTGAGCGCTGACCATCGCGTGAAAGTGACTGCGCTGCATCAGGTTGTAAGCCAGACGCGGTGGCGAGACGAACCAGCCCCGGCGCTCCTCGCGATAAATCTGCCCTTGAGCCTCCAGTTGCAACAAAGCTTCACGCACGGTGATCCGCGTGGTACCGAACAACTCACTGAGCTTGCGCTCGGCCGGCAGTTTGCTCCCGGGCGCCAACAGGCCATGGTCGAGCTGTTCTTGCAGAACCTGCCCGATGGCTGTCACCGCTTTAGTGGTCTCGATGCGCATCAACGTTACCTATCTGGACTAGACCAGCACTGTTTCGGGGCAGAACCGGGATTCAAACCGGCTCCATCAACTCCCTGCAAGCCTAGGCACTGCTTATGACTGGCAGATGACAAAGTTGCCGAACGGTTGCGCCAGACGCCTGCAAATTCACGGCCAAGTCCTTTCGTATCAGCCCTTTAGCCATGGTCTACGCTTACCCGGAAGCCTGAGCATTACCGTTTAAGAGATGTAGGCCGACCGATCGTCGACATCAAAATGTCATCAGCGGCGCCTAAATTGGCTCAGGTATTGCTGACCTAGACCAACACAACCGCAATCGCAGCGTTGAAAACGCCCAAAGGAGCTTCGGATGAAAAAGCTTTTCCTGGCATCACTGTTAGGCTCGACCATTGCCATGTGCACCGCCGCCATGGCCGCTGATGATTTGAAAACCCTGGAAGCCGCTGCGAAAGCGGAAGGCGCGGTCAATAGCGTCGGCATGCCCGATGACTGGGCCAACTGGAAAGGCACCTGGGAAGACCTGGCCAAGACGTACGGTCTGAAACACATCGACACCGACATGAGTTCGGCGCAGGAAATCGCCAAGTTCGCCGCCGAGAAAGACAACGCCAGCGCCGACATCGGCGACGTTGGCGCAGCCTTCGGCCCAATTGCGGTCAAACAAGGCGTGGTGCAACCCTACAAGCCAAGCACCTGGGACCAGGTCCCGGACTGGGCCAAGGACAAGGACGGCAACTGGGCCCTGGCGTACACCGGCACCATCGCGTTCATCGTCAACAAAAAGCTGTTGCACGGCTCCGAAGCCCCGACCAAATGGGCTGATCTGAAAACCGGTAAATACAAGGTTTCCATCGGTGACGTCAGCACCGCCGCCCAGGCCGCCAACGGTGTACTGGCCGCGGCACTGGCCAACGGTGGCGACGAGAAGAACCTGCAGCCAGCGCTGTTGCTGTTCGCAGATATTGCCAAGCAGGGTCGCCTGTCCATGGCCAACCCGACCATCGCCACGATGGAAAAAGGTGAAATCGAAGTCGGCGTGGTCTGGGACTTCAACGGCCTGAGCTACAAGGCCAAGATGGCCAACCCGGATGACTACGTGGTGCTGATTCCATCCGATGGCTCGGTGATTTCCGGCTACACCACCATCATCAACAAATACGCGAAGAACCCGAACGCCGCCAAGCTGACTCGCGAATACATCTTCAGCGATGCCGGCCAGATCAACCTGGCGAAAGGCAACGCCCGTCCGATCCGTGCCGAGCACATCAAGCTGCCGGCTGACGTCCAGGCCAAGCTGCTGCCGAACGAGCAGTACAAAAAGGTCACGCCGATCAAAGACGCGGATGCATGGGAAAAGACTTCCAAGGCCTTGCCGCAGAAGTGGAACGAAGAAGTCCTCGTCGAAATGAAGTAATGCTTCATCTGTAGGAGCGAAGCTTGCTCGCGAAGGCGGACAGTCAGCCAACATCATTGTTGGATGTAAATCCCTCTTCGCGAGCAAGCTTCGCTCCTACAGGTTTCGCTGAAATCCAATGTTTCGCGGAGTTTTGCCCCTATGAAGCACAACGTCATCCTTGTCGTGCTCGACGGCCTCAACTTTGAGGTCGCGCGCCACGCCATGGGGCACCTGCAGGCTTATGTTGGCGCTGGACGCGCGGCGCTCTACAAACTGGAGTGCGAACTGCCGGCACTGTCCCGACCGCTTTACGAATGTATCCTCACCGGCGTTCCGCCCATCGAGAGCGGCATCGTCCACAACAACGTCTCGCGCCTGTCCAACCAGCGCAGCATTTATCACTACGCCACGGATGCCGGCCTGACGACTGCCGCCGCGGCCTATCACTGGGTCAGCGAGTTGTACAACCGCTCGCCGTTCGTGGCTGCCCGGGATCGTCACACCGACGACCGCAACCTGCCGATCCAGCACGGGCACTTCTACTGGAACGATCACTACCCGGATTCGCACCTGTTCGCCGACGCCGAAAACCTGCGCCTGCGCCACGCGCCGAACTTCTTGTTGATCCACCCCATGAACATCGACGACGCCGGGCACAAGCACGGCCTCGACACCCCGCAATACCGCAACAGCGCCCGCTCGGCAGACATTATCCTGGCCGATTACCTGCAAGGCTGGCTCGACGCCGGTTATCAGGTGCTGGTGACCGCCGACCACGGCATGAACAACGACCGCTCCCACAACGGCCTGCTGCCGGAAGAACGCGAAGTGCCGCTGTTTGTCCTCGGTGATGCTTTCAGCCTCAACCCCGGCGCGGCGCCAAAACAGACGGAAATCTGCGGCACTGTCTGCGAACTGCTGGGCGTGGCCCACGACAAACCTGTCTGCCGGGAGCTGCTCAAGTGAATTCCATGACCCGTGGCAAGTGGCTGGCAGCGTTGTGCCTGGTGCCTTTCGCCCTGTTCTTTATCGTGTTCGAGATCGCCCCGCTGGTGTGGGTGATGATCAACAGCCTGCAATCAGAAGAGTTCGGCTGGGGCGTGGCCAACTTCACCAAGATCTTCAATTCGAAGTTCTATTTGCAGGCGATCCAGTACAGCCTTGAGATCAGCTTCTGGTCCAGCGTGTTCGGGATCATCATCGCGGTGCTCGGCGCCTATTCCCTGCGCCGGGTCGACTCGAAATTGCGTAACTTCGTGAATGCTTTCGCCAACATGACCAGCAACTTCGCCGGTGTGCCCCTGGCCTTCGCCTTCATCATTCTGTTGGGCTTCAACGGCAGTTTCACCATCATGCTCAAACAGGCCGGGATCATTCAGGACTTCAACCTGTACTCGAAAACCGGGCTGATCATTCTCTACACCTACTTCCAGATTCCATTGGGCGTGCTGCTGCTCTACCCGGCTTTCGACGCCTTGCGCGAAGACTGGCGTGAGTCCGCCCAATTGCTCGGCGCCAACGGCTGGCAATTCTGGCGCCACATCGGTTTGCCGGTGCTGACGCCTGCGCTGCTCGGCACCTTCGTGATCTTGCTGGCCAACGCCCTTGGCGCCTACGCCACGGTCTACGCGTTGACCACCGGCAACTTCAACGTGCTACCGATCCGCATCGCGGCGATGGTCTCCGGCGACATTTCCCTTGATCCGAACCTGGCCAGCGCCCTGGCCGTGGTGCTCGTGGCGTTGATGACCCTGGTGACCATCGTGCATCAGCTGCTGTTGAAGAGGAGCTACCATGTCTCGCGCTGAACTGGGCCCCGTCGGTGTCTATCACCGGGTGGTGGTGTATGTGCTGTTTGCCATTCTGTTATTGCCGCTGGCCGGGACATTGATCTACTCGATCTCCAGCAGTTGGTCGGCGACCATTCTGCCCAGCGGCTTTACCTTCAAGTGGTACATCCAGCTGTGGAGCGATCCGCGCTTTCTGCATGCCTTCGGTCAGTCGTTGCTGGTGTGCGTCGGCGCGTTGATTCTGTCGGTGGTGCTGATTCTGCCGCTGCTGTTCGTGGTGCATTACCACTTCCCCAAACTTGATGCGCTGATGAACATCCTGATCCTGCTGCCCTTCGCGGTGCCGCCGGTGGTTTCCTCGGTGGGCCTGTTGCAGCTCTACGGTTCCGGGCCGTTTGCGATGGTCGGGACGCCGTGGATTCTGATTGGCTGCTACTTCACCATCGCACTGCCGTTCATGTACCGGGCGATCACCAACAATCTGCAAGCGATCAACCTGCGCGACTTGATGGACTCCGCTCAGTTGCTGGGCACCAGCACTTGGCAAGCTGCATTCCTGGTGGTGCTACCGAACCTGCGCAAGGGTTTGATGGTGGCGTTGCTGTTGTCGTTCTCGTTCCTGTTCGGTGAGTTTGTCTTCGCCAACATCCTGGTCGGCACCCGCTACGAAACCCTGCAGGTCTACCTCAACAACATGCGTAACAGCAGCGGCCACTTCACCAGTGCGCTGGTGATCTCCTACTTCTTCTTTGTGCTGGTTCTGACCTGGGCGGCCAATATCTTGAACAAGGACAAAAGCGAATGAGCTATGTCAGCGTCCAACACCTGCAGAAAAACTATGCAGGCACCACGGTGTTCAGCGACATCAACTGCGAAATCCAGAAAGGCGAATTCGTTACCCTCCTCGGCCCGTCCGGTTGCGGCAAGTCCACGCTGTTGCGTTGCATCGCCGGCCTGACCTCGGTGGATGGCGGCAAGATTCTGCTCGATGGTGTCGACATCGTGCCATTGAGCCCGCAGAAACGCGGGATCGGCATGGTCTTCCAGAGTTACGCGCTGTTCCCGAACATGACCGTGGAACAGAACATCGCCTTCGGCTTGCGCATGCAGAAGGTCAACGCCGACGACAGCCACAAGCGCGTCGCCGAAGTGTTGAAACTGGTGGAGTTGAACGACTTCGCCGCGCGTTATCCGCATCAACTGTCGGGCGGCCAGTGCCAGCGGGTGGCCCTCGCCCGCTCATTGGTCACCCGGCCACGGCTGTTGTTGCTGGATGAACCGCTGTCGGCACTCGATGCGCGTATTCGCAAGCACCTGCGCGAACAGATCCGTCAGATCCAGCGCGAACTCGGCCTGACCACGATCTTCGTCACACACGATCAGGAAGAAGCGCTGACCATGTCTGACCGGATTTTCCTGATGAATCAGGGAAAGATCGTACAGAGCGGCGACGCCGAAACCCTTTACACCGCGCCCGTGGATGTTTTTGCTGCGGGCTTTATCGGCAACTACAACCTGCTGGACGCCGACAGCGCCTCGAAACTGCTGCAGCGGCCGATCAACCACCGCATTGCAATTCGCCCGGAAGCCATCGAACTGAGCCTCAATGGCGAACTCGACGCGCAAATCCGCAGCCACAGTTTGCTGGGAAACGTGATTCGTTATCGGGTCGAAGCCCGGGGCGTGGAATTGGTGGTGGATGTGCTGAACCGCTCGGCGGCCGATCTGCATCCCGATGGCCAGCGCCTGGCACTTTCCATCGATCCGACCGCCCTGTGTGAGGTAGCTTGAAAGCAGCGGCAAGCTTCAAGCCATAGGCTTCAAGTTGTAGACTGCTGAGCACCTCAATCCACTCTTGCAGCTTTTAGCTTGAAGCTTGAAGCTGTTCTCGAAGAGAACCCCACTGATGGCCCTGGCAATTTTTGATCTGGACGAAACCCTGATTCACGGCGACTGCGCCACCCTCTGGAGCGAGCAAATGGGCCGCCTGGGCTGGGTCGATCCCGAGTCGTTCATGCGTCAGAACAACGAACTGATGGACGCCTACAGTCACGGAAAACTAAGGATGGAGGACTACATGACCTTCAGCCTGGAGCCGATGATCGGGCGCACACCGCAAGAGGTCGACCATCTGGTCGGGCCTTGGGTGGAAGACTATATCGAGCCGATCATTTTCAGTGACGCCACCAAAGCTATCGCGGCCCACCGCAAGGCCGGTGACCGGATCCTGGTGATCTCGGCGTCGGGCACGCACCTGGTGAAGCCGATTGCCGAGCGCCTGGGCATCGACGAGATACTCGGCATCGAGCTGGAAGTGGCGCACGGGGTGTATAGCGGCCACACCGTCGGCACCCTGACCTACCGCGAAGGCAAGATCGTTCGGTTGCTGGAATGGCTGGATGCGGAAGAGGAAAACCTGGAAGGGGCGAGTTTCTATTCCGACTCACGCAACGATTTGCCGCTGCTGTTGAAGGTGGACTTCCCACACGTGGTGAACCCGGATCCGGTGCTGCTTGAGCATGCCGAAAAGGCCGGCTGGCCGATCCATCTCTGGAAATAACCCAAATCCCCTGTGGGAGCGAGCCTGCTCGCGATGAACGATGACGCGGTTAACCTGACACACCGCGCCGCCTGAATCGCGAGCAGGCTCGCTCCTACAAGGATTGCGCCGTACCTGTGGGAGCGTGGCTTGCCCGCGACGAACGATGACGCGGTTTACCTGACACACCGAGTCGCCGGCATCGCGGGCAAGCCACGCTCCCACAAGGGCTGTGTTTAGCCGCGGATCAAGTCATGCTTGGGTCAATCACCAAAACCAACTTCCCCGCCACCTTGTTACTCGCCAACTCCGCAAACGCCGCTTCTGCATCCTTGATCGGGAATGTCTTCGCCAGTTGCGGACTCAACCGCCCTTCAGCAAACAATGGCCACACATGCTGGCTCAAATCACTGAACAAATCGGCCTTGAACTGCTCATCGCGACTGCGCAAGGTCGAACCCAGCAGTTGCACGCGCTTGGCCAGGACTTGCGCCAGATCCAGCTTCGCTTCACGACCACCCATCAAGCCAATCAGCACCCACCGACCATCCTGAGCCAGCATCTTCAGATTCAGCGCGGCGTAGTTGCCACCGACCGGATCGAGAATCACGTCAAACGGCCCCAGATCACGCAGGCTGTCCAGGTCGCCAGTGCGCACAACACCGCCCTGCGCACCCAACGCTTCGCAATAAGCCAGACGCTCGGCGGAACCGACGCTGACCCAGCACGGGTTGCCAAAAGCCTTGCACAGCTGAATGGCAGCTGAACCGATTCCACTTGCTCCGGCGTGCAGGAGAACTTTCTCACCCGGTTTGAGCGCAGCCAGTTGAAACAAATTCAGCCAAACGGTTGCATACACTTCCGGCAACGCCGCGGCCTCGGCCAGGGACAAACCTTCCGGGACCGGCAGCACGTGCCGTCCGTCGACAACTACCTCCTCGGCCATCCCGCCCCCGGCCAGCAAGGCGCAGACCCGATCGCCAACCTGCCAGGACGAGCCCGGGCCGACCTCGCTGATCACCCCCGAACACTCAAGACCCAGTACCTGACTGGCTCCCGGCGGTGGCGGATAAAGCCCTGCTTTCTGTAACAAATCGGCGCGATTGAGGCCCGCTGCCGCCACTCGAATACGAACTTGTCCTACATCGCATGTAGGACTGGGCTCTTCAACCCACTCCACTTGACCTTCCACGCCTTGCAATGCCTTCACAGTGCCTCCATAGTGAGTCTGGACTGAGCCCGTAGCTGTAGCGCCGGGCTTTCTTGCATTATGCGACCGGCCCCTGTGGAACCGGCGACTTCAAAGACGGCCTAATATGCGTGATCAATTGTCCCCGCGTCGAATCAGCATGAAGCATTTTTTCCCCAGCACCGCCCTAGCCCTATTCATTGGTATCGGCCTGTTGCCGATGTCGAGCAATGCATTCGCAGCCAATAGCTGGGACAAGCTTCAGCCTGATCGTGACGAAGTGATCGCCAGCCTGAACGTCGTCGAACTGCTCAAGCGCCATCACTACAGCAAGCCGCCGCTCGATGACGCGCGCTCGGTGATCATCTACGACAGCTACCTCAAGCTGCTGGATCCGTCGCGCAGCTACTTCATGGCCAGCGACATTGCCGAATTCGACAAGTGGAAAACCCAGTTCGACGACTTCCTCAAAAGCGGCGACCTGAACGCCGGGTTCACCATCTACAAGCGCTACCTGGACCGTGTCAAAGCGCGTCTGGACTTTGCTCTTGCCGAGCTGAACAAGGGCGTCGATAAAATCGACTTCAACGCCAAGGAAACCTTGCTGATCGATCGCAAAGACGCCCCTTGGCTCAAGTCCACTGCCGAACTCGACGACCTGTGGCGCAAACGCGTCAAGGACGAAGTCTTGCGGCAGAAGATTGCGGGCAAGGACTCCAAGCAGATTCAGGAAACCCTGACCAAGCGTTACAAGAACCAGTTGGCGCGCCTGGACCAGACCCGTGCGGAAGACATCTTCCAGGCGTACATCAACACCTTCGCCATGTCCTACGACCCGCACACCAACTATCTGTCGCCAGATAACGCGGAAAACTTCGACATCAACATGAGCCTGTCCCTCGAGGGCATCGGCGCCGTGTTGCAGAGCGATAACGACCAGGTGAAAGTCGTGCGTCTGGTGCCTGCCGGTCCGGCCGACAAGACCAAACTGGTTGCACCGGCCGACAAGATCATCGGCGTTGCCCAAGGCAACAAAGAGATGGTCGACGTGGTCGGCTGGCGTCTGGACGAAGTGGTCAAGCTGATCCGTGGTCCGAAAGGCACCGTGGTGCGCCTGGAAGTGATTCCGGCCAGCAATGCGCCGAACGACCAGACCTCCAAGATCGTGCCGATCACCCGTGAAGCGGTGAAGCTCGAAGACCAGGCCGTGAAGAAGTCGGTCCTCAACCTGAAACAGGATGGCAAGGACTACAAGCTCGGCGTCATCGAGATCCCGGCCTTCTACCTCGACTTCAAGGCTTTCCGCGCTGGCGATCCGGACTACAAGAGCACCACTCGCGACGTCAAGAAACTGCTGACCGAGTTGCAGAAAGAAAAAGTCGACGGAGTGGTCATCGACTTGCGCAACAACGGCGGCGGCTCCTTGCAGGAAGCCACCGAGCTGACCAGCCTGTTCATCGACAAAGGTCCGACCGTGCTGGTGCGTAACGCCGATGGCCGGGTCGATGTGCTGGAAGATGAAAACCCGGGCGCGTTCTACAAAGGCCCGATGGCGTTGCTGGTCAACCGCTTGTCCGCCTCGGCTTCGGAGATTTTTGCCGGCGCCATGCAGGACTACCACCGCGCGCTGATCATCGGCGGCCAGACCTTCGGTAAAGGCACCGTGCAGACCATTCAGCCGCTGAACCATGGCGAACTGAAACTGACCCTGGCCAAGTTCTACCGGGTTTCCGGCCAGAGCACCCAGCATCAGGGCGTACTGCCGGACATCGATTACCCGTCGATCATCGACACCAAGGAAATCGGCGAAAGCGCCCTGCCGGAAGCCATGCCGTGGGACACCATCCGTGCTGCCATCAAGCCGGCGGTCGACCCGTTCAAACCGTACATCGCGCAGCTTAAATCCGAGCATGACGTACGCTCGGCCAAAGACGCGGAGTTTGTGTTCATCCGCGACAAGCTGGCCCTGGCCCAGAAGCTGATGGCGGAAAAAACCGTCAGCCTCAATGAAGCTGATCGTCGTGCGCAACACGCCGATATCGAATCCAAGCAACTGGTCATGGAAAACATCCGTCGCAAGGCCAAGGGCGAAGAGCCGCTCAAAGAGCTGAAGAAAGAAGACGAAGACGCGATCGCGGCCGAGCCGGACAAGACCAAGCCAGAAGACGATGCCTATTTGAGCGAGACCGGGCGGATTCTGCTGGACTACTTGAAACTCAACACCGCGGTAGCCAAGCACTAAGTGGTTACAGCAAGATGATGGCAATTTAATGCTGACGCTCTCCGGAGCGTCATCATACAGTCATCATTCTGTCGTGAAATACAGGACTGGGAGCCCTCTTGAACAAGAGTGTGCTCCCAGTCCTTTTTTTATCGCCAGAGATTGCCATGACCACGACAGAACAGCTGAGTGCCTTGAGTTCCATACTGGCTCAAAGCGGCTTGCACAGCCTGTTCCAGCCGATCATTTCCCTCTCCGAGCGACGTATTGTCGGCTACGAAGCCCTCACCCGCGGCCCCTCGAACAGTCCGCTGCACTCCCCCATCGCGTTGTTTGCAGTCGCCCGCCAGGCCGGTCGCTTAAGCGAATTGGAGATTGCCTGCCGTGAAAGTGCTTGCCGACGCTTCAATGAGCAGCAGTTGCCGGGCAAACTGTTTCTCAACGTCTCTCCGGAATCCCTGCTGGAAGCCGCTCACCAACCGGGACGGACTCTGCAATTGCTGCAGGACTTCGGCATACCGCCGAGTCAGGTGGTGATCGAACTCACCGAACAGACCCCCACCGACGATTTCCAGTTACTGCAAAACGCCCTGCATCACTACCGGGCGATGGGGTTTTCCATTGCGCTGGATGATCTGGGCGCCGGCTACTCAAGCTTGCGATTGTGGTCTGAACTGCGTCCGGACTATGTGAAGATCGACCGGCACTTCATCGACGGCATTCATCAGGACGCGCTTAAGCGTGAGTTCGTCGGTTCGATCCTGCAAATCGCCAAGGCCTCACGGGCGCAGGTGATCGCCGAAGGTATCGAACTGCCGGAAGAGCTCGCGGTGTTGACCGAGATGGGCGTCGATCTGGTGCAAGGCTATTTGCTGTGTCGGCCCCAAGAGCATCCACCTCGCGATGCCCGAGCCTTGATGCCCAAACACGACAGCAACGCCGTGGCGCTGAATGACGAAGGCAGCGACCTCAGCGCCTTGCTCAACGACCAACCGGCTGTGCACCGGAACACACCGACAGCCACGGTGCTGGAAGCCTTCCGCCGCCAGGCCAACCTGAACTCACTGGCGGTGCTCGACGAGCAAGGCCATCCTTGCGGCATCGTCCATCGGCATTCGCTCTCGGACGCATTGCTCAAGCCCTTTGCGACCGACCTGTTTGCCCGCAAGCCCATCAGCCGCCTGATGAACGACGATTTTCTTGCCGTGGAAATGAGCCAGTCGCTGCAACAGGTCAGTCGCTTGATCACCAGTCGTGCGCGGCAGCGCATTGAAGAAGATTTCATCATCACCCTCAACGGCGGTTATCTGGGATTGGGCCGGGTGATCGATGTACTCAAACTGATTACCGAACTGAAAATCCAGCAAGCTCGCTACGCCAACCCGCTGACCCTGTTGCCGGGCAACGTGCCCATCCAGCAATGCCTGACGCGCCTGCTGCAACAGGAGCGGGAATCGGTGATCTGCTACGTCGACATCGACAGTTTCAAACCCTTCAACGACATCTACGGCTACGGCCGTGGGGACGAAGTCCTGCTGTGCCTGGCGCAATGTCTGAACGATCGCGTCGACCCGTCCCGCGACTTCGTCGGCCATATCGGCGGTGATGACTTCCTCCTGGTGCTCGGCCCGGAAGACTGGCGCAAACGTTTGAACCAGCTGCTGGACGACTTCCAGAGCCAGTGCCGACGCTTCTACCGCAGCGAACACCTGGAAGCCGGCTGCTTTATCGCACCGAATCGCCAGGGCGTGCGCCAGGAGTTTCCGTTGCTGTCATTGTCGATCGGCGTGGTGCATTTGCATCCACAGGCCTGTGGACAACTCGATGCGAGCCAATTGGCTGAGATGGCTTCGCAGGCCAAACATCACGCGAAGAACGTGCCGGGGTATAGCGTGCATGTGATTGATAGTCTGGTGGTGCCGGGGCGAGAGGATGAGTTGCTGTCAGGGCATCGTTGATTGAACTGACGCCTTCGCAGGCAAGCCTCGCTCCTACACTGGGTTTGTACAGTTCGGAGTTATTGTGAACGACACAGAACCCGTGTAGGAGCGAGGCTTGCCCGCGAAGAGGCCCGACCAGACAACCAAAATCTCTGGAATTAATCCGCTTCTGACCTCGCCCCCAACCGCCGCCCAACCACATCCAGCACATCACAGCCATCGCGCAACGGAATGGCGCACAGCAACGCAAAATCGCTGAGAATCATGGAATCGCACTCAATCGAACCACGCATGGAAAGGTTTTCCAGTACTTGGGTGACCGCCCGGATTCGGTAGCGGGCAGCGTCGGTCAAAATATCGAGCGGGGCGTGGGTGTCGACGAACAAGGTGGGCATATCGCAGCAATTACTGGTCAGCGCCATGAAGCGATCTTTTGGATGGGAAACCGGTTTTTCGTAGGGTGGATCAGGATGTAGTGTTGGCATTTGAGACCTTCCGATGACAATGGGAGCTGCCAAAAACCTTCCTACAGGCTTGGGTGGCAGCTATACGCGGGGTAGGAATACCGAGCATCGGAGACTCGACCACGCCGAAGCGTGCCCGCGCATAGCCGCCGCAACAGATTTTACGGACGCACATTGATGGCCGCAAACCCGGTTTCGACGCTGACGCTATACCGATGCTGAAAGGGTTCCTACACCCCACCACTGAGTTTTCAGTGACCATCAAAGGCTATCGGGTGAACTCTGTTCTCACCAGTTCATGAAAGCCGCCACAACTCGAAGGAAATCTCCGATGGATTTACACAGCAATAAACGCGCAGCACTTTGCGGGTGATCAATCAGGAAAGAAGCCAGCAAAGGACGAAGTTGGCGTAGGGCAATTCCCTAATTCGTCGCCACAAATAAACGAACCGTCAGAAACGCAAACGTGGCGGGAGGTTTCCCTCACGCCACGTTCATTTGTCGAACAGCTATGTATTTATTTCGCCGAATCGCGAGACGCCAGTTCTTTCAGTTTCATCTCAGCCAACGGATGCCCCGCCTTCGCCGCAATTGCCCAAAACCGCGTCGCTTCAGTCGGATCCGGCGCCTTGCTCGGCGTCCCCGCCAAACTGATCACGCCCACCTGATACGCCGCTTTGCCATCCCCCGCCAACGCCGCCAGGCGCAGCAATCGGACGCCTTCCTCACGAGCCCCAAGGCCGACGCCGCGAAAGGTCAGGATGTGGCCATAGAAGCTTTGCGCGCCGACGTCACCCAGGTTGGCCATGCGGGCGAACTGGCCTTCGAGCCAGCTCCAGCCACGGGGCTGTCGCACGAACCACGACCAGTGAAACAACCGGCGGGCCAGCCAGTAACCGGCCCGTGCCTTGAGCTTTAGAAACACTCAGGCCTCCGCCGATTCCGGGTACTCGTATTCGAACACGCGCACCACTTCCGAGGCGTGCCACGAGGCGGCAGCAACACCGTCGGACGGCCCGGAGAAACGCCCCAGACGTTCGACGCATTCGAAGAAACCGGTGCGTGGCAGGCGACTGGCGCCCTGGCTGATCACCAGCGAGCTGCGCAACGGCTGCTCGGCCTTGGCGTCCAGCGCAGCCAGATGCTCCAGCGCAGCGGTGAGGGTTTGCATGGCCGGCGTGGGCAACTGCAAACGTTCCAGCAAGGCTCGATAGGTCAGCAGATGGCGCTGGCGGCGGGCCTGATCCAGCTCACCCAGCAACCCGTCCCAATGTTGACGACTGATGCGTACGCTCACGATTCATCCCTCCACCCTGGCACCGTCAGTTCCCAGGCCAGGCTGCGGCGAATCGCAGCGTCGGGCAGACGCTCGCCACTTTCGATCAAGGCCAGATAAGACGGGCTGATGCCTACCGTGCGGGCGAGCGCCTCAATGGCGATGCCCTTCCCTTCGCGCAAACTGCGTAGTTGATCCAGACCTGGAAGAATCTGGTCTGGTGATGCTGCGTGACGCACCGGCTTATCGGGTGCCGGTTGTTCGTTGATGCCTGCTGCTTTCAGTAGAGCCTGATACTGAGCCCACGGCAAAACCGCGTATTCGGGCTCGCCTTCGCGTGTGATTATCTGAATATCCATGACTTCCCCGTAGGACAACGACACTTAGCGAGTCGGCACTTTTCCCTAGAAGTGTAATCCTAACAGCGGCCACGGTCGCGGGGGGTATGAATATAAGGACGATCCTCAATCAATTCAGGTTTTTTTCGGTCCCTGAAGCTGTAGTTGCTCGGGGGTATCGGGGAGGCGCTCGGCCACCGCGAGCTTCTCCGGCAACTGGCGATTGCGCCAGGCACGGAAGGCATTGAGTTCGTCGTCGAGGACTTTCATCAGCCAGGCCAGCACGGCGATGTCATCGAGCATGCCGAACATCGGGATGAAGTCCGGAATCGCATCCACCGGGCTTAGGAAGTACATCAGGCCGGCAACCACCGAGATCAGCGCCTTCGGGCTGATGGCGCGGTACTCGCCGCGCCAGTAGGCCAGGCACAGTGCCTGCAACAGGCGAAAATCGTCCTTGAGTTTGCCCAACCGGTTGCCTTGGCTGGCACCTTTGCTGGCGACGGCGAACAACAGGGTCGGCAAACGTCCACGGGCAAGCAGGCGTCCGGCGAGTGGCAGGAAACGAGCGAAACTCCAGGGTGCTTTCATCATTCCTCCCGCTGAAATGTTATCCACACAAATTGTGGATAACCTTGTGAACAGAGCCATTTTTCACGGCTGAAAGCCCCGTTTCATAAGGGCTCAACTCAGATCGGGCGTTTTTTACTCACATAAAAAAACCCAAGATTTCATTGACTTGGCGCGTCGGCGCGGATAGCACGGCGTCCTCAATGGCTATGACTGCAACGTACAGCATCCGTTCGCTTTGTTTACCCTTGCTGAACGCCAGATGCAACAACGCCCCGCATAAAGCGAGGCGTTGTTTTTAAAGCAGACGCTGATTACTTGGCGGCGTCTTCTTTTGCTGGATCCTTGATCGCCAGCAGTTCCAGGTCGAATACCAGCACCGAGTTGGCTGGAATCGCCGGGCTTGGGCTTTGGGCGCCGTAGGCCAGTTCGCTAGGGATGTACAGTTTGTACTTCTCGCCAACGTGCATCAGTTGCAGGCCTTCGACCCAACCCGGAATCACGCCGCTAACCGGCAGATCGATCGGGCTGCCACGCTCGACGGAGCTGTCAAAGGTAGTGCCGTTGGTCAGCTTGCCGGTGTAGTGAACAGTCACTACGTCGGTCGGCTTAGGCTGTGCGCCATCAGCTTTCTTGACCACTTCGTATTGCAGGCCCGAAGCAGTGGTGGTTACACCGGCTTTCTTGGCGTTGTCTTCGAGGAATTTCTTGCCGGCGGAGGCCGACTCTTCGCTCATTTTGGCCATACGCTCTTCAGCACGCTTCTGCAGTGCTGCGAAGGCTTCGACCAGTTCGTCATCTTTCAGCTTCTGTTCTTTCTTGCCGACGGCATCTTCGATGCCTTGGGCTACGGCTTTGGAGTCCAGGTCATCCATGCCTTCCTGAGCCAGGCTCTTGCCCATGTTCAGGCCAATCCCGTAGGAAGCTTTTTGCGCCGGGGTTTTCAGCTCTACGCTGGTCTGCGAATCACAACCCGCAAGTACCAGGCTAACCAGGGCCACCGCCGCCGCCAACCGATGCTGTTTCATGCTATTTCCTTGTTCATGCGCCTAAAGGGCAATCGAGTAAAGCCGCGAGCTTATCAGGCGGCCACGACCAATGGCTACCGGCATGAGAGCAGGAAACTTCTGATAAGTTCAGGTGTTTTAACGCATTTCGGGATTGGAATGATGAAGCTTCTGTCATCTTGGGCTCACAGAGACGGGTGCCGGATCCCACAACATCTGGCGTAATGGCCACTTGCCGCACCCCGGATCCTGAGGCATAAGAGAGCTACAAATCGACAAGGATGTTTATCTTGCGTCTCTTATTCCGCCTGCTGGTGCTGTTCGCTGTGCTGTTGGGGCTGGGCCTGGCCGTTGTTCTGTATTACGTCGCCAACCCGAAACTGCCGACTTGGTCCCCCGCACAAAAGGTGCGTTATCTGGAGCAGTGGAGCGCCGCCGACCGCCAGGCTTACTACTTCACCCCCCAGGGCACTCAGGTCAAAGGCTTGCGCTATGACTGGTTCAAGGAACTCGAACTGCCCTTCTCGGAACAACGATTCGCCGCCCCCGAGTATCTCGCGCGCTTTGGTTTTCTGATCGATCCCGGGCAGAAAGCCACGCCAAACAACCCTGGCAACTTGCCCGTGGGTTTTGCCCGCCATCAAAACCCTGGCAGCCAGGACGAATACCTCGACATCACCTGTGCCGCCTGCCACACCGGTGAATTGCGTTTCAACGGCCAGGGCGTGCGCATCGACGGAGGTTCGGCGCAGCACGTCCTGCCTTCCAGTGTTCCTACACTGCGCGGCGGCAGTTTCGGACAGGCGCTGGTAGCCAGTCTGGCCTCGACGTACTACAACCCTTGGAAATTCGAACGCTTCGCCCGCAACGTGCTGGGCGAGGACTACGACGCCCGGCACCAACAACTGCGCAAAGACTTCAAAACCTCTCTGAATACCTTCGTGAAGGTGGCCTGGAACGATACCCATCGCGGGCTCTACCCGACCGAGGAAGGCCCCGGCCGAACCGACGCGTTTGGCCGTATCGCCAACGCCACCTTCGGCGACGCGATTTCAGCCGATAATTACCGCGTAGCGAATGCCCCGGTGGACTACCCGCAATTGTGGGACATGTGGACCTTTGACTGGGTGCAATGGAACGGTTCGGCGCAGCAACCGATGGCGCGCAACATTGGCGAGGCGCTGGGCGTCGGCGCGACCCTGAATTTCTTCGACGCCAACGGCCAACCGCTTAAAGGTGACGAGCGCTATCCGTCGAGTGTCCGCTTGCGCGACCTGCACCAGATCGAACAATCCCTGCAACGGCTCAAACCACCGGCCTGGCCGGAAGACGTGCTGGGCACTGTCAACAAGCCCCTGGCCGTTAAAGGTCGCGAATTGTTCAGCGAAAACTGCGCCGGTTGCCACGTGCCTCGATCGGTTCAAACCAATGGCCGCTGGGTGCAACATCTGAAAATGCTGCCGGTGGAATACATCGGCACAGACCCGGGCGCGGCCAATAACATTGCCGACCATCGCTTCGACCTCAGCGCCTTGCAATGGGACCCGGCGGAACTGGCGAAACTGGATGTGCAGTTGCAGCCGCCGCCCACTGAACCGCTGGACATGAGCAAACTCTCGTCAGCCAAAGGCCTGGCCTATGTCACCGCGTTCGTAGGAAACAGGGCCTACCGCGAGGCGAAAATCCCCGAGGCCGAGCGCCCGGACATGGATGGCTTCGGCCTGCCGATTGGTGTGCGCGAACTGCGCGCCTACAAGGCCCGCCCATTGGCCGGCGTCTGGGCGACGGCGCCGTTTCTGCACAACGGTTCGGTGCCGAGCATTTATCAACTGCTCTCGCCCCAGGATGAACGCGCAACGACCTTCTACAAAGGCACGTTCGAGTACGACCCCAGGCACCTGGGTTATCGCACCGAGGCCTTCACCAATGGCTTCAAGTTCGACACGCGCATCACCGGCAATTACAACAGCGGCCACGAATTCCGGGCCGGCAAGCGTGGCAACGGCGTCATCGGTCGCCTGCTGCAACCGGAGGAGCGCTGGGCGCTGCTGGAGTACCTGAAAGTGTTGGGCGGCCCGTTGGAGGCACAATTGCCATGAGCAGACTCTGGATCTGGTTTGGCGCCTTTCTCGGCAGAGTCCTGCTTTGCTTGTTCGGCTTGGGATTGCTGGGTTGGGCACTGGCCACGGCGTGGTTTGCCTGGCAGCACCGTGGACCGGTCTCGCCTGAGGAACTGATCCCGAACGGCGAAGCGGCGATGACTCAGGACATCATTCAGACGGCCGTGCGCATCGTCGATCAGCACCGCGAAAGCACCCGCTACCTGCGCGATGCGCATGCCAAGGCGCACGGCTGTGTGAAGGCCGAAGTCCAGGTGTTGCCGGATCTGGCGAATGAGCTGCGTCAGGGCGTGTTCAGTCAACCCGGCAAAACCTGGCAAGCGACGATGCGACTGTCCAACGGCAATGCCTATCCACAGTTCGACAGTATTCGCGATGCCCGGGGCATGGCGATCAAGCTGCTCGATGTGCCCGGCAAACAACTGCTCACCGATCAACAAAGCCGCGGCGAACAGGACTTCGTGATGTTCAGCCACCCGAATTTCTTCGTCAGCGATGTCGCCGAATACCGTCAGAATGTGGCTGCGCAGGCCGATGGCAAGAAGCTGACGGCGTTTTTCCCCGGCTGGGATCCGCGCACGTGGCAGGTTCGTCATCTGTTTATTGCCTTGGCGACACTCTCCCCTGCTCCGGAAAGTCCGACGCAGACGACTTACTTTTCGGTTTCGCCCTACAAGTTTGGTGAAGCCAACGCCAAATTCCGGGTCATGCCGGACCCCGACAGCTGCCCGGCCTACACGTTGCCGGCGCAGAACCAGAAGCTGCCAAATTTTTTGCGCAATGCGCTGAACCAGCAATTGTCGACGGATCGGGTGCCCGCGTGCTTCGTCTTGCAGATCCAGAAGCAGGATCCCGGCAAATACATGCCGATCGAGGACACAAGTATTGAATGGAAGGAAAAGGATGCACCGTTCGAAACCGTGGCACGGATCAAGCTGCCCGCCCAGGACTTCGATACGCCGACGCTGAACCTGCAATGCGACAACCAGTCGTTCAATCCGTGGTTCGGGCTTGAGGCCCATCGACCGATTGGCGGCATCAACCGCCTGCGCAAAGCGGTGTATGAAGCGGTCAGCGATTACCGCCACAGCCGTAACGCCGAGCAATGAGAAGCGGGCAGAAGTAAAAAACGACTCGACGATCAACACACTTCAGCGCAAACCGCATACGTGTAGCAGCTGGCGAAGCCTGCGTTCGGCTGCGTAGCAGTCGTAAAACCACACAACGCGGTGCGTCAGATCCATCCGGGGCTCAGGGTTTACGACTGCTGCGCAGCCGAACGCAGGCTTCGCCAGCTGCTACAGATCGCGTGATGGCGCAATTCGCTTTTCATGGATAGTCGGCAAAAAGCCAAATCCCGGACAGCAAAAAGCCCGCATAAGCGGGCTTTCTGTGTGGTGACCTGGCGTTCAGCGTTCCAGGTTACCGAATATGGCGCAGCGGACGGGACTCGAACCCGCGACCCCCGGCGTGACAGGCCGGTATTCTAACCGACTGAACTACCGCTGCGCGTAGCGTTGAAAGTAAATGGTGGGTGATGACGGGATCGAACCGCCGACATTCTGCTTGTAAGGCAGACGCTCTCCCAGTTGAGCTAATCACCCTTTACCTTCGTTGCGGGGCGCATTGTGCCACAGATTTTCATAAAGTGTTGATTTAATTGAATAATTTTTCAAATAAATCTGAAAATCGGTAAAACGACACGACCTGCAGGAACAACGTACAAACTTTGGGCAGAAAAAAACCCGCGTTAGCGGGCTTTTCCGTGGTGACCTGGCGTTCAGCGTTCCAGATTACCGAATATGGCGCAGCGGACGGGACTCGAACCCGCGACCCCCGGCGTGACAGGCCGGTATTCTAACCGACTGAACTACCGCTGCGCGTAACACTAAAGCGAATGGTGGGTGATGACGGGATCGAACCGCCGACATTCTGCTTGTAAGGCAGACGCTCTCCCAGCTGAGCTAATCACCCTTCACTTTCGGTGTGGCGCGCATTCTACGGAGCGCCCCAACCTCTGGCAAGCACTTTTTTAAATAATTTTTGCAGGCCTTCCAAAGGCTTAGAGAAGGGTTGGCCTATGGCTTCGCTAAGAGAATAATGCCCCCCTTTGTATAAAGGAGAGACTCGCCCCATGTGGTTCAAAAACCTGCTTATCTATCGCCTGACCCAAGATCTGCCTTTTGATGCCGAGGCGTTGGAAACTGCACTGGCCACCAAACTGGCGCGTCCATGTGCAAGCCAGGAGTTGACCACCTACGGTTTCGTCGCGCCATTCGGCAAAGGCGAAGATGCACCCCTGGTGCACGTCAGCGGCGACTTCCTGCTGATCGCCGCGCGTAAAGAAGAGCGCATCTTGCCGGGCAGCGTCGTGCGTGACGCCGTGAAGGAAAAGGTCGAAGAGATCGAAGCCGAACAAATGCGCAAGGTCTACAAAAAGGAACGCGACCAGATCAAGGATGAAATCATCCAGGCGTTCCTGCCGCGTGCCTTTATCCGTCGTTCGTCGACCTTCGCGGCCATTGCGCCGAAACAGGGTCTGATCCTGGTCAACTCGGCCAGCCCGAAACGTGCCGAAGACCTGCTGTCCACCTTGCGTGAAGTGATCGGCACCCTGCCGGTACGTCCACTGACCGTTAAAATGTCGCCGACCGCGACCATGACTGAATGGGTCACCACCCAGAAAGCCGCGGACGACTTCTTTGTACTGGACGAGTGCGAACTGCGCGACACCCACGAAGACGGCGGCATCGTGCGTTGCAAGCGTCAGGACCTGACCAGCGAAGAGATTCAGCTGCACTTGAGCACCGGCAAAGTGGTGACTCAGCTGTCGCTGGCCTGGCAAGACAAGCTGTCTTTCGTCCTCGACGACAAGATGGTGGTCAAGCGCCTGAAGTTCGAAGACCTGCTGCAAGACCAGGCAGAACAGGACGGTGGCGAAGAAGCCCTCGGCCAGCTGGACGCCAGCTTCACCCTGATGATGCTGACCTTCGGCGATTTCCTGCCGGCGCTGGTTGAAGCGTTGGGCAGTGAAGAGCTTCCGCAAGGGATCTAAAGTCTTGTGATTACTACTGTGGGAGCGAGCCTGCTCGCGATGGCGGAGTGTCAGTCAACATCAATGTTGAATGTCAGTCCCTCATCGCGAGCAGGCTCACTCCCACATTGTTTTTGTGGTGTTCAATAAAATAAGGATCAGCCCGTGCGCGCCCTCGCTGCATTGAGTCGCTTTGTCGGCAACACCTTCGCTTATTGGGTACTGATTTTCGCGGTCGTGGCGTTCTTGCAGCCGACGTGGTTCATTGGCCTGAAAGGCGCGATCGTGCCGTTGCTGGGCCTGGTGATGTTCGGCATGGGCCTGACCCTCAAACTCGAAGACTTCGCCGAAGTCGCTCGCCATCCGTGGCGCGTGGCGCTGGGCGTGGTTGCACATTTCGTAATCATGCCCGGCGTGGCGTGGTTGCTCTGCCAGGCGTTCAACCTGCCACCGGAAATCGCCGTCGGCGTGATTCTGGTCGGCTGTTGCCCAAGTGGCACCTCGTCGAACGTGATGACCTGGCTGGCGCGCGGCGACCTGGCACTGTCGGTGGCCATCGCCGCCGTCACCACCCTCCTCGCTCCGCTGCTGACACCCGCGCTGATCTGGCTGCTGGCCTCGGCGTGGTTGCCGGTGTCCTTCATGGAGCTGTTCTGGTCGATCCTGCAAGTGGTGCTGTTGCCAATTGTGCTTGGCGTGGTTGCTCAGCGCCTGTTGGGCGATCGGGTTCGCCATGCAGTGGAGGTGTTGCCACTGATTTCCGTGGTGAGCATCGTGATCATCGTCACCGCCGTGGTGGCCGCCAGCCAGGCGAAGATCGCCGAATCCGGCCTGCTGATCATGGCCGTGGTGATGTTGCACAACAGCTTCGGTTATCTGCTGGGCTACTTCACCGGGCGCCTGTTCAAGTTGCCGCTGGCCCAGCGCAAATCCCTGGCACTGGAAGTCGGCATGCAGAATTCCGGCTTGGGCGCCGCGTTGGCCAGTGCGCACTTCTCGCCATTGGCGGCAGTGCCTAGCGCGCTGTTCAGCGTATGGCACAACATTTCAGGGGCGTTGCTCTCGACGTATTTCCGCCGCATGAGCGAGAAACAAGATCGGGAAATCGCGGCTCAACAAGCGGCCGAGTAATCCGAAAACTTGATCCTCGGGTTAATGATGGGCACTCTATTGCGCAACGCGAGGACGACCTCGCGGCTCGATCGAGTCATTAATCTGGGGACGACCCCGTCAATCGATGGAGGTCTTTCATGTCCTGGATCATTCTGTTTTTCGCCGGCCTGTTCGAAGTCGGCTGGGCCGTCGGCCTGAAATACACCGACGGTTTCAGCCGCCCTCTCCCGACCGCATTGACCGTTGCCGCCATGGTCATCAGCCTTGGCTTGCTCGGCCTTGCCATGAAGGAATTGCCGCTGGGCACGGCCTATGCGATCTGGACGGGCGTGGGCGCCGTGGGCACGGTCATCGCCGGGATCATTCTGTTTGGTGAATCCATGGCACTGTTCAGGCTGGCCAGTGTGGCGTTGATTATTGCCGGGTTGATTGGGCTCAAGGTCAGCGCCTGACCTTAAGATCGCCTTCGCGGGCAAGCCTCGCTCCTACAGGGAACTATTAACCCTGTAGGAGCGAGGCTTGCCCGCGAAGAGGCCCTCAAAGTCACTGACTATCTAACTGTGCCGCGCAAATCCCCGACCATCGCCTGCAACGCTGCAGGCTCCGCCACCTCAACCGCCACCGCCGGCCCCGCCACCAACGTCACCCGCGACCACAACCGACGAAACAGCCCCTTGCCCGGATCGCGGCTGAAGAAACTCCCCCACAACCCTTGCAACGCCAGCGGAATCACCGGCACCGGTGTCTCTTCGAGAATCCGCACCAGGCCACCCTTGAACTCGCTCATCTCCCCGTCGGCGGTCAACTTGCCTTCAGGGAAGATGCACACCAGCTCACCGTCCTTCAGATATTGGGCAATCCGCGTGAAGGCCTTTTCGTAGATTTGAATGTCTTCCTGGCGCCCTGCGATCGGAATCGTCCCGGCCGTGCGAAAGATAAAGTTCAGCACCGGCAGGTTGTAGATCTTGTAGTACATGACAAAGCGAATCGGCCGACGCACCGCGCCGCCAATCAGCAACGCGTCGACAAACGACACGTGATTGCAGACCAGCAATGCCGCGCCTTCATCCGGGATCAAGTCGAGGTTGCGATGCTCCACGCGGTACATGGAATGGCTGAGCAGCCAGATCATGAAGCGCATGGTGAACTCGGGGACGATGCTGAAGATGTAGGCGTTGACGCCGATGTTCAGCAGCGACACCACCAGAAACAGCTGCGGGATCGACAGTTCGACCATGCTCAGCAGGACGATCGAGACAATCGCCGACACCACCATAAACAGTGCGTTGAGAATGTTGTTGGCGGCAATCACCCGCGCCCGCTCGTTCTCCGGGGTGCGCGACTGAATCAGCGCGTACAGCGGCACAATGTAGAAACCACCGAAAATCCCCAGCCCCAGAATGTCGATCAGCACCAGCCAGGTGTGGCCAAACCCAAGGATTTCGATCCAGCCATGGCCGTCAACGCTGTCTGGAATACCGCCGGAATGCCACCACAGCAGCAAACCAAATACCGTCAACCCGAACGAACCGAACGGCACCAGGCCGATCTCGACTTTGCGTCCGGAGAGTTTCTCGCAGAGCATCGAGCCCAGCGCGATACCCACCGAGAACACCGTCAGAATCAGCGTCACCACCGTCTCGTCGCCGTGCATCCATTCCTTGGCATAGGCCGGGATCTGCGTCAGATAAATCGCCCCGACAAACCAGAACCACGAGTTGCCGACGATGGAACGCGACACCGCAGGCGTTTGCCCCAGGCCCAGTTTCAAGGTGGCCCAGGATTGGCTGAAGATGTTCCAGTTCAGGCGCATGTTCGGCGATGAGGCCGCCGCCCGGGGAATGCTGCGGCTGGCCAGGTAGCCGAGCACCGCGATACCGATGATCGCGGTGGAAACGATGGGCGCGTAATGACTGGACGACATCATGATCCCGGCGCCGATGGTCCCCGCGAGGATCGCCAGAAACGTGCCCATTTCCACCAGCCCGTTACCGCCCACCAGCTCTTCTTCACGCAAGGCCTGGGGCAGGATCGAGTATTTCACTGGCCCGAACAGCGCCGAGTGCGTGCCCATGGCGAACAGCGCCACCAGCATCAGCGACAGGTGATCGAACAGGAAACCGACCGCGCCGACCGCCATGATGGCGATTTCCCCGAGCTTGATCAGACGAATCAGCGCGTCCTTGGCGAACTTTTCCCCGAACTGCCCGGCCAGTGCCGAGAACAGAAAGAACGGCAGGATAAACAGCAACGCGCACAGGTTGACCCAGATCGAACGGTCACCCTCAATCGTCAGCTTGTACAGAATGGCGAGGATCAACGACTGTTTGAAGATGTTGTCGTTGAACGCCCCGAGGGACTGCGTAATAAAGAATGGCAGGAAGCGCCGGGTGCGAAGCAAGGTGAACTGTGAGGGGTGGCTCATCTTCCATGTGTCCCTGATGTTGGGTAAAGAGTGGCGTGGCGGTTTTTATTGGAATGTCGAACGTCGATCCAGGCCACACATTACCTAATCTTTGCCGGTTATTTCTTTAATCCTGCAATGCACGGCGAGACAAACAACTCGCCCCGCCACGCGCCCTGCACCGTGCGTAGGGAGACGATCAGCCACATCACCGCCAGCATCGCCACCAGCACGCAGCCAAAGACACTGAAAAACGTCAGGCTCAAGGTGCTGCCCAGTTTCAACGTCGTCAGAGAGTAGACACCCAGCGGGAAGGTAAAGCCCCACCAGCCAAGGTTGAACGGGATACCGTCGCGCAGGTAACGCACGGTAATCAGCACCGCCATCAGCATCCACCAGAAGCCGAATCCCCACAGCGTGATCCCGGCCACCAGGCCCAACCCGGCGGCAATTTCACCTATGCCCGGCAGGCCGTTGGCCGCGAAGATGGCCGGCGCGTCGGCGCCCAGCAGCAACATACCCAACGCCCCGGTGCCGATCGGGCCCAGCGCCAGCCAGCTGGAGGCGGCCATGTTTTCGTGAGGCAGTTTATGCAGCGCCATGCGCAACAACAGAATCGTCAGAATGCTGAACGCCACCGGGAGGGAAAAGGCCCAGAGTACGTAGCTGGTCGTCAGCACCACCAGTTGCGAATGGGCATCGGCCAGGTGCGGTGCCAGCAAACCACCGCTGGCGGCGGCCACTTCCGCCGCGACTACAGGCAACAGCCAGACCGCTGTCATCTGGTCGATGCTGTGTTCCTGACGGGTGAACATCATGTAGGGAATCAGCACGCCGCAGGCCACAGACATGGCCACATCGAGCCACCACAGCACTTCGGCGACATGAATCACACCGTCGCCCCAGCGCGGCAAGCCGAACACCAGGAAACCGTTGATGATGGTCGCCAACCCCATGGGGATGGTGCCGAAAAACATCGAGACCGTGGAGTGGCCGAAAATCCGTCGCGCCTCATCGAAGAACATCATCCAGCGTGCCGCGTACGCTGCGGTGAACAATACAAACAGGCAGATATTGAGCAGCCAGAGACCTTCGGCCACCGCGTGCAGACCGGGTATGGCGACGGGCAATTGCGCCAGCGCCAATGCCAGCACGCCGGTCCCCATGGTTGCGGCGAACCAGTTGGGCGTGAATTGGCGAATGGCCTCCAGCGGGTGTTGCAAATGGCTGAACGGTTTGAAACCGGGGGTGGTGTTGGGGCATGTCATGGTGAATTCCTCTTCCTCTTGTGAGGTGGAATTCATGGTAGATCTCAATCGAATATCTATATAACGGGTAATATCTCTAACTGTTATCTGTTTTACAGATATAGCGTCAAACGCTGCCTTCAGTCTCGATCACCAGGATCCTCGCCGCGCCTAGCGGATGGGCGACGTGTTCGGTGCCGACAGACGCATAAAAGATATCGCCCACGTCCAGCAGCGCTTCCTTCTCGACGCCCTCTTCGCGGTAGCGCATCTGCACCTGACCATCGAGCACGACGAACACTTCCTGCCCATCGTTGACGTGCCATTTATACGGCTGGTCGGTCCAGTGCAAACGGGTGGTGATGCCGTTCATGTTGGCGATCTCCAGGGCGCCCCAGGCACGGTCAGCGGTGAAGGATTTGCTGTGGATAATCTTCATGGAGCGGTCCGTCGAAAGAAGTGGCGGTGCCAAGGCTAGCGGTCATCGAACATCGACACCAGAGACTTTGACCGGCTGCTGACGCATCAGCGCGAGCAGAGCGCCGACCGACAGGACAATCAGCACCGCGCCATAGCCATCGGTCGTGGTCACCAGACCAAAGGCTCGCGTCAGATTCCCCGCCAGCAACGACGGCAAGCAGAACGCCAGATAACTGAGTACATAAAACGCCGACATCAACCCGGCCCGTTCGTGAGGCAGCGCCATCGGCACCACGCTGCGCAACGAGCCGAGGAAACTGGCGCCGAAACCGCAACCGGCGACCAGCGTCCCGATGAAAAACAGCGGCAGGCTGGCGCTGTGGACCGCCAGTAAAATCAGCGCCACCCCCACGGGCAGAATGCTCGCGCCGACCCGCAAGACTTTATCGGCCGGACGACTGCGCAAGGTGTAGATCATCAACGCGCCGGTGACGGTCAGCACCGCCACTGTCGCCCCGCCAATCAGATTCGACGTCGATCCGGTGGCCGTCCGCACAAGGGACGGAGCGAGGGACGCGTAGAAACCACCGAGCGCCCACGCGGCGGTGTTGATCGGCAGCACCAGCCACAACGCACGCCGCGCCTGGATGGGCACATGCAGGGTCGGACGCAGCGATGCCAACGCACCACGTTGCGCACTGACGCTTTCCGGCAGACGCCAGACGTACAGCGCCTGCAACCCGAACAGCGCGAGCAGCACCCAAAAGGTCAATTGCAGCGGCAGCGGCGCGAACTCGGCCAACAACCCGCAGCCCATGGCGCCAACCGCCATGCCGAGCAGCGGCGCAACGCTATTGACCAGCGGCCCTTGCTGGCGATCGGTGTCCAGCAGCGCGGCACCCAACGCCGCCGTGGCCATCCCGGTTGCAAAGCCCTGAAGCACTCGGGCGCAGATCAACCACGCAACGCTGTCGGCATTGATAAACAACAGCATGGCCAGCATGTTGAGCAGCACAGCGGTGAAGATCACCGGTTTGCGTCCCAGGTAATCCGAGAGCGAACCGACCGTGAGCAACGCCGCGAGCAAGCTGATGGCGTACACGCCGAAAATCAGGGTCAGGGTCGCTGCCGAAAATTGCAGGTGTTCCTGATACAAGTGATACAGAGGCGTCGGCGCAGTGGAAGCGGCGAGAAAACTCAGTAAAGTGATCGCCAGAAACCACAGGCTGGAACGGTTTGATATCGAACTGGACATGCGCACACTCCGCAAAAGCTAATTTATTGCTTTTGCGGAGTGTGCTACCGGCCAGCGCTTAAAGCAAATTCTTTGTGTTAAGGTCCGCCGTATGGCTATTAAAGAAGGTTTACGCCCGGGCGGTCGAAGCGCCCGGGTGCAAGAGTCGATTCATTCGGCTGTCCGCGATCTGCTTGAAGAGCAGGACCGCTCGACCGTGACCGTGCCGCAAATTGCTGCGCGCGCGGGGGTTACACCGTCGACCATCTATCGGCGCTGGGGGGATTTGTCGACGCTGCTGGCCGACGTCGCTCTAGCTCGACTTCGCCCGGAAAGCGAACCGGCCAACACCGGCAGCTTGCACGGTGATGTGCGGGCCTGGGCGGAGCAGTATCTGGACGAGATGAATTCCGAACCCGGCCGCAACATGCTGCGCGACGTGCAATGCAGCACCACACCGGTCTATTGCGCGACAATCATCGGCGGGCAGTTGCAGACGATTCTGGATCGTTACCCGGATGAGCCGAAGCCGAGTGTCGACCGATTGATCAACCTCGTGGCGGCACCCACGGTGTTTCGTATCCTGTTTTCGGCGGCGCCGCTGGAGGTTGAGGAGTTGCATCGGTTGATCGAGATTGCGTTGAGTCAGTGAGGCCGCCTTCGCGGGCAAGCCACGCTCCCACAGGTTCTGCGTAGTTCACTTAATCGGCGAACGACACAAAACCTGTAGGAGCGAGGCTTGCCCGCGAAGAGGCCCGCCCAAACACCAAAGATCCAGCAGACAAACACCCTGCGACACCCCACCGCGCCACGACCTTGGTCGACACTGACTAACCCCGGCCATCGTGCGAGACTGTCTGACCGGGCGGGAGTCCCGGGTGTCTTTTGTCGGGAGTTCCCATGCCGTTGTCCAGCGGGCTGATCGCCGCCGTCGCCCTGGCCTATATGGCCATCATGTTCGCCATCGCCTTTTACGGTGACCGGCGCAGCACGCCGTTGCCGCCGCGAGTGCGCGCGTGGGTGTACAGCCTGTCGTTGGCGGTCTATTGCACCAGCTGGACCTTCTTTGGCGCAGTCGGCCAGGCCGCCGAACAACTCTGGTCTTTCCTGCCGATCTACCTCGGGCCGATCCTGCTGCTGGTTTGCGCGCCGTGGGTCCTGCAAAAAATGGTGATGATCAGCAAGCAAGAGAACATCACCTCCATCGCCGACTTCATCGCCGCCCGCTACGGCAAATCCCAGTCGCTGGCGGTGGTGGTGGCGCTGATCTGCCTGGTGGGCGTGCTGCCCTACATCGCACTGCAACTCAAGGGCATCGTCCTCGGGGTGAACTTGCTGATCGGCGCCGGTGCCGATGCCATGGGCACCCGCGCGCAGGACACGGCGCTGATCGTGTCGCTGGTGTTGGCGCTGTTCACCATTGTCTTCGGTACCCGCAACCTCGACGCCACGGAACACCACCGCGGCATGGTGCTGGCGATTGCCTTCGAATCGCTGGTCAAGCTGTTCGCGTTTCTCGCGGTCGGCGCGTTCGTGACCTACGGCCTGTACGACGGATTTGAAGACCTGTTCGACCAAGCCATGCTCGCCCCGCGCTTGGAGGAGTACTGGAAGGAAACCATCAACTGGCCGTCGATGGTGGTGCAGACCGGCGTGGCGATGATGGCGATCATCTGCCTGCCCCGGCAGTTCCACGTGACGGTGGTGGAAAACATCGACCCTCAGGATCTGCGCCTGGCGAAATGGGTGTTCCCTGCTTACCTGGCGCTGGCGGCGTTGTTTGTCGTACCGATCGCCCTCGCCGGTCAGATGCTGCTGCCCAGCTCAGTACTGCCGGACTCTTTCGTCATCAGCCTGCCCTTGGCCCAAGCCCACCCGGCCCTGGCGATGCTGGCCTTTATCGGCGGTGCTTCGGCGGCGACCGGCATGGTGATCGTCGCCAGCGTCGCGCTGTCGACCATGGTCTCCAACGACATGTTGCTGCCGTGGTTGCTGCGCCGAAACAACGCTGAGCGGCCGTTCGAAGTGTTCCGCCAGTGGATGTTGTCGGTGCGCCGGGTCAGCATCGTGGTGATTCTGTTACTGGCTTACGTCAGTTATCGCCTGCTCGGCTCCACTGCGAGCCTGGCGACCATCGGCCAGATCGCCTTTGCCGCTGTGACCCAACTGGCCCCGGCCATGCTCGGCGCGCTGTACTGGAAACAGGCCAACCGCCGGGGCGTATTCGCCGGTCTCGCCGCCGGGACATTCCTCTGGTTCTACACCCTGATTCTGCCGATCGCGGCCCACAGCCTCGGTTTGTCCTTGAGCAGTTTCCCGGGTCTGGCCTGGTTGCACAACAACCCGCTGAAACTGCCGCTCACCCCGCTGACACAAGGCGTGGTGTTGTCGCTGGCGGCCAACTTCACGTTGTTCGCCTGGGTATCGGTACTGTCACGTACGAGGGTTTCGGAGCACTGGCAGGCCGGTCGTTTCATCGGCCAGGAAATCAGCGCTCGCCCCAGCGCCCGCTCGATGCTGGCGGTGCAGATCGACGATTTGCTGCAACTGGCCGCCCGCTTCGTTGGTGAAGAACGGGCGCGGCAGAGCTTCATTCGTTTTGCCTACCGCCAAGGCAAAGGCTTCAACCCGAACCAGAACGCCGACGGTGAATGGATCGCCCATACCGAACGCTTGCTGGCCGGTGTACTAGGCGCTTCGTCGACGCGGGCGGTGGTAAAAGCCGCCATCGAAGGTCGGGAAATGCAGCTGGAGGATGTAGTCCGCATCGCCGACGAAGCCTCGGAAGTGCTGCAGTTCAACCGCGCCCTGTTGCAAGGCGCTATCGAAAACATCACCCAGGGCATCAGCGTGGTCGACCAATCGCTGAAACTGGTGGCCTGGAACCGGCGCTATCTGGAACTGTTCAATTACCCGGATGGGCTGATCAGGCTTGGCCGACCGATTGCCGACATCATTCGCTACAACGCCGAGCGCGGACTGTGCGGCCCCGGCGAAGCCGAAGTGCACGTCGCCCGCCGCTTGCACTGGATGCGTCAGGGGCGCGCCCACACCTCTGAAAGACTTTTCCCCAACGGGCGTGTGATCGAGCTGATCGGCAACCCGATGCCCGGCGGCGGTTTCGTCATGAGTTTCACCGACATCACCGCGTTCCGCGAAGCCGAGCAGGCGCTGACCGAAGCCAACGAAGGCCTGGAGCAGCGGGTCACCGCACGGACCCACGAACTGTCACAACTCAACGTTGCCCTGACCGAAGCCAAGGGCACCGCGGAATCGGCCAACCAGTCGAAAACCCGCTTTCTGGCGGCGGTCAGCCATGACTTGATGCAACCGCTGAATGCCGCACGCTTGTTCTCCGCCGCCCTCTCCCATCAAGACGATGGCCTGTCCAGCGAGGCGCAGAAACTGGTGCATCACCTGGACAGTTCACTGCGCTCGGCCGAGGACCTGATCAGCGACCTGCTGGACATTTCCCGCCTGGAAAACGGCAAGATCAACCCGGATCCCAAACCCTTTGTGCTTAACGAGCTGTTCGATGCGCTCGGCGCCGAGTTCAAGGCACTGGCTCAGGAGCAAGGGCTGAAATTCCGTGTTCGGGGCAGCACGTTGCGGATCGACAGCGACATCAAACTGCTGCGCCGGATCTTGCAGAATTTCCTGACCAACGCCTTCCGCTACGCCAAGGGGCCGGTGCTGCTCGGCGTGCGGCGGCGCAAGGGCGAGTTGTGCCTGGAGGTCTGGGACCGTGGGCCGGGGATTCCGGAAGACAAACAGCAGGTGATTTTCGAAGAATTCAAACGCCTCGACAGCCACCAGACGCGCGCCGAGAAAGGCCTGGGCCTGGGGCTGGCGATTGCCGATGGGCTGTGTCGCGTGTTGGGTCACACCTTGCGCGTTCGGTCCTGGCCGGGGCGTGGCAGCGTGTTCAGTGTCAGCGTACCGCTGGCGCGGGCACAGACTGTGGCGCCGGCCAAGGTCAGCGAGCTCAATGGCCATGTGTTGAGCGGCGCACAGGTGCTGTGTATCGATAACGAAGACAGCATCCTGATCGGCATGAACAGCCTGCTGACACGTTGGGGTTGCCAGGTCTGGACCGCGCGCAACCGCGATGAATGCGCGGCGCTATTGAGCGACGGTGTGCGTCCGCAGTTGGCGCTGGTGGATTACCACCTGGACCATGGCGAGACCGGGACCGAGTTGATGGCTTGGTTGCGCACCCAACTTGGGGAACCGGTGCCGGGGGTGGTGATCAGTGCCGATGGCCGGCCGGAAACGGTGGCCCAAGTGCATGCGGCGGGCCTGGAGTACCTGGCAAAACCGGTGAAACCGGCGGCGTTGCGGGCGTTGTTGAGTAGGCATTTGCCGTTGTAGCGCGATCTTTCTGACCACCCAAAACCTGTGGCGAGGGAGCTTGCTCCCGCTCGGCTGCGCAGCAGTCGTCAATCAGGCAGCGCGGCCCACCTGAGAGTCATCGTGGCAGCACTGGGGCTGCTTTGCAGCCCAACGGGAGCAAGCTCCCTCGCCACAGAAGTGAGTGGTTTATTCAGGCAACTCAGCCAATCCATCGACATCAGTCATCGCTCGCTCCAACAGATCAGCCGGCAAGCTCTTGCTGGCTCGCGCCCCCAGCAACTTCAACTGCTCACTGCGACTGACCAGGTTGCCGCGCCCTTCTGTCAGCTTATTGCGCGCTGAACTGTAGGCCTTGTCCAGTTGCTGCAAGCGATTGCCGACTTCGTCCAGGTCCTGGATGAACAACACAAACTTGTCGTACAGCCATCCGGCGCGCTCGGCGATTTCCCGGGCGTTCTGGCTCTGGCGCTCCTGCTTCCACAAGCTGTCGATGACTCGCAGGGTCGCCAGCAACGTGGTCGGGCTGACGATGACGATGTTGCGGTCGAAGGCCTCCTGAAACAGTGTCGGCTCAGCTTGCAGGGCAGCGGAAAACGCCGCTTCGATCGGCACGAAGAGCAAGACAAAATCCAGGCTGTGCAAGCCGTCGAGTCGCTTGTAATCCTTGCCCGACAGGCCTTTGACGTGATTGCGCAGCGACAGCACGTGCTGCTTGATGGCGATCTGGCCGATGGCATCGTCTTCGGCCGCCACGTACTGCTGATAGGCCGTGAGGCTGACTTTGGAGTCGACCACCACTTGCTTGTCGCCCGGTAGATAAATGATCACGTCCGGCTGGAAACGCTCACCGTCCGGGCCCTTGAGCGTGACTTGGGTCTGGTACTCGCGGCCCTTCTCCAGCCCGGCGTGTTCAAGCACGCGCTCAAGAATCAGCTCGCCCCAGTTGCCTTGGGTTTTCTGCCCTTTCAAAGCGCGGGTGAGGTTGGTGGCTTCGTCGCTCAGACGCAGGTTCAGCTGCTGCAGGCGTTCCAGCTCTTTGGCCAGAGAAAACCGTTCGCGGGCTTCAGCCTGATAGCTTTCCTCGACACGTTTTTCGAAAGACTGGATGCGCTCCTTCAAAGGATCGAGCAACTGACCGAGACGCTGCTGGCTGGTTTCGGCGAAACGCTGCTCACGCTCGTCGAAGATCTTGCCCGCCAGTTCGGCGAACTGTGCTCGCAGCTCGTCTCGCGAGCCTTGCAGGTCGTTGAGGCGTTGCTGATGGCTGTCCTGCTGCTCACGCAGTTCGGCGTTGAGCGAGGCCGCCTGGGCGTCCAGGCGCCGCAGCTCGGCTTCTTTGCCGGCGCGTTCGATGTTCCAGGCGTGAGACGCGTCGCGGGCGTCGTCGCGCTCGATCTGCAGCAGTTCAATTTCTCGGCGCATGGCGGCCATGTCTGCCTGCTTGGCGGCGTTGGCTTGGCCCAGATCACCGATTTCATCGCGACAGGTTTCAAGCTGGGCATTCAAGCCGTCCTGCGCCAGTTGCGACATGGCCAGACGCTCTTCCAGCATGGCCACCTCGGCTTGCCCCGCGCTCGCACGGCGCTGGATTTGCCAGGCCAGTACCAGCAATGGCAGTGCAGCGCCCGCCAGACCAAGCAAAATGCTGGTCAAGTCCATAGCCATAGCGACTCCTGCCGATGAGATAAAGCTTGAAGGTTAACCAAGGCGTCAGAACTTGGACAGCTCAGTCTTCGACCAAGCCCAGTTCCTGCAGGGCGCGCCGATCGCCTGCTCGCGCGGCTTGGCGCAACAGGTCCTGGCCAATGCGGCGATCCCGGGCATTGCCGCATTCGCGGCACATCAGCTGGCCGAGACGACTTTGCGCGGCCACCACACCTTCACGGGCAGGCTGTTTGAGCAAACGCCCGGCGAAGTGTTTGACGTTGGTGTTTTCACCCAGGCGCGGGCTGTCCAGCAACCACTCCGCCACGCGCATCGAAAAGCGTTTGGGAGGGGTAACACCGGGAGGTGTGGAGGTGGCAGAAACTGATACGGAGCGAAACTTCATAAAACACTGTGGGGCAGATCGGAAGGCGCGCCACTCTACTCTTTTTTTCTTACAGGTAAAGCCTAAAAAAACCCGGCACGCCCGTCCTAGAGCAAGCGCTCGGGACAATCCACAGAAGCTGTGGATAACTCAGTGGACAACCGCCCTTGAACTCTCGCAAAGCCCAGTGGAATGGGGCTCGCAGTCAAACTGACGATTTTTTCACCAGTAAAAAAAAGCGATGTTTTTCATTGACTTAAATTTTCAATACAGGCACCCACTGTGGTCGGGGCGCGGATGACAGTCCGGTTACAGTCTGCGCAACTTATGTGCACAAGTACCTTCGTGGCAGTTATATCGATGCGCTTTTTCGGAGAGTTTTTTCGGAGCGTTTCTGGGGATAACCTTGGCAAACCCTTGTCCCAGGCTTGTGCCGGACCGACGACCAGTGGTCGGAAAATGGCCGAATAGGGAGCGAGATTGCAGGGCTCCGGAATTATTTTTCCTTCGCGCTTCCCTTCGCCGACTCGATCCGTTAGTATCCGCGGCGTTAGTACCAAGCTGAAAGTCAATTCTGGTCGAACAAATCCTCCCGGTCAGCCTTCCAAAAGGAAGCCTCCACCGAACAAGCGGGATCGACCACCTCGATGGTTTCCAGGTAAACCTTACGCCAACACAGCCTTTGAATCGAAAGCAAAGGGTGTTGCGAAGCTCACTTACTCTGACCGAACCAGCCTGCAAATTGATCAGGATCTTCACCCCGGGCCCAGAACCTTTGCCCTTGATGTGTTGCCTGCCCTCCTAAGTACCTACCTGCCAGCCCAAGCGCGCAAATTATCAGCGCTTCAAACTGGCTGCTTTGTTCCAGTCGGGTTCTTCGATCGACCAATGGTGGTCGTCGTCACTGGAACGTTTTAATTTTGCACGGCTCTTATCCGTGTCGCTTGTAGGAACACCCATTTAATGACTACTCAAATCCACACCCAGGATGCCATTCGCACCCTAACCAACGCTTTTGCACCAATGAATTGCCTGATCATGGCCGCTCGCAAAGGCTGCTTCAGCTTTACTCTGGTCAACGAACACGGCATCGCTCGTCACAGCGAACGCCTGTACCCCGATCAATACTCCAGCGCAGAACCGCTGCAGGCAGTGATCGAGCGTACCCGTCAGGCACTGGTTGCCTGACACGCCGGAAAAGCTGAAAACCTCAAAAGCCCTGCTCAAAAAGCGGGGCTTTTTATTGCCCTATATTTCTCATCGCGCGGCCTGTGGCTAAGCACTAACGGGTATAACGGTTATAACTGGAAGCCGGAAATATTTTAAAAACAGTCCTTTACAGCGCGAATATGACACTACACTTCAACTCAAGCGGCTTGTTCCGCTTCCGGCGAGCCTGATTCGATTCACCCGCTGCCAACGCTCCCTTCAGGTATCGCCGACCACTTCATGTTCCGAGGGCTTTATGGGTATCGCTGCCAGCGAACTGTGCCGTTATGTGATCCGCCCGACTTTGATTTACCTAGGGCGCCATAGCGCAACTGCCGAATCCCTGCTGCTGGGTATCGCCGCCAGCCAGTCTGCCCTTGGTTCCGCCCTGCATGACCGCCGTGGACACGGCCTGTACCGAATTGCCGAACCCCGCCACCAGGCTCTCTGGGATCACTATCTGGCATTGGACCCGGAGCGCGCGAGCCTCGTGCGCGGCCTGGCCAGTCAGCATGCCTTTCTCAGCGGGCCGCACCTGGAATTGACCGTCAACCTGCGTTACGCCACTGCCATCGCCTGGCTGCTGGTAGAAGAACAGAACACTCCCCTCCCCGCCGCGGATGACTTGTTGGGTATGGCCCGAATCTGGCGCCAGACTTTTCAGCCTCAAGGACGCCTGCGCGACTTTACCTACGCCTGGCAAACCTGTGTTTCATCAATGAATCAGGTCGCCTGCTGACCCACCGGTTTCCAAAGATCCTGTAACGGGTCGCGAATTCGGTCGGATTGTCCTACAAAACCGCTCTAACTCAAGCCATACAGCCTATAGCGCTGGGACGAAAATGTTGGTAATTTTCGCCCCGGTGATCACCAGGAGTTCTAATAATGAAAAAAGTAATGCTCAAAACCACCATTAGCCTCGCCGTTGCCATGGCATCCACCCAAATCTTCGCAAGTGGCTTTGCCCTCAACGAACAAAGCATCAGCGGGATGGGAACAGGTTTTGCCGGGCGATCTTCCTCTGCCGACGACGCATCCACCATTGCTGGCAACCCTGCCGGCATGTCTCGCCTCAAGCGCGAACAAGTGACCGGCGGTGTTGCATTCATCGACGCGCACACTGACATCAGTGACGCCAGCTCCAGTCCGAATGGCGGTTCCAACAAAGGTGACATGGTCCCTTTCATGGGCGTGCCTATGGGCTACTACGTCAAGCCAATCGATGACCATTGGGCAGTCGGTTTCGGCGTCTACGCTCCATTCGGCCTGGTGACCGACTACGAGAAAGGCTTTGCCGGCCGTTACTTCGGCAGCAAGAGCGAAGTCAGGATCGTCACCCTGCAACCGACTGTGAGCTACGCCTTCAACGACAAGGTCTCCATCGGTTTCGGCCCAACCATCAATCGCATCGACGGCAAGCTGGAATCGAACCTGTCGCTGGTGCAGGGCCCAGCGGATGGCGAAGTCAAGATCAAGGGTGACGACACCGCTCTTGGCTACAACATCGGCATCATGGTTCAAGCCCTCGAAAGCACTCGCCTTGGCCTGACCTATCACTCGAAAGTGAAGTACAAGCTCGACGGTGACACCAAGGTCAACTACGGCCTGCTTGGCGCACTGGGGCAGAACCCAAACCAGAAGTTCGACGCTTCGCTGGACATCACCACACCTGAGTCGGTGGACTTTTCGGTCACTCACCTGCTGAACGACCAGTGGACCCTCTACGCAGGCAGCACCTGGACTCGCTGGAGCCGCCTGAAAGAAATCACCGTTGAGAACAGTGGCGTTCCTGCTGCTCTGAACAGCCGGCTTGGTACCATCACCGAAGAGCAGAACTGGCATGACACCTGGGCTCACGCCATTGGTGCTTCGTATAAGGTGAACAAGCAATGGGTCCTGCGCACCGGTTTCTCCGTGGATCAGGCTCCGACCAATAACGAAAACCGTTCCCCACGCATCCCGACTGGCGATCGCAAGATTTTCAGCCTGGGCGCTGGCTGGAGCCCGACCGACGACCTGACCATCGACGTTGCGTACTCGTACCTGGTCGAAGAGTCGGTAAAGGTCAACAATAGCAACGGCCGCCAGACCTACAGCGCCAAGTATGAAAACTCGGCGAACGGTTTCGGTGTCGGCGCGACCTACCGCTTCTGATTCACGGCGCGCCTGAATCCCTCGCCGCCTGAATTGAAAAAGCCCCGCGCTCTTGTACAGAGGCGGGGCTTTTTAGTGGGCGTCAATCAGGGTTGCGAGGCCAGGGCTTTTTCCACCGCGGCGATGAACTCGGGATCGTCGGGCTTGGTCAGGCTGGAGAAATTGGCAATGACCTTGCCCTTGCGATCGACCACGTATTTATAGAAATTCCACTTCGGCGCGCTGGTCTGTTTGGCGAGAACCTTGAACAAGTGGGTCGCGTCGTCACCGCGGACTTTCTGCGGCTCGGTCATGTTGAACGTCACGCCGTAGTTCACGTAGCAGACCTTGGCAGTCTCTTCGCCATCCTTGGACTCTTGCTTGAAGTCATTGGACGGAACGCCGATCACCTCCAGCCCCTGATCCTTGTAGCGCTGATTCAGCGCCTCAAGGCTTTTGAACTGTGGGGCAAAGCCACAGAAGCTTGCGGTATTGACCACCACCAGCGGTTTACCCTCAAACCGTTGGCACAGGTCGATGGATTCCTTTGCGCGCAACTTGGGCAACGAGCCCTGCAACAGTTCCGGGCACTCGGCCGCCTGTGCCAATCCGGTAAACGCCATCAGCAACGCGGGGACTGCAATCCAGCGCATCAGCATGTCGGTGCATCCTTGATCAATGGTCACAAACGAAGTTACTCGCCCACGCGTGTTTCTAGCAAGCACCCATGCCCAACTGCATCAGCGCCAGCCCGCCCTGATGCCATCCCCACCATGCCAACGCCAGCAGCAAGGCGCCGACAGCGGCGACGGCTATTCGCGGCCAGAGACTGTTCATATCACACTCATTCGGGTTTGCAGGCGCGCAACCGGCTGCTCACGCACCGGCCAGTTCAGGGCGGCGGCCAACAGGCTCAAGAGAATCGCCACTTGCCAGATCAAGTCATAGCTCCCGGTTCGGTCATACACCACCCCACCCAACCAGCCGCCGAGGAACGAACCGAGCTGGTGGAAGAGGAACACAATCCCACCGAGCATGGACAGATTTCGCACACCGAACAAGGTCGCCACTGTGCCGTTGGTCAACGGCACGGTCGACAGCCACAGAAAGCCCATGGCCATGCCGAACAGGTACGCGGTGGTGGTGGTGACCGGCGCCCACAGGAACAGCGTAATCACCACCGCCCGCAGCAGGTATAAACCGGTGAGCAAGCGCGGTTTGGACATGCGACCGCCAAGCCATCCTGCGGTGTACGTGCCGAAGATATTGAACAACCCGATCAGCGCCAGCACCGTGGTGCCCACCGTGGCCGGAAGGTGCTGATCCACCAGATACGCCGGCAAATGCACGCCGATGAACACCACCTGGAAACCGCAGACAAAAAAGCCGAACGCCAACAGCCAGAACCCCGAATGTGAGCAGGCTTCGTGCAGCGCTTCGGAGAGGGTTTGTTCGTGGCCGAGGACCGGCAGCGGTTTGTCCTTGAGCATGCTTACCAGCGGGATGATCAGCGCCACCAGCAGGCCCAACACCAGCAAGGCCGCGGACCAGCCCAGCCAGCCGATCAACCCCAGCGTACCGGGCAACATCGCAAACTGACCAAACGAACCGGCGGCGCTGGCGATGCCCATGCCCATGCTGCGTTTCTCCGCTGGCACGGCACGACCGACCACGCCGAGGATCACAGAGAACGAAGTGCCCGACAGGCCGATGCCGATCAACAGACCGGCACTGAGGGACAAGGTCACCGCCGAGTCGGACAAGCCCATGAACACCAGGCCCAAGGCGTACAGCACACCGCCGACCAGCACCACTTTCGCCGCACCAAAGCGGTCAGCCAGCGCACCGGTGAACGGCTGCGCGAGGCCCCAGATCAGGTTCTGCAAGGCGATGGCAAATGCAAACGTCTCACGACCCCAACCGAACTCGGCACTCATAGGTGCCAGAAACAGGCCGAAGCCGTGTCTCACGCCCAAAGACAATGCCAGGATCAGCGCACTCCCCACCAATACCCAACCGCACGTACGCCACATCGAGGTCATTCTTATTCTCCGGTAGCGGGTATATACCCGCTTAAGATCGGAAAAACCGGCATCACGCCAGTTCGTCCAGCAGTCGCAACAAGGTTTCGCGTTTTTCGGCACCCAGACGATCGACCAATCGCTGCTGCGCCGCCTCCCACGCAGGCAAGGCCGCGGCCAGGCGATCTGCACCCGCCTCGGTTAGCCGGACGATGCGATTACGCATGTCCTCGCCCTCGACCAGCGTGACCAGGCCCTCACCTTCCAGCACCCGAAGATTGCGCCCCAGGGTGCTACGGTCCAGGCCCATGGCTTCGGCCAGGGTGGAAATACTTGGTTCATTCAGGCGCTGCAGATTGCACAGCAAAGAATACTGGGCAACGTTGATCCCGAAGCCGTCGAGAGCGCCGTCGTAATGCCTGCTGACGCCACGGGCGGCGCGACGCAGGTTGATGCATAAACATTGAGAGTCGAGCATGGTGCGTGTATATACCCGCGGTTAAATGAATGCAAATTTTTGACACATATTACCGTAGGCGCGAGCGGGCGGCGTTCCGACTTGCCCGCGAAGAACGAAAATGCGGTTTGGCAGACAAAACGCGTCGCGCCCTTCGCGGGCAAGTCGGATCGCCGCCCGCTCGCTCCTACAGAATCAGGGCAACGCTCACCAGCACCGCCATCTCCATCAACTCCAGCATCGCTCCGGCCGTGTCCCCCGTCGTGCCGCCCAATCGCCGCAGCATCACCTGCCGCAACCAAACGAACATCACCCCCGCCAGCAAAAGCGCCCAGACACCGCTGACTCCAGCGATCAAAACGCAAGCCAACGCACTGACCGCCAACACCTGCTTGCCCGCAGCGCGCGGTAAATGATCCGCCAGCGCCTGCCCCAACCCGCCGGCACGCACATACGGTGTGGTCAGGAACAATCCCAGCATCGCGCCGCGGCCAATCAGCGGAACGATGATCAGCACTAAGCCATGCTGCTGCTCGATCAACGCCAGCAACGCGGCGAATTTGAGCAGCAACACCAGCACCAGCGTCACCACCGCAATCGGCCCACTGCGCGGGTCTTTCATGATGGTCAACGTGCGCTCGCGGTCGCCGAAACCACCGAGCCAGGCGTCGGCGCTATCGGCCAGGCCATCCAAGTGCAACGCGCCGCTGAGCAAGACCCAAACCGTCAGCAACAACGCGGCGTGGAGCAACAGCGGCGTGCCGAGCAGCAGCCAGTTCAGTGCCCATAAAAGTGCACCGAACAGCAGCCCGACCAGCGGATAAAACAGCAGCGACCGACCCAGTTCCTGAGGTGCGGGCATGCCGGGCAGACGAATCGGCAAGCTGCTGAGAAATTGCAGGGCGATCCAGAAGGGCAACATGGTCAGATCGCTTCCTTGAGAATGACGCCTGACTCGACGCGCAACGAAAACAGCGAGCCATGGCCGACTTCGACATTCAGCAACTGCTCACGCGGCAACCCCCGCGCCTGAGCCAGCAATAAACGCATGACGCCACCATGGCTGATCAGCAAGATCCGTTCACCTGCATACGCCGCGTGCAGACACCCCACCGCCCTCAGCACCCGCGTCGAAAAATCCTCGACCGGCTCACCCTCAGGCGGCGTAAAGGAATAAGGATCGGCCCAGAACAGACCCAGCCCCTCGGCGTCAGTCTCCATCAGCGCCGCCGCGCTCTGCCCTTCCCAGGCACCGAAGTGCAGCTCTTGCAGATTTTTGTCCAGATGCACTGGCAGCCCCAGCTGAGCACCGAGCTCATCGGCAAACCGCGCACAACGTTGCAACGGCGAACTGATCAAGCGATCCCACGGCCCTTGCTCGACCACCGCCGCGCGCATCTGCTCCCAGCCCTTGGCGGTCAGTGCATCATCGAGGCTGCCGCGCAAACCGCCACCGAGCTCGGTTTCGCCATGGCGCAGAAGATCCAGACGCAACGTCATGCCGGACGATCCGCCACTGCGGCTTCGGCGAAGGTTGCCATTTGCCCGTGAAGATCGCAGGCCAGACGCAGCAACGGCACGGCCAACGCGGCGCCGCTGCCCTCGCCCAGACGCAGACCGAGGTCCAGCAGCGGCTCGGCACTGAGGGTTTCCAGCACATGACGATGGCCCGGCTCGGCACCGCGATGGCCGAACAACAGCCACTCACGGCAGTCAGGATTCAAGCGCACTGCCACCAACGCGGCGACGCTGCAAATAAAGCCGTCCACCAGCACCGCAACGCCTTCCTGGGCACACGCCAGATACGCGCCGACCAGCGCCGCAATCTCAAAACCGCCGAGGTTGAACAGGGTTTGCAATGCATCACCACGCTGAGCGCCATGCAATGCCAGGGCACGTTCGATGACCTGGGCTTTATGGCTGACACCTGCCGCGTCCAAACCGGTACCCGGCCCGGCCAAATGCACCACCGGGCAGTCGAGCAAGGCACAGGCCAGCGCGCTGGCCGCGGTGGTGTTGCCGATGCCCATCTCGCCGCCGATAAACAACTGCGCACCGGCGGTGACCGCACGCTGCACGCTGTCGCGACCGGCCTGCAAGGCGAGTTCGCCCTGGACCTGCGTCATGGCCGGGCCTTCCACGAAGTTGGCAGTGCCCGCACCGATATTGAGGTGACGCACGCCCGGCAGGTTCAACGATGGCGTCACCGTGCCGAGGTCGACCACTTCCAGCGAAGCGCCGAGCTGGCGCGCCAACACACTGATCGCCGCGCCACCGCTGACAAAGTTATGCAGCATCTGCCCGGTGACTTCCTGAGGAAATGCCGACACGCCCTCTGCAACCACACCATGGTCACCGGCAAAAATGGCAATCCACAGCTGCTCAAGACTTGGTTTGACCTGCCCCTGCAGCCCCGCCAATTGCACGGCCACCGATTCGAGTCGGCCGAGAGAACCGGCGGGTTTGGTCAGCTGCTGCTGACGCGCCTGCGCCTGTTCGACGGCTTGAACGTCGATCGGCTTGCACGGGTTCAGCCACCAGGATTGAGTCATAACGCGGGTCCTTTCAAAGTCAGGGGCAGGCCGGCGACGGTCAGGACGACACGTTGGCAGCGCTCGGCCAGGGCTTGATGCAGCCAACCGGCTTCATCGACATAGCGGCGAGTCAATTCGCCCAGCGGCACGACACCCATTCCGGTCTCGTTGCTGACAAAAATGATTTCACCCGGCAAAGAAGCCAGGCAGTCCAGCAGGGCTTCGCGTTCTGCGTTGAGGCGTTCGGCGTCGTCGAGCAACAGCAGATTGGTCATCCACAGGGTCAGGCAATCCACCAGCAGGCAACGGTCGGCGCGGGCGTTTTCGCGCAATACGCGGGCGAGTTCGACCGGTTCCTCGATCAATGCCCATTCAGCCGGACGACGGGCGCGGTGATGGGCGACACGCTCGTTCATTTCACCGTCCAGCGGTTGGCTGGTGGCGATGTAGGTGACCTGAAGCCGGCTGTCTGTCGCGAGTTTTTCAGCGAGGCGACTTTTGCCGGAACGGGCGCCGCCGAGGATCAGTTGGAGCATGGTTCATTCCTTAAATCATTGGTGAGGCGCCTGGCCTCATCGCGGGCAAGCCCGCTCCCACAGGTTCCGTGGATGGACCAAAAATCTGTGAACAGCCTCGATCCTTGTGGGAGCGGGCTTGCCCGCGATGAGGCCGGTACAGCCACCTCAAATCCCACAGAGCTCACGCAACAACGCGGTATCCAAATGCTTCTCCACCAGATCCGCCAACCGCTCGATATCGCGCTCGCGCAACCCGTGGTAATCCACTTCCTGCACATCCTGCAAACCCGCCCAGCGCAGCAGCGCACTGCACGCTGCCGGGGATTCAAACAGGCCATGCAGGTAGGTGCCGAAAATCTGCCCGTCAACACTTTGCGCGCCATCGCAGCGACCATCGTCGAGCTGCACGGCAGCGTTTTCCAGCGCCGGCCCGGTGGTCACTCCGGCGTGGATTTCATAGCCGCTGACCTCGGCATCTTCCAGCTCCAGACGGCCGCGCACATTGCGCAATTGCTTCTCTTCTTCGAGCTGTGTTTCGAACGCCAGCAAGCCCAGACCGGCACTGGACCCCGACGCGCCTTCGAGGCCCAGCGGGTCATGCACCTGCTCACCGAGCATTTGCAGACCGCCGCAAATCCCCAGTACTTTTCCGCCATAACGCAGATGACGACTGATGGCCGTGTCCCAGCCATTGGCGCGCAAATACGCGAGGTCGCTGCGCACGCTTTTTGAGCCGGGAAGAATGATCAGGTCGGCCGGAGGAATCGCCTGGCCAGGGCCGATGAATTGCAGGTCCACTTGCGGATGCAGGCGCAGCGGATCGAAATCGGTGTGGTTGCTGATGCGCGGCAACACCGGCACTACCACTTTCAGCACGCGCTCGACCTTGTCGGTCTGGCGCTGATCGATACCGTCCTCGGCTTCGAGGTGCAGATCCATCACATACGGCAGAACGCCGATCACCGGTTTGCCGGTGCGGGCTTCCAGCCAATCGAGGCCGGGTTGCAACAAGGCGATGTCACCGCGAAAACGGTTGATGATAAAGCCTTTGACCCGCGCCTGTTCGGTGGGCGACAGCAATTCCAGCGTGCCCACCAAATGCGCAAACACCCCGCCGCGATTGATGTCGGCGATCAGCACCACCGGGCAATCCACCGCTTCGGCAAAACCCATGTTGGCGATGTCGCCGGCACGCAGATTGATCTCAGCCGGCGAGCCTGCGCCTTCGACCATCACCACCGGGTAGGCCGCGCTCAATCGTTCATGAGAGGCCAACACCGCTTGCATGGCGATGGCTTTGTAGTCGTGATAGGCAACCGCGTTCATCGTCGTGACCGCGCGACCATGAATGATCACTTGGGCGCCGGTATCGCTGTTGGGTTTGAGCAACACCGGATTCATGTCGGTGTGCGGCTCAAGGTTGGCCGCCTGGGCCTGCACTGCCTGGGCGCGGCCGATCTCGCCGCCATCGGCGGTCACGGCACTGTTGAGCGCCATGTTCTGCGGTTTGAACGGCACGACGCGCACGCCTTGACGGACAACCCAGCGACACAACGCCGTCACCAGCGTGCTTTTACCGGCGTCGGATGTGGTGCCTTGCACCATTAGCGTGGTCATTGCGATTCCTTGACGTAGGCTTGAAGCGCTTGCTCGAGACGCAGCCAGTCGGCTTCATCCGCAGGCAGACCGAAACGCACGCTGCTGTTGTGGGCGAACAACCGCAGCAAGATGCCACGTTGTGCCATGAACTCGTGAAGCGCTTCGGCACGCTCGGTGATCAGCCATTGAAACAACGCGCAGCCACCCTGCGGCTGCAAACCATACTGCCCGAGCAAAAGCGCCAGGCGTTCGCTGGCCGCTTCGCTGCGCACCCGCTGCCTGGCGTGGCCTTCGGTGTCAAGCAAACAGGCTTGGCCCAACACCCGTGTCGGCCCACTGACCGCCCAAGGCCCCACCTGCTCGGCGAGCAATTTGAGCAGCTTGCGCTCAGCCAGCACAAAGCCCAGCCGCACACCGGCCAGGCCAAAAAATTTGCCGAACGAACGCAACACGATCAAGCCGACCTGATGGGCAAATGGCGCCACGCTCAACTGCGGCGTGTTGTCCATGAACGCCTCGTCGACCACCAGCCAGCCACCGCGCGAGGCCAACCGGGCATGCCAGTCGAGCAGACGGCTCGGGGGCAGGCTCAGGCCCGTCGGGTTGTTCGGATTGACCACCACCAGCACGTCGAGGCTGTCGATATAGAAGTCGACTTCCTGCTCCAGCACTTCGCGCACGATGTAGCCATTGCGCCGCCAGGCTTGCGCGTGTTCGGCGTAACACGGCGACAGCACGCCGACCTTGCCGGCCCGACGCAAACGCGGCAGCAATTGGATGGCCATTTGCGAACCGGCGACCGGCAGCACCTGGGCCGCGCCGTAATAGTCGCAAGCCGCTTGCTCCAGACCGTCATCGGTTTCCGGCAAGCGCGCCCAGGCCCGCAGCGGGATGTCCGGGATCGGGAATGGCCACGGCGCGAGGCCGCTGGACAGGTCCAGCCAATCGGCTTCGGCAATGCCGTATTCGAGCGCCGCCTTACGCAAGCGGCCACCGTGCTCAAGCATAGAATTCAGCTCCCACGCAGAGAATCAGCAGCCATAACCATACCCCGCGCTGGACCAATTGCCAGCCGCGGTCGATGGAGTCGGCGTCCGCTGGCACGCCTTCGCCCAGTTGCGGACGCTGATGCAGTTCACCGTGATAGATCGCCGCCCCGCCCAACTCGACGCCGAGCGCACCGGCACCGGCCGCCATCACCGGCCCGGCGTTTGGGCTGTCCCAGGTCGGGCCCTGGGTGCGCCAGCATTTCAACGCCAGTCGGGTTTTGCCCAGCAGCGCGTAGGTCAACGCCACCAGGCGCGCAGGAATGTAGTTGAGGACATCGTCGATCTTCGCCGCGGCCCAGCCGAAACGTTCGAAGCGCTCGTTGCGATAACCCCACATGGCATCGAGGGTATTACTCAAACGGTAGAGCACCACGCCGGGCGCGCCGGCCACGGCAAACCAGAACAGCGCGGCGAACACCGCATCGCTGCCGTTCTCCAGGACTGATTCGGTGGCAGCGCGGGCGACTTCGGTTTTATCCAGTTCGCTGGTCTGACGGCTGACCAGATAGCCCACGCGTATGCGCGCTTCAATCAGATCATCACTGCGCAGGGCCTTGGCCACCGGTTCGACGTGCTCACCGAGGCTGCGCATGCCGAGGGCGCAGTAGAGCGCGAGAATCTCGACAATCCAGCCGACATAAGGCGCCCAGGAAAACGCCGTGGCCAGCAAGGTCAGCGGCAACACCGCAATCACCCAGGCAGTGACGCCATGACTGCGCCAGCCACGCCCCTCACCATTGAAACGTTGCTCGATGCGCTCGGCAAAACGGCCGAACGCCACCAGCGGATGCCAGCGTTTGGGTTCACCCAGCAGCGCGTCCAGCGCAACCGCGGCGACACTCAATAACGCCACACTCATTGACTCACTCCCCAATAATTTTCATACAGCAACTCACTGAGCGGACGCACCTGCGCCCACCCTTCGAGTACCAGCATCGGCGCCGGATAGAATTCCTTGACCGGGCCGAGACAGAGAACCGCCAATGGCTTGGCCCCGGGCGGCAAACCCAGCAGATCTGCCAACGCTTGCGGCTCGAACAGCGACACCCAGCCCATGCCCAGACCTTCGGCGCGGGCGGCCAGCCAGAGGTTCTGGATCGCGCAGGACAGCGACGCCATGTCCATTTCCGGCAAGGTGCGACGACCGAAGATGTGGCGCTCGCGATCATCCATCAGCGCGGCGACCAACACCTCGGCGCAGTCGTTGATGCCTTCGACCTTGAGCTTCATGAATTCGTCGGTGCGCTCGCCGAGGGCTTCGGCGGTGCGGATGCGTTCTTCTTCCACCAGTTGCTGGATCTTGTCGCGCAGTGTGCGGTCGCTGATGCGAATGAATCGCCAGGGTTGCATCAGGCCGACGCTGGGGGCCTGATGGGCGGCTTCGAGCAGGCGTCGCAGTAACTCGGGCTCGACGGTGCCGCCGCTGAAGTGGCGCATGTCGCGGCGTTCGCCGATGGCTCGATAAACTGCGTCGCGTTCGGCCTGGCTGAATGCGTTGTCAGTCATGGCCTCTTCGCGAGCAGGCTCGCTCCCACATTAGATGGAGCTCTGCCTGACGAAACGCGGTCCCCTGTAGGAGTGAGCCTGCTCGCGATGGCGGCCTCCCGGTCAGGCGCAAACAATGCGGCTACAGCAGTGGGATTGGACGGAAAATAAAAGTGCACATAAGAAGCCGTCATCCGCCCCTCACGATAAACCGCCTCTGCCCCGCGCCCGCCATTCGGACTGAGCCCACGAGCAATCGGCTCAAGCTCGGTGCTGGTCAGCGAATGGTGATAGGTGTGCCCGCGCAACGAACCTTCCGGTAACTCAACCGCTTGCAATGCCAGCGCCGCCAGACGCTTTTGCATCACCGCATCACCCGCCAGCAAACCGACCAATTCAGCGCGAATGCCTTCGACGTCGGTCAACGAATCAAGCAGGTACAACATCCCGCCACACTCGGCCAACAACGGTTTGCCGTCGGCATGATGGGCGCGGATCGCAATGAGCATCGAGGTGTTCTGTGACAGCGCCACGTGGTGCAGCTCCGGATAACCGCCCGGGAGATAAAGGCTGTCCGCCTCTGGCAAATCAGCATCGCGGATTGGCGAGAAAAACAGCAGTTCGGCGCCCATGGCCCGCAGCAAATCCAGGCTCGCACCGTAGGTGAAAGCGAACGCCTCATCACGGGCCACTGCGATTCGCACGCCGGCCAGCAAAGGCTCTGCGACGATCATTTCAGGCGCCGCGAATTCCACGGGCGGCGGCAGCGCCACATCGCAACTGCTGGCCAGCGATTCGGCCGCTGCATCGAGGCGCAGATCGAGATCGTTCAACTCGCTGGCCTGGACCAGACCGAGATGGCGACTCGGCAGTTCAATCCCGGTCTCGCGCGACAACGCGCCGTACCAGCGCAAGCCTTCGGTCAGGCTGCCTTCGAGCAACTGCGCGTGCCGCAACGTGCCCACACGGTTGGCCAACACACCGGCAAACGGCAAGTCCGGCTGATACTTCGCCAACCCCAACGCCAGCGCACCAAAAGTCTGCGCCATCGCCGTACCGTCGATCACACCGAGCACCGGCACACCGAAGTGCCGCGCCAGGTCAGCGCTGGACGGCGTGCCGTCGAACAGCCCCATGACGCCTTCGATGAGAATCAGGTCGGCTTCACCGGCGGCTTCCCACAACAGACGACGACTTTCCTGCTCGCCGACCATCCACATGTCCAGTTGATACACCGGCGCACCGCTGGCGCGCTCGAGAATCATCGGGTCGAGAAAGTCCGGGCCGCACTTGAATACGCGAACCTTGCGCCCCTGATTGCGATGCAAACGGGCAAGCGCGGCGGTGACGGTGGTCTTGCCCTGACCGGAGGCCGGCGCGGCGATCAATACCGCCGGGCAATGACGTGGTTGACTCACAACTCGACGCCTTTTTGCGCTTTGATCCCGGCCTGGAACGCGTGCTTGATCACGCCCATTTCGGTGACCGTATCGGCCAGCTCGATCATCTCCGGCTTGGCGCCGCGACCGGTGACCACCACGTGTTGCATCGGCGGACGCGCCTGCAAGTCAGTGAGCACTTGATCGAGGTCGAGGTAACCGTGCTTGAGGGCGATGTTCAGTTCATCGAGCACCACCAGACCGATCGACGGATCGCGCAGCAGTTCGCGGGACACTTCCCAAGCAGCTTCGGCGGCGGCGATGTCACGCTGGCGGTCCTGGGTTTCCCAGGTGAAGCCCTCGCCCATCACATGAAAGCGTACTTGCTCAGGGAAGCGGCGGAAGAACAACTCTTCACCCGTGCTGTTGCGCCCCTTGATGAACTGCACCACGCCGCACTGCATGCCGTGGCCCATGGACCGGGCAAGCATGCCGAAGGCCGAGCTGCTCTTGCCTTTGCCGTTGCCGGTCAGTACCAGCAGCAGGCCGCACTCATTCGGCGAGTTGGCGATGCGTTCGTCGATCACGGCTTTTTTGCGCTGCATGCGCGCCAGATGGCGTTCGTCACGATCAGGGGAATCAGTCATGGGGGAGCTCTCCGTTGAGGCTGGATAACGGCGGGCAGGCACAAGAATAGACGGCAAGAAGCCTGGCATCGCCCACCGTGATGCCGTTGGATGAATCAGGCCGGTCTCCGGGCTCATGAGCGGCTTGCGCCGGACTGCGCGCCTTCCCATGTCGACGTAGACACAGTGGCTCAAGGCGCAATCTTTACTCATTTACCGTTGCGGGGGCAGCGCCGGGATCGTGACGTTTCGTCGCGTGAAGATAGTCACTCACCGGCTTCCCTGTTTCACTCTGTCGACCTTCGCCACAGAGCACCTGAAACAAGCCGCGAAGGTTAGAGGGTTGGGGGTGGAGCGTCAATTGAAGACAAAGCGCGGGCGAGCGATATACTGCCGCCGGTCAATTTACTGACCCCCAACTTGCACCACACTGTCAGCAGTGATATCAAAGCGCCACAACCCAACATCACAATTACAAAGGGTGAGCAACATGCAAGGCATGATCATCAGCAATCCGAAGCTGGAATTCCTGCGACCGGTGCTGGAACGCTGGTTTGACTGTATCGACCGCTACAATGCGGTGCGCGGCGATAACGACACGCCTTACTGGTACGACGAAAAAGCCAACATCGGCTTACTCTCCGCCGCGGCCTGGATGGCGGAAATGGTCACGCTGCAACAAACCACCACGCGCAAGCAAAACGAAGAAGGCGAACGCAACGGCCGCGCCGATCTGTTTATCGCCTCCGCCGAAGAACGCGCCTACCTTCAGACCACTCAACGCTGGCCGCGGGTCAATAGCCTGAACCTGACTCAGGCGCTGCAAGACATCACCAGCGCTGCCAAACGCATCAGCTACGCCAGCGACCTGAAACTCGGCTGCCTGTTCGTTGCGCCACAAAAGGCCCAACAGAGCGCGACGCCGGAAGAACTTCAGGACATGGTCGACGACCTGCAAAAGGAACACAGCTGCGCCGTGGCCTGGTATTTCCCGTACGCCTATCGCAAGTTGCGCAACGAAGCCGGCAACTACCACCCCGGCATCGCCGTGCTGTTCAAGGAAGCCCGCGGCTGACCGGTTGAACCATCGCGCGTCAAATCTTCTCTATGATTAAGTCAATGCATTCATAGGGAAGATCCGCATGCGCAAGCCCCAGCTCGTTCTCCTCATCGCGCTCGCCGGAGGGCTCGCCGCCTGTGGTGAAACCTCCAGCTTGCAAGTCTCCGACGGCACCGGCCCGTCACCCAAGCTGCCAGAACCCAACAAAACCCTGATCCCGACGGTGAATATCGCCCCGGCGATCGGCTGGCCGGAGGGCGCGAAACCCACCCCTGCGGCGGGCACTCAAGTGGCGGCATTTGCCGAAGGGCTCGATCACCCGCGCTGGCTGTATGTGCTGCCCAACGGCGATGTATTGGTGGCCGAAACCAACGCGCCACCGAAACCCGATGACGGCAAAGGCGTTAAAGGCTGGGTCATGAAGAAAGTCATGGGGCGTGCCGGCGCCGGCGTCCCCAGCCCGAATCGCATCACGCTGCTGCGGGACAAGGACCACGACGGCATCGCCGAAACCCGCACGGTGTTCCTGGAAAACCTCAATTCGCCCTTCGGCATGACGCTGGTCGGCAATGACCTGTACGTAGCCGACACTGATCGCTTGCTGCGCTTTCACTATGAAAATGGCGACACGGCGATCAAGTCGCCGCCGAGCAAGGTGGTCGATTTGCCGGGTGGCACGCTGAATCACCACTGGACCAAAAACGTCATTGCCAGCAAGGACGGGAGCAAGCTTTACGTCACGGTAGGCTCCAACAGCAACGTCGGCGAAAACGGCCTGGATCAGGAAGAAGGTCGCGCGGCGATCTGGGAAGTGGATCGCGCCACCGGCAATCACCGGATCTTCGCCTCGGGGATTCGCAATCCAAACGGTCTGGCCTGGGAACCTCAGACCGGCGCCCTGTGGACGGCGGTCAATGAGCGGGACGAAATCGGCAGCGATCTGGTGCCGGACTACATCACCTCAGTGAAGGACGGCGGATTTTACGGCTGGCCCTTCAGCTATTACGGCCAGCACGTCGATATTCGCGTCGAGCCGCAAAATCCGGACCTGGTGGCCAAGGCCATTGCGCCGGACTACGCAGTTGGCCCGCATACCGCGTCGCTGGGCCTGTCGTTTGCCGAGGGCAACACACTGCCAGCGCAATTCAAGGAAGGTGCCTTCATCGGCCAGCACGGCTCGTGGAACCGAAAGCCGCACAGTGGTTATAAAGTGATTTTCGTCCCGTTCAGCGCAGGCAAGCCGACCGGGCAACCGGTTGATGTGCTCACAGGTTTCCTCAATGCGGATGAGAAAGCCATGGGCCGGCCTGTGGGCGTGGTGATTGATCAGCAGGGAGGTTTGCTGGTGGCCGATGATGTGGGGAACAAGGTGTGGCGGGTGTCGACCGCGAAGTAACTGCAACAGCCCCCCTTGTAGGAGCGAGGCTTGCCCGCGAAGGCTCTAGGTCAGGCAACATCAATGTTGGATGTGCCGACGCCTTCGCGGGCAAGCCTCGCTCCTACAAGGGGGGCGTTTAGCGTTTGCGGCACAGAGTTAAACCATCTCCTAGCGGCAACAACGACAAATCCACCCGCGAGTCATCCTTCAAGGCGCGATTGAGCGCCTGGATGGCTCGGGTGTCTGCGCTTTCGGGATTGCGCTCAAGCACCCGCCCGCTCCACAGCGTGTTATCGAACACCGCCAGTCCGCCGACGCGCAGCAGACGCAGTGCATGCTCCAGATAGCCCGGGTAGTTGGACTTGTCGGCATCAATGAAGATCAGGTCGAATTGCCCCGGCTGATCCAGCTGAGCCAGGGTTTCCAGCGCAGGCGCCAGACGCAGATCGATGCGATTGGCGAGGCCCGCCTCCTGCCAGTAACGGTGTGCGATAGCGTTGTAGTCACCGGGGATATCACAGCAGATCAGCGAACCGTCCTCCGGCAACGCAGCAGCCATGCACAAGGCGCTGTAACCGGTGAACGTGCCGACTTCCAGCAAGCGTTTTGCGCCAGTGAGTTTGACCAATAACGCGAGGAACTGCCCCTGCTCCGGCGCCACCTGCCAGCGAGCCATGGGCAGCGCCTGGGTTTCGTCGCGCAAGCGCTTGAGCAGCGGCGTTTCCCTCAGGGAAACGTCGAGCAGGTATTGATACAGGGAATCGTCGAGATTAAGTGTGCGGGCGGTCATGACGACCTCTGCGAACTAGGGATTACGCGCCAAGTGCTCTGGCTGCAGAACACGCTTGGCGCTCAGATAAGCCTTCTGCCAGTAAGCCTTGGACAAGCTGTCGAGCTTCACCGTGCCGCCAGTGGCTGGCGCGTGGACGAAGCGGCCTTCGCCGACGTAGATCCCGGCATGGCTGACCTGGGAGCCGCCATTGGTGGCGAAGAAGATCAAGTCACCGGTCTGCAGGCCTTCCTTGCCGACGCTGGCCGCTTGCATGCTGATCATTTCGCGGGTGGTACGCGGCAGGGAAATACCGGTGACATCACGGTAGACGTAACCGATCAGGCCGCTGCAATCAAAGCCCGAATCCGGCGTGTTACCGCCCCAACGATACGGCGTACCAACCAGGCCGAGCGCGCGGAACAGCACGTCTTCTGCCTCGGGGGAAAAGGGTTGCGGGTTACCGAAAACAATGGGGGCGCGAACCACCGGCGCGGGGGGCGGTGTGCGACTGGCGCAAGCGCTAAGCAGGGCTGCGAAGAGCATGATGGTGAGGCGGGCCGACATCGTCATTTGCAGAACATCCTGATCTGGCTGCGGCTTTTTCTGCCGGGAAGACAGAAAAGAAAACCGCCTGCGCAGGACGCAGGCGGTTTGCCATCAATAATAGATCTGGATTCTAGCGGCTATCGGCCAAACTTCAAGTAAGACTTTAAGTTCGCCTTACAAACTGTCCGCCTACTACGTTGCGCGGAGGCGTTTTGTCGCCACTGACGTGGCGACAGGCTGAAGATTTACTTGCGGGCGGTGACCACGGTCGGGGCCATCGCGAGTGCGCGCTTGGCTTCGATGAAGGTCTTGCTCCAGTAGCTGTCGCCCAGGCTATCGACCCGAACACCACCGCTTTTGCGGCTGCTGGAGTGGATGAACTGGTTGTCGCCCAGGTAGATCCCGGCGTGACTGACACGACCGCGACGACCATTGGTGGCGAAGAACAGCAGGTCACCCGGCTTCAGCGCGCTGCGAGCCACCAGCGGAGCGTTCACGTTGATCATCTCGCGAGTAGAGCGCGGCAGGTTCATGCCGGCTTCTTCACGAAACAGATAACCGATGAAACCGCTGCAGTCGAAGCCAGCCTCGGAGGTGCCACCGAAACGGTAACGGGTACCGATCAGGGACATGCCACGTTCGAGGATGCTGTCTGCCAGAACCGGAAGCTGGTACGACTTGCCATCGGCGAAGTTTGCCAGTTCTTTATCGGTGGCCACGCTGTCCTGGTAAAGATCTTCCTGGAAAAGAACGGAAGTAGACTGGGCGGTAACTGAATTCTTGACCTGCTGTTGTTGCTCTTGCTGGGTCACTGGGGAGTGGGCAGCGCAACCGAACAACAAGGTGACGAGTGCGAGAGGCACGAGGGGTGCGAAGCGCTTTAGCATGGGCACGACCGTGGCTGATAGTTATAAAAGAAGCCGCGACTATGCCCGCTATCATCCTCATTTGCAAATTCAATCGAACTTTATGTGACTTCCCGGTTCCGCGTTTACATCTAAGCGCTTAAGCCCCTTTTAGACGCCTGCGCAGCCTACAACTTGTAGGAAAGCGGATTTTCTGACGCCTGAAATATGCCAAAACCCCTGCCAGGCTTGAGCTTTACCAGCCTAATGTTTCTTTCAGGAAAGGAATCGTCAGCTTGCGCTGAGCTTGAAGGGAGGCCTGATCGAGGCGTTCAAGCAGCTCGAAAAGCGCGCTCATGCTGCGGGTGCCGCGAGTCAAAATGAAATGCCCGACTTCATCGGTCAAGTGCAGGCCGCGACGGGAAGCACGCAGTTGCAACGCGCGTAATTTGTCTTCGTCGGAGAGCGGACGCATCTGAAAGATCAGCGCCAACGTCAGACGGGATTTGAGGTCCGCCAGCTTCACCGGCAGTTCACGCGGGGATGTCGACGCGGCAATCAACAGGCGTCGACCGCTGTCACGCAAACGATTGAACAGATGGAACAGCGCCTCTTCCCAATCCGCCCGACCGGCCACCGCCTGCAAATCATCCAGGCAGACCAGTTCGTATTGTTCGAGGTTGTCGAGGATGGAAATGCCGCGATCCAGCAGCTCGGCCAACGGCAGATACACCGCCGGCTCCCCCAGTTGCTCGAAGCGCAGGCAGGCTGCCTGCAACAAGTGCGTACGCCCTACCCCGTCCTTGCCCCAGAGATAAATCAGGCTTTCGGTCCAGCCGGCGTCGGCTTCGCATAGCCGCTCGACATAGCCGAGTGCAGCGGCATTGGCGCCTGGGTAGTAATTGATAAAGGTAGCGTCATCACGCAGACGCACACCTAGGGGCAGCTGAATCGGTTTCATGCTGACTGAACAGTTCCAAAGGAACCGTTAGTGGCCTCTGTGTAAAGTTTGCGAAGTTTATACCCGTGAGGCGGGTCGCACAATGCGACAGACCACAAGCAAAATCAAAGGTTTGCGTTAACGCCCTGGTTTTATGACAGTTTCTTTGGCGGCGCATGTGACAGCAGCGCGGGGGAAACGGGCCAACCCGGCATGAAACCAGGTCGCCCGCCGTGAGACATCAACGCCCCTTATAGTTCAGGTTCGTCGACACCGCTGTAGATATCTGAATCTTTATATAAATCATGCACATGGCGCACCAGCACCATGATCACCGCCGCCACTGGCAACGCCAGCAACACGCCGGTAAAGCCGAACAGCTCGCCCCCGGCCAGAATGGCGAAGATCACCGCCACCGGGTGCAGACCGATACGATCGCCCACCAGCAAGGGCGTCAACACCATGCCTTCCAGCGCCTGCCCGACCATGAACACGGCGACGATACCGACCATGGGATACAGATCGCCACCAAACTGAAACAGGCCGGCCACCAACGCCGCACCGATCCCGATCACAAAGCCCATGTACGGCACAATCGCCGCCAAACCGGCAATCATGCCGATCAACAACCCCAGCTCCAGTCCTATCAACATCAGGCCCGCCGAGTAGATCACCCCTAGCGCCACCATCACCAGCAACTGCCCGCGCACGAATGCACCCAGCACTTCATGGCATTCGCCGGCGAGGGTCACGACGCGCTCTTCGTTTTCACGGGGCAGCAGGCTGCGGACCTTGGCCATCATCACGTCCCAGTCCCGCAGCAGGTAGAAACTCACGACCGGAATCAGCACCAGGTTCGCCAGCCAGCCAATCAACGCCAGCCCGGAAGCCGTCGCCTGGCTCAGCACCACCCCGACAATGTCGGTGGTCTGGCCCATGTGTTCGCTGATCGCGGCCTTGAGCTTGTCGAACTTCCAGAAATTATCCGACAGCCCAAATTTCGATTGCGCCCATGGCAGTGCGGTGTGCTGCAGCCAGTCGAGCATCTGCGGCGCCAGCTCATACAAGCGAAACAGTTGCTTGGCGAGCATCGGCACCAACACCAGCAACAATGTCGTGAAGATCAAGGTGAACAACGCGAACACCGCCACCACGCCCCAGGTGCGTGACAGGCCAGCCCTTTCCAGCCGATCCACCAGCGGATCGAACAGATAGGCCAGCAGCAACGCCACCAGAAAGGGCGTCAGGATCGGATGCAACAACCAGACAAACACGCAGAGCAGAACCACCCCACCCAACCAGAACCAACGCCGCGTATCGGCCATGTACCACTCCATATGCATCTATATAAAGAAAGAAAACCTTACCAACGGAATCGCAGCTGCGGCACCCGTGCCGGAGTTGGTGCAATCACAGTCGCCGAACCATCGGCCACTGGTTGCACAGGGGCTACCGGAGCTGGCGCCTCACCCGCCGGCACCTCTTGCAACTTCGCCAGGGACAGCTGCGAGCGTAACTGCTCGGGGCTGCCATTGACCCGATAGAGAATGCGCTCGCCGTCGACACTTTGCAGGCGCGCCCCAAAAGGCTCCAGCAAGCGCCCGAGGGCGGCGTAGCGTTCCAGGTTCATGCCCTGCACTTCCAGCAATTGTTCGCCCGAAGCGCCGGGCTTCACGACAAACCGCGGCGCCAGACGCTCACTGACGGCCAGCATCACTGCATCAGCCACAGCGGCCTGGTCCGCGCCCTGCACGCTGCCCGCCTCCTTCTTGTCGCCCAGCCATAAATTCCACTTGGCCTGCCACTGGCCGCCCTCTTCACGGGCATGCACCGCGAGCAAGCCGTCAGCGTTGTAACGGTCCGATGCACCGCGCAGTGGCGCTGCATCCGTGCCTTCAAGATTCGGCGCCGTAGCGACCAGTTGCTCACTCAGGTCGGCCAACGGCAGACGCAATGGCAGACCACGGTGTTGGGCCGCGCGACGCAACGGCGCGGCGCTGGCCTGGCCATCACCCACCAGGCTCGAACCCTCGGCGGAGTCGTTCAACCACCAGCTCAGGATCGACGGCCGATTAGCCCCCCACAAAGACAACCCGGCGCGGCGCAAAGCCTGTTCGGTGGTGCCCGGGTCGAAATCGACCTTCAGTACTTCCGGCGGGCCAGCGTCGAAACCGTATTGGCTGATGATCTGTTGCGGGTCTTTGCGCAGCGCCGCCAACCCCGGACTTTGCGCAGCCTTGGGATCACCGGTCAGGCGCAGTACCAGCGTATCGAGCGCGCGCTGGGTCGCCTGATTGCGCTCCTCCGCCGACTGACTGCTGACAGGCTCGCGCACTTGATATAGGCCTTTGACGGTTTCGGCATGACTCGCCAGGCTGACCAGTGACAAACAGCCTGCAAATAAAAATCTGGAAAAAAAACGCATGGAAGATTCCTGACGACAAGAGCGGCTGGAACAGACCGCATGAAGATGATCGAGCAAGGCTGTGACCACGCCCCTGCGCAAAACATTCACCACGATCTGACTAAGTTTTCGCACTGTCATAACGATAGACGGTTAATCGCGATACCTTATACAGCCATCGGGGACGCGACCAACACGGGCAATAACGGTTTTTTTCGGCCGATATGCCCCTGCCGTCGGCGTGAGGATGGCCGCTGCCCCTCAAGCCTGATAAAATCGCGCGCCTTCGCAGACCGGCAACAGCCGGGCAGTGTCGGAATAGCGCGCAAGGCTCTCGCCTACGCCGTTTCGGCGGCCCCACTGGACTCGGTCGTTACCCCTGAATCCCCCCTAAAGGCCTGGATCATGAGCAAGCAACCCTCCCTGAGCTACAAGGACGCCGGTGTAGACATCGACGCCGGTGAAGCATTGGTCGAACGCATCAAGAGCGTCGCCAAGCGCACTGCGCGCCCGGAAGTCATGGGCGGCCTGGGCGGTTTCGGCGCCCTCTGCGAAATCCCGGCCGGCTACAAGCAGCCTGTACTGGTTTCCGGCACCGACGGCGTGGGCACCAAGCTGCGCCTGGCACTGAACCTGAACAAGCACGACAGCATCGGCATCGACCTGGTGGCCATGTGCGTGAACGACCTCGTGGTCTGCGGCGCCGAGCCGCTGTTCTTCCTCGACTACTACGCCACCGGCAAGCTCAACGTCGAAACCGCGACCCAGGTCGTGACCGGCATTGGCGCTGGCTGTGAATTGTCCGGCTGTTCCCTGGTCGGCGGCGAAACCGCTGAAATGCCTGGCATGTACGAAGGCGAAGACTACGACCTGGCCGGCTTCTGCGTCGGCGTCGTGGAAAAATCCGAAATCATCGACGGTTCGAAAGTCGCTGCCGGCGATGCCCTGCTCGCCCTGCCGTCTTCCGGCCCGCACTCCAACGGCTACTCGCTGATCCGCAAGATCATCGAAGTGTCCGGTGCCGACATCGAAAACATCCAGCTCGACGGCAAACCGCTGACCGACCTGCTGATGGCCCCGACCCGCATCTACGTGAAGCCGTTGCTCAAGCTGATCAAGGACACCGGCGCTGTCAAAGCCATGGCCCACATCACCGGTGGCGGCCTGCTGGACAACATCCCGCGCGTTCTGCCAAAAGGCGCTCAGGCCGTGGTTGACGTGGCGAGCTGGACCCGTCCTGCGGTATTCGACTGGCTGCAAGAGAAAGGCAACGTCGACGAAAACGAAATGCACCGCGTGCTGAACTGCGGCGTGGGCATGGTCATCTGCGTGGCTCAAGAGCACGTCGAGACTGCGCTGAACGTTCTGCGTGAAGCCGGCGAGCAGCCTTGGGTCATCGGTCAGATCGCCACCGCTGCCGAAGGCGCGGCTCAGGTTGAACTGAAGAACCTCAAGGCTCATTGATGTCCCAGACCTGTGATGTGGTGGTGCTGTTGTCCGGCACCGGCAGTAACTTGCAGGCCTTGATCGACAGCACGCGGACCGGCGACAGCCCGGTCCGCATCGCCGCGGTGATTTCCAACCGCGCCGATGCTTACGGCCTGCAACGCGCCAGGGACGCGGGTATCGACACCCGCTCCCTGGATCACAAGGCTTTCGAAGGCCGCGAAGCCTTCGATGCCGCGTTGATCGAACTGATCGACGCCTTCAACCCCAAACTCGTGGTACTGGCCGGTTTCATGCGCATTCTCAGCGCTGACTTCGTGCGCCACTACGCAGGTCGCCTGCTTAACATCCATCCCTCGCTGCTGCCCAAATACAAAGGGTTACACACTCATCAGCGCGCGCTGGAGGCCGGCGACACGGAACACGGCTGCTCCGTGCACTTCGTCACCGAGGAACTCGATGGCGGACCACTGGTCGTACAGGCAGTAATACCGGTAGAGTTGCACGATTCGCCGCAGAGTCTGGCGCAGCGAGTCCACGTTCAGGAACACCTGATTTACCCGATGGCCGTACGCTGGTTTGCCGAAGGTCGTTTATCGCTCGGTGAACAAGGTGCTTTACTGGATGGAAAGCTACTCGCGGCCAGCGGCCACTTGATTCGAAACTAGGAGATTTTATGCGTCGCGCCCTGCTCTTCGCTTGCGCTCTGCTTGCACTGCCATTTGCGCAGGCTGCAGAACTTCAACCTTTCTCCGCCAGCTACACCGCCGACTGGAAACAGCTGCCCATGAGCGGCACGGCTGAACGCAGCCTGACCAAGCAAGCCAACGGCGTCTGGAAGCTCAGCTTCAAGGCATCGATGATGATCGCCAGCCTGACTGAAGAAAGCACCCTGACCCTGGACAAGGACACCTTGCTGCCTCAGTCCTACCACTTCGAACGCGGTGGTCTGGGCAAAGCCAAGAAAGCCGACCTGGACTTCGACTGGACCACCAAAATGGTCACCGGCACCGATCGTGGTGACGCGGTCAAGATCCCGCTCAACCGTGGCATGGTCGACAAATCCACCTATCAGCTTGCTCTTCAGCACGATGTGGCTGCCGGCAAAAAAAGCATGAGCTATCAGGTTGTCGATGATGGCGAAGTCGATACCTATGACTTCCGCGTGCTGGGTTCGGAAAAAGTCGACACCAAGGCTGGCCAGATCGATGCGATCAAGGTCGAGCGCGTGCGCGACCCGACACAAAGCAAGCGCACCACCGTCCTGTGGTTCGCCAAGGACTGGGATTACTTGCTGGTTCGCCTGCAACAGGTCGAAACCGACGGCAAGGAGTACAACATCATGCTCCTCGACGGCAAGGTCAACGGCAAGACTGTCAAAGGCAGCTGATCCGGATCGACACGAAAATCCGGAATCCATCAAGGATTCCGGATTTTTTTATGCCTGCTGAAAGTTAAATCCGCGCCAGCGCCTGGGCCAGGTCGGCGCGCAGGTCTTCGACGTCCTCAACCCCCACCGACAAACGCACCAGCGCATCGCCGATCCCGAGTTGCGCGCGGGTGTCTGCCGGGATGGTGGCGTGGGTCATGATCGCCGGGTGCTCGATCAGGCTTTCCACCCCGCCCAGGCTTTCGGCCAAGGCGAAGATCTGCACACTTTCAAGGAAACGTCTGGCGCCGGCCAGGTCGCTGTTCAGGTCGAGGGAAATCATCCCGCCGAATCCACGCATCTGCTGCCGGGCCAATTCGTGCTGCGGGTGCGACGGCAGGCCCGGATAGTAAACGCGCGCCACTTGCGGCTGACGCTCCAGCCATTGCGCCAGCTCCAGCGCGTTGCTGCAGTGACGTTCCATGCGCAGCGCCAGTGTCTTCACGCCGCGCAGGGTGAGGAACGCGTCGAACGGCCCGGCGATAGCGCCCACCGCGTTTTGCAAAAAGCCCAGGCGCTCGGCCAGTTCCGCGTTCTGCCCGACCACCGCGATGCCGCCGATCACGTCAGAGTGGCCGTTCAGGTACTTGGTCGTCGAGTGCACCACGACATCGAAACCCAGCTCCAGCGGGCGCTGTATCCACGGGCTGGCGAAGGTGTTGTCGGCCACGCAGAGGATGCCGCGCTCGCGGCAGATGCGCGCGATGGCGGCGAGATCAGAAAGGCGCAGCAAGGGATTGCTCGGCGTCTCGACACAGACCATCCGCGTGTCGTCCTGCAACGCCGCTTCGAAGGCCGACAGGTCGGTCAGGTCGACGTAGCTGAAACGATGCCCGGCACTGCGCTGACGCACCTTGTCGAACAGTCGGAACGTGCCGCCGTACAGATCGTTGCCGGAGACGATGTGCGCGTTAGCGTCGAGCAGTTCCAGTATGGTGGAAATCGCCGCCAGTCCGGAGGCAAAGGCAAACGCCCGGGTCCCGCCTTCAAGGTCCGCCACGCAACGCTCCAGCGCAAAACGCGTCGGGTTGTGCGAGCGCCCGTAGTCGAAGCCCTTGTGTACGCCGGGGCTCTGCTGCAAGTACGTGGAGTTGGCATAAATCGGCGGCATCAGCGCCCCGGTGGAAGGATCCGGCGTCTGTCCGGCATGGATCACACGGGTGCCGAAGGCGCGTGGCGCGCCGGTTTCATCGTGCTGACTCATGTAAGGGATCTCCGTAAATGATTGAGCATGTCGACTCGCGTAATCAAGCCGTGGAAGCCCGAGGCGTCGGCGATGATCGCCACCAGCCCGCGATCGAGCTCCGCCTGCAGTTCGGCCAGACTCGCGCCAGCCGGCAGGGTTTGCAACTTGTCAGTCATTGCGCTGGCCACGGGCCTGCGCAAGTGCGAAGCGTCTTCGTGCACGCCCAGCAGAATATCGGACTCGTCGATCACGCCGATCAGCCGCTTTCCGCCCTCCAGAACCGGCAGTTGTGACACATCCGCCAGGCGCATGCGCTGGAAGGCGGTAAGCAGCGTGTCGTCGGGGCCGACGCTGATCACTCGGCCATCCTCGAAGCGCCGTGCGATCAGGTCACGCAGATCGCCGTAACGCTTGTATTGCAGCAGGCCCTGATCGTTCATCCACTGGTCGTTGTAGACCTTCGACAGGTAACGGGTGCCGGTGTCGCAGACGAAGCTGACCACCCGTTTCGGCTCGGTTTGCTCGCGACAGTAGCGCAGCGCCGCCGCCAGCAAGGTGCCGGTCGAGGAACCGCCAAGAATGCCTTCGGCGCGCAGCAGTTGGCGGGCATGATCGAAGCTTTCCTCGTCGCTGATCGAATAGGCATGGCGCACACTGGAAAGGTCGGCAATCGACGGAATGAAGTCTTCACCGATGCCTTCCACCGCCCATGATCCTGCCTTCCCAAGGGTGCCACTGCGACTGTACTCGGCCATCACCGAGCCGACCGGGTCGGCCAGCACCATTTCCAGGTTCGGCTGCACGCGCTGGAAGAAGCGGGTCAGCCCGGTCAGCGTCCCGGCCGAGCCTACGCCGACAACGATGGCGTCCAGATCATGCTGGGTCTGCGCCCAGATCTCCGGCGCGGTGCTGCACTCGTGGGCCAGCGGGTTGGCCGGGTTGTTGAACTGGTCGGCGAAGAAGGCGTCGGGAATCTCCTGCGCCAACCGCGCCGCCACATCCTGATAGTAATCGGGATGGCCCTTGCCGACGTCGGACCGGGTGATGTGCACCTCGGCGCCCATCGCCTTCAAGTGCAAGACCTTCTCGGTGGACATTTTGTCCGGCACCACCAGCACCACTCGATAGCCTTTGGCACGACCGACCAGGGCCAGGCCCAGGCCGGTGTTACCAGCGGTGGCCTCGACGATGGTGCCGCCAGGTTGCAGACGGCCATCGCGTTCGGCGGCGTCAATCATCGCCAGACCGATGCGATCCTTGATCGAGCCGCCAGGGTTCTGTGATTCGAGTTTGAGAAAAAGGGTGCACGGGCCGGTATCAAAGCGGCTGACGCGCACCAGCGGCGTATTGCCGATCAGTTCAAGCACGGCAGGGCGGGAGTCGTTTGGCATGTCGTAACCTCGCTGCGAGAATCCGCACTGGATGGACAGCGACTTGCGGCGAGTCATCGCGCCAGTCGCCAGTAATGCCTCGCAAGGAACATAGGCAGGGATTGCCTCATTCGCAACCGTGCGCAGCCAATCGGTAGTCTGGTCGCCCTAACGGTTACGCGGCAGGATCGCCAGGAAATTGTCCCGCGCAACTTTCCTCGCAACCGCCTCAGGCAGGGCGTCGAGAAACGGATCGAAGCTGCGCATTTCCTTACCGAGCTTGTTGAAACGTCCCACCACATCAGAGCCGAGCATGAAGCGATCCGGGAAGCGTTCCACCAGCTTCAACCACGCGTCGGAAGGCTTGCCCTGCTCATCCAGCAGGTAAGGCGTCAGCATGCTCCAGGACAGGTCGATGAACAGGTTGGGGTAAGCCTCGAGCATTCGGGTCAGGGTCGGCAATAGAAAATCCAGCCGAGTCTGATGCCGATGGACCTCGGCGCTGGTGCCCGCGTGAGCCCAAATGAATCGCGTGTGCGGGTGATTACGCAGCGGCTCCTCGACTTCCGACAGGTACAGCGGATTTTTCTCACGCTTGGAGGTGATGTTGGAGTGCAGCATCACCGGCAAGTCGTTCTCGGCCGCCAGGTGATAAATCCGCGTCATCGCTTCGTTGTTGGCCCGTGGCGTATCGCCGGAGGTCAGCGCGGTCAGGTCATCGTGCCGAGTAAACACTTCGCCGATCCCCTGCCACAGCCCAGGATTGAGGTCGAGCATGCGCTGAATGTGCGCCGCGGAGTTTTTGTCGTTGGGATTGAAGCCCGACAGGAACGGGTGAAAGCGCTGACGCTGTGCAGGCGTCAGTTTGTTCACCGCTGCCGCGACGATCACATCCGTCGCGCTGTACCAATAGGCATCGGCGTCATCACCGGCGTAATAGCGCGGGCGTTTGGGTTCGTCTTCGTGCCATTTCTTCGCCACCGGGATACCGGAAATCATCACATGCTCAATGGAGTTGTAGTCCATGGCCTTGAGCAATGCCGGCATGCCCGCCGTTTCCTGGAAGAAGTCCACGTAATGCAGGTGCGCATCGCTGTAGGCGTATTCGCGTGCATTGGCGACAGCACTGGACAACACCAGCAAACAGGCAAGGCTCAAACGAAACAAGGGCACGGGCATTCTCCGGGGGCAGGAAACACGTAGACCTCCGCACACTCGAGACGGTTCATCCTGTAAGAAAGTGGAACGCGCGTCGGTAGGAATGCTCTATACCTTCAAGGTCTTTTTTGATCGAATGACTTTTTAGCCTGGGAGGCTCCCCATGACCGTTACCGTCAATACCGTTTCCGCCGAAGGTTTTCGCCACAGCGTCCAGATCGATGACCACGAACTCTTTGCCGATGTGCCAACCACCTCTGGCGGCGAAGGCACGGCCCCTGAGCCACATGATTACTTCGACGCTGCCCTGGGTGCCTGCAAGGCCCTGACATTGAAGATGTACGCCAAGAAGAAAGACATCCCGCTGACCGGCGTCACCGTTGAAGTCAAACGTGACAACAGCGAAGAGCAGAAAGGCAAATATGCCCTGCACGTCAAACTGACCCTCAAGGGTGTGCTCACCGACGCTCAGCGCGACGAGCTGCACCGCGTGGCCGACCGTTGCCCGGTACACAAACTGATGACCAGCACTGAAGTGAGTATCGAAACCCATCTGTCCGAAGGTGCCTTCAGCCAATAGCAGCAAGGGCTGCGCAAGCGGGTTATGCTCCACGCGTCACCCGCTCAGCCTGGAATGCACCATGAACACTCCGCTCGTGATCCGCCCTCGCGCCGAAGATGTCGAAGGCCAGCCGATTCTGCGCCCGCTGCCGTCAGCCAAATGCCGTAGCGTCGGGCCTTTCGTATTTTTCGACCACATGCTCGAAACCCCTTATCCGGCGGGTAAAGGCATGAACATCCGTCAGCATCCGCACATTGGCTTGTCCACCCTCACCTATTTGTTCGTAGGAAAAATCCAGCACAAGGACAGTCTCGGTTCCGACCAGGTGGTGGACGCCGGTGATGTCAGCTGGATGACGGCGGGCAGCGCGATCGCCCATGTCGAGCGCACGCCTGAGGCGTTGAAGGACACGGGCTTCACGATGCACGGTTTGCAGGTTTGGCTCGCATCCCCCAAGGAGCATGAACAGGGGCCGGGCCACTACAGCCATCACCCGGCGGCGACGTTGCCGGTCAGCGATAACCTTGGCGTGAAGATCCGGATGATTGCCGGGTCAGGCTTTTGCCTGGAATCGCCGGTGCCGGTGCTTTCTCCTACGCTGTATGCGGAATTGAACCTGCAAACGGCAACCACCTTGCTGATTCCGACCGAGCATGAAGAGCGGGCGCTGTATGTGCTCAGTGGCGAAGCACAGCTGGATGGCGAACTGCTGGAACCGCATGCGCTGGTGGTGTTGCCGGCCGGAGAGGAAATGACGCTGTTCGCCGAGAGCGACTGTCATGCGGTGTTGTTTGGCGGGGCACCGCTGGACGGGCCGCGGCGGATCAACTGGAATTTTGTGGCGAGCGATCCGGCGGCGATCGATGAAGCGCGGCGACGCTGGGCGGCTGGGGATTGGCCGACGGTGCCGGGGGAAAGTGAGCGGATCGAATTGCCGCGGTAGATAGCGTCGGGGTTAAGAGTTATGGCTGGCTGAAAAATCACCCCTCACCCCAGCCCTCTCCCCACGGGGGAGAGGGGAAAGGGAGCCGATCTCCATAGCTTTTAGTTCCTGAGTTCGACTCTATTTCCCCGGTCTCAAAATATCTACAGACCCCCTCGGTCAGTCCCCTCTCCCTCCGGGAGAGGGTTAGGGTGAGGGTGCTTTTCGCTTTTAGCCTTTAAACACTTCATCCAGCAAATTATGCATCGAGGCAAACGCACGCCCCGCCGTCTTCGCGTCATACATCATCTTCCCCGGCACATTGGCATGCGGGTCGGTAAACGAATGCACCGCGCCACCGTAGCTCAGCAGTTGCCAATCCACGCCCGCCGCATTCATTTCCTCTTCAAACGCCGGCAATTGCTCTTTCGGCACCAGTGGGTCGGATGCGCCGTGCAGCACCAGCACCGAACCCTCGATGTTTTTCGCATCATTGACGTTCGGCGTATCCAGTGTGCCATGGAACGAAACCGTCGCTTTTACCGGCGCGCCCGTGCGAGCCAGTTCCAGCGCGCAGCAACCGCCGAAGCAGAAACCGAAGGTCGCCAGCTTCGAGGTATCAACCGCCGCCTCGCCCTGCCCTTGCAACTGGTCGAACGCCGCCTGCATGCGCTTGCGCAGCAACGCGCGGTCGTTTTTCAGCGGCATCATCGCCGCGCCCGCCTCGTCGCCGTTCTGCGGACGTACCGCCTGACCATACAGATCCGCAATCAGCACCACATAACCCTTGGTCGCCACCGATTTCGCGATCTCCTCGGCACCGGCACTGACGCCCATCCAGTTCGGCGCCATCAACAGACCGGGGCGCGGGCCTTTGTGGTCGGCATCGAACGCCAGACGGCTTTCATACGGCTGGCCATCAATCTGATAAGCGACAGAACGAACAGTGATTTGGCTCATGACTAACTCCCAGTAAAAGACACCAGAATGAAAAAACCCGCCGAAGCGGGTTTTTGTACAACTCAGTTAAACCGACAGTTCAACCAGCAGCTTGTTGAGGCGGCGCACATACGCGGCCGGGTCTTTCAAGCTGTCGCCGGCCGCCAGGGCCGCCTGATCGAAGAGAATGTGCGACAGGTCGCCGAAGCGCTCGTCGCTCTGCTCGTTGTCGAGTTTCTCGATCAGCGGGTGAGCCGGGTTGAATTCGAAGATCGGCTTCGAATCCGGAACCTTTTGACCGCTGGCTTCGAGGATCTGACGCATCTGCATGCCCAGGTCCTGCTCGCCGATGGCCAGGATCGCCGGGGAATCGGTCAGACGGTGGGAAACCCGTACTTCAGCAACAGAGTCGCCCAGTGCAGTTTTCAGACGCTCAACCAGGCCTTCTTTGGACTTGGCGACTTCTTCCGCGGCTTTCTTGTCCTCTTCCGAGTCCAGGTTGCCCAGGTCCAGGTCACCGCGCGCCACGTCGACAAAGCTCTTGCCGTCGAAGTCGCTGAGGTAGCTCATCAGCCACTCGTCGATGCGGTCGGTCAGCAGCAGCACTTCGATGCCTTTCTTGCGGAAGACTTCCAGGTGCGGGCTGTTTTTGACTTGCGCGTAGGTTTCGCCGGTCAGGTAGTAAATCTTGTCCTGACCTTCCTTGGCGCGAGCCAGGTACTCGGTCAGACCCACCACTTGCTCGCCTTCATCACCGTTGGTCGATGCGAAACGCAGCAGGCCAGCGATTTTTTCTTTGTTGGCGAAGTCTTCTGCCGGGCCTTCTTTCATGACCTGGCCGAAGTTTTTCCAGAAGCCTTTGTATTGCTCAGGCTCGTTCTTCGCCAGTTTTTCCAGCATGTCCAGAACGCGCTTGGTCAGCGCCGACTTCATGGAGTCGATGATCGGGTCTTTCTGCAGGATTTCCCGCGACACGTTCAGCGACAGGTCGTTGGAATCGACCACGCCTTTGATGAAGCGCAGGTACAGCGGCAGGAACGACTCGGCCTGATCCATGACGAATACGCGCTGTACGTACAGTTTCAGGCCTTTCGGCGCTTCACGCTGGTACAGATCGAACGGAGCACGGGTCGGCACGTACAGCAGCGAGCTGTATTCGAGCTTGCCTTCGACCTTGTTGTGGCTCCAGCTCAGCGGATTTTCGTAATCGTGAGCGATGTGTTTGTAGAACTCCTGGTATTCCTCGTCCTTGATCTCGGTGCGAGGACGGGTCCACAGGGCGCTGGCGCGGTTGACGGTTTCCCATTCAACGGCTGGCGTCTCTTCGCCTTCGACGGCTGCCACTTCTTTCGGCAACTCGATCGGCAATGCGATGTGGTCGGAGTACTTCTTGATAATGTTGCGCAGACGCCAGCCATCGGCGAATTCGTCTTCACCGGACTTCAGGTGCAGGACGATACGGGTGCCGCGCTCGGCTTTCTCAACGGTGGCAACTTCAAAATCGCCTTCACCCTTGGACGACCAGTGCACGCCTTCGCTGGCGGCAGCACCGGCACGGCGGCTGAACACGTCGACTTTATCGGCGACGATGAACGCCGAGTAGAAACCGACACCGAACTGACCGATCAGGTGCGAGTCTTTCTTCTGATCGCCAGACAGGTGTTTCATGAAGTCAGCAGTGCCGGATTTGGCGATCGTGCCCAGGTGGGTGATCGCGTCTTCACGGCTCATGCCGATGCCGTTGTCTTCGAGGGTGACGGTTTTGGCGTCCTTGTCGAAGCTCACACGGATTTTCAGTTCGGCGCCACCTTCCAGCAGTTCAGGCTTGGACAGGGCTTCGAAACGTAATTTGTCGACAGCGTCAGAGGCGTTCGAGATCAATTCGCGAAGGAAAATTTCCTTGTTGGAATACAGCGAATGGATCATGAGGTGCAGCAGTTGCTTCACCTCGGTCTGGAAGCCCAGGGTTTCCTTTTGAGTTTCCACACTCATGGTCATCAAACTCCAATCAGATGGCAGTGGCCGCGACCTTCAGGGTCGACGGCGGGTTGTCATCAGAGTTTGGGGCTGAGTTCAGGATTTCAAGGGCTCTTCAATTTTGAAATGGGCCCGGGCCGTGGCAATCGGTTCGGCTTCGGTGGTTTGCCAGGCCGTAATCGCTACGTTTGCGACGCGCCGGCCCTGGCGGCAGACCTGACATTTGGCCCAGGTATCGCGAAACTGCCCGGTTCGCAGGTAATCGAGAGAAAAGTCGATGATCTTCGGCACACCGGGCGAACCGGTGAAAATCAGCAGGTGCAGCGCTGCGCACAGTTCCATGAAACCGGCAATTACCCCACCATGGATCGCGGGCAGTAAAGGGTTACCAATGTTGTCCTTGTTGGTCGGCAGGCGGAACAGCAGCTCATCCCCGACACGGGAACACTCGACACCGATCAGTTTGGCGTAGGGAAGCAGATGCAGCAGCGAGGCGTAGTCCCCCTGCTCATGGGCCTGCTGAAGTTGCTCCTTGAAAGTGTCAGTCATTTCGCACCTCCGGCGATTGCACCGCCAAAACCCTTGGCGCCTTTGATGGCTTTGCCCATGCGCATGAACGTGCCGACGACATGAGCGATGGGCTGCTCGGGATCGTCCTGGTAGGCAAAGCCCCGAGCGAAGATCACGTCGGTGGTCACCCGGTAGCATTGGGCGAAACCGTAGACATCCTTATGGGGCTCGGCGGCGTGCATGTAGTCGATGCGCAGATCGAGGGTCGGACAGACTTCGAATTCGGGCAGGACGCAGAGGGTCGACATGCCGCACGCGGTGTCCATCAGGGTGGTGAGCGCCCCGCCATGGATCACCCCGGTCTGCGGGTTACCGACAATTTGCGGGCTGTACGGCAGGATGACCGTCAGTCCGTCGTTGCTGGCGCTGTGAACGCGCAAACCCAGTACCTGACAATGCCTGAGCGCCGAAAGAAATCGCGTCGCGCGCTCAAAAACGGGGTTTTCGGCCATGTGATATACACTCTTCTTAGTATTCGGAGATCGTATTCAGCGTATTCGTAAAAGTTCCCGCGGGAATAATCTTATATATCTGAACGAATTGAGGAACTTAACCCTATTGGCCGTGCTCGAAAGGCCAGTAGATATTTTCCATAAGGAGATACACCCCATGCGTAAGACTTTAGCTATTGCCTTGATGTTGACCGCTTCCCTCGGTCTCGCTGCCTGCGATAAAAAATCCGAGGACAAAGCTCAAGATGCAGCCAAACATGCTGAGCAAGCTCAGCAAGACATGAGCAAAGCTCAGGATAAAGTGAACGACGCTGCGAAAGAAAACGCCGAAGCCGCCAAAGCTCAGGCTGAATCGGAAGCAGCGGCAGCAAAAGAAGCACCTAAAAACTAAAGCAGTTTTTAGCGTGATAAAGAAAACCCGCCAAGTGCGGGTTTTCTTTTGCCTGTAATTTGCCCCCGCTAGAGCAAAATAGTTCTAAAAGTCGGACTAATCATCAGCAGCAACGAACACACTAATCCGACGAACCACACCAGACTCCGCTGCCAGGCAAGATCAGCCCAATAGCACAGCAAATAAATGATTCGGGTAATCACAAAGATGATTGCCAGCGAATCGATCAGCCACCCCGCCGTTTGCGTGGTGTGCGCCATCAATACCCCCACCGCAAATAATATGAACGCCTCGAAGCAGTTCTGATGAGCCGCCACCGCACGGGCGCCGAAGCCTGTGAGTTGCGCTTGTTGCTGACGCGGCAGGTGATTGTTGTAACCGCCCTGCTCGCTCATGGCTTTGGCCACTGGAATCTTTGCCACGTAAATCAACAATGCGCTGATAAACACACACCAGAACGGAACACTCATCAAGCGGCCTCTTTATTGGCTTCGGGCAATGGCGCCTCTGTAGGGGTATAGACCATCACATCGAGAACGTCGGAATGGAACTCCCGGCGATACAACACCAGCACCACGCCCGCACTCATCAACATGAACAGCCACGGGCTGACGAACCAGGCCAGCATGGTCATGCCGAAGTAGTAAGAGCGCAGGCCAAAGTTGAACTGGTTGGCGGCCATCGAGATCACCCGGGCCGCGCGGGCCGCGAAGGCCTTGCGCTCTTGTTCGGACACGTGGCGCTCACCAATCATCGGTGCCGAGCCAATCAGAATCGCGGCGAAGTTGTACTGGCGCATGCACCAGCTGAACGTAAAGAATGCATAGACAAACACCAGCGCCAGGCACAGCAACTTGATTTCCGACATGCCCTGCGACGCCTGCTGCACCATCGGAATATCTGCCAGCAACGACACGGCCCGCTCGGACGCGCCAAGTACCGTGAGAATACCGGCCAGGATAATCAGTGTGCTGGACGCGAAGAACGAGGCGTTGCGCTCCAGGTTGCCGACCACGCTGGCGTCTGCGATGCGGTTGTCCCGCAGCAACATGCGGCGCATCCAGTCTTCGCGGTACAGGTGCAGCACACTGGCCAGGCACGCGGTGTCGCGGCCCTTCCACGAGGCATACCGGGTGTAACCGCCCCAGCAAATGACAAACCAGACGGCGGCGAGGAGGTGGATGATGTTGGCGTGGATGAACGACATGCAGGTCCTTGTGATGTAGATGCGGAGTACCTGGCCCCTGTGGGAGCGAGCCTGCTCGCGATAGCAGAATCACATTCAATAGAGATAGTGAATGATCTACCGCAATCGCGAGCAGGCTCGCTCCCACAGGGGATTTGCAGTGCTTCGACGTTAGCTGACAAAAAAAGACACTGCATCACGCCCATAAAAAATGCCCCGTATCGATTGATACGGGGCATTTCTGTAGATGCTCAAGACCCGCTTGTGGCGAGTCGTGAAACCGCTTAAGCCAGCGCTTCTTCGCGCTTGCCCAGCAAACGGTCGCAAACCACCGCGACCACCAGGGTCATGACCGATGGCACCAACCACGCCAGTCCCTGCTCGCTCAGCGGCAGATGGGACAGCTGAGTCGGCATCCAGTCCGCCAGACCCGCGCCCTTGAGCGCATCGATCAGGCCGAAAATGAACGACACCAGCATCACCGGGCCAACGATGCGGCCCTGCTCATGCCAGAAGTCTTTGCAGAAGCTCAGCGCCACCAGGGCGATGCACGGCGGGTAAATCGCCGTCAGTACCGGGATCGAGAACGCAATCAGCTTGGTGAGGCCCAGATTGGACACAAACAGCGAGAACACCGCCAGGATGATGACCAATGTCTTGTAAGACAACGGCAACACACGGCTGAAGTACTCGGCGCAGGCGCAGGTCAGGCCGACAGCCGTCACCAGGCAAGCCAGCGAGATCAGCACGGCAAGGAAACCACTGCCCAACGAACCGAAGGTGTGCTGAACGTAAGCGTGCAAAACCGCCGCGCCATTAGTAGCACCGGCCGCCACTTCATGGCTGCCGGAACCGAGACGGAACAGGCTGACGTACACCAGCGCCAGGCCCACGCCGGCAATCAGACCGGCAATGATCGCGTAACGGGTGATCAGCACCGGCGATTCGACACCACGGGAGCGGATCGCGTTGACGATGACGATGCCGAACACCAGTGCGCCGAGGGTATCCATGGTCAGGTAACCATTGATGAAACCCTGGGAGAATGGTGCCGCCACGTACTCAGGGGTGGCCACGCCGATGTCGCCGGCAGGCAACGCGAACGCGGCAATGCCGAGTGCGGCCAGGGCGATGATCTTCAGGGGTGCGAGGAAACGTCCTACGGTATCCAGCAAACGGCCCGGATAGAGCGAAATGAAGAACACCAGCAGGAAGTACACCGAGCTGTAGAGGAACAGCGCGAGCGGGCTCTCGCCGGTCAGCGGCGCCAGACCCACTTCGAACGACACGGTCGCGGTGCGCGGCGTGGCGAACAGCGGGCCAACGGCGAGGTAGCACGCGGCGGCCAGCAAACCACCGGCTATTTTGCCGATCGGGCTGCTCAACGCATCCATCGCACCACCGACCTTGGCCAGTGCCACCACGGTGATGACTGGAAGACCGACCGCGGTGATCAGAAAGCCCAGCGCCGCCATCCAGACATTGGGTCCGGACTGCAAACCGACGATAGGCGGGAAGATGATGTTGCCAGCCCCGACAAACAGGGCAAATGTCATAAAACCAAGTGCCAGGATGTCCTGACCTTTCAAAACTTTCATTAAGGAAATATCCACACTACTGAATCGGAATTTAGAGAGGGATTTCCCTTGTGGGTGAGGGAAATGCTGTCGGTCCGTATAGGACTGACCCTTTAGCGCGTTGCTTCCTTGTGGGCCGCTGACGCAAAAATGGCTGCTAGCCTAACGAATTTGCCCGACAAACGCACTGTTAAGGGGCGATCTATCCGATACGCGACATTTCTGTGTCGCGTTTTTGCATGTTAATGGTTGTCGCCTGTAAGTAAGTCTTCGCGGGCAAGCCTCGCTCCTACGGGTTTATGGCGTATGGGTAAGGAGCGCTCGACACAAAGTCTGTAGGAGCGAGGCTTGCCCGCGAAGAGGCCCGCACGGCAAAAACAAACCCCGGAAACGACAAAGGCCACCCGAAGGTGGCCTTTGTTTGGTGAAGCGTCAGCTAAGCGCGAGGCTTATTTGATCGCCCAACCGGTCAGCTCGGACAAAGCCTTGCCGATGTCTGCCAGCGAACGCACGGTTTTAACGCCTGCGTCTTCCAGGGCAGCAAACTTCTCGTCTGCAGTGCCTTTGCCGCCAGAGATGATTGCGCCAGCATGGCCCATGCGCTTGCCCGCAGGGGCAGTCACACCAGCGATGTAGGAAACAACCGGCTTGGTCACGTGTGCCTTGATGTAGGCAGCCGCTTCTTCTTCAGCCGAACCGCCGATCTCGCCGATCATGACGATCGCTTCGGTCTTCGGGTCTTCCTGGAACAGCTTCAGGATGTCGATGAAGTTCGAACCCGGAATCGGGTCACCGCCGATGCCGACGCAAGTCGACTGACCGAAACCGGCGTCAGTGGTCTGCTTCACAGCTTCGTAGGTCAGGGTGCCGGAACGGGAAACGATACCGACCTTGCCTGGCAAGTGAATGTGACCTGGCATGATGCCGATCTTGCATTCGCCTGGAGTGATCACGCCTGGGCAGTTAGGACCGATCAGGACTACGCCCAGCTCGTCGCACTTGACCTTGGCATCCAGCATGTCCAGGGTAGGAATGCCTTCAGTGATGCAAACGATCAGCTTGATGCCGCCGAAAGCTGCTTCCAGGATCGAATCTTTGCAGAAAGGAGCCGGAACGTAGATCACGCTGGCGGTAGCGCCAGTGGCAGCTACAGCGTCTTTCACGGTGTTGAACACTGGCAGACCCAGGTGCTCGGTGCCGCCTTTGCCAGGAGTTACACCACCAACCATCTTGGTGCCGTATTCGATGGCTTGCTGGGTGTGGAAACTACCTTGCGAACCGGTAATACCCTGGCAGATAACTTTGGTGTCTTTATTGATCAGGACGCTCATTATTTGCCCTCCGCAGCTTTAACGACTTGTTGAGCAGCGTCGGTCAGGCTGGTAGCAGCGATGATGTTCAAACCGCTTTCTGCCAGTACTTTAGCGCCCAGCTCAGCGTTGTTGCCTTCAAGGCGAACAACAACCGGGATTTTCACGCCGACTTCTTTCACTGCACCGATGATGCCTTCGGCAATCATGTCGCAACGAACGATGCCGCCGAAGATGTTGACCAATACTGCAGCGACGTTAGTGTCGGACAGGATGATCTTGAACGCTTCGGTAACGCGTTCTTTGGTAGCACCGCCGCCCACGTCGAGGAAGTTGGCTGGTTTGCCGCCATGCAGGTTGACGATGTCCATGGTACCCATGGCCAGGCCAGCACCGTTGACCATGCAACCGATGTTGCCTTCCAGTGCTACGTAGTTCAGTTCGAACTTGGCAGCGTGCGCTTCGCGCGGATCGTCTTGCGACGGATCGTGGAAAGTCTTCAGCTTAGGCTGACGGTACATGGCGTTGGCGTCGATGTTGATCTTGGCGTCGAGGCAATGCAGATCGCCGTCAGCCTTGATCACCAGCGGGTTCACTTCCAGCAGAGCCAGGTCGTGATCCTTGAACAGCTTGGCCAGACCTACGAAGATCTTGGCGAACTGAGCAACTTGCTTGCCTTCCAGACCCAGCTGGAATGCCAGCTCGCGACCCTGGAATGGCTGAGCGCCCACCAGTGGATCGATAGTGGCTTTCAGAATTTTTTCTGGAGTGTCGTGAGCGATTTTCTCGATGTCCACGCCACCTTCGGTGGAAGCCATGAACACGATGCGACGGCTCGAACGGTCAACGACAGCGCCCAGGTACAGCTCTTTAGCGATATCAGTGCACGATTCAACCAGGATCTTGGTGACTGGCTGACCATTGGCATCAGTCTGGTAAGTCACCAGACGCTTGCCCAACCACTGTTGAGCGAATGCTTTGGCGTCTTCTTTGCTGCGAACCAGCTTGACGCCGCCCGCTTTACCGCGACCACCTGCGTGAACCTGGGCTTTGACAACCCACTCGGTCCCGCCGATTTTGTCGCACGCTTCTGCTGCTGCTTCCGGGGTGTCTACGGCGAAACCCTGGGATACTGGCAGGCCGTATTCAGCGAAGAGCTGCTTACCCTGATACTCGTGAAGATTCATGCTTATTACCGTCTTCGTTAGGTACTGCGCATTCGGTGCTGCACTTGTTCAAGTGCCGCACCACCTGTGACTGCTGCTCGCGTAGCCTTTCCGGTCAACCGGTGCAACTACGCGAGACTGCGTCCAGCGGATATTCCGCGGTGAGTCTTGCATGCAAGGCTCACGACGGGCCATTCCGCCGTGGTTTCTTATTGTCTTAACGCTTCTTGCGGTTGGCGATGTGAATGGCGCCGCCATTCACTGCCAGAGCTGCTTCGTGCAAGGCTTCAGACAGGGTCGGATGGGAGAAAACCATCATGCCCAAGTCTTCAGCGCTGGTGCCGAATTCCATACCTATTGCGCCCTGCTGAACCAGTTCTGCAGCGCTCGGGCCAATCACGTGGACGCCCAATACGCGGTCAGTCTTGGCATCGGCAATGACTTTCACGAAACCGCCGGTGTCGTTGGCTGCCATGGCACGGCCGCTGGCTGCGAACGGGAAGGTGCCAACGTTAACTTCAACGCCTTCAGCCTTCAAGACCTGCTCGGTTTTGCCGACCCACGCGATTTCCGGGTGAGTATAAATAACAGAAGGGATCAGGTCATAGTTGATTTGGGCTTTGTGGCCCTTGATGCGCTCAACCACCATGATGCCTTCTTCGGACGCCTTGTGCGCCAGCATCATGCCGCGAACCACGTCACCGATCGCGTAAACGCCCGGTACGCTGGTGGCGCACTGGTCATCAACGAATACGAAACCGCGCTCGTCGATGTTCACACCGCTGTCGGCAGCCAACAGTTCGGTGGTCACTGGACGGCGACCAACGGCAACGATCAGCTTGTCAAACGTGATGTTCTGTTCGCCATTGGCATCGGTGTAGTTCACGACAACTTCGTTGCCGTTCACTTTGGAACCGGTGACGCGAGCGCCCAGCTTGATGTCCAGACCTTGTTTGGTCAGGGTTTTGTAGGCTTCTTTAGAAACGGCGTCGTCAGCGGCTGGCAGGAACTTCTCCAGTGCTTCCAGGACAACCACTTCCGAACCCAGACGCGACCAGACCGAACCCAGTTCCAGACCGATCACGCCAGCGCCGATAACGCCCAGACGTTTTGGAACCGATTGGAATTCCAGCGCGCCGGTCGAATCGACGATCACGTTCTGGTCAACCGGAGCCGGTGGAATGTCGATCGGACGCGAGCCCGACGCCAGAATCACGTTCTCGGCTTCGATGATTTCAACGGTGCCGTCTGGCTTGGTCAGTTCAACTTTCTTGCCGGCCAGCAGTTTGCCGTGGCCTTGCAGGGAAGTGACGCCGTTAGCCTTGAACAGGGTGGCAACGCCAGAGGTCAGGCCTTTGACGATGTTGGCTTTACGGCCAACCATTGCTGCCACGTCCATGGTCACGCCAGCGTGATTGATACCGTGGATCGCGAAGCCTTCTTTGGCTTCCTTGTATTTCCAGGAGCTGTCCAGCAGCGCCTTGGATGGAATGCAGCCGACGTTCAGGCAAGTACCGCCGAGGGCCAGTTTGCCTTCCTTGTCGGTGTATTTCTCGATGCAGGCAGTGGAGAGGCCCAGTTGCGCTGCTTTAATGGCAGCCACGTAACCGCCAGGGCCCGCGCCAATCACTACCACGTCGAATTTCTGAGTCATAAAAAAGGTTCCCTTTTAGCAGCAAGCTTCAAGCCGCGAGCTGCAAGTTGAAGCCCATGCGCAGGCTTGCGCTTGGGGCTTGAAACTTGCAGCTTGCAGCTGCTTTTTAGATATCCAGCAGCAAACGAGCCGGGTCTTCCAGCAGGTTCTTGATGGTAACCAGGAAGGTCACAGCTTCTTTGCCATCGATCAGACGGTGATCGTAGGACAGCGCCAGGTACATCATCGGACGGATAACGACCTGACCGTTGATCGCCATAGGACGCTGCAGAATGTTGTGCATGCCCAGGATGGCCGCTTGCGGCGGGTTGACGATCGGGGTCGACATCATCGAACCGAAGGTACCACCGTTGGTGATGGTGAACGTGCCGCCGGTCATTTCGTCCATCGACAGTTTGCCGTCACGAGCCTTCTTGCCGAAGGTGGCGATGCCGCCTTCGATTTCAGCCAGGCTCATCAGTTCGGCGTTACGCAGAACCGGTACAACCAGGCCGCGGTCGCTGGAAACAGCTACACCAACGTCGGCATAGCCGTGGTAAACGATGTCGGCACCGTCGATCGACGCGTTGACAGCCGGGAAGCGTTTCAGCGCTTCGGTGGCCGCTTTCACGAAGAACGACATGAAGCCCAGGCGTACGCCGTTGTGGGACTTCTCGAACAGGTCCTTGTACTTCGAACGCAGGGCCATGACTTCGGTCATGTCGACTTCGTTGAAGGTGGTCAGCATCGCCATGTTCGACTGAGCTTCAACCAGGCGCTTGGCCACGGTAGCGCGAACGCGGGTCATCGGAACGCGCTTCTCGATGCGGTCGCCAGCGGCGAACACAGGAGCAGCGGCAGCCGGAGCAGCAGCCTTGGCAGGCGCAGCAGCCGGAGCGGCTTTCTTGGCAGCAACGGCTGCAACCACGTCTTCCTTGGTCACACGACCGCCTTTGCCAGTGCCGGCAACGGAAGCGATGTTGATACCGTTTTCTTCAGCCAGCTTGCGAGCAGCCGGTGCAGCAACAGGATCGTCTTCGCCTTCAGCGGCTGGAGCAGCAGCTTGTGCAGCCGCCGGAGCAGCGGCAGCAGCGGCAGCAGCTGGAGCAGCAGCAGCGCCGCCCGCTTCGATGGAGCCCAGGACTTCGTCGGACAGAACGGTGTCGCCTTCGTTCTTGACGATAGCGCCCAGCACGCCGTCAGCGGTGGCCAACACTTCCAGTACGACTTTGTCGGTTTCGATGTCGACGATCAGATCATCGCGCTTGACGGCGTCGCCCGGCTTTTTGTGCCAGGTGGCAACGGTGCCATCGGCAACCGATTCCGGGAAAGTGGGGGCTTTGATTTCGATAGCCATTATCTGTGAGTCCTTAAATTCGGTTTCAGGTGCGCGAAGGCGTTAAACAGTAAAGGCGTCTTGCAGCAGTTTTTCCTGCTGCTCAGCGTGCATCGATGCATAACCACAAGCAGGTGCAGCAGAAGCATCACGGCCGGCGTACTCGAGGACGAGCGCCTTGTTGTGATTGCCCACGATGCGGCGCATGTGATGCTGGCTGCAGTACCAGGCACCCTGGTTCATCGGCTCTTCCTGACACCAAACGATATGTTTGAGGTTGGTGTACGGAGCCAGGACTTCGTTCAAGTCGTCCTCAGGGAATGGGTACAGCTGCTCGATACGCACGATGGCGATGTCATCACGACCTTCGGCACGGCGTTTTTCCAGCAGGTCGTAGTAGACCTTGCCGCTACACAGAACAACGCGCTCGACCTTTTTCGGGTCCAGTGCATCGATTTCCGGGATAACGGTCTGGAACGAACCTTCGGCCAGATCTTCCAGGGTCGAGATGGCCAGCTTGTGACGCAGCAGCGACTTCGGAGTCAGAACGATCAATGGCTTGCGCAGCGGGCGAATCACCTGACGACGCAGCAAGTGGTAGATCTGAGCCGGCGTAGTCGGTACCGCCACCTGAATGTTGTGCTCGGCGCACAGCTGCAGGTAACGCTCCAGACGCGCCGACGAGTGCTCCGGCCCCTGACCTTCGTAACCGTGCGGCAGCAGCATGGTCAGACCGCAGAGACGGCCCCACTTGTGCTCGCCACTGGTGATGAACTGGTCGATAACCACCTGGGCACCGTTGGCGAAGTCGCCGAACTGGGCTTCCCAGATCACCAGCGCCTCAGGCGTGGTGGTCGAGTAACCGTATTCGAACGCCAGCACGGCTTCTTCGGACAGGAACGAATCGTACAGGTCGAAACGTGGCTGGCCCTTGTACAGGTTTTGCAGCGGGACGTAGGTACCCGCGTCTTTCTGGTTGTGCAGGACAGCGTGACGGTGCGAGAACGTACCGCGACCGATGTCCTGACCCGTCATGCGAATCGGGTGACCTTCGAACGCCAGGGTCGCGTACGCCATGGTTTCGGCGTAACCCCAGTTGATCGGCAGGCCGCCGGCTTGCATCTTCTGACGGTCTTCGTAGATTTTCGAGACCTGGCGCTGAACCACGAAGCCTTCCGGAATTTCCAGCAGCTTGGCGGACAGTTCCTGCAAGGTTTTCAGATCGAAACGCGTGTCGTGACGCGCGGTCCAGGCGTGGCCCAGGTACGGACGCCAGTCCACGAACAACTCTTTGTTCGGCTCTTTGACCAGGCTTTTTACAACATGCAGACCATTGTCCAGCGCGTTGCGGTATTCATCGACTTTCGCCTGAACACGCTCAACGTCCAGCACACCGCTCTGAGTCAGGCGATCGGCATACAGTTCACGGGTGGTGCGCTGTTTGGTGATCTGCTGATACATGATCGGCTGGGTGCCGCTTGGCTCGTCGGCCTCGTTGTGGCCACGACGACGGTAGCAGACCAGGTCGATCACCACGTCACGCTTGAACTGCATGCGGTAGTCGATGGCCAGCTGGGTCACGAACAATACGGCTTCCGGATCATCACCATTCACATGGAGGATCGGCGCCTGGATCATTTTCGCAACGTCGGTCGCGTACTCGGTGGAGCGCGAGTCCAGCGGGTTGCTGATGGTGAAACCAACCTGGTTGTTGATCACGATGTGCACGGTGCCGCCGGTCTTGAAACCGCGGGTCTGCGACATCTGGAAGGTTTCCATCACCACGCCCTGACCGGCGAATGCCGCGTCACCGTGGATGGAGATCGGCAGAACTTTCTCGCCGGTAGGGTCGTTACGACGATCCTGACGGGCGCGAACCGACCCCTCGACCACTGGAGATACGATTTCCAGGTGGGACGGGTTGAAGGCCATCGCGAGGTGAACTTCACCGCCGGTGGTCATGACGTTGGACGAGAAGCCCTGGTGATATTTAACGTCACCCGAACCCAGCTCGACCTTCTTCTTGCCTTCGAACTCGTCGAACAGCTCGCGCGGGTTCTTGCCGAAGGTGTTGACCAGCACGTTCAGACGGCCACGGTGGGCCATGCCGATAACGATTTCCTTGGTGCCGTAGGAACCGGAACGCTGGATCAACTCGTCGAGCATCGGAATCAGGCTCTCGCCGCCTTCCAGGCCGAAACGCTTGGTGCCCGGGTATTTGGTGCCCAGGTATTTTTCCAGGCCTTCACCGGCAGTAACGCGCTCAAGCAAGTGACTCTTGATGTCGGCGGAGTACGTCGGACGACCACGCACGCTTTCCAGACGCTGCTGGAACCACTGGCGCTGCTCGGAATCGGTGATGTGCGTAAATTCAGCGCCGATGGTGCGGCAATATGTCTGCTGCAACGCTTCGTGAATTTCGCGTAGGCTCGCCTCCTCTTTGCCGATGAACAGGTCGCCGGCACGGAAGGTCGTATCAAGATCGGCATTGGTCAAGCCGTAATGATTGATCGACAGGTCTGCAGGTGCAGGACGCTGCCACAGCCCCAGCGGGTCAAGCTGGGCTGCCTGGTGGCCACGCATACGGTAGGCCTGGATCAATCGCAGCACTTCAACTTGCTTCTTCTCGTGCTCACTGCTCACGCTCCCGGCGGAAACCGGTTGGGCGCGGCGCTGGTTCTTTGCCAGCAAGACGAAATGATCGCGAATTGTGGAGTGCGAAACATCGGTGGCAGTGTTGCCGTCAGCCGGCAACTTCTGGAAGTAGGTGCGCCACTCTTCTGGCACAGCGTTAGGGTCGTGCAGGTAGAGCTCGTAGAGCTCTTCCACATAGGCAGCGTTACTACCGGATAGGTAGGCGCTGTTCCACATGCGCTGCATCACGCTTTCTTGCATGCTTGGTCACCCTCGGTTAGGGGAACACCACCGGCGTCGACACCGAGCAAACTTGCAGAAGTCCGAATGCAGCGACTAAAACAAGCCACTTAGGATCACGCTGATAGTCCGGGTACCAGCCCGGATGCCCCTGCTTGTCTCATTTCTTCAAAATAAGAGCCGCAGCTTTATAAGCTGCTGCTCAGGTTAAAACTACGGCGCCGGTTGAAGCCTGCGCCGTAGCATCTACGGGTACAGCGGTCCTGCCTTTACAGCTGAATCACACGCCGCTTTGCAGCAGCATGTTACGTACGTGACCGATGGCCTTAGTCGGGTTCAGGCCTTTCGGACAGACGTTGACGCAGTTCATGATCCCGCGGCAGCGGAATACGCTGAACGGATCATCCAGCGAAGCCAGACGCTCGGCAGTCTTGGTGTCGCGGCTGTCTGCCAGGAAGCGGTACGCTTGCAGCAGAGCAGCTGGACCCAGGAACTTGTCCGGGTTCCACCAGAAGGACGGGCAAGAGGTCGAGCAGCAAGCGCACAGGATGCACTCGTACAGACCGTCGAGTTTTTCACGCTCTTCCGGGGTCTGCAGACGTTCGATGGCCGGAGCCGGCGTGTCGTTCTGCAGGTATGGCTTAACCTTCTCGTATTGCTTGTAGAAGATGCTCATATCGACGACCAGGTCACGGATAACCGGCAAACCTGGCAGCGGACGAACGATCAGCTTGTTACCTTTTACGACAGCGGACAGCGGTGTGACGCACGCCAGACCGTTTTTGCCGTTGATGTTCATGCCGTCGGAACCGCAAACACCTTCACGGCAAGAGCGACGATAGGAGAAACCTTCGTCCTGCTCTTTGATCAGGGCCAGCACGTCCAGCACCATCAGGTCTTTACCACCGGTATCGACCTGGAATTCCTGCATGAACGGCGCAGCGTCCTGATCAGGGTTGTAGCGATAAACACTGACTTGCAACATGGCGGCCACCCTTAATAAGTCCGAATCTTAGGTTCAAAAGTCGGAACAGTCTTCGGCGAGAAGTTCACAGCACGCTTGGTCACGCGCTTGTCACCCGGGAAGTACAGGGTGTGGCACAGCCAGTTTTCGTCGTCGCGATCTTCGTAGTCTTCACGGGCGTGAGCGCCGCGGGACTCTTTGCGGATCTCTGCAGCGATGGCGGTGGCTTCGGCCACTTCCAGCAGGTTCTGCAGTTCCAGGGCTTCGATTCGAGCGGTGTTGAACGCCTGGCTCTTGTCGTTGATCTTGACGTTGGCGATACGGCCACGCAGATCAGCCAGCTGAGCAATACCCTTCTGCATGTATTCGCCGGTACGGAATACACCGAAGTAGTTCTGCATGCAGCTTTGCAGCTCTTTACGCAGGGTGGCAACGTCTTCGCCTTCGGTACGCGAGTTCAGGCCATCGAGACGTGCCAGGGCAGCATCGATGTCGGACTGGCGAGGACGGGCGTAATCAACGCCTTCTTTCAGGGTCTGCTCCAGGAACAGACCGGCCGCACGGCCGAATACCACCAGGTCGAGCAGCGAGTTGCCGCCCAGACGGTTGGCACCGTGAACCGATACGCACGCCACTTCGCCCACTGCGAACAGACCAGGAATGATCTGGTCGACGCCGTCGGCGTCCTGGGTGATTGCCTGACCATGAATGTTGGTGGCAACGCCGCCCATCATATAGTGGCAGGTTGGAACGACCGGAATCGGCGCCACGGCTGGATCGACGTGGGCGAAAGTCTTGGACAGTTCCATGATGCCTGGCAGACGGCTGTGCAGAACTTCTTCACCGAGGTGATCGAGTTTCAGCATTACGTGGTCGCCATCCGGACCGCAACCGTTGCCGGCGATGATTTCTTTAACCATCGAGCGAGCAACAACGTCACGACCAGCCAGGTCTTTGGCGTTCGGAGCATAACGCTCCATGAAACGCTCGCCGTGCTTGTTGATCAGGTAACCGCCTTCACCGCGGCAGCCTTCAGTAACCAGTACACCAGCGCCGGCGATGCCGGTCGGGTGGAACTGCCACATTTCGATGTCTTGTACCGGCACGCCAGCACGCAGAGCCATGCCGACGCCGTCACCGGTGTTGATCAGGGCATTGGTGGTGGACGAGTAGATACGACCTGCACCGCCGGTCGCCAATACGGTGGCGTTAGCGCGGACGTAGGAAGTTTCGCCGGTTTCGATGCAGATGACGATCATGCCGACAAAGGCACCGTCTTCGTTCTTCACCAGGTCGACGCCGTAGTATTCGTTGAGGAATACGGTGCCGGCCTTGAGGTTAGCCTGGTACAAAGTGTGCAGCAGAGCATGACCGGTACGGTCGGCAGCGGCGCACGTACGTGCAGCCTGGCCACCTTTACCGAAGTCTTTCGACTGACCGCCGAACGGACGCTGATAAATGCGGCCCTGTTCGGTACGGGAGAACGGCAAGCCCATGTGCTCGAGTTCGAAAACCGCTTCCGGCCCTACGGAACACATGTATTCGATAGCGTCCTGGTCACCGATATAGTCGGAACCTTTGACGGTATCGTACATGTGCCAGCGCCAGTCATCGTTCGGATCTGCCGAAGCGATGGCGCAGGTGATGCCACCCTGGGCGGATACAGTGTGCGAACGAGTCGGGAAAACCTTGGTAACTACGGCAGTCTTGTGACCACCTTGTGCCAGCTGCAGCGCAGCGCGCATGCCAGCACCGCCGCCGCCAATGATGATGGCGTCGAACGAAAGCGTATTAACGGTAGTAGACATGAATCAGATACCCCAGAGAATCTGCACACCCCAGACGAAGTAAGCGAACATCGCAACGCCGCATACCGCCTGGAAAAGGAAACGTATTGCAGTCGCGGACTTGCCGAACGCCATTGGCGTCAGGTAGTCGGTCGCGATGGTCCACATGCCGACCCAGGCGTGAGCGCCGAGGGCAACGAGAGCCAGGAGACTGAAAATACGCATCCAGTTGCTTGCGAACAGTTCATGCCATTGGGCGTAGCCGATGCCTGGGTTGGCGACGACGTATCCGATCAGGAAAATGAAGTAAGCCGCGAGAACGACCGCAGACACACGTTGTGCCATCCAGTCATAGAGGCCCGAACGCGACAGGTTCGTGACGTTAGTTACCATATCCAAACTCCTGCCAGAACGATTACCACCACGGAAACGGCGATAACGATTTTCGAGCCCAGTTTGCCGCCTTCAAGCGACTCGCCGATGCCCATGTCCATGATCAAGTGGCGCACACCGGCAACCAGGTGATACAGCAAGGCGGACAGGATGCCCCATGTCACTAGCTTGGCTAGCGGACTGGTCAGACACGCTTTCACCTGGCCGAAGCCTTCTTCCGAGTCGAGCGACTTGTCCAATGCATAAAGCATGATGGCCAGGCTGACAAAGAGGATGATTCCGGAGATTCGGTGAAGAATGGACGTGTAAGCAGTGACTGGGAGTTTGATGGTCCTTAGGTCTAGGTTTACAGGTCGTTGGCTATTCACGGCTTTTTTTCACACTGAAGAGCCCCTAACAATCAGGGCAAAGTTGTTGGGGAGTGCACTGGTCAGGTACCCACCACCCAGGGAGTGCGACCCCCAATAAAGCAGGCCCAAAAGCCCCTGGCGGTCGGAGGCCGAGTATAGACAGTTAGGCTACTAATGACAACGCGTTCACCTTCCCCTAATAGCTCATTGCACAAGTTGGATAAAAGGCGTAAATGGCAGTCAATTTCGAGGAAAAAGTCCAGTTAAAGCCTTCTGGAGCAAGACTTTAGGCAAATTGACATTCGAATTTATCTCACTATAGTGGTGCGGGCCCTGCGTGGGGGGTCTGTCTGATGATTTCAAGCATAAATAGGAGGCCACATGGCTGACAAAAAAGCGCAGTTGATCATCGAGGGCGCAGCCCCCGTCGAGCTGCCCATTTTAACCGGCACCGTTGGTCCCGATGTTATCGACGTTCGGGGCCTGACGGCCACGGGCCGTTTCACCTTTGACCCTGGTTTCATGTCGACAGCTTCCTGCGAGTCGAAGATCACCTATATCGACGGCGACAACGGCATTCTGCTGCACCGCGGTTACCCGATCGAACAGCTGGCTGAAAAGTCGGACTACCTGGAAACCTGCTATCTGCTGCTCAACGGCGAATTGCCGACCGCAGAACAGAAGGCCCAGTTCGTCAGCACCGTAAAGAACCACACCATGGTTCACGAGCAGCTGAAGACCTTCTTCAACGGCTTCCGTCGCGACGCCCACCCAATGGCCGTCATGTGCGGCGTAGTCGGCGCCCTCTCGGCCTTCTACCACGACTCCCTGGACATCAATAACCCGCAGCATCGCGAAATTTCCGCGATCCGCCTGGTTGCCAAGATGCCGACCCTGGCAGCGATGGTTTACAAGTACTCCATGGGCCAACCCATGATGTACCCGCGCAACGACCTGACGTACGCGGAAAACTTCCTGCACATGATGTTCAACACCCCGTGCGAGATCAAACCGATCAGCCCGGTACTCGCCAAGGCCATGGACCGGATCTTCATCCTCCATGCCGACCACGAGCAGAACGCATCGACGTCCACCGTACGCCTGGCCGGTTCTTCGGGTGCCAACCCGTTCGCCTGTATCGCCGCCGGCATCGCTGCACTGTGGGGCCCTGCCCACGGCGGCGCGAACGAAGCTGTTCTGACCATGCTCGATGAAATTGGCGATGTTTCGAACATCGACAAGTACATCGCCAAGGCCAAGGACAAGAACGATCCGTTCAAACTGATGGGCTTCGGTCACCGGGTTTACAAAAACCGCGACCCACGCGCTACCGTCATGAAGCAGACTTGCGACGAAGTACTGAAGGAACTGGGCATCAAGCACGACAAGCAACTCGAACTGGCCATGCGCCTGGAAGAGATCGCCCTGACCGACCCGTACTTCATCGAACGCTCGCTGTACCCGAACGTCGACTTCTACTCGGGGATCATCCTCAAGGCGATCGGCATTCCAACCAGCATGTTCACCGTGATCTTCGCCCTGGCGCGGACTGTCGGCTGGATCTCCCACTGGAAAGAAATGCTCTCCAGCCCGTACAAGATTGGCCGTCCGCGCCAGTTGTACACCGGCTACGAGTCGCGTGACATTACCAAGCTGGAAGACCGCAAATAAGACCTGTCTTGCGATAACGTCTTAAGTTTTACCGGGAACGGCCTCTATTTATATAGAGGCCGTTTTTGTTTGTGTGGCCTTTGAAGTCTCAGCGGCCTGAGGGCCGACTGGGTTTTTGGGATTTGGGATTTGTGTACATATCCGTTTCTGCGGTAACGGCGGCTGGCGGTTTCGCTCTTACAGCGAGTCCCTTTTTCAAACGCCAAAAAGGAACCAAAAGGCTTCGCCCCGGCGTACGGCGCCTCGCTGAGGCTCCGCGTTCCCTCGCTACGGTGTCCATCAGGGGGCATCGCCTACGGTCTGCTTCGCGACGACCTCCTCTCGATGTGTGCGGCTTCGCCGCACGGCGCTACGCGCCTAACCCCCTGATGAACACCTACGCTCGGCCTGCCGAAGGGGCGAGAGATCAAGATCAACGTCAAAAGCCAAAGCCAAAGCCAAAGCCAAAGCCAAAGTCAAAGCCAAAGCCAAAGCCAAAGCCAAAGCCAAAGCCAAAGCCAAAGCCAAAGCCAAAGCCAAAGCCAAAGCCAAAGCCAAAGCCAAGCATCCTCACACCCAAGGAGCGAGCCTGCTCGCGATGGCGGTACTTCGATCAACATTGCTTTGCCTGACACACCGCCATCGCGAGCAGGCTCACTCCCACAGTGGATTGATGTACACCTGCAAGAAATCGGTCGGCTGTCAGGCCGCCTTCGCGGGCAAGCCTCGCTCCTACAAAAGCATGCAGAGCAGCGTACGGCTTTTGCTCTTCACCACTCATCAGGCCGAGCGTTAGCTCGCCTTCAGCTTTTGATCTACCCGCCCCTTTCGGGAGGCTGAGTGGAGGTGTTCATCCGGGGAGTGGCGCGCAGCGCCGTTCGACGCAGTCGAACACGCTGCATGTAGGTGCAGCGAAGCCAACCGGAGGGCAGTGTCCCCGGATGGATACCGGAGCGAAGGTACACCGAGCCTAGGCGAGGGGCCGGACGCTCGGGGCGAGCGTTTTTTTGCTTACTTTTTTTAGGCGCTTGTAAAAAAAGTGAGTCGCCGTAAGGGCGAAACCGCCAGCCGCCGTTATCGCAGGAATGGATATGTACCCGGAAAGCAAGAACATGGTCGGCTATCAGGCCGCCATCGCTGGCAGGCCAGCTCCCACAGAGTCAAAGCAACGCAAAAAAAAAATGCCCCGATCTCTCGACCGGGGCATTTCTGTTTAACGCAACTTACACAGACAAACTTGAAGCCTTAGTGAGAAACCGCCCCACTCGCCCCCAACCCGGTCTGCGAACGAACAAACTGCGGGAAGAACAGCGCGCGCTCTTTAACGCCAGCCGCGGACTTGTCAGTGATCGAGAAGAACCAGATCCCGACAAACGCAATGGCCATCGAGAACAACGCCGGGTACTCATACGGGAAGATAGCCTTCTCGTGATGCAGAATCTGCACCCAAATGGTTGGCCCAAGCACCATCAAACCAACCGCACTCACCAGACCCAACCAGCCACCGATCATCGCACCGCGAGTGGTCAGCTTCTTCCAGTACATGGAAAGCAGCAGCACCGGGAAGTTACAGCTCGCCGCGATGGAGAACGCCAGGCCCACCATGAACGCGATGTTCTGGCTTTCGAACAGAATGCCCAGGCCGATCGCCAGCACCGCCAAAGCGATGGTGGTGATTTTCGAGACACGGATCTCGTCCTTCTCGTTGGCCTTGCCTTTCTTGATCACGCTGGCATACAGGTCATGAGACACCGCCGAAGCACCAGCCAGAGTCAAACCGGCAACCACTGCCAGAATGGTCGCGAACGCTACCGCCGAGATGAAGCCAAGGAAAATGCTGCCACCCACCGCGTTGGCCAGGTGCACCGCCGCCATGTTGTTACCGCCCAACAGCGCGCCAGCCGCATCTTTAAAGGCCGGATTGGTGCTGACCAGCAGGATCGCGCCGAAGCCGATGATGAAGGTCAGGATGTAGAAGTAGCCAATGAAGCCGGTTGCATACAGCACGCTCTTGCGAGCTTCCTTCGCGTCACTCACGGTGAAGAAGCGCATCAGGATATGCGGCAGGCCAGCGGTACCGAACATCAGTGCCAGCCCCAAGGAGAACGCGGAGACCGGATCTTTCACCAGACCGCCCGGGCTCATGATTGCTTCGCCTTTGGCGTGAACCTTGATCGCCTCGGAGAACAGCGTGTTGAAGTCAAAGTTGACGTGCTTCATCACCATCAGCGCCATGAATGAGGCACCGGACAGCAACAGCACGGCCTTGATGATCTGCACCCAAGTGGTCGCCAGCATGCCGCCGAACAGCACGTACATGCACATCAGGACGCCGACCAGGATCACCGCTACGTGGTAATCCAGACCGAACAGCAACTGGATCAGCTTGCCGGCCCCGACCATTTGCGCGATCAGGTAGAACGCCACCACCACCAGCGAACCGCAAGCGGACAGCGAGCGAATCTGGGTTTGCCCAAGGCGGTAGGACGCCACATCGGCAAAGGTGTACTTACCCAGGTTACGCAGGCGCTCGGCGATCAGGAACAGAATGATCGGCCAGCCCACCAGGAAGCCGATCGAGTAGATCAGGCCATCGTAGCCGGAAGTGAACACCAGGGCGGAAATACCCAGGAAAGACGCCGCGGACATGTAGTCACCGGCAATCGCCAGACCATTCTGGAAACCGGTGATCTTGCCGCCGGCCGCATAGTAGTCGGCCGCCGAGTTATTTTTCTTGGAGGCCCAGTAGGTGATATACAAAGTCGCGCCGACGAAAGCCACGAACATCAGAATCGCGGCGACGTTCAACGGTTGTTTCTGAACGGCGCCGGTCAGGGCCTCAGCCGCCCAGGCACCCGGTGCGAATGCTGCAACACTCAATAAAGCCAATAGACGCCGGATCATTGCTGAGCCTCCTTGAGAATCAGATTGTTCAGGTCGTCGAATTCGCCATTGGCGCGTCGTACGTAGATTGCAGTCAGGACAAAGGCCGACAGAATCAGCCCGACACCAATCGGTATCCCCCAGGTAATCGAAGATTCGGGGCTGATTTTCGCCCCCAGAATATGCGGCCCGTAAGCAATCAAAAGGATGAATCCGGAGTAAAGCCCAAGCATGATCGCTGAAAGAATCCAGGCGAACTTTTCTCGCTTACTAACCAGCTCCTTGAAGCGCGGGCTGTTTTGAATCGAGAGGTAAATGCTGTCGTTCATTGTTTTTATCCTCGCAGCACAGATTAAAGTTGGAACGTTATCCACTCTATGCGGCTGCGGAACAGGTTCCAGACGACCTTAGTATTAGAACGACATGACAGAATCGCCAATGTTCGGTATTGAGTGATTTCTGTAGGAGCCAGCGGTGCGACGATTCGACTTGCCGGCGAAGGCGCCCTCTTGATCGCCTTCGCCGGCAAGCCTGGCTCCTACAAAAAAACAAAAGGCCCCTCGGCTTTTACACCGAGGGGCCTTTGAGAGGTGCTGACTAGAGCCGTCAGCTCAAATCATTTGATCCAGTCTGCAACGCGTTCCGGGTGTTTGGCCACCCAGTCCTTGGCAGCGGCTTCAGGCTTGGCGCCATCTTGAATCGCCAACATCACTTCGCCGATTTCGTCTTTCGACGCCCACTGGAAGTTCTTCAGGAACTTGGCCACTTCCGGTGCTTTGGTTGCCAGTTCTTTGCTACCGATGTTGTTCACGGTTTCAGCCGCGCCATAAACGCCTTTCGGGTCGTCCAGGAAGCGCAGTTTCCACTTGGCGAACATCCAGTGCGGCACCCAACCGGTCACAGCGATGGATTCGTTTTTCTTCTCGGCACGGGTCAGCTCGGCAATCATGCCGGCGCCGGAACTGGCCTTGAGTTGATATCCGGTCAGGTCGTAATCCTTGATTGCCTGCTCGGTTTTGAGCATCACGCCCGAACCGGCGTCGATGCCGACGATGCGTTTCTTGAAGGTGTCGTCAGTTTTCAGATCGTCAATGGTTTTGGCCTTGACGTACTCCGGCACGATCAAGCCGATTTTTGCATCCTTGAAGTTCGGACCGTAATCGACGACTTGATCCTTGTTCTTGGTCCAGTATTCGCCGTGGGTCACCGGCAGCCAGGCGGACAACATGGCGTCGAGTTTACCTGTGGCCACGCCCTGCCACATGATCCCGGTGGCGACGGCTTGCAGTTTCACGTCATAACCCAGCTTCTGCTTGATCACTTCGGCGGCCACATGCGTGGTCGCGACGCTGTCGGACCAACCGTCAACGTAACCGATGCTCAGGGTTTTGCTCTCGGCATTGGCCATAGTGGAGCCAATCGCAAGCACCAGAGCGGCACCGGCGCCTAAAAGTCGTCGCATCTTCATCGTTACTTCCCCGAAAGTGCTGCGCTCGACGGGTGCCGAGTCGCGTCAACGTATTGTTATGGTGCACAGCGCCCCCATCACGCCCACCGCAAACTCGTTCGAACATCAGCGTGATTTATCTATGAGAGCACTGATGCGTCGATAATCAACCTGACGCCAACCGGAACCTGTGCTGTCAGCGACCTCAAGGCATCGAGAAACGACATCAGAACGCCATTAATCACGACCACCTCGGATGCGCCGGCCGATCCGCCCGAACTTTGCATGTCAAAATCATGCAAGGCCCCTAGCGCGGGGCAAATGCAGGTAACATGCGCGGCTTTGCTCCCAGACGGCCTGACCATGCCCGCGACATCCCGCTTTCCTTTACTGGCTTATCTCTTCGCGTGTCTGCTGGGGCTGTTTACCCTTGGCGGCTTCTGGTATGGCATCGGCAAACCGGTGATTCTGCCGGACGTCGCGAGTGCGACGCACAAGCTGCAATGCGCCTCCTACACCCCGTTCGACAAGGACCAGTCACCGTACGACGTGCCGTTCAAGTTGCGCCCCGAGCGCATGGACGCTGACCTCGCGCTGCTGGCCAAAAGCTTCGAGTGCATCCGCACTTATTCCATGACCGGCCTCGAGGCGGTGCCCGCTCTGGCGCGCAAGCATGGTCTGAAGTTGATGATCGGCGCCTGGGTCAATAGCAACCCGGTGGACACCGAGAAAGAAGTCGACCTGCTGATCGCCTCGGCCAACGCCAACGCGGACGTGGTGACCTCGGTGATCGTCGGCAACGAAACCCTGCTGCGCAAGGAAGTGACGGGGGCGCAGTTGGCGAAGCTGATCAACAAAGTCAAAAGCCAGGTCAAGCAGCCGGTCACTTACGCGGACGTCTGGGAGTTTTGGCTCAAGCACCCGGAAATCGCCCCGGCGGTGGATTTCCTGACCATCCATTTGCTGCCGTACTGGGAAGATGATCCCTCGAATATCGACGCCGCGTTGCAGCATGTGGCTGAAGTGCGTCAGGTGTTCGGCAACAAATTCGCACCTAAAGACGTGGTGATTGGCGAAACCGGCTGGCCGAGTGAAGGCCGTCAGCGCGAAACCGCCCTGCCGAGCCGGGTCAATGAAGCCAAATTCATCCGTGGTTTTGTCATCATGGCCGAGCAGCAAGGCTGGCATTACAACCTGATCGAAGCCTTCGACCAGCCATGGAAACGCGCCAGCGAAGGTGCGGTCGGCGGTTACTGGGGGCTGTTCGATGCCGATCGTCAGGACAAAGGCGTGCTGGCCGGCCCGGTGTCGAACGTGCCGTACTGGGCGCAGTGGCTGGCCGTTGGCGGTTTGATCTTCCTTGGCACGCTGATGCTCGGCGGGCGTGTACGCACCACGCGCGCTGCCTTGGTGCTGCCGCTGCTCGGCGCACTGGCGGCTTGCTCGATTGGCGCCTGGGGCGATCTGGCGCGTGTCACCACGCGTTTTGCCAGTGAATGGTTATGGGTGGCGTTGCTGACGGGTTTGAACCTGTCGGTGCTGGCCCACGCTGCGCTGACGCTGAGCGCTCGCACCGGTTGGCGTGAGCGGGCGTTCAATGCATTGGAACGGCGAGCGGGCTGGCTGGTTGCTGCGGCCGGTTTTGCGGCGGCGGTGATGATGCTGGAGCTGGTGTTCGATCCACGCTATCGCAGCTTCCCGAGTGTCGCCTTCATACTGCCAGCGCTGGTTTACCTGTGCCGTCCGGTGAGCGTGCCGCGTCGTGAAATCGCCCTGCTGACCTTCATCATCGGCGCCGGCATTGCGCCGCAGCTGTATCAAGAAGGATTGCAGAACCAGCAGGCCTGGGGTTGGGCGCTGGTGAGTGCGTTGATGGTGGCGGCGTTGTGGCGCAGTTTGCGGGTTCGTAAGGCCTGATCTTCAGCGAAGCTCCTGGCCTCTTCGCGGGCAAGCCTCGCGCCTACAAGTATTGAGTCGTTCATCAATTTCATGAACGACTCAATACTTGTAGGAGCGAGGCTCGCCCGCGAAGACGGACTATCAGGCGCTATGGGATGCCCGAACCAGACGCAAAGCGGCAATCACCACCGCAAACACCGCCAACGTCGTGTTGTACAACGCCAGCGCCGGAAACCCGAACACCAGCGCCAGCACCGCCAGCCACCACCCGGCCCGGCCCGGCACCACAAAACCGATGATCGCGGCGGCCAATGCGGCGAAGCCCAACACCTTGAAGTGAATCATCAAGCCCAGGTTCGAACGAATCTGGCATTCCCAGCGGCTCGCCTCGTCCACGCAGAGGCCAACCCATTGCGCATCCTCCATAAAGCCATAACGCGCGCCATAACTGGCGGCCAGCCATAACGGCAAAAGAACGAGTAGCAGAATCACGGGAAGACGGCGGGACATGAAGCACTCCAATAAACGAAAACGGCGGCCAGCTTAATCGCCCGACAGCGGTAAGCAAACGCGCGTAGCAGATAATTGGTCACGAAATAGCTGCAAAGTGTATCGTCCAGCTACTATTGATCCGAAATTAGCCTGATTGGTGCCGCAGCATGGCACTTTGGCGCAAACCCCGTGGTCATAGCCTGCGAACTTCATTCGGCACCTTCCTCTAAGGGATCTAGTCATGCTCCGTTCCTTGCGCTTCGCCGCCCTGTTTGGCGGCCTTATTTTGAGTGCGTCCGCACTGGCGGTCGATATCGACGCCGCCAGTTATGGCTACCCCTTGACCAACCCGTTCGAGGCGACCATCGCCACGACTCCGCCAGACCTGCGTCCGGAGTTGCCGCTGGACGACGACATCGATCAGCAGACACGCAGCGTGACTCTGCGCCCGGAGCGTGCATTTGAACTGCCGGACAACTTCTGGCCGGTCAAAAAGCTGACTTACCGCATCGCCACGCAAGACAAGGCGGCCCCGCTGATCTTCCTGATCGCCGGTACCGGTGCGCGTTATGACAGCAGCCTCAACGAATACCTGAAAAAGCTCTACTACAAGGCCGGCTATCACGTGGTGCAATTGTCGTCGCCCACCAGTTTCGACTTTATGAGCGCGGCCTCACGCTTTGCCACCCCCGGTATCACCAAGGAAGACGCCGAAGACATGTACCGGGTGATGCAGGCCGTGCGGGCGCAAAACCCGAAAGTCGCCGTCACCGATTACTACCTGACCGGCTACAGCCTGGGTGCGCTGGACGCAGCATTCGTCGCACACCTGGACGAAACCCGCCGCAGCTTCAACTTCAAGAAAGTCTTGCTGCTCAACCCGCCGGTCAACCTCTACACCTCGATCACCAACCTGGACAAGCTGGTCCAGACCGAGGTCAAGGGCATCAACAACAGCACCACTTTCTACGAACTGGTGCTGAACAAACTGACCCGCTACTTCCAGCAAAAAGGCTACATCGACCTCAACGATGCCCTGCTCTACGACTTCCAGCAGTCCAAGCAGCACCTGACCAACGAACAGATGGCCATGCTGATCGGCACCTCGTTCCGCTTCTCGGCGGCCGACATTGCTTTCACCTCGGACCTGATCAACCGTCGTGGCCTGATCACCCCGCCGAAAACCCCGATCACCGAAGGCACCAGCCTCACGCCGTACCTCAAGCGTGCGCTGCAGTGCGATTTCGACTGCTACATCACCGAACAAGTGATCCCGATGTGGCGTGCACGAACCGATGGCGGGAGCCTGCTGCAACTGATCGATCAGGCCAGCCTGTACGCCTTGAAGGATTACCTGCATGACAGCCCGAAAATCGCTGTCATGCACAACGCCGACGACGTGATCCTCGGCCCGGGTGACCTCGGCTTCCTGCGCAAGACCTTCGGCGACCGTTTGACCGTTTATCCACTGGGCGGCCATTGCGGCAACCTTAACTACCGCGTCAACAGCGACGCCATGCTGGAGTTTTTCCGTGGCTAAATACCTCCTGCTTATCGCTGCGTTACTCTGTGCAGGCGTCGCCAATGCCGACAACAGCAAGGCCAACGCACCGGTTGTGGTCGACACTGACGGCTTCAAAGAGCCGCTGACTAAACTCAAGTTCAACCCGGGGCTGGATCAGCGCGAGTTCGAACGCTCGACGCTCAATGCGCTGAACGTCTACGACCCGCTGGAAGAGTGGAACCGCCGGGTTTATCACTTCAACTATCGCTTCGACCAATGGGTGTTCCTGCCGGTGGTCGACGGTTATCGCTACATCACCCCGAGTTTCCTGCGCACCGGCGTCAGCAACTTCTTCAATAACATCGGCGATGTGCCAAACCTGATGAACAGCCTGCTGCAGTTCAAAGGCAAGCGTTCGATGGAAACCACCGCGCGCCTGCTGCTCAACACCACCGTCGGCATCGCCGGCCTGTGGGACCCGGCCACCGCCATGGGCCTGCCACGTCAGGCCGAAGACTTCGGTCAGACTCTCGGCTTCTACGGTGTACCGGGCGGCGCCTACTTCGTGTTGCCGATCCTCGGCCCGTCGAACATCCGCGACACCGGCGGCCTGGTGGTGGACTTCAGCGCCGAATCGGCGATCAACTTCCTGAACGTCTCCGAAGTCAGCTCCAACCATCCTGAGGTCTGGGCCCTGCGCGGCGTCGACAAGCGCTACCAGAACAGCTTCCGCTACGGCCAGCTGAACTCGCCGTTCGAGTACGAGAAAGTGCGTTACGTTTATACCGAGTCGCGCAAGTTGCAGATCGCCGAGTAATTCATCGGCCACAAAAAAGGCCATTCGATGCAGATCGAATGGCCTGATCGTTTCCACGCTCTGCGTGGGAATGCAGCCCGTGACGCTCTGCGTCACATCTGGAAGCGGACGCAGAGCGTCCAATTGAGGCATTCCCACGCAGAGCGTGGGAACGATCAACCTCTGAGGGTTTTCCAGATTTTGCTTGCTACCATGACGCCGGCCAACACCACCGCACCCGCCACAATCCCCGCCACCGCATTCAGCAACGTCGGCACGATAAACCCGGCACCGCCCGCCCCTGCGCTAACGCTTTCAATCCAGTGATGAACCACCGGCACGCCATGGGTCAGAATCCCGCCGCCCACCAGAAACATCGCCGCCGTACCAATCACCGACAGGCTTTTCATCATGTACGGCGCCGCACGCAGAATCCCGCCGCCGATGCTTTTGGCCATCTGCCCGGGCTTCTGGGTCAGCCACAGGCCGAGATCATCGAGTTTGACGATGCCCGCCACCAGGCCATAGACACCGACGGTCATGACGATGGCGATGCCTGACAACACGATGACTTGCTGAGTCAACGACGCACCTGCCACGGTGCCGAGGGTGATGGCGATGATTTCCGCCGACAGAATGAAGTCAGTGCGGATGGCGCCCTTGATCTTGTCCTGCTCGAACGCCACCAGATCAACCGCCGGATCGGCCACCGCCTCGACCAGTTCAGCATGCTCGGCCTGGTCTTCAGCCTTGCTGTGCAGGAATTTGTGGGCGAGTTTCTCGAAACCTTCGAAGCACAGATACGCGCCGCCGATCATCAACAACGGCGTGACTAGCCAGGGAATGAATGCGCTGATGGCCAGGGCTGACGGCACCAGGATCAGTTTGTTGAGAAACGAGCCCTTGGCCACCGCCCATACGACCGGGATTTCCCGCTCGGCACGTACGCCGCTGACCTGCTGGGCGTTGAGCGCGAGATCGTCGCCGAGCACGCCGGCGGTCTTCTTCGCGGCCATTTTGGTCATCAACGCCACATCGTCGAGAACCGCGGCAATGTCGTCAATCAGCAACAGCAAACTGCTTCCTGCCATGAATCAGGTGTCCTTCTGGTATGAATGCCGCGCAGCATAGCGCGACCGAGCGCCACACGGGGCATTCTTGAGCGCCGCGCGAGCCCGGTGCTACCATGCGCAACCGCCAGAACAGGCAAGGAACCCCCTGGTTTATGAGCACTATCCGCGAGCGCAACAAAGAATTGATCCTGCGTGCCGCCAGTGAAGAATTTGCGGACAAGGGCTTCGCTGCGACCAAAACCAGTGACATCGCAGCCAAGGCGGGACTGCCCAAGCCCAACGTCTATTACTATTTCAAATCCAAGGAAAACCTCTACCGCGAGGTCCTGGAAAGCATCATCGAACCCATCCTGCAGGCCTCGACGCCGTTCAACGCCGACGGTGTGCCCAGCGAAGTGCTGAGCGGCTACATCCGCTCGAAAATCCGCATCTCCCGCGACCTGCCCTTCGCCTCCAAGGTGTTCGCCAGCGAAATCATGCACGGCGCCCCGCACCTGAGCGCCGACCTGGTCGAACAGCTCAACGGCCAGGCCAGGCACAACATCGACTGCATCCAGACCTGGATCGACCGCGGGCAAATCGCCCCGATTGATCCTAACCACCTGATGTTCAGCATTTGGGCCGCGACCCAGACGTATGCCGACTTTGACTGGCAGATCACTGCCATCACTGGCAAGGCCAAGCTGGATGAAGAGGATTATGAAGCGGCGGCGCAGACGATTATTCGGTTGGTGCTGAAGGGGTGTGAGCCGGATCGCTAGACCGAGTGGACCCAATCGCGGGCAAGCCCGCTCCCACAAGGATCCAGGGTGTTCACAAATTTTGTGTCCACCCACAAACACTGTGGGAGCGGGCTTGCCCGTGATGGCGGCAACTCGGAGCTTGATCAAAGCCAAATAGCATCCCACAGCGGATAGTCGCCCAGACGTTCAACGAGCCCTGCCCGCAATGGGTTAGCGACAACATACCGAGCCAGCTTCACCAAATCCTCTTCCCGCCTCAATGCTCTGTCGTGATAGCCCTGCTGCCAAAGTGGTCCACTCCTGCTGCTGGAAAGATTCACCTCGCGAGTACTCAATGACTTGGTTTGACGCATCAGATTGCTGAGCGAACATTTCTCCAATTCGACCAGCCAGTGGAAGTGATCAGGCATCACAACCCATGCCAGTGAGTTCACCATCCCCAGGTTTTGTGCTCGGCGAAACTGATGAACAACCAATCTACCCAAAGCGAAATCAGCAAAAACAGGCTTGCGGTCAAGTGTATTGGTGGTCAACAAATAGATTCGATTGGGTTCGGCGTAGCGCCCCATCCGCAGGCGATGTGAAGCAGGTAAATCAGGCATTCCTTTGCCTCTCTCATCATGAATTCATGAGAAGCCTAGACATGTGACTGCCAGAGAGCGGGACAGACTTTTAGCTGGATGTGTCTGATAAATAGTCATCGCGGGCAAGCCCGCTCCCACAAGGATCGCTGAAGTGCACAGATTTTGTGTGCACTCGCAAATCATGTGGGAGCGGGCTTGCCCGCGATAGCAATGGATCAGTCGATACAAGATCAAGCACTCACCCCAGCATCCGCCCGCAACCCCACCGCCTCAATCGCACTGATCGCACACTGCTCGTCTACATCCGACAGATCCCCGCTGATCCCTACCGCCCCCAGCACGTTCCCGTCCTGATCCCGAATCAACACACCACCCGGTGCCGGCACGACGCTGCCCTGCCCCAGGCTGTTTAACGCAGCAAAAAAGGCCGGGCGTTGTTGGGCGTCCAGTGCCAGCAGGCGTGAACCCTTGCCGAGGGCGATGGCGCCCCAGGCTTTGCCGATGGCGACCTGCGGGCGCAGCAGGCTGGCGCCGTCTTCGCGTTGCAGGGAAATCAAGTGCCCGCCGGCATCCAGGACCGCGATGGTCAATGGAGCCGCGGAGATTGCACGCCCTGCGCAAATGGCCTGATTGATCAGGTTGACTGCAACTTTCAAGGTTAAAGCGCTCATGGTGCCGTCCTCATTTTGTTATAGGGAAAGCCAGTGGACTGCGTGTTTGTGCCGCGCGCTTGTGCCGCAGTCCGATGCAACAAATAGAACACAATGAGTTATTTTTTTGTATACAATAATTCTCGAAAAGCGCCACATGCGACGAAAAGCCACAGCGGCACGGGCTTCCGACGAATGAAACAGTCGCTTGAGAAAATGGATTGACCTGCGCCGTCCGCCGTGAATACACTCTGCGCAAAGCCACTTGTATACAATTACAAAACGTAAGAGGCACAAAACAATGAGCAAAATGAGAGCAATCGAAGCCGCCGTTCTGGTGATGCGCCGTGAAGGGGTTGATACCGCTTTTGGCATCCCGGGCGCCGCGATCAACCCGCTGTACAACGCCTTGCAGAAGGTCGGTGGCATCGATCACGTCCTCGCGCGCCACGTTGAAGGTGCCTCGCACATGGCCGAGGGCTACACCCGCACCAAGGCCGGCAACATCGGCGTGTGCATCGGCACTTCCGGCCCGGCCGGTACCGACATGGTCACCGGGCTCTACAGCGCCTCGGCCGATTCGATCCCGATTCTGTGCATCACCGGGCAAGCCCCCCGCGCCCGTATGCACAAGGAAGACTTCCAGGCCGTCGACATCACCACCATCGTCAAGCCAGTGACCAAGTGGGCAACCACTGTCATGGAGCCGGGCCAGGTGCCGTACGCGTTCCAGAAAGCCTTCTATGAAATGCGCTCCGGCCGTCCAGGCCCGGTGCTGATCGACCTGCCGTTCGACGTGCAGATGGCCGAGATCGAATTCGACATCGACGCCTACGAGCCACTGCCGCTGGCCAAGCCGACCGCTAACCGCGTGCAAATCGAGAAGGCCCTGGCCATGCTCGATCAGGCCGAGCGCCCATTGCTGGTTGCCGGTGGCGGCATCATCAATGCCGACGCCAGCGAGTTGCTGGTGGAGTTCGCCGAGCTGACCGGCATTCCGGTTATTCCGACCCTGATGGGTTGGGGCACGATTCCGGACGATCACCCGCTGATGGTCGGCATGGTTGGCTTGCAGACGTCGCACCGTTACGGCAACGCCACCCTGCTGAAGTCCGACGTGGTCTTGGGCGTCGGTAACCGTTGGGCCAACCGTCACACCGGTTCGATCGACGTGTACACCGAAGGCCGCAAGTTCATTCACGTCGACATCGAGCCGACGCAAATCGGCCGCGTATTCAACCCGGACCTGGGCATCGTCTCCGACGCCGCTGCCGCGCTGACCGTGTTCATCGAAGTCGCTCGCGAATGGCAAGCCGCCGGCAAGCTGAAAAACCGTAGCGCCTGGCTGCAAGACTGCCAGCAGCGTAAAGCCAGCCTGCAGCGCAAGACTCACTTCGATAACGTGCCGGTCAAGCCGCAACGGGTTTACGAAGAGATGAACCAGGTGTTCGGCAAAGACACCTGCTACGTCAGCACCATCGGTCTGTCGCAGATTGCCGGCGCGCAGTTCCTGCACGTCTACAAGCCGCGTCACTGGATCAACTGCGGCCAGGCCGGCCCGTTGGGCTGGACCATTCCGGCGGCGCTGGGCGTGGTCAAGGCCGATCCGACCCGCAAGGTCGTGGCGCTGTCGGGCGACTATGATTTCCAGTTCATGATCGAAGAGTTGGCGGTGGGCGCGCAGTTCAAGCTGCCGTACATCCACGTTGTGGTAAACAACTCGTACCTGGGGCTGATCCGTCAGGCTCAGCGCGGTTTCGACATGGACTACTGCGTGCAGCTGTCCTTCGATAACCTCAACGCTCCGGAACTCAACGGTTACGGTGTCGACCACGTCGCGGTCGCCGAAGGCCTCGGCTGCAAGGCGCTGCGTGTGTTCGAACCGGGTCAGATCCAGCCCGCCCTGCGCAAAGCCCAAGAGCTGATCGAAGAGTTCAAGGTGCCGGTGATCGTCGAGATTATTCTGGAGCGCGTCACCAACATTTCCATGGGCACCGAGATCAACGCCGTCAACGAATTCGAAGACCTGGCGCTGGTCGGCAACGATGCGCCAACGGCGATTTCGTTGCTTGATTAAGATGACCTGAAACCTGTAGCAGCTGCCGAGGCACGAGGCTGCGTTGGGCTGCGAAGCGGCCCCCGACGGCGGTCCTTCGGACACGCAACGCAGCCTCGTTCCTCGGCAGCTGCTACAGGACCTATTTTTACGGGAGACCACCATGCCGCGTTTCGCAGCCAACCTGTCCATGCTGTTCACTGAGCAGGATTTTCTTGCCCGTTTCGAAGCGGCCGCCAAGGCCGGCTTCAGTGGTGTCGAATACCTGTTCCCTTACGACTTCAGCTCCGCCGAGATCAAGGCCAAGCTCGATGCCAACGGTCTGACCCAAGTGCTGTTCAACCTGCCGGCCGGTGACTGGGCCAAGGGCGAACGCGGTATCGCTTGTCTGCCGGACCGTGTCGAAGAATTCCGCGCCGGTGTCGATCTGGCGATCGCTTACGCGCAAGTGCTGGGCAACACCCAGGTCAATTGCCTGGCGGGTATCCGTCCACAAGGCGTCGACGATGCCACCGTGGAAAAAACCTTCGTCGCCAACCTCAAGTACGCCGCCGACAAGCTGCAAGCGGCGGGCATCAAGCTGGTGATGGAAGCGATCAACACCCGCGACATCCCGGGTTTCTACCTGAACAACACGGCGCAAGCCCTGTCGATTCGTGAGCAGGTCGGCAGCGCCAACCTGTTCCTGCAATACGACATCTACCACATGCAAATCATGGAGGGCGACCTGGCCCGCACTCTGCAATCGCACCTGGGCGAGATCAACCACGTGCAGCTGGCGGACAACCCAGGGCGCAACGAACCAGGCACCGGTGAAATCAACTACCGCTTCCTGTTCGAACACCTCGACCGCATTGGTTATCAGGGTTGGGTGGGTTGCGAATACAAGCCGCTGACCACCACTGAAGCGGGTTTGGGCTGGCTGAAAACCCATAACGCGATCTGATCTGACACCGCGTCATCGTTCTTCGCGGGCAAGCCTCGCTCCTACAGGATCAGGTTGATACGCAATTGGGCGACCGACACATACCCGTAGGAGCGAGGCTTGCCCGCGAAGGCGTCCTCGCTGACACCCACGAATTTTGCGAACAGAGCAATAAAAACAAGAGGAATTTCTCATGGCTAAAATCGGATTTATTGGCACCGGCATCATGGGCCACCCAATGGCGTTGAACCTGCAGAAAGCCGGTCACAGCTTGTTCCTGTCGGCGCACCACGACGCCGCGCCTGCCGATCTGATCGCCGGTGGCGCCGTCGCGCTGGCGAACCCGAAAGAAGTCGCCCAGGAAGCAGAAGTCATCATCATCATGGTGCCGGATACCCCACAGGTCGACGACGTGCTGTTCCGCGCCGACGGCGTTGCGGCCGGCGTGGGCAAAGGCAAAATCGTCATCGACATGAGCTCGATCTCGCCGACCGCCACCAAAGCCTTCGCGGCCAAGGTCAACGAAAAAGGCGCGCAGTACCTCGACGCGCCAGTGTCTGGCGGCGAAGTCGGGGCCAAGGCTGCGAGCCTGAGCATCATGGTCGGTGGCGACGCCGACGCCTTCGAACGCGCACTGCCGCTGTTCCAGGCGATGGGCAAGAACATCACCCTGGTCGGCGGCAACGGCGACGGTCAAACCGCGAAAGTGGCGAACCAGATCATCGTCGCGCTGAACATCCAGGCCGTGGCCGAAGCCCTGCTGTTCGCTTCAAAAAACGGTGCCGATCCAGCCAAGGTGCGTGAAGCGCTGATGGGCGGTTTCGCCTCGTCGAAGATCCTCGAAGTGCACGGCGAGCGCATGATCAAAGGCACCTTCGACCCAGGTTTCCGCATCAGCCTGCACCAGAAGGACCTCAACCTGGCTCTGGCCGGCGCGCGCGAGTTGGGCATCAACCTGCCGAACACCGCCAATACCCAGCAAGTGTTCAGCACCTGCGCGGCCATCGGTGGCAGCAACTGGGACCACTCGGCGCTGATCAAAGGCCTGGAACACATGGCGAATTTCTCGATTCGCGATAAATAACAACCGCACCCGCCCTCTGTAGGAGCGAGGCTTGCCCGCGAAGGCGTCCTTGAATGCGCCAAAAGCTTCGCGGGCAAGCCTCGCTCCTACAGAGGGCGATGCAAGGCCCGATATCCCCAATAACAAGAAATCCGGGAGCCCGCCATGTCGGTCAATCCGCAACAATTCCTGCGCGAGCTGTTTGCCACAGCCATCGACGCGGCCCATCCGCAGCAAGTCCTCGAAGCCCATTTGCCCAAAGATCGCAGCGGTCGGGTGATCGTCATTGGCGCCGGCAAAGCCGCAGCCGCCATGGCTCAGGTTGTCGAGCGTTGCTGGCAGGGTGAAGTGTCCGGGCTGGTGGTGACGCGTTACGGTCACGGCGCCCCCTGCGAAAAAATCGAAGTCGTCGAAGCCGCTCACCCGGTGCCTGACGCGGCCGGTCAAGCCGTCGCCAAGCGTGTATTTGAACTGGTCAGCAACCTGACTGAAGACGACCGCGTGATCTTCCTGCTCTCGGGCGGCGGTTCTGCGCTGCTGGCATTGCCGGCGGCCGGCATCACCCTGGCCGACAAGCAATCGATCAACAAAGCGCTGCTCAAATCCGGCGCCACCATCGGCGAAATGAATTGCGTGCGCAAACACCTCTCGGCGATCAAGGGCGGCCGCCTCGGCAAGGCCTGCTGGCCGGCCACTGTTTACACCTATGCGATTTCCGATGTGCCGGGCGACCTCGCCACGGTCATCGCCTCCGGCCCCACCGTGGCCGACCCGAGCACTTCGGCCGAAGCCCTGGCGATTCTCAAACGCTACGGCATCGACGTTCCGGCCTCGGTGCGCAACTGGCTGCAGAGCCCGGAATCGGAGACGGTCAAACCCGGCGATTCGAGCCTGGCGCGCAGCTATTTCCAGTTGATCGCCCGTCCCCAGCAATCGCTTGAAGCGGCCGCGGTGAAAGCCCGTCAGGCCGGTTTCAGCCCGCTTATCCTCGGTGACCTGGAAGGCGAATCCCGCGAAGTGGCCAAAGTTCATGCCGGTATCGCCCGACAGGTCGTGCTCCACGGTCAGCCGCTGGCAGCGCCTTGCGTGATCCTCTCGGGCGGCGAAACCACCGTTACCGTACGCGGCAATGGCCGTGGCGGACGCAACGCCGAATTCCTGCTCAGCCTCACCGACAGCCTCAAAGGCCTGCCCGGCGTCTACGCCCTGGCCGGTGACACCGACGGCATCGACGGCTCCGAAGACAACGCCGGCGCCATCATGACCCCGGACAGCTACGCCCGCGCCGCCGCCCTCGGTTTGAGCGCCAGCGACGAGTTGGACAACAACAATGGCTACGGTTATTTCGAGGCGCTGGACGCACTGATCGTCACCGAGCCGACCCGCACCAACGTCAACGACTTCCGCGCCATCCTGATCCTCGAGAGCCCAAAAAATGACGCCTGACAAGAAGGTTAAAATCCTCGCCACCCTCGGCCCTGCCACCGACGGGATCGACGACATCCGTGAGCTGGTGCAGGCCGGGGTCAACATTTTTCGCCTGAACTTCAGCCACGGCGATCACGCCGACCACGCTCAGCGTTATCAGTGGATTCGTGAAGTCGAGCGCCAGCTGAATTACCCGCTGGGCATTCTGATGGACCTGCAAGGCCCGAAACTTCGGGTCGGCAAGTTCGCCGAAGGCAAAGTGCAACTGCATCGCGGCCAGGCCTTGCGCCTGGACCTCGACCCGACGCCGGGTGATCAGCGCCGGGTCAATCTGCCTCACCCGGAAATCATCGCCGCGCTGGAACCCGGCATGGACCTGCTGCTGGACGACGGCAAGCTGCGCCTTCGCGTGGTCACCAAGTACGCCGACGCGATCGACACCACTGTGCTTAACGGCGGTGAGCTCTCGGATCGCAAAGGTGTGAACGTGCCGCAAGCGGTGCTGGAGTTGAGCCCGCTGACCGCCAAGGATCGTCGTGACTTGAGTTTTGGTCTGGAGCTGGGTGTGGACTGGGTCGCGCTGTCGTTCGTGCAGCGTCCGGAAGACATCCGCGAAGCCCGCGAACTGATCGGCGACAAAGCGTTTTTGATGGCCAAGATCGAGAAGCCATCGGCGGTGACTCAGCTGCGGGAAATCGCCGAATTGAGCGACGCGATCATGGTCGCTCGCGGTGACCTCGGCGTGGAAGTGCCGGCCGAAAGCGTGCCGCAGATCCAGAAAAACATCATCAGCCTCTGCCGCGAACTCGGCAAACCGGTGGTGGTGGCCACGCAGATGCTCGAATCGATGCGCTTCTCCCCTGCTCCGACCCGCGCCGAAGTCACTGATGTAGCCAATGCCGTGGCCGAAGGGGCCGATGCGGTGATGCTGTCGGCGGAAACCGCGTCCGGCGAGTACCCGCTGGAAGCCGTGCAGATGATGAGCAAGATCATTCGCCAGGTGGAAAACGGTCCGGATTATCAGGCGCAACTGGACGTGAGCCGGCCGAAGGCTGAGGCGACTGTTTCTGATGCGATCAGTTGCGCGATCCGCCGCATCAGCAATGTGCTGCCGGTGGCGGTGCTGGTCAATTACAGCGAGTCGGGGACGTCGAGTCTGCGTGCGGCGCGGGAACGGCCGACAGTGCCGATCCTGAACCTGACGCCAAACCTGCAGACCGCGCGCCGCTTGACCGTGGCGTGGGGCGTGCATTCGGTGGTCAATGACCGGCTGCGGCAGGTGGATGAAGTGTGCTCGACAGCGCTGGAAATTGCGCAGGCGCAAGGGATGGCGCAGCGCGGGGATACTTTATTGATCACGGCGGGTGTGCCGTTTGGGCAGCCGGGGTCGACTAACTCGTTGCGTATCGAGACATTGATCTAGAGCGCCCATTCCGGCCTCTTCGCGGGCAAGCCTCGCTCCTACAGGGACAGAGTATCCCTGTAGGAGCGAGGCTTGCCCGCGAAGAACGATGACACGGTCTTCCTGACACATTGAACTAAAATGCCTGCCAACCACTTCAACACCCACTGCCCCGATTGGGCGACTGCCCTGCTCAACGGCTTCAGCCAGATCTTCCTCCAGCGCCATCCGCTGTGCGGTCTGCTGTGCCTGTTGGCGATTCTTTTCACCGCGCCCACCCTGCTCGGCGGTGCGCTGCTGGGCGGTGTCGCCGGGCTGCTCACCGCGCAACGACGCGGTTATGCCAAGGCCGATCGTCAGGCCGGGCTGTTCAGTTACAACGGTGTTTTGCTTGGTCTGCTGCTGAGCCTCTATTTCCCCTGGTCCGCGCTGTTGCCGCCGCTGATCATCGCTGCGGGTGGACTGAGTGCGATGCTCACTCAACAGTGGCTCAAACGCGTCCGGGTCAGCCAGTACCTGCCGGCCTATACCGCGCCCTTCGTGGGGCTGGGCTGGTTGCTGCTGTGCTTCGCCACGCCCTCGACCAATGCGCACTTGATCGAAATCACTACGCTGAACATGCTCGCCGCCCCCCTGAAAGGCCTCGGCCAGGTGATGTTCCTCGGTCACCCGTTGGCCGGCGCGATGATTGCCGCAGGTTTACTGATCGCTGATCGCCGTGCATTCTGCTGGGCGTTGTTGGCGTCTGTCGCGGGCATGGGCTGGAGCCTGCTGCATCACGACTTCTATACCGCGTTGATCGGCCTCGGTGGCTATAACGCTGTACTCGCCGCCCTCGCCTTCAGTTCGCAGCGCCAGCAGCCCTGGCTGCCGTGGCTGCCGCTCATCGGTATTGCATCAGCGCTGCTGCTGACCCCGGTGTTTGCCGCCATCGGTCTGCCAACGCTGACGGCGCCGTTCATCCTCTCCTGCTGGCTTATTCGCACGGTTGTTCAAATGCTCGGCAAGACCCCTGTCGCCCGTACGCCTTGCACTCTGGAGGAGAATCAACCTAGGCTTCGCTGATCATTGGTTCAGGCGGTATCCATGGACAGCAGCAAAAACTGGCGTGAAGAGCTTTACGTCATGGTTTTCCAGAGCGACACCAAGGCCGGGCGGCGCTTCGACGGCATCTTGCTGTTGATCATCCTCGCCAGCATCGTGATCGTGATGCTCGACAGCATCGACACGGTCCACAAGAACTACGCCGACGTGCTGGCGTACATCGAGTGGGGTTTCACCATCATCTTCGCCATCGAATATGGCTTGCGTCTGTACTGCTCGCCCAAGCCGTTGCGCTATGCGTTCAGCTTTTATGGGCTGGTGGATTTGCTGGCGATCGTGCCCGGCATCCTGGCGCTGTATTACGCCGATGCGCAGTACCTGCTGATTATCCGGATCATTCGGATGCTGCGGATTTTCCGCGTGCTCAAGCTCAGCCCGTACCTCAAGCAAGCCAACTATTTGATGTCGGCGCTGCGCGGCAGCAAGCAGAAGATCGTGGTGTTTCTGGTCAGCGTCTGCACGCTGGTGACGGTGTTCGGCACGCTGATGTACGTGATCGAAGGCCCGGAACACGGCTTCACCAGCATTCCCAAAGGCATCTACTGGGCGATCGTCACGTTGACCACGGTGGGCTTCGGCGACATCGTGCCCAAGACGCCGCTGGGCCAGGTGGTTTCGTCGCTGGTGATGATCACCGGTTACTCGATCATCGCCGTGCCCACCGGAATTTTCACCGCCGAACTGGCCAATGCCATGCGCGGTGAACAGCTGCAACACGACTGCCCGGTGTGCAAGAAAAACAGCCATGAACATGGGGCGGCGTTCTGCTCCCGTTGCGGCAATGCATTGTTTAAGAAACTGGAATAAGCAAAGTGCTTTTTAATCTTTAAAGGCCTATGCAAGCCCGGCTATAGTCCCTGGCAAATTGCCTCACTTTTTATATAAAAACTTTCGAACAAGGACTGCGCAGTGAAAAAACTCTTTGGCGCCTCACTTCTGGCCGCTGGCCTGGCACTGACCAGCGTGGCCCAGGCCGCACCGACCCTGCTCAACGTTTCCTACGACGTGATGCGAGATTTCTACAAGGACTACAACACTGCGTTCCAGAAACACTGGCAAGCCGAACACAACGAAAACATCACCCTGCAGATGTCCTTTGGCGGCTCCAGCAAACAGGCGCGTTCGGTGATCGATGGCCTGCCGGCTGACGTTATCACCATGAACATGGCCACCGACATCAATGCCCTGGCAGACAACGGCAAACTGGTCCCGGACAACTGGGTCACCCGCCTGCCGAACAACAGCGCGCCGTTCACCTCGGCCACTGTGTTCATCGTGCGCAAAGGCAACCCGAAAGCCCTGAAAGACTGGCCAGACCTGCTCAAGGACGGCGTACAAGTGATCGTGCCGAACCCGAAGACCTCGGGTAACGGTCGCTACACCTACCTGTCCGCCTGGGGTTATGTGCTGAAAAACGGCGGTGACGAGAACAAGGCCAAAGACTTCGTCGGCAAGCTATTCAAGCAAGCGCCGGTGCTGGATACCGGGGGCCGTGCAGCCACCACCACGTTCATGACCAACCAGCTCGGTGACGTGCTGGTGACCTTCGAAAACGAAGCGGAAATGATTGCCCGTGAGTTTGGTCGCGATCAGTTTGAAGTGATCTACCCAAGCGTCTCCGCTGAAGCCGAGCCGCCGGTATCGGTGGTCGACAAAACCGTCGACAAGAAAGGCACCCGCGCGGCGGCCGAGGAATACCTGAAGTACCTGTGGTCACCGGAAGGTCAGGAAATTGCAGCGGCCAACTACCTGCGTCCACGTGATCCGGCGGTGCTGGCCAAGTACACCGATCGTTTCCCGAAAGTGGATTTTCTGTCGGTGGAGAAGACCTTTGGCGACTGGCGGACGGTGCAGAAGACCCACTTCAATGATGGTGGGGTTTTTGATCAGATTTACACCGGTCAGTAATTCCTGAGCTGAATGAAAAAGGCGACCTGCAGAGGTCGCCTTTTTTGTGGGTTTTCTGCGATCACAGATTCCTCATACGACATTAATCCTGTGGGAGCGGGCTTGCCCGCGATGACGGCGGCACATCCAACATTGATGTGATTGATAAATCGCCATCGCGGGCAAGCCCGCTCCCACAGGTTTTGGACAGGCCATTACATCGGTGGGGTGACGCCATCCTTGCCCGCCGAGATCGATTGCGCCGTCAGCGTCCCGTCCGCCCCTTGGGTAACAAACGTCACGATCTTCACGCCCACCTTCAGCAAGCTGCGATCCCCCGGCATCAGGTTCACGATCGGCACATCCTCCGGCACCAGAATCTTCTGCTGCCCGCCCTTGTAGTTGACGGTCAACACCCGGCCGTTGCTGACCACCAGATCGCCCACGCTGCCATTGGTCATGCTGCTGCCCTTGACCAGATCAAACGGCCGATGCCCGTCACCGCTGCCCGCCAGCTCCGGTGGAAAGACGTGGACTTCCAGTGCCTTCAAGGTGCCGTCGTCTTGTGGAATGGCCGCCGAGCCGATATAGCTGCCCGGTTTGATGTCTTCGATATTGGCCAGGGTAACGGCGCGGACCTTGGTGTCGTTGGTCAGCTTAATCACCACGTTTTCGCCGGTGTTGACGTGGACTTTCAATACGTCGGGACTGACGCCGGTGATCTCACCGCGCACGCCGATGCGCATGCCCGGCGCATCGGCGGCTTGGGCGATACCTGCCGTGAACAAGCCAACCAGGGTTACAACTGACGCGCCGCGAATAAGGTGACGAAACATCGCATTCATGGAAGTGCCTTCCGGTAAGGAAACGTGAAGAGAGAACATAAGCACGCTATCGAACAGGATGTAAGTGAATGTATCATCGGAGCTCAATATTTTGACGCAAGGTTCGTCGATGGACATCACTCAGGTCCGTCACTCATTCCGCAAAGGAATGATTGCTATCACTCCAATCCCACTTCTGCCGAATTCGATACCTCTTTAGCCTGCGCGCATTCCCTTCTGTTCAGCGAGACATGTTATGAACCCAGCGACTCAGGTGCCTCACGGTGCCGCGACAATGACCAAAGGCATGGTGATGCTGTTCGCCTTCTGCTGTGGCGCCATTGTGGCCAACATCTACTACGCCCAGCCGATCATCGGCCTGATCGCCCCGGACATCGGCCTGACCAGCACCATGGCCAGCCTGATCGTTTCGCTGACCCAGATCGGTTACGCGTTGGGTCTGTTTTTCCTGGTGCCGCTGGGTGATCTGCTGGAAAACCGCCGGCTGATGATCATCACCACGGTGGTGGCGATTGCCAGCCTGTTGGGCGCGGCGTTCACCGATCAGCCGAATGTGTTTTTGCTGATCTCGTTGCTGGTGGGTTTTAGTTCGGTGTCGGTGCAGATCCTGATTCCACTGGCCGCGCACCTCGCGCCGGAAGAGTCACGCGGTCGGGTGGTCGGCGGGATCATGGGCGGTTTGCTGCTGGGGATTCTGTTGGCGCGGCCGGTGTCCAGTGTCGTGGCTGACCACTTCGGCTGGCGCGCGATGTTTGTGATCGCTGCGGTGTTGATGGCAGCAATCAGCCTGGTGCTGGCGCTGACGATTCCCAAGCGCCAGCCCGACCACAGCGCTACTTATGGCCAGTTGCTCGGTTCTCTGTGGACGCTGTTGCGCCAACAACCGGTGTTGCGTCAGCGGGCGTTTTACCAGGGCTGCATGTTCGCCACGTTCAGCCTGTTCTGGACCGCCGTGCCGCTGGAACTGGCGCGTAATCATGGCCTGTCGCAAACCCAGATCGCGATCTTCGCCCTGGTCGGTGCCATCGGTGCGATCGCCGCGCCGATTGCCGGTCGACTGGCCGACGCTGGCCACACCCGCATCGCTTCGCTGCTGGCCCTGCTGTTCGCCAGCCTCAGCTTCCTGCCGGCGTTCATCCATCCGGTCTACAGCGTCATCGGCCTCGCGGTCACTGGCGTGGTGCTCGACTTCTGCGTGCAGATGAACATGGTCCTCGGCCAACGCGCGGTCTACGCCCTCGACGCCAAAAGCCGCAGCCGTTTGAATGCGTTGTACATGACCAGCATCTTCATCGGCGGCGCCTTTGGTTCGTCGGTGGCCAGCGCGGTGTATGAGCATGGCGGCTGGTTGTGGATCGTGATTGTGGGCAGTGCATTTGCGCTGTTGGCGTTGTTGCAGTTTTTGAGAGTTTCGACGAAGGCTTCGCTGGCGACGGCATAAGGCGTCAAAAGCTTCGCGGGCAAGCCACGCTCCTACAGGACCGAGGTCGCCTGCGATTGCTATGTGACTGACACTCAGTACCGGACCAACTTCTCCATCGCCGCATCGGCCAGAAAAGAAGAGCGACTTTTGACATTGTGCTCGCGCACATAACGATCAATACGCTGAATCACATAGCCAGGCAGCGTCACGTTGACCTTCTCGGTTTTGCCCATGTACGACGAGATATCCAGCTCCAGCATTCCCCATCCCATGTCGGCGAAGTCCGGATTTGCACGGTGGGTGGCTGCTGAAGTGGGCATCGGAATCAACTCTCCGTCAGCTGCTATCTCTTGAAGCATGATGTGAGCAACCTCGACCGCTGCGTTGTAAGCATCTTCAAACGTATCCCCGGCCGTAACAGCGCCCGGAATATCGGGGATCTGAATACCGATAGCGGTGTTTTCGTCTCCCCACTCGATACAGATTGGATATTGCATTATGGATCTCCTGCATTGCTGGCTCCCGGGCAGTACAGCCCGGCTCGCCTCCTGATGCTCTTGACCGTCCCGATCGGCAAATCCTTCTTCGGATGAGGGACGGGTATCGTGTACGGGTTGTATCGGTGTTTGAAGATATGATGACTGCCGGCAATCCGATCCAGTACCCATCCTGCGTCCTCCAACTCCTTGATCAATAGCCTGCTCTGCACCAATAGCCTCCTTGCTCAGGCTCAAACAAAAGTAACCCTAGAGTTATCTTTACTCAAGCACAAAAATCCGCATTACGACGCTCGGTTGTTTTACAGAGTGTGATTCAAGCATCCTCACTTGGCCGATACCGGCGCGTTTTGGGATCCGTCAGGCTGGCCTGATTCGTTACGCCGAGGCCAACCCGGATTACACTCAGCGTCCAGAGCCTGAAGCGATGCTGGATGCGATTCGCGGCTGCCCCGTTCACATGCCGCCTGCCTCGGCGGCATGTTCTTTCAAGGAGTTTGCAATGACCCGACGTACCTTTCTCATTACCGGTGCCAGCAAAGGCATCGGCCGGGCAGTGGCCGAGCATCTGGACCGCGCGGGGCATCGGGTGGTCGGGATTGCCCGGACGCCTGACCTGACGTTCCCCGGGATCCTGTTTCCGCTGGATTTGAGCGACAGGGCACTGACCCAGGAAGTGCTGGCGGATCTGGCCAGGACTTACGAATTTGATGGACTGGTGAATAACGTCGGCCTGGTTCGTCCGCAAGTGCTGGGCGAAATCGACCTCGATTCCTTTGATGACGTGATGCGGGTCAACCTGCATTCGGCGTTGCAGGCCACTCAGGCATTGCTGCCGAACATGCGCACCAAGGGCTGGGGTCGGGTGGTGAATATTTCCAGTTTAACCGTCCTCGGGATCACCCAACGCACGGCGTACGCGGCGGCCAAAGCGGCGCTGATCAGCTTCACGCGTTCCTGGGCGCTGGAACTGGCGCAAACCGGCGTGACCGTAAACGCCGTGGCGCCAGGGCCGACTGAAACCGAGCTGTTTCGCACCAACAACCCGCCGGGCAGCGAAGGTGAGGCGCGTTATCTGGCGGGTGTGCCGATGGGGCGCTTGGGGCAGCCAAATGAGATCGCGGCGGCGATTGCGTTTTTGCTGTCCGAGCAGAGCGGGTTTATCACCGGGCAAACATTGTTTGTCGACGGCGGCTCTTCAATCGGCAAAGCCGCGTTCTAACCAACAACACACATCCCCTGTGGGAGCTAGCCTGCTAGCGATGGCGGACCGTCAGTCACATTAATGTTGGATGTGCCGCCATCATCGCGAGCAGGCTCGCTCCTACAGTTTGATCTTCACAAGGACTTGAGATGGACCGCCTCGGCGCAATGGAAACCTTCGTCTACGTGGTGGAAACCGGCTCGTTTTCCGCCGCTGCGAGGCGCCTGAATATCGGCCAGCCCGCCGTGTCGAAAACCATTGCGCAACTGGAAGCGCGTCTCGCGGTTCGACTGCTGTTGCGCTCGACTCGTGGCCTGACGCCCACCGAAGCCGGGCTGGCCTTTTTCGAACGTGCCAAGCGCGCCATCGAAGAAGCTGACGAGGCCGACAATGCCGCGCGCGGTGCCGCCAGTGGTCTTACCGGAAACCTGCGGATCTGTGCCGCAGTGACCTTCGGCCGACTGCACATCGTTCCGCACCTCGGACCGTTTCTCGATCAAAACCCGGACCTGAACATCGACCTGATGCTCGACGACCGCAACGTCAATCTGGTCGAAGAAGGCGTCGACATCGCCCTTCGCCTGGGCGCCCAGAGCGACTCCGCCCTCACCGCTCGCAAAATCGCCGAATGCCGGCGCGTGGTGCTGGGCACGCCCGCCTATTTCGAAAAACACGGCGAGCCCACCTGCCCGGCTGATCTGAGTAAACATCAGGCAGTCGCCTACAGCTTGGGCGGTGGTGCCAACTGGCAGTTTCGCAACGGGACAGATGAGCAGTCAGTCATCATCAGCGGCCGACTCCGCGTCAACGCCGCCGAAGGTCTGCGTGCCGCTGTACTCGCCCATCAAGGGCTGACCCTGGCATCGGAATGGATGTTTGCGCCAGAGTTGTCCAGCGGTGCGGTCAGGGAAGTGATGAAGGGCTGGACGTTGCCGAACCAGGCCCTGTGGGCGGTATTTCCCTCGGGCAGAATGGCCAGCGCGAAGGCTCGGGCGTTTGTGGAATATGTGCAGCGGATGCTGGCAAAAGAGGCCTGACGTTTCGATTATTTCGTTTATTGCGATTTTCGAATAATTCGAATAGCCTGCCAGCTTCGATTATTCAGAATACTGGAAACCGCCATGTCGCCTGTCATCCACCCGCCGATCACCTTGCCTATGGAGCGCGAAGTACAAGCAGCCATCGAGGGGCAGCGTGCTTTGGCGGCCTGCCTCGCCACACAATTCGACACTCAACACATCCAGATTTTCGACGAGCAGAACGAAGCTCACCGTGTCGAACTCCCTACCTCGGCCCTGCGGTTGCTTGTCGACATTCTGGCGGAGCTCGCCGCAGGCAACGCCGTCAAAGTGGTCCCGGTTCACGCTGAACTCACCACCCAGGAAGCAGCGGACCTACTCAACGTCTCACGCCCGCACCTGATCAAACTACTGGAGTCCGGCGACTTGTCCTACCACAAAACCGGCAAGCACCGACGTGTGCGTTTTGCCGATTTGATGGACTATAAAAACCGGCGCGACACCGCCAGCGAGCAAGCAATGACGCTTCTCGCCGAGCAGGCACAAGCGTTAAGGACAGGATACGAGTGAGGAATTCTTCTTTTACCGCTGTATATGACGCCTGTGTGCTGTACCCCGCTCCCTTGAGGGATTTTCTGATGTGGCTCGCGCTCTCAGGGCGTTTCAGAGCGAAATGGTCTTTAGAGATACACAACGAGTGGAAACGTAATCTGCTTAAAAACCGCCCGGACCTGACCGCAGAACAACTGAATCGCACGTCCGACCTGATGGACCAGGCGTTACCCGACGCATGTGTAACGGGTTACGAAGACCTGATTGAAGGATTAACGCTGCCCGACATTGATGATCGACATGTGCTGGCGGTCGCCATTCGTTGTAACGCCAGCGTCATCGTCACTTTCAATCAAAAAGACTTTCCCTGTGCAGCGCTGGGCTCTTTCGGTATCGAGGCTCAGCATCCTGACGAGTTCGTCGGTAACCTCTTCGGCCTGGATCCTGCAGCAGTGGTCGCGGCGGCGCAGCGCCAACGACAGCAGTTGAAGATGCCGCCAATGAATGTCAGCACTTATCTTGATCTTCTGCTGCGCCAAGGCCTGATTCAGTCGAGCAAAGCGTTGACTCACTATCAGGCCATTCTCTAAATGCCGTTCGCTCCCGACCGCACAGCGTCCAACCTCTAGAGCTCACACCCATCAAACCCAACCCTGACATTCCCCGGCAACTCGCTGCCATGCTCAAGCAACCACGCATCCAGCGTATGCCCGACATGGGTCAACACCGCTAACGCCGGTTGCAAGTCTTCAATGCAACGCAATGCAAGGTTCAGGTCGTTGTGATTACGGGGCACCTGCGGTTGCGGTGGCATTGAGCAGTCGAGCACCAGCAGGTCCAGCGGTTCACGTTGCAACCGGTCTGTAGTGGCGGACGGCAGACCTACGGTGTCGGTCAGGTAAGCGATCCGTCGCTCTTCTCCCTCGAACAGGTAACCCAGGGTCGGTTTTGAATGTTGCAGCGGTAACGCCGTGACGCTGAGTGTGCCGAACTGGCGGGTTTCAAAGTGGCCGAATGGCTGGCTGAAATCGAGGATGCCGGGGTGTTTGTAGAGGTCGGCCAGGCCTTCCGGGTCTACCGGTCCATGCACCGGAATCACCATGCCCTGGCCCCAGCGCAAATGCAGCAGCCCTTGGGCGTGATCAGCGTGGTAGTGGGTCTGGAAAATGCCGTTGAAGCTGCGGGGCGCGAAGCGTTCGGTCAGGTCGGGCAAGCCGCTGTCGATCAGCCAGCGCTGATCGCCGCATTCGATCAGCGCGCTGCACGGGCGACGCCGGCGGCGTTCATCGTTGCGAGCCAGGTCGCAGGCCGCGCACTCGCAGCCGTAGACAGGGACCTGTCGGGCGTCGCCGGTGCCCAGTAAGGTCAGGCGCATACCGCGTGTCCGTCGATGCAGGCCAGCAGATGTTCGACCGTGTGCTCCAGCGGCCCGGAGTTGTTGATCACAGACAACGCCGGATCGTGCTCGGCGAGCACCCGTTCGCTGAAACGGGCATTGCGTGCCAGCCGCCCGGCAATCTCGGTGACGGACTCACGCCCCCGTGCCAGCAATCGCTGGTGCAGTGCGGCTTGATCGACGGTTAGCAACAGCACGAGCACGTTTGGATAGCGCTGGCGGGTTTGCGCCAGATGACCGCGCGAGCCGTTGACCAGCACGTCATGCCCCGCCGCCAGCCAATCGTCGATTTCCCGGGGAATGCCGTATGCCAGGCCATTGGCGCGCCAGCACAGGGCAAACCCGCCCTGAGCCTCCAGCGTTGCGAACTCATCAAGGCTCACGCCTTGGGCCGCTTCCCCCACGGCTTCCGCCGAGCGGGTGATGACTCGCCGCACGATGCGACAGCCGCGTTCGGCCAACCGCGTTCGCGCGGCATCCAGCAGGCTGTCCTTGCCCGAACCTGAAGGTCCGATGAGATAGATCAACCTGCCCGCCATCAAAACACCCTCTTCGCTTGCCGCCAGACTTGTTGGACCACCGGCAATCCGTCCTGGCTCCTCGCTTGTACCAGGTCCGCGCGCAAACCCGGTGCAATTTCGCCGCGATCGCTCAGCCCCGCCGCTCTGGCCGGGGCCAGCGTGACCATGCGCACCGCCTGAGGCAGATCGCAGTGGTTTTCGAGGGCCGCCAGCGCAAACGCCGCTTGCAGCAGACTGGCCGGATAGTAGTCGCTGGACAGGATATCCAGCAGCCCTTCAGCCGCCAGGTCGGCGGCGGCCACGTTACCCGAGTGGGAACCGCCGCGCACAATGTTCGGCGCGCCCATCAGCACCTTCATGCCGTTGTGCTGGCTGCCGCGCGCCGCCTCGACCGTGGTCGGGAATTCGGCGATGGTCATGCCGTAGCGCGAGGACTCTTCGACATGGGCCAGGGTCGCGTCGTCGTGGCTGGCCACCGACAAACCAAGGGCCAGGCAATGCTCGACAATCGCCGCGCGATAACGGGTGCTGTATTCGCGGGAGTTAGCCTTCTGCAGAACGATGAATTCATCCATCTGCGTGGTCGTCAGGTGGTATTTGCCCATGTAGTACTCACGGTACTTGGCTTCCAGCACAAACTGACGCTGGCCCGGCGAGTGGTCCATCACCGACACCAGTTGCACCAGCGGATGCTCCACCAGGTCACGGAACACACTCAGCGTGTCCGGATGGCACAGCTCGCAACGCAAGTGCAGGCGGTGTTCGGCGCGGGTCAGCCCGGCGTCGGAGGCGCTGGAAATCGCCTCGAGCATCGCCGGCAATTTCTGCATGCGATTGCCCTTGGGGTTCACGTCACCGATGGACACGGCGTCGAACACCGTGGTGATACCGGCGGCGATGATCTGCGCATCGTGGCTGAGCACCGCCGAACGCGATGGCCAGTCCACGCCGGGGCGCGGGGTCATGTGTCGTTCCAGGTTGTCGGTGTGCAACTCCACCAGGCCCGGCAGCAGGTAATCGCCGTTGAGGTCCTGGGCCTGAGGCAAGCGGCTCGGGCCTTCAGCGATGTCGGCGATCAAGCCGTCGCGCAGCATCACGGTGCCGAGGAACACGCGGTCAGCGGTGACCAGGCGGGCATTGCTGAGGATCTGTTCAGCGGACATTGGCGTATTCCTCGTGGTTTGCGGCGGCTGGGGTCATGTCGAGATGGCGATCGGCAACCGCCTCGCGGGCGGTGCGGTCGTGGAAGATGCCGATCAGCGCGGCGCCTGCCGCTTTCGCTTCGTTCATCAGTTCCAACACCACTTGGCGATTGGTGTCATCCAGCGATGCCGTCGGTTCGTCGAGCAACATCACCGGCCACGCCACCATGAAACCGCGGGCGATGTTGACCCGTTGCTGCTCACCACCGGAGAAGGTGCCGGGGGCCAATTGCCAGAGACGTTGCGGAATGTTCAAGCGGCTGAGCAACAACTCGGCGCGCGATTGCGCCAGGTGTTTTGACCAGCCACGGGCCAGGGCCGGCTCCATCACCACGTCCAGGCACGCCACGCGCGGGATTACCCGCAAGAACTGACTGACGTAACCCAGCGTCCGCTGGCGCACCTGAAGAATGTCCCGCGGCGCGGCGCCCACCAGCTCCAGCCAGTGACCGTCGTGCTGCACGCGGATGCTGCCGCCCGCCGGCAGGTAATTGCCATACAGGGTGCGCAGCAAGGTGCTTTTGCCGGCACCGGACTGGCCATGCAACACCAGGCATTCACCGCCCGCCACACTGAAATCCACCCCTTGCAGCACGTTCAGGACCACGCCGTGCTGCTGATGCAGGGTGAAGGTTTTCGAGAGGTCACGGACCTCGATCAAGGTATTCATTGCTCGAATTTCCACAGAGGGGCGGGACGTCACGGCTGCAACACCGAAGACACCAGCAGTTGCGAATAAGGGTGCTGCGGGTCGTCGAGGATCTGGTCGGTCAACCCGGTTTCCACCACCTGCGAGCGCCGCATCACCATCAACCGATCCGCCAGCAACCGGGCCACGGCCAGGTCATGGGTGACGATCACCACGGCCAGGTCCAGCTCACGCACCAACCCGCGCAGCAAATCGAGCAACCGCGCCTGCACCGACACGTCGAGGCCACCGGTCGGTTCGTCCATGAACACCAGCCTGGGGCTCGACACCAGATTGCGGGCGATTTGCAGCCGTTGCTGCATGCCGCCGGAGAAGGTCCGGGGCAAGTCGTCGATACGCAGCGGATCGATTTCCACCTGGCTCAGCCAGTCGATCCCCGCCCCGCGCAGTTGCTGGTAATTGCGCACGCCCTGGGCCATTAAGCGTTCGCCGATGTTGGCGCCGGCGGAAACGCCCATGCGCAAACCATCGCGAGGATTCTGTTCGACGAAGCCCCATTCGGTGCGCAACAAAGTCCGGCGTTCGGCTTCGCTGGCGCTGTACAGGTCGATCCATTCGCCCTGTTTGTCGCGGTAGCCGATGCTGCCGCGCTGGGGCGGCAGACGACCGCTGAGCAACGAGAGCAAGGTCGATTTGCCCGAACCGGACTCGCCGACAATCCCCAGCACCTCGCCGGGATACAGGTCGAAACTGACGCCCTGGCAACCCTTCTCCGGGCCGTACAGCAACGACAGGTCGCGCACTTGCAGCAAAGGTTCGGTGGACACGGACAGATCGTTTTTCAGCGCCTGGTTCATTGGCCCTGCTCCTGCTGGCTGACGCGCTGGGCGCAGTAATAGGTGTCGGAGCAGACGAAGCTCTGGGTGCCGGCGTCGTCGAGAATCAACTCGTCGAGGAACGATTCACGGCTGCCGCAGATGGCGCAGCACTCCTCCCACTTCTGCGCTTCAAAGGGATGATCTTCGAAGTCGAGACTGGTGACCCGGGTGTACGGCGGCACCGCGTACAAGCGCTTCTCCCGACCCGCACCGAACAACATCAGCGCCGGGCTCATGTCGAGCTTCGGATTATCGAATTTGGGAATTGGCGAGGGGTCCATCACGTAACGCTCATCCACCATCACCGGGTACGCGTAAGCGGTGGCGATGTGGCCGAAGGTGGCGATGTCCTCGTAGAGTTTGACGTGCATCACCCCGTAATCATTGAGCGCGTGCATGGTCCGGGTCTCGGTTTCCGACGGTTCGATAAAACGCAGCGGCTCGGGGATCGGCACCTGATACACCATGATCTGATCGGCGTGCAGTGGCGTTTCCGGGATGCGGTGGCGGGTCTGGATTACCGTCGCGTCCGGGGTGCTTTCGGTGGTCGCGACGCCAGCAGTGCGGGCGAAGAAGCGACGGATCGACACCGCGTTGGTGGTGTCGTCCGCGCCTTGGTCGATGACTTTGAGCACGTCATCGGCACCGAGAATCGCCGCGGTCAATTGCATGCCGCCGGTGCCCCAGCCGTAAGGCAACGGCATCTCGCGCCCACCGAACGGCACCTGGTAACCGGGGATCGCCACGGCCTTGAGCAAGGCGCGGCGGATCATGCGTTTGGTCTGCTCATCGAGGTAGGCGAAGTTGTACGCCGCATCGCGCTCCGGCGCCCGGCCCTTCATGGGGTTGCTCAGGTCATTCATGGCTGTGGCCCTCGGCCGGCTTGCGCAGTTTGCGGATCAACTCCAGTTCGGCCTGGAAATCCACGTAGTGCGGCAGTTTGAGGTGGGAAACGAAGCCTGCGGCCTCGACGTTGTCGCAGTGCATCAGCACGAATTCCTCCTGCTGCGCCGGGGACACGATTTCTTCGTTGAACTCCTCGGCCCGCAGTGCGCGGTCGACCAGCGCCATGCCCATGGCCTTGCGCTCGGCATGCCCGAACGCCAGGCCGTACCCGCGGGTGAACTGCGCCAGCTCGGTGGCAGAGCCGACGAACTGGTTGACCATCTCGCACTCGGTCACTTCGATGCTGCCCAGGCAGACAGGGAAACCGAGCTCTTCCGGATCAATCCAGACCTCCACATCACCGATGCGAATTTCCCCGGCGAACGGATGATTGCGGCCATAGCCGCGTTGGGTGGAATACCCCAGCGCCAGCAGAAAACCTTCATCACCCCGCGCCAGTGCCTGCAAGCGCTGGGCACGGCTGGCGGGCAGTTCCAGCGGGTCGCGGGTGATGTCGGCGACGCTGTCGCAATTGTCAGACTCGTTCTTGATCAAGCCTTCCTTGGCCAACAAACCGAGGACCCGTGGGCAGGGTTCGAGGCTGGCGCTCGGGGCCGTTTGCGGTCCCGGGTATTCGCCTTCGGCGAGCAGCGCAAAGTCGAGCAGACGGTGGGTGTAATCGAAGGTCGGCCCCAGCAACTGCCCGCCCGGCACGTCCTTGAAGGTCGCGGACAGACGCCGGCTGAGCTGCATGTCTGAGGTGTCGATCGGCAGGCTCGGGCTGAAACGCGGCAATGTGGTGCGATAAGCGCGCAACAGGAAAATCGCCTCGACCAGATCCCCCGCCGCTTGCTTGATCGCCAGCGCGGCCAATTCCTCGTCGTACAACGAGCCTTCGCTCATCACCCGAGCCACCGCCAGCGGCAGTTGCTGACGGATCTGCTCGACGCCGAGTTCAGTGACCGAGGTGTCGCCCCGGCGCTTTTTCGCCAGCAGACGGTGGGCATTGTCAATGGCCTGTTCGCCACCTTTGACGGCTACGTACATCAGGCAAGCTCCTCTGCTGTGCGAGCGACCCGCGTGCTGCGCGGCAGGCCGATAAAGTCGTGACCGGCGGCGAAAAACAGATCGAGCCCCCGGGGAAATTCGTTGCGCTGTTCACGCTCGCACCAGAAACCCTCGGCCACCGGCAGATTGACCCGGTGCTCGGTCTGAATGCCCGGCCCGCGCCAAGCCAGCCCTGCCCCGGCGTCGAGGTTCGGCAGCTGAACCAGCAACGTGCAGGACTGATCGGGGTAACGGTCATTGCCATGCTCAAAGCCGCTGAGATCCAGCAACTCCTCGGCGCCGAGCAAGGCAAACCGCGCGGTGTCCCGATGCAGGGTCAGCGGGCAACCGCAGTGGAAGGCCAGGTTGGCGCGGATCACCGGCGTGTCGAAAGTTGGCGCCAACCACAGCGGCGTGTCGCCATCGAGCAAGGCCAGGCACAAGGCGTACGTGGCGGGCGCCAACCCTTCCAGGCTTGGCGTGGTGTGCAAGGTCTGGATCAATCCGGGGCCGGCCAGCGCCTTGAGTGCGGCACGAAAACCGCGCTGGGCATCCAGCACCGGGTCGGAAAACGCCGGTTGCAACAACGGTGCGCTCATCAGCTTTCTCCTCGCACGAGGGTGAAGAATTCGACTTTGGTGGCGGCGGTTTCCGCCTCTTTCTGCGCCCGACGCTCCGCTTGGGCGTTGGCCAGCGGCGTGATCACTTGATCGAGCCAATGGCGTTGTTGCGCCCCCTGTAAATGCGCGTCGGCCAGGGCTGCCAACTCGGCGTGGCCCTTGTCGCGACCGGCCAGGTAGCTGTAACCGGTCCGGCCATCGGCCAGGCGCACCACGCAACGGGTCACGCTCATTTCGCCGACGTTGAACGGCGCGCCGTTGCCGCCCATGCGACCACGGACCAGGGTCATGCCGATTTCCGGGGCGCGGATCCATTGGTACTCGACGTCGCGCAACGCGGCTTCGTGGGGCTGCAATTCGCTGCGACGGGCGCGGGCCAGCACGCCGATCCAGTGCTGCCGCGCAGCGTTGGGAGCAGGGTTCATCGTTGAGTTCTCCATCAGGTGACGACCTGGTACTGGAAGCGATCCGAACGGCTGGTGGACTGGGCCAGCTCCACCGGACGGCCGTCGCGATCGCGGGAAAGGGTGAACACGCTCAGCGCCGGCAAATGCCGGGGCATCATCAGCAACGCGGCTTCTTCGCGGCTGGGCAACCGGGCGCCGATCAGGCTCAGGGTGCGGGTCAGCGGCATGTCCCGTTCGCTCAAGTACTGGCGCAGGGAACCGCCGGTGTAGTCCGCCAGCAACAGCGCATGACTGGCGCAGTAGCGATGGCGGATCAGGCTGACCGGTTGGTGATCGAGCTTGCGCAGGGTCTGCAATTCGATCATTGGCGCCATCTCGGCCAGACCGAGGTGTTGCGCCTCTTCACGGCTGGCGAAGCAGTAACGGCGCTTGAGCAGCACCGCTTCGACGCCCAACCCCTGGGCCGACAACGACTGGCTGTAGGCACTGTCAGCGGCCATCGGATAAATCAACGGCCGCTCCAGCACCTGCGTGCCTTTGCCCTGGCGGCGCAACAAGCTGCCTTCGAACACCAGCTCATCGATGGCGCGGCGCAAGGTATGGCGGTTGACCCCGAAACGCTCGGCCAACTGCACTTCCGCCGGGAGGAAATCCCCGGCCTGATAATCGGCCAGCTCGCGACGCAGGATGTCAGCCAGTTCGCGGTACACCGGCTCATCTTGTCTAGACAACTGCATGCTTAAAAAAAGCGCCCACGGGCACCCCTCCGAAATTCAGATGAACTGCTTGCGCAGGCGTTGCGACAGGATGTCGATCAGGCTCACCACGACGATGATCACCAGCAAAACGGCGCACGTTTGAACAAACTGAAAGGCGCGGATGTTCTCCCACAGAATCACCCCGATTCCGCCGGCACCGACCATGCCCACCACCGTCGCCGAGCGCACGTTGGCCTCGAAGCGGTACAGCGCGTACGACACCCACAACGGCATCACTTGCGGAATCACCCCGTAGATCACTTCTTGCAGGGCGCTGGCACCGGTGGCGCGAACCCCTTCCACCGGGCCCGGATCAATGGCCTCGACCGCTTCGGCGAATAGCTTGGCGAGCACGCCGGTGGTGCTGATCCACAGCGCCAGCACGCCAGCGAACGGCCCCAAACCGACCGCCACCACAAACAACATGGCGAAAACCATTTCGTTGATCGAACGGAAGGCGTCCATCACCCGGCGCAGTGGCTGGTGGATCCACCAGGGGGTGATGTTTTCCGAGCAGAGAATGCCCAGCGGCACCGAGCAGACAATTGCCAACACCGTGCCCCACAGGGCGATTTGTACGGTGACGATCATTTCCTTGAGGTAGGAGCGCCATTCATGGAAGTCGGGCGGGAAGAAATCAGCGGCGAAGGTCGCCATGTTTCCCGAGTCGCGGTACAGCGCCATCGGGTTCATCTCGGCGCCGTGCCAGGCCCAGGCCAACAAGACCAGGAACAGGCCCCAACCGGCGTACTGCGGCCAAGTGCGCTTGCCGACAGCTTCAGCGTGCAGAGTGGTCATAAGGTTTCTCTGAAAAGTAGCTCAAAAGTGGCGCGACACATCATTAATGCCTGGCCCAAATCCCTGTAGGAGTGAGCCTGCTCGCGATGGCGGTGTGTCAGTCCACATCGATGTTGCATGTGCCACCGCTATCGCGAGCAGGCTCGCTCCCACATGGACCGCGCCAAGGATTAACCGGCGTTGGCTGCGGTCTTTTTGTCGCTGGTCTTCTCAAGCAAGGTCAGACGCTCCTGCAGCTTCGCCAGCTCGGCATCGATCTCGGCCAGACGCTTGGCCTTGTCCGCCGCCTCCAGCTTGTCGTCGGCGCTGATCGTGGTGCGCTGCTTGAACAGTTCAAGCTGACGGATCGGCAGCAACTGGTCGTCGCTGGACTTCAGGAACTTGCCCAGCTGCATGCCCTTGAGCACCGCCTTCTCGGAGTCGGTGTCGCCGTAGCTGAAGATGAAATCGCGGATCTTGGTCTTCTCGCTGTCGCTCAGGGCCTTGCTCCACACCAGCGGGTCGGCCGGGATCAGCGGCGACTTCCAGATCACCTTGAGCAGGGCTGCCTTGTCCGGCTGGGTGACTTCCAAGCGATCCCAGCTTTCAGTGTTGAAAGTCGCCACATCCAGTTGCCCCTTGGCCACGCTCAGAGCGTTGACCTCATGGCTGGAGTTGAGGGTGCGCTTGAACGCGGTGGCGGCATCGACGTGGTTCTTGGCGAACACGTAGTAGCCCGGCACCAGGTAGCCCGACGTGGAGTTCGGGTCGCCGTTGCCGAAGGTCAGGTTCTTGGCGTTCTTGAGCATGTCGTCAACGGAGTTGATCGGGCTGTCCTTGCGCACGATCAGCACGCTCCAGTAACCGGCGGCACCGTTGGCAGCCGCGGTCTGGGCGAAGATCTCACCGTTGGAACGGTCAACCGCTTCCATCGCGGCCTTGTTGCCCAGCCAGGCGACGTCGACCTTGTTGAAGCGCATGCCCTGAATCAGGCCGGCATAGTCGGAAGCGAAGGTGGCGTTGATTTTCAGGCCGGTTTTCTTCTGCATGTCGTCGAGAAACGGCTGCCAGATACTCTTCAGGTTCTGCGAAGACTCCGTGGACATGATGCCGAAGTTGATGGCTTTTTCTTCTGCCTGGGCAGTGCCCAGCACACAAGTTGCGAGCAGTGCTGCGCCAGCAAAGACGCGACCGATACGGTTCAACATGGAATGGATTCCTGAGGGTGCGTAATGGGGATGATGGAGGTGTTCACACGCGAGCCAGCACCAACCGGGGCGCGGGTTCGGTGCGGCGGGTCTGGTCGGAAAACATCAGGCTGGTGTCGATGTCGGCACCGTACAAATCATTGAGGAACTGGCTGCTCAGATCAGCGGCGAGGCCGTCGAAATGAATCCGTCCGCCCTTGAGCGCGACGGCACGCGGGCAATAGCGCGTGGCGTAATCGACTTGATGCAGGGTCACCACCACGGTCTTGCCGTCGCGACGGTTGATGTCGGCGAGGATTTCCATGACCTTGCGCGCCGATTCCGGGTCCAGGGAGGCGATCGGTTCATCGGCCAGGATCACTTCGGCGCGTTGTGTCAGTGCCCGGGCGATTGCCACGCGCTGCTGCTGGCCGCCGGACAAGGTGGACGCGCGCTGCGCCGCCAGATCGGCCAGGCCGACACGGTCCAGCGACTCGAGGGCAAACTGCTTTTCCTGGGCATTGAACAGGTTCAAATTGCCGCGCCAGCGCGGCATGCGGCCCAGGCAACCGAGCAGCACGTTATCGAGCACGCTCAGGCGGTTGACCAGGTTGAACTGCTGGAAGATGTAGCCAATGTCGGCGCGCAGTCGACGAACCTTGCCATTGAGCCGCCCGGACGCCTGCACTTCGCGCCCCAGCACCTTGACGCTGCCGCCGTTGTTGCGATCGCAACAGGCCAGGCCCGCGAGGTGCCGCAGCAAGGTGGACTTGCCTGAGCCGGATGCGCCAATCAGCGCGACCATCTCACCGGTTGCGATGGTGAGTTCGAGGTCGACCAGTGCGGTCTTGCGCGCAAAGGTCTTGTTCAGATGATCGACATGGATAGCTGCGTTCATGGGCTTCTCTGTCTGGTTGAACAGCCGTCCCTGGCCGCTTTGAAGTTCAACCGACTTTAGGCACGGGCTGTGTCAGCCCTATGACTTGCACAAGTCGCTGGCTTAACCATTTGATGAAGGTTTTGTGAAAGGTTGAGCAGGTGGGGTTACCGCTGGACCTGTAGGAGTGAGCCTGCTCGCGAAAGCGGGGTGTCGGGGTAGGTAAGTTTTGATGGTGTACATATCCGTTTCTGCGGTAACGGCAGCTATTGGTTCCGCCCTTACGGCGGGTCACTTGGAAAAGCGCCAAGTAACCAAACGCTCTTGCCCCTGACGTTCGGTGCCTCGCTGTGGCTCGGCACCGTACGTCAGGGGCGAAAGCGTTTGGTTACTTGGGGTCGGGCCGCGCAGGCGCTTCCAAGTGACCCGCCGTAAGGGCGGAACCAATAGAAGCCGTTACCGGAGAAACGGATATGTACACCCTCAAAAAACATGTTGCCTGAAACATCGCCATCGCAGGCAAGCCAGCTCCCACAAGAAAACGGGGACATTCGCAAAATCTTCGTCACCCCTGAGGCCGCCTTCGCGAGCAGGCTCACTCCCACAAGGCCCAACGGTGAGCCCATCACTTTTCCTGCGCCCACAAAAAAGGCGACCCCGAAGGCCGCCTTGTTCTGCGCTGACAGTTACTCCCCGAATTGCCGTCCCAACCCACCCGGCACGCCATGGATATTGGTCTCTTCCCATGGCCCGTTCGGGCTGATCGCCCGGCTCCAGCCATTGTTCCAGCGGTAGTAGGTGCGCTGGCGGTAGAAAGTGTTGGGTTGATCATCAAGCACATAAACGCCGAGCTTGGCATCCCAATGGCTATTCCCACCCGGTGGCGGCGCGAAGCTGGCGGAGGTGCGTGGCAGCGGCTTGGCGGGCTTGGCCGGGATACTCGGCTTGCCCGGAGCAGGCGTCGTAGACGGTGTAGGCCTTGGCTGCGACGGCGGGATCGGTGGCGGAGTTGGCTGCTCAGGTGGCCGCTGGACCGCACAAGCGCTTAACCCCAAAACCAGGCTGAGCAGGGTGATACGAGCGATGGCGGTCATGGTGGCTTTCCTGTTATTTGTCCGGACTGTCGATGGTCAATTTTTGCGCCGCAGTGGTACTGCTGGCCAGAGGCTGGCTACGACCGATCCATTCGCCGGCAGTCGGTTGGCCGGCGCGGGAGATGCGCGCAACCAGTTGGACTTCAGGGAAGTTCGACAGTTTCAACTGCGGCATCATTGCGTCGGCATCGCCCAGTTCCACGGTGGCCGGCAAGTCGGCGACGGTCAGACGCTTGGCGGCCAGCGGTGCCGGTGGACCTGAGGTGGCGCGGGCGAAAATGAACACACTGTCGCCGGGCTGGACCTTGGCTTTGAGCTCAGGCGCCAGATCGACGGTGACTTTAAGCTTCGCTGCCGCTTTGGCCGCTGGGGCCTGGGCAACTTTGCCACCGCTGGCTTCAAGCTTTTCGGTCGCCCGGGTAATCCCGCCTTGCAGCGCCGCACGGGAACTGTCTTCCGGCGGCAATTGCGCCAACAGACGATTCCAGTAGTCGATGGCGTCCTGGTAACGCTGGCTTTCAAACGCCGCGATACCCAGCAGCCCTAGGCTGGTGACCTCTTTCGGATCGGCTTTCAGCGCTTCGTCAGTCAGTGCCTGAATCTTGTCCGACCATTTTTTGCCATCGGCGAAGTACTGGGCCTGAGCCCATTGGCCGAGCAGTTCCGGCTGACGACCGGCCAGGTTCACCGTGCGCTCGAAGATCTTCGCCGCGTCGCCAGGACGATCCTGAGCCATGTACGTGCGACCGAGGAAGTACAAGCCTTCAGCCGAATCCGGTTGAGCCGCGACCGCGCGTTCCAGGCGCTGGGTCATCTCTTCCATCGACTGCGGCGCCTGGGAGAATTCACGGGTCAGTTCGACTTTGTCACTGGCGCCGAAATGCAGGTACAAGCCAAGGCCCAGGACCGGCACCAGAATCGCCGCCAGCAAGGGCCACGGTTTGCCCAGGCGGGACACGCGCGGCGCCTCGACGTCTTCGGTGTCGGCGAGCAACTCACGGGCCGCTTCGGCGCGACCGGTTTCCAGTTGCGCAGCGTTGAGCACGCCCTCTTCCTGCTCGGTTTGCAACTCGGCCACGCGCTCTTGATACAGCGCGACGTTCAGGGCAGTACGATCCTCTTCAAGCTGCGCGCGACGGCCGCGCAAAACAGGAATCAGCAGAAAACTCAGGGCAACCAGAAGTAGCAGACCTGCAGCGAGCCAGAAATCAATCATTCTTGGTTTTATCCAACAGGTGGTCGAGGCGCTCGCGCTCCTCGGCAGAAAGCTCGTCCTGGGTGTCAGTGCGTTGCACGCGACGACGGCGGACGATCACGGCGATGATCACAAAACCGCCCAGCAGCAGGCCGGCGGGGCCGAACCAGAGCAAGGCGGTCTTGGCGTTCAGAGCGGGTTTGTAGCGGACGAAATCGCCGTAGCGATCGACCATGAAGTCGATGATCTGCTGATTGTCCTTGCCCTCGCCCAGCATGCGGAAAATCTCTTTGCGCAGGTCGGCGGCAATCGGGGCGTTGGAATCGGCGATGTCCTGATTCTGGCACTTGGGGCAACGCAGCTCTTTGGTCAGCTCGCGAAAACGCTCGCGATCGCCTTCTTTGGCGAACTCATAGGTGTCGATGGCCGCGTGCGCCACGCCGGCCATGCTCAAACCCAATACAAAAGCGGCTATCCAGCGTTTCATGGCTTGGCCTCATCCACCAGCGCCTGATACCTGGCCGCCAGTTTTTCGCGCCAGACTTGCTCGTCGATCACCCCGACGTACTTGTCGCGGATGATGCCTTTGGCGTCGATGAAAAAGGTTTCCGGTGCGCCGTACACACCGAGATTCAGGCCCAGCGAGCCTTCCGCATCACTGATGCCCAACTGGTAAGGGTTGTGGAATTCCACCAGCCACTTCTTCGCGTCGGCGTTGACGTCTTTGTAGTTGATGCCATAAATCGTCACGCCCTGCTGGGCCAGTTTGTTCAGGACCGGATGCTCGACCTTGCAGGCGATGCACCAGGTGGCCCACACATTGACCAGCGCCGGTTTACCGAGAATGTCGGCCTTGGTCAGGGTCTTGTCGCCTTCCACGGTCGGCAGGGAAAACGCCGGGAACGGCTTGCCGATCATCGCCGAAGGCAACTCGGCCGGGTCCAGGTACAACCCGCGATACAGGAAAACAGCCACCACCAGAAAAATCGCCAGTGGCAACAGCATTAACCAACGTCTCATGCCGTGGCTCCCGTCATGCCCAGTGCTTCACGCACGCGGCTTTTCACCTTGACCCGATAACGACGATCCAGCGCCGCCAGCAAACCACCGAAACCTGTGAGCAGCCCGCCGAACCAGATCCAGCGCACGAACGGTTTGACGTGCACGCGCACTGCCCAGGCGCCATCGCCCAGCGGTTCGCCGAGCGCAACGTAAATGTCACGGGTAAACCCGGCGTCGATCCCGGCTTCGGTCATCACCGAGTTCTGCACGGTATAGAGACGTTTTTCCGGGTGCAGCACGCTGACTTCCTTGCCGTCACGGATCACCCGGACGGTGCCCTTGTCGGAGGTGAAGTTCGGGCCTTCGTAGTGCTTGGCGCCTTCGAACACGAAGTGATAACCGGCCAGGTCCATTGACTCGCCCGGCGCCAGGCGCAAATCGCGCTCGGCACTGTTCTGGCTCGACAGCACTACGCCGAGGGCGCAAATCGCGATGCCCAAGTGCGCGATCTGCATGCCCCAGTAGCTGCGGGTCAGGGTCGGCAGGCCTTTGATCAGGCCTTTGTGGCGAGTCTTGTCGAAGATGTCACGCACGCCAGCCAACAGCACCCAGGCCGCGAGCATGAACGTGGCGATCACCGCCCAGTTGAAATCGCCGTACGCGACGCCGGCCACCACGGCCAATGCGGCGCTGCCGAGCAACACCGGGGTCAGCATGTTGAACAGCCATTTGACCGGGGTGTCTTTCCAGCGCACCAGCATGCCAACGGCCATCACCACCATCAGCAACGCCATCAACGGAATGAACAGCGCGTTGAAGTACGGCGGGCCGACCGACAGCTTGGCGCCGGTCATCGCATCGAGAATCAGCGGGTACAAGGTGCCGAGCAGGATCATCGACGCCGCCACCACCAGCACCAGGTTATTGCCCAGCAGCAGGGTTTCCCGGGACCACAGGTTGAAGCCGACGTGGCTCTTCACCACCGGGGCGCGCAGGGCGAACAGCGTCAGCGAACCGCCGACCACGAACAGCAGGAAAATCAGGATGAACACGCCGCGCTCGGGGTCGGAGGCAAAGGCGTGGACCGAGGTCAGCACACCGGAACGCACGAGGAAGGTCCCGAGCAAGCTCAACGAGAAAGCAGCGATGGCCAGCAACACGGTCCAGCTCTTGAACACGCCACGTTTTTCCGTGACTGCCAATGAGTGAATCAGCGCCGTACCCACCAGCCAAGGCATGAAGGATGCGTTTTCCACCGGGTCCCAGAACCACCAGCCGCCCCAGCCGAGTTCGTAGTAAGCCCACCACGAACCGAGCGTGATGCCGATACCGAGGAAGGCCCAGGCGACGATGGTCCACGGACGCGACCAGCGCGCCCACGCCGCATCAAGACGACCGCCCATCAGCGCCGCAATGGCGAAGGCGAAGGCCACCGAGAAACCGACGTAACCCATGTACAGCATTGGCGGGTGAACGATCAGGCCGATGTCTTGCAGCAGCGGATTGAGGTCCGCGCCGTCGCCGGGCACTTGCGGCAGGATGCGCTTGAACGGGTTAGAGGTGAGGATCAGAAACAGCAGGAAACCGGTGCTGATCATGCCCATCACGGCCAGCACGCGGGCCAGCATCACTTGCGGCAACTGCCGGGAGAACACCGACACCGCAAAGGTCCAACCGCCGAGGATCAAGGCCCAGAGCAGCAACGAACCTTCGTGAGCGCCCCACACCGCGCTGAACTTGTAGTACCACGGCAAGGCGCTGTTGGAGTTGCTGGCCACGTAGGCGACGGAGAAATCGTCGGCCATGAACGCGTACGTCAGGCAACCGAAGGCGAACAGCAAAAAGGTGAACTGGCCCCAGGCGGCCGGTTGGGCCAGGCTCATCCACAAACGGTCGCCGCGCCAGGCGCCGAGCAACGGCACGATGGCCTGAACCAGCGCGAAACACAGCGCCAGGATCATGGCCAGGTGGCCGAGTTCAGGAATAAACAGTCCGGATGTCATCGATCAACCCTCCTTCGCGGGCGTTGGAGCAGATTGACCGCTGTCTTTCAAAGCCTTGGTCACTTCTGGCGGCATGTACTTTTCATCGTGCTTGGCCAGCACTTCGTCGGCCACCACCACGCCGTCGGCGTTGAGTTTGCCCAGCGCCACGATGCCCTGCCCTTCGCGGAACAGGTCCGGCAAGATGCCGCGATAGCTGATGGTCACGGATTTTTTGAAGTCGGTGACGATGAATTTCACGTCCAGCGAGTCGCCGGAACGTTGCAGCGAACCTTTCTCGACCATGCCGCCAGCGCGAATGCGCGTGTCTTGCGGGGCTTCGCCGTTGGCGATCTGGGTCGGGGTGTAAAACAGATTGATGTTCTGCTGCAGGGCGCTCAGGGCCAGGCCGACGGCTGCGCCGACACCCACCAGGATCGCGAGAATGATGATAAGACGCTTTTTGCGCAGCGGATTCACTTGCCGTTCTCCCGGCGCAAACGACGCGCCTCTTGTTGCAGATACCGCTTGCGGGCCAGGATCGGCGCCGCCACGTTGAGGGCCAGCACCGCCAGGCAGATGCCATAGGCTGACCAGACATACAGGGCGTGATGGCCCATGGCGAGGAAGTCGCCGAATGAAGCAAAACTCATCGAACGGCCTCCAGACTGTTCTGCACTTCTGCTTTCACCCAGCTCGCCCGGGCTTCGCGCTTGAGCACTTCAAGGCGCATGCGCAGCAGCAGCACCGCGCCGAAGAAACAGTAGAAACCCAGCACCGTCAGCAGCAGTGGCAGCCACATCTCGACCGGCATTGCCGGTTTTTCGGTGAGGGTGAAGGTCGCGCCCTGGTGCAGGGTGTTCCACCACTCCACCGAGTATTTGATGATCGGGATGTTGATCACGCCGACAATCGCCAGGACCGCACAGGCCTTGGCCGCGCTGTCACGATTGCTGATCGCGTTGCCCAGCGCAATGAGACCGAAGTACAGAAACAGCAGAATAAGCATGGACGTAAGTCGTGCATCCCAGACCCACCACGAGCCCCAGGTCGGTTTGCCCCAGATCGCGCCGGTGACCAGCGCCACGGCGGTCATCCACGCACCGATGGGCGCCGCGCATTGCAGGGCGACGTCGGCCAGTTTCATTTTCCAGACCAGCCCGACGATGCCGCACACCGCCAGCATGACGTAGACGGACTGCGCCAGCATGGCGGCAGGAACGTGGATATAGATGATGCGAAAGCTGTTGCCTTGCTGATAGTCAGGCGGTGCGAAGGCCAGGCCCCAGACGACACCGACGCCGATCAGCAGCAACGCGGCGATGCTCAGCCACGGCAGCAGTTTGCCACTGATGCCGTAAAACCATTTGGGCGAGCCGAGCTTATGAAACCAGGTCCAGTTCATTACTGTTTCCATCACGGTTGCTCTTGGCTATCAAGAGCCAAGGGTCTGCCTTTCTTCAAAAAGAAGTGATCAAATTTTGACCAGGCCTCATTATTATTCGCCGACGCTGATCTTCAGGCCAGCAGCTATTGCAAACGGTGTCAGGGTTATCGCCAGGGCGGTCAGGCTACCAAGCCACAAGAGATAACCGGTCGCCGGCATGCCCTGCAAGGCCGCCTGCAAGGCGCCACTGCCGAGAATCAATACCGGGATGTACAGCGGCAGAATCAGCAGTGCCAGCAACAGGCCGCCACGTTTCAATCCCACCGTCAGGGCTGCGCCCACCGCACCGAGCAGGCTCAGCACCGGTGTACCCAGCAATAAAGAAAGCAGCAACACCGGCAGACAGGCGGTTGGCAAACCGAGCATCAACGCCAGCAGTGGAGCGAGCAAAACCAGTGCCAGGCCAGAGAAGGCCCAGTGTGCCAGTACCTTGGCCAAAACCAGAAGAGGCAGGGGGTGCGACGAAAGGACCCACTGTTCAAGCGATCCGTCTTCGAAATCACTGCGGAAAAGCCCGTCCAGCGAGAGCAAGACCGATAAAAGGGCCGCGACCCAGACCAGTCCCGGAGACAAGGTTTGCAACAATTGAGACTCGGGGCCGACCGCCAAAGGGAACAGCGAAACCACGATCGCGAAAAATACCAGCGGATTCGCCAGTTCCGCAGGACGACGGAACAGCAGGCGGGCCTCACGGGCGACCAACAGGCCGAAAACACTCATACGGCCCACTTCCCCAGATCGATATCGCGATAGCTGGCCGGCATCCGGCTCAGCGTGTGGTGAGTGGTGAGCACCACCATGCCGCCGCGCTCGCAGTGGGCGGCCAGGTGCTCTTCGAGTTGCGCCACGCCTTGTTTGTCGAGCGCGGTGAACGGCTCATCGAGGATCCACAGTGGCGGGCTTTCCAGGTACAAGCGCGCCAATGCCACACGGCGCTTCTGCCCGGCAGACAACGTGTGACAGGGAACATCCTCGAAGCCGCGCAGTCCGACATCAGCCAGCGCTTGCCAGATCGCCTCGTGGGAGGCTGGTTGATGCAGGGCGCAGAGCCAGATCAGGTTCTCCTCTGGCGTCAGCAGATCCTTGATGCCGGCGGCATGCCCGATCCACAGCAGGTTGCGCGCCAGTTCAAGGCGCTGATCGTTCAGCGGCTGGCCATTGAGCAGCACTTGACCGGCGGTCGGCTGCATCAGGCCGCACAACAGGCGCAGCAGGCTGGTTTTGCCGCTGCCGTTAGGGCCGCTGATTTGCAACATTTCGCCACTGGCCAGTCTCAATTCGAGATTTTCGAAGAGCAGCCGAAGGTCTCGCTCACAAGCGAGGGCAACGGTTTGCAGGACAGGACTGGTCAAGAGATCACGGGCCTTTTGCGGTTCAAGTCGGCGGCGGTGCGGCCGCTAAAGAGGTGCAGCATAGATGCATTGGCGGCTTGTTCTAGAGAGCTGCGTCAAACAAATGCAATGTTTTCGCCACTCCCCGAAAGACGGGCGGCATTATACATGCCATGCCCTACTCTAAAGAGTGCATTTTCCTCAGGTTGTGACCGCGTATGACAGGCGAAATGAACATCCTCCCGCTACCGCAGACCACCCCCGCGACTTCGCGGCCATTGGTGGTGAGTGGCGATCTGCTCAAGCTGCTGACGCCGATGGAGGGCCTGATCACTCCTGGCCAGACCGCCAAGGCTGAAGTGCTGTCGCTCAAGCAGGCGGATCAGAGCTTTCAACTGTTGCTCAAAGTCACCCTCGAGAGCGGTCGCCAGACCACAGTCCAGGCCACCAGCAACCAGCCACTGCCCCAAGGCACCACCCTGGCGATCACTCAACCGTCAGCGAGCAACCTGGCGATCACGGTGCAGCAGGCCATTGCTTCCAGCGTCGCCACCCTCACCCGCATCGACACCGCACAATTGCCGGTCGGGACACTGTTGCAGGGCAAAGTGCTGACCTCGCAGGTTTTACCGCAGGTGCCGGGACAGCCGACGGTGTTTCGCTCGATGGTCACCCTGCTGAACACCGCGTTGAGTGGCAGCACCCTGAGCATCGAGAGCCCTACGCCGCTGCGTATCGGTACCTTGTTGAGTGCCTTGGTACAGGACACGCAAACCTTGAAGTTCGTGCCGCTGAGCAATCGTCAGGAGCAGTTGGCGGTCACCCAGCAATTGGTCAGTCAGCAGAGCCGTCAAGGCTCGCTGGATGGCTTGATCAAAGTCCTGCAAAACCTGCCGCCGTCGGATCAGACGTCCAGCGACCTGCGCGTTGCCGTGGAAAAACTGCTGGCCGGTTTGCCGGACGTTCAGCAACTGAGTACCCCGAAAGGTTTGGCTCAGGCGCTGGCCAATAGCGGTGTGTTCCTCGAAGCGAAACTGCTGACCGGGCAAAACCCGACACTGGCGCCCGACATGAAGGGCGATCTGCTCAAGCTAATCGCGCAACTGACACCAGGATTGCCGGCCAACACCAATCTCAACGCGATCCTTGCGGCCAACACGCTGGTCCAGTCCATGCCGAGCTTCGTGCGCAGCGCACTCGGCATGCTCGGCCAGGTCAGCGCCAAACCGTTGCCCACCAGTTTCCCGCTGCCCGAACGGCTGCTGCAAAGCCAGGACGGTGAAAACGATCTGGAGCATTTGCTGCGTCTGGCCGCGGCGGCGGTTTCGCGCCTGCAGAGCCATCAATTGTCGAGCCTTGAGCAAACCGGCGTCACTGACGATGGACGGCTGCTCAGCACCTGGCAGCTGGAAATCCCGATGCGCAACCTGCAGGACATCGTGCCGTTGCAGGTCAAATTCCAGCGCGAAGAAGCGCCCGAAAAAGAACAACCGCACGAACGCCGAGACGAACGCGAGCCGAAACAGCAACTGTGGCGCGTGGACCTGGCGTTCGACATGGAGCCGCTGGGCCCGTTGCAGATTCAAGCGCAACTGATCAGAGGCAGCCTGTCCAGCCAGCTCTGGGCCGAACGCCCGTACACCGCCAGCCTGATCGAAAGCAATCTGGCTGCGCTGCGCCAGCGCCTGCTGGATTCCGGACTGAACGTCGGCGATCTGGATTGCCACCTCGGCACGCCACCGCAAGGCCCGCAAACCCGCCTCGAACAACGCTGGGTCGACGAAACCGCATGAGAAACCCCAACACCCCACGCCAGGCCATCGCCCTCAAATACGACGGCAGCCACGCCCCTACCCTCACGGCCAAAGGTGACGAAGAACTGGCCGAAGCCATTCTGAAAATTGCCCGCGATTATGAAGTGCCTATCTACGAAAACGCCGAACTGGTGAAGCTGCTGGCGCGGATGGAACTGGGGGAGAGTATTCCGGAGGAGTTGTACCGCACCATTGCCGAGATTATCGCTTTTGCGTGGAATCTGAAGGGCAAGTTTCCGGCGGGGCATGATCCGGAGGCGGGGATGGTCGAGAAGGATGTCACTGAGCGCGGCGAAGACTATTAGTTGAGCTTTACCATTCGTCAGGACTGTCAGATCTGACAGTAGGCAAGCCTTTTCAGGTTGGGCCATAAATCTCCATCAGCGCCCCCGTGCTGAACTGGAGTTCCATATGACCACATCTTCGAATTCGGAAAAAAACAAACCAGAAATGCTGGCTCTCAGACCGCTCCTCGTAGGAGGCCTCGTGCAGCCGATTGACGGTGACGAAGGCTACGATGGCGGAGTGGGAAGAGCTGCCTTCGAACAAAACCTGCGAATAACCGTTCCGGCCTGGCAAATGCAACTGGGAGACGAGTGCAGGTTGTATTGGCGCAACGTATCTGACCCGATAAGAGTGGCGATAATCGATACGGCGGACAAACTGAACAAGGATGTCATATTCACCCTGACGGGGCCGGAAATCCTTGATGGCCCAACAAGAACGTTTTATACCGTCACGGCGAAAAATCAGTCACCCGAACATTCACCTGAGTTAAAGCTGCTGGTCAAACGTACCTATCCCGGCGGCGAACTTGTCTACCCCGAACCTGACGGCCATCCCGAGCTGCGTTATCGATTCGAACCGGACGTATCGGACGGGATTGATCAGGACATGGTCAATAACGGTATACGTCTGCTTGTCAGCTCGTATCCCAATGTCACTATTTTTGACCGCATCATTGCGCGCTGGGGTGTTTCGGAAGAGGCCACTTTGTATCCCGTGACACAGCGCAACGTAGATGACCCGACCAATCATCCAATTGAGGTCTTCTTCAGCAAAGCGCTGATCGAGCGTGCAGGCAAAGGTACCCACTCAGTTACCTTCCAGGTTATCGACCGCTGCGGCAATTACCCCCACCCCAACGCACCATGGGCAATCCCCACCAAAGTCACCGTAAACATCGGCGACAATAAAAGGCTTCCACCACCCAGCTTAAAAGGGGAGGACCAAGGGGGAATCGTGGACCCTACCTTCCTGACGGATATAACAGTCAAAGTCCCAATAGAAGGGTTAAACCCTGACGACATTGTCCGGGTTAACTGGCAGGGGCGGATAAACCGGGAAACGTCTGAAAAAACCTATTCTGGAGGCGAAACACTCAATTTCCCCATTCCGCTCGAATGGGCGAGGGAAAGCGATGAAAGAGAGGTAACCATCGTCTACAAGGTCCGAGGCGCTGGCCCTGAGCGCCCATCCGAGCCCAAGTCCGTAAACATAAAAACCACCATTGATCCCAAGCAGCCAAAGGTTCTTGAGGCTTATGGAGCCTTGGGTGATCGCTTGAAAATGGCTGATATTTATTACGCACCCCATGTCACGATCGAGGTGCCGCAGTATCTCGGAATGGCAATCGGACAAACCATTCGTGCCCGTTGGGCTTCCGAAAGACATGTCTATGACAGCGCGATTACCACCGTTCAAAGGGTTGGACCCATGAGGTTCAAAGTTCCACGTCTGGAAGTCATTGATGCCATCGGCACGAAGGTTCCTGTCAGTTACACCGTGCGTAATTTTCCCAAAGGCCCACTCCACCGATCCAAGGCACTGCCATTGGCGGTGGACCCTCAGGCGTTCGATCTGACCGCTCCAAGGCTGACCGCTGACCGGACCAGGGTCACCGTTCGATACCCAGGAATGACCACCGGTTATCACGCGCGGGTACGAATCACCGGAGTAGAGACGCGCGAAACAGCATGGCAAGAACTAAATACAGACATGACGGCCGAGTTCTTGATTCCTCGTACATGGATAGACGAAAACGAAGGGAAACCCGTGCTAATCAATTACAGCGTCAATCAGTCAAGAGTTGATGAAAACAGCCAGTTCTCCAAGGTTTTGAGAGTATTCCTGTGATGCACCCGTAACAACATGCCCCCCACGCATTTTGTTGTACGTGGGCCTATCAATATGGAGATGTACAACGATGAATACTGTCCAGAATTTTATTGATCCCATTGCACCGAAAGTTCTCGAAGCTTATGGCCCAGCTGGAAACCGCTTAAACTTCAACGATATTTATTACAATGAATATGTCACTGTTCAGGTTCCACGCTACAGTGGCATGGCCAAGGGGCATACTGTGCGCGTTCGGTGGGTAACGGGACGTCATAGACATGACACTGAAACCCTGACTATTGATGTGCCAGAACCGCAAAACTTCAAGATCCCCCGCCTGGAGGTCATTGACGCCATCGACAGCTTGGTAACGATCAATTACTCCATTCGTACCGCCATGGGCGCCCCGCTTATTCCATCCAAATCGTTGACGCTTGAGGTGGACCCTCAAGACTTCGAATTAGTTGAGCCCAGGCTTTCGGATGACAGAAAAAGAGTTACCGTAAAATACTTCGGCATGACAACCGGGTATACCGCTCGAGTCCGCTGGCATGGAGTGATCACGCATGACACTGCAATCAAGCCCATCCTTAATGACTCGTCGATACCATTCGATATTCCCGAGACATGGGTCTTGGAAAACCGCGGAAGATCCGTATGGATCAACTACAGTATTCATCGTTCGGGCACGAGCGATAACTTAATGTTCTCGCAACTACTAAAAGTTACTTTATAACCGCGAAACCACACTAGAAGACAAAAAGAATAAACGACAAGCCAGCCCCGACTACGTGGCTTGTCGTTATAACTACTTATTGCAGCCCCACAATCTGATCACCAGCACCAAATACAAGTACAAGTACAAGTACAAGTACAAGTACAAGTACAAGCTCACCTGAAGCCATCAGGCTTGGCATTTAAAATTTTACTTCCAAATTTCCGACTGCTCTTGTTCATAAAAACTAAAAGCTGTCGCTGCACCGTCAACCAATGTAACCCGTATAACGGGCAGCAAATCGCCCGTCACATTGAAATAGTCCTTCTGGGCGTACTGCGCCCCTTCCATTCCGACTGCCCGTGTCTGTTTGTACAGGTAGAAAAATGCTGCTATCGGCAGTTGTTTTGGGATTCCTCTGGGCCAGGTTTTCAACATGACTTCGTTGTGATAGGGACGCTCTTCTATTGGTCGCTCAAAGTTATTCCGCGCTTCCAGACTTAGAGCAAACTGTTTTCTTTCTCCGGTAAACCCACATTGGTTCATATTCCTAGCTGAGAAATAACCAGAGCCGCCCACAGATCGGTAATGCTTCTTCCACGCCTCTAACGTCGTCACGACAATCTCCGGACAGGCGCGACTAGTCACTGGATAATTTCCATTAGGACCGCAACCGCCATTTGTTGGACGGCTGGAGGTATTGCCATCAGATGGGTATGAACAAAGCAAGGGCGTTGAGTAGGCCCCTAATCGTTCAGCAGTATCAAAATTTTTAAAAATGAAACCTTGAGTTTCATTCCAAACAAGAATTTCCGTTCCCAAGTCCTTGCGTAAATATGAGAATGACACCCCACCCATTTTTATCGAGTTGTCACTAGGGTCCCATGCATGATATGCAGGCTTGGTCCCGGTTACTCGAAGGATTACGCCACTGCAATAGTAAGCCGCTCGCCCCTGACAGTCTTTCGATACGAGTGAATACTTCGCGTTTAACCGATCAGCCGCCGCTTGGCCATACACTTGATCCGTAATCGTAAAAGTGAATACATTATTATCTGCAGCCCCCAAGTTTAACTTACTATGGGAACGTACAATGACGTGTAGTCAACGGCCCGAAGCAACATACCTGAACAATAATAAGCCGGCGCGCCATTCGGACACTGTGCAACGAGACTCGTGTACTTATTGTTCAAATTCGTGACCAGAGCCTGTCCGGACATCGCTTGAACTTGTGTAACGTAACACATCATTAAAATGATCAATGCTCTCATCTGGGCAGATCCTCTAGAGATAATCAATCTCAAGTCTCCACTGCCACACGCATTCAATTCTACTGTCAGAAATAACAGTACCGACGAACGGCACACCAGACTATCTGTCGTTGCTCAATCATTCAGTAACCAGATGAGAGATGTTTACGTCAGCACCCAATGCAAAAAAGATAGCAGCCTTCGTCAGCGTCTACATGGGTTTGTGTACACCAGTAGGCGCTGCCGAAGGCTGCGATCTTTGCACTTACTTGCCGCTTGCTGTTTAAAGCTTCTAGACGCTCTTATGCAACTTGCGCATCAACTCCGCCTCAGCCTGGGTCAACCCGCAAGACTGAGTCAGTTCATCAACGGTAGCTCCCATCCCGACCAGGCGCGCTGCCTGGGCAAACGACAGGCTCGACGGATCGCGCTGTTCCAGCTGCGCCAGTTTGTCCGGCAAGGGGCTGACGACGGCGCGCAGTTCGTGCAGGTCTTCACCCATGCGCACGTTGCCGCTTTGATAGTCGTCGACGCGCTTGGCCAGGTCCTTGATGCGCTGATCGCGCAACGCATCACCCTGGGCCTGTTGCGCGGCAATTTGCCGTTGAGCGCGAATGTACGCCAGGAACATTGCCAGCGTGCCTGCCCAGAAAAGGAACAGGACAATGACCGCTACCTCAAGAATCAATCAGATGTTCTCCAGGTCCGACCATTCTTCTTCGCTCATCATCTTGTCCAGTTCGACCAGGATCAGCAGTTCGTTGTTCTTGTTGCACACGCCTTGGATGAACTTGGCGGATTCTTCGTTACCGACGTTTGGCGCGGTTTCGATTTCCGACTGACGCAGGTAAACCACTTCGGCCACGCTGTCGACCATGATCCCGACCACTTGCTTGTCGGCTTCGATGATGACGATACGGGTGTTGTCGCTGATCTCGGCATTCATCAGGCCGAAGCGCTGACGGGTGTCGATCACGGTAACCACGTTACCGCGCAGGTTGATGATGCCCAGCACGTAGCTCGGAGCACCCGGGACCGGGGCGATTTCGGTGTAACGCAGGACTTCCTGAACGCGCATCACGTTGATGCCGTAGGTTTCATTGTCCAGTTTGAAGGTTACCCATTGCAGGATCGGATCTTCGGAACCCTTTGCATTCGTCGCGTGATTACTCATACCTGACCCCTCGAAAAACCGCTTCTGGCGGTGTGTGTTCTGTTGGCGGCATTCAACAATGCCGTCGCGTACTTGTTATGTCGGCAGCTATGTCGGTTTGTGTAGCGGCTTGCTGCTGCTCATGTGCTTAGCCCCGCCGCTGGCGATCAACTCGGCCAGGGCGGAAACGTCCAGCAATGCACACATGTGCTCAATCACCGTGCCGGCGAGCCATGGCCGCTGACCTCGATGACTTCTCCATTTGATTTCGTTCGGGTCCAGGCGCAACGAGCGGCTGACCTGATGCACCGCCAGCCCCCACTCGTAGCCCTGAACCGAAATAACGTATTGCAGGCCCTGACGGAAATCGTCGCGGTAACGGTCGGGCATGACCCAGCGCGCGGTATCAAGGACTTTCAGGTTGCCGGCCTGACTCGGCAGGATCCCGAGGAACCATTCCGGCTGACCGAACAGCGGCGTCAGCTCGTGACCGGCCAGGGAGTAAATCGAGCCCAGGCACACAAGCGGCACTGCCAGGGTCAACCCGGCGACATCGAACAGCAGGCATTCGAACGGCTCCGCAGCCCACGCCGGGCGACCGTCTGTTTCCACCGGTGGCGGCGTGTTGCTCGGTGGCAGATGGACTTCGACCAGCGGCGGCACCAGGGTTTGCAGCAGCGGTGCGAGGGTCGAGACCGGCGCCAGAATCGGCGCCGGCGCTTCTTCGATCACCACCGGGGCTTTTGCGACAGGAGCAGCTACTGGCGCTACGACAGGCACGGCAGCGACAACCGGCTTCTGCGCATCACGCGCCTGCTCTTCGAGCACCGCAGCCTGGAACTCGTCCAGTGCCGCTTCGACCTCGACCTTTTCAACGAACTCAATGACTGCAGCCACCGCTCCGACTTCCAGCGGCAACTCTTCAGTCGCCTCCATCAGCAAGCTGTCCAGATAAGACTGGAGCGCCAGTTGCGGACGCGAGGTGATTTTTACCGGCCGATTCATGCGCACACCGCCCTTGTAGGAGCGAGCGGTGCGGCGATCCGACTTGCCCGCGAAGAACGATGACGCGGTTTAACGGTTAAGACCGGGGTGCGGCCTTCGCGGGCAAGCCTCGCTCCTACAGGGACTGTGTTCATCTCACGCCACCTGCGGGACAAGTTGTGCCGCCAGCAACTGCTTGAGCAGTGCGCGATACGCCAGCACCCCGCGGCTCTTGCCGTCGAATTGCGAAGGCGTCAGCCCTGCCCGGCTCGCATCCCGCAGGCGCGTGTCGATCGGTATGTAGCCTTGCCAGATTTCTTCCGGGTATTTGTCGCGCAGCACGCGAAGGGTCCCGAGAGACGCCTGGGTACGGCGGTCGAACAGGGTCGGAATGATGGTGAACGGCAACGCCACTTTGCGTGAGCGGTTGATCATCGCCAGGGTGTTGACCATGCGCTCCAGGCCTTTGACGGCCAGGTGTTCGGTCTGCACCGGGATCACCAACTGCTGGGCCGCCGCCAAGGCATTGACCATCAGCACGCCGAGCAACGGCGGGCTGTCGATGACGGCGTAATCGAAGTCCTGCCACAGCTGCGCCAGGCTCTTGGCAATCACCAGGCCCAGGCCACTCTGGCCCGGAGACTGGCGCTCAAGCGTGGCCAGAGCGGTACTCGACGGCAACAGCGAAATGCGTTCATCACTGGTCGGCAGCAGCAATTGACCGGGCAAGCCTTGCGGCACACTGCCCTTGTGCAGGAACAGGTCGTAGCTGCTGTGTTCCAGGCTGTCGGGGTCGTAGCCGAAGTAGCTGGTCATGGAGCCGTGCGGATCGAGATCGACCACGACCACGCGCTTGCCCGCCTCGGCCAGTAAACCGGCTAAAGCGATAGAGGAAGTGGTTTTACCAACACCACCCTTTTGATTGGCAACGGCCCAGACTCTCATTCGGATTGTTCCTCCCGGCCGACATGATCGACCGAGAAATAGCTCAACGTGTTAATGCAGGCGACGGAGAATTGACGGCGCTCTCTCGTACCGGCGACTTGACTGGGGTCGGTGCAGTTTGTGTGCCAGCACGCTTCAACGCGGCATCCGGTTGCGCATGGGCGGTTCCGGTACCGGTGAGGCTGCGGCGTACATCGAGATTGCGTGACACCACCAGCACGACGCGACGGTTACGTGCCCGGCCCTCAGCAGTGGCGTTATTGGCCACCGGCTGGAATTCGCCGTAACCCACCGACGCCAGACGGCCAGGGTTCACGCCCTGCATCGCCAGCATGCGCACGATGCTCGCCGAGCGGGCCGAGGACAGCTCCCAGTTCGTCGGGTATTGCGCGGTGCGGATCGGTTGATCGTCGGTAAAGCCTTCGACGTGAATCGGGTTGTCGAACGGCTTCAGAATGCCGGCAACCTTGTCGATGATGCTGAACGCCATGTCGCTGGGCATGGCGTCGCCGCTGCCGAACAACAGGCTGGAATTGAGCTCGATCTCGACCCACAACTCGTTGCCGCGCACGGTCATCTGGTTGGACTTGATCAAGTCGCCGAACGCCGCGCTGATGTCATCGGCGATACTTTTCAGCGGATCGCTGGCCCCGGCAACACCCGCGTCGACCTGCTCGCTGTCCTTGACCAAGGGCTTGGCGGGGGTCACGGTCTGCGGCCGTTCTTCACCGATCGGAATCGGCTTGAGCGAGCGATCGGCATCCGCAAAGACCCCGATCAACGCTTGCGAGATGACTTTGTACTTGCCCTCGTTGATCGAAGAAATCGAGTACATGACCACGAAGAATGCGAACAGCAACGTGATGAAGTCGGCGTAGGAAACGAGCCAGCGTTCATGGTTTACATGTTCTTCAGGTTGCCTGCGACGTGCCATGGTCCATGTCTCCCATCAATCCATGAAGCCCTGAAGCTTCAACTCAATAGAGCGAGGGTTTTCACCCTCGGCGATCGACAGGATCCCTTCCAGCAACATTTCGCGATAACGCGACTGGCGCAAGGCCACGGACTTGAGCTTGGCGGCAATCGGCAGCAACACCAGGTTGGCACTGGCCACGCCGTAGATAGTGGCGACGAACGCGACGGCAATGCCGCTGCCCAGTTGCGTCGGGTCGGCCAGGTTGCCCATGACATGGATCAGGCCCATCACCGCACCGATGATGCCGATGGTCGGCGCGTAGCCGCCCATGCTTTCAAAGACTTTCGCCGCTTCAATGTCGCGGGATTCCTGGGTGTAGAAATCCACTTCCAGAATGCTGCGAATCGCTTCCGGCTCGGCGCCGTCCACCAGCAGTTGCAGGCCTTTGCGCGAGTAGCTGTCAGGTTCGGCATCGGCCACCCCTTCCAGACCGAGCAAACCTTCCTTGCGAGCGGTCAGGCTCCAGTTCACCACGCGATCAATGCCGCCGGCCAGGTCGACGCGAGGCGGGAACAGAATCCAGCCAATGATTTGCATGGCGCGCTTGAAGGCGCTCATCGGCGATTGCAGCAACGCCGCGCCGATGGTCCCACCGAGTACGATCAGCGCCGCCGGGCCGTTGGCCAAAGCGCCGAGGTGACCGCCTTCAAGGTAGTTGCCGCCAATGATGGCGACAAACGCCATGATGATCCCGATAAGGCTTAAAACATCCATCAGATACACGCCTCGACCAAGTGCCTGCCAATATCGTCCAGACCGTAGATCGCGTCGGCGAGGTCGGCTTTGACGATGGCCATCGGCATGCCGTAAATCACGCAGCTCGCTTCATCCTGAGCCCAGATCGCACTGCCGCCCTGCTTGAGCAGGCGCGCGCCTTCACGACCGTCGGCGCCCATGCCGGTCAGTACGACCGCCAGAACTTTGTCGCCGTAGGACTTGGCGGCCGAACCGAAGGTGATGTCCACGCACGGTTTGTAGTTCAGACGCTCGTCACCCGGGAGGATTTTCACCGCGCCACGGCCATCGATCATCATTTGTTTGCCACCCGGTGCCAGCAGCGCCAGGCCCGGACGCAGGATGTCGCCATCCTCGGCTTCCTTGACGCTGATGCGGCAGAGCTTGTCCAGACGTTCGGCGAAGGCCTTGGTGAACGCGGCCGGCATGTGCTGGATCAACACGATCGGGGCCGGGAAGTTGGCCGGCAACTGGGTCAACACCCGCTGCAGGGCAACCGGACCGCCCGTGGACGTGCCGATGGCCACCAGTTTGTAGGCTTTGCGTTTCGGCGCGGGCGACGACGGGCCGGCCGATGCAGGGGCGTGGGTACGCGCCGGAATCGGTGCCGGCGCCGGACGCGCAGGTGCGCTGCCGTAACTGCTGACGCTCGAAGGCGCAGGCGTCAGGGCTGGCGCGGCGACCGGGGCCGGTGCGCTGTAGGTGTTGGCACGACGGTTACTGCGCGAAATGCTGAGAATCTTCTCGCACAGCAGTTGTTTGACCTTCTCCGGGTTACGAGAGATGTCTTCGAAATTCTTCGGCAGGAAATCCACCGCGCCGGCATCCAGCGCATCGAGGGTTACCCGAGCACCTTCATGAGTCAGCGAGGAGAACATCAATACCGGGGTCGGGCAGCGCTGCATGATATGCCGCACGGCCGTGATGCCATCCATCATTGGCATCTCGTAGTCCATGGTGATCACGTCTGGCTTGAGGGCCAGCGCCTGATCGATCGCCTCTTTTCCGTTGGTCGCCGTACCGACGACCTGGATATTCGGATCCGCTGAAAGAATTTCCGAGACGCGGCGGCGGAAAAACCCCGAATCGTCCACCACCAGGACTTTGACTGCCATAAACACTCCGTTAGACGGAGCGAGGCTCAGTCGCCCCGCTCCACCAGAATCAAATACGCCGTGCGGCGTAACGCTTGAGCATGCTCGGAACATCGAGAATCAGCGCAATGCGACCGTCACCGGTAATGGTGGCGCCCGACATGCCCGGGGTTCCCTGGAGCATTTTGCCCAATGGCTTGATGACCACTTCTTCCTGGCCCACCAACTGGTCGACGACGAAGCCGATCCGCTGAGTGCCCACCGAAAGGATCACCACATGGCCTTCGCGCTGCTCTTCGTGAGCGGCGGAGCTGACCAGCCAGCGCTTGAGGTAGAACAATGGCAGTGCCTTGTCCCGCACGATCACCACTTCCTGGCCGTCCACCACGTTGGTGCGCGACAGGTCGAGGTGGAAGATCTCGTTGACGTTCACCAGCGGGAACGCGAACGCCTGGTTGCCGAGCATGACCATCAGCGTCGGCATGATCGCCAGGGTCAACGGGACCTTGATGACGATCTTCGAGCCTTTGCCTTTGGTCGAGTAGATATTGATGGTGCCGTTGAGCTGGGCGATCTTGGTTTTCACCACGTCCATACCCACGCCACGACCCGACACGTCGGAGATCTCGGTCTTGGTCGAGAACCCCGGGGCGAAGATCAGGTTGAAACAGTCGGACTCGCTGAGGCGGTCTGCCGCATCTTTGTCCATCAAGCCTTTCTTCACAGCAATGCCGCGCAGAACATCAGCGTCCATGCCCTTGCCGTCATCGGAGATGGACAGCAGGATGTGGTCGCCTTCCTGTTCGGCGGACAAAATCACTTTGCCGCTGCGTGGCTTGCCCATCGCTTCGCGTTCGGCCGGCTCTTCGATACCGTGGTCGACCGAGTTGCGCACCAAGTGGACCAGCGGGTCGGCCAAGGCCTCGACGAGGTTCTTGTCGAGGTCGGTTTCTTCGCCGACCAGCTCCAGGTTGATCTCTTTCTTGAGCTGGCGAGCCAGGTCGCGAACCAGGCGCGGGAAGCGCCCGAAGACTTTCTTGATCGGTTGCATCCGGGTCTTCATGACCGCGGTTTGCAGGTCGGCCGTAACCACGTCGAGGTTCGACACGGCCTTGGACATGGCTTCGTCGCCGCTGTTGAGGCCCAGACGGACCAAGCGGTTACGCACCAGAACCAGTTCGCCGACCATGTTCATGATTTCGTCGAGACGCGCGGTATCAACCCGCACGGTGGTCTCGGCTTCACTGGCCGGTTTTTCCGGTGGTGGAGCGGACGGTGCACGGGCCGGAGCCGGTGCTGCAGCAGCAGCTGGCTTCGGCGCTTCGGCTTTCGGCTCGGGCGCTTTGGCAACCGGTTTCGGTGCAGCAACCTTGGCGGCTGGAGCTGCAACCGCAGCACCTGTGCCGACTTCGGTGAACTTGCCTTTACCGTGCAATTCGTCGAGCAGTGATTCGAACTCGTGATCGGAGATCAGATCGCCGCCGGCCGCTTTAGCGGTTGGCCCAGCCGGCGCAGGTACGGCAGCAATGGCCGATTCCAGCGCATCGATAGCAAAGTTGCCCTTGCCGTGCAGCTGATCGAGCAGTGCTTCGAATTCGTCGTCGGTGATGTCGGAGCTGTCGCCTGCCGCTTTCGGGGCAGCCGGTGCAGCAGGCGCTGCCACTGCGTCGACGGCGAACTGGCCTTTGCCGTGCAGTTGATCGAGCAACGACTCGAACTCGGCATCGGTGATTTCGTCGCCGGCCGCCGAATCGGCGGCAGCCACTGGAGCAACTGTCGGCGCTTCGGCTTGAGCCTTGACGGCGTTCAGCGAGTCCAGCAGTTGTTCAAATTCGTTATCGGTGATGTCGCCCGATTCTTCAGCAGCTGGTGCTTCGACCACTTCAGCAACCGGTGCGGTTTCATCAGCCGTTTGCGGCTCGGCCAGACGGGCCAGTGCCGCCAGCAATTCAGGCGTGGCAGCCGTAATCGGGCTGCGTTCGCGCACTTCGGTGAACATGCTGTTCACTGCGTCCAGCGCTTCGAGAACCACGTCCATCAGTTCCGAGTCGACGCGACGTTCACCCTTGCGCAGGATGTCGAACACGTTCTCGGCGATGTGACAGCACTCCACCAGCTCATTGAGCTGGAGGAAGCCGGCGCCCCCTTTTACAGTGTGAAAACCGCGAAAAATTGCATTGAGCAAATCCGCATCATCCGGGCGGCTTTCAAGCTCGACCAGCTGTTCGGACAGTTGCTCTAGAATCTCGCCGGCCTCAACCAGGAAATCCTGAAGGATCTCTTCATCGGCGCCGAAGCTCATTAAGGGGGTGCTCCTACAGGTCTAAAAACCTAAAAAACCTAAAATGCTAAAACTCTAAAATCCTAGGCTGGATAACAAATCGTCCACATCGTCCTGACCGGACACAACGTCTTCTCTTTTATCGGCATGAATCTGCGGACCTTCACCCTGAGAGAGATGTTTTTGCGGATCTTTTTCAGCGAGCATCGCATCACGGTCATGTTCGATACCCGCAAAGCGGTCTACCTGACTGGCCATGAGCACGAGCTTGAGCAGGTTGCTTTCAACTTCGGTGACCAATTGGGTCACGCGTTTGATCACCTGACCGGTGAGGTCCTGGTAATCCTGGGCCAGCAAAATGTCGTTAAGGTTGCTCGACACCGTGCGATTGTCTTCGCTGCTGCGCGTCAGGAAACCGTCGACGCGCCGGGCCAGCTCACGGAACTCTTCAGCTCCGACTTCGCGACGCATGAACCGCCCCCAATCCGTGCTCAACGCCTGGGCTTCTTCGCTCAGGCTGTTGACCAGCGGCGTGGAATTCTCCACCAAGTCCATGGTGCGGTTGGCAGCGGCCTCGGTCAGCTTGACCACATACCCCAGGCGCTCGGTGGCGTCCGTGATCTGGGACACTTCCTCGGCTTGCGGCATGTTCGGGTCAATCTGGAAATTGACGATCGCGCTATGCAGCTCGCGAGTGAGCTTGCCCACTTCCTGATACAGGCCGCGGTCACGGGTCTGATTGAGCTCATGGATCAGTTGCACAGCGTCGCCGAACCTGCCTTTTTCAAGGCTTTCGACCAGTTCGACCGCGTGTTTTTTCAGGGTCGATTCAAAATCGCCCAGTGAAGATTCTTTATGCTCCATAGCTCCCCCGTGGCGCAGTGGATCAACCGATGCGTTCGAAAATCTTCTCGATTTTTTCTTTCAACGCCTGGGCCGTGAAGGGTTTGACCACATAGCCGTTAACACCGGCCTGGGCCGCTTCGATGATCTGCTCGCGCTTGGCTTCAGCGGTCACCATCAACACCGGCAGGTGTTTGAGCTTTTCATCGGCGCGCACGTGGCGCAGCAGATCGATACCGGTCATGCCAGGCATGTTCCAGTCCGTTACCAGAAAGTCGATGCTCCCGCTGTTGAGAACCGGAATGGCAGTAGTGCCATCGTCGGCCTCGACCGTGTTGGTGAACCCAAGGTCACGCAACAGGTTTTTTATGATCCGCCGCATCGTTGAGAAGTCATCAACGATGAGGATTTTCATGTTCTTGTCCAATTCGACCTCCAAGCAGTCTTAAACGCGCCCAGCACCTGGACGCGCCATTTCAATCAATCCGGCAATGCACTCGATGACTGTCTGGAGCACAACAGATCGCGACCGGTGCAGTTCAACACCACACCGGCCTCGTTCGCAGTGTCCCCACACTGCCTTCAGCGCGCTCGCCACTCCCCCAAACGCCCCCGCAAACGGGCCGCGCACTGGCTGTGTAACTGGCTGACCCGAGATTCGCTGACCCCCAGGACCTCACCGATTTCCTTGAGGTTCAGCTCTTCGTCGTAGTACAGCGCCAACACCAGTCGCTCACGCTCCGGCAAATTGGCAATCGCGTCCGCCAGCGCTGCCTGGAAGCGTTCATCTTCCAGATCGCGTGACGGCTCGAGATGAGCACTCGCGCCATCCTCGTGCAGCCCTTCGTGTTCGCCGTCCTGCAACAGATCGTCGAAACTGAATAACCGGCTGCCCAGGGTGTCGTTCAAAATCCCGTAATAATCGTCGAGACTCAATTGGAGTTCGGCCGCAACCTCATGATCTTTAGCGTCACGACCGGTTTTAGCTTCAATCGAGCGAATTGCGTCGCTGACCATACGGGTATTGCGGTGAACCGAACGTGGCGCCCAGTCCCCCTTGCGTACTTCATCGAGCATCGCGCCACGGATTCGAATGCCCGCGTACGTCTCGAAACTCGCGCCTTTGCTGGCGTCATATTTGGTCGATACTTCAAGCAGGCCGATCATCCCGGCCTGGATCAGGTCTTCAACCTGAACACTGGCTGGCAGACGGGCCAGCAAGTGGTAAGCAATGCGTTTGACCAGTGGCGCGTAACGCTCGATCAGCTCGTACTGCGCGTCACGTGCCGACTTCTTGTAGAGGTTGTAGCCACTGGCTGTCATAGGACGGGTCCTGCGGTCTGTTGCACGAGGCGCTCGACGAAAAACTCCAGGTGCCCACGCGGGTTGGCAGGCAGCGGCCAAGTGTCGACCTTCTGCGCGATCGCCTTGAACGCCAGGGCGCACTTGGAACGCGGGAACGCTTCGTAGACTGCACGCTGCTTCTGCACGGCCTTGCGCACGCTTTCGTCGTAAGGCACCGCACCGACGTATTGTAGGGCGACGTCGAGGAAGCGATCAGTGACCTTGGTCAACTTGGCGAACAGGTTGCGACCTTCCTGCGGGCTCTGGGCCATGTTCGCCAGGACGCGGAAGCGGTTCATGCCGTAGTCGCGGTTCAGCAGTTTGATCAGCGCGTAGGCATCCGTGATCGAGGTCGGCTCGTCGCACACCACCAGCAAGACTTCTTGCGCTGCGCGAACGAAACTGACTACCGAGTCACCAATACCCGCAGCGGTGTCGATCACCAATACGTCAAGGTTGTCGCCGATATCGCTGAACGCCTGGATCAGGCCGGCGTGTTGAGCCGGGCTCAGATGAACCATGCTCTGCGTGCCGGACGCGGCCGGGACGATGCGAATACCGCCGGGCCCCTGCAACAGAACGTCGCGCAGCTCACAGCGGCCTTCGATCACGTCGGCCAGGGTACGTTTGGGTGTCAGCCCCAACAGGACGTCGACGTTCGCCAGCCCCAGATCGGCGTCCAGCAGCATGACGCGCCGGCCGAGTTCAGCTAGAGCCAGGGACAAGTTCACTGACACGTTAGTCTTCCCGACGCCACCTTTGCCGCCGGTCACCGCGATCACCTGTACGGGATGCATGCTGCCCATGTTATTTCTTTACCTTGTCTTGCATAGACGGAGGCCACATTACTGGCTGCGCGTTCATGAACTGAACAATGCATGGCAGACCATCGATGTAGGTACAAAAACTGTTCATTAGTACCTCAGCCAACCTGCTTGGTCGGGCTGTGGTAAATATCAGCGAACATGTCAGCCATGGCTTCTTCGCTGGGTTCTTCTTGCATTTGCACGCTTACGGCGCGACTGACCAACTGATGACGACGCGGCAGATGCAAATCATCCGGAATCCGCGGGCCATCGGTCAGATAGGCCACCGGCAATTCATGACTGATCGCCAAGCTTAATACTTCGCCCAGGCTTGCCGTTTCATCCAGTTTAGTCAGGATGCAGCCAGCGAGCCCGCAGCGCTTGTAACTGTGATAAGCGGCAGTTAGAACCTGTTTCTGGCTGGTGGTTGCCAACACCAGATAATTTTTTGACTTGATGCCACGTCCGGCCAGGCTTTCGAGCTGCATGCGAAGTGCCGGATCGCTGGCCTGAAGGCCCGCGGTATCGATCAGCACCACGCGTTTGCGCAGCAAGGGATCCAGCGCCTGCACCAGCGATTGCCCCGGATCGACGTGAGTTACCGACACGTTGAGGATCCGGCCCAGGGTCTTCAATTGCTCCTGAGCACCGATACGGTAGCTGTCCATGCTCACCAGCGCGATGTTTTGCGCGCCATATTTAAGCACGTAGCGGGCCGCGAGCTTGGCCAGGGTGGTGGTCTTGCCCATGCCGGCAGGGCCGACCATAGCAATCACGCCGCCCTCTTCCAGTGGCTCGACTTCCGGTGTAACGATCATCCGCGCCAGGTGCGCCAGCAACATGCGCCAGGCCTGACGGGGTTCTTCAATGTCGGTAATCATCGCCAGCAAGTCGCGGGACAACGGGCCGGACAGGCCGATGCGTTGCAGGCGACGCCAGAGGTTGGCCTGGGCCGGGCGGCTGCCTTGCAGCTGATTCCAGGCCAGGGAGCCGAGTTGCACTTCCATCAGTTCGCGCAGGCTGTTGAGCTCGAAACGCATCGAGTCAAATGCCCTTGGGTCCACGCCGCCAGCGGCGGGTGCCGGGGCTGCAGCGGAGCGACGAGGTTCGGCATACGTCGGCTCGATCAACGGCTCGGCGGCGGTCAATGGCAGGCCGGCGAACAACTGGCGATTGGTGGTATTGTCGCCTTCGGTTTCGCCTTCGCCACGCAGGCTCAACTCGGCCTGGGCGGTGACGATCCGCGACTGGGTCTTGCGCAGCTCATCCTCGAGTTCCATGTTCGGAACACGCGGGGCCAGCGCTGACAATTTGTAATCCAGGGCAGCCGTCAGCTCGACACCACCGGCGATCCGGCGATTGCCGATAATGGCGGCATCAGCGCCCAGCTCATCACGAACCAGTTTCATGGCCTGACGCATATCGGCGGCGAAAAAACGCTTAACTTGCATAAACCACTACCTCAGCCGTTGGGCCCTACTGTCGCAACGATGGTCACTTGCTTGTTGTCAGGGATTTCCTGGTAAGCCAACACATGCAAACCCGGGACTGCCAGTCGGCCGAATCGCGAAAGCATCGCGCGAACCGGACCGGCCACCAGCAGTATCACCGGTTGACCTTGCATTTCCTGACGCTGCGCCGCATCGATCAACGAGCGTTGCAGTTTCTCAGCCATGCTTGGCTCCAGCAGCACGCCCTCTTCCGAGCCTTGTCCTGCCTTCTGAAGACTATTGAGCAATATCTGTTCCAACCTTGGCTCCAGAGTGATAACTGGTAGCTCGGAGTCAGTCCCTACAATGCTTTGGACGATTGCACGGGATACGCCGACGCGCACCGCGGCCACCAGAGCGGCAGTATCTTGACTCTTGGCGGCATTGTTGGCGATGGCCTCGGCGATGCTGCGAATGTCGCGCACTGGCACCTGTTCAGCCAACAAAGCCTGCAACACCTTGAGCAGTTGCGAAAGCGACACCACGCCCGGCACCAGCTCTTCGGCCAGTTTCGGCGAGCTTTTGGCCAGCAATTGCATGAGTTGCTGGACTTCTTCGTGACCGATCAGTTCGCTGGAGTGCTTGTACAGAATCTGGTTCAAGTGGGTCGCCACGACCGTACTGGCATCGACCACGGTGTAACCGAGGGATTGCGCCTGGGCACGCTGGCTGATTTCGATCCAGACCGCCTCCAGGCCAAAAGCCGGATCTTTGGCGGTTATGCCATTGAGCGTGCCGTAGACCTGCCCCGGGTTGATCGCCAGTTCGCGATCCGGATAAATCTCGGCTTCAGCCAGGATCACGCCCATCAACGTGAGGCGATAGGCACTCGGCGCCAGGTCGAGGTTGTCACGGATATGCACAGTCGGCATCAGGAAGCCCAGGTCCTGGGACAGCTTCTTGCGCACGCCCTTGATCCGCGCGAGCAACTGACCGCCCTGGTTGCGATCCACCAGCGGAATCAGGCGATAGCCGACTTCCAGGCCAATCATGTCGATCGGCGTCACGTCGTCCCAGCCCAGCTCCTTGGTTTCCATGGCGCGGGCCGGCGATGGCAGCAACTCTTGCTGACGCTTGACCTCTTGCAGGGCCTGAACCTTGACCACATTCTGCTTCTTCCAGAACAGGTACGCACCACCAGCGGCCACGGCCGCCATGCTGAGAAAGGAGAAGTGCGGCATGCCGGGCACCAGGCCCATCACTGCCATCAAACCCGCCGCCACGGCCAACGCTTTCGGCGAGGCGAACATCTGGCGATTGATCTGCTTGCCCATGTCTTCCGAACCGGAAGCACGGGTCACCATGATCGCCGCCGCTGTCGACAACAGCAGTGATGGCAATTGCGCCACCAAACCGTCACCGATAGTCAGAAGTGCATAAACCCGGCCGGCATCGCCGAAGGTCATGCCGTGCTGGAAGATACCGACCGCCATGCCGCCGATCAGGTTGATGAACAGAATCAGCAGACCGGCGATGGCGTCACCGCGCACGAATTTGCTGGCACCGTCCATGGAGCCGTAGAACTCGGCTTCCTGGGCGACTTCCGTCCGGCGCAGCTTGGCCTGGTTCTGGTCGATCAGGCCGGCGTTCAAATCGGCGTCGATCGCCATTTGTTTGCCGGGCATCGCATCGAGGGTGAAACGCGCGCTCACTTCGGAAATCCGCCCGGCACCCTTGGTCACTACGACGAAGTTGATGATCATCAAAATCGCGAAGACCACGATACCGACCACGTAGTTACCGCCGATCACCACCTCACCGAAGGCCTGGATCACCTTGCCGGCTGAGGCGTGACCGTCCTGACCGTGGAGCATCACCACCCGCGTGGAGGCCACGTTCAACGCCAGCCGCAGCAGCGTCGCCACCAATAGAATGGTCGGAAACACCGCGAAATCCAGCGGTCGCAAGGCATAGACGCAGACCAGCAACACCACGATCGACAAGGCAATGTTGAAGGTGAAGAACACGTCCAGCAGGAACGGTGGGATCGGCAACATCATCATTGCCAGCATGACCAGCAGCAACAACGGCACACCCAGGTTGCCCCGACTTAAGTCGGCAACGTTTGTGCGGGCACTGTTGAGTAACTGAGAGCGATCCACCGGTTTTCCCCGTTCCTTTAAAGCAAACTTTTGACGCCTGAAGCAGGCGCAGGGCGGCTACTGCAAGAAACCTTCCAACTTTTGCAGAGGTGGGAAATAGAGGGGTTTATGGCGCTTTTGGAAGCAACTGCCCGGGCCGTGTTCAACTCGATCCGCGCTAGGGCATAGCAGTCGTCAAAGCTTTGCGAGGACTGCGACCGAGCGCGACACCCGGTCGAACGCAGCCTCGCAAGCGGCTCCACGTGCAATGGACCTGATATAGGGATCAACCTGCGGTGTAAATTTGCTCTTTGTTAATTTCGCCAAACTCGAGCTTGCTGCCAATCATGTAACGCGTGCCTTTGAGCATTTTCAGCCCGTCTTGATCGACCCACTTCTCTTCGGCATATCCAAGCACCACCGCTGTGGCAGGCGCCACCACTGTTGCAGGCGGCACCGCTGTGACAGGGTCTACAAACTCGCCTTCCAAAAGATTCAGCGCCCATTCAAAAGGAATGACCGGCAAATCTTCTACAACGATCGGACGCTTGTCTTCCCAACGGAAATCCATTCGGGCAGTGATGTGAAGCTGATCATCGATGATTTCGAATTGGGGCTTGCCATATCGCCGCTCCAGCCCACCCGTGGACCATTGATTCATGTAGTAACCAGGATGCCTAAACACATTAAACAGATTTTCTTTGTTACCGATATCTCCGGCAGCATCGAAAAAATAATTGTAGGAATAGTGGTAAGCGAAACTGGTCAGTTCAGGCCGAATAGCATTGATCGGATTATTCAAATAGCCCGGAATGTATTGGTTGGCCATTTGCACGAAGTTCGTGAAATCCAGGCTCATTTTGAATGTAACGGTGTAACCGATCGCCCACTCGGCCGGTTTTTCTTCCAGCCTGCCCGAAACAAACTTCAACTCCATGCCATGAAGTTTTCGATATAGACGCTCTGTCATGATTGTTCCCTCTAGAACTGACGCAAACACCCATCCCTGGCGCTCCAATCGAATGATCAGAACCTCCACTGCAAGGACATTGATCGGGAGAATTCCCACGGGTATGACAGCGCGAGAGGACGCTGGCTGTCTACTGTCAGAACTAACAGGTGCGGAATACTTTCAGACAAACGGCAAACATGACTTCTAATGCCAATGCTGACCGTCGGTCGGGATTTAGTGCACACCTGTAAGATCTGACAGTAGACATCGCAGCTTTTGAATGTTTGATTAGATGCTCACTTAATCCAATCCCCGAGATGGAATTCATGAATATCAAATCCTCCGTCGAATATCTTGAAGACTTCAACGACATGGAAAATAAACTATATCAGGAGAACTCTGGATTCTCCCGATCAGCCATGGGGTTCTACTTACTCCCCAGGGCAGATGGTAAAGCAGCAATGGAAATTAGAAGTTTCTCTTCAGGCGATGAGAATCTTAATGGAAAGGTATTGCAGCTTTTCTTCGGGCGTCTTGAAATAACGTTCAACAGCAGCGCATCACACTTCAGTTTTTGGTTTATCAATGCTTTAAAAGGTTTTACCGTTTTTGCTTATGACACGAAAGGTAACTTAATTGAGAGAATTGAAAGCCCTGGGAACGATCACGACAACTCTTCTAAAGAATTTAAATTCGAACACACTGATATAAAGAAAATCGCAATAGTTGATCCGGATGGAGAGAATATGTTTATTGACCATATCCTATTGAAACGCTGAGTTATAACCTTGATGCGGGGCGATACCTATTACTCAGGAATCGCGCCGCAAATCAGGCGGGATCGGCAAGTCATCCTTGAGCGGATCCGGACGCTTGCCCTTGCCCGCTCGGTATTGGCGGATCTGGTAGACGTAGGCCAGTACCTGAGCGACCGCCAGATACAACCCACCGGGGATTTCCTGCTCCAGCTCCGTGGAGTAGTAGATCGAACGCGCCAGGGCCGGCGATTCGAGCAGCAGTACATTGTTGGCCACGGCGATCTCACGAATCTTCAAGGCGAGGAAGTCACTGCCCTTGGCCAGCAACACCGGCGCACTGCCCTTGTCGGGATCGTACTTGAGGGCGACGGCATAGTGAGTCGGGTTGGTAATGACCACGTCGGCTTCGGGGATGGCCGCCATCATCCGGCGCTGGGACATCTCGCGCTGCAACTGGCGAATGCGCTGTTTGACCTCCGGCTTCCCTTCCTGATCCTTGTGCTCGTCGCGCACTTCCTGCTTGGTCATCAGCAGTTTCTTATGGCTTTCCCACAGCTGCACCGGCACGTCGACGGCAGCGATGATGATCAGCCCGCACGCCATCCACAAGGTACTCCAGCCCACCACTTGCAGACTGTGAATGATCGCCATGTCCAACGGCTCGTGCGCGATGCGCATCAGGTCGTCGATGTCGGAAGACAACACCGCCAGCGCCACGAACAGCACGATGAAAAACTTCGCCAAGGCCTTGAGCAGTTCGACCAGCGCCTTGCCCGAGAACATCCGCTTCAGCCCCGCGCCAGGGTTCATGCGACTGAATTTCGGCGCCATCGAGCTCGCTGCAAACAGCCAGCCACCCAGAGAAATCGGGCCGATCAAAGCGGCCAGCAACAAGGTGATCATCACCGGTTGAACCGACAACAGGGCAATCAGCCCCGAGTGCATCAGGAAGGTGCCCATGTTGCGCTGATCCAGAATCACTTCCCGCGACAGCGTGAAGTTCATCCGCATCAGTTCCATCAGGTCTTGCGCCAAGGCACCGCCAAAAATCAGCAGCGCGCCAGCGCCGGCGAGCATGACCGCCAGGGTGTTGAGTTCCTTGGAGCGCGCGACCTCACCCTTGTCCCTGGAGTCCTTTTTACGTTTCTCCGTGGGGTCTTCTGTTTTGTCCTGACCGCTTTCGCTCTCAGCCATGACTCAGCGCGCCCGTGCCAGTTCGCGTAAAAACTGCAAGGCCTCGGAGGCCAGCGGTTGATACTGATTGATGATGTCCGCCAGACCGACCCAGACGATGAACAGCCCGAGCACCAGGGTCAGCGGAAAACCGATGGAAAAGATGTTCAGCTGCGGCGCGGCCCGGGTCATTACGCCGAAGGCAATGTTGACCACCAGCAGCGCCGTGACTGCCGGCAGTACCAGCAACAACGCAGCACCGAGAACCCAACCGAGCTTGCCGGCCAGCTCCCAATAATGATTGACCATCAAGCCACTGCCGACCGGCATGGTGGTAAAGCTTTCCGCGAGAACTTCCAAGACCACCAAATGGCCGTTCATGGACAGGAACAACAGCGTCACCAGCATGGTGAAGAACTGCCCGATCACCGCCACCGAGACACCGTTGGTAGGGTCGACCATCGACGCGAAACCCATGCCCATCTGAATGGAGACGATCTGCCCCGCCACCACGAACGCCTGGAAGAACAACTGCAAGGAAAAACCCAGCACCGCGCCGATGAGGATCTGCTCGGCAATCAGCAGCAGCGCACTCAAATCCAGCGCATTGATCGGCGGCATCGGCGGCAGCCCCGGCGCAATCACCAGGGTGATCGCCAGCGCGAAGTACAACCGCACGCGCTTGGGCACCAGGGTCGTGCCGAACACCGGCATGACCATCAGCAACGCACCGACGCGAAACAGCGGCAACATGAACGTCGCCACCCATGTACTGATCTGGGTATCGGTCAGCTGCAGCAGCGACGACATGGTTTAGCCGATAACCTGGGGAATGCTGCCGTACAGCTGCAGGATGTATTCCATGAACGTCTGCACCATCCACGGGCCGGCGACGATCAGCGTCACCAGCATGACCAGCAGGCGCGGCAGGAAGCTCAGGGTCTGTTCGTTGATCTGCGTGGCGGCCTGGAACATCGCCACCAGCAGGCCCACCAGCAGACTCGGTATCACCAGCACGGCGACCATCATGGTGGTCAGCCACAGCGCTTCGCGGAAGATGTCTACCGCTACTTCCGGCGTCATGGCGACACACCGCCGAAGCTGCTCGCCAGGGTGCCGATGATCAACGCCCAGCCATCCACCAGCACGAACAGCATGATCTTGAACGGCAGGGAAATGATCAGCGGCGAGAGCATCATCATACCCATGGCCATCAGCACACTGGCCACGACCAGGTCGATGATCAGGAACGGAATGAAGATCATAAAGCCGATCTGGAACGCGGTTTTAAGCTCCGAGGTCACGAAGGCCGGCACCAGAATGGTCAGCGGCGCCTGATCCGGTGAGGCAATGTCGGTACGCTTGGACAGGCGCATGAACAGCTCAAGATCGCTGCTGCGCGTCTGCGCCAGCATGAAGTCCTTGATCGGCACCTGGGCCTTGGCCACGGCATCCTGAGCGGTGAGTTTCTCCGCCAGATACGGTTGCAAGGCGTCCTGATTCACCCGGTCGAACACCGGCGCCATGATGAACAGGGTCAGGAACAGCGCCATGCCGGTAAGGATCTGGTTCGACGGCGTCTGCTGCAGACCCAGGGCCTGGCGCAGGATCGAGAAGACAATGATGATCCGGGTGAAACTGGTCATCAGCATGACGAACGCCGGGATGAAACTCAGCGCGGTCATGATCAGCAGGATTTGCAGGCTGACCGAGTATTCCTGAGCGCCGGCGGCGTTGGTGCCCAGGGTGATCGCCGGGATCGATAACGGATCGGCGGCGAACGCCAGCGGCGCGGCCAGCATCAGGGCCAGCGTCAAGACGATGCGTAACGCACCCATTACTTCTTATCCTTCTGATCCTTGCCGAGTATCTTCAACAGATGCTGGGCGAACTCCGGAGTCGCTTTCTCAGTGGTGGTCGGCACTTCAATCGGCTCTTTAAGCACATGCAGCGCGGTGATGGTGCCGGGGCTCAGGCCAAGCAGAATCTGCTCGTTGCCGACTTGCACCAGCATCAAACGGTCACGCGGGCCCAGTGCGCGGGAACCGATCAGCTCGATCACCTGGCCTTTGCCAGCCGGCCCGGCCTGCTGGACCCGGCGCAACAACCAGGCGAGGAAGAAGATCAACCCCAGCACCAGCAGCAAGCCGAACACCAACTGCGTCAATTGCCCGGCCACACCGCTACTGGCCGCTGGCGCCGCAGCGGCCGTTGCAGCCGTGGCCACAGGTTCGGCTGCCAGAACACTGAACGGCAACGCAAGCAGAAGCCCTAGAACCTTTTTCACTTAGCGCAGCTTCTTGATACGTTCGCTTGGGCTGATCACGTCAGTCAGGCGGATGCCGAACTTCTCGTTGACCACGACCACTTCGCCGTGGGCGATCAGGGTACCGTTGACCAGCACGTCCAGCGGCTCACCAGCCAGGCGATCCAGCTCGATCACCGAACCCTGGTTGAGTTGCAGCAGGTTGCGGATGTTGATGTCGGTGCTGCCCACTTCCATGGAAATCGACACCGGGATGTCGAGGATCACGTCGAGGTTCGGACCGTCCAGGGTGACCGGATCGTTGTTCTTCGGCACGCTGCCGAACTCTTCCATCGCCAGACGGTTGGACGGCGAGCTGGCGGCGTCGGCAGCCAGCAAGGCGTCGATGTCGTCCTGGCCGGCATCACCGGTTTCTTCCAGGGCGGCGGCCCATTCGTCAGCCAGTGCCTGGTCGTCCTGGGCGTTCATATCGTCGTTCATCATGTGTCCTCGGCGGGCAACTGCTCAATCAAGAGCAGCCAATTAATAGGGGGTTGGAGCGCCGGTCAGCGGCGCTCGATCGGCTCGATCACCTGCAACGCGAGGTTGCCTTTGTGCGAGCCCATCTTGACCTTGAAGGCCGGCACGCCGTTGGCGCGCATGATCATTTCTTCCGGCATCTCGACCGGGATCACATCCCCCGGCTGCATGTGCAGGATGTCGCGCAAGCGCAACTGGCGACGGGCAACCGTGGCACCAATCGGCACGTCGACGTCCAGCACGTCCTGGCGCAGGGCGTTGACCCAACGCTCGTCCTGATCGTCCAGGTCCGACTGGAAGCCGGCGTCGAGCATTTCGCGCACCGGCTCGATCATCGAGTACGGCATGGTCACGTGCAGGTCGCCGCCACCGCCATCGAGTTCGATGTGGAAAGTCGAGACCACCACCGCTTCGCTCGGGCCGACGATGTTGGCCATGGCCGGGTTCACTTCCGAGTTGATGTACTCGAAGTTCACTTCCATGATCGCCTGCCAGGCTTCCTTCAAATCGACGAAGGCCTGCTCCAGCACCATGCGCACGACGCGCAGCTCAGTGGGGGTGAATTCACGCCCTTCGATCTTGGCGTGACGGCCGTCGCCGCCGAAGAAGTTGTCCACCAGCTTGAACACCAGTTTGGCGTCGAGGATGAACAGCGCGGTGCCACGCAATGGCTTGATCTTGACCAGGTTGAGGCTGGTCGGCACGTACAGCGAGTGCACGTATTCGCCGAACTTCATCACCTGCACACCACCGACGGCAACGTCCGCCGAGCGGCGCAGCATGTTGAACATGCTGATGCGGGTGTAGCGGGCGAAACGCTCGTTGATCATCTCCAGGGTCGGCATGCGTCCGCGGACGATGCGATCCTGGCTGGTCAGGTCGTAGCTTTTGACGCTGCCGGGTTCAGCAACGTTATCGGTCTGTACCAGACCATCGTCGACGCCATGCAACAGCGCATCGATCTCATCCTGGGACAGCAGGTCCTGCACGGCCATGTCGTGTTCCTACTGCAGTACGAAATTAGTAAAAAGCAGCTGTTCGATAACCACTTTGCCGAGTTCTTTCTGCGCCACTTCCTGGACGCTGGCCGTGGCCTTCTGACGCAACATCTCCTGGCCGACCGGGGTCGCCAGCGCGGCAAAATCCTGGCCGGAGAACAGCATGACCAGGTTATTGCGGATGACCGGCATGTGCACTTTGAGCGCTTCCAGATCAGCCTGATTACGGCCTTGCATGGTGATGCTCACCTGCATGTAGCGCTGGCGGCCACTCACGTTGTAGTTGGCCACGAACGCCGGGGCCATAGCCTCGAAAATCGCTGGTTGCTTGCCGACCACTGCGGTTTCAGCGGCGGCGGGCTTGCTCTGGGCGCTGTGCATGAAGAACCAGGTCGCCCCCACGGACATGCCGATCGCCAGCAGCAGGGCCACCACGATCACAATGATCAGCTTGATCTTGCCTTTGGTTGCGGGGTCTTTTACTACTGCGTCGCTCTTCGCCATGCCAATAATCCGTCACTATTCGGGTTTTCACAGTCGCACGGCAAGGCAAGAGCAAGTGTTATGCCAGAAGTGTCTGGGAGGCTTTAGTCGGAGCGCTACAAACCCCTGTGGGAGCGAGCCTGCTCGCGATGAGGTCATAACATTCAACATCTGCGTTGACTGTTACTCCGCTATCGCGAGCAGGCTCGCTCCCACAGGGGGGGTGTTCGATCAGGCGTAGTAGTCGACGGCGCTGGAGCCGATCACGCTGGTAGCGGTTACCGCTACCTCAGCCACGCTTGGCGCGACCTCTTCATCCATGGCATCAAGACGACCACCATTGGCGCTGGTCCGACCGCCCTGCCCCTGTTGAGCCTGATCCTGCCCCTGACCTTGCCAGCCACGAGACTGGTCGGACACGTTGACGTCGACCTGCCCCATGCCCTGCTGGGTGAACATGTCACGCAGTCGATGCATCTGGCTATCCAGCGCTTCGCGAACGCTTGGATGGGCGCTCATGAAAGTGACTTGGGTCTGCTGGTCCGGAACCATGTTCACGCGGATATCGAGACGCCCCAGCTCAGCCGGTTGCAACTGGATGTCGGCCGCCTTGAGGTTGACGCTGGAGAGGTACATGACGCGGTTGACTACTTCCTCGGTCCAGCCACTCTGATGCATGGCGATCGGCTGGTTCACCGGCAAGGCGTTGGCGGTTTTCGGGGTGGCCGCCTGGGTCAGTGCCGCCAGACGGTTGGCGAAGTCATCGACACGGGTATCGCTGCTGGCGGAGGTCAAATCCTTGAGACCGCTGTCGATCAGACCGCTGAAGGCTTTCTCGCCGCCCTGGCTGGTGCTGTCCTTGTCGGCTTGCACATCGAGCATGCTCGCCATGCCGGCGGCAAAGTTCTGCGCCGTCGTCAGCTCACCGTCAGCCTGGGTTTGGGCTGGCGTGGCTTTTGGCTGGGACTGGCTGCTGGCTGATACGTGACCGCTTTGCTCCATGGCCATGCGCACGGCGGGCAGCGCGTCGAGCGGATCCGCTTCGGGATCGAAATCGCTATCGGTGACGGGCGCTGCTTGCGCGGTCGCGGCAACGACCGCGGCGGCGGCAACCGGCGCTTCAACCTGTGGCGCTGCGCTCGTGAAAACGGGCGCAGTGGTTTGCGCGACCGGCACGGCCACCAACGGCTGCACCGCCTGCATCAACGCAGGATCAAGGGCCGGGTCAAGGGCCGGGTCAAGGGCCGGGTCAAGGGCCGGATCGAGGCCCGGAGCAACAGGCGACGTATCGACCACCGGCGTTTCGCTGGCCTCGGGCTGGTCGTCGCTGGCAGTGGCGTCGTCGGTCGGCGCCGGTTTATCGGCGGGCAAGGATTTGCCGCTATCGGCAACCGCAGGTTCTGCGGCGGCAGACTTATCACTGCTGACATCCGGTTTGCCGGCGCCTTGCGCAGCACTGTCGGCCGCAGGCTTGGTCGATTTATCAGCGACCACAGAAGGCTTGTTCTGGGCTTGATCGGCGTAAACATCAGCGAAGCTGGGCGCCTTGTCCCCTGGCTCAGCGGCCGGCGCCGGGGTATTGGCGGAGGCGGCTTGAGTCTTGACCGTCGCGACGGCCTGAAGAAGCGAATTGGGGGTAACGGGCATAAAACGGTCTCCGCTGCACTGGGATCGTAGGTACAGTTGAGTGAGAAGACTGCAAAGGTCGAGCCAGGTTGGCTCGACAGGTGCCAAAAGCGCCGGACGGTCGCTTTATTCAGTCAAAGAGCGCTGTCGTTCCGCTTCATACAGCGGTCGGACAATGGCGAATTCACCGTCGATTTCGCCGACCAGTTTTTCAATGCCTGCGAGGCTTTTTTCCTTAGCGCGCTGCTCAAGCTCATGACACAGCTCGGCCAGGCGAATGGCGCCCATATTGCTGCTGCTGCCCTTGAAGCTATGGGCGGCATTCATGAGTTGCGCGGCATTTTCGGCTTGGCGCAAGACGCGCAAGCGGTCTTCGGAGTCGGCGATGAAGGTCTCCAGCAACGTCGGATACTCATCCTCCATGACTTCCTGCAACGCGCTCAGCACGTCGCGGTCCAGATGTGTGTCAGCCACTTGCTCACTCCTTGATCAAGAATGGGTGAATTATGCCAGAGCCTCCCAGAAAAACTCCACGCATGCGCTTCGACCATCGTCGGACCAGCTCGCGCTACGGCTCAATTGACGGATCAGACTGACGCCGCGCCCCGACAGACGGCCGCCATCGACAGGACGCTCCATCACCCGCGCCACATCAAAGCCCTTGCCGCTGTCCTCCACGCGCACAATCAGGCTCCCGCCCTTGCCAGTCGGCACGACCTGCAAATGCACCCGCACATAGCCGTCGTGCAACGCCTCCAGCCGCTCATTGCGCGCTTGATAATAGCGTGCGAACCCCGAAGCATCACGTTTGAGGCTTGAATCCAGACCGAGCACGCCGTGCTCCAGGGCATTGGAATAAAGCTCTGCCAACACGCTGTAGAGCGCGCCACTCTGAGCCCGCAGGCCGTGGACCTCAAGCAGCAATTGCAAAAGATACGGCAGTGGATTGAAGCGTTTGAGGGTCGCGGCGCGAAACTCGAAACTCACCGACCAGTCCAGCGGACAGGACTGGCCGCTGTCGGAATACACCGGCGCCGGCGGGGTCAGTTGCGCAGCCTCCAGCAGACTGACCTCGACCATGCTCACGTCATCGCGCGCCTCGCCACGAAAATCCCGCAGCGCCTGCTCGATCTCCTCGAACAGCGTGTCCGGCTGGCGATTGGCCGCAAACACCCGCTGCAACCGCTCCACCCCAAACAACTGCTCGTTGGCATCGCAGGTATCGATGACCCCGTCGGACAGCAGGAACACCCGATCGCCGACGGCCATCGGAAACACTTCGGTGCGGTCATTGAAGGTTTGCGGGCTCAGCACCCCCAGCGGCAAGTGCCGCGCCGGCAGCGGCGTCCGTTTACCGCAGGCGATGCTGTGCAAGTACCCGTCCGGCATCCCCCCGTTCCAGACTTCCACCGAGCGTCGCTGAAAGCTCAGGCACAGCAAGGTGGCGCAGCAGAACATGTCCACCGGCAGGATGCGTTTCAGTTTGGCGTTCATCTCGCGCAGGGTTTCGGCCAGGCCGTAACCCTTGGCGGTCATGCCATAGAAGACTTCCGCCAGGGGCATGGCGCCTACGGCGGCCGGCAAACCGTGACCGGTGAAATCACCCAGCATCACGTGCATGTCGCCGGCCGGGGTGAACGCCGCGAGCAGCAGGTCGCCGTTGAACAGCGCATAAGGGGATTGCAGGTAGCGGATGTTCGGCGCACTCAGGCAGCCAGAGTGCGCCACCTTGTCGAACACAGCCTTGGCCACCCGCTGCTCGTTGAGCAAGTAATCATGATGCCTGGCGATCAAGTCACGTTGCTGCAACACCGTGGCCTGCAACCGACGCAAGCGGTCCATGGCCTTGATCTTGGCGGCGAGGATCACCTGGTTGTAGGGCTTTGCCAGAAAATCGTCGCCACCGGCCTCCAGACAACGGGCCAGGGCTTCGCTTTCGGTCAGCGAGGTCAGGAAGATGATCGGCACCAGGGTTTCCCCCGCCAACGCCTTGATCTGGCGTGCCGCTTCGAAACCGTCCATCACCGGCATCATCGCGTCCATCAGCACCAGGTGCGGCCGTTGCTCGCGAAACGCTTCGACCGCTTCGGCACCGTTGGCGGCCGTCAGCACTTCATGGCCCTGGCGCCGGACGATCGTCGACAACAGCATGCGATCGGCCGCGCTGTCTTCGGCGATGAGAATCGTCAGCGATTCAAGCGACGGCTGCATGGCGGTCATGCAACGTCGAAGATTTGTTCGAAATTGGAGATGGCGAGAATCTTGCGCACATCGGCGTTGGCGTTGGTCAACGTGATTTCAGCATTCTCGCCGCCGGCGTGATCACGCAACAGCAAGAGCATGCCGAGTGCGGAACTGTCGAGGTAGGTAGCCTCTTTGAGGTTCACTTCGTAGGATTCGGGTTTTTTCTCGAGGTTTTCGTAAGAATTACGAAATTCTTGATGCTTGCCGAAATCGAATCTTCCCTTGATCGAAATCGTCAGCTTTTGCCCATCCTGGGAGATTTCTGTAACGACTGACATTTTTAGCGGCTTCCTTGTCATGGGGGAACGTACGTGTACAAGGTTTAGCACTTGGTGAGGATGGCAGCAACCGGGAAGTGCTCTCCAACAGGGTCAGAAACCGAGGTTTGATACCTGCCGCTCGTCGCTACTGTCAGATCTGACAGTAGGCAAAGATGATACCGGCCGCCTCTAATCGGACCCGCATTAACGATTAATCACTTTCGCAAGCGAGGCTGCCGGTTATGTCAAACGAAACGATGAACTTCAGAATTCCTTTTCTAAAAAATACTCAATCCCCCAACCATGTAACGAAAGCTGAATTCGACAGCGGCAAAGTAGCAGTCATGGCGAAGTTTAAAGTCGAGCCAAACGATAAAGTGACTTTCCACATCAGCGGAGCGAACGGTGCCGAATACTCGAGGGACGCGTATGCGTCGCCTGGTGGCGTTTCGAGCGGTGAGGTCGGCGTCAAACTTGACGACGCTCATGACCACCAACTGATCGGAACAAATGCTGCCCTGTATTACACCGTCCGCAGAAACGGTATCGAGCAAGGTCAGTCTGCTGAATTCCGATTCAGCGTAGAAGCCTAGTAACGCGCTAACAGTGCTTGTCCATTGCAAGAAAACGCGCCCGACAAGGCATGATCCTCAATACGGATCATGCCGCGGCAACCGCTGGGACAACTCGTCCAGCAGCTTCTGCTCGCGCTTGTCTTCCAGCTGCCGCGCCTCGTCCATGTAGCGCTGTACAAGTTTTCGCAGGCCTTCGACCCGGGCAAACGCCTGCTGCCAGGAATCGCGCGCCTTGTTCAGGTTGTTCTGGTGCCAGTTCAGGCTTTGGCGCTGCTGATCGATGGCGGTGCCCAGTTGCGCAAGAAAGCCCTGATAGCCGAGCAACCACTGGCCGGAAACGCCCGTGCTGCCGCGCACGATCCATTGTTCCTGGTATTCGAGGCGGAAGTTTTCGAGGTCGGCGAGCTTGCTTTCCGCCACACGAACCTGGCCCTGGAAGTGACCGAGGCGCATGACCGCGGTTTTTTCGGCCTTTTCGGCCATTTCCACCACGGGTGCCAGGCGTGCCGCACGGCTCAGGGCCATGGCCGGTTAGCCGCCCGCTGCCGGGGCGAAGATCGAGGCGAGGTGGTTTTCGCTGGCGCCCATGCCGATGTTGTCGTTCAAGCCCTGGCGCAGATAAGTGGTCATGGCCGGCTGCAGGGAAATCGCGACGTCGGTTTCCCGATCACCGCCCGGCACGTAGGCGCCGACGCTGATCAAGTCGCGGCTCTGCTGATAGCGCGACCAATATTGCTTGAACATTTGCGCGCGCGCCATGTGCTCGGGGCTGACCACCGACGGCATGACCCGGCTGATGGAGGCTTCGATATCGATGGCCGGGTAATGACCTTCTTCCGCCAGCCGTCGGGACAGCACGATGTGCCCGTCGAGCACGCCTCGGGCCGAGTCGGCAATCGGGTCCTGCTGGTCATCACCTTCGGACAATACGGTGTAGAACGCGGTGATCGAGCCACCGCCCTTCTCGGCGTTACCGGCCCGCTCCACCAGTTTCGGCAACTTGGCGAATACCGAAGGCGGATAGCCTTTGGTCGCAGGTGGTTCGCCGATGGCCAAGGCGATTTCCCGCTGGGCCTGGGCGAAACGGGTCAGCGAATCCATGAGCAACAGGACGTTCTTGCCCTTGTCGCGAAAATACTCGGCGATGCGCGTGCAGTACATGGCGGCACGCAGACGCATCAGCGGCGCATCGTCCGCAGGCGAGGCGACGACGACCGAACGCTTGAGCCCTTCTTCACCGAGGATGTGCTCGATGAATTCTTTAACCTCACGACCCCGCTCACCGATCAGCCCGACGACGATAATGTCGGCCTCGGTAAAGCGGGTCATCATGCCCAGCAGCACGGATTTACCGACGCCGGTACCGGCGAACAGCCCGAGCCGCTGACCGCGACCCACCGTCAACAAACCGTTGATGGTACGAATACCCACGTCCAGCGGCTCGCTGATCGGTTCGCGCTTGAGCGGGTTGATGGTCGGGCCGTCCATCGGCACCCAGTCTTCGGCCTTCATGCCGCCCTTGCCGTCCAGCGCACGACCGGCGCCGTCAAGCACCCGTCCGAGCATGCTCATGCCCATCGGCAAGCGGCCGGTGTCCGCCATAGGAACCACGCGGGCACCGGGCGCAATGCCGGCGACGCTGCCCACGGGCATCAGGAATACCTTGCTGCCGGAGAAGCCCATGACTTCGGCTTCGACCTGCACCGGGTGATAACTGTCGTCGTTGATGACCATGCAGCGGCTGCCCATGGCGGCGCGCAAACCTTCGGCTTCGAGGGTCAGGCCGACCATGCGCAGCAGACGGCCTTCGAGGATCGGTGCGCCGGCAAGCTCCGTGGCCTCGGCGTAACTGCCGAGGCGCTTGGCGAAGCTGGTGCGATCAAGGCGCATCGGGTTCGTCCAGTGTCGGCTCGACCGCAGCGACCGCAGGCTTTTCGTCGACCGGCAGTTCCAGGCTCAGATCCGGCGCAGCCGGGTGCAAGGCCTGGTCATGCAACTGATCGAACAGCTTGGCCATGACCTGGGCAACGCGGGTTTCAACGGTGGCGTCGATGCGACTGTGTTCGGTCTCGACCCGGCAACCGCCGGGTAGCAGTGACTCGTCCTCGACGATGCGCCAGGTTTCTTCATGGCGCTCGCGCAGGGCTTTGACCTGTTCGAAATCTTGCGGGTTGATGTACAGCCGCACATTGCCCACGCCCAACGGCAAGAGCTTGAGGGCTTCACGCATGACGTGTTCGATTTGCGTCGAGTCGATGGCCAGTTCGCGCTGAATCACCTGTTTGGTGATGTGCTGCACGAGGTCGACCAGGGACTTTTCGATCTGCGTGTCTTGCTCGGCAATAGGCTCGAACAGGTTGGCCATCAGCTGTTCAAGGCCGGCGATCTTCGGCGCCAGCGCCGCGTCGGCTTCCTGGCGAACCTTGAGCGTGGTGCTGTGGAAACCCTCTTTCTCGCCCACGGCGAAACCTTCGTTGTAGGCTTCCTGGCGAATCGCTTCGAGTTCTTCGAGGGTCAGTGGCTGGACTTCATCCAGCGGCACCTCTTCCATTTCCGGTGGTTCGGGCTCGGGTTCCGGCTCGGGTTCCGGCACAAAAGGATCGAAGCTGGGCAACGCCCAGACGTCGAAACCGGCGACGTCCTTGCCTCGGATCAGGTCGGTCTGGGACTCATCATGTTTGGACGACATAGTGACCTTAGATCATCTCTTCGCCGCCCTTCCCGCCGAGAACGATTTCTCCGGCTTCGGCCATACGGCGGGCAATGGTGAGGATTTCTTTCTGCGCGGTTTCCACGTCGCTGACACGCACCGGGCCTTTGGCCTCGAGGTCGTCGCGCAACAGTTCGGCCGCTCGTTTGGACATGTTCTTGAAGATCTTTTCCTTGACGCCTTCGTCCGAACCCTTGAGGGCCAGCACCAGCACGTCGGAGGACACTTCACGCAGCAACGCCTGAATCCCGCGGTCGTCGACATCGGACAGGTTGTTGAACACGAACATGAGGTCTTCGATCTGACCGGACAGGTCTTCGTCGACTTCGCGAATCGAATCCATCAGTTGGCCTTCGATCGAGCTGTCGAGGAAGTTCATGATGTCGGCCGCACGCTTGATGCCACCCAGGGTGGTGCGCGAGGCATTCGAGTTGCCGGAGAACTGCTTCTCGAGAATCTGGTTGAGTTCTTTCAGGGCCGCTGGCTGCACGGTGTTCAGCGAGGAGACCCGCAGAATGATGTCCAGACGCACCTTGTGGTCGAAGTTGCCGAGCACTTCACCGGCCTGATCCGGGTCGAGGTACGCCACCACGATCGCCTGGATCTGTGGGTGCTCGTAACGGATCACGTCGGCGACGGCGCGCGGTTCCATCCACTTCAGGCTGTCGAGGCCGCTGGTGTTGCCGCCCAGCAGGATGCGATCGATCAGGCCGTTGGCCTTGTCTTCGCCCAGTGCCTGGGTGAGCATTTTGCGCACGTAGTCATCGGAACCGACGCCCAGGCTGGTCTGGTCGCCGACGATGTCGACGAACTCGCTCATGACCTGCTCGACCTGCTCGCGGTGCACGTTGCCCATCTGGGCCATCGCCACACCCACACGCTGGACCTCTTTAGGCCCCATGTGGCGCAACACTTGGGCAGCATCGGTCGAACCCAGGGACAGCAGCAGAATCGCGGCTTTGTCGACCTTGGTCAGTTTGGCGGCAACGGCTCGGTTATCACTCATCTGCGTTAATCCACTCTTTCACGACCTGGGCCACGCGACCCGGATCTTCTGCCACCAGACTCTTGATTGCATTCAACTGTGCGTCATAGCCTTCGCTCGGGCTCGGCAGCAGGATGCTTTGCGGGCCACCGAGGCTGACGCGGTCGTTGGCCAGTTCGCCGTCCAGGCCGCCCATGCCACCGAGTTCCACGTCGCTGCCGATGCCGGCCAGCTGCTTGCCTTTGCCGCCACCGGTGATGTTGTTGAGCACCGGACGCAGCACACCGAACACCAGCACCAGGATGAACAAGACACCCAGCACTTGCTTGACGATGTCCCAGAACCACGGCTGGGAGTAGAACGGAATATCGGCAATCACTTCACCGCGCTCGGCGGAGAACGGCATGTTGATCACGCTGACGCTGTCACCACGGCTGGCGTCGAAACCGACGGCGTCCTGCACCAGGCGAGTGAAGCGCGCCAATTCATCGGCACTCCACGGCGCGCGAGTGGTTTCACCATTCGCGGCGTTGATCTTGACCTGGTCATCCACGACCACCGACACCGACAGGCGATTCAAACGACCCTGCTGTTGCTTGGTGTGGCTAATCGAGCGGTCGAGTTCGAAGTTCTTGGTGGATTGTTGACGCTTGTCCGCCGGGTATGGCGCCAGCATCGGCTGACCAGTGGCCGGGTCCATGATTTGTTGACCGTTGGCATCGATCAACGGCTGGCCTGGCTGCACCATGCCGGCCGCTGCGGTGCTGCCACCGGTGGTTTGCGGCGCGGAGGCTGGCGATGGCGGCTGGTTGCTCAAGGCACCCGGCACACCTTGCGGGCCATTGCTGGCGGTACGTTGTTCGTTGACCGACTGCTCGCTGCGCAACGCCGGCTGATCCGGGTTGAACTGCTCGGAGGTCGACTCGACGGCACTGAAGTCCACGTCGGCCGAGACTTCGGCTTTATAGCGGTCGTTGCCCAGCACCGGTTGCAGGATGTTGTGTACGCGCTGGGTCAGCATGGTTTCCATGCGACGGCTGTAATCGAACTGCTTGCCGGCCATGGTCAGTTCGGAATTTTCCGCCTGATCCGACAGCAGGTTGCCCTTCTGGTCGACCACGGTGATCTGGGATTTGCTGAGCTCGGGAACGCTGGTCGCGACCAGGTTGATGATCGCCACCACCTGACCCGGCTCCAGCGAACGGCCGGAATACAGTTCAACCAGAACCGAAGCGCTTGGCTTGCGTTCGTCACGCACGAACACCGAACTCTTCGGAATCGCCAGGTGCACGCGGGCACCCTTGACGTTGTTCAGGCTGGAAATGGTGCGAGCCAGTTCACCTTCGAGGCCGCGACGATAACGGGTCGCTTCCATGAACTGGCTGGTCCCCAGGCCCTGGTCCTTGTCGAGGATCTCAAAACCGATGTTGCCATCGCTGGGAGTGACACCAGCGCCCGCGAGCTTGAGCCGCGCACGGGACAGGTCTTCGGCCTTGACCAGCAAGGCACCGGAGTTGGGTTCGACGTTGTAGGGAATGTCAGCGGCGGCCAGGGTTTCCATGACCTGCTTGGCGTCCATACCGGCAAGACTGCCGTACAGAGGCCGGTAATCCGGTTGCTGCGACCACAGCACTACGGCAAAACCAATCGCCACGCTCGCAGCCAGGCCGACCAACAGGCCCACCTGACGCAACATGGTCATCTCGGAGAGGTTTTCCAGGAAGGACAACCCGAACAGCGGCGGTTTGCCGTCTATTGGAGTGGCCTTGGCCGGAACGTTATCGGCGATTGCTTCTGCCATGACTCAATTCGTCCTTAAACCGGCATCTGCATGATGTCTTGGTATGCCTGAACCAGCTTGTTGCGCACTTGGGTCAACGCCTGAAAAGACACGCTGGCCTTCTGCGAGGAAATCATTACATCCGTCAGGTCGACGCCACTTTTGCCGATCTCGAAGGCACTGGCCAACTGACTGGACGCCTGCTGGGTGTCGTTCACTTTATTGACGGCCTGACCGAGCATGTCGGAAAAGCTGCTGCCACCCAGTTCAGGGACTGCGGCAGTCGATTTAGGCGCAGACATGGCATCCATTTGCATGGAACGCATGTCGAGCATCAACCGATTAAATTCAATACCTTGGCTCATCGTCTACTCTCGTTGGCGACCCGCAATTTTTTGACACTCACTCGGCGGGTAGTGAGGTGTTAGCAACAAGGGTGCCAGCTCCGTGGCCACTCTGAACAAAAGCCCATCCTTGGCCCTCATTCCAAACTTTCAAGCCGTAACACGACCTGTAGCAGCTGCCGAGCAGCGCGAGGCTGCGTTCGGCTGCGCAGCAGTCGTAAAGTTTGAACACTCAGTCTTTCTGAAACACCGCGCTGACTGATTTCACGACTGCTGCGTCCGAACGCGGCCCGAGCCGAACGCAGGCTTCGCCAGCTGCTACAAAAATCGAATCAAGTGGCGAACAAATAAGCTTCCACATCCATTCCGGCGTCGCGCATCTGCGCCAGTTTGTAGCGCAGGGTGCGCGGGCTGATGCCCAATCGCTCGGCGGCTTCCTTGCGGCGGCCGCGTTCGGTGCGCAAGGTGTCGATGATCATCTGGAATTCACGGCGGCGCAGGTCATCGCCCAACGCCCCGGCCGATTCAGCCTCGACCTCCACCGCACGCGCCGGCGCCAATGTCGGCAACGGTGCACAGGCCACCGGCCCGGACAGGCAGAAATCCTGAGGCTGGATCAAACCACCCTGCTGCAAAATCAAGGCGCGCTGGATCGCGTTGTCCAGCTCACGCACGTTGCCCGGCCATGGATAACCGACCAGGCACGCCTGCGCCTCGGGCGACAGTTTCGCCGCGGCATGCTTCATTTTATTGACGTGTTTGGCCAACAGACGCTCGGCCAGCGGCAGGATGTCGGCGGTGCGCTCGCGCAACGGACGCCAGGCCAGCGGAAACACCGACAACCGATAGAAAAGGTCTTCACGAAACCGCCCCGCCGCCACTTCACCGGACAGATCACGGTTGGTGGTCGCCACGACCCGAATGTCCAGGGTGATCGGCTTGCGTGCGCCGACCCGTTCGACTTCGCGCTCCTGCAACACACGCAGCAACTTGGCCTGGAGCCCAAGAGGCATTTCAGAAATTTCGTCGAGCAGGATGGTTCCGCCATCGGCCTGCTCGAACTTGCCTGCCTGCGCCGCGATGGCGCCGGTGAACGAACCTTTTTCGTGACCGAACAAAGTGGCTTCGAGCATGTTGTCGGGGATCGCCGCGCAGTTGATCGCAATGAACGGCTGACTGGCGCGATGGGAGTGCTGATGGATGTAGCGCGCCAGGACCTCCTTACCGGTCCCGGACTCGCCGGAGATCAACACCGTCGAATCGCTGCGTGCGACCCGTGCAGCCAGTTCCAGCAATTGCACGCTGGCCGGCTCGAAGGCGATCGGCCCTTCGCTCTCGGTCGCCCCGAGCGCGCCCAAGGCGTGCCGCGCCACCAGGTCGAGCAAGGCTTTGGGCTCGAACGGCTTGACCAGATAATCCGCCGCACCCTGGCGCATCGCATCGACGGCCCGCTCGACGGCGCCGTGAGCGGTCATCAGCAACACCGGCAATTGCGGCTGGCGCGCTCGCAGCAAAGCGAGCAGTTGATGGCCGTCCATGCCCGGCATGTTGACGTCGCTGATCACCAGGCTGAACGCCTCATTGCCGACTGTCGCCAGCGCTTCTTCCGCCGAACCGACTGCGGTGTAATCGTGCCCCGCGAGCAGCAGCGTATCGGCCAGTGCTTCGCGTAGCGCGCGGTCGTCCTCGACCAGCAGAACCTTGATTGCCATGTCCTTCACTCCGCTCCCTGAGCGTTGGGCTGTTCACCGGAAAAAAGCGGCAGGATGACCTGCGCACAGGTGCCGCGACCCGGCCGCGAGCGCAACTGCAATTCTCCCTGATGAGCACGGGCCACGGCCTTGACCACGGTCAGGCCCAGGCCGGTCCCGGTAGTTTTAGTGGTGAAAAACGGCTCGCCCAGGCGCGCCAGCACTTTGCCGTCGATACCGCTGCCGCTGTCACTGACACACACGCGCAGAGTGTTTTCACGGGCATAGAAATGCACCTTCAATCGGGCATCGCCAGCACTGGCCTGAATCGCGTTCTCGATCAGATTGAGAATCGCGCCGACCAGGGTGTCGCGGTTGCACAGCAACTCACCGGCATGACTGTCGCACTGCCAGCGAATCGGCAGGTCCTGAACATGGGTCAGCGCCGCCGATTGCAGCGACTGCATCAGCTGCTTGGGCGTGACACGGTCAGTCAACGGCAACTCGCCGCGAGCGAACACCAACATGTCGCGGACCTGATGCTCCAGCTCATGCAAACGCTCTTTCAGGCGCCCGGCGAAACGCTGTTGCGTGGCGACCGGCAATTCCTGCTCAGTCAAATGACTGGCGTAGAGCAAGGCGGCGGACAGTGGCGTACGAATTTGATGGGCCAACGAAGCGACCATGCGACCGAGGGACGACAGGCGTTCGTGACGGGCCAGTTGATCTTGCAGATGGCGGGTCTCAGTCAGGTCGTTGAGCAACACCAACTGCCCAGGCTCGGCATCCAGCGAGCGAGTGGCGATCGACAGACGCCGACCGTCCTTGAGGGAGATTTCGTGACCGTCGTCTTCGCGGGGTGCAAAGCAGCGCGCAATGACATGGCGCCAGAGTTCGCCTTCGAGGGGCAGACCGAGCAACTCGCAGGCCGCCGGGTTGGCCTCGCGCACGATACCTTGGGCATCGATGACGATGACGCCGCCGGGCAACAGATCGAGGAGGTTTTGCAGACGGTTGGCCAGGCGTTCTTTTTCCGCCAGCTCTTGCATGCGCTGAGCACTGACCACCGCCAGCTCGCCCTTTAGCTCGGTGACCCGGGCTTCAAGCATGCTATAGGAATCGGTCAACTGGCTCGACATCTGGTTGAACAGCGAGAACGCCTGCTCAAGGCCAAGCCGGCTTGCCTGCTCTACGGACGACGGTTGCCCCGAAACATCTGGGACAGGAGACATCTGGGCGGCTTGGGGCATCGTGCTCTCTCGCTTGGCTGACCGTCAGTTAAACGGAACGTTGCGAGGGCTGTAGCAATACCCGTGCCTAAAAAAAACCGCCTACAAATGAACGACTTGAAAAACAGGCGTCAATCATCCGCCTGTTCATCACCGTCGCGACGGCTCATGCCGTACTTGCGCATCTTTTCCACCAGCGTGGTACGACGGATACGCAGGCGTTCTGCAGCGCGGGCCACGATGCCGTTGGCATCATCCAGCGCCTGCTGAATCAGCCCCTGCTCCAGACCACCGAGGTAATCTTTCAAGTCGAGGCCTTCCGGCGGCAGCAGGGCGTTGGCGGTGAAGTCCGGGGTATGACCGTTGATGGCCACTCGTTCTTCAAGGTCGCTGCGCAGGCTGTCGACCAGTTGCTCGTCTTCATCATCGACGTAACGGAATTTCTTCGGCAATTCGACCACGCCGATCACCCCGTACGGGTGCATGATCGCCATGCGCTCCACCAGGTTGGCGAGTTCGCGAACGTTGCCCGGCCAGCCGTGACGGCACAGCGACATGATCGCCGCCGAGTTGAAGCGGATCGAACCGCGCTTCTCGTGCTCCATGCGCGAGATCAACTCGTTCATCAGCAACGGGATGTCTTCGACACGTTCGCGCAGCGGCGCCATCTCGATCGGGAACACGTTCAGGCGGTAGTACAAGTCTTCGCGGAAGGTGCCGATCTCGATCATGCTTTCGAGATTCTTGTGCGTCGCCGCAATGATGCGCACATCGACGCTTTGGGTCTTGTTGCTGCCCACGCGCTCGAAGGTGCGCTCCTGCAATACGCGCAGCAACTTGACCTGCATCGGCAGCGGCATGTCGCCGATTTCGTCAAGGAACAGGGTGCCGCCGTTGGCCAGTTCGAAACGCCCGGCGCGACTGGTGATGGCGCCGGTGAAGGCGCCCTTCTCGTGGCCGAACAATTCGCTTTCCAGCAACTCGGCCGGGATCGCCCCGCAGTTGACGGGAACGAACGGCGCGTCACGGCGCTTGGAGTGGTAATGCAGGTTGCGCGCGACCACTTCCTTGCCGGTGCCGGACTCGCCCAGGATCAGCACACTGGCGTCGGTGTCGGCCACTTGCTGCATCATCTGACGGACGTGCTGGATCGCCCGGCTGGTGCCGACAAGGCTGCGGAAAAGGTTGGGTTCGCGATGACGACCGCGCTCGCGGGCCTGGTCATACATCTCGCGATAGACCTGGGCACGGTGCAGCGAGTCGAGCAATTTGCTGTAGCTGGGCGGCATTTCGAGGGTCGAAAGCACTCGGCGACGCTGGTCTTCAGGCAAGTCAACGGAAGAATTATCACCCATTAACAAAACCGGAAGGAACTCATCCCAGGTGGCGAGTGTCTTTAACAAGCCCGGAAGTGCGCCAGGCGCATTGACCGTCCCGATGAGGACACAGATCACTTCACGACTTGATGACAATGAGCCGACCGCCTGCTGCCAGTCATGGCTGCCGCAGGGTAAATTTTCTTCACCGAGAAAATTTAGAATCACCGCCAAGTCGCGGCGGCGGACGCTATCGTCATCAATCAGCAGAATTTTGGTTTCACGCCACATGCAATAGCAACTTCCCTAGTCAACTCAATGCCCAAAATGAGGGGGCAAGCTAGACGCTTGCAGACACGTTATGCCTGTAGACGCCTGAAATCTGGAACCAGCCACTAGTTAAGTCAAAAAACCGTGCACAGTCAAATTTATGGCGCACTATGTTTGGATTAACTGAGGGTTAATTAACCAAACAGATGGTAAACCTTTGCCGCGTTCTGTGCTTGATGGATCTGCGACATCTCGTCGACTATCGCCTGCCTCTCCCCCGTCGCCGCCTCCAGAAGCTGCTTGTACACCCCCAGCAACTCCTCAAGATTGTCGCGCAACGCGGCTTCGTCCACCGAAGCTTCACTCAAGACGTCTTCCATGCAGGAACGGCACGCCAGGTCCAACTCACCGATGGCCTCCCAGTTTCGCTCGGCCAATGCACCGACCAGGGCGTCGCGGGTGTGTTCGATTCGCTGCAATACAAGACTCATGGTGATCTCCTTAAAACTGCGGACCCGGTGCGGCAATTCCATCCCAACCGTCTTTGACAGTACGAAGCAAATCAGCGACTTCGTCGAGAATCTTCGGATCGGTCTTGATGTTGGCTTCGGCCAGACGCTTCATCATGTAGGCGTACAGATTGTCCAGCTCACCGACCGTTTCGACGGAATTCTCGAGGTCCAGGCCTTCACGCAAACCACCGATGATGCCGATGGCCTTGCCGATCAGAACACCCTTGTTCGGGATGTCCTTGCGCTCCATCGCGCCTTTGGCCTGGGCGATACGATCAAGACCGCCTTCCATCAGCATCTGCACCAGACGATGCGGGCTGGCTTCAGAAGTTTGCGCTTGAGCGCCAATCTTCTGGTATTGGCGAAGGGCTAACATTGGATTCATGTTGTACCTCATCAAAATTCTGTAGTTCGTCTAACCAGTGTATCGACGACGCGTCAAAAAACTTTAGATTCAAATGCAAAAAGCCCGGAGCGCTTGAAAACGCTGCCGGGCTTTTGGCGTTGTGCGTGTTACGAGTTCTTCTGCTGCGCAGTCATCGCCTCAAACATCGAGGTAATGTTGTTGGCGGTCGCTTTCAACTTACCAACGAGTGTATCCATGTCGTTGTACTTTTTAGTCAGTACAGCGGTCAGGTTCTCGATCCGGCGGTCCAGCGCCCCCTGATCTTCGGCCAGTTTGGTTTTGGCCTTATTCAGGCTGGTGGTGCGGGTATCCAGAATACCACCGGTATCGGTGTACGGCTTGATCACATTGTTCATGCGCTCGAGCAGACCGTTGGTACCGGTAAACAGGGTCTGAACCTCGCCACCGAGCTTCTTGTCATTCATGGCCGCGGTGAACTTGGCAGTGTCGAAGTTCAGTGCGCCGGTTTTCTGGTCAGTGTTGATCCCCAATTGCGAGAGCACGGTCAGCTTGTCGCCGGCACCGGCCGTGGTCAAGGGGCCACGCAGGGCAGACAGAATCGCACGCGGCATCGCATCACCGGTCAGCGCGGCAGGGACGGTCGGCTTGCCATCGTCGTCCAGGGACGGTTTGGTCAAGGACGTCACTGCGGTGGCCACGGCGTTGTAGGCATCGACAAACTTCTGGATCGAAGCCTTCAGGCCATCGTTGTTGCCGGCGACGGTTACGGTGGTGGTGTCCACGGACAGCAAGGTCATGGACAACCCGGAAACGTTACTCACGGTGTTGGAAGGACTGCTCATGGCCAAGCCATCAACGCTGTAGAGCGCATCCACAGGAAGTTCACCGATGGCGCCCGAAGACGTTGCAGTCGGCGTGGCCGCCATTTTCACCGTGCCGTCCATGTCCAGACCGGCAATACCGCTGACCTTGAGCTCGGACCCGGCACCCGTGGTGCTGGAACCCAGCACCAGACGCGAACCGAAACTGTCGGTCACGATGTTGGCGCTGAGACCACTGCCCTGGTACGAAGTGTTGATGGAGTCACGAACCTGTTGCAGGGTGGCACCCGCCGCAACGTTAACGGTGTAGGACTTGGCGCCCTGATTGATCGTCAGGGTGCCTGACGGGACCGGGCTGGTTGGACCACCGGCGAAGGCAGCACTGGCCACTTTCGAGCTGGTGGCCAATTTAGTGACGGCGACGGTGTAAGTGCCGGCGACCGCGGAGTTGTTTGCGGTGGCGGTTACCACTTTGGCGTTGGCAGTGGTCGCAGCAAAACCCGTGAACTGAGGGGATGTCGCGTTACCCAGATCCTTGAGCGCCGTCTGGAATGTAGCCAGCAGCGACTTCAATGTACCGACCCCGGAAATACTCGCCGAGTTGGTGGCGGTCCCACGGTCGATCTGACCTTGCTTGGCCGCTTTGTCAGCGTTCACCAAAGCTTTGACGATAGCACCGGTATCAAGGCCTGAACCTAAACCTGTGCCCGGTAAAATTGGACTTGCCATGTGTAACTCCCTTCAGTGTGTCGCCGGCCTTTTGACCACTACAACGCCCAAAAGAACATAGCAACAAAATTCGTGCCAGTTATCAGGCTTTAGCGCTGAACAACAGGCTGCTTGCATCATTCAAACTATTGGCCAGTTTCAGGACTTCTTCGTTGGGGATCTGACGGACCACCTCACCGGATTCACTGGCAATCACTTTTACAACAACCTGGCCTGAAGGCTCATCAATCGAGAACTCCAGATTGCGCTTGACCGACTGAACGAACTTTTCAATTTCTTGAACAGCCATTTTCAATTTGTCCTGCTCGGTTTGTGCGCTCTTGCGCACCTCCTTGACGTCGACCACTTTCGCGGGCTCCGCTCGAGGCTTTTCCGCAGGCGTCTCAGCAACCGGGGTTGCGTGCTTCGCCGTCGGATAAGACAAGTTCAGCTTCACGCTCATATCCATGTCCATCACCTCTAAAAGTAAAAAAGCGAGAGGGCACGACCAGCGCACACCCCTCGCCAAAACTCAATCAGCTATTACTGAAGCAGTTTCAGTACAGCGGATGGCAGTTGGTTGGCCTGAGCCAGAACTGCGGTGGAAGCTTGTTGCAGAGTTTGTTGCTTGGTCAGCTGGGCAGTTTCAGCAGCGAAGTCGGTATCTTGTACGCGACCACGAGCAGCTTCAGCGTTCTCGTTGATGTTTTGCAGGTTGGAGATGGTGCTGGTCAGACGGTTTTGTGCAGCACCGAGGTCAGCACGACTGGCGTTGATTGTTGCCAGAGCCGCGTCGATACGGGTCACAGCAGCGGTGAACGAAGCCTGAGCGGTAGCCGAGCTGTTACCAGTGATCTGCAGGGCAGCCGAGTTAACGGACAAGGTAGTAGCGTCGAAGCCGCTGGCCAGAGTCAGAGTGATCTGGTTGGAGGTACCGCTGTTGGAACCAACCTGGAAGGTCATGGTGCCAGCGGTGCCGTCGATCAGGTTTTTGCCGTTCAGGTTGGTCGACTGAGCGATACGAGTCACTTCGTCCGACAGAGCCATGAACTCTTTGTTCAGAGCGACGCGGTCTGCAGTGCCGTTCGAGTCGTTTCGTGCCTGAACTGCCAGTTCACGCATACGCTGCAGAATGTTGGTCGATTCCTGCATCGCGCCTTCAGCGGTCTGAGCGATCGAGATACCGTCGTTGGCGTTTTTGATCGCCATGTTCTGACCGCGGATTTGCGCAGTCATACGGGTAGCGATTTGCAGGCCGGCGGCGTCGTCTTTAGCGCTGTTGATTTTCAGGCCGGAAGACAGACGAGACATCGAAGTCGACAGAGCGTCGGAAGCACGGTTGAGGTTCTTCTGAACGTTCAACGATGTGACGTTGGTGTTTACTGTTAAAGCCATGACGAATTCCTCGTTGGTTGGGTACTGCGGCTTCCGGCCCTGGCAACCGCCGGGTATGGCCTAGAGAACCTTCGTAATAGTTATCGTCGCCAACGCAACTTGCTTTAGGGGATTTTCAAAAATATTTGCCATCACGTTGCCACCCCCCGGAAATCAAGGGGTTGGCGGCATCCGGCAGCGAAAAAATGACGTCAGTGAAATGTCGGCGGCAGGTTGGCGAGGATTCGCCGGCACCGACTGAAGATAAATTGCTTAAACGGACAGACACTCGGTGAGCATCTCGACCAGCTCATATTCCAGGTAATCAGCCAGTGCGAGCCAGTTCTGCGCCTCCTGACACGTGAACATTTCGCCGAGCAAAAATGCCCACTGCTGCCGAGCCTCCAGCGATCTCGAATCGAACGTCGGGTGTACGGCTGCGACCAACTCGGCCATCGCCAGCCCGGCTTCCACATCACGTCCCAGACGGAACAAGGCTGCACATTGCTGCGCTTCGACGACGAAGGTTTCAAGCACGATCATGACGCAAACTCCGGATGAAAAACCGTGCCGGCGATCATCGCCCCTGCGCGACTGCTGTTATAGAAGCGCACCTGCGGATGGCCCGCGATAAAACGCTCCAGCTCACACAGGTAGCTGCGGAAGTTGAGCTGAGTCTTGATGCGCTGACCGTGACCGTCCAGCACCCAGTGCCTGGCAGCGCCCAGTTGCGGCCCCAGATCACCATCGCTCCAGCCGGCGTGGGTCTTGTCGCCCGGAAACGCGAAGTCGGCGCCGAACAGCGTGATCTGCGCCGCGCCCATCTTCACCGCTAGGTCCGCCGCCGGATGAATCACGCTGCCGCCGACATACAGCTCGCCCCTGGGCAATTGCCGACGCAGCAGCTGGTAGATCGGGCTCGCGGAGTAACCGACATGGCGCGGTCCCTGCCACGCTTCAATCACCACCGGATCCAGCATGGGCATGTACACCAGCGTGATATCGGCCGTGCCTTCAGACGGCAAGTGCCGGTCGCAAATGCGTTGGTCGATGCTGACGACAATGTCGGGACGAATGCCGTGCTTGAGCAACGGACGATAGGCCGTGTCGACACAGATGAACAACGGTCGCTCCGCTTCATTGCGAATCGCGCGCAGGGCCGCGAAGTGCTGTTCCAGGCTTGGCCCGGTGGCGATGACAAACACCTCCTGCCCCGGCTGCGAACCGAACAACTCGGCCACGTCGCGATCGGCCTGCACCCACTTGAGGCTGGCCTGCAAGCGCTCGATAACCTCAGGCGCTTGCGGGTCGAACTCACGATTATTGAACGTCAGGTGGGTTTCGCTGATCAGGCGATCCCGGATCTTCGCGTTGAAATCGTCGGCCAGCACCAGCTCGGAGGGCACGGCAAAAAACGGCAGCTGGATTTCTCCCAGATCGCCGGCATACAGCAGCTCGACCCGCGGATCGCTGAGCCACGCGTGCTGATCGAGCAGTTGCAGCACCAGGGCAAACACGGCGCCGTTGAGGATGTGCACGTACAACCGCTCAACACCGGCACGTTGCAACAACTCCATCTGCAGATCGCCGAGCCCGGTGCCGTAGACATGCACCACCGGGCTGTCGGCCGGCAAGCTGTCGGCCTGAAGCACGGCCTCACGGCTGCGATCATGGCGACTGGTCAGCTGAATGCCGTTGATGCTCAACGTCGACCCCAGGCCTTCCACCAGGTCAGCCTGCAACAGGCTCGCGTCTTCAATCAGCAAACGCACAGCCAACGCCGGCCAGCGTTGCTGGATGACGTCGACGTTGTGCTCAAAGAACTCGCTCATGGAGCCTCGCTTTTTGTTCGGGCAAAAAAATAGCGCTCAAGATTACACCTTGAGCGCTTTTTTTGTGTCTGGCTTTCTTTGACTAAAGCACCGGGTTCAAGGGCGATAGAGGATCGCCGAGCCCCAGGACAGGCCAACGCCGAAACCGCTCAGCGCGACGCGCTTCCAGTTGGAGTCCAGTACGTGTTTTTCCAATAGCAACGGAATGCTCGAAGACACGGTGTTGCCGGTCTCGACCATGTCCTTGATGAACTTCTCCGGTTCACCTTCGAAGCGGCGCGCCACGGCGTCGACAATCGCTGCGCTGCCCTGGTGAATACAGAAGGCATCGATATCGTCAGCGGTCAGTTGCGAGTCGGCCAGCAGCTCATGCAAATGCGCCGGGACTTTGAGCAGCGCAAAGTTGAACACCTGACGACCGTTCATGTAGAACACGCCGTCGGTGACTTTCAGGTGCGGCGCACCGGAACCGTCGGTGCCGAACTTGGCTTTGCCCAGCTGCCAAGGCGCGTTTTCACCCATCCAGGTTGCGGTGGCGGCGTCGCCGAAAAGCATCGTGGTGTTGCGGTCTTCCGGGTCGACGATCTTCGAATAAGGGTCGGCGGTGATCAGCAAACCGTTCTTCAAGCCGGCGGCTTCCATGAAGCCCTTGATCGCGTAGATGCCATAAACGTAGCCGGAGCAGCCCAGGGAAATATCGAACGCAGCCACGGTGGTCGGCAGGCCGAGTTTGTCCTGAACGATGGCTGCGGTGTGGGGCAGGCCTTCTTCGTCACCGTTCTGGGTGACGACGATCAGTACGTCGATGGATTCGCGTTTCAGATCAGGATTGTTGGCGAACAGCGCGTTGGCTGCTTCAACACAAAGGTCCGAAGTTTCCTGCCCGGCGTCTTTGCGCGGCAGGAAGGCCGAACCGATTTTCCCCAGGATGAACTCTTCATCCTTTTCGAATTTTGCACCTTGTGCGTAATTGTCCACGCCGGCTACAGGAACGTAGCTCGCAATGCTTTTTATGCCAATCATTACGGCTTCCCAATAATAAACAGCCCAATACCACCGCTCGCAATGATTCGAGGGGCGCCGACAAACAGAGAAAAACGTCGCCCCCATCGAGGCGACTGCGGGAAGAATAAAAGGCTATCACTGGGCCAAACAAAGACCAGGCGCCACCTTCCCGATTAATACAATACAGTGAAGATGCGCGTTATGACTCGCAGGTCACGCTATTTTGCCGAAACAGACCGACAACGCGTTATTCGACCAACGACCAGTCCAGCGGGGTTCCACGCTTGATGGCGTGGCGGGCGCGGCGGCCCAGAAGACTTTCAGCGTGTTTGGGCGCCAGCCCCAGGCCAGGACGGATGGCCCGCAGATTGACGACGGTAAACGGCTCGCCGGCTGCCATGTCTTGCGTGACATACAGCGAGCGTCGGTACACCAGCGACTTGCGCTCCGCTTCGGTGACGCCGTAATGCACCTGGCCCATGGCTTGCCAGGCACGCTCGGTTTCGATCACCAAGCTTTCGAGTTCGGCCGGTTCCAGGGAGAAACTGGCGTCGACACCACCGGCCGAACGGTCGAGGGTGAAGTGTTTTTCCACTACCGTCGCTCCCAGCGCTACCGCCGCCACGGACACGCCGACACCCATGGAGTGATCGGACAGCCCGACTTCGCAGCCAAACAATTCACGCAAGTGAGGAATCGTGCGCACGTTGCTGTTGGCCGGGGTCGCCGGGTAGGTGCTGGTGCATTTGAGCAGCACCAAGTCCTTGCACCCCGCCTCACGGGCAGCGCGCACGGTTTCATCGAGCTCGGCGATGCTGGCCATGCCGGTGGAGATGATCAATGGCTTGCCGGTGGCGGCGACCCGGCGAATCAGCGGCAGGTCGGTGTTTTCGAAACTGGCGATCTTGTAGGCCGGCACGTCCAGGCGCTCGAGGAAGTCGACGGCGCTGTCATCGAACGGCGTGGAGAACGCCAGCATGCCCAGTTCTTTGGCCCGGGCGAAAATCGGTGCGTGCCATTCCCACGGCGTATGCGCTTTCTCGTATAACGCGTACAACGAGGTTCCGGCCCACAGACTGTTGGGGTCCTTGATGAAGAACTCGCCCTCGGACAGGTCCAGGGTCATGGTGTCTGCGGTGTAGGTTTGCAGCTTCAAGGCATGCGCGCCGGCCCTGGCCGCGGCTTCGACGATTTGAAGCGCCATGTCCAGCGACTGGTTATGGTTGCCACTCATCTCGGCGATGATGAACGGTGGCGCGTCGGCACCGATTGAGCGGTTGCCGATCTTGAAACTAGTCATTGCTGTAATCCTTCAATACGCGCGTGAACGCGCAAGCACTCTGAGTGAAACCGGCTTCGCGAAATACCTTCAGCGACGGCTGGTTGGCCGGCAATACCTGAGCGGTGATGGCGGTCAGTTGCGGCCAGTGGGTCGTGACAAACGCCTCGCCGCGGGTCAGCAACGCCCTGCCCCAACCCAGGCCGATGCGATCTTCGAACAGATAAATCGAGACTTCGGCTTCAACGCCGCGCAAGTCATAACGCAGCACACCCACCGGACCGTCATCGGCCTCGGCGATCAGCAGCAAGCGCTGCTCATTGTTCAAACTGGAGGTCAGCCAGCTTTGATGCGACGCCCATTCAATCGCCCCGGTCTCCAGCGACCAGCGCCGCACCGCCTCGGCATTGCGCCCATCGAACAGAAGCTGCGCATCGTCTGCGGTCGCGGGGCGGATCTGCAACACCGCACCGGCCAAGGCGGCCGCCACTCGCTGCGCGCCGCGGCCATCGACCAGTTGCCGCGAATGTTCGGCCAGGCTCTGGCGTACCCCCTGATTACCCGCGACAAAACCGATGGCTTGGCGCAGTTGTTCGACGCTCACCTGCTCACGAGTGCCCAGATAAACATGTGCGCCCGAAGCCGCCATGACCTCGCCGTTGGCCTGCTGATTATTCGAAACCGCAATACAAATCGTCGGCAAGCCCATGGCCGCCCGCTCCCAACTGGTGCCGCCACCGGCGCCGACAAACAGGTCGGCCTCGGTCATCAGCCGGTAGAAGTCGCTGACAAAACTGTGCAAACGCCAGTTCGGGCGATTCGCTGCCATGGCCTGCATCGTGTCCCAGGCCGGGTTGTCGGCACCGGCAACGAAATCGACTTCCAGCGCATCGAAATCCGCCATCGCCAGCATCGCGTGGTGAGTCTGCATCGCCGCATCGAAGCCGCCGAAATTCACCAGCACCCGCTTGGCTTTAGGCCTGATCGGTATCGCCGGGCAGCGGAACTCATCGCGCAGCATCGCGAAACGAGGGCCGAGCAAGGTTTGGCAATCGGATTTGAGCAGCGAGGCGTAGGCCTGCGGTGTGCCGGACAAGTTTTGATTGAGCAACAAATCGACGCTGTACTGGCGGGTGGCAAGGTCATCCACCGCAGCGATCCGTGGTGCCCAGCGCCGTGCCGCGTTCTGCCAGTGATGGTCGAGGCCATAGTGGTCGACGACGATCCAGTCGAACGCCGGATGGTTTTCCAACGCGTGCGCCAACGCGTCGATGTCCGCCTGCCACGGCAGCATGGATTCGATGGCTTGCTGCGGGTCTTCATCGGGATAGCGCTCTGGCAACGCGAAGGTTTCGAAACCTTCGGCCGCCAGCGCGTCCAGACGATGCCCCGGCAGCAGCCGACAGGCAAAGGCCACGTGCGAGCCCTGCTTGCGCAAGGTTCTGGCCAGGGGCAACAAGCGAGCGATATGCCCGCTGCCAATGGTCGGCGACGCGTCGGAACGAATCAGTACCCTCATTGCAATTCACCGCCGGCCTTCAGCGCGGCGTACAGGTATTCAGCGCGCTTCCAGTCTTCGGGAGTGTCGATGTCCTGCACCAGATGCCGCGGCAGAATCACCGGCAGGCTCGCCGGGGAAAACAACACATCACCGCGCAACCAGGCCTCGCTGCGCCCCCAGTAGAACTGACCGGCGTCTTGGAAGGCTTCGGCCAGATCCTGCGAGCGAGTGTTGCGAAATTCCGGGTACAACGATGTCAGTGCGCCCTGCTCGTCGAGGGTCAAGGCACGCTGCACGGGAAAGCCGAAACCGGCCACGGAAAACGCGAAGGATTTATCCGGGTGCTGCTCCAGCAATTCAAATCCCTGACGCAGAAACCGCGCCTGCAACAGCGGCGCGGTGGCGTAGAGGCAGCAGGCATAGTCGAACGCCGAAAGCTCATTCAAGGCATGCACCATCACCGCAGCGGTGCCGGTGAAATCGTCGGCCAACGACGCCGGACGCATGAACGGCACCTCAGCACCATGCGCCCGCGCGAGCTCGGCGATTTCTTCATCGTCGGTGCTGACGACTACCAGATCGAACAGCTGCGAATCCAGCGCCGTACGGATCGAGCGGACGATCATCGGCACGCCGTCGAACGGCTTGAGGTTCTTGCGCGGTATGCGTTTGCTGCCGCCCCGGGCCGGGATAACGGCCACGCTACTCACAGCCGACTCTCCGTCACCCGACGATAAATCATGATGTTCAACCGAGAATTCGCCTCAAATGTTCCACCACTTCTTCCTGCTCTTCATCCGTCAGATCCGGGTACAACGGCAAGCTGATGGCCTCGGAAAAGTAACGTTCGGCCTGCGGAAAGTCGCCATCCTTGAAACCCTGCTCACGGTAATACGGCTGCAAATGCACCGGAATGTAATGCAGGTTCACACCCAACCCGGCAGCCCGCAACGCTTCGAACACCTGGGTCTGGTTGAGCTTGACCTGCGCCAACTGCAACCGAACCACGTACAGGTGCCAGGCCGACTCTGTACCCGACTGAACCCCCGGTAATGTCACCGGGATACCGGCCAGCAGTGTTTCATAACGCGCAGCCAGTTGACGACGCCGGGCGACAAACGCATCGAGCCGCGCCATTTGCGACAGGCCCAACGCAGCATGCAGATCGGTCATGCGGTAATTGAAGCCCAGTTCCAATTGCTGGTAGTACCACAACCCCGTGTCCGGCACGTTCATCTGCGCCGGATCACCGGTAATGCCGTGGCTGCGCAAGCGCCGCAAACGGTCGGCGAACTCCGGGCGATTGGTCAGCACCATGCCACCCTCGGCGCTGGTAATGATCTTGACCGGGTGAAAGCTGAAAATCGTCATTGCAGCGTACTGGCCACAACCGACTGGCCGACCGAGATACGAGGCACCCACCGCATGGGAGGCGTCTTCGATCAAGGTGAAACCATAGCGTTCGGACAACTGCGAGATCGTACGCATGTCGCAACTCTGCCCGGCGAACGCGACCGCCACCACCACTTTGGGCAGCTTGCCGGCGGCTTCGGCGATCTCGAGTTTCTCGGCGAGTAACCGAGCATCCAGGTTCAAGGTATGCGGGTCGATGTCGACGAAATCGACGTCGGCGCCACAGTAGCGACCGCAGTTGGCGGAGGCGACAAAAGTGTTGGGACTGGTCCAGAGGTAATCGCCCGGCCCAAGTCCTGCGACCAGGCAGGCAATGTGCAACGCCGCCGTGGCGTTGCATACCGCTACCGCATATTCAGCCTGGCAGTGTTCGGCCAGGGCTTTTTCAAAGCGCTCGATCGTCGGTCCCTGGGTCAGCCAGGGCGAGTTGAGCACTGCCATGACGGCGTCAATGTCCGACTGATCGATGTTCTGTCGGCCGTAGGGAATCCGGTACGGCATCATGACCGTGACTCAACACAATGCCCAACCAACGGGCAGACACAAGTGTCCTTGAACTTCATTTTGCCGTTGCACATGTGTTGAGTCCTTTTGCTGATCTGACAGCTTAAGCGAGCAACTGCGCCCAGTTCACACTGGAAGCGTCGCCGAGGGTAAAGCCCTTGCCGGTCAAGGCCAGGTTCTGGTTGTAAGCCGAATCCTGGGCGAAACGCGCTTGCCACTTGTCTTGCAGGGCTGCGGCGGTTTGCGGCGCGTCAGGCAACAGGCCCGGGTGCAGCATTTGCGCCTGCGGGCACCAGACAATCAGGTAACCGGCGTCGGCAGCCTTCAGGCACAGATCGATGTCAGCGAAGGCCTCGTCGAAATGCTCTTCGTCCAGACCGCCGACGGCTTCATAAAGGTCTTTGCGAACCATCATGCAAGCCCCGGACACTGCCGAGTAGTTCTGCTCCACCTGATGACCGTTCATGTAGCCTTTGGCATCTTTGCGCTCACCGATAAACACCGAGCCCAGTACACCGTTAAGGCCCAGTACCAGACCGGCCTGAGTGGTGACACCACGGAAGTCCATCAGCTTGGCGCCGACAATCCCGACTTCCGGACGCTGAGCCTGGTTGAGCAGACTATCGAGCCAGTTGGAGTTGACCACTTCGACGTCGGCCGACATCAGCACCACGTAGTCGCCCTTGGCTTCACGCACGGCAACGTTGTACAGCGCCGAGGCGCTCAGACGCTTGCCGGTCCGCAGGATGCGCAGGCGATCGCCCTTGCCTTCCAGGCTGGCCAACCAAGTGGCGAGTTCTTCGGACTGACTGTGGTTATCGGCAATCAGGATTTCATGCTGCTGATAACGGGTACGTTGCAGCACGCTGACCACGGCGCGTTGCAGCGACTCGAAATTGTCCTGGCTGTGCAGGATGATCGACACTTTCGGGCGCTTGGCGTGCTGGTAGTCGATCTGCCAGGTTTGCGGCAGCTCGGAGCTGACCTGGCCGCGGTAGCCGCGGGCCGTCAGGGAACGGGTCAGGGTCTGACGCTCGTGAGGGTTTGCCTCGGTGGACGGGGCGTTGCAGATCAGCAGCGGCTCGGCCAGATGTGCGAGACCACCCAAACCGCCGTCTTCGATCAGGCGCAGCACCAAATCAAATTCCAGCGCCGACGCGTATTCAGTCGAATAACCACCGGCCTCGGCCAATACGTCACGCTGAATCAGCCAGTGACGGGCCATCAGCGACGGCACGCTTTGCAGCAGATCGAGGTTGACGCCCGGACGGAAGACTTCGCTCAGGGAACCGTTTTCCTGACGCTGGATTTCGTCCATGGCCACCGCACGTACGCCTTCGGCGCCTTGCAATTCGAGGCTGGCACGCAGCAGGCCGCTGGCGGTGAACTGATCACCGGCCTCGGCCAGCACCAGCCAGTCGACGGTGGACTGGGTCACGCTCTGGTTGATGCGGTCAACGTAGTTGGTGGTGGTGACTTTGACGAAGTGCACGGTGTCACGCGGTGTTGTGGTTGCCGGCAAATCTCCGGTGGTGAACACCACCAGCTTGAACGCCTTGCAGTGGCCACTGACCAGGCTGTCGAAGGTGGCCTGCAACTTGACCATGTCGGCATCCAGGTCCAGCAACAGAATGCCGAATTGTGGACCGCCGTTGTGTTTGGCCAGGTGCGCGTTGATCGACTTGAGCTGCTTGGCATCCGGGTTGCGCGCGTCGATCCAGCTCAGCAGGCGACCGGAAGGCATGTTCTCGAACAACGACTGTTCGTCTTGTGCCGGCACCGACGCCAGGCGCTTGGCCCAGGCTTGCAGCTTGACGCCTTCTTCCTCTTCTTCGGTGCCCTGCAACGACTCGGCCAGACGCGCAACCACGGTGCGGTTGAACGCATAGAGGCTCAGTGCTTCCCACAAACGAGCACGCAGGGTGCGGTCGTTGTCATTAGGGTGAACGCGCATCAGCTCATGCTGCTTGAGCAAAATGCCTTCCAGTTCCTGCAACTGCAATTTGCCGGCGGGCAGGGTGTGCAGGAGGAATTCGAACTCGGTCAGCAGATCGAACACCGGCTGGTTGTAGAACGGCATTTCGACGAACTGTTGCTGACCAAACAGGCGCACCGGCTCTTTGCCCGCCCCGTGCCAGGTCGATGTGAAAATCATCGTCCCCTGCAACGAACGCAGGTTAGTCAGGCAGTCGGCCATGGTGGCGAAGCTGTCCAGCGCCACTTGCTTGCCCTCGGCCAGCGTCTTGTGGCTCATGCCGGTGGGCAACGAAGCCAGAAACTCGGCGAAGCGCTCGCGGTCGGCCACGGTTTTCGCGTCTTTAAGCGTCAACACCGTCAGCACGTTGGTGTTGTGCTCCGAGGCACCGTAGGGAATTTCCCGCACAGCGAACGGGATCGGCAGAATTCGTGCCTTGGCCCGTGCGAGCATGTAATAGGCATGGCCGATTTCCTGCCACTCGAAGCTGGTGCCTGGCAGCAGCGCGTTGTGCCAGTCTTGCAGCAGCTCGGTGCGGCTGACCGCATAGAACGGCGGCAGGAAGTGACCCATGAATTGTGTCAGGCGATCTTCGGCTTTATCCGAGCAATAATCTTCCGGTCCCTTGCGGTCGCGACGGAAGTAATTCACTTCCGTGGCGCGGGCCAGGTACATGATTCCGTAACCGTGGGCCATGCCGTAGTCGGCGTTGTCTTCGAGGAATTCCAGCGACTCGGTGACCGCATCGTGCAACAGGAAATCGTCATCGGCCGCCAGCACCATGTACGGCGTGGTCACCTGATTCACGCCATACGCGAGTTTTTCCTGCAACCCGGTGTAGGTGAACTGCGGCAGGTGCCGGTAATCGACCATCGGGTAATCCCGGGTGATGTCATCATCGCTTTTGAGCGAAGAATCCAGAACCAGAATCGTGCAGGGATAGCTGCTGTAATACTGCAAGGTACGCCGCAGGTAGGCGTTGCGGTTGTGGGAAATCACCACCACCGTCAACCGTTCATTCAGCGGTGCCACATCGTTACGAGCAGTGTTTAGAACGCGCATATCTCTATCCCCACAACCGGCCAAGCGCCGAGAACCCAGATTCAATAATGATTAACGAACGCGACGCAGGTAGCCGTCCGGCGCCACGGTGATCAGCAGCTTGTTCTGCAACTGACGGTCGATTTCGAAGTCAGCGTTTTCTTCCAGGTATTTCCACACGGCGGTCTTCGGGTTATCGCCCGGGCCCCATGGACGATCCGGGAAGAAGTCGGCCGGCATGTCTTCAACCACGGTGTCCATCACCACGCAGTAGCTGTCGACCGACACCAGTGGTGCGTACAGGCGCAGCTCTTCCAGCACGTGGTCATGGGTGTGGTTGGAATCCAGTACCAGAATGACTTTCTTGCCTTCGGCCGCCGCACGCACTTGCTCGGCGATGGCCGCGTCGATGCTCGAACCTTCGATCATTTTGATGCGCTTGCTCATCGGGTGGCTTTCGATGGCTTCGCGGTTGTGCGGGCGAATGTCGAGGTCGATACCCAGTACTTCGCCGTGACCTTGCAGCTCCAGCAACGAGGCGTAGTAGATGATCGAGCCGCCGTGGGCGATGCCGCATTCGATCACCAGGTCGGGTTTGACCTGCCAGATGATTTCCTGCATCGCCATCATGTCTTGCGGCAACTGAATGATCGGACGGCCCATCCACGAGAAGTGGTAGCTGTACTTGTGCTTGGCCGACTGGTTGAAGAAATCCTGGGCCAGGCCGGTGAGTTTCTGGTCGTCGCCCTGTGCCGCGATTTCTGCCTGGCACTCGGCTTCGAAGGCTGTATTGATGGTGTTGTCGGTCATTTTTCTAATCTCAATAGTCACTGGAACGAAGCGCTGTCGACGGCGTGATAGACGTAGCGTCCATCGGTCATCCGCTTGATTTCTTCGAGGTAGTTGGAGTTCATCACAAACAGGTTGGCGCCTTCGGGCAACGCATCCATGGCCTCTTGCGGCGAGGACACCCGCACGCCACTGAGGGGCAGATACCGACCCTGTTTGGCCGGATTGATATCCACCACGCGATCCACCGCCACACCGGCCCGTTGCAGGAACAGCGAATAGATCACGCCTTTGGATGACGCGCCCCAGATCGCCGAACCTTGTTCGGGCGCGGCTTGAATGATCTGCACCGCTCGCTCGAGGCTGCTGGTGAAACCTGGCGGCAACTCAAGGCGTGGCACCGGTTGGTCCGGGGTCAGGCGCAAGGTCGCCAGGTCCGCCACGATGTACAGGTATTGGCCACCGAACAGGTGACCTGCCTCGTGCACCGTGCCGAACATCCGGCGCAGGTCATCGAGGCGGAAGTAATTGACGTGCTCGTAGAACAGGTCGAACCAGGCACGATGCTCCAGAATCCAGTCGAAGCACGGCACTTCGATGTAGATCTGCCCGCCCTGATTGGCGTCGGCCATTTCGGCGAGGAAACTTACCGGGTCCTGAATGTGTTCCAGCACATGGCGCAGCACAATGGCGTCCGCCGCCAGGCCCAGGCCACGAGTGAACGGCGCCTTGATCACATCGGCGCTGCTGCCTTCGTAGGCCGGGTCGATGCCGGTGATGGCGTAACCCAGGCTTTTCAGCAGCTCCAGAAAGTAGCCTTTGCCGCAGCCGACTTCGATCAGTTCCTGACCCTTGAAGTGGCGGGCAATGATGCCTTCGACATCGCTCAAGTGCTTCTGGAACTGGCCCGAGTGCGCTTGCTCATTCTGGTAGTCAGCGTCGTAGCTGAGCTTGTCGGCATCGAAGGCCTGGTTGAAGATCAACCCGCTCTTTTCGTCCTGCACCAGGACCATGTCGGCGCACGCCGAAGCTTTCGCAGACGCGGGGTCGGCAAAGGTGCGGTTCTGCAACACCGGCAGGTCGGCGACCCGATACAACTCATGCCTCATGCTCTGCTCCCAGTAGCTGTTGCAAACGGTCCGCCACGCCCCAGAATGCCATCGGCTCGTGGGTCGGGTATGGGTAGTGACCGAGGTTCAAACGGATCGCTGCGCCGCGTTCCCGCAGTCGCTGCTCGACCAGCGCCCGCACCGATACCGGTTGGCCGCTGGAACAATTGATTACGCCGTCGAAATCACGGTTTTGCACGATGGCGGCGAGGTAGCCGGCGGCCGTCTCGATGGCCAGGTAATCGCGCAACTGTTCGCCGGCCGACATGTTGAAACTGTCGTCACCGGCATCGATGGCCCGGTCCAGCGCCGCCAGCAAACTGTTCGGGTTCTGCCCCTCGCCGTGCAGGTAGAACAGCCGTGCCCATTGCAGGGTGAATGGCTGAATCCGCTGCAGGTTTTCGAGGAACAGACGCAGAGTATTTTTTGCCAGCCCATAAGGATTGCCCGGCTGCGGTGTGGTCTGTTCGCTGAGCGGACCACTCTGCAGGCCGTATTCAAAACAGGTCCCGGTGACCAGCACTTGCGATACACCCGCCTCGACCGCGCCCTTGATGAACCGGTAATCGGCCATCAGGTTGTGCTCGAAGTGAAACAGCGCCTGATAGTTCGGCAACCCTGGCCAGGCCAGATGCGCCAAGGCATCAACGCCATCGGTCAGCGCGGCGATGTTCACATCGTCGGCGTGAATATCCGCCGCGATGAACTCCACGGCATTGATCCACGGCATGTTTGCTGCGGTCTCGGCGTTGCGCGCCACGGCACGGACTTCGCAGCCACGGGCGAGCAAGGCCTCGACAAGATGCCTGCCGACGAACCCGGTCGCCCCGGTGACCAGAACCTTCACAGAACGGTCAACTCAGGCACGGCGATGACAAAGCGCCCGTCCCACTCGCGCACCTGGGCCAGTTGCTGACTGACTTCGTGCAGCAGGTTCCACGGCAGCACCAGCACGTAATCCGGTTTTTCCAGCTCGATCTGCGCCGGCGAAACAATCGGTATGCGACTGCCCGGCAGGTACTTGCCCTGCTTGTGCGGGTTGGCGTCGGCGACCCAGGCCAACAGGTCCGGTTTGACGCCTGCGAAGTTGAGCAAGGTGTTGCCCTTGGCCGCGGCGCCGTAACCGACCACGCGCTTGCCGTCAGCTTTCGCCTGCAACAGGAAACGCAGCAGTTCGTGCTTGATGCGTTCGGCGGCGGGCGCGAGGGTCGCGTAGTACTCGGGGGTTTTCACCCCGGCGGCGAGTTCGGCTTGCAGCTGCTGCGCAACGGCTGGCTGCACGTCGCGTCGCACACCATCGGCACGCTGGACGAAGACCCGCAGCGAACCGCCGTGGGTCGACAACTGACTGACGTCGAACACTTCCAGACCGTTGCGCTCGCACAGCGTTTGCACCGCGGTCAGCGACAGGTAGGAATAGTGCTCGTGATACAGCGTGTCGAACTGCTGCCCGGCCATCAGGGTCAGCAACTGCGGAAACTCAAACGTCGCCACGCCGGTCGGCTTCAGCAACGTCGCGAAACCGCCGAGGAAATCATTGATGTCCGGCACATGGGCCAGCACGTTGTTGGCCGCCATCAGGTCGGCGGACCAACCGTCGGCGATCAACTGCGAAGCCGTGTCGCGGCCGAAGAACAGCTCGCGGATTTCCAGGCCTTTTTCCCGCGCCGCTTGCGCGGTGCTGCGGGTCGGCTCGACGCCCAGGCAAGGGATGCCGCGTCCGGCCACGTACTGCAACAGGTAACCGTCGTTGGCGGCGATTTCCACCACGCGGCTATCGCCGGTCAGGCCGAAGCGCTCGACCATCTCGGCCACGTACTTATCGGCATGGGCCAGCCAGGTGCTGGAGAACGAACTGAAATAGGCATACTCGGCGTCGAACAGGCTGTCGGCGCTGGTGTAATCCTCGGTCTGCACCAGCCAGCACTGCTGACATACCGCCACCTTCAGCGGCACCCATTGCTCGGCTTGCTCCAGCTGATCGGCGTGCACATAGGCGTTGGACGGCGGCGAGGTGCCGAGATCGATCAGCGGCAAGGCCAGAGAAGTCCCGCAACCACGGCAGTTCATACGCGTACTCCAGCGAAGTGTTCATCGAGCAAGGGATGGCTGGAATCCCTGGCCGACAGATTATTGACAGGCAACGGCCAGGCAATCGCCAGCCGTGGATCGTTCACACTCAAACCACCCTCATGCGCAGGCGTGTAATCCGCGCTGTGCAGGTAGAGCAATTCGGCGTCGTCGGTCAGGGTCTGAAAGCCATGGGCGAACCCGGCCGGGATCAACAGGCTGCGTCCATCGCCGGCGCGCAGGTGTTCGGCATGCCAGTGCAGGAAGGTCTCGGAGTCGGGGCGCAAATCCACCGCCACGTCCCAGACTTCACCGCGCAGGCAGGTGATCAGCTTGGCTTCCGGCGCTCTGGCGTTCTGGTAATGCAGACCACGCACACTGCCGCGCTCGCGGGTGCAGGAATGGTTGATCTGACGGATATGAAACGGTTGCCCGAAGGCGCTGAGGCTGCCTTCACAGAACAGCCGCGCAAAGTGCCCGCGCTCATCTTCGAAGCGTTTGTGCTGCACGCTGAACAACCCGGCGAGCGGCAATGGTTTCAACAGAAACTCGCTCACAGCGCGCCTCGGTACAGGTTCAACTGGCTCAGGGTGATGGCGCGCATGTCGTCGCCGTTTTGCCACGCCAAGTGCCAGTCGAGGGTCTGGGTCAGGCACTGCTGCAACGACCAGCGCGGTTGCCAGGCCAACAGTTGACGGGCGCGGCTGCTGTCCAGGCGCAGCAGACCGGCCTCATGCAAATCACTCGGCTCGATACGCAGGCCGCGCGCTTGCGGCCAGCGGCTGGCAAGCAATTCGACGACTTCGCCGACGCTGCACATGTCCGCTTCGCTCGGACCGAAGTTCCACGCACCGGCAAATTCGGGACCTTTTTCGTAGAGCCCGGCGGCCAGTTGCAGGTAACCGGCCAGCGGCTCCAGCGCGTGCTGCCACGGACGCACGGCTTGCGGGTAGCGCAGGGTCACGGGTTCGTCGGCGGACCAGGCTTTCAACACATCCGGAATCAAACGTTCCGGGGCAAAATCACCACCGCCCAAGACGTTGCCGGCACGCGCCGTGGCCAAAGCCAAGCCGTGTTCGGCATACTTTTCAGCCGGGAAGAACGAAGCGGCGTAAGACTGTGCCAACAACTCGCAGCAAGCTTTGCTGCTGCTGTACGGATCGTGTCCACCGAGGGCTTCGTTTTCACGGTACGGCCACAGCCATTCCTGGTTGGCGTAAACCTTATCGGTGGTCACCAGCACGCAGGCGCGCACGCCGCCGACCTGGCGGATCGCTTCAAGCAGGTTGAGGGTGCCCATGACGTTGCTGGAGTAAGTCCCCAGCGGGTCGCGATAACCTTCGCGCACCAGCGGCTGAGCCGCCAGGTGCAGGACGATTTCTGGCTGGGTCTCGGCGATCAGCTCCAGCAACGCGCCGAGGTCACGCAGATCGCCGCGTTGATCGTTGATGCCTTCGTGCACCCGCGCCAGCTCGAACAGACTCGGCTCGGTCGACGGGTCGAGCGAAAAACCGCTGACCTCGGCGCCCAGGCTTTGCAGCCACAACGTCAGCCAGCTGCCTTTGAAGCCGGTATGGCCAGTCAGCAGAACCCGCTTGCCGCGCCAGAACTCCGGGCTCAGTCCCATTGTTTCCATGGGGCCTCCCCGCTCAGCCACAGTTGCTCAAGGTGGTTTTTGTCGCGCAGGGTGTCCATCGGATGCCAGAAACCGTCGTGCTGGAAGGCTTGCAGTTGCTGTTCGCTGGCCAGCGCGGCCAACGGCTCGGCCTCCCAGGAGGTCTGATCGTCGGCGATGTACGGCAGCACTTTTGGCGACAGCACGAAGAAACCACCATTGATCCAGCCACCATCACCACGTGGTTTTTCAATGAAGCCTTTGACGCTGTCACCGTCGCGCTCCAGGGCGCCGTAACGGCCCGGTGGCTGCACGGCGGTCACGGTCGCGAGCTTGCCGTGGGTCAGGTGGAAGTCCACCAACGCGCCAATGTTGAGGTCCGAGACGCCGTCGCCGTAGGTGAAGCAGAACGCTTGTTCGCCTTCCAGGTAACGGGCGGCGCGACGCAGGCGGCCACCGGTCATGGTGTCTTCGCCGGTGTCGATCAGGGTCACGCGCCACGGTTCGCTGTAGTTCTGGTGAACGTCCATGCGGTTGTTGCACATGTCGAAGGTGACGTCGGAGGTGTGCAGGAAATAGTTGGCGAAGAAATCCTTGATCGCGTAGCCCTTGTAGCCAAGGCAGATCACGAAGTCGTGAATCCCGTGGGCGGAGTACTGTTTCATAATGTGCCAAAGAATTGGCTTGCCGCCGATTTCGATCATTGGCTTGGGCTTGAGGTGCGACTCTTCGCTGATCCGCGTACCGAGACCACCTGCCAGAATTACTGCCTTCATCGCTGTCCTCTTGCTCTTCGCGCGGCCCTGCCTCCCCCGCGAGGGGTCGGTGAACCGTCAGATGCACATCATTTACCCGCAGCCACTGGGGCCTTCACGCGTTTTGAGGTGAAGGTTTTATGGCGATATGCGGGGGACTTGCAGGAAGTGAGCCAATTGCTCGGGGTGGGTGACTGACGGGAAGTTAGAGCTTTCTAGAGGCGGGAGGTGAGCTTGGGATTTGGGATTTGGGATTTGGGTACATATCCGTTTCTGCGGTAACGGCTACTTATGGTTTCGCTCTTACAGCGACTCCCTTTGGCAAACGCCCCAAAGGAAGCAAAGGTCTTCGCCCCGGCGTACGGCGCCTCGCTAAGGCTCCGCGTTCCCTCGCTACGGTGTCCATCAGGGGGCGTCGCCTACGGTCTGCTTCGCGACGACCTCCTCTCGATGTGTGCGGCTTCGCCGCACGGCGCTTCGCGCCTAACCCCCTGATGAACACCTACGCTCGGCCTGCCGAAGGGGCGAGAGATCAAAAGCAGAATCAAGATCAAAAGCCAAAGCCAAAGCCAAAGCCAAAGCCAAAGCCAAAGCCAAAGCCAAAGCCAAAGCCAAAGCCAAAGCCAAAGCCAAAGCCAAAGCCAAAGCCAAAGCCAAAGCCAAAGCCAAAGCCAAAGCCAAAGCCAAAGCCAAAGCCAAAGCCAAAGCCAAAGCCAAAGCCAAAGCCAAAGCCAAAGCCAAAGCCAAAGCCAAAGCCAAAGCCAAAGCCAAAGCCAAAAGGATCGTAGCCTTCGGGAAGCTTGCGTACATCCGCAAGTACAGGTCGCTACCAGACCGCCTTCGCGGGCAAGCCTCGCTCCTACAAAAGCAAGCAGAGCAGCGTACGGCTTTTGCTCTTCACCACTCATCAGGCCGAGCGTTAGCTCGCCTTCAGCTTTTGATCTTGATCCACCCGCCCCTTTCGGGAGGCTGAGTGGAGGTGTTCATCCGGGGAGTGGCGCGCAGCGCCGTTCGACGCAGTCGAACACGCTGCATGTAGGTGCAGCGAAGCCAACCGGAGGGCAGTGTCCCCGGATGGATACCGGAGCGAAGGTACACCGAGCCTAGGCGAGGGGCCGGACGCTCGGGGCGAGCCTTTTTTTGCTTACTTTTTTTTGGCGTTTGAAAAAAAAGTGAGTCGCCGTAAGGGCGAAACCATAAGCCGCCGTTACCGAAGAAACGGATATGTACACCGAACAAACGGTTTGTACACGGAACAAACAATCAGTCCGGCAACCACCCCCAAAGCCAATGCTGCAAATTATCCCCACGCAACATAAAGTCCCGATGCACCGCCTCCCGCAACTGATCCCCCATGCGATAACTGGCATCCGGATCAGCCAGGTGCATACGAATCGCCTGCAACCACTCCTCAGTACTGTTACTCAGAACCTTGGTACACGGCAGGAACCCGTCATAAGCACGGGTATCAGTACAAATAACCGGATACCCGCAAGCCCCATATTCCAGCAACCGCAAATTACTTTTGCAGTCGTTGAAGATATGAAACTCCAACGGCGCCAACGCCAAATCAAGATTCAGGCTCGCCAATTTGTACGGGTAACTCTGCAAATCGATGGTGCCATAGAACTCATGAACGTACGGGCGCAACGCATCCGGACACATGCCAAAGAAGACCCAATCCACCTCATTGGCCAGCTCGCGAACCACATCGGCAATGATTTCCAAGTCGCCGGTGTGACTGGTGCCACCGCCCCAGCCAACCCGTGGTTTTTTCGAGGTACGGCGCTGACTGCTCAGCGTCAACCATGGCTCCGGCGGCAGCATGTTGGGCACCACGCGAATATCGCTGTGCATGCTCGACAACACATCGGCCAACGACGGAGTGGTCACCACCACGCGGTCGCACTGGGCAATGCCCTCACGCAACAACTGCTCGGTGTTGATCGGCTTGTTGCGAGCGTGGCTGTTCTTTTTCGGCGTGCTGACAATGTAGTCGTCCAGCTCGAAAATACGCAGGGCATTGGAGTACTTCTTCATCCGCAGAATGTCGGCCGCCGAGCCTTCACCATAGCGCCCCTGCAAAATAATGGTGTCAGGCGACAAGCGCTCGATTTCCACGCTCGACGGCGACTCGTAAGCCACACGCGAAATGACCCGCCCGGCCGCCTCAAGCTCAGCCAAAGGCGCTGTCACACGGTAATGCCCGATCGCCGACTCGTTGACCGGTAACCCGAGAATCACCGGGAGATCGCGATGGCAGAACGGGTTCCAGTTGTTGCGCAGCGAAGGCTCCAGACTGAAGCTCGACACCCCGAGCGTCAGCGCCGGATTGTAGGCCGGATCACGGGCTATTTTCGGCAACCACTTTTTGTAGAAGGTTTCCTGCTCAAGCATCTGCGCAGACACATTGTCCTGCGACGCTGCTGGTGATGTGTGCTCCCCCATCACCACACTTGCGAAAGGTGTCCAGACGATCAGATAACCGTTTTTATCCGCTTTGAGGCAGAGATCAGCAGCGCCGAGCTCCAGGCTGAACTCGGCGTCATCCAACTGACCCAGGCTGTCGAACACTTCTTTGCGCACCATCAGGCAATCACTGCTGACAGCGCTCCAGTTCTGCACCACTTGCAGACGCTGCATGTAGCCGCGAGCACTGACATGCTCGCCCAGAAACGGCGAACTGGCAGGTCCGGCCAGCCCCAGAACCAAACCGGCAGAGACAATCGCACCGTTGGCACTCAGCAGGCGTGCACCCACTACGCCGACTTCCGGACGTTGAGCGTGGTTGAGCAGTTCGGTGAGCCAGTCGCCCGCGCAGATCACGCTGCGCGGGCTAAGCGTCAACAAGTACTCGCCACGCGCATGGCTGGCAGCGAAGTTGACGATGGCCGCCTCGCCGGTACGCCCGTCAAAATGCAGCACTCGCAACATGGCGGCGCCCAGTTGAGACATCGCTTCCAGCCACTCGGCCATCGCCGAATCGCCGCGCCCTTCATCCACAATCAGGATTTCGTATTCGGTGTATGAGGTCTGTTCGATCAGGCTTTCGGTGCAGCGCTGCAAGGCGGCCAGCGATGTGCCCGCCGCAATGATGATCGAGACCACAGGCCGATGAGCATGCAGGTAATCGATGCGTTTGAGCAGCGGCAACTCGCAGTCGCGAATCCGGTGCTCAAGACCGATGCGAGTCAGGTGCGCGCTGACCAGCGCCTCGCTGCCCTCGATCACTTCCGGCAACGACAGCCAATCGGCGAAGGTCTGCGTCGACTCCACCTGGATCTCGGCAATGTGCTCAATGGTGTGCAACCCGGCCTCTTCTACCAGCCGCCAGAGCAAATCCTGCGGCGCCAATTCGCCATGAGCTGAATCGAAACCACCCACCGTCAAAAAGCGCTCGCGCTCGAACGCCAGAGTGCGCCCGACGTACGGGTAGGAACGCATGAGGTCGAGATTGAAGCCTGGCTTGAACACCGGATCGGCGGACTCACCCTCCAGCAGCGCACCCTCATCGCTGTAAGCGCAAAGCATGCCCGGAGTGCCGGCAATGCGCTCCGCCAGCACCAGCAGCGACGACTCACGCAACGTGTCACCCGCGCGCAGCAAATAGAACCAATGCGCGCCTTCAAGCGCAGGCACCACGGCATTGAGCTGGTGCGACCAGTTGTCCTCAAGCGGCAACTGCAGCACGTTATCGGCACCATCGCAGTCGCCGTTCGATAGCACTACCACCGCTTGCGGTGCGTACAGTTGAGTGGCGAGGCTGGCCAGGGTGGCGTTCAGGGCGACGCTATCGGACGCGGTGTCGATGATGATCGGCACCAGGTTCGGACGCACGGCCCAGCGGCTGATCGTTTCCGGCATGTGCCGCGTTTCCGCCGAAGTGAAATGACGACTCGCCAGCCACTCTCGGTAGAAATCGGCATAGCTGTCGCTCTGCCCACCGACTCGGCCATTGACCACGGTGTTGCGGCCGCCCAGTACGCGCACCACGCACAACTCTTGCCACTGACGAGGCTCATCCGCCGCCTTGTTCAAATCAACCGTGCGCACCCAACCCGAGGCCGGTGCCGACTCCCCTCCTCGCGTGGTGAGCATCTGAATCAACCATTCCAGTTCCTGCGCGGCGGCGCGGACCATTTCCGACGTTTTGCTCAGACGTTCCGGGTACAGACGTTCGGTGCTCAGCACCGTATTCAGCATCGCCATATTGCCGCGTCGCAGCAGGCACACGAATAAAGCGAAATCGAGCATCGCGACAAAGCCGCAACTTTCCTGAACCAGCGCAGGCAACAGCTCCAGCACATCGGCACGGCGCATCAGGGTCGAGCTGAAGTTGCCGATGAAATTCTTTGGCGTGCCCTCGAAAATAGCCAACATGTCATCGCCCTTGAGCAATGCATCGCCAGGCGAGAACAGGCAGTTATCGAGCCTTGGCGGCAGGATGAAGTTCCCGGCATCGCTGAACATGCGCAGGCCGCAAACGAGCGTGACCTCGGGATGATCGATCAGCGCTCGTGCCTGCACCTCGATGCTCGGCGCAAACAGGCGATCGTCGTCGCACAGCACTTTGATGAACGTGCCCCTGGCTTCTTTGACACAGCGCAGCACGTTATTTTGCAGGCCCAGGCGCTTCGGGTTACGCAGGTAACGAACAGGGTGCACAGGGTCGGCAAACGACTGGACGATGTCGCGAATCTCGTCGGTGGACGAATCGTCACAGATGACGATCTCGACGTTCTCATAGGTTTGAGCGAGCGAACTTTCCAGCGCCTGACTGAAGAAGCGCGGGTTGAAGGCGGGAATGACGATACTGACTAGAGGGTGTTGATTCACGGCGAAACTCTCGAGCGGCGAACCCCTGCCCTTTCGGGCAGAGGCTTCGGAACCGCTTAGGAAAAGACGGTTGGCAGCTCGACAGGCACAGCCTCAGATCTTGTTGAACAAGCCCAACTGAGCAATCTTGCTGAAGGCCAGTTGCGACGCTTGCAACATGGTTGTTTGCAACGTCAGGCGAGTCATCACTTCGGCCGGATCGGAATCGCGGATCGACGACTGCGTCTGGGCGTTGGCCAGGACCAGGCTCTGGTTGGTTTCGCTCTGGGTATCCAGGGCTGAACCGCGACCACCCACCGAACTCAACGCACTGGACAACTGATCGCTGCCGCTCGCCAGGTTGCCGAGGCCCGAGGCCAGCGAAGCTTGCAGCTTCTGGTTCAGGATCGGGTTGTTATTGGTTGGCGTATTCAGCGCGGTTTTCAGCTGGCTCACGGTGTCCAGAATGTTCTGGGTTTCGTGAGTGTTGACGGCCACGTTGAACTGATCGCCTGCCCCCGGTGTACCGGTCAGGTTGAAGCTCACGCCCGAGGCGGTCGCAACGCCGGCCACCACGGTACCCGAAGACACCGGTTTGCTATCGGCCGTCAGCGGTGCTGCGTACAAATCGAATGCGGTGGCACTGGTGAATTTCATCACCGCCGCACCGGTCGGGAAACTGGCGTGGTAAGCCACCGGGTTGGTGATGCTGCTGCCAGTGACTTGAGTCGCCGTCGGGTTGCCCGGACTACGGGTCGCCGTAAAGGTGTCAGGCTTGGCCGCCAGGGTAAAGCTGTGGCCCGGCAGCACGGTGGCGGCGGTATCGCCGGCCGCCAGATTGATGTTCAGGTTCAGTTCGACACCGCGGAACGACACGTTCTGCCCCGCTTTGGTGGCCGGGTTGAAAACACCGCCCTGACTGGCTTCGGCGGTCACGTCATTACCGCCCGAATCGGTAATTTTCAACTGAGTGCCGCTGATGAAATCGATGGTGTACGGCTCGCCTGCACGGAACTTGCTGTTGTAGGTGACGCTTGATGACACCTGACCATTGGACAGGACCACCCGACCATCATCCACCGCCGGTGCGGTCATGGTGACCTGGCTGCGACTGGTGTTGATGGCCTGCTGGAATACTGCCCAACCGGTGCTGTTGGTCGCCATCGACATGGTGTCACCGATCGCCAGGTCGAGGGTCACCTGATCACCGTTGTAGCTGTAGGTGCCATCGGCGTTGCGCGTGAACGGCACGGTATCGCCCTTGGAACCGGCAAAGATGTACTTGCCGTTCTCGTCCTGGCTGTTCATCAGGCTCAACAACTGCTCTTCGATCTGTCCCAACTCCGAAGCGTTGGCCTGACGGTCGGCGTCGGTGTAACCGGCGTTGCCGGCACCGACCGCCAGCTCCTGGGCGCGCTGCAGTACGTTAGTGATGCTGGTCATCACCGACTCGGTCTGACCCAGGGTCGCCTTGAGGGTGTTGGTGTTGGCCTTGTACTGATCGAGCATCGATGCCTGTTGACCCAATTGCAGCAGGCGCGAGGCACCGACCGGATCATCGGCCGCGGTGTTGACGCGAACCAGGCTGCTGGACTCTTCGGTGCTTTTGACCGCGTTGGCGAAGTTCTTCTGATAGTTCGCGGCAGAGGACTCGTAAAACTGGCTGGTAGAAATGCGCATGGGCTACGACTCCTTAAAGACTGTTGATCAGTGTGCTGAAGATTTCCTGCGCAGCCTTGATGATCTGCGAAGAGGCGGTGTAGTACTGCTGATATTTGACCAGGTTGCCGGTTTCCTCATCGAGGTTGACATCGGACAGCGAGTCACGAGCACCTTTGGCGTTAGCCAGGATGGCGCCGGTTGCGGCGCTGTCGAGCTTGCCCTGAGCGGCTTTAGCGCCCACACCTTCGACCAGTTTGCCGTAGGCGTCGGTCAGGGAAATGCCTTTGCTGGCGCTCCCGGTGTCCACGACCTGCTTGGTCTGCAAGCCGGCCAGTGCGGTGCCGTTGCGGTTGTCCATCGTGCCTGGCTGCGCAACGTTGATGTCGATCGCGCTACCAGTGCCCGGCGAACCGGCCACGGTCATGTCGAAGGTCGCGGTACGCTGCACGGCCGGCGGCCCCGGATCCATGATCGGCGCACCCGTGGCATCCTTGAGCGGTATGCTCAGGCTCAGGGTGTTGTTCTGGTTTGGCTTGATGGTGCCGGTGCTGATCTGCACACCTTTGGCATCCAGCAATTGGTAAGTCTGGCTAGTGCCGTCGGCCGATGGCGAACCGAAAACCACTTTGACCGGCGTCGAGTTCTTGATGCCATTCTGGATCGCCGTGGTAGTGGCGGCATCGTAAATATCAAACTTCGTGGTCAGGGTCGGTTGACCGCTGGACGAGATGGTCAAGGTCCCGCTGCCGCCCGGAACAATGGCCGCGTTCAAGGGCGCAGCGATGGCCAGACGTTTGCTGTCGGTCATCTCGGTCTTGATGTTCGCCGCCGCGTTGCGGGTCGGGGTGATCTTGAACGTGTCGCCCGCAGCGGCGGTGCCGCCGGTCAGCTTCAACGAGAAACCATCGATCACCGGCGGCGGCGTGGTCAGGGTGCTGAAAGCGCCCATGGACGTGCCTTCCGGCAGACGCTGCACGGTGTAGTCGGTGCCGGTAGTGAAGGTGACCTTGTAGTCGTTGATCGTCAGCTTGCCGCTGTCCGCGATGGTCACATCGAAGTTGCCTGAACCGGCGCTGTTGCCGACGGTGGCAACACTGCGGTTGGCCATCTGCGCGGCACTGTTGATGCTGTTGAACAGGTTCGAGCCGAACGCACCGTTCTTGTCGATACCCTGGGCCTGGAGGCCGTTCATCTGATCAGCGACAACCAGGGCCACGCGGCCCAGTTCGTTCATGGCCGGGTCCAGCACCGTGTTGCGATAACGCAGCAGGCCGCCCATTTCGCCACCGGTCATCACCGAGGTGATGTCGACGGTGCTGCCGTTGCGATCGAGCTGAATGGCCATACGCGAAGGATCGTTTTGGCTCGGCACCACTGACAGGCTACTGACGGTGCCGCCAATGACCAGCGGCTGGCCGCTGCCCAGGTAAATATCGAGGTTACCGTCGCGCTCGACGACCTGCGCACCGGTGAAGGTGGAGAGCTGACGCACGGTTTCGTTACGTGCATCGAGCAACTCGTTCGGCATGCCGCCAGACTTGGAAACTTCGGAAATCTTCTGGTTCAACTGCGCCACGGTGTCGGCGAGTTTGTTGACCCGATCGGCCATGTTCGTCAAGTTGCCGTTGATGCTCGCGTTCTGCTGGGTCAACTGGCTGGACACTGAGTTGAAACGGTTGCTCAAGGCCTGGGCATCGCTCAGCAGCAGTTGACGCGACGCGTCGTCCCCCGGCTTGGCGTTGACGTTCTGCACCGAGGCGAAAAACTTGGTCAGGGCGCCATTGAGGCCGGTGCCGCTGTCCGAGAGCAAGGCGTCGAGCGGGCTGACCTGCCCGGCGTACGCGGCCGCATCGCTGTTGAGCGAGGTGGTGGTCTGCAATTGCGCATCGAGGTAGCTGTTGTAGACGCGGCGTACATCGGCCAGGGTCGTGCCACTGCCGATGTAGACATTGCCGAACTGATTCGAGGCTTTGGTACTCTGCACGGTTTGCTGGCGTGAGTAACCGGCGGTGTCGGCGTTGGCAATGTTATTGCCGGTAGTCATCAACGAGGATTGGCCAGCGGCCAGACCCGACATCCCGATATTGAGCAAACTCATGGTTCAGACCTTATGCCTTGTGCCTATAGAGGCGTAGTGGAAGCGCCCGCCGCAGCGTAGTTTTGGTAACTCGTCATCTGCTTGGCTATCTGCGAAATCTTGCTTGCGTAGGCCGGGTCAGTTGCATAACCGGCTTTCTGCAGCTCGCGTACAAACTGTTCTGGGTTATCGGCAGACTTCAGAACATCTTGATAGCGATTATTGGTTTGCAGCAAAGTCACCAGGTCATGGAAGCTGTCTTTATACGAGTCGTAGGAACGGAACTCGGCCGTCTCCTTGACCATCTCGCCATTCCTGAATTCGCTGGTGATCGCGCGCGCCGATTCACCCTTCCAGTTGCTGCTGGCTTTTATGCCAAACAGGTTGTGGCTGCTGCTGCCATCCTGGGCACGCATGACCGATTTGCCCCAACCGGTTTCCAGGGCAGCCTGGGCCACCAGGTAACGCGGATCGACACCGATACGGTCGGCGGCTTCCTTGGCCATCGGCAGCATGGTGTTGACGAATTCGTCGGCGGAGCTGAAGGCTTTCTTCGGCGGTGCCAGTGGAATCTGCGCCATCGCACGACCGTAGACCTGCAGGCGTCCGCTGGATTTGTTATCGGTTGGCGAAGGCAGCCAGTCACCATTGAACAGCGGCCCGGCACCGGTCACTACCGGAGTCGCGGCGCGCTCAGGCAGCAGGGTTTTGTTCGGGGTTGTCGCTACGGCGGTCGTTGCCGAAGGCACCAGACCGGCGAGCAAGCGATCGGCCAGTTTCGGTGGCAAGGCCAGACGGCGCTGATTGATCAGCTCCATGTCATTGCGATGCGTACCCTCGCCTGCCGGCGCTTTTACCGAACGCGACGCCCACAACGGACGCTGACCATTGAGCCGCGACAGCGGACCGTCGGTGGCCACGGTGCCCGCGGCAATCGGCGTCGGCACCGCGGCTTTCGCCGCTTCCTGCTTGGCGGCGGACAAGGCCGCAGCCTCGCCCGGCGCCAGCGGTTTGTTCTTCGACATCTGGCGCATCAGCACATCTGCCAGACCAATACCGCCGCCTTCGCGGGACATGGAAACGGCCAACTGCTGGTCGTACATTTCCTGGTATTGCTTGGCCGCCGGGGTGTTGAGCGGGTTGTCCTTGCCCAGCGCTTCGGTGGCCGAGCGCATGGACTTGAGCATTTCACCGAGGAACAACGATTCGAATTCCTGCGCAACCTTGCGCATGTTCGCGTCACTGTCCTTGTCGCCGACCTTGAGCTGGTTCAAGCGATTCAAGTCCGAATAGGAACCCGAATCGTTGCTGCTGACACCCAGACCGCCCTTGCGCATATCCATGGTCGCCGTCCTCAGATCACGATCAGGTCGGCTTGCAACGCGCCGGCCTGTTTCAGTGCTTCAAGGATCGCCATCAAGTCACCCGGCGCCGCGCCGACCTGGTTCACCGCACGCACGATTTCGTCGAGGGTGGTGCCCGGGCCGAACTTGAACATCGGCTTGGCTTCTTGCTGAGCGTTAACCCGCGAGCGTGGCACGACGGCAGTCTGGCCATTGGACAGAGGGCCGGGCTGGCTGACGATCGGGTCTTCGGTGATGGTCACTGTCAGGCTGCCGTGAGTCACGGCTGCCGGTGAAACCTTGACGTTCTGGCCGATCACGATGGTGCCGGTCCGCGAGTTGATGATGACTTTCGCCACCGCCTGACCCGGGTCGACTTCAAGGTTCTCGAGGATCGACAAATAGTCGACGCGCTGGCTTGGATCGAGTGGCGCGCTGACCCGAATCGAACCGCCGTCGATGGCCTGGGCAACGCCAGGGCCGAGCATGTCGTTGATCTTGTCGACGATGCGCTTGGCGGTGGTGAAGTCCGAACGGTTGAGGTTCAGGGTCAGGCTGTTGCCCTGGTTGAAACCGCTCGGCACCGAACGCTCGACCGATGCACCACCGGGAATACGACCGGCCGACGGAACGTTGACGGTGATCTTCGAACCGTCGCGACCTTCAGCATCAAAACCGCCGACCACCAGGTTGCCCTGGGCGATCGCGTAGACGTTGCCGTCGATACCCTTGAGCGGCGTTAGCAGCAAGGTGCCACCACGCAGGCTCTTGGAATTACCGATCGAAGCAACAGTGATGTCGACCTGTTGACCTGGCTTGGCGAACGCCGGCAGATCAGCACTGATCGACACGGCGGCGACGTTCTTCAGCTGCACGTTACCCGAACCCGGCGGCACCTTGATGCCGAACTGCGAGAGCATGTTGTTGAAGGTCTGCAGGGTGAACGGGGTTTGCGTCGTCTGGTCGCCGGTGCCGTTAAGCCCGACCACCAGGCCGTAGCCGATCAATTGGTTGGAACGCACGCCGGAAATACTGGCGATGTCCTTCAGCCGCTCGGCTTGCGCGTTGAACGCAGCGGACAGCATCAGCGCGGCCACCATCAGGTGTTTAAGATTCAACGTAGCCACCTAGAAAGGGAACAGCGGGCTGAGGAAGAAACGGTCGAACCAGCCTGGCTGACTCGCATCGGCAAACGCACCGGTGCCCGAGTAGGTGATGCGTGCATCGGCGACGCGGGTCGACGACACGGTGTTGTCGGTGGCGATGTCATCGGAGCGCACCATGCCGGCAATCCGCACCAGCTCATCGCCGGTGTTAAGCGTCAGCCACTTCTCGCCGCGCACGGCGATGATGCCGTTGGGCAACACATCAGCGACGGTCACGGTGATCGAGCCGGTCAGGCTGTTGCTCTGCCCGGACTTGCTGTCGCCCTTGGTCGCGCGATCACCTTCGTAACCGACATCCAGGCTCAGGCTGCCGCTGCCCACTGGGTCACTGGTGCTCAGGCCACCGCCGAAAAACGAACTCAGGCCGATGTCGGTCTTGCTGTTCTTGTCAATTTGCGAGTTGGCGTTTTTGCTGGCCTGGGTGCGCTCGTTCAGGGTGATGGTGATGATGTCACCGACCCGGAACGCCTTGCGGTCGCTGTACAGGTTCTGTTCAAAACCGGCCTGATAGATCGAGCCGTTATTGGCGGCAGCCGGCAACGGCGTACGCGGCAACACCGGGGCGTAGTAAGGGTCATTGGGCTTGGGCGGCGGAGCGACGCAGCCCGCGAGCACGACGACCCCACTCAGTGCCAGAACAGATACAAAGCGATTCATGACCCTACCTCACGGTGTTGCAGGCGACCTCATGGTCGCCTCATAGACTGATTACAGATTCTGCGTTACGAACGAGAGCATCTGGTCGGCGGTGGAGATCACCTTGGAGTTCATCTCGTAGGCACGCTGAGTGGTGATCATGTTGACCATCTCTTCAACGGTGCTGACGTTGGACGTTTCCAGGGTGTTCTGCAGCGTGGTACCGAAACCGTTCAGGCCCGGCGTACCGACTTGCGGCGCGCCGCTGGCTGCGGTTTCCAGGAACAGGTTGTTACCCACGGCTTGCAGACCGGCCGGGTTGATGAAGTCGGCGGTCTGCAGGTTGCCGATCACCTGGTTGGCCGGGTTACCCGGAACGGTGATGGACACAGTGCCGTCGCGACCGACCGTGAAGGTCTGCGCGTCGTTGGGAATGACGATGGCCGGTTCCAGGGCGAAGCCGCTGGCGTTGACGATCTGACCGTTGGAGTCAAGATGGAACGTGCCGTCACGGGTGTAGGACGTGGTTCCGTCCGGTTGCAGAATCTGGAAGAAACCGCGACCGTCGACGGCCAGGTCGAGTGGCTGTTCGGTGGTTTGCAGGCTGCCGGCAGTGAAGTTTTTCTGGGTGCCGACGATGCGCACACCGGTACCCACTTGCAGACCCGACGGCAGTTCGCTGTCCTGGGTCGACTGGGCGCCTGGCTGGCGTTTGATCTGATAGAGCAAGTCCTGGAACTCGGCGCGGTCACGTTTGAAACCCGTGGTCGACACGTTGGCCAGGTTGTTGGAAATGGTCGTCAGGTTAGTGTCCTGGGCGGACAGACCTGTTTTGGCAACCCATAGAGCCGGAAGCATTCGATTCTCCTCGTGCGCCTGTTTTACGGCGCGACGTTCTGATAATTAGCTGATCTGCAAGACCCGAGCCATGGCCTGGTCATCGTCTTTGGCGGTGTTCATCATCTTGATGTGCAGCTCGAACTGCTTCGACAAGGCCAGCACCGAGGTCATCTCTTCCACGGCGTTGACGTTGCTCGACTCAAGGAACCCGGACACCAGTTTGACGCCCGCATCGGCTTGCGCCGGCTTGCCGTCCTTGGTGTGGATCGAACCGTCCAGGCCTTTGGTCATGTTCTTCAGGTCAGGGTTGACCAGTTTGATGCGGTCGACTTCAGCCATTACGCGCGGGCCTTCGCCCATCGCACGGATGCTGATGGTGCCGTCTTCGCCCACTTCGATTTGCTGCTCGGGCGGCACGGCGATCGGCCCGCCATTGCCCATCACCGGCATACCGTTGCCGGCCCGCAGCACGCCCAGGGCGTCCACGTTCAGGCTGCCGGTGCGCACGTAGCTTTCAGCGCCATCGGGGGTCTGCACGGCGATCCAGCCATTGCCTTGCACTGCGACGTCGAGGTCGCGACCGGTTTCAACCAGCGAACCTGGAGAGAAGTCGGTGGCCGGACGCTCGGTCATGGCAAATGCACGCGCCGGAAAGCTGTCACCAAACACCGGCATCGAACGGGCCTGTTCCAGGTCCTTCTGAAAACCGTTGGTGGAGATGTTTGCCAGGTTGTTGGCATGAGCCTTCTGCGCCAGTGCATTCTGGCTGGCGCCGGTCATTGCCACATAAAGGTACTTATCCACACTCTTTCCTCTGCATGCCGGACGTTTGCCGCCCACCGCTGTACTGCTGAGCGATAAGCAATTTGCAGACCAACTTTCTTTTGACGGCGCGAGGCCCGGCAAACAAAGGACTTGAGGGGTTTTACGGGGATTGGGGAAATGTATCGGAGACGAAAAACCGGCGGTGTTATGCCGCTAACGGCAAGTGTCGACCTCTTGGGCTCAACGAAACCCTTGTAGCAGCTGTCGAGCACCGCGAGGCAGCGTTCGGCGGCGAAGTCGTCGTAAAACCATCCAGTGCGGTGTATCAGGAAAACCTTGCATGCCGGGTTTGCGACGGCTTCGCCGCCGAACGCTGCCTCGCGGTGCTCGACAGCTGCTACAGGGATCTATGCGTTACAGGGATCTAGGTGTTGCCGGGGTCTTTACCGACTTCGTACTCACGCAATTTATTGGCAATGGTCGTATGGGAAACCCCCAGGCGCTTGCCCAGCTGCCGACTGCTCGGATGCTCGGAATACAGCCGCTCCAGCACCGCTTTCTCAAAGCGCCCGACGATCGCATCCAGACCACCCTCGAGGGAGAAATCGCCAAGCGGCTGACGCACGCCGTAATCCGGCAAGCGAATGTGCTCGGCCTTCACGGTCCCGCCCTCGCACAGGGAAACCGCCTGGAACAACACGTTCTCCAACTGCCGGACATTGCCCGGCCAGTGGTAATGACTCAGCCGCTCCATCGCCGCCGGCGCCAGCTTCGGCAGCGGGCAACCGATCTGCCGACTGGCCTGATCGAGGAAGTGTTCTACCAATGGCGTCAAACCGTCGAGGCATTCACGCAGGGGTGGGATGTGCAGCGACAGCACGTTCAAGCGGTGATACAAATCCTGGCGAAACTCACCGCGCGCGCACAATTCGGACAAGTCCACTTGCGTCGCGCAGATCACCCGCACATCCAGATAAACCTCTTCATCACTGCCTACACGGCGGAAGCAACCGTCCTGTAGGAAGCGCAGCAATTTCACCTGCAAGCGCGGGCTCATTTCCCCGACGCCATCGAGAAACAGCGTACCGCCCGCCGTCAGTTCCAGCAGCCCGAGCTTGCCTTCGGCCCGCGCGCCCTCGAAGGCTCCGGGGCCGTAGCCGAACAACTCGGTCTCGGCCATCGATTCCGGCAAACCGGCGCAGTTGAGTGCCATCAACGGTGATTGACCGCGAGGGCTCGCCAAGTGACAGGCACGCGCCAACAACTCTTTACCGGTGCCGGTTTCGCCTTCTATCAAGAGCGGCGCATCCAGCGGCGCCATGCGTCGGGCTTCGCGCACTACAGCCGCCATGACCTTGGAGCTTTGGAAGATGCTGTCGAACCCGCGCAGTTCCTGCTTGCGCACGTTATAAATGCGCTCGCCCACCCGATCAGCACGGTGCAACGTCAACACCGCGCCCGCCATGGCTTCGCTGTCGTCATGCTCTGATTGCAGCGGCGCGATGTCGGCGAGAAACACGTCGCCCTTGACCTTGACCCGCAAACCATTGATCCGCGACTTGTTGGCGCGCACCAGTTCCGGCAAGTCGAAATCCTCGGCATACCGCGACAACGGAATCCCCGGCACCTCATCCACCCGCACGCCCAACAACTGCGCTGCCGCACGGTTGGCCGCGACGATGGAGCCGCCCATGTCGATCGACAGCACCGGAAACTCCAATGCGCCGAGCAAAGCATTGAGCTCCATGTGCCGACGCTCGCTGGGCATCAGCCCTACACGCTTGACGCCAAACACCCCGGCAATCGACTCGAATTTCGGACGCAATGCCTGGAACTGAATGTTGATCAGGTTCGGGCAATGCAGGTAGATCGCGTTGCCATGCTCACCGCCGACCTCGCCGCGAGCAACGTTGATCCCGTACTCGACCAGCAAGTTGAGAATGTCGCGCAGAATGCCGATGCGGTTCTGGCAGTGGACTTTGATACGCATATAAAAGGCCTGAAAAGCGGTGAATGGGTTTAATGCCTGAGATACCCCCTGTGGGAGCGAGCCTGCTCGCGATGAGGGAGTGTCAGGCGACATTAATTTTCCTGACCCACCGCTATCGTCGGAACGCCGCCCGGAGCAAGCTCGCTCCCACAGGGGTATGTGCGGTGTCTCGGCCCTATTTATTTGCCGAGGCACGCAGATAGTCGTCAAGATTATGTGACACCTGTGCGCCGTTTCAAACCCGCAAATCTCAATAGCTGCGCGATAGGCGCCAAACCGTAACGAATACTTTACGAAAAACGACGAATTCTCCTACACATTCTTGCGCTCACCTGCTGCATCACCGCACGCCTTGGAGTATTTCTAAGTCCATAGCAGCACATAACAAGAACGAATTCCCCTAGCAGGAGAGCAGCATGAAGCAGACGCAATACGTGGCTCGCGAGCCCGATGCGCAAGGTTTTATCGACTACCCCGCTGAAGAACACGCGGTGTGGAACACGCTGATTACTCGCCAACTGAAAGTGATCGAGGGGCGTGCGTGCCAGGAATACCTGGACGGTATCGAAAAACTCGGTCTGCCCCACGACCGCATTCCGCAACTGGGCGAGATCAACAAAGTCCTCGGTGAAACCACCGGCTGGCAAGTTGCCCGCGTCCCGGCGCTGATCCCCTTCCAGACCTTTTTCGAATTGCTGGCCAACAAGCAGTTTCCGGTGGCGACGTTTATTCGTACCCGCGAAGAGCTGGATTACCTGCAAGAGCCGGACATTTTCCACGAGATCTTTGGCCACTGCCCGCTGCTGACCAACCCCTGGTTCGCCGAATTTACCCACACCTACGGCAAACTCGGCCTACAGGCCACCAAGGAAGAACGCGTGTACCTGGCGCGTCTGTACTGGATGACCATCGAGTTTGGCCTGGTCGATACGCCAGAAGGCTTGCGCATTTACGGCGGCGGCATTCTCTCTTCGCCGAAAGAAACCGTTTACTGCCTGTCGGACGAACCTGAGCATCAGCCGTTCGATCCGCTGGAATGCATGCGCACGCCGTACCGCATTGACATCCTGCAACCGCTGTACTTTGTCCTGCCGAACCTCAAGCGTCTGTTTGATGTGGCTCATGAAGACATCATGAGCATGGTCAAACAAGGTATGCAGCTGGGTTTGCACGCGCCTAAATTTCCGCCCAAAAAAGCCGCGTGATCCGCAGCTTTTAGAATCAAGTGAGCCTGTCAGAAACCGACGCTTTGGTTTAGCGTGGGGGAACTGACGGCCGATTTCCAATAATTAGATTTCAGGAACTCATCATGTCCACATTGAACCAAGCCCATTGCGAAGCCTGCCAGGCCGGCGCTCCCCAGGTCAGCGACGAAGAACTGCCGGTATTGATCAAGCAGATCCCGGACTGGAACATCGAAGTGCGCGACAGCGTGATGCAGCTGGAAAAAGTCTTTCTGTTCAAGAATTTCAAACACGCTCTGGCGTTCACCAACGCGGTCGGTGAAATCTCCGAGGCCGAAGGTCACCACCCGGGCCTGCTGACCGAATGGGGCAAAGTCACCGTGACCTGGTGGAGCCACTCCATCAAGGGCCTGCACCGCAACGATTTCATCATGGCCGCACGCACTGACGACGTGGCCAAGGACGCTGAGGGCCGCAAATAATGCATTTCGACGCCATAGGTCGAGTTCCCGGCGACCCGATTCTCGGCCTGATGGAGGCCTATGCGCAGGACCCTAACCCGCGCAAATTCGACCTTGGCGTGGGCGTCTATAAAGATGCCCAGGGCCTGACACCGATTCCCCAGTCCGTGAAGCTCGCCGAGCAGCGCCTGGTGGATCGCCAGACCACCAAGACCTACATCGGTGGTCACGGCGAACCGGCATTTGGCAAGGCGATCAATGAGCTGGTGCTTGGCGCCGATTCCCCGCTGATCGCCGAACAACGGGCCGGCGCTACCCAGACGCCGGGCGGCACCGGCGCGCTGCGCCTGAGTGCGGATTTCATCGCCCAGTGCCTGCCGGGTCGTGGCGTGTGGCTGAGCAACCCGACCTGGCCGATCCACGAAACCATCTTCGCGGCCGCCGGGGTCAAGGTCAGTCATTACCCATACGTCGGCAGCGACAACCGCCTCGACGTCGAAGCCATGCTGGCAGTCCTCAAGGATGCGCCGAAGGGCGATGTGGTGTTGCTGCACGCCTGCTGTCACAACCCGACCGGTTTCGATCTGTCCCATGACGACTGGCGCCGCGTGCTGGACGTGGTGCGCAGTCGCGATCTGGTGCCGCTGATCGACTTCGCCTACCAGGGTTTCGGCGATGGCCTGGAACAGGATGCGTGGTCGACACGGCTGTTCGCTGCCGAGTTGCCAGAAGTGCTGATCACCAGCTCCTGCTCGAAGAACTTCGGCCTGTACCGTGATCGCACCGGCGCACTGATTGTTTGTGCGAAAACCGCTGAGAAGCTGGTGGATATCCGCAGCCAACTGGCCAACATCGCCCGCAACCTGTGGTCGACGCCACCGGATCACGGCGCTGCCGTGGTGGCGACGATCCTTGGCGATCCAGAGCTGAAAAGCCTCTGGGCCGACGAGGTGGAGGCCATGCGTTTGCGCATTGCCCAACTGCGCAGCGGCCTGGTGGAAGCACTTCAACCGCATGGTTTGCGTGAACGCTTTGCGCATATTGGTGTGCAACGCGGGATGTTTTCTTACACCGGGTTGTCGCCGGATCAGGTTAAACAGCTGCGCGATCACCATAGCGTTTACATGGTGGGCACCGGCCGGGCGAACGTGGCCGGGATCGACGCGACACGTCTGGATCTGCTGGCCGAGGCGATTGCCGAAGTCTGCAAATAACCTCAAACCCTACACATCCCCTGTGGGAGTGAGCCTTTGTGGCGAGGGGGTTTACCCCCGTTGGACTGCGCCGCAGTCCCATTTCTGGGGCCGCTTCGCGACCCAACGGGGGTAAACCACCTCGCCACAAAGGCTCACTCCCACATTGTTTTGTGTCGCCCACACTGACCTGTCTAGACAACTCCATCCGTCGAAACAAATGGATATAAAAGTCTTTTTGTCATTTCTCCTGCTGTATCCTGCCCAAGCTTTTTAAAAGCGCGGATCTACCAGATCTATCAACAGACTTTGCGAGGAGCGCGAAACATGCACGAGATCCCTAATCTCCCCTTCCCAAGCCTGCACGAAACTGAGCAGACAACCCCGCAACAAGCCGGTGCCCAACAGCCCGAGCCGAAAGAAGCCACTGAACGCCGCCAGGCCGACAGCGAAGACTGAAACACCTGCAATGCCAGACCGTGTGGAAAGCGCTAACATGCGCTTTCCACACCGCCTGAACCCCGAGCTCCACACCATGACCGATGAATTCAGCGAGACCCAAGCCAGCGTCCTGATCGGCACCGCCGAGAAGATGATCGAGATCTGGAATCGCCTGTCCCCCGAGAAACAAGCCGCGTTGCTCGCCCGTTTCGGCAGCGAAGAAAACGCTTTGGCCGCCCTGGTCACGACGCAATTGGTTGCCCCGGCAAAACCCGAATAACCCCGCCCGGCAAATAGTTTTACTTTTCCACGCCCCGCGGCCGCTCGCGCCGCTATCATAAGCAGCCTATCTATCCTGCTTTCCCGTGGACCTTTACCCATGTCTGAAAACCAGCGCCCCCTGGCGGTCACGCTGCAAGTCGTTTCCATCGTTCTCTTTACCTTCATCGGCTACCTGAACATCGGCATTCCCCTCGCCGTATTGCCCGGCTACGTCCACAGCGACCTCGGCTTCGGCGCCGTGGTCGCCGGGCTGGTGATCAGCGTGCAATACCTGGCCACCCTGCTCAGCCGGCCATACGCCGGGAAAATCATCGACAACAAGGGCAGCAAACTCGCCGTCATGTACGGCCTCGCCGGCTGCGGTTTGAGTGGCGTGTTCATGCTGATTTCGGCCTGGACCCAGAGCCTGCCGATGCTGAGCCTGATCAGCCTGTTGATCGGCCGCCTGGTGCTCGGCAGCGCGGAAAGCCTGGTCGGCTCGGGCTCGATCGGCTGGGGCATCGGCCGGGTCGGCGCCGCGAACACCGCCAAAGTCATCTCCTGGAACGGCATCGCCAGCTATGGCGCACTGGCAGTCGGCGCGCCGTTGGGCGTGCTGCTGGTCAGTCAATTGGGCTTGTGGAGCATGGGCGTGAGCATCGTGCTGCTGGCCTTCCTCGGCCTGGCGCTGGCCTGGCCGAAAACCGCCGCGCCGATTGTGGTCGGTGAACGGCTGCCGTTCATGCACGTGCTGGGACGGGTGCTGCCCCATGGTTGCGGCCTGGCCTTGGGCTCGATCGGATTCGGCACCATCGCCACCTTCATCACGCTGTATTACGCCACGCAACATTGGGACAACGCGGTGCTGTGCCTGAGCCTGTTCGGCGCCAGCTTCATCGGCGCGCGGCTGCTGTTCGGCAACCTGATCAACCGCCTCGGCGGTTTTCGTGTGGCGATTGTTTGCCTGTCGGTGGAAACCCTGGGTTTATTGCTGCTGTGGCTGGCGCCGGATGCTCACTGGGCATTGGCTGGTGCAGCATTGAGCGGTTTCGGCTTCTCGCTGGTGTTCCCGGCGTTGGGCGTGGAAGCGGTCAACCTGGTGCCCGCCTCCAGTCGCGGTGCGGCAGTCGGGGCTTATTCATTGTTCATCGATTTGTCGCTGGGGATCACCGGGCCAGTGGCCGGTGCGATTGCCGCCGGGTTTGGTTTCGCTTCGATCTTTCTGTTTGCCGCGATTGCCGCGTTGAGCGGTTTGGCGCTTAGTGTTTATCTGTACCGGCAGGCGCCAAAGCATCGTGAAGAACGATACACGCGCTAGAAATCGATCTTGCCGCGTCCGGCCTTGATGCTGCCGCGCTTGGTCTTGGACTCCAGCCGACGCTTCTTAGAGCCGAGGGTCGGCTTGGTCGGGCGACGTTTTTTCTCGACCTTGGTGGCGCTGAGAATCAACTCGGTCAGCCGCTCCAGCGCATCGGCGCGATTGGCTTCCTGCGTGCGGTATTGCTGGGCCTTGATGATCAACACCCCTTCGCTGGTGATGCGACTGTCCCGCAGCGCCAGCAGCCGCTCCTTGTAGAACTCGGGCAAGGACGAGGCCGGAATGTCGAAGCGCAAGTGCACGGCGCTGGAGACCTTATTGACGTTCTGCCCACCAGCGCCTTGTGCGCGAATGGCCGTCAACTCGATCTCGGCATCCGGCAGATGCACATTGTTGGAAATCACCAGCATGGAAAAGCGTCCGATATCAGGACCGCCAGAATACCCTGTAGGAGCGAGGCTTGCCCGCGAAGAACGATAACGCGGTTTGCCTGATGAACCGAGGCGTCTGCTTCGCGGGCAAGTCGGATCGCCGCATCGCTCGCTCCTACAGGTTTTGCGTTGCTCACAAAAAAACCCGGCACATTGGCCGGGTTTGTTGTTTCTGCGTGCTGCGCTTATTTCGCGTTTGCCGCCTGCAACGCATGCTGAGCACTGCGCTTGTTTTTGATGCCGTAGCAAACCCACATGAACGCAACCCACACCGGAATCGCATACACCGAGATCTGGATGCCCGGGATCAACAGCATCACGCCGAGGATGAACACCACGAACGCCAGGCAGATGTAGTTCCCGTACGGGTACCACAGGGCCTTGAACAGCGGCGTTTGCCTGGTCTTGTCCATGTGCTGACGGAACTTGAAGTGCGAGAAGCTGATCATCGCCCAGTTGATCACCAGGGTGGCAACCACCAGCGACATCAACAACTCCAGCGCGTTCTGCGGGACGAGGTAGTTCAGCAACACTGCGATCAACGTCACCGCCGCCGACGCGAGGATCGAGCGCACCGGCACGCCGCGCTTGTCGATTTTCGCCAGAGCTTTCGGCGCGTCGCCCTGCTCGGCCATGCCCAGCAGCATGCGGCTGTTGCAGTAGGTGCCGCTGTTGTATACCGACAGCGCCGCGGTCAGGACCACGAAGTTGAGGATGTGCGCGGCGGTGTTGCTGCCAAGCATCGAGAACACTTGCACGAACGGGCTGCCGCTGTAGGAATCACCCGACGCGTTCAGGGTCGCCAACAGGCTGTCCCACGGCGTCAGCGACAGCAGAATGACCAGTGCACCGATGTAGAAAATCAGGATCCGGTAGATCACCTGGTTGATGGCTTTCGGGATCACGGTTTTCGGTTTGTCGGCTTCTGCTGCGGTGAAACCGAGCATCTCCAGGCCGCCGAAGGAGAACATGATGATCGCCATGGCCATCACCAGACCGCTGACACCGTTCGGGAAGAAGCCGCCGTGGGCCCACAGGTTGGTCACCGAGGCTTGCGGGCCGCCATGGCCGCTGACCAGCAGGTAACTGCCGAGCGCGATCATGCCGACGATCGCCACAACCTTGATGATCGCGAACCAGAACTCGGCTTCGCCAAAGACTTTGACGTTGGCCAGGTTGATCAGGTTGATCAAGACGAAGAAACCGGCGGCCGAGACCCAGGTCGGAATGTCCGGCGCCCAGTAGTGGATGTATTTGCCGACCGCGGTCAGCTCCGACATGCCCACCAGGATGTACAGAATCCAGCAGTTCCAGCCCGACAGGAAGCCGGCGAAACCGCCCCAGTATTTGTGGGCGAAGTGGCTGAAGGAACCGGCAACCGGCTCTTCGACAATCATTTCGCCGAGCTGGCGCATGATCATGAAAGCAATGAAGCCGCAGATGGCATAGCCGAGGATCATCGACGGGCCGGCTGATTTCAGCACGCCGGCCGAGCCCAGGAACAGCCCGGTACCGATCGCGCCACCGAGGGCGATCAGTTGAATATGGCGATTTTTCAGGCCGCGTTTCAGCTCGCCTGAATGCGAGGTTTGTCCACTCATGAAAAGGGTCTCACGCAAGGTTTGATGATGTTCGTTAGACGTAGCTGCTCGGTTGCGATTTCAAGCAGCGCCGATCAAACCCCAGAGAAGGCAAAAGGAGTTCAGCGTTTTTACAACGGTCATGCGTCACCTGTTTGTTTTTATCTGTGACGAAATCGAACCCGACACGCTTGTGGCGCGGCGGAGTGAACAAGGCGGATAGCCTTGAGGTTTGCGCAGATGCGCAGGAGGTCACAGTTAAAACGCGGCGCATTGTACACCTGTAACCCCCTGCTGCCAGACACCGCTGGATCAGCGCGTCGTTTGCCGGGATTGCCTGTGTCCGCCCCGAGGGTCTCGGGCGGCTGCAAAAATAGGGTCAGACCTTTGCGGGTCTTCGATAAGGACGACGGAAAAATCGCCCCTTGGGGAGAAGTGGAGATGAGTCACGGCGTACATTGCGCCTCCTTCTTGTTATGCACCTGCACGACAGGCATGGGGCGCATCTCACCCTTCCAGCGCCGCTGAAACAAGCGGGCCAGAGCGCTGCAGGGTCAGTGAATGGCATGTTTGCGGCAGGTTTTCCTTACACCCCTTCCGCAAGCGTCAATCCAAGGGCTTTCAGGCGCTATTCCGTCAGCTTTTCTTTACAAGCTGTAACGCATATTTTCCAAATCAGATCAATCCGTAGGACGACTGCAAATTGACGGTAGGAAGCTTCCTAAGGAAAAGGTCGAGTTAGTTTTTTGTTTTTTATCGATAAAAGCCTCGTTAAAAAACAGAATAAAAAGTTCAAATAAATCTAATTTGATTATCTTTTTGCAATTTAAAAACCTCTGGACTAGGTTTGCAGCGACTTGCCGAGACGCATCGACCGGCAAGTTGGCGGGTTATTCAATGACTGAAAAACGCGCCGCCGCACTTACCGAAAAAGTCATCTAGGAGATTCACAATGCAAGCACTTGAAAAAGACTTGGAAACTGAACTGCAACTGGACGATTGGTTTGAAGCACCGACCCATGAAGCCGCCGTTGAAATGATGCAAGCCGATGCGGTCGTTCCGTTCGGCACGGCGATGTGGCCGTTGTAAGACACCCCGGCAGGCATGATCCGGCCGGTTGTGCCTGCCACTTTTCTCGGTTTGTCAGGGAGGACTACATGGATAAGCAACGCGCCATTTCGCATTTCCTTTACTACCTCGAACACCACCCTGCCCTTGCCGGCATCAATCCGGCGAAGGTTTTGCTCGGCCACACCGCTGATTACGAGGCACTGACCGGCGCCATCGCCGAACAGGCCGGTGACAACCAGCCCTTCCGTTTCAGCGCCATGCGCCTGGACCTCGAACCCACCGAAAGGCTGGCCCAGGCAATTGCCGACAGCGATCTGTACATTTTCTTCTACGACTCTTCCACCCTGCCCAATCCTCGCCCCGACGGCCCGGAGTTTGTCCGCGCGCTGCAAGGCGTGATGGCCGAGAACTGGAAGAAGTCGCTGCTGTTCAAGGATTACGGCGATTACTTCTACGACACTTTCAGTGTTACCCCGCAGCGGATTGCTGGGCTGAACAGCCACTTGATCCAGCGCATGTCCCACGCGACAACGTTAAGTTTCAAAGATGATCACGGCTCGTGGTTCGAAACGCCGATGCATAGCATCAAGAAGTGGACCGACATCAACGGTGTCGGCAACTTTGATTTGGCGCCCGGTGAAATTGCGACGCACAGCGAAGCGATAAACGGCCAGGTGAAGTTCATGGGGACTTTCCTCAGCACCATTCCATTTGCCCGCAAGTACGGAGTGCTGGAGTCACCGCTGGAGTTGTGGATCGAGAACTCGACCATCCGCAAGATCGCCACAGATGTGCCGGGGCTGGAACATGACTTCAACAAGTACCTGGAGGCCAATCCGTCGAATCGGCGCATTGAGGAGTTGGGGATTGGCACCAACGAAGGCGTGAAGAGTTTGTATGCGCGCAATGCCGGGTTCGAGGAGCGCCATTGCGGGCTGCATTTGGGGTTGGGTGGTGGGGCCAAGGGCAGCCATCATCTGGACTTGATCTTCTCCAGTGGCGTGTTGGCGCTGGATGATGAGCCGGTGTTTGATGGGCGGTTTGTGTTTTAGCTCTGGGTTCTGTGGTGATGCAGCCGACGCCTTCGCGGGCAAGCCTCGCTCCTACAGGTACGGCGGCGCCCTTGTAGGAGCGAGGCTTGCCCGCGAAGGCGTCCGAACAATCACCACAGAGCCAAAGGCAGACCAAAAAAAAACGCCAACCCGAAGGTTGGCGTTTTTTATGGGGCGCTTACCGCTTACTCAGGCTTGCGACGACCAAAGCCCGGACGCTGGCCCGAACCGGCTGGCGCACCGCGACGTTTGCCCGATGGCGCGTCCTTGTCGACCAGCACGATGCCTGGACGCTTCTTCGCCGGAGCCTTGGCTGGGCGCTTGGTGTCGGAAGGACGGTCTGCCACTGGCGTACCGCGACCCGACTCACCACGAGACTCGCCACGACCGGCTGGAGCACCGCGATCGCTACGACCGCCGGACGGAGCACCACGGCCTTCGCCACGCTCGGTGCGACCGTTGGCCGGACGTGGCGTGCGTGGACCGCGCTCGCCATCAGCGCGTGGCGCTGCTGGTTTGCGGGCTGGGCGCTCGCCTTCGATATGCGGTTCACGAGTATCACGTGGAGTAGCCGCGGTCTGGTTGCCGATGGCTGGACGCAACGAACGCACGCGCTCGGTCTTGCCCATTGGACGCGACGATTTACGCTGCATGCGGTCGAGCTTGTCTTTGCTCTTGGCGTTCATCTGCGGCATGGCCACAGGCGTCAGGCCGACTTCAGCACTCAGAATGTCGACTTCGTACTGGCTCATTTCGCGCCAGCGCCCCATCGGCAAGTCGGAGTTGAGGAACACCGGACCGAAACGCACGCGCTTCAGACGGCTGACCACCAGGCCCTGGGATTCCCACAGACGACGAACTTCGCGGTTGCGACCTTCCATCACCACGCAGTGATACCAGTGGTTAAAACCTTCGCCACCTGGAGCCTGCTTGATGTCGGTGAACTTGGCCGGGCCGTCTTCGAGGACGACGCCTGCTTTCAGACGCTCGATCATTTCGTCATCGACTTCACCACGCACACGTACCGCGTATTCACGGTCCATCTCGTAGGACGGGTGCATCAGGCGGTTGGCCAGCTCACCGTCGGTGGTGAACATCAGCAATCCAGTGGTGTTGATGTCCAGACGACCGATGTTGATCCAGCGACCTTCTTTCGGGCGTGGCATCTTGTCGAACACGGTCGGACGGCCTTCCGGATCAAGGCGGGTGCAGATTTCGCCGTCCGGCTTGTTGTACATGATCACGCGGCGTACCGACTCGGCGGCTTCTTCGCGCTTGATCACCTTGCCATCAATGGTGATGGCGTCGTGCATGTCGACGCGCTGCCCGAGGGTGGCGTCTTTGCCATTGACCTTGATGCGGCCGTGGCTGATCCAGGCTTCTACGTCACGGCGCGAGCCGACGCCAATACGGGCGAGGACTTTCTGCAGTTTTTCGCCTGCTGGGCCGATTTCCTGGTCGTCTTTCTGGTCGTTGATACTCATCTGGGCACCTCCCGGTGTGGTCTGTTCAGGCGGCCCTGAATTGAGCGTCCTGAAGCGATGTAAATCTAGTCACTTGGCGTAGGGATCGCCGAAGGGTCGCGAATCATACGCTCATGGGAGCGTTTGCGCATCAGAGACTAGCTGATGATTGCCTGCTTATTTGCTTTTGCGCCGAACGGCGCCGCCGAGTTTGATCAACCGTAGCGAGGCTTCAGCCAGGACGGTGCGCTTGTCGGTCTTGTCGAGTTTCTTCCAGGCCTTGATCTCGCGCTTGCTGCGCCCGCAGCCGAGGCAGATGTCGTCGGTGAACTTGCAGACGCTGATGCAGGGGTCTTTGGTAGAACTCATCAAATACTCCAGCCAACACAAAACCCCTGTGGGAGCTAGCCTGCTAGCGATGAGGGAGTTTCAGTCGACATCATTGTTGCCTGACACTCCCTCATCGCTAGCAGGCTAGCTCCCACAGGGGGGCCTTCTTTGCCTACGGGATTTGGATCAGTCGTCGAATTCGCGGCGTTCGGCCTCGATCGCTTCGGCGAGGGCCCGGGCTTCGGCTTCTTCGTCGGTCAACTCGGGCTCGGGTTTCGGCTGTTCGAGCGCGGCGACGGCGGCCAGGAGTTTTTCGCGCGCTTCGGCCACACCCAGCACGTCATCTTCCAGCTCTTCTTCGACTGTGGCTTCGGGCTCGACCTGAAGTTCAACTTCGATCTCGGGCTCCGGCTGATCCAGCACCTCTTCAGATTCCACCACCGCGCTATCGCGCAGAATGTCATCAAAGTCAGTCTTGATCCCCTCCTCCATGGTGTCCAGTTCCAGCAACAGCGTATGGAAACTGGTTTCTTCCTTGGGCTCTTCCGGCTCGGCGCTGGCGTCCGCCAGTTCTTGCAGACTGGCCGGCACCGGTGCGTCGTCGAAGTCGAGTACCGGGTCAGGCTCCATCTCTCGCAGTTCTGCCAGGGGTGGCAAATCGTCGAGGTTTTTCAGGTTGAAGTGATCGAGAAACGCTTTGGTGGTGGCGAACATCGCCGGTTTGCCGGGCACATCGCGGTATCCGACGATGCGGATCCACTCGCGCTCCAGCAAGGTTTTGACGATGTGACTGTTGACCGCCACGCCCCGCACGTCTTCGATCTCGCCCCGGGTGATCGGCTGGCGATAGGCGATCAGGGCTATGGTTTCGAGCATGGCGCGCGAGTAGCGCTGCGGACGTTCTTCCCACAAACGGCCTACCCACGGCGAGAACTTTTCGCGGATCTGCAGGCGATACCCGGAGGCCACTTCCTTCAGCTCGAAGGCGCGGCCGTCGCAGGACTTGGCGAGAATCGTCAGGGCTTTCTTGAAGACCGGCGGTTCCGGCCGCTCGCCCTCTTCGAAGAGTTCGAACAGGCGTTCAAGCGATTGCGGTTTTCCCGAGGCCAACAGAAAGGCTTCAAGCAGTGGCGCCAGCTCGCGGGGTTCAGTCAGGTTCATGATTCAACTCGTTATTCGGCTCGGGCTCGCACGTGGATCGCCGCGAACGGCTCATTCTGCACCAGCTCGACCAAAGATTCCTTGACCAGTTCGAGGATCGCCATAAAGGTCACCACCACCCCCAGACGTCCCTCTTCAGCGGTGAACAGCTCGACAAAGGGCACGAAACCGCCGCCCTTGAGCCGTTCCAGCACATCGCTCATGCGTTCGCGGGTGGACAGCGCCTCGCGGCTGACCTGGTGGCTTTCGAACATGTCGCCACGGCGCAGGACCTCGGCCATCGACAGCAATATTTCCGAAAGTCGCACGTCCGGCAACAACTTGCGCGCCCGGGCTTCCGGGGCGTCGAGCTTGGGCACCACCACGTCGCGGCCGACCCGGCTCAGGCCATCGATACCTTCAGCGGCGGCCTTGAAACGCTCGTACTCCTGCAAGCGGCGGATCAGTTCGGCGCGCGGGTCGTCTTCTTCGTCTTCGATGGTTTCGGCGCGCGGCAGCAGCATCCGCGACTTGATCTCGGCCAGCATCGCCGCCATCACCAGGTACTCGGCGGCCAGCTCCAGGCGCACCGACTGCATCAACTCGACATAGCCCATGTACTGGCGGGTGATTTCCGCCACCGGGATGTCGAGGATGTTGATGTTCTGTTTGCGGATCAGGTACAGCAGCAGGTCGAGGGGCCCTTCGAAGGCTTCGAGGAACACCTCGAGCGCATCCGGCGGGATGTACAGGTCCAGCGGCATTTCCATGACCGCCTGGCCATAGACCATGGCGAAGGGCAGCTCTTGCTGGGCTCCGGCCTGACTGTCGACAACGGGTTCTACTGCAGACATCTACGCCTCGGCCATGAACGGCGCAGGATCGCCGCAACCAACGCGGATCACTTCCGGTTCGCCGTCGGCGAGGTTGATCACGGTGGACGCCTTGATCCCGCCGAAACCGCCGTCGATGATCAGGTCGACCTGATGCTCAAGCAACTGGCGCATTTCGTAAGGATCGCTCATCGGGTCGGTTTCGCCGGGCATGATCAGGGTCACGCTCATCAGCGGCTCGCCGAGTTCCTCCAGCAGCGCCAGGGCAATTGGATGGCTCGGCACCCGCAGGCCGATGGTGCGTTTTTTCGGGTGCAACAACAGCCGCGGGACTTCGCGGGTGGCATTGAGAATGAAGGTGTAAGGCCCCGGCAGGTGCGCTTTGAGCAGGCGGAAGGTGCCGGTGTCGATCTTGGCGAACAGCCCCAGTTGCGACAGGTCGCTGCAAATCAGGGCGAAGTTATGCTTGTCATCCAGTCCGCGCAAACGGCGTACGCGCTCCACGGCAACCTTGTCGCCGATCTGGCAACCAATGGCGTAGGACGAGTCTGTGGGATAAATCACCACCCCGCCTTTGCGGATGATCTCGACAGCCTGTTTGATCAGGCGCGCTTGCGGGTTTTCCGGATGAATCTGGAAAAATTGACTCACATTCTCTACCTGTTCAGACGACGGCAATAATTGGGTCATGTTTGAATCGACACCACAGTGGTGGCAGATCCTCCGGAAGCGGGCGGTATTCGCCGATCTCGGACCAGCCTCCAGGGCCATGAAAATCACTGCCGGCGCTGACCAGCAGACCGAACTCACGGGCAAGAATCGCCAGGCTGCCCACTTGCTCGGCGGGCTGATGGCCATTGACCACTTCAATGGCGTGGCCCCCGGCTTGAATATAGTCAGAAATCAGCCGGCGACGCTTGCTGCGAGTGAAATCGTAGTGCCACGGATGCGCCAGGCTGACCCAGGCCTTCGCAGCGCGAAGGGTTTCGACCGTGTCTTCCAGGGTCGGCCAGTGCTGCTTGACGTCGCCCAGCTTGCCGGCGCCCAGCCATTTACGGAACGCTTCGGCGCGATCCTTGACGAAACCTTCTCGCACCATCCAGTCGGCGAAGTGCGGACGGGCCGGCGCATTGCCGCTGTCGCCCAGCTCCTGCTGGACGGCCCGGGCACCTTCGAGCGCTCCCGGCATACCTTTCAACGCCAGCTTGCGGCTTATTTCTTCGGACCGTAACCAGCGTCCATCGTGCAATTTGGCGATTGCCTCGACCAACGGCGCAGCATTTACATCAAATCCGTAGCCGAGCACATGAATGGTCGCGCCGCCCCAGGTGCAGGACAATTCGACGCCATTGACCAGTTGCATCCCCAGCGCCGTCGCCGCATTGCGGGCCTCATCGAGGCCCTCGAGGGTGTCGTGATCGGTCAAGGCCAGGATTCGCACGCCTTTCTCGAACGCACGCGCCACCAGGACAGCAGGCGCGAGAGCGCCATCGGAGGCGGTGCTATGGCAGTGCAAATCGACATTCACGGGGATGTGTTACCTCAAATCAGCTGGCGCTATCGCGCGCCCATATGTTTGTTATTATGCCGCCACATCCTGCTTCTGGCTGCCACTGTGAAACAATTCATCGATTTCATCCCGCTCCTGCTGTTTTTCATCGTTTTCAAAATCGATCCACGGGTCGTCGACATCGGCGGTCATCAACTGACTGTAGGCGGTATTTACAGCGCCACCGCGATGCTGATCATCAGCTCCCTGGTGGTTTACGGCGCGCTGTTCATCAAGCAGCGCAAGCTGGAGAAGAGCCAGTGGCTGACCCTTATCGCCTGCCTGGTCTTCGGTAGCCTGACCCTGGCGTTCCACAGCGAGACCTTCCTGAAGTGGAAAGCACCGGTGGTCAACTGGCTGTTCGCCCTCGCGTTCATTGGCAGTCACTTCATCGGTGATCAACTGCTGATCAAGCGCATCATGGGCCACGCACTGACCCTGCCGGACCAGGTCTGGACGCGTCTGAACATCGCCTGGATCGGCTTTTTCCTGTTTTGCGGTGCCGCCAACCTGTTCGTCGCGTTCACGTTCCAGAGCTACTGGGTCGACTTCAAAGTCTTCGGCAGCCTGGGCATGACGCTGCTGTTCCTGGTCGCACAGGGCATTTATTTGTCCCGCCACCTGCACGACGCCGATACCACCACGCCAAAAACCGAGGACTGACATGCTTTACGCAATCATTGCCACAGACGTCGCCAACTCCCTGGAAGCCCGCCTGGCCGCACGGCCTGCCCACCTTGAGCGCCTGCAAGTGCTCAAGGGCGAAGGCCGTATCGTATTGGCCGGCCCGCACCCGGCGGTCGACAGCAATGATCCGGGCGCTGCAGGTTTCACCGGCAGCCTGATCGTCGCCGAGTTCGATTCCCTGAGCGCCGCCCAGGCCTGGGCCGATGCCGATCCGTACATCGCCGCAGGCGTCTACGCCAACGTTTCGGTCAAGCCGTTCAAGCAAGTCCTCCCGTAAATTCCCATTGCGCGGTGAACCTTGTCGGTTCATCGCGCGCTCAACGCTCATTATTCTCGTTCAGCGGCCGACAACCTGCCCAATACTCGTATTGGAATCAGGAGTGGCGATGCGCAAAGGTCCGTTGTGTCTGATGTTGGTGACGTTGTCGATGGTGGCCCCTGCCCATGGTGAAGAAAGCGCCGAGGGCGGCAGTTCGACGCCGCTGTCGCTGAGCGCCGGCAGCCAGATCACCGAGTTGCAGCAGCGCTTGAAGGCAAGTGAGCAGCAACGAGAAGAACTGAGCAAACAACTGCAAAATACCGATAGCGAACGCGAAAGCGCTCAGCTGAGCCGGTTGCGCCAAGAGAATCAGCGCCTCAAGCTGCAACTCAAGGAAGCCCAGGCCAGCAACCCGCTGCCGCGTCTGCTGACTGATCAGCAGCAATGGTTCGTAATCGGTGGCGGAGTTGCGCTATTGGCCCTGCTCTGCGGTATCTTCGCCAGTGGTGCCACCAGAAAACGTCGGCAATGGCTAAATTGAGTGAGTGATGAGCGAGCTGTTATTAATTGATGATGACCAGGAGCTGTGCGAGCTCCTGAGCAGTTGGCTGAGCCAGGAAGGCTTTCAGGTCCGTGCCTGTCACGATGGCCAGAGTGCTCGCCGTGCGCTGGCCGAAACCTCCCCTGCCGCCGTGGTGCTGGACGTGATGCTGCCGGACGGCAGCGGTCTGGAATTGCTCAAGCAATTGCGCAGCGACCATCCGGACCTGCCGGTGCTGATGCTTTCTGCGCGTGGCGAACCGCTGGACCGCATCCTCGGCCTGGAACTTGGCGCTGACGATTACCTGGCCAAGCCGTGCGACCCACGGGAACTGACAGCCCGTCTGCGCGCCGTATTGCGCCGCAGTCATCCGGCGGCGGTGTCCAGCCAGCTCGAACTGGGCGACCTGTGCTTCAGCCCGGTGCGCGGCGTGGTCAGCATCGACGAACAGGAATTTACCCTCACCGTCTCCGAAAGCCGCCTGCTTGAAGCCCTGCTCAAGCAACCCGGCGAGCCGCTGGACAAGCAGGAACTGGCGCAAATCGCCCTCGGCCGCAAGCTGACCCTGTACGACCGCAGCCTGGACATGCACGTCAGCAACCTGCGCAAAAAAATCGGCCCGCACCCCGACGGCCGCCCGCGCATCGTTGCCCTGCGTAGCCGCGGCTATTACTACAGCCTCTAATCCCCTGTAATTGGATGGACTCGCCCAAGCCGAGGCTGCGTTCGTCTCTGTAGCAGCTGTCGAGCCCTAGCGAGGCTGCGTTCGGCTGCGAAGCAGTCGTGAAATCAGACGATGCGTTTGTTCAGGTAAACCGCGTTTTCAGGTTTTACGACTGCTACGCAGCCGAACGCAGCCTCGCTGGGGCTCGACAGCTGCTACAACGGTCGTGTTTCGTCAGGGGTATGGATTTGTCAGTTCGGCCAGAACTCGTCTTTACCGAAGCTTTACGCTCCGCTGACCGCCGCTGACCTTGATCTCCGTAATCTGAACTCATCCGGAACGTACCGGGAACGAGACAAGGAGATTCACCATGCGCAAGACTCTTATCGCTCTGATGTTCGCTGCCGCCCTGCCGACCGTTGCCATGGCCATGCCTGAAGGTGCCGGCCCGATGGGTGGCTCGATGGACGGCTCGCGCCACGGCGGTCAGATGCACGGCATGCACGGCAAAGGTCCGTACAGCCAACTGGACCTGAGCCGCGAACAGCGCGAGCAGATCCGCAAAATCATGGGCGAGCAGATGCACGAGCGTAAGCAAGTGGTCGAGAAGTACCTGGAGAAACTCTCGCCGGCCGACCAGAAAGCCATGAAAGATGAAATGGCCGCCAACCACAAAAAAGCTGAAGCCGATGTCCGTGGCCTGCTGAAACCGGATCAACAGAAGAAATTCGACGAGATCCAGAAGAAGAAGGCTGAGCGACGCGCCGAATGGGCCGAGTTCAAGGCGTGGAAAGCGCAACAACCGCAAAAAGCGCAATAATGCGTTAACCCCGGACCCGACGGCTAACCCCGTTGGGTCTGTCTCCACCCAGTTCATTGTGGGAGCGAGCCTGCTCGCGATGGCGTCCTTTCAGTCACGTTGATGTTGAATGTGCCGACGCTATCGCGAGCAGGCTCGCTCCCACATTAATTTGTGTCTGTCTGAGGATTTTCTGTGCGCTCATTGTTCTGGCGTATCCTGGCCAGCTTCTGGCTGGCCATCGCTCTGGTTGCAGGGCTTTCGATTCTGCTCGGGCATATGCTCAACCAGGACGCGTGGATTCTCAGTCGCCACCCGGGCCTCAACAACCTGGCCGAACAGTGGACGCAAACCTACGAAGCCCAGGGTGAGGAAGCGGCCCAGGACATTCTGGAACAGCGCAAGCGCCAGTATCACATCGACGTTCAGGTGCTCAACGAAAGCGGCGACCCGGTGGTACGCGGCACCTTCCCCCGGCGTGCGGCAGCCTTCGAAGCGCGGCAGAACAACGACGATCGCCGCCTGCCGTGGCGGCGTCTGACCGCGGAATACACCAGCGAGAAAACCGGCGATACCTACCTGCTGATCTATCGTATTGCGCACCCGGAACTGGACTCATGGCACCGTGAAAGCCTGCTCTGGCCGTTGAGCGCGCTGGGCATTGCGCTGGTGGTGCTGACCCTGTTCAGCCTGTTTGTGACCCTGTCTATCACCCGACCGCTGAACCGCTTGCGCGGCGCGGTGCATGACCTAGGGCAAACCACCTATCAGCAGAACAGCCTGGTGAAACTGGCCAACCGTCGCGACGAATTTGGTGTGCTGGCCAACGATTTCAACCGCATGGGCGCGCGTCTGCAAAGTCTGATCGGCAGCCAGCGGCAATTGCTGCGCGACGTGTCCCATGAACTGCGTTCACCGCTGGCGCGACTGCGCATTGCCTTGGCGCTGGCCGAACGTGCCACTCCCGAAGAACGGGAAAAACTCGCGCCACGCTTGACCCGTGAGTGCGATCGACTCGAAGCGCTGATCAGCGAAATCCTGGTGCTGGCGCGGGTCGATGCCGACAACGCCAGCGCTGAAGACGTGGATCTGAACGCGTTGCTCAATACGTTGCAAAAGGATGCGCAATTGGGTTCGCCGGAGCAGATCGTTCACCTCGACGCAGAACCGCAACTGAACCTCAAAGGCTGGCCAACGATGATCGAGCGTGCCGTCGACAATCTGCTGCGCAACGCGCAGCGATTCAACCCGCAGGGGCAGTCGATTGAAATGCAGGCGGTGCGCCAGGGTGAGCGGATTGTGGTCATCGTCAGGGACCATGGGCCCGGTGTCGACGCCGAGCATTTGACTCAACTGGGTGAGCCGTTCTATCGGGCGCCGGGGCAGACCGCGGCCGGGCATGGCTTGGGATTGGCCATTGCGCGGCGCGCGGCAGAACGCCATGGCGGGAGTCTGGTGCTGGCGAATCACCCGCAGGGCGGGTTCATCGCCAGCCTTGAATTACCGCTGGTGCCTGGGGCTGTTGTTCAGCCTTAAAAGCTTCGCGGGCAAGCCTCGCTCCTACAGGTTTTATGCCGATCAGGTGGCACGACGTATAACCCTGTAGGAGCGAGGCTTGCCCGCGAAGCATTTGATCTTAAGGTTTAGAGGGCCAGGCGCTGACGAATTCAGCCAGGTCAACCTTCTCCGCCACGCGCGGCACTTTCTGCGGCGTTCCGAGGTACAGGAAGGCAATCACCTCCTCCCCCTCCGCCAGCCCCAACCCCTTGGCCACATGTGCCGAATAGGCCAGCTCACCCGTGCGCCACACCGCGCCAATGCCTTGCGCGTAAGCAGCCAGCAGAATCCCGTGAGCCGCACACCCTGCCGCCAGCAATTGCTCGGATTTCGGGTATTTGACGTGGTCCTGCAACCGCGCAATCACCACAACCACCAGCGGCGCGCGCAGTGGACCGTTACGCGCCTTGTCCAGCGCTGCCTCGGACACTTCGCTGTCTTGCAGTTTCGCCGCTTCGGCCAGCAACTCGCCCATTTGCTCGCGCGCTGCACCTTCGACTGTCAGGAAGCGCCAAGGCTGCAAGTGGCCGTGGTCCGGCGCACGCATTGCGGCAGAAAACAGCACTTCGCGCTGCGCTGCGGTGGGGGCCGGTTCGAGCAGTCGTGGAACGGAAACACGGTTGAGCAAAGCGTCGAGAGCCTGCATCGGCCACCTCCTGAAAAATGTGTTTGGCTATTCTAGCGGTAACCACCTCAGGAGTGCCGGTTTACATAGCAACGCCCACGGGTAGAATGGCGCCCTTCCTACTTTCAGCCAGAGCGGACTTCATGGCGTTGCCGACCTTACGTCTCATTGGTTTCATCATCGGCCTCTTCCTGATCACGCTGGCCATCGCCATGGTCGTGCCCATGGCGACGCTGGTGATTTTCGAACGCACGGGCGATCTGCCGTCGTTCCTCTGGGCGAGCATGATCACCTTTGTCGCCGGCCTCGCGCTGGTCATCCCCGGTCGCCCGGAACACGTTCACCTGCGTCCGCGAGACATGTACCTGCTGACCGTCAGCAGCTGGCTGGTGGTGTGCATTTTCGCCGCGCTGCCGTTTCTGCTGACCCAGCACATCAGCTACACCGACTCGTTCTTCGAAAGCATGTCCGGCATCACCGCCACCGGGGCGACGGTGCTCACCGGCCTGGACACCATGTCCCCCGGCATCCTGATGTGGCGTTCATTGCTGCACTGGATCGGCGGTATTGGCTTTATCGGCATGGCGGTAGCGATTCTGCCACTGCTGCGCATCGGTGGCATGCGACTGTTTCAGACCGAGTCGTCGGACCGTTCTGAAAAAGTCATGCCCCGTTCGCACATGGTGGCGCGTTTGATCGTTGCGGCCTACGTCGGCATCACCATTTTCGGCAGCCTGGCATTCTGGTGGGCCGGGATGAGCCTGTTCGATGCAATCAACCACGCGATGTCGGCGATCTCCACCGGAGGTTTTTCAACGTCCGACCAGTCTCTGGCCAAGTGGCCGGAGCCTGCAGTGCATTGGGTGGCGATCGTCATCATGATTCTTGGTGCCCTGCCGTTCACCCTCTATGTAGCGACCTTGCGCGGTAACCGCAGGGCCCTTATCAAGGATCAGCAGGTTCAAGGTTTGCTTGGCATGTTGCTGGTGACCTGGCTGGTGCTCGGCACTTGGTACTGGTGGACCACCCAACTGCATTGGCTCGATGCGTTGCGGCATGTAGCGCTGAACGTGACCTCGGTCGTCACGACGACAGGATTTGCACTGGGGGACTACAGCCTGTGGGGAAATTTCTCACTGATGCTGTTTTTCTATCTGGGGTTTGTCGGGGGCTGCTCGGGTTCGACGGCCGGCGGGATCAAGATTTTCCGCTTCCAGGTCGCCTACATCCTGCTCAAGGCCAACCTTAACCAATTGATTCACCCGCGCGCGGTGATCAAGCAGAAGTACAACGGCCACCGTCTTGACGAAGAGATCGTGCGTTCGATCCTGACCTTTTCGTTCTTCTTCGCCATCACCATCTGCGTGATTGCGTTGTTGCTGTCGCTGCTCGGCGTGGACTGGATGACCGCCCTGACCGGCGCCGCCAGCACCGTGTCCGGTGTCGGTCCGGGCCTGGGCGAGACCATCGGCCCGGCGGGCAACTTCGCTACCCTGCCGGACGCCGCCAAGTGGATTCTCTCGTTCGGCATGCTGCTGGGCCGACTGGAGATCATTACGGTGTTTGTTCTGTGTATTCCTGCTTTCTGGCGGCACTGACAACCGCAGGCGTTTCCAACAACCGCGCCCGGTACTCGCCGGGCGTCGAGTCGAACCAGCGCCTGAAGGCGCGGAAGAAGTTGCTCGGATCGGCAAATCCCAACAGGTAGGCAATCTCCAGCAAGGTCATGCTGGGCTGCGCCAGGTATTGCTCGGCCAGCTCACGTCGCGTGTCATCCAGCAACGTTTGAAAACTCGTGCCTTCTTCCTGCAAGCGTCGCTGCAAGGTGCGCTGCGACAAGTGCAGGGTCTGCGCCACCGTCTCGCGTTTGGGCTCGCCCTGGGGCAGCAAACGGCACAGCACCTGCCGCGCCTTGTGGGTCACGCGGCTCTCGGAAAACCGCGCCAGGTATTCGCCGGCAAACCGGTCATGCAACAGCGCCATCGCCTCGTTGGCCGTCGGCAGCGGAGCCTCCATGTCGGCACGTTCGAAGATCAGGGCGTCGTAAGGTGCGTTGAACACCAGCGGCGCGTGGAAGGCCAGTTTGTAAGGTTCGAGATCGGCGGGCTGATCGCCCTCCAACAGCACTTTGCGCGGTTGCAGGGTGCGACCGGTCAACCAGCCGCACAGCGCCAGCGCACAAGCCAGCGACGCTTCGGCGCTCTGTCGGGTCGGAGGCAAGTGATCGCCATGCACCGTCAGAATCAGCGCATAACCTTCATCCAGCAGTCGGAAACTCAGGTCAGCACTTTCGGCAATGATCCGCTGATAACGCACCAGTCTCTGAAAGCCTTCGGCCAGGGTCTGGCTGGACATCAGGGCGTAGCCGGCCACATGGAAGGAGGCCGGTCGCACCACCTTGCCCATGTTCAGGCCAATCGCCGGGTTGCCGGACAGCTCGACCGCTTGCTGCCACAGTCGTGTCATGGAATCTTGCGGGAAGCGCGCATCCGGATCGTCCAGTGACGCGTAGTCGAGCCCCAGCTGCTTGAACAGAACCCGGCAATCCAGGCCGTCCATCTCCAGTGCTTTGACAATCCCCATCGCCCAGCTTGCAGAAGTCGTTCGTTCGCTCATGGCGTCTACTTACTATTTTGTGAGCCGTCTACCGCGGCAAATTTGCGAAGGATACTAAAGTGGCGCCTATTGTCACTGGCTGATGCCAATGATCACTCTAGACTTAAATAGGCTACCCGCCGAACAACTTGCAATCAGAACAACAAGCACAGAGATCGCAGTCGTGGAAAACATCAGACGTTTCAACAGTTTCGCTGAGTTTTACCCTTATTACCTCAGTGAACACAGCAACAGCACCTGTCGACGATTGCATTTTGTCGGTACCAGCCTGGTCATCTTCATCCTGGCGCTGACCATCGGCAAAGGCGCCTGGTTGATGTTGCTGGCCTTGCCGCTGGCGGGTTACAGCTTCGCCTGGATCGGGCATTTCTTCTTCGAGAAGAACCGTCCTGCCACGTTCCAGCATCCTCTTTATAGCCTGCTCGGCGACTTTGTCATGTACCGCGACATGATTCTGGGTCGCGTGCCGTTCTAGGCTCCATTGGCCACAAATGCGTCCAAAGTCGCCAGTGCGATGTTGGATCCAAGTCCTACACTCAAGACATCCCTTTCGATTAGAACAAGAGGATAGCTGATGAACGCCAACGCACGATTCACCCACATGCAGGATGGCACGCAGGAAGACTGGGCGATCATCGCCGCAGACTTCAGTGCCTACGCCAGGCAGTTGCCGTCACGAATTGTGGCGCACCTGAAATTGCTGGAGGGTGATTTTGGCGGCTTCCCGGTGGATCGACTGACCCACTCCTTGCAGACCGCCAGCCGTGCCTGGCGCGATGGCCGTGATGAAGAATATGTGGTCTGCGCGCTGCTACACGACATCGGCGACACGCTGGGTTCCTACAACCACCCGGACATTGCCGCGGCGATCCTCAAGCCGTTCGTCAGTGCCGAGAATCTGTGGATGGTGGAGAAGCACGGGATATTCCAGGGGTATTACTTCTTTCATCACCTGGGGATGGATCGGCATTTGCGCGAGCAATTCAGCGGGCATCCGCAGTATCAGGCGACCATCGAGTTCTGTGCCAAATACGATGCGGCGGCGTTTGATCCGGCTTACGAGACGTTACCGTTGAGTTTCTTTGAGCCGATGATGGAGCGGTTGTTTGCGCATCCGAAGCATTCGATCTACAAGGCGGCGATGGCAGAACATTCGCCAGCCTGACAGATCCGGAGTGTCTGGGCGGGCCTCTTCGCGGGCAAGCCTCGCTCCTACAGATTTCGCAGTGTTTAAAAGTTATGGGGTAATCCAGTAGGAGCGAGGCTTGCCCGCGAAGGCGTCGGACCTGCCTACGCCGGCTCTGCGATTTTAATGGCCTTCAACTCAGCCTCCCGCGCCTGGGCATCCGCCAACCGGTACAACTCGATCGACCCGTCCCAATGCTCGATCAACGCCGTGCACGACTCCACCCAATCCCCGCAATTGAGGTAATCCACCCCGCCGACCTTGCGAATCTCGGCATGGTGGATGTGCCCGCACACCACCCCATGCAACTCGCGCTTGACGCACTCGTGGGCGATAGCCTCTTCAAAATCACTGATGAAGCTGACCGCCGTTTTCACCTTGTGCTTGAGGTAGGCCGACAACGACCAGTAGCCGTAGCCATAACGGGCGCGCCAGTGATTCAGCCAGCGGTTGAGGGTCAGAGTGAACTCGTAGGCCGAGTCGCCGAGAAAGGCCAGCCAGCGGTGATACCGGGTGATCACGTCGAACTGATCGCCATGAATCACCAGCAGATGCCGGCCATCGGCGGTCACGTGTACTGCTTCGTCCACCAGTTGGATATTGCCCAGAATCAGCTTCGAATAGCGCCGCAGGAATTCGTCGTGATTACCGGTGACGTAGATCACCTCGGTGCCGCGCTTGCTCATGGTCAGCAGGCGGCGAATCACGTTGGTGTGCGCCTGAGGCCAGTACATGCCGCTGCGCAGTTTCCAGCCGTCGATGATGTCGCCCACCAGGTAGACCTTGTCCGCGTGGTAGCCCTTGAGGAACTGCGACAAGTGTTCGGCCTGGCAGTCCCGGGTGCCCAAATGCACATCGGAAATCCACAAGGTCCGCACACGTTGCTTACGGCTGGGTTTGGCGAGCTCGGCGCTGGTCATGGACAACCCTCTGGGCAAGTTTTGGCAACTTTGCCTCAATCCGGTTAATTGCCCATGACAACCGCGAGTCAGTCCTGTGACAACGCCCGGCCGGTGTAGACTGGCCGCATCTTGACCAGGAGACCTGCGATGAGACCGATCCTCACGCTGCGCCAATACACCAAGGACCTGATCGTCCACAGCCACGACCACGCGCAACTGGTGTTCGGGCTGTCGGGTGCGCTGGACTTCGAGGTGGGCGGGCAAGGCAGTCAGGTGATTCAGCAGAGTTTCGTGGTGGTGCCGTCGGGTTTCCACCACGCTTGCGGCAGCAGCAATGGCAGCCGTTGCCTGGTACTGGATGTGCCGAGCGATCAATGGGTTTCGCAGTCCCTTGGCGATCACGCCGACGCCAGCCGCCGGTTGCTCGACAACGCCGGTCGCTTGCCGCTGGATGCCGGACAAAGCCAATTGGTCAGTTGGCTGGCGGGCAGCCAGGTCAGTGACCCGTTGATTGCCCAGCAAGGCGCGGTGCTGTTATTGGCCAGCCTCAATAACGCCAAGCCTGAGGTGGTCGGGGGGCGGCGTCTGCCGTACGCGGCGCTGAATGCGCACATCGATCAGTACGCGGCTTATCCGCTGCAAGTCGCCGATCTGGCACGCGTTGCCGGGCTGTCCGGCGCCCGGTTGCATGCGCGGTTTGTCGCTGAGTGCGGGCAGACGCCGATGGATTACATCCGCAGTCGGCGGCTGCATAGTGCGGTGGGACTGCTGCGCGATTCACCCTTGCCGATCGGCGAGATTGCCAGTCGGGTCGGTTACAGTTCTCAGAGTGCATTTGCCGCGGCGGTGCTGCGTGAGTTTGGTACGACCCCGGGCAAACTGCGGCGCGAGGCTGGCGACAAAAGTCGATAGTTTGCCGACAGACTCGCTGGCGTGTATGCGGTCAAATGTGTAGCAGCTGGCGAAGCCTGCGTTCGGCTGCGTAGCAGTCGTAAACCCTGAATCCCGGATTTAACTGAAAGACCGCGTTGCCTGATTTTACGACTGCTCCGCAGCCGAACGCAGGCTTCGCCAGCTGCTACAGGGGCGGTGGTGTCTGTCGTCCCGCGTCAATCCAGCAAATCAAGGAATGCAATGACTCCCCGTACCGCCCTTGGCGCCCTGCATATCGGCGCACTGATGTTTGGCCTGACCGGTGTGTTCGGCAAACTCGCTGCCGCCTCGCCCGCCGTCATCGTTTTTGGCCGGGCTGCATTTGCCGTCCTCGCCCTGGCGGTGTTCGCGCGGTTCGCCAGCAATACGCGCTGGCAGAAACTCGAAGCGGTGGACTGGCGCCGCCTGCTGCTCAGCGGTTTGTTGCTGGCCGGGCATTGGGTGAGTTTTTTCATTGCGGTGAAAGTGGCCGGTGTGGCAATCGCAACCCTGGGTTTCGCCAGCTTCCCGGCGTTTACCGTGATCCTCGAAGGGCTGATATTCCGTGAGCGGATCCGCGCCAATGAAATTCTGTTGGTGGTGCTGGTGAGTGTCGGGCTGGTGCTGGTCACGCCTGACTTCGATCTGGCGAGTGGCGCCACCACTGGCCTGCTCTGGGCAGTCGGTTCAGGTTTGCTGTTCGCCCTGCTGTCGCTGACCAACCGCGCCAGCTCCGGAAGAATCCCGCCGGTGCAAGCTGCGCTGTGTCAGAACGTGGTGGTCGGGTTGTGCCTGCTGCCAATGGCGGCGCCGCAGTTGAGCGAAGTCCGCGCCATCGACTGGCTGTGGATCGGTTTGCTCGGGGTGTTCTGCACCGGCGTCGCTCACAGCTTGTTTGTCGCCAGCCTGGCGGTGATCAAGGCGCGCACGGCCGCCGTGGTGTTCGCCCTGGAGCCGGTGTACGGCATCACCATGGCCTGGCTGTTGTTCGATGAAAACCCGACGCTGCGCATGTTGATCGGCGGCGCATTGATCATCGTCGCAATCGTGGTCTCCAGCAGACTGTCCGGTTCAAGCAAAAAGACCGTGGCAGCCGAAGCCGCGTCTCACTGAGTGCGGTCGTTGTGGCCGAGGTCGCGGTCAGGGTCGATCTGATCGCGGACCCGCTGCTTGAGCACCTTGGCCTCCGGGAAACCGCCGTCGGCCTTGCGCTCCCAGATCTGCACATCGTCACAGAAAATATGGAAAACCCCACCGGTGCCGGGCACCAGCGACACCTTGCCCAGGTCGTCGCCAAAGGTGCTGAGCAGTTCCTGGGCCAGCCAGGCCGCACGCAACAGCCACTGGCATTGCGTGCAATAGGTGATGATGATTTCCGGTTTGCGCGTGGTCATGATGGGCAAAACTCCTGAGCCTGAGGGCGCCGCTATAGTAGAGGCTCAGCGGATTCCGGCCAACAGGCTCCGGGCGGTCTGCTTGAGCGGCTCATCGCCTTCCTTCAGCAACTCGTTGAGCAGTTCGATGGCGTTGTCCAGATCGCCGTCATCGATGCAGGTTTGGGCTTGTTCCAGTTTGTCGGCGCTGGTTGACTCGGCCGGCTCCAGGCTAAGGGGTTCAAGTTCCAGCGTAGGGCCGGCATCGCTGAATTCGTCGAGAAAGTCGTCATCCAGTGACTGGGAATCCGGTTCTGCAACCCACTCAAGCTCCGGTTCGTCCAACGTCGGCTCTTCAGACACCTCGATTACATGGGGCAACACGTGCAGGTTTGAGGTGAACGCGGGCTCTACAGCTTTAGGTGATTCGTCTGAAGATTTAGCCTTGTCGAAAGGGCTGACCAGGTCCCAGCTGGAGTCCATGGATAGGTCATCCAGGTTCAACTGGAACTCGTCGGCAGGTGCTGCTTCTTGCACGGGGGTAATGACTGCTGCGGCTGCAATCGGTGCCGCATTGCTCAGTTTCGGGTGGCGGGCACGGATGTCCTGAAGCTTCTGTACGTCGAACCCATCGTCACGCAGGCTTTTTTCCTGTGCGTCATAGGCCGGTACGTCGCCTTGTTTACCCAGGACTTCCAGCAGTTGCATGGCCAGATCCGTGCGCTGCGGTTCCTTGGCCAACGCTTCTCGCAACAAGCCGACTGCTTCGGAAAAACGGCCATAGGCCAGGTAAATACCGACCCCTTCCAGCACATCGCCCGTTGGCGTTTCTTCACCATGTTCGGCAACGGCTTTCATTATGGGTTGTTGCACCGACGGTCGCGCCGGACGATCAAGCATCGGCTCCTGTCGCGCAGGTGCAACGGGCGAAGACTCAGGCAATGCCTGAAGCTGCTGTCGTTGACGTCGAACAAACAGCCCCAGCAGCACCAAAGCGATCAGCGCCAGTAAGCCGATGATCAGCGGCCAATGGCTAGCTTCGGGTTCTTCAACGACGACGGGGGCAGGCGTTACCGCTACCGGCGGCGGCTGTTCGACCTCCGCCAGTTGGGTTTGCAGCTCGGTCACCTGTTTTTTCTGGCCAGCGATCTGCTCGTCCTGTACCTGAAGCTTCGTATTCAGCTCATCGATGGTTTTTTGCAGCTGCTGGTTTTGCAGCACGCTGGCGGCCAGTTGTTCGGCAACAGGATCGGGCACAGGCGCAGCAGGCTGAACGGCGGCAGGCGCTGGCGCGGGTTTCTTCGCCGCGGGTGCCGGTGCAGTGGCCGGTTTGACACTCGGGAATGGAGAGTTTTGTGGGCTGGCGACGGGTTCGTCATCGACCGGTACGATCCCCGGTGAACCCGGTGGATCGATCAGCACCGTGTACTCGCGCAGCAAACGGCCGTTGGGCTGATTGAGCTGCACCAGGAAATTCAGGAAGGGTTCATTGACCGGTTTGTTGGAGGTCACCCGGATCAGGCTGCGGTTGCCCCGCAGGACCGGCGTGAACTTCAGGTCGTTGAGGAAGAACACCCGATCGACGCCGGAGCGGGTGAATTCTTCCGCCGTCGCCAGGCTGACCGAGAGCTCGCCCTCCTCCAGCCCACCGACATCCTGCAAGGCGATGTCGGCACGCAACGGCTGATTCAACGCGGAATGAAGGGTAATCTCGCCCAATCCCAGCGCAGGGGCCAATGCCGAGTAAGTGACAGCACCACCGACCAGTAGCAGCCTGGCGCAACACCGCAATACAACGTGCCAACTCTCGAGCATGAGCATCCCTTAGATAACCAGAACCAACTTGTACGCGTTCGCACATCCGGTACGAACACGATATTGCCTAGTAGTTCTTTATAGTCTGCCCAACGGGGTATCTCAAAAAGCTGACGCGCGGTTATGCCTCAAGATTTTTCCAGGTTAGCCAGAATGTGCCCGTGGACACGCATGCAGATCTTTAAATCCGCCTCGTCGACGCCGTCGAACAGTTCGCGGCGCAGTTGATGGGCAATGGTTTCAATTTGTTCGATCAGAGGACGGGCCGGGGCACAGAGGACGATTTTTTTCGCCCGGCGGTCTTCCAGCACCGATTGGCGCTGGACCAGGCCCTGGGTTTCCAGGCTGTCGAGCAACCGGGCCAGGGTCGGCCCTTCGACGCCGACGCTTTGCGCCAGTTCACGTTGGGTCGGTGCTTCTTCAAAGCGCGCCAGGTGCAGCAGCACCAGCCAGCGTGCCTGGGACAGACCCAGGCCAGCCAGACGGCGATCCAGTTCGGCACGCCAGCCGCGGGACATCTGGGCCAGTTGCATGCCAAAACGGTGTTGATCGGTTAACGGCATAAAACACTCATGATTAGACTGAAATAGAGAAAAACTAATTATTAGTCAGCTAAGCATGGCGTTTGGCTTGAGGCAAGGTTCGGTCTGTAGTGAATCGTTACATCACTGTAACAAGTCATTTAAACCTCAAATTCGGATTGCAGTGCCGCTCGAACACAATACAGGACACCTTCCGGCACTCGCCCGGCAAACAGCGCGGCAATCTCCGCCACCGGCGGCAACTCGCCCTCGCCATCCAGGAAGGCATCCTGGACCTCACCCATCAACTCTTCGGGCAGGTCCAGCGCTTGCTCCAGCGACAACTGCTGCTTGCCGATCGCTTCGGCGAGCATGGTGTAGACATTCTTTTCCGAGCATTGCAGCTGACCGGCGATCTGCATTGGCGTCATGCCTGCGCGAGCCAGGGTGATCAGCTCGTGGCGCACATCGGCGACGACTTTCGGTGCCTCGACCTGTCCGCCCAGCACTTCGAGGAAGGCCTCGCCATAACGTTCGAGCTTGCGCGCGCCGACGCCGCTGACCGTGGCCATTTCCGCCAGCGAGGTCGGCTGGCTGCGGAGCATTTCCAGCAGTGTCGAGTCGGGGAAGATGACGTATGGAGGCACCCCGTGTTCTTCGGCGAGTTTGCGACGCAAGGCGCGCAAGGCTTCCCACTGTTCGCGTTCCTCGCCGCGAACCAGTTGGCTCGCCTGGCTCTTGCTGCTTTTGGCGGTGGTTTGCGGCTTGAGGTCGCGGCGCAGTTCCAGGGTCACTTCGCCCTTGAGCAGCGGCCGGCACGTGTCGCTCAGGCGCAGGCCGCCGTAGCCTTCGAGGTCAATGTCGGCCAGACCTCGGGCCACCAACTGGCGAAACAGGGAGCGCCATTCACTCTCGCCCATTGCCTTGCCTACGCCGTACACCGACAAATGTTGATGGCCAAAGCTGCGGACCTTTTCGTTGTCCTTGCCCAGCAGCACGTCCACCAGATGTCCCACGCCATAACGCTGGCCGGTGCGGTAAATCGCCGAGAGCGCCTGACGGGCCGGCTCGGTGGCGTCCCAGGTTTGCACGCCATCGACGCAGTTGTCGCAATGGCCGCACGGCTCAGGCATGTCTTCGTCGAAGTAGGCCAGCAGGGTTTGCCGACGGCAGCGGGTTTCTTCACAGAGCGAGAGCATGGCGTCGAGCTTGTGCTGCTCCAGACGTTTGTGGCGCTCGTCGCCTTCTGAGTTTTGCAGCATCTGCTTGAGCATCACCACGTCTTGCAGGCCGTAAGCCATCCAGGCATCCGCCGGCAAGCCATCACGGCCGCCGCGACCGGTTTCCTGGTAGTACGCCTCAAGGGATTTCGGCAAATCGAGGTGAGCGACAAAGCGCACGTTGGGCTTGTCGATGCCCATGCCGAACGCCACGGTGGCGACCATGATCAGGCCTTCCTCGTTGAGGAAGCGCTTCTGGTGATGGGCCCGGGTATCGTTGGGCAAACCGGCGTGGTACGGCAGCGCCGGGAAGCCTTGCTCGCTGAGGAACACCGCGACTTCGTCGACTTTCTTGCGCGACAGGCAATAGACAATGCCGGCATCACTGCGCCGCTCGGCGAGGAACGCCAGCAATTGCTTGCGCGGCTGCTCCTTGGGCACGATGCGGTAGAAAATGTTTGGACGGTCGAAACTCGACAGGAAGCGCTCGGCGTTCTGCAGATGCAGACGATCGACGATTTCTTCGCGGGTGCGCTTGTCGGCCGTGGCCGTCAGGGCAATGCGCGGGACGTTGGGGAACAGTTCCGCCAACTGGCCCAGTTGCAGGTATTCACGGCGGAAGTCATGACCCCATTGGGACACGCAATGCGCTTCGTCGATGGCGAACAGGGCGATTTCAAGACTTTGCAGGAAGGCCAGCATCCGTGGCTGGACCAGACGCTCGGGCGCCAGATACAGCATTTTCACTTCGCCGCGTTTGATCCGTGCCGCCAGATCGCGCTGCTGCTCGGCGCTCAGCGTGGAGTTCAATGCGGCGGCAGCGACGCCGAGCTCTTCGAGGGTCGCGACCTGATCGTCCATCAGCGCGATCAGCGGCGACACCACCACCGCCAGGCCTTCGCGCAGCAGCGCCGGGACCTGGAAGCACAAGGATTTGCCGCCACCGGTAGGCATCAGCACCAGGGCGTCGCCGCCACTGGCCACGCGCTCAATGATTGCACCCTGGCGGCCACGGAAACTGTCGTAGCCGAAGATGTCCTTGAGGACGCGTTGAGCCTGTTCGAGCATAAAAACTCCAAAAATCACAAAAACATCCCTGCAAGGCTGGTTCAGAACCACACAGGCTGCACTGACAAATCGTAAGTGCGCATTGCATGACGCTTCACATTCCAGCCATGACGCCAGCAGGGCATCACAAAACGCGCGAGTATACCCGAGGCCTGCCCGCCAAAGGGCACCGCTGAGAAGACACACGAACGTCAATGCACCGCAAAACCTGTGGGAGCGAGCCTGCTCGCGATGGCGGCGTGTCAGGCGATAAACGTATTGGATGTACCGGCCTCATCGCGAGCAGGCTCGCTCCCACAGGGATTGCGGTGTTTGCGAGGTCCCAGGGGGGCAAATATGCCGCGCGGCTGGCCTGAGCGCTCAAGAAGGCCTAGAATTCCCGCATCTGTTAATTCCCCAAGGTAGCCCTTTAATGTCCTTCGCTGAGCAACTAACCCGTTTGCAAGTCTTCCTCGACGCCGACGAACTGCATGACGAGGCGCTGGACTACGTGGCCGCCCACGGCTACCTCACTGCGCTTTCGATCTGCTCCGAAGAAGTTCCGGATCGTGAATGGATCGACGCCCTCTTCGCCGAAGAGCCGCATTACGCCGACGACACCGAGCGTGAAGCGATCGAATCCACCCTGCTGGCCCTCAAGGCTCACATCGCGCGCCAACTGGCGTCCGATGAAGAGTTCGAGCTGCCTTGCGACCTGGACCTGGGCGAAGAGCCGGACGATTCCGACCTGCGCGGCTGGTGCATCGGTTTCATGGAAGGCGTGTTCCTGCGCGAAGCGGCCTGGTTCGAAACCGCCGAAGACGAAGTCAGCGAAATGCTGCTGCCGATCATGGTCGGTTCGGGTCTGTTCGACGAACAGCCTGAGTTCGAAGACATCGCCAAAGACGCCAACCTGATGGACGACATGATCGTGCAGATCCCGGAAGCCCTGACTGCGCTGTACCTGCTGTGCCAGGCGCCAGACGAAAAACCGGCGATCCTCAAGCCACGTCACCACTAAGGTTTTGCCTATGGACAACCCCATAGGCAACCGCTCCCTGATGTTGCGTTACGTGCTGCTGGCCATCGGCTGGCTGAGCGTAGCGCTGGGGGTGATCGGGATTTTTCTGCCAGTGTTGCCCACCACGCCTTTCCTGCTGTTGGCGGCCGCCTGCTTCGCCCGCAGTTCGCCACGCTTTTATCAGTGGCTGGTGGGGCATCCACGACTTGGCCCGTGGATTCGCGACTACCTCGACGGCAACGGCATACCGCTCAAGGGCAAGGTCTACGCGATCGGCCTGATGTGGGTGAGCATCCTGTTCTCCTGCTACCTGGTGCCCCTGCTGTGGGCGCGGGGGTTCATGCTGACCAGCGCGGTGCTGGTGACGATCTACATCCTCAAACAGAAAACCCTGCGCAAGTCCTGAAACCATCACGGTCCCTTGTAGCAGCTGGCGAAGCCTGCGTTCGGCTGCGCAGCAGTCGTGAAATCAGGCACCGCGGTCTTTCAGTTAAACCCGGGATTCAGGGTTTACGACTGCTTCGCAGCCGAACGCAGGCTTCGCCAGCTGCTACAGGTCCACGTGCCCCGACAATTTGTCCTGCCTCGCTGAAAACACCGCCTAGACTTCAGTCATCTGCACCCGAGCAGCCAGACATGTCCCGTCGCCGGCGTAGTCCAGGAGGGTCAACGCTCCGACTTCGGCTCGGCGGATGGCTGCTGTTGGCCAGTTTTCTGCTGACGGGGCTGGGCAGTGTCTGGGCCGACTGGGACTTTGCGCAGATCCTGCAAATTGCCGAAAAGCGCTACGGCCCGCTCGGCCCCGCTCAAGGAAGAATCGAGGCCTGGAATCAAATGCTCAAAGGCGAACTCAACCAACCCGAGCGCGAGCAACTGAACGCGGTCAATCGCTTTTTCAATCAACAGCTGAGTTTTCAGGACGACACGCGCATCTGGCGTCAGACCGATTACTGGGCCACGCCAGAAGAATCGCTGATCAAGGGCGCCGCCGACTGCGAAGACTACGCCCTGGCGAAATATTTCAGCCTGCGCCAACTCGGGATTCCCAGCGAAAAGCTGCGCATCACCTACGTCAAAGCCCTGAACCAGAACCAGGCTCACATGGTGCTGACCTTCTACAGCAGCCCGACGGCCGAACCGCTGGTGCTCGACAACCTGATCGGCGAGATCCGCCCCGCCTCCCAGCGCAAAGACCTGTTGCCGGTCTACGCCTTCAACGCCGAAGGCCTGTACTTGCCGGGCACCAATGGCGGCAAACGCAGCAGCGACTCGAAAAAACTGTCGCGTTGGCAGGACGTGTTGAAAAAGATGCAAGCCGAAGGGTTCGCCGTGGGCGAAGGCTAGCCGCCATCGCAAGGAGCGTTTTATGTCACTGCGCAAACAGTTGTTTCTCGCCATTTGCCTGTTCTTGCTGGTGGCCTTCAGTGGCAGTTTTTTTGTCAGCCTGGAAAGCTCTCGCGAACAGATGCTCGGCCAGTTGCGCTCCCACGCCCAGGACGCCGCCACCGCGCTGGGCCTGTCGCTGACCGCGCAAATCGACGACCCGGCGATGACCGAATTGATGGTCAGCTCGATTTTCGACAGCGGCTATTTCCGCAGCATCCGCGTCGTCAATATCGTTGATGCAAAATTGCTGGTGGAGCGCAGTACACCGGCGCAAATCGAAGGCGTGCCCAGCTGGTTTGTGAGTCTGGTCAACCTGCGTCCGGAAGGTGGCGATGCGCTGATCATGCGCGGCTGGGAACAAGTCGCGCGGGTCGAAGTGCTGAGCAATCCGCAGTTCGCCCTGGCCAAACTCTGGGACAGCACACTCGGCAGCCTGATCTGGCTGTTGATCTGCGGACTGCTCAGCACCGTGTTCGGTGGATGGTTGCTACGTCGACAACTGCGTCCACTCGACAAGATGGTCAGACAGGCCGAAGCCATCAGCAAACGCGAGTTTCTGAGCCTGCCAAAACTGCCAAGGACACCTGAATTGAGACGTGTGGTGCTGGCCATGAACCAGATGGTCGAAAAGCTCCAGGCACTATTCTCCGAAGAGGCCACGCGCAGCGAAAAACTGCGCGCCGAGTCCTATCAGGACAGCCTCACGGGCCTGGCCAATCGACGCTTGCTGGATGAACAACTGGCCGACCATCTGCTGGTCTCCGAGCAAAGCAGCGACGGGCATCTGATGATGCTACGGATCAACGACCTGATCGGCCTCAACCAACGCCTGGGCGGTCAGCGCACCGATGGGCTGATCAGCGCCGTCGGCGACTTGCTCAAGCGTCTGACGCAAATGCCGGAACGGCGCACCTGGCTGGCGGCGCGCAATCGTGGTGGCGAATTCAGCCTGCTGACACCGGGCCTGGACAGCACCGAAGCGGCCCGCCTCGCCTCGGAAATCAGCGCCACGCTGGAAAATCTGCGCCTGACCGGCGCCAGCGATTGCATGCCGGTGGCGCACCTGGGTGTGGTTGCCTATCAGCCCGGCGAACCCGCCAGCAACGTCCTGTTGCGCCTCGATCAAGCGCTCGCCCAGGCTCAGCAACATCCCGAGCGGCCGTGGGTGCATCTGGCTCGTTCAGATACCTCGATGAACCACACCCAGCACGACTGGCGCACCTGGATCGACGATGCGCTGACCCACGGCAAAATGCAGCTGTATTTCCAACCCGTCGTGCAATGCGCCGACACCAGCCAGGTGCTGCACCACAAAGTCCTCGCGCGCCTGCTCGACCCGCAGGGCGAGGCGATTGCCGCCGGGCATTTCCTGCCGTGGATCGAGCGTCTCGGCTGGTCGGCACGGTTCGACCTGGCGATGCTCGAAGCCACCCTCGACTACCTTGTCGTCAACCGTTGGCCCTTGGCACTAAGCCTGTCCGGCAGCACCTTGCGCGATCAAACGCAGCTGAAGCAAATCATCGACATGCTCGAATCACTGCCCGAACTGGCGCCCCTGCTGACACTGGAAATCGACGAACGCCAACTGCCGCCGCCGGAAGAATTACAGCGCCTGAGCCACAGCCTGCTCGACACCGGCTACCGCATCGGTTTGCAGCACTTTGGCGGCAGCTTCAGCCAGATCGGCAACCTGACGCAGCTGGGATTGGCGTATTTGAAAATCGATGGGGCGTACATCCGTCACATTGATGAGCAGCGTGACAAGCGGCTGTTTATCGATGCGATTTACCGGGCGACCAACAGCATTGATTTGCCGTTGATTGCTGAGATGGTCGAGACCAAGGGGGAGCTGGAGGTGATTCGGGAATTGGGGTTGTTTGGGGTGATGGGACGGTTGATCGGGCCGCCGGAACCGATGTAGTCCGACACAAATTCAATCCCGACACAGCATGACCGCTTGTCGGAAATCAGGGCTTACCTGTTATTTCTGACAGTAGCCAACCGCATTGCTCAACACCTTAAATGAATCCGTCGCCCAACCCCCTCGACTGGAGTCATCGCCATGCTCGTCCAACCCGCTCGTGCTCGCTCCACGCTTGTCCTGCTGGAGCCAGAAATCCCTGATCGCACACAACAACAGCTGCCTTCTGGCGAATGGGGCATCAACCGTGCCGCCGCGTTGGGTGTACACCCGGAAAAGGGCTTGCAGGTCTACATATTGGCTTGGGCGGCCATGGGGATCGGCGACAAGGTCGAGCTGTTGTTCAATGACGGCGTGGTGGATCAACACACCATCACGCAAGCAACCGAGGTGGGCGAACGCGTGACGTTATGGGTGCCGCCACGCCATTGGCTGACGGGTTCCCACACGCTGGCTTACCGGGTCACCCGGTTCAATCAGGGCGCCGAGACCTTCTCCCCGCCGCTTAAGCTCTACGCCAAAATGGAGATTCCTGCGGGCCAGGACACGGAGGATGAAGAAGGCAATCACTCGAACCTGTACATGTTCATCGCACCGGAAATCGTCAATGGCGGGGTAGACAAGGACATCGCCGAGGAAGGGGTAACCGTCACCATTCGAGCCAGAACCGGCACCGGCATTCCTTATCCGAACGCGGCGGTGGGCGATGTCATCCGATTGAGCTGGGGTGGAGTGCTCAAGGAGTCCGATCCGCTCACCCCTGGGCAGATCACCGACCCGGAAAACAATCCGATCGAGATCGTTATCGATAAAGCCACCATCGAGGAAGCGGGCGACACTGGTGATTCCAAACTGGCGGTCACCTTCATCGTTCGCGATCAGGTAGGCAACTATGCGGAGGACTGGTGCAAGGAAACCCGAATCGAGGTGTCGACCGACACCAATCTTCTAGGCGCTCCTGTCGCTAAGGACGCGGTGAACAACGTCCTTGATATAAATAAACAGGGCAACAAAGATATTACGATTGAGGTCTGGGTTAAAACTCCCGACTTCCAATCCGGCGACGAGGTAGTCGTCACATTAAGCGGTACCACGCAGGACGGGGAATCTCTCGAGTTTTCTACACCGCCACAAATTCTCACCAATTTTCCGCACACTTACGATTTCCTGCTGTCCAGCGCCGATGTCCGAAAACTCACAAAAACCCAGGTAAAAATCTCCTACCGCGTGAAGCGCGGCGGCACGCCACCGCTTCGCTCAAAGGGGCAGTTCGTCCGCATCATCGGTGAAGCCAAACACTTGGCGGCGCCCATTCCTGAAGATGTAAAAGACGACGCCATCGATCCGGAATTGCCCTACACCCGCATCGAGATCCCTTTCGATCCAATCTTCGAAGCGGGCATGGCAATCGAGTTGATCTGGTTCGGTACCCGCCCGGACGACAGCAGCTACATCCCGAATCTGGAGTGGCTCTTTCTGGACCAGGGCATCATCGACGCCGGTGTGAATTTCTTTATCACGGTGGAAGGCAAGCACCTCAAAATGCTCGAAGGTGGCAAGCTGAAGCTGTCTTATAACCTGCTGTGGGACGAAAATAGCGAAATCGTAAAGAGGGGATCCCTGTTTGCTGCGTTGTTGAACGTTGGCGAGCCTATGTTTGAACTGGATCAAGTGCGTATCCTCGGTGAAGAGAATGGGAAATGGGACCCCAACAACCTGCCTGGCGGCGCAGGCAAAGCGACCGCCCCCCGGTCAATGAATCCGACCAAGCCCGGGGATATCTTTACTTTCGAATTTGACGGTAAGATTACCGGCACCGAGGAATTTCCAATCAATATCAATGCCGTGAACAAGGACAAGGAGATCCCCCTCACCCTGACTCCTGCGTTTTTAGCCCGTCACATCGAACCGAACCGCGGAAAAAAAATGGTGGCCCGCTACAAGATCTGGCGTGAGGAGGATAAAAAATTCAGTTATGCAAAACCGTTGGAGATGATCATCGGCGAAACACAGGATGATCGGCTGAGCCCGGCCAAAGTGAAGGAAGCACGGGATAACGTGCTCGACCCCGTCAATGCGCCGGACGGGGCCACCGTCGAGATCGCGGCCAATCGTCCCGAGAACGCCGGCGATCACTTTTACATGAGCTGGAAATCGGAAGACGGGAAAGTCGTGCACACCGATGACAAGGCAATCACCGGTAATGAGAAAGGTAAACCGGTCGAGTTCACCGTCCCGCTCAAAACCGTTCAAGACAGCCTGAACCAGAAGGTCACCATCAGCTATCGGGTCGAACTGTTCGAAGGTGGTTTAGCCCTCGGGGAGGATTACGAGCTGCGGGTAGAGACACAAGCGTTCAAATTGCCCGTCGCCTCCTTCAAGGAAGCAACAGGCGCGCAGAAAGACCAGATCAATCCTGACAATGTCTACCCGAGTGGCGCGACAGTCGTCATCGAGGCAACCGCTCAACTGAAGACCGATGATGAAATCATCGTGACGGTGGAGGGTACAACCACCAAGACATACCCGCACACGGTGCTGTCGACAGAGGCCGGCAAAGAGTTGGCGTCCATCAAAGTGCCGCATGCCTTTATCAATGAAAACGACGGCAAAAGCATCGCCCTGACCTACATCGTCAACCGCAAAATCGGCGGTACGGATGGCCCGTCTGATCCTGTGGTGTACGACGTTCGCAAAGTCATTGGTTCAGGCACCCTGAAGGTCATGGGCGCGCGCTTCAACCGCAGCACTTACCGGGCGTCCAGTGCCTCGCGCGTACTCAGCGCATTCAACGCCACCACCGGCCAACCGCTGCAGGCCCAGTGGAAGTATCCCTCCGAGACTGAATGGGTGACCGCCGCCACCAAGCGCGATACACACCCGCAAGAACCACTGCAGGTTCGCACGGCCGATGATCAGATCACGCTTAATCCGGCGAACATTATCGGTAACGGTATCGACACCACCGTCACCGGCCTGGCGGCTGTCGTCGCTCATCGCGATGTCGGTGACGTCGTCGGCTGGGGCAACGCGGCGTATGGCGCCAGTATCCCTTCAACCATTATCACCATGGACGATATTGTTGAAGTGAGCTGCACACGCAGTGCCTATGCCGGGCGTCGAGTCAATGGCGCGGTGGTTGTGTGGGGGACTGCGACCGAAGGTGGAAGCATGGCTGGCGTAGATCCGCTCGGTTTTGCCAGGGTCGTCGGTAATGCCACCGTGTTCGCCGGTTTGAAAGACACAGGACACGTCGTTGCCTGGGGTGTTGCGACCGATGGAGGCGTGGTACCCGCACCTATCGCTGCGCTGAATGATGTCGATGACGTCGTCGCCGCCGGGCAGGCGTTTGCCCTTCTGAGGGCAACCGGTCATGTGAGGGCCTGGGGACTTGCCGCCAATGGTGCAACCGTGCCGGACGATATCGCCGGGCTCACGGACATCAAGACACTCATCGGCAGCTTTGGCGCTTTTGCAGCGCATCGCGGCAACGGCAGGATCGTGGCGTGGGGCAACAAAACTTACGGCGCAGAAGTGCCGGCGGACATTGCTTCGATGACCGACATCATCGAGCTGAGCTGTGCCAATGCTCAAGCCTTTACCGCAAGACGAGCTACCGGCCAGGTCGTGGCCTGGGGCACCGCCGATTACGGTGGCACTATTGATGAGTTGATTAAGGGCCTGACGGATATCGTTGAAGTCAGCTCGACCTGGCGTGCGTTCGCGGCACGTCGTGCCAACGGTCATGTCGTGGCATGGGGACGTGCGGCGGAAGGCGGTTTGGTGCCGTCAGACATCGCTGGGATGGACGACATTGTCCAGGTAGTCGGTACCTCTCAGGCGTTTGCAGCCTTGCGCAAAAACGGCACGGTGGTGGCGTGGGGAGATGCGACGGTGGGGGGCGATACGACACCGGTGGTCAGCGAGTTGACAAACGTGCGTGCGCTCTACGACAACACCCATGGCTTCATTGCCCTGACCTCCGATGGTCGCGTAGTGACCTGGGGCCACGCTGCCGGCGGCGGCGACAGCAGCGCGGTGCAAGACCGGTTGCGGGGCAAGGTCTCTTATCAGGCGAGTGCCGTGTCACGGGGTCGGGCGCTAACGGCCAGCCGTTGGGCGCAGCTGAACGAGAAGCCGCAAGCCCTGCAAAAATAACCTTCCTCCCTCCTCCCCCACTCTCGGCGCTCTGAAAGGAGCGTCGACTTCTCCGAGGGTGACACTATGTCCGCTGTCGAAATAACGCTGCAAAAATCCTCCGTGGACGAAGCGCCCAACGGAGTCCTGGACCTGGAGACGGTCTCCGACAAAGGTGCAACGGTCCGCATCAAACCCTATGACGGCATGGCCTTTCGTGACCACGTCTACCTCTACGTCGGCGACCATTACGTCAACGACATTCCGATCAGCGCAAGTGCCGTGGGCAAAGACGTGGTGTTCACCGTTGCCGCCGAAGAGTTTGTCGCCGACAGCGAAAACATTGTGCAGATTCGCTATGAAGTGCAGTTCTATCAGGGGACGCGTGAAAAATCGCTGGTGCTGGACCTGGAGCTCAAGAGCAACTTTGAAAGCGACGCCAGCCTGGACCTGAGTGCAGAAAACTATGTGGTGTCGGTCAGTAAACCACCCGCGACGACGCCCACGTTTGCACGCACAACCAGAGAGGCCAATTGGGGATCAGCGCCCTATCGTTACAGCAGCAGCCTTCCAGAGATTGCCAGCGTCGATGAACACTCCGGCGAAGTCACTGCGCTGCGCAATGGCGAATGCACGATTACCGCCACCGACAGCCAACATCAGGCGCGCAGCTACACACTGATAATTAAGGGGATCCAGGAATTGTCATGGTTGAGCTTTGGCGCGGATTGGGCCCGCATGAGCGAGCTCTGCACTGTCGCCAAACTGCAACCAGTCACCCTCGCGCAGATCAGACGGCTATGGAGCCTGTACCAATGGAGCGGCGGAACTGTCGCCGCCTACCTTGGATGGTTGCCCTACCCGGTATGGACGGCCGACGTGCTGGGCGCCGGCACGGCCTACGCCTATGACCTGAACGGTTTGAATGATCATGACAACGCCCAAGGACATGACATGAAACTGTACATGCAGATCGTCGGTGTCTCTCAAACCTGAGCGACGCAGTCAAACACTGACACAAGGAGAGCGTCATGGGGACTGTCCTGTCGCGGGCCAGACAGCTGCTGTTTACGTTGCTGCTCGTCAGCAGCGCAAGCCACGCCATCACCGGCCCGGAAGTCGCGCAACTACTCAACAACCGCTACAAAAACACCACGGCCGAATGCGCCGGTGACAACCCCGCCTATTTCTGCAGCGGCGTATTGCTGCTCCCAAGCCAGGGGCCGGACGAGTTCTGGAAACCCGATGCCCCCTCGACGACCCTTGGCGCACGAAGTGTTGCCTACGTGCGGGCCGACCTCGACACTCGCACGCTGCCGCAAAAAAACGGTGCGGTGTTCAGCGATCAGTTCACCGCCATCGGTTGGGGTAAACCGTTGGATGTGCTCTGCGCCTACCCGTTCGAATTCCCGGTCCAGGGCACGCGCCCCGGCTTCGGTTGTGGCTGGACTGCTGCCACCAAAAATACCCAGGACGTCAGTTCTTGCACGGCGCTGGGCGTGACGGACGCACCAGGCTGGCTTACGCACTTTGGGCAACAGGGCAATCAGCCCGCCAGGCAATGTTCCTTGAGCAGTCGTGACCCCGCGCAGTTCATGGCCAGCCTCATCGCCCACCAAAGTCTTGCTGCCGACTGGTCGGCCAGACCCACCTTGCTGCAAGTCAAAAACGGCGACGCTCAAGTGCCCAGACAGTTGCCCCTGCAAGGTCTGTTTTATGACGTGACACAAACCGGCTCATTGCTGGGTGCACAGAAAGATCAGCGCGATTATTTCAGCGCCACCGGCGACTGGTTGCCGATCCTGCGCATGGACCTGACGCAGGCACCTGATGCGGTGTTTGGTTTTAATCAGCAGGATCAGTTGTACATCGGCTATCAAGTGGCGTCTGGGTTGAATGCGCGGTTTGCCGACACTTCGTCGACCTGCCAGAACGAACAATCCGCAGATCATTGCAATGGAGTGCTGATAAGGGGCGCGAATGCATCTGCCAGTTTTCATGCCTGGAACCCAAGCGAAAATTCAGAAGGTCGTAATGGTGTTTCGTTTTCATATGTCAGAGCGGATGTAGGTACCACAAAACTGGCGGGTACTCAGGGCTTTATATTCAAAGAGTCGTTTGCCCCTGCCAGTCATCCGGTGACGCTGCGCTGCTCCTATCCGGCCAATGCAGGGACAGCCTCCATTCCTGACAGCTGCCGAGCAAGCTGCGAGTCTCTAGGCGTGACGACCGTTGCCGCGTGGCAAGCCAAATACGCCAACAATCCTGGCTCCAGTTGCGCCTTCGGCATGGGCCAGGCCGCGTTCCAGCTCAGTATCGCCGTACGCTCTCACTTCACTAATCCAGCCGCAAAACTGAACTGGAACGAAATAATCATCGCCGCATGGCCCCAAGACATCCCAAAACAACTGCCACTTGAAGCCTTCTTTTACCTATCAGAAAACGCCGCTGGTTTAGCTAATGCCCAGTTCATACAACGCGATTATTTCCAGCAAACCGCCCGTTTCCTGCCTGTCGTGCGCGTGAACCTCGCCGCCGCCGACGGGCGTCCTTTCACGTTTGAGACACAGGATCAGACCGTTCAGGGCACATCGATGGCCATGTTGGTCAACGCCATAACGCCTCGTTCACCCAGATCATTACAGGACGAGTAACGGTCATGCGTAGAGGCAAATTGCTGTTCAGTCTTCTGGTGGTGTCGCTGCTGTTTGCACAAACCACCCTGGCCATCACCGGCCCGGAAGTCGCGCAACTGCTCAACAGCCGCTACAGAAACACCACGGCCGAATGCGCGGGCGACAACCCCGCCTATTTCTGCAGCGGCGTATTGCTGCTCCCAAGCCAGGGGCCGGGCGAGTTCTGGACACCCGACGCGCCATCGACGACCCTGGGCGCCCGAAGTTTTGCCTATGTGCGGGCCGACCTCGATACCCGCACGCTGACGCAAAAACACGGGGCGGTGTTCAGCGATCAGTTCACCGCCATCGGCTGGGGCAAACCGCTGGAGGTGCTCTGCGTCTATCCGTTCGACTTTCCGGTCCAGGGCACGCGCCCCGACTTCGGTTGTGGCTGGACCGCTGCCGCCAAAAATACCCAGGACGTCAGTTCTTGCACGGCGCTGGGCGTAACGGACGCACCAGGCTGGCTCGCGCACTTCGGGCAACAAGGCAATCAACCCGCCGGGCAATGCTCCTTGAGCAGTCGCGACCCTGCGCAGTTCCTGGCCAGCCTGACCGTGCATCAAAATCTCGATGCCGACTGGTCGGCCAGCCCTACCCTGCTGCAAGTCAAAATCGGGGACGTTGAAGCGCCCAGACAACTGCCCCTGCAAGGCCTGTTTTATGACGTGACACAAACCGGCTCATTGCTGGGTGCACAGAAAGATCAACGCGATTATTTCACCGCCACCGGCGACTGGTTGCCGATCCTGCGCATGAACCTGACACAGGCGCCTGATGCGGTGTTTGGTTTCAATCAGCAGGATCAGTTGTATGTCGGCTATGCGGTGGCCGCTGAATTGAACGCAAGGTCCATTGGTAAAGCCACCTCGTGTCGTGGGAACACTGCCTCTCACTTTTGCACCGGTGTTTTGATTCGCACCACGGATGTTTCCCCCGCCTTCCACTCCTGGAATCCAAGCGATAGCTCCATAAGAGGGAATGGGGTTTCGTTTACCTACATCAGGGATAGCGCGCTGATCACCAAAGTCTACAAACCCCAGGGCTTCATCATTCGCGAGTCCTTTGCGCCGTCCGGCAAAGCATTGACAGTGCGTTGCCTGTACCCCTTCGATGCCGGCACTGGCGGTTCGGCGGATATCTGCAGAACGCATGGCGGTCAATGCGACGAGCTTGGCATTACGACCAGAGAGAGCTGGGTGGCGCGTTATGCAAGCAGTCCGACCCGCACCTGCGCGTTCAACGCCAATGCTGAAGAGTTTCAGTTGGCCACCACTGTACGCCCCGATGCCACAGACCCGTTGGGCTGGAATGAACTCATCATGGCTGCCTGGACGACGGACAATCCCGAACAGCTGCCGCTGGAAGCCATCACCATTAACACCCCCTCCCATATAGCGGGCGACGGGGTAGCCGGCGCTCGATACATACAACGTGACTACTTTCTGGAAACTGGACGTTTTGTACCCATCGTTCGAGTGTTTTTCAGCGCGGCACCCGGGTCAATTTTCTCCTATGACCCGCAGGATCAAACCGTTGACGACACGACCATGACAATGCTGAGCAATGCCATTCCTTTCTTGCCTGGCTCGTTACGTGATGATTAATCAAAGGCGGAAAAAGACGCCGTTGTTCCATGCTCTGTGGTGGCTGTTGCTCTTTGCAGGAAGCGCTCAAGCCATCACCGGCCCGGAAGTCGCGCAACTGCTCAACAGCCGCTACAAAAACACCACGGCCGAATGCGCCGGTGACAACCCCGCCTATTTCTGCAGCGGCGTATTGCTGATCCCAAGCCTGGGGCCGGACGAGTTCTGGAAACCCGATGCCCCCTCGACGACCCTGGGCGCCCGAAGTTTCGCCTATGTGCGGGCCGACCTCGATACCCGCACGCTGACGCAAAAACACGGGGCGGTGTTCAGCGATCAGTTCACCGCCATCGGCTGGGGTAAACCGTTGGAGGTGCTCTGCGCCTACCCGTTCGAGTTCCCGGTCCAGAGCACGCGACCCGACTTCGGTTGTGGCTGGACCGCGGCAGCCAAAAGCATGCAGGACGTCAGCTCCTGCGCGGCGCTGGGCGTGACTGACGCACCAGGCTGGCTCGCGCACTTCGGGCAACAGGGCAATGAGCCCACCGGGCAATGCTCCTTGAGCAGTCGTGCCCCCGCACAGTTCATGTCCAGCCTCATCGCCCATCAAAATCTCGATGCCGACTGGGCGGCCAGACCCAACATGCTGCAAGTCAAAATCGGGGACGTTGAAACGCCCGAACAGTTGCCCCTGCAAGGCCTGTTTTATGACGTGACACAAACCGGCTCATTGCTGGGGGCACAGAAAGATCAGCGCGATTATTTCACCGCCACCGGCGACTGGTTGCCGATTCTGCGCATGGACTTGAAACAGGCGCCTGATGCGGTGTTTGGTTTCAATCAACAGGATCAGTTGTATGTCGGTTATCAAGTCGCGGCGCGGCTTAATGCGCGTTATGCCGATACATCCATGGGGTGTCGTGGGGATAGTGCAGCGTACAACTGCAATGGAGTGCTGATACGCACCACTGATGCATCGCCGGACTTTCACGCCTGGAACCCTAGCAATGGCTCCATCGAGCGGGACGGCGTTTCTTTTTCGTATCTGCGCGCAGACATTCATCTCCCCATTCTGGCCTGGGCCAAGAATCAGGGGTTGATCATGAAAGAGCTGGCTGCGCCAACGCCCTACCCACTGACCTTGCGCTGCTCCTTCCCTTTTGACGGGGCTACGTTCTATCGAAGCAATAGCTGCAACGAACACTCAAGTCAAACCGGGGTGAGCCGTCCCTGCGATGAACAGGGCATCGCGGATATCGCAACCTGGGTCAAGCACATGTATTCACTCACCAGCCGATATTACGGATGTAGTTTGAAAGGCGATCAAGCCCAATTCGCCATGAGCATCGAAGCTCGCTCCCATCTCACTGAAGCTGACCAAAGGGTACACAACGAGGTCATCATCGCCCACTGGCCGCAGAACATACCGACACAGCTTCCCCTTGAGGCCTTTTTCTACGTCGCCGCAAACGGGTTACCCAACGCTCAGTTTTTCCAAAGGGATTACTTCCAGCAAACCGGCCGTTACCTGCCTGTCGTGAAGGTAAGTTTGAACGCTTCAGGGGATTATGTTTTTACCTTTATCCCCGAGGATCAAACCGTTCAGGGCACATCGACGGGGATGTTGCTCAAAGCGATTTCTCCTCGTTCAGCGAAGCGAGCAAAAGGGGGTGCATTTTTTTATCCGATAAAAGACAAGCGAACGAATCTATTTATCCGTCCGAGACCATTGGTCGGAAACAACCACCTACCTGTTATTTTTGACAGTAGCCAACACCCTCGCTTCACACCTTAAATGACCCCGTCGCCCAGCCCATCCGACAGGAGTCATCACCATGCTCGTGCAACCGCGCCCCTCCGTTTCCATGCTGCTGCGAGAACCGGAAATCCCCGGCAGTCCCGAGCAGCCATTACCCACCGGTGAACGGGCGATCAATCGGGCAGCCGCCCTGGACAACTTTCCCGACCATGGTCTGAAAGTCTACGTCCCGGTCTGGTCGGCGATGGGCAAAGGCGACAAGGTCGAGCTGTTGTTCAACGGCCTGGTGGTCGACCAGCACACCCTCACGCAAGACACCGAAATCGGTGAGCGCGTGACTTTGTGGGTGGCGCCCAAGCATTGGCTGACGGGGTTCCACACGCTGGCTTACCGGGTGACCCGTTTCAATCAGGGCCCCGAGACGTTTGCGCCGGCGCTCAAGCTCTACGCCAAGCTGGAAATCCCCGCCGGCCAGGATCTGGACCCGGAAGAAGGCAGCCACTCGAACTTGTTCATGTTCATCGACCCGGTGATCGTCGAGGGCATCGTCGACAAGGACATCGCCAAGGACGGAGTATCCGTCATCATTCGCGCCGAGTCCGGGACCGGCGTGCCGTATCCGGACGCGGCAGTGGGCGATGTCATCGTGCTGAGCTGGGGCGGTGTGTACGTGGAGTCCGCGCCGTTGACCGCCGAGCAGATCAGTGATTCGGTTAATTATCCGATCGAGATCCTCGTCGACGAAGCCACCATTCTGTTGGCCGGCGACACCGCCAGCACCGGGCTGGCGGTCACCTTCCGGGTGCGCGACGTGGTGCACAACTACTCGGAGGACTGGTGCAAGGCCACGCGGCTGGTGGTCATGACCGGCACCGATCTGCTGGACGCGCCGATCGTCAAGGAGGCGAGAAACAACATCCTTGACCTCGATGCGCTGGGCGAGCAATCCATCACGGTCCAGGTCTGGGCCAAAAAGGCGGAGTTCCAGCTGGGCGACATTATTGTCCTGAAAATGCGCGGCACCACGGTCGACGGCGAGGCAGTGGCAATCACCGCGCCGCCGCAGACGATCGACAACCTGCCGCATACCTACGAATTCACCCTGTCCAACGCCGACGTGCGCCAACTGGCGAAAACCCAGGTGATCTTTACCTACCACGTGGAACGCCCCGGCACACCCGAGCCCTTGCCGTCCAAGGGTCAATTCGTCACCTTCATCGGCGAACCGAAACGCTTGGCCGCGCCCTGTGCCGAAGATGAGCAAAACGGCGCGGTTGACCCGGATTTGCTTTTCCCCCGCGTGCGGATCCCGTTCGACCTGATCATGCAGATGGGCATGGCCATCGAGCTGATCTGGTTTGGCACCCGCCCGGATACCAGCACCTATACCCCTGAGCTGGAGTGGTACTTTCTCAGCCAGGAGGAAATCGAGGCCGGGAAAGATTTCTTCATCACGGTGGACGGCAAACACCTGAAACCCTCGAAGGCGGCACGCTGGTCCTGTCGTACAACCTGCTCAGCGAAGGCCAAAACGGCGAGATCGTGCGGCGCGAGTCACTGCCCGCGGCGCTGCTGGAGGTGGGCGAGCAGCTGGCTGAATTGGTCAGAGCCATTGTGTTGGGTGAAAAGAACGGAATGCTGGAGACCTTGGAACTGCCCCACGGCGCCAGCCAAGCGACCGTGCTGAACCCGGCGGTCAGACCGACCAAGGCTGGGGACAAGGTGTTTTGCACGGTGACCGGCGAGGTCAGTGGTGAGGTAGAGCTCTCGATCGACATCACCAGAATCTCGGAGGGTAAGGACGTTCACTTCACGCTCAATGCCAAGTTTGTCAGGGATCACTTTGAGCCGAATCGCGGCAAGAAGGTGACGGTGCGTTACCGGATCTGGCGGGCGACGGAGAAGGAGATGAGTTATTCGGAGGTGTTGGAGTTTGTGATCGGGACGGCGTTGGAGCTGAAGTCGCCGAGAGTGAAAGAAGCCGACGACACCCGCCTCGAACCGTTGAACTCCCAGACCCATCTCACAGCCATCGTCGACTATGACGGCATGCAGATCGGCGACCAAATAATCGCCATCTGGACTGGTGCTGACGGCACGCTCCCCGAGGGTTCGCACACCACAGAAGCGTGGTGGGTGGTCACGCTCGGGCCGCAGGAAGTTCCGTTGGTGACCACGGTGATCGCCTTCAGCCTGGGCAAAACGGTGACGGTGAAGTACACGGTGATTCGCGGCAGCGGCAGCCCAGTGCAATCGGCCACCCTGACGTTATCGGTGTTGCCGCTGCCGGACAGCGTACTCGTCAAGCCATTGATCCTTCAGGCCGCGAACAATGGCGAAGGGGCCGAGCTCGACGTCAGCCAGCTGACGGCTAACGCCGTGATTCGGGTAAACGACTGGCCGTACATTGCGCTGAAACAGTTCGTCTGGTTGCGGGTGGAAGGCACCAACAACGACGACAGCGCCTATTCCCAGACGTTCTGGCAGCCACCTCGCTCGCAAACCAACCCCAGCTGGATCGACCAGGGCTATTACACGCATCCGATTCCGCTCGATGAGTTGCAAAATCTTAAAGACGGGAGTGTGCTGAAAGTATCGTTCAAGGCTGGGTTAAGTGGCAGCCCGGTTGAGGATGACGCGGTGTCGTTTCAGGTGCGTGCTTATACGATCAAGGCGTTGAATGATGTGAAGCCTGAGATCACCACTGTGACCGATTCCAAGGGGGTTGAGATTCCTGAAGGCGAGGTCACGTTTGATACCAGCGTGAAGTTGACTGGTAAGGCCAGCAACGGGCAGGAAGTGGAGATTTTCGATGGCACCACCTCCAAGGACGAAACCACGGCGAACGCATCGACCGGGATCTGGGAATTGTGGGTATTGGAGAACGCTGTAGGTTCTCACAACTTTACCGCCAAGGCATTGTATGGGGTGGGGCAGAGTTCGGACAATCGGACCTTGATCGTTGCCGTGGATGAAAAGCCTGTCATTGCCTCTGTGACCGATTCGAGGGGGGAGGAGATTCTTGACACTGGAACCACCTTCGATAACAGCGTGATGTTGAAAGGCACGGCGGCCAAGAGACAGAAAGTACAAATCTATGATGGACCGACGACTGTTGGCGCACCTGTAGATGTTAACCCAAACGATAGTGAATGGACTTTGCCAATAAAACTTCTGACAAACGGCCCTCACACTTTTACAACCAAGGCACTTTATGGTATCGGCCTGATCTCTGAAAAGCGAACCATGACGCTAATGGTGGCTCCTGCCCAGGAGAATTTTGATGCTCAACCAAATTTGATTATTCAGCCAGGCAAGTCAGTTGATATTGGTAGCATGGTTATTACTAACGTTTCGGGATCTGGAATAGTTTTAATTGATCCGATACGTTTTGCGTATCCAGGACAATTAGAAAGACAGACTTTAGTTATGAGTGGTGTAGTTACTATTCTTCGGATTGATCTGAAATCAAACTATTCTGAAGTCGATTTCTGGTACACAGATGTCGACACGGAAAATAAAGCAAAAGCAGTTTTTTACGGAGTTTACGGTAAGTTGGGTGAAAGACCGCTTTCAACCCATCTGCCACTACGCGCGTACCAAATGAATTTTAAACACGAAGGAATTGTACGATTAGAGATTGAGAGTTCTATGTCGAATGTTATCTATTTGGACAATTTCAGTCTTAAGGTTTAGATGAAAACCAAGAAGATACGACTTATTTAATCCCCACTCAGGGGGGGGGCAAAAAAGGGCAATAAAGGGGACGTATTTATTTACTGTCAATTTTGCGCCACCTCCGTAAGGTGGGAAGGCCGTACAGATGACTCTCAGCTCTATTACGCGTCTTGGCCTTCATAACTGACCTGAAATGGAGAAATAAACGGAGATGTTTAACCAACATCTCCGAACACTCTCCCAAGCTAAACATCGACTCCGTTGCCTTTGACTGCGCCAGTATCCACGGCTATGACGTGCCTCTTCTGTGCAGCGCAAACCGGCTCGGTACTCAGTACTCTGACGCCGACCATTCATCTGAAATCAGCCCCTACCTGTCAGATCTGACAGTAGCCAACACCCTCGCTTCACACCTTAAATGACCCCGTCGCCCAGCCCATTCGACAGGAGTCATCACCATGCTCGTGCAACCCCGCCACTCCGTTTCCATGCTGCTGCGAGAACCGGAAATCCCCGGCAGTCCCGAGCAGCCGTTACCCACCGGTGAACGGGCCATCAACCGCGCAGCCGCCCTCGACAACTTCCCCGCCAATGGCCTGAAAGTCTACGTCCCGGTCTGGTCGGCGATGGGCAAAGGCGACAAGGTCGAGCTGTTGTTCAACGGCTTGGTGGTCGACCAGCACACCCTCACGCAAGACACCGAAATCGGCGAGCGCGTGACCTTGTGGGTGGCACCTAAGCATTGGCTGACCGGGCCGCATACGCTGGCTTACCGGGTGACCCGTTTCAATCAGGGCCCCGAGACGTTTGCACCGGCGCTCAAGCTCTACGCCAAGCTGGAAATCCCCGCCGGCCAGGATCTGGACCCGGAAGAAGGCAGCCACTCGAACCTGTTCATGTTCATCGAACCGGCCATTGTCGAGGGCATCATCGACAAGGAGATCGCCGAGGACGGCGTGTTCATCATCATTCGCGCCGAGTCCGGGACCGGCGCGCCGTATCCGGAAGCGGCGGTGGGTGATGTCATCGTGCTGAGCTGGGGCGGTGTGTACGTGGAGTCCGCGCCGTTGACCGCCGAGCAGATCAACGACCCGGACAAACATCCGATCGTGATCCACATCGACAAAGCCACCATTCTGTTGGCCGGCGACACCGACAGCACCGGGTTGGCGGTCACCTTCCATGTGCGCGACGTGGTGCACAACTACTCGGAGGACTGGTGCAAGGCCACGCGGCTGGTGGTCATGACCGGCACCGATCTGCTGGACGCGCCGATCGTCAAGGAGGCGAGAAACAACATCCTTGACCTCGATGCGCTGGGCGAGCAATCCATCACGGTCCAGGTCTGGGCCAAAAAGGCGGAGTTCCAGCTGGGCGATATTATTGTCCTGAAAATGCGCGGCACCACGGTCGACGGCGAGGCAGTGGCAATCACCGCGCCGCCGCAGACGATCGACAACCTGCCGCATACCTACGAATTCACCCTGTCCAACGCCGACGTGCGCCAACTGGCGAAAACCCAGGTGATCTTTACCTACTACGTGGAGCGCCCCGGCACGCCCGACCCTTTGCCGTCCAAGGGTCAATTCGTCACCTTCATCGGCGAACCGAAACGCTTGGCCGCGCCCTGTGCCGAAGATGAGCAAAACGGCGGGATTGACCCGGACTTGGCTTACCCCCGCGTGCGGATCCCGTTCGACCTGATCATGCAGATGGGCATGGCCATCGAGCTGATCTGGTTCGGTACCCGCCCCGACAAGAGCACCTATACCCCTGAGCTAGAGTGGTACTTTCTCAGCCAGGAGGAAATCGAGGCCGGGGAAGATTTCTTTATCACGGTGGAGGGCAAACACCTGAAAACCCTCGAAGGCGGCACGCTGGTCCTGTCGTACAACCTGCTCAGCGAAGGCCCGAACGGCGAGATCGTGCGGCGCGAGTCACTGCCCGCGGCGCTGCTGGAGGTGGGCGAGCAGCTGGCTGAATTGGTCAGAGCCATTGTGTTGGGTGAAAAGAACGGAATGCTGGAGACCTTGGAACTGCCCCACGGCGCCAGCCAAGCGACCGTGCTGAACCCGGCGGTCAGACCGACCAAGGCTGGGGACAAGGTGTTTTGCACGGTGACCGGCGAGGTCAGTGGTGAGGTAGAGCTCTCGATCGACATCACCAGAATCTCGGAGGGTAAGGACGTTCACTTCACGCTCAATGCCAAGTTTGTCAGGGATCACTTTGAGCCGAATCGCGGCAAGAAGGTGACGGTGCGTTACCGGATCTGGCGGGCGACGGAGAAGGAGATGAGTTATTCGGAGGTGTTGGAGTTTGTGATCGGGACGGCGCTGGAGCTGAAGTCGCCGAGTGTGAAAGAAGCCGACGGCACCAGCCTCAACCCCATCGACGCCCAAGACACCCTGACCATCCGAGTACCGGTCAACGCTGACCTTCTGCCGGATGACCGCGTCATCGTCCACTGGGCAGGTGCTGAAGAAACCCCGGCCGAAGGCTCATTTACCTCACCGGCCACGCTCGTCAGCGCCGGACTGGACATCAGTATTCCCAACACCGTGGTCGCCTTTAACCTATGCAAGTCGGTGACGGTTACGTATAGCGTAATTATTGGTAGCACGGCACCGAAACCTTCGATGCCACTCTCCTTGAGCGTGCAATCGATTGCTAACGGCGACCCGAATCTTCGGCCCGCGACCATCGACGGCTTCTCAGGCGACGAAATTGATGTCACTCAATTGGCCGATAACGCGTGCACTCGTGTGTCGCCATGGCCGTTGATCGCAGTGAATCAGAAGATGTGGTTACGCTACACGGGAATAAACAAGGATGATTCGGTGTTCAGCGAGGTGACTTATGCAGGGGAGGCACTGGTCGGTGAGGCGGTCATCGAGGGGCCTCATCCTCCTGCACCTGTGGACAAGCTGCGGGGGTTGAAGGAAGGCTCGAATCTGGAGATCGAATTCAAAGTGAGCCTGGACGGCAATGCCGATGAGGGTAAGTCTGTAACCTTTATGCTGCGTACTTATATGGTCTCCAATAGCAGCTTTCGTGTCCTCTACGTACGTGAAAAGACAAACGACGATACCGGTCAGCTTTTACCAGAAGGCGGCACTACAGCTGCTCGCACTGTGACCACTTGGCTTTTTGTCCCAGGAGCCACAGGATTAATCGATTTATTCACTTGGAAAAACAATGAATCTGCCAGTCATCACCCCGAAGTCCGACCCACAGACCTTCTTGGTGTATACAAAATAGACATATGGTGGAGTGGTAGCCGGCCACAAAAAAACTCTTACCAATTTTCACAATCCAAAACCGGACCCCGAACGACCCCGAGAACCTTGACGTTCATATAGGAGAGTGGAGGAAACGCGGGAGGAAAAGGGGACGCATCTATTTATCTGCCCTGTCGCGTGGCTGATTCCTGAGGAAAAGGGGACGCATCTATTTATCTGCCCTGTCGCGTGGCTGATTCCTGGCAGGTAATTAAACGAAGGTGTTTAACACACATCTCCAGACATTCTCTCAGGCTACACATCCTTGCGCCGTTGCCTACGACTGCGCCAGAATCCGCCGGCTTGTGCGCCTTGGGCCTGGGTTTTATCGTTACCCCGTCGCTGAAGAACAGCGATCGGGTTTGGTAGCCCGGGTTTCTAGTCGCAAAGCATTGCCTTTTGCTGAGATCTTTCGTCTCGTCTTTTATGGTGGTCATGCGCAGGGCATCTTCGGGTGCGCCGTTTTCCTAGAGCCCGGTCTACCAACCTGCGTATGGCCTCCACCCATCGTTTGGTAGCGAGGGTGATGGCTCCTTTTAAGTGCTTTAGGAGTTTCATCTATGTTCAAACCAACACCAAACCCACCAGAAGCGGACGACGTTTCCCCCTACGAAACCGCCGATTCCAAAAAACTAAACGACGCCGCCGAGCGAGCGCTCGACTTCCACTTCCCGTCGAATGCCGACATCAAAGCCACCCCGCGAACCCGCAGTACCCTGTTTTCCGTGGACCCAGAGGCCACGACCGAAACCCTGGCGGTTTATCTGGTCGAGACGCTGGCCTCGGTCGATGTGATGGTGCATCAGTTGGTGGATCATCTGGAGGGTGAGTCGCGTTATGCGCTTTTGGGCATTTCGAACAGCATCATGGTGGCGGAGATTGCGGCGAATCGGGTGCTGGATAACGTTGATCCGAAGCTAGCCAGTTAAACCGCGTCATCGTTCATCGCGAGCAGGCTCGCTCCTGCATTTGGACTGTGTTGATCACAATATCGGTGTACGGCGCCGGTTTTGATGTGGGCGACCTTGCTTGCGCTGCGTAAAACAAGAAACGGCCAACCCTGGCCGTTTTTTTCGCCTACCGTTTGTCGAAAACCCCTGCCTACCTGTTATTTCTGACAGTAGCCAGCGCGCCTTTCATCGGGCCCAATCAACCATCAACTGTCCCCCTCCCCCAGTGGCGAACCTTCGCCAAGGAGTTTTTGATGGCCGCTTCGGGTCTGTTCCTGTTTCGTCCTTCAGGGTCTGTCATCGCCCCATTGCAAAACAGGCCGCTGCTGATTGCCGGCGCGGTCGAGCCAATTGTGGACGGTGACGCCGGCATCAACATCAGTGTGGTAGAGGACCATCCGGACGGTGTGTTGTGCGCCGTCAACAAATACAGCCCTCCGGTGCAGGCGGGCGATCAGATTGATGTGTACTGGGACGGCGAAAAGATCTTCCACAAGGAAGTCCAGCCAGAAGAAGTCGACAATGACTTCCTGTTCTTTTTCCTGCCTGTCGCGCTCATGGTTCCCGGTTGGGTGGAACAGGTTTATTACGTGCTCACTCGCCAGGGCGAGACCGTGCCGGACGACCCGTCGGCGGCGTTGCGGGTGCTGGTGAAGCTCGACAGGCCGGGGGGGCCCGACAAAGAACCTCAGTGTGGCTGGCACTCCGAACTGCATATAGCGCAACTGCCCCGGGATGCGATCGAAAACGGTATCGATGCGGAGTGGGCCAAAAATGGTGTCCCTGTCACGATCCCCATCTACCCGGGGATTCATCGATACGACGTGATCATCCTGCACTGGGGCAGCGTCCGAATCCCCCACACCGTCACCGCGCAACAGGCCGCTGGCGAAGACCCCATCATTATCCTGGTGGATCAGGACGCCATTCTCGCCGGCGGTGACAGCGCGGCGTTGACGGTTCGGTACTTTCCTCACGACCAGGTGTGGAACTGGGCAGCCAAGCACTCAAAAGGCACGGCCGTTCTGGTCGACGCCGGTGCCTGGCGCCTGGAATCACCGATCATCAACAATGCCGTGAACGGTGTCATCACCCTCAAGGATCTGAACCAGGAAGACGTCACCGTCCTGGTCAAGATTACAATCAACGATTACGATCTCGGCGACACGGTGAAGATGACCTGGATCGGCACTCCCGCCGTCGGCAAGCCGTTGATCTACACCCAATCGCGAGTCGTGGACAACATCCCGACCCACCTCGAATTCAAGGTGCCCTACGCCCAGGTGCGCGCAATCGCCATGGGGACGGCCGATGCGTCCTATGTGTTGACCAAGCTGGATAACTCGCGCCCCCTGTCGTCCAAACGCGAATTCGCCGATGTCATTGGCGATGTTTCGATCCTCCCCGCCCCCCGCGTTGAGCAAGTGGTGGGCGCCACGCTGGAACCCGACAACGAATATGCAACGGTGTGCATCAGTTATCCCGGCATGGCAAGCGGTGACTACCTCAACCTGATCTGGCTGGGCACCCAGGCCAACGGTCAGACGTATCTGCACGAAGAGCAACACACCGTCAGCTCAGGAGAGGCCGCCGACAAACTCGTGATGTTCTATGTCGACGGTCAACACATCGCGGTCCTGGACAAGGGCTCGCTGGACCTGTCCTACCGCGTCTCCAACGACGCCGCGGCGCTATATGGCATCAGCGAATCGGAGCGTTTGCTGCTCAAGGTCGAACAACTGCGCGCCACGCTACCGGTGGCCGTTGTGCTGGAAGCCGACCCACCGGACGTGCTCGATCCTTCAAAGGTTTTCCACAACGTGAATGTCAGGGTCGATTACCTCGGCACGCTCCCGGGTGACATTCTGACCTGCCACTGGAGCGGCAACGGGCCTTTTGGCAGCACCACCAATTGGGTGCCGATCACCACCGTGAGTGCCGGCAAACCGGTGACGTTCAGAGTGGCGGCCGAGTTCGTTACGGCCAACATCGGTAAATACGTCAAGGTGCGTTACACCGTGAAGCGGGCGGCTACGGGGTTGTACAGTTATTCGGTGACGTTGAACTTGCTGGTCGCAGCATTGATCGCACCAACCCTGGATACAGTCACCGATTCCAAAGGCCTGATCTCCCAGGGCGGCATCACGTTCGACAGGTCGGTGACCGTTACTGGCTCGGCCAGCCCCGATCAGAAAATCCGGCTGCTCGATGGCGCCACGGCGCTGGACGAAGCCACCGCCGACAGGAATGGCGACTGGACTCTGGTCGTAAATGAATTGACTGCCAAGGCGTACAGCCTCAAGGCATTGGCGTTGTATGGCAACGGTGAAGAGTCCCCGCCACGCACCTTTACCGTGGCGGTGGCGGTCACACCGACCATTGACTCGGTCACCGATTCCAAAGGGCCGGTCGCCCAGGGCGGCATCACCTTCGACAGGTCGGTGACCGTTACCGGCAAGGCCAGTCCCGATCAGAAAATCCGGCTGCTCGATAGCGCCACGGCGCTGGACGAAGCCACCGCCGACAGGAATGGCGACTGGACTCTGGTCGTGAATGAATTGACTACCAAGGCGTACAGCCTCAAGGCATTGGCGTTGTATGGCAACGGTGAAGAGTCCCCGCCGCGCACCTTTACCGTGGCGGTGGCGGTCACACCGACCATTGACTCGGTCACCGATTCCAAAGGGCCGGTCGCCCAGGGCGGCATCACCTTCGACAGGTCGGTGACCGTTACCGGCAAGGCCAGTCCCAATCAGAAAGTCCGGTTGCGCGACAGCACCACGACGTTGGGTGAACCCATCGCCAATGATTCCGGCACCTGGACTCAAGTTGTCAGTGCATTGACGGTCAAGGGTTACAGCCTCAAGGCGTTGGCGCTGTATGGCAACGGTGAAGAGTCCCCGCCGCGCACCTTTACCGTGGCGGTGGCGGTCCAACCGACCATTGACTCGGTCACCGATTCCAAAGGGCCGGTCGCCCAGGGCGGCATCACCTTCGACAGGTCGGTGACCGTTACCGGCAAGGCCAGTCCCGATCAGAAAATCCGGCTGCTCGATGGCGCCACGGCGCTGGACGAAGCCATCGCCAATGATTCCGGCACCTGGACTCAAGTTGTCAGTGCATTGACGGTCAAGGGTTACAGCCTCAAGGCGTTGGCGCTGTATGGCAACGGTGAAGAGTCCCCGCCGCGCACCTTTACCGTGGCGGTGGCGGTCCAACCGACCATTGACTCGGTCACCGATTCCAAAGGGCCGGTCGCCCAGGGCGGCATCACCTTCGACAGGTCGGTGACCGTTACCGGCAAGGCCAGTCCCAATCAGAAAGTCCGGTTGCGCGACAGCACCACGACGTTGGGTGAACCCATCGCCAATGATTCCGGCACCTGGACTCAAGTTGTCAGTGCATTGACGGTCAAGGGTTACAGCCTCAAGGCGTTGGCGCTGTATGGCAACGGTGAAGAGTCCCCGCCGCGCACCTTTACCGTGGCGGTGGCGGTCCAACCGACCATTGACTCGGTCACCGATTCCAAAGGGCCGGTCGCCCAGGGCGGCATCACCTTCGACAGGTCGGTGACCGTTACCGGCAAGGCCAGTCCCAATCAGAAAGTCCGGTTGCGCGACAGCACCACGGCGTTGGGTGAACCCATCGCCAATGATTCCGGCACCTGGACTCAAGTTGTCAGTGCATTGACGGTCAAGGGTTACAGCCTCAAGGCGTTGGCGCTGTATGGCAACGGTGAAGAGTCCCCGCCGCGCACCTTTACCGTGGCGGTGGCGGTCCAACCGACCATTGACTCGGTCACCGATTCCAAAGGGCCGGTCGCCCAGGGCGGCATCACCTTCGACAGGTCGGTGACCGTTACCGGCAAGGCCAGTCCCAATCAGAAAGTCCGGTTGCGCGACAGCACCACGGCGTTGGGTGAACCCATCGCCAATGATTCCGGCACCTGGACTCAAGTTGTCAGTGCATTGACGGTCAAGGGTTACAGCCTCAAGGCGTTGGCGTTGTATGGCGACGGGGATGAGTCCACCCCGCCACGCACTTTCACAGTTGAGTCCTGGGTAGATTCAGTAACAGACTTCACCAATGGCACTTCCGGCAATTGGTTAAAAGGACCTGCAGGTTATCAAGGCAGGGTAACCGGGGGAATGTTTCGCAATCTAACAACGGCGGTCTCAGGACACTCGGGTGTGTTATTTAGCCAAACATTTAGACTCATAACTGGAAAGACTTATTCGTTCAGTTATCAAGCTCGCAACCACTCTCCTCAACCAGAAAATGTGGCTCCGTCTTTTTCGGTCCGTTTCGCATCTGGCCAATCGATTCTGCCGGTTTATAACGTTCCCCGCACAAATCTATGGTACACACAAACCAACAACTTCACGGTCACTCAGAGCGGCAACCATCAACTGCAAATAATAAGTCACCAGGATCGAGGTGGCAACGGCGGTTCCGATGGAGGAAATGATTATGATATAGACAATATCATTGTTCGCTTAGTTGGCTAAGCTAACGAATCCGTACATAACGCTTACGCACTTATTCAAGCGACACCCCCCCAGAAAATGACATATAAAAAAACACCGCATACCCCAAAGTAGAAGCGGTGTTTTATTGTCAAGCTTCAAACTTTCACCTACCAGTTATACCGCACCCCAAAGTTAACCCTCCAAGGCATCTCAATGTGCTCGCCCTTCTCATAATTGAAATCAACATGCCCCTGCAGCGTCTCGGAGAGCGCCACCGCTACCCCCGCCCCGAATTCGGCACGGTAGCCCGACAGGTCGTTGTTGAACACGTTGTTGTTGACCTGCACTTCGTTGTTTTTGGCAAATTCATAACCCGCCGCGGCACTGATATAAGGCTGTACCACCTTGCCGTTGCCAAAGTCGAAATCGCGCCCGAAGGTGCTGCCGACCTTGCCCTGCATCGAGCGGGCTCGATCGCCGTCGGCGTCCATGCCGTTGTCCAGGTTGTAGTGTTTTCCCTGGATCACGACAGACGAGAATCGGGTGAACGGTTCGATGAAGAATCCATTGCCGAACTTGATGTGCCGACCGAATTCAGCCCAGCCGCCAAGGCCGGAGTTGTCGTAGTCGCCCTCGGCGCGGGAACCGTCGCTCAGGCCGACTTTTGACTCGTTGCGGAAGTGGTTGAACTTCAGCGCTGCATCGAAGTAGTAACCGGAGGCAGCGTCAAGCCAGGTTATGTAGGGTCCGACGTAGTAGCTCTCGACGGTGCCGGAGGTGCCGTAATCAAGGTTCAGATCGGACTTGCTGTACCCCGCCATTAAGCCCAGAAACCATTGGCTCTCAGCCAGTCTCGCGTCCGCCCCCAGGGAAAAACCTTTTTGGGTTTGCTGATAGGCCACGCCCGAGCCGTCGGCCACGTTGTATTGGCTGCCGAAAGTGCGCACCCAGGCGCCCGACCGGCCGCCGTTGAATCGCAGTTCGCCCATGCGGCTGCGTAGCGATGCATCTTCAGTATGAACGACAGAGATCGGCGTATTGAACAGGGCCAGTATCGCACGCGCACCCGGGCTGACCGTTTGGGTCACAGGGTCCAGATACCAGTCGGTGGCCCCGCTTTCATTCGTCAAGCTTTTCAGCAAATAGGACCAGGTCCCCTGATCCGCCCTGCCGCTGACCAGCGAGAATTGCGCATCACCCGCCTCGGTGTGCACCAGGGTCAATTGCCCGGGCGACACGGCGTCCAGCCCGGAGGCCGCAACCGACAGACCGAATTGGCCTGTGGCCACGCCCGTAACATTCAGGAAGTCGTGCTTGCCTGTGGCGAAGTCGCCCTTCATCACAAATACACTGGCGTCGGTACCTGAACTGGCGAGCGTTCCGACGTTCAGCTGGTAGAACGTATTCGGAGCATCGGCCGCACCGAAGCTGACCGTGCCGCCATTCATGGCCAGTGCGCCGACAGTGTCGTTGTGGGTCAGGGTCCAGTTCGAACCGCTGTTGATGGTCACGCCGTCGACTTTATCGAGGCTGCCGGTGAACTGTGAATTGTTTTGCAGGGTGACCCTGGCTGAGGAGGCGTCATCGGCCAGCACTACGTCGCCGAACATATGACCTGAATTGAAGACGAGGTTGGCAACGCTGCCGCCGTCAATGTTCACGTTGCCGTTAAGTACGCTGTTGTCCACCTCGACGTTTGCCGTGGAGGCATCCTGTATGTCGAGCAAATTGCCGTTTCCGGCGAGTAGAGTGGAATTGTTCAATATCCCTATGCCGGCCGTAGCGCCAGCGTCCACGAGGATCGCCGAGCCGGTCAGTGCTTGTACCAAGGCAGAGTCGAGTACAAGCCTTGGCCCCTCCCCCACACTCTCCACATCAGCACGCATTCGAACACCGACTGCATCGGCCAAGATCCTGCCACCGGACACTCTTACATCAGCACCGAAAGAACTGATTCCAACGCCGTTTTGTGCCGTAGCGGTGACTTGTGTATCGGTCAATTCGACCAGGCTGCCACCGCCGGTTTCAATCCCGGCCCTACCTCCCGTGATTTGACTGCCGACTATCACCGCGTGGGATCCCGTGGCCGTTCCCGATTCACGATTGACCAACATCCCCACACGGTCACCGGTGACTATCGCATTGGTCAGGTTACCGTTGGCATTGGTTATCGACACCCCGGCATTACCAAGGCGTCCTGCATACGTCCCCCCCTCCGCATTAAAGGTTGCATCGCTCTGGATTAATACTTCGAATGTGCTCGCCCCGTTGGAATTCAATACTGCGCCATTGCGTGCGCGATAGTTATCGGAGGTTGTTGTCTGATCGATATCCAGGGTTTCACCTGCTTCAATCGGCGTTAACGCAAAGGCTGCGGGGCTTGCCAGAAAAAATGGAGGTAGAGTCAACAACGTAAGTGCGCAAGTTAGCCTATGCAATGGGGATACATAAAACTGGTTTTTCATGGACAACTTCCCTCAAGTGTTTAAGCCAGACATGCCCGGGATAATTACATCGGAGGCATAAGAAATTTTAAGCGCAAGGGTATGAGATAAAAAGGGAGCCGTCTGTAGGATTAATCCTTGAATGAATAAGGAAACCCCCACAAACGGATTAGAGAAAAATATAGCCGAAACAGAATTATTTATTTATTTAATGACCGCACAATGGCATTCATATTTGACAGCAACTGAGGGTTTCAGGTGTTGCCCCTCCACCCTCAGCCAGGCTCTACACAGTTGTATTTACTAGGTTCCGGGGCAGTAATTTTGATCAATATCAATCATGATAACTCGCTCTAAGTGTGCACCTGACGGGTGATCGCGACCATCGATTGTCGTTGTATAAGTAATCTCCCCATCACCATCCTTGATAGGTTTAAGAGCCGTATTAAATGGCAAATAAACTTCAAACCCATCGACATGCTCATTACCCTCCAACGTCTTGATGATTAAAAAATCTTCCACAGGAGTCGGTAGGGTCGGTGCCGAATTAAAGGTATTTCCCTTCCAGGTGAAGTTCAATACCAGACCAGCTTTCAACGGTTCTCCCCCCTCCACTCTGACAATAGCGGCTTTACCCACCACTGGGATATCCCGAAGCGAACTGCATCCCAACAGAATCCTGCCACTATCGGTAGTATGAAGATGCATGAGTCTGGGATTTTTGAGGATGACAGGGAAGATATAAACATCCACGTCCTGACGCTGAGAAGGGTTTTCATTGGCACCATTTGCAAGGTTGGTAATGACGTAATGAACTTTAAATATCCCATTTTTTGTGGCTTCGAAAATGCTCGATGCGATTTTGAAGTCCATCAGGTCACCAGAGGCTTCATCACCACGAACCGTATAAAGTCCGTCGTCTCCAGGTACCGCCACTCCATTCCAATACAAGCGAACCAGATCCCCAAGTTTTCGCTCGTCATAGATAGGCACAGTCACTGTTGCGGGCTGCCCCTTATCCCCCTCAAGCAGTGTGTTGTCTTCCGCAGTAACAGCGCCTTTCACCGTCACCGCAACCAGATTCGGATTGCCGTTTTCTGGATCCGGATCAGGATCTACAGGGCCTGCAATGCTCACGTTGACATCAACCAACGTACCCAATGGCTCTCGATGAATATCGCCGGCACGGTCAATCTCATAAGATACTGGTACACCTGTCTGAACATCTCCTCCGGCTGCCACATCAACAAACGATACGTCGACAATAACTGCTACGGTGCCATCTGTATCTTTCAGCGGCTGCGCCTTGCCATTCCAAAATACCCTGGCCTTGTCACCCGCCAGGCCATTAGAGAAGGCTGGAATGGTGACTCCAACGGAGGGAATCGCATCCGCACGATCAACCAGCCCATCAAGCGCTGCAGGTACCACCGGAGGCTGCAAACCACTGGGAACGGGGGTTAGCTGAATCGTCAGATTGGTTTCTGCAGAAACAGGGCCGATATTTCCAGTGCGATCTTCATACCTGAAATAGAAAATATTTGCGCCCTGTGCTCCGTTCTCGATTGAAGCCTTCGGTATTGGGATAGTGATTGGCACGGTAAAGTCGTCGGTAACGGGAAAACTACCGATTTCTACAGCAGGGTTACTTTTACCGTAATAGCCTCTGACTATATCTCCGTTCTTTACGTCTTCCGGCGAAGCAATAGTCATTTTAACCCCGCCTTCGGCGTCTAAGTATTCTTTCGTAACAACGCCACCGATAATTTCTGCAGGCGGCAACGCCTCAGCACCTGGATTACCATGATTAGGGGCAGTTGTATCGATGTAGAAACTTGATGTAGGCGAGTACGTTGTAATACTCCCATAGACGATAGCGAAGCCTAATTTAAAGGGCCCTGGAGTTGCCGTGTGCAAAGCAGGCAATGTCATTGTAAAATCGGTCGGAACTGGTACTGGAAGCTCAATCCAGCTCGAAACTGGCACCCTATCTCTTGTTAAAGCAATGTCACAGTCTTTAGGTCGAGCCCCTTCCGGAATCTCCACTCGTGCAAATTCCACGATACAATCCAGCCCCTGCCGAGCCAGCTGCAACCTTTTAACTTCATCCCCGGGTATTGACGGCAATAAACCGAACACTTCCGGAGCTAAACTTTCGGCAGCGAGACTACGCCGAAATGCTTTCATTTTTTCACGAGCAAGCTCTGCCGCTGATAGATTTTTTTCGAAGTTTGACATTATTCTTCTCCTGATTAACAAGCGGGGTCGGGCGACCCACCACACTACTTTCAACGAGCCAACATGAATTTTAAATAAACTCATCAACTAAATATTTCATAGCAAAACATCAACAATGCATCAGTTGTCCTGACACAGATCTTTCTCCGGAGAACACACCTCACCACTGGGCATCGTCCGATTGATAATGACAAAATCTTTCTTGGAAGTACCGATGATTAATCCAAGCCTTTGCAATTTGTAATACACCAACCCTGAGCCGTTATTTACCATCGGCGCAATCAATGTTTCGTAATCTGCGACCACAATATCAATATCTTTAAACAACAAAGACGCTGAAACCTCGTGGGGAATTTCCGCGTACGTTCCTTCAATTGGATCAGTGCCATTGACACCTTTGCATCCTTGCCAAACCAACAACAGCGTATCGCCAGGCTGAAAACGTGGATCGTGGGCAATTCTGACAGTCACCCCCTCCCACAATCTCGGCCTTGCACAACAGTGCAGAACGACGCCCTTGCCTGCATGAGGGAACGTGGGCTCCTTGAGGTTTTCAATTAACTCAATCGCGACCCTCACGTAAGTTGGTAAAGACTGCTGCTGGTTAACCCCGTTGCTGGTGGTGTAATGAACCGGTAACGCCAGATTCTGTTTATCCGTCTTGATGACATCCCACGGCACGGTGAACTCAATAGGTTTACCCGTTGTGTCACCTGCTTGAACTTCATATTCAGCGACTGGCCCGGGGTAATTGCCCCAATAGAGTTTGAGCAATTCCAACGGTTTGGGATTGTCATACAGCGCCAGATTGACTGTGGCTGGAAGTTCATTATCAACCGTGAGCAAGGTATTGAGGATGGATGAGTTCTGCCCCCACACTTCCACTTTAGCCAGATCTTCATTGACCAATGCCGGCGCATTGGCGTGATCCTGCCCGGCCACCCTCAGGTCAACAGCGACCGTGATGTCCGGTGAGGGCGATCCATAGGTCGCGCCTTGCCGAATCTTGTAGTAGACCTTCGCTCGCAACGGCCCGTCCCCTTTGGCTTGCAGCGTCGGCCAGGGCACCGGAGCCTTGAGAGGAAAGCGCGCGGGATCTACCGGGATTTCGATGAGCGCCGTGTCATCCCAGAAAATAGCTACCCACTGCGACGGGTCGGCAGAGTCGAACTCATCAATCTCCACTCGAACACCGTCACGGGCCTGCTGACGATCAACCAATCCTCTGGGTGACAGCGGAACCCTGGGTGGTCGCAACTGGCCAGGGGCGGGTGTCAGGTCTACCTGAATGTCCGCCAGACTGGATCTGGGACCGGTATTCCCGGCCCGGTCTCTAAGCCAGTAATACAGGAATCGCTTTCCTTCACCCCAAGGGCGAATTTCATCGGCGTAAACGGTGATCAGCAATCGGTTGTTGTCGATATCTTCCTGACTGAACTCCTGCTCGCGGATCGGTTGTTCGCTGTCGGGCGGGGATTCTCGATCCGTCCAGAAGTACACCGCACGGTCTCCTGCGATGACATCGTCGTACCAGGGCACGTCAACAATCACCTGACCATGTTCGGTCAAGTAGAGCTCGGTAATCGTGCCGCCCAACTCGACAGGGAACACCACCGCATCGGGTTTGCTACCGAAGTTGGGAGGTGTGTTGTCGATGGTCAGTTTTTTTCTAAGCGACTCTGTCGGATTAGCTTCTGAAACAGAGACCCTGACGGCTACCTCGTAAACTCCGGCAGACAGGTATTCGCGAGGAACATGGAGTGTTTGCGGGAATTCGATAGGCGTGTCGTTGGGATAAAACTGATCATGAACACGCCTGAATGCAGTCCCCGCGGGCATGAATCCAAGCTCGACCCAATCCGATTCGTCGGGCCCGACTCCTTGCCTGAATTCGGTGAACGTAACGGCCAATGCCGTGCCCAGCGCTGACCTTGGCAACAGCCCATTCGGGTCATTCTGATCAATCACCGCCGGCACTTTCGGCGCCTCATCAATGGCACCAAACGATGAAGGCAAGTCCTTGGACTCAGGCAGATCGTTAGCTTGATCGGGCGATACCATGGCGAGCCTTCCCTGACTGAGAATACGTGGGCAGCGCGCCTTGAGATGAACTCGCGCTTAACGTGACGGCTTCATTTAATGCCTGCTTTCAGTGACTGGCTACTGTCAGAAATTACAGGTTTTGCTACCGTTCGTCGGAGATTGGTACTTCGCTCAGGGGTAACTGAGGGGACGCAACTTTTCATATGGATAGAGAAATAAACAGCGCTGTTTAAAAGACATCTTCTGACACTGACTCCGACTACACATCCTTGCGCCGTTACCTACGACTGCGCCAGAATCCGCCGGCTTGTGTGCCTTGGCCCCTCGCTCTATCGTTTCCGTGTCGTTGCAAATGCAGCGATCGGGTTTAGCAGCTCGGTAAATATCAAGGCACGCAATGTCCCCTCTGATCGGTCGGCTTTTGCCTCCTGATTGGCGTTTTGGTGACTGTGCGTGGGGCACTTCGGTGCGCCGGGTTCCTTGATCCCTGGTCTGCTAACCCGCGTACAGTCGCCACCCTTTTCGTTAGCAGCGATGCGTGGCGGCCTCATTGATCAGGGAGTTTCACCATGTTCAAAATCACACCCAACCCACCCGAAACCGACGACGTTTCCCCGTACGAAACCACCGATTCCAAAAAGCTCAACCAAGCCGCCGACCGCGCCCTCGATTACTACCTCAAACCGGTCATTCCCAAAGACACCCCGCGCAAACCGAGCACGATTTACTCCATTGCTCCCGACACCAACGACGAAACCTTGCTGGTCAACGCCTGCGAAACCCTGGCGTCGGCGAGTGTGATGCTGAGTAATTTCGCGGGGTTGATGGAGGGCTCGCATCGCAATACGGTGCTGGGGATTCAGCAGGTGGTGATGCTGGGGGAGTTGGCGGTGAATCGGATGCTGGATAATTTTGTTCCGCAGGCCTAGCGAAGAAGCTGAGGCGAACGCTTTCCTGTGCCTAGGGGGCTTTCCTGTGGCGAGGGGGCTCGCCCCCGTTCGGCGGCGAAGCCGTCGTAAAACCGGTTTGTGCGGTGTGCCTGAAAACTCGCGATAGCAGGTTTTGGGGCTGCTTCGCAGCCCAACGGGGGCAAGCCCCCTCGCCACAACAGCCCTTCAGGCAACAGGTTTTGCGGTGGTCTTTTGGGCCTCTTCGCGAGCAAGCTCGCTCCCACAGTTCATCTATGTTGTTCGCATAATTTGTGTTCACTGAAGATCGAATGTGGGAGCGAGCTTGCTCCGGGCGGCGATCCGACGATGGCGATGCTACAGACAACAAAAAACCCGCCATTCCTTCAACAGGAATGACGGGTTTGTCGTTTCAGATTTCAGGTCACACGGTATCCACCTTCAACGAATGGTCATTCAACATGCCATTGATGATGGTCGCCGTATCGTGACCACCCGCCACCACCCCGCCCGCTCCCGGCGTGACGCCGTAGTGGCTGGCCAGGTTGACGCCGGCCAGGTCGATGGTCTGGTTCGGTGCCGCGCCGGCCATGGCGCTGACGTCGATGCTGGTCAGTACCGAGGCGCCGCTGCCGATGACTTTGAAGTGCAGGTAGTCATCCAGCGACGCGGCGGTGTTGTTTTCGCCTTGCAGCAGTTGCGACAGGTCCAGCTTGTCGGTGCCGGGGGTGAAGTCGGTGACAAGGTCGTGGCCGCTGTTGCCTTTGAGCCACTGGAAGGTGTCGGCCCCTGCCCCGCCGGTGAGGGTGTTGTTGCCCAGGCCGCCGATCAGGAAATCGTCGCCGCCACCGCCCTTGAGTATGTCGTCGCCCAAACCGCCGGTGATGACGTTGCTCAGGTTATCGCCCGTGAGCAAGTCGTTGAAGTTGGAGCCGGTGAGGTTTTCGACTGCGGTCAAGGTATCGGTGCCGGCGCCGCCGGTGTTTTGCGCGGTGGCCACGCTCAGGTCGACCGTGACCCCGGCGGTGGCGTGGGCGTAACTCACGGTGTCGGTGCCGGTGCCGCCGTCGAGCAGGTCGTTGCCGGTGCCGCTGAACAGCAAGTCATTGCCGGCGCCGCCGTGCAGTTCGTTGTTGCCGTTACCGGCGCTGAGCACGTCGTTGCCGTCGCCGGCATTGAGGACGTTGTTGCCGGTGCCCGCCACCAACACATCGTCGCCTGCCGTGCCGGTGAGGGTGTGGCCACCCTGATAGCTGATGGTCACGGCCGCGCTGTCACTGCCGCCATGACTGTCATTGGCGGTGTAGATGCCGTGGGCGTCCGGGGCGATGTCGTGGCCCCCGGCGTAGTTGAGGGTCATGGTCAGCTGGTAGTTTTCCGCGTTGTTCACGCCGCTGCCGCTGGTGTTGGTGATGTTGGTGATGTGGATCTGATAGGTCCCGTCCGCCGACGCGGTGAGGGTTTGCCCGTCCGCGAGGGTGATCCACGCCCCCCCGTTGAGCGAGTACTCCATGGCGATGTGACCACCCGCCAGGTTGTGGTCCAGATTGAGGGTTTCGCCCTGTTTCAGGTTGACGGTAATCCGGTCCTCATCGTTGGCGTTGCCGGTGGTGACCCCGCCCAGATAACCACTGACCACCAGCACCGCCGTCATGGTTGCCGCGTTCGCCGTAAAGGCGCTGCGCACATTTGCCAGGACCTGGTTAGCGTTGTTGTTGCCGGTTGAGGAGAAGTTGATCGCCCCGGTGCCGGTGAAGTCGGCGCTTCTGGAAATCCAGCCTGTGTTGAACGTGGTGGGTGACGCCGTCAGCGGATCGCCATTGGCATCGGTGTCGTTGGCCAGTAGCAACTCGCCCGGCACCACGACGCTGCCCGAGAGCACGTTGGTAATGATGTGGTCATCGACCGCCACCGGCGCCGCGTTCGGAATGACTTTGACCGTCAGCGTGGAGCTCGCCAGGTCGCCATCGTTGTCGCTGGCGGTGAAGCCGATTTTTTCGGTGATCACCACCGACGTGGTTTTTTGCGAGGTGTAGGTGTACTCGCCGGTGTCGAGGTTCACCACCAGGGTGCCGCCATTGTTGGTGGCGATGCTGATGGAGTTGTTCACCGTGTTGAACGTGCCGTGGTTGGCGCCGCCACTGAAGTTCAGTGCTCCCTGATTGCTGTTGCCTTTGGGATCGTAGGTGTACGTCGTACCGTCGACCACGAGGGTTTTGATGAAGCCGCCATCGGCGCCGAACGTACCGCCCTCCAGCAAGGTACCCGTGACCGGCGCACCGACCACTGTGCCCGATAGCACCGAGTTGAGTTGGTTGAGATCGGTCACCACCACCGCGTTGGTGTTGGTGTGCGTGCTGCCGTCATAGGCCAGCGGATCGAGGTTGGCGTTGCTCACGCCATTGCCCAGGCCAATCGCGTAGTTCTTGATGCTGTTGGCATCGAGGAAGGCTTTGAGCGCGGTTTCATCCGCAGTGCCGATGTCGCCTTCGTTGGGTTTGCCGTCGGAGAAGAAGTAGCCGACGTTCTGCGCCCCGGTCAGTTTGCCCGAGGTGTTGAACGCGGTTTGCATGGTGGCGACGGCCGCGTCGTAGTTGGTGCCACCGCCGGCAGTCAGGCCGGAGATGATCGACTTGGCGGTCGCTACATCAACCCAGATCGATGTCTTGTCGGTGGCGTTGCTGCTGAACGTGACGATCTGCACTTTCACATCGCCCAGGTCGTCGTACTTGTCGAGCAAGGCACTGATCGCCTGCTTGGCCAGCGCCAACCGCGACAACCCGGGTACGCCCGAAGCGTCGGCCATACTGCCGGAGACGTCGATCACCAGCAGCAGGTTGGAATCGATCTCGACCGCGGCGACCGAACGATCGGCAGCGACCGCTTTGGGCACGTCATCGACGATGTTCACCACGATGGTGCTGGTGGTGCTGTTACCGGAGGCATCCGTGGCTTTGTAGGTGAAGCTTTCGCTCAGGGTGTTGGCCCCGTCGTTGGCGTTCGGCGACGTTTTCGGTGCCGAGGTCAGGGTGTAGGTGTAGGTGCCGTTGGGGTTAAGCAGCATTTGCCCGTACGCCCCGGTGGCGCTGCCGACCAGGGTGTAAGTGATGGCGCCACTCGCGCCGGTGACGGAACCCACCAGGGTGCCAGTCGCCGTTTCGCCGGTGTTGCCGGGTTCGCTGCCGGTGACGTTACCAGCGGCCAGATCCAGCCCGTCCTTGGTCAAGTCCAGCGCTTTCTCGTAGACGGTCACGTCGGTATCGGTGACCGCTTTGATGCAGCTGTTCGACACATCGATGGTGATGGTGGTGGTGCTTTCATCGCCATCGGCATCGCGCACGGTGTAGGTGAACGTGTCCGTGGCACCCGCCCCACTCACGGCGTTTGGATTGCTGTGATAAACCGCGTTGCCGTTGGCATCCAGGGTCAGGTAGCCGTAGGTGCCGTTGATGTTCGAGCCCAGGCCGCCGATGGCCGAGGACGACGTGTCCGAACCTGCGCGCACGCCGACCACTGCGCCGCCGGGTGCCGCGCCGTCGGCGCCCTTGATGTCGTTGTCCAGCACGTTGCCGCTGACCGTGCCGCCTTCAACCACGCTCGCCGTATCCGCTTTGGCGGCCGGCAAATCATCGACGATGTTGACGTTGATCTGACCTGTCGCGGTGCTGCCGTCGGTGTCCGTCGCCACGACGTTGAAGTTCTCGGTAATGCTATTGGCGCCGTTGGCGGTTGGATGGGTTTCGTTATCCGCCAGGGTGTAGCTGTAACTGACCACGCCGGTGGCCGGGTTGTAACCGGTGATGGTCAGCGTGCTGCCGAGTGGTGTGACCACCGATTGCGGGAAGCCTGCCGCCACACCACCGGTGACCAGCGCAATGCCGCCCACGGTCAGGGTTTGCAGACCATCCATCGCGGTCACGGTGAAGGTGCCGCTTTGGGTCAGGGCCGGGGTATTGGGGCTGGTGCCGTCGCTGAGGTTTTTCTCGTAGACGGTCAGTTCACCACCGTACACATCGAGGCCGTTGAGGGTGACCGGGTCGTTGTTGTTGTGGATGTTCAGCACCAGGTTGGCGGTGCTGGTATCGCCGTCGGCATCGGTAAGGGTGTAGGCAAACGTTTCGGTGCCGTTGCCGCCGCCGTGCAGGTTTTTGAAGTCCGCATCATTAGTGTTCAGCGTGTAGGTGTACGTGCCGTTGGCGTTGAGCACCAGGGTGCCGTAAGTCCCGGTGAAGGTGCCTGGAGTCACAGGCCCGACGTTCGGCCCGGTGGCGACGTGGTCCGCGCCTTGAACGTCGTTGGTCAGAACGTTGCCGTTGAGCGTCTGCACAGTCTCCGATGCGGTGCCGGTGTTGCTGTCGTTAACGGCTTTTGGCACGTCATCGACGATCTTCACCACGATGGTGCTGGTGGTGCTGTTGCCCAGCGAATCAGTGGCCTTGTAGGTGAAGCTTTCGGTCAGCGAATTCGCACCGTCGTTGGCATGCGGCGTGGTGGTCGCTGGCGACGTCAGGGTGTAAGTGTACGTGCCGTTCGGGTTGAGCTGGAGCTGGCCAAAGTTGCCCGTGGCGCTGCCGACCAGGGTGTAAGTGATCGCGCCGGTCGCACCGGTCACCGAGCCGACCAGCGTGCCCTTAGCGGTTTCGCCGGTGCTGGTGGGGTCGCTGCCGATGACCGTACCCGCCGCCAGGTCTTGCCCGTCCTTGGTCAGGTCCAGGGCTTTTTCGTAGACGGTCACGTCGGTATCGCGGGACGCGACGATGCAGCTGTTGGACACGTCGATGGTGACGGTGGTGGTGCTTTCGTCACCATCGGCATCGCGCACGGTGTAGGTGAACACGTCGGTCGCGCCCGGGCCGTTCACCGCATTCGGATTGCTGTGATAGGTCGCGTTGCCGTTGGCATCCAGCGTCAGGTAACCGTAGGTGCCGTTGATGTTGGTGCCCAGGCCACCGATGGCCGAGGTCGACGTGTCCGAGCCTGCGCGCACGCCAATCACGGCGCCGCTGAGCGCCGGGCCGTCGGCACCGCCGATGTCGTTATCCAGCACGTTGCCCGAGATCGTCGCGCCTTCCGCAACCGAAGCGTAGTCCGCGTGGGCGGTGGGCAGGTCATCGACGATGTTGACGTTGATCTGGCCCGACGCGGTGCTGCCGTCGGTGTCCGTCGCCACCACATTGAAGTTCTCGGTGAGGCTGTTGGCGCCGTTGGCGGTTGGATGGGTTTCATTATCGGCCAGGGTGTAGCTGTAGCTGATCACGCCGGTGGCCGGGTTGTAGCCGGTGATGGTCAGTGTGCTGCCCAACGGCGTGACGATCGATTGCGGGAAGCCTGCGGCCACGCCACCGGTCACCACGTTGATTCCGCCCACGGTCAGGATTTGCAGGCCATCGAGCGCCGTCACGGTGAAGGTGCCGCTCTGGGTCAGGGCGGGCGTGTTCGGGCTGGTGCCGTCGCTGAGGTTTTTCTCGTAGACGGTGAGTTCGCCGCCGTTAACGTCGAGGCCGTTGAGGGTCACCGGGTCGTCGTTGTTGTGGATGTTCAGCACGAGGTTGGCAGTGCTGGTATCGCCGTCGGCATCGGTGAGGGTGTAGGTGAAGGTTTCAGTGCCGTTGCCATTGCCGTGCAGGGCTTTGAAATCTGCATCGCTGGTGTTGAGGGTGTAGGTGTACGTGCCGTTGGCGTTCAGCACCAGGGTGCCGTAAGTCCCGGTGAAGGTGCCGGGGGTGATCGGCCCGGCACTTGGGCCAGTCGGCACGCGGTCGGCGCCTTGCACGTCGTTGGTCAACACGTTGCCGTTGAGGGTCAGCAGGGTTTCCGAAGCGGTACCGGCGTTGCTGTCATTCACGGCTTGCGGCAGGTCGTCGACGATGTTGACGTCGAGATTGCCGTTGGCGGTGGTGCCGTTGTCATCCACCACGGTCACCGCAAATTGCTCGGAAAGGCTATTGGCACCGTTGGCGGTCGGATGCGATTCGTTATCGGCGAGGGTGTAGCTGTAACTGACCACGCCGGTCGCGCTGTTGAACCCGGTGATGGTCAGCGTGCTGCCGAGCGGCGTGACGATCGATTGCGGGAAGCCTGCGGAGACACCGCCGACCACCACGTTGATACCGCCGATACTGAGAGTTTGCACACCGTCGAGTGCGGTGATGGTGAAGGTGCCGTTTTGGGTCAACGCTGGTGCATCGGGGCTGCTGCCGTCGCTGAGGTTTTTCTCGTAGACGACAAGTTCGCCGCCTTCGACGTTGAGGCCGCCAATCGTGACCGGGTCATCGTTGTTATGGATTTCCAGCACCAGGGTCGCGGTGCTGGTATCGCCGTCGGCATCGGTGAGGGTGTAGGTGAAATTCTCGGTGCCATTGCCACTACCGTGCAGCGCTTTGAAATCTGCATCGCTGGTGTTGAGGGTATAGGTGTACGTGCCGTTGGCGTTCAGCACCAGGGTGCCGTAAGTCCCGGCGAAGGTGCCGGGCGTGATCGGGCCGGCGTTTTCGCCGATGGTCACGCGGTCGGCGCCTTGCACGTCGTTGCTCAGCACGTTGCCGTTGAGGGTCAACAGGGTTTCCGAGGCAGTGCCGGCATTGCTGTCATCGACCGCTTTGGGCAGGTCGTCGGCGATGTTCACGTCGAGATTGCCGTTGGCGGTGGTGCCGTTGTCATCCACAACCGTGACGGCGAATTGCTCGGAGATGCCGTTGGCGCCATTCGCGGTCGGATGCGCTTCGTTATCGACCAGGGTGTAGCTGTAACTGACCACGCCGGTTGCGCTGTTGAACCCGGTGATGGTCAGCGTGCTGCCGAGCGGCGTGACGATCGATTGCGGAAAGCCTGCGGAGACGCCGCCGACCACCACGTTGATCCCGCCAACGCTCAAGGTTTGCACACCGTCGAGCGCGGTGATGGTGAAGGTGCCGCTCTGGGTCAGCGCCGGCGCATCGGGGCTGCTGCCGTCGCTGAGGTTTTTCTCATAGACGACGAGTTCGCCGCCTCCGACATTGAGGCCGCCAATCGTGACCGGGTCATCGTTGTTGTGGATCTCCAGCACCAGGTTGGCGGTGCTGGTGTCGCCATCGGCATCCGTCAGGGTGTAGGTGAAGGTTTCGGTGCCGCTGCCGCCGCCGTGCAGTGCTTTGAAATCGGCGTCGCTGGTGTTCAGCGTGTAGGTGTAAGTGCCGTTGGGATTGAGCACCAGGGTGCCATATGTCCCGGTGAACGTGCCGCCAATGATCGGCCCGCTGTTGGGGCCGGTGGGAATGCGGTCAGCGCCCTGCGAGTCGTTGGGCAGCACGTTGCCGGTCAGGGTCAGCAGGGTTTCCGAAGCGGTATTGGCGTTGCTGTCATCGACCGCTTTGGGCACGTCGTCTTTGATGTTGACGTCCAGGGTGCCGGTGGCGGTATCGCCATTTGAATCACCGGCAACGACGGTGAACTGTTCGCTGAGGTTGTTGGCACCCTCGCCGGCCGAATGGGTGTCGTTGCCGACCAGGGTGTAGCTGTAACTGACAACGCCAGTGGCCGGGTTGTAACCGGTGACCGTCAGGGTGTTGCCGAGTTGCGTGGTGATCGACTGCGGGAAGCCGGCGGCCACCCCGCCGGTGATCACGTTGATGCCGCCGATGCTCAGGCTGGTCAGCCCGTCTGGCGCGGACACGGTGAAGGTGCCGTTCTGAATCAACGCGCCCGGATTGCTGGCAGAACCGTCGGCGAGATTGGCTTCGTTGAGGGTCAGTTCGCCCCCTGCCACCGACAGGCCCGCGAGGGTGACCGGGTTGTTCGGCAAGACGCCTGTACCTCCTGAACCGGCACCGTTGTCGCCGTTGTCCGGGTCACCGGCCAGACGTTCCAGCGGAAATTCGGGAATGCCGTTGAAACCCGCAGTGGGGAAGCCAATGACGGGATCGACCCGCCCGCCCACTTCTTCGAGCATGACGAAACTGTGGCCACCGCCCGCCGCCCCACCGGGTGCGCCGGTTGGAGCAGCTCCGGCCGCCGTGGCTTCAGCCGTTTGAGTCGGGTCATCACCGGCAGCGATAGCTTTTTGCAGTTGCTCGACATCGGTCAGTTGCGCCTGAGTAGGCGTCACTGCTTCAGCGGTATCTACATGGGGCGCCTGGTGCGCCAGTAGCTGGGAGGTCATTTGCAGGCTGCTGCCGCGCCCGAGGGTCAGCTCCTGGCCATTTTGCAGACGCACGGCCACCGCGCCTTCGGACCCGGTGATCAATTGGTCGCCAGCGAACAATCGATCGCCCTCGACCAGCGCACGTCGGGTGCCACCGCTTTCCGCGAACACCTGACCAATGACTTTACTGACGATACCGATGAGCGTTGCCATGTGCATTTCCTCCGCTGCCAACCGCTGTCGGCACCCTGTTTGTGCGAAGAACGTGCTCATGGTTGAAGCAGGTTGGCCTGGCGGATCGCCTGCGGGGCGCTTTTACCTGAGTAAGCCGCTGCCCCGGCGTTCTTCTCGCCAAGCGTGTCGCTCGCAGGGGACGTGTCCGGTTTGGTAAAACCCCATTGCTATCAATAACCTTGGGGACCCAATCACCGTCAAATCGCCCTGCGAGCAATGCGTAACGATTTTGAACCTATGCAGTGACAAAAAAATGTCACCTCAAAACCGTTTCGCTTCCCTCCCCTCCAGCACTTCTCCGCCCTATGTCGATAAGTGGATGGAACTTTCCTCAAACCCTAGAATGCTCCAAGAGCTCCGAAATCAAGGGCTTTCAGAGTGAACAATGTGCTGGATTTCGCAGAGCGCATAAGTTTATTTTGGAATAAACGTTATGAAAAAAATTTCTTAGCTACGCTCTAGAATGTTCTTAGCTACGTTGTTACAAGCATGAAACGGTTTTGCCTATAAATGCCGTCAAATAATTGGCGACTTATAAAGAACCATCAGGAATCAGGGAGATGTACCCATGCGCGTTTTAACCCCCCTATGCAGCGCAGTTCTGCTGGCGATGGCCTGCACATCCCAGGCGCAAGCCATATCGTTGACCGAGGCGATCCAGAGCACCATCGCAACCCACCCGGAACTGGCGTCGCGGGTGGACAGCCGTCTCTCGGCCGATGAGCAAGTGAAAGTCGCCAAAGGGGGCTTTTATCCATCGGTGGACCTGAACGCCGCCTACGGGCGCGGGTACAGCGATAACACCAACACACGGGCGTTCGGCAATCACCACACCGAAATCCTCACCTACACCCAGTCGGAGCTGCGCATGCGGCAGATGCTGTTCGACGGTTTCAACACCGCGAACGAAGTCGAACGCACCAAAGGCGTGGTCAACTCCCGGGCTTATTACGCGCAAGGCACCGCTCAGGACTTGGCATTGCGCACCATCGAGGTCTACCTCGAAGTGCTCAAGCGCCGCGAACTGGTGACCCTGGCCACGAACAACCTGCAGGCTCACTTGCGGGTCAACGACCAGATCGGCCTGCGCACCCAGCGTGGCGTCGGCAGCAACGCCGACTCCGACCAATCCGGCGCGCGCCGGGCATTGGCGCAAAACAACCTCGATACCGCCGAGGTCGATCTGGCGGATGCCGAGTCGAATTTCGCCGCCGTTGTGGGGCGCCTGCCCGATGAACTCGAAACGCCGCCGTCGATCCGCGGCGAATTGCCCGCCAGCCTGCCGGAAGCCCAGCAGAGCATGGTGGAAAACAACCCGTACCTGAAATCCGCCCAGGCGGACGTGCAATCGGCCGAGAGCCAGTACGAAGTCGCCAAGTCGCCGTTCTACCCACGCTTCGACGCCGAAGCGGCGGTGGGCGCGAACAACAACGTGCAAGGCGATGAAGGTCACGACAACGAATGGCGCGTGGGCGTGGTGATGAACTACAACCTGTTCCGCGGCGGCAGCGACAAGGCGCGCCTGCAGTCCGATGCGCACCAGATCAACCAGGCGATGGACATCCGCAACAACGCCTTGCGCCAACTCAACGAGAACATCCACCTGGCCTGGAACGCCATGGTCAATGCCAAGAAACAAACCCCGACTGCCCGCGAATACGCCGACACCAGCAAACGCGTGCGCGTGGCGTATCAGGACCAGTTCGGCCTCGGCCAACGTACCCTGCTCGACTTGCTCGACAGTGAAAACGAGCTCTACAACGCCAATCGCCGCTACACCGAAGTGCGCTACACCGAGGAGTACTCGATGTACCGCGTGCTGGCGAACATGGGCCAGTTGCTGAGCAAACAACGGGTGGTACTGCCCGCCGATGCGATCGCCTCCACCGAAGTGAAAAACGAAGCCCGTTTGCCTGAACTGAAGTAGGCCTGTGGAGAGATCAATTTGACCAGCATGGAACCCGGCAACACCGGTGTCGATCCGCGCCTGAGCTTCGATGACCCGCTTCTGGACGGTCTGTTGATCCTCTGCAAACTCCACGACGCGACGGTCAGTCGCGCCAGCCTGAGCGCCGGGCTGCCACTGAACAAGCAGCGCTTGAGCCTGGACCTGCTGCCGCGCGCAGCAGCCCGGGCCAGCCTGCAAGCGCGGGTGCTGCGCCGCGAACTGGCGGACATTTCCGCGCTCAACCTGCCGGTGATGCTGATCCTCAACAACGGCCGCACCGCCATCCTGCGACGCTTCGGCGAGGACGGTCGGTTGCTGATTCTGCCCAGCGAAGCGGACGGCGGTGAACAATGGGTCAGCCGGGAAGAGCTGGCCGAAAATTACAGTGGCCAGGCGTTGTTCGCCCGGCCACGCCACGAACTCGAAGACTTGCGCTCGCCGCTGGTGCCGCGCGTGGAGGCCTGGTTTCGCGACACCTTGAAGCTGTCGAAATGGCTGTACAGCGATGCGATTCTGGCGAGTTTCCTGATCAACCTACTGGGGTTGATGGTGCCGCTGTTCGTCATGCAAACCTACGATCGCGTGGTGCCGAACCAGGCCACGTCGACCTTGTGGGTGCTCTCGATCGGCTTGCTGATCGGCACCGGTTTCGAGCTGGTGCTGCGGGTCGTGCGCGCGCACTTGCTGGACACCGCCGGGAAGAAGACCGATGTGATTCTTTCCGCGACCTTGTTCGAACGCATCACCGGCATGGCGATGAAGGCGCGGCCGGCGACCATCGGTGGTTTCGCCCAGAGCATCCATGACTTTCAGGGCCTGCGCGAATTCCTCACCGCCGTCACCCTGACCAGCCTGATCGACCTGCCCTTTGCCGTGCTGATGCTGGTGGTGATCGGCCTGCTCGGCGGCTGGCTGGTGGTGATTCCGCTGCTCGCTTTTCCGATCACGATCATTTTTGCGATGGTGATCCAGGTGCGCCTGCGCGACACCGTGCAGAAAAGCCTGAGCCTCGGCGCCGAACGCCAGGCCCTGCTGATCGAAACCCTCGGCGGCCTGGAAACCCTGAAAGCGTGCAGCGCCGAAAGCGAGCGCCAGCACAAATGGGAAAGCACCCACGGCGCCCTCACCCGCCTCGACAGCCATGCGCGCAACCTCTCGGCGCTGGCCACCAACGGCACGCTGTTCATCCAGCAATTCTCCGGCATGGCGACCATCGTCGCCGGGGTCTACAGCATCATCGCCGGCAACCTCAGCGTCGGTGCGCTGGTGGCGACCTACATGCTCGGCAGCCGCGTGCTCGCGCCTTTGGGACAAATCGCCGGTTTGATCACCCGCTACCAGCAAGCGCAACTGACCATGAAAAGCACCGATGCGCTGATGTCCTTGCCGCAAGAGCGCGACGCCAATCAGCGGCCGCTGGAGCGCACACAACTGCAAGGTGCACTAGACGTCAGTGGTGTGACCTTCCATTACAACGGCCAGAACGCCCCGGCCCTGGCCAACGTCAGCTTCAGCGTCAAACCTGGCGAGCGGATCGGCATCATCGGTCGCAGCGGCTCGGGCAAAAGCACCCTGGCGCGATTGGTGATGGGGTTCTATGCGCCGGAAGAAGGACAACTGCTGCTCGATGGGCTGGACCTGCGGCAACTCGATGTCGCCGACCTGCGCCAGCAAATCGGTTACGTCGCCCACGACCTGCCGCTGCTCGCTGGCAGCCTGCGCGACAACCTGACCCTTGGCGCCCGTTACATCAGCGATTCACGGATGCTCGAAGTCGCCGAACTGACCGGTGTTACCGAGCTGGCGCGTCAGCATCCCCAAGGTTTCGACCGGCCCGTTGGCGAACGCGGGCAGTTGCTGTCCGGCGGTCAACGTCAGGCGGTGCTGCTGGCGCGGGCCTTGTTGCTGGATCCGCCGATCATGCTGCTCGACGAACCCACCAGCGCCATGGACAACAGCAGCGAAGACGTTTTGCGGCAGAAACTCCACGGCTGGGTGCAGGGCAAGACCTTGCTGCTGGTGACCCACCGCACCTCGATGCTCAGCCTGGTGGATCGGCTGCTGGTGCTGGACAACGGGCGGATCGTTGCCGACGGTCCGAAAGAAGCGGTCATCGATGCACTGCGCAAGGGCCGTGTCGGCTCTGCGGCTGTCTAGGAGCTACCCATGGCCCGTTCATCATCAGACAAGTCGCGAGACCGGGGCTACTTCGGCAGTTTCGGCAAAACCGCAGAAAGCGAATTCATGCCGGAAACCGCCGGCGCCTCGCTGCAGGATTCGCCGCGCTGGTCGCGGATTACCGTGTGGCTGGCCGCTGCGTTGCTGATTACAGCGCTGGTCTGGGCCAAGTTTGCGGTTCTGCAGGAAGTCACCATGGGCGAAGGCAAGGCGATCCCGTCGAGCAAGGTCCAGGTGATCCAGAACCTTGAGGGCGGCATCGTCACCGAGATCTTCGTGCGCGAAGGGCAAATGGTGAACAAGGGCGACACGTTGCTGCGCCTGGACGACACGCGTTTTCTGTCGAACAAGGGCGAGAGCGAAGCGGATCGTTATGCGTTGACCGCGCAGGTCGAACGCCTGTCGGCCGAAGCGGAAGGCCGGCCGTTCAAGCTGTCGCCTGAAGTGATTGCCAAGGCCCCGCAAGTGGCCGAGGACGAGCGCTCGCTGTACGAACAACGCCAGCGCCGACTGGCCAGTGAGCAACGGACGCTGACTGAACAACTGCGGCAAAAGACTCAGGAACTGGCGGAATTCCGCTCCAAGCAAGGGCAGTTCAGTTCGAGCCTGGCGTTGCTGCAACAAGAGATGAACATGTCCGCGCCGCTGGTGGGCACGGGAGCGGTTTCACCGGTGGAAATCCTGCGGCTCAAACGCAGCGCGGTAGAGATTCGCGGCTCGCTGAACGCCACGACACTGGCGATTCCCCGGGCGGAATCGGCGATCAACGAGATCAAAAGCAAGATTGATGAATCGGAACAATCCTTCCGTTCGGACGCGGCGAAAGAGCTGAATGAAAAACGCACCGACCTGTCGAAAATCACAGCGTCGAGTATCGCCATCGATGACCGCGTAACCCGCACCACCGTGGTGTCGCCGGTGCACGGGATTATCAAAGTGCTGAAGGTCAATACCATCGGCGGCGTGGTTCAACCCGGCAGCGACATGGTGGAAATCGTGCCCATTGAAGACAACCTGCTGATCGAAGCCAAGGTGCGGCCGCAAGACGTGGCGTTCCTGCACCCGGGACAGAAAGCGATGGTCAAGTTCAGTGCGTACGACTACACGATTTATGGCGGGTTGACTGCCAAGCTGGAGTTGATTGGTGCGGACACGATTACTGATGACAAGGGCAACAGCTTTTATCTGATTCAGGTGAGGACGGACAAAAACCACTTGGGCGGGGATGTGAAGCCGTTGCTGATTATTCCGGGGATGGTGGCGACCGTCGATATCATCACCGGGGAGAAAAGTGTGCTGGATTACTTGCTGAAACCGGTGCTTAAAGCCCGGACAGAGGCGATGCGGGAACGCTAAATTCGGCCGGAATCTTCATTGACGGTGCAATGGCTATCGCTAGCAGGCTAGCTCCCACAGGGAACCTGGAGTGAACACATGTTTGTATTCACAACTGATCAAATGTGGGAGCTAGCCTGCTAGCGATGGGGCCAGTACTGACAATACTTATCTGTCGCCATGATTGCGCTGGAAGGTCTCCTCCCCCATCGCCGCAATCTGCCCCTCGATCAACGCCTCGAACGGTTTCAACAACGGTTCGAAACTGACAGGCGCTTCCAGCGTCTGCAACGCCTGCACAATCGCTTCCACCGTCGACAACGCCCCCGGCCCCGGGGCCTTGCGCAGTCGATATCTCGACACCCCACCCTCCGCCAACGTCACCCTCGGCAACGCCGCCAGCAACGGATTGAGGTGAAGCATCTTGCGCGCCTTGCGCCAGGTGCCGTCCGGGACGACCAGCAACAGTGGCTGGTCATTCGCGGTGTACGCCTGCAACGGCTGCGCATCGTCGGCAGGAAACAACAACCGCGCCTGATACCCCGGCGGGTTCAACAGCGCCGGCAAATCCTCGAACACCTCGCCCACAATCAACTCGGCATTCTTCAAGCCCAACGCGGCCAGTCGCGCCGTGTTCAGCGCATGGTTCACTTCGCTCGGATGCTGCAACAGCAACACCCGGGTGCGGCTGTCGAGGCTCGGGATCAACGGGCACAAGCAATGGGTTTGTGGGCGCAGGCAGCGCGGACAGTGGATTCTGGACATGTTCTCAGGCCTGGTTCAGTTGTGCTTTAAGCAGATCGCGGAAGGTCTGGATCAGCGGCTCACGGCTGCGGCCACGGCGCACAATCATCGAGAACGGCGCCTGATAACCAAAAGTAGCGGGCAGCAATACTCGCAAATCGCCCTTGTCCGCCCAAGCCTGGGCGTAGTGCTCCGGCAGGTAACCGATGTAGGCGCCGGACAGCACCAGAATCAGCTGGGCCTCCATACTTTCCACGGTGGCGGCGCTGTGCTTGAAACCGTGGCGGGCCAGTTCGGCCTGGCTCCAGTAACCACGACCGACCATGCGCTGCTGGGTGATGACTTGCTCGGGGATGCGCCGCTCGGTGAACAGCGGATGACGGCTGCTGCAATACAGCCAGTGTTGTTCGCGGTAGAGCGGCATGTAGACCAGACCGCTCATGCGCGTGGAAAAGGCGCCGATGGCCAAGTCGAGACGGTTGTCCTGTACGCCGAGTTGCAATTCGTAAGGGCTCATGACCGAGAGGTGCAAATGCACGGCCGGGTGTTCCTGGCTGTAGGCGCCGATGGCTTCGGCGAACGGCAAGGCCTTGTCGCTGACGGTGGAGTCGATCACCCCCAGGTTGAGGGTGCCGCGCAGTTCGCCCTTCAACGCCGCCGCGTATTGCTCGAAGCCTTCGAGCTCGCCAAGCAGGCGCAGGGTTTCCTGATGAAACAGTTCGCCCTTGCTGGTCAGGCTGAAACCACCGCGACCGCGATGGCAGAGCACCAGGCCAAGGGCGGCTTCGAGCTGGCTCATGTAGGTGCTGATGGCCGAGGTCGAGAGGTTGAGCTCTTGCTGGGCGTTGGCGAACCCCTGATGCCGGACCACGCTGACGAAAATGCGCAGGAGTTTCAGGTCGGGTAAAGCGTTGGCCATGGGGGGCTCCAGCAGAAAACTTCAAACGTAGAAATCGTATAGCAACTGTCGAGCACCGTTCGGCCTTGTAGCAGCTGTCGAGCACCGCGAGGCAGCGTTCGGCTGCGCAGCAGTCGTAAAACCTGAGCCCAAGGTTCTCCTGAAAAACCGCGGCGCATGACTTTACGACTGCTGCGCAGCCGAACGCTGCCTCGCGGTGCTCGACAGCTGCTACAGAATCGAGTGCAGGCTCGGACGCTGCTACATGAGCTTTGTGAGTCTATCGCCGTCATCGCCATTAGTTTAGAAAAATCTGAACTAAGTATTTGCCCGTAGCGATTCTTCCCGGCCACTACATTTCGCAGAATCGGCCCCCAACGGTGCCCGTACCTCCCTGGAGCGGCGTAACCGACATAAATAAAACAACGACGATGAGGCCTTACCCGTGGACAAGATTCTTCACCAACCACTGGGCGGCAACGAAATGCCGCGCTTCGGCGGCATCGCCACCATGATGCGACTCCCCCATTTGCCTACCGCTGCCGGCCTGGATGCTGCTTTCGTCGGCGTTCCGCTGGACATCGGCACCTCACTGCGCCCCGGCACCCGTTTCGGACCTCGCGAAATCCGCGCTGAATCGGTGATGATCCGCCCATACAACATGGCCACCGGCGCTGCACCGTTCGACTCGCTGTCGGTTGCCGACATCGGCGACGTGGCGATCAACACGTTCAACCTGTTGGACGCCGTACGGATCATCGAAGAATCCTACGACGCCATCCTCGAACACAACGTGATCCCCCTGACCTTGGGCGGCGACCACACCATCACCCTGCCGATCCTGCGTGCGATTCATAAGAAGCACGGCAAGGTCGGCCTGGTGCACATCGACGCTCACGCCGATGTGAACGATCACATGTTCGGCGAGAAAGTCGCCCACGGCACCACCTTCCGTCGCGCAGCCGAAGAAGGCCTGATCGACTGCGATCGCGTGGTGCAAATCGGCTTGCGCGCTCAGGGTTACACCTCCGAAGACTTCAACTGGAGCCGTAAACAGGGCTTCCGTGTGGTTCAGGCTGAAGAGTGCTGGCACAAATCCCTGGCCCCGCTGATGGCCGAAGTTCGCGAAAAAGTCGGCGGCGGTCCGGTGTACCTGACTTTTGACATCGACGGCATCGACCCAGCCTGGGCCCCAGGCACCGGCACCCCGGAAATTGGTGGTCTGACGACCATTCAGGCGATTGAGATCATTCGCGGCTGCCAAGGCCTGGACCTGATCGGCTGCGATCTGGTAGAAGTCTCGCCCGCTTACGACACCACCGGCAACACCTCGCTGCTGGCCGCCAACTTGCTGTACGAAATGCTCTGCGTACTACCTGGTGTGGCCCACCGCTGAGGATCGGTCATGAACGAACGCGATCAGGTTTTGAAAGCCGCCGCCGATCTGGTGGCAGCCTTCGCCCGTAACGATCGCGAAGCCTACTTCGGCGCGTTCAGCGCCGACGCCAGCTTCGTGTTCTACACCCTCGAGCAGCCCCTGCTGTCGCGCGATGCCTATCAGGCGTTGTGGGACACCTGGCGCGCCGAGGATGGCTTCGAGGTGCTTGCGTGCACGTCAAGCAACGCCTTCGTCAGCCTGCAGGGTGACATGGCGATTTTCATCCATGACGTGGCCACCGAGCTGCGCATGCAAGGGGAGCAACACTTCAGCCAGGAGCGCGAGACGATTGTTTTCAAGAAACAAGCGTCTGGCCTAGAACAACAAGGCCTATGGCTGGCCTGCCACGAACATTTGTCCGCGATGCCGGAAGGGCTGCCACCCCCTTAGCCAAACAGGTGACGCTCACACACGATGAGCGCGCCTTTATGATCGGAGCTGATCATGAATAACAACAACAAAGACCAAAGCCTTACGCACATTGAAACCTACGGGGTCGAACAGATCCCGGACAACGAACGCACCGCTGGTCCGACGGATTTGTTCCGGATGATCTTCGGCGGTTCCAACACCTTTGCCACCGCCGTGCTCGGCAGTTTCCCAGTGCTGTTCGGTCTGTCTTTTCAGGCCGGCGTCTGGGCGATTGTGCTCGGTGTATTGCTGGGCTCGCTGATCCTCGCGCCAATGGGCCTGTTCGGTCCGATCAATGGCACCAACAACGCCGTGTCTTCCGGTGCGCACTTCGGCGTGCACGGGCGGATCGTCGGTTCGTTCCTGTCGCTGTTGACCGCCATCGCCTTCTTCTCGCTCTCGGTGTGGAGTTCGGGTGATGCGCTGATCGGTGGCGCCAAACGCCTGATCGGCCTGCCGGAAACCGACCTGACCCTGGGCCTGGCCTACGGTCTGTTCGCGATTCTGGTGCTGACGGTGTGCATCTATGGCTTCCGTTTCCTGTTGTGGGTCAACAAGATCGCCGTGTGGAGCGCCAGCCTGTTGTTTCTGCTGGGCATCTTCGCGTTCGCCGGGCCGTTCGATGTGAACTACGCCGGCACCGTGAGCATGGGGCAACCGGGGTTCTGGGCGGCCTTCATCGGCGCTGCACTGGTGGCGATGAGCAACCCGATTTCCTTCGGTGCGTTCCTCGGTGACTGGTCGCGCTACATCCCGCGTAACACCTCCAAGCGCCGGATCATGGCCGCCGTAGTGATCTCGCAGATCGCCACGTTCATCCCGTTCCTGTTCGGCCTCGCCACCGCCACCATCGTAGCGATCAAGGCACCGGACTACATCGCGGCCAACAACTACGTCGGCGGTCTGCTGGCGGTATCGCCAAGCTGGTTCTTCCTGCCGGTGTGCCTGATTGCGGTGATCGGCGGCATGTCCACCGGCACCACTTCGCTCTATGGCACCGGGCTGGACATGTCCAGCGTGTTCCCTCGGGTGCTGTCGCGGGTCAAGGCGACGTTGCTGATCGGGGTGATGTCGATTGCCTTCATCTTCATCGGGCGCTTTGCGGCGAACCTGGTGCAGAGCGTTTCGACTTTCGCCGTACTGATCATCACCTGCACCACCCCGTGGATGGTGATCATGATCATCGGTCTGCTGGTGCGTCGCGGCTTCTATTGCCCGGATGACCTGCAAGTGTTCACCCGCGGCGAGAAAGGCGGCCGCTACTGGTTCACCCACGGCTGGAACTGGCGTGGGCTGGGCGCCTGGATCCCGAGTGCACTGGTGGGTTTGTGCTTTGTAAACCTGCCGGGGCAATTCGTTGGCCCGCTGGGTGAACTGGCGGGAGGCATCGACATCAGCCTGCCGGTGACCCTCGGCCTGGCGTCGCTGGTGTACCTGACGCTGCTGAGCCTGTTCCCGGAACCGGCCGCGGTGTTCGGGCCGGGTGATGCACGCAGCAAGGGCACGGATTCGCACGGTAAACCGGCGATGCGACAAGCTGCCTGATTCAACGCATTACCTGTGGTGACGCATTACCTGTAGGAGCGAGGCTTGCCCGCGAAGAACGATGACGCGGTCTGCCTGACTGTCCGCGGCGCTCCTTTCGCGGGCAAGCCTCGCTCCTACAAGGAATGGGTATTTCCACAGGGATTGATTTCAGCCTCACCATAAAAAAGACAATCGGAGACACGCCATCATGGCTTTGGATTTATTCGTCGTACTCATCTACGCCGCCGCGATGCTGATACTCGGCTACTACGGCATGCGCAAGGCCAAGACCAACGAAGACTTTTTGGTCGCCGGTCGTAACCTCGGCCCGAGCCTGTACATGGGCACCATGGCCGCCACCGTTCTGGGCGGCGCCTCTACCGTCGGCACCGTGCGCCTGGGCTACGTCCATGGCATCTCCGGTTTCTGGCTGTGCGCGGCCCTCGGTTGCGGGATCGTGGCGCTGAACCTGTTCCTCGCCAAACCGTTGCTGAAACTGAAGATCTACACCGTTACCCAGGTGCTGGAAAAACGCTACAACCCGATGGCCCGCTCCGCGAGCGCGGTGATCATGCTGGCGTATGCGCTGATGATCGGCGTGGTCTCGATCCTGGCCATTGGCACCGTGCTGCAAGTGCTCTTCGACTTGCCGTTCTGGCTGTCGGTATTGGTCGGCGGTGGCGTGGTGGTGATTTATTCGGCGATCGGCGGCATGTGGTCCCTGACCCTGACCGACATCGTCCAGTTCGTGATCAAGACTGTGGGCCTGATGTTCATCCTGCTGCCAATCTGCCTGTACCGCGTCGGTGGTTGGGATGAGTTGGTGTTGAAGCTGCCGGCAACCGCCTTCAGCTTCACCACGATTGGCTGGGACACCATCATCACCTACTTCATGATCTACTTCTTCGGGATCCTGATCGGCCAGGACATCTGGCAGCGTGTGTTCACCGTCAGAAGCGCCAAAGTGGCTCAGGTCGCCGGTACATTCGCAGGCTTCTACTGCATCCTTTACGGACTGGCCTGCGCCCTGATCGGCATGGCCGCTCATGTGCTGATCCCGGACCTGGACAACGTCAACAACGCCTTCGCCGCCATCGTCAAACTGTCCCTGCCGGACGGTATCCGTGGCCTGGTAATCGCTGCGGCACTGGCCGCCATGATGTCCACCGCCAGCGCTGGCCTGCTCGCCGCCGCCACCACCCTGACCGAAGACCTGCTGCCGAAACTGCGCGGCGGTAAACAGTCGAGCCTGGGCGTCAACCGCCTGTTCACTCTGCTGACCGGCCTTGTGGTGCTGGGTATCGCACTGGTGGTGAACGACGTGATCAGCGCCCTGACCCTGGCCTACAACCTGCTGGTGGGCGGCATGCTGATCCCGCTGATCGGGGCAATCTTCTGGAAACGCGCAACCACTGCCGGCGCTATCGCCAGCATGGGCATGGGCTTTGCCACCGCGCTGCTGTTCATGTTCAAGGACGGTATGGACGCCAACACCCCGATCTACTACAGCCTCGGCGTGGGTCTGGTGAGTTTCGTGGTGGTCAGCTTGCTGTCCCCTCGTCCGGCAACGGTGGCCAGCGCCGCCTAAGCTGAACATAACGACTTGATGCTTTCTTCGACGGGTGTGGCGTCGGTTGCCACACCCGTTTTTTTTCGTCTGAAGGAAACTGCTTATGAAGATCGTCAGCCGCGATCAGTGGTTCGAAGTCAAACAGCTCAGCGACGGCATTCGGCTGATTCACGAGCCTTACATCCGGCCCTTCTATCGCTGCAACCTCTGGCACATTCAGGGCCGCGACAAGGACGTGCTGCTGGACAGCGGCTCCGGGCTGGTGAGCCTGCGCGAACAACTGCCGTGGATCACCGAGCGGCCGCTGGTGGCGGTGGCCAGTCATTGCCATTTCGACCACATTGCCGGTCATCACGAATTTTCGGAACGGCTGGTGCATCCGGCCGAGGCCGACATCCTGGCGGCACCTGACGGCGAAAACGATTTGAGCCGGGCATTTGTCGGTGACGACATGTTCGAGGCGCATCCGGACTGCCCGCTGTGCTACGCCGAATACCGGGTCAAAGCCGCACCGGCCACGGGAATGATTGAAGAAGGCGACGTGCTGGATCTGGGCAACCGCGTGCTGCACGTGCTGCACACACCGGGGCATTCACCGGGTGGCATCAGCCTGTATGAAGCCGCGACCGAGACCCTGTTCAGCGGCGACATCATCTACGACGGTCCGCTGATCGAAGACGCCTACCACTCCAATCTCGACGACTACGCCCGCAGCCTGCAACGCTTGCGCCGGTTGCCGATCCGCACGGTACACGGCGGGCATTTCGGGAGTTTTTCCGGGGAACATTTGCGCACGATGATTGACGAGTGGCAGCGCTCACACGCCTGAAGCCTGCTGTACTCAAGCGCAGGGACAACAACAATAACGCCCTCGAAGAACCATCATGAAAAGAGCTGCCGTTCGTGCCGCCGTGCATCGCTACATCAGCCGCCTGCTGGAGGGTCAGAATGACTTCGACGACAACGCCAGCCTGGCGCAGTTGGGATTGGATAAACAGGATATCGAAGATCTGATCTTCCATCTGGAGGATGAACTGGGGTTGACGGCGTTTACGGCGGAAGAAGACCGGATGCTCAAGGACGCCAGGACGGTGAATGACTTGAGTCGGTTTTTGATGGAGATTGGGCGGGATTGAATCCGCCCACAATCTTGAATTCGCCTGTTTCCCTGTAGCAGCTGTCGAGCACCGCGAGGCAGCGTTCGGTTCGGGCTGCGTTCAGACGAAGCAGTCGTCAACCCTGTTTGCAAGATTTGCCTGACACACCGCGTCGTCTGATTCACGACTGCTTCGCAGCCGAACGCTGCCTCGCGGTGCTCGACAGCTGCTACAACAACAGCAGCAGCGTTGCGATTACCGCCGGCGCTGCTGGCGTCGACGCTGTTCGTCGTCAGTGCGAATAGGCACAGGTTGCAGAGGCGGTTCAATCAAACCGAGTGCAACACCCAGATCGTGCAGCCAGTTTTGGATTTTCTCTTTCATGGTGCCCCTTCAGGGTAGTGCCGAGCGACCGGAATTCTGTGGCCCCTTCGCACTGATAATAGTCCGAAGTCCTACTCATTGCTCGCCCAAATCCGCAATGATCTGTTACTGAATTGATCAAAATACCTGACCGATAGTTCAAGCTATCGCCGAAGCCTGAATCGGCGCAGACGGATAGACCGCCTGTTGCTGCTCAATCCACGCGTTCAGGTTGGCCCCGACCATGCCCTTGCGCCACATCAACCAGGTCGTCGCGCGGGCAAACGGCTCCGCCAATGGGTGCACCGCCACGCTTTCGCGGCCCGGCAGGCTGGCAAGCATCGACTCCGACATCAGCGCCACGCCCGAGCCGGCAATCACACACGCCAGCATGCCCGGATAGGACTCAATCTCCATCGCCCGGCCCATGGCCGCGTGATCATGGGCAAACCAGGCTTCCAGACGCATCCGGTACGAACAGCCCTGACGAAAGGTAAACACCGACCGTCCTTCCACATCCAGGGCGTTGCGTACCGGCGGGTGATCGGCCTCGCTGATCAGCACCAGCCGCTCGTCGCATAACGGCACACCGTCCAGACCCGCCAGCTCCAGCGGACCGTCCACCAGCGCTGCATCGAGACGACCGGTGAGCAAGCCTTCAAGTAATTCGCCACTGGGCCCGGACTGCACTTGCAGGTTCACCGCCGGGTAAGTGCGGTGATAACGCGCCAACAACCCCGGCAGATGAATCGCCGCCGTGCTGTACATGGTGCCCAGCACGAAGTCCCCGGCTGGTTGCCCGCCCTGCACCGCCGCCTGGGCTTCGTCGTGCAGATTGAACAGCTTGGCGGTGTAGTCCAACAAGACTTTTCCCGCAGGCGACAACTGCAAACGCTGACGCTCACGGACGAAGAGTTCTACGCCGAGCTGTTCTTCAAGTTGTTTAAGCCGCGTCGACAGGTTCGAGGGTACCCGATGCAAACGTTCGGCAGCTCGGGTGATCGAGCCTTCCTGCGCCACGGCCTGGAAGATTCGCAACTGGCTGAATTCCACGATCTTCTCCAAATCAGAACAAGTTACTCACTATTATTCATTTTTAAAGAAAGTCAATCAGTCCTAGCCTGACGGTCATTGATCCATTGCCGGAACCCAAACCATGTCTGCGCTGATTCGCTTACTCGCCAGTTTTATTGCCCTGATGATGGCCATGGGCATTGGGCGCTTCGCCCTCACGCCGCAAATGCCGCACTTGCTCAGTGAAGGTCAGATCGACCTGACCGCCGCCGGTCTGATTGCCGCCGCCAACTACCTCGGCTACTTCGTCGGTGCCGTGGATGCCATGTTCTCACGCCGGCCCGAACAGGTCCGCCGGCGACTGCTGGGTGGTTTGTGGCTGTGTGTGCTGCTGACACTGGCGTCGTTCTGGGCCAACGGATTCTGGTCGCACCTGGTGCTTAGATTCGGTACCGGCGTGGCCAGCGCCTGGGTGCTGGTGATGATTACGGCGTTGAGCCAGCCACTGGCAGCCGCCGCCGGTCGCCCGCGCCTTGGCGCCTTGGTGTTCGCCGGACCGGGTTTGGGGATTTTTCTGACAGGGTTGTTGGCCTTGGGCTCGCACCTGATGGGGCAGACTTCTGCAACCTTGTGGCTGGTCTATGCCGGTGTCGCACTGGTGATGCTGCTGGGGATTCTGCCGTTTTTGCCGCAATCGACCGTGACAGTCGTTGCAGCACCGAGTGCAGCGACGTCTAGCCATCAAGGCATTGGCCGTTTAGGGGTGATCTACGGGTTGTACGGGTTGGGCTACATCATCCCCGCCACTTTCCTTTCGCAAATGGCCAGCGCACAGTTTCATGGCCAATGGCAGGCCGACCTGTTCTGGCCGTGCTTCGGCCTGGCGTCGGCCATCGGGGTGGTACTGGTCAGTCTGCGTCGACCCCATCCGAATGGCACTCGCCACTGGCTGATTGCGACCTTATGGCTCCAGGCCGCCGGCGTCTTCGCCTGCCTGTTGGGCAGCGGCCCGGGTCTGGCACTGGGAGTGATTCTTTGCGGCACGCCGTTCCTGGCCTGCATGCAACTGGTGATGCAACGTTCCCGGGAACTGGCGCCCCACGCCACCCAACGCAACGCCGGGCTGCTGACGGCGTGCTTCGCCGTGGGTCAACTCGCCGGACCGTTGCTGGCAGCTATGAGCAGCCATTTCAGTGGCGGTTTGCAGCCTGCTCTGGTGATTGCCGGCAGCGGATTACTTGTGGCCGGCGGGCTGTTGTTGCGGCCGGTCAGTGCTGCCCAAGGGCTCTGCGCAAACGACGGCGCACCCACCGCTCAGCGCTGACAAACGTGATGCCCAGCAGCACCAGCACGGCACCGATGACGAAGTTCATGCTCAGTTCTTCACCCAGCAACACGACGCCGAACGTGACACCAAACAGCGGCGTCATGAACGAAAACACCGCCAGGTTCGCGGCCAGGTAACGGCGCAACAGCCAGAACCACGTCAGGTAGCTGAAGAACGACACGACCAATCCCTGGAACAGCACACTCGCCACCGCCACGGTGGTCAGGCTGACGTGGGTCACCTGGCCGCTGAGGATCGCGATCAGCAACAGCCCGACGAAGCCAACGATCAGTTGATAAAACAGGGTCAGCGTGACGGGGGCTTCCGACAATCGCGAGGCACGGACCACCACCGTAGTCGCGCCCCAGGATGCGCCGGCCAACACGCCCAACGCATCGCCCATCAACATGCGGTGATCGAGGTTGTCCCAGGACACGCCGCCGGCAAACGCGATGGCGATTCCGACGAAGGCGAGGAAAATCCCCAGCCACTGGACGGGTCTCAGACGTTCACTCGGCAACAGCCAGTGCACGCCCAGCGCGGTAAAAATCGGCGCGGTGTAAAGGAACACCGACATGTGTGCGGCCGTGGTCAGTTGCAAGCCTTCGGAAATGAAGAAGAACTCCAGGCCAAACAGCGCACCCGCCAGCAAGCCGCCACGCCAGGTGCTACTGACCTGGTCCCAGCCACCTTTCCAGCAGATCAACAATCCTACGAGCAATGCAGAAATACCCGACCGCCCCGCTGCTTGCATGACCGGCGCGATATCGGGCGCCGCCCATTTGATCATCACCTGCTGCACACCCCAGATCAGGCACAACCCGATCATTACTTGCAGGGCAAACCCATCGGCGCTACGCCGGGGGGCGCTCACCGGAAGACCTCGACAACACACAACATGGCAGTGACCCAACCGTAAAAACAAAGCCCCGGCCTGCTTGCAGAACAAACAGTACCGGGGCGAAAAATGAGGCTGTCGATTATTAACCAAACGGCCAGAAAATGCCGCCTCGGGTCGACCTTAAATACGCACGACAACAATCAACTGTAGGAGCGAGCCTGCTCGCGATGACGTCATTGCAACCACGGAGATCACCGCGCCTTGCACGCAGCCCAATACCCAACGCTACATGCAACACACGTGGCAAAAGCGCCCCACGCCATATCCATCAATGCCAACTGAGACGACCACCCCTTCAACGTCGCCCAGTTGCTCAAGTCGTACGTGCCGTACGCAACCAATCCCAACAGGGCACCCAAACGGGCAGCACGCCGCCAGGTATTCGCTGGCAACACCACGAACACCACACAACCGAATACATAGAGAAGATAGAACACCGCTGCCGGGGCCAGCAGCGGTTGGTCGAGCATCAGCGAACCGAGCAGCGCCCGATACGTGGGCGCCATCAGCACGCCGAGCCAGAGGCCGTCGAGCACGAGAAACGCGAGCAAGGTGCCCGTGTATGCAAACAGCGCTTTTTTCATAGCCGCCCAACCCCATGTATTTGTCCTACATGGGGCTGGAGCGAGGTCAGCTTAGTTCAATGCGATCCGCATGAATGACGATCTGGCCATTCTTGTACAGTGCACCGATGGCCTTCTTGAAGTTGCCTTTGCTGACACCAAACATGCTGGTGATCACCGCCGGGTCGCTCTTGTCGCTGACCGGCAGGCTGCCGTTGTTGTCACGCAACTTGGCGAGGATCTTCGAGTTGAGGCTGGTGGCCGCTTCTTCGCCAACCGGTTGCAGGCTCAGGCTGATCTTGCCGTCGGCACGGACTTCTTTGATAAAGCCCTTCTCTTCCTTGCCGGCGCGCATGAACTTGAAGATTTCGTTCTTGTGGATCAGGCCCCAGTGCTTGTTGTTGATGATTGCCTTGAAGCCCATGTCGGTCGCTTCGGCCACCAGCAAATCAACTTCCTGGCCTGGGGTGTAGTTGGCCGTGGTTTTGTCGAGGTAGCGGTCCAGGCGCGCCGTCGCGGTGATGCGGCGGGTGTGTTTGTCGAGGTAGACGTGCACCACGACATACTCGCCTGCCGTCATCTGGCGCTTTTCTTCGGAGTACGGCAGCAGCAGATCCTTCGGCAGACCCCAATCCAGGAAAACACCGATGCTGTTGACTTCAACGACTTTCAAACTGGCGAATTCACCGACCTGAACTTTCGGCGTTTCGGTAGTTGCGATGAGTTTGTCATCGCTGTCCAGATAAACAAAAACGTTGAGCCAATCTTCATCTTCGCTGGGAATATCTTTGGGAATATAACGATTAGGCAGGAGGATTTCGCCGTCCGCGCCACCGTCAAGATATAAACCGAAGTTAGTGTGTTTAACCACTTGCAAACTGTTGTAGCGCCCGACTAAAGCCATTTCCAATACCCTCATTGCGTGGGCGGCATTCTACCCGTTTTTGCGACCAACGTTTCTGTGGCCAGCCCGGTGACACCAGAAATTCTTCTGAAGGCCTTCATTTTCCTGGGCTCCGCCTCAGGCCTTTGGCCGCTCGTCAGGCCAAACGGGTGATTGCCATCCCTGCCAGCGCATCATAAATCCGTGTTTTTCAACCGTCGTTCTTAGTTAAAACAGCAGCTTAGGGGCGTATTTCGAATAATAACTTGTGCGTCATTACGCCCCTATGATGTGTATTTTGAGGGGATATTTGCCAAGCAATTGTCAAGTATTTCCTGTACGATGCTTGGCCAAGTTAATTTTCTACAGGTTAATGGCCGCCATGCGTGTAAAAGCATCCAACAGCAAAGCAAAGCCAGCTCCAGCCGTTGAAACCAGCGAATCGATCAACAACCAGATTGCTGCGTTCCTCAAATCCGGCGGCGAGATCCAGCAAATTGCCAAAGGCGTCAGCGGCCAGACGTTCGGCCCGTCCAAGCAGATCACTTTGGGCAAGAAGTAACTCTCCCCCAAAGATCCGCCGCATCACCTGGTCCGTAAGCGCTTTGAGCTTCGAAGCGCTTGGACTGGAACCTCCCCGCAACACCCCGCCAAATACACCCATATTTCAAAAATCGACGAACGGCCTTCAATGCCGAGCATTCGCCGGTATGCTTGCACACGTCTAGATCAAGCGTTTCAGTAGGTTTTCGTTCCTGCTCCCCGCTGTCATGGAGTGACGCATGCTCAAACCCTCCTGTTTATTGCTCGGCACCCTGCTGTCGTGTTCGGTCGCCAACGCGCAAATCTTCCAGCGTGAATTGGGCGACTTCGATCTCAAACTCGGCACCACCCCCAGCCGCAGCATGGCCCAGGGGCTGGTCAAGCCTTCCAGCACCGGTTCGTTCCACGGTGGCCTCGACCTGAGCCATGACAGTGGTTTTTACGTGGGCCAGTGGGCGCCGAGCATGGGGTTAACGCAGGGAGCCAAACTCGAAGTCGACTCCTACATGGGCTTTAAACAGCCTTTCGATAATACCCTCGGGTACGAAGTCGGCCTGATCCGTTACAGCTATCCGAAAGTGGACACCCTCGACAGCCAGGAGTTGTTCGGCGGCCTGACCTTTCTGGGCAGCCGCTTCGGCGCCGCGTTCAGCAACGACCCGGACAAACAGAACAGCACCGTCTTCGCCGACCTGGGCGGTAATCAACCGTTCGGCATCGGGATCAGCATGAAATACACCACCCACCAGCTCAACACGCCGGCATCCGTCGACGGTGGGTATATCGGCAGTTTCACCGATTGGTCAGTGCAGCTTTCCCGGCCGTTCATGGGCGTCGACCTCGACCTGATCTACAGCGATTCAAGCCTCAGCGGCAGCGACTGCTCCGCCTATTCCGGGCACAACAGCCAATGCGACGGGCTGGTCACCCTCAAGGCCGAGCGCGCCTTCTATTGATCGGCTGAACTGCCGGGCACATTTTGCGTTCACATAAGAATCCACTCAAGAAGCCAGACCTTCGCAAGGACTCGCCCATGTCGCGCTGGTTAAAGTATCTCGCCGTCATCATCACCCTCAGTCTCGCCCTTGGCGCCTGTAGCCGCGTGGGCCTGGCCTACCGCAACCTCGACGTGATCATTCCGTGGACGCTCAGCGACTACCTGGACATGAACGGCGAACAGAAAGGCTGGTTCAACGAGCGCCTCCAGGAACACTTGAGCTGGCACTGCACTACACAATTGCCGGGCTATCTCGACTGGCTGGACCGCTTGCAGACCATGGTCGAGACCAATCAAGTCACCGAAGCCGCGCTGCAAACCCGCACTCAGGAAGCCAAAGCTGCGATTGCCCAGACCGCCCGGGAAATCACGCCCTCGGCGATCGAGCTGTTGCAGGGGCTAGATGAAAAGCAAGTCGCGGAAATGAACGACGCCTTCGCCAAGGATCAACGCAAACGCCAGGAGGATTATGTTAAACCGTCTCTTGACCAGCAGATCAAGCAGCGCGCCGAGCGCATGGAAAAGCGCCTGAATGACTGGCTGGGTCCGCTCAGCCCGACCCAGCAACAACGGGTAGTGGCCTGGTCGAACGCCTTGGGTGACCAGAACACCCAATGGATCGCCAACCGTGTCCATTGGCAGAAACAGTTCAGTGCGGCGGTTGCGCAGCGCCAGAGTCCGCAATTCCCACAGCGAATCGAGACGCTTCTGGTGAATAGAGAGAGTTTATGGACGCCGGCGTACCGTCAGGCCTACGCCAACACCGAAGCACAGGCACGAGGATTGATGGTGGATCTGATGGCCGAGAGCACGCCGGCTCAGCGCCAGCGGCTGTTGAAAAAGATCGAAGGGGTGCGCAAGGACTTCAACGATTTGAAATGCCTGAAAGCTGCACAGAAAGGCTAAGCCCAACACAAATCAAAATGTGGGAGTGAGCCTGCTCGCGAATGCGGAGTATCAGACAACGACGATGTCGAATGACACTCCGCAATCGCGAGCAGGTCGAATCGTCGCACCGTCACTCCCACATTAGTTATCGGTGGTCTTCAGGCTATCTGCGCCTTCGATGCCACCTCATCAAACGTCACTTCATCCAGCGCATCTTCCTGCTCATCCAACACCTGGCGCGGATGGTCATTACCCGGAATGCTGCTGTCGATCAGACTCAACAAACTCGAGCCCCGCGCCGTCAAAATGTAATTGGAGCCGGTGCCGCCCTGCTCTTCGGGCCGAGGCTCGATATATCCGCGCTCCAGCAGTAATTTTTCGTACTCCCCGGCCACCGCTTTCAGGTGATCCAGGTTCTCAGTCTCTTCGCCTTCCGACGCTTTCTCCGCCGCATACTGCTCGGCATACGGTCGCGGCGTAAAACTGGCCTCACCGTGTTGCACTTCGTGCAGCAAGCGTTCGATCAAATCCCAGTTGTAAGTTGTCATCCTGATTCAACCTCCAAAGCCTGTGAGTGAGATGGCCTTCTTAAGTTGTGACCGGCACCGCGCGCAGCCGTTCAGCCGAGTTTTTTGCAGCTATCGACCGACGGCATGTCGAATTGAGCGTAGGTCAAACGACTAGGCTGTGTAAGTCACCTCCCAGCATTGCGAAGGAGAAAACCTGATGAACGTTCAGAATCATCCCGTCGTGTCCCGCGAAGAATGGCTCGCCGCCCGCAAACAACACTTGGCCAACGAAAAAGCCTTCACCAAAGAACGAGACAAACTCAGCGCCGAACGCCGCGCCCTGCCCTGGGTGAAAATCGACAAGGACTACCACTTCCAAGGTCCCCACGGCGAACTGAAACTCGCCGACCTGTTCGGCGGCCGCAGCCAATTGGTCATCTACCACTTCATGTTCGCCGCCGGATGGGACGAAGGCTGTCCCGGCTGCTCGTTCCTGTCCGACCACATCGACGGCGCCAACCAGCATCTGGCCCATCACGATGTCGCCGTGGTGGCGGTTTCCCACGCACCGTTCGCCGAATTCCAAGCCTTCAAACGGCGCATGGGCTGGAAATTCGACTGGGTGTCGTCAGAAGGCTGCGACTTCAACTACGACTTCGGCGTCACCGCCCGAGCCGAAGACGTCGCTGCCGGCAAGGCCACCTACAACTACGAAAAATCCGACGGCGCCGAAGAAGAACTTCCCGGCCTCAGCGTGTTTTATCGCAATGAAGCGGGCGACATCTTCCACACCTATTCCACCTATGCCCGAGGCCTCGACATGTTGGTCGGGGCCTATAACTACCTCGACCTCATGCCCAAGGGGCGCAATGAAGAGCAGATCATGGAATGGGTGAAGCATCATGATCGGTATGACGACGAGCCCTCAGCGGGCTGCTGCCATGGGGGATAGGACTCAGAGCCCGAATCGTGGCCGTCGCGAGCAAGCCCGCTCCGGCCGCGGTGGTGATTCAGACGTTCAATCCAGCGCCTTCACCCCGATCCTCCTCCTGAACAGCGGCAATGCAAACAACACAAACAGCGCAGCCGCAGCAGACAGCGCCAATGGCAAACCGTGGGCGCTGGTTGTCATTGCTGCGCCGCTTACCAGAGGTCCGAGCAAACTGCCTACACCCCATAAGAACCCGGCGCTGGCATTCGCCGTGACCAGATCCGGCCCCTTGAACCCTTCGCCGATCAGGATGATCGCCAGGGTGTAGACACCGCCAGCGACCGCCCCGAGCACCACCAGGCTGGGCCAGAGCAAGAAGGGATAGTTCATCAGCCACGGCAGGCATACACCGATTGCCAGAGAAAGCACACCGCACCCCAAGTAGATTATCGGCCTGGCGACGTTGTCCGAGAGCCAGCCCAGCGGGAACTGGAAGGCTGCGTCACCGAGCAGAATCACCGTCACCATGAGCGCGGCGAACTTGATGGCGTAGCCGTGATCGGCGGCGTAAACCGGAAACATCGACAGGATGACGCTATCGAAAAACGAGAAAAAAATGATGCCCATACACAGCGCCGGCGCCACTTGAATGAAGCCCAGCACCGAGAACGTCTTGTTTTCGGAGTGTCCGAGATAGCCCGCCTGTCTGGGCAAGGTGAACCAGATCACCCCTAGCGCCAAAAGATGACCGGCAATCACCACACCGATCACCTGGGGTCCAGCGGTGCCGAACAGAGCCACCATCCCCGGTCCGAGTAGCTGGAAAACCGTAAAGCAGGTGGTGTAAATCGCGACAACCCGGCCCCTGTGGGAATCCTCGGCGATCTCATTCACCCAGGACTCCCCCAGAATAATGATGATCCCCGCCGCCAGCCCCATCACCAGCCTGGCCAAGGCCAGGCAATACACTGTCGAGGCGAAGACCTCGACGGCGGCCACACTCAGGACCGACAGCGTGAAACAACCCAAATAAATATGTCGACGGCTCAGTCGCTGGCAGATCCAGTCCACCATAAAGGCCGATAGCATCATGCCGGCCGCCGGTAAGGCAGACATCACGCCGATATGCACGTTCGACGCGCCCGCCTGGTACAGGCGCAACGCGACCACTGGCACGGTCGAACCGATACACAACCCGACAATGGAAACGCCGAGTACCAGCGCCGCCAACAATAATTTATTCATTCATCACACCTCAGGTTCACTGCCCGTCGATACCCGGCCCACTCACGTTCAAACCGCCACGAGATGCTCGTGGATGTCCCGTTGTGGCAACGTCGGTTTGGCAATCCGCTCGCCGTTGACGTACAGGCAGGACGCCGCGACCCCATACCCGCCGTAAGGGTTGTAACCCTTCTCCACGACATGCAGGTCGGTGTTGTTCAGCACCGTATTCGCGTCATGTTTGCCGGACGCCACCAGGCCGTCGATGTAGCCGCTGCTGCCAAACAACGACACGTACATGGAGTTGGGTGCATAGAGTGGGTGTTCGAAATAGCCCGCCAGCTCCCCGTCTTCGGCATAAGGTTGAACAAAGAACACCGGGGCAAAGAACTCTTTGTAGTTGCCGCCCAGCGACAATGGCCGCTCGAACACGGTCGGACGAATCAATCCGCTGATCGGATTGATCTCGCCGCCATACGTGCAGTGTTCGCGATACTCCTTAAACATCTTCACCACTTTCAACGTGTGGTCAGGGTCGCTGTTAGGCCCGACGATGTTCTCTTTGCGTGCGTAATCACCCACATAGTCCTCGCACTTGTGCAGCTCTTCGCGCAACCGACGGATGAACTCAACGTAGACCTGCCGATGTACCAGGATACTGTTGGGACCGGCGCAATCCTGCCCCTGGTTGTACAACACCACCCGCAGCGCACTTTCGATAGCGGTGTCGATCGATGCATCAGCCGACACCACCAACGGGTTATGGCCCGCCCCGTTGAGAATGAACAAGGTGCGCTTGAGGTAGGATTTTCTGACCTTGGTCGCGTTTTCCGGCGTGCCGGTAAAAATGACCACATCGGAAAGCGCTGCGGTCTGGCTGACGAACGCCTCTTTGTCGGCAAAAGAGACATTCAGGTTCGGAAAGAAACGCTCCAGCTGCAACGACTCCAGCAACTTCCGATAGTGCGCGTGCATCGCCGTCGGCGGCCGAAGCCAGGCTGAATCGGCCAGCAATGAAGGAATAATGCCAAAACAAGTCGTGGCATAGATCGGCTGATTGAGCGGCAAGTAACTGGTGACGCAACGCACCCTGCGTTCAAAGAACGGCCTGTTAAGCTCCAGGCTCTCAAGAAACTCGACACACCGCTCAATCTCATCCACCGCCACGTTGTAGCACTCGAACCCCGAAAGACTCTCGGCAATCGCCTCACTGTTGCTTCGAAGATGCTGTGCAAACGCTGCGGCACGGACTTTGACCTCTTCGAAATCGATGGTTTCCAGCACTCGTCCGGCCTCTCGCGGCAGATCGATCGTGGTCATCGGGCGCGGGTCCTCGGAAGACTCGGTAGTGGCTGGACTGACCTGAACATCGCTCATGGTTTCACTCTCCCTGTGTTGAACTGCCTGTTTGATCCGTGATTCGAGTTCCGCACAAAACGCCTGAACACCGAGACGATTGATATACCCGTGCAGTCGCGGCCCGCTTTCCTCGCCGAACAGACAGGCGTAAAGCATCCGGTAAGCAGCGCTGTGACAGGAAACGCCAACCTGATCGAAGACTTGCGTGATCTGTTCGCGAGTAACCGGACTTTGGTGAACCGTCAGTTGTTTGAACTGCTCTGAAATCCGATACAGCACCGACTCCCCATACTCGTTGAGCAGCCGCGGCTGGAAACGTGGGGCAACCCGTTCCTGGTAGTAGGTAAAAGCTTTCTGTACCACGTCGGTAAAGGCGTCATCCGCCACGATGTCTTGCCGGGTTTTGTCGTGTTGCAACAGGTAGTGGTAAGCCGCATCAATGTCACCTGGATGGCACGCGGTAAAGATGTTCAGCATCCGCTGGTAGGTAGTGCAACGCTTGCCATGGGTCGGTGGACGATGGAAATAACCGACGGGGTTGTCATCGTCTCCCTCGACCATGCGCGCATGGTCTGCTCGGTAATCGTCATATGCCTTGATCGATACCTGTGGGTGGAAACGAGTGGTGCGATAAGGGTTGTTGAACATGAAATGCTGCAACGCTCCCTCGGGCATGTACTTGCTGACTTGCTCCAGGGAAAACCCGTTGCCTTTGCTTTTGGATATTTTCTTGCCGGCGATGTCGGTAAACAGCCCGTACTTCATCAGAATCGGTGCTCGCACATCCAGTACCTGGCAGATGTCGCGCACCGTATTCGCCGAGTCAGTCAAATCTTCGCCATGCATCTCAAAAGCAGTATTGCGGTGAATCAGGCGCATTGCCCAATCGGCCTTCCATTGCAACTTGCAGTGACCGTCCAACACTGACGTGGTGATGTCTTCGCCAATCGGCTCGTCGGCGTAGTACTCCTGGGACGTGATGCTGTACTCCTCGCCTGGCCGGTTGATCAACAGGTCCGGCGGAATCTGATAGACAATCTCCCCGCGCTGCAGATCAACGTGCCGAACCACCAGATGCTCGATGACCCGCCCGGAAAAACGCGAAACAGGCATGAACATGCTGTAGCTCTTTCTACGGGTAATCCCCAGGCGTGAGGCCACAACCTGATTGATCGCCTCCATTCGAGAGAGAAACTGTCTGATGGTCGAGTTGTAGAAACCGGATCGATAGAGCGCGCTGTTTTCAACTAATTGATAGTCCAGCTCATAGGGCATCAGCGCCTGATCAAGTCGGGCGTTAATGCCTGCCGATAGACTTCCCGCCTGCTCGAAAGGGTCGGGGATATCGCACAACGGCAACCCCAGACAACCTTGCAAGAGCTGCGGTTGAGGGAATGTACCCGGTACTTTTCTCAGCGCGTCCAGATCGTCGGAAACAATAATCAGCCGAGTTTCTTTATCGGATATTTTCTCGAATGCTGTTCTTACGATGCTGACGCGCAACACCTCACACAACGTTCCGATATGGGGAAGCCCGGAGGGTCCGAAACCCGCGCCAAACGCGACAACCCCATTGTGGTCGGCAGTTTTTTCCTGAATTTGCCGAGCAAGACTCTTCCACCACATGCAGTGAACTCCCTGTTTGATGCATCAAAAGACCCGCCCCACCCAAGAGGACGTCCCGTTAAAAAGGCTCAGGCAATCGCTGACAGACAGGGCAAAGCACCCGGCCAGGTATCAGGAAGGCAATAGGTTCGATAACGACTTAGCGTTTTTGGGGGGGAGGAGAGAACGTAAAGGCGAACAAAATGCTGCGACGACGACTGTTCGCAACATGGCTATCGAAAAGGGCGACATCCGGGCGGACACGCACAATGAATCGATGTGGACTCAGTACGGAAGGAGACATGAAAGTATCAATAACCAGATATTCGCGAACGCGTTTACCAACGCACTCGCCGTGTTCTATTACAGGCAGGCAATAAAACGGTTCTTGTCGCCCACCAACCCTTGTAAAAATGAAGCGTCCTGTCTGGTACTGATGTGTGCCGTCGTCCCTCAACCTTGAGAAATGACTGACACGATCAACGGAAATAGCCTACGTGAACCGCTGATCAGAAATCAATCCCCGGGTGGCATCCTTACGAAACAAAGCCACAAGGTTCCACTGTTCTGGTGATTGCATCGATTGCCTGACTGCAGCTGGGGACGCTCCCTTCAGTGTTTTATCGCAACGAAGCCGGCGAATCCTCCACACCTGCTCCACCTATGCCCAGGCCAGGGCCGCAATGAAGAGGAGATCATGGAATGGGTGCAGCACCACGACAAACAGGAAGACAAGACGTCCTCCAGTTGCCGGCATGGAGATAGTGCGCGCTAAAACACGTAACAACTTTCAGGCCGCAGGGTCTCGAACCGCCACGACCGGATCACGCCATCGGCTGTGGTGTACACCGAATAGTTGCAATTGAACAGCCAGTTGAAGAAGTAGCGATTGCCGTCGCCCTCGACCACTCGCTCGTAGCGGTGTTCGTGATTGTTCGGAGACCACAACATGAGCCTACAGCGAACATCGCAAGGGCTGTTTTCGAGGTCGGGCATTGGCTGCCCTACCAGGCTGTTGGCGCTATCGATCCATGCTGAACGAGAGGGTCCGCAAGCTGACAGTGCCAGGGAAAGTACCATCAACACTGATTTAGGAAGCATGTCCGATCCTTGGGCACAGAAAAAGGAGGGAGAGACTAAGCATCCACGAAAACTCAGTCAATCGACCATTGCGCCGCTGAACTTTTGCCATGCTTCACCCCTCAACCGGATAACCCGCCTTAACCCGGACTGAGGCTCACTTATGAAAACCCTGCTGAAACTCACCCTCGCCACCACCCTCACCTGCGCCCTCCCCGCGTGGGCCTGCACCCCTGAAGAAGCCACCGCCAAGCGCGAACAACTGGCCAAGGAAGTGACCAGGCTCACGGAACAGAATCCGGCCAAGGCCAAGGAGATCAATGCCGAGTTGCAGAAGATGGATCTGGGCACCGCCAGCGCGGACTTGCCGGACAAATGCCAATTGATTGATCAGCGGTTGAAAGAGCTGAAGACGGCGGATAAAAAGGCCGAGAGCTGAACCAGGAATTGCAGCCTCCGGTAATTCCTACCCAAGAATGACGGTTCCTCCGGCGCTGCCAAAAGCGCCGTTCTTTCGTTCTGGAATTTGCACTAGCGCATTTAATTATTTGCACAAACGCATATATCTACCTAAGGTTACCTCGAGCCCGGATCGGAGCCGGCCATCCAGCATGGCAAACCGCACTCGCCGATCGCTCAGCAACACCGCTGCACCCCCACTAGCTGGACGCTAGCTTTCACTCATGGAGGATTGAAAAAATGTTAACCACTGAAGCAACGCAATTCACCGGCGAAACCCTGCCAAGGTGCCTGACCGGTCATCTGCTCAACCCGCAACTGTCCGATGGCAAACCAGCTGCACCACTTAGCGCACTGGCTGCTGCCAGCCTGAACTTCACGATGCAGAAACAAACCCAGACCAACTGGTGTTGGGCAGCCGTTTCCGCCTCGGTCGGCAACTATTACGGCACCGGGTCCTGGACCCAATGCGGCGTTGCCACCACCGCGCTGGACCGCAATTGCTGCAATCAACCTGGGCCGTGCAACGTGTATGGCTATCTGGATACAGCCCTGACGATTACCCGCAGTTTCAACGGCATGAATCAGGGGTCGCTGCAGATGTCGGCCATCCAGAACCAGATCAACATGGGCCGACCGATTGGTTTGCGCTGTGCCTGGTACGGTGGTGGTGCGCACTTCCTGACGATCTATGGCACCAACGGTAACTACGTGCTGGTTGCGGACTCGATCTACGGCTACTCGACCCGCGCGTTGAACTCGTTCCCCGGTTCTTACAACGGCGGCGGCAACTGGACCAACACTTACTTCACCGTTAAAAACTAGGAGGGCGACATCATGCAACTGACTTATCCAAAGGCGCCTTCCAACGGCGTGCAGACATTGCGTCCGGCGCTTCAAGCCGCCCTGCAAACCCAAGGCTTCGGCGTCAGTCGCCAGTTTGCCAATGCCACACCCGGCAAGATCAGCCTCAGCGAGGCTTACCGTGGCTACTCGCTCAGCCTGGAGGACGTGAGCCAAGGCAAAGGCCTGAAAGACGCCAAAGTTGGCGATTGGCATTACCTGGTGTTTTCCGATGGTGTGACGATTGCCGATGCGCAACTGGCCGATGTCCGTGGCCATGTCGAGTTCTCTTCGCTGAACTACGGGGCCATGGCGGCCGCTACGGTCGGTGCGTTGAAACTCGCGGAACAGTCGCCACAACTGCAGGGTAAAACCGTTGAGCTGCGGGTGCTGTTTGTTTCGGCATTGCACTTGGTGGCGATCTGGCTGCATGCAGGCGATAGCGACGTGCTGATCCCGATTGAGCCGACCCCCAGGGAACTGGCGGTCACTCAGTTGTACAGCGAAGCCGCCCTGCTCGCTCTGCTCAAACCGAAGGCTGATCAAGCCAAACAACGCTTTGATGCGGACACCCGTGGGCTGTTGGGGAGCTGACAAACGCTGGACCTAAAAAAACCCGGACACTGTCCGGGTTTTTTATTGGATCGCTACGGCGCTTTATTCAGCAGCCGGCGCTTCCGGCTTGCGGCGCTTGAGCGGCGCCATACCGTCCTTGCTGACCAGCGACAGGGCGTCGGTCTTCGGGCGGTTGGCGATTTTGCGTTTGGTCGGGGCCTTGGCGCCGGTTTTCTTCTTGTCGCCCTTGGCGTCGACTTTTTTCTTCTTCACGCCGACAGCTTTGCCCGAGGCCTTGACCTTTTTCGGTCCGCCGTAGGTGCCTTTGACTTCCTTGATGGTGCGGCGCTCGAAGCTCTGCTTGAGGTAGCGCTCGACGCTCGACATCAGGTTCCAGTCGCCGTGGCAGATCAGCGAGATGGCCAGGCCATCGTTACCGGCGCGGCCGGTGCGACCGATACGGTGAACGTATTCGTCGCCGCTGCGCGGCATGTCGAAGTTGATCACCAGGTCCAGGCCTTCCACGTCGAGGCCGCGGGCGGCGACGTCGGTGGCGACGAGGATTTTCACGCCGCCCTGCTTCAAGCGATCGATCGCCAGTTTGCGATCTTTCTGGTCTTTGTCGCCGTGCAGCACGAACGCTTTGTATTCCTGCGCCACCAGACGACCGTAAATGCGGTCGGCCATGGCCCGGGTGTTGGTGAACACGATGGCCTTCTGGTAGGTCTCGTTGGCCAGCAGCCAGTTCACGATCTGTTCTTTGTGCTGGTTGTGGTCAGCGGTGATGATCTGCTGACGGGTGGTCGCATTCAGATCGCTGACGTTGTTCAGCTGCAAGTGTTCTGGATTGTTCAGAACCTTGGCAACCATCTCACGCAAACCCGAACCACCGGTGGTGGCCGAGAACAGCATGGTCTGCTGACGGTTGGTGCACTCTTCGACCAGACGCTGCACGTCTTCGGCAAAGCCCATGTCAAGCATGCGGTCGGCTTCGTCGAGCACCAGCACTTCAACTTCTTTCAAGTCGAGGTTGCCGGCGTTCAGTTGCTCGATCATCCGGCCCGGCGTACCGATCAGGATGTCCGGCACCTTGCGCAGCATGGCGGCCTGAACCTTGAAGTCTTCACCGCCGGTGATCAGGCCGGACTTGATGAATGTGAACTGCGCGAAGCGCTCGACTTCCTTGATGGTCTGCTGGGCCAGCTCACGGGTCGGCAGCAGGATCAGGGTCTTGATGCTGACGCGGACTTTCGCCGGGCCGATCAGACGGTTGAGGATCGGCAAAACGAATGCAGCGGTTTTGCCGCTACCGGTTTGCGCTGTCACCCGCAGGTCACGCCCTTGGAGCGCCAGCGGAATAGCCGCTGCTTGCACAGGCGTTGGCTCGACAAATTTAAGCTCGGCCACGGCTTTGAGCAGGCGTTCGTGCAGGGCGAATTGGGAAAACACGGGTGCTACCTCGAAGAAATACAAAAAAACAGCTGCATAGGGTAACGGTTTCGAGCGCCGAGGCCGAGTTTCTTTATGCAAACGGCGGTAAACAGTGGCTTTTTTGTTGCCTGATTTGTCTCAAAACGTCATGCAAAGCGTCTTAGATGCTCTAATCGCCCCGTCGCGTCCTACAGAAGAACCGTTTTCGCCCATGGATATCAAACAGCTCTGGCTCAACGTCCAAGACCTCTGGGGTGCCCTCGATCAGCACCCGCTCCTGCATTCCAGCCTGGCGCTGATCCTGCTGCTGGTGGTGGCGCTGGCCCTCGGACGAGTGGCGCGCTACCTCATTATTCACGCGACCAAAATGCTTGGTCGCCAACCGGCCCTGCACTGGATAAACGACTTTCGGCATAACAAAGTCTTTCATCGCCTGGCGCAAATGACCCCGTCGCTGGTGATCCAGTTCGGCCTGTACCTGGTGCCGGAGCTGAGCAAGACCAGCCTGATTTTCCTCGGCAATGTCGCACTGGCGTTCACCATTCTGTTCCTGGTGCTGTCGGTCAGCGCCCTGCTCAGCGCCTTGCTGGACATCTACGCCCGCACCGAACACGCCCGCACCCGGTCGATCAAAGGCTACGTACAGCTGGCGAAAATGGTCTTGTACGTGTTTGGCGCGATCATCATTGTCGCCACGCTGATCGACCGCTCGCCACTGTTGCTGCTGTCGGGTCTGGGCGCCATGTCGGCGGTGATTCTGTTGGTCTACAAGGACACGCTGCTGTCGTTCGTCGCCAGCGTGCAGCTGACCAGCAACGACATGCTGCGGGTCGGCGACTGGATCGAGATGCCGCAAGTGGGTGCCGATGGCGATGTGGTCGACATCACGCTGCACACGGTGAAAGTGCAGAACTTCGACAAGACCATCGTTTCGATCCCGACCTGGCGCCTGATGTCCGAATCGTTCAAGAACTGGCGCGGCATGCAGCAGTCCGGCGGACGGCGTATCAAGCGCAGTCTGTTCATCGATGCCAGCGGCGTGCGATTCATTCGCGATGACGAAGAGCAGAAGTTGTCGCAGGTGCATCTGCTGACCGATTACATCAGCCGCAAACAGGCCGAACTCAAGGCCTGGAACGAGGCTCAGGGCAACGTCGCGTCGATGTCGGCCAACCGTCGGCGGATGACCAACATCGGGACTTTCCGGGCCTATGCGTTGGCGTATCTGAAGAGTCACCCGGAGGTCCAGCCGAACATGACCTGCATGGTCCGTCAGATGCAAACCACCGCGCAGGGCATTCCGCTGGAAATCTACTGCTTCACCCGCACCACCGCGTGGGCGGATTACGAGCGGATTCAGGGGGATATTTTCGATTACATGCTGGCGGTGTTGCCGGAGTTTGGGTTGAGTCTGTATCAGCAGCCGAGTGGTGGGGATTTGCGGGCAGGGTTACTCCCAGCCATGTTAGGCGCGAGCCACATTCCCGAGCCTGAAAAGCACATCATGTAGCCACACATTTCCCTTGTGGGAGCGGGCTTGCTCGCGATGGCAGTGTGTCAGCCGACATCAATGTTTCTGACACACTGCCATCGCGAGCAAACCGGGGTTAGTGTCCGACTGCCGATCGACGCACACCCAACCGACTGATCCAAACCACCAGCAGAATTACCGCCCCAGTTCCTCATGCTGATTCCAGATCAACAAATTGATCAGAAGGTATAAACCTTACTCAGAACGAGACAAGTACTAGATCCCCCCTTTAACTTGAGCAAATCAAATTCCGATTTCGAATCGCGGTGGTACAAGTTTCTTCCCACGCCATTCTTCAGTGAGAACTACGCCAGGAATGTTTCCCCAAACCTCATCATCAGCATGATCTAAAACGATAATCTGCAAGCGGCCATCGGCAGAGTTGACCGCTTCAGCCAATGCCACAAACACCTTTCTCACTGCCTTACGATCCTCATCGTCCAATTCAGCGTCTTGTTCAACCTCTTGGGTTGCGCGCTTCACAGGGAAATAGACTTGGCTAGGCTGGTCAAAAACCAATAGGTGGGGAACAGGGTGCTCGAGATCTTTGTTACGCATAAACAGCTTCTGCAGGGCCAACATCATCGCAACGTGATACGCAAGCCAGTTGGCACCGCTACCAATCTCCCATAAGAAATCCTCGCGCCCGTCATGGCGTACCTTTACGGCAAGCTCCTTGATTGACAGCCATAATCTCGCGCTCTTCCACTCTGCATCCAAGTTAGGAGTGATTTTGCTGCAGTATTCGCTAATGATGCCAAGTATCTCTCTGGTCTTTTCGCGAACGGCATCAACAGATATTTTATGTTCAAGCTCGGCAATTTTTTTCTGCAGCGTGTCCAACTTGTCCTTGAGCCCATTGTCCGAATGAGCAACTTGATAGGTGTTGACCGCTTCCTGAAGCCGACCAAGGTAACGATCAATATCCGTCAACCTGAGCGCCTTCCCCTTGGCTTGGGTATCCAACAGTTCAATAGCCTTGATTTCAGCTCTGATAGATTCGAGTTCCTCAGAGTCCGATCGCCAAGAGTTTCGCAGCCGCACCAACTCGCTCTCTACAGAAGCCGAAACTTCAGGTGTTTCACGGGCTAGCCTTTCGATAGCAGCCAGCGCTTCGCACAACTCATCCAGCTCTTGAGACGCTGATAATGAATGGGACCCCAATATATTCGGGGCTTCTGCACCCACCAGTCCTCTCAACCAGGTCGACAGTGATAGCCGCTCCTTTATTGTCCCAAGTGACTTCATGTATGCGTCGGCATCATTCTTGATTTGGGTAAGCTCCTTTAGCTTCTGACGCCCCACATACATATTCGTCGCAATGAGCTCCTCGCGCTTTTTAAGCTCTCCAATTACATCGATTGATGCCTGCACACCCTCCACGGTTTGACTGGCGTCACGAGAGCTCTTGTTTAAGATCGACTTGAGCTGCTCAATAGCGGCGGCCCAATCTTCGGAAAGCTGTGAGGTATTTTCTACAAGTCCATATTCACGTGCCTGGTAAAACCAGCTGCGGGACTCTGCGCGCCAACGCGAAGAGGCTTCATACAACGCTTTCAGTTCGTTCTGGAGCTGTTTGGCTTGCCGCTGGAGATCCTTGAGCTCCCACGTGGTCAGTAGTGTCTCAGAGTTAACAGCGCCCAAAATGAAGGGAAATATTTCCTTGAGCTTGTCCCGGTGCTGGGAAGTATCGGCCTTGTAGAATAGGACATCCGGATTGGCCACGATATTTTGTGGTTGAAAAGTGAACGCCATGAGATCCCGAAAACCAGGACGAGTTTTGAAGCCGTAAGCTGCGTCTCCTTGAAAGCCCATATTGGGTAGTCCAGAGAGCCTGTTCAGGATGTCTTTTACCCCGGACCGATTGGTGTTTTTCTTCGATATCTTCGACGGAACAGTTAGACTCTCCCCCTCAAGGATAAACATCTCATCGGTTGATTTTTGGTTGCCAGGCTCAGCTCTGGCCAACAGTTTCAGCCCTTCGCCCGTTTCAATCAGAATTCCAAACCAGGCACACGTTAGTCGAATGGTGCCAACAGGAATTGCGCATCCCTCCGAGCCCAAGCAGTAATCAATAATCGGAATTACAGCTGACTTTCCCGCCTTTGAAGAACCGCTGATAACATTAACAACACCCGGAACAAAATCAACCTCGCGAAGTTCTCCACCGTTTTTCGGCCACAAAATAAGCTTTATAATTTGTAATTTCATTAAAATTCTATCCTTAGAGCAGCCTGGACTTCCTGAATATTCAACGCACTGCACCACACACCTAGTTTTGCTGACAGCTTAGCAAGTACCTTGATTTCATCAACTACGCCACGAGGTAGGTTCTTGATACTACTATCGACCAAAGCACAGGAATGATCGAGAGTTAGCAGACCGCATTCAACAGCAATAGACAGGCTAGACAGAGAGGAGTCACGCAACTTCAACATACGATGCTGAATTGCGAATAACTCCTCTTGCGTTTTGGAAAATTTCGCAGCAAATAGCCGTATACCAGAAGATTCTTGAGTAGAGGATATCTGGAGCCTTAAGTGTTCACTCAACAAGATGGGCAAAACTATAAACAGCAGCGGAAGCGACGGACACCGCCCCCCGCACCCACGCTTATAACCTTCTACAAACTTCCACAACAGTACTGCGCCGAGCGCCGGGTTCTGTACTAGATACACTTCATCTGTCGATCTCTTCGGGGTATATTCGCCCGTTCCCATATCAACCAGCCTTAGCATTTAACGGCCAAAAAATTTTAATTCACCGACACGCAACAATACGCGAGAACCGATAAGTTACTCATCCAGAATATCTTGATATCTAGGGTGCCATCCGATAATTCTTTCGTTTGAGCACAACTGATAAGTCCCATGCACAAAAAAATCAGGAGAATCAACATCATTTAATTTAATTTTTGCATCCATACATCTCATGTATAACAGTTGCCCTCGATCTAGTTCGGGAGACGTTGAAAACTGCATACGAGTTTCTTTGTCCAGAAACTTCCATTTCGTGATAAGCCTTTTTTGAAAATCTGAAAACTCGTCTCCATACACCAGACCTTTTTTTGCCCACCATACTTTGTTAGCCTTGGCTTGCAAGAAGTCAGACATTGCTTGGGTTTGATTCTCATCTTCAAAATCGATGAGCGCGAGCTGCTTCATCATTGTGAGCGCAGTAGGGCGATGCTTCTCAATTTCTTCAACTGATGGGGGAGGCAGGGTATATCGAAGCAAATGGTTAAACGGAAGCCGAGTGGTGAATACAGAAAGCCAGTCCCGGAATTGGGAGCGTGGAATGACTGGGTACTTTCCTTCTTCTATTAGCGCGTCGGTAGTATTCTTGACCCAACCAATCGCCGCATGGCACGTATCCTCTAGAAGGATGTCGGGAACAGTAATCGACAAGTAGTCTGAAATTCTTTCTATGAGGTCACTGTTACCTACTTCAAGCTCAAAATTGCTGACTAGCTCGACGAGATTTTTCGGAGCAAAACTCAAGAATTTTTCGATGTATTGCTTACAACCTGCCGGCTGTTCTATGGCGTAGGCTTGTCGTATTTCCCCTACGACCTTTTCGATCTGGGCTTCCGTATGCGCGAAACTCAAATCTTCCGCGTACTCGCCCTTCTTCTTCTGAACGACATACAATCGAAAACGAGTTTTCTTCAGATCGATCAAGCCCGCATCAATTGCATCAATCCAGTTCGAAAATGTCTTCCAAAGATCTGCAGACCAGTTGGAGATCGGATTAGTGACCAAACCGCTTTTGATCTGCTCCACCATGGCGCGATCATCGGGCAACGCAATATCGACATCGTCGAGCACTTCAATTGCTACAAACGAACCCCGCGGAGCCTGCAAGAGATGCAAGCACATCCGCGTGGGCTGAATGGAGTAGCCAAGGTAAGACCCTGGTGCACTAGATTTAACGGATTTGGTCTGCATTCCTTGCCTCATTTCCTCAGGCCCCATCGTTTGGCCGAATGGTTTCGTCCACCGTAAGCTGCGTAGGGAGCTCAAATTGCGCTTGGTAGACTGGTAGTTCCAAGTGGCCAGTATCGTATCGCATCGAACCAGTTGAAGGAATTGCTCGAATGGGTGCGGACCAGGTACGAAGTTGATTCAGCGCACGAAGGTGTCAGTCGGGTCCAGAACTCCGGTCGCGCTTGCGGTAATTAGGGAGCATCCACAGCACGCTTAAGTGATCGTACCAACCTAACTCTGACTTTGGCATGCCGAATCTCCAACAAGATTTACCGTGCGACTCGCGGTCGGCGTACACCCAACCGACTGATCCAAACCGCCATCAGAATCACCGATCCACCAAAAAACAACCGCCCCAGCTCTTCATGCTGATTCCAGATCAGCAGATTGATCAGCAACCCCACCGGCACATGCAGGTTGTTCATCACCGCCAGCGTCCCGCCATTCACCAGGCACGCGCCCTTGTTCCACCAGTACAACCCCAACGCGGTCGAGACCAGGCCGAGGAACACCAGCACGCCCCACTGCAACGGTGCTTCGGGCAGGAAGTTCTGTTTGCCGAACATCAGGAACGCCGGCAATGCCACCGCCAGTGCGCCCAAGTAGAAGTAACCGAAGCGTCGGTAATGCGGCAGATCGCTCGGATGGCGCGCCACCAGATGCTTATAAAGGACCTGCCCGGCGGCGTAGGTGAAGTTGGCCAGTTGCAGCAGCAAGAAGCCCATGAAGAAATCCGGGGTGATCCGGTCGTAACGAATCACTGCCGCGCCGAGCACCGCCACCAGTGCCGCCACCAGCGCCCACGGATTGAAGCGCCGGTTCAGGGCATCTTCGATCAGGGTGACGTGCAGCGGTGTGAGGATGGTGAACAGCAGCACTTCCGGCACCGTCAGCACCCGGAAGCTCAGGTACAGACAGACGTACGTCACGCCGAATTGCAACGCGCCGATCAACAGCATGCCGCGCATGAACGCCGGTTCCACCGAACGCCAGCGCGTCAACGGAATGAACACCAGCCCCGCCAACAACACGCGCACCAGCACCGCAAAATAACTGTCGACGTGACCGGCCAGGTATTCGCCGATCAGACTGAAGGAAAACGCCTGGATCAGCGTGACAAAAAGTAGATAGCCCATGCTCGCCTCGTTTCGAATGGCGGCGACGATAGCGGTTTTTGTCCCTCACCGCGAATTGCCGATCCCACACAAAAACCTGTGGGAGCGGGCTTGCCCGCGATGGCGTTGTGTCAGGCAGCATTGAATCGACTGATACACCGCATTCGCGGGCAAGCCCGCTCCCACAGGTTTATGTGTATGCCCGATAAATCCCGGGCAAAAAAAAGCCCGATCTCGCTAAAGCGTTCAATCGGGCGACAGCACTCAGGAGCAACAAGTGCAAAGGGAGGTTCGATGCGCGTAAAGCCTTGAAGGGGTTGCGCCAGGCCACTTGAACATCAAGGGATTATCTGGCGATTAAAGCCTCAAGCCACCTGGGAAAGCCTGGCGTTGGCCTGGTTCAGGCCTTTCTCCTGGAAGTCACCGCCCAGGTTCATGCCCTCGGCGTGAATGAAAGTCACGTCGTGAATCCCGATGAACCCCATCACCTGACGCAGGTACGGTTCCTGGTGATCGGCTGTGCTACCGGCATAGATCCCGCCGCGAGCGGTCAGCACGTAGGCGCGCTTGCCGCTGAGCAAACCTTGTGGGCCGGTTTCGGTGTACTTGAAGGTCACGCCGGCACGCAGCACATGGTCGAGCCAGGCTTTAAGGGTGCTCGGGATGGCGAAGTTGTACATCGGCGCGGCCATGACCAGCACGTCGGCGGCCAGCAGTTCGTCGGTCAATTGGTTGGAGCGTTCCAGGGATATCTGTTCGATGTCGCTGCGCTGTTCGGCAGGTTTCATCCAGCCGCCCAGCAGATTGATGTCCAGGTGCGGTACCGGGTTGACGGCGAGGTCACGCACGGTGATCTGGTCGTTCGGATGCGCGGCTTTCCACTGACTGATGAAGGTCTGGGTCAACTGGCGGGAAACCGAGTCTTGCTGACGGGCGCTGCTTTCGATGATCAGAACGCGTGACATGGGATGTAGGCTCCATCTGAGAATGCTGTAAGGCGATGGAGTGAAGGTTAAACAGAGTCATATCGATGAAAAAGCGCAAATAACTGCTATAACCCATCAATAAATTCGTTTATAAGCTGAGCATACTTACTCTGTAGGAGCGAGGCTTGCCCGCGAAGGAGCCGTGTCGTTCAACATCGATGCCGACTGACACACCGCCTTCGCGGGCAAGCCTCGCTCCTACAGGGTTTGATGTCATTTGGGGGTACAGGTCAGGTTTATTCGCATCTTGATAATGGTGCGGGTGAACTTGGCGGTGGCATTTTTGTGTTTGCCGGCGGCCACTTCAATAGAGCGGGTGCGCGGCGCTTCCGGGCCATTGTTGAAAACCACCTTACAGATCGCATCGGTGCTGCCGTAGTTGTTGACCTGAATGGAGGCAATGTCGTTATCCGTGTCGAAGGCGTTGTAGTCGATGCTCAAGCCATTCAGTTGCTTTGTGACATCAATCGGATAAGCAAACGCCGTCAGCGGCAACATCGCCAGCAACACACAACAGAATTTTTTCATTCAGCAGTCTCCAATAAGGACTGCCAGCTTAGGACAAGAGGAGCTATTCATGAAAGCGCCCCGCGTGACCCTTGATCAATGGCGAACCTTACAAGCCGTGGTCGACCACGGTGGTTTCGCCCAGGCCGCCGAAGCGCTGCACCGCTCGCAATCGTCGGTGAGCTACACCGTGGCGCGTATGCAGGACCAACTCGGCGTACCGCTGTTGCGCATCGACGGCCGCAAAGCGGTGCTGACCGAAGCCGGGGGCGTGTTGTTGCGTCGCTCGCGACAACTGGTGAAACAGGCCAGCCAGCTCGAAGACCTGGCCCACCACATGGAGCAAGGCTGGGAAGCGGAGGTGCGGCTGGTGGTCGATGCTGCTTACCCAAGTGCCCGCCTCGTCCGCGCGTTGACCGCGTTCATGCCACAGAGCCGTGGCTGCCGGGTGCGTCTGCGCGAAGAAGTGCTGTCGGGTGTGGAGGAAGTCCTGCTTGAAGGCGTGGCCGACCTGGCGATCACCGGTTTCAGTATTCCGGGCTATCTGGGTGCGGAGTTGAGTGACGTCGAATTCGTCGCTGTCGCCCACCCCGAACACCCACTGCATCGTCTGAACCGCGAACTGAACTTCCAGGATCTGGAAACTCAGATGCAAGTGGTGATCCGCGACTCCGGTCGCCAGCAACCACGCGACGTCGGCTGGCTCGGCGCCGAACAGCGCTGGACCGTCGGCAGCCTAGCCACCGCGGCGACTTTTGTCAGCAGCGGCCTGGGTTTCGCGTGGTTACCCCGGCACATGATCGAACGCGAACTCAGGGAAGGCACGCTCAAGCTGCTACCGTTGGACCAGGGCGGCAGCCGCAACCCGAGCTTCTATCTGTATTCGAACAAGGACAAACCCCTGGGCCCGGCGACGCAGATTCTGATCGAGCTACTGCGCACCTTCGACACCGCGCCGCTGGATGCGCCATTCGCCGCCCCTGAACAAGCCTGATATGGAGTATCCGCATGGCCTATTTCGAACATGAAGGTTGCAACCTGCACTATGAGGAATACGGCCACGGCACGCCGTTGCTGCTGGTCCATGGGCTGGGTTCCAGCACCTTGGACTGGGAAAAGCAGATTCCGGCGCTGTCCGCCCGATACCGCGTGATCGTTCCGGATGTGCGCGGTCACGGTCGCTCCGACAAACCCCGGGAGCGCTACAGCATTGCCGGGTTCAGCGCCGACCTGGTTGCCCTGATGGAACACCTGAACCTCGGCCCCACGCATTACGTGGGCCTGTCCATGGGCGGCATGATCGGTTTTCAACTGGCCGTGGACCAGCCGCAGATGCTCAAAAGCCTGTGCATCGTCAACAGCGCGCCCGAGGTCAAACTGCGCAGCCGCGACGATTATTGGCAGTGGTTCAAGCGCTGGAGCCTGATGCGTGCCCTCAGTCTGGGCACCATCGGCAAGGCCCTGGGCGCCAAGCTGTTCCCCAAACCCGAACAAGCTGATTTGCGCCAAAAGATGGCTGAGCGCTGGGCAAAAAACGACAAACATGCTTATCTCGCCAGCTTCGATGCCATCGTTGGCTGGGGCGTTCAGGAACGACTTTCGAAGGTCGCCTGTCCAACCCTCATCGTCACCGCCGACCGCGATTACACGCCGGTCTCGCTGAAGGAAACCTACGTAAAACTGCTGCCTGATGCGCGGCTGGTGGTGATCGCCAATTCGCGCCACGCCACCCCGCTGGATCAACCCGAACGCTTCAACCAAACCCTGCTCGAGTTTCTCACCGCAGTCGACACCACCTCACTCAGGATCACTGACCCATGCTGAAAAAAATCGCCCTCGTCGCCGGCTCCGTTCTGTTTGCCGCCAACCTGATGGCCGCAACGCCCGTCGCCAAGGCGCCGCACGTGTTGCTGGAAACCACCAACGGCCAGATCGAAATCGAACTGGACGCGGTCAAGGCGCCAATCAGTACCAAGAACTTCGTTGATTACGTCAACAGCGGCTTCTACAACAACACGATTTTCCACCGTGTGATTCCTGGGTTCATGGTCCAGGGCGGTGGTTTCACTCAACAAATGCAGCAAAAAGAAACCAAGGCGCCGATCAAGAACGAGTCCAAGAACGGCTTGCATAACGTACGTGGCACGCTGTCCATGGCCCGAACCTCGAACCCGGATTCGGCCACCAGCCAGTTTTTCATCAACGTAAAAGACAACGACTTCCTGGACCAGGGCGATGGCTATGCCGTGTTCGGTAAAGTCGTCAAAGGCATGGACGTGGTGGATGTCATCGTCAACTCCCAGACCACCACAAAAGGCGGCATGAAAGACGTGCCGGCCGACCCTGTGTTCATCAAGTCCGCCAAAGTTATCGACTAATCTGCACAGGAGTGCTTGAGCGGCTGCCGGTATCCGGCGCCGCTCATATCGTTTAAAGGAGAGCCCGCACGCGGGCGGAGAACAAATGCTTTATCGCCGTTTTGAACAACTGATCGACGTCTTCCGTGACGCCCCGACGGCGGCTCCGCCCGACCGTGTTTTCCCCTTCTATACCTATTACCTGAAGCAGGTCTGGCCGAGTTTTGCTGCCCTGCTGACCGTCGGCCTGTTCGGCGCGCTGATCGAAGTCGCACTGTTTAGCTACCTGAGTCGCATCATCGACCTGGCCCAGGGCACGCCGAACGTCAATTTCTTCAAGGAACACGGCGTCGAACTGGCCTGGATGGCCGTGGTGGCGCTGATCCTGCGCCCGGTGTTCGTGGGCCTGCATGACCTGCTGGTGCATCAGACCCTGAGCCCCAGCATGACCAGCATGATCCGCTGGCAGAACCACAGTTATGTGCTCAAACAGAGCCTGAATTTCTTCCAGAACGACTTCGCCGGGCGTATCGCCCAACGCATCATGCAGACCGGCAACTCATTGCGCGATTCGGCCGTGCAAGCAGTGGACGCGCTGTGGCACGTGCTGATCTACGCGATCAGTTCCCTGGTGCTGTTCGCCGAAGCCGACTGGCGCCTGATGATCCCGCTGCTGAGCTGGATCGCCGCGTACATCGGTGCGCTCTGCTACTTCGTGCCACGGGTCAAGGAGCGCTCGGTGGTGTCATCGGATGCCCGTTCCAAACTCATGGGCCGCATTGTCGACGGCTACACCAACATCACCACGCTGAAGCTGTTCGCCCACACTAATTTCGAACAGCAATACGCCAGGGAAGCCATCGAAGAACAGACGGTGAAAGCCCAACTGGCCGGCCGCGTGGTCACCAGCATGGACGTGGTCATCACCAGCATGAACGGCTTGCTGATCGTCACCACCACCGGTCTGGCCCTGTGGCTGTGGACGCAGTCGCTGATCAGCGTGGGGGCGATTGCATTGGCTACAGGCCTGGTGATCCGCATCGTCAACATGTCCGGCTGGATCATGTGGGTGGTCACCGGCATCTTCGAAAACATCGGCATGGTCCAGGACGGTTTGCAGACCATTTCACAACCGGTCAGCGTCACCGATCGCGATCAGGCCAAACCGCTGACCGTCGCCCGTGGCGAAGTGCGCTTCGAGCACGTGGATTTTCACTACGGCAAGAAGAGCGGGATCATTGGCGACCTCAACCTGACGATCAAGCCCGGTGAGAAAATCGGATTGATCGGACCGTCCGGCGCGGGCAAATCGACCCTGGTCAACCTGCTGCTGCGCCTCTATGACGTGCAGGGCGGGCGAATCCTCATCGATGGGCAGAATATCGCCGAAGTCGGCCAGGAAAGCCTGCGCGAGTGCATCGGCATGATCACCCAGGACACTTCGCTGCTGCACCGCTCGATCCGCGACAATTTGCTGTATGGCAAACCTGACGCCACCGACGCTGAACTCTGGGAAGCGGTGCACAAGGCGCGCGCGGATGAGTTCATTCCGTTGCTGTCGGACGCTGAAGGCCGTACCGGTTTCGACGCGCATGTCGGTGAACGCGGGGTGAAACTTTCCGGTGGCCAGCGTCAGCGGATTGCGATTGCCCGAGTGCTGCTCAAGGACGCACCGATCCTGATCATGGACGAGGCGACCTCGGCGCTGGACTCGGAAGTTGAAGCGGCGATCCAGGAAAGTCTCGAAACCCTGATGCAGGGCAAAACCGTGATCGCCATTGCCCACCGACTCTCGACCATCGCCCGGATGGATCGGCTGGTGGTGCTGGAAAAAGGCAAGATCGCCGAAACCGGCACCCACGCCGAACTGCTGGCGCATGGTGGGTTGTATGCGCGACTGTGGCAGCACCAGACGGGTGGGTTTGTCGGTATCGACTGACCACTCCCGAGCTGATCATTCCCACGCTCCGCGTGGGAATGCCTCAAGGGACGCGGAGCGTCCAGTGACGCGGAGCGTCACGGGCTGCATTCCCACGCAGAGCGTGGGAACGATCAGCCCCCACCTACCCGCTGGAAATCCGCAAAAACCCTGCTGTACTCAGCCAAGGTTCTGGAGATGAGCCTGTCGTAAACCTGCAGGATGCATCACGCGATACAGTCTCGATAGGTCGCCTATCAAGGACGCTCTCATGTCTCTGTTCAAACGTTCAGTCACTGAGTTGTTAGGTACGTTCTGGCTGGTATTGGGAGGTTGCGGCAGTGCGGTGCTCGCCGCGTCTTCTCCCCTTGGGATCGGGATGTTGGGTGTGGCCATCGCGTTTGGTCTCACCGTGTTGACCATGGCGTTCGCCATTGGCCATATTTCCGGCTGTCACCTCAACCCTGCCGTCTCCGTCGGCCTGTGCGTCGGCGGCCGGTTTCCGGCCCGGGAGTTGCCCGCGTACATCATCGCCCAGGTGATTGGCGGCATTATCGCCGCCGCGCTGATCTACTACATCGCCAGCGGCAAGGAAGGCTTCGATCTCTCCGCCGGCCTGGCCTCCAACGGCTACGGCGAACACTCCCCCGGCAAATACTCAATGGCCGCAGGTTTTGTCTGTGAACTGGTGATGACCGCTATGTTCGTGCTGATCATCCTCGGCGCCACCGACAAACGCGCGCCTGCCGGGCTGGCACCGATTGCCATCGGCCTGGCCTTGACGCTGATTCACTTGATCTCGATTCCCGTGACTAACACTTCGGTCAACCCGGCCCGTAGCACCGGTCCGGCATTGATAGTCGGCGGCTGGGCCATCGCGCAGTTGTGGATGTTCTGGGTGGCACCGCTGATCGGCGCGGTGATGGGCGGCGTAACGTATCAATGGTTAGGCAAGGAACAGAGTTAACGCTTAAGCGTGACGTGAGGATCTGATTGGCCGAAAGTGCAAATATGGTCCTCATGTTCTTCTTGTTGTGTTTTCAATGACTGAAGCAGTGCCAGAACAAACAGATACAAACCCCTTCTTACACCACTGCAAAAACCAAGATACTCTTTCTGCGCAACAAAATGACCCACCTATAAATACATATCGTCAGTAAAACCAATTAGCAAAGGATTGCTATGAACAACTTCAAATCAGCACTCATTCTTATCCCCCTGAGCCTTGGATTTTTTCAGGGCAATGTTTATGCAATGGATATCAAGGATCACATTAGAATCGAGAATGCGAAAATTGAATTTGAATTCAATTGTACGGTGAGCGGTACGATCGACGGAAAGGAGTCGGTTTATACGGCCAATACCCAGGAAGCAGCGAAGGCCCTTGCCATGGCGAAATCCGTAAAAAGCGACGTGCAATGCGTAAAACCCAAGTATCAGTACAGTTGTTTCCTCCCCGAAAACAAGAATATTCCGCTGTCCGGTTCGATCACTTATCCTTACTGGTCGAACAGCCCGACCCTCAGTGAGTTTAAAAAATCTGAAACCGGCAAGAAACTTCGCGGTTGTCAGGCGCCATGGTGGTAACTGCGTCGTACGTATAAGACAACTTGGTGTTTGAATACCAATCAATAAGGCCCTTCATTAAAGGGCTTTATTGTAAATAACGCGATTATCAACCCTGACGATAAGGCAGTGCCGCAAAGGCTTGCTCTGCGTAAGCCAGCACGCCAACCCTTTCCTGCTCCAGAAAGTCCTTCACCGCCGCTTTCAATCCCGGGTGACGCAGGTAATGCCAGGAATGCGTGATCACCGGCTCAAACCCGCGAATCAACTTGTGTTCACCCTGGGCGCCGGCATCAAAACGCTGGAAGCCATTGGCAATCGCGTAGTCCATGCCCTGGTAGAAGCAGGTCTCGAAATGCAGTCGGTCGAACTCCGCCAGGCAGCCCCAGTAACGCCCATAAAAACTATCGCCGCCCACCAGGCTGAAGGCCATGGCCACGGGTCGTGAGCCTTGCTTGGCCAGCACCACGCGAATCGATTCGGGCATGCGCTCGGCCAGCAAACTGAAAAATTCCCGCGTCAGATACGGCGCTTGCCGACGTACCGCGTAGGTATTGGCGTAACAGGCATAGACAAAATCCCACTGCGCCTGATCCAGTTGCCTGCCGTCAAGCCATTCGAACTCGATACCCTGCCCCGCCACTTGCTCGCGCTCTTTGCGCATCTGCTTGCGTTTGCGCGAACTGAGAACGTCGAGGAAGTCCTGAAAATCCCGATAACCGCGATTCTGCCAGTGGTACTGACAGCCAATCCGCTGCAACCAGCCGGGTTGTTCGGCTAATGCGGCGTCGGTGAAAGGGTCCGTGAAGTTGATGTGAGCGCTGGAGAGTTCTTCGATCTCCAGGTAACCCGTCAGGCTCTTCAGTAGCTCGAACCCGTCCTCGACACTCCGCGCCAGTAACCGCGGCCCGCTGACCGGGCTGAACGGCACGGCGGTCAACAGCTTGGGGTAGTAGTCGATGCCGGCACGCTCGCAGGCATCGGCCCAGGCGTGATCGAACACGTATTCGCCGTAGGAATGCCACTTGCGATAACTAGGCAACGCAGCGATCAGCCGGCCCTCTTCGATGTGCAACAGGTGCTCGGGTTGCCAGCCGGAATGAGGACCGAGACTGCCACTGTCTTCCAATGCGCTGAGAAAGGCATGGCGCAGGAACGGCTGATTGTCCGGCACCAGGGCATCCCACGTGTGCGGACCAATATCGGACAGGCTTTCCAGACGTTGCAGCGGCATCGACACCCTCTCTACTTCTTCGCGTAACAGCCTGGCGAGTATCGCCTATCGCCAGCCATTGCACATCCGTCAAAAACCGCCGACAGGGCTCTGGATCAAAAGTTCAGACAGTCTTTGTATCGTCATCGCAACGCCATCACTTTGCCACTGCTCTGTCATAAACGATCGCGATACTGGCGCCAGTTTTTAGAGCGTCGGGTTCTACCCGGCCACTGTTTCCGTCCATCAATGGTCGGTTGTGTCCCGGATGGCTCAGTCATCCCCTTACATCTTCGGAGATTGATATGCGTCTTGCTTCCACGAAAACTGCGGCGGCCCTGTGTGGCGGACTGCTGCTGGCCATGAGTGTTCCGGCCAGCGCCGCAGTCGACGCCAAACTGCTCGACATGCTTAAGGCAAACGGCTCGATTACCAACGCGCAATACGGCGAACTGCAAGCCGAGCTGGCCAGGGATCAGAAAGACCAGCAAATCGCCCGTCAGGCTCAGCAAGAGACCAACGAGCAGATCGCAGCAACCGCGAAGAAAACCAATGAACTGAGCACCTTCGACCAGAAACTGGCCTGGGCCGCCAAGACCCAATTCAAGGGCGACGTGCGTTTCCGTCAGGAGACGGTCAAGAACGATGGCGTTTCCAACAACCGCGACCAGGATCGTCAGCGCATTCGTGCCCGCCTGGGTGCCTACACCGAAATCAACCCGCAAGTCGACACCGGTATCCGTATCGCCACCGGGAACAACGACGACGCACGTTCCACCAACCAGAGCCTGGACAACTACTTCGACAAGAAGTCGATCTGGCTGGACCAGGGTTACGTCGACTACCATCCGGGTTTCGCCAAAAACCTGCACATCGTTGGCGGCAAGATGCCACAGCAATGGGTGAGCATGGGCGACATCATCTGGGATAGCGACATCAGCCCGGAAGGCCTGGCCCTCACCTACAAATACCCGCTGGGCGCCAGCACCGAACTGTTCGGTAGCGCCGGCCACTACACCCTCAAGGACAACGTCGACGGCGACGGCGTGCAGTTCAAGCACGACTTGCGTCTGTACGCCGGCCAGTTGGGCGCGCGCTTCGCCCTCACCGACAACCTGAAACTGACCCTGGGTGGCAGCGTCTACGGCTACGACAACGACGACGACATCACCGCGGGCGGCACCAGCATTCCATCCGTGCTGGCCACCAACGGCAACACCCCGAACGAACAGTTCAAATTGTATGAAGGATTTGGTCAGATCGACATCACCGGCCTGCCACTGCCGCTCTCGTTCTACGGTCAGTACGTCAATAACCAAGATGCCAGCAACGATCAGGACTCTGCCTGGTTGGCCGGTATCAAGACCAAGATTTACGGTTTCGCCGTGGACTACAACTATCGCGACGTACAGCGAAACGCCGTGGTCGGCGCCTTCACCGACTCCGACTTCGCCAACGGTTTCACCGGTTCGCGTGGCAGCAAGTTGAAAGTAAGCTACGAGCTGGACAAGAACTTCGCCGTGGGTGCGACGTACTTAATGGCTAACTCTGACTTCACCAACGCCACGATCAGAGATTCGGACATCAACACCCTGCAACTGGACGCCGAAGCCAAGTTCTAAGCAGTACCGCTCCACGCCTCAGGTCATGGATGCCTGAGGCGCTTTACAGTCTGGCGTGGATGGATCGATCCCCATCATCCGTTCGATGCATCCACGCCGGCCTGCTTCTCTTCCCCGCGCTGACTCCACGACGCTACGGAATGTCCTTGCGACGCTCCGCAGCAAGACGCTCAGCGAGTGCATCGACCTGCGGCACTTCCTCCTCCGGCAAGACGCGCAACGTCGCCTGCATCAGCCGCATCTGACGAATGAACCGCCGACAATTGGGGCAGAACATTAAATGATGCCGCACCATCAACTTCTCCCGAAAGCTCAACTGGCCATCGAGATAGTCACTGGAACGTGCCACTTGCTCCTTACAGGTCAGCATTCACCGGTTTCCTCAAAGTGCTCTACGGTCGCAAAGACCTTCAACCGTGCCCGATGCAGCAGCACGCGAACATTGGAGAGCGAGATTTCCAGAAGATTACAGATTTCTTCCAGCTCCAGGCCCTGACGTTCGCGAAGTAACAGAACACTGCGTTGCAATTGCGGCAAGCTTAGCAAGGTGTGTTCAAGGCATTCGCGCAGCTCGTTTTGGGTGAGCAACGCTTCCGGGGTGTCCTGATGCCAGGCAAACGGCGCCACCAGCCAATGCCCGTCTGCGGCGGAAAAACGGTCGTCATCAACGGTGCCATGCGGCGATGGAAGGTCATCGAGCAGCACTTCACGACGGTTTTGTTTGTAGCGACCTTTTGCCGAGTTTGCGGTGATGGTCAGCAACCAGGTCTTGAGGCTCGAACGCGCCTCAAACTTGCTCAGATGGCGCACGACTGACAGCCACGCGTCCTGCACCACTTCGTCGGCATGCCGACTACCTACGATCGCATAAGCCACCGCACGCATCGGGCTCTGATAAGTGCTGACCAGCTCTTTGAAAGCCTGTTGCTCACCTGCCAGCAAGCGTTCCAGCAGTTGCGCGTCGTCAGCCGCCATTCACACATCCCCTTGTCCTGACCTCGAAAAATGAGTCGGCAGGACTCGCCGTAGGCAACGTCCTGCTGTCATTTCCGAAAATTACAGCGTCCTGACTGTTTCGAATGTAGGAAAAGCCGCCGCAAACCAGAGGAAAGAACGACAGCCATCCACCTCAACGCTTGCGCAAAATCACGCTACCAATCGAGTAACCCGCGCCGAACGAGCTGAGCACGGCCAGGGAACCGGCGGCCAGATCATCCTGATGCTTGTGAAACGAAATCACCGACCCGGCGGAGCTGGTGTTGGCGTAGGTATCGAGAATCACCGGGGCTTCTTCTTCGGTGGCTTCACGGCCCAGCAGTTTCTTGACGATCAGGTGATTCATGCTGAGGTTGGCCTGGTGCAACCAGAAGCGCTTCACGTCGCTGATGTTGAGCTTGTTCTCTTCCAGGTGCGTAGCGATCAGCTCGGCCACCATCGGGCAGACGTCGCGGAACACCTTGCGGCCTTCCTGCACGAACAGTTTGTCCTTGGCACCGATGCCCTCTTCCGCCGCGCGGTTGAGGAAACCGAAGTTGTTGCGGATGTTGTTGGAGAACTTGGTCAGCAGCTTGGTGCTGACCACGTCGAACTGATACTTGGACGTCGCCAGGTCGGCACGTTCGATGATCACCGCGGTGGCCGCGTCGCCGAAGATGAAGTGGCTGTCACGGTCGCGGAAGTTCAGGTGACCGGTGCAGACTTCCGGGTTGACCATCAGGATCGCCCGGGCCTGGCCCAGTTGCACACTGTTGGCGGCCGCCTGAATGCCGAACGTCGCCGACGAGCAGGCAACGTTCATGTCGAAACCGAAACCCTGGATGCCCAGCGCTTCCTGGACTTCGATGGCGATGGCCGGGTAGGCGCGCTGCAAGTTGGAGCAGGCGACAATCACGCCGTCGATGTCGGCGGCGGTTTTGCCGGCACGCTGCAAGGCTTGTTCGGCTGCGCCGATGGCCATCTGGCAAAGCACCGACCACTCGTCATTCGAACGTTCTGGCAGGCGTGGCGCCATGCGTTGCGGGTCGAGGATGCCGTCCTTGTCCATGACAAAGCGGCTTTTGATGCCGGACGCTTTTTCGATGAACGCAGCGCTGGATTCGGTCAACGCTTCGACTTCGCCACGGGCGATGGCGTCGGCGTTGTCGGCGTTGAATTGCGCGACGTAAGCGTTGAAAGACTGCACCAGCTCTTCATTGGAGATGCTGTTGGCCGGGGTGTACAGGCCGGTGCCGCTGATGACGACGTTATGCATGGTCGTTTCTCTAATCTGTTCAGGCAGAAAGCGTTGGCACCGACGTACCAACACATAAAGGGTCTGTTCCCGTCACGGGAAGCACACCTGGCATCGCTTTATTCCGTACCGCCCGAACCTTGAGAGGCTCAAAACCGCAGGACCGGCGTTTATAGGCGCGAAGTTTGCCATAAACATTGGGTTTTGGCCCCTCTTTGCTGGATGAAGCACCTCCTGACACAACACCTTACCTGTGGGAGCGGGCTTGCCCGCGATGAGGCCAGCACATCCAACATCTATGTCGAATGGCCGGCCGCCATCGCGGGCAAGCCCGCTCCCACAGGGTATTGCGCAAAGCCTCGGGTTTACGGTTCGACCAGGGTCCATTGCTTGTTCAGGCGCTTGTCGGAGATCGGCACTTTGGTCCCCAATTGCTGGGCGAACAGCGAAACCCGGTATTCCTCCAGCCACCAGCGATAAAGCTCCAGCTGCGGATCGCGTTTGCCTTCCTGGGCGTGCTTGTTGGCGCGGATCTGGTATTGGGCCCAGAGACCGGACAATTCGCCACTCCAGACCCGGTCCCTCTGTACCTGAGCGCCGATTTTCTCGAAGCGTTGCTCGACCGCTTTCAGGTAACGCGGCAGTTCCTTGAGCCACTGCATCGGCGTTTCCCGGACAAACCCCGGATACACCAAATGGCTGAGCTGCTGCTTGATGTCGTTCAGGGCCACGGCTTGTGCCAGATCAATCTTGCCCTTGAAGCGTTTTTGCAGGCCGTGCCAGAGCTTGAGAATCTCCAGCGTCAGTTTCGCCAGACGCTCGGCGTGCTCGGTCCAGCCTCCGCGTTTGCGCTCGGCCAACGCTGCCAGCCCCGCACCATCACGCGGCAACGGGTCTTCGCCGTCGAGAATGCAGCTGTCGAGACTGGCCAGCAGAATGTCTTCCACCAGACTGTCGATACGCCCCATGTCGCGGTACATCAGGCCCAGTTCGGTCATCCCCGGTAACTTGCCGCGCAGGAACTTCGCCGGCTCAGCCAGTTGCTGCATCAACAACCGCTGCAACGCGCGGCGATGCTGGAACTCGGCCTCGGCCGGGGTCGAGAAACGCCCTTCCTTGACCGTGCCGCTCTCTTCCACCAGCGCCGGATACACCGTCATCGACAGCCCGGCGATCTTCTGTTGAGTCTTTTGCGCCACCGCTGCGAAGACTTTCGCCTCCACCGGCTGCTGGCTTTTCGCGGTTTGCGGCACGGCCAATGCGGCCTGACTGGCCTCGGCAAAACGTGCGGTCAGCTCGGCCAGATCTCGCCCTTCGCCGAGGAACTTGCCCTGGCCATCGACGATTTCCAGGTTCATCCGCAGATGGCTTTCGACCTGTTGCTCCGCTTCCGCCCAGGCTTCATCGCTGACCCGCGCGCCCGTCATGCGCAACAGTTCGCGGCCCAACGCCTGAGGCAACGAGCCGTCAGCGAAGGTCATGCGCTGCAATGCGGCTTTGACGAAGTCCGGCACCGGCACGAAATTCTTGCGCAGGGCCTTGGGCAGGTTGCGTACCAGCGCAATGCATTTGGCCTCGATCACGCCGGGCACCAGCCATTCCAGACGTTCCGGCGGCAACATCGGCAACAGCGGCGCCGGCACACGCAGGGTTACGCCATCGCGCGGGTGGTTCGGCTCGAAGTGGTAACTGAGGGCCAATTCCAGATCGCCGATGTGCAAGGTGTCCGGGTAATGCAGGGCGGTGACTTCGCTGGCCTCGCGGGCCAGCACGTCTTCTTCGCGCATGATCAACAGCTGCGGGTCTTTCTGGCTTGTGACCCGATACCAGCTGTCGAAGGTCGCCGTCTGGTGGATCTCCGCTGGCAATCGCGCATCGTAGAACGCGAACAGGGTTTCTTCGTCGGCCAGAATGTCGCGACGACGGGCCTTGGCTTCCAGTTCGTCGAGCTGTTCCAGCAGCTGCTGGTTGGCCGTCAGGCACTTGGCCTTGGATTGAATCTCGCCGCGCACCAGGCCTTCGCGAATGAAAAACTCACGGGACACCACCGGATCGATCGGCCCGTAATGCACCGGCCGGCGACCGACCACGATCAGCCCGAACAGCGTGATCTGCTCGAAGGCCACGACCTGACCGCGCTTCTTCTCCCAGTGCGGTTCGAAGTGGTTTTTCTTGATCAGGTGCCCGGCCAGCGGCTCGATCCAGTCGGAGTCGATCTTGGCCACCATCCGCGCGTAGAGCTTGGTGGTTTCCACCAGCTCGGCGGTCATCAGCCATTGCGGACGCTTCTTGCCCAACCCGGATGACGGGTGAATCCAGAAACGCCGCTGACGAGCCCCGAGGTAGTCGCCTTCATCGGTTTTCTGACCGATCTGGCTGAGCAGGCCCGAGAGCACGGCTTTGTGCAATTTCGGGTAGTCCGCCGGCTCTTTGTTGAGGCTCAACTGCATGTCGCGGCAGATCAGGCTCAACTGACGGTGAGAATCGCGCCATTCGCGCAGGCGCAGGTAATTGAGGAAATTCTTGCGGCACCAGTTGCGCAGCGGGCTCGCCGTCAGCGCCTGGCGCTGCTCTTCAAAGCCACGCCACAGATTGACCAGCCCGGCGAAATCCGAGTCCACGTCTTTCCATTGTGCGTGGGCCTGATCCGCCGCTTGCTGACGCTCTGGCGGACGCTCGCGCGGGTCTTGAATCGACATGGCACTGGCGACGATCAGCACTTCTTGAAGGCTGCCAAGTTTCGCCGCTTCCAGCAACATGCGGCCCATGCGCGGGTCCACCGGAAGGCGCGCCAACTGACGGCCGAGCGGGGTCAGCTGGCTATTGCGATCCACCGCCGAGAGTTCTTGAAGCAGGTTGAAACCGTCGCTGATGGCCTTGCCATCCGGCGGTTCGATAAACGGGAAATCGGTGATCTCGCCGAGGCGCAGATGCAGCATCTGCAGGATCACCGCCGCGAGGTTGGTCCGCAGGATTTCCGGGTCGGTAAATTCCGGACGACCGATGAAATCTTCTTCGCCGTACAGGCGGATGCAAATGCCCGGTTCGACCCGTCCGCAACGACCTTTACGCTGATTGGCGCTGGCCTGGGAAATGGCTTCGATGGGCAAGCGCTGGACCTTGGCGCGGTAGCTGTAACGGCTGATGCGCGCGGTGCCGCTGTCGATCACGTAACGAATGCCCGGCACGGTCAACGAAGTTTCTGCGACGTTGGTCGCCAGCACCACGCGACGGCCCGGGTGCGACTGGAAAATCCGCTGCTGTTCGGCCGGCGACAACCGTGCGTACAGCGGCAGAATTTCGGTGTGTTTGAGCTGGGCTTTGCGCAGCATGTCAGCGGCGTCGCGAATCTCGCGCTCGCCGGGCAGGAACACCAGCACATCGCCAGGGCTCTTGCGCTCGCTGCGTTCGAACGCGGCGATTTCATCGAGGGTTGCGAGGATCGCCTGATCCACGGTCAAGTCATCCTCGACGCGGTTGCCCTCCTCGTCCTGCTCCAGGGTCAGCGGGCGATACCAGGTTTCTACCGGGAAGGTGCGGCCGGAGACTTCGACAATCGGCGCATCGTCGAAGTGCTTGGAGAAGCGCTCCAGGTCGATGGTCGCCGAGGTGATGATGACTTTCAGATCCGGACGGCGCGGCAGCAGGGTTTTCAGGTAACCGAGCAGGAAGTCGATGTTGAGGCTGCGTTCGTGGGCTTCGTCGACGATGATCGTGTCGTAGCGTTCGAGGTAGCGGTCGTTCTGGGTTTCCGCCAGCAGGATGCCGTCGGTCATCAGCTTGATCAGGGTGTTGGAATCGCTCTGGTCTTCGAACCGCACCTGATAGCCGACCAGCGCGCCCAACGGCGTCGCCAGTTCCTCGGCAACGCGGCTGGCCACGCTGCGCGCAGCGATTCGACGTGGCTGGGTGTGGCCGATCAGGCCATGCTGGCCGCGACCGATTTCCAGGCAGATTTTCGGCAACTGGGTGGTTTTACCCGAACCGGTTTCGCCGGCGATGATCAGCACCTGATGCTTGAGCAGCGCTTCCTTGATTTCGTCGCGCTTGGCGGCGATCGGCAAACTGTCGTCGTAACGAATCACCGGCAGGCTGGCACGCCGCGCCAGCACCTGGTCACAGGACGCCTGCATGCGTGTCACCCACTGGGCCAGCTTGGCCTCGTCAGGTTTCTTGCGCAGCTCAAGCAACTGCCGCCGCAGCCGGTGGCGGTCGGCGAGCATGGCGTGATCGAGGTTTTTCAGCAGTTTGTCGATGGAAGGCGATTCGTCAGTCATCAGGTACGCAAAAGTCGTCTAGTGGCGCAGGGGGGCGATTGTCGCAGATTTAAAGGACGAACGAGATCCCTTGTAGCCGCAGCCGAGCCTGTGTAGCAGCTGTCGAGCCCCAGCGAGGCTGCGTTCGGCGTGAAGCAGTCGTCAATCAAGTCACTTTGGTTTACCTGAAACACCGCATTGGCTGATTTGACGACTGCTTCGCAGCCGAACGCAGCCTCGCTGGGGCTCGACAGCTGCTACGGAGTCGGGCGATTTCGACTATTCGTTATCGAGGCCTTTGCGGCGGTACGGGAACACATCGATGACCTTCCCGGCGCGAATGGATTCCTGAAGGCTTTTCCAGTAATCGGCGTTGTACAACTCACCATGCAACTGGTCAAACAGCTTCCTTTGCCCGGAATCGGCAAACAGGAACGGCGGAAACTCTTCGGGAAACACATCCAGCGGCCCGATCGAGTACCACGGCTCGGACGCCATCTCGTCTTCCGGTGTGCGCGGCTGCGGGATGTGACGGAAGTTGGCCTCCGTCAGGAAACAAATCTCGTCATAGTCATAAAACACCACGCGACCGTGCCGGGTGACGCCGAAGTTCTTCAACAGCATGTCGCCGGGAAAGATGTTCGCCGCCGCCAGTTGCTTGATCGCCAGACCGTAATCCTCCAGCGCCTCGCGCACCTGCGCCTCGTTGGCGTTTTCCAGGTACAGGTTCAGGGGCGTCATCCGCCGTTCGGTCCAGCAGTGACGGATCAGCACCGTGTCGCCTTCCACCGACACCGTGGACGCGGCCACCTCAAGCAGTTCTTCCAGGCACGCCGGGTCGAACTTGCTCAACGGGAAGCGAAAATCGGCGAATTCCTGGGTATCGGCCATGCGCCCGACGCGGTCGACGCTTTTCACCAAACGGTATTTTTCGATCACCGTGGCGCGGTCGACGTTTTTCGACGGCGAGAAACGGTCCTTGATGATTTTGAAGACGGTGTTGAAGCCCGGCAGCGTAAACACGCTCATCACCATGCCGCGCACACCGGGGGCCATGATGAACTGGTCGTCGGTGCTGGCCAGGTGATTGATCAGCGCCCGGTAGAACTCGGACTTGCCGTGCTTGTAGAAACCAATCGAGGTGTACAGCTCGGCGATGTGTTTGCCCGGCAGGATCCGCCGCAGGAAACCGATGAACTCCGCCGGCACCGGCACATCCACCATGAAATACGAACGGGTGAACGAGAAGATGATCGACACGTCCGCTTCATCGGTGATCAGCGCATCGATCTGGATACCGCGACCTTCGAGGTGCAGCAGCGGAATCGCCAGCGGCCATTGCTCGTCAGCGGTGTAGATGCGTCCCACCAGATACGCGCCCTTGTTGCGGTAGAGCACCGAGGAAAACAGTTCGACGCTCAACTCCGGGTCCTTGCACACCCAGTCCGGCAGGTTCTCACGCAGTTGGGCTTCGAGGCGGCACAGGTCGCCGGCCAGATCGGCGTAATCCTCACTGAAGCTGTAATCGGCAAAAATGCTCGCGAGCATGCCGGACAACTGGCCCTGAGGCTTGTAGGTTCGGGTTTGCGCAGCCCGGGCACGGCGCAGGCTTGGCCGGGTGGTGTGGATGAACATGCAGCCGTCGCTGATCAAGTCATGGCTGAACAGCCCGCAGAAAATCGAGTTGTACCAGGTCTCGGACAGTTCATCGTCGAAGCGCAGGTCGATCAGGGTGATGTAAGCGCTTTTGACCAGCGGCCAGCAACTGACGTCCAGTGTGTTGGCGTCAAACGCGATCCGCAGCCGTTCCACCGTTTCGCTGACTTTCTCTTCGTACAGATTGATCCGCGCGGCCGAGGCGACCTGCGCCTCCTGCCACAGGGCCTGCTCGAAGCGGGCCCGGGCGCCGTCGGTGATCTGGCGGAAATGCTCGCGGTAATCGTCAAAGCCATCGAGGATCATTCGGGCGATGTCGGCGGCTGGCCATTGCTGCGGCATGGTGAGACCTCTGCGGGAATTCGGGAGCCCTGAGCTTAGCCAGTGAACCGGGTGCAGGAGAAGCGTAATTTTCGGCTCGGGTTAAATGCTCGTTTTTCGGTTGCCATGGATAAGGCGCTCGGCAACACTCTCGTCCTCATCAAGGAAGGAATGCACCGTGAGCCCTGTCGATATTTTCCGTTTACTGTCGCTGGCAGCGATCTGGGGTGCGAGCTTTCTGTTCATGCGCATCATCGCCCCCGTGATTGGCACAATCCCCACGGCCTTTTTCCGCGTGTCGATTGCTGCCACAGGCTTGCTGGTGATCCTCGGGCTGATGCGTATCAGCTGGGATTTCAAAGGCAAACTGAAGACGGTGATGCTGCTTGGCGTGATCAACTCCGGGATTCCTGCGACGCTCTATTCCGTGGCCGCCCAAGTGTTGCCGGCCGGCTATTCGGCGATTTTCAACGCCACCACGCCATTGATGGGCGTGTTGATCGGCGGCCTGTTTTTCCATGAAAGACTGACCGTTGCCAAGCTTGGCGGGGTGTTCCTCGGGCTGCTTGGCGTGGGTGTCCTTACCCGTGCTGGTCCGGTGGCGTTCGACATGGAGTTGCTGATGGGCGCCGTTGCCTGCCTGCTCGCCACCACCTGTTATGGCTTTGCCGGATTCCTGGCCCGCCGCTGGCTTGATCACGCGGGCGGTCTCGACAGCCGTCTTTCGGCGCTGGGCAGCATGCTTGGTGCGACGCTGTTTTTATTGCCGTTGTTCGGCTACAGCGTGATCAGCCAGCCACCGGCAAGCTGGGGCGGCTGGAATGTCTGGTTGTCGTTGCTTGGGTTGGGGCTGGTGTGTACCGCGCTTGCGTACATCATTTACTTCCGTCTGCTCAGCTCGATCGGGCCGGTGAGGTCAATGACCACCACCTTCCTGATCCCGCCGTTCGGGGTGTTGTGGGGAGCGCTGTTGCTGGATGAGCCGTTGTCGATGGCGCATATCTATGGCGGGGTGTTGATTGCGGCGGCGTTGTGGTTGGTGTTGAAGCCTTCGGTGGTGAAGGCTGCAGGGGTGGCGGCCAAGTAGATTTTTGGTGAGGCTGATGACGTCATCGCGAGCAAGCTCACTCCCACAGGATTAGGTACTGATCACAAAATCTGTGCACGACACCAATCACTGTGGGAGTGAGCCTGCTCGCGATGGCGCCAGCCCAGGCGCTACAAAGCCGACTGACTCACTTCCCCATCCACCAACCGCCGAATCCCAGCGGATTGGCGTTCTGCAACGCCTCGGGCAGCAGTGCATCCGGATAATTCTGGAAGCAAACCGGCCGCAAAAACCGGTCAATCGCCAACGTCCCGACCGACGTCCCCCGCGAATCCGACGTCGCTGGATACGGCCCGCCATGCACCATCGCCTCACACACCTCGACCCCGGCGTCTGGCTGTGCATGCACGTCACTTCGGCCAGCGTCACGTGGGAGGTCACGCGCGAGCGTCTATAGCTTATCTGCCCGGCGTGGGCCAAATAAAAAAGGCCCGGAGCAATGCTCCAGGCCTTATCGTTTTTACGCTGTTTTACGGAACACGAAGACCAGACTGATGATGCCCAGTATGCTCAATGCCGCCAGCCGATTACCAAAAATCAGGTAGCCCATCACCGTCATAAAAAAACCGCTCTCAAGGAGCGGTTTTCTATTGCATCCAGTTACCCAAACAACCAATACCCCAACAACGTCAGTACCACCACCGCCAGCACCGGCCGCAGCATGCGGTATGCCTTGGGGTTACGACGCTTCCAGCGTTTGACCACGCCGCTGACCTTGTCGCTGGAGCTCTTGCTCCAGGCATAAACCTGGTTAATCCCGCCAACCCGTTCATCTTCAAGATTCTGAGGCGCGGTGGCACGACCGAGCAAGCCGCTGATCCAGCGATTGATCCGGATCATCACGCGATTGCTCAGCGGTCGTTCGATGTCGCAGAACAGAATGACTCGGGGTCTCTCGGTTTCGTTCTTGACCCAATGCACGTAGGTCTCATCGAACATCACATCCTCGCCATCGCGCCAGGCGTAAACCTGACCGTCGACGAAGATCCGGCAATCATCAGAGTTCGGCGTCGACAGCCCCAGGTGATAACGCAGGGAACCGGCAAACGGGTCGCGGTGTGGATTGAGGTGACTTCCGCCTGGCAGCAACGCGAACATTGCGCCCTTGATGTTGGGAATGCTGCTGACCAAGGCCACGGTTTTCGGGCACAAGGTTTCGGCTGATGGCAGGGGTTTGTCGTACCACTTGAGGTAGAAGCGTTTCCAGCCTTTCTTGAAGAACGAACCGAAACCGGCATCGTTGTTCTTTTCGGCGGCGCAAATGTAACCCTCGTCGAACAGGTGCATGGCTTCGTCGCGGATGATTTCCCAGTTGTCCTTGAGCACGTCCAGTTCCGGGAATTTGCTGCGATCCAGATAGGGTTTGGACGGCACGCCGGAGAACAGGTACATCAAGGCGTTGTAAGGTGCGAACAGGGCCGAGTGATTGACGAACTGCCGCAGAACCGGCAATCGCGCCTTGCCGCGCAAATGCACAAAGAGGGTGCTGCCCAGGAATAGCAGCAACACTGACGCTTTCGCGGCAAAGGAAAAGGTCATCTACGGCTCCTTGAGATTAGGCTCTTCGCACAACGCCATTTACCCGACGTGGCAGCCGGCCATGATAAACATTACCGGCCTCGGGAAAAACCCGCAAAACTCGACATTCAGTATTAAGGTTTGTGCAATAAAGCACTTATTAACATAAGGTTCCTGAACGGGGGCTGACGTGAATCAGCCCTCTCAAAACAAGATCAAAAAGTCGCAGGCTGCTCCTACTGCTGATTTTCCGCCTCGGTAAACAGATCGCTGAACAGCATGCTCGACAGGTAGCGCTCACCGGAATCCGGCAGGATCACCACGATGGTCTTGCCCTGCATTTCCGGCGTTTCGGCCAGACGCACCGCCACCGCCATCGCGGCGCCACAGGAAATACCGCACAAAATCCCTTCTTCCTGCATCAGGCGCAAGGCCATAGCCTTGGATTCGTCGTCGCTGACCAACTCAACCCGATCGACCATCGACAAGTCCAGATTCTTCGGGACAAAACCGGCACCGATCCCCTGGATTTTGTGCGGGCTAGGCTTGATCTCTTCACCGGCAATGGCCTGGGTGATCACAGGTGACACGACCGGTTCCACTGCTACCGAGATAATCGGTTTGCCCTGGGTATTCTTGATATACCGCGAAACGCCGGTAATGGTTCCGCCGGTTCCGACGCCCGCTACCAGCACATCGACCGCGCCGTCGGTATCGTTCCAGATTTCCGGGCCGGTAGTTTTTTCGTGAATGGCCGGGTTGGCCGGGTTGTCGAACTGCGCCGGCATGAAGTACTTGGCCGGGTCGCTGGCAAGAATCTCGGCAGCCTTCTCGATGGCGCCCTTCATGCCTTTGGCCGGTTCGGTCAGCACCAGTTCGGCGCCCAGTGCCTTGAGGACCTTGCGTCGCTCAATGCTCATCGACGCCGGCATGGTCAGCATCAATTTGTAACCACGGGCAGCGGCAACGAACGCCAGGCCAATACCGGTATTACCCGACGTCGGTTCGATGATGGTCATGCCAGACTTTAGTTTGCCGGAGCTTTCGGCGTCCCAGATCATGCTCGCGCCGATCCGGCACTTGACCGAATAACCCGGGTTGCGCCCTTCGATCTTGGCCAGGATAGTCACACCGCGCGGGGCAATCCGGTTGATCTGCACCAATGGCGTATTGCCAATGGAATGGGCGTTGTCAGCGTAAATACGGCTCATGGCTGGGTCCTTGTACAGCGTTGAATAAGCTCCCAAAGGTATGCCTGTTGCCGGTGGTCGTCCAGTCAGGTCGAACGTCCGGTGACCGCCGCAGTCAATGGTTTTACATCGCCAGAGATTTGCCGTCATGAAACGTCGATACAGTTGGCCCCTGTGGACCCTCGCCGGCCTCGTTGTGCTGCTGATTGCCCTGCACATCGCCCTGCCGTACCTGGTGCGCGACTACTTGAACGACAAGCTGGCGGACATGGGCGATTACCGGGGTCAGGTGACCGACGTGGACCTGGCCCTGTGGCGCGGCGCCTACAAAATCAACGGACTGAAGATCGTCAAGGTCGACGGCAAGGTGCCGGTACCTTTCGTCAATGCGCCGCTGATCGACCTTTCTGTCAGTTGGCACTCACTCTGGTCCGACCGCGCAGTGGTGGCCGAGGTGCAGTTCTTCAACCCCGAGGTGAACTTCGTCGACGGTGGCGCCAACAAAAAAAACTCCCAGACCGGTCAAGGCACCGACTGGCGCGCACAGCTGAGCAAACTGGCGCCGTTCACCTTTAACGAAATACGCATCTACGACGGCAAGATCACCTTTCGAAACTTCAATTCCAAGCCCCCCGTCAACATGAACGCCACCCAGGTCAACGCCAGCCTTTACAACCTGACCAACGTGGTCGATACCGAAGGCAAGCGCGACGCCCGCTTTGAAGGCAAGGCGCTGTTACTTGGCCACGCGCCACTGGAGACAACGGCAACCTTCGACCCGTTAAGTAACTTTGAAGACTTCGAGTTCCGCCTGCGGGCCCGGGACATCGAACTCAAACGCATGAACGACTTCGCCTCGGCCTACGGCAAGTTCGACTTCAACGCCGGTCACGGCGATGTGGTGATCGAAGCGCAAGCCAAAAAAGCCAAACTCACCGGCTACATCAAACCGCTGCTGAAAGATGTCGACGTGTTCAACTGGCAGCAGGATGTGGAAAACAAGGACAAGGGACTTTTCCGCTCAATCTGGGAAGCCATCGTCGGGGGCTCCGAAACCGTGCTGAAAAACCAGGGCAAGAACCAGTTTGCCACTCGGGTAGAACTGAGCGGCAATGTGCATCGACAAGATATCAGCGCGTTTCAGGCGTTTTTGCAGATTTTACGCAATGGCTTTGTTCAGGCGTTCAATGCCCGGTATGAGCGGCCGAAGCCGGAGGCTGGTTAAGGTTTGCGCGTAATGGTGTAGCGCCCGGTTTCTTCGGCTGCCCGCATCGGGCTCGCTTGCTGCTGCAGGAAATCCCACCCCAGACAGGCCAGCGCCAATGATCGGGGTACTGCTTCACGCCCACTGCTATAGCGCGTGATACTGCGGGCGCTAACCCCCAACGCTTCAGCCGCCTGATTGAGCGGCAACCCGGTACGGGCACGCCAATCGATAAAGATCCGGGTGTTCTCATCCGATGCGTTTTGCGCGAGAGCATCCAGATACAGAGTGTCGGCGCCGATCTGAATGTCCTGCTCCGGCCACTCGACGCTCCAGCCATCATCGCCTGACATTGCACTTTCAAATGCGCCAGCCTCCAGTAATGGCTGCAATCCTGGATAGGCGTGCAAGTCGCGACTCAAATCGAGGGTCAGTTGCTGACCGTCGATAAAGGTCAGCGCCAAACGGTAGTCCGGCAACACCTGTACAGCCGACAGCCGTGGTCGTTTCATGGGTAACATCGTTTCCAGTCCTCCAGCAATGCACCTGATGGGCCCTGACCCACTCCAGTGCTTCCTTGATAATCAGCGGCGGTGCCTTGCCCACCATCACTTCGACGGTTTCCAGGCTCAACATGACATCCAGCCCGCCACCCGTCAGGTGAACATGGGGCGGTGGATGATCCTTCTCGCGCAACTGAATGCGGTACGTATCGCGAAATCGATATTTAGTAGACATGCCGGGCAAGCTATCGCCAAAATGGCGATAGCTCAATACTGGCCAGCCGCCGAGACTGAGTCAAGATGTGACGCCCCATTCAGAGACTGAATAAGCCGTCTGCGTTCACAGTCGACCGGGCAGCGCGTTATAGTCGGGTACTACACTTATTGCGCCCCGCCCTGCCCCGTTCAGGTCGGCGTTACCGTTCGAGGATTAGCAGATGAAGTTCGAAGGCACCCAGGCCTACGTCGCCACCGATGACCTGAAGCTGGCGGTCAACGCCGCCATTACCCTGGAGCGTCCACTGCTGGTCAAGGGCGAGCCGGGCACCGGCAAAACCATGCTCGCCGAACAACTGGCCGAATCCTTCGGCGCCAAGTTGATCACCTGGCACATCAAGTCCACGACCAAGGCGCATCAGGGCCTGTACGAGTACGATGCGGTCAGTCGCTTGCGTGACTCGCAGCTGGGCACGGAAAAGGTCCATGACGTTCGCAACTACCTGAAAAAGGGCAAGCTCTGGGAAGCCTTCGAGTCCGAAGAGCGGGTTATCCTGCTGATCGACGAAATCGACAAGGCTGACATCGAGTTCCCCAACGACCTGCTGCAAGAGCTCGACAAGATGGAGTTCTACGTTTACGAGATCGACGAGACCATCAAGGCCAAGAAACGCCCGATCATCATCATTACCTCCAACAACGAGAAAGAGCTGCCGGACGCTTTCCTGCGCCGCTGCTTCTTCCACTACATCGCGTTCCCCGATCGCGTGACGCTGCAGAAGATCGTCGACGTGCACTACCCGAACATCAAGAAAGACCTGGTCAGCGAAGCGCTGGACGTGTTCTTCGACGTGCGCAAGGTCCCGGGCCTGAAGAAAAAGCCATCGACCTCCGAACTGGTGGACTGGCTGAAACTGCTGATGGCCGACAACATCGGCGAAGCGGTATTGCGCGAACGCGATCCGACCAAAGCGATTCCGCCACTGGCAGGCGCCTTGGTGAAGAACGAACAGGACGTTCAGTTGCTGGAGCGTCTGGCGTTCATGAGCCGTCGCGGCACCCGCTAAGAGGCTGATCGCCATGCTGCTCAACCTGTTCAATGAAATGCGCGCAGCCAAGGTGCCGGTCTCGGTGCGTGAGCTGCTGGACCTGATCAATGCGCTGAAACAGCGCGTGACCTTCGCCGACATGGACGAGTTCTATTACCTGTCCCGGGCGATTCTGGTGAAGGACGAACGGCATTTCGACAAGTTCGACCGCGCGTTCGGCGCCTACTTCAATGGCCTGGAAAAACTCGACGATCACCTTCAGGCGTTGATTCCTGAAGATTGGCTGCGCAAGGAATTCGAGCGCTCCCTGACCGAAGAAGAGCGGGCGGCGATCCAGTCCCTCGGCGGCCTGGACAAGCTGATCGAAGAGTTCAAGAAACGCCTTGAAGAACAGAAAGAACGCCACGCCGGCGGCAACAAGTGGATCGGCACCGGCGGCACCAGCCCGTTCGGCTCCGGCGGTTTCAACCCGGAAGGCATTCGGGTCGGCGATGCCGGCAAGCGCCAGGGCAAAGCGGTCAAGGTGTGGGATCAGCGCGAGTACAAGAACCTCGACGATTCGGTGGAGCTGGGCACGCGCAACATCAAGGTTGCCCTGCGGCGCTTGCGCAAATTCGCCCGTCAGGGTGCGGCGGAAGAGCTGGACATCGATGGCACCATCGACCACACCGCGCGCGATGCCGGCCTGCTGAATATCCAGATGCGGCCGGAGCGGCGCAACACCGTCAAGCTGTTGCTGTTGTTCGACATCGGCGGCTCGATGGACGCTCACGTGAAGATTTGCGAAGAGTTGTTCTCGGCCTGCAAAACCGAGTTCAAGCACCTGGAGTACTTCTACTTCCACAACTTCATTTATGAATCGGTGTGGAAGAACAACATGCGCCGCACTTCCGAGCGCACGTCGACCCAGGACCTGCTGCACAAGTACGGCGCCGACTACAAAGTGATCTTCATTGGCGATGCTGCGATGGCGCCATACGAAATCACCCAGGCCGGCGGCAGCGTCGAACACTGGAACGAAGAAGCCGGGTATGTGTGGATGCAGCGGTTCATGGAGAAGTACAAGAAGGTCATCTGGATCAACCCGTATCCGAAAGATACGTGGGGCTATACGTCCTCAACCAACATTGTGCGGGACTTGATTGATGACCAGATGTACCCGCTGACGTTGCGGGGGCTTGAAGAAGGGATGCGGTTTCTTTCCAAATAGAGATCTGCGTTGCCTGCAAGGCAGCCTTCGCGGGCAAGCCTCGCTCCTACAGGTTTCGGTGTTCGTGCGTCGTGCACCAACCCTGTAGGAGCGAGGCTTGCCCGCGAAGCTTTTAGCGGTCTGAAAATCGGCGCAAATACTTGACCTGCTCCCGATGCGCAACATCCTGCACCACCGGCCGCAACCGCACCTTCGCCCCTGGCAAGCACTGCGCCAGCCGTGCCAGCGCCAACGGCGTCAACGCCCCCAATCGCGGATAACCACCAATGGTCTGCCGATCATTGAGCAACACAATCGGCTGCCCATCCGGCGGTACCTGGACCGCGCCGAGGGGGATACCTTCGGAAATCATCGGTTTGCCCTGGTATTGCAATGCCGTTCCCAGCAAGCGAATGCCCATGCGGTCGGCACGGCTGTCGAGGGTCCAGACACTGTTGAAAGCGTCGAACAGACTTTGCCCGCTGAACTCACCGATCTGCGCGCCAAGGACCACATCCAGGGGCGAATCGACTTTGAAATCGGGCCGGTGCTCCATCGGCAACTCCCTCAGCAGCAATAGCGCACTCCCGCGATAGCTCAACGCCGCGTCTTTGGCCAAAGGCCGGCCCATTCCATCCAGACCGCCGAGTTCTTCACGAACCACCGTCGCGCTGCTGCCCAACACCTTCGGCGCCTCAAACCCGCCCGGTGCCGCCAGATAAGCCCGCGCCCCGAGCAGCGGCTGAGTGAACTGCAATCGCTGGCCTTTGTTCAGTCGGAAACTGCGCCATGGCGCCAGTGCCTCACCATCCACCTGCGCGCCCAGATCCGCCCCGGCCAACGCCAACACACAATCTTCCTCGGCCACGACGCTGAATCCGCCGAGGGTGATTTCAATCACCGGCGTATCCAGCCCGTTACCCAGCAGCCAGTTGGCCCACGACATCGAGCGCCAATCCAGTCCGCCGCCCTGGGTCACGCCCAGATGCCGCACGCCGAAACGGCCAGCGTCCTGCAACAGGCACAGCGGCGTACTCGCCTCAATCAATAGATGGCTCATGCCTGGGCCTCCAATGGCGTGTCGTCACCGCCCAGGTTGATGAACTCGGCATGACTGACCGCTTCAAAGCGCACGGTGTCACCCGGTTGCATCAGGCTGTAGCCGTCGCGCTCGCGGTCGAACAATTTGGCCGGCGTTCGGCCGATCAGATTCCAGCCGCCGGGGGAAACCACCGGGTAGGCGGCGGTTTGCCGCTCGGCGATGCCGACGCTGCCGGCGGCAACCTTTTTGCGCGGCGTATTCAGGCGCGGCGCGGCGAGTGCTTCCTCCACCAGCCCCATGAAGGCGAACCCCGGTGCAAAGCCCAAGGCGAACACCTGATACTCGCGCTCACTGTGACGACGGATCACCTCCTCCACCGTCAGCCCGCTGCGCTGCGACAACAGGCTCAACTCCGGGCCGACGCTCAAGTCATACCAGACCGGCAGCACATGGCATTTGCCGCTGGTGCGGGCGTTGGGTGACAGATCGATCAGCGCTTCGGCGATCAGTTCCCGGGCCTGGGCCGGACTTAATGCGGTCAGATCGTAATGCACCATCAAGGTCGTATAGGACGGCACCAGATCAATCAGATGCCCGGCGAACGCAGCGCGCAGGTTTTCGCTGGCCGCCAGCATCCACGGCATGTTGGCTTCGGCAATTTCATCGAACAGACGCACCATCAGGCAATCCAGCGCCACCACCTCAACCCGCGGTTTCATGGTGCGCTCTGCTGATCAAGGGCTTCACGAATCCGGCGCACGGCCGCCACCGAACTGGCGTTGTCGCCGTGGACGCAAAGGGTGTTGGCCTGTAGATGCAAGGCGCTGCCGTCGCTGGCGGTGAGGTTGTCGCCACGGGCGATGGTCAGCGCTTGCTCGATGATTCGCTCGGGATCGTGGTGCACCGCCCCCGGCAGTTGCCGCGAAACCAACATGCCGGCATTGTCGTAGGCGCGATCGGCAAAGGCTTCGAACCACAGGGTCACGCCGTATTCATCACCCAGTTGCTGCGCGGCACTGTTGTCGCGAGTGGCCATCAGCATCAGCGGCAGGGTCCGGTCATACGCCGCCACGGCCTGAAGCACCGCGCGCAATTGCGCCGGGTTGGCCATCATGTCGTTGTACATCGCGCCGTGGGGTTTGACGTAACTCAACCGCCCGCCCTGGGCCCGGCAAATGCCGTCGAGGGCGCCGATCTGGTAATGCAGAATGTCCTGAAGTTCCTGGGCGGCGTAGGCCATGGAACGGCGGCCGAAACCGACCAGATCCTGATAGGCCGGGTGCGCGCCGATCTGCACGCCGTTGCTCAGGGCCAGGCTGACGGTCTTGCGCATGATGCTCGGGTCGCCGGCATGGAAGCCGCAGGCGATGTTGGCGCAATCGATGAAGGGCATGACCTCGGCGTCCAGACCCATGGTCCAGTTGCCGAAACTCTCGCCGATGTCGCAGTTCAATAGCAGGCGGCTCACGGTGAACACTCCTGTAGGCATTTTCTTTTTTTCTGTGGGGCAGTTGCCCGCAGATTATCAGTTGCTGGCGTTTTGTTATTGGGCGTCGAGTTGCTTGCCGCGGGTTTCCGGCAGGCTCAACGCTGCAAGGATCACCACCCCGTAGGAAACCGCCGCAAAGGCCCCGATGCCTACGCTCAATGGCACCTTCTGGCTCATCAAGCCGATCAGCAGCGGGAACAATGCCGCCAGTGCCCGACCAATGTTGTAGCAAAAGCCCTGCCCCGAACCGCGAATCCGTGTCGGAAACAACTCGGTCAAAAACGCACCCATGCCACTGAAAATCCCTGAGGCGAAGAAGCCCAGCGGGAAGCCCAGCCACAACATCACGCCGTTACTGACCGGCAATTGGGTGTAGAGCAACACGATGGTGAATGAGCCGACGGCGAACAGGATGAAGTTCTTTTTACGGCCGAGAATGTCAGTCAAATACGCGCTGATGACGTAGCCGACGTAGGAACCAACGATCACCATCGCCAGATAACCGCCCGTGCCGAGTACGCTCAATCCGCGCTCGTTCTTCAGAAAAGTCGGCAGCCAGGACGTGATCGCGTAGTAACCGCCCAGTGCGCCAGTGGTCAGCACCGACGCGCGAATCGTGGTGAACAGGATGCCGGGGGCGAAGATCTCGTAGAACTTCGCCGCGTTACCGGGTTCCTGTTTGGCCTTGGCTTCGCGGTAGATTTCCGGGTCCTTGACCAGTCGACGGACGAAAATCACGAAAATCGCCGGCACGATGCCAAGGATGAACAACGCGCGCCAGGCATCTTCCGGCGGCAACACCGAAAACAGCAGCGCATAGAGAATCGCCGTCAGCCCCCAACCCAACGCCCAGCCCGATTGCACCATGCCCACTGCTTTGCCGCGGTCCTTGGCGCGAATCACTTCGCCCATCAGCACCGCGCCGGCGGTCCACTCACCGCCAAAGCCGAAGCCCATCAGGGTGCGGCTGATCAACAGTTGCTCGTAGTTTTGCGCGAAGCCGCAGAGGAAGGTGAAGAAGGCGAACCACAGCACCGTCAGTTGCAAGGTGCGCACGCGGCCGATGCGGTCCGACAGAATGCCTGCCACCCACCCGCCGATGGCTGAAGCAATGAGGGTGCTGGTGTGAATCAGCCCGGCCTCGCCGGTGGTGATGCCCCACATGGCAATCAGAGTCGGCACCACGAAGCTGAGCATCTGGGTGTCCATGCCGTCCAGGCCATAGCCGATCTTGCAGCTCCAGAAGGTGCGGCGCTCTTGCTGATTGATGTTGCGGTACCAGTCGAAAGGTCCCGGACGAGCCGTGGCTTTCGGGATGGCGGTAGTGTCGGGCGCACTCATGGCGAATCTCCGTGCAAATTTTATTGGTATTGTTCTGAGCCCCGACGACGCCTATCGTGGGAACCGGATGGCCTGATTTTTGGGCGCCGGGGCCCGTTGCGTCCAACTAATAAAAACCCGCCCTAGACATAAGAATTCTTTATCCCCGAGCAGATCCCATGAATTTGAAGTTTCTCGAGACCTTCGTCTGGGTCGCCCGACTCAAGAGTTTTCGCCTGACGGCAGACAAGCTCTTCACCACCCAGGCGTCGATTTCCAGTCGCATCGCGGTGCTCGAAGGCGAGCTCGGGGTGAAGTTGTTTTTGCGTGATTCGCGGGGCGTGAGCCTGACGCCCGAAGGCTTGAAAGTGCTCGAACACGCCGAGCAAATGATGGACACCATGCAGGCCCTCAAGCAGTCGATCGAGACGCGCTCAAGCAAGGTCGGACGCGTGCGGATCGGCGTGATGGACACGGTGATCCACACCTGGCTGAGCCCGCTGGTGGCACAGATGATGGATCATTACCCGCTGGTGGAAATAGAGCTGGTGGCCGATACGGCGCTCAACCTCTGCGATCAGCTGCAAAAAGGCTTTCTCGATCTGATCCTGCAAACCGACCTGGTGCGCCAGGAAAGCGTGCGCAGCCTGGAGCTGGCGAGCCATCCGATGGGCTGGATTGTCGCCAGCAACTCGATCTACAACCGCAAGTATTCAGGCGTTGCCGATCTGGCTCGCGAGCGGATCATTACCTACTCGAAAAACTCACATCCGCATCAGGACATTCTGAGCCTGATGCAGGCTAACGGGGTGATGACGCCCCGGCTGAACTGCGTGAATTCGGTGTCGGCGATTACCCGGCTGCTGCGCGACGGATTCGGAATTGGCGCGTTGCCGCCGGTCTTGGTGGCCGAGGAGCTGGCGCGGGGGGAGTTGACCTTGCTGGCTATTGACCAACAGCTGCCGAATTTGCAGGTCGTGGTGTCTTGGCGGGTGGGCGTGGAATGGGTCGAGGAGATTGTGGCGTTGTGTCAAAAGGTGCTGGAGGGGTATGCGCGCAAGGTGGGCGAAGGCTACATCACCCTGGCGCGCTGAGTTTTTGCTTGTGTAGCAGCTGTCGAGCACCGCGAGGCAGCGTTCGGCGGCGAAGCCGTCGCAAACCCGGCATGCAGGGTTTTCCTGATACACCGCGGGGGCTGGTTTTACGACGGCTTCGCCGCCGAACGCTGCCTCGCGGTGCTCGACAGCTGCTACAGGTGTCCGCGATGCGCCTTACAACCCGCGCACATCCCGGTCTTCGATCGGCCGGCTCTGGCGCAGGCGTTTGCCGCCCAGTACCACCCAGTCGATAAGACGGAACAGGCACTCGATGCCGAAGGACAACAGCAACGCGCCGCTCATGCCCCAGATCATCGCTTCCGGCGTCAGCAGGATCTGGTAGCTGTAGCCATTCCAGGTTTCCTTGCGAATATCCGGATCAGCCGCCAGCGCAACCTGCAGGACGCGGATGTACCAAGGGCCCTGCATCGCATGGAACTGTTTATCGAGCGCCACCTGACGGGTGAGCAGGGTGCTCAGGCTGTCGGCGTCGCTGCGAAAAATCGGGTCTTCGCTGGCACGGTAATGGGCGACCAGCGCCTGCATATCGCCCTTGAAGAACTGATTGGCCGTACCCTGAAAACCGCTCAAGCCGGTCTGCGCCTCAATCAGATGCGCTTCGACACGCTTGGCGTAATCGTTGATGAACCCCGGCACCTGGACACCGATCAACAGGCCCGCCGCAAACAACACCAGCCGTAGATAACTGAGCAACATCGGGTGAGATCCTTATTCGGTCTTGCCCTGGCTGACGCATTCGCCGCGTCGCCAGAGGCTCCATTGGCCCGGTTCGTAGCGGGTCCAGGTTTCGTTTTCGGTCAGGGGTTCGGTGGCGATCACCGTGACCACATCGTTGGGCGTGGTTTCGGCCTGGAAATCGACGATCACATCGACATCCTTCAACCGCGCCGGGCCGAACGGCGCGCGACGGGTGATCTGGGCCAATTTGGTCGAGCAATAGCAGAACAGCCAGTCGCCGTCGCTCAGCAGGCAGTTGAACACGCCTTTGCTGCGGTATTCGGCGCAAGCGGCAACCAGGTCCGGCAGCAACGCTTCGATCTCCACTGGTTCCGGAAACGCTGCGCGCACACGGTTGAGTAGATCGCAGAACGCCGCTTCGCTGTCGGTGTCGCCGACGGGGCGGTAAAAGCTTTTGATCGGTTCAAAATCCGCAAGCTGACCGTTGTGGGCGAAACACCAGTTGCGGCCCCACAGTTCGCGTACGAAAGGGTGCGTGTTGGACAGGCAGACCTTGCCGACGTTGGCCTGGCGAATGTGCCCGATCACCACTTCACTTTTGATCGGATAGCGCTGCACCAGGTTTGCCACTTCGGACTCGCAACTCGCCGCCGGGTCCTGAAACAGCCGCAGGCCACGGCCCTCGTAGAAGGCGATGCCCCAACCGTCACGGTGCGGACCGGTACGACCGCCGCGCTGCATCAGCCCGGTGAAGCTGAACACGATATCGGTCGGCACATTGGCGCTCATGCCCAATAACTCACACATGCTCGGATTCTCGCTTCAATGCCGGATTACAAACGCGGTTCGACCCGCAATCGCTGAGGGTTGCTCGGCACTGGCGGACGACCATAACGATCATCGCCGGCACCGCCGAACGGATGATCGTCGTCAGGATCGTCGGCCCGGGCAGCGGCCTTGGCGGCAGCCGCCTGTTCCTTGCGAGCGTTGGAGGCGCGTTCGAGCGGGAAGCGGATCGCCACGTAAACCAGGTAAATGCCGAAGGCGATCATGCCGTACATGAACAGATCGGAAACCGCCCGCCAGGCATTGTTGCCCACCTTGAACAGCAGATCGAGCGCGGTGATTGCGATGGCCGGGGCCACTTTTTCCTTCACCGGGTCGATAATGGTCGGGCTGAACAGCAGCACCGCAACCAGCAGCCTTAGCGGTTCGCGCAGCCAACGCCACATCCAGCGGGTGATGCGCATCCACACCAACAGGCAGCCTAAAGCGGCAAAGGCGTAGAGGCCCCAAGCGATCAGATAGTCGTTCTCGGTCATGGTGTCCATGGCAAGGCAGGCAAAGAGGCGCTTATAGTAACGACTTTTCGCCCGTCAGGCGTAATCCATGTGGGAGCGAACTGTGGCGAGGGAGCTTGCTCCCGTTCGGCTGCGAAGCAGTCGCAGAGCTTTTGGGGTCGCTTCGCAACCCAGCGGGAGCAAGCTCCCTCGCCACAAAGGCTCGCTCCCACAGGATCAGCAGAGGCATCAAGATTTGCATATTGCCTGCGAAGCCCTCTATTCCGCACATTGTTCGAGAGTCCTTCATGCCCTTATCCGCCAACGTCACCAGCGCCCCGATTGCCCACAAGGCTGACGGCCCTGACCCGTATGCCTGGCTGCAGGAGCGCGACACCGACGCGGTGCTCGACTACCTCAAGGCTGAAAACAGCTATCAAGAGGCGCAAACCGCCGATCAGGCCGCGCTGCGCGAAACCCTGTTCGAGGAGATCAAGGGCCGGATTCTCGAAACCGACCTGTCACTGCCCTCCCCTTGGGGTCCGTACCTGTATTACACGCGCACCACCGCCGGTGACGAATACGCCCGCCACTACCGCTGCCCACGTCCGGCCGATGACAGCCTGCTGCTCGACGAAGGCCAGGAACAGCTGCTGCTGGACCCGAACGAACTGGCCAACGGCGGTTTCTTTTCTCTGGGTGCGTTCAGCATCAGCCCGGACCATCAGCGCCTGGCCTACAGCATCGACGCCACGGGCGATGAGATTTACACGCTGTTCGTGAAGGAATTATCCAGCGGCCGCGTCAGCGAACTGGAATTTCAGGATTGCGACGGCAGCATGACCTGGGCCAACGACAGCCTGACCCTGTTTTTCGGCGAACTGGACGACACCCACCGCCCGCACAAACTGTTGCGCTATCGACTGGACGGCACGGCGGCCGAAGAAGTGTTCAACGAGCCGGACGGACGATTCTTCCTGCATTGCTACCGCTCCAGTTCCGAACAGCAATTGCTGCTGTCGCTGGGCAGCAAGACCACCAGCGAAGTCTGGGTCCTTGACGCCTCGCAGCCGCAGCAGGCCTTTACCTGCCTGGCGCCACGGGTTGAAGACCATGAATACGACGTCGACCACGGCACGCTGAACGGTGAATGGGCCTGGTTCATTCGCACTAACCGCGACGGCATCAACTTTGCCCTGTATACCGCCGTCGATACCGGCGTGGCGCCCAACGAGGCCGACTGGCAGAACCTGATCCCCCACAGCGACACCACGATGATCGAGGGCATGAGCCTGAACGTCGGTGCAATGACCCTGAGCTTGCGGGTCGGCGGCTTGCCGGTGATTGAAGTCCACCCGCAAGACCTGCCGAGCTACCGTGTGCAACTGCCAGATGCGGCGTACAGCCTGCATGTGCAGAACAGCCTGGAGTTTGTCAGCGACAGGATCCGCCTGCGTTACGAGGCATTGAACCGTCCGGCGCAGATCCGTCAGCTTGAACTGGACAGTGGCGAGCAGAAAGTCCTCAAGGAAACCCCGGTGCTTGGCCCCTTCGACGCCGACGCTTACGTCAGCCAGCGCCTGTGGGCGACGGCACCCGACGGCACGCAAGTGCCGATCAGCCTCGTGGTCAAACGCGAAGCACTCGGTCAGCCGACGCCACTGTATCTCTACGGCTACGGCGCTTACGGCGAAAGCCTCGACCCGTGGTTCTCCCACGCCCGCCTGAGTTTGCTGGATCGCGGCGTGGCGTTTGCCATCGCCCATGTGCGTGGCGGCGGTGAACTGGGCGAAGCCTGGTATCGCGCCGGCAAGCAGGAGCACAAGCACAACACCTTCAGCGACTTTATCGCCTGTGCCGAACACCTGATCGACAACGGTTTCACCACGTCGCAGCAATTGGCAATCAGCGGCGGCAGTGCCGGTGGTTTGCTGATCGGCGCGGTGCTCAATCAGCGTCCGGAGCTGTTCGGCGCGGCCATTGCCGAGGTGCCGTTCGTCGACGTACTCAACACCATGCTCGACCCGGACCTGCCACTGACCGTCACGGAATACGACGAGTGGGGCAATCCTGAAGAGCCGGAAGTCTATGATCGGATCAAGGCCTACGCCCCGTACGAAAACGTCACCGCGCAAGCCTATCCGGCGACCCTGGTGATCGCCGGCTACAACGACAGTCGCGTGCAGTACTGGGAAGCGGCGAAATGGGTAGCGAAACTGCGCGCAACCAAAACCGACACCCATCCCCTGCTGCTCAAGACTGAATTGGGCGCCGGGCATGGCGGGATGAGCGGTCGTTATCAAGGATTGCGTGACGTAGCACTCGAATACGCATTTGTTTTCAAGGTTTTGGGGATTGCCTGAGGAACTTGGCCCGGCGTGTCGGTCTTAAATCCTGTACGCCGCCCGCCCTTGTAGGAGCGAGGCTTGCCCGCGAAGGCATTTTCACAGCCAACATTGATGTTGGATGTTACGGCCTCTTCGCGGGCAAGCCTCGCTCCTACAAGGGATTCGGACCGGAACCAGACACAAAAAAAAGACCGTGCCGACATGTCAGAACCGACCTTACTGAATAACGAAATCCGCGACTGGCTGATGGACTGCGGCCTGTTCGATCAACTGCTGCCTGCGGACTTCGCCGCTGCCTCCGGCTACTTCAGCATCAGCACCATCCCCGAAGGCGAAGAGATTTTCCATGAGGGCGATGCCGGCAGCTTCATGTGCATCATCCACACCGGCCAGGTGTCGGTGCAGAAGACCAACGGCGACGGGCAATTGGTGACCATGGCCACCTTGCGCAGCGGCCGGTCGTTCGGCGAAATGGCCGTGCTCGATGGCGAACGCCGCTCGGCCAGTTGCGTCGCCGCCAGCAACTGCCAGCTGCTGAACCTGGGCAAGGACTCTCTGGAAAAGATGATCAACGACGCGCCTAAAATCGCCGCCAAGATCATCCGCGCCCTCGCCGTCGCCCTCTCCAAACGCCTGCGCATGGCCGACGGGCAACTGCTTTCGCAGCAGGTTTAACCGCCGGGCGACTTGGTCTTTGTGCTGTTTGGCTCAAGGCCCGGTACCGGTTGATCCTTGACCGGTGGACTGGGCATGTCGATCGGCACCAGCGGTGGACCGCCACTACCAGGCCCGGTCCGGGGCGCAGTGGACGGGGTGATTTGCGGGTACGGCGTCGGGGTTGCGGTGCCGGGCGAACCGGGCATCGGCGCCGGGCTGATCGGAACGGGTTGCAACTGCTGGGCCTGCACTGCAGTTATCGAGAGCGCGGCCGAGGCAATGACCGTTAGAATGGTGCGCTTCATCAATGGCTCCGTTGGCCTTGTTGTCATTGGCAGGCTACTCCCAACTGCCTCTGTTTGCCTTCCCCCAATTTGAGATTTCCATGAAACGTTTCGTTCTGCTCGACACCGCCCCTATCCCTGAAAACGGCGGCGCCTTGTGCCTGTTCGAGTATGGCGAGGATTTCGTCATCAAGATCCAGGGCGGCGACGGCGGGCAGTTGATGAACACCCGCATGCACGGCTCCGAAGATGCCCTGGCCGAGATCCCGTGCCGCAAGGTGGCCGGCCGGCCGAGTTCGCGGGTGCTGATCGGCGGCCTTGGCATGGGCTTCACCCTCGCCTCGGCCCTCAAGCATCTGGGCAAGACTGCTGAAGTGGTGGTCGCCGAACTGGTGCCTGGGGTGGTGGAGTGGAATCGCGGGCCGCTGGGGGAGAAAGCCGGCAACCCGCTGCTCGACCCGCGCACCGTGATCCGCATGGAAGACGTGGCCAAAGTGCTGCAAGCCGAGCCACAAGGTTTCGACGCCATCATGCTCGACGTCGACAACGGTCCCGAAGGCCTGACCCAAAGGGCCAACAGCTGGCTTTACTCCGCCGGTGGCCTGAGCGCCTGCGCCAAGGCCCTGCGGCCCAAAGGCGTGCTGGCGGTGTGGTCGGCGAGTGCCGACAAGCAATTTTCCGACAAATTGAAGAAAGCCGGTTTCAAGGCCGAGGAAGTCCAGGTCTTTGCCCACGGCAACAAAGGCACCCGCCACACCATCTGGATTGCCGAGAAGCTCAAGGGCTGAGCTAAACTCCGTTCATAACCGTCATTAGTCTTTTACAAAGGTGAACCCATGAGTTCGTCAACACCTCCGACCAACACGTCGAAACTGGACCGCATCCTTGCCGACAATCAGCGTGACAAGGAAATGGGTTACCGCGACAAGGCCCTGAAGATGTACCCGCACGTGTGCGGCCGCTGCGCCCGCGAGTTCTCCGGCAAGCGCCTGAGCGAACTGACCGTGCACCACCGCGACCACAACCACGACAACAACCCGCAGGACGGCTCGAACTGGGAATTGTTGTGCCTGTATTGCCACGACAACGAACACTCGCGGTATACCGACCAGCAGTATTTTCACGAAGGCTCGCTGAGCACGCCGAAAATCGCCAAGGCCACGCATAACCCGTTTGCGGCGTTGGCCGGCCTGATGAAAAAAGACGACTGAAGATCTTCATTGCCTGACCCGACCCCATCGCTAGCAGGCTAGCTCCCACAGGGGATCTTCTGTGCACATAAGTATTTGTGAACGCCCAAGATCCAATGTGGGAGATCTTCAGTGCCTGACCCGGCCCCATCGCCAGCAGGCTAGCTCCCACAGGGGATCTTCTGCGCACATAAATATTTGTGAACGCCCAAGATCCAATGTGGGAGATCTTCAGTGCCTGACCCGACCCCATCGCCAGCAGGCTAGCTCCCACAGGGGATCTTCTGTGCACATAAGTATTTGTGAACGCCCAAGATCCAATGTGGGAGCTAGCCTGCTAGCGATAGCAATTGTTCAGACACCACAAGTCTCCAAACCGAACACCCCTCCCCCAATCCCCGTATAATCGCCGTTTTTTCCCCGAAGGCACCCCGCTCGTGGCAGACAAACGGTACAGCTGCATTGGTTTGTATAACCCCAAATCACCGGAAAACGTCGGTTCGGTGATGCGCGCCGCCGGCTGCTATGGCGTGGCGTCCGTGTTCTACACCGGCAAGCGCTATGAACGCGCCGCCGACTTCGTGACCGACACCAAGCGCGTCCACTACGACATCCCGCTGATCGGCATCGACGATTTGAAGAAAATCCTGCCATTGGGCTGTGTGCCCGTCGCGGTGGAGCTGGTCGAAGGCGCTCGTTCGCTCCCCGAATACACCCACCCGGACCGCGCGCTGTACATCTTCGGCCCGGAAGACGGCTCGCTGGATCAAGAGATTCGCGACTGGTGCGAAGACGTGGTCTACATCCCTACCACCGGTTGCATGAACCTGGCCGCCACCGTCAACGTCGTGCTCTACGACCGCATGTCCAAGGGACTCAATACTCGTTCCGGAGCAAAATTCCGCTGAATCGCCGCACATTCGATGGAACAAGCCGCCCGCTCCGGCAGTCAGCTTAACTATCTATTGTTGAAGCAGTCATTCCTGCCTGGAGACAGATCATGAGCGAACTCAAACGCGTAGAACGCATCGAATCCACCCCGTTCCAGACTCATTCCGAACAGAACGTCCACGGCTGGGAACGCGTCGGCTCCCTCGCCGGTGGCGTGCTGATGATGGGCAAGGGCCTGCGTCGCGGCGGTTTTTTCGGGTTGATTCAAGTGGCGATCGGCGGTGTCGCGCTGGCTCGCGGGATTACCGGGCACAGCTCGGCGAAAAGTCTGCTGGAGAAAAGCCGTCAGGACATGAACAACGTTCGGGCGAAGATCGAGCGGGCCGGGGAAGAATTGAGCAAGTTGAAGGCGAATGCCGAGGCGGCGACCAATACCGCTACGGTGACGGGCAATGATTCGTTGAAGTCGCCTAAAACCGGGGTTTGATCCGGAAGATGTGTTGAGGCTAACGGCCTCTTCGCGGGCAAGCCTCGCTCCTACACTGGTCTTGTGTACGACACCGATCAAGTAGGAGCGAGGCTTGCCCGCGATGGCGGTGCTACTGAAGTAACTCGGTATCAAGGACTTTGGAAGACTCGCCAATTACGCTTTCCGCGAGCTGCACAAATTCCTTGGTATCCACGCTCTCCAGATGCATCGCCCCACGCAACACATCATCTAGCGACCGTTTGTTGCGCGTCTTCAAGCGAATCTCGCGATCCAGCTCCTGCAGTAACAGCACCGCTTTCGACACCTGCGCCGGGCTCACCTGTTCGCCACGCAACGTGGTGACTTTCTGGCTGTCCTTGATCAACTTCCCGTGCAAACTTTCATAGCGCTCATCACTCATGCCTCCGGCGCGGCGCACCAGTTCGATGGCGTAGTACTCGGCAAACCCTTCGCTGATCCAGTCGCTGCGCTGCTTGTCGTTGATCCGCGCGAACACCTGCGCCAGTTCACGCACCAACGCGCTGGTACCGCTTTCGCTGACCAGCGGCAGACGTGCATTCAGATAGATCGATTCACGTGCGGCCAGGCTCCCACGCCACATCGGGTCATTGGCGCCGACGATCAACAGCTTGGTGGGATGACGCGGGAACACCGCTTGAACCTGCGGCCAGACAAAAGTCAGCAGCGTCAGCACGTCCATGCGGCGCATGCCCTGCCCTCGGGGCGAGGCGACGGTGACTTCGGTTTCTCCCAGCCGCGTGCGACGACTGCCGAGGTGGCCGGCGAGCATCCAGCCTGTGGGCCGGTCGAACAGTCGAGAGACGTTATCGATGCGGAATTTGTTCTTGCCGATTCGCGGCCAGGCGGTTTCGACGCTTTTCCAGCCGCTGGGCAATTCGAATTCAAGGCGTGACACCAGCTCGATACCGTCCTGCTGATCGAGTTTGGCCGGTGGCACCAGGTCGTCGCCGCGCATCAACGCCCAGGTCGGGGTCATGCGCGTATCGAAGCTGCCGCTTTTGCGCCCGTGGCTGATGCGCACGCGGTAGGTCAGGCTGGCCTTGTCAGTGGCCGGACGCCAAACCCCGCGCGTCTGCTTGCCCGGCGTGAGCTGCCATTCGCCGTCGGCCTTGAAGTCGCTGTAGTGGCTGCCGTCGCCCAGATCAAAATCCAGACTGCGCACCGCCGAGCCCTGGGCCAGCGTCAGTCGCACTTCGGCCTGATCGCTTTGCGGCAACAGGCGCACGTGGTAATCCAGATCGACCTTCTTCGCCGCCCACACGGACGAACTCAGCGCCAATAACCCAACGGTCAACGCCAGCCGCAATCCCACAGCCATACACACTCCTTTGTAAAACTAGCCTGCCCGGAAAATCAGGTGATCTTCCCAATCATCTTCGTCCACGCTGCCTTCGGCGAGCATGCGCCCGGACTGGGAAATACGTTCGTGGTGCACCGCATCGCGATCACCGCACACCAGGTGATGCCAGAGTGGCAGGTCCTTGCCTTCGCTGACCAGGCGATAACCGCAGGTCGGCGGCAGCCATTTGAACTCGTCAGCCTTGCCCGGGGTGAGCTGGATGCAATCGGGGACGAAGTCTCGGCGGTTCGGGTAGTCGGTGCACTGGCAGGTGTTCAGGTCCAGCAGTTTGCAGGCGATGCGCGTGTAATAGACGGAGTTGTCGTCTTCATCTTCGAGCTTTTGCAGGCAGCACAGGCCACAGCCGTCGCACAGCGATTCCCATTCCTGTGGATCGAGTTGATCGAGGGTTTTGCGTATCCAGAACGGTTCGACGTTGGCGGCCATGGTTCGAGCATCGACATCAGGTAGTGAAAAGGCCGCCAGTCTAGTGCCAAGGCCCTTGCGGGCCAAGCATTGGCGACTGCCGGTAGAACGGGGCTTGTCAGTTATTGCGCCGCCACGTAGCTTTGCCAGTCGCAAGGAGCCATGCCCAAATGCCATTAACGCTCAACCGCGTTGCATTCAGGTGAACTGCCCGGCTCTCGAAAACCTTAGCGCTCAGCTCAACTGCGCCCGCAGGTTTCAGACGACCCTCACTTTCAGACAAAGCAAGGAATCTCTTGATGAGTGCAAATCCACGCGTTGCCGATTATGCGATCCACCCTCAGTTCACCGATCGCTGGTCGCCCCGTGCCTTCACCGGCGAAACCATTGCCGAAGAAACCTTGCTGAGCTTCTTCGAAGCCGCTCGCTGGGCGCCATCGGCCTACAACTCGCAGCCTTGGCGGTTTCTATACGCGCGTCGCGACACGCCGAACTGGGAGCGCTTTCTGGGCCTGCTGAATGAATTCAACCGCGGCTGGGCGCAACACGCTTCAGCACTGGTGATTGTGATCTCGAAAACCACCTTCGCCGTACCCGGCGCCACCGAAGAAACCCCGGCCCTGTGGCACACCTTCGACACCGGTTCGGCCTGGGGCCACCTGGCGCTGCAAGCAAGCATCAGCGGCTGGCACACCCACGGGATGGCCGGTTTCGATCAGGACCTGACCCGCAAGGAGCTGAACATTCCTGAAGGTTACGCACTGCACGCAGCGGTGGCCGTGGGCAAACTGGGCGATAAAGCGACGCTGGCCGATTACCTGCAAGCACGCGAAGAGCCAAGCCCGCGCCGCCCGCTGAGCGAACTGGCCGCCGAAGGCGACTTCACCCTCTAAGCCACACCATAGAACCAATGTGGGAGCGAGCCTGCTCGCGATGAGGCCGGCACATTCAACATCAATGTTGACTGACACACCGCCATCGCGAGCAGGCTCGCTCCCACAGTTGATTTCTGGTGTTCTCACAATAGTGGATTCACCGCAGATCCCAATGTGGGAGCGAGCCTGCTCGCGATGAGGCCGTCACATTCAACATCAACGTTGATTGCCACATCGCCATCGCGAGCAGGCTCGCTCCCACAGGGTTTGCACACTATTCGAGTGAGCGGTGGTTTCAGTAGCCGCGGTTGAAGTCGACTTCCCCGCGCAACGCCTCACCTGCCTGATACGCCCGCAGGTTTTCAACAAACAGGTTCACCATCATCGATGGCGAGGTCGGTGCCGAGCTGTGCCCGGTCAGCAGCAAGCCCCAAGCTGTCCAGAACGGATGACGCTGTGGCAGCGGTTCCTGGCGGCAGACGTCGATCACCGCGCCAGCCAGATGCCCTTCTTTCAAGGCTTCCACCAGGTCCGCGTCGACTACGGCCACGCCACGCCCGACGTTGATGAACAACCCGGTCGGCTTGAACTGCTTGAACAGCGCCGCATCGTACAAGTCGTGGGTATTTGGAGTGTTGGGCAGCAGATTGATGACGAAATCCACTTCACCGACCAGGCGCGGCAAGTCTGCCAGCGCGCCGACTTCAACAAACGGCGCCTGCTCGCGGGCTTCGCTGGCGATGCCATACAACTCGACGCCAAACGGCACGAGGAACTGCGCCACGGTCTGGCCGATGTCACCGGTGCCGACGATCAACACTTTGCGCCCCGCCAGGCTTTGGCCCTGGCGACTGTCCCACTTGCGCTCGACCTGGCTGACCAGCCGCGCCAGCACTTCGCGCTCGTGGCCGAGCATGTAGGTCAGGACGTATTCGGCCATGACCTGACCAAAAATCCCTACCGCACGCGTCAGGCGATAATCGCGGCGCAAACCGTCGGCCAGCAGCGGCGTAATGCCGGCCCATGTCGATTGCAGCCATTGTGGCTGGTGGCCCTGGCGCAACAGGTTCGCCAACAGGTCCGGCTGACCCAGCCAGATCGGGCAGTCGGCCGCCTGGCTGGCCAATTCTGCGGAGTCGCCGCTGGTCAGCACTTCCAGGTCAGGCGCAGCCTGACGCAACAGTTGGGCGTACACAGGGTGGTCGTGTTCAGCAATCAGAACGCGCATGGTTCAAACCTTTCGAAAACAGTGCAGACGGCCGCCGACGGAGTATCGCTCCGTCGCCCTGGCCATCGCCAAAATCATTCCAGTGTTTCACACAGACTCTGAACAGAGCCTGTCTGCCGATCACATCGGGTCGTTGCGTCGCAGCAATTCTTCCGGCAAGTGTTCGATGTATTCGTCTTCGGCCGGTGGCATTTGCAGGTGGTAGCCCTGCTTCTCAAGGTTTTCCAGGACCACGGTGATGTCCTCGCGCGACAGTTTGCGCTCGGGGGTCAGCACCAGATCGAAAGCATGATGAGGTTTGCCAAAGGCGGCCATCAGACTTTCCGGGACGCGCTCCAGTGCATCGCTTTTGAGCACATAGAGGTACATCTCGTTTTTCTTCAGGCTTCGGTAGATGGAGCAAATACGTTTCAAGGCTGTTCTCCGGCGGTGGCCAGGCTGTCGAGCAGCGCCTGGCCCATCAATTCGCGGCGCCAGCCACGCAGCGAATCAGGCAATTGGTAAGGACCGTTGGGGTAGCCGCTCTTGAGCAGCGCTTCCAGGGTTTTCTTGCGCAGCATCAGCTCCGGCGCAATGTTCAGGCGCTCGGCTTCGGCCTGGCCGATCGCACGCAGCTGTTTGACCAGGGTGGCGGCGTCTACCGGCAACGGCTCCGGCACGGCGGGCGGCCATTGATCTGGCGACACACTGCCAGAGCGCTTGATCAGATCAAGCAGAAATTCGCCGTCCTGACGCACGGTACGCGGGTGCATGTCTTCGATTTTCGCCAGCGCACCGAGGTTGTCGGGTTGCGTGCGGGCCAACGGCCACAGCGAATGCTCACGCACGATGCGATTGCGCGGCAGGTCACGGGCGCGGGCCTCGCGTTCACGCCAGGCGCAGAGTTCACGCAACACGGCAAGCTGTGCGCGGGAGAGTTTCCAGGCCAGTTTGGCTTCGCGATAGACCTCGTACGGATCGATCTCGCGGCGCAAGTTGGCCACCAGCTCGGCGCCGTCCTCCAGGACCCAGTTGTACTTGTCGTCAGAAAGCTTCGGACGCAGCTGTACGAAAACTTCCGCCAGGTGCAAGGCATCTTCGGCGGCGTAGCTGATCTGGGTCTCGGAAAGCGGACGTTGCAGCCAGTCGGAACGGGTCTCGCCCTTGGGCAGGTCGATGCCGAGCACTTCCTGCACCAGTCGCGAGTAACCCATCGAGAAACCGAGGTTCAGGTAGGCGGCGGCCAGTTGCGTATCGAACAGCGGCGCCGGCAGGCTGCCGGTCAGGCGAAGCAACACTTCGAGGTCTTCGCTGCACGCGTGGACAACTTTGACCACGGCCGGGTTTTCCAGCAACGCGGCCAGGGGCTGCCAGTTGTCGATGGTCAGCGGGTCAATCAGGTAAGCGCGTACGCCATCGCCGATCTGCAGCAGGCCTGCGATCGGATAAAAGGTGTCGACCCGCATGAATTCGGTGTCGAGGGCAACGAATGGCAGCTGCTGCCACTCGGCGCAAAACTGACCGAGGCTATCGTTGTCGCGAATCCAGTGAATATCGATGGCCACACGGCTCTCCCTTGAAGAATGGCGCGCAGTATATATCGCCCCCGGCGATTTCCGCGCATCCACTGAACAAGAGCTTTAGCGAAAAGACCTGCCAGACGGCAAGAAATGTCTGACAAGCGGAGGTTAACTGGTCTTACGCAGCACGTAGACCCGCATCCGTGCACAACCGGGCAGAAAGTCCTGGTGACTGAGCAAGCGAAAACCCGCTTGCCTGAATTCGGCTTCAACCTCCGCCTTGTCTGCCAGCTGCCGGGGGTTAGTGCCCGCTGCGCTTGGTCGGTGGAGCTTGAAATGCGCGGCGACCCGTACCGCCACAATCACGGTATCGCGACTCACACGGTGAAACTCTTTAAGCAGGGCCAACCGATGGTCCGGGCTGACGATGTGTTGAAACAGTTGCATGCAAAAAATGCTGTCGACCGCGTTCGCCGACAACCCGAGGGTGAAGGCCGAACTCTGGAACGTCTTGATCCGCTGGAGCAGGCTCTGCGAATGGTGAGTCTGTGCGTGATTGAGCATGTCCTGCGAATGATCGGACGCGAGAATCACACGGTTCGCGTGCTCGGCCAACACCGGCCAGTAACGCCCGGCGCCACAGGCCACATCAAGCATCAGGCCCGGCTCGCCGGCGACCTTGAGCGCGTTACGCACCAACTGCTCATCGCGCCAGAAGGTCAAGCGCCCCGCCAGGCCACGCGGTCGCGGCTGAAGGCAGACGCGGCTGTGTTCCTGATCGTAGCGCCGGGCGAACTCAAGCTCGATGGCGGATGGGGGCTGCGCGGACATGTGCAATGGCTCTTGTAGGAATAGGTACCGGCCGCAGGTTAACCACCGGTACGTGAAAAAAAGGTCGAAACGCTTACTCTTTGGCCAACACACCGTCGATCACCGCCCCGCGGCAACCGGCGAACATGTCCAGATCCTGGTTGTAGACCTTGCTGTTGACCTCCAGCAGACCGAGCATCGAATGGAACAGGTTGTCCTGGCTCAGGGGCTTGTCTCGGCTCAGTTGCAGGCAATGGGTGTCCACCGAGAACGACTTTTGGTAGCTGTCGGAGAACCACGCCAGCATCGCAACATGCTTTTGCTGATCCGGCGCCAGCATGTAAGGCGTGCCGTGGAGGAACAGGTTGTATTCGCCCAGGGATTCGCCGTGATCCGACAGATACAGCATGGCGGTATCGACTTTGTCCTGGTTGCTGCGTAACAGATCGATCAGGGTCGACAGCACGTGGTCGGTATACACCAGCGTGTTGTCGTAGCCATTGACGATGCTTTCGCGGCTGCAATTGTTCAGTGCGTTACTTTCACAGACGGGCGTGAAGCGCTCGTACTCTTTCGGGTAGCGCTTGAAGTATTCCGGGCCATGGCTGCCCATCTGGTGCAGGACCAGCACGGTGTCTTTATCCAGCGTGTCGATGAAGTGCTGCAAACCTTGCAGGAGAATTTCGTCGCGGCATTCACTGTTGGCGCACAGCACCGGGTCCTTGAGATTGCTGACATCGTCGAGGGTGACCCGGTCGCAAGTGCCTTTACAGCCCGATTGATTGTCACGCCAGATCACCTCCAGACCGGCGCGCTTGAGCACGTCCAGCAGGCCCTCTTCATTCTTCGCCTTGCCAGCGTTGTAATTCTTGCGGCCCATGTTCGAGAACATGCACGGCACCGACACGGCCGTTTCCGTACCGCAGGAATGCACATCGGTGAACGCAATCAGGCCGGCTTCCTTGTCCAGTTTGGGCGTGGTGTCGCGGTCGTAACCGAGGATGCCGAAGTTCTCGGCCCGGGCACTTTCGCCGACCACCAGCACCGTCAGGGATTTACGGCCGTGGGTTTGCCAGGCGGGATTTCGCTGGGCATCTTCACCGACCTTGACGAAGGGCTGGCGGGCGGAGACGACTTGCTCACGCAGGTAACCGAACGCCGCACCGATGTAGTTACTCGGCACCACCATCAGGCGCAGTTCATGGTGATTGCGAAACAACGAGGACAGGCCCTGATAGTTCACCAGCGCGACGCCACCGATGACCGCAACCGACGCGACACTCACCAGCGCCTTACTTAGTAATTCACGGTGCCAGCGGCGATAATTAACCGGAACCTTCCACAACAGCCAGGAGGGAAAAGCACCCAGCAAAAGGATATAAACGAAGAACTTCAATGATAGTAAGTCCCGCACTTCCGTCGCGTTGGTTTGTGCAAAGTTGCGTAACATGCCGGTGTCCATCAGAACACCGTATTGACTCATGAAGTACGCCACGCCAGCGCTGATCATAAAGATCAGGATCAAGACCGGTTTCATCACGCGGCGAAACGCTAGAAGGGTCAGTACAATGTTGAAGGCCGCCAGAATCATCACGCCGAACGCGATGCGCAGGACGATGCCTTTACCGTCCGTAGCGGTGATATCAAAAAGGTGCTGCCAGAGCACTAAGTTAAAGCCCGTCAGAAGAAAGGCGCTGGCAATCAGTGTCACCCATTCCGGGCGCACGGGTTTGAACTTCAACATGATGATTGGCTGTTCCTGAAAAGAAGTGCCCTCGGTAAATGTGAAAATTTCATTTACCGTGACAGCTCTAACTTTAGGCAGCCAACCATCAATTTTTTGTGAAAAAGAAGCCAACGATTAGTTGGCTTCTGTTGTTAGATCGATACTTTTAACTTATTTGAGAATGGTTCAGCTTTTGTTCAGGCCTGATGCAAGTACCAACGCCAGTCCTGCTCTCCGACTTCACCCATGAACTGCCGATACTCGGCGCGCTTCACCGCCAGGTACACGCCGAGGAATTCACCGCCGAACGCCTCCCGCGCCCATGTCGAACCTTCCAGCGCCCGCAACGTGGTCAGCCAATCGGTTGGCAACAACTCCGTGGCCTGGGCGTAACCATTGCCTTCCACGGGTGCGCCCGGGTCGAGTTGTTCGCGAATGCCGCGATGGATGCCGGCCAGAATCGCCGCGGCCGCCAGATACGGGTTGGCGTCGGCGCCGCAGATACGGTGCTCGATGTGCCGAGAGAATGCCGGCCCCCCGGGAACTCGCAAACTCACGGTGCGGTTGTCGATGCCCCAAGTCGCTGCAAGCGGCGCGTAGCTGTTGGTCTGGAATCGGCGATAGGAGTTGGCGTTCGGGCAGAACAGCAATAACGAATCGAGCAAGGTACTGAGCATGCCGCCGACTGCTTGTTTGAGCAGCGGCGTACCGTCCGCAGACTCACTGGCGAAAAGGTTGTTGCCGTCCTTGTCCGCCAGGCTGACATGCATGTGCATGCCGGTGCCCGCCAGGTCATCGAACGGTTTGGCCATAAAGCAGGCGGCCATCCCGTGTTTGTGCGCGACGCCTTTGACCAGCCGTTTGTAGCGCACCGCTTCGTCCATCGCCTGCAGGGCGTCGGTGCGATGTTCGAGGGTGATTTCCACCTGCCCCGGTGCGTACTCGGAAATCGCCGTGCGCGCCGGGATGCCCTGCAATTTGCAGGCACTGTAGAGATCCGCCAGAAACGGCTCGATCTGCTCCAGCTCACGCAAACCGTAGACTTGCGTCGAGCGCGGTCGCCCACCATCGACGTCCCGCGCCGGTTGCGGTCGACCGTTGCTGTCGCGCTGCTGATCGAGCAAATAGAACTCCAGCTCCGCCGCCATCACCGGGTAATAACCGTCGGCCTGCAAGCCTTCGATCACCTTCGCCAGCAGGTGCCGAGGGTCGGCAATCGTTGCGGGCATGCCTTCCTTCGGATGCATGCTGACCTGCACCGCCGCCGTCGGGATCAACCGCCATGGCATGCGCGTCAAGCTGCCGCTGATCGGGTACGCCCGGCAATCAATGTCGCCGACATCCCAGACCAGGCCTGAGTTTTCTACGTCATCGCCGTTGATGGTCAAGCCAAGAATGGTGCTCGGCAGCGGCCGGCCGCTTTCGTACACCGCCAGCAGTTCATCGCGATGCAGCAATTTGCCCCGAGGCACGCCGTTGTTGTCGAGGATGAACAACTCGAACATCTCGATATCCGGGTTCTGTTCCAGAAAGGTCAGGGCTTCTTGCTTCGTGGCGAAGGAGGTCGTGGCACTGCTCATGGGAGTTCTCTTGTTTCCGCGTCAGGCAAACGCGCAGGCGTTGCCGGTTTGATCCCGGCGTACAGCGCGGGACCTGTAAGAACAATCAACGGGAAATGCAGGAATCCGGTGGGCGCGCGTGGCGACAGTGCCAGAGCGCCCAGAAGGCTAGTTCTGAAGGGAGTGCGACGGGGCAACCGTCCATAGAAATGACCGCAGGAAACAGATGAGCAGCAGCGTCACACGGGCGGTCAGGTCGTTAAATCGGGATTTGAAGAACTTTGGGTGTGGATGGACTAAACAATCATGCGTGACTCACCCACCATCCCTGTGGGAGCGGGCTTGTGTGGTGAGGGGATTTATCCCCGTTGGGCTGCGAAGCGGCCCCGAATCGAACACTGCGGTGTATCAGATACACCGCAAGCAATGGATTTACGACTGCTTCGCAGCCGAACGGGGATAAATCCCCTCGCCACAAAGGCTCGCTCCTGCAAGGGGTCTGTGTTGCGGCAGAGGTATTTAATTTTTAAATACCGCTGCGGACTATCTGATTTGCGACCCCCAGCCCCTCGCGCGCCTAATCGGCCATTGATTATTCAAGGTCCTATTGATGGAAAACGTTCGCGCAACTTCCCGCCCTGCCCTCTGGCTGATGGTCAGCATTATCCTCGTCGCCCTGAACCTGCGGCCCTCGATGGCGGCCGTCGGGCCGTTGCTGTCGGCCATTCGCGGGGACATCCCGCTGAGTTTCAGCCTGGCCTCGCTGCTGACCATGCTGCCCGTCATGGCCATGGGGCTGGCGATGTTTTTTGGCCTGAGCGTCAGTCAACGCCTGGGTGAACAGCGCACGGTGCTGATATCGCTACTGATCATTGGCCTGGCCACAGTGTCGCGGCTGTTCGTGGACTCGTCAGTCGAACTGATCGTCAGCGCCATGCTGGCCGGCATCGGTATTGCGCTGATCCAGGCATTGATGCCGGCGCTGATCAAGTCCCGCTTCAGCGACAACGTTGCCGTATGCATGGGGCTCTACGTGACGTCGATCATGGGCGGTGCGGCGATCGCAGCATCGTTTGCGCCCCTGGTGATGACCCGCACCGGCAGTTGGCGCGAGGGGCTGGCAATCTGGGCGGTGCTGGCGCTGGTGGCGTTGCTGTTCTGGAGCATCGGGCGTGCGGGAACATCGACGACAACGGCAGCAGCATCCCGCAACACATCGTTCTTCACAAATTCCCGCGCCTGGTTACTCGCAATCTTCTTCGGTTTGGGCACCGCGTCCTACACCTGTGTGCTGGCCTGGTTGGCGCCGTACTACGTGGAAAAGGGCTGGAGCGAACAAAATGCCGGTTTGCTGCTGGGCTTTTTGACGGCCATGGAAGTGTTGTCCGGGCTGGTAACCCCCGCCATCGCCAACCGCTGCCGTGACCGGCGCCTGGTGCTGGTGGTGTTGCTGGCGCTGATCATGGCTGGTTTCTGCGGGCTGATCCTCAGCCCGCAACACTTCAGTCTGCTCTGGCCGTGCCTGCTGGGACTGGGCATTGGCGGCCTGTTCCCGATGAGCCTGATTGTGTCGCTGGATCACCTCGACAACCCGCAACGCGCTGGAGGGCTGACGGCCTTCGTACAAGGCATCGGCTACCTGATCGCCGGCCTATCACCGCTGATGGCCGGGATGTTGCGCGATCAATCGGGCAGTTTCGAATGGGCCTGGTGGTGCCTGACCGGGGTCATGGCGCTGATGATCCTGATGGCCCTGCGCTTCGATCCGCGGCATTACGCCCGACACATTCACTGACCTCGAAGCCCACCCTGAAATCCTCCGGGTGCAGCGCCGTTCAGGGGTAAAGGCCTTCGGCCCTGTTTTGTGGGATTAAATTCACACGTCGTGTTCGTAACATTTTCTGTCCCACAACTGACCGTGAAACGTCCTACAGGGCATTCTCCTGGCACCATCGTTCCGTTAGGATCATTCGCACACGTTTGCGCACAGTCAGCGCAAGGAGCACAGCGAGACGGAACGGATGCTGAACAGTAACTTGCTTAGAAAGCTCGATATGCAGGACCTCATGGTGTTTGTCGCCGTGTATGAGCAAAGCAGCGTCACCGGTGTGTCGGAGGCGCTCTGCGTCAGCCAGTCCACCGTGAGTTACTGCCTGAAAAAATTGCGCACCAGTTTTGAAGACGAGTTATTCATCAATACCCGCACGGGTATGCGCCCCACGTACAAAGCCAGCACCATGTACACGCATGTGCTGAAGATCCTCGAAAGCATCAACCTCTGCCACGCCGGCGCCCAGGCCTTCGATCCGACCTTGCAACCGGTCACGTTCAATATCTGCGCACCGGAATACTTCGAGCAGTTGATCCTGCCGCGCCTGTTGAAAAGCTTTGATTTTGCCGACCTGCCGGTGATGGTCAACATGCACAAGTTTGAAACCGATATCCCGACCGAAGATCTGCGTGATGGCAGCCTCGACCTAGTGATTTGCTTCGGCCCGCATTTTCATCGCAGCCACACCGACTTCAAATCCCGGCTGTTACTGGAAGATGATCTGGTCTGCGTCTTCGACAAACGCGCCACGCCACTGGAACCGCGTTTAAGCCTGAAAGCCTTTGTCGAACGCCGGCATGTGTTTCCGACGCCGTGGAAGTCCACCACCAACATGGTCGATGGCTGGCTGGCGCAACAGGCGCACAAACGGCAGATCGTTGCGCGTTCCAACAGCTACAGTGCGGCGCTGAAAATGATCACCGGCACCGACTTCATCCTGACGTTGCCCCGTCGCATCCAGCAATTGCTGGCCAACGAGGCGATCTTCAATCACTGCGAAGCGCCCAACGGCTTGCCGGGTTTCACCCTGGACATGCTGTGGAGTCAAAGCGTCGACCAGGACAGCGCCAACACCTGGTTGCGCGAGCAAGTGATCAAGGCCTGCGCCGAGCAGGAAATGGCCTGAAACTCAGTGGCCGATGGCCGTCTTGGTGTAGGACTCCCGATCGATGTCGAGGATCTCTACGCACAACTGGACTTCAATCCCTGTCGGCCATTCACACAACTCTTGCACCACGGCCAGCAGGCTTTCGGACAACTGCTGTTTGATCTGCGGCGAGCGACCGCTCAGCAGCGCCAGCTTCACGTGCACAAACGCCCGCTCCCCCATTGTCGTGCCGACCTTGAAAGTCTCGACTTTCACCGCGCGGCTCTTGATGTCGAACTCGGCAGCAAACTGACCGGAAGCCACCAACGCATTGTTGAGTCGAATCAACGCCACGTCAGCGTTCAGTTCGGGCAGGTTGGCGGTGTATTCCATGTGCAGGTGGGGCATGGGTGGCTCCTGATTAAATGGCAGTACTCAAAAAAGGATGTCGGCGTTAGCTGTACATCTACTTGGATTTCCCAATGACCCGTACTGTACTAGTGTTTCCAGATCAGGTCTGAAATTAGAAGTGCGCCGTTAATTGATCATGACGCTGAACCAGAAAGCGTCCTCTCCAGCAGTGAGGAGGTAACCCGAAAATAAACTGATTCAAGGATCGAACACCATGAACCGTCTTTATGCCTCAATGGCCCTGTCTGTTGTTTCTCTCTGCGCTCACGCCCTGGACACAGGTGAAGAAAGCATGGAAGGAGCGCCTAGCGCAAAATTTGACTACCTCGCCTATGCCATCACTTGGCAGCCAACGTTTTGCCTTTTGAAGCCCACCACTGCGGGTTGCGGCAAACCGAATAACGTCTTCTACACCCACGGCATCTGGGCTTATTACAACAGCACTGACCAATCGGCCAATCGTCACCCTTCCTTTTGTATCAACTCAGCGGGGTGCGGTCCGACTGAGACGGTTTGCGAACTGTCGGATACAGACCAGAAGCTGGCACAGGCCGAACACGGGTTTTCTGAAATTGTCACCGAATCGCCCGAATACCTGATGAAACACGAATGGAAAAAACATGGCACTTGCTATGGAACCAGCCAAATTCAATATTTCAAGGACTTTGTCAATTTGCGTAGCGCGGTCAACTACAGTCCGGATTTCAACCAGTTTCAGGGCAAATCCCTGGATCTGGACAAACTAAAAACGCTGTTTCCGAGCAACACCTCATTTCGGTGCGCCAGCCACGGTGGAAAACAGTATCTATTCGAGGTGTTTTTTCTGATTGATCGGCAGGGGCAGCCGTACACCGAGGATCAAAAGCTGCAAATAGGCGAAAAGTGTCAGTCACGGGACATCCATATTCCGGTGGCTTGATCACTAAACTATCGCTCCGAATGAGTCAGCGACCCTGCGTTGGCAAATGTCAAATCGGCGACTCAAGACGCTCACTCATGAACGCCTCCAACCGCGCGCGCAACCAGCGTTCGGCCGGATCGGTATCGACATGACTGAGCCAGACCATGGACAAGTCCAGCGTCGGGGTCTTGAACGGAAAGGGCTCCTTGAACAGTTGCCCTGAGGCCGCCATCGCCTCGGCGGCGTAATCCGGCAGGCTGGCGATCAGGTCGGTGCCGGCGAGCAGGGCCGGCAACGAACTGTATTGCGGCACCGACAGCACGACCTGACGCGTACGGCCGATCTCCGCCAGCCATTCATCGGCATAGCCGCTGACGTTGGCGGTGTGCGACACCAACACGTGCGGGCGGGCGCAATATTCATCAAGGGTCAGCGGGGTGTCCGAGGCATCGGCGCGCAAAATGCTCGGCTGGATGTGCCGCAACAACTTGCGCTTGGCGTTGGCCGGCAAGCCGCGAGTCTGGCTGATGCCGACCGTGATATCGCCGGAGGCCAGCAAGTCGGGAATGCGCCAGTAATCGACATGCTGAACCACGAACACCACCTTCGGCGCCTCCTGGCGCAAGGCGCGCAGCAGCGGTGGCAACAGGCCGAACTCGACATCGTCCGACAGCCCGATGCGAAAGGTCATGGTGCTGCTGGCCGGATCAAAATCGTGGGTCAGGCTCAGGGCCACCGATAACGAATCCAGCGCCGGCGACAGGTGCAGAATGATTTCCTCGGCCCGCGCCGTCGGTTCCATGCGATGGCCGACCCGGATGAACAGCGGATCATTGAACATCGTCCGCAGGCGATTGAGCGCGGCACTGATGGTCGGCTGGCCGAGAAACAGCTTCTCCGCCACCCGCGTGACATTGCGCTCGAGCATCAACGTTTCGAACACCACCATCAGGTTGATGTCAGCCTTGCGCAGTTCGTTGCGATTCATTCCTTGCCCCCGTTCTTCAACACTTCAGGCAGTGTAAAAAGGCGCGACGGGGGCGTCTACGGGCGTCGGCCCTCAATTGACCGTCAGGGTCTTCAAGCCGAATGCGAGTTGTCGGGCGTCCTCGCCTATTCCGAACTGTTTCGGGCTGACGGCGTCGGCGAACTGCATGTGCAAACTCAATACACCCTGACTCGACACCCGTTCTTGCATTTCGGTGGTGAGGCGCACATCGATAATATTTCCATCGGCCTGCTGAAGTTGGGTAGTCATGGCCGCAATGCCGTTGATGCTGATGACAACACGTTGGCCAGCATGCCCGGGAGGGAGAAACGCCGTGGCCTCCAGACGCAAGGAATGCACGGGCACCGGCACCCGGAACATGACGTCGGCGTCGGGACCTTCGGACCAGGTGCCCCAGAGTTCGGAATCGGACCAGCCCCTGGCCAGAAACGCCCTCCCCTTGCTGCCGTAGTTGAACAGCGCTTTTTGTCCGGTTTCAAGGGAAGGGATCAGCTCGAGCGGGTTAGCTGGCGTATTCATCTGCAAGCAAGCGCCGCATTGTTTCCATCCCGGTGCAAGCACCGTAAATCCGTCAATCCGGGTAAACAGATCCTTTTGGGTATCGACGTTCATCGCAGCCTGAAGCAGCGCACGCTCATCCAGCAGGTACAACGTGTCGGCATCATACTTTCCAGATGCCATTAACCCAGCAGTCTCCAGGTCGGCGCGTTTCCAATTGGCAGTATCCATTCGCCCCAGGTAAACCGCATTCGTTGCCATGCCATGGGCGCCGGCAAAATCAGCCACCGACATCCAGTGCGCGGACAGATTCTGTGGAACGATCCAGCGAATGTTCTGGTAATGGGCCGCCGCGCTTTCCCAGAACGGATCGACCATGGGCGACGCCCACTTCGAAGCAGGTTCAACCATCAATTGCTTGCGAACGGCCACCCAGCCGGCGTGAGTGTCCAGCACCTGAATCAGTAGCGCCAGTGACAGCAAGCTCACAGCGGTGCGTGGTGTATTGGCGCGAATCACCAGGAAAATGATGGCGAAGATAATCGCGTAGTACACCGGCCAAAACATTCGCCCCGAGGCGCGGAAGATGTTGGCGATGGAAATCACCACCGGCGGCAGCGCATAAGTGAACTCCAGCAAGCCCAGCGCCACATGGTTTGAAATCGCGAAAACCGTCAGCCCCACCAGCGCCAGCAGTAAAAAGGGGCGCCGCCCCAGTTGTTGCCTGAAGCCGGTATTGCCTTGAAGTAAACCGACCACCGCACAGATGCCCAGCGTGATCAGCCCAAGTCCCAGATAGGCAAACCCTTCGCCGTCACCGAACCCTTGGACGCCGGGCAGATCCTTCAGTAAATAGGACCAGTTCCCCGGATCGATCAGTGACAGCAGGTTCATGGCGTACGTGCCAAACCCATCGGATATCGCGCTGTCACCGCCCACCGAAAAATACCCTGCCTGCCAACAGCAAAAGCTGACCAACGAAAACAGCACGATGAATTCGGTTAACGCCGACCGTGGCGTCAGTTTTTTCCTGGACCAACCGGCAGCGAGATTGGCAATCCAGATCACTGCAACCATTGCCAGAAAGTACGCGTGGACTAACGCGGCCGCCGCCAGCAACGCCCCCCATTTCAGTTGTCGACGCTGCAGTTGCGGATGCAGCCCCAGGTACAACGAGGCCAGAATAAGAAAGTGCCCGCCCAAGGACAAATGAAAGGGCATGCGCATGAGCATCGGCGGAACAAAAAGGAACAACGCCGTACTCACGGCCCGTACACCCACGTGCGAAGTCACCAGCCCGACCAGTTTCCAGGCGAACCACGCCTGCAGGACGAAGCAGGTCAGGAACCAGAGGCCGAAGTACTGAAAAGGCATCGGTAACAGCGAGGCGAACGGTTTGAACAAGAAGGCCAGCAGCGGATTGGAATCAGAAAAAATGATGCCATTGCCCAGTTCAAGCCCGTAGGACGGATTGAGCCCGATGGGAAAACTCCAGGGTGACTGCCGGAAAAACACCCAGCCCAAGTAATGCGTCGCCGGGTCACCGTTGCCCAGCCACGCAATGTTGAGCGGGTTCAGCGCCCTGGGCCCGACGACGAGGAAAAAGGCCACAACACCAATCAACAGGGGCACCAGGTTGAGCGGCAGGCGTTTAGCGAAATCCTTCATCGATACGTCCAGAAGTTATGCAATACAAAGGTGAAGGCCGGAATGGTCAGCGCTACCGCGCCGATCCCCAGCAAATAATGCAGCCCGGCCATTTGCGCGGCCCAGGCCACCAACATCGCCAACAGGAAACCGGCAACGGAAACCATCATGAAGCGCAGCAGCGTTCGCCCATGCAATCGGGCGGAAAAGCTCCAGGTGGAATTGATCAGGTAAGACACCACGGTCGCCACGGCAAACGCCGCGCCGTTGGCCAAGGGTGGCAGAGGCGACACGTAGTTGATGAACAACACGGCCACCAGCGCGTGCAGGGCCGTGACGAACAAACCGGTGACGGCAAAACGCAGCCCACGCTGGATCAAGGCGGATTTTTCGGCTGATGTCACGGTTTTTGCGCCAGGACAAATACCGTCAACCCGGCCAGGCGATTCGCGCCCATGAATGGCAGTTCGACGCTGCAGAGTGTCTTCAAAATCGTATTCACCAACGGATGGTGCTGCTTGAGCTGCGAGCGCGGCGGCGAGGGTTGCGCACCGTTGGGCAGCAATCGCAGGGTGGCGGCAATCGGGAACACCAGACCGAAATAGTACGCCCCCTGCTTCACGGTCAAACCAGCATCCCGAGCCACCGTTTCCAGCTGCGGCAAGGTATAGCGACGCTTGTGTTCGAGGAAGTCATCGTGCCCGCTCCAGAGAAACTGGAACGCCGGCACCGTCATCAGGAAACGGCTGCCGGAAGGGACTTTATCGACGTAAGCCTTGAGCAGTCCGACGTCGTCATCGACATGTTCCAGCACGTCCATCAGCAGCACCAGATCGGCGTCCACCGAGTCGATGCCGCGGCGGTAATGCACCGGTTTACCGGCGGTTGTGGCATCCGAATCGGCGTCGTAACTGATGTCGACACACCATGCTTCACCGGCCGCGGAATGCGTCAGCAAATGGTGGGAAAAGAACCCGGAGCCTGCGCCCACGTCGAGAATATTTTTGAACGGCGTGTTGCCCAACATGCGCGTCGTGGCCGCCGCTTTGGAGGCGTAATACCAATGCTGGTCGATGCTTGAACCGAGGATGTCGGTTTCCTTGAGATCCATGGTTCAGTCCTTGGGGTCATAGACACGCCGCACCAGATACACCGGTCGGCGTTTTGACTCGATGTAGGTCCGGCCGAGGTATTCACCCAGCACGCCGATGCCGATCAATTGCAGACCGCCGAGAAAAGTGACGGCGACCATCAGCGAGGCATAACCCGGCAGATCGACACCGGAGATCAGGGTGCGCAAGATGATAAAAATGGCGAACGAAAAAGAGATCAGCGACACGATCAGCCCCAGATACGTCCAGATGCGCAGCGGCTCCGTGCTGAAACTGGTGATGCCTTCCAGCGCGAAGTTCCACAAGCGCCAGCCGTTGAACTTGCTCGCGCCTGCCACTCGTTCAAGGCGCTCGTAATTCACGTAGGTGGTACGAAACCCGACCCAGGCAAACAAGCCTTTCATGAAGCGCCGGGACTCGGGCAAGGTTTGCAAGGCGTCCACCACACAGCGGTCCATCAGCCGAAAATCGCCGACGTTTTCCGGAAGGTGTTGCTCAGCGATTTTGTTGTGCAGGCGATAAAACCAGTTGGCCGAGGTTTGCTTGGCCCAGGAGTCGGTCTTGCGACTCACACGATGGCCCAGCACCACTTCATAACCTTCACGCCAGCGGGCGATCATTTCGAGGATGACTTCAGGCGGGTCCTGCAAATCGACATCGATAGGCACCATCACCTGGCCGGTGGCGGTCTGCAAGCCTGCGGTCAGGGCCGCTTCCTTGCCGAAATTGCGGCTCAGATCGACAACGCGAATGCGCGGATCGGTCTGTTGACGCTCCAAAAGCAGGTCGAGCGTGGTGTCGGTGCTGCCGTCGTTGACGAACACCATTTCCAGACTGACCAACGTTTCTTCCTTGAAGACGTCAGTGATCCGCGCGATGAACAAATCAATGGTCGCCGCTTCATTGAATACCGGTATCACGAGCGAAAGCTGCAGATGCCCGGCCAGTTGCGTTCCGTGCTGATGAGTCAATTGATTGCTCTTTTTTATAGTGATTTTTCTACAATCCGAGGTCGCCGACCGCTGCTCGACGCCGTAAGCCGTGTCGTATTAAGCAGGACCCAGGGAGGTGATGCAAGGGCGAAACTGCGGGGTTTTTGGCCATTCGCGCCGGCCCGGTTGCGTTGGCTGAAATATTTTCAAATGCCTGGAAACAAATGCCTGATGGTCAAAAAAACCAGCTCCGCTAGGCTTGCCCCCGATGCGTCACACAGGTTGTCGCAATTACCCATCGCATGGAGCGAGCAGAATGTATTTCGAGATTTACAGGCAATCCAAAGGCACGCCAAGCACCGGCAAAGGACAATGGCGCTGGCGCTTGAGGGCGGGTAACCACGAGACGATCGCCAGTGGTGAGTCGTACGTGAACAAGGCGGATTGCCTGCATGCCATCGGGTTGATCAAAGGGGTTGAGGGTGAGACGCCGGTGAAGGAGATCTAAACCTGAGGCCAATGCCGAAACTGTTCGGGTGCTGTGAACAGCTTCGGCATGTTTCCGTTTTTTATGTTGAAACCACTGGCCCCATCGCGGGCTTGCCCGCGATGGGGCCCGAAAGTTCACCATCCAACTCTTGGCCAAAGCCCCCTTCAACCAGGCAACGGATACAACCCATCATCAAACTGCGACAACCGCGGAAACTGCATCGGCTGATCATCACTCAGGTGTTCCAGACGCTGCTGATAACTCTGCAGGAAATCCTTGCGAGCCTCGTCACTGATATACGGCACATGCCAGGCCACGAACGGTTCCAGCACGTCAAACCCGACATAGGCCAACGTGCCGCGCAGGATAGGCCGCAACATGTCTTCCAGCGGACCGTGGATCGCGCCATCACCGAACATATGCTCGCGGCCGCCCAAGGTGATGGAAACCAACGCCTTCTTGCCGCTCAATCCACCCTGGTCGTAAAAGCGCTTGCCGCCGTAGCAGATCCCCGACACCAGCACCCGATCAATCCAGCCCTTGAGGATGGCAGGGGTCGAGAACCAGAAAATCGGGAAGTTCAGAATCAGCAAGTCAGCCCACAACAGTTTGTCGAGTTCCTGCTGGATGTCCGGCGCCAGCGACTGGCTCTTCACACCCAGGCGTTGCTCCAGCGCATACACCAGGTACTCGGGGTTTTCCCGCGATGAAAAGTCATTGGCGCTGGCCACCGGGTTCCAGTTCATCGCATACAGGTCGCTGACCTGGACTTCATGCCCCTGGGCCTCCAGTGTCGCTACCGCCTGGTCACGCAGGGCGGTGGTGAAGGATTTCGGCTCCGGGTGAGCGTGGACAATCAGAACTTTCATGGCAATTCCCTAGACGTTTACAGGTTTTGAGTTTGATGGCGATAACGCTGCACGTCACACTTGAATCGCCTTCACTTCGACGAACTCGTTGAGCCCTTCTTCCCCCCATTCCCGGCCATTGCCCGACTGTTTGTAGCCACCGAACGGCGCCTGATAATTGAACGCCGCGCCGTTGAGAAAGCACTGTCCGGCGCGCAACTGACGCCCAAGGTGCAAGGCGCGCTCGGTGCTGGCGGCCCAGACGCCGCTGGACAAGCCGAACGGCGAATCGTTGGCGATCTGAATCGCTTGCGCTTCATCGGTGTAAGGAATCAGGCACAGCACCGGACCGAAGATTTCTTCCTGGGCGATGCGCATGCGGTTGTCGACATCGGCGAACAGCGTCGGGCTGACGTAGTAACCGCGCTCGAATGCGTGCGCCGTATCGCCGCCACGCAGCAGTCGCGCGCCTTCCTGTTGACCGACCTGAATGTAGTCACGCACGGTGCGCCGTTGTGCCGCCGAACACATCGGCCCGAGGAAACTCTGCGGGTCCAGTGGATCGCCCATGCGCAGGCTTTGGGTTTCGGCAATGGCCAGTTCCACGGCCTCGGCGTAACGACTGGCAGGCAGCAACATGCGGGTCAACGCGGTGCAGGTCTGCCCGGAGTTGATCATCACGTCCTGCACGCCGTAGCGCACCGCGGCCGCCAGGTCTGCGTCCTCGGCAATCAACAATGCCGACTTGCCGCCCAGTTCCAGGCACACGCGCTTCACCGAAGGCGCCGCCGCTTGCGCCACGCGAACCCCGGCGCCGGTGGAACCGGTGAACGAGACCATGTCCACGTCGGGGTGTTTGGCCAGTGCTTCGCCGACCTTCGAACCCGGTCCGCTGACCAGGTTGAATACCCCGGCGGGCAAGCCAATGGCTTCAATCATTTGCGCCAGCAAAAAGGCGTGCAGCGGCGTTTCCTGACTAGGCTTGACCACCACGGTACAGCCGGCGGCCAGCGCCGGAGCGAGCTTGCCGATGAGTTGATGCAGCGGATAATTCCACGGGTTGATGAAGGCGCACACACCGACCGCCTCGCGGATAACCAGCGAATTGCCGACCTCGCGCACTTCATCCATCAAGCCGGCGAGTTCGACGTATTGCTCCAGGCCGATAATGGGCCCGTCGACCTGCACCGACCGACACCATTGCACCGGCATCCCCAGCTCAGTGGTGATGACGGCGGCCATTTCATCGGCCCGAGCACTTAACTGATCAGCGAGTGCGCGCAAGAAACCGGCACGAACGCTCGAGGGCGTGCGCGACCATGGACCGAACGCCCGGCGCGCGGCAGCCACCGCGTTGTCGACATCCCGCTCATCGCCCAGCGGCACCGTACCTGCGACTTCTTCAGTGGCCGGGTTGATCACCTCGGCAATGCCGTGCCCCGAAGGGGTTTGCCAGCGGCCATCGATAAACAGCGTCTTGTGGTTATGCATAGACTTGGGCTTCCATCAGTTCAGTGGCGCAACGGGTGATTCGTTGGCAAGCGTCACGCAAGGGTTCTGCGCCCAACACCAGCCCCAGACGGATATGCCCGGCGGCGCTCGGACCGAAGGCTTCACCGGCCAGGACCGAGACGCCATGACGGTCGAGCAAGCGGTCGGCAAACGCCTGTGCGGTGAGCCCGGTGTCGCGGACATCGACCATCACGAACATCCCGCCATCGGGTTTCAAGGCACGCACGCCGGGGCAGTCGGCCAGGCATTCGCAGACCAGATCGCGACGTTGGCGATAGGCTTCGCGCATCGCTTCCAGTTCCGGCAGGTTGCTTTCCAGCGCGACGACGGCGGCGTCCTGCACGAAATCCGGCAAACCGTAGAGCATGCACAGCGCGAGGTTTTCCAGGTGCGCGGCCAGCGCCGGTGGCGTGATCGACCAGCCGATGCGCCAGCCGGTCATGGCATGGGATTTCGACAAACTGTTCAGCGTCGCGGTGCGCTCGGCCATGCCCGGCAGAGTGGCCGGGCTAATGTGTTCGCCGTTGAACAGCAGCTCGCTGTAGACCTCATCGGAAATCAGCCACAGGTCGTGGGTGATGCACAGCTGCGCCAACGCCTGCCACGTGCCGCGCGACAAACTTGCGCCGGACGGGTTGTGTGGGCTGTTGAGCACCAGCGCCCGAGTGCGCGGCGTGATGCGGGCCGCGACGTCTTCGGGCAACACCCGAAAGCCGTTTTCCGAGCGCGCTGGCACCGGAATCACCACCGCGCCACAGGCACCGAACACCGCTTCGTAAGTCACGTACATCGGTTCGGCGACGATGACTTCATCGCCCGGATTGAGCACGCACTGCGCCACGCAGAACAACGCGCATTGCGCCCCGGCGAGCACAGTGACCTGATCCGCCGAGACCTGTTGGCCTCTGCGTTTCCCGTAGTGTTTAGCGATGCTTTCACGCAGTGCGCGTTTGCCGCGCACGTCGGCGTAGTGGGTGTTGCCGGACAACAGGCTGTCGATGGCAGCCTGCACAATCGGCACCGGCGTGTCGAAATCCGGATCGCCGACTGACAGCAGCAAAATGTCTTCACCCTGTTCCAGCAGCGCCAGTGCGCGGTAATGAATACCCCAGGCGGCAGCACCGTCACCGGTGATACGTTGAGTCAGGTCGGAAAAGCGCATGACGGTATCCTTTTAAAAATGGAGTCAGAGCGCGCACGCATGCTTGAGTTCAATCAGGGTCACGCCGTTGCGCTTGAAGCCGTGGCGCAAATCGGTTTGCAGCTCGGCCAGGCTCTGCGGCTCGCTTACGGTGCAACCGAACGCGCGACCAAGGGCGGCAAAGTCCGGGTTGCGCGGCAGCACGCCGATCGGTTCGATATCCAGCCCGAGCATGTCGTCACGGATCTGCCCCAGCGCGTCGTTGTTCCAGAGCAGCACCACCAGCGGGCTGTCGAGCTCTTCAACGGCGGTGGCCAGTTCTTGCGCGGTGTAGAGAAAACCGCCGTCGCCGACCAGCACCAGCCCTGGCCGCTGCGGTGCACCAAACTTGGCGCCGATGCCCGCCGGCAAGCCATAACCCAACGTGCCGTAACCGGTCGGATGCAACCAGCTGCGTGGCGCCAGGCTGTTAAAGGCGTAGTTGCCGGTGTAGGCCAGCTGGGTCATGTCGGTGCTGATGAAAGCATCGTCCGGCAGCTCGGCGGCAATCCGTTCGAGAATCGCCTGGTGGATCGACTGCAACGGGCCGTGGCTGTTTTGCACCGCTTCACGCAGTGCTGCGACGGACGCAATCGCGGCAGTGGCATCGCGCCTGGCGGGTGACAGACGTTCGAGCAATGCGGCGAGGGTGTGTTGCGCATCGCCTTGCAGCGCCACCGCGCAGGGGTAGAAATCGTTGAACTTGCGCGGGTCGATGTCGACGCGCAGCAGTTCGGCATTCAGTGGCAGACGCTCGCGCCAGAAATCGGTGTCGGCCATTTCGGTGCCGACGGCCAGCACCACGTCGGCCTCGGCGATCAGTTGCCAGCCCGGCTCTACGCACAGGGTCGAGCCGGCATTCAGCGGGGCATCCGGCGGCAACAGGCCTTTGCCGGCAACGCTGGTGAACAACGGCGCGGCGAGTCGGGTGCTGAGTTCATGCACGTGCTGCTGCGCGTTCAAGGCGCCACCGCCGGCGATGATCATCGGCCGCTTGGCGTTTTGCAGCTTGGCCACGGCCTGATCCAGCGCAGTGGCTGCCGGTACGCCACGGCTTGGGCGACGCACCACTTCATTGCTCCAGTCGCGGGCGACTTTTGCCGACAGGACGTCGAGCGGCACGGAGATGTGCACCGGGCGCGGACGTTCACTGTCGAACACCGCGTAGGCACGGGCGATCAATTCAGGCAGGTCTTCGGCACTGAGCGCCACCGCCGAGAACGCGGTGATCGGCGCGGTGATTGCGCGCTGGTCCTGGGTTTCGTGCAGGCACCCCCAGCCTTTACCGAGGCTGGCCGTATGGTTGACGCTGGAAATCACCAGCATCGGAATCGAGTCGGCATACGCCTGGCCGATGCCGGTCGCAGCGTTGGTCACGCCCGGCCCGGTGATGATGAAACACACGCCCGGTTTGCCGCTGACCCGCGCGTAGCCGTCGGCCATGAAACTGGCGCCTTGCTCGTGGCGCGTCAGCACGTGACGAATGCCGCTGCCGGGCAAGCCGCGATACAACTCCAGCGTGTGCACACCGGGAATGCCGAACACGGTGTCGACGCCGTAGTTGGCCAGAAGACGCACCAGGGCCTGGCCGCCGGTCAATGTTGTGCTTTGCATGTTCACTTCCTCACTCGTGGCCGAGGCGAATCAACGCATCGACCGCAGTCGTGCCATCGGCACCGACCAACAATGGGTTCACATCGAGTTCCAGCAACTGCCCGGCGTTCTCGCAGGCGTAATCGGCCACCGCACGAATCGCCGCCACCAACGCGTCCAGATCCGCCGCTTCGCGACCACGAAAACCTTGCAACAACGGGGCACTGCGCAGGCTCAACAACGCTTGGCGGATGGCGCCATCGGTGGTCGGCAGCAGCAGGCTGCGGCTGTCCTTGAGCAGCTCCACCAGAATCCCGCCCGCACCGATGACCAGGGCCAGGCCGAAGTCGTTTTCGCGTTTGATGCCGACGATCAATTCCGCCAAGGGTGGCGCGGCCATCGGTTCCAGCAGCACCTGATCGAACGGCACCTGCGGCGCGTAATCGGCAATGCTCGCGCGCATTTTTTCCAGTGCGGCGCTCAGGGCCCCGGCGTCCTTGAGGTTCAACGCCACGGCGCCGGCTTCGGTTTTGTGCGGCAGTTGGGCACTGACCGCTTTCAATACCAGCGGATAACCGAGCGCGTTGGCGTCATTCAATGCGTTGTCCGGGGTGCTCAATACACCGTTCGGCGTCGGCAGGCCAAAGGCGCGCAAGGCTTTTTTGGAATCCCATTCATTGAGCAAGCGACCTTCACCTTCCAGCGCCTGCGGGCAGTGCAGCACCTGCGCCGATTCACCGAGCGCCAGCAGCGCCTGGCGATTACGTTGATAGCCCGCAATCCGGCCCCATGCGGCCAGCCCGTCTTCCACGCCTTGCAACGCCGATACGCCTTGGGCATGCAGACGTTCGCGAGCGTGGGCCGGCAGCAATTCCGGGAACGCCGAGGTGACAAAACCGGTCTTGCCGTGGCGGACCAGCGCGGCGCAATACAGCTCCAGCAGCAGGTCGCATTCCTTGCGTTCGCCGGTGAACTCCGCCGGGTAATCGAGCACCAGCATCGCCGCATCGGCTTCGGTGCGCAGAGCACTGTCAAGCATGCGGTTCAAGGCTTCGCCGTCGCCCCAGATCGCCGTGGTGAAATCCAGCGGATTGACCAGGTTGGCGTAGCTTGGCAGCACTTGGGCCAGCTCTTCACGCTGAGCCTCATCGAGTTTCGGCAAGGTCAAATCGTTGCGTTCGGCGTAGTCGGCAATCAGCCCGGCATCGCCCCCCGAACAGGCCAACGCGATCAGGCTGTTGCCCGTCGGCAGCTTGCCGCACGCCGCCGCTTTCAGGGTTTCGACAAAACTCACCGGGCCACTGACGCGGATCACGCCGAGGCGCGCAAACAGGCTGTCGTACAGCGCATCGGAACCGGACAGTGAGCTGGTGTGACTGAGCGCCAGTTCGGCACCGATCTGCGACACGCCGGTTTTCAGGGCGATGATCGGAATGCCTTTCTCCAAGGCCTTGTGCGCGGCGCGGGCGAAACCCGGGACGTTTTTCAGGCCTTCGAGGTGCAAGCCGATGGCGGTGACGCGCGGCTCGTCGAGCAGCACGTCCATCAATTCGGCGACGCCCAGTTGCGCCTGATTGCCGACCGAGGCCATGTAGGCCACCGGCAGCGAGCGGTCGCTCATCGATACGTTGTAAGCAAAGTTGCCGCTTTGGGTCAGGACGGCGACGCCCTTCTCCACCGGTTTGCCGCCATGGGCCACCGGCCACAGCGCGGAGCTGTGCAGGTAGTCGAGCAAGCCGTAGCAGTTGGGGCCGAGCAAGGCCATGTTGCCGGCCGCCTGGAGCAACTGCTGCTGCAAGGCCTGGCCCTCGGCGCCGGTTTCGGCGAACCCGGAGGCGTAGCAGATCGCACCGCCCGCGCCCTTGGCGGCCAGTTCGGCGACGCAGGTCAGGGTCAACTCGCGGTTGGTCGCGATGAACACCGCATCCGGGCCGCACGGCAGATCGGCGATGCTGCGCACACACGGCACGCCTTCAAGGGTGTCGTGCTGCGGATTGACCAGCCACATCTCGCCAAGGTAGCCACCTTCGGCGCAGCGCTTGAGCGCGCGGGCCATGCTGCGACCACCGACAAACGCCAGGTGGCGCGGTGCGAGCAAGCGTTTGAGGTTGTCACGAATCGTTTGCGACATAGCCATTCTCCGGGCGGATCAGCGCAACAGTGGCCGCAGCAATTCGCGGGAAATGATGTGACGCTGGATCTCCGAAGTGCCTTCCCAGACACGCTCGATCCGCGCGTTACGCCAGATGCGTTCCACCGGGCATTCATCCATCAGGCCCATGCCGCCAAAAATCTGCACCGCCTCATCGGCGACCTTGCCGAGCACTTCACTGGCGAACAATTTGGCCATGCCGGCCTCGCCATCGGTCATGGTGCCCTGGTCCATTTTCCAGGCGGTGTGCAAGGTCAGCAGTTCGGCAGCGCGGATCTGCGTGACCATGTCGGCGAGCTTGAACGAGATGCCCTGATAGGTGCCGATCGGCTGGCCGAACTGCTTGCGATCCGCCGCCCATTGCAGCGACACGTCGAGCGCGCGTTGTGCTTGGCCGACGCAGTTGGCGGCGACCATCACCCGCCCGGCGGTAAGCCAGGCGTTGGCCACGTCCCAACCCTTGCCGACTTCGCCCAGCACCTTATTGGCGGGTACGCGGCAGTCGTCGAAGAACATTTCAAAGGTGTGGTAACCGCGGTTACTCACACACTTGGGACCACGGCGAATGGTCATGCCCGGCGTGTCGCGATCGACCAGGAACGAGGTCACGGCGTTGCGTTTGCGGCCGTTGTGCTCGTAGGTGTCGGTGACGGCGAAAACGATGGCGAAATCGGCGTGCCCGGCGTGGCTAATGAAGTGCTTGCTGCCATTGAGAACGAAGTCATCGCCATCGCGCACGGCGCGGGTCTTGATCGCGTTGGCATCGGAACCGGCACCCGGTTCGGTCAGCGCGAAGCAGTCGATCTTTTCGCCCTGGATGCACGGCAGCAGGTAGTCGTTGATCTGCTCGCCGGTGCAGGCCATGAGGATTTTCGACGGCCGCGCGACGAACACATGCAGCGCCCATGACACCTTGGACAGTTCACGCTCGATCAGTGCCTGGGACAGGTAATCGAGGCCGCCACCGCCCACTTCTTCCGGCATGTTGAAGGCATAGAAACCCGCCGCAATCGCCTTGCCACGAATCTGTGCCGCCAACTCGGGGGAGACTTCGTCGGCGCGGTCGACCGCTTCCTCATGAGGCAGCAGTTCCTTGGCGACAAAGCTGCGTACCGCGTCCACCAACATTTCTTGTTCTTGGGTCAGTTGGAAATTCATGGGGCTACCTGTTGTTCATGTGCTGAGTAGGTGTACGGGCAAACCACCGGGCTTATTCGCCGCTGAAGTGGGCCGGGCGTTTTTCGATGGCAGCGCGCAAGGCTTCAGCGCCGTCCTTGCTGCGACCGCAGAGCAGGCCGGCGGCGAGCTCGGCTTGCAGTTGCTCCGGGAGGCTGCGTTGGGCGCCTTCGCGCATGAGTTTTTTGGTCTGGGCGAATGCGAACGTCGGGCCGTTGGCCAGGCGCGTGGCCAACTCAGTGGTCACGTCGTGCAGTTGGTCATCGGTGCAGACTTCGCCGACAAGGCCGGCGGCCAAGGCACGCTCGGCGCTCCACATTTCGTCGAGGAACAGCAGGCGTTTGGCTTGTTCAGTGCCGATCAGGCGTGGCAAATGCCAACTGGCCCCGGCGTCCGGCGAGTAGGCCATGCTGGTGTAGCCGGCCTTGAACCGTGCCGATTGCCCAGCGATGCGCAGGTCGCAGCACAGCGTCAGGTCCATTCCGGCACCGACGGCCGTGCCGTTGATCGCAGCGATGGTTGGTTTTTCGAGGCTGTACAAACGGCTCATCAGCGCGTGGGCGGTTTCGGTCCAGCCGTAGCTTTCGAGTGCGCCACGGGCCTCGGCTTCGGCCCACTCGGCGAGGTCGGCACCGGCGCAGAAACTGCGGCCGCTGCCAGTCAACACAACGACTCGAACGGAGGGATCGGCGTTGAACTCATCGAGCAAGGCGTGCAGGTTTTTCAGGGTTGGGATGTCCAGCGCATTGCGCTGATCGGGGCGATCGAGGGTGATCCAGGCCACGCCGGCTTTTACCTGGCAGAGCAGCGAAATGTGAGTAGTCATGCGAATCCTCGAATTATTGTGTTTGGCCTGAGGTGATGCGACTGAGGCCATACTAAACGAGTGTTCAGTAAGACGGCAATTGGCGAGGAAATTGGCTGTAACAGCCTCATTTACTTAGTAAGTAATTGTTTTTACTGGGTTAATTTCTTAGATCCGATCTTGCAGCGGCTGCGCTGTTACAACTTTGAACAACTGCGTGCGGTATCGCCGATTTACAGCCCACCGCAAACAACTGTGGGAGCGAGCCTGCTCGCGATAGCGGCTTCACATTCAACATCTCTGCTGACTGATCGACCGCTATCGCGAGCAGGCTCGCTCCCACAGGGAATACGCCTTGAATCAAAGATTTATACGGTTGGCAAGCTCGGCGCCAGCACCGCCTGGCGCTTGCGTTGAGTCAGGAAATACGCGGCGTAACACACCGCGATGAACCCGAAGCCCCAATACAACGAAGGACGTTGCGTCTCATCCAGTGCCAGGAACACGAACAGCGAGCAGCACAACGCAATGCACGTCAGCGGCAGCAGCGGGAACCACGGCGCGCGGTATTTCAAATCGCTGAGCTTGTCGCCATCACGCAGGTAAGCCTTGCGGAATTTGTACTGCGCCAATGCGATAACGATCCAAGTCACCGTGCCCGACATACCACTCACCGCCATCAGCACCATGAACAGCGTGTCCGCCGCGACGAAACTGGTCATCAACGACACCAGCGCGAAGCACAGGGTGATGCTCAGCGCCCGCAACGGCACGCCGCGTTTGCTCAACGGCGACAGGCTTTTCGGCGCCATGCCGGTTTTCGACATCGCCCACAGAATCCGTGTCGAGGCATACAGTCCGGAGTTACCCACCGACAGAATCGCCGTGAGGATCACGAAGTTCATCAGGTCCGCAGCGTAAGGAATGCCGACCATGTCGAACACCTGCACGAACGGACTTTCCATCAACCCGGCCTGCTGCCACGGCACGATCGCCGACAGCACTACGATCGCCAGCACATAGAAAATCAACACGCGAAACACCACGTTGCGAACGGCGCGCGGGATGCTTTTTTCCGGCTGATCGGTTTCGCCGGCGGCCACGCCCATGATCTCGCAGCCCTGGAAGGCGTAGACCACGGTCATCATCACTGCGAACACAGCGGACAAGCCGTTGGGGAACAGCGAGTCGCCAATCAGGTTGCTCATCATCGGTGCCGGTGCGCCGCTGCTGAGCGGGATCGCACCGAAGATCACCAGCACGCCGACCACGATAAAGCCGAGAATCGCCGCGACCTTGATCCCGGAGAACCAGTATTCCGCTTCACCAAAAGCACGCGTCGCCAACGCATTCAGGCCGAACAGCACCACCACGAACAGCGCCGACCAATACCAGATCGGAATGGTCGGGAACCAGCGCTCCATCAGCATGCCTGCCGCCGTGAATTCCAGGCCCACGGTCGTCGCCCAACTCATCCAGTACACCCAGCCGATCATGAACCCGGTGGCCGGCCCGATGAATTTGGTCGCATGGGTTTGAAAAGAGCCGGAGACTGGCATTTGTACGGACAGTTCGCCCAGGCAAACCATCACCAGGTACATCAGGAAACCGGCGACCAGGTAGGCCAGGATCGCCCCCACCGGCCCGCCCTGATTGATCGTCAAGCCAGAGCCCATAAATAGTCCGGTGCCAATCACGCCGCCCAGCGACAACATGAAAATGTGCCGGCTCTTCAGGGCGCGGGTCAGATGGATGCCGTTGCGTTCGGTAGTTTCATTCATGGTCTGCGCCTCAGTACTGGATGAGGTGCGCGCCACGGCGCAAGGAAGGATGAGCTTTACGGCGGTTCATTATTATTATCTCCAATAAGCTTCGAAGACCGCGCTGTGGCGGTTGTCTCGATTATTGGAAGACCATGTAAGCTCACGTTGACCGTAAGGATCGAAGTTGTAAAAAGACGTAACAAACTTGTACGTCAGGTGTGCAGCAGGTCGGTCAACGTCTGTTGCGAATGCCGCAATTGCGCATGAACCTGCGGCGCCAGTGTCCGCAACCGTGATTCGTCGTTGACCAGCGCGGCCTCTTCCAGCGCGCGCAGCACGTTGGCCAATGCACGAAAGCCCAATGAATCGCTGCTGCCGGCCAGGCGGTGCGCCAGATGAGCGACTTCGGTGCAATCGTCGGCCTCGATCGCTTCCGTGAGTGCCTCGCGATGCTGATTGACCGAATCGCGCAACACCGCCAGTAGGCCCAGAAGTTTCTGTTCACCGAGCAAAGTGCGGTGAGTGTCCAGCAGCGGCCAATCCATCGCTTCGTCATCAGGCTGCGGCGCGGGTGCGGGTGAGTGCCCGGCCAGCGCCTGACGCAGATTGTCGAGCTTCAGCGGTTTGGCGAGAATGCCGTCCATCCCGGCATCCAGATAACCGCGCACCAGCGCCGGTTGCACGCTGGCGGTCAGGGCGAAGATTCGGCAGTGGCGGTTCGGGCCTTCGGTGCGGCGGATCAGTGTGCATGTCTCGACGCCACTGATGCCCGGTAGGTGCACATCGAGCAGGATCAAATCGAACACCTGCCCGGCGCATTGCGTCAGCGCTTGTTCGCCGTCTTCGGCGAGCCAGACTTGATGCCCGTCCCGTTGCAGCAAGCCGCTGACGACATCCCGGTTCAGCGCCACGTCCTCGACCACCAGAATCTTCAGCGCATGGCCGGGCTCGTGATGCATTGTCAGTTCGGCAAACCCGGTAGACGCCGGTTGCAACGTCATCTCGAACCAGAAACAACTGCCCCGCCCGACTTCACTTTCAACGCCAATCCGTCCGCCCAACTGCTCCACCAGATGTTTGCAAATGGCCAACCCTAGCCCGGTGCCACCGAAGCGTTGTGCCACTTCCTCGCTGGCCTGGGTGAAGCGCTCGAATATCTTCTCCTGCACCGCCGGAGCAATGCCGATGCCGTTGTCCGTCACACTCACGCGCAGCCGTTGCCCGGCCTGTTCCGGGATCGGATCCAGCAGCACGACCTCGACTTTAACCTCTCCGCCCTCGGTGAACTTGATCGCGTTGGCCAGCAAGTTGCTCAATACCTGACGCAAGAATTGTTCGGCGCCGTGATGCCGGTCAGCGACCTGCGGATCCATCCGGCAGTGCAGTATCGTGTCGTTGCTCAGCGCGCGCGGCTCCAGCAGCGTCAGCACCTCATCCAACAACTGCCGGAGCGAAAAATCCACCGGCTCCGGGTGGCTGACACCTTCTTCCAGCCGAGCGAAATACAGCACTTCATTGAGAATCGACAGCAACCCTTCGCCCGCCTTGTACAACGCATCCAGACGCTTACTGTCTCGCTCATCCAGACTCGCGCCGCGCAGCAATTCGGCCATGCCGAGGATGCCGTTGAGCGGGGTGCGCAACTCGTGGCTCATGGTCGCCAGGAATCGCGATTTCGCGAGGTTGGCCGCCTCGGCTTCGTCCTTGGCACGCATCAGGCTGGCGGTGCGGCGCTCGACCATCCGGAACAGTTCATCGCGGTTGTCTTGCAGGGCCAGCCGATCGCTTTCCCGGCGGTCGATGTCACTGACAATGGCCCGGCGCATGTCGTCCAGCGCATAGGCGACGGTGTCGATCTCATCCCGATGGGCGCTGCGGCGCTTGTCCAGGTGCATCGGCTCGTACCAGTCACCGGCGGCGATGCGCCGTGCAAACTCGGCCATGACTTTCAGGTGTCGGGTCACCAGGCGGTAGAACAACCACGACAGCGCCACCGCCAGCCCGCACAGAAACACGCTCATCCACAGCAAACTGGTCAAACCGGTGGCATACAGACGCTGATACACAGCGCCCAGATCGGTGCTGACTTCCAGCTGCCCGAGATGCCGGACAGGCCCGGACGGCGGTTGATAGTCCAGTTGAAAACGCTCGATGCGCAGCGGCCCTGTCGGGTTCGGATTGCCTTGCAGCAAATCGAAATCCGCGCTGGTCAGACGAACCCGCGCCACGTCGGAAAAATCCACCAGTCCGCGTAGCTGCACATTCAATTGGCCCTCGTTCAAGTCCCAGAGACTGCGCTCCAGGCTGGCCAGATACCCGGCGCGAATCAGCTCCATGCGCGAATCGATCTCGCGCATCTCGCGACGGTATTCGAAGTACAACTGCACGGAACTGGCCAACACGGTGAAGCACAGGCTGAACAACAGAATGAACAGCAGCAGACGCCGCAGCAGCCCACCGGGGCGGGCCCGGATCATTTCGTATCGACCGGCAGTTTGATCATGTCGCGGTAGGTGACCTGGCTTTCGTGGAGTAAACGATCGACCTCCCCCGAGTCGACCAGGCGCTTCAACTGCGCATCGATTTCAGGCATGCGGCCGGCCAGCGCTGAATGGCGCGACACGGCCACCCGCAGATAATCCACGCCAAAGGAATTGGGCAACGCAACGATGTCTTGTGCCCCTGGCAGGGTCTCGACACGCATCTGCCCGGTGCGCCGCTCCGAGACGATGAAGTCGATGCGACCGCGAATCAGTTTTCCGAAGTTTTGACTGCTGTCAGAGACCATTTCGATGTTCTGGTGCTCGGCGACGAAGCGGTCGAACACCACGCCGTAACTTTCACCGAACAACAAGCCGCCGCGGTAATTGGCCAAGTCCTCCAGGCGCTCGATGTTCACCGGGTGCTGACGATTGATGAACACGGCGACTTCTTCGCGCAACACCGGCACCGTCGAAAAGACCATGCTCTGCTCACGCTCCGCGGTGCTATACATCAGCACCACATCGACCCGGCCTTCGGCGGCGTCCCGCACGCAGCGATTCCAGTTGTCCAGCTCGACGATTTCGACTTCGTAGCCCAGCTCTCCAAAGAGTTCTTTCACCACGCCGGGAGCAACGCCGCGCACCTGTTTGCCGTCGCTCCAGGAAATCGGGGGGTAGACCGGGTAGTCGCAATAGCGGATTTTTTCCGCCGCCATCGCGCTGCCGGCGAGCAACGCCAACAGCAAGCAGAACAGGCGCGGCATCGTGTTCAGGCTGCCACGCTGGCGGTGAACAGATAACCGGCGCCGTGGATGGTGATGATCAATTGCGGCTCGGACGGGTCATCGTGCAACTTGCGTCGCAGGCGTCCGACGAGCACGTCGATGGAGCGATCGTTGGGCACCCATTCGCGGTTGCGAATCTGATCCATCAGCTGATCGCGGCTCAGGGTGTGGCCGCTGTTGCGCAGGAATACGCTGAGCAATTGATACTCGCCGTGAGTCAGCAAGGTTTCGCTGCCGGTGTCGTCGATCAACCGGCGGCGATCTGTATCCAGTGCCCAGGCGGCGAACTGTTTGACCGGTCGCGAAAGGGGTGCAACCGGTTTAGGCGTATGGGCATGACGCACCCGGCGTATCAGGTTCTTCGCCCGGGACACCAGTTCGCGTGGGTTGAGGGGTTTGATCACATAATCATCGGCGCCGCACTCAAGGCCGACGATGCGGTCGATTTCATCGTTGCGCCCGGTGATCAGAATGATCCCGACTTCCGAACGGACCCGCAGCTCCCGGGTCAGGGTCAGGCCGTCCTTGCCGGGCAAGCGGATATCGAGCATCACCAGATCGACCGTCTGGGTTGCCAGAAAGGTTTCGGCCAGCTCCGCGGTAGCGGCGCAATGCACCTCGTAACCTTCCTGGCTCAAGTAAGCCTGCAGCAGTTCGCGAATCAACGGATCGTCATCGACGATCAATACCCGAGGAGTCATCGCATGGTGTCCTGCGTGCGCCCGAAGGCGTGTTTCTTATTAGAGTTTTTTCCTGCACCGACGCCTGAGAGTACCCATTGCTGAACGATCGATCAACAGCCCGTCGTCTGCAAACAAAAACGCTGACGTCCACCCGCCTGCAAACCATCGACCCACGCTTCGCAAATCTGCATGCCCTGTTCAGGCGTAAAGGTTCCAGGGTTGAGTCCTGACTCCAGCCACAAGCCGTCGAGCAAGGCGCTGAGGCCGATAGCCGCCAGATCGGCGTCGAAGTTTTCCCAGCCCTCCTCCTGCGCCAGCTCGGTCAACGCCTTGCGCAAAATGCCGCGATACTCGCCATAGGAATGTTCGTGCGCAAGGTTGATCGCCTCTGCAGTCTTGACCGCGCCCCAGAAGGCCAGCCAGGCGTCGAGCAGTTGCGGGTCGAGCAATTCAGCGGAAAACGAACCGCGGAAGAACGCTGACAGACGCTCGCGGGCATTGGGCGCCGCCTGTTCCATGGCAGCGCGCAGCAACCCCATGACCCGCCCGGTCACTGCCAGGTAAGCCTCGGCGACCAGTTCGTCCTTGCCGGAATAGTGATGGCTGATCAGCCCGACCGAGACACCGGCCTCGGCAGAGATTTTGCGAATGGAGGCGCCCTGAAAGCCGTGGCGCTTGAGGCACACGAGCGTGGCCTCGATAAGATTGGTTTTGCGCAGCTCTGGCGCCATTCTGGAGAATCGGACTTCCTGAGTCATGGGGCGACGTTCCTGGAGGCGAGGGTTGAGCCCTGAATGAGCCGTTCGCGAGCTGAACGACTGTACAGCAACAACCCTCGCCTACTCCAGATGTTGAAGCTTTTTACAGACCGGGCAGCACATCAGAAGGAACAATCGCACCGCCCTTCATCACGACCGGTGTTTTCTCCAGTATCGAAATATCAGCGATCGGATCACCGTCGACCGCGATCATGTCGGCGAATCGACCCGAACTGACGGCGCCAACGTCCGCCTGCCAATTGAGCAGATCAGCGGCGACGACGGTGGCGGACTGGATCGCCTGCATCGGCGTCATGCCGTACTTCACCATGTAGGCAAACTGTTTTGCGTTGGTGCCAATCGGATAAACGCCGGCATCGGTGCCGTAGGCGATTTTCACCCCGGCCTTGACCGCTTTACGGAATGCCTGGCGCTGTACGTCGGTTGTTTCAGTGTTCTTGCGCAAGTAACTCTCAGGCCAGTTTTCCTTGCGACCTACTTCATCGATGTAGTCACCGTTGTAAATATCCATGACCAGATAAGTGCCGTTGTCTTTCGCCAACTTGATGCCTTCATCATCCAGTAGCGAAGCATGTTCAACGGATCTGACACCTGCGCGAATAGCGGCCTTGATACCTTCCGCACCATGGGCATGGACGGTGGCATAGCTTTTATGAACCTTGGCTTCCTGTACCACGGCGCGCATTTCTTCTTCAGTCATTTCCATTTGACCCGGTTCAGTACCTTCGGCCAGTACGGAGCCCGTGCCCATCATCTTGATGGTGTCTACGCCATGCTGGAACAGATAACGGGTCTTCAACTTGGCGTCATTGGCATCACGGTAAACGCCGACGCGCATATCCGCCGGAATCTCCACGCCCGGGGCGAACCCGGTCACTTCGCCACCACCGCCCGCTACGGTGATGTAAGCCCCGACGACGTTCATCCGTGGCCCCAGCACCCGATTCGCGTTGATTGCATCACGCAGTGCGACGTCGGTGAAGGCTCGATAAGTGCCCAGGTCATGCACGGTTGTAAAACCCGCACGCAGCGTTTGATAAGCGTGTTTCGCGCCCATGAGCGCGACATCCTGAGGGGAATGCAGGAGCGGCTCAGCCACGTTGTTGGTCATGTCCCAATCGGAGATATGCGTGTGCATATCAATCAGACCCGGCAGAACCGTCTTGGCGGACCAATCGATCACTTTGCTATCGGCTGGCGGAGCACTCCACGGTTCCACGGCAACGATGCGCTCACCGTCAATCTTGATGCGCTGGTCGGTCAGTACTTTGCCTTTCTCGACGTCCACTAAACGGCCGGCATGGACGTACACGGTCTCTGCATGAGCGGACAGCGCCAATGAGGAAAGTGTTACCGCTAACGCAATACATGTGATCGGAATGTTTTTCATGTGAAGCCTCTTGTTTTTATTGGATTCAGATGTGCACATCAAAAAAGATCGAACGGGTACTGGGTGATAATTCGCACCTGTTTGACACTGTCACCCGTAAATTGGAAGTCCGCATAACGCACACGAACCGACAGATTCTTCAGAGGTCCTCTTTCAACGACGGTCTTGAGATCGACATCACGTTCAATCTGCTTATCGGAACCGGAGAAGTAAGTGTACAAACCGTCGGGATCAACTTGCTTATTGTCTATATCGAAACCGTAAACATAACGGACACCTAAAGTAGTCCGCACAAAGCCGTTACTTCCAAAGTCGTATTGATAACCCAGGCCCACCGACTGTTCACCCGGACCGTTGAAGTCTCCGTACTGGGACGAGTTGGCCAGATAGATGGAGTCCATGTAAGTGCCGTCCGCGGCCATCAAGTAATCAAACGGTTCATCGCCGTGGATTTTTTGATACGACAGGGTGACCGTATGCGGGCCCGCGGCGTAGGCCGTCGCCAGCGACCAGGCGGTGACGTTGATGTCACCAGCCAGGGATTGCCCTTCATCGAGCGAGCGGTACAGGTTGAAGTCGACATTCAGCGTTTGTTCGGAGGGCAGCGCAAAGGTGTAGTTGGCATTTATGTAGTACTGGTGCCACAAGTCCTCTGTCCGAGACACGTAGAAGCCGACACTGCCTTCTTCCACTGGCTGGTACGTCAGGCCGGCGTAATCGACATTGCCCCCTTTCACCCCGGCGTAGCCGGCATAGAAATCGCCGTCATGGTCCGTACTGGCAGAGCCTTTGTTGGAGAAGAAGTGCCCGGCATCGAAACTGACTTTTTCGATGTCAGTGCTCAGCAACTGGATGCCTCTTGTGGTCACCGGCATCAAGCGCGAGTCGGGGGTGGCAAGTACCGGGTTATATGGCCGCAGATCGCCATACTGGATAATCGTATTCGACCACTTCATTTTTACCGAAGTATTCAATGTCGACGATTCTGTTCTTTCACCGTCTCCCTCTGCGGGAAACATACCCGACCCCACGGTCCCACGCCCACCGTCAAGTTTATAAGCAGTATCGACACTGGCATCGACACCAAAGCCGATAAGGCCTTGAGTAAAACCTGACTTGTAGTCCAACAGAAACCCCTGCCCCCAACCTCGTGCATCGGGATAGCCGGAAAGGGAGTTTCGATTGAAATACATGTTTCTGGCAAGCAGAGTGGCCGAACTGTCTTCAATAAAACCGCCAGCAGTCTCTTCTGCCTGGGCTTTCATATAACTTCCGGACACCGAAATAACAGCGACACCTAACAGGGAATGCAGCTTCATGTAGACCTCAGGGCTTTTGATTATTATTGTTTTCTGTCACGCCTCTACAACCACAATGTTAAGCAGACTGATCTTGTAATGAACAGTTTTAAGATGTGGAGATTTGATCAGCATATGTAAGTCAAGTAACCGGTTGTAAAGGGCGAATTACATGTCGCTCGACGCGCCACACAATAGCGATAAACCCGTTTCAGCCTCTTCGGCCCACCCGTCAGGCGTGGCCTGCTCAAATCCACATCCAGTAAAAAAATCAGTTGATTTTTTACTGCTGGTAAATTCATATAGAAAAATAACAACGCCAAAAACCGGCCTTTCGGCTTCAGCCTGCCTGGAGTAACTGCACCATGTCGACCGCTTCCCGTGCCTTCGCGCACCTGTTCGAACCCTTGCAACTGCGTGGCAAACGCCTGAAAAACCGCATCATGTCCAGCGGTCACGACACCTCGATGCCCACCGACAACCTGGTCAACGAGCAACTGATCGCCTACCACACCGCGCGGGCCGAAGGTGGTGTCGGGCTGATCGTGTTGCAAGTGGCCGGCGTGCATGACAGCGCCCGGTACACCTCGCACGTGCTGATGGCCACCGACGACGCTTGCATCGAGGGTTATCGAACGATCGCTGAGCGTTGTCATGCGCATGGCACCGTGGTGCTGTCACAAATCTTCCATCCGGGTCGGGAAATCATGGAGTCCAGCGATGGCTTGCTGGCTGTCGCTTACTCCCCTTCGGCGGTGCCCAACGAGCGGTTTCGGGTGATGCCTCGGGCGCTGGATCAAGCGATGATCGACGAGATTGTCGCCGGTTACGGCGCCGCCGCCCGACGCCTGTATCAGGCCGGAATAGACGGCGTGGAAGTGGTCGCCAGCCATGGTTACCTGCCGGCGCAGTTCATCAATCCGCGGGTCAACCGACGCACCGATGGCTACAACGGCGAACTGGAACAGCGCCTGCGTTTCCTGCGCGAAGTGATCGCGGCGGTGCGCGCCAACACCGATGAACACTTCATCATCGGCCTGCGTATTTCCGCCGATGAACGCGATCCCGAAGGGCTGACCGAGGATGAATCCCTGGCTGCCGTGCAATCCCTGCAACCGCTTCTGGATTACGTGCACATCGTCGCCGGCACTTCGGCGTCATTAGGCGGCGCGGTGCACATCGTGCCGCCGATGGCGATCGAAGCCGCTTATCTGGCCGAGGAAGCCGGAACGTTCAAAGCCGGGCTGTCGATTCCACTGTTTGTCACCGGGCGTATCAACCAACCGCAGGAAGCCGAACTGATCCTCGCGCGTGGCCAGGCCGATGTGTGCGGCATGACCCGTGCGCTGATCTGCGACCCGCAAATGCCCAACAAAACCGACAGCGGCCACGTCGAGGATGTGCGCGCCTGCATCGCCTGTAACCAGGCGTGCATCGGCCACTTCCACAAAGGCCTGCCGATTTCCTGCATCCAGCACCCGGAAACCGGACGCGAACTGATCTTCGGCCAGCGGCGACCCACAGCCCTTCGCAAACGCATCATGATCGCCGGCGGCGGCCCGGCCGGGATGAAAGCCGCCGCCGTGGCTGCCCAGCGTGGACATGACGTGACCCTTTACGAAGCCAGTTCGCAACTCGGTGGCCAGGTCTTGCTGGCGCAATTGCTACCGCGACGCGCCGAATTCGGCGGCGCCAGCACCAACCTGCAACGCGAAATGGAACTGGCCGGCGTGCGCGTCGTACGCAACACACGCGTCGACAGGGCGCTGGTCGAACGCGAACGCCCGGACATGGTGATCGTCGCCACCGGCGCCGAACCGTATTGGCCAGCGTTCGAACGCGGCGGTGAGCTGCAAGTCGTCGACGCCTGGCAAGTGCTGCGCGATGAGGTGCAAATCGGCCGCTCCGTGGTGGTCGTCGACTGGCGCGCCGACTGGATCGGCCCCGGCATCGCCGAACGTCTGGTACGCGCCGGGCACCAGGTTCAACTGGCCGTCAACGGCACCCACTGCGGCGAAAACCTGCCGTTGTACGTACGTGATCAACTGGCCGGCGAACTGCACAAACTCGGCATCCCGATCACCCCCTACGCCCGCCTGTACGGCTGCGACGACAACACCGTCTACCTGCAACACACCGCCAGCGGCGAACCGATGCTCTTCGAAAACATCGACACATTGGTACTCTGCCAGGGCCATCAACCCGTCGATACCCTTGGCGCCGAATTGCAGGGCTTGGTGGAGTTTCGTCGCATTGGCGACTGCCTCGCCCCGCGCACCGCCGAAGAAGCCATCTACGAAGGTTTGAAAGTCGCCTGGGAGCTTTGAGGCTGTTTTATACTCCGGGGCTTTTACACATCACCCCGGTTTGGAGCACGCCATGAGCAACAGCAGCAAGATGCCGCCTGCCGGCAGCGCGCCCACACAGGACAGCGCCACGGCAGAACCGCAGTTTCTCGGCACACGGATTCGTGGGTTGCGTAAACGTCGGGGCATGACCTTGGCGGAATTGGCGCAGATGAGCGAGCTGACGGCGGGATACATCAGCCAGCTGGAACGGAATCTGGCTTATCCGTCCATTCCTGCGCTGTTCAATATCGCTCGTAGTCTGGGGGTGACCATTCAGTGGTTCTTTGCCAGCGAGGGCAATACGGCGCCTGAAGATAACGGTGTCGTAGTGCGCAAGAACACTCGGATGAGCGTGCATTATGAAGACGGGATTGTGGATCAGCTGCTGACGCCGCAGCCGAATCGACAGCTGGAGATGCTGCATTCACGGTTTCCGCCTGGGACTTACAGTCAGCAGAGTTACAGCCATGAAGGGGAAGAGGCTGGGTATTTGCTGTCGGGAAGTTTTGAGTTGTGGGTGGGGGAGCGGTATTTCCAGCTGAGCGAGGGGGATAGTTTCAGCTTTTCGAGCCAGGAGCCACATCGGTATGGGAACCCTGGGGAGGTGGATGCTGTGGTGATCTGGGTGATTACGCCGCCTTCGTTTTGACGGTTCAGCAGCTGTCTCTTCGCGTGATAAATTCAGGTGGCACGACCACTGCACAAAAGCCAGCGCCTGGCCTAATGCCCGTCAGTTAAGCCGTAACGCGGTCTTTGTAGCAGCTGGCGAAGCCTTCGCCAGCTGCTACAAAATTGCGTTGCCTCAGAAATTGCTTAACTGATCGGCATTAGGCGACTGGCCGGTTTTTTTTGCGCATTCGTTTACAACCACCCGAACCCTTTTCCCATGACTGCCGCCAAACCCAGCGCGGCAGTAATCAAGGCGCCAAACAGTAATCGAAAATCCGTTCGAGCGTCTTTCCGCTGCTCACGAAAATCTATGCGAAGGTCACCCAGATCACGCCGGACGTATTCGATATGCGTTTCAAGTTTGGATACACGCGGTTCCAATGGGTTTTCTCCTGGAGGACCTGGTGGTCTTCGTCCATGATCTTCTCCGCCACTCCTTTTGTTGCCTGGGAAGCGGTCGGGGTAATGCTCATCAAGGTTTACCAGCACAAAAGGCTCACTCATCGCAGACCTCCAGCGCAACGGCTTTGGTGCCGTCTTCGACGACGATATCCGCCAGCACATTGAGCGAATGCAGGCGAATAAATCCGCAATACTTGCAGTTGAGCATCACTGCCGGCGTACCGGACCGTAGATATTCGTTGCCACACGCCCAAGGCAACCCTACGCCTGTTGCTCCGGCCTGGAGTGGCAGTTCCCATTCATCATGCTCACAGAACGGGCACTCGGTGTTCTTTATCCGCTGTTTGAAAATGTTGGCCAACCGCCCGGTGTCCAGATGAAGATCCCTGGGCTTTGACTTGCCTCGTGACACCCCAGTCTGATCATCACCCTGAAAACCATCTTCACTGCTGCTGTACATCGCTACCTCCTCCTTGAGGGAATAAATCATCGATTAACCGATCAACCAGAAGATGGTGCGTAACGTCCAGCCACCTGCTCGACCGCGAAGTCATTACTGATGCCTTCGCTGAAAACCGAATATACCTTCGATCAATCTCGGACGTATCCGCGTACGAAGTAGGAGGATTCGCTTGTTTGTGTCAGCCCGGAATTTTGCGTGTGAGATTTGTCCACGCGGTTCTTATTCGAAGCTGACCAGCGTCAGGGTCACAGGTTTCTTAGATGAGTGGGGTCTTCAGTTGGAAAGGTCAGTGGCCGCTCCGGCGTTGCCCCGGCATCGCTTTCAGGTTTTGCTTGAGGTCTGGAAATGATCGGGGCTACCAGTCTGATCACACCCCTTTCAATCAGTGAAAGAAGTCCAAAAATAATGAAACCAAAAATCAACCCGACAACCAGAATGCTCAGTGGGTGAATTTGCACGGCGTCGGCGCTTTCCAGCATGTAGAGAAAAGCCTGAACCGCGACGGCCACGCAGGCCGCAAGGGCTGCTATCAGCTTGATAATCAACCAAAGCCGCCGCCATCTGTTCATGCTCTTCCCCGCTATCCGGTGATTCAGCTCTTTATTGCATGATAGCTAATGAGCTTGATTCAGAGTGATTCCGCACAGCATTGCTGTAATCTTCGACGCGATGGCCGAGTTCCTCTCCCCTAAAAAAACTGAAACCACAGAAACGAAAGAGCCCCGTCACTTTTCAGTTACGAGGCTTTTTAATGTATTGCTGAGTACCGTGTGTAGCGCTACGGAGCCGCATCAACAATCGCCTGCAGGATCGGCTCGATGCTGATTAGCATGGGGGTACCACCCCTGATATCTGGTTCGCTCAGGGATTGAAATCCCAGCGATTCATAATATGAAACGGCGTTCGGTGCCGCGTCCAGATACAGGCCCTTGATAGGCACCTCTTTGTGGACCTTAACCGCTTGGATGAATGTGTGCCTCAAAATTTCCTGACCGATTCCAAGCCCCTGATATCGACGATCCACACCAAACATCACCATCCTCACGACGGGCAGCTGAGACGGCAAGTTCGACTTTTTGATAGTGGCTTTCGCAAGCGCCTTGTCAATGTGACCCAGCGTGAGCGTACCAAAGCCGACGACTTCTCCCAACGAATTGATCGCACCAATGCCCCGGATGTTCTCGCTCTTTAAGGCACGCTTCAAACCGCTCTTATAGTACTCATTCATCATGACAAGCCCACAATCGAAATCTTTCAGATAGTGGTAAGACTCAATACGAGCTTGCAAATTGTTATCAATTTCATAAGCCGGAATCGCTTTTGTCCCCATGCTTCCCTCTCATCAGGTTCAGTAGCCCAAGCGTTGGAGCCGTATCCTCATTAAGGATCTCCAGAGCTCGGGCATAGGCTTGTTCCGACATCTCGATACGTCGATGTTTTTCCATCACCTCCTCCGCCTTCTCGAAAGCAGAGGAAATAATGAACGAGGTCATATCAAGCCCCGAGATTGAAGCGGCCTTACGGATGAACTCTTTAGCGACATCCGTGGTTTTGAGTTCAAGCCGAGCATTTTTTGGTGCTTTGAGTATTTCGTTAATTTCTAACATAGGGTGTACCCGTTTTCGGAGAGTGTGTTCCCTTACTGAGTGTCATTTTGTTGCTTTCCACGCCTCAGAAACATGAGTGATTTCAAAGTCTCAGCTCACTCCCAGGCAATGGAATGAGCGCCAACCAATGTACGGATGCTAGCCGTACGCAGCGAGAGATGTCAAATACCACCCGTACAATAACCGTACACCCCTACACGGTCACATTTTTCAAACACCAGAAACGAAAAAACCCCGTAGCTTATTCAGCTACGGGGCTTTTTCTATGTAATGGCGGAGAGATAGGGATTCGAACCCTAGGTACCGGTGAAGGTACAACGGATTTCGAATCCGTCCCATTCGGCCACTCTGGCATCTCTCCAACGGCGCGCATCATAACAACACTTTCGCCGGAAGCGAACCCCCTAAGCGAAATTTTTCCGTGCTATCAGATGCTTGCGTCGATTAAAGCGGTACGCCCAGACGATTGGCAACTTCTTCATAGGCTTCGATGACGTCACCGAGGCCCTGACGGAAGCGGTCCTTGTCCATTTTCTTGCCGGTGGCCTTGTCCCACAGACGGCAGCCGTCCGGGCTGAATTCGTCGCCCAGGACGATGGAGCCGTCGGAGAAGACGCCGAATTCAAGTTTGAAGTCGACCAGCAGCAGGCCGGCGTCGTCGAACAGTTTGCTCAGGACTTCGTTGACCTTGAGCGACAGTTCTTTCATGCGAACCAGTTGCTCGGCGGTGCCCCAACCGAAGGCCACGACGTGGGATTCGTTGATGAACGGGTCGCCCTTGGCGTCGTCCTTCAGGAACAATTCGAAGGTGTAAGGGTTGAGCTTCATGCCTTCTTCGACGCCCAGGCGCTTGACCAGGCTGCCAGCGGCGTAGTTACGCACGACGCACTCGACCGGGATCATGTCGAGTTTTTTCACCAGGCATTCGTTGTCGCCCAGCAGTTTGTCGAATTGGGTCGGCACGCCGGCGGCTTCGAGTTTCTGCATGATGAAGGCGTTGAACTTGTTGTTCACCATGCCTTTGCGGTCGAGCTGTTCGATGCGCTTGCCGTCGAACGCCGAGGTGTCGTTGCGAAACAGCAGGATCAAGCGGTCAGCGTCGTCGGTCTTGAAAACCGATTTGGCTTTGCCGCGGTAGAGTTCTTCACGTTTTTCCATGATGGGCTCCGCTTGCTAAGTAGGTGGGCTAGGCGATGTGTCGCCAGTCGAGCCCTGAATCTTGATCGGCCAGTTGCAGCCAGTCCGGGTCGCACCCGAGGGTGTCGACAAAACATTGCCGGGCCAGCTGCGGCAGGTTGTTCTTGCTGCTCAGATGGGCGAGGACCAGGTGTTGCAGGCCTTGCCAGCCCAACTCAGACACCAGGAATGCCGCCTGGTGGTTGTTCAAATGTCCCAGTTCACCGCCCACCCGCTGCTTCAAGAAGTACGGGTAGTGACCGCGAGCGAGCATGTCACGGCAATGGTTGGACTCGATCATCAACGCATCGAGGTCCCGATAGCCATCCAGCACCTTATTGCAATACGAACCCAGGTCGGTCAGCAGGCCGAAGCGCCGCTCACCGTCGCTGAAGACGTACTGCGTCGGTTCCTGTGCATCGTGGGCCACGGCAATGACGCCGATGCTCAGTGCGCCGATCTGCAGTTGCTCGCCGCCGGCCAGAAGGCCAGCCGGTTCAAGCGGTTTGCGCATCCCGCGCAGGGTGCCGCGACTGAGGTAGACAGGCAGATTGTAGCGCCGAGACAGCAAACCCACGCCATGCACGTGGTCAGCATGTTCGTGGGTCACGAGTATCGCGCTCAGCTGCGCAGGGTTCACACCCAGGCGCAGCAGGCGTTTTTCGGTTTCCCGCAGGGAGAAACCACAATCCACCAGTACATACGTGTCAGCGCTGGCTATCAGCGTGCCGTTCCCTTGGCTACCGCTGCCGAGAACGGCAAAACGCATGTGATCAGCCCAGGTTGTCCTGAATCACGCTCAACACTTTGCGCGCCACTTCTGCCGGCGCCACGGTGTTGATGTTTTTCTCGACGGTGACCTGGACGTTGTCGCCAACCTTGCTCAGGCGAACCTGATAACGCTCGGCACGGGCTTCAACTTCTTCCTTGCTCGGCGCGCTGCCGAACAGGCTGCTGAAGAAACCAGGCTTCTCGTCTTTCTTCTCGGCTTTTTCGGAAAGGTTGATGTAGTACAGGCCCAGGCTGCGGTTGATGTCTTCAACGCGCCATTCGCCCTGTTCCAGCGCACGACCGACGCTCGACCAGGCTCGATCCAGGTCATTGCCGACGTTCAGAACCGGGTTGCCGCTGCCGTCTTCGCTCAGGCTGACACGACTTGGCGTATCGAAATCACGCGAAGCCAGCATGGAGACCGAACCGCCCTTCTCCGAGATGCGGCTCATGCTTGCGAGCATGTCGTCGACCAGTGCCGCGTCCAGGCCAGTGTTGACCGAACGGTTGGTGAATGCCACGTCGGCTGTGCTGCCGGCAGGACGTTCGGCGCTGACCACGTAGACTTCGCTGGTGTTGCGCTGCACGCCCGGCTCGATACGCACCCGAACACGGGTTTCGCTGTCAGTGCTGACACCGGCGGCGCTCAGGCGCTTGGCCATCGCTGCCGACAGTTCGTCGGAATGCTGCCAGGTGGTGGTGAATTCGCCGGTTTGCGGCTTCTGTTCATCCAGACGGAAACCGTTGTCCTGGAAAAACTGCACAGCCACTGGCCAGACTTCGGCAGGTGGGTTCTGGGCGACGATCCAGCGCGAATCACCGGTCTTCTGCAGGGAGTAGGCGCTGGCGTCGGCCCCAGCCGTCAACGGCTGTGGACGCGGCACGATGTACTCGCCCTTCGCGGTGTCATCGGCCACGTTGCGCGGGATCGGCAGCAGCGGATCCAGACGTTTGGCGGTGCTGACATCCGTTGGCAATTGCATAGGTGCAGTCTGTTGCGCTTCCAGGTAATCGCTACCACGGTCACGGAAATAACCTTCCGGGCCCCAGACCCATCCACAGCCACTAGTGCTGGAGATAATCAAGGCAAGTGCGGAAAGTCCGGCCAATCGCTTCATGCGTAGTGCTTCCTCAATTAAACCAGTACGCCGGACTGGCGCATGGCCTGCCGCAGCGGTTCGTGACAGGCAGCGCTGAGCCAGGTGAGCGGCAGACGGATACCGTCCGGCATCAAGCCCATTTCATGCAGAGCCCATTTCACGGGGATAGGGTTGGATTCGATAAACAGGGTTTTATTGAGCGGCATCAGCTTTTCGTGAATCGCGCGGGCCGTAACGGCGTCGCCTTTCAGGGCAGCGTTGCACAGGTCGCTCATGTCGCGCGGGGCGACGTTGGCGGTGACTGAAATATTGCCTTTGCCGCCGAGCAGGATCAGTTCGACTGCGGTGGCGTCGTCACCGGACAGCACCACGAAGTCTTTGCTGACGCCGTCGATGATGGCTTTGGCACGGGTCAGGTCGCCGGTGGCTTCCTTGATGCCGATGATGTTTTTCACGGTCGACAGGCGGATCACGGTTTCGGTCAGCATGTCGCAGGCCGTACGGCCCGGCACGTTGTAAAGAATCTGCGGGATGTCGACGGCTTCGGCGATGGTCTTGAAGTGCTGGTACAAGCCTTCCTGAGTCGGCTTGTTGTAGTACGGCGTGACCAGCAGGCAAGCATCGGCGCCAGCAGTCTTCGCATTGGTGGTCAGCTCGATGGCTTCGCGCGTCGAGTTGGCGCCGGTACCGGCGATCACCGGAATGCGCCCAGCCACTTGCTTCACCACGTAACGAATCACTTCGATGTGCTCGTTCACGTCAAGGGTGGCCGATTCGCCTGTAGTACCGACCGCCACGATCGCGTGGGTGCCGTTCTGCAGGTGAAAGTCCACCAGTTTGCTCAGGCTGTCCCAGTCGAGACGACCTTGTGCATCCATGGGTGTGACCAGTGCCACCATACTGCCCGCAATCATGCAACCGCTCCTGCCGGAAAAAGAGAGCGGTAATGGTACTGGCGCCAAGATGCTTGTACAAGCAAAGTACTGCGCTGCCGCCATTCCCCTTGGCGCTGCTTTTCGCTACCCTTCAGACTTTGATCGGTACTGATAAGCTCGTACGCCGGGTTTCAGCCTCCATTTTCGGCATCACAAGCCCCGATCCAGCGTTGCCACCCCTCGCTCTTGCCTTGATGGAGCACGTTGCAACCTTCGGCCCGGGTTTTCTGAATTCGCATCCGCAGGCTCGCCCCCGGTAGTAAAAGCCCGTAAAAGTATCGACCGCTCATCGCTTTAGGAATGCTGCATGTCCACCCCCACAGTTCGCGAACAATTCCTTGTCATCAGTGCCCTCGGCGCCAACCCCATGGAGCTGACTAACGTCCTGTGCCGCGCCAGCCATGAAAACCGCTGCGCCGTGGTCACCTCTCGCCTGACCCGTCATGGCGAGTGCAGCGCGTTGATCCTCGAGATCTCCGGCAGCTGGGACGCCCTGGCGCGCCTGGAAGGCAGCCTTTCGGGCCTCGCCAAGAAGCACGCATTCACCGTTAACGTGGTGCGTAGCGCGGCGCTGGAGAATCGTCCTCAGGCCTTGCCTTACGTCGCTTATGTCAGCTCGGCCTATCGCTCGGACATCATCAACGAGCTGTGCCAGTTCTTCATGGACCACAACGTCGAGCTGGAAAACCTGACTTGCGACACGTATCAGGCGCCGCAAACCGGTGGCACCATGCTCAACGCTACGTTTACCGTGACGCTGCCGGCCGGCGTGCAGATCAGTTGGCTGCGCGATCAGTTCCTGGATTTCGCCGACGCGCTGAACCTGGACGCGCTGATCGAACCGTGGCGCCCACAAAACCCAATGTAAGGAAGCTTTCATGGCCGTTGCCATCGACCAACCGGTTGCCGACTTCGAAGCACCCGCCACCAATGGACAGACCGTCAGCCTCGCCGGCCTTAAAGGCAAGCAAGTGGTGATTTACTTCTATCCGAAGGACAGCACGCCGGGCTGCACCACTCAGGGTCAGGGCTTTCGCGATCAACTGGACGCCTTTAAAGCGGCCAATACGGAAGTGTTCGGCGTGTCGCGCGACAGCCTGAAATCCCACGAAAACTTCAAGGCCAAGCAGGCGTTCACCTTTGAGCTGATCAGCGACAAGGAAGAAGCGCTGTGCCAGTTGTTTGATGTGATCAAGCTGAAAAAGCTGTATGGCAAGGAGTACATGGGCGTTGATCGCAGCACGTTCCTGATTGATAAGGACGGTGTGCTGCGTCAGGAATGGCGCGGCGTGAAGGTGCCGGGGCATGTGGATGCGGTGTTGGCTGCGGCTCAGGCGTTGAACAAGGCCTGATTTCTTCGGCGTCTGTTCGGGCGCCTTCGCGGGCAAGCCTCGCTCCTACAAGTTAGCGGCGTTCATCGACTTGTAGGAGCGAGCGGTGCGGCGATCCGACTTGCCCGCGAAGAGGCCCTCAAGGCGAACAGTTAAAGCAACGGCGCCACCACCGGCTCCTTCCGAGGCCACGCATCCAGCACAGCCTTGAACAGCGTCGCCAGCGGAATCGCAAAGAACACACCCCAAAACCCCCACAACCCCCCAAACAACAACACCGCGCAGATAATCGCCACCGGATGCAGATTGACCGCTTCCGAGAACAACAGCGGCACCAGCACATTACCGTCCAGGACCTGGATAATCCCGTAGACCGCCATCAGATAGATGAACTGGTCACTCCAGCCCCACTGGAACAGCGCAATCAGCAGCACCGGCACGGTCACCACCACCGCTCCGACATACGGCACCACCACCGACACGCCCACCAGCAACGCCAGCAGCGCCGAATAGTTGAGCCCCAAAACAACGAAACCGATGTAGGTCGCGCCACCGCAAATGACGATCTCGATGCCTTTGCCGCGAATGTAGTTGGCAATCTGCCGGTTCATTTCGTGGGCGACCCGGGTAATCAGCGCCCGTTCACGCGGCAGATAACCGCGCACCCACTGGCCGATCATCTCGCGGTCCTTGAGGAAGAAGAACACCAGGATCGGCACCAGCACCAGATAGATCATGATGTTCACCAGCAACGGCAGGCTCGACAGCGAGAACGTCAGCGCCCACTGACCGAACTTGCCGATCTCGCCCCGCGCCACTTCGATGGCCTGCAACACTTGCTCGTCAGATACCAGGTGCGGATAACGCTCGGGCAGCAGCAACAGCAGCGATTGCCACTTGGCAAGCATGCCGGGCAGTTCATTGAACAGCGTGATCAACTGATGCCAGAGCAACGGCACCACGACAACAATGAACACCAGCAATACGCCCATGAACAACGCGAAAACCAGCCCCACCGCTACCCCGCCGGGCATGCGCAGGCGTTCGAGGGTAACGACCAGGCCTTGCATCAGATACGCCAACACCATCCCGGCCAGCACCGGCGCGAGCATGCCGCCCAAGGTGAGTACGGCGGTAAAGGCCAGAAACAGCAGCACCGCCAGCACCACGGCTTCTTCGTCGGAAAAGTAGCGCTGAATCCAGTCGCGTAACACCTTGAACATCAATAATCCTTAGAAACGAACGCAGCAGGTTTCAGGCTTTTTTCAGCCAGTAGCGGTAAACACCCGCCTCATCTTCTTCGCGAAGCAGCGTATGACCGGCCAATCGGGCAAAGGTGCGAAAGTCGCGCTGGGAACCCGCATCGGTGGCGATCACCTTGAGTACCGCGCCACTGGCCATTCGATTGAGCTCCAGCTTGGCCTTGAGCAACGGCAAAGGGCAATTCAGGCCACTGGCGTCCAGCTCGGCGTCATGGGCTACAGCGTCGGTCATTACATCGCTCCGGGTCAGGTGGTGGAGTTGCCTAGAATATCTGGTCCCAAGCCAAGTGTCCGGCTACAGTAAGGTCTTTGTCGACTAAGGCTTTGTGCATGACTTTTTTGCGCCCTACCCTGCTGACGCTCGCTTGCCTGCTCGCCTCACCGGGCTTCGCCGACGACCTGCCGTCACTCGGTGACGCCAGTTCTGCCATTGTCTCGCCGCAACAGGAATATCAATTGGGTCGTGCGTGGCTGGCACTGTTGCGCAGCCAGGTCTCGCAGCTCAACGATCCACAGCTCAAGGATTACGTCGAATCCAGCGTTTACCGACTGGTGGAAACCAGCCAGGTCAATGACCGGCGCCTGGAGTTCATCCTGATCAACAGCCCGCAGCTCAACGCCTTTGCGGCGCCGGGCGGGATTGTCGGGGTCAACGGCGGTCTGTTCCTCAATGCGCAAACCGAGGGCGAATACGCTTCGGTACTGGCGCACGAATTGGCTCACTTGTCGCAGCGCCACTTTGCCCGTGGCGTTGAAGCCCAACAGCGCATGCAAGTACCGATGATGGCTGCCCTGCTGGCCGGGATCGTCATTGCGGCTGCCGGTGCCGGTGACGCCGGGATCGCGGCGATTGCGGGCACTCAGGCGGCGGCGATTCAGGAACAGCGCCGCTTCTCGCGCCAGAACGAACAGGAAGCCGACCGCATCGGCATCCTCAATCTGGAAAAGGCCGGTTACGACCCACGGTCGATGCCGACCATGTTCGAGCGGTTGATGCGTCAGTATCGCTTTGACGCCAAGCCGCCGGAATTCCTCCTGACTCACCCGGTGACCGAATCGCGGATCGCCGACACCCGCAACCGCGCCGAGCAGGCCAAACCAGGCGGCGTCGAAGACACCATGCGGTATCAGTTGATTCGTGCACGCGTTCAGCTGGTCTATGAAGAAACCCCTGGCCTGGGCGCCAAGCGTTTCCGCGCGCAACTCGATGAAAACCCGAAAAACGACGTCGCCCGGTATGGCTTGGCGATCGCCCAGATCAAGGGCGGCCAGTTGAACGAGGCTCGCGAGAATCTCAAGCTGCTGCTGGCCAAATCACCGAACGAGATCATCTACAACCTGGCGCAGGTCGACCTGGACATCACCAACAATCGTCTGCCCGATGCTCAAACACGGGTTGACCGGATGCTGACCCAGTACCCTGGCAACTATCCGCTGAACCAGGTGCGTGTCGATCTGCTTCTGAAACAAAACCGCGCCGCCGATGCCGAGAAGGCGCTTGAAGGGCTGCTCAAGTCGCGCCCGGACGATCCGGACGTGTGGTATCAGGTGGCCGAGACGCGCGGCCTGTCAGGCAACATCATCGGCCTGCATCAGGCTCGCGCGGAGTACTTCGCCCTGGTGGGCGACTATCGTCAGGCTATTCAACAACTGGACTTCGCCAAGCGCAAGGCCGGCACCAACTTCCCGTTGTCGTCGCGTATCGACGCCCGCCAGCGTGAGTTGATGGAGCAGGAGCGCATGGTCAAGGACATGATGGGCTGACCCGCTTCGGTAATACAAAAGCTTCAGGCACAAAAAAACCGCCTCTTTCGAGGCGGTTTTTTATTCAGCCGACAACCGGTTTATTCAGCCAGTTTGAAGGTGATGAAGCTGGCACGACCTTGACGCAGAACCCGCATGGACACCGAACGATTCTTCGGCAGTGCCTTGGCGATTTCAGCGAACTCTTTGCTGTCGTTGATTGCCTGGTTGTTCAGGTGAGTGATCACATCATTTGGCTGCAAGCCGATGAGCGATGCAGGACCGTCCTGAACTTCCTTGATCACCACACCACCTTTGAGGTCGTAGGTTTTCTTCTGCTCAGCGGTCAGATCAGCGACTGCAACACCCAGACGATTGCTGTTGGTTTCAGCACCGGACTTGAGTTTCGAGTCCAGCTCTTTGCCTTCGTCAGGGATCGCGCCAACTGTCAGCTCGACATTCTTGCGCTTGCCGTCACGAATCACTTCAAGTTTGGCCTTCTCGCCTTCTTTCAGTGCGCCCACCAAGTGCGGCAGATCGGCGGACATGACGATCGGTTGACCGTTCATGCTCAGGATCACGTCGCCGACTTGCAGATCACCCTTGGCAGCCGGGCCATCTTCCTGGATCTGGGCCACCAGAGCACCGGCCGGCTTCTCAAGACCGAACGACTCGGCCAGATCCTTGTTCACTTCCTGAATCACGACACCCAACCAGCCACGGCTAACTTTGCCGCCACTTTTCAGCTGATTTGAAACGTCCATGGCCACATCGATAGGGATCGCGAACGATACGCCCATGAAGCCACCGGAACGGGTGTAGATCTGCGAGTTGATCCCGACCACTTCACCGGCCAGATTGAACAGCGGGCCGCCTGAGTTACCCGGGTTGATGGGCACGTCAGTCTGGATGAACGGCACATAATTTTCGTTCGGCAGGCTTCGACCGACAGCGCTGACGATGCCCTGGGTCACGGTATGGTCGAAACCGAACGGCGAGCCGATCGCCACGACCCATTGGCCGGCCTTCAGGTCCTGAGATTTGCCCAGCTTCAGGACTGGCAGATCCTTGCCTTCGATTTTCAGCAACGCCACGTCGGAACGTGGATCGGTGCCAACCAGCTTGGCTTTCAACTCACTGCGGTCGGAGAGACGGACGAGAATTTCGTCGGCATCGGCGATCACGTGGTTGTTGGTCAGGATGTAGCCGTCAGGCGAAATGATGAAACCCGAACCCAGGGACTGCGCTTCACGCTGGCGATCACCGCGAGGCGAGCGTGGCTGCTGCGGCATACCCCGCTCGAAGAATTCGCGTAGCGCGGGTGGCAAGCCTTCCAGGTCGGGCATCTGACCGGACACTTTGCGGTCCGGCAGCTTTTGCGTAGTACTGATGTTTACCACCGCGGGCGAGGCCTGCTCGACCAGTTGGGTGAAGTCAGGCAATTCGACTGCTTGAGCAGTGACCGCCTGACCGAGCACCAGCACGGTGGCAAAAATGGAAAGATAAGACTTCAAGCGTGGTATCGACATACGGCTCCCGTTACGACGAGCATGGTTAAGCGATATGGAGCAAGGAACACCGGGAAAGATACGCCGGTATTATTGTTCCGGGAACAACAAAACAAGGCCAGAGCCGTGAGGCTCTGACCTATAGAAAAATTCAGGTTTTTTTGCAAATTGAAATGCTCACCAAACATTTCGGCATCAGCTCACTACTTGGTTGTAGTGGCATCGGTGCGCATGGACAGCGCAATCCGTTCAGCAGTACCAATCGGGATCTCGCCAACCACAGTCACCATCATCTCGCCTTGAGGGGTGGTCAAGCGTCGAGAAACAGCAACGGTTGGGCCTAACTGGGTGCGGGTGTCGGTGACTGTCGCACCGTTCAACGGCTCGAGGAATACCGAGAAACGCGCCAGACCATCGTCGTACATCAGACTGTTGACCTGGGTTTTTGTCTCTGGATCCTTGCGGGCGCTGCTGCTGGTCAACTCGAAACCGGGTGGAAGCCAGTCAGAATGCCAAGCCTGGGCGGTCTTGACCGCGGAAGCCTTGTCACCATCGAGGGTGACCGCCTTGCAATCGTCGCCGGCCTTCAAGTCGCTTTCCGACGGCACGCTGGCAGTGTCCAATTGAGTGAACTGGAAACGTTCCAGTAACTGCCCTTTGTCATTGAGTAACAATGACTTCAGCGGCAAGCCGGTTTCCTTATCAAGGTGAAGCTCAAAACCGTAGCGATGCTGATCACGCGGCTTCAGTGAAACAATCACTGCCGCACGCCCAGCCACACGCGACTTGCCAATGACGGCAAGGTCATACCAATTTTTCAGCTTTTGTGGATCGAGTGCACGAGCTGCGGAGTTGGGTGAGTCCCCAAGCCCTGCTATCAGAAGGCCACTGACGCATTGAGTATGCCCATCAATGCGCACGACTTCCTGTGCTGAGCCGTCGAGCTGGAGTAAACGCTCGCGGACCTTGCCGTCCTGGACGCGGTGCCAGATGTTATGGGTAGAAAAGCTACCGTTACGCTCGTAAACGAAAGTGCCGTGAAAGCTTTGCTGTTGCTCGGCCTGACCAAGACGGGTCAACCAGTCCTGGGCTTCATCGGCGTGGGCTGGAACAACAAACCAGCCACCGAGCAGAAGCGAAAGTAGAGGTATGGCGCGCATGATCCTCCTTAACGGTTTTCCAGGCTTGCTGCACGAGCGTAAGGCAGAGCGCTCTCAGTACCTTTCAGTGCTGCCTGTTGAGCATGTTGGCGCAAGTAGCCTGGCAGACGCTGATCGTGCCAGCCTGGTTGACCTTGCAATACGCCGTTGGCCATAGGGCCAGTGGCTTCCGAACTCTCATTATAGCCTGCCAAAACAGCTGGACCCTTGACCTGAGGAACGGCCAATCCCGGCTGAGTGGATTGCTGAGCGAGTTCGACACCAGCGATCTCGTCCTGGTTGTACAGACGCACACCTGCCAGCACGGCAACGGTCACCGAAGCAGCGACAGCCAGACGACCCAGGCTGCGCCATGGACCACGGGAGGCTTTTGCCGGTACGGCTTCGTCGGCCAGAGCAGCAGAAACTGCCGCGGCAATGTCCAGACGTGGAAGCAGCAGATCCTTGTGCATAACTGCCCGAGCGATCTGATAACGAGCCCAAGTTTCACGGGTTTCAACATCGTCGAAGGCATTTAATACCCGACGCAATTCCAGTTCGTCCGCTTCGTTATCCATCACTGCGGACAGCGATTCCTGCAGGGCTTCACGACTCATGGCGTTCCTCTCTTGGCTATCGCCGCTGTCTCAGTTTTCCTGCAACAACGGCTGCAGGGCTTTATCGATGGCCTCCCGAGCGCGGAAAATCCGGGAGCGCACGGTACCCACCGGACATTGCATGACCGCCGCAATGTCCTCGTAACTCAGACCATCGAATTCACGTAAAGTTAAAGCCGTACGCAAATCTTCTGGCAGTTGCTGAATGGTTCGATGGACGGTGCCTTCGATCTCATCCCGCAGCAATGCACGCTCTGGCGACTCGAGATCCTTGAGGCCATGATCGCCATCGTAGAACTCTGCATCTTCGGAACTGACATCGCTATCCGGCGGCCGGCGGCCGCGTGAAACCAGATAATTCTTCGCCGTGTTGATGGCGATGCGGTAAAGCCACGTATAAAACGCGCTATCTCCGCGAAAATTTCCAAGTGCGCGGTAGGCCTTGATAAAGGCTTCCTGTGCCACATCCTGGGCTTCATGGGTGTCGTGCACGAAACGCACGATCAACCCGAGAATTTTGTGCTGGTATTTCAGCACTAGCAGATCGAAAGCTCGCTTGTCGCCGCGTTGAACGCGCTCGACGAGCTGCTGATCCTCTTCCTGGGTTAGCATGAACTCTCCTCGATAAGCTCGGAGGAGGCTTGCATAACTAAACAACCAGACTTGCAAACATAGACTCGGGCTTTTCGCAAAAGTTCTCCCCCTCCAAGCAAGTTTCCTGCGGGCTCTGATTTGGCACGCACGAAAAGCGCAGCTCGGCATGACCCGGCTGCGCGAATAATCTTGTCGTCGGATTCACTGGCAAGGACCAAACCGCACGTCCCGTCCTGAAACCGACACTGTCCATATTTTCAGGCACCGTCTATTGATCTTGGGCCTTTGGCAAAAGTTCCAAATATTTATAGCCGGACGAAAGGGACATTGTGCAACCGTGAATAGAAAAATACTGTTAAATCGACGATACAGTCGCCTTGTCGCCGAACCGGCCGAAAAAGCATCCGACGAAGCGTAAAGCATTTTCCGTCACAGTAGTTTCACAATGCCATATGCGCTCGGGTATTGTGCCGCTCCCCCCCTCTATATACTAGTGGGCTGTGTGGCCGCCTTGACTCGCCGTTCCAGGAGTCTTGCGCCAACCCCGACCCGGGTCGCTTTGAGCGGAATCCTGAAATGAGCCAACAGTTTCAACACGATGTTCTGGTCATTGGCAGCGGCGCTGCCGGTTTGAGCCTTGCGCTGACCTTGCCCGGTCATTTGCGCATCGCCGTACTGAGCAAAGGCGACCTCGCCAACGGCTCGACATTTTGGGCCCAGGGCGGCGTCGCTGCCGTTCTGGACGACACCGATACTGTCGAATCCCACGTCGACGACACCCTTAATGCCGGCGGTGGCCTTTGCCACGAAGACGCTGTGCGCTTTACCGTCGAGCACAGTAAAGAAGCCATTCAATGGCTGATCGACCAAGGTGTGCCATTCACTCGCGACGAACAGTCCGGCACCGAAGACGGTGGATTCGAATTTCACCTGACCCGCGAAGGCGGTCACAGTCATCGACGTATCATTCACGCCGCCGATGCCACGGGTGCGGCTATTTTCAGAACCTTGCTCGCCCAGGCAACACAAAGACCGAACATCGAACTGCTGGAACAGCGGGTTGCGGTCGATCTGATCACCGAAAAACGCCTGGGCCTCGAAGGCGATCGCTGTCTCGGCGCCTACGTCCTCAATCGCAGCACCGGCGAAGTCGACACCTACGGCGCGCGATTCGTGATCCTCGCATCCGGCGGCGCGGCAAAGGTCTACCTCTATACCAGCAACCCCGACGGCGCCTGCGGTGACGGCATCGCGATGGCGTGGCGTTCAGGCTGCCGAGTGGCAAACCTGGAGTTCAACCAGTTCCACCCGACCTGCCTATATCACCCGCAAGCCAAGAGCTTCCTGATCACTGAAGCGCTGCGCGGCGAAGGTGCGCACCTGAAGCTGCCCAACGGTGAGCGCTTCATGCATCGCTTCGACCCGCGTGCCGAACTCGCACCCCGGGACATCGTCGCCCGCGCCATCGACCATGAGATGAAACGCCTGGGTGTCGACTGCGTCTATCTGGACATCAGCCACAAGCCCGAAGCATTTATCAAGAGCCACTTCCCGACGGTGTATGAACGCTGTCTCGAGTTTTCCATCGACATCACCAAGCAACCGATCCCGGTGGTTCCAGCAGCGCACTACACCTGCGGTGGCGTGATGGTCGATCAGAACGGTCGCACCGACGTGCCGGGGCTGTATGCCATCGGCGAAACCAGCTTCACCGGCCTGCACGGCGCCAACCGCATGGCCAGCAATTCGCTGCTGGAGTGCTTCGTTTACGCCCGTTCGGCGGCGGCGGACATACTGGAACAGTTGCCGCAGGTTTCGATTCCGATCGCCCTGCCCGTCTGGGATGCGAGCCAGGTCACCGATTCCGACGAAGACGTGATCATTGCGCACAACTGGGATGAACTGCGGCGATTCATGTGGGACTACGTCGGCATCGTGCGCACAAACAAGCGCCTGCAACGCGCGCAGCACCGCGTGCGGCTGCTGCTGGACGAGATTGACGAGTTCTACAGCAACTATAAGGTCAGTCGGGATTTAATCGAGTTGCGCAATCTGGCCCAAGTGGCGGAGCTGATGATTCGGTCAGCCATGGAGCGCAAGGAAAGTCGCGGCCTGCATTACACCCTCGACTACCCGAATATGCTGCCGGTCGCGATGGACACTATTCTGGTGCCGCCCACCTACGTCGACTAAATGTGAGCCTCACCCGCAGGCGTCGGTGCAAATCGGCGGCCTGCGAATCGTGGGGAACGCAGATCGACCTGACTCGGCGTTCGTCCCGCAATCGAAAACGCAGGACCACCACCATTGGCAACGCCAGGCTGTCTGGTCGCAGCTGCACGGGCTGCCAACCTGAGGCCTGACTCCACAACTGCCAGCCATCGGCATCGCGACGCAAGCCGCGGAATGCCTGTGGATGTGTCAGCGAAATCTGTCGCGGCAACAACCAGAATCCGTGAATCACACACAGCGTCATGCCAAGCAGACTGGCCCAGAGCGGAATAGAAAGAAGAAGCAATGAACCCAGCGCGAACAGCTGGGCCACAAGATACGCCGCCAGCAACTGCCGCGAGGCATGCCAGCGGCATTCGAACGCATTACTTGGGCTGGACACGATCCAGGATCATGCGAACCATTCGCTGAAGCTCCGGATCCTCCGATTCGGCGCGTTCCATGAACCAGCCGAACATGTCCTGATCTTCGCATTCGAGCAGCTTGCGGTAGCAATCGCGGTCGACGTCGTTGAGATGCGGGTAGACCTCTTTCACGAACGGCACCAGCAATACGTCAAGCTCGAGCATGCCGCGGCGGCTGTGCCAGTAGAGGCGATTCAGTTCAACATCTTCGACCATGGAGCGCTCCTCAAATAGGCGGCAAGTATACAGCCCCGAGCCCGGTCGAACACTCGGCTTTGGTCGGGCGCCATCGATCCTTTGTGAACTACCCATTTCGAGAGCGCCCCCTTATGATGTCCCCCAGACTCTTTACCCTGCGATGACCCATGGCCGATTCTGCTTTTTTCTGCACCCTGTCCCATGAAGGCGTTCTTGCAGTCCGCGGCGCGGACGCCAGCAAATTCCTGCAAGGCCAATTGACCTGCAACCTCAATTACCTGAGCGACGCCCAGGCCAGTCTCGGTGCCCGCTGCACGCAGAAAGGCCGGATGCAATCAAGTTTCCGCATCGTGCTGGAAGGTGACGGCGTTCTGCTGGCGATGGCCACCGAACTGCTCGAACCGCAGTTGGCAGACCTGAAAAAGTACGCCGTGTTCTCCAAATCCAAACTGACCGATGAAAGCGCCGCCTGGGTCCGTTTCGGCCTCGATCATGGCGATGCCGCACTGAGCAGCCTGGGTCTTGAGTTACCGGCAGACACCGACAGCGTCGTGCGCCATGAAGGTCTGATCGCCATTCGCGTCTCGCCGGATCGCGCGGAACTGTGGGTCGCGGCTGACAAGGTCGACGTCACCAAGGGCAAGTTGACCGCCCTGCTGGCCAAAGGCAATCTGAATCAATGGCTGTTGGGCCAGATCCGCGCAGGGATCGGCCAGGTCATGCCAAGCACCCGCGAGTTGTTCATTCCGCAGATGCTGAACTTGCAAGCCGTCGGTGGCGTGAGTTTCAAAAAGGGTTGCTACACCGGCCAGGAAATCGTCGCGCGCATGCAGTACCTGGGCAAACTCAAGCGCCGCTTGTATCGCCTGACACTGGATGCCAGCGCATTACCCGAACCCGGCACGCAATTGTTTTCCCCGTCCCACGGCAGCTCTATCGGTGAAGTGGTGCTGGCCGCCAACGCCGGGCAAAACATTGAACTCCTGGCCGTGCTGCAAGCCGAAGCAGCAGAAGGTGGCGATTTACATCTGGGCACCCTCGAAGGGCCAGCCCTGCACCTGCTCGACCTGCCTTATCAACTGGATCGCGATCGCGAAATCCAGCGTTAACCGCAGCACTTGTTGCAACACCCTAGAGAAAAGAAATGAGCGAGCTGGCGGATAAGGTCCAACAGGATTTGGTTGAGGCCATCGATAACGATGACCTGGTTCTGCCAACGTTACCGGAAGTGGCCCTGCAGATTCGCAAGGCCGCTGAAGATCCGGAGGTTAGTGTCAGCGCCCTGAGTAAAGTGATCGGCCGTGATACGGCGTTGTCGGCGCGCCTGATCAAAGTGGTCAATAGCCCGCTGCTGCGCGCGACTCAGGAAGTGACTGACCTGCACACGGCCATCACACGGCTGGGCGTCAACTACAGCAGTAATCTGGCGATCGGCCTGGTGATGGAACAGATTTTCCACGCCCGTTCTGAAGTGGTGGAGCAGAAAATGCGCGATGTCTGGCGTAAAAGCCTGGAAATCGCCGGGGTCAGCTATGCGCTGTGCCGCAGTTACACGCAACTCAAACCTGACCAGGCAGCCCTTGGCGGACTGGTGCATCAGATTGGCGTACTGCCGATCCTGACCTACGCCGAAGACCATTATGAATTGCTGGCTGACCCGGTCAGCCTCAACCATGTCATCGACCGCATTCATCCCTTGATCGGCGACAAGCTGCTCAGGGTCTGGGAATTTCCGGAAATGCTGGTGCAGTTGCCGGGGTTGTATCTGGATTTCAAGCGCCAGTCCGAGCGGGTCGATTATGTCGATCTGGTTCAGGTGGCCAGCCTTTATTGCCACAAGGACACCGACCACCCGCTGGCCCGCATCGACGCGTTCAGTGTGCCGGCCTTCAAGAAACTGGGGATTAATCCAGAGAACGAGGCAATGTGCCGGGATCTGGAAGAGTCGCGGTCGATGTTTTACTAGCCGAGACCGCGGCGCTTCCATCGCGAGCAGGCTCGCTCCCACAGGGGATCTTCGGTGTTTGTGAGATCCAGGGTGGGAGCGAGCCGGCTCCGGGCGGCGTTCCGACGATGGGGCCATATCAAACACCATCATTCTCCGGCAATAAAACTCACCCGCACCTTCAACCCCGCCTGTTCACCATCGTGCAGGCTGATCTGCGCCAGGTGCGCGCGACAAATCTCACCGACGATCGCCAGTCCGAGCCCAGACCCGGCCACCTGCTGATTACGTCGGTAAAAGCGCTCGAACACCCGATCCCGTTCATTAACGGGAATCCCCGGCCCGTCGTCCTCGACCTCCAGCACCGCCGGCGCCGTGACCCGCAAAATCACATTGCCGCCCGGCGGGGTGTGCGCGAGGGCGTTGTCCACCAGATTGCTCAGCAGCTCGTTCAACAGCGTCGGCTCACCGCGCAGCCACACCGGTTCGTCCGCCTCCAGCGCCAGGGCTACGCCGCGTGCATGGGCCAACGGCGCCATGGCCATGCCCAGTTCGCGCGCCAACTGACTCAGGTCCAACAACTGCGCGCCACCCTCGGCAATTGACCGGGCCCCGTTCTCTACCCGCGCCAGCGAAAGCAATTGATTGGCCAGGTGAGTCAAGCGATCGGTGCCTTGGGCAGCGGTTTCCAGGGTGCTGCGCCAGGTTTGCGGTTCGTTTGAACGCAGGCCCAGTTCGAGTCGCGCCTTGAGCGCCGCCAACGGCGTACGCAGTTCATGGGCGGCATCGGCGATGAACTGCGCCTGCCGCTCGAACTGCCCGCGCAGGCGCTCGGTAAAGTGATTGAGCGCGCGCACCAGCGGCCACAACTCGTGCTGCACTTCCACCAACGGCAAGGGCCGCAAGTCATCGGACTGACGTTCTTCCACCGCCGTGCGCAAGCGTTCCAGCGGACGCAACGCCGCGCTGACCGCAAACCACACCATCAGCAACGCACCGACCGCCAGCATGCCCAAACGCAGCAAGGTGTCCGCCGCCAGACTGCGGGCCATGGCGACCCGAGCCTCGTCGGTTTCTGCCACGCGGATTTCCGCCATGCCATTCATGTTCGGCTCGCTCACGGGCTTGAGCAGGCTCACTACGCGTACGTTTTGCCCTCGGTATTGGGCGTTATAGAAGCGTGCCAGTGCCGGATAGTCATCGGTACGCGGCGTTCCCGGAGGCGGCGGCGGGAGGTTTTCGTAACCGGAAATCAGCTTCTGATTGATGTCGTTGACCAGGTAAAAAATTCGCCCGGCACTGTCGTAGGCGAAGGTGTCGAGGGCCACGTAAGGCACGTCGGCGCTGAGGCTGCCATCGCGCTGGGACACGCCGGCGGCGATGGTCCGCGCCGACGCCAGCAGGGTCCGGTCATAAGCCGTGTCAGCGGCTTCGCGACCATTCCAGTACGCACTCAAACCACTGGCGAGCATTAACACCACCAACAACAGCGCGAGGTTCCACAACAACCGCCAGCGCAGGCTGCTGGGCTTATGCATCGCGGCCTTCCAGCAAATAACCGAGGCCGCGGAAGGTCACGATGGCAACCGGTTGGCCGTCTAGCTTTTTGCGCAGGCGGTGGACGTAGATTTCGATGGCATCCGGGCTGGCTTCTTCATCCAGGCCAAACACTTGGGAGGCCAGTTGCTCTTTGCTCATCACCCGACCAGGCCGGGCGATCAACGCTTCGAGTACCGCCTGTTCGCGGGAGGTCAGGGTCAGCAATTCTTCACCGAGGGTGAAGCGCCGAGTGTCCAGGTCATAGGCCAGCACACCGCAGCGTTGCTGGCGTTCACCGCCCAGCACACTGCGCCGCAACAAGGCTTTGACCCGTGCTTCAAGCTCGGTCAGTTCGAAAGGTTTGGCCAGGTAATCGTCGGCGCCGAGGTTGAGCCCGTGAACCCGATCCTTGACATCGCTGCGAGCGGTCAGCATCAGCACCGGCAAATTTTTGCCCCGGGCTCGCAGGCGCGCCAGCACTTCGAAACCATCCATGCGCGGCAAGCCCACATCGAGGATCGCGACCGCGTATTCCTCGCTGCTCAAGGCCAGGTCGGCCGCCACGCCGTCGTGCAGCACATCCACGGTGAGCCCGGTGCTTTTGAGCGCCTGGGCGACACTTTCGGCGAGCTGCAGATGGTCTTCGACGAGCAGGACACGCATGGATCTTTACCTCATTCAGGGATGGTCGACGCCATTCTTTGGCGCGGAGTTTACAGCCGCATCAGCCACTGTGAAGCCTGAACACCGCGAAAGTCTGCTGAAAGGTTAGCGAAAGGTTAGCCCGTTAGAGTCCAGCCACGGACAGTTTCGACTGCCGTCGCTACGCACATAGCGATACGAAAAACGCCTCGAAGCGTTTTCGCCAAATAAGAACAATAAAACGGAGTACTTCACGATGCTGTCTATGCAGCCTCAGGCTCGCCCGCCTGTTCGTTTCTCTCGCCTCAGCCACACCGCCCTTGCCAGTGCCGCCGCCTTCGCCGGCTTTTCGCCGTTGAGCCAGGCTGCCTTCTTCGAAGACAGTACGGCAACCCTCGAAACCCGCAACATGTATTTCAACCGTGATTTTCGCGACGGCACCAGTGCCCAGCAATCAAAGCGGGACGAATGGGCTCAGGGGTTCATGCTCAATCTGCAATCGGGTTACACCGACGGCACCGTGGGGTTCGGTGTCGATGCGTTGGGCATGCTCGGCGTCAAACTCGACTCGAGTCCCGACCGCACGGGCACCGGCCTGCTGCCGACCCACGATGACGGTCGCGCGGCGGATGAATATTCCAAGCTGGGCCTGACCGGCAAAGTGAAAATCTCGGCCACGGAACTGAAAATCGGCAGCCTGATTCCGGAGCTTCCGATCCTCAAGCCCAACGACGGGCGTATCCTGCCACAGACGTTTGAAGGCGGCCTGTTGACCTCCAAAGAGATCAAGAACCTGACCTTCACCGGCGGGCGCCTGGAGAAAGCCAAGGACCGCGACAGCACCGATTTCGAGGACATTGCCCTCAACAACAAGAACAGCCGTTTCGCCGGCACCGCGGCCGGTAAACACTTCGACTTTGGCGGCGTGGACTACAAGTTCACCGACAAGATCACCGGCAGCTACCACTTTGCGCAACTCGATGAAGTCTATAACCAGCACTTCCTCGGCATGGTGGCATCGGAAAAGTTTGGCCCCGGCACTGTCGGCACAGACCTGCGTCTGGCCATCAGCGACGATCAGGGCGCAGCCCGTGGCGGCAAGATCGACAACAAATCCCTCAACGGTCTGGTGAGCTATGCTCTGAGCGGGCATAAATTCAGTGCCGGTTATCAGCACATGTCCGGCGACAGCGCGTTCCCGTACGTTGATGGCAGCGATCCGTACCTTGTCAACTTCGTGCAGATCAACGACTTTGCCGGCGCCGAAGAACGCTCCTGGCAGGCGCGCTACGACTTTGACTTTGCCAGGCTCGGCATTCCCGGCCTGAGCTTCATGAGCCGTTACCTCAGCGGTGACAACATCAAGCTCAAGAACGGCGACGAAGGCAAAGAGTGGGAGCGCAACACCGAGATCAAATATGTTGTACAAAGCGGCGCCCTCAAGGACGTTGCCGTACGCCTGCGTAATGCCACCTACCGTTCCAACTACTCCGCTCGCGATGCCGATGAAGTGCGTCTGCTGGTGAGCTATAGCGTTGCCCTTTGGTAATTCAGTACGTCCATAACAAAAACTCTTAAGGAGACAAAGATGAACTTATCACTGCGTAAATTTGCTCTAGCCGCCAGCTGCATGCTGTTCGCCGGCCATCTGATGGCCGAGCCAAAACGCCCTGAATGCATCGCCCCAGCCTCGCCAGGCGGCGGTTTCGACCTGACCTGCAAACTGGCGCAAAGCGCGCTGGTGAACGAAAAACTGCTGACCAAGCCGATGCGCGTGACCTACATGCCCGGCGGTGTCGGCGCGGTGGCGTACAACGCGGTGGTTGCTCAACGTCCGGCGGATGCCGGCACGCTGGTAGCGTGGTCCAGCGGTTCGCTGCTGAACCTGGCCCAGGGAAAATTCGGTCGTTTCGATGAAACCAACGTTCGCTGGCTGGCGGCGGTTGGAACAAGCTATGGCGCCATCGCGGTGAAAAGCGACTCGCCTTACAAGTCCCTGGACGATCTGGTCCAGGCGCTGAAGAAAGACCCGAGCAAAGTGGTGATCGGCTCCGGCGGCACCGTCGGCAGCCAGGACTGGATGCAGACCGCGCTGATCGCCAAGGCCGCCGGGATCAACCCGCGCGACCTGCGTTACGTCGCCCTCGAAGGCGGCGGTGAAATCGCCACCGCCCTGCTCGGCGGTCACATCCAGGTCGGCAGCACCGACATTTCCGACTCCATGCCGCACATCCAGAGCGGTGACATGCGCTTGCTCGCCGTGTTCTCCGAGAAGCGTCTGGACGAGCCGGAAATGAAAGACATCCCGACCGCCAAAGAGCAAGGCTACGACATCGTCTGGCCAGTGGTTCGCGGTTTCTACCTCGGGCCAAAGGTCAGCGACGAAGACTACGCCTGGTGGAAAGAGGCCTTCGACAAACTGCTGGCGTCCGAAGACTTCGCCAAGCTGCGCGATCAGCGTGAGCTCTTCCCGTTCGCCATGACCGGCCCGGAGCTGGACACCTACGTGAAGAAGCAGGTTGCGGACTACAAAGTGCTGGCCAAAGAGTTCGGCCTGATCCAGTGATCGCCTCTGTCTAGCGGCCACGGTCCCGTTTCGCGGGGCCGTGGCACAGGAGTTTCCCATGCTCTTACAACGCATTTTTGCTTCGGTGCTGTTGCTGGCCTGTCTCAGCCTGGTGCTGATGGCCTGGCCTTACCAGGCACCTTTTTCCTACGAACCGATCGGACCACGGGCCTTCCCTCTGTTGATGTTGGGGCTGATGGGTTTGGGGCTGGTTTACATGGTGTATCGCCCCTCGCCCATCAAACACACCGATGAAGATCCGCCGATGGATCGCGAAACCCTGACCAAGATTGGCCTTTGCGTCGTGTTACTGCTGATCTTCGCCGGCCTGTTCGAACCCTTGGGCTTCATCCTCAGCAGCCTGCTGATTGGCATTCCGATGGCACGCCTGTACGGCGGACGCTGGTTGCCGAGCGTGGTGATCATCAGCCTGATGAGTATCGGTCTGTACCTGCTGTTCGACAAAGTCATGGACGTGCCACTGCCTCTGGGCCTGCTCGACGTTCTGGAGAACTGATATGGATACGCTTGGTTATTTGAGTCACGGCTTTGGCGTCGCACTGACCCCTTACAACCTGGTGACCGCACTCAGCGGCACGCTGATCGGCACCGTCGTCGGCCTGCTCCCCGGCCTGGGTCCGATCAACGGCGTGGCGTTGCTGATCCCGATCGCCTTCGCCCTCGGCCTGCCACCGGAGTCGGCGTTGATCCTGCTGGCCGCGGTTTATCTGGGTTGCGAGTACGGCGGCCGGATCAGTTCGATTCTGCTGAACATTCCGGGCGAAGCCTCCACCGTGATGACCACCCTCGATGGCTACCCGATGGCCCGTCAGGGGATGGCAGGGGTTGCGTTATCGCTTTCGGCGTGGAGTTCGTTCATCGGCGCCTTCATTGCGACCTGCGGGATGGTGGTGTTCGCACCGATTCTGGCGAAATGGGCGATTGCCTTCGGTCCGGCGGAATATTTCGTACTGATGGTGTTCGCGATTGTCTGCCTCGGCGGCATGGCGGGTGATCGACCACTGAAAACGTTTATTGCGGCGTTGATCGGACTGTTCCTGTCCACCGTCGGCATCGATGCCAACAGCGGTGTCTATCGCTTCACCGGCGACAACATTCACCTGACCGACGGCATTCAGTTTGTGGTGCTGGTACTGGGCCTGTTCTCCATCAGCGAAATCCTCTTGCTGCTGGAAAAAACCCACCGAGGCCAGGAAGCGTTCAAAGCCACCGGTCGCATGATGTTCAACTTCAAGGAAGCGGCTTCGGTGTTCTGGGTGAACATGCGTTGCGGTGTACTCGGGTTCATCATGGGCGTGCTGCCGGGGGCCGGGGCGACTCTGGCCAGTGCCGTGGCCTACATGACCGAGAAACGTATCGCTGGCCCTAGCGGAAAATTTGGACAAGGCGACAAGCGTGGTCTCGCCGCTCCGGAAACCGCCATCGGCGCTGAAGCCTGCGGCGCTCTGGTGCCGATGCTGACGCTGGGCGTTCCGGGTTCGGGCACGACGGCGGTGATGATCGGCGCACTGTCGCTGTACAACATCACCCCTGGCCCTCTGCTGTTTCAACAGCAACCTGACATCGTCTGGGGCCTGATCGCGTCGTTGTTCATCGCCAACATCATGCTGGTGATCCTCAACATCCCGATGATCCGCATCTTCACCCGCATCCTCGCCGTACCGAACTGGGCGCTGGTGCCAATGATCGCGATCATTACCGCCATCGGCGTTTTCGCGGTGCATGCCACCACCTTCGATCTGTTCCTGATGATCGGCATCGGCATCTTCGGCTACATTCTGCGCAAGCTCGACTTTCCGCTGTCGCCCGTTCTGCTGGGCTTCATCCTCGGAGGCTTGATGGAACAGAATCTGCGCCGCGCCTTATCGATCTCCAACGGGTCGCTGGAAATACTCTGGTCGAGCGGGATCACTATGGGTGTGTGGGCGTTGATCGCGGTGATGTTGTTGGTGCCGATCCTGCGGATCTGGCGCAAACGTTCGGCTGCTCGTCGCGCGGTCGCCGATGCTTGATCGAACACCCTTCAAAACCTGGTGGGGTACGCCGCTGGTCGGCGCGCTAGGGCGGTTACCTCGCCAGTCTGGTCGGCTGGCCGCTGCCGTGGATGGTCGGCTCGTTACTGGCGATCATCCTGGTGCGCTGCCTGACACCCTGGCAATTGGCGGAAATCCCTGGCGGCCGCAAGTGCGGCCAGTGGGTTGTCGGCATCGGCATCGGCCTGCACTTCACCCCGGTGGTGATGGAGCAGGTGTTGAGTCACTTCGGCCTGATCTTCTTCGGTGCGTTGATCACCAGCCTGTCCGCCGTGGTCGGGGTCTGGTTGATGCGGCGCACCGGGGAGGATCGCGCCACCGCGTTCTTTTCCAGCATGCCCGGCGGCTCCGGGGAGATGGTCAACCTCGGCGCGCGCAACGGCGCGGTGCTCAGCCGCGTGGCGGCGGGGCAAAGTTTGCGGGTGCTGGTGGTGGTGCTGTGTGTGCCGGCGGCGTTCAAATACTTGTTGGGCTACGGCGCACCGATCTTGCATCCAACCGCCGTCAATGGGTGGTGGCTGGCCCTTCTATTCCCGGCAGGCGCTTTGGCGGCCTGGCTCTGGGAACGTCTGCGTCAACCCAATCCGTGGCTGTTCGGGCCGTTGTTGGTGAGTGCAGCGGTGAGTATTGGCTGGGACCTGCACATCGGTTTGCCCAACGGTGGCAGCCAGATCGGCCAATGGCTGATCGGCAGCGGGTTGGGCTGTCACTTCAATCGGCAGTTTTTCCGGCGGGCACCTTCATTCATGGGGCGGACCTTGATCGGCACGGTGTTGACCATGTTGATCGCCACAGCGGCGGCGCTGGGATTGAGTGCACTGACCCATCTGGATCTGCGTTCGCTGACGTTGGGCATGATGCCCGGCGGCATTGCAGAGATGAGCCTGACGGCAGAAACCCTGCAATTGTCCGTACCGCTGGTGACGGCGATGCAGGTGATGCGGCTGTTGTTTGTGCTGTTTCTGGCGGAGCCGTTGTTCAGGTATTGGAATCGCGAGCCGGAACAACCCTGACCCGATCCCTGTGGCGAGGGGGCTTGCCCCCGTTGGGTCGCGAAGCGGCCCCTGCATTCTCCCAGTAAAACCGAATCTGCAGGATTTACGACTGCTGCGCAGCCGAACGGGGGCAAGCCCCCTCGCCACAAAAGCCCGCGAAGCTTTTAGACTGGCGGCAACCGCCATTCGATCGGCGTTTCGCCATTCTGCTCAAGATACTTGTTGGTCCGGCTGAAATGCCCGCACCCCAGAAAACCTCGATAGGCAGACAGCGGTGACGGATGCACCGAGGTCAGCACCAAGTGCTTGGTGGCATCGATGAGTTTCTGCTTGCTCTGGGCATGCGCCCCCCACAGCATGAACACTAGATGCGGTTGCTGTTGGCTGACCACTTCAATGATCCGATCGGTAAAAAACTGCCAGCCCTTGTCCTTGTGCGCGTTGGCGTTGGCGCGCTCCACGGTCATGGTGGTATTGAGCATCAACACGCCCTGATCCGCCCAGCTCTGCAGATAGCCGTGGCTGGGGATGTCGATGTTGAGGTCGCGTTTCAACTCTTTATAGATGTTCACCAGCGACGGCGGCGCCGGCACGCCCGGTTGCACCGAGAAGCACAGCCCGTGAGCCTGTCCCGGGCCGTGATAAGGGTCCTGACCGAGGATGACAACCTTGACCTTGTCCAGTGGTGTGGAGTTAAGTGCGTTGAAAATCATCGGTCCCGGAGGATAGATTTCCTTGCCCGCCGCGCGCTCCTGTTGCAGGAAATTACGCAACTCTGCCATGTAGGGCTGGTCGAATTCGGCACGCAGTGCCTCCTTCCAGCTCGGTTCGAGTTTGATACGGTCATCAGCAGTCATGGTTACATCCGGCAAAAACAATGGGGCGAACCCTAGGAAAGCCCATCACGCTTGTCAATTGATCTGACGCAGATCCGGCACTTTCCTGTACAGCGATCATACTGAACGCTCAATTTCCCTATCGAGGTCACGATGAATCTGCACTTCGAAGAACTCACCGGCACCGACGGCGCGCGCATCGGCGTCGCCAGCCTGGATGCCGAAAAGTCCCTCAACGCCCTCTCCTTGCCGATGATCAACGCCCTGCGTGATCAGATGGACGCGTGGGCCAAGGATCCACAAATTGTCTGCGTTCTGCTGCGCGGTAACGGCGCCAAGGCCTTTTGCGCCGGCGGCGAAGTGCGCAGCCTGGTGGAAGCCTGTCGCGCTCATCCGGGGGAAGTGCCGCCCTTGGCCGCGCACTTCTTTGCGGCGGAATATCGCCTGGACTTCAATCTGCACACGTACCCCAAACCGCTGATCTGCTGGGGCCATGGTTATGTGCTGGGCGGTGGCATGGGGTTGCTGCAAGGGGCAAGCATCCGGATTGTCACGCCGAGCAGCCGTCTGGCGATGCCGGAGATCAGTATTGGTCTGTACCCGGACGTTGGCGCCAGTTGGTTTCTGTCACGCCTGCCCGGCAAGCTCGGGTTATTTCTGGGGCTGACCGGTGCGCACATGAACGGTCGTGATGCGATCGACCTGGACCTGGCAGATCGTTTCCTGCTCGATGAACAGCAAGAAGAGCTGATCCAAGGCTTGCTGCAATTGAATTGGCAGGAACAGACGCCGATGCAGCTCAACAGTCTGCTCAAGGCCTTGCAGCAGGAAGCCGTCGCCCAAATGCCTGAAGCCCAGTGGCTGCCTCGGCGCCAGCAAATCGATGAGTTGCTGGATGTCAGCGATGTGCGCTGCGCCTGGAAAGCCATCAGTCATCTGCGCGACCATACGGATCTGCTGTTCAGCCGCGCTGCGAAAACCATGACTGAAGGCTCGCCGCTAACCGCTCATCTGGTGTGGGAACAGATCGCCCGCGCCCGGCACATGTCGCTGGCTCAAGTGTTCCTGATGGAATACACGATGAGCCTCAACTGTTGCCGTCATCCGGAATTCAGCGAGGGGGTGCGGGCGCGGTTGATCGACAAGGATCAGAAACCGCATTGGCACTGGCCGGACATCAACAATGTGCCGGATGCGGTGGTGGAAGCGCACTTTCATAAAGTCTGGGAAGGTAGGCATCCGTTGGCAGATCTGTCGGAATACTAAACAACTGTGGGAGCGAGCCTGCTCGCGATGGCGGAATGTCAGTCAACTCATTGTTGAATGACACACCGCCATCGCGAGCAGGCTCGCTCCCACAGGTATTGCGTTTAACTGGTTTTAGCGGTGGCCGCCTCGGCCATTGTGATCACCGCGACGACCGTCATGGTCGCCTCTCCCGCCGTGATTGTTGCGTCCGCCATGGCCACGGTTGTCATTGTTCCAACCCCCGCGGTTCCGCCCGTCCCAACCATGGGCCCGGTAGTCGCCCCGTTGCGACTGGTAGTAACGGGGGGCCGGTTGATAAACCCGCGGCTGGTGGTAATACCGCGGTGTTGGCTGGTAATACCGCGCAGGGGGCGCGTAATACCGGCGTGGCTGCGTGTAATAACCCCCGCCACCTGAATAATAAGGGCCGCCGCCGGAATAATAGGCTGGCGCTGGCGAGGTATAGACCTCGGAACTGTAGTAGCTGCCTCCTCCATCGGAATAGGGCACGCACGCACCAAGAGACAATCCCAATACTGCAATCAGAAGAATTCGGTGGACCTGTTTTCGACAGAGCATGGCGGCCTCCTGGACCGCGAGTGAGCCACACCAGCGACGCTGGCAGGCGACAGTCAATTAATCGGTGACTGTCGAAAGATCAGACATCGATTTCGAAATCTGGTGCGTCCTTGAAACAGATTGAAACAAGTCGCCGATGAAAGGTTTTTCATCTATTCACCCGCTGATTAGTGGTGGCCACCGCGATATCCACCGCCGTAATAACGGGGCCCGTGCCCTCCCCAATGGTAGTAGCGATAGCCACCATAAAAGCGCGGGCTGTAGTAATAGCGCGGGCCGGAATAGTAGGAATAAGGTGAATAGCCGGGGTAGTAATAAGGCGCTGAATACACATCGTAGCCACCGGCGTAGTAATAGCAGCCGGACAACCCCAGACCGAGAACAACGGCGAACAACAGTCGACGAAACATGGCGGCCTCCTGAAAGACCACAACCGGAACAGGCCGGCTGACACTCTTTTTGACTGGCAACATTGCGCCGAGTGCCAAGCGGCTCGGACCTTCAGATCAGCGGCTAGCCCGATCCATTGCGGTGCGCCCACGCACCATCACAAGGCAACGCCGCCGCCTCTCCCCAAGGCGCTAACTGCGTAATCCCCCACGCTAGAGCCCTCAAGCCAACTTGGCACGGCTCTCGCTTTAGCAAACCCGTGCAGGAGTCATCACAGGTTCGCGGCACCACAATTTGCAATGGCTGACTAGGGTTCCGGCTCGCTAAGGCGAGTGGCTGGTCCGAGAGTTGGCGACCTCCAGTTGAGGTTACACGGCGGGACAAAAGCCCGGGAGACAAGCCACCGTTCGCGGTGCCGCGTTGACTCCTGCCCGCCCTTGATCAACTGGAGAGCCACCCATGCTCAAGCTTCGTTTACCCGCCCTGCTCGCCGCTGCTTTCGCAGCCCTCGTGAGCGTCTCGTCCCAGGCTGCGCAAAAAGACCACTTCAGCGTCTGCTGGACCATCTACGCCGGCTGGATGCCATGGGAATATGCCGGCAGCCAAGGCATCGTCGACAAATGGGCGAAGAAGTACGGTATCAAGATCGATGTGGTGCAGCTCAACGACTACGTCGAATCCATCAATCAGTACACCGCCGGCCAATTCGACGGTTGCACCATGACCAACATGGACGCGTTGACCATTCCGGCGGCCGGTGGCGTCGACAGCACCGCGCTGATCGTCAGCGACTTCTCCAACGGTAACGATGGCATCGTGCTCAAGGGCGACGGCAAGAACGTCACCGACCTCAAGGGCATGGACGTCAATCTGGTCGAGCTGTCCGTCTCCCATTACCTGCTGGCTCGGGCGCTGGATTCGGTCGATCTCACCGAGAAAGACCTCAAAGTCGTGAACACCTCCGACGCCGACATCTCGGCCGCCTTCAACACCGATCAGGTCAACGCCGTCACCACCTGGAACCCGATGCTATCCGACATCAAGGCCAAGCCTGCGGTGACCGAAGTCTTCAACTCCAGCCAGATCCCCGGCGAAATCATGGACATGATGGTGGTCAACAGCGCCACCCTCAAAGACAACCCGGCCCTGGGCAAAGCGCTGACCGGCGCCTGGTTCGAAGTGGTCGCGTTGATGAACGCGAAAAACGCCGCCAGCAAAACCGCGCTGGAACACATGGCCAAAGCCTCGGGCACCGACCTGGCCGGTTTCCAGTCGCAACTCGACACCACCAAATTGTTCGCCACGCCCAAGGAAGCCCTGGACTTCTCCACCAGCAAGCAGCTGCCGGAAACCATGCGCAAAGTCGCCGAGTTCTCGTTCCAGCACGGCTTGCTCGGTGAAGGCGCCAAGGACACCAGCGCGGTCGGCATGGCCTTCGCCAATGGCGTGACCAGCGGCGACAAGACCAACCTCAAGCTGCGCTTCGACCCGACCTACGTGCAGATGGCCGCTGACGCCAAGCTGTAAACCGGAGGACTGGCCATGCGCCTGATCAATCGCCACCCGGATCGCCCGAGTCGCCTGCTGTTGGTGATCCTGCCGTTCGCCCTGGTGCTGTTCGCCTACTTCATGGGCTCGGCCGAGCGGCTGACGGACAACCCCAACGACAAGCTGCTGCCAAGTGCCGTGCAGATGACCGACGCGGTGAAACGCCTGGCCTTCACCGCCGACACGCGCACCGGTGAATACCTGCTGTGGCAAGACACCGCGTCCAGTCTGCGCCGCCTGGCCATCGGCCTCGGCATCAGCGCATTGGCCGGGTTGTGCCTGGGCATCGCCGCCGGGACGTTGCCGCTGTTTGGCGCACCGTTGTCGCCGTTGCTGACGGTGCTGTCGATGGTGCCGCCGCTGGCGATTCTGCCGATTCTGTTCATCGTCTTCGGACTGGGGGAATTGTCGAAAGTGATGCTGATCGTAATCGGCATCACCCCGTGCCTGGCGCGAGACCTGGAACAGCGTGCCCGGGAAATTCCGGTCGAGTTGCTGATCAAGGCCCAGACCCTCGGCGCCTCAACCTGGACCCTGATGCTGCGAGTGGTGCTGCCGCAACTGATGCCGCGACTGCTGATCTCGCTGCGGTTGATGCTGGGTTCGGCGTGGTTGTTCCTGATCGCCGCCGAAGCTATCGCGTCTACCGACGGCCTCGGCTACCGGATTTTCCTGGTGCGCCGTTACCTGGCGATGGACGTGATTTTGCCCTACGTGGTGTGGATCACCCTGCTCGCCTGGTTGATGGATTGGGGCCTGAAGCGCCTGACTCAGCGTGCTTTCCCTTGGTACGAAGGAGCCCGCGCATGAGCTTCATCACGGTAAAAAACGTCTGGCAGCAATACGCCGATCAGGTGGTGCTCGAAGGGTTGAACCTGAGCGTCAACGAAGGTGAGTTCTGCACCTTGGTCGGCGCGTCGGGTTGCGGTAAATCGACCTTCTTGCGGCTGCTGCTTGGCCAGGAACGCGCCAGTCGCGGCGAGATTCTGCTCGATGGCCAGGCCCTGGCCGGTGAACCGGATTCGAGCCGTGGCGTGGTGTTCCAGCGTTACTCGGTGTTCCCGCACCTGACCGTGCTCGACAACGTCGCCCTCGGCCTGGAACTGCCGCGCTCGCCGTTACTCGGGCGCTTGTTCGGCAGTGCCAAACGCGATGCGCGGGAACAGGCCTCGGTGCTGCTGCACAAAGTCGGCCTCGGCCACTCGCTGGACAAGTACCCGGCGCAGCTTTCCGGCGGCATGCAACAACGCCTGGCCATTGCCCAGGCGCTGATCATGAAACCCCGTGTGTTGCTGCTCGACGAACCCTTCGGCGCGCTCGATCCGGGCATCCGCAAAGACATGCACGGCTTGCTGCTGGAGCTGTGGCGCGAGACGCAACTGACGGTGTTCATGGTCACCCATGACCTGTCCGAAGGTTTCAGCCTCGGCACTCGCCTGCTGGTGTTCGACAAGGTCCGCGTCGACCCGCACGCCCCCGGCGCCTATGGCGCGCGCATCACCTACGACATCCCTTTGAACAGCGACCGCCGCGCCCATCGTGCCGCCGTCGACGCCCTGCCGGCTGAATTGGCAGGCACGCTTCGCACCGCTTAAGAGGACTTTGCACATGACTGATTCGACTCAACTCTTCCCGCCATTCGCCGAAGAAATGCTCCCCGGTGGCGGCCATCGTTCTTTCGTGCTGAAACGCGGCCAACTGTTGCGCCTGACCGACCTGCGCGGCGGCGCCAACGTCAGCCTGACGCTGCTCAATGCCAATGAAAAAACCGAGCGTCTGAACCTGCCCGACAGCCTCAAATGCCAACACACCGCCAAGCTCACCAGCGGCCATTGTCTGTACTCGGACATGGGCCGAGTACTCGCCGCCATCACCGCCGACACTTGCGGCTGGAGCGACAGCCTTGGCGGCGTGCTCTGCGCTGAAGAGGTCGCGGAAAAATACGGTGCCGGGCGCTATCAGGAACTGCGCAACGGCTACTTTCGCAACGGCACCGACAACCTGTTGGTGGAATTGGGCAAGTGGGGGTTGGGCCTGTCGGATCTGCTGATGACCCTCAACCTGTTCAGCCGCGTGAACGTCGATGAGGCCGGGCGTTTCCACTTTGTCGAAGGCAACTCGAAGGCTGGCGACTACATCGAGTTGTACGCGCCGATGGACACGCTGGTGGTGCTGACCGCGCTGCAACACCCGATGGACCCATCGCCGGACTACGCACCGAAACCCTTGAAGTTGAGCTGGATGAACGCCGACGCCAGCATTGCCGAACACTGCCGCACCTCGCGCCCGGAAAACGAGCGCGGCTTCATCAACACCGACCGCCTGTTCGCCTGAGGATCGCTGCCATGTCACTTGCAATCGCTACCGCTCAAAAGCATCCAGAAACAGCGGTCTACCGCGCGACCATCCCGGCCGGCGAACCGTGGCTGATGGAAATCAAGACCGGCCAGACCCTGCGCATCCTCGACCTGGAAGGTAACCAGGCCGTCGACACTTTGTTCTACAGCGTTGCCAATCCCAAGGAACGCTACGACGTGCAGCGCACGTTGCGCCGGCAGAACAGCGTCTACCTGAGCACCGGCAGCGTGCTGTATTCCAACCTCGGCAAGCCGATGCTGACCATCGTCGCCGACACTTGCGGGCGTCACGACACCCTCGGCGGCGCCTGCGCGCAAGAGAGCAACACCGTGCGTTACGCCTTGGAGAAACGCTACATGCACAGCTGCCGCGACAACTACCTGCGCGCCTGCGTTCATGACGGGCGACTGGGCAAAGGTGACATCGGCCCGAACATCAACTTCTTCATGAACGTGCCAGTGACTGCCGACGGCGGGCTGACTTTTGAAGACGGGATTTCGGCACCGGGCAAATACGTCGACCTGCGGGCCGAGATGGACGTGATCGTGCTGATCTCCAACTGCCCGCAACTGAACAACCCGTGCAACGCCTACAACCCGACCCCTGCGGAGCTTTTGGTATGGAACTGAAAATAGTGCGGTTGCGGCGGTGGTTGTTTGCCCTGTGCCAGGCCCGTTCGGGCCAGTGCCTCAAACCCCCAAAGCACCACTGAACCCTGTGGGAGCGGGCTTGCCCGCGATAGCGGTATGTCAGTCGACATCAATGTTGAAAGTGCCGGCCCCATCGCGGGCAAGCCCGCTCCCACAGGTTCAGTGGTGTTCTGAAGAGTTGTGATTTTGCCGTCGGGGACGACCCCGGCGCTTATCGAAAAACTGCGGGACGGCCCGCATCCCCTCCGGGGTCTATGCCATGTTCGAAAAAATCCTGATTGCCAACCGTGGCGCCATTGCCTGCCGCATCCTGCGCACCCTGCGTGACGTGCAGGTCAAAGGCGTTGCCGTTTACTCCGAAGCCGATGCCGCGAGCCTGCACATCCTGCAAGCCGATGAAGCCCACAGCCTCGGTGAAGGCGCAGCCGCCGGCACTTACCTGGCCGTCGACAAAATCCTCGCCATCGCCAAAGCCACCGGCGCCACGGCGATCCACCCCGGCTACGGTTTTCTCTCGGAAAACGCCGCGTTCGCCGAAGCCTGCGAAGCCGCCGACATCGCCTTCATCGGCCCGACGCCAGAGCAACTGCGTGTGTTCGGCCTCAAGCACACCGCGCGCGCCCTGGCCAAGCAACACGGCGTGCCGATGCTCGAGGGTACCGAACTGCTCGACAGCCTCGACGCGGCGCTCATCGCTGGCGAACAGGTCGGCTACCCGGTGATGCTCAAAAGCACCGCTGGCGGCGGTGGCATCGGCATGCGCGTGTGCCGCAGCGCGGCCGAGTTGAGCGACTCTTTCGAAGCGGTCAAACGCCTCGGCCAGAACAACTTCAGCGATGCCGGGGTGTTCATCGAGAAGTACATCCAGCGCGCCCGTCATCTGGAAGTTCAGGTGTTTGGCGACGGTCGCGGCGACGTGATTGCCCTCGGCGTACGCGACTGCTCGGTGCAACGGCGCAACCAGAAAGTCCTCGAAGAAACCCCGGCGCCGAACCTGCCCGAAGGCATGGCTGAAGAACTCTGCACAGCGGCGATCAAACTGGCAAAAGCAGTGGACTACCGCAGCGCCGGTACCGTGGAATTCGTCTTCGACAGTGAGGCTCAGCGTTTCTACTTTCTCGAAGTGAACACCCGTTTGCAGGTGGAGCACGGCGTTACCGAGCAAGTGTGGGGCGTCGATCTGGTGCGCTGGATGGTGGAACTGGCGGCCGGTGATTTGCCGCCATTGAATGAGTTGAGCCAAGGCTTGAAAGCCGACGGCCATGCGATTCAGGCCAGGCTGTATGCCGAAGATCCGGGCCGCGATTTTCAGCCGAGCCCAGGCTTGCTGACCGCCGTGAACTTCCCTGCCGCCGATGGCAAACGGCTGCGCATCGACACGTGGGTCGAGGCCGGTTGCGAGATCCCGCCGTACTTCGACCCGATGATCGCCAAGGTCATCAGTTGGGCACCGACTCGTGAAGAGGCCGCTGCCGATCTGCATCGGGCGCTGGGTGACAGCCTGCTCTACGGCGTGGAAACCAACCGCGATTTCCTGCGGCAAATTCTGCTCGATGCACCGTTCGCCAGCGGCCAGCCATGGACCCGTTGCCTGGAAGGTCTGGTGTATCAGGCCAACACGTTTGAAGTGCTCAGCGCCGGCACCCAGACCAGCGTTCAGGATTATCCCGGTCGACTCGGTTACTGGGCGGTGGGCGTGCCGCCATCGGGGCCGATGGACAGTCGCGCGTTACGTCTGGGCAATCTTCTGCTGGGTAATGATGAAGGTGCCGCTGCGCTGGAAATCACCATGAGCGGGCCGTTGCTGCGCTTCAATTGCGATGCGGTGGTGGCGGTCACTGGCGCGGTGATTCCGCTGACGCTGAACGGTGAAACTGTTGCGATGAACACGGCGCTGCTGATTCCGGCCGGCGCCACTCTAAGCCTCGGCACGATTGCCGGTGCTGGCGCTCGCAGCTACCTGTGCCTGCGTGGCGGCTTGCAGGTGCCGGATTATCTGGGCAGCAAAAGCACGTTCACCCTCGGACAGTTTGGTGGGCATGGCGGTCGTGCGTTGCGTGCCGGGGACGTGTTGCATGTGCCTGCGTTGATTGATCGTGGCGTCGGTCAACAACTGGACCACGTCGCCGATTTACCCGCAGTGCGGAAGGTCCGGGTGATCTATGGTCCCCACGGTGCACCGGAATATTTCACCGAAAACTACGTCGGCACCTTCTTTGCGACCCAGTGGGAAGTGCATTTCAACTCCAGCCGTACCGGCGTGCGATTGATCGGGCCGAAGCCGGAATGGGTGCGTGCCGATGGGGGTGAGGCCGGGCTGCATCCGTCGAATATTCATGACAATCCGTATGCCATTGGGGCGGTGGATTTCACCGGGGACATGCCCGTAATCCTCGGTCCCGATGGCCCGAGCCTCGGCGGGTTTGTTTGCCCGGTGACGGTGATCGAGGCGGATCTTTGGCAGCTGGGCCAACTCAAGGCTGGGGACAAAGTGCAGTTCCTCCCGGTCGATCTCAAGACCGCCCGCAACCTCGCCCTGAAATGGAATACCCCCTGTGGGAGCTGGCCTGCCAGCGATGGGGACCGACCAGACACCGCATCATCTTCATCGCTGGCAGGCCAGCTCCCACAGGGGGTTGTGTCGCCTGTGGTGCTGGATTTGGGTCAGGGGGATACGCGGCTCGTTGCGAGGTTGTCGGGTGACACTCATCTGCTACTAGAAATCGGCGCCCCGGAACTCGACCTCGTCCTGCGCTTCCGCGCCCATGCCCTGATGCAAGCCCTGGAAAGCAAACACCTGCACGGCGTCATCGACCTCACCCCAGGCATCCGCTCGCTGCAAGTGCACTACCAGCCCGAGCAACTGCCGCTGGCCGATCTGCTCGGTATCGTCGCCGGCGAATGGGACGCCGTGTGCGCCGCCAAAGACTTGCAAGTGCCCTCGCGCATCGTGCATTTGCCGTTGTCCTGGGACGATCCGGCCTGTCAGTTGGCAATCGAGAAATACATGACCACCGTGCGCAAGGACGCACCGTGGTGCCCGAGCAATCTGGAGTTCATCCGCCGCATCAACGACCTGCCGAACCTCGACGAAGTGCAGCGCACGGTGTTCGACGCGAGCTATCTGGTGATGGGTTTGGGTGATGTCTACCTCGGTGCACCGGTCGCCACCCCGCTCGATCCGCGCCATCGACTGGTCACCACCAAGTACAACCCGGCCCGTACCTGGACTGCGGAAAACTCGGTGGGCATCGGTGGCGCCTACATGTGCGTGTACGGCATGGAAGGCCCCGGCGGTTATCAGTTTGTCGGGCGCACGTTGCAGATGTGGAATCGCTACCGCGAAGTCGCCGCGTTCGACGGCAAACCGTGGCTGCTGCGCTTTTTCGACCAGATCCGTTTCTATCCGGTGAGCGCCGATGAACTGCTGCGCATCCGCCGGGACTTCCCGCTCGGGCGCTTCGATTTGAACATCGAAAACAGCCAGCTGAACCTCGCGGATTACCAGGCCTTTCTGACAAAAGAAGCCGAGACCATCGCCGCGTTTCGCGATCAGCAACAAGGCGCGTTCAACGCCGAGCGCGAGCGCTGGATCGCCAGCGGCCAGGCGCATTTCGACAGCGAAGAACCGGCCCCGGAAGTGGCCGAAGACGCACCGCTGGCCAACGGTGAAATGAGCGTCGACAGCCACATTGCCGGCAACCTCTGGCAGGTTCAGGTCGAGACCGGCAGCCGCGTCGCCGCCGGTGACGTGCTGGTGATTCTGGAGTCGATGAAGATGGAAATTCCGCTGCTCGCACCCATGGCCGGCGTGGTGCGCGAGATCCGCGTGCAACCGGGTTCGGCGGTGCGCGCCGGACAGCGCGTCGTGGTGCTGGAACTCGACTGAACCCATTTAGAAAAGGAATGACGCCATGAATATCAATCTGCAACTCGACGCCCTGCGCAGCGCTTATCGCCTCGGCAACATCACGCCCCGTCAATTGCTGCTGGGCCTGCGCGATAAAGCCGCGGCACTGAACCCGGATTATCACCTGTTCATCCATTTGCTTAGTGTTGAAGAACTGGAACCGTACATCGCCGCGCTCGACGGCCGCGACCTCGACAGCCTGCCGCTGTTTGGTGTGCCGTTTGCGATCAAGGACAACATCGACCTGGCGGGTATTCCCACCACCGCAGCGTGCCCGACGTTTGCTTATGTGCCGCAACACTCGGCGACCATCGTCGAGCAGTTGCTGGCGCTGGGCGCGATTCCGCTGGGCAAGACCAATCTTGATCAGTTTGCCACCGGCCTCAATGGCAGTCGCTCGCCGTATGGCGCATGCCCGAACAGCGTATTGCCGGAGTATCCGTCGGGCGGTTCCAGCGCCGGATCTTCGCTGGCGGTAGCGCTGGGCGTGGCGAGTTTTTCGTTGGGCACCGACACGGCGGGATCGGGACGTGTCCCGGCGGCGCTGAACAATCTGGTCGGGTTGAAAGCCACCAAAGGGTTGATCTCCACGGCGGGTGTGGTGCCGGCCTGTCGCACACTTGATTGCGTAACGACGTTCACCGCGACGGCTCGGGAGGCAAGTCAGTTGCTGGCGCTCACCGCGCACCTCGACCCGCGAGATGAATACAGCCGCCGCAACCCGCTGTGGAATGACGGCTCGGCGTTCGGCACGCCGCGTCCTTTCCGTTTCGGCGTACCGCGTGCGCAGGATCTGGAATTCTTCGGCTGCCCTGAAGGGCCGTTGTTGTTCGGTGATGCCATCGATCAGCTCAAGGCTTTGGGAGGTGAAGCGGTGGAACTGAATCTGTCGCCATTCCTTGAAGCGGCGCGGCTGCTGTATGAAGGACCGTGGGTGGCGGAGCGCTACAGCGTGGCGGGCGAGTTGATGGAGCAGAATCCTGAAGCCGTATTGCCGGTGATTCGCGCGGTGCTGACCAAGGCGCCGGCGGTGAATGGCGTGCAGACGTTCCGTGCCCAGTATCGGCTGCAAGCCCTGAAAGCGCTGTGCGATCAAGCCCTGGAAAATCTTGATTGCGTCGTCACCCCCACTATCGGCCGCCCCGTTACCCTGGCGGAACTGGAAGCCGAACCAGTACTGCGCAATTCAGAACTGGGTTACTACACCAACTTCATGAACCTGCTCGATTACGCAGCCGTCGCTGTGCCCAGTGGTTTTATGGGCAATGGTTTGCCGTGGGGGGTGACCGTGTTTGGCCGGGCGTTTACCGATCAGTATTTGTTGGGTGTGGCGGATGCTCTGCAACGCCGTTCGGCTGAGCCTGCACCGACGACTGTCGCTCGCCATGATCGCGCACGACTGGTGGTGTGTGGCGCGCATCTGGATGGGTTGGCGCTGAACTGGCAATTGAAGAAGCGCGGGGCTCGGCTGGTCGAGACGACGTTCAGTTCGCCGGACTATCAACTGTATGCGTTGGCCGGTGGCCCGCCGTTTCGTCCGGGGATGGTGCGGGTGAAGGACGGTGGTGTGGCGATTGCGGTGGAGGTTTGGGAGTTGCCGAGCAGTGAGTTGGGCTCGTTTTTGACCGGGATTGCGGCGCCGCTGGGGTTGGGCAAGGTGCAACTGGCGGACGGACGTTGGGAGAGTGGGTTTATTTGTGAGGGGTATGGGTTGGAGGGGGCAGCCAATATCAGTCATTTGGGTGGATGGCGTGCGTATCTGAAAAATATGCGGTGATCTCTCGATTCGCGGGCAAGTCGGATCGCCGCACCGCTCGCTCCTACAGGTTTTGTGTTGTTCGCGTGATTGCGGGGGGACACAAAATACCTGTAGGAGCGAGGCTTGCCCGCGAAGGCGTCAGCGCAGACGCCACAACGCTTGATCTGTGCCGATTCACCTGACAAATGCAGAAGTCATTTCCCCGCAGTGCCATTAGAATGCCTGCCATCGGGTCACTGCCAACGGAATCGTCATGCCGCTTCGCTCGCCGCTGTATTCGCAACGATCGTTGGTCCTCACGCTTATCGCGTTGCTGGGTGCAGGCTTTCTCGCGACCTCTTTCCTCAGTTACTACGCCTCGCGAGCCTCCATCCGCGACAGCATCGTCAACACCGAACTGCCCCTGACGTCGGACACGGTCTACTCGGAAATCCAGAAAGACCTCGTCAGACCAATCCTGATTTCCTCGATGATGTCCCGCGACACCTTCATGCGTGACTGGGTGGTAAACGGCGAGCAAGACCCCGAGAAAATGACCCGCTACCTCAACGAGGTCATGACCCACTACGGCGCCTACACGGCATTTTTCGTCTCCAACACCAGCCTCACCTACTACCACGCCAAAGGCGTGCTCAAACAGGTCAAGTCCACTGAACCCCGCGATGCCTGGTACTTCCGCGTGCGCGACATGGCCGATCCCTACGAGATCAACGTCGACCCGGACCTTGCCAACAAGGACAACCAGACTTTCTTCATCAACTACAAGGTTTACGACTACAACAACCGATTCATTGGCGCTGCGGGTGTCGGTCTGACGGTCGATGCGGTGATCAAGCTGATCGACAAATACCAGCAGCGATACCAGCGCAGCGTGTACTTCGTCGACAACTTCGGCCGACTGGTGCTCACCGGCGCCGACGGTGGCCCGCAAGGCGCGCGCATCGGCCAGAAACTCGGCGCGCTTGAGAACATGAAGGACCTGGTCAGCCAGCTGCCAAAACCCCACAGCGGCAGCTACGAATATTCCGTCCACGGCCAGGGCCATTTTCTCAACGTGCGCTTCATTCCGGAGCTGAACTGGTACTTGTTCGTCGACAAGCGTGAAGACGGCGCCCTCAGTGAAATCCGCCAGTCGCTGTACCTCAACCTGCTGATCTGCCTGCTCGTCACGCTGATCGTGCTGGCCCTGCTCAACCGCGTGATCAAGCGCTACCAGGGCAAGATCCAGGCGCAGGCGACGCTCGACAGCCTGACCGAACTGCCGAATCGCCGTGGCTTCGATCTCCTGGCAGCGCAAGCCATGCACGAGGCCCAGCGCGAGCCCAAGCCGCTGACCGCGTTGTTGCTGGATCTGGATCACTTCAAGGCCTTGAACGACACCTACGGTCACCTGGCCGGCGATCAGGTGCTGATCGGCTTCGCCCGGGATCTGGAGAGTTGCCTGCGGCACTCCGACATCGTCTGCCGCTGGGGTGGCGAAGAGTTTATCGTGCTGCTCAAGGACACCGACGGTGAGACCGGTCTAATGATCGCCGAGAAAATTCGTCAACATGTCGAGCAACAGCGTTATGCCTACAACGATCAGGCCTTGAAGCTGACAGTCAGCATTGGCCTCACGACGCTGCAACCGGATGAAACCTTGCACACCCTGCTCTCCAGGGCCGATCATGCGATGTATCGGGCCAAGCAATCCGGCCGTAACCGAACCTGCATGGAAATGCCTCACACCAGTTATGCATAGCCCTACATGAACAAACCTGAATTCTGTCCGGCCTGCGGCGCCTCCAACGCTTGCACCCTGGCCGACCCGCGAACCGTTGATCAAGCGTGCTGGTGCTTTGGTGTCAGTATCGACCCGGCGGTGCTCGAAGCGCTGCCGGCCGAACTGCGCGACAAATCCTGCTTGTGCCCGCGTTGTGCCGAGGTCGAGGCGCAGCTATAAGCAAGCGTCCCGCCGATCACGTAAGATACGCGCCCCTTTTCCAACTGAACCCCAGCCATGCGCGTTGACCGTTTCCTCAGCAACCTGCCGCGCTTCAACCGTAAGCAGGTGCGCCTGTTGCTGGTGGAAAAGCGCGTACGGGTCGACGGAAAAATCGTCAGCGACCCGCATGCCGAGGTACTGGAATTCAGCCGAGTCGAAGTTGATGACGAAGTGCTGCAAGTCGGCAAGCCCGCACGCTACTTCATGCTGCACAAACCGCCCGGCTGCGTCAGCGCCACCCGCGACCCGGCGCACCCGACCGTACTCGACCTGATCCATGAGCCGGACCGCGATGACTTGCACATCGCCGGTCGCCTGGATTTCAACACCACCGGCCTGATGCTGATCACCAACGACGGTAGCTGGTCGCGGCGCCTGACCCAACCGCAGACCAAACTGCCCAAGGTCTATTACGTCGAGACCGAGCAGGAGATTGGCCCGGAATACGCATTGAAATTCACTGAAGGGTTGTACTTCGCTTTCGAAGACCTCACCACGCAACCGGCCGAGCTGATCGTGCTAGGGCCGACATCGGCGCGTCTGAGCATCGTCGAGGGCCGTTATCACCAGGTGAAGCGAATGTTCGGCCACTTCGACAACAAGGTGCTGCGCCTGCACCGCGAACGCATGGGCCCGCTGGTGCTCGACAGTGCGCTGAAACCGGGCGAGTACCGGGCATTACGCACCGAAGAGATCCATTTGATCTAAGCAGCCTACCGCTGAGCAGAAGTTGTCGAACAATTTACGAAAGGCACTTGCGCGATCACGTGACCCCTGCTTGAATCAGGACGTCGGCCGAAATGTGACCGATGAGTCACAACATACTTCAAAGTAACTTTTTGCCGGTTAGAGAACCCTCAGGTTCCGCCTCAGACCGACAGACTGCCCGCCAATAATAATACCCGTCGACCTGCTGTACGGATCGACATGGGCCTCCAAATTCAAGGCGTATGCCTACCTGTCACAAAGCTCGTGCAATCTCATTTGCGCGCATACCCGCTTGCTTGGAGTCTGATGACATGAGGCCAGAAATCGCTGTGCTGGATATACAGGGTCAGTATCGGGTTTACACGGAGTTCTATCGCGCAGACGCCGCAGAGAAGACCATTATTCTGGTCAACGGCTCGATGGCCACGACTGCGTCGTTTGCACAAACCGTGAAAAATCTTCATCCACAGTTCAATGTGGTCTGCTACGACCAACCTTACGCGGGCAAGTCAAAAGCCCACAACCTGCATGAGAAATTGCTGACCAAGGAAGTCGAAGGGCAGATCCTCCTGGAGCTGATCGACCACTTCGGCGCCGAACACGTGCTGTCGTTTTCCTGGGGTGGCGCCGCAACCCTGGTCGCCCTGGCCCAACAGCCACGGCGCATCGAAAAAGCCGTGATCAGTTCGTTCTCCCCGGAGATCAACGCGCACATGCTCGACTACCTCGAGCGCGGCGTTGACTACCTCGGCAGCCGTGACGGCGACCGGGTCGGCAACCTGGTCAACAGCACCATCGGCAAACACCTGCCGACGCTGTTCAAGCGCTTCAACTATCGCCATGTCAGCAGCCTGGCCGAGCATGAATACGGGCAGATGCACTTCCACATCAGCGATCTGCTTAACAGCGATCGCCAGTGCTTCCTCAAAGCCGCAGAGAAAATCAACGTGCCAGTGCTGTTCATGAACGGCGAATGGGACGAATACACCGCCGCCGATGGCGCCCGGTTGTTCGCCAACCACGTGCAAAACGCCACCTTCAGCACCCTTCAGGCCACCGGCCACTTTCTCGACATGGAGCACAAAGCTGCCTGCCGAGACAGCCGCGACGCGTTGCTGGGCTTCCTGAAACCGGCACAACACGCAAGCCGACCGCGCTACCACTACGTCCAGGACCAACATGCACTGGCCATCTGAAACAGCGTCGTCGCGAGCAAGCCCCGCCTTACAGTGTTAAACGCATTCCTGTAGGAGCGAGGCTTGCCCGCGAACGACCGTTCACCTGCGCTAAACGCATCGCGCGCAAAGAAAAACTTCATTTCCACGCGCACATCTGGTACAAAGTCAGCCGCTCTGAGCGGGTGTCGTATAATGGCATTACTCCAGCTTCCCAAGCTGATAACGAGGGTTCGATTCCCTTCACCCGCTCCAATCGAATTTTGGTCTCACGTGGTGTTTTGACGGGGGATGCAGGTAAAAAAAACCGGCCTTGATGGCCGGTTTTTTTGTGTCTGGGATTTGTGTTTCATCGCGAAAATTAACGTTTTCGCACAAAAATGGTGTTTTTGTTAGCGTTTTACTTGCCCCGGTAACGGAATTGTCGGCACCCGTTGCCCAAGATGAACAGATCAACGCGGAGACCGTGGAATGAACCGTAAGCTAATTCTCAACCAAGAAGACCTGAACGCTGCATTTGCTCGTGTGGAGAAGCTGTGGGGGCAGGCATTGGGTCGCGTGAAGGTGAAGATCTGGAAACTCTGGCGCTGCTCATCGAAAAGTACGAAGACGAGCATCACCCGATGCCGCCGTCCGATCCGATTGAGGCTCTTAAATTCCGTGTGCATCAGCAAGGCCTGGCTCGTTGAGAACAGGATTTAGTAAACCGCTGATTTTTTCATCCTGAATGATCAATCAACTCCTGCCATCACCTGTCGAAAACCCATTCGCTAGTGGCACGAAAGTGGCCAATTATCGAAAAGGCAAGGTCCTACACTACGGTGGGAATTGTCCGTAGACTTGCGCATTGCTGCGCTGTTGTCACGAGGCCTATAGTCCGTTCCGCGCCCAAATGGCGTATTGGGTTTGGCGACTCGATGACAACGATTCAGAAGCACTCCGAGCTTTTTCGGAGCTTTTTCTGACTGCACTTTACTGCGCTTTTTTTGGTAGCTGTGCGTGGGAGACTTTCGGGTCTGCCGGTTTCACCGTTGTCCGGTTCGCCAACCCGCGTACAGCTGCCACCCTAATTGTTTGGCGACGATTGAGTGGCAGGTCTTCCACCTACTAACGGTAACTACTCATGAACGAATACATGGCTTTAACCAGTAACGCCGACGACCTTCCCTCCCTGTTCGTCAACACCACCCAACCGCTGCATTCCCTGCTCAGCACCGCCAGCTACAGAATCCGGGCTGTCACGCAGCTTCTTGAAAACCTCGCGATGCGAGGCGACATTACGTCTGACGCGGTGATCCTCAGCGACTTTGCATTGCTGTGCTGCGTGCCTTTGCGCGACGGTTGTGATGTGCTGGACGTCATCGCTCGACGCATGGATGCGGAATAGTTTTGACGTGAGATTAGGGCGCCTTTTGGGCGTCCTTTGCGTTTATAGCGCCAGCAACTGGTCTAAGGGAGGGCAGTGAATATGCTTTATCCGATTGCAATTTCAATGGGCGATGACAAGCATGCATGGGGTGTGGAAATCCCGGATGTCCCAGGTTGTTTTTCGGCGGGGAAAGATCTGGACGATGCGATGGCCATGGCGCGTGAAGCCATTGAGGGGCATTTCGAAATACTGGATGAAAACGGCTTGCCGATTCCACCTGCCGGCAAAGTCACCCTGCATAGAGCGAATCCGAAGTACGCGGGATGTGTCTGGGAAGTGGTGGAGATCAACTTGACCAAGTACTTCGCGAAACCTACTAGCATCGACGTATGAGGCAGCTATGGATTGCAAATTCCGATCAGTTCAGCCGCAACCCTGTGGGAGCGAGCTTGCTCGCGATAGCGGACTGGCAGTCAATACAGCTGTTGAATGTTAAACCGTCATCGCGAGCAAGCTCGCTCCCACATAGATTGCGGTGTTCCGCCAATTATCTGTTCGGCATTAACCGTATAGCCGCTTTTTTGAAATGAACCTCGCTTACAAATCCCCAACGCTCATCCCGTTTCCCCTACCCGCTGAACCCGCTAGCATTTCCCTATCTTCAACCACCCTCCCCCCTGCGCGGCCATCGACGAAGACGCGTCATCACTCTCCGAGGGAACCCAATCGGCCGCACATCAGGTGCCGCCCATGAACGATCTCAACAGAGCCTTCCAAACATGACTCAAAACATCTACGACGACCCGGAATTTTTCGAGGGCTACAGCCAGATTGCCCGTTCCATCGGCGGTCTCGACGCAGCGCCCGAATGGCCTTCGCTCAAAGCAATGCTGCCTCTCATGAAAGGCCTGAAGGTGGTCGACCTAGGCTGCGGTTACGGGTGGTTCTGTCGCTGGGCCAGTGAACACGGTGCCGATAGTGTGCTCGGTCTGGACGTTTCGGAAAAAATGCTGGAGCAGGCACGCAGGACGACGTCGCAAACCAATATCCAATACGCCCGTGCCGACCTGGAACAACTCGATCTGCCCGCAGCCAGTTTTGATCTGGCATACAGCTCTCTGGCGCTGCACTACATCAAAGATCTTCCAGGTCTGTTCGCCAAAATCCACGCAGCCCTTAAACCCGGTTCACGCTTCGTATTTTCCATCGAACACCCAATCTTCATGGCCCCGCGTAATCCGGGCTGGCTGATTGATAGCGAAGGGAACAAACGCTGGCCGGTGGACAGTTATCAAATGGAAGGCGAGCGGGTGACGAACTGGCTGGCCGAAGGCGTGATCAAGCAGCACCGCACTATCGGCACGTTGCTCAATTCGCTGATTGGCGCAGGTTTCAGCATCCAGCAGGTCAACGAATGGGGCCCGACCGATGCTGAGGTGGCGGTACAACCGGCCCTGGCCGAAGAGCGGGAGCGGCCGATGATGATGCTGGTCGGCGTTCAGCGCTGAGGGCGACGCCGGGTATTCGTAATGTTTGCGTATGGATTCCTGCAAGCCAGTAAAGAAACAGTAGCGCTGCGTGGGACCTGACCACAGAACCTTTATTGTGTCAGCTCACACATCGCCAAGAGATCAACATGGACAATTCAGAGTTGGGGATCATGATCATTACGATGATCGGGTTGTTCGGCTTTGCTTCGTTTATTTTTGAGTACCTGAGTGCCAGGCGAAGGGACAGATAACGCTCAGCGTGATCCGTCCCTTTTTGCATTAACGCGTCGCGACGATAAACAACCGCGGAAACGGTAACAGCACCGAACCATCGCTCAGTGCCGGATAAGCCTGCTCGATGGCGGCGTGATACTGCTCGAGGTATTGCGCTTTTTCCTCGTCATCCAGCGCTTCGAGAAACGGCCGCAAGCCGCTGCCCTTGAACCACTCGACCACGCCCGACGCACCGCCCGCGAGCGGGTGATGGTAGGTGGTGCGCCACACGTCGACCCGCGCACAATGCGGTCGCAGCATCGAGTAGTACTCGCTGGCGCTCGCCATTTCCGTGCGTTGACCGGCGGCGTCCGCCAACTTGCTGGCCCACGGCCCATCGGCAGCGACTTCGCGCATCAGGCGATGGGACGGCTCGTTGAGATTGTCAGGCATCTGAATGGCTAGGCTGCCGCCTTGGGTCAGTCGGGCGGCCAGCGAAGGCAATAACGTCGCGTGATCGGGCACCCACTGCAACACCGCGTTGGCAAAAATCACATCGAACGGACCCGTTTCGTTCCAGGTATCGATGTCAGCCGTGTCGAATTGCAACTGCGGCAAGCGCTTGCGGGCGGCCTCGATCATATCGGTCGAACTGTCCAGGCCACGCACCGTGGCATCGGCGAAGCGCTCCACCAGCAACTCGGTCGAATTGCCGGGACCGCAACCGATGTCGATGGCTGAGCGCGCGTCCACCGGCGGGATCGCCGCGAGCAAGTCACGGGCCGGGCGGGTGCGTTCATCTTCAAAAGCGACGTATTGTTTGGCGGACCAACTCATTGCGTTCTCCTGTCGGTGCGTTGTTGTGGGCAGCGGCGCACAAGCGGTTCGCTACGATACCCCGACCGGTGCGCCCTGCCCTATCCGACCTATGGCGAAAGATGTCAGTTGACCCCCTCATCGAGTGAAACAGCAAAATTTGCCCCCCTTTCCAGCCATGCTCCTGCCTGGCCCACTGATCTTGTAGCAGGTCATTTCTGTCTATTGCCTGAACTTGCATCACTTGGCGTCGGTGGAGCAAAGCGGTTTTGAATGAGCTGTTTTTTATCGCCAAATCATCGGAAGTCATAACTATATCGACCGCTCGTCGAACATGCAGTCCAGCAATTTTGACAGCCTCTGTTTCGCATCTATAGTCCTAATCGCGGCCGTCGGAAGGAACCCGACTTATCAGTTTGCACGCAGGGAGCAAGGCCAACTTATCTCCCGTGATCGGTGGGTTCCGCCCGTAGTGTTTTCGCAACGGCCGCAAGGCAAGCAAGCGATGCTGTGCCTGGAAAGATGCCAGGCGCTCACTATGAACAAGGAGCTTTACTATGTCTCGAGTCACGGATGTTCTTGTTTCAATCGACACTGAAACCATTCTGAAAAACTACCCAAACATCAGCAAAAATCCCGACTCGCCGACGTTAATCGACGTCAACCATGTGTACATGGTGACCAACCGGGACAACGTGATAAATGGCCAGGCCGGTGGTGAACTGAATTTGAAAGCTCAGGTGGGCGACCTGATTCGCTGGCGTGAAACCAGCCTTTCGCAGAGCTTCGAGACAGCAGTGATTTTCTACAAATTCATTGGCAACGTCGGCAACGAATTGATATCTACACCCACGCCACGTAAGGCTACAGCCTGCGTTGCCGTTCCCAACACCAGCAAGCCGTCGGTGCCGAGCTGCCAGAAAGTCGATAACCATTACTGGTCTTCCGAAACCCTGTCGTGCGGCAGCGTGACCTACCACTTCCACTTCCTGATCGTGGATCGCGATTGCAAGATTGTCGGCTGCTGTTCGTGGGATCCGTTCATTACCATCCGTAACTGACGATGGTCTGGCCCCTTGGCAACGAGGGGTCTGCCGAGTTCGTTGCCGCCTCGACAGGAACAGGATGTCTTGCATGAACCGAAGCGGCTACCGTTTTGCGTCAACATCATGAAAGGAATCCATGATGACTTCCGAACCGATCAAATCCCCTTCGTCCAGTGTTGCGACCGCCCACAATGTGTTGCTGGTTGTCGATGCCGAGTCTCTGCTTTCACGCTATCCAGAACCCAGTCTTGAGCCCGAAAATCCGACGTCTATTGCCGACGGCTTCATCTTCGCCATCAACGGATCTACGACGCCACAAAGTACAATAAATGACAGCTCAATTACGCTAACCCTCGGCACCGGATCGACTTTCCATATTCGCAGCAGAACCGTCAGCTTGCTCGCTGAACACAGCGTGATGTTTTACGGGATGTCGGTAGGCGATGCCGGCGTACTTTCGACGCCTGAATTGTTGGTGAAGGAAAACCTGACCGTGCCTGCGCCCGATCCTGAAAATCCGACCGAACCGGGCAGCCACACGGCCGATGATCATTATTGGCAGTGCACGCAATTGGGCGCGGGGGTTGAGGCGTGTGAGCTGAACTTCATGCTGATTGATAAAAGCTGCGAGGCGTTGGGGTACTTCCGCTGGGCAGTTGATGTGAAGTTGACGGACTGACCCCGTATCAGGATTTTTCCTGTCAGATAAGTCGAAGCGATCGGTAGCCGCTGGCGAAGCCTGCGTTCGGCTGCGCAGCAGTCGTAAAACCTGAATTTGTGGTTTTCCTGAAACACCGCACTGTTTGACTTCACGACTGCTGCGCAGCCGAACGCAGGCTTCGCCAGCTGCTACAAAATTCCGTCGAGACTAAATGTAAGTAGAATTTTCATCCCGCCCGCGCTGTCACAAATTCAGGCGCATCCCTATAAGGAACACGGCAATGAAATTCGCAAAAATCTCGCAGAAACTCGCCCTCTGGGCCGGCAGTCCCAAGACGTTCATGGGGGCTCTGATTCTGATTGCGCTATGGGGAATGAGCGGGCCGATTTTTGATTACAACGACACTTGGCAACTGATCATCAACACCTCAACCACCATCATCACGTTCCTGATGGTGTTCCTGATCCAGAACACGCAAAACCGCGACACCGACATCCTGCACTTGAAAATCGATGAGTTGCTGCGGGTGAACAAGGAGGCGCAGAACGCGATGCTGGGGCTTGAGGCACTGGACCTCAAGCAACTCGAGGCGCTGCGTAAACACTATCGCGCTATGGGCGAAAAAGACGTGCATGGCCTGGCGGGGCTGGCGGCTTCGAACAAGCGCAAACAGGATTTGAATGAGTGCTGAGCACAAACAAAACGGCGCGTGATGTGAATCACGCGCCGTTTGCTTTGAACGTCGTCAAACGCAATTGTTATCGACCGGCTTGAAGTGCCCTGGCCATCTGCAGATGGTTTTGCAATTTTGGCAGTGTTTCTTCAGCGAAAGCTTTGATTTCCGGCACGTCGGTGGTCTGTGCGGTTTGCTGAAGTTGCTCGATGGCTTCCTGGGTGGTTTTCACCTGACTGGCGGCGTAGGCCTGGTCGAAAGTCGCGCCGTCCTTCACTTCCGGCATCAAGGCTTTGGCCTTGTCGACCACTTCTTCCCGTGGTGCAACCGGCAAATCCAGTTGTTTGGCGATCTTCGCCAAATGCTGATTGGCGGTCGTACGGTCATTGATGACCACGATGGTGTAGTCCTTGACCTCTTTGGATTCGGTTTTCTGATGCGCCAGTCGACTGGCTTCGATGTCGGCCATGCCTTTGGCCGACGCATCGTTGATGAATTCGGCGGGCGACTGGGCGAAGGCACTGTTGGCAAACAGGCCCAGCAACGTGACAAAACTGGCAGTGCGTAATCGGGTGGCCATCCGGCTCATGGTCGCGCCCTCCTTCTGAAAAAATTCAAGCGGGAGCTTTCGCCCCCGCCTCTCAATCAAAACTACCTTGCGACTACTTCGACTTCTGATCACCTTTGCGGCCCATATCGGGCTTAACAGGCTCTTTATCGACAGTCGTAGTGGTAGTTTTCCCACCTTTGCGACCGGCTTCAGACGCCTTGGTTCGATCGTTGGCGAAGTTTCCCGAGTTCGAGTTTCTTGAATTAGGCATGATTCTCTACCTCTTGGTGATGATCGCGGCGAGCAGGAGCCCGCATAGAATCTGAATTTCGATCCCCACAAAGGTTTAGAAAAGTTGAAATCGTCGCGACGAACGGTGGCAGATTTTTCAGGCCCCGAGGCGCTGGTGATGTTGGCGCTTGGCGGCGTACATGGCCTCATCGGCATGCCGGAACAGCTGCTTTTCTTCGGTGCCGTGCTCGGGGTAATGCGCGACGCCGATACTCGGCTGAATGTTCACGCTATGCCCGTCCAGGCGCAGGGGTTGAGCCAGAACCTGACGGATTTTTCCCGCCACGCGCTCAGCGTCTTCCGACGCGTGGATGCTGTGCAACAACACCACGAATTCATCCCCACCGATGCGCGCTACCGTGTCGGTCTCGCGCACGCAGCCCTTGAGCCGATTGGCGACCACTTGCAACAGCATGTCGCCGACCGCATGACCGTGGGTGTCGTTGACTTCCTTGAAGCGGTCGAGGTCGACGTACAACAGCGCCATTCGTCCGGAGTCTGCGCGGGCCAGCGCCAGAGAGTCTTTGAGCCGGTCGCGCAGCAACTCCCGGTTGGGCAGTTGAGTCAGTTGGTCGTATTGGGCCATGCGTTGCAATCGGGCATGCAATTGCTTGCGCTCGATCGCGGTCGCGACCTGGGCGCAGACGTATTGCAGCAATTCCTTGTCTTGCTCGGTGTAACGCTCGCCACCGGGTACGCTTTTGACGATCAGCGCGCCGATGGTGCCGTTTTGCGAGTTCAACGGCACACCCAGCCAGCAAGGCGAATCCGGCCCGGCGACCAGCGCTTCAAAACCTTCTGGCGGAGTGTCCTGGTCCGGGGTCAGCAAAATCGGCTGGCCGCTGCGAATCACTTCGGCGCAGAGGCGTCCGGTCATGGTTCCGGGCTGCTCGGGTTGCAGTTCGTGGTCGTCGACGTGATAGGGGAAATTCAGCTGTGCGCAGTGTTCATCGTACAGCGCCACGGAGAAATTCAGCGCCGGCAGCCATTCGCCGATGATCAAATGAATACGCTTGAACAACGCCAGCAAATCTTCCGCTGCATGGGCCGCTTCGGAGATCGCATACAACGCCGCTTGCCGTGACTCGGCCTGCTTGCGCTCGGTGATGTCCCGGGCCACGGCGATGCGCAGTTGATCGACTTCAGACCAGCGCGCCGACCACAGGATATGCACCACCGCCCCGTCCTTGCGCAGGTAGCGGTTCTCGAAGTTGAGCTTGGGTTCGCCGCCCATGATCTCGCGTGCGGCGTCGAGGGTGCGCTGCCGGTCAGCGGGATGCACCAGATCGATCATCGGCTGGCCGATCAGTTCGTCGGGGGTGTAGCCGAAAATACGCTCGCAGGCCGCGCTGACAAATACGAAGCGACCTTGTTTATCCACCGCACAGACGGCGTCCAGCAAGAGATCGATGTAGCTCGCCAACGGCGCGGAATTTCTGGTTGCCATGGTGCGTTGAGGGTGTCCGGACAATGCAGCAAAAAAGAACCCTCCCTGACCGATCAGTACAACTGACGCATCCGTGCGCTCAAGCCTTGTTCGTCACCAGCCCCGGCAGTGCATGAGCGAGGGCGTTAATGGCAAAACCGATAAACATCACTCCGCACAACCGGGTGATCGCCAGTTCATGGCGTTGATACAAGGTGCGAACCTGCCGTGCACCAACAATGCCAATGAGGATAGCGTAGGCCATGAGGCCACCGATAAAGCTCAGGGCAATCAACCACGGCAACATTGACCAGTGCAGCAATTCCGCGCGGCTGGACAGCAGCGCAGTGAACGTCGCCACTGCCACGGGGTAAGCCTTCGGATTGGTCAGGCCGAACAGAATGCCGTGCCAAAAGGGCTGGCGAGCCGGGCCTTGAGGGGCATCAGCACTGCTGCGCTTCGCCCGTATGGCGCGCAAACCGAGCCAAAACAGGTACAGACCGCTGAGCACGCCCAACACATCGAACGCCGTGCTGCCGATTTCCCGTGCGCCAACAATGGCGATCAACGCCGTGCTGCACCAGACCACATCCCCCAGCAAATGCCCGCAGAGAAACCCCGCCCCTGCTCGTCGACCCCGCGCCGCGCCGATCCCGAACACCGCCAATACGCCCGGCCCCGGTGTGATGCCGTAAATAAAACCCGAGGCGAGAACGGCCATGAGCAGCGATGGGGTCATGGGAAATCCTTTTGAACTATTTGGTGAATGGGCGCAAGTCTATATCAGGTCCCGGGAATTTCGACTGACTGATCGTCGAAGAACTTCATCCCCGCATACGGCCGCTCGCGACAGGCTGCCAGCCGCGACGCCAGGTCGCCGACGTGGGCTTCGAGCTTGTGGCCGTCCGGGTCGAGGAAATAGAAGGACGCGCCTTCGCTGTGGTTGTCGCGCCATTCTTGTACGTTGGCGGACCGCAGGTGTTCGACGAACACGGGGAAATCCGTTGCGCTGATAGTGAAGGCGTAGTGCGTGTAGTCGGCGACAGGGGCCGGATTGCGCAGCGGGTCAACGGACAGACAAAGCCACAATCCCGGTAATGAAAGGTAGGCGCCGGTGTTCCATGAAGCTTCGAGGCGCAGCTGCAGCAGATCTCGATAGAACGCCACGCTGCGGTTCAGGTCTGTGACAGCGAGGGTCAGGTGGTTGAGGCTGGTAAGCATATTGTCAGTAATCTTTGCGCTCTTCAGGCACGACGTAGTGTTCGCTATCCTAGCTCAGCGTGACCTGTTTTTTCAGGTCGCTGGTTTTGGAAACACATAAACGATTTCAGCAGCGCACGATCCCCGGATCGAAGTATCCGAAACGCCAATTGTTACGCCAGACGAACGGGCTAGCATCTCCCCCTGTACGACGATGTAGTATGTTGTATTACAAACCACTACATCGAGACCGCCATGTCCGTCATGTCTTTGCGCTTGCCAGACGAAATCGCCGATACCCTCTCCAATCTTTCCAAAGCCACTGGCCGTAGCAAGTCATTTCTTGCCCTGGATGCACTGCGTGAATACCTCGCCCGGGAAGCCTGGCAAATCGAGGAAATTCAAAAAGCTCTGCAGGAAGCCGACGCAGGAGACTTCGCATCACCCGAGGAAGTAAACGCAATCGCCGATAAGTGGAGTGCCAATGCGCATTGAGTGGTTGCGTACCGCATTGAAAAATCTGGATGAGGAAGCCGCTTATATAGCAATTGAGAATCCGAAAGCCGCAGCAGACTTCGTCCAAGCTATCCTCGCCAGCGTCGATCACCTTGCTCGTTTCCCGGCAACCGGCCGCGAAGGCCGTTTGCCCGGCACCCGCGAATGGGTCTTGCCAGATCAACCTTATCTGATTCCCTATCGGGTTCGCCAAGGACGCCTTCAGGTATTAAGGGTCTTCCATACCAGACGTCTTCCGCCTGCCAATTGGTAAACACTTCAAAAATCAGGGCTCTGGATAGAACGTCATTCTTGCCTAATCCCCTCCCCAATCCGCCCATTCAACCAGTTCAACGCCTGATCCCCACCCCGCCGCTTGTGCCAGACCAACACAAACGTAAACGACGGAATATGAAACGGCGGCGGAACGACGATCAACGAGCGTTCATCAATCTCGCGCAGCCCACGTGAAGCAACGGTGAGAATCAGGTCCGTGTCGCTGATGAACTCCGGGGCAACGCTCCAGTGCGGCAGGCTGATCGCGACGCGACGGCGCTCACGCAGTGCCGTCAGGGCTCGCTCGATTTCCGGGGTGCCGCTGCCGCGCATTTCCAGCAGGACGTGTGGCCGGGCGAGGTAGGTCGGTAAGTCGAGTACGCCATTGGCGGGCAAGCTGTTGCGGTCCAGGAGGCAGGCGTAGTGTTCTTCGAACAGCGGGGTGCTGCGCAGTTCGTTGGGCAACTCCGGAAATACCCCGACTGCAACGTCGATGTCGCCGTTGAGTACTGCGTCGAGCATGCTTTCGCGGCTGGCGTGGCTGATTTGCAGGTCGATGCCCGGCGCTTCCCGGCGCAACGTCCGAACCAGCCCTGGCAGGACGATGGCGGCGCCGTAGTCGGACATCGCCAGACGAAACGTGCGCTTGGCCGTGGCCGGGTCGAAGGCGTTCGGCGCCAGCAGTGATTGCACTTGCGCAAGTGCTTCGGCCAAGGGTGCGATCAACTCCAGGGCTCGCGGGGTGGGCACGAGCGTGGCGCCAGCGCGTACCAGCAGCGGATCGCCAAGCAGATCGCGCAATCGCCCCAGGGCGTGACTGACCGCGGGCTGACTCAGGTGCAGACGCTGCGCCGCCCGCGTGACGTGCTGCTCGCTGAGCAACGCGTCGAGGATCACCAGCAAGTTGAGGTCGATACGCCGAAGATCATTCATCTGATGCATGTTCTGCATAGCAATTTGGAATTTAAATCTGCGCGACGAATACTCTAGAGTCCAGCAAAACCTGTTGGAGAATGATCATGAGTACGTTGCATTGGGCCGGGCTGTTGCTGCTGGCCGTGGTTGCCGGGGCGGTGGTGCCGTTTCAGAGTGCGATCAACGCCAACCTCACGCGTGGATTGGGCCACCCGTTGTGGGCGACGCTCGCGTCGTTATTGGTAAGTATCGTGGTGTTGTTGCCGATTATTTTAGCGATGCGCTTGCCGCTGCCGTCGCTGGCGTTCATCACCAAAGCGCCGCTGTGGATGTGGGCGGGGGGTGCGTTCGGGGTGTGTTTTATTTCGTTGGCGCTGATGCTGCTGCCCAAGCTTGGGGCGTCGGGGTTTATTGCGTTGGCGCTGGCGGGCCAGGTGGTGGCTTCGCTGGTGCTGGATCACTTCGGGTTGTTTGGGTTGGTGGAACGGCAGATGACGTTGCCGCGGGTGGTTGGGGCGGTGTTGTTGATGGCGGGGGTGGCGTTGATTCAGTTCAGTGCTGCGCCAACCAAAGCGCTGATCGCGACATCCTGATCGTTCCCACGCTCTGCGTGGCAACGCCTCTAAGGACGCTCCGCGTCCAGTGACGCGGAGCGTCACGGGCTGCATTCCCACGCAGAGCGTGGGAATGATCATCACCTTGGGATCGCAGCTTCGCCGGCCTCTGCAAGGATGCGTGGTCGATGCAGGGACCAGCGTAGCCTGCGAAACGCTTAGAACTTGTCGAGCGTACGCAGCTTCTGCGGCAACCCCCACAGCAGCAGCGCAACGGCGATCAGCGCGCAGACAGCAATGACATACAGCGCCGGGGTGGTGCTGCCGGTCAGGTCCTTGATTCGTCCGACCATGACCGGGCTGACGATGCCGCCGAACTGGCCGAGGGTATTGATCACCGCGATCCCGCCGGCCGCCCCTGCGCCGGCGCCGGCCAGCAGTTTTGGCGGTAGGGTCCAGAAGCTCGGAATGGAGGCGATGATGCCGGCACCGAGTAAGCCCAGCGCGACAATCAGGAAGGTCGTGTGGTTGGCGAAGATCCCCGCACAGAAGAACCCCACCGCGCCCACCGCCACCAGACCTGCAACAAACTTGCGTCGCTCACCGGTCGAGTCGGACAGCCGTCCGATCACCACCATGCTGATGGCGCCGCAGACGTACGGGATGGCGGTCAGCAGCCCGATCATCACCGGGCTCTCGGTGCCGGCACTGCGGATCAGCTGCGGTGCCCAGAAATTCAAGCCGTAGGACGCCACCTGAATCAGGAAGTAGATCAGCCCCAGGGTCAGGAAACCCGGGATCCGCAGCGCGGCGAGCAGCGAGCCGCCACTCTTGTGCGGTTCATGGTGAGCAATGCGGCTGGCCAGCAGGGTTTTCTCCGACGGCGTCAGCCAATGGGCGTCTTCGATGCGGTCCTTGAGCAAGGTCAGCACCAGCAAGCCGAGACCGATGCAAGGCACGCCGCCCAGCAAAAACAGCCAATGCCAGCCGCGCATATCCATAAAGCCGTCGAGGTGTTGCAACACCAGCCCGGAGAACGGTGCACCGACCAGACCGGCAAATGCCGACGACAGGAACAGCATCGAGGTGATGCGCCCGCGATAGTGCTGCGGGAACCATAGCGTCAGGTAATACAGGACTCCCGGCGCAAAGCCGGCTTCCATCGCGCCGATCACGAAGCGCAGCGCGTAGAACTGCCATTCGCTGTTGACGAAGACCATGGCGGCGGTGGCGAGGCCCCAGGACATCATGATCCGGGCGATCCAGCGTCGGGCGCCGACCTTGTACAGCATCATGTTGCTCGGCACTTCGAAGATCACGTAACCGACCACGAACAACCCGGCGCCGAGGCCGTAAGCGGTGTCGCTCAGGCTCAGGTCGGTCTGCAGCTGGAACTTGGCGAAGCTGATGTTGATGCGATCGAAGAAGGCGAACAGGTAGCAGACCATGATCAGCGGCATCAGGCGCCAGGCGACCTTGCTGACCAGGGCTTTTTCTTCGTCGTGGCTAACGGACGGGCTCGCGCCCGCCTCCAGTACATTGAGGCTCATGGTGCTTTCTCCAGGCGGACTTCCCGTGGGTGTCCGATTGTTTTTGTTGTCTGGTTTAGTAGGACTGTATGGACGCTTTTACTGTGGGAGTGAGCCTGCTCGCGATGACTGAGTCATTTCCGACATCGCATTGACTGACCCACCGCTATCGCGAGCAGGCTCACTCCCACAGGGTTTTGTATGGGGTCAGGACGGGGTCGGGTGCAGGTCGCAATTGCGGCCAGCCTTGGCCAGTTGACCGGGCACTTCGTGGCCCAGCAGCGCGGGTAATCCTCGGGACAACTTCAGTATCAGCGGCAGATCAATGCCGGTATGAATGCCGATTTCATCACACAGGTTGACCAGGTCTTCGGTGCAAATATTGCCCGAAGCGCCCGGCGCGAACGGGCAACCGCCGAGTCCGCCGAGGGCTGCGTCGAAGCGTCGGGCGCCGGCCTCGTAGGCGGCCAGCACGTTGCACAAACCGAGGCCGCGGGTGTTATGGAAATGCAGGGTCAGATCCGCTGGCGAAACCCGCTGCAAGACCCGCCGCACCAGACGATCCACCTGCCGCGGATTGGCCATGCCGGTGGTGTCGGCCAACGTGATGCCCTGGATGCCGAGTTCCTGATAGGCCTCGACGATTTGCAGCACGCGATCCTCATCGATCTTGCCTTCGAACGGGCAGCCGAAGGTGGTGGCGATGCTGCCGTTGAGTCGCACCTGCGTGCCACCGACGTATTGCACGATCTCGCCGAACGCCGCCAACGAGGCTTCACAACGCATGCGCATGTTGGCCAGGTTATGGGTCTGGCTGGCGGACATCACCAGATTCAGCTCGTCGGCCCTTGTCGCCAACGCCCGTTGCGCGCCTTTGAGGTTGGGGATCAACGCGACGTAGATCACCCCCGGTTGCCGGGCGATGCCCTTGAACACCAGCTCACCATCGCGCAGCGCCGGAATGGCCTTGGGCGACACGAACGAGCCAGCCTCGATACGGCTGAAACCGGCCAGCGACAGCTGATCGATCAAGGCAATCTTGTCGACGGTTTCGACCCAGGTCGGCTCGATCTGCAAGCCGTCGCGGGGGGAGACTTCCTGAACGATCAGGGTCTCGGAAAAATCAGTGATCATTGCACCACCCCTTCAGCTTTCAGGCGTTCGATGTCCAGCTCCGTAAGGCCCAGGCCCGCAAGGATACCGTCGGTGTGTTGGCCTAATGCAGGCCCGGACCAGTTCACGCCGCCGGGGGTTTCGGACATTTTCGGCACGATGCCCGGCATCTTTACCGTGGCGCCGCCCGGCAGGTCGGCGCTAAGCAGCATGCCCCGCGCCTGATAGTGCGGATCGGCGACGATGTCGGCCACCGAGTAGATGCGTCCGGCCGGCACTTCGGCGGCTTCCAGCGCCGACAACACTTCATCGATCGGCAGGCTGCTGGTCCAATGAGTGATCGCCGCATCGAGCACGTTACTTTTCAATGCGCGGCCATCGTTATGAGCAAACTCCGGCGCATCGGCCAGATCGCGACGACCGACCACTTCCATCAGACGCTTGTAGATCGGGTCGCTGTTGCCGGCAATCACCACGTAGGCGCCGTCGGCCGTCAGGTAAGTGTTGGACGGCGCGATGCCCGGCAAGGCGCCGCCGCTGCGCTCACGCACATGGCCGAGCATGTCGTACTCCGGCACCAGGCTTTCCATGACGTTGAACACGCTTTCGGCGAGCGACACATCGACCACTTGCCCGCCGCCCTGCCCGGTCTTGACCCGCAGCAACGACATCAAGGCGCCGATCACCGCGTGCAAGGACGCCAGGGAATCGCCGAGGCTGACACCGACCCGTGCTGGCGGCGAACCGGGGGTGCCGGTGGTATAACGGATGCCGCCCATGGCCTCGCCGATGGCACCGAAACCCGGACGGTCGCGATACGGGCCGGTCTGGCCGTAACCGGAAATGCGCACCAGCGTCAGGTTGGGGTTGAGGGCGTGCAACACGTCCCAGCCCAGGCCGAGTTTTTCCAAAGCGCCTGGCCGCAGGTTTTCGATCAGTACGTCGGCACTGGTCGCCAATTGCTTGACCAGCTCGATGCCTTCGGCGGATTTAAGGTTGAGCGCCAGGGACTTCTTGTTTCGCGATTGCAGGTACCACCACAGCGAGGTGCCTTCGTGCAGCTTGCGCCACTTGCGCAGCGGGTCACCCTGGCCCATGGCTTCGATCTTGATCACTTCGGCGCCGAACTCGGCGAGCATGCGCGCAGCGAACGGCGCGGCGATCAGCGTGCCGATCTCGATCACTTTGATTGCACTCAAGGGGGCAGTCATCGCGGGGTACCTCTTGTTGTTCTTGGAATATGAGCCAAGGCTAGAGGACCAGGGGGCGATGAATCCAACCTTCAGTTGGCAACGTTCGTTCGCGAAACGCGAACGCTCTGAAATTTTCGCGACCTTGAGGCCGCCATCGCGGGCAAGCCCGCTCCCACAGGGGATTTGTGAACGCCGCAGAACACTGTGGGAGCGGGCTTGCCCGCGATGAGGCCGGCCCTATCAACGAAAATTTCAGGCCTGCCCACGCAACTGCTCAAACAACATCCGGCTCACCGGCGACAACGCCGCTTCATCACGCACCACCAGAATGAGCGCCCGATCCGACCAGTCATCCGTCAACGGCACCGCCTGCAACCCCAACGCCCGGCCAAACAATTCATAGGCCTTTTGCGGCAGGATGCCGATGCCCATGTTGGCCTGAACCATCCGGCACATCGCGTCAAAACCCGGCACATGAATCCGCAACCGCAGCACCTTTCCCGCCTTGCGCGCCGCCGCGTGGGTGCGCATGTTGATCGAGCTGGCGGAATGCAGCCCGACGTAATCGCTGCCCAGCGTATCGGCGAATTCCAGGCTGGAACGACTGGCCAACGGATGATCGGGCAGCATCAACACCACCAGTTTGTCCTGGCGATAAAACACGCTGTGCAGACCTTTGACGTCGCTGTCACTGGAACAGATCCCAAGGTCCGCCACACCGTCCAGCACGCCCTGAATCACCCCACTGCTGGGACGTTCTTCGAGGTCGGTCTTGACTTGGGGATGACGCTCGGAAAAATCCCGCAGGTCTTCGGGCAAAAACTGAATGATCGCCGACAAGTTGGCGAGCATCCGCACATAACCGCGTACCCCGTGGCTGTGCTCGCCCAGTTCGAGACCCATTTTCTCGACGTTGAACAACATCTGCCGGGCATGGTGCAGCAGGGTTTCGCCGGCCGGGGTCAGGGTCATGCCTTTGGCCTGGCGCACGAACAGGCTGATGCCCAGCGCCTCTTCCAATTCCATCAGTCGCTTGCTGGCCGCCGACACCGCGATCGCTTCGCGGGTCGCGGCACGGGTCAGGGTGCCTTCTTCGTGGACGGCGACAAACAGCTGGAGGGTGATCAGGTCGAGGCGGCGGATCAGGCTTTTTTGCAGCATGGAGGGCTCGATGGCTTCAGTTCGGCGAGTCGGCAGGATAGCCCGGTTTTGGCTCGCAACATCACACGCCATTGCCCTACACCCGAATTTCATTGGCCGATCACGACGGGAGATCGCTGAAAAAGTCGCGTGAATTCATGTAGCTTTACGCACCCACGCCAGGGACGTTGTTTACTGAAACCCAAGGAAGACTCAATGAAGAGCAGCACCCTCCTCGTCACCTGCAGCACGGTGTTTCTCGCCCAGCTGGGCATGAGCATCTACCTGCCGGCGCTGCCGGACATTGCCCGGGATCTATCCGCCGATGCCTCGCAGGTGTCCTGGGGCTTGGCGGTGTACCTGATCGGCATGGCGCTGCCGATGTTGTTCTGGGGCAGCCTGGGTCAGCGCATTGGCCGAAAACCGGTGTTGCTCGCCGCACTCGGCATCTACGGGTTGGGTAACCTGGCCCTGCCCTTGGGTCAGACGCTTGAGTCGTTCCTGTTGTGGCGACTGATTCAGGGGATTGGCGCCAGCGGAATTTCGGTCATGGCGCGGGTGCTGATCCGCGACAGTTTCCGCGGTGACCTGCTGGCCAAGGCGCTGTCCTGGATATCGATTTCCTTCGTGGTGGCGCTGGGTATCGGCCAGTACCTGGGGTCGATCATTCAGGTGGCGCTGGGCTGGCCGGCGATTTTCTATCTGTTGGGTGGCGTGAGTCTGTTGATGGCGCTGATCGTGGCGCGTGTCAGGTTTCCGCTGCTGGCTGAAGACAATGTTCTGCCGTCCGCCTGGCCCAGTTACTGGCGCATTCTGCGTGATCGGGCCTTCCTGCTGCCGGCCCTCGCCGGCGGCCTCGGTTATGGGGTGATCATCGCGTTCAACACGGCGGCGCCGCTGATTCTGCAAGGCCCGTTCAACTGGTCGGCCGTGGAATACGGGCTGTTGGGCTGGCCGATCAGCGCGGCGTATTTTCTGGGGGCGTTGGGGGTCAATGCCTTCGTGCTGCGCACCGGTCGACGCTGGCTGATGACGGTGGGCGTGTGGCTGGTGTTGGGCGGCAGCGCGGTGATGTTGCTGGGGAGCATTGCGGGCACATCCGTTGCGCTGCTGTTCTGGTTGCCGTACTGCCTTGCGGTATTCGGGCAGTCTTTGAACTACCCGATCAGTCTGGCCCTGGCCAATGACGGCTCGCCGGTCGGCGGGGCTTATGCGATGGCGTTGAGCGGTTTCATTCACCAACTGATGGCCGCCGTCATCGGCGCGATTGCCAGCCTGATTGCAAGCCAGCAGGCATGGCCACTGTCCCTGTTTTGCACCTTGCTGGCCTTGGGCGCGATGCTCTGCGTGATGCTCGCGCCCGGCCGTCAGACCGATTAGAACGCGTTGCGGAAAATCTCCTCGATCTGGCGCTGATCCGCGACCCGTGGATTGGTCAGGCCGCAGGCGTCTTTCAGCGCATTGATGGCGAGCGTCGGGATGTCGTTGAGCTTGGCGCCGAGCTCACGCAAACCGGCGGGAATTTCCACGTCTCTGGACAAGCTGCGGATCGCGACGATGGCTGCCTGAGCCCCCTCTTCCGGGCTGACACCACGGGTATCGGCGCCCATCGCGTGGGCCACATCAGTCAGGCGCGAGGCGCACACCTGCGCATTGAAACTTTGTACGTGGGGCAGCAACACCGCGTTGCACACACCATGAGGCAGGTCGTAGAACCCGCCCAACTGGTGAGCCATGGCGTGGACATACCCCAGGGATGCGTTATTGAACGCCATGCCAGCGAGGAACTGCGCGTAGGCCATGTTTTCCCGTGCGGCCATGTCGCTGCCGTCGCGCACGGCCAGGCGCAGGTTGTTGCTGATCAGCGTGATCGCCTTCAGTGCGCAGGCATCGGTGATCGGGTTGGCCGCGGTGGACACGTAGGCTTCGATGGCGTGAGTCAGTGCGTCCATGCCAGTGGCAGCGGTCAGGCCCTTGGGCATGGCGACCATCAGCGCCGGGTCGTTGACCGACAACAGCGGCGTGACGTTGCGGTCGACGATGGCCATTTTCACGTGGCGCGATTCGTCGGTGATGATGCAAAAACGGGTCATCTCGCTGGCCGTGCCGGCGGTGGTGTTGATCGCGATCAGCGGCAGTTGCGGCTGGGTGGAGCGGTCGACACCTTCGTAGTCGCGGATCTGCCCGCCGTTGGTCGCACACAACGCAATGCCCTTGGCGCAGTCGTGGGGTGAACCGCCACCGAGGGACACCACGAAATCGCAGAGACTTTCCTTGAGCAGGCCCAGGCCACTCTCGACGTTGGCGATGCTCGGGTTCGGTTTGGCGCCGTCGAAGATCACCGAGTCGATGTCCTGCATCGCCAGTTTCTCGGCAATCATCTTCGCTACGCCGGCCTTGGCCAGCCCGGCGTCGGTGACGATCAGTGCCTTGCGAAAGCCGTACTTGCCAATGGCATCCATGGCTTCGTCCAGGCAATCGTTGCCCATGATGTTCACGGCGGGAATGAAAAACGTGCTGCTCATGAGCGTGTCTCCTGGCGGGGCCGAACCAGCAATGCCGATTCAGCGGGTACCCACAGGATCGACCTATCGGTTACGCAGTAACTTGATCTGGCTCAAGTCCCGGTCGTGATAAAGTCGCCGCCCATCAGACCCTTTGCTTTGAGACTTTGAACCGCAATGACCGATTTCCAGGATGTTGATGCCCAACTTGAAGACTGGAACGCCTTGCGCGCCACCGCCTCGTTCAGCGGTTTGCTGGTGGGCAATGGCGCCAGCCGCGCGGTGTGGGACGACTTCGGCTACGACTCGCTGTTCGAAAACGCCCGCACCGTTGAAGAAAAACCCCTGAGCCAGTCCGAGCTGAGCGTATTCGACGCCATGCAGACCCGCAGTTTCGAGCAGGTGCTGAGCGCGCTGAAAACCACCAGCCGGGTCAACAAGGCCCTGGCCGTCAGCTCCGCCGCGCCACGCAATCGTTACTACGCGATAAAGGAAGCGCTGATCAACACGGTTCACGCGGTCCACATTCCGTGGCGACTGGTGGTACCTGCGACCCTGGCGACCATCAGTCAGGAACTGGGCAGTTATCGGACGGTGTTCACCACTAACTACGACTTGCTGAATTATTGGGCGATTCAGCATCAGCCGGATGCGATCACCGACCTGTTCCAGGGTGCCGAACCGGGTTTTGATTTGAGCGCCACGGCGACCGATAAAACCCGTTTGCTGTACCTGCATGGCGGTCTGCATCTGGTGCGCAATCAGGACGGCACGGCGCGCAAACTGATGTCGACCGAGGGCACGTTGCTGGGCAGTTTTGCGATCAACAATACGATCAAGACGCTGGATGACGTGCCGCTGTTTGTGAATGAAGGGCCGAGCGCGGACAAGCTCAAGACCATTCGCAGTTCGGATTACTTGTCGTTTTGCTACGACCAGTTATTGAGCCATGGCGATGGGTTGTGCCTGTTTGGTCATGCCCTGGGCGAGCAGGACAGCCACATTATCCATGCGTTGCGCCAGGCGAAACCCAAGGTGGTCGCGATCTCGATCTACCCGCGCAGTAAGGCGTTTATCCAGCATCAGAAGCGGCATTACGCGAAGGTGTTTGAGGGGACGGGGTCAGAGCTGCGGTTTTTTGATTCGAAGACGCATGCGCTTGGCAGCCCGAAGCTGACAGTTCCCGTCGAGGTCTGAAGCGAACACCTGTGGCGAGGGGGCTTGCCCCCGTTGGGTCGCGCAGCGGCCCCCTGCATTCTTTCAGCAAAATCCCGCCGGCAAGTTTTACGACTGCTTCGCAGCCGAACGGGGGCAAGCCCCCTCGCCACAACAGCCCGGTTAACTCATTCCTCGGCGCTATGCACCACCACCAGCAACTGCGCCTGCACCTCCCCCACTGACCGGATCCGGTGCGGCTTCTGCGCATTGAAGTGCAGCGCATCCCCCCGATTGAGCAGCACGCGCTCGTTCATGAAGTCCACTTCCACCTGCCCTTCGTGGACGAATAGAAACTCTTCCCCCAGATGTTCCTTGAAGGTTTTGTCGGCGAATTCGTTCGGCGGATAAATCATGAACGGCAGCAGGCTGCGCTCGCTGACCTGATGGGCCAGCACCGCGTAGCCGGGGCTTTCATCGTTGGCCGCCAGGGACTGGCGTTCGTCGCTGCGCACCAGGCTGTAGCTGTCGAGGCTGATGTTGTCTTCGGAGAACAACTCCTCGACCTTCACGTTCAGCGCCTTGGCCAGTTTCAGGGCGGCAGCGATCGACGGGGTATTCAGCCCACGCTCGACTTTCGACAGGTAGCTCTTGGTCATGCCGGATTTTTCGGCCAAGGCCTCCAGCGTCACACCAAGTTTTTTTCTCAGTAATTTCAAACGGATAGACATGAAGAACGATTAATCCATCAAGGAGGCGACGATTTGTCCTTGCCAATGACACAAAGTGTCATATAGCCTTTGTTGTGTCATTTGCATGAAACCACCCAAGGACACCGATATGGCCAAGACCTTAGCACTACCCAAAGAGCAACTGGTCAAGCAAGCGTTGACCCAGATGCAAAACACCCTGGCGGATAATACGTGGACCGACCGGCAAAAGCTGGCCCTGACCTGCCGGATTCTGTTCGAGAATGGTCACGACTCCGGCCTGGCCGGGCAAATCACAGCCCGTGGCCCTCAACCGGGCACTTACTACACTCAACAACTGGGCCTGGGTTTCGACGAGATCACCGCGAGCAATCTGCTGCTGGTCAACGAAGACCTGGAAGTGCTTGAAGGCCACGGCATGCCCAACCCGGCCAACCGTTTCCACAGTTGGGTGTACCGCGCCCGGCCCGACGTGAACTGCATCATCCACACGCACCCGACTCACGTCGCGGCGCTGTCGATGCTCGAAGTGCCGCTGCAGATTTCCCACATGGACCTCTGCCCGCTCTACGACGATTGCGCGTTCCTTGAAGGCTGGCCGGGTGTGCCGGTGGGCAACGAAGAAGGTGATTTGATCGCCGGTGCACTGGGCGACAAACGCGCGATTCTGCTTTCGCACCACGGCCAGTTGTCCACCGGCACGACCATCGAAGAAGCCTGTGTCATCGCTCAATTGATCGAGCGTGCGGCGAAGCTGCAACTGCTGGCGATGAGTGCCGGGACGATCAAGCCGATCCTGCCGGAACTGGGCCGCGAAGCCCATGACTGGATCTCGAAACCCAAGCGCCACGGCGCTGCGTTCAACTACTACGCCCGGCAGAACCTGCGTCAACACGCCGATTGCCTGAACTGAACCCACTCATTTTCTGAAGGAGACACAGCATGTCGACCCCAACCATTCACGGCATCATCGGCTACACCATCACCCCCTTCACCGCCAATGGCGAAGGCGTCGATCTCGACGCGCTCGGGCGTTCCATCGACCGTTTGATCGACGGTGGCGTCCACGCCATCGCACCGCTGGGCAGCACCGGCGAAGGCGCTTACCTGAGCGACGCCGAGTGGGATCAGGTCAGCGAATTCAGCATCAAGCATGTGGCCAAACGCGTGCCGACCATCGTCAGCGTGTCCGACCTGACCACCGCCAAAGCCGTGCGCCGCGCGCGTTTCGCCGAAGCCCACGGGGCTGATGTGGTGATGGTGCTGCCGACGTCCTACTGGAAACTCAGCGAAGCGGAAATCCTCGCCCACTACCGCGCCATCGGCGAGAGCATCGGCGTGCCGATCATGCTCTACAACAACCCGGCCACCAGCGGCACCGACATGTCGGTGGACCTGATCCTGCGGATCGTCAATGCCGTGGAAAACGTGACCATGGTCAAGGAGAGCACCGGCGACATCCAGCGCATGCACAAGCTGCAACTGTTGGGCGAAGGCCAGGTGCCGTTCTACAACGGCTGCAATCCGCTGGCGCTGGAAGCCTTTGCCGCCGGTGCGAAAGGCTGGTGCACGGCCGCGCCGAACCTGATCCCGCAGCTCAATCTCGATTTGTATGAAGCGGTATTGGCCAACGACCTGGGCAAGGCGCGGGAGTTGTTCTATCGCCAGTTGCCGGTGCTGGACTTCATCCTCAAGGGTGGCTTGCCGGCGACGATCAAGGCCGGTTTGCGCGCGACTGGGCTGGAGGTGGGCGATCCGCGGTTGCCGGTGTTTCCACTCGGTGAGGCTGGCGTTGGTCAGTTGCAAGAGTTGTTGAAAGCCTTGCGCTGATCTCAAGCACACACAAAACCAATGTGGGAGCTAGCCTGCTAGCGATAGCGGCCAGACATTCAACATCTTCGTCGAATGTTAAGCAGCCATCGCTAGCAGGCTAGCTCCCACAATGGATTTGTATTGGGTTTAAAGGTGTGCTCAGAGCACCGGCAAAGTCTTGTCCTTGATCACGGTGGTCGGCCCATTGACCTTGACGCTGGCGATGCCTTTATCCATCGCGCCAGCGGACGCATAAGCCTCGCTGCTGCCAATGATTTCGTGGTTGCCGGCCTTGAGGTTGAAGTAAGGATGGCCATCCTTGGTGGTTTTCTTTTCGTAGCGTTCATCCAGCGGGCTGTTCTTCTGCACCGAAGCAATGCCGTTGTCGGCAGCGCCGCGAGTGGTGTACAGCTCGCTGGTCAGAATGGTTTCGGCGTTGGCGGCCTTCAGTACAAACTTGAACTGACCGTTGCTGCTTTTGCTCACTTCGTACCATCCGGACATGCTCTTTCTCCTTGGCAATTGAGAGGTTTTGCGCTTCAGAGTAAAGACCACGCCGGGATTTCTGTCGCCTGTACCGACCTCTTCGCGGGCAAGCCTCGCTCCTACAGGTTTTGCGTCTTCCTTGTAGGAGCGAGGCTTGCCCGCGAAAGCGGTCTGCGCTATTTCACCACCGCCCGCACCACCGACAACTCCGGCGCAGCCACCCGCCGCTGACTCAAATACCGCGTACAACTCACCCGCAAAAACGAGGCGAAATTCACCACCTCGCCGCGGTAGTCCATCACCTCTTCATACAGCTTGGCGATCAACTGGTTGGTGGTCATGCCGTCGACCCCGGCGATTTCACTGAGGATGTCCCAGAACTGATTCTCCAGCCGCAGGGTGGTGACCACCCCGCAGATGCGCAGCGAGCGGGAGCGCGATTCGTAGAGAATCGGATCGGCTTTGACGTAGAGCTCGCACATGAAAAGTCCCTCGTTACAGCGTGATTTTGGTGCCCAGCAACCCGAGGAAACCGGCGAGCCAGCTCGGGTGCGCCGGCCAGGCTGGCGCAGTGGCCAGATTGCCTTGTACGTGACCTTCCGTCACCGGGATATCGATGAACGTACCGCCCGCCAGGCGTACTTCCGGGGCACAGGCGGGGTAGGCGCTGCACTCGCGACCTTCGAGAATCCCCGCTGCCGCCAGCAATTGCGCACCGTGACACACGGCGGCGATCGGCTTGCCAGCCTTGTCGAATGCGCGCACCAGCTCCAGGACTTTTTCGTTCAGGCGCAGGTATTCCGGCGCACGACCGCCGGGGATCAGCAGCGCGTCGTAGTCGGCTTCAGCGACTTTGGCGAAATCGAAGTTCAGGGCGAACAAGTGGCCGGGTTTTTCGCTGTAGGTCTGATCGCCTTCGAAGTCATGAATCGCCGTGCGCACGGTCTGGCCAGCGGATTTGTCCGGGCAAACGGCATGCACCGTGTGGCCGACCATCAGCAGCGCCTGGAAGGGCACCATCACTTCGTAGTCTTCGACGTAATCGCCGACCAGCATCAGGATTTTCTTGGCAGCCATGGGGAGGACTCCTCTGGGAAATACGTAGGAGTATTCAAGGTAGTCCTTATCCAGGAGGTCGGGTAATAACCAGCTACTACGGACAATGAGCTTTTGTGGCGAGGGAGCTTGCTCCCGCTGGGCTGCGAAGCGGCCCCTGCATTCTTCCCAGAGAATCAGGTCTTCAGGTTTACGACTGCTGCGCAGCCGAACGGGAGCAAGCTCCCTCGCCACAAGGATCGCGCTCAACTGTACGGATATTTCTGTTCCCAGCTGTAAGCGCCAAAACCATTGGTTTATGGCTAGATGAATACACATCCAATCCCCTTAGATTCTGGTCCCCCATCATGTCCTCGCGCGAAAACACCGGCATGGCCCTCGGCCTGCTGGGCGTTGTGATCTTCAGCCTCACCCTGCCCTTCACGCGGATCGTCGTGCAGGAACTCCATCCGCTGCTCAACGGTTTGGGCCGGGCGCTGTTTGCGGCGGTTCCGGCGGCGATGCTGTTGCTGTGGCGCCGGGAAAAATGGCCCACCTGGAAACAGGTCAAAGGCCTGACTCTGGTGATCGCGGGGGTGATCCTCGGCTTCCCGGTGTTGTCGGCCTGGGCGATGCAAACCTTGCCGGCCTCCCACGGAGCACTGGTCAACGGTTTGCAGCCGCTGTGCGTCGCGCTATACGCCGCGTGGCTTTCCCATGAACGACCGTCAAAAGCCTTCTGGGCCTGCGCTGCGCTCGGCAGTGCGTTGGTGCTGGGTTATGCGCTGATCAGCGGGGCTGGCAGCATTCAGGCCGGTGATTTGCTGATGCTCGGGGCGATTGCCGTGGGCGGGCTGGGTTATGCCGAGGGCGGCCGGTTGGCCAAAGAGATGGGTGGCTGGCAGGTGATCTGCTGGGCGCTGGTGCTGTCGACACCGTTGTTGATCGGGCCGGTGGTGTATTTGGCGCTGCAACACCAGGGCGAGATTTCGGCCAAGACCTGGTGGGCGTTTGGTTATGTTTCGCTGTTTTCGCAATTCATCGGGTTCTTTGCCTGGTACGCCGGGCTGGCGATGGGCGGCATTGCCCGGGTCAGTCAGATCCAGCTGTTGCAGATCTTCTTCACCATCGCGTTTTCGGCGTTGTTCTTTGGTGAACACATCGAGCCGATCACCTGGCTATTTGCCGCCGGGGTGATTGTGACGGTGATGCTGGGTCGCAAGACCGCCATCAAACCAAGTGTGGGAGCGAGCCTGCTCGCGAAGGGGCCGTAAAATTCAACATTTATGCTGAATGTAAAGCCGCCATCGCTAGCAGGCTAGCTCCCACAGGATCGCAGGGGGTCAGAGGTAACCGTCGGCTCGCAGCAGGGTTTCGAGGCAATGTTCGGTGATCTGGTAGAAATCCTTAAGTTCCTGGATCTTCACCAACAGCTGGGTCGGGTCTACCGGCTCAGCGCGTTTGACCGCCAGAATCATTTTGTTCTTGTTGGTGTGGTCCAGTGAGATGAACTCGAAGACCTTGGTCTCGTAACCGCAAGCCTCAAGGAACAACGCACGCAAACTGTCGGTGACCATTTCCGCTTGCTGGCCCAGATGCAGACCGTATTGCAGCATCGGCTTGAGCAGCGCCGGGCTCTGGATTTGCAGGCGGATCTGTTTGTGGCAGCACGGCGAGCACATGATGATCGAGGCGCCGGAACGGATGCCGGTGTGGATCGCATAGTCGGTGGCGATGTCGCAGGCGTGCAGCGCGATCATCACGTCCAGCTCGCTCGGCGCGACGCTGCGCACGTCACCGCACTTGAACACCAGCCCCGGATGCTCGAGCTTCGCGGCGGCGGCATTGCACAGGTTGACCATTTCTTCGCGCAGCTCGACGCCGGTCACCACGCCGTCGGCCTTCAAGGTGTTGCGCAGGTAGTCGTGGATCGCGAAGGTCAGGTAACCCTTGCCCGACCCGAAATCCGCCACCTGCACCGGCTTGTCCAGCGCCAGGGGCGAGGTGGTCAGCGCATGGCTGAAGACTTCGATGAACTTGTTGATCTGCTTCCACTTGCGCGACATCGCTGGGATCAGCTCGTGTTTGCTGTTCGTCACACCGAGGTCGGCGAGGAACGGCCGGCTCAGGTCGAGGAAGCGGTTCTTCTCACGGTTGTGCTCGGCGGACGGCACTTCGCGCAATTGCTGGGGTTTGCTCTTGAACAGCGAAGACTTGCCCTTTTTGCTGTATTCGAGCTGGGCTTCGTCAGTCAGAGACAGCAAATGCGCATTTTTGAACGAAGACGGCAATAGCGCGGCGAGGGTCGCCACGCCCTCGATAATTGGCAGGTTTTTGGTGATGTCGCGGGTCTTGTAGCGGTAGACGAAGGACAGGCAGGGCTGATCCTTGACCGTCAGCTGCTTGATGATCAGCCGTTGCAGATCCGCTTCGGTGCCGACGTACTTGGCCAGCACGAGCTTGATGAGGGCATTCTGGTCGAGGCTGGTTTGCAGCAGATCGATGAACTGGGCGTGGTGATCCGGCGCGAGGCTGGCGGGAGTGGCGGTGACAGACATGGAAAAAACGGCCTCGGGCGGAGCGAATCGGGAATGGCGGGTATTTTAGGGGGGATGGCATGCGAGGGCACGGCTAATTTCCCGAACGGTGCTATCTGTAGCAGCTGGCGAAGCCTGCGTTCGGCTGCGAAGCAGTCGTTAAATCAGCACACGCGGTGCATCAGGAAGACCGTGAATACCGGATTTACGACTGCTTCGCAGCCGAACGCAGGCTTCGCCAGCTGCTACAGGGAATGCGTCGTTGCTGAGATTCAGCCCAACACCACCAACCGATTCGGCAACTCATTCCTCACATGCGTCACCGGCACATGCACCTTGAGCAATTCGCCACAGGCCTCCACGCACGTCACAAACCCCTGCAACGTCTGCCCCTGCTTCACCTGTTGCGTAAACGCCGCAACAATTGCGTCCCAGTTCTTGTTGTCCAGCCGTTTGGAAATCCCTTCATCCACCAGAATCTCCACATACCGCTCGGCTTCGCAGACGAAAATCAGCATCCCGGTGCTGCCCACCGTGTGGTGCAGGTTCTGCTCCAGAAACTGCCGACGCGCCAGGTTGGAGGCGCGCCAATGGCGCACCGAACGCGGGATCAGGTGGGTGGTGACTTTCGGAATACGGAACACCAGGCACAGCACGATGAAACTGATCCATTGCACCAGCAGCAGGCTGTGCATCGTCAGCCAGCCGGTCAGGTAATGCACGACCCCCGGCACCACCAGCGCCAGCAGGCTGGCCCACAGCAGCGGGATGTACGCATAGTCGTCGGCGCGGGCCGCGAGCACGGTCACCAGTTCGGCATCGGTGTCGCGCTCGACCCGGGCAATCGCCTCGGCGACTTTGCGTTGTTCGTGTTCAGTCAGTAATGCCATGTTTAACAGTGCTCGCTCATTATTATTCTCACCAGCCGCCCGACGAACCGCCGCCCCCGAAACTGCCACCGCCGCCGCTGAAGCCCCCGCCTCCACCGCCGCCGCCAAAACCTCCACCGCCGAAGCCGCCACCCGAGCTTCCTCGGCCACCGCCACCACCGCTGGGCATGATCCCGAGCATCTGGCAGACGAAAATCGTCAGGATGAACAGCATCACCAGAAACACGAACACGCCCGGATGGCGGGACAGGAAATCGTCGCCCTCATTACCGCGCGGCTCGTAGACCGTCGACGGCTCATCCAGCGGACTGCCGCCCAACACCACCAGCATCGCGGCAACCCCATCGCTGATGCCTTTGCTGAAGTTGCCGGTCTTGAACGCTGGCGTGATCACCTGGTTGATGATCACCGAACTCTGCGCATCGGTCAGGCGATCTTCCAGGCCGTAACCGACTTCAATGCGCAATTTACGATCATCGCGCGCGACAATCAGCAACGCGCCAGTGTTTTTGTCCTTCTCGCCGATGCCCCAGTAGCGTCCCAGCTGATAACCGAAGTCTGCGATATCGGTGCCCTGCAGGTCCGGCACCGTCACCACGACCAATTGCTCGCCGGTGGCTTTTTCATGGGCCTGGAGTTGTTGCGTCAGCTGCTCGCGCACCGACGGTTCGATCATCTGGGCGTTATCGACCACCCGCCCGGTCAGTTGCGGAAACTTCAACTCGGCCTGGGCCGTCAGGGTAAACACCCACAGCAACAGCACCAGGCCCACTTTCAACACGCGCATTGGCAACCTCATCCGTGGTGATGCTTCGAACCCGTCCCGGTGCTTACTGGAACTTCACTTCAGGTGCTTTTTCAGCATTGGGGCTGGTGGCCTCGAAGGTTTCACGGATCGGCAAATCGCTGTACATCACGGTGTGCCACAGGCGACCCGGAAAGGTGCGGATTTCGGTGTTGTATTTCTGCACCGCGAGGATAAAGTCGCGACGCGCCACGGCAATGCGGTTCTCGGTGCCTTCGAGCTGCGATTGCAAGGCGAGGAAATTCTGGTTGGCCTTGAGGTCCGGGTAACGCTCGGACACCACCATCAAACGGCTCAAGGCACCGGTCAACTGGTCCTGCGCCTGCTGGAACTGCTTGAGTTTTTCCGGGTTATCCAGGGTGCTGGCATCCACCTGAATCGACGTCGCCTTGGCCCGGGCTTCGATCACCGCGGTCAGGGTTTCTTCTTCATGTCTGGCGTAGCCCTTGACGGTTTCCACCAGGTTGGGGATCAGGTCAGCGCGGCGCTGGTACTGGTTCTGCACCTGACCCCAGGCGGACTTGGCCTGCTCGTCGAGGGTCGGAATGTTGTTGATGCCGCAGCCGGCCAGCAACGTGGTCAGCAACATCAAGGCTGCAACCTGCAGGCTCGACCGATAGTGGTGTCGTACATTCATCTGGTTGACGCTCCCTTGCACATTCCGTTGAAAAACAACCCGCGACCTTCTGAGCGGTGTCTTGGGGCATAATCTGCCGCCACCACTGGATTGCATCGAGCCAATGGGCTAAAAGATGCCCCAGCGCTAAAACACTACAGAAGTGTGCTGCATTTACCTGAACAACAATAGTCGCTCCCTAAATTTTGGCTGACCGGCGCGTATTCACTGCCGTTTAGGCTTTAGAGAAAACCATTCATGAAGAACCTGTGTTTGCTGGGCCTGCTCGTCAGCCTGGCCAGTCATACCGTATTGGCCGCCACGACGCCCACACCTCTGGAAAACAAGGACGCATTCATCAGCAACCTGATGAAGCAAATGACCCTCGATGAAAAGATCGGCCAGTTACGCCTGATCAGCATCGGCCCGGAAATGCCTCGGGAGATGATCCGCAAGGAAATCGCGGCGGGCAACATCGGTGGCACGTTCAACTCGATCACGCGCCCGGAAAACCGTCCGATGCAGGACGCGGCCATGCGCAGCCGGTTGAAAATCCCGATGTTCTTCGCCTATGACGTGATCCACGGTCATCGCACGATTTTCCCGATCCCGATCGCCCTGGCCTCGAGCTGGGACATGGACGCCATCGGCCTGTCCGGGCGCATCGCCGCCAAGGAAGCCGCGTCGGACGGCCTCGACATCACCTTCGCGCCGATGGTCGACATCTCCCGCGACCCGCGTTGGGGCCGGACTTCCGAAGGCTTCGGCGAAGACACGTACCTGGTGTCGCGCATTGCCGGCGTCATGGTCCGGGCCTTCCAGGGCACCGGCGCGAACGCAGCCGACAGCATCATGGCCAGCGTCAAGCACTTTGCCTTGTACGGCGCGGTCGAGGGCGGTCGCGACTACAACGTCGTCGACATGAGCCCGGTCAAAATGTACCAGGACTACCTGCCACCGTACCGCGCCGCCATCGACGCCGGTGCTGGCGGGGTGATGGTCGCGTTGAACTCGATCAACGGCGTGCCGGCCACCGCCGACACCTGGCTGATGAACGACCTGCTGCGCAAGCAATGGGGCTTCAAAGGCCTGGCCGTCAGCGACCACGGGGCGATTTTCGAGCTGATCAAGCACGGTGTTGCTCGCGATGGCCGCGAAGCAGCGAAGCTGGCGATCAAGGCCGGCATCCACATGAGCATGAACGACACGCTCTACGGCAAAGAACTGCCAGGGCTGCTGAAGGCCGGTGAGATCCAGCAGAGCGACATCGACAACGCCGTGCGTGCGGTGCTCGACGCCAAGTACGACATGGGCCTGTTCAAGGACCCGTACCTGCGCATCGGCAAGGCTGAAGATGATCCGGCCGACACTAACGCCGACAGCCGCCTGCACCGTGCCGAGGCTCGCGACGTTGCGCGCCGCAGCCTGGTGTTGCTGAAGAATCAGGGCGAAACTTTGCCGCTGAAGAAAACTGCGAAGATCGTCTTGGTCGGTCCATTGGCCAAGGCACCGATCGACATGATGGGCAGTTGGGCCGCCAACGGTCGCCCTGCGCAATCGGTGACGCTGTTCGACGGCATGACCAACGCACTGGGCGCGCAATCGACGCTGATCTACGCCCGCGGCGCCAACATCACCAGTGACAAGAAAGCCCTCGATTACCTGAACTTCCTCAACTTCGATGCGCCGGAAGTGGTGGACGATCCGCGTTCGGCCCAAGTGCTGATCGACGAAGCGGTGAAAGCCGCCAAGGACGCTGATGTCGTCGTCGCAGCGGTCGGCGAGTCCCGTGGCATGTCCCATGAATCCTCGAGCCGTACCGACCTGAACATCCCGGCCAACCAGCGCGACTTGATCAAGGCCCTGAAGGCAACCGGCAAACCGCTGGTGCTGGTATTGATGAACGGACGTCCGCTGTCGATTCTCGAAGAGAAGGAACAGGCTGACGCGATTCTGGAAACCTGGTTCAGCGGCACCGAAGGCGGCAACGCCATCGCCGACGTGCTGTTTGGCGACTACAACCCGTCGGGCAAACTGCCGATCACCTTCCCGCGTTCGGTGGGCCAGATTCCGACCTACTACAACCACCTGAGCATTGGCCGGCCGTTCACACCGGGCAAACCGGGCAACTACACCTCGCAGTATTTCGATGACACCACCGGCCCGCTGTTCCCGTTCGGTTTCGGCCTGAGCTACACCGATTTCAGCCTGAGCGACATGGCCTTGTCGTCGACCACGCTGAACAAGACCGGCAAGCTCGACGCCAGCGTGATGGTGAAAAACACCGGCAAGCGTGACGGCGAAACCGTGGTGCAGCTGTACATCCAGGACGTGACCGGCTCGATGATCCGCCCAGTCAAGGAACTGAAGAACTTCCAGAAAGTGATGTTGAAAGCCGGCGAACAGAAAGTCGTGCACTTCACCATCACCGAGGATGACTTGAAGTTCTACAACGCCCAGCTCAAGTACGCGGCAGAACCGGGCAAGTTCAACGTGCAGATCGGCCTGGATTCCCAGGACGTGACGCAGCAGAGCTTTGAACTCCTGTAACACCTGACACACCGCAATAAAACTGTGGGAGCGAGCCTGCTCGCGATGAGGTCATAACATTCAGCATCTCTATTGAATGTTAAGCCGCCATCGCGAGCAGGCTCGCTCCCACAGTGGTTTTAAGTGTGACGACTATCCGCGGCGATCCAGCAGATTCACCACCAACCGATCCACCCATCCCCAAACCCTTTGCTTGACCCGCCGCCACAGCGGCCGGCGTTGCCATTCCTCCAGGCTGACCTCCAGGCTTTGCGCAAAGTCCTTCTCGAAACTCGTCACCACTGCTGCCGTCAGCCCCGGGTCCAGCGCCTCAAGGTTGGCTTCCAGATTGAAACGCAGGTTCCAGTGATCGAAATTGCACGAGCCGATGCTCACCCAGTCATCGATGAGCACCATTTTCAGGTGCAGGAAACACGGCTGATATTCGAAGACCTTCACCCCGGCCTTGAGTAGTCGCGGGTAGTAGCGGTGCCCGGCGTAGCGCACCGACGGGTGATCGGTGCGCGGTCCGGTCAGCAGCAGGCGCACGTCGACGCCTCGGCTGGCGGCCCTGCGCAACGAGCGGCGGACTTTCCAGGTCGGCAGGAAATACGGCGTGGCCAACCAGATCCGCCGCTGGCCGCTGTTCAGCGCACGAATCAGCGATTGCAGGATGTCGCGGTGCTGGCGGGCGTCGGCATACGCCACGCGCCCCATGCCCTCACCTGTGGACGGTACGCGCGGCAATCGCGGCAAGCCGAAATGCGAGGCAGGTTTCCAGGCGCGGCGATGGCGGTTGGCGATCCATTGCCGATCGAACAGCAGCTGCCAGTCGATGACCAAGGGACCGGTGATTTCCACCATCACCTCGTGCCATTCGCTGGTGTCTTCGCCAGGCGTCCAGAACTCATCCGTGACGCCCGTGCCGCCCACCACAGCCATGCTCTGATCCACCAGCAACAGCTTGCGGTGATCTCGGTAAAAGTTACCCACCCAGCGCCGCCAGCTCAGGCGATTGTAGAAACGCAGCTCCACGCCCGCGGCCATCAGACGCTGGCGCAAGGTCAGGGTGAACGCGAGACTGCCATAGTCATCGAACAGGCAGCGCACGCGCACGCCGCGCTCGGCCGCTTGCACCAGCGCTTGCACCATGGCCTCGGCGCAGGCCCCCGCCTCCACCAGGTACAGCTCCAGTTCGACCTGTTCTTCAGCGCGGGCAATCGCGACCAACATGCGCGGAAAAAACTGCGGACCGTCGATCAGCAGTTCGAAGTGGTTGCCTGCACGCCAGGGAAAGATTGCACCGGCCATGTCAGCGCGCCGTGAAAATCAGTACCGCACCCACCGGCACCGACAGGCTGATGGCCGACAAACCGGCGACCTTGCGCAAACTTTCCAGGCCCGGTGCCAGATCGAAGTCTTCGGCATTGATGATAAGCGGCTCAAGGGTCACCACCTGGAAGCGCCGGTCATCGAGACGGGTCGCCAGCAGTTCAGCGTTGTATTCGTGGGTTTTCCCGTGAAGGTTGACGGTCAGCGGCAAGCGCAGCTCCAGTTGGGCACCGGGCGCGAGGTCGTTGATCGGGCGCAGATCAATCTGCGCGGTGATCAGTGCTTCGGGGAAGGTCTGGATCTCGAACAGCTCCTTGCGCATGCGCTCGTCACGCAGCGGGATGCCGCTGTTCACCGACTCCATCTCGACTTCCACCTCGGCCAGGCCTTTGGGACTGACCTTGCCATGCAACACCAGAAAGCGCTGCACTTCGGAGATGTTGGCGTTTTTGGTGCTGATGAACGACAGCCGCGAGGACTCGCCGTCGAGGTACCAATTGGCCTGGGCCGACAGCGAGGCGCCGGCCAGCAGCAGGAAGGCGAGGGTTTTGGAGAGGGACCGCTTGAACATAAAGACTCGTGAGGGGAAATAAACCTGAGCGAACCTTAACCGCCCTGAGGCGGGTTGCAAACTCTAATGCCACCGAACTTGAGCCAATGACATATTCCTGTGGTGATGGGCTGTTGTGGCGAGGGGGTTTACCCCCGTTCGGCTGCGAAGCAGTCGTAAAACCTGAAAACACGGTCTGACTGATAAATCGAATGGGGCCGCTTCGCGACCCAACGGGGGTAAACCCCCTCGCCACAACAGCCCTACACCACAAGAAATTTCAGTGCACTCAGGGTTGCAGGCGGCAGCCTTGGCGTTCGCCGATCCATTGGGCGCTGTTGCTGCGGCCCATGCCGCTGACGGTCACGCGTTTGCTGGCGGGGTCATCGGTAAAGCCGCTGGTGGGCAGCCACTGTTTCGTATAGCTGTGGCAGTACTCGGTTTGATTGCCCATCACGTACCGGCACGAGCAATATTCCTTGGCGGTGTAAGCGCTGATGATGTCCGGGAACGCCCACAGCGCCACCCGCTCTTGCCAGACCCAGCCGAGCAAGGCGACCAGCAATACCAGCAACAGCGTGAGGAAGGGTCGGCGACGTACAAAACGGCGGCGGTTCATGGCTGCACCTTCCCGGCAAATGCCTTGAGCGCGAGCTTGAGCAATTCGTTGTGCCGGTAGCGCTCGTCGCGGTCATCGCCGTAACGCACGATCACCAGTTTTTCGCTGGGGATCACGTACATCGCCTGGCCCCAATGGCCCAGTGCGGTAAAGGTATCGGCGGGCGCATCGGGCCAGGGTCGGGCGGCGCCGTCCACTGCGCGGTTGAGCCACCAATGACCGCCGGGAACCGCATCGTCCTGAGTGGCTTGATAGTGAGCGAAGGGTTCGCGGCTGAAGGCGACCCAGTCTTTGGGCAGCAGTTGTCGATCACCCCAGCGACCGTCGCGCGCCATCAGCAGACCGACTCGCGCCAGGTCTCGGGCGGTGAGGTAGGCATAAGAGGACGCGACGAAAGTGCCCGTGGCATCGGTTTCCCACACGGCGTGACGAATCCCCAGCGGCTCGAACAGCGCCGTCCATGGATAGTCGGGATAACGTACCGGGCCGACGATGTTTTTCAGCGCCGCAGACAGCAGGTTGCTGTCACCGCTGGAGTACCGAAAAGCCTGACCGGGCCTGGCGTATTCATCGTGGTCGGCGGTGAATGCCGCCATGTCTTGATGACCCCGGGTGTAAAGCATGGCCACCACCGAGGACTTCAATGGGGCGTATTCGTAGTCTTCCTGCCAGTCCAGGCCTGAAGCCCAGTGCAGCAGGTCGGCCAGGGTGATCGCCGGGTGTTTTTCCAGCGGCGGATAAAACTTCAGCGCTGGATCCTGAAGTTTGAACAGGCCTTCGCCGTAGGCCACACCGAGAACCGTCGCCATCAGGCTTTTGCTGATGGACCAAGTCAGGTGCGGCGTGTCGGCCGTGGTCGGGCCGGCGTAGCGTTCGTAGATCAATTGACCGTCACGGATCACCAGCAAGGCGTCGGTGCGGATGCCTTGTCGGGTAGCGTCGTCGCGGGGCGGGAAGGCGTAAGTTTCCAGGGCCTGAAGTGCTGGGCCGGTGACTTTCGGCGCCGTCGACCATTGCTCGGCGGGCCAGTTTTCGGCATGGGCCGTGAGGCTGAGCAGCAGCATGAAGATCAGGGACAAGCCTTTGAACATGGCGGGGGCTCGGAGGGGTGGGCTGGGTGAGCCTAGTCGAGGTTGATGACAGTTCAGGGATTTGTGCTGCAAGGGAGGCCGCCTTCGCGGGCAAGCCTCGCTCCTACATGGTATAGCGAACTCCTGTAGGAGCGAGGCTTGCCCGCGAAGAGGCACGTCAGATCGCCGCCAACGCCTTGGCCAACCGCTTACCTCTGGCCCCCGCCGCCAAATCCATCACCGCCTGATCACGCAGCCACATCGCCGCCCAATGTGGCGGGCCATCGGCCAGTGCCTGATTGATCTCAACCTTGAGCCCGTCGAATTGCGCAAACAATCCCCCCAGCACGATATGCCCGGCCAGATTATTCGGCGCTTGCCGGCTGACTTCCGCGCACCCGGCCAACAGCGCCAGCAATCGCAAAAGCAAGCTTTGTGGCCAGTCACTGTCCTGACCGACGCCATACAGCCACGCCGTCATCGCGCTCAGCACATAAATGTCTTCCAGCGTGCGGAACGGTTTGACGTAGGCATCCCAGCCATCCCCCGCGAGCAATTCGCACTGGGCGTTGTCCAGAAACAACCGGCCGTGGCTGATGTCCGGCATCAGCGGGATCGCCGGGAGCTTTTCCAGGCGCACGCCCGGTTCATCGGGATAGACCACCGCCAGACTCAGGCGCGGACTTTCGCCGGGCGCCTCACTGCGAGCGGCGATCAGCAGCCAGTCGGCCGCATCGCCAGCGGTGACGAAATCCTTGCGCCCACTCACGCGTAAATCACCCAGGCGAGTCTGCATGTCCGCCACCCGCAGGCTGCGCTGTTCGGTGACACACAACGCACCGAGGCTCAGCGGCGCGCTCGGCCAAAGCACGCGCAACGCCGCCTGATACCCCACCAGAAACGCCAGCCCCGGCGTCGCCATCAACCGCCCGCCGACCACCGCCAGTTCGAAGGGCGTGACCGTGCCCAACGTGTGCAACAAGGTCGCGAACCCCTCCGCCAGGTCCGGGTTGGCGGGCAGGCGATCGCGGCGATTCAGCAGGTTTTGCCAGGGCATAAGAGGCTCCTTGTGGGCTGTCATATAAGCATCACCAAAGCTTCATGGCGATGACACCGGGGCTACATAGCCTGACTTTGCACAACACGGCTGCATAAAGAAAGTCGATCGGCTTGCAACCCAAGACGGGTGAACAGCCCGCACGGAGATTCCCAATGACTCAGATCGCCCGCATCAGCGACACCGGCAATGAACGCCGCCTGCAAGCCGAACGCCTGGTGGGCGCCGAGGCATTGCAGGAAGCCCAGGCCTTGCGCTTCAACGTCTTCAGCGGCGAGTTCAACGCCAAGCTCAAAGGCGCGGAACTGGGTCTGGACATGGACGACTATGATGTTCACTGCGCCCACATCGGCGTGCGTGACTTGAACACTGGACGCCTGGTGGCGACCACCCGCTTGCTCGATCACACGGCGGCCAGCAGCCTGGGCAAGTTCTACAGTGAAGAAGAATTCAGCCTGCATGGCCTGGTGCATTTGAAGGGCCCGATCCTGGAAATCGGTCGCACTTGCGTCGACCCGGCTTATCGCAACGGCGGCACCATCGCGGTGCTCTGGGGTGAACTGGCCGAAGTGCTGAATCAGGGCGGTTACAGCTATTTGATGGGTTGCGCGAGCATTCCGATGCAGGACGGCGGGATTCAGGCCCACGCGATCATGCAGCGCCTGCGTGAACGCTACCTGTGCACCGAACACCTGCGGGCCGAGCCGAAGAAACCCTTGCCGGTGCTGGACATCCCGTCCAACGTGATCGCCGAAATGCCGCCGCTGCTCAAGGCCTATATGCGTCTTGGCGCGAAGATCTGCGGCGAGCCGTGCTGGGACGAAGATTTCCAGGTCGCCGACGTGTTTATCCTGCTCAAGCGCGACGAGCTCTGCCCGCGTTATGCCAAGCACTTCAAGGCGGCGGTCTGATGAGCCGTTTGCGCGTGTACGCGCGGATTGCGCGAGTGCTGGTGGTGGTCGCGCTGGGTTTGAGCATGGCCAGTGTATTCGGGCTGCTCGAGCGCTTGGGGATTGCCCATTCGATGGTCCGCCGCCAGCGCTGGTCGCGATTTTTCATGGCGCGGTTGAGCAACGCCCTGCCCTTTCGTGTGACGGTTCACGGGAAACTGCCGAAAGAGCCGATGCTGTGGGTCAGCAATCACGTGTCGTGGACCGACATTCCGTTGCTGGGCATGCTCACGCCGATGTCGTTCCTGTCCAAGGCCGAGGTCCGCACGTGGCCGGTGGCCGGTTGGTTGGCAGCCAAGGCCGGCAGCCTGTTTATCCGTCGCGGGTCGGGTGACAGCCAGCTGATTCGCAAACAGATGACGCGCCACCTCGCGCAGGAACATCCGCTGCTGATGTTCCCGGAAGGCACCACCACCAATGGACGTTCGTTGCGCACGTTTCATGGCCGTTTGTTGTCAGCGGCGATTGACTCGGAAGTGAAGCTGCAACCCGTGGCGATCCGTTATCTGCGTGACGGCGAACTAGACTCGCTGGCGCCGTTCATTGGCGATGATGATTTGCTGTCGCACCTGATGCGTCTGTTCGCCAATGATCGCGGGGAAGTGGAAATTCAAGTGCTCAAGCCGATCGCTTGCGAAGGTCGTGAACGGGCGGCGCTGGCGTTCGAGGCGCAGCAGGCGGTGCAGAAGGCGTTGTTCGGGGCGATTCCGGAAACCCAGCAAGCCCCGATGCGCCCCGCCATCGCGGCCTGACAGGATCTCTGATTCAACAGAGAAACCTGTGGGAGCGAGCTTGCTCGCGATAGCTATCTACCAGTCACCATCAATGCTGACTGCTATGGCCTCATCGCGAGCAAGCTCGCTCCCACATTGATTCGGGCAAAGTCCTGCAGCTGCGGATAGAACAACCTGAAGTCATCACTCAACGGCTCATACAACACCCGCAACTCCTGCATCGCCCCCGCCAGTTCCTCAGGCCGGGTCAACCGCCGCGAAATCCCCCGCAGCACCTGCTCCAGCACCTCGAATTCCTGATAAGAACCCAGCCAGTCATGCGCCACCATGTGCGGCGCGATCCTCGCCAGCCGTTCCGGCAATTGCGGCTCGGCCGACAGCACCCGATACACATCCGAAGTGAACCGCTCCAGTGGCTGGTCCGAGTAGAGCGTCCAGTCTCGCGCTAGGCAGTGGTCGAAAAACACGTCGAGCACGATCCCGGCGTAACGCCGGCGCGTGATGGAAAACCGCGACAACGAGGTATCCACCAACGGATGACGGTCGGTGAAAACGTCGATGCTGCGATGCAGCTGGATGGCCGCTTCGATCTCCGGGTCGAACTGCCCTTGCAGCCGTCCCTTGACGAAATCGCCATACAGACTGCCGAGCAATTGACCGGGGCGCTGGCCACCGAGGTGAAGATGTGCGAGATAATTCATGGGCGCAGCTTAGCACTGCGCCTTTATATCTTTACACCCAGCGTATCGTTATAACCCGATATACCGATTTATGCGGTCATCAGACCAAAATCATATTGGTATATCGCGAAGTAGCGATTTAAAGTTCGCCTCATCGCGATACAGCGTTTTACTCATCACGAGCCCAAGCCCATGACCATCGACCTCGACGAAATAATAAAAGCCCTGGCACACCCAGTACGCCGAGACATCCTCACCTGGCTGAAAGATCCCAAAACCCAGTTCCCGGAACAGATCCACAACCACGAGTACGGCATCTGCGCCGGACAGATCGATCAACGCTGCGGCCTGTCGCAGTCGACCGTGTCCGCCCATCTGGCGACCTTGCAACGTGCGGGACTGATCAGCAGCCAGAAAGCCGGTCAATGGCATTTCTTCAAACGCAACGAGGACGTGATCCAGGCGTTCCTCGCGGCCATCGTCAAGGAGCTCAGCGCTCCGACAAGGAATTAAACAATGCCCCTCTCGCTCCTCATTCTGGCCTTGAGCGCCTTCGCCATCGGCACCACCGAGTTCGTCATCATGGGCCTGCTGCCCGATGTGGCGGCGGACCTTGGCGTGTCGATTCCCGGCGCGGGCTGGCTGGTGACCGGTTACGCCCTGGGCGTGGCCATCGGTGCGCCGTTCATGGCACTGGCCACTGCCAAATTACCGCGCAAGGCTGCACTGGTAGCGTTGATGGGCATTTTCATCATCGGCAACCTGCTCTGTGCGATGGCGACCGATTACAACGTGCTGATGTTTGCCCGTGTGGTCACGGCCCTCTGCCACGGTGCGTTCTTCGGCATCGGTTCGGTGGTGGCGGCAGGTCTGGTTCCGGCGAACAAACGCGCATCGGCCGTGGCCTTGATGTTCACCGGCCTGACCCTGGCCAACGTGCTCGGCGTCCCGCTGGGCACCGCGCTCGGTCAGGAAGCCGGCTGGCGTTCGACCTTCTGGGCAGTGACCGTCATCGGCGTGATCGCGTTGATCGGCCTGATCCGCTTCCTTCCGGCCAAGCGCGATGAAGAGAAACTCGACATGCGCGCCGAGCTGCGCGCCCTCAAAGGCGCCGGGATCTGGCTGTCGTTGAGCATGACTGCGTTGTTCGCCGCGTCCGTATTCACCCTGTTCACCTATGTCGCCCCGCTGCTCGGCGATGTCACCGGCGTCTCGCCCAAAGGCGTGACCTGGACCCTGATGCTCATCGGCCTGGGCCTGACCGTCGGCAACATCATCGGCGGCAAGCTGGCAGACAAAGGCATGGCCGCGACGCTGATCGGTGTCTTCATCTCGATGGCCGTGATCTCGACCGTACTGACCTGGACCAGCGTCGCGCTGATCCCTGCCGAAATCACCCTGTTCCTCTGGGCCACCGCGTGCTTCGCCGCCGTGCCCGCCCTGCAAGTGAACGTGGTGACCTACGGCAAGGCCGCACCGAACCTGGTGTCAACCCTGAACATCGGCGCTTTCAACATTGGCAACGCCTTGGGTGCCTGGGTCGGCGGCAGCGTCATCGCCCACGGCTTCGGCCTGACCAGCGTGCCTCTCGCGGCAGCAGCACTGGCGGTACTCGCCCTGCTGGTGACCCTGATTACTTTCCGTCAGAGCGGTAATCCCGAACTGGCTCCTGCGACTAACTGATACCTCACGAGGGTTGTACTGAAATGACGACTATTTTCGATCCAATCAAACTGGGCGACATCGAGCTGGCCAACCGCATCATCATGGCGCCGCTGACCCGCTGCCGCGCCGACGAAGGCCGTGTGCCGAACGCGCTGATGGCCGAATACTACGTTCAACGCGCCTCGGCCGGCTTGATCCTCAGCGAGGCCACGTCGGTCACGCCGATGGGCGTCGGCTACCCGGACACCCCGGGTATCTGGTCCAACGATCAGGTACGTGGCTGGGCCAACGTGACCAAAGCGATCCACGGTGCCGGCGGCAAGATTTTCCTGCAACTGTGGCACGTGGGCCGGGTTTCCCACGAGTCGTACCTGAACGGCGAAGCGCCGATCGCACCGAGTGCCATCCAGCCTAAGGGTCACGTCAGCCTGGTTCGTCCTTTGGCCGACTACCCGACGCCGCGTGCTCTGGAAACCGCTGAACTCGCCGACATCGTCGACGCCTACCGCACCGGTGCCGAAAACGCCAAGGCCGCCGGTTTTGACGGCGTGGAAATCCACGGTGCCAACGGTTACCTGCTCGATCAGTTCCTGCAAAGCAGCACCAACCAGCGCACAGACAACTACGGTGGCTCCCTGGAAAACCGTGCGCGCCTGCTGCTGGAAGTGACCGACGCCGCGATCGAAGTCTGGGGCGCTGGCCGCGTCGGTGTGCACTTGGCACCGCGTGCCGACTCCCATGACATGGGCGACGACAACCTGGCCGAGACGTTCACCTACGTCGCTCGCGAACTGGGCAAACGTGGCATCGCTTTTATCTGCTCCCGTGAGAAAGAAGCCGGCGACAGCCTTGGCCCACAACTCAAAGAAGCCTTCGGCGGCCCGTACATCGTCAACGAACGCTTCACCAAGGACAGCGCCAACGCCTGGCTGGCCAGCGGCAAGGCCGATGCGGTCGCCTTCGGCGTGCCGTTCATTGCCAACCCGGACCTGCCGGCGCGCTTGAAGGCTGATGCGCCGCTGAACGAAGCGCGTCCTGAGCTGTTCTACGCCAAGGGCCCGGTCGGCTACATCGACTATCCAGTGATGTAAGCGTCATCCTTGAAAAGCAAAAGCCCCGACTCTAAAGAGCCGGGGCTTTTTATTGCGCCGGAGTTGCTCACACGGCTTCACACATTCGACACAAAATCCCTACAAAATACGGAGTTCGCTACCTTTCATCCTGGCGAGCGTGCGTATATAAAAGCACCCCATTGCAACAAGGCGAGCATTGAAGGTATCAACGCCCGCCTTTATGGTTGACATCACCGGATCCAGTTACGCATTTTGTTTATTTGCGCAGGCTGGGGCTCAAGCGCAGCATGTCCAACCCTGTATTGACCCAACGCTCGGCTTCGGTGTGCAGTTGAAAACTGTCGGGGGCCAATAGCCACTGATACAGCATGCCATCGATGTACGCGTGGAGGCTGATAGCCGCGCGGGCCGCGTCGAGGTCCTCGGGCATTTGCCCCCGATTCACTGCATTACTCAGGGCCAGGGCGATTCGCACGTTGCAATCGAGGCTGACCTCACGACGCTGTTGGCGCAGGTCGCACATTTCATCGGTGAATTCGCACTTATGAAACAAAATCTCATTGATGCGTCGGGTTTTCGGGTCCAGGGCAACTTGATGAAACAAATGAATCAGCAGTTTGCGCATGCAGCCCAGCGGATCGAGTTCATCTTCACTTTCACTGGCCCTGGCCATTTCATCCAGCGGCTCTTTCAAGCTATCCAGCATGGCCTGCACCAGATCCGCCTTGTTGCTGAAATGCCAGTAGATGGCTCCGCGAGTCACGCCGGCCAGGGTTGCGATGTCCGCCAACGTCGTACGCGCCACGCCCCTTTCATAAAAGGCTTTCTCTGCCGCTTCCAGAATCTGGCTGCGGGTTTCCTGAGCTTCCTCTTTGGTACGACGGACCATGGCAGTAAAACCTCAATCAGGATGCTTCAGCGATGTCTGAACAGCCGCTGAACAAAAGTGGGGCGAGCGCTCTCGGGTCTCGTCCCCGGCTTACAATTCGAACCTTTGACGGGCGTTGGTAACAGGGTGGATACGCAGTCAAGGTGTTTACAAACAACCATGAACGTAAGTATATTCCTTAGCAAGCTACTTATCCACCCGGCACTCATTTTTTACCCTTCCACATTTTCTAGTGCGTTTCTTGCGCGCCTGACCCGAGGATTTTCATGCAATTCAAGCCAGCTGTTACCGCTCTGGTCGCCGCCGTCGCCCTCGCATCACTGCTCAGCGGATGCAAAAAGGAAGAAGCGGCACCCGCCGCACCGCCTCCTCAGGTCGGCGTGGTTACCCTGCAACCTCAAGCCTTCACCCTGACGTCCGAACTCCCGGGTCGCACCAGCGCGTTCCGCATCGCCGAAGTTCGCCCACAGGTCAACGGCATCATCCTCAAGCGTCTGTTCAAGGAAGGCGGCGACGTCAAGGCCGGCCAGCAGCTGTATCAGATCGATCCGTCGGTCTATGACGCTACGCTGAAAAGCGCCGAAGCCAACCTGCAACAGACGAAATCGATCTCTGATCGCTACAAGCAGCTGGTCAACGAACAGGCTGTCAGCCGTCAGGAATACGACACGGCCGTGGCCAACCGCATGCAATCGGAAGCCGCGCTGCAAACCGCTCAGATCAATGTGCGCTACACCAAGGTCTACGCGCCGATTTCCGGCCGCATCGGCCGCTCCAATGTGACTGAAGGCGCGCTAGTTACCAGCGGCCAGGCGGACGCCATGGCCGTCATTCAGCAACTGGACCCGATCTATGTCGACGTCACCCAGTCCTCCGTGGAGCTGCTTGAACTGCGCCGAGAACTGGAAAGCGGTCGCCTGCAAAAGGCCGGTGAAACCGCAGCAGCGGTCAAGCTGACCCTGGAAGACGGCAGCCAGTACAAACAGGAAGGCAAGCTCGAGTTCTCCGAAGTCTCGGTTGACCAGACCACCGGCTCCGTTACCCTGCGTGCGGTGTTCCCCAACCCTGATCACACCTTGCTGCCCGGCATGTTCGTTCACGCCCAGTTGCAGGCCGGTGTAAACAGCGCAGCAATTCTGGCACCGCAACAAGGTGTGACCCGCGACCTCAAAGGCACACCGACCGCACTGGTCGTGGGAGCCGACAACAAGGTTGAACTGCGTCAGCTCAAGGCCAGCCGCACTGTCGGCAGCCAATGGCTGATCGAAGATGGCCTGAAGGCCGGCGATCGCCTGATCACCGAAGGACTGCAATTCGTCAAACCTGGCATCGAAGTCAAAGCCAGTGAAGCGACTAACGTTGGCGCAAAGAACCCGGCCCCCGCACAGGCAGCTGATAAGGCTTCCAGCGGCAAAGGGGAGTAAACCATGTCCAAATTTTTTATCGACCGTCCGATTTTCGCCTGGGTAATTGCCCTGGTGATCATGCTGGTCGGGGCACTATCGATTCTCAAACTCCCGATCAACCAATACCCGAGCATTGCGCCTCCGGCGATCGCCATTTCCGTGGCCTACCCGGGCGCTTCCGCGCAAACCGTGCAGGACACCGTGGTTCAGGTGATCGAACAGCAGCTCAACGGTATCGACAACCTGCGTTATGTGTCCTCGGAAAGTAACTCCGACGGCACCATGACCATCACCGCGACCTTCGAGCAAGGCACCAACTCCGATACCGCGCAGGTTCAAGTCCAGAACAAACTGAACCTGGCCACCCCGCTGCTGCCGCAAGAAGTGCAGCAACAGGGTATCCGCGTGACCAAGGCAGTGAAGAACTTCCTGTTGGTAATCGGCGTGGTCTCGCGTGACGGCAGCATGACCAAGGACGACCTGTCCAACTACATCGTGTCCAACATGCAGGATCCGATTTCGCGGACAGCCGGCGTGGGCGACTTCCAGGTGTTTGGCTCCCAGTACGCCATGCGTATCTGGCTCGACCCGGCCAAGTTGAACAACTTCAACCTGACCCCGATCGACGTCAAAACCGCCATCGCCGCGCAAAACGTCCAGGTATCGTCCGGCCAGCTCGGCGGCCTGCCTGCCCTGCCCGGCACCCAGCTGAACGCGACGATCATCGGCAAGACCCGCCTGCAGACCGCTGAGCAATTCGACAAAATCCTGCTCAAAGTCAACAAGGACGGCTCCCAGGTTCGCTTGAGAGATGTCGCCGACGTCGGCCTGGGTGGCGAGAACTACAGCATCAACGCCCAGTTCAACGGCGCCCCGGCTTCCGGCCTGGCGGTGAAACTGGCCAACGGCGCCAACGCCCTCGACACTGCCAAAGCCCTGCGCAAGACCATCGACACCCTCAAGCCGTTCTTCCCGGAAGGCATGGAAGTGGTGTTCCCGTACGACACCACGCCGGTGGTGACCGAGTCCATCAAGGGTGTGGTTGAAACCCTGGTCGAAGCGATCGTGCTGGTGTTCCTGGTGATGTTCCTGTTCCTGCAAAACTTCCGCGCCACCGTCATCACCACGATGACCGTACCGGTGGTATTGCTGGGTACATTCGGGATCCTCGCGGCGTTCGGTTTCAGCATCAACACCCTGACCATGTTCGGTATGGTGCTGGCCATCGGCTTGCTGGTGGACGATGCCATCGTGGTGGTGGAAAACGTCGAACGGGTCATGAGTGAAGAAGGCCTGTCACCCAAGGAGGCCACCAAGAAATCCATGGGGCAGATCCAGGGGGCACTGGTGGGTATTGCGCTGGTGCTGTCGGCGGTACTGCTGCCGATGGCGTTCTTCAGCGGCTCCACGGGTGTGATCTACAAGCAGTTCTCGATCACCATCGTTTCGGCGATGGCGCTGTCGGTGATGGTCGCACTGATCTTCACGCCGGCACTTTGCGCCACCATGCTCAAGGCGATTCCGAAAGGCGAGCACGGCACTCCGAAACGCGGCTTCTTCGGCTGGTTCAACCGCAATTTCGACCGTGGCGTACGCAGCTACGAGCGAGGCGTGGGCAACATGCTCACGCACAAAGCGCCGTACCTGCTGGCTTACCTCATCATCGTGGTCGGCATGATCTGGCTGTTCACCCGCATTCCAACGGCGTTCCTGCCGGAAGAAGACCAGGGTGTACTGTTCGCCCAGGTGCAGACCCCGGCCGGTTCTACGGCCCAGCGTACCCAGGTGGTCGTGGACCAGATGCGTGAATACCTGCTGCGTCCCGGCAAGGATGGCGGTGAAGGCGATGCGGTGAACTCGGTGTTTACCGTGACCGGCTTCAACTTCGCCGGCCGTGGCCAGAGTTCGGGTATGGCGTTCATCATGATGAAGCCGTGGGAAGAACGTAACGCCGACAACAACGTGTTCAAAGTCGCGGCCCGTGCCCAACAGCACTTCTTCACCTTCCGCGACGCCATGGTGTTTGCGTTCGCGCCACCGGCAGTACTGGAACTGGGTAACGCCACCGGTTTCGACGTGTTCCTGCAAGACCGCGCCGGTATCGGTCACGAAAAGCTGATGGCTGCCCGTAACCAGTTCCTCGGCATGGCGGCGCAAAGCAAAGTGCTGACGCAAGTGCGCCCGAACGGTCTGAACGACGAGCCGCAATACCAGCTGGAAATCGACGACGAGAAGGCCAGTGCGCTGGGCATTACCATTGCCGACATCAACAACACCCTGTCGATTGCCCTGGGCAGTAGCTATGTGAACGACTTCATCGACCGTGGTCGGGTGAAGAAGGTTTACGTGCAAGGCCAGCCGGGTGCGCGCATGAGCCCTGAAGACCTGAAGAAGTGGTACGTGCGTAACAGCGCCGGGACCATGGTGCCGTTCACCGCGTTCGCCAAGGGTGAGTGGATCTACGGTTCGCCGAAACTGGCCCGTTACAACGGCGTCGAAGCGGTGGAAATCCTCGGTTCCCCGGCGCCTGGCTATTCCACCGGCGAAGCGATGGCCGAAGTCGAAGCCCTCGCCCAGAAACTGCCGGCGGGTGTGGGTATTTCCTGGACCGGTCTGTCGTACGAGGAGCGTCTGTCGGGCTCGCAAGCTCCGGCGCTGTACGCATTGTCGTTGCTGATGGTGTTCCTGTGCCTGGCGGCGCTGTACGAAAGCTGGTCGATTCCGATCGCGGTGATGTTGGTGGTGCCGCTGGGGATCATCGGTGCGCTGCTGGCGACCAGCCTGCGCGGCCTGTCCAACGACGTTTACTTCCAGGTGGGCCTGTTGACAACCATCGGTCTGGCAGCGAAAAACGCCATTCTGATTGTCGAGTTCGCCAAGGAACTTCATGAGCAAGGGCGTAGCCTGCGCGAAGCGGCGATCGAAGCATGCCGGATGCGTTTGCGACCGATCATCATGACCTCGCTCGCCTTCGTCCTCGGCGTGGTACCGCTGGCGATTTCCACGGGCGCAGGTTCCGGTAGCCAACATGCCATCGGTACGGGCGTCATTGGCGGTATGATCACCGCCACGGTCCTGGCGATCTTTTGGGTCCCACTGTTCTTCGTCACCGTGTCATCCATTGGCCAGCGCAAAATCGCCGACCAGGACGACGCTATTGAACCTTCTAAAGAGGCTGGCCAATGAGCAAGTCGCTACTCTCCATCGCAGTTGCCGCCTTCGTGCTGAGCGGCTGCTCGCTGATTCCCGATTATCAGCAGCCTGAAGCACCGGTGGCGGCCCAATACCCGCAAGGTCCGGCGTACTCGTCGGCCCAGGCGCCGAACCAGGCGGCTGCGGAACAGGGCTGGAAGCAGTTTTTCCATGACCCGGCCCTGCAACAGCTGATCCAGGTCTCGCTGGAAAACAACCGTGACCTGCGTGTCGCGGCCCTGAACATCGACGCGTTCGCGGCTCAGTACCGTATCCAGCGTGCCGATCTGTTCCCGGCTGTTTCGGCCAATGGCACCGGCACTCGTCAGCGCGTTCCAGCACGTGCCTCGCAGACGGGCGAAGCGGGTATCACCAGTTCCTACTCCGCCACGGTCGGCATCAGCGCTTATGAACTCGACCTGTTCGGTCGGGTTCGCAGCCTCAGCGAAGAAGCCCTGCAAAAGTACTTCGCCACGGAAGAAGGTCGTCGCAGCACGCAGATCAGCCTGGTGGCCAGCGTGGCCAACGCCTACCTGACCTGGCAGGCCGACAAGGAACTGCTGAAGCTGACCCAGGACACCCTCGGTGCGTTCGAGGAGAGCTACAAGCTCACCGCGCGCAGCAACGAAGTGGGTGTCGCCTCGGCCCTGGACCTGGCCCAGTCGCGCACCTCGGTGGAAAACGCCCGGGCGCAATTGGCCAGGTACACCCGTCAGGTCGCGCAGGACGAAAACAGCCTGGTGCTGCTGCTCGGCACCGGCATCCCGGCCAATCTGCAAGCCGCCAAGCCACTGGCTGACGATTTGCTGAGCGACGTCCCGGCCGGCCTGCCATCGGACTTGCTGCAACGTCGTCCGGATATCCTCCAGGCCGAGTACAACCTGAAAGCGGCCAACGCCAACATCGGCGCGGCACGGGCGGCGTTCTTCCCGAGCATCAGCCTGACGGCCAATGCCGGCACCTTGAGCCCGGACCTGTCGGGTCTGTTCAAGGGCGGTTCGGGCACCTGGCTGTTCTCGCCGCAGATCAACCTGCCGATCTTCAACGCCGGCAGCCTGCGCGCCAGCCTGGATTACTCGAAAATCCAGAAAGACATCGGCGTGGCGAACTACGAGAAGTCCATTCAAACGGCCTTCCAGGAAGTCGCCGACGGCCTGGCCGCCCGCCAGACCTACACCGATCAGTTGCAGGCGCAGCGTGATTTCGTCACCGCCAACCAGGACTACTACCGTCTGGCCGAGCGTCGCTACCGCATTGGTGTCGACAGCAACCTGACCTTCCTTGACGCCCAGCGTCAGCTGTTCAGTGCGCAACAAGTGCTGATCACGGATCGTCTGGCGCAGCTGGTCAGTGCGGTCAATCTGTACAAGGCACTGGGTGGTGGCTGGAACGAGCAGACGGCGAAAGTCGAACCGCTGAAAGAAGAAGCGCCGAAGATGAGAATGTTTTGACAGCGCTGCTTTAAACATGAAGCCCACCTTTTGGTGGGCTTTTTGTTGGCTGCGGGAAAAGGTGTGGTGTCAGTAATGGCCTCTTCGCGGGCAAGCCTCGCTCCTACAGTATTCGCGTCGAACTCATATTCCATGAGCCCCGCACAAACCGTAGGAGCGAGGCTTGCCCGCGAAGAGGCCAGCCCAGACAACACAAAACCTCAAGCCAACATACGTTCGATAACCGCCCAAAACCCGCTTTCCCCGATTGAACCACCCCGTCCATCCCCCGCACCATTCGTCGCACAAGACCAATAAATCAGGTTCGACACCATGCCCCCGCGCCCTGCCCTGTCCGGCTGATCCCGCTCCCGTTTTTCATCCATTTGAATCTTTGTCTGCAACCCCAGCGTTGCGGCACCGAACCGTTTCATCCCTAACAATTAGAGAGACCCGAGCCCATGACGCCTTCCACCACGCAGTATTACTTCCCAAGCCTGATCGCCATCGCTCTGGCCGGTGCGGCCCTGCCCGCCATGGCCGAGGAATCGGGTTTTGTCGAAGGCGCCAGGGTCAACCTGAACCTGCGCAATTTCTACATCAACCGCAACTTCACCAACCCGACCAAGGCCCAGGGCAAGGCAGAAGAGTGGACGCAAAGTTTCATCCTCGACGCCAAGTCCGGCTTCACCCAGGGCACCGTCGGGTTCGGCATGGACGTGCTGGGTTTGTACTCGGTGAAGCTCGACGGCGGTAAAGGCACGGGCGGGACGCAGTTGCTGCCGCTGGATCACGACGGTCGTCCGGCGGACAACTTCGGTCGTACCAACGTTGCGTTCAAGGCCAGGTTGTCGCAGACCGAAGTCAAGGTAGGCGAATGGATGCCGGTGCTGCCGATCCTGCGCTCGGACGACGGTCGCTCCCTGCCGCAAACCTTTCGTGGCGGCCAGATCACCTCGAAAGAAATCGCCGGCCTGACGCTCTATGGTGGGCAGTTCCGCGCCAACAGCCCGCGCGACGACAGCAGCATGAGTGACCTGTCGATGACCGGAAAACCGTCCTTCACCTCCGATCGCTTCAACTTCCAGGGCGGCGAATACGCTTTTAACGACAAGCGCACCCAGATCGGCCTGTGGAATGCCGAACTCAAGGACATCTACAGCCAGCAATACGTGAACCTGATTCACAGCCAGCCCATCGGCGACTGGACGCTGGGCGCCAACCTGGGTTTCTTCTATGGCAAGGATGACGGCAGCGCCCGGGCCGGCGATCTGGACAACAAGACCTGGTCGGGCCTGTTCTCGGCCAAGTACGGCGGCCACACCTTTTACGTCGGCCTGCAAAAGCTCACCGGCGACAGCGCCTGGATGCGTGTCAACGGCACCAGCGGCGGCACCCTGGCCAACGACAGCTACAACGCCAGTTATGACAACGCCCGGGAAAAATCCTGGCAGCTGCGTCACGACTACAACTTCGTCGCCCTCGGCATCCCCGGCCTGACCCTGATGAACCGCTACATCAGCGGCGACAACGTGCACACCGGCACCATCACCGACGGCAAGGAATGGGGTCGCGAAAGTGAACTGGGCTACACGGTGCAGAGCGGCGCGCTCAAGGACCTCAACGTCAAATGGCGCAACTCGACCCTTCGCAGGGACTTCAGCAATAACGAGTTCGACGAGAATCGGTTGATCGTCAGCTATCCGATCAGTTTGTTGTAACCGAACCCGGGCAGCGGACGAAGTTAAAGGCCGCTGCCTGTACCACCTGTCGGCTTGACTGGCGTTTTGCGAGTTGGCAGATACAGTCAAAAAGTGTGTCTAATTCTCCAGCCCTGATGTAGGAGCCCCTGTTTTCTTCCGTTATCTCCGGATGCTGTACGCGAAGCTGCCATGACCGCGGAGGTCAGGTATGAGCAAGCGAATAGTTATCGTCGGTGGCGGCGTAGGTGGAACCATGTTGGCCAATCAGCTGGCCTGCAAGCTGTATTCGGAAATCCTGCGCGGCGAAGTCTCGATCATACTGCTGTCCAATTCCCCCGATCACTTCTATAAACCTGCGTTCATGTACGTGGCGTTCAACCTGTTTTTCCAGGAAGAACTCAAGCGCCCCGAGCGTTCACTGTTGCGTCCGGAAATCGAGTTCAAAGTTGAAGAAGTGACACGTTTTGATTTCCCCGGGCAACGCCTGAAAACCCGTAGCGGCAAAGTTTACGACTATGATTTTCTGGTCATCGCCACAGGCTGCGTACCGGCCCCGGAACGCATCGAAGGCTTGAAAGAAGCCGGCGATCATTTCTATCAGTACGAGCCCGCCAAGCAACTGGCGCAAAAATTAAGCACCATCGAACAAGGCCGCATCTTCATTACCGTGTCCTTCCCGAAAACGCCCAACGTCCCGCATCAATGCGGTATCGCGCCTGTCGAAACCACCTTGATGCTCGATGATTTCCTTCGGCGTCGTGGCGTGCGAGACAAGGTGGAAATCATCTACACCTACCCGACCACGGCTCAACTAATGCGTAACTGCCTGTTCCTGCAACGGCCGACGGGGGAGATTCTGCCGAGTATTTTCGAGCAGAAAAATATCCGTTTTCAACGCGGCTTCACTCTGAAGCGGGTCGATCCGGATAAAAAAATTGCGTACTCCGAAGAAGGTGACGAGCAATCTTTTGACATTCTGATGGCGACACCACCGATCAGGGCCGTGGACGCCGTGCTGGAGTCCGGAGCCTCCCAAGCTTGCAACAACGAGGGCTGGTTGCCCACCAACCACGAAACTCTGCAGGTCTACGGTCTGGACGGCGTCTACGTGATCGGTGACAGCTGCGACCTGCCTGTCAGCAAGGCCGGAGGCGCCTGCCATAACCAGGCCCCTGTAATCGTCAACAACATCGCCGGCGAAATTCGTCTGGGCACCACCATCGCCGTTTACGACGGAAGCGTTCAGGCGGTGGCGCAGATGGGGCTGTATGCCGGAATGCCGCTCAGATACGACTACTGCCACGATGTCCTGCCAACCCCGCCCACCAAACTCGGTGGGTTACTCAGAAACGGATTCAATCGCGGACTGTACTGGGCTGTCGCCCGCGGAATGCTTTGACCCTGCACAGGGAAAGGATGAATCGTCATGGACCTGGTAAATGAATCAATCGCACCCGCCATCAGCCCTGGATTAAACGCACTGATGGAAAAGCTGAAACCGTTGATTGACGGTGGTCGGCTGGACAACCTCGTGGACCTGCTTTCTCTGGTCAGCGACCTCGTCGACCTGCTGGATCCGCCCATGGTGGAAAAGCTTGCTCAGCTTTTCGAGAACGCAACAGCTGCCACCTTTAGCGTCAGCAACGCCGTACGCATGGCAAAAGCCGATAGCGCAGCAAACGAGCAGCCCCCCGGCTTTTATCAACTGCTGAAATTGTTGCGCGAACCTGATACCCGACGAGGTGTGGGGTTTGCACTCAAAACCCTCAACGTCATTGGAAGACAGCTCTGAACTGCCAGAGAGGACAACCTCATGAGCACCAAACTGCAAACTGCAAGGAATGTCCCCGCTGACTGGGACGCCAAGGCCTACCAGCAATTCTCGCGACTTCGACAACGACCGGTGAACGAGCTACTCGACCGAGTTGACCTCGAAAACCCCAAGCGCATCTACGACCTCGGATGTGGCACCGGCATCGGGACGCAAGCTCTGTTCAAGCGCTGGCCCCGCGCGCGCCTGGTAGGTGTCGACAGTTCTGAGCAGATGCTTGGGGAGGCCAGATGCTTACCGATCAAGGCGCAGTGGAAACAGTGCGATCTACAGAACTGGCAACCGGAGCAACCCGCCGACCTGCTCTTTGCCGCCGCCGTGCTGCACTTCATCGATGATCACGAACAATTGCTGCCGCGTTTGCTCGGTTATCTCAACCCGGGCGGTTGTCTGGCCGCGCACATGCCCGACTGGCGGGATGCGCTGTGGTATCAATTGATGCTCGACACCCTCAACGATGGCGGTTCCGACGGTAAACCGCTCGGTTCTCCGCAATTGCGCGAGACGATGGCTGCGCGGCCGTTGCTGTCGTTGGAAAATTACTACCGGTTGCTTTCACCGCTCACCCGGACGCTGGATATCTGGGAAACCGAGCAGTTGCAGGTGGTCGATGGCAAATCGCCGATTTATGACTGGATCAAAGTCTCGGCTTTGCGAGCGGTGATGCAAGGTTTGAAGGATGACGCCCAGGCGCGGTTCATTTATCACTTCATGATGCGGGTGCATGCGCATTACCCCCAAGAAAGTGATGGGCATACGCTGTTTCCGTTCAAGCGGATCTTCTTTGTCGCCACGGTTTGATTGATCGCGAAGTGGTTATCCAGCCAATTGATGTATCAAGCCCATCACCGCTTTCGCGGGCAAGCCACGCTCTCACAGGACCGCGGTGAACGTCTGTTTCGTGTTCACCGAGGACCTGTGGGAGCGTGGCTTGCCCGCGAAGGCGTCAGTTCAAACAATACAAAACCCGAAGATCAATCTCGGGATTCGACGCCAAGCTCATCCCAAACCGACTCCGCCAAATGAAACGTCGCATTGGCCGCCGGGATGCCGCAGTAGATCGCGCTCTGCATGATCACTTCCTTGATCTCGCCGCGGGTCACGCCGTTGTTGGCGGCGGCGCGCAGGTGCAGTTTGAGTTCTTCGTTGCGGTTCATGCCGATCAGCATGGCGATGGTGATCAGGCTGCGGGTATGACGCGCCAAGCCCGGACGGGTCCAGATGTCACCCCACGCATGGCGGGTGATCATTTCCTGGAACTCCGAGTTGAACTCGGTCAGCGCATTCAGGCTGCGGTCGACATGGGCATCGCCGAGCACCGCGCGACGGACGTTCAGGCCCTCGTCGTAACGTTGTTTCTCGTCCACAACAATCCCCTTAATGAGCCAACAGAAACGCCAGCACACGGTCGTTGAAATCAGCCCCGGCCTGGACGTTGGACAGGTGCGCGGCATAAAACTCGGCGTACTCGGCGCCTTGCACATGCTCCTGAATAAAGTGCCCGCCGGACGGCGGCGTCACCGCGTCTTCGGTGCCGGCGATGACCAGCAGCGGCACCTTGATCGAGGTCAGCTGTTCACGGAAGTCGGCATCACGCACGGCGGCACAATTGGCGGCATAACCTTCAGGCGACGTGGCCGCGAGCATGTCGGTAATCTTGTTCGCGGCAGCAGGATTCGCCTCGGCAAAATCTGCGGTGAACCAGCGCGCAATCGACGCATCGCGCAAGGCGACCATGGCGGCCGGACCGTCACGCAGCACGGTTTCGATCCGTGGATTCCACACCGACGGATCGCCGATTTTCGCGGCGGTGTTGCACACCACCAGCTTGTTCAATCGATCGCCGGCATTGATGCCCAACCACTGACCGATCAAACCACCCATGGACAGACCGCAAAAATGTGCGCGCTCGATGTGCAACGCATCCAGCAGCGCCAGCACGTCGCGGCCCAGTTGCTCGATGTTGTACGGCCCCGGCGTGACCAGCGATTTGCCGTGGCCACGGGTGTCAAAACGCAGCACTCGGAAATGCTCGGAGAACGCTGCGATTTGCGCGTCCCACATATGCAGATCAGTGCCCAGCGAGTTGGACAGCACCAGCACCGGCGCATTCGCCGGGCCATCAAGTTGGTAGTGCAGTTCGCCCTCGGCGAGTTGTACGAAAGCCACAGCAATCTCCTTCAGGCAGTCAACGCAATATGTTCAGCCACCGCTCGCTCGACCCAGGTATGGGCCTGACCGAGGTAGTGGGCGGGGTCCAGCAGACGATCGAGTTCAACGGTAGAAAGCTCAGCGGTCACTTGCGGCTCGTCGCCGAGTACCGCTCGCAGATGACGTTGTTCAGCCACCGCACGTTTGCAGCATTGCTCAAGCAAATGGTGCGCGGTGTCGCGCCCAACCCGTTGGGCGAGGACGATGCTTACCGCTTCGGCGAGCACCAGGCCTTGGGTCAGGTCGAGGTTGCGGCTCATGCGCTCCGCGTCCACTTCCAGCCCATCCGCCACCAGCAGCGCTTGCTTGAGGCTGCCGGACACCAGGCAGCAAATCTCTGGCAGGGTTTCCCATTCGGCATGCCACAGGCCCAGGCTGCGTTCGTGTTCCTGAGGCATGGCGCTGAACAGGGTCGAGAGCAAACCCGGAACGCGCGTCGCCGCACCGATCAGCACCGCAGCGCCCACGGGGTTGCGTTTGTGCGGCATGGTCGAGGAACCGCCCTTGCCCGGTGCCGACGGCTCAAACACTTCGCCGGCTTCGGTCTGCATCAACAGACTGATATCGCGGCCGAGTTTGCCGAGGCTGCCGGCGATCAAACCGAGTACCGCGCCGAACTCCACCAGGCGATCACGCTGGGTGTGCCAGGGTTGGTCCGGCAACGTCAGTTGCAGTTCACCGGCCAAGGCTTCGGCAATCGGCATCGCCTGTTCGCCGAGGGCCGCGAGTGTTCCGGAGGCGCCGCCGAATTGCAGCACCAGCAGGCGCGGTTTGAGTTCTCGCAAACGCTGACGGCTGCGGGTTATGGCGCCCAGCCAACCGGCGATTTTCATGCCGAGGGTGACGGGCGTTGCGTGCTGCAACCAGGTCCGTCCCGCCAGCGGAGTGCTGACGTAGCGCCGGGCTTGGGTCGAGAGGATTTCGCCCAGTTGCGCCAGATCGCTTTCGATCAATTCCAGTGCGTGGCGCAGTTGCAGCACCAGCCCCGTGTCCATCACGTCCTGACTGGTTGCGCCCAGATGCACGTAGCGTTCGGCTTCGGCATCGTGGGCCGCGATCTGTTTACCCAACGCCTTGACCAACGGAATCGCCGAGTTGCCCGCCGAGGCAATCGCCTCGCCGAGGGCGGCGAAGTCGTAATGCCCGGCCCGACAGGCGGCTTCGATCGAGGCGACAGCCGTCTGCGGAATCAAGCCAACCCGCGCCTCGGCCCGCGCCAATGCCGCTTCGAAATCAAGCATGGCCTGAACCCGGCCCTGATCGCAGAACACGTCACGCATATCGCGGGCAGTGAAATAGGCATCGAACAATTGATTGCCCGGTCGCTGGTTCATAAGCAGTCCCTTAAGGCGTGGGCCAGTCCAGCCCATGCAGATGGATCAAAGGTCGTGGTGCAAGTACTTCGCCTGTTTCGGCAAGCGCAGGCTGAACAAGAACGCCACCGCCATCATCACCGTCACGTACCAGTAGAAGGAGTTTTCCATGCCCACGGCTTTAAGGCTCAGGGCGACGTATTCCGCCGAGCCGCCGAAGATCGCGTTGGCCACCGCATAGGCCAGGCCGACACCCAGTGCGCGCACTTCCGGCGGGAACATTTCGGCTTTGACCAGGCCACTGATGGATGTGTAGAAACTGACGATCGCCAGCGCCACGGTAATCAGCACAAAGGCCAGAAACGGACTGCTGACACTTTTCAGGCTCAGCAGGATCGGCACGGTGCACAGCGTCCCCAATGCACCGAACCAGAGCATCGAGTTACGTCGGCCTATCTTGTCCGCGAGCATGCCGAACAGCGGCTGCATGCACATATAAAGGAACAGCGCGCCGGTCATGATGTAACTGGCGGTCTTGGCGTGCATGCCAGCGGTGTTTACCAGGTACTTCTGCATGTACGTGGTGAAAGTGTAGAAAATCAGCGAGCCACCGGCGGTGTAACCGAGCACAGTGATGAATGCTGCTTTGTGGTCGCGAAACAACGCGCGGATGCTCCCGGCGTCCTTGTTCTCGCGCATTTCCTTGCTGGTGGTTTCTTTCAGAGAACGACGCAGAAACAGCGAAATCAATGCCGCCACCGCACCGACCACAAACGGGATCCGCCAGCCGTAGGCACGCAGGTCATCTTCGGTGAGGAACTGTTGCAGGACCACCACCAGCGACACCGCCAGCAACTGCCCGCCAATCAGCGTAACGTACTGGAACGAGGCGAAGAAACCGCGCTGGCCCTTGAGGGCGACTTCGCTCATGTAGGTCGCGGTGGTGCCGTACTCCCCGCCCACCGACAGGCCCTGGAGCAAGCGGGCGAACAGCAGCATGATCGGCGCCCAGACGCCGATGTCCTTATAGGTCGGCAGGCACGCGATGAGCAACGAACCGAAGCACATCATCAGAATCGAGATCAACATCGAATTCTTGCGCCCATGCTTGTCCGCGACACGGCCAAAAATCCAGCCGCCAATCGGTCGCATCAGGAACCCGGCCGCGAACACGCCAGCGGTATTGACCAGCTGCACGGTGGGGTTGTCGGACGGGAAAAAGGCTGGCGCGAAATAGATCGCGCAAAAGGCGTAGACGTAGAAGTCGAACCATTCGACGAGGTTGCCGGACGAAGCGCCAACAATTGCGAAGATCCGCTTACTGCGCTCTTCGCCCGTGTAGTGCGCTGGAATAGCGGTGGGGGTTGTCATTGTTTTTCACTCAATGGGGACGGTGAGAGTCTAGACACACTTTGCAACAGTCCCGTTCCGCAGGAACATTCTGTGGCGCACTTTAGGACGCCTTCGCGGGCAAGCCTCGCTCCTACGGGTTTTGCGTTGACCATCCATTTTGTGACCGGCTCAAAACCCGTAGGAGCGAGGCTTGCCCGCGAAGGTCACAAGCCAACTCAGTAATCGAAGAACACCGTCTCGGCATCGGTGCCCTGAAGGATGACATTCCACTGATAAACACCGGACGCATCCTTCTTCGCCAGCAAGGTACTGCGGCGCTCAGCCGGCACGCATTCCAGCAGCGGGTCGTCGACGTTGGCCGGTTCGCCCTCAAAGTAAATCCGTGTCAGCAAGTGCTTCACCAACCCGCGAGCAAACACCAGCACCACCAGGTGCGGCGCCTGGGTCGAGCCCTTCAGGCCTTCCACCGTTCCAGGCTTGATGGTCGTGAACCGGAAACGCCCTTCGGCATCCACCGGCACCCGGCCAAAGCCTTCGAAGTTCGGGTCCAGGGGTTTGGCCTGATCGTCTTCGGGGTGGTCGTATTTGCCGGCGGCGTTGGCCTGCCAGACTTCCAGCATCGCGTCGTTGACGAAATCGCCGTTGCCGTCAACGACTTGCCCGGTGATCGCCACGCGCTCACCGAGGGTTTGTTCAACGGTCAGGTCTTCACGGTTCAGCCAGGTCAGGCCGATGTGGTAATACGGTCCGACGGTGTGGGACGTGGTCGCGTTCAGCGTCATCTTATTTCTCCATCGGCGTGGCTTCGCGACCACGCAAGACGATGTCCCAGCGATAACCGAGGGCATAGGAAGGGATGGTTTTTTCCAGATCGAACGTGGCGATCAAACGCTCTTTGGCACTGGTATCGGGGACGCAGTTGTAGATCGGGTCATAAGCCAGCAACGGGTCGCCGGGGAAATACATCTGCGTGACCAGCCGCGTCAGAATGCTCGGCCCGAACAGCGAGAAATGGATATGCGCCGGGCGCCAGGCATTGTGATGGTTGCCCCACGGGTAAGCGCCGGGCTTGATGGTCTGGAACTGGTACCCGCCATCGGCATCGGTCACGGTGCGGCCGGTGCCGGTGAAGTTCGGGTCCAGCGGCGCGTCGTGCAGGTCGCGGGCATGGTTGTAGCGACCGGCGGCATTGGCCTGCCAGATCTCCACCAGAATCCCCGGCACCGGCAAACCGTCTTCATCCAGCACGCGGCCGTGGATGATGATGCGCTCACCCAACGGTTCGCCCGCGTGTTGCACCGTCAGGTCGTTGTCCTTCTCGTTAATACGCTCGGCGCCGATGGTCGGGCCGGTGATTTCCGACAACGAATGAGGCAAAAACACCAACGGCTTGGACGGCGCACGACGGTTGGTGGATTGATAAGTCGGGTGCAGGTAGTCCGGCTGGGTGCCTTCCTGCGGGCGACGGTAACCAGGCTTGTCAGTCATTTCGCTTTCCTCTGTTCTTATTGTCACGGCTGCGCGTCAGACGCGTTCGATGGCCAGGGCCAGACCCTGGCCGACGCCGACGCACATGGTCGCCAGACCTTTTTTGCCACCGGTCTTTTCCAATTGATGCAACGCGGTCAGCACCAGACGCGCACCGCTCATGCCCAACGGATGGCCCAGGGCAATGGCGCCACCGTTCGGATTGACCTGGGCCGCGTCGTCCGCAATACCCAGTTCGCGTAACACCGCCAGACCCTGGCTGGCGAAGGCTTCATTGAGCTCGATCACGTCGAAATCGCTGACGGCCAGACCCAGGCGTTCAGTCAGTTTGCGCACCGCCGGGACCGGGCCGATGCCCATGACACGCGGTGCGACACCGGCGCTCGCCATGCCCAGCACTTTGGCGCGAGCGGTCAGGCCGTTTTTCTTCACCGCCTCGGCGGAGGCCAGAATCAACGCTGCCGCACCGTCGTTCACTCCCGAAGCATTGCCGGCGGTGACGGTTTTCTCAGGGCCATTGACCGGTTTCAGTTTGGCCAGGGTTTCCAGCGTGGTGTCGGCACGTGGATGCTCATCCTGGCTGACGACGGTTTCACCCTTCTTGTGGGCAATGCGCACTTCAACAATTTCTTCAGCGAAAAATCCTGCAGCCTGCGCGGCGGCTGTGCGCTGCTGGCTGCGCAGGGCGAAAGCGTCCTGATCCTCGCGGGAGACTTCGTAATCGTCGGCCACGTTGTCGGCGGTATGCGGCATTGCATCGACGCCGTATTGGGCTTTCATCAACGGGTTGATGAAGCGCCAACCGATGGTGGTGTCTTCCAGCTTCATATTTCGCGAGAACGCCGCATCGGCCTTGCCCATCACGAACGGCGCGCGGGACATCGACTCGACGCCGCCGGCAATCGCCAGCTCCATTTCACCGCTGGCGATGGCGCGGAAGGCGGTGCCGATGGCGTCCATGCCCGAAGCGCACAGGCGATTGAGCGTGACGCCGGGAATGCTTTCCGGCAGCCCGGCCAGCAGCAGCGCCATGCGTGCGACGTTACGGTTGTCTTCGCCGGCCTGGTTGGCACAGCCGAGGAACACCTCGTCCACTGCCGTCCAGTCCACCGACGGGTTGCGCTCCATCAAGGCCTTGATCGGCACGGCGGCGAGGTCGTCAGCACGAACCGCCGACAAGCCACCACCGAAACGGCCGATGGGGGTGCGAATCGCATCGCAGATATAAACGTCGCGCATCACGCTTCTCCGGGTGCTTGGCCGTGGGCGGCGGCGGTGCGGGCTTCCAGATCCCTGAGCGCCTTCAATTCAACGTCGGTGGGCTCGGCGGTGTGTTCAACCGTGTCTGCGAAACGAATCGCCCAACCAGTGGCGGCAATCACTTGTTCGCGGGGCACGCCCGGATGCAGCGCGGTGACCACGAATTCATGGGTATCCGCTTCCGGTTCCATGATGCACAGGTCGGTGATGATGCCGACCGGACCTGCGCCCGGCAGACCGAGACGCTTGCGTGAATCGCCGCCCTCGCCGTGGCCGACCGAGGTGATGAAGTCGAGCTTGTCGACGAAGGAACGCGCCGATTGCTTGAGGATAATCAGAACGCTTTTCGCCGAACCGGCAATCTCCGGCGCACCGCCGGCACCCGGCAGGCGGACTTTCGGCTGGTGGTAGTCACCGACCACCGTGGTGTTGATGTTGCCGAAACGGTCGACCTGCGCGGCGCCGAGAAAACCGACGTCGATGCGCCCGCCCTGCAGCCAATAGCGAAAAATCTCACCGGTCGGAACGACGGTGTCGGCGGTTTCCGCCAGTTCGCCGTCACCAATCGACAGCGGCAGCACGCTCGGCTTGGCACCGATCGGACCCGATTCGTAGATCAGGACCACATCGGGCGAAGACGTCAGTCGCGCCAAATTGGCGGCTTTCGACGGCAGGCCGATGCCGACAAAGCACACCGAACCGTTCTTCAAGCGGCGGGCGGCGGCGACGGTCATCATTTCATTGGTGGTGTAAGTCATTACTTGGCCTCCGAAGCAGCGACCAGCTTGGCCTGGAACTCGCTGAAGTCAGCGCAGCCGTGGATGTATTCGTTGATCCACGCGGTGAAGGTTTCACGGTCGCGGGCAATCGGGTCCCAGGCCTGGTAGAAACGGTTGTCACGCTCGTTGTAACCGTGGGCGTAGGACGGATGCGCGCCGCCGGGGACGTGGCAGACCGCGCTCAGTGCCCAGGTCGGCAGCACACAGGAGTTCATCGGTGCGTTGAGGTCGTCGACGATTTCTTCGACGGTGACGATGCAGCGTTTGGCGGCGAGCGCGGCTTCTTTCTGCACGCCGAGAATGCCCCACAGCAGCACGTTGCCTTTGCGGTCAGCCTTCTGCGCGTGAATCACGGTGATGTCCGGACGCACAGACGGCACGGCTGCCAATACTTCGCCGGTGAACGGGCAGGTGACGGTTTTGATCAGCGGGTTGACCTTCGGCAAGTCGGAACCGGCGTAGGCACGCAGTACCGCGAACGGTAGGCCGGAAGCACCAGCGACGTAGGCATTGGCCAGGTCGGCGTGGCTGTGTTCTTCGATTTCCAGCGCGTGGGGCCACTGCTTCTCGACGGCGTCACGCAGACGGTGCAGCGAACCGACACCCGGGTTGCCACCCCAAGAGAAGATCAACTTGCGAGCACAACCGGCGCCGATCAACTGGTCGTAGATCAGGTCAGGCGTCATCCGCACCAGCGTCAGATCTTTCTTGCCCTGGCGAATGATTTCGTGACCCGCCGCCGTAGGGATCAGGTGAGTGAAGCCTTCGAGCGCGACGGTATCGCCGTCGTTGACGAATTGCTTCACCGCGTCGTGCAGCGAAAGGATTTCAGCCATGGGGCAGGCTCCCGTTTTGTTATGAACCGACAGTGGTAGAAAAAGGCGCGAGGTTCAGCGCCGGAATGCCTGAAGGTTAAGCCTGTGCAAAACGTCAAACAATCCGATAATCGACTGAGTGTTCGTTTATCGAACAGATTGTTGTCTCGCTACCGATCCAAAAAGCTTCGCGGGCAAGCCTCGCTCCTACAGGGTTTGCGTTGGTCATCCATTTTGTGCCCGGCACAAACCCTGTAGGAGCGAGGCTTGCCCGCGAAGAGGCCATCAAATTCACTGAAGATTCTGAACCCTACCCTCAGGTCGCATCCGCATGACTGACCATGCCCTTGATCACCACCGCCGTGGTCGCCAACGCCGCCGGAATCACCAGCGCCGTCAGCACTTGCTCAAAGTTCCAGCCCAACCCCAGCAGCGTTGCCCCCATCCACGCCCCGAGAATCGCGCCGAACCGGCCAATCCCCAGCATCCACGACACCCCGGTGGCGCGCCCTTGGGTCGGATAAAACCGCGCCGCCAGCGAAGGCATCGCCGATTGCGCACCGTTGACGCACATCCCCGCCACCAGCACCAACGTCGCCAACAGCGTGATGTTGCCCAGGCTCTGCCCCACCGCGTAGGCAAACACCCCGGCCATCAAGTAGAAAATGCCGATGACCTTGTGCGGATTGAACCGGTCCATCGCCCAGCCCACGCCCACTGCGCTCAACACCCCGCCAAACTGGAACAGCGCGCCAATGAACGCCGCTTGCTCCATGCTCGCGCCGCTGTCACGCATCAGCGTCGGCAGCCAACTGGTCAGCAGATAAACGATCACCAGACCCATGAAGTAGGTCAGCCACAACAACAAAGTGCCGGTGCTGTAGGTGCCAGAGAAGATCACCGCGAACACATTGCGCGCCTTCACGGTTTTCTGTTCCGGCACGCTGAAGCTCGACGCCTGAGCGACGACGACCGGATCGATCGGCGCGAGGGTCTTGCGCACTTTGTCGGTGCCACGGTTGCGCACGACCAGATAGCGCGCCGATTCCGGCAGCCAGAACAGCAATACGACGGCGAGGATCAACGGCAGAATCCCGCCGATCAGCAGCAGACTGTGCCAGCCGAAGGCAGGAATCAGCTTGGCCGAAATAAACCCGCCACCGGCCATGCCGAGGTTGAAGCCGCAGAACATGCTGGTCACCAGCAGGGATTTTTTGCGCTCCGGGGTGTATTCCGACAACAGCGTGGTGGCGTTCGGCATCCCGGCGCCAAGGCCCAGGCCGGTGAGGAAGCGCAGCACCAGCAATTGATCGACGTTGGTGCTGTACGCCGATGCCAGGCTGAAAGCGCCGAACAACAGCACCGCGCCGACCAGTACGACTTTTCGCCCAAAGCGGTCAGCCAATGGGCCGGAGCCCAGTGCGCCGAAGACCATGCCGATCAGCGCCGCACTCATCACCGGGCCGAGACTGGCGCGGTCGATACCCCAATCCTGCGACAAGGCAGGCGCGATGAAGCCCATGGCCGCGGTGTCGAGGCCATCGAGGAAGACAATCAGGAAACACAGGATCACCACTCGCCACTGATAGCGCGAGATGGGTTGAGCATTGATGAAGGACTGCACGTCGAGGCAGTTTCCTACAGCAGACTGAGGCTGGTTCATTATTTTTATTCCACGCAAGAACGCAGTCGGACAGGTGCCAGCCTTGGGCTGGCGCTGCCGCGACAGTAATGAACCTGGGGAAACAGCGTCAATTCGATAAACGCGACTCTGTGCGTTTATCGAACAGCTTAGGCGAACAGCTGGGCGCTGAGGTCGCGACTGGCACTCAGCAAGCCCGGCAAGAAACGTTGCTCCAGCTCGTTGCGGCTGACCCGTCCGGCGTGGGTACTGACGTTAAGCGCCGCCACCACTTGGCCGGAAGCGTCGTACACCGGCACGGCAATCGAGCGCAGGCCTTGCTCCAGTTCCTGATCGACGATGCACCAGCCTTGTTGCCGCACTTCCTGTAAACATTCGAGCAACGCCTCGGGGGTGTGCAAGGTTCGGCTGGTCTTGGCCTGGAACTCCGCATGGTCGAGGTATTCGCGCAGCGAAGTGTCGTCCAGTGCCGCGAGAAGAATCCTGCCCATGGACGTGCAATACGCCGGCAACCGCCCGCCCACCGACAGGTCGACGGAAATCAGGCGCTGGGTGGTCGCCGAGCGAGCGATGTACAAAATGTCGTCGCCCTCCAGCGTGGCCATGTTGCAGGCCTCGTGAAGCTGCTCGCTCATGCGGTCCAGATACGGCTGGGCGGACACCGCCAAAGGCGTCGAAGACAGGTACGCATGGCCGAGCGTCAGCACTTTGGGCAGCAGCGAATAGGTGCGACCGTCCGTGGTGGCGTAGCCGAGTTTGATCAGGGTGTGCAGGCAACGTCGCACGGCGGCGCGGGGAATTTCGGTGCGGTGACTGATCTGGGCAATGGTCAGGTGTCGCTTGCGCTCCTGGAACGCTTGAACCACCGCCAGGCCACGGGCCAGGGACGTCATGAAATCCGGGTCACCGGTCAGGGCCTGGATTCGCTTGGCGGGCGAGGCCACGATCGGCGGCGCCACTGAAGCGAAGGAATTGCGCATTTGATCGTTCATATCAGGTCCTTTTCCTACACGGATCAGCGGCTATTACAAGCGGCATCGGGTCCCGCGCACAAGCCATAGGCCGCAAGATTGGGCGATTATCGAACCATCGACCGATAATCGCAATCGGCACCACGGGCAATGCCAACCTGCCCGTGCTGATTTTCACAGTGCCCGCTACATGCTTTTATTCTTGTTGGGTCGCTGGCTTAAAGGAACGATGTAAGGGGGTAAACTTGTTCGACTTTATGGCGTCAGAAACACATCGTTGCAATGTGACATCATCGCAGCCCTAGTTACCGATGAAAGTTACGAGTAACAAAACAATCACACAGGTAGAACTACTTTTAACTCTCAAGAGATAGTGTTCTTCGGATCGACCGCTATAATGCACCTCAGTGGCGAAGCGGTTTTTACGTGCCGATTCCACTATTCGGCAGCCCGGTATTCTATCGTCGCTGTCTGCAGCAAGCGCTTGACGCTCATTTCATATGCTCCGCCAGCGCGCTCGCTGAAACAGGTAACTGATGCTACGTCAGCTGTTTTTCTCTGGTGCCGTGGCCGCCTGCAACATGGAAGTATTGTTCGCACGCCGTAAAAAACGATGCCTTTGTCGGGCATTGTCCTTTCGACGAGTGTGGTCAATGGATCCATGCAGCGCGTTTCACCAGAATTTATCTCAACTCATACAGGTAGCACTGTGACGAAAGACGAACTGCGCGCGGAACTTGAGCGCCAGGAACAACGTTACAAGGAAGTTTACGGCGGGGAAGTCACCACCTACGCCGCTCAGCCCGAACCCGAACGCAAGCCTTGGCGTAAACGCGCCACCGTTCAGGATCAGGCATTCACCCAGGAATTGCAGAAGATGGAAAAGGAACTCAAAGCCGAAGAGCCATGATCACCCCGGCCTGAATCCTTTCAAGGGTCTGCATCGGCACCTGCTAAAAGCGGGGTGTTCTGATGATGCCTTTCGCGCCCGCTACAAGCGGGCAGCGGCCACCTAACCCTATGGATGAGGCTAATGGCACATGCCTGACCCTCTTCTCAGATATTTCACACAAGCGTTAAAGCCTCTCGACCTCACGAGAGAAACCCTTGTGGCTGCGGCCTTTTCATCTGAATTCAATGACTTGCGAAACCCGGTGAAAAGCTGGGGGATAGGCTATCGTCACAAACTAATTCGTTGAAGAATGTTACCGATGAGCACCTAGTGCATCGATTAGCAGTCTTTTCTGGCATAATCGCGCCCCCTTACGACCGGGTCAGAAAACCTTCATGATCGATTTATTCAGCGGACTGGATGCTTGGGTGCTTGTGAGCCTCTTGCTCGCCCTGGCCTTTGTCCTCGCCTTCGAGTTCATCAACGGCTTTCATGACACCGCTAACGCGGTGGCCACCGTTATCTACACCAAAGCCATGCCGCCTCATCTGGCGGTGTTCTTTTCCGGTGTGTTCAACTTCCTCGGCGTGCTGCTGGGCGGTGTCGGCGTGGCGTATGCCATCGTTCACCTGCTGCCGGTAGAGCTGCTGATCAATGTGAACACCGGTCACGGACTGGCCATGGTGTTCTCGCTGCTCGCCGCCGCCATCACCTGGAACCTGGGCACCTGGTACTTCGGTATCCCGGCTTCCAGCTCCCATACGCTGATCGGTTCGATCCTCGGTGTTGGCTTGGCCAACGCGTTGATCAACGAAATTCCGTTGGCCGATGGTGTGAACTGGCAGAAAGCGATCGATATCGGAGCCTCCCTGGTGTTCTCGCCGATGGCGGGTTTCCTGGTCGCAGCCCTGATATTGATCGGCCTTAAATGGTGGCGTCCGCTGTCGAAGATGCACAAGACGCCGGAACAGCGCCGCAAGATCGATGACAAGAAACACCCGCCGTTCTGGAACCGCTTGGTGCTGGTGATTTCGGCGATGGCCGTGAGCTTTGTGCACGGCTCCAACGATGGCCAGAAAGGTATCGGCCTGATCATGCTGGTGCTGATCGGTATCGTGCCGGCGCAGTTCGTGCTCGACCTGGGCAGCACGACTTACCAGATCGAACGGACTCGCGATGCGACCTTGCACCTGAGCCAGTTCTACAAGCGCAATGCCGACACCCTGGGCGAATACCTGGCCCTGGGCAAAAGCGTGGAAGGCGATCTGCCGGAGAAATTCCGTTGCAACCCGCAACAGACCGAACCGACTATCACCGCCCTCCTCGGCACCCTTAAAGGTGTTGCGGATTACCACTCGCTGACGCCGGATAGCCGCATCGAAGTACGTCGCTACCTGCTCTGCCTGGACGACACGGCGAAGAAAGTCGGTAAGCTGCCTGGCCTCGCTGCCCGTGAAAAGGCTGACCTGAACAAGCTGCGCAAAGACCTGACCACCACCACCGAATACGCCCCGTTCTGGGTGATCCTGGCGGTCGCCCTGGCCCTCGGCCTGGGCACCATGGTCGGCTGGAAACGCGTGGTACTGACCATCGGCGAGAAAATCGGCAAGCAGGGCATGACTTACTCCCAAGGCATGTCGGCACAGATCACTACGGCGAGCCTGATCGGCCTGGCCAACATCTTCAGCCTCCCGGTTTCCACCACCCACGTCCTGTCCTCAGGCGTGGCCGGCACCATGGTCGCCAACAAAAGCGGCCTGCAAGGCGGCACCGTCAGAACCATCCTGTTGGCCTGGGTCCTGACCCTGCCAGCGACTGTGACCCTGTCGGCCGGCCTGTTCTGGCTGGCGTCGAAGGCACTGGGTAGCTGATACATCGCTGCGATAAAAAGGCGCGCTCCGTGAGGTTCGCGCCTTTTTTATGGCCGGCATTTCGGCACTCCCGGTCTAATGAAAGAGATGGGTTGGCCATGTGGACGCTATCGCGAGCAGGCTCGCTCCCACAGTGGAATGAGGTTTACCCGCAAGAGACTGGTCGGCTGGCAGGCCGCCATCGCAGGCAAGCCAGCTCCCACAATGAATGATGTGTGCCTGCAAGAGACTGGTCGGCTGTCAGGCCGCCATCGCGAGCAAGCTCGCTCCCACAGTGGATCGGTGTACACCGTTCGCTTCTCACCACTCAATAGGCCGAGCGTTAGCTCGCCTGCAGCTCTTGATCTGGCTTTTGATTTTGATCTGCCCGCCCCGTCGGGAGGCTGAGTGGAGGCGTTCATCTGGGGGGTGGGCGCGTAGCGCCGTGCGGCGAAGCCGCACACATCGAGAGGAGGTCGAAGCGAAGCCGACCGGAGGCGATGCCCCCAGATGAATGCCGGAGCGAAGGAACGCCGAGCCTAGGCGAGGGGCCGGACGCTGGGGCGAAGACTTTTGGTTACTTTTTGTCGTTTGAAAAAGTGACTCGCTGTAAGAGCGAAACCATAAGCAGCCGTTACCGCAGGAATGGATATGTAAACCTGAAAGAACATGGTCGGCTACCAGGCCGCCATCGCGAGCAGGCTCACTCCTACAGTTCGACGGTGTACATCAGTAAAAAGCGCAGGCAAAAAAAAGGGCAACCGAAGTTGCCCAAAATGCCTTGCGTGCTCATTACATCCAGAAAGAACTACGGTTTACGCTTATGCGAATCCTTCCAGATAAAAAATCCGAACCCTGCGAAAAACAGAACCATGAGGCCGACTGTCAGCACTCCGGCGATCACCACGTTATCGAAAAACATGACGGCTCTCCTGCACTTGCCCTGTTGCGATAGGACTAAGTTAACCAATCAGGCAGAAGAGAAAATTGACCGGGATCAATGTCGCCCGAGACAGGGCGTAAAGGAGGGGGAATAACTGACCTGCATCAAAGGATGCAGGGTGTTTCAGCGCTTTTTCGGCTTGTTCTTCGGCTTCTTCTTGGCTTTACCCAGCGGCATCGCCTGCTCAAACGCCTGACGCACTTCATTCAGACGCTTTTCATTAAGGTCATGAACCCGTTTGGCGCGTTCAGAGTTAAGGTCAATCAGCTTGTCATCTTGGCTCATGGTGCTCAGTACATCGTATGGCAGGGTTTTAGCAATAATGCGGTCTCGCAGCAGCGCTGACCAGCCACAACCTCAAATCTGGATATCGACCCACAGCCCCTGGCGCGGCTGATCTTCCATCAACGGTGCCACCGGCACGGTATTGTCGGCATTGAGCTCGACGCCCGGAACCGCCAGATGCTCCTCCGGATCTTCATCGGCTTCACGGCGACGCCGTTCCCGCTCCTGCTTGCGACGCTGTTCCTCGCGCAGCTGAAAAGCGGCTTCCTCGGGATCACGCTGTTGCAGGTCGATGGTGCTTTCGTTGGAGCTTTCCTGCACCGGCACCACAGGCGGAATGTCCGGGCGCTGGCGGATCGGGTCCTGCTGTGAAGTGATCGGCACGGCACTCAAGGGGAGCATCGGTGGCAGCATAATTATCAGTCTCCTGTCAGCAGGCTGTCGGCTGCGGGGATGGCGACTTGAGCCATCGGTCGCAAACTGTGACCGGTTTGGCACCGATTGGTGCCCCAGCCGGCAAGCATCGCATCGCTGGGCTAACGTAAGACTGCGAGTTTTTATGAGAGTCCTTTGGCCCTGAAGCCCTCATTCCGTTAAGATAGCCCGCTTTTTCAAGGTGGGAGTCAGGCAGCATGGCGCAGCAGTATCAACCGGGGCAACGCTGGATCAGTGACAGCGAAGCCGAGCTGGGTTTAGGCACCGTTCTGGCACAGGACGGCCGCTTGTTGACCGTGCTCTATCCGGCCACTGGCGAGACTCGCCAGTACGCGCTACGGAATGCGCCCCTCACCCGCGTGCGATTTTCGCCGGGTGACTCGATCACTCACTTCGAAGGCTGGAAACTGACCGTCCAGGAAGTCGATGACGTCGACGGCCTGCTGGTCTACCACGGCCTCAACGCGCAGAACGAAGTGGTCACCCTGCCGGAAACCCAGCTGTCGAACTTCATTCAGTTCCGACTGGCCAGCGACCGTTTGTTCGCCGGGCAGATCGACCCACTGGCCTGGTTCTCCCTGCGCTACAACACCCTGGAACACACCAGCCGCCAGTTGCAATCCTCGCTCTGGGGCCTGGGCGGCGTGCGTGCGCAGCCGATTGCGCACCAGCTGCACATCGCCCGTGAAGTCGCCGACCGCATTGCGCCGCGGGTTCTGCTGGCGGACGAAGTGGGCCTGGGTAAAACCATCGAAGCCGGCCTGGTGATCCACCGCCAACTGCTGTCGGGCCGCGCCAACCGCGTGCTGATCCTGGTGCCGGAGAACCTGCAGCACCAGTGGCTGGTCGAGATGCGCCGCCGCTTCAACCTGCAAGTCGCGCTGTTCGACGAAGAACGCTTCATCGAAAGCGATGCCGCCAACCCGTTCGAAGACACCCAGCTTGCGCTGGTTGCACTTGAGTGGCTGGTGGGCGACGAGAAAGCCCAGGACGCGCTGTTCGCTGCCGGCTGGGACCTGCTGGTCGTCGACGAAGCGCATCACCTGGTGTGGCACGAAGAAAAGGCCAGCCCCGAATACTCGCTCGTCGAGCAACTTGCCGAAGTCATTCCCGGCGTGTTGCTGCTGACCGCCACCCCGGAACAACTGGGCCAGGACAGCCACTTCGCGCGTCTGCGCCTGCTTGACCCGAACCGTTTCCATGACCTGCACGCCTTCCGTGCCGAGAGCGAAAACTATCGCCCGGTAGCTGAAGCCGTTCAGGAGCTGCTGGACAAGGGGCGCCTGTCGCCCGAAGCGCACAAGACCATTCACGGTTTCCTCGGCAACGAAGGCGAAGCCTTGCTGGCGGCAGTTAACGATGGCGATATCGAAGCCAGCGCCCGCCTGGTCCGCGAACTGCTGGACCGCCACGGCACCGGCCGCGTGCTGTTTCGAAACACCCGCGCCGCCGTGCAGGGTTTCCCGGAGCGCAAACTGCATCCGTATCCGTTGCCGTGCCCGGACGAATACCTTGAACTGCCGCTGGGCGATCATGCCGAGCTGTACCCGGAAGTCAGCTTCCAGGCCCAGCCGGACGCCAACGAAGAAGAACGCTGGTGGAAATTCGACCCGCGCGTCGAATGGCTGATCGATCAACTGAAGATGCTCAAGCGCACCAAAGTGCTGGTGATCTGCGCCCACGCCGAAACTGCCATGGACCTGGAAGACGCCCTGCGCGTGCGTTCCGGGATTCCGGCCACGGTGTTCCACGAAGGCATGAACATCCTTGAGCGTGACCGCGCTGCCGCTTATTTCGCCGACGAAGAGTTCGGTGCGCAGGTTCTGATCTGCTCGGAAATCGGCAGTGAAGGTCGCAACTTCCAGTTCTCGCACCACCTGGTGCTGTTCGATCTGCCATCGCACCCGGACCTGCTGGAGCAGCGTATCGGTCGTCTGGACCGGATCGGCCAGAAGCACATCATCGAACTGCACGTGCCGTACCTGGAAACCAGCCCGCAAGAGCGCCTGTTCCAGTGGTACCACGAAGCGCTGAACGCGTTCCTCAACACCTGCCCGACCGGCAACGCCTTGCAGCATCAGTTCGGCCCGCGCCTGCTGCCGCTGCTGGAAAATGCCGACGATGGCGAGTGGCAAGCGCTGATCGACGAGGCCCGCGCCGAGCGTGAGCGTCTGGAAGCCGAGTTGCACACCGGCCGTGACCGTTTGCTGGAGCTCAACTCCGGCGGCGCTGGCGAAGGTGATGCGCTGGTCGAGGACATCTTTGAGCAAGACGATCAGTTTGCCCTGCCGATCTACATGGAAACCCTGTTCGACGCCTTCGGTATCGACAGCGAAGACCATTCGGAAAACGCCCTGATCCTCAAGCCGAGCGAAAAAATGCTCGACGCCAGCTTCCCGCTGGGCGACGACGAAGGCGTGACCATCACTTACGACCGTAACCAGGCGCTGTCTCGCGAAGACATGCAGTTCATCACCTGGGAGCACCCGATGGTGCAGGGCGGCATGGACCTGGTGCTGTCCGGTTCCATGGGCAACACCGCCGTAGCGCTGATCAAGAACAAGGCGCTGAAACCTGGCACCGTGTTGCTGGAACTGCTCTACGTCAGCGAAGTGGTTGCGCCGCGCTCACTGCAATTGGGCCGTTACCTGCCGCCGGCCGCCCTGCGCTGCCTGCTCGACACCAATGGCAATGACTTGTCGGCCCGGGTGTCGTTCGAGACCTTGAACGACCAACTGGAAAGCGTGCCCCGTGCCAGCGCCAACAAGTTCATCCAGGCCCAGCGCGATCAGCTGACGCCACGGATCAACGCGGGCGAAGAAAAAATCTTCCCGCGCCACGCCGAGCGGGTTGCCGAAGCGCAACGTCGTCTGGCGGCCGATACCGACGAAGAACTGGCGCGCCTGACCGCGTTGCAAGCGGTCAATCCGACCGTGCGTGACAGTGAGCTGGTCGCACTGCGCAAGCAACGCGAACAAGGCCTGGCCATGCTCGACAAGGCTGCGCTGCGACTGGAAGCGATTCGGGTGTTGGTGGCGGGTTAAACCGCCCTGCTCCACCGCTGAAAACAAGAAGGCCCGCAGTGACGCGGGCCTTTTTTATTGCCTGAAATTTGATGCAGTGATGCTGATGGCCGCATCGCTAGCAGGCTAGCTCCCACAGGGGATTTGTTAACGCTGTAGATCCAATGTGGGAGCCAGCCTGCTGGCGATAGCGATTATGCAGTCGCCACTGCAACATCAGGTTCACCCACAGCGACCAACCCGTCCTTCATCCGCTTGGCATCCCGAACAAAACACCGCGAAGCCAAAAACAGAAATACCATGGTGAAAAACAGCGCCACCGGGATCAGATACATCGCGTCATGCAACCCGACCGCCTTAAACGCCTCGGTCATCTGCTCGACGCCCGCGGCGGCCATGGCCGTATGCGCAAAGTGGTCGGACAAACCGCCCACCACCACCGGCCCCAACCCGCCGCCCAGCAAGTACAACCCGGCAAAGAACAGCGCCATCGCCGTGGCGCGCAAGCGCGGTTCAACCACGTCCTGAATCGCCGTGTAAACGCAGGTATAGAAGTTGTAAGCGAACAGCCATCCCACACTGAATATCGCGACGAATACCCCTATCTCGATCCGCCCGGCATGCAGCGCCCACGCGGTGCACACGGTCGAGATGATCAGGCTGAACGCGGCAAACAGCAGTCGCCCATTGGCCACCCGCTGGTGAATCTTGTCGGCGACCCAGCCACCGAGCGTCAACCCGAACAACCCGGTCACGCCGACGATTACCCCGGTCGCCACCGCGGCTTCCTGCAACGGCATCAGGAAGTAGCGCTGCAGCATCGGCACCAGAAACGAGTTGCAGGCATAGGTGGCAAAGTTGAAGCACAGCCCCGCCATCACCAGCCACAGGAAGGTCGGCACCGCCAACACGCGACGGATCGGCCGGTCGACGCGTTCCTGGGAGACTTGCACGCTCTCCGCGGCGCCGCGCTTCGGCTCCTTGATGTAGAACATGAAAATCGCCAGGATCAGCCCCGGCACCGCCGCAATGAAGAACGGCGCACGCCAGCTGTCGAAAGCCTTGACCATGGCGCCAATGGTGAAGAACGCCAGCAGCAGCCCCAGCGGCAGGCCGAGCATGAAAATGCCCATTGCCCGCGCGCGACGGTGAGCCGGAAACAGATCGCCGATCAGCGAGTTGGCCGCCGGTGCGTAACTGGCTTCGCCAATGCCGACGCCCATGCGCACGATCAGGAACGCCCAGAAATTGCCCACCAGCCCGTTGACCGCCGTCAGGCCGCTCCACGCTGCCAGGCCCCAGCCCATCAGTTTGCTGCGCGAACCGGTATCGGCCATTCGCCCCAGCGGCAGGCCGGCAATCGCATAAACGATGGTGAATGCAGTACCGATGATGCCCAGCTGAAAGTCGCTGAGGTGCCATTCCATGCGGATCGGTTCGATGATGATGGCCGGGATGGTGCGATCGAAGAAGTTGAACAGGTTGGCCAGGAACAGCAGGAACAGAATGCGCCAGGCATTCGCCGCTTGGGTCGAGTTCTGCATGGGGTCCGTCTCTTTTATTGTTATTGGGGCCTCGCTGTCCCCGGAACTTTCAATCTAGTCAGGTCCGTCGGAGCTGTCTGTAATTATTCGTAATGCTGATACCAACCCATGGCGCAACGCCCCACCTGTGGGAGCTAGCCTGCTAGCGATGACGGAGTGTCAGTCGACATCATCGGTGCATGACACACTGCAATCGCTAGCAGGCTAGCTCCCACAAGGGATTTTGCAAGGCTGGTATTTCTTGCCATTGGTCGCATAAAAAATACTTTTGCGCCCCCTTCCCAAGTCCAGCGCGAAGCCTAGAATAGCGGCCTTGTCTGCCCCACCGTGTCCCCCATCCCTCCTTTGATTATCGCCCATGTCCGAAGCCAGTCCGTGTCTGAATTGCGGTGCCTGCTGTTCTCATTTTCGCGTGTCTTTTTTCTGGGGTGAATGCACCTCGGCCGGGGGAACGGTGCCTGACGACCTTGTCGCGCCCATCAGCCCCAGCCGGGTGGCCATGCTGGGCACCGACTGCAAACCCACTCGCTGTGTCGGGCTGGTCGGCGAAGTCGGCAGCACGGTTCAGTGCTCGATTTACGACAAGCGCTCCAGCACCTGCCGTGAGTTCGACGCCTCCTGGGCCAATGGCGAGGCTAACGTGGATTGCGATGCGGCACGGGCAGCGTTCGGGCTGCCGGCCCTGCAACCGGAATTCGAGTTCCCTTATGAGCAGATCGCCTAAGGCTCTGCACACGTAATTGCAAAATTATAAGCAGCAATGTGCCACTACCGTTTGCACTCTTTGTATGACCTCTATACTCCAACACATTCGCCAGGGTTCATGGTGTCGGCTGGATAGATACGGGGCGTCCGATGGAGTGGCCTGCTTTATATTTCACGACCCAACTGCCAGAGACCGGCCAGGTCATACTCAATTGCGCCCATAACCCCTTTCTGGTGTTGCTGGCTTATGTGGTCGCCTGTGCGACCGGCTTCGCCACACTGGACATCACCGAACGGGTCGGCCATGCCGAAAAACCCGCGTCTCAACGTCTCTGGCGCTGGGTCGGGGCCGGGTGTCTGGCGGGCGGTATCTGGGCCATGCACTTCATCAGCATGCTGGCGTTCCAGGCGCCGGTCGAAATTCACTACCAGATGCCCATCACCCTGATCTCGCTGTTATTCGCGTTGACCGCCTCGTGGCTGGCGATGCACACCCTCAGCCATCCTCATGTGAATTTCTGGCAAACCCTGCGGGCCGCGGTGTGGATCGGCCTGGGTATTGCGACCATGCACTACGTAGGGATGGCCGCCATGCAATCGAATGCGACGGCTTATTACGACCCCGGCCTGTTCGCCCTCTCCATCGTGATCGCGATTGGCGCCAGCCTGGCCGCCCTGCTGATTTCCCGTCACCTGCGCGAAGGCAGCGGCGTGGCTCATCAACTGCTCAAGTACACCGCCAGCCTGGTGCTCGGGGCCGGCATCGTCAGCATGCATTTCACCGGCATGGCAGCGCTCAACCTGGTGCTTCCCATCGATAGCCTCCAGCCGCTGCCTGGCGACAACAACCACCTGCAACTGGGATTGACGGTGGCGATGATGACGTTGCTGATCATCGGCAGCAGCATCAGCGCGGCACTGGCCGACAAGAAGCTACAACACAAGGATTGCGACCTGCAGCGGGTCAACACCCTGCTCGGCCAACTGGATCAGGCACGCCTGTCGCTGCAACAGGTGGCGCACTACGACGCGCTGACCAACCTGATCAACCGCCGTGGCTTCAACCAGATTTTCTCCGAAAAACTGCTCGAGAAGACTAACGAAGGCGGCATGCTGGCGGTGATATTCCTCGATATCGACCACTTCAAGCGGATCAACGACAGCCTTGGCCATGACGCTGGCGACGAATTGCTCAAAGTTCTGGCCAGCCATATCAAAAGCTCGGTACGCAGCCACGACGAGGTGGTTTCGCGCTTCGGCGGGGACGAGTTCTGCATCCTCATCGGCCTGAATGACCGTGAAGAAGCGCGGCACCTGGCCCAGCGCATCATGCTGAAAATGAAAGAGCCCATCGAGCTGGCGGGCCGCAGTATGGTCATGACCACCAGCATCGGCATCAGCGTTTTTCCGCAGGATGGTACGACCTGCGAGGAGCTGCTGAAAAACGCCGACCTGGCGCTGTACCAGTCCAAGGGCAGCGGGCGCAACGGGCTGCAATTTTTCAGTCCGCACATGAAAACCCGTGCCACGCTGGAGCTGCAACTCGAAGAAGAACTGCGGCACGCCTTGCGCAATGACGACGGATTGATCCTCTATTACCAACCGATCTATGAGCTGAAAACCGGGCAAGTCACCAAACTCGAAGCGCTGATTCGCTGGCAACACCCGGTTCACGGATTGCTGGCACCGGATCGATTCATTGCCATTGCCGAGGCCAACGGCCTGATTGCCGAACTGGACAACTGGGTGTTGCGCAAGGCCTGCGAGGATCTTGGCGAGCTGTCTCGTCAGGGCCGTGAAGATCTCAAGATCGCCGTGAATTGCTCGCCGCTGAACCTCGCCCGCGAGGATCTGGCCGATGAAATCGAAAACGCCCTGCGCATCGCCGGGGTGGCGCCGCACCGGCTGGAGCTGGAGGTGACTGAAAACGCGCTGATGGGCAACCTCGCCAACACCCTGGTGCTGCTCAAGCAAATCCGCTCCCTCGGTGTGTCGCTGTCGATCGACGACTTCGGCACGGGTTATTCATCCCTGGCCTACCTCAAGCGCTTGCCGCTGAACACACTGAAAATCGACCGCTCGTTCATCCAGGACGTCCCCAAGGCCACCCAAGACATGGAGATCGTCCACGCCATTATCATCATGGCCCACACCCTGCATTTACAGGTCATCAGCGAGGGCGTCGAAACGTCCGAGCAATATGACTTTCTCGAACGCCAGGGCTGCGATTTCGTTCAGGGCCATCTGCTCAGCCGTCCGGTGCCTATGGCCGAGTTGCATGCGGTACTGGAGGACATCAATCAGCGCAAACACGCACGCAGTGTCAGTCCTCTGAGCCTGGCGTGCGGTACAACTGCACTAACGTCGACGGATCCTTTTCCAAAAAGCCCTGGCCCCCATGCAGGCGCATCAGTTGTGCGGCCAATCCGCTGATCGGCGTGGCCGAACCCTGTTCGCGGGAGAATTTCACCGCGGTGTCGAGGTCCTTGAGCAGCGTGCGCACGTGCCACTTCACCGGTTCGAAACGACTCTCGGCCATTTGCGGAGCGAGGATCTGCAACGGTCTTGAATCGGCGAACCCTCCCGCCAGCGCGTCGGCGATCAGGCTGGCATCAACCCCGGAGCGCTCGGCCAGCGCCACCACTTCAGCAATCACCAGCGCATTGCAGGCCACGATCATCTGATTGCAGGCCTTGGTCACCTGCCCGGCACCGACTCCGCCCATGTGAGTCACCCGTTGACCGAGGTTCAGCAGCACCGGCCGGACTCGCTCAAGGTCTGCCGCTTCGCCGCCAACCATGATCGCCAGGCTGCCGGCCTCGGCGCCGACGACCCCGCCGGACACCGGAGCGTCGAGCCAGCGCATGCCGCATTGGCTGACAAGCGCCGACGCCATGTCCCGCGTCGCGGTAGGTTCCAGACTGGAAAAATCCACCAGCAACTGGCCACTTTTCGCCCCCTCGGCAATGCCGGCCGGGCCGAAAACCACCTCGCGCACCACCGCCGTGTCCGCCAGGCACACCATTACCACTTCGGCGTGCTGACCCAGTTCGGCCGCTGTCGCCACTTGCCGTGCGCCGGCCTCGACCAACGCTGCGCACTTGGCCGGATTGCGATTCCATACCGTCAGCGGATACCCCGCCGCCAACAGGCGGCGGCACATGGGCAAGCCCATCAGGCCGATTCCGGCAAAACTCAACGAAGGTAGGGTTGACATCATTTAGCCTTCTTTTGATTAAAGATCGCCGAATATTGGCCGATTCATCATGACTAAGGAAAGGATTCCCCCGAGCGATGCTCAGGCTTTGACCCTGACGCTTGGGCAAAATACGCGCTAAAAAAGTCGCGAGATCCTATTCCGTGAAGGTTCGACGACACCGTGTCGCCGAGCTAACCAGCCCAGGTACATGGCGCCCAATGACTTCTAAAAATAATCCGGCCACTACGGTTTCCGATCTGACACTGAGCCCCGCAGCGAACAGCCCCTCATCGTCGAAGCCATTGATCCCGTCGCGTCCGCTGGCCAGTCAGCAATACCTGTATTTCACCGAAACCAACACCGACCGCATCCTCGATAACCTCGATGGCCTGCGCGACATGGTGTTCCCGCGCCCACCGCACCTGGAAGGCGACAACGAACAGCACAACGACCAGGAATTCCCCTCGGTGTGCCTGATCGGCCTGGGACGTTGCGGATCGAACATTGCGCTGGACGTCGCGGAGCTGGTGTACAACGCCCGCAAGTTTTACCTCAACGAATTCAACAACGAAGACCGTCTGTCGCCGGACAAGCGCTACGCCGAAAAGGGTTACAGCCCGGCGCAGTGGATCCGCAACAACCTGCGCCTGGGGCCAAACAAAGCCACCAAACCGGTGTTCCTGGTCGAGCCGCTGGTGATGCTCGGTGACCTGGACAAAGACATCGCCGGTCGCATTCGTTTCTCGCGCAAGGGCGAAAAAAGCGGCTTCCTGCGCGACTACAGCAAAATGAAGATCATGGACTTGTCGGAAGTCCACGCCGGTGGCGCCGGTAACGCGCCGATCCTAGGCCAGTACCTGGCCAAGATCATCCTGAACAAGGACACCCAGCGTTTCTCCAGCCCTGACTGGAAAATGATTCACTCGTACCTGATCGACAGCTGCGGCATCAAGGCCAACCAGTCGCGCCTGTATTTCTCGATCTTCAGTGCCGGCGGCGGTACCGGTTCGGGCATGGCCTCGGAGTTCGGCCTGGCCCAGCAGCACTCGTACATGAACAAGACGTTCGACACCAAGCCGATGGATGAACACGACGGCAAAAGCGGTCACTCCTTCGTCTTCGAGCCGATCTTCACCAGCGGCATTTGCGTACTGCCGAACATTTCCGATCACCGCAGTGAAATGTCCGAGGCGCTGCACATCAACGCCGGTCGCCTGCTGTGCAAATACCTGTCGGAAGAGTGGGACTTCTCCTACAACTTCGCCAACGAAGACAGCAGCGAAGCCAGTGTCATGGGTCGTATCCGCCCATGGAACGCCATGATGCTGATCTCCAACGACATCATGCGTTATGCCGAAGAAAGCGATGACGGCAACATTCAGAACATCGACGTCAACGCGATGGAAAAGCACGCCAACCAATACATCTCGCAGCAGATCTTCAACATTCTGACGGCGCAGGCGGTCACGACTGACTACGACCAGAACTATTTCCGTCGTGCCGGCATCGACATCGGCGAAACCATTCGCCTCGACGCCAACGACCTGTTCATGAGCCTGGCCGGCCCGGTGGCGATTGCCTACGCCGAGTCCGTGGTGCCGGAAACCCCGCCGCCGAGCAGCGACAAGTTCAAGGTGTTCGAGAAAGAGCCGCAGCGCCTGAACATCGACGACTTGTTCTTCCGCTCCATCGACCTGCCGCACTTCAACAAAGTGACCCAGGCGATCGAAGGCATCAGCCTGTTGCCGATCGAGTCCAAGCGCTACCGCGCCTCGCTGGAGCAGTACAAGAATTCCGGTTACGACGCGGCCGCGTTGCACGACCTGCACTTCTTCAAGAACTGCTCGTCGGTGGTGTCGATTGTTTCGCTGCCCAAAGACTACAAGCTGTCCTACATGGACCTGAACCGGTTGAAGACCCACCTCAACAGCCTGTTCCCGAACACCACGCTCAAGCGTTATGCGCTGGTGATCGGCGCGTCGGCCAACTTGTCGTTGACCACCCTGATCGCCAAGAGCCCGTGCCTGTCGGACGACTTCCTGACGCTGATCGTGGCGTTCATCAAGCGCTGCTTCGCGAAGAACCCGTATCGCTTCGACGACACGCTGGATAACTCGATCCTGGACTTCATCATCAATGAAGACTTCGACGAAGACCTGATCGACGACTTGCTCAATGAGTTCGAGAACCCGGCGAAGATCCTCGACACCAACTGGTACGCGATCAAGCCGATGTACGAGAAGAAGTACCGCGAGCTGATCAACGACAAGGACAAGTTTGTCTCGATCAACGACATTCGTTTGTCGCGTGATTGCGTGAAGAAGGCGATCAAGTACCTGCGTGAGATCTACCGTCACCGGATTGGCAAGACCAAGGTTATTTCGTTGAATAACCATACTGGCAAGACGTTTACCGTCTGACCTGACACCGCGTCGCGGCGGATCGCTGGCAAGCCAGCTCCCACAGATTTTGTGTCGATCACAAATGCTGTATTCGACACGGACACTGTGGGAGCTGGCTTGCCAGCGATGACGGCTTCACATTCAACACAAATTCCAACATCCAGAAACAATTAAGCAGCCAATCGGCTGCTCAATAAACTGTTCCCGTTACGTTTACGTCACCCTCGCCAAGACCCTTCTGTGGCCTTTCTCTACGGCAACGTGCCATCACGCTACTCACCTACACACTTTTGGTCGCCGAACAGACGCACCAAGAAGGTGCAGATAGTCAGCTCGTCGCCCTTTCCTGGATCAGAATCCACGGTGAAACCACCACTGCCCACAACTCGGGGTCACGTTCAAAAAGATCCAGCGCCCGTGTTTCAGACAGCTTGGCGACCGTGTCGGCGGCCAGCCAGGCAGCCACTTTCTCGCCTTCATCCGTTGCCACGGCTTCGGCGGCGGCGATCAAATCCAGGCCGGGGTCGACCCACAATAGGGCACCCTTGGCGAAGAAGGGCTCCAACTCCTTCCACGTAATAGATGCGGTTTCACCAAGCAGCTTGGCATAGAGGGTGCTAGGTTCTTGATTCATGGGCGCTGTCCGGAAATGAAATCGACGCGAATGATAACGTCGGTGGTCTGGCAGAAAAACCCGGATGCAATTGAGTCACCGAAAGAAAAGAGCAGGAAAGCCAGGGAATGCAGCTGTATCAAGCAATTAGCCAGCTAACATCCCGCCGCTATTTTGTCTTTTTCTTTCAATAAAGCGACACCCTCTGGTTTTGCCCCCTGGCGCCAGCTTCCCAGGCTAACAATTGGCGCTCTACACTGTACCGGTACAGTTGCCGGGGGCATTTTCCGGAGGATATCGAAGATATCTGACCCGGTTCTGTTGCTACGGCGCCAGGACTATAAAAACTACAACAGTAAGAGTGGAGCACTATGACTAAGGCTACTAAGCAGATTTCCAAACTGTTTGCCGCTATGGTTCTGGCCGGGGTTGCCAGCCATTCGTTCGCAGCTGACACCATCAAGATCGGCATCGCCGGCCCTAAAACCGGTCCTGTAGCCCAATACGGCGACATGCAGTTCAGTGGCGCCAAAATGGCCATCGAACAGATCAACGCCAAAGGCGGCGTAGACGGCAAGCAACTGGTCGCCGTTGAATACGATGACGCCTGTGATCCAAAACAAGCGGTAGCGGTCGCGAACAAAGTCGTCAACGACGGCGTCAAGTTCGTGGTCGGTCACCTGTGCTCCAGCTCCACTCAACCGGCTTCGGACATTTACGAAGACGAAGGCGTGATCATGATCACCCCGGCTGCCACCAGCCCGGACATCACCGCCCGTGGTTACAAAATGGTGTTCCGCACCATCGGTCTGGACAGCGCCCAGGGCCCTGCCGCCGGTAACTACATCGCCGACTTCGTAAAACCGAAAATCGTTGCTGTTCTGCACGACAAACAGCAATACGGTGAAGGCATCGCCACCGCCGTTAAAACCACACTGGAAGGCAAAGGCGTCAAGGTTGCCGTGTTCGAAGGCATCAACGCCGGCGACAAAGACTTCTCTTCGATGATCGCCAAGCTCAAGCAAGCCAACGTTGACTTCGTCTACTACGGCGGCTACCACCCGGAGCTGGGTCTGATCCTGCGTCAAGCCCAGGAAAAAGGCCTGAAAGCCAAGTTCATGGGTCCGGAAGGCGTGGGTAACGACTCCATTTCGCAGATCGCCAAAGACGCTTCCGAAGGTCTGCTGGTAACCCTGCCGAAATCCTTCGACCAGGATCCGGCCAACATCGCCCTGGCTGACGCGTTCAAAGCGAAGAAAGAAGATCCGAGCGGTCCGTTCGTGTTCCCGGCCTACTCGGCTGTGACCGTGATTGCCGACGGCATCAAGGCTGCCAAGTCCGAAGACACTGCCAAAGTGGCTGCTGCCATCCACGCAGGCACCTTCAAGACGCCTACCGGCGACTTGGCCTTCGACGACAAGGGCGACCTGAAAGACTTCAAATTTGTGGTTTACGAGTGGCACTTCGGCAAACCAAAAACTGAAGCCAAGCCTCAGTAAGGCCTTGCCTGACTGACTGCCAATAAAGCCCACGGCGTGCCGTGGGCTTTGTTTTACGAACGTATTGGGCCGCGCTGGCGTGATCCGCCAGTCTCCCCACCTGAAAATCTCAAAACCGTCATCAGCGGTTCGCTGGCAAACCTCGCGTTCGAAGTGGATGCAGATCCACGGGGCTCGAGCGGGAAAATGACTCCACCAGTGAAATGCGTATCAGGTTTTTAGGAGCGCTGTAATGCCTGACATCTATCACTTCTTCCAACAGCTGGTTAATGGTCTGACCATTGGCAGTACGTATGCCCTGATCGCCATCGGCTATACGATGGTTTACGGCATCATTGGAATGATCAACTTCGCCCACGGCGAGGTGTACATGATCGGCTCCTACGTGGCGTTCATCGCCATCGCCGGGCTGACCATGATGGGACTCGACAGTGTTCCGCTGTTGATGACCGCCGCTTTCCTCGCGACCATCGTCGTGACCAGTGCCTACGGTTACAGCATCGAACGGATCGCCTACCGCCCCCTGCGCGGCAGCAACCGTCTGATCCCGCTGATTTCCGCCATCGGCATGTCGATCTTCCTGCAGAACACGGTTCTGCTGGCGCAAGACTCCAAGGACAAATCCATCCCCAACCTGATTCCAGGCAACATTGCCTTCGGGCCAGGTGGCGCACATGAAGTGCTGATTTCCTACATGCAAATCGTGGTGTTCGTGGTGACGTTGCTCGCCATGCTCGGCCTGACGCTGTTCATCTCCCGCTCTCGCCTGGGTCGCGCCTGCCGCGCCTGCGCCGAAGACATCAAGATGGCCAACCTGCTGGGTATCAACACCAACAACATCATCGCCCTGACCTTCGTCATCGGTGCCGCCCTGGCGGCCATCGCGGCCGTGCTGTTGAGCATGCAATACGGCGTGATCAACCCGAACGCCGGTTTCCTCGTCGGCCTCAAGGCCTTCACCGCCGCAGTACTGGGCGGTATCGGCAGCATCCCCGGCGCCATGCTCGGCGGGCTGGTGCTCGGTGTCGCGGAAGCCTTCGGTGCCGATATCTTCGGCGACCAGTACAAGGACGTTGTGGCGTTCGGCCTGCTGGTTCTGGTGTTGTTGTTCCGGCCAACCGGCCTGCTGGGCCGTCCGGAGGTTGAGAAAGTATGACTAGGAATCTTAAACAGGCGTTGTTCAGCGCCTTGCTGGTGTGGGCGGTTGCCTACCCGGTACTGGGTCTGAAGCTGACCATCGTCGGCATCAACCTCGAAGTCCATGGCACCAGCAATGCAACGCTGATCACCATCGCTGTATGCTCGGTGCTGATGTTCCTGCGTGTGCTGTTCGATCAGCAGATCAGCTCGGCCTGGCGCTCGTCGCCAAACATGCCGCTGATCCCGGCCAAGGCCAGTAACTTCCTGACCCTGCCGAGCACCCAGCGCTGGTTCATCATCGCGTTGATCGCCGGTGCCCTGGTCTGGCCGTTCTTCGGCTCTCGCGGCGCGGTGGACATTGCCACCCTGGTGCTGATCTACGTGATGCTGGGCCTGGGCCTGAACATCGTGGTCGGCCTCGCCGGTCTGCTCGACCTGGGTTACGTCGGTTTCTATGCCGTCGGTGCCTACAGTTATGCGCTGCTGTCGCACTACTACGGCCTGAGCTTCTGGATCTGCCTGCCGATCGCCGGCCTGATGGCGGCCACGTTCGGCTTCCTGCTCGGCTTCCCGGTACTGCGTCTGCGCGGTGACTACCTGGCGATCGTGACCCTGGGCTTCGGTGAAATCATCCGTCTGTTCCTGCGTAACCTGACCGATCTCACCGGCGGCCCGAACGGCATCAGCAACATCGAGAAGCCGACGTTCTTCGGCCTGACCTTCGAACGCAAAGCGGCCGAAGGCATGCAGACGTTCCACGAGTACTTCGGCATCGCTTACAACTCGATCAACAAGGTGATTTTCCTGTACCTGGTTGCGCTGTTGCTGGCCCTCGGCGCGTTGTTCGTCATCAACCGTTTGCTGCGCATGCCGATCGGCCGTGCCTGGGAAGCGTTGCGTGAAGACGAAATCGCCTGCCGTGCGCTGGGGCTCAACCCTACGGTCATCAAGTTGTCGGCCTTCACCCTGGGCGCCAGCTTCGCCGGTTTTGCCGGCAGCTTTTTCGCTGCCCGTCAGGGCCTGGTGACACCGGAGTCGTTCACCTTCATCGAGTCGGCGATCATTCTCGCCATCGTCGTATTGGGTGGCATGGGCTCGCAGTTGGGCGTGATCCTCGCTGCCGTGGTGATGATCCTGCTGCCGGAAATGATGCGTGAATTCAGTGAGTACCGCATGTTGATGTTCGGCGCCTTGATGGTGCTGATGATGATCTGGCGTCCTCAAGGCCTGCTGCCCATGCAACGTCCTCACATGGAGCTGCGCAAATGAGCCGCGAGATCCTTAAAGTCGAAAATCTGAGCATGCGCTTCGGCGGCTTGCTGGCGGTCAACGGCGTAGCCCTGACCGTGAAAGAAAAACAGGTAGTTGCGTTGATCGGCCCTAACGGCGCCGGCAAGACCACGGTGTTCAACTGCCTGACCGGTTTCTACAAGCCGAGCGGCGGCAGCATCCTGCTGGACGGCGAGCCGATCGAAGGCCTGCCCGGCCACAAGATCGCCCTCAAAGGCGTGGTGCGGACCTTCCAGAACGTGCGGTTGTTCAAGGACATGACCGCGGTCGAGAACCTCTTGATTGCGCAGCACCGTCACCTGAACACCAACTTCCTGTCCGGCCTGTTCAAGACCCCGTCGTTCCGCAAAAGCGAACGCGAGGCCATGGAATTCGCCGAGTTCTGGCTGGACAAGGTCAACCTCACGCAGTTCGCCAACCGTCCGGCCGGCACCCTGGCCTACGGTCAGCAACGTCGCCTGGAAATCGCCCGCTGCATGATGACCCGCCCGCGGATCCTCATGCTCGACGAACCGGCCGCCGGCCTGAACCCGAAGGAAACCGAGGACCTGAAGGCGCTGATCAGCATGCTGCGTGAAGAGCACAACGTCACCGTGCTGCTGATCGAACACGACATGAAACTGGTCATGAGCATTTCCGACCACATCGTCGTAATCAACCAGGGCACGCCTCTGGCCGACGGTACGCCGGAACAGATCCGCGACAATCCTGAAGTGATCAAAGCCTACCTGGGGGAAGCGTAAATGCTGCAATTCGAAAACGTTTCCACCTTCTACGGCAAGATCCAGGCGCTGCACAGCGTCAACGTCGAAGTCCGCCAAGGCGAGATCGTGACCCTGATCGGCGCCAACGGTGCCGGCAAGTCGACCCTGCTGATGACCCTCTGCGGTTCGCCGCAAGCCCATAGCGGCAGCATCCGCTACATGGGTGAAGAGCTCGTCGGCCAGGACTCGTCGCAGATCATGCGTAAAAGCATTGCGGTGGTGCCGGAAGGTCGTCGGGTGTTTGCCCGTCTGACTGTGGAAGAGAACCTGTCCATGGGCGGATTCTTTACCAACAAGGGCGATTATCAGGAGCAGATGGACAAGGTTCTCGGACTTTTCCCACGCCTGAAAGAACGCTTTGCCCAACGCGGCGGCACCATGTCCGGCGGCGAACAGCAAATGCTCGCCATCGGCCGTGCGCTGATGAGCAAACCCAAACTGCTGCTGCTCGACGAGCCATCGTTGGGCCTGGCACCGATCATCATCCAGCAGATCTTCGACATCATCGAACAGCTGCGCAAGGATGGCGTGACCGTGTTCCTGGTAGAGCAGAACGCCAACCAGGCGCTGAAAATTGCCGACCGTGCGTACGTTCTGGAGAACGGCCGGGTGGTGATGACAGGCACTGGTGAAGCACTGCTGACTGATCCGAAAGTGCGCGAGGCGTATCTGGGTGGTTGAGTCTTTGCGGTAAACAAAAAACGGCCTTCGGGCCGTTTTTTTATTGCGAATAATCTGCCGATACGTGGGGTATCGGCATCCGAAAAGTCTCAGTACGGATTACAGTGCTGCGCTACAGCCGTGGCTTGGTCTACGTAAGGGCGCGCCGGCTCAAGATTCCACTCGTCCTTGTTCCTGACTGGCTTGCCGTCAACGGTTGCAGCCAGATGACAAACCATTTGCCGGCGCAGTGATCCGCCATTGACGCTGTACTGCCGCCATTGCTCATCGTCTTTATGCTTGTTGTACAGCTCGGCAAACATTCTGTCGGTCTGATCATCCTTGATAGCGCGGCCGCAAGCGGTAGGCACCACAGAGAGCGACCAGATGTTCGGCCCGAGTTTCGGATCGGGACGTTGTACCCAAGTGCTTGATTCGATGTACTTGTCACAGAATTGTTGCGTCGGCGGCGACGAGGTTTTGACGCACGAGAAACTCGCCTTGCTGACCGGGGTCCTGGGGAAATCAATCTTGACGATGTTGCGATCCTTGCCAGTCCTGGCTTTATAGTCACGCTGATTGGCCAAGGCATCGTCCAAACCACGTTGATCGCTGTAAAAAAACGCCAGGATCGGTAGCTCGTCGTCTTTAGGGTTGCCCAGACGTAACTCTGTCTGGGTTTGAAACTCACGACTATTGATGACTTTCCGCGCCCCCATGAAGTTGCGAAAGGCGTCTACCCGATCTTTGCTGCTCATGGGATTGCGCATATTGAAGCCGCACTGCAACTGGTCCTGCTTTCTGTCGTTGTTGAATCGGGTGAAATGAGCGACCCAGGCATTCGCGTCACGGATAGGTGGCGCCATGGCCTGGCATACGGCCTCGGCCTGGGCGGTGTTTTTGTTGTTTCCACAGCCTCGGTCATCTCGAAAGTCGGTCCAGGCGTCGTTAGGGAACGCACAGTAGACATGCACCGGCGTCTCGGGATCGCGTATCAGATCTCTCGGAGTGATGATGTAGCCATTCTGAGTGCTCATCCCAGGATCTTCATAGCTGATGCTATCGACACGCATATAGGAGACGGCAAAAGTACCCAGCTCTTTGGCTTTCGGGCTTGGATTCCATACATCCCATTTCTGCCCCTTTGCCGGGTCGGCCCGGTGAGTACCCCTGATCATCAATCCCGAACAGTCCGACGCTGGATCCTCCCGGCAACTATCGACTGTTTTGTTGTACAACGTTTCAACCTTTTTCAGTGTCTCTTCGCATGACTCGGCTTGGGCCCATGTCGTTTGCAAGAGCAACGCAAACATGACAATTGGAGCGATCCTGTTCAGACGTTTTTTCATGGCTTGCATCTCCTTGATTAGCCAAAACACACTTTCAACGCGGGACCGGGTTGCAACCTGCGGCCCGAGTCTCGCTGTCCGACAACGCAGGCCTGAAAGGCTCGAGATTCCAGGGCGTCTTGTTGCGGTAATTGGCCAGGACGCAGCTCAATTGCTGGCGCATGCTGCCAACTGATTTTTCATTGTCACGCCAGTTGCTATCCGCGCCCTTGAGGGCGAGCAGTTGGTCGTACAGAGCCCCTACCTGCTCGTTGGGCAAGGCTCGACCCGCCGCCGTGGGCACTACGCTCAAGGTCCATTCATCCTTGCTGGTGCCGGGGTCGTAACGCTTGGTCCAATCAGCAGAGGTGATGTATTGCGGCGCCGGAACCGGCAGTGGATTGCAACCTGCCCTGGCCGCTTCCTGGGGACTGACATTGGGGCGAAAAGGCTCCAGGTTCCATTCGGTCTTGGCCGGATAGTTCTGGATCAGACAGCTCAGTTGCTGGCGCATGCTGCCCGATGACTTCTCGTTGTCGCGCCACTGGCTATCAGCCCCACGCAGCTCGGACAGTTCCTTGTACAAGGCGTCCTGGTCGCTGGCCTGAATCGCCTTGCCCGGGGCGCTGGGTGTGACCTTGAGGGACCATTCGTTTTTCTTGCTGCCCGGGTCGTAACGCTCGACCCAGGTCGCGGAAGCGATGTACTTGGGCGCGGGTACGACCGGCGCGGGCTCTGCCCCGCCGGCAACCGTCAGGTCTATCGCCTGGTCGGCGGCGACATAGCTGAAACGCTGCTCCGCCGGCTTGGTGAAATCCAGCCGCAGGATCGGCACGCTGTAGCCCTGGGCCTGGAGTTTCTTCTGGAAGTTGCGCGCGCTGGTCAGGCCATCCTCCGGTTTCGGTGGTGCCTGGTCACCGCGGGTGGCGAAGTTCTGCGTACTGTTGACGTTGTAGATGAAGGCATCGATGTATTTCATGTTTTCGCTGCCGTCGTTGGTTGCCGAGGCATTCTTCAACATGAACTCGTTGACCTGGCCACTGAAGGCGAAGGGGTCCTTGTTGGTGGTGTTCGGCCGGGACTCGTGAACCTGGATCATGGCGTTCCAGTCGCCGGGTTTTTCCGCGTTCCAGGAGCACTGGCTTTGTTGGATCGGTCCCTTGAACAGTCCGGTGTATTTCTGGGTCCATTGCTCGGCGGTGTTCACCCCGGCTTCCGCGCAGGTGCCGTAGGCGACGGTGGAGTTGCGGTTGTTCATCACGCCTTGGGCCGCTCGCGGAGGTTCGCGACTGTCGAAAAAGCCGCAGCCATACCACTTGCGCTCCGGTCCGGTACCGCCATCGAAGGCGTAGATGCAGGCGAAGCCCTGCTCCTTGACCGGCAGGTTCAACGCCGCAGCATCTGTTGGATTTCGCAGGACTAAACCAGCCGGATGAATGAGGATTTGGGTGCTCAGATCCTTGCGGATCCATGACCAGGAAGTCGCGCCGATCTTGATTGCGTAGGGGCTGTAGTCCCAGGGGTTGAAGGGCCCGTCGTTGACCATGCGCAAGGTCACGCCGCTGCAGTAGTAGTGACCGCGCGCGGCACCGGTATCGGGTTCCTGGCAAGCGTCCTTGAGGGTGTTGTAGTTGTGGTTGATGCGCTTGAGCGTGTCCAGGGGATGGAGCAGCGGCTGGGCGGCAACTGTACAGAACACCAGAGGCAGAGTGCAGGCCAAGGCAAAAGACCGACGCACGGCTGCGTACATTGCCGACCTCAAGGTCTGCCTTTCGGTGGCAAGAGAGCAGCGCTCGCCAACTGCAAGCTTCAACTTCCACGGTAATTGCAAACCCGAGTCTGCTTGTTCGTCCGTCATGAAGCACCGTCCTTGGCGAAGAGACCCATGAGATTGGGCCGTTCAGGTACCTATGGAACACCCTCGCCAGGCGGTTGGCTACTGTCAGAAGTTACAGGTAAGCGCTGTATTGCGACGAACGGTCGCTGGTTATTTGAGCCCGTTTATTGATCACGCACCCCACACAAAGCATGGGAATGATCAGTGCAGTAAAAAAGTTTGAGCGCGGCTGTAACGCATCGCGATGACCTTTCTCTAGAGGGGTAAGCCAGCACAAACATGGCTTACCAAAACTCAAACAACGGAGAAACATCATGACTGCTACCACCCGCACCCTGTCCGCCACCGCCCTCGTTCTGGCCCTTGGTTCTGCGCTGAGCATGGCCGCTGTCTCCACCGTCCAGGCCGCCGAAAACAGCAACATGGAAAAATGTTTCGGCGTGGCTATGAAAGGTCATAACGATTGCGCAGCTGGCGCTGGCACCACGTGCGCAGGCACCGCGAAAACCGACTTCCAGCCCAACGCCTGGAAACTGGTTCCGAAAGGCACCTGCGCCACCACCGAAAGCAAGACCTCGCCGACCGGTTTCGGTCAGATGGAAGCCTTCAAAGCCAAAGCCTGATCCGCCTCCCAGCCTGAGTGTCGACCATGAACAATTCACCGTTCGGGCTGCCGCCCCGCGCCGGGCTGGGGCTCAAGACCGGGCACTTTCGTGAAGTGCTCGGTGCACAACCGGACATCGGTTTCTTCGAAGTCCACGCCGAAAACTACATGGTGGCCGGCGGCCCTTTTCATCACTATCTGGGGTTGATCCGTGAGCAGTATCCGCTGTCGCTGCATGGCGTTGGCCTGTCCATCGGTGCCGAAGGTCCGCTGGACCTTCAACACCTGCAACGCCTTGCCGAGCTGATCGAGCGCTATCAACCCCACTCCTTTTCCGAACACCTGGCCTGGTCCAGCCATGGCCCGGTGTTCCTCAATGACCTGCTGCCGCTGGCCTACGACAACGCCACGCTGAACCGCGTCTGCGAACACATCGATCAGGTGCAGACCACGCTCAAGCGCCCAATGCTGCTGGAGAATCCGGCGACGTACCTGGCGTTCAAGCGCTCGACGATCGATGAGGCCGACTTCATAAGCGAAGTCATTCGCCGCACCGGTTGCGGGTTGTTGCTGGACGTGAACAACGTCTACGTATCGTGCATCAATCATCAACGCGATCCTTTGGCCTACATCGACGCCCTGCCCCTTCGCGCCGTCGGTGAGATTCATCTGGCCGGATTTGCCGAAGACACCGACAGCCTCGGTGACCGTCTGCTGATCGACGATCACGGCGCGCCTATCGATAACGCCGTGTGGGCGCTGTACGTGCGTGTGCTGGAGCGCGTCGGTCCGATGGCGACGCTGATCGAACGCGACAACCAACTGCCCGCCTTTAGCGTGCTGCACGCCGAAGCGCGTCAGGCCGATGAGTTGTTGCTGTGCGCCGAGGTCCGGTCATGAGCAATCACGCCGATTTCGCGGCCGCCCTGCTCGATCCGGAACAGTCCTGCCCCGATGGATTATTCAGTGCCAATGGCGCCGATCCGGCCAGCCGTTTTGCGGTGTATCGCAACAATGTGCAGAGCTCGCTGATCAACGCACTTGCGGACAGTTACCCCGTGGTTTTGCAATTGGTTGGCGAAGAGTTCTTCCGCGCCATGGCCGGGATTTATGTGCAAAGCACCCCGCCCCGCTGCCCTTTGATGAATGGCTACGGCGATGATTTCGCAGCCTTCATCGAAGGCTTTGCGCCCGCCGCCAGCGTGCCTTATCTAGCCGATGTCGGCCGATTGGAGCGCCTGCGAGTCATGGCCTATCACGCGGCCGATGCGCAACCCGTGGACCATGAGCAGATCGCCGCAGCGCTCGCCGATCCGCAGGCCCTGAGCGAGCTCACCGTCGAACTTCACCCCTCCCTCAACCTGTTGAATTCAGCCTGTGCCGTGGTCGCGATCTGGGCTGCGCATCAACAGGACGCGACGCTGGCAGGAATTGATCTGAACCACGGACAGCACGCGTTGGTGCTGCGTAACGGTCTGGAGGTTGAGGTATTTGCCATCGATCAGGGTGCCAGCGCATTCATTCAGAACCTGCAAAACGGCCAGTCACTGATGCAGGCGCTGGAAGGAGCCCCGGCCTTCGACCTTAGCCAAACCCTGGCGCTGCTGATCAGCCGCAACGCCTTCACTCGTTTACACAACAACAAGGTATCGCCATGAACACCCGGTCTGAATCACAGAACCCCATCGCCCGCGCCATCGCGTTACTGGAGATGATCCCCCACAGCCTGATCGCCTTTATCGCGCGCTTCTCCATCGCCGCGGTGTTCTGGAAGTCCGGGCAAACCAAAGTCGAAGGCCTGGCCATCGACCTGTTTGACGGCTCCTTCCAGCTGGGCGTGCCACATCTGGCGGACTCGACCATCCCGCTATTCCAGAGTGAGTACCACGTGCCATTGCTGTCCCCGGAACTGGCGGCGCACCTGGCAGCCTTCGCCGAGCATTTCTTCCCTACGCTGATCCTGATCGGCTTCGCCACGCGGTTCTCGGCGCTGGCCCTGCTGGGCATGACCCTGACCATTCAATTGTTCGTGTACCCCGATGCTTATCCGACCCATGGCACTTGGGCTGCAGTGCTGCTGTACCTGATGGCCACCGGGCCGGGCAAGTTGTCGATCGATCACCTGATCGCCCGACATTTCGCCCGCTAACGCAGCCCCATGTAGCAGCTGCCGAAGGCTGCGTTCGAACGCGAAGCGGTCGCGAAATCCGGAAATGCGGTTTACCTGACAGACCGCAGCGACTGATTTCACGTCTGCTGCGCAGCCGAACGCAGCCTTCGGCAGCTGCTACAAAGTCAGTGCGAAGTCAAAGGCGCGCCAACGCCTCGCCGCTACGTTTGAACCAGCCAATCAGATAATCCGCCAACACTTGAGTGCGTTTCGGCAGCCCGCCCTGATACGGATGCACCAGGTACATCGGCATGCTCCGCGTCTGATAATCGCGCAGGAGCCAGCGCAATCGTCCGTCAGCCAATTCCGCTTGCAGCAGGTAAGAAGGCAACCGCGCAATGCCGGCGCCGGCCAGTGCCGCTTTTTTCAGCAGGTTGTAGTGATTGCTGGCAAACGGCCCCGAGACCCGCACCCGCAGCAATTCGTGCTGCTGGTGATAAAGCCATTCTTCGCGACCACTGTAATGGCTGTTGAGCAGGCAGCGATGCTCGGCCAACGCCTGGGGCGTCTGCGGCTCACCGTACTGTTCGAGATACGCCGGGCTGGCGCAGGTCATTTCGTGCCAGGCAAGCAGCGGTCGGGCAACCAGGCGCTCGTCATTACTGACATCAGAGCGAACCGCCAGATCAAACCCGTCGCGGGACAAATCACGGTAGCTGTTGCTCAGGTCCAACTCGATCTGCACGTCTGGATACTTACGGGAAAACTCCAGCAACAAGCCATCGAAGAACGTTTCCCCCAGCGATACCGGAACCGTCATGCGCACCGGCCCGGCCATGTCGTCCTTCAGACGCGCCAATGCCTGACGCGCCTTCTCGACTTGTACCACCAGCGCCTGAGCTTGCGGCAACAGCGCCGCGCCTGCCGCCGTCAAACTCAAACGGCGGGTAGTGCGCTGCAGTAAAACCACCGAGAACCGTGTTTCCAGCAGGCTGATGCGCTTGGACAACTGCCCCTTGCTGCAACCCAATTGTTGCGCCGCCAAGGTGAAACTGCCCGCTTCGATCAACACCGCGAACGCCGCCAGATCATCCATCTCGCTCATGGATTGTTTCCATTTGAAAACCAAAGGTTGCCTATTAGCGCGCTTATCAACGGAAAAAACCACTCTAGACTGCAACCTCGTTCAACCACTTCGAGGAACAGCACGATGAAAATTCTTTTGATAGGCGCAGGCGGCACCATCGGTTCAGCGGTCGACAAGGAGCTGTCCCAGCGTCACGACATCATCCGCATCGGCCGTAACAGCGGCGATTTCAACGTGGATATCAGCGACAGCGCCTCGATCCGCAAACTGTTCGAGAAAACCGGCAAGTTCGACGCCCTGGTCTGCGCTGCCGGTAACGTCACCTTCGCGCCGCTGGATGAAATGAGCGAAGAGAGTTTTGCGCTGGGCCTGAAAGACAAGCTGATGGGTCAGGTCAATCTGCTGCTGATCGGCCGTGAATTCGCCAATGACGGCGCCTCGTTCACCTTCACCACCGGCGTGCTCAGCCACGACCCGATTCGCAGCGGCGCCTCGGCGGCATTGGTCAATGGCGCGCTGGACAGTTTCGTTCGTGCGGCAGCCATCGAACTGCCTCGCGGCCTGCGGGTGAACTCGATCAGCCCCAACGTTCTGGTCGAAGCCATGGGCAGCTACGCGCCGTACTTCCGTGGCTACAAGCCGGTTCCCGCAGCAGATGTGGCATTGGCCTACGCCAAAAGCGTAGAGGGCCTACAGACCGGCCAGACCTTTCACGTCGGCTGATACACCACCCTCACTGTAGGAGCGAAGCTTGCTCGCGAAAGCGATGGGTCATTCACGACGATGCTGGATGTACTGGCCCCTTCGCGAGCAAGCTTTGCTCCTACAGGAGATCATCGCCGGGGTTGTGATGAACGGTCAGGCTGCGTAACGTGGCGGCACTTGTCTGGAGTGCCAAAGATGCGTGTTGCCCGTTCCTTAGTCCTTGTTGCCCTGCTTCCGTTGTTCGCCGCCTGCCAGTTGCTGGATGGCCCGCGTGAAAATGCCTCCCACGTGGGCCAGACCCGCATGCAGGGTCAGTTGACGGCGGCGGACGGCAAGTTGCTGTTCCAGCCGTGCAATGAGCAGCGCAGTTATGTGGTCAATGACACCGGCGGCACCAGCGTCCTGCAAGAGGCTGCGTCCCTCGCCGATGCTCAGGGCAAGCTGTTCGCCGATGTGCGTGGGAACATCGTTGCCGATAGCCGCCTGGACCTGGAGCAGCTGTACCGCGTCGAACGCTCGGGCACCGCGTGCGATGATCCCAATTTCAAACTGCTGATCCTGCGCGCCGCCGGCCACTCGCCCGAGTGGAACGTCAAGGTCAGTGGCAAAGGCATGGTCATCGACCGAGCCGGTCAGCCACCTCTGGCGGTGCCGTACGTTGAAGAACAGCTGGGCGATGGCCGTTTCAATCTCAGCACCGAAGCCAATAACCAGCACATCGAACTGTGGGTCGCGCCGCAACGTTGCGTCGACAGCACCACCGGCAGCGTCCAGCACATGAGCGCCGAGCTGCGCATCGATGGTCAGGTGCAACGCGGCTGTGGGTATTTCGGCGGCGCGCGTAACGACTGATCGTTTTTGCCTCACGGGACCGGCGTTTGGGGCTTATAATCGCCGCCTTCAAACGCCTTGGCGCAGTTGTGCGCCCCGCGAACCGGATCCTGTCATGTTACGAATCACTGAACTCAAGCTGCCGATCGACCATCCCGAAGAAGACCTGCGCCCTGCCATCGTGCAGCGCCTGGGCATCGCCAGCGATGACCTGCTCGATTTCACCTTGTTCAAGCGCAGCTACGATGCGCGAAAAAAGTCCTCTGAACTGTGCTTCATCTACACCATCGACCTCAACGTTCGCGATGAGGCCGCGGTGCTGCACTCGTTCGCCGATGACCGTAACGTCAACGTGGCGCCGGATGTCAGCTACAAGGTTGTCGGTCAGGCGCCGGCTGATCTTGAGCACCGTCCTGTTGTTGTGGGTTTCGGTCCGTGCGGGATTTTCGCCGGGCTGCTGCTCGCGCAGATGGGCTTCAAGCCGATCATCCTCGAACGCGGCACCGAAGTGCGTCAGCGCACTAAAGACACCTGGGGCCTGTGGCGTAAAAGCGTGCTCAACCCGGAATCCAATGTGCAATTTGGTGAAGGCGGCGCGGGAACGTTCTCCGACGGCAAGCTCTACAGCCAGATCAAAGACCCGAAATTCATCGGCCGCAAAGTCCTGCACGAGTTCGTCAAGGCCGGCGCACCGGAAGAAATCCTCTACGTCAGCAAACCGCACATCGGTACGTTCCGCCTGACCGGCGTTGTGGAGAACATGCGTGAGCAGATTCGTGCGCTGGGCGGCGAAGTACGCTTCCAGCAGCGGGTCACCGACGTGTTGATCGAGGACGGCCAACTGGTCGGCGTCGAGCTCAATGGCGGCGAACAGATCCATTCCAAACACGTAATTCTCGCCTTGGGCCACAGCGCCCGGGACACCTTCCGTATGCTCCACGGCCGTGGCGTGTTCATGGAAGCCAAGCCGTTCTCGGTGGGTTTCCGCATTGAACACCCGCAGTCGCTGATCGACCGCGCGCGCCTGGGCAAATACGCCGGCCACCCGAAACTCGGAGCCGCCGACTACAAACTGGTGCACCACGCCAAGAACGGCCGTTCGGTCTACAGCTTCTGCATGTGCCCGGGCGGCACCGTGGTGGCGGCGACGTCCGAGCCGGGCCGCGTGGTCACCAACGGCATGAGCCAATACTCGCGTAACGAGCGCAACGCCAACTCCGGGATCGTCGTCGGGATAACCCCGGAAGTCGATTACCCGGGCGGCCCGCTGGCGGGCATCGAGTTGCAGGAACGCCTGGAATCCCACGCCTTTGTACTGGGCGGCAGCAACTACGAAGCGCCAGCGCAATTGGTTGGCGATTTTATTGCGGGCAAGCCGTCCACCGAGTTGGGCAGCGTTGAACCGTCCTACAAACCAGGGGTTGCCTTGGGTGATCTGGCGCTGGCTCTGCCCGCGTTCGCGATTGAAGCGATTCGTGAAGCACTGCCCGCATTCGAGAAGCAGATTCGCGGCTACTCGCTGCACGACGCCGTGTTGACCGGGATCGAGACACGCACCTCGTCGCCGCTGCGGATTACCCGTAACGAGTCGATGCAGAGCCTGAACGTGAAGGGGTTGTTCCCGGCGGGTGAAGGCGCGGGTTATGCGGGCGGGATTCTGTCGGCGGGTGTCGACGGGATTCGGATTGCGGAAGCGGTTGCCCGCGACATCCTCGGCCTCGAGGCCTGATCGGCATTTCCTGAAACACCAAGAAACCCTGTAGGAGCGAGGCTTGCCCGCGAAGAAGTTGACGCAGTCTTCCTGAAAGACCGCATTATCGTTCTTCGCGGGCAAGCCTCGCTCCTACAAGGTCAGCGACTTAGATATTGGCGCGCAAAACGGTATCCGGCAACAGCTCACCACGCTCTACACTCGCCGCCACTACATCCATCAACCCACTCAACTCATACCCCTGGGCCTTGAGCCATTCCTGATCGTAATAGCTGGTCTCATAACGCTCGCCGCCATCACACAGAATCGCCACGATCGACCCCGACTCCCCCGCCGCTGCCATCTGCCCCGCCGCCATCAAGGCGCCAATCAGGTTGGTCCCGCTCGATCCGCCGACACGACGACCCAAATGCTGCGCCAGGTAATGCATGGCCGCCAGCGACAACGCGTCCGGTACCTTGACCATCGCGTCGATCACCTTGGGCAGGAACGACGCCTCGACCCGTGGCCGGCCAATGCCTTCAATCCGCGAGCCGTGATCCAGTCGCAAGCTGGCATCACCGGTCCTGTAGAAATCGAAGAACACCGAACGCTCGGCATCGGCGCACAACACGCGGGTGCAATGCTGGCGATAACGCACGTATCGACCGAGGGTCGCGGTGGTGCCGCCGGTGCCGGGGCTGGAAATCAGCCAGCTCGGTTCCGGATGCCGTTCGAAACGCATTTGCTGGAAGATCGATTCGGCGATGTTGTTGTTCGCCCGCCAGTCGGTGGCGCGTTCGGCGTAGGTGAACTGGTCGATGAAGTGGCCGTCGTGCTCGCGGGCCAGACGCTCGGACTCGGCGTAGATCTGCGTCGGATCGTCGACCAGATGACTCTTGCCGCCGTAAAAGGCGATCTGCGCGATTTTCTCTTTGGACGTGGTCGCCGGCATCACCGCAATGAACGGCAACCCCAGCAACCTGGCGAAGTAGGCCTCGGAAATCGCCGTCGAACCACTGGACGCTTCAATCACCGGAGCGCCAGGTTTGAGCCAGCCGTTACACAACGCATAGAGGAACAACGAGCGCGCCAAGCGGTGTTTGAGGCTGCCGGTGGGGTGGCTGGACTCATCCTTGAAATACAACTCGATGCCCGGGAAACCCGGGAGCGGCAAGGGGATCAGGTGGGTGTCGGCGCTGCGCTGGAAGTCGGCTTCGATGATCCGGATGGCTTCGCGGGCCCACTGTCGGTTGTCGCTCATGATGGTTTTCTCGTTGAATCAGGCAAGAGTCGGCCTTGTCGCAAGGCTCAACCAATAAGCTTAGGAAAAATCCCACGCCACGCACAGATACAGCTGAGGCCCAATACGTCTGGCAACTGCTAGGCTCAGGTCCGTGCCGGCCCTTCGCGTTGTAACGGCATATAACAAAAAAGAATATAACTTTTGTTTTAACAACTAACGGTACGGGTTAGGGTGTGCCACCTTTTTGTTTTTCGATGGAGAGCGACCTTGCCTCTGCGTAGCACTTTCACGCGTTTCTTTCAGTTGGAAGCTGCCAGCGGTCTGTTATTGATCGCTGCGGCAGCCCTGGCTTTGATCATCAACAACTCCCCGTTGTCGTGGCTTTACAGCAGTTTTCTGGACACGCCGGTGGTGGCGCAGGTCGGTGCGCTGCAAATCGCCAAACCGGCGCTGCTGTGGATCAACGACGGCCTGATGGCCCTGTTCTTCCTGCTGATCGGCCTGGAAGTGAAGCGCGAAGTCCTCGACGGTCAGCTGTCGAAACCTTCGCAAATCGTCCTGCCCGGCGCGGCAGCGATTGGCGGCATGGTCGTTCCGGCGCTGCTCTACTGGTTTTTGAATCGCGACGACCCGGCCGCCCTGAGTGGCTGGGCCATCCCGATGGCCACCGACATCGCCTTCGCCCTCGGCGTCCTCGCCCTGCTGGGCAAGCGCGTGCCGGTGTCGCTGAAACTGTTCCTGATGACCCTCGCGATCATCGACGACCTCGGCGCCATCATCGTCATTGCGATCTTCTATTCCGGCACGCTGTCGACCCTTTCCCTGGCATTGGCCGCAACTTGCATCGTCGCGCTGATCGCGATGAACCGGCTCGGCGTGGTCAAGCTTGGGCCGTACATGATCATCGGTTTGATCCTCTGGGTCTGCGTGCTCAAGAGCGGTGTCCACGCGACGCTGGCCGGTGTGACCCTGGCGTTCTGCATTCCATTGCGCACGAAAAACGCCGAACCGTCGCCGCTGCTGGCCCTCGAACACGCCCTGCATCCCTGGGTGGCCTACGGCATCCTGCCGCTGTTCGCCTTCGCCAACGCCGGCCTGTCCTTGAGCGGCGTGACCATGGAAAGCTTCACCCACCCTGTGCCGATGGGCATCGCCGTTGGCCTGTTGCTGGGCAAGACGCTCGGTGTGTTCGGCCTGACCTGGCTGGCCGTGAAAATCGGCATCGCCGCCCTGCCCCAAGGTGCCAACTGGGGTCAGGTGCTGGGTGTGGCGATCCTCTGCGGGATCGGCTTTACCATGAGCCTGTTTGTCGGCTCCCTGGCCTTCGTGCCCGGCGCCAGTGAATACGCAGGGATGGACCGGATGGGCATTTTGACCGGTTCGATTCTCGCGGCCTTGATCGGTTATGCGGTGACGGCGGCAGCGAGTCGCAAGCGCACCGCGCTGCAGTCCTGAGTGATAGAGAACACTCTTAACGACATTCAGGATTCGTCCTACAGCCACGATTAGCCCCGTTCGTTAACGTCGCACAGTCCCTTTCTGGGGGCTGCCGACGTACGAACGCAAGGAAGATCAGTGGCTGGCAACAAGGAAATCCCCAGGGTTAAAAACCCGCCGTCCGGCGACGGACATTACGTCACTCACCGCTTCATGACGGCCACCGAACTGGCCGAACGGGACGCCCGACAAAACGCTTACGATGCGATGCTCGCCAGGCAAGACGCCTTCGAGCGCAGCCGTGAGGTCGTCGCAAAAAAGAACGAATCCGTTCGTGCCGGATGCGTCTTCGCCAAGTCCTGCAGGCTGCCGGACGCCATCATCGATTACTCGAATCCTTCGGGCATGGTGCCCACCGACAGCCTCAAGGATTACGGCGAAGTCGCCTGGCTCGGCGCCCGTGAAGCAGACGATGCCGGGCTGCTGAATCTCGAAACCATCAGCGGCAGTACCGTCTCGCTTGGCATTGGCCGACTTGCACTGAGTGCCCCGGCGCTCGCTGTTCCGGTCGCCGCAATCGGCGTTGCCGGGGCCACCGCATTGGCCACTGTGGTCGCGCTGTTCTGGACGCCAAGCCTGGGCGACAGTGCGCTCTATACCGAAGATCAGTTGCGCGCCTTGAAACAGGCCAGGACTCGCGTTCGTCTACAGGTTGAGCAACAGGCTGACGGCCGTCTCAAGGGGTATGGCTTCTACACCGGCAAGAACCGCGGTTGGGAATTGGTTGATGTTGTGCAGTTCACGTTGCGCGGCAGCCAGCAGGTGGCGGATCTGGGGGATGGGTTTGAGCTGATCTGGACACCGGCTGTGGATGGTTCAGACATTCTCGGGATTCCAGCGCTGGAGGCTGCACCGCAAGCGCCGCATATTTGGGTGTATCCGCCTACGCCAGCGGCAGACGGGATTATTGTGAATCCGGTGTATCCGCCTGAGTACAAGGATTTCATTCTTGTGTTTCCGGTGGGTTCGGGGATAAAGCCGGTTTACATTGTTGTCAACGTCCGAAATGGAGATCACGAATACTACCCGCCACCTGAAGTACTTCCCGCCTACCCAGATGCGAAGGTCGCGAGTCGTAAAACACCAGTTTTAGGTGGCGGAGCGCTTCGTAAACGATGGAAAACGGCAAAAGGGCTAATTTTGGAATGGGACTCTATGCATGGTGCGATCGAGATGTATGACGCTAGAGGCAAACACATCGGGGAGTTCGATCCAAATACAGGTGAGCAGACGCCTAAATCAAAAAACAAAAAGTCCAAGAAGAAGGTAAGGAGGGTTGAACCTTGAGATATCTAGTAGAAGCTTTTGACAAAAAAACGGAATTCCAAGCCTTTGTCATTGAGCTACCACACGGTTGCGATGAGCAAGTCAAAACCATCATGGGCTGGACTGAAGATCAGCAAGGCTGGGAAGGCTATAACCTTTCCCAGATGCAACTATCAGCGATCGAACGACTGATAGGAAAGTCCATCCACGACACGGACCATTACTTCCAACTTACGTGCAACGTGTGATGCAACAGATACCCCCGACATCCTCAAGAAATACTTATGGGACGACGATGGGATTAAAACTAAGGCTGGAATGGTTTGACAAGCCAACGGAAAATTTTCAGGGCGAGGAGTTCTCTGATGATCTGGGCGATGATGAATCAGTACTCAATGCCCTCGGAATCCCTGTAGAGAACAACATCAACAACGGAGGTTTTAATGTTGGTAGCCAATGGGTCGCCATCATCCAGCCTTACTTTCGCCACACGATTGAAATCACCGATTCGGACTACCAAATCTCTTTTGACTACCGCGAAAATTGGTAATCGAACAAGTACGCTGGCGGCAATGGGTAAAGGCAGCAGACACAAAAAACCCCAACCAGTCACCCGGTCGGGGTTTTCTTTTACCGCTCGTTCCCGCTTAGTGCGAAACGCGGCTAGTCCCATCTACAGTAGCAATCCGCACCCGCTCGCCCACACGGAACACTTCATTCTCCTGAACCTGCTGCACATAGGCGCGCATGCTGCCGTCGTCTTCGCGAACGGTGATTTCGACGCCCTGTGTGCGGGTCAGGCCTTCTTCGGTGGCCGAACCGAGCAGGCCGCCAGCGACGGCGCCGATGACCGCTGCGACAATACTGCCTTTACCGCCGCCGATGGCGCTACCGCCGACACCGCCGACCACTGCGCCCGCTGCGCCGCCAATCGGGGTCTTGGTGCCTTCGATTTTCACCGGACGCAGGGATTCGATGGTGCCCATGCGAACGGTCTGCACACGACGCGCTTCGTCACGGGAGTAGGAGTCACCGGTCAGGCTCGATTGGCAGCCGGTGAGCAACATCGCCATCGTGGAAAAGGAAGCAACCAGCAGAACAGACTTACGCATAGCATCAACTCCAAAGGACAGGTATTCATTAAACTCCGCTGCATGACGCCTGTCACGGCATCGCACGGATAAAATTGGTTTCATTCAGGCCCGGTACAGGGGCCTCAGAACTCACCACACAGTAGCGGCAAATTGAAAAATCTGCGCCACCGACCCAAGGATTTTCATGGATTACTTCATCATTGTTGTCACCACTGTCGCCGGTTTGTACTTCCACGGGTGGCTGTACGTGCGGATCAAACGCTGGATGGACCGCGATCTGGCGTTGGCACTGGCGGGTAAGGACGAGCAGAAAAAAGCGTTCATGCTCGAGCAACTGGCAAGTGCTCAGGCGCAGAAGATCAAGCGCCGGGACCTGCCCAGTGGCTTGAAGCCGCTGCGGCGGGCTATCCCGATCGGTAGACTGCTTAAGGTGCCAGACGTTCAAGAATCCAGTCGGCGCCTTGCTGACGGTAGTTGAGGCGATCGTGCAGGCGGCTCGAACGGCCTTGCCAGAACTCGATGCGCTCGGGTAGCAAGCGGTAACCGCCCCAGTGTTCCGGGCAGTGCGGTTGAGTGTCGCTGAAACGTTGCTCGGTGTTTTTGAGCAGCGCTTCCAGTTCAGCGCGATCGGCAATCACTCGGCTCTGGGGCGAAGCCCAGGCACCGAGACGACTGCCCAGCGGGCGGACCTGAAAATAGGCGTCGGACTCTTCAGCCGTGACCTTCACCACCTGCCCTTCAATGCGCACCTGACGCTCCAGGGTCGGCCAGAAAAACGTCATGGCGGCGAACGGGTTCGCCGCCAGATGCTGGCCTTTGGCGCTGTCGTAGTTGGTGAAGAAGGTGAAGCCCTCCTCGTCCAGGCCCTTGAGCAGCAGAATGCGGCAATGCGGCCGACCGTCCTGATCGACCGTGGCCAGGGTCATGGCATTGGCCTCCACCGGCGGTTGCTCGGTTTTCACCGCGTCGGCAAACCACTGATGGAACAGCCCGAACGGCTCGGCCGGGGCTTGCGCCTCGGTCAGGCCATCACGGGTGTAGTCGCGACGCATATCAGCCAGGCCCTGGGTCATGGCGCATTCCTTTTGGTTAACGAATTACTTTTTGTCTGCATCGGCGGCAACGACTTTCTTGTCAGCCGCTGCGGCTTTGGCTGGCGCCGTTTTTTTCGCAGGTGTTGCCGTTTTAGCCGGTGTTTTCTTCGCTGGAGCCTTGGCCGCTTTCTTGGCCGGGGCTTTTTTCGCGGCAGGTACATCCGCTTTCTTCGCGGCTGGCGCAGGAGTAACCGGCTTGACCACTGGCTTGACGTCTTGGGCAGCAACCAACTTCACTGGCGCCGGAGCCGGCATGTTGTACTTGCTCAGCAACGCGACCATGGTGTTTTGCGGAGTGACCAGCAATTCCACACGACGGTTCAAGGCACGACCTTCATTGCTGTCGTTGGCAGCACGCGGAGCTTCGCCACCCATGCCGCGCAGCATCAGACGATCACGCTGTAAACCGCTGAGGCGGAAGATCGCGGCCACGGCCTGGGCACGCTCCTGGCTCAATTTCACGTTGGCCGGTGCGGCGCCCGAGGTATCGCTGTGGCCGAGCACCAGCACGGCAGTCTTTGGATCGACTTCAAGGATTTTCGCGACGCGAGTGAACGGGCCGAGGGTCACCGGCAGCAACATGGCTGGACGGTCCGGGTTGAACGAGCCCTCTACCGGAGCGATAACCACCAACACGTTTTCACGGCGCTCAAGTTTCAGGTTGCTGTCCTTGATCGCGTCGCGCAGGCGCGGCTCGTAATCGTCGAGCCAGGCCTGGGTGACTTTAGGATCCGGCATCGGCACGGCTTTGGCGGTCGGTTGTTCTTTACCACCGAACGGCCACCACCATTTGCCACCGGCATCGGCTTCAGCCTTGGCGACTTCGACAGCTTTGGCTTCAGGCTTTGCTTCAGGTTTTACTTCTGGCTTTTTGTCGACCGCTTCGTCGGAACCGAACGGCCAGTACCATGGGCTGGAGCTTTCAGCCTTGGCCACTGGAGCGGTGACGGCAGGCTTCAGCGGTGCGGGAGCCGGAGTCGGGGCCGGGGCGGAATCTTTAGCGGCGACTTTGTCGGAGGAGCCGAACGGCCACCAGCTGCTGCCATCCGAATCACTTTGTGGAGTCTGTGCACAACCGGTGATAGCGACGCACAGGGCCAAGGCAAGGGTGGTTTTATTGAATGACATTGGATATCCACAAAAATGAAATCATAAAAAATCAGGCCGGCATGACCCGGATAAACAGACGCTTGGAAACCATAAAGGCCTTCGGGTTCCGGCCCTGGGGCCCGTGAGTGCGTTTTACAGACAAGTGGCCAGTACTCGCGCAAGTTTCTGCGCGCGTGGATCCATCAAGACGTACGGCCCCAGGGTATTTGTCACAAAACCGAAGGCCACATCGTGTTCCGGGTCAGCAAAACCGATGGAGCCGCCAGCGCCCGGATGGCCGAATGCCCGCGGGCCGAGGCCGTAGGTCGCATTCGGAACATCCGGTTGATCGAGCATGCAACCCAGGCCAAAACGGGTCCGGGTCAATAAAGTCTTGTCTTCGCCAAGGCTGTGTTCGCGGGTCAGCTCCTCGAGCATTTCGCTTTCCAGCAGGCTGCCGTCGAGCAGTCCGGCGTAGAAACCAGCGAGGCTACGGGCGTTACCGTGGCCATTGGCGGCCGGTTGTTGCATCCGGCGCCATTCGGGTTTGTTGGTGCTGGTCATGATCGACGGCGGGTTGGTGAAGGCCCGGGTGGTCATGGCGGTCGGTTCACGCATGGTCACTTGCAGCAAACGCTGGGCCGCGGCATCGCCGACATTGCCCTTGCCACGGGCGATGTGCGCCACGCGGTGGAACTCTTCGTCCGCCAGGCCAACGTGAAAATCCAGCCCCAGAGGCTTCGCGACCCGTGCCACAATCGATGCACCCGGTCCACGACCGTCGACACGACGCAGCAACTCGCCCACCAGCCAGCCGTAGGTGATCGCCGCGTACCCGTGGCCTTCACCCGGTGCCCACCACGGCGTTTCAGCGGCCAGGGCATCGACCATGGTGTACCAGTCGTAAAGCGCTTCGGGCGCCAGCAACTCGCGCAGCGCCGGCAGACCGGCCTGATGGCAGAGCAACTGGCGCAAGGTGACGGATTCTTTGCCGGCGGCGGCAAATTCGGGCCAGTAGCGAACCACCGGGGCATCCAGTTGCAGCTTGCCTTCGGCCACCAATTGCAGGGCCGTGACCGCGGTAAAGGTCTTGGTGCAGGAGAACAGGTTGGCGATGGTGTCGCTGTGCCAGGCTTCAAGGCCATCCTTGTCGGCGGTACCGGCCCAGAGGTCGAGGACGGTTTCGCCACCGACCCGGATGCACAATGCCGCGCCACGTTCCTGAGGATCGTCGAACAGCGCCGCGAAAGCTTCGCGTACCGCTTCGAACTTAAGCTCGTAATGACCCTGAATCTGCACCCGCAACTCCCCGAATTCTATAAAGTGGCCCGCATTGTTCCAGCCCTTGGGGGATTTGGGAACAGGTGCGGGCTGGGCGGTCGGTGCCCGTGGATTGGATCAGAAACTTGTTGTGCCTTTGAAGCCGCCTTCGCGGGCAAGCCTCGCTCCTACGGATCGCATGGACCTGTAGGAGCGAGGCTTGCCCGCGAAGAACGATATCGCGGTCCAGCAGGACTCAGTGGCCATTGGCGGAATGCCCGCCCGCATGACCCGCACCCTGCCCCGCACCTTTGCCGGCGTCAGCTTTCCTGCCACCCTCGCCTTCATGGCTGGCTTTTTCTGCTTCAGCCCTGGCCTTCTCCGCCTCTTTACCCAACTGATCGACGGTCGCCAGGTTGCTCTTGCGCACGCTATCGACGAAGCCCTGGAATGGCAGATCGGTAATGCCCACCAGGCCAAAGTGACCGTTCTCGCCATCCAGCAGGCGGCCGGTCACCGGTTGATCGAGGTACTGGAACCAGTGCACTCCGACAATCGACGGTTCGCTCAGCGCTTGCTTGAGGAAGTTGGCATACGCCGGCCCACGGTCTTCTTCCTTGGCCAATTGCGTTACGCCGCCCCAGAACGGGCCGCGATCGGTGGAGCCGAAATTGAACTCGGTGATCAGCACCGGTTTGTCCAGGCTGCGCAACTTGGCGAAGTCATAGCCGTCCTGCGGTTGCAGGGTGTACATGTTGAAGCTCACCACATCGCAATACTGCGCGCAGGACTCCACGGCTTCCGGGGTGCTGATGGCGAAGCGACCGCCCAGCAACAGCTGATTCGGCGCGTGCCACTTGAGGGAATCGGAGAGGGTTTTGAAGTAGGTATCGGCAAAGACCTTCTGGAAGTATTTGAAGTCGGCCTCGATTTCCGGGTGTTCGGCGCTCGGCAGCGGCGGCACGAAGCCCGGGTCTTCCATCAGTTCCCACGCAGGCAGGTCGATGCCCCACGCCTTGGAAAGGCCGGCCTGGTTGCGGTACTTGTCGCGCAACTGCTTGAGGAAAGCACGTTTGGCCGGCACGTCGGTGGTCATTTTCAAGGTGCCATACGCCAACGCGTAACGGGCTTTCGGATCGTCGCCGGGGCCGGCCCAGGCCAGTTCGTTGTCGGCGAAGTAGCCGATCAGCCATGGATCGTCGCGATGGTCCCGAGCGGCGATGGCCACGGCCCGTTCGGTGGCCATGGCGAAACGCGGGTCAAACGGGTCGGGCATACCGCCCCACCAATCGGTGCCGGTGCTGATGCTGGCGTAATCGCCGACGATCGACAGCGGCAAGGTGTATGGAACACGGTCAGCATTGGCCAGCGCCGGGGCGCTCCAGTTGCCGACGGTGTTGAAACCCCAGGCTTGCAGGCGATCCAGGGTTTGACTGGCCCAGCGTTTTTCATCAACCACCGCTTTGCAGGGTTCGGCGGGGGCTTGCTCAACGGCTTTCGCGACGGTGGCTTCGACCGCGCCGGTCTTGGCGGCTTCGGCGACGCCGGATTCGGCAGTCGTCGCCGCGTCAGGTTGCACGGCAGCCTTATCGGCCGTGGCCTCGACCGCGTCAGCCTTGGCCGCTTCGGCGACACCTGCCTTGGTGTCGCTGCCCAGCGCGCAAGGTTCGCCATACAGGCGCTGCAAGTTAGCGCCATAGAAGTCGTACCAGCGACCGACGTTGTAGCCACGGCCCTGATCGACGCCGTTGCCGCCACGGTTGTCGCCTTCGCCATAATGGCTGGCCATCGGTTCGTCTGGTTTTGGCAGGGATTCAAACATCCACTCGCGGCCGGCGATGTAGGTCTGGTTGACGTCCGGGGTCACGGTGTTGACTCCGAGCGAATAGAACGGATGCCCTTCCGGGGTCACCAGGTACCAGCGACCGTCACGCTTTTCAGTGCGGAAAAAACCGCTGGCCTTGAACGCCGGGCCTTTGTTCAAGCCGCCGAACTTGTCCAGGGACAACTTCTGGCGCTCGGCGAGCCAAGTGTTGGTTTGTTGTTGCTCCTTGGCGGCGGCGCTTTTCAGTTGCTCATCGCTACCGACCTTCTCCGGCCATTTGGCCCGGGTCGATTGACCGTAGGCGTCCACCAGGCCGCCATAGGCAGCCTTGGTCACCGCTTCACCGTCCTGCACGCCGAAGCGCTCAAGCAAAATGCTTTGGGCCACTTTCGGCTGATCCATCGACAACGTGACCGACACCACCTGGCTGCGATCCAACTCACCGGCGCTGCTGGCCAGCAAAACGCGTTGGCCGTCAAAGGTCATCGGCATCGGCGGCCCGGCCTTCATGCCCTGGCTCAGCGGCGAACTCGGTTGCAGCGGCACCAGCAAGGTCTGCGCCGGTCCGGCCGGCAAATCGACACGACTGATCAGCGTCTTGCCATCGTTGCTCTGGATTTTCACGTACAGGGTCACGGCCCAGTCCATCGCGCTCTGGATCCGCAAGCTCATCACGCCTGACTGCGACCAGTCCCAGGCACCGGTTTGCGGGGTCAGACGCAAGTTCGGTTGCGCCACCGGGTTGAACGTCACCCGACGCAACACTTCGCCTTCGGCCGTTTGTTCCGCATTGGATTGCGGCAGGCTGGCATCCTGAGTCGCCACCTGGACCACATCGGCGGGGCGCACAAAGTTGAACAGCGTCTGTTGGCCGGCAGGGGCTGCCAGCAAAGGGGCTGAGAAGATCAAGGCAAATACAGCGGGCAACGAACGGCGAATCATAGGAACGTGGTTCTCCCTAACGACCAAATGGGCCAATGGAAAAGCGGTGGCTGAAAGATAGACAACGCGGCGGGCTAAAAAGCCCACCGGTGTTTCAGGAAATTTCGCGACGGAAGGGCGGCAATGCGTTGAGGATCGCTTTGCCGTAACGCTGGGTGACCAGACGCCGATCCAGCAGGGTGATAGTGCCCCGGTCTTCTTCGGTACGCAGCAAGCGACCGCAGGCCTGGACCAGTTTCAGCGAGGCATCCGGCACGGAGATTTCCATGAATGGATTGCCGCCACGGGCTTCGATCCATTCGGCAAGCGCCGCTTCGACCGGATCGTCGGGCACCGAGAACGGAATCTTCGCGATCACCACGTGCTCGCAATACGCACCGGGCAAGTCGACCCCTTCAGCAAAACTCGCCAGACCGAACAGCACGCTGGAGTCTCCGCCATCGACCCGTGCCTTGTGCTTGTTCAGGGTTTCCTGTTTCGACAGGTTGCCTTGGATGAACACTTGCTTGCGCCAGTCGCGGTCCAGGCCGTCGAACACGTCCTGCATCTGTTTGCGCGAGGAGAACAGCACCAGGGTGCCGCGCGAACCTTCGACCAGTTGCGGCAGATCACGGATGATCGCCGCGGTGTGCGCCGGTGCATCACGGGGATCGGCTTTCAGGTCCGGCACCCGCAGCACCCCCGCATCGGCATGATGGAACGGGCTCGGGACCACGGCGGTCACGGCTTTTTTCGGCAGGCCGGCGCGCATGCGGAAACGGTCGAAGGTGCCGAGTGCGGTCAGGGTTGCCGAGGTCACCAGCGCGCCGTAAGCCACGTTCCACAGATTGCGCCGGAGCATTTCCGCCGCGAGGATCGGGCTGGCGTTAACCTCAATGTCGAACAGCGAACCACTTTCGGCCAGGGTCAGCCAACGGGCCATGGGTGGGTTGTCTTCCGGGTCTTCAGCGGTGAACGCGACCCACAATTCCCAGTTGCCAGAAGAACGCGACAACAGGCTGCCGAACAGCGGATACCACTCTTCGGCCTGGTTGCTGGCGATGCCAATGTTGACCTCGCCGTCCATGCCTTCCTTGAGCAGTTCGGTGAGCCGGGTGAACAGGTCGGTCAGACGGGCAAAGCCCTTTTTCAGCTCGATGCCCATTTCACGCATGTGCTCGGGAATCACCCCGCCGACAAAGCGATGACGCGGCCGCTCGCGGCCTTCAACGTCTTCACCGGGTTTGAAATCGGCGGCCTGCTCGCAGGCGGTGAACATGAATTGCTGCTGGGTCTTGATCTCGCGGGCCAGTTCCGGCACTTGTTCGATCAACTTGCCCAGGTCGCCGGGCAGCGGATGCTGGGCCAGCAGCTTGGTGAGGTTCTTGGCGGTGGTTTCCAGCCAATCGGCGGTGGAACGCAGGCGCGTGTAGTGGGCGAAGTGGCCGATGGCCTTGTCCGGCAGGTGGTGGCCTTCGTCGAACACGTAGATGGTGTCGCGCGGGTCCGGCAGCACGGCGCCGCCGCCCAGGGCCAGATCGGCCAGGACCATGTCGTGGTTGGTGACGATCACGTCAACCTTGCCCATGCCTTCGCGGGCCTTGTAGAAGGCGCACTGGCCGAAGTTCGGGCAATGACGATTGGTGCACTGACTGTGATCGGTGGTCAGGCGCGCCCAGTCGGCATCTTCCAGCGCGGTGGACCAACTGTCGCGGTCGCCGTCCCATTTATTGCCGGCGAGCTTCTCGATCATGCTGGTGAACAGCTTTTGACTGGCCTCGTCGACCTCGATCTTGAAACCTTCTTCCTCGAACAGCTGTGCCGTGGCGGTTTGCGCGTGACCTTCCTGCAGCAACATGTCGAGCTTGGACAGGCACATGTAGCGCCCGCGGCCCTTGGCCAGGGCGAAGCTGAAATTCAGCCCGCTGTTGCGCATCAGGTCGGGCAAATCCTTGTAGACGATCTGCTCTTGCAGGGCCACGGTGGCCGTGGCGATCACCAGGCGTTTGCCGGCGGCCTTGGCGGTAGGGATCGCCGCCAGGCTGTAGGCCACGGTTTTACCGGTACCGGTGCCGGCTTCCACCGCGACAATCGCGGGGTCGCCACTGCGCCGGCCTTCGTCGTCGGTGTCGATGTCACCGAGGACTTTGGCAATTTCGGCGATCATCAGGCGTTGGCCGTAGCGCGGTTTCAGGCTCTTGGCCTCAAGAAAACGCGAGTAGGCGCCCTGGATCGTGGTTTTGAGTTCGGTGCTGATCATGGATTGTCGGGCGCAAAAAACGCTGGATAAATTTTCAGTGGTTCGGATCGGCCGCTATCATACCCCGCTAATTAATCCCGCGCAGAACGGAGTACCTCAATGACACCTTTTGGCATCGTTTACACCCTGCATGTCCTGTCCGCCCTGGTGTGGGTCGGCGGCATGTTTTTCGCCTGGATGGTCTTGCGGCCCGCGGCGATGAAGGCCCTGGAAGGTCCCGCTCGGTTGAAGCTGTGGGTGGAAGTATTTCAAGGTTTTTTCCGCTGGGTCTGGATCGCGGTGGTGCTGTTGCCGATCAGCGGGGTGGGCATGATTCATCTGCAATACGCCGGGTTTGAGGCCGCGCCGCGGTATGTGCAGGTGATGATGGGGTTGTACGTGGTGATGACGGCGCTGTTCATCCGGATTCAGGCGTTGCTGCTGCCGGAGTTGCGCACGGCGGTGGCGGCGCAGGATTGGCCGACCGGGGCCGCGACGCTTGGGAAGATTCGCAAATTGGTGGGGATCAATCTGATTGTCGGGTTGGTGCTGGTGGCGATTGCTTCGGCTCGGCCGATGTTCTAAAAGCTTCGCGGGCAAGCCTCGCTCCTACAGGTTCTGTGGTCTGTCACGACTCAAAACCTGTAGGAGCGAGGCTTGCCCGCGAAGGCGATCTAATAGATCACCACAGGAACACCTTACAACCGCTGAACCGTCACCGAACCCGCTGCCCCGGCAGGCCCGGGCTGTCCATCAACACCAGGGCGGCCGCTTTTTCCGCCATCGGCCTCGTAAACGAGGCAACCCTTGGCCTTGCCACCGGCACCTGGTTTACCGCCAGGCCCTGCAACGCCACCGGCACCGCCCGCCACCTGAACCTTGATCTGTTCCACCGGATAATCACGTGGTACTTCCAGCCTGACCAGCGCACCGGGCGCGCCCGGCTGACCATCACTGCCATTGCTGCCATCGGCACCGCGCCCCGCCTGGCCCCAGGTGCAACCCGGTGCCTGACCGTTGGCCCCGTCGAGTCCCACAAAACCTGGCGCGCCCGCGCCACCGCGAGCGTCTACCGACAACTGCGGCGCAGTCAGTGCCTTGATCTGCAAATTCAGGTTGCGCCCCGATCGGGCAGCCTTGAGGTAAGTCCCCGGCGCCCCGCGCGCCGTGATCTGGCTACCTTCGGACAACTTGGCACGGCTGACTTTCAATTCCAGAGCCTGTTCACTCGGCACGATGGCAATCCGCGCCTCACGACCCAGATGCAATTCGCCGACGGTCACTTCGGTGACGTTCGAGGGAATCAACAAGGTGCCGTAATCGGCGACTTCCAGTCGTTCCAGCTGCAAGGTGCTGGCGGTGTTGGGCAGGCGCATCAACGAATTGGTTTCGACACTGACCACCTGAGCGCAGGCCAATGGGCTGATGAGAGCGGCGAGCAGACAGAGTTTACGCATGGGAAGCCTTCGATGCGGGCGGAGCCGGGAGGGTTTGCAGGTGGAATACGCCGAAAAACAGGATCTTCAAGCGATCACGCCAAGGGTGGGCGCGACCTCTGAGGCTGCGGAAACAGAACACCGCCTCCAGCAGATGAAGTGACGCCAACACACCGCCGGCCAGATCGACCAACTGGTGCAGCGGATTGACAAACGGCATCAGCAGATTGACCAGCACCACCAGCCAGAACAGCAGGGTCAACAACTTCCCCAGCCCCCAGATCACCTTCATACGCCCCCCGTTGATAATTATTCTTTGCGCGCACAGTAACGGCATCCGCGAGGGATAAGCCAGAGGGCAACAGAAAATTCTTCATGAAGGCCGCCGAATGGCCGTCAGATCAATCGAAATATCGTCCGACGGCTCTAAATCGGGGTTTAGCGATTAATGTGCAATTCCACCCGACGGTTTTTCGCGCGTCCTTCATCCGTATCGTTGTCGGCCACCGGCTGGCTTTCGCCCTTGCCTTCACTGGTGAGTTTGTTCGGCGCCAGGCCTTGGCTCAACAGATAGGCGGCCACGCTGCTGGCGCGGCGCTCCGAGAGTGCCTGGTTGTATTCATCCGACCCCACGCTGTCGGTATGGCCGATCACCTTGATGCTCACCACATCGGCGTTTTGCAGTTTGTCCATCAGCGAATCCAGCTGGCTCTGCGCGGAGGCACTCAGGTCAGACTGGTTGAAGGCAAACAGCACGTCGCTGGGCAGGGTAATGACTTCGGGTTGCGCAACTTCGACAGGTTTCACGCTGGCCGGATACTGCGGCAGTGGACAACCATGATGTTCGACAGGCGTGTTGGCGGGTGTATCAGGGCAACGATCACGTCGATCGAAGACACCGTCGTCGTCCTCATCGCCGTCCTGGGCATAACAGATCAAGCCACCGGTCAAGATACCGAGCGCTGCTCCACCGCCTGCCCAGCCGGCACTTTCAATTGCGCCCAAGCCTCCGCCGACCAGTCCGCCGATGACGCTGCAGATTGGCCAGGTACGTTGATTGAGGGGGGCAGTGCCATCGCTGTGGGTTGCGCAACCGGTCAACAGGCTGCCTATTAGCAGAACCGGCAAGACGGTCCGTGTGAGAACGCTCATATGAAAAGCTCCTGTGTCACCGGCCCATACCGGTTACACAGGAGTAAAGACCCGCATCCGCGACTGCACAAGCCGCGGAGCGGATGGGGCTTAGCGGTTGATTTTGATTTCCGTGCGACGGTTCTGCGCGCGACCGTCAGCAGTCTTGTTATCGGCAACCGGCTGGCTTTCACCGGCACCGGCCACAGACACGAAGCTGCTGCGTGGCACACCTTGGGAAATCAGGTACTCCACCACCGAGTGAGCACGCTTATCCGACAGTTTCTGGTTGTAGGCATCACTGCCCACGCTGTCGGTGTGACCGGTCACAGTCAATTGAGCGGTGGAGGCTTCCTGTTTCAGGCGCGTGGCGATTGTGTTGAGTACCTCTTTATCGGAAGGAGTCAGTGTGGCTTTGTCGAACTGGAAGTGAACATCGCGAATGACAATGACTTCTTCCTTGACCACCACGGCTTCTTCGACCACTGGCGCAGGCACCGGTGGAGGGCAACCGTCCGCATCGACTTTCACGCCTCTAGGCGTACCCGGGCACTTGTCGCGACTGTCCGGCACACCATCGCCGTCTTCATCGCCATCGCCATGCACCCAGCAATACGCCGCCACCGTACCGCCGACGACCAGCGCACCATACCCCGCCCATGCCGAGCTCTCGGTCGCACCGAGACCCGCACCGATGACACCGCCGACCGCCGCACAGGTCGGCCAGTCGGTTTTCTGCAAACCTGCGCAACCAGTCAACACACTGGTTAGCAGAACCAAGGGTAATGCTGTCCGAACTATGCTCATCTAGTTTTCTCCTGAGGGATCGGCTTGAAACCGATTCAGGGAGTAAAGACCGGAGTTTTAATCTCCGCCAGCAATAGGCTATTGCTGTTTTGCCCCGTGTTCACGGTAGTTCGCCGATTTTGCGGGAAACCCGCTCTAGGCCCGGACGTTCGGGCAGGCTAGTCTTGATGCTCTGATTGAGGATCTCTGATGATTGCAGGTATTTCTTCGCGCACGCCGCAGCAGGCGTTGGCCGCTTTGCTTGATCGATACGCCCCTGCGCGTCTGTTATTGATCGGCGCCAGCGAGTTTCCCGCGCTTGAGGCATTCAAGCTTGCGCACCCCGACAGCTGCGTGGCGCATGCAGAACCTGGCGAGTTGCCTGCCGAGCTGGCGGCGCGTCGGTTTGATCTGGCGCTGGTGGTCGATTGCCTCGAACACTTGCCCAAGCGCGAAGGTCTGAACTTATTAGGTGGCATTCGTAATTTGAACGCCAGTCGCATCGCGGTACTGGCGGACTTGCAGGCGAGCGGTTGGCAGGAGACGGATTTTTTCTCCCTGGCCTTGCAAGCCAGTGAACGTTTCCAGCGCGACGAACAAGTGCTGACGCTGTTCACCTACGATCTGCTTGACTATAAACAGGTGCCCGACTGGCTCAACTCGCGGTTCTGGGCCAATCCGGAAAACTTCGGGAAATATTGGTGGTAATGCAATGAGTACATCCATTTGCCCTTGCGGCAGCGGCACCCTGCTCGACGCCTGCTGCGGCCATTACCATGCCGGGCATCCGGCGCCGTGTGCCGAAGCCTTGATGCGCTCGCGCTACAGCGCCTATGTGCTGGGGTTGATCGATTATCTGGTGAGCACCACCCTGCCCGCACAACAGGCCGGCCTGGATCGTCAGTCCATCAGCGACTGGAGTGCGCAAAGCACCTGGCTGGGTCTTGAGGTGGAAAGCTCCGAGGTATTTGGCGGTCAGCCGGAACACGCGTTCGTCACGTTCACCGCGCGCTGGCATGACGGTGGCGGTGAACACAGCCACCGCGAGCGCTCCTCGTTCGTGCAGAACACCGGGCACTGGTACTTCATCGACCCCACCGTGCAACTCAAGGCCGGACGCAACGATGCCTGCCCGTGCGCCAGCGGGCAGAAATTCAAGAAGTGTTGTTCGGGGTATTTCGGCAGTTGAGGGAACCCCTGTAGCAGCTGGCGGAGCCTGCGTTCGGCTGCGTAGCAGTCGTGAAATCAGGCAGCGCGGTTTCTCAGGCAGACCGAGTCAGCAGGATTTACGACTGCTTCGCAGCCGGACGCAGGCTTCGCCAGCTGCTACAAGGAGACGTCACCATGACTACCCAGCAGCGCGTGTTACAGACGTTCACCTTGCTCCTGTTTCTCGGGCTCGGCGGCTGCGCGTCCTGGTTCGGTGACGATCTGCCGGATCCGCAAGTGCATCTGGTGAAGGTCGAAGTGGTCCGGGCCAAGTTGATGGAGCAGAAATTCATCCTGCATTTTCGCGTCGACAACCCCAACGACAGCGACCTCACGGTGCGCGGCCTCGAATACCGCATTCACCTGGGCGACATGCTGCTGGCCGAAGGCGAGCATGAACACTGGTTCACCGTCGGCCCCAAACGCAGTGCCTATTTCAAGGTGCCGATCCGCACCAATCTGTGGCCCAAGGTGCGGGATGTGGTGAAAATGCTGAAAAAACCCGACCAGCCCATCCCCTATCGTCTGGAAGGTGAAATGGAAACCGGTTTATTCATCGCGCATTACGTGCACCTTGCGCGCAATGGCGTGATAATCCCCGCCGATTTAATTCCGGAGAAAACCCGATGACCCAGCAACCCCATGTCCATGGCCCTGACTGCAACCACGATCATGACCATCACGACCACCATGATCACGACCATGGCCATGTCCACGGCCCGAACTGCGGCCACGCCCATCAGGAACCGGTGCGCAACGCCCTGAAAGACGTCGGCCGCAACGACCCTTGCCCTTGCGGCAATGGCAAGAAATTCAAGAAGTGCCACGGCGCTTGATGCTTCGGGCGAAGATTTTTTTCGCCTGTTGAATCGATATCGCGAGCAGGCTCGCTCCCACAGTTGAATTGCGTGAGACCCGATTCTGGAGTCACCCCAAAACCCCTGTGGGAGCGAGCTTGCTCGCGATGACGTCGGCACATTCACTATCAATTTGTCAGTTACACCGCCATCGCGAGCAAGCTCGCTCCCACAGGGATTTCAATCAGCCTTCAAAATTTGTGTGCTGCTGATGACCGTCGCATATTCCCCATGCAAATTCCCCAGCGACATCGCATGCACTTCTTCAGCTGAGTGCGCATTGCCAAAATAATCAGCCTTGTCGAACGTAAAGCACGCATCCTCCGCAACCCACACCTCGAACCCCAGATTCCCGGCCGTTCGCGCCGTGGACTCCACCGAGTTGTTGGTCGCAACGCCAACAATGATCACCTGCTTGATCCCCGCTTCGCGCAAACCCGCCTCCAGCCCCGTCGCACAAAACGCATCCGGCACCTGTTTGGAAATCAACTGCTCGCCGGCCAATGGCTGGAAACGTTGCTGAATCTCCACACCCGATTGCTGCGGCCAAAACACTGAATCCGGTGAGCGGGACAGGTGCTGCACATGAATCACCGGCCGCCCGGTTTGCCGCCAATGACCCAACAAATCGAGAATTCTCTCTTCGGCCTGAAGATTATTTCGGCGCCCGAGCCTGGGCTGCAGGATGCCTTTTTGTTGGTCGATGATGATCAGTGCTGCGTTGGTCTTGAGCTCCATGCCGACTTTTCTCACACGCGGTCATTGAATTTCACGCACTTCAGCATCACCTCCTCTTACAGGCAAGCCATCGAACGCAAACAGGACGACCTGATGCCCACGGTCGCTGTCCGACCCTGTCAACGTCTCTTGATGTGGAGTACTTCATGATCGACCTGTATTACTGGACCACCCCCAACGGCCACAAGATCTCGATTTTCCTGGAAGAAGCCGGCCTGCCGTACAACGTGCATCCGATCAACATCAGCCAGAACGAGCAGTTCCAGCCTCACTTTCTGAAAATTTCCCCGAACAACAGAATCCCGGCCATCGTCGACAATGAGCCAGTCGATGGCGGCGAACCGTTGTCGGTGTTCGAGTCGGGGGCGATTTTGCTGTACCTGGCGGAGAAGACCGGCAAGTTCCTGCCCAAAGACCTGCGCGGCCGTCAGCAAGCGTTGCAGTGGTTGTTCTGGCAGATGGGCGGCCTGGGACCGATGGCCGGGCAAAATCATCACTTCAGCCAGTTTGCGCCGGAGAAAATCCCTTACGCGATCAAGCGCTATATCGATGAAACGGCTCGCCTCTATGGGGTCCTCGACAAACAGCTGGCCGATAAAGACTTCGTCGCCGGCAGTGAATACAGCATTGCCGACATGGCGATTTACCCGTGGATCGTTTCCCACAAGTGGCAGAGCCAGAACCTGGAAGACTTCCCCAACGTGCTGCGCTGGTTCAACCACATCCAGAACCGTCCGGCGACCGTAAAGGCCTATGCCCTGGCGGCCAAGGTCAACCCACCAAAACCCTGAGGTCACTGCCGGTCTTGGTTAATGTGCTTAATGTGGCGAGGGGGCTTGCCCCCGTTCGGCTGCGAAGCAGTCGCCAATCAGACACCGAGGTCCATCAGGAGGATCACCGTGGATGGTTTTAGGACCGCTTCGCGCTCCAACGGGGGCAAGCCCCCTCGCCACAGGTGAAGAAATAACCCCGCCGCCGCTTGCGCGCCCTCCTCCTGCTCTCTAACGTAGCGCCTTTATTGCGCCTCTACCCCCGCAGGAGCTTTGCCATGGCCTCGCCAGCCCTTACACATTTTCTTCCCCGGTTCGGCGTTGCCGCGGCAGTGGCCGGTGTTTTGAGCCTGACCGGTTGTCAGACCTGGAACACCCAGGACACCCTCCCGCCGACCACCGGCGTACAGCCGCTCAAGGGCCTGGCGCAGAACGTTTCGGTGCGCCGCAATGCCATGGGCATGCCGCTGATCGAAAGCAACAGCTTCCACGACGCCCTGTTCGCCCTCGGCTACGTGCACGCCAGCGACCGCATCACGCAAATGGTCACCCTGCGCCTGTTGGCCCAGGGCCGTTTGTCGGAGATGTCCGGTTCGGACCTGCTGGACGCCGACCGCTACATGCGCGCCGTCAACCTGAAGAAAAGCGCCAGCGAGCTGTACAAGGCGTCTTCGCCACGTCTCAAGCGCTTCTTCGAAGTCTATGCGCGCGGCGTCAACGCCTACCTGTTCCGCTTCCGCGACAAGTTGCCGGCCGATCTCATGGCCACCGGTTACAAGCCTGAATACTGGCAACCGGAAGATTCGGCGCTGATTTTCTGCCTGCTGAACTTCAGCCAGTCCGCCAACCTGCCGGAAGAAATCGCCGCGCTGATGCTGGCCCAGACCGTCACCACCGACAAACTCGGGTGGCTGACGCCGTCCGCTCCCGACGAAAAACTGCCGCTGGGCGAAGCCGAAAAACTTCAGGGCATCAAGCTCAACGGAGCCATCCCGGGTCTGGCTGAAGTCAGCAAAGCCACCGCACAACTGTCCGACCTGAATCTGTTGGGCGCCACCTCATCGAACAACTGGGCCATCGGCCCGCAACGCAGCCGCAGCGGCAAAAGCCTGCTGGCCAGCGATAGCCATGCCCCGTTGGGCGTGCCGTCGTTGTTCAGCTACGTGCAGATTCGCGCGCCGAAATACCAGGCCTCTGGCGTGACGATCGCCGGTCTGCCTATGGTGCTTGGCGGTTTCAACGGCAAAGTGGCGTGGAGCATGACCTCGGTCATGGGCGACAACCAGGACCTGTTCCTGGAAAAAATCAAACGCCAGGGCAACGGCCTCACGTATGAAGTCGGCGGCAAATGGCAGCCAGCGATCGTGCGTAACGAAACCTACTTCGTCAAAGGCCAGCGGCCGATTCGCGAAGTCGTCTACGAAACCCGCCACGGCCCGCTGCTCAACAGCGCCCAGGGCACGACACTGGCCAATGGTTTCGGCCTGGCCTTGCAGACGCCGAACTTAACGGACGACAAAACCCTGGACGCGTTTTTCGACTTGTCCCGGGCCCAGAGCGTCGAGAAAGCCTCGGACGCCAGTCGTGAAATCCGCGCCATCGCCCTTAACCTGGTGTTCGCCGACGCCAGCAACATCGGCTGGCAAGTCACCGGGCGTTACCCGAACCGTCGCGAAGGCGAAGGCCTGCTGCCGTCGCCGGGCTGGGAAGGTCGTTACGATTGGGACGGTTACGCCGACCCGATGCTCCATCCGTATGACCAGGACCCGGCCCAAGGCTGGCTCGGCACCGCCAACCAGCGGGTCATTCCCCACGGTTACGGCATGCAGCTGTCCAACTCCTGGTCGGCACCGGAGCGTGGCGAACGCCTGGCCGAACTGGCGGGTGTGGGCAAACACGACACGCGCAGCGTGATCGCGATGCAATACGACCAGACCACGACGTTCGCCGCCAAACTGAAAAAAATGTTTGAAGCCCCGGGCATGTCCCAGCCGCTCAAGCAGGCCATCGAAGCGCTGCCGATTGCCGATCGCGGCAAGGCCCGTGAGGCCTACACCCGCTTGATGGCGTTCGACGGCAAACTCAGCCCGACCTCAGCGGATGCGGCAATCTACGAGCTGTTCTTGCAGGAAAGCACCAAGCAAATCTTCCTCGACGAACTGGGCCCGGAAAGCAGCCCGGCGTGGAAAGCCTTTATCGCCAACGGTAAGTTGTCCTACGCGGCACAGGCCGATCACCTGCTGGGCCGTGAGGACAGTCCGTTCTGGGATGACACTCGCACACCGCAGAAAGAAGACAAACCGGCGATCCTCGCCCGCAGTCTGGCGGCGGCGATCAGCGCCGGTGACAGCCAGTTGGGTGGCGATCACAAAGCCTGGCAGTGGGGCAAATTGCACCGCTATGAATGGAAGAATGCCGGCGGCCAGACCGTTCGCGGTCCGTCGGCGGCAGGAGGCGATCACACGACGCTGAACACCGCGGCGTTCATCTGGGGTCAGGACTTCAACACCACGCTGGCGCCGGCCATGCGCTTTATCGTTGATTTCAGCCAGGCGGAACCGTTGATGGGGCAAAACAGCACCGGCCAGTCCGGCAACCCGGCGAGCCCGAATTACCTCGACAGCATTGATCCATGGTTGAAGGGGCAATACATGAGCCTGCCGATGCAACCGCAGAACTTTGACAAGGTATACGGGAACAAGCGGTTGACCCTGACACCCGGCAAGTAAGAGTCACACCCGACCTAATGTGGGCTAACCCCTGTGGGAGCGAGCCTGCTCGCGATGAGGCCATGTCAGCCACCACTTTTAGTGACTGACACACCGCTATCGCGAGCAGGCTCGCTCCCACAGGGGGTATATCTCACCCGTGCTGATCGTTCCCACGCTCTGCGTGGGAATGCAGCCCGTGTGCTCCGCGTCACTGGACGCGGAGCGTCCCTTGAGGCGTTACCACGCGGAGCGTGGGAACAATCATCAAGCTTCAAAAAATCAATAGAACTTCTGCCTTCGCGCAAACCTCATAGCTAACAAGTCCCCCCATTTTGGTAACAACATGGATCTTGTTATCGCGCGTCCTGAAGGTTTGTACTGCGCCGCCGGCGATTTCTATATCGACCCGTGGCGGCCGGTCGAGCGTTCAGTCATCACGCATGCTCACGGCGATCATGCCCGCACCGGCAACCAGCATTATCTGGCGGCGGCCCCGGGCGAAGGGATTTTGCGTGCGCGATTGGGCCAGGACATCAACCTGCAAACGCTGCATTACGGCGAGCGCTTGCAGCACCAAGGCGTCACCCTGAGTTTTCACCCCGCCGGCCATGTCCTCGGCTCCGCCCAGGTGCGCCTGGAATACGGCGGTGAAGTCTGGGTTGCCTCGGGGGATTACAAGATCGAACCCGACGGCACCTGCGCGCCGTTCGAACCTGTGCGTTGCCATACCTTCATCACTGAGTCGACCTTCGGACTGCCGATTTATCGCTGGCAACCCCAGGCGCAGATCTTTGCCGAGATCAATCAGTGGTGGCAGGCCAATGCCGCCGTCGACAAAACCAGCGTGCTGTTCTGCTATTCCTTCGGCAAGGCCCAGCGGATTCTCCACGGTATCGACGCCAGTCTCGGCCCCATTTTGGTGCATGGCGCGGTGGAACCGTTGAACCGGGTGTATCGCGAGAGCGGCGTTTACATTCCGCCGACGATCTATGCCGGTGACGTGCAAAAGAGCGACCCGATGATGCGCAAGGCGCTGGTCATCGCCCCGCCCTCGGCGGGCGCCAGCACCTGGATGCGCCGGTTTGGCGATTACAGCGATGGCTTCGCCAGCGGCTGGATGCGCTTGCGCGGTACGCGGCGCAGACGCGGCGTGGACCGTGGCTTTGTCTTGTCCGACCACGCCGACTGGCCCGGCCTGCTCTGGGCCATCGAACAAACCGGCGCCGAACGGGTGATGGTCACCCACGGTTCGGTCGGCGTGCTGGTGCGGCATCTGCGCGAACAGGGCCTTGATGCCATGGGTTTCAGCACCGAATACGGCGACGATGAGGAAGACAACGCCGCCGTTGAAACCGACAGCGCCGAGGTAGCGTCATGAAGGCCTTCGCCGAGCTGTACGCCGAACTCGACGCCACCACGTCAAGCAACGCCAAACTGGCCGCCATGCAGGCCTACTTTGCCCAGGCTGCCCCCGAAGACGCCGCGTGGGCAGTGTACTTTTTGTCCGGCGGGCGACCTCGGCAGTTGGTGCCGGTACGCGTGCTGCGTGAGCTGGCCGTCGAGGTTTCCGGCCTTGAACCATGGCTGTTCGAAGAAAGTTACCAAGCGGTCGGCGATATGGCGGAAACCATTTCGCTGGTCCTGCCCGAGGCCCTGCACAGTTCCACCGACGGGCTGGCGGTATGGATTGAAGACAAACTGCTGCCCCTGCGCGGTGAATCTCCGGAAGTCCTTGCTAAGCGATTGCCCGCGCTCTGGGCGCAACTGGACCGCCACAGCCTGATGCTCTGCATCAAGCTCATTACCGGCAGTTTCCGCGTCGGCGTCTCCAAGCTGCTGGTGACCCGTGCCCTGGCGGCCATGGCCGGGCTCGACAGCAAACGGGTGGCCCAAAGGTTGGTCGGTTACACCGACTTGTCCAATCGTCCGAACGCGGCCAGTTATCTGAAATTGATCGCAGCCGAATCCTCCGATGAACACTCCCAACGCGGTGGCCAGCCTTACCCGTTTTTCCTGGCCCATGCCTTGGCGCAGCCGGTCGAGCAATTCGAAAACGTGCTCGGCCCGGCGAGCCAGTGGCAAGTGGAATGGAAGTGGGATGGGATTCGTGCCCAAGTGGTCAAGCGTGACGGGCGACTGTGGATCTGGTCGCGCGGCGAAGAACTGGTGACCGAGCGCTTTCCCGAACTCGACAGCCTGTTGCACGGCCTGCCTGACGGTACGGTGATCGACGGTGAAGTCGTCGCCTGGAAAACCACTCGACCGAACACCGAAGACGCCTTTGACCCACAATCGCCGGCCTCTCCAGCGGTGCTGCCGTTCGCACTGTTGCAGCAGCGGATCGGCCGCAAAACCCTGGACAAGAAAATTCTCGACGAAGTGCCGGTGGTGGTCCTCGCCTACGACTTGCTGGAATGGCAAGGCGAGGACTGGCGCAGTCAGCCTCAGGCCAGGCGCCGCGCTCAACTGGATGAACTCGTGGCGACCTGCAACAACCCGGTGTTACTCGCCTCACCGGTGCTCACCGGCGAAGACTGGTTCGACCTCGCCAGACAACGCGAAGCCTCTCGCAGCCTCGGCGTCGAAGGCATGATGCTCAAGGCCCGGGATGCGCTATATGGCGTCGGCCGGACCAAGGACATGGGCGTCTGGTGGAAATGGAAAGTCGACCCTTTCAGCGTCGATGCGGTGCTGATTTATGCACAGCGCGGCCACGGTCGCCGGGCGAATCTCTACAGTGATTACACCTTCGCAGTCTGGGACGGCCCACCCGACGCCAGCGAACGAACGCTGGTGCCGTTCGCCAAAGCCTATTCGGGGCTGACCGACGAAGAAATGCGCCAGGTCGACAGCATTGTGCGCAAGACCACGGTGGAGAAATTCGGGCCGGTAAGCAGTGTGAAACCGAGCCTGGTGTTTGAGCTGGGGTTTGAGGGCATTGCCCTGTCGAAACGGCACAAGAGCGGTATTGCCGTGCGGTTTCCGAGGATGTTGAGGTGGCGACAGGACAAGTCGGTTGAGGAGGCTGACAACCTCGCAACCCTGCAAGATTTGCTGGGCTAACCCGATTCCCTTGTAGGAGTGAGCCTGCTCGCGATAGCGGTTCATCAGGTAACACTTTACTGACTGACACTCCGCTATCGCGAGCAGGCTCACTCCTACAGGGATTTGTGCCATCCTGAACCAAGATGGTGCAGCAATTTTCCGACGCCCGATTTCGTGCACAAATCCCCGATTGGCATTTCTTGAATCACCTTTTAAAACGCTTGTTCGGGACTCTGGTTCGGAAATTGCTACTTTCATCAGGTCTTACGCTTTCCAGTAACAATAATTCTGCGCCACAAGCGCTCATATTGGTTCTTAGGGATTGAATAATGAAAAAAGCATTGCTGACCCTTTCTGCACTGGCGTTGTGCATGGCTGCTGGCTCCGCCATGGCAAAGGAATACAAAGAACTGCGTTTTGGCGTTGACCCTTCCTATGCGCCATTCGAGTCGAAAGCGGCCGACGGCAGCCTGGTAGGCTTCGACATCGATCTGGGGAACGCGATCTGCGCCGAGCTGAAGGTCAAGTGCAAATGGGTCGAAAGCGATTTCGACGGCATGATTCCGGGCCTGAAGGCCAATAAATTCGACGGCGTGATCTCTTCGATGACCGTCACCCCGGCTCGCGAAAAAGTCATCGACTTCTCCAGCGAGCTGTTCTCCGGTCCAACCGCTTACGTGTTCAAGAAGGGTTCCGGCCTGAGCGAAGACGTCGCTTCGCTGAAGGGCAAGACCGTTGGCTACGAGCAAGGCACCATCCAGGAAGCCTACGCCAAGGCTGTGCTGGACAAGGCAGGCGTGAAAACCCAGGCCTATCAGAACCAGGATCAGGTGTATTCCGACCTGATGTCCGGCCGTCTCGATGCAGCTATTCAGGACATGCTGCAAGCCGAACTGGGCTTCTTGAAGTCGCCTAAAGGCGAAGGCTACGAAGTCAGCAAGCCGGTTGACAGCGAATTGCTGCCAGCCAAAACAGCTATCGGTATCTCTAAAGGTAACAAAGACCTCAAGGCACTTTTGGATAAAGGTATCAAAGCGTTACACGACGATGGCACCTACGCCACCATTCAGAAGAAACACTTTGGCGATCTGAATCTGTACAGCGGCAAATAATGCCCGGCGCCCATCTCGCGATGGGCGCTTTTTTTATCCGATCAGGTTGCTGATTTATGTTCGAAAACCTCTTACAAAATCTGGGGCTCTCAGCCTTCAGCCTCAAGGGCTTCGGTCCGTTGCTGATGGAAGGCACCTGGATGACCATCAAATTATCGGCGTTGTCGCTGCTGGTGGCCGTATTGCTCGGCCTGCTCGGCGCCACCGCCAAGCTGTCAAAAGTCAAACTGGTGCGGGTTCCGGCCCAGATCTACACCACGCTGATTCGCGGCGTGCCGGACCTGGTGCTGATGCTGCTGATTTTCTATAGCCTGCAAACCTGGTTGACGTCGTTCACCGATTTCATGGAATGGGAATACATCGAGATCAACCCGTTCAGTGCCGGGGTCATCACCCTGGGCTTCATTTATGGTGCGTATTTCACCGAAACCTTCCGTGGCGCGATTCTCTCGGTGCCTCGGGGTCAGGTCGAAGCCGCTACCGCTTATGGCCTTAAACGCGGCCAGCGTTTTCGAATCGTGGTGTTCCCGCAAATGATGCGTTTCGCCCTGCCGGGGATCGGTAACAACTGGATGGTGATGCTCAAGGCCACCGCACTGGTCTCGATCATCGGCCTGGCCGACCTGGTCAAGGCAGCCCAGGACGCCGGTAAAAGCACCTATCAGCTGTTTTACTTCCTGGTGCTTGCCGCGCTGATTTACCTGCTGATCACCAGCGCCTCCAACTTCGTCCTGCGCTGGCTCGAACGCCGCTACGCCGCCGGTTCCCGGGAGGCGGTACGATGATCGAACTCCTGCAGGAATACTGGAAACCCTTCCTCTATACCGACGGTTACAACATCACCGGCCTGGCCATGACCATGTGGCTGTTGACCGCCTCGATCGTCATCGGTTTCCTGGTGTCGATTCCGCTGTCCATCGCCCGGGTCTCGCCGCACTTCTACGTTCGCTGGCCGGTGCAGTTCTACACGTACCTGTTCCGCGGCACGCCGCTGTATATCCAGCTGCTGATTTGCTACACCGGTATCTACAGCCTGGCCGCCGTGCGCGCCCAGCCGGTGCTGGATGCGTTCTTTCGCGACGCGATGAACTGCACGATCCTGGCGTTCGCCCTGAACACCTGCGCCTACACCACGGAGATTTTCGCCGGGGCGATCCGCAGCATGAACCACGGTGAAGTCGAAGCGGCCAAGGCCTATGGCCTGACAGGCTGGAAGCTGTATGCCTACGTGATCATGCCGTCAGCCCTGCGTCGCTCGTTGCCTTATTACAGCAACGAAGTGATTTTGATGCTGCACTCGACCACCGTGGCGTTCACCGCGACCATCCCGGACATCCTGAAAGTCGCTCGGGACGCCAACTCGGCGACCTTCCTGACCTTCCAGTCGTTCGGTATTGCCGCGCTGATTTACCTGACCATTACCTTTGCGCTGGTCGGCCTGTTCCGCCTCGCTGAACGCCGATGGCTGGCCTTCCTCGGGCCGACCCACTAGGACTTGCAAATGCGCCACCAAACACACGACCTGTTGGCCCCGCTGCCGGGGACTGCACGACAGATTCACAGCTTCCATTTCGGCCCATCGGCGGCCAAAGGCAAAATCTATATCCAGTCGTCCCTGCACGCCGATGAAATGCCCGGCATGCTGGTGGCCTGGCACCTCAAGCAGCGCCTGGCGGAACTTGAAGCCGCCGGCCGCCTGCGCAGCGAAATCGTGCTCGTGCCAGTGGCCAACCCGGTTGGCCTGGAACAGGTGCTGATGGATGTCCCGCTAGGCCGCTACGAGCTGGAAAGCGGGCAGAACTTCAATCGCTGGTTCGTCGATTTGAGCGAAGCGGTGGGCAACGAGATCGAAGGCCAGCTGGGCGATGACCCGCAGCGCAACCTCGAGACCATTCGCGCCACTCTGCGCAATGCGCTGGCCCGGCAAACTGCCAGCACTCAGCTGCAATCCCAGCGCCTGACCCTGCAACGACTGGCCTGCGATGCGGACATGGTGCTGGACCTGCACTGCGATTTCGAAGCGGTCGCTCACCTTTACACCACCCCCGAAGCCTGGCCGCAGGTCGAGCCTTTGGCGCGGTACATCGGTGCTGAAGCGAGCCTGCTGGCGACCGACTCCGGCGGTCAGTCGTTCGATGAATGCTTCACCCTGCTCTGGTGGCAGTTGAAAGAGCGCTTCGGCGAACAGTTCAACATTCCGCTCGGCAGCCTCTCGGTCACCGTCGAACTGCGTGGCCAGGGCGACGTCAATCACCCGTTGGCCAGCCTCGATTGCCAGGCGCTGATCGATTACCTGATTCACTTCGGCGCCATTGCCGGCCAACCGGCGCCATTGCCCGAGCTGCCCTACCCCGCCACGCCGTTGGCCGGGGTCGAGCCGGTGTCGACACCGGTGGGTGGCCTGCTGGTGTTCACCGCGCTGCCGGGGGAATACCTCGAAGCCGGGCAACTGATCGCCGAAATCATCGACCCGATCGCTGATCGCGTCACCCCTATTCATTGCACCGCCGCCGGCCTGATGTACGCCCGCTCGCTGCGGCGCATGGCCACTGCCGGCATGGTGATCGCGCACGTCGCGGGCACCGAAGCCTACCGCAGCGGCTACCTACTTTCGCCTTGAGGATGCATGCCCCATGTACAAACTGACCATCGAAGGCCTGCATAAAAGCTATGGCGATCATCATGTGCTCAAAGGCGTTTCACTCAAGGCCAACACCGGCGATGTCATCAGCCTGATCGGCGCCAGCGGCTCGGGCAAAAGTACCTTTCTGCGCTGCATCAACTTTCTCGAACAACCCAACGATGGCGCCATGACCCTGGACGGCCAGAACATCCGCATGATCAAGGATCGCCACGGCATGCACGTGGCCAACCCCGATGAACTGCAAAAGATCCGCACGCGCCTGGCAATGGTGTTCCAGCACTTCAACCTGTGGAGCCACATGACCGTGCTGGAAAACATCACCATGGCGCCGCGCCGGGTGCTGGGTTGCAGCAAAGAGGAAGCCGAAGACCGCGCACGGCGTTATCTCGACAAGGTCGGGCTGGCGGCGCGCGTGGCGGATCAATACCCCGCGTTTCTTTCCGGTGGTCAGCAGCAACGCGTGGCGATTGCGCGGGCATTGGCCATGGAGCCGGAAGTCATGCTGTTCGACGAACCGACGTCGGCACTCGACCCGGAACTGGTGGGTGAAGTGCTCAGAGTGATTCAGGGCCTGGCTGAAGAAGGCCGGACCATGATCATGGTGACTCACGAAATGAGCTTCGCCCGCAAAGTGTCGAGCCAGGTGTTGTTTCTGCATCAGGGCCTGGTCGAGGAAGAAGGCGCGCCGGAAGACGTGCTGGGCAATCCGAAGAGCGAACGCTTGAAGCAGTTCCTGAGCGGCAACCTCAAATAACACTCCCCCCTTTGTAGGAGCCGGCTTGCTGGCGATGGTGTGTCAGTCGACAACAATGCGTCTGACACACCATCGCCAGCAAGCCGGCTCCTACAGGATCACGTTTCTTCATTAAACCTTTGCCCTTGCGCCGCGGTCACTGAAAGAAGACTTTCAGAGCGCACATCGCCGGCATGGGATCTTCCACCGACTACGCAAAACAATGGTTCAGCGCCCGCGACTGGAAGCCATTCGTCTTTCAGAAGCAAGTGTGGACGGCCGTCAAACGCGGTGACTCCGGGTTGCTGCACGCCAGCACGGGTGCCGGTAAAACCTATGCGGTCTGGTTTGCCGCGCTCAATCGCTTCGCCTCCTCTTTCGTTCCCGTTGAAACACCCCGCAAACGAAAACCAGTCGCCCAACCGCTGACAGTGCTGTGGATAACCCCGATGCGTGCACTGGCGGCGGATACGGCGCGTGCACTGGAGACGCCCCTGCACGACCTGCAAATCCCGTGGAGCGTCGGCCTGCGCACCGGCGACACCAGCAGCAGTGAAAGGGCCCGTCAAAGCCGACGTTTGCCCACCACACTCATCACCACCCCCGAAAGCCTCACCCTGATGCTCGCCCGCGCCGATGCGCAAACCGCTCTATCGACCTTGCGCATGGTGGTTGTCGACGAATGGCACGAACTGCTCGGCAACAAGCGCGGCGTGCAGCTGCAACTGGCCCTCGCCCGTTTGCGCCGGTGGAATCCGGATCTGATCGTGTGGGGCGTTTCCGCGACGCTGGGTAATCAGGCCCACGCCGAACAGGTATTGATCCCACAGGGTGGCGGCATCAGCGTTCAAGGCCAGACGTCCAAGGAACTGCGGGTCGACACGTTGCTGCCGCCCGCCATCGAGCGATTTCCATGGGCCGGGCACATTGGCTTGAAGATGTTGCCGCAGGTCGTCGCCGAAATAGAGTCCAGTCCGAGCAGCCTGGTGTTCACCAACACCCGTGCACAATCCGAGATCTGGTATCAGGCCTTGCTGGAGGCTCGCCCCGATTGGGCCGGACTGATCGCCTTGCATCACAGCTCACTGTCACGGGACACCCGCGACTGGGTCGAGCGAGCGCTGAAGGAAGGTCAACTCAAAGCAGTGGTCTGTACCTCAAGCCTGGACCTGGGGGTGGATTTCCTGCCGGTGGAACGGGTGCTGCAAATCGGTTCGGCCAAAGGTGTGGCGCGCCTGATGCAGCGGGCCGGGCGGTCCGGTCATGCGCCGGGGCGTGTGTCACGGGTGACGCTGGTGCCGACCCACAGCCTGGAGGTGATCGAAGCGGCGGCGGCTCAAGACGCCGTGGCGCAACGCCGTATCGAGCCCCGCGAGTCGCCGCATAAACCGCTGGATGTGCTGGTTCAGCACCTGGTCAGCATGGCCTTGGGCGGTGGGTTTATGCCCGACGAGTTGTATGAAGAAGTCCGTGGCGCCTGGGCTTATCGAGACCTCACGGCGGAGGATTGGACCTGGGCGCTGGCGTTCGTACGCCACGGAGGGCTTTCCCTGACAGCCTATCCGGATTATCGCCGGGTCGAGCCTGACGAGCATGGCGTCTGGCGCGTACCGGATGCGCGACTGGCCCGTCGACATCGCATGAGCATCGGCACCATCATCAGCGACGCGAGCATTCAGCTGAAGTTCTGGAGCAAGGGTGGTGGCGGCAAGCAGCTGGGCAGTGTCGAGGAAGGATTTATTGCGCGACTCAAACCGGGCGACGGCTTTCTGTTCGCGGGGCGCCTGCTGGAGTTGGTGCGAGTGGAAAACATGACCGCTTACGTTAAACGCAGCACCGCGAAGAAAGCCGCGGTGCCGCGCTGGAATGGCGGGCGGATGCCCCTTTCCAACGAACTGGCACAGGCGGTGGTCGCGCGTTTCAGTGCGGCGGAGCAAGGAGAGTTCATCGGCCCGGAGATGCGCGCGCTGCGTCCACTTTTAGAGGTACAAAAACGCTGGTCCGGGCTGCCAACCTCCAATACTTTGCTGGCCGAAGCACTGAAATCCCGCGAAGGCTGGCACTTGTTCCTTTATCCCTTTGCCGGGCGCCAAGTGCATCTGGGACTGGCAAGTTTGCTGGCGTGGCGGGTCAGCCAGCAGCAGGCGGTGACGTTTTCCATTGCGGTCAACGATTACGGGCTGGAATTGCTCAGCGCTACTTACGTGGACTGGTCGCAGGTTTTGAACCCCGGGCTGTTGAGCCCCGAGCGTTTATTGGAAGACGTGCTCGCCAGTTTGAATGCCGGTGAACTCGCGCTGCGCCGCTTTCGGGAAATCGCGCGTATTGCCGGGCTGGTGTTTGCCGGCTACCCCGGCGCACCGAAAAGCACACGGCAGGTTCAAGCTTCCAGTGGGCTGTTCTTCGAAGTGTTCAAACAGTACGACGCCGGGAATCTGTTGCTGACTCAGGCCGGGGAAGAAGTCTTACGGGAAGAACTGGATATTCATCGTCTGGAACAGACGTTGGCGCGCATCAATCAGCTGAAACTGAACCTGCATCAGATCAAACGTCCTACACCGCTGGGGTTTCCACTGTTGGTGGAGCGCATGCGGGAAAGCATGAGCTCGGAAAAACTCACGGACCGTATCCGACGCATGGTCACCGACCTTGAGAAAACCGCCGAAACCGGAAAAACCTGATGAGTACGCCCTATCCCGTGCGACTGGCCGGCGAAGAACTGTGGCTGCTGCCGGAAAAAGCCATTTACTGGCCGGCACAACAAGCGCTGCTGATTGCCGATGTGCATTTTGGCAAAGCGGCGGCGTATCGAAGCCTTGGACAGCCGGTGCCCCATGGCACCACCGCCAGCAATATCGCTGTGCTGGACGGGTTATCGGCCGCCCTGCCCTGCCGTCAGCTGATTTTCCTCGGGGATTTCCTGCACGGGCCTGGCTCCCATGCTACCGGCACGTTAAGCGCACTGGCAGAGTGGCGAGCGCGGCACTCTGATCTGGCGATGACGCTGATCCGCGGCAACCACGACAAACGCGCCGGGGACCCGCCAGCCTCGTTAAACATTCGTGTGGTGCCCGAGCCGTTGTTGCTCGGACCGTTCGCCTTGCAACATGAGCCCGATCCGCATCCGCACCGGCATGTGCTCGCCGGGCATGTGCATCCGGTCTATCGGCTGAACGGCAGAGGTCGACAGCGTCTGCGACTGGCGTGTTTCAGATTGGGGGAGGACATCAGCCTGCTACCGGCCTTCGGCGCGTTTACCGGCGGGTATCAGGTCGATCGGGACGACAGCTGCAGGATATTTGTCATCGGCGACAACGAAATATGGCCAGTCAGCTGAATTCCGCCCCACAACCTGTAGGAGCGAAGCTTGCTCGCGAAGGCGGTGTGGCAGCCAAAACATTCTTATTTGACACACCGCCTTCGCGAGCAAGCTTCGCTCCTACAGGCTACTCGCAATCAGGCTACAGGCGCGGGAGGCGGCTCATCCGGCAGGGTGGGCTCACCGGGCTCTGTAGGTTGTTCGTTGGGGGTATCAGGATCAGGCTGGCCGGGGATGCCCCCCGCCATGCTGATGGGTGGATGTGCCAACAAGGACCAGGCCAGGACGCCAACCTGATTGGGCTCAAGCCTTGCCAGTTCGGCACTTATTCGCGGATCGATCTTCATAAAGCACTCCTGAGCAATGGCCCCGTCCGCTGTACGCGAACCGGGCAGTACACCCAATAGAGTGTCTACCCGCTCAAGAATTCCCGCCACCTGCCAGATGAATCGATCAGGTGCGCGGCAGGGTCACGCCGCGTTGGCCCTGATACTTGCCGCCACGGTCCTTATAGGACACTTCGCACTCTTCGTCGGATTCAAGGAACAGCATCTGCGCCACGCCTTCATTGGCATAGATTTTCGCCGGCAGGTTTGTTGTGTTCGAGAATTCCAGGGTCACGTGCCCCTCCCACTCAGGCTCAAGCGGGGTAACGTTGACGATGATGCCGCAGCGGGCGTAGGTGCTTTTGCCCAGGCAGATGGTCAATACGTTGCGCGGAATACGGAAGTATTCGACGGTGCTGGCCAGGGCGAAAGAGTTCGGCGGGATGATGCAGACATCGCTGTGGATGTCGACGAAGCTGCCGGCATCGAAATTTTTCGGGTCGACAATGGCCGAATTAATGTTGGTGAACACCTTGAAATGACTCGTGCAACGAACGTCGTAGCCGTAACTCGAAACGCCGTAGGAGATCACACGGTTATCGTCGCTGCCGCGCACCTGGCGCTCGACGAACGGCTCGATCATGCCGTGTTCCTGCGCCATGCGGCGAATCCACTTGTCCGATTTGATGCTCATGGCGGGTGTCCTGAATAGCGAGGTGGAAAAATTCTGTCCGGCATCTTACCGGGCGCGCGCTCCGGGTTCAAAGTCCAGGGCACAATTCTCGCCGATCCCCCGTGATAACTGGGCCTTCGTCGGAATCCGATGCACCGTCAGTCATGAAAACAGAGAAACCTTCGTCGGAAGGATTGGCACGTTCCGGAAAAAGGGTTAAGGTGGCGCCACTGTGCTGCTTGTGTCACTGAGAATCTCTACACGATATGTTGAATTTCGATCCAACCATCTACAAGAATTTTTCCTGCTCTTTGCACTCAGTCTCGGCCAGGGTTCTTCCTGCGTCGCAGTTATCTTTGTTCAAGGAGTTACACCATGTCTAATCGCCAAACTGGTACCGTTAAGTGGTTCAACGATGAAAAAGGCTTCGGCTTCATCACTCCACAATCCGGTGACGACCTGTTCGTTCACTTCAAAGCTATCCAATCCGACGGCTTCAAAAGCCTGAAAGAAGGCCAACAGGTTTCTTTCATCGCTACCCGCGGTCAGAAAGGCATGCAAGCTGAAGAAGTTCAAGTTATCTAACTTGTACTTGCTTTAGTAAAAAGCCCCGCCCTCAAAAGCGGGGCTTTTTTGTGCCTGTCTGTTTTGCAGGCAAAAAAAATCGCAGCCCATGGCTGCGATTTTTTGCGCCTTACCAGGTCACGCCAAACCCTGCGGTGTAACGTGTCTTTTCCAGATCGGCATCGTCGGTGCCGCTGATAACGTCTCGCTCGGCCTTCAGGTTAAGCGACGCCCACTCGGTGACCTTGTAACGCAGCCCGACCTCGGCATCCAGCGCATAATCCGCCACGCCCGACAGCGGCTTGCCCACCTCGCCGTTGGTGAAGAACTCGACCTGCTTGCCAATCAGGTAGCGGTTGTAGTCCCACTTCATGGCCAGGGAATAGAAGTTTTCCTTGCCGCCGTCTGCGTACTGATAATCCGTGCGGTTGAACAGCGACCCCAAGGAGAACGCACCCAGTTCGTCGTCCCAGAACTGGTAACCCGGACCGGTACCCACGGTGCGCTGACGGGAGAGGTCTTCAACCTTGTCGCGCTTATAGACTGCGCGCCCCTGCCAGAACCATTTCTCGGTCAGGAAGCGATCGAGCGAGTATTCGCCTCGCCAGTTATCAGTGGTGACCACGTCATCCTGGAATTCGCGGTTGTACTCGCCTTCCGCCGTGTGCCGCCATCTACCATGGCGCGCAGAGGTCTTGAAGTCGATGTCGTAATCGTCGGTGTCTTTCTCGGCCCGCTGATAATCCAGCGCCATGTCGACATTGCCCTTCCACACCAGGTCTTCGACCACTGGCTTGGGCTTGAGAATCTGCTGGATACTGGCCAGCTCGACCGTCTTCGGCGCCTCGCCGTTTTCCAGCGTCACCTTGCCGTCGTCTGCCGCATGCAGCGACTTGGCCCTCTCGCCGGTGTAGGCATCCTGCTTGACCAGCAGCTCCTGATCACTTTCCAGTGTCTTGACCTGTTTCCAGTCGATCGGGACCGCACCGGCGTACTCGGTCTGGATCAGCAATTTACCGCCATCGAACAGCGTGATCTTGCCGCTCAATTTGTCACCGTTCTTCAACCAGACGGTATCGGCGAGCAACGGCGTGGAGGCGCTGAGGACAGCGAGGCACAGCAGGGTTCTGGACACCATAAGCAATTACAGGCTCAAGTTTGCGAAAAAAAGTCGGCATTATCCCTGAGAATAAAACCCTAGCAAGGACTGACCCGACTATTTCTATTGAGTTCATTTCTCAGTCACTGATCGAGGATTTACCCTACAGACGGTAATCCACTGTAGGAGCGAGCCTGCTCGCGATAAACTCAAGATCGACGCGTTTTCCCAGATAGCTCGCGTTATCGTTAACGACCATCGCCGGCAAGCCGGTCTCGCTCCTACAGGGATCCCGGATGTGACCGATACCGATGCAGAAATCGAAAGTGCCGCGCAAATCCGACGCACGGCGCTCTACCTGACCCTCGCGCAGGTGCCCGAAGGCAAAGTGGTGAGCTATGGTCAACTCGCCGAGCTGGCGGGGTTGGGCCGGGCCGCGCGCTGGGTGGGCCGCACATTGAGCCAACTGCCCGGCGACACCAAATTGCCATGGCACCGCGTGCTCGGTGCCGGCGGTCGGATCAGCCTGCCCGTGGGCAGTCCTTCAGGGGACGAGCAGCGCGCGCGATTGCGCTCCGAAGGTGTCAGTATCCTGAACAATCGTGTTGATATTCAGCGCCATGGCTGGCGCCCGGTAGAGCACAGCGGTTAGAGTGCGCGCTTTGTTTCCGTAATTCTTGAGGCAGACTCCAGCCCATGCCCCGTAAAACCTGGCGCGCCGCGCTCGCCGCCTATGCCAGCCCCTCGACGCTTGTGTTGTTGTTGCTTGGTTTCGCCGCCGGCCTGCCCTACATGCTGGTGTTTTCGACGCTTTCCGTCTGGCTGCGTGAGGCCGGTGTGGCCCGCGAAACCATCGGCTATGCAAGCCTGATCGGTTTGGCCTATGCCTTTAAATGGGTCTGGTCCCCGCTGCTCGACCAATGGCGCCTGCCATTTCTCGGCAAGCTCGGTCGACGACGCTCCTGGCTGGTACTGTCCCAGGCGCTGGTGATCCTTGGCTTGATCGGGATGGGTTTCTGCGACCCGCAAAAGCATTTGTCCTGGCTGATCGCCATCGCGGTGGTCGTCGCCTTCGCCTCGGCGACGCAAGACATTGCGGTTGACGCTTATCGCCTGGAAATCGCCGACGACACTCGCCAGGCTGCGCTCGCTGCCAGCTATATGTCTGGCTATCGGATCGCCGCCCTGCTGGCGACGGCCGGCGCGCTGTTCTTCGCTGAAGGCTTCGGCTCCACCGGTTTCAACTACAAGCATTCGGCGTGGGCCGGCACCTACATCCTGTTTGGCGCCCTGATGATCCCGGCGCTGCTGACGACGTTGTTCATGCGCGAACCGCCCGTACCCCTGCGCACTCAACTTCAGGCCGGGCGCTACAGCTTTATGCATCAACTGATGTCGGTGTTCGTGCTGATCGTGCTGCTGGTGTCCGTACCGGCCATGTTCACCCAGCTCTACAACACAGACTTCGCCAGCGTATTGTTCGAAGGCGTGAGCCTGCTCGACCTGTTGCTCGAAGATCGCGCCTTCCTGCGGGCCATCCTCTACACCACGCTCACGTTTATGTGCCTGTCGGCCATGGGCCGCCGCGGCCTGGCGCCAGTGCTGACGCCAATCAACGACTTCATTCTGCGTTACCGCTGGCAGGCGTTCCTGTTGCTCGGGCTGATCGCCACCTACCGCATGTCCGATACGGTCATGGGCGTGATGGCCAACGTGTTTTACATCGACCAGGGCTTTACCAAGGATCAGATCGCCAGCGTCAGCAAAATCTTCGGTTTGATCATGACCCTGGTCGGCGCCGGCATGGGCGGCCTGCTGATCGTGCGTTTCGGCATCCTGCCGATCCTGCTGATCGGCGGCATTGCGTCGGCCGGCACTAACCTGCTGTTCCTGATGCTCGCCGACATGGGCGCCAACCTGAACATGCTGATCCTGACCATTTCCCTGGACAACTTCAGCTCGGGCCTGGCGACGTCGGCGTTCGTCGCTTACCTGTCGAGCCTGACCAACCTCAAGTTCTCGGCCACCCAGTACGCCCTGCTCAGCTCGATCATGCTCCTGCTGCCACGCCTGATTGGCGGCTATTCAGGGGTCATGGTGGAGAAATTCGGTTACCACAACTTCTTCCTGATCACGGCGCTGTTGGGCGTTCCGACCCTATTGTTGATCGCCTTGCACTGGTACCAGGAGAGCCGCCGCGCAGGTCCGACGCCGACACCAGAGCCGGTGCCGACCCAGGTCGCGGAAGAATCGTAGGACATTTCGCAGAGGGCGCGGCGATTCCCGCCCTCCTGCCACACCGCCGACCGCACGCCTGTACGCCAGCGGATCTCGCCCGTACAATGCTCCGTCATTTCTCGTCATCAGCAACCGACAACGGCCAACCATGCGCACCAGTCAATTTTTGCTCGCCACACAGAAAGAAACGCCTTCCGACGCGGTCGTCATCAGCCATCAGCTGATGCTGCGCGCCGGCATGATCCGTAAACTCGCCTCGGGCCTCTACACTTGGCTGCCGATGGGCTTGCGAGTGATGCGCAAGGTCGAAGCCGTCGTTCGTGAAGAAATGAACGCCGCGGGCTCTCTCGAAGTGTTGATGCCGAGCACCCAACCGGCTGAGTTGTGGCAGGAATCCGGTCGCTGGGAAGAGTACGGCCCTGAATTGCTGCGCTTCAAGGATCGTCACGGTCGCGACTTCTGTGCCGGCCCGACTCACGAAGAAGTCATCACCGACCTGATGCGCAACGAGTTGAGCAGCTACAAACAGCTGCCGATCAACCTGTACCAGATCCAGACCAAATTCCGTGACGAAATCCGCCCACGCTTCGGTTTGATGCGCGGCCGCGAATTCATCATGAAGGACGCCTACTCCTTCCACGCTGATCAGCCTTCGCTGCAGGTCACCTACGACCGCATGCACCAGGCGTATTGCAACGTGTTCACCCGTCTGGGCCTGAAATTCCGTCCTGTAGAAGCCGACAACGGCTCCATCGGCGGCGCCGGTTCCCACGAGTTCCACGTGCTGGCCGAATCCGGCGAAGACGATATCGTCTTCAGCAACGGTTCCGACTACGCCGCGAACATCGAGAAAGCCGAAGCCGTACCGCGCGAAACCTCTCGCGCCGCACCGTCTGAAGAGCTGCGCCTGGTCGACACCCCGAATGCAAAGACCATTGCGCAACTGGTCGAAGGCTTCAACCTGCCGATCGAAAAGACCATCAAGACCCTCGTCGTTCACGCTGAAGAGCAAGGCAAGCTGATTGCCCTGATCATCCGTGGCGACCACGAACTGAACGAAATCAAGGCCGCCAACCAGCCAGGCGTTGCCAGCCCGTTGGTCATGGCTTCCGAAAGCGAACTGCGCGACGCCATTGGCGCCGGTGCCGGTTCTCTCGGCCCGTTGAACCTGCCGCTGCCGATCATCATCGACCGTTCCGTCGAGCTGATGAGCGACTTCGGTATCGGTGCCAACATCGACGACAAGCACTACTTCGGCGTGAACTGGGAGCGTGATCTGCCGGTTCCGACCGTTGCCGACCTGCGTAACGTTGTTGCCGGCGACCCAAGCCCGGATGGCAAGGGCACCCTGGAAATCAAGCGCGGCATCGAAGTCGGACACATCTTCCAGCTGGGCAACAAGTACAGCAAGGCGATGAAGTGCGAAGTGCTGGGCGAGAACGGCAAGCCGGTTACCCTGGAAATGGGTTGCTATGGCATCGGCGTTTCCCGCGTGGTGGCTGCGGCCATCGAACAGGGCAACGACGACAAGGGAATCATCTGGAGCGACACACTGGCTCCATTCCAGATCGCCCTGGTACCGCTGCGCTACGAAACCGAACAGGTTCGCGAAGCCACCGACAAGCTGTATGCAGAATTGACTGCCGCCGGCTTCGAAGTACTGCTGGACGACCGCGACAAGAAAACCAGCCCGGGCATCAAGTTCGCGGACATGGAGCTGATTGGCATTCCTCACCGGATCGTGGTCAGTGACCGCGGCCTCGCCGAAGGCAATCTGGAATACAAGAGCCGTACCGAACCTGAAGCGCAAGCGCTGCCGGTTGCTGACGTGCTGTCTTTCCTCCAGGCCCGTATCCGCCGCTGACACCAGATAGAGAAGTCATGTTCAAGCGAAACACCTTAGGCCTCGGTGGTGCCGCCCTGTGCGGCACCCTGCTGGTCAGCGGCTGTGCCAATCACATGTCGCAACGCAGCGAGCACGAGGAACGTGTCGAGCGCAAATTGCTCGATCACAGCCTGCAGATCGATGTCGGTGAGCCCAAGGTGCTTGAGCTGCCGCAACGGCGGGTGAAAATCCACGAGCAGAAGACGTTCGAAGTCACCGAATTCGAAGTTACGCGCCACTACGATCGCTACACGCCTTACCAACCTTGGCGCGAGGTCTACGAGATTCCGCTGGGCGCGGTGGCGGTGGTGGGCGGTGTCGGTGCGAATGTGGTCAACGTGTTCACCCTCGGCAACCTGCCGGACAGCGTCACCAAGGATTGGCTGAGCTACGGTTTTGCCGGGCTCAACCCGTTCATGAACGCGCAGTCCAACGGCCGGGCGCAGCAGAACCTGGCAGGCATCGACGAAGTCCAGCTCGACAAACGCACCGAATACTCGAGCCTGCCCTGGAGCGAGCGCCCGGTTGTGGTGAAAGCCGGCAAGGAAACGTTCGAGCTGAGCACCGACAAAAACGGTGTTTTACGCATTAACCTGCTGGACAGCCCGTTCGCCGAACATGACATCAATCATCTGAGCCGACTGCTGATCAGTGTCGAAGACGGTCAGGACGATGTGCACACCGACTCGTCCCTGGCGGTCAGCAGTGGCTTGCGCGGCAAACTGCTCGAAGCCCATGGCCTGATTTATGACGACCTCGAAGACGACGAAGTGAGCCAGTGGGTACACCGGGTCAAACGTCTGTCGGAACTGGGTCTGGAAGAAGAAGCCAGCGAGCTGGAACAAAGCCTGATCGAACTGACCCGCAATGATCCAGAGTTGCAGACCGAATTCCTCAAGTCATTGACCAAGGATGCCGGACGACTGGTGGCGGATCCGGGACCAAATTAAAGGCAAAAGCTTCGCGGGCAAGCCTCGCTCCTACAAGGAATATTCGTTACCTGTAGGAGCGAGGCTTGCCCGCGAAGAGGCCACCATATTCACCGCAAATCTACCGCTCAAACAACTCCATCTGCTCAAACCCACCGCGCAAATCCTCCAGCCTGACCCCGACCCCCAACAACCGCACCGGTTTCCCGCCGCGATTGAACGCCTGGGTCAGCAACAACTGATAACTGCCCAAATCCCGCCCTGCCCCGGCCTGTTCCAGCGTCGTCTGGGTAAAGTCATGGAATTTCACTTTGACGAACGGCTTGCCCGGCCGGTAGCTGCTGTCGATCCGCGCCATGCGGCCGGCCAGGGTTTCCAGCAGCTCGGGTAATTTATCCAGGCAGCTCACCAGATCCGGCAGGTCCACGTCGTAGGTGTTTTCGACACTGATCGACTGCCGACGGCTGTCGTTGTGGACCAAACGCTCGTCGATCCCACGGGCCAGGCTCCAGAGTCGCTCGCCGAAACTGCCGAATTCACGCACCAGCGCCAACTTGTCCCACTGGCGCAGATGCGAGCAATCGACAATGCCGAGTTTGCCCAGTTTGTCAGCGGTGACTTTGCCCACGCCGTGCAGCTTGCTCACGGGCAAACCGCTGACAAAGTCTTCTACCTGATCCGGCGTGATGACAAACAACCCGTTGGGTTTCTTCCAGTCACTGGCGATCTTGGCCAGAAACTTGTTCGGCGCGACGCCGGCCGAGACCGTGATGTGCAACTGATTGGAGACTCGTCGGCGAATGTCCTGGGCGATGCGCGTGGCGCTGCCACCGAAATGCGCACAGTCCGACACGTCGAGGTAAGCCTCGTCGAGGGAAAGTGGCTCGATCAGGTCGGTGTAATCGCGAAAGATCGTGTGAATTTCCTTCGACGCTTCTCTATAGGCGTCCATGCGCGGCTTGACGATGGTCAGGTCCGGGCACAGTTTCAGGGCATGCCCGGAAGACATCGCCGAGCGAACGCCATAGGCCCGCGCTTCATAGTTACAGGTAGCGATCACCCCGCGCCGATCCGCCGAACCACCCACCGCCAAGGGTTTACCTGCCAGACGCGGGTCGTCACGCATCTCGATGGCAGCGTAGAAGCAGTCACAATCGACGTGGATGATTTTTCGCTGGGTCATATAAAAGCGGTGTTCATGGTGTAGAAATGGAGTCATGGCGTGCCGGATCGGCAGTATCTCACTGACACCTGTATATAGCACCAGTAGTCTGAATCTTCTTCCACGCTCGTAGGAAAAGGAACCGGTGAATTTATTTTCTCAATCGAAAAGGCCCACTCGATAGAGCTGAAAGCCTTGCCATACCTGACCCGCAGCCGTTCGTCCAAGCCAAAATCCCGGCTAAGCGATTGAACCAGAAGAGGTTTTATCAGGATTGAAGGTTGACAGCCCGGCGATCCTCTGTAGAATGCCGACACACAGACGCGGGATGGAGCAGTCTGGTAGCTCGTCGGGCTCATAACCCGAAGGTCGTCGGTTCAAATCCGGCTCCCGCAACCAAACATCAAAAAAGGCTACTCGAAAGAGTGGCCTTTTTTGTGCGCGTCTGTTTTGTGCTCTTCTATACTTACCAGAGGGAGAAATCGTTCTGATTCCGAAACTTAAGTCTGCCCTGCGACCGTTTGCCGCTTATTTACGCTTATTTGACCCGGTTCCAGATTAACGGTTGACACACAGGCGTATCTCTATAGAATGCCGCCACACAGACGCGGGATGGAGCAGTCTGGTAGCTCGTCGGGCTCATAACCCGAAGGTCGTCGGTTCAAATCCGGCTCCCGCAACCAAACATCAAAAAAGGCTACTCGAAAGAGTGGCCTTTTTTGTATCTGTTGAAAAAGTCCTTTCGCAACAATGACCTGTCACTGTGTAGAGAAGCGTTCGGGATCACCAAGGCTGTGGGTTCACACCATGCTGAATCGCAGACAGAACCCTCTACGACCAATGAGATGCCATCGCCGATAACCGGTGAGAGGCGTTAATATTTGTGATTATTTTTTTCTACAGGGATTGGTAACTTGGCTGGATACCTCCATCCTGTCGCGCACAATCCAAGAGGTGATTGATGCGCGCCAACTCGTCTGATCCACAAGACACCGTCACAGCGACACAACCGATCAAGGCCGAGCGTCTGCGCCTGCTGGATCTGGTCAGCAAGTACCGCCAGCCCATCGGCCTGGCGGTCACTCTGCTGTTGTTCGCTATCGCGCTGATTGCCTGTCGTCATCTGCTGAGCGAACTCGATCTGTACGCTTTGCATGACTCGATCCTGGAAGTACCGAAACCGGCGTTGCTGGGTGCATTGGGTGCAACCGTGGTCGGCTTCATCATTTTGCTGGGGTACGAATGGTCGGCCAGCCGCTACGCGCGCGTGACACTCGCGCCGCGCATCCTGGCGCTGGGCGGATTCACTGCCTTTGCCATCGGCAACGCCATTGGTCTGTCGATGCTCTCGGGAGGCTCGGTCCGCTACCGTTTATATGCACGTCATGGCTTGGGGGCTTCAGAAGTCGCCCACATGACGCTGTTCGCCAGCCTTTCACTTGGTTGCGCCTTGCCGCCACTTGCGGCTCTGGCAACCCTCAGCAACCTGCCTGCCGCCTCGGCTGCCCTTGGACTGTCCGAGGGTTTGCTGGGTGGAGTTGCAGCGGCCGTTTTGCTGCTCTTCAGCGTATTGGCCATCGGCATCTATCGACGTCGTCTTCCGGAACAGCCTTCCAAGGACAACTTGCTGGTCAAGGTCGGACGCCGCACCTTGCGCCTCCCCGGCCGGCGCCTGACATTCCTGCAACTGATCATCACCGCCCTGGACGTGGCCGCCGCCGCGACCGTGCTCTATTTGTTGCTGCCGGAAGCGCCACCCTTCGGTGCATTCCTGCTCGTGTACCTGCTGGCCCTGGCCGCCGGCGTGCTCAGCCATGTGCCCGGCGGTGTCGGCGTATTTGAAGCGATCCTGCTGGCCGCCTTCGCCGACACGCTAGGCGCCGCCCCACTGGCCGCCGCGCTGCTGCTCTATCGCCTGATCTATGTCGTGCTGCCACTGCTGGTGGCGTGCGTATTCCTGCTGATCAACGAAGGCCAACGGCTGTTTCAGTCGCGCCAGTCCCTGCGGGCCGCTTCCGGTCTGGCGGCGCCGATTCTGGCGGTGCTGGTGTTCCTGTCCGGCGTGGTGCTGCTGTTCTCCGGCGTGACACCGGAAATCGACACCCGCCTGGAACACATCGGCTTTCTGATTCCTCATCGACTGGTCGACGCTTCGCACTTCGGCGCCAGTCTGATCGGCGTGCTGTGCCTGCTGCTGGCGCAAGGTCTGCGTCGTCGGCTGTCCGCCGCGTGGATGCTGACCACCATTCTATTGCTGGTCGGCGCCCTGCTCTCTCTGCTCAAGGGCTTTGACTGGGAAGAAGCCTGCCTGATGACCCTGACGGCGAGCCTGCTGGGGGTTTTCCGGCGTTCTTTCTATCGCCCGAGCCGTCTGACCGAACTGCCGTTCTCGCCGCTCTATCTGGTGTCCAGCCTGTGCGTACTCGGCGCGTCGATCTGGTTGCTGCTGTTTGCCTATCAAGACGTTCCGTACAGCCATCAACTCTGGTGGCAATTCACCCTCGATGCCGATGCCCCGCGTGGTTTGCGCTCATTGTTGGGCGCCGCCGTGCTGTTGGTGGTGGTGTCCTTGACCTGGCTGCTGCGCACCGCGCGTCCGGTGATTCACTTGCCGACGCCAGATGAGCTGGACCGTGCGGTAAAGATCCTGATGGCCTCCGCGCAACCGGACGGTGGCCTGGCCCTGACCGGTGACAAGGCGCTGCTGTTTCACCCCAACGACGAGGCGTTCCTGATGTACGCCCGCCGTGGCCGCAGCCTGGTGGCCTTGTACGACCCGATCGGCCCGACCCAGCAACGGGCGGAAATGATCTGGCAGTTCCGCGACCTCTGCGACATCCACCACGCCCGCCCCGTGTTCTATCAAGTCCGTGCCGAGAACCTGCCGTACTACATGGACATCGGCCTGACCGCGATCAAGCTCGGCGAAGAAGCCCGGGTCGATCTTCAACGCTTTGATCTCGAAGCCAAGGGCAAAGAGATGAAAGACCTGCGCTACACCTGGAATCGCGGCACCCGCGATGGCCTGTCGCTGGAGATCTTTGAACCGGGCCATGCGCCGATGGATGAGCTCAAGGTGATTTCCGATGCCTGGCTGACCGGCAAGAACGTACGTGAGAAAGGCTTCTCGCTCGGCCGCTTCAGCGACGACTACCTCAAGCATTTCCGGGTCGCAGTGATTCGTTTCGAAGGACGCCCGGTGGCGTTCGCCAACCTGCTTGAGACTTACGGCCATGACCTGGCCAGCCTCGACCTGATGCGCGCGCACCCGGAAGCCCCCAAGCTGACCATGGAGTTCATGATGGTCGGCCTGATCCAACATTATAAAAATCATGGATACGCGCGCTTCAGCCTGGGCATGGTGCCGCTGTCGGGGTTGCAACCCCGGCGTGGCGCACCGCTGACCCAGCGTCTGGGCTCGATGGTTTTCCGCCGTGGTGAGCAGCTCTACAACTTCCAAGGCTTGCGCCGCTTCAAAGACAAATTCCAGCCTGACTGGGAACCCCGTTATATGGCCGTGCCCGCCGGACTCGATCCGCTGGTTGCCCTGGCCGATACTGCTGCCCTGATTGCGGGCGGCTTGACTGGATTGGTGAAACGCTGATGATTCAACGCTCCTTGCGGTACGTACTGGGCACACTGGTAGTGCTGGCCCTGATTCTCGGTGGCGGTTACTGGTACCTGAAACGCCCGGCACCCGAACCGACCCTCAAACAGCTGAGGCCGGCCGATGGCGCGGCGATGACCCGCGTCATCCCTGGCAACACGCCACGCGCCCAGGTGTTGGTGGCGGTCAATGAAGACCAGAAACTCAGCGACAAACAATTGATGACCCTGAGCCGCACCGGCTCGGCGCAGATTGTTCAGGTGATTCTGCCTAAAGACTGCCTGCTGCAAAGCCGCGCCCTGCAATCGGGCCTGCGCGAACTCAAAGGCCCGGCGACCCTGGTCAGCGGCATCGGCCCTGGCGCCGTGCTCGCGTGGCGCTGGTTGTCCGAGCAAAAGGACGAAAAGGCTCAAGCTGTCTCCGTCGACCTGGCCCTGGAAAAACCCGGCTGCACTCACCTGCTGCCAAAAAGCGCCGCTCACGGTCACTGGCTGGTGGCCTGGAACGACAACCCGGACGACACCAGCGCCGGCTTCGTGCGCGATCAACCCAACGCCGAAACCAGCATCAGCGACTACGACATCAACCTGCCGCAAGTACTGAACAACGAACTGCGCAAGCTCCTCGTCGGTGGCGATAAAGCCGCTGGCGGTCTGCAGATCCCGGTGGTCGAAGTCCTGGCCGGCCAAGCCAAAGACACCGTGACCCTGTTCCTGTCCGGTGACGGCGGCTGGCGCGATCTGGACCGCGACGTCGCGGGCGAGATGGCGAAGATCGGCTACCCGGTGGTCGGCATCGACACCCTGCGCTACTACTGGCAGCACAAGAGCCCGGAGCAAAGCGCCCTGGACCTGGCCGAGCTGATGCAACACTACCGGCAAAAATGGGGCACCAAGCGCTTCATCCTGACCGGTTACTCGTTCGGCGCCGACGTCCTGCCAGCGATCTACAACCGCCTGGAACCGGCAGAACAGCAACGCGTCGACGCAATCATCCTGCTCGCCTTCGCCCGCACCGGCAGCTTCGAAATCGAAGTCGAAGGCTGGCTCGGCAACGCCGGCAAAGAAGCCGCCACCGGCCCGGAAATGGCCAAGCTGCCACCGGAGAAAGTGGTGTGCATCTACGGTGAAGAAGAAGTCGACGAAAGTGGCTGCACCGACAAGAGCGCCGTGGGCGAAGCGATGAAACTGCCTGGCGGCCACCATTTCGACGAGAACTACCCGGCGCTGGCAAAGCGCTTGGTGGACATCATCGAGAAGCGCCAGGCCAAGGGTGAGACGGCTCAGGAGTGATCTGAGGCCTGCCCACGAAAAAGCCCCCGCAGCCGTTTGGTTGCGGGGGCTTTTTCATATTTACCTATTCAACTAAGCACCGTAGATCCCTGTGGGAGCGGGCTTGCCCGCGATAGCGGTATGTCTGTCACATCAATGTCGGATCTGCCGCCGTCATCGCGGGCAAGCCCGCTCCCACAGGATCTGCGTATCGCCTGAGCAGATGCGTCTACCGCCCTCGATACTGGCTCTTAGTCTTTCCTGGCGTACCGTGCCCGCATATCGTCGTGACTGATTACCTTGGCTTGATCAAAACCGGTCAATCGCCCCGTAGCCGCTGCTTCAACGCGAAGATCCTTAAGCTCGTCGAACATTTCCTGATAGGCATCGACATTGATTATGACTGCTACTGGCCGATTATCTTTGAAAATGACCAGGCGCTCAGTGGCACGGCTGGAGATCTCGTTGAGTCTCGCACTGAAGCCCCTGACCAATGCAGTCATCGATATTGCTTGGTCATCACGCTCAAATGATGCCGTCACATTCACCTCTCTTCACAATCGTGCAAATTTTTGAGCACGCTGTTCAACGTATCGTTTACTTAAGGTGTCGCAATATCGGATGACGCCCGCAGACCTTGTAGGCAAACTCCGAATCTTGCGTTTGGGCACTTTGCCGCCTTGTTGCGTTTTTCTTCGACGGGATACTCTCCGGACGTCGCTGACCTTTCAGCGATCGGGCTTGGAAACCCGACGAGCGAATTGCAACAACGTGCCCAACATGACTGCGGACCTTTACGGCTGCGATCTTGTGTCATGGTGGCTGTGCGTGGGACGTCTTCGGACGTGCCGGTTTCCTAAGCTCCCGGTTTTCCAACCTGCGCACAGCTGCCACCCATTCGCTTGGAAACGAACGTGGCAGCTCCTCAAGCTTAGGGAATAGACATGTCCAAAATAGATACGACCGCGATTTCAGAATTAAAAACCATCGGCTTCACCCCGCTCATCTACTGCTCAGACCAGGCGTTATTCAACGTCCGCGCCGGCGTCCCCATCGTTCAAGCATTGTCACCAGCCTCCGATCTGCTGTTCCTCGCCAAATCATTTAGCGAAGATGCCGCCTACGCAAAAGACACCGACCGTCATGCCTGGGCTGCTCACTATCTGACGGCGATGGGTAAGGCTGTGATTGATGATGTGGTGAAGGTGCTGACGCCGCGACCGGCCCGGACGAAGACCGAATCTGAAGAAGAGCTGCCCGAAAGCCAGTAACACCGCAAATCCCTGTGGGAGCGAGCTTGCTCGCGATGATGGCGGCAGATCCGACATTGATGTGACAGACATACCGCTATCGCGGGCAAGCCCGCTCCCACAGGGTGCTTTGTTGGATTGGGATCAAATGCCCGTCAATAAAAAGCCCCCGCTGCCGCACTGGCAACGGGGGCTTTTTGCAGAGGCTTACATCTCTACCTGTGTACCCAACTCAATCACCCGGTTCAGCGGCAGATTGAAGAAGCGCAAATTGCCGTTGGCATTCTTCAACATGAACGCAAACAACGCCTCGCGCCAGCGGGCCATGCCTTCGAGTTTGGAGGCGATCACCGTCTCGCGGCTGAGGAAGTAGGTGGTGCGCATCGGGCTGAAGTCGAGGTCATCGAGATGACACAGCTTCAGCGCTTGCGGCACATCCGGTTCGTCGACGAAGCCAAAGTGCAGAATCACGCGGAAGAACCCTTCACCGTGGGATTCAACCTCGAAGCGCCGTGTCGGCGGTACCCGTGGGATGTCTTCGTAGACCACGGTCAGCAGCACCACTTGCTCGTGCAATACCTGGTTATGCAGCAGGTTGTGCAACAACGCGTGGGGCACGGCGTCCGGGCGAGCGGTGAGGAACACGGCGGTGCCCTGGACCCGATGCGGCGGTTGCACGGCGATACTGCTGATGAATATCGGCAGCGGCAGCCCGCCCTCGTCCATGCGTTCCACCAGCAGCTGTTTGCCGCGCTTCCAGGTGGTCATCAATACAAACAGCGCGATACCGGCGATCACCGGGAACGCACCACCCTGAAAGATTTTCGGCACGTTGGCGGCGAAGTACAGACCGTCCACCAGCAGGAAACCGAGCAACAACGGCACCGCGAGGATCGGAGGCCATTTCCACAGTAGCAATATCACCGCCGAGACCAGGATGGTGGTCATCAACATGGTCCCGGTCACCGCCACCCCGTAAGCAGAGGCCAGGGCGCCGGAGGATTCGAAGCCGATCACCAACAGGATCACGCCGACCATCAGCGCCCAGTTCACCGCGCCAATATAGATCTGGCCTTGTTCGGCACTGGAGGTGTGCTGGATGTGCATGCGCGGAATGTAACCGAGCTGGATTGCCTGACGGGTCAGGGAGAACGCGCCGGAAATCACCGCTTGCGAGGCAATCACCGTGGCCAGGGTCGACAAACCGACCAACGGGATCAACGCCCAGCTCGGCGCCAACAGGTAGAACGGGTTGCGAGCGGCTTCCGGATTACCGAGCAGCAAGGCGCCCTGACCGAAGTAGTTCAGCACCAGCGCCGGCAGCACGAGGATGAACCAGGCGCGAGCAATCGGCTTGCGACCGAAGTGGCCCATGTCGGCGTACAACGCTTCGGCGCCGGTCAGTGCCAGCACCACCGCGCCGAGGATGGCTACGCCCATGCCCGGGTGCACGATGAAGAAGCGCACGCCCCAGACCGGATTCATCGCTTGCAACACTTCCGGGTGCTGCAGGATGCCGTAGACACCCAGTGCACCCAACACCAGGAACCAGGTGACCATGATCGGCCCGAACAGAATGCCGATGCGCGCGGTACCGTGGCTCTGGATCAGGAACAGCGCCACCAGCACGACCAGCGACAACGGCACCACCCAATGGTCGATGCCATCGAATGCCAGCCCCAGGCCTTCAATTGCCGAGAGTACGGAAATCGCCGGCGTGATCATGCTGTCGCCGTAAAATAGCGCCGCACCGATCAGCCCGCAGACCACCAGGAAAATGCGCAGCTTCGGATGCCCGGCCGCGGCCCGCCGAGCCAGGGCGGTCAAGGCCATGATCCCGCCTTCGCCCTGGTTGTCGGCACGCAGCACGAACAGCACATATTTGATTGAGACAACCCATATCAGCGACCAGAAAATCAGCGCCAGAATCCCGAACACGCCGTCATGGTCGACCGGTACACCATAGTGACCGGAAAACACTTCTTTGAGGGTGTACAGCGGGCTCGTGCCGATATCGCCATAAACCACCCCGACCGCTGCGACCAGCATGCCGATCGGCTTCGCCGCCGAATGCTCGGCTCCCGCCGCCTGACTACTTGCCTGACCCATCCACCACTCCTACTACCCAGACCGGACTTCTTTGAAAGAAGCACTATGCTTTGAAACGCAGCATGCGCTGTTTTACATGACGTTACAGACGTTTTATTGACTGTAAGAAATCGGTAAAGCGTAACGGCGCGAAGCATAGCGCAGCACTCGTCGTATTTCCCTGCATAAAGCTGGTCAAGTGCGCCTCTCATCGCTAGAATTGCGCACTTTTTGATCAGAGGCGCAGCAAAGCGCCCGTTTGTCGCCTTGCCGCTCACGGCTGGAGGCGTCACAAATACCGAGGTTAGACATGTCCACCACTCCTGCGCCGGCCAATCCAAAGGTTGGCTTCGTATCCCTGGGTTGCCCCAAAGCACTGGTCGACTCCGAGCGCATCCTTACCCAGTTGCGCATGGAAGGTTACGACGTTGTGTCCACCTACCAGGACGCCGACGTCGTGGTGGTCAACACCTGCGGTTTCATCGATTCGGCCAAGGCTGAATCTTTGGAAGTGATTGGCGAAGCCATCAAGGAAAACGGCAAGGTCATCGTGACCGGCTGCATGGGCGTCGAAGAAGGCAACATTCGCAAGATTCACCCAAGCGTGCTGGCCGTGACCGGTCCGCAACAATACGAGCAAGTGGTCAACGCCGTGCACGACGCCGTGCCGCCGCGTCAGGATCACAACCCGCTGATCGACCTGGTGCCGCCGCAAGGCATCAAGCTGACCCCGCGCCACTACGCGTACCTGAAGATTTCCGAAGGCTGCAACCACAGCTGCAGCTTCTGCATCATCCCGTCGATGCGCGGCAAACTGGTCAGCCGTCCGGTCGGTGATGTGCTCGACGAGGCCCAGCGCCTGATCAAGGCCGGCGTCAAAGAGCTGTTGGTGATCTCGCAAGACACTAGCGCCTACGGCGTCGACGTGAAATACCGCACCGGGTTCTGGAACGGCGCGCCGGTGAAAACCCGCATGACCGAACTCTGCGAAGCCCTGAGCACCCTCGGCGTCTGGGTGCGTCTGCACTACGTTTACCCGTACCCGCACGTCGACGAGCTGATCCCGCTGATGGCCGCCGGGAAAATCCTGCCGTACCTGGACATCCCGTTCCAGCACGCCAGCCCGAAAGTCCTGAAGTCGATGAAACGCCCGGCCTTCGAAGACAAGACCCTGGCGCGGATCAAGAACTGGCGCGAAATCTGCCCGGACCTGATCATCCGCTCGACGTTCATCGTCGGCTTCCCCGGCGAAACCGAAGAAGACTTCCAGTACCTGCTGAACTGGCTGACCGAAGCCCAGCTCGACCGCGTCGGCTGCTTCCAGTACTCGCCGGTTGATGGCGCTCCGGCCAACGATATGGACCTGGAAGTCGTTCCGGACGACGTCAAGCAAGACCGTTGGGACCGCTTCATGGCGCACCAGCAGGCCATCAGCTCGGCGCGTCTGCAAATGCGTGTTGGCCGTGAAATCGAAGTGCTGGTCGATGAAGTCGACGAGCAAGGCGCCGTTGGCCGCTGCTTCTTCGATGCCCCGGAAATCGACGGCAACGTGTTCATCGACAACGGCAGCAACCTGAAGCCGGGCGACAAGGTCTGGTGCAAAGTGACCGACGCCGACGAATACGACCTGTGGGCTGAACAGATCTAAACGCAAAAAATACGAAAAGCCCTGCTCTCTTGACGAGATGCGGGGCTTTTTTACGTCTATCGTTTTGTGAGGAAAGGATTCTCGACACTCACAGGAAAAGGGGCATCCGGCCATGCGCAAACATTCGGTCATCCACACGCCGAAACAGAGCGACTACGTAGAACTCACGCAAGTCTGGGAAGCCTCGGTGCGCGCCACCCACGACTTTCTGCCGGACAGCTACATTGAATTGCTGAAGAACCTGGTGCTGACCCGCTACCTCGACGCGGTGATGCTGATCTGCACCAGGGACTCGCGCCAGCGCATCACCGGGTTTGCCGGGGTGGCGGCGGGCAAGATCGAAATGCTCTTTATCGACCCGACCCACCGCGGCCAGGGTTTGGGCAAGCAGTTGCTGCGCTATGCCATGGAACACTTGAACGCCGATGAACTGGACGTCAACGAGCAGAACCCGCAGGCGCTGGGGTTCTACTTCAAGCAAGGGTTCGAGGTGATTGGGCGTTCGGAGGTCGATGGCATGGGGCAGCCTTATCCGCTGTTGCACATGCGGCTGCGCCAAACACAACAACGGACACGCAATGGCTGACCTGTAGGAGCCGGCTTGCTGGCGATGGCATCACCGCGGTGCATCTCAAAGACCGAGGAGATGCCATCGCCAGCAAGCCGGCTCCTACAAAAAAGCTTCCTGCGCAAATGGAGCCGGGATTAACCGGCGCCACGCAGGTACAATGCCCACCCCTTTTTTGTTACGGCCCTGTCATGACTGACCCGATTCGTCTCTCCAAACGCCTCATCGAACTCGTCGGCTGTTCCCGTCGGGAGGCTGAGCTGTTCATCGAGGGCGGCTGGGTCACCGTGGACGGCGAAGTCATCGATGAGCCGCAATTCAAGGTCGACACCCAGAAAGTCGAGCTCGATCCAGAGGCCAAGGCCACTGCACCGGAGCCGGTGACCATCCTGCTGAACGTGCCCGTGGGCATGGACGCGGAAACGGCGATGGCGACCATCAGCGCCGAAACCCTGAGCGAAGAACACCGCTTCAGCAAACGTCCGCTCAAGGGCCACTTCCTGCGCCTGACCGCCAGCACGGACTTGCAGGCCAACGCCAGCGGTCTGCTGGTGTTCACCCAGGACTGGAAGATCCTGCGCAAGCTCACCGCCGATTCCGCCAAGATCGAACAAGAATATGTCGTCGAGGTAGAAGGCGACATGGTGGCTCACGGCCTCAACCGCCTGAACCACGGCCTGACCTACAAAGGTAAGGAGCTGCCGCCGGTCAAGGCCAGTTGGCAGAACGAGAACCGCCTGCGTTTTGCGATGAAGAACCCGCAACCGGGCGTGATCGCCCTGTTTTGCCAGGCCGTTGGCCTGAAGGTCGTCGCCATCCGCCGCATCCGCATCGGCGGCGTGTCCATCGGCAAAGTGCCGCTGGGGCAATGGCGTTACCTGTCCGGCAAAGAGAAGTTCTAAGACTTTTCACGCCGCCACACATTTCGGCGCCGCTGTTTATGCGGCGCCCACTGCTGAATATCAGGATTGCACACCATGATTCATAACGACGTACTGCGCAGCGTGCGCTACATGCTCGACATCAGCGACAAGAAAGTCATCGAGATCATCAAGCTCGGCGGCATGGACGTGGCCCTGGAAGACCTGGTGACGTACCTCGACAAGAAAGAGGAAGACGAGGAAGGCTTCGTACGCTGCCCGGACGAAGTCATGGCGCATTTCCTCGACGGCCTGGTGACCTTCAAGCGCGGCAAGGACGAGAGCCGTCCGCCGCAGCCGATCGAAGTGCCGGTGACCAACAACATCATCCTGAAGAAACTGCGTGTGGCTTTCGAACTGAAAGAAGACGACATGCACGCGATCCTCAAGGCATCCGAGTTCCCGGTGTCCAAGCCTGAGCTGAGCGCCTTGTTCCGCAAGTTCGGCCACACCAACTACCGCCCATGCGGCGATCAGCTGCTGCGCAACTTCCTCAAGGGGCTCACTCTTCGAGTGAGAGCGTAAAAGAAGCTGCAAGCTGCAAGCCACAAGGGGATTACCTCTAGCTTGTAGCTTGTAGCTGGGCCGAATGGCCCTTCATTCCTCGCAAAAATAGTGGCTCCGCTTCTGGCGGCTGACGACTAGGGTGTATTGACCCTCAGCTCTCAGGATTCGCCATGCACCCGTACTTTTCCCTGCAAGGCCGCACCGCTCTGGTGACCGGCGGCACCCGTGGTATCGGCAAAATGATCGCCAAGGCTTATGTCGAGGCCGGCGCCACCGTGTACGTCTGCGCGCGGGATGCCGAAGCCTGTCAACAAACGGCTGATGAATTGAGCACCTTCGGGACTTGCCACGGTGTGGCGGCCAACCTGGCCAATGAAGAAGGCGTGTTGCAACTCTCCACGCGGCTGGGTGAACAGATTCCTCATCTGGACATTCTGGTGAACAACGCCGGCACCACGTGGGGCGCTCCGCTGGAAAGCTACCCGGTCAAGGGCTGGGAGAAGGTCATGCAGCTCAACGTGACCTCGGTGTTCAACTGCATCCAGCAGTTTTTGCCACTGCTGCGCAAGGCCGGCTCCGAAGCCAATCCGGCGCGGATCATCAACATCGGTTCGGTGGCGGGGATTTCTTCCTTTGGCGAACAGGCTTACGCCTACGGACCGAGCAAGGCCGCCCTGCATCAACTGTCGCGGATTCTCGCGCGGGAGCTGGTGAGTCAACACATCAACGTCAACGTGATTGCGCCGGGGCGTTTCCCGAGCAAGATGACGCAGCACATTGGTAATGATGAGCAGGCGCTGGCGGAGGATACGGCGTTGATTCCGATGAAACGCTGGGGTAGGGAGGAAGAGATGGCGGCGTTGGCGATCAGTCTGGCGAGTACGGCCGGGGCTTATATGACCGGGAATATCATCCCGCTGGATGGTGGGTTCAGTCTCTGAGATTCGCGGTGCGGCCATCGCGGGCAAGCCACGCTCCCACAGGGTTATCGAGCGTACACAAATTTTTTGTACGCCATAAATCCTGTGGGAGCGTGGCTTGCCCGCGATGACGGACTCACAGGCACCACCGGTTCAAAGGTCGATCGGGTTATCATTCCCGCCCTGATACCGCCTCGACCCAAACCTATGACTTACACCGTCTCCCCCATCGGCTTCGTGCACTCCTGCTTCAAGGAGAAATTCGCCATCCCGCGCCAGCCGCAACTGGCCCCGGCCGCGCGTGGCGTGCTGGAGCTGGTGGCGCCGTTCGATCAGGGCGATGCGGTGCAGGGGCTGGAGCAGGTGAGCCACGTCTGGCTGCTGTTCCTGTTTCATCAGGCCCTGGAAGAAAAACCACGCCTGAAAGTCCGCCCTCCTCGCCTGGGCGGCAACAAATCCATCGGCGTGTTCGCCACCCGGGCGACGCATCGGCCCAATGGCATCGGTCAATCCGTGGTGAAGCTGGACAAGGTCGAGGCCAATCGGCTGTGGATATCAGGAATCGACCTACTCGACGGCACGCCGATTCTCGACATCAAACCGTACGTGCCCTACGCAGACATCATCGACACAGCCTCCAATAGCATCGCCAGCGCCGCGCCGCAGCTGATTCCCGTGCAGTGGACGGATTCAGCGCTGCAACAGGCTCATGGCCATGCTCAGCGTCTTGGCGAGCCTTTGGTCGAGCTGATCGAGCAATGCCTGGCGCAAGATCCACGGCCCGCGTACCAAACACCAAAACCGGAACGAGAATACGGCGCGCAATTCTGGGACCTGGATGTGCGCTGGCATTACCCCGAGGCGGGCGTAATCCGCGTTCTGGAAGTCATCCCCGCCACCAACCTGTAGGAGCTGTCGAGTGAAACGAGGCTGCGATCTTTTGATGTTGCTTTTAAAAACAAGATCAAAAGATCGCAGCCTCGTTTCACTCGACAGCTCCTACAAGGTTTGCGTCAGGCATAAAAAAGCCCCCATTGCCTTCACAGGCAATGGGGGCTTTTGGGTGATGCGTTGTGCTTACTTCTCGACGAACGCTCGCTCGATCAGGTAGTCACCCGGCTCGCGCATCCGCGGCGAAACTTTCAGGCCGAAGCTGTTCAACACTTCGCTGGTCTCGTCGAGCATGCTCGGGCTGCCGCACAACATGGCGCGGTCGTCCTGCGGGTTGATCGGTGGCAGACCGATGTCGCTGAACAGCTTGCCGCTGCGCATCAGGTCGGTCAGGCGACCTTCGTTCTCGAACGGCTCGCGGGTCACGGTCGGGTAGTAGATCAACTTGTCACGCAGCGCCTCGCCGAAGAACTCGTTCTGCGGCAAGTGCTCGGTGATGAACTCGCGGTAAGCGACTTCGTTGACGTAACGTACGCCGTGGCACAGGATCACTTTTTCGAAACGCTCGTAGGTTTCCGGGTCCTGGATGACGCTCATGAACGGCGCCAGACCGGTACCGGTGCTGAGCAGGTACAAATGTTTGCCAGGCTTCAAGTCATCCAGCACCAGCGTGCCGGTAGGCTTTTTGCTGATGATGATCTCGTCGCCTTCCTTCAGATGCTGCAACTGGGAAGTCAGCGGGCCATCAGGCACCTTGATGCTGAAGAACTCGAGATGCTCTTCCCAGTTCGGGCTGGCAATCGAGTAAGCGCGCATGAGCGGCCGGCCGTTGGGCTGTTGCAGGCCGATCATCACGAACTGACCGTTCTCGAAGCGCAGGCCCGGGTCGCGGGTGCACTTGAAGCTGAACAGAGTGTCGTTCCAGTGATGAACACTGAGGACACGCTCGTGGTTCATGTTGCTCATGTACGTGGGACTCCTGGAGATTTTGCCTGCGCCGCTGATGTGCGCAATTGCATCGCATTCTAATGGCAGCGACAATATCTGTTAAATGGATTATTAAGATAAGGGTTATCGGTTATATAGATATGCGATTTACTCTCCGTCAACTTCAAGTATTCGTCGCCGTCGCCCAGCAGGAAAGCGTATCCCGTGCTGCGGGTCTGCTCAACCTTTCGCAATCGGCGGCAAGCACCTCGATCACCGAGCTAGAGCGCCAGTCCAGCTGTCAGCTGTTCGACCGCGCCGGCAAACGGCTGAGCCTCAACGCCCTTGGTAAACAGTTATTGCCGCAAGCGGTGGCCCTGCTCGACCAGGCCAAGGAAATCGAAGACCTGCTCAATGGCAAGTCCGGTTTCGGCTCTCTGGCGGTCGGCGCGACCCTGACCATCGGCAATTACCTGGCCACCTTGCTGATCGGCAGCTTCATGCAGCGCCATCCCGAAAGCCAGGTGAAGCTGCACGTGCAGAACACTGCCAACATCGTGCAGCAAGTTGCGCATTATGAAATTGATCTGGGTCTGATCGAAGGCGACTGCAGCCATCCGGACATCGAAGTGCAGAGCTGGGTCGAGGATGAGCTGGTGGTGTTCTGCGCGCCGCAGCATCCGTTGGCCAAGCGTGGCAGTGCGACCATGGAAGAACTGACCCACGAGGCCTGGATTCTGCGGGAACAAGGTTCTGGCACGCGGCTGACCTTTGACCAGGCCATGCGTCATCATCGCAGCGCGCTGAATATCCGTCTGGAACTGGAACACACCGAAGCGATCAAGCGCGCGGTGGAATCAGGCTTGGGGATTGGCTGCATTTCGCGCCTGGCGCTGCGCGATGCATTTCGCCGCGGCAGTCTGGTGCCGGTGGAGACACCGGATCTGGACCTGGCGCGGCAGTTCTATTTCATCTGGCACAAACAGAAATATCAGACGTCGGCGATGCGCGAATTCCTCGACCTGTGCCGCGCCTTCACCGCCGGGGTTCAGCGCAGCGACGAGATCGTGCTGCCCACCATCGCTTAAAGCAGAATCACCGCCCACACCAGCGCGATCATGCTCAACGCCACGAACTGAGCGGCGCTGCCCATGTCCTTGGCGTTCTTGGACAGCGGGTGCAATTCAAGGGAAATGCGGTCGATGGCCGCTTCCACTGCCGAATTCAGCAACTCGACGATCAACGCCAACAGGCAGACCGCGATCAGCAACGCCTGCTCGACACGGCTGACGTTCAAAAAGAACGACAGCGGGATCAGGATGACGTTGAGCAACACCAGTTGCCGAAAAGCCGCTTCGCCGGTGAAGGCTGCGCGCAGGCCGTCCAGCGAATAGCCGGAAGCGTTGAGGATGCGTTTGAGGCCGGTTTGGCCTTTGAATGGCGACATAGAGTAGGCAACTGACCAAAAAGGAATGGGAAAGCTAGATCAACCAAAGTCAAAAAAGCGTGAACCGGCCAACTCTTAGTGGCTCGAAATTGACTCAAGTTGTTGCAAGAGCAGCGCAGCCTGGGTGCGAGTGCGCACATTCAGCTTACGGAATATAGCCGTGACATGCGCCTTGATGGTCGCTTCGGAAACGCTCAACTCGTAAGCGATCTGCTTGTTCAGCAACCCCTCACAGACCATGGTCAGCACCCGGAACTGCTGCGGCGTCAGGCTGGCAAGGCCTTCACTGGCCGCCTTGGCTTCAGCGGAAACGCTCACGGCTTCGAACGCCTGCGGCGGCCAGAACACATCACCATCAAGCACCGCACGGACGGCTTTCTGGATGACGCTCAGGTCACTGGACTTGGGGATGAAGCCGCTGGCACCGAATTCACGGGATTTCACCATGATCGAAGCCTCTTCCTGGGCCGACACCATGACCACCGGAATCTGCGGGTACTGACCGCGGAGCAGCACCAGCCCGGAAAAACCGTAGGCTCCCGGCATGTTGAGGTCCAGTAGCACCAGATCCCAATCAGATTTTTCGTCCAGTCGGGTTTCCAGCTCGGCAATGCTCGCCACTTCCACCAGACGGACATCCGGACCCAGGCCCAGGGTCAACGCTTGATGCAGGGCGCTACGAAAAAGAGGGTGGTCATCGGCGATCAGGATTTCGTATGTGGCCATTTTTCTAATGATCCTGTTTTTCTAACAACTCAAGGCACAGCCACGGAGCTGCACCAACAGGGCACGTTCAACGCCAATCACGTGGCTATCACGTAAAGAATACGGCGTATCAAACTTTGGCCGCGCCCCAATCGGCGCCAAGCATGCCCAGCGAAACCGGGGTGGTCAAGGTGCATGGCCGGTACAGTTCTTTGCAGTATGGGCGACAATCAGCAGATGCCCGGAGCCGTGTTCTGCACGAAAGGCATCAGTTCGGTGTGGGCTGGCGTTGCAACGTTCATGTCCAGCTGGTGTTTCGCGTCCAGGTAATGCTGGCTGAACACATCGAAATAAGCGTCCAGTGCCGATGCCGCCTCGGTATCGCCCGCAAGATCCAGACATAAAGCCGCCACTTCGGCGGTGCACAAATGCTCGCTGCGGGTCGACCGACGCAACCGGTACCGCGACAGTTTCTCGGGCAGCAGGCTCAGGATCGGCAGGCGATCAAAATACGGGCTCTTGCGGAAGATCTTCCGGGCTTCGGTCCAGGTTGCGTCGAGCAGAATGAACAATGGCCGCTTGGTGCTATCGGCTTCGACGGTGTTCGTCACGCGCTCAGGCTCGACGTATTCACCCGGAAAGACAAGATACGGCTGCCATTGCGGGTCGGCCAGCAGCGCCAGCAACTGCGGATCAGTTTCGGTGCGTGACCAGATAAAGGCATGGTTGTCGCGCACCACGTCGGCGATCAGCCAACCGGTGTTGCTCGGTTTGAACACTTCTTTGTTGGTCATGATGAGGCACACGCCAGAGCGGGCCTCGACCTGCGGGCGCCAGGCGCACAGGCAGTGACTCTCGATCACACGGCAGGCACGGCAACGCGGTGCCCTCCAGCCACGGGCCTGAATCGGCTTGATGCCCTCCTCCTCTCGCTCGTCGCGCAAGCGGGCGACGGCGTTTGCAGCAAAGGGTGGGGTTACAGGGCTCATCGCAGGCAGCACCGGTGGGGAAAGAAAATCGACACGAAGAACACTCGACAGGGCACAAAGACGCGGCAGTTTATCAGAGCAACCGGCGCAAGCCTGTACCGTCCAGGCCTCGTCCCCTATAATTCGCCGCCACTGAACGCACAGTCATGTGACGGGTCGAACCACCAGTCACTGAACCAGGAGAGTTTCATGCTGCGCCTTATCGTTCCCACCGCTGCCATTTTGCTGGCCTCGTCTTTCAGCGCTCAGGCTGCGTCCTTGAGTGAGCAGAATCTCAACCGAGAGCTGCGAAACGTCGCCGCTCAAAGCAGTGCTGGCACTCCACGGGCGATCAACGAAGACATTCTTGATCAGGGCTACACCGTCGAAGGCAACACGCTGATCAATCATCTGAGCGTACAAAGCAGCCACGCCAACAAGATGCGTGCCGACCCCAAAGCCGTGTATTTCCAGCTGGGCGCCTCTGTGTGCAACAACCCATCGTTCCGCAAACTGATGGCCAAGGGCGCGGTCATGCGTTACGACTTCACTGAGGTGAAGACCAACCGCTCAGTCGGTTCCGCCAGCTATCAGGAATCGGATTGCCCGAAAGCGGGCCCGGCCAAGAAGAAGTAATCATCGGGAATTGGCGCGCCGCTGTTCATCCTCGGCGCGCAGTTCTGCCACCAACGCCTGCAAATAACGCGAACGCCGCTCCGCGCCTTCCAGACGCCGGCAGCACTCCTCTTCGAGACTCAAATGATGGGTCTCGGCCGATGACTTCAGTAATCGATACAGTTGCGTATCGATCTCCAGAATGACTCTGGCCATGGTGTCCAGCCTCCCTGCACCTCGCCCTGTTTGAGCGAAAAATCCTTGAACCGCTTGGACCGTGCGTCCTGCCTTTGACGCAAAGTTGTCGTGTCACGCCTGTAACTTAGTAAATCAGAGCGCTGAGCCCGTGGCTGGCGTTCTGACGAACGGTGAATTCACCTTGCAAATCGTCAATAAGCGGTTGCCAGGAAAGACTTAACGGCGCAATGATCAAGTCAGCGAGAATCTCTGTAAGGGTCTAGATTCAGAGTGTTCACGATCACTTTTCAGGGCAGGAAAGGGGCTGCCCGTCGCGTGCCTTGTTGTGCGAACGTTTCTTTCATCCAAGGGAAAAACAGAGCCTGTATGGACGACTCGAACCGAGTCGGGTGGAGCGCCCAGGCATGGGCTTGGGCAGACAGCGACACATGAGGTGTCGCGGCGCTGACGACTGTTTTGTCGGTGCCAAGGGTTCTGTGCAGAAGGAGAAGTGAATGCCTTACCAACCGAATGACCTCCTGAGCCGTCATTTCGAAGAAAGCGGCCACGACCTCATCAGCAAGGTCGAAGAGCAACTCAACCTGGTTTCACCCAATAGCCCCAACATCCCGATTTACCGCGACATGATCCTGACCGTGCTGCGCATGGCCCAGGAAGATCACAACCGCTGGAATGCCAAGATCACCCTTCAAGCCCTGCGCGAACTGGAGCATGCCTTCCGCGCGCTCGAGCAGTTCAGGGGGCGGCGCAAGGTCACTGTTTTTGGCTCGGCGCGCACACCGATCGAACACCCGCTGTATGGCCTGGCCCGGGAACTCGGCGCCGCGCTGGCGCGCTCGGACCTGATGGTCATCACCGGTGCCGGTGGCGGCATCATGGCGGCGGCCCATGAAGGTGCCGGCCTGGAACACAGTCTGGGGTTCAATATCACCCTGCCCTTCGAGCAGCATGCCAACCCCACCGTTCAAGGCACCGCCAACCTGCTGCCCTTCCACTTCTTCTTTACCCGCAAGCTGTTCTTCGTCAAAGAGGCCGATGCGCTGGTCTTGTGTCCAGGTGGTTTCGGCACCCTGGATGAAGCGCTCGAAGTGCTGACGTTGATTCAGACCGGTAAAAGTCCGCTGGTGCCTGTCGTGCTGCTGGACGCGCCGGGCGGCACGTTCTGGCAAGGCGCGCTGGACTTCATTCACCATCAACTGGAGGAAAACCGCTACATCCTGCCGACCGACATGAAGCTGGTGAGCCTGGTCTACAGCGCCGAAGAAGCGGTAGAGCAGATCAATCAGTTCTATGGCAACTTCCACTCCAGTCGCTGGCTCAAGCATCAGTTCGTGATCCGCATGAACCACAAGCTCAGCGACCAGGCACTCGAAGACATGCAGGAAGCGTTCGCCGATCTGTGCCTGAGCGACCACTTTCATCAGCATGCCTATAACGGCGAGGAGCACGATGAAGCGCAGTTCAGTCATCTGGCGCGACTGGCCTTCAACTTCAACGCCAGGGATCATGGCCGCCTGCGAGAACTGGTGGACTACATCAACCTGCCGGAAAACTGGGCCGATACCAAACCCAAGGCGCAACAGCGCACGCGAGAGCCTTCCAAGGTGACGTGAGGCAAAATCGAGGCAAAAAAAAACGGCCCGCTATCGAAATAGCGGGCCGTTTTTATTAATCATCCGTTCCCCGACCGCTGAACAAGCGGCCGATCATTTCCATGGAGTATCCCCGATAACTCAGGAAACGCCCTTGCTTGGCGCGTTCCCGGACGTCTATCGGCAAATGCCCGGCAAATTTGCGCCGCCAGGTCTCTTCCAGTTGCTCCTGCCAGTTGATACCGCTCTCGCGCAGGGCGAGTTCGATGTCGTTACGTTGCAGGCCGCGCTGGCTCAGTTCTTCGCGAATACGCAAAGGTCCGTAGCCGGAACGAGCACGGTAGGAGACGAAGCTTTCGAGGTAACGGGATTCGGACAGCAGGCCCTCTTCCGTCAAGCGGTCGAGTGCTGTGTCAATCATTTCAGGGAGAGCGCCGCGCTGACGCAGTTTACGCGTCAGCTCGACTCGACCGTGCTCGCGTCGTGCGAGCAGGTCCATGGCGGTTCGCCGCACCGCGACGAGTGTATCGAGTACGGCGGTCATCGGATCAATCAGATATCAGCATCAGCCAAGTCATCAGCCGTCTCTTTGACTGGCGATGCTTTGACGTCCGGCGCTGGAGTCAGCAACTTGTCACGCAGTTGCTTCTCGAGCTTGGTGGCGATTTCCGGATTGTCTGCCAGAAACTTGGCCGAGTTAGCCTTGCCCTGACCGATCTTGGTGCCTTCATAGGCATACCACGCGCCGGACTTCTCAACGAAACCGTGCAGCACGCCCAGGTCGATCATCTCGCCGTTGAGGTAGATGCCCTTGCCGTAAAGAATCTGGAACTCGGCCTGACGGAACGGCGAAGCCACCTTGTTCTTCACAACTTTAACGCGGGTTTCGCTACCGACGACTTCATCACCTTCTTTCACCGCGCCAGTACGACGGATGTCCAGACGAACCGAGGCGTAGAACTTCAGTGCGTTACCACCGGTGGTGGTTTCCGGGCTGCCGAACATCACGCCGATCTTCATGCGGATCTGGTTGATGAAGATCACCAGGCAGTTGGCGTTCTTGATGTTACCGGTGATTTTACGCAGCGCCTGGGACATCAGACGGGCTTGCAGGCCCACGTGCATATCGCCCATTTCGCCTTCGATTTCAGCCTTCGGAACCAGGGCCGCCACGGAGTCGACGATGATCACGTCAACTGCGTTGGAACGCACCAGCATGTCGGTGATTTCCAAGGCTTGCTCGCCGGTGTCCGGCTGGGAAACCAGCAGGTCGTCGACGTTGACGCCCAGTTTGCCGGCGTATTCAGGATCGAGGGCGTGTTCGGCGTCGACGAATGCGCAGGTCGCGCCGGCTTTTTGAGCCTGGGCGATCACCGACAGTGTCAGCGTGGTTTTACCGGAGGATTCAGGACCGTAGATTTCAACGATACGGCCTTTTGGCAGACCGCCAATGCCGAGCGCGATGTCCAGACCCAGAGAGCCAGTGGAGATAGCCGGGATCGCCTGACGGTCCTGATCGCCCATACGCATTACGGCACCCTTGCCGAATTGACGTTCGATCTGACCCAGGGCCGCAGCCAAGGCTTTCTTCTTGTTGTCGTCCATTAAAGTCCTCACGTAATCAATAAGGCCTGACGGCCAACACCTGTATAAGTAGCCAGTATTATTCCACAGCGTTTCAGGATCGCCTACCCCTGATTTGAGATTTCTCCAGCGGCATGACGCAGCAGCCCCTCTAGCGCGGCCTTAACCGTTTGTCGGCGGACCTCATCGCGGTTACCGGCGAAGTGCTGCACCTCGCTGAACACCTGCTCACCGACGCCCCAAGCCAGCCAGACCGTGCCGACCGGTTTGTTCGGCGAACCTCCATCCGGGCCGGCTACACCGCTGACCGCCACGGCAAAATGCGCCCGGCTTTTTTCCTGGGCGCCGCGAACCATCGCCTCGACCACCTCGCGGCTGACCGCGCCCACCGTAGGGAACAATTCGGAAGGAACGTTCAACTGCTCGATTTTCTGCCGATTGGAATACGTCACATAACCGGCCTCGAACCACGCCGAGCTCCCGGGAATGCGAGTGATCGCCTCCGAGATCCCACCGCCGGTACAGGACTCGGCAGCCGTAACGTGGGCATTCAGAACCTGCAAGCGCCTGCCAAGTTCAGCGGCCAGTTGAGTGATTTCTTTCACGGTCATCTCCTGAGCGAGCGGAATGAGCACTACCGTACACGAGCAGGTTGCGCTTGCAAGGCACGGGATCGATCAAAATGTTAGCGAGCAACGGCTCTGACGTAGGCCTGACAGGCCTGCAAAGCAATCAGTCCGCTGTCGCCGGCGTCGGTGATGGCGATAATTCGTTGAGCATGCGCCGGGTCAAGTCGGGCGCGTACGGCGCCATGATCCATGCCGCCGGTGCTGGGGGAGGCTGGCACTGAGTTGCCTGAGGCGGCGTCGCCGGCATCGAGGAGGACTGACAGGCGCAGATCAGCAGTGGCAAGACGGTCGCGCAGGCGACCTTGATCACGTTGGGCATCGCTAAGCGCTCGGTAATGGGTTTGTTCGCTGGCCGACAGACGCTGCTCCAGCGCCAGGCGTTTGTCCTGCTCGGCCTTTTGCTGCGTTGCGGCGGCCAGTGTCAGTTGATTGAGTGCCTCGGCGTACAGCCTGGCCTGCTCCGCGAGTTGGCGGCCGTACCGCCAATCCTGAAAGTGCCAAGCCAGCGCCGCCGAGCCACCCGTCAACACCGCCAGTAACACAACAAGGCCAATTGCCCGGCAAGAAAACGGCATCAGACCGAAGGCTGACATAGCACCGCCCTCGCCCGCGCCCACAGTTGCAGACGATCTTGCAGGCCGTTAAGCCCACCGTTGATGCGGCGGGTGATGCTGTTGAACTGATCGCGGTCGGCCAGTTCGTTCAGGCCGTTCTGCTCCCAGAACCAGGCGGCTGATTCGGCGGCCCATTGGGGTTGTTCCAACAGTTCAGGCAGCGACAGCAGACGTTCATCGCCAAACAGGCCGAGGCTGCACTGGCGATAGTTGTTGTGCCCGGTAATCTGGATCAGGCCCCGACCGCGGTATTTCTGCCCATCACCGTCGGCTTGCGGCGTGTTGCCCAAACGCAAGGCCAAGGTGCCGGTGTCGTATTTGCTCAGGTATTGGTTGCTGCCCAACTCCCGAACGTACTGCAACTGCCCGGACTCATGACCGACTTGCGCGAGGAACGCGGCGATGCGTTTCGGGGTATTGATATTGCGGTGGATCATGGCGCTATTGAGGGCAGAAATAAAAACGCCCGCTTGGGAGCGGGCGTTGGGGAAAATTTGTTGTAACTGCGCTGAAGTGAGAGACATGGGTCATGTTCCATTGGCCGTCGTTTTTAACCAGACAGGCGCCAGGGGTTTGCTGAAGTCTTTTGGAAAGTTGGCCATCGAGGGCCAGTCGCGCAGATCCTGCCGGTAATCCAGCAGTTCATGATATTGATCACTGCTCAAGGTCATCGGAGTGCCCGCCGCTTGTTCATCGCGATCACGGTCGACCAGCCATTGGCTGGCAGACAACTCTTGATCTCGCAAGGCTCGAGCAACCGTTGCTGGTTCGGGTTTCGCCTCCGGAGCACCCAGCATCGCAGGCAGCGGCACACCACCGCTCGCCAGCCATTGCTGATATTCATCCCAGAAACGGTGATGAAGGGGAACGGTTGCCCCGTCAGGCAGACGGATGACAGTGTCCGGGTCTTTAGTAAGTTGATAGTTCATAAGAAAATGCTCCCTAAAGTTCGGCGTCGGCGGTGGCCTGGATGTAGTAAGTCTGAGTGATCAGCCCGATATCGGAGTTGTCAACCCAGACACCGCGAGTCGAAACCCCGATCGTCCGTGCATTAGCCGACGAGACTTCATCACTTCCCGAACGCCATTGCCCAGCACTCCCCTTCGGTGTGGTGGCATACAAACCGAGACTTGGAATAGCTCTCTTTTCAACCTTGAAAGTCCACTGAGCCAAGGGCTGTGAGGCGAACCCCGTTTGTCCCTGTTTCACTGTGGATAACAGTGCACCGTAGGGACCTATCAAGCTTCCGGGCGCGACATCCTGACTGTAGGTTTTTTCGTAATAACGCTGGCACATCATCAACTCATCGCCAGGGCTACGGAGCTCGAACGGCGTTGACACTCGCCCCTCTTCCAACTGGATCTGCGCCAGGTCTATGACTTGCAAAACATTCAACGGCAGGTCGAAGGACAGCCGCAGAAAGTCATTACCACTACTTCCTAGTGTCTTACCTGCCAAGGACGGTACTTGAATTGTCGCACTGTATCGGGACCACGAAGTCTTGAGTTGAAAGCTGCCCACCGGCGTCACCGTATCCACGCTACCGCCAACACCGAAATACTGTGCGACTGTCACATTGATCTGACGCGCCGTGTCGGCCTTGGCCCAGAACGTCAGCGTCGCGGTTTTTCCCGCCAGGGTCCTGACCGATTCGATCGCCTGGGAGATTTTATGTACGCTGGCGCCAACTCCCGCGGTGATTTGTTGCCAACGCATAAAGTAACGGGGTTCATTGGGTACCTCGGTCTGACCCAATGCAAAATTCTGCCTGGAAACATTCACCCCGGCGTTCCCGTTCCAGTCGCAACGAAAACGGTCAGCGATATAGGCCCCGGTGTAAGGTCCCAAGTTGGCTGTCCCACGCTGCCAGATATCGAAGTTGCCGTTAATCAGAAGGTTTTTGCGATAAACCTGCACAGGAAAATTCTGTTGCGGGTCGAGTTTCGCCAACTCCTTAATGGCCAGGCTCAACTGATCCGTCTGATTTTCGGAAGGCATCAGTCCGGCAGCAGTGATGGTGTTGGTAATTTCCTGGGTGACGGCATTGCCCCAAGTGGCAGGAATCAGGGAACCGGGGGTTCCGGCAATCGGGTTCTCATCGACAAATTGACCGTTGACCAGCCCCGCGCTGGTTACGCTTCTTGGATAGTCCATCTTATCTACTCTGGTTATGGGGAAAACTTACAATCACCGGTTCGAACCTGGAACCTGCGGCCAGCCGATGTCTGTCGGAAAGCCGGGTTGCCGTTCAAGACGATTCAACTCAACGCTGTAGAGCTTCCACTCCATCAATGCCAGTTGCTCATCATGAGTCGCGTCGCCAATATCTTCGGCATATTGAAGAGGGGCTATGCGCAGGACCGCCTCACGAAGCAGGGCGTCGCGTTTGGCCAGCACCTGATTACTGAAATCCGCCAACCGCGCCTGTTCGTTAAGTTCCCAGGTGTTAGCACGCCAGATATAAAACTCTCCAGGCCAGGGAGCAGTGGTAAAGGTGTCGGGCAACTCCCCAAGTTCATTCCAGATCTGCTGGGCTCCACCCTCTTTGCGATACACCAGACCACGCCGGTCAATCACTTCGCGCGGAACGTTATTGATCAACACCCAGGTACGCCCTTGTTCCGCTGGAGGTAATTCAAATGGAAGTTCCACGGCATTACTGGGTAGTTGAATGCCAATACCTGGCGTCACAAAAAACTCGACAGGCCCGGACAAGGCGCCCGTGTTATCAATCAGATAATTAAACATGGACACCTCAGATGAGTTTGATGCGGCCGGGATAGGCGATGTTGCGTGGTCGGGATTTGAAGACATAGAGCAAGGTGCCCGCAGGGTCCATCTGATAGCTGGTTCCGGCTGGATAGATCGGGCCACCATTGAAGAGTGAGCCTGCGTATTGAGGCTCCTCACGGGTGTCGGCACCGATGGAGGTAAGGCTGTCACTCCATCGCGACCCTACCGCACCGCCACCATTTGAACCCATGGCATAGGAATGCGCGGTTCCGGGCTGGAAGGCCCCCATGACGCGCCCGGTATCTACGCCACGCCCTTCGTCCAAGACCCTTAGAAACTCCCCTCGACCTTCAGGACCACGGAACGTCAACGCACCATCGCCACTGGTCCACTTGCCTTCGTTGCCCACTCGAGCGGCTTCGGTGCCGAGCATTCCCGATTGTTGTGCGTGATCCCACAACCACGGCCATTGCGCACGATTCATGACCGTACCGTTGAGCGCCCCATAGCCGCCAGGGCTGAGCAGCGTGGTCGTCTCGAAAAACGGGCGACCCAACGGCGTGTTGTCAAACCGCCCCACTGGCCACCAACTGCCGGCGCCATCGCTACGCAGCTGCCACCAGTCGCCGCCGCCCATCAACACCAAGAACGTGTAACCGGTCGTAGATAGATGGGTATGAAACCGGATTCGATCCGTGCCGGCAGCCTGAATAACCAGACGGTTGCCGCTGTTGTCCACGCGTCGAACAATGACGTCGCGAACACCCATGGCCCCGTTGGCCGGCGGAAGCGTGATGGTGGCAGCGCCGGGGCTGGCGTCAATCAACACCAAACCGAGTTCTTCTGGCGCCAGCATCTTCGATGCGGCTAGCCGGGTGACCATAGAACGCATCGGGCTGCTCACGCCGATGATCGACTGGATGGCTTTGAGCAACTGGCCGTTGTCCGATTCTGAGGGTGCCATTCCCGCGCCAGCAACCACCCCCAGAATCTCTTGCGTAACCGAATTGCCCCAGACCGCCGGAATCAGCGATCCAGGCGTACCGGCCACCGGATTCTCGTCGACAAATCGACCATTCACCAGTCCGATACTGGGGATGCTTTTTGGATAATCCATCGTTCTGCTCCCTGTAATAAACGCCTGCACTGCCATTGGCACAACGGCACTGCAGGCAATGTTTGAATAAAAAAAACGCCCACGGGTGAGTGGGCGTTGGGTACATCGGATATTTCGAACGAACTAGCCAGCGAGGTCGCTCGCCACGTTGCGAATCGCGGCAATCGCGTCATCACTGACTTGATTGGCGAGATCGGTTTTACCTTTGGCGATATGAACTTTGATTTGTTCTTTTGCCTTCAAGCGAAGCGTTCGAAGTGTCAGCAGTCGCTCGTTGAATTGAACAGCCTTGGCAATTATCTGATCCGCCGCCTGTTTGGCAGTGCGACCTTTGACGACCCAGGCAGACACCGAGAGCGGCACCGCTTTTTTCGGGTAGCCTTCTTCCACGAAGGCTTGGGCTTCAGCGGCAGCTTGTGTGTATTCCATTGCCTTGAGCGGATCACCAGCAAGAACATTGCGCGCATAGTCCGCCGCCGCATCAACTCTGGCACACAGGCGTTCGATATCCTGTTGTTCCATTAGCGCGACTTTCGAAGCGTCCGGTACCCACTTTTCTCCATCCCATGCGTGCGCAACAGAAGGTTGCGGGGGACGAAGTCCGTCCTCGAATTGATGAAGTTCTTGAATGACGTTCATCGAATCAGCTCCCAGGAAAAACTGATATTGACGGCGGCACTGAAATTGACCGCGATACCCGAAACATAGTCAGTCACGGGATGGTTCTTGATGCCCATGCTGAACAGCAGTTCATCGCTGACGGCACTGGTCGAACCCAATGTGTGTTCCGCCTGATAGGACTGCCACAACGAGCGTAATTGCGAATGTTCAAAACTTGCGGTCAGGGTAGTAACCGTTACATCGTTGACAAAGTTATTGGTGAAAATCGTACACGGCATTGGCGTTGTCCAACCGCCGTCATGGTTGGAGCTGGTCGTCAGCGCCGGTGAGAGGAAGCAGTAGTTGGCACCCACCCAACCCGCCTGAGCAAAAGCTACACCGGAGATATCCGTCGCCGAGGGCGTCGGGTTGCCAACGATCAGGCGTGCCGAACGCGCATGGGGATCGAGAGGTAGATAAATGGCGCCTGTGCCATTTACGGTTTGCGTCCAGGTGAGTCGCGAACGGTTGTAGATCGGGAACACTGATGGCACCGATCCAGGTGTGCTGCTAATGATCCAGGCGAGACACATGTCCAGCGGTGTCGATTGAAAACCGCCTCCCCCCGCCGCATCTGGCGTGCCTTTCAAGGAAGCGGGGGCAAGGTCATACAGACTGCCACGCTGGGTGTAGAACTTGAGCACACCTCCCACCACCTGAGCCCTTAAAAAATACCAGGCACTCGGCAACATCTCCGCACTGCTCCAGGCCTGAGTGGTAAACGTGCGCGACCGTCCCAACTGCCCCGCCACCACTTCCTGGCCCAGACTGACCAACACCCCGGACGGAATCGACACCTTCCCGCCGCTGGTAGACGCCGCCATCGGAGTCACCGACAGTCGCCCGTCCGCTGTAGCCACAGTGGGTGTCGGCAGCGAGCCAATCGGCAATGCGCAATCCAGATTCCAGCCCTTGGCCGAAACGCTCTGAATGGCTTGCAGCAACTGGTCATACTTCGTCTCGTCCGGAGTCAGGTCCCCGGCCTTGATCACATTCACAATCTCCTGCGTCACCCCATTACCCCAGCTTGCCGGAATCAACGACCCCGGCGTCCCGGTCACCGGGTTCTCATCGATGAACTTACCGTCCACCAACCCGGCGCTGGGCACTTTCGTTGGAAAATCCATCTCACTACTCCCTAGTCATAATTGATGTGCACCTTGGTATGCGCCGGTGCGCTGCGATGGATCAGGCATTCCAGGGCCGAGCCCGGATTCATGCCAAACCGCTCGCCCCAGTAACTGGCGCCGAAACGCCGGCCCAGTAGCAAGCGGCCGCCGGTGTTCAGCGTCCACATGAACTGCGCTTCCCAGGTGCCCCAGTGCGCCGCACCGAAACGCGATCGGCCCATGCGTGGGGCTTCGAGTTCGGTGATGGTGGCGTTCGGGTAGCCCTGGCTTTTGGCGATCTCAAGGTAGTAGCCGACCGCCTGGCTGCCGACCGCCAACAGCCGACGACGCACGGCGAGACGACGATCCTCGAACAGTGGCGTGGCACCCAGACACGGGTCGGGCAGGTTCATCACCCTCTCCCAGTCCGGCACCAGTTCACTGACGCCAGCCGGGTCCATTTCGTTGAGCAGATCGGCGGCGCGGGCGTCGAGTCGGGCCAGTTCCTGGGCGATACCGTCCAGCACATTCTCCAGTTCCGGAACCCGCTCGGGGTCCCAGGCGGGGCCGCTGGGCAGCAGACTGCGCAGTTGCGCATGGTATTGCGCGGCGGTTCTCATGCCTGCCATATGCACACCCCGAAGGTCAGCAACTGGTTACTGTCTGCGATGATGTCGGTGGTAGGCGAGATGAGTGTGTGGTCGTTTTCGCCAGTGGCGCTGCTGATGGCTTCACGGATGTGACTGATCAGCAAAGCCTCGCCAAGGCCGGCCTCGCGGTTGTGCAAGTCACGCAATTGCGCTTCGACGGAAGCACGCACAGCGCTGGTGTCCGGCGTCAGGCTGATGGTGTATGTGACCGGCACTTGCACCGGCGGCAGCACGTGTAACTCTGCCGTGACCGGTCGCAATGGTTCGATGTAGGCCTGCACGGCTGCCAGTTGCGCGGCATTCGGTACCGGTTGCGGATCGTCGTCGCGCATGATGTACAGGTTGACGATGCCCAGCTTCGCGTAGGTGCTGCGGCACCAGGCACGGGTCACGCCGGGGCATTCCAGGGCCCAGGTTTCATAGTCTTGCGCCGAGCCGCCGTGAGGGATGATCCGATACGAACTGATCACCCGGGAGCGCAGCGATTCCAGGCTTTCCCGGGCGACACCGCCGATCAGGCCCGGCGCCAGCACCGTGAAGCTGTTACCGACAATCCCCAGGATCGGCTGCACCGGAATCAGCGTCAGGCCGGCATCGGCATTACCCAGGCTACCAGCGTCGAGCGCTGCGATGGTCGTGCTGTTGAGGCCATTGCTGGTGGTGCGCGAAGCGGTCACTTTGTAGGTGCGACCGTCGCTCGACTGCAGCAGTGTGTCGACGTCCAGCACGGCGCCGGCGCTGGCGGTAAAGCTGACGTTGCCGCTGGCAGCTTGCGCGGCTTTGCGCGGCTGGTTCAGACGCAGGGCGGCGATCCGCTCCAGGGTCGATTCCTCGGCCTTGTCCGGGAGGATCTGCTCGGCGATCCAGTCGAGATAGCCATACAAACCATAAGCGGCGCCACCGAGGGTACGGGCCAGCACTTGCGCATCGGACTGGCGCAGCGAATCGCCGGCCAGGTCGCTTTGGGTGCGCTTGATCAGCACCGGCAGCGAAGGGGTTTCAAACGGCATAGATCACCTGCCAACTGTTTTCAGGGTTGATGTCCAGGCGCTCGCCGTCGGCCAGGGTCAGGACCGTGCGCAGGTTCAGGCGCTGGGCGTCGAGGCGTTCGCTGATGATGTCGATGGCGCTGCAATGGCCGTCGTCGATCAGCCATTGCAAGGCTTCGCGGGCATAGAACTCGGCGTCCATCTGCGTTTGCCGGGTCAGCTTGACCCGGCGCAGCAGCCACAGCCGCGAGCCGATACGGTCGTCGGCAACGGTGGGAAAGGTGTCGCCCCACCAGCCGAAGCGTTCCTCGTCATCGAGGGCATCGTCATCGGCGGCGCGGCGCCAGGTGAACAGGCTGATCAGCACCGAGCGGATCAGGGCGGCGTGGAGGTTCTGGCTGATAAACATCACTGACCTCCCGCCGGCACGCCGGTCTGGCCGTTGCCTGCCTGAACGCCGACATGCACGTGTTTGATCTGGCTGATGCCGCCCGCGACCTGGTCGCCCTGGGACACGATCTTGCCGGTCTGGGTCAGGGTCGGGGTGTCGATGTTCACCGCGGTGCTGGCGCGGATGTTCAGGGTCGCGGTCTGGATGTCGATGATCCGCCCGCGCTTGAAGTGGATCTTGTCGCCTTCGTCGGTGTAGATCGCCACCTCACCGGCGGCCAGGGACTGGAGACGATAGCGGCGGTCGGCGACCACCAGGACGATGGCGTGGGAACGATCACCACCCAGAAACGTGGCGATGCCCTCGGCGCCGGCCAGTGGGTTGCTGGTGAAACCGTAGGGTTCGAAGTGCTCCATGTCATCGTTCACTTCGCCGGCGGTGAGGCGCATTTGCAGCGATTGCAGCTTGGATGCCGAATTGGCGAGCACGACAGTGCCGCGCGCCAGGAGGCGTGTCAGTAGGCTCATTGGGTTTCCTTTAAATCAGGACCGATGCAGACCAACGTGGGAGCGAGCCTGCTCGCGAAAGCGGCCTGCCAGTCGATATCGTCGGTTAATGTGAGGCCGTCTTCGCGAGCAGGCTCGCTCCCACACTGGCCTGTGTCGTTCATAGCATTCGCACACACAGGAGTTCCCGTTCCCACAGGTACAGCGTCAGGCTGAAGTTTTCCTGGGTGGCTCGGGATTGGCGTCGAAGGTGTGCGGCGGGGCGATTTGCAGGGTGGTGACCGAGCCTTGTGCCGACAGTGAATAAGTCACTTTGGAGATCAGCATGTCGTCATCAAATCCGAGCACCGGGTCCTTGACCCGCACCAGGGTGTTGTGACGCCATAAATCACCGTTGGACTGGCGCCAACCCTGCACCTGATAGGTGGTCGCCAGCGCCCTGCCCATACGGGTGGTGCTTTCCCAGGTGGCCCGCTGCTGCGCCAGTTCGAACGTCAGTTGCGTGCCTTCGTTGATCACGGTGGTGCGCCGACGCTTGAAGCTCAGGTCAGCCGCGACCGCTTCAACTTCGCTGACGGCCGTCCCGCTCTTCGTGTCTGTCCCTTTTTGCTGACCGATCACCCGATATTCGGAAAACACCTGGCTGTAATCCATCGGCGCGTTGGCCGAGAGAATGTTCTTGCCCAGTTCCAGTACATCGCTGGCCCGCCCACCGCTGCCCGGCCGGGCCAGCACCAACCGACCCTGGGCATCATCAGTGGAAAACACCCGGAACAGCGACAGCAAGCGGTCGATGGATTGAAACACCGTTTCCCCCGGCACAATGGTGTGACTGCTAAGCCGGGAGGTTTCGGGGATTTCGCTGACCACGTACACGCTGTAGTTCATTGCCAGCGCTTCGACGATGCTCAGCAAGGACTGGCCGTGCCATTGGTTCGGACGGTTGGTTGCCGCGCAATCCACCAGGTCCTGGGTGTTCGAGCTGCCTTCGATGCTCAGGCTGATTTGCTGCCCGTCATAGCTGATGGGCGCCTTGAACACGTAACCGGTGAGCACCAGATCCTTGCCGATTCGCACCTCGCAACTGTCCCCGGCCTTGATCCGCTGATCCACGGTCTGCCCCGGCCATTGCCAGGTGATGTCGAGTTTGAAGGTGCGGAACTGACGCTCCAGGTCCGCACTGATGTCCACACTTTTCCAGCCACCGTATTCCATCCCGCCGACGGTCAGCGTGACGCGATTATCCAGCTCGCTCATGGCTCACTCCCCGGAGACTTTCACTGCGTTCGGCAAAAAACCCGGATGGGAAATACCGTTGCTTTGGGTCACTTCAGTGACCCGTGTCGCATCGGTAAATTGCTTGTAGGCCACGACCAGGGCTGGAAGGCTTTCCTGGAATGCCTTGCTGACCTGTCGCACTCCAGACGACGCCACCGCTTTGAGGTGTGCGATCAATGCCTGTTTTACATCGTCGATGGCTTGGTAGTGCGCAGGCCCCGCCTTGTCCAGCATCGGGTTGATCGCTGCGACCAGCGCCTTTTGCAACACTTGCAGATCGTTGATGACCGGCACTTCCTGACGGCTGACCGGTTGCATCGCCTGATGCTCCAGCGAGGGTGTCGACGGTGTCTTCACCGGCTTTGTGGCCACCGGCATCGAGGCCACCCATTGCGCCACTTTGACCAACAGCGTGTCCTGCACCAGATCCGCCATGGCTTGTGCGGCGGCGGTGGTGTCCTTGCCGGTGGTGAGCTTCGGCGCGTCTGCCTTGCGAATGGCTTCGAGCTGTTGGGAGACGTCGGCAATCACGCCACGATAACCCTCCTTCGCGAAGTCCTTGAGCGACTTGATGTCGCCCAGCAGTCCCTTGAATTCCGCCGCCACTTCCTTGGGCAACTCCTTGACTGCCTTGACCAGTTCGGTGATCTGGCGGTATTGCTCGATCAGCGGTTTGAGCTGTTCCTTGATGACCTCAAAAACGCCGGTGAGGCTGTTGCGCAGATTGGCGATGCCGATCCGGGCGGCCTTGATCAGGGTCATCACCTGCTCAAAACGCGCCACTGCCGAGCCCAGCAGGGTGTCGGCTTTCGCCAGCAGCACCTTTTGCGTACTGACCGTCGCGGTCGGAAACGGCAGCGGTTCATCGGGGTAAAACTTCAGCGTAAAGGTCACCAACCCGCCGTCCTGGCGGGTGTGGGTCATATCGCATTCGCCGACTTTGACCTGCAGCCGTCCCAGCCACGGATGGACCAGTTCCCCCCGGCCCTGCTCCAGCGCCTTGAGCAGTTTGTCGCGCTGCTCCAGGCAATCGGGGCCGACAATGAATGCCGTCAGGTCGTGAATCTTCGCCTGCCGGCCAAGATTCTCGAAAAACGGCAGGTCTCGCTGCGGGTACTCGTGCAACTGGCCCTTTTTGCCGACCGGGGTTTTCGTCTGATCGACCCAGAAACCGACACCTCGAAAGGACGCCGGCAATAAACGGTCACGCCAGTTCATTGGAACCTCCAAGCGAAAGTGAGCGGTAACCGATACGCGAGTTGAGCGTCAGCCCCGGTTGATTGGTTTGCGGTTGAGCGGTGCGCAGGCCGGCCGGCGCGTTTTCGAAGCGCACGGTCAGGCCGCCTTCGAGTTGCGTGCGGTTATTGGCGGCGCTTTGTTGAATCAGGGCGCTGGAGTGTTGTGGCAGGTTGCCGGGCAATCCCGACGAGGCGTGCGGGGCATCAATGTCTTTACCGAAGAACGAAGGGGCTGGGGCCTGGCCTTTCTCGCCGTCAGCACCCGGCTGGCCGGTGATCCTCGCGACCAAGCCGCCAACGCCGCCGCCCAGCAGATTTTTGATCGGCCCGATAAGGCTCTGGAGTTTTGTCCACAGCTCATTGAACCAACCCAAAATCGGCTCCCAGGCTTGCTTGATCGCTTCCATCGGCGACTGACCGAACAGCGAACCGAACGTATCCAGAATCGGTTGCACATCAGCAGTCAACGATGTCCACAGACCGGAAAAGTAACCCTTCAAGCCCTCCCAGGCAGCGGTCACCCTTTCAACCGGCGAACCACTGAACAAACCGCGAAAACCGTCCATAAACGCTGTCGCCGATGCGCGAAGCACATCCCACAGCGCGGAAAACACTCCCGCCAGCGGCTGCCACAGGCCTTCGATCATCGCCGAAGGAGAGAAGGAGAATGCCGATCCAAGCGCCTCATATCCTGCTGTTGTTTTTGCCGCAACACTGTTCCAGAAATCGGTCACAACGCCGCCTGCCGAATTCCAGACCCCGGCCATCACCTCTTTCGGCGACCAGTTGAATCGGGATTTGAGTGCCTCATATACGGCCGACGTTTTCGCCGTAGCGCTGTTCCAGAAATCGGTCACAACGCTGCCAGCCGACTTCCAGATCCCAGCCATCACTTCTCTCGGTGACCAGTTGAATCGGGATTTAAGTGCCTCATATACGGCCACCGTTTTCACCGTCGCACGGTCAAAGAAATCGGTTACCCCACCACTGGCTGAAGACCAGTTTTCACCTAACGTCGCCTGGAGTTTTCCGAAGCGCTCGGTGGTCCCTGTGACGACGCTGCTGGCGCCAGCGAAAAAGTCCGCTTTGATGCCCTCCCAAGCTGTGCGGGCAGAAGTCCCGATCCGATCCAGGGTTTGCGACATGCCCGTGCCAAGCTTGTTCCAGCTTTGTTTGATCGTCGAAATCCCGACATCGGTATCGGCGCTGATGGATGTCCAGAGCCCGGAAAAGAATCCTGAGATCGATGCCCAGTTATCGATGATCAAACGCGCACCAATCACTATGATCGCGACGGCTGCGGCAATGGCAGCGGCAATCAGGCCGATCGGCGATGTCAAGATACCCATCACCGTCGCAAACCCCATTGCAGCGACGGTCACCACGGTGAACGCCACCGCAGCCGCCGCCAAACCTTCTACCAGGTAGGGATTATTCGCTGCGAACTGGCCGATGGCGGTCACTACCGGTGTGAGTGCGGTGACAATGCCATTGACCGCCGGGAGCAACGCCTGACCGATCTTCAGCGAGATGTCGTCGAGGGATTTGTTGAATTTTGCAAGGTTGGCAGAGGTTTCCCCCGAGACCACCTTGGGCACTTTCAGCCCCTTGAGGGCCATGGCTTTTTTTGCCAGCTCATCCTGAGCCGCAATAGCTTTTTTAATGCCGTCCTGGAACGGCTTCAACAACCCGCCGCCGGAGATAAAACCGGAGAGGTCCAGCGGTTTGAGACCGCTGTCCTCCATGCTTTTCTTGAATGCTGCGACTTTGCCCCGAATCCCTTTCAGCTCGGCGTCCAGTTTCTTGGCGCCCTGCATCACCACGATCATGTTCACCGTGGCCAGGATATTCGTCTGGCTCATGTTTATCTGTGTGTTCGCCATCACTGCACCTGCTGCATCGCATTGATCCGTTGCGCGTGCTCCAGGGATTCCCGGAGCACATCCAGTGGCCTGGCCATCATCTGTTCGGGGTCAACCTTCCAGAACCAGGCCAGGTCATAGGCGACTGCGATCAGGTCGGTGATGGCTCCGACGCCGCACTCATGAAAAAACTCGCGACGGCCCAGCTCAACGCGTTGAGATCAGCCAGGTCCAACTGGTTGACCGACGACGGCGGGATGCCGGCGCAGACCGCGATGTATTTGGCCGCAACGTCCATGTCCAGGCTGACTTCTTCGCTCTTGTCGATCTTGTACGGCAGCGCCTTGATCGCTCGAACTTCCTGCACCGTCGGACGGCGCAGGTTGAGTTCGGTCAAGGGCTCGCCGTGGGCTTCAATCGCAACCTGAAGCTTCACGGCGCCGCTCATTGCCAGGTCCCCTTCACACCGTTGAAGACCAGCGAGATCGAGGCGTCGTCACCCTTGGATGCCGGTTCATCGACGAGGTAGGCGCCGGCCAGCACGTAGACTTTGCCGTTGCTGAATTCGCAGGTGACGGTCATGTCGACGCCAGCCACCAGCTGCTTGAGCGGGAAGTCCGGGGTGTGCAGCGCGGTCACTTTGAACGACGGCGCAATGTCGGTTTCCTTGTAGAAACCCGGTACGACGGTTTCGCGTTTGGTGGACATCAGTGGCGCTTCGCAGCCGCCATTGATGGTCAGTTGAGCGCCATCCACTTTGACGTAGCAGGTGCCCGCAATCAGTTGACCCATGGTGTTTCTCCCTTCAAATAAAAAGCCCACGCGGGGTGGGCTGAAATCACACAGTCAAGGCAGCGATCACGCCGCGTCGTCGTACTGCAGACGGAATTGGTTGAGCAACGCGAACACGCGCAGGCCGTTGATGTAATCCGGCGGGAACAGCACGTTGACCCGGCTCGGGTCCTGCACATCGCGCTCGACGATCAGGTGCTGGGCGAACAGCTCGGCGTTTTCCACGTGGCCTTCCAGTTCGAGCTTGGCGTACTGGGCGATCAGCTCCCCGCGGATGGTGCTCGGGGTGACGATCGGCTGGCCGGCGCCAAAACGGGTGCCGTCGGAAGCCAGTTTGTGGCGACCGTACTTGCTGGTGATCACGCTTTGCAGGCGGCGCACGATAAACGCCGACTGGTGCATGGTTTCGCTGTCCAGGTAGGAGTTGTCCGCCTGGCCGTAAGCGTTCTTCTGATAGGTGGTAATCGAACGCTGAATGCGCACGTACCCGCCTTCGTAGTAGGCGGTGGCGATGCCGTAGTTAAGCAGCGACTGACGCTCAGTCAGGGTAAAACGTTCGCTCGCCGGGGCCGGGTCGAGACCTGGCAGGCTACCGCTTTGAGTCGGACGACTGGCATCGGCGGAAATGAATACCGACGTGCGCGCAGCCAGTGCAGCGGCTTGAACCCAGAACGGTTGCGGTACGCCCGGCTCCAGCGCCTGAAGGGTCATGTGCTGATCGTTACGCGCCTGGCCAGCGGCGACCAAAGTACCAATGGTGCCGCGCTTGGCACTGTAGACGTGACCGAACAATTGCTTGGCCCAGGACCAGCGACCGGTGCTGTCATCCATGACGGCTTGCCAGGTGTTGAGGGTCGACAAGTCCGACCACGGCATGCAGATGAACTCGAACGGTTCGTCGCCCAGCGCGGCCACGGCGGCAACCTGATCCGGCACACCGGCGCCGCCAGTCATGGCGGTGACCGCCGAGGTCAGGCCGGTCGGGGTTTCTTCGCCATTGCTCTTGCCCAGGCGATTGAATTGCAGGCTGATGTCGTTGCCGCTGTCGCCAGTCCATTTGGCACTCAGGGTCACGACACCTTCGACCGCAGCGGCAGTGACCGGCAGATCAGCGGCGGCGTTGATTTTCAGCGCCAGCGCGGTGGCTGCTTGAACCGCTGTGTTACCGCTGACAATGGCCGCTTGAACACGAACACCACCGACGTACAGGTTGAGCACACCGCTTTGGGTGGCCGCGCCGGTGAGGGTCAGCACGCCTTTGGCGATACTGCCTTCAGTGTTGTGCAGCGGCAGGCACCAGATCTCGCCGACCGGATCGGTCTTGCGGAACGTCTCGTACATCGAAGCCAGCATCGAGCCTTGGCCGCCGATGCTTTTTGCCAGTGCCACGCTGGACACCAGCACCAGTTTGCCGACGTCGGCCGGCGCCATGTTGTCGTTGACCTGAGCGACGATCAAACGGCGCATGGCCGACGACGCGCTATTGGCTGCCGAGTTGTCCATCTCGGCGTAGAACAGCGGAACACGAATGTCCGCGGGGATGTTGCTGAATCCGATCGCCATTATTTGGCTCCCTGTGGTTTTGCCGCTTTCACGGCTTTGATAGTGATATCGCCATCGGCCAGACGTCGACGCCACCAGGCGTTGTCCGACACTTCACGGCCCTCGAGGGGCAACAGATCGCCCGCTTCCGGGTCGGGCACGGCACGGCCTGGGGCCGGCAGCACGGTGATACGTTTGCTCATGGGGTTACGTCTCCAGAGAAAGTCAGTTCCAGGCGCCCGTCGGGCCCCGGGCGTTTCAGATTGGGGTCTGCCGGGTCGATCGCATCGACCCGCACGGTGACCCCGGTAAAGGACGACAAGCCGTCCAGTTCACGTTCGTGCCAGCTTTCCGCAGGCTGGCCGGGCAGATTGCGGCCGAGCTGGAACTCGGTATAAAAGCGCAGGCGATACAGCGCACGGCTGCTGTTGATGGAAACCAGTTCGCCGCCGTCGTATGCGATGGCGTCGTAGTCGCTGCCGGGTTTGAAACCCACCAGCGCGCGCCACAGTTCGGCCCGCAGGTCGTGCATCAGATCCAGCGCTTTTGTAGCGTCCGTGGTGTCGAGCACCAGGGTGACTTCGAAGCGGTCGCGGATCGGTTGCAGGGCCAGGTTTTGCGCCACGCTTTGGCTCGCCACATCGGCGATCGGTACGACGTAGGCGCAAGGGGTTTGCAGCGGGTTGTCGGCTTGCAGGGTGGTGAGATCGATGCCAGCGGCCACGCGATTGACGAGGGTTGGGCAGTGATCGCGTAATTGCGAAATCAGTGGAGTGATCTTCATGGGTTGTCACCGGGCATAAAAAACCCGCTGAGGGGCGGGTTTGATTCAAAGGTACTGGCCATGGGAAACCCGCGTCCTTGCAGGTCGGATGCCGGTCGGGGCGCCACTGTTCGCCAATCCATTGGTCTTGGGTTTCAGTGATCCTGGCTTGTGTCGCGCGGCGGCACTTCGCAAACGCCAATCCGCTTCGCGGCCCAGCGCTCGTAAAGACCGATCGCGACGTCCGCGCCGGCCATCGCTGTCAAGCAGCCAAATGCGCAAGCGGCCCAGATCGACACGCCGGCGGCGTACAGCAGCATGATGGCCGAGACCCCGCACACCACGCAGGCCCCGGAACGCAGGGCAAGTCGCCGCAGCAACGACCAGCCGCGAGCGCCCTCCTTGTCGGCACGCCACATCTCGCCGGACACCCCGCCCACCAGGGCGAGCACGATGACCAGCCAGATCGGCATGTCCAGCAACGCTTGTTGCTCGTTTGTCATGTCACGCCTCCCGGGGTGATGGATGAGTAATGTGTGGTTCTTTCAAACGGTGTCTCTTGGGTGTTGAAGGTAGGTAGGCATTCCAAAAAGCCCGGAGCGTTCCGGGCTTTTCAGTAATGCGGTCCTGCTGACTTTTCGGCGCTACTGGCGCGGTACGAGTCCATTCAAATTGTTTTTCCGACCGCGGTCCCTGCCCGCCGGATAACTGTTTCTGGTGCTTTACGCTGCACACCCGGGTCAGTTGCCAACCCTCTGAACCGTTGAGGCCGGTTCATCGCTGCCTTTGTGGTGGAACTAAAGAACTTCGTTTCGAGCTGCTTTGTTGAGCGGCTTGAGACAAGAATATGCATGGATGCATATACAGTCAATGCATAAACGCATTTATTTATGCACAGCAAATGCACTGACGCATGAACACCCCATAAATAAAGGCGCTGACGGTTTTTGGCAGGCGAAAAAAAACCCGCTCTCGGGCGGGTTTTAGCGGACAGCGGTGAGGTTAACGGGCGTACATGCCCCACCAGAAAACGTGACCGAGGATGACGATTTGCTCTTCCTGGACTTCCTGGAAGGTGTAGTCCTCGTCCGGGTGTTCATCGCGATTGAAGCTGCGCAGGCGAATGCCGGTGGGCAAGCGATAAAGCTGTTTCACCCGCAACTGGCCGTTGTGGTTGATGGCATACAGGTCGCCATCAATAATGTCGCCAATCCCGCACTTGCCCGCATTCACGCCAACGGTGGCGCCATCGCGCAGCACCGGCAACATGCTGTTGCCGCGCACCGTCACGCATTTCGCCTGATCAAACTGCACACCGTTGTGGCGCAGACTGCGCTTGCCGAAGCGCAGGCTAGAGCGCTCGCTCTCTTCGATGACGAATCTTCCTGATCCAGCAGCCAATTCAACCTCGCGAAGAAAGGGGACCGACACCTCGTCATCATCGACGGGCGTATCGTCGTCCCACAGACTTATGTCCTTGAGTTCGGAATGCAATTCATCGCGTCCGGTATTGGCGGTGGACGCAACATCCGCGCGCCCCCGCAACTGATCGGTGCTCACGGCGAAGTACTCGGCGATCTTCGAAATGTGTTTATCCGAAGGATCGACGATCTTCCCGCTGAGGATCCGCGAGAGAGTGGATTGAGGCACGCCGGTGCGACGGTGAAGCTCCGTGGGGGAGATCCCGTGCTGATCGAGCAGCGCTCTTAGGACGGTAGAAACATTGCGTTTTTGCATAACGGGCATAGTGCTTGAACTTTTTTTGGAAGACAAATGCTGTTTTGCATAAAACGTGCATAGCCAGCAGAAAGGTGCAGCATGGCTTTCATGCCTGCGTCCGGCAGACTGCTCATGTTAACCTTGCGCCCATCGCGGAAGAGCCGGGCCGATGTCCCTCCTTTGCCCTACACCTTTCAACGAATTTGCCTGATATCCGATGAATAAAGCACTGTCCGATCTGTCCTCACACACGCCGATGATGCAGCAGTACTAACGGAGACGGCTTACAGGTCACGTATTTCAAGGGTATGCATTTGCGACTGTCTAAAACCCTAACCTGACTTAGGCGCCTTTCGGGCCAATGAAACCGGGGAAGGTCGAGGTAGTTTTAGACAGCGTTTCAGGCCTTTCCGGATCCTTTAGCGCCATTGCAGAGGGTCAATTGCCGTATCAAAGCCTGGGATGCCGCATAGAAATCAATCAAGGCCTTTAGAATCAAGGCCTTGAGCTACAAATCGACCACAAAAAGCAGCACCTTTTGCGACTCTTTAGAACCCAATAAACATTGGCCCAAACGGTTGCGTTTTGGGGAAGAATATCCACAGAAGAAATCCCACCTCCGGCGTCCTGCCGACCGAATACCAATCCAAACCCCTACTGCTCGTCGCTTCATCCTCGCCCGAATGCCGCGCCTCGATTACTGTATATCCAAACAGTATCAATAAGGCATAACCGTGGACCCCCTCGAAATTGAAGACACCAGCGACTGGCTTGGCTGCCCCACTGAGCTTGAGACCTGCCGCTACTTCCTGCGCATGACCGAGAACGAGGTGCAGGAACTGACCCTGCAATTGCGCAAAGCCCGCGAAGACATCTTCGGCATAGTGCAAATGCATGGTGAGGTCTCGAAGGAATGCGGGGCGCTGCGTGTCGAACTGTTGAAGGTCAAGGCCGATCTCGCAGATTCAAACCGTAGAGCCACCGATATTGAGACGAAAAGCAACTGGGAGCTGATGGCCAACAGCAGGCACATCAGCGAACTCACCCTCAGGATCCGCAAACTGTCCGGCGAGAAGCCATTCGAAAGCCCTTTCCCCCTTCAGCGGGACACCTCCGACACTTGAGCCTGATACCCGGCTGGAGTCACGGCACATCCTTGAAGAAGGCGTGACCACCAAGTCTCAATGTCTGCTTGGCCTTCGCGGCCCAGGCCGGCGCCTTCTTCATGGCGATGGCGTAATAGTGCGTGGCACCGCCAGTGGGATCCGACACTTTGCCGTCGATCACCTGGTCAGCAGCAATCCGTGCCTGGGCAAGCTCCCGGAACGGAATCGCTTTGGCCCCGCTCAGATAGGCGAAGTTTGGGTCGTTCTTGTTCCAGCAACTGAACTGGTACGGCGCCTGGCATACGCCGGCATAGCCATCCCCCCACCACGACTTGGTCTTGCCATCGTTCACGCGGTTACGAATCGTCCAGGCCACGGCAATCTGCCCGGCGAGGCTTTCACCGCGGGCTTCACCGCACAGCGTGCGTGCGAGGATGTCGCGGTCTTTCTCGATGACGGTCATACTTTTCTCCAGGCAAAAAAAATCCCGCTCGGTGGCGGGTTGCGTTGCACTGCGGTGGCGCGTTAGATCAGGTCGGCAGCCACAGTTTGCGGGTCCGCCACGATTACCGGCACCACTGGCTCAATGGGCCAAATCGGAGCGGCGTACCAGGTCGACTGGGTTGTCACTTTTCCAAGATCGAATTTGTATTTTTTCCAGGCCTTGACATTGATCAGCAGGGCGGCCTGCTCCGCCTCGTCCTCTGCGGTCGCTTCGCCGATATCGATACCAAAGCCGATCGTATCGATGCGCTCCTGAATACGGGCAATTTGTGCCAAAGCCTTGGAATTTCTCGCGGTCAATTCTGTTTTTGCAACGGCCAGTTGCGCGGCGTGGGCGGCGGCGTCCTTCATGGCCTTGGTGATGAGTTGGGACCAGTCGATATTCATGCTTCAAGCTCCACTTCGCGGCCAAGGTCGTGACTTTGCTCCCAGCTCTCCTGCTCTTCGGACTGCTGAGCAGCTACCACCTCGTCCGGCAGTGGTGGTGGGAAAACTACCAGTCCATCCGGCACGTTCTCCAACGGTACGGGGAACGCCTGTTGGGGGCTGTAGTTCAAAGGATTGGGGAGCCATAACGCGAGAATTAATTCCCCATCGATTCTGTCGACATCCCCTGCAAACCATTGAGAATTAATCGCCGCTCTTGGGAGTGTGGCACCGTCGCCCACAAGTGAAAAGTCGAAGCTTTCGCCATTCACCGTAAGAACATCGCCCGCCTTCATAACTTCCAGCGTGTCATCCCGGCGCTGCGGAACAAGTACAATTTTCATATCTCAGTCCCTTATGGGTTAAACCATTTACCTAGCGCAAAAACGTTCACGCCGAAAGAGTTGGAGCCTGTCGTGCCCGATGACGCGGCAAACCAAGCATCAATTGTTCCAGGAGTTGGAGCAACTGCGATGGTGCACCAAGCTGCCCGGGCTGAGACATTGCCGTCGCGAACTTGTGTATATAGAAGTGGGCTCACGGCAAATGTAACTGGCAGTCCCGCCGTTACTTGCACGAAACGGACACCAGTACCGGCAGTCCATGTCAGTGATCCTAATTGTATATACTGGGAGCTGACCATTAGCCCGTTAGCAAACTTCCAATATTCTCCGATTGCATTTGACCCGTACTCCATTAGTGCCCCGGTAGGAGCACCTCCGGATTGGGATACTGTTCCGATTATTGCGGCCACTGCCGCAGACCCTAGCCCAAGACCGCTACGAGCTGAACCCTGTGTGTTACCGCCCGTGCCTCCTTGGGCAACGCTGAGTGCAGTCGTCAAACCGCTAAGCGCTGTGATGTCAAGGTTTGCACCAGATTTCGCAGCGCCCAACCCTGCGCGAGCCGAAGCCTGATCAGCCCCACCTGTACCGCCTTTGTTGACAGGAAGAATGTCGTAGTTGCCGGTCGTGCCGAGTGCGGCGAGCTTCTGGCCGTAGGTGTTGACTAACGATCTCAGCGCATCGGCTGAATCCTTCACGTAGCCTTGCATTGGGGCCAGCGCGTAGATGCCGGCTGCATTGGTTACGCCTTGATACGGCGGCGAGATCGACATCGCGGTATCACTGGCGATGTTGCCCACTTCATACCAACCACCGTCCGGCCCCCGAAAGGCGTCACCCACTCGGCTATTCGCGATAAAAGCTGTTCCAGTGCCAATGACGGCATTGGAATTTAGGGTGACAGAAACCGTCCCGGCTTTATACCAAGGCATAAATGAATCCCTATAAGAATTTGTTTAAGCAGTAATTTTTGAGAAGATGGCTGGTAAGAAAAAGACAATCGGGTTGCTCAAGGCAGTAGTAGTAAACCAAAGTTGAGATTGGGCGAAGTCATATGTAATGCCAGTGGTCCGTCCAATATTGTCACCGGACAACATTCGCATACCCGCGTTATTAATCATCAAATATTCATCGGCCGACGAACTGAATGGTGATGAATACCAGTTGGTATAAAATCCTTGCGCATCCTGTGTAGACTTTACATACGTCCAACTCTGAAAAAACCTTGTGAATACTGCTGATGGTGTGCCGCTATCAAACAGAAGCTTACTGGCGCCGTCCCAAAGCCTCATGCCGAACGCCGCGGTGGCCGTTGCAGCGAATCCACCTACAAAGTATTTCCCTGTCGGGGCATAAGTTGCAGGACCGGTGATGGTCATCCCGGTCCAGTTTCCCGGTGCTCCCGAAATTCTGCAGCCAATGGTGACAAGACCTCCATTGTTATCTGGCCTTAAGAATATAAGCGGAGGCTCTTGGGTTGTTATTGCGGGACTGAAGGACACGCCCGCACTCCCCGCCCCTCCCGAATACCTTCCCGACTGAAGAACACACAGTCTCGCGTATTCCGAGTCAATGGAAACCACACCTCTATCGTTGACAACCGAGAGTCCGAATCCCGCCATCAGTACCACCTCATGACAATCAGCCTCATTGTGCTGTGAGAAAACTTCAGCCCGGCGTAACCATTGATGTAGTTCCTGACGTAGACGGTGCCGTCGGTCATTTCTGTTTCGAGCTGGCGGTCGTCGTCGGCGGCTACTCCGATCGGGAGAACAATGGCCACCGCGTTACTGGTGTTGCAGCCGGGCACCGAAAATTGCTGAGTGCTTTTCCCTCCCGCGCCCGCAAACGAAACAACCGATGACAGCACGATCCTCCAAGTTGCCGTATCAGTGTTGAACTGAAGTATTCCGTCAGCACCCCAGGTCCGCATTCCAAAACTCATGCGTTTAGATCCCCCAGCTGCACGCGCTTGACACCGTTGGCGTCGTAAACCTTCAGCGCGTTGTTTGTCATGGTCATTCGGCCAGCACCCGCAACGTTGCCGTTGATTTCGAACACCCCAGCCTTCGTCAGGCGCCAACCGGTGGAACCGGCAACGTAGTTGTCAGACTGCAAGGTGTCGCCGATCTTGAGCATGTTGATCGAACCGTTCTCGATGAACGCGGAGCGGATAAACACCTGGCCGCCGGTCACTGCAAATGGCGAGGACAGCGTGCCATTGATGCCGTTGACCACCGCGAAGGTGTCGGCGCTTACCAGAAAAGTGCTTTGCAAACCTGCCGGCCCGTTCTCGATGCCGAGGCCGATACCCGCTGCGACGTACTGTCCCTGCGCGTTGACCTGCATTTTCACCGACCACATCGTCGACAACTTGCCGCTTGTGTCTGCATAAGCCGTAGCGGTCTGTTGAATAGCCGCAGTGTTTTGCTGGATCGCTGAACCGTTTTGTCCAATGGTGACGCTGAGCTGATCGATCTTGGTAGACGTCGCCGAGTTGTTCGTCGCAACCACCTGCTCAAGCGTGGTGAGGTTTGCAGCATTCTGACCAACCTTTGCGTCTAGGGTGGTCGTGATTTGTGCCATCGCTTCGTTTTCTGAAGCCCTGACCTTTTCCTCTCTGGCGATCGCCGCAGTGCTGGTCCAGCCTTTCAGAGCATCGGCCAGATCCCCTTCCCCGTTGTCGTCTCTGTAGGAGGCGCGCAACGCTTGGAAAGCGGTCGCCTGAGCCGTGACCATACCATCGAGCTCGGTGATATCCGCGGTGTTGAAGGCCACCTGCTCCGCCAGTCCATTCGCCGTTTCAATAGACTTCCCGATATCCAGCCAGTAAGCCAGATTCGGTGGTGGAGTATCGAGCGGCACCGCTTGAGTAGCTTGATACAAACGCTGCCCCATTCGCACCATGTCTTCATCGACATAGGTCTTAGATGGGTCGTACAGGAGGATGTCGTCGAGCGCGTCGATCTGTTCCTGAAGGCCGGGGATTTTGTTGATCTCGTCCAGCAGGTCCTGGCCAAGTTCCGTCTCGCCAATCTGGCCGGCGATCATTTCCAAGATGGCCGAGACGTCAGAGCTCGACTGGCCCATGACCCCAAGCCCGATTGGATAGAACGGACCGATGTTGCCGGTACGGTCGACCAACCGCGCCCAGAAGAAGAACGTCACGCCGGCCCGAAGGCCTTGCATTGAGTACTCTTTCTGCGGATAGGCCAGATCTGCCAGCTTGGTGGCCGCCTCCAGACTGGTCGATGCCCCGTACCAGATCTCCGTGCGCTGGGTATCCTCGGCACCAGCCGGGAACCCCCACTTGAGATTGATGCCGAACAACAGCGGTGTGGCGATGAGGTGAGCAACAGATGGTGGAAGGCCAGTTTTGCCGAGCAAGTCGGTCAGCACAGAGTTGGTTGGGATGGATGAAACATTCATCGCACTGACCGCCCGCACCCTGGCCAAGTATTGGCCGGAGTAAATCCCTCGTACATCCACGGCCAACTCGCCCGTGCGCGGAACCTTGATCCACTCCCGCGCGCCCCAGCGCCATTCGACGTCATACCCGACAGCACCGGGCGCGGCGTCCCAGGCAATAGTCATGTTGGTGACGGCAATGCCCTGCTCGATCACGACGTGCTGACTGAGCAGTACCCGCGCCGGCGCCTCTTGTGTCCCGATCGGAATCCCACTAATCGGACGCGTATCTACAACAGCGCCGAAGTCGATTGCATCGAACTTGCTCGGTTCGTGCTGGATCGCCTCGATCTGGAACTGATGCCACTCCGGCCGCGTGACGTTACGCACATAGAACTGCATCACCTTCAGATCGTCAAAGTCGATCACCCAGCCACACTCAGCCTCCGGCACTTCGCTGTAATCAGCCATGACCGTGACAGCGCGACCGGCAAACGACTTAATGACGCGCCCTTCGGATTTCCCGCTTGGCAGGTTCAACAGCAGGCGGGCTCCGGTGGGAATCTCTAGGTCACGATCCAGCGTAATTACCCGGCCGTTCACCGACGAGATGCGCCCGCCATTCGCGCGGCCGGCCAGCATTGGGTCACCAACAGCGATCACCTGGCCCGGCTTGGGAATGTGTCCGTCCAGCCCGACGCGGAAGGTACCGCCCCGGGTTTGCAGTTGTTCGGTCAACAGCGCCCACTGGCCAGCGCGCTGGGCCTGACCCAACGAGGTACATCCAAAAGCATCGACGGCAAGCTCCCGCACGGAGCCCAGTTCGCTCAGCGCTTCGTCGTCAAACACCGGTTCTTTGTCAGTTTCAAAGCCCTGTCCAGGGTTGTCCCACGAAACCATGGCGTTGGTGTGCCGATCGCGCCAACGCGTGCCGTCGTACTGGATGGCTCCGTTGTTGAGGATCTGCGCCGGGCTATAGCTGAATACCGGGTCGCCGGGCATATCGGCATTGACGACTACCTGGCTTCCGTCCCAATAGGCCATGCCGTGGAAAATCGAGGCCAGGTCCTGCAGCACCGCGTAGGCTTCGGCCTGCTTCTGAAAGTACAGGTTGCAGGTAAAGCGTGGTTCATGCCCGCCTTTACCGTCCGGCACCATCTGGTCGCAATACTGGGCGATCCGGTACAGCGACCAGCGATCCACCATCGTTGCATCAATTCGCTCACCGAGCCCGTAATACGGGTGCAGCACCAGGTCATAAAAGACCCAGGCCGGGTTGTTCGTATACGCCTCTTTGAACGTTCCGTCCCAAACGCCATTGCTGGTGCCGGCGCCGCCGGTGGCATAGGTTCGGGTTTCAGGGTTGTAGTTGGTCGGAACGCGCACGATGCGACCGCGCATCAATACCGCGATCTTGGCGATATCGCCGCCGAACTGCTGGGCGTCGTATTCAATGCAGCCAACCGACGTCAGCGGGTATTCCTGGTCGCTGTCAACAACCTCGGCAACGGCCTCCACAACCATGCCGTCCTGCACCAGCGAGCTGTTCGCTTCCGGTGTAAGGCGTCGGGCCCGGACCGTCCAGCTACTGCCCTCTGGCAACTCAAGACGGTGCGACCGCTCGTACTTGGTGATGTTTTTCCGATCGACAAACGAGGTCAGGACCTGGACATAGGGGCCGTTGTCGGTGGAGATGTCTACGGCATAGTCGATGCGCACGCCGTTGATGTTGCCGCTCGAGTCCTGGCTCTGAAGCTGCGGCCAACTGAAGCGAAGACGCAGTGCATCGATCATTGCGTTGTTGATCGTGTGCAGCCAAGGCGCCGTGGTCAGCAGCTCTTGGCCCACGGCGATTTCGTTGCTCGACTCGGACACGCCCGCAAGGCGAGCTTGATTAAGTTCGCCGGATCGGAACTGCCATTTCACGCCTGGATAATTGATGGTCCCGTCCGGAGCCTGAATAGGCGTGCCATCCAATCGCACGGACTGCAGGCCATTCACAGGCCCGACGATCGGACCCCAGCTCCAGAGGTAAACGATGCGGGCAGTGGCGATCGAAGGGACGCTATTGGTAGCGATGCTCGGCTGTTTCTGCTTTGCCTGGCCACCCTTTGCGCCCGTCACCGACCGGCGTTTCTTCGCTACTGCGCCCATTCAGGGATCTCCATAAATGCAAAAACCCGCCGAAGCGGGTTGTGGGTGTTTCCGAGGATCAGATGTTGTCTTGCGTGTAGATGCCGCCAGATTCTACGGCCCCGCCGATCTCCCGCTCGCCGTAGAGCAACGGGTAGGGGTTGCCCTGGGCGATGGTGGTGACGGCGCTGCCAAAGCCATAGCTCGGGTTGTTACCGTCCTCATTCTTGTCACTGGTATTGGCCTTGGTCGTCGGAGACAGCATCTGCACCACACCGCCCAAGCCAACTGCGGCGCCGGCGGCCAGCAGGCCCATACCCAGCGTAGAAGTCGTACCGCCTGTGAACAGTCCGGCGACTACCAGGGCCACGCCAAGCAATGTCTGAAACATGCCCGCCTGCTTGCTCCCTTGAATGATCGGCATGATGCGGATCGCACTTGGCCCTGCCGACTTGAGATCGAGTTCCTGTTCGCCGACGTTTCGTTCGTCAATGAACACTGCGAACACCAGCCCTCGTTCTTCGGCGCTGCGCAGGAACTGCTCGAAGCCCGGCTTCATGTTGCACAGCGCGCTCATCGCGTCGCGGAAGCCGTACAGGTCGAGCAAGTACTCGCGGCCAAAGCGCTTACCCAGCACGCCGCCCAGCTTGATGGTCGTCATTGTCATGGGCGGTAGTCCTTATGCCTCAGTATCAGTTTCACCCGGCTGGCCTGCGACCAACCGAAGATTTCACGCCCGGCCAGGCGACCCGCCATGTGGTGGTAGATAAATGGCCCGGAGCCACCCAAGGTGGCTGCGGGCTCACTAATCAGCGCGGGCTCATCGCCCAGGTAGATCGCGGCGTGGTTAGGGTGGAAGCAGTTCTGGCCCGGGGTTGGGATTTGCAACACCAGCATGTCCCCGCGCTGGGCCGTTTCAACCTGGTAGAAACCCGCGTCCTTGAAGTTGTCTTCATAAAGGCTCGGCCCTTGCTCGTCCTCCCACCACAGGTCATGGCGCTCAAAGTTTGGCAGCTGCAGCCCTGCCTCTCGGGCATACCAGTCGCGGCAAGCGGCCCAGCAATCCAGAAGGCCATGGGAGAAGTCCCGCCCCAGCAGCGGCGCCTGAAACCCGGCCGGTTTGAACCACTCGAACTCACCGCCAGGCCAGCCCACGATGCCCCAGGGCAGTTCGTGCAGTTCGCAACTGACGCGATCGGCCATGCTCGGCGACGGCGCTTTGTCAGGATGGCTGTGAATGATTGCAACGACGGCTCCGAGATCTTCTGCGGCCGCCAGGTCGCGCTCATCGATCTGGAAATTCTCCCGGGCGGTCTTCGCTTTGTTGCCGCAAGGGACATAAATGCGGCCTGACTCAGTGCTGACCAACACACCGCACGCCTCGGCGGGGTAATCACGCTCGGCGTGAGCACGGATCTCTGCCTGCAATTTTTGATTGATCCGCATGATTACCTCGAAGATGCGATCAGGCTCGCGCCCATGGATCCGCCAAATCGGCGGGTGTTGCCGCGAAGCTTGCAGCTACTCCACCAACCGCCACAGCGATCAAGTGCCGGGTTGTCCGTGGGCTCATTCTTTTTCGTGAACATCGCGGCGCCCATGTAAGCGCACGCCTCGCCCCGGTAGCCGCCCCGGCAAGCCCAGCGGCACAGCTTGGTGATCTGCTGCGCTGGCAACATCTGCCCTTCCATGTCCGTTGGACCGGACAGGTCGAACGTCAGCGATTCGAATGATTCAGCAGTCTTCTGCTCGATATACCAGAGGTTGATCTTGCTCTGGTTGCTGGCAGTGGGATTGCCGTCGGGGAAGTTGGCTGCGTCCAGAAAGTGGCGGAACGTTTCGATGACGCGGACCTTGGCGCCAGCCAGGTCCCGGAACTGCAAGCACAGCGCAGTCAGCGCGCCACGCACACCGCCCAGTTCGTTTGCCACCTGCAAGGTGGGCGAAGCCGGCCGGCCATCACCGCGGATATCGAACCCCTTCGCTGTGATCTGGAGAGGGGAATACAGCTGTCCCTGCCAGATGATGTCGCCTTCTTGCGCATGACCGTGGAAGCGCCACAAATTCGCGCCCAGGCGCGTGGCGTCGAGCTCGAATAGGCGGATCTGGTTACCCGGCTCAAGTTTTTGGATGTCTGCGTTGTAATTCATAAGGCTCCAAAAACGACAAACCCCGCACTAGGCGGGGCTCAACAATTGTAAAAGATCAGGGTCGGAATACTTGTTTGAAGGTGACACTGAGGGCGAACAGACCTGCCCCCTGCGCATTTAGCTTGTAACCGTTTGCGCTGTATCGGCCCTGGATTCCTCCAGGCGGCGTCCACAAGAATGACTTGTATCCCTCGTGACGATCGAGAAAATCTCGAACGCCCATAAGGTCATCCCCTGGGACCATCTGCCCGACAACACCGATATCCCAAGACTGCGACTTGGTGTTGATGCCTACCCCGCCAGCCTGGGTGTATCCGTCTCCAAAGTCGTTTTCCCAAGTGCGCTGGCTGACACCGCCGTTGGCACCAATGCGTGTGCAATATCCAAAAGTCTCAGCCATTACACACGCCTCCAGAGCACACCGCCCTGCTGGGTTTCCCGAGTGATGATCCGGATCACGTCAGCTGTGAACGCCTTGCTCATTGCTTCTCCCTGCTGCTGAGCCTGTTGATCACTCACGCCGCTCTGGGCTTGGACTGTGATCGGTGCACTGATGCTGATCGAGGCACCCCCTCCACCTGTGGACGGGGCGTTCATTCGATCGAGCGTGCGATCCAACTTGGCACTGGTTTCGGCAGTCGTTACCCGCTCACCCTTCTGCAATAGCCAGGTGCCCGTCTCCGGAACAGCGTCGATACCGTCGTGCGCCATGCCAGCCAGTGCCGCACTTGCGACCCCCGCAACCATGGGCGCCGTGGCTGCAGCGGCAGCGGCAGCAGCTGCTGGAGCCGCGGCAGGACCAATGATAGGAATTGCAGCCGTCGAGGCGAATGCCGCGAGGCTGGCTTGAAAGGCGGTTGCCTGCGCGTTGGCAACCAATGCCGGTACTGCACTCGCTTGAGTGGCCTTGCCCACCAGCAGCTGCACACCTTGATAGATCAGCCACTGGGCCGCCATGTCCGTTAGCGCGTTGAGCGTTGACTTGGCGAAATTCGCTACGAGGTCCCCGAGCGCATCGCCCGCATTCTCTGCACCACTTGCTACATCAGCCAGAAAGTTGCCGAGCCCGTCAGTGGCATCATCCAGAATGGAAGCCGTTACATCGGCAGCCTGTGAGGTGTAGTCCTGAGCCTCATCGACATAGTTTTGCCAAGCATCGCTCACCCCGTCCATCCAGTTGGATTGGGCAATATCGATGTTCGCGTAATACTCCTGCTGCAACTCCAGGCGCTCTGAAAGAGCGTCCTTGAGCATCCCTGTTTCCGTTTCGTACAGGCTCGCGCTGATATCGCCAGCATTGAATTGCTTTTGCAGATCGGCCATCTGCGCGTTGAAATCTTGCTGAATGGCCAGGTCTTGCTGAAGCCGTTCACGGGCTTTATCACCCATGCCGGCGCCAGCCAGTTCACTATCAAATCCGGATTTGGTGGTGGCGTTGGCCGCCTTCAGATTGGCGAGATAGGTGGCCGACTTGGCCTCATCCTCGTTCGCCAGCTTGAGCTTTTCCAGAACATCAAGTTCTGCCGCCAGGCTCTCCAAACGCTTTTGTTGCTGAGCATTGATTCCAACCAGCTTTCCCGAGGCAATCTCAAACCGGAGCTTATCGATTTCAGCGGCTTTCTTCCGGGCATCGGTAGAGGTGTTGATCAGGACGATCTGCCGCTGAAGGTCCGTTTCGGCGCTACTGAATGTGTCGTTTAACTTTTTGGCAGCGCTTTCGGCGTCTTGTGCAGCCTTCTTCGCCTTTTCGAGGGCTTTGGGGTCAATGCCGCTGCCGGCTCCTGGCGCAATGGAACTCGTTGTCGCAGCAACCTCGGCAGCCGCTTTTTTGGCGTTCTGGACATAGTCCTTAAACTTATCACCCGCGAGCGGAGCAGTAAGGCTTTCATCGATGCTCGCGGCCGCTTGTGCGGCGATGCTGAAGTTTATCGACGCTTCATCTCGAAGGCGTGCGCTGTCTGCAATGAATTGGTCAGCTGTTTCACCAATAGTTATGCTGGAGAGGCCTGAAGCCAGGCTGCTCATAAGCGAAGACATATGAGCTACGGCAGTCGCGTAGAGCCCCACAAGAGTGTTCCCGAGGATTTCAAATACGCGAACAACGCCATCCCCTGCGTTTACTACAAACGCTGAGGTTTCCACCAACTTGTTACCCAGATCGCCTACGGCACCGCTCAAACCGCCGGCGTCCTTTGCCGATTGATTTACGTCTTTTGAAAACTGAGCAAGCACCGGCAGAAACTCAGCGGCCAGCATGGTCTTGCCGGACGTGATGTACTGGCCAAGACCTTGCATCTCAATGCCGAACTGCTTCGCGGCGGCAATGGTTTTCTCGTCCATCACCACGCCGGCTTCCAAGGCGGCTTGGCCAAGCTCGTCGAACGCCTTTCCACTATTTCGAAGCAGTGGTACAAGTGCAGTCGAATCGTTGGCAATAGCCTCCATGTAGAAGGTCATTTCTTTCTGGTTGACGTTGGCCTTTTCAAGACTTGTAACGTATAGCGCCAACGCATCTTTGCTATTCAGCTTCTTGAAACTCTCAGCAGTTACTCCAACTTTCGGTGCAATGTTTTCAAAAAAATCCTTCAACTCACCACCGCCGGTGCTCGCAAAATCCCCCATCTTATCGTTGGTGTCTTTGAAAATGTCCGACAACTTGTCCTGCTCTACTCCAACGCTTTTAGCGCCTGCCGCGTACTTCTGGAACTCAGTGGTGCCAAGACCAGCAAGTGCTGCTTGGTTTGAAATTTCCTTCGCTACGCTGGCCGAGTGAACAACGAGTGCGGTAAGTACCGCAGGGATGCTACCGATAGCAGTACCAACACCCTTAGCCAGGCTGTCAAAGGATTTGCTGATTTCTGCATTTCGCTTCTTCGCTTCCTGGCTAGCCTTGTCGAGCGGTCCGGTGAAAGCACCGATCTTGGCGATCAAGTCCAGCGTCAGTGTTCCTAATGATCTGCTGGACATCTATTTTCTCCAGACAAAAAAAAGCCCGCTCAGTGCGGGCTTACAAGTTTGGTTTTATCTATTTGGCGGGGCATTTAGTATTCCATGTTTTCTCGAAGTTCTGGACTTGTCCAAACATAAGAACTTCTTTTGAAGCAACATCGAACATGAACGCTTTTTCCCCTGAATATCCACCAAGTGAATTTTTTGCATTCACATAGCCACATATCGTGCCCGCACGGTTTACCACCTCACCGAAACGGACTGAATCAGGATCCTTCATTTGTTCCGTCACCGCGTTCTTGGCGGTAATTATTTCAAGTTGTCGCAGCCTTCCCTGCTCAGCACGAGCCGAATCTTCCGGCGTCATCTTTGCAACACTAGACGGGGAGCTTTTATTTGTCACCGAGTTAGAAACAAAGTTTATAACTAACAACGCAAAGCAGCCCCCAACAACCCAAGTTAATACACTTGTTTTGCGTCGAGGCTTCGCACCGCAGGATGGGCATGCGGATGCACTGGTTGAAATCAAAGATTGGCATTCCCTGCACTTAGCTAGCGCCATGTCGAGTTCCCTCCGTAAAAGTGGGAACTCTACCATGTCATGACCACACCTCCATCGCCTCATCAAGGCCCAGCTCACGCTCCCGCTCATGGGGGATAAAGTCCGTGATCTTGAAGCCGCCGTCCTTGCTGTGCCGGTTGGCATAAATCGCCGACAACAGCGCGACACTTCGCTCAATCCGCAAGCCCATGTTCAGCGAACCGCGATCCCTGCGGTATATGGCCCAACGGTTGAACTCAAGAAGACTCACTCTTTCCTGGGCTTCCGCGACCGTGGCGCCGAGCGTGATGGCGATTTCGTGCCAGAGCTCTTCAAGTCCGGTGAGCTCTTCGTCTTTCCCAGGTTGTTCACCTCGAAGATTGCCGCCAGCAATGCGACGGTCAGGCGGCCATCCAAAGCGCCGCGCTCAGGATCTGCGGCACCTGTGATGTCCCCTACGGCAAATACCGGGCTGCCGTCTTCGTCACACACGCTGGCCGCGATTCTGCCAGCAAGGCTGTCATGCTTACCGTTCAAGGCTGTGACGTCGCTGATTGCAGCCTGGTATCCGAGGGGTCGGATAAATACGGTGGCCTTGAGCTCGTCGTCACCCTGCATCCAGGTGATTTCCTTCTCCACCGGCCGGCCCGTAAAGGCGCCGACCGATTTCAAGCTTTCGAGTGTAAGTTTCATTCGAGCCCCTTAAACAGTGGTCTTACGAATCCAGGCAGAACCACCAGAGCGCTGAATAGTCGCAGCGGTACTCACCACGGCATTGGCAGCGAAATCGAACGGGAAGTCCGAGACGTAACCGCGAAAGGTGAACCAAGTGCGCGTCTCGGGCAATTCAAAGGCATCGGCATCCACTGTCGGTGCGGCGGTGCCGTCGGACCAGCCCACCGCCCAATCGATGGTGGTATCACCGTTCGCTTCGGAAAGCTGGTGCAGGCGAATATGGCTCGCGTTGTTCGGATCAGCGTTCACAGTCAGAGATGCTTGGCCCGGTGTGCGCAAACCTTTCTTGTAGCTACGCTCCTGGTCTTCCAAGCAGGTATCTTCGATCTGGTCAGCCGGTGCACCACCGGGGCTGAACGCAGTTGCGCATTCAATGGCCAGCACAGTTTTGGGGCCGGTACCGGACAGCGGCGGGACGAGTGCGTAGATTTGGGTTCCTTGGGAAAGGATCGACATGGCGTTCTCCAAATGTCGGGCATAAAAAAACCCGCACATGGCGGGCTTGGGATTGAGGTTTTGCTATCTGGGTACAAGCCAGTCGATGTCGAAGCTAGACCGGTAAAGGTTTGTTTCTGCGTCCTTGCTCTCTCCACCCCAGCGGACGACGTTGGCCTTCAACTCAATGGCATGAGCGATGGCGTCGGTGACCGATCGGGCAGAGGTTCCGGTTACGCCGTACACGTCAACCTGCAGCGTGAACCCGTCCAAGTCAGGACGCCCGGCCAGATAATTCTCCGGGCTGCCGGTGATCAATTGCCATACGGCATATGGTTTGACCACGCTTTCTGGCGCCTCGCCGAATGGATACAGCCGATGTGGCGTTACGCCGAGCAGTGCCTGAACGCCGGCGTCAGCCGCGCACACGGCGAAGATTGGTGCTGTTGGCATCAGCTACTCCCGGAGCCCTTGGCCGCGCGCTTGATCGCACGGTCAATGGCCTTCTCGTATTCGGTTATGAATGTGTTCGTTGCTTCGCTGATGTTGTCCGCTAGAGCTTTCCGCGCGAACGGTTGAGCACGCATGTTCACGGTGCCGAACTCAATCAAGCGCCAGTGAGGTGTCGGCGAGTTGGCGGAGGTGTCCCCGCCGTTTTTGAGGATGGCGCCATGCAGAACGCCGACCCTGAACCCAAGATCGCCGGACGCCTTGAAAAGCTTGCCGTTCCAGCGGAGCGCCACGTTCGCCGCGATTGATCGACCGGTTTCAGGATCATCAATTCGCTGCGCGCCCTCTTTCATCTTGTCGGCGACCAGTTGCGCCGCCTTGCGAAGCGACGACCGGCCTCCTTTGCGCTTCATGTCGTAGCTGATGGATTCGAGTTTCCCAACCAGCGAGTCAATGCCGGTCAGGCTGTACTCGACATCAGCCATCGTTCACTCCCTTCGCCACCAAAATGGTGAGGTATTCAAGGCCCGAAACAGGATCGGGCATTGGCTGCCCCTGAATGTTGTATACGTCGCCCCGGTGGAGGATGCGCATCGTCGGCAGCACGCCGGGGCGGTACCGGATCACCATGCGCCCAGATGCTTCGGACTGTCCCGCCTGAGCTGCGATCAGGTCGCGAGCACTGAGCGGTTCGACCGAAGCAGGAACCTTCTCCCACACCGTCGTCCATCCCTCGATCTCTTCGCCGGTCCCCGGATCCTGTGCAGGGCCAAGCGCCTGAAAAGTGATCCGGTGACGCAAATCACCGGCTCTCACGGAACCACCACTGGGTCGGGTGGCCCGGACCAATTCCGAGACGACCAAAGCAAAGACTCAACGGCCATCGGTACTTCGGCGGTAATGGTGCCGATCACGACCGCCTCCCGATTCGCGAACGAATGCCCAATGAGCAGTAGCAACGCGGCTTTGAAGCTGGCTGGAAAATCGTTCACATCCAGCAGCTTGGGGTTGTCACAAAACCAGAGTGCCCAAGCCAGTGCCGACTCAGCGTAAAGAGCAATGAGGTCATCTTCATCCTCATAGTCCAAACGCAAGTGCTTGCGAATCAGCTCGATCGGGAGCAGATCAGCAACGGCAACGTTCATTTTTTTACCGCCTTTTCCTTAGGCTTGGGTTCCGCTTCGGCCTTTGGGGGGGCTTCTGCATCATCATCGACATACTCGGCCAGCTTCATGCCGACCAGCGCTTCGGCGATGTCGTCAGCGACAGGACGGACCTCATGCTGGTCGAAGGTGCCACCGTTGAAATGGGAGAACTGTTGGAGAGCGCGAATCTTTTTCATCGGTCAAACAGGAGCGGTTGCCCGCCCCTGCCTCGCTGGCGATCAGGCTGCAGGTGCAAACGCACCCTTGATGATCGCGGTTGGACGATAGTGAGCCAGCGCCAGGCGCTCTTCGCACAGGATGGTGAGCATGTTTTTCACGAAGTTGTCGCGGTCTTCGCGGCTGACTTCGACGGTGGCGTCCATGCGATCCCATACCTGGGACGCCAGATCGAAGCCACCGACGGTGAAGGTGCCCAGCGCCTGCGCCTTGGTGGCCACAACAGGAAGACCCCACATGACCTTGGCAGCGAACGCAGCCGGGCCGCCGAAGATGTAGCGACCTTCTGCGTCTTTCAGCAGTGCAATCGCGTGCCAATCGCGCGGGTTCAGGATGATGCCGGAGGCTTCAAACTCGGACTCGCTGGTCTGGAAGATTGCGTGGGCAATCTGGTCCGCGCGGGTGTCGCCAGTAGCATTCAGGGCGGCATCGTACGCGGTGGCCACCTGGTTCAAACCGGTGAGGTTGTCGCCGGTGCCGTCACCGTTCAGCAGCTGGGTTTCTTCAACCAACGCCAGACCGAACAGCAGACGGTTGTTGACGTAGGATTCCAGCATCGGTGCGTCATCCATCACCTGACGCGAAGCCTGGATCCAGTGAGCGATGGTCTTCACGTTCGCGGTCTGCTTGGTGAAGGTCAGGTTCGACTCGGGCTTCAGTGTGCCCTCGGCAACCGGTGCAGCGCTGTTCGTGAACACGTTCTCGCGAACATACTCGAGCGAGTTCGAACTGATCCGGCCCTGAGCGAGCAAGTCGCGGATGGTCAGGCGGCGAAGGCCTGGCATCAGGATGCCCGGGTTCATCTGGGCTTGGATCAGCGAGCCAGCGGAGCCAGCCGTGCTGCCCAATACCTTGTCGAAACTTTTCACGTCGACCTTACCCGAGGATTTGCCGTCCCACGACTTGTTCAGGTCGATGGCGGTTTGCGCGGCAAAGCTCTTCTTGTTTTCCGGATCGTCCAGATTGCCGCCGGACAGCTTCTGCTCCAAATCGAACAGTCGAGTACCAGCGGATTTCAGTTCGTCCTGAACGGTGGTCAACTCGCCTTGCAGCTTTTTGCTGACCTCACCGGTATCGGTGATTTCTTTTTTCTGCGCATCGAACAGCTCAGTCATTCGAGTCTGAGCGGTCTCGATGGCTTTCTGAATTTGTGCCAAGTCCATTATTTCTGCTCCAGCGATGGAAATGTTTTCAAGCGCTCCAGGAGCGCGGCGATTTCTGATTGGTCGCCGCCTTCGGAATCACTCCGAACCGCGGACTTGATGCGGGCGATAAACGCCTGCGCTTCGGACTTGGAAAGGCCGGCTGAATCTCTCAACCAGTTTTCCGCATCGCGGATGCTTTCGATGGTGTCCATGCTTTTCAGGGTGGACACGGTGGCCAGTTCATTGGCAGGGAAGGTGCAGATGCTGATTTCGTTGAGGCGGGACACGCTCTTGAATGAGTAGCCCGTCTCGATCGGGGTGACATCCCCTTTTGCGGCTGAAAACCCGACCGACATACCGCCCACAGTGCCGTGGATCATTGCGGCCTTGAGCGCGTCCGATTGCGGGTTGCCCGGGGTAAGCTCGCCGCGAACGTGAAGGCCGGTGCCGTCCTCCGCCAGATCGAGCCATTTGCCGACAGGAATCTCATTGCGCCGATGGTTGAAGAACATGGCCACCGTGCGGGACTGGCTCTTCAGGGCCTGGGCAAATGCGCCGGGCTCAATGATGTCGCCGTCGCCGTCGATGACACTGAAGACGCTCGCGTAGCCTTCAAAAATGCCCTGGGCACCGTCCTTGGCGAACTTGATAGAGGCCTGGTCGAAGGCCAGCGTTTTGCAAATACTCGGCATTTCAGCCTCCAGAAAAACTAAACCCCGCTGGGTGCGGGGTTCGTTTGGCCAAGTTGGGTAAGCGGTACGTTTTGCGATTGCCGTGTCGCAACATCCCCACCGGGAAGTGGCGGCCGGTTATCAAGCCGTCGGCCTTCGTTGACCGTCAGCAGTCCGGAGTCGACGTTGGTCTTCAAGTAGTTCGCTCGGGCCGTGGAGTCACCACGCAGCAGACCTTCCAGATTGTGCTCCGCATGCAGGCGGCCGACTTGGTTCGGCTTGAGCAGCCAGCGCTCGATCGCGTACTCCCAACGATTCAGGTATGGCGATAGTGTGTATTGAAGAAATCCGAGATTTTGCTGCTCGATGCCGGTGCCCCAACTGGTGGACTTTTCAACATCACCGACCATGTGGGGCGGCACGCCGAAGAATCGCGCCAGTTCGCTGACCTGGAACTTTCGGGCTGACATGGTCTCCGCATCCTGCGGACTTACCCCGATCGCCTGGGTGGTAAAGCCACCTTCCAAAATCCACAAACGCTTGCGAACAGGTCCGCCGGATATCTCCTTGAAGTTCTCTTCGAGCTGCGCCCTCTGCTCCTTGTTGAGCACCTTTCCATCGCCGGTCATCAGCAATTGGGGCGACTTGGCACCATTGGCGTAAAACTCTCGCTGCTGGTCTTCCATCGCCACCGCAACGCCAGCGGTCTTCGCGGCGAAAGCAATAGGTGAAAGGCCGACCAGTCCATTGAATCCAAACCCTTTGAGGTGAAAGATTTCAGACGGCTTGAAGTCGGCGTACTCGGTGTCTCGTTTGTACCGGTAGACCACCCGGTCGTTTTCAAGCCTGACGTCCATGTTCACGGACATGAGCGGTAGCAGGCTGATGACGTCGCCGGCGCTGTTGCGCTCGATGTGAGCGTAGGAATTACCGTAGTAACAGAGCTGCATTGTCATGGCCTCGCGAAATTCCACGGCGGTCATGTACTGATTGGGGGAGTACCGCAGCAGGCGTGCCAGGAGGTTATCCATGCCCACCTTGGTACGGTTGTCGTCTTTCGTTTCGTAGACGTCCAATGGCAATCCCGCTGTAACGCTTGAGATCAAACGCACACAGGCGAATACCGTAGCGATTTGCAGAGAGCGTTCGTCGTTAACGACCGAATCCCCTACCACTCCGGATGCGGACACTGGTCCGGTCTGAGATCCCTTTTCCGGCGTCGACAGTCGGCCGCCGACAAAGAAGCTCGCCATGCGCGCCCACAGGGGGCTGCGAGTGCGCAGGTCAATGCTGTAGTCGGTGTCTGCCATTACATACTCATCGGTCTGGAGAGGAAGTCGTCGACAGAGCCCTGCACGTCTGCGTTAGCCAGGATGCGGCCTATCGTCATGATCAGCGCGACAGCGCCGTCGATCTTGTTGTCATCACCCTGCTTGATGGGTCGCACCACGTCGTCGTTGCCGGGCATGTTTTTGCCGATCACGTTGGCGATGCACCAGGTCATGATGGGGTTACCGTCGTGATGGAATCGGCCGGCGGTGATCGCCGCCTCGAGTTCCTTCATCGGGTCCGACATGTTGGTGTAGTTCTGCGTGATGGTGATCGGATTGAAGCCCTCGTCGTCCAGGTCATGACTCAAGCCGGTCGCGCCGTGCGGGTCAATTGGCGACTCGCGCAGCGGCGCGTGGTGATTCGCCTCCTTGGTGTCCTCAAGGATTTCGCGGTAATCGATCTCTGCGCCGTCGGTTACCTCCAGATGCTTGGAGTTCACCCAGGCTTGGAACCGTTCGGACATGCGCTTGTTATCGGTGTTGAACGCGGTGTCATACGGCACCCAGAATTTCGGGGCCACGCTGTAGTAGTGGGTCTTGCCATCGATGACCCGCCAGAACAAACGTGCCCGTGAGTTCATGTCCAGCTTGCGAGCCAGGTCGAAGCCTGCAATCCACTCCTGCCCCTCGAACTGCTCGAGCGTGAGCGTGGTGTCTTCGCACGATTTCCAGTCCTCCATGTTGAAGAAGCCGGATTTAGCGCTGACCCAGAGGTTCAGGTGCTTCGTTTTGAAGGTGTTCGCGAAGCGTGCCGATCGAATCGCCCTGGCTTGCTGGCTCTCCAAGTACTCTTGGAACACCGAGACGCCGTGGTTCGGGTTGGCCTTGGCCAGCATCTTCGGATCGGTCCAGTCGTCACCCTCGTCGAGCGTCCAGATCCAGCCGAACAACTCTTCATCAGGGACAGTGCCTTCCAGCATCTCGATGACCTGGCGGCGCTTGTCGTAGCACGGGCCTTCGATGTCGGCACCGGCGGTGGTGATGATGAACATCAGCGGCTGCCGACGGGCGCCCATACCGGTGAGCATGGTGTCGTACTGAGCCGACGTTGGGTGTTCGTGGTATTCGTCGACGATCGCACAGCTAGGTGAAGCGCCGTCGCCCGGGTTGCCAATCAGCGGCTCGAAGCGGCTGAAGTCCCTGGGGATGTTCATGTTCGAGGCGTTGACCTCGATGCCGGCGGCCTCAATGAGGTGCGGTGACTTGCTGACCATCAGCTTTGCTGGTCGGAATACCTCCCAGGCCTGCTTTTCTGTGGTCGCACCGGCGTACACCTCGGCGCCGAACTCGCCATCGGCCACGAACATGCTGATGCCCACGCCACCCGCGACAACGGATTTTCCGTTCTTCCGAGGCACTTCCCAGTAGCTTTCGCGGAACCGGCGGTGCCCGCCTTTCTTCTTGACCCAGCCAAACGTGACGGCCAGGCCGAACAATTGCCAAGGCTCCAGGCTGATGAGCTGACGCTTGAACGCCCATTCGCCCTTGGTGTGCGGCAGCAACTGAATCAGCTTTAGCTTTTTCTCTGCTTTGACCGGGTCAAACTTGAATCGAAACCCGCGCTTGCGGCTGGCAGCCAGGTCGTCGAAGTGACGTTGCACTGCCTGGTGGATGTAGCGGCACGCCGGAACCTTGCCGCGCAACACGGAACGCCCCCACACCATCGCCTTATCGACATTGGCATGCAGGGCTTTAGTCATCAGGAACTCAGTAGTTTGGCGAACTCGTTGGTGGAGGACTGCTTGTTGCCACCGATGATCCGTGTGCGGCTCGCCGGGTCGAGACCGAGCAGCGATCCAAAGGTGACCAGTTGGCGCATAGATTCATTCGCAGCGGTGAGCGCGGGGTTTTTCATCGGGCTGCCCTGGGCGGACTCGACGACGATGCCGAATTTCTGGACGGCTTCCTCCGACATACGCCACTTGTCATAGGCGGTACAGAACGCTTCCACGTTGTGCAGATCGGTCAGCGCAACAACTTTTTCCCTGAGTAATTCAGGAATAAGCATCTTCCACATAGTGGCGGCGCGTTCGCTCAACCACTCCGGAGGATCGATATTTCGGACGTTAGTGAACTGAGGCTCATCATTGTTGAGAGCCCGCTTTCCGGGGTTCCCAGCAAGTTTTTTCTGAGCCGTCGGCTTGGGTTTGCGACCACGGCCGGCGACCGTGGCGGTGCCTCCCATCGCGCAACTCCTGATTTTTTAATTTCGCGGGTGTAAGAAAACGATTGAGGGCGCGGTCTAGAAGCCAAAGACCCTGGACTTTCGACCCTCCCCCACCCCCTGAGCGCGAACTCGTCTCATTTGATCGAATTTCGCTGTTTTCCCGAGGTTTTTTTGCATTCAGCGCCGCGCATTGCCGAACCCACCGTCCTCGGCGGCCGTCTTGGCCGAGTGGCACGGGCCGCACAGGCTCTGCCAGTTGGTCTTGTCCCAGAACAGAGCCATGTCGTTCCTGTGCGGGATTATGTGGTCCACGTCGGTAGCCACAACCACCAACCCTCGCGCCGTGCAGTGTCGGCACAGCGGGTGCTTGGCAAGGAACCCGGCGCGGGCTTGCTGCCACTTGTAGTTGTAGTGGCGCTTGGTGCTGCTCTCCCGAGGCTTGGCCCGGGCCGCACTCTTCAGTAGGTGAGCGTGCTCATCACAGTAGCGAGGGTTACGGGTGAGTGTGTTGCAGCCCTGAGCGTTGCATGGCTTCTGCGGCCTCAGCGGCATGGTGAGCCGTCCATGTAGGTCCGGACCGGCGCATCAGGATCTTCTGGCTCATCCTCGCCCATCGCCTGGATCAGCAGGTCTAGCCTCTCGGCCACCTGACTCATTGACTCGGTTGTGCTCTCTTGGGCTATCACCAGTCTTTCCAGCAATGAGATCAATAGATCGTTCATACGCCACCTTGCTCCACTTCTTGATCCAATCGCGCCGGGCGGCGCATCCCGTGCACGCCATCACCATCCCCTACTTGGTCAGCTTCGGTTGCAGCACGACCCGGGCAATCATCACCAGGAGGCCCAGCACGCCATACGCAATCGGGGGCAACACTGCCTGAAGTGATGGCATCAGTTGCTCAGCCACCCCAAGGGCAGCGATTGCCCCGCCAGCCTGAACGCTGGTCATGCTCAGTGCTAGTTTCCAGTTGTCGATCAGTTGCATGGGTTACTCCTGCCGCTTGGGCAATTTGAAGTCGGTGAATCGGTCAGCCAAGGCGGCAACCTTCTTCACGCCGAGGGTGCCGATACAGGCGCCGACGGCAGCTGCAAGGCTCGATGGGAGGTTGAAGTATTCGAGCAGTGGGAATGCCCCGGCGGTGATCGCGCCACACAGGCACGACTCAAGCAGGGCCTGTCGCCGGCTGCCTCCACCGTAGATGACACGCAAGAAGGCGATCCAGCACGAAAGCGCAGCGGCATAGAACATTGGGGCGTGCTGGCTGAGCCAAGCCATGACGATGAGCCAGGTCTCTGGGTTCTTCTCTGGCATATGTGACATCCGGCATCCTCCCTTGCGGGGAGCGAAGTAGATCCGGCTCCAGCAGCACTCCCAGCTCGGAGCAATGGGTGTGGTGGAGCCGAAAACGAAAAAGCCCCGGCAAATGCCGAGGCTTGGAATGGGTGCAGATGGCCGGCGCTGATCCCCGGCTTGCTTTGTCTACGCGTTGGTCTGTCGGTCCACCATCAAAGCAGATCCCGCTCTCTGCACATCAGCCTGTGCATACACCTGCATAAAGCAAAAAGCCCAGCGGTTAGCTGGGCTTCTTTGTCACTCCTCTACACGCGCAGGAATGACAGGATGGGATAAATACTGATGGAACGATGGATCAGTGTCAATAGGCCTTCACGCTGCCTCTTCAGAAATAATCAAACCCTCAAAGTCGAAGATTTCCCCAGCAACACACAGAGCCTCATTCACCAAGCTGTCGAGGGTCATGTAAATGTTGCGGCGCCATTCTCGGCGTGTCGACTCGGGCCGGCCTTCGGGGTCCCAGGTGTTCATGTCATAGAAGCTCTTCGGCAAGACGATCATTGCTGCTGCCCGCGACTCAACACGTTTCTTAGCTGAGCGCTCGGCGGCCACGGCGGACGCTATCAACGACTCGCGGCGCCAATCAGGAGCATCGATAGGGATCGTCACCGTCACTGTCTGAGGAGCTTTCGGGTCTGCTCCTTTGAGTTTGGGAACCGCCCAAGCAGTAACGGCCTTAAAAACGAACAGCTGTGGCGCCGGCGAGCTAATGAGAAGTCTGATATCGGCGATTGCCTGGACCTTCTTCGCCTTGTCGGTGCTGAACTTCGCGGTCAAAGCGCTCATATTCTTCTTTTCAAGGCCGTGATGCAGTCGGGCAGCCACCCAGCAATCAGCCTGGGCGCGATCGATGGTTTCACCTGGTGCGCAGCTGAACAGCGAGCGCAGGTCGCGCTGCTCCTCTTCGTGCGGACTATAAAGCTTCTGCCAGGCCTGCTTGCTGGTGTTATCGATCGCTTCAGCTGCAAGAGCCGATACGACGCCGCCAAGTACGCTTTGATAGATCATCGCTCAATCCCCTGTGAAGTTCGATCCGCCGGCACCGCGGCGGTTGTTCTGTTCGTATTGTTCGTGGGCGCCGCCCTGCCCCTGCTTTGCCCTGACCAACTCGGCGGTAATGTTGCGCAGCTTCAAACTGAGCTGCTGCACCAGGTCGGGCAGCGGTATCGCCTCTCCAGTGGTCGCGCAGACCCAGCCCGAAGCGTTGCACTGGACGCAATCCAGCTGATGGAACACTCCGCTGATGACCGTGGCGCCGCGGCAGATCCCGCACACCATGAGTGGCTTCGCTTCGCGACGGAATGCTGGTCCGTGCGACTTCTTCATGCGGCACCTACAAGCCAGTCGGCGGCGGCATCGAGACTGAACGGAACCTGATTGCTGTCGATATCGAAGCTGTGCCCACCGAGCATGACGACGTGCAAGCGGCGGAATTCGTCGAAATGAAGCATGCAGACCATGAACACTTTGGACCGGTCGAAAGCTGGCTTTTCAACCCTGTTCAAGGCGGTCGCCATGGAGAGGGCGAAGGCGCTGTGCTCTGAAATGTGCATTTTTAAACCTCGCCTATGGTTGATTCTTGAAGGGCCTCGCAGGCCATGTGTTCCGTGGCTTCCGGGGCATTACCGGAATCTCCTAATCTATTGCCGGTCAATCCGTGAATCAGGTCAAAACCACGCTGGTCTAAATGCGCATGCCACTTCTCCAGGGCATCGCGCTTGCGACTCATCACGTCTGACTGGACGTACACCTTCACGTTGTGGCCCATGGAATGGTTGATCAGCAGCTCACTGATCAGATAGTCAATGCCGATGTCCGCCCAGCCGGTACGCGCCACCTTGCGCAGGTCGTGACTGGTCCACTCTCCCTTGCCCAAGCGTGTGAACACGGCGCTGGCTTGGCCTTCGCTCAGCGGCTTTCCGTTGCGTGCCGGGAACATGTACTGACCGTCATATCCATTGGCGTACTGCCACTCGCGGTACCGGATCAGGATCGCGCACAGTTGCTCGGTCAGCGGCAGGTGATGCTCGACACCGGTCTTGGTGTGATCGCCGGGGATGAACCACTCACGCTCGGCCAAGCTGATGTGCGGCCATTGGGTCAACCGGCTTTCACCGATGCGCGTCCCGTGGCAGAGCATCAACAGGGCCAGCATCGCGTCACGCGGCGTGGTGCCGAAGACCTCGGCCAACTGCTCCAGCAACTCAGGCAGTTGCACGCCGCGCAGCCTGGACGGCTTGATTCCGACCTTGGCCTTGGAGAAGTCGCTGAACTTGATACCCGCCATGGGGTTGGACGAGATCAGGCCCAGCTTGAACGCCTGACGGAAGGCCAGGGCCAGCAACTGGAACACCAGGCGCACGTAGTCGATGGACAGCGCCTCCTGCAATGGCCACATCAACTGGCTGTCGAGGGCGGCCTTGTCGACGGCGGTCAGCGGCAGATCGCCAAGGCGCTGGATCAGGTGGCACTTGATCGCCGAGGCGCCGGTCTTCTTGCGCTTGCTCGACAGGTTGCGGTCACGGGCCATTCGTTCGGCGTACCAGGTCAACAACTCGCCGACGGTCGCCCACTTCGACAGGCTGGAGCCCTCGCCCGCTTCAAGACGCAGACGGATCGCTGGGAGCGCGGCCACCACCTGCTTGGTGTTCAGGTCCGGGTATTGGCCGATCAAGTTCCAAGCGCCTTTACCCACCAGATACCAGGAAGCCCGGGCGCGATCCCTGTTGAAGCGCAGGTACAGGCCGCGGTTGTCGGTATCGCGCAGATCGCGGATTGTGCCAGCAGCCTGGCGCTTGATCTCGGCGTCGGACATCTTCACGGCGGCGCTGCTCATGCAACCACCTCACGCGACTTCTGATTCTCAGGGGTGAAGTCACCACGGAGCGGGCGCAAGTGCTGCGGAGATACGCCTGCCAGACTGCTGATGATCTTTCCACCCACTGTATTCCGAGCGAGGTCTTCGCCGGCGACAATCCAAAGCCCGTCTGCGCCCGCGTCGAACTAGCCATCTTCCCAGAACAACGAACCGAACGGCGGGATGTACGCCACCAATTCGACCGATCGCCCGATGTTCTCGGTGACGGAAAATGCTCCGATGATCAGCGCCGGATCACCCTGGTTCAGTTGCGTGCTCATACGGCCACCACTGTTGGTGCCATGCGCAGGTAGGCGCGGATCTGCTCCATCGCATCGAAGTGACCACGGCACACCACTGCCAAATACCCCTGGTCGTTCAGCTTGCGAATCCACTTGTGCTGACTGTCCGAGATGGGGGCGGCATTGGGCGGTGTCGCCTTGAACTCGATGTACAGGCCGAAGTACCCACCGCGGGCCATGGTCAGCACCAGGTCGGGAACACCGGCGGCTACACCTTGGCCCTTCAAGTCGGCCGCTACTTTCTTCAGCCGGTGCCCACCGTTCGGGACGTGATAGATCAGGTCAGCCACATCAGGCATACGGATTCGCAGCTCGGTGATGAGTGCGGCCTGCTCCAGCCCTTCGCGGTCCACACGCTTAGCGCGAACCGGCTTCGGCTTAAACAATTTCATTGAGGCAGCCTTCATCGGCGGTCACCCCGCGCACGGCGCTGCCGGCGATCAATCAGACCGCACGCTTCGCGGAGCACCCAACAGGCGAGGATCATCAATACGAGCAAGGTTTTTGGGTCGATCATGCTGCCCCCTTCACGGTCAGTATTCCGGCCCGGATCAGGGCCTCGTGTGTTTCGGCGATGGCGCGCGGCATGTCCTGCCAATCGATGTCACCGACGGCGCGCCCATCGATGACGTCATGGCAAGCACTGCACGCGTAAACGGCGACAGTGTCGAAGCCCTTCATGCCCATGCCCTTCTGGCCACATGGAAGGTGAGCGAGCACGGTGGTGGCTGGGTCGAAGTTGCAAACGCCGGACTTGCGGACGGTGCAGTCCTGGCCGTTGGCGGAGGCGCGAAGCTTCTTCGAGGTCACTTTCATTCCGGATCCCTCGCTTTCTGCTCGAGCTCGATCAACAACTCGAGGAAGTGCTTGGCTTTCTCCAGATCGGCGAGCCCGCCCTTGTCACGCCACCGCGTCACATACTTGATGACGCTGCCCTCCGCGAAAGGGATGCCATTCGCGTGGATGTATTCGATCGGCTGGATCTTTAGCGACTTGTAATGCCCGCCCGACACCTGTTTTTCGAGAGCGCTCATCAGAACTTTTCCTTATTGGCGTAGCGGCGAGACAATGGGGTGAGCTTTTCCGAGTGCTCGACAGGCACTGGCGCCCACCCGGCGGCAAGATTTTCAAAACGGTTGTGCTGGCCAAGGAAGGCAGCGCGAACCGTGCCGGTCTCAACGTCTCGACCTTTACCTATGATGATTTCGGCAATGCCTTTGGACTCGCTGTTCTCGTTGTAGACCTCGTCGCGGTACACGAAAAGAATCACGTCAGCGTCTTGCTCGATGGCACCTGACTCCCGAAGGTCTGAGGGGACCGGCCGCTTGTTGGGGCGTTCCTCGCACTTGCGCGAGAGCTGACTGAGCAGCACAACAGGGACGCCGAGCTCCTTCGCCAGCAGCTTGCAGCCTCGACTGATGCTGCTCACTTCCTCCGTGCGATTTCCGCCATCACCTTCAACCAATTGGAGGTAGTCGATCATCAGCAGATCGAGGCCGTAGCGCATCTTGTGGCGGCGAGCCAGTGAGCGAATCCGGCCGATAGTCGAGCCAGCGCGATCGGCGATGTACAGCGGCGCGCTGCGCAGAAGACCGGCCGCCGCCGCAAGTTCAGTGCCGTGGCTCTGACAAGCCGTGCCGTTCTTCACCAGATTGAGAGGTATGCGACCCTCGGAAGCGACTGCACGGTCGAGCAATTGGCCCTTGTTCATCTCCAAGCTGATGACGAGTGCAGATTTGGACTGCCGCACAGCGGCGTGCACTGCAAAGCCCATGGCTAGCGTGGTTTTGCCCATGGCTGGGCGCCCGGCAACGATGTACAGATGGTCGGGCTGCAGGCCGCCGAGCCTATCGTCGAGATCTTTTAAACCAGTGGAAAGACCGATAAGGGTTTCGCCGCGGGCATGGCGATCGTGCCGGTCCTGCCAAACTTCCAATTGATCCAGAAGAACGTCGCCGACCTTGACGATATCGTCATCACCGGCCCCGCAATCAATCGCCATCGCTGCAGCCTGGATCGCGGCGATTTTTGTTTGTGTGTCCTGGGTTCCTTGGGATATCTCCATCGCCTGACTGCCGAGTTCGTACAGAGCACGGTCGATGGCTCGTTCGCGGACGATCGCGGCGTAGGTGCCAGCACTGGCAACGCTAGGTGTGTTTTTAACAATTTCAGCGCAATAGGCGAAAGCTGGCGAACCGTCACCCAGGCTGCCGACGTAGTTGCCGACCGTTAGGAAATCAATCGACTGCCCAGCCGCCCGAACCGCCATGATGCCGCGGTAAACCTCGGCATTCTCGGGAAAATAAAACGCCTCTGGAGAAAGGTCTTCAGAAAGGGTGTCGATCAGATCAGGGCGCTGCATCATGGCGCCGAGAAGACCGTGCTCTGCCTCGATGTTGAAGGGATCACGCATTGTAATTGCCCTCCACAACCTTGACGAAGTTGCGAGGAGCGATCAGCCAGTCGAAGGTGGCGCGGAAAGGCTTGGTGTTGAACCGACCTTCAACCTTGCCCATCAGAAAATCGGACGACTTTACGGTTTCGAAAAACTCACGCCAGAACGCCAGGTCACGATGGGCATCATGCTCGCGCCACCGGCTTTGCAGATGCTGAATCCGAGTTTTGTTGATCAGGGCTACGCCTGGGAGTTCGTTCAGGATTTCGTGGTACAGGTCGACAATGGCCCGATGAGGGCAAGCATCCTGTTTCGTCCTGGACACTTTGGCCGGCATCTCTTCCGGTTGGCGCTTGGCGTCGACGACTACCTCGTCAGAGGTAGTATTTGTATTTGTGTCTTTATTGTGTGGTGGAAACGCCACAAAGGACGTGGTAGAAACGCCACACTGTGGCTCTTTCTTGGTGGTGGTTTTCCGGTTGTTTTTGGCGTCTATCCGCCACGCATTCACCGGTGAAATTCCGATAGGAGCCTTGCTCCCACCATCACGATAAATCACACGTTGACGCAGCAGCTCACCAATGATGCGCGAAACGTCCTCCCGGTGGATGCTGGCCATCTCGGCAATGTAGGAAGCCGCTATGCGAGCGCTGGCGACGTTGTAGCCTGCGGTCTGGCGATGGATAGCCAGGGCGACACGAAGCTCTCTCCCTGACAGGTCAGCGCGGATCAGCGCGCCATAAAGATCGTTGTCCATCCGGGTAAAGCCCCCCGGGTTACTTGCGTGAAGTTGAATGACGTTGCTCATGCTGAAGCCTGCTGTACCGGTGCAAGAGACGCCTTCAAGTGATCGAGACACTCACGGCGACACTGGGATTTCGACTGTCGGGAGTACTGGCTGCGAACCAGTAATGCGGCATTCATCGCGGCGGATTGGTGGTCGATACGAAGTCGCGACACGTTTTGCGATTGACTTAAAAGTGTCGCGATATGGCGGGTATTGCCGGGGGTGATCTGGTTGTGCATAATCGGCTCCACATGTTGTTGCTGTTAAAGAAGCCGGTCTAGCCACCGGCTTTTTTTCGTCTGCGCTTTTTGTACTGTATGGATCACCAGCTAAAGCAATTCACTTTCGGTTTACTTGGTCAACGTTGATAATTGGCCCATCATCAGCGGATGAACGGCTGGGAAACGAATTACGCGACAGCGCGTCTGGCTTTCAAAACCCTTTTATGAAGGGCCACGATGGCCTTGCCGACCTCGTAACGGGCACTCCCGCCTTTCGTGATTCTGAAAATGGTCGGCTGGGTCGTCTCGCACTGTTCGGCGATTCGAGCCTGGCTCCAGCCGTGCTGCGCCAACTCGGCCAGCATTTCTGTAATGGTCATAAGGGCCTACCAATGCGATTTGTAATATCTGCGATAATACGCAACCGAATTACAACAGGCAATACACTTCGACCTCCTTTAATACGCCGGGTCGAACAAATGACGATCGCAGTGCGGCTGCGCACAAAAATGTTGGAAAAGGATCTATCGGAAAATGAGCTGGGGCGCCGCTCGGGTGTACCTCAACCAACGATTCATCGAATTTTGAACGGTGATAGCAGTACGCCAAGAAAGGCCACACTCGAAAAGCTCGCCCGCTCGCTTAGCGTCACACCCGAATGGTTGCTGTTTGGTCCTGCCCACGGGAATGTGCTATCTGTTGCGCAACCCTACAAGGAAGCCAAGGAGTATCCTTTGATTAGCTGGGTCGCTGCTGGTGTTTGGACGGAGTCTTGCGATAACGGACAGCCGTATGAAAGGATCGCATCTGACGTAAATGCTGGGCCGAATGGCTATTGGCTTGAGGTCCAGGGTGATTCCATGACCCCCGTACAGGGGAATGGTTTTACGCCAGGTATGCGAGTGTTGATCAAGCCCGAAGGGTTCGATCTGGTCAGTGGTAAGTTCTACATTGCAAGGCTTCGGACCGACGGCGAGAAGACCCTGAAGCAATACGTACGTGATGCAGGAGTCGAGTACTTGAAGCCGCTGAACCCGGATTATCAAATGCTCGTGATGGACGACTCGGTAGAAATCATTGGCCGCGTGGTCGATGTGAAGTACCCGAACTCCTTCCTCTAGCGGCTAAGCAACACCCTTCATTTCGAAGCTCCAACTCGAAATCCCCGCCGACAAGCGGGGATTTTTTTCACCTATGCAAAAAGTTATTCGCTTTCGCATTAAAAACTGTTGACCGTTTTAATTCACAAACGTATTGTTTGTCCATCGCCGGATAACAACCGGCCAGATGGAAGGCAGCGATGAACCGGCCTCAACGGTTCAGAGGGTTGGCAACTGACCCGGGTGCGCAGCGTAAAGCACCGAAAGCAGTTATCCGGCGGACTGAGTCGCGGCCGGAGCAACAACTTGATAGAGCCCGTACCGCGCCAGTAGCGCCGAAGGGACAAGGACATTTTCACTGATGCACCTGGTTGGCCGGGTGCATTGGGAAAGTAACCGGGAGTCACGACGATGGAAGAAACAATCATCAGCGGCGATTGGCAAGGATATCTGGGGCGAGGTCTAGCGCCGCGGGAGATTCAGTTCCTCCTTCTGGTTGCCCAAGGGCTTACAGCAAAAGAAATTGCAAAGGACTTCGGGGTTGCCCCGAGCAGCGTTGCCAAAAGACTTTCCAGTGTGATGTTTAAGCTCGGCGTGCACAGGCAATCAGCAATGGTCGCAGAAGCAATGAAGCGACAGATCATTTGTCCGGCCTGTGTCGCCATCGCCGCCGTAATAGCCATTCAAGCAATGATCGACGATCAGTCCTTTCGACCTAATCGAAGAGTGACCGACCGGCGAATCCAACACCTCAGCCCATGAGGTCTGGCGACAGGCAGATTGGGATAACGACCGGGAGTCAAGACGATGGAAACAACAATCATCAACGGCGCATGGAAGGGTCATCTCGGTCGCGGACTTGCACCGCGAGAGCTTGAGTACCTGCTGTCGGCTGCCCAAGGCATGACTGCAAAGGAGATTGCCAGGGCGTTTGGCATTGCGCCTGGCACCGTCGTGAAGCGCCTGTCGAACGCCATGTTCAAGCTAGGCGTAAGTCGCCAGACGGCAATGATTGCTGAGGCTATGCGCCGGCAAATCATCTCACCCGCTTGCTTCATTCTCGCAGCACTGATCGCCATGCACTCGATGTTCGACGGCGAAGCAATGCGTAGAGATCGGCGCGTACCTGAGCGGCGAATAGCTCAGGTGCGAATGGTTAAGCGAGCCGAAGCATATTACCAAACAGCGTGATCAACCGGAGAAAGCCATGAGCCACGAAGCAGCAACAGCCTTGCTGGAATCCAGCGCCACCAACTACGAACGAAACGCCGTCATCCAGGAGAAGGAAGGACGGTACGAAGATGCGGCCCATAGCCGGACCAACGCCGCCGAATACCGGAAAGCGATCGAAGCTCTCGAAGTTGAATAAGCATCACTGCTGCACCTTGGCGACAGGGTGCAGCGGGATGACAACCAAGAGGAAACAGATATGCCAGCTCCAAAGCGCCCAACTGCTGCACAACTGCAAAAACAGGTGGACAACTGGAACGCAAAACACCCAGTCGGGACCATGGTCAGCTTCGAAAATATCGTCGGCCGCGGTGAAACACATCGCGGAGCGACACGAGATGAGGCTTCGGTCGCTGGCGGGCACAGCGCCGTGATCTTTCTGGAAGGCAAAAGTGGCTTTGTTGATCTGGGCCACTGCACGGTCGTGGCTTGACTCATCACTTCTGCCCATTCGCTGAGTGGGCAGCGGGATGGCGAAAGCCTACGGAAATGGGCGAACTACACGTATGAACCCCATATAAAAGTAATGGTGACGTGGATGTCCGGTGCAAGCCCGGGCCCGAGCACCTGGTACTCCCCAGCACCAGGCCGCATCGGAGTGTGATCTGTGACGAAGCATCTAAGCGCGGTGACGTGGTTGCGAATCAGCAGGTCGCCCTTGTTGAGGATGAGACGGACCCGCCAGATCACACCCCGATGCGGACGAAACCCCGGCTTATACCGGCCACCTGCATGCAACAAACCAGAGAACGGCGAGCGCCCACCAAGATGCCAACGGCGCGCATTGGAGGATGACCATCATGAAATAGACCAGAGCCCAACGATTACTGCATCTGTGAAAGGCCCGAACGTCCACGGGCCTTTCTTTTGCCTGCCTTTATCCGTCAGCACTCTCCCTGCGCCCAACGGCAAAAAGCAGACCGGCCGAGTGCTGACGAATACACGCAACCCCACACCGAGGGATCAGCCATGCAAATGCATCCATCCATGCAAGCGCGAGTCGAAGGCAACATTGCCCTGTACATCCGCGCTACGGCGGCCACCGCCGAGTTCTACTCAATGATTGGCAAGGAGGCACCAGTGAATGCCGTTCGCTTCCAGGTCGTCACCAAAGGCGATAACGCCTATCACGTCATCGAGCGGGCCACCGGCAAAGTGAAGGGGTTCCGCTTCAGCTGGAAGGCGGCGATCAACCTGGCGCAGGTGCTGGAAGCGCGGGCCGACGGCGCGAAGGTGAACATCGATGGGTGGGGCAAATGATCGGCGTGCCAATGCCCAACCCGCGAGACTCGATCATCGCCGAACTGAATCAGAAGATGGATCACTTCTTCGGCGCCGGTAAGACGATCGAGGAAATCCCGCCCGGTATCAGTGCGGATGTGCCGATGTTCGGTGCCACACCGCACAGCCTGAAACTGCGTGCAGCCCGTGACAAGGACGCGCCGAGGCTTCAGGAGCTGGCAGCTGCGGGAAAGACCGTAGTCGAAGCGGCCAAGGAAATGAGCATGCTTGCCAAGCGAGCCCGACTTATCGCCCGGGAAAACAACATCAAGTTCGCCGAGCCATCGTGAAGCGGATCAGCAACCTGGTGCGCCAGCGCAGACGACAGACATGGCTGGATCTACCGGCCACGGAATTGAAGAGGCAGGCCATGGCCATGACCGCGCTGGAGCGCAAACAGGAAGAACGGAAGCGAAACAAAATGACCGAGGAACAGCGGCTCGAAAGACTGCTGTCCCGGCGCATCACGACTGATCTGTTTCACAACACCGACCTTGCTTTGAAGCGATCGATGCAGCGGTCCGGCATTGAGGAAGAGCAAGACCTGCTCACTCGATTGATCCACGCCGCAGACCGTATGACCGACCAACAACTTGAAGAACATATTCGCATCTCGTGACAAGTAAGCGTGACAACAACCCCCGAGGATTCCCATGAAAGCCAAAACGATTTCAATCGTGATCGACGACATCAAGATCAAAGGTCCTTCTGAGCGAATGGCTCAGTTGTTGATTGCTGGTCTGATAACTCAAGCGCTGCCGCCAGCGGCGAACGTTCAACCGGTCACAGTCCATTCAGTGCCCGCGCTGGGTGCTGAGTGGCCAGGCCAAGGCGGCTTCAACGGCGGGCTGGTAGCGGCTCGCGGCGACGTCCCGGCGCACTACCTGATCATCGCAAAGGAAGACATCGGCGCCCACGAGTGGGGCGGTCGTGGCAAGGAGTCTGGCGGTACCAGCAAGGCCGATGGATTGGCCAACAGTGAGACGCTCCAATCTGAAGGCGGTCATCCGGCTATTGAGGCAGTAGCTGCCTACACCACTGAAGGCCACACAGACTTCTATCTGCCAGCCTGCGCCGAACTGTACCACTGCTGGGTCAACGTGCCGGAACTGTTCGCCAAAGACACCTGGTACTGGTCGAGTTCGCAGCGCTCCGCCAACTACGCGTTCGACATGCACTTCGCTGGTGGCAGTCAGACCAGCTTCGGCAAGGGCCTCGAGCTCCGCGTCCGCCCCGTCCGCAGATTCTTTATTTAATCCTTCAATCATTCGTTCTTGATCGGCACCGGGCGCAGCAGCGCCTTTTTTGTTGCCTTCGAAAAGAGGAAAGACCATGTCCGCAGCAGCTCAAGCAGCACCAGCAGTGACCGTCCCTGAAATTGGCCAGCCCTTTGGTGGCGGCTTCTTCTCCGGCATCACCCGCGACCCGGACACCGGCAAGCGCTACCTGAACATCACCGCCGGTGCCGAGCATGAGCTGGAAGGTGAGTGGGGCAAATACGGCGAGAAGATCGAAGGCGCCGACAGCTTCACCAACAGCCGCGCCAACACTGAGGCGATGGCAGCCGCCGGCAGCAAACTGGCGCAGCAGGTGCTGGCTCTGGATATCAGCGGCTTCACCGACTGGGCGATCCCGGCGCGTGACGTGCAGGAGCTGCAGTATCGCCACTTCAAGCCGACCACCGAAGCTAACTGGGAGTACAGCCGCAGCGGTGACAACCCGAACAGCGAGCCTGTCGGTCTGCTGCATACCGAAGAATCACCCGCTCAGACCACGCTGGCCGCCTTCCAAGCTGGTGGCGCTGAAGCCTTCAAGGACACCTGGTACTGGTCGAGTTCGCAGCGCTCCGCCGACACCGCATTCACCATGGACTTCGGTGTTGGCTTTCAGACCAGCTTCGGCAAGGACGACGAGCTCCGCGTCCGCCCCGTCCGCAGTCAATTGATTGATTAATTTGCTTATTTAACCCGGCCGCTTGCGGCCGGTTGCTCTTGGAGAGCGCGCCCATGGCGATGCATACGGACTTGCAGATCTACAAGGTTTCCCTTGGCCTGCTTCAGATGGCCACAAACCTTACCCGCAACATTCCCCGAGACTTGAAGCAGTCGCTCGGGAAGCGCGTCATCGATGAGTGCATCGACGTGCTGATGTTGATTGCCCGGGCCAACTCGACTCGGGACAAGCATCCACACCTGACTTTGCTGGTCGAGAAGGTTCAGGTGATCGAGTTCCTGATGCGGCTCTTCAAAGAGAGTCGGTTCATCAGCGTCCCGCAGCATGCCAATGCGATAGAGGTCACCACCTCGATTGGCAAACAGGCCAACGCCTGGAAACGTTCCACCCCAACCGCGCCCGCCACCTGAGAGCCACGGCTTTCAGGTCTGTGCGAATTGAATCTGGTCGTGCCGCTGACCTCTGGGTCACCGCCATGCGCATCAGAGATACCGACGGTCTAAAGCGTCCGTGCAGGTCTCGCGCAGTTTCCTCGCTGATCGGCTCTGCCTTCGGCTTGGCGACGTAGATAGCACGATAGGTCGCAGCGCTCCGCCAACAACGCATTCAACATGAACTTCGATGATGGCAATCAGAACAACAACGACAAGAACAACGAGCTCCGCGTCCGCCCCGTCCGCAGATTCGAATGTTGGTCCCTTCCCGTTCAGCGAGCTTGTCCAGGCTTACTACGACTGCCGTCGCTCCAAGCGCAACAGCGCCAGCGCGCTGGCTTTCGAGATGGATCTGGAGTGCAACCTGATGGAGCTGCACGACGACCTGCTCGCCGGCACCTACCGGCCAGGCCGTTCGATATGCTTCGTGGTCACCCGGCCGAAAGCCCGCGAGGTATGGGCTGCCGCCTTCCGGGACCGCGTCGTCCACCACCTGCTTTACAACCGTGTGGCACCGCGCTTCTACGCCAGCTTCATAGCGGACAGTTGTGCATGCATTCCCGGGCGCGGCACCCTGTACGCCGCCACCCGGCTTGAGGCAAAGATCCGCAGCGCCAGCCAGAATTGGTCGAAGCCCTGCTTCTATCTCAAGCTGGACCTGGCCAACTTCTTCGTCGCGATCGACAAAGAGGTCCTGCGCCGGCAGCTGGCCGCCAAGATCACCGAACCCTGGTGGCTGGCACTCGCTGAACAGATACTGATGCACGACCCTCGCGAAGACTACGAGGTGCGCAGCCCGGCTCATCTGTTCAACCGGGTTCCGCAGCACAAGCGGCTCACCGCGCAACCTGCTCGCCTCGGCCTGCCAATCGGCAACCTGTCGTCGCAGTTCTTCGCCAACATCTACCTCGACGCCTTGGACCAGTTCGCCAAGCACAAGCTCGGCGCCAAGCATTACGTCCGCTACGTCGATGACTTTGTGTTCCTGCATGAGTCCCCGCAACAGCTCAACGCCTGGCTGGCACAGGTCGAAGCGTTTCTGCCAAGCCTTGGCGCCAAGCTGAACCCCACGAAAACCATTCTCCAACCGGTAGATCGCGGCGTCGACTTCGTTGGCCACGTCATCAAGCCGTGGCGGCGATCAACGCGAAAGCGATCGGTGGCTCAGGCCCTGAAGCGAACAGCCGCTGCCCCCGCCGAGGATCTTCGTGAAACCGCAAACAGCTACTTCGGCCTGCTCAGTCAGGCCAGTCACAGCGAGAAAGACCGGGCCGCACTGGCTCGCATCGTCCTGAAGCGCGGAAACGCAGTCAACGGCGCACTGACCAAAACCTACTCGAGACGGTAAACACACCATGACAACAGCTATCGATTTGTTCGCCGGTCTTGGCGGATGGTCTACCGGCGCCCGAAACGCTGGCATCGAAGTTATCTGGGCCGCGAATCACTGGCCGGTTGCGGTTGAGTGGCACAGCGCCAACCACCCGGACGCGATTCACATCTGCCAAGACTTGCACCAGGCGGATTGGTCGAAGGTTCCTGCGCACGACATCATGCTGGCCTCGCCCTGCTGCCAAGGACATTCGAAAGCCCGAGGCAAGCAGTCCGGCAATGCGCAGCACGATGCATCTCGGTCGACAGCCTGGGCAGTTGTTTCGGCCGCCGAATTCCACCGGCCAGAAGTGGTGCTGGTCGAGAATGTCGAAGAGTTCACGGCATGGGCTTTGTACCCTGCATGGTCCCAGGCAATGGCGGCGCTCGGCTACATGATCGCGCCCCACGTCGTTGATTGCGCCGATCTCGGTGTGCCTCAGCACCGAGTGCGGCTGTTCCTGATCTGCACGCGAAGCAAGGCACCGCTCAACCTGCAGCTGCACCAGCGCAAGCATGTTCCAGCCTCATCCTTCATCGACTTCGACGCCGGCAACTGGAGCAAGGTCGTAAAGCCTGGGCGAGCAGAGTCGACGCTGCTCCGCGTGAAGAATGGTCGAGCCCGCTTCGGCGACCGATTCATCATGCCCTATTACGGATCCGGTTCAGGCCTGACCGGCCGAAGCTTGGAGCGCCCGATCGGGACCATCACCACGCTTGACCGGTGGGCTCTGGTGCGCGGCGATGAGATGCGGATGCTGTCAGCGAATGAAGCCCTGGCCGCCATGTCGTTCCCGGCCGACACGAAGCGTCCTGACAATCATCGGCAAACCATGCACATGGCCGGCAACGCGGTACCGCCGCTGGCTGGACAACGAATTATCGAAGCTATGCTGGAGGCCGCATGATCAATCTCTTCTGGCGCTTGGTCGCCAAGCTGCTTGCCCGCCCGGCCATTGCCGCCTGGCTCATCGCCCGCGCCAAGCGCACGCCTTACCTGCACATCATGTCCGCCGACGGCGCCGAGATGTACATGGGCCGCTGGTGGCTGTTCAACCCCTACTCCCGCACCACGCATAAGCCGGCGCTCTGGTGGTGCCCGTGGTCATTCCGCATCCACCACATCATGCGGCCAGACGAAGACCGGGATCTGCATGACCACCCGTGGAACGCCAGTACGATCATCCTGCGCGGCTTCTACAAAGAGCAGCGTCGTCATTTCTGGACAGTCGGCGGACACACTGACCTCGACTACTGGCGCGAACCCGGCGACACCGCCCGCCTGATGCACGGCGAGTACCACCGCATCGACGAGGTATCGCCCGGCGGCGTAATCACCCTGTTCATCACCAGCAAGTGGCGTGGTGACTGGGGCTTTCTGGTCAACGGCGTCAAGGTCCCTTGGCGCACCTACACCGGCACTGACAATTGAAGGGAGATGGATGATGAGCGCAATAAAGCGTTACGGGCATCACTGCCTACTGGTCGAAGGCACCCCGGAGATAATGAAGCTTTTCCCGCAGATGTTTGTTTACGTTCTGGCCGCAGACTGCGACCGGGTCACCGCTGAGAGTGACGCCCTGCAGCTGCGCCTGAACGCAGCGGATCAGCGCATTGATGAAGCAGAGGACCTAGTCCGAAGGTCCATTGCAGCCCTTGAAGGAGAAGGCTGGAAGCAACTCGAAGCGGATCTTCATCGCTTTGTTCAGCCCTCCACCAAGGATGCCGCCAAAGCCGATGGCCCCCTCACTGATGAGGGAGCCCTGCCCGCCACCCAGCGCACGGATGAGGTTCAGTTCAAGGGCATGATCGAGACAGGGTGTGGCAACTTCGCTGTAATGATTGACAAGGCGAACGCCCACTACGGCTGGACCTTCAAAAGACATCCCGATGGCATGTGGGTATCCGGTCGCGTTGCAACTCCAGCCGAGATGCAAGCCGCGATTGCGCACGCACGATTCACAACCCTGCAGCTGTAACTCCCTCCCCCTTCAAAGTCAGCCGCTATAGCGGCAAAGGACAGGTATAGCCCATGGAAAACGCAAAGGCCGGCCCTGACCACTACCGCTACATCGATTCGATAGGGCCAGACGGCCTGACCGTAACGATGCAGACCTGGGTGGCATACGCCGAAACCCCAATGTGCTGGTATCTGCTTAGTGAGCAAGACCATGACCGCTTAACGCGTGGCTGGCTGAGTGCAACAGGTGCCAAAAAGGCGCGGAAGCGCGTACTCAAGCATCAGTATTTCTCATCAAGGTGCTTCGCCTACCCAGACAAAGAGCGAGCGGTGAATTCGTACAAGTGCCGAAAAGAGTGGCAGATACGGCATGCCACGCTCTCGCTGGAGCGTGCCAAGGCCGCCATCGGTTACTTCGGTGACTCGACTGTGACAGTGACGGATCCGCCCAGCTCCGCCGTTATTCCGAGCGAATACATCCAAAACTCATTTGCGTGGGAATGACGCCATGACCGACTACACCGAACTGAAACGGCTGGCCGAGGCTGCCAAGAACGATTGCGGCGACTACGTGGCGCTGAATGATTACGGGATGGCGGTACCACCTGCAGCGGTGCTTGAGCTGATCGCCGAGCTTGAGCGCAACCAACGCATGCTTCTTGCGGCTTGCATGGACCTGGGCGCGATTGGCAGTGCCCTGAACGCCGACATGAATAGCGACGGTGAAGAGCTGTTGTCGATGGTCGTGGACTTGAAGGATGACCTGGATAAAGAGAAAGCCCTCTCCAAGGGTTGGTACGAAAACTGGAAGGGCACGATTGTAGAGCGCGACCTACTTAAAGCTGAGCGAGACAACCTGCGCGAAGATCGTGACGGCCTCCTTGAAGCGGGGGCACACCTTCTATGATCGCCCTCGCCTACATGGCCTGGCTCATCTACTCGGGGCCACGGTGATGACCGAACAAAAAACCAGAGAATTTTACTCTGCCGAGCAAGCTTCTCAGCATGCCGTCGACTGGTGCAGGCGCCATCCCGCGTGGCGCCGTATCTGTGATATTCCGGATCACTCCGTGTTCATAAAAGCCTATGACGAAATTCCGAAACGCGAACGCGCCTACTGGGACGAGAACGGCGGCGAGGAATGCTGGCGAGAATTCGGGATCGCGGGAAGCAAGGTGCCTACGGGGTTCATCTCTGGAAAGGGCGAGTTTTTCGACAACGTTCTCAAAGTGCCTCTCCATCACAACATGATGATGGTGTTTCGCGTGGGCAGGAGCTGGAGGCCATGAGTGACGCACCGATCGAACCGCAGGAATATTTATACGGCGTGAAGGTCGTGCAGATCGAGGACATCCGCGTAGCTCGCGGCATGACCCGGCGCCCTGCTTCCTCCTGCCGGCACAAGCAACTCGTCTATGACGAAAAAGAGCGGCGAGTCTGGTGCAGTGATTGCGAGGCGAAGGTCGAGCCATTCGACGCGTTCACCAGCCTGGTTGAGAAGTTTAGCGCCGCGGCATCCCGTATTAATCGCCGCTCGGCGGAGCTGGCTGAGGCTGAGAAGTTCCAGATCCGAAGCCGCGCCGCCAAGGTGATGGACGAAGCCTGGCGCAGCACGAAGATGGCGCCGCTCTGCCCTCACTGCAATACCGCGATTCTCCCCGAAGACGTCGCCGGCGGCGTGGCCAGCACATCGAAAGCTTTGGTTACCGCCGCACGTAAACGCCAGCAGATAACCAAGTCCTAACCCCTTTTCCACCCTACCAGTCTGCCGGTGAACGGCGGGCGAGGAATTCTGCATGTCTGAGAAAACTGTTAAATCCATCATGGAACAAGCCCAAGTGTTCGCCAGCAGCTGGTCAATGGTTGGCGGCCCCTTCGCTGCCGACGACCAGCTTGAGCGGGCCGAAGATGAAAAATTAGAGCTCCGGAAAATGGTCATCGGCGCACTCGAAGGTTCGGTCGGCGCTCCGCAGGATGTGGGCGAGATGATCGAATCACTGCTTGCCTGGCACAAACGCCAGGCCGACCAGTTGCAGATGGTCATCGACAACTCCAAAGAAGGCACGACTCTTCAGCTTGGGACCGATGACCCGGTCGAGTTTGTGCTCTCGAAAGATATGGCCAAGGGGTTGCGCATAGGCCTCGTTCTCGCGCTGGAGCGCCTTGGAAAGCTGCCTATCAGCGTCAGCCATGACGGTGAAGACGACCCCGATTTCGACGACGAATAATCCCTCCCTACCTTCTGCCGCCACGCGCGGCATGGAGCATCATCATGTTTCTGACCGCTGAAGAAGTGGCCGATCTCACCGGCTACACGAAGCCTGGTGCCCAGATCAAATGGCTACAGGCTGAAAAATACGGGTTCGCCGTGGATGGCTATGGCAAACCCAAGGTGCTGCGCCAGGTTGTCATCGGGCGGCTCGGTGGTATTCAATCGAAGAAAGGCCCGGAACTCCGGCTCGCATAAGGAAAGCAGAGAATGCGCCCTCGCAAGAAAGACCGGCACCTGCCGGCGTGCATGTACCAGAAGCACGGGGCTTACTACCTGGTGCGCAAAGGAAAGTGGCAGCGCCTGGGCACGGACTTCCAGGACTCACTGGTCGCCTATGCCAAGGCAATCGACAAAGGCAATCAGGGCGGCATGGGCAAGCTGATTGATGATGCCCTTGCCTACATGGCACCGAAGCTTTCCGCCAATACCGTCAAACAATATGAGGCCGCGGCGGTCCGCCTGAAGGAAGCTTTCGCCGACTTCGAGCCGCGCGAGGTGCTGCCCCGCCACGTGGCCGCGCTTAAAATGCACATGGCCAGCACGCCGAACATGTCGAACCGGGTGATTTCTTTTCTGAGGATGGTTTTCGTGTACGCGCTGGAGAGTCAGCTGGTGGACTCAAACCCCTGCACAGGGATTCGGCGGCACGCGGAAAAGCGGCGCGATCGTTATGTAAACGATGCTGAATTCGCAAGGATCTGTGAGAAGGCGAGCCCGAACATGCGGGTCATCTATGAGATGTGCTATCTGACCGGTCAACGGATCAGCGACGTGCTGTCCATCCGCCTTTCAGATATCAGTGAGGAAGGTATTGCATTCAAGCAGCAAAAGACTGGTGCCCGGCTCATCGTGCGGATGAGTCCGGATCTGGAAGCCTTGGTCGCTCGGATCAAATCGCTGCCCCGGACGATCCGTGGGCTGACATTGTTCTGCTCGCCGCGCGGCGGGAAGCCAGTTCATTACAGCTCAGTGAAAGACGCCTTCAAGCTGAGCTGTCAGAAGGCTGGTGTTGTCGGCGCAACGCTGCACGACCTCAGAGCGAAGTCGCTGACCGACACCGACAAGCAGGGCAACAATGCCCAGAAGCTTGGCGGCCACACTGACGCGAAGATGACGGCACGCTACCTGCGCCTGCGAGAAACGGACATCGCCGAGCCGCCTACAATGCCGAAAAAATCCCTGTAGTATTAGACAATTGCCCCGTGTCAAATAGACAGACTGAGCCAAAGCCTTTGAATATCGACGTTTCCAGCCACACCCCAATGATGCAGCAATACTGGCGCCTGAAGAACCAGCACCCCGACCAGCTGATGTTCTACCGCATGGGCGACTTCTACGAGATCTTCTATGAAGACGCGAAGAAGGCCGCCAAGTTGCTGGACATCACCCTGACCGCCCGTGGGCAGTCAGCCGGTCAGGCGATTCCGATGTGTGGGATTCCTTACCACGCCGCCGAAGGTTACCTGGCGAAACTGGTCAAGCTCGGCGAGTCGGTGGTGATTTGTGAGCAGGTCGGCGATCCGGCGACCAGTAAAGGGCCGGTGGATCGTCAGGTGGTGCGGATCATCACGCCCGGTACGGTCAGCGATGAAGCGCTGCTGGATGAGCGTCGGGATAACCTGATCGCGGCGGTACTGGGCGACGAGCGTCTGTTCGGCCTGGCCGTGCTGGACATCACCAGTGGCAACTTCACCGTGCTGGAAATCAAAGGCTGGGAAAACCTGCTGGCGGAACTGGAGCGGGTCAATCCGGTGGAGCTGATGATCCCGGATGACTGGCCGAAGGACCTGCCGGCGGAAAAACGTCGTGGGGTTCGTCGCCGTGCGCCGTGGGATTTCGAGCGCGACTCGGCGCTGAAAAGTCTTTGTCAGCAGTTTTCCACCCAGGACCTGAAGGGTTTTGGCTGCGAAAACCTGACCCTGGCCATCGGCGCCGCCGGTTGCCTGCTCAGTTACGCCAAGGAAACCCAGCGCACCGCCCTGCCGCACTTGCGCAGCCTGCGTCATGAACGCCTGGACGACACCGTGGTGCTGGACGGCGCGAGCCGTCGCAACCTGGAACTGGACACCAACCTGGCGGGCGGGCGCGACAACACGCTGCAATCGGTGGTCGATCGTTGCCAGACGGCCATGGGCAGCCGTCTGCTGACGCGTTGGCTGAACCGTCCGCTGCGCGATCTCACCGTGTTGCTGGCGCGCCAGACCTCGATCACCTGTCTGCTTGACGGTTACCGTTTCGAAAAACTGCAACCGCAGCTCAAGGAAATCGGTGACATCGAGCGGATTCTGGCGCGGATCGGCCTGCGTAATGCCCGCCCTCGTGACCTGGCTCGCCTGCGCGATGCGCTCGGCGCACTGCCTGAGCTGCAAGTGGCAATGACTGAGCTGGAAGCGCCGCACATCATTCAACTGGCGAAGACCACCAGCACTTACCCGGAACTCGCGGCACTGCTGGAAAAAGCCATCATCGACAACCCGCCGGCGGTGATCCGTGACGGCGGCGTGTTGAAGACCGGTTACGACAGCGAACTCGACGACCTGCAATCGCTCAGCGAAAACGCCGGGCAATTCCTGATCGATCTGGAAGCACGCGAAAAGGCTCGTACCGGTCTGTCGCACTTGAAGGTCGGTTACAACCGCATTCACGGCTACTTCATCGAGTTACCGAGCAAGCAGGCCGAGTCGGCGCCGGCCGACTACATCCGCCGCCAGACGCTCAAAGGTGCCGAGCGCTTCATCACGCCGGAACTGAAAGCGTTCGAGGACAAGGCGCTGTCGGCCAAAAGCCGTGCCCTGGCCCGCGAGAAGATGCTTTACGAAGCGCTGCTCGAAGACCTGATCGCCCAGTTGCCGCCATTGCAAGACACCGCCGCCGCCCTGGCCGAACTGGACGTGCTGAGCAACCTTGCCGAGCGCGCCCTGAACCTCGACCTGAACTGCCCGCGCTTCGTCGACGAGCCGTGCATGCGCATCACCCAGGGTCGTCACCCGGTGGTCGAGCAAGTGCTGACCACGCCGTTCGTGGCCAACGACCTGAGCCTTGACGACAATACGCGCATGCTGGTGATCACCGGTCCGAACATGGGCGGTAAATCCACTTACATGCGTCAGACCGCGTTGATCGTGCTGCTGGCGCACATTGGCAGTTTCGTGCCGGCGGCCAGTTGCGAATTGTCGCTGGTGGACCGCATCTTCACCCGGATCGGCTCCAGCGATGACCTGGCGGGCGGACGATCGACCTTCATGGTCGAAATGAGCGAAACCGCGAACATTCTGCACAACGCCACCGAACGCAGCCTGGTGCTGATGGATGAAGTCGGGCGCGGCACCAGCACCTTCGACGGCCTGTCCCTGGCCTGGGCCGCCGCCGAACGCCTGGCCCATCTGCGGGCGTATACACTGTTCGCCACCCACTACTTCGAGCTGACGGTGCTTCCGGAGGCGCAACCGCTGGTGGCCAACGTTCATCTCAATGCCACCGAGCACAATGAGCGCATCGTGTTCCTGCACCACGTGCTGCCCGGGCCTGCCAGCCAGAGCTACGGCCTGGCGGTTGCGCAACTGGCCGGTGTGCCGAGCGAAGTGATCGTGCGTGCTCGCGAGCACTTGGGTCGACTGGAAGCCACCGCTCTTCCGCATGAAGTTCCGAAGCCAAGCAAAGGCAAACCGGCCGCGCCGCAGCAGAGCGATATGTTTGCCAGCCTGCCGCATCCAGTGCTGGATGAACTGACCAAACTGGATCTGGACGACATGACACCGCGTCGCGCGCTAGAAATGCTCTATACACTAAAGACACGGATCTAACGCACTTGCCTGCAAGCTGTTAGAATCTCGCGCGGTTTGGGATGCTGCTGGCTAATAGCCTGGCCTGCAGACTATCGCTCCCAAACCTGGCGACCCCAACGTGAAGGGGCTCCGCTGCCGCCGCCTGAGGAGAAAATTAGAAATGACCTTCGTCGTCACCGACAACTGCATCAAGTGCAAGTACACCGACTGCGTAGAAGTCTGTCCGGTGGACTGCTTTTACGAAGGCCCGAACTTCCTGGTGATTCACCCGGATGAGTGCATCGACTGCGCACTGTGCGAACCAGAATGCCCTGCCGTGGCCATCTTCTCTGAAGATGAAGTACCTGCCGGCATGGAAAACTTCATTCAGCTGAACGTTGAGTTGGCCGAAATCTGGCCAAACATCACTGAGCGCAAAGATCCATTGCCCGATTCCGCTGAATGGGATGGCAAGCCAGGCAAGATCGAACACCTCGAACGCTGATTACCCCCGCGTTCTGGAAAAGGCCCCTCGCGGGCCTTTTTGCTTTTCTGCAGGCGAAAAAAGGGGCGGTTTGACCCGCCCACATTTTTTCCCTATTCCCTGTGTTCCTTTTCATCGTCCTGATGAATCGCTTCCTGCGATGTCCCTTCCCCTCATCCTTGAAGGGCGTGTCTGTCCGTCGACACAGTTCAGATACTAGAGAATTCCCCACCAACAGCAATCGGCCAAAATCAGCAAAACTCTTTGTCATACACTTTTAATATTCAATAATAATCATATAAATCAACTAGATAGCCATACGAGCGCAGGAAGATGGATGACTGCCACCCTGTAAAAATAACGAACACTTACGAAAGAGTAAGCCAAGACTTACAGCGCAAGACTACAAACCTGAGTCGCATGCTCCCTTTCTCCCAGGCATAAAAAAACCCCGAACCAGTCGGGGATTTTTTATGCCACTCAAGCTTGTCGCTTACTGAAACAGCGACTCGCTCGACAGGCCGTTCTTCTCGAGAATCTCCCGAAGACGTTTCAGGCCTTCTACCTGAATCTGTCTGACCCGTTCCCGGGTCAGGCCAATTTCCAGGCCCACATCTTCAAGCGTGCTGCTCTCGTGACCGCGCAAGCCGAAGCGGCGCACCACCACCTCGCGTTGCTTGTCGGTCAGCTCCGAAAGCCATTGATCGATGCTCTGGGACAGGTCGTCGTCCTGCAACAGTTCACATGGATCGGTTGGGCGGTCATCCGTGAGGGTGTCCAGCAGGGTTTTATCCGAATCCGGACCCAGCGAGACGTCGACCGAAGAAACCCGCTCGTTCAAGCCGAGCATGCGCTTGACCTCCGCCACTGGTTTTTCCAGCAGGTTGGCAATTTCTTCAGGCGAGGGTTCGTGATCGAGTTTTTGAGTCAGCTCCCGTGCAGCCCGCAGGTACACGTTAAGCTCTTTGACCACATGGATCGGCAACCGGATGGTCCGGGTCTGATTCATGATTGCGCGCTCGATGGTCTGACGAATCCACCAGGTCGCGTAGGTCGAAAAGCGGAAGCCGCGTTCAGGGTCGAATTTCTCCACCGCCCGGATCAGTCCGAGGTTGCCCTCTTCGATCAGGTCCAGCAGCGACAGCCCACGATTGACGTAACGTCGGGCGATTTTCACCACCAGCCGCAGGTTGCTTTCAATCATGCGCTTGCGCCCAGCCGGATCACCACTTTGCGACAAGCGCGCAAAATGAACTTCTTCTTCCGGGGAGAGCAATGGGGAAAAACCGATTTCATTGAGGTACAACTGCGTGGCATCGAGTGCCCGCGTGTAATCGATGTACTTGTGTTGCTTTAACGAAGCGGAGTGTTTGGATTTGGCACGAACGGAAGGTGGAGCAGCCCCTTCATCATTCGACATCGAATCCGTATCGATGCCGGTCTCCATAAGGAGAACCTCATCGTCGATGTCAAACTCCGGCACTTCTTTACTGAGAGCCATTGTTATAGTCCTTTGGTGAGTTCGACCCCAAGCTCAAGCGGCGCCTTTATCCTTGGCAACGCTGGAGCCTGTCCCCTCTACGTGACGGAACAGGCTGGCTAACAAATCAACGACGTGGCAGGAATTGCAGCGGATCTACAGGTTTACCTTGTCGGCGAATCTCAAAATGCAGTTTCACCCGGTCTGTACCCGTTGACCCCATTTCGGCAATTGTCTGTCCGACCTTGACCTGCTGCCCCTCCCGAACCAACAGCCTGCGGTTATGTCCGTAGGCACTGACGTAGGTATCGCTGTGTTTGATGATGACTAATTCGCCGTAGCCCCTTAAGCCACTCCCGGCGTATACCACCGTCCCATCAGACGCAGCTAAAACAGGCTGTCCCAAATCCCCGGCGATATCAATTCCTTTATTCAAACTACCGTTTGAGGAGAACTTTCCAATCAGAATGCCATTAGATGGCCATCCCCAGCCGGTCGGGGCCGGGCCGGCTGGCGGCATCGGAACGGGGGTCGGCTTGTTGGCGACGGACGGTGCAACCACCGTTGTGCTCGTAGTTGCGCCATTCGGCTGGCGCCGAATTACCGTGGTTTTCAGCGTCGACGAAGGTGTTGAATCGGTAGCGCTGGCGATCGGCGCCGGGGTTGAACCGGTGCGACCATCGAAGCGAATTGTCTGACCCGGATGAATCGTGTACGGCGTAGGAATATTGTTCCGTGCGGCGAGGGCTTTGTAGTCCCAGCCGTAGCGAAAAGCGATCGAGAACAACGTATCTTTTGGTCGAACGACGTACTGACCCGTGGTCACCGCCGGACGCTGGGCGACTGCCTTGTTGCGGTCGACGACACGCACATCGCTCGTTTTGGAACTGGAGCAACCGGCCAGCAAGGTGCTCAAAACGAGGCCAGTCACCAGGCGCTGAAAGCTCTTTGTACCCATACGCTGCGCAATGACTGTGAGACTCACCCGCCGCTCCCTTTGTGGTGGCTGAAATTGTGGATTGCCGTGTTTCGGCACGAAAAGTCGCAAGTATAACGGGCCAAACAGGCTTTACCTTTAATGAAGCGAAATCGCTTCGCGCACACGTTTGCTGTCCGCCGATGAATCCCGTTTAACACATCGATGCCGCTGTAAGACCCGGGCAATCGAAGAGAATTCAGCGCGCCTGAATAAATGCTCAGGCCAGCGGCCCGTTGAGCAGTGGCACGAAGCGCACCGACCCCAGAACACGACGGGAAAAGCCTTGTTCTTCGCGGATGATCAGCATCAGTTGCTGCACCTCACCGGAGCCGACCGGGATCACCAGTCGCCCGCCTGGCGCCAGTTGATCGAGCAGCGCCTGAGGAACATCGGTGGCCACTGCGGTAACGATAATGCCGTTGTACGGCGCCAGTGCCGGCCACCCTTCCCAACCATCGCCCCAGCGAAACACCACGTTGCGCAGGTTCAGCTCCACCAGGCGTTCCTTGGCCCGGTCCTGCAAAACCTTGATGCGCTCCACGGAGAACACCCGTTCGACCAGCTGCGACAGTACCGCAGTCTGATAGCCCGAACCGGTGCCGATTTCCATCACCTTGTCCAGCGGACCGTCCTCCAGCAGCAGCTCGCTCATGCGCGCCACCATATAAGGCTGGGAAATGGTCTGGTTGTGGCCGATCGGCAGCGCCGTGTCTTCGTAGGCGCGATGAGCCAGCGCTTCGTCGACGAACAGGTGACGCGGTGTGCGGCGGATGACTTCCAGCACCTTGGCGTTGGAAACCCCTTCCTCATACAGACGCTGAATGAGGCGCTCGCGGGTCCGTTGCGAGGTCATGCCGATGCCGCGACGCAGAATATCGTCTTGTTCACGAGCCATTAGCGCAGCCCCTCCAACCAGCCATCGAGACTTCTGAAGGCATCATTGAAGGTGCGATCCAGTTGCAGCGGGGTAATCGACACATAGCCCTGCATCACCGCATGGAAATCGGTGCCCGGGCCGCCATCTTCGGCATCCCCGGCGGCGGCGATCCAGTAACCGGATTTGCCGCGCGGGTCGACCACTTTCATCGGCGCCGCAGCACGTGCGCGGTGCCCGAGGCGGGTCAGCTGAATTCCGCGAATGTGATCCAGCGGCAAATTGGGAATGTTCACGTTCAATACCGTGCGCGGTGGCAAGTCGAGGTCAGCGTGGGCTTCGACCAGTTTGCGCGCAAAGTAAGCGGCCGTGGGAAGGTTCTCCACTTGCCGTGAGACCAACGAGAAGGCGAACGAAGGACGCTCAAGGAAACGCCCCTCAAGGGCCGCAGCGACGGTGCCGGAATACAACACGTCGTCCCCCAGGTTGGCGCCCAGGTTGATACCGGAAACCACCATGTCCGGCTCGCGCTCCAGCAAGCCGTTAAGGCCCAGGTGCACGCAATCGGTGGGTGTGCCGTTCAGACTGATAAAGCCGTTGGCCAGGGTTTGCGGGTGCAACGGACGGTCGAGCGTCAGCGAACTGCTGGCGCCGCTTTTGTCCTGGTCCGGGGCGATAACCACGCACTCGGTGTAATCCGCCAGCGCAGCATAAAGCGCGGCGAGACCGGGTGCGGTTACCCCATCGTCGTTAGAAATCAGAATACGCATGGGCTGTCCGTCTGCCCCACCGGCACCAGATCAACAAGCTCGCGCACCAATACGGTGGCAAAGCATCCGGCCGGGAGGACGAATTCCAGTTGCAGAATGTCAGGCTCGGGATAATGCCACGTCAACCCACCAATGGGCAGTCGCAGGATGCGACGTTCGTGGCTCATTCCGGCGTTAATCAACCAATCGCGCAAATCTGCTTCGCGAGCGGCGATTGCCTGCTCCAGTACATGGACAGCGCCGGTCGCCGGCGAGTCACCTTCGCCCCACTGAGGACCGGTCGGGTGCAGGTCGAGAATCGCCAGGCGCGGGTCGCTGCACTCGGCAACACCGGCCGGGAAAAAACTGCGGCTGTCGGTGAAGGCCAGCAGATCGCCCACCTGCGCTTGCTGCCAGGTGCCATCCGCCACGCGCGCGGCCAACACCTGGTTGAACAGAAAACTGCGGGCAGTGGAGAGCAGACGCGAACGCACATTGCGTTGTTCCGGCAACGCTTTACGCGCGGCCCAGGCACGGGCATCGACCACGTTACCGCCATCAAAGCCGAAACGCTGGGCGCCGAAATAATTCGGAATACCTTGCTGGGCGATCAGTTGCAGCCGCGCTTCGATGGCTGCCTTGTCGCCAGCAAATTGCGTCAGGCGCAAGGTGAAGCCGTTGGCTGAGTGGGCACCGCGTTGCAGCTTGCGCTTGTGCCGACCGGTCTTGAGGATTTTCAGCGTGTCGTTTTCCGCCGCCGACAAATCAGGATCAGCCTTGCCCGGCAGTTGCACGCTGAACCACTGGCGGGTCAGCGCCTGGCGATCCTTGAGGCCCGCATAACTGACGGTGCGCAACGGCACGCCCGCCGCCTTGGCAATCCGCCGTGCCGCTTCTTCGGTGTTCAGGCCGCGTTTTTCCACCCATATCCACAGGTGTTCGCCATCACCGCTGAGGGGGATATCGAGCACTTCATCGACCTGGAAATCTTCTGCCGTGGCTTTTAAAACCGCAGTGCCGAGGGCTTCACCGTAGGCCCGCGGGCCGAGCAATTGCGCTTCGTTCATGCGCGCAACAACAAGGCAACGGAATGCACGGCAATGCCTTCTTCGCGACCGACAAAGCCGAGCTTTTCGGTGGTGGTAGCTTTCACGTTCACTAGATCCAACTCAACTTGAAGATCCGCGGCAATCAGCGCGCGCATCGATTCGATATGCGGGGCCATTTTCGGCGCCTGGGCAACGATGGTGTTATCGACGTTGCCGACTTTCCAGCCTTTGGCATGGACCAGTGCGACGACGTGACGCAACAGCACTCGGCTGTCGGCGCCCTTGAATGTCGGGTCGGTGTCCGGGAAGTGCTTGCCGATATCACCCAGCGCAGCGGCGCCGAGCAAGGCATCGCTCAAGGCGTGCAGCAAGACGTCACCGTCGGAGTGAGCGAGCAGCCCGAAGCCGTGTGCAATACGCACACCGCCCAGAGTAATGAAATCGCCTTCAGCGAAACGGTGCACATCATAGCCGTGGCCAATACGCATAAAAAAACGCCCCGATTTTTGTCAGGGCGTGATTCTACCTGCATTAGGCGCCTAGGGCGCGTCCATGATGTTGCAAGTGGTCGTCGATGAAACTGGCGATGAAGAAATAGCTGTGGTCGTAGCCCGGCTGCAGGCGCAACGTCAGCGGATGACCCGCCAGTTTGGCCGCCTGTTGCAAAGCTTCCGGCTTGAGCTGGGTGGCAAGGAAATCATCGCGATCACCTTGATCGACCAGCAGCGGCAACTTTTCGTCAGCCTCGGCAATCAACGCGCAGGCATCCCATTCGCGCCACTTCGACCGGTCTTCGCCCAGGTAACGGGAAAAGGCTTTCTGGCCCCAAGGGCAATCCATCGGATTGTTGATCGGCGAGAACGCCGACACCGACTGATATCGCCCCGGATTGCGCAAGGCACAGACCAACGCACCGTGGCCGCCCATGGAGTGACCGCTGATGCCACGCTTGTCCGATGCCGGGAAATGGGCTTCAACCAATGACGGCAATTCCTGCACGACATAGTCATGCATCCGATAATGCCGCGACCACGGTTCCTGCGTGGCATTCAGATAAAAACCGGCGCCGAGACCGAAGTCCCAGGCACCGTCCGGATCGCCCGGCACATCAGGGCCGCGAGGGCTGGTGTCCGGCGCAACGATGATCAATCCAAGCTCGGCGGCCATGCGCATCGCGCCGGCCTTGTGCATGAAATTTTCGTCGGTGCAGGTCAGTCCGGACAACCAATACAGCACCGGCAGTTTGCCGCCCTGCTCCGCTTGCGGCGGCAGGTACACGGCGAACACCATGTCGCAGCCGAGCACATCGGAGCGGTGCTTGTAGCGTTTGTGCCAGCCGCCGAAGCTTTTCTGGCAGGAGATATTTTCCAGGCTCATGGGAATTACTTCAGCTGCAAGCTTCAAGCTTCAAGCTGCAAGAGGCGTTGAACGCCCTTGCAGCTAACGGCTTGAAGCTTCTCGCTGCTCCTTAGAAATGAATGACGGAACGGATGCTCTTGCCTTCGTGCATCAGATCGAAAGCCTTGTTTATGTCTTCCAGGCCCATGGTGTGGGTGATGAACGTATCCAGCGGGATTTCACCGGTTTCGGCCATCTCGACGTAGCTTGGCAACTCGGTACGACCGCGAACGCCGCCGAATGCCGAACCGCGCCAGACGCGACCGGTCACCAACTGGAATGGACGCGTAGAGATTTCCTGGCCGGCACCGGCCACGCCAATGATCACTGACTCGCCCCAACCCTTGTGGCAGCACTCAAGTGCGGCGCGCATTAATTGGACGTTGCCGATACATTCGAAGGAAAAGTCGACGCCGCCGTCAGTCATGTCGACGATGACTTCCTGGATCGGACGGTCAAAATCTTTCGGGTTCACGCAGTCGGTTGCACCAAGCTGTTTGGCGATTTCGAACTTGGCTGGATTGATATCGATGGCAATGATCCGCGCAGCCTTGGCTTTGACCGCGCCGATCACAGCCGACAAACCGATGCCACCGAGACCGAAAATGGCCACGGTGTCACCCGGTTTTACCTTGGCAGTATTGAGAACCGCGCCGATACCGGTAGTGACACCGCAGCCCAGCAGGCAGACTTTTTCCAGTGGCGCTTCTTTAGCAATCTTGGCGACGGAGATTTCCGGCAGCACGGTGTACTCGGAGAACGTCGAGGTGCCCATGTAGTGGAAAATCGGCTGGCCCTTGTAGGAAAAGCGCGATGTGCCATCCGGCATCAGGCCTTTGCCCTGGGTCGCGCGAATTGCCTGACACAGGTTGGTTTTGCCCGACAGGCAGAATTTGCACTGGCGGCATTCCGGGGTGTACAGCGGGATCACATGGTCGCCGACGGCGACGGAGGTCACGCCCTCACCGATCGCTTCAACCACCGCGCCACCTTCGTGGCCGAGAATCGACGGGAAGATGCCTTCCGGGTCAGCGCCCGACAGGGTGTAGGCATCGGTGTGACAGACACCGGAGGCAACCACACGCAACAGAACTTCACCGGCCTTGGGCATGGCGACATCGACTTCGACGATCTCGAGGGGTTTCTTGGCCTCGAAGGCAACGGCAGCGCGCGACTTGATCATGTGGATTCTCCAGTGAATAAAAACGAGACAGGGAGTGTAATACACCGCCATACGAGGAATAATCCGGACAAAAGCAAAACATTATTGCCGTACAGGGATAATCCTTGATGTCCGAAAACCGCTGGGAAGGGATCGACGAGTTCGTCGCCGTGGCCGAGTGCAGCCAATTCACGGCGGCTGCGGAACGGTTAGGGGTTTCTTCCTCTCACATCAGTCGACAAATCGTACGTCTTGAAGAGCGCCTTCAGACCCGCCTGCTTTACCGCAGCACCCGCCGGGTCACGCTGACCGAAGCCGGGCAAACCTTTTTGCAGCATTGCCAGCGTTTGCAGGATGGTCGGGAAGAAGCCTTGCGCGCGGTTGGCGACCTGACCAGCGAGCCCAAAGGGATGCTGCGCATGACCTGTGCCGTGGCGTATGGCGAACGGTTCATCGTGCCGTTGGTGACCCGCTTCATGGGCGTCTATCCGCAACTGCGCGTCGACATTGAACTGAGCAACCGCCCGCTCGATCTGGTGCACGAAGGGCTGGACCTGGCGATCCGCCTCGGTCGTCTTCAGGATTCGCGACTTGTCGCCACACGCCTGGCACCGCGACGCATGTATTTGTGCGCATCACCGTCCTACCTGGAGCGGTATGGCCGCCCACACAGCTTGTCGGAACTCAGCCGCCACAACTGCCTGATCGGAAGTTCCGACATGTGGCAACTGGAACAGAACGGGCGGGAATTTTCGCAACGGGTACAGGGAAACTGGCGTTGTAACAGTGGGCAAGCAGTTTTGGATGCGGCGCTACAGGGTGTGGGTTTGTGTCAGCTGCCGGATTACTACGTGCTGGAGCATCTGAAAAGCGGCTCTTTGATTTCATTGCTGGAGGCGCATCAGCCGCCGAATACCGCTGTTTGGGCGCTTTATCCACAGCAACGGCATCTGTCGCCGAAGGTGCGCAAGTTGGTGGATTTTCTTAAGGAAGGGTTGGCCGAACGGCCGGAGTATCGGAGCTGATGCGTATCAGTGCCGGATTTGTTGTCTGAACCACCGCTATCGCGAGCAGGCTCGCTCCCACAGTTAATCGAGTTCCTTCAGAAAGAACGCAGTCGAATGTGGGAGCGAGCCAGCTCGCGATAGCGGCAGTACAGTCTACGAATCATTCAGCGACGATTAGCCCAGCGCTGCCGCAACCATTCGAGGTCTTCAGGCCGGGTAACCTTAAGGTTGTCCGCACGGCCTTCGATCAAGCGTGGCGCCAGCCCTGCCCACTCCATGGCAGACGCTTCATCAGTCACCAACGCATCCGCCACCAGACTGTCAGCCAACGCCCGATGCAACGCGCCAAGGCGAAACATCTGCGGCGTATACGCCTGCCAGATCACGCTGCGATCCACGGTTTCAACCACGCGACCGTGCTTATCGATGCGCTTCAGGGTATCGCGTGCCGGCACTGCCAGCAGTCCACCCACCGGGTCGTCAGCCAGCTCTGTCAGCAACTTGTCCAGATCGTCACGGCTCAGATTCGGTCGTGCGGCGTCGTGAACCAGCACCCAATCTTCATCGTCCGCGCCCTGAGCATGCAAATGCAGCAAGGCATTGAGCACCGAACCGGAACGCTCGTCACCACCGTCCACCCGCTGAATACGCGGATCGGCCGCACACGCCAGGTTCGGCCAGTAAGGATCATCAACAGCAAGACTGACCACCAACCCCTTCAGGGCAGGATGATCAAGGAAACAGCCAAGGCTGTGTTCGAGAATAGTGCGCCCGCCCAGTTGCAAGTATTGCTTGGGACGGTCCGCGGCCATACGGGCACCGACGCCCGCGGCAGGAATCACGGCCCAGAAGGCCGGTAACGACTGGATCATTGGGCCAACTGGTAAAGGGTTTCACCGTCCTTGACCATGCCCAACTCATGGCGAGCCCGCTCTTCAACGGTCTCCATGCCTTTTTTCAACTCACTGACTTCAGCGTCCATGACCCGATTGCGCTCGAGCAGGCCCTCGTTCTCAGCGTGTTGATCCGCGATCTGCTGAGTCAGCTCGGCCACTTGCGCCAGACTGCCATTACCCACCCACAGGCGGTATTGCAGGCCAGCCAGCAGCAAGAGCAAGACGAGGAACAACCAATTGGGACTGCGCATCGAATATCAGGTATCCAGTGGAAAAAGACAGCCATGCCAAACTATGAAGCTTCTGATAGCACGAAGCCTGGAAGACCCAGGCTTGTGCTCTTAAGGCATCAGATTAGTGGCAAAAACATCGCTGTAGCGATTTTTCCGACACAATCCGGTGTCTTTTTTGCCTTGTAGCCGTTAGCCGCGGAATTCGCTGCGACCGTTGTACTTGGCTTTGCCATTCAACTGCTCTTCGATACGCAGCAGTTGGTTGTACTTGGAAACGCGGTCCGAACGGCACAGGGAACCGGTCTTGATCTGGCCAGCAGCAGTGCCCACAGCCAGGTCGGCAATGGTCGAATCTTCGGTTTCGCCGGAGCGGTGCGAGATCACGGCAGTATAACCAGCGGCCTTGGCCATCTGGATGGCTTCCAGGGTTTCGGTCAGGGTGCCGATCTGGTTGAACTTGATCAGGATCGAGTTGGCGATCTTTTTATCGATGCCTTCTTTCAGGATCTTGGTGTTGGTCACGAACAGGTCGTCGCCTACCAACTGAGTCTTCTCGCCGATCTTGTCGGTGAGGATTTTCCAGCCAGCCCAGTCGGACTCGTCCAGGCCATCTTCGATCGAGATGATCGGGTAACGCTCGGTCAGGCCTTTCAGGTAGTCAGCGAAACCTTCGGCGGTGAACACCTGGCCTTCGCCGGACAGGTTGTATTTACCGTCTTCGTAGAATTCGCTCGCCGCGCAGTCCAGTGCCAGGGTCACGTCGGTGCCCAGCTTGTAACCGGCGTTGGCCACGGCTTCGGAGATCACTTTCAAAGCGTCTTCGTTGGAAGCCAGGTTTGGTGCGAAACCACCTTCGTCACCGACAGCAGTGCTCAGGCCACGGGCCTTCAGAACAGCTTTGAGGTGATGGAAAATCTCGGTGCCCATGCGCAGACCTTCCGAGAAAGACTTGGCGCCAACCGGCTGAACCATGAATTCCTGGATGTCGACGTTGTTATCGGCGTGCTCGCCACCGTTGATGATGTTCATCATCGGAACCGGCATCGAGTAAACACCCGGGGTGCCGTTCAGGTTGGCGATGTGAGCGTACAGCGGCAGGTCCTGGTCCTGTGCTGCTGCCTTGGCCGCGGCCAGGGAAACGGCGAGGATCGCGTTGGCGCCCAGGGAGCCTTTGTTTTCAGTACCGTCGAGCTTGATCATCGCGTGATCCAGCGCTTTCTGGTCGCTTGGGTCTGTACCTTTCAACAGGTCGCGGATCGGACCGTTGATGTTGGCGACGGCTTTGAGTACGCCTTTGCCCAGGTAACGGCTCTTGTCGCCATCACGCAGCTCGAGTGCTTCACGCGAGCCAGTGGAAGCACCGGACGGCGCGCAAGCGCTACCGATGATGCCGTTATCGAGAAGCACGTCCGCTTCCACGGTGGGATTGCCACGGGAGTCGAGAACTTCACGACCTTTGATGTCGACGATTTTTGCCATTGTTGTAAACACTCCAAAGTTGACGAAAACGACGCAGCTAGAGGAAATCTTTTACCGTCGGCAAGTGGTGTGCAGCGGGCAGACTTGCGGACGATAAGGCTCAGGCCCGAGGGCCTGAGCAACAAATCGTGCGGTACTTTACCGGAGAAATGAGGTTTACGCGGTTTCTACCGTCGGAAAACTCTTCACCAGTTCGTCCAGAGCTTTGAGCTGGGCCAGGAATGGCTCCAGTTTGTCCAGACGCAAGGCGCAAGGGCCGTCACATTTGGCGCTGTCCGGGTCCGGGTGGGCTTCGAGGAACAGACCGGCCAGCGACTGGCTCATGCCCGCCTTGGCCAGGTCAGTGACCTGGGCGCGTCGACCGCCGGCGGAATCAGAGCGACCGCCGGGCATTTGCAGCGCGTGGGTCACGTCGAAAAACACCGGGTATTCGAACTGCTTCATGATGCCGAAGCCGAGCATGTCGACGACCAGGTTGTTGTAGCCAAAGCTCGAACCGCGTTCGCAGAGGATCAACTGATCGTTACCCGCTTCCACGCACTTGCTCAAGATGTGTTTCATCTCATGCGGGGCGAGGAACTGGGCTTTCTTGATGTTGATCACCGCGCCGGTCTTGGCCATCGCGACCACGAGGTCGGTCTGGCGCGACAGGAAGGCCGGCAGCTGGATGATGTCGCAGACTTCAGCGACGACCGCGGCCTGATCAGGTTCGTGGACGTCGGTGATGATCGGCACGCCGAAGGCTTGCTTGATGTCCTGGAAAATCCGCATGCCCTCTTCCAGGCCGGGGCCTCGGTAAGAGGTCACGGAGGAACGGTTGGCCTTGTCGAAGCTGGCCTTGAACACGTAAGGGATACCGAGTTTCTCGGTGACCTTGACGTATTCTTCGCAGACCTGCATCGCCATGTCGCGGCTTTCCAGCACGTTCATGCCACCGAAAAGCACCATTGGCTTGTCGTTGGCAATCTCGATATCGCCTACACGGATGATCTTCTGCGCCATCGGATTTACGCCTTCTTCTGGTGTTGAACCAAAGCTGCTTTAACGAAACCGCTGAACAACGGGTGACCGTCGCGCGGTGTCGAGGTGAACTCAGGGTGGAACTGGCAAGCGACGAACCATGGATGATCCGGAGCTTCAACCACTTCGACCAGCGCGCCATCACCGGAACGACCGGAGATTTTCAGGCCGGCTTCCATGATTTGCGGCAGCAGGTTGTTGTTCACTTCGTAGCGATGACGGTGACGCTCGACGATCACGTCCTTGGCGTAGCAATCGTGCACCAGGGAACCCGGCTCAAGCAGGCAATCCTGAGCGCCGAGGCGCATGGTGCCGCCCAGGTCGGACGTTTCGGTACGGGTTTCGACGGCGCCGGTGGCATCTTCCCACTCGGTGATCAGACCCACGACCGGGTGACCGCTTGCACGATCGAACTCGGTGGAGTTGGCGTCTTTCCAGCCCAGCACGTTACGAGCGAACTCGATCACGGCCACTTGCATGCCCAGGCAGATGCCGAGGTACGGAACCTTGTTTTCGCGAGCGTATTGAACGGCGGTGATCTTGCCTTCAACGCCACGCAGACCGAAGCCGCCCGGTACGAGGATCGCGTCAACACCTTCCAGCAGCGCGGTGCCCTGGTTTTCGATGTCTTCGGAATCGATGTAGCGCAGGTTGACCTTGGTGCGGTTGCTGATACCGGCGTGACTCATCGCTTCGATCAGCGACTTGTAGGCATCCAGCAGTTCCATGTACTTGCCGACCATCGCGATGGTGACTTCGTGTTCCGGGTTCAGCTTGGCGTCAACCACCGCTTCCCACTCGGACAGATCGGCGCTGCCGCATTGCAGGCCGAAACGCTCGACAACGAAATCATCCAGGCCCTGGGAGTGCAGGATGCCCGGGATCTTGTAGATGGTGTCGGCGTCTTCCAGCGCGATCACCGCACGTTCTTCAACGTTGGTGAATTGCGCGATCTTGCGACGCGACGAGATGTCGATCGGGTGATCGGAGCGGCACACCAGCACGTCTGGCTGCAGGCCAATGGAACGCAGTTCCTTGACCGAGTGCTGAGTCGGCTTGGTTTTGGTTTCGCCGGCAGTGGCGATGTACGGCACCAGCGTCAGGTGCATCAGCATCGCGCGCTTGGCGCCGACTTCGAAACGCAGTTGACGGATGGCTTCGAGGAACGGTTGCGACTCGATGTCACCCACGGTGCCACCGATCTCGACCATGGCCACGTCGGCGTCGCCGGCGCCCTTGATGATGCGGCGCTTGATTTCGTCAGTGATGTGCGGGATCACCTGGATGGTTGCACCCAGGTAGTCACCACGGCGCTCTTTGCGCAGGACGTGTTCGTAGACACGGCCGGTGGTGAAGTTGTTGTTCTGGGTCATGGTCGTGCGGATGAACCGCTCGTAGTGGCCCAGGTCCAGGTCGGTCTCGGCGCCGTCGTGGGTGACGAACACTTCACCGTGCTGGAACGGGCTCATGGTGCCCGGGTCAACGTTGATGTACGGGTCCAGCTTCAGCATGGTGACCTTAAGTCCCCGCGCCTCCAGGATGGCCGCCAATGAAGCCGATGCGATGCCTTTCCCCAATGAAGAAACAACACCGCCCGTGACGAATATGTAGCGCGTCATGAAAAACCCTAGAAGTCTGCGTTAAAGCGGTCCGAGCCGCCGGGGAAAGCGAAGGAAGGCCGAAGCCCCCGATCACCTGCATTAATCACAGTGCACCTTTCAAAAAAACCGCCGCGTTGGGACAGACCGGCAGATGAAACACCGGTACGTTGCTCGCTACACATTTTTTGGAATCGCCCAGCAAAGACTGCTTGGTAATCGGCAACTTCTGTAATTCAGGCGAATCCACAGAAGTTGTATCAAGAAGGGAGCGTAGTCTACCGGAAAGCCCCTTTCAGCTCAAACCTTGATCTTCGCTCAGTGGGTCCCAATGCAAATGCCAGCCTTCCTGCTCGTTGCCATCAAGACCCCGCAGGTTGGCCACCGCCAGCAATTGTTCGCCGCGATAGACCAGCGGCAATCTGCCACGGACAAAGCCCGGAACCCCGCGTTCATTGAGCAAACGCTTGAGATCCCGGTGGCCGCGATCCGGCAGATTCATGACCTCTCCTCCCTCACGATAGCGGATCTGCAGCGGGCCAGCGGGGATTTGGCCGGTGCAGGTGAGCACGCCATTTTCCGGTAACGCCAGCGCTGTCGAGGGATCAGCCCAGACGCCGGCGTATGGCGGGATACGCAGCCAACCGCCTGACAGCCACCAGATCCGCCCACCCGCCCTATGTAAGTCGCCATCCGCCAATCGCCAAACCGGACGGGCATCACCCGTGGCATCGCGCAAATCATCCCAACCCGACCAATGGTCACTGTCCGGCAGCTGCGTCAGCGCTGTGAGCCAGTGACTCATTGCGTTGCGTTGTCGCGGGGCAGAGAGTTTTGCCAGCGGCGCCAACGCCAGGGACGGCAACCCCAGCCAATCGAAATCACTGACGGTGCGGGCACTGGCCAGATCGATTTGCGCCAGATCATCAAGCAACCCCTGCGCTTCACTCAGATGCGCGGCGCTGCGGGCCATGGTCGCCATTGCTTGCGGCCAGCGCTCGGTCAATACCGGGAACACTTGATGCCGCAGGTAATTGCGCGAGAACTGCCGGTCCTGGTTCGAAGGGTCCTCGATCCAGCTCAACTGATGCTCGGCCGCGTAGGCCTCAAGTTCGGCGCGGGTGACATCGAGTAACGGGCGCAGAAGATGCCCTCGACCCAGGACGCGCTCGCGAGGCATGCCCGACAAGCCCCTCACCCCTGCCCCGCGCAACAGCCGAAACAACAGGGTTTCCGCCTGATCGTCGCGGTGCTGCGCGGTCAGCAGCAGTTCATTCACTTGAGTGGCTTCAATGAACGCGCCATAGCGCGCATCCCGGGCCGCACGCTCAAGACTGGCGCCGGGCTGAACCTCAACGTGAACCACCTGTAATGGCACACCCAGCGCGTCACAGACCGACTGACAATGTTGCGGCCACGCATCCGCTGCAGCCTGAAGGCCGTGGTGGATATGGAGGGCGCTGAGCGCTGGCAGGGATTGGGTTTTTGCGAGGTGGGCGAGTAGGTGTAGCAAGACGGTGGAGTCGAGTCCGCCGGAGAAGGCGATGCGCCATCGGGCGGCATTGCGCCAAGGCTCAAGGTTCGAGAGCAACCTTGCAGGCAGATCAATCATGGGCTGACTCATATCGTTCAAACCACACAAATCAACTGTGGGAGCGAGCCTGCTCGCGATGGCTGCCTGACATTCAACTCATGGGCTGACTGTCAGACCGCTATCGCGAGCAGGCTCGCTCCCACAGGGGTTTCCATCATCTGCCGAATCGGCGTCAGATCAGAGACCGTAGCTCATCAGACGCTCGTAACGACGGGCCAGCAGCGCTTCGTTGTCGAACTTCTTCAGCATCGCCAGTTGCGAGCTCAACTCGGCACGGATCGATGCCGCCGCAGCTGCAGGATCGCGGTGAGCGCCGCCCAACGGCTCGCCGATCACCTTGTCGACGATGCCCAGGCCTTTCAGGCGCTCGGCGGTGATGCCCATGGCTTCAGCAGCATCCGGCGCTTTCTCGGCGGTTTTCCACAGAATCGAAGCGCAACCTTCCGGCGAGATCACCGCGTAGGTCGAGTACTGCAGCATGTTCAGCTGATCGCAAACGCCGATCGCCAGAGCGCCACCAGAACCACCCTCACCGATCACGGTGGCGATGATTGGGGTTTTCAGGCGAGCCATGACGCGCAGGTTCCAGGCAATCGCTTCGCTCTGGTTGCGCTCTTCAGCGTCGATGCCAGGGTAAGCGCCCGGGGTGTCGATGAAGGTGAGGATCGGCATTTTGAAACGTTCGGCCATTTCCATCAGGCGGCACGCCTTGCGGTAGCCTTCCGGACGCGGCATGCCAAAGTTGCGGCGAACTTTCTCGCGCACTTCACGGCCTTTCTGGTGACCGATGATCATCACCGGCTGATCGTCCAGCCGGGCAATGCCGCCAACGATCGCAGCGTCGTCGGAGAAGTGACGGTCGCCGTGCAGTTCGTCGAACTCGGTGAAGATGTGTTCGATGTAGTCCAGGGTATACGGACGTTTCGGGTGACGCGCGAGACGTGCGATCTGCCAGCTGGTCAGCTTGCCGAAGATGTCTTCGGTCAGCGTGCTGCTTTTGTCCTGCAGGCGGGAGATCTCATCGCCGATATTCAGCGAATTGTCGTTACCGACCAAGCGCAACTCTTCGATCTTGGCTTGCAGGTCGGCGATCGGCTGTTCGAAATCTAGAAAATTCGGGTTCATAGGCGTCCGTCTTGGGTCGACGTCCAAGAGAGCTTGGGCCGGCCGGTTGTCTATTCGCGCCCTACCTTAAGGGACAGGCGCGTTCAGGTCGAGATTAAAAATTCAGGTCGAGATCAGGGCCTTCGGCGGAACCTGACCGTCAACGGTATTGGAGGAAGACGTTGTCTCGCCCGAACTGGTCACGCAAGGCTTGAATCAACGCATCCGCCGGGTCGATTCGCCAGGTCTCGCCAAACTGCAGCAAGGCCTTCGCATCGGGGCTCGTGTATTCCATGGTAATCGGGCACGCGCCGCGGTGACGCTTGAACAACTCACCCAGCCAGCGTAGCTGATCGCCCTTCAAATCCTTGGTCTGCAGCTTCAGGCGCAAGCTTTCGGCGAGGTTGGTGCGCGCATCTTCCATGCTCATCACCCGCTTGACCCGCAGCCGCAGGCCGCCGGAGAAGTCGTCGTTGCTGACTTCGCCTTCGACCACCACCATCGCGTCGGTCTGCAACAGCGACTGCGCCGAATGGAACGCCTCGGCAAACAGCGAAGCTTCGATCCGCCCGGAGCGGTCATCGAGAGTGATGAAACCCATCTTGTCGCCCTTTTTGTTCTTCATCACCCGCAGGGCGATGATCATGCCCGCGACGGTCTGCGTATCACGAGCCGGCTTCAGGTCGATGATGCGCTGACGGGCAAAACGGCGGATCTCGCCTTCGTATTCGTCAATCGGGTGACCGGTCAGGTACAGGCCCAGGGTGTCTTTCTCGCCTTTCAGGCGTTCCTTCAAGGTCAGCTCTTTCGCCTTGCGGTGATTGGCGTAGACGTCGGCGTCTGCCTCGACGAACAGCCCGCCAAACAAGTCGGCGTGACCACTGTCGTGGGTGCGGGCGGTTTGTTCGGCGGCCTTGATCGCCCCTTCCATCGCATTCAGCAATACGGCGCGGTTCTGGTCGATGCTCGCTTGGTAGGCTTTCGGTTCGTCATGGAAATAAGGTCCCAGACGATCCAGCGCGCCGCTGCGGATCAAACCGTCCAGGGTGCGCTTGTTGATTCGCTTGAGGTCGACACGGGCGCAGAAATCGAACAAGTCCTTGAACGGACCGTCCTGACGCGCCTCGGTGATCGCTTCCACCGGACCTTCGCCGACACCCTTGATCGCGCCGAGGCCGTAAATAATCCGGCCTTCGTCATTCACCGTGAACTTGAACTCTGAAGTATTCACATCCGGCGCGTCGAGACGCAGCTTCATGGTGCGAATTTCTTCGATCAAGGTCACGACCTTGTCGGTGTTGTGCATATCCGCCGACAGCACCGCGGCCATGAACGGCGCCGGGTAGTGCGTCTTCAGCCACGCTGTCTGGTACGACACCAGGCCGTAAGCGGCGGAGTGGGATTTGTTGAAGCCGTAACCGGCGAATTTTTCTACCAGGTCGAAAATGTTACCGGCCAGGTCCGCGTCGATATTGTTAGCGGTGCAACCTTCAATGAAACCGCCGCGCTGCTTGGCCATTTCTTCGGGCTTTTTCTTACCCATGGCCCGACGCAGCATGTCCGCACCACCGAGGGTGTAACCGGCCATGACCTGGGCGATCTGCATCACCTGTTCCTGATACAGGATGATGCCGTAAGTCGGTGCCAATACGGGTTTGAGGCCTTCGTACTGGTAGTCCGAGTGCGGATACGCCAGTTCGGCGCGGCCGTGCTTACGGTTGATGAAGTCGTCCACCATGCCCGATTGCAGCGGGCCCGGACGGAACAGCGCCACCAGTGCGATCAAGTCTTCCAGGCAGTCGGGCTTGAGCTTTTTGATCAGCTCTTTCATGCCGCGCGACTCGAGCTGGAACACCGCGGTGGTTTCAGCTTTTTGCAGCAACTGGTAGGTCGGCTTGTCATCCAGCGGGATGAACGCGATGTCCAGCGGCGGCTCATCGACCTTGGCGCGGTCGCGGTTGATGGTTTTCAGCGCCCAGTCGATGACCGTCAGGGTCCGCAGACCCAGGAAGTCGAACTTCACCAGGCCCGCAGCCTCGACGTCATCTTTGTCGAACTGGGTTACCAGACCGTCACCGGCCTCATCGCAATAAATCGGCGAGAAGTCCGTCAGCTTGGTCGGGGCGATGACCACACCACCGGCGTGCTTGCCGACGTTACGCACAACGCCTTCGAGCTTGCGCGCCATTTCCCAGATTTCCGCGGCTTCTTCATCGACCTTGATGAAGTCACGGAGGATTTCTTCCTGCTCGTAGGCTTTTTCCAGGGTCATGCCGACTTCGAACGGAATCATCTTCGACAGACGATCCGCCAGACCGTAGGACTTGCCCTGCACCCGCGCCACGTCACGGACCACAGCCTTGGCCGCCATGGAACCGAAGGTGATGATCTGGCTCACCGCGTTGCGGCCGTATTTCTCGGCCACGTAGTCGATCACTCGGTCGCGACCGTCCATGCAGAAGTCGACGTCGAAGTCGGGCATGGAGACTCGTTCCGGGTTAAGGAAACGTTCGAACAGCAGGTCATATTCCAGCGGATCGAGGTCGGTGATCTTTTGCACATAGGCCACCAGCGACCCGGCACCCGATCCCCGGCCAGGACCTACCGGTACGCCGTTGCTCTTGGCCCACTGGATAAAGTCCATAACGATCAGGAAGTAACCCGGGAACCCCATCTGGATGATGATATCCAGCTCGAAATTCAACCGGTCGACATAGACCTGACGCTTGGTTTCGTAGTCTTCGGTGGTGTCCCTGGGCAGCAGCACGCTGAGACGATCTTCCAGACCGTCGAACGAGACCTTGCGGAAATACTCGTCGATGGTCATGCCATCAGGGATTGGGAAGTTGGGCAGGAAGTGAGTGCCCAGCTTCACTTCGATGTTGCAGCGCTTGGCGATCTCGACGGTGTTGGCCAGCGCCTCGGGAATGTCGCTGAACAGCTCGGCCATTTCCTCGGCGCTTTTGAGGTATTGCTGATCGCTGTAATTCTTCGAACGCCGCGGATCGTCGAGGGCGCGGCCCTCACCGATGCAGACGCGGGTTTCGTGCGCGGCGAAGTCTTCCTGCTTGATGAAGCGCACGTCGTTGGTGGCGACCAGCGGCGCACCGATTTTCTCGGCCAGGGCCACGGCGCCGTGCAACTGTTCTTCGTCGTTGGGGCGGCTGGTGCGCTGGATCTCCAGATAGAAACGATCCGGGAACACGGCCATCCATTCACGCGCGAGGTTTTCCGCTTCAACCGGATTGCCGCTGAGCATGGCCAGGCCGATCTCGCCCTCTTTTGCCGCCGACAGCATGATCAAGCCTTCGCTGGCTTCGGCCACCCACTCGCGCTCGATGATGACCGAGCCATTGCGCTGGCCGTCGATGAAGCCGCGAGAGATCAGTTCGGTGAGGTTGCGATAGCCCACAGCGTTCATTGCCAGCAGGCTGATCCGGCTCAAGGCGTTGTCCGGATCCTTGTTCGACAGCCACAGGTCGGCGCCGCAGATCGGCTTGATGCCTGCGCCCATGGCTGCTTTATAGAATTTGACCAGGGAACACATGTTGTTCTGGTCGGTGACCGCTACGGCAGGCATGTTCATGCCGACCAGGGTCTTGACCAGCGGCTTGATCCGCACCAGACCGTCGACCAGGGAATATTCAGTGTGCAGGCGTAGATGAACGAATGAAGCCGGCATAGTGATCCTGTCTAGAAACTAGAAACGTGAAGACAACAAGGCCCGGATTGTACCGGGCCTTGGCAAAAACATCAGCCTTGCGACTAACTCTCGATCAGACTTTCCCGAGCCTCGTACGCCATCCTTACTGGAGCAAACGAGCGGCGGTGAATTGGAGTTGGTCCAAGCCGTGCCAGCGCTTCCAGATGAACGGGCGTCGGGTAGCCTTTGTGGCCGCCGATCCCGTATCCCGGGTAAATCAATTCGAAAGCGGCCATTTCACGGTCACGGCTGACCTTGGCCAGGATCGATGCCGCCGCAATGGCCGGCACCTTGCCGTCGCCCTGCACCACCGCTTCGGCGCGCATGGACAGTTTCGGGCAACGGTTGCCGTCGATCATCGCCAGTTTCGGCTGGATGTGCAGCCCTTCGATCGCGCGCTGCATGGCCAGCATGGTGGCATGCAGAATGTTCAGCTCGTCGATTTCCTCGACTTCGGCCCGGGCGATGCACCAGCTCAGGGCTTTTTCGCAGATTTCGTCGTAGAGCTTTTCACGACGGGCTTCGGTGAGCTTCTTCGAATCGTTGAGACCGATGATCGGACGGTTCGGATCAAGAATCACCGCCGCCGTCACCACGGCACCACACAGCGGGCCGCGGCCGACTTCGTCAACGCCGGCAACCAGGTCTTCGACTTCAGCGACCAAGGTGAAATCGAGGCCCATCTGTTGTGCTTTTGTCATTGTGTTTTGCCGATCAGGTTCAATACTGCGTCCGCTGCCTGATTGGAGGCATCCAGACGCAAGGTACGGTGGATTTCATCGAAGCCACGGGTCTGTTCTTCGCCACCTTCGATCAGTGGTGACAATGTCTGGGCCAGCGCTTCAACCGTCGCATCATCCTGCAGCAACTCGGGCACCAACAGGCGCTGGGCCAACAGGTTCGGCAACGACACGTAAGGGCTCTTGACCATGCGCTTGAGAATCCAGAACGTCAGTGGCGCCAGACGATAAGCGACGACCATCGGCCGCTTGTACAACAACGCTTCAAGGGTAGCCGTTCCGGAGGCAATCAACACCGCGTCGCAGGCTGCGAGCGCCAGATGGGATTTGCCGTCAAGCAGAGTCAGCGGCAGATCGCGACCGCCGAGCAACTCTTCAAGCTGCGCGCGGCGCTGCGGGCTCGCACACGGAATGATGAACCGCACGCCTGGGCGCATGGCGCGCAAACGCTCGGCGGTATCGAGGAACAACGCGCCAAGGCGACCGACTTCACCACCTCGACTGCCCGGCATCAGCGCGACCAATGGTCCATCAGGCAAACCGAGTTCGGCGCGTGCGGCGGCACGATCAGCTTCGAGGGGTATCGCATCGGCCAGGGTGTGCCCGACAAACCGCACCGGCACGCCCTTCTCTTCATAAAACTTCGCTTCGAACGGAAACAGCGTCAGCATCAGGTCGCAGCCTTCGCGAATCTTCAGCACCCGCTTCTGCCGCCACGCCCACACCGACGGGCTGACGTAATGCACGGTCTTGATCCCGGCCTGACGCAGCTTGAGTTCGATATTGAGGTTGAAGTCCGGGGCATCGATGCCGATAAACGCGTCCGGCTTTTCGGCGATCAGGTCGGCAATCAGCTTTTTACGACGCGCCATCAACTCACGCAATCGACCCAGCACTTCCACCAGGCCCATGACCGAAAGACGTTCCATCGGGAAATACGAAGTCAGGCCCTCGGCCTGCATCAGCGGGCCACCGACACCGATGAATTCCACCGCCGGATGCTGAGCTTTGAGTGCGCGCATGAGACCCGCGCCCAGAATGTCACCGGAAGCCTCACCCGCCACCAGCGCAATACGCAGATTAGCCATGATTAACGTGTGATGCCGCGGGTCGAAGACTGGATGGAATCACGGAACACCGCGACTTCCGGGAACTGATCCGAAGGTTCGGCCAATTCGGCGAGTGCCTGCTCAACCGTCAGGCCCTGGCGGTAAACCACCTTGTAGGCACGACGCAGGGCGTGGATCGCGTCTTCGCTGAAACCACGACGGCGCATGCCTTCGAAGTTCATGCTGCGCGCTTCGGCGGGGTTGCCGAACACCGTGACGTACGCTGGAACGTCCTTGCCAATGGCAGTACCCATGCCGGAAAAGCTGTGGGCGCCGATGTGGCAATACTGGTGGACCAGGGTAAAACCGGACAGGATCGCCCAGTCTTCGACGTGCACATGACCCGCCAACGCTGTGTTGTTGACCAGGATGCAGTGGTTGCCGATCACGCTGTCATGGCCGATGTGGGCATAGGCCATGATCAGGTTGTGATCACCCAGGGTAGTTTCTGAACGGTCCTGAACGGTCCCGCGGTGAATCGTCACGCCTTCACGGATGACGTTGTGGTCACCGATGACCAGACGGGTTTCTTCGCCTTTGTATTTCAGATCGGGCGTGTCCTCACCTACCGAAGAAAACTGGTAGATGCGGTTATGCTTACCGATTCGGGTCGGGCCCTTGAGAATCACATGCGGCCCGATCACTGTCCCCTCGCCGATTTCCACACCTGCGCCGACGATCGACCATGGGCCGACCTCGACACCCTCGGCCAGAACGGCCGTCGGATCGATGATTGCGCGAGGGTCAATCAAACTCATAGTTTGCGTTCCGCGCAGATGATTTCAGCGGAGCAGACTGGCTTGCCATCGACCGAAGCCTGGCACTCGAACTTCCAGATCTGACGCTTGCAGCTCAGGAACTTGGCTTCCAGGATCAGCTGATCGCCTGGCAGCACAGGCTGACGGAAGCGCAACTTGTCGGAGCCGACGAAGTAGTAAAGGGTGCCGTCGGCCGGTTTCACGTCCAGCATCTTGAAACCAAGGATCCCGGCAGCCTGAGCCATCGCTTCGATGATCAGTACGCCCGGCATGATTGGATGCGCAGGGAAGTGACCATTGAAGAACGGTTCGTTGATGCTGACATTCTTGTAGGCGCGAATGCGCTTGCCTTCCACATCCAGATCCACGACCCGGTCCACCAGCAGGAACGGGTAACGGTGAGGCAGGTATTCGCGAATCTCGTTGATGTCCATCATTTCGGGGGGAAGCCTATGTAAAGATTGGGAGCGCGCGACTGACGCGCACCCCTCTAGCAAATCAAGGAGGCAGTCTAGCGGCTGTGCACACTTGATATGGAAATGGTATCAGCCATCTGATGAAGCATTACCGTCAGGGGTCACGTCCCCCACACGCTTTTCCAGCTGTCGCAAACGTCGCGCGATGTCATCGAGCTGACGGATACGGGCCGCGCTTTTGCGCCATTCGGCTGCTGGTTGCATTGCCGTACCGGAAGAATAGGAACCCTTTTCGGTAATCGAGTGGGTCACCATGGTCATCCCGGTGATGAAAACGTTGTCGCAGATTTCGATATGCCCCACCAGCCCTACGCCACCGGCGAGCATGCAATGCTTGCCGATTTTGGTGCTGCCGGAGATCCCCACGCACGCGGCCATGGCGGTGTGATCACCGACCTGCACGTTGTGGGCGATCTGAATCTGATTGTCGAGCTTCACACCGTTACCCAGTACGGTATCGGCCAGGGCGCCGCGGTCGATAGCGGTATTCACGCCAATCTCCACATCATCGCCAACCAATACACCACCGATCTGGGCGATTTTCTGCCAGACACCTTTCTCGTTGGCAAAACCGAAGCCTTCGCCACCGAGCACGGCACCGGACTGAATCACCACCCGTTTGCCGATGCGCACGTCGTGGTACAGCGTGACCCGCGGGGCCAGCCAGCCGCCCTCGCCAATTTCGCAACGGGCACCGATGAAACAATGCGCACCCACGGTCACACCTGCAGCAATACGCGCGCCGCTTTCGATCACCGCAAAGGCACCGATGCTCGCCGCCGGATCAACCACTGCGTCCGCGGCCACTACCGCTGTCGGGTGAATACCGGCAGGCGCCTTGGGCTTGGGATCGAACAAATGGGAAATACGCGCGTAGGCCAGATACGGATCAGGCACCACCAATACATCGCCGGCAAAACCTTCAGCGTCAGCGGCCTTCAGCAACAGGGCTGCGGCCCGGCAGTCCACCAGGTATTTACGGTATTGGGGGTTTGCGAGAAAGCTCAACTGAGCTGGGCCAGCCTCTTGCAAAGTGGCTAGCCCAGTAATTTCTTTCTCCGGATCGCCACGTAGCGTGGCGCCGAGGAACTCGGCCAATTGGCCGAGCTTTATAGTCGCTGTCATGGATTACTTCAGCTGATTCATGCGCTCGATAACCTGGCGAGTGATGTCGTACTGAGGTTTGACATCAATCACTGCGCCACGCTCGAAGACCAGGTCAAAAGCACCTTTCTTGATGACTTCTTCCACAGCGCTGTCCAGTTTCGGCTTGAGCTGCTTCAGCATTTCACGGTCGGCAACGGCTTTGGCTTCGTTCAGTTCCTTGGACTGGAACTGGAAGTCACGGGCCTTTTGCTTGAACTCGAGCTCAAGACGTTCACGCTCGCCTTGCTGCATCTTGTCGCCGCCCGCCATCAGACGGTCCTGGATGCCTTTGGCGCTGCTTTCCAGAGTCTTGAGCTTGGACAGTTGCGGGCCGAACTTCTTCTCGGCATCCACGGCGTATTTCTTGGCTGCGTCGGATTCCAGCAGGGCCATCTGATAGTTCAGAACGGCGATTTTCATGTCGGCAAAAGCCGGACCTGCTACCAGTACGGTCGCCAGGAGAACCAATTGAGTCAACTTACGCACGATGCACTCCTACAAAATCCATTGTCGTTATTGTGGGGCAGACGCTTAGAACGTCTGACCAAGAGAGAATTGGAACACTTGAGTCTCAGCGTCATCCGGTTTCTTGATCGGCATGGCCAACGCGAAGCTCAGAGGACCCAGTGCGGTGACCCAGGTCACGCCCACACCGACGGAACTCGCGACGTTGCTCAGGCTGATGTCGTTGCACTCTGTCTGAGAGGTCGAACCGACATTGGCGTTCGTCGTTTTGTCGCACTTGGAGTCGAATACGTTACCCACGTCCCAGAATACCGAAGTACGCAGGGAACGCTGATCCTTGATGAATGGCAGCGGGAACAGTAACTCGACACCACCCTGGATCAGGACGTTACCACCGAACGGCAGCGGATCCTGGTCAGGGTCGGCGAGCGTACCGGTGTTACCCGTTACAGCCTGACCGCGGCTAGGTGTACTGCGCGGACCAAGGGTACTGTCCTTGAAGCCACGAACCGAGTTGAAACCACCAGCATAGTAGTTTTCATAGAATGGCAAGCCATCGGTGGAACCGTAGCCATCGCCATAACCCAGTTCGGTGTGAAGACGAACGGTGTAGTTTTCAGTGATTGGCTGGAACAGCTGACCACGGTAATCAAGTTTGAAGAACGACAGGTCGCTACCTGGCGTGGTGGTTTCCAGAGTCAGGCTCTGGGAATGGCCACGGGTCGCCAATACGCCTTTGTTCAAAGTCGACTCGGACCAGCCGGCGGACGCCTTGAAGTTCAGGTAGTTGTCGCCTTCACGGTTAACGAAGTCGAAAATCTCGTCGACGGTGTATTGACCGGTCTTGATCTTGTCCTGCTGCGCAGTCAGCCCGAAGGTCAGACGCGAAGTCTCGCTGATCGGGTAGCCGACGCTCACGCCAGCACCCAGGCTGTCTACGGCATAGCTGGCTACGTCGACATCGAGGTCTTTGTAGTCAGTCGTGCGATAGAAAGCGTTGTAACCCAGGCTCACGCCATCAGCAGTCCAGTACGGGTCGACATAACCGAAGTTATAGCGGCTCTGGTATTCACTGCGGGTCAAACCGATGCTGACCTTGTTACCGGTACCCAGGAAGTTGTTCTGAGTGATCGAACCACCGAGGATCAGGCCGGCGCTCTGCGCGAAACCGACGCTGGCGGTGATCGAACCGGAAGCCTGCTCTTCAACGCTGTAGTTCACGTCAACCTGGTCATCGACACCCGGTACGGCAGGTGTTTCGACGTTGACTTCCTTGAAGAAGCCCAGACGCTCAAGACGGGTCTTGGACTGGTCGATCAGGTAGGTCGAAGCCCAGCCGCCTTCCATCTGACGCATTTCACGGCGCAGCACTTCGTCTTCGGACTTGGTGTTGCCACGGAAGTTGATGCGGTTGACGTAAGCACGCTTGCCCGGATCGACTGCGAAAGTGATGTCGACCGTGTGGTCTTCATCGTGAGGCTGAGGCACGCCGTTGACGTTGGCGAAGGTGTAGCCCTCGTTACCCAGGCGACGGGTGATCAGCTCGGAAGTGGTGGTCATCAGCTTGCGCGAGAACACCTGGCCTTTCTGAACCAGCAGCAGGGACTTGACCTGGTCTTCAGGGACTTTCAGGTCGCCGCTCAGCTTGACGTCACGAACGGTGTACTTCTCGCCTTCGTTGACGTTGACGGTGATGTAGACGTGTTTCTTGTCCGGAGTAATGGACACCTGGGTCGAAGCGATATCCATGTTGATATAGCCACGGTCCAGGTAGTAGGAGCGCAGACGCTCCAGGTCACCGGAGAGTTTTTCGCGGGCGTACTTGTCATCGTTCTTGAAGAACGACAGCCAGTTGGTGGTCTTCAATTCAAACAGGTCGATCAGGTCTTCATCAGGGAAGACCGTGTTACCCACCACGTTGATGTGCTGGATAGCCGCAACGGTGCCTTCGTTGATATTGACCTTCAGGCCCACGCGGTTACGCGGCTGCGGCACCACTTCGGTGTCGACGGTGGCCGAGTAGCGACCCTGAGCGACATATTGGCGCTGCAGTTCGTTACGAACACCTTCGAGGGTGGCACGCTGGAAGATTTCGCCTTCGGCCAGACCGGATTGTTTGAGGCCCTTCATCAGGTCTTCAGTAGAGATCGCCTTGTTACCTTCGATCTCGATACTGGCGACCGACGGACGCTCGACTACCGTGATGACCAGGACGTTGCCATCGCGGCCCAGCTGGATATCTTGAAAGAACCCGGTTTTGAACAGCGCACGAGTGGATTCCACCAGGCGACGATCATCCGCCTGTTCACCGACGTTTAACGGCAAAGCACCAAAGACGCTACCCGCGGAGACCCGCTGGAGGCCATTGACGCGAATATCAGAGATAGTGAAGGACTCGGCGTGAACTTCGGCGATCATCAATACGGTGAGAACCGCAGTTAGCAGCAGACGTTTCATGAAGTCCTTTCTTATTCCAACTGGCAATAAACAAACTGCCGCAAAATGCGGCAGATTCGCAATTCAGCGAAGTGTTACAGACGGCCCAAATCATTGACCAGAGCAAGCAACATCACCCCGACCACCAAACTGATACCGATCTGTATCCCCCAACCCTGCACCCGATCTGACAAGGGACGACCACGCGCCCACTCGATCAGATAAAACAACAAATGCCCCCCATCCAGTACAGGAATGGGCAGCAAATTCAGAACTCCCAGGCTAATACTCAGATAAGCAAGGAAATTCAGGAAATCAGCGACACCCGACTGGGCAGAAGCGCCCGCCACTTTAGCAATGGTTATCGGTCCACTCAAGTTTTTTACCGAGAGCTCGCCGAACAACATTTTCTTGAGCGAATCGAGGGTCAGTACGCTCATGGTCCAGGTGCGTCGAGCACCCTCGCCAATTGCGGCCACCGGGCCATAACTGACTTCGCGAATCATCTCTGGCGGCCAATCGACCGCTTTCACCCCGGCGCCCATATAACCGGTAGGCGCCTTTTTCTCGCCGCGAGCGGCCAAGGTCACTGGGACGTCGATTTGAGCACCCTCACGCTCAACACGCAGCATGATTTTGGTATCCGGATGCATACGGACCGTGTCGACCACCTGCTGCCAGTCATCGAGTGACTTGCCATCGAGGGCCAACAGACGATCACCGGTCTTCAGGCCTGCAGCCTGGGCCGGGCCTTTCGGATCAAGTTCGGCCAACACCGGCGGCAACGCCGGACGCCAGGGGCGAATACCCAACGAACGAATAGGATCCGGCTCGTCTGCGCCCTTGAGCCATTTATCCAGCATCAGCTCACGGGGCGAATCCGCCGTAGAGCCCTGCTCACGCACCAGCAATTGAAGAGAACCGCTCTCGCCAAGACGACGGACCAGTTGCAGATTCACCGCGCCCCAGCCGGAAGTCGGCTCACCATCGATGGCAATGATTTCCTGACCAGCACCCAGACCGGCCTTGGCGGCGATGCTGCCGGATTCGACTGCACCGATGACCGGCCGCACCTGCTCGCTGCCGAGCATTGCCAACACCCAGAAAAACACCATTGCCAAGAGAAAGTTGGCGATCGGTCCCGCGGCCACAATGGCAATACGCTGACGGACAGATTTGCGATTGAAGGATTGATCGACCTGATCGGCCGGCACTTCGCCTTCGCGCTCGTCGAGCATTTTCACGTAGCCGCCCAACGGAATGGCCGCCACCACGAACTCAGTGCCTTTCTTGTCGTGCCAACGCAGCAGCGGCATGCCGAAGCCCACGGAGAAACGCAGCACTTTGACCCCACAGCGACGTGCGACCCAGAAATGGCCGAATTCGTGGAAGGTGACCAGCACGCCCAACGCAACCAGGGTGCCGACAATCATATAGAGCGCGCTCATCTACTTTCTCCGCAATCCTATCCAGTGCTGCATGGGCCAACGTATTGCAGCACTTACCGCCCGTGACGACTCAACCATTGCTCGGCCAGTACTCGCGCTTTCGCGTCGGCCGTGAACACCGCCTCGAGATCATCCACCGCAACCACAGGTTCGAGATTTAACACTTCCTCGATGATACTCGCGATTTCCGGGTAGCGAACCCGCCCGTCGAGAAACGCCGCGACAGCCACTTCATTCGACGCATTGAGCATGGCCGGCGCGCTATTGCCCGCTTCGGCGGCCTGACGCGCAAGGCGCAGGCAAGGGAAACGCTCTTCGTCAGGCGCCTGGAAGTCCAGTCGCGCGATGGCAAACAGATCCAGCGGCGCTACGCCTGAATCGATGCGCTCTGGCCAGGCCAGGGCGTTGGCGATCGGCGTGCGCATGTCCGGATTGCCTAACTGCGCCAGCACCGAGCCATCGATATAGTCGACCAGCGAATGAATCACGCTCTGCGGGTGAATCACCACTTCGACTTGGGACGGCTTGGCGTCGAACAGCCAGCACGCTTCAATCAATTCAAGCCCTTTGTTCATCATGCTGGCCGAATCGACCGAAATCTTGCGACCCATGGACCAGTTCGGATGCGCGCACGCTTGCTCAGGGGAAACATGTACCAATTCAGCCATCGGCGTCTGTCGGAACGGACCACCAGAGGCTGTCAGCAGAATCCGGCGCACACCGACCGCGCCAAGCCCACGGGCGAAATCCTGTGGCATGCACTGAAAAATCGCGTTGTGTTCGCTGTCGATCGGCAGCAGCACCGAGCCGCTTTTGCGCACGGCCTGCATGAACAGGGCACCCGACATGACCAACGCTTCTTTGTTGGCCAGCAGGATCTTCTTGCCCGCCTCGACCGCCGCCAGGGTCGGACGCAAGCCCGCCGCGCCAACGATGGCCGCCATGACCGCATCGACCTCAGGGTCGGAAGCAACTTGGCACAGGCCCTCCTCTCCCACCAGCACGCGGGTCGACAGGCCTGCGGCGCGCAAGTCGTCCTGCAAGGTTCGGGCAGCGCCCGCCTCCGGCACGACGGCAAACCGCGGCGTGTGACGCACGCACAAGGCCAGTAGCTCGCTCAGGCGGGTGAAACCGCTCAAGGCGAACACTTGATAGCGCCCGGGATGGCGAGCGATCACGTCCAGAGTACTCAGACCAATCGAACCGGTCGCCCCCAGAACGGTAATTTGCTGTGGGCGGCTCACGGTGCGGCCATCCACAACAGCACAGCGAAGACAGGGATCGCGGCCGTCAGGCTGTCGATGCGATCCAGCACACCGCCGTGCCCCGGCAGCAGATTACTGCTGTCCTTGATACCCGATTGACGCTTGAACATGCTTTCGGTGAGGTCGCCCACGACCGAGATGAACACGATAATTGCCGCACCGATCAGGCCCATCAGCATCTGCCCGAAACTCCAGTCGCGCACAAAGCCAACGATCGCCGTAATGACCAGGCTCAGCAGCAAGCCGCCGTACACGCCTTCCCAACTCTTGCCTGGGCTGACCTGCGGCGCCAGCTTGCGCTTGCCAAAGGCCCGACCCGAAAAGTACGCGCCGATATCGGCGCCCCAGACCAGCACCATCACCGCCATGATCAGCCAGTTACCCAAAGGCTCCTGCTTGATCTGGACCAGACCTTGCCAGGCCGGCAGCAGGATCAGCAAACCGATCACCAGCTTGCAGGCGGCGCTGGACCAGTGTTCGCTGGAACGCGGGTAAGTCAGCACCAGATACGTCGCCACGCCCCACCAGAGCACCGCAGCACCCAACACCCAAGGCGCGAGCCCCGGCAGGATGTGCATGACAAACAGCATCAATGCGACCACAACCGCATAGGCAACGCGAATCGGCTGGGCGTTGAAGCCTGCCAGGCGAGCCCATTCCCACGCACCGAGGGTCACGACCAGCCCGATGAACAGCGCAAAGCCTGTGCCTTCGAGCAGGAAAAACCCGCACAAAGCGATCGGCAGCAGGATCAGCGCGGTGATGATTCGTTGTTTAAGCATTAAACCCGGGCTCCAGACTCGACCTGCTCGCTCGTTTTACCGAAGCGGCGCTGACGAGAAGCGAAATCGGCCAGCGCGTTACGCATGGCGTCGTGTTTGAAGTCCGGCCAGAACAGGTCGGAGAAGTACAACTCGGCATAAGCCAGTTGCCACAGCAGGAAATTGCTGATGCGGTGTTCGCCACCGGTGCGGATGCACAAGTCAGGCAGCGGCAGATCGCCGGTGGCCAGACAGGTCTGCAACAGCTCGGGCGTGATGTCCTCCGGACGCAGATGCCCGGCCTGAACCTCCCGCGCCAGACGCTGCGCGGCTTGCGCGATGTCCCACTGACCGCCGTAGTTGGCGGCGATCTGCAAAACAAAGCGGTTGGCACCCGCGGTCATCGCCTCGGCTTCACGCATGGCTGCCTGAAGCTCGGGATGAAAGCGCGAACGATCACCGATGATGCGCAGACTGATGTTGTTGTCATTGAGGCGCTTGGCCTCGCGACGCAACGCCTTGAAGAACAGATCCATCAAGGCGCTGACTTCATCGGCCGGACGCTGCCAGTTCTCACTGGAAAAGGCGAACAGGGTCAATACCTCGACCCCGGCCTCGGCGCACACCTCGATCACTGCGCGAACCGCATCCACGCCCGCTTTATGCCCGGCGACACCCGGCATAAAGCGCTTTTTCGCCCAGCGATTATTACCATCCATGATGATCGCGACATGGCGCGGCACCGCGGACGGCGCAGTCTGCTTGGTCTTTTCCATGAAAACGCGACCCTTATACGGCCATCAGGTCGGCTTCTTTCTGCTTGGTGGCCGCATCAATGTCAGCCTCAGCCTTGTCGGTCAGCTTCTGGATATCGGCAGCGGCACGACGCTCTTCGTCTTCGCTGATTTCCTTGTCTTTCACCAGCTTCTTCAAATCACCCAAAGCATCGCGACGGATGTTACGTACCGCCACACGAGCGTCTTCGGCAGCGCTACGCGCCTGCTTGGTAAAACCTTTGCGGGTCTCTTCGGTCAGCGCCGGCATGGAGATCAGCAGCAACTCACCCAGGTTGGTCGGATTGAGGTTCAGACCTGCGCTCTGGATAGCCTTGTCGACAGCGGCAAGCATATTGCGCTCAAAAGCTACTACTTGCAGGGTGCGGGAGTCTTTTACGGTGATGTTGGCCACTTGGGTGATGGAGGTGTCTGCGCCGTAGTACGGCACCATCACGCTACCCAGAATGCTCGGGTGTGCCTTGCCAGTGCGAATCTGGCCAAATGCATGGTTCAGAGAATCCAGGGATTTCTGCATGCGCTCTTGAGCGTCTTTCTTGATTTCATTGATCATTGTTGGCCTTCCTCGATCAGGGTCCCTTCAGCGCCGCCATGTACGATGTTCAGCAGGGCGCCGGGCTTGTTCATGTTAAAGACGCGCAATGGCATCTTGTGGTCGCGGCACAGGCAAATGGCCGTCAGATCCATCACGCCCAGCTTGCGATCCAGCACTTCATCGTAGGTCAGATGATCGAACTTCTCGGCATGCGGGTCTTTGAATGGGTCAGCGGTGTAGACGCCATCGACCTTGGTCGCCTTGAGCACGACATCGGCGTCGATTTCGATCGCTCGCAAGCAGGCTGCCGAATCCGTGGTGAAGAACGGATTACCGGTACCGGCCGCAAAGATCACGACTTCCTTGGCGTTCAGGTGGCGCATGGCTTTGCGGCGATCGTAGTGATCGGTCACGCCAACCATGGAAATGGCCGACATCACGATGGCCGAGATATTGGCACGTTCCAGCGCATCGCGCATCGCCAGGGCGTTCATCACAGTGGCCAGCATGCCCATGTGGTCGCCAGTCACCCGATCCATGCCGGCTGCGCTCAGCGCTGCACCACGGAACAGGTTGCCACCGCCGATCACCAGACCGACCTGAACACCGATGCCGACCAGTTGGCCGACTTCAAGCGCCATGCGATCCAGAACTTTCGGATCGATCCCGAACTCTTCCGAGCCCATCAGGGCCTCGCCGCTAAGCTTGAGTAGAATGCGTTTATAGCGAGCCTGATAACCACTGCCCTGCTGAGCCATTGCGAATCTCTCCTGCGGCGTATTTTAAAATTCTTTGCTAGCTGTTTACAGCTGGCGTTCACTCTAGCTTGGCGCTGCTTCAGCGCCATCGGAACATGGCTTTGTAAGCCAGTTCCAAAGGGAAACCAATTAAAAATTGGTGCCCCATCTGAAAAGAGGCTGCGCGCGTAAGCGGGCAGCCTCTTCAGGGCGACAGTTAAAAAACCGTCTTATTGCTTGGCGGCAGCCAGCTGGGCAGCAACTTCTTCAGCGAAGTTGTCGACCGGCTTCTCGATGCCTTCGCCTACTTTGAAGTAGGTGAAAGAAACGATTTCTGCACCGGCTTTCTTGGCCAGGTCGCCGACCTTGATTTCAGGGTTCTTGACGAACGCCTGCTCAACCAGGCTCGCTTCTGCCAGGAACTTGCTGATACGGCCTTTGACCATGTTTTCAACGATGTTTTCCGGCTTGCCGGCGATCTTGTCAGCGTTGAGGGTCAGGAACACGCCTTTCTCGCGCTCGACCGCTTCAGCGGAAACTTCCGATGGCAGCAGGAATTCAGGGTTGGTGGCCGCTACGTGCATAGCGATGTCTTTGGCCAGCTCAACAGTGCCGCCCTTAAGAACAACCGCAACACCGATCTTGTTACCGTGCAGGTAACCACCAACAACATCACCTTCAACCCGAGCCAGGCGACGGATGTTGACGTTTTCGCCAACCTTGCCGACCAGAACCAGGCGATCAGCTTCTTGAGCGGCGATCAGCGGAGCAACGTCAGTCAGCTTGTCAGCGAACGCTTTTTCAACGCTGGAAGCTACGAATGCCTTGAAGTCGTCCTGCAGAGCCAGGAAGTCGGTCTGCGAGTTCACTTCCAGCAGAACGGCAGTTTTACCGTCTTCTTTCAGAGCGATAGCGCCTTCAGCAGCTACGTTGCCTGCTTTCTTGGCAGCCTTGATGGCGCCCGAAGCACGCATGTCATCAATGGCTTTTTCGATGTCGCCGCCAGCCTTGGTCAAGGCCTTTTTGCAGTCCATCATGCCTTCGCCGGTACGCTCGCGCAGTTCTTTAACCAACGCTGCAGTAATCTCTGCCATTTCAAAATTCCTCTTGGATAGGTTTTCAACCATTCCACCCGATCGAACGGGCGATCAATTCTTCCCGAACCCACTTGTTAGCAGCTGCACGTTACAGAGGCTGTAGCTGCGCCGCTCACAAACGGTTTTCGAGGTGGCAAAAAGGGGGCCAAGCCCCCTTTTTGCTTACTGAGTCAACGCCAGGGCGTCAATTACTCAGCTGCAGCCGCCGGAGCTTCTTCAACGAACTGCTCGGTGCCGCCAGCAACGTGGTTGCGACCGCGGATTACTGCGTCAGCCATCGAACCCATGTACAACTGGATAGCGCGGATTGCGTCATCGTTGCCTGGGATGATGTAGTCAACGCCTTCCGGGCTGCTGTTGGTATCGACTACGCCGATAACCGGGATGCCCAGCTTGTTGGCTTCGGTGATCGCGATGCGCTCGTGATCAACGTCGATAACGAACAGAGCGTCTGGCAGACCGCCCATGTCCTTGATACCACCCAGGGAACGATCGAGCTTCTCAAGATCGCGAGTGCGCATCAGCGCTTCTTTCTTGGTCAGCTTGGCGAAAGTACCGTCTTCGGCTTGCACTTCAAGGTCACGCAGACGCTTGATGGAAGCACGGATGGTTTTGAAGTTGGTCAGCATGCCGCCCAACCAGCGGTGATCGACGTACGGCGAACCGCAACGTGCTGCTTCTTCAGCAACGATCTTGCCAGCGGAACGCTTGGTGCCGACGAACAGAATCTTGTTTTTGCCCTGGGCCAGACGCTCTACGAAAGTCAGAGCTTCGTTGAACATTGGCAGGGTTTTTTCAAGGTTGATAATGTGGATCTTGTTACGCGCGCCGAAAATGTACTTACCCATTTTCGGGTTCCAGTAACGGGTCTGGTGACCGAAGTGCACACCGGCCTTCAGCATATCGCGCATGTTGACTTGGGACATGATAGTTCCTTAATAAGTCGGGTTTGGCCTCCACGTATCCCAATGACCAACCAGCAGCATCAGCTGAAGGCACCCAGGTCATCGTGTCGACACGTGTGTGGATTTAAGCCTTTCGGGGTATCCCCGGAAAGCGGCGCATTTTATATCACAGGGCTGCAAAAAACGGAACCCGGATTCTCAATTCCTGACGCACGACTTCGACCGCGCCCTTGGAATCTCCCAAGAATGCGCCAATCTATAGAGAGAAGCGATGCACAGAGGCTCAGATTTGCGCTGATCGTCTGTTAGAATCGCGTTTTTCAGGGCCGCGAAGACCGATCGCGCAATGCCCATTTCGTTTTAGCAAGCGCCATCGAGCGCAGAGAGAGCCTGTATGACCGTCACCCTCAAAACCCCCGAGGACATCGCCAAGATGCGTGTCGCCGGCAAACTGGCCGCCGATGTGCTGGAAATGATTGCCGAACATGTCAAGCCGGGCATCACCACCGAAGAACTGGACCGCATCTGTCACGACTACATCGTCAACGAGCAGAAAGCCATCCCTGCCCCGCTCAACTATAAAGGCTACCCGAAGTCGATCTGCACCTCGATCAACCACGTGGTCTGCCACGGCATCCCGAACGAGAAGCCGCTGAAGGATGGCGACACGCTGAACATTGATGTCACCGTCATCAAGGACGGTTTCCACGGCGACACCAGCCGCATGTTCCACGTCGGCACCGTGCCGGTCTGGGCCGAGCGCTTGTCGCAAATCACCCAGGAATGCATGTACAAGGCCATCGAAATCGTCAGACCCGGCTGCCGCCTGGGCGACATCGGTGAAATCATCCAGAAACACGCTGAAAAGAACGGTTTCTCGGTGGTTCGCGAGTTCTGCGGCCACGGCATCGGCAAGGTGTTCCACGAAGAGCCGCAAATCCTGCACTACGGCCGCGCCGGTACCGGCATGGAACTGAAAGCGGGCATGACTTTCACCATTGAGCCGATGATCAACCAGGGCAAGGCCGACACCAAGGTATTGGGCGACGGCTGGACCGCGATCACCAAGGACCGCAAGCTGTCGGCGCAGTGGGAACACACCCTGTTGGTGACCGAGACCGGTTACGAGATCTTCACCTTGCGCGCCGATGACACCATCCCGCGCGTTTCGGCCTGATCCGAACCCAGGCAGCACCCAGCCTTATAGATAGATAGGAAAGCCAATCGATGCCGCAGGTGGATCCCGAACTCTTCGACCGCGGCCAGTTCCAGGCTGAACTGGCCCTGAAGGCAAGCCCGATCGCGGCCTTCAAGAAGGCGATCCGCCAGGCCCGCGAGGTGCTCGACGGGCGCTTTCGCAGTGGCCGGGACATTCGCCGGTTGATCGAGGATCGCGCCTGGTTCGTCGATAACATCCTGCAAAAGGCCTGGGAGCAATTTAACTGGAGCGAAGACGCCGACATCGCGCTGGTCGCGGTCGGCGGCTACGGTCGCGGCGAGTTGCACCCTTATTCCGACATCGACTTGCTGATCCTGCTGGACAGCGCCGATCACGAAGTTTTCCGTGATTCCATCGAGCGTTTTCTGACGCTGCTGTGGGACATCGGCCTGGAAGTCGGCCAGAGCGTTCGCTCCGTGGACGAATGCGCCGTTGAGGCCCGCGCCGATCTGACGGTGGTCACCAACCTGATGGAAAGCCGCACCATCTGCGGCCCCGAGCGTTTGCGCCAGCGCATGCTCGACGTCACCAGCACCGCGCACATGTGGCCGAGCAAGGATTTCTTCCTGGCCAAGCGCGCCGAGCAAAAGGCCCGTCACCACAAATACAACGACACCGAATACAACCTGGAACCCAACGTCAAAGGCTCGCCCGGCGGCCTGCGGGACATTCAGACGATTCTGTGGGTGGCCCGTCGCGAATACGGCACCCTGAACCTGCGGGCCCTGGCCGGCGAAGGTTTCCTGGTCGAAAGCGAAAACGCCCTGCTGGCCTCGTCCCAGGAGTTTTTGTGGAAGGTCCGGTACGCGCTGCACATGCTCGCCGGTCGCTCCGAAGACCGCTTGCTGTTCGACCACCAGCGCTCGATTGCCGGGCTGTTGGGTTTCGAAGGTGATGACGCCAAACACACCATCGAAAACTTCATGCAGCAGTATTACCGGGTGGTCATGAGCATTGCCCAGCTCAGCGACCTGATCATCCAGCACTTCGAGGAAGTCATCCTCGCCCCGGAAGACGAAGCGCCGCCGCAGGCGATCAATTCGCGGTTCCAGTTGCACGACGGTTACATCGAGGCGCGCAACGACAACGTGTTCCGTCGTACGCCGTTCGCCATGCTCGAGATCTTCGTGCTGATGGCCCAGCAGCCGGAAATCAAAGGCGTGCGTGCCGATACCATTCGTTTGCTGCGTGAGCATCGTCACCTGATCGACGACGATTTCCGCAATGACATTCGCAACACCAGCCTGTTCATCGAGCTGTTCAAGTGCAAGATCGGTATCCACCGCAACCTGCGCCGGATGAACCGTTACGGCATCCTCGGCCGTTATCTGCCGGAATTCGGCTTCATTGTCGGGCAGATGCAGCACGACCTGTTTCACATCTATACCGTCGACGCTCACACCCTGAATCTCATCAAACACCTGCGTAAGTTGCAGTACACCCAGGTGTCGGAAAAATTCCCGCTGGCCAGCAAGCTCATGGGCAAACTGCCCAAACCCGAGCTGATTTACCTGGCCGGCCTGTACCACGACATCGGCAAGGGCCGGCACGGCGACCACTCGGAAATCGGTGCGGTGGATGCCGAAGCCTTTTGCCAGCGCCACCAACTCCCGGTGTGGGACAGCCGCCTGATCGTCTGGCTGGTGCAGAACCACCTGGTGATGTCGACCACCGCCCAGCGCAAGGACTTGTCCGACCCGCAGGTGATCCACGATTTCGCACAAGCCGTCGCCGACGAAACCCGTCTCGATTATCTGTATGTGCTGACCGTTGCCGACATCAACGCCACCAACCCGACCCTGTGGAATTCATGGCGCGCCAGCCTCTTGCGCCAGCTGTACACCGAGACCAAGCGCGCCTTGCGCCGCGGCCTGGAAAACCCGGTGGACCGCGAAATGCAGATCCGTCAGACCCAGAGCGCTGCCCTGGACATTCTGGTGCGCGGCGGTACCGATCCGGACGACGTTGAACAGCTGTGGTCGCAATTGGGTGATGACTATTTCCTGCGTCACACCGCCGGCGACGTCGCCTGGCACAGTGACGCGATCCTCCAGCAACCGGCCGATGGCGGGCCGCTGGTGTTGATCAAGGAAACCACCCAGCGCGAGTTCGAGGGCGGCACGCAGATCTTCATCTACGCACCTGACCAGCATGACTTCTTCGCCGTGACCGTGGCCGCGATGGACCAGCTCAACCTGAACATTCACGACGCCCGGGTCATCACCTCCAGCAGTCAGTTCACCCTCGACACCTACATCGTGCTCGACACTGACGGCGACTCGATCGGCGATAACCCGGCACGGGTCAAACAGATCCGCGACGGCCTGTCTGAAGCCCTGCACAACCCGGATGACTACCCGACTATCATCCAGCGCCGCGTGCCGCGTCAGCTCAAGCATTTCGCGTTTGCACCACAGGTGACGATCCACAACGACGCGCAGCGACCGGTGACGGTGTTGGAACTCAGCGCGCCGGATCGCCCCGGGCTGCTGGCGCGAATCGGCACGATCTTTCTCGAGTTCGACCTGTCGCTGCAGAACGCCAAGATTGCGACCCTCGGCGAACGCGTGGAAGACGTGTTCTTTATCACCGACGCGAACAACCAGCCGCTGTCCGACCCGCTGCTGTGCACCCGCCTGCAGGATGCGATCGTTGAACAGCTGACCGTCAGTAACGAACCCGATATCAAATTGTCCCGACTCAGTATTTGACCCAACAAATTTCCCCCTGAGGAGATCAGCTCTTTGTAGGAGCCGGCTTGCTGGCGATGGCATCACTCTAGTGCACCTGACACACCGAGGTGATGCTATCGCCAGCAAGCCGGCTCCTACAGAGTGCAGCCCTCCACATTGAACGAGATCGACCGATGAACAACGCTCTGAACCAGTTGCAGCCCTACCCGTTCGAGAAGCTCCGCGCCCTGCTCGGCAGCGTCACGCCAAACCCGGACAAGCGCGCCATCGCCCTGTCCATCGGCGAGCCGAAGCATCGTTCGCCAAGCTTCGTCGCCGAAGCCCTGGCAAGCAATCTGGATCAGATGGCCGTTTATCCGACCACCCTCGGCATTCCGGCCCTGCGTGAAGCCATCGGAGCATGGTGCGAACGCCGTTTCAGCGTCCCGACCGGCTGGCTCGACCCGGCGCGCAACGTGCTGCCGGTCAACGGCACCCGCGAAGCGCTGTTTGCTTTCACCCAGACCGTGGTCAACCGTGGCGATGATGCGTTGGTCGTCAGCCCGAACCCGTTTTATCAGATCTACGAAGGCGCGGCGTTCCTCGCCGGGGCCAAGCCGCACTACCTGCCATGCCTGGACGAAAACGGCTTCAACCCGGATTTCGACGCAGTTTCGCCGGACATCTGGAAACGCTGCCAGATCCTGTTCCTGTGCTCGCCAGGTAACCCGACCGGTGCACTGATTCCGGTCGACACCCTGAAGAAACTGATCGCCCTCGCTGACGAATACGACTTCGTCATTGCTGCGGACGAGTGCTACAGCGAACTGTATTTCGACGAACACACCCCGCCCGCCGGCCTGCTCAGCGCCTGCGTCGAACTGGATCGCAAGGATTTCAAGCGTTGCGTGGTGTTCCACAGCCTGTCCAAGCGCTCCAACCTGCCGGGCTTGCGTTCGGGTTTTGTCGCAGGCGATGCCGACATTCTCAAGGGCTTCCTGCTCTATCGCACCTACCATGGCTGCGCGATGCCGGTTCAGACCCAACTGGCCAGCGTTGCCGCGTGGAATGACGAAGTGCATGTACGCGCCAACCGTGCGCTGTACCGCGAGAAATATGACGCGGTGCTGGAAATCCTCGGCCCGGTAATGGACGTGCAACGTCCGGATGGCGGCTTCTACTTGTGGCCGAATGTTGAAGGCGACGACGAGGCTTTCTGTCGAGATCTGTTTGTTGAAGAACACGTGACGGTGGTGCCGGGCTCTTATTTGTCCCGTGAAGTTGACGGGTTTAATCCTGGCGCAGGCCGCGTGCGCATGGCGCTGGTTGCGCCGCTGGCTGAGTGTGTAGAGGCGGCCGAGCGGATTCGCGCGTTTATTACCCGCAAGCAGTAAATCATGAAGCCGTGCCATTCAATATGGCACGGCAACTTTTAATATCAGACCCTGTTCCAATACAACCCCCCTCCCTTATAAGACACCAAAGTTCTTATAAAGCTATACTGCTTGCCGAGTGGCGTACTTGGCAGCCTTAACAACAAGTAACACACCTCACACGCCTTCCACTTTACCAAACCCAATACGTTCACTAGATTCTACTTCCGCAGAACAAACCTGCGCACCCACTAATAAAACAAGGAGGTTACATCATGTATTTTACAGCAACTCTTGCTATAACTGCGCCCGAACCCCACTGCCACTTTACAACTACAGCGCACACTCCCACTCAGGTTTTCCCAGGAGTTGCAGAATAATGTGGGCCAAAAATAATCCTTCCAAACTCTGGACTCCCGGCCGCACTCTACGCATCGCCTTCCTCAATGGCACCGAAGAGTTCAAGGCCGCGACCATCGCTGCCGCCAGCCATTGGCTGCCGCACATCAATTTAAAATTTGACTTCGTCGAAGGCAAAGAAGGCGACATTCGCATACTTAGCCAAGAAGGAGAGTTCTCGTCTAACATCGGCACAGACGCACTATTATCTACAGATGAGCCGACTATGAGGCTCTGGCCACACTCGCCTATTCATGCACGTTATTTTGCAGCCACCGTAATGCATGAATTCGGCCATCTGCTGGGGGCAGAACATGAGCAGACCAACCCGACAGCAAACATCCCTTGGAACACGCCAGCCTTTTATGCAGAACATAGATTAACCGATTACCCTGCAGGCGACAGTTACGATGCCAAATTGCTACGAGAACGACTGCATCAATGGTACCTGGATCGCGCAGACCCCGACGCAAGCATTTACTCAGAGTACGACCGAAAGTCGATCATGCACTACGAAATCCGCCAATCCTGGACCGAAGGCGACTTCCGGATCTCTCTCAATTTTGATCTCAGCGAAAAAGACAAGGCCTTCATGGCGAAGGCTTATCCGTATCCCGGCAATGAGTGAATTGCCGAATTTCACTGAACGCAGTTTATTCTTTATAGCAATCGAAAACAGTGCCCCTGCTCTTACGCAACGGACAAAATATCAACAAGCGAATTTCAAACAAGTTAATCATGCACTCTATTACTCCATGTAAAACAATCCGTCCCATTGATGAACTCTCCTCTTACGACGCAGCAATCCTGGAAAACCCCAACAACGCCCAACCCTCTTCTGCGGGTCGACGTACCAAACGCGCCATTGGTACCTGGAGCAAGTTCTGGGGTAACGGCAGGACGTTAAGAATCGCGTTCCTGGATTCTCCAACCCAAACGAAACAGCTAGCTATCGAAGCGTTGATCAAGCAATGGCAACCCTCGGTCAACTTGCATTTCGAGTTTGTTGATGGCGGTGAAAGCGAGATCAGGATTTCGACATCCAGCGCAACCAACGACTCCGCAGTGGGAACCGATGCGCTGTTGTACGACCAACACGTCCCTACACTGAATCTGAGCATCGGAACCGACCATCCAGCATTCGAAAGGACCGTATTGCATGAATTCGGTCACGCGCTCGGTCTACAGCACGAGCAGCATCATCCCAAAGCAAACATTCCTTGGGACAAACCGAAGGTCTACGAATTTTATACGACCAATTACGGATGGACCGATGCGGAGACGGACTTCAATGTCCTGACGCCCATTCAAGGCAGCGATCATGTATGGGGGCCCTATGACAAGGATTCGATCATGCACTACCCGATTCCTAACGAGCTGACGACTGAGGACTGGGAGGTGGCTACCAACTCCAAAATCAGCAAGCCGGACAGGCGAGCCATGCGCAAAGCCTATCCGAAGTAACGTCACTATTGGCCCTGGAGGCCTGTTTTGACCGATCCAGGATTGGTCTCACTCAAATATGGCTCACCCCATACCTCTTGCAATAAGTCATCACCAATCTGGTGATGACGACTGAGGCTATACAACTCCAGGCGCTGCGCCCGCAGCGCTCTCAAGCGTAATCGCCGCCGCAGTCGATCAGCAGCGATATCCACAAATCGACAGCATCGAAATGCCATATTCGCCGCTTAGACTGCAGGTTGACCGTTGTACCCATGTCGCACGCACCCACGCATAGCCTGATACCCCACAGGTTTTGCGGTGGCATGACAACCGCAGCCGACGCGAAACCCTCCGGTCATGGCATAATCCGTCACCTTTAATTTCCAGCACCTGCAAAGGGGGCAATTCCTTGACCGTTTCAAGCAAAACGTTGCACCTTTTCGGCATCAAAGCCTGCGACACCATGAAAAAGGCGCGCACCTGGCTCGATGAACACGCTGTCAGCTATGACTTCCATGATTACAAGACGGTCGGAATCGACCGTGAACACCTGACCCAATGGTGCGACGAGCACGGCTGGCAAGTGGTGTTGAACCGTGCAGGCACGACCTTTCGCAAGCTCGACGACGAACGCAAAGCCGATCTCGACCAAGCGAAAGCCATCGAACTGATGCTCGCACAACCCTCGATGATCAAGCGCCCGGTGCTCGATCTCGGTGACCGAACCCTGATTGGCTTCAAGCCAGATATCTACGCGGCAGCGCTCAAGTAAGGCAGCCCGTTCCATTTTGTTAGAGGTATCAACATGTCCACTACTCTGTTCAGCCTGGCCTTTGGTGTCGGCACTCAAAACCGTCAAGGCGCATGGCTGGAAGTGTTTTACGCACAGCCACTGCTTAACCCTTCGGCCGAAGTGGTCGCGGCCATCGCGCCGGTTCTGGGGTACACCGAAGGCAATCAGGCCATCGCATTCAGCACCGCACAGGCCTCGCAACTGGCTGAAGCGCTGAAAGGCGTCGACGCGGCACAGGCTGCCTTGCTGACCCGTCTGGCCGAGAGCCACAAGCCGCTGGTCGCGACCATTCTGGCCGAAGACGCTCAACTGACCTCCACGCCTGAGGCTTACCTCAAGCTGCATTTGCTGTCTCACCGCCTGGTCAAGCCGCATGGCCTGAACCTGGCGGGCGTGTTCCCGCTGCTGCCGAACGTGGCCTGGACCAGCCAAGGTGCAATCGACTTGGCCGAACTGGCCGAGCATCAACTGGAAGCCCGTCTGCGCGGCGAGCTGCTGGAAGTGTTCTCGGTAGACAAGTTCCCGAAAATGACCGACTACGTGGTTCCGGCCGGCGTGCGTATCGCTGACGCGGCGCGTATTCGTCTGGGCGCCTACGTTGGCGAAGGCACCACCGTGATGCACGAAGGTTTCGTCAACTTCAACGCCGGCACCGAAGGCCCGGGCATGATCGAAGGTCGTGTGTCGGCTGGCGTCTTCGTCGGCAAGGGTTCGGACCTGGGCGGCGGTTGCTCGACCATGGGCACTTTGTCGGGTGGCGGCAACATCGTGATCAAGGTCGGCGAAGGCTGCCTGATCGGCGCGAACGCCGGTATCGGCATCCCGTTGGGCGACCGCAACACCGTTGAGTCGGGCCTGTACGTGACCGCGGGTACCAAAGTGGCGCTGCTGGACGAGAAAAATCAGCTGGTTAAAGTCGTGAAGGCCCGTGAACTGGCTGGTCAGCCTGACCTGCTGTTCCGTCGTAATTCGGAAACCGGTGCCGTGGAATGCAAAACCCACAAATCGGCGATCGAACTGAACGAAGCGCTGCACGCTCACAACTAAGCAGCGCGTCGAACGATCCTCTGACCTGTAGGAGCGAGGCTTGCCCGCGAAGGGGCCCTTGAGGCCGCCAAAAGCTTCGCTTCGCTCCTACAAGGTCCGGCGTAGACCCGACCATCAGATCAGGCGTACACCCGCCCATGTTGACCAGGGCCCGATAGCATGATGATTCCCTCTCCCTGGCGCGCCGATTTTCCGGCCATAGCCGCTTTGCAACGGCAAGACCAGACCTATCTGGACAACGCCGCCACCACGCAAAAACCTCAAGCCCTGCTGGACGCTTTGGCGCATTACTACGCCAATGGCGCGGCCAACGTGCATCGGGCGCAACACTTGCCCGGCGCCCATGCCACCCAGGCGTTCGAGGCCAGCCGCAGCAAAGTCGCGCAATGGCTGAATACTGGCGATTGCGGGCAGATAATCTTTACCCACGGTGCGACCTCCGCGCTGAATCTCCTGGCGTATGGCCTGGATCACTTATTCACCCCGGGCGATGAGATTGTCATCAGCGCCCTGGAGCATCACGCCAACCTGCTGCCATGGCAGCAACTGGCCCTGCGTCGCGACTTGAAACTGGTGATCCTGCCGCTGGACGCTGACGGTTTGATCGACCTTGATGCCGCCACGCAATTGATCGGTCCGCAAACCCGTTTGCTGGCGGTCAGTCAGTTGTCGAACGTGCTCGGCGCCTGGCAGCCGTTGCCCGCCTTGCTCGCGATAGCCAAGGCACACGACGCGTTGACCGTGGTCGATGGCGCACAAGGCGTGGTGCATGGTCGACATGACGTGCAGGCGCTGGGTTGCGACTTTTATGTGTTCTCCAGCCACAAGCTCTATGGCCCCGACGGTTTGGGCGTGCTGTTCGGTCGCCATGAAGCGCTGAAACAACTGCGCCACTGGCAGTTCGGCGGTGAAATGGTGCTGGATGCGGATTACCACAGTTCACGCTTTCGCCCCGCGCCACTGGGATTCGAGGCGGGTACGCCGCCGATTGCCGGTGTGATCGGTCTGGGGGCAACGCTGGATTATCTCGCGGGGCTTGATCAGGACGCCGTGTCTGCCCATGAAGCGGCGCTGCATGACTATTTGTTGAAAGGGCTTGAAGCGCGCAATGGCATTCGCCTGTTGGGCAAGCCGCAACTGGCGCTGGCCAGTTTTGTCGTCGAGGGTGTGCATAACTCGGATCTGGCGCATTTGCTGACGGAACAGGGCATCGCTGTGCGCGCCGGACATCACTGTGCCATGCCGCTGCTCAAAAGCTTTGAACTGGCCGGGGCGATCCGGGTGTCGTTGGCCCTGTACAACGATTCCGAAGACCTGGAGCGGTTCTTTGAAGCGCTGGATCAGGCGCTGGAGTTGTTGCGATGAGCTTGCCGGCCGATGCCGTTGTCGCACTCGAAACCTTTCAGAATGCTGCAGGCTGGGAACAGCGAGCACGATTGCTGATGCAATGGGGCGACCGCCTGCCTGCGTTGGATGACGGGGATAAAGTCGACGCCAACCGCGTGCATGGCTGTGAAAGCCAGGTGTGGTTGGTGGGGTCGCTGGATGACGGTCACTGGCAGTTTGCGGCGAGCAGCGATGCCCGGATGATTCGCGGGTTGGTGGCGTTGCTGCTGGCGCGCGTTAACGGGTTGTCGGCGGATGAGTTGCGGCAGGTGGATTTGCCAGGGTGGTTTGATCAGCTGGGGCTGAGTCGGCAGTTGTCGCCTTCGCGCAGTAATGGCCTCAATGCCGTGCTACAGCGGATGAATGAGTTGGCAGGCTAACCGCCATCGCGGGCAAGCCCGCTCCCACAGGGGCGGGGGTGTACTTGTGATTGGTGTACGAGCCGAATCCTGTGGGAGCGGGCTTGCCCGCGATGAGGCCCACAGCTGCAACAGTTAAACCTGAGGCTTTACCCGATCCGCCGGCCGCCGCACTCCCGCCACAATCTTATCCACAGCCTTGGTCGCCGCGACCATGCCGAACGTCGCCGTCACCATCATCACCGCGCCAAACCCGCCGGCGCAGTCGAGCTTCACGCCATCGCCGACAAAACTCTTCTGCAAGCAAATGCTGCCATCCGGCTTCGGGTAGCGCAGTTGTTCGGTCGAAAACACGCACGGCACGCTGTAATGACGGGTCACGGTGCGCGAGAAGCCGTAATCGCGGCGCAGGGTCGAGCGCACTTTCGAAGCCAACGGGTCATTGAAGGTCCGGTTCAAGTCGCAGACCTGAATCAGCGTCGGGTCGATCTGCCCGCCCGCCCCGCCGGTGGTGATGATCTGGATCTTGCGACGTTTGCACCAGGCAATCAGCGCCGCCTTAGCATTCACGCTGTCGATGCAATCGATCACGCAGTCGATGTTCGGCGTGATGTACTCGGCCATGGTCTCGCGCGTCACGAAATCCGCCACCGCGTGCACCGTGCAGTCCGGGTTGATCCCGCGTAAACGCTCGGCCATCACCTCGACCTTGGGTTTGCCGACGGTGCTGTCCAGCGCGTGCAACTGACGGTTAGCGTTGCTGACGCAGACGTCATCGAGGTCGAACAGCGAAATCTCGCCCACGCCACAACGGGCGATGGCTTCCGCCGCCCAGGAACCGACGCCACCGACGCCGACGATCGCCACGTGGGCTGCGCGCAGGCGCTCCAGGCCGTCTACGCCATACAAACGGGCGATACCTGCAAACCGCGGATCTTCTGTACTCATGACCATTACCCCAAAAACCGGCGCGCATTATAGGGCTAGTACGACAACAAGATCTAAGTTACGGCGACAAGTGAAAGAACTTATGCGAAACGGGATTGCCAAACGTAGGGCATTTCCCTGTCAGCTATACGCTCAAGGAATGCCCGGTGTAGGATGCGCGCCCCTTGGCACACGCCGACCGGTCCTTCGTTCCACAGCCTTTGGAACCTGAAATAACTATGTCATCGCGTAAATTTGGACTCAACCTGGTCGTGGTGCTTGCCATCGCAGCCTTGTTTACCGGCTTCTGGGCGCTGATCAATCGCCCGGTTACCGCTCCCAACTGGCCTGAACAGATCTCCGGCTTTTCGTACTCGCCGTTCCAGCAGGGTCAGTACCCACAAAAAGAGCAATACCCGACCGACGATGAAATGCGTCGCGACCTGGAGATCATGAGCAAGCTGACGGACAACATCCGTACTTACTCGGTCGACGGTTCCCTGGGAGACATTCCCAAACTGGCGGAAGAATTCGGTCTGCGGGTCACTCTCGGTATCTGGATCAGTCCGGACGAGGAACGCAACGAGCGTGAGATCCTGCGCGCCATCGAACTCGCCAACACCTCCCGCAGCGTGGTTCGCGTGGTGGTAGGCAACGAGGCGATCTTCCGTAAGGAAATTACCGCCGCGGAACTCAGCATTATTCTGGATCGCGTCCGCGCGGCGGTGAAAGTGCCGGTGACCACGTCCGAGCAATGGCACGTCTGGGAAGAAAACCCGAGCCTGGCCAAGCACGTCGACCTGATCGCCGCCCACGTCCTGCCGTACTGGGAACATGTGCCGATGGAGCAATCCGGGCAGTTCGTACTCGACCGTGCCCGTGATCTGAAAAAGATGTTCCCGAAAAAGCCGCTGTTGCTATCGGAAGTCGGCTGGCCGAGCAACGGCCGCATGCGCGGTGGCGCCGATGCATCACCGGCAGACCAGGCGATTTACCTGCGCACGCTGGTCAACAAGCTCAACCGCCAGGGTTTCAACTACTTCGTGATCGAAGCGTTTGACCAACCGTGGAAGGCCAGCGACGAAGGTTCGGTGGGCGCTTACTGGGGTGTTTTCAACGCCGCGCGCCAGCAGAAATTCAACTTCGACGGCCCGGTCGTTGCGATCCCGCAATGGCGCGTGCTGGCGGTCGGTTCCGTGGTCCTGGCCCTGCTGTCCCTGACCCTGTTGATGATCGATGGCTCCGCCCTGCGTCAACGCGGTCGTACCTTCCTGACCTTTATCGCCTTCCTCTGTGGGTCGGTACTGGTGTGGATCGGTTACGACTACAGCCTGCAATACAGCACCTGGTTCAGCCTGACGGTCGGGGGCCTCCTCGCCCTCGGCGCACTCGGGGTCTTTATCGTGCTGCTGACCGAGGCGCATGAACTGGCCGAAGCGGTCTGGACCCACAAACGTCGGCGCGAATTCCTGCCGGTAGTGGGCGATTCGGACTACCGACCAAAAGTGTCGATTCACGTCCCTTGCTACAACGAGCCGCCGGAGATGGTCAAACAGACCCTCAACGCCTTGGCCAACCTCGACTATCCGGACTTCGAAGTCCTGATCATCGACAACAACACCAAGGACCCGGCGGTCTGGGAACCGGTGCGCGATTACTGCGAAACCCTCGGCCCGCGCTTCAAGTTCTTCCACGTCGCACCGTTGGCCGGTTTCAAGGGTGGCGCGCTGAATTACCTGATTCCGCACACCGCCAAGGATGCCGAAGTGATTGCGGTGATCGACTCGGACTACTGCGTCGACCCGAATTGGCTCAAGCACATGGTGCCGCACTTCGCCGACCCGAAAATCGCTGTGGTGCAGTCGCCGCAGGATTACCGCGATCAGAACGAAAGCACCTTCAAGAAGCTTTGCTACGCGGAATACAAAGGCTTCTTCCACATCGGCATGGTCACCCGCAACGACCGTGACGCGATCATCCAGCACGGCACCATGACCATGACCCGGCGTTCGGTGCTCGAGGAACTGGGCTGGGCCGACTGGTGCATCTGTGAAGACGCCGAGTTGGGCCTGCGCGTGTTCGAAAAAGGTCTGTCGGCGGCGTATTACCACACGAGCTACGGCAAAGGCCTGATGCCCGATACCTTTATCGACTTCAAGAAACAGCGGTTCCGCTGGGCCTATGGTGCGATTCAGATCATCAAGCGTCACACCACCAGCCTTTTGCGCGGCAAGGGCACCGAGCTGACCCGCGGCCAGCGTTACCACTTCCTCGCGGGCTGGTTGCCGTGGGTGGCGGACGGCATGAACATCTTCTTCACCGTTGGCGCGCTGTTGTGGTCGGCGGCGATGATCATCGTGCCGCAGCGGGTCGATCCGCCGTTGCTGATTTTCGCGATCCCGCCACTGGCGCTGTTCGTGTTCAAGGTTGGCAAGATCATCTTCCTCTACCGTCGCGCGGTCGGGGTCAACCTGAAAGATGCGTTCTGCGCGGCACTGGCCGGGCTGGCGTTGTCGCACACCATCGCCAAAGCGGTGCTGTACGGCTTCTTCACCAGCAGCATTCCGTTTTTCCGCACACCAAAGAACGCCGATAACCACGGCTTCTGGGTGGCGATTTCGGAGGCGCGCGAAGAAGTGTTCATCATGCTGCTGTTGTGGGGCGCGGCGCTGGGGATTTACCTGGTGAACGGCATGCCGAGCAACGACATGCGCTTCTGGGTGGCCATGTTGCTAGTGCAGTCGCTGCCGTACTTGGCGGCGCTGATCATGGCGTTCCTGTCTTCGCTGCCGAAACCGGCACCTGAGGCCAAAACGGCACCGGCAGTCTAAATCTGCGCAGATGCACTAAACGGCGGCCAATGGCCGCCGTTTTGCTTTAAGATAACCGCCATTTTGCAGGGCTTGGCGTGATATCCATCCCTGTGGGAGCCAGCCTGCTGGCGATGGCAATGTAACAATCAACGTTTATGTTGACTGACACACCGCCATCGCCAGCAGGCTGGCTCCCACACTTAGTCCGCGCCCATATTCAAGATTTCCGGAGTTTTCCATGACGGCCCACGCCGACCTTTCGCCGACCCTTCAACTCGCCATCGACCTGATCCGCCGTCCGTCCGTGACGCCGGTCGACGCCGATTGCCAGAAGCAGATGATGCAGCGCCTGGGCGATGCCGGTTTCACCCTGGAGCCGATGCGCATCGAAGATGTGGATAACTTCTGGGCGACCCACGGCAAACACGACGGCCCGGTGCTGTGCTTCGCCGGTCACACCGACGTGGTGCCGACCGGCCCGGTGACCGCCTGGCAGATCGACCCGTTCAACGCGCTGATCGACGAACACGGCATGCTCTGCGGCCGTGGTGCGGCAGACATGAAAGGCAGCCTCGCCTCCATGACCGTGGCCGCCGAGCGCTTTGTCGCCGACTACCCGGATCACAAGGGCAAGGTCGCTTTCCTGATCACCAGCGACGAAGAAGGCCCGGCGCACCACGGCACCAAGGCGGTGATCGAACGCCTCGTCGCACGCAAAGAGCGCCTGGACTGGTGCATCGTCGGTGAACCGTCGAGCACCACGCTGGTGGGTGACGTGGTCAAGAACGGCCGTCGCGGTTCTCTCGGTGCCAAGCTGACCGTTCGCGGCGTGCAGGGTCACGTGGCGTATCCGCATTTGGCGAAGAACCCGATCCACCTCGCCGCGCCAGCCCTGGCCGAACTGGCCGCCGAGCATTGGGACCACGGCAACGATTTCTTCCCGCCGACCAGTTTCCAGATTTCCAATGTCAATTCCGGCACCGGCGCGACCAACGTCATTCCGGGCGACCTGGTGGCGGTGTTCAACTTCCGTTTCTCCACCGAGTCCACCGTCGAAGGCCTGCAAAAGCGCGTCGCCGACATCCTCGACAAACATGGCCTGGACTGGCACATCGACTGGGCGCTGTCCGGTCTGCCGTTCCTGACCGAGCCGGGTGCATTGCTGGATGCCGTGGCGTCGAGCATCAAGGACATCACCGGCCGTGAAACCAAGGCGTCCACCAGCGGTGGCACTTCCGACGGGCGCTTCATCGCGACCATGGGCACTCAAGTGGTCGAACTGGGCCCGGTCAACGCAACGATCCACCAGGTCAACGAGCGTGTACTCGCTGCCGACCTCGACGTGCTGACCGAAATCTACTACCAGACCCTGATCAAGTTGCTCGCCTGATGCTCGCTTGCCCGATCTGCAGCGAACCGCTGAACGCGGTGGACAACGGTGTGGCCTGCCCCGCCGGGCATCGTTTCGACCGTGCGCGGCAGGGTTACCTGAACCTGCTGCCGGTGCAGCACAAAAACAGCCGCGACCCTGGGGATAACCTCGCCATGGTCGAGGCCCGTCGCGACTTCTTGAACGCCGGCCATTACGCGCTGGTGGCCAAGCGCCTGGCTGAACTGGCCGCGAAATACGCGCCCCAGCGCTGGCTGGACATCGGTTGTGGCGAGGGTTACTACACTGCGCAAATCGCCGAGGCCTTGCCGAACGCTGACGGTTACGCGCTGGACATCTCTCGGGAAGCGGTCAAACGCGCCTGCAAACGCAACCCGCAGCTGACCTGGTTGATCGCCAGCATGGCGCGGGTGCCGTTGGCCTCCGGTAGCTGCCAGTTTCTCGCCAGCGTCTTCAGTCCGCTGGATTGGGAGGAAGCCAAGCGCCTGCTCAGCCCCGGTGGCGGGTTGATGAAAGTCGGGCCGACCAGCGGCCATCTGATGGAATTGCGCGAGCGGCTGTACGACGAAGTCCGTGAATACACCGACGACAAGCACCTGGCCCTGGTGCCGGAAGGCATGGCGCTGCAACACAGCGAAACCCTGGAGTTCAAACTGACGCTTTCAAAGGGTCAGGACCGGGCGAACCTGCTGGCAATGACCCCTCACGGCTGGCGCGCCAGTGCTGAACGCCGCACGGCAGTGATCGAACAGGCCGAGCCGTTCGAGGTCACCGTGTCGATGCGCTACGATTATTTCGTACTTCAATAATTTTTGGTTTCGAGCAATGGCTCGACACCGGCTAAATCCGCGAATGGATTTTTCAGACCCGCAGTGAGGACATCCATGCGCCAACCCGATATCGAGATTTACCTGAAAGACGCCGACGTCGACTACAAGGCCATCGCGGCCTGGCTCGGCGCCGCTATCGGCCCGTGCAGCGACTGGGTTCAGAAGGGCCAGACCTTCAAGTGCAAGGCCGGCGACGTGCCAGTGACCTGGCTGCCAAAAGCAGTCGGCAAATGGAACAGCCTGTACCTGGAAAGTGATCAAACCCCGTGGGAAGACGACATCGCCTGCGCCCGCGCAGCCTTTGCCGCGCTGAATGTCGAGGTGCGTTGCGCACCGGGCACCTGGGTTGAAGAAGAAGGTGAAGAGACCGCGGATCGCTGGATGCGCATCAGCGCGGATGGTGAAGAAGAAATCACCTGGAAAACTGCTTAACCCGCCACACCGCAACCCTGTAGGAGCGAGGCTTGCCCGCGAAGGCGTCATCACTGACGCTAAAAGCTTCGCGGGCAAGCCTCGCTCCTACTGGGATTTGAGTGATCTGGAGGGTGGGTTTACAGACCCACCACATCCTCAGCCTGCAACCCCTTCTCGCCCGTCACCACGGCGTATTCAACCTGCTGACCTTCAGCCAGCGAGCGATGCCCCTCACCGCGGATCGCGCGGTAGTGCACGAACACGTCCACCCCGTCGTCACGCTGAATAAAGCCATAACCCTTGGCGTCGTTGAACCACTTCACATTGCCGGTTTCGCGCGTTGCCATCTGTTCATACTCCTTTCTTATTATTGATCGGGCTTTTCGCAGGAAAGCCTCGGAACATTGCTTGCACTGAGAGGTGCCACTGTCTGGCCAGTGCGGGCTTGCCGAGTATATGTCAGGCGCTAAAACTCTCAACTGGAGTTTACTTGTGTGCTTTTTTGCCGATTTTCAGTGAATACGGCACACTATCGGCCGCCCGAGCAAACGCTCGGTTTTATCCACTCACGCAGAAGCCGTATGACCCGTTCCCCGTTCCGCCGTCTTGTGTTTGGCACCCTGCGCCGACTGCTCTATCTCTGGGTTCGCTCGGAGACGATCAACCAGTCGTCGTTTACCCTCAACCTCGACCGCAGTCGCCCGGTGTTCTACGTCCTGCAAAACCCTTCGCTGACCGACCTTGCCGTGGTCGACACCGAATGCAGCAAGGCCGGCCTGCCCCGTCCGGTGCTGCCCGTGTCGGTGGGTAACCTGGTGGAACCGGCCGCATTTTTCTACCTGACGCCGGAGCCCGACTGGCTCGGTCGTCAGGACAAACGCGGTGCGCCGCCGACCCTGACCCGTCTGGTCAGTGCCCTGAGCCAGAACGCCGCCGAAGACGCGCAGATCATTCCGGTCAGCGTGTTCTGGGGCCAGTCGCCCGACAGCGAATCGAGCCCGTGGAAATTGCTCTTCGCCGACAGCTGGGCGGTGACCGGTCGTCTGCGTCGATTGCTGAGCATCATCGTACTGGGGCGCAAGACCCGCGTGCAGTTCTCGGCGCCGATTCATTTGCGCGAGCTGATCGACCACAACAAAGGCCACGAGCGCACCGTGCGCATGGCCCAGCGGATCCTGCGGGTGCACTTCCGCAACCTCAAGGCCGCAGTGATCGGCCCGGACATTTCCCACCGTCGCAACCTGGTCAAAGGCCTGCTCAATCAGCCGCTGGTCAAGCAAGCGATCCACGATGAAGCCGAACGGGAAAACATCTCCCCGGAGAAAGCCAAGGCCCAGGCCCTGCGCTACGGCAACGAGATCGCCTCGGACTACACCTACACCGCGATCCGCTTTATGGAAGTGGTGCTGAGCTGGTTCTGGAACAAGATCTACGACGGCATCAAGGTCAACAACATCGAAGGTGTGCAGAACGTCGCCCCGGGTTACGAAGTGATCTATGTGCCGTGCCACCGCAGCCACATCGACTACCTGTTGCTCTCATATCTGCTGTTTCGCAACGGTCTGACCCCGCCGCACATCGCCGCCGGGATCAACCTCAACATGCCGGGCATCGGCGGCCTGCTGCGTCGCGGCGGCGCGTTCTTCATGCGTCGTACCTTCAAGGGCAACCCGCTGTACACCTCGGTGTTCAACGAATACCTGCACACCCTGTTCACCAAAGGTTTCCCGGTCGAGTACTTCGTCGAGGGCGGCCGCTCGCGCACCGGGCGCATGCTGCAACCGAAAACCGGGATGCTGGCGATTACCCTGCGCAGCTTCCTGCGTTCGTCGCGCATGCCCATCGTGTTCATTCCGGTGTACATCGGTTATGAGCGTGTACTGGAAGGCCGGACTTACCTCGGCGAACTGCGCGGCGCGAGCAAGAAGAAAGAATCGATCTTCGACATTTTCAAAGTCATCGGCGCGCTCAAACAGCGTTTTGGCCAGGTGGCGGTGAACTTCGGCGAGCCGATCAAACTCGCGGAGTTCCTCGACAGCGAACAGCCCGACTGGCGTAAACAGGAGCTCGGCCCGCAGTTCAAACCGGCCTGGCTCAACGAAACCACCAACCGTCTCGGCGAGAAAGTCGCGCAGCACTTGAACGAAGCAGCGGCGATCAACCCGGTCAACCTGGTGGCCTTGGCGCTGCTGTCCACCACCCGCTTGGCCCTGGACGATCGCGCCATGGCACGGGTGCTGGATTTGTATCTGGCGCTGTTGCGCAAAGTGCCGTACTCGCCGCACACCACGCTGCCGGAAGGTGACGGCCGGGCGCTGATCGAACATGTGAAGGACATGGACCTGCTGTCCGAACAGAGCGATGCCCTGGGCAAGATTCTGTATCTGGACGAGCAGAACGCCGTCCTCATGACCTACTACCGCAACAACGTGCTGCACATCTTCGCCCTGCCGGCGCTGCTCGCGAGTTTCTTCCAGAGTGCGTCGCGCATGAGCCGCGAACAGATCCTGCGCTACGCCCGGGCGCTGTATCCGTACCTGCAATCGGAATTGTTCATTCGCTGGACGCTGGACGAGCTGGATGGCGTGATCGATCAATGGCTCGAAGCGTTTGTCGAGCAAGGGTTGTTGCGTTTCGAGAACGACGTCTACCTGCGCCCGGCGCCAAGCTCGCGGCATTTCGTGTTGCTGACCTTGTTGTCGAAGAGCATCGCCCAAACCCTGCAACGCTTCTACATGACCGTGTCCCTGCTGCTCAACAGCGGCCAGAACAGCATCAGCGCCGAAGAACTGGAAGACCTGTGCACCGTCATGGCCCAGCGCCTGTCGATCCTGCACGGGCTGAACGCCCCGGAGTTCTTCGACAAGAGCCTGTTCCGCCATTTCATTCAAACCATGTTGGATCTCGACGTGCTCAAGCGCGACGAGGCCGGCAAGCTGAGTTACCACGAACTGCTGGGTGAACTGGCGGAAGGTGCGGCCAAGCGGGTGTTGCCGGCGGAGATTCGTTTGTCGATTCGTCAGGTGGCGTTGCACCGAAGTGAAGATGCGGCGGATCAGGCTTAGTTGAAGTAGCCCGTAACTTTCTGACAATGACTATAAGAACAAGGATGTTCTTATAATCGGTCAGTTATGGATTAATAGAGCTCCATTAAATCCAGATACGGATATCGCAATGAACCCATTGGAAGACACCAACCCATACGTCACTCTCACTTTCAGTTTGCCTGAAGACTTTCTGCCTCCACGTGATGGCGAAACCTATATAAACGTTCAAACGACCAACACTTCTCCTCCTGTCAACGTAGCGCAATCCCGTGAACCGATACTGCGCAGTGGCCACTGGAACTTTTCATTTGCGCACAACTATTCCGATGTCAGCGTCAAATACCTTGTGACGATCAACATGACCCATAACGGCGCTCCGCTGTTGATTGACCTGGACTACTTTGTGATTGTCCACCGTGCACCGCACCGACAGACCTTGCATCTGAGCCCGATCGGCCGTCTCTACATTCAGGCGCAAGCGCCTCGATCAGTCGAACCCGACCATGCTGTCACCGTTGCCGCCCATGAACACGACGACACCCAAGCCCTAGTCACTCAGATACATATCAGTGAAAAACAGGCGGAGGCGTTTTACCTGGAATACGATCCAGACACTGTTGTTCCCGGCAAACTCTACACCCTGACTGCCACCGAAAACGAATACCGGAATTCAATCGCGGTATACCCGCGATCCGTTGTATTAAAGCCTTTCAGCACGATTTAAAAAAAGCTCAACACGTTTACTTGGCCGCACATTATCTATCTCGCTGCCTATTCGTTCACCAAGTAAAGAAACACCCTACATAGAGTTCGCTGCTCTTGGCGATATGCTGACAGCTCGTCATTTTCGACGATTAATTTGATAAGGAAATCAAAATGAGCAACGAATACGAAAAGAGCATCAGCGGTATGGTGCACTATCTGCATAAGATTTTTCTGCCACAGAACTCCACCCTCTACGTCAACCTGCTAGACATCTCTGCAGCTGATGGCTCAACCAAGGAACTTGCCAAGCAAGTTATTTCTGATGCAGAAACCAAAGCGTTGGACTTTACCCTGACCTACAAGATGGCGGATGTTCTGCCCGGCCACCGCTATGCGATCCGAGCACGCATCGAAACTACCGAGCAGATGATCTACAAGACAATCAAGCTTCACGCCGTGGAATTGGGTGTCGACCATCTGCGCCCGGAAGACGTTGTGGTTCGCAGCGTTCGTGAAGCGCCCGAAGGCAACATCTAAGCCTTCGCCTGAAAAAATCCGTTAAATTGTCATTGGCGCCGGTCTTCTTCGGGCGCCAATGACAGGGATTTACCTCATGAAAAAACTATCGCTTCTTGGGCTCACCGCCCTACTCGCAGCCTGCCAATCGCTACAACCTGCCGCGAAAACCAGCCTCGATGGCGAAGTCTTCTACCTGCAACGCATCGCCCTGCCGCCGAGCGCCACCTTGAGCGTCAGCCTGCAGGACGTGTCCCTCGCCGACGCGCCCGCCATTATCCTCGACGAACAGAAAGGCCCGGTCAAAGGCCAGGTGCCGCTGCCGTTTCATCTGAGTTACGATCCGGCCCAGGTCAAACCCGGCCATCGTTATTCGGTCAGCGCGCGTATTGAAGTCGACGGCAAACTGATGTTCCTCACCACCGAACACCACGCCGTACAGCTTGATGGCAGCGACCCGCAGCCACTGAAAATCCGCGTCGACGCCGTCCGCTAAACTCCTCTTTCTTACAAGGAAGCAGCCATGTTCCGCCCTACCCTCCGCTTCGCCGGCCTCTGCGCAGGCTTGATGATCTCCGCCAGCGCGATGGCGCTGTCGCTCAATGACCTGTCGCAAAAAGACGCCACCGGCGGCCTCAAGGATGCCCTGACCCAAGGCGCGCAACTGGCCGTCAAACAACTCGGCACGCCGGGCGGTTTCAGCAACAACCCGGACGTGAAAATCGAACTGCCGGGCAAACTGGGCAAAGTCGCCAGCAAAATGAAACAGTTCGGCATGGGTGATCAGGTCACTCAGCTGGAAACCAGCATGAACAAAGCAGCTGAAACCGCTGTGACCCAGGCCCAGCCAATCCTGGTGGACGCCGTGAAGAAGATGAGCGTCGAGGACGCCAAAGGGATTCTAAGCGGCGGCAACGACTCGGCCACCCAGTACCTGAGCAAAACCAGCCGCGAACAGATTCGCGCCAAGTTCCTGCCGATCGTCAAGCAAGCCACCGACCAGGTCGGCCTGGCCAAGCAATACAACACGTTCGCGGGCCAGGCAGCGACCCTGGGTGTGCTGGATGCCAAGAACGCCAACATCGAAAGCTACGTCACCGAGCAGGCGCTGAACGGTTTGTTCGAAATGATCGGCAAACAGGAAGAAACCATCCGCCAGAACCCTGCGGCGGCGGCGACGAGTTTGGCGAAGAAGGTCTTTGGTACGCTCTAAGTATCAAACCCTGTGGGAGCCTGCTCCCACAGGATCAGATCGCCGATGCAGCACGCAGAAAGAACACCCATTCACGCCCCATCTTTCTTTTCTCAAACACATTCAACTCCACCAGCCCGTTCAACGTGGCTGACGCGGTGTTGTATGAGCAGTCCAGGTTCTCCTTCACATTGACTGCCGTGAACTCTTTGGCCATCCCACTCTTGGCCACTTGGTAAACGGCGCGCTGCTTCTCGGTTAGCCGATCGAAAAATCCGGACTCTGTCAGCCAGCGATCAAAGCGTTCCGTATACGCCAGACTTTTCCGATAAGCCTCGGTAAAACCACTGACAGCTCGCAGAATCACTGAACACTGAAAGTCGATGAAATAGGTCAGATCCAGATCATCAGCCTCGGTATTCAAATAGGATTGCCCATATTTCACCGGCGCATTACGCAGCAAAATGCTGATCGCTATATAGCGAAATGCAGAGAAATCATTCTTGAACATGAACCAGTAAAACAGCGCCCGCGCGACTCGCCCGTTTCCATCACGGAAAGGATGCTCATAACCCAGGGCAAAATGCAGCGCGATGCCTTTGATCATCGGATGCAGATAGTCCGCTCGCTCTGGATCGTCGTGTGACTGGTTGATCCATTCCGACAATGTCCGCAATCGCGAAACCAGACCCACGGCAGGTGGCGGCGTATGAACGGTGTTCCCCTCCCCGTCCTGCACCACCACATCGTCGTTGGCCCTGAATTCCCCGGGCGAATACTGTGCATCGTCAATCCCCTCGACACCGACGCGGTGCATCGCCGTTATCAGCTGAACGCTCAGAGGTTCGTAGCGCTGTTCCCAGGCAAAATTCATCATCTTGTAATTGCCCACCACCATTCGCTCATCCGGCGTGCGCGGCAGACGCTTGCGCTTGAGCATGTCCTTGGCCACTCGCGTGGTGGTTGCCGCACCTTCGAGCTGACTGCTGCTGATGGCTTCGTCTTCGATCAGGTCGTTGAGCAGATAGCTGAAATGCGCATGCTCACCGATCCGGCTGGTCATGTATTCCAACGCGGCTGTCGTGGCCTGTCGGTCTACCGCCGAAATTGCTTTTTGCGCCAATGGGGTCAGCACGAAGTTGCCCCACTGAACGGGCTCGCCCAATGGCAGGAGACTTGAATACTGTGCGGTCCGGGCTTTCTTCACCAACGCCCAGCACAGACTCGAGTCCATTCCTGGCGCCCAGCGGTAGCGTAATTCGTGGAATGGCAGGTAACGCCCCTGATCATCCAGCGGCTTGAGCAAGGCGAGATAATCCGTAAGGCGCTCTTTGTGGGGCGACTGCGCCAACAGATCAAACACCGGGTCCGACCTCCCCTCGAACAAGGGTGGTTTTTTCATGATTGCTGTCTCAAAAGCTCATTAAACTGAGCCTCGAGTACAGCATCCGGATCTCTCTGACTCAATATCAGAGAGATCCGAGATTGTCGTAGGAAGTCAGACCGACTCTTTCTTGATCCTGAACCACGCCGCATACAACGCCGGCAAAAACAGCAGTGTCAGCGCCGTCGCCACGATCAATCCGCCCATGATCGCCACCGCCATCGGCCCGAAGAACACGCTGCGTGACAACGGGATCATCGCCAGCACCGCCGCGAGCGCAGTCAACACGATGGGCCGGAAACGCCGCACCGTGGCTTCGATAATCGCTTGCCACGGCTTGAGCCCGGCGGCGATGTCCTGCTCGATCTGGTCCACCAGAATTACCGAGTTACGCATGATCATCCCGGACAATGCGATGGTCCCGAGCATGGCGACAAAGCCAAACGGCTGGCGGAACACCATCAGGAACAGCGTCACCCCAATCAAGCCCAGCGGCGCCGTCAGGAACACCATCACCGTGCGTGAGAAACTACGCAACTGCAGCATCAGCAAGGTCACCACCACCACAATGAACAGCGGCACGCCAGCCTTCACCGAGTTTTGCCCTCGGGCCGAGTCTTCCACCGTGCCGCCGACGTCCAGCAAGTAGCCATCCGGCAATTCGGCGCGGATCGGGTCGAGGGTCGGCATGATTTGCTGCACCAGCGTCGCCGGTTGTTGCTTGCCGTAGATGTCTGCGCGGATCGTCACGTTCGGCAGGCGGTTGCGGTGCCAGATAATGCCCTCCTCGAAGCCATATTCCAGCGTCGCGACTTGCGACAGCGCCACGCTGCGGCCGTTATCGGTCGGCACCGCCAGGCTTGGCAGCAACGACAGTTCGGTGCGCTCGTGCAAGGTGCCGCGCAGCAGGATCTCGATCAACTCGTTGTCTTCGCGATACTGGCTGACGCTGGAACCGGTCAGGGAGCTTTGCAGAAACTTCGACAGGTTCGCCGTGCTCACGCCCAGCGCCCGGGCGCGGTCCTGATCAACGTTCAGGTACACGACTTTGCTCGGCTCTTCCCAGTCCAGATGGACGTTCACCACATGCGGGTTCTCGCGAACCTTGGCCGCCACTTTACGGGCCAATGCGCGAACTTCCTCGATGTGCTCGCCGGTCACCCGGAACTGCACCGGATAGCCAACCGGCGGACCATTTTCAAGACGTGTGACCCGCGAGCGCAGGGCCGGAAATTGTTCGTTGAGGGTTTCGATCAGCCAGGTGCGCAGGTTTTCGCGCTCCTCGATGGTCTTGGCGAGGACGACAAACTGAGCGAAGCTCGCTGCCGGCAGCTGCTGATCCAGCGGCAGGTAGAAACGCGGCGATCCTGTGCCGACGTAGGCCACGTAGTTGTCGATGCCGGCGTGATCCTTCAGCAAGGCCTCAAGGCGTTTGACCTCATCGGCGGTGTTGCTCAGGGACGCACCTTCCGCGAGTTTCAGATCGACCATCAATTCAAGTCGACCCGAGGCCGGAAAGAATTGTTGCGGCACAAAGCGAAACAGCACGATGGAGCCGATGAACAGCACCACGGTCAGCACGATGACGGTTTTACGCCAGCGCACGCACCACTCCACCAAGCGCCTGACCCGCTGGTAGAACGGCGTGCCGTAAGGATCGGGCTGACCCGTGCCATGTTTGGCGGCATGAATCTTCGCCAGGTCCGGCAGGAGTTTTTCCCCCAGATACGGTACAAAAACCACCGCCGCAATCCACGAGGCCAGCAACGCGATGGTCACCACTTGGAAGATCGAACGCGTGTATTCGCCGGTGCCCGACTGCGCGGTGGCAATTGGCAGGAACCCGGCGGCGGTAATCAGGGTGCCGGTGAGCATCGGGAACGCAGTGCTGGTCCAGGCGTAACTGGCGGCCTTGATGCGGTCGAAGCCTTGCTCCATCTTGATCGCCATCATTTCCACGGCGATGATCGCGTCGTCCACCAACAAGCCCAACGCCAGCACCAACGCGCCGAGGGAAATCTTGTGCAGGCCGATGCCGAGGTAATACATGGAGGCGAAGGTCATCGCCAACACCAGCGGAATCGCCAGCGCCACCACCATGCCGGTGCGCACGCCGAGGGAGAAAAAGCTCACCAGCAACACAATCGCCAGGGCTTCGACCAACACCTGAACGAACTCGCCGACACCGGTTTTCACCGCGGCAGGCTGATCGGAGACCTTGCGCAGCTGCATGCCCGCCGGGAGGTTTTTCTGGATGCGGTCAAACTCGATTTCCAGCGCCTTGCCCAGCACCAGAATGTCGCCACCCTCCTTCATCGCCACGGCCAGACCGATGGCGCTTTCCGCCATGAAGCGCATGCGCGGTGCCGGTGGATCGTTGAAGCCGCGACGCACGTCCGCCACATCGGAGATACGGAAGGTGCGATCACCGACGCGGATCGGGAAGTTCTTGATCTCGTCGACCGTCTGAAAATTCCCCGACACCCGTAGCTGCAATCGCTCGCTGGTGGTTTCAAAGAACCCGGCCGTGGACACTGCGTTCTGCTCTTCAAGCGCTTGCTGCACAGCGGCCAGCGGCAAACCGAGCGTGGCGAGTTTGACGTTGGAGAGTTCGATCCAGATCTTCTCGTCCTGCAACCCGAGCAGATCGACCTTGCCCACATCCTTCACCCGTTGCAGCTGGATCTGGATGCGGTCGGCGTAATCCTTGAGCACCGCGTAATCAAAACCGTCGCCGGTCAGCGCGTAGATATTGCCGAAGGTGGTGCCAAATTCATCGTTGAAAAACGGCCCCTGAATACCCGGCGGCAAGGTGTGCCGAATGTCACTGACCTTTTTGCGGACCTGATACCACAGATCCGGTATCTGCACCGAATGCATGGAATCACGAGCAATGAAGGTCACCTGGGATTCACCGGGACGCGAGAACGAGACGATGCGCTCGTATTCGCCGGTTTCCATCAGTTTCTTTTCAATGCGCTCGGTGACCTGTCGCGACACTTCCTGCGCGGTGGCGCCCGGCCAGTTGGTACGGATCACCATGGCTTTGAAGGTGAACGGCGGGTCTTCGCTTTGGCCGAGTTTGGTGTAGGAAAGCGCGCCGACGATGGCCAGCAAGAGCATCAGGAACAGTACGATCTGGCGATTGCGCAGCGCCCATTCGGAGAGATTGAAACCCATCGGGGATTACTCCTTGTCCGCCAGATTGACCACGCGGTTGGAGCGATCCACCGGGCGCACTTGCTGCCCTTCCAGAAGGACATGGACACCCGCGGCGACCACCCAGTCGCTGGCATTCAGGCCTTCGAGCACCGGGACGGTTTTCTCGCCGAAGGCACCGACCCGGACCGGGGTTTTCTTCAAGGTATTGTTGGCACTGACAACCCAGACGTAGGTCGCGCCGTTTTCCGCCGTCAGTGCCGACAGCGGCACAGACAGCGGAATCACATCAGCCGTCTGGACGAACACCCGGGCGCTCTGGCCGAGTTCGGCAGGGACCTTGCCGCCGGTGAATGAAATTCGCGCAGCGAAGGTACGGGATTTTGGATCGGCAGCAGGCGACAGCTCACGGATACGCCCGGCGAAACGCTGATCGGGTTGGGTCCAGAGCTCTACCGACACCGGCTGACCGACCTTGAAGCGACCAAAGCTCTGCTCAGGCAGGCTGATCAACACTTCGCGCTCGCCATCGGTGGCGAGGGTAAACACGGTTTGCCCGGCCGCCACCACTTGCCCGACTTCAACTGCGCGTTTAGCCACTACGCCATCCTGTGGCGCACGCAGCACTGCGTAGCTGGCCTGATTGGTCGAGACGTTGAATTCGGCTTTGATTTGCTTGAGGCGTGCTTCACCGGATCGGTAAAGGTTTTCGGAATTGTCGTACTGCGAACGGCTGACCATCTGACGGTCCATCAGCGTCTTGTAGCGATCACGCTCGGCGCGCACCAGGCTCAGATTGGCCTCGGCGGCGGCCACTTGGGCACGGGTGGCTTCCAGTTGCAGGCGTACGTCCTGAGGATCGAGTTCGGCCAGAGGCTGATCGGCCTTGACCCGCTGCCCTTCTTCAACCAGTCGTCGGCTGACCTTGCCGCCAATGCGAAACGCCAGGTCCGGCTCATAGCGAGCCCGCACTTCACCCGGATAGCTTTCCATTGCCTGCGCCGAAGGCTCTGGCTGCACGACCATGGCCGGGCGGACCGTGACTTTAGGCGCCTCTTCGTGGCCACACGCAGACAATAAAAACGCCAGACTGACTGGCAACGCGAGGGGCAAGGCATAGCGGAACATGGTGAAGGACCTTTCGCTAATGGTGCTTGGAATAATTATACTGGCGAGTATGTTATTAATAGCAAACTCACCAGTCCAGTATTAAAAGCGAAGAATGTCGAACAATCTTTCAGCACCCAACGGTCCGGGCCGTCCCAAGGATCTGGCCAAGCGCCAGGCCATCCTCGATGCGGCGAAAATTCTGTTTCTGAGTAATGGTTACGCCAGCACCAGCATGGATGCCGTGGCGGCTCAAGCCGGCGTGTCGAAGCTGACCGTTTACAGCCACTTCAACGACAAGGAGACGCTATTCTCCGCCGCCGTGATGGCCAAGTGCGAAGAGCAGCTGCCCACGCTGTTTTTCGAATTGCCGGATGGCATTTCGGTAGAAACGGTGCTGCTGAACATCGCGCGTGGGTTTCATCTGCTGATCAACAGCGATGAATCGGTGAACCTGCATCGGCTGATGATGGCCTTGGGCAGCCAGGACCCGAAACTCTCACTGATCTTCTTCGAAGCCGGGCCGCAGCGCATGCTGCATGGCATGGAGCGGTTGCTGACCAAGGTTGATCAGAACGGCGCGTTGAGCATCGATAAACCGCGCAATGCGGCCGAGCATTTCTTCTGCCTGCTCAAGGGCGCGGGGAATTTCCGGTTGCTGTATGGCTGCGGCGAGCCAGTGACGGGCGATGCGGCCGAGGAGCATGTGCGGGAAGTGGTGGGATTGTTTATGCGGGCCTACAGGCCTGAGACAGCCTGATAGATTTGGGTTGTCTGAACTGACGCCATCGCGGGCAAGCCTCGCTCCTACAGGGTTAGCGCAGATCCTGTAGGAGCGAGGCTTGCCCGCGAAGGAGGCGATGCGGTATCAGGGCTTGAGCGCTTTCTTCGGGTAGATGTCATACCGACTGGATTTCCCATCCAGCGCATGACTCGGCTTCGGCCCCGCAATACAAGGCGCCTTGCGCGGTCGCTTGACCACCACCCGATGGCTGGCCAGTGCCAATGCGGCTTCGAGCAATGCCGGCGCATCCGGATCATCACCGACCAACGGCCGAAACAGACGCATTTCCTTCTTCACCAACGCCGTTTTCTCACGATGGGGAAACATCGGGTCGAGGTAGATCACCTGCGGCGGCTCCCCTTCCCAGTTGCGCATCACCTCGATCGAATTGCCCTTGAGCAACTTCATCCGCGCCACAATCGGCGCGACATCGAAATCTTCCGCACCACGGGCCAGTCCATCCTCAAGCAACGCACCGATCAGCGGCTGCCGCTCGATCAGGCTCATCTCGCAGCCCAGGCTCGCCAGCACGAACGCGTCCTTGCCCAGCCCCGCCGTGGCATCCAGCACACGTGGACGCACGCCCTGGGCGATGCCAACCGCCTTGGCGATCATCTGCCCCGTGCCACCGCCGAACAACCGGCGATGCGCCGCACCACCTTCGACGAAGTCCACCCGCACCGGCCCCGGTGCGTCCGGCCCGAGTTGTTGCAGCTGCAAACCTTGTTCGCCCACCTGCAAGGCAAACTCGCCGTCATCCACGTGCAAAGGCAAGCCCAGGCGTTCGGCCCATTGCTCGGCTTGTGGCTGAAACGCCGGGGCCGAGGCCTCGACGTGGATGCGGCAGGCCGCAGGTTGCTCAATCATGGGAAAACACGCTCAAAAAATTAATGATCGGCAAAAACGGCCGATAACAAAACTAACGAGCATTTTGCCAGAGCTGAGCGTCGACCGAGAAAAATGTCAGGCATTCAATCCACATCCGTAGGCTACCTATCGCGTCATGGCGATTATGGCCTGCGAAATTCACAGGCACTGAGCGGCGTCAGTCACCTGTGGCAGGATTTTTTTGCCCAGGCCCTGGCCGAACAGTCGACCGATGTGGTGCCGGCGTGTGGCACGTTTCCACCGGTTGATCTCGAAAGCCCGGTGGAGCCGACCGTCGGCAGCGAACTGCTGGCGCACATTGTCAGCCAGCGCGAATGCGATGTGAAAGAAACCGAAGTCAAGCCACCCGAGCCGCTGTTCCTGCCGATCGCCGAGTTCGAAATGGACCTGGCCGACAAACCTTTCCCGCCGTTCCCGGCTGAAGAAATCGACGCTCAACAGAAACAACAAGACTTCGAAAGTGGCTGGGTGCGTCCGATCGTGCTCACCGCCGGCCAGCCTGTGCCAGAAGCTGGCCCGGCGCCACAACCGCGTCCGCTGTACTTGCCGATCGCCGAATTCGAACTCGACCTGCTGGACAAACCGTTCCCACCGTTCTCCCCTGAAGAATTGGTGGCGCAACAGAAACAACTCGATTTCGATAACGGCTGGGCTCGCCCGATCGTCCTGCAGAACCTGCGCATCGCCGCCTGATCTTAATAACAGGCAGTCAACGACACACCCACCACGGCCCGACATCGACATGAAAGTGATTGCGATGGGCGGCGTTGTAGTCCGGGCTCAACACCACACTGAACAAGCCACAGGCGCCATCGCGAACCTGGCGCAGAAACCGTGCGTCCTGATTATCCTTCGGCCAATCCTTGAGCACGCTGATGGATCGACCGTCAGCCAGGCGGAAACCGGCAATGTCCAACGCATCGGCGCTGGCATGCTGGCTTCGCCGGCCGTTTTCGCGACCGTAGACGTTGCGGCAGGCAAAGCTGCCAAGATGATCGACCCGGCTAACGGGCTGCCCATACACCGCTTGCGCGGCGGGTTGCAGGGCATGGTGTTCGAACAGGGCAAACGAAACCGCCAGACGACAACTGGCGAGAAAGCTGCTGCTCAGCGCCACATCGCCGCCCTGCACACGCAAGGTGTTGATCAATGGACAGGTCGCGCCGGGACTGTCGGCTTGGCGCGTGACGCGTAATCCGGAGCTGTTCAAGGCTTGATCACACAATTGCGGATCATCGCGCAGGCGCATCAGTTTGTAGCGCGTCAGAAAATTTGGTTCAGCCTTCACGTCCAGCGGCGCCCATGGGTTCCACTGGGGTGGCAGAGCGATCCAGCCACGCCAGACACTCACGCCCGCCGCCCCGATGATCAACAGCATCAACAACAGCCACCACCGAAAACGCACCGTCAGCCTTTGAACAATTGATTGGCCTTGGCGTACGGCATGGACCGCGACGTGAATCCGAAGGTGCCCGACGTCTTGATCTCTTCGGCGGCGCGGAAAAACTCGCCATAAGCCGCCAAGGCCAGCGCCGAACCGACGCTGATACGTTTGACGCCCATCTCGCTCAACTGCTCCACCGTCAACTTGAGCCCCCCGGACATCAACACGTTGACCGGTTTCGGTGCCACGGCGCGGACCACCGCCAACACGTCTTCAGCGCTGCGCAGACCCGGCGCGTACAAGACGTCGGCGCCCGCCTCGGCGAACGCCTGCAAACGGCGGATGGTATCGGCCAGGTCAGGATTGCCGTGTAGAAAATTCTCGGCACGGGCGGTCAGCATAAAAGGGAAAGGCAAGCTGCGAGCCGCTGCGACGGCGGCTTCAATGCGCGCCACGGCATGCTCGAAACAGTAGATCGGCGCGTCTTCACGGCCGGTGGCATCTTCGATCGAGCCACCGACAGCACCGGCCGCTGCGGCCTGCAAAATACTTTGTGCGCACTCGGCCGGATCGTCCGCGAAGCCGTTTTCCAGGTCCACCGCCACCGGCAGCTCTGTTGCCGCGACAATCGCCCGGACGTTCGCCAGCGTATCGTCCAGCGTCAATGCGCCATCGGGCCGGGCGTTGGAAAAGGCATAACCGGCACTGGTGGTCGCCAGCGCCTCGAAACCCAGGCTGGCGAGCATCTTCGCCGAGCCGGCGTCCCACGGATTGGGAATGACAAAAGCGCCCTCGCGTTCGTGCAGTGCTTTGAACGCCTGGGCTCGAAGGGTTTGCGCATCCATTGGCAGGCTCCTGAAAAGGGGAACGAATCCGCCTCAGAGCAGGCCAAGTTGCTCGGCGGCGGGCTCTCTGTATAGCTCAGGCAACGGCGGCAAGCCAGGCAAACGCAGCATCAGTCTTGCGTGAAAACGTTGCGCCAGTTTGGCGGCCAGCAGGTTATCGGCGGTGTGCAGGAAAATGTAGGGCGTACGACCCTCTTCGACCCACACGGCGATTTTCTCGACCCATGGCTCCAGGAACGGATCGTTCGCCTCAAGCTGTGGATGGCCGATGAACCGCACCTGCGGGAATTGAGTAAACGCTGCCGGACGCGGCGGCACCCTGGGCTTTTTCGACTGGGCGTGGAGCACCGACGGATCGGTCGACGTGCAGCTGAACAGCGCACGCGGATCGAGGCAGATGCGTTCTACGCCACGATCCAGCAGCAGACGATTGAGCATTCGCTCGCTATCACCTTTGGCGAAGAATTCGTCATGCCGCACTTCAACGGCCAGCGGTCGCTCAAGCCCGTCGATGAAGCCGGCCAGTTCGGGCAATCGGTGCGGGGTGAAGCTTTTCGACAATTGCAGCCACAGGGGCGAAACCCGTTCACCGAGCGGGCTGAGCAATTGCAGGAAGGTTTCGGCGGCAGTCAGTTGTTCGCGCAGGTCACCGCCGTGGCTGATTTCGCCGGGAAATTTGGCGGTGAAGCGAAAATGTTCGGGCATGGTTTCGGCCCAGCGTTGCACGGTGCTGGCGGCCGGGCTCGCGTAGAAGGTCGTGTTGCCTTCTACGGCGTTGAATACTTGGGAATAGAGATTCAGAAATTCGGCGGGTTTGGCGTCTGGTGGATACAGATAATCGCGCCAGGCGTTTTCACTCCAGGACGGGCAGCCGAGGTAGTAAGGCAGCACCATCAGATGTACAGGTCGAGGCCCAGCACATCCGTATCCCAATCGACAAAACCGGCGGTGCTCAGGTAGCTGGCGAGTGCCATGGCTACGCTTTTCTTCATGGCGCGGTGGTAGATCATGTCTTGCTGACGCGCCGGAAGATTGCTCAAGCGCTGCGCGGAAGCTTTGGCGGCACGGGCGGCCAGTTGCTCCTCGGACGGAATTTCCAGCTCGCCGTCGATATCGACGTAGTCGTCATCCGCCACAGGGCCTTTGCGGGGCTTGCGCTTGATGGGGTAGGACTGGGAGGAAACGCCGTCTATACGCATGGAGTACATGTCCGGTATCAGTAGTGGCAGTCTAGTGGCACATAACCCACTTCGCAAACCGCCGAGTGATAACTAGAACACAGAAATACGAAAAGGTTTAAAAGCGGGGGTGAGAAAGTGACGATTGGCAATATCTGATAGATCGCTTTCGCGGGCAAGCCTCGCTCCTACAGGTTTTGAGCCGCCCCCAAAATATGTGAACGACACAAAACCTGTAGGAGCGAGCGGTGCGGCGATCCGACTTGCCCGCGAAGGGGTCAACTCGGTCTCGGAATTAACGCGCTTTCGGTGTCGCCACTTTATCGCGCAGGTAGACCGGTTGAGCCTCATCAGCAACGATCGCCTCACCGCGCTCCCAGGCAAACCGCGCCAGCGTCAGCAGGTCTTCAGCGTGGGGCAGCATGCCTGCGTCCTGCCCGCTCAGGTTGACGGCGATGCGTTCGGCATACCCCCAGCCCGTGCCGGCGCCGAACCATTCACCACTGGCATCGGTCGGCAAAGCGGCCACTTCCGGCGGCAATACCGCTTCATTGCCGACCAGGCGCATCTCGCCCGCCGTTTCGCGGTAGCAACCCCAATACACTTCATCCATCCGCGCATCGATGGCAGCCGCGACCTGGCTCACGCCGTGTTCGCGATACGCCCGCTGCGCCAGCACCGCCAGGTTTGAGACCGGCAACACCGGGCGATCCAGCGCAAACGCCAGGCCTTGCACCACACCGATGGCGATCCGCACGCCGGTGAAGGCGCCCGGCCCACGGCCGAAGGCGATGGCATCGACCGCTTGCAGGGTGGTCCCGGCATCGGCGAGCAACTGCTGGATCATCGGCAACAGCTTCTGCGCATGCAGGCGCGGGATCACCTCGTAATGACTCGTGACTTTGCCGTCATGCAGCAAGGCAACGGAGCAAGCTTCAGTCGCGGTGTCCAGGGCCAGCAAGGTGCTCATCGATGTTTCCGTAAGAGAGGTCAGAAAAAGTGCGCCAGTATAAACAACTACGGCCCGCAAGCGGGCCGTAGAAGATGAAGCGGTTCAGACTTTTCAGTTCAGCGCTTCAAGCACCTTGCCGGTGATCGCTTCAACCGAGCCAACACCTTCGATGTGGCTGTACTTCGGTTTGCCCTGAGCGACGGACAGCTCCTGGTAAAACTTCACCAGTGGCTCGGTCTGAGCGTGGTAGACGGAGAGACGATGACGCACGGTTTCTTCGGTATCGTCTTTGCGCTGCACCAGCTCTTCACCAGTGATGTCGTCTTTACCAGCAATTTTCGGCGGGTTGTAGACGATGTGGTACACGCGACCGCTGGCCTCGTGAACACGACGACCAGCGATACGCTGGACGATGTCTTCGTCTTTAACGTCGATTTCCAACACGTGGTCCAGCTGAACGCCGGCCTTCACCAGGGCTTCAGCCTGAGGAATGGTGCGCGGGAAACCGTCGAACAGGAAACCGTTGGCGCAATCGGCCTGGCTGATGCGTTCCTTGACCAGATTGATGATCAGGTCATCGGAAACCAGGCCACCGCTGTCCATGACGCTTTTGGCGATCAGGCCCAGCTCGGTGCCGGCCTTGACCGCAGCACGCAGCATGTCGCCGGTGGAGATTTGCGGGATGCCGAACTTTTCGGTGATGAACTTAGCCTGAGTACCTTTACCGGCCCCGGGAGCTCCCAGCAGAATGACGCGCATCGATGTGCTCCTCAATTTTTTATATAGATAACAACGGATTCGCCTCGTGGGGCCAATCTCAAAAACAGGGTCGTGGCCGCCCAAACGGCCAAAGGCTGATCAAGATACACAGCAGGCCCGGACCACACAAGCCGCCGAAAGTCGGAGAAACCTGCGCCACGCGTGACCTTTCGACGGGGTACCCCAAGTCGCAACCCCATCATTAACTGTCGCCTGGCAGACCATTTCTGCCACTAGCCCACAGGCACCCGATGCTCGCGCCGGGCGCCTTCCCCCACGACGAAAACCTTAGCCGGTATTTCGCAAACCGGCAGCAATCCCCGCCACAGACACCAGCAGCGCCTGTTCTACCGGGCTGCCCTGCGCCACTTCCTGCTGCCGCGAACGCGCCAACAGTTCGGCCTGCAATAGATGAAGCGGATCGAGATAGGTGTTACGCAAGCGGATGAATTCGAGGGTGTCTGGGCTATGTGCCAGTAGCTGAGACTGGCCGGTCAGCCCAAGGACCACAGCGCACGCCTGCGACAATAGGTCGCGTAAATGCGCACCCAAAGGGAGCAGATCCGGCTCGACCAGACGCTCATCGTAGGATCGGGCGATGTCGGCATCGGCTTTGGCCAAGACCATTTCCAGCATATCGATGCGTGTGCGAAAGAACGGCCACTGTTCGCGCATCTGTCCCAGCAGTTCGCCTTCGCCACGTTCCAGCGCCTTGCTCAGCGCCGCTTCCCAGCCAAGCCAGGCCGGCAACATCAGGCGCGTCTGGGTCCAGCCGAAGATCCAAGGAATGGCCCGCAGGCTTTCGATCCCGCCGGCACGGCGCTTGGCCGGGCGGCTGCCCAACGGTAAACGCCCCAGTTCCTGCTCCGGGGTGGACTGGCGGAAATACTCGACGAACTGCGGATTTTCCCGCACCACGGCGCGGTAAGCCTTGACCCCGTCAGCGGCCAATTCATCCATCAGATGGCGCCAGGCAGGTTCCGGTGGAGGCGGCGGCAGCAAGGTCGCTTCCAGCACGGCCGCCAAGTACAGATTGAGGTTTTGCTCGGCGATGTCCGGTAGGCCAAATTTGAAACGAATCATTTCCCCCTGCTCGGTGGTGCGGAAACGTCCTGCAACAGACCCGGGTGGCTGCGACAGAATCGCCGCGTGCGCGGGACCACCGCCGCGACCTACGGTGCCACCGCGACCGTGGAACAACAGCAGCTCAACTTGCTGCTCGCGGCAGATATCGACCAAGCGCTCCTGCGCCCGATATTGTGCCCAGGCCGCTGCTGTCGTGCCGGCGTCCTTGGCCGAGTCGGAATAGCCGATCATCACTTCCTGCGGCCCTTGCAGGCGCGAGCGATAGCCCGGCAGCAGCAACAGCTTTTCAATCACCGGACCGGCGTTGTCGAGGTCGGCGAGGGTTTCGAACAACGGCACCACGCGCATTGGCCGCAACACGCCGGACTCTTTGAGCAACAGTTGCACGGCGAGCACGTCGGAAGCGGCGCCGGCCATGGAGATCACATAAGAGCCGAGCGAAGCCCCTGGGGCGGCCGCAATTTCCCGGCACGTCGCCAGCACCTCGGCGGTGTCGGCCGACGGTTTGAAGTACGCGGGCAGCAACGGCCGACGGTTGTTCTGTTCACGCACCAGGAAGGCGATGCGCTCCTCTTCGCTCCAGTCTTCGTAGCGACCGAGGCCGAGGTAATCGGTGATTTCAGTCATGGCCGCGGTATGCCGCGACGAGTCCTGGCGCACATCGAGCCGGACCAGGAACAGCCCGAAGGTCACCGCGCGGCGCAAGCAATCAAGCAACGGACCCTCCGCGATCACGCCCATGCCGCACTCGTGCAAAGACTGGTAACACAACTCCAGCGGATCCAGCAGGTCGCGGTTGTTGTGCAGCACATCGGCGGTTGCCGGGGTGGTTGCGGTCAGTGAAGCGTGAGCCCAGTTACGCGTCGCCCGCAGACGTTCACGCAACTGTTTAAGCACCGCGCGATAAGGTTCGGCGCTGTCCCCGGCCTTGGCTCTCAGCGCATCGCTGGCCTGCTGCATCGACAGTTCAGCGGCGAGATGGTCGACATCACGCACGTACAAATCAGCGGCCATCCAGCGTGCCAGCAGCAAGACTTCGCGGGTAACGGCAGCCGTCACGTTCGGGTTGCCGTCGCGGTCGCCGCCCATCCACGAAGCAAAGCGGATCGGCGCGCCTTCCAGTGGTAAATGCAGGCCGGTGGCGGCATGCAGGGCTTTATCGGCCTTGCGCATATAGTTCGGGATTGCCTGCCATAGCGAATGCTCGATCACCGCGAAACCCCATTTGGCTTCGTCGACCGGTGTCGGGCGGGTGCGGCGGATTTCTTCGGTGTGCCAGGCTTCGGCGATCAGGCGTTGCAACTTCGCCTGGATCTGTTCGCGCTCGGCAGTCGTCAGGTCGCGATGGTCCTGGGCGGCCAGTTGCGCGGCGATGGCGTCGTATTTCTGGATCAGCGTGCGGCGCGCCACTTCGGTCGGGTGAGCGGTGAGGACCAGCTCGATCTCCAGTCGACCCAGTTGCCGGGCCAGGGATTCGGCGCTATGACCTTCGGCGCGCAGACGAGCGAGCAGCTCCGGCAGCACCCGTGATTCGAACGGGGCCGGCTGCGACTCTTCACGGCGGTGAATCAGTTGATACTGCTCGGCGATATTGGCCAGGTTGAGAAACTGGTTGAACGCCCGCGCCACCGGCAGCAACTCTTCTTCGCTCAATTGGTTGAGGCTGGCGCTCAGTTCAGCGTCCATCGAACCGCGACGGTCGGCTTTGGCGCCCTTGCGGATCTGCTCGATCTTGTCGAGAAAGCCATCCCCGTATTGTTCACGAATGGTGTTGCCCAACAGCTCACCCAACAGGTGAACGTCCTCGCGCAAGCGTGCATCAATATCGGTCATCAGCAGTTCTCCAGCGAAAATCCGGGTGTCTTGGAATGCCATGCTCTGATAGCAGAGAGTGCCGCTCTAAAGCGCTTCTTACAAGCAGACGACGAAGGGACGTTAAACCTTGTGGGTTCAAGCTAGTCTGAAGAGTAAGCCGTACAACGGCTTGCCGCCGACCATTGGCGGACACTCACACCGCCTGCCACGAGCAGGAGCGCAATGAGGTTTTTATGAAAATCCGCGAACTTGCCCTGCATTGGGAAGAAAACGCCAAGGGTCGCCTGACCGACACCGGTTACAGGATTCATCTGGACATGGAAGCTGCCGCACGGCTGGCGGCGATTACCGAGATGTACCCCAAACGCCAGCCCGAAGAGCTGCTTGGCGAGCTGATCGGTGCGGCGCTGGAAGAGCTCGAAAAGAGCTTTCCCTACGTAAAAGGATCGACCGTGGTGGCCACCGATGAAGAAGGTGATCCGCTGTACGAAGACGTTGGTCCGACCCCGCGTTTTCTGGCGTTGTCCCGTCGTCATCTGCACGATTTGTCATCCGGTAACGACAAGCAAAAACATTGATCCCCCCAATACCTGTGGGAGCGAGCCTGCTCGCGATGCGGTCTGACTTCCGATATTTATGTCGCCTGACACACCGCTATCGCGAGCAGGCTCGCTCCCACATTTAGCCTGCATATCCCTTCGATTATTGCGTGTTCCCAGGCCGTTAAATGGTCGGGCATACCGCTGCACATCGCCAAAGTTCCCGACTTAGAGCCTTGTCCGCTCGGTCAAAGTATTTTCAGGCGATAGGCCATCTTCTCTGAACTTTTGAAAAACCCCTCGGGTCACAGCCATTAACCACGCCTGGGACGGCCGTTTCAAAACACCCCGGAAATTGACGGTTACGGCTCCTTGCCCAGCATGGATTTTTAAGTTTTTCAGGAGTTATACCAATGGAGTTGAAGACCATGAAGATCAGCACTGCCAAGACCTCGTTCAATCACCTGCGCGGTTTGAAACTGGCTGCCCTGGCAATCGGCAGCAGCTTCGTACTGGCTGGTTGCGCTGGCAACCCGCCGAGCGAGCAATTCGCCGTGACCCAATCCGCTGTGAATGGCGCCGTCAGCGCCGGTGGCACCGAGTTCGCCGCCGTGGAAATGAAGTCCGCGCAGGACAAGCTCAAACAAGCCGAAATCGCCATGCATGACAAAAAGTATGCCGAGGCCAAAGTGTTGGCCGAACAGGCTGAGTGGGACGCTCGCGTAGCTGAACGCAAAGCTCAGGCGATGAAAGCCGAACAGGCTGTAAAGGACTCCCAGAAAGGGGTTCAGGAACTGCGTCAGGAAAGCCAGCGCACCGTGCAGTAAGCGCGCATCCCGACCTCAGACTTGAAGCTCTTATCGATAGAAAGGACGAATTATTATGCGTAAACAATTGATGATCCCCGCTCTCCTGGCCGCAAGCGTTGCACTGGCTGCCTGCTCCACCCCGCCTAACGCGAACCTGGAACAGGCCCGCACCAACTACAGCGGCCTGCAAGCCAACCCGCAAGCCAGCAAAGTGGCGGCACTGGAAACCAAGGACGCAAGCGATTACCTGGACAAGGCCGACAAGGCGTACATGGACAAGGAAGACCAGAACAAGGTCGACCAACTGGCCTATCTGACCAATCAGCGTGTTGAAGTGGCGAAGCAGACCATCGCCCTGCGCACCGCTGAAGCCAACCTGAAAAACGCTTCGGCTCAACGTGCCCAGGCCCGTCTCGATGCTCGCGATCAGCAGATCAAGCAATTGCAGGACAGCCTGAACGCCAAGCAGACCGATCGCGGTACGCTGGTGACCTTCGGTGACGTGCTGTTCGCGACCGACCGTGCTGACCTGAAATCCAGCGGTCTGGTGAACATCAACAAACTGGCGCAGTTCCTCTCGGAAAACCCTGATCGCAAAGTGATCGTCGAGGGATACACCGACAGCACCGGCACTGCGAGCCACAACCAGTCGCTGTCCGAGCGTCGTGCGGGTTCCGTGCGCATGGCGCTGGTGAAAATGGGCGTTGATCCAGCGCGCGTCGTTGCGCAGGGTTATGGCAAGGAGTACCCGGTTGCGGAAAACACCAGCACCTCGGGTCGTGCGATGAACCGTCGAGTGGAAGTGACCATTTCCAACGACAACCAGCCAGTGATCCCGCGTTCGGCTGTCAGCTCGAACTAAGCCTCACCTGCTGAAACACAAAAGCCCCGCCTGAGTCGATCAGGCGGGGCTTTTTTGTCCGCAGTTTGTCTGATGCATCGCGTTATCGTTCTTCGCGGGCAAGCCTCGCTCCTACGGGATGCGGAGAACCTGTAGGAGCGAAGCTTGCTCGCGAATGAGTCGACTCGGTGTGTCTGACGATCCGCGTTATCGTTCTTCGCGGGCAAGCCTCGCTCCTACGGGAGCGATTACTGCTCAAGTTTTTGCGGGGTTTCTTCGCCCATGCAGCGCACGGCTTTTTTCTTGCTGTTGACCAATACGCCGGTCAGGCCTTTTTGTTCGGTGTCGAACATCACCAGCACGCCATCGATGCACTGGGCCACTTGCGCCGCGGGTTCCAGGGAGACTTTGTAGTCTTCTCCCGGCACAGTCTTGATCATGGTGAAGTCGCTGAGCAGCAGCGCATCTTCGGGTTTGGCGAAGTGCAGGTAGCCGTAGTACCACAGGGCACCAACAGTGCCGAGGATACTGCAGATTCCGGTGATGATCAGCGGGATGGCGTTACGTTCTTCACTCATTGCGGACTCTCTGAGGGTTCATCTTCTGAATTCGGGGGTGCCGGGTAATTGGGGATTTCACCCAGGCGGCGCAGGCCATTGAAATGCTGCGGGTCGTCGAGATAACGCAGCATCACTTTGCGCCAGACCGGGTCGGCGAATGTCTGCACATGACCACCGCGGGTCAATTGCAGCACGCGCGGCGGCGGCGCAGCTTGATACAGACGGATGCCGTTGGAAAGGGGCACGATCGGATCGTCGATGCTGTGGTAGATCAGTTTCGGTACGCCATTGAGCTGTGCCATGGAATTGATCGCACTGTCGCCGTCCGGTACCAGCCACGAAAGCGGCACCTGGAACGCCCAGGTCAGCCAGGAATTGCTCAGGGCGAACCGGCCGATGCTGCGATAGCTGGCGGGCACGCCGTCGAGGACGAAGGCCTTGAGTTGTTTCTGACGTTCAGGATGCTGGACCAGGTAATGCACGGCCATCGAACCGCCAAGGCTCTGGCCGAGCAGAATCAGCGGTTTGCCCTTGACCTCGGGGGCCTGATCGAGCCACTTGAACGCGGCGTCGATGTCCTGATAGATCGCCGGCAGACTCGGTTCACCTTCGGACAAACCGTAACCGCGATAATCGATCAGCAGCACCTGATAGCCTTCCTCCGGCAACCACCAGCTCCCGCCCAGATGCATCGGCAAATTGCCGCCGTTGCCGTGCAGATGCAGCACCGTCCCCTTGACCTCGACGCCTTTTTTCGCCGGCAGCCACCAAGCGTTCAGCCTGAGGCCATCGGCGGTGGTGAGGGTCACTTCGCGGTATTCGAGCTTGGCTTTTTCCGGGGTGAACAGCTGGCCGGGCTCGGGGTAGAACAGCAGAGAGCTGCAACCGCTCAGGGTCAGGAGAAGGCAGAGGATGCCGAGGATTCTCATCCGTTGAAACCTCGCGAAAATGAATTGAAAAAGCACCACGCCCCTGTAGGAGCGAGGCTTGCCCGCGAAGGCGATATGTCAGTCAACATAGATGTTGAATGTTAAGCCGCCTTCGCGGGCAAGCCTCGCTCCTACAGGGACGTGGCGATTACAGGATGTTCGAGTAATCCGCTTCGATCCGGTCCAGGCTCAGGTGGTTGAGGAAGTTGGAGAAGCACATCCACGCCGACAGTGCGTTCAGGTCGCGGAACTGATCCGGCAAATACTTCGGTGGCACCACCAGCCCTTCGTCCACCAACTGGCGCAAGGTCCGCATGTCTTCCAGCGTGGTCTTGCCGCAAAACAGCAGCGGAATCTGCTCAAGCTTGCCCTTACGCACGGCCAACTGAATGTAGTTGTAAACCATGATAAAGCCCTTGAGGTAGGACAAGTCTTTGGTAAACGGCAGACCGGTCGGTATCGAACCACGGAAAACCCGACTGGCGTTGCCGTAGCTTTCAGCCATTTCGAAGCCTTGTTCGCGGAAAAATTCGAAGATCTGCAAAAAGTCCGCGCCCTCCTCCACCATGTGAATGGCACGGGTGCGGTTGGTCAGTTTGCGAAGGCGGCTCGGGTAGGACGCGAAGGTGATGATTTCCATCAGGATCGCCAGGCCTTCCTGGGTCACCGTCGACGACGGCGGGCCTTTGGACAGGAAGGTGCAGATCGGCTGGTTCAGCCCGTTGAGCGTGGTGCCCACGTGCACCAACCCTTCATGGACTTCCAAGGCACGCACGTCACGTTCGTTGAACATCGCGTCGGTGCGGATCTTGATGTAGTCGGCGCCGGCCGCCGCATCGGCCACGATGCCGTCAGACTCGAACACCCGGATGGTTTCCTCGGCTTCGCCAAACACTTTGCTCAGCCGGGTTTGCAGCAGATGTACGGCATCCTTGGCGGTGAGGATTTTCGGTTCGTCCTTCAGGTCGCCCCGGCCGTCGATGTTGTTCAGGTAATCGGAGAGCATCAGGCCGAGGTCGGACAGGGTCGGGTCGCCAGCATGGAACGCGTCGGACGCAGCGCCGTACAGCTCCTGGGAAATCAGCCCGAAATCCTCGGTGCCGCGTGCTTCGAGCATACGCACCACCATCCGGTATTCCTTGCACATGCGCCGCATGATCTGGCCAACCGGGTTGAACTGGCCGAGCTGACGGGTGATATCACGCTCGATGTTCTGGAATTCCAGTTTCACTTTGCTGGAATCAAACGACAGCGGCCGATTGAGGTAATAGTCGCGGTCCACAGCCGGCATTTCCTTGCCCTTGGCCTTGAGGAAATTCTTGCGAATGCTGTCGTCCCACTTGACCGCATCGAGGACGCGAATCGGCGTCTGTGCCAGCACAATGCGATCGGACAAAATGCGTATCGTCTGCTGGTAATCGTCCACCCGAAACTCCTGTAGAAAAACCGTTATGTGCTGGCTTTATTTAACTTTAGCTTTGGCCAGGCGCTGATAGCGCGCCGCCTCGACGAAGACATCGGAATTGGCCGGATCATCGAGGTAAGCAAAGACCTGGTCCATGCTGTTATTGATCAACACGCCGTCGCCATCATCGGTCTGGAAGCCTTCGCCGCTCAGGACTTTTTGCCCCAGGGCCTGATTGATCTGCTCGAGATCGAGGTTGTAGACCACCAATTCGTGCTTATCGTTGAGTTCAAATCCGAAGAGGGTGAAATGCCCGCCGAATTGCGCCGGGACCTTCGCCGACAGGTACCAACGGCTGCCATGGCGCGACACCGTAAAGGGATAGGCTTCACGCTCTTTGGGCTTGGCCTTGAAGTAGCTGACCGCCTGATAGCGATTGTCGCCCAGACGCGTCAGCTCCAGGTTCATCGGCTCGCCCCAGGCATTGGTGCTGGTCCATTTGCCGAGCAGACCTTTAGGCGCGGGGTCGCTGGCGGGCAGTGGGTCCTTGAAGGTCACCAGACAGCCACTGAGCAGCAGGAACGACAAGGCGATCACAACGACACGCCAGGCTTTCATTCAACACTCCCTATGAACACATTTCCCCCGAATGCTCACCGTCCCTGTAGGAGCGAGGCTTGCCCGCGAAGGCGATATGTCAGTCAACATAGATGTTGAATGTTAAGCCGCCTTCGCGGGCAAGCCTCGCTCCTACAGGGTCGCGGTGCACCCCGGGATTACACCGACGCCAATACCAAGTGCATGTAGCGATTGAGGATACCGAGCATTTCAGCTTCGGCGACAGGCTCGGCGTCGTTGAGCAGGCCCTGATATTCCATCCGTCCGATAATCGCCGTCAACACCTTGGCATCCTGTTGCGGTTCGCGAGAACCCAACACCTCAAAAAGCTGGCACGTCCCTTGGAGCAGAATTTGCTGGTGGGAGCGCACCAACAGCGCCAGACGCGGGTTCAGCAGCGCTTCCTGACGGAACGCCTGTTCGGCCATCAAGTGTTCGCGGCGGTTGATCAGTTGCCGGTGCACATAGTCCGCCATCAACCGCGCAATGTCGTCCGCCAGTTGCGAGCGCGACTCGGGGCTGCCGTCGCCGCTGACCACCATCTCGCGCAGCAGGCCTTCGTTGTTCACCCACAATTTGGCCATGAAAGCGGCGCTGCGTTCCACGTATTGGGCGAAGGTATCGGTGAGCAGGTCATCGATATCCTTGAAATAGTAGGTGGTGGCCGACAGCGGCACACCGGCCTCTGCCGCCACCGCACGGTGACGCACGGCCCGCACGCCATCGCGCACGACAATGCGCATCGCCGCATCGAGAATGTCCTGTCGACGCTGCTCGCTGCCCTGTCGGCTGGCCTTGCGGCCCTGATACTGAACGCTTTCAGCGACCGCAGTTGCGATGCCCGCTGCACCTTCTTGAGCAATTGCACGGTTCACGACAGGTATTCCTCTCTTACTTCAAAAGTAACCATTTGATACGTTTGTACCAGACAGGCAATAAAAAGCCGCCTGTTATAGGCGGCTTTTTTATCGAAACACTTACGCTTGCGGCCGCATGTGCGGGAACAGGATCACGTCGCGGATCGACGGTGAGTTGGTCAACAACATCACCAGACGGTCGATGCCGATCCCTTCACCCGCCGTTGGCGGCATGCCGTACTCCAGCGCGCGAACGAAGTCGGCGTCGTAGTGCATGGCTTCGTCATCGCCCGCGTCCTTGTCGGCCACCTGCGCCATGAAACGCTCGGCCTGGTCTTCCGCGTCGTTCAGCTCGGAGTAGGCGTTGGCGATTTCGCGGCCACCGATGAACAGTTCAAAACGGTCGGTGACGCTTGGGTTCTCGTCGTTACGACGGGCCAGCGGCGACACTTCGAACGGGTACTGGGTGATGAAGTGCGGCTGTTCCAGCTTGTGCTCGACCAGTTCTTCGAAAATCATCACCTGCAACTTGCCCAGACCTTCGAAGCCCAGCACCTTGGCGCCGGCCTTCTTGGCGATGGCGCGAGCCTTGTCGATGTCGGTCAGGTCGTCAGCGGTCAGCTCAGGGTTGTACTTGAGGATCGAGTCGAACACCGACAGACGCACGAACGGTTCGCCGAAGTGGAACACCTTGTCGCCGTACGGCACATCGGTGCTGCCCAGAACCAGCTGCGCCAGTTCACGGAACAGTTCTTCGGTCAGGTCCATGTTGTCTTCGTAGTCGGCGTACGCCTGGTAGAACTCCAACATGGTGAATTCAGGGTTGTGACGGGTCGAAACGCCTTCGTTACGGAAGTTGCGGTTGATCTCGAACACTTTCTCGAAGCCGCCGACAACGAGGCGCTTGAGGTACAGCTCAGGCGCGATACGCAGGAACATTTCCATGTCCAGCGCGTTGTGGTGGGTCTCGAATGGCTTGGCCGCCGCGCCGCCCGGAATGGTTTGCAGCATCGGCGTTTCGACTTCCAGGAAGTCACGCTTCATCAGGAAGCTGCGAATGTGCGCAATCACTTGCGAACGCACGCGGAAGGTCTGGCGCACCTCTTCGTTGACGATCAGGTCAACGTAGCGCTGGCGATAGCGCTGTTCGGTGTCGGTCAGGCCGTGGTGCTTGTCCGGCAGCGGGCGCAGCGACTTGGTCAGCAGGCGCACTTCGGTCATTTCAACGTACAGGTCGCCCTTGCCGGAACGCGCCAGGGTGCCAACGGCTGCAATGATGTCGCCCATGTCCCAGGTTTTCACCGCGGCCAGGGTTTCTTCGGACAGGGTCTTACGGTTGACGTAGACCTGAATGCGCCCGGTCATGTCCTGGATCACCATGAACGAGCCACGGTTGAGCATGATGCGACCGGCAACCTTGACCGGGATCGCAGCCTCTGCCAGCTCTTCCTTGGTCTTGTCCGCGTACTGTTTCTGCAAGTCTTCGCAGTAGTTGTCGCGGCGGAAGTCGTTGGGGAAGGCATTGCCCTTGGCGCGCTCGGCAGCAAGCTTTTCCTTGCGCAGGGCGATCAGGGAGTTTTCTTCCTGTTGCAGGGCTTGCGGGTCGAGTTCTAGGTCGCTCATGTCTTTAAGTATTCCATCAGATTCATTGTCCCCGGCCGTTGGCCGGGGATCGCTCAGCAAGGACTAGGCGTCCCCCCGAGCTCCTACAGGGGGATCGTGTTACAGGCCTTGTTTCAGGCTCGCCACCAGGTATTCGTCGATATCGCCGTCGAGTACCTTGTCGCAGTCACTGCGTTCGATGTTAGTGCGCAAATCCTTGATTCGCGACGCATCGAGCACGTAAGAGCGAATCTGGTGACCCCAGCCGATGTCCGACTTGGTGTCTTCCAGAGCCTGGGAGGCGGCGTTGCGTTTCTGCACTTCCTGCTCGTACAAGCGCGCCCGCAACATTTTCATCGCGGTGTCTTTGTTGGCGTGCTGGGAGCGTTCGTTCTGGCAACTGACCACGGTGTTGGTCGGTACGTGAGTAATCCGTACGGCCGAGTCGGTGGTGTTTACGTGCTGACCACCGGCACCCGAGGAGCGGTAGGTGTCGATGCGCAGGTCCGACGGGTTGATGTCGATTTCGATGTTGTCATCGATTTCCGGCGACACGAACACGGCCGAGAACGAGGTGTGGCGGCGGTTGCCGGAGTCGAACGGGCTCTTGCGCACCAGACGGTGCACGCCGATCTCGGTGCGCAGCCAGCCAAAGGCGTATTCGCCCTTGATGTGGACCGTGGCGCCCTTGATCCCGGCGACTTCACCGGCGGACAGTTCCATGATGGTCGCGTCGAAACCGCGTTTGTCAGCCCAGCGCAGGTACATGCGCAGCAGGATGTTGGCCCAGTCCTGGGCCTCGGTACCGCCGGAGCCGGCCTGGATGTCCAGGTAGGCGTTGTTGGCGTCCATCTCACCGCTGAACATGCGACGGAATTCGAGTTTTTCCAAGGATTCGCGCAGGCGCTCGACTTCGGCAGCTACGTCATCGACGGCGGCCTGGTCTTCTTCTTCGGCGGACATCAGCAGCAAATCTTTGGCGTCGGCCAGACCGCTGTGCATTTCGTCGAGGGTTTCGACGATTTGAGCCAGCAGCGACCGCTCGCGGCCCAGTTCCTGAGCGTACGACGGGTTGTTCCAGACAGCCGGATCTTCAAGCTCGCGATTGACTTCAGTCAGACGCTCATGCTTTTGATCGTAGTCAAAGATACCCCCGAATAGTTTCGGAGCGCTCGGACAGGTCCTTGATACTGTTAAGGATCGGGTTGATTTCCATGGCGGGCAGCACTCGTTGGCGAACTTTTGAAAGCCGGCGAGTATAACGTAATCAAGCTGTCACGGCAGCCCGCCTGGCGGCTTTAGTGGGTTCTTTATCGGGCTTGAGATCGCTCCCCCTCACCCTAACCCTCTCCCCGAGGGGCGAGGGGACTGACCGAGTTGTTCTTCGAGCTACATCGACCTGCAATACCGAGCCGAACTCAGGACCTGGAAACCATGGAGATCGGCTCCCTTTCCCCCTCTCCCCTCTGGGGAGAGGGCTGGGGTGAGGGGTGGATTCAAGCTACAACACAAAGTCCTAACCAATCCTCACTCAATCCCCACCTGATTACGCCCATTGTTCTTCGCCAGGTACAGCCCCTTGTCCGCCGCCGAGATCAATTGCCGGCAGTCACTGCCCTGCTGCGGGATCATGGTCGACAGGCCGATGCTAATGGTCAGGCTTGAGCCTTCGCTGGGGAAAATGTGCGGAATCTTCAGCGCTTCCACGGTCATGCGCAGTTTTTCCGCCACCAGCCGTGCGCCACCCGGCGTGGTATTGGGCAGCACCAGGACAAACTCTTCCCCGCCGTAACGGGCCGGCAGGTCCGACGGTCGGGCGCTCGCATCGCGAATAGCGGTAGCGACTTTACGCAGGGCTTCGTCGCCTTCGAGGTGGCCAAAGCTGTCGTTGTAGGACTTGAAATAGTCGACATCAATCATCAACAGCGACAATTGGCTCTGATCACGTAGCGAACGGCGCCATTCCAGTTCCAGGTATTCGTCGAAGTGCCGGCGGTTCGACAGCCCGGTCAAGCCGTCGGAGTTCATCAACCGCTGCAGCACCAGGTTGGTGTCGAGCAACTGCTGCTGGCTGACCCGCAACGCGCGGTAGGCCGCATCACGCTGCAACAGCGTCATGTAGGAGCGCGAGTGATAGCGAATGCGCGCCACCAGTTCGATGTTGTCCGGCAGTTTGACCAGGTAATCATTGGCCCCTGCCGCAAACGCCGCGCTCTTGATCAGCGGGTCTTCCTTGGTCGACAGGACAATGATCGGAATGTTCTTGGTCGCCGGATGGTTACGGTATTCACGCACCAGGCTGAGGCCGTCCAGGCCGGGCATCACCAGGTCCTGCAGGATCACCGTCGGCTTGATGCGGATCGCCTGCGCAATGGCCTGGTGCGGGTCGGCGCAGAAGTGGAAGTCGATATTCTCTTCGTTCGACAACCCGCGGCGCACCGCCTCGCCGATCATCGCTTGATCGTCCACCAACAACACCATGGCGGCGTTTTCGTCGGTCTTGAAGTCGTCGAGCTGTAAGTCATTCATGGGCGGTCACCTGAATACTGCCTGGGCCAGGATTGCTGTGAAAAGTCTTCATTTTGGGAAAATCTCCAGCAATCGTGGCGCTATCTTGTCCAGTGGGCGAACTTCCACGGCGGCATCGATGGCCGCTGCCGCTTTCGGCATTCCGTAAACCGCACTGCTTTGTTGGTCCTGAGCGATGGTCAGGTAGCCCTGTTGGCGCATGAGTTTAAGCCCCTGCGCGCCGTCACGCCCCATGCCGGTGAGCAAAACACCCACGGCATCGCCGTTCCAGTAACTGGCCACGCTCTCGAAAAACACATCGATCGAGGGCCGATAGATCTCGTTGACCGGTTCGGCGGTGTAGGCCAGCGTGCCGTTTTTCAGCAAGCGAATATGGTGGTTGGTGCCCGCCAGCAACACCGTGCCGGCCAACGGGGGTTCGCCTTCCTGGGCCAAGCGTACCTTCAAGCCGCTGGCACTGCTGAGCCATTCGGCCATGCCGGCGGCGAACACCTGATCAACATGCTGCACCAGCACGATGGCAGCCGAAAAATCTTTTGGCAGGCCCTTGAGCAAGACTTCCAGCGCCGCCGGCCCACCAGCGGATGAGCCGATCGCGATCAAACGCTGGCGCGAGGCCGAACTGCGGAGCGGGCTGGGGGCCGATCGCTCACGATTGCCCTTGTCACCAATCAGCCAGCCGATGTTCATGATCTTGCGCAACAACGGCGCCGCCGCCTCTTGGGCATTGCCGGCGCCGAGTGCCGGGGTGTCGACCACGTCCAGCGCACCGTGGCCCATGGCCTCGAACACCCGGTGCACGTTCTGCTGCCGGTCGACCGTGACGATAACGATGGCGCAGGGGGTCTCGGCCATGATCCGCCGGGTCGCCTCCACGCCGTCCATCACTGGCATGATCAGGTCCATCAAAATCAGGTCCGGGGTGAATTCGGCGCAACGTTGCACCGCCTCGGCGCCGTTGCCGGCGACCCAGACCACGTCATGCGCCGGTTCGAATGCCAGGGCGCGGCGCAGGGCCTCCACCGCCATGGGCATGTCGTTGACGATGGCTATTTTCATGCCCGCGCTCCTCCGATGAGCTCAACCACTGCATCAAGCAGGGCGTCGTCATGAAAACTGGCTTTGGCTAGATAATAGTCGGCTCCGGCGTCCAGTCCACGACGACGGTCTTCTTCGCGATCTTTATAGGACACCACCATAACCGGCAGCGATTGCAGGCGATTGTCCTGGCGCAACAAAGACACAAGTTCGATGCCGTCCATGCGCGGCATATCAATGTCGGTGATCAGCAGATCGAAATCCTCCGAACGCAGGGCGTTCCAGCCATCCATACCGTCGACCGCCACGGCCACGTCGTAACCGCGATTGAGCAGCAACTTGCGCTGCAACTCGCGAACGGTCAACGAATCGTCGACCACCAGAATCCGTTTGCGCGCCGCCTCGACGGCCTGGCTGCCTTGACGGGCAATCCGCTCCAGACGCCCGGTGTTGAGCAGCTTGTCCACCGAGCGCAGCATGTCTTCGACGTCGACGATCAGCACCACCGACCCGTCGTCGAGCAAGGCCCCGGCGGAAATGTCCTGCACCTTGCCCAGACGTTCGTCCAGCGGCAATACGACCAACGTCCGCTCGCCAACAAACCGTTCGACCGCCACGCCGTAAATCGCTTCACGCTCGCGAATCACCACGACTTTCAAGGTTTGCTGACTGCTCGGGCTCGCCGGCCGCTGCAGCAGCTGACTGGCGGCGACCAGCCCGACATGCCGGCCTTCGTGCCAGAAGTGCTGGCGCCCTTCGACCTGAACGATGTCCGCCGGCTCCAGATCACACATGCGCTCGATGTGCGCCAGCGGAAACGCGTACGCCTCATCACCGACTTCCACCACGAGACTGCGCACCACAGACAGCGTCAACGGCACTTCGAGGTGAAAACGGCTGCCCTCGCCCGCCGTCTGCTCCAGCACCACCGCGCCGCGCAACTGTCGGACCATGTGCTGAACCGCGTCCAGGCCGACGCCACGCCCGGACACTTCAGTGACCGTGTCGCGCAGGCTGAAACCCGGCAGAAACAGGAAGGTCAGCAGCTCCTCTTCGCTCAACTGGGCCGCGGTTTCAGCCGGGGATAACTGCCGCGCGATGATGCTGCGGCGGACCTTTTCCAGATCGACGCCGTGACCGTCATCGCTCAACTCCAGCACCAACAGACCGGCTTGATGGGAGGCACGCAGACGAATCAGGCCTTCTTCAGGCTTGCCAGCCAGCAAGCGTAGTTCGGGGGACTCGATGCCGTGATCGACGGCGTTGCGCAGCAAGTGGGTCAGCGGTGCTTCGAGCTTTTCCAGGACATCGCGATCCACCTGGGTTTTCTCGCCCTCGATCTCCAGCCGCACCTGTTTACCAAGGCTGCGACCGAGGTCGCGGACCATGCGCACTTGCCCGCCCAACACGTCGGCAAACGGCCGCATGCGACAGGCCAGCGCGGTGTCATACAAAACCTGCGCCCGCTGACTGGCCTGCCAGGCGAACTCATCCAGTTCGGCGTTTTTTTCCACCAGCAATTGCTGGGACTCGGCCAGCAGCCGCCGGGCATCGCCCAGGGCTTCCTGGGCTTCGAGGCTCAAGGCATGTTCCTTGAGGTGGACGTTGAGGTTTTCCAGGGCCCGCAGGCCATTATTCTGCATGCGCTTGAGGCGTTGCATCGTGGCCAGGTGCGGCTTGAGTCGCTGGGTTTCCACCAGGGATTTGCTCGACAGGTCGAGCAGGCTGTTCAAGCGTTCAGCCGTGACGCGCAGCACACGTTCGCCATTATCGGTGGTGCGCCGGGTCCTTTTCGCTGGTTCTACGGGTGGCGGTTCGGCGACCGGAATCAGGGCTTCGACCGTCGGCGCGAGCGCTTCAGGCTCGGACTCGGTGATGAACGGTGCAATCGGCGTGCTGATCGGCATGGCCAGCGCCAGCGGATCCAGCAACCGCGCCATCAGTGCCACATACGCCTCGATATCCGCCGGCCCGGGATTGTTATTCGGCGTCGCGATACGCATCAGCAAATCGGTGCCTTGCAGCAAGGCGTCTATGTGCTCGGGCCGCAGGTACAGGCGCCCTTCCTGCGCGCTGACCAGGCAATCTTCCATCACATGCGCGACGCTGACGCCGGCATCGACCCCGACAATCCGCGCCGCGCCTTTGAGCGAGTGGGCCGCGCGCATGCACGATTCCAGGTGATCGGCCTGGGTCGGATCGCGTTCAAGCGCCAGAAGGCCTGCACTCAGCACCTGGGTCTGGGCTTCGGCTTCGAGGCTGAACAGCTCCAGCAAAGAAGCGTCGCGCATTTGCTCGGGGGTCATGTGAGGCTCCGGGTCACGGCGGACAACAGCTGTTCTTCATCCAGCCAACGCAGGCTGCGACCTTTGAATTGCAACACGCCCCGGGTGTATTTGGCACTGGCCTGGGAGCCGGACTGCGACGCGGCATCGAGGATGCGCTCGTCAATGGCATGAATCCCGTCCACTTCGTCCACCGGCACCACCACCGGGCCGCCGTGGGCAGCGATGATCAGCATCCTCGGCATCACTCGCGCACCAGACGCCACGCTGCTGGTGCCATCGAGACCGAGCAGTTCCACCAGCGACAAGCACGCCACCAACGCACCGCGCACGTTCGCCACACCGAGCAGGGCCCGGGAACGCTGGTGCGGCAAGGAATGAATCGCTTGCAGCGGCGCCACTTCGACCAGACTGCGGGTGGCCAGGCCCAGCCATTCTTCGCCGAGACGAAACATCAGCAGCGAGCGGGTTTTGACGTCGATTTCGACCGCCACCGAGACCTGCTCGCGATCGTCCTGCTGCAAGGCGTAGCGGTCGAGCAAGCGCGTGGCAGCGGCGGAGTACACCGCGCAGTTGCGGCAGTGAATGTGTTCGATCAGCAGCGGGCAGGACTTGTCGCCGCGTATACCGATGCGGTTCCAGCAGTCGTCGATGGCCTGGGCATCTTCATGGGTGACGCTCAAGGTGTCGGAGGCCTTCATCGTTTACGCTCACTGTCGGCGGCGCGCTCGCTGCGGGCGGCGCGGTCCTGCAATCTTTTGGCACCCGCCGTGTCGCCCAGAGATTGCAGCAAGGCTGCCAGGTGCATCAACGCGTCGGGGTGTTGCGGTTCGAGGTACAACGCCTTGCGATAAAAACCTTGGGCTTCGAGGACTCTGCCGGCGACATCGCTGAGCAGCCCTAGCCAATAAAACACCTGGGCCACCGGTTCGTGACTGCGCAAATAACGTTCGCAGGCAGCGCGGGCATCGGCGCTTTTGCCTTCGTTGGCCAGCGCAGCGATGTTCGCCAACAAGGTGGCAGCGTCCGAGGCTTTCGGCGTGACCGTCGGCGGCAAAAGGGTTGCGAATGGACGATTGCGCACGGGCGGCGGGGTCACGCTGCGCACCGGTTGGCGCACCGGCAGCGGTGTCGGTACGAAGGCTGGCAGAGGCTCGGGTACAGGCGCGCTCTGACGGCTGAACGCAAAAGACTGCGGGATGCCAATCGAGCGCATGCCGAAACGACCGAGCAAACTGCCTTCAGCTGGGCCGATAAACAGCACGCCGTCGACATGCGTCAGACGCTTGAGCACTTCGAAAACTTGCTGCTGGGTGGGCAGATCGAAATAGATCAGCAGGTTGCGGCAGAACACAAAATCATAAGGCGGCTCGCTGGCCAGCAACGCCGGATCCAGCAGATTGCCGACCTGCAAACGCACCTGTTCAAGCACTCGCTCGTTGAGGCGGTAGCCGTCTGCTTCGGGTCTGAAATGGCGCTCGCGAAATTCGATGTCTTGGCCACGAAATGAATTCTTGCCGTACAGCGCGCGCTTGGCCTTTTCCACCGACAGCGGGCTGACGTCCATGCCTTCGACCTTGAACTGATGCGGCTTGAGGCCGGCATCGAGCAAGGCCATGGCGATGGAGTACGGCTCCTCGCCAGTGGAACAGGGCAGGCTGAGAATCCGCAGCGCGCGCAGGTTGTTGATGTCGGCCAAGCGTTTGGTGGCCAGTTTCGCCAGGGTCGCGAAGGATTCCGGGTAGCGGAAAAACCAGGTTTCGGGAACGATCACCGCTTCGATCAACGCCTGCTGTTCATCCTGCGAACCTTGCAGCGTGTGCCAATACTCATCAGCCGTCATCGCCCTGGAGGCCGTGCTGCGCTGGCGCACCGCGCGCTCAATGATCGCCGGCCCCACCGACGTCACGTCGAGGCCGATGCGTTCCTTGAGAAAATCGAAAAAGCGCTGATCGCTGCTCATGGCCGCTCCTCAAGCAGCGTCAGGTCCAGCGGTGACGAAGGAAAGAGCAGCGCGCGCACCTGATCATCGAGCAGATCGGCCACCCGCACCCATTGCAGCAAACCCTGGGCATCTTCACGAACCGGCCCCAGGTAGGGCGCATGGCGATTGTCCAGGCCATAGGGTTTAAAGTCCGCCGGGTTGCAGCGCAAGGTGTCGGTGGCCTGCTCCAGAATCAGGCCGAGCAACTGTGAAGGCGTCTCCTCATCCGGCCAATAGTGCACCAGCACCAGCCGCGTACTGGTGCGGGCTTGCGCCGGTTGACCAAAGGTCAGCGCGCTGAGGTCGATCACCGGCACCACCGCACCGCGATAGGCGAACACGCCGGCGACCCACTCCGGGGCCTTGGCAATCGGCTTCAACGGCAGGCACGGCAGCACTTCGGCCACTTCGCGCGCCTGCAAGGCATAACGCTCGTTGCCGATGCGAAACAGCAGAAACAACGCGTGTTTTGCCGGCATCACCGCGCCACGTTTGACCACAAGTTCGCTCATCAGACTTTGAATCGCGAGACGCCGCCCCGCAGCCCCACGGCCACCTGGCTCAGCTCGTCAATGGCGAAACTGGCCTGGCGCAAGGACTCGACGGTCTGGCTGCTGGCATCGCCCAACTGCACCAGCGCGTGGTTGATCTGTTCGGCGCCGGTGGCCTGCGCCTGCATGCCTTCGTTGACCATCAACACCCGCGGCGCCAGCGCCTGAACCTGGTGGATGATCTGCGACAACTGCTCGCCGACCTGCTGCACTTCGGACATGCCGCGGCGCACTTCTTCGGAGAATTTGTCCATGCCCATGACCCCGGCCGACACCGCCGACTGGATCTCGCGCACCATCTGCTCGATGTCGTACGTGGCCACGGCGGTCTGGTCCGCCAGACGCCGCACTTCGGTGGCGACCACGGCGAACCCGCGACCGTACTCACCGGCCTTTTCGGCTTCGATGGCGGCGTTCAATGACAAGAGGTTGGTCTGGTCGGCGACTTTGACGATGGTCACGACCACCTGGTTAATGTTGCCGGCCTTCTCGTTGAGGATCGCCAGTTTGGCGTTAACCAGATCGGCCGCGCCCATCACCGAGTGCATGGTCTCTTCCATCCGCGCCAGGCCTTGCTGCCCGGAACCGGCTGCTACCGAGGCCTGATCGGCGGCGGTGGAGACTTCGGTCATGGTGCGCACCAGATCACGGGAGGTGGCCGCGATTTCACGGGACGTCGCACCGATTTCGGTGGTAGTGGCAGCGGTTTCGGTGGCGGTGGCTTGCTGTTGCTTGGAGGTGGCGGCGATCTCGGTCACCGACGTGGTGACCTGGACGGAGGAGCGCTGGGCCTGAGACACGAGCGAGGTGAGCTCGGCCATCATGTCGTTGAAGCCGGTTTCCACCGCGTTGAATTCGTCTTTGCGCTCCAGGTTCAGACGGCCGCTGAGGTCGCCGGTGCGCATGATTTCGAGGATCTGCACAATCCGGTTCATCGGCGCCATGATTGCGCGCATCAACAGCAAACCGCAGAGACCGGCGGCTAACACGGCGACCAGCAGGGAAACGCCCATGATGATTTTGGCGGTGACCACGGCGTCATCGATGTATGCGATGTCCTGGTCGGCCACCGCTTTGTTTTCGCGCAGGATGTCATTGAGCTTCATTCGACCTGCGGTCCAGGCCGGAGTCAGTTGCTCGTTGAACAGCTTGATGGCGTCGGCCTCTTGATTGCGCTTGTGCAGGTCGAGTACCGCGGCCAGGAGCTTGCCGTACTCCGCATGGAGTTTTTCGAATGTCGCGAATTCGACCTTGTCTTCCTCTGTAGTCACGGTGGCGCGATAGTTACTCATCGCTTCCTGCACACGCGCTTCGTAGCTTTTGAAGTCTGCGGCGTCTTCGGCACTGATGCCCTGCCCTTCCTTCAGGCCCAGCATTTCCTGAATATGGAGAAAACTGTCGACCCAGGCGCCGCGAATCGTCGAGCTGTAGTAGACCCCGGGCAACGCGTCCTCACGGACACTGGCTTCGCTGGTTTCAATCTTCAACAGCCGGGAATACGAGACGACGACCATCAGCAACATGATGGCGATAATCACCGCAAAGCTCGCCAAGATGCGTTGGCGCAACGTCCAGTTCTTCACAGTCAGTCCTCGGGGCGGTTCAAATGCTGCGGAGTATAGCTGAGGGTGTTTCATTTATAAGACGAGGGTTTGCCTGTTCTCGGCCTCGGGGGAGAAAACGGTGGGAGAGCCTTTGGGGAGGGGCTTTGCGTTGGGTCGGGTGGCGAGCCGCAGGGGCGTGGCGGAGGAAATGAGCCATAGATTGGCCATCGGGAGGTGGTGAGGTTGGAGACGCCTTCGCGGGCAAGCCTCGCTCTTACAAGTTCAGCGCAGTACCTGTGGAGCGAGCGGGCGGCGATCCGACTTGCCCGCGAAAGCGATCTTGAAATTTACAGGGAAGCCTGACGCACCTGCTTCTCCAGCTCAGCTTTCAACCCAGGCTCCAGCTTCAACTGCCGTGCCAGTTCATCGAGGTAGGACTTCTCCATGAAGCTCTCCTCATCCACCAGCATCACGCTGGCGATGTACATCTCGGCGGCCATTTCCGGGGTGCTGGCCGCGCGAGCCACTTCTGTCGGGTCGAGCGGCTTGCTGAGTTCGGCGTGCAGCCACTGCTGCAATTCCTGATCGTTGTCGAGTTTGGTGAATTCGCCTTCGATCAATGCTCGCTCGCGTTCATCAACGTGACCATCGGCTTTGGCCGCGGCAACCAACGCCTTGAGAATCGCCTGACTATGCAGCTCGACTTGGGCCGGGGGTAGACGATCAAGCGTTTGCGGCTCGGTTTTCGGCGCAGTGCCCTGTTGGGCCTGCCAGTTGCCATAAGCCTTGTAGGCAATGACACCAAGCGCCGCGAGGCCGCCGTAGATGGCGACTTTTCCGCCAACGTTGCGGGCCTTTTTGCTGCCGAGTAACAGGCCCATGGCGCCTGCGGCCAATGCACCACCGCCCGCCCCCGAGAGCAAACCGCCGAGGCCGCCCGAACCACCGCTGCCACCGAGCAATCCGCCCAATCCACCGCTGGACGCCTTGTTTTGAGCGCCACCGGCCTTGTTCTGCAACATGTCCTGACCGGACTTGAGTAGTTGATCGAGCAATCCACGCGTATTCATTTTGCCGCCTCCACGAAAGGGGTTAACCGGACACTTAAGGCCACCAGCCTAGAACGAAAGTGCCCCGCGACCGGGGACGAGAGTGCTTCTGGATGTTGCCTGGAAAAACAGGGCTATCGATTAAAGCGATATACACTCAAGCGAATCTATAAAAACCGCCCACCGGGTAATTCCACCATGATGACTTTGCGTCAGATTCGTCACTTCATCGCCGTGGCCGAGACCGGCTCCATCTCCGCCGCCGCGCAAACCGCGTTCATTTCCCAATCGACATTGACCCTGGCGATCCAGCAGTTGGAAGAGGAGATCGGCGTCGGCCTGTTCAACCGGCACGCCAAAGGCATGAGCCTGACCCACCAGGGCCATCAATTCCTGCGCCAGGCACACCTGATTCTGGCCACCGTGGACAACGCCAAACGCAGCCTGCAACAAAGCACCGACCAAGTCGCCGGGCAGTTGATCATCGGCGTGACAAGCCTCGTTGCCGGTTACTACCTCGCGGATTTACTCACCCGTTTCCAGCGCGCCTACCCCAACGTCGAGATCCGGGTGATGGAGGATGAACGCCCGTATATCGAACATTTGCTGGTCAGCGGCGAGATCGATGTCGGCGTGTTGATTCTTTCCAACCTCGAAGACCGCCATGCCTTGCAGACCGAAGTGCTGACCCACTCGCCCCATCGGCTGTGGTTGCCGGCCCAGCATCCGCTGCTGGAACACGACAGCATCAACCTCGCCGATGTGGCCCGGGAGCCGTTGATTCAGCTGAACGTCGATGAAATGGACCGCAACGCCCAGCGCATGTGGTCCGCAGCCTCGCTGCAACCGCGCATCACCTTGAGAACGGCCTCGACGGAAGCGGTGCGAAGCCTTGTGGCCGCAGGACTGGGCGTATCGATCCAGCCCGACATGACCTATCGCCCTTGGTCTCTGGAGGGCGACATCATCGAAGCGCGGCCGATTGCCGACCTGAGCCAGACCCTCGATGTCGGCCTCGCCTGGCGTCGTGGCACAGCGCGCCCGGCGTTGGTGGACCCGTTTTTGACTGTCGCCCGTGAGCAACCCCACGGCGGGCGCAAGCCATCTATTTAATCGAACGCCACCTTCAGTATTTAGAATTTGTCGACCTCGGGCCCGCGAACTAGTCTTGGTACATCAATAAGACGGCCGGGGCCCAGTCACAGGGAGCACCATGGCCACACAAGAAAAGAGAACCCGAAAAATGGCTGGCGCGCAGACCCCGTTGTTCACCGCGTTGTTGATCGATGGCGAATTGGTCGCGGGCCAGGGTTTTGTCGAACCGATCCTCAACCCGGCCACCGGGGAAGTGCTGACCCACATCGCCGAAGCCAGCACCGAGCAAGTCGAAGCCGCCATCCTCGCCGCCCACCGCGCCTTCGCCGGCTGGTCGCGGACCACGCCGCAGCAACGCTCGAACCTGTTGCTGGACATCGCCAACGCCATCGAAAAACAAGCCGACCTCCTCGCCCGCCTCGAATCCCTGAACTGCGGCAAGCCGCTGCACCTGGCCCGTCAGGACGACTTGAGCGCGACGGTCGATGTGTTCCGCTTCTTCGCCGGTGCCGTGCGCTGCCAGACTGGCCAGCTCAGCGGCGAATACCTGCCGGGCTACACCAGCATGGTCCGTCGCGATCCGATTGGCGTGGTTGCGTCGATTGCGCCGTGGAACTACCCGATCATGATGGCCGCGTGGAAAATCGCCCCGGCCCTCGCCGCCGGCAACACGCTGGTGTTCAAACCTTCTGAACACACGCCGCTGTCGATCCTGGCCCTGGCACCTGCGCTGGCCGAGATCCTGCCGCGCGGCGTGATCAACATTGTCTGCGGCGGCGGTGAAGGCGTCGGCAGCCACTTGGTCAGCCATCCCAAAGTGCGCATGGTGTCGCTGACCGGCGATATCGTCACCGGGCAAAAAATCCTCCAGGCCGCCGCAAAAACCCTGAAACGCACGCACCTTGAGCTCGGCGGCAAAGCGCCAGTGATCGTCTGCAACGATGCGGACATTCAGGCCGTGGTCGAAGGCGTGCGCACTTACGGTTATTACAACGCCGGCCAGGATTGCACCGCAGCTTGCCGGATTTACGCACAGGCGGGGATTCACGACCGCTTGGTGGCTGAACTCGGCGCGGCGGTCAGCAGCCTGCGCTTTGCCGGCAAACGCGACGCCGACAACGAAATCGGCCCGCTGATCAGCACCCGCCAACGCGACCGCGTGGCCAGTTTCGTCGAGCGCGCCCTCGGACAGCCGCACATTGAACGCGTGACCGGCGCGGCGGTGCATTCCGGCGCCGGCTTCTATTACCAGCCAACCCTGCTGGCCGGTTGCAAACAGAACGATGAAATCGTCCAGCGCGAAGTGTTCGGTCCGGTGGTTACCGTGACCCGCTTCGATGAACTCGAACAAGCGGTGGACTGGGCCAACGACTCGGAGTACGGCCTCGCCTCGTCGGTCTGGACCCAGAACCTTGACAAGGCCATGCAGGTCGCGGCGCGGTTGCAGTACGGCTGCACCTGGATCAACAGCCATTTCATGCTAGTCAGCGAAATGCCCCACGGCGGCCTGAAACGTTCGGGCTATGGCAAAGACTTATCCAGCGATTCGCTTCAGGACTACAGCGTGGTGCGGCACATCATGGCGCGCCACGGACAGCATCTCTGACTACGCTAATAACAAGCCGCTAACGGCATGCTTCACCACGTTCACAACTGCCCCGACCATAATTAAAGAAGAGGGAATTCCCATGTTCGTGCACAAGACCGCACTGCTCAGTGCAATCACCACAGCACTATTGGCCAGCGCCAGCCTCCAGGCCGCCGAACCGCTGAAAGCCGTCGGTGCCGGCGAAGGTCAGCTGGATATCGTGGCGTGGCCCGGCTATATCGAACGTGGCGAAAGCGACAAGGCGTACGACTGGGTGACCGGTTTCGAGAAGGAAACCGGCTGCAAGGTCAATGTGAAGACCGCGGCGACTTCCGATGAAATGGTCAGCCTCATGGCCAAGGGCGGTTACGACCTGGTGACGGCGTCGGGCGATGCCTCGTTGCGGTTGATCGGCGGCAAGCGTGTGCAGCCGATCAATACTGCGTTGATTCCGAACTGGAAGAATATCGACCCTCGCCTCAAGGATGGCCCTTGGTACGTCGTCAATAAACAAACCTACGGCACCCCGTATCAGTGGGGCCCGAACGTGTTGATGTACAACACCAACGTGTTCAAGACGGCGCCGGATAGCTGGAGTGTGGTGTTCGAAGAGCAAACCCTGCCGGACGGCAAGTCCAACAAGGGTCGGGTTCAAGCCTACGACGGCCCGATCTATATCGCCGATGCCGCGCTCTACCTCAAATCGATCAAGCCGGAATTGGGCATCAAGAACCCGTACGAGCTCAACGAAGTGCAGTACAAAGCGGCGCTGGACCTGCTTCGCAAGCAACAGCCCCTGATCCACCGCTACTGGCATGACGCGACCGTGCAGATGAGTGACGTCAAAAACGAAGGTGTCGTGGCGTCCAGTACCTGGGGATACATGGTCAACGGCCTGGTGGCCGACAAGCAACCGGTTGCCTCTGTCATCCCGAAAGAAGGTGCTACGGGCTGGGTGGACACCACCATGATGCACGTCGAAGCCAAGCACCCGAACTGTGCTTACAAGTGGATGGACTGGTCGCTGCAACCAAAAGTGCAAGGCGACGTATCGGCTTGGTTTGGCGCGCTTCCAGCCGTGCCTGAAGGCTGCAAGGCCAGCGAGCTGCTGGGCGCCGAAGGGTGTGCGTCCAATGGCTACGCTCAGTTCGACAACCTGGCCTTCTGGAAAACCCCGCAGGCTGAGGGCGGCAAATTCGTGCCGTACAGCCGTTGGACCCAGGATTACATCGCGATCATGGGCGGCAGATAGATTTTAGGAACAACTCGATCGGCTCCCTTTCCCCCTCTCCCCTCTGGGGCGGTCCGACGTTTCGGGAGGGCTGGGGTGAGGGGTGGCTTTTGAGGCTACCTCGAATATCTGGGCAAGGGCCAAAACCGCTGCCCTCACCCCCCGCCCTCTCCCGGAGGGAGAGGGAGCTAAAAGCGGACCGAGTACACCGCAACGATTCGGTTTTTTTCAGATGTCCAGGCAAGGCCGCTGTGACGACCCTCGCCTTTTCGGAGCACCGCACCATGACGCTTGCAGTCCAGTTCACCAACGTTTCCCGTCAGTTCGGCGAAGTGAAGGCCGTTGACCGGGTTTCCATCGATATCCAGGACGGCGAGTTCTTTTCCATGCTGGGCCCTTCCGGCTCGGGCAAAACCACGTGTTTGCGCCTGATCGCCGGTTTTGAACAACCGAGCGCAGGCTCCATCCGTATTCATGGCGAAGAAGCCGCCGGGCTGCCGCCGTATGAGCGTGACGTCAACACGGTGTTTCAGGATTACGCGCTGTTCCCACACATGAACGTACGCGACAACGTCGCTTACGGTTTGAAGGTCAAAGGCGTCGGTAAAACCGAACGCCAGAAACGTGCTGAAGAAGCCCTCGACATGGTCGCCCTCGGCGGCTACGGCGAGCGCAAGCCGGTGCAACTTTCCGGCGGTCAGCGCCAGCGTGTAGCCCTGGCCCGCGCCCTGGTCAATCGTCCTCGCGTGCTGCTGCTCGACGAGCCGCTGGGCGCCCTCGACTTGAAGCTGCGCGAACAAATGCAGAGCGAGTTGAAGAAGCTGCAACGCCAACTCGGCATAACCTTCATTTTCGTCACCCACGACCAGACCGAAGCGCTGTCGATGTCTGATCGCGTGGCCGTCTTCAACAAGGGTCGCATTGAGCAGGTCGACACACCGCGCAACCTGTACATGAAACCGGCCACCACATTCGTCGCGGAATTCGTCGGCACGTCCAACGTGATTCGCGGTGATCTGGCGAAGCAATTGAGCGGCAATCCACAGCCGTTTTCGATACGCCCGGAACACGTGCGTTTCGCCGAAGGCCCGCTGGCCAGTCACGAGATTGAAGTCAGCGGCTTGCTCCACGACATTCAGTACCAGGGCAGCGCCACGCGCTATGAACTGAAACTGGAAAACGGCCAGACCCTCAACATCAGCCAGGCCAACGTGCAGTGGCTGGACGTCAGCGCCCAGCACCAGACCGGGCAACGCATCAGCGCACGCTGGGCGCGCGAGGCGATGATCCCGCTGCACGACACCGTTGTCGGCGGAGTGTGAGATGACCTCCGTGGCTATCCCTCAAACCCCGGCGGGAGGTTCGCCGTTACGCAGGTTTTCAAACCTGTTGTACCGCCGACCGAATTTTTACCTGTCGCTGCTGCTGGTGCCGCCGCTGCTCTGGTTCGGTGCGATCTACCTCGGTTCGCTGCTGGTTCTGCTGTGGCAAGGTTTCTACACCTTCGATGACTTCACCATGGCGGTCACCCCCGACCTGACCCTGGCAAACTTTGCAGCGCTGTTCCAGCCGTCGAACTTCGACATCATCCTGCGCACTCTGAGCATGGCCGTTGCCGTGTCGATCGCCAGCGCTATCGTCGCGTTTCCGATTGCCTATTACATGGCGCGTTACACCACCGGCAAGACCAAGGCGTTTTTCTACATCGCGGTGATGATGCCGATGTGGGCCAGTTACATCGTCAAGGCCTACGCCTGGACCTTGCTGCTGGCCAAGGGCGGCGTGGCGCAGTGGTTTGTTCAGCACTTGGGGCTGGAGCCGGTTTTGCAATTCGTGTTGGGCATTCCGGGGGTGGGCGGCAGCACGTTGTCGACCTCGCATCTGGGCCGTTTCATGGTGTTCGTCTACATCTGGCTGCCGTTCATGATCCTGCCGATCCAGGCCTCGCTGGAACGTCTGCCGCCGTCTCTGCTGCAAGCTTCTGCCGACCTTGGTGCCAAGCCGCGCCAGACCTTTATGCAGGTGACTCTGCCGCTGTCGATTCCAGGCATCGCGGCCGGTTCGATCTTCACCTTTTCGCTGACCCTGGGCGACTTCATCGTGCCGCAACTGGTGGGCCCACCGGGCTACTTCATCGGCAGCATGGTCTACGCCCAGCAAGGCGCGATCGGCAATATGCCGATGGCGGCCGCCTTCACGTTGGTGCCGATTGTGCTGATCGCCATTTACCTGTCCATTGTCAAACGACTGGGGGCCTTCGATGCACTCTGACAAAGCCTCTATCGGTCTGCGCATCGCGGCCTGGGGCGGGTTGGTGTTTCTGCACTTCCCGATCCTGATCATCTTCCTGTACGCCTTCAACACCGAAGACGCGGCGTTCAGCTTTCCACCCAAGGGCTTCACCCTGAAGTGGATCGGCGTGGCGTTCTCGCGGCCTGACGTGCTGGAGGCGATCAAGCTGTCAGCTGAAATTGCCGCCATCGCAACGTTGATCGCGATGGTCCTTGGCACCCTCGCCTCGGCGGCGTTGTACCGGCGCGAGTTCTTCGGCAAGCAAGGCATCTCGCTGATGCTGATCCTGCCGATTGCGCTGCCCGGGATCATCACCGGTATCGCGCTGCTGGCGACGTTCAAGACGTTGGGGATCGAGCCGGGGATGTTCACCATCATCGTCGGCCACGCGACCTTCTGTGTGGTGATCGTCTACAACAACGTGATCGCCCGTTTGCGCCGCACTTCGCACAGTCTGATCGAAGCCTCGATGGACCTCGGTGCCGATGGCTGGCAAACCTTCCGCTACATCGTCCTGCCGAACCTCGGCTCGGCGCTGCTGGCCGGCGGCATGCTCGCGTTTGCGCTGTCGTTCGACGAAATCATCGTTACCACCTTCACCGCCGGCCATGAACGCACCCTGCCGCTGTGGCTGCTCAACCAGCTCAGCCGCCCACGGGACGTGCCGGTCACCAACGTCGTTGCGATGCTGGTGATGATGGTGACCATGCTGCCGATTCTCGGCGCGTATTACCTGACCCGGGGCGGTGAAAGCGTGGCCGGTAGCGGCGGGAAATAACGAACAACTCAATATCCACTGTAGAAACCGGCCCCTGTAGGAGCGAGGCTTGCCCGCGAAGGCGTCCTCAAGAAAGCCAAAAGCTTCGCGGGCAAGCCTCGCTCCTACAGGGATCCGGTTCCGGCAGAAAAATAATAGCTTCGAAGAGGACAAAGCCATGCAAACCAAACTCTTGATCAACGGCCAACTGATCGACGGCGACGGCCCCGCCCAACCCGTATTCAACCCGGCCCTCGGTCGTGTGCTGGTGGAAATCAACGAAGCCAGCGAAGCCCAGGTCGACGCCGCCGTACGCGCCGCCGATGCCGCCTTCGAAGGCTGGTCGCAAACCACACCAAAAGAACGCTCGTTGCTGCTGCTCAAACTCGCCGACACCATCGAAGCCCACGGCGAAGAGTTGGCCAAACTGGAATCGGACAACTGCGGCAAACCCTACAGCGCCGCACTGAACGACGAGATCCCGGCGATTGCCGACGTGTTCCGTTTCTTCGCCGGCGCCAGCCGATGCATGAGCGGTTCGGCGGGCGGCGAATACTTGCCCGGCCACACCTCGATGATCCGCCGCGACCCGGTCGGCGTGATCGCTTCCATCGCACCGTGGAACTACCCGCTGATGATGGTCGCCTGGAAAATCGCCCCGGCCCTCGCCGCCGGTAACACCGTGGTACTCAAGCCGTCGGAACAAACCCCACTGACTGCGTTGCGTCTGGCTGAACTTGCGTCGGAAATCTTCCCGGCCGGCGTACTCAACCTCGTCTTCGGTCGTGGTCCGACCGTCGGTAGCCCGTTGGTGACTCACCCGAAAGTGCGCATGGTTTCTTTGACCGGTTCGATCGCTACGGGCTCGAACATCATTTCCAGCACCGCCGACAGCGTCAAACGCATGCACATGGAACTGGGCGGCAAGGCCCCTGTGATCATCTTCGACGACGCCGATATCGACGCCGCCGTGGAAGGCATTCGCACCTTCGGTTTCTACAACGCCGGCCAGGACTGCACCGCGGCGTGCCGTATCTACGCGCAGGAAGGCATCTACGAGAAATTCGTCGAGAAACTCGGCGAAGCGGTCAGCAGCATCAAATATGGGTTGCAGGATGATCCGTCGACCGAGCTGGGTCCGCTGATTACGGCACAACATCGCGACCGCGTGGCCGGGTTTGTCGAACGTGCCGTGGCGCAACCGCATATCCGTTTAATCACCGGCGGCAAGTCTGTGGAGGGGAATGGTTTCTTCTTCGAACCCACCGTGTTGGCAGATGCTCAGCAGGACGACGAAATCGTGCGTCGCGAAGTGTTCGGGCCGGTGGTGTCGGTGACCAAATTCACCGATGAAGCGCAGGTGCTGGGCTGGGCCAACGATTCCAACTACGGCCTGGCGTCGTCGGTCTGGACCTCGGATGTCGGTCGTGCGCATCGCTTGTCTGCACGCTTGCAGTACGGCTGCACCTGGGTGAATACGCACTTCATGCTGGTCAGCGAAATGCCCCATGGCGGTCAGAAACTGTCCGGCTACGGGAAGGACATGTCCATGTACGGGCTGGAGGACTACACCGTAGTCCGGCATGTGATGTTCAAGCATTAAAAACATCGCGGGCAGGTTCACCACCGTCCCTGTGGGAGCGGGCTTGCCCGCGATGGCGTCACCGCAAACTCAAGGAAGAAACTGGCACCCGGCACCACCAGGTTCCACCCCAAAGAAGCCAAAACAATAACCACCGATCCGGGCAGCGCCTTCACGGCCCCGCCACGGTTTCGGACATCCGAAATCTGCCGATTTTCCGGAGCTAACACCATGGATACAACACCCGAACTCGCTGTACCCGTCGCGGACAGCGACGCAGAGCAGCTACGCAAGCTGGGTTACACCTCGAACTTCAATCGCAGCATGAGCCTGTGGGAAAACTTCGCCCTGGGCTTCACTTATCTCTCTCCGGTCGTAGGGGTTTATACCCTGTTCGGCCTGTGCCTCGCCGCCGGTGGGCCACCGATGTTCTGGGCCTATTTGCTGGTCGGTTGCGGCCAGTTGCTGGTGTGCCTGATCTTCGGAGAAGTGGTCTCGCAGTTCCCGATCTCCGGTGGTGTCTACCCGTGGGCTCGTCGCCTGGTGGGCAAGCGTTGGGCGTGGATGGTCGGCTGGATCTACTCCATCGCCCTCTGCGTGACCATCGCGGCCGTTGCCGTCGGTGCCGGCCCGTACCTGGCCGCGATGATGGGCTTTGAACCGAGCAACAACACCAACATCGTCATCGCGTTGTTCCTGACGCTGTTCGCCACCCTGGTCAACCTCAGCGGCACCAAAGTGCTGGCGCGGATCGCCATGTTCGGTTTCCTCTGCGAGCTGGTCGGCGCAGTGATCGTTGGCGTTTACCTGCTGATCTTCGAGCGTCACCAGTCGATCAGCGTGCTGTTCAACACCTTCGATATCAGCATCAACGGCTCGTACTTGCCGGCCTTCCTCACCGCCTCGCTGGCGGGGATGTTCCTGTACTACGGCTTCGAGGCCTGCGGCGATGTCGCCGAAGAAACCCCGAACCCGAGCAAGCAGATCCCGGTGGCGATGCGCATGACCATCTACATCGGCGGCATCGCGGCAATGTTCGCCTGCCTGGCACTGATCCTCGCCGTGCCGGACATGCAAGCCGTGATCAACGGCACCGACAAAGACCCGGTCACCACCATCCTCAACAACGCCTTCGGCCCGGTCGGCTCGAAAGTGGTGATGGGCGTGGTGATGATTTCCTTCATCTCCTGCGTCATCAGCCTGCAAGCGGCGGCGAGTCGTCTGCTGTATTCCTACGCACGAGATGAAATGGTCATCGGCAGCTCACTGCTGAAGAAGATCTCTCCTACGACACAGGTGCCGGTTGCTGCACTATTCGTGTCCGGCGTCCTGCCGGCGTTGATCATTATTCTTGGCTTCTTCCTGCAAGACGCAGTGGCAACCATCGTCAGCTTCGCCGCGATCGGCATCTATCTGGCGTTCCAGATGATCGTGCTCGCAGCGCTGTATGCGCGGATGAAAGGCTGGAAACCGAGCGGCAAATTCACCCTTGGCGCCTGGGGTTGGGCCGTGAACATCGGCGCGCTGGTTTACGGCGTCGGCGCGATCATCAACATGGCCTGGCCGCGTACGCCGGACGCGACGTGGTACATCAACTACGCGATGGTGCTGAGTACGGCGATCGTTATTGGGTTGGGGTTGTTGTACATGTGGATTGCCAAGCCGTATGACCACGGGACTGCGCCTGCGGGGGATGCCTGGAAGGTTGGTCGGTAAGGTTCCTCGGCACCGTTATTGGTGCCGGCGCTGAAATATCCCCTTTCTCACACTCCTAGAGAAAGGGGAGTTATTCACAGCCATAGACTGAAGTTAAAACCATCAAAGCAACAGCTCTGCCTGGTCGTGTTTCAGCAAAGATATGCGATCGAAAAGCTTGATTTTTTCATCTGCCTTTTGTCTAGCGTGATCCGACATAAACGCAACGAGTTCCTCTAGCTGACTCACGTTCCCGACCACTTTAAAGGCTTTTTCTTTGTTAACGAAAACGAGCGACTTTTTCTTTCGAGACAACAGCTCAATTACGTTACTCAGTGTTCCAGTACTTTTTGCATCCCATATCATCAGGCCGTAATCCGCGGCCTCGGCCATGACAACATCCTTCGCCGTAAAAAAAGCTCGCGACCCTTTGGAGTGCTTGGTTTCCACTGTTCTAGCTGGCCACTCTCCAAGATTGTTTCGCGGGACGACGCCACTGCAATAAATAGTAGTTTTGGATCGGGTCAGGCTCAACAAATACTCTTGGATGGATGTGTCGGCTCCGCCTGCGTCACCAACCACGACATCAAACTCTGAATCAACGATATTATTGATACGCTCTTTAACCTTCGGATCAAGGTGTTTGATATTAATAGAGCCCGCAATAAATACAGTTGTCATCTATCTCATTTCCAAGTTAATGCCGCGACGTAGATTTTCCCAACCTTGTGATACTTACGCAAAGCAGCACAGGCGGCATCCATTGACGCCCCACTGTCAAACAAATCATCAACGACCAAAACATTCCAACAGCCTGTACTTGTAATTTGATCATTCACACTGAAGCTAGCACCAATAGCAGCAACCTTTTCAGCCTTGGAATGCAAATCTTTAAGCGATTGCCCCGTAGCGGCCTTTCGGAGTAAATCCGAGAATACAGGCTTTCCGATTATTCGACCTAACTCCATGGCCACCTCAGTAACGGGTTGTCGGGCACGAACATTCGAAGCCGGCATAGGAACTACGAATCCTACTTGAGCAAGCTTAGGTAAAACATTCGCAGCTACAGCTTGAGCAAGAGGGCCCACCTGGCTCCAATCCTTCTGGTACTTGAGCTGGTAGGTTGCCTGTCCTACCTCAGTACGGTGGTTATCGAAGCGTGGGTTTCCGTGCTCATCGTCCCCTAGAAAGGTACTACTTATCATGTGCTTGTCCAGCACCCATCCCAGGTCCCAAGGACCGTTGATCTGTTTGAGGGATACTTTCAAGGCGTTCTCCATTTTTAAGCCTGTACGTTAAGCACCGAAATTTCCTTGGCGCTTTTTGACCATAGGCAATGAAAAACAGAGATTCCAGTCGGACGCCGCGTGGCGCTGACTCTTATGCAAAAACAGGAAATTCCTACAGACCGAACCTTCCGGTAAAAGCACCAATTCCTACAACACCCGGCGCCAGAGTAGACTTGGCGCCGCGAGCGCCTGAACGATAGGCTTGACCTCGTCGCTGCCAAATCAGCGACCCGGGGTCGAAGCCGGTAAATCATCAACATGGCGCATCCGCGCCCCCATATGAACTGGGGCAATTTTTTGCCTTTCAGTTTTGCTTTATGGTGGGCCGTGTGGCGCGGGCCTCTCGGCTTTTCCGTGTTGATCGAGAATGTTCCGACTTCGAACGCCGCACGGTCCGCCACCCATAATCTGTCGAAGGATTAGTGGCGGCTCCCTTATCAACATGGAGTCGAAAAATGCTCAAGCACACGCTAAATCCGTCCGAAACCCATCCTCATTTCATCCCTGCCGTCTTCACTCGCCACAACCGCTTTCTCCACGCTTTAATTCAGGACAACCAAGCTTGGTTCTGCGTCCAGGATCTCGGTCGCCTGATGGGCCGTCCGATGGACCAACGCCTCACTTTTAAACTTGATCCCGATCAACGCCGATACGTCTGGCTGCAGAAGGACGGCAAAACCATCGAATCGCTGATGGTCAGCGAATCGGGAATGTATGCCCTGCTTGTCCATCATTTCATCCCGGAAAACCGAAACCTGCGCCAATGGTTGAGCAACGAAGTCATCCCCATGCTGCGTAATTCGAATGCGCCAACTGTGGATAACATTCCAAGCCTCAGCTCGTTGCAGTGGGCAGGCATCTCGGTGCCGCTGTTGCATTGGCAGAATCAGGCGTGGATCAAGTGGCGGGACGTGCCTGATCTGATGCAGGCACAACGACCGTTCACGATCGTGGGCACTTGCAGTTGAGGGTAGGGACAAACAGATAAAAAAGGGGCTGACGCAAAGTCCGCCCCTTTGGTTTGGGTATACCGGTTCAAATGCCCTCATGAAGGAACAATCCGCAACCATGAAAAAATCGCGTCTCACCAGCCAAAGCGTCGTCGAAGCGATTCCATGTGATAGCTCCTTTGCAGAAAAAAATCTGCACCAGACCTCCGTGCAAAAAAACATCGCTGCTCGCCGACAAGCAATCCACGAAGGCATCACCAACGCCGAAGCAGGAAAACTGACCAGTCTGGCCACCGTGAAAGCCTATTGGCTTTCACGGTAGACATCTCTAGTCAAAACCGCGAAACACTCCGCATCGCATCCACCAGATACCGCATCGCGATCCGGTCGCTTTCCGATAACTCGCGATAACGCTCCAACAGCTTCATTTCGTCCGAATTGAGCCGATGCCTTCGTCGCCCGGTCGCCAGGCAGGGAAAGATTCCTAACATTTCGGTGATGCCTTGTACTTTCGTCATGGACGACGTCCTTCTATAAGACCGAGAAAACTTCAAAAACCGCATCGCCCTATCCTTTTATTAGTCGCCGGCCTGAAGGGCAGAAACCGGCCATGAACACAGAATAGGAACATTCCCGGCGCTGAAAAGCGGTTTTTAGAGTAATTAGTCAAAAAAAGCAGAAATGCCCTATAAATCAGAAAGTGCTGTCGGAAAACTTAACCGACATTTCTTGTTTCATTGCCGCACCGTCAAAGTGCTACCAATCATTTTTTCTCTGCAACCGAACGGTTTAAGCTATTTGGCATCTGTGTAGGGGGCGTTCTCCATTAGTTTCCCCTCCGCGTTGTCGCCTTAAAGCGGGCCAGGCAAGGCGCAGGCCGCTGGGAATGGTTGTTCCCTTTCCAAGGCCTGCAACGCAGGCTGGCCCGCTTTAAGGCACAACCCGAAGGGCCGGGCCTGCTGTTGTGCAGGGCTGCGTTGCTCGAAGCTTATTTGGAATGACCAAACCACGCTTCTCGCGCCTTGCCCTGCACAACAGCAGACCCGGCGCGGAGGGGAAACTAATGGAGAACGCCCCCCTAGTCCGTTGCGTTTGGCCGAAGGCATGTCCGAACCGATATTTTTGATCCAGCACGTGCCAGGAACGGCGCGGGATTGTTAACGACAGGTTGTACTTATGCATCGCAGGAATTTGCTCAAAGCGTCCATGGCCATCGCTGCCTATACCGGCTTGTCAGCCACCGGCTTGCTGGCCGCTCATGCCTGGGCGGGCAACGGCGCCGCTGATGGCGAGGCCCAGGCGTTCGATTTCGAGGCGCTGAAGATTCAGGCCAAGCAACTCGCCGGCAACCGTTATCAGGACACCAAGCAGGTGCTGCCACCGACGCTGGCGACCATGACGCCGCAGAATTTCAACGCGATCCGCTACGACGGCAACCACTCGCTGTGGAAAGACCTGAACGGTCAGCTGGACGTGCAGTTTTTCCACGTCGGCATGGGCTTCAAGCAGCCAGTGCGCATGTACAGCGTCGATCCCAAGACGCGTCAGGCCCGTGAAGTGCATTTCCGCCCTTCCCTGTTCAACTACGAAAAAACCACGGTCGACACCAAACAGCTGACCGGCGACCTGGGGTTTTCCGGGTTCAAGCTGTTCAAGGCACCGGAACTGGACAGGCACGACGTGTTGTCCTTCCTCGGCGCGAGTTATTTCCGTGCGGTAGACGCCACTGGCCAATACGGTCTGTCGGCGCGAGGGTTGGCGGTTGATACCTACGCCAAGAAGCGTGAGGAGTTCCCGGATTTCACCAAGTTCTGGTTCGAGACCCCGACCAAGGACAGCACCCGCTTCGTGGTCTACGCCCTGCTGGATTCGCCAAGCGCCACCGGCGCGTACCGCTTTGACATTGATTGCCAGGCCGAACGCGTGGTGATGGAGGTTGACGCCCACATCAATGCGCGCACCGCCATCGAACAACTGGGCATCGCACCGATGACCAGCATGTTCAGCTGCGGCACTCACGAGCGCCGCATGTGCGACACCATTCACCCGCAAATCCACGACTCGGATCGCCTGGCGATGTGGCGCGGCAACGGCGAGTGGATCTGCCGGCCGCTGAACAACCCGGCGACCCTGCAATTCAACGCCTTTGCCGACACCGACCCGAAAGGTTTCGGCCTGGTGCAGACCGATCACGAGTTCGCCAATTATCAGGACACCGTCGACTGGTACAGCAAGCGTCCAAGCCTGTGGGTAGAACCTACGACCGCGTGGGGCGAAGGCTCTATCGACCTGTTGGAAATTCCTACGACCGGTGAAACCCTCGATAACATCGTCGCGTTCTGGACCCCGAAAAAACCGGTCGCGGCCGGTGATTCGTTGAACTACGGCTACAAGCTCTACTGGAGCGCCCTGCCGCCGGTAGGCACGCCGCTGGCGCGGGTCAACGCGACCCGTTCGGGCATGGGCGGCTTTATCGAGGGCTGGGCGCCGGGCGAGCATTACCCGCAAGTCTGGGCGCGACGGTTTGCCGTGGACTTCACCGGTGGCGGTCTGGACCGTTTGCCGGAAGGCGCGGGGATCGAGCCAGTGGTCACGTGTTCGAACGGTGAGGTGAAAGACTTCAATGTGCTGGTGCTGGATGACATCAAGGGCTATCGGATTACCTTTGACTGGTACCCGACCAACGACAGCGTGGCGCCGGTTGAGCTGCGGTTGTTCATTCGCACCAATGACCGGACGTTGAGTGAGACCTGGTTGTACCAGTATTTCCCGCCGGCGCCGGATAAGCGTAAATACACCTGATATTAAGGGGTTGTCTGGACCGGCCCCTTCGCGGGCAAGCCCGCTCCCACAGTGATCTGTGGCGTACACAAAATACGGATTCCATGAATTCCATTGTGGGAGCGAGGCTTGCCCGCGAAGACGTCCTGACAGACAACAAACATCCCGGCCCAGAAACACAAAAGCCCCGATCAAATCGATCGGGGCTTTTTGTTTTTACAGCCGCATTCAGTCGCGTAAATCCGACTCATGAATTGGCTGATCCCGATGGGTCGCCCGCTGATACTGCGCCGGCCAGATCGCCTTGCGACCACCCAAATCATCATCCGCATGCAGCGGCCAATACGGATCGCGCAACAGTTCACGCGCGAGGAAGATGATGTCCGCCTGGCAGGTGCGCAATATGTGCTCGGCCTGGGCCGGCTCGGTAATCATGCCTACCGTACCGGTGGCAATGCCCGACTCCTTGCGCACACGTTCGGCGAAGCGGGTCTGATAACCGGGCCCTGTAGGAATCTCGGCGTTGGCCGCGGTACCGCCCGACGAGACGTCAATCAGGTCTACACCCAATGCGTGAAGGCGTCGCGCCAGCTCCACGGTTTCATCCGGATTCCAGCCGTCTTCCACCCAATCGGTGGCCGACACCCGCACAAACACCGGCAGCTCCTCAGGCCAAACCGCACGCACCGCTTCGGTAACCTGCAGCACCAGCCGGATCCGGTTCTCGAACGAACCGCCATATTGATCGCGTCGCTGATTGCTCAGGGGCGAAAGAAACTGATGCAACAGGTAACCGTGAGCAGCGTGTACTTCGACCACTTTGAAACCGGCGGTCAGTGCCCGCTTGGCTGCGGCGACAAAGGCCTGAATGACCTCGGCGATCTCGCTTTCATCAAGCTGCTTGGGGTGCGTGTGCTGCGGGTCGAAAGCAATCGGCGAAGGCCCCACCGGCACCCAGCCCCCGTCTTCGGGTTTGACGCTGCCATGCTTGCCGATCCACGGCCGATGGGTACTGGCCTTGCGCCCGGCGTGCGCCAGTTGAATGCCGGCCACCGCCCCCTGAGCGGCGATGAAGCGGGTGATGCGTTGCAGGGGTTCGATCTGTTCGTCATTCCACAAGCCGAGATCCTCGGCAGTGATACGCCCGTCGGCCGTGATGGCCGTGGCTTCGGTGAAAACCAGACCGGCGCCGCCGACGGCACGGCTGCCGAGGTGGACCAGGTGCCAGTCATTGGCTAGGCCATCGACGCTGGAGTACTGGCACATCGGTGAAACGGCAATGCGGTTGAGCAGGGTCAATTGACGAAGAGTATAGGGTTCAAGCAGCAGACTCATGGGGCACCTCTCGAATCAGTGGGCAGGCTCCAGGGTTCTGTTTGAAAAGTCGACGAGTGACAGGAAAAAGGCGCAGCACCCGCCCCCGCGGGCAAAAAATTCGACAAGACGTCACAAGGCCAATCAAGCAGTGCTTAGAGCCTAGTCGACATCGGGGGATGAGGGAGGGTTCCGAGGGATTCGGTGTCAGAAAGATCGCTTTCGCGGGCAAGCCTCGCTCCTACAGGGTTCGCGTAAATCCTGTAGGAGCGAAGCTTGCTCGCGAAGGGGTCAACGCGGTTCGATATGGGCAATCATCAGCTGCACCGTCTCGTTCCCGCGAAACTCGTTGAGGTCGAGTTTGTAGGCCAGTTCCACCCATTTGATGGTCGGGTTCGGCCAGATGTCGCGGTCGATGCCGAAGGCGATGCCATCGAGCTTCACCGAGCCGCATTCACTTCTCAGCACCACCTTGAGGTGCCGCTCGCCGACGACCCGTTGTTCAACCAACTGAAACACGCCATGGAATAGCGGCTCCGGGAAGTGCTGCCCCCACGGGCCTGCATGGCGTAACGCACGGGCCAGTTCAAGATGGAATTCTTCGACAGCCAAAACCCCGTCCGACAGCAAACGCCCGGTCAGGTCTTCTTCGCGCAATTGCCTGCGCACTTCAGCGTCAAAGGCCTCGGCGAACAACGGAAAATTCGCTTCCGGCAAGGTCAAACCGGCCGCCATGGCATGGCCGCCGTATTTGCTGATCAGGTTCGGATGCTGCGCTGCCACCACGCTCAAGGCATCGCGAATGTGGAAACCCTGAACCGAACGCCCCGAGCCCTTGAGCAGACCATCGCCGGCATCGGCAAAGGCAATGGTCGGACGGAAATAACGCTCTTTCATACGCGAGGCGAGGATTCCGATGACACCCTGGTGCCATTCGGGATCAAACAGGCACAGGCCAAACGGCATCGATTCCACCGGCAGATCTTTCAGCTGAGCCAGCGCTTCACGCTGCATACCCTGCTCGATAGATTTGCGGTCCTGGTTCATGCCGTCGAGTTGCACGGCCATTTCCCGCGCCAGACCCGCGTCGTCGGTGATCAGGCATTCGATGCCAAGGCTCATGTCATCCAGGCGCCCCGCCGCATTCAGGCGCGGGCCGACAATGAAGCCCAGGTCGGTCGAGGTGATGCGCGCCGGTTCACGCTTGGCCACTTCGAGAATCGCTTTGATGCCCGGACGGGCACGCCCGGCGCGAATCCGCTCCAGGCCTTGGTGCACCAGAATCCGGTTGTTGGCATCCAGCGGCACGACGTCGGCGACGCTGCCCAGCGCCACCAGGTCCAGCAACTCGCCGATGTTTGGCTGCGGCGTGTTTGCGTACCAGCCGAGGCTGCGCAAACGCGCGCGCAGGGCCATCAATACGTAAAAAATCACCCCGACGCCGGCCAGTGCCTTGCTCGGAAATTCGCAACCGGGCTGGTTCGGATTGACGATGGCATCGGCCATCGGCAGTTCGTCGCCGGGCAAGTGGTGGTCAGTGACCAGTACGTTCAGACCAGCCTTTTTCGCCGCCGCCACGCCTTCGACACTGGAGATGCCGTTGTCCACGGTGATCAGCAATTGCGGCGTGCGCGTCAGCGCCACTTCAACGATTTCCGGGGTCAGGCCATAGCCATATTCAAATCGGTTCGGCACCAGATAATCGACATGCGCCGCGCCCAGCAGGCGCAAACCCAGTACGCCCACGGTACTGGCGGTCGCGCCATCGGCGTCGAAGTCGCCGACAATCAGAATCCGCTGGCGCTGTTCGAGCGCCGTCACCAGTAAATCCACCGCCGCATCGATGCCTTTGAGCTGCTGGAACGGAATCAACCGCGCCAGGCTCTTGTCCAGTTCCGCCTCCGATTGCACGCCCCGCGCCGCGTAAAGACGCGTCAGCAGCGGCGGCAGATCACCGAGGAATGGCAGGGTGTCGGGCAACAGGCGAGGTTCGATGCGCATGGGGTGACAGGTGCTTCTCTTGAATACGTAGGATAAAACCGGATAACGCGTACGAACGGCGAAAAATCAGCCGCGTTCGCCGCTCAGCCACTGCAACTGGACTTCATGCTGGCCACGGTCGTCGGTGACGAAAATCGTTCCTTCACTGATCATCACGTCCCACTTGATAACGCGGGGCATGTCTTTGGCCAGGGTTTCCAGGATGTCCTGCGGAACAGCCGCGATGTGCACGTTTTTCAGGTTCTTGATCGCCGGGATCACTTTAGTTTCCCAGACACGCAGGCTGCCGTAGGCCAGCAGGCTGGTGCGCTCGGTACGGCGCGAGCACCAGGTCAGGCGATCAGCGTCAGGCTGGCCGACTTCGATCCAGTGCAGGACACGGTCATCCAGGCTCTTTTCCCACAGCGCAGGTTCATCCACGTCTGACAGACCGCGCCCGAACGACAGCTGCTCGTTGTACCAAAAGGCGTAGGCCAGCAGCCGCACAGTCATGCGCTCTTCGGTTTCTGAAGGGTGACGGGCGATGGTCTGCTTCACGGTCTCGTATACGCTGCGGTCGAGGTCGGTGAGGTTCAGTTCAAACTTGTAGGTCGTGGACGGCTGGGCCATGAACGGGCTTCTTGATACGAGGAAAGGCGGCAAGTCTAACCGATGCAGTAGGCAATCAACGAATTGAAGGCGATCAACCTTGGTCGTCTGACATTCGGCTATGTTAAAAGGCTATATCCGCTCAGCCTTTGTCCTACAGGATCCAGCATGCCGTTCACCGCCAAACCGCTCTCAGGTCTGAAAGTCATCGAATTGGGCACCTTGATCGCCGGGCCGTTTGCCTCGCGCATTTGCGGAGAGTTCGGCGCCGAAGTGATCAAGATCGAATCCCCCGACGGCGGTGATCCGCTGCGCAAATGGCGAAAACTGTACGAAGGTACCTCGCTGTGGTGGTTCGTCCAGGCCCGTAACAAAAAATCCCTGACGTTGAACCTGAAACACCCGGAAGGCTTGGCGATCCTGAAAAAACTGCTGAGCGAAGCGGACATCCTGATTGAGAACTTCCGCCCTGGCGTGTTGGAAAAGCTCGGTCTGGGCTGGGAAGTCTTGCACGCCCTCAACCCGAAACTGGTGATGGTGCGGCTGTCAGGGTTCGGCCAGACCGGACCGATGAAAGATCAGCCAGGTTTTGGTGCCGTCGGTGAATCCATGGGCGGCCTGCGCTACATCACCGGCTTCGAAGACCGACCACCAGTGCGCACCGGGATTTCCATCGGTGACTCGATCGCCGCGCTGTGGGGTGTGATTGGTGCGCTGATGGCGTTGCGTCATCGCGAGGTCAACGGTGGCCAGGGCCAAGTGGTGGACGTGGCGCTGTATGAGGCGATCTTCGCCATGATGGAAAGCATGGTGCCGGAGTTCGACGTGTTCGGCTTCATCCGCGAACGCACCGGCAACATCATGCCGGGCATCACGCCCTCCTCGATCCACACCAGCGCCGACGGCAAGCATGTGCAGATCGGTGCCAATGGCGACGCGATTTTCAAACGCTTCATGCTGATCATCGGTCGCGAAGACCTGGCCAACGACCCGGTGCTGACCAGCAACGACGGACGCGACAGCCGCCGCGACGAGATTTACGGGGTGATCGATCGCTGGGTCAATTCGCAGCCGCTTGATACCGTGCTTGCGCTGCTGAATCAGGCCGAGGTGCCCGTCAGCCGGATCTTCAGCGCCGAAGACATGTTCAGCGATCCGCAATACCTGGCCCGGGAAATGTTCCTTCAGGCCAAGCTGCCGGACGGTAAAGACTTCAAGATGCCGGGGATTGTGCCGAAACTCTCAGAGACACCCGGCGATTGCGAATGGGTCGGGCCGCAGTTGGGCGAACACAATGCGCAGGTACTCAACGATCTTGGTTACGACCAGCAACAGATTGCCAAGCTGCGAGAAGACGGGGCTATCTAAGCTGAAACGCCCCCTTTCAACAGCCATTCACAACACCCGCAACTGGCGTACAGCGGCGGTGTTGGGGCTATTGGCCGGGCTGGCAACTCCCGTTGTGGCGCAACCTAAAGAGACGCTGATCTGGTTACTCCGCGACTTGCCGCCCACGATGATTTTCGAAGGTCCGAGAAAGGGTCAGGGGATTGTCGATCAGATCCTGCCGCTGTTGATTGCCGGCATGCCGCAGTACGAGCATGCCCTGATGCGGGTCAACCGGGCCCGCGGCATGCAGATGCTCCAGGAAGAATCGTTTACCTGCGATCCCTCGCTGGTTTGGACCAAGGCGCGTGAACAGTGGATTGCGTTCTCGATTCCGGCCTTCCGCGCGGTGAGCAATGGACTTGTCGTCCGCCGGGCAGACCGTGCGGTGCTGGATCCTTTTCTGATCGACGGCGAAGTCGATCTCGCGACACTGCTGGCCAGTGGCGGGAAAAAAATCGGCGTCGTCGCCGAGCGCAGCTATGGCCAAGTCCTCGACGCGCTGCTGAAACTGGCGCCACCGGACGCGCTGACTCCCCATTACGGCAACGATGCCCTCGCCAGCCTGTTGCAGATGCAGCGCCTGGGCCGTTTGCAAATGGTCTTGGGATATTGGCCGGAGATTCGCTATCAGGCCAATAGAGAGCACATCGCCGACGATCAGCTAGAGTTTTTCCCGGTCAAGGGCACGGGTAAATACCTGTCGGGGCACATTGGTTGCTCCAATACGCCCCTGGGCCGACAAGCCATCCTCGAGATCAATCGGCTGTTGCGCACCCTGCCCCATGATCGATTGGATCAGCTGTACGCTGACTGGCTGGACCCGGAAAGACGCAATGACTATCTGAAAGAAGCCAAAGCTTTTTTCGAGCAGCAAATCGGGCAATGACAAATCGCAGGCAAAAGAAACCCCGAGAAGTGGGGAGACGACTCGGGGTTAAACGTGGCCTACATAAAGACCAGTAACAGCAAGCTACAAACACCGGAGCACAATGCTTGATCCTGCTGTTACATGCTCTGACTGACCTGAGAGCAGGAAGGTTCCCACAAAAAAAAATTCAATTTCGGCGGGCCAGAATCTTGTCCTGAGCCGCATGGCGCAAAGCCGCGATGACGCAGGGCTCCAGCCGTCCTTCGGCAATCAGCACGTCGCGGTGCAAGCCGTCGACGACATCCGTCAGCAGACGGTAATCGGTTAACTGGGCTTGATTGAACGCCCGTTCGACCACGATCGCGCCGGTCGCATTCTTCAGTGTCACCAGGCATTCGCCATGGGCGCCCGACGGGGTCAGCGTGACCTGATACGGGCTCAGAGCCTCACCGAGCAATAGACTGATACTTTCCATCTCGATCACCACTCAATAGTCCGAAAACAAAGTGCCTGGGGCGTGTTCACAGTAAATGACCACTGGCCCGAGAAGAAAGTTCTGGATTCCAGGTGCAGACGCGTCGGCGTCCCTGGTCGACAGAGCATGCACGGCAAAGATGACAGGGAAAAAACAGCCGATTCACAGTTGCCTTGTCCGGTGACCGATATCGGTCCATCCCCCCAGCAACCCCCGCAATTGACCGTCGGCGCTGTAGAACGGCACCGTCCACTGGTAGATGTCCCTGACACCGTTGTTGAACATCAATTGGCGTTCACTGAAGCGTGGTTTTCGAGTCTCCATTTGCGCCATGAACTCGGCATGCAGCAGCGCTGCGGTGTCGTTGGGCAACACATCGAGTTCAATCAGCTGCCGGCCCTGAACCTGATCAAATCGGGTGCCGAGGCTGTCCTCGTAACTCTTGTTGCACATGATCAGGCGCCCTTGCAGATCACGAACAAACATCGGATCGGGCATGGCGTCCATCAACGCTTGCTGGAACGCAAGCTGATCGCCCAGACCTTTCTCAGCGTCTATGCGTTGCTTGATCAGCGCCGCGAGCCTGCGGTTCCAGAGCAAGGAAAGCAGACCGAACAGGCTGACGATAAACATGCCCCAGCAAACCCAGTGAGTCATCTGCCGCCAGGGAGAGGGAGGTTGAACGGGAGCGACCCCATTGAGCCATTTGAGGCGAATGGCGCGCAATTCAGCCGCAGAAAAAGCCTCAAGCGCCTTGTTCAGAATGCTCAGCAACGGCGACTGACCTTTGCGTGCCGCGAGGTGATCAGCCTCCCATTTGCCCTCCACTGCATGCCCGACCTTGAGTTGCCCCAACGGATAGAGTTGCGCCCCGATTTCATTTTCGATGGTGGCAAAGGCTTCACCACTTTCAACCAGCGCCCTGGCTTCGGCGTAAGTCTTGACCGTGCGCAACTCGATCGCCGGGTAGTCGCGGCGAATCGAGCCTTCGAGTGCGTGCCGGGCCGGCAGCACCAGCACTCTTTTTGCCAACTGCTCGAGGGAGTGCACGACAGGTGCATCTGCCCGCCCGACAAACACCCACCCAGCGCCACCGAACGCATGACTGAAATCCAGGAACACCTTGCGCTCGTCATTCATTGCCAGGGTGGTGCTCATGTCCGCCTCGCCACTTTCCAGACGCCCGAGCAACTGCTCGGTAGAAAACGACTCTTCGTGAACAAACTGCAAACCCGTCATGGCACTGATGCGATTGAGCAGATCATTGTTCAAACCGCTCCATTGACCGTGCTCATCCTTGAACAGATAAAGCGGGTATTGAACCGACGCGACGATGACTTGCGGGTGCTCGGCAATCCATCTAGATTCCTGAGCATCCAGCTCGACGGTTGCGCCGGCTCCCGAGCCCCTGGACTCAGGAGTCGCCAATTGCGCTGCCGCCCCCCCTTGGGCAAAGCCCAGGACTGCGATCAAAAACATCCAGCACGCGGCTGGCTTTAACCCTCTGAAAAACAGCATTACCACTTCCTTCACGATCAACTCGCCCGTCCTTCCTGGGGCGAAAACGCGACAAGTGTGGCATGCAGAAATGAGAAAGCCCGTCAGGAGACGGGCTTCAAAATGTGACAGCTTTTACCGGTTACAGAGGCTTGCCGCGGTTGCCATGCTGACTGACAAAGGCCTGCACGGCTTTCAAATCATTCGGCAACACGGTGCAACGCTCATCTCGCTCAAACAAATCAGAAAGATGTGCAGGTAGTTCGAGCGCTTTTCCTACGCCGGCTTTCTCCACTGCATCCGGGAATTTGACCGGATGAGCCGTGCCGAGAATCACCATTGGAATATCCAGGCTACGACGGCATTCGCGCGCAGCCTTCACACCGATGGCGGTGTGCGGATCCAGCAGCTCACCGGTTTGCTCATAGACGTCGGCGATGGTTTCGCAGGTTTGCGCGTCATCCACGGCCAACGAATCGAACAACTTGCGGGCTTCGGTCCAGCGTTCCTGTTCAACGCTGAAACCGCCACCCTGCTTGAAGGTGTCCATCAAACCGGCAATCGCTGCGCCGTTGCGACCGTGCAGGTCGAACAGCAGGCGTTCGAAGTTCGACGACACCATGATGTCCATCGACGGCGACAGCGTGGCGTGCAAGGTTTCCTTGACGTACTGGTTGCCGCTCATGAAGCGGTGCAGGATGTCGTTGCGGTTGGTGGCGACGATCAACTGGTTGATCGGCAGACCCATGTTGCGTGCCAGGTAACCAGCGAAGATATCGCCGAAGTTGCCGGTCGGCACCGAGAACGACACTGAGCGAGCCGGGCCGCCCAACTGCAGGGCTGCGTGGAAGTAGTAGACGATCTGGGCCATGATCCGCGCCCAGTTGATCGAGTTCACCGCCACCAGGCGCGTGCCCTTGAGGAAGCTTTGGTCGGCGAAGCTCGCCTTGACCATTTCCTGGCAGTCATCGAAGTTGCCTTCGATAGCGATGTTGTGGATGTTCTCGCCGAAAATGGTGGTCATCTGCCGACGCTGCACTTCGGACACGCGGTTGTGCGGGTGCAGGATGAAGATGTCGACGTTTTCGCAGTGCTTGCAGCCTTCGATGGCGGCCGAACCGGTATCACCGGAGGTGGCGCCGACAATCACCACGCGCTCACCGCGTTTTTCCAGTACGTAGTCGAGCAGGCGGCCCAGCAGTTGCAGGGCAAAGTCCTTGAACGCCAGGGTCGGGCCGTGGAACAGCTCCAGCACCCATTCGTTGCCGTTCAACTGACGCAACGGTGCCACGGCGTTGTGCGAGAACACACCGTAGGTTTCTTCCAGAATCTTTTTGAAATCGGCATCGGGAATGCTGCCGGTGACGAACGGGCGCATGACGCGGAAAGCCAGCTCGTGATACGGCAGGCCGGCCCAGGAAGCTATTTCTTCCTGGGTGAAACGTGGCAGGTTTTCCGGGACGTACAGACCGCCGTCGGTGGCGAGACCGGCCAGCAGGACATCTTCGAAATTCAGGGCCGGTGCCTGGCCGCGGGTACTGATATAGCGCATAGGGGCAAACCTTCGGTTTGGGCTTCAAGGGGCAAGCTACAAGCTGCAAGCAAAAGCCGATCTGCCTTTGACTTGCTGCTTGAAGCTTGCTGCTTGCCGCTGTGTTAATTCAGGTGTTCGACACGGATCCGTACAACCGGACCCACTACACCCGTCAGTGCTTCGAGGGCGGCGATCGCGTCGTTCATGTGCTGTTCCAGCACGCGATGGGTCAGCAGGATCATCGGCACCAGACCGTCATGCTCTTCGACTTCTTTCTGCATGATCGATTCGATGTTGATGCCGCGCTCCGACAGGATGCTCGCGACCTGGGCCAGTACGCCCGGATGGTCTTTCGCCTGAATACGCAGGTAGTAGGCGCTTTCGCAGGCTTCGATCGGCAGGATCGGGTGCGCCGACAGCGAATCCGGCTGGAAGGCAAGGTGCGGCACACGGTTTTCCGGGTCGGAGGTCATGGCGCGAACCACGTCCACCAGGTCGGCGATCACCGACGAAGCGGTCGGCTCCATGCCGGCACCCGCGCCGTAGAACAGGGTCGAGCCGGCAGCGTCACCGTTGACCATCACCGCGTTCATTACGCCGTTGACGTTGGCGATCAGGCGATCGGCCGGGATCAGCGTCGGGTGCACGCGCAACTCGATGCCAGCCGCAGTGCTGCGAGCGACGCCCAGATGCTTGATGCGATAGCCCAGCGCTTCGGCGTAGTTCACGTCAGCGGTGGTCAGCTTGGTGATGCCTTCGGTGTAGGCCTTGTCGAATTGCAGCGGGATGCCGAAGGCGATGGAGGCCAGGATCGTCAGCTTGTGGGCTGCGTCGATGCCTTCAACGTCGAAAGTCGGATCGGCTTCGGCGTAACCCAGGGCTTGCGCCTCGGCGAGTACGTCTTCGAAGGTGCGCCCCTTCTCACGCATCTCGGTGAGGATGAAGTTGCCGGTGCCGTTGATGATCCCGGCAACCCAGTTGATGCGGTTGGCGGACAGGCCTTCACGGATCGCCTTGATCACCGGAATGCCACCGGCCACAGCCGCTTCGAACGCCACAATCACGCCCTTCTCGCGGGCCTTGGCGAAAATCTCATTACCGTGAACGGCGATCAGTGCCTTGTTCGCGGTGACCACATGCTTGCCATTCTCGATGGCCTTGAGTACCAGCTCGCGGGCAACGGTGTAGCCGCCCATCAGCTCTATAACGATGTCGATCTCAGGGTTCGTGGCCACTTCGAAGACATCGTTGGTAATCGCAATACCGGTCGTTTGGAACTGAGGCTTTGGCGTGCGCATGGCAATTTGTGCCACTTCGATTCCACGCCCGGCACGACGAGCAATTTCCTCGGCGTTGCGCTGAAGTACGTTGAAGGTACCGCCACCGACGGTCCCTAACCCACAGATGCCTACTTTGACCGGTTTCACTGTGAACTCCCCATAAAACGGCCGACTCAAGGCCGGCCGTGAAAACAGCCGCATGCTCGCGGCTCTCTATTAATGGCCCGACAAATGTTACCGCCGGACCATGATCGTCAAAGGCTGGCCGTGACGATGCGAATTATTTCGCGCCCAGCGCCAGTTTGGCGACTTGTGGCGCAGGCTGGTAGCCCGGAATGACCTGACCGTCCGCCAAAACGATGGCCGGTGTGCCGTTCACGCCGATCGACTGACCGAGGGCGAACTGCTTGGAAACCGGGTTATCGCACTTGGCGGCCTTGATTTCCTTGCCGTCGACCATCTTGTCCATGGCTGCTTTCTTGTCTTTCGAGCACCAGACCGCTTGCAGCTGTTCGTCACCCGGCGAGCCCAGGCCCTGGCGCGGGAACGCGACGTAACGCACTTCAATGCCGCGCTTGTTCAGCTCAGGCACTTCGGCATGCAGTTTGTGGCAGTACGGGCAGGTGGTGTCGGTGAACACGGTGATGTGCGATTTGGTTTCGCCGATCGCCGGGTAGACCACGGTTTCCGCGACGGGAATGGCGTTGACCAGTTTGGACACGCCCAGGCGTTCGGTCTTCTCGGTCAGGTTGATCGGTTTGCCGTCCTTGAGCTGGAACATGTAGCCCTGAACCACGTATTGGCCGTCGGCGCTGGCGTAGAGCACGCGGCTGCCTTGCAGTTTGACTTCGTACAGGCCCGGCAGCGGGCTGGCGGAGATGCTTTCTACCGGCACTTCGAGCTGGAGGTTTTCCAGGCTTTTACGGATTGCTTTGTCGGCCGCGTCATCGGCGACGGCAAAGGTGCTGACCAACGCAATGGCTGCGGCGGCGAAAATCTGGGTCAGACGCATGAGAACTCCTGAAGACGGACAAATGGGACGATCAGAACGCCCGTGCCGAAACACCGGGTCATAACCGCCCATCGTGCAAACCGGCAAAGCCTACCACATAAGGGCTGTGTGGCCGAATGCGGGTGACAAGACAACGCCCGACCAGCAAAAACACCACGATCCCTGTAGGAGCGAAGCTTGCTCGCGAAGGGCGTCAACGATAACGCGTGCTGTCTGGAAGAACATGTTGTCCAGACGTTCTTCGCGAGCAAGCTTCGCTCCTACACGGATCGCGCAGTACCTTGATCAGCCGCGCGGGTGGTGTTTGGCGTGCAGGTCCTGCAAGCGTGCGCGGGCGACGTGGGTGTAGATCTGCGTGGTCGACAGGTCGCTGTGGCCGAGCAGCATTTGCACCACACGCAAGTCGGCGCCGTGGTTGAGCAAGTGCGTGGCGAACGCATGGCGCAAGGTGTGCGGGGATAGCGACTTGCCGATCCCGGCGACCTTGGCCTGGTGCTTGATGCGGTGCCAGAAAGTCTGGCGGGTCATCTGCTCGCCGCGCTGGCTGGGGAACATGACATCGCTGGGACGTCCGCCGAGCAGTTCCTGGCGGCCATCACGCATATAACGCTCGACCCAGACAATCGCCTCTTCGCCCATCGGCACCAGGCGCTCCTTGCTGCCCTTGCCCATCACCCGCAGCACACCCTGGCGCAGATTGACCTGTTCCAGTGTCAGGCTGATCAGCTCCGTCACCCGCAGGCCGCACGCGTAAAGCACTTCGAGCATGGCGCGGTCACGCTGACCGATAGCCTCGCTCAAGTCCGGGGCTTTCAGCAGCGCTTCCACGTCTGCTTCCGACAGAGATTTAGGCAACGGCCTACCCAGTTGGGGCATATCGACACGCAAGGTCGGATCGACGGCGATCAGCTTTTCCCGCAGCAAATAGCGATAAAACCCACGCACGCCGGAGAGAAATCGCGCCGTGGAACGGGGTTTGTAATTCTGCTCCAGGCGCCAGGCCAAGTGATCGAGGATCAATTCACGGCCGGCGTTGATCAATTCCAGGCCCTTGTCCTGCAGCCAGCCGTTGAACAGGGCCAAGTCACTGCGATAGGCATCGCGGGTGTTGTCCGACAGGCCCTTCTCCAACCACAGGGCGTCGAGGAATTGGTCTATCAGGGGATGATCGATGGCGGGCATAGAGGCTCAGGTAACTGGAAAACTGAAGGTAAGTCTTTCATAGCCTGCCGGGGCTTTATAGAGCCTGATGTAAACGCGGTGTCTGGTGGATCGATTCGCGGGCAAGCCACGCTCCCTCAGGTAAATCGCAGGCAACAAAAAAGCAGCCCGTAGGCTGCTTTTTTCTGCATCGGAAGCTGGGCTTAAGCCAGTTTTTCCTTGATGCGAGCTGCTTTACCGGACAGGTCACGCAGGTAGTACAGCTTGGCTTTACGTACGTCACCGCGACGTTTAACGGCCATGCTGTCGATTTGCGGGCTGTAGGTCTGGAAAGTACGCTCTACGCCAACACCGTTGGAGATTTTACGAACGGTGAAAGCACTGTTTACGCCGCGGTTACGCTTGGCGATAACAACACCTTCGAACGCTTGCAAACGCGAACGGTCGCCTTCCTTCACTTTCACCTGAACGACAATAGTGTCGCCCGGGGCAAAGGTAGGGATCTCTTTGGTCATCTGCTCTGCTTCGAGTGCAAGGATGATTTTGTTAGTCATGCTGTGCTCCTAAGGTAAATCAACGGACTTACCATCGATACGTTGTTAACTATCGTCCCGCTCGCGGATGTATTCCTCGAGCAGCTTCTTCTCTTCTCCAGAAAGCGAGCGGCTTTCCAGAAGATCGGCGCGTCGTTCAAAGGTCCTACCAAGGGACTGCTGTAAACGCCAACGCCGGATATGCGCGTGATTGCCACTTAGCAACACGTCGGGAACACGCTGATCCGCATACACCTCAGGTCGGGTGTAGTGCGGGCAATCCAGCAAACCATCCGTAAAGGAATCTTCCTCGGCGGAGTCCGCATGCCCTAAAGCTCCAGGCAGCAGTCGTGTAACCGCATCGATCAGGACCATCGCCGGCAGCTCGCCGCCAGACAGTACATAGTCGCCAATCGACCACTCTTCATCGACATGAGCATCAATAAAACGCTCGTCAATGCCTTCATAGCGGCCGGCAATCAGGATCAATGCATCCAGATTCGCCAACTCGCGTACCGCCGACTGAGTCAGTTGACGGCCTTGGGGGGACAGGTAAATTACCTTCGCCGCCTCCCCGGCTGCTGCCTTGGCCTGAACCAATGCATCTTCCAGGGGCTTGATCTTCATCACCATGCCCGGACCACCGCCAAATGGGCGATCGTCCACAGTGTGATGTCGATCCGTCGTGTAGTCTCGCGGATTCCAACAGGTGAGCTGCAACAGCCCCTGTTTCACCGCACGACTGGTGATGCCGTACTCGCTGATGGCGGAGAACATCTCGGGAAACAAACTGATCACTTCTACGCGCAAGTTAGCCACGCTTAGAAGTCCGCATCCCATTCCACCTTCATCTCGCCTGCTGCGAGGTCGACGGCCAACACGCATTGCTCCGTATAGGGCAACAGGCGTTCGCGATCATCCAGGCTGCCAGCGCAAGGCTTGACCACCATTACATCATTGGCGCCGGTTTCCAGAAGATGATCGATTTTCCCGAGCAATTGCCCGAGTTGATCAATGACCTTCAGACCTTCCAGCTGGTACCAGTAGTACTCGCCGTCGGTCAATTCAGGGAACAGGTTGCGCGGCACGCAGATCTCATAACCGGCCAGAAGACGAGCTTCTTCACGATCATCAAGACCCTTGAGCTTTGCGACCAGGAACTTGTCGTTCCCACGTCCGCTGACCAGCTCGACCTGTTTCACATTGCCTTCGCGCTTGAGCGTCCAGGTTTTGTACTGCAACAGGTTTTCAGTCGGATCAGTAAAGGAATAAACCTTCACTTCGCCGCGAACGCCATGAACAGAATAAATCTTGCCGATAACGATCAAATCATCAGCAATGGCTGGCGTCGCGTTCATATTGCTCAGGCCGCAGCCTTAGATGCATCCTTCAACAACTGAGCAACACGCTCAGAAGGTTGTGCACCAACGCTCAGCCAGTAGGCTACGCGCTCTTGGTTCACGGACAGACGGACTTCTTGACCACGAGCAACAGGGTTGAAGAAACCAACCTGTTCCTTGTGCGAACCGTCGCGCGGGTTGCGGCTGTCGGTTACGGTCAAGTGGTAAAACGGGCGCTTTTTGGAGCCGCCAAGGGCAAGACGGATTGTTAGCATGTGAACATCGTTCCTGTAGTCGGTGCTGCAAATCTAAAGGCACAGCGGGCATAGGTGCCCGAAAGGCCGCATATTCTAAGGAATATCCGGACTTTTGCAAATGTCTTTTTCCGGCGGCCTATCGGACGCCATGCAGATTTGCTATAGAGCCGTCGTTGAAAACGGCCAGTCAGCTCCCGCCAAGTGCGGGTTTGCTGGAGTTCCCACATTACTGTGGTACTGCACCGACATCGCTGTCGGTGCGGATTCTTTACATTTTTGGCATGCCGCCGCCGGGCAACATACCGCCCATGCCGCGCATCATTTTGGCCATTCCGCCTTTCGCGGAGAATTTCTTCATCATCTTCTGCATCTGCTTGTGCTGCTTGATCAAGCGACCGATGTCCTGCACCTGGGTGCCGGAACCCATGGCGATCCGGCGTTTGCGCGAACCGCTGATCAGCTCAGGGTCGCGGCGCTCGGCCGGGGTCATGGAATTGATGATGGCTTCCATTTGCTTGAATTGTTTCTCTGCCGCACCCTGGGCATTGCCCATCTGCGCCAGGTTCACGCCGCCGATGTTCGGCAGTTTGTCCATGAGGCCGCCGAGGCCGCCCATGTTCTTCATCTGTTGCAGCTGATCGCGGAAGTCTTCGAGGTCGAAGCCCTTGCCCTTCTTCAACTTTTTAGCAAGCTTGTCGGCTTTGTCCTTGTCGAGCGTCGCTTCCGCCTGTTCGATCAGGCTGAGCACGTCGCCCATGCCGAGGATGCGCGAAGCAATACGCTCGGGGTGGAACGGTTCGAGCGCTTCGCTCTTCTCGCCCATACCGATGAACTTGATCGGCTTGCCGGTGATGGCACGCACCGACAGGGCGGCACCGCCACGGGCGTCGCCGTCGACCTTGGTCAGGATCACACCGGTCAGCGGCAATGCGTCGCCGAAGGCCTTGGCCGTGTTGGCGGCGTCCTGGCCGGTCATGGCGTCGACCACGAACAGGGTTTCGACCGGGTTGATCGCGGCGTGCAATGCCTTGATCTCGCCCATCATCTCTTCGTCGATGTGCAGACGACCGGCGGTATCGACGATGACTACATCAATAAACTTAAGCTTTGCTTCTTTTATAGCCGCTTGCGCGATGTCGACCGGCTTCTGGCTCAGGTCGGACGGGAAGAAGGTAACGCCCACTTCACCGGCGAGCATTTCCAGCTGTTTGATCGCCGCCGGACGGTAAACGTCCGCGGACACGACCATGACCGACTTCTTCTTGCGCTCTTTAAGGAAGCGCGCGAGCTTGCCGGCGGTGGTGGTTTTACCCGCACCCTGCAAACCGGCCATCAACACCACGGCAGGCGGAACGGCGCTCAGGTTCAAGTCTTCGTTGGCGGCGCCCATCAGGCTTTCGAGCTCGGCCTGGACGATCTTCACGAAGGCCTGGCCCGGCGTCAGGCTACGAGACACCTCGGTGCCGACGGCGCGCTCCTTGACCGAATTGACGAAGTCTTTCACCACCGGCAAGGCGACGTCGGCTTCGAGCAACGCCATGCGCACTTCGCGCAGGGTGTCTTTGATATTGTCCTCGGTCAGCTTGGCCTTGCCGGTGACATGGCGCAGCGTCTGCGAGAGACGGTCGGTTAAGTTTTCAAACATTGCGCGATCCTTTCAGGCCCTGTGTAGACCGGGATAATGGCGGCCCAGACCGGAATAAACATGTGCTCGGCGAGCCTGCGGCGTGGGCAGGTCGCGGATTATAGCGAAGACTGCGTCTGGCGGACACCTCATCGTCAGGTTGCATGGTCTTTCGTGCTACGGGGGTTCTATGCCAAACTCAGCGCCTTTCGGGCTTGCCTAACAGGATTTATGCTCCCCTTGTCACCCAGTTTGCTGACTACCCTCGCCGCCGCCTGCTTATATGCCGCTGCGACCCTCTATCAAGGCACTCGTCTGGCCACCGGCGCCAAGGCGAACAAGCGCCTGCTGGTCACGCTCGGCGTGCTTGCCGTGCTGGCTCACAGCGCCAGCCTGTTCACCCACCTGCTGACACCGATTGGCCTGGGCCTGGACTTTTTCAGTGCCGCCAGCCTGATTGCCGCGGCAGTCATCGCCCTGACCCTGCTGGCCTGCTCGCGGATCCCCGTGGAAAACCTGCTTATATTGCTGTTCCCGCTCGGTGCCGCCACGGTGTTGCTGGCGCAGTTCGCCCCCGCCGGTACGGTGCAGATCATCGACGAAGAGCCGGGCATCCTCGCCCACATCCTGCTGTCGATCCTCGCTTACGGCATGTTCACCATCGCGATGTTTCAGGCCTTGTTGCTGCTGGTGCAAGACCATCAGCTCAAGCACAAGCACCCTTCAGGGCTGATCAAGAACTTTCCGCCGCTGCAAACCATGGAGAGCCTGCTGTTCGGCTTCCTCTGGGCCGGCTGGACCCTGTTGTCGCTGTCACTGATTTCCGGCTGGTTGTTCGTCGACAACCTGTTCGCCCAGCACCTGGTGCACAAAACCTTGCTGGCTTGCCTGGCCTGGATCGTCTTCAGCGTGCTGCTTTGGGGCCGAAACCGCCTCGGCTGGCGCGGACACAAGGCCATTCGCTGGACCCTCGCCGGTTTCTGCCTGCTGATGCTGGCGTACTTCGGCAGTAAGCTGGTCCGTGAATACATCTTGCACATCTGACGGGCGGCATTAATGGACGACTTGCCCATAGGGCCGATGCTCGCGGTATTGGCCTTGCTGATTTTATGGTCGGGGCTGTTTACCGCTATCGAAACCGCGCAACAATACTTGTTGGCCCAGCGAACCGCCTCGCGCTCCAGCGATAAACCGGTCGCGAAGCTGAGCTTCCCGCTCAACAGCCTGATCTTCTGCAATACCCTGTGCCGCGCACTGGCCGTGGTCATCAGCACCTTGCTGGCGATCTTCATCTGGGCAGAAAACGGTCCGTGGATTGCCTGTGCAGGCGCCGGTGCCGCGCTTCTGGTGTTTGCCGACTACCTGCCGCGCACCCTCGCCGTGCGCTATCCCGACGCTGTTCTGGCCTTGGGAAACACGCTGCTCGGCGCGCCACTGAAAATCATCTACCCGGCCGCCTGGCTGCTCAACGGTTTGACTCAGCTGCTTATGCGACCGTTTGCCCGCAAAGTCAAAGTGGTGCAACAGAGCGAAGACGAGAGCCCGAACGACCGGAAGGACGATTACGATCAAGCCGTCTGCCGCCCGCACCCGCTGTCGGGCATCCACGCGCTGGACAACATCACGGTCAATGACATCCTGGTGACCCGCAGTGACGTCGACGGGATCAACCTCGACGACTCCCTCGCAGAAATCATCGAGCAACTGCGTAACAACAAGCGCACGCGCCTGCCGGTGTTCCACAGCGACATCAACCAGGTCGAAGCGGTGCTCAATACCCGACAGATCCGCCACTTGCTGGCCGATGCTAGCCTGACGCTAGAAGCACTGCTGGCCGCCAGTCACGAACCGTACTTCGTGCCGGAAAGCACTCCGCTGCAGCTGCAGCTGCTGAATTTCCACAAACAGCAGCGGCGCCTGGGCATGGTCGTCGACGAGTACGGTGAAGTACTGGGCATCGTGACCCTGGAAGACATTCTTGAAGAAATCGTCGGCGAATTCGAAAGCCAGCACAGCCTGGACAACCCGCACATTCATCCGCAGGCCGATGGGCGCCTGATGATCGAAGGTGCGGCGTCGATTCGCGAATTGAACAAGAGCCTGGGCTGGCACCTGCCCAGCGATGGCCCGAAAACTCTTAACGGGTTGGTGACCGAGGCGCTGGAGACGATTCCGGACAGTGCGGTGTGCCTGAAGATCGGGCGTTATCGGCTGGAGATTCTGGAGACGGAAGACAATCGCGTCACGCGCGTGCTGATCTGGCATACCAGCTCCGTGCCTGCAGTGATCTAAACCCAAACACATATCCTGTGGCGAGGGGGCTTGCCCCCGTTCGGCTGCGAAGCAGTCGCAGGTTCGGCACACGCGGTGTGTCAGGAAGAGCACTGTCGCAGGTTTTGGCACTGCTTCGCAACGCAACGGGGGCAAGCCCCCTCGCCACAGAGACCTCGCTAATCCCAAGCCACTTGTTTGATCGTTAGCCACCTTCCTATAATCAAATCCGCTTACCCAAGCCCCGCCGGACCACGTGCTTACCCCGCACGCAGCAGGTTCCGGCCAGACCATCGGCAAAATCCGCACTACACCGACGACTGTTCCTACCTTGAACAGCGGCCGCGCCTCACTCCCACATCCCTGGGTGTTCGACCATAATAATTCGCTCCACTGGGGCACATGACTGTCAGGGATAACCGCATGACGACCAGCACGACTTATAACGAAACCACGCCTGCGCAACCGACAAACTCCGCCACCCGCGTGGCCACGGCGAGTTTTATCGGCACGGCCATCGAGTTTTACGATTTCTACGTCTATGCCACAGCCGCTGCGCTGGTGATCGGTCCGGTGTTCTTTCCGCAGACTTCCGGCACCGCCCAGATGCTGTCGGCGTTCCTCACCTTCGGCATCGCCTTCCTCGCAAGACCCTTGGGCTCGGCGCTGTTCGGCCACTTCGGTGACCGCGTCGGGCGCAAGTCGACCCTGGTCGCTTCGCTGCTGTTGATGGGTGTGTGCACCACGCTGATCGGTGTATTGCCGGGTTACGACAGCATCGGGGCCTGGGCGCCGATCCTGCTGTGCGTGCTGCGTTTCGGCCAAGGCCTTGGCCTGGGCGGCGAATGGGGCGGTGCGGCGCTGCTGGCGACGGAGAATGCGCCCAAGGGCAAGCGCGCCTGGTTCGGCATGTTCCCGCAGCTCGGTCCTTCGATCGGTTTTCTGGCGGCTAACGGCCTGTTCCTGACACTGGCCATGACCCTGAATGACGAGCAGTTTCGCTCGTGGGGCTGGCGGATTCCGTTCCTGCTCAGCGCCGCGCTGGTGATGGTAGGCCTCTACGTGCGGCTCAAACTCCACGAAACCCCGGTGTTTGCCAACGCCATGGCCCGTCAGGAACGGGTGAAGATCCCGCTGGTCGAGCTGTTCAGTCAGTACTGGGTGCCGATGCTGCTGGGTGCCGGGTCGATGGTGGTGTGTTACGCACTGTTCTACATCTCGACCGTATTTTCGTTGAGTTATGGCGTGTCGACACTCGGCTACAGTCGCGAAACCTTCCTCGGCCTGCTGTGCTTCGCCGTACTGTTCATGGCGGCGGCAACACCGTTGTCGGCCTGGGCCAGCGACCGCTACGGGCGCAAACCGGTGCTGATCATTGGCGGTGTGTTGGCGATCCTGTCCGGATTCTTGATGGAACCGCTGCTGACCCAAGGCTCGACCTGGGGCGTGGCGCTGTTCCTGTGCATCGAGCTGTTTCTGATGGGCGTGACGTTTGCGCCGATGGGCGCGCTGCTGCCAGAGTTGTTTCCAACGCATGTGCGGTATACCGGCGCGTCGGCAGCCTACAACCTGGGCGGAATCGTCGGGGCCTCGGCGGCGCCGTTCTTCGCGCAGAAACTGGTGGCGATGGGCGGTTTGAGTTATGTCGGCGGGTATGTGTCGGGAGCGGCGGTGCTGAGTTTGATTGCGGTGCTGTGTCTGAAGGAGACGCGGCATAACGATTTGAACCGGGTGGCCTGAATCAAAAGCATCGCCAGCAGGCTGGCTCCCACATGGAAATTGGGTGTACACAAAATATGTGACCAACCCATAACCCTGTGGGAGCTAGCCTGCTAGCGATTGCCGCGCCTCGGTTTACAGCTCTACAACAACAGCCTGAGAAGCACGGGTCGCTTTAGCACGAGCCAATTCGATCGACTCATCCCGCGCCAACGCCACACCCATCCGACGCTGACCATTGACCTCTGGCTTGCCAAACAGACGCAACGCCGTGTCCGGCTCGCTCAACGCAGCCCCCAGATTGGCGAAAGCGGTCTGGGTCGACTGCCCTTCCACCAGAATCACCGCCGACGCCGAAGGCCCGAACTGACGGATCAGCGGAATCGGCAGGCCCAGAATCGCCCGTGCGTGCAGCGCGAACTGCGACAGGTCCTGGGAAATCAGGGTCACCAGGCCGGTGTCATGCGGGCGCGGCGAGACTTCGCTGAACCACACCTGATCACCTTTGATGAACAGCTCGACACCAAACAGACCACGGCCGCCCAGGGCTTCGGTAACGGCTTTGGCGACGCGCTCGGATTCAGCCAGGGCAATCGGGCTCATGGCTTGTGGCTGCCAGGATTCCTGATAGTCGCCCTTCTCCTGACGGTGACCGACTGGCGCGCAGAAGGTCGTGCCGCCCACGTGACGCACGGTCAGCAGGGTGATTTCGTAGTCGAAGTCGATGAAACCTTCAACGATCACGCGACCTTTACCGGCACGGCCGCCTTCTTGTGCGTAATCCCACGCGGTTTTCACATCATCGGCGCTGCGCAGCAGGCTCTGGCCTTTGCCCGACGAGCTCATCACTGGCTTGACCACGCACGGGAAACCCAGGTCCTGGACGGCTTTGCTGTAGTCCTCGAAGGTGTCGGCGAAGTGGTACGGCGAGGTCGGCAGGTCCAGTTCTTCAGCGGCCAGGCGACGGATGCCTTCGCGGTTCATGGTCAACTGCGCGGCGCGCGCGGTCGGGATCACGGTGAAGCCTTCGGCTTCCAGCTCAACCAGGGTCGCGGTGGCGATGGCTTCGATTTCCGGCACGATGAAGTGCGGCTTCTCGGCTTCGATCACGGCACGCAGGGCGGCGCCGTCGAGCATGTTGATCACGTGGCTGCGATGGGCGACTTGCATTGCCGGCGCGTTGGCGTAACGGTCGACGGCAATCACTTCAACGCCCAGGCGTTGCAGCTCGATCACCACTTCCTTGCCCAACTCACCACAGCCACACAGCAATACGCGGGTCGCGGTTGGCGACAATGGAGTTCCGATACGGGTCATCTCAGGTCCTCAAGAAGCGGATCATCGAGGGATGCAACGCCTGGCGCGCTTCCCATGGGGAGAAAGCGCGGCATTTTACATGAACCGAGGGGTTTGGCTTCAGCTGGCGATGGCCTGTTTACGCAAGCGCCAGGCCATGATCAGCCACACGACCGTCACGCCGGCAAACTTGGAGGCCATGGCGGTGAGGATCACGCCCGGGGTGAAGGCGTCGATCATGCCGAAGAAGATGAAGGTATCGAGGGGAATGCTCAGGGCCGAACTTATCCACAGGCGATCGTGCAACGGGCGTTTGGTGATGCTGAACACCAGCCAGTCGATACATTCGGACACCGCGAAGGCCGTGGCGCTGGCCAAAGCGATGGACGGATCGGAAGTGACATAAGACAGGACCAGCGCCGCGAGCATCGCCGCGATGGCGCCGTGGCCGAAGCGGGTTTGCACCATGTCGCGCAAGACAAACACCAACCCGCCCCAGGCTGACCAGATGATGTCCAGGTGCGGGGCGGTGGAAAAGGCGTAGTTGATCAGTACGACGCTGCTGATGTAGGCGATCAGGAAGAGCATGGGGTGGCGGGATACCTGTCAATTTGGCGCGTAGATTACTTCAGCCATACACAAGCACCAAATCGAAACACGATTCCTGTAGCAGCTGCCGAAGGCTGCGTTCGGCTGCGCAGCAGTCGTAAATCCTGAGTTCACGGTTTACCTGAAAAACCGCGGTGCCTGATTTTACGACTGCTGCGCAGCCGAACGCAGGCTGCGCCAGCTGCTACAGGTCCGGGGTTTTTCCCAGCATCCAGATCAACCCACTCGACTTCGCCCGCTCATGACACAACCCCAACACCTTGCGGCGCTCTTCGTTGTCCATCCGGCTCCAACGAGTAATCTCCTCCACCGTGCGCTGACACCCGGTGCAAACGTCATCCTCGTCCAGCGCACAAATATTCACACAGGGCGAGCGGACCGGGCGTTCGGGGGTGTTCATTCTTCCTGCTCAGCCAGATCGCGAGCGTAACGCTGAGAGTTATGCACATAGTGGGCAGCGCTGGCTTCGAGCATTTTCTTCTGCTGCTCGGTCAGCTCACGAACCACCTTGCCCGGCGAGCCCATGACCAGCGAACCGTCGGGAATCTCCTTGCCCTCACCGATCAGCGAGTTGGCGCCGATGATGCAGTTCTTGCCGATTTTCGCGCCGTTGAGAATCACCGCATTAATGCCGATCAGACTGTAATCGCCCACGGTGCAGCCATGAAGCATGGCGTTGTGGCCAATGGTCACGCCGGTGCCGATGGTCAGCGGGTAGCCCATGTCGGTGTGCATCACCGTACCGTCCTGCACGTTGCTGTTCTTGCCGACCAGGATCAGTTCGTTGTCGCCACGCAACACGGCGTTGAACCAGACGTTGGCGCCCTCTTCCAGTCTGACCTTGCCCACCAGCACGGCATTGGGTGCGACCCAGCTCTGCGGATGGGTTTCGACGCGGGCGTCGCCCAGGCGATATTTCATCTTCTTATTGTCCTCAAGGCTCAGGCAGCCGCGTTTACGCCATACGAACGATGGCTTCAAATATTGATAAAGCTTTTGGGCGGGTGGTGCAGGCTGATGTCGGCGTCATAGAGCAGGTTGATCAACTCGACGATCATGATCGCCGTCAGGCCCCAGATTTTGTACTCGCCGTAACGATAACTCGGCACGTACCAACTGCGGCCCTGATAATCGATGCGGTGGGTGTGTTCCCGAGGATCCTCGCGGAAAAACTCCAGAGGCACACTGAACACTGCGGCGATCTCGGCATCGTTGGCCAGGTATTCGACAAAATCAGGAATCACCCCGACATAAGGCGTGACCTTGATGCCGTGCAGGGAGATCAGCGGGCTCAGAGGGCCGATCACTTCGACCAGCCCAGGCGGCAAGCCGATTTCTTCTTCGGCCTCACGCAGCGCGGTGAAAATCAGGTCCGGGTCTTCGGGGTCGCGCCGCCCGCCGGGGAAGGCGACTTCACCGCCATGGGTCGAGAGCCCACTGGCGCGCAGGGTCAGAACCAGTTCCGGTTCGTCACTGCGGGTGATGGGCACCAGTACCGCGGCTTCGGGGAAACGTCGATCGGTTTCCAGGGTTCGCGGCGTGTGGTTGCTTACCCGGTGAAGTAGCTCGTCCAGCATGAGTCTTCTCGATTTGTTCTCTACTTCGCATCATGCACCAATCACACCGGCCGCCCAACCCCATAACCACTGCATGTCGCTAAACGACAACTTGCCGACAGACACCGTCGCACGCCAAGATAGGCGCAGCATTCAGGAACCCAAGCATGAAATTTTGCAGTCAGTGCGGCAACCCGGTCACCCAGCGCATTCCCGAAGGCGATTCGCGTCTGCGTTTTGTCTGTGACAGCTGTCAGGCGATTCACTACCAGAATCCCAACATCGTCGCCGGTTGCGTGGCGACCTGGGGCTCGAAAGTGTTGCTGTGCCGACGCGCCATCGAGCCCCGGCTCGGTTACTGGACCTTGCCCGCCGGTTTCATGGAAAACGGTGAAACCATTGAGCAGGCGGCCATTCGCGAGACCGCCGAGGAAGCCTGCGCACGGGTGCGTAACCTGAGCATTTATACGTTGATCGACGTGCCGCATATCAGCCAGGTGCACGTATTCTTTCGCGCGGAGCTGGTGGACCTGGATTTTTCCGCCGGCCCCGAGAGCCTGGAAGTGCAGCTTTTCGACGAAGCCGACATCCCGTGGTCCGAGTTGGCTTTCCGCACGGTGGGCCGTACCTTAGAATGCTTCTTCGCTGACCGGCGGACCGAGGTCTACCCCGTGCGGTCCGAGTCGATCCCGCCGCTTGCTCAGCCTGCCATCACATAAAGCTCCTGGCTCCAAAATCACCTATAACTAACTAAATAGTCGCGACACCTTTCAGGGATATCGTTTCAATGCGCTGGTTGCTTGCCGTGTTTTGCTTGTCGTTCGTCGCCATGTCACAGGCTTCCGTTGCGGAAACCCTGAACGGCAAAGTCATCGAAAAAGTTCTTGTGCTCAAATCCGCCCACCAATTGCAATTGATCAATGACGGCAAGCCGCTCAAGACCTATCGCATTTCCCTGGGCAAATCACCTAAGGGGGCGAAACTGATGGAAGGCGACAAACGCACGCCTGAAGGTTTCTATTGGCTGGACTGGCGCAAGGTCAGCGATAAATTCAATCTGTCGATGCACATCTCCTACCCGAACGTCAGCGACTCTGCCCGCGCGCGGCGTGAAGGTGTCCCGCCTGGCAGCATGATCATGATCCACGGCACACCGGACACCGAAGAGACCCCGGAAGACCTGTTCCACACCCTGGACTGGACCGACGGCTGCATTGCCATGCGCAACATGGACATGCGTGAGGTTTGGGGCCTGGTGCCGGATGGCACGATGATCGAAATCCGCCCGTAACCCAGTTACCTGTGGCGAGGGAGCTTGCTCCCGCTGGGGCGCGAAGCGGCCCCAAAAAAATGACCTGACACCGCATTCGCTGATTTCAGGGCTGCTTCGCATCCCAGCGGGAGCAAGCTCCCTCGCCACAAAAAGCACCGATTTCGTCTTCCGAGCGCTACCTTCGGTCGCTCCTCCAAAAATAATTTCAAAAGAACGCAGCCTGCGGTAACGCCTGACGGGAAGATACCAGTCCCCCCGACCGGCGTAACCGCAGGCTGCGTTCTTTGCGCTAAAAATCCCTACCTTTAATACCACTTGAAACCAACCCCTATTGATTACGCGTAACAGGGCAGGCTTTCCCACGCCCCAAGCAAAGTGGTGGCATTGACATGGTATTCAAGTGGTATTAATTTTCGATCACCACCGAGCGACAACAATCCTATATCCGCATCGGACCAAACCTACATGAATGACCTCCAGGCCCTACGCCCTGACGACACCCAGCCCACGCCGTTGTACCTGCAACTGGCACGCAATCTGGAAGCGGCAATCCATGCCGGCCAGTGGAAAGCCGAGCAGGCGATGCCCTCGGAGCGCAACCTGAGCGAGCTGCTGGGCATCTCCCGTGTCACGGCACGCAAGGCGCTGGAAGTCTTGTTCGAGCAAGGCCTGATCCGCCGCAACCAGGGTTCCGGCACTTTCATCACACCGCGCCTGGAACAACCGCTGTCGCGCCTCTCGGGTTTCAGCGAAATGTTGCGCCTCAAGGGCTTCGTCCCCGGCTCGCAATGGCTCGAACGTGAAATCACCCCGCCGACCCACGAAGAACTGATCCGTCTCGGCCTCTCGCCCAACGACAAGGTCGCGCGACTCAAACGCCTGCGCAAAGCCGACGACACGGTGATGGCGATCGAGATGAGCACCCTGCCCGCTTCGATCATTCCCAAGCCGCAAGCGGTGGGCGATTCCCTCTACGAATACCTCGACGGCATCGGCAAGCCGATCGTCCGCGCGCTGCAGCACATCCAGGCGATCAACGCTTCGGATGAATTTGCCGCCCTCGTCGGCATCGCCCCCGGCACCGCCATGCTGCTGATGACCCGGGTCGGCTACCTGGAAGACAACACACCGATCGAAGTCACCGACACCTACTGCCGCAACGACTACTACGATTTTGTCGCAGAGCTTCGTAGATAAAGAGCTCCGTAGATAAAGAGCTTCGCCGCTAAAACCGAGAACCGATCATGTCCCAAGACAACATCCTCACCGCCCACGGCTGGGTTCGCGGCCGGCTGATTCACGAACACGGCAAGGTCGTGTCCATCGAAGGCGAGCCCTGCGATCCGGCCGACAACGACTTGCCTTATCTGCTACCCGGCTTCATCGACCTGCACGTTCATGGCGGCGGCGGCAAAGACATCATGGAAGGTGCGCCGGCCTTCGAAACCATCACCAAAACCCATGTGCGTTTCGGCACCACGTCGTTGCTGGCGACCACCATGACCGCGCCGCCGGCAGAGATTTCCAGCGTGCTCAAAGCCGTCGGCGAGTTCTGCGAGCAGCGGCCAAAAGGCTGCGCCCGAGTGCTCGGCGTGCACCTTGAAGGCCCGTATATCAACCCCGGCAAGCTGGGCGCCCAGCCGAACTTTGCCCACACTGCGCTGATGGCCGAAGTCGAGGAATACCTGGCGTTGGCACCGATCCGGGTGATCACTATCGCCCCGGAAATCGCCGGCCACGATGCCTTGATCCGCACCCTCAGTGCGCGCGGCATCCGCATGCAGATCGGCCACACCCTCGGCAGTTACGAGGAAGGCGTCGCGGCGCTGGCGGCCGGCGCCAGCAGTTTCACTCACCTCTACAACGCCATGAGCCCGCTGCATCACCGCGAGCCGGGCATCGTCGGTGCAGCGCTGGCCCACGCCAAATACGCCGAACTGATTCCGGACTTGCTGCACGTGCACCCCGGCGCCATGCGGGTGGCCCTGCGCGCGATCCCGTGCCTGTATTGCGTCACCGATTCCACTGCCGCCGCCGGCATGCCCGACGGTGAATACAAGCTTGGTAGCCACACCGTGACCAAATGCCTGGGCGGTGTGCGCTTGCCCGACGGCACTCTGGCCGGCAGCACGCTGACCATGGATCAGGCCCTGCGCAATCTGGTGAAGATCGGATTGCCGATCGCCGAGGCTTCGCAACGTCTTTCGCAATTCCCCGCCGATTACCTCGGCCTTCAAGAACGCGGCCGCCTTGCACCCGGCAGCTGGGCCGACTGCGTGCGGCTGGATCGCTCACTCACACTCACCGCCGTCATGGTCGAAGGAGAAGACATTGACTTCAAAAATGCTTGAAGAGGCGCTGTCCTCGTTCGAGGCCGTGCAAGCTCAACTGCAGCAACTCGACCCGCAGATGATCGAGATCGCCGGGCGCCTGCGCCGTCAGCCGCCGCAAGTAGCGATGACCGTCGCTCGCGGCAGCTCCGACCATGCCGCCAGCTATTTCGCCTACCTGACCATGCAGCAACTGGGCATCCCGGTGGCGTCGTTGCCGATGTCGGTAGTGACCATGCAACAGGCACCGTTGAAGGTCAGCGGCCAGGTGGCGTTTGCGTTCTCGCAGTCGGGGCAAAGTCCAGACCTGGTGAACAGCCTGCGTCTGTTGCGCAAGCGCGGCGCCCTGAGCATTTCCATGGTCAACGCCGAAAGCTCGCCGTTGGAAGCCGCGTGCGAATTCAGCCTGCCGCTGTGCGCCGGCACTGAAAGCAGCGTGGCGGCGACCAAGAGTTTTATCGCCACCCTCAGCGCCAGTGCCCGTCTGATTGCCCATTGGAAAGAAGACGTGGAGTTACTGGAAGCCGGCAGCGCCTTGCCGGAAGGTCTGCGCGAGGCGGCGCAAAAGGATTGGAGCCTGGCCATCGACACCCTGCGCGATTGCCAACGCTTGATGGTGATCGGTCGTGGCGCCGGTTTCGCCATCGCTCAGGAAGCGGCCCTCAAGTTCAAGGAAACCTCGGCGATTCAGGCCGAAGCCTTCAGCAGCGCCGAAGTGCGTCACGGCCCGATGGCATTGATCGATGAAAATTATCCCCTGCTGATCTTCGCCCCACGGGGTGCCGAGCAGGCCGGGTTGCTGAGCCTCGCCGCGGACATGCGCCAGCGCGGCGCTCGGGTTCTGCTGGCAGCACCGGATGACATCGCCGAACGCGACCTCACCCTGACCCGCGCCGAGCACCCGGCCCTTGATCCGATTCTGGCGATCCAGAGTTTCTACGTCATGGCCGCCGGTTTGGCCGTGGCCCGTGGCATGGACCCGGATCAACCGCGGCACCTCAGCAAAGTCACACGCACGCACTAGTCGAATGGCAACCCGCTCCTACAGAGACCGCGTTGATCCGAACTGTATTTTTTGAGACCGAGCCATGCATAACAACAATAAAGAGCTGACCCTCAGCGCCCCGCTCAGCGGCCCGGTGCTCACGCTCGCCAAAGTCCCGGACCCGGTGTTCGCCAGCGGCGCGATGGGCGACGGGATCGCCATCGACCCGCTGAACGACACCCTTCACGCCCCCTGCGCCGGTGTCGTGGTGCACGTCGCCCGCAGCGGTCACGCCGTCACCTTGCGTGCCGATAACGGTGCCGAATTGCTGTTGCACCTGGGCCTCGACACCGTCGAGTTGCAGGGCGAAGGCTTCTCGATGCTGGTCAAGGAAGGCGCGCGGGTCAGCAACGGCCAGCCGCTGTTGCGCTACGACCTGGACAAGGTCGCGCAGCAGTGCAAAAGCCTGGTCAGCCTGATGATCCTGACCAACAGCCAGGACTTTCAGGCGCGGCCCATTACGCTGAAATCGGTGAAGGTCGGCGACCCGCTGCTGCACATCATTCGCCGGCTGGCGCCGGGCGCGCAAGCGGACGTGGACCTGTCGGGCGAAGAGCTTTTCGGCCACGTTTGCATCGCTCATCGCGGCGGTCTGCACGCTCGTCCGGCCGCGCTGATTCGTCAGACCGCGCAAGGGTTCAAGAGCAAATCGCAGCTGCATTTCGCCGGCAAATCGGCGACCTGTGACAGCTTGATCGGGCTCATGAGCCTGGCCGTCGGTGAGCAGGACGAGGTTCAGGTCAGCTGCCAGGGCCCGGATGCCGAAGCGGCGTTGCAAGCATTGCTGATCGCCCTGTCCACAGCGTTGGCCGAAGACAGCCATGCCGCGGCACCGGCGCCGATTACCCGACGCAATCGGGCAGCCGAAGCGGGCGTGCTGCACGGCGTCTGCGCCGCGCCTGGTCTGGTCGGGGGGCCGTTGTTCCGCCTGAACGCCATCAGCCTGCCAGCGGATGCCGGCAGCCACGATCCCGAGCAACAATTGCACGCCCTCGAGACCGCGCTGACCGCCGTGCGCAGCGAAATCGACCACACCCTGACCCAGGCCAGGAAACACAAGAACACTGACGAAGAAGCGATCTTCACCGCGCACCTCGCCTTGCTCGAAGACCCGGCGCTGCTGGACGCCGCCAACGTCTCCATCGTTCAAGGCATGGCCGCGACACACGCCTGGAGCCAATCGATCGATGCGCAGTGCGACGTCCTCCAGCAACTCGGCAGCGCATTGCTGGCCGAACGCGCAAACGATCTGCGCGACCTTAAACAGCGGGTGCTGCGCGCCTTGCTCGGCGAAGCCTGGCATTACGACGTACCGGCCGGCGCCATCGTTGCCGCCCATGAACTGACGCCGTCGGACTTGTTGCAACTGAGCCAGCAAGGCGTCGCCGGGTTGTGCATGGCCGAGGGGGGCGCGACTTCCCATGTCGCCATTTTGGCTCGCGGCAAAGGTCTGCCGTGCATGGTCGCACTGGGTTCGGCACTGCTGGATCAGGCGCAAGGCCAGGCTGTGGTGCTGGATGCCGACGGGGGGCGCCTCGAATTGGCGCCGACGGCCGAACGCCTGGCCGATGTGCATCAGGCCCAACTCGATCATCAGCAGCGTCGTGCGCTTCAACAATCACAGGCTCACACCCCGGCACTGACACTCGATGGTGTGCACATCGAAGTCGCTGCCAATGTCGCCTCCAGCGCAGAAGCGGTCGACGCGCTGGCCAATGGCGCCGATGGCGTCGGCCTGCTGCGCACCGAGTTTTTGTTTGTGGACCGCAACACCGCGCCGGACGAACAGGAGCAAAGCCTCGCCTATCAAGCCGTGCTCGACGCCATGGACGACAAGTCGGTGATCATCCGCACCATCGACGTCGGTGGCGACAAGCAACTCGATTACCTGCCGTTGCCGGTCGAGGCCAATCCGGTACTCGGTTTGCGTGGCATTCGCCTGGCTCAGGTGCGGCCGGAACTGCTCGATCAGCAACTGCGCGCGCTGTTGCACGTCAGCCCGCTGTCGCGCTGCCGGATCCTGTTGCCGATGGTGACCGAGGTCGATGAGCTGTTGCACATCCGTCAGCGCTTTGAGGCGTTGTGCACTGAACTCGGTGTGAGTGAACGCCCGGAGCTGGGGGTGATGATCGAAGTCCCGGCCGCCGCGTTGCTGGCCGAGCAACTGGCCGAACATGCGGATTTCCTGTCCATCGGCACCAACGATTTGTCGCAATACACCCTGGCCATGGACCGCGACCACGCCGGCCTCGCCTCACGAGTCGACGCGATGCACCCGGCGCTGCTGCGGCTGATTGCCCAGACCTGCGCCGGTGCGGCGGTTCATAACCGTTGGGTCGGCGTCTGCGGCGCTCTCGCTTCCGACCCACTGGCCACGCCGGTACTGATCGGCCTGGGCGTCAGCGAGCTGTCGGTCAGCCCGGTACAAATCGGTGAAATCAAAGATCGCGTGCGCCACCTCGACGCTGCCGAATGCCAACGCATCAGCCACGACCTGCTCAAGTTGAGCAGCGCCGGGGCGGTGCGTCATGCCTGTCACCAGCAGTGGCCTCTGAGCTGAACAACAAAAAGAATCCAGGGAGATACGCCATGTACCAATACTTTATCGAAGGCCTGCAACGGCTCGGTCGCGCGCTGATGCTGCCCATCGCGATCCTGCCGATTGCGGGATTGCTGCTGCGACTGGGCGACACCGATCTGCTGAACATCGCGATCATCCACGACGCCGGCCAAGTGATCTTCGCCAACCTGGCAATGATCTTCGCCATCGGCATCGCGGTCGGTTTTGCCAAGGACAACAACGGCACCGCCGGCCTCGCCGGGGTCATTGGTTACCTGGTGATGATCTCCACGCTCAAGGTGCTCGATGCGAGCATCAACATGGGCATGCTCGCCGGGATCGTCAGCGGCTTGATGGCCGGCGCGCTGTACAACCGTTTCAAGGACATCAAGCTGCCGGAGTACCTGGCGTTCTTCGGCGGCCGGCGCTTCGTGCCAATCGTTACCGGGTTCGCCGCCGTCGGCCTGGGCGTGATCTTCGGTTTGATCTGGCCGCCGATCCAGCACGGCATCAACGGCTTCGGCACATTGATGATGGAAAGCGGCAGCATCGGCGCCTTCGTCTTCGGCGTGTTCAACCGCCTGCTGATCGTCACCGGCCTGCACCACATCCTCAACAACATGGCGTGGTTCGTCTTCGGCAACTTCACCGACCCGACCACGGGCGCCATGGTCACCGGCGACCTGTCGCGCTACTTCGCCGGTGACCCGAAAGGCGGCCAGTTCATGACCGGCATGTTCCCGGTGATGATCTTTGGCCTGCCCGCCGCGTGCCTGGCGATGTACCGCAACGCCCTGCCGGAACGACGCAAAATCATGGGCGGGATCTTCCTGTCCATGGCGCTGACCTCATTCCTGACCGGCGTCACCGAGCCCATCGAATTTGCGTTCATGTTCCTCGCGCCGTTTCTGTTTTTGCTCCATGCGCTGCTGACGGGTCTGTCGATGGCGATCACCAATGCGCTGAACATCCACCTCGGCTTCACCTTCTCTGGCGGCTTCATCGACATGGTGCTCGGCTGGGGAAAATCCACCAACGGCTGGCTGGTGGTGCCGGTGGGGTTAGCGTATGCGGTGGTCTACTACGTGGTGTTTGATTTCTGCATTCGCCGCTTCAACCTCAAGACACCGGGGCGTGAAGAAGTGCCGATCGGTGACAAGGTTGTGGTCGCCGAGAATGAACGGGCCGGGGCTTACATCAAGGCGCTGGGTGGTGCGCAGAATCTGATCACCGTCGGGGCGTGCACCACACGGTTGCGCCTGGACATGGTGGATCGCAACAAGGCAAACGATGCGGAGTTGAAAGCCCTGGGTGCGATGGCGGTTGTGCGTCCAGGCAAGGGGGGGAGCTTGCAGGTGGTGGTCGGGCCGATGGCGGACAGCATTGCTGATGAGATCCGGTTGGCGATGCCGGCGTTGGGACGTGCGCTGGTCTCCTCCCCTCCTGCTGTTATCGATGCACCGAAACCTGCCGCTGTGGCGAGTTCAGAGGCACAGCAATGGCTGAAGGCCTTGGGCGGCGGGGACAATGTATTGCAGATGGATTGCATCGCCATGACCCGGATTCGGTTGCAACTGGCGGATGGCAAGGCGTTGTCGGAGGGTGATTTGAAGGCGTTGGGTTGTCAGGGAGTCAGTCAGCTTGAGGGGGGTGTTTGGCATTTGCTGATTGGTGACAAGGCGGCGAGTTTAAGCGGGGCGTTGGAGGTGTTGGTCAGTCGCAGTGAGGTGAGTGCCAAGGTTTAGATTTTGGGTGCCTGATAGTCCGTCATCGCGAGCAGGCTCGCTCCCACATTGGATCTATGTACACCGAACATTGTGGGAGTGAGCCTGCTCGCGATGAGGCCTTGGAAGGTACCGAAGGTTCCAGCACCCAACAAAAAACCGCTGACCGACACTGGCCCAGCGGTTTGTTCCTGATAGAGGAAACTGGATTCAGCATTTCTACTGCGGTGGCATCTGTCCCGTCCTGAATAAGGTTTACACCTGTTTCAGGACTAGACAATCACATTAAAAATCCAGTGTTGAGACGTTTCCCCATTGGCTTTTGCAAAGATTGTTTGCCTTCCCACAGCCAGGTGGGTCAACGTGATGGCCCAGTTGCCGCTTTTGTTGGCGACGACACTCCCCTGTGAGAAGTCATTTTTCAACAACTCAACGACCTGACCAGGCATTGCGCTACCCGAAACTGATACCTCGGTGTCGTCAGTGGTGCCTCCGTTGGGAATATCTCCTTTAGCTCCTGTAACTTTGGCGATGGTTGTTTTCACTAGCATTGCTGAAGTCATGGATGAAGCTCCTTTTGAATGACTTGAATTGGAGGTTCATCAAACCTCAACTTTTGAGGCGCGGCTACTGTAAGAACTAACAGGTTCAGGGGCTTTCCCGACTAGCGGCAGCATCGGGAACTTGAGCAATCTGTGACAGCGGGCTTGCCCGCGACTGGGCTCAGGCAGGCACCGAAGATTCCAGCACCCAACAAAAACCGCTGACCGACACCGGCCCAGTGGTTTTTTCCTGATAGAGGAGAACTGGATTCACCGTTTCTTCTGTGGTGTCTTCACAGTAAATGTCCAGGCAAGCGACGTTCCATCAACCGTGTTTGCCTTCATTTCATGATCCCCCACAACCACGCCGTCCCAAGGGAAAAACCAGTCGCCACTTTCGGATACGGTAGCTGATCCTGGTGAGCTGCCATTGTCGAGCAACTTAACGATCCGACGAGGCGTTGCGGTGCCAAAAATTTCCACCATGGTGGCTTCAGTGGTACCTCCATCGGGAATATCTACTCCGGATCCTTCAATTCTGGTGATGACCGGTCCCACTGTTTTTGTTGAAGTCATGGATGAAGCTCCTTTTGAATGACTCGAATTGGAGGCCCATCAAGCCTCATCCACTGAGGCGCGGCTACTGTAAGAACTAACAGGTTCAGGTGGTTTCCCGACCTGCGGCAGCATCGGGAACTTGAGCAATCTGTGACAGCGGGCTTGCCCGCGACTGGGCTCAGGCAGGCACTGGAGATTCCAACGCCCCAAAAAAAACCCGCTGACCGGTAAAGGTCAGCGGGTTTTTCCTTTCAGCGACAGTCAGATCAAAAATCCTCCAACCGCCACACCTCATAAGCCGGTGTCTCGTAGGGATGGCTGAGTTTCAGCTCGGCCACCACGGCCACGATCAACTCATCCGTCACCACCAGCTCAACCTTCCATTCCTCAACCTGCTCGACCTGCCCCGCCTCACCAATAAACGGCTGACTGCCATCCAAAGGCCGAAACTGACCCAATCCAAGCACCTGCCACGCGCAGTGATCATAAGCCCCGATCCGCCCACCACCGGCAGCGAACACAGCACTCTTGACCACCTCGACATGGCTGGCCGGAACGAAAAAGCTGAGCTTATACACAGCCCTTAGTTAACCCAGACGCGCGCATTACGGAACATACGCATCCAAGGTGCGTCCTCGCTCCAGTCTTCCGAACGCCACGAGTTCTGCACGGCGCGGAACACGCGTTCCGGGTGCGGCATCATGATCGTTACGCGACCGTCGCGGCTGGTCAAACCGGTGATCCCGCGCGGCGAACCGTTCGGGTTGGCCGGGTAGTTTTCGGTGACCTTGCCGTGGTTGTCGACGAACCGCATTGCCACGCAACCCGACAGATCGGCTTCCAGCAATGCTTCTTCGCTGGCGAACTCGGCATGACCTTCACCGTGAGCGATGGCGATCGGCATGCGCGAACCGGCCATGCCTTGCAGGAAGATCGAGTTCGACTCCTGGACCTGAACCATCGCCACACGCGCTTCGAACTGCTCGGAACGGTTACGCACAAAGTGCGGCCAGAACTCGCTGCCCGGAATCAGCTCGTGCAGGTTGGACATCATCTGGCAACCGTTGCACACGCCGAGGGTGAAGCTGTCGGTACGCTCGAAGAAGCCCTGGAACGCATCGCGAGCACGGCTGTTGAACAGCGCGGACTTGGCCCAGCCTTCACCGGCACCCAGTACGTCGCCGTAGGAGAACCCGCCGCAAGCGACCATGCCCTTGAAGTCGTTCAGGTCGACACGGCCAGCCAGAATGTCGCTCATGTGCACGTCGATCGCGTTGAAACCGGCGCGGTCGAATGCGGCCGCCATTTCCACCTGACCGTTGACGCCCTGCTCACGCAGCACGGCAACCTGTGGGCGGATGCCTTTCTTGATGTAAGGCGCGGCGACGTCCTGGTTGACGTCGAAGCTGAGCTTGACGCTCAGGCCCGGGTTGTCTTCTTCCAGCAGCACGTCGAACTCTTGCTCGGCGCACTCGACGTTGTCACGCAGACGCTGGATCTGGTAGCTGGTTTCAGCCCAGGTGCGTTGCAGCAGACGACGCTGGCCTTCGAACACGGTGTCGCCGTTGAAGGTGATGTTGATCTGGCCGTTGTTCATCGGCTGACCGATCACCGAAACGCAATCGCCCAGACCGGCTGCGCTGAACTGCGCGAGGATGTCTGGCGTGGCGTCCTGACGAACCTGGATCACGGCGCCGAGTTCTTCGTTGAACAGGATCGCGGCGATGTCGGCGGAGGTTTCTGCCAGACCGTCGAGGTTCAGGCTCAGACCGCAGTGACCGGCGAAGGCCATTTCCACCACGCTGGTCAGCAGACCACCGTCGGAACGGTCGTGGTACGCCAGCAGGTGACCGTCGGCGTTGAGGCCCTGGATCACGGCGAAGAAGGCTTTGAGGTCTTCGGCATCATCGACGTCCGGTGCTTGCGAACCGAGCTTGCCGTGAACCTGGGCCAGGATCGAGGCGCCCATACGGTTCTGGCCACGGCCCAGATCGATCAGGATCAGGTCGGTGGTGCCCTTGTTCATACGCAGTTCCGGGGTCAGGGTCTGACGGATGTCAGCCACTGGTGCGAAACCGGTCACGATCAGGGACATCGGCGAGGTGACGGTCTTGTCGACGCCTTCGTCGTTCCAGCGCGTGGCCATGGACATGGAGTCCTTGCCCACCGGAATGGTGATGCCCAGCTCAGGGCACAGCTCCATGCCGACCGCTTTCACGGTGTCGTACAGACGCGCATCTTCACCCGGGTGACCGGCAGCGGACATCCAGTTCGCCGACAGTTTGATGTCGGAGATCTTGTTGATGCGCGAGGCGGCGATGTTGGTCAGGGTTTCGCCGATGGCCATGCGGCCCGACGCCGGAGCGTCCAGCAGTGCCAGCGGAGTGCGCTCGCCCATGGCCATGGCTTCACCGGTGTAGACGTCGAAGCTGGTGGCGGTGACTGCAACGTCGGCCACCGGAACCTGCCACGGGCCGACCATCTGATCACGGGCAACAAGGCCGGTGATGGTGCGGTCGCCGATGGTGATCAGGAAGCTTTTGCTCGCCACGGCCGGGTGATGCAGAACGCGTTCAACGCAATCTGCGATTTCCAGCGTCGAAGGATCGAAATCGTCGCCCAGTTCGTTTTCGCGAACGGCCGAACGGTGCATGCGCGGGGCTTTGCCCAGCAGCACTTCCAGCGGCATGTCCACCGGGCTGTTGCCGAAGTGGCTGTCGGTGACCGTCAGTTGCGGCTCGGCAGTGGCTTCGCCGACCACGGCAAACGGGCAACGCTCGCGCTCGCAGATCGCCTGGAAGCGTTCGAAGTCAGCCGGGCCGACCGCCAGAACGTAGCGTTCCTGGGATTCGTTACTCCAGATTTCGTGCGGGGCCATGCCCGGCTCGTCGTTTGGAATGTTGCGCAGTTCGAAGCGGCCACCACGGTTGCCATCGTTGACCAGTTCCGGGAAGGCGTTGGACAGACCGCCCGCGCCGACGTCGTGGATGAAGCTGATCGGGTTTTTGTCGCCCAACTGCCAGCAACGGTCGATGACTTCCTGGCAGCGACGTTCCATTTCTGGGTTTTCGCGTTGTACCGAAGCGAAGTCCAGGTCTGCCGAGCTGGTGCCGGTGGCCATGGAGGAAGCGGCGCCGCCACCCAAGCCGATCAACATCGCCGGGCCGCCGAGCACGATCAGCTTGGAGCCGACGGTGATCTCGCCTTTCTGTACGTGTTCGGCACGGATGTTACCCATACCGCCGGCCAGCATGATCGGCTTGTGGTAACCGCGAACTTCGTCGCCACGCGGGGTGGTGATCGACTGTTCGAAGGTACGGAAATAACCGGTCAGGGCCGGACGACCGAATTCGTTGTTGAACGCGGCGCCACCCAGTGGGCCTTCGATCATGATGTCCAGCGCGGTGACGATGCGCTCAGGCTTGCCGTACGGCACTTCCCACGGCTGTTCGAAGCCCGGGATCTGCAAGTTCGATACGGTGAAACCGGTCAGGCCAGCCTTTGGCTTGGCGCCACGACCGGTAGCGCCTTCGTCGCGAATCTCGCCACCGGAACCGGTGGATGCGCCCGGGAACGGGGCAATCGCGGTCGGGTGGTTGTGGGTTTCGACTTTCATCAGGATGTGCACCGGCTCCTGCACCGCGCCGTACTGGCGGGTTTCAGGGTCCGGGAAGAAACGGCCGGCGACGTTACCGACGATCACCGAAGCGTTGTCCTTGTAAGCCGACAGCACGCCTTCGCTGTGCATCACGTAGGTGTTCTTGATCATGCCGAACAGGCTTTTTTCCTGGCTCTGACCGTCGATGTCCCAACTGGCGTTGAAGATCTTGTGACGGCAATGCTCGGAGTTCGCCTGGGCGAACATCATCAGTTCGATGTCGTGCGGGTTGCGCTTCAAACCAACGAAGGCGTTGACCAGGTAGTCGATCTCGTCTTCGGCCAGGGCCAGGCCCAGCTCGGTGTTGGCTTTTTCCAGCGCGCCGCGGCCGCCACCCAGCACGTCGATCGCGGTCAGCGGTTTCGGCTCGGCGTGGCTGAACAGGCCGGCGGCTTGTTCGAGGTTGCCCAGTACGATCTGGGTCATGCGGTCGTGCAAGACGTCGGAAATCAGCTGCGCGTCGGCGTCGCTGAACTGGCCGGCCACGTAGAACGCGATGCCGCGCTCCAGGCGCTGGATCTTGCTCAGGCCGCAGTTGCGAGCGATGTCGCTGGCCTTGCTGGACCACGGCGAGATGGTGCCGAAACGTGGCAACACCAGGAACAGACGACCGGTCGGCTCTTGTACCGGAACACTTGGGCCGTACTTCAGAAGGCGCGCGAGCACCTGCTGTTCGTCGCCGGTCAGGACGCCGGTAACTTCAGCGAAGTGGGCGAATTCAGCATACAGGCCGCTGACAGCCGGGACCTTCTGGCTCAGTTGCTCAAGGAGTTTGCTGTGGCGAAAGGCAGAAAGGGCAGGAGCGCCGCGCAGGATCAACATCTTCGGGACAGCCTCGGGAAGGGGTGTGCTTTGAGGCCGTGCATTCTAGCCTAAACCGCCCGCGACATCACCCGAAACGGTGCGCGTGGCCGTACCCGAACGTCGGGCCGGGTATTTGGGCCTTCATCAGCGGTTCGCCGAGGGTTATTTTTTATGTCACAAATTACCGTTTGGGCCCATTCCTGCGGGCTCCAAGCGGGTTTTCCGCTCCCTACCAGACAAGCCCTTCGCTGTCGAGATATGGCGCTCGTGGTCCTTTGCGTATACTGCGCAGATGTTTTCCCCAACGGCTTTGCGTCCGCGGTACGCCAAATGGCTGATCGCAACCGGACTCTTCCTGATGCTCAGTGGCTGTGTTGATAAACCCAACACACTGGAGCGCATAAAGGAGGATGGCGTGCTGCGGGTGGTTACCCGAAACAGCCCCGCCACCTACTTTCAGGATCGCAACGGTGAAACCGGCTTCGAATACGAGCTGGTGAAGCGCTTCGCCGACGATCTGGGGGTGGAACTCAAGATCGAGACCGCCGACAACCTTGACGACCTGTTCAGTCAGGTGGGCAAGCCTAACGGCCCGGTGCTGGCTGCTGCCGGTCTGGTCAGCAGCGAGCAACGCAAACAACAGGTGCGGTTTTCCCACTCCTACCTGGAAGTCACCCCACAGATCATCTACCGCAACGGCCAATCGCGGCCGACCGATGCGGGCGATCTGGTCGGCAAGAAGATCATGGTGCTCAAGGGCAGCACCCACGCCGGGCAACTGGCGGAGCTGAAAAAGAAATTTCCCGGCATTGAATACGAAGAGTCCGACGCGGTTGAAGTCGTCGACCTGCTGCGCATGGTCGATGAAGGTCAGATCGACCTGACCCTGGTCGACTCTAACGAAGTGGCGATGAACCAGGTCTATTTCCCCAACGTGCGGGTCGCCTTCGACCTCGGTGACGCCAGCGACCAGAGCTGGGCCGTGGCCGCCGGTGATGACAACAGCCTGCTTAACGAGATCAATGCCTACCTCGACAAGGTGAAGAAAAACGGCACCCTGCAACGCCTGAAAGACCGTTACTACGGGCACGTCGATGTTCTCGGCTACGTGGGCGCCTATACCTTCGCCCAGCACTTGCAGCAACGGCTGCCCAAATACGAACAGCACTTCAAGGCGTACGCCAAGAAAGAGAAAGTCGATTGGCGCCTGCTGGCGGCCGTCGGTTATCAGGAATCGTTGTGGCAAGCGGCGGTCACGTCGAAGACCGGCGTTCGCGGGCTGATGATGCTGACCCAGAACACGGCGCAGGCCATGGGCGTGTCCAACCGGCTCGACCCCAAGCAAAGCATCATGGGCGGCGCCAAATACCTGGCCTATATGAAGGATCAGCTGGACGAATCGATCCAGGAGCCGGATCGCACCTGGTTTGCCCTGGCGGCCTACAACGTCGGCAGCGGTCATCTGGATGACGCGCGCAAACTGGCGGCGAAAGAAGGACTGAACCCGGACAAGTGGCTGGACGTGAAGAAGATCCTGCCGCGGCTGTCAGAGAAGAAGTGGTACAGCAAGACGCGTTATGGCTACGCCCGGGGCGGCGAGCCGGTGCATTTCGTAGCGAACATCCGTCGTTACTACGACATCCTGACGTGGGTCACGCAGCCGCAGCTTGAAGGCAATCAAGTGGCTGAAGGCAACCTGCATGTGCCGGGGGTCGACAAGACCAAGCCGAATCAGGAAACCCCGCAGCTTTAAATCTGTGTTGCTGTTGAGGACGCCTTCGCGGGCAAGCCTCGCTCCTACAGGTCCGTGTCGAACACACAATTTTGGTTCAACCCGGACCTTGTAGGAGCGAGGCTTGCCCGCGAAGGCAGCGCCTAGGTCTTAAGCCTTCAACGACGCTGCCAGAATCAGCGCTTTCATTTCGGACACAGCCGCCTTGAACCCTACAAACAACGCATGCGCCACCAGCGCATGGCCGATGTTCAATTCGTTGATGCCCTTGATCGCGGCCACCGCTTCAACGTTGTGATAATGCAGACCGTGACCGGCATTGACGATCAATCCTTGAGCCAGGCCAAACGCGACGCCGTCCGCCACACGCTTGAGCTCTTCAGCCACTTCAGTCGGCGTCTCGGCATCGGCATATTGACCGGTGTGCAGTTCGATAGCCGGTGCACCCACACGACGGGACGCTTCGATCTGCCGCTCGTCCGCATCGATGAACAGCGACACTTCGCAGCCAATCTTCGCCAGGCGATCCACAGCAGCCTTGATCCGCGCTTCCTGCCCCGCTACGTCCAGGCCGCCTTCGGTGGTCAGTTCCTGACGGGTTTCCGGAACCAGGCAAATGTGCGCCGGGCGGATGCGTTCGGCGAACAGCATCATTTCTTCGGTGACGCCCATTTCGAAGTTCATGCGGGTTTGCAGCACGTCCTTGAGCAAAAGCACGTCGCGTTCCTGGATGTGTCGGCGGTCTTCGCGCAGGTGCACGGTGATGCCGTCAGCGCCCGCCTCTTCCGCGTCCAGTGCTGCCTTGACCGGATCCGGGTAGCGAGTGCCCCGGGCCTGACGCAGGGTGGCAACGTGGTCGATGTTCACGCCAAGAAGAATGCGATTGCTGGTGGTCACGGAAGCGCTCCTGAATTTAAAGATTCGGCGCACAGCATACGGGGAGACTACGGCTTGCGAAACAGTTCGCGGCTGACGAGGGGACGGCCGCCCAGATGCACGGCCAGCGCCTGACGCATCAAACGTTTGGCAGCGGACAATGCGCCGGGCGCGGTCCAGTCGGCTTCGGCCATGGCCAGCAGTTCGGTGCCGTTGAACAGGCCGGGTTGCAGCAAGTACACCCGCTCCAGGCCGGCGTCCACTTGCAAGCGGTAGAGTCCGTCCGGCGCGATGGGCTCGCCGTGGATGTCGGTGGTCAGGGCGAAACCATAACCGAGGTCGTCGAGCAGGCGCCATTCGAAGGATCGCAGCAACGGTTCCAGTGGACGACCCTCGGCCAGCGCGAGCAATGTCGCGGCGTAGTGATCGAACACGCCAGGGTGCGGGTCTTCGGCGGGCAGCAGACGGATCAGCAGTTCATTGAGGTAGAGGCCACTGAACAGGGCCTCACCGACGAGCCATGTAGAAGTACCCGCACTTTCCATGCGCCCGACATTCTTCAACTCGCCACGCCCGCGAAACTCGACTTCCAGCGGCACGAACGGCCGCGCTAATGTCCCGGCCTTGCCCCGCGCGCTACGCAATACTGCCCGCAGCCGACCTTGCGGCGTGAGGAAGTCCACCAGCGCGCTGCTTTCGCGGTAGGCGCGGCTGTGAAGCACGAAAGCGGGTTGGCCGATGGGCTGGGACATGGAGTTCTCAATGACGGAACGCAGTTTTACAAACAACCCAAAACCAATGTGGGAGCGGGCTTGCCCGCGATGGCGGACTTACATTCAACATCTCTGCTGAATGTTACATCCTCATCGCGGGCAAGCCCGCTCCCACAGGTTCTGCGGTGCAGCGTCGATCGGGTTTACAGATCGCCGTAACCCAGCGAACGCAGAGCGCGCTCATCGTCGGACCAGCCACCTTTCACTTTCACCCAGAGGTTGAGCATGATCTTGGAGTCAAACAGCAGCTCCATATCCTTGCGCGCCTCGGTGCCGATGCGTTTGATCCGCTCGCCCTTGTCGCCAATGATGATCTTCTTCTGCCCGTCACGCTCGACGAGGATCAAGGCATGGATGTGCAGGGTTTTGCCCTGCTGCTTGAACTCTTCGATTTCGACGGTGATCTGGTACGGCAGCTCGGCGCCCATCTGGCGCATGATTTTCTCGCGCACCAGTTCTGCGGCGAGGAAGCGGCTGCTGCGGTCGGTGATCTGGTCTTCCGGGAAGAAGTGATCGTTTTCCGGCAGGTAACCGGCAATCACACGCTCCAGCGCTTCGAGGTTGTGCCCATGCTGGGCCGAGATCGGCATGATCTGCGCGTTCGGCAGCTGTTCCTGCAACCAGCTCAGGTGCGGCATCAGTTCGGCTTTGTCTTCGATGCGATCGGTCTTGTTCAGCGCCACGATCAGCGGGCCGGTCACGTACTGCACACGCTCGAGGACCATCTGGTCTTCGTCGGTCCACTTGGTGCGGTCAACCACGAAGATCACCACGTCGACGTCTTTCAACGCCGCCGAAGCGGTCTTGTTCATGTAGCGGTTCAAGGCCTTTTCGCCGCCCTTGTGCATGCCCGGGGTATCGACGTAGATCGCCTGCACGGCGCCTTCGGTCTTGATGCCCAGCATGTTGTGGCGGGTGGTTTGCGGCTTGCGCGAGGTGATCGCCAGCTTCTGACCCAGGATGTGGTTCAGCAGCGTGGACTTGCCCACGTTGGGACGGCCGACGATGGCAACATAGCCACAGCGAGTTGCAGTTGAATCAGTCATTGCCATTCTCCACACCCAGGGCAATCAGTGCTGCGGCGGCCGCTACCTGTTCGGCAATACGACGACTCACACCCTGACCTCGGCTTTTTTCATTCAGTAAGGTGATTTCACATTCGACGAAGAACGTCCGGCAATGCGGCTCACCCTGGATATCCACCACTTCGTAACGCGGCAGCTCGCAACCACGCGATTGCAGGAACTCCTGCAGGCGGGTTTTTGGATCTTTGTTGGTGTCGACCAGCGTCAGGCCTTCGAACTCACCCGCCAGCCAGGCCAGCACGCGCTCGCGCGCCATGTCCATGCCGGCGTCCAGGTAGATCGCACCGATCAACGCTTCAAGGGCATCGGCCAGAATCGACTCGCGACGGAAGCCGCCGCTTTTCAACTCACCGGAGCCCAGGCGCAGGTACTCGCCCAGATCGAAACCGCGGGCCAGTACGGCCAGCGTCTCACCTTTCACCAGTCGTGCGCGCAAACGCGACAACTGGCCTTCGCGCGCCAGCGGGAAGCGATCGAACAGCGCCTCGCCAGCAACGAAGTTGAGGATGGCATCACCGAGGAATTCCAGGCGTTCGTTGTTGCGCCCGGCAAAACTGCGGTGAGTCAGGGCCAGGACCATCAGTTCCTGATCCTTGAAGGTGTAGCCGAGCTGACGCTCTAGACGACTTAAGGAGACGCTCACGGTTTACCCACGCTGAGTTCGTGGCTGGATTCCACCGCCATGGCCGTGGTGCGGCGCAGGCTTGGGACAATTAACGCTGTGTTCAAAAATAACGTCCTGAATATCATTGGCTTCATGCTTTCGGTGCCGATTGTGTCGACTCCAGAAATGCATTCGGCGCTGTGTTCAACAGCGCCGTGTGTGATTACTTGATCAGGCCAACCCGCGAGAAATTCGGCAGGTGACTGAGTTTGGGTTCCGGCCAGCTCATCCAGACTGCGAAGGCCTTGCCGACGATATTCTTGTCGGGAACCATGCCCAGCAGATCCTTGGGAATGCTCGGATCATCCCAGTAGCGACTGTCATTGGAGTTGTCGCGGTTGTCGCCCATCATGAAGTAGTGCCCGGCAGGCACGGTCCAGGTATGGTCCGGCGATGCGCGATAGCGGCTCATTTCCTTGCGGATAAGGTGCTCGGCCGCGCCGAGTTTTTCCTTGTAGAGCTCTGCGCTGCCCAACGTGCCCGGCTCGGAGCCGACCAGTTGTTCGGCAATCGATTCGCCGTTGACGAACAGACGCTTGTCGGCGGTGTAACGAATCTGGTCACCCGGCAGGCCTACCACACGCTTGATGTAGTTGACGTTCGGATCGCTCGGGTAACGGAACACCATCACATCGCCGCGCTGCGGATCACCGACTTCGATGACTTTCTTGTCGACCACCGGCAGGCGGATCCCGTAAGAAAACTTGCTCACCAGAATGAAGTCGCCGACGTCCAGGGTCGGCTTCATCGAGCCGGAAGGAATCTGGAACGGTTCCACCAGGAACGAACGCAGCACCAGCACGATGAACAACACCGGGAAGAACGACTTGCCGTATTCGACCAGCAGCGGCTCTTTGTTCAGTTTCTCGACGACCACCATGTCAGCCTGGCTGACGCTCCCCTGATAGGAGTTGATGGCAGCCCGGCGCCGAGGCGCCAGGAACAGCAGATCGAGCAACGCCAACAGGCCGCAGACGAACACGGCGATGACCAGCAACAGCGGGAAATTTAGTGACATAGGACCTAACTATCCAACCTGAGCACCGCAAGGAAGGCTTCTTGTGGAATTTCCACGTTGCCGACTTGCTTCATGCGTTTTTTACCGGCCTTCTGCTTTTCAAGCAGCTTCTTCTTACGGCTTACGTCACCGCCGTAACATTTGGCCAATACGTTCTTTCTGAGAGCCTTGACGGAGGTCCGTGCAATGATCTGCCCGCCGATGGCGGCCTGGATCGCGACGTCGAACATCTGGCGCGGAATCAGTTCTTTCATCTTCTCGGTCAACTGGCGACCTTTGTAGTGCGCGTTATCCTTGTGCACGATCAGCGCCAGGGCGTCGACCTTGTCACCGTTGATCAGCACATCCAGTTTCACCAGATTAGCTGATTGATAACGGTCGAAATGGTAATCCAGCGAAGCATAGCCGCGGCTGGTGGACTTCAGACGATCAAAGAAGTCGAGGACCACTTCGTTCATCGGCAAATCGTAGGTCACCTGGACCTGCGTACCGAGGAACAACATGTCGTGCTGCACGCCACGCTTCTCGATGCACAGGGTAATGACGTTGCCCAAGTGCTCTTGCGGCACAAGAATGTTGGCCCGCACGATCGGTTCGCGCATGTCTTCGATCGAGGACAGGTCTGGAAGCTTCGACGGGTTGTCGACGTAAATCGTTTCACCGGTTTTCAGCAACAGCTCGAAAATTACCGTCGGCGCCGTGGTGATCAGGTCCAGGTCGTACTCGCGCTCCAGGCGCTCCTGGATGATTTCCATGTGCAGCATGCCGAGGAACCCGCAACGGAAGCCGAAGCCCAGGGCGTCGGAGCTTTCCGGGGTGTACTGCAGGGACGAATCGTTGAGCGTGAGCTTTTGCAGGGCTTCACGGAAATCTTCGAAGTCGTCGGAGCTGACCGGGAACAGGCCGGCGTAGACCTGCGGCTGAATGCGCTTGAAGCCTGGCAGCACGTCAACGTCTGGTGTGGAGCTCAAGGTCAGGGTGTCACCGACCGGTGCACCGTGAATGTCCTTGATGCCGGCAATGATGAAGCCCACTTCGCCGGCCTTCAGGTCAACGGTGGCGGTGTGTTTCGGGTTGAAGACACCGACGCTGTCCACCAGGTGGATCTTGCCGGTGGATTTGACCAGGATCTTGTCGCCCTTCTTCACACGGCCGTGGCGCACGCGCACCAGGGAAACAACGCCCAGGTAGTTGTCGAACCAGGAATCGATGATCAACGCTTGCAGCGGATCTTCGTAGTTGCCGGTTGGCGCAGGAATGGTCTTGACCAGGCGCTCGAGCACTTCGTCGACGCCCAGGCCAGTCTTGGCGCTGCACTCGACCGCATCGGTGGCATCGATACCGATGATTTTTTCGATTTCTTCTTTGACGCGGTCCGGATCGGCCTGCGGCAGGTCGATCTTGTTCAGGACCGGCATGACTTCCAGGCCCTGTTCGATCGCCGTGTAGCAGTTGGCAACCGATTGCGCCTCAACGCCCTGACCGGCATCGACCACCAGCAACGCACCTTCACAGGCCGCCAGCGACCGGCTGACTTCGTAGGTGAAGTCAACGTGGCCCGGGGTGTCAATGAAGTTCAGCTGATACTTGATGCCATCACGAGCGGTGTAATACAGGGTGACGCTGTGGGCCTTGATGGTGATCCCGCGTTCACGTTCAAGGTCCATGGAGTCCAGCACCTGGGCTTCCATTTCGCGCTCGGCAAGGCCGCCGCACATCTGGATGAAGCGATCGGCCAGCGTCGACTTGCCATGGTCAATGTGGGCGATGATGGAGAAATTGCGGATATGACTCAAATCACTCACGGATCAACACTCAAAAAGGCTGCAGGCATAGCCCGCCGAAAAATAGCCGGGAATTGTACCTGATCCACGGCGCAAGCGTCACGTTCGCAGGTCAGACGGCACCTACAAAAACGCCCCGGTCTTGCGACAGGGGCGTTTTTTATCACCAGCGGGGTCGGGAAAAACCCCTGATCAACCGGCTCGGCGCAACAGCCAGACACCGGCCAAGGCACAGACTCCGGCCGGAACCAGCACCGCAAACAGCGGCGAGAATCCGAACACCAGGCTCGAAGGCCCGAGCAAATCCTGGACGATGCGGAAGGTGAAACCGACCAGCACGCCAGTGAACACCCGCTGACCGAGGGTCACCGAGCGCAACGGGCCAAAGATGAAGGAAATTGCCATCAATACCAGCGCCGCGGTCACTAGCGGCTGCAACACCTTGACCCAAAACGCCAGCCAGTAACGGCCGTTGCTCAGCCCCTGGTCAGCCAGGTAGTGGATGTACCCCCACAGGCCGCTGATCGACAACGTGTCAGGCGACATCACTACCGTGCTCAGCAATTGCGGGCTCAAGGCCACATCCCAACGCTCGTCGGGGGTGGTAACCACTTCGGTGCTCTTTTCATGGAACACCGTGGTGGTGACGTCGCTCAACTGCCAGTGATCCTGATCGAACTTCGCCCGCTTGGCGAAGCTGGACGACAGCATATGACGCTCATTGTCGAAACGATAACGGGTGACGCCGTACAGCAGACCGTTCGGTTGCACAGAGTTGACGTGAATGAACTCATCACCCTGGCGGTGCCACAAACCATGCTTGGCGCTCTGCGCATCGCCGCCACCCTGAGCCAGTGAGCGGTTGGCCTGAGCGGTGACTTCGGTGGCCGGCGCGACGTATTCGCCGATCAGCACACCCACCACCATCAGGACCAGCATAGGTTTCATGACCGCCCAGACGATCCGGCCAACCGAAACACCGGCGGCGCGCATGATGGTCAGCTCGCTGTGGCTGGCCAGGCTGCCGAGGCCTATCAGGCAACCGATCAACGCCGCCATCGGCAACATGTCGTAAAGACGACGTGGCGCGGTCAACAAGACATAACTCAACACGTCAACCAGGGTGTAGGTATCGCTGGCATCCCCCATCTCGTCGATGAACGCAAACAGTGTGGCCAGACCGAGAATGATCCCCAGTACCGCCAGGATTGCGACGAATACGCTGCTACCGATGTAGCGATCCAGCTTAACCACGGGCCACCTCCAGTGCAGCGCGGCGACTCGCCATCTTCAAGCGCAACGGCTCCCAATAGAGCAAGCCCAGGCCAATGGCCAGGAAAATCGCGTGCACCCACCACAACCCCAGCGCCGGCGGGATCTTGCCTTTTTCGAGGGCGCCGCGGGCGGCAATCAGGATGGACAGGTAAGCCATATATAGAAGAATCGCCGGCAGCAGCTTGAGGAAACGGCCCTGGCGTGGATTGACCCGCGACAGCGGCACCGCCATCAGGGTCACGATGAACACCAGCAACGGCAGGGACAGGCGCCATTGCAGCTCAGTACGCGAGCGGATGTCATCGCTGCCGATCAAGGAACGGGTGGTCATTGCATCGCGGTCGGTGACTTCGTCGCTGACATCCGGCTTGGGCAGCAATACGCCGTATTCCTCGTATTTGATTGCCCGGTAGTCGGCCTGCCCCGGGTTACCGTCGTAGCGATAGCCGTTGTCGAGAATCAGGTAGCGATTGCCGTCAGGGCGAATTTCCTGACGGCCCTTCTCGGCCACCAGCACGGAAATCCCGCGATCCTTCTTGTCGGAGCTGATGTTTTTTTGCGAAATGAACACACCGCCCAGATTGATGCGGTCATCCGACAGCTGCTCGGTGTAGGTCACCCGGGTCCCGTCACGCAGGGCCTGGAAACGACCCGGCTCCAGGGTATCGAACTCGGTCAGCGCATCCTGCTTGTTCAGCAGCAGCTGGAACTGATTGGCACCTTGTGGCGCCAGGCTCAGACTCAACCAGGCCACAACCAGCGCCACTAGCGTGGCCGGAAACAGCGTCATGGCAAGCAGACGCTGCTGGCTCATGCCGGTGGCCGACAACACGGTCATTTCGCTCTCGAGGTACAGGCGACCGTAGGCCAGCAGGATCCCGAGAAACAGGCCCAGCGGCAGGATCAGCTGCAGAAAGCCCGGCAGACGAAAGCCCATGATCAGGAACAGGGAGCCCGGATCCAGCAGGCCCGAGGCCGCCTGGGCGAGGTATTTGATGAAGCGACCGCTCATGATGATGACCAGCAGCACGGCGCTGACGGCGCTCAAGGTCAACAGGACTTCGCGGGACAGATAACGGAAGACAATCAAACCAGACACTCCAGGGTTGTCAGGCTAAGGCGGCCAAACAAGCAAACGTATCAGACAGCCCGCAGGGCAGAGCCGCCGAAAAAGTTGGCGCATTATCCTGTGATTGGGTGCGCCTGTCACTGCGCATGCTCAAGCAGGCGGGTAATGCGTTGAAGATCGTACAACCGAGGGTTGTCAGGCGCAGTGAGCGAGGTTCAAACTGCGGCCTTTGTCGCGGGCCGTGACCTGCGTCTTTCTATTTATAAGCAAGCGTCTGTGCGCCGCCGTTTTGCCCGCGCACGTTGACCATTAATTCAGGGACCCGGACATGGAACTGGTTGTAAAAAGCGTTAGCCCAGAAACGTTGAAGACCGCCACTCTGGTGGTCGCCGTCGGCGAAGGCCGCAAGCTCGGTGCCGTGGCAAAACAACTCGACGAACTCAGTGGCGGCGCCATCAGCGCGGTACTCAAGCGCGGCGACCTGGCCGGCAAAGTAGGCCAGAGCCTGCTGCTGCACAGCCTGCCTAACCTAAAGGCCGAACGCGTTCTGCTGGTCGGCGTGGGCAAGGACGAAGAGCTGGGCGACCGCCCGTTCCGTAAAATCATCGCTGGTGTCCTCAACACCCTTAAAGGCCTGGGCGGCACCGACGCCGTGCTGGCGCTGGACGAAATCGTGGTCAAAGGCCGCGACAGCTACGGCAAGACCCGCCTGCTGGCCGAAACCCTGGTGGACGGCGAATACACCTTCGATCAGTTCAAGAGCCAGAAAGCCGAACCGCGCGCCCTGAAGAAAATCACCCTGGTGACCATCAAGGCTGCACAGGCCGAAGTCGAGCGCGCCGTGGCCCACGCCACTGCGATTGCCAACGGCATGGCGTTCACCCGTAACCTGGGCAACCTGCCGCCGAACATCTGCCACCCGACATTCCTCGGCGAACAAGCCAAGAACCTGGGTAAAGAATTCAAGAGCCTGAAAGTCGAAGTCCTTGACGAGAAGAAGATCAAGGACCTGGGCATGGGCTCGTTCTACGCCGTGGGCCAGGGCAGCGCCCAGCCACCGCGCCTGATCGTCATGCAATACAACGGCGGCAAGAAATCCGAGAAGCCGTACGCACTGGTCGGCAAAGGCATCACCTTTGACACCGGCGGCATCAGCCTGAAACCGGGCGCCGGCATGGATGAAATGAAGTACGACATGGGCGGCGCTGCCAGCGTGTTCGGCACCCTGCGTGCCGTGCTCGAGCTGAAACTGCCGATCAACCTGGTGTGCATTCTGGCCTGTGCCGAGAACATGCCGAGCGGCAATGCTTCGCGCCCAGGCGACATCGTCACCACCATGAGCGGCCAGACTGTTGAAATCCTCAATACCGACGCCGAAGGCCGTCTGGTGCTGTGCGATGCCCTGACCTACTCCGAGCGCTTCAAGCCGCAAGCCGTGATCGACATCGCAACCCTGACCGGCGCTTGCGTCGTTGCCCTGGGTTCCCACACTTCCGGCCTGCTGGGCAACAACGACGAGCTGATCGGTCAACTGCTGAGCGCCGGCAAGGCTGCCGACGACCGCGCCTGGCAACTGCCGCTGTTCGATGAGTATCAAGAGCAGCTGGACAGCCCGTTCGCCGACATCGCCAACATTGGCGGCCCGAAAGCCGGCACCATCACCGCCGCCTGCTTCCTGTCGCGCTTCACCAAGAACCTGAATTGGGCGCACCTGGACATCGCCGGCACCGCATGGACCAGCGGCGGCAAGGACAAGGGCGCCACTGGCCGTCCGGTTCCGTTGCTGACCCAATACCTGCTGGACCGCGCCAAAGCCTGAAACCGATGACCTCGGACGGCGTCACTCTCGGGTGACGCCGTCCTTGGCTCAGGAACCGCAATGACCAAAGTCGACTTCTATATCCTGCCCAGCGCCGATCCTTCGGCACGGCTGGATTTCGCCTGCAAACTCACCGAAAAAGCCTGGCGCATGGGCCACCGCATTTACCTGCATTGCAGCGATGCCGCCCAACGCGAGGATCTCGATGCACGTTTATGGGCCTTCAAGGGTGAAAGCTTCGTGCCTCACGGGCCTGCCGAAAGCGAACCCGAGGGTCTGATTGTGCTGGGGCTGGGCGATGACTGCGGTCCGCATCAGGATCTGCTGGTCAATCTCGACCTGAAAGTGCCGGTATTCGCCAAACAGTTCGCTCGGGTGGCGGAAGTGGTGGTGGAAGATCCGACGATCCGTGCGGCCGCGCGGGAGAGTTTCCGTTTCTATCGCGAACAGGGCTATCCTCTGCAAGATCACCGTTTACAGCGACTTTGAGCATTCCGATGGACACTCCAAAACCGCAACAGAAGTCCGCGCACCTGCTGGATGACCTCGAGTCGATCCGCCAACTGCTCGGCGATGACAACCTGCAACCGCCGCTGCTGACCGACACGGTCAATGACGGTGATCAGGAACAGATTCCGATGTTGTTCGATTCCGTCAGCGGCGCGCCGCAGACCGTCGAACCGACACCGCCCGCCCCAGCCGCGCAACAACCGGCACCGGCGGCCAGCAAAGGTCCTGACGCTTTGCTGCACCTGGACGGCGAACTGCGCGCTGCTGCGATGTTGATCATGCAAGACGTTATCGATGATTTTGCACCGCACATCGAAACCGAGATCAAGCGCCGGCTGGATGCGCGGATGGAGCGGTTGCTCAGCCAGTACGAATAACACCACTCTCCTGTGGGAGCGAGCCTGCTCGCGATAGCATCACCTCGATTTCCTGACAGACCGCGGTGCCTGCATCGCGAGCAGGCTCGCTCCCACATTAGATCTATGGTGTTGCTGGTGGTCAGGTTCATCCCGCGATCAACTCGCCCTCTGCCCCATGCCCCGCTATACTTGCCGGCTTTTCCTGAATAAATGCCAATAGGGTCCCGCCGCGCATGGATAAGACCTACCAGCCGCACGCCATTGAAACTTCCTGGTACAACACCTGGGAGTCAGAGAATTACTTCGCCCCGCAAGGCGCGGGCGAGTCCTACACCATCATGATCCCGCCGCCGAACGTCACCGGCAGCTTGCACATGGGTCACGGCTTCAACAACGCGATCATGGACGCCCTGATCCGTTTCCGCCGCATGCAGGGTCGCAACACCCTGTGGCAGCCGGGTACCGACCACGCCGGTATCGCCACGCAAATGCTGGTGGAACGCCAACTCGAAGCTCAAGGCCAGAATCGCCACGACCTGGGCCGCGAAAAATTCCTCGAGAAAGTCTGGGAGTGGAAGGATCAGTCCGGCGGCAACATCAGCCGTCAGATCCGCCGCCTCGGCTCGTCCGTCGACTGGAGCCGCGAGCGCTTCACCATGGACGACGGTCTCTCGGAAGCGGTTAAAGAAGCTTTCGTTCGTTTGCACGAAGACGGCCTGATCTACCGCGGCAAGCGCCTGGTCAACTGGGACACCAAGTTGCACACGGCGATTTCCGACCTCGAAGTGGAAAACCACGACGAGAAAGGTTTCCTGTGGAACCTGAAGTACCCGCTGGCCGACGGCGTCAAGACCGCTGAAGGTAACGACTTCCTGATCGTCGCGACCACTCGCCCGGAAACCATGCTCGGCGACGCCGCCGTCGCTGTGAACCCGAACGATGAACGCTACAAAGCCCTGATCGGCAAATTTGTAGAGCTGCCGCTGGTCGGCCGCCGCATCCCGATCATTGCCGACGATTACTGCGATCCTGAATTCGGCACCGGTTGCGTGAAAATCACCCCGGCCCACGATTTCAACGACTACGAAGTCGGCAAGCGCCACAACCTGCCGCTGCTGAACATCTTCGACAAGAACGCTGCCGTCCTGCCGGCCTGTCAGGTGTTTAACCTCGACGGCACGCTGAACGAAAGCATCGACGGCAAGATCCCGGCCGAATACGCCGGTCTGGACCGTTTCGAAGCGCGCAAGCAGATCGTCGCTGCGTTCGATGCAGCCGGCCTGCTGGTCAGCATCAACGATCACGCCCTGAAAGTGCCGAAAGGCGACCGTTCCGGCACGATCATCGAGCCATGGCTGACCGACCAGTGGTACGTGTCGACCAAGCCACTGGCCGAGCCTGCGATTGCTGCCGTTGAAGACGGTCGTATCCAGTTCGTGCCTAAACAGTACGAAAACATGTACTTCTCGTGGATGCGCGACATCCAGGATTGGTGCATCAGCCGTCAGTTGTGGTGGGGCCACCGGATTCCGGCCTGGTACGACGAATCTGGCAAAGTCTATGTCGGTCGCGACGAAGCTGAAGTACGTGCCAAGCACAACCTTGGCCCGGACGTTGCGCTGCAACAGGACAACGACGTTCTCGACACCTGGTTCAGTTCGGGACTGTGGACCTTCTCCACCCTGGGCTGGCCTGAGCAGACCGAGTTCCTGAAGAAATTCCACTCCACCGACGTGCTGGTCACCGGTTTCGACATCATTTTCTTCTGGGTCGCCCGGATGATCATGATGACCATGCACCTGATGAAGAACGAGGACGGCACGCCGCAGGTTCCATTCAAGACCGTGTACGTGCACGGCCTGGTGCGTGATGGCCAGGGCCAGAAGATGTCCAAGTCCAAGGGCAACGTCCTGGACCCGCTGGACATCATCGACGGTATCGAGCTCGAAGAACTGGTGCAGAAACGCACCTCCGGCCTGATGCAGCCGAAACTGGCGAAAAAGATCGAGAAGCAGACCCGCGACGAGTTCGCTGAAGGCATCGCCAGCTACGGCACCGACGCCCTGCGCTTCACCTTCTGCTCGCTGGCGTCCACCGGTCGTGACATCAAGTTCGACATGGGGCGCGTCGAAGGCTATCGCAACTTCTGCAACAAGATCTGGAACGCCGCGCGTTATGTTCTGGACAAGGGCGAAGACTGCGGCCAGAACGGCGAGGCTTACGAGCTTTCACTGGCGGATCGCTGGATCATCTCGCAGCTGCAACGCACCGAAGCCGAAGTGACTCGTCAACTTGACCAATTCCGTTTCGACCTGGCCGCACAAGCCTTGTACGAGTTCATCTGGAACCAGTATTGCGACTGGTACCTGGAACTCTCCAAGCCTGTGCTGTGGGACGAAAACGCCCCGGTCGAGCGTCAGCGTGGCACCCGCCGCACCCTGGTTCGGGTGCTGGAAGTTGCCCTGCGTCTGGCGCACCCGTTCATGCCGTTCATCACCGAAGAAATCTGGCAGCGCATCGCGCCGCTGGCTGGTATCGAAGGCAAGACGATCATGCTGCAACCTTGGCCGGTGGCCAATGAAGAGCGCATCGATCCGGCGGCCGAGAACGACATCGAATGGCTCAAGGAACTGATGCTCGGCACGCGCAACATCCGTGGCGAAATGAACATCGGTCCGGGCAAGCCGCTGAACCTGTTCCTGAAGAACGTCAGCGTCGAAGATCAGCGTCGTCTCACCGAGAACGAAGCCCTGCTGAAGAAGCTGGCTCGCCTCGAATCGATCACTGTGTTGGCTGCCGGCGAAGAAGCACCGCTGTCCGCCACCGCATTGGTCGGCGAAATGGAAGTGCTGGTGCCGATGGCCGGCCTGATCGACAAGGACGCCGAACTGGCGCGCCTGGACAAGGAAATCCTGCGTCTGCAGGGCGAAGTTCAGCGGGTTGGCGGCAAGCTGTCGAACGCCGGTTTCGTCGACAAGGCCCCTGCCGAAGTCATCGAGAAGGAACGCGCCAAACTGGCTGAAGCTGAACAGGCTTTGGGCAAGCTGGCCGAGCAGCATGCGCGGATTGCCAGCCTGTAACGGCAAATCGCAATGAAAGAGGGAGGCCCATGTGGCCTCCCTTTTTTTTCCAAATTTTCCGGAACACCGATAATCCTGTGGGAGCGGGCTTGCCCGCGATGAGGCTATAAAATCCAACATCAATGTGCCTGATAGATCGCCATCGCGGGCAAGCCCGCTCCCACAGGGATTCGTGCTTATCTTCACAATTGGGTTCACAAGGCCGGGATGTGGGACAATACCCGCCACTTTCAGCCATACCCGAATCGACCACGCCCATGAACGCCCCCCGCACACCAAGACCTGCGCGCAAGAAGCCTGACACCGCGACCCCGGCCAAAGCCGTTGAGCCGCGTGAAAAGGCCAGCCTGCACCCGCGCAATCGCCACCAGGGTCGCTACGACTTCCCGGCGCTGATCAAAACCACGCCGGAACTGGCGAAGTTCGTGATCATCAACCCGTACGGCAAGGAAAGCATCGACTTCGCCAGCCCCGATGCGGTGCGTGTGTTCAACCGGGCGCTGCTCAAATCGTTTTATGGCATCGCCCATTGGGACATCCCGGCCGATTACCTCTGCCCACCGGTTCCGGGGCGTGCCGACTACGTGCACTTCCTCGCCGACCTGCTGGCCAGCGTCAACGATGGAGAAATCCCGCGCGGCGCGCCGGTCAAGGTGCTCGATATCGGCATGGGCGCCAACTGCGTCTATCCATTGATTGGCTACAGCGACTACCGCTGGCACTTCCTCGGCTCGGAAATCGATCCGACGGCTGTGGCCGCGGCCAAAGCCATCGTGCAATCCAACGGGCTGAACAAGGCCATCCAATTGCGCCAGCAAAGCAATCCCAAGCACATCCTGCTGGGTCTGCTTGAACCCGGCGAACGCTTTGACCTGACCATGTGCAACCCGCCGTTCCACGCCTCGATGGATGAGGCGACCAAGGGCAGCGAGCGTAAATGGCGCGCCCTGGGTCGCGCCGACCCGAAGCGCAAGCTGCCGGTACTGAACTTCGGCGGTCAATCGGCCGAATTGTGGTGTGAAGGTGGCGAAGCACGCTTTGTGACGCAGTTGATCGCCGAGAGTGCGCATTTCCAGCACAAAGTGCTGTGGTTCAGCACGCTGGTTTCGAAGGCGTCAAACCTGCCTTCGATCCAGACGGCGCTGAAAAAGGCCGGCGTACTGGAAAGCCAGGTTGTGGAAATGTCCCAGGGGCAGAAGCAAAGCCGCTTCGTTGCGTGGACCTTCCAGACCAAGTCCGAACAGCAGGTGTGGCGCGAGCGTTGGGCTCGCAAGAGCTGAATAACGGCTGACAAACCCACGCTCCCCTGAGCGATGAAAATCCTTGTGGGAGCGGGCTTGCCCGCGATGGCGGCGTTTCCGTAGCCTGATTTGTCGCCTGATACAACGTCATCGCGGGCAAGCCCGCTCCCACAGGAATATGCGGTGGCTCGAAGAATTTATGGCACAAAAAAGCCGTGCCCGGATTGCTCCGGAGCACGGCTTTTTTTACAGCGTCTTACTTGTTAACAGCGTCGGTCAGGCCTTTGGCCACAACCAGCTTGATAACTTTCTTGGCAGCGATTTCGATGGCAGCGCCAGTCGAAGGGTTGCGGCCGGTACGGGCTGGACGCTCGGTCACTTTCAGTTTGCCGATACCTGGCAGAGTGATTTCGCCGCCGTTTTCCAGCTGATCGGCAACGATTTGGCCCAGTTGGTCCAGAGCGTTACGCGCGGTGGTTTTTGGCGCGTCGATAGCTTCAGCGATGTCGGCGATCAGTTGGTCTTTAGTAAGAGCCATGTAGTGTTCCTTCCCTATCAAATTCATATGGATTGCAGAGTGCAGTGTCAGCCATCGAGCCCGATCTTCTGGATCTGGCACCCTCGGCCAATAACCACGGGATCGGGGTTATAGATACCGAAATCAGGGTTTGGTTCGACCTGACAAATGCTGAATGCACGCTTAACGCAGTGACTTCGCGTAAGACGGGGCAAAACTAGCACAGAGACGGGGAAATATCCGCCTCTAGCTACCCATTTGGTCAGCTTTATTGCTCTAAAACGGCAAAAAACTGCATAAGGGCCGCCGGACGGCTGTGAATTACCCTGCGAGCCGCGCCAAAACCAGTGGTTGCGGTACACTTGGCACTTTTTTGGGGGAGTACGCCCTCCTCTCTTCAATCAGCCGAGAAGCCCATGCCGATCCGTCATTGCATCGTCCACCTGATCGACAAAAAACCCGACGGCACACCTGCAGTTCTCCACGCCCGCGACTCTGAACTGGCCGAGTCGAGCGCCATCGAGAACATGCTTGCCGACCTCAACGAGAGCTATAACGCCAAACAAGGCAAGGCCTGGGGATTCTTCCATGCCGAGTCCGGCGCGCATCCGTTCAGCGGCTGGCTGAAGGAATACCTCGAGGGCGGCAAGGATTTCACGGCGTTCAGCCGGGTGGCGGTGGAACACCTGCAAAAACTGATGGAAGAGTCGAACCTCTCTGTGGGCGGCCACGTGCTGTTCGCGCATTACCAGCAGGGCATGACCGATTACCTGGCGATCGCGCTGCTGCACCACAGTGAAGGCGTTGCAGTGACCGATCAGCTGGACGTGACGCCGTCCCGGCACCTGGATTTGGGCCAGTTGCACCTGGCGGCACGGATCAATGTGTCCGAGTGGCAGAACAACAAGCAGTCCAAGCAGTACATTTCGTTCATCAAAGGCAAGAACGGGAAAAAGGTTTCGGAGTATTTCCGCGACTTCATCGGTTGCCAGGAAGGCGTCGACGGCCCCGGCGAAACCCGCACCTTGCTCAAGGCCTTCAGTGATTTCGTTGAAAGCGAAGATTTGCCGGAAGAGTCCGCCCGCGAGAAAACCAAAACATTGGTGGATTACGCCAGCAGCCAGGCCAAGCTCGGCGAGCCGATGGGTCTGGAAGAACTCTCGGAACTGATCGATGAAGAACGCCCGAAAGCCTTCTACGATCACATCCGCAACAAGGATTACGGCCTGTCGCCGGAGATCCCGGCGGATAAACGCACCTTGAACCAGTTCCGTCGCTTCACCGGTCGCGCCGAAGGCCTGTCCATCAGCTTCGAAGCGCACTTGCTGGGCTCGAAGATCGAATACGACGAAGAAGCCGGCACGCTGATCATCAAGGGCCTGCCCACGCAGCTGACCGATCAGCTCAAGCGACGCAACTGATGCTCAACGGCCTGCTGAAAAAATGCCTGCTGATCCTGCTGGTGGTCGTGGTTTACCAGAACTGGGGCAAGATCGAGCGGGTATTCAATCCCTCGCAAGTGGTGTCCGAGCAGACCCAGGCCAAGGCCAACGTCGTGCTCTACGCCACCGAGTGGTGTGGCTACTGCAAACTGACGCGGCGCTTTCTTGACCAGAAAGGTATTCCGTTCAAGGAATTCGATATCGAGAAAGACGCCGAGGCGCGCAAGGCCTACGAGGCGTTGGGCGGCGGCGGGATTCCGATTATCGATGTAAACGGGACGTTGATTCGCGGGCATGACCCCGACGCGATCCTTGCAGCACTGAAATAAATACAAAACCCGTAGGAGCGAGGCTTGCCCGCGAAGAACGATAACGCGGTGTAATAGTTGGACCGCGTTATCGTTCTTCGCGGGCAAGCCTCGCTCCTACATGGTTCAGTGTTTTTCGATACGGAACCCAAACCGCGGAAAGTGCACATGCACCACTCCGCCCCGCTCGTCTTCCCGGCGCAGAATCAACTCTTCGCGCCCCGCAAACAGCAACTCACCTGCCACCGGGTCAACGCCGTAATCCGTTGCGGCGATGACCACCTGTTGGCCAGCCTCAAAACCATTCGGCTCATCGAACTGCTCATCCGGCAACGCGGCCGGAGTTGCATTGCGCGCCACCGCCAACGCTTCCTCGGACGACATCTCGCTGAACGCGCCATGCCCGAACCCCATCACACGTCCAAACCACGCCGACACCGCCGGATAAGCATCCACCAATGGTGAAGTCACGGGCGTGGCCTTGAGGAACCACAAAGGATGAGCCAGGGCAAAATCGGCAATCGACGGTTCGCCAAACAGGAAGTCGCCCTGCTCACGTTGAAGTTGCTGCTCCAGACGCGCCATGATTGTTGGCCATTGGTGCCGGGCTTGCTCGGCGGACAACTTGGTCGCGCTGCCACCGCTGAAGAGTCCGGCGCGATCAGCCAGAAATGCCTTGATCGCTTCCGGCGGTAAACTGCCGAAACGCACCGCTATCGATTCCGGCTGAAACACCAGGCTGACCGCATGCTGGAATACCACCGAATCTGCCCAGGCGGCGAAGGTCGCGGCGATCATTTCCTGACCTTCCGGGAAGAAGGCCGGCAAGGCTTTTTCCTGCTCCAGACGACGGGCAATCAGCGACGTGTCGCAATAAATATCAGCACCGATCTGCAACACCGGCGTCCTGCGGTAGCCACCGGTCAGGGCTGTCAGGTCAGGTTTTGGCATGATCGGCGCGATCTTCACCGAGCGCCAGGACAGCCCCTTGAAACCCAGTAACAGGCGGGCCTTTTCAGCGAAAGGGGACGTCGGGTAATGATGCAGAATCAACTCGGACATGCTCGGCTCCGCCGCACGGATAATGAATCCGCAGCTTAGCGCGCAATCGGCAAGCAGCCTACAGATCTGCCTGATGGGAACTTATCAGTCAGGTTGATAAGCCCGCAGCAGCGCTCGCGACCAAACATTCCTTGGCGCTTTTCCTGAGTTTTTTGATCAAGCGTTCCTGACGCAATGCTTCGCTTTTGTCGCGGCAGACCTCCGTGTAGACCAATGCAACAGCTGGACTGGAGAGGAAGAAGCGTGCGCCTTTGCCACTTTGGTGGGTGGCGAAGCGGCGGACGGGATCATCGCTGATCCCGCAGTACAGCGAACCATTGGCCGCGCGAACGAGGTAGACGAACCAGGGTTTGTTCACCGGCGTGTCGGCGTCGACAGGGATTTCGCTGAGGGTAGTCACGTAACGATCAAGGCTTGAAAGGAAACAAGCCGCGATCTTATCAGCGACTGGCCTGGAATGCCTTCAACCCCTTCAACGCTTGAGCGCGAACGGCATTTCTCACCGCCGGCGACCAGCCGAGCAGCAGCCCCTTGAAACCCAGCGCCTGCCGCGACCAGGCCCACATATCGAAGCTGTCATGGTGCTCGCAAATCTTGCCGTCACGAAAGATGAACTGCGCTTGAATATCGTTGACCACCGTGTTGCCGGTCTGGCTGAACAGGTAGGTCGCGACCCAATGCGCACCGCCCGTGCGCTTCTCGGCTCGAACGTTGTCGAACGTCAGGGAAAAATCCTTCGCCCGAGTCGTGAGCATGCGCCACATGTCGCCGGCATCGCGCCCGCGCAGTTCGCCGAATGCCGGATCGCTGAACAGCACATCGTCGGTATAGCAGGCGCTCATGGCCTCGGCATCCAGCCGCTGGAAGGCTTGATAGAACCGGGTTATCAATTCGCGGTTGGCATCACTCATGGACAGACTCCGAAGTGTTTACAGGATTGCCTGCACGATAGTCTGCAAATGCACGGAACACTATTGGCATTCGTGGCGGAAATACCCTGAGGTGCGCCGAAGCCTAATGCACCATGCCGCTGTCACGGGCATAGGCAAAGAGGTCCACGTCCGTGGAAATGCCCAGCCTCTGCATGGCCATGCTTTTCTGTTTACTGATCGTCGACACGCTGCGTTTGAAGTAGCTGGCGATTTCACTGACAGTCATGCCGCTGGCGAGCATTCTCACCACTTCATGTTCTTTGGCCGACAGCGAAGGGGAGCGGGACTGAGCAGCGGTGTCTGCCTGAGCCAACGCCGTACGCAAAGACTCGCTGATGAATCGCCGCCCTTCGCTCACCGACTTGATCGCGAGGGGAAGCTCCGTCGCCGAGGCATCCTTGGCGACGATCGCCATCACGCCTTGAGCGAATGCCACTCTCAGCGTCGCAACGTTGGCAAACATCGTGACCAGAATAATCGGCGTCGAAGCGTAGTGACGTCGAACCGTGCTCAGCATCTTCAGTCCGTCGGCCTGTTGGTTGCCCGGCATGGAGAAATCCGTGATCAGCAGATCGCAAGGTGTGGTCGAGAGAAGGCTCAACAGGCTGTCCGGCCCATCGGCCTCGCCCACGACCACACACGTGCGGCTTAAATCGATGAGCATCCGTAACCCGATGCGGACGACAGGATGGTCGTCAGCAATAATTACGCGCATTGTCGGATTTATCCTGTTTGGTGACTGGAATACGCGAAAAATAACGCCGTCCCATTCCGACCACAACGACCAATCTCGACCGATTAACCACTTCCCCCAACGTATCCGGGACTCTGTCCTTTCTCTGATAAAACAAAAGGAACCGCCCTACGTTTTAAAGCTACGCAGCTCACACCAAAAGACTACAGACAACACGTCGAAAAATAAGATCTGTAGCCCGCCATGAACTTTCATACACCCGGCCCTCCTTTTTCGTATTAGTTGCATTCCGCCCGGCTACCCCGACCGATAGATTGCGCCCTGCCTGCACAGGGCAAGCTCCCGACAATCTTTCATCAAGGAAAAGCCGACACATGAACAAAAAACTATCCCTCCTGACGACTGCTTTGCTGCTCACCGGTGCATCGTCCGTTTTTGCCGCCTCCAGCACGGACCTGACCGTGAAGGGTCTGATCACGCCGAATGCATGCACGCCAGTACTGGCTGGGGGCGGTATCGCCGACCACGGCAAGTTTTCCGTACAAGACCTCAATCCCGATAAACCCACTTACTTGCCTGAAATAATCATGCAAATGACAGTGAGCTGCGATGCCGCTACGCCGTTTGCCATAAACCCGATTGATAACCGTGCAGGTACAGGTACTTCGAGCAGTTACTTTGGCCTGGGGCTGATCAACACCAACGAAAAGCTGGGCAACTTTCGCGTTGTTCCGCGCAATGTGATGGCGGACGCCACCCGCGCTCAAGCCATTCTCTCCACTGATGGCGGCGAAACCTGGCTAAAGGAAGGGTCTACAGCATTTTGGGGAGTCAACAACATCTGGAGCGTCGGCGCCCTGGGTGCCGTCATTGCGCCAATCGCGATGAAGGAGTTGAGCCTTGATCTCTATGTCCGTACCGGCATCGCCCCCGCCAACAGCCTGACCCTGACCGACGAAGTCACACTCGACGGCTCCGCAACCCTGCAGATCAAGTACCTGTAACCCTCCCTCATCAACGGGCAACACCCGGCAAACGGCGATGCCCGCTCACTCAAAGGACGACCCATCATGGACAGATGCTCCCTCGCTCTATTGATTCCCCTGTTGCTCATCGGCGCGCCCGCAGCCTTCGCCGCCAGCAGCACCGAACTGAGCGTCACCGGCCTGATCACACCCAGCGCCTGCACACCCAGCCTGTCCGGCGGCGGCATCGTCGACCACGGCAAAGTGACGGTGAAAGATCTGAGACCGGACCAGCCCACGGCCCTGGAAAACGGCACGTTGTATTTGGAGGTGAATTGCGATGCCGCCACGCTGTTTAACCTGACGACGATCGACAACCGCGCAGGCTCTTCCGTCTTCCACCCCAATAGTCACGGGCTGGGCGTCGTCAACGACGACCAGAACCTGGGCAGTGTTGCGTTCGGCCTGTTCGATACGGTGGCCGATGGGGCGGCGGTGAAGACCATCATTTCACTCAACGACGGTGCCTCCTGGCGAGTGTCCTCCTACCTGGGACACGCCGGCCGGACCGCGTTCGCGGCGTTGAGCGACCTGAGCACACCGATCGCCATCAAGGATTTGCGCGCTCGGGTCACGGCGTTTACCACGATCGTTCGCGCGAACGACCTGACGCTGACCGACGAAATCCCCATCGATGGGCATGTCACCGTGCAGCTGAACTATTGATAGGTCGGTGATTCCGGCTGCAATTTTTTTGAACATTCAACGAGACACGTCATGACGATGTTTTCCAAAGTCACCCGTCATCTGTTCCATTCCGGCATCGGCGCATTCGCCTTGCTGTTGACCGCATACGCTCAGGCCGACGGCATGGTGCCGAACACTTCAGTGGTCATCGTCAACGAGGCCGACGGCGAAGCGTCCGTGTCGGTGACCAATACCGATGCCAACCTGGCGTTGATGCACGTCACCCTCGAAGACATTGCCGAGGACAGCGAATCGCTGGTGTTCGTGACGCCACCGTTGGCACGCGTCGAAGCGGGCAAAACCCAATTGGTGCGATTCATTCTGCAATCGGAAAAACCCCTGCTCACTCAGCGCTTGAAGCGGGTGATCTTCGAAGGCATCCCCCAGGGCAAAGCCGCCGCCAAGGCGGGGCAGGCACGGGTCGGCGTGACAGTACGCCAGAACCTGCCGGTGATCCTGCACCCCAAAGGACTGGCGCCCAATCGCACGCCATGGACCGACCTGCAATGGTCGCTGAAGGACGGTCAACTGACCGTGCGCAACGACACGCCTTACGTGGTCCGTCTGGGCCAGGAAGTGCAATTGCTGCCGGCAGCGGGCAACGCGATGTTGCCTAAAACCTACGTGCTGCCCGGTGAGCACATCAGCATCAAGGTGCCCGAAGGCGCCGCCACGCAGGTGCGTTTTCAACCGGCGACGGTCTACGGCTTTGCGGTGCCGCATTACGAGGCGCCCATCCAGTCCTGAACCATCCTGATGGCGTCATCAAGGAACGATGAACTCTCATGTTTTCAAGGCGACGGCCGCTGGGCCGTTGCCAGGGCGTGCCCGTAACCGCACTCCGCAATAACCCAAGTGAACCTGATGACCACAGTATCGATTTACCGTGATGGCGAAGCCGTGCCCGTTATTCGGGCCGGCGCTCGCTCTCATCCATGGCGGCGGCGAACCACGATGGCGTTGCTGCTGAGCAACGCGCTGATGATGCTCGACGCCCACGGAGAGGTATTGTTGCCGGCGTCGTTCGACAAGGACACATTGCTGCAGCGAGGCATTGATCCGGCGCTGGCGACGTTGCTGATGCAGGCACCGCGGTTCACGGCCGGCCGGCATCCGGTCACGCTCAGCGTCAACGGCCAGCGCCAGGGCCGGGTCGACGTCACGTTCAATCGCGAAGGGGCCTTGTGCTTCGATCGCGCGCTGCTCGATGCGGCGAACCTGGAGGTGCCCGCGCTTACTCTGGATGATGGCCAGTGCCACGATTTTCTTGGCACCGCGCCGCAAACCGTCATCGAACCGGACCCCGCGAGCCTCGCCCTGTCGTTGATCGTGCCCACCGATGCGATACGCCCTACTGCCCGGGATTTTTCCGGCTATCAAACCGGCGGCATCGCCGGTTTGCTCAACTACGACGTCACCGGTTTGCACAGCCGCTCAGGGGACAGTTCGAGCCGCTACGCTTCGGCCAACACCGAACTCGGCTTCAATGCCGCTGACTGGATCGTGCGCAGCCGTCAGGTCCAGACCTGGCAGGACGACATTTCCCGCACCACGCACATTGCGGCCTACGCCCAGCGCACCTTCGCCAGCCGGGAAGCGGTGCTGCAGGCGGGTCAGATCAACCTCTACAACCCGGTGCTCGCCGGTGCGCAGATCACCGGCGTGCAAGTGCTGAACGAGCAAGCGCTTCAGGTCGAAGGGCAAAGCGCAGTCATCGAAGGGATCGCCAACAGTCAGGCCCAGGTTGAGGTCCGCCAGAACGGTTCGCTGATCCATTCCACGGTGGTGCCCGCCGGCCCGTTCGCGCTCGCCAACGTGCGACGGCTCAACACGCGCTCCGACGTTGAGGTCACGATCAAAGAGGCCGATGGCAGCGAGCGCAGTTTTACCGTGCCTGCCGCGATGCTGGGGGTCAGTTTGCCAGCGCCCGGTTATTCGCTCGGTGCCGGCCAGGTGCGCAGTGTCGGTGACGCGCAGGGTGGCGATCCCTGGGTGATCAGCGGCGGCTGGAGCGGTGCGCTCACCCCGCAAGTGTTGCTCAGCGCCGGCCTGACCGGCGCCGCCGACTATCGCGCAGCGGGTGCCAGCGTCGGCCTGTTGCCCTCGCCTGCCACCCTGGTACAAGCCACGCTGACCGGCGCAGATGCCGGTGGCAGACAAGCCAGTCAGGGACTTCAGGCTGACCTGAGCGTCTCGCAACGGTTGAGCGAACAGTGGGCGCTCAATGCCGGCAGCTCCTACCGAACCCTGGGCTACCGGGAACTGGAAGAGGCGGTGTTCGACACCACTTCCGACGACAGCAAGTCCCGTTACCGCGATCAGCAAAGCGTGGCCCTGTCGTGGTCGCATCCATGGCTCGGCGCCTTCAGCAGCGGGTTCACCCGGTCGAGCTCGTTCGATGGCCAAAGCAGCAGCCGCGCCCTCGCCTCCTGGGGCACCAGCCTCGGTGGTGTGTCTGTCTCGGCGACCGCCGAATGGCAGGTCAGTGGCGCGAGCGGCAACGATGACAGTGTCTACGTGAACCTCAGCATTCCGTTGGGCGAGAACCGCCGAGCGCGCACGTGGGTGCGCAGTTCCGCGGGCGAATACCGCAGCGGCGTCGGCTTGGGTGAGCAGGTCAACGATCAACTGGCGTACAGGGTTGGCGTCGAACATGACACGCGCAACAAACAAGTGCAGTCCACGGCCGGCGTTTCGCTGCTGCCGCGCTACACCCAGCTTGATCTCAACTACACCCGCGCCGATGCCGAACGCTCCAGCTATCAGGCCAGCGCCCGTGGCGGCGCCGTGTTCCACGGCGGTGGCGTGACGCTGTCGCCCTACCCGGTGAGCGACACCTTTGGGCTGCTGTCGGTGGGCGACCTGGGTTCGATCAAAGTGTCGACGCCCAGCGGTCCGGTGTGGACCGACTGGCAAGGTCAGGCGGTGATTGCGCAGGTGGCGGCATACGGCAACAGCCCGGTTGAAGTCGACACCAAAACCCTGCCGCGCAACGCCGACATTCACAACGGGTTGGCGGTGATTTCGGCTGGTCGCGGTGCGGTCGACAACGTTGAATTCGGCATCACGATGACCCGTCGAGCCTTGCTCAAGGCCACCACCGCCAACGGCGCGCCCCTGCCGCGCGGTGCCGCCGTGAACACTGAGGATGGCGAGTTCGTGACCTTGGTGCAGGACGGCGGCCTGGTGTTTTTGCCCAACGTTTTCGACCGCCGCGCGCTGTGGATCAGCGCACCGGGGCTGGAGCGCTGCGAATTGCACTTCGAACTGCCCGCGGACGCGGACACCCATGCGTACTACGAAACCGCCCCCGCCCAGTGCCGAGCCCTCTGAGGATGACTTCATGAACCTGCCACGCTATCTGCTGCTGACCCTCGCGCCCCTGGTAATGAGCGGATTCACTCCACTGACCAAAGCGTCGACTGACGACTGTCAGTTCAACCTGAACCCTCCGGTGCTCGATTACGGGCTGATGAACCGGGCGATCCGCCCCGATTCGGCACTGGAACGAAACCTCGGTGAGCGCCCGCTCAGCCTGACGTTGAGCTGTTCGCAGCCCATCGACATGAGTCTGTTTTACCGGGCCATGGCCGCGACCGCCGAGCGCTTTCACTTTGCCGAACGCGGCAGCTATCAGATACGGATTCGCGACGCCGTGCTTGACGGCCAGTCGGTGGAGATCGGACTGATTGCCGGGGTCGGTCAACCGCCGGCCGAAACGGCGTCGAACCTGATCTGGCGACCGGAACACGGGGTCGTGCCGGTACAGGCCGGCGTGCCGGTGCAGGGTCGCAGTTTTTCGGCGCAACTTGAGTTGACCGCCTGGGTTCAAGAGCAAGGGATGCAGGTGCGTGACGCGGTGACCTGGGAAGCCTACGGGGTGTTCGACGCCGTCGCCGCCGGACGCACCCGCGAGGCGACCTTGCGCGCCCGCTTCGCTCCGGCAGCCTGCGAGCCGGTGCTCTCCAACGGCGGTGTGGTCGACTTCGGCACTCTGTCAAAGAAAGACCTGAACGCAGACAAAGACACACGCCTGCCACCCAAATCGTTGACGCTGATGGTCAGCTGCGACGCGCGGGCGTCCTTCGCCTTGATCATGCATGACAACCGCGCAGGCTCGGCGACAGTCGACAGCGAGATGGACTACGGGCTGGGCAAGGACAGCCGCGGCAACAAGATTGGCCGGTACTCACTGAATGTGGACCCGGCCGGCGCCAATGCCGATGGCTTCGCCCGCCTCTATCGAACCGACTCCTCCACCGCCGGCACGGCCTGGAGCACCGGCAGCGCCAACCCGATCCCCATCGGCCAAATCCGTTACCTGGCGTTCACCGACAGCGCCGGCAGCAGTGCCGGCCCGGTGCTGATCCAGAACCTCAGCACCACGTTGACCCTCGACGCCGTCATCGCCCCCACCAGCAGCCTCGACCTGAGCACCGCCATCGAGCTCGATGGCGCGGGGACGATCGAGATTATTTATCTGTAGCACCCAACCCGATCCTGCTGGATCCGGGGCGCACTTGAGCGTTTCCGGGCAGTCAGGACACAACCGTAGAAGTGAGTAAACAATGATTAAAAAGTACTTTGCAGCACTCTCCGCCACCGCGTTGATTGGCGTTGCGCCTAATGCATTGGCGGCTTCGAGCATTGACCTGACTGTCACAGGTCTCATTACGCCGAAAGCGTGTACACCTTCGCTGTCCGAAGGAGGATTGGTCGACGTCGGCCAGGTGCAGGCAAAAGACCTCAACCTGACAAGTTACACGAGAGTAGGCAGTCATCCGATGCAATTGACGGTCGCGTGTGACGCGTCAACACTATTTGCACTTAACGGCATAGATAACAAAGCCGGAACATCATCGGCCAGCCAGTATTTCGGATTGGGCTTGACCGGCAATAACGAAAAAATAGGTTATTTCACGCCATCGATCCAAAGCGCTCTTGCGGACGGACAACCTGTGCACTCGATCAGATCAATTGATAACGGTACGAGTTGGACGCGCATCTATCAGATCCTCAAGGACAACCTCACATCGACAAGCGCTGTCGGCACTCTCATTCCAATCTCCGTGAAAGACCTCACCATGGAGCTGACGATTTACACCTTCATTACCCGCGCCGACAGCCTCACCTTAACCGACGATGTCGCTATCGACGGTTCAGCAACATTTGAAATGAAGTACCTGTAAGCCGTGCACCTTGCCCGAGGTCACGCTTCGGGCAAGGACTGATTCCGCTAACCACACAAAGCGAAAACTGTCCCATGAAAAAAATCCCACACGCTCTGACGATGGCGTTTATCGCCCTGGCGTCGCCGCTCACCTTCGCCGCCTCGTCGACGGACCTGACGGTCACGGGCCTTTTCACCCCACGCGCTTGCACACCGATGCTGTCCAACAACGGCCTCGTCGACTTCGGAAAAATTTCCCGGCAGGACCTCAGCGTCGACAAGCGCACGCGATTGCGCGACCAGACGCTTGACCTCAACATTCAATGCAATGCGCCCGCGCGTTTTGCCCTGCTGATGCGCGACAACCGCGACGGCTCGGCGATCGTCAACAGCGAGATTTACTACGGCCTGAACCACGACCGCAGCCACAATAAAATCGGCTTGTATTCACTGAACTTCGATCCGGCCAGCACCGTGGCGGACGACCTGACGCAGGTCTATCGAACCGATTCCACCACGGGTGGCAAAGCCTGGAGTTCGTCGAACAGCCAGGTCATTCCGATTGGTGCCAAAAGCTATCTCGGCTTTACCGACAGAGCGGGCAGCAACGCCGGCCCGATTGCCATCCGCACGCTGACCAGCCGGGTGACGGTCGAAACGGTCATCGCGCCCACCTCCGAGCTGGACCTGAGCGCCGAGGTGCAACTCGACGGTTCGGCGACGCTGGACGTTGTTTACCTGTAGTCAGACCTTTTCGCTGACCACCTGCACATACAACGAACGCCCGGCGCCAAGGCCAGCAACAATTGCGCCGAGACCGATCACGCCAAAGATCCAGCCCAGCGCCGTCCAGCCCCCGGTCCAGTCATGCACGATACCCACCGCGAACGGCCCCATCGACGCCAGGGTGTAACCGAAGCCCTGGGCCATGCTCGACAGGTTGGCCGCAACATGGGCATCGCGCGATCGCAGCACGATCAGGGTCAGCGCAAGGCTGAACGTACCGCCCTGCCCCAGGCCGAGCAGAATCGCCCAGCCCCACAAGCCTTCGATCGGCGCATAGAGACAGCCAAACAGACCGCCGAGGGTCAGCAGCATGACCACCACAATCGCCAGACGCTGATCCTTGCCGCGAGTCGCCAGCCAGGGCGCCGCCAGAGAACTGGCCAGCTGGACGATCACCGAGCCCGAGAGCACAAGGCCGGCCTGGGTCGGTGTCAGGCCGCGACCGATCAGGATCGACGGCAACCATCCAAACACGATGTACGCCAGCGACGATTGTAGGCCCATGTACAACGTTACTTGCCAAGCCAGAGGATCACGCAACAGACCGCGGACCCGATACGCAACGTTATGTGCGCCGTGTTTCTGGCCGACTTGCGGCAACCAGAAAATCGCCGCGACCAGCGCCGGCATCACCCAGAAACCGAGACCCAGGGCCCAGCTCTGGTCGAAATGCTCGCTCAGCGGCACCGTTGCACCCGCCGCCATCGCCGCGCCCAGGCATAGCGCCATGGTGTAGACGCCCGTCATTGTCCCGGCCTGTTTCGGGAAATCGCGCTTGACGATGCCCGGCAACAAAACGCCGATCACACCGATGCTCGCGCCGGCCAGGACGCTACCGGCAAACAAGCCGATCTCACCGAACGAACTGCGCAGGATGATCCCGCCGGCCAACATCAGCAGAATGCCCAACACCACGCGCTCGGCGCCAAAACGTCGCGCCAGCAAGGGCGCCAACGGAGCGAACAAGCCGAGGCAGAGTACCGGCAACGTCGTCAGCAACCCGGCCTCGGCCGCCGACAAGCCGAGGGTCTTCGAGACTTCGCTGAGCATCGGCGCCATGCTCGACAGCGCCGGGCGCAAGTTCAGCGCCACCAGAATCAGACCCAGCAGCAACAGCCACGGACGCCGCAGGATCGGGTGACTTTGCTGGACCTCTTCGTCATCGGCCTCGGCGTCGATCAGCAGCTCTTCGAGTTCTGCGGTGCGCTTGGGTTGAGTGGTGTTGTGGCTAGACATGGAGTTCTCGGTTTCAAGGTTCATTGATCAACTGCCTCGACAGGGCTTTGGCCCGTTCCGGATCGCGTTGCTCGACGGCATCAAGCAGTTCGATATGAAGGTCGAACACCTCTTGGCGTCGAGGGGAGATGTTCAGGGTCTGGCGCAAATGCGCGCCGACGATGCTGGAGAAATAGCGATACAACTCGCTGAGGGTCGGGTTGTGCGCGGCGTCCACCAGACGGCGGTGGAACACCAGATCGCAGGCGATGTAGCTGTCGAGATCACCGTGGTAGTGGCTGCCGCTGACGCCCAGTGCTTCGCGCAATGCCACCAGGTCTTCGTCCGTTCTGCGCAGGGCAGCGAGGCCGATGGCTTCGACTTCAAGGATGTGCCGGGTCTCGCGGGCCTGCTCGTGGGAGCAGCGCGACAAGGCTTTCATGGTGTCCAGCGGATCGATCACCGCCCGCAGGTAACTGCCGTCGCCCTGACGTATTTCGATCAGCCCGGAAAATGCCAATACGCGCATGGCTTCACGCACCGTGTTGCGGCTGATGCCCAACTCGGTGGACAGCTCTGGCTCGGTGGGCAGACGCTGGCCAACCTGCCAGGCGCCGTCGCTGATGCGTTGACGCAGCTGATCCAGGGCCTGATCGACCAGGGATCGCTTAATGAGTGGAGAAATGTCTGACATAGGATTCGCTCTTTCATCCAATCATAGGATGAATTTTCTGACATGTTAGTCAGCTTCATGTAGGACGGCAACCGCCTACTGTCAGGGAGAGGGGAATAGAGCGGGATTTTCGATTGGTCAAAATTACCCTTTAAGGGTAATTTCAGGGACAGGGTTTAGGTTTCTTATGGAAAAGAGCACACCCCATTACGACTTGGCGGTGATCAAAGCGGATGTCAGGCGACTTGGGGGCAAAGCATTCACCAGCACGGCTAAAAACGGCGGCAGGGTACTTGGCTTAACCCTGGTGGAGATGCGGGAGATCATTTTCGAGCTCCAGGGAAAGATGCTGTTCAAGTCGATGACCACCTATGACGATCATCGCGTCTGGCAAGACGTTTACCACATCAACTCATACGGTCTGGAGATTTATATCAAGGTGACGTATCGCCCCAGCGGTGGCCCACCCGTAATCTCCTTCAAGGAGAAATCCCAATGAAAACCCAGCAGTGTTTTAGCTGTGGAGCCCGGGAAGGAATGCGACATTTCGAGGGTCGCGGCGAAACCATGAGCGTAAATGGTATGGAGCGCCGCGTAGATGATTTATCTGGCTGGGAATGCCAGATGTGTGGCGAGGTCGAGTTAGACGACAGTTGTTCAGAGCGTCATTCAGATGCGGGCGACGAACTGGTTATCGCAGCAAGGCAGATGATCGGCGACGAGATGAAGCGAATCCGTCGCAAACTGCATCTGACGCAAAAAGAAACCGTGCAACTTCTGTCCGGTGGCGGGCACAACGCGTTTTCCCGTTACGAGCGTGGCGAAGTACTTCCTCCGAAAACATTGGTACTGCTGATGCGCCTGCTTGACCGCTATCCGCATTTGCTCGCTGATGTGAAGTCACTGGGTGAAGGGGCGGATTTGAGGGGGTTCAAGCATACAGACCACAAAGAGCACGAAACCCTAACTGTTACCTGAGCGTAAAAAACAAACCCGGCGCGAGGCCGGGTTTGTTTAACCAGTCATCCTGGTATCAATGCAAAATCTGGCTCAAGAACAGCTTCGTCCGCTCATTCTGCGGGTTATCGAAGAAGTCGTTCGGCGCAGCCTGCTCGACGATTTCACCCTTGTCCATGAAGATCACGCGATTGGCCACGGTACGGGCAAAGCCCATTTCGTGGGTTACGCAGAGCATGGTCATGCCGTCTTCTGCCAGGCCGATCATGGTGTCCAGAACCTCTTTCACCATTTCCGGATCGAGTGCCGACGTCGGTTCGTCGAACAACATGATTTTCGGTTTCATGCACAAGGCACGGGCAATCGCTACACGCTGTTGCTGACCACCGGACAGTTGCCCCGGGAATTTATGCGCCTGCTCCGGAATGCGGACGCGCTCCAGGTAATGCATGGCGATTTCTTCGGCCTGGCGCTTGGGCATCTTGCGCACCCACATCGGCGCCAGGGTGCAGTTCTGCAGGATGGTCAGGTGCGGGAACAGGTTGAAGTGCTGGAACACCATGCCGACTTCACGGCGGACCGTTTCGATCTGCTTGAGGTCGTTGGTCAGCTCCACGCCATCGACCACGATGCGGCCCTGCTGGTGTTCTTCCAGACGGTTGAGGCAACGGATGGTCGTCGACTTGCCGGAACCCGACGGGCCGCACAGGACGATTCGCTCGCCCTGCTTGACGTTCAGGTTGATGTCTTTCAGCACGTGGAACTGGCCGTACCACTTGTTCACGCCCTGCATCTGAATAATGCCTTCGGGGCTCACTGTCTTTTTGATTGCTTCGCTCATTACAGAACTTCCCAAATTAGGTAGCGACTTAGCGCTTGTGCCCAGTGTCGAGCTTGCGTTCCAGATGCATGGAATAGCGCGACATACCAAAACAGAAAATCCAGAACACCAGGGCCGCGAACACATAGCCTTCAGTGGCCATGCCCAACCATTTCGGGTCGGCGGCGGCTTGTTTGACGCTGTTGAGCAGGTCGAACAGGCCGATGATGATCACCAGGCTCGTGTCCTTGAACAGCGCAATGAAGGTGTTGACGATGCCAGGGATCACCATCTTCAGGGCTTGCGGCAGAATCACCAGGCCCATGCTGCGCCAGTAACCGAGGCCCATCGCTGCGGCCGCTTCGTACTGACCTTTGGGAATCGCTTGCAGACCGCCACGCACCACTTCGGCGACGTAGGCCGACTGGAACAGGATCACGCCGATCAACGCCCGCAGCAGTTTGTCGAAGTTCATGCCTTCGGGCAGGAACAACGGCAGCATCACCGAGGACATGAACAGCACCGTGATCAACGGCACGCCGCGCCAGAATTCGATGAAGGTCACACAGACCACTCGAATCGCCGGCATGTTCGAACGACGGCCCAGCGCCAAAACGATCCCCAGTGGCAATGCACCGGCGATACCGACGGTGGCGATTACCAGGGTCAGCATCAGGCCGCCCCATTGGCTGGTCGCCACCTGGGTCAGGCCGAAAACGCCGCCATGCAACAGGCACCAGGCAATGATCGGGTACAGCACCAGGAAGCTCAGGCCATACACGGCTTTATGGTGGAAGCGCGAGATGAACAACGGTGCCACGCCGATGACCGCCAGCCACACGGTCAGGTCCACGCGCCAGCGCAGTTCCGGCGGGTAGTAGCCGTACATGAACTGGCCGAAGCGCTGCTGGATGAACACCCAGCAGGCGCCTTCCTTGGTGCAGTCGGCCTGGGAGGTGCCGACCCAGTTGGCGTCGAGGATCGCCCATTGCAGGATCGGCGGAACCACCAAGTAGATGAGGTAGAACGCGAACAGGGTCAGCAGGGTGTTGAGCCAGCTGGAGAACATGTTCGCGCGCATCCATGCGACCACACCGATGCTGCTGCTCGGTGGAGGCATGTCAGGTTTGAATGTATGAGTACTCATGCGCTTTTCCTTACCGCTCGATCAGCGCAATGCGCTTGTTGTACCAGTTCATCAGCAGGGAAATGCTGATACTGATCGCCAGGTACACGCTCATGGTGATGGCAATCACCTCGATCGCCTGCCCGGTCTGGTTCAGCACCGTACCGGCAAACAACGACACCATTTCCGGATAACCGATACCGGCCGCCAGCGAGGAGTTCTTCGCCAGGTTCAGGTATTGGCTGGTCAGCGGTGGAATGATCACGCGCAGGGCTTGCGGGATGATCACCTTGCGCAGGGTCGGACCGTTGCGCAGCCCCAACGAGTGCGCCGCTTCGGTCTGGCCGTGGCTGACCGACTTGATGCCCGAACGCACGATCTCGGCGATAAACGCCGCGGTGTACACGGTCAGGGCCAGGGTCAGCGCCAGCAGTTCCGGGATCAGTACCCAGCCACCTACAAAGTTGAAGCCTTGCAGCTTGGGCATTTCCCAATGCACTGGCGCGCCGAAGATCAATGCGCACAATGCCGGGATCACCAGGATCAGCGCCAGGCCGGTCCAGAACTTGTGGAACGGTACGCCGGTCGCTTCGAAACGTTTATTGGCCCAGCGGCACATCAGCACGATGGCGACAATGGCCACGACGATGCTGGCCACAAACGGCCAGAAACCCTCTGCCGTCAACGCCGCCGGCATGTTCAGGCCGCGGCTGCTGACGAAGAAGGTGTCGCCGAAGTTATGACTGTTGCGTGGCCCCGGCATGGTCAGGAACACCGCGAAGTACCAGAACAGGATCTGCAGCAGTGGCGGAATGTTGCGGAAGACTTCCACATAAACAGTCGCCAGCTTGGCAATGATCCAGTTCTTCGACAGCCGTGACACACCGACGATGAACCCGAGGATCGTCGCCAGGATCACGCCGATAAAGGTGACCAGCAGCGTGTTGAGCAAGCCGATGACAAACACCCGGGCATAGCTGTCCGATTCGGTGTAGTCGATCAGGTGTTGAGCGATGCCAAAACCGGCACTGCGCTCCAGAAAACTGAAACCGGAGGTAATGCCCCGGTGTTGAAGGTTGGTCTGTGTGTTATCGAACAGGTACCAGCCCATCGAGACCACCGCCACAATGGTGATGATCTGAAATAGCCACGCACGCACTTTGGGATCGCTGAGGCTGAGCCTCTGCTTTGGTGCGCCGATTGAATTTTGCATGAAGTGCCCCGGATGTAATGGAACAGAACATCACCCGGCGGTTGGCCCACCGGGTGATAGAACCATCAGCGCACTGGTGGTGCGTATTGAATGCCGCCGTTGTTCCACAGAGCGTTCAGCCCGCGGTCGATGGCCAGTGGAGTGCCCTTGCCGAGGTTTTTCTCGAACACTTCACCGTAGTTACCTACTTGCTTGACGATCTGCACGACCCAGTCTTTCTTCACTTTCAGGTCTTTGCCGTATTCACCGTCAGCGCCCAGCAGACGAGCAACGTCCGGGTTCTTGGTGGCTTTGGCTTCAGCTTCAACGTTTTTCTGGGTGATGCCCATTTCCTCAGCGTTGACCATCGCGAACAGGGTCCACTTGACGATGCTGAACCACTCTTCGTCGCCTTTACGCACGACCGGGCCCAGAGGCTCCTTGGAGATGGTTTCCGGCAGAACGACGTAGTCGGTCGGGGTCGCCAGCTTGCTGCGTTGTGCGTAGAGCTGGGATTTGTCGGAAGTCAGCACGTCGCAACGACCGGATTCCAGCGACTTGGCGCTTTCATCGGAGGTGTCGAAAGTGATCGGGGTGTATTTCAGACCGTTACCGCGGAAGTAGTCGGAAACGTTCAGCTCGGTGGTGGTACCGGCTTGAATGCAGATGGTGGCGCCGTCGAGCTCTTTAGCGCTTTTCACGCCCAGCTTGTTATTCACCAGGAAGCCGATGCCGTCGTAGTAAGTCACGCCGGCAAACACCAGGCCCATGCCCGAATCGCGGGAGCTGGTCCAGGTGGTGTTACGCGACAGCACGTCGATTTCGCCGGACTGCAGCGCGGTGAAGCGCTCTTTGGCGTTCAACTGGCTGAATTTGACCTTGGTCGCGTCGCCGAATACGGCAGCGGCCACAGCGCGGCAGACGTCAGCATCGATACCGATGATCTTGCCAGTAGAGTCTGGAACCGAGAAGCCCGGCAGACCGTCACTTACACCGCACTGTACGAAACCTTTCTTCTGCACTGCATCCAGGGTTGCACCCGCCTGAGCGAACCCGCTGACACCGAGTACTGCGGCTGCAGTCACGATGGCCAGGGTGGATTTCAACATCTTCATTCAAACCTCCAGTTTTGCTCTTGTTGTGTCGGAGCTTGAGTCCTGTCGCACCCTTATGAGGCGTAGTCGACCCGTGTTGGCTTTTTTTGGGGTCAACCGACGTAGGACCTGCGCTATGAGTCTAGTAGGAGAAAATCCAAATCATGGACCACTCACTTCTCACCAATCGGCCGAACGGGCTGTAGCCCTTTCACGTTCGCGAAGCCCGTAGCGGCCACTGGCGAACATCCATCACCGGATTCTTTGCTATCCCACCAACCACAATGGCCTGATAGTGTTACCGCCAGGCGTGGGATTTTCAGTACAGGCTTTCCTATAGCAAAGCCCGTACCAGACCGCTCGCCGAAGCCGTTCGGCGACAGGTCAATAGCAAAACTTGTACCCTTGCGACATCTTCTTAACGGATCAACCAGACGCGCACTCACCTCTCGCACTCAATGAGAGCGCACGCACAAAATTGGAGCAGCCATGACCGAGCCCTTGATTCTTCAACCCGTCAAGCCCGCAGACGCCTGCGTTATATGGCTGCACGGCCTGGGCGCCGACCGCTACGACTTCCTGCCCGTGGCCGAAGCCTTGCAGGAAAGTCTGCTGACCACCCGCTTCGTTCTTCCCCAGGCACCGACCCGCGCCGTCACCATCAACGGCGGATACGAGATGCCGAGCTGGTACGACATATTAGCCATGAGCCCCGCGCGCGCAATCAGTCGTGAGCAGCTGGAGGCCTCGGCGCAAAGAGTTTTTGATTTGATCGAAGAGCAGAAAGCCGGCGGAATAGACGCCTCGCGGATTTTTCTTGCAGGGTTTTCACAGGGTGGCGCCGTCGTATTGCACACCGCGTTCCTGAAATGGCAGGGGCCGTTGGGTGGCGTACTTGCCCTCTCCACTTATGCACCGACGTTCAGCGAAGAACTGGAGCTTTCCGCCAGTCAGCAGCGCATTCCCGTGCTGTCTTTGCACGGCCAGTACGATGACGTCGTTCAAAACGCCATGGGGCGCACCGCTTACGAGTTCTTAAAGCAGCATGGTGTCACCGTGACATGGCAGGAATACCCAATGGGCCACGAAGTGTTACCCGAAGAAATTCGCGACATCGGCGTCTGGCTGGCCGAGCGTTTACGCTAAAAGCTCCCCATTGATCCATCCCCCTACGCCGCGCCCGATTCTTGCATTACACTGGCCGGCGTATATTCCTTAACCAATCGATGAGATGACCGTGCTCAAAGCACTCAAGAAAATGTTCGGTAAAAGCGAGACTGAGCAGCTCGCGCCAGTTCCCAGCGCTCCGTCTCACATCCCCAGCCACCGCACCGACGGTAATCAGCCTGGCCGGACCGCAACCGTAGCGGCACCGAAACACGAGCCTGTGACCACACCGGCCGACCAACCTGTCGAGACTTTCGCCGCCGAGCCACCAAGCAGCGAAACGCCGAAACCTGCAAAACCGCGTCGCGAACCGAAACCGAAAGCGCCGGTCATTCCCTGGAAACTCGAAGACTTCGCCGTCGAACCCCAGGAAGGCAAAACCCGTTTCCACGATTTCAAACTTGCTCCGGAACTGATGCACGCCATCCAGGACCTGGGCTTTCCGTATTGCACGCCGATCCAGGCGCAAGTGCTGGGCTTCACCCTCGCGGGCAAAGACGCCATCGGTCGCGCCCAGACCGGCACCGGCAAAACCGCCGCGTTCCTGATTTCGATCATCACGCAACTGCTGGAAACCCCGCCACCCAAGGAACGCTACATGGGTGAACCGCGGGCGCTGATCATCGCGCCGACCCGCGAGCTGGTGGTGCAGATCGCCAAGGACGCCGCCGACCTGACCAAATACACCGGCCTCAACGTGATGACGTTTGTCGGCGGCATGGACTTCGACAAGCAGCTCAAGCACCTCGAAGCCCGTCACTGCGACATTCTCGTGGCCACTCCGGGCCGCCTGCTCGACTTCAACCAGCGCGGCGACGTGCACTTGGACATGGTCGAAGTCATGGTCCTGGACGAAGCCGACCGGATGCTCGACATGGGTTTCATCCCACAAGTGCGTCAGATCATTCGCCAGACTCCGCCGAAGGACGAGCGTCAGACGCTGCTGTTCTCCGCGACCTTCACCGAAGACGTGATGAACCTGGCCAAGCAATGGACCACCGACCCGTCGATCGTCGAGATCGAGTCGCAGAACGTGGCCAGCGAAAACGTCGAGCAACACATTTACGCCGTGGCCGGTGCCGACAAATACAAACTGCTCTACAACCTGGTCAACGACAACGGTTGGGAACGGGTGATGGTCTTCGCCAACCGCAAGGATGAAGTGCGGCGCATCGAAGAGCGTCTGGTGCGTGACGGGGTCAACGCTGCGCAGCTGTCCGGCGATGTGCCGCAGCACAAACGCATCAAGACCCTGGAAGGTTTCCGCGAAGGCAAGATCCGCGTGCTGGTCGCCACCGATGTGGCCGGTCGCGGCATCCACATCGACGGCATCAGCCACGTGATCAACTTCACGTTGCCGGAGGTCCCGGACGATTACGTGCACCGCATCGGTCGTACCGGTCGTGCCGGCGCGGATGGCGTGTCCATCAGCTTCGCCGGTGAAGATGACTCCTACCAGCTACCGTCTATCGAGGCGTTGCTGGGTCGGAAAATCAGCTGTGAAACGCCGCCGACGCATCTACTGCGGGCAGTTGAGCGTAAGCGCCCGTAACTCGGGCCTTACTGAAAAGGGCGCAGCCGGCAACGGGCTGCGCTTTTTTTTCGCCCCGATATTGCTCGATACAACTAAAAGTCCATAATAGACAAATTAGTTTACTTTCAGTGCCCGGAGCCGACCATGTCCAGTACGCCTTACGTGATCACCCAACCCCAGGCCCGCGAGCTGCTGGCGCAGATTGACGTGCCGCAGATCCTGCGCAAACTGTTCCGCGATTTGGCCGCCGGGCAAGCGGTGCAACCGGCACAGCAGCTGGTGGAATTCCCTCAGGGCGCTGGCGACTTCATCAACTACCTGGGCGTGCTGGCCGAAGATGGCGTCTACGGGGTCAAGACTTCGCCTTACATCGTGCGCGAGCAAGGCCCGTTGGTGACCGCCTGGACGTTGTTGATGTCGATGCAGACCGGCCAACCGTTGCTGCTTTGCGATGCCGGCGAACTGACCACCGCACGCACGGCCGCGACCACCGCCGTCGCCGTCTATGCCCTCGCCCCGTTGAAAGCGCAGCGTCTGGCGATCATCGGCAGCGGCAAGGTCGCTCAGGCACATCTGCATTACGTCAAGAATCTGCGTGACTGGCAGAGCATCAGCCTCTACTCGCCGAGCCTGAGCGATAAAAATCCTGAAACCCTGGCACAGCTCAAAAGCCTCGATCCACGCCTGACCATCGCCGAGAGTTGCGATGCGGCGATTCACGACGCCGACGTGATCATGCTCTGCACTTCGTCCGCAGGCCCGGTGATCGACCCATCCAGCTTGAGCAAACCGGCGCTGATCACCTCCATCAGCACCAATGCTCCGCGTGCCCATGAAGTACCACCACAGAGCCTCAATGACATGCAAGTGTTCTGCGACTATCGTCAGACCACCCCGGGCTCGGCGGGTGAAATGCTGATTGCCGGTGAGCAACATGGCTGGGACAAGAGCGCCATCGTTGGCGACTTGCCGGACCTGCTGAGCGGCAAGGTGCCACGCCCCGATTACGATCGTCACGTGTTCTTCCGTTCCATCGGGCTGGGCCTGGAAGACATTGCGCTGGCCAATGCCATCTACCGCCTACAGCACTAACACCTAAATCCCTGTGGGAGCGGGCTTGCCCGCGATGCAAGCGCCGCGCTCTGTCAGGCACACCGCGGTGATGCCATCGCGGGCAAGCCCGGCTCCCACAGGGATTATCTATAACCATGGCATTTGCGCACTACAGGAGACGTTCATGAGCCAGGCAGATTTCATCATCATCGGCGGCGGGATTGCCGGCGCTTCCACCGGCTTCTGGCTCTCGCAGCACGCCCGGGTGATCGTGCTCGAACGCGAATCCCATCCGGCCTATCACTCCACCGGACGTTCTGCCGCACTGTTCACCGCCGCTTATGGCACGCCGCAAGTCCGGGCGCTGACCCAAGCCAGCCGCGACTTCTTCGACGCGCCCCCCACCGGTTTCTGCGAACACCCGCTGCTGACCCCGCGCGGCGAGATGACTGTGGACTTCACCGGCGATCCGGCCGAGCTGAACAATCAATACATGAGCGCCAAGGCCACTGTGTCTGAGATGCAACTGCTCAGTGCCGACGAAGCCTGTGCACGCCTGCCTATCCTGCGCCGGGAAAAAGTCCACGGCGCAATCTACGACCCGACCGCCAGCGACATCGATACCGATGCCCTGCACCAGGGTTACCTGCGCGGCATCCGTCGCAATAAAAGCGAAGTCCATACCGACAGCGAAGTGTTGAGCCTGACGCGTACTGCCGAAGGCCTGTGGCAGGTTCAAACCAACGGTCAGACCTTCAGCGCTCCGATCATCATCAACGCTGCGGGTGCCTGGGCCGACAAGATCGGTGAACTGGCCGGCGCCAAGCCGCTGGGCCTGCAACCGAAACGTCGCGCGGCGTTCATTTTCGCCGGCCCCGAGGGCGTGGACATTCACCACTGGCCGATGCTGGTCAGCCTCGACGAATCCTTCTACATGAAACCCGACGCGGGGATGTTCCTCGGTTCGCCGGCCAACGCCGACCCGGTCGAGCCCCACGACGTGCAGCCCGAAGAGCTGGACATTGCGATGGGCATCTACCAGATCGAAGAAGCCACCACCCTGACCATCCGCCGTCCGACCCGCACCTGGGCCGGCCTGCGCAGCTTCGTTTCTGACGGCGATCTGATCTGCGGCTTCGATCAACACGTGCCCGGGCTGTTCTGGGTCGCGGCACAAGGTGGCTACGGCATCCAGACATCACCCGCCATGGGCCAGGCCGGCGCTGCGCTGGTACGCGGTGAAGCCTTGCCAGAACAGCTCAGCCGTTTCGGCCTGGACGCCGAGATGCTCTCCCCCGCTCGCCTGGGCTGATTTTCGTCCTCAGGTGACGTGTCGACACGATTGCGGCAAACTTCCAGCGCCCTTTTTGCAGGGCGCTGACGCTGCCTGGAGCTCCACTGTATGAACGCACCTGAAAAAGACCCGGCCCTGGACAACTACCGGGCAATCGCCGATGCGATCGCCACGTTGTTCTTCCCTCATGCCGAGGTGGTGCTGCACGATCTGCGCACGCAAAAAATCGATTACATCGCCAACAATCTGTCCAAGCGGGAAGTGGGCGATGACGCCGCGCTGGAAGACATGCTCAGCGACGATGTCAGCGAACGGAACATCGGGCCGTACGAAAAGCTCAATTGGGATGGCCAGAAGATTCGCAGCCTGAGCAGTGTCTTGCGCGACAGCGACGGCCATCCGCTGGCGGTGCTGTGCATCAACCTGAACATTTCGCTGTTCGAAAATGCCAAGGCTGCTCTGGATCTGTTCCTGTCGCCAAGCAAGCTGATTCCGCAGCCGGACTCACTGTTTCGCGATGACTGGCAGGAGCGGATCAATACCTTTCTGCACGCCTGGCTGCGTGAACGTCAGCTGAGCCTGAACCTGCTGACGCGCGACCATAAACGCGAACTGGTGCTGGCGCTGCACGCCGAAGGGGCCTTCAAGGGCAAAAGCGCTTCGAACTATGTGGCCAATGTGCTGAACATGGGGCGGGCGACTGTTTACAAGCATTTGAAGGAATTGAAGGGCTGAAGCCCTGAGAGGTGTGCTGACTGATAGGGCCTCATCGCGGGCAAGCCCGCTCCCACAAGGATTTTCATGAGACACACATTCTGTGCTTCACGTAGATCCCTGTGGGAGCGGGCTTGCCCGCGAAGACGGTAGATCAGTCGCCGTAGATGTCGGACTTGAAATACTTCTCGGAAATCTTCTGATACTCGCCACTCGCACGAATACCGTCGATGGCCGTGTTCAGCTCAGCGACCAACTCGCTGTTACCTTTGCGCACTGCAATCCCGGCACCCTCACCCACATACTTCGGATCCTTGAGCTCCGGCCCGGTAAAGGCATAGCCCTTGCCACGAGGCATCGCCAGGAAGTCACTCAGCGGAATAGTGTCGGCAAAAATGGCATCGAGGCGACCCGCTGCCAGGTCCATGTAAATTTCTTCGTTGTTGCCGTAGCGCTTGACGTTGATGCCCTTCGGTTCAAAAACCTCGGTGGCGTAACGGTCAGTGGTGGTTGCACGCTGCACACCGACAGTCTTGCCCTTTAGGCTGGCGTACTGGTCATCCACTGCCGCGCCTTCCTTCATTACCAGACGCGATGAGGTGAAGTAGTACTTGTGGGTGAAGTCGACCGACTTCTTGCGGTCTTCGTTGATGGTCATGGACGACAGCGCCATGTCGATTTTCTTCACTTTCAGAGAAGGAATCAGACCGTCGAATTCACCTTCGACCCACACACACTTGACCTTCATCTGCGCGCACAGGGCATTGCCGATGTCGTAGTCGAAACCGACGATCTCGCCTTTGTCGGTCTTGGACGCGAAGGGTGGATAAGCGGCTTCGATGCCGATGCGCAGGGTTTTGTCGGCGGCGAACAGCGTGCTGCACGCCAACAAGCTCAGCGCCAGACCGGTGATGAGGGGGAATATCTTCATGTTCGTTCTCTCGCGGGTTGTTGTTGGTTTGGCAAGACAGAAGAAAGAGCTGGAACGGGAAACGCCTTTTTTGTACTTATAATTCCATAATGGACTTTTATGTATTAGTCGTCAATCGGGGCGATGGCCAACGGTCGGGTGGTGTGTCAGGAAGATATTGGAGGATGCAATGGCCTCTTCGCGGGCAAGCCTCGCTCCTACGGGTTTTGTGTCGTATGCACGTTTTGTAAACAACACAAAATCTGTAGGAGCGAGGCTTGCCCGCGAAGGCGTACTTGCAGACACCGCAGGAATTACTGCTTCCAGCGATCCGCCGCCGCATGATCGCTGTCACGTCCGTCAACCCAGCGTGCCCCGTCACTGGTGTTTTCCTTCTTCCAGAACGGCGCACGGGTTTTCAGGTAGTCCATGACAAAGGCGCAGGCGTCGAACGCTGCCTGGCGGTGGGCGCTGGCGGCGCCGACGAAGACGATCGGCTCGCCCGGTTCCAGGGCGCCGATCCGGTGCAGCACTTCAAGCTTGAGCAGCGGCCAGCGCTGTTCAGCTTCAACGGCGATTTTGCCGAGGGCTTTTTCGGTCATGCCCGGATAGTGTTCGAGAAACATCCCGGCCACATCGAGCCCGTCATTAAAGTCGCGCACGTAGCCGACGAAACTCACCACCGCGCCAACACCGACATTGGCGGCGTGCATGGCATTGACTTCAGCACCCGGATCGAAGGCCGTAGATTGCACGCGAATCGCCATGATCAGCCCCCGGTCACGGTCGGAAAGAACGCCACTTCGTCACCCTCAGTCACCGGCTCGTCGAGCTGGCAGAGGTCCTCGTTACGGGCGCACATCAGGTTCTGCTCGCTCAGCACATCGGCACCGTCACGTTGAGCCAGCAGCGCACGCACATCGTCGACCGTGGCGAAATCACCCTCAACCGTCACCGAATCCACGCCGAGCGCTTCGCGGTAACGAGCGAAAAACTTCACGGTGACGTTCATGGCTGATCTGCCCGGTAATGGCCGCTCTTGCCACCGAGTTTTTCCAGCAACCGCACGCTTTCGATGGTCATGCCACGGTCCACGGCCTTGCACATGTCGTAAATGGTCAGCGCCGCCACACTGGCGGCCGTCAGAGCTTCCATCTCGACACCGGTCTGCCCGGACAACTTGCAGCGCGCGACGATGCGCACGGTGTCATCGCCTTCGGCGCTGAGCTCGACTTTGACGCCGGTGAGCATCAGCGGATGGCACAAAGGGATCAGATCGCTGGTTTTCTTCGCCGCCTGAATACCGGCGATGCGCGCCACGGCGAACACATCACCCTTGGGGTGACCGCCACTGACGATCATCTGCAGGGTTTCGGGCAGCATGCGCACCAGCGCTTGGGCCGTCGCTTCACGGAACGTCACGGCTTTTTCAGTGACGTCGACCATGTTGGCGCGACCTTGGGAATCGAGATGAGTCAGCACGGGGTTACTCCTGATCAGGAGCGTCGATTGTAAACCTGCGGGTCAATTTTCCGCACGTTTGATTGCAATGTCCTTGTAGGAGCGAGGCTTGCCCGCGAAGGCGGTGTGTCAGGCATGTTGATGTTGGCTGTGCCGCCGTCTTCGCGGGCAAGCCTCGCTCCCACAGGGGATTTGTGTTGGGCATAAAAAAACCGGGCGGCTTTTGGGGCCGTCCGGTTCTGGTGACGTGGTTACAAATGCGATTCGGCGTATTCGGCCAGAATCGAACGTGGCACCCCTTGCAGGGTGATGTGTACACCGTTCGGGAAGTCTTTGAAGCGCTCGGTCAGGTACGTCAGTCCGGAGCTGGTCGCGGACAGGTAAGGGGTGTCGATCTGCGCCAGGTTACCCAGGCACACCACTTTGGAACCGGCGCCGGCACGGGTGATGATGGTTTTCATCTGATGCGGTGTCAGGTTCTGGCATTCATCGATCAATATCAGACTCTGCTGGAAGCTGCGGCCTCGAATGTAGTTGAGGGATTTGAACTGCAACGGCACTTTGCTGAGGATGTAATCGACGCTGCCATGGGTGTTTTCGTCATCCATGTGCAAGGCTTCGAGGTTGTCGGTGATGGCGCCTAGCCAAGGCTCCATTTTTTCCGCTTCGGTGCCGGGCAGGAAGCCGATTTCCTGGTCCAGGCCCTGCACGCTGCGCGTCGCGATGATGCGGCGGTAGCGCTTGCTGACCATGGTCTGCTCGATCGCCGCGGCCAGCGCCAGAATGGTTTTCCCGGAGCCGGCAGCACCCGTCAGGTTGACCAGGTGGATATCCGGATCGAGCAAGGCGTACAGCGCCAGGCTCTGATAGATGTCACGTGGTTTCAGGCCCCAGGCTTCCTGGTGCAGCAGCGGTTCCTGATGCAGGTCGAGAATCAGCAGGCGGTCTTCCTCGATCTCCTTGATCCAGCCGACAAAACCCTGTTCATCGATGATGAACTCATTGATATGCACAGCCGGCAGGTTGTCGATCAGCTGCACCTGATGCCAGGTGCGACCGTGGTCCTGGCGGGTTTCGACATTCTTCACGCGATCCCAGAAGGAGCCGTCCATGTTGTGATAACCATTGGGCAGCAGCGAGACGTCGTCGACCAGTTGGTCGGTGCTGTAGTCCTCGGCCGCGATCCCGCACGCCCTGGCCTTGAGGCGCATGTTGATGTCTTTGGTGACCAGCACCACGGGCAGTTTCGGCTCGCGCGCGTGCAGGTCAATCAACTGGTTGATGATGATGTTGTCGTTCAGGTGTTCGGGAAGAATGATGTTCGGTTCAGCACGTTTGCTCATCAGAATTGACAGCAAACCCTTCGGCCCACTTTTGCCACGCTGGATCGGTACACCGAGTTCTACGTCTTCGGGGCTGGCATCGCCCAGCGTCTTGTCGATCAGGCGAATCGCCTGACGGCATTCCGCAGCCACGCTGTGATGCCCGCTCTTGAGCTTGTCCAGCTCCTCAAGCACGGTCATCGGGATGGCAACGTGGTGTTCTTCGAAGTTAAGCAGGGCGTTTGGATCGTGAATCAATACGTTGGTATCGAGTACATAAAGGATTGGCTGGTTGGAGGAAGAACTACGTCCGTGATCATCCATACTCGGTCACCTTTGTGGGAGCCATTCGACGCAATACCTTGGCGGTGCTGCGCCTCGAAGTGACTACCGAATTCACCTGTGATGATTCAAGTGAACTGCTCACACAAACTGGGTCTTGGGAGACGCCACCTGTGTTGCAGGTTTCGGCGGTCTGTCTTCGTAATACTCCAAAACCCATGACAGAAAAAAGTACTTTGACGCTTTTTTGAAGTTTATTTTTCAGAGTGACCAATAGCACTAGGCGGATGGCCATCACCCCGTTAAAGTCGGAAGTCCGCCTGCTGTTTAGGACTGAGATAAATACCAGGGTAGCTGTGAGGTAAACCCGAGACAATCCGGGATTCGATGGTCCATGGTGGTATGGGGTTTGGAATTGAGTTGCAGCCAGTGCAATCAGGTGTGACCCCGGTCTGTTGCTGGTGACCGGGGTGCAGTGTAGGCAGGAGAGGCTATTTTGTTCCGGTGTCTACTCATCCAGGTGGGTGGTGAACAGATCGCCTTGGTCACGGGCGATGACTGCTTGCCGCATTCTTTTAACCACCTTGTAAACGAATGCCAGCGAGATGTTGTGCTTCATGGCGATCTCACGATGATTGCGACCCTTCCACTCATCAAAAATCTGTTGATGCAGCTTCGACGCCTGTATGTGAATACCCTTCGGCATGTACAGCTGTTGGCCACCCCAAACGGTAGCCATTTGCATGGCAACTTCAATACCGTGTGCCTCGGCGAGTTCGTCACTGACGTGAAGCGTTTCTTTCGCTGACTGGGTGACGTGGTCCGCCAAGGTCTGGAGCAGCTCGCCTGCCGTGCTACTGGGCTCTTTCATACACCCTCCTTAATAATCACGCGGCTCTGCCACTGTTTCAGGTTCTCAATAACTCGACTGGCCTGGCCTGTGTTGAGCCATTGCAGTGCTGAGACCTTTGTCATGTTCAGCACAAAATTGGCCAGAGCTTCCTCGGAAGGATCGCGGACGGCGCCCAGATCATGGAGGGTCAGCCACAGCGAACGGATTTTCTTGGACTGCTCATCCTTGGCCTTCGGCCGCTTTCCTGCCGAGTTTGGACGAACCTTAAAGCCCCGCTGCTTGAGCTGCTCCAAAACCTTCACCAGGTTTGGAACGCTCAAGTCTGCGGTCGAGGTTGCCCCGTCCAAACCTTTCATGCCCGCAAGCATCAGGCGATAAGTGTCGTCATCCATGCGTAGTTCGCGCCGAGCGACATGGATCAGCTTGATGTAACGCAGGCGCTCAGGATTGGAAGGCGCGCTTTTCACCGAACACCTCCAGAGACTGCGCGCGTCATGTAAAGACAAATCATCGAAGAAATGCCATGCAATGCGAAAACCGCAGCACACGCCACAGCAAACCAAGGATCTGCGCTAGTGTTTGAGGCGATGAGCCAGAGCGGCGCAGCAACGGTATTCACCTGTAAACCGGTCATATCTCACGCCTCCTCAAACGCAAGATCGAGATCGACCTCGATCTCAGCGTTGACCAAGCGAATGCCACACCAACCGAAATCTGAGCCCTGCACGGTTCCGCCCCATCCTTCCTTGTTGTGGCGGTCCTCTGTCCATATCCGTGACTGCTCTCCATCGGAGACCCGCATGCCACCGGCCTCCAGCAAGTCAAAAACCCACCCCTCGGCGGCAAGCTTGATTACGGCACGCACTACGTCGTCATTTGCTTCATTGAGACGATCATTAGCACTAGCCCAGAAAGTGTTGATCACGGTAGCGCGCTCTGAGGTCAGGATGTCGTGGTCGACCTCAAGGGTGATTTCCCATTCTTTCCACGTGTCTTTCAGCGTGTATGTCTTGAGGTTGGTCATATCACACCCCCGCAATATCAAGGCTAATGGCGCGGTACTGATCCGAGTCACCGATCCGCTCATACACGCGGATGTAGGACTTGGAGCCAACTACCTGGCACGCTTCGCCGATTGCCTGCATAGCTCGCTGCCAACGCTCATCCTTGATGTCCAGACGGCGCAGCGCAAGTACCCGAGCAGTACGGATCTCACCCTGGGAATCGGTGCGGAATGCGTCATTGGCAAGGGTGGCCACCTCTGGACGAGCCCCTTGGGTCCAGTCACGCAGACATTCATCGATTAAAGCCCGTGCAGCCTGCAGACGTTCATCGAACGCTATCGACTCCTGCACTGAGCGCTGGATCTTGAAGCGTCCATCGAAGCTATAAAGAGTGACATTACCCTTCTTGCCGCCAAGTTTAATGTCGTACTGTTCGGCACTCAGCTCGATAAACGCTTCGATATCTCCAAACGCGACTGCCTTGAAGTCGACCAGTTCGGTGTTGAGTTCACTGGCGCGATCCACCAGATGACGCACCAATCGATCACGCTCGATGTCGATAGGCTTGATCAGACTTTCGGGCACCATCCGGCCCTGTGCATCTTGCCAAAAACCTTCGGGCACTAAAGTTTGCGGGGCGTTATTCATCATCTTTTTCCTCAATGGTGGTGGCGCCTTTCCGGCTCGGGCTGATGGCCCATTGGACGGGCTTGGTGTCCACGCAATCGCATGTCGCCAGATCCATTGCGCAGTTTTCACAGCTGTTAGCCGAGTCCTGGTGCGCCGAGGCAGTCAGCGTTTTTTGAAGTACTTCGATGATGTCCCGAACGCCGACTGCGTGACTTTCAGGTTTGTTCAGCGTGGCGGCTGTCAACTTGGTGATCGCATTGGCCACACCTTTCAGCGTGTAGAGCTGTTCACCGAACGACTCGACGAGTTCAAGCGCGAACTGCCGACCTTCCAAGCGCAAGTACTGGTTGATTGGCGCAGTCATTGGTCCTGCTCCTTCACTTGGGAAAACCATGAAACGTAGATGCCGCGAATCTGCACCGAGTGGCGAGTCATTGAATCTCGCGTCTTACTGCTCTGGCCGCGAATTTCGTGAGCAAACCGGCGTGCGACTAGGTCCACATCATTGATCGAGACAACGATGCGTTTTTCGAGGAAGTTCAGCTCCAGGACAGGAACGCCTGCTGCGCGGATATCGCGGGTTAAGTCGTTGAACGTCGACAGCAATGGCTGAAATTCTGGTGCCAAGAGGCTCAGCGGTGGTTTTGGCTGCGACGGCACGAGAGAAAGATTCGCCACGTCACACCCCCTTCACAACGTCAGCGGTGATCATTGGCACGCCCAGCTGTGTCGCGAGATTCATCGCCGCGATCACCAGGTTGCCGATGGCCAGCGGGTACAGCAGGGAAACCGTCTCGTCGCGAACACCACGCCGGCTGGGCTGGGACAGTCGCGCCGCAATGGCCTGAATGCCGCTGGCATCAATGACTTCGCCGAGCACTTTGCCCGCACGGTCAAAACGAAAATTCAAGAACTCTTCCAGGCGACCACCTTCGATTGGCGTCAAGGTGACCCGCTCGCAACGCTGAACGACTTCACGCACATCGGCGTTGCGTTCGCTGAGTTTCACGCCCAGTTCCGGCTGTCCGATCATGATGATGCTCACCAGCTTGGTGAACCCGACCTCCAGTTCCAGGATGCGCTTGAGGTGTTTCAGCGTCGGGATCGGCAGACTGTGTGCTTCTTCGATCACCAGGCAGTGGCGGTATCCGGCTGCGTGAGACTCTTTCAGAGCCTTATGCAGTTGAGCAAAGCGCGCCTCGGGGCTGCTCTTGGGTTTCGCCAGTGGTGCGACAGCAGCCATCATCGACTCAGCAATGTGAGTGCTTTTGAGGGATTTACCCTTCGTGTCGTTGTCTTCGGAAGCCAGGACATAGGGCTCGATGATGATCACCGGGTCATTGTTCTCAGCAATGCGGTTCACCAGGTCACGGCGAAGAGTGCTTTTACCCGCGCCGGACTCACCCTCGACCGCGAGGAACCCACCGTGGCGAGCGGTCTGATACATGATCTCGCGAACGTAGCGAATGTCTGGACTGACCCACATGTCCTGGGCGCACTGCAGCTCATCAAACGGATCGCGGAACAGGCTGAAGGCTTTGCGGGTATTTGGCTGCAAGGTCTGTTTAGGCAGTAACATAGGTTCGTCCTCCCCGGACGGCTCTTTTTTAAGGGCCGGATCTGTCGTGTTGGCGCACGGCAGATCCACTTCTTCAAAGGCGTTGGCGATATCGGCATCGTTGGCGCCAGATTCGGTCAGGAACACACGAATGCGCCCCTGCAGTTCGTCGCAGTCCAGACTGCGCGGCCAGTGGCCGTGGTTCAGCAGCTGGGCCACTGTGGCTCCGCTGAGACTCAGCGACTCGGCCAAGGCCGATTGCGAGCGGCCTACCCCCTGTAAAATTTGCTTTAGCTTCAACATCAATCACCTCCAACCGCAGCCAATACCAGGCTGAACGGTTTGCGCATGACCTCAACAGGTCGTTTCAGCTCGGCCTCAATGGCATCAAGCTGCTCTTGGGGAATTCCCTCCGGATATTTCTGCTGCAGCCAGCTGAAGCTTTCTGCGGACCAGAGATTGGCCAGACGTGGTTGCAGCCACTTCGCCGCCTCGACATGGGTTAACAGGGCGTGCTCCACTGTCGGGGCATTGACGTTTAGTGACGTACCGCGACGCGGGAGATAAGACGGAAGCACGGTGTCGCTGACATGTTTGTGCGGATCGATCAGGCCACCGAACGGCACAGCCTTGGCCTTACGAGCGGCTTCGGCGTCGGCTTGATTGGTGGTGCCGGTAGCGAGCTGTTCCAGGACCTTGCGCGATACCTGGGCCGGGGTTTCGGCGTGGCTCTTATATTGCTCACCAATCGTTGCCGAAGTTTCGGCAAAGCCGAACTCGTCCATCTCGATCCGCTCGATAACGTGATAGTTTTCGCGGCCGTCTTCACCGACCAGGACTGCGATGGCAGCATCCTTGTCGCGCCAGCAGTTGCGGGTAATCAGCAGCTTCTCGCCGACCATTACGCCCGGTACCGAGCTGACATCGAACTGAGCGCCACGGAACGAAACTCTCAACAGGTTGCTGACCTTGCGGTACTCCGGCGTGCTGACCGCCAGTTCTCGGCAGACCTCAATGCTCGGAGCCAAGCGCAGCTGTTCCTGCTTGATCAGCTGCCATACGCCATACCGGGTGCGCCGTGTACGGGTGTGAATCGCGGTGGCGTTGTAGTAACGCATCCACTTGTCAGCCCAGGTATTGATCTGCTCCAGGCTGTTCGCCGCCTGAAACTTCAACGCACTTTCAAACTCACGTTCAACGATGTTGTGCGCCTGTTCGACCTGACCCTTGGCCCGTGCATTGCCCACCTGGTTGATGATCAAGTTGATAGACATGGCACGGCAAAGGTTGCGAAAAATGCCACTGGTCATAGCTGCACCTGGGTCGGTCATCAGCATCCAAGGCACACCATGAAACGGGTCTGACCCGTGACGTTTTTGCATCGCGTTGATCAAAACGTTGCACAGGTTCTCCGCCGACTCAGCGCCCAGCACGTACTCCAGGTACAAAGTGCCGCTGGTGTGATCGGTGATGACGTAACGCCATAGCCGCTGACGTTCGATCTTCTTCAGGTTGCTGGGCTTGCCGTCATAGAACTCGTTTTTTTTCATCTCCCGTGCGCCATCATCAGCGAGGTAGAACTGCGTCGAGATCGATGCGTCCACCTGCCAAACATGGTTGGGATGATTGCTGGCCAGCGATACCGCAGGTGCGTCGTGCAGCAGTTGTTCCGGGTGCAACTTGTAACTCTGCAGGGCGCGACTGATTGCGCCGCTGGTCAACGGGCGCAGCAGGCCAGTTTCTTCATCCACCCGGCCAGCCACAATCAGGCCATTGCTGCGCAGCCGTTCGACGGCACGTTCGATGGTGGATAACTGCTTGTTGTTGGCGCGGATCGACTCCAGGAGCACTGCTGATATCAGACGGGCTTCTTCCAATGGCAAGGCGCTGTTACCTGCATCACTGCGACGTTTACGCGGCTTGGCCACTCGGACCTCCTTCAGCTTGCGCTGAAGTGTTTGGAGGGAAACACCCAGCTCAGCCGCGCCCGCCTTGTAGACGGCTGTACGCTGACCGTGCGGTGCGTTATCGGCGCGCAGGGCGATCTGCGCCAGTTGCTGGGTCTGTACTGGGTTCATGAATTAAGCCTCTGCCTGACTCAGCCATACCGGGGTGTCGCCCTGGTGTTCGGGCAGGTGAAACTCGCTGCGCACCGATGCCAAGGTAGTTTCGAGTTGGTGAATCAGAGCGGCTTTAAAGGTGCGATGGTCTTCACCACTTTCTGCGGCGTGCGCCTCCAGCTTGGTGAAGCCTTCACGCAACGAACCCAAGATGTTGGCTTCGGCCTCGTATGCAACGGCTGCGACTTCCTGGCGTAGTTCTTTCGCGGCCTCATCGGCAGGCATCGACTGAATGCGTTTGCGGGTTTTCTCCAGCTCTTGCTTGGTCTTGTCCAGTTCGGCGGTTTTCTTCGCCATGACTTCGCTTTGCGCTTCGTAGTCGGCGTTGGTCTCATCGAGGCGCTGAGTCAGCTCTTCTTTTTCCTTGGCGTGCTTGGCGATGATCTCTTCGGCAAGATCAACAAACGCGTCCTTGTCCCCGGCTTTGGCAACTTCGATCAATGCGGCTTTTGCGTCTTCAGGTAGGCGTCGGTACTGGCGCATTTCGCGGTATCCGATGCCCATGCGGGACATCGAGTCGAGGGCACTTTCACCGAACAGGCGAAGATTGCGAATATCCTCATCTACCTGGTCAACTGAGCGACCGAGCACCTGACAAAACTCTTCCCAAGTGCCGGTCAAAATTTCCGGACCGGTCCGGAGTTTCATGCCTTTAATTGCCCTGTAGAGCTTGTTTTCTTTGACGAAGGCTAATTTTGAAATCCGGACCGTCCGGGAAAAATCCTCAAAAGCACCAGCAGCTTGAGCCTGCCCGAGCAACTGATTTACGAGGTCACGTTCCTCGCTGTGCGAAGCCAGCATCGTTGCCATCAAATTCTGATCAGCAGTCAGTGCAGCACCATCCAGTGCGGGCAGGTCAATTGCCTCAGCGACTTCCTGTAGTTTGCGTCCCATCTTCATCCCCTTATTTCATTGAACCAGCAGCGATACGTTGATTGATTTCCTGCATCCGGTCGGTCAGGCGGGCCATGTGTTCGGCATGGGCCTGGGCGATTTGCAACATGCCAACGGAGTGAGCGAACCGACCGTTATCCAACTTCACCGCCAGCCCTTCTTCGATCAGGGTTTGCATGGCGCGGGTGATGTTGCTGGGGCTGTCCTTTGCCAACTGAGCCAGTTCGGTATTGCTGAGACCGGTTACCGTGTGGCCCTTCAGCGCTTTGAGGACACGCAATACTCGTGCAGCGGCAGAGACGGTACGGCTCATGGCTGTCCCTCCAGTTCGAGTTGTGGTTGTTGGGTTTGGCTGACATTGCCCCGGTGCCAGGCAAGCCCCTCCATCGCCGCCTGGATGGCAGCAAGGGTCTCATCGGCTTCGCAGTTGTTGGCATAGAAGGCCAACAGCTTTCCGGTCGCGGTGGTCAGCATTTCCTGCAGGGCTTGTGTGTCCTGTGCGGTGCACTTGCGACCTGTCGGCATTGCAATGGTCAGTCGGCCCGAACTAGCCGCGATCCAGCGCGTGACGAAATCGCAGCCGCAGGCCCGTTCATAAGGAAGGATAAAATTGGCAGGCATACGACCAGTCTGCAGCCACTTGTAAACCGACCAATGATCAGTGACCCCCATCTCATCGGCGATGCGCTCCACGCCTTTGTTGTGGGCCTCCTTTGCGAAGTCCTTACACAGCTCCATTGCATGGCGCAGTGAGGTCGGTTGGGCGTTCTTCCAGCGACGGCGATTCATTGGAACGCCCTCAGTAGAACTATTTCCAAACAATTACTCCGTTTGCAACTAGGCAAAAGGATTACTCCAGGCGCAATCTTTTCGGGTACATTCGCCGACATGGATACGAGATATGACCGACCAAATTGAAAAGCTGGAAGCCCAGGTGAATGCTCTGGCACAAGGCTGGTTGCGCCTTGTTGCGATGCTTGAGGTAGAAGGAGTAGTGAAACCGGAACGCATTGATCAGGTTTTGCTACCGATCCGCTGGCCGGGTCAACCAATTGAAGGCGAGGCAACGAAGACAATAGCTTGGCTGTGTGATCAGTTGGCTGGAGCGCGGGACGCTCGTAGGACGTCAAGGTAGCCATCACGCAGCCAACGCCATGGAGGGTTTGAGACCAAGTTTGACCGCAATATCATGGGCCTTGCCGTAGTTGGCTTTGGCTTGGCCATTGAGGACGCGGTACACCTCGTTACGGGTGTAACCGTTTTCGATAGCCCATTGAGTGATCGTTTTGCCGACACGACGGAAGTTTTCTTTCACCTGGTCGGCGGTTAGGGCTTTGGCATGGGTGGCCATAGTGGTGGCTCCTGTGATGCAAAGATAATTGGGTTATGTGGCAATCATGATGGTATCTAAAAAGATACCTGTCAAGTGGTGATGTATGCTTTTGAGTATCGGAGAGCGCCTTAGAGAGGAGCGAGAGCGGCTGGGTTACAGCCAATCTGCGATTGGAGCTGTCGGGGGAGTCAGGAAGCTTGCTCAACTGAAGTACGAACAAGGTGAAAGGTATCCCGGTGCGGACTACCTTGCTGCGCTTGCAAAGATCGGCGCAGATACGCTTTACATCGTGACTGGGGAGCGGTCTGCGGGTGCTCTCACAGCGGATGAAACTGAGTTGCTAGAGAAATTTAGGTCAGCACCATTAGCGGTAAAAGCGGCTGCTATCGCGGCTGTCACTGCCGGCTCTGCTTCTGTCAAACAAACATTCCATGGTGCGGTGGGCCAGTCGGTTGCTGGCGATGTCACCAACAAGGCAGGTGTTACCTTCAATTTTGGGGATGTGAAATCCAAGGAGTAACCCATGAGCCAGGATTTTCATGGTGATGTTGGCCAAGCGGCGGCTGGTGACATCAACAATTACGGCATCAATATCAACCTTGCCGACAAAGCTGAAGCGCGGGGGCTGGTCACAGCTCAGCGGAAGGAGCTACATCAATTGCGCGCAAAGTGCGAGGAACTGGGTGATGATCCGCGGGATGTTTGGCGCCTTGTTCATGCTCAGCTTGGGGTCACAACAATTAGCGAAATCACCGCTGAGCAGTTCTTAAATGCACGAGGCGTGTTGCAAGCAAGGCTGGAATATCTGCAAGAAGAAGCTGATAAACGTAGGTTGGTCGGCAAGGTATTGCGGGTCGTTGCTGAAAAAGATGCCAAGGCTGAGATGAACAATTTCTGCGAGTTAACCTTCGGCCGCACACAGCTCAACAACCTTTTAAAAACTCAGCTGCAAATGACCCTTGAGTTTGTCCAAGGCTTCGTGCCAAGTCGGCAGGAAACACTATCGACTCCCGAGGCCGGCAACCTGACCATCAAGGAATTTTTGATTTTGCATCAGAAAAATGCAGCGGGATTATTCTTCCTCGGTATCTGTATTGGCGGTATTTTGTTCTAGTTGGAATATGGAGGCGCGTGAAAGCGCCTGTTTGACATCTTCAGACTTTAAATAGGGAGATCACCTTTGAAAGTTATATTTTTTATTCTGGCGTCATTTTGCTCCATGGCAGCAAGTGCGCAGACTATTGCGGAAAAGCTAACGACATTGAGCCTGGATAGAACGGTTAGAAGTAGCTCTCCAGAGGTGGAGCGCACACAGGCGGCACTCACAAGAGGCTTAACCGTTTGCAATGTCGAGGATGAGGAAAAGCTCGCTAACATCGCATGGTTCATCACCAAGAAAATTCGCGCTGAAGGCCAGTATGCCGAGGCTACGGACGTAATCGAAGGAGCCAATGCTGTGCTTCTTGGCGCAAAAGCCAAACAAGATTGCGCTGAACTGCTGTCTTTGTATGCGGTGAATCGTATTCAAGGAAGCACGCACTCGGATGCAGTCGCTGGTGGTCGAGGCCTCTACCGCTCAACTGGAGTTATTGAGTAAACACATAGAGAAGTTTTTGTAGTTAGTAATCTCTTTAAACTCGATTAAAAGCCCTCCTGTACCACGCCGCCCATCATGGCGGCGTGTGTATTTCTGGCGTCCGAAAGTGGCGGCGCCATTACAGGAGGCGTCCCATGCGACCCGAAACCCCTCGCGGTATCCGCAACTTCAATCCCGGCAACATTCGTCATGCCAAGGGCGTTCGCTGGCAAGGCATGGCCGTTGCCCAGTCTGATACCAACTTCGTTCAGTTCAATGGCCCACGTTGGGGCATTCGAGCTATTGCCCGTGTACTCATCACATACCAGGACAAGCGTCTGGCCGCTGATGGCAGCCGGATCGACAGTGTGCGCGAGATTGTTGAGCGCTGGGCTCCGGCCTCCGAAAACGACACACAGGCGTACACCCTGCAAGTCGCTCGCGCCATGGGTCTCGATCCGGACTTTGAAGGCGTCGATGTGTATCGGTACGACACCATGCGCGCCCTGGTGCTGGCGGTTATCCACCATGAAAACGGCTCAGGTCCATTGCCTGGCGGACAGTGGTACGGCGAATCGGTAATTGCGGATGGGCTGGCCCTGGCTGGCATCGAGCGCGGGGTACAGCACGGTGCGGGAGTTCCCGCATGAAACTGATCCGCGATTGGCGGTGCTGCTACAAACTCTACAGCGTCCAACTCGGCGTGCTGATCGCCTTGTTTGGTTTCGCTCAACTTGAGCTGCTACCGATGTGGCAGGCGCAGCTTTCACCCAGGGCCTACGCAGCGTTCAACAGCGGTCTGGGACTGCTGCTATTCGTCGCTCGCCTGATCAAACAAGCCCCTAATCGGGAGGTTCAGCCATGAGATTGAACCTGTTTGGCAGGACCTTCACGGCGCTGATGGCGGGCTTGATTGGCGCCTGGCGCTGGACTATTCCGAGTACAGCCGCTGGCACCTGGATCAGATCCAGCGTCATGCCTCCTAGCTCCCATGGAAAGACCGGCATCACTGCGGCAAAACGCCGTGCACGTAAATCACGCAATCGCTTGAGGCATCGTCATGGGCGCGCTTGAACAGCTTGTCTGGCCGTTACCGGCTCGCCTGGCTGCGATGGCTTTGTCTTGCTTCCTCAGTGCAGCGGCAGCGGGTTCAGTGGCCTATGGCTTCGGGTTTCGTTACGCCGAATCGTTGGGCGCCACCGGCATGGCAAACCTCAAGAGCACTCACGCAGAACAGGCGCTGGCCGTCGAAACCGCCAACCGTGTGCAGCTGCTGCAGCAAGTCAACCGTGCCACCGAAACCGAGGCCCTGCTGTCTGCCACGGTCGACCGTTTCACAGAAGAAAAACGCCAGCTCCAGGAGCGCATTCCCCATGTCACGACCCAATACATTGCCGCGCCTGGCGCTGCTGCTGTGCCTATCCCTCGTTGCGTGTTCACTGCTGGCTGGTTGCGCGACTACAACACCGCCCTCGGTGTGCCCGCCTCCGGACCAGGCACCACTGCCACTACTTCTGAAAAAGCGACCTGGCCCGCCACCGGCACTGACGCCGAGCTACTGGAAAGCGGCGTCACTGCCGCCGACATTCTTGCCCACGCCCAGGACTACGGCGTGTGGGCCCGATCCAACCTTGCCCAGCTCAATGCCCTGCTTGATCTCCAAGAAAAGGACTGACGCCCTATGGATGTAGCTGAACACGCTACAGAAGAAGACGACATCGCTGAGGCTGCACTGCGCGTTCGTAACAGCGGGTTGCAACGACGCTCAGGTCGCTCGGCCTACCGTTGTGAGGAATGCGGTGACGCCATTCCCGAAGATCGTCGCCAGGCGGAGCCTGGTACCGAACATTGTTTTGATTGCATAGACGCCTTGGAATTATTGGCCACTCGGGGTTTTGAATGAACTTGAACGAACTCAACTTCGGCTTTCAGTCCGTGCAGTGGCTGATCCTCACGGTACTCGGCATTTACACCTGGATGACCAAACGCCAGGCGGCCAGTGCTCAGGAACTGTTGGAGCTGCGCACCCGCATCGTCGCCCTGGAAGAACACGTTCGACACCTTCCAGACCAGACGGCCGTGACCGATCTGCTGGGGGACATGAAAGCCGTACGTGCCGAACTGTCGGGGGTCAAGGATGCGCTCGGCCCTTTAGCCCGTTCGCTGGATCGGATCAATGATTACTTGTTGCGAGAAAAAGCATGAGCCAATACGCCGACTTTATCCGCCAGGACGTTCGCCTGGTGATCCTGCGCCTGCTGGTCGAGATGACGGCCTATCGCGCCAACAGCTCTGTCCTAACCATGGCCCTGGATAGTTACGGCCACACACTCAGCCGTGATCAGGTGAAAACGGAGCTGCATTGGCTGGCCGAACAAGGCGCTCTGACTGTTGTCGATGTCGGCCCGGTGCTGGTGGCCACGCTCAGCGAGCGCGGCCAAGACATTGCTGCAGGGCGTGCTCGCGTTCCTGGTATCAAACGGCCGGGGGCATAACCATGGCGGGCAAGTCCTCCATCAATCGTCTGCCGTCGATTGTCAAGGCCTATATCCAAAAGTTGTTGCGCGAAGACCGCATGACTTTGGACGACATGCTGTCAGATATCCAGGCGCGCTTTCCCAACGAAAAAGCCCCCAGCCGCAGTGCGCTGGGTCGCTTCAAACTCGGTTTCGACGAACTGACAAGCAAGGTTCGCCAACAGCGCGAGATGGCCGAAGTCTTTGTTGGTGCCTTCGGCGAGGATGCCTCGGACAAAACCGGCGTGTTGTTGGTGGAAGCCATCTCGACACTGACCTATCAAGCAGCCATGGGCGCTCATGAAAAGGACGAGGTGACCATCGCCGAAGTTTCGGCGCTGGCACGCGCAGCCAAAGCCACCATGGAGGCGCGGACGATGAGCGTGAAGGAGCGTCAGGTCATCGAGAAAGCGGCCCGCGAACGTCTGCTCCAGGAGCAAGCCGCCGAGCTGGATAGCGCCGTGAAAGCCAAAGGCATGACCGAAGATCAAGCCATGTTCTGGCGCCAGAAATTCCTGGGCGTGAAGCGATGAAACCCTCTGCCAGCACACTGCGCGTCATCGAGTGGGACGAGCTACCACCGAGCGTCCGGGAAATACCATCGGGGTACAACCCGTTGGACGAGGGCATCTTGATGGCCCACCAGTCGGAATGGCTGGGTATCGATGCACAAATCAAGCTCTGTGAAAAAGGTCGACGCACCGGCATTACCTTCGCCGAGGCATTGGACTCGGTCATCACCGCTGCTTCGCAAAAGTCTGCAGGCGGCATGGACTGCTTCTACATCGGCGACACCAAGGAAAAGGGCCTGGAGTTCATCGGCTACTGCGCGAAGTTCAGCCGGGTGATGGCCGAGGCTCAGGCGTCGGGCGTCAGCGAGATCGAGGAGTTTCTGTTCGACGACCAGGACGATGCGGGCAACACCCGGCAAATCAACGCCTACCGCATCCGCTACGCCTCGGGCTTCAAGATCGTTGCGTTGTCCAGTAACCCGGCCGGCGTGCGTGGTTTGCAGGGCAAGGTCATCATCGACGAAGCCGCGTTTCACCGTGACGTGTCGGCCGTGCTCGATGCCGCCACCGCGCTGCTGATTTGGGGCGGTCGAATCGTCATCATCAGTACGCACAACGGCAAGGGCAACGCGTTCAACCAGATGGTCAACGACATCCGGGACAAACGTTATGGCGACAGCGCCGAAGTCTATCGGGCCACCTTTGACGATGCCGTGGCCAACGGCTTGTTTGAGCGCGTGTGCTACATGGCCGGTAAGGTGGCCACGGCAGAAGACAAGGAAGCCTGGTACAAGAAGATCCGCAACGCCTACGGCCCCCGCAAGGCACAGATGCGTGAAGAGCTTGATGCGATCCCACGTGACGGCAACGGCGTGTGCATTCCCGGCGTGTGGATCGATGAGGCCATGCGCCCCGGCCGAATCGTACTGCGCCTGGCGCTGCAGGACGACTTTACCCAGCAGCCCGTTCAACGCCGCGATGCCTATGTTGAGGACTGGATAGAGCGCAATCTGGCGCCGCTGGTAAGCCAACTCGCTCCAGATCTGCGCCACTACCTAGGCATGGACTACGCCCGGCACCGTGACTTTTCCATCGCATGCCCGATGTCGGTCGACCAGTCTCGCCAGCGGGACGTGCCTTTTGTCATCGAGATGCACCGTGTCCCTGCACGCCAGCAAAAGTTGGTGCTGTTCTACACGCTGCGCGGGTTGCCTCGCTTTAGTGGTGCGGCGCTCGATGCGTCGGGCAACGGCGAAACACTCGCCGAAGAGACCGCCGACGAGTTCGGCCACAACCTCATCAAACAGGTCAAAATCAGTCGGGCCTGGTACGGCGCGTGGATGCCGAAGTTCGTCGGACTGTTTGAAGACAACACCATCACCATTCCCCAGGACGACAATCTGCACCAGGACGTACGCGCCATCGAGACGGTGGACGGCATCCCGATGATCGTTAAGGCCCGTTCACAAGACCTCAAAGACCCGGATCTGTACCGCCACGGAGACTTCGCGGGGGCCGGCGCACTGGCCAACTTTGCCACGCTGGAAGTCACCTCCGGCCCGGTGTCGGTCAAATCACGCCGCCCTCGTCAGGGCAGACGCATCACTCAGGGATACGCATGAACAAGAGAGGCTTGTGGGTCAGCCCCACCGAATTCGTCAGCTTTGCCGACGCCAAGCGCAGCTCGACGCTCAACCAACATATTGCCACTCGTGGGCGTTCCAACGCGGGCGGCTTCAGCGGCGCCAACCTGCCCAACCCCGACCCAATTCTCAAGGCACAGGGCAAAGACATCACTGTCTATCGGGACCTGCGCAGCTCTGCGTTGGTAGGCGGCAACGTCCGGCGTCGCAAGGCCTCCGTGCTTTCACTGGAGCGCGGAATCAAACGCGGCGTCGCGCCAATCAAGGTCGAGAGTTTCATCCGTGACTGGCTCACTGACCTTGACCTGGATCGCATTATTCGCGAGCTGCTCGATGCGCCGCTGTTCGGTTACCAGCCCGTTGAGCTGATGTGGCAGCCGGTAGGCATGAACCTGGTTCCAGAAGACCTGCTCGGCAAACCGGCCGAGTGGTTTTTCTATGACAAGGACAACGAACTTCGCTTCCGCTCCAAAGAGGCCGGCCAAGACGGCGAACTGTGCGACCCGCAGCGTTTCATCGTGGCCAGACAGGACGCAACTTACGCCAACCCCTACGGCTTCCCAGACCTGAGCATGTGCTTTTGGCCGGCGACCTTCATGAAAGGCGGCCTGAAATTCTGGGTCCAGTTCACGGAGAAATACGGCAGCCCTTGGGTCATCGGTAAACACCCACGCGGTGCCACCGACGGCGAAACTGATTTGCTGCTCGACAGCCTTGAAGCCATGGTGCAAGACGCCGTCGCCGCCATCCCGGACGACTCCAGCGTGCAGATCATCGAGGCCGCCGGCAAGGCCGGCAGCGCCGATGTTTACCGCGAGTTGTTGGAGTACTGCCGCAGTGAGATCAACGTGGCCATGCTCGGGCAAAACCAGACCACAGAGAAGGACAGCAACCGCGCCAGCGCGACAGCTGGCGCCGAAGTGGCGAAAGACATTCGCGACGGTGACGCGGGCATTGTCGCCGCCTCATTGAACGCCTGTATTCGCCTGGTCGTCGACCTCAACTTCGGCACTGACGTCGTGGCGCCGTTGTACGAGCTGTGGGAACAAGAAGAAATCGACAGGACACTGGCCCAACGTGATAAGGCGTTGACCGAGTCCGGGGTGAAGTTCACCAGTGCCTACTGGAAACGCACTTACAACCTGCAGGACGGCGATATCAATGAGGCGGTGGCCACCACCGAATCACCGGAGTTTGCTGAGCCGACTGTACGGCCACTACTGGATCAGATCGCCCTCGATCAGGCCATTGGCAGCTTGCCCGCCGAAGCGTTGCAACAACAGGCCGAGCAGGCCGTGGCGCCATTCATCGAAGCATTGCAGCGCGCCCGCGATGACTCAGAGGCGCTCGGTCTGCTTGCTGAAGCGTTCCCACAGATGGACGGCGAGGCGCTTCAACAACAGCTTGCCAACCTGTTGTTCATTGCTGATACCTGGGGCCGGTTGAGCGCCAGCGCGGACCGGGAGGATTGATATGGCTGCCTCGGATAAACGTCTTAGCCCCACCGACCTCAAAGCCATCTTTGGCCTTGAGCCCGAAAAGGCCATCGCCTACCTCAAGTTCAAGGGCTACGCGATCACCTGGAACTGGCAAGACATGCTTGATCAGGCGCACGACCAGGCCTTTACCGTGGCCAAGGCGATGCGCCTCGATCTGCTATCTGATATTCGGGCAGCACTGGAAACCGCGCTGCAGGACGGCCAGACCCTCAAGCAGTTCATCACGAACATGCAACCGACTCTGGAAACTCAAGGCTGGTGGGGGCAACAGGTCATTGTCGATAGCGAGGGCGTCGGCGAACTGGTGCAATTGGGTAGCCCGCGCCGGCTCAAGACGATCTATCAGACCAACCTGCAAAGCGCCTACATGGCAGGCCGTAAGGCCGACATGGAGCAAACCACCGACACCCACCCGTACTGGATGTACATCGCCATCCTGGATGGCAAGACCCGACCAAGTCACCGAGCACTGCATGGTCAAGTGTTCCGCCACGATGACCCCATCTGGTCCGCGATCTTCCCACCCAACGGATTCAACTGCCGCTGCCGTGTTGTCGCCTTGAGCGAAGCCGCAGTGAAACGTCGGGGTTTGAAGGTCGTGTCGAGCGAGGGGCGTATGTTCACCGATACCGTGGAGACCGGCACCGACAAACGTACCGGCGAGGTCAGAACAGCGCCGGTCACAGGCATCCGCACCACGGACGCGGCAGGCAAATCCGTAACATTCCGCACAGATCCAGGATTCAACCACGCACCCGGTACTGGCCTTGCCGACATGCTCAAACGCAAACAGACAGCCGCTTAGGAGATTTTTAATGTTCACCGTCGAACTGGATCACCAACGGTTGCAGACCGCCCTACGGAAGGTTGAGTGGGCCGTGGGTGATCTCGCGCCACTCATGCGCGGCATCGCTGCCGAGCTGGGCAGCCAGACTGAGGAGAACTTCGAAGCGGAAGGTCGCCCCGATTGGGCTGAGCTGTCCGATGTAACCACCACACGCCGCGAAAAAAACGGCAACTGGCCTGGACAGATGCTACAGGTCAGTGCGGCTGGTTTGGCGGCCTCGGTCACCACTCACGCGACCGATAGCTCGGCACTGGTCGGTAGCAACAAACCCTATGCAGCGATGATGCAGTTCGGTGGTGACAAGTCGGACTTCCCTCATCTGTGGGGCGACATACCAGGTCGTCCGTATTTACCGATGAACGCCGAGGGCGAGCTGCAGCCTGAAACTGAGGAAGCCATTCTTGAGTTGGCTGTGAATCATCTGGAAAAAGCCGCCCGCCTGTAACCCCTCTAGAAGCACCCAGCTGACCTTGCAGCTCCGGTTCATCCTCACAGCCACTGGAAAATCGTCGTAAAGGCTTTATAAAGGCTCATTGGGCCTCTCTTGATGCGGGGCCGCGCATAGAAGTGAGATTGCGATGAGCCAGATGAACAAAATGGAGCAAGAGGTCGTTTATCTTACTGCCGTGGTTGAGCTGATTAGATCAATGGTCAATAAAGCCATGTTCAGTGTCATCGCTGAGGGGGAGCACAAAAACGTTTGGTTCGAGTCGTCTACTCACAAGCAATTTTTTTCAATCGCGTTGGTGGATTTTTTATCCACCACTGACAAAGATGCCCCTGTGCCGAAGACCTCCTATTTGAACGCACTACGGACCATTGCCAACGAACCGAGTTTTGAACAATCCGGATCGGTGGCACACCTGAAACAGACCATCGATAATTTTTCGAACTGGCTGGATACAGAAATCGAGGTAGACGCTTGGCTCCCGTCTATTGATCAACAGGTAGTTTTGCAAATATCTCGAAGCTTGCTGCTGAAAATCGGCGGCAATCTATCCAAGCATAATTTCCTTCGCTCGGTAGGCGTTGCGAAAGATCTGCAACGCCTCCTGTCGAACGCTGGAGCAGACGTGGAACTGCACCAAGCGATTCTCGCGCAGCCGGAGATTTATGAAGTCTTTCACATCGATGTCGCCGCCTATCACGCAAGCACAATTGCCGAATTCCTGAATGAGCTTTGGTGGGGCATCCAGACCTATCTCACCCCCGAGTTTCATCGAAGCATAATTCGTGAATACGACGGCACTGGCAGATATCGGTATCAGTATCCAGCTGAAATAACGCATCCCTTTGGTAAAAGTTGCTATTGGAATCTCCTGAATCAGGTTCGCTCGGGACCGATCTTTGAGCGTTTTAAAATCACGCCCCACCTCAAAGGTAATTACTGAGCTAACAGCCAACTCACTCTTTAAACTCGATTAAAAGTCCTGGGTCATTCATTGGCCCAGGCTGTGCGCATTACCTCCACGCAGCGCACAGTCATGAAACCACTGCACATCTTCAAATCCGGCAGCCACACCGCAATGAATGGCGTCAGCTTCGACTTTAGCGAGTCTGATCTGGCCGCCACGGTGGACGCGTACGACCCGGCCCTGCACGAAGCCCCGATGGTCATCGGCCACCCGAAGCATGACGCCCCGGCCGCTGGCTGGGTCAAGTCGCTGACGGCTACTGCTCAAGGCCTGATCGCCGAACCACAACAGGTCGACCCGGCATTCGCTGAGCAAGTGGCCAAGGGCAGCTACAAGAAAATTTCCGCCTCTTTCTACCACCCCGACGCCGCTAACAACCCCGTGCCCGGCGTGTACTACCTGCGCCATGTCGGCTTTCTCGGCGCCCAACCGCCAGCCGTAAAAGGGCTACGCCCCATTGAGCTGGCCGACGGAGAGGAAGGCGTTGTCGAGTTCGGCGACTACGGCCACGAACTCAACTCCGACATGTGGCGCCGTTTCCGCGAATGGCTCATTGGCAAATTCGACAAAGACACCGCCGATCAGGTGGCCCCATCTTGGGCTATCGACAGCCTCGCCGAAATCGCCCGCCAGCCCGAACCGGGCGATCAACCCGCTTTCTCCGACCCCACCCGATCCACTGAGGTAACCAACATGTCCGTCCAAGACAAATCCGCCCTGGAGGCGGAGAACAAGCGCCTGAAGGCCACCATCGCAAAACACGACAAGGACGCCCGCTCCGCTGCCCAGGAAGCCATCCACGCGAAGAACGTCGAGTTTGCCGAGAAACTGGTGGCAGCGGGCATGAAACCCGTTCACGCCTCGGCGGTGATTGCTGCACTGGACTACGCCGACTCCAGCGAAACCCCGTTGGAGTTCGGCGAAGAGGACGCCCGCGAGCCATTGAGCGATGGCCTGAAAGCGATCTTCAGTGACCTGGCCGGCGGTGTCAGTTTCGCTGAAGTCGCCACCAAGACCCGCGCCGGACAGACCATTCCCCAAACCACCAACCCATTGCTGGCCGACGCTGAAGCCCGCTCGAAACGATAGGAGGCCCCATGGCCACGTTTACTCAACCGAAAGATCCGGGCGACTTGCTCTTGGTCGAGGTCTGCCCAGGCTGGACGAAAGACAAAATCACTTTGCTGGCGGGGACGAATTACCCATTTGGCCAGGTTCTGGCGAAAGTCTCCGGCAAGTACCAGGCGCTTGATCTCGCTGGCACTGGCTCGGCCAAAAAGTCTGCGGCGGTTTTGATTGAAGCAGTGGACGCAACGGTCGGTGACAAGCCCGGCGTGGTGGTCTCCCGCGGAGCCGTCATCGACCCCGCCGAACTGGCATGGCCAGCCGGCGTCACCGAACCCCAGAAGGCCACCGCCCTGGACGAACTCAACGCCCTTGGCATCGTTGCCCGTACGGCCCTCTGATCAGGAGTACTCCATGAATCTGCAAGACATGTTCAGCATTGCCAACCTTACCGCCGCCGTGAACAAGCTTCCCGCGATTCCCGGCAAAGTCGGCGCGATGGGGTTGTTTGACGAGAAAGGCGTTACCAGCACCAGCGTGGTTATCGATGAACGCGAAGGCCGCCTGATACTCGTCCCGAACACCTCGCGCAATGACGATCCTGCCGCAACCAAGGCTGGCAAACGAAAGCGCCGTAGCTTTGAAACACTGCACCTGCCGATCAACCGGCCAATCCTGCCAAGCCAGTTGCAGGGCATCGCTGCATTTGGCCAGGAAAGCACCACCGCACCCGTGGCCACGGTGATCAACGACAACCTGCAAGAGCTGAAAAACAGCATCGAGGCCACCCGAGAGTTTCAGCGTGTGGGCGCCTTGCGTGGCAAGTTGCTGGACGCAGACGGCTCGGTTCTGTTCGACCTGTTTGACGAATTCGACGTCGAACAGAAAAAGATCACGGTTGCCCTGGGTAACGCTCAAACCAACGTGCGTAAAGCATGCCTGGATGCCAAGCGCTACGCCGAATCTAAGCTGGGCGGCGTCATGGTCACGGGTTTCCGTTCTTTCTGCGGGCCTGATTGGTTCGATGCCTTCACCGATCACGCCAAGGTCAAAGACGCCTTTGCCCACTATCAGGAAGCCCAAGACCGTATCGGCGGAGACATGCGTTCCGGGTTCACCTTCGGCGGCATCGAGTTCATCGAGTACGACGTCACCGTCAGCGGTCAACGTTTCATTCCGGCCGATATTGCTCAGGTGTTCCCGGTGGCCCGTGGTGTGTTCCGCATGTTCAACGCACCGGCCAACTACAACGAAACCGTCAACACCCTGGGCCAGCCGTTCTACAGCAAGGCTGAGGAACGCAAGCTGGGCAAAGGTTGGGATCTGGAAGCCCAGGCCAACCCGTTGGCCATGTGCTTGTTCCCTGAAGCACTGGTCGAGCTGAAGGCGGGCTGACCTATGCGCTACTGCACCCGCGCCGACATCGGCAACGCTATTCCTGATATGACGCTGATTCAGCTCTCCAACGATGATCCTGCGGCTGAGCTGCCCAATGAAAGGGTCATTGAGGACGGCGTACGTCAGGCGGAAGAGTTGGTGGATGGCTACCTTCGGGGCCGCTACAACCTGCCGCTCGATCCAGTGCCGACTTTGTTGCGGGACGCAGTGGTCTACTTGGCGCGGCACTGGCTGTATCAGCGCCGCCCCGAGGGTGCATTGCCCGATGCAGTGAAGGACAGCCGCAAGGACACCATCAAGCTCCTGGAAAGTATCCGCGATGGTGTTGTTACCTTGGGCATGCCCAGCGGCCAGGCTGCGCCAGAGCCTGGTGAGATTCGCGTGCGCGCCCGTCGTCAGCAGTTTGATAGCGATCTCTGGGGGCGTTACTGATGAGCACAGCCCAGCCCAAAACCCAAACCGAGCAGCTACTCGATGCGATGCGTGCCCGACTGCAGGAACAGTTCGGGCAGTCGTTGATGGTCGAGCTGTTCCCCGAGAACCCAACAGCGTATCGACTGAATCATCCGCGTGGGGCGATCTTGCTGGCTTACGGAAAATCGACCTTCGGAGGGTCCGAAGCCGGTGATGCGATGTTCCAGGCACGCAATATCGTCGTCAGATTGACCCTAGTGTTCCGCCAGCTCAATGGCAAAGACGGTGTGATCAGCTACCTCGATCAGATCCGCACATGCCTGACCGGCTGGTATGCACCTCACTGTGACCAGGCGTGCCGTCCTGTTGCCGAGCAATTTATCGGCCAGATAACTGGGCTGTGGCAATACGGCCAGGACTTCGCTCTTCGTGCCACTCAGCTGCAGATCATGGCTCCTGAAGGTGGGCCGCTGCTCAAACATGCTCATTTCGAGGAAGACCAATGACTCTTACCCGCTACATCTATACCGGCCCGCAAAGCGCCGCCTCCCTGCGGGTAGGCGAATCCCGCGAATTGCTTGAAGTGCAACTGCTCTCTGGAAAACCGGTCGAGCTGCCGGCCGATCACGAGTACACCCTGGTGTTGTTGGAACTCAAGCACCTGGTACTTGCACCACCTGACGCGAAACCTGCCAGCAAGACTGCGGTTGCGCCTCAGAAATCTGGACAGGAGTAACGCCCATGCCTGCTAACTATTTGCACGGTATTGAAACTACCGAGGTCGAACGTGGGCCTCGGGCCATTCGGGTGGTCAAGTCGGCGGTCATCGCCGTGGTTGGCACGGCGCCCATCGGTCCGGTCAATGAACTGACTTTGTCCTTGAATGATAAGGACGCCGCTCAATTCGGCTCGCATCTCACCGGTTTCAGCATTCCAGAAGCACTGGAGGGTATCTACGACTTCGGCACCGGTACGGTGCTGGTGGTCAACGTGCTCGATCCAGCTATCCACCGCACCAATGTGGTCGACCAGGTGAAACAGTTTGGCGACAACGACCTGCTGCAGCTGGAGCACGGTGCCTTACAACTGCTGGAGTTGAAGCCCTCTGACGGCGCTACGTCGTTCGTACTCGACACGGATTACACAGTGACCATGCTCACTGGACGTGTGAAACGCCTAGCGACAGGTGCAATTCCAGCCAATGGCCAGGTGAAGGCCAGCTACACCCACGCCGACCCGAGCAAAGTTACGCCAGCTGACATCATTGGCGGGATCACCGTCGCCGGACGTCGCACCGGATTGAAGGCCTTCCAGGACAGCTACAACCTGCTGGGCTTTTTCCCGAAGATCTTCATTGCGCCAGGCTTCAGTACTTTGAATTCGGTGAGTGTTGACTTGATCGCGGCCGCTGGCCAGGTCGGTGCGGTCACCTACGTTGATGCCCCCATCGGGACCACGGTGCAGCAAGTGATCGCTGGGCGCGGTCCTGCAGGTGCAATCAACTTCAACACCAGCAGCGACCGTGTCCGTCTGTGTTATCCGCATGTAAAGGTGTACGACGCAGTAACCAATGGCGAGCGTCTGCAGCCGCTCTCAATCCGAGCTGCAGGTCTGCGGGCTAAAGTCGACAACGACAAGGGCTACTGGTGGAGCAGCTCTAACCAGGAGCTGGTTGGCGTGATCGGTCTGGAGCGGCCATTGACCGCTCGCGTGGACGATGCGAGCAGTGAGGTCAATCTGCTCAATGAAAACGGCATCACTACCGTCTTCAATTCGTTCGGTACCGGACTGCGCTTGTGGGGCAACCGCACTGCGGCTTGGCCGACCGTCACGCACATGCGCAACTTCGAAAACGTGCGGCGTACCAAGGATGTGGTCGACGAGTCGATCCGTTACAGCTCATTGCAGTTCGTGGACATGCCGATTACCAGCTCGCTGATCAGCAGCATCACGGAAAGCGTCAACCTGTTCCTGCGTAAGCTGATCGGCGACGGAGCGTTGATCGGTGGTGAGTGCTGGTATGACCCAGCACGCAACCCACAGCCGGAGCTGGAACTGGGCCATGCCCTGTTCAACTACAAGCTGACTGTGCCGTTGCCATTTGAACGCGGCACCTTTGAAACTGAAATCACCGGGGAATACCTGGTCAACCTGGGAGCCGCATAAATGGCAGGCTTTAGCGCACACCGCATCTCCAATGCTGCCATTTATCTGGATGGGGCGAGCTTCTTCGGCCGTGCCGAAGAGATTGATCTGGGCTCAATCAAAACCGTGACCAGTGACTTCCAGGGGCTGGGCATGGTTGGCCTGATCGAACTGCCTGACGGGATCGATAAGCTGGAAGGTAAGATCACCTGGAATAGCTTGTACTATGACGCCGCAGTCAAGCTGGTCACGCCATTCAAGAGCGTCCAGTTGCAGTGCCGTTCCAACGTCCAGGTCTTCAACAACGGCGGCCTCGTTGACGAGATTGCTTTGGTCACGATGATGACCATTACGGGCAAGGAGTATCAACTGGGCAGTCACAAGCCACGCGATCCAACCAAGTACGAAACGCCATTCTCGGCGACGTATGTGCGGCAGGTAATTGATGGGCAAGAGGTAGTACTGCTGGATTACCTGGCCAACATCTTCAAGGTTGGCGGGCAGGATCAGTTGTCCAGATACAGGCAGAACATCGGACAGGCATAAAAATGGAAAAGGCAGTCAACCTTCCGGTTAACTGCCTTTTTTGTCATTCCGCAATAGCATTCGGAACAGAGTTGTACAGCTTCAGAGTCTGCAGAGTAGCGACGTAATAATCACCTTCTCCCCGGATGTATTTTTCGTCTGCAAGCCACGCAAGCACGCTTTTAAGAACCTTCTCCTCAGGGCTATCTCGGTAAAAACCTGAAACACTCAAGAAACCGCTGGTTTCTGCCTTTTGGTATTCGCCTTTAGGAAGCTCAAATGTCTCAGCGGTAATTTTTTCCGGCACTGGGCAAGCATCTACCAGAATCTCCAGAACCTTCTTCGCGAGAATATTGAACTGCTCTTTATTGTCGTTACTCATACCAACCATCTCCTTGGGGTCTAAAAAGCTACGTCATAGAGCGGGTGATGTTAGGGCAATTTTCCGAGATACGCAGTCTCTTTAAACTCGATTAAAAGTCAGCGCCACGACCAGGTGCGATGCTTAGGGCTCATTTAGAGCAGTCGATCAGACCGACAACCTGGAGCACCAAAGATGGCCGAAACAATCAGCTTGACCCTCAAATTTCCTTTCAAGAGTGCCAGCGGCGAGACGATCTCGAAGCTGCCGATCAAGCGTCTCAAACGCAAAGACATCAGCGCCGCGCAGGCAGTCGTCAAAGACGAAGCCGCGCTGGAAGACATGCTGGTGGCCAAGATGTTGGGCATCACGCTGGAGGACCTCGGTGAATTCGATATCGCTGACTCTAAGTCAGCCACCGAGGTGTTGCGGGAAATGTCCAATGGAGGAGACCTTGCTGCAGTCCTGGGACGAGGCACTGTTGCTGGTGCTGAGGATGCAGCCGTCTGAGATTGCCCGACTGGAGATGGTGGAATACTGGCGCTGGGTCGAGACCTGTCAACGCGAGATCAATCGTCGTATCGAACTCGCCGAGCACATGAACGGCTGATCACTGCCATCAACCCGATCACCACCCCCGCCAACAACGCGCCGCCCGCTGCAATGGGGGCGGCCGCTAGGGCAAGCACCGGCAGCCCCAAGCAGAACATCAAAACCGCCGCCCACACGGGCAGGTTCGTCAGGCAAAGCCAGGCAAGCCAGATCACACCGATGCCGATGGCCAGTGCATAGAGGGTTTTGGCGGTGCGTATAGCGGTCTTCTCAAACATGCCCACAGCGTAGCAAATTATGGCTAATGAAGTTCTGGTTGGACTAAAGATCGGGGCCGCGGTATCGGGCAGCCTGAATGCTGCATTCGGTTCGGCCAAGTCGACCGTTCAGCAGCTTGGTCGCGCCACTGACGGGTTGACGGCCAAACAAAAGCTCATCGGAACTGAGCTGGCGTCGACCCTAGCACGTGGTGGCACCGGCATCGAGCGCATGCGTCGGCAGTACGACCAGGTCGGCCGCACCATTGATCAACTCAAGGTCAAGCAAGACCGTCTCAACACCAGTATCGCTCGGGGCGAAACCCTTAAAAACAAACGTGGTGAACTGCGTGGCCAGGCCATGGAGACGGCTGGTACAGCCGCTGTTATTGGTGCGCCAGTTGTTCAGTCGATGCGTACTGCTATCGACTTCAAAGATAAGACCAATGACATCGCAATCACTGGCGGCTTCAATGCAGAAGAGGAAGCGCAGCTCGGCAATGTAATGCGAGGCGCGGCACTCAAGTGGAATCAAACTCAAACCGAAGTCGCTGCAGGTACAGCGGTGTTAATCGCTGGCGGGATCTCCAGTGCCAAAGAGCTTGCTGCTTATGCTCCAGTGATGGCTAAAACTGCTACGGCAACTCGCGCCAGTATGGATGACCTCGGTTCAGTGGCCATCGCTTTGAATGACAACCTTGGAATCGGCGCAGCCGGACTTGAGCGATCAATGAACATGCTGGCCTTCGCTGGCAAAAGCGGCCAGTTCGAATTGGCGGACATGGCCAAATGGCTCCCGCAGCTGACGCCTCAATTTGCCGCGCTCGGTATCACTGGCGAACGCGCAGTTGCCGAGATCGGCGCGTCACTGCAAATCGCTCGCCGAGGCGCTGGCAGTAACGATGAAGCGGCCAACAACTTTAAGAACTTCCTTTCGAAACTCACCGCGAAAGACACCCTAAAGTCCTTCGAGGGCGCGGGGATCGACCTCACCACGTCAATGAAGAACTTGGTGGGGAAAGGTCTCACACCTGTTCAGGCGATGCTGGAAGTCATTACTGACTATGTTGGAACTAAAGGACCAGAGGCCGCAGGCAAGTTTCAAAGCGTCATGGCCATCAAGGATGACGAAGAGCGTCAGATTGCCCTCAACCGTTTGAATGAAGCCTACAAGCTGGGTGAATTGTTTGCGGACCAACAGGTGCTGTCATTCATTCGTCCGGCCATGGCGAACAGAAAGGATCTTGCCGGTATCCAGCAGGGCAGCATGGATGCCGCCGATAAAGGTGGGCTTGATACAGACTGGAAAAAACGGATGGAGAGTCCGAAGGAGCAGCTAAAAGCGCTGACGATCAATCTTTCGGAGATAGGAATAACCATTGGCAGCACGCTGTTGCCAGCACTCGTCGAAGTTACACAGGCTGTCATCCCGGTGATGCAGTCATTTGCCACCTGGGCCAGTGAGAATCCTGCGCTTATCAAAGGTGTCATCGGCCTGGTCGGTGGCCTTTTGCTCGGCAAGTTAGCCTTCATCGGCGTTGCCTACGGGGCCAACCTTGTGCTTTCGCCCTTCGTGGCCATGAGCACCACTATCACAACACTTTCGTCGAAGTGGACTCTACTGCGCGGCATGTGGCAGATGGGTAAGTTCGCCCCCTTAATCAACGGCATGAGCAAAGGCGCCAGCGCCGTGAGCTGGTTGGCTCGAGGCAGCGTGATCCTCGGCAAGGCTCTGGGCGGCAAGTTGCTTTTTGGCTTGCGCGTTGCGGGCCAGGCGATTCTTTGGCTTGGTCGAGCCTTAATGATGAACCCCATTGGACTGCTGATCACGGGAATCGCCGTGGCGGCTTACCTGATTTATCGCTACTGGGAGCCGATCAAAGGCTTTTTCGCCGGTTTGTGGACGGAGATCAAGGCCGGCTTCAGCGGTGGTCTCTCAGGCATTTTAGGGTTGATGGCTAACTTCTCTCCGGTCGGCATGTTTTACAGAGCCTTTGCCGGAGTGATGAGTTACTTCGGAATTGAACTGCCGGGCAAGTTCACCGAGTTCGGCGGCATGATCATTGATGGTTTGGTCAATGGCATCGGCAACGCTTTAGGTGCTGCCAAAGAAGCGGTCGTCGGTATCGGCACTTCGGTCAAAGGTTGGTTTACCGAAACACTCGGCATCCGGTCTCCGAGCCGCGTGTTCATGGGTTATGGCGCCAACATCAGCGAAGGCGCCGCTATTGGTATCAGTGCGCAGTCAGACCTGGTCCGTAAAGCGGCACTGGGCATGGCTGAACAATCGGGTGTCGACCTTGCGCCGCCGAACCCGGCTGATGTATCCAGGGCGAGCATGATGGGGAATGCTGGAGGCGCATCTGCTGAAATGGGTTCCGGCATGGGCGGCGGCCCAAGCTTCACTTTCTCCCCGCAAATCAACGTACCTGGTGGTGCGGATATACAGCAGCAAGTTCAACAAGGTCTGCAGGCCGGCTATGTCGAGTTCACGCGGATGATGGATCGCTACATGCACGACAAACGCCGCCGTAGTTATGGCCCATCTGATGAGGGGATCGCCTGATGTTTGCAATTCTGGGTGATATCGAATTCACCGTGGCTGGTGGCATCAGCGGTATGGAGCAAAGCGGATCGGCCGATTGGGCAGAGCACGCACGTATCCAGGGGAAACCTTTGCTGGAGTGGATCGGTGAAGGTCTGGATGAGTGCAACCTGACCATCGAGCTGCACCCAGTCCTGGGTGACCCCGAGGAGCGGTTACGAACTCTGCGCTTGGCTAAGAGCAAACATGAGCCTCTGGCCTTTGTGATGGGAAGCGGCGAGTACCTCGGTGCCTACGTCATCACCAACATCTCCAATGCCATCCGCCGCTCAACGGCCGTGGGCCAGATCAAAGCTGCCACGGTTCAGCTGAGCCTGAAGGAATACACTGGGGCGTTCACTCGCAAGGTCGCTCGGCCAGGATTGCTCGATCCAGCTTTGAACGGCACAACGGCAGCCACAGCCGGTAAGCCCGGACTTATCTCACGGCTGATGCCATCCCCCAGTACCGTCCAGGCAGTGATTGGTCATGCGAAAACAGCCGGGAACATCCTGAAGGCAGGCCAGAACTTGTATGAGACGGTCAAGAGCGGCAACGCTTCGATGATCCTCGGTCAAGTCCCACAATTGCTGGGTGTCACTGCCAGGGCCATCGGGCCGTTGCAAGGACTGACGTCAGTGGCTGGGTTGCTCGATGACGGCGCCGATCTGTCGCGTCTAGGTGAGGACGTATTGGGCAGTGTGATGGGTGCTCGATCAGCCCTTAACCCGGTCGACCTGGGCAACATCGTCGACCGGTTCTCCGCGTCCCGCGAGTCGCTTGGCCAGGCGCTCACCACAATGGACGGCGCCCGCACCCGTTTGGCAGGGTTGGCGGCGCAAGTCTTGACCAGGAGGGCTTAATGTTTATTCCCCATATCACCACCGATGGCGAGCGTTGGGACCAGTTGGCCTGGCGCTACTACGGTGATGCTCATCGGTATTTGCCGATCGTTGAGGCCAACACCCATGTGCCGATTACCGCCGCTTTACCAGCAGGTTTGACCTTGGCCATTCCCATACTTAAACCCGTGCCCACCACTGAGGATCTTCCACCATGGATGCGATGATCCCCAAGCAAGTACCGGAAGCACGTTTCGTGCTGGCCTACCAGCAGAGCAACATCACCCGAAACGTCAGCCAGCACTTGATCTCTTTGTCTTACACCGACTATCTCACAGGCCAGGCTGACAGCCTGGAGGTCGAGCTAGAGGACACCGAGGGTAAGTGGCGTGATGCCTGGTATCCAGGGCATGGTGACAGCTTGACCCTGTCCATTGGCTGGGAAGGCGAGCCGCTACGCGCCCTTGGCCGGTTTGAGATCGATGAGGTAGAGCTTAATTGCCCGCCCTCGACGATCACCATTCATGGCCTGGCCACCGGGATAAAGGCGGCATTGCGGACCACCGAACACCACGCTTATGAAAACACCACGCTGGATGCCGTGGCCCAGAAGATCGCGGCACGTCAGGGACTGGAGCTGATTGGCAGTATTGAGCCGATCAAGCTCGACCGGTTGACTCAGCAGGAGTCCGATCTGACCTTCCTGCGCAACCTGGCAGCTGAGTATGACTATGCCTTCAAGGTGACCGGCAACCGTATGGTCTTTCATGCCATCAGTGAGTTGGCCAAGGGCGCCCCGGTGGCAACGCTGGTGCTCCAGGACTTAAGCAGTGTGAACTTGCGCGATCAGATCAAGAGCGTCCCTCAAGCCATCGAGGTGAAACACAAAGAACCTGCAAAGAAAAAGCTGATTGCCTACACCATCGAAAATGGTGAAACCGTTGCTGTTCCCAGCAGCGTGAGCAAGGCAACCACCAGCGGTGACACCAAGAAGAGTCGTAAGCGCAGCGCCTCGGCCGAGGAGTCAAAGGCGAAAGCCAAAGCGGAGCTGGCCAAGGCCAACCGAGAACGCACCACCGGCAGTTGGGGCGCGATGGGTCGGCCCAACCTGCTCAGCGGCAACGTTGTGACCTTGGTCGCGGCCGGCAAACTCGGCGGTAACTACCTGATCACCTCTTCACAACACCGCATGACTCGCAGCGGTTACACCGTGGAAAAGTCTGTCTGTCGCATCTCGGCGCCCTCAATCACATTGACCCAGGAGAGCAGCCAGCCGGACCTGGCTTTAACAACCTACGGCATTCAGAAAGAAGTGGTGGCCTGATGGGTGTTGAGCTGGAGTACGGTGAAGTCAGCGCCGTGGATCATCTGACTTGTCGCATACGGGTGCGCCTGGATGATCGTGATGGGGTAGAGAGCTACTGGCTCAATGTGCCCCAGCGCAACACCCAAGGCACAAAGCGTCGGCCTTTGATGCCTGAGCTGAACGAGCAGGTAGCCGTACTGCTGGACTCTGACGGTGTGGGTGGTGTTTACCTGGGCGGGATCTATTCATCGGCCGAACCGCCGCCAGTTGTCGATGAAGACACGGACTATGTGCGCTATAGCGATGGGACTGTCTCGGCGTACGACCGTGCAGCTGGGTTGATGACGCTGGAGTGCGTGGGGGCGTTGCGCTTGAAATGCGGCCGCAACATCACCGTCGAGGCGGGTGAGCCGGTGGTGGTGAAGGCGCCTTCAGCCACGTTGGATGTACCGCAGGTCACCATGAATGGAAACCTGCAGTTGAACGGCAACCTGATGGTAGATGGCAACGTCAATGCAACAGGTACGGTCATGGATGGCGGTGGAAACTCAAACCATCACACCCACTAGCTCTCTTTAAACTCGATTAAAAGCCCCACCGTCCGCTCACTCGCATCATGGGTGCATGACGACACCCATTCCCTACACCAGCATCACCGCCGCCCACTGGCAGCCTGCCCTCGGAACATCCGGCGAGGTGGTCGAGGGCCTGCGCGACATAGACCAAGCCATCCGCATTGTCCTTACTACACCCAAGGGCAGTGACGCTCATCGGCCGGACTTCGGCAGTGATCTTCATTTATATATCGACTGGCCCGTCAACCGTGTGACCCCGCACCTGGTGCGTGAAGCGGTCGACGCTATCCGTCGCTGGGAAACCCGAGTCTCGATCGTCCAGGTGCTGGTGCTCATTGAGGACTCACGCGTCATCTTGCGCGTGCAGTGGCGGGTTGCGGATGGTGTCGCCCAGATGACAGAGGTGCCCTATGCGCGAGCTGCCTAAGCCAATATTCATCCAGATTGATCCGGCTGCAACTGAGGCGGATCTGATCGCCAGGTACGAGGCGAAGGCGAACAAAACTCTATATCCAGCCCAAGTTGAGCGGCTGTACATCGACCAAATCGCCTACGCCGTGACCCGTCTGCAGATGGGTATTCAGAACGCGGGTGAGCAACTGCTGGTTCGGTTTGCCAAAGGGCCGATCCTCGACTACCTGGGTGAGTTGGTCGCCACTCCCAGGCTGCTGGCCGTGCCAGCGCGCTGTGCGCTTCGATTCAGCATGCCAACAGCAGTGCAGCAGCCCTTACTCATTCGGGCAGGAACTCGCGTCAGCACCCAGGACGCCAAGCTCGCTTTTCTCACTGACCAGGACGTCATTATCCCAATTGGCCAGACCCTGGTCGGCGTGACGGCAACCTGTCTGACCGCTGGTGAGCTTGGCAATGGCTGGGCTGTTGGCCAAATCAGCAGCATTGGTAATCCGCCAGCATCTGGTCTGACTGCGACCAACACCAGTGTCACTGCCGATGGTGCCGAGGACGAAGAAGACGACCGTTATCGCGAGCGGATCATCCTGGCACCGGAAGCTTTCAGCAATGCCGGCAGCCGCGGGGCTTATCGGTATCACGCCCTCGCAGTGCATCAGTCGATCATTGATGTTGCCGTCCATGGACCGGACGAAGGGCAACCGGATGGTCATGTTGCGCTGTACCCTCTGACCGACACCGGCTTGCCCTCGGCGGATCTGCTGCAACGGATCAAAGATCAGGTTAGTGGCGAAAAGCTTCGCCCGCTGTGCGATACGGTTCATGCCCATTCACCCACCGAAGTCACCTACCAGATCAAGGCTCGCATCACCTTCTACAACACGGCAGATCGAACTGAGGCCATGAAGGCAGCCAAAGCTGCGGCTGAAGTTTATGCCGTTGAACGACGTGCAGGGCTCGGTCGCGATATTGTCCAGGAACAACTGACCGCGTTGCTGCAGGTGAATGGCGTATATCGGGCTGATCTGGAGTTCCCGAGCGCCCTGCGTGAACTGATCGGTAACGAGTGGGCTAACTGCACCTCGATCCAGCTGGTAGATGCAGGGGTGGCGTATGGCTGACCAGCAGCTACCACCTGCCTTGGCGGGTGACGAACGTTTTGCTCTGCTTTGCAAGCTGCTCAATGAGACGCTGGACAGCCTCGATATTGACGCAATGTTGGTTTACCTGGTCGACCTGGTGAAACCTCAGTTGCTACCGACCTTGGCAGAGCAGTTTTCTCTCCTCGATGAGGCCGCCTGGATGCTGGCCGAGTCGGAGGACGCTAAACGCAGCCTGATCAAGAACTCTGCTCAGTTGCATCGCTACAAAGGCACGCCCTGGGCAATTCGCGAGGTCATACGTCTGCTCGGCTTCGGCGAGGTGACGCTTCAGGAAGGCCTTGGGAACCAGGTGCGTGACGGTTCCATCACCAGGGATGGGAGACACGTCCACGGCGATCCGTCTGCATGGCCGCTTTACAGGGTCTTCCTTGAGCGAGCCATCACCAATGACCAGGCTGCGCTTTTGCGCCGCCTTCTTCTTTCCGTCGCTCCAGCTCGCTGCCGGCTGGTGTCGCTCGACTATCAGTCCGTGGCGATTCGGCATAACGGCGTGGCCCGTCGCGACGGCCAATACAACCATGGGAGTAGCTGATGGCCGAACTACCTGAATTAAACGAATGGCCGGAAGGCATATACCAACTTGAGACGTCTGACCCTGTATTAGGTGGACCGGAAGGCATCGACAACCTGCAGGCCAAACAGCTCGCTAGCCGCACTAAGTGGTTGAAGGCACAGTTAGCGCTTCTGGGTGAAAACAAACAGCCTTTGGATGCGACACTCACCGCGCTTGCAAACCTGGTGTTGACTGGTAACAAACTCATCTACGCGACCGGAGTAGATACTTTTGCTACTACCGCGTTGTCCTCTTTCATCCGTACGTTACTTGATGATGTAGATGACGCCGCCGCTAGGGACACGTTGGGAGCGGCGCCACTGGTCAGCCCGGCGCTAAGCGGCACCCCGACAGCGCCCACCGCAGCGGCTGGCGTGACCTCATCGCAGATAGCCACCACAGAATTCGTGCAGACCGCGATTGCAAAATACAGTTCTGTCACCGCTATCAGTGTTAGCCAGGCACTCACGGCAGCCCATCGCGGGCTAGTACTAATAGATGCTGCCGCTGGCGACCGGACGATCACCCTGCCGGCATCCAACGCCGCCCTGGGTGTTATTGATTTGGTTCTGCGCCGAGTTGACCTGGCGACTAATGCTCTGACTATCGTTGCGTCCGGCGCAGACAAGCTAATGCTCGACACTACGGTTTCTTCGGTCGGCCAGGCGTCGACCGAGTTGCTGTTTGCGGGTGACTACCTGATCTTGCGCAGCGATGGCGCCGGTAAGTGGTGGTGTGTGGGGCAGTGCCAGCTGCCCGGCAGTATCGCGACAGGTTTTACCGTTCTTTCCACGACGGGGGCGTCGACCTACACCGTTCCACCGGTGCTGCGTTCGGGTCGCCGCTGGGCGAAGGTCAAAGTCACTGGTGCCGGCGGCGGTGGTGCTTGTAAATCGGTTTCCCCTGGGCCGGCTGGAGGTTCGGGCGGGGGGGTGGCCGAAAAGCGCATCAATCTTGCCGGGGTGGCCACCGTGTCAGTGACCGTGGGCGCCGGCGGCGTTGGTGGGGCTACGGATGGAGCGATTGGTGCTGTGGGCGCGGCCTCAACGTTCGGGGCTTATTGTTCGGCCCAAGGAGGCGGCGCCGGCCAAGTCAACGGCAACTCGCCAGTCGGCGGCGTAGGGGTGGGTGGTGATCTCAATTACACCTTGGGTAATGGTTGCCCGGCGATATCCGGTCCTGGCGGCTCCCTGTTTGGTGGCTCAGGGGGTGGCGGCGTAAGTTCCATTGCTTCCTCCGATGGTAGCACTCCGTTAAGACCAGGTTGTGGGGGTGCTGGTCGAACGACGTCTGCGGCCCCGTCGGGAGCTAATGGTCTTGTGGAGATTTCATGGTGAGGACTATGTGGGCACTTATCGAAAACGGCACGGTGGCCGAAACTACCGATATCGATCCTGTGGGCCGCTACCACGCCAGTATGCTTTGGTTGGCTTGCCCGGCCGAAGTGGCGGCGGGCTGGGGCTGGGATGGTGAGCGTTTTGTGGCACCGGTGGCCGAGAGTCGCGACCTTATCAAGGCGCGGGTGTGGGCGGCGATCAAGGCCGAGCGCGACCGCCGCAAAGAGGCCGGCTTTCAGGTGGGCGTGCAATGGGTTCATTCCGACTTGTTCAGCCGCAGCCAGTGGCTGGGACTCAAGGATAACGCCCGTGACGCCTTAGCCGCTGGGGGCGGCATGGGCGATGCCTTGCGCGACAGCGAAGACAATCCCGTGGTGTGGAAAATGCTCGACGGCTCGTTTGTGGCGGTTACCGCACAGTTGGCGTTCGATGTCGTGGCGACAGTCACCCGTTCCGACATCGCGATGTTCACCGCGGCCGAGGTGCATAACGCGACCATGTTGCTGTCGGCCGATCCTGCCCGCTACGACTACACCAGCGATTGGCCGCCTTCGTATGCCGAGTGGGCAGCCGCGCAGGGGACTGAATAATGGGGGCGGTGCGGGTGCTGTTCACCCGCCGCCGGGCTATTGGAAGCCTGCTGATACGGGGCATTACCTGGTCGGCCTTCAGTCACGTCGAAATCGTCATTGGTGATCAGGTCATTGGCGCCAATATGTTCTGCGGCGTGAGCCTGACGCCGCTCAAGGAACGATTGGCCATGGCGAGCTATGCGGCGCTGGTGGACATGCCGTGCCCTGATGTTGACGCGGTCAAGGCCGCTGCTCTGAGCAAGCTGGGGGCCGGTTACGACTACCTGGGGCTACTGGGCATCCTCGTGCACTCTGACGACTTCCAAGAGCAAGAGCGGTTCTTCTGTTCGGAGTTCGTCGCGTGGGCCTTCCGTGAGGCCGGCTTTCCGCTACTGCGGCCGGAGTTGACCGGTCGCGGAACCCCGCAGCACTTGTGGATGCTTCCCGCGCCCACGCAGACCGCCGGTAAGCCTGAGACATTGTTGGATTTGACCTAAAGTCGAGCAACGCCATTGCTTCGACTTGGATCGCCGAGCGAAGTGAGCGCAGCGAAGGAGGTGCGCTGCTCTTCATCTGAAATACTCAAGCCGATCCAATCGGCCTGTTTTGATATTCTGTTGCAACGGGTGCAAAAAATTCTGCACTCACTTATCTCAAATCATGGCGTGGATTTTTCGCGCCCGGCATCAGCCTGCATCGAAATCTTCACGAAAATTACCCCGCCTCGCCCTCCTCCCCAATGATTCCGGGCTTTTTACGGTTTCAGCGAAACGCGTCCTGACAGTCCTCCCAACCGATCCCGCTTTGCGCCGTTTGCGTGATGAGCCATGGCATCGCCGTTTTCACAGCATCCTGCTTCACATTGAAGTTAATCACCCCATGTCGCCATAGCAGCATCAGCGTCAACACGCGTTGCGCGCTCGGGTTGCCCTTGAGCTTGCCGGCGCCGTCCTGGGCATCGATGTCCCACAAGGCCACCTGCAAACCCTGCGCCTTGAAGAAGCCTTCGGCATCCGAGCGACGCTGGCCATCGGGCGGGCGGAACAGCGGCACGTAATTCTCCGGCAGCTTGCTTTTCACCAGCTCGACGCTACGTCGCACCGAGTCCTGCCAGTCCTGCCAGTGGCTGTGAGAACGAAATTCCCAGCCTTGCACGCCGATGCACTGCGCTGAATAGGTCGCTTGCACACTGGCCACCGAGCGCTCGGACAGACGCGCCTGGATGTCTTTGCCCAGCACGAAGAACGTGCCGCTCATATTCGACTTGCGCAGGTACTCCGTCACCCACCCGGTGTTGTCCGGCGTGACATTGGCGGCGCTGTCGAAGGTCAGCAAAAACAGCCGGTCATGCATCTCGTCGCCGTTGCGCTCATAGTCGCCAAAACGATCGACTTCGCTGCTGCTCTGTGGAAATAGTGCAGCCTTGCGCAGTTGCTCGTCGAGGTACTGGGCGTGAAACAAACGGCTCGGCTCCGACCACTTTATGTAGTAGCTGTCGTCGCTGACCTGAAACTTGGCCGCTTGCTGGCGCAGGGTGTCCATGTCCTCGACGAGGAAACAAAAGGAAGCATCCTGATCACAGCTCTGCTGGGCGAAGTTGTAGTTGGCGAGCAGGCGTTGCCACATGCGCTGGCGCAGGTTGTTGACGGACTCCAGATTGAGGGTCCGCAAGCCCAGGCGGTGCGCCAGGGCAGGCTCATCCAGCGACTCGCTGGCCAGCAACACGCGGGCGAACATGAGGATTTCGGCGCGTGATGCGACGTCAAACAGCGTCGGGCTGCTGAGCTGTTCCGGCCAGGTGCTGCGATCAAGCGTCGCCACATCGCCCGGCGCCGCCATGGCTCCGAAGCTCAACAGCCACGCCGAAAATAGAAAAACGATACGCAATGGGATGTCTCCATAACAAAACCCGCGCGGCACTATAGCTGATCTGGCCCCTATTCCCGCAGCAGCGCCAAACACCTGTAGGAGCGAGGCTTGCCCGCGAAGGCGGTTTGTCAGTTTAATCATGAGTGACTGACACACCGTCTTCGCGGGCAAGCCTCGCTCCTACAGGGGAACGTGCAAGCCGTCGATCACCTATGGACTTGATAGCTGGAGTCAACCGGCCCAACCCCCTAGAATCGCCCCCACGATTAAAGGAGACGACTTCATGCTGATGGTGATTTCCCCCGCCAAGACCCTCGACTACGAAACACCGCCGGCGACCCAGCGCTTCACCCAGCCGCAGTACCTCGACCATTCCCAGGAGCTGATCATGCAGCTGCGCGACCTGACGCCAGCGCAGATCAGCGAGTTGATGCACGTCTCCGACAAGATCGGCGGCCTCAACGCCGCGCGTTTCGGCAGCTGGACGCCCGCGTTCACACCAGAAAACGCCAAGCAGGCGCTGCTCGCCTTCAAGGGCGACGTGTACACCGGCCTGAACGCACAAACCTTCAGTGAAGCCGATTTCGATTACGCGCAACAGCACTTGCGCATGCTCTCAGGCCTGTATGGTCTGTTGCGCCCACTGGACCTGATGCAACCGTATCGGCTGGAAATGGGCACCAAACTGGCGAATGCCCGCGGCAAGGATCTGTATGCGTTCTGGGGTACGCGGATCAGCGAATGGCTGAACGAAGCACTGGCCGATCAGGGCGACGATGTGCTGCTGAACCTGGCCTCCAACGAGTACTTCTCGGCGGTCAAACGCAGTGCCCTGAACGCGCGCATCATTAATACCGACTTCAAGGACTTGAAGAACGGCCAATACAAGATCATCAGTTTCTACGCGAAAAAAGCGCGCGGAATGATGAGTCGTTTTGTCATTGAAGAACGTGTCAACGACCCGGCAGACCTCAAAAAATTTGACGTTCAAGGCTATCGCTACAGCGCCGAGCAGTCTAAACCGGACCATTTGGTGTTCCTGCGCGATCACGCGCCAGAGTAAGCACCGGGTCGGTGCACGACAGCAAAAAAACGTCGTGCACCGCCGTCTGATCGTCCGACAATCCCCCGCCTTACTTGCCGACATATTGGCGCCAAAAATACATCACTCAATTTTCTAACTATTGTTTCACTCGACTTTGATGATTTTTTTCAGTAGTGGCACTGAAAATTTTTATCGGTAGTGGCACAAAACTATCTAACCCGATAATCGGCCTATATATAAAGGGCCAAACGGCAAGTGCTATCAATATGAGAGCAGTGCCATCTTTCTCAATATTTCAAGAAATTTCAGAATTCGCGATGGGCGGACTGGAACTATGTCCAAATGCGTAGCTCATACCATCGGTAACGATTCTCCCAGCGTTTGTGCGAGATAACTTACGCAGAGAAGAGCGTCACGTAGCGAAGTTGTCACATTAACTTCTAAAGGTCGGACCTCTAATCTGGGCAACCCATAAAGGACAGGAGATAGGCTTATCAATATCCCCTGCAAGGCCAAGGCAGCGCCCCTATAAACGTGCTCACCTGAGCACCCAACCGCTTGATTTACGGGCTTCTGCCTGGCATTGAGCGCGCAAGACCAATGCACGAATGTCTTCTGATCAGAAGATTGGCTGCATAACAGGGCATATCAAAATAATAAGGCCTAGTTGCGCACATCTTGAGTGCACTTATTTAGACACTCGGAACTTTGTATGCCTGCACGCGGCACTGTGGCGCCTGTAAGCCGCACTTTCGAGTGCACTATACCGCTGAACACCATTAACTCCGGCCATGTAATGGCTTGATAAAACACAGAGGTAATTGCGATGCGCATCAGCATATTTGGTTTGGGTTACGTCGGCGCAGTATGTGCCGGTTGCCTGTCTGCACGGGGCCATGACGTCGTTGGCGTCGATGTTGCCAAAGACAAAATCGATATGATCAACGCCGGTAAATCGCCGATCGTTGAACCGGGTCTGGGCGAACTTCTGAAGAAGGGCATCGAGACGGGCAAATTGCGCGGCACGACCAACTTCGCCGAGGCGATTCGCGACACCGACCTGTCGATGATCTGCGTCGGTACGCCGAGCAAAAAGAACGGCGACCTGGAACTGAACTACATCGAAGCCGTGTGCCGCGAGATCGGTTTTGTCCTGCGTGACAAGACCACCCGCCACACCATCGTGGTTCGCAGCACCGTTTTGCCGGGCACGGTCGCAAACGTTGTCATCCCGATCCTCGAAGACTGCTCCGGCAAGAAAGCCGGCGTTGATTTCGGCGTTGCAGTGAACCCTGAGTTCCTGCGTGAAAGCACCGCGATCGCCGACTACGACCTGCCGCCAATGACCGTCATCGGCGAGTTCGACAAGGCTTCGGGCGACGTTCTGCAAGCGCTGTACGAAGAGCTCGACGCACCGATCATCCGCAAGGACATCGCTGTCGCCGAGATGATCAAGTACACCTGCAACGTGTGGCACGCCACCAAGGTGACCTTCGCCAACGAGATCGGCAACATCGCCAAGGCTGTCGGCGTCGATGGTCGTGAAGTGATGGAAGTGGTCTGCCAGGACAAGACGCTGAACCTGTCCCAGTACTACATGCGCCCAGGCTTCGCGTTCGGCGGTTCTTGCCTGCCGAAAGACGTGCGTGCCCTGACCTTCCGTGCCGGTTCCCTGGACGTCGAAGCGCCGCTGCTGAACTCGCTGATGCGCAGCAACGTGTCGCAAGTACAGAACGCATTCGACATCGTTTCCAGCCACGACAAACGCAAAGTCGCCCTGCTGGGCCTGAGCTTCAAGGCTGGTACCGATGACCTGCGCGAAAGCCCGCTGGTTGATCTGGCGGAAATGCTGATCGGCAAGGGTTACGACCTGAGCATCTACGACAGCAACGTCGAATACGCCCGTGTCCACGGCGCGAACAAGGATTACATCGAGTCGAAGATCCCTCACGTCTCGTCCTTGCTCAACGCTGACTTCGACGACGTGATCGCCAACTCCGACGTGATCATCCTCGGCAACCGTGACGAGAAATTCCGCGCCCTGGCGCAGAACGCTCCGCACGGCAAGCAAGTCGTCGACCTGGTTGGCTTCATGTCCAAAGCCACCAGCGTCAGCGGCCGCACCGAAGGCATCTGCTGGTAACAAGCGGCTCCCTGTAGGAGCCAGGCTTGCCGGCGAACCAGGCAACGCGGTGTGTCAGGCACGCCGCCTTCGCGGGCAAGCCTCGCTCCTACGCTTTTTCGCCTGCCTTAACCCCATCGGGCCACCCCACAGGCTCGCCCGAGATAGAGACGGATGCAGATTATGCACAGGCTAAAGCACGGCCTACTTCAGGCCGCCGGTTGGCTGTTTTACCTAAGTTTATTGATGGGCATCGCCATGGCGTTGCCTGCGTCCACATTCGATTCCGATTCGAAGGACTTTATCTTCCTCATCGGTTTCATCGGCATCTGGCGCTACTCGATGGGCGCCACGCACTTTGTGCGCGGCATGCTGTTTCTGTACGTGGTCTACCCGCACCTGCGGCGCAAAGTGCGCAAGCTGGGTGACGCGGCAAACCCGTCCCATGTGTTTTTGATGGTCACCAGTTTTCGTATCGACGCGCTGACCACCGCCCAGGTCTACGCCTCGGTCATTCGCGAAGCGATCGACTGCGGCCTGCCGACCACCATGGTCTGCTCCATCGTGGAAATGTCCGATGAGAAGCTGGTGAAAAGCCTTTGGTCCCGGATGAATCCGCCGGATCGGGTCAAGCTCGACTTCGTGCGTATTCCCGGCACCGGCAAGCGTGATGGCCTGGCCTACGGTTTCCGCGCCATCTCCCGCCACCTGCCGGACGACCGCGCAGTGGTTGCAGTGATCGATGGCGACACCGTGCTCGCCGAGGGCACCGTGCTCAAGACCGTGCCGTGGTTCCAGCTGTTCGGCAATGTCGGCGGCCTGACCACCAACGAGTTCTGCGAAGTGCGCGGCGGCTACATCATGAGCGAATGGCACAAACTGCGATTCGCCCAGCGCCACATCAACATGTGCTCGATGGCCCTGTCCAAGCGCGTGCTGACCATGACCGGCCGGATGTCGGTGTTCCGCGCCACCGTGGTCACCAACCCGGACTTTATCGCCGACGTGGAAAGCGACTCGCTGCAACACTGGCGCCTGGGCCGCTTCAAGTTCCTGACCGGTGACGACAAGTCGAGCTGGTTCAGCCTGATGCGTCTGGGCTACGACACGTTCTACGTGCCGGACGCCGCGATCCATACCGTGGAACATCCGCCGGAAAAAAGCTTCATCAAGGCCAGTCGCAAACTGATGTTCCGCTGGTACGGCAACAACCTGCGCCAGAACGCCCGCGCCCTGGGCCTGGGGGTTAAACGCCTCGGCCTGTTCACCTCGGTGGTGCTGTTCGATCAGCGCGTGTCGATGTGGACTTCGTTGTTGGGCCTGACCGTCGCGCTGATCGCCAGCTTCAAGTACGGCACCGCGTTCATCCTCGTGTACCTGCTGTGGATCGGTATTACCCGCCTGATCCTGACCGTGCTGCTGTCCTTGTCCGGTCACCGGATCGGCCCGGCCTACCCGGCGATTCTCTATTACAACCAGATCGTTGGCGCGCTGGTGAAGATCTACGTGTTCTTCCGCCTCGACCAACAGTCCTGGACTCGCCAGCCCACTTCCCTGACCCGTGATCTCGCCAGCTTTCAACGTTGGTTCAACACCTGGTCGTCTCGGACCATGACCTTCTCCGCCGGCAGCATCTTTGTTGCCGTGCTGCTGATGATGGTCTGACCGCCCCCTTATTGAATTAACCAGGAAAACGCCCCTATGAATACCGCCGTCAACGCCAACGTAGTGCATGAGTCAGAAGCCCAGCGCCAACACGCCCGAGTGAAAATCCCGGCCAAGCTGCGTTTCTTCGGTCCCGACCGGACCCCGATGGAAGCTCGAGTGATCGACCTCTCCGCTGGCGGTCTGGCTTTCAACGCCGGTCAGTTGCCACTGAAAATCGGTGACGTGTACAAGGCTCGCCTGCAGTTCGTCATCGATAACCTCGGCCTGGCCATGGACGTGGAGCTGCAAGTGCGCTCCTTCGACCGCCCGACCGGTCGTGCCGGTTGCCAGTTCCAGAACCTGGAACCACAAGACATCTCGACCCTGCGCCACTTGATCACTTCGCACCTGGCCGGCGACATCGTCAGCATGGGTGAAGTGCTGGCGACCCTGCAGCGCGACAACTTCACCAAGGCGCGCAAGATGAAGGACGGCGGCCACGGCATGACCGCGTTCGGTCGCCTGCGCGCCGTGACGTTCAGCCTGGCGATTTTCCTCGTCGGCCTGGCGGCATTCGGTTTCATCTTCAAGTCGGTGTACGGCATGTACTTCGTCAGCCACGCCCAGGCTGGCCTTGTCAGCGTGCCAGGCATGAACATCACCATGCCGCGCGACGGCACCGTGCAGAGCCTGATCAAGGCCGACGGCGTTGCCGCCAAAGGCGCTCCGCTGGCGACGTTCAGCACCAGCATGCTCGATGTGCTCAAGGGTCATCTTGACGACAATCAACTGCAACCGGCCAAGGTTGAAGAGCTGTTCGGCAAGCAAATGACCGGCACCCTGACCTCGCCGTGCGATTGCACCGTGGCCCAGCAACTGGTCGCCAACGGTCAGTACGCCAGCAAAGGCGACGTGATCTTCCAACTGGTGCCGCGCAACAGCGAAGCCAACGTTGAAGCACGCTTCACCTATCGCCAGTTCGCCGATGTACGTCCAGGCAACACGGTCAGCTTCCAGATCGCCGGCGATGACACCACCCGCAGCGGCAAGATCGTCAGCAGCACCAGCCTGAAAAGCGCCGACCTTTCCTCCGACATCCGCGTGCTGATCCAGCCGGACGAGCCGCTGGACAGCAAGTTCGCCGGTCGCCCGGTTGAAGTGAACAGCACCCGTGGTCCGAACCTGAACTGGCTGATCGACAAAGCCATGGCTTCCGGTCTTTAAGCAGAGGACATGCCTGTGACGACTCCAAATATCCTCAGCACACCGCATACCCTGTGGGAGCGAGCCTGCTCGCGATGGGATCAACGCGGTTCAACTGATTCACCGCGCTGCCTGAATCGCCAGCAGGCTGGCTCCCACATTGGAACAGTGTGTGCCTTGGCATTGGCAGTCAGTCTGGCCGGTTGTGCCGGCCTGCCCGACCAGCGTCTGGCCAACGAAGCCCTTAAGCGCGGCGACACCGCGCTGGCGGCGCAGAATTACCAGCAACTGGCAGACTTGGGCTACAGCGAAGCACAGGTTGGCCTGGCCGATATCCAGGTCGACAGCCGTGACCCGGCACAAATCAAACAGGCCGAGGCGACTTACCGCGCCGCGGCCAGCGTTTCGCCGCGGGCTCAGGCTCGCCTGGGTCGCCTGCTGGTGGCCAAGCCGGGTTCCACCGAAGCCGAACAGCACGAAGCCGAAGGCCTGCTGAAAAAAGCCTCGGCCGCTGGCGAAGGCAACACCCTGATCCCGCTGGCGATGCTGTACCTGCAATACCCGCACAGCTTCCCGAACGTCAACGCCCAGCAGCAGATCAGCCAATGGCGCGCCGAAGGCAAACCGGAAGCGGGCCTGGCCCAAGTGCTGCTCTATCGCACCCAAGGCACTTACGACCAGCACCTGGACGAAGTGGAAACCATCTGCAAAGCCGCGTTGAACACCACGGACATCTGCTACGTCGAACTGGCCACGGTCTATCAGAAACAGGCCAAGCCTGAGCAACAGGCCGAGCTGATCAAGCAGATGCAAGCCGCTCAAGCTCGCGGCACGGTAACCGCTCAGCGCGTGGACAGCGTCGCTCGCGTATTGGGCGATGCAAACTTGGGCAAGACCGACGAGAAAACCGCTCAGTCGCTGCTCGAAGGCATCGCTCCGGGCTACCCCGCTTCCTGGGTCAGCCTTGCGCAATTGCTCTACGACTTCCCGGAACTGGGCGACGTCGACACGATGATGAAGTACCTGGACAACGGCCGCGCCGCTGACCAGCCGCGTGCCGAGCTGTTGCTGGGCAAGCTCTACTACGAAGGCAAAATGGTGCCGGCCGACGCGAAGGCCGCCGAAGAACACTTCAAGAAAGCCGTCGACAGAGAAGTGGCTGCCGATTACTACCTCGGCCAGATCTACCGCCGCGGTTACCTGGGCAAGGTCTATTCGCAGAAAGCGCTGGACCACCTGCTCAAGGCGGCGCGCAACGGCCAGAACAGCGCCGACTTCGCCATTGCCCAACTGTTTTCCCAAGGCAAGGGCACCAAGCCCGACCCGCTCAACGCTTACGTCTTCAGCCAATTGGCCAAGGCGCAGAACACCCCGCAAGCCACCGAGCTTGCGCAAACACTCGAAGCCCAACTGCCGCCTGCCCAGATCAAAGAGGCCCAACGCCTGTTGAAACAAGAACAGGCCGTTCGTGGTGCCTTGAGCCAGAACACGCTGGAACTGCACGCCCTGCAAGAAGAAGACGGCGAGGAATCCCTATGAAGCTGAATCCATTCGTGAAGGCCGGTATCGGCCTGTCATTCGCCCTCTTGTGGTCGTGCCCGACCCTGGCGGCCCTGACCGAAACCCAGAACTATGGCCTTGACGTCAAAGTCACCGCCCAGTCCGAAGACGACACCGACCTGGGTACGGCAAGCGGAGGCGACGTCAACGGCGTCGGCCTCGACCTGCGTCCATGGATCTACGGCGAGAGCGGCGCGTGGAGCGGCTACGCCATGGGTCAGGCCGTGACGTCCACCGACATCATCGAGACCGACACCCTGCAGCAGTCCGACAGCGACGGCACCCAAGCCACCGACAACGGTGATCGTAAGAGCAAGAAAAACTACCTGGCGATGCGCGAGTTCTGGGTCGGCTACAGTGGCTTGACGCCGTACCCTGGCGAGATCCTCAAGCTCGGTCGCCAACGCCTGCGCAACGATGACGGCCAATGGCGCGACACCAACATCGAAGCCCTGAACTGGACCTTCGACACCACCCTGCTGCGCGCCAACGCCGGTGTCGCAGAACGCTTCAGCGAATACCGCACCGACCTCACCGAGCTGGCGCCCAAAGACAAGGATCGCCTGCACGCTTACGCCGATGCGGCGTATCAGTGGACGCCGGGCAACTGGGTCGGCATTCGCGGTCATCACACCCACGATGACGGCAAGCTCGACTATCCGGAGCCAGGTGTTCCCGCCGATTCTCTGGACAAGAAAGAGAACGGCGACATCAGCTGGATCGGCCTGACCGCCGACAGCGACGCCTACAACTGGCGTAACACCAACACCGTCAACTACTGGGGCAGCGTCACCGGCATGAGCGGCGACCGCGACACGGTCAATCCGCTGAACGCCGATGGCACTCCGCCCGCTCAAGCCAAGACCAGTGGCAACGTCGATGGCTGGGCCACTGACCTGGGCGTGCGTCTGCGCCTCGATCCGCAATGGCAAGTCGGTGCAGCCTACGCCCGCGCTAGCGCCGATTACGAACAGAACGGCCTGGAAAGCAACCGTTCGAACTACACCGGTACCCGTTCGAGGGTTCACCGTTTCGGCGAAGCGTTCCGCGGCGAAATGAACAACATGCAAACCGCTACGTTGTTCGGTTCGTGGATGCTCAACGACGAATACGACGCCAGCGTGATCTACCACAAATTCTGGCGTGTCGACGGCAACAAGCCAGTCGGTAGCAACGGCATCAACGCCGTGCAGAACGACACCGACGACGTGACCGGCGCCGTGCTCTCCAGCACGTCCCTGCCGCTGGAAGATGGCAACAAAGACCTCGGCCAGGAAATGGACGTGGTCGTCACCAAGTACTTCAAGCAAGGCCTGCTGCCGGCCTCCCTGAGTCAGTCGATCGATGAGCCTTCGGCCCTCGTGCGTTTGCGTGGCGGTGTGTTCAAGCCGGGCGATGCGTATGGCAAAGGCGTCGACTCGTACATGCACCGCGCGTTTATCGACGTGATCTGGCGCTTCTGATGCGAACCGCGAAGGGAGTTCCTGACATGAACAGTCCGAAGAGAGGCTCGTTGACCTTGCTGGCCGGCGCGATGCTGCTGGCAAGCTCGGCGGCCTTCGCCACGGTGGAGCCGGCCGCGCCCGTCCAGAAAGGGCAGCCGGCGACCGTTGCCAAGGGTCTGCAACAGGCCAAGACCTACACCGTCAGCAGCGCACCGACCGAGCCGCTGGAACTGGCTGCGCCGAAATTGCCGGACACCTCCGGCTACACCGCCGAAGCCATCGCCGCGAAAATCGTGCGTACCAAGGCCGGCAAAATCAGCGTGCGCCGGATGATGCAGGAAGACGCGCTGAAGGACTTCATCGGCGGCGACAACAAAATGGCCGAGTGGGTGGTGCGTCAGCACGGTATCCCGCAGGCAATCTTCGTCGACGACGGCTACATGAACCTCAAGGACCTGGCCAAGAAAGTACCCAAGCAGTACTTCAGCGAAACCTCGCCAGGCGTGTTCCTGGCGAAGTTGCCGATCGTGGTCGGCAAGAACGGCATTCTGGAAATCGACAAGCAGACCCAGGAATTGCGCCTGTCCCAAGAGGCCGGTTCGTTCCTGGTCAACGACGGTCAGCTGTTTGTGCGCGATACCAAGATCACTGGCTGGCGCGAGAAGGAAAACGGTCCGGCGACGTTCAAGTCACCGAAAGAATTCCGTCCGTTCCTGCTGGCCTGGGGCGGCACCCAGACTTACATCGCCAACAGCAAGATGGCCAGTTTCGGCTACGCCAACAGTAAGTCGTACGGCGTGAGTATTTCCCAATACACGCCAAACATGGCCAAGGTCCTCAAGCGCCCTGAACCGACTGGCTGGATCATCGGCTCCGAGTTCTCGGACATGTGGTACGGCTTCTACTGCTACGAAACCCGCGACTTCGTGGTCAAGGGCAACACCTACAAAGACAACATCGTTTACGGCATTGACCCGCATGACCGTTCCCACGGTCTGATCATCGCCGACAACACCGTTTTCGGGACGAAGAAGAAGCACGGGATCATCATTTCCCGTGAGGTCAACGACAGCTTCATCTTCAACAACCGCAGCTACGACAACAAGTTGTCGGGCCTGGTGATCGACCGTAACAGCGTCAACAACCTGATCGCCTACAACGAGATCTACAAGAACCACACGGACGGCATCACCCTCTACGAGAGTGGCGACAACCTGCTGTGGGCCAACAAGGTGATCAGCAACCGTCGCCACGGCATCCGTATTCGTAACAGCGTGAACATTCGCCTCTACGAAAACCTCGCCATGGCCAACGGCCTGACCGGCGTCTACGGCCACATCAAGGACCTGAGCGACACCGACCGGGACATCAAGCTCGACCCGTTCGACGCCCAGGTGTCGCTGATCATCGTCGGCGGTGAACTGGCCGGCAACGGCAGCGGACCGCTGTCCATCGACTCGCCGCTGAGCGTCGAGTTGTATCGCGTGTCCATGCTCGCGCCGACCAAATCCAGCGGCATCAGCTTCAACGGGATTCTTGGCGAGCGCCAGGATGAAATTCTCGACCTGCTGGTGCGCCAGCAGAAAGCCGTGCTGATCGACCCTGTCGAACGCCAGACCGAAATGCAGGACTGAGGATAATTTTATGCACCCACACTTGATCAAATTACTCAGCCTGTCGGCCCTGACCGCCGGCATTCTCGCGGCCAGCGCCGGCGTCCGTGCCGATGAAGTCAAGGCGCCCAGCTTCAGCGCCGAACCGTGCTGCAACCTGTGCCCCGAAGCCCATGACGCGAAGAACTACACCACGCGCTACCAGCAGAACTTCACCACGCTGGTGCAGGCTCAGGGCGACTGGTTGTTCCGTACGCAAGAAGACTTGCGCACCGAATTCGACACCACCCCTGCCGGCTACAAACGCATGAAAGAACTGCACGATGCGTTCAAGAGCAAAGGCGTGGAACTGGTCGTCGTTTACCAGCCGACCCGTGGCCTGGTGAACCGCAACAAGCTGAATCCGGAAGACAAAGCCAAGTTCGATTTCGACAAGGCGCTGAAGAACTACAAGACCATGCTCGGGCGTTTCGCCGCCATGGGTTACGTGGTTCCGGACCTGTCGCCGCTGACCAACGAATCGCTGCCCGACACCCTGCCGGCCCACGACTTCTACTTCCGCGGCGACCAACACTGGACGCCGTATGGCGCCCAGCGCACGGCGAAAATCGTCGGCGAGAAAATCAAGCAATTGCCTGAGTTCGCGGACATTCCCAAGCGCGAATTCGAGAGCCATAAGTCGGGTCGCATGGGCAAGACCGGAACATTACACAACATGGCCGGTCAACTCTGTGGCACCAGCTACGCGATCCAGTACATGGATCAGTTCACCACCGAGCCAAAGGGCGAAGCCGCCGACGGCGACCTGTTCAGTGACTCCGGCAATCCAGAGATCACCCTGGTCGGCACCAGCCACAGTGGCAAGAACTACAACTTCGCCGGTTTCCTCGAAGAGGCCATCGGCGCCGACATCCTCAACGTGGCGTTCCCCGGCGGTGGCCTGGAAGGTTCGATGCTGCAGTACCTGGGCAGCGAAGAGTTCCAGACCAAGCCGCCGAAGATTCTGATCTGGGAATTCTCGCCGCTCTACCGCCTCGACCAGGAAACCATCTACCGCCAGATGATGGCGCTGCTGGACAACGGTTGCGAAGGAAAGGATGCACAGATGACCGGCAGCACCACGTTGAAACCGGGCAAGAACGAATTAATGGTCAACAGCAAGAACCTGAACCTGCAAAACGGCAGTCACCAGGTCGACATCCAGTTCGCCGATCCGTCGGTGAAAGTCCTGCAAGCCACCCTCTGGTACATGAACGGTCGCCACGAGGACATCAAAATCGAAAAACCTGAAACTTCCGACACCGACGGGCGCTTTGCCTTTGAGTTGCGTACGGACGAAGACTGGGCCTCGCAGAATCTGCTGGCCGTCGAAATCCAGGGCCCTGAAGCAGGTGCCACGCCACAGAAAGTCGAAGCGAAAATCTGCAAACGCAACGTATTCCCAGGCGCCGGGCAGCGTACCGCCCAGGCAGGGCAATGAGGTTCATATGCAAACCCGAACTTTGAAAAGATTACTCGCACCATCACTGCTGACGCTGGCGATGTTTGCCGGCGCCACCCAGGCCGCCGCGCCACTGCGCCCGCCACAGGGCTACTTCGCGCCGATTGAAAAAGTCAAAACCGGCGACAAGAGCGAAGGCTGTGATGCGATGCCGACGCCATACACCGGCTCGCTGCAATTTCGCAGCAAGTACGAAGGTTCCGACAAGGCCCGTTCGACCCTGAACGAAGCCTCGGAAAAAGCCTTCCGCGACACCACTGCCGACATCACCAAGATTGAGCGCGGCACCAGCAAGCGCGTGATGCAGTACATGCGTGACGGTCGTCCGGAACAACTGGAATGCACCCTGAACTGGCTGACCGCGTGGGCCAAGGCCGATGCGTTGATGTCCAAAGACTTCAACCACACCGGCAAGTCCATGCGCAAATGGGCGTTGGGCAGCATGGCGTCTTCGTACATTCGCCTGAAGTTCTCCGACTCGCACCCATTGGCAAACCATCAGCAAGAGTCGCAGTTGATCGAAGCCTGGTTCAGCAAAATGGCGGATCAGGTGGTCAGCGATTGGGACAACCTGCCGCTGGAAAAAACCAACAACCACTCGTACTGGTCCGCCTGGTCGGTGATGGCAACGTCCATCGCCACCAACCGTCGCGACCTGTTCGACTGGTCGGTGAAGGAATACAAAGTCGGCGCCAATCAGATTGATGCGCAGGGTTTCCTGCCTAACGAGCTGAAGCGCGAGCAGCGCGCCCTCGCCTATCACAACTACGCCCTGCCACCACTGTCGATGATCGCCAGTTTTGCGCTGGTCAACGGTGTGGATCTGCGTCAGGAAAACAACGGCGCGCTGAAACGCCTGGGTGATCGAGTACTTGCGGGTGTCGAAGACCCGGAAGAGTTCGAGAAAAAGAACGGCAAGGAACAGGACATGACCGACCTCAAGGTCGATTCGAAATTCGCCTGGCTGGAACCGTTCTGCACGCTCTACACCTGCTCGCCGGATGTGCTCGAGAAAAAACACGAGATGCAGCCGTTCAAGACCTTCCGCCTCGGGGGTGACCTGACCAAGGTCTACGACCCGGCCAACGAGAAAGGCAAAGGTTCCTAGAGCCAAACGCAAAACCCCTTGTAGGAGCGAGGCTTGCCCGCGAAGAACGATGACACGGTTCATCAGTTCAATCGCGTCACGGCCTTCGCGGGCAAGCCTCGCTCCTACAGGGTCAGTGTCAGGTTTGAATTGTGTGTTACGCCCCCCGGTTTTCGGTGGGGGGTTTGGGGGGGCCGTTGGCCCTTGACTGTTGGTTAAACATGGAGAGACCGGGATGGTATTTTCATCCAACGTGTTCCTGTTTTTGTTCTTGCCGATCTTTCTCGGCATGTACTACTTAAGCGGAATACGCTATCGCAACCTGCTGCTGCTGCTCGCCAGCTATGTGTTCTATGCCTGGTGGCGTGTGGACTTCCTTGCGCTGTTCGCAGCCGTCACGCTGTGGAACTACTGGATCGGCCTCAAAGTCGGTGCCGCAGGCGTTCGGACCAAACCGGCACAGCGCTGGTTGCTCCTGGGCGTGGGCGTCGACCTGTGCATCCTCGGCTACTTCAAGTACGCCAACTTCGGCGTCGACAGCATCAACGCGATGATGACTTCGGTCGGTCTGTCGCCGTTCATCCTGACCCACGTGCTGTTGCCGATCGGGATCTCGTTCTACATCTTCGAGTCCATCAGCTACATCATCGACGTCTACCGGGGTGATACCCCGGCGACCCGCAACCTGATCGACTTTGCCGCGTTCGTGGCGATCTTCCCGCACTTGATCGCCGGCCCGGTGTTGCGTTTTCGCGACCTCGCCGACCAGTTCAACAACCGCACCCACACCCTCGACAAGTTCTCCGAAGGTGCCACGCGGTTCATGCAGGGTTTCATCAAGAAGGTGTTCATCGCCGACACCCTCGCGGTGGTGGCCGACCATTGCTTCGCCTTGCAAAACCCCACCACGGGCGACGCCTGGCTGGGCGCCCTCGCCTACACCGCGCAGTTGTACTTCGACTTCTCCGGCTACAGCGACATGGCCATCGGCCTGGGCTTGATGATGGGTTTCCGCTTCATGGAAAACTTCAAGCAGCCGTACATCAGCCAGTCGATCACCGAGTTCTGGCGTCGCTGGCACATCAGCCTGTCCACCTGGTTGCGTGACTACCTGTACATCACGCTGGGCGGTAACCGCAAAGGCACGTTGATGACCTATCGCAACCTGTTCCTGACCATGCTGCTCGGTGGTCTGTGGCACGGCGCGAACATCACGTACGTCATCTGGGGTGCGTGGCACGGCATGTGGCTGGCGATCGAAAAGGCCCTGGGCCTGAACACCTCGCCACGCAGCATCAACCCGATCCGCTGGGCGCTTACCTTCCTGCTCGTGGTCATGGGCTGGGTGATCTTCCGCTCGGAAAACCTGCACGTCGCCGGTCGTATGTACGGCGCGATGTTCAGCTTCGGCGAATGGTCGCTGTCGGAACTCAACGCGGCCAGCCTCACCGGCCTGCAAGTGGCAACCCTGGTGGTGGCTTACATGACCCTGGCGTTCTTCGGCATCCGTGATTTCTACAGCAACCTGCCGCCCGAGAAGACCAAGCCTGTGGTGAACGTCGAGGCCGATGGCCCGGCCGCCGCTCAGCCTGGAATGATCAAAGCCGTACCGGGCGACAACCCGGCCAGCATCCACGAGCCTGGTTACACCGTCGGCGTTGAAGCCACCGTGCAACCGGCTTACTGGACTGCGGACTGGTCCCGTTACGTGATGCGCACGCTGGTACTGGTGCTGTTCATCGCCTCGATTTTCAAACTCTCGGCGCAAAGCTTCTCGCCGTTCCTTTACTTCCAGTTCTGAGGGATCTGACCATGACCCGCTCATTACGTATCTTCTACATCGCCCTGTTCATGGTGACCCTGCTGGTGCTGGGCCTGTGGTCGACGCGCAGCTTCTTCGGCTTCAGCACCAACGCCGATGCGACGGTGCTCAATGGCCGCTGGGCCAAAGCCGTGGAAACGCATTACGACGACGAGTTCCCGATCAAGCGCCTGGGCACCAACCTTTGGGCTGCGCTGGATTTCAAACTGTTCAACGAAGGTCGTCCGGGCGTGGTACTCGGTCGCGATCAGTGGTTGTACAGCGATGAAGAATTCAACCCGATCGTCAACGAAGAGTTGAACCTGCAAGGCAACTACGCGCTCGTAGAAGGCGTACGTCAGGAATTGAAAGCCAAGGGCGTGAAACTGGTGATGGCGATCGTGCCGGCCAAGACTCGCCTGTACCCGGAACACCTGGGCGCAGTGAAGCCTTCGAGCATTCACGCCAACCTGTATGAAGACTTCCACGCTCGTGTGGCGGCCAACAAGATCATCGCCCCCGACCTGTTCGGCCCGATGCTGAAAGCCAAGCTGGATGGTCAGCAAGTGTTCTTGCGTACCGACACCCACTGGACCCCGGAAGGCGCGCAAATTGCCGCCGAAACCCTGGCTAAAACCATTGCCGAGAAAACCCCGCTCAGCGGCGAGCCGCAACGCTTCGTCACCGAACCTGCGGAGAAGGTCACGCACAAGGGCGACCTGCGGTTGTTCCTGCCGCTGGACCCGCTGTTCGAAAACCTGATGCCGAAGACAGAGCCGTTGCAAAAGCGCAACACCGTGGTCGCGCAAGACCAGCCTGCCGGTGATGACGCGCTGTTCGCCAACACGGAAGTGCCGGTGGCCCTGATCGGCACCAGCTACAGCGCCAACCCTAACTGGAACTTCGTCGGTGCGCTGAAACAAGCGCTGAACAGCGACGTGGTCAATTACGCCGAAGACGGCCACGGCCCGATTCTGCCGATGCTCAGCTACCTGAAAAGTGATGCTTTCAAGAACAGCCCGCCACAGGTGCTGATCTGGGAGTTTCCTGAACGTTATCTGCCTGTGAACAACGAAATCGGCGACGCCGACCCGCAGTGGGTCGCAGAGCTCAAAGAAGCCGGCGCCCGCCAACAAAACGTAGCCGCAAACACTAAATCCGAGACGCCCGACCGGGCGCAAAACTGAAAGAGAGAGGTACTACCATGACTTTCACTACTACTCCTCGCCGTCTCGCCAAGACCTTTGCACTTGTTGCTGGCATGAGCGTGTTGTCGATGTCCGCCTTTGCTGGCGACGCCGCACTCTACGGCCCGACTGCACCAAAAGGTTCGAGCTTCGTACGTGTCTACAACGCCGGTAACGCTGAAGTCAGCGCCACCGTCGGCAGCACCAACCTGGCCGAAGTCGCGCCGCTGTCCAGCACTGACTTCAGCTTCATGCCGGGCGGCGACTACAGCGCCAAGGTCGGCAGCCAGACCCTGCCGGTGAAACTGGCCGGCGACCACTATTACACCCTGGTCAACAACGCCAGCGGCGCGCCGCAACTGATCGAAGAGCCGCCGTTCAAGAACAAGCAGAAATCCCTGGTTCGCGTACAAAACCTCAGCGACAAGGCCCTGACCCTGAAAACCGCTGACGGCAAGACCGAAGTGGTTCCGTCCGTGGCGGCCAAGGGCCGTGGCGAGCGTGAAATCAACCCGGTCAAAGTCAGCCTGGCCCTGTATGACGGCGCGACCAAAGTCGGCGACGTGAAGCCGGTTGCCCTGGAACGCGGTGAAGCCGCCGTGCTCTACGTCACCGGTAAAGGCAGCAGCTTGTCGCCAGTCTGGGTAAAACGCCCGGTTTCGACGCGCTAAATAATTCGTCAGGACGGTGATCCCCTGTAGCAGCTGGCGAAGCCTGCGTCCGGCTGCGCAGCAGTCGCAATCCCGGCAACTCGGTCGTTCTGAATGACCGCATTGTCTGGATTGACGACGGCTACGCCGTCGAACGCAGCCTCGCAGGCTCGGCAGCTGCTACAGGTGATCCGGCCTGGCTACGGAATAAGAACAAGAGTGAAACGACAGAACGCAGTAGCTCTGACCCATACGATTTTCAAGGAGTAACAATATGATTCCGGTGATCTTGTCAGGTGGTAGCGGCTCACGTCTTTGGCCGCTTTCCCGTAAGCAGTTCCCTAAACAGTTCCTCGCCCTGACCGGCGAACACACGCTGTTCCAGCAAACCCTGGAACGCCTGGTGTTTGAAGGCATGGACACCCCGATCGTGGTCTGCAACAAAGACCACCGCTTCATCGTCAACGAGCAGTTGGCCAACCGTAAACTGGAAACCCAGCGCATCCTGATGGAACCGTTCGGCCGCAACACTGCGCCGGCCGTGGCCTTGACCGCGATGATGCTGGTCAACGAAGGTCGTGACGAGTTGATGCTGGTGCTGCCGGCCGACCACGTACTGGAAGACCAAAAAGCCCTGCAACGCGCCCTGGCCCTGGCCACTGTCGCCGCCGAAAACGGCGAAATGGTGCTGTTCGGCGTACCGGCCACCAAACCGGAAACCGGCTACGGCTACATCAAGTCCACCAATGACTCGCTGCTGCCCGAAGGCGTCAGCCGTGTCTCGCACTTCGTTGAAAAGCCGGACGTGAAACGCGCTACCGAATTCGTCCAGTCCGGTGGTTATTTCTGGAACAGCGGCATGTTCCTGTTCCGCGCCAGCCGCTTCCTGGAAGAGCTGAAAAAACACGATCCGGACATCTACGACACCTGCCTGCTGACCCTTGAGCGCAGCGAACAGGATGCCGACACCATCACCATCGACGAAGCCACTTTCGCCTGCTGCCCGGACAATTCCATCGATTACTCCGTGATGGAAAAAACCCAGCGCGCCTGCGTCGTACCGCTGACCGCCGGCTGGAGCGATGTCGGTTGCTGGGCGTCGCTGTGGGAAGTGAATGACAAAGACGTCAACGGTAACGTCACCAAAGGCGACGTGGTCATTCAGGACAGCAAGAACTGCATGATCCACGGCAACGGCAAACTGGTGTCGGTGATCGGCCTGGAAAACATCGTGGTCGTCGAAACCAAGGACGCCATGATGATCGCCCACAAGGACTCGGTCCAAGGCGTGAAACAAATGGTCAACACCCTCAACGAGCAGGGCCGCACTGAAACCCAGAACCACTGCGAAGTCTATCGTCCGTGGGGCTCCTACGACTCGGTGGACATGGGCGGCCGCTTCCAGGTCAAGCACATCTCGGTCAAACCGGGCGCGTGCCTGTCGCTGCAAATGCACCACCACCGCGCCGAACACTGGATCGTGGTCAGCGGCACTGCCGAAGTGACCTGCGACGAGAACGTGTTCCTGCTCTGCGAAAACCAGTCGACCTACATCCCGATCGCGTCGGTCCACCGTCTGCGCAACCCGGGCAAGATTCCACTTGAGATCATCGAAGTGCAATCGGGCAGCTACCTGGGCGAAGACGATATCGAGCGGTTTGAAGATATCTACGGTCGCTCCACCCCGATCGAACGTGGCGTGTCGGTGAAAACCATCGCGCAGTAAGCGTTCAGCAAAACCAGAAGCCCCCGTCCAGTCCGCTGCGTTCCCTATCCGCAGCGGGTTGGGTGGGGGCTTTTTTTGCTGGTATCAGCCCTGTGACACCTGCCGAAGCGGAGCTAAACGGGACCTTCCACTCAACGATTGCCGTCTACCGGCATAAGGCTTGGGCGCGACAAGCCCGATCAAATCCTGGTTTCTGTTCAACTGCTGAACGACTTCCCCTGTCTGCGATGAGAGCTCGGCGATACGCTCGAAGACGCTCGGGTCTGAGCTGCCAGAGCCGGCGAACTCGTTGTTTATGGCCTGCATCCGGAATTCCACCATATCGATCACCTCCGGAACGGCCTCGTGGACCATGCTCAGCGATTCGGCATTGAGCCCCTGTGACGCCTGGTAAAACTCCCGTCCTATCTTGATCAGGCCCGGCGCTTCTGATCCCAGCTTGCTGGCGACTTTATCGACCAATTTATCAGCCACGGCGGTGGCGATCTTTTTCCCCAGCTTCGTTCGCCCTTCAGGGGTCCGAGGGTCCATTGCCGACAGCTCGAATTTTATCGTCCTCAAGTTGGTTTTACTTTTGGGTTCAACGGCCTCGATGAATGATTTAGGGTTCATTTCATTGCCTTTGAAGCTGATCGGGCGATCCAGTTGATAGGTATCCACCACCCTGGAAATCAGCGCATTTGCCGCTTTAGCCCCGACTGTCGCCCCCGCTTTGCTTCCCAACCCAGCGGTCACAGGACCTGCCAGCCCGCCAATGGCACCGCCCGCCGCAGCCCCCGCCGCCGTGCCCACCGAACTGACAACACTGCTGGCAAGCTGGGTAATGACACGCCTGCCCAACGCTTTGAAACGATGCTGGGCATAGACGTGATTGAGTAGCGAATTCTTGAAATCTGAAGCGCTGCCTCCCACCGACGACAACAGGGTTTGTTGCTTGTCCAGGCTGTCATTCAGTTGCGAAGCTTCGGTCGATTCGCCACCGTCGCTATCGACAAAAGTCACGGGTGAGTTGCCCACCATCTGATACAAATTAGGCCCATCAATCAAACCTTTAGGATCAGGATTGAGCCAACGGAACATCCACGGTACGTAGTAGCGCAATCCATAGTAATAAAGCCCCGTCGCATCCCGCTCCTTGCCCGAATAACGAATGGTCTTATAGTCGGCTTCAATCACATCCGGGCCGGCGTACCACGCGGTTTCGCCGTAGGGGTAATAGACTTCCTGGCTGATGATCTGCGCATCGTCGGCCAGTTCCACGCTGCAGGATTTCAGGTGTTCGACCAGGGTGTAGCGGTACTGATCGTTGACGCCGGACGGCGGCGCGCTTTCCCAATGCAGCACCCGAACACCATTGAGGCCGGCCTGCGCGGTGATGACCTGCAGCGCTTCCCCGGTGCCACTGTCAGTACGAAGTTCCAGACCCGGCAAGTAACGTACTTCGGCCGTCACGGCTCGGGCATTGGTCTGCAACGAGCGACTTTTGCGCACCCGCTGGCCAGCAGCATCATAGAGATAGAGCTCGCAGTCATTGCGGCCGGAATCGCGCTCCACCGGGCTGACAGAGTGCAATTGATTACGCAGATCCCACGTCAGAAAGCGGCCCTGATCCAGCTCCAGTAAGTTGCCCCTGGCATCGAATGCAGCGGCGATGTCTGCTTCGGTCGGCGGCACGCCGTTGCGCCAGGGCAGGCAGCGATTGCTGTACCGCGCGGCGGTTAATTCACGCCCTGGGTGTTGCGCACCAACATGCGTCAGCTTCAGCAGATTGCCGCCCTCGTCATAGCAGAAGCTCTGATGGTAATTGCTGACTGCTGCCGGATCCGTACGACCGACTGAGTCAGGCCCTCGGTTGGGGCCGCCCGCCGCCCAGCCAAACGCCTGGATCAATTGATAAAGGCTGTCGTAGATAAAACGACTGAGAGGGTCTATGCGTTGATTGTTGAAGTAACGCACCGGCAGCGCCTTGTCTTCGATACTCAGCACATTGCCCATTCGGTCATAGATGTAGAACAAGTGTTGCAGCAAACCGACTCGTTCACTGTACGCCCGTCGCTCCATCAGACGACCATCTTCGGGGCGATACGTGAGCGTTGTTTGTACGTCGTTGCCTGCCACTTCTCGTATGGTCTGACCCTCGGCGTTGTATTCGATCTCGCCGACCAGCATTTGCCACGAGGATTGTCCTGCCAGATTCAGGGCGCTGCGGCGTAACCGGCCATCAATGGTGAGGTTGAAGCGCTGGCAATTTTGCCTGGCGTCGACCGATTCCAGCACATCCCCCAGCGCCCCGTAACGCCACGTCGAGCGCGCGCCCTCTCCCGGCTCGAGTAGTTTTTGTCGATCCGCTATCAACTCCGGCCAATCAGGTGCAACGGTTTCCTGGGTGAAGTGTTGAACGTGGCTGGTGGATTGGCCGGTGATCGCGAACGCCTCAAACAGCAAGGTCCCGCCGGGGCCATCCTGGCGAATCAACTGCCCGCATCGGTTACGTTCACGGTTACCCGGATCAGCACCACCATATTCCATACGTTCGGCACATTGGGGTGGTTGCGTGGCGACGTGCTCAAACACTGCCACTGGACGAAGCAGGTTGTCGTAGTGAATCTCGCGCCGGGTACCACGACTGTCCCAGCCTCGGCGCTCTTCATTGGCCAGACCGAAAAGAATAATCTTTGAGCCGGCATCGACGCTGACCGTACATACGGGATCACCGGGCAACGAGTGCACGGTCAGGAGATTGGCCGGGGCCGAGGGATCGTCCTTTTGCAACGCCCACAACCGCGGATCCCAGCGTTTTACCGGAAAACCTGCGGCATCGTGCAGGGTGCGATTGATGCGCGCCAGCGCGGTGGCGTCTTCGTCTGCGCGCCAATATTCAATCGAACGAATCGGCAGCCCCCGCGGGTCAACGACGGATAATCCGGGAGTTTTGTAATGCAATCCCAACGTCGAAGCCTGCATGCCGGTCCGTCCCTGTTTGCCTGCGGTTATCTAACCCCTCGTGACAGCGGCTGGCTACTGTCAGAAATTACAGTGCCGACCAACGGTGATCGCGGATGATCCGTGAATGTCCATTCCCGCAGCCGTTCGGTAGGATGGTGGTCATGAGTTCAAGGAGCGTTCAAACATGTTCATCGGCGTCCTGCTGGTCATCACCTGGCTGATTTTATTGCTGCGCTACCCGGCCAAGGCGTTGCCCGTCTCTGTGGCGGCCGCCATCGGTCTGGGTCTGGTGGCCACGTGGGTGATCTGGATGGACAACCGCGAGGTCAAGCAACTGGCGCGCCTGGAGTTGCGCATTACCTACGCGCCGGAACACTGCCCGGCAGACCGCCCCTTGCAGCTGACCATGAACAACGGCAACGACGTGCCGCTGACCGAGTTGCGCTGGCGCGTCGCCGCGTATGCGCCGGGTGATACGGTCAATCTGGCCGACAATCAATATGCCGCCCCGCGCTATCGCGGACCCGGCGAACTGCAGGCCGGCGCCCATTGGGAAGACTGCTTGCCCCTGCCGCCGCTGCGTCCTGGCTATCGCCCGCAAACCCTGGAGTTTCGCGCCGAGCGTTTGCAGGGTAGTTTCTCCGACTGATCCCCTACTTCTTTTTGCACAAGGACCGCGCCATGCCCGTTGCGTTGATTACCGGTTGCTCCAGCGGCATTGGCCGCGCCCTCGCCGATGTGTTTAAAGGTGCCGGATACGAAGTCTGGGCAAGCGCCCGCAAGGCTGAAGACGTGGCTGCGCTGGCAGCTGCCGGTTTCACCGCTGTGCAACTGGACGTCAACGACGGCGAGGCACTCGACCAGTTGAGTGAGCGCATCAACCAGCAACATGCTGGCCTCGATGTGCTGATCAACAACGCCGGTTATGGCGCGATGGGCCCGCTGCTGGACGGCGGCGTGCCGGCGATGCAGCGCCAGTTCGAAACCAATGTGTTTGCGATCGTCGGTGTGACCCGCGCGCTGTTTCCGGTGCTGCGCGCCGCCAAAGGGATCGTGGTGAACATCGGCAGCGTTTCCGGGGTATTGGTCACGCCGTTTGCCGGCGCGTATTGCGCCTCGAAAGCGGCGGTGCATGCGCTGAGCGATGCATTGCGCATGGAGTTGGCGCCGTTTGGCGTGCGCGTGATGGAGGTGCAGCCAGGTGCGATCGAATCGAGCTTCGCCAAAAATGCCGGGCATGAGGCGGAGCAGTTGATCACCGAGCAATCGCCATGGTTTCCGCTGCGTGAAGGCATTCGTGCGCGGGCCAAGGCCTCCCAGGACAAGCCGACGCCTGCCAAGGAGTTTGCGATCGGTTTGCTCAAGGCTGTGCAACAGAGCAAACCACCGCGCCTGATTCGTCTGGGTAATGGCAGCCGGGCGTTGCCATTGTTGGCGGGGTTGCTGCCGAAAGGGTTGTTGGAGGCGGGGTTGATGAAGCGGTTTGGGCTTAGGGGGCAACTCTAAGACCGAGTCGACGCCATCGCGAGCAGGCTCGCTCCCACAGGGGAATGCATTCCAAATGTGGGAGCGAGCCTGCTCGCGATGACGTCTGAATCCTCTCTGCAGAATTTCAGGAAACAATCATGACCGACTACACCGAATACTTCGACGAAGTGATCCAGGCCCACGTCGCCATCGAGCAATGGCTGGCCGAGGACCAGGACGAGTCCGCACTTGAGCGCCTGCTCACGCGTTTTTCGCCACAGTTTTCCATGATCTCGCCATTGGGTCGGGTGCTGGATTTCGCCGCGCTGAACGAGTTGTTCCTGCGGGCGGGCGGAAGGAAGCTCGGCTTCAGGATTGAGCTCAGCGAGTTACGCGGGACCGCGCTGTACGACGGTGGCGCGGTGGTGAGTTATCGCGAGCAGCAGACTGATGCGACGGGGCTGCACTCTGATCGCCGCTCGACGGTGGTGTTTGAAAAGCAGGCGTCCGGCTCAGTGATCTGGCGGCATTTGCATGAGACGTTTTGCAAGGGCTGACACGGTCGCCTTTCGTGGCGAGGGAGCTTGCTCCCGCCGGGCAGCGAAGCGGCCCTCAAATGGGACTGCCAGGCAGTCCAGCGGGAGCAAGCTCCCTCGCTACAGGGTTACTCGCCAGCTGCAGATTTAACGACGACAGTGCAAGTAATCCCCGCCGCCAGCCGCACCCCGTTTAACATCGGGTTCACGTCCGCAATCAGCTCGCGACTCTCCGGGTTATCCCGGTCGTAGATGCCGTGTGAAATGCTTTCCACATCCCCCTTCAGCGCCATAGACATTCCTCCGCTCGTCCGGAATGTGCTGGTACCTGTTATTTCTGACAGTAGACACCTCCCCTCCCCAAACACAGACTTCTACTGACCGGAACGAGTCCCTGTTCGTATGTGTTTCTGATGGGATGCATAGGTACTTTGATCGTCATTTGGCTAACCGGAGCCCTTTAATCCTATCGAGGTACTTATGAACCAGAACACTATCGTACGTCGCCCTGGTGACCGCGACAGATCATTCGGTGTCGACGGAGAGGTCACGCTGAGCATCCTTCCCGACGAAATCCATTACACACGTCTGATAAAGGGTGTTTTGGCACTCCCGGACAATAGAATTCTGTTGAGTATGACGCTGGAAACGAAAACCGACTTCGGACAATACGGGCTTGCAATACTGACCTCTGAGGGCGAACTGGACAAAGGTTTTAACAATGGAAGTCTGCTGATTGGCTCTTTCGAGGGGGATGCACCATGCGACGGGGGCAGACTTTTGCGTCTGGCGGACGGACGCCTTTTAATGCTCGGTGCACATATTGAGTACTCTGGACCCGAGCCGATAAACCACTTGGCCGTTGCCTGTTTCTCCAGTGATTATTCACCGGAAAAAACTTTCGGAGTAAGCGGCACCGGCCACCTCGTTATTGAAAATCAGCCCGACGAAATTTGCATGACGAACGACTCCAGAGTTGCCGAGCAAGCGGATGGAAAAATACTCATCTGCACTACTTATCACCAACACGGCAACTGGAGAAATACCACCGGGGTACTCTATCGGCTGCTTCCCGACGGAAAATTCGACACGACCTTGAACGGCACCGGTCGCCTTGATTTCAAAATGCAAGACCCGAGTACACCGACCGGCCTCTCCGCCCTGCTGCCCCAAGCCAACGGAACAATCGTGGTAGCGGGTTATGGAGCCTTGCACTCTGAAACCGAAATAGCGCTTTTCGCGCGCTTCGATGACAAGGGCGTTCTCGACCCGGAGTTTGGCAGCCCAAGTACTCCCGGCTACTGTGGCATAGAAGTAGACAACCACCCGACCCGGTTTAACGGACTTCTATCCACGAATCAAGGTTTTGTCGGGCTGGGCCAAGCCGGTGAGTCGGGCATCCCTGACACCAAAGGAATGCTTGCCGGCATCACAAAAAATGGCTTGCCAGATCCCGACTTTAACCATGGCAAGCCGCTGATCACGAAATACGATAAGAACAGGGAGAATGCGTGGCTCGATGGCTACGTGCAACTCGATGGAAAGTTAGTGATCTCAGCGGCACGACATTACATATACATTTCGCGTTGGCTACCCGACGGCACTCACGACCCAGAGTTCGGCATTGCCGGGCTTGTTAAGGAAGACTTTTCCAATGTCGCAGATCCGGTCATTGTAGGTGTCCGCCCCGATAACACATTTTTCTGGGCAGGCAACCCCATCGGGATCGACGGCGGGCTTGGCAAACTGATCACCTACTTCAGTTGAATCACTAGCGTGATGCGTGCTGTAACGGCGACGGGGATTGTTTCACCACAACAGTGCAAGTAATCCCCGCCGCCAACAGCACCCCCTCCGGCACTTCATCAATGTGAATCCGCACCGGTACTCGCTGCGCCAGGCGCACCCAGTTGAACGTCGGGTTCACGTCCGCAATCAGCTCGCGACTCTGCGGGTTATCCCGGTCGTAGATGCCGCGAGAAATGCTTTCCACATGCCCCTTCAGCACTTCGCCGCTCATCAACTGCATGTCGGCCTTATCGCCCACTCGCACGTGCGGCAGTTTGGTTTCCTCGAAGAAGCCGTACACCCAGAACGAGTTCATATCGACCACGGCCATTTTCGCTTCGCCGATGCGCGCGTAGTCGCCGCGATGCACGTTGAGGTTGGTGACGTAGCCGTCCACCGCCGCACGGACCTCGGTGCGTTTGAGGTTCAGTTCAGCGGCTTCCAGTTGCGCCTGGGCATGCTGGTAATCGGCCAGGGCCGAGTCGGCGATGTTGCTCGCGTCGTCGCGGTTCTCCCTGGAGATCACCAGCGCGTCCATGTCAGCGCGGCGATGGGCGTTGACCTTGCGCATCTCCCACGTCGACTTGCGCGAGGCCACCAGCGACTGCGCCTGTTTGACCGCGATGCGGTAGTGCTCGGGGTCGATGCGCATCAGCAGATCACCCTTCTTCACCAGCTGGTTGTCGCGCACCGGCACCTCCACCACTTCACCGGTGACGTCGGCGGCGACGTTGATGATGTCGGCGCGCACCCGGCCGTCGCGGGTCCACGGCGTGTCCATGTAATGCACCCAGAGGGTCCGGCCGATCCATAGCGCGAGGGCCAGTACCAGCAGGGTGGCGAGCAGGCTGAATAGCTTTTTCATCAGATCGTTCTCAACGGTAGACAGTCAGCGCCAGGGCGCCGAACAGACAGGTAAACAGGCTCAGGCGCAGCAGCGCCGGGTGCCAGAAGAAGCGGTACAGGTCGAACCCGGACAGAAACCGGTCGAGCGCCCAGGCCAGTGCGGCGGCGATGAAAAACATCAGCGTCATGGTCGGCATGTACACGCCGTGGAAGGCGATTTCACGCGGCATGTTCAACTCCTTGGGGCTGAGTGATTGCGTAAGCGGCGAGTGGCGATTGCGGGTCCAGTAATGAAGTACGAATGAAGTGCAAATAACTCTTCACCCGACGCAACGCCGAGGTATCGAAGTGCGGCGCGAACGGTTCGTCGGTAGCTTGTACGCGGCTGATGGCATGGTCGACCGCGATCAATCCGCGCTCCAGATTGCTCTGGCTCGGTTGCAGAAACAGCCGCACCAGCGAGCGACCCATCACGCGGATCGCCTGGCGCCACGGCTGGGATTCGGCGTAGGCCGGATGCACCGGCAGAATCGCTTGTTCCTTGCGCAACTCGATGATCGCGTGGCCGACCTCCAGCACCACGAACATCCAGCGCAGCAAGTCCCGTTGCACCTGCGGCTGGCCCGCCGCGAGGCCGTAAGCCTGATGCAGCAAATCCCGGGTACGGCTTTCAAAACTCGAAGCCAGGCCCTTGAGCTTGCCGCTGATCGCGTACACCACTTGCCCGCGCAAATCCTGTTCGAGCCGGCGCCATAACCACCGGCTGTTCGGCGGCAGAATGATCGCCCCGGCTGCCGCGCACACCAGCATGCCGAGCACCATGGCGATGTAGTCGTTGATGAACGCGTAAGGGTTGTAGACGGTGAGGTTGTCCGGCACCGAACCGGTGCTGAAGAAGATCAGCAAGCCGAGGCCGACACCGGCGTATTGCGGCCGCGAAGTAAGGAACGAGCCGAGCACGATCACCGGCGCGAGCATCACGCACAGCAGGGGAAAACCGTCGATCCACGGGAAGATGAAAAACATCTCGACGAAGCCGATCAATGCCCCGAGGAACGTCCCGCAAGCCATCTGGAATGCCATGCGCTTCGGGTTGGGTGTCGCGGCGGAAAGGCCGACGGTGGCGGCGGCGATCAGGGTCATCGTCGCCCCGCTCGGCCATGCAGTGGCGACCCAATAGCTGCCAAGCACCACCAGAATGAACGCCGCACGAATCCCCGACGCGGCCGAGGCCATCCAGTTGGTTTGCGGGGTGAACGGCTCGTCCCATTGCTCCCGTGCATGACTGTGATCGGCCAGCGATGCGTGGGTCTGTGCATAACTGTGCAACTCGTCGACGAAGCGATAGAGCAGTTCGTACGCGGTGTGGAAATCGAGCTGCTCGGCGTCGCTCGGATCGCTCTCCTGAAAGGTCGCCCGCAGGCTGCGAACCCGCGCCGGCAGATTTTCCTTGTAGGTGGTCAACGCGCTGGTCAGGCGTGCGGCGTCGGGGCTGGTCAAGGCGCGGCCGCTGAAGCCGTCGAGCAATTCCGCCAGGTCCTGCAACCCCGGTTTGATCGCCGCCACCACGTGGTCGGTGCCGCTGCTGCGCAAGCGTTCGAGCAATTGGTGCAAGGCGTTGAACCGCGTGGTGATGCCCATGAATTCGCTGTTCAAGCGACTGAGTCGACCGTTGCGCCGACGCATGTGCGGGTCCTCGAACACGGTGACGCTGCGCAGCCCTTCCAGCCCGACCGCCTCGGCGATAAAGCGCACGTTACTGGCCTCGAAAGCCTCCCGTTTGCTGCGGCCGCGCAGGCCATCGGTAACGAACAAGGCGAACACACCGAAGCGCTGATACAAGGCGTTGCGCATCGCCGCGCTGGCGGTTTGCGGCAGGATCGCGGCGCTGACTACGGTGGCGCAGAGAATCCCCAGGGAGATTTCCAGCACCCGCCAGACCGCCGCCATGAACGCGCCGTCCGGGTGGGCCAACGCGGGCAAGCCAACCATCGCGGCGGTGTACCCGGCGAGCACGAAACCGTAGGCGCGAAAGTTGCGATACCGCGCCGCGCCGGCCGAACAGATGCCGACCCAAATCGCCAGTGAGCCGAGGAACAGTTCGGTGTTCTGGGCGAACAAGGCAATCAACGCCACCATCACCGCCGACCCGGCCAAGGTGCCCAGAAAGCGGTAAAAACTCTTGGCGAACACCTGACCGCTTTGCGGTTGCATGACGATGAACACGGTAATCATCGCCGTGCGCGGCTGCGGCAATTCCAGACGCATCGCCAGCCACAGCGTCAGAAACGCGGCGAACAGCACTTTGAAAATGTAGACCCAGGTCACGCCGTCGCTACGTGCCCAGTCGAAGAAACCCCGGCGCCATTCAAGGGAATACAGCCAGCGCAGAGGTGCGGGCGAGGGAGTCATGGAATCCTGTTCACTTTAATTCAGTCAGGTGGAGAACGTGTGGGAGCCAGCCTGCTGGCGATAGCGGTGTATCAGGTGACATCAGCATTGACTGACACACCGCTATCGCCAGCAGGCTGGCTCCCACAGGTTCTGTGTTCACTTGAGAAGCGTCGGGGTTATCGGTGCCGCGGTCCGACTGTCTTCCGGCACATCGTCACCCGCACCCAGCCCACCACCCAGCGCCGTCACCAGTTCGGCATGAGCACTTAGTCGCGCCGCCTGAACCCGCTGCTGCACCTGCTGTTGCTTGAACAACAAAGTCTGCGCGTTGAGCACATTGAGGTAATCGGTGAGCCCGCGCTGGTAGGCGATCATCGCGATGTCGTAGGTTTTCTGCGCGGTGACCACGGACTCGGCAGCGAAGGTTTGCTGCTTGTCGATGGACTCGCGGCGGATCAACTGGTCAGAGATGTTCTTCAGCGCGTTGACCAGCGTCTGGTTGTACCTGGCCACGGCGATGTCATACCCGGCCGAGGCTTCGCCCAGCTCCGAACGCAAGCGGCCGCCATCGAAGATCGGCAACGAGATCGCCGGACCGATGCTGTAGTTGAGTTTCTTGCCGGTCAAAAACTCCAGCGCCCCGCCGCCGGTGGCCATGTAGCGGAGGCTGCCGACCAGATCGACATTGGGATAGAAACCGGCATGGGCCACATCGATGCCCCGCGCCTGAGCCGCTACTTGCCAGCGACTGGCGACCACGTCCGGGCGTTGACCGAGCAATTGCGCGGGCAGTGACGACGGCAGTTTCAGTGGTGCGGCCAACGACAGCGTGGGTCGCTGCAACTGCGCGCCCTCCCCTGGCCCCTTGCCCGCGAGGGCTGCCAGTTGGTTGCGGCTCAGGGCGATTTCTTCGTCCAGCGCGTCGATCTGACGATGGGTTTCCGGTAGCGGCGTTTGCGCCTGGCTAACTTCGAAATGCGTGCCGATACCGCCGTTCAAACGTTTTTGCGCGAGATCGAGAATTTGCTGCTGTTGTTTCAGGGTCGCGGCGACGATGTCCCGCTGCGCGTAATGCAACGACAGTTCGATGTAGGCGCGCACGATGTTGTTCTGCAATTCGAGCTGGGCCAGACGCGCTTCGGCAGCGCTCATGTGTGCCATGTCTACGGCGCGCTCGGTGGCGTTGCTTTCACGGCCCCAGAGGTCGAGGGCGTAGCTGAAACCCAGCGCGGCGTTGTTGTCCCAGGTCGTGGTGTTGGCCAGCTCGCCCGGCCCGTAGAACTGATCAGTGGGCCAGTTGTGGCGCTTGAGGGTGGATTCGCCATTGATCTGCAACGATTCGGCAGACTCGGCGATGCCGGCCATGGATTTGGCCTGTCGCACTCGCGCAGTAGCCATGGCCATGGTCGGGCTGCCTTGCACGGCGAGGTCGATCCAGCGGTTCAGTTGCGGGTCGCCATAGGCCTGCCACCATTGGGCGGTGGGCCAGTGAGCGTCCTGCGCGGCGCTCTGGATGGCTTCGTCGGTGGCCAGTGAATTGGCCTCCAGTGCCTTGCCCTGTGGGGCAATGCCTCCGGTTCCGATACAGCCGCTGATTGCGAGGGATAAGGCCAAAACACTGAGCGTCTGAAGCGCTCTGCTGATGCGACGCGGCACTGCTGAAAATTCCTGAAAGAAGAGGCGTACGAGGTCCTGTGTAGGAGCGAGGCTTGCCCGCGAAGGCGGCGTATCAGTCGACATCGTCGGTGACTGTCAGACCGCCTTCGCGGGCAAGCCTCGCTCCTACAAAGGATCGGCGCAATTCTAGGGGTGGGTCTTAATGGCGATAAGCTGGGAATCCTGTGAATCTTTGTTACCGTTAACGCGATAATCCCTTGGTCGGGGTCACCGCCCCGCAACTTCGTGTCACAATTTGCCATCGCACCCGAGAGCACCTCATGGACACTTTGCAAAACATGCGCGCCTTCAGTTACGTGGCCGAGGCCGGCAGCTTCACCGCCGCCGCCGTGCAACTGGACACCACCACGGCCAACGTCTCGCGCGCGGTCTCCAACCTGGAAGCCCACCTGCAAACCCGCCTGCTCAACCGCACCACACGCCGCATCGCCCTGACCGAGGCTGGCAAGCGCTACCTGTTGCGTTGCGAGCAAATACTGGCCTACGTCGAAGAAGCCGAAGCCGAGGCCAGCGATGCCCACGCCCGCCCGGCCGGGCAGCTCAAAGTGCACACCATGACCGGCATCGGTCAGCACTTCGTGATCGACGCCATCGCCCGCTACCGCAAAACCCACCCCGACGTCACCTTCGACCTGACCATGGCCAACCGCGTGCCCGACCTGCTCGACGAGGGCTACGACGTGTCCATCGTGCTGGCCAGCGAACTGCCGGACTCGGGTTTCGTGTCTCAGCGTTTGGGCATCACCTACAGCATCGTCTGCGCCTCGCCGGCCTATGTGAAAGCCAACGGCTGCGCCCACAAGCCCAGCGACTTGCTGAACCACGCGTGCCTGCGCCTGGTGAGCCCGGTGATCCCGCTGGAGAAATGGACCTTCGACGGACCCGAAGGCCAGGAAATGGTCACCATCAACAGCTCACCGTTTTTGGTGAACTCGGCGGATGCAATGAAGACAGCGATCATCAGCGGCATGGGCGTCGGCGTGTTGCCGGTGTATGCGGCGATTGAAGGACTGCGCAACGGCACACTGGTGCGGGTGATGCCGAACTACCGCTCGCAGGAACTGAATCTGTATGCGATCTACCCGTCGCGGCAGTACCTGGATGCGAAGATCAAGACGTGGGTCGAGTATTTGCGTGGGTCGTTGCCGGAGATATTGGCGGCGCATCAGGCGGAATTGGTGGCGTATGAGTTGAGTGGGAGTTTGGGCGGGGTTCGGGTGGCGAACTGATTTCACGGTCCTACAGACGCGGCGATTTTGGGGAATGTTTCCGACGGGTTCTGTCGGTTGTTGGGTCGGACGGGAAATGGGTAGGCTTTGTGGGTCGCTGGCATTTCAGCGATCGGGTCTGGAAAACCCGAAGAAGGATTACGGCGCATGACATAATGCGGCGCTTTTTTAGCACCGCGATTTGAGTTATGGCGGCTGTGCGTGGGAGACCTTCGGGTCTGCCGGGTTTGATCCTTTCTCGGTTTTTCCAGTCCGCGTACAGCTGCCACCCTTTCGTCTGGAAAACGAAAAGTGGCAGCTCCTCGACTCTAAGGATCTTTGCCAAATGATTAAAGAAACTCCGAATCCCCCGGAAACTGACGACGTTTCCCCATACGAATCCCTCGATTCCAAAAAACTCAACGACGCCGCCGAGCGCGCGTTGGATCACTACCTAAACCCCGCAGCCCTCAAATCCCCTGCCACCCGCAAACCCAGCACGATGTTTTTGATTGCACCGAATATCAAAGACGAAGATCTGTTGGCCCACACCTGCGAGTCGCTGGCCCAGGCCAGTGTGATGGCGAGTGATTTCGCGGACTATCTGGAAGGCCCGCACCGGCACAAGGCGATGGCCATTCAACAGATCGTCATGCTGGCCGAACTGGCAGCGAACCGGATGCTGGATAACGTCGCCGTACCAAAACCTCAGCCGCACAGCTAATCCCCTGTGGGAGCGAGCCTGCTCGCGATGGCGGTCTGACATCCGGCATTGATGTCGTCTGACACTCCGCCATCGCGAGCAGGCTCACTCCCACAATTGAATTGGGCGCATCAGCAAGGGTGGCTATCCGATCGCCATCGCAGCGATGCAGCGGCCCGACAAGCCAGCTTTTACAATTGAATTGCTAAGGCTCTTATGCCAAGTGGATATCAAATAAAACACCTTAATAGCCAACACGTATAACAAACTGTCAAAACTGACAGTAGACATAATGCTCGTTCAAATCGAAACTCTATGACGCATTCTCACTAATCTTTGAAGGAGCAAGAATATGTCTCAACTAATCGATAGCTGGCCAAATGTTGGCACAGCTAACGCAAAAATTGACAACGACTTCCCATTGCCGGAATTCAACGGTGTTGTCACGACAGTTTTGAAACAACCACTATATTTGTATCTGGGTGCCCGCCAGAAAATCAGTACGACCGAAACCATTCTATTAAAATTAACGGTTTCACTGTCCATCAAGGCAGGACGTTACGAACTGACCAACAACGAAATGATTTTTCACGCACCTAACTTTGTAAAGGAATGGGTGGATGAAGATGGAGCAATACGATCAAAAAGGTATTACCCCGACGACAACATCGGGTATGTAGACGTTAAAAAAATTGATATTGAAAAGGGTATCTTCGAAGCAGATTTTGACGTCTCACTTCAGAATGAAGGAAATCACCATCAAGCGATCGGTTATATAAACGCTACTAGATGGAGCGAGTGAACCGGTAATAGAGGCAATTGTAAACACGGTTTGTTTTCCACAGAAGTAGTTCCTCACCGCCCTCCTGGCACTTGGTAGGAGCGGTCGTGAGGTGCAGGGTAATCGAGGCGCTCGCAAAACCCTCGACAAGAATGTTAGCGTGCTTGGCATTCTCCAAGCCCCGACGAGCCCTCCTCCCATGAAAAAGACCGTCCTCGCCTTCAGCCGCGTCACCCCGGAAATGGTCGAGCGCCTCAAGCAAGATTTCGACGTCATCGTCCCCAACCCGAAAAACGGCGACATCAACGCCCAATTCAACGAAGCCCTGCCCCACGCCCACGGCCTGATCGGTGTCGGTCGCAAACTCGGTCGCACGCAACTGGAAAACGCCGCCAGACTCGAAGTGGTCTCCAGCGTCTCCGTCGGCTACGACAACTACGACGTCGCCTACTTCAACGAACGCGGGATCATGCTGACCAACACGCCGGATGTCCTCACCGAAAGCACCGCCGACCTGGCCTTCGCCCTGCTCATGAGCAGCGCCCGCCGCGTCGCCGAACTCGATGCCTGGACCAAGGCCGGCCAATGGCAAGCCACCGTCGGCGCACCGTTGTTTGGCGGTGACGTGCACGGCAAAACCCTGGGCATCGTCGGCATGGGCAACATCGGCGCGGCCATCGCCCGTCGCGGGCGGCTGGGCTTCAACATGCCGATCCTCTACAGCGGCAACAGCCGCAAGACCGGGCTGGAACAAGAACTCGGCGCGCAGTTCCGCAGCCTCGACGAACTGCTGGCCGAAGCCGATTTCGTCTGCCTCGTCGTGCCGCTCAGCGAGAAAACCAGACACATGATCAGCCACCGCGAACTGGCCCTGATGAAGCCAAGCGCCATCCTGGTCAACATCGCCCGCGGTCCGGTGGTCGATGAGCCTGCGCTGATCGAAGCCCTGCAAAACAACCGCATTCGCGGCGCAGGCCTGGACGTCTACGAGAAAGAACCAATGGCCGAGTCGCCATTGTTCCAATTGAAAAACGCGGTGACATTGCCGCACATCGGCTCCGCCACCCATGAAACCCGCGAGGCCATGGCCAACCGCGCGCTGGCTAACTTGCGCAGCGCACTGCTGGGCGAGCGACCGCAAGATCTGGTCAACCCGCAAGTCTGGAAAGGCTAACTAAAACGGGCAGACACTTTTAAAGTATCTGCCCGCTTTTACATAACTTGCAATTCAGTCAACACACTAAAATCAGTTAAGCGCTATACACTCCACACCACTAATCCGACCCTACGGAAAACAGTGACGGAGCACACTCACCTTGAACAGCCTTACCACCGACAAAATCATCAGATATAGCAAGTTTTCATTGATGGCTTATATAAGCTTTTTTGGCCTACTGGTGATGTACAGCAACTTCACCGACTATTCATCCAACTATGAATACGTGGGCCATATTTTGAGCATGGACACCACCCGGGAAAACATCAACCTGAACTACCGGGCAATCACCTCGCCCATGCTCCACCACCGGATCTACTGGCTAATTATCACCCTTGAAGTGATTTATACCGCCTTCTGCCTGTTTGGCGCCTATCACCTTTACCGAAATATGAATGCGTCCGCCGAGGTGTTCCATGAGGCCAAGAAGTTCTCACTTATTGGACTGATGATCGCCATCTTTGTCTATTACGTCTGCCTGCAAGTGATCGGCGTGGAGTGGTTCAACATGGATGAATCACAAGTCTGGAACGCCAAGGACTGGGCTCGGCATATCGTCGATTTCATACTTCCGCTGCTGATATTCGTCGCCCTCAGGACTGAGCGCTGAGCGCGCTCGGGCCCAGGTTTTTCAAGCAAGCTTGCCATTGCCTTGCGCCATCGGCACCTTGGGTTTACGGAACACCAGCACATTACCCAGCATCACCAACACTAACCCCATCAATGCCGGCGCGGTCCATTGATAACCTTCGGCAAATGCCGAGACGTTAAGCGCCACTACCGGGAACAGGACGGTGCAATAGGCCGCTCGCTCCGGGCCCATCCGCCCGACCAGCGTCAAGTACGCGGTGAAGCCGATGACCGAACCCGGAATCACCAGGTACAGCAGCGAACCGATGTAGCGCGTATTCCATTCCATGTCGAACGGGATGCCCCTGACCAGACACCACATCGACAACATCGCGGCGCCATACGCCATGCCCCACGCGTTGGTGGTCAGAGGCTTCAAACCGGCCTTCTGTTGCAGGCTCGAGAGCATGTTGCCGGCCGAGAAACATAGGGTGCCGAGCAGCGCCAGGCCCAAGCCGAGCAAGGTTTCCGGGCTGGCTGTGTGGCCGGCCACCTCCGGCCAGAACAACAGGCCAAGCCCGGACAGGCCCAACGCACCGCCCATCAATACGTTGCGGGCGATTTTCTGGCCGAAGAACACCCGTGCATTGAGGGCGTTCCACAGGGTGGCGGTGGAAAACACCACGGCAACCAGGCCACTGGGAATCCACTGACTGGCGGTCAGGAAACACATGAAGTTGACGCAGAACAGACACAAGCCCTGGGCCAGGCAGATCAAATGCCCGCGACGGTTCATCACTTGCAGGCGTCGGCTGAGCAGCAGCAGGACGAACAGCACCAGCGCAGCCAGGCCGAAGCGATAGACGATCGACACGGGAATGGCCACCACGCCCAGCTGCCATTTCAAGGCAATCCAGGTGGTGCCCCAGATCAGCACGGTCAGCAAATACAACGAAAGGTTCATGGCGACAGCTCCGGGATGGGCAATGCAGTTCACTTTGTAGCGAGCGAGCTTGCTCGCGCTGGGCTGCGTAGCGGCCCCAAATCCTGGAAAACTCCCCCAGTTTTGTGAGTGCTGCGCACTCAAGCGGGAGCTAGCTCCCTCGCCACAGTGCATTGCCTGATTAGGGATCCAGTGTGCTGCGCCAAATGTGGGCGCACTTGCATAAACTTGCGCTTTTGTTGGCCGACAGGCTGGCAGGCCAGCGGCTACGGAGTAGGATGCGAAGCGTTGGAGAGAAAACGATCATGCCCGCACTGGAAACCCTGCAAGTCTTTCAAGCCCTCAACCGCTCGCCCAATGCTCGCCTCGAGCACAGCGCCGAGCTCGGTGACGGCATGGCTGCAGCCTTGTGGAGCAACCATCACGACGCCCAGGACTACGAGGCGCCGAGCCACCACACGCTGTCGTGCTACATCGCCGGCGGCACCGGCACCTTCCGCCGCGACCAGCCCGGCACCAAGGGCGGCCCGGACAAGTTGTGCATTCTGCCGGCCGAGCATCAATCGGGCTGGGTAATCAACGGCGACATTCGCCTGGCCCACGTGTATTTCAGCCCCGAACAATTCGCCCTCGGCTGCGTCACGCTGCTGGATCGCGAACCTCGCGAACTGCAATTGCGCGAAGCCACCTTCCTTGACGATCCGGCACAAGCCCGGCGCTTCCACCAAATGCTTACCCTCAACTGGGACGAACCCGGCGAACGCCTGCTCACCAGCAGCCTCGCTCACGAAATGCTCAGCCATGTGTTGCTCTGTCAGGTCGGGATGCGTGAGGGCTTGCGACTCAAGGGTGGACTGGCGGCGCATCAGCGGCGGCAGTTAGTGGAGTTCATCGACAATCAATTGGCCGAGGCCATCAGCCTTGGGCAATTGGCGGCGTTGTGTGCGTTGTCGGAGTATCACTTTGCGCGGATGTTTCGCGAGAGCTTTGGCTTGCCGCCGCATCAGTATGTGTTGGCTCGAAGGCTGAGCCGGGCGCGGGAGTTGTTGCGTTCGACGTCGCAGCCGTTGGGGGAGATTGCATTGGCGTGCGGGTTTGCCAGTGCGAGTCATTTCACCAATCGGTTTCGGCAGATTTTGGGCGGGACGCCTGGGGAGTATCGGCAGGCGTTTTTGCGTTAATCCTGAGATTTGCGGCGTCTGTCATGCAGTCTTCGCGGGCAAGCCTCGCTCCTACAAGGGCAACGTAAAACGTGTAGGAGCGAGGCTTGCCCGCGAAGAACGATGACGCGGTCTGCGATCAGAATTCCAATGTGCTCGACAACGAAATCTGCCGCGAATCCCCCATCGACACAAAGAACCGGCTCGCCGCCGAGGTGTAGTAGGTGCGGTCAAACAGGTTCTTCACGTTGAGCTGAAATTTGACCTTCTGCCCTTCAACCTTGGTGTCGTAAGTCGCGAAGGCATCGACCACGGTGTAGCTCGGCAGGTCGAAATCGTTGACGGCATTACCCGCCCGCTCGCCGACATACCGCGCGCCCGCGCCGACGCGCAATTGATCGCCGCCGATAATGGTCCCGAAGTCGTAGACCGCCGACAGCGAGCCACTGTTCTTCGCCACGTTTTGCAGTTTTTTGCCCTTGTAGTCCGGGTCTTCGGTGACTTCGGCGTCGGTGTAGGCATAGCTGCCGATCATGCTCCAGCGGTCGCTGAGCTGGCCGCTCAAATCCACTTCCAGACCTCTGGAGCGCACTTCGCCGGCGGCGCTGTAAATCGTCACCGGGCCTTCGGAATTGGCCACCAGCACGTTGCGTTTCTTGATGTCGAACAGCGCGACGTTACCGGTCACGCGACCCGGCATGTCGAGCTTGGCGCCGATTTCCCAGGACTTGGCTTCTTCCGGCGCGACGCTGCCGTCGAGCACGGTGCTGCTGCCGCTCAACGGTGCGATGGTCGAGTTGGGCTTGAACGATTCGGTGTAGCTGCCGTAGAACGACAGTTCATCAGTGAAGCGATAGACCAGACCGGCGCGGGGCACCCATTTCTGGCCGTTGCTGTCGGTGTTGGCCTTGAACGGCACGCCTTTGCCGGCGTACTGGTCGTATTCCTGGAAGCGTGCGCCCGCGACGAAAATCCATTGATCGGTGAGGTGAATCGAGTCCTGCAGGAAGATCGAATCGCTACGCAGTTCGTCGGTCTGCGCGCTGTCGGCCGGGCTGACGGTGGTGCCGGCGACTTCGCGGCCATAGACCGGGTTGACGTAGCTGAAGGTGCTCAGGCTTCTCTGGCGGATCAGGTCTTCGCGGTAGATCTTGCGGTACTCGTCATCGATGCCGAACACCAGGTCATGTTGCATTCCCAGCAGGTTGACGTTGCCTTCGAGGCTGGCGGTGGTGAATCGGTCGGTGCTGATGGCGTTCTGAGTACCGTCCATGCTGCGGGTCAGCGTGCCCCGTCGGGTGTCGATGGCGGTGACGCGCACCTGGCTGGCGTCGTAGGTTTCACGGTTCCAGCTGTAGCCGAAGTGGGCGTTCCAGTTGTCGTTGAGCTCGTGATCGGCCTCGAAGTGGTACAGGTCCGAGCGGCCTTCCATGTTGTTGAACGGCTCGTCCAGACGCTCATTGCGCGAGATGTCCAACGGGTGATTGGTGCGTGGGTCGATGATCGTGCCGCGGTCGAACGGGGTCAGGAACTCGCGGTGTTCGTAGGAGAACAGCAGCTTGGTGCTCTCGCCGAACCAGGCCAGCGACGGTGCCACCAGCGTCTCGCGGTGGGTGCCGAAGTTGCGCCAGTAATCCTCGTCTTCGTGGTCCAGTACCATGCGGTAAGCGAAGCCGGAATCACCGAGCGCACCGGTGCTGTCGAGGCCGCCGCCGCTGCCGTTTTTGCCGTCGCCGTAGGTCGAACCGCGCAGCGTCAGGGCGTTGTATTGCTCGAGCTCGGGTTTCTTGCTGACCATGTTGACCACACCGCCCGGGTCCTGGATGCCGTACAGCAGCGAGGCCGGGCCCTTGAGCACTTCGACCCGGTCCACGGTCGCATTCATGCCTCGACCCTGCACGATCGGCATGCCGTCGCGCATGATCGAGCCGTTACGGTTGTCGCCGAAACCGCGGGTCATCACCGAATCCTGAGTGCTCGCCAGCGTGTTGCCCTGAGTGATGCCGCTGACGTTGGCCAGCGCATCATCCAGATTGCGTGGTGCCTGATCGCGAATGACCTGGGCCGGGATGACGTTGACGGTCTGCGGGATTTCCTGGAGCAAGGCCGACGAGCGCATCACCGAACTGGTGGGCGGCGGCTGATAGCTCATGGATTGATCGGCCACCGAGTTGATGGTGGTCGTGCCCAGACTCAACGTGCCGGCGGTGGGCAGCGGTTCAAGCACCAGGGTGTGAGCGTCGCTGCGGCGGAAGGTGAAACCCGAACCGCTGAGCAGACGCTGCAGGGCCTGCTCGGCGCTCAACTGGCCATTGATCGCCGGGGCAGTGAGACCGTACGGCGCTTCATCGGTGTAGACCACGCTGATGCCGGTGACCCGACTGAAGTCGCTCAGGGCCTGGGGCAGCGGTTTGGCAGCGATGGCGAAGCTGAACTGCGTGTGCTGCAGCGTGCCGGCAGCCTCAGCGGCCGATGCGACGCGTGATGGCAGCAACGCCAGCGCCAACATGCTCAGTGCAGAAGCACCCAACCACTGTTTGACCGAACCCGATTTTGCCCTGGACTTCATTGCTCAATGACCTGTGTAGAACCTACGGGATGCGAATGACTCGCAGTTTCAGTCACTACACGGATGGGGGTCGGGTTTACCTCACCATAATTTTGAAAATAATTTTTTTGCCTTGGGAGATGTGGTGTTCGGTCTGACGCCTTCGCGGGCAAGCCTCGCTCCTACATTGATCGCGCATGATCTGTTGGAGCGAGGCTTGCCCGCGAAAGCGCCGGTAGCCTCAGCGCAAAATAATCAGATGCCCCAAAACATTGGTCTGCTCAAACCCCAAAACGCCCTGCAAAGAACTCAAAACCACCTCCGGGTCCTTGCTCGGAAAACTGCCACTCACCCGCCGCGCCGCCAGTTCATCATTGAGCAGCACAATCCGCCCCGGGTAATACCGCCCCAAGTCCTGCACCACATCAGCCAACGTGGCCTTGTAGTAATTAAGCCAACCCTGACGCCACACCAACTGCGCTTCGCTGTCCACCGCGTGCAGCTTTTGCGCCGAGCCTTCGCCGTAAGCCACTTGCTGGCCGGCGCTCAGAATCTGTTGCTCGGCGTACTTGTCCGCGGTCACGCCGACCCGCCCGGACAGCACCGTAACTTGCGCGCCGTGCGGTTGCAGGCGCACTTCGAACTGCGTGCCGAGCACCTGCACCTGACCCTTTTCCGCAGCGACCACAAACGGATCACCCGTGTGGGTCACGCTGAAAAACCCGGCACCGCGGCGCAGCTGAACATGGCGCTCACCACGACTGATATCCACGGCGATGGCGCTGTCGGCATCCAGCGTGACTTGCGACTGATCGGCCAATGTAACGGTGCGAATTTCCCCCGGTGCAGACACATAGTCCGCCCCCAGATCATCGATCCAGCGCGTCGGCTGCCAACCCGCACCGAGGCCGATCATCAGCACCAGGCATGCGGCCATGGCCAGCGCGCCAGACCAGCGCCGCACGCTGGAGCGTCGAGATTGGTTCATGGCATTAAGGTAACCCTGCAAGGTAAACGCATCTTCGTCGGCCAGGGTGCGCGCCGGCGCTTCGCTCAATTCCCACAGCACTTGTGCCTGGGCGTAAGCCTCGGCGTGGGCGGGATCGGCCTGGAGCCAGCGACTGAAAGTGAGTTGATCGCCGCTGCTGGGCTGGTCGTGCAACAGGCTCAGCCAGGCGAGCGCGGCCTGCTCCTGAGCGGACGTCGGGGTGACGCGGTCGGGTTGATTCACGGTGCTTTCCCTGGCGTGCGCGTTGGCGGTTCCCGCAGGCTGGCCTTGCAGGCATCGAGGGCGCGCATCATATGTTTTTCCACGGCGCTTTGGGACAGGCCCATGGCCTTGGCGATCTCGGCGTATTTGCGCCCGTGGATGCGGTTGAGCAGAAAGATTTGCCGGGTGCGTTCCGGTAACGCGCGCAACGCCGCTTCGACGTGACGCAGATCGTTGCCCGCCTCCAGCGCGGCTTGTGGTTCGCTGCCCTGGCTGTCCGGCTGATCCGGCATCCAGCCTTCGTTGACCCGCACCCGCGTGCCTTCACTGCGCAAATGGTCGATGGCGATGTTGCCGGCGCAACGCAGCAGGTAAGTGCTGAGTTCCTCGACTTGCACCAGTGGCCGCCGCCAGAAACGCAGAAACAAGTCCTGCACCAGATCGGCGGCGGTCGCTCGGCAGCCGACACGCCGGCTCACCAGCGCTTCCATCTGCGAACGCTGGGACAGGAACACCTGAAGGAAATGCGCACGGGCGCCACGATGTTCTTCGTCGTGTGATTCAGGTGGATTAGTGATCATCACTGCGCGAACACTGCAACGGGGCTCGCGAGCACGCTCAACCCGGCCAACGCCAGAGCCAGACGCGGGCGATACGGCAACAACAACACCAGCAGCAAGGCGCTGAGCATCAACACCGCGAACCACTCCACCAACCCCAAGCCCCAACCGGTATTCGACACCGCCGCCCATAAGGAAACCGCCAGCAACACCCAGCCGCTCAGCTTGAACGCTTTGCGCCGCCGGGCCGATGCCTTGCGTCCGAGCAATTCGGCGTGATGCCGATCCATCGATAAACACAGCGCGGTGAAACCGCCGTAACACAGCAGCAAGGCCAGCAACATTCAGTTCACCTTCTGCTCAAGCGTGATCGGTCGGGCACGTTCTTTAACAACACGAACGGCCTGCCCGGTGCGCTGCATTTTCCACGCAGCCCAGGCCAGGAACAGGCCACTGCCCAGGCAGGTCAAATCGAACCCGGCGAGCGTCCAGTCGCCTTGAGCCAGCGTCACACCCAAGTGGTACGGCGTGGTCAAAGCATTGAGTAGCGGCACACCGCAGAACAGCACTGCGGCCAACGCCAACTGCTCGACCCACGCCGCGCGGCCGCGGACCACCGCATGAATCACGCTCACGCCCCAAACGATGAAGAAGCTGTTCACTTCCCAATCCGCCCGGGTCGCCATCTCGACCGGCAGCAGCCGATTGGCCCAGAAGAAAGCCGCCACCGCGACCACCAGCCCGGACATGCTGGCAATGTTCAGCACTTCCACCAGCCGCAGCTCGAAGGGCATCACCGCGCTTTTCGCATGTTTGAGCTGGCGCTTGCCGAGCCAGATCACCAGCCCGGTTCCAATCATCGCCGTGCTCGCCAGACCGCAAATGAAGTACAGCCACCGAAGAACGGGGCTCGCGAAATGGCCCATGTGCAAACCATAAAAACTGCCGGCGATGGCCATCGGCACCGGTTGCTGCGGCGTGGCGCTGAGTTGTTGACCGGTCACGCCGTTGAAGGTCACCGCGCTGCTGGCGTCATAAATCACCCGGTCGGCATCGTCCCTTGAGACGACAATCGAGGCATTCGCATCCCCCGGATTGTTCACCGTCAAACGTTCTACCCGACCGCCCGACCACTGCGTGCGCGCCCGCTCCAACAGCGGCGCCATCGGCGCCAGCTCAGCCGGTTTGCCGGCGAGTTCGGGTGTGCTGGAGGCCGGGAACACCTCTGCGTAAAACGCGCGTGCATCACCTTTGTACGAGGCCAGGATGCTCGCCGGCATCACCATCGCCATGAAAATCACCAGGCTGCTGTAAGTGATCATCAGGTGAAACGGCAACACCAGAACGCCCACCGCGTTGTGCCCGTCCAGCCAGGAACGCTGGCCTTTGCGGGGGCGGAAGGTGAAGAAGTCCTTGAAGATTTTCTTGTGGGTGATGATCCCGGTGATCAGGCCGATGAACATCACCATGGCCGCGATGGTCGACAACCAGCGACCCCACGGATAAGGCATTTGCAGCTGGAAGTGGAAGCGATAGAAGAAGTCGCCGCCACTGGATTCACGGCCCTGCACTTCGCTGCCGGTTTGCGCGTCGAGGAGTTTTTCGGTGAATTGCCCACGCTCGCCGGGTATGGCCGGCGACTGCTGCCAGCGCACCGACAGGCCCGGCTCTCGGGCACTCGGCAAATCGATCAGCCAGCGCGAGGCACCCGCTGCGTGTTGCTGAAGGTAATTTTGCGCCAGGGTCAAACTGGCTTCGGAGCTCACCGAACGCGCCGGTATCTCGGGCTGCATCCAGTGACTGATTTCGTCCTTGAAATAGGCAAGCGTGCCGGTCAGGAAAATCGCGAACAACAACCAGCCGAAGATCAACCCGGCCCAGGTGTGCAACCAGGCCATCGCCTGACGAAAACCCTCTTTCATGCGTGGCCCATCCAATACGCCAGCCCTGCCACCGCCGCCAGCACCAGGCCCGGCACGATCAACCCGAACCAGGCCTGCCACGCGCTGCGACAGGCAAAACACCAGAGCACCGCGACCAGATAGACCAGAAACGAAGTCATCATCCCGGTCACCACCGCTTCGGCCCGGGCCATCGGCAGCCATAAGCTCAGGCTGACACTGGCCAGCGCCGCAACGACATAGCCGCCCAACACCGCGGCCAGCACGCGGGAAGTGACGGCCAGTCGATAAGAAACGGGGAGCGTGCTGATTTTGCCTTTCATGTTTCGACCTTGAAACCGGGTGAGGCCGCGTGACGGTCACGGGGCCAGCAAGCGCGCAATATTAATGATAAATATTCTCATACGCAAAACAGATCCGATTGCAGGGGGCCATTCCACACCTCTACAATGCGAACAATTCTTGTTCTCTAACGTATCCGTTTGTGTCGGAGTGGTTCTGTTGCAGCCCGCCAATCCCGTCGAAGTCCTCTATCACGCCCACCACAACTGGCTCACCGGGTGGTTGCGGCGCAGGCTTGGCTGCCCGGAAAGCGCGGCGGACCTGGCCCAGGACACGTTCATTCGCGTACTCACTGCGCGGGAAACTCCGCAGATTATCGAGCCACGAGCATTCCTGACGACGATCGCCAAACGCGTGCTGTTCAATCATTACCGTCGTCAGGATTTGGAACGCGCCTACGCCGAAGCACTGGCGCACCTGCCGGAGGTGTACGCACCGTCCGAGGAAGAGCGGGCAATCATCCTGCAAACCCTGATGGAGCTGGACCAGTTGCTGGATGGTTTGCCGCGACTGGTCAAACGCGCCTTTTTGCTCGCACAGGTCGATGGCCTGACTTATCCACAGATCGCCGCCGAACTGGGGATTTCCATCGCCACGGTCAAACGCCATTTGAGTAAAGCAGCCATGCGCTGCTACTTCGCACTATGAACGGCACTCCGGACTTTTCTTCCCAGGTCGCCGAGCAGGCGGTGCACTGGCTGATGGAAATGCAGCAAGGCCCGCTGAACCCGCGCCAGCAACAAGCTTGGCAGCAATGGCACGATGCGCACAGCGAGCATCAACGGGCGTGGGAACATATCCAGCGGGTCAATCAGCGACTTCGCGGTTTGTCTTCACCGCTGGCCCACGCGGCGCTCAATGCGCCGAAGTCCGGCAGCCGACGTCAGGCGTTGAAACTGTTGCTGATTCTTGGCGCCGGTTCTGCGGTCACTTGGGGCCTGCGCGAACACAACGTGCTGTCGCCGTTACTCGCTGATTACCGCAGCCCCATCGGTCAGCGGCGCAAGGTGGCGCTCGGCGCAGGCAATCAGTTGCAGCTCAACACCGCGAGCTCGGCGGATCTGCGGGTGGAGGGTCAGCAACGGCTGATCCGTTTGCTGGAGGGCGAACTGCTGTTGACCGCCACCCAGGCGTTTGAGGTGCAGACCGCGCAGGGGGTTTTGACCACGCAAGGTGGGCGATTGAACGTCCGGCAGTTTGCTGATCGCACGCAGGTGGCGGTGTTCGAGGGCAGCGCCGAATTGACGCCGGACGGTGGCACACCGCAGGTTTTGCCAGCCGCGCGGCAGTTGGGTTTCGGCCCGCGTGGCGTGGGCCAATCGCTGCCGCTGGACGCCAATAGCGGCGCCTGGGCCGATGGCATGCTGGTGGCCGCGCACATGCGCCTCGGGGATTTTCTCGACGAACTCGGGCGTTATCGTCGCGGGCAGCTGAATTGCGATGCGAAGGTGGCGGATTTGTTGATCTCCGGGACGTATCCGCTGGACGACAGTGAGCGGATTCTTGATCTGCTGGAAATCAGTTTGCCGGTGAGGGTCAAGCACTTTACGCGGTATTGGGTGACCGTCGAAGCGAAGGTGTAACCCAAGGCGAAACACAAACCCTGTGGCGAGGGGGCTTGCCCCCGTTGGGCTGCGAAGCAGCCCCAAAACCAGATGAACACATTCCTTCAGACAATCCGAGTATTTCGGTTTTGCGACTGCTGCGCAGTCGAACGGGGGTAAGCCCCCTCACCACAGGTCCCCACTCGCCACAAAAAGTGATCCACGCAAAAAATTTTGTTCCACGTGAGCCGTTTTTCAGATCTGGCGTGACAGAGAAGGAAAGCCCCCTTGATTCCACCTTCTCAGGATCGTCGTCCATGCACCCCACCCGCCTCACTCCGCTGGCCCGCACCTTGCGCCAACTCTTGCTGGGCGTCAGCCTGAGTTTCGGCGTGCTGCCGCTCGCTCTCGCCGCCGATGCCAAGCCGTACCACATCGCCCCGTCCTCGCTGGAAAACGCCCTCAACCAGTTCGGCCGTGAAGCCGGCGTGTTGATTACCTTTGGTTCGCAAATCACCAGCGGTATGCAGAGTCGTGGCCTGGAAGGCAACTACACCCCATCCCAGGGCTTGGACGCTTTGCTCGAAGGCACCGGCCTGCAAGCTCGCGCCGAGGGCGACAATGCCTTCAGCCTGCAACCGGCGGGCGACACCGCGCTAGAACTGGACACCTCGAAAGTGGTGGGCGACTGGCTCGGCGACGCGGCGCAAATCAACGTCTTCGAGCACCCCGGCGCACGTGATGTGATCCGTCGTGAAGAGTTCGAACGCCAGGGCGCGACCCAAGCCAAGGACGTGCTCAACCGTATCCCCGGCGTGAACGCGCCGGACAACAACGGCACCGGCAGCCATGACATGGCGCTGAACTTCGGCATTCGTGGCCTCAATCCGCGCCTGGCATCGCGCTCGACCGTGTTGATGGACGGCATCCCGGTGCCCTTCGCCCCCTATGGCCAGCCGCAGCTGTCATTCGCCCCGGTGAGCATCGGCAACATGGACGCGGTGGACGTAGTGCGCGGCGGCGGCGCGGTGCGTTACGGCCCGCAGAACGTCGGCGGCGTGGTCAATTTCGTGACCCGTGCGATTCCCGATGAGCCAACGGTGAAAGGCGGTTTCCAGACCGAAACCAGTCCTTCCTCCAGCCATGACGGTTTCAAAACCACCGGCAACTTGCTGGCCGGCGGCACGGCCGACAACGGCCTGGGCGGGGCGCTGTTGTACTCCGGCACCCGCGGCGGCGACTGGCGTGAACACAGCGACACTGAAATCGACGACCTGATTCTCAAGGGCAAGTATCAGCTCGATGACGCCAACAGCTTCAACGCGATGGCTCAGTATTACGAAGGCAGGGCGGACATGCCCGGCGGTCTGAACGTCGCTGATTACGACGCCGACCCGTATCAGTCCACCCGCCCGAAAGACCAGTTCTGGGGCCGCCGGACGATGTTCAATGTCGGCTATCGCTATCAGGAAGATCGCCGCGAATTCACTGCCAACACCTTCTTTACCAAAACCTTGCGCAGCGGTTATCTGGATCAGGGCACGTTCCTGTCGCTGTCGCCGCGCGAGTATTGGGTGCGCGGCCTGGAAACCCGTTTTGCCCAAGGTTTTGACCTCGGCCCGACCAGCCATGAAGTCGGCGTCGGCTATCGCTACATCAACGAAGCCGGCCACGAACTGCGCTACCGCGAACCCATCGCCAACAATACCTTCCCGACCACCAACAGCCGCAATGACCGCGACACCCGTGGCGGCACCGAGGCGAATGCGTTCTTCGTCGACGACCGGATCGACATCGGCAAGTGGACGATCACCCCAGGCATTCGCTACGAGATGATCGATTCGCAGCAGACCAACAACCTGACAAACGTGAAGTACAAGGGCGACTACAACACCGCGCTGCCGGCGTTGAACGTGCTCTACCACGTGACGGACACCTGGAATCTCTACGCCAACACCGAAGGCTCGTTCGGCAGCGTGCAGTACAGCCAGATGCCAAACCGGGTGACCAGCGGCGAAGTCAAACCCGAGAAGGCGCGGACCTGGGAACTGGGCACCCGTTACGACAACGGCGCACTGAGAGCCGAGATCGGCGCGTTCCTGATCAACTTCGACAACCAGTACGAAAGCAATCAGACCAACGATTCGGTGATCGCCCGGGGCGAGACGCGTCATCAAGGCATTGAAAGCAGCATCAATTATTCGCTGGATGATTTGAGCCCGTCGCTGGCCGGCTTCGATGTGTATGCCACATACGCCTATGTGGACGCGACCATCCGCGAAGACGGACCGAACAAGGGCAATCGTGTGCCGTTCTCCTCGAAACACAAAGGCACGATCGGGTTGGGGTACACCGAAGGCGCCTGGAAGCTGAACCTGGACAGCAGTTACCAGAGCGACCAGTTTGCCGACAACGCCAACACCTCGGCCGAAAGCGCTGATGGCAGCACGGGCAAGATTCCTGGGTACATGTTGTTCAGCAGCCGCGCGGCGTATGACTTCGGGCCGAAACTGTCGGATTTGAATGTGGCGGTGGGGGTTAAGAACATCTTCAACCACCAGTACTTCACCCGGTCGTTTGATGACAACAACAAGGGCAAGTACGTGGGGGAACCGCGGACGGTTTATGTGCAGACGTCGGTGGCGTTCTAATCGAACGCCCTTACAACGGAAAGCTTAAGGCATAACGCGATTTTGTAGCAGCTGGCGAAGCCTGCGTCCGGCTGCGCAGCAGTCGTAAAGTCAGACGGTGCGGTGGGTCAAGAACACCGCGCATTCAGGTTTTACGACTGCTTCGCAGCCGGACGCAGGCTTCGCCAGCTGCTACATATAGCGTGTCACAGTTGAAGTCACTGAGCGCTGGAACCAAAACGGGCCTGCATAAGCAGGCCCGTTTTCAGTGGGAAGGTAAAAATTAAATCAGGCTTCAGCCGTTTTGTGCAGCCTGTTCGTTCTCGAGAAACTCGTCTTCCAGCAGCGCATCGGCAGCGACTCGTTCGAACGGCACCACAGCGGCACGTGGTTTGCCCCGCAGTTTGCCGAACAGATGCTCAAGCGCGTGTTCAAGTTTTTCCGCCGCACCGTCGATGGCTTGCTCCAGGGTGTCGGCTTTATGGGTGACAGAAATCGGTTGGTGGCCTTTTGGCCGCGCTTCCAGCTGGCAGCGCATGTCATGGGGACCTGGCTTGTCGCCGTTCTCGTCCCGCAGATGAACCTCGACGCGTGTCAGGTCCTCTTCATAACGTTCAAGCGTGCTCTCAATGGTAGTACGTACCCACTCCTCCAGTCGGATGCTGCTTTGAATATGGTTATCGCTGTTGACTTGGATTTGCATAGTTCATCCCTTATTTCAGCTAGCTTGCGAGAGGCGCATCGGCTGGCCCTTGGGCGTCATCACCGTGACCTCTTACTTACACAATCGGTCTGCGCGCAGAACATTTCAACCCCTAAAAAAAGATAAATATGGATTCGCAAAAAAAGTCGGACAACGACAAAAAGCGCTGTTAAGGTCGGGAGTTGGGTCGACTCGCTTCTTTGTCACAAATGCTCACATCTGCCGCTCCGCCAGCGGGTGCAGACTCCGGAAAATCCCCGCCTCTTCTACCAGCCAGTCATGCACCGCCCGCACACCCGGATGGCTCAGCGCGCCGGGCGCATAAAGCAGCACGTAACGCTTGTGATTGGGCACCGCCAGGCCGAACGGCACGATCAACGTCCCCCGCTCCAGCTCATCGTTGAGCAACGTTCGCCGCGCGATCGCCACCCCCATGCCGGCAATCGCCGCTTCGATGGTCAGGTGATTGCGATTGAAGGTATGCCCGCGCCGCACGTCCGCGCCCTCGAAGCCAATGGCATTGAGGTAGAACTCCCATTCCGCGTACTCGTAACTGCCGCGCCAGGCGGTGATGTCGTGCAGCAGCGGAAAGTGAATCAGGCCCGCCGGACCGTGCAGCGGTGGTCGACCGCGCAGCAGGCTGGGGGCGCAGACCGGGAAGATCTGCTCGTCCAGCAGGGTTGTGGATAACAACCCGGGATAACTGCCGTCATTCAGGTCGATCGCCAGGTCGAAGTCACCCTCGTGCAGCGGCACGCTGCTGTCCTCAGCCACCAGGCGCAATTGAATGTCCGGAAAGCGCTGCTGCAATCGCGGCAGGCGCGGGGTCAGCCACTTGCTCAGGAACGAAGGAATTGAACGCACCCGCAGAATTCCGCTGATCATTCCCGCGTCCAGTCGTCGCAATTCCGCGTCGATGCTGCCGTAAGCCTCGTTCACCGTAATGGCCAGTCGCTGACCCTCGGCGCTCAATTCCACGCCGCGGGCACGGCGGTGGAAAAGTCGAAAACCCAACCGTTCTTCCAGTTGGCGGATTTGCTGACTGACCGCACCCGGCGTGATGTGCAGCTCTTCAGCGCAGCGGGTGAACGACAAGTGCCGCGCGGCACAGGAAAACACGTGCAGCCAGACGTACGTCTGGGCGTGCAATTGGCGACTCATTGTTTAGTCCTGCTAAAGGCTGTCTTAGGAAGTTTCGTTGGTCACGTAGGACCAACGTAGGCAGTATCGCCGACATTGCGCTTGTCCTACAAAAATGGCAGCGATTTCTCTTCCATTGCTTGTATAGGCTTTAGCATGGCTATCAGTGTTTTCGATCTCTTCAAAGTCGGCATCGGTCCGTCCAGTTCCCACACCGTCGGCCCGATGCGCGCCGCGGCGACCTTTGCCCAGGCACTGATTGACCAGGATTTGCTCGACGCCGTCCGTCGGGTCGAAATCCGCCTTTACGGTTCCCTCTCGGCCACCGGCGTCGGCCACGCCACCGATCGTGCCTGCGTCATGGGCCTGATGGGCGAATGGCCGGACAGCATCGATCCGACCACCATCGACAGCCGCATCCACACCCTGCGCGAAACCGGCGAACTGTCTCTGGCCAGCCAAAAGACCATCGCCTTCAACTGGCAACAGGATCTCCTGCTGCTCGACGAGAGCCTGCCTTACCATCCCAATGCCATGTCCCTGACAGCCTTCGGCGAAACCGGTGAACTGTCGGAGCAAACGTACTACTCGATTGGCGGCGGCTTCATCATCGAAGCGGCGGAAGCCGAGTCCGGCATCGCGCCGACCAGCGACGTGGTGTTGCCGTACGATTTTTCCAGTGCCGCCGAATTGCTCAAACTCTGCAACCAACACGGTCTGCGCGTTTCCGAGTTGATGATGGCCAACGAATTGGCCTGGCGCAGCGAAGCCGAGATCCGTCAGGGTCTGCTGCACATTTGGTCGGTGATGCGCGAGTGCGTCGAGCAAGGCATGCGTCACGAAGGCATCCTGCCGGGCGGTCTGAATGTTCCCCGTCGCGCAGCGAAATTGCACCGCAGCCTGTTGGAAATCGGCAAGCCGAATGTCATCACTTCCACCTTGTCGGCCATGGAGTGGGTCAACCTGTTTGCTCTCGCCGTGAACGAAGAAAACGCAGCGGGCGGCCGCATGGTGACGGCGCCGACCAACGGTGCGGCAGGGATCATTCCGGCGGTGCTGCACTACTACATGAAATTCAACCCGGACGCGTCGGACGATGACGTTGTCGCGTTCTTTTTGGGCGCGGCGGCTGTAGGAATACTCTGCAAGAAAAACGCGTCCATCTCCGGTGCCGAAGTCGGCTGTCAGGGTGAAGTCGGCTCGGCCTGCGCCATGGCCGCTGCCGGGCTGGCCGACATCCTCGGCGCCACGCCCGAGCAACTGGAAAACGCTGCCGAAATCGGCCTGGAACACAACCTCGGCCTGACCTGCGACCCGGTCGGCGGCCTGGTACAAGTGCCGTGCATCGAACGCAATGCGATTGCTGCCGTGAAGGCAATCAATGCCACGCAAATGGCCTTGCGCGGCGACGGCAAACACTTCATTTCCCTGGACCGGGTGATCCGCACCATGCGCGATACCGGCGCCGACATGCACGACAAATACAAAGAGACTTCACGGGGCGGCCTGGCAGTGAGCTGGGTGGAGTGCTGAGGAGCATTCCCTGACCGCCCGTAACCGTGAGCCCGAGCAAGAACAATAACGAGGCCAAACGATGACCGATGTACGTACACCTGCTGCCGATAATCCTGCTGTAGAACTCACACGCGACACAGCAACAGCCACCAAGGGCTGGAGCAAACACGACACCACCTGGATGCTCGGCCTCTACGGCACGGCGATTGGCGCCGGCACGCTGTTCCTGCCGATCAACGCCGGCGTGGGCGGTTTCTGGCCGCTGCTGATCCTGGCAGTACTGGCGTTTCCGATGACCTACTTTGCTCACCGGGGCCTGACCCGTTTCGTGCTGTCAGGTCGCTCCGGAGACATCACCGAAGTGGTGGAAGAACACTTCGGCGTTGGCGCCGGCAAGCTGATCACGCTGCTGTACTTCTTCGCGATCTTCCCGATTCTGCTGGTGTACAGCGTGGCGCTGACCAACACATTGAGCAGCTTCATGGAACATCAATTGCTCATCGCCCCGCCACCGCGAGCGATTCTGTCGTTGCTGTTGATCCTCGGCTTGATGGCGATCGTGCGGTGTGGCCAGGGTGTCATCGTCAAATGCATGAGCGTGCTGGTTTACCCGTTCGTCGCGGCGTTGCTGCTGCTCGGTGTCAGCCTGATCCCGAACTGGAACGGTGCGTTCTTCGCCACCGCCAGCGAAGGCATGCCTTTGCCGCTGTTCTTCAAAACCCTGTGGCTGGCAATCCCGGTCATGGTGTTCTCGTTCAACCATTCGCCGATCATTTCCGCCTTCGCCGTTGACCAGAAACAACGCTATGGCGAGCACGCCGAGCGCAAGAGCAGCGGCATTCTCGCCATCGCCCACGCGATGATGGTGGTGACGGTTATGTTCTTCTGCTTCAGCTGCGTGCTGGCCCTGTCCCCGGCCGATCTGGCGGCGGCGAAGGCACAGAACATCTCGATCCTGTCGTACCTGGCCAATCACTTCCAGACCCCGGTCATCGCGTATGCCGCGCCGCTGATTGCGCTGGTGGCGATCACCAAATCCTTCCTCGGCCATTACATCGGCGCCAGCGAAGGCTTTCAGGGCCTGATTGTGAAAAGCCTGCGTGGCCGTGGCCGAGTGATGTCGGCGAGCTGGCTGAACCGCCTCACCGCGCTGTTCATGATCCTCAGCTGCTGGGCCGTAGCGACCTTCAACCCGAGCATCCTCGGCATGATCGAAACCCTCGGCGGGCCGATCATTGCGTGTCTGCTGTTCCTGATGCCGATGTACGCCATCCGCCGCGTGCCGGCCTTGCGCCAGTACTCGGGCCAGGCGTCGAACGTGTTCGTGGTGTTGATCGGTTTGATTGCACTGTCAGCGATCATCTATTCATTCATGCCCTGAAACGGGCAGACCTGAAGCCGAATAGGTAAGCCGTAGCACGAACCTGTAGCAGCTGGCGCAGCCTGCGTTCGGCTGCGCAGCAGTCGTAAAACCTGAGCGCGCGGTCTTCCTGAAGCACCGCGCTGGCTGATCTCACGACTGCTTCGCAGCCGAACGCAGGCTGCGCCAGCTGCTACAGGGAGTGTGTTTCGCCTGAACTTTCTTGACTGCCTGCGCGCCTCTTTTCCGTCACGATCATTGTTCGACAGTTTTCCCGGCACGTCCCTTGCTACATCACCTGCGAGGCAAAAGGACTTTGAAAACCTCAGCGAGCGGCCTGCCGATGGTCTGGTAGTGCGAACCAACCCGATCATGGCCGGTCAACAACTGCACGTTCAATCAGGCGGTGACGCACCATGGACAACCCATTTCAGCTCATTACCGATGCCTTCGCAGCGGACTATCAGATCAACCTGAGCATTCAGGGTCTGGACGGCAGCATCATGCTGACCCTCTCCAACAGCGGCCACGTGGTTGCCAAGCGGATGATCAGCGCCGAACAGCGCAATGACCCCAAGCGTCTCAAACGCCTGGTACAAAGCATTCAGTTCGGCATCGCCATCGAACAGGGCCACAGCGCCATGACGATCCTCGAAGCGATGACCGATGGCGACAATCGCAACCCGCCTCCACCCCAAGTCAAAGGCAAGCCCCGCCCAACCATCGGGCTTTAAATTTCGCCCTTCTCCACTTCGGGATGTTCACCGGAACCCGCTCCGATCTTGCGTTGCGGGTTCTCGATCTTCACCGAAGGAAATTGCGACGAAGCGTAACGCACTACCAGAATCGCAAACGCCAGCAGCAGAATCCCGCCGCACAGGTAGATGATCCCGAGGTCCGGCGGATTGTGGTGCGAGACGTTGGAAATCAGCAGCCGCGTCAGCGCCGTGATCGCCACGTAGATCAGAAAGCGCACCGGCATGTGGTTGGTCTTGAAGTAAATCCCGACCATCGCCCCCAGTTCCAGGTAGATGAACAGCAGCAAGATGTCATCGATCTTGATGTCCCCTTCTTCGATCATCCCCAGAAATTCCATCACCGCCGCCCAGGCGGTCACTGCACCGATGGCGAACAGCGCCAGGTAATGGAAGGTCTCGACGAACAGGTTGCCCAGGGACTCGGCCAGTTGGTGCACGTTCTGCCGCAGGTTCTCGGCCCAGTTGATTTTCACGATGATTCTTCCTTAGCTCGGTTCGAGCGGATGATGCGGGTTTGACGTGACGGTTGTTCTGCATGCAGAAAAAAGGCCAGAGGCACCCTACACATGATGGCGAGGTGCTCTAAAACGCGCTCCGTGGCGTTTGGTCGCACCCTTCCCGGCCACCTCCAAACCTGTGGGAGCGAGCGTGCTCGCGATTGGAGTACCTCGGTCCACCTGACAAACCCTGATTTCGGTCTACATTGAAAAGCCACTACCCAAAGCGCAGGGATTCGCTTATCCTTTTCGCTGTATATAAATACAGTGGTCGAAACAGACAACTAATGTGAAGGCATGTGAGGTGGTGAATGGCCGTCGAAGTGGTATACCGCAGCAGCCGAGATCTGGAGCGCTTGTTCATGGATAAAGCCGAAGCTGACCGTCATGACAAAATGCTCGAACTGGCTGAATTGCTGGCTGAAGTGTTGCAAAAAGCCGTTCCGTCCCTGACCGAACAGCAAGTGGAAGAAGCCGGGATCTACATGGCGAAGAATCGCGATGTATTTGCCAAGGCATTCAAGAGCCAGCCGGATGCTTTGTCCGAACTGCTGAATGCGCCGCCTGAAGTGGTTGAAAAGGCTGAACCGGTAGAAGTGGCTGAAGCCGCTGAGCCGACCAAGCCAGCCAAAGCTGCCAAGACACCGAAGTAAGCAAGGCCCGAATTGAATAGGCCCTGAGTCGAATGGCTCAGGGCCTTTTTCATGTCGGGGGTAAGGTATGGCTCAGCGGTACAGCACTTTCTCCGCCAACTCGTCTGCCACCCGTGCAGGGGAACGTTTTTCCGCCTGGGCATGGGCGAAGACTTCGGTCAGCCGCGAGGCGATTTTCGACAGGTGTGCGGTGATGGTCGTGAGCTCTTCGCCACGGTGTTTGAGCGAAACGTAGATCAACCCGCCGGAATTGATCACGTAATCCGGCGCGTACAGAATGCCCCGCCGCTCCAGTTGATCGGCGACTTCCAGATGGGTCAGCTGATTGTTCGCCGAACCGGCCACCGCCGAGCAGCGCAGTTGCGTCACGCTGTGGCTGTTGAGCACGCCGCCCAGGCCGCAGGGCGCGAGAATGTCGCACGGCGTACTGAGCAGCGCGTCGTTGGCAATCGGGTGAGCGCCCAACTGCTCCATCGCCAGTTGCACCTTGCCGTGATCGATGTCGCTGACCAGCAGTTCGGCGCCAGCGGCGTGCAGCTGTTCGGCCAAGGCATAACCGACGTTGCCCAAACCCTGAATGGCCACTCGCAGGCCTTCGAGGTTATCGCTGCCCAGGCGAGCCATGGCGGTGGCACGAATGCCGGTGAACACGCCCATCGCTGCATGCGGTGCCGGGTCGCCCGCTGAAGTGGTGCTGGTGACGTGTTGGGTCTGTTGGGCGATGCAATCCATGTCCGCCACCGAAGTGCCGCTGTCGATCGCGGTGATGTAGCGACCGTCGAGCTGATTGATGCAGCGTCCGAAGGCTTCGAACAGCGCGGCGCGGTTTTCCACATGCACCGGTCGAACAATCACCGCCACCCCGCCGCCCTGGGCCAGGCCGGCCAGCGCCGCCTTGTAACTCATGCCCTGCGCCAGGCGAATGGCATCCTCGACGGCAGACTCGTCGCTGGGATAGGCAAGGTAACGACATCCCCCCAGGGCTGGCCCCAGACGGCTGTTATGGATGGCAATGACCGCCTTCAACCCGGTGACCGGGTCGACGCTCAGATGCAGCGATTCAAGGCGAGTGCTTTGCATGAGAGCGAACATCGTCGGGCTCCCGAATCACTTCTTGTAGTCGCCAGTATAGGCTTGCGCCCAAAATTTGCAGAAGCGCACCGGAATAAGCAGCGGCGCAATGCAGGCTTTCGGACATAACCTGAAACAGCATGTGTGCAGCACTGGACGAACGCCGCAGACGAGGCTAAAACGAGGCATTGCCCGGAGATTTCGATGACCCCGCGCCAGCGTTTTTTTGACTGCCTGCAACGATCACCGCCCGCGCTGTTCGAGGCGGCGCTGTGGATGGCGGCCGAGCACGACAAAGAGGTGGATCCCGAGAAGGTCCTGGCAGACTTCCGAGACCTGCAACAGCGGGTCAGTTATGGCTTGCCGATGCTGCCGGTGAGCGAATTGGCCCAGCCGCTTTTGCGGCGGATGAATGACCTGGGGTTCGCCCAGGACGACTTCACGCCGCTGCGTCCGCAAGTGGCACTGCTCAATAAGGTGTTGGAGCTCAGGCGCGGTCAGCCGCTGTCCTTGGGGCTGATAGCGCTGGAATTGGCCAAACGCCTGGAAATCCCCATGGTCGGGGTCAATTTCCCCGGGCATTTCCTGCTGCGTGTGCCGGGCGCCGATCATCTGCTGGACCCGTGCGGCGGGCGCCGCTTGTACCCCAACGATTGCCGTGAATTGCTGCAGCGCCAGTACGGCCCGAACATGCAACTGAACGCCGAGCATATGCTGACCGCCGAGCCGGCGCAGATGCTGCAACGGCTGTCACGCAACCTGCGTCAGCTGCACCTTTCCCACGATGACTACATCGGCGCCCTGATCGACGCCGAACGCGTGCTGGAACTGGGCAACGCCAACGCCGCCGATTACCTGGCACGGGCCAGCCTCTATCAACGGCTGGACTGCCCGAATGCCGAGCGGTTCGACCTGGAGCATGCGCTGCTGCTCAGCGACGACCCGATCCAGCGGATTCGCCTGACTGAACGCCTGGGGCACCTACCACCCAATTCCATCGTCCATTGACCACAACTCCTTGTGGGAGCGGCGGTGCGGCGATCCGACTTGCCCGCGATGAGGGTGTGCCAGTCGACATTCATGCAGCTGACACGCCGCCATCGCGGGCAAGCCCGCTCCCACAGGGGTGGCGGTGTCAGGCCTCAGGTGTGTCTGGCTGATTGGCCGGGTGGGCCTTGATGAAGGCGGGATGCGTGGCGGCCAACGCCGCTATCCGGAGAATCCGTGGATACGGCTCAAGCGAAATGTTGAACCGCTCGGCTGCGTACAGTTGGGGTACCAGATAGACGTCCGCCAAGCCTGGCGCCGGCCCAAAGCAATAACCCTCATCCCCAATCAACTGTTCAACCGTCGCCAGCCCCTGGCTGATCCAGTGACCGATCCACTCCGCCACTTGCGGCTCATCGTGACCCAATTGCCGCAGCTTGTTGAGCACGCTGACGTTGTGCAGCGGATGCACGTCGCAGCCAATCACTGCCGCGACTCCACGCTCGTGAGCGCGCGCGGCCAAGTCTTTGGACAGCAGCGGCACCTGTGGATAACGCTCCTCCAGGTACTCGATGATCGCCGGTGACTGAATCAGCAGCTCGCCTTCATCGGTGCGCAAGGCCGGCACCCGGCCTTGCGGGTTGATGGCCAGATACGGCGCTTGCCGATGCTCGCCACCTTGCGGCGCAATCAGGTTGACCGGCAGCGCCTGGTAATTCAGGCCCTTCAGTGCCAACGCGATGCGCACCCGGTAAGAGGACGTCGAACGGTAGTAGGTATAGAGTTCCATAACCCGATCCTCTTAGCGCGCCGCGATCACTTTGCCACGGCATTCGCCGAAACCGATGGAGGCAAAACCGTCGCGGCTGCAACGGGCGCGCAGGATGATCTCGTCGCCGTCTTCGAGGAATTTGCGCACCTCGCCCGACGCCAGCTCAATCGGCTTTTTCCCGCCCTCGGTGATTTCCAGCAAACTGCCGAACTGACCGTTTTCCGGCCCCGACAAGGTGCCCGAACCGAACAGGTCACCGGCCTGCAATTGGCAGCCGTTGACGCTGTGGTGTGCGACCATTTGCGCCACGGTCCAGTACATGTGTTTGGTGTTGCTGAGGGTCAGGCGATGGGCCGGCAGTTTTTGCTCGCGCAGACCTTCGGTAAGCAACAGCACTTCCAGCTCGATATCGAATGCGCCAGCGGCTTGATCACGCTTGTCGGACAGGTACGGCAACGGCTGCGGGTCGCCTTCCGGGCGCGCCGGTTGAGCAAGACGGAACGGCTCCAGCGCCTCCGCGGTCACGACCCAAGGCGAGATGCTGGTGATAAAACTTTTCGACAGGAACGGCCCCAGCGGCTGGTATTCCCAGGCTTGGATATCGCGCGCCGACCAGTCGTTGAGCAGGCAGAAACCGGCGATATGGTCGGCTGCGTCGCCAATGGCGATCGAGTCGCCCATCTCGTTGCCCTGACCTATCCAGATGCCCAGTTCCAGTTCGTAATCCAGACGTGCGCACGGGCCAAACGTCGGTTCGGTCTGGCCGGCCGGCAAGGTCTGGCCTTTCGGACGGCGAACGGCGGTGCCGGACGGGCGAATGGTCGAGGCACGGCCGTGGTAGCCGATCGGCACGTATTTGTAGTTCGGCAGCAATGGGTTGTCTGGACGGAACAATTTGCCGACGTTTTGCGCGTGCTCGATGCCGACGTAGAAGTCGGTGTAATCGTTGATTTTCGCAGGCAGATGCATTTCGCAAGTCGCCGCCAGTGGCAGCAGTTTTGCGCCTTGGGCTTCGATCTTGCCGTGCAGGGTGCTGCCTTCAGCGAACAGTTCCAGCAGACGTTCGCGCAGTGCAACGCGAGCCTCACGGCCCAATTCGAAAAACGCATTCAGCTGACCGCCACGGGTGGCTTCTACTGCGGTTTTTGCGACGCCGTCGAACAAGCCTGCGTCCAGTGCGGCTTGCAGATCAAAAATGTGTTCGCCGATGGCCACACCGCTGCGCGGTGCCGAGCCGTTGACGCTGAACACGCCCAGCGGCAGGTTTTGCAGTGGGAAATCAGCATGGCCGTTGGCGGAAGAAACCCAGCTGCGAGTGATGGAAGTCTGAGTCATGGGTTATCTCCGGGTCGGGTCGAAAGTGGCGGGCAGCGTGGCCCAGCAGGCATCGTAATTGTTTTGCAGTTGCGGGCAATCCAGGGCGAAAAGGCTCGGACGCAGCACCTGGCTGGTCTCGAACATGAAGGCCATGGTGTTGTCGATTTTCGCTGGCGCGAGTTCGGCGTTGATTGCCTTGGTGCAGGTTTCACCGTCCGGGCCATGAGCGCTCATGCAGCTGTGCAACGACGCACCACCGGGCACGAAGCCTTCGGCCTTGGCGTCGTATTCGCCTTTGATCAGGCCCATGAATTCGTTCATCAGGTTGCGGTGAAACCACGGCGGACGGAAGGTTTTCTCGGCCACCATCCAGCGCGGCGGGAAGATCACGAAGTCCAGATTGGCCAGACCGTGGACGCTGGTCGGCGACGTCAGGACGGTGAAAATCGACGGATCCGGGTGATCGAAACTGACCGTGCCGATGGTGTTGAAACGGCGCAGGTCATATTTGTACGGCACGTTATTGCCGTGCCAGGCGACCACGTTCAGCGGCGAATGATCGAGCTCACAACCCCACAACTGGCCGAGGAATTTCTGCACCAGGGTGGTCGGTTGCTTGAGGTTTTCGTAATGCGCGACGGGCGTCAGGAAATCCCGGGCATTGGCCAGACCGTTGCTGCCGATCGGCCCCAGGTCCGGCAGGCGCAGCGGTGCGCCGTGGTTTTCGGCAATGTAACCGCGCGCTTGCGGGTCGAGCAATTCGACGCGAAATTTCAGACCGCGCGGCAGCACGGCGATTTCCAGCGGCTCCAGTTCCAGCACGCCCAATTCGGTGGCGATGCGCAGGCGACCCTGCTCGGGTACCAGCAACATTTCACCGTCGGCATTGAAGAACACGCGCTCCATGGAGCGGTTGGCGCGGTAGCTGTAAATGCTGATCCCGGCCGGTTTGTCTGCGCCCGAGTTGGCGGCCATGCTCACTAGCCCATCGATGAAATCGGTCGGCTCGGTCGGGATGTCCAACGGGTTCCAGCGCAGGCGGTTGGGGGTCACTTCACCCAACGGACCACCGGCCAGTTGTCGATCCAGTTTGACGAACGCCGGGTGATTGGCCGACGGCTGAATCCGGTACATCCAGGTGCGCCGCGCTTCACTGCGGGCCATGGTGAATGCGGTGCCGGAGAACAGTTCGGTGTAGAGGCCGTAAGGGGCTTTTTGCGGGGAGTTCTGGCCGACGGGCAGTGCGCCGGGCAACGCTTCGCTGCTGAATTCGTTGCCGAAGCCTGACTGATAAGCCAGCGCTGGCGCCGTTGAATCGAGGTTCATGGAGCCTCCTGAACAGGGAGTAGGCAATGGCCTGTCGCTCTGCTGCAGAGGTCTCGGCACGCCTGGGTTATTTTTGTCGTAATTCAATTACGCATAACGTAATTTGATTGGTATTGACCGTCAAGCTATAAAGACGCCCATTCGTCCCGGGATCAAACCGCCTCATGGAAACGCCGCGCAACAACGACAAACAGAAAGTCCGCTCGGCCGAGGTCGGCACTGACATCCTCAAAGCGCTGGCCGAGTTGTCGCCCTCGACTTCGTTGTCGCGCCTGGCCGAACACGTGCAGATGCCGGCGAGCAAGGTTCATCGTTATTTGCAGGCGCTGATCGCCAGCGGTTTCGCCGAGCAAAACGCTGCGACCAACCACTACGGCCTCGGCCGCGAAGCCTTGCGCGTCGGCCTCGCCGCACTCAACAGTATGGACGTGCTGAAAGTCGCCGCCCTGCCCTTGGCCGAGTTGCGCGATGAACTGAACGAAACCTGCTTTCTGGCGGTGTGGGGCAATCATGGCGCGACCGTGGTCCATATCGAGCCGGCCGTACGCGCGGTGACGGTGGTGACGCAGTTGGGCTCGGTGTTGCCGTTGCTTAGCTCTTCGACTGGCCTGGTGTTTGGCGCATTTCTACCGAAGCGTGAAACCGTGGACTTGCGCGATCAGGAACTGCAAAACGCCACCGACCACGTCTTGGCGAACGATCAAACCTATATGGCTTTGTGCGAACAGATCCGCGAACGCGGCCTGCATCATGTGCATGGGTTGTTGATGCCTGGAGTGGACGCCTTGTCGGCACCGGTGTTCAACGCCGTGGGGAATGTCGCGGCGGTCTTGACCATTGTCGGCCCGACCTCGTTATTTCACGCCGACGAAAACGGCCCGGCGGCGCAGCGATTGCTGGCGGCGACGCGGGCCGTGAGTTGGCGGATGGGGTATGAGACTTCTTCGAAGTCTCAAGACCGGAACTGATCAGCTCCGATCATTCATCCGCTATGGATGACGTTTTGATGTGGACCCGACCTTCAACCGACCACGCGGGTCGAGCTCACAGGAGTCCAGTGCGGCACAGCCACCGCTGTGACATAACTGATTCCAACCGGAACGCCCGTAACGGCCGAGAGCACGTCGGACAGATCCCTGATTGAAGACAACAGGCCAAATGCAGAAGCTGCCGATCCTACCGCTGCAACTTTACCCAGGTACATGACGATTGCCCCACGCCATGCGCTGGCAAAATGTGCATTGGCGCCTGCAGAATCACCTTGGCTGGAGGCAATAATGCCTTGCACGATCGAGTGACTGATCTTCAACACGCTGACAGCGAAACCCACTGGTGGAACAAAGATCGAAACTACATCCAATGCCACTTCGAGAAGGATCTTTGTTTCCTGCCAAAACGATTCGGCTGGAGTGGTAGTCAAGACATCCAGATCATCAAGAGAGCGACCGATCATGCTTTCGTATTCGGCCTTGAAGTTATAGACCGGATGCGCTCCGCCCAAATTGGGTATGGGCAGCGATCCTCGGGGATCGCGGGACTTGCTGATGTATTTGCCAATCCTGTCCTGCCCACGCAACCCGGCCAGATTCCGAAGATGCTCGCCCAAAAGACGATCATTCTCGATAGCCTTGGATAAATCACCGACCCAGACAAAAGCGTTACCACCAGGCGAATTCGGGATATAGGCATACTTCACATGACGCTCACCAAAAACATATCCCCCCGCTATCCGCGCACCTTCAAGCCAGAATTCGTAAACGCCCTCGCCAGGCTCACTGCCGGGTGAAATACCGGGTGGAGTCATTGTGTCTCGATCCAGCCCCTTGATCGACTGTACCAGCCATTCATACTGCAGCTGCGGCAAACTGCCATTGAGCTTTTGCGTCAGCGCCGCCCTGAACATCTCATTCTTTTTCAGCTCACGGTAAAGGTTTACCCTCAGATCATCCGGGTACCATAGAAATTGTGATTTCAGATAATGGCTGTAATGTTCCCCGGGCATCAGGTCCACAAGTTTATTGAGTGTATTGGACGTCAGCTCAGTCATGGGCTTGCCTGTATCCTTCCACCAAAACTCAGAGACTCTGATGTTGTCTCTGTACGTATTGGAACCAGGCACGAGAATCTTCTCGAACACACTGTTATCGCTGCGCCACAAATGCCAGTTGATAAATAGCTGTGTCAGCGTCATTGCGCCTTTATGAAATTTCACCATGACCTGATCTGGATCGATCCTGCGATCGCCAGTGCGGCCAAGGGATTCATTCAACCGGCTCATGACCAAGTCATGAGCAAACTTCTGAAAACCCTCTATATGAAGTTTTTCTTTTGACGCGTCATAAATTGCCTTGAAGTCCGTATTCAAGCGATTGAACAGGTGACGATCAGCCACAGGGGCGTTTCGGTACCAGTTTGGCGTTACGACCTTTTCTTCGGCCTCTTCCCAGGCCAAGAGGCTTTGAATACTTCCCTTTAGCCCATCGCTATCGGCCCAGGCGACAAGATTAACCTGGTCCCACCACGCTCTGCCCTGGATCCTCTCCGTCGGCTCCCCACGTGGCCACTCCTTGCGGAATACTTCATGTTCCAGGTTATGTCGATCACTATCATGGACTTGGCTTTGAAGATAAGCGCGCCCCTTTTCTTCAAGTGCCCACAGTCCGATAGTCCGTTGCAGACTGTCCAGATCGGAGAACTCGTACCAGTCTTTATCCATCGCAGAGCCTGGTGCATAGAGCACATATGCTTTGCGATTCATCTCTCCCCCTTTTCTCCGGTAGACGATGAGATCCTTCAAAGGCTTGAAGTTATAGAAAGACCTCAACGCAATACCGGACGCCTCAATAGAAGGGTCGCCAAAGTTATAACGCTGGACAATATCCTGCGCCGTCGAGGTGATGTGCTTTTGCAAAATGGCACTGAACAGCGTCATTGCCGTCTTGCGCCCCAACACTTCCCGCATCGCTTCCTTGACGTTCTGCTGGCCATACACTCGCTGCCGTGCCGGTCCATAGGCCAGACGCAGCTCCAGCGTTTCGATGGCCCGCGCGATGTTTTCAGGCGTCAACCTGGCGATGCCATAGTTTTTGTCCAGCGTAATTGTGTAACGTCCCGCCCGATCATGCACCCCATACATGAAAGCCTGAGTCAGCGTTTTCCGCTCGCTGAGTTCTATCCGTTTGCCATCCGCCATCCGGACCGAGTGATTAATATTCACGAACACGGTGTCAGGATTGATTCGTTCGTCGGTTCCCGGCGAGATGAAATCCTCTACAGCTTGTCGGGCATAGGCTGCAAGGCTCGCCACGTCCTTCGTCAATTCATGAAGCTGAATCTGGCTTTCAAGCAGGTTCTTCTCCAGACCGACATAAAGCTCCTGATTCGTGACATAGGCTTTTTTAAACCACTCGGGCCGGGCATTCTTCTGCATGGCCTTGATCAAGAACACGTTTCGCGCATTTTCAGAACGTACGAGCGTAGCCATGGACAGAACGGTATCCAGCGGCACCCACGCTGCCTCGGTATGCGCACCAGCTGACTGTAACTTTCGTACTTGATAAATGAAGTCACGACTTTGCATTGCAAGCAGGCCGTCATTGCAATGCTCAAACAGATCTTCCAGGATTCTCGCGTAACGAATCGCTGGAGCACTCGATATCAGCGCTCGTTCCTCCTCCGGTAGAACCTGCAAAAACTCTGTACGGGTCGACGCATTGGACATGCGTTGTTGCAACGCTTGGTGAAGTGCACTCGCGGTGCTGAATTTCTCTATCCCACCGAACGGTGAATAAAGAACAACCTCCTGACTGCCTGCTGGATTCAGTTCGTTTCCGACAGCACCGGAAAGAGAAATGACAAACGTGGAAGCCAGCGTGGAAAAACCTCCCTGTTGTTTTTCAACAGATACGGCATAGCAGGAACTTGGCAGCCCCGAACCGATTAAACCATTAATTGTCGCGACGTTTCCTTTGGGTATCAGGTTCTCGTTGGCAGCCATATCCAGCTCACGCCAAAAAAGTTTGGCCTGGAGAGTGCGCAACGCTTGTTTAGGCGACGGTAACGAACGACCTCGACTATCAACCACGGAGGAGTCATCCCAATACCTGCTTAGTGTGAAACTGCATTTTTCAGGTAGTTTTTGCATCAGTTCGACAATCACATTGCCGACTTTTGTCACGTCCAGATATTTGAGTCTGAAATTTTCATTATCCACGCCAGCAAGCTCATACATGCCGTATTTATCAGCAGTGTATTTGGGTGGATTGCCACGCTTAAAGCATTCAAAAAAAACATCCAACATATTACCGACGGGCTCGGAGGAGGATGGCCTTGCACCCGTCAGAATGTTAACAAAACGGCGTTCTAAAGAGGCGTTCGGGTCTAGCTTCCGCCACTCATCTAGCAGACAACGGTATAGGATTGCCTTGAACTGAGGAATGTCATGGAGTGCTTCCAGCAAATGGGTCCGAGCGTCACGCACATGTTCCAGGGTTGTATTTTTTTCCAATTCGTTTTGCATTTCCAATCTCGATTAGTTTGATCACAACAAACGACATGTCGCTGCCGATTAACTTGAGATCAAACTAAAACAGATAGCTTTGCCATTAAACACTCAAAACATTTTTCAATTGTTGTATATGAAACCAAAACACAACCAGGACACATCAAGTAAAAAGCAAAGCGGGCTCCACGATGAAGTCATCTACTCAACCACTGCTGGACTTAAACGACTACAACCACCCCGCCTTAATTTCAAATCAAACATCAAAACACCAGACCTTACATATAAGATGTAACATCTACCGCCGCAGTCTTGCCAATAAAAACAAGGAAGTTAATAGCAGTCACCAACTCCCGACACTCCGTGAACGTCTTGCCCTGCAGGCAAACCGCCGCACATTCATCAATCCAACAATCCGACGCTCTTGGCCTTCGCAACCGCCTGAGTACGGCGCTCTACTCCCAACTTTCCGTGAATTCTCCTCGCATGTGTTTTTACTGTATGCAAGGAGATAAACAACCGCTCGGCTATTTGTTGATTCGAATTGCCCAGAGCAATCAGTTTGAGCACTTCTACTTCACGTTGGCTGAGCGGACTGATTTCACTCACCAGCGGATTTTTTTCAGTGCGTTCCCCGGCAACATCCAGTGCGGGCAAAAGATCAGGCTTGCGCAATTGCAACTCACCCAGCGCCTGTCGAAGTCCATGGTGCTCAGTAAGATTCAATCCTTTACACAACCAATCCCGGGCGCCGGCCATGTCACCGTTCTGCCACGCTACTTCGGCCACGGCGAAAAGCAACTCAACCTCCAGCGCCGGCATGCCCGCGCGTTGCGATTGTTCGAGTGCCTGTGTGAAATGGGTCAGCGGATCGTTGGCCAGGTGCAGATCGACCTTTGCCAGTATCAACAGATAGTCGATCCGCGCGATCAACATCAGTGTCGCTGGGGGAGCCTGCCGCGCATGCGGTCCGCGATAGTGGCGCAGTACTCGGCTGAGCGCCTCATGCGCCAATTCCGGTCGGCCCTGCTGAAGCCAGAAATGGCTGCTGACTTGCAATAGCACACCGCGGTAAACGGTGTCGGGTATCTGCCGTTGCTGCATCAAGCGCTCGGCGTCGCGCAGATGGACAAACGCTTGGGCATAGTCGCGCTGATTGGCTGCCACCTGCGCCAAACCGAGGAAACCGTAAAGCACCCGTTTGTCGTGGTTGCGTAAACAGATATGCAGCCCGGCTTCGAAAAACTCGGCAGCCTGCGCATCCAGGCCCTGACACAAACTCAAGCGCCCACGGTGCAGGGCTATTCGCCCAAGCAGGGGCTCGGCAATCCGCCGTTGTTGAGTGAACATGCCATGTACGTTGGCAAGCAAACTTTCGGCGCGTTGAGGGGCCCCCCGCTGCTCCAGCAATTGGGCATGATCGAGCTCCAGCAACCCTTCGAAAACCAGCGAGCCTTGTGCCCGCGCCAAACACAAAGCATCACGGTTCATCGCCTGAGCGACATCCAGTTCGCTCCGCAGCAATGCCTGCTGCGTCAACCCCGACAAGCACATCACGCGCACGGTCCAGAGCTCTGGGCCGAGGTCATTGAGCGCTTCGAGAAAATGCGCGCGCGATCCGTCCATCCGCCCTTGAAGATGTAACAGCCAACCTTGCTGCGCCTGCCACCGTGCAATCAGTTGCCGCTGCAGAATCGCCGACGGCTGCGGGGTGAATCGCGCCAGTTGTTCGATGCAATCGCCAGCTTGCTCGAATCGCCCGGCAAACAACGACGCCGCCGTGATCAACCCGACCAGTTGCGGCGAACCGAACATCAGCGCTTCGCCTTGTTGCTCGTACAACCGCAACAACAGCACGACCGTCTGTTCCTCGAACAAATGCTCAAAACTGAAATGCTGCAACAGGCTGACCGCAACCTCGAACTCTTCAGCCAGCAAGGCTTGTTCGAAAGCCGCTTTCCAGTCCAGTTCGGCGGCAAACCACTGGCAGGCGCGGCGATGCCAGGAACGCCCGGCCGGCCATTGTTCATCGCGCATCAATTGCGTGAGTGGAGGGAAGATCTGCAGCCAGTCGGCCGAATCCTGCCAGGGCTCGATAAAGCATCCCAGGTCCTGCAACGTCTTCAGACATTGCGCGCCCTCCCCCGCGCCAAACAGGTGATCGCACAGCCGTGCATTGAAGCGAGGCAAATGCGCGAGCACCCGCCAGACTTCCGTCAACTCCGGGGTCAGGCTGGTGAACAGTTCGTGCTCAAGGTAGTCGAGCAAGGTGTCCGGTCGGCTGTGATGCGGGTCGTTGCGCGACCAGTCGCATTTTTGCAGCAGCGCAACGCGTACACCGGCGCACCAGCCACCACTGCGCTGGATGATTTTGCTGGCGGCGGTACTGGCGTCGGCCGGTGTCAGGTGACGCAATAGCGAGGCGATTTCAGTTTGATTGAAGGCCAGCGTGGCGCGCTCGCCTTCGTACAACTCGTCATCGAGCAGCAACCGTGGCCAGTTGCATTGCGGACGACGGCGGGCACCCAGCCACCAGGTCAGCATCGGACTGCTGACGGCCAGCATGCGATCGAGCAGTTGGTCGAGTTCCGGGTTCGGAGCGCGGCAATAGTCATCGAGAAACAGCCAGGTCGGTGCCGGCAATCGAGCCAGCGCACCGAGCATTGCCGACTCTTCTGACGAAGCCAACCCCAGCGCTTCTGCCACACGCTGACGAAAATCCGCCGCACTCATCACCACACCAGACAACGGCAACCAGCACACCCGGCAGTCCGGCGGCGCCTGCAACAGGCAGTCGGCGAGAAGCGCGGTCTTGCCGCTGCCAGCCGGTGCGCAGAGTAATTTCACCCGTGATGTGGACGCCAGCAGAGGCTCGGTCAAGCGATCACGCGACAGGTGATGAGAGGACAGACGGGGCAGGAATCCAGAACGGTCAAGACACGGGGTCATGGCGGTCATTGCGGCGTGCCTTTTTATAATTGTCCGGCAACCGTAGCCCTCTCTGGCCCGCTTGTTGAGAAGTATTCAGGACGCTGATTGGCAGCCATAAAAAGTCTGGCGTTTGTAGCGCTTTTCGCAGTTTGTAGGAGCGTTGCTTGCTCGCGAAGAACGATAACGCGGTGTGCCAGTCAGACCGCCTTCGCGAGCAAGCAACGCTCCTACAGGGGGGCGGTGTTCTTACCGCACACCCTCGGCACGCAACGCCGATGGCGTGTAATCCGCAGCCTTGGCTTCGAAGCCGAATTCAAAGCTGTGCTTCTCTTCGTTCTTCATCCCCAGCGCAATGTATCGACCGGCAATGATGTCGTAGAGCGCTTCCAGTGTGTACGCCTGGGCCTGGTGATCGTAGTAGTACTGAGCGTGACCTTCGGCCACTCGCCACAGTTGACCGCGACCGTCGTAGTGGTCCACCAGCGCGACCTGCCAGCTGTCTTCGTCGATGTACATGTGACGTTTGGCGTAGATGTGCCGCTCGCTCGGCTTGACCGTGCCGATCACTTCCCAGACGCGGTGCAGCTCATAACGGGTCAGGTCCTGGTTGATGTGGCCGGCCTTGATGATGTCGTCGTATTTGAGGCTCGGGGAGTCGAGTTTGTAGCTGTTGTAGGGGATGTACATTTCCTTCTTGCCGACCAGTTTCCAGTCGTAGCGATCGGGCGCGCCGGAAAACATGTCGAAGTTATCGGAGGTGCGCAAACCATCGGCGGCGGTGCCCGGTCCGTCGTAGGCCACTTGCGGTGCGCGGCGCACACGGCGTTGGCCGGCGTTGTAGATCCACGCCAGGCGTGGTTCTTTCACCTGATCGAGGGTCTCGTGCACCAGCAACACGTTACCCGCCAGACGCGCCGGCGCGGTTACCGACTGTTTGAAAAAAGTCAGCACGTTGGCGGCTTTTTCCGGGTCCAGGTCCTTCATCAATTGCGGGACGGCGATCTCTTCTTCGAAGCGGATCGGCGTGTAGCTGCCGTTGGTCTGCGGCGTCACCTGGGTGATGATGCGACGCAGATTGCCGCCGTGATAACGGGTGATGTGGTTCCACAACACTTCCACGCCCGTCTTCGGAATCGGGAATGCGTAGTAGCGGTTGCCGGTGAAATTGGCCAGGCCGTTACCGTCGTTGATGCTGTTCACGTTCAGCGCGCTGCGCTTGGCCGACTCGTAGATTTCCGGCGGTACGGCCACGGTACGGTGAGTCGGGTAGACCGGGATCTTGTAGGTTTCCGGGTAGCGCTTGAACATCGCTACCTGGCCTTCCGAGAGTTTGTCCTTGTACTTGTCGACGTTCGCCGGGGTGATCACGAACAGCGGTTTTTCGCTGGCGAACGGGTCAGCCAAGAAGCCTTTGCTGTCCACCGCGCCCGCGTTTTTCGGGATGCCACCGGTCCACGCCGGGATCGAGCCGTCGGCATTACCGGCCTTCTCGGCGCCGAGCGGCGTGAGGGTGGTCCCGAGTTTGTTCGCTTCGTCCGGCGACACCGCCGCCATCACATTGGCCGCCAGCAGGCTCAGGGCCAGGGCGCCGCATTGCAGAATCATCTTGCGCATCAAATTCATCCTTCTCAGCCAGATCAGAAGTTCACGCCGAAACTCAGTGCCAGGAAGTCGCGGTCTTCCAGGGTGTTGTAGTCACCGCCGAAGAAATCGGTGTAACTGAGGCTCGCGGTATAGGTGTTGCGGTAGTCGGCATCGACGCCGACGCTGACCGCCTTGGCGCCTTCGTTGAACAGCCCGTTGGGGCCGTAGCCTGCGACGTCATGGGACCAGGACAGGTTGGGCTTGAGGTTGATCCCGCCGATCACGTTGGCGTAATCGAGGATTGCCCGAGCGCGGTAGCCCCAGGAGGTCGAGGTGACGAAACCTTCGGTATCGCCGCCGAAACCGTACTGGCCGTAGACCGAGTCGCGGCCGTAACGCAGGTTGCTGCGCGACTCCAGACCACCGACGTGAACCACCGCCGCTTCGCCGACCAGGGTCAAACGCTGGGCGCCCCACACTTGATCGAAGAACTGCGTAAGGGTGCTTTGGATCTGCGTGATTTCCTTGCGGCGGTAGCCTTTGTTGTCGGCGCCAGGGGTGGTGGCGATCGGCGATGCGGCGCCGCCGGCAATCGGATTGACCATTGCCAGGGTCAGGTCATTGGTGCTGACTTGTACCGGAGCATTCGGCCGATAGCTGATCTCGCCACTCCACGCGGTGCCGGTAGGCAGGGTGGTGGAGAAACTCGCGCCGTAGAGACGAATGTCTTCCGGGTATTCGAGGTAATACTGACCGCGACCGAGCATTACGCTTTGGGCCAGCCCCGCTCCGCTGCCAGGCGCCAGCGAGTTGGCAATGCCGACCATGCCGGGCAGGCTGGCCAGTGTCGACGCACCCGCGGTCACGGTGCCGACCGACGGTGTGCGGCTGTGGTAATTCATGAAATACAGCCCGTACTCGGTGTCGTCACCGAGCCAGCGCAACGCCGTGCCCCACTGCCCCGAATCCCGCGCATCGCGGTCGCCGCCACGGGGAACGACCACGCCCTCGCGGGTCACCTGGATCGGTTGACCGAAGGCTGCCGCCAATGGCGCCAACGGGGCAATCGCGGGGCTGCCGACGGTGTAATTGTTGTTGCAACCATCCGCCACCACGTCGTTGCCGAAGAAGGTGCCGCAGTTGTCGACGACAGTCTGGTCCCACTCCAGTTGATAGAACCCTTCCACCGAGAGCTGATCGGTCAACCCCTGGGAGGCGAACAACATGTTCACCGGAATAAGGCCTTCCTTGATCTCGGCGCCTGGGCGACGGAACGCTGATACGTCGATCGGGTTGATGCTGTTGATCGAGTTGCCGATGAAAGTACTTTCACCCCAACTGACCACCTGCTTGCCAGCGCGCACGGTGCCCGGCAAATCGGCGATGGAATAGTTGTGATAGACGAAGGCATCGAGAATCTGCGCACCGGAGGACTTGGCGCCCTCCTTGCGGCCACTGTCGCTGATCGGCTTGAACTCGCGGGTTTCATCCTTGAGCTCGAAGTCGTACCAGTACTTGCCACGGACGAACACACCGGTGTCGCCGTATTTCAACTCGAGGTCGTGCAGGCCCTTGAAGATCTTGGAGAAGGTTTCGCCTTTCTTGAAATTCAGCCGGCCGTCATCACCGGTCGAAGACTGGCCGGTCCCGCCGTTGACGGTGCCCACCAAAGACTTATCGGCATCGCGCATGCCCCAACTCGCGCCGACGGACAGCGAGGAGTCGAACGTCCCCTCGATTTCGCCGATGTTGAATGCAACCGCTTGCGCCTGGGCACAGCAGCCCAAGGCAACCGCAGCGGCCAGCGCTTGCGGCGTGAAGATGGCGCGCATTGTTGTTTTTGTCATGCGTCTTCCCCGGTGAGTGACAGAAGGCCCCACCCTACTGCCGCACGCTGGGAGCGATAAGCGCACCAAGGAGGTATTCGTGGTGTACCTCTAAAGGATGAATGGCCTGATGAGGCGGGGGTTTACGCCGGGTATGGATGGGCTGGATGGGGGGTTATCAGTCAGATGCATGGCGGGAGGCTGGCACCGCCCCATGTAGCAGCTGTCGAGCAACGCGAGGCTGCGTTCGGTTCAGGCCGCGTTCGAAGGAATCAGTCGTAATTTCAGGCAATGTGGTACATCAGGAAGACCGCATGCGCAGGTTTTACGACGACTTCGTCGCCGAACGCAGCCTCGCGCTGCTCGACAGCTGCTACAGGGGATGCGGCGCACTGTTACTCATGCTGCAACAGAGCATGTCGCGAATCGCTATTTTTCCTTTGGGCTCAAGGCCTTATTCTTGCCGGGCTTTCACGGTGAACAACCTGGAAGCGCGAAGCGATGGTGTGTGATGAACCCGCGCCATTCGCGACAGAATCCAGATGAATCGACGTTTTATCGATTGATCGCCCCGTGTTCACTGACGTTGATTTGTAGCTCCTTGATCCAACGTCTTACTTTGGCCGCTGCGTTTGCAGCGGCCTTTTTTATGGGCGATGGTTTTGTGGCGGGGGAACAATCGGGGGAATGGCAGAACTCAGATAAGCCCTGCGGAAGGCATCAGGGTCACAACGAATACTTCTGCAAATTCCCCATCATTTCCTTCAGCGCCTCAATATTGTCCTTAGGATGCGCCGCCCCTTCGAAATCACAAATCTGCTCCCACTGCGCCGCCACATCCTCCGGCGAGAACCCCACCCGTGGATCAAACCCTGCGCCCAGGCTGCGTTCCCAACGCACCTTGCCCATCCAGCCGCCGCCGACTTCAAACAAACCGGAAGTTTCCTGGCAGTTCTCACTGGCCAGGTACACCACCAACGGGCTCACCAGTTCGGGCTTGAGTTGCTCGAACACTTGCGGCGGAATCAAGCCTTCGGTCATGCGAGTGCCGCCGGTGGGCGCGATGGCGTTGACCAGGATGTTGTTCTTGCGGCCTTCGATGGCGAGTGTGCGGGTCAGGCCGTAGAGGCCGAGTTTGGCCATGCCGTAATTGGACTGGCCGAAGTTGCCGTAAATGCCCGAAGTCGATGCGGTGAAGATCACGCGGCCATAATTTTGCTCGCGCATATGCGGCCAGGCGGCGCGGGTGACTTTGTAGGCGCCTTCGACGTGGACGCGGTAAACCAGATCCCAATCGGCATCGTCCATTTTGTGGAAAGTCTTGTCGCGCAGGATCCCGGCGTTGTTGACCACGACGTCGATGCGGCCGAACGCGTCGAGGGCGTGCTGGACGATTTTGTCGCCATCGGTGACGGAGTCGTGGTTGGCTTCAGCGATGCCGCCAGCCTCACGGATTTCCGCCACAACGCGGTCTGCTGCCGACGCGTTGGCGCCTTCCCCTTGAGCCGAGCCGCCGAGATCATTGACCAGCACTTTGGCGCCCTGCTTTGCGAACAGCAGTGCGTGAGCCCGGCCAAGGCCACCGCCTGCACCCGTGACGATCACTACTTTATCTTCGAAGCGCACAGACTCATTCATGGGGAACTCCAGCAGACCAGGGACAATAAGTCTGAGTGTCAGGCAACAGGCTGCTGGTCACAATAAACACGGGTAGAGCTGAATGGTGCTCGATAAGGCTGGGGGATAGTCAGGAACAGGCCGCCTTGCGTGGCGGTGAAACCAGCCGATCCCGAAACACCAGGTAATGCTTGAGCACCTGCGCCGGCGCTTCAGTCTGTGGGTAATGGCCGATATCAGGCAGCAGTACCGTGTCCGGGTCGGGGATCAGCTCTCGATAGCGCTTGACCATGTGCGCGCCGGAAATCGGATCGACCTCGCCGTCGATGACCCGCAACGGCACTTCACCGCGCTGCATGGCACTGACCCAACGCTCGCGCTGGACACGCCGCTCAGGGATATAGGCGATGAGTTTGTGCATGATCCGCGGACCGTGATTGCTGTCGATCAGCGCCCAGAAATCATCCATCTCGCTTTCGCTGGGCCGCGTCTGCGGACCGAAGATCTGCCGGAAACTTTTCACCAGCCCATCGCGGGTAAAGGCTCTACCAATCATCCAGCCCAAGGGACTGAGCAGCAGTTTTTGCATCAATACCGGGCGATGGGTTTCAGGAAACAGGCCGCCGTTGAGGAACACACAACTGGCGATATCAATGCGGTCTTCGTAATGACGGGCCAACAATTCCTGAGCCACGCTATCGCCATAATCGTGGGCCAGCAGATGCACCGGCTGCTCGACGTTCAGGTGCGCGAGCAAGGCCTGTTGCAGATCGGCCTGCTCCAACAAACTGTATTCATGGTTGACCGGTTTGGCTGAGTCGCCGAAGCCGAGCATGTCGCAGGCAATCACCCGATAGCGCTGCGCCAGCGGTTGCCACAGGTAATGCCAGTCCCAACTGGCGGTCGGGAAGCCATGGATGAGCAGGAGCGGCTCACCCTGCCCCGCCGTCCAGTAGCGAATGGTCTGGCCTCGGAATACGAACGTCTGGCCCCGTTTGCGCCAGACACACAGGGGGATCTCGGCGAGTGCCATTAGAGTTTATAACCCGGGTCTTGTTGATCGAGTTTGCGCAGCAACGCCGGCCAGGCCAACGCACCACCCATCCCTTGAGCACTTTTGGTCACACCGGCGATCATGGCTTTGGCGCCCGCCAGAATCTGCGGCTCGATGGCAATAAGCTCGGCTCCACCGTTCTGTGCCAGCACCTGGATATCGCAGGCGCGCTGGAAGGTAAACATCATCAGGAACGTGTCGGCGATGGTGCTGCCACAGGTCAGCAAGCCGTGGTTGTGCAGCATCAGGAAATTGTTTTCACCGAGGTCGGCTTGCAGGCGCGCCTTCTCTTCATGGTTCAACGCAACGCCTTCGTAGGCGTGGTAAGCCAGGCTGGACAGCACAAACAATGACTGCTGACTGATCGGCAGAATGCCCTGTTTCTGCGCCGACACCGCCACACCCGCAGCGGTGTGGGTGTGCAGCACGCAGACCACGTCGTGACGCACTTCATGAACGGCGCTGTGAATGGTGTAACCCGCCGGGTTGATCTCGAAAGGGCTGTCCATCAGTTTGTTGCCAGCCTGATCGACCTTGACCAGGCTCGACGCGGTGATCTCGTGGAACATCAACCCGAACGGGTTGATCAGGAAATCTTCTGTGCCCGGCACCTTGGCCGAGATGTGCGTAAAGATCAGATCGTCCCAGCCATGCGAGGCGACCAGACGATAACAGGCAGCCAGGTCGACGCGGGTCTGCCACTCGGCGGCACTGACCTGGTCTTTGACACTGTGGGGAGATTGGACGGGAGCAACGTTCACGGCAAGGACCTCCTGTTCTTATTGTTTTACTGTGGTTACAGCAGTCTAGTCAGCCCCCGGATTTCGTGTAGTTGCATTCGCAGCCAGCTTGATGGCCTAACGAGTCAGTTCGGAATAAAGCCTGGATCCATGTCAAAGGACCGCCGCCAATAAGGGGGCGGCAAACAGATTCAAAAGCCCCGTCAGAACCATGACAGCGCCGCGCCCCATGACCGGTCAGCCCCGCAGCGCGCTAATCAACTCCGCGAGCCAAGGCTCGGCGTCGGTTTCCGGGGTCACACTTTCGCTGGCGTCCAGGCGCAGCATCGGCAGCACTTCGCGCAGGCCCAGTTCACCGAACAATTCACGCATCTGCTCACCGCCACCGCAGAACGTATCGCCGTAACTTGCATCGCCGAGGCCGATCACGGCACCCGGCAAACCACGCCAGGCGGCGGGCAACTGATCTCGAATCGTCGAATACAACGGTTGCAGGTTATCCGGCAATTCACCCATGCCGGTGGTCGACGTCACCGCCAAAAACGCTTCCGGGCCGTATGCCTGGACATCGGCAAGCGTCGCCCGCGGGTTGTGCCAGGTTTCGAAACCCGCATCTTTTAAAAGAGTGGCGGCGTGACGGGCAACTTCTTCAGCCGTGCCGTACACCGAGCCGGAAATGATGGCGACTTTCATCAAACTGATCCTGAAGCTGAGTAAAAGACGCAGATATTAACAGCACAGCCTTATTTGATCTTTTAGAATGCTGCCCTCAACCCACTCGGAAAGGATTCTCCGATGATCAACGCTCAACTGCTGCAAATGGTGATAAACGCTTCCAACGACGGCATCGTGATTGCTGAGAAGGAAGGCGAGCTGGATAACATCCTGATTTACGTAAATCCGGCGTTCGAGCGTCTGACGGGTTACACCAGCGAAGAAATTCTCTACCAGGACTGCCGGTTCCTGCAGTCTGGCGACCGCGATCAAGAGGCCCTCGCTACGATTCGCGAGTCGTTGACCAATGGCGGCTCCTGCCGGGAAATCCTGAGAAATTACCGCAAGGACGGCACGCCGTTCTGGAATGAGCTGTCCCTTTCTACAGTGAAAAACGAGAGTGATGGACAGACTTATTTTATTGGCGTGCAGAAAGACGTCACGGTCCAGGTCAAGGCACAGCAGCGCGTTGCGCAACTGGAAGCGCAAGTGGCTGCGATGCAAGCCGAGCTTGATGCGTTGAAAGCGACGAACGGCGAAAACAAAACAGCGAATTAATTGTCATTAACTACAATCACCGATGACTTTGTAACTTTTTCTTTCGAGTTAGCCATGCAACGCGACACACTCCTGACACAGGATGAGCTGGATTTTATCCAGACCATGCAACACAACCCGCAACTCAATGTGCGGGATGCGACGTCGAGTCTGCTCGTAAACGGTGGATCGCAAATCCGTGATTTGCTCACGCGCCTGGCGGCACATGAGCAAGTCACCATCCACGCCAACTTCGAAAACCAGCAAATGACCTTTCCGCTGCACCTGGTGGAAGACGAATTTCATGCGCTGCATTTGCGCCTGGGCGTGCCGAGTATTTATGAAGACGGGCCGATGGTACGGCCATGGCGCCTGACGCTTGAAGAGCCGGTGGCGCTGGAAAATGCCAAAGGCCAACCCGGCACGATGTGGGTGCATGAAATATCGTTCAAAGGCGTTTTGCTGGAAGTTCGCAACAAGACCAAACCACCCAAGCACTTTGCTTTGTGGTTCAGTCCGTCAGGCTATGAGCGAATTGCGCTGCGCGGCACTTTTGAGCGTGAAACCGAGAACGGTTTTTATGCCTACGAATTGAGCCAGACCGACAAGGACGAGACCGAGCGTCTGCGCCAGTACATCCTTCAGCAGCATCGTCTGACACATCCCGCACTGCACATCTGAATCAGGTATCCAGATTTCCTGCCAGGAACTGTTTCAGACGCTGACGCATCACCATTCCCTCATTCCCCAGACAGCCGATCGACGTTCCGGTCAGGCTGTCCTGTGCCAGGTCCGATGCATCGCCGGCCAGCAACAGCTGACAATCCAGGCTCAGGGCCAGTCTATTCAAACGTCGAGGTAACTCGGGTGCCGGAGCACAATTGGACACTAGCACCAGTGCCGAGGGTTTGATCCGCTCGCAGACCAGGGTCAACTCATCGAATGGCTGACCGATCGCCAACAATTGAATCGCCGAATCGACACTGCTCAGGTACAGCGCCGTAAGCAGCACTTCCAGTTCATGGGCCTGATCGGCCAAGGCGCAGACAATCACGCGCCGCGGTTGCATGACCCGCACCAGCAGCATGCGCTGCAATACGCGAGAACGTAGAAAACCATCCAGAAATAGCCATTCGCTGGTCTGACCGAACGCTTCGTGGCGCTGCAGCATCAACTTCCAGATCGGCAACAGGATGTCCTGGAACACCACTGTCAGGGGGTAGCTGGAAAAAATCTGTCCGTAGACTTGCTCCAGTTGCACCTCGTCAAACGCCGTCACCGCCACCTGAACCTGCTGCTGCCATTGGGCGTAGTCGGCCTGAACGAGTTCGTCGGGAATGATCTTCGCCAAGGCTTTGAGCGGTTCGGTCTTGGCCAGAATCTTGCCGACCTTGCTGACCGCAACGCCGCGGTCGATCCAGGCGAGGATGCTGCGAACCTTTTCGATATCGGCCATTGAGTACAGCCGATGCCCGCTTTCGGTGCGTGTGGGCTGGATCAGGCCATACCGCCGCTCCCACGCTCGCAACGTGACGGGGTTGATGCCCGTCAGGCGTGCAACCTCACGAATAGGGAACAGATCTTCACGCTCGATGGATAGATTCGCCTGCGAGGCAGGGACACTTTCAGTCAGGACAGGCATGTGGCAATCAACGTCCTTGTGCAAAATTGGATCCCATTCTACTCCTCCTGCCCTATCACTATTCAATACGTTGATAAGCGACGGATGCCGCTGGTGTAATTATCAGAATCAGGAATAATCCTTGCTGGTCTCAAGGTGCAGCCCATCACCCGGCGCTGTACCTGGCTAATCTCCTACCCGGAGTGACGCGTTTGTCTTACGGAGATACATAATGTCTACCTCACCCGTCACGCTGATGGTTTCGCGCCGCGTTGCCGATGGGCGTTATCAGGACCTGATGGTCTGGTTGCGCGAAGGCGAACAACTGGCCACCGATTTTCCCGGTTATCTCGGCTCAGGCGTGCTCGCTCCGCCGCCCGCAGATAACGAATTCCAGATTATTTTCCGCTTTGCCGACGAGCAAACCATGCACGCCTGGGAGCATTCGGCTTCGCGTACCGCTTGGCTGGCACGCGGCAGCGATCTGTTTGCGCATAAGACGGAACATCGCGTTAGCGGGATCGAAGGTTGGTTCGGCGCCGTCGGCCAGCGTCCACCACGCTGGAAACAGGCCGTGGCGATCTGGCTGGCGTTCTTTCCGGTTTCCCTGCTGTTCAACTTTGTATTGGGACCGTTGCTCGGCGAAATGAGCCTGTTGCCTCGTGTACTCATCAGCACCCTGTGCCTGACGCCATTGATGGTCTACTTCTTTATTCCACTGTCGACCCGCATGCTGGCAGGCTGGCTGAACAGCGCACCAGCACGTTCGCTGCCCGCCGAGCCCTCCACCCAAAACCACTGATCCTTGTAGGAGCGAGGCTTGCCCGCGAAGAAGACAACTCGGTTCAACAGACAGATCGAGTTATCGTTCTTCGCGGGCAAGTCGGATCGCCGCATCGCTCGCTCCTACAATAGCCACCTCACGACCCGTCGCTGGTATAGTTTTGCTCTTACCGCGACGCGAGCCGTTCATGACCTCTTCTGCAGCTCCGATCCTCATCACCGGTGCCGGCCAGCGTGTCGGCCTGCACTGTGCGCAGCGTTTGCTCGAAGACGGCCATCCGGTGATCTTCAGCTACCGCAGCGAACGCCCCGGTGTGCAGACCTTGCGCGACCTGGGCGCCACCGCGGTGTTTGCGGACTTCTCCACTGAAGCGGGAATCCTCGCGTTCATCACCGAACTGAAAACCCACACCGACAGCCTGCGCGCCATTGTCCATAACGCGTCTGAATGGCTGGCCGAAACCCCGGACACCGACGCCGAGGCCTTCACCCGCATGTTCAGCGTGCACATGCTGGCGCCCTACCTGATCAACCTGCACTGTGGCGATTTGCTCGAACGCTCAAGCCCCGCCGACATTGTCCACATAAGCGATGACGTGACCCGCAAGGGCAGCAGCAAACATATCGGTTACTGCGCCAGCAAAGCCGGGCTCGACAGCCTCACCCTGTCCTTCGCCGCGAAATACGCGCCGACAATCAAGGTGAACGGTATCGCGCCAGCCCTGCTAATGTTCAATCCCGACGACGACGCCGCGTACCGTGCCAAGGCCTTGGCCAAATCCGCGCTGGGCATCGAGCCCGGCAGCGAAGTGATCTACCAAAGCCTGCGTTATTTGCTCGACAACCCCTATGTCACCGGCACGACCCTGACCGTCAACGGCGGACGGCACATCAAATAAGCGGCCCCCGCGAGGATGTTCCATGACGTTATCCCTGCCCCAGAATTCCCTGTCCCAGAGCTATCGCGAAATCCTCATCGGCCTCGGTGAAAACCCCGACCGCGAAGGACTGCAAGACACCCCGGTTCGCGCGGCCAAGGCCATGCAGTACCTCTGCCATGGTTACGACCAGAGTGTCGAAGAGATCGTCAACGGCGCACTGTTTGCGTCTGACACCGATGAGATGATCATCGTCGCCGACATCGAACTCTATTCGTTGTGCGAACATCACCTGCTGCCCTTCATCGGCAAGGCCCATGTGGCTTATATTCCGACGGGCAAGGTGCTGGGACTGTCGAAGATCGCGCGGCTGGTGGACATGTTCGCCCGCCGCCTGCAGATTCAGGAAAACCTCACCCGGCAAATCGCCGAGGCGGTGCAACAGGTGACCGACGCGGCCGGTGTCGCGGTGGTCATCGAAGCCAGGCACATGTGCATGATGATGCGCGGCGTCGAGAAACAGAATTCGACCATGAACACCTCGGTGATGCTCGGCGCCTTCCGCGAGTCAAGCAACACCCGCCAGGAGTTCCTGCAATTGATTGGACGGAGCAAGTAGCAATGCCACAACTTCAACCAGGAATGGCACGCATCCGGGTCAAGGACCTGTGCCTGCGGACCTTCATCGGGATCAACGAGGATGAAATCCTCAACAAGCAGGATGTGCTGATCAACCTGACCATCCTGTATGCCGCTCAAGAAGCGGTGCGTGACAACGACATCGATCACGCGCTGAATTACCGAACCATCACCAAGGCGATCATCGCCCACGTGGAGGGCAATCGTTTCGCCCTGCTCGAACGCCTGACCCAGGAAATCCTCGATCTGGTCATGGCCAACGCATCGGTGCTGTATGCCGAGGTTGAAGTCGACAAGCCGCACGCCCTGCGATTCGCCGAGTCGGTGTCGATTACGCTAGCGGCGAGCCGCTAAGCTTCAAGCTTCAAGCTTCAGGCGGTAAGCTAAAGGCCACCGCAACCCACCCCACAGCTTCAAGCTTGCCGCTTGAAGCTGTCTCGCAGAGACATCCATGAACGATCAACAACGCCTGGAACTTGAAGCCGCCGCCTTTCGCCGGCTGGTCGCCCACCTGGACAGCCGCAAGGACGTGCAGAACATCGACCTGATGAACCTCTCCGGTTTCTGCCGAAACTGCCTGTCCAAGTGGTACAAGGCCGCCGCCGACGAACGCCAGATCGAGGTCAGCCTCGATGACGCCCGCGAAGTGGTTTACGGCATGCCGTACGCCGAGTGGAAAGCCCAATACCAGCAAGAAGCCAACGCCGAACAACAAGCGGCGTTCGCCAAAGGAAAGCCCAATGAGTGATTTGAACACCCTGCGCGCCAGCCTCAAGAGTGGCGAACACCTATTCGCCGACACCCTGGCGTTCATCGCTGCGGGTTACGATTACCAGCCCCAGGCTTTCAACAACGGTGGCGTGGAAAACGCCGCCGGGCAGAACGAAGGTTCGTGCAAGACCCTGGGTCTGGCGCTGCTGGAAGGTCTGAGCGATGAAGAAGCGCTGTTGGCATTTGGCGAGCATTACCGCTCTGTTGTGGCGACGCCTGAAGGCAGTGACCACGGCAATATTCGAGCGTTGATTGCACAGGGTCTGGCCGGTGTGAAATTCACCCAACAGCCACTGACTCGCCGCTAAACGCTTTTTGTAGGAGCGAGGCTTGCCCGCGAAGGCGTCCTTGAATCTTGCATCGCTTTTGAAGACGCCTTCGCTGGCAAGCCATGCTCCTACAGATTCTGCGTTGTTGCTGCTGACTTTTACATACGCTCATACCACATCCCGACTTTTAAGATTGACCCGGCCACTTTATTTCGTTTGCCCGAAACCACTGCTCACGGCTTAGATAAAAAGAAGCATCCCTTCTTCAGAGTCGGTCATCCCATGAGCAGCGAATCCATCAGCCGGTCGATCAACATCGTGCACCCCGTCACGCTCAGCCATGGCAAAAATGCCGAGGTCTGGGACACCGATGGCAAACGCTATATCGACTTTGTCGGCGGCATCGGCGTGCTGAACCTCGGCCATTGCCATCCGCGTATCGTCGAAGCCATTCGCGAACAAGCCACCCGGCTGACTCACTACGCGTTCAACGCCGCCCCGCATGTGCCCTACCTCGAACTGATGGATCGTCTCACCGCGTTCATGCCGGTGGACTACCCGGTCAGCGGCATGCTCACCAACAGCGGCGCGGAAGCAGCGGAAAACGCCCTGAAGATCGTGCGTGGCGCCACCGGTCGCACAGCGGTCATCGCTTTCGACGGCGCTTTCCACGGCCGCACCCTCGCCACACTCAACCTCAATGGCAAAGTCGCGCCTTACAAACAGAAAGTCGGTGTGCTGCCGGGGCCGGTGTTTCATTTGCCGTACCCGAGCAAGGACAGCGGCGTGACCTGCGCCGAAGCCTTGAAGGCCATGGATCGACTATTCAGTGTCGAGATCGACGTTGAAGATGTGGCGTGCTTTATCGTCGAACCGGTGCAAGGCGAAGCGGGATTCCTGGCGATGGATGTGGAGTTCGCTCAAGCGCTGCGACGGTTCTGTGATGAAAAAAATATTCTGTTGATTGCCGATGAAATCCAGTCCGGCTTCGGCCGCACCGGTCAGCGTTTTGCGTTTTCGCGGCTGGGCATTGAACCGGACCTGATCCTGCTGGGCAAAAGCATTGCCGGCGGCGTGCCGCTGGGCGCGGTGGTCGGGCGCAAGTCGCTGCTCGACACGTTGCCAAAGGGTGGGCTGGGCGGCACTTACTCGGGCAACCCCATCGCCTGCGCCGCCGCGTTGGCGACCCTGGACGAAATGACTGACGCGAACCTGCAAGCCTGGGGTGCACAACAGGAAGAAGCGATTGTCAGCCGCTACGAATCCTGGCGCGCCAGCAAACTTTCGCCGTACCTGGGCCGCTTGACCGGCGTCGGTGCGATGCGCGGTATCGAACTGATCAACGACGACGGCTCGCCGGCATCCGCACAGTTGACGCAACTGCTGAGCCTGGCGCGAGACGCGGGCTTGTTGCTGATGCCCAGCGGCAAATCGCGCCACATCATTCGGCTGCTGGCACCGTTGACCACCGAGTCAGCCGTGTTGGAGGAAGGCCTGGATATTCTTGAGGCGTGCCTGAAAAAACTGATCTGAATATAAAGTCCCTGCAGTCCCTGTGGGAGCTAGCCTGCTAGCGATGGTGTGTCAGCTACATCGATGTGACTGACACACCATCGCTAGCAGGCTAGCTCCCACAAGGGTTTGTGTTGACCGCACTTTCTGTGGGCACAAAAAAACCGGCCGAAGCCGGTTTTTTCATTTCAACAGACTCAGAACGAAGCGTTCTGCAGGTCGTCGAGGTAACGCTCGGCATCCAGTGCCGCCATGCAACCGGCGCCGGCCGAGGTGATGGCTTGACGGTAAACGTGGTCAGCCACGTCACCGGCCGCGAAGATGCCTTCGAGGTTGGTCGCGGTGGCGTTGCCTTCACGGCCGCCGTGGACAACCAGGTAACCGTCTTTCAACGTCAGCTGGCCTTCGAACAACGAAGTGTTCGGGGTGTGGCCGATGGCGATGAACACGCCGTCGACTGTCAGCTCGTCGAAGCTGCCGTCGTTGTTCTTCAGGCGAGCACCGGTCACGCCCATGTTGTCGCCCAGGACTTCGTCCAGGTTCGCGTTCAGCTTCAGGATGATCTTGCCTTCGGCAACGCGGGCATTGAGCTTGTCGATCAGGATCTTCTCGGCGCGGAAGGTTTCGCGACGGTGGACCAGGGTCACGGTGCTGGCGATGTTGGCCAGGTACAGCGCTTCTTCAACTGCGGTGTTGCCACCACCGACCACAGCCACTGGCTTGTTGCGGTAGAAGAAACCGTCGCAGGTTGCGCAGGCCGAAACGCCTTTGCCCATGAACGCTTCTTCCGACGGCAGACCGAGGTAACGCGCGCTGGCGCCGGTGGCGATGATCAGGGCGTCGCAGGTGTACGTCGCGCTGTCACCGATCAGGGTGTACGGCTTGGCAGCGAAGTCGACGGCATTGATGTGATCGAAAACGATCTCGGTTTCAAAGCGCTCGGCGTGCTCTTTCATGCGTTCCATCAGCGCCGGGCCGGTGAGGCCGTGGACGTCGCCCGGCCAGTTGTCGACTTCGGTGGTGGTGGTCAGTTGACCGCCGGCCTGCATGCCGGTGATCAGCAGTGGCTTGAGGTTGGCACGGGCGGCATAGACCGCGGCGCTGTAACCGGCAGGGCCGGAACCGAGAATAATCACTCGCGAATGACGGACTTCAGACATGACCTGCTCCTGTTGACCGGCCCGGAACACCTGGCGCGGAACGCCGGGTTGCCGGCGGGAATAAAAAAGGACCGTTGAGTGCCTTGGGGAAGGTTCGGGTTCGACAGTCCTGTAAAAAGAATGGGTGCAGCGTATCGAGGGGGCGAAGATTAAGGAAATACGGTTTAACAATCCAGCTCATAGGCGGTCTCTATCCGGTCACGATGGATTTATAGGCACCTTTGTTACAGTTAATGTCGATGTCGCTGCCGCGCTTTCGCCTGTCAGGCAAAGCCGGTAAGGTCGGCGCGTTTTCCCTCTGCTCGGAGCACGATATGCCCGCCCCCGTTCTGTCCGGCCCGCAATACCTGCGAGAAGGCCTCAAGCTGGTCCTGAGCCCCAGCCTGCGTTTGTTCGTGTTGTTGCCCTTGGTGATCAACCTCGTACTGTTCGTCGGATTGATCTACCTGGCCAGCCATCAATTCAGCTTGTGGGTCGATACGCTGATGCCATCCCTGCCCGACTGGCTGAGTTTTCTCAGTTACATCCTCTGGCCGATTTTCGTAGTGCTTGTGGTGCTGATGGTGTTTTTCACCTTCACCATGCTCGCTAACGTCATCGCCGCGCCGTTCAATGGATTCCTGGCGGAGAAGGTCGAAGTGGTAGTGCGCGGCACCGACGACTTTCCGGCGTTCAGCTGGGGCGAACTGATCGCCATGATCCCCCGCACCTTGTCTCGAGAAATGCGCAAGCTCGGCTACTTCCTGCCGCGGGCGATCGGGTTGTTCATTCTCTCGTTCATCCCCGTGGTGAACATCATTGCTGCGCCGCTGTGGCTGCTGTTCGGCGTGTGGATGATGGCAATTCAGTACATCGACTACCCGGCGGACAACCACAAACTGGGCTGGAACGAGATGCTCGCCTGGCTGCGGCAGAAGCGCTGGCAGAGCATGAGTTTCGGCGGGATCGTTTACCTGGTGCTGCTGATTCCGGTGGTCAACATTCTGATGATGCCAGCCGCCGTAGCCGGGGCGACGTTGTTCTGGGTGCGTGAGCGTGGGGCCGAGGCCTTCGCGTTGGAGAAGCGCTGAAAGGCGTCCTCCACCGCTGCGGTGACCTTAACGGTAAATAATCCACATGCCGAAAAGTGTCATCGCCCAAAGCACCACCCCCGGAACCATGAGCAAGAAGTTCAAAGCGGTGAAGCGTGAATTGCTCAGCCCCTCTGGATCATTGGCCGCGAAGTTGATCATCGGTTGGCTTTTGCACACCACAAAGGCCCTCAGCGGGATCATCAACAGCAGCCAACCGCCCAAAAATGCAAAGCCTTCGACACGCCTTGCCACCGCATCGAGCAGGTTGGCACCGACCGTCAGTACGACGAAGACGGTCGCCCACTGCTCGAAGTCCCAGTTAAAAGTACGACCGCTGCCAAGGATTTTTTCGTTAGCTCGGCGGTACAACTGGTGAATGAAAAAAATGCACAACAAGCCGCGTGCCCACGGCCAGATATCAGCCTGTGTGGCTTGTTTGTACAGACTCCAGTTTTTGTACGACCAGTAGTAGAAATACAGGCCAAAGGTAAGCGTGGCCAACGTCATGAGTTTTCGTGGCGATACGACATAAAACGCGTAAGGCTGCTCAGCGACAGGCTCCAATTGTGCCAACGGCGGGGCATAAATATTATCGGACACGGTGGCCTCCCTGATTAATGTGTACAGCCAAGGCTAACGACCTGCCGGCCAGAAAGTTGAGCCCATCGAGCCAAAGTCAGCGTCACAAATCCATCATCCCGCCGTCACAATGACGACATAGCCTCAGCCGACACTGTGGTCATGACGACAGCTCTGCATATCACCCTGATCACCGAAACCTTCCCTCCCGAAATCAACGGCGTGGCCAATACTCTCGGCCGCTTGTGCGATGGTTTGCGCGCGCGCGGGCATCAGGTCGAACTCGTGCGGCCACGTCAGGGCTGCGATCAGCAGTTGGGCAGCAACGATGAGTTACTGCTGTGTCGGGGCTGGCCGCTGCCGGGCTATCCCGGATTGCAATGGGGTCAGTCGTCGATGCACAAGCTGCTACGGCGCTGGAAGCGCAATCGCCCGGACGTGCTCTACATCGCCACGGAGGGACCGCTGGGGTTATCCGCCTTGCGTGCGGCGCGGCGTTTGGGGATTTCGGTGGTCAGCGGCTTTCATACTAATTTCCAGCAGTATTCCAGTCAGTATGGGCTCGGATTGCTGTCGCGCTTGCTGACCCATTACCTGCGCTGGTTCCACAATCGTTCTACGTTGACGCTGGTGCCCAGCATCAGCCAGCGACTTGAGCTGGAGCGGCGTCATTTCGAGCGACTGGCGCTGTTGTCCCGTGGGGTCGACAGCCAATTGTTTCATCCGGTCAAACGCCTGCAATCCCTACGTGAACAGTGGGGCCTGGCCGAGAAGGACATCGCGGTCATTCACGTAGGACGTTTGGCGCAGGAGAAAAATCTTGGATTGCTCAAGCGCTGTTTCGACGCGCTGAAAGCCACTTATCCCCAGCGCAACATGAAGCTGATTGTGGTTGGCGACGGTCCGCAGCGAGGCGCATTGGAGCAGGCACTCCCCGAAGCGATTTTCTGTGGCTCACAACGCGGCGAGGTGTTGGCCAGCCACTATGCGTCGGCGGATGTTTTTCTGTTTCCGAGTTTGACCGAAACCTTTGGCAATGTGGTGCTTGAGGCATTGGCGTCTGGTTTGGGCGTGGTGGCTTACGATCAGGCGGCAGCGGCCCAGCATATTCGCCATGGCTACAACGGCGTGCTGGCAATGCCTGGGGACGAAGAGGCGTTCTGCGATGCGGCAACGTGGCTGCTGGAGGAGCGCGAGACGTTGAGGTGCGTAAGGCTCAATGCGCGTCAGCATGCGAGCCGTCAGGGTTGGGCGGCGATTATCGAGCAGTTTGAGGGGCAGTTGCGGGGGGCTTGTGTGGGGGAGCAGGTGGTGCCGAATGCACCAACCTTGCCCCGAGCCTAAGGTGACATTAAGTCAGTCATCGCCAGCAGGCTGGCCCCCACAGGTTCCGTGTACATCGCAGAACCCCTGTGGGAGCCAGCCTGCTGGCGATGAGGCCTGCCAGTCGCCGATTAAACCAAGGTCATCAACGCCTCTCGGCTGAACGGCAGGATGTCTTCCTCACGACCATCGCGCACTTTCTGCGCCCAGTCCGGATCAACCAGCAGCGCGCGCCCTACCGCCACCAGATCGAACTCATCGTTGTTCAACCGCTCCAGCAGTTTTTCCAGACTGGCCGGCTGCGCGATCTTGTCGGTGTTGACCATGAACTGCAGGAACTCGCCGTCCAGGCCAACGCTGCCCACAGTGATGGTCGGCTTGCCAGTGAGCTTGCGGGCCCAGCCGGCCAGGTTGAGCTCGGAGCCGTCGAACTCCGGCTCCCAGAAACGCCGCGTCGAGCAGTGGAAAATGTCCACGCCTGCGTCGGACAGCGGCTTGAGGAATTCACCCAGCGCCTCCGGGGTTTGCACCAGGCGCGCGGTGTAATCCTGCTGCTTCCACTGCGAGAAACGGAAGATGATCGGGAAGCCTTCGCCGACCGCTGCGCGCACGGCTTGAATCAGTTCGATGGCGAAACGCGAACGATTGGCCAGGTCGCCACCGTATTCGTCGGTGCGCTGGTTGCTGCCTTCCCAGAAGAACTGGTCCACGAGATAGCCGTGGGCACCGTGGATTTCCACGCCGTCCATGCCGATGCTTTGGGCGTCTTTGGCGGCTTGGGCGAACGCGGCGATGACGTCCTGGATATCCTGCTGGGTCATGCCGTGAACGACGACCTGACCGTCCTTCAATTTCTCCGACGGACCGTAACCCGGCACGCTGGCATCGGGCTCGGTGCCGATACGGCGCACGCTGCCGACATGCCACAGCTGAGGAACGATCTTGCCGCCTTCAGCGTGCACCGCGTCGACCACTTTCTTCCAGCCGGCCAGCGCTGCATCACCGTAGAAATGCGGCACGTTCGGGTAGCCATTGGAGGCCTTGTGCCCGACGGTGGTGCCTTCGGTGATGATCAGGCCAACGCCTGCGGCGGCGCGGCGACGGTAGTACTCGATCACTTTGGAATTAGGAACGCCGCCCGGCGAAAACGAGCGGGTCATCGGCGCCATGACGACGCGGGTCGGCAGTTCGAGGGTGCCGAGGTGGAACGGTTTGAACAGGGCTTTGACTGGCATGGGACGCTCCACGGGAAAATGACTTTATGACGGCGATAATATGGAGAGTCGCAAGCCTTGAACAGTACTATTGATTTGGGTGATTAAGGATTAAAAGACAGATGGACCGTAGGAGCGAAGCTTGCTCGCGAAGGCGTTAGGTCAGTCGCTTTCAATGTTGAAGACATGACGCCTTCGCGGGCAAGCCTCGCTCCTACAGTTACCGGGGTTCAGCTCAGCGCTTTTTCAATCGCATGAATGACCGTCGGATCATCCGGCGCCGTACGCGGCGAAAACCGCGCCAGCACACGCCCGTCTTTGCCTAGCAGGAATTTCTCGAAGTTCCAGGTAATGTCCCCCGGAAACTCCGCGCCCTCGCCCGCCAGCAGCCGGTACAACTGATGACGATCGTGACCGTTGACTTCCAGCTTGCTGGACAACGGAAAGGTCACGCCATAGTTGAGGCTGCAGAAATCCTGGATCTCTTGCTCGGTGCCCGGTTCCTGCCCGGCAAACTGGTTGCACGGCAAGCCCAGCACGCTGAAGCCTTTGTCCTTGTATTGCTGGTAGAGGTTTTCCAGCGCAGCGTACTGTGGGGTCAAGCCACATTTGGAGGCGACGTTAACCACAAGCACGACGTGCCCCTTGAGGGGTGCCAGCGGTAGCTCCTGTCCATCCAGGGCTGTCAATTTAAGGTCGTGAAAAGCACTCATGACGAACTCCAGATTCCCGTGTTCTACTCGAAACAGCCACTTGGCGATGTCGCCAGGGACAGCCGCGGACTAAAAAGGCGCCCCGCGGGCGCCTCTCCAGTTCTCTGAGCTTAGCGCAGAAAATCAGTGGTGATGGCCACCTTCGCCATGGACGTGACCATGAGCGACTTCTTCCTGGCTGGCGTCACGGATGTCGATGATCTTGACCTGGAAATTCAGGCGCTGACCGGCCAACGGGTGGTTGCCGTCGACGGTGACATCATCGCCGTCCAGATCGCGGATGGTGACGATCTGCATTTGGCCGTCCGGCGCGGAAGCGTGGAACTGCATGCCCACTTCCAGTTCGTCGACGCCTTCGAACATGCTGCGGCTCAGGGTGCTGACCAGTTCGGCAGCGTATTCGCCGTAAGCATCTTCAGGTTCAACGGCCACGGTCAGCTCGTCGCCGACTGCTTTGCCTTCCAGTGCCTTTTCCAGGCCCGGGATGATGTTACCTGCGCCTTGCAGGTAGACCAGCGGCGCGCCGCCGGCGGAACTGTCGATGACCTCACCAGCGTCGTTGGTCAGGGTATAGTCGATGGAGACAGCCTTATTGGCGGCGATCAGCATGGGGCGAGACCTTTTGCATAAGAATGAAGAAAGGCCAAGTTTAGCGAAGCAATCGTCCGAAAGCGAACACAACCCGGACAGACGGATCGCGACGAAAGGCTCGACGGTCACAGGTTTCCATCAGGATGAGGACGGGCATTGGGTGGCCGAGCTTTCCTGCGGCCACACTCAGCACCTGCGTCATCAGCCACCGTGGCAATCGCGCGCCTGGGTCCTGGACCCCGCGCAACGTATCGAAAAAATAGGCCAGCCCTTTGATTGCGGTTGGTGCGCACAAGGCTCGGTTAGCGATAACCTTGGCGACTGAATTTCGGTAGACGGCCAGTCATAGGTCTTCACCATTGCCATGCTCCCTTAGAGAATCCGCATGCAAACTTTTTTTATCGCGCCCACCGATTTTGGTGTGGGTCTGACCTCCATCAGCCTCGGGCTGGTGCGCACCCTTGAGCGAGCCGGCCTCAAAGTCGGCTTTTTCAAACCGATTGCCCAGCCGCACCCAGGTGACACCGGCCCGGAACGCTCCACCGAACTGGTGGCGCGCACTCACGGTTTGAAACCGCCCCAGCCACTCGGCCTGGCTCACGTCGAGCGCATGCTCGGCGACGGTCAGCTGGATGAGCTGCTCGAAGAAATCATCACCCTTTATCAGCAAGCCGCCGTCGGCAAGGACGTGCTGATCGTCGAAGGCATGGTCCCGACCCGCAGCGCCAGTTACGCCGCACGGGTCAATCTGCATTTGGCCAAGAGCCTCGATGCCGAAGTGATCCTGGTCTCGGCTCCGGAAAACGAAGTGCTGACCGAACTGTCTGGCCGGGTGGAATTGCAGGCGCAATTGTTTGGCGGTCCGAAAGACCCGAAAGTCCTCGGCGTGATCCTCAACAAGGTCAAGACCGAAGAAAGCATGGAAGCCTTCGCCTCACGCCTGAAAGAGCATTCGCCGTTGCTGCGCAGCGGTGATTTCCGCTTGCTCGGCTGCATCCCGTTCCAGCCGGAGTTGAACGCGCCGCGCACCCGCGACGTGGCCGACCTGATGGGCGCGCAAATCCTCAATGCCGGCGATTACGAAACCCGGCGCATGACCAAAATCATCATCTGCGCCCGCACCATGCGCAACACCGTGGAGCTGCTCAAGCCCGGCGTGCTGGTGGTGACGCCCGGCGATCGCGACGACATCATCCTCGCCGTCAGCCTCGCCGCCATGAACGGCGTGCCGCTGGCCGGCCTGTTGCTGACCAGCGACACCCTGCCCGACCCGCGCATCATGGACCTGTGCCGCGGCGCGTTGCAGGCGGGCCTGCCGGTGTTGTCGGTGAGCACCGGCTCCTACGACACCGCCAACCAGTTGAACGGTTTGAACAAAGAAATCCCGATCGACGACCGCGAGCGTGCGGAAATCATCACCGACTTCGTCGCCAGCCATCTGGATGCCGACTGGCTGCACCAGCGTTGCGGCACCCCGCGTGAGATGCGCTTGTCGCCCGCGGTGTTCCGTTATCAATTGATCCAGCGCGCCCAGGCCGCCAACAAGCGCATCGTCCTGCCTGAAGGCAGCGAGCCGCTGACCGTGCAAGCGGCAGCGATCTGTCAGGCGCGCGGCATCGCCCGTTGCGTGTTGCTGGCGAAACCGGAAGACGTCGAAGCCGTGGCCCGCGCTCAAGGTATCGAGTTGCCGCCGGGGCTGGAGATTCTCGACCCTGACCTGATTCGCGAGCGCTACGTCGAACCGATGGTTGCACTGCGCAAAAGCAAAAGCCTCAACGCGCCGATGGCCGAGCAGCAATTGGAAGACACCGTGGTGATCGGCACCATGATGCTCGCGCTGGATGAGGTCGACGGCCTCGTGTCCGGGGTCATTCACTCCACCGCCAACACCATCCGCCCTGCCCTGCAGCTGATTAAAACGGCGCCGGGCTGCACACTGGTGTCTTCAGTGTTCTTCATGCTCTTTCCTGAAGAAGTGCTGGTCTACGGCGACTGCGTGATGAACCCGCACCCGAGCGCCAGCGAACTGGCCGAGATCGCCCTGCAAAGCGCTGACTCGGCGGCAGCGTTTGGCATTATCCCGCGCGTGGCGATGATCAGTTACTCCAGCGGAGAATCGGCCAGCGGCGAAGAAGTCGAGAAGGTTCGCGAAGCCACGCTGCTCGCCCACGAACAGCAGAACTCGCTGCTGATCGACGGCCCGTTGCAGTACGATGCCGCCGCCAACGAAACCGTGGCCCGGCAACTGGCGCCGAACAGCCAGGTCGCCGGTCGCGCGACGGTGTTTGTGTTCCCCGACCTGAACACCGGCAACACCACGCACAAAGCCGTGCAGCGCAGCGCCGATTGCGTCAGCCTCGGGCCGATGCTGCAAGGCCTGCGCAAACCGGTGAACGACCTGCCGCGCGGCGCGCAAGTTGATGACATCGTCTACACCATCGCGTTGACCGCGATTCAAGCTGCCAACCGACCTATGGATCTTTAAATGCTGGCTTTTCTACCTGCACCCGTGCGCGGCGTAATCGCCTCGCTGCTATTGGCGCTGAATACCATTCTGCTGTGCTCGTTCCTGTTCTGCGTGGCAATTTTCAAAGTGTTGCCCTTCGCCCTCGCCCAGCGTTTCACGCTTTGGCTGATGAGCCATACCCATGAAGCCTGGATCAGCAACAACAAGGCCTGGATGAACCTGGTCTGCCGCACCCGCTGGCACCTCAGCGGCCTGCAAGGGCTGGATTATCAACACTCCTACCTGATCACCAGCAACCATCAAAGCTGGGTCGACATCATGGTGTTGCAATACGTACTCAACCGGCGCATCCAGCCGCTGAAGTTCTTCCTCAAACAGGAACTGATCTGGGTGCCGGTGATTGGCCTGGCCTGGTGGGCGCTCGGCTTTCCGTTCATGAAGCGCTACTCCAAGGCCTATCTGGAAAAGCACCCGGAGAAGAAAGGCAAGGACCTGGAAACCACCCGCAAGACGTGCGACAAGTTCCGCAATAACCCGGTGGGGATTTTCAATTTTGTCGAAGGCACGCGCTTCACTGAAGGCAAGCATGCGCAGCAGAAATCACCGTTCAAGTACCTGCTCAAGCCCAAGGCCGGCGGCATTGCGTTTGTGCTGGATGCGATGGGTGAACAGCTTGAATCGATCGTCAATGTGACCATTCATTACCCGGCCGGGCGTCCTGGGTATTGGGATCTGCTGTGCGGGAACGTTGCGGACGTAGTGGTGCATTTTCAGGAGCTGAAGATTCCGCCGCAGTTCATTGGCAAGAACTACGACCAGGACGGGGAGTATCGATTGCAGTTTCAGGGCTGGATCAATCAACTGTGGGAAGACAAGGATGCGCTGTTGGCGCAGATGCACCGCGAATATCCCGATAAACACTGACCTACTGTGGGAGCCAGCCTGCTGGCGATAGCGGGTTCACATTCAGCAGATTTATTGCCTGAATCACCGCAATCGCTAGCAGGCTAGCAGGCTAGCTCCCACAGTTGACCGAGTTGACCCACAAAAAAACCCGCCGATGATCACTCATCGGCGGGTTTTTTATTGGAGCGGCTAACGCTTAGATCGCACCACGCGTACGCAGCAGATCCAGCACTTGCTTGACGCTTTCTTCCAGCGACAGCGACTGGGTGTCGACCACGAGGTCGGCGTCCAGCGGCACATCGTACGGGAAGGAATCGCCCGGGATGTTATCCCCGGCCGCCGCGTACAGACCTTGCGGATCACGCTCGGCACAGACCGTCGGCGAAGCCTGGACGTAGACCGTCAGCAGACGCTCCTTGCCGATCAGTTCCTTGGCCTGCTCACGCCCTTCAGCACTCGGCGCAACAAACGCCGCCAGGGTCACCAGGCCGGCTTCGTTGAACTGACGCGCAACGTGCGCGGCACGACGCCAGTTCTCGGTACGCCCGGCGCGATCCTGTGGCAGACCTTTGTTCAAGTCGTGACGCAGGTTCTGGCCATCGAGTACAAACACCGCACGGCCCATGTCGAACAGCTTGCGTTCAACCGCGTAGGCCAGGGTGCTTTTGCCCGCGCCCGACAAGCCGCTGAACAACACGGTGGCCGGTTGTTGGCCGAAACGCTGAGCGCGTTCTTCGGTGGCTACGTGCGCGAGTTTGCCGTGGTGCGTGCTGCCGCCATGCGCCAACGGCTGAGCGATGATCATGCCGGCGGCAACGGTGCCGTTGGTCAAACGATCAATGACGATGAACGAACCGGTGGTGCGGTTACTGGCGTAACCGTCCAGCGCGATCGCGGTGTCGAGGCTGACCTTGACCCGACCGATCTCGTTCAGTTGCAATGCGCTGGCAGGACCTTCTTCCAGGGTGTTCACGTCAACGCGATTAACGATGCTGGTGATCGAACCCGGCACGTAACTCGTGGCGCGTTTGATGTCGTATTTCTTGCCCGGCAGCATCGGCTCTTCGGCCATCCACACCAGCATGGCGTCGAAGGCGTCGGTCACTTGCGGCAGGTTGTCGGCGTGCACCAGCAAGTCGCCGCGAGAGATGTCGATCTCGTCTTCCATGGTCAGCGTTACAGCCTGACCTGGACCGGCGTGCTCCAGCTCACCTTCGAAGGTGACGATGGATTTCACACGGCTGCTCTTGCCCGACGGCAGCACAACGACTTCATCGCCCTTGTGCACGACGCCGCTGGCCAGGGTGCCGGCGAATCCACGAAAGTTCAGGTTCGGACGGTTGACGTACTGCACCGGGAAACGCAGGTCGGTGTAGTTGCGGTCGTTGGCGATCTCGACGGTCTCGAGAATTTCCATCAGCGACTGACCGGTGTACCACGGCGAGCGCTCGGACTTGTTCACCACGTTGTCGCCCTTGAGCGCCGACATCGGCACGAAGGCCATGGTGGTCGGCTTGAAGGCGATGCCCTCGGCGAACTTCAGGTAATCGGCCTTGATCGACTCGAAGACGGTTTCGTCGAAGCCGTTGAGGTCCATCTTGTTGATGGCGACAACGATGTGCTTGATGCCCAGCAACGAGGCGATGAAGCTGTGGCGACGGGTCTGGGTCTGCACGCCGTAACGGGCGTCGACCAGGATGATCGCCAGGTCACAGGTGGACGCACCGGTGGCCATGTTGCGGGTGTACTGCTCATGACCAGGGGTGTCGGCGATGATGAATTTGCGTTTGGCTGTAGAGAAATAGCGGTACGCGACATCGATGGTGATGCCTTGTTCACGCTCGGCCTGCAGGCCGTCGACCAGCAAAGCCAAGTCGATGTCTTCGCCGGTGGTGCCGACTTTTTTCGAATCGCGGGTAATGGCTTCCAGGTGATCTTCGTAGATCATCTTGGAGTCGTGCAGCAGGCGCCCGATCAGGGTGCTCTTGCCGTCGTCGACGTTGCCACAGGTCAGAAAGCGCAGCATTTCCTTGCGTTCGTGCTGGCCCAGGTAGGCGAGGATGTCCTCGCTGATCAAATCAGATACGTGACTCATTGCATTCGAGCTCCAAGCTGTAAGCTTCAAGCGGCAAGCTTGTCGGCGTACAGCTACTCAGAAATTTTGTTGATCAAGCCGCATAGCATTCTTGAAAGCTCGCGGGTTTCTGTAATCCAATCGTCAGCCAAAGGATCAGCGATGTAGGCAATTTCACGGCCGATGAGGATCTGAGTTCGTAACTCACCACACGAGGCTTTTGCCACCCAAAGAAAATGTGCTTTTTCCTTGGCGCCGCAACGCTCCATCCCTTCAGCAATATTGGAAGGCGCCTACAGTGCGGAGCGGGTAATTTGATCCTTGAAGCCAAAGTCCCCACACCGCGCAAACTCTCGATAGATCCTCACCGCCAAACACTTGCTTCTCTGCCAGACAATCAGCTTCCCGAAATCCATTGCGAGTCATCCGACAACGGCTCGCAGCAACCGGCCACAAGCACCAAACTACGACGTTACGCATACCGCCTTTAACTTGCAGCTTGCCGCTTGTAACTCAAAGCTTAAAAATACCCCTGACGTTTCTTTTCTTCCATCGAGCCTGCGCCATCGTGGTCGATGACCCGGCCCTGGCGTTCGGAAGTTCGCGTCAGGAGCATTTCCTGAATGATGTCGGTCAGGCTGGTGGCCTCGGACTCGACCGCACCGGTCAGCGGGTAGTCGCCGAGCGTACGGAAGCGGACCTTTTTCTTGACGATGCGCGCCTTGTCTTCATCGCTCAGGTGATTGAGCAGGCGTTCGTCATCGATCATGATCCAGGTGCCATTCATCTCGATGACGTCGCGCTCGGCGGCGAAATACAGCGGCACAATCGGGATGCCTTCGAGGTAGATGTATTGCCAGATGTCCAGTTCGGTCCAGTTCGACAATGGGAATACACGAATGGATTCGCCCTTGTTGACATTGCCGTTGTAGACGTTCCACAGCTCTGGACGCTGGTTTTTCGGGTCCCAGCGGTGCTTGGTGTCGCGGAAGGAATACACGCGCTCTTTGGCACGGGACTTCTCTTCGTCGCGGCGAGCGCCACCGAAAGCGGCGTCGAAACCGTACTTGTCGAGGGCTTGTTTCAGGCCCTCGGTTTTCATGATGTCGGTGTGCTTGGCACTGCCGTGGGTCAGCGGGTTGATGCCCTGCGCGACGCCATCGGGGTTCACGTGCACGATCAGGTCCAGGCCGAGCTCTTCGACCATGCGGTCGCGGAACGCGTACATTTCCTTGAACTTCCACCGGGTGTCGACGTGCATCACCGGGAACGGCAGTTTGCCCGGGAAGAATGCCTTGCGCGCAAGGTGCAGCATCACGGCGGAGTCTTTACCGACGGAGTACAGCATCACCGGGTTATCGAACTCGGCGGCGACCTCGCGGATGATGTGGATGCTTTCGGCCTCCAGCTGTTTCAGATGCGTCAGTTTGTCGACCATGGCTACTCACGAAAACGATCTTATGGACGGCCAGCGGGCCGTGTTCGAGCGGGGAATCCTAGCACAGCGACCTCTTCTAATCAGGACGCGGGCTAGATCGAAAGGGTATATGAATATACCCCCTCGTTTGGGCGCCGAGACCTTGTAGGAGCGAGGCTTGCCCGCGAAGAACGATAACGCGGAGTACCTGACACACCGCGTTATCGTTCTTCGCGGGCAAGTCGGATCGCCGCACCGCTCGCTCCTACAGGGAGCTGTGTTGAAATTCAGATCGGATTCGGGCAATCGATGAAGATGTGCTCGAGGGCAAACCGGCGGGCCAGGTAATCACCCAATGCCTGCACACCGTAACGCTCGGTCGCATGGTGGCCGGCGGCGATGAAGCTGATGTCGTTTTCCCGGGCACTGTGGAAGGTCTGCTCGGAGGCTTCACCGCTGAGGTACAGATCGACACCGGCCAGCACCGCCTGGTCGATATAACCCTGGCCGCCACCGGTGCACCAGCCCACGCGGCGAATCATCTCGCTGCCTTCAATCAACAGCGGCTCGCGGCCCATGACTTCCTGCACACGACGGGCGAAATCACGGGGCGTCATCGGTTCGTTCAACGAGCCGACCAGGCCGACCACTTTAAGGTTGTCCGGATCCAGCGGGCCTTCGACCGTGATGTCGAGCTGACGCGCCAGTTGCACGTTGTTGCCGACGTCCGGGTGCAGATCCAGCGGCAAATGATAGGACAGCAGGCTGATGTCGTGCTTGAGCAGGGTTTTCAGCCGACGCTGCTTCATGCCGGTGATGCACGGGTTCTCGCCCTTCCAGAAATAGCCATGATGCACCAGCACCAGATCGGCCTGGGCTTCAACGGCGGCGTCCAGCAATGCCTGGCTGGCGGTGACGCCACTGACGATGCGCATCACCTGCGGCCGGCCTTCGACCTGCAAGCCGTTGGGGCAGTAATCGGCAATCTTGGCACTGTTAAGGTAGCGGTCGGCTTCTTCGACCAGTGTGCTCAGGGCGACGGCCATAAAAGACTCCTAAATATCCCGTTCAGAGGCGAGCTGCGCCTCGTATAATGCGCGACATTATGGGCGGTCTCATACCGCCTGCAACCTTTCAGGACGTGCTTAATGCTCAAGGCGCTGCGTTTTTCCGGCTGGCCGTTGTTGGCCGGCGTGCTTATCGCTTTACTGATCATCCAGCGTTTTCCGGAGTGGGTCGGGCTGCCGAGTCTCGACGTCAACCTGCAGCAAGCGCCGCAAAGCACCACCGCGCAACAAGGTCCAGTGTCCTATGCCGACGCAGTGACCATAGCTGCGCCGTCGGTGGTGAACCTGTACACGACCAAAGTCATCAACAAACCAAACCATCCGTTGTTCGAAGATCCGCAGTTCCGCCGCTTCTTCGGCGACAACTCGCCGAAGCAGAAGCGCATGGAGTCGAGCCTGGGTTCGGGCGTGATCATGAGCCCGGAAGGTTATTTGCTGACCAACAACCACGTTACTAGCGGCGCCGACCAGATTGTGGTCGCGCTCAAGGATGGTCGCGAAACCCTGGCCCGCGTAATCGGCAGCGACCCGGAAACCGACCTCGCGGTCCTGAAGATCGATCTGAAAAACCTGCCGTCGATCACCGTCGGCCGCTCCGACAACATCCGCATCGGTGACGTCGCCCTCGCCATCGGCAACCCGTTCGGCGTCGGCCAGACCGTGACCATGGGCATCATCAGCGCCACAGGGCGTAACCAGTTGGGCTTGAACAACTACGAAGATTTCATCCAGACCGACGCCGCGATCAACCCCGGCAACTCCGGCGGTGCGCTGGTGGATGCCAACGGCAACCTGACCGGCATCAACACGGCGATCTTCTCCAAGTCCGGCGGCTCGCAAGGCATCGGTTTTGCGATCCCGGTCAAACTGGCCATGGAAGTGATGAAGTCGATCATCGAACACGGCCAGGTGATTCGCGGTTGGCTGGGCATTGAAGTGCAGCCGTTGACCCAGGAACTGGCGGAATCGTTTGGTCTGTCGGGGCGCCCGGGCATTGTGGTCGCGGGGATTTTCCGTGACGGCCCGGCGCAGAAGGCCGGCCTGCAACTGGGTGACGTGATTCTCAGCATCGACGGCGAACCGGCCGGCGATGGTCGTCGTTCGATGAACCAGGTCGCGCGGATCAAACCGACCGACAAGGTCACGATTCAGGTGATGCGCAACGGCAAGGAGCTGAAGCTCACCGCTGAAATCGGCCTGCGTCCGCCACCAGCGCCGGTCAAAGAAAAAGAAGAAAACTGAAGCCAGCCCGAGGATCTCGGGCTAACAGCAGACATTCTCATTAGGCATGTTATATTGTTTCAATATCTCTATTGGAACAAAATAACATGTCGTCTCGAACAATGGCCTCCGTGGCAAGTCTTGCCCTTGGCCTGCTGGGGGATCCGGTCTTCGCCGAAGAGCCCGGCACCCTCGAACTGGAGGCGATCAGCGTCACCTCCGACTACGAATCGCCCTCCGGCCCGGTCACGGGTTACCGCGCCACGCGTTCTTCCAGCGCGACCAAAACCGACACCGCGATCCGCGACATCCCGCAATCCATCAGCGTCATTCCTGTCAGTGTGCTCAACGACCTGGGCAGCACCAGCGTCGAGCGTGCCCTGGATTTTGCCGGCGGCGTGTCGAAGCAGAACAACTTCGGCGGCCTGACGCTTTACGAATACAGCGTGCGCGGTTTCACCACGTCGGAGTTCTACAAGGATGGCTTCAGCGCCAACCGTGGTTACCCGAGCACGCCGGACGTGGCCAACATCGAGCGCATCGAAGTGCTCAAAGGCCCCGCCGCCAGTCTCTATGGACGCGGCGATCCGGGCGGCACGGTCAATATCGTCACCAAGAAACCCCAGCCCGAAGCCTTCACCACCCTGCAAACCAGCGCCGGCAGTTGGGATCGCTATCGCACCGCCCTCGACGTCAACACGCCGCTGGATGACGACGGCAATGTGTTGTCCCGAGTGAACCTGGCCGTCGAGGACAACCACAGCTTCCGCGATCACGTAGACAGCCAGCGAGTGTTCGTCGCGCCCTCCTTCAGCTGGCAACTGAACCCGGACACCAGCCTGTTGGTGGAAAGTGAATTCGTCCGTCACAGCTCCACGTTCGATCGCGGCATCGTCGCGCCGAACAACACGTGGAGCGGCGTTTCTCGTTCGACCTTCCTCGGCGAACCCAATGACGGCAACATCGATAACCACAACAACCTGCTGCAAGCCGCGCTCGAACACCATCTCAACGACAACTGGAAACTGCGCCTGGCCAGCCATTACAAGGAGGGCAAACTCTGGGGCTACGCCTCGGAAAACCGCCCGCTGAACGCCGACGGCCACACTCTCAATCGACGTTATCGTGAGCGCGATACGAACTGGCACGACAGCATCACCCAACTCGAATTGCGCGGTCTGTTCGACCTCGGCAGCTGGCAGCACGAACTGCTGATGGGCACCGAGTACGAGAACTTCCGCAAAAACGAACGGGTCACCACCATTGCCGGCGGCCCCTACGCCATCGACATTTATCAGCCGGTCTACGGCCAGCCAAAACCCAACGGCACGCGCTCCGGCACTGACTTGTTTGAACACGTGGAAAGCCAGGCGCTGAACCTGCAGGATCAGATCGTCTTCACCGACAAACTGCGCGGCATGCTCGGTGCTCGCTTCGAACACTTCGAGCAAAGCATTCACGATCACAGCCGCGGCGCCACCAGCCGCCAGAGCCACGATGCGTTGACCCAGCGAGCGGGCCTGCTCTATCAGCTGACACCCGAAGTCGGGCTGTTCGCCAACGCGTCCACCTCGTTCAAACCGAACAACGGCCTGGACGCCGGTGGAAAATCCTTCGACCCGGAAGAAGGCGTTGGTTACGAAGTCGGGATCAAGAGCGAGCTGTTCGACGACCGCTTGAGCACCACCCTCGCCGCCTTCCATATCGAAAAGGAAAATGTCCTCGCACTCGACCCGCGCACGGACACCAGCCGCGCCATGGGCAAGGCTCGCAGCCAAGGATTCGACCTGCAAGTCACCGGGCAAGTGACCGACGCCGTGCGGGTGATCGGTGCCTTCGCCTACATCGACGCCGAGGCCACTCAAGGCGACAAGGTGATTCCCACCGGCAGCCGAATCCTCGGCGTCGCCAAACGCAGCGGCAGTCTGTTGGGCGTTTATGAGTTTCAGAATGGCCATCTGCGCGGCTCCGACGTGGGCGCGGCGTTCACTTACGTCGGCGATCGCTCGGGCGAATCCGGCAGCGATTTCGAGCTGCCGGCCTACCACACCGTCGACCTGCTGGCCCATTACAAGGCCAGCGAAAACGTCACTGTCGGCCTGAACCTGAACAACCTGTTCGACGAGAAATACTACGAGCGCTCGTACAGCAATTACTGGGTCAACCCCGGTGAACCGCGCAATTTCACCGTCAGCCTCACACTCAATCTGTAAAAGGAAGTTCCTATGCAACACCTCCAACCTGCACTGCTCAGCCTGCTGCTCGGCCTGTTGTTTACCGGCCAGGTCTCGGCCCATGGTCTCTGGACCGAACAACGTCGCGGCAACATCGAAGTGATTTACGGCCACGGCGCCGAAGACAACGCCTTCAAGGCACAGAAAATCAGCGGCGCCTGGGCCTATGACATCAACGGCAAAATGATCCCGGTGACCGTGCAGCGCCTGGCCGATCACGCACGCTTGCAACCGCTGAAGCCGCCCGCCGTGATGGCGGTGGCACTGGACAACGGCATGTGGTCGCAGACAGCGGATAAAAAATGGATCAACGAAGGACGCAGCAAAGTGCCGGGGGCGATCGAGTCGACACAGACCTTCAAATACAGCCTGGCGATTTATCAGCCCGGGGCGAAGTTGCCAAAACTTGATCAGATGAAGTTGCTGATTCTGCCCGAAGTTGATCCGCTGACGGTCGGGCCGGGCAAGTTGCTGCCCGTGCGGGTGCTACTGGATGGGAAACCGGCGGCGGGGGTGAAGTTGATTGGCGACTATCGAAGTGCGCCGAATACGTTGAGCACCGAGACGGATAAGGATGGCCGGGCGCAGGTGGTGGTTCGGAATGAGGGGTTGAATGTGATTTCGGCGCAGGTGGAGATTGTGCTGAAGGACAATCCGGATGTGGCGACACGCGGGGTGTTTAGTTCGTTGACGTTCTTGGGTGAACCGCATCACGAGTAAATTAGATAACACTCCGTCAGGGCCGAGACTGCTTAAATGCGCTCGGCACTATTGGTGAGCCATTACTGCAGGTATTGTTTACAGGGAACGCATATTCCGCACTGGAATAACCAACTTACAAAAATCATCTAAAAAACTGTCATACCTGACAGTATTAATCCAGATCTAAAAATATTACTTTCCTGACGTGAACTTTATATCCAACAAACAGAAGGAAGCGACAATGAAACAGGAAGGGATTTTCAAGTGCCTGGAAAAAGACACAGCTTCGGGAAAAATCACCGTACAACTCAACGAAGAAAAGCCAGTCACATTTGATAGCGTATCCCTGCACAGTTTCGGTGAGGGCAAAGGTGGCTATATGAGTGGTGGAGAGGACGGAATCTATCACTACATTGCGTTCGGGTATCCAGATGGGCTAAAAGATGGCTCATATGAAATAAAATATAAAGACGGCTTTTCGGGAGACTATATGAACTGGGCATATAACCTTAATAACGGAAAGCGTTATGAAGCGACTGAAGGCACATTAAACGTGACATTCACGAAAGGCCTCAGTGTTGCTGCAGGAAGCTATAGCTTTGTCACCGAAGACAACGACACCGTCAGAGGCACATTCGATCTCAAACGCTAGTTACGTGGGGTATTAGTTCGCGGATTTTCTGGGGCGAGTCGCATCACGAATAACACACCAATCTTTGTGGGAGTGAGCCTGCTCGCGATTAGGCATAACAGTCAGCATTCATGCTGAATGCCAAACCGCATCGCGAGCAGGCTCGCTCCCACAGGATCGGGAATGTTCCTTAAAGTTCGCCGAGCCCGTCAATCAGCGCCTGATTCTGTTCAGGTGTGCCGATAGAGATCCGCAAGAACTGCGCAATCCGCTCCTGCTTGAAGTGCCGAACGATCACACCCTGCTCGCGCAACTTCGCCGCTAGTCCAGCCGCGTCGTGCTTCGGATGACGCACGAAGATGAAGTTCGCCGCCGACGGCAGCACTTCAAAACCCTTCCCTTCCAGTTGCGCAACGACCCATTCACGATGCTCGATGACCAGGCGGCAGGTCTTGTCGAAGTACTCGCGATCCTCGAACGCCGCCGCAGCCCCTACATTCGCCATACGATCCAGCGGATAAGAGTTGAAGCTGTTCTTGATCCGCTCCAGCGCCTCGATCAAATCGGGGTGCCCAACCGCCAACCCTACCCGCAGGCCGGCCAGCGAGCGGGACTTGGACAAGGTCTGAGTCACCAGCAGGTTCGGATAACGGTCCACCAGGCTGATCGCCGTCTCGCCCCCGAAGTCGATGTAAGCCTCATCCACCACGACCACCGAATCCGGGCTGGCCTTGAGGATTTGCTCCACCGCGTCCAGCGCCAACAGGCAACCAGTCGGCGCGTTCGGGTTCGGGAAGATGACTCCGCCGTTTGGCTTGGCGTAGTCCGCCGGGTTGATCTGGAACTGCTCGTCCAGCGGCACCGCATCGAACTTGATGCCGTACAACCCGCAGTAGACCGGATAAAAGCTGTAGCTGATGTCCGGGAACAGCACCGCTTTGTCGTGTTGCAGCAAGCCGTGGAAGATGTGCGCCAGAACTTCATCGGAACCGTTGCCGAGGAACACCTGATTGGCCTTCACGCCGTAATACGTCGCCACGGTGTTTTTCAGCAGATCGCTGTTCGGGTCCGGGTACAGACGCAAGTTGTCGTTCAGTTCGGTTTGCATCGCCGCCAAGGCTTTTGGCGATGGGCCGTACGGGTTTTCGTTGGTGTTGAGCTTTACCAGCTTCGCCAGTTTCGGCTGCTCGCCCGGCACGTAAGGCACCAGATCCTTGACGAACGGGCTCCAGAATTTACTCATGTTCAGTTCCCCTGCCCTTGTGAAGAGTCTTCGTTAAGGATGCGGTATTCGGCACTGCGGGCGTGGGCGGTCAACGACTCGCCACGGGCCAGCACGGAAGCGGTCTTGCCCAGTTCGGACGCACCCTGCTCGGAGCAGAAGATGATCGACGAGCGTTTCTGGAAGTCGTACACACCCAGCGGCGAGGAAAAGCGCGCAGTGCCGGACGTCGGCAAAACGTGGTTCGGACCTGCGCAGTAATCGCCCAAGGCTTCGGAGGTGTGGCGGCCCATGAAGATCGCGCCCGCGTGACGGATCAGCGGCAGCCAGGCTTGCGGATCGGCGACCGACAATTCCAGGTGCTCCGGCGCAATGCGGTTGGCCACTTCGATGGCTTGCTCCATGTCGCGAACCTTGATCAGCGCGCCACGGCCATTGATCGAGGTTTCGATGATCTCGGCGCGCTCCATGGTCGGCAGCAATTTGGCGATGCTGGCGGCGACCTTGTCGAGGAACTCGGCGTCCGGGCTGACCAGAATCGCCTGGGCGTCTTCGTCGTGCTCGGCCTGGGAGAACAGGTCCATGGCGATCCAGTCCGGATCGGTGTGGCCGTCGCACACCACGAGGATCTCGGACGGGCCCGCGATCATGTCGATGCCAACCTGGCCGAACACGTGGCGCTTGGCCGTGGCGACATAGATGTTGCCCGGACCGACTACCTTGTCGACCTTCGGCACGCTTTCGGTGCCGTAAGCCAACGCGGCAACCGCTTGCGCGCCGCCAATGGTGAAGACGCGGTCGACACCGGCGATGCAGGCCGCGGCCAGCACCAGCTCATTGATTTCACCGCGCGGGGTCGGTACCACCATGACCACTTCGGTCACGCCGGCGACCTTGGCCGGAATCGCGTTCATCAGCACCGAGGACGGGTATGACGCCTTGCCGCCCGGGACGTACAGGCCGGCGCGATCCAGCGGCGTGACCTTCTGGCCCAGCACCGTGCCGTCGGCTTCGGTGTAGCTCCAGGAATCCTGTTTCTGTTTTTCGTGGTAGCTGCGGACTCGGGTCGCGGCTTTTTCCAGCGCTTCGCGCTGAGGCACGGTGATCCGGGTCAGGGCCAGCTCCAGGCGTTCGCGCGGCAGGATCAGATCGGCCATCGACGCAACGTCCAGGCCGTCGAACTGCCGGGTGAAGTCCACCAGCGCCGCATCGCCACGCTCACGCACGGCTTTGATGATGTCCAGCACTCGCTGATTGACCGAGTCGTCAGACACACTTTCCCAGCTCAGCAGATGATCCAGATGATGCGCGAAATCCGGGTCAGCAGCGTTGAGTCGGCGAATTGCAGTCGGTGCGGTCATAGCGAGAGCCTCATAGGATTGGCAAAAACTCAGGCGCCCTAACTTAGCAGTCGTTTCCGCTTGGGCACCTGAGAATTCTGGCTATGAGGCGGATAGACGGGCGCGACTTAACGTCGCGCGGGTGAATCAGCCGCGGTGTCGAGACTCCACTGCCTTGCGCAGGGTGTCGATCAACGCCTGGATACGGGCGTGCTGCATTTTCATCGAAGCTTTGTTGACGATCAGCCGGGAGCTGATGTCGGCAATGAAATCCTGGGGTTCCAGGCCATTGGCGCGCAAGGTGTTGCCGGTGTCGACCACGTCGATGATCTTGTCCGCCAGCCCGATCAGCGGCGCCAGCTCCATCGAGCCGTAAAGCTTGATGATGTCGACCTGACGACCCTGCTCGGCGTAGTAACGCTTGGCAACGTTGACGAACTTGGTCGCTACTCGCAGGCGGCCCTTGGGCTCGACGTCGCCGACACGGCCGGCGGTCATCAGCTTACACAGGGCAATTCGCAGGTCCAGAGGCTCGTACAAACCCTGGCCACCATATTCCATCAGCACATCTTTACCGGCGACGCCCAGGTCCGCGGCACCATGCTCGACGTAGGTCGGCACATCGGTGGCGCGCACGATCAGCAGACGCACATCGGCCTGAGTCGTGGGGATGATCAGCTTGCGGCTCTTGTCCGGATTCTCGGTCGGCACGATGCCCGCTTCAGCCAGAAGCGGCAGGGTGTCGTCAAGGATGCGGCCCTTGGACAGTGCGATGGTCAACATGGGAAACGTCAGTCCTTATCAGGCTACTGATGCCCGGTCGCAAATGGCGCCGGACACACATCGAGCCTGAAACAGGCTCGACTTGAAACAAATTCAACGGGCGCATCCGTGTGCCCATGCAGCAGAAACTAGCCCGGTACGCGGCGGATCTTGGCGCCGAGCATCTGCAGTTTCTCTTCGATGCACTCGTAACCACGGTCGATGTGGTAGATGCGATCGATCAGGGTGTCACCTTCAGCGATCAGCGCCGAGATCACCAGGCTGGCCGAGGCACGCAGGTCGGTGGCCATGACTGGCGCGCCCTTGAGTTTCTCGATGCCGGTGACGATGGCGGTGTTGCCTTCGACTTGAATGTGCGCGCCCATGCGGTGCAGTTCGTAAACGTGCATGAAGCGGTTTTCGAAGATCGTCTCGATCACTGCGCCCGTGCCTTCGGCAATGGCGTTGAGGGAGATGAACTGCGCTTGCATGTCGGTCGGGAACGCCGGGTACGGAGCGGTCCGCACGTTGACGGCTTTTGGCCGCTTGCCGTGCATGTTCAGCTCGATCCAGTCTTCGCCGCAGGTGATTTCAGCACCCGACTCGCGAAGCTTTTCCAGAACGGCTTCGAGGATCGTCGGATCGGTGTCCTTGACCTTCACACGACCGCCGGTCACGGCAGCGGCGACCAGGTAAGTCCCGGTTTCGATACGGTCCGGCATCACTTTGTAAGTGGTCGGGTGCAGACGCTCGACGCCATCGATGGTGATGGTGTCGGTGCCGGCGCCAGTGATCTTGGCACCCATGGCGATCAGGAAGTTCGCCAGGTCGACGACTTCAGGCTCGCGCGCGGCGTTGGCCAGAACGCTGCGGCCCTTGGCCAGAGCGGCGGCCATCATGATGTTTTCGGTACCGGTTACGCTGACGGTATCGAAGAAGAAGTGCGCACCGCGCAAGCCGCCTTCTGGCGCCTTGGCCTTGATGTAGCCGCCTTCGACGTCAATGACCGCGCCCATGGCTTCGAGACCACGGATGTGCAGGTCAACCGGACGCGAGCCGATGGCGCAACCGCCAGGCAGGGCGACTTCGGCTTCACCGAAACGGGCAACCATCGGACCCAGCACCAGGATCGACGCGCGCATGGTTTTCACCAGTTCGTACGGTGCGATCAGGGTCTTGATGGTGCGCGGGTCGATTTCGACGCTGAGCTTCTCGTCGATCACCGGCTCGATGCCCATGCGACCGAACAGCTCGATCATGGTGGTGATGTCATGCAGGTGCGGCAGGTTGGCAACGGTTACCGGGCCATCGCACAGCAGGGTTGCAGCCAGGATCGGCAGGGCAGAGTTCTTTGCCCCGGAGATGCGGATTTCGCCATCAAGACGAACGCCGCCAGTAATAATCAATTTATCCATAAGAATCTCGACGCCCTTGGGCTCAGGTGCGCTCGGCCCAGGCCGCGCTGCTGAAAAATTTCATAGTGACCGCATGGATGCTGCCATCGGTGATCCATGGGTTCAAATGGGCATAGATCTGCTGCTGACGCTTCACCGGGCTCAACGCCGCCAGTTCATCGCTAATCACGTTCAGCTGGAAATTGCAGCCTTCGCCCTCAACTTCTACCAACGTTCCGGGCAGCTTTCCTTCAAGGAAGCTCTTCACTTCTACGGCCTGCATGCTCAACCTCAATCGGCGCCCTGTGCGCGCGGGTCGGACATCATACAAAAAAGCCCCGCGCCTGCGAACCCCGCGAAGCAGGACTCTGACGGGGGGCTTCTTTATAGATGCGGTTAGGGATGCGCCAACAGCTCGGTCAATTCACTGACCTGAGCGATTTCGCGCATGTCTTCTGGCATCCCGCGGATGGTCAGCGCCTTGCCGGCCGCCTCAGCATCGCGCATGAAGCACAGCAGCAGGGACAAGCCCACGCTGCTGGACTTCAACACCGCCGAACAATCGACCACCACTTCGGCAGCCTGGCTGGACTTGATCAACGCCTGCCCCTGCTTGCGCAGACCAGGGCCGGTGCGGTAATCCAGCATGCCACTGAGTCGCAGCTCGCCGGTTTCGCTCATGCGAATGGCCGACACACTCATTGAGCTTGCTTCTCAGGGGTTTGACTCTTGCTGGCTTCCTTGGCCTTGGCGACTTCCCCGGCCCAACCGTTGATGGTCTTGTCCAGGTCATTGCCATTGCGCTGCATCGCATCAGCGAACTGATCGCGGAACAGCTTGCCGATGTTGATACCGTTGATGATCACGTTGCGCAGTTTCCACTCGCCATTGATCTTCTCAAGTGTGTACGACACGGGATAGATCGAGCCGTTGGTGCCTTTGACCGTCATGGCGACGCTGGTACGGTCTCCCGACTCATCCTTGGCAGGATCGACGGTGATGCCCTGATTGTTGTACTCGAGCAAGGCGTTGCCATAGAACTGGAACAGACCCTTTTTGAAGTTTTCTTCAAAGGTTTTCATCTGCGCAGGCGTGGCTTTGCGTGAGTACTTGACCGTCATGATGCTTTTGGAAATGCCCTCGGCATCCACGACCGGCCCGACGATGGTGTTCAGCGCCGTGTAAAAGTCTTGCGGGTCCTGCTTGTACTTCTCTTTGTTGGCCGCCAGGTCGGCCAGCAACCGAGTGGTGGTGTCCTGCACGATTTCGTGCGCTGAGGGCGCTGCCACGGCGTTAGCCATCAGCGGCAGGGCCGAGAGTAATACCAACAGGCCACGTCGCAAGGTAGAGATCATTCAAAAGCTCCTCATTTGGCGTCTTTGCTAACGGTATTGAGCAGAAATTTACCGATCAGGTCCTCGAGCACCAGCGACGACTGGGTGTCGTGGATGGTTGAACCATCCTTGAGCAAGGTTTCTTCCCCGCCCACGCTGATACCGATGTACTTCTCGCCCAACAGGCCAGCGGTCAGGATAGATGCAGTGGAGTCAGTCGGCAGGTTATCTACGCGCTTTTCCAGCTGCATGGTCACTCGACCGGTGAAACTGTCGCGGTCCAGATCGATCGCCGTGACCTTGCCGATGGTCACACCGGCCATGGTCACTTTAGCTCTGACAGTCAAACCAGCGATATTGTCGAAATACGCATAAGTTTTATAAGTATCGGTGGTGGCACTCGGGGACAGGCCACTCACCCGCAACGCCAGCAACAGCAAAGCCAGGATGCCAGCCAGCAAGAAAAGGCCGACACCGATTTCCAGGGTGCGGTTTTGCATCAGAAATCTCCAAACATCAAGGCGGTCAGAATAAAGTCCAGGCCGAGTACAGCCAATGAGGCATACACCACGGTCTTGGTAGTGGCACGACTGATCCCCTCGGAAGTGGGCTCGCAGTCATAGCCTTGGAATACGGCGATCCAGGTCACGACGAAGGCGAAGACGATGCTTTTGATGATGCCGTTGAGCACATCATCAGTGAACGTCACGCTGTTCTGCATGTTGGACCAGTAGGAACCTTCATAGACACCCAGCCAGTCGACGGCCACCCACGAACCGCCCCAGATGCCCACCACGCTGAAAATCATCGCCAGCACCGGCAGGGAAATGAAGCCGGCCCACAGGCGTGGGGCAATGATGTACTTGAGCGGGTCGACGCCAATCATTTCCAGACTGGACAACTGTTCGGTGGACTTCATGTTGCCGATTTCGGCGGTCAACGCCGAACCTGCGCGCCCGGCAAATAGCAATGCCGTGACCACGGGGCCGAGTTCACGCAACAGTGTCAATGCAACCATCTGCCCGACCGCCTGCTCCGAACCGTAGCTGGACAGAATGTTGAAGCCTTGCAGCGCCAGCACCATGCCGATGAACACCCCGGAGACCACAATGATCACCAGGGACATCACGCCCACCGAGTGCAGTTGCTTGATCAGCAGGCCAAAACCACCGCCGATACCGCCGCGGCCGAGCAAGGCATGAAACAGGAAAATCGCCGAACGCCCGAACACCGCCAGCACATCGATGCCGGCATGGCCGAAACGACGCACGCGTTCCAATAGTGAAATCTTGCGCATCAACGCTTCCCCAGAAGATCTGCGCGGTAATCCGTCGCTGGAAAGTGGTATGCGACCGGACCGTCGGGATCGCCGGTCATGAATTGACGAATACGCGGCTCCTGCGAGTTCATCAGCTCCTCGGGAGTGCCCTGCCCCAATACTTGCCCGTCTCCCACCACATAAATGTAATCGGCAATGCTGGCGGTCTCGGCCAGATCGTGGGAGACCACAATACTGGTGATGCCCAGCGCATCGTTGAGCAAGCGGATCAGGCGCACCAGCACGCCCATGGCGATAGGGTCCTGGCCGACAAAGGGTTCGTCATACATGAGGATCTGCGGATCGAGGGCAATCGCCCGCGCCAGCGCGACACGGCGCTTCATGCCACCGGACAGTTCGTCGGGCATCAGGTCGATAGCGCCACGCAACCCCACGGCCTGCAATTTAAGCAGGACGATGTCACGGATCATTTCTTCCGGCAGCTCGGTATGAACGCGCAGCGGAAAGGCGACGTTCTCGAACACATCGAGGTCGGTAAACAGCGCGCCGCTCTGAAACAGCACGCCCATGTGCTTGCGCGCATCGAACAGATCGCTGCGCGACAGCTTCGGCAGGTTCTGGCCATTGACCCAGACCTCGCCCTTGGTGGGCCGCAACTGTGCGCCCATCAATCGCAACAGCGTGGTCTTGCCACACCCGGAAGGCCCCATGATGCCGGTGACCTTGCCGCGCGGGATACGGATATCGACGTTATTGAAAATGCTGCGCGCACCGCGCTTGAAGGACAGTCCCTTCAGCTCGACCGCGTAGGCGTTATCGGCACTCATCTAAACTCCTTGCGATGCAGCCTCACACTCGGACGCCTGGCTTCCTGACGAAAGCACATACCTCCCCGGGCAGGCCGAACTGGCGGCGAACTATATCACTGCAAAGGCCAAGCGCCCAAGGCCAAAGCCGCCCCATGTTCAGCAACATGACAGGCAAAAAGCCTCGTTTAGAGGGGATTCGGTAACAGGGAATGACAAAGCATGACGAACTTGCGTGAGGGTTTTGATCATTACCGCTATAATCGCCGCCTTTTCATCAGGCTATACGATTTCTGACATGAGCCAATCCAGCGACCTGATTCAATCTGCGCAACGCACCATCCGCCTCGAACTGGAAGCCGTACAAGGCTTGCTGCCCCATATCGACGCAGATTTCGTACGCGCTTGCGAGATGATTCTGGACAGCAAAGGCCGCGTGGTCGTGGTCGGCATGGGCAAATCGGGGCACATCGGCAACAAGATCGCCGCCACCCTGGCCAGTACCGGCACCACGGCGTTTTTCGTGCATCCGGCCGAAGCCAGTCACGGCGACATGGGCATGATCACTCGCGACGACATCATCCTGGCCCTGTCGAATTCCGGCTCCACCAACGAAATCGTCACCCTGCTGCCCCTGATCAAGCGTCTGGGCATCAAATTGATCAGCGTAACCGGTAACCCGGATTCGGCGCTGGCCAAGGCCGCCGAGGTCAACCTCAACGTTCACGTCGAGCACGAAGCCTGCCCGCTGAACCTGGCACCGACTTCGTCGACCACCGCCGCGCTGGTCATGGGCGATGCCCTGGCCGTTGCACTGCTGGAAGCCCGCGGCTTTACCGCTGAAGACTTCGCGTTTTCCCACCCGGGTGGCGCGCTGGGCCGACGCCTGCTGCTGAAAGTCGAAAACGTCATGCACGCAGGTCAAGAGCTGCCGCAGGTCCAGCGCGGCACGCTACTCAAGGACGCGCTGATGGAAATGACCCGCAAGGGCCTGGGCATGACCGTGATCCTGGAAGCCGATGGCAAACTGGCCGGAATCTTCACCGACGGTGATTTGCGCCGCACACTGGACCGCAGCATCGACATCCACAGCGCCACTATCGATCAGGTCATGACCGCGCACGGCAAAACCGCTCGCGCCGAGATGCTCGCCGCCGAAGCCCTGAAAATCATGGAAGACCACAAGATCAACGCACTGGTCGTGGTCGACAGCGAAGACCGCCCGGTCGGCGCCTTGAACATGCACGACTTGCTGCGTGCGGGAGTAATGTAATGAGCACGGACCTGCTGCAACGCGGCAAACAGATCAAACTCGCGGTGTTCGACGTCGATGGCGTGCTGACCGACGGGCGCCTGTACTTCCTCGAAGACGGCAGCGAATTCAAGACGTTCAGCACCCTCGACGGCCAAGGCATCAAGATGTTGATGGCAGCCGGCGTGCAGACAGCTATCATCAGCGGCCGCAAGACCCCTGTGGTCGAACGTCGAGCGAAGAATCTCGGCATTCCTCACCTTTACCAGGGGCGCGAAGACAAACTGGTGGTGCTCGACGAGCTTCTGGCCCAGCTCAACTTAAGCTATGAGCAGGTCGCCTATCTGGGCGACGACTTGCCGGACCTGCCGGTGATTCGCCGCGTTGGCCTGGGCATGGCTGTAGCAAACGCAGCCAGCTTCGTGCGTGAACACGCCCATGGCATCACCCAGGCCCGTGGTGGCGAAGGTGCTGCTCGCGAATTCTGTGAATTGATCCTGCGCGCCCAGGGCCGCCTCGATGCGGCCAACGCTGCGTACCTGTGAGCCCATTATGCTGAGCAAAAAGATTCGTAACATCCTGGTGTTCGGTTGCATCGCGGCGTTGTTCGCCGCGGTCGGCTACTGGAACATCAGCCCGGAACGCTTCCTCGACAAACCGGTGGTCAAGGTCGATGAAAGCGCGATCGACTATTACGCCCTCAACGCCCACAGCGTGCAGTATCTGCCGGACGGCAAATTGCAGTACGAAATGACGTCCGACAAGGTCGAACACCTGAAAGTGAGCGAGGTGACGTTGCTGACCAACCCTGACCTGAACATGTTCCGCGGCACCGAGTTCCCGTGGCACGTCCAGAGTGAGCACGGCGAAGTCAACCCGGACGGCACTCAGGTCGAGCTGATCGACTCGGTACGCATCACGCGTTTTGACGAGAAAAACCGCAAAACCCTGATTACCACCACCCGAATGACAGTGTTCCCGCAGCAGCAATATGCGCAGACCGATCAACCCGTTAGAATCGACGGCGCTGGCGGTGTATCGACAGGCAACGGAATGAAAGCGTATTTGAAAGAAAGCAGGATACACCTGCTATCGAACGTAAGAGGACAGTATGAGGCTCGTTAAAACTCTCCCTATTTTGCTCAGTCTGGGCGCAGCACTGGGAAGCGTGAGCGCCTGGGCTCTGCCGAACGATCAAGAGCAGCCTATCCGCATTCAGGCCGACGACGCCCAACTGGACGACAAGAATGGCATTGCCACCTATAAAGGTGACGTGATCATTACTCAGGGTTCGATGAAGGTTACCGGCAATACCGTGACCATCACCCGCACCGCGGCTGGTGACATCGACGTGGTGACTTCGGTGGGCAACCTCGCCTACTTCGAGCAACTGCAAACTGCCGGTGACACCAAGCCTGTTCAGGGTTGGGGTGTGACTATCCAGTACCACGCCTCGCAAAATCGCGTTGTGCTGATCGATAAGGCAAAAGTTGTCGACAAGGACAACAACGTCACCCAAGGCGAAAAAATCGTCTACGACACCGCGAAAAAGCTTGCGAGCGCCGGGCGTGCGACGGGTAGTAAGGTCACCGAGTCGCGTCCGCGAATCGACATGGTGATCCAGCCCAAGCCGAAAACCGACGAGAAAAAGGCCCAGTAATGGCAACTCTGAAAGCTCAGCATCTGGCCAAGAGCTACAAGAGCCGTCAGGTCGTGCGTGACGTCAGCCTGTCCATCGACAGCGGTCAAATCGTCGGCCTGCTGGGTCCTAACGGCGCCGGCAAGACCACCTGCTTCTACATGATCGTTGGCCTGGTGCAGGCCGATCAGGGTCGCGTATTGATCGACGACCTGGACGTCAGCCACCAGCCGATGCACGGTCGTGCAAAGGCCGGTATCGGCTATCTTCCGCAAGAAGCGTCGATCTTCCGCAAACTGTCGGTGGCGGACAACATCATGGCCATCCTCGAGACCCGTAAGGAACTCGACAAAGCCGATCGTCGCAAGGAGCTGGAAAGCCTGCTGCAGGAATTCCACATCAGCCACATCCGCGACAACCTCGGCATGAGCCTGTCCGGTGGTGAACGCCGCCGCGTGGAAATCGCCCGGGCACTGGCCACCAACCCGAAATTCATCCTGCTCGACGAACCTTTCGCCGGCGTGGACCCGATTTCGGTGGGCGACATCAAACAGATCATCTACCACCTCAAGGCCAAAGGCATTGGCGTGCTGATCACTGACCACAACGTCCGTGAAACCCTGGACATCTGCGAAACCGCCTACATCGTCAACGATGGCCAGCTGATCGCCGAAGGTGACTCCGCCACCATCCTGGCCAACGAACTGGTCAAGGAAGTGTATCTGGGCCATGAGTTCCGCCTGTAAGCGCTGACGTGTCTGGCTGTGTCCGGGCGCTTGTCTCGATAAAAAATCAATACTTTTTTATTGTTACAGCGCTCTAGGCAAACGCCGGCCTCAAAGATGTTCAGCTATCGGCAAGGGCAGCTCGTCAACAAGACTTTAAAAGTTTTTATTGTTACAGCGCTCTAGGCAAACGCTGCAGTTTCGGGCATATAATTTGCTTATGTTTGGCGCTTCGGCGCCCTGTAGTGGATGGCGCATGTGCGCCGGCGAATAAGGTGTTAAGCCCCTGCCATGAAACCATCGCTAGTCTTGAGAATGGGCCAGCAGCTGACGATGACACCGCAGCTGCAACAGGCCATCCGCCTGCTCCAATTGTCGACCCTGGACCTGCAACAGGAAATCCAGGAGGCCCTGGAGTCCAATCCGATGCTCGAACGCCAGGAAGAAGGCGACGACTTCGATAACGCCGACCCTTTGGCCGACAAAGCCGAACAACTCCCCAACGCCGATGTTTCGGAACCCTCCTACCAGGAAACCGCCCCGACGGTGGATAACCTCGAGGAAGGTGACTGGAACGAGCGCATTCCCAACGAGCTGCCCGTCGATACCGCGTGGGAAGACGTCTACCAGACCAGCGCCAGCAGCCTGCCGAGCAACGATGACGACGAGTGGGATTTCACCACCCGCACATCAGCCGGTGAAAGCCTGCAAAGCCATTTGTTGTGGCAACTGAACCTGGCACCGATGTCCGACACCGATCGCCTGATCGCCGTGACCCTGATCGATTGCATCAACAATCAGGGCTACCTGGACGAAACCCTCGAAGAAATTCTCGAGGCCTTCGATCCGGAGCTGGACATCGAGCTGGACGAGATCGAAGCCGTCCTGCACCGCATCCAGCAATTCGAACCGGCCGGCATTGGCGCCCGCAACCTGGGCGAATGCCTGCTGCTGCAACTGCGCCAACTGCCTGCCAAGACGCCTTGGCTGGCCGAAGCCAAGCGTCTGGTCACTGATTACATCGACCTGCTAGGCAGCCGCGACTACAGCCAGCTGATGCGCCGCATGAAGCTCAAGGAAGATGAACTGCGCCAGGTGATCGAGCTGGTGCAGAGCCTCAACCCTCGTCCGGGCTCGCAGATCGAGTCCAGTGAAGCCGAGTACGTTGTTCCTGACGTGATCGTGCGCAAGGACAATGAGCGCTGGCTGGTCGAGCTGAACCAGGAATCGGTGCCACGGCTGCGGGTCAACGCCCAGTACGCCGGCTTTGTGCGCCGCGCCGACACCAGCGCCGACAACACTTTCATGCGCAATCAGTTGCAAGAGGCTCGCTGGTTCATCAAGAGCCTGCAAAGCCGCAACGAAACCCTGATGAAAGTGGCCACCCAGATTGTCGAGCATCAGCGCGGCTTCCTGGAGTACGGCGACGAAGCGATGAAACCACTGGTGCTGCATGACATCGCCGAAGCGGTGGGGATGCACGAATCGACGATTTCACGGGTGACCACGCAGAAATTCATGCATACCCCTCGGGGCATATATGAACTGAAATACTTTTTCTCCAGCCACGTCAGCACCTCCGAAGGCGGTGAATGCTCGTCCACAGCGATCCGCGCGATCATCAAAAAACTGGTTGCCGCGGAAAATCAGAAAAAGCCGTTGAGTGACAGCAAGATCGCTGGTTTACTGGAGGCACAAGGCATTCAGGTGGCTCGCCGCACCGTCGCCAAGTACCGCGAATCCCTCGGGATCGCGCCTTCGAGCGAACGCAAGCGGTTGATGTAGAGCCACGCCACAGCGTTCCAGTGGCAGGCATTTCTGCCTGCCGCTTTATGCACTGGCAACGAAGGAGAAGCTGTATGCAAGTCAACATCAGTGGACACCAACTGGAAGTGACCGAACCTCTTCGCACCTACATCGGCGAAAAACTCGAACGATTGGAGAGGCATTTCGACAAGATCACCAACGTGCAGGTCACGATGACGGTCGAAAAGCTCAAGCAGAAAATCGAAGCCACGCTGCATATTCCCGGGAATGAAGTGGTCGCCAACGCGGAACATACCGATATGTACGCGGCGATCGACGCACTCACCGACAAGCTCGATAAACAACTCAAAAAGCATAAGGAAAAGACCCAAAGCCTCCTCCAGGGCGCGACCGGTCGTTAACACTCCCAACCCATGATCCGACTTGAAAGCATCCTGACCCCCGGCCGTTCCCTCGTGAACGTGCCGGGCGGCAGCAAAAAGAAAGCCCTCGAGCAAATTGCCAACCTTATCCATAAAGAAGTACCGGATCTGGAGATGCAAGATGTCTTTGAGGCTCTGATCGCCCGTGAAAAACTTGGCTCGACTGGTTTTGGAAACGGCATCGCCATCCCCCACTGTCGTCTCAAGGGTTGCACCTCACCCATCAGTGCCTTGATGCACCTCGATGCACCCATCGATTTCGACGCCATCGACGGCGCCCCGGTTGACCTGCTGTTCGTTCTGCTGGTCCCGGAAGCCGCCACCGATGCGCACCTGGAGCTACTGCGCCAGATCGCCAGCATGCTCGATCGCAAGGAAGTGCGCGAAAAACTGCGCAGCGCCTCGAGCAATGAAGCCTTGTATCAGGTTGTTCTGAGCGAGCAAAACGGTCACTAATCATGCGCTTGATCATTGTCAGCGGCCGTTCCGGCTCAGGTAAAAGTACCGCACTCGATGTTCTCGAGGACAACGGCTACTACTGCATCGACAACCTGCCCGCCGGATTGCTGCCGGAACTGGCCGAGCGCGCGTTGATTCATACCGAGCTGGCACAACCGCTGGTTGCCGTATCCATCGATGCGCGCAACCTGCCGAGTCATCTATCGCGGTTTCCGGAGCTGCTGGAAGAAGTCCGCAGCCGGCATATCAAATGTGATGTGCTGTATCTGGACGCCGATGAAGAAACGTTGCTCAAACGCTTTTCGGAAACCCGTCGTCGCCACCCTCTGAGCAACGCCAATCGCTCGCTGGCCGAGGCGATTCAAGACGAGACCCAGTTGCTGGGCCCGATCGCCGACCTGGCCGACCTTAAGGTCAACACCACCAACCTGAACCTGTATCAGCTGCGCGATACCATTAAGCTGCGTCTGCTGAACCAGCCGGAAGCCGGCACTGCGTTCCTGGTGGAGTCATTCGGGTTCAAGCGTGGCATGCCGGTGGATGCGGACCTAGTGTTCGATGTGCGCTGCCTGCCCAACCCTTACTGGAAGCCGGAACTGCGCGATCAGTCCGGGCTTGATCAACCGGTGGCCGAGTATCTGGCGGCACAACCGGACGTCGAAGAGATGTTCCAGGACATTTCCACGTACCTGCTCAAGTGGTTGCCGCGCTTTGCCGCCAGCAACCGCGCTTATGTCACCATTGCCATTGGCTGCACCGGCGGGCATCACCGCTCCGTCTACCTGACCGAACGTCTGGGCCAGGTCCTGCAACAATCCCTGAAGAACGTCCAGGTTCGCCACCGCGACCTCAGCTAAAGGATTCACATCGCGATGCCTGCTCTGGAAATCGAAATCATCAACAAACTGGGTTTGCATGCCCGCGCTTCGGCAAAATTCGTCGGTGTCGCCGGTCAGTTCAAGGATTGCACGATCAGAGTCGGACGCACGCCGGAATCCACGGTCGATGGCAAAAGCATCATGGCGATGATGATGCTCGCTGCTGGCAAGGGCACCAAAATCTACCTGAGTACTGAAGGTCATCAGGAACAGGAAGCGCTGGATGCGCTGGTCGCATTGATCAACAACTTCTTCGACGAAGGCGAGTAACACCGCGGTTTCGGGTGCTTTTGTGGCGAGGGGGCTTGCCCCCGTCCGGCTGCGCAGCAGTCGTAAAACATCCAGAACGACTCTCCAGCGCAGTACGTTCGTTAAACCCCAGGGCCGCTTCGCGACCCAACGGGGGCAAGCCCCCTCGCCACAAAGACATCGACGCCGCTCAGGCCAGTGCAGTATCCATCACCATCATCAAACAAAACCCGATCAGCAGCCCAAGGCTGGCCAGCTTGTCGTGACCATTGCGCCGCGACTCGGGGATGATTTCATGGGTGACCACTAGCAGCATCGCCCCTGCCGCGAGAGCCAACCCCAACGGCAACAGCAATTCGGCCAGGCTCACCAGCCAGGCGCACAACAGGGCGAAGACCGGCTCGACCAGACCTGATGCAGCACCGATCAGGAACGCCCTTACCCGCGACATCCCCGCCCCTGCCAACACCAGCGCGATCACCAGCCCTTCCGGCACATCCTGCAACGCGATGCCCATGGCCAGGCTGTCAGCATCCGGCATTCCACCACCGGCCGAGACACCAACGGCCATGCCTTCAGGAATGTTGTGGGCAATGATGGCAAACACAAACAACCAGATCCGTGGCGGGATGACCGGCCGCTCCATCGTTCCGACGAGCATTTCCGGTGAGGCGCCCGACACCTTTCGATCCACCAGAAACAGGCCGAACGCGCCGAGCATGATGCCGAAGCTGATCAGGCCGCTGGCGGCCCAGGGTGTCAGCCCCAGGCTTTCAGCGGCGGAGATACCCGGGACGATCAGCGAAAACGCCGTCGCCGCGAGCATTACCCCGGCACCGAAACCGAGCAGCGTATCGCTCACCGCCTGCGGCATCCGCCGAATCACCAGCACCGGAACCGCCCCCAACGCAGTACCCAAGGCGCAAATCGCCCCGCCCTGCAGTGCGCGCAGCAGTTTGGGTTCGAGGTCCAGCCACGCCAGACCATGGGCGACCAACAACGTCATGCCCGCCAGCAGCAACAGCGATCCCAGCGCGTAACGAAACATTCGCCCGCTTCCGATCGCCAGTGTTTCAGTGCCCATAGTCAGCCTTGGATTGTTTTTATAGAGGACTTAAACCAGCGCAGCCTGATAACGCGCAGCGACTTCAGGCCAATTGATGACGTTGTAGAACGCGTTGATGTATTCCGGACGGCGGTTCTGGTATTGCAGGTAGTAGGCGTGCTCCCAGACATCCAGGCCGAGGATCGGCGTATTGCCGTTCATCAACGGGCTGTCCTGGTTACCGCTACTTTCCACGATCAGGGTCTTTTGCGGCGTGACACTCAGCCAGGCCCAGCCACTGCCAAAGCGGGTCAGCGCGGCCTTGGTAAACACGTCCTTGAAACTGTCCAGACCGCCCAATTGCTCATCAATCGCTGCGGCCAGCGCACCTTCTGGTTTGCCGCCGCCATGAGGCGCCATCACTTCCCAGAACAACGAATGGTTGGCATGGCCACCGCCCTGATTGATCACTGCAGCGCGGAGTTTTTCCGGCAACTGCTGGACGCTGGCGACCAGTTTTTCCACCGACCACTCGGCAAACTCGGTGCCTTCGACCGCGGCGTTCAGATTATTGATGTAGTTCTGGTGGTGCTTGGTGTAGTGGATCTCCATGGTCTGCGCATCGATATGCGGTTCCAGGGCATCGTAAGCGTAAGGCAAGGCAGGCAAGGTAAAAGCCATTTCAATGGACTCCATGATGTAGAGGCGCAGGCGATGCGGTATCGGTGTGCAGCAAACGGTGTGTGCGCGGGTATTCGCCATGCTCGCTGATGAAATTCAGCAGCTCGACATAGGTTTTGCTGCTTTGACGCAACGCGGCTTCGCGCAGGGCCGGGGCCAGGCGCGGGTCCTGCAGGGTCTGCAACAACCGCTGATGGATCGCGCACAAATACTCGGCGCTCTCCTCCGGCTGGTTAAGACGCAAATGCAGGTCTGCCAGGTTGTGGTGGGAAATCACACAGGCTGCTACCGCTTCGTCGGCATCCGCCCAGCGCTCGAACAACACTTGGGCCAGGGCCAGGGCCTGCAAGTAAGCCTCGCGGGCATCGATGAGTTCGCCCAGCATGAAATGGCGATTAGCCCTTTCGATCGTGCGTTTCCAGTGCTCCATGGTGAGCCTCCAAAGCGGTAGCAGTGATTACACGCCGCCTGCGGTGAGCTTCTCTGGGTTGAGTAATTCTTCCAGTTGGCTGCGCGTCAGGTCGGTGTGCTCCAGGGCGACATCAATCACCGGTCGGCCCTGCTGATAGGCCTTCTTGGCGATTTCAGCGGCTTTTTGGTAACCGATGATCGGGTTGAGTGCCGTCACCAGAATCGGATTGCGCGACAGCGCCTCTTTAATCCGCGTCTCATTGACCTTGAAGCTGGCGATGGCCTTCTCACCCAGCAGATGGCTGGAGTTGGCCAGCAATTCGATGCTGCTCAGCAGGTTCTGCGCGATGATCGGCAGCATCACGTTCAATTCGAAATTGCCCGACTGACCGGCGATGGTGATGACGGTGTCATTGCCGATCACCTGGGCGGCGACCATGGCGGTGGCTTCCGGGATGACCGGGTTGACCTTGCCGGGCATGATCGAAGAACCCGGCTGCAAGGCTTCGAGTTCGATTTCGCCGAGGCCGGCCAGCGGGCCGGAGTTCATCCAGCGCAGATCGTTGGCGATTTTCATCAACGAAACCGCTGTCGCTTTAAGCTGTCCGGAGACCGCAACTGCGGTGTCCTGGGAGCCGATCAGCGCAAACAGATCCTTGCCCGGTGTGAATTGAACGTGGGTCAGTTCGCTCAACTGTTGGCTGAACCGCGCAGCGAATTGCGGATGCGCATTGATCCCGGTACCTACCGCCGTGCCACCCTGAGCCAGGGATTGCAGGCTCGGCAACAAGTCCTGCAAATGGCCGATGTTGGCCTTGAGCTGCTGCGCCCAACCATTGAGCACCTGACTCATGCGCACCGGCATGGCGTCCATCAGGTGAGTGCGACCGGTTTTGACGTGGTGATGAACCTCTTCAGCCTTGCGCTCGATCACCTGCACCAGGCGCACCAGCGCCGGCAGCAGTTGCTCATGCAACGCCAGTGCAGCGCTGACATGGATGGTGGTCGGGATGATGTCGTTGCTGCTTTGGCCACAATTCACGTGGTCGTTCGGGTTCACCGGCTCGCCGAGCAGGCGGCTGGCCAGGGTGGCGATCACTTCATTGGCGTTCATGTTGGAACTGGTGCCGGAACCGGTCTGAAAGATGTCCACCGGGAAATGCTGCATGAAGTCGCCCTGAAGCAGACCCAATGATGCATCGACGATGGCTTTGCCCTGGGATTCACTGAGTTGCTTGAGCTCGACGTTGGCACGGGCAGCGGCGGCTTTGGCCAGAATCAGCGAGCGGATGAACTGCACAGGCATCGGCTTGCCGCTGATCGGGAAGTTATCCACTGCCCGTTGAGTCTGTGCGCCATAGAGCGCGTCCACCGGGACTTGAAGCTCGCCCATGCTGTCACGCTCAATACGAGTCTTGTTCATCAGAAAATCCTTGCACCAGTTCTATGAGAGGAATCGAGGGCTGCAACTCGCAGATCGCCAGTTGCCAGGTGTAGCTTTGCCAGCGTTTGAGGCGGCATTTGCACAGAGAGAGGCGTTCCAGATCGCGCAGCGGGCGCCAGGCCTGGTCCAGGCAGTAAGTGCGCCAATGCCAGGGCAGCGCGACATCGGCGGCGGTGTCGAGCAACAAACGGAAAGATGTTTCGGCGATGGTCCAGGCAGAAGTGGCCGTGCAGCACGCCAGATACCGGCCTTCAGCCAGGTAATGTTCGATCAGGCGCGGTTCATCGGGGTCCATCGCGCAACGGATCTGGCGACTCATCCAGCGCCAGCTTTCGAGGTAAGGCATCTCGTGCAAGGCAGAACTCATGATCCGGGCTCATTCGGTAATGAGATTTATTATTAGATGATAATGAGAACCAACACAAGAGACGAGTATGGTCCCCTGTTAGGAGCCGGCTTGCAGGCGATTGCGATCTGGCATTCATCATCGATGTCGACTGATTCACCGCAATCGCCAGCAAGCCGGCTCCCACATGCGTGTTGTGCAGGTATAAAAAAGGCGCGCCACCCAATGGGGGGCGCGCCTTTTGTGTAACGGTGAGGGTTTAGCTACCCGCCACGGTCATCCGCTCAATCAACACCGAACCGGTGCGAATGTTGCTGCGCAGCTCCAGATCATTACCCACCGCAACAATCTGCTTGAACATGTCGCGCATGTTGCCGGCGATGGTCACTTCCTGAACCGCGAACTGGATTTCACCGTTCTCGACCCAGTAACCCGCCGCACCACGGGAGTAGTCGCCAGTGACCATGTTCAGGCCCTGGCCCATCAGCTCGGTGACCAGCAAGCCGCGACCCATGCGGCGCAGCAAGGCGGCCTGATCTTCATCGCCATGGGTGACGAACAGGTTGTGCACGCCACCGGCGTTGGCGGTGCTCGGCATGCCGAGTTTGCGACCGGAATAGGTGCCGAGAATGTAGGACACCAACTCGCCTTTTTCGACGAACGGTTTGGCGTAAGTCGCCAGGCCATCGCCATCGAACGCCGAACTGCCCATGGCGCGCATCAAGTGCGGACGCTCATCGATGGTCAGCCATTCCGGGAACAGTTTCTGACCCAGTGTGCCTTCAAGGAACGACGATTTGCGATACAGGCTGCCGCCGGAAATCGCTGAAAGGAAACTGCCGAACAAGCCACCGGCCAGCTCCGCCGAGAACAGCACCGGCACTTCGCAGGTCGGCACCGGACGCGCTCCCAGCCGGCTCGCGGCCCGTTGCGCGGCACGCTGGCCGATGCTCACCGGATCGGCCAACAAGTTGCCCTGACGGTTCACGTCGTACCAGTAATCGCGCTGCATCTGGCCGTCGGCCTCGGCGATCATCACGCAGCTCAAGCTGTGACGGGTCGACGCATAACCGCCGATAAAACCGTGGCTGTTGCCATAAACGCGGCAGCCTTGATGGGTGCTGAGGGTAGTGCCGTCCGCGTTCTTGATCCGGCTGTCGGCCGCAAATGCCGCGGCTTCGCAGGCCAGGGCCTGCTCGATGGCTTGCTCCGGGGTGATGTCCCATTCATGGAACAGGTCGAAATCCTGCAGATCCCTGGCCATCAACGCGGCATCTGCCAGGCCGGAAGCTTCGTCTTCGGAGGTGTGTTTGGCGATGGCCAATGCAGCAGCGACGGTTTCACGAATCGCCTCCGGACCGCTGGCAGACGTGCTGGCCGAGCCTTTGCGCTGACCGACATACAAAGTGATGCCAAAGCCCTGGTCGCGGTTGAATTCGACGGTTTCGACTTCACGCTGGCGCACCGAGGTGGACAGGCCCTGCTCCAGGGACACGGCCACTTCACAGGCACTGGCACCCTGACGCTTGGCTTCAGCGATGATCTGCTCGACTTGTTCTTGCAGTGCCGGCAACGCTTGTGGGCCGACGCTTTCAACTGCACTCATGCTGTTCTCCACTCAAATTCTGCTTTCGGCTAGGGCCTTCGAGCGACCGGGCCGGACAAGCGGCCCCCGACTGGTTATCATGGCGGCGTTTCTTTGCGGACGGCCACCATGGTTGATTCTTACGACGACTCCCTCGATACGGGAGAAAAAAGCAAATCCCAGGTTAAACGCGAGCTTCATGCTCTGGTTGACCTCGGCGAGCGCCTTACAACGCTCAAGCCTGACTTGCTGGCAAAACTGCCGTTGACCGACGCTATGCGCCGGGCACTGGCCGATGCGCCCAAGCACACCGCGAATATCGCGCGTAAACGGCACCTCATGTTCATCGGCAAACTGATGCGCGATCAGGACACTGACGCCATTCTGACTCTGCTCGATCAACTCGATGCCTCCACCCGGCAGTACAACGAACGTTTCCATGGCCTGGAACGCTGGCGCGATCGCTTGATCGCGGGCGACGATGCGGTCCTGGAGAAGTTCGTGCTCGACTACCCGGAGGCTGATCGTCAGCAGTTGCGCTCCCTGATCCGTCAGGCCCAGCACGAACTGGCGACCAACAAGCCACCGGCATCGAGCCGTAAAATCTTCAAGTACATCCGTGAGCTGGACGAGACTCAACGCGGTCTGCGTTAAGTCCCGAATCGGGTGAATCGCCAAGCGATTCACCCGAAGCTCCATCCTTTTACGATCCTGTGCCACCCACAGTGATCGCATCAATTTTCAGCGTTGGCTGGCCGACACCCACCGGCACCGACTGCCCATCCTTGCCGCATGTCCCCACGCCGCTATCCAGCGCCAAGTCGTTACCGACCATCGACACCTTGCTCATGGCTTCCGGGCCGTTGCCGATCAACGTCGCGCCTTTGACCGGGGCCGTGATTTTGCCGTCTTCGATCAGGTACGCCTCGCTGGTGGAGAACACGAATTTGCCGCTGGTGATGTCCACCTGCCCGCCGCCGAGGTTGGCGCAGTAGATGCCGCGCTTCACCGAGGCGATGATTTCCGCCGGGTCGCTTTCGCCGGCCAGCATGTAGGTGTTGGTCATCCGTGGCATCGGCAGGTGCGCGTAGGATTCACGACGACCGTTGCCGGTGCGAGCCACACCCATCAGGCGCGCGTTGAGCTTGTCCTGCATGTAGCCTTTGAGTACGCCGTTTTCGATCAGCGTGGTGCACTCGGTCGGGGTGCCTTCGTCATCGACGCTCAGGGAACCGCGACGACCAGCCAGCGTGCCGTCATCGACGATGGTGCACAACTTGGAGGCAACCATCTCGCCCATGCGCCCGCTGTAGGCCGAACTGCCCTTGCGGTTGAAGTCGCCTTCCAGACCATGGCCGACCGCTTCGTGCAGCAGCACGCCGGACCAGCCCGAACCGAGCACCACCGGCAACGTACCGGCCGGCGCAGGAATGGCTTCAAGGTTGACCAGCGCCTGGCGTAGCGCTTCACGGGCGTAGCCCATGGCGCGGTCATCGCCGAGGAAATAGCGGTAATCGGTACGCCCGCCGCCGCCATGACCACCGCGCTCGCGGCGGCCGTTTTGTTCAACGATCACGCTGACATTGAAGCGCACCAGCGGCCGCACATCGGCGGCCAGGCTGCCGTCGGTCGAAGCGACAAGAATGCGTTCCCAGACGCCGGCCATGCTCACGGTGACTTGCTGGATACGTGGGTCGAGGGCGCGAGTGGCGACGTCGATGCGTTTGAGCAGCTCGACTTTTTCGGCGCGGCTCATCACTTCCAGCGGGTTGTCCGGCCCGTACAACTGGGCGACATCCTGAGTGGTGAAGGCCTGCACCGTGCCGTTCTGCCCGGCGCGGGAGATCGAACGGGCCGCGCGGGCGGCTGCGCCGAGGGCTTCGAGGGTGATGGCATTGCTGTAGGCGAAACCGGTTTTTTCACCCGATTGCGCACGCACGCCCACACCTTGGTCGAGGTTGAAGCTGCCTTCCTTGACGATCCCGTCTTCCAGCGCCCACGACTCGGAAATCTGCCCCTGGAAATACAGGTCCGCGGCATCGATGCCCGGGCCGGCCAGATCGCCGAGCACACCTTGCAGGCTCTCGATCGTTACGCCACCGGGCGCCAGGAGGTGTTCACTGACGGAGGACAACAACTCGCTCATATTTTTACGCCTTAAATTCGTCGTTCCGGGCAGGTCGCTGTGCGCCCTGCGAGAAAAAGCGCCGGTGACTGGACACCGGCATCCGCGCCCTGATGGACGCCTGTTCGCTGCTATCGCGTTCGGCCAGCAGCACGGCCTCGCCTTGATCCTGTTGTGCCATCACCCGTCCCCAAGGGTCGACAATCGCGGCATGCCCCCAGGTTTCCCGAGGTCCCGGATGCGTCCCACCCTGGGCGGCTGCGAGCACATAACACTGAGTCTCGATGGCCCGCGCGCGAATCAGCACATCCCAATGCGCCGCGCCGGTCACCGCGGTAAACGCCGACGGTGCGGTAATCAATTGCGCGCCCGCAGCACGCAACTCGCTGTACAACTCCGGGAAACGCAGGTCGTAACACACCGTCAGGCCAACCCGGCCGACGGGCGTATCCGCCACCACGACCCCACTGCCATAAGCATAGTCATCGGACTCGCGATAACGCCCGCGATTGTCCGCCACGTCCACGTCGAACAGGTGCAGCTTGTCGTAGCGCGCCACCGTTTCGCCCTGATCATTGACCAGCAACGAGCAGGCATGAGCCTTGGACGTCGGATGGTCCACCGGCGGCAACGGCAACGTGCCGGCCACTATCCATAACTTGAGGTCGCGGGCGGTCTGTTTCAACCACGGCAGGATCGGACCTTCACCCACCGCCTCGGCGCGGCCGATGTCGGCAATGTCACGACGGCCCATCGCGGCGAAGTTTTCCGGCAGCACAGCAAGCTGCGCGCCACCGGCCGCCGCCTCTTCGAGCAGACGCCGGGCCTGGGTCAGGTTGGCCAGCACGTCGCTCTGGCTGACCATTTGAATCACCGCAAAAGACATGGCCCCTCCTTACTTGAGATGTCTACACCGACCTGTGTAGCAGCTGCCGAAGGCTGCGTCCGGCTGCGCAGCAGTCGTAAATCCGGATTGCACGGTTTGTCTGAATGACCGCGCTGGCTGATTTTACGACTGCTTCGCAGCCGAACGCAGGCTTCGCCAGCTGCTACAAGGGGCCTGCGTAGGACCATGCTACTCCATCGGCGTGGTCAAAAAGGCTTGTCGAAGGTGATTTTCGGCTCTTTCCAAGGGCCTTTGACCGTGTATTTGACGCTGGCGAAACGAGCCACGCGGTCACCGATCAGCTTGTCGATCAGGAACAGCGCGCCGCCGATGGCCGGTGCGCCGACAATCAACGCGGCAATCGGCAGGTTGTTGGTCACCGGCAAAGTCACCAGCAGTTTCGCGTCAATCTGATCGCCCACCAGATTCAGGGTACCGTTCAGTTCAATGTTGCTCGATGGGCCGGTCAGCAGAATCGGCTCTTTCGTCACATAAACCCCGTTGGTCGCGACTAGCAGTCCCTTGACCCGGTCATAACTCAAGCCTTTGCCGAACAGGTCGGAGAAGTCCAGGCGCAGACGGCGACCGATGGAATTGAAGTTGAGCAGGCCGAATACCCGCAGTGCCTGGGCGCTGCCTTCGACCTCAACGAATTGGCCCTTATTCAGCGAAGCATCGAGCGTACCCGAGAAACGTTTGGTGGCCAGCCACGCGGGTGAACCCGGCCAGCGACCGTCGACGTCCATATGAAACTCTTCACTGGTGACGCTCGGCGCAAAACCCCAGCCCTTCAGCACATCAGCGAGATTCTTGCCGCTGATCCGTCCCTTGAACCAACTGCTGGAGCTGCCGGGCATGCCTTCCCAGCCGCCAGTGCCCTGCAACAGAATGCCCTTGAGGCCCAGGTCCAGCGTATTGAGCGCAATGCCCTTGGCGGTCGGACGGATTTTCAGATACCAGGCGCCGACGAGATCCTGCCCCTGGAACAGCTGATTGATGGTGATATCCAACGCCGGGATCTTGGTCGGGTCCACCGAGGCCAGCGGATCCGGTGAGTTCTCGTCGGCCAGTACCGTAGGGTCCGGCGCGGGCAACCGCACCGTTTGCAGATTGATCGCAATCGGCGCGCCTTTCGCATCAGGGATGCTCGCGCTGCCCTTTACCTGCTGACTGTCGAGTTGCATGGCCCATGCCGCGGCTTTGCGGTTCAATTGCACCGACGCCTTATCGAGCGTCGTGCCGATACCGCTGAGCTTGCCGACCTTGAAGTCCGCGCTGCTGAGCAACTGCTTGGCATTGCCGCCCGGATCCTGGCCGGCGTACTTGTCCACCAGATCCTTCCACGGTCCAACGTCCAGTTCCGACAGCACGCCGCGCACTCGCAGCCCCTTGGCGCCGGGCAGCACGGCATTGCCGCCACCCAGGAACAACTCGCCACGACCGTCGGCAAAATTGCCGGGCGGCGCCGCAAACGTGAAGTCTGCCAGCTCACCATAGTTGACCCAGTAGCGTCGTTCCGGCCCTTGCAGGGTCATGCGGAACGTGGTGTCGCGGCCGGCATCGGCGGCCATGCCGAACGGCGCCGGCAAATCGATTGCCACGCCTTTGAGGCTGGAATTGACCATCAGCTGGCTGTCGGGGCCATCAAGGCTCAGTTGCAGCTGATAGGGGACCACGCCGGACACGGGCAACGGCTGGGTGACGCTCAACCAATCCGTGAGTTTCTTGACCTCGACCTGACCGGATGCAGTGACGCGGGTCTTGAGGTTGCCTGCGCTGCCATCGGCAAAAATCTGCGCGGTGACCGGTTTATCGAAGGCGCGCGCGGTGATGTTCTGTCCGCTCAAACCCTTGGCGCTGTCGAAGCGGAAATCGCCCTTGAGCTGCGTCAGTTCCAGGGAGGGCTCGGCCAGCTTCAATCGAGCCTTGGCGGTCTTGAAGTCGACGAGAATCTTCGGCTGCTCGCCTTTGACCAGCGGAATATCCAACTTCAGCTTGCCCTGCAGATCGCCATCGCCTTCCCATCCGGCGAAGGTTTCAGCGGTGCCGATCGGCGCTTCCTGGAGAATCTTCAGGCCATCACCCAACCCACCGGAGAACCCGCCGTCGAGCAGCAGGTGAACGCTTTGCCCTTCCGGCGCATGGGGAATATTGACGTAAATGTCGCGAACCTGAGTGTCGAGTAACTGGCCCTTGCTCGCCAGAATCCGCACGCCACTGTCTTCAACAAACACGTCACCGGTAACTTTGCTGACATGCGGCCAACCCGGCTGGAACGCCAGTTCGGCATCGTGCACCTTGAAGAACAGGCTGATGCTGCGCGCAGTATCGGCGGCGCCGTGGTTCAGCGAGCCCTGATACTGGAAGAAGCCCTGGTCTACCGCGCCTTTTAGAATCGCCGTGCGCAGCCATTCGTCGAGCGCCGGGCTAAGCATGGTCGGCAGGTACTTGGCGGTGTAGCGACCGTCGCCGTCCACCAGGCCGACCCGCAGGTCCATGTAGTCTTCCTGGGTGTGATCGAAATGCAGGCGGATCAGGAAGTCACCGGCAATCTTGCCCTCCTCGCCCAGCACCTTCAGGTACGGCGCGATCAGGGTGAAGCGTTCTTTGTCGAGCTTCCAGGTCAACCGGGCGTTGGCCTGGATGTATTGCCATGGCTTGGCAAAAATCGGGTCCAGGTGCAGGGCAAAGTCCTTGCTGTCCATCCGCAGTTCGCCCTGACCGAGGTCGCCGCTGATGCTGCCGCTGACGTTCCGTGCTGCCGGAGCGCCGTGATAGGCGTCGAAGCCGACCTGATCGAGGTTGGCGGCGAAGCTGAACTTGCTGTCATCGGTGGCATTGGGCCGCAGATCGATCAGCACGTTGCGTAGTCCACCGGTTACCTTGAGTCGCTCGACCGCCGTGGCAACGCCTTCGGGCAACGGCCCCAAGGCATTTATCAGCGGGGTGAGCGGGGTGAGATCGAGGCGGTCGGCTTGCAAGTGCCAGAGTTCTTCCGACTTGTCAGTGGCGGCGGTCTGCCGAAGTTGCAGGTGCGATTCCCAGCGGGTCTCGCCGAAGTTCATGGCCAGGGAATCCAGGGTCACCAGCATGCCTTCGGTGCTGCGCTGGAAATAGCCGTTGAGCGCCAGGTTGTTGATCTGGATTGGCTTGCGCTCGGCGTAGGCACCCTTGAGTTGCGGTGCGTTCAAGCGAATCGCGCCGCTTTGCAGCGCGCCCTTGCCCCAGTTCACCCAGAGTTCGCCACCGGCCTTGAGCTCAGAGAAATTCCACTGCCGGGTCACGCGCTCGGGCAGCCATTTCGACCAGTCGCTTTGCGGCAGGCTCAGGTAGGCCTCGGCCTCACCGTCCTTCCACTGGCTGGCGCGCAGACGGGTGCGCAGGGTCATGGCCACTGGCTGGCCGTCGGGCAGGGTCAGACGAGCATCAAGGCGCTGGCGAGAGACACCGGTTTTCAGATTCAGGCCGACGTAGGTCAGGGTCAGCGGCGGGTGGTCCAGTGGCTGCAAGGTCACCTGGCTGTCGATCACCGACAGCTGCTGGACCATTTGCATGCGATTGAGCAACTGCTCCGGATCAAGCGGCTGGTCCTGTTGCACCGGCAACCCTTCCAGCGCCCAATGACCGTCCGCGCCTTCCTTGAGGCTGATCTTCAGGCCGTTGAGTTCCAGATGGGCAATGCGAACGTCGCGAGCCAGCAGGCTTTCCCAAACGTCCGGCACCGCTCGCACCTGATCCAGGTGCAGGGCGTTGGCACCCTCGCCGACCGTCACATCGTGCGCCAGCAAAATCGGCGCGAAACCGCTCCAGTTACCTTCCAGCTTGCCGATCTGCAGCGGCATGCCCAAGGCGGCGCTGGCTTTGGTTTCGACGTCGGCACGGTATTCGGCCACCAGAGGCGTCAGCTCTCGGCCGAGGCTGACGTACAACGCCATCAACACCAAGACCAACGCGCACAGGCCAAGACCCCAGCGGGTCAGTGCGGCCAAAATGCGTGTCAGACGTTCCATGTCAGTTGGCTCCCATGGCAAAAATACTGCAAAAAGCTGAGGCCAGCCGTTCTAGTAAGGATGAAACACAGCGATTCAGAGCAGCACCACGTCGTATTGTTCCTGGGAATACATGGTTTCCACCTGGAACCGAATGGTACGTCCGATAAACCCTTCCAGCTCAGCGACATTTCCCGACTCTTCATCGAGCAAACGGTCGACGACCTTCTGGTTCGCCAATACACGATAGCCTTCCGCTTGATAGGCACGCGCCTCGCGAAGGATTTCGCGGAAAATTTCGTAGCAGACCGTTTCCGGCGTCTTCAGCTTGCCGCGGCCCTGACAGCTGCTGCAGGGTTCGCACAGCACTTGTTCGAGGCTTTCGCGGGTGCGCTTGCGCGTCATCTGCACCAGGCCCAGCTCGGTGATGCCGATGATGTTGGTCTTGGCGTGATCGCGCTCCAGTTGTTTCTCCAGCGTGCGCAGGACCTGGCGCTGGTGCTCTTCGTCTTCCATGTCGATGAAGTCGATGATGATGATCCCGCCCAGATTGCGCAGGCGCAGCTGGCGGGCGATGGCGGTCGCGGCTTCGAGGTTGGTCTTGAAGATGGTTTCTTCGAGGTTGCGATGGCCGACAAACGCCCCGGTGTTGACGTCGATGGTGCTCATGGCTTCCGCCGGATCAACCACCAGATAACCGCCGGACTTGAGCGGCACTTTGCGCTCGAGGGCTTTCTGGATTTCGTCTTCGACGCCGTACAGGTCGAAAATCGGCCGCTCGCCCGGGTAATGCTCAAGACGATCGGCGATTTCCGGCATCAGTTCGGCGACGAACTGCGTGGTTTTCTGGAAGGTTTCCCGGGAGTCGATGCGGATCTTCTCGATCTTCGGGCTCACCAGGTCGCGCAAGGTGCGCAGGGCCAGGCCGAGGTCTTCGTAGATGACGCTTGGTGCACCGATGGTTTTGATCTGTTCGTTGATCTGGTCCCAGAGACGACGCAGGTAGCGGATATCCATGAGGATTTCATCGGCACCGGCCCCTTCGGCAGCGGTACGCAGAATGAAACCGCCCGCCTCTTTGATGCCTTCTTTGGCCACACAATCGGTGACCACTTGCTTGAGTCGATCGCGCTCGGCTTCGTCTTCAATCTTCAGCGAAATGCCGACGTGGGCCGTGCGCGGCATGTACACCAGATAGCGCGACGGAATCGACAGCTGAGTGGTCAGGCGTGCACCCTTGGAGCCGATCGGGTCCTTGGTGACCTGGACGACCAGGCTCTGGCCTTCGTGAACCAGCGCGCTGATGCTCTCCACCGTAGGGCCTTCACGCAGGGAAATTTCCGAAGCATGAATGAACGCGGCGCGGTCCAGACCGATATCGACGAAGGCCGCCTGCATGCCCGGCAATACCCGCACGACCTTGCCTTTATAGATGTTGCCGACAATCCCGCGTTTTTGCGTGCGCTCGACGTGGACCTCTTGCAGGACACCGTTTTCGACCACCGCCACGCGCGATTCCATCGGCGTGATGTTGATCAGGATCTCTTCACTCATGGCAGGGTCTCGTTCAGGCATGTTCACGATAATGGCCGCATCTTGTCAGTACGACGCTCAGCGCGCGTTAAGGGTTTGCCAACAGGGTATGCCGAAATGGCCGAGCAGCTCAGCGGTTTCGCACAGCGGCAGTCCGACCACCGCCGAGTAGCTTCCAATCAGCTGGGCGACAAACACCGCGCCCAGCCCTTGAATGCCATAGCCACCTGCCTTGTCTCGCGGTTCGCCACTGGCCCAGTAAGCCGCCGCTTCATCGCGAGCGATGTTGCGAAAACGCACCAGACTGCGCACCACCCGGGACTCACAACGCTCACCGTCAAGCACTGCAATGGCGGTCAGCACTTCATGCTCTTGCCCCGCCAACATCATAAGCATGGCGCACGCGTCAGCTTCGTCCACCGGTTTACCGAGAATTTTCCCGTTGAGCACCACGGCGGTGTCGGCGCCCAGCACGCAAAAGTCGGCGTCGGACACGACCGTGCCGCGCCCGGCCTCGGCTTTGCCGCGCGCCAGGCGCTCGACATAGGCCGACGGGGATTCATGAGCTAAAGGGGTTTCATCGATGTCCGCGCTGATGGCGGAGAATGGCACGCCGATCTGCGTGAGCAGTTCACGCCGACGCGGCGAGCCTGAGGCGAGGTAAAGCTGTGTCATCAAGACATCTCCCTGTCTGTTGCGGGCCAATGCCTGACCGAATTAATTGATCTTGTAGCGTCGACGCAAACCGCGCAAACCGTAGCTGATCCATGGCCAGAGCAATGCGCTGACAAGTGCCGGCAGCACCAGCGCCAGGGTTGGCTGACGGTTGCCGGTCAGGGCACTCAGCCAAAGCTGAACAAGCTGAGCGAGGCCGAAGATCACCAGGATCACCAGGCTCTGTTGCCACATCGGGAACATGCGCAGGCGCTGTTGCAACGACAGCACCAGGAAGGTGATCAAGGTCAGGATCAACGCGTTCTGGCCCAGCAATGTGCCGTAGAGCACGTCTTCGGCCAGGCCCAGGCACCATGCGGTGACCATGCCGACTTTCTGCGGCAAGTACAACGCCCAGAAAGCCAGCAGCAAGGCGAGCCAGAGCGGACGGAGGATTTCCATGAATTGCGGCAGCGGCGAAACGCTGAGCAGCAGGCCAATGGCAAACGTCAGCCAGATCATCCAGTCATTTCGGGATGCGGTAGCACCGACCATTATTCTCGTCCCCCAGTGGAAGCCGGCGCGGAGACAGGCGGTTTGGCGGCAGGCTTCACCGCAGCCGGTTGAGCGGCTGGTGGTTTAGCTGCGGCAGGTTGCGATGCCGGCGGCTTGGCCGCGGCGGGATGCGCAGGTTTGGCCGGGGGTGCCGCCGGTGCTGGTGCCGGTGCTGGTGCCGCCGGAGTTGCAGCAGGCGCAGCGGCTGCGGCGGGAACCATTACGGTGGCAGGCACGGGTTTTGGCACGGTCGCCGGAATGATCGGCCCACCACCGTGCTGGTCTAGCGCTTCTTGTGCCTGGGCCGCTTCGTTGGCGCGCTCTTCAGCGGTGCGGCCGTCGGTAAATACCAGCAGCAGGTAACGGCTGCGGTTCAACGCGGCGGTCGGCACGGCACGCACGATGGCAAACGGCTGGCCGGAATCGTGGATCACTTCCTTGACCGTCGCCACCGGGTAACCGGCCGGGAACCGCTGACCGAGGCCGGAACTGACCAGCAGATCGCCTTCCTTGATATCAGCCGTGTCGGCAACGTGACGCAGTTCCAGGCGTTCCGGATTGCCGGTACCGCTGGCAATTGCCCGCAGACCGTTACGGTTCACTTGCACCGGAATGCTGTGGGTGGTGTCGGTCAGCAGCAACACGCGAGAGGTGTAAGGCATCAACTCGACCACCTGGCCCATCAGGCCGCGGGCATCGAGCACCGGCTGACCGAGGACCACGCCGTCGCGCTCACCTTTGTTGATGATGATGCGATGGGTGAACGGGTTGGGGTCCATGCCGATCAACTCGGCCACTTCGACCTTCTCGTTGACCAGCGCAGAGGAATTGAGCAACTCGCGCAGCCGAACGTTCTGCTCGGTGAGGGCGGCAAGCTTTTGCATGCGTCCCTGCAACAGCAGGTTTTCTGTCTTGAGTTTTTCGTTTTCGGCAACCAGCTCGGTACGGCTGCCGAATTGGCTGGCCACACCCTGCCATAGCCGCTGCGGCAGGTCGGTGATCCAGTAAGACTGCATCAGCACCAGCGACATTTGGCTACGCACTGGCTTGAGCAGTGTGAAGCGGGCATCGACCACCATCAGCGCGACCGATAGCACGACCAGCACCAACAAGCGCACGCCCAGTGAAGGCCCTTTGGTGAAAAGCGGTTTAATAAGCCGCTCCTCCCAGGCAAATTTTTTGTTTATTCATACGACAGACCGGCCTGGATACAGACTGACAGAAGATAAACGCCAACAGGCAGCACTGCAAAGTGCCGCCTGCGCGCTCAACAGCATAGAAGCGATCCGGCGACTTATTCGCTGGAAAGCAGATCCATGGTGTGTTTATCCATCATTTCCAATGCACGGCCACCGCCGCGAGCAACGCAGGTCAGCGGATCTTCGGCAACGATCACCGGCAGACCTGTTTCCTGGGCCAGCAACTTGTCGAGGTCACGCAGCAACGCGCCACCACCGGTCAGCACCAGGCCACGCTCGGCGATATCGGAAGCCAGTTCCGGAGGCGATTGCTCCAGCGCACTTTTCACTGCCTGAACGATAGTGGCCAGGGACTCTTGCAGAGCTTCCAGCACTTCATTGGAGTTCAGGGTGAAGGCACGTGGAACGCCTTCCGCCAGGTTACGGCCACGAACGTCGACTTCACGAACTTCGCCGCCCGGGTAGGCCGTACCGATTTCCTGCTTGATGCGCTCAGCGGTGGATTCACCGATCAGGCTGCCGTAGTTGCGACGCACGTAGGTGATGATCGCTTCGTCGAAGCGGTCGCCGCCAACCCGTACGGATTCGGCGTAAACCACACCGTTCAGGGAGATCAGCGCGATTTCAGTGGTACCACCACCGATATCGACGACCATCGAACCGCGCGCTTCTTCAACCGGCAGGCCGGCACCGATCGCAGCAGCCATTGGCTCTTCGATCAGGAACACTTCGCGAGCACCGGCACCAAGGGCCGATTCACGGATGGCACGGCGCTCAACCTGGGTGGATTTGCACGGAACGCAGATCAGCACCCGCGGGCTTGGCTGCAGGAAGCTGTTTTCGTGAACCTTGTTGATAAAGTATTGCAGCATCTTTTCGCAGACGCTGAAGTCGGCAATGACGCCGTCCTTCATCGGACGAATGGCAGCAATATTGCCCGGCGTACGGCCGAGCATGCGCTTCGCCTCGGTGCCGACAGCAACGACACTTTTCTGGTTACCGTGTGTCCGAATAGCCACAACCGATGGCTCATTCAGGACGATACCGCGCTCGCGCACGTAAATAAGGGTGTTGGCAGTGCCCAGGTCAATGGAGAGATCGCTGGAAAACATGCCACGCAGTTTCTTGAACATGGGAAAGGGACCCTAGGCAACGCGTGGGTAAAAAAGTGCGGCAAACTCTAACAACGACAGGGATTTTGGGCAAGGCGCCAATATGTTAAATTGGCCGCTTTTCTGTGCACCAACCCCCACAATCGCGGCCTTATGACCGTAGAAATGCGGTAGTGTTCCGACAATCTAACACACGGATAGCATCCGTTCTGTTTTCCTTCCACTGGAGAATCCCATGACGCTTGAACGCTCCGACGTGGAAAAAATCGCTCATCTGGCCTGTCTGGGCCTCAATGATGCCGATCTTCCACACATCACTTCGGCCCTGAACAGCATTCTGGGACTGGTCGACGAAATGCAGGCGGTCAATACCGACGGTATCGAGCCGCTCGCCCACCCACTGGAAGCCAGCCAGCGCCTGCGTGCAGACGTCGTGACCGAGACTAATCATCGCGAGGCCTACCAGTCCATCGCACCAGCGGTCGAAAACGGCCTGTACCTGGTTCCGAAAGTCATCGACTAAAGGGAAAGAGCCTGCAATGCATCAATTGACTCTGGCCGAGATCGCCCGCGGACTCGCCGATAAAAAGTTTTCTTCCGAAGAGCTGACCAAAACCCTGCTGGCGCGTATCGCCCAGCTCGATCCTCAGCTCAACAGCTTCATCAGCCTCACCGAAGACCTGGCGCTCCAGCAGGCGAAAGCCGCTGACGCACGCCGGGCCAACGGTGAGAGCGGCGCCCTGCTCGGCGCGCCGATCGCCCATAAAGACCTGTTCTGCACCCAGGGCATCCGCACTAGCTGCGGCTCGAAGATGCTCGACAACTTTAAAGCACCGTACGACGCCACCGTCGTTGCCAAGCTGGCCGCTGCCGGCGCAGTGACCCTGGGCAAGACCAACATGGACGAATTCGCCATGGGTTCGGCCAACGAGTCGAGCTACTACGGCCCGGTGAAAAACCCGTGGAACCTGGAACACGTTCCCGGGGGTTCGTCCGGCGGTTCCGCGGCAGCCGTTGCCGCGCGCCTGCTGCCGGCAGCCACTGGCACCGACACGGGCGGCTCGATCCGCCAGCCAGCCGCACTGACCAACCTTACTGGCCTGAAACCGACGTACGGTCGTGTTTCGCGCTGGGGCATGATCGCTTACGCGTCCAGCCTCGATCAGGGCGGCCCTCTGGCGCGCACGGCCGAAGACTGCGCGATCCTGCTGCAAGGCATGGCCGGTTTCGACCCGCAGGACTCCACCAGCATCGACGAGCCCGTGCCTGATTACAGCGCCAGCCTCAACGGTTCGCTGCAAGGCCTGCGCATCGGCGTGCCGAAGGAATACTTCAGCGCCGGCCTCGACCCGCGCATCGCCGAGCTGATCCACAACAGCGTCAAGGAGCTGGAAAAGCTCGGCGCCGTGATCAAGGAAATCAGCCTGCCGAACATGCAGCACGCGATCCCGGCGTACTACGTGATCGCTCCGGCGGAAGCCTCTTCCAACCTGTCGCGTTTCGACGGCGTGCGTTTCGGCCACCGCTGCGAAAACCCGGTCAACCTGATCGACCTGTACAAGCGTTCCCGTGGCGAAGGTTTCGGCCCGGAAGTGCAGCGCCGGATCATGGTCGGTGCCTACGCGCTGTCGGCCGGTTACTACGACGCCTACTACCTGAAGGCCCAGAAGATCCGTCGCTTGATCAAGAACGACTTCATGGCAGCCTTTAATGAGGTCGACATCATCCTCGGCCCAACCACGCCGAACCCGGCCTGGAAACTCGGCGCCAAGAACAGCGACCCGGTCGCTGCGTACCTGGAAGACGTCTACACCATCACCGCCAACCTCGCGGGCCTGCCGGGCTTGTCCATGCCTGCCGGTTTCGTCGATGGCCTGCCGGTCGGCGTGCAACTGCTCGCCCCGTATTTCCAGGAAGGCCGCTTGCTCAACGTTGCGCACCAGTACCAGTTGAACACTGACTGGCACACCCGCACCCCAACCGGCTTCTGAGGAGAAACACATGCAATGGGAAGTCGTGATCGGGCTGGAGATTCATACCCAGCTCACCACCCGGTCGAAAATCTTTTCCGGTAGCTCCACCACGTTCGGTTCCGAGCCGAACACCCAGGCCAGCCTGATTGACCTCGGCATGCCCGGCGTATTGCCGGTGCTGAACCAGGAAGCGGTGCGCATGGCGGTGATGTTCGGCCTGGCCATCGATGCCGAAATCGGCCAGCACAACGTGTTCGCCCGTAAAAACTATTTCTACCCGGACCTGCCGAAGGGCTACCAGATCAGCCAGATGGAATTGCCGATCGTCGGCAAGGGTCACCTGGACATCGCCATGGAAGACGGCACGATCAAACGTGTCGGCGTCACCCGTGCGCACCTGGAAGAGGACGCCGGTAAAAGCCTGCACGAAGAATTCAACGGTGCCACCGGCATCGACCTGAACCGTGCCGGCACGCCGCTGCTGGAAATCGTCTCCGAGCCGGACATGCGCAGCGCCAAGGAAGCCGTGGCCTACGTCAAGACCATCCACGCACTGGTGCGTTACCTGGGCATCTGCGACGGCAACATGGCCGAAGGCTCGCTGCGTTGCGACTGCAACGTGTCGATCCGTCCGAAAGGCCAGGTCGAATATGGCACCCGCTGCGAGATCAAGAACGTCAACTCGTTCCGCTTCATCGAGAAGGCGATCAACAGCGAAGTGCAGCGCCAGATCGAGCTGATCGAAGACGGCGGCAAAGTGATCCAGCAGACTCGCCTGTACGATCCGAACAAGGACGAAACCCGTCCGATGCGCAGCAAAGAGGAAGCCAACGACTACCGTTACTTCCCCGATCCGGACCTGCTGCCGGTGGTCATCGAGAACTCGTTCCTCGACGAAGTCCGCGCCACCCTGCCGGAATTGCCACCGCAGAAACGCGAGCGCTTCCAGGAGCAATTCGGTTTGTCGGTCTACGACGCCAGCGTCCTGGCCACCAGCCGCGAGCAAGCCGATTACTTCGAGAAAGTCGTGAGCATCAGCGGCGACGCCAAGCTGGCGGCGAACTGGGTGATGGTTGAACTGGGCAGCCTGCTGAACAAGCAAGGCGTAGAAATCGACCAGTCGCCGGTCTCGGCCGAGCAACTGGGCGGCATGCTGCTGCGCATCAAGGACAACACCATCTCCGGCAAAATCGCCAAGGTCGTGTTTGAAGCGATGGCCAATGGCGAAGGCAGTGCGGACGAGATCATCGACAAGCGCGGCCTCAAGCAAGTGACCGACAGCGGCGCCATCTCGGCGGTGCTGGACGAAATGCTCGCGGCCAACGCCGAGCAGGTCGAACAATACCGCGCGGCAGACGAAGCCAAACGCGGCAAGATGTTCGGCTTCTTCGTCGGCCAGGCCATGAAAGCCTCCAAAGGCAAGGCCAACCCGCAACAGGTCAACGAACTGCTGAAAAGCAAGCTCGAAGGCTGATACGAATGGAGCCAGCCTTCAAATCTGGCTCCACTCCTTGTGGGAGCCAGCCTGCTGGCGATAGCGGTCTGACATTCAACATATCCGTGTCTGACACTCCGCAATCGCCAGCAGGCTGGCTCCCACATTTGTTTTCGGGAAACCTTCAATGAAGCGTCTGCTCAGCCTTTGCGCCCTGCTCTCTTTACTGGCCGGTTGCGCCAGCAACGATGTCGTCGATCCACACGGCTACGACAAGACCGGCACGGCTTCGTATTACGGCGCCAAACACCAAGGTAAACGCACCGCCAGTGGCGAGCGTTTCAACAAGAATTCCCTGACCGCCGCCCATCGCCAGCTACCCTTTGGCACACGGGTGAAGGTCACCAATCTGAATAACGACAAGTCCTGCGTGGTCCGTATCAACGACCGCGGGCCGCACACCCGTGGACGCCTGATTGATCTTTCACACGAGGCCGCCGAACAACTGGGTATGCTCCGTAGCGGTACCGCGCGTGTTCGCGTGCAAGCCATCGACGATTAACAGACGGAGCCCCGACCATTTTCGGACTTGCCGATTTACCCCTGATCAGCGTGATTGAGTTGCTCGGCGGCCTGCTGTTGCTGATCGCCGGTGCCGAGCTGATGGTCCGTGGCGCCGTGCGCCTGGCTGCGCGCTTGCAAGTGCGGCCGCTGATCATCGGCCTGACCGTCGTCGCCCTGGGCAGCAGCGCGCCGCAGATGGCGGTCAGCCTGCAAGCCACCCTGGCGCAAAACGCCGACATTGCCGTCGGCAGCGTGATCGGCAGCAGCATCTTCAACATCCTCGTCACCCTCGGGCTTTCGGCGCTGATCATTCCGTTGCGGGTTTCACGCCAACTGGTGCGCCTGGACATTCCGCTGATGATCGGCGCCAGCCTGCTGGTGTTCTTATTGGCGTGGAATGAAGAGCTGAACCGCGTCGACGGCATGATTCTGCTGGCCGCCCTGGCGCTGTATCTGGGCTTGCTGCTACGTCAGTCGCGGCACTCGGCCCGTCCGCCCTCCCATGACGGAACACCCCGGGCACCTTGGTTCAGCAGCGTGCTGATGATCGTCGCTGGACTGGCGATGCTGGTCTACGCCGGCCACTTGTTGCTGGGCGCTGCCGTGGCGGTCGCGACGGATCTGGGGCTGTCGGAGCGGGTCATCGGCCTGACCATCGTCGCCATCAGCACGTCCCTGCCGGAACTGGCCACCTCATTGATCGCCGCACTACGCGGTCAACGGGATATTGCCGTGGGCAACGTGATCGGCAGCAACCTGTTCAACCTTTTGGGCGTGCTTGGCCTGACTGCGCTCGTCGCACCCTCGCCGCTGTCGGTCTCGCCCAACGCACTGGATTTTGACCTGCCGGTGATGCTTGGTGTCGCGGTGCTGTGTCTGCCGCTGTTCTACACCGGCTACCGAGTGACTCGCGCCGAAGGTCTGCTGTTTTTGGGCTTGTATCTCGCTTACGGTCTGCATGTGGTGTCGTTCACCACCGGCATGCCACTGGCCGGCAAGCTTGAACACCTGATGCTGTTTTTCGTCCTGCCGGCGCTGGTGGCCTATTTGCTGTTCACATCACTGCGCGCCTGGCGTCGCCAACACCACAAGAGAGAAATGCCATGACCGACAATCAGAAGCCTGGCGTTGAAGTCCGCCGCCAAGTGATGGGCGATGCGTTCGTCGACCGCGCGCTGGGCAATGCCACCGAGTTCACCCAGCCGCTGCAGGACTTCGTCAATGAACACGCGTGGGGCGGTGTGTGGAATCGCGAAGGTCTGCCGCTGAAAACCCGCAGCCTGATCACCCTCGCCGCGCTGACCGCATTGAAGTGCCCGCAGGAATTGAAAGGCCACGTGCGCGGTGCGCTGAACAACGGCTGCACCGTGGAAGAGATCCGTGAGGCGTTGCTGCATTGCGCGGTGTATGCCGGTGTGCCAGCGGCGATTGATGCGTTTCGGGCGGCGCAGGAAGTGATCGATACCTATCAGAAGCCTGAGTAACAGCCAGAATTTTTTGGTGTTCGATAAATAGCTATCGCGAGCAGGCTCGCTCCCACAGGGGAATGCATTCCAAATGTGGGAGCGAGCCTGCTCGCGATGAGGCCCTGGAGAACACCATAAATCCCGAAGCTAGATCCACCCACCCCACTGCAACAAAAAGATCCCGATGTTGGTGGTAACCGCCGCCATCAACGTGGTGATAACGATGATCGCCGCCGCCAGTTCATGATTGCCATCAGCCTGACGGGCCATGACAAAACTGGCCGCCGCGGTCGGGCTGCCGAAGTACAGAAACAGAATCCCCAACTCCGCCCCGCGAAAACCCCAAAGCCACGCCCCCAGCGTCGCCAGCACCGGCAAACCGATCATCTTCACCAAACTTGAGCTCAGCGCCATCGAACCGCTTTTGCGCATCGCCGCCAGCGACAACGTGCCGCCGATGCAAATCAGCGCCAACGGCAACGTGGTTTGCGCCAGGTACTGACCGGAGGTTTCCAGCCAGCCCGGCAGGCTGATCTTGAAATAGGCAAACGGCGCGGCCGCAAACACGCTGATGATCAGCGGGTTGACCATCACGCTTTTGCAGATGCTCCACGGATCGGATTTGATCACCGGGCTGTACACCGCCAGCACGATGGTCGAGAGCGTGTTGTAAAACAGGATCACCAGCGCCGCGAGAATCGCCCCGAGGGAAATCCCGTAGTCGCCGTACATGCTCGCCGCCAACGCGAGGCCGATGACACCGTTGTTGCCGCGAAAAGCGCCCTGGGTGTAAATCCCCCGGTCTTCCCGCGGGCACTTCCAGATCGCCCAGCCCCAGGCGATGGCGAAACCCACCAGGGTGGCGAGCGAGAAGTAGATCAGCAGCGCCGGTTGCAGCGCGGCGTTCAGGTCGGCATGCAGAATGCCCAGGAACAGCAACGCCGGCATGGTGACGTTGAACACCAGGGCCGACGCGGTGTGGATGAAGTTGTCATTTATCCAGTTGATGCGTTTGAGCACCACCCCCAGAAACAGCATGGCAAACACCGGCGCGGTGATGTTCAGGGTTTCGAGGAAGATAGCCAGCATGCCGGGGGAAACCTTGGGTGAGCGTCGTTAGGGGGCTAATGATAAGCGACAGGGGCGCTTGCGTGTGAGATCGGCTTCGAGGGCAAGGTCACGTCCTGCTCTGATTTACTGTAAAAACACCAGATTCGAACAGGTTATCTTTCTTTGACCGTTCGTCGCCACTGTCAGATCTGACAGTAGCAAACTCTCTTTCGCCAGTACTAAATAACTCCGCAACCTAAAACAATTCATAGGAGTTACAACCATGTCAGTTCTTTCAGACGCATCAAAAGCCGGCACTGTCTTTGTAAATAAAGAAGAGGACTTCGAAGCCGCAAGCCACCAGTTCTTTAAAACAGGTAAAACAGTGCAATTTTTAAGCAATCTAGAAGTTACTATCGAAGCTCAACTGAGCGACAACAGTTCGGGGATAGTTCATCTCGACGAGCCTGGCTTCGGTAGTAAAAGTCTATTTTTGCCAAAGGGCTCCAGATTGAAGCTTTCATTTGGAAGCCCGGTACATAATGTGAAATTCCAGATCAAGACTACTGGCGGCGATGATCTTGGTGTCGCCTATGTTGCTGCAGTAAAGGAAGGAATAGTCGTAGCGGGTAGCCCTATCCACCCCGGAGACACGGAGTTCGTAAGTACTGAGTACTTTGACCATCTACTTATCGGCGGATTCTCTAATAACTCCCCGACCGTTGGTGACGTACATTTTGATAATTTTGAGTGGTCTACACCCAGTGAACCGGCCTGATACATCCGTAAGAAGGCAAAGAAAGCACAGCGTTAAAACTTGATCGACAAGGAATTTGTGGTGTCGATCGTGAGTTTTTACGAAGCCGTCTTCCCTTGCTACAGACAATCAGTAATCGCTGTAGCAATGGAATAAACGGTGTTGTAACGCATCACCTAACGATGAATTCTACTTGGGTGTTCGCATGCCGAGCCGTACCCAGGACAGATCACCCATGCCAATCTCAGGTAATTGGCGCCGGATTAAACAGGGTGATGTCGTTATGCAGCTTATGCTGCTCCGCCCACGTCTGCTTCTTGCCACTGGCCACGTCCAGGTAGTAGTGGAACAACTCCCAGCCAAGGTCTTCAATCGAAGCCCGCCCGGTCGCAATCCGCCCGGCATCGATGTCGATCAAGTCCGGCCAGCGCTGTGCCAGTTCGGTCCGGGTCGACACTTTTACCACCGGCGCCATCGCCAAACCGTAGGGCGTGCCGCGCCCGGTAGTGAACACGTGCAGGTTCATCCCCGCCGCCAACTGTAACGTCCCGCAGACAAAATCACTGGCCGGGGTCGCGCAGAAGATCAGCCCTTTGCGCTTGAACCGCTCGCCAGGGCCAAGCACGCCGTTGATCGCGCTGCTGCCGGATTTGACGATTGAGCCTAGGGACTTCTCGACAATGTTCGACAGCCCGCCCTTCTTGTTGCCAGGCGTAGTGTTGGCGCTGCGATCCGCTTCGCCCTTGGCCAGGTAACGGTCGTACCAGTCCATTTCCCGCACCAGTTCCTGAGCAACTTCCTCAGTCTCCGCACGGGAAGTCAGCAGGTAAATCGCGTCGCGCACCTCGGTGACTTCGGAAAACATCACCGTCGCACCGGCACGCAATAAGAGGTCCGAGGCATAGCCCAGCGCCGGGTTGGCGGTGATGCCGGAAAACGCATCGCTGCCCCCGCATTGCATGCCGAGAATCAGCTCGGACGCCGGCACGGTTTCCCGGCGACGCAGATCGAGCTTCTTCAAACGGGTCTCGGCCAGCGCCATGATCTGCTCGATCATCTCGGTGAAACCGTGACTCGAATCCTGCAAGCGGTACAACCACGGATCGCTCAAATCAACCGAACTGTCGCCCTCGTGCATCACCTGCCCGGCCTGCAATTTCTCGCAGCCCAGGCTGATGACCAAAGCTTCGCCGCCCAGATTCGGGTTGCGCGCCAGGTTGCGTACGGTGCGAATCGGGATGTACGCGTCGGTCGCAGTAATCGCCACGCCACAGCCGTAACTGTGGGTCAGCGCCACCACGTCATCGACGTTCGGATAGCGCGGCAGCAACTCGTCCTTGATGCGCTTGACCGCATGGTCCAGCACACCGGTGACGCATTGAACCGTGGTGGTAATCCCGAGAATGTTGCGCGTGCCGACGGTGCCGTCGGCGTTGCGATAGCCCTCGAACGTATAGCCTTCCAGCGGTGCCTGCGCCGCCGGCACTTCGGTGGACAGCGGCAGGCTGTCCAGCGGTGGCGCGGTGGGCATGCGCAGTTGATCTTCCCTGACCCAGCTGCCGCGCGGAATCGGCTGCAACGCGTAGCCAATGGTCTGGCCGTAACGAATCACCTGGCCGCCCTCGGGAATGTCTTCCAGGGTGACTTTATGGCTCTGCGGCACGAAGTCCACCGTCACCAGGCCATCGGGAAACTCGGTGCCGGCCGGTACGCCTTGGTCATTGACCACGATTACGACGTTGTCCCGCTCGTGCAGGCGGATGTAGCGCGGCGAGTCGGAATGTTCAATCAACTGCATGACGCCGCTCCTCAGGAATGCGCTTGAGACAATTTGTTGTTGGTTTCAGGGCCGCTGACTGGCGGCTCTTTAAGCACCACACGCTTGATCGGACCAACGATCACCAGGTAGCTGAACACTGCGACCAGTGCGTTGCAACCGACAAACACCAGCGCCCATTTGAACGAACCGGTGGAGCTGATGATGTAGCCGATCACGATTGGAGTGGTGATCGACGCGATGTTGCCGAAGGTGTTGAACAAGCCACCGCTGAGACCGGCGATCTGTTTCGGCGAGGTGTCGGACACCACGGCCCAACCCAACGCACCCACGCCTTTGCCGAAGAAGGCCAGGGCCATGAAGCCAACGACCATCCACTCAACATCGACATAGTTGCACGCCACAATGCTGCTGGAGACCAGCAAACCAGCGATGATCGGCGCCTTGCGGGCGAAAGTCAGGGAATGGCCCTTGCGCAGCAGGTAGTCGGAAATCACCCCGCCAAGCACCCCGCCGATGAAGCCGCAGATCGCCGGCAACGAGGCAATGAAACCGGCCTTGAGGATGGTCATGCCGCGTTCTTGCACCAGGTACACCGGGAACCAGGTCAGGAAGAAGTAGGTGATGCCGTTGATGCAGTACTGGCCCAGATACACGCCGAGCATCATGCGGTTGGTCAGCAACTGGCGGATGTAGTCCCACTTCGGACCGTCAGCCTTGGTGCCTTTGCCTTTGTCCTGATCCATGTCGACCATGCCGCCGTTGTCGGCGATGTGCTTGAACTCGGCATCGTTGATCATCGGGTGCTGGCGCGGGCTGTAAATCACTTTCAGCCATATGCCGGAGAAGATGATGCCGATCACGCCCATGACGATGAACACGTGCTGCCAGCCGAAGCTATAAACGATCCAGCCCATCAGCGGTGCAAACAACACGGTGGCGAAGTATTGCGCCGAGTTGAAGATCGCCGAGGCCGTACCGCGTTCAGCCGTCGGGAACCAGGCCGCAACGATGCGCGCGTTACCAGGGAAGGATGGCGCTTCGGCCAGGCCCACCAGGAAGCGCAACATGAACAGCGCAACCACCGCCGTGGACATGCCGAACTCACCGACATAACCCTGCAGCACGGTGAACAGCGACCAGGTGAAGATGCTCAGCGCATAGATTTTTTTCGAACCGAAACGGTCCAGCAGCCAGCCACCGGGAATTTGCCCGGCCACGTAGGCCCAACCGAATGCGGAGAAGATGTAACCGAGGGTGACCGCGTCGATGCCGAGGTCTTTTTGCAGGCTGGAGCCGGCGATTGCGATGGTAGCCCGGTCGGCGTAATTGATCGTGGTCACCAGAAACAGCATGAGCAGGATCAAATAGCGGACGTGAGTCGGCTTCTGGGTCGATTGCATGTAGATGTACTCCCACTGATTATTTTTATGCGGGTAATAACGATGTTGTTTTTGTGGGAGCTGGCCTGCCAGCGATACGGGCACATCGGTATGTCAGTCACACCGCGGTGATGCCATCGCTGGCAGGCCAGCTCTCCCACAGGTATTGCGTGGATCAGGAACCGATGTAGGCAGTTTTTACGACCGTGTAGAACTCTTGCGCATAGCGACCTTGCTCACGTGATCCATAGGATGAACCTTTACGCCCACCGAATGGAACGTGGTAATCCACGCCCGCCGTCGGCAAGTTGACCATCACCATCCCGGCCTGGGAGTGGCGCTTGAAGTGGTTGGCGTACTTCAGCGACGTGGTGGCGATGCCCGCCGACAGACCGAACTCGGTGTCGTTGGCCATGGCCAGCGCGGCGTCGTAATCGGCAACGCGAACGATGTTGGCCACTGGGCCAAAGATCTCCTCACGGCTGATGCGCATCGCGGCTTCGCTGTCGGCAAACAGCGTTGGCGCGAGGTAGTAGCCTTCGGTTTCGCAGGTCACCAGACCGCCACCGCTGACCAGACGAGCACCTTCGGACTGGCCGATGTCGATGTATTTCAAGTCCTGTTCAAGCTGGGCTTGCGAGACGACCGGACCGATGTCGGTGCCGGTTTTCAGCGCGTGACCGACCTTGATCGACTTCATGCGCTCGGCCATGGCTTCGACGAATTTGTCGTGGATGCCGGCGGTGACGATGAAGCGGCTCGACGCCGTGCAACGCTGACCGGTGGAGTAAAACGCGCTCTGCACCGACAGCTCGACCGCTTGTTTCAGGTCGGCGTCGTCGAGAATGATCTGCGGGTTCTTGCCGCCCATTTCCAGCTGAACCTTGGCCTGGCGGGAGACGCAGCTGACTGCGATCTGACGACCGACACCGACGGAACCGGTGAAGCTGATGCCGTCAACCTTAGGGCTCTGCACCAGCGCATCGCCCACCACACGACCGCTGCCCATCACCAGGTTGAACACACCGGCCGGGAAGCCTGCACGGGAGATGATTTCAGCCAGCGCCCAGGCGCAACCCGGCACCAGATCGGCCGGTTTCAGCACGACGCAGTTGCCGTAGGCCAAGGCCGGGGCGATTTTCCACGCAGGGATCGCGATCGGGAAGTTCCACGGCGTGATCAAGCCAACGACGCCCAATGCTTCGCGAGTAACTTCGACGTTCACACCCGGACGTACCGATGGCAAATAGTCGCCGGACAGACGCAGGGTTTCACCGGCGAAGAACTTGAAGATGTTACCGGCGCGGGTCACTTCGCCGATGGCTTCGGGCAGGGTCTTGCCCTCTTCCCGGGCCAGCAAGGTGCCGAGTTCTTCGCGACGGGCGAGGATTTCGGTACCGACTTTATCCAGCGAATCGTGGCGAGCCTGGATGCCCGAAGTGGACCAGACCGGGAACGCGGCGCGGGCGGCGTCGATGGCGGCCTGGACTTGAGCGAGGTCAGCCTTGGCGTAGTCGCCGATGATATCGGTCAGTTCGGACGGGTTGATGTTGGCGCAGTAATCACTGCCCGCGACCCATTCACCGTTGATGTAGTTATCGAAACGCTTTGTATCAGCCACTGGGAAGATCTCCTCACGCAAAAAGCCGCTGATTGCTCAGCGGCCTTGGTTTTGTCGGGTTTTACTGCGCACCTTGCTTGTCGATCAGCGCGGCGAGCATTTCATACTCTTCGCCGGTCAGATCGGTCAGCGGCGCACGCACAGGACCTGCGTCATAGCCGGCAATTCTTGCCCCAGCCTTGACGATGCTCACCGCGTAACCGGCTTTGCGGTTACGGATGTCCAGGTATGGCAGGAAGAAGTCGTCGATGATCTTGCCAACGGTGTCGTGATCTTCGCGGGCAATGGCGTGGTAGAAATCCATCGCGGTTTTCGGGATGAAGTTGAATACCGCCGAGGAGTAAACCGGTACACCCAGGGCCTTGTAGGCAGCAGCGTAGACTTCGGCGGTCGGCAGACCGCCCAGGTAGCTGAAGCGATCACCGAGGCGGCGACGGATCGACACCATCAACTCGATATCACCCAGGCCATCCTTGTAGCCGATCAGGTTCGGGCAGCGCTCAGCCAGGCGTTCCAGCAACGGAGCGGTCAGGCGGCAGACGTTGCGGTTGTAAACCACCACGCCGATTTTCACCGATTTGCACACGGCCTCAACGTGGGCGGCAACGCCGTCCTGGCTGGCTTCGGTCAGGTAGTGCGGCAGCAGCAACAGGCCTTTGGCGCCCAGACGCTCGGCTTCCTGTGCGTATTCGATGGCTTGGCGAGTCGAACCGCCCACGCCAGCCAGGATCGGCACGCTGGTTTCGCAGGTGTCGACGGCAGTCTTGATGATTTCCGAATATTCGCTGGCCGCCAGCGAGAAAAACTCACCGGTGCCGCCCGCGGCGAACAACGCCGTGGCGCCGTATGGGGCCAGCCATTCGAGACGTTTGATGTAGCCAGCGCGATGGAAGTCGCCCTGAGCATTGAAGTCGGTGACCGGGAAAGACAGCAGGCCAGAAGAGAGGATGGACTTCAGTTCTTGTGGATTCATTATTCGAACACCCTGGGTAGCGACGTTTGTGTGAGAAAAGCATTCAGCCTTTGGCCGAGTTGTAGGTCATCGTACAACTTAAATAATAACCGTCAACTGCATTTCATCGGTGTGCCCGGAATTTGTGTCGGAAAGGGATTTTCTTGACGTGGGAAATTTCTCGCCTATGCTCCGAATGACTGTATATACATACAGTTATTTTGAAACGTACCGACGACATATCAAGGAGCTAGAAATGTCAGGTCTACACACTCAATCGCAGGAAAACCCCGAACAGATCATCGCGAATCTGGATGATCTTTTTACCGAAGACGGCATCGCCATTAACGCCGACAGTTCGCTGATGCTGCATCTCAGCGAACATCACGACGCGCCTCAAACAATTAACGCTACGCCTGGCAAAGCCTTGAAAGGCAAGCCGCAGCTGAGGTTCGAGGGCGGCGAGCACACCGCCATCGGTGACAGCACGCTGCTGCGTTTCGTCAAGGACGCCCCCGCCGTCCCGGCCTCGCAGGTGGAGCTGCATCTGCCGAATGGACTGGCGCTGACTTACGGTCAGATCGTCGCGTTGGGTGGCGATTTTTATGGCATTCCCGAACAACCGGTCAGCGAAGGCGCCACCCCTGCCGATCGCATCCAGCGTTTTACCAACGCGTTCAATTCGCTGGCTGTGCTGCCTGCGTCCAATGCCGAAGCCAAGCTGATTCTCGGCGTCATGCAGAAGGAAATCGCCGCCGTTAAACAGGCGATCAAGGACGGCAAACAGCCTCATGAGGCGTATGACGCCCTCGGTGATATGTTGTCCGAAGAGTGGAACAGAATCACTGGCGGCGGCAGTTTCGTCTCGGCGCTGTTTCCATTGGGACGCTATCTGAAACTGGCCGCCAACAATGCCGATCACTTCGCCGAGTGGGCGCTGCTGGCGTACATCGCCGGGCATGCCGCGGCGCTGCAACAAGCGGTAAAGGCTCACAACAGCGGCGATGAAAAGCAGCTGGAACTGGCCTACGCGATTAATGCGTTTGCCGATCATTACCTGACCGACCTGTTTTCCGCCGGCCACTTGCGCGTGCCGCGTAAACAATTGGCAGCGGTGGTGACGCCGAGTGATCTGGGCTCGTTGATCACCCGCTTCATGCACGACGAAGACAGCAAGTTCGGCCTCAATGTGCGCAACGGCAACGGCGATCAATGGCGGGCGTATGGCGACAAACGCTACTTCGACGCCATCGACAGCGCCAATCGCGTGCAGGTGAATCAGGCCGTTCAGGTGTCGGCCGATGAAGTGTTTGCAGCGTATCTCAGCGGCACCGCCCCCGCGCCCGGTAACGTCGGCGCCTTGAAAAAAAACCCGGACCTGCAAGCCGTGCTGAACCTGGCGAACAACTTTTCACCGCTGTTCCGGGTTGAGGGCAGCAAAGTGCTGCGGCGCAAGGACGTCAACAACCTGAACGACACCGCCACCGTCGATGACTGGTGGGGCTGGAGCACGTACTTGCTGCTCAAGGACTACAAACCCACTGGCAACGTGGCCTGATAAGGAGATCGATGATGACTATCAAATTGAAACTGGAACTGGCTTCGGGGCAATCGTTGGAGGGCGCGCCGTTGGAATTGTTGTCCAAGGGTGTGCCGATCGCCCGGGCGTCTGTGGATAAGCATGGAAGTGTGATGTTCGATGTTAAATCTGCGACGTCTGAGTTGGCCGTGCGGGTGGATCGTTCGATTCTGAAGACTGGCTGAAGCTAATGGCCCCATCGCGAGCAGGCTCGCTCCTACAAGGGATCTTCGGTGAACACATTATTTGTGAGCGCCATCGACCCAATGTAGGAGCGAGCCTGCTCGCGATGGCATTTCCCCTGGCGCAGCTGGGTGAACAGATAGCCGCTGACCGTTCGTCGGGACTGTTATTTCTTACAGTTACGGGCGATGCAAAAGGAAGAGTCTAATCCGGGCGTCGACCTCTCTCATTGGCAAACCTCATGAAAACGACACATCGATTTTTCTTCCCGCTCTCTACTAAACAGGCAGTTTTAGAATTGCCGGATTTTGATCGTTACGCCAACAAAGGCGATCAAGTAAGGTTCGAAGCAATTCCCGACAAGTTCTTTGTGATCACGAAAAGGACATTCATAGTGCTGCTTGATAACAGCGTCAAATATATCGACTACGTCGTGAAACAGGGCTAGCGACGTGAACATCAGCGTGCCGTTTTTTATAGAAAAATGTTGGAGAAAGGCAACCACTCGTCGGAACTGTAATTTATGACAGTAGCCGAACAACTGCCGCCAAGGCCTAAATGATTCCGGAGTTAACAAACCGGCTCCGTCAGCGAAGCGTTCCAGTTCGCGCTTTCAAACGGTTTGATTTGCTAAAGGGATTTTGATCATGACTGCAGAAGTGAATTTTTTGGCTGCCCCAAAGCTTAGAGAAGCCATTGACGGCAAACTTTACGTTCATAACCTGATTGACCCGGCGCATGGTGAGATTGAGGCTTATCCAAATGCGGCGAAAGGAGACTTTGTCAAATTAACGGTAGCGACGTCTACCGGTAATACCTGGAGTGAAGAGGTTTTACTGAACTCACTCTCAGCGGGAAAACTCATCGTTTTTAAAATACCGAAGCGCATCTTCGAAGAGAATCTGACGTCAGGTGCCACCGCCGAGTTGCAGTACACAGTAGAACGTCCCAACCAAGTACCTGAGTTCTCCACTAAGCAGGAGGTAAAACTCGAGCTGTAGTTAACGGGCGACGGTCAACACCGAATTCCGTTGACCGTCGACAACAACCAGAACTTCAACGCTGCGCCTCAGCCTCTTCATGAGCATGGCGCAGCCGCTCCCGACTATTCGTCAAATGCAACCGCATCGCAGCCCGCGCCGCATCCGAATCCTGGCGCGCGATCGCGTCGTAAATCTCTTCGTGCTCACGGCTCAGACGACTCATGTAGTGCTGCTGGTCGTCATGGGCCAGGCGCGCGGAGTTGAGGCGGGTACGCGGAATGATGCTGGTGCCCAGGTGGGTCATGATGTCGGTGAAGTAGCGGTTGCCGGTCGCCAGGGCGATTTGCAGGTGGAACTGGAAGTCGGATGCCACGGCATCGCTGGCGTGAGAGACGCTTTCATTTAGCGCGTCCAGCGCCGCTCGCATCAACGCTAACTGCTCCGGACTGCGGCGTTGTGCGGCGAGGCCGGCGGATTCAACTTCGAGGCTGATACGCAGTTCCAGAATCGCCAGCACATCCCGCAGAGTGACTACAGTCGCTGGGTCGATACGGAAACCGCTCGGGCTCGGGGTGTCGAGCACAAAGGTGCCGATGCCGTGGCGGGTTTCGACCTGGCCAGCCGCCTGCAAACGGGAAATCGCTTCACGCACCACGGTGCGGCTGACGCCATGGGCATCCATGATCGCCGACTCGGTGGGCAATTTGTCGCCGCGCTTGAGGTGACCGTCGCGGATCTGCTCGGACAGCACCGTCACCAATTCCTGTGCGAGGCTGCGGCGCTTGCGAGGGAGGCGTGGTGCGTCGATCGGGTTTTCCATGGTGAACGTCTGTCTCGAAAATTGCGGCTGAAACCGCATCATAGCTCAACGCGGTTGTACGATCACCGTCAGCAAACACTATCCCTGTGGGAGCGGGCTTCTGTGGCGAGGGGGCTTGCCCCCGTTGGGTCGCGAAGCGGCCCCAAAATCTCGCACGCTTAGAAAATCTTGCCAGTGCTGCGCACTGGAACGGGGGCAAGCCCCCTCGCCACAAAGGCCATCCAAAAGGAAGGCGGTGGTTTATGCGGTCACGGTTTGATCCACCAGATGGCCATTGTCGATACGAATGTGCCGTGGGTGGAAACGCTTCAGGCTGCTGCGATGCCCGACGCTGACAATGCTCAGCCCCGGAATCTCATCGATCAACGCCTGATACAGCGACGCTTCATCCTCTTCGTCCATCGCCGACGTCGCTTCGTCCATGTACAGCCACTGCGGTGCATAGAGCAGTGCGCGGGCGAAGGCCAGTCGTTGCTGCTCACCCGGCGACAGCATGCGCTGCCAGTGGTTGGCTTCGTCCAGACGCGCAACGAGGTGCGGCAAGCGGCAAGTCTCCAGCACATGCACATAACGCTCGTGCGGATAGGTCTCGCCGGCCTGTGGATAACTCAGCGCCTCGCGCAACGTGCCAATCGGCAGATACGGTTTTTGCGGCAGGAACAGGTAACGCGCCGTCGGCAGACGAATACTGCCGTGACCCGCCGGCCATAGGTGCCCCATCGCCCGCAGCAGGGTCGACTTGCCGCTGCCGGAGCGACCGCTGAGCATGACGCGTTCGCCCTCCTCCACGGTCATGTCGGCGTTGGTCAGCAGGTGACGACCGTCCGCCAGATCGAGGCCGAGGTTGTGCACTTTCAATGCTGTACCCGAAGTCTGCACATCGATGGCCGGTGCGCGCTCTTCGTTGTCGGTCATGGCTTGGCGGAAACTCAGCAGACGATCGCAAGTGGCGCGCCACGACGCGAGGTTCTGGTACGCACTGATAAACCAGCTGAAACTCTCCTGCACATTGCCGAACGCCGAACTGATTTGCATCAGCTCGCCGAGTTCGATCTTGCCGGACAAGTAACGCGGCGAAGCGACGATGAATGGAAAGATGATGGCAGCCTGTTGGTAACCTGCGGTAAAGAACGTCAGACGCTTGGACACCTTCATGATGTCCCAGAAATTGTGCCAGACCATCCCGAAGCGGTTGCTCAAGCGACGGTTTTCATTGGGCTCGCCGTTGTACAGCGCAATGCTCTCGGCATTCTCGCGAATCCGCACCATCGAGAAGCGTAGATCGGCTTCGAAACGTTGTTGCTGGTTGTTCAGGCCGATCAAGCGGCGACCGATCAAATGGGTCAGCCAGCTGCCGATCACGGCATACACCAGCACACACCAGAACATATAGCCGGGAATGGTAAAACCAAAGACTTCGATACTGCCCGACACGCCCCACAGAATGATCGAGAACGACACCAGGCTGACAATATTGCGAAGCAAACCGATGCCCAACTCCAGGGTATTGGAGGTGAAATTGTTGAGGTCTTCGGAAATCCGTTGGTCCGGGTTATCGGTGTAACCGCCCTGCTCCAGCTGGTAGTAATTCTTGTTGCCGAGCCAGCGGGCGAAATGCTTTTCCGTGAGCCAGGCACGCCAGCGAATGGTCAGCATCTGGGTCAGGTAGAGCCGGTACACGGCACCGACAATCGCCACTGCCGCAATCCCGCAGAAATACAGAATCAGCCGCCAGAACGCCGCTTCGTCTTTTTGCTGCAGCGCGTTGTAAAAATCCTTGTACCAGGTGTTGAACCACACCGAGATCCCCACGCTGATCAACGATAACGCAATCACCGCGATCAGCAGCGTCCAGGCCTTGACCTTCTCCTCGCTGCGCCAGTAAGGCGTGATCATCGCCCAGACTTTTCGAAAAAACTGCCCGCGCACAGCATCGTTGACCGCGGAATACTCAGCGTTCTGCTTCATGGATAAGGCTCGATAAAGAAAAGAACACACACGAACCGATCATAGATGATCGGTTCGGGTTATCGCGAGGGCTGGCGATAATCGTTCAGCGTCCGTTCAGCGACGGACCGGGCGCTTCTGCAGTTTGCGTTGCAGCGTGCGGCGGTGCATGCCCAGGGCGCGGGCAGTGGCGGAGATGTTGCCTTCGTGTTCGGTGAGCACGCGCTGGATGTGTTCCCACTGCAGGCGGTCCACCGACATCGGGTTTTCCGGCACCAGAGTGTCGAGGTCAGCGTGTTCGGAGAGCAGCGCGGCCAGCACGTCGTCGGCGTCCGCCGGTTTGCACAGGTAATTGCAGGCGCCGCGCTTGATCGCCTCGACGGCGGTGGCAATGCTCGAATAACCGGTGAGGATCACCACGCGCATTTCCGGGTCGAGTTCGAGCAGTTTAGGCAGCAACACCAGGCCTGAGTCGCCGTCCATTTTCAGGTCCAGGGCGGCGTAATCCGGGATGTCGGCCTGGGCGATGACCAGCCCTTCTTCGGCAGAACCGGCGGTGCTGACGCGAAAACCACGGCGTGCCATGGCGCGGGCCATCACGCGGGTAAAGGTTGCATCGTCGTCTACCAGCAGCAAATGCGGCAGTTCTTCGCCTTCAACTTGGATCTCGTCACTCATGTTCGTCTCCTCGGGCGACACGGGGCAGGCGCAGCTCGGTGAGCGTGCCGCCTTCCTCATGACTGTAGAGTTTCACTGAGCCGCCGGCGCGTGTCACGCTGGCCTTGCTCAAAAACAGGCCCAGGCCGAAACCTTTGCCCTTGGTGGTAAAAAACGGTTTGCCGATCTGTTCGGCAATGGCCAGCGGCACACCGGCGCCGTGGTCGCGAATGCTGATGGTCAGGTCCTCGGCATTCCAGTCCAGCGTCACCTGCAACCCTTCGGGGCAGGCATCGGCGGCGTTGTTCAGCAAATTCAGCAGCGCTTGCGTCAGGTCAGGCGGCGGCGCCATGCGTGGCACGGTGCCTTGGCCCAGGCGCTGGAAGCGGTAACTGGCTTCCGGGCGCATCAGGTGCCAGCGGTTCAGCGCTTCGTCGAGCCAGTCGGTGACGTCCTGCATTTCCACCGCCAAGCGGCGATTGGCTTCAGCGGCGCGCACCAGTTGCTGCAAGGTCTCTTTGCAGAGTTTGACCTGATCCTGCAGCACGCTCAAATCGTCCTGCAACAGCGGGTCGTGATGATCCTGGCGCATTTCCTTGAGCAGCACGCTCATGGTCGCCAACGGTGTGCCCAGCTCATGGGCGGCGCCCGCTGCCTGGGTCGCAACGGCGAGCAATTGCTGGTCGCGCAGGCCTTCTTCACGGCGGATGGCACGCAATTCTTCCTGACGGCGCAACTCTTCGGCCATGCGCGCGGCGAAGAACGTGATGACCGCTGCGGCGAGGGCGAAACTCAGCCACATGCCGTAGATTTGCAGGTTTTCCCGGGCGATGGGAAAGGTTTCCAGCGGATAGAACTGCGCCAGCAACAACGTATAAAGCGCCAGCGCAATACCGGACAGAATCACCGAATAGCGCCACGGCAACGTCACGGCGGCGATGGTCAGCGGCACCAGGTAATACGAGACAAACGGGTTGGTCGAACCGCCGGAGAAATACAGCAAGGCACTGTGGATAAATAGATCGCAGGCCAGTTGCAGGGCATATTCCAGCTCGGTCACCGGCCACGAGGTGCGCAGACGAACCGCGGTGAACGCGCACAGCAGCGTCGAGCAACCCAGGGTCATCGCCAGTTGCACCCACGGCAACGGCAGCAGATCGAACCAGTAGGCAAGCCCCACAGAACCGGCTTGGGCTGCGAGTACTAAAGTGCGGATGAACGTGAGCCGCCAGAGATTCTGGCGAGTGGCGGAAGTGATTTGAACGGGGGCGAGCATGAGCTCTCCTGATGAGCGCTCCAGGCGGATCGCACGGAGTATAACCAAGCACGGGGGCTGACAGGCAAAAGTGCGGCAAACAGCCACATGGCAGGAAGTTCTGCTGCGTCTGTAAGGACGCCTTCGCGGGCAAGCCTCGCTCCTACAGGAATGTGTCGTTCAGAGGATTTGCGTACGACACATCCCTGTAGGAGCGAGGCTTGCCCGCGAATGGCCTCGACGCGGTCTCCTGAACTCCATCTGTATAGAAGTTGTAACTGTGCGAACCGGATCATTAAAGCTAGAGTCTGATGGTTTCACGCAGGCTCGGACCTTAACCCCTGCGCACCGCCCAAGGAGTTTTCATGCACAGTTTCCGCCGCAGCGCCGCCCTTCTTGCCCTTAGCGTTGGCACCGTCGCCAGCCTGCCGGCCCTGGCCGCCGACGAGCTTCATTACAACCAGATCTCCCTGCGTGCCGAAGTCAGCCAGGAAGTAGCTCGCGACCTGATGATCGTGACCCTCTACACCGAAGAACAAAACACCGACCCGGCCAAACTCGCCGCCGACGTCAGCACCACCATGAACAAAGCGCTGGCCCAGGCCAAACAGGTCAAGGAAGTCACCCTGCGCCAGGGCAGCCGCAACAGCTACCCGATCTACGACACCAAGGGCCAGAAAATCACCGGCTGGCGTGAACGCGCCGAACTGCGCCTGGAAAGCTCGGACTTCGCCGCGCTGTCGAAGTTGACCGGCGAACTGCTGACCGACCTGAAAATGGGCGGCATGGACTTCGCCATCGCCACGCCAACACGCAAGGCCAGCGAAGACGCGCTGCTTAAAGAAGCCGTGACCGCCTTCAAGGCCCGCGCCCAACTGGCGACCGACGCACTGGGTGGCAAGGGCTACAAAATAGTTAACCTGAACCTGAACAGCAACGGTTATCCACAACCGTTCATGCGCGGGCCGATGATGATGAAAGCGGCCGGCATGGACGGTGCGCCGGTGACACCGGAAGTTGAGGCGGGCACCAGCCAGGTCAGCATGACGGCAGATGGCGCGATTGAAGTGTTGATGCCTTGATTCGATAACACGTACACAGCAACGGCGGTTACTTAAGTGGTCGCCGTTTTTTATTGCCTGCCAAAAGTCAGGTGAACCCGTCAGTTTTGTGGTGAATGATCTACCGCCATCGCCAGCAGGCTGGCTCCCACAGGGGTCGAGTGTGTAGACGGATTTTGTGTACGACAAAGATCAAATGTGGGAGCGAGCCTGCTCGCGATGAACGATGACTCGGTCTTTGATCAGCCCTGCGGATCGACGTTATCCAACGCCCGATTCACCGCCAGTTCCGCCAGCATGATGATCTGCTGAATCGCCAACACCGTGTGGCGCTGCGGGCCGATCAGGTTCGCGGCGAAATCACTGGTCATGACACTCGCCGATTCTAACGACTCGCAAGCTTGAGCCAGGAGACTTTCGCTATCCATGTCCGGAGCGATCATGAACATGGTGCTGGGGCGACGGGGTTTGGGGGCGTATTGGTCGGGTGGATCGAGGTAGTAATCGAGGGCGCGTTTTATGGCTTCGCGGTCCCGTAGGAGCGCTTCGGCTTCGGTGGATTCGGGATTGGGAGTGGTGGTGTTGACGGGTGGATCGGGGACAATTTTGTTCATTTGATTTCCCTGTTCATTTTGGGAGCCATCACTTTTCGTTTCTCACACGAAAAGTGGTGGCAGCTATGTGCAGGGTGAGAAAACCGGGAACAGAGAACCGGCCGGACCGAAGTCCGCCCGCACACAGCTGCCATAGAGCATTGCAGGCAGCGAATAGCTGGCGGCAATTATGGTGATGCTGGCGCTAGATTCATACATATCTGTTACCGGGTTCTCACACCCGATCGCTGAGTTTTTCAGCGACACCCAGAGGTTAGAGACACTGCTTCCTACCCGGCAACCTGAAAAATGCGTGGGAAAACGCTGTGTTTTTTACACATGGTTCAACACAAAAATGGAACGCAGAGCGTCCCGGGCGGCATTCCCACGGAGAGCGTAGGGAACGATCAATCGGGGGAAGGAGAAAGAGATTGGTCGGCTGTCAGGAAGCCATCGCAGGCAAGCCAGCTCCCACAGGGTTCGGTGTACACCTGCAAGAAATTGGTCGGCTGTCAGGCCGCCATCGCTGGCAGGCCAGCTCCCACAATGGATCGGCGTACACGCTTCGCTTCTCACCACTCATTAGGCCGAGCGTTAGCTCGCCTGCAGCTCTTGATCTTGATCCACCCGCCCCGTCGGGAGGCTGAGTGGAGGTGTTCATCCGGGGAGTGGCGCGCAGCGCCGTTCGACGCAGTCGAACACGCTGCATGTAGGTGCAGCGAAGCCAACCGGAGGGCAGTGTCCCCGGATGGATACCGGAGCGAAGGAACGCCGAGCCTTAGCGAGGGGCCGGACGTTGGGGCGAAGACCTTTGCTTCCTTTGGGGCGTTTGCCAAAGGGAGTCGCCGTAAGGGCGAAACCGCCAGCAGCCGTTATCGCAGGAATGGATATGTACACCTGGAAGAGGCTGGTCGGCTATCAGGCCGCCATCGCGAGCAGGCTCACTCCCACAGGGGAATGATGTACATCTGCATGATTATTGGTGGCTATCAGGCTAGCTCCCAGCATTTGACCACTGCGCATCCGTCAGAAAATGCTCATTTATCAGGTGCTCAACATTTGAAAAAAGCGAAAAGCGCTACCGCAAGCAACAACGGGTTGCACCCCAGGTACTACCAACACGCCCACGCAGCCGCCACCAAATATCAAATCCAAAGACCACCCACAGATGTCCACTGACAAACAGTAACGAAACAATCTGCCCCCACAGACACAACAACCCTTTAAACAACAAACACCTACCCACCGAACCGGAACTCAATCTCATTCACGCCCGCCAGCCCCTCAATGATGGGTATAAATAAGTAACACCGCGCTCCAACCGGGTGCGAAAGCCCAGCCGATTGCCCCGCCACGGTGCGTCGATTGCACCGAAAAAAACCTGCGCAAACGGTCAAATGCGCGTGAATTTATACATATGCGACATTAAGGTACGTTCGTGCCACTGTTTAAGGCCTGTAGCGACTCAGGATCTTGCAATGGGTATGGCCCCTGCATAAGTATCCGCAGGCACGACTCACGAGGTCGTCCTCTAATTCCAAAAATGACAACAAATCATGAGGCCAACATGCTTAAACACGCGGTCATTCCGTTTTTAGTCGGCGCAGGCTTGTTAGCCTCCGCACCTTTCGCCCAAGCGGCGACTAACCTGGTGTTTTGCTCCGAAGGGAGCCCGGCCGGTTTTGATCCTGGTCAGTACACCACCGGAACCGACTTCGACGCCTCTGCAGAAACCATGTTCAACCGCCTGACCCAGTTCGAGCGCGGCGGCACCGCTGTGATTCCTGGTCTGGCGACCAAGTGGGACATCTCCGACGATGGCCTGACTTACACCTTTCACCTGCGTGAAGGCGTGAAGTTCCACACCACCCCGTACTTCAAGCCGACTCGTGAGTTCAACGCCGACGACGTGCTGTTCACCTTTAATCGCATGATTAACAAGGATGATCCGTTCCGTAAGGCGTACCCAACCGAATTCCCGTACTTCACCGACATGGCGATGGACACCAACATCACCAAGATCGATAAAGTCGACGACCACACCGTCAAGTTCACCCTCAAAGAAGTTGATGCCGCGTTCATCCAGAACATGGCCATGAGCTTCGCGTCGGTGCAGTCCGCCGAGTACGCTGCCCAGCTGCTCAAGGAAGGCAAAGCCGCCGACATCAACCAGAAGCCGGTCGGCACTGGCCCGTTCGTGTTCAAGAGCTACCAGAAAGACTCCAACATCCGCTACACCGGGAACAAGGACTACTGGAAGCCTGAAGACGTCAAGATCGATAACCTGATCTTCGCTATCACCACCGACCCGTCCGTGCGTATCCAGAAGCTGAAGAAGAACGAGTGCCAAGTCACTCTGTTCCCGCGCCCGGCCGACCTGGCAGCGCTCAAGGCCGACAAAACCCTGAAGATGCCTGATCAGGCCGGTTTCAACCTGGGCTACATCGCTTATAACGTGATGGACAAGGTCAAGGGCAGCAACGAGCCGAACCCGCTGGCTAATCTTAAAGTCCGTCAAGCAATGGACATGGCTGTCAACAAGCCAGAGATCATCAAATCGGTGTATCAGGGCGCTGGCCAACTGGCCGTCAACGCCATGCCGCCAACCCAGTGGTCTTACGACACCACGATCAAGGATGCGCCGTACAACCCTGAGAAAGCCAAGGAGCTGCTCAAGGAAGCTGGCGTCAAGGAAGGTACCGAGATCGTCCTGTGGGCAATGCCGGTACAACGTCCGTACAACCCGAACGCCAAACTGATGGCTGAGATGCTGCAGTCCGACTGGAAGAAGATCGGCCTGAACGTCAAGATCACCAGCTACGAATGGGGCGAGTACATCAAGCGCTCCAAGGGCGGTGAGAACCAGGCCATGATCATTGGCTGGAGCGGTGACAATGGTGATCCGGACAACTGGCTCAACGTACTGTTCGGCTGCGACTCGCTGAGCGGCAACAACTTCTCCAAGTGGTGCGACAAGAAGTTCGACGGCCTCGTCAAAGAAGCCAAACGCACAACCGACCAGGGCAAGCGCACCGAACTGTACCAACAGGCGCAACACGTCCTCAAAGACGCAGTTCCAATGACACCTATCGCTCACTCGACGGTGTTCCAACCCATGCGCAACAACGTTGAAGACTTCAAGATCAGCCCGTTTGGCTTGAACTCCTTCTACGGCGTCAGCGTCAGCAAATAAGGTTTTGCAACGGCGACGTTTTTAACGTCGCCGTTGCTTTATCTGCCGAGAAAGTAGGAAACCGCCTACATCCAATTCCGTCGCGGATGACCGCCGTGGTGTCGGATGCGTTGCCTTTTCCCACAAGTCTTTCGGACTCTACGCATTTACTGCCAGACCCACGGCTCATACCGTCGGGTATCTGACCAGTGCATGCGTGGGTTCTCGGTTTTGCTGCACGTCATGGTTTGAACTCAGTGATGCCTCCACGTCCCCGGACGGGACGGCGGCTCATTGAAAACACTTAGCGAACGAGAAAAGGGAGCGTCATGCGCCATACCTTGGTTTTATCCGCATTGCTGGGCACCGGCCTGCTGGCCGCCACTTCCATCAGCCAGGCCGCCAATAACAGCCTGGTGTTCTGCTCCGAAGGCAGCCCCGCTGGCTTCGACACTGCGCAGTACACGACATCGACCGACAACGATGCCGCCGAGCCGTTGTACAACCGATTGGCAGAGTTTGAAAAAGGCGCCACCAACGTCGTACCGGGCCTGGCAACGAGCTGGGATATTTCCGAGGACGGTCTCAAGTACACCTTTCACCTGCGCGAAGGGGTGAAGTTTCACACGACCAAGTACTTCACACCGACCCGCGATTTCAACGCCGATGACGTGCTGTTCACGTTCAATCGCATGCTCGATCCGCAGCAACCTTTCCGTAAGGCTTATCCGACCGAGTTCCCGTATTTCAACGGGATGAGCCTGAACAAGAACATCGCCAAGGTCGAAAAGACCGGGCCGCTGACCGTGGTCATGACGCTCAACAGCGTCGACGCCGCGTTCATCCAGAACATCGCCATGAGCTTCGCCGCCATTCTGTCCGCCGAATACGCCGACAAACTGCTGGCCGAGGGCAAGCCGAGCGACATCAACCAGAAGCCGATCGGAACTGGCCCGTTCGCGTTCAAGAGCTACCAGAAAGATTCCAACATCCGCTACACCGGCAACAAGCAGTACTGGGACCCGAGCCGGGTCAAGCTCGACAACCTGATCTTCTCGATCAACACCGACGCTTCGGTGCGTGTACAGAAGCTCAAGGCCAATGAGTGCCAGATCACCCTGAGCCCGCGCCCCGCCGACGTACCAGCGCTGAAGAACGACCCGGCACTCAAGCTCATCGAGAAGCCTGGTTTCAACCTTGGCTACATCGCCTACAACGTCCGCCATAAACCGTTCGACCAGCTTGAAGTGCGTCAGGCGCTGGACATGGCGGTGAACAAGCAAGGCATTCTCAACGCCGTCTACCAAGGCGCGGGGCAACTGGCCGTCAACGCCATGCCGCCGACCCAGTGGTCCTACGACGACACCATCAAGGACACGGTCTACAACCCGGAAAAAGCCAAGGAATTGCTCAAGGCTGCCGGCGTGAAAGAAGGCACCGAAATCACCTTGTGGGCGATGCCCGTTCAGCGCCCTTACAACCCGAACGCCAAGTTGATGGCCGAGATGCTCCAGGCTGACTGGGCAAAAATCGGTCTCAAAGTGAAGATCGTCAGCTACGAATGGGGCGAGTACATCAAGCGCACCAAGAATGGCGAGCACGACGTCAGCCTGATCGGCTGGACCGGTGACAATGGGGACCCGGACAACTGGCTCGGCACGCTTTACAGCTGCGACGCCATTGGTGGAAACAACTATTCCATGTGGTGCGACCCGGCTTACGACAAGTTCATCAAGCAGGCCAAGGTCGTCACCGACCGTGACCAGCGCACCGTGCTCTACAAACAGGCGCAGCACTACCTCAAGCAACAAGTGCCGATCACGCCTATTGCCCATTCGACGGTTAACCAGCCGTTGAGCGCCAAAATCGAAGGATTCAAGGTGAGTCCATTCGGTCGTAACGTGTTCTCGGGCGTCAGTATCGACCAATAACCGATTAGCCAGAAACGCTGGGGGCGCTTGCGCCCTCACGCAAGCGTATTGCCGTAATTCGCCCATTCGGCCTCCAGCAAACGTTTGCGAAGCCTTGTACGAGTTCTAAACCAATAGCCGGATCACCAAAAAAGACTGGCATTAAAAAAAAGAAAGTAAGGAGCTTCACCCATGAAACTGAGCAGCACCGCGTTATTGGCCCTGGCCATCAGCAGCGTAACCGCCACGGCTTACGCAGAAACCCAAAGCCAGGACTTCGTTCCGACCCAACTGGCAAGCACCAATTCCCAGTCGGAAGCCAAAGGCTTCATCGATGGTCAGAGCCTGTCGGGTAGTACCCGTAACTGGTATGCCAACGAAGACAAACAACGTGGCGGTACTTTCAAGTACGAACGCCATGGTGAAACACTGACCGGCTCGCGTCGCATCAACTGGGTTCAGGGCACGATCCTGAACTACACCTCGGGCTTCACCCAAGGCACCGTGGGTTTCAGCACCGAAGTCGCTGCCTATAACGCCATTGCGCTGGATCGCAGCCGCGAAGATATCAAGGGTGGTTCCAACCGTACCCTGGCTCACTCCAACGGCGACGCCGTGGATCAGTGGAGCAAACTGGGCCTGGCCAACGTCAAGGCGCGTATCTCCAACACCACCCTGACCGCCGGACGCATGAACTTCAGCAGCCCGATCGTCGATGTCATCGGCAACCGTCCGTTGCCTTCGAGCTTTGAAGGTGTGGCCATTCACAGCGAAGAGTTCGACAACCTGTCGTTCGACCTCGGTACCTTCGACCGCGTGTCGCCACGTACCGAGCAGAGCCTGTCGAAATTCCGCTCTGAATACACCAACAACGGCGCTGAAACCGACCACGTGAACACTGCAGGCCTGAACTATCAGCCGCTGAAAAGCCTGAAGACCAGCCTGTACGCGACCAACGTCGAAGACTTCTGGAACCAGTACTACTTCGGCGCTACTCACGAACTGGGCGACAGCTCGGTACTGAGCCTGACCACTGGCCTGAACTATTACAAAACCGTCGACGAAGGCAAAAAGTTGATGGGTGAGATCGACAACGACACCTACTCGCTGTCGTTCGGTTTGACTCACCAGGCCCACAGCCTGACGTTCTCGTACCAGGAAGTGAACGGTAACGAGTACTTCGACTACCTGCACGAAACCAACGGCATCTACCTGGCCAACTCCTTGCTGTCGGACTTCAACGGCCCGAACGAGAAGTCCTTCCAGATCGCCTATGGTTTGAACATGGCCGAATACGGCGTGCCAGGTTTGAAGTTCAACATCTACCAGGCACGCGGCTGGGGTATCGACGGTACTCACTACACCGGTACCGCCTACGACGTTCGCAACATGGACGGCGAGAACCATTATGAATACGGCATCGGTACTTCGTACGCCGTGCAGAGCGGTCCGCTCAAGGCCACCACTGTTCGTGCGACCTACACCACTCACCGCGCCAGCGATAACCAGGCTGACGGCAGCATCAACGAGTTCCGTCTCGTGACCACCATCCCGTTCAAGATTTTGTAAAAACACTGCCGACGGCTGACTCATGACGAGTCGGCCGTTTGGTTTTTTCCTGTTCCACCGATTGCAGAGGGTTCTTGATGAAAATGCTTCCCCTACGTGCGGCCATTGCAGCCGCGTTGCTGAGTGTCGCTGTTGGCGTCTCGGCCAAACCCCTGGTGGTCTGCACCGAAGCCAGTCCGGAAGGCTTCGACATGGTCCAGTACACGACTGCAGTCACAGCCGATGCGGTGGCCGAAACCATCTTCAATCGTCTGGCGGACTTCAAGCCCGGCACCACTGAGGTGATTCCGGCATTGGCCGACTCCTGGGACATCAGCGAGGACGGTCTGACTTACACGTTCCACCTGCGTAAAGGCGTCAAGTTTCACACCACCGAATACTTCAAGCCGACACGCGACATGAACGCCGACGACGTGGTCTGGAGCTTCCAGCGTCAGCTGGACCCGAACCACCCATGGCACAAACTGTCGAGCGTGGGCTTCCCGTACTTTGAAAGCATGGGCTTCAAAGAACTGCTGAAAAGCGTCGAGAAAGTTGACGACAACACCGTCAAATTCACCCTGACCCGTCGCGAAGCGCCATTCCTGGCTGACATCGCCATGGCTTTCTCCTCGATCTATTCCGCCGAGTACGCTGATCAGTTGCTCAAGGCCAACAAGACGGGCGACCTGAACAACAAACCGGTCGGTACCGGCCCGTTCATCTTCCAGCGTTACGCCAAGGACGCTCAGGTTCGTTTCAAGGCCAACCCGGAGTACTTCCGTGGCAAGCCGCCGGCTGATGCACTGATCCTGGCCATCGCCACCGACAACAACGTGCGCCTGCAAAAGCTCAAGGCCAACGAGTGCCAGATCGCGCTGTATCCGAAACCGGACGACATCCCGAGCATCAAGAAAGACACCAACCTGAGCGTCGACGAGCTGAACGCGATGACCGTTTCGTACATCGCCATGAACACCACGCACAAGTACATGAGTGACGTGCGGGTGCGCAAAGCCATCGACATCGCCTTCGATAAAGAGGCTTATGTCAACGCGCTGTTTGGTAAAGGCAATGCGACGGTGGCGGTCAACCCGTTCCCGGACACGCTGCTGGGTTACAACCACAGCCTGAAAAACCCGGCCCGTGATCTGGACAAGGCCCGCGCCCTACTCAAGGAAGCCGGCGTACCGGAAGGCACCATCTTCACCCTGTTCACCCGCAACGGTGGTGGCCCGACCAACCCGAACCCGATGCTCGGCGCACAGATGATGCAGGCGGATCTGGCCAAGGTCGGGATCAAGATCGACATCCGCGTAATGGAATGGGGCGAAATGCTCAAACGCGCGAAAAACGGCGAGCACGATATGGTTTCCGCCGGATGGGCGGGCGATAACGGCGACCCGGATAACTTCCTGACGCCTATGCTCAGTTGCGAAGCCGCGAAGAACGGCGAAAACTACGCACGCTGGTGCAACAACAAGTTCCAGACGCTGATCGACCAGGCCCGTGAAAAAACCGACCCGGCCGAGCGGGCAGCGCTGTACGAACAGGCCCAGGTTATTTTTAACCAGGACCAGCCATGGATCAGCATGGCGCACACTAGAATGTTCACCGCAATGCGCAACAACGTAGAGGGTTATCACATTAGCCCTCTCACCACTAATAACTTCGCCACCACCCAGGTGAAGTAGATAAGAAAACTCCCGGTGTCCCTGACTCCAGGGACACCAGGCACGCCTAACCGGCTGATGAGGTACACCACAAGATGTTTAGTTTTATTGCCCGCCGATTGGGGTTATTGATCCCCACGTTCTTCGGCATCACCTTGCTGACTTTCGCGTTGATTCGCATGATTCCTGGCGACCCCGTGGAAGTGATGATGGGCGAACGTCGGGTCGACCCCGAAATGCACGCTCAGGCAATGGAACGCCTTGGCCTGAACAAACCGCTGTATGCCCAGTACCTGGACTACATCGGCAAGTTGGCCCACGGCGACCTTGGCGAATCCCTGCGTACCCGTGAAAGCGTCTGGAGCGAATTCAGCTCTCTATTCCCCGCGACCCTGGAACTGTCCATGGCCGCGCTGTTGTTCGCCGGCATCCTGGGCCTTCTGGCCGGGGTGATTGCGGCACTCAAGCGAGGATCCCTGTTCGACCATGGGGTGATGGGCATCTCCCTGGCGGGATACTCGATGCCGATCTTCTGGTGGGGCCTGATTCTGATCATGTTCTTCTCGGTGTCCCTGGGCTGGACCCCGGTGTCCGGGCGGATCGACCTGCTCTACGACATCGAGCCGCGGACCGGCTTCATGCTGATCGACACGCTGCTGGCCGATGACGTCGGTGCATTCTTCGATGCCCTGCACCACCTGATCCTACCGGCCATCGTGCTCGGCACCATCCCGCTGGCCGTGATTGCGCGGATGACCCGCTCCTCGATGCTCGAAGTGCTGCGTGAAGACTACATCCGTACCGCCCGCGCCAAAGGCCTGTCGCCGTCGCGCGTGGTGTTCGTGCACGGCCTGCGCAACGCGCTGATCCCGGTACTGACCGTGGTCGGCCTGCAAGTCGGCACATTGCTGGCGGGTGCGGTTCTGACCGAAACCATCTTCTCGTGGCCCGGCATCGGCAAATGGCTGATCGAAGCCATTGGCGCACGGGACTATCCCGTGGTGCAGAACGGCATCCTGTTAATCGCCTGCCTGGTGATTCTGGTGAACTTCGTGGTGGACATCCTCTACGGCTTCGCCAACCCACGCATCCGTCACCAGCGCTGAGATCATGACCATGACCACTCCAGCTTCAACTCCAAATCAAGCGGTAACAGTCGATCAAAGCCTGCTGTACCCGTCTCCGTACAAAGAATTCTGGCAAGCATTTTCCAAGAACAAAGGCGCCGTTGCCGGCCTGATGTTCATGCTGCTGGTGATTTTCTGCGCAATCTTCGCCCCGTGGGTCGCGCCGCATGACCCGAGCGAGCAATACCGTGACTTCCTGCTGACCCCGCCATCCTGGCTGGAAGGCGGGCAGATCCAGTTCCTGCTCGGCACCGACGAACTGGGTCGCGACCTGCTGTCGCGGCTGATCAACGGTTCGCGCCTGTCCCTGCTGATCGGCTTGTCGTCGGTGGTGATGTCGCTGATTCCGGGGATCCTTCTGGGTCTGTTCGCCGGGTTCTTCCCGAAACTGCTCGGCCCTACCATCATGCGTCTGATGGACATCATGCTGGCCCTGCCGTCCCTGCTGCTGGCTGTGGCGATTGTCGCCATCCTCGGCCCTGGCCTGATCAACACCATTATTGCCATCGCCGTGGTTTCGTTGCCGTCCTATGTTCGTCTGACCCGCGCTGCGGTGATGGGCGAATTGAACCGCGACTATGTGACCGCCGCGCGTCTGGCCGGTGCCGGTCTGCCCCGCCTGATGTTCGTCACCGTGCTGCCCAACTGCATGGCGCCGCTGATCGTTCAGGCTACCTTGAGCTTCTCCTCGGCGATTCTCGATGCCGCAGCACTGGGCTTCCTCGGCCTTGGCGTACAACCGCCAACCCCTGAATGGGGCACCATGCTGGCTTCGGCTCGCGACTACATCGAACGCGCCTGGTGGGTCGTCAGTCTGCCTGGTTTGACCATTTTGCTCAGCGTGCTGGCAATCAACTTGATGGGCGACGGTCTGCGCGATGCGCTGGACCCGAAACTCAAGAACGCCGCCTGAGGAGATTCAAATGTCACTGCTAGAAATCAAGAATCTCAACGTTCGCTTCGGCGACAAAAACGCCGTTCCGGTGGTCGACGGTCTGGATATTTCCGTGGACAAGGGCGAAGTCCTGGCCATCGTTGGCGAGTCGGGTTCCGGCAAGTCCGTGACCATGATGGCGCTGATGGGCCTGATCGAGCATCCGGGGATCGTCACTGCCGACGCCCTGAATTTCGATGGCAAGAACATGCTCAAGCTCAGCAACCGTCAGCGTCGGCAAATTGTCGGCAAAGACCTGGCCATGGTCTTCCAGGACCCGATGACCGCGCTGAACCCGAGCTACACCGTCGGTTTCCAGATCGAAGAAGTGCTGCGCCTGCACCTGAAAATGTCCGGCAAGCAAGCCCGCAAGCGCGCCATCGAACTGCTGGAAAAAGTTGAAATCCCGGGCGCCGCCAGCCGTATGGAGGCTTACCCGCATCAACTGTCCGGCGGTATGAGCCAGCGTGTTGCGATCGCCATGGCCATTGCCGGCGAGCCGAAACTGCTGATCGCCGATGAACCGACCACCGCACTGGACGTAACGATTCAGGCGCAGATCATGGACCTGCTGCTGGCGTTGCAAAAAGAGCAGAACATGGGCCTGGTGCTGATCACTCACGACCTCGCGGTCGTGGCCGAAACTGCCCAGCGCGTGTGCGTGATGTACGCAGGTCAAGCGGTGGAAGTCGGTCAGGTGCCACAACTGTTCGACATCCCGGCGCACCCGTATAGCGAAGCACTGCTCAAGGCGATTCCGGAACACAGCCTGGGCGCCACGCGCCTGGCCACGCTGCCGGGCATCGTTCCCGGCCGTTATGACCGTCCGCAGGGTTGCCTGCTGTCGCCACGCTGCCCGTATGTGCAAGACAGCTGCCGCGCGCAGCGTCCGGCCCTCGACCCGAAAAGCAACAGCCTCGCCCGCTGCTTCTACCCGCTGAATCAGGAGGTGGCGTAATGGCCGTCGTACTTACCGCCCGCGACCTGACCCGCCACTACGAAGTGTCCCGTGGCCTGTTCAAGGGCCATGCGACCGTGCGCGCCCTGAACGGTGTGTCGTTCGAACTGCAAGCCGGCAAGACCCTCGCCGTTGTAGGCGAATCGGGCTGCGGCAAATCCACCCTGGCCCGCGCCCTGACGCTGATCGAAGAGCCGTCCTCCGGCTCCTTGAAAATCGCCGGGCAGGAAGTCACCGGTGCAGACAAGGCCCAACGCAAGCAGCTGCGCAAAGACGTGCAGATGGTGTTCCAGAGCCCGTACGCGTCGTTGAACCCACGGCAGAAAGTCGGTGATCAGCTTGCAGAGCCTTTATTGATCAACACCAACCTGAGCGCCTCGGAACGTCGCGAGAAAGTCCAGGCGATGATGAAGCAGGTGGGTTTGCGTCCCGAGCACTACCAGCGTTATCCGCACATGTTCTCCGGCGGTCAGCGCCAGCGGATCGCCCTCGCTCGCGCAATGATGCTGCAACCGAAAGTGCTGGTGGCGGACGAACCGACCTCGGCGCTGGACGTGTCGATTCAGGCGCAGGTGCTGAACCTGTTCATGGACCTGCAGCAAGAGTTCAACACCGCCTACGTGTTCATCTCCCACAACCTGGCGGTGGTGCAACACGTTGCCGATGACGTGATGGTGATGTACCTCGGCCGCCCGGTGGAAATGGGCCCGAAGAACGACATCTACGAGCGTCCTCTGCACCCGTACACCCAGGCGTTGCTGTCGGCGACCCCGACCATTCACCCGGACCCGAACAAGCCGAAAATCAAGATCGTCGGCGAGTTGCCAAACCCGTTGAACCCGCCGTCGGGCTGCGCTTTCCACAAGCGCTGCCCGTACGCGACCGAGCGTTGCAGCACTGAAGAGCCGGCCCTGCGCCTGCTCGACAGCCGCCAGGTGGCTTGCCACTACGCCGAGCAATTCCTCGACGGCGCTGCGTAACAAACTGTGGGAGCGAGCTTGCTCGCGATAGCGGTCTCTCAGTCGACATAGATGTTGACTGAAATATCGCCTTCGCGAGCAGGCTCGCTCCTACAGGGGTGCGTGATCTGTTCAATAACCTCTTCTGCCCCGGCTGCGTATCAGTCGGGGGATAAGGGGTTTTCTTTTGCCTGCTACCTAAGCCCCTTCATTTTCATCGGTATCGGCATCGGGATCGTCAGTGGTCGAGTCGTCATCATTTGCACTGCCACCCTGCCCCTGATCACCCGGCTCTGATTCGGACTTGGCAAGCATCAAATCACCCTGCGCCACCGCTCCGCTCGACGCCTGAGTATCGTGATCCTCACATTCGGCCCACACCGCCGAACTGCCGAGGGACAACATCACCACCACCTTCAACAGCAATAAAACCCGTAGAAATCTGTTCATGGTCGATTCCATCCTTTCGCAGGTGAAACACAAGTGCCTGACTGGCGCAGTGTGAAATTTAGTAGTGCTCAGCCGGGTTCTCCAGATAGGACGCTAACGGATGGGCAGAAATGCCGTCGGCAGCCAGATTGGTTTCGAATAAACCCCATAATCGAATCAGCTAAGCGAGGTGACGCGTGGCGTTTGTGGTTCCAGCTTGTTCGAGGCACCCAGGCGTGTGGCCTGATAAATCAGCGGGGTGGACAGCAAGGCAAGCGCTGCGCTGACGAACCAGACAATGTGCCCGCCGAAATGGCCGTAGAGCTGACCGCCAAGTACCGGTGAAAACAGTGCGCTCGCACTCCAGCACATGAAGAACAGGCCGAAGTACTGGCCGCTTTTTCCGGCTTGCGCGTGCTGCATGACGAGTACATTCAGCGGCGGCATGAACAGCGCTTCCCCCAGCGTCCAGACCACCGTCGACAGGCAGGCGTAAAACAACCCGGAACCGAGCGGCAACATGCCGAGTCCGACCGCCAGCAACACACATCCCGCCACCAGTTGCCGGCGCGCGCCCCAGCGTTCGCCCCAATGCGACAGCGGTATTTGTAACAACACGATCAGCATCGCATTAAGGCCGAACTGCCAGCCGATGGCTTCAGTGCTCAACCGGTAGTAATCGCGCAGGTAATTGCCGAGCATGCTGTAAATCGAATCAAACGCCATGCCGAGCAGGATCACCGCTGCCAGCAACCAGAGGAACGGTCGATCTCGATAAGGGACGCCTGTGCCTGCGCCGGCATCGGGCGTTTCGTCAGGCATCAGCACCGGTCGGTGCCATGTCGTGCGGACAAACCAGAGCAATGCCAGCAGCGTCATGGCCGCGCTGACAAAGAATACCCAGCGAAAATCGGTCTGCGCCAGCACCCCGCCCGCCAAGCCGGCGGCAGCCATCCCGAGGTTTCTGGCGACACGGCTCAAGGCCTGCGCACGAGGGCGCTGCGCCACCTCGCAGTACTCCATGATCAGTCGCTGATGCAGCGTACGAATCGCTCCGTCGAGTGTCCCGCTGAGCAAAAGCAAACCCGCCAGCAGCGGCACCTGTGTGGTCAGCCCGAGCAAGACCAGCGTCCACACCGAGGCAAAAAACAACGCTGCGGTCAGCCGCGCCGTGGGCACACGATCGCTCAGCCATCCGCCCAGCATCGAGCCTATCAGCAGCCCGGCGCCATAAGCGGACAGTAGCCAGCCGACGGTTTCAATGGCCAGCCCCAGTTCCTGACGCAGGTACAGCGCCATGAACAGCTTGACCATGCTGCTCAAGCGATTGATGAAAAGCAGCGCCGCCAGCACCCAGGCCATGGTGCAGAAATAGCCGTCCAGCCGCAGCAGGTGAGTCAGCCGACTCGTCATTCCATTGATCCTTGAAAAGGCAGCTATTTGTCGATTGCCTTTCGAACAGTAGACGGCTACGACTGAGTTGTCGCGAGTGGAAACGCCAACAATGCAAAACCAGAGTCAAGCTACGCGGCCAAGGGAAAAGACCTACGGAAAAACCGTCGCGCAACAACCCATTCTTATAGGTCGGCGTCATCATCGTCAGTGTCTGGCTCTGCAGACTTGTTTCTAATAACCCCCATAATCGAATCAGCTAAGCGAAGTAACGCGCGACGTTTGTGAACCCAGCCCTTTCGAGGCGCCCAAACGTGTGGCCTGATAAATCAGCGGCGTGGACAACAAGGCCAGCGCGGCGCTGACTAACCAGACAATGTGCCCGCCGAAATGGCCGTAGAGCTGACCGCCAAGTACCGGTGAAAGCAGCACACTCGCGCTCCAGCACATGGAAAAAAGTCCGAAGTAATGCCCACTCCTTCCTATCTGCGCACGCTGCATAACCAATACGTTCAGAGTGGGCATGAAAAGAATTTCGCCAAGTGTCCAAACAACGGTCGACAGGCAGATATAAAACACCCCAGAACCCAAGGGCAACATCCCAAGCCCACAGGCCAACAGCAGGCTGCCTGCCAGTAGTTGCCGACGCGCCCCCCATCGCTCACTCCAATGAGATAACGGAATCTGTAGCACCACCACCAGTACTGCATTGAGTGCAAATTGCCCTCCGATGACTTCAGCACCCAACCGATAGTAATCGAGCAGATAGTTGCCCAGCATGCTGTAGACCGGCTCGAAGGCAAGGCCGAGCAAGACAGAAGCCGCCAACAACCAGAGGAATGGTTTATCTCGATAAGGTACGCATGCACCCGAAACCGAATCAGGGGCCGGATCCGACATCAGAACTTCTCGATGCAATGTCGCCCGAACAAACCAGATCAAAGCCAACAGCGTCATGGCCGCACTGACAAAAAACACACAGCGAAAATCAGTCTGCGCCAGGATGCCACCCACAACCCCGGCTACAGCCATGCCCAGGTTACTGGTGACACGGCTCAATGACTGCGCGCGAGGCCGCTGCGCAACCAGGCAATACTCCATAATCAAGCGTTGATGAAGAGTACGAATCGCACCATCGAGTACTCCGCTGAAAAGCAACAACCCAGCCAGCAATGGCACCTCAACGACCAGCCCCAACAAGACCAATATCCATGCCGAGACAAAAAACAACGCGGCGGTGAGGCGCGCCGTGGAGAAATACTCACTGAGCAGACCGCCCCCAATTGACCCTATCAGCAAGCCAACCCCGTATCCGGATAACAACCAGCCTACGGTTTCAATCGGCAGTCCCAGTTCCTGACGCAGGTATAACGCCATGAACAGCTTGACCATGGCGCTTAACCGATTGATGAAGATCAACGCAGCAAGCACCCAAGCCATAGGACAGAAATATCCATCAAGCCGAGTCAGGTGGAAGAACTGACTAGCCATGCCATTGGTCCAGGTTACGGTTCACTTGGCTGGAAATGCCTTTTGAAGCGAAGGGAATGTCCGAGCGGATCTCGTGGTCTGCATCGAAGAAGTACTGCGCTTGCAGCTGGCCCTCGGCATCAAGGCCAACAAGAGGGTTATTGATCAGGAATTGCCTGGCTGAAGCACAGAGCTTGTGCGCTCGAATCAGCAACCGCCATTGACTGAATGCGTTGTCAGGAATAACGGCCTTAGCCCCAAAGCGTTTCTTGTACTGGAACGTTCCTTTGCTCAAAAATGGCTCGCAGCCCTGAAAATCAACGAAATCGATGTTCGACTGATGGGATGCCCACTCCAGGATCGCGTGGTAGACATAATTCTGCGCTCCATTAACCCGGTAAATGGCTGCGCCATCCTTCACTCCGATCAACCGTGCGTTCAAGGTGCGTGTCGACTCATCCAGTTGAGAAACACTTCCCGCCACCCAGTCATCCTTTAAATAAACCCGAAACAACACTCCCTTCTTGAACAATTCCAGATACGCCGATTGCTCGGGCACGCTACGGGCAAAGCGCCCGTAACGGGTGCTCATGGTCGGGACATACATGGAACGATAAAAGGCAAAGAAGTCTTCATCCTTAAGCGACACATCAAAACCAAACCCTTGCCCGACCGATTGAACACGGCGCTTGTTTTCCCGTTGGGACAGCTCACTCTGCACATGTTCCCAACCACAGGACACATCGACTTTCTGGTGAAGCCTGCTGAGTCCGACAAAATCGCCGGGGCGCTGGCATTGTTGGACGACCTCCAGTGGCGCCATCAACAGGCTCGTGTCGGGTTGATTCTGGTTTAGAAAACCCTCAAGTTGTTTCCATTCCAGAGTGCCTTCTTGCTCTACAGTCGAATGTTCGAAAAAACAGTGATCCACAAAAGGGGCGATGTAGATCAGGCCTTCACTTACTCCCACATAAACAAGACGCGCCATTTCTCCAGCCTTGGAGTAGCCCCTGTAAACGCGGAAATGGCAGGGTGTTTTCTGAGTGTTGGAAAGTTCAACGCTCATTAGTTACAACGACCACGCAGGATCACCATCATCTCTTCAGCACTGTCAATGAATGACAGTCCTTCGATGGGCATGGCTTCATAATCACTCTGACAATAGGAGCCGGACGCATGAATGGTGCAGCCGTCCATGCCCACCAGCAACTGTCGGTCAATTGCATTCAGACAACCGGTGACGGCCATCACCAATGACCACTCCTTCAGATCCCGAGGATCCGCGGGCAATCTCACGGGTGTATTCGCTAGCAACTGGACACATTCGCTGTAACGTTGCATGCACTCATAAAGCGATACGACTATTCCCGAGCCACCATTGGCCCTGACCAACCCGGTCATTTCCACAGCGGTAGGCGGACGGTGCGTGTAAAAAGTGGGCTCAAGGATCTCATCAGGGCTCCAGGTCGCGGAAGGAAAATGCGCAGACTCCGACTGAACCCACAAGCCGTTGGATTCCTGTGTATAGCCGGGCGTTGAAGCACCCTCGAAGTTTCCGTCGAGTAAATGCAACACCATGTCACTGGTAGCCAGGTGCTGAACCAATAGAAATGAAGGGGTGGAAACGTGTTGGTGGTGGCGTTTCAATACCTCTACACCCGAGCTGTATCCCAGAAGGCCATAGGCACTAGACACCGCATGCACATGGACGGTTTTTCGATCAGTGTCCCAGGCATCACCCTGTTCGAAGTCAAAAAACGCTCGGGCCTGGTCAGAAAACCGGTAATTCTCTAGCCGAAGGGAATGCCATAACTTCAACTCACCCAATGGACTGCGATTGAAAGCGCCTTGAAGTGCTGCCCGACAACCTTCACTGCTTCCGGCGACTCGGCATCAAGGACGAATAAAGGGTTCAGGGCACGCAGCCGAGGGTCATCGTAAAGTTCGGTTCTACGCAATTTCCCGATCGTCTGCGCAGGCGTCAATGTGACAATGCGTAATTGTTCTGGATGAACCAGTTTGGCTTTCAATGCACGCAAAACTGCGTCACGTAAGGCAATGGCTTTGTTGCCAGAAGAAGGGGAAAACAACAGGATGCTGTCGCCGGTGTCCTGAATATGGCGAATGGCACGAGCGACGATCAGCGTCGAAGCAAATGTCTTTGTCGTTTGAGTATTTGCGTTTTGCCTCAAATCGAACAACCGCAGTGGCATCCCACAGTAACGGCCTAATTCAAAAAACTGCGCAGTTGCGACGGAAAGAAAGGCCTGCATTCGAGTATCCAGTGCAGGCAATTTCATGGATGGCTCAAATGTGTCACCACAGCTACTGACCTCAAAATCAGCTGCACTGCTGACGATCAGGTCGTAGTACCGCTCGATAACAGAAACGGGAACTTGAGCTTCTTGTGTTGCCTGTACTGCGGTGTCGGTTTTCATCACATCCATTTGTCTCGCGCTCCTGCTCGTGGAAAGTCGCTGCTTGCGAAATATCCTCTGAACGCTAGACGTCAACGATTGCGTTGTCGCGGGAAACAGTCCCGGTAATGAAAAAGCAGAGTCAAGCTACGAAATCAGGAAAAAAGACCTACAGAAAAGTCTTACCCGGACGTCGATTCGAACCCGTTTACTGGTCAAAAAAAAGCCCACTGTGTTCACAGTGGGCTTTGGGGTGTTATCGCTCAGCGCTTAGTGATGCTCACGCGTCGCACGGAATTTCACGTCCGGCCAGCGCTCTTCCATCAACGCCAGGTTAACTCGCGTCGGGGCCAGGTAGGTCAGGTGACCACCGCCGTCGACTGCAAGGTTTTCCACAGCCTTGTTGGAGAATTCCTCAAGCTTCTTCTTGTCCTCGCAATCGATCCAGCGCGCGGAATAGACGGTGATCGGCTCGTAAGAGCACTCGACCTTGTATTCCTCTTTCAAGCGGCTCGCGACCACATCGAACTGCAACACACCAACGGCGCCGAGGATGATGTCGTTGCTGCGCTCGGGGAAGAACACCTGGGTGGCGCCCTCTTCCGCCAATTGCTGCAAGCCTTGACGCAGTTGCTTGGATTTCAGCGGGTCACGCAGACGCACGCGGCGGAACAGTTCCGGGGCGAAGTGCGGGATACCGGTGAAGCCCAGGACTTCGCCTTCGGTGAAGGTGTCGCCGATCTGGATGGTGCCGTGGTTGTGCAAGCCGATGATGTCGCCGGCAAACGCTTCTTCCAGTTGCTCACGCTCGGAGGAGAAGAAGGTCAGCGCATCGCCGATCCGCACATCTTTGCCCGTGCGCACGTGGCGCATCTTCATGCCTTTTTCGTACTTGCCGGAGCAGATACGCATGAAAGCGATACGGTCGCGGTGTTTCGGGTCCATGTTCGCCTGGATCTTGAACACGAAGCCGGCGAATTTCTCTTCGACCGGTTCCACGGTGCGCTCGTTGGCGACACGGGCCAACGGTTTCGGCGCCCAGTTGACCACGGCGTCGAGCACGTGATCGACACCGAAGTTGCCCAGTGCAGTACCGAAGAACACCGGGGTCAGTTGGCCGTCGAGGAATTCCTGTTGATTGAATTCGTGACAGGCGCCCTGCACCAGTTCCAGCTGATCGACGAAGCGATCGTACTCGTCACCCAAGTGTGCGCGAGCTTCATCGGAATCGAGCTTCTCGATGATTTTGATATCGGTACGCTCGTGGCCGTGGCCCGCGGTGTACACGATGATGTAGTCGTCGGCGAGGTGATAAACGCCTTTGAAATCGCGGTAGCAGCCGATCGGCCAGGTGATTGGCGCCGCCTTGATCTTCAGGACCGCTTCGATTTCGTCGAGCAGTTCGATCGGGTCGCGGATGTCACGGTCGAGTTTGTTGATGAAGCTGACGATCGGCGTGTCACGCAGACGGCAGACGTCCATCAGCGCGATGGTCCGTGGCTCTACACCCTTACCGCCGTCGAGGACCATCAATGCCGAGTCCACCGCCGTCAGGGTGCGGTAGGTATCTTCGGAGAAGTCTTCGTGGCCCGGGGTGTCGAGCAGGTTGATCATGTGATCGCGATACGGGAACTGCATGACCGACGTGGTAATGGAAATACCCCGTTGTTTTTCCATTTCCATCCAGTCGGACGTGGCATGGCGGTCGGATTTACGGGATTTCACCGTGCCAGCAATCGCAATCGCCTTGCCCATCAGCAAGAGCTTCTCGGTGATGGTGGTTTTACCGGCATCGGGGTGGGAAATAATGGCGAAAGTGCGGCGTTTCGCGACTTCGGCGGCCTGTTTGGTCATGGGAAATCGCCTGGCAGGTGATTCAAAAAAGGGCGGCGAGTATAGCTTAAAACGTGTCCTCCAGACCACCGTTCGCCCGTGTAGCAGCTGTCGAGCTTGCGAGGCTGCGTTCGAGGGCGAAGCCGTCGTAAAACCAGCCGATACGGTGTATCAGACCGACCGCGAGTGTCGACTCTGCGACGGCTTCGCCGCCGAACGCAGCCTCGCGCTGCTACACGGGCAAACGAGATGCGTGGTAGCTAAATGCTGCTAAATATGGAACCTTTTAAAAGGTGGAGGCGTCCACTCCCCTGTTACAGCTCTCGTAGCAGGGTTTGAAAAACCTGCAAGTTAGCCTGACGAGGCTGCGCTTATGGCTCGATCTCATGCGGTTGCATCAGCATGAAGAGCTGCTTCTCGCGAACGTTGATTTCCCGGCAGCCAGGAATGGCATGCCACACGGGACTGCGTTCGCCGACAAAGAAAAAAGGAGTCCGCCTGTGGCTATTCGCTATGGCAAGGGGCTGATAGGAGGTGCGGTTGTCGTCGCTCTCCTGGCCCTGCTGGTCCACTGGATTGGCATCAACACGATCGAACATTACCGCGACGATTTGTTGTTTTACCTGCAAGCTCACCTGATTCTCGTCCTTGTCTCCATGCTGGCCGCCCTCGTTGTGGGCATCCCCGCCGGCATCTTCCTCAGCCGCCCGACCATGGTTGGCCGCGCTGAACGCTTCATGCAGATCTTCAACATCGGCAACACCGTGCCGCCTCTTGCCGTACTGGCCATCGCCCTGGGAATCCTCGGCATCGGCAGCGGCCCCGCGATTTTCGCTCTGTTCCTCGCCTCGCTGTTGCCGATTGTGCGCAACACCTATGAAGGCCTGAAAAACGTCCAGGGCTCGCTCAAGGAAGCCGCCGTCGGCATCGGCATGACGCCGACTCAAGCGCTGTGGAGGGTCGAATTGCCGAACGCTGTGCCGATCATCATCGGTGGCGTGCGCGTGGCCCTGGCGATCAATGTCGGGACCGCACCGTTGGCGTTCCTGATTGGCGCGAACAGTCTCGGCAGCCTGATTTTCCCGGGCATCGCCCTGAACAATCAGCCGCAACTGCTGCTTGGCGCGGCCTGCACCGCCCTGCTGGCCTTGCTGCTCGACGGTCTGGTGACACTCGCCAGCCGCCTCTGGCTCGAACGCGGCTTGCGCCCGTCTTAAGCCTCGGCAAAGGAATAATCATGAAAAACTTAAGCTTTTTACTGGGCTGCGCCCTGCTGTTCGCAGGATTTGCCCAAGCCGCTGAAAAACCAGTGATCCGCATCGGCGCTCGGGTGTTCACCGAACAGACCCTGCTGGCTGAAATCACCTCCCAATACCTGCGCACCAAGGGTTACGACACTCAGGTGACCGGAGGTCTGGGCAGCAACCTCGCCCGTAGCGCCCACGAAAGTGGCCAACTGGACCTGATGTGGGAATACACCGGCGTGTCGCTGGTGGCTTACAACCACGTCACCGAAAAACTCGACAGCGCGCAGTCCTACGCCAAGGTGAAAGAACTCGACGCGAAAAAAGGCCTGATCTGGCTCACCCCGTCGAAGTTCAGCAACACCTACGCCCTGGCCTTGCCGGAAAAAACGGCGAAGGCCTACCCGCAGATCAACACCATCAGCGAGCTGAACACGGTGATGCAGGCTGAGGCGAAGACCCATCATCTTGTCGCGCTGGACACCGAGTTCGCCAACCGTTCCGACGGTCTGGACGGCATGGTCGACCTCTACAGCATGAACCTTACCCGCAAAAACATCCGGCAGATGGACGCAGGGCTGGTCTACACCGCCCTGCGTAATGGCCAGGTGTTTGCCGGCCTGGTCTACACCACCGACGGTCGACTGAACGCCTTCAAGCTCAAACTGCTCGAAGACGACAAGCACTACTTCCCGGACTACACCGCCGCCCCGGTGGTGCGTCAGGACTACCTCGACGCCCATCCAAAACTGGCGGATGAAATAAAGCCGCTGGCTGAACTGTTCGACGACGCCACCATGCGCCAGCTCAACGCGCGGGTCGATGTCGACCACGAAAGCCCTTCATCCGTTGCCGCCGATTTCCTGCGCCAGCACCCCATCAAATAAGGAGGAAAAGACATGGAATTTCTGAACGCCTTTTCCCATCTCGACTGGCCGTTGGTCCTGCAACTGACCGGGCAGCACATCACCCTGGTCGGCATTGCCGTGACCCTGGCGATTCTGGTCGGCGTGCCGCTGGGCATCCTGATGACACGCTTCCCGACCCTCGCCGGCCCCTTGCAGGCCAGCGCCACCGTGCTGCTGACCGTGCCGTCGATTGCGCTGTTCGGCCTGCTGCTGCCGTTCTACTCCAAGTTCGGCCAGGGCCTGGGGCCGATGCCGGCGATCACGGCGGTATTTCTGTACTCACTCCTGCCGATCATGCGTAACACCTACCTCGCCCTGACCGGCGTCGAACCCGGCATTCGCGAAGCCGCCCGAGGCATCGGCATGACGTTCGGCCAGCGCCTGCGCATGGTTGAACTGCCAATCGCCGTACCGGTAATCCTCGCCGGCGTGCGCACCGCCGTGGTCATGAACATCGGTGTCATGACCATCGCCGCGACCATCGGCGCCGGTGGCCTCGGTGTACTCATTCTCGCTTCCATCAGCCGCAGCGACATGTCGATGCTGATCGTTGGCGCCGTGCTGGTCAGTCTCCTGGCCATCTTCGCCGACCTGCTTCTGCAATGGCTGCAACGCACGCTGACTCCAAAAGGACTCCTGAAATGATCGAACTTCAAAACCTCAGCAAGACCTTCCAAAGCAACGGCAAAGATGTGAAAGCCGTGGATTCGGTAAGCCTGACCGTCAATGAAGGTGAGATCTGTGTGTTCCTCGGGCCATCGGGCTGCGGCAAAAGCACCACGCTGAAGATGATCAACCGCCTGATCAAGCCGACCTCGGGCAAGATCCTGATCAACGGCGAAGACACCACCGACCTCGACGCCGTGACCCTGCGTCGCAACATCGGTTATGTGATCCAGCAGATCGGTCTGTTCCCGAACATGACCATCGAGGAAAACATCACCATCGTTCCGCGCCTGCTGGGCTGGGACAAACAGAAATGCCACGACCGCGCCCGCGAGTTGATGAGCATGATCAAGCTGGAACCCAAGCAGTATCTGAATCGCTACCCGCGTGAACTGTCCGGTGGCCAGCAGCAGCGGATCGGCGTGATTCGCGCATTGGCGGCGGATGCGCCGTTATTGCTGATGGATGAGCCGTTCGGCGCGGTCGACCCGATCAACCGCGAAATGATCCAGAACGAGTTCTTCGAGATGCAGCGGGCTCTGAACAAGACCGTGATCATGGTCAGCCACGACATCGACGAAGCCATCAAGCTGGGCGACAAGATCGCGATCTTCCGCGCCGGCAAGCTGCTGCAGATCGATCACCCGGACACGCTACTGGCGCATCCGGCGGATGACTTTGTCAGCAACTTCGTTGGCCAGGACAGCACGCTCAAGCGTCTGTTGTTGGTGAAAGCCGAAGACGCGGCGGACAACGCGCCGTCAGTGAGCCCGGAAACCCCGGTGGCGGAAGCCCTGGAGTTGATGGACGAGCTTGACCGTCGTTATGTGGTGGTCACTGACGGTGAGAACAAGGCGCTGGGTTATGTACGACGTCGCGACCTGCACCGTCAGACCGGTACGTGCGCGCAGTATTTGCGCGAGTTCAACGCCACGGCGGCGTACGACGAGCATTTGCGCATCCTGTTGTCGCGGATGTACGAGTTCAACCGTTCGTGGTTGCCGGTGATGGATGCCGAGCGGGTGTTCCTTGGAGAGGTGACGCAGGAATCGATTGCCGAGTACCTGAGCTCCGGCAAGTCTCGTGGGGGCAAGACCAGCATTGTTTCGCCTGCCGAGACTGCGTTGGCCTGATCTGACCCTGTGGCGAGGGAGCTTGCTCCCGTTCGGCTGCGAAGCAGTCGTCAATCAGCCGGTGCGGTTTTCTGAAGGACCGCATTGCCTGATTTTGGGGCCGCTTCGCAGCCCAGCGGGAGCAAGCTCCCTCGCCACAGAGGCTATACAAACCCTTCCAGAATTCCTCATCCGGGGAACATCACACTGTCATGCAGGTCGGTTACATCAGTAACTGTCCAGGACCGCACGACGGAAGCGTGCAAAAACGCGACATTTTTTGTTGATCTCAAGCCCCTCACGCCCTAAAGTTCGCGCCGAACGTCCATGCTGGAAACGATCCATCCGGCTCAAGTACTGACGACGAGACAGCAAGGCCAAGGGAAGCACCGCCTCCCGTGGCCTTTTTGCTTTCGGCGACATGCCTTGGGAAGTAGGCGAACCAAAGTGGGGATACGGAGGACGTTCATTTGCACCCATTGATTAATCTTGTTTGCCAGTAGGAGTTCCCAGCATGTCGATCAACGTCGAAGACTATTACGCGCGCGAAACCTTTCAGAAATTGAAAGCCTTCGCCGACACGCAAGAAACCCCGTTCGTGGTCATCGACACCGCGATGATCAGCCAGGCCTATGACGACCTGCGCGCCGGTTTCGAATTCGCCAAGGTCTACTACGCGGTCAAGGCCAACCCGGCCGTCGAAATCATCGACCTGCTCAAAGAAAAAGGTTCGAGCTTCGACATCGCTTCGATCTACGAGCTCGACAAAGTGATGGATCGCGGCGTCAGCGCCGACCGTATCAGCTACGGCAACACCATCAAGAAATCCAAGGACATCCGCTACTTCTACGAGAAGGGCGTGCGTCTGTTCTCCACCGACTCCGAAGCCGACCTGCGCAACATCGCCAAGGCTGCACCGGGTTCGAAAGTCTACGTGCGCATCCTCACCGAAGGCTCGACCACCGCTGACTGGCCTTTGTCGCGCAAGTTCGGCTGCCAGACCGACATGGCCATGGACCTGCTGATCCTCGCCCGCGACCTGGGCCTGGTGCCTTACGGCATCTCGTTCCACGTTGGCTCGCAACAGCGTGACATCAGCGTCTGGGACGCGGCGATCGCCAAGGTCAAAGTGATCTTCGAGCGTTTGAAAGAAGAAGACGGCATTCACCTCAAGCTGATCAACATGGGCGGTGGCTTCCCGGCCAACTACATCACCCGCACCAACAGCCTGGAAACCTACGCTGAAGAAATCATCCGTTTCCTCAAGGAAGACTTCGGCGACGAGTTGCCGGAAATCATTCTGGAACCTGGCCGTTCCTTGATCGCCAACGCCGGCATCCTGGTCAGCGAAGTGGTGCTGGTGGCGCGCAAATCCCGCACCGCCGTCGAGCGCTGGGTGTACACGGATGTGGGCAAATTCTCCGGCCTGATCGAAACCATGGACGAAGCCATCAAGTTCCCGATCTGGACCGAGAAGAAAGGCGAAATGGAAGAAGTGGTCATCGCCGGCCCAACCTGCGACAGCGCCGACATCATGTACGAAAACTACAAGTACGGTTTGCCGTTGAACCTGGCCATTGGTGATCGTCTGTACTGGTTGTCGACCGGTGCTTACACCACCAGCTACAGCGCGGTTGAATTCAATGGCTTTCCGCCGCTGAAATCGTTTTACGTTTAAGCGCTACTCGTAGAAATGAAAAAGCCCATGACGTGTCATGGGCTTTTTTGTGTCTTGAATCCGCATAGTCGAAGAAATTGTCTATCGGTCTTCTCGCACATGCCACAGGCGAAGTATGTAGAGGGAGGAGCCTTGAATCTCGTAGCGCATTTCGTAATGACCGACTAGCAACCTCCGCACATCTCGCGGCTCGAACTCTTCGACCCGTTCTCCAATTCTAGGATTACTCAGCAAGGCGGTTGGGGCCTGAGTGAGCGATTGCACAGTGCGCGCTGCTGCCGGTCGATTGACCACTGCAAGAAATTCAAAAAGCCGAGCCAAATCCGATAACGCTTTACTCGTCCACTTCAACTCCATTAACGCGGTACCGGCAACGGGTTTTCAGTACTCAAACTTTCTGCCCATGCCTGGACAGACTGATGATCAATTACCTTTCCGGCGTCAACGTCCGCCATTGCCTCGCGAGTAAGTCGGCTTCGCTCTTCTTCCAGATCTACCCAGTCGGCAAGTGCCTGCTTCACAATCCAGCCGCGTGAACGTTCCATCTTGGCCGCCATTTGATCGACCTTATCAGCAAGGTCCATGGGCACATGTGCAGTCAAAACTTTGGTTGCAGCCACGGTATCTTCTCCACGAAGCAACATGATTAGATGTGATTGACTTCCAATCATAGTGATTTAATCCAATACAACAACCTTCGATTCACTCCGCCGGTCGGTCTTCTGAATCATGTGTTGACGATAGATAGCTGCGAATTCGCGAATTTCTGCATGTGGAGCGCCTAGCAGCGCTTTACTCGCCACCTGCAGAAAATTCAGATTTCCCCCAGCCAGTGCTTTTCGCAACCAAACCAGCGCCGCTTCGACGTTGCCTTCATCCGCCAGTACAGCCGCATAACTGAACTGCCCGCGAAAATCCCCACCGAGCGCCGAGCGTCGATACCAGTCACGCGCAGCGTGCGGATCTGCAGGACACACGCGCCCGTCTTCCAGATAACGCCCCAGCAGGTTCATTGACTTTGCATGCCCCAACTCTGCTGCGCGGCGATAAAGGTTCAGCGCCTGCGCCTGATCCTCAATCACTCCACGCCCGGTCGCCAACAGGTTGGCGTAGTTGTACATCGCCCAATCCAGCCCAGCTTCGGCGGCGATTCGATAATGCCCCGCGGCAATCGATGCATCGGCGCTGCAACCCCAGCCATGTTCATGACAACGACCGAGCATGTTGCGCGCCATCAGGTGCCCACGTCGGGCAGCGATCTCGAACCAGCGCACGGCCAACGGCTGATCCTGCGCGATGCCCTGCCCGTCCAGCAGAATCTGCCCAAGCAAGGCCTGAGCGTCGAGCACGCCTTCGCGGGCTGCGATCAGAATCGCCTGCGCCGCACGAGCGGGGCTTTCCTCCAGCATGGCCTTGAGCGATTCACCGTCGAGGACTTCCTCGCGGCGCAATTGAAAACTCATACCTCGACCCAGCGGCGCAACAAGTTGTGATAGGTGCCGGTAAGGCGGATCAGCGATGGGTGCTCCGGCATGTCCTGAGTCAGTTGCTGGATCGCCCCGTCCATCTCGAACAGCAACGCACGCTGACTGTCTTCGCGCACCAGGCTTTGGGCCCAGAAGAACGACGCGTAACGGGTGCCGCGAGTGACGGCGTTGACCTTGTGCAGGCTGGTGCCGGGGTACAGGACCATGTCGCCGGCCGGCAACTTCACCCGCTGGGTGCCGAAGGTGTCCTGGATCTCCAGGTCGCCGCCGTCATAGTCGTCCGGTTCGCTGAAAAACAGCGTCGCCGACAGATCGGTGCGAACCCGCTCGATACCACCTTTGGGCTGACGCACGGCGTTGTCGATGTGGAAGTCGAAACTGCCACCGGCCGTGTAACAGTTCAGCAACGGAGGGAAAACTTTGTGTGGCAACGCCGCGGACATGAACAGCGGATTTTTCCACAGCCGCTCAAGCATCGCCGCGCCCACTTCCTTGGCCAGCGGGTGGCCTTCAGGCAACTGCAGATTGTGCTTGGCCTTGGCTGACTGGTAGCCGGCGGTGATTTTGCCGTCGGCCCAATCCGCTTGCTCCAGAGCCTCGCGGATGCGCTGCACTTCTTCTTTCGCGAACACGCCGGGAATGTGCAGCAGCATGGAGTGACACCTGAAGTCAGAGAGGCGGCAATGGTATTGATTCTTATTGACCGTGTAAAACCCTCGTGACGAATGAATCATCAAAAACCGTAAGGTTAAATTGTAAAGAATGTAAATTCTTCGCGAATAGTAACGTTTCGCAATTGATACAAATACGCGTCTACCCTATATTCCGCGGCCTCAAATCCTTGGGGAGGGGAATTCACATGTCACGCCAACAATTACAATTACCAGTCAGTTCACCGCGTTTACTCGCGTCTGCAATTGGCGTGGCGCTCACTGCCAGCTCTGCCGGCCACATGGTTTTCGCGGCTGAAAAGGCCGACGAAAAGGCACCGAGCAATGCGATTTCCCTGGGGGCTACCGCCATCACCGGCGAAGCCCAGGATGCGACTTCCTACAACGTCGAAAAAGCCTCCTCGCCCAAGTACACCGCGCCGCTGGTGGACACACCGCGTTCGATTACCGTCATCCCGCAGCAGGTGCTCAAGGATACCGGCGCCCTCAATATGCAGGACGCGCTGCGCACCGTTCCGGGCATCACCTTTGGTGCCGGTGAAGGTGGCAACCCACAAGGCGATCGTCCGTTCATTCGTGGTTTCGACGCTCAGGGCGATACGTATCTGGACGGCGTGCGCGACACCGGTTCGCAGAGCCGCGAGATCTTCGCCGTCGAGTCGATCGAAGTCAGCAAGGGCCCTAACTCGGCCATTGGCGGCCGTGGCGCGGCGGGTGGCAGCATTAACCTGGTGAGCAAAAAGGCCCACCTGGGCGACTCGTTTGACGGTGGCTTTACCTGGGGTTCGGACCAGACCCAGCGTTACACCCTGGACGGCAACTATCAGTTCACCGATACCGCCGCTGGCCGACTGAACCTGATGAGCCACGAAAGCAACGTTGCTGGCCGAGACAGCGTCGACTACGACCGTTGGGGCATCGCACCGTCGCTGGCGTTCGGCCTGGGCACCGACACCCGGGTCAACCTCGATTACTACCATCTGGAAAGCAACGACACGCCGGACTCGGGCATTCCGTACACCATCCCTGTCGCCGGTTCGGCCGCCCGCACCAAATCGAACCCGGACAAGCCGTTCGCCGGCGGCGATCACAGCAATTTCTACGGGCTGGATCGCGACTTCCGCAAGGGCCGCACCGACACCGCAACCTTCGCCATCGAGCACGACCTGAACGATGCGCTGACCGTCAAAAACACCCTGCGCCACGGCAACAGCATGCAGGATTACATCCTGACCCAACCGGACGACAGCAAGGGCAACGTCAATAATGGCAGTGTCTGGCGTCGGGCCAACACCCGCGTCAGCAACACCGAGACCACCACGAACCAGACCGATCTGTTTGGTGACGTGTACATCGCCGGGTTCAAGAACAGCTTCGCCACCGGCATCGAGTTGAGCCGTGAGGAAAGTCAAAAGTCCTCATACAACGTCAACGTCGACACCACCCCGAGAACAGCGGCTTCGACCACCAACTGCTCACCGGCATTGATTGGCGCGCCAAGCGGCTACAACTGCACCTCGCTGGCCAACCCGAACCCGAACGATCCGTGGAACGGTGCGATCTCCCGCAACTACGCTGGCACCGACACCCAGTCCGACACCTACGCGCTGTATGTGTTCGACACCCTGGAATTGTCCGAGCAATGGCTGGTGAACATGGGCCTGCGTTACGACCATTTCGACACCAAGTACAAAACCTACAACGCCTCCAGCGTGACCACGTCCAAAGGGGATGACGTCAGCGAGTTCGTGACCGGCCAGTTCGGTGTGGTCTACAAGCCGGCGGAAAACGGCAGCATCTATGCGTCCTACGCTACCTCTGCCACTCCGCCGGGCAACACCCTGGGCGAAGGCCAGGAAGGCAACCCGTTGGGCGGCACTCCGGATCGCAACGGCAACCTGCTGAGCAGCGACATGGAGCCGGAAACCACCAAGAACTACGAAATCGGCACCAAGTGGGATTTGCTGAACGATCGCCTGTCGCTGACCGCCGATATCTTCCGCACCGAGAAAGAAAACGCCCGCGTTCAAGTCGACACCACATCCTATGAAAACGCCGGTAAAACCCGCGTTCAAGGTATCGAACTGTCGGCGACCGGCAAGATCACCGAAAAATGGCAGGTCTTCGCCGGTTACGCCTACATGGACAGCGAGCAAGTCGATGGTGGTGATCTGCCGGCCAACAAAGCCAACAACGGCAACGAATTGCCTAACACCCCGAAAAACAGCGCCAGCCTGTGGACGACCTACCAGGTCACGCCGAGGCTGACCATCGGTGGCGGCGCGTTCTATGTCGACGACGTATTCGGTAGCGTGGCCAACACCACCATGGTTGATTCCTACGTTCGTTACGACGCAATGGCCGCCTACAAGCTGAGCAAAAACGTCGACCTGCAACTGAACGTGCAGAACCTGACCGACGAAACCTACTACGACAAAGCCTTCTCGACCCACTTCGCCAACCAGGCGGCGGGCCGGACGGCATTGCTGAGCACCAACTTCCACTTCTGATTGCCAGTCACACCGCAATCCCCCTGTGGGAGCGAGCCCTTGTGGCGAGGGGGCTTGCCCCCGTTGGACTGCGTAGCAGTCCCAAACCTGAAAGCGCGGTGTGTCAAATATGGCCCGAGTTCAGGTATTGGGGCCGCTTCGCGACCCAACGGGGGCAAGCCCCCTCGCCACAAGGGCTCGCTCCCACAGGGGGATGTGGGTGAAGGCTGAAATCAGGGTCAGGCCCCGTTCATCCACATGAACGGGGCTTTTGCGCGTAAAAAAGAATGTTTCTCAGCAACCCACGGCATAATGCGCGCCGTGATGATTATTTCGAACGAACAAGGCGAGCGACGTGTTGAAGAAAACCCTGTTCCAGTTGCACTGGTTTTTCGGCATCAGTGCCGGGCTAGTCCTGGCCCTGATGGGCATCACCGGGGCGATGGTCTCGTTTGAGGATGAAATCCTCAGCGTGCTCAATCCTTCCGTGCTGCAGGTCGAGAAGCAGGTTGCCGGCGTCCTGCCGCCCGCCGAACTGGTGGAAAAAATCGAGGGTGCCTCCGGCAAGAAAGTCGCGATGCTCTGGGTCGAGACCGACAGCGGCAACGCCGCGCGGGTGAGCTTCACACCGCCACCGGGCGAACGCCGTGGCGAGATGCGCTACTTCGATCCGTACACCGCCGAGTTCATGGGTGAGGCAACCGGCGAGGATTTCTTCGGCCTGATGCTGCAACTGCACCGCTTCCTCGCCATGGGCGATACCGGTCGGCAAATTACCGGTGCGTGCACGCTGATCCTGGTGTTTTTCTGCCTGTCCGGTCTGTACCTGCGCTGGCCGCGCCAATGGAAAAGCTGGCGCGCCTGGCTGACCCTCGACTGGAAGAAAAAGGGTCGCAGCTTCAACTGGGACCTGCACTCGGTGGCCGGCACCTGGTGCCTGGTGTTTTACCTCCTGTCGGCGTTGACCGGGTTGTCCTGGTCCTATGAGTGGTACAACAAGGGCCTGACCCAACTGCTTTCCGACTCACCGCAAAACGAGCGCGTTCGGGGCGGTCGTGGTCCTGCACCGAGCGGCCCGGCGCCCACCGCCGACTACGCCGTCATGTGGAGCAGCATTTATAGTGCCGCAGGTCCGGCACTCAATGCCTACAACATCCGTATGCCGCCAGTGGCCGGGCAACTCGCTACGGTTTTCTACCTGTTGAACACGTCGCCCCATGACCGCGCGTTGAACCAGATCAGCCTCGATCCGGCCACCGGCGTCGTCAAACGGCATGACCGTTACAGCGACAAGAGCCTCAAGGCGCAACTGCTGACGAGCATCTACGCGCTGCACGTCGGCAGTTACTTCGGCATCATCGGGCGGATCATCCTGACCATAACCGCGCTGACCATGCCGCTGTTCTTCGTCACCGGCTGGTTGTTGTATCTAGATCGTCGCCGCAAGAAAAAGCAGATCAAGGACGCTCGCAAAGACTTTGCGCAAACGGGCAGCAATACACCCGCCTGGTTGATCGGCTTCGCCAGCCAAAGCGGGTTTGCCGAGCAACTGGCGTGGCAGACTGCCGGGCAATTGCAGGCGGCCGGCCTGCCGGTGAAGGTTCAGCCGCTGGCGAATGTCAGCGAACAGGATTTGCGTGAATCCAGCAACGCGTTGTTCGTGGTCAGCACCTTCGGCGATGGCGAAGCGCCGGACAGCGCCCGTGGTTTCGAGCGCAAAGTACTGAGCCGGGCGTCGAGCCTGGAGAGCCTGAACTACGCGGTACTGGGTCTCGGTGATCGCCAGTATCAACACTTCTGCGGCTTCGCCCGACGCTTGCACACCTGGCTTGGCGAGCATGGCGGCAAGACCTTGTTCGCGCCGGTGGAAGTCGACAGCGGCGACCCCTACGCCTTGCGTCACTGGCAGCAGCAACTCGGCCTATTGACTGGGCAAGCACCGGTCGACACCTGGCAAGCGCCAAGCTACAACAACTGGACCCTGTCCCGCCGCGAGTTGATGAACCCCGACAGCGCCGGCTCGCCGGTGTACTTGCTGGGCCTCACCGCCCCGACGACCAGCAGCTGGCTGGCCGGGGATCTGGTGGAAGTCCTGCCCCGCAATTGCCCGTGGGCGATCGAGCATTTCCTTGATGGCCTGGGTATTGAAGGCCGAGCGATGGTGACCTTCGATGGCCTGTCGCAAGCGCTGGAGCAAGCCCTCGCCAGTCGACAACTGCCCGAGAACAGAACTCACCTGGTCGGCCTGCACGCTCAAGCGCTGGTCGACGCCCTGGTGCCCTTGGCCATGCGCGAATACTCCATCGCCTCGATCGCCGCCGACGGCGTGCTGGAACTGATCGTGCGTCAGGAAATGCATGCCGATGGCAGCTTGGGCATCGGCTCCGGCTGGCTGACCGAACATGCGCCGGTGGGTGGCACCATCAGCCTTCGGGTGCGGCGCAACAGCGGTTTCCACCTGCCGACCGAGCCGCTGCCAATGATCCTGCTGGGCAACGGCACCGGGCTGGCCGGGCTGCGCAGTCTGCTCAAGGCGCGCATTGCCGATGGGCAGCAACGGCATTGGTTGCTGTTCGGCGAGCGCAATCGGGAACACGACTTCCTGTGCCGCGATGAGCTTGAAGAATGGTTGATTTCAGGCGATCTGGAGCGACTGGACCTGGCGTTCTCGCGGGATCAGGCCGAGAAGATCTACGTGCAGGATCGACTGCGTGAGTCCGCCGATCTACTGAAGCAATGGTTGGCCGACGGTGCCGTGATTTACATCTGCGGCAGCTTGCAGGGGATGGCTTCCGGGGTGGATCACGTGCTGAACGAAGTGCTCGGGATTGAAGAGGTTGACCGCCTGATCGAGCAGGGCCGCTACCGCCGCGACGTCTACTGAAAGAGCCCCTCACCCTAGCCCTCCCGAAACGTCGGACCGCCCCAAGGGGCGAGGGGACTGACCGAGGGGTTCTTAGAGTTACATCGACCTGAAATATCGAGTCGAACTCAGATTTTGAATCCAACGCAAATCGGCTCCCTTTCCCCCTCTCCCCCGTGGGGAGAGGGCTGGGGTGAGGGGTGGCTCTATAACCGAAGTACAAAACTCCGGCTAAAGTAAAATCTCCATCCCCCTTCACACGGACGTGAAGCATGCCCACCCGCACCTCCTCCAACCTACGCCAATTCGCCCGTCACCTGCGCGCCAACCAGACCGACTGTGAGCTCCTGCTCTGGCAAAAACTCCGATCCCGGCAAATCGCCAATCTGAAGTTTCGACGGCAGTTTCCATGTCCTCCTTATGTCTTGGATTTTTATTGCATTGAGCTGAAGTTGGCCGTCGAGCTGGATGGTGGTCAGCATTATGAGACGGCAGGAAAAATCCATGATCGGAGACGAACGCTTTACCTTCAGGCGCTAGGTATTGAAGTTGTGCGATTCAATAATCTGGAGGTTATTGAGCGGATGAGTGATGTGTTAGAGCAAATCCTGAGGTTTGCTGCGAATCGCAGCCCTCACCCTAACCCTCTCCCAGAGGTAGAGGGGACTGACCGTGAGTTTCTTTAGAAATTCTGCGACCTGAAATTTCGAGTCGAGCTCACGTTTCGAATCCAACGCAAGTCGCCTCCCTTCCCCCCTCTCCCCCGTGGGGAGAGGGCTGGGTGAGGGGTGGATCTATCAGACAGGCTGAAGCTTCTGCGCAAACACCGCCACCCCATCCAGATCCCGCAACACCACGCTCATCTCCCCCGTCTGCCCATCGATATTCACCTCGCCAAAGAACTGAAACCCGGCAAACGGCGAGGTGTTCTGCGCCGGTGGGCCTTTCTCGAACACCACCTCGGGCCCGAAGGTCTTATCCAGCGGATTAGGCCCGTAGCTCCCCGCATTCAGCGGCCCGGCAACAAACTCCCAGAACGGTTCGAAATCCTGAAACGCCGCGCGATCCGGGTGGTAATGATGGGCTGCGCAGTAATGCACGTCCGCCGTCAGGAATACAAAATTGCGCACCTGTTGAGCACGTAGATAGCCCAACAACTCAGCGATCTCCAGTTCACGTCCCTGGGCCGGTCCGGGATCGCCGTTGGCCACCGCTTCCCAACGCGCCACACCCGGGCTGACTTCTCCGTCGGGGACGCCGAGGCCGATGGGCATGTCGGCGGCGATGACTTTCCATTGCGCACTGGAGGCTTTCAACGAAGCCTTGAGCCAGTCCAGTTGCTCACGACCGAGAAAGGCTTTGGCGGCGCCGAGGTTGTCGTCATTGGCTTCGCGATAGCTGCGCATGTCCAGCACGAACACATCCAGCATCGGCCCATAACCAAGCTGGCGATAAATCCGCCCGCCACCATCGGCGCTCTGCAAACGCATGGGCGCATATTCGAGCCAGGCTTGCCGGGCGCGGCCCACCAGGCTGTGGATATCTTTGCTCTTGTAGCGCTCATCCAACTGCTTGCCCGGCGACCAGTTATTCACCACTTCATGGTCGTCCCACTGCCAGATCTGCGGGACTTCGGCGTTGAAGCGGCGGACGTTCTCGTCCATCAGGTTGTAACGGTAGTTGCCGCGGTAATCGTCGAGGGTCTCGGCGACTTTGCTCTTGGCTTCTGTGGTGATATTGCGCCACACACGGCCGCTTTCAGTGGTCAGTTGCGCCGGCACCGGGCCGTCGGCGTAGATGGCGTCGCCGCTGTGGATAAAGAAGTCGGGCAGGCGCAAACGCATCGCCTCATAGATGCGCATGCCGCCAATGTCCGGGTTGATGCCGAAGCCTTGGCCGACGGTGTCGCCGCTCCAGACGAAACGAATATCACGCCGGGTTTGCGGCACGCTGCGTAAGTGGCCGAACCAGGGTTCGCTGGTGACGCCACTTTGAGCATCTTCGAAATAAACGCGGTAGAAAATCGCTTGATCGGCCGGAAGGCCCGTGAGTTCGACCCGCGCAGTGAAATCGGTGCGCGCATCGGCCAATGGCGAGACAAATCGCCGCGGGTTACCGAACAGGCTGCGGGTGTCCCATTCCACCACCATCCGCGCCGGCCGGTCACTGCGACTCCAGATCATCGCCCGGTCGCCCAGCAGATCGCCGGACTGCACGCCGTCGGTAAGTAGCGGACGATCCTTGACCGAGGCGATGACGGCCGGCGCCAGGCCTGGAAGCAAAAGCCCGGCGCCGACGGCTTGCATGACACGGCGGCGGCCGAGGTCGAATTCGCTCATGGTGTTCTCCCTGAAAAGGAAAACTAAAGCATGTGTGCATGAAACCGGTGTGACACAAAAATCTGCCAACACACTGATCCCCTGTAGGAGTGAGCCTGCTCGCGATAGCGGTGTGTCAGACAACATCATTGTTGACTGACACACCGCTATCGCGAGCAGGCTCGCTCCCACAGGGGTTGGTGTCAGGCCTTGGCTGGCGCTAATGCCAACTCGACGGTTTCCGGCCGCTTCAGCAGCGCATACGCCACGGCCGTCAACAGACTCCCCGCCACAATTGCCAACAGATACAACAACGCATGATTGATCGCATTCGGGATCGCCAGCACAAACAATCCACCGTGCGGCGCCATCAGTTTGCAGCCGAAATACATCGACAACGCACCGGTCAGCGCACCACCGGCGATGCTCGCCGGAATCACCCGCAGCGGGTCTTTGGCGGCAAACGGAATCGCGCCTTCGGAGATGAAACACAGCCCCAACACCAGCGCCGCTTTACCCGCCTCGCGCTCGGTCTGGGCAAACTTGCGGCGAGCGATGAACGTGGCGATCCCCAAGCCAATCGGCGGCACCATGCCGGCGGCCATGGTCGCGGCCATCGGTGCGTAACTTTGCGAAGCCAGCAGCCCGACCGAGAACGCGTACGCGGCCTTGTTGATCGGCCCGCCAAGGTCGACGCACATCATCCCTCCGAGCAGCACACCGAGCAGAATCGCGTTGGTGGTGCCCATGCTGTCTAGGAAGTGCGTGAGCCCTTCAAGCATCCCAGCCACCGGTTTGCCGACGATGTAAATCATCACCAGGCCAGTGAACAGGCTCGCCAGCAACGGGATGATCAGGATCGGTTTCAGCGCTTCAAGACTTTGCGGCAAACGCGCGTAACGATTGATCGCCTGCGCCGCGTAACCGGCGATGAAACCGGCAATGATCCCGCCGATAAAACCGGCGCCCAGGGTGCTCGCCAGCAGGCCACCGATCATCCCCGGCGCCAAGCCTGGACGGTCAGCGATCGAGTAGGCGATGTAACCCGCCAGCAGCGGCACCATCAACTTGAACGCGGTCTCGCCGCCGATCTGCATCAGGGCGGCGGCGAGTGTGCCTTCCTCCTTGAACGCGGTGATGCCAAACACGAAGGACAAGGCGATCATCAGACCGCCCGCCACCACCATCGGCAACATGAACGACACGCCCGTCAGCAGGTGCTTATAGACGCCAGTCTTCTCCTGCTTGGCCGGACCTTTGGCGCCGGTCGAAGCGGTTTCCTGCTTACCTTCCGCCAGCGCCTTGTTCAGCGTTGCTTCGGCTTGTTTCAACGCGATACCAGTGCCGCAACGGTAAATCTTCTTGCCGGAGAAACGTTCGGTGGCGACTTCGATATCGCAGGCCAGCAGCACCACATCGGCATCGGCAATCGCTGCGGCGCTGAGTGGATTGCGCGCACCGACCGAGCCCTGGGTTTCCACTTGCAGGTCGTAGCCCAGACGCTTGGCCGCTTGCTGCAAGGCTTCGGCGGCCATGAACGTGTGAGCGACACCGGTCGGACACGCCGTGATCGCCACCAGACGTGGCACGTTTTGAACGGCGGCAGCAGGTTGCGCGACGACTTCGGGCGCGACATACACCTGAGCTTCTTCAGCACCACGGCGCAGCACCGCTTCGACATCCTGCAACGCCTGGGCCGGCGTACTCTGGAACACGCGTTTGCCAACAAACCGCGACATATCCACCGGCGCACTGGTGACCAGCAACACCCACTCGGCAGCTTCAATCGTGGCCGCGGACAGCTGACGTTCCGGATGCGCGGCATCAACCACTTCGACGCTGGTGCTCCACCCCTGACGCTGGGCCGCCGCATCGAGCAAACGGGCGCACAGCACACTGGTGACCATGCCGTTCGGACAGGCCGTAACAATGGCTAACTTCATGACAAACCCTCTTATTGTTCTGTCAGGCGGCGCACGCGCACACCCTGTTCGAGCTGCGCCAACTGCGCGGCATCGCCTATACCGAAACCGATCTGGGTGACCGCCATCGCGGCAATCGCCGTGGCGGTGCGCAGGGTCTGTTCAGGCGTGTCGGCGCTGAGCAAACCGTGCAGCATGCCGGCCAGCAACGAGTCGCCCGCGCCCACGGTGCTGACGACGCTGACCTTGGGCGGCGTGGCGTGCATCGCCGAGCCGACACTGAACCAGTTCACCCCATCGGCACCGTGGGAGATCACCACATGCTCGATGCCTTGAGCGTGCAAACGGCTCGCCGCTTCGGCTTGTGCCGCCACCGAGATCACCTCGCAGCCCAGCGCGTCGGCCAGCTCTTCGGTGTTTGGCTTGATCAGCCACGGCCCGGCCTTGAGCGCCTCACGCAAGGCTTCGCCGCTGGTGTCGAGGGCGACGTTCAAGCCAAGGTTTTTCAAACGCACAATCAACGCCTGCAGCCACTGAGGACTGATCCCTTGAGGCAGGCTGCCGGCGACGACGACCGCGTCATGACCGGGCGCGATCTGATCGAGTCGATCAAGCAACGCTTGCTGTGCCGCCTCATTGACCATCGGTCCCGGACCGTTGATATCGGTGATGCGCCCGTCGGTTTCCGCCAGTTTGATGTTGCTGCGCGTCTCGCCGGGAACCCGGATGAACGCATCGACAAAACCGCGTTTGGCGAACAGGGTCTCGAACGCTTGCAGGTTGTCTTCCCCGAGGAAACCGCTGACCGTCAGCTGATGCCCGAGGTCGGCCAGCACCTGCGCCACGTTCACGCCTTTACCGGCAGCGTGGGTATGCATCTCGTCGCTGCGATTGACTTGGCCAGGCTCAAGACGCGGCAACTGCACCGTCAGGTCCAGTGCCGGGTTGAGCGTCAGGGTCAGGATCTTGGCCATTAAAGGGCCTCCACTAATGCGCGCACTTCATTGGCGCTGCCCACGGCCAGGGCCTGTCGGGCGAGAATTTTGGTTTGGCTCAGGCTGAGTTCGCGGATGCGCGCCTTGACCTCGGCAATGCTGCGGCCCGACACGCTGAGCTCGTCCACGCCGAGGCCGACCAGCACCGGCACCGCCAGCGGATCAGCCGCCAGCTCGCCGCAAACGCCGACCCACTTGCCGTTGGCATGCGCCGCGCGCACGGTGATGTCGATCAGTTGCAGCACCGCCGGGTGCAAGCCGTCAGCCTGGGCCGACAAGGTTGGGTGACCGCGGTCGATGGCCAGGGTGTATTGGGTCAGGTCATTGGTGCCGACGCTGAAGAAGTCGACTTCCTTGGCCAGCACCGGCGCCAGCAGCGCCGCCGATGGCACCTCGATCATGATCCCCAGTTGCAGGTCGGCAACCGGGATTTCCAGACGCAGACGTTCGGTCATGTCCCGCGCCTGACGCCACTCATCGACGCTGCCGACCATGGGAAACATGATCCGCAACGGACGGTTGTCGGCAGCACGCAACAAGGCGCGCAATTGCGCTTCCATGATCTGCGGACGTTGCAAGGTCAGGCGGATGCCACGCACACCGAGGAACGGGTTTTCTTCTTTCGCAATCGGCCAGTACGGCAGCGGTTTGTCGCCGCCGACGTCGAGGGTGCGAACCACCAGGGGACGACCGGCCAGGCCATCGAGTACACGACGGTACTCTACTTCCTGGGTCGCCTCGTCCGGCGCCTGGGAATGGGCCATGAAAATCAGTTCGGTGCGCAGCAAACCAATGCCTTCGGCGCCCTGCTCCACCGCGCTGGTCACGCCGGCGCTTTCGCCGATGTTGGCGAACACTTCGACCGCGTGACCGTCGGTGGTCAATGCCGGTTGATGGCGTTGTTCGGCGGCCGCTTTAAGGCGTTGCTCGCGGGTGTCGCGCTCTTCGGTGGCGCGCTGCAAGGTCGCTGCGTCGGCGTCCACGTGCAGGCGACCGCGCTGGCCGTCGATCAGCAACGGCGTGCCCGGCGCTAGCAGCAACACCGCCGCACCGGCGCCGACCAGGGCCGGAATGCCCAGCGCCCGGGCGACAATCGCGCTGTGAGCGGTTGCGCCGCCACGGGCCGTGAGAATACCGGCCACGCGGGTCGGATCGAGACGAGCGACGTCGGACGGGCCGACTTCGTCCATCACCAGAATGTACGGCTGATCGGGTTCACTCGGGGTTTCGACGCCGCACAGTTGCGCCAGCACCCGACGGCCGATGTCGCGCAAGTCGGCAGCCCGTTCGGCGAGCAACGCGTCCTGCAGCGATTCCTGTTGCTTGGCCGCCGCTTCGATCACCGCCATCCACGCCGCTTCGGCGCTTTCGCCTTGCTTGAGGCGGGTGTCGACTTCATCGGTCAATTCCGGGTCGTCGAGCATTTCCTGGTGGGTGATGAAAATCTCGCGAATGGCCTTAGACGTGCTGCGCTCGATCAGGCCTTCGATGTCGCCACGCACTTGTGCCAACGCCTGCTTGAGACGCTCGCGCTCGATCGCGGCAGACTCACCACGCAACGGGTAGTCGATGGTTTGCAGCACTTGAATGTGCGCCGGGCCGATGGCGATGCCCGGTGCGGCGGCAATGGCCTGGACCAGGCTGCCGGAAGCTGGCGCGAGAAGCACTTCGGCCACATCGGCAAACACTTCGCGCTGCTGGCTCACAGCGGGCAACGGCTCGACTTCTTCGCCCAGACCTTCTTCGATCGCGGCGAGCAAGGCTGGCAACGCATCAGCGGCGATGCTCGGCTCGGCGACGAATTCCAGCACCTGACCACGACGGGCGCCGAGGCTGAGCAGTTTGCTCAAGCTCTTCACCGACACGGCGCTGTCCTGGCCATCGACGATGCGCACGCGGATTTCGCCTTCAAAACTTTTTGCCAGTTGCGCGAGGATCTTCGCCGGACGGGCATGCAAACCGTGGGCGTTGGCCAACGCAATGCGCGCGCTCGGCCAATCCGCCGGCAGTTCACCGCCCAGCACTTCGAGGACTTTACGGCTGCTGGTGGCGCGGCCCAATTCGTGGCCACGGCCTTCGATCAGCAACGCACAAAGGCGTTCGAGCAAGGCCTGATGCGCCTCGCCGAGGCTGGCCAGGCAGAACAGGCCACTGAGCGGCTGGCCGAGGTAGCGCATCGGTTTGTCCGGCGTAACGAAAGCCAGGCCCGGACGCTTGACCGTTTGCTCGCTGTGCAACCACCACAAGCCATCGCCCAGCGGCAGTGCTTCGACTTGCTGCAACACGGCGGAGAAACCATTGCTCACGCAATCCGCCTGGCGCAGCAAACGCGCACCGCGCCAGACCAGTTCTTCGAAGTCATCGGCGGAGACACCGAGGCCGATCATCTGTGCATCCAGCGCCAGTTCTTGCGGTGCGCCTTGCAGCAGTTTCAACAAGGCTTCGGCGGAACTGGCACGACGCAAGGCCTGGCCCAGGTCGGTTTCACCGAGGGCCCGGGTCAGCAGTTGCAGCAGTCGCAAGTGTTCATCGGATTTGGCGGCGATACCGATCGCCAGGTAAACAATCTGGCCGTCGCCCCAGTCCACGCCTTCGGGGAATTGCATCAGGCGCACGCCGGTGGAAAACACCTGGTCGCGGGTTTCCGGGGTACCGTGGGGGATGGCAATACCTTGACCGAGAAAGGTCGAGCCCTGGGCTTCGCGTGCTTGCAAGCCGGCAAGGTAACCCTCGGCCACCAGGCCATCGGTGACCAGATGCCGGGCCAGCAGTTGCAACGCTTCGGATTTATCCACAGCCGACTGGCCCATGGATATCTGCTCTATGGTGAGCTCGAGCATGCTTTCTCCTTTTTGGCGTCTGTTGGCGCCAGGTATTGTTTTGAATGATTCCAGCTTAGGCGCTTAGTCATCACTTTTGGCGGTTTCGCGGCAGAACCGGCCAAATGCGCTTACAACGTAGAAAATACGCTTGCTGAAACGTTTAATCTAGAATGATTGGCACGTTACTCGATTATGTCCCATCCTTGAAGTCCAACTTGTCGGAAGCGTTGCGACAATGGTCGTCTACCGGAATCGGGTAGGATTGGCGAAAATGTCGGCCGTAAAACAAGGAAAGCCCGCGTTGAAACTCAGTGATATCGCACAATTGGCCGGTGTGTCCGTTACCACCGCCAGTTATGTCATTAATGGCAAGGCCGAACAGCAACGTATCAGCAGTGCCACCGTCGAGCGCGTTCGTGCGGTCGTCGAACAACATGGCTTCACACCCAACCCCCAGGCCGCCGGGCTGCGCAGTCGGCACACCCGCACCTTGGGCTTCATTCTGCCGGACCTGGAAAACCCCAGTTACGCGCGCATTGCCAAACTGCTGGAACAAGGCGCCCGGGCTCGCGGCTATCAATTGCTGATCGCCAGCTCCGACGATGCGCCGGACAGCGAGCGGCAATTGCTGCAACTGTTCCGCGCCCGGCGCTGCGATGCGCTGATCGTCGCCAGTTGCCTGCCGGCCGGTGACGACAGCTACCGTCAGTTGCAAGCCAAGGGCATGCCGATCATCGCCATCGACCGGGTGATGGAACCTGAGCATTTCTGTTCGGTGATCAGCGATGATCGCGAGGCCAGCCTGCAATTGACCCGCAGCCTGCTCGATCCGCTGCCCAAGCAAATCGCCCTGATCGGTGCCCGTCCCGAACTGAGCATCAGCCAGGAACGTGCCGCCGGGTTCAAGGAAGCCCTGACCGGGTTCAAAGGCGAAGTGCTGATCGAGCACGCAGAGTCGTTCAGCCGTGAGTGCGGCAAGCAGCTGATGGAGGAACTGCTTCAGCGTCTGGGGCATTTGCCGGATGCGCTGGTGACCACGTCCTACGTGCTGCTTCAAGGCGTGTTCGACGCCTTGCACGACTACCCGCTGAAAACCCGCCCGCTGCGTCTCGGGACGTTCGGCGACACGCAGTTGCTGGACTTCCTGCCGCTGCCGGTCAACGCCATGGCCCAGCAGCATCAGTTGATTGCCGACAAGGCACTGGCACTGGCCTTGGCCGCCATCGAGCAGTCCGATTACCAACCCGGCGTGCAAGCCATCGCGCGGACCTTCAAGCAGCGTATTCGCCAGGACTGAACCGTGGAGCTGATCGACAGCCACACTCATCTGGATTTTCCGGACTTCGACGACGACCGCGCGGCGCAGCTTGCCGAAAGCCGCGCCCTTGGAGTGCGACGGATGGTGGTGCTGGGGGTTTATCATGGGAATTGGCAGCGGGTCTGGGACCTGGTGCAAAGCGATCCCGATCTGCATGCGGCGTTCGGGTTGCACCCGGTGTATCTGGATCAACATCGCCCTGAAGACTTACCCGAACTCGGTGACTGGCTGACCCGTCTGGCGGGTCATCGGCAATTGTGTGCAGTGGGCGAGATCGGACTGGATTACTTCATTGAAACCCTCGACCGTGAACGCCAGCAGGCGTTATTCGACGCGCAGCTGCAACTGGCGGCGGACTTCAATCTTCCGGCGCTGATTCATGTGCGGCGCAGCCATGCGGCGGTGATTGCCACGCTCAAACGTTTCCGGCTGAAACGCGCGGGAATCATTCATGCCTTCGCTGGCAGCAAGGAAGAGGCTCGCGAGTACATCAAGCTCGGCTTCAAACTGGGCCTGGGCGGTGCCGCCACTTGGCCGCAGGCATTGCGCATGCACCGCGTGCTCGCCGAACTACCGCTTGATTCGGTGGTACTGGAAACCGACTCGCCGGACATGGCGCCGGTGATGTTTCCCGGCCAACGCAACAGCCCGGCGCACTTGCCGGCGATCTGCTTGGCACTGGCCGGAATCATGGCCATCAGCCCCGAGCAATTGGCTGCCGCGAGCACGGCCAATGCCTGCGAGCTGTTCAACTGGTAAATCAGCCCTGCACAAAAACCTGTGGGAGCGAGCCTGCTCGCGATAGCGGTATGACAGCCGACACTGATGTCGACTGAAAGACCGCTATCGCGAGCAGGCTCGCTCCCACTTTTTGGTCCCTGTGAGCTGTCAGACCCGGAACGCGCTGATCAGCTGTTTGAGTTCCACCACCTGAGCCGACAATGCGCGACTGGCATCTTCGGTCTGGTGCGCACCTTCGGCGGTGCGTTCGCCTGCGCGGTTGATCTCGACGATGTTCTGGTCGATGTCGTGGGCCACTGCGGTCTGCTGCTCCACCGCCGCGGCGATCTGTTGGTTCTGGTCGACGATCATGCCGACGGCGCCGAGGATGTTTTCCAGCGCCTGCTGAACCTTTTCCGACTGCCCAACGGTGCCATCGGCCACCTGATGACTGACGCCCATGGCTTTTACCGCCGCGCCGACACCAGTCTGGAGCTTGGTAATCATCTGCTCGATTTCTTCGGTCGATTGCTGGGTGCGCTTGGCCAGGGTCCGGACCTCATCGGCCACCACCGCAAAACCACGCCCCTGCTCACCGGCCCGAGCGGCTTCGATCGCGGCGTTGAGCGCCAGAAGGTTGGTCTGCTCGGCGATGCTTTTGATCACTTCCAGCACGCGGCTGATGGATTGGCTGTCGCTGGCCAATTGATTGATCACCCGTACCGACTGATCGATCTCACTGGCCAGTTGCGCGATGCTGCCCTGCTGGGACGCCACCAGGCCGCGACCGCTGATGGTTTCGTCGTTAACGCTGTGAGCGCTGCTGACCGCCGCCGCGGCACTGCGCGCCACCTCAAGTGAGGTGGCCGACATCTGGTTCATGGCCGTGGCGACCTGCTCGATCTGCGAGCGCTGCCCCGCCACCGCCTGGTTGCTTTGGGCAGAAACACTCTCGACCTGCCCGGCCTGGCGCTCGACCTCATTGACGGTCTGGCCTACGCGCTCGATCAGGTCATGGATTTTCTTCACGGTGCCGTTGAACACCTCGCCCAACTCGCCCAACTCATCGCGGCTTTCGGCGCGGAAGGTCACTGTCATGTCGCCCGCTGCGACTTTGTCCAGCGTCGCGCCAAGTCGCTTGAGGGTTGTGCGGGTCGAGGCGTAGAAGCCGCCGTAAAGGTAAAAAATCAACACAAACACCACCGACAGTGCCACGGCCTGCAAGACCATGTGAGTGCGGTTCTGCTCCAACCGCTGCTGCAACTGGGTGCCGAGGAATGTCAGGGTGGCTTCGTTGAGTTGGTAGGTCTGGTCCATCAGGCCGGTGACCTGATCGTAAAAGGCCTGCCATGGCGTATCGAGGGTGTCGGCCATCACCACCTGTTCTTCGAACAGTTCACTGGCCTTTTTCAGGGAGGCCTTGCTGCTGTCGGCCTGGGCCGTCAGGGTGTCACGCGCCGCTTTGCTGGAGCCCAATGCGTCATTTAGCTTCAGACCGTATTCACCCTGAAGCTTTTCGATCTGCGCCAGCAACTCATCGAACCGGGTGCTCGACGACGAATTGAGAAAACCCTGCCCCAGCGAATAGGAACCCATCGCCCGACCGTCGCCCAGGATCTGGGTCACCGGTGGCGTGACATTGGTAATGAGTTCGCTGAGCTGACGCATGTCGCTTTGACTGTCACGGCTCAGGCCGGCTTGAGTGGCGATGATCTGACTGAAAATCTGTGCATTGCCGAGTAATTTGCCGATCAGCGCACTTTTACTTTGCAGGGAGGTTTCCGCTTGCTGGGCCTTGAACCCGGCGATCATTTCATCGCGTTTGCCGTCGAAAACCGTGATCTGCTCCGGGTCAGTGGTCATCGCCGTCAGCCCTTGCAGGCGGGCCAGAACACTTTGCTCCAAGGTGCTGATCTTCGTCTCGACGTTGCCGGCCTTGCCAGACTGGCCAAGGGTGACGTTGATTTGCACAAGATTGTTCAGGGTTTCCAGATCACGCCGCAGGGCCAGGCTGCTGCCCAACAGGTCGAGGCTTTGCAGTTCGACTTGTGTGCCCTGGAATTCACGATAGGAGTCGCGCACCAGATAGAAGTTGGTCACCAGCATCGGCACGAGGAACAGCACGCTGATCAGGCTGAACTTCATACCGAAGCTCAGGCGATTCATCAGCGCGACGGCGGGATAGAGCAAGCTCTTCACTGGAAGTCTCCCTTTTGATTCTTATTTTTATTGGCAGGCGCGGGTCTACGGCAGATAGCCACTATTTGCGCTGTCTCTGTATAGCTTAAATCGGCAGGGGCTTTTGTAACTTAAGGTTAACGAAATACGCGCGTACCTGTAGCAGCTGGCGCAGCCTGCGTCCGGCTGCGCAGCAGTCGTGAATTCAGGCGCTGCGGTTTTTCTGGTTGATCGCGTCAGCAGGATTTACGACTGCTGCGCAGCCGGACGCAGGCTGCGCCAGCTGCTACAAGGGCTCGGCGTATCAGGGGAGGACCGTCCACAACGCAAAACCTGCATACCAGAGCACCGCCGCACGCAGCAGTAACTCCCAGATCCGGTCCAGGCTGTTGATGCCATCCGGTCCGACGACCGGTGCAGGAATTTCACCGGCCACCAGCCCGACCTTCTCGATCAGCTGGGCGGCGCTGATGTTCCAGTTCAGCAGTTCATGCAACATCACCCGGCTGACTGCCACAAAGTTTCCGACCAGCGCGAAACTGGCTGCCAACAGACGCACCGGCACCCAATCAAACGCGTGACGCAACTGTGCAGCGCGTTCGACCACGGCCGGGTTCTGCCCGTGCTCTTCGGCCAACGCCAGCAGTCGGTAGCTCAGTGCTGCGACTGGCCCCAACACGAAGTACCAGAAAATCACCGCGAAAAAGCTCTGGTAAGCCTCCCACAGCAAATGGCCTTCGACCCGTTCAAGCAGTTGCTCGCCGTTATCGGCGCATATATCCAGGTCGCGCTTCGCCACATGGGCAGCCGCTTGCAGGTCCTCCCGGCGCCAGGCATCGCGAAACGGCCCGAGGCCGGCCAACAAATCGCCGCGGCCCAGGCTGTAAATCACCACCAGCAGGTGCACCGGCAACGCCAGCAACCCGTAGGCCACCGGTTCAAGCACCACCAACAACAAACCCAGCAGCGCTACCGGCAACAACACCAGCACCGCCAATATCAGCCATGGCCGATTGATCAGACGCGGGCTGACTTCAAGCTTGTTCAGTTCACGTGCCCAACCGCCATCACGTTGGACCCGATGACGCAGGGCCGAGAATTTCTCGATCCAGACAGCCAACAGCAACACCAGAAAACTCATTGTTGTTCCTCTTTTGCCAGGGCGGCGCGATAGCGTGCCCAGTCGAACGCGGGTCCGGGATCCGTCTTGCGCCCCGGTGCGATGTCGCTATGCCCACAGATGCGCTGCGGGGTGATCGCCGTAAACCTGCTTTGCAGCTGTCGGGTCAGCGTCGTCAACGCCTGATACTGGGCGTCCTCGAACGGCTGATCATCCGTGCCTTCAAGTTCGATGCCCACGGAAAAATCGTTACAGGTTTCACGCCCCTCGAAACTCGAGACACCGGCGTGCCAGGCGCGCTCAAGACAAGAGACAAACTGAGTGACGGTGCCGTCACGCTCAATCAGAAAGTGCGCAGACACCCGCAGGTCAGCAATCCCTGCAAAGTAGGGATGCTCCGTGACATCCAGACGATTCTGGAAAAATTCCTGCACTTTGCCGGTGGCGAACTGCGCTGGCGGCAGGCTGATGTTGTGGATCACCAGCAGGGAAATTTCGCCCGAGGGGCGCGCATTGAAGTTGGGCGAGGGGCATACACGCACGCCCTGGCACCAACCGCTCGCGGGGTCCAACTGCATACAGGTTCCTTCAACGACGACTGTGTTGGCGCCCAGTATGCCGCGATAGACCCTCGGGGCGCGATCACTTGCCGCGATTGAGACGCCGCAGATTGCCCAGCACCGACTCCAGGGCCCGGTCGAACAGCAAGGTGTCGTCCAGCGCCCGCACCGCGCCACGGCGAAATTCAAGGGCCAGGCCGGTGCGGCTGCGCTCCAGCACTTTCATTCCGGTGCGGTCGACGAAGATGTATTTCCCGGTGGAATCGATGATCGCCGCCAGTTTGCAACGCAGGGTGTTTTCTTCGTCTTCCTGGAACTCGACCCAGCTGCCGGTGCGCAATTGCTCGACTTGAAGCAAACCGGCATCGTCCGCCGGCAATCGCACTGATACCGCATCGGCGGGGCCTTCGTCGGCGGTTCGCAGCACGATTTCCTGCAGCACTTCGACCATCACCGGTGGCTCGCTGGGCTGTTCAACCGCATGGCCCGGGCGCTCGAACAGTTGCACGTGCAAGGTTTCCAACTCACTGAAAAACTCACTGGTGGCGAACGGATCGAAGGCCGAGCTGCTCAGGCCGTCGCGCAAAGACTTCAGCAACCCCGGCACCAGCGCTAACAGACGCAGGCCAGCATCGGGCTCGTCATGACGCTGCACGCTCCAGATCAATTGCGCCATGGTCTGCACATCGGCATGCCATTCCGCCGAAGCGTCACCGTATTTGAGGCAGGTCAACAACAGCACTTTGCTCCAGGCTTCCTGGACGAAGACCACCACACCTTGCGGCAGCATTTTGCCCAACAACGCTTGATTCAGCGCCTGCTCGACACGCTGGCGTGCCAGTTCGGCCCTGGCGCGGCCTTCTTCGGCGTCACGGGTGCGCTGCTCCAGCAGCTCGCTGCGACGGCGCTCGTCACTGGTGAAGGCAAGAAAATCCGCGAGCAACTCGGAAAAGATCGCCGGATCGTCAACAAAGTCATTCAACAGGCGCTGCACCACTTGCTCGATGCGCAGGTACAGGCTGTCACGCTCGTGGTCATCGCACTCGCCCCAGCCCATGGCGGCAGCGGCGATTTCGTTGAGCAGACGCCGGGCCGGATGGCTGGCGCGGCTGAAGAAGCTCTTGTCGAGCACCGCCACTTTGAGCATCGGTATCTGCAAACGGCCAATCAGCGCCTTGAGGGAGTCCGGCAAGTTGCGGTCATCAAGGATGCATTCGAAGAGCATCGCGATCAGGTTGATCACGTCTTCGTCCGCCACGCCGACCACGCGCGACTTGCCACTTTTGACGCTGACCCGGGTCAGCAGTTGTTCGAGCTGGTTACGCAGATCGAAGTCGTCCTGTGTCGCCAGCGCCGGCACGTATTGCTGCAAGTGCGAGAGCAGGCGCAACAGGTCGCGGGTGGAAATGGGCTGGGTCTGGGCACTGGCTTCGAGGGTGGGAGCGACACTGCCGCGCACGTGCAACAGCAGCTCCTGCAACGCGGCGAAGACTTCCTGCACACCGTCGTCGATCGGCGTGTGGATGCCGGCCTCGATAGGTTCGGCATGGGCGCTGGCGGCCGCCTGATCGGTGGCTCGTCGCGTGGGCGCGGGCTTGAGGTCCGGCAACACCCCGGTAGCGATGAGCAGTTGATTGGCTTCGGCGTACAGCTGATCAGCGCTGCTGAGCACGTAGCGGTCGAACAGCTTGAGAATGATCAGCTTGACCTTTATTTCCACCCCCAGGTTGCGCCAGGCCTGTAAGAAATACTCACAGAGCCTCTGCGGCCCCAACGGGTTGTGCTGATTGTCCAGCGCCTTGCCCAGCAGGGCACTGAGTCGAGCCGTCAGTTGGTCAAGGGCGAAACCGTCGCGGTTCAGCACTTTGCTGACCATAGCCTCCACCGCGACGCGGCGCTCCAGGTCGTCATTGGGCACTGCACCGGCATCGACTGCTAATGCCTGAGGCAAGGCTACTTGGGTGCTTTCGTATTGCGAGAGGCTGACGAACGCTTCAAAGAATTGTTCGAGAAATCCGCGTTCGATGCTTTTTCGCTTGAGCCGCAAGTCGCGCATGGCTTCGAAAAAACGGTTCTGCTCGACGTCGTTGCGGGCCCGGTCGGCCATTTCGAACAGCGTGTCGTCGGCGTTATCAAACAGCTCCTGCAAGCCATGCCTGAGCTGTTGGGTGGCCTTGTCGCGAACCTGAAGCAGAATCACAGGCAGGCGGGCGAGCGGCGATTGAATCGCCTGATCCGTAGCTGCCTTGTGCAAAGGCACTACATTCCCGTCGTTGTGCATCCAAGCCTCCTGAAACGGTGATTCAGCGAACAATCGTGAACCCAAAACACGTCAAACCCATGACGTCAAAAGCAAGGCGGATTATCTTGCAAAAGAGCCCCCGTGTGCCAGCAGACTCTGTGCTTCGCAGTGAAATAGACGCGTAGGGAAGACGCTGACTTAGTGCCGATGATTCAGGTGAATCGACCAAATGCAGGTTTGCATGCGACGGGAACGCCTCTGATGCCTTGGGTTGCCTCGCGCCATGGCCCTATAATCGGGCCACTTTGTTTGTGGAGCCCTTTATGCCGAATCTACGTCTCGCCGATTTGACCGCCGAAATCGAAGCCAACGTGCGCCGTGCGTTGCTCGAAGACATCGGCAGCGGCGACATCACCGCGCAGCTGATCCCGGCCGAACGCCTGGCCAAAGCCACCATCATCACCCGCGACGCCGCGGTCATTGCCGGCACCGCGTGGGTCGATGCCGTGTTCCGGCAACTCGATCCACGGGTCGCGGTGCACTGGCAGGTGCGCGACGGCGAACGGGTAAAACCCAATCAGGCGCTGTTCCACCTTGAAGGCCCGGCACGCTCGCTGCTGACCGGTGAACGCTCTGCGCTGAACTTCCTGCAATTGCTCTCGGGCGTGGCCACGCGCGCGCAATACCTGGCAGATTTTGTCGCCGAGACGCAGGTGAAGTTGCTCGACACCCGTAAAACCCTGCCGGGGCTGCGCCTGGCGCAGAAGTACGCCGTGACCTGCGGCGGCTGCCACAACCACCGCATAGGTCTGTACGACGCCTTCCTGATCAAGGAAAACCACATCGCCGCCTGCGGGGGCATTCCTGAAGCCATTAACGCTGCGCACAAGATCGCCCCGGGCAAGCCGGTCGAGATTGAAGTGGAAAGCCTGGATGAGCTCAAAGAAGCCCTGGCGGCGGGTGCAGACATCATCATGCTCGATGAGCTGAGCCTGGATGACATGCGTGAAGCCGTGCGCCTGAATGCAGGCAAGGCAAAACTGGAGGCCAGCGGCGGTATCAACGAAAACACGCTGCTGCCAATCGCCGAGACCGGGGTGGATTATATTTCGATCGGTGCGATGACCAAGGATGTGAAGGCTGTCGATCTGTCGATGCGTTTAAGCCTCTGAGAATGAAAAACGCCAGCCTCATTGAGGCTGGCGTTTTTGTCAGACCACCAGATTGTTCATCTCGCAGTACTCTTCCCACTCGACGCCCAACACCTCGGCCGCCTCCTTGTGCAACACCAGGCGCGCAGCCTCGAACTCCTCCGGAGTCGAGGTGTACTTGAGCGTCAGCTCCCACGGCTGCAAGCCCTGGGATTCCGCCTCATCCTCGAACGCCCACTGGATCTGGTCTTTCTGATCGTCGGCTGGCAGGTCCTTGATCTCTTCGGCTAGCTGGGGCGTATCCAGCAAGTACTTTTTCAGCGCTTCTTCGTGTCTGGCTTCTTGAGTCAATTCTTTAACGGTCATGTCGTTCTCGCTGATCGGGGGAATGGAAGATGGATCTGGATCATCAAGGATCTCTCTGACGCAAAAAACCGTCTGAAGCCCGGTTTGTCTGGCCTTCAGAACCATTCGGGGATCATCTGAAAACTGCAAAGTGGTACGTGTGCAACGTTCGAATATAGGACGTTTGGTCGACGATTTATATGGACTTTTACATCAAATCTACAAAAAAACCGTTGATCGGCCTTTCTGAGAATTTTCCTTTGCTACCCAGGAACAACGCTCAAAAGGTAAAGTCATAGCGATGTGCCATCTAGGCACTTCACAAGGAACCCGGTGATGCGCAATTTTTCCAAACTTCCGTCTACCCTGTTTGCAACCGGCATCGCTGCCCTTCTTCTAGGCAGCCTGGCACTGCCCAATACCGCCCAAGCCGGTCTGGAGTACAAATCCGACGGCGCTAACTCTTCCGATAAACTCCTCGCCTATCACAATTATTACGGCACATACGTGATGGCCAGATCCAACGTCAGTACTGATGACGTGGAACAACTGCAACGCATTGTCAAAACCAATACGGCTGATATAGAAACGCTGAAAAAAACCGTCAGTGAGCAGGCGCGACTGATCGAAGAGTTCAGAAAGAACACGGGCTCCAGTTCAAGCTCGAATGCCAGTGAAGTGGACAAACTCAAGCGCACTGTCAGTGATCAGGACACCGGCCTGAAAAACCTCGCCAAGGCCATGGACGAACTCAAACGCAACAGCGGGTCGAATTCCAGCTCCAACACCAGCGAAGTTAACGACCTCAAACGTACGGTCAGTGATCAGAACACCGGCTTGGTAAACCTCGCCAAGGCAGTGGACGAACTCAAACGCAATAGCACCTCGAATACCAGCTCCAGTTCCAGTGAAGTCAGCGACCTCAAGCGCACGATCAGCGAACAGGACAACGGGCTGAAAAAACTCGCCAGTCAGATGGACGACCTCAAGCGCAGCAGCGGCTCGAACGCCAGTTCCAGCTCTAGCTCAAGCGAGGTGAGCGATCTCAAGCGTACCGTGAGCGAACAGGAAAACGGACTGAAAAACCTCGCCAGTCAGATGGACGATCTCAAACGCAGCAGCGGCTCGAACTCCGGTTCAAGCTCCAACTCAAGCGAAGTGAGTGACCTCAAGCGCACTGTCAACGAACAGGAAAACGACCTGAAACGGCTTGCCAGCCAGGTGGAAGACCTCAAGCGCAGCGCCGGATCGAGTTCCAGCTCAAGCTCCAGCGACCTGTCCAGTCTGAAACGGGAAGTCAGCGATCAGGATAATCAACTCGATCAGCTCAAACGTACTGTGGAAGATCTGAGCCGGAAGGTGAAATAACAGGGGAATGGTGCCCGAGACAGGAGTCGAACCTGCGACCTTCGCGTTACGAGTGCGCTGCTCTACCAACTGAGCTACACGGGCGGTGAGCTAAACCTAGCACAGCTTTCGCGAGTCGCAACCGCAAGTCCGTCTCGGTTTATTGCAGCCAAAAAAATGCCCCGCAGCTTTCACTGCGGGGCATTTTTTATAACGTTGAAACGGTCAGGCGAGGGGTGATTAAACGCCCGAAGCCTTGGCCGCTGCTACGTCTTTGATGGACAGCTTGATACGGCCGCGGTTGTCCACGTCCAGTACCAGTACTTCCACTTCCTGGCCTTCTTTCAGGATGTCGGTCACTTTCTCTACGCGAGCGTCGCTCAACATGGAGATGTGAACCAGACCGTCCTTGCCAGGCAGGATGTTGACGAATGCGCCGAAGTCGACGATGCGCTCAACCTTACCGACGTAGATCTTGCCGATTTCAGCTTCTGCGGTGATGCCCAGAACGCGCTGACGTGCAGCTTCAGCAGCTTCTTTGGTTTCGCCGAAGATCTTGATCGAGCCGTCGTCTTCGATGTCGATCGAAGCCTTGGTCTCTTCACAGATCGCACGGATGGTCGCGCCGCCTTTACCGATGACATCACGGATTTTGTCGGTGTCGATTTTCATCGCGATCATGGTCGGAGCGTTTTCCGACAGCTCGGTACGGGACTGAGCAATGATCTGGTTCATCTGACCGAGGATGTTCTGGCGCGCTTCCAGGGCTTGGCCCAGAGCGATTTCCATGATTTCTTCGGTGATGCCTTTGATCTTGATGTCCATCTGCAGCGCGGTAACACCTTTGGCGGTACCGGCTACTTTGAAGTCCATGTCGCCCAGGTGATCTTCGTCACCCAGGATGTCGGTCAGGATGGCGAACTTCTCGCCTTCTTTAACCAGACCCATGGCGATACCGGCAACCGGTGCCTTCATCGGAACGCCGGCGTCCATCAGAGCCAGGGAAGCGCCGCAGACCGAAGCCATGGAGCTCGAACCGTTGGACTCGGTGATTTCCGATACAACACGGATGGTGTACGGGAACACGTCAGCGGCAGGCAGCATGGCCGCAATCGAACGACGGGCCAGACGGCCGTGACCGATTTCGCGACGACCAGCACCACCCATGCGACCACACTCACCTACCGAGAACGGAGGGAAGTTGTAGTGCAGCATGAACGGGTCTTTTTTCTCGCCTTCCAGGGTGTCCAGCAGCTGTGCATCACGGGCGGTGCCCAGTGTTGCAACGACCAGAGCCTGGGTTTCGCCACGGGTGAACAACGCCGAACCGTGGGTCTTTGGCAGAACGCCGACTTCGATGTTCAAAGGACGCACGGTCTTGGTGTCGCGGCCGTCGATACGTGGCTTACCGTTAACGATGTTTTCGCGAACGGTGCGGTATTCGATTTCGCCGAAGGCAGCTTTGACTTCGCTGGAGGAAGGCTGGCCTTCTTCACCGGACAACTTGGCAACCACCTGGTCTTTCAGTTCGCCCAGACGAGCGTAACGGTCGGCCTTGATGGTGATGGTGTAAGCCTGGGAGATCGCGTCGCCGAACTCGGCACGGATAGCGCCCAGCAGAGCGGTGGCTTCTGGTTGAGGAGCCCACGTCCAGGTTGGCTTGGCAGCTTCGGCAGCCAGTTCTTTAACGGCGTTGATCACAACCTGGAACTCGTCGTGAGCAAACAGAACCGCGCCCAGCATCTGGTCTTCGGTCAGCTCTTTGGCTTCCGATTCAACCATCAACACGGCTTCCGACGTACCGGCAACGACCATGTCCAGGCTCGAAGCTTTCTGTTGTTCGTAAGTCGGGTTCAGCAGGTAGCCGGTGCTTTCGTGGAACGCAACGCGGGCAGCGCCGATCGGGCCATCGAAAGGAATGCCGGAGATGGCCAGCGCAGCCGAGGTACCGATCATCGCAGCGATGTCCGGATCGGTCTTCTTGCTGGTGGAAACGACGGTGCAGACAACCTGCACTTCGTTCATGAAGCCTTCCGGGAACAGCGGACGGATCGGACGGTCGATCAGTCGGGAAGTCAGGGTTTCTTTCTCGGAAGGACGGCCTTCGCGCTTGAAGAAACCGCCAGGGATCTTACCGGCAGCGTAAGTCTTTTCCTGGTAGTGAACGGACAGAGGGAAGAAGCCCTTGCCTGGATCGGCTTGCTTGGCACCGACTACGGTCACCAATACGCTGACGTCGTCGTCAACGGTGACCAATACTGCGCCGGAGGCCTGACGGGCGATACGGCCAGTCTCGAGGGTAACGGTCGACTGACCGAACTGGAATTTTTTGATTACCGGGTTCACGGTGTCCTACCTTCTTTTGTGGCTCTTGGGGAACTTGTCTTCTTGCGAAATTCTTGGGCAATGTCGGGAATCGGCCCAACGCCTGTCCAGGGTAAAACGACTATCCAGATAAAACTTGAGGCTGGGAGCCTGCCGTGTGCCTGCGGGAAACCCGCTGACACACAGCAAACAACCAACCTCTAGCGCAATCGCTTATTAGCGACGCAGACCCAGGCGACCGATCAGAGCCTGGTAACGGCCCAGATCCTTGCCTTTCAGGTAGTCCAGCAGCTTACGACGCTGGTTAACCATGCGGATCAGACCACGACGGGAGTGGTGATCTTTACCGTTGGCCTTGAAGTGACCTTGCAGCTTGTTGATGTTGTGGGTCAGCAGTGCAACTTGCACTTCTGGCGAACCAGTGTCACCAACAGCTTGCTGGTAGTCAGCAACGATTTGAGCTTTTTCTTGAACGTCGAGAGCCATGAGGCAATCCTTTTATCAGGAAACTGTTTCAAAGAAACAGCTTCAACAGGCCAGGGACAAATCCCTGTATCTATAAATGAGTAGTGACCGTGCCTGTTAACAGCCACCCTCGCCAGCCTGCTGTTACGCAGACCGGTTTCGGTCATTCCGACCGAATCAGTCGACGCGGCGCGATGCGCCCGTCTTCGCTCACTTCACCGATACCGATGAAGCGACCGTTGTGATCCTGTACCCGTACCATGCCGAACTTCGGTGCATCCGGGGCTCGTACCGGTTGGCCGTTAAGCCAGTAGAACGAGCTGTGCTCCGAGAAATGCAACAAAGGCCAATCCAGCAGGCCGCTGTCCGATGGCATCAGGAAGCGGTCGACCGCTTCGTTGCCGCCTTCGGCATGTACCGCTTCCAACTCTTCAAGCGTGACCGTCTGCGCCAGCGTGAAAGGCCCGGCCTGGGTACGTCGCAATTCAGCCACGTAAGCGCCACAACCGAGTTGCTCACCGATATCCTCCACCAGGGTGCGAATATAGGTGCCTTTGCTGCAATCCACCGCAAGCCGCGCAGTATCACCCTCAAAGGCGAGCAATTCCAAGCGCGCAATAGTAACAGAACGCGGTTCGCGCTCCACTACTTCGCCTGCACGGGCCAGCTTGTACAGCGGCTGGCCATCACGCTTGAGCGCCGAGTACATCGGCGGTATCTGACTGATTTGCCCACGAAAACCCGGCAATACAGCTTCGACATCGGCGCGACCAACGGTCACCGGACGTTCCTGCAAAACGTCACCCTCGGCATCGGCCGTGGTGGTGGTCTTGCCCAGTTGCGCCAGGGTTTCATAAGCCTTGTCGGAATCGAGCAGGTACTGGGAGAACTTGGTGGCCTCACCGAAGCACAACGGCAACACGCCGGTGGCCAGCGGATCGAGACTGCCGGTGTGACCGGCCTTCTCGGCGTTCAGCAACCAGCGAACCTTCTGCAACGCGGCATTGGAGGTAAACCCCAATGGCTTGTCGAGCAGAATGATACCGCTGACGTTACGACGGATACGTTTGACCTGAGCCACCGATTACTCCTTGGCGTCTTCGGGTGCAGCCGCTTCCGGGCGCTGGCTGTCTTCAGCCACTGCTCGTTCGATCAGGGCGGACAGGTGCGCGCCACGCACAACACTCTCGTCGTAGTGGAAGTGCAGCTGAGGAACGCTGCGCAACTTCATTTCGCGAGCCAACTGCATACGCAGGAAACCGGCGGCGGAGTTGAGCACCTTGATGCTTTGTGCGATGTCTTCGGCATTGTCCTGGCCCATTACGGTGATGAAGATCTTGGCGTGACCGACGTCACGGCTAACTTCAACAGCGGTAATGGTGACCAGGCCGACGCGCGGGTCTTTGACTTCACGACGGATCAGCTGTGCCAGCTCACGCTGCATCTGATCGCCGATACGTTGGGTACGGCTGTATTCTTTTGCCATGTCTTGTTACCTGTTACTGCCCCACGGTGAAACCCGAGGGGTCTGAAAGCGGCAAACGCCCGGCCTGACAAAAGCCAGACCGGGCGTTGCGTTTAGAGTCCTGACGCTGTGCCGCGCATTTGCATGCGGCGGCTTGGCGTGGCCCTTGAAGTGCGCGAGTTAGAGGCTGCGAGCAACCTGAACCTTCTCGAAGACTTCGATTTTGTCACCGACTTTGACGTCGTTGTAGCTCTTCACGCCGATACCGCATTCCATGCCGGCACGTACTTCGGAAGCGTCATCCTTGAAGCGGCGCAGGGATTCCAGCTCGCCTTCGAAGATAACGATGTCTTCACGCAGTACACGGATTGGACGGTTACGGTGAACAACACCTTCGATAACCATGCAACCGGCGATCGCGCCAAACTTCGGCGAACGGAACACGTCACGCACTTCAGCGGTACCCAGGATGTTCTCGCGAACATCGCTGCCCAGCATACCGGTGAGGGCTTTCTTGACGTCTTCGATGATGTCGTAGATCACGTTGTAGTAACGCATATCCAGACCTTCCTGCTCGACGATCTTGCGAGCGCCAGCATCGGCACGCACGTTGAAGCCGAACAGTACAGCGTTGGAGGCCAGTGCCAGGTTAGCGTCGGACTCGGTGATACCACCCACGCCGCCACCAACAACACGCACTTGCACTTCGTCGTTACCCAGGCCATTCAAGGCGCCGTTCAACGCTTCGAGGGAACCACGGACGTCAGATTTGAGGACGATGTTCAGCGTCTTCTTCTCTGCCTGGCCCATGTTTTCGAAGATGTTTTCCAGCTTGCCAGCGTGAGCGCGAGCCAGTTTGACTTCGCGGAACTTGCCTTGACGGAACAGAGCCACTTCACGGGCTTTCTTCTCGTCCGACAGCACGCTCATCTCGTCGCCAGCGTCCGGGGTACCGTCCAGGCCGAGAATCTCGACAGGGATGGAAGGACCGGCTTCCTTGATTGGCTTGCCGTTCTCGTCGAGCATGGCACGTACACGGCCATAGTTCGAACCGACCAGCACCATGTCGCCTTGGCGCAGGGTACCGTCTTGAACCAGAACGGTTGCAACCGGGCCACGACCTTTGTCGAGACGCGATTCAACCACAACACCACGGCCTGGAGCCGACGGAGTTGCTTTCAGTTCCAGAACTTCGGCTTGCAGCAGAACAGCTTCGAGCAACTCGTCCACGCCGGTACCGACTTTCGCCGAAACCGATACGAACGGGGTGTCGCCGCCCCACTCTTCCGAGGTCACGCCGTGAACCGACAGTTCGCTACGGATGCGATCGAGATCGGCGCCCGGCTTGTCGATTTTGTTCACAGCAACGACCAGTGGAACACCGGCAGCCTTGGCGTGCTGGACAGCTTCAATGGTCTGCGGCATCACGCCGTCGTCCGCTGCAACTACCAGGATCACGATGTCAGTCGCCTTGGCACCACGGGCACGCATTGCGGTAAACGCAGCGTGACCCGGGGTATCGAGGAAAGTGACCATGCCGCGATCAGTTTCAACGTGATACGCACCGATGTGCTGAGTGATACCGCCGGCTTCGCCAGCAGCTACCTTGGCACGACGGATGTAGTCGAGCAGCGAGGTCTTACCGTGGTCAACGTGGCCCATTACGGTCACAACCGGTGCACGGGAGAACGACTCACCTTCAAACTTCAGGGACTCGGCCAGGGAATCTTCCAGGGCAGTGTCGCTAACCAGGGTCACTTTGTGGCCCAGCTCTTCAGCAACCAGTTGGGCAGTTTCCTGATCCAGTACCTGGTTGATGGTCGCTGGAGTACCCAGTTTGAACATGAACTTGATGATTTCAGCTGCCTTGACCGACATCTGTTGGGCGAGATCGCCAACAGTGATGGTCTCGCCGATCTGCACATCACGCACGACAGGACCGGTTGGGTTCTGGAAACCGTGAGCGTTGCGTTTCTTCAGCTTGGCCTTGCCGCGACCACCACGACGGAAGCCATCGCTTTCTTCGTCGGTAGTACGTGGGGCAACGCGTGGAGCAGGCGCTTTCTCTTTGACCGAGGCACGATGCGGAGCGTTTTTACGCTCGCCGTCGCCACCACCGCTGCGACGATTGTTATCGTCGGCACGTGGTTTGTCCGGTCGGCGCTGTTCGTTCTGCTTGTTGCGAACGTCTGCAGACGGTGCTGGAGCAGCAGCCACAACCGGAGCGCTTTCACGCACAGGTTCGGCGGCAGCAGCAGGAGCCGCGACTGCGTCGTTGGTAGCGGTTTGCGCAGCAGCAGGCTGGCGACGCGCTTCTTCTTCGGCGCGGCGCTTGGCTTCTTCTTCAGCCTTCTGACGAGCAGCATTTTCTACTGCACGACGTTCTTCCAGTTCGCGTTTGCGCTCGGCTTCGATTTCTTCCGGGCTGCGCTGTACGAAGACTTTCTTCTTGCGTACTTCAACGCTGATGCTTTTGCTGCCAGCAACACGCAGGGTGCTGGTGGTTTTGCGCTGCAATGTAATCTTGCGCGGTTCTTCCACTTTCGCCTTGTGGCTGCTCTTCAAGTGAGTCAGCAAAGACTGCTTCTCACTATCGCTCACACCTTCATCGGCGGCGGTGTGCGGCAGACCTGCCTCACGCATCTGCTGCAACAGGCGCTCTACCGGTGTTTTGACCTCATCGGCCAGTTGTTTCACCGTGACTTGCGTCATGCACTTCTCTCCTCAGGCCGCGCCTAATTACTCGAACCAATGGGCTCGGGCGGCCATGATCAACTTGCCGGCACGATCATCGTCAATGCCGTCGATGTCGAGCAGATCGTCAATAGACTGCTCGGCCAGGTCTTCGCGGGTAATTACGCCGCGCACCGCCAGTTCCATCGCCAAATCCTTGTCCATACCCTCAAGCGAGAGCAGGTCTTCGGCCGGATGGGCGTCTGCCAGCTTTTCCTCAGTAGCGATGGCTTTGGTCAACAAACGATCCTTGGCACGAGCGCGAAGCTCGTTGACGGTTTCTTCGTCAAAGCCATCGATGTTGAGCATTTCCTCCACCGGTACGTAGGCAATCTCTTCCAGGCTGGTGAAGCCTTCATCTACCAGCACCTGTGCCAGGTCTTCGTCGACTTCCAGCTCGTCGATGAAGTTGCGCAGGATGTCGCCGGTTTCTGCTTGCTGCTTAGCCTGGATGTCCGATTCGGTCATCACGTTCAGGGTCCAGCCAGTCAATTGGCTAGCCAGACGCACGTTCTGACCACCGCGACCGATGGCCTGAGCCAGATTGTCTGCGCCAACGGCGATGTCCATTGCATGGGCATCTTCGTCAACGATAATTGCCGCAACCTCAGCCGGGGACATGGCGTTGATTACGAACTGAGCCGGGTTGTCGTCCCACAGGACGATGTCCACACGCTCACCGCCCAACTCACCCGACACTGCCTGGACGCGCGAACCGCGCATACCGATGCAAGCGCCTTGCGGGTCGATGCGTTTGTCTTTCGAGCGGACCGCGATCTTGGCGCGCGAACCCGGGTCACGGGACGCAGCCATTACTTCGATCAGTCCTTCAGCGATTTCCGGCACTTCGATGCGGAACAACTCGATCAGCATTTCCGGCGCTGTACGCGACAGAATCAGCTGCGGGCCGCGGTTCTCGGTGCGGATTTCCTTGAGCAGCGCACGCAGACGCACGCCAACCCGGAAGGTTTCGCGGGAGATGATGTCTTCACGAGCCAGCAACGCTTCAGCGTTGTTGCCCAGGTCAACGATCACGTTGTCGCGGGTCACTTTCTTCACGGTGCCGGAGATGATTTCCCCCAGGCGCTCGCGATAGGCGTCAACGACTTGAGCGCGCTCGGCTTCGCGAACTTTCTGCACGATGACTTGCTTGGCAGTCTGTGCAGCGATGCGGCCGAACTCGATGGATTCAATTTTTTCTTCGACTACATCACCGACCTGGGCGCCAGGGTGCGTTTCGGCAACCTTGCTCGGCCAGGTTTCGATGGCCGGATCATCCAGGTCTGCTTCTTCGACGACCGTCCAGCGACGGAATGTCTCGTAAGCACCGGTGTGGCGATTGATTTCCACACGCAGATCGACTTCGTCCTCGAAACGCTTTTTGGTAGCAGTGGCCAGAGCCAGCTCCAGCGCTTCAAAAATTACGTTTGCCGGTACGCCCTTTTCATTGGATACCGACTCAACAACCAGCAGTACTTCTTTGCTCATCGTACGCCTCGCCTTTCGCAAGCCATTGGATCCGCGGGATCCGCGTCTCAGTCAAAACTGGGAATAATGTTGGCCTTGTCGATCATATCGATCGGCAACAGGAACTCATGGTCTTCTACCTGCACCACGACGTCCTGCTCTTCTACACCGCGCAGAAGGCCCTGAAAGTTGCGTCGTCCTTCAAAAGGCGAGCGCAGCTTGATCTTCACTTGTTCACCGGCAAATTTTGCAAACTGCTCAATAGTGAACAGTGGGCGTTCCATGCCAGGCGAGGAAACTTCAAGGGTGTATTCAACGGTGATTGGATCTTCAACATCCAGGACACCGCTGATCTGACGGCTGACGATGGCACAATCGTCCACCAGCACACCGCCCTCTTTATCAATATAAACGCGCAACATTGAGTGGCGACCTTGAGCCGAAAACTCAATACCCCAGCATTCATAGCCCAGGGCCACGACCACCGGGGCCAACAAGGCCTGCAACTCTTCTAGCTTGCTCGACACCTGAACCCCCTCGTGCATGTATGTGCATGCTATGCAAAATAAAAAAATGGGCGAAACGCCCATCCTTGAAACGCCGTCGAATAGCGGCGTAGAAAGTGTCCAGCTAACAAAAAGCCCCTTAAAAGGGGCTCCTTAAACTGGTTGCGGGGGCCGGATTTGAACCGACGACCTTCGGGTTATGAGCCCGACGAGCTACCAGACTGCTCCACCCCGCGACAAAGCTGGGGCGGAAGTATACGACCGATCCCTAACAGGGTCAATGTAACCTTCCACCTACAAGAAAGCCCGCAACAGCGGGCTCTCCTGATAATTGGTACCGAGAAGGGGACTCGAACCCCTACACCCTATGGGCACAACCACCTCAAGGTTGCGTGTCTACCAATTCCACCACCTCGGCAATACTACGTTTGAAACCCTTCTTACTTTTGCTCTTGAGCTGGAGGCACGTCAGTCGCTGGAGTAGCCGACTTTTGCTCTTGAAGCACCGGTACATCATCAGAAGCCGGTTGTTGCTTTGGAACTTCCAACACTGCCGGGTTTGGCAAACCTACTTGAGTCAGCTGGTGAGCTTTCTCTTTAGCAAAGTAACCTAACCCTAAGCTGGTTATGAAGAAACCGGCGGCAAGTATAGCAGTAAACTTACTAAGAAAGGTAGAGGAACCTTGGCTTCCGAACACAGTATTTGAAGCACCTGCTCCGAAAGACGCGCCAGCATCCGCACCTTTACCCTGCTGCAGCAATACCAGAGCAACTACGCCCAATGCACCCAGCAGATGAAAAACGACTACGACTGTTTCCAGCATTTTTTCAGTTTCCCGCGGCGCGACAGATCGCACCGAACTCATCTGCATTCAGGGAGGCTCCACCAATGAGCCCCCCATCGATATCCGGCATGCCGAACAGTTCGACCGCATTGGCCGCCTTCACGCTGCCGCCGTATAGAAGCCGCACACCTTGTGCGACCTCAGAATTCTCTGCCGCCAACTGCGCGCGAATGGCTGCATGCACATCCTGCGCTTGTTGCGGCGAAGCAGTCAGCCCGGTGCCAATGGCCCAGACCGGCTCGTACGCAATTACTGCATTTGCAAAGGCACCGACGCCCAGCTCCTCTATGATACTGCCTAGCTGACGCCCGACAACCTCAAGAGTTTTACCGGCTTCGCGCTGCTCAAGGGTTTCCCCTATGCACAACACCGGAATCAAGCCACACGCCTGTGCCGCTGCGAACTTGCGAATCAGCATACCGTCCTGCTCGCCCATAATCTGACGGCGTTCGGAGTGCCCGACAAGTACCAGGGAACACCCTGCATCCACCAATTGACTCGGCGCGATTTCACCGGTCAGTGCACCTTGCATGGATTCCACCGCAGAGTTCTGCGCGCCGACCGAAATCGACTGGCCTTTCAAGCCATCAATCACTTGATTGATATGCAAGCAAGGCGGGAATACCGCTACATCAACACCGCTCGGCAAGGCCAGATGACGAAGGCCATTGATCAGCTCAGCGACGCTGGCGCGGGTACCGTGCATCTTCCAGTTACCAGCTACCATAGGGCGACGCATGCTGTACCTCGTCGGTCAAAGTGGGCGCAGATGTTACCCAACACAACCATGGCTGGCAAGCCGAATTCAGGCAGAAACTTCACTAACCAGTTTTGCCAGCTCTTCGGCGTAACCACGAACCTGTGTTTCGTCCTCGCCTTCGACCATGACCCGCACCAGCGGCTCCGTCCCGGACTTGCGCAACAGCACGCGCCCACGACCAGCCATAGCCTCGGTGACACGGGCGCTGGCTTCCTTGACCGACGGATGATCGAGCGGACTCGCCCCTCCGCCGAACCGGACATTGATCAGCACCTGAGGGCACTTGCGCAGCGCCTGACGGGCCTGAGCCAGACCTTCCGAGCGAGTTTTCAGCGCCATCAGCACCTGCAATGCAGCGATGATCGCATCACCCGTGGTGGTGTGATTGAAGCAGACGATATGACCCGAGTTCTCACCGCCTACCAGCCAGTTGCGCTCCAGCAGGTCGGCGATCACATAGCGGTCGCCAACGTTGGCACGCACAAAAGGAATCGACAAATCCGCCAGGGCCAATTCCAGCCCAAGGTTACTCATCAGTGTGCCGACCACGCCGCCTTGCAGCTTGTCGCGCTCGTGCAGATCGCGGGCGATGATGTACAGCAGCTCATCACCATCAACAATGGCGCCCGTGTGGTCGACCATCAAGACGCGATCACCGTCACCGTCGAAGGCAATACCCAGATCGGCATGCTCGGCCAAAACGGCAGTCTGCAATTGACCCATGTGGGTCGAGCCGCAATTGTCATTGATGTTCAGGCCGTTAGGCTGAGCGGAAAGTACAACGACTTCGGCCCCCAGCTCACGGAACACGCTGGGCGCAACCTTGTAGGTCGCGCCGTGAGCGCAGTCGATCACGATCTTCAGGCCAGCGAAGTTGGTACCGGTCGGCACGCTGCTCTTGCAGAATTCGATATAGCGGCCAGAGGCGTCGTTGATTCGCGACACTTTACCGATCTTGCTCGACTCAACCACGGTCATCGGCGTGTCGAGCAACTCTTCGATCATCAGCTCGACTTCATCCGGCAGCTTGGTGCCCTTCCCGGAGAAGAACTTGATGCCGTTGTCGTCGTGAGGATTGTGCGAGGCACTGATCACAATACCGGCTTCAGCATGAAAGGTACGCGTCAGGTAAGCAATCGCCGGAGTCGGCATCGGGCCCAACAGCATCACGTCAGCACCTGCCGACGTCAGCCCGGCCTCGAGCGCGGACTCGAACATATAACCGGAGATCCGGGTGTCCTTGCCGACCAGCACCTTGCAGGCGCCCATTTTGCGGAATGCCATGCCCGCAGCCCAGCCAAGCTTGAGCATGAAATCAGGAGTAATCGGGTATTCGCCGACCCGACCACGAATACCGTCGGTGCCAAAGTATTTTTTGCTCATAAGTGCTCCATCATTCTTATTCGGCTGATTCCACTGCGGCGATCATCCGCACCACGTCCACTGTTTCGGCTACATCATGGACGCGCAATATACGCGCCCCCTTGGCCGACGCTAGTGCCGCGAGCGCCAGACCACCAAACAGGCGTTCTCCAACCGGGCGTTTCAAGGCCTGACCTATCATGCTCTTTCGGGAAACCCCAACCAATAGGGGTCGCCCCAAGGCATGCAGGTCTTCCATATGTTTGAACAAACTTAGATTGTGCTGCAAGGTTTTCGCGAAGCCAAATCCTGGATCTAGAATAATCCGCTCAGCCGGAATTCCCACCAACGCACATTGGGCCATGCGCTCGGCGAGAAACTCGCCGACCTCCTTGGTCACGTCCTGGTAGTGCGGATTGTCCTGCATGTCGCCTGGCTCACCCAGCATATGCATCAGGCATACCGGCAATCCGGTGGCAGCTGCCGCATCCAGGGCACCGTCTCGACGTAGCGAGCGCACATCATTGATCAAACCCGCCCCCAGCCGCGCGGTTTCGCGCATGACCGCTGGAGTGGAGGTATCGACCGAAATGATCACATCCAGCTCGCGATAGATGCGCTCAACGATAGGCGCTACGCGCTCCAGCTCTTCAAGTGGCGAAACCGCCCTCGCACCGGGGCGGGTCGATTCGCCACCGACATCGATCAGCGTGGCTCCCGCCGCAACCATCGACTCGGCGTGGCGCAGGGCCGCGTCGAGCTGGCTGTATCGGCCGCCATCAGAAAAGGAATCGGGAGTGACATTGAGAATGCCCATGACATGCGTCTGGGCCAAATCAAGAACCCGGTTGCCGCAAGGCAACCGGGTCGAGGACTGAACAGAGGTCATTTCAAGCCTTATACGTCAGCAGCCGGACCGCCAATCGGTGTTTCCGGACGCTCATCCTGCACCACCGGAGGTGTCCCGGAAGTACCGGTACCGCCACCCGACCAGTCGCGTGGTTCGCGAGGCGTGCGGCCAGCCATAATGTCATCGATCTGATCGGCATCGATCGTTTCGTACTTCATCAAGGCATCCGCCATGGCGTCGAGCTTGTCGCGGTTATCCGTGAGGATCTGCTTGGCGGTGCCGTAGCACTGGTCAATGATGCTGCGCACTTCGGAATCGATCAGCTTGGCTGTCTCACCGGAGAAGCTTGCACCCTGGCCACCGCCGCCGCGACCGAGGAACACTTCACCCTCTTCTTCGGCATACATCAACGGACCGAGTTTTTCCGACAAGCCCCACTTGGTCACCATGTTCCGCGCAATCTGGCTGGCACGCATGATGTCGTTGGAGGCGCCGGTGGTAACACCGTCGAAACCAAGGGTCATTTCTTCAGCGATACGGCCACCGTACAGTGAGCAGATCTGGCTGATCAGTGCGCGCTTGGACAGGCTGTAGCGATCTTCTTCCGGCAGGAACATGGTCACACCCAGCGCACGACCGCGCGGGATGATCGAAACCTTGTAGACCGGATCATGCTCTGGCACGACACGACCGACGATAGCGTGACCTGCTTCGTGATAAGCGGTGTTCTGCTTTTCTTTCTCGGACATGACCATGGATTTGCGCTCGGCGCCCATCATGATCTTGTCTTTGGCCAGCTCGAATTCTTTCATTTCGACGATGCGCTTGCCGGTACGGGCAGCGAACAACGAAGCCTCGTTCACCAGGTTAGCCAAATCGGCACCGGAGAAGCCAGGCGTACCACGCGCGATCACTGCTGGAGCGACGTCGTCACCCATTGGCACTTTGCGCATGTGAACCTTGAGAATCTGTTCACGACCACGAATATCCGGCAGACCCACCACGACCTGACGGTCGAAACGGCCCGGACGCAGCAACGCAGGGTCCAGTACGTCTGGACGGTTGGTTGCGGCAATGACGATGATGCCGTCATTCATTTCAAAGCCGTCCATCTCAACCAGCAATTGGTTGAGCGTCTGCTCGCGTTCGTCGTGACCGCCACCCATGCCGGCGCCACGGTGGCGACCGACGGCGTCGATTTCATCGATGAAGATGATGCATGGCGCGTGTTTCTTGGCCTGCTCGAACATGTCGCGAACGCGACTGGCACCGACACCGACGAACATCTCGACGAAATCGGAACCGGAAATGGTGAAGAACGGCACTTTGGCTTCGCCGGCAATCGCCTTGGCCAGCAAGGTTTTACCGGTACCCGGAGGACCCACCATCAGCACGCCGCGTGGAATGCGACCGCCCAGACGCTGAAACTTGCCTGGATCACGCAGGAACTCGACCAGCTCACCGACCTCTTCCTTGGCTTCGTCGCAACCGGCAACGTCACCCAAGGTTGTTTTCACCTGATCTTCGGAGAGCAGGCGTGCCTTGCTCTTGCCGAAGCTCATCGGCCCGCCCTTGCCACCAGCACCGCCCTGCATCTGCCGCATGAAAAACATGAACACGGCGATGATCACCAGGATCGGGAAGCTTGCAACCAGGAGTTGAGTCCAGATGCTTTGCTGTTCAGGCTGCTTGCCTTCGACCACAACGTGGTTATCCACGAGGTCGCCGATCAGACCGTTGTCCTGGATTGCAGGACGAATGGTCTTGAAGCTGTCGCCATCGTTGCGTTTGCCGGTAATCACATAGCCGTCAACTGCTACGCGCTCGACCTTGCCATCCTTGACCTGCTGGATGAAGTCGGAATAGTTGAGGGTCTGCGGCTCGTTAGGGCTGGAGAAGTTGTTCATCACCGTCACTAGGACAGCCGCGATGATCAACCACAGGATCAGATTCTTTGCCATATCGTTCAATTAACTACCCTCTGAAGCAAGCTCCGCTAATGGCGCGCGCTTCGCATGATATTCACCGGCCTAACTTACTACATTACCTACGGCTCTGGCAGGCGCCGTCTGTAACCCTTTGTGAAACACTTTCTACACAATATTCGCTATTTCCCACAGGGCGAAATACGAAAATCCTATCGACCCGCAAAAAAACCTCGATTTACTCACTACGGCCGCGGTAGCCCCAAGCCAGCATATATTGCTCGCGGGAACTGCCCCGGGAAGAGTCCGGCTTGATCATCTGGACCTTGTCGAATTTCTGACGGGCGTCCTTCACGTAAGCATCAAACCCTTCGCCCTGAAACACCTTGATCACGAAATTACCACCCGGTTTGAGTATCCGAGCCGCCAGATCAAGAGCCAGCTCACATAGAAACATGGCTTTTGGCATGTCCACCTCAGGCGTACCACTCATATTGGGGGCCATATCGGAAATCACAAGGTCTACCTGCGAATTACCGACAGCTTCAAGGATCTGAGCGAGCACTTCGTCCTGGGTGAAGTCACCCTGGATGAAAGTCACGTCCGGAATGCTGTCCATTTCCAGGATGTCCGAGGCGATCAGACGCCCCTGACCACCGATCAGCCGACTGGTGACCTGCGACCAGCCGCCGGGCGCCGCCCCCAGGTCGACGACGCTCATGCCCGGACGGATCAGCTTGTATTTCTCCTGGACCTCCAGAAGTTTATAACTCGCACGCGAGCGGTAACCATCCTTCTGCGCCTGCTTCACATAGGGATCATTGACATGTCTTTGCAGCCACTTAAGGCTTGTCTTGGAACGGGCCACGGGCCACCTCGAAAATAAAACGGGTCGTGATTAACTGGGCGGTCCCGGACTCGCTCGGGTAAACTGGCCGCCGCTTTTTACAAGATCAGACGCAGGGGTCAGATTATGCCGCTCACTCAAGAGCAGAAGAAACAGTACAAATCCATTGGCCACCATCTGAAACCGGTTTTGATCGTGGCTGACAACGGTTTGACTGAAGGTGTGTTAGCCGAACTTGAACGCGCTTTGGCGGATCACGAGCTGATCAAAATCAAGCTCAACATCCTCGATCGCGAATCACGCCTGGCGAACATTGCAGAACTGTGCAAGGTCGGTAAAGCGGACCTGGTTCAGGTCATCGGCAAGATGGCACTGATTTACCGCAAGAACTTCAGCGTCAACAAGCAGCTGTCGAACGTCCATCGCTTCAAGTGATGGCAAGGGTCAAGGGTGTGCTTCGCGCACCCTGCCACTCCATCCGGGCACCGGTTGCAACACCAGCACCAACCCGGAGAACCCCAGAACCAGATAGCTGAACACCTGCCAGCGCACTGCATCCGGCCAACCGATGCGCACCGCGAAAAACATCGCACACGCATACAGCGCCATCAGCAGCAGTTGCCCACGAATATCGCGCCATAGACTGGCAAGGCCCTCGGCCTGAATCAGCACCAAAGCCTGAAAAATCACACACGCTGTGGCGAAACCCACCATCAGCGCATTCAGCATGCCTGCAATTTCGTCGATCAGCAGCGGCGCCAGACCTATCTGGCCCAGCACCGGCAGCAGACCGATGTGTAACAGCCACAGGCCACCAACCCACAACATCTGAGCCAGTTGCCAAAGCATGGCGCCCGCACGAAGCGGGCGCCTTCTTTCAGATGTGGCGGACTTCGACAATCTCATACTCGATTACGCCACTCGGCGTCTTCACGGCAACCACATCACCCTCTTCCTTGGCAATCAAGGCGCGGGCCAGTGGCGAACCGACCGAAATCTTGCCGAGTTTGAAGTCAGCCTCATCCTCACCCACGATGTGGTAAGTGACGCTTTCATCCGTCTCGACGTTGGCGATTTCAACGGTGGTGCCGAAAATCACTTTGCCGGTATGAGGAATGGACGTGACGTCGATGATGACCTGATTCTGAATCCGGCCTTCGATGTCACGTATCCGCGCCTCGACCATCCCCTGCTGCTCGCGGGCAGCGTGGTATTCGGCGTTTTCCTTCAAATCACCCAACTCGCGGGCCGTCCCGATGTCCTGGCTGAGCTTCGGACGGACGACCTTGGTCAGGTGAGCATGTTCTTCTTCCAGGGCTTTCGCGCCCTGGACGGTCATTGGGTACTTGATCATGCCTTCAATCCTGCGTGTAGATCCTGCAAGCGGCGCACAGTCTTCTCGGGACCGAACTTCAGCGCTTCGCAGATGGCTTCGCCAGCAGCAATGGTGGTGGTGCAGTAGATCTTGTGCTGCAAGGCATTACGACGAATGGAGTACGAGTCAGCGATCGACTGACGACCTTCGGTGGTGTTGATGATCAGGGTGACTTCGTCATTCTTGATCATGTCGACCACGTGCGGACGACCCTCGGTCACCTTGTTCACTCGACGCACTTTCAGGCCTGCGGCTTCTATCAGCTTGGCAGTACCGGCAGTGGCAACCACTTCGAAACCCAAGCTGATCAGATCACGGGCCACGCCTGCAACCAGTGGCTTGTCGTCGTCACGCACGCTGATGAACGCAGTGCCGCCGGTCGGCAGCACTTCGCTGGCGCCCATCTGAGCCTTGGCGAACGCTTCGCCGAAGGTGTCGCCCACGCCCATCACTTCACCGGTGGACTTCATCTCTGGGCCCAGGATCGGGTCCACGCCAGGGAATTTGGCGAATGGGAATACCGCCTCTTTCACGCTGTAGAAGTTCGGAATGATTTCTTTGGTGAAGCCGATTTCTTTCAGGGTTTTACCGGCCATGACGCGAGCCGCGATCATTGCCAGGGAAACACCGATGCACTTGGACACGAACGGTACGGTACGGGAAGCGCGCGGGTTGACTTCGATGACGTAGATGTCTTCGCCTTGCAGCGCCAACTGAACGTTCATCAGGCCGACAACGCCCAGTTCCAGGGCCATTTTCTTGACCTGTTCGCGCATCTCGTCCTGGATGTGAGCCGGCAGCGAGTATGGCGGCAGGGAGCACGCGGAGTCACCGGAGTGAACGCCGGCCTGCTCGATGTGCTGCATGATCGCGCCGATCACCACGTCGGTACCGTCGCAGACCGCATCCACGTCCATTTCGATGGCGCAGTTAAGGAAGTGGTCGAGCAGCACCGGGCTGTCGTTGGACACTTTCACCGCGTCACGCAGGTAGCGCTTGAGTTCTTCTTCTTCGTAGACGATTTCCATCGCTCGGCCGCCCAGTACGTAGGACGGACGAACCACCAGCGGGTAGCCGATCTTGCTGGCGGCACGAATCGCTTCGTCTTCGCTGCGCACGGTGGCGTTTGGCGGCTGACGCAGGTTCAGGCGCTCAACCATTTGCTGGAAGCGCTCACGGTCTTCGGCACGGTCGATGGCGTCAGGGCTGGTGCCGATGATCGGCACGCCGGCTTCTTCCAGGGCTCGCGCCAGTTTCAACGGGGTCTGGCCGCCGTACTGGACGATCACGCCTTTAGGCTTCTCGACCCGGCAAATTTCCAGCACGTCTTCCAGGGTGACTGGCTCGAAGTACAGACGATCTGAGGTGTCGTAGTCGGTGGATACGGTTTCCGGGTTGCAGTTGACCATGATGGTCTCGTAACCGTCTTCGCGCAGCGCCAATGCCGCGTGTACGCAGCAGTAGTCGAACTCGATGCCCTGGCCGATACGGTTTGGACCGCCGCCGAGGATCATGATCTTGTCGCGACCCGACGGCGCGGCTTCGCACTCTTCCTCGTAAGTTGAGTACATGTAGGCGGTGTCGGTGGCGAACTCGGCCGCGCAGGTGTCAACGCGCTTGTAGACCGGGTAAACCTCGAGCTTGTGACGGTGGCGACGCAGAGCCTTCTCGGTCACGCCCAGCAGCTTGGCCAGACGCATGTCGGAGAAGCCTTTGCGCTTGAGCTTGAACATCAAGTCACGGTCGATGCTGGCCAGACCCAGGGTCTTGACCTTCTCTTCTTCCTTGATCAGATCTTCGATCTGTACCAGGAACCACGGGTCGATCATGTTCATGCCGAAGATGTCTTCGACCGACAGGCCGGCGCGGAAGGCGTCAGCCACGTACCAGATACGCTCGGCGCCCGGCACGGTCAGTTCGCGCTTGAGCACGCTCATGCTTTCCGGGTTGCTCAGGTCGAGCTTCTCGTCAAGGCCGCAAACGCCCACTTCCAGACCGCGCAGGGCTTTCTGCAGGGATTCCTGGAAGGTCCGGCCGATGGCCATGACTTCACCGACCGACTTCATTTGAGTGGTCAGACGCGCGTCGGCTTTCGGGAATTTCTCGAAGGCGAAGCGTGGCAGCTTGGTCACGACGTAGTCGATGGACGGCTCGAAGGATGCAGGAGTAGCGCCGCCGGTGATTTCGTTCTGCAACTCGTCCAGGGTGTAGCCGATCGCCAGCTTGGCAGCGATACGCGCAATCGGGAAACCAGTGGCTTTCGAGGCCAGCGCCGAAGAGCGGGACACACGCGGGTTCATCTCGATCACGACCATACGGCCAGTGTCCGGGCAGATGCCAAACTGAACGTTGGAGCCGCCGGTTTCCACGCCGATCTCACGCAATACCGCCAACGAGGCGTTACGCATGATCTGGTATTCCTTGTCCGTCAGGGTTTGTGCCGGAGCAACGGTGATCGAGTCACCGGTGTGCACGCCCATCGGGTCAAAGTTTTCGATGGAGCAGACGATGATGCAGTTGTCTTTCTTATCGCGGACAACCTCCATCTCGTACTCTTTCCAGCCGATCAGGGATTCGTCAATCAGCAGCTCTTTGGTCGGCGACAGGTCCAGACCACGGGCGCAGATTTCTTCGAACTCTTCACGGTTGTAAGCGATACCGCCGCCGGTGCCGCCCATGGTGAAGGACGGACGAATGATGCACGGGAAGCCAAGCTTCTCGAGGACCACGTTGGCCTCTTCCATGCTGTGGGCGATACCCGAACGCGGGCAGTCCAGGCCGATGGATTTCATCGCCTTGTCGAAGCGCGAGCGGTCTTCAGCCTTGTCGATGGTGTCAGCGTTGGCGCCGATCATCTCTACGCCGAACTTCTCCAGAACGCCTTCGCGCTCCAGGTCCAAGGCGCAGTTCAGAGCGGTCTGGCCACCCATGGTCGGCAGCAGCGCGTCCGGACGCTCTTTCTCGATGATCTTGGCAACGGTCTGCCACTTGATCGGCTCAATGTAGGTGGCGTCGGCCATGTCCGGGTCGGTCATGATGGTCGCTGGGTTGGAGTTCACCAGGATGACGCGGTAACCCTCCTCGCGCAGGGCTTTGCAGGCCTGGGCGCCGGAGTAGTCGAATTCGCAGGCCTGGCCGATCACGATCGGGCCAGCGCCGAGAATCAGGATGCTTTTAATGTCTGTACGTTTTGGCATGGGTTTGTCACTCAAATCCGCAGGTCAGTCGGCAAGCCGTCTCGTTCAATCTTTGAAGCCTTGAGGGGGGCCGCCGGTTTTCGGGACCGCCCCTCAAGCTTTGCAACATCAAGGCGAGCGATTAGCGTCGCTTGGCCATTTCGTTGATGAAGCGATCGAACAATGGCGCTACGTCGTTCGGGCCAGGGCTGGCTTCAGGGTGACCCTGGAAGCTGAAGGCGCTTTTGTCGGTACGCTCGATGCCTTGCAGGGTGCCGTCGAACAGCGATTTGTGGATCGCGCGAACGTTGGCTGGCAGGGTCGCGTCGTCTACCGCAAAACCATGGTTCTGGCTGGTGATCATCACCACGCCGGTGTCCAGATCCTGGACCGGGTGGTTGGCACCGTGGTGGCCGTGACCCATTTTCAGGGTCTTGGCGCCGGAGGCCAGGGCCAGCAACTGGTGACCGAGGCAGATACCGAATACCGGAATCTCGGTTTCCAACACGTCTTTGATCGCCTGGATCGCGTAGTCGCAAGGCTCCGGGTCACCAGGGCCGTTGGACAGGAACACACCGTCCGGCTTCATCGCCAGAACATCGGCGGCTGGCGTTTGAGCCGGCACCACGGTCACGCGGCAACCGCGCTCGACCAGCATGCGCAGGATGTTCAGCTTGACGCCGTAGTCGTAGGCAACCACGTGGTACGGCAGTTCGGAGGCTTCGATGGTCGCGTGGCTGTCGGTTTTCAGGTCCCAGACAGTCGAGCGCCACTCGTACTTCTCTTTGGTGCTGACGACTTTCGCCAGGTCCATGCCTTTGAGACCAGGAAAACCCTGGGCTGCAGCGATGGCGGCTTCTTCGGAGATGTTGTCACCGGCCATGATGCAGCCGTTCTGCGCGCCTTTTTCACGCAGGATGCGCGTCAGGCGACGGGTGTCGATACCGGCGATTGCCACAACGTTGTTGGCTTTCAGGTAGTCGGACAGGGACATCGTGTTACGCCAGTTGCTCGCAACCAGTGGCAGGTCACGGATGACCAGGCCAGCGGACCATACGCGGTCAGACTCGGCGTCTTCCGGCGTGGTGCCGGTGTTGCCGATGTGCGGGTAAGTCAGGGTAACGATCTGTTGGGCGTAGGAAGGATCGGTAAGGATTTCCTGATAGCCGGTCATGGCGGTGTTGAACACCACCTCACCAACGGTCTGACCGTCGGCTCCAATTGCTTCGCCGCGAAAAATGCTGCCATCAGCAAGGGCGAGTATGGCTGGCTTAGTCAAGAAGACCTCCCGTAAATAAAGCCTGAAAGGGCGATCGCAGGTGTAAAAAAGCGGAGTGACGTATGGACACGTCACCCCGCTCATTCACTGAATTATTCTGCGCGCTTTTAGTGAACACACTAAAGCTGTAGCTTACAGAAAAAGGCATTTTTGGTCTACCGCCAATGAGCCTTAAAGGCCGGAGAATGCGACAGGACGTCGCTTGGCGGAGTAAAACCGGGCTCAAACGCTGGGTTTGAACCCGATTTCGGGCACTTCTTAACGCAGGTCGAGCACGTCTTGCATGTCGTAAAGACCAGGCTCGCGACCGTCCAGCCACAAAGCGGCACGTACTGCGCCCTTGGCGAAGGTCATGCGACTGGACGCTTTGTGCGTGATTTCGACACGCTCACCATCGGCGGCGAACAGCACGGTGTGATCACCCACGATGTCACCGGCACGCACAGTAGCGAAGCCGATGGTTTCGCGAGCACGAGCGCCGGTTTGGCCTTCACGACCGTAAACCGCCACTTTCTTCAGATCACGCCCCAGCGCATCGGCAATCACTTCACCCATGCGCACGGCAGTACCGGACGGCGCATCGACTTTATGCCGATGGTGGGCTTCAGTGATCTCGATATCGACATCATCGCCCAACACGCGAGCAGCGGTGTCGAGCAGCTTCAGGCACAGGTTGACGCCGACACTGAAGTTGGCCGCGAAGACAATCGGAATATCCTTGCCCGCTTCTGCCAGCAACTGCTTCTCTTCAACACTGAAACCGGTGGTGCCGATGATCATCGCCTTGTGATGCTTGCGGCAGAACGCGAGGTTTTTCAGGGTCACCGTCGGATGCGTGAAGTCGATCAGCACGTCGAACTCGTCAACCACGCGATCCAGATCACCCGACAGCGGCACACCGATACGACCCAGCGCAGCCAACTCACCGGCATCCGCACCGACCAGCGAGCTGTCCGGACGATCAATGGCAGCCGTCAGACCCGCGCCCGGCTGTTGCTGCACGGCTTCGATCAGGGTTTTGCCCATGCGCCCGGCGGCGCCCATCACTGCAATACGTCGCATGCCTGTCTCCTTACAAATCGCCGAAGAAGCGCTTCACGCCTTCAAACCAACCGGTGGTTTTCGGCGAATGGCTGTTGTCGTCCGCCAGCGAACTGCGGAACTCTTCCAGCAATTCGCGCTGACGACGACCCAGGTTGACCGGGGTTTCGACCGCCACACGGCACATCAAATCACCGGCACCGCCACCACGCACGGGCGCAACGCCTTTGCCGCGAACACGGAACTGCTTGCCGGTCTGAGTCCCCTCAGGGATTTTCAGTTTGACTCGACCATCAAGGGTCGGAATCTCCAGCTCGCCGCCCAGCGCCGCATCAACAAAGCTGATTGGCACTTCGCAGAACAGGTGCTTGCCATCACGCTGGAAGATCGCGTGCTCGCGCACATTGATGACCACGTACAGGTCGCCTGTCGGACCACCCTGTGCACCCGCCTCGCCTTCGCCGGACAGACGAATGCGATCACCGGTATCAACACCGGCCGGCACTTTCACCGAGAGTGTTTTGTACTCTTCGACACGGCCTTCGCCGTTGCAGGAGTTGCACGGGTCGGAAATGATCTTGCCCTGGCCATGGCAGCGCGGGCAGGTCTGCTGCACCGAGAAGAAACCCTGCTGCATGCGCACCTGGCCAATACCGCCGCACGTCGGGCAGGTCACCGGCGAGGAGCCTTTCTTGGCACCCGAGCCGTCGCACGGCTTGCAGTTGACCAGTGTCGGAACGCGGATATTCACGGTCGTGCCGCGCACCGCTTCTTCCAGGTTCAACTCAAGGGTGTAACGCAAGTCGCTGCCGCGCTGAGCGCCGCCACGAGAACCGCCGCGACCGCCACCGAAGAAGTCACTGAAGACATCGCCAAAGATGTCGGAGAAATTCTGACCGCCAAAACCGGCACCGCCGCCGCCCATGCTCGGGTCGACACCGGCATGACCATACTGGTCGTACGCCGCGCGCTTGCTGGAATCGGACAGCACTTCGTAGGCCTCGTTGGCCTCCTTGAACATCTCTTCCGACGCTTTGTCATCGGGATTACGGTCCGGGTGGTGCTTCATCGCCAGGCGACGGTAGGCCTTTTTCAGGTCTGCTTCGCTTGAGCCACGCTCAACACCCAATACTTCGTAATAGTCACGCTTTGCCATAAGTCTTTGCACTCTTAAGGACGTTCGGCAAACCTCTCCTGAGCCTCGCCAAACTCGTTGAGCCCCAATACAGGCCCGGACCCAACTCACGTCAATTCAACGATCCTGGTCTTTGATCAATGCGGTACTTTCGGCCCGAAAAGCAGGAGCATCTTCGGCCATACCGGCAGCATCCGAGCGTTGTCGCATGCTGTAAAAATTCGCTAACTCCAGACACGCCAACGCGGGAGCAAGCTCCCGCGCGGCGACATCCTACCAGTCACCGCCTAAAGGCAGTCAACCGGGCGACCAACAACTTACTTGTGGTCTTTGACTTCTTCGAACTCGGCATCGACAACGTCGTCAGCCTTTTCAGCCTTGTCGTCCTGCGGTGCCGCGCCTTCAGCAGGCTGAGCCTGTTCGGCGTACATCTTCTGCGCCACTGGAGCGGAGACTTTCGACAGCTCTTCAACCTTGGCTTCGATTGCAGCCTTGTCGTCGCCTTTGACAGCGGCTTCCAGGGCAACAACAGCGGCTTCGATTGCAGTCTTCTCTTCAGCAGTCACTTTATCGCCAGCATCAGCGACCATTTTGCGCGTCGAGTGAACCAGTGCATCACCCTGGTTACGGGCAGCGGCCAGCTCTGCGAACTTGCTGTCTTCCTCGGCGTTGGCTTCAGCATCGCGAATCATCTGCTGAATCTCTTCCTCGGACAGACCGGAGTTGGCCTTGATCACGATCGACTGAGTCTTGCCTGTGGCCTTGTCTTTGGCGCCGACGTGCAGGATGCCGTTGGCGTCGATGTCGAAGGTCACTTCAATTTGTGGCACGCCACGTGGTGCTGGCGGAATCTCGGCCAGGTCGAACTTGCCCAGGGACTTGTTCTGAGCGGCTTGCTTGCGCTCGCCTTGCAGCACGTGAATGGTCACGGCGCCCTGGTTGTCGTCGGCAGTCGAGAACACTTGCGATTTCTTGGTAGGAATCGTGGTGTTTTTCTCGATCAGCGCGGTCATCACGCCACCCATGGTTTCGATACCCAGGGTCAGCGGGCTGACGTCGAGAAGCAGAACGTCTTTCACGTCACCGGCCAATACGGCGCCCTGGATGGCAGCACCCATGGCAACGGCTTCGTCCGGGTTCACGTCTTTACGAGCTTCTTTACCGAAGAACTCGGTCACCAGCTTCTGAACCAGTGGCATACGGGTCTGACCGCCTACCAGGATCACGTCGTTGATGGCGCCAACGTCGATGCCGGAGTCTTTCAGAGCGATGCGGCAAGGTTCGATGGTGCGCTGAACCAGGTCTTCTACCAGCGCTTCAAGCTTGGCGCGGGAGATTTTCACGTTCAAGTGCTTAGGACCGGTGGCGTCTGCAGTGATGTACGGCAGATTCACGTCGGTCGACATGCTCGAGGACAGTTCGATCTTGGCTTTTTCAGCGGCTTCTTTCAGGCGCTGCATGGCCAGCGGGTCACCCTTGAGGTTCATGCCGCTTTCTTTCTTGAATTCGTCGACGAGGTAGTCGATCAGACGAATGTCAAAGTCTTCACCGCCCAGGAACGTGTCGCCGTTGGTGGCCAATACTTCGAACTGGTGCTCGCCATCGACTTCAGCGATTTCGATCACGGAAACGTCGAAAGTACCGCCGCCCAAGTCATAAACGATCACGGTGTGATCGCCCTTCGCCTTGTCCATACCGTAAGCCAGAGCGGCTGCGGTTGGTTCGTTGATGATGCGTTTTACGTCCAGACCCGCGATACGGCCGGCGTCTTTGGTGGCTTGACGCTGGCTGTCGTTGAAGTAGGCCGGAACGGTGATCACCGCTTCAGTCACTGGCTCGCCGAGGTAGTCTTCGGCGGTCTTCTTCATTTTCTTCAGAATTTCAGCCGAGATCTGTGGCGGCGACATTTTCTGGCCGTTCACTTCTACCCACGCGTCGCCGTTGTCAGCCTTGGCGATTTTGTAAGGCACCATCTTGATGTCTTTCTGTACGACTTCTTCGTCGAACTTACGACCGATCAGACGCTTCACCGCGTACAGGGTGTTATGCGGATTGGTCACAGCCTGACGCTTGGCCGACTGGCCAACCAGGATTTCGCCATCGTTGGCGTAAGCGATGATCGACGGCGTGGTACGCGCGCCTTCTGCGTTTTCAATAACTTTGGCTTTGCCGTTTTCCATCACGGAGACGCAGGAGTTGGTAGTCCCCAGGTCGATACCGATAATTTTGCCCATGTTCACTCTCCCGAAACTTTGGATTTGGTTGCCGCAGCAGTGGTGGCTAACTGCGGTAGCACTTAAACGCTTGACTTATAAATGGGGGCCTTGCGGCCAATTTCAAGCCTGCTCGTCAATCGAAGGCGAAACTGGCGCTGGAGCCTTGCTGACCACGACCATGGCCGGGCGCAGCAGGCGACCGTTGAGCTGGTAGCCCTTCTGGAACACCTTGAGCACGCTGTTTGGCTCGACGTCGGCGCTTTCCTGCATGGCCATTGCCTGATGCTGAACGGCGTTGAACGGTTCGCCATGCGGATCGATTGCTTCCAGCTGATAACGCTTCAGGGTGTCCTGGAACATTTTCAGGGTCAGCTCGATGCCTTCGCGCATTGGGCGGATGCTTTCGTCATCCGGGTTGGACAACTCCAGACCACGCTCCAGGCTGTCGATGATCGGCAACAAATCGCCAGCAAATTTTTCCAGGGCGAATTTGTGCGCTTTTTCTACATCCTGCTCGGCGCGACGGCGGACGTTCTGCAGATCAGCCGCTACACGCAAAGCTTGATCATGAGCGCCAGCCAATTGCTCCTCGAGCACTTGTACACGAGCCGCCAGTTCATCACCCGAATTCTGGGCAGCCTGATCGGCGTCTAGATTTTGCGTATCCACTGTCTGTTCGTCAGCCATAGAATTCTCCTTTCAATAACGTCCGCGAGCTCAACTCGCGCTTCTGTCCCGGTATATGGGGCCGCAAAAATCAGCTTCAAGGGGCCGGTTGCGATTAACCCTACAAAAAACGCTGCATTGTGATTGCTCGACGGACTAAGCATTTCGTCAGACCGAGCAAATCGAGCTAAGCGAGGGCATTGTCAGCCACAAATAAAACACTGTATAAATAACCAGACCTAAAGCCTGGGAGCGGCCTTTATGCTGGTGCACCTGTCCGTACATAACTACGCCATCGTTGAACATCTCGATCTCGAGCTCGATCGCGGGATGAGCGTGATAACCGGGGAAACCGGTGCCGGCAAGTCGATCATGCTCGACGCCCTCGGCCTGACCCTGGGCGATCGCGCCGACAGCGGCGTGGTGCGCCCCGGCGCCGACAAGGCCGATATCCTGGCCACCTTCGACCTGATCGACATCCCTGAAGCCAGCGCCTGGCTGGCGGAGCGCGACCTGGAGAGCGATGGCCCGTGCATCCTGCGCCGGGTGATCACCGCAGAAGGACGCTCGCGCGGCTATATCAACGGTACGCTCTGCCCGCTTGGCGATCTCAAAGCCCTCGGCGAACTGCTGATCGATATCCACAGCCAGCACGAACACCAATCCCTGCTGAAGACCGACACTCACCGCCGCCTGCTCGATGAATACGCCGGCGCCACCGACCTTGCCCGCCAGGTGCAACTGGCCGCCCAACGCTGGCGCCAGACTCGCCAGGAGCTGGAGCGCCTCTCCAATTCCGGCGACGAGCAGCGTGCTCGCCATCAATTGCTCAGCTATCAACTCGAAGAGCTGGAAAATCTCGGCCTCGGCGAAAACGAGCTGGAGCAGCTGGAACAGGAACACAAGAATCTCACCAACGCCGAAACCCTGCTGGGCATCTGCCGGCAGGTGGTCGAGCAATGCAGCGAAAGTGATTCCGGGAATGTCCTGAACGCTCTCACCGCCAGCCTTAACCGTCTTTCGAGCGTCAATAACTCGATCGGCGCACTGGGTGAAGCCAGCAGCCTGCTGACCAGCGCACAGATACAGGTTGAAGAGGCTGTGGGCGAACTGAACCGCTTCCTCGACAACTTCGACGCCGATCCGGCGCGCCTTCAGTATTTGGAAGAACGCCTGGATGCGATCTACACCATGGCGCGCAAGCACCGCATCCAGCCGACCGAGGTCGCGGAGATGCAGCAGCGCTTGCTGGATGAAATCGAGACCCTGAACGCCAACGACGAGTCCATCGAGCGACTGAGCGATGAGCTGGCTTCTTATGCCCGTCATTATCAGGAAAAGGCTCGGGAGCTAAGCGATTTGCGTCATCAAGCCTCGAATAGCCTGGCCAGCGCCGTGGAGCAGGAAATCCAGCGACTGGGCATGCCCGGCGGGCGCTTCACTATCGAATTACGCCCTAACAGCAGCGATGAATTGCTGCCGAATGGACTCGAACAGGTGGAGCTCCTGGTAAGCGCCAACCCTGGGCAACCATTAAAAGCCTTGGCCAAAGTGGCCTCGGGTGGCGAGCTGTCACGGATCAGCCTGGCTATTCAGGTGATCACCGCGCAAACCTCGCGCGTACCGACGCTGGTATTCGATGAAGTGGACGTGGGTATCGGCGGCCCGACTGCCGAGATCGTGGGCCAGTTATTACGTCGACTCGGGGAACGCGGGCAAGTTCTGACGGTGACTCACTTGCCGCAAGTCGCTGCGCAGGGCCATCAACATCTATTTGTGCACAAAGTCCGCGGTGAGGAGGCAACCCACACGGCTGTTTCCAAGTTGAGCAAGAATGATCGCGTCGAAGAAGTAGCGCGGATGCTTGGCGGCATTGACCTGACCAAGGAATCACTGGCTCACGCGAAAAAAATGGTCGTCACCGCCAAAATTTAAGAACGGCAGAAAGCACGAAGGCGACCCTGGGGTCGCCTTCGCTCGTTTCGCGAATGTGAAATTCGCGCGACATGCTTACTTTTTCTTGCGTACGTACAGCACCAGATTGTGATCAACCATCTCGAAGCCGTACTTATCGACGATGGCTTTCTGCAGGCGCTCGATTTCTTCGTCGAAGAATTCGATCACTTCGCTGGTTTCGACGTTGACCATGTGGTCGTGATGCTTGCCGTCATCCAGCTCGAAGACCGCATGGCCTCCGTCGAAGTTGTGCCGCACCACAAGGCCAGCTGCCTCGAACTGAGTCAGTACACGGTAAACCGTGGCCAGACCGACGTCCTCACCAGCCTCCATCAGCGCCTTGTAAACATCCTCGGCACTCATGTGGCGTTGCTCGGCGGAATCGAGCATTTGCAGAATTTTGACCCGTGGAAGGGTCACTTTGAGACCGGCTTTGCGTAGTTCGCTATTTTCAACCATGGTCAGCTTTCTCGCGATGCTGCTTCGCAGCTTCTCTTAATGCGGGTATGATCGGCGTTTACGTTGTCCCAGCCAAGATAGTGGAAGTCGCCCACCGATGCAAAACACCAAGCTCTTGCTAACCAGTTTCACCTTTGTGGGACTGCTCGCACTCGCCGGTTGTTCATTCCCCGGGGTTTACAAAATCGACATCCAGCAGGGCAATGTCGTCACGCAGGACATGATAAACCAGTTACGCCCGGGAATGACCCGTAAGCAAGTACGGTTTATCATGGGCAACCCCCTGCTGACCGACACGTTCCATGCCGATCGCTGGGATTATCTGTACAGCCTGCAACCGGGTGGCGGTGAACGCCAACAGGAACGCATTAGCGTTATCTTCAACCCAAATGATCAGCTTGTCAGCCTCTCTGGTGATTTCATGCCAGGCGTGAGCCGCGATGAAGCCATTCTCGGCAAGGAAAGTGGCACTAACGTGACCGCGCCAGCCGAAAACGCCGAGAAGCCGAAACCGGAAAAACCGGTCAAGCCAGGTTCGTTGCTGGACCAGATCCAGAAGGACGTAGACGGCGTAGAAACCGTTCCGGTCCCGACGCCAGAACCTCTGGACACCTCGCCGCAATAATTTGCGACGCAATAAAAAACCCGGAATATCCGGGTTTTTTATTGTCTGGCGTTTGGGCTAGTCACTGATTCCGGGCTTTAGCCTCGGCAGCCTTGGCGGCACGCAGCCGACGAACTTCTTTCGGATCCGCCAGCAATGGCCGGTAGATCTCGATGCGATCACCCACCTGAACAGGACGATTGTCCGGGTCAGTGATCACTTTACCGAAGATCCCCACCGGGCAATCGGCCAGATTCAGCTCCGCGAAGGCCTTGCCAACGCCCGACGCCAGCAAAGCCGCTCGCACGGTCGTTCCTGCTGGCACCGTCACCGAGAGAAGCACCTGACGATCAACAGCGGCGTAGACCACCTCGACGTCAACCATCGACTCAACCATGCATTTGTTTGGCGCGCTGGCAAAACGCGTCCACCAGCGTATTCGCAGCCTGATTGAACAACGGCCCCAAGGTCGCGCGGACAATCGGCCCGGCGTAATCGAACGACAGGTCCAGGCTGATCTTGCAGGCCTTTTCGCCCAACGGTTTGAACGTCCAGACGCCATGCAACTGATTGAACGGGCCCTCTTCAAGGTTCATCTCGATCGATTGCCCTGGCACCAGCGTGTTGCGCGTTACGAAATGCTGGCTGAGTCCGCCTTTGGCCACGCCTACGCTAGCGCGCATATGCTCAGGTGTGCTTTCCAGTACTTCGGCGGTCGAACACCACGGCAGGAATTCCGGGTAACGCGCCACGTCATTGACCAGGTCATAAAGCGCTTGCGCCGGGTATGGCAGCAGAGCCGAACGTTGAATATGTGTCGTCATGTCAGCGTCACTTCCACAGCTGTGCGGCAAACACTACGAGAATGCCGATGGGCGCCACATAGCGCATCAAGAACAAGGACAGGGCGAACAACCCGGGGTTACGGATCGACAACTCGTCGCGTACCGCTTCACGCCCCATCACCCAGCCCGCAAACACCACGAAACACAAACCACCGAGTGGCAACATGATCCGCGAGGTGAAGAAATCGATCACGCCAAAGAAGTCCAGACCACCGGCCGCACCCCATTGATAGAGATGGAACAGCCCGCCTTCGTTCACGAAAAATTTGGCTTCCTTCCAGATATTGAAGGAAAACACCGTGCCCAGACCGACAAACCAGCAGATAAATGCCAGCCAGAAAGTCACCCAGGCGCGGCTGACTTTTGTGCGCTCGACCAGGTAAGCCACCATCGGCTCGAGCAGGGAAATGGCCGAACTCCAGGCAGCCACCGCGACCAGCACGAAGAACACTACGCCCATCAATTGACCGAACGCTACGTTACCGAAGGCAAACGGCAGGCTGACAAACATCAGGCCCGGGCCTTCGCTCGGGTTCAGGCCGGCGGCGAACACAATCGGAAACAATGCCAGACCGGCCACCAGCGAAACGAAGGTGTCGAGCAGCGCCACGCCGACCACGGTGCCGGAAATCGACGAATGCTTGGGCATGTAAGCACCGTAAATCATGATCGACCCAACGCCCACGCTCAGGGAGAAAAAGGCGTGCCCCATGGCTGGTAACAAGCCGTCGAGGACTTTTTCCGGGTGGAAGTCGAACATGAAATGCACGCCTTCCATGAAATGCCCGGTAGTCATGCTGTAGCCCAACAGCACCAGAATCATCACAAAGAGAAGCGGCATCATGATCCGCAGGCTGCGCTCAAGCCCGGCGACCACGCCTTTGGCGATGACGACGGCAGACAGCAGCATGAATATCGTGTGCCAAAGTGTCAGGCGCCACGGATCGGCGATCACATTGCCAAAGTACGCGCCCACCTGATCAGGCGTTGCACCCTGGAAGTCGCCACGGCCCATGTCGATGATGTAATCCAGCGACCAGCCGCCGACCACACTATAGAAAGACAGGATCAGCAACGCCGTGATCATCCCGGCGAATGCGCCCCAGGACCACTTGCCCGAATGCCCCGCCTCCACCGCCAGCACCTTCAAGGCGTTGGCCGGGCTCTGCCGCGCGCGGCGACCGATCAGGGTTTCGGCCAGCATGACCGGCACACCGATCAACGCGATACAGGCCAGGAACATCAGCACGAAGGCGCCGCCGCCATAGACGCCGACCATGTACGGGAATTTCCAGATACTACCCAGGCCCACGGCCGAACCGGTCGCAGCGAGTATGAAGACCCAGCGGCTAGCCCAACTGCCGTGGACAGAAACCTTGTCTGTCGACATCGTTATCACGCCCAAGCGTTCAAAAAAGAGGGCGCATTGTCCGGGATTCAATCAACCTGCTCAAGCACGTAGCGATACCGTAGCCGACTCGCGTGCAACTCCCTATAATGCCGCCCCTATGGCTAAACAGAAGAAACACCCTACAGGGACCATCGCGCAGAATAAAAAGGCGCGACACGATTACTTCATCGAACATCGGTTCGAGGCTGGTCTGGTCCTGGCCGGCTGGGAAGTAAAAAGTCTGCGGGCAAGCAAGCTGCAACTGGTTGACAGTTACGTGCTGCTCAAGGATGGCGAAGCCTGGTTGCTCGGCAGCCACATTACGCCGCTGATGACCGCCAGCACCCACGTCATCGCTGATCCGACCCGCACCCGAAAATTGCTGCTCAACCGCCGCGAGCTGGAAAAACTCGCCGCCGCCGTGCAGCAAAAAGGTTACGCCTGCGTGTGCCTGTCCTGGTATTGGAGCAAGCACATGGTCAAGTGCGAGATCGCACTGGGCAAGGGCAAGAAGGAATACGACAAGCGTGATACCGAACGCGAGCGCGATGCTGGTCGTGAGTTGCAGCGTGCGGTGCGCAATAAGGGCAAGGAAGAGTAATTCCTTAGCCTTAAGATCGCTTTCGCGGGCAAGCCTCGCTCCTACAGGATTTGTGGATGCCTACATTTTCGTGGCAAACCCAGAATCTGTAGGAGCGAGGCTTGCCCGCGAATGCAATCGCGAAAACGATACATAACCGACTGACTACATCCCCTTGCGCCGCTCCGCCCGGGCCATGCGCTGCACTTCCTGACGCACCTCTTCCAGCACTTCCTGCACATACAAGATGTGTCGGCTGGACACTTCCCGCGCCTGCTCTGCCCTTCCCTCGATAATTGCCATGTACAACTCCCGGTGCTGCGTGATCAGCATGTCGCGGGTTTCCGTGCGCTGTTTGTACATGCCGCCAATGTTGGTCACCACGTTACGCTTGAGCAGATCGAACAGCCCACGAATGGTGTGCAGCAGCACAGCGTTATGACTGGCTTCAGCAATCGCCAAATGAAATTTTGCGTCCGCCGCGCCCTCTTCCGCCCGGCTCACTTCGTCATGACGCGTATAGCAGTCCTGTAACTCATTGAAGGCTGCCGTCAATCGCTCACGATCGACATCCGTGGCGCGCAGTGCCGCGTAATAGGCGCAGGACGCTTCCAGCGTATGGCGAAATTCCAGCAGATCACGCTGGGCTTCGGGGTTGCTTTCCAATAAGTGCAACAGCGGATCGCTGAAAGTCGAACCCAGTGACTCCACCACATAATTGCCACCGCCCTGGCGACTGACCAACAAGCCCTTGGCCGCCAGTTTCTGGATCGCCTCGCGCAACGAAGGGCGTGACACGCCGAACTGCTCGGCCAACGCGCGTTCGGCCGGCAAGCGCTCGCCAGACTTCAACGTGCCTTCGAGGATCATCCCCTCGAGCTGCTCGACAATATCGTCAGACAAACGGCGCTGACGAATCTGATCAAACCCCATAACTCAATTCTCCACGGTCCCGACGGCTCGCCGGGCTCTCTATTCTGGCCTATCGGCGCTGTGCCAGCACCTACCAGACGGCATTTGTTAAGGCGGATCAAACGCACGCCACGTCGCTTATTCGACAAAAGTTTTAGGGCGACAAATTGACACACCGCCTACAAGGCTTTTACCCTAGCCAACAGCGATTGTAAATTGGTATTACCAATTATCCAAGAACGCTGACCAGTGCCTGACCAACAACAATTAGGGGCCACCCCATATGCAAACCTGGCAACAGCTCTATACCCCGCTCGGCAGCCTTGGCTTCTCCGCGCTCGCCGCCGTTATCCCCATCGTGTTTTTCTTCCTGGCGCTGGCGGTGTTCCGCCTCAAAGGGCACGTGGCCGGCAGCATCACGCTGGCGTTGTCCATCGCCGTCGCAATCTTCGCTTTCCAGATGCCAGTCGACATGGCCTTCGCGGCCGCCGGCTATGGCTTCGCCTATGGTCTTTGGCCGATTGCGTGGATCATCGTCGCCGCCGTGTTTCTCTACAAACTGACGGTCAAGAGTGGTCAGTTCGAAGTGATCCGCAGCTCGGTGTTGTCGATCACCGACGACCAGCGTTTGCAGGTTCTGCTGATCGGTTTCTGCTTCGGTGCATTCCTGGAAGGTGCCGCCGGCTTCGGTGCACCGGTAGCGATTACCGCCGCATTGCTTGTAGGTCTCGGCTTCAATCCGCTGTACGCCGCGGGCCTGTGCCTGATCGCCAACACCGCGCCGGTAGCCTTCGGTGCTTTGGGCATTCCGATCATTGTGGCCGGGCAAGTGACCGGCATCGACGCGTTCAAGATCGGCGCCATGACCGGTCGTCAACTGCCGCTGCTGTCGCTGTTTGTGCCGTTCTGGCTGGTGTTCATGATGGACGGCCTGCGCGGCGTTCGGGAGACCTGGCCTGCTGCGCTGGTGGCCGGTTTGAGCTTTGCCATCACTCAATACTTCACGTCGAACTTCATCGGCCCTGAGTTGCCGGACATCACCTCGGCCCTGGCCAGCCTGATTTCCCTGACGCTGTTCCTGAAAGTCTGGCAGCCAAAACGCGCCGCCGGCCAATACATCGCCGGTGCCGTCTCGGCCTCGGTGGTAACCGCCAGCGCCGGTGGTTTCGGCCAGCCGCGCACCAGCGTGGCCTCGCCTTACAGCCTGTTCGAAATCGTCAAAGCCTGGTCGCCGTTCCTGATTCTGACCGTGCTGGTCACCATCTGGACCCTGAAACCGTTCAAGGCCATGTTCGCCGCTGGCGGTTCGATGTACAGCTGGGTGTTCAACTTTGCCATCCCGCATCTGGATCAAATGGTGATCAAGGTCGCACCGATCGTGACGGCGCCGACCGCCATCCCGGCGGTGTTCAAACTCGATCCGATTTCCGCAACTGGCACGGCGATTTTCTTCTCCGCGCTGATCTCGATGCTGGTGCTGAAGATCAACATCAAAACTGGTCTGACCACTTTGAAAGAGACCTTCTACGAGCTGCGCTGGCCGATTCTGTCCATCGGCATGGTCTTGGCATTCGCCTTCGTCACCAACTACTCCGGCATGTCTTCGACCATGGCGCTGGTATTGGCAGGCACCGGTGCGGCATTCCCATTCTTCTCGCCATTCCTCGGCTGGCTGGGCGTGTTCCTGACCGGTTCTGATACGTCGTCCAACGCGCTGTTCAGTTCGTTGCAAGCGACCACCGCGCACCAGATCGGCGTGAGCGATGTGCTGCTGGTAGCGGCAAACACCAGCGGCGGCGTAACCGGCAAGATGATCTCGCCACAATCGATCGCCGTGGCCTGCGCCGCGACCGGTCTGGTGGGCAAGGAATCGGATCTGTTCCGTTTCACCCTCAAGCACAGCCTGTTCTTCGCAACGATCGTCGGCCTGATTACCTACATCCAGGCCTATTGGCTCACCGGCATGCTGGTGCACTAAGTCCTACACGCTAAAACGCAAAAACCGACGCCGGACCACGATTCCGGCGTCAGCTATTCACTACCCGGTCTGTAAGGCTGCTGAAAGCTTCCCTCTCTATATTCAGCAGCCTCAGCGGACGGGTAACCGGCCGAGAGACACGCCTGATGAGCGAGCTTTTTTACAACGCCGTGCCGAACGCGACCCGTGTCGCCCCGCCACTGCCCGAGCCTCGGCAATACCCCAGCGAGAAACCGTCACGGGTTTACCTGTTCGGGACCTGCGTGGTGGATTTGTTCTACCCCGAAGCCGGGATGGATGCGATCCACTTGCTGGAGCGCGAAGGCATCCGTGTCGAATACCCGCAAGGGCAAAGCTGCTGCGGACAACCGGCCTACACCTCGGGTTACACCGAGCAGGCACGGACCGTGGCGCGCTCACAGTTGGCGCTGTTCGCCGGGGACTATCCGGTGGTGGTGCCGTCGGGATCGTGTGCCGGGATGTTGCGCGAACACTACACCGACTTGTTCAAGGATGAGCCGCAAACGCTGAAACAGGTACAGGCGCTGGCCGCCCGGACCTATGAACTGGCCGAGTTCCTGCTGTTTGTCTGCAAGGTGCAGCTCAAGGACAGCGGTGAGCCGGTCAAAGTGGCGCTGCACACCTCGTGCTCGGCACGCCGTGAAATGAATACCCACCTGCACGGTCGCGAGTTGTTGTCGCAACTGAGCAACGTGGAGCGAGTCGACCACAGCCACGAAAGTGAATGCTGTGGCTTCGGTGGGACTTTCAGCGTCCGTATGCCAGACATTTCCGGCGCGATGGTGGCTGACAAGACCCGGTCGTTGAAGGAATCCGGCGCGCACAAGGTACTCAGTGCCGATTGCGGTTGCCTGATGAACATCAACGGCTCGCTGGAGAAACAGAAGGAAGCGTTGCGCGGCCAACACCTGGCCAGTTTCCTTTGGCAGCGAACCGGAGGTGTTCTGTGAACGCTTCCGCGATTATTCCTACGGTTACCGTGGAAGAAGATTTTCGCACCCGGGCCCACAAGGCGTTGGGTGACAAGCAGCTGCGAAATAACTTTCGCACTGCGATGGATTCTCTGATGACCAAACGGGCAGCGTCCTTCAGCGATGCCCATGAAAGAGAACATTTGCGAGTGCTGGGCAATGCTGTCCGCGCCCGTGCGTTATCCAAGCTGCCCGACCTGCTCGAGCAGCTTGAACAGAACCTGACCCGCAACGGTGTGACAGTGCACTGGGCGGAAACGGTGGACGAAGCCAATGGCATCGTCCTCTCGATCATCCGCGCTCACGAGGGGCGGCAAGTGATCAAGGGCAAATCGATGGTCAGCGAAGAGATGGAGATGAATCATTTCCTCGCTGATCGGGGCATTGAATGCCTGGAATCGGACATGGGCGAGTACATCGTCCAGCTCGACCACGAGAAGCCTTCACACATTATTATGCCGGCGATCCACAAGAATGCCGGTCAGGTCGCGTCCTTGTTCCGCGACAAACTTGGCGTGGAGTACACCAAGGACGTTGACCAACTCATTCAGATCGGTCGCAAAGTCTTGCGACAGAAATTCTTCGAAGCGGACATCGGCGTCTCCGGCGTCAACTTCGCCGTGGCCGAAACCGGCACCCTGCTGCTGGTGGAGAACGAAGGCAACGGCCGCATGACCACCACGGTGCCGCCGGTACACATCGCCGTCACCGGCATCGAAAAAGTCGTGGAAAACCTGCGCGACGTGGTGCCGCTGTTGTCGCTGCTGACGCGCTCGGCCCTTGGTCAGCCGATCACCACCTACGTCAACATGATCTCCGGCCCGCGTAAAGAGCACGAACTCGACGGCCCGCAGGAAGTGCACCTGGTATTGCTCGACAACGGTCGCAGCCAGGCCTTCGCCGACAGCGAATTGCGCCAGACCCTGAACTGCATTCGCTGCGGCGCCTGTATGAATCATTGCCCGGTCTACACCCGAATCGGCGGCCACGCCTATGGGGAGGTTTACCCCGGTCCTATCGGAAAAATCATCACCCCGCACATGGTCGGCCTGGCAAACGTCCCGGACCATCCGAGCGCGTCGTCGTTGTGCGGCGCTTGCGGTGAAGTCTGCCCGGTAAAAATTCCTATCCCGGCACTGCTGCGTCGCCTACGGGAAGAAAACGTCAAGGCGCCGGACAGCCCGCATCAAGTCATGCGCGGCCAGGGCAGCAAATTCTCGCGCAAAGAACGTTTTATCTGGAACGCCTGGGCTAGGCTCAACAGTTCGCCGACGCTCTATCGTCTGTTCGGCTTTTTCGCCACACGGCTGCGCGCCCTGGCACCGAATAATGTTGGCCCCTGGACGCAAAACCACAGCGCACCGAAACCCACTGCCCGCTCACTGCACGACATGGCCCGCGAGCATCTGGCCAAACAGGGAGATCGTTGATGAGCGCCAAGCAAAACATCCTCGCCAAATTGCGGAAAAGTCTGATCGGCACAACGCCGGTGCCTGACGCGTTCGACGTTGAACTGGTGACGGCGCCTTATACCTACACCGCCGAACAACGCATTCCGCAACTGCGCAAACTGATGGAAGCGGTGCACACCGAAATCCATCTGACGTCCGGCGAGGGTTGGCCAGAACTGCTCGCGCAATTGCTGCGAGGTCGTCAATTGCCGAGCCTGTTAATCGCGCCGACTACGCCTCACGGGCAATGCGTCACGCAGCACTGGGCGAATAATCCTGGTCTGCCGACACTCAAGTCCTACGACCGCCCGGTTGAAGAATGGAAAGCCGAGCTGTTCAACGACACCCCGGCCAGCCTGACCACCACCCTCGGCGCAATCGCTGCCACGGGGAGCCTTATTCTCTGGCCGACGCGGGAAGAACCGCGCCTGATGAGCCTGGTGCCGCCGGTGCATTTCGCCCTGCTCAAGGCCAGTGAAATCCGCGACAACTTCTATCAGGTACAGCAGGAATTCGAATGGGCCCAGGGCATGCCGACCAACGCCTTGCTGGTCTCCGGCCCGTCGAAAACCGCTGACATCGAGCAAGTCCTGGCCTACGGCGCGCACGGTCCGAAAGACCTGGTGGTTTTGATTCTGGAGGACCAATGAGTCTACCGGCGGCTTTCCTGCGAGATGCGCAGCAACTGATTCCCCAAGAGCGACGTTTCGACGACCCTCTGTCGACATTGGCCTTCGGCACCGACGCCAGTTTCTATCGGCTGATTCCGAAACTGGTGATCCGTGTCGAGTCCGAAGACGAAGTGGTGGCGCTGCTCAAACTGGCGCAACGGGATCAAGTCCCGGTGACCTTTCGCGCTGCCGGCACCAGCCTGTCTGGCCAGGCCATCAGTGATTCGGTGCTGATCGTGCTTGGGGATAACTGGAACGGTCGCGAGATCCGCGGCCAAGGCACACAAATCCGCCTGCAACCGGGCGTGATCGGCGCGCAGGCCAACGCCTGGCTGGCGCCGTTCGGGCGCAAGATCGGCCCGGACCCAGCCTCGATCAACGCCTGCAAAATCGGCGGCATTGTCGCCAACAATGCCAGCGGCATGTGCTGCGGCACGGCGCAGAACACCTACCACACGCTGGCCGGCATTCGCCTGGTGCTGGCCGACGGCAGTCGTCTCGACACCGAAGACGCGGCGAGCGTTGCGGCATTTCGCCAGACTCATGCTTCATTGCTTGAGCGTCTGGCGACATTGGGGCGCGAGACCCGCGCCAATGCCGAACTGGCTGCAAGAATCCGCCACAAATACCGTCTGAAAAATACCACCGGCCTGTCACTTAATGCGCTGGTGGATTTCGACGAGCCTGTGGATATCTTGAGCCACCTGCTGGTGGGTTCCGAAGGCACGCTCGGCTTCATCAGCGCGGTGACCTACGACACGGTGATCGACCACCCGAACAAAGCCTCGGCGCTGATCGTGTTCCCTGATGTGGAAACCTGCTGCAACGCGGTCACCGTGCTGAAAAGCCAACCGGTGTCGGCCGTAGAACTGCTGGACCGTCGCAGCCTGCGTTCGGTGCAGGACAAACCCGGCATGCCGGCTTTCGTACAACAGCTGTCGAACAATGCCTGCGCGCTGCTGATTGAATCCCGCGCTGCATCGTCCACTTTGCTACAAGAACAACTGGCGCAGATCATGGCGTCGTTGACTTCGTTTCCGGTGGAGAAACAAGTCGACTTCACCGAAGACCCGGTAGAAAACGCCCGGCTCTGGGCGATCCGCAAGGACACCTTCCCCGCCGTCGGCGCGGTGCGCAAAACCGGAACCACGGTGATTATCGAAGACGTGACCTTCCCGGTGGAACAACTGGCCATCGGCGTGAACCGTCTGATCGAGCTGTTCGACAAACATCACTACGACGAAGCGATCCTTTTCGGACACGCGCTGGAAGGCAATCTGCACTTTGTCTTCACCCAAGGCTTCAACAACCCGGAAGAAGTCGCACGCTACCAGGCGTTCATGGACGACGTGGCGCAGTTGGTGGCGGTGGAGTTCGGCGGTTCGCTGAAGGCTGAACACGGCACCGGCCGCAACATGGCGCCCTTCGTCGAGCTGGAATGGGGCAGCGATGCCTATCAGTTGATGTGGCAGCTCAAACGCCTGCTCGATCCCAACGGGATTCTCAACCCGGACGTGGTGCTCAGCGAGGATCCGCAGATTCACCTCAAGCACCTGAAACCGCTGCCGGCGGCCGACGAGATTGTGGATAAGTGCATCGAATGCGGTTTTTGCGAACCGGTGTGCCCGTCGAAAGACCTGACCCTGAGCCCGCGCCAGCGCATCGTGATCTGGCGGGATATTCAAGCGAAGAAACGTGCAGGCATCGACACCTCCGAACTTGAAGCCGCTTACGAATACCAGGGCATCGACACCTGCGCCGCCACTGGGTTATGTGCGCAACGTTGTCCTGTAGGCATCAATACCGGCGAGCTGGTGAAAAAGCTCCGCAGCCGCAAGGCGACACATACGAAAACCGCCAACTGGCTTGAGGGAAATTTCGCCACTGCACTGCAAGGTGCGCGCTTTACCCTGCATGTCGCCAACGGCGCGCGGATGCTGCTGGGCGCACCGCGTCTGGCGAAACTTTCAGCGGCGTTGACGAAGTTGTCCAAAGGTCAGGTCCCACAATGGACCAACGCCATGCCGCAGCCGGAAAAAGCCATTCGCTTCAGCCCGATCGTATCGGACGAACGCCCTCGGGTGGTGTATCTCGCGGCGTGTGTCTCGCGGGTCATGGGCCCGACGGCGGGTGATAAAGAGCAGATGTCGCTGTACGACAAAACCCGTGGGCTGCTGGAAAAGGCCGGTTACCAGGTAGTCTTTCCGGACAATCAGGACAGCCTCTGCTGCGGCCAGCCATTTGCGTCAAAAGGTTACGCCGAACAGGCTGAACACAAACGCCAGGAATTGATCGGCGCGCTGTTGCACGCCAGTCGCGGCGGGCTCGATCCGATCTATTGCGACACCAGCCCATGCACGCTGCGGCTGATTCAGGATTTGGGCGATGTTCGACTGGACCTGTACGACCCGGTGCGATTCATCCGTACGCATTTGCTGGATCGCCTCGATTTTACCCCGCAGGAAGCGCCGATCGCGGTGCATGTCACCTGCAGCACTCAACACCTTGGCGAGAGCCAGGCGCTGATCGATCTGGCGCGCAAATGCAGCAACAACGTGGTCATTCCCGAGGGCATTCACTGCTGCGGATTCGCCGGGGACAAGGGCTTCACCACGCCGGAACTGAACGCACATTCGTTACGCACGCTCAAGGATGCGGTGCAGCAGTGCAGCGAAGGGATTTCGACCAGTCGCACCTGTGAGATTGGCCTGACGCAACACGGCGGAATTGATTACCACGGACTGGTCTATCTGGTGGATCGGGTCACTCAAGCCAAGCAGGCCTAATGCATTTTCACCAGCAAAAAGGGGCAGTTGCGCCCCTTTTTAGTGCGTTTTTCACCCTTTGAGAAATTTTTCATAGCCCGTCAAGAAAAAACCGAATTCCTGCGCGACGCCGTAGTCATTAATTTAGGCCTCAACGAACGTGGCTTAATTAGACTCGGCCGAGCCGCCAGCTGATACGGCAACACCGAGACCATCAGTTCAAGGAGATACCCATGAAACGTACCGCTCTTGCTGGTTTGTTTATTTCTGTTGCAATGCTGGCCTCTCCCGTTTTCGCTGCCACTGACCTGTGCACAGTGAAGCTTCAGGAGCTGAAAAACAAAGTCACTACAATCCCGGCCACGTCCGAAAACACCACGATGGATATCAAGCGTATGCAGGCGGATGCCGAAGCAGCGCAAAAGGCCGGTGATGACGACAAATGCGTCGCCTCAGCCACTCAAGCGTTGTCCCGTGTGGACAAACTGGGCAGCGAGCCAGCCAAGTAAACCCGGCGGGCCAACCTTCGGGTTGGCCTTCCGTGACCGTTTGGCGTACACTGCGCAGGCTTGTTGCTCACTTTGTCTCACCGAGCAACAGGCACGGGGCCGTTTAGGATTCGACGCCGGTCGCGAAACTTTAGGTGCATGCCGAGTTGGTAACAGAACTCGTAAATCCACTGTTGCAACTACTTATAGTTGCCAATGACGAAACCTACGGCCAGGAATTCTCTCTCGCTGCGTAAGCAGCTTTAGATCCTGAGCTTCTGGTACCTTCGGGTCCAGCAATCACCAGGGGATGTCTGTAAACCCAAAGTGATTGTCATATAGAACAGAATCGCCGTGCAGTACGTTGTGGACGAAGCGGCTAAAACTTACACAACTCGCCCAAAGCACCCTGCCCTTCGGGTCGCTGAGGGTTAACTTAATAGAAACGGCTACGCATGTAGTACCGACAGCGGAGTACTGGCGGACGGGGGTTCAAATCCCCCCGGCTCCACCAAATACGAAGCAAGACAAAACCCGCCAAGTGCGGGTTTTGTTGCATCTGGGGGTTGGTGATTTGTGGTTAAACACAACCAGACCTATGCTGGCGATCTACCCGCAAGGATGCCGTCATGAAATTCAAAGTATTGATTGCCGCGTTTACCCTTTCCCTGACGTCCGGTTGTGCGCACTACAACGACCGCACCACTGACACCAACAAGACCGGGCGGATTGCCTGCGATGCAGAGCCCAAAAATCAGGCTGGCTGCTATACGAAGCAGTCGAAGGACTGGAATTGGGGTGGGTTGAAGTTTGGGGTTGGGCCTTCGAACTAGGTTCGGGATTCGCAGAAACCGCTGACTTTGGAAGCATTTTTAAACAAAAAATCTCGCTCTGATCCTACAGACGCTGTGAATCTTGGGGATGTTTCCGACAGGTTCCGGCGGTTGTCGGGTAGGAAGATGAGTGGATAGGCTTTGTCGGTCGCTGCACATCAGCGACCGGGCCTGGAAACCCGAGGTATTGAAGGCGTTACAGCTCAACAAATGGGATACTGCGGCGATTTTTTGATCGCAGTTCTCCATTATGGCGGCTGTGCGTGGGAGACCTTCGGGTCTGCCGGGCTCCTTCTGCCTCGGTTTCCAGCCCGCGCATAGCTGCCACCCTTTCGCTTGGAACGAAAGATTGGTAGCTCCATCTCGCAGAAGGAATTACGCCATGATCAAAGAAACCCCAAACCCGCCCGCCCCGGACGACGTTTCCCCCTACGAATCCATCGATTCAAAAAAACTCCACGAAGCCGCCGACCGCGCGCTCGATCACTACCTCAACCCCTCCGCCCTGAAATCACCCGTTGCCCGCAAACCGAGCACGATGTTTCTCGTTGCACCGGACATCAAGGACGAAGACCTGCTCGCCCATACCTGTGAATCATTGGCCCAGGCCAGTGTGATGGCGAGTGATTTTGCGGGGTATCTGGAAGGGCCGCATCGACACACGGCGATGGCGATTCAGCAGATTGTGATGCTGGCGGAACTGGCTGCCAATCGAATGCTGGATAACGTTGTCGTGCCGAAATCTGCGCCACGTAGTTGATTCATTGTGGGAGCGGGCCTGCTCGCGAAGGCGGTGTGTCAGTCGACAAACCTGTTGAGTGAACAACCGCTATCGCGAGCAGGCTCGCTCCCACATTAGTTCGGTGTATGGCTGGGGGTTTAGAGGACTTTTAAATCCACCGACACATGCCCACGCGTCATCCGCGAATACGGGCAGATCTGGTGCGCAGCCTCGGCCAGTTCCCGTTTCACGCCCTCCTCCAACCCGGGAATGTTGACGTTCAACCTGACCGCCAGCTGAAAGTCCCCGCTACCGATCTTGCCCAAATCTACCTCGGCATCCACCGACGTGTCTTCCGGCAGTTTGATTTTCATCTTGCCCGCCACCACCTGGATCGCGCCGATGAAGCAGGCGGAATAACCCAGTGCAAACAGTTGCTCAGGATTGGTGCCGGGTTTACCCGATCCCGGCGAGCTGAATTTGACATCTAGCTCCCCATCGCTGGATTTGCCAGTGCCTGTACGGCCGCCGACGGTGTGGGTTTTTGCGGTGTATAGAACGGTTTCCAGTGCAGTGCTCATGATCGTGACTCCTGATGGGAAGCAACAGATGATGGGGCCGGGAGTTCAAGCCTAGCAGCGCAACCCAGACTGACAAGTGACGTCAGTCGGACGAAAAAAAGGCACTGAGCGATAACCGCCAGTGCCTTTTTTCACGTCTGAAAGAACGATCAGCGCGACAACATAAACGTGTCGTACTCCAGATCTTCCAGCGCCGTTGTAAGCCTGTGTAAACCCAGCAATACACAAATCAGCAACGACAACGTAAACCCGTACCCGAAGAAGCTTGGCCCGAGATACATGCTGAACAGCGTCAACATGGCGTTCAACACCGCGAACAGCACGCACAGTTCCAGCACCACCGTGCGCTTGTCGAGGTAGAAGAACACGTTGAGCAACGCCATGAACACCACTTGAATGCTCACACCGATCAGGTCGATGTAGAACAGCGGCAGGTAATAACTGGAGATGCCCAGCCATTCCAGCAGGCGTGGTGCGAACAGGAACAACAGCACCGCCGTCAGCCCCTGGACCTTGCAGATTTCCAGCAGACCCTGGCGGATCGACAAGATCATTTCGGTTTTCAGCTGCCCGATGTGTTGCAGGGTTTCGCCTTCGCGGATCGCCCGGAACAGGCGGTCGTACCACTCGGCAAAGTCGGTCTCGATGCGCACCAGAAACACCGCCATGCCGGGGATGATCGCCAGGTACGCGAGGAAGATCGGCAAGTCGTAAAGGATCGAGGCGCGCAGCGGGCCGACGATTTCGTTGGAGGTGCCGGGGTTGAACCAGAACAGGAACTTGTCGATCCAGATGCCCAGGTTGTAGAAAAAACCGGTGGCCAGCAGGCTGAGGAAAACGTTGCGCCGGTCGAGGAAATCGAAGGCGATCAGTTTCTCGGCGCGGTACTCGCGCAGGATGTCGTAGAGGAACAGAAACAGCAGCGTGCTGTGCCCGATCAACAGCGCCAACAGCAAGCCCGGCATCTGCAGAAAGCTCAGCACGTAGGCACTCGCGACCATCAGCGTGTAACCCACCAGCATCACCAGCAGGATACGGTTATAGGCCTTCATCCCTGAGAGGAAGATGATCACCAGCCACAAATTGCACAACACCACGAAGTTCGCCAACACCAGCACGCGGTAAATCAGCGGCTCGTCGAACAACAAGCCCAGCACCACAATGCCCAACAACCCGGCGCCGAGGGTGACCAGCAACAACACGCCCAACAGGTTGGGCAGGATTTGATCGTACTTGTGTTCGAACAAGCGGTCGGACACGAAGCGCGTGAAGAACAACTGCAAGCCACCCGTCAGGATCAACGAGGTGGCCATCAGGTACGTCACCGTCACCAGGAACTGTCCGACCAGCATGTTTGGCAGTAGCAGGCCGATGCTGATGATGCCCACCAGCATCACGCTGATGATCGACAACACCCACGGGCCGGAACTGATCAGCCCGGCGTAGACGTAGGCGTGCAAAGTCGCCGTGTAGGAATCGCGCGAAAGGATTTTTCGCAGTTCAAAGCCAATACCGGCCATTCAGCTGTTCTCCATGGCGGCTTGATACAGGTCGCGGTAACGCTGCAGCATCAAGGCTTCGGTGTAATAACGAGTGACCCGCAACAAGCCGCTGGCCTGGGCGGCCTGCCAGCGTCGCGGGCTGCGCAACAGTTCAAGGATCGCGGCGCTCGTGGCTTGTGGATCGGCAATCGCCACCACTTTGCCGGCGTGCCCGAGATCACGGTCTTCAGCGCTGCCGCCTTCGATCAATTCGCGGCACGAACCCACGTCGCTGCTGACCACCGGCGTACCGGCGGCCCAAGCTTCAAGGATCACCAGCGGCTGTGCTTCACTGATCGAGGTCAGCACCATCAGGCCGAGTTTCGGCAGGATGTCCTGAATGCGCTGGAAGCCAAGGAAATGCACCTTGCCCTCCAGACCCAGACTGGCCATTAAGCTACGGCATTCGCTGACGTATTCCGGGTCTTCCTCTTCGGGGCCGACGATCCAGCCTTCGGCGTGCGGCATGGCGCTGATCACGCCGCGCATCGCCCGCAGAAAGGTTTTCACGTCCTTGATCGGCACCACACGCCCGATCAAACCGACCACGGGCGCAATCCCGTGAGCGCGGGATTCCAGCGCCGCGGTCCACACCGGCAGGTCGATGCCGTTCGGAATGACTTGGGTGCGGGCCGCGAGGGCGCCGTCCTTGATCTGGCGCTGACGGTTGCCGTCGTAGAGGGCGATGATGTTGTCGGCGCTGTTGTACGTCAGCTGGCCGATGCGCTCGAAGAAACGCACCCACAACGTGCGGATGTAACCCGAGCCGGCGTCGAGGCTGCGGTTCAGCGCCTGGCCGGAACTCTCGGCGATCCAGCTGGCCTGGGCCAGGTCGATCTTGCGTTCCTTGGTGTAGATCCCGTGTTCGCTGAGCAGGTAAGTGCAGTTCCAGCGTTGCTTGAGGATGCAGCCCAGAAAGCCCGCATACCCGGTTGAAATCGAATGCAGCACCCGCGCTTTCGGCATCCGTTGCGCGGCTTCAGCCAACATCAACAACGGCGACTGCATCGCGCGCAGGGTCCAGAAATAATTGACGAAGGACGGGTCGGCGCAATGCTGACGATAGCCTTCGCTCAACGACTCCCAACTGGCGCGGCTGCGCAGTACGTCGTCGAGGGTCATGCGGCCCTGGGCGATGCAGTCGAGCAAGCGTTCGCCCAGTGCAGGGTCCGGCGCATCCGGGTGATGCAGGAAGCGATACAAATCCTGCAACTGCTGTTCGTCAGCCTTGCGTGGCTCCACCAGCCTGTCGGTCGGATGGGTCGCATCTTCGAGAAATACTTCTTCGATGTGCAGCACGTTCGCCGGCACTTCGTAACGCCGGGTCGGATAGGCCTGGCGCTGGCCGCCGATGAACATCACCGAAAAGGTCAGTTCCGGCAGGCCGAGAATCATCTGGTGAATCCAGCTGGAAACGCCGCCGCGCACGTAAGGCCAAGTGCCTTCGAGCAGCAGACAGATGTCGGCAACCGGTGCCTGTTCCTTGTGACTCATGTCCAGCTCCTGACCAATGCGGCGAACGGCGGCCGCTGACGGGTTTCCTCGGGAAGGCGTGCGAGCAGTGCGGGAATTTCGTGGTAACGACCGGCCTCGAACGCCAGCTCGGCGCGAAACGGCAGCACTTGCGCGGCGCCCATGCCGTTTTCCTGAGCCTGACTCAGCAACACCTCGGCACGCTCGACGTCACCACGCTCCAGCGCGATGCGCCCGGCCAGCAGCACCAGCTCACCGCCCTCGCCCGCGGCCAGGCCAAGCTCGGCATGTTCGCTGGCTTGATTGAGCACGTGGTCGAGCACGCTGCCTTGGGCCAGGCCCAGATACGCCAGCTCCCAATACCAACGCGCCAGCCTGCCGTGCAGCGCACCCGCCGCTTTGGCATTGGCGTCGACCAGTTCGCCAAGCGCGATCTGGATGTGCAGGTTGATGTCGCTTTCCTGCTTGTCGAGCATCGAATACGCCAGCAGCCGCACATCGTCACTCGGGTCACCGAGGGCCAGTTTGAGGATCGGCACCGCCTCTTTGCCGGGCATGCGCCGAGTGGCCAGCAGGGCGGCCAGACGTTGATCCGGATCCGGCGCATGACGCAACACGTCCTGCAAACCGCCATCGGCATAGATCGGCGAGTGCAGTTGCACCTGCGCCCGAAACGGCAGTTTCGGGATGCCCACCGCTTGCCACGCTTGCTTGTCGCGTTTGCGCGGCAGGTACAGCGCCGGGAAGATCGCCGCCACCACGCCGACCGCGCCGAGCACCGGCACGAAGAACGCCAGGCTGAAGATAAACAGCGGGCTCCACGGCAGCGGCGAACGGTAGCGCGCCGGCAGCAACAGCCACACGGCCGCACACAACATCACGCAGGCCAGGCCATGGCTGAGGGTGAACACCAGCAATTGTTGTAACTCGGGCGCCGCGAGCCACAAACTGGCCCAACTGCCCGCCTCTAACAACAAGGCTCCGCTAAACAGCCACTTGCTGATCATTCAGGCCACACTCGTTGAACAGGAAATTACGCAGCCCGTTGCGTTCACAGCCGGGCTCCAGGTTGAACGGCAACACGCGCACGCCGAGGCTGTCGAGGCTGCTTTCAATGCCAAAGTGTTCGTGCAGCATCAGGTTCATCCGCGCCAGATAGCCTTCGGTGCCTTGCGGACTGGTCAACGGCAACAGCACCAGCAACAGCTGATGATCGCGGTTGTTACGCAGCGGCAATTGCAGATCGAGGCCACGCTGGCTGCGTTCGAACAGTCGCGACAGCTCATCGTTGGGACGGGTGATTTCAAAGGCGAAAAGACCGGCCGCCAGTTTGTGCTGCTCGACGTCCACCAGCGAACGCTTGAGTTGCAGCGTGAACTGCTGTGCATCGGCGTCGGCCAATTGCAGCACTTGCGGGTCGCGGCGCAGCAGGTCGGCGATGTGCCCGGCGAGCAACGACAACAGGCTCAGCGTGCGATCCTGGAAAGCGAAGAACGGCATCTGCCGCACCGCCAGAATCGCCAACAAACGCCCTTCGGCATCGATCAGCGGAATGCAGGCCTGCAACGACGAGAACTGCGCCGAGCTGCCGGCATCAATCAGTTCCTGCCGCACGCTGACCAGTTCGCCACGTTCCAGGCACAGCTTGACCAGACCGTCTTCGGTGCCCAACGGCCCCATGACGCCGATGGTCGCCAAGGCCTCGGGCAACACGTTTTCTTCACGCTCATCGACGCGGTACAGCCCGGCCACGCGCAACGTGCCGTACTGGCCGAGCATGGTCACGATCGGATCGGCCAGCGCGGCCAGTGCATCGCCTTCGTCCGGCATCACTCGGAGTTTTTCGCGCAAGCCCAGCAACGAACTGCGCAAGCTCTGATCGCTGCCCGCCACGCGCTGCTCCAGCAGGTCGTGGGAGACCCGCAGAATCTGGTGCGCGCGGGTGAATTCGTCGAGTCGGTACTGGCGGTAATCGTTGGCCATCTGCAGCCGCTGCAAGCGCCGCTCCCACAGATCACGAACCTCGCCAACCAGCATGCCGCTGACCAGCACGCCGACAATGAAGGACGGATCGAGCTGGGCGTAGGCTTCATGCCCGATGTAACGCAGCGCAAACAGTGCCGCCACCAACAGACCGGCGCTGAGCAAGCCGCGCACGAAACCGTAGCGCACGCCTAACAACAACGGCGCCAACACTGGCCAGGGAAAACCGGCGTGCATTTGCAACGGGTCTTCGGGGGTCAGCCACAAGCCCAGGCCAATCGCCGCGCCGGTGACCAACAGCGTTTCCAGCCAAGACACCGGACCGCTGGCACGCGGCGCGAGGCTGTAATCCATGTGAGGAGAGTTCATTGCATTCACTCGAACCGAAGGGCGCCAACAAGTGTGTCGAGCACCGTTTGCGCGGTGCCGGCGAGGCTTTCACGGGACCAGCCCGCGCGCGCGCCGCTTTTGCTCCAGAGCACACGACCGCTGCTGGCTTCGAGCACGCGCAGGCTGATGCCCACCGCCGGCTCGCCGTCCAGACCGTTCTTGTACTGCCACTCTTCAACGCTGCCGGCGACCACGTAATCAAGCTTCTGATCCCGTGCCCAGTCGAGGGCGCCAGCCAGGCGTTCGTTGTCATCCATCAGCGCTTGTTCGCCCTGCGTGCTGACCGGGTAAACCCGTGGTTGCAGACCATGGCTGCTGAGCACGCTGAGCAGGATCTGCTCGGCGCGTTCACCGGCCTGCGGGGTTTGCGAATAGTTGATCATCGGCACGGTGCCCCACTTCGCAGTACGCGGAAGATTCGGGCTGGTGTCGCCGGTGAAGTTGGCGCAACCGGCGACGAACAGGACTGCCAGAGCCAGGCTCAGATTACGAATTGCTTGCATCAGTTTTTCTCCTGTAAACATTTCATGATCAGCGTCCGAATCGCACGCCGTAGCTCACACCCAGTGTGCCGCCTGCCTGACCGTCCCCGCCCTGTGGGGCGGATTGGTAGCCGACGGTGAGGGCCAATTCGTCACCGCCCAGCACTTCGACGCCGATCCCGGTGTTGATGCCGTAGTTGAAGGTTTGATCCAGCCATTGCCAGCCCGCCGTCACGTCCACTAGCCAGGTGTATTGCGGGCGAGTGCGCACCAGCGCGCCCGGCAAACCGCGACGCCAGGAGCTGCCGACATACAGTTGGCCGTAACGGCTTTGCAGTAGATCGTCGGCCGTCACGACCGTGGGGTCGTCCGAGTCATCAACGCTTTTCACCGGGCCGCCGTTGGCGCTGGACAGGTAATCCAGGGTGCGGTCCTTGACGTTGTTGTGCTGATAATCGACGCCGCTGCGCACGGTCCAGTTAGGCCCCGCAAATTCCAGCGTGTGGTTGTATTCCATCTTCAGCGCCTGGCCGTTGCCCAGAGAATCACCCGCCCGCGTGGAGAAAGATTTCTGTGCCACTTCCCAGCTGATCTGATCCCGCGCCGAGAGCCCGTGACGACCGCCGACCCACACACTGTCGTGCTGGCCGAAAGCGCGCATCAGGCCGCTGTCTTCGCTTTTGCGATGCCAGTCCAGGCCGGTCTCGATCTGATCACTGGCGCTCAACTGCCAGGTCCGGGACACGCCCAGGCCGGTGCGGTCATCGTCATCGCGCTGACTGGTGTCGGCGAACAGTTTGTAGCCGCCGTCCTCCACCGAACGTTGCAGGGTCAGCGCGGCATTGCGCTCATCACCCATGCGCGATTCGATCAGTTGATCGCTGTTGTACTTACCGTTCTCCAGTTCAAGATTGGCGTACCACTGAGCGCCAAGGTTGTGCGCAATTTGCAGACGCGGGGCGTTGAATTCCAGGCCACCGAAATCCTGCTGATGCCAGGACAGCTGCGCGCCTTGCGGTGTCAGTTCCTGGAGTTCCACGGCCTGACGGCGCAGTTGCTCGCGCACGGCGGCCGGCTGATCGTCACCCAGTGCCGATTGGCTGAGGTCGAGGGCTTCATCGAAGCGGCCGAGACGACTGAGGGCCTGAGCACGTTGCGCCGGGTTCAGATCGCTACTGGCCAACAGCGTTTCGACTTGCGCCTTGTTACGGCTGCGCAAGGCTTGCTGAATGTCTTCGTAACGCTGGACCTTCAAGCCCTGGCTCCGCGCCCACTCAAGCCATTGGTCTTTCTGCGATTCCTGGTTCGTTGCGTCGAGACGCGCCAGCAACCGCTCGAACCACAATTGCAGCATTGCCGGCGAGCCGTCCTTCCACTTCGCCACTTCCTGCTGCGCCTTGGCCGGCGAGTAACTGCTGGCCATCAAACGCAACCAGATTGCGTAACGCCGGGACGATGGCTGAATGTTTTCGCCTTCGGGGCTGCGCAGCAGCTTCAGGCGCAACCGTTGCGCCGCGTCCTGATAACCCGCACTTTCGAGGGCATCGGCATACGCCGCGCGCACCAGCCAATCCTGCGGACTGCTCTTGAGGTACAGGCGGTACCAGGCCAACGCTTCGGCATCGCGACCGAGCATCTGACTGGCACTGGCGAACGGCAGCCACAGGATTCGATCCTGACGCGCCTGGGGTTTCCATTCCGTCAGCAAGGGCTTGAGCGCGGCAGTGTTGCCTTGATCGACGTACAGCCACATCAGGCGCTCGCGGAACAGGTTGTCATCCGGGAAGCGCGACAAGCCCAAGAGGTACAGACGCTGAGCTTCGTCGACGTTGCCCTGCTGAACCGCCAAGGCACCGCGTACCGCCAGCACTTGTGCCTGTTCGTTGGCGTCCGGGTATTGCTCGGCGTCTTTGAGCAGTGCGACTACTTGCGGCCAGTCCTGCAATTCCTGGGCTTGCTGCAAGGATTCAACCAGACGCTGCGGATCACGACTGCGATTCCAACTGCCGACCATCATGGTCAGGGCACGCTTCGGATCGCTGCTGCGATACATCGTGATCAGCTGACTCTCGTCGCCACTGTTGAGCGAACCCTTGAGCGCGAGGAGTCTTTCCAGGGAAATCTGCAGCTCGTTGTCGAGCTCCAGGTCCCACGCCAAGGCAGCACGCAGGCGCCAGTAACCCTCATCGGTGATCTTGCGGTTATCGACCCGCAACACGTCCCACGCCGCCTGATTATCAAACAGCTTCAGGTCAGTATTGGCCCAGTCAATGCGCTCGGTCGTGGTCAGTGCGAAGCGTTTCGAGTAGCGCTTGTAGACTTCGGTTTTCTGCGCGAACTGCCCAGTGTTTTCGAGGTTTTGCAGCAGGCGCGTCCAGGCCAGACGATGCGCCGGGTACTTGCGCAAGTAAGCGCGCAACCAGGCTTCGGCTTGGGTCGGTGTGCCGCGGGATTCGTGACCGTAGATCAACGCATCGAGTTCGACGTCGGTCAGCGCGCGCTGCTCCATGATCTCGGCGAGCAGGGGAATCGACCGGTCAAAGTCGTACTGCTGACTCGCCAGACGCCAGGCGTGTTCACGGGTTTGCGGATCTTCGTGCAGTTTCAGCAGACGAATCCAATAGCCGAGGGCGGCCTGACTGTCGCCAAGCCATTCACCCAGATGCCCCATCTGCTCGAGCAACGTCAGGTCATCCGGGTGTTCAGCCACGAGCTGCTGACCACTGTCCCACGCACCGGACAGGTCGCCGAGGGCCAGGCGCATGCTGAATTCTTTCCGGAGGATTTGCGGGTTGTCCGGCTGCAATACGCGCCACTGATCAAGAAAACGCTGGGCCAGATCGAAGCGCTTGCTGCCGACAGCGACGTCGACACCCTGCTCCAGCCATGCCGAATCGGTTTGCGGATTCTTGAGCTGATCCAGCTCATCGGCCAGTACGCGCGCGGCTTGATCACCACGGCCGGCCGCCAACAGACTGTTGAACGCCAGTTGCGCGTATTCACGACGCTCAGACGCTTGTTGGCTGTCTTGCTTGAGCAGCAGATAAATGTCGGCGGCACGGCCAGGTTGCTCACCCGCCAGGTACCACTGCGCGGCGGACTTGAGCGCAGCGATGCGCTGAGCCGGATCGCGATCGGCGATTTCTTCGTAGACGCTGGCAGCGAACGCCGGCGCCTGTAACGTCAATGCCAACTTGGCCAGGTTTTGCAATTGCGGCAGCGGCAGCATACGGTGATCAAAGCTTTGCAGGCGTTCGATCAAGGCTTTCTGCGCAACCGGATCGTCGGCTTTCGCCGCTTCCAATGCATCGAGTTCCAGCCGGTAATAGGCCTGCAACTCGAGTTCTGGTTTCGGCCAGCTCTCAAGGTGCTGACGCGCCTTCGGGTAGTCGCCGAGACGGATCAACAGATCGACCAATTGCAAGCGCAGGTGATCGTCATCCGGGTGCGCCGCCAACAGCAATTCGGCGTAGTTGGCCGAGACCGCATCTGGCTCGCGGCCATCGGGCTGGAACACTTCTTCGCGCTGGAACGTTACCCACAGCAGGCCGCCCACGGCCACCGCCACCACCGCCAATGCCCAGGGATTGAGCAGGCGGCTGCCTTTAGTTGCCGAGGAGTTAGATGCAGTAGAGCTGACCATGACTCACCTGCTTCATTGGTAATTGAAAAACCCACAGGCCTGCGGATGCCTTGCCTGCAAATTGCTGCCCGTCCACTTCAACCCGGCAGCTGCTCGCCGAACGCACGGAGAAGGTCAGGTCGACCTGACCGGCAAACGAAAAGCTCACGTGCTTTTCGTCCACATATTTCCAGTCGACCAGCGGCAGATTGGCCTCCTCCAGTGCCGGCCGTTCATCCCGGTCGGGGCGCAACACCAGCAACGCCTGGTCGCTGCTCAACGCCACGTATCGGCCCTGCGGCAAGTCGCGAACACCGGCGACGCCTTGCGAACGCAGCAGATCCGGCCAGCCCATTTGCGGGTCGAGTCGCAGGGTGCGCAGCGCGTCCATCCCGCGAACCTGCCAGTCGCCTTCGGCGGTGCGCGCCAGACTGGCCTGATACAAACCGTGCACACGATCGAGGTAGTCGCTCATCCACAGCGACATCGGTTGCTGGTCCTTCATGTAGCCGTAGATCTCGTTCATCGCCTTGATCGAGGCCTGCTTGGTGCTCGAGTAGAAGTGGTAATACAGGTGCAGACCGCGCAAGCGCCGTGGGCTGTCGGTGAGTTCGAAGGTGTCGATCACATCGCGGAAGCCGTAATACGGCCCCTTCCACAAGTTGGTGTAGAGGTTCTCGTTGATGATCGGCGCGTAGTACTGCAAGCCGCCTTCGGTGGGGCGCAGTAACGGGTTGAGGCCGGTCAGCGACGGGTTGGCCTTGGTCAGCATGGTCTCGGCGCCGTTGACGTTTTTCAGACCCGCGTCGTAGGCCAGCTTCAGCGTGGCGGCCGAGGGCAAGGCATCGCCCGGCCAGAAGATCAGCTTCACCGGTTTTTCCGGGGTGGTGAGCTGCTGGTTGATGTAGTCGCGCGAGCCAAAAATCTCGCGGCGGAAATCGATTTTGTCGTAACCCGGGATGGCCATTTTCAAGCCATATTCCGGATTGAAATTCTCACGTTTCTGCGCCACTTCCGGCTGCATGAAAAACGGATGGCTGAAGGTGTGGCTGGCGACTTCGACTTTTGGATTGGCAAACAACTCGCGGGCGATGGGCTCCAGTTCGCGCGCCAGAAACGGGAACATGCCGCGCGGTGAAATCTCGCCTTCGACGATCGACACCGAGGTCAGGAACGGGTTGGGCCGAATGAAATCATCGAGCACCTGCTTGCCAGCATACGGCGTGCCGCGCACTTCGGCGCGCGAAGGGAATCCATCGCCGTCGATGTGCACGGTGGCGATGCGGCGGCCGTTTTCGGTGGTGGTGTCCGGACGCGGCTGCACCGGCAGGCGCAAGCTGGCCTGGAGGAAGGCGAACGGATCGAGAATCCAGCGGCTGCGCTCGTTGTTCGTTTCGAGAATGTACGGCGCCAGTGCTACACCGCCCCAATCAGCCGTCGCCACCGGGGCGAATGTCTGGCCGTCAGCAGTGGTCAGCAGCAACGCGGCTTTCGGACCTTTGGGCAGCAGGGAAATCGCGGTCAGGTCACGGGATCGGGGCTGCACCGGGGCTTCGAAGGCGCCGATCAGCGCCTTGTCCTGATAACTGATGGTCAACGCTTGAGTGCCGATCGGCGCCGAGCGATTCAGGCCCAGACGCTTGAGCAACAGCGGGTCTTGAATCGGCAGGCCGGAAAAAAACACCACCGGCACCTGTTCGTCCAGACGCTTGCCGATCCAGCTATTGAAAGCCGATGCGTCCTGCGGCGGGCCGCTGGTCATCCAGGTCACGATCCCGGCGTACAGACCGCTGAAACGGTGCTCCGGCAAGGAGCTGTCGACGGGCAGGTAGTCCACCCGGTAGCCGAGGTATTCGAGCAAACCGCCGAGCAAGGTGTGCCCGGCATTGCGCACCAAGTCACCTTCGCGCGGATCGTAAAGCAGCGCGATTCGGCGCGGCTGAACTTCAATGCTGCTGATGCCCATCGAGTCCAGCTCAGGCGTGCCGATGTAAGGAATGAAGCCCTCATCGCGCAGACGCTTGGCCAGTTTGCGCGCTTCGTCGCGACGCTCCGGCGGCAGGTAGTCGATCGCCACCAGAGGAATGCCTTTGACGCGCAACGGTTGGATCTGGGTTTCCAGCCACTCGCGATCGGCTTCAGGTACCGGGCGATAGCGCTTGGCGGAAGCGTCCCAACCGGCGTGAATCGATTCGATCGCCACCGCGGCAGCCACGCCATCGAGGTCGGGCAACACTTCAAATCCACGGTTGAAAAACAGCTTCAGGTTCGGCTGACGCTGGTGCAATTCCCGCAGGAAACCGGCGAGTGCCAGACGCTGTGTTTCTCTCGACGACTCCGGCAACAACTGGAAGCTGTCGAGGGTGTCGAGAAACAACCCGGCGTAGCCTTCGGCCTGCAACGCCTTGGCTCGTCCGAACAAATGTTCACGCCAGGCGGGTGCCGCGAGGTCCATGACCTGACTGTCCCACGCGCCATTGCGCACCGGACTGACCGCCCCCGAGAGAGATGCCTTGTCGAGTTCGGCCTTGCCACCGTGGAATTCGCCCACCGACAGATAAGCGAACGGCTGGCTGCCCAATTTGCGCAGGGTTTTGACGTCGCCCACGGTCATGTGCCCCGGCTCGACCACCGACCAGTCGAACTGAGCCAACTCGGAAATGGGCGGTTGATCGGCGTACCAAAAAACCACGCTGGCGGGTTGCGGCAATGCTGCGGCCTGGACGGCGGGCCCGCTCACGAACAACGCTAAAGCGGCGAGCAGCCGTTTAACGGCCGCGCGGACACGCGTCCTGCGAAAAACGATTTCCATAACTCACTCTTGAATTGACTGAACCGAAACTGCTTGGACGTCGGACAGTAGAACCGGCCGGGTTAGAGGCTGCGAATAAGCTGCGCCAGGCCTTTGCCGATGGCGGTCGGTTCCGGGAGCGTGAAACGCTCGAGCAGGCGGCTGTTGTTGGCGCGCGAATGGCGAATGTCGCCTTGACGTGGCGCGTGATGAATCACCTTCAGCGGGCTGCCGGTGACGGCGCCCAATTCAGTGATCAGGTCGTTGAGGCTGGTGGAACGACTCAGGCCAACGTTCACCGCGCCGGGGCTCGGTTCGCTGACTTCCAGGGACTGAACGAGGATGCTCACCAGGTCCTGGACATAGACGAAGTCGCGGGTCTGCGCACCGTCGCCGAAAATCGCCACCGACTGCTCCGCCATGGCCAGCTTGGTAAAGATGCTGATCACGCCGGAGTACGGCGATGAAGGATCCTGGCGTGGGCCGAAGATGTTGAAGAACCGAAAGATCATCGGTTCCAGACCATGCTCGCGGCGATAGAAATCGAGGTATTGCTCACTCGCCAGTTTGTCGCTGGCATACGGCGTGAGCGGGGATTTTGGCGTGTCTTCGTGAATCGCCGTGCCTTCGCCGTTGTTGCCGTAGATGGCGGCGCTGGAAGCGAATACCACGCGCTTGATCCCGGCCTTCACCATGCTTTCGCACACGTTGAGTGTGCCGACGAAGTTGCTTTGATGGGTGCTGACCGGATCATCCACCGACGCTTGCACCGAGGCCACCGCCGCCAGGTGAACGACAGCACCGCAATCGCGCATGGCCTGCGCCACCACGGCACCGTCTGCGACATCACCGATGACCAGGCTCAGATTGGCATTATCCATCGGCAGATTGCTGACCTTGCCGGTCGACAAATTATCCAGCACGCGGACTTTGTAGCCTTTACCAAGCAACGCTTCCACGAGGTGCGACCCAATGAAACCTGCACCGCCAGTCACCAGTATTCGCTCAACAAACATGAAATCTCTCCCTGAACAGTAGAGCGGATACGAGTGATTAAAGTCCGCCGATTTTATGGCGCAAGGCCACCAAAACGCGGCCGATAATGGGAGATCAAATAGCCACTGTCAATACTTTGTCTAATTTATCGCCGAGCGGTATTTCACCTTAAAAACCGCCACTTATTTGACGACATTTATTAGCTGCAGGCTGTCATGCAATTGCCATTTCAGACCGTCAAACTACGTTTTGACCGGAACTCTCGCCATGCCTCAAGCCCTCCTTATCATCGACGTCTAACCCAGCTTCGAGCCGCCAAAATGGCTCATCGATGGCATCCGGAAAATCCTCGGCAGCCAGCCCAGCGTCGCCGCCGTCGAACGCACGACGAATCAAAAACACTTTTTGAGAGACAACTTGGATGGCACCCTGCGCCGGACGATGACAGCTTGATCGAGGCGGATCGCATCTTTATCAAGCACTCGGATGGGGGCGTTGGGGGTGAAACTTTAGGAGCATCATTTCAAGCACACGATGAGGTCGGATGACCTGTAATCAACAGGGAGCGCCGCTCTAAGGAAAATAAATATGAACATCTGGATCACTGCCGCCCTTGCGGCCATGGTTTCCCTGTCTGTACACGCCGCGACCGAAGTCGCGCCCCGTGTCGAGCAGGTCCCTTTCGACAAGGGCACCGATGCCGTCGAGATCAAACAGTCCATCCAGGGCCGGCTCACTGCGCAATACCGTGTGAGTGCAAAGGCAGGCCAGATATTGACCGTCGACCTCAAGCCTTCCAACACATCTGCCTACTTCAACATCACCGCCAAAGGCGCGGACTACGCGCTGTTTAATGGCTCGATCATGGGCAACCACTTCATGGGGCCGTTGCCCGTCGATGGCGAATACACGGTTCAGGTGTACCTCATGCGCAACGCCGCACGGCGCAACGAGGTGGCGAACTACAACCTTTCATTGAACCTCAGCCCATCCGATACCTCGGACAGCACTCAGCCGTTTGACCAGACGCTTGAATTGCAGGGCATTCGTTTTCACGTGACGGGGAAATGGGTCGACGGGAACCCAGCAGTGCGCATCTCGCCTCAAGGGCTGGAGATAAATAATTCGGATATCACTCGGTCGCTGACCGGCAACATCGTCCGGGCGGAAGTCGCGGACCTTGATCAGGACGGTTCGCCGGAGATTTACGTCTTCGTCAGATCCCCTGGGCGTGGGTTGCCGGGGGAGCTGGTTGCGTATGCGGCCAATCGCAAGAAATCGCTGAGCGAGATTTATCTTCCGGTTGTTAGTGAAAATGCGAAAGCAGCAGAGGGGTACCAGGGGGAGGATGAGTTTGCGGTGATGGAGGGTTCGTTGGTGCGGCGGTTTCCGGTTTATGAGAGTGCGGATGATGGGGCGGGAAGGACGGGGAAGATGCGGCAGGTTCGTTATCGGTTGGTGGCTGGGGAGGCTGGGTGGGTTTTGCGGGGGGATGGGGTTACGGAGTATTGAGAAAAAATAGGCTCGCGCACATCACCAAAAATAGATCCGGCCTTTTCTCTTTTTCTCTGGGCGAAAAAAAGCCCAGGACTGCAGGGCGGATCTAACAATTGACTGCACGCTGTACTGAGCTAATGGACAAACTTTGACTCGTACCCTTCCTCACCGTCAACCGCCAGATCGCGTAGGAATTACGTCTCCGTAATCGTAGCTTGTTTCTGAGTGATCGATTTTCAGAGCGTTGCTCTTAGCAAAACCTTATCAATGATTCTTTAAGCGAGACGTAGTCCTCGTCCTAGGAAACTTCCCGCAACTCGTATCGACTTTCATGAACTGGCGGAAGGTGTTCTGCATCGATAGCCTTCAGGTGTCGCTGTAAACACAGCGAACGGCTTTGACAGGCTGAAAAGTGTACCCTTTCACTCCTCCCGATCAGGCGGCATGCTCACGCGCACGCTGTCTTGTTTATGGCGGCTGTGCGCGGGGCATCTTCGGATGCACCGGGTTCTCACACTTCCGGTCTGTCAACCCGCGTACGGCTGCCACCCAATCCTGTTTGACAGCAGGGGATGGCAGCTTCTCTCAATAGTGTGAGGAATTCGTCATGAAAAAAATCACCCCAAATCCGCCCGAATCTGCGGCACATTCAGATGCAGACACGCCCGATTTAAGCCAACTTTCCGAAACCACCGAACGCATCATCAGCGCCCGCCTCCGCAACCCAAACCACCCCGACCCCATCAGCCACGTTTTCACCATCCTCCCCGACGTCGACACGCCTACCTTGCTCGCTCACGCCTGCGAAACCCTGGCCTCACTCAACGTCATGACCACCGACCTCGCCTGCGAACTCGAAGGCTCACGCCGCAACGTGGCACTGGCGATTCAGCAGTTGGCCGTGCTGGCCGAACTGTTGGTAAACCGAGCACTGGACAACCTCGACCCGCCCGATGGCGTGTCCGAAGTTCCGCCCGCCAGCCACCACTGAGTGGTCGCGCTCTTTTACCCAATGGAGGTTTTGTCATGGATCGATACATGCCTGTCACCGGCATCGACTGCACCATCGCGTCGCTGCTGATCGACACCGAAGCACCGCTGGACGTACTGCATGAAACCGCGGCTTACCGTATCCGCACCGCGACTCAATTGCTGGAGAGCTTTGCTGTGAGCGAGGGTGTTCACAGTGAATTGGCGCGAGTGCTGGTGACATCGCTACGCGATGGCTGCGATTTGATGGATGTCGTCGGCCGACGATTGCAGGCGCAGGTTTCGTCGATGTAAAGACAAAACCATCGAATCTGCCCACAACAAAAAAGGCACCTGACGAGAATATCGCAGGTGCCTTTTGGGGCTTTGACTCAACAGAAGGTTTCATAAACTGTAACTTTCTGTCGACTCAATAGACTTCCCACTTCAAGCCGTCGCAGGAGCGAATTACAGGACAGGTTCTTCGGAAATTTCCTGCAAGCCATATCGACTCTGAGCTGATTGTGGTGATCACGCTTTAAATCTACGCTGAACCAACAAAACGGCTATTCGTCCCCGACTGGTTGCTTGAGCTCATCCTTACGACCAGAATCCCCTCGTCGAATCACCTGATGACAAGGAGGCCAACATGCAAAACATCAAACTGCCTAGCCGCCTTGTCGGTATTGGCTTATACACACCGGCTGAAGCCTCCCTTTACACGGGGATTCCAGCTGCCGATATCCGCCGGTGGCTTTTCGGATATACCGCGCACGGTGTTCAACACTCGGGGCTTTGGAGCTCGGAACTGGCCGACCTGGATGAGTGCGTACTAGGCTTTCATGACCTCCTGGAAATTCGTTTCGTCCATGCCTTCCGTCAGCACGGTGTAAGCCTGCAAGCCATCCGCAATGCCTCGCAGCAAGCAAAAGAGCTGTTCAATCAAGCGTATCCATTTACCTGCAAACGTTTTCAAACCGATGGTCGGCGCATTTTCGCCACGGTCATGAGCGAAACAGGGGATGAGTCCCTTCTCGACCTGATCAAGCGACAGTACGCGTTTGAGCAGGTCATCAAACCTTCGTTGTATGAAGGCATTGACTACACGGGATCAGATTCCGCTCAGCGCTGGTATCCGGTAAAACGCAGTAAAGCGATCGTTCTGGATCCCTCCCGGAACTTCGGCAAACCCGTTCTTGCAAACACGGGAATCGATACGGCGGCAATTTTTAGCGCCTACAAGACAGAAGGAGAAAACACCAAGCGTGTGGCACTTCTCTACGAGATTCCCGCCGCAGCAGTTGAAGCAGCGGTCAATTTTGAGCAAAGGAATGCCGCTTGAATTTCTTACTGGACAACAACCTCCCCCCCGCCCTGGCCCGCGCATTGAATGAGCTGAGTAAAGTGGAAGGCCATTCAGTATTTGTCAACACCGGTTGAAAACTGACCCACCCTACCGAAGTAAAACTGACCCACCCCGGCGGTGTTTGAGGTCTGTTTATTTTTGTGGCGAGGCCGTTTCTCTCGGCACCACCTGACCTGATTTCAGCTTGTCCTTCAGTCGATAACTTTGTCCGCTGACCTGGACGATATGCGCATGGTGCAGAAGCCGATCCAGCAGCGCAGCGGTCAGTGTTGAGTCGTCGGCGAAGGTCGTTGCCCACTGGCTGAACGGCAAGTTGCTGGTCAGCACCAAGCTGCCATGTTCGTACCGCTTGGCGATCACGTTGAAGAACAAGTTGGCTTCGTCACGGCCAAAAGGCAAATAGCCGATCTCATCAATCACCAGCAGTTTCGAGCGTTGAACAACGCGACTGAAATACTGGGCCAGGCGCCCTTGATGGTGCGCGGCGACGAGTTGCAAAGTCAGGTCGGCGGCAGAGATAAATCGGGTGGAAATGCCTGCCATTATCGCCCGATGAGCCAGAGCGCTGGCCAAGTGTGTTTTGCCAACGCCCGAAGGCCCCAGCAGTACGACGTTTTCCTTACGCTCGATGAAGGCCAGCCCGGCCAGTTCCAGGATCTGGCTTTGCGGCGCGCCGCTGGCGAATTTGAAGTCGTATTGTTCAACCGTTTTCACCGCCGGCAGCCCGGACTGTTGCAGCAGCGCTTGCCGCCGACGCTCGTTTCGAGCGCGATCCTCGCTCAGCAGAAGCTGTTCCAGGAAGTCGGCATAGCTCGTTTCTTTTTCGGCCGCTTGCTGGGCCAGAGCCGGCCAGTCCGTCGCAAAAGTGTCCAGCTTGAACTGTTGGCAAAGAGACTCGATGCGCAGATGTTGAAGGTTCATGGACGCACCTCAAGCAGTGCCTGATAGACAGAGAGCGGATGCTGCAAGCTTTCCACCGGCATGGGTTGGACGACCGAAATCATGCTGCTCGCAACCCCTTGGATCTCTGGCAGGGGCAACAAGTGGTGCACTTCGGTATCCAGTCGGTGTTGCGGTATTTCGCCCGTCGTCGCATGTGTTCGGGCGTTGGCGACCTCCATCAACCAAGGGCCAATCTTGCTGTTCGCGACTTCAACGTCCAACAGCAAGCTGACCTGGTTAAGTGACGCGGCCAGTGGCACTACGAAGCTGTTTTTCAGGTAGTGGTTGAAGCGCTCGACCTTGCCCTTGGTCTGCGCCCGATAAGGCCGGCAGACTTTCGGTGTGAAGCCATAGCGCTCTGCCAAATTCAATAGCGCGGGATTCCAGCGGTGCTGACCGGGGCCATAAACATCGCGTTCCTGGATAATAGTTTTGGCGTTGTCGAAGAGTAGCTTTCGCGGCGTACCGCCGAAGAAACGCAGCGCCTTTTCGATACCGGAACACCAGGCTGCGGAGTCTTCGCGACGGGAGAAAACGACGTAGGTCGCACGGCTCCAGCCCAACGTTGCAACGAATGCCAACAACGGATCGCGGCCACGCCGAATGACGGTGAAGTCCACCTGCATCTGCTCACCGGGCTCGGTTTCAAAGCGAACGACGGCTTCGTTTGCCTTGGATTTCAAGGTCAGCAGAAAGCTGGTGAGGATTGAGTATCCGCCTTCGTAACCCTGCTCGCGGATCTCCCTCAACAGCACGATGGCGGGAATCCAATGGGGTCGAGCGGCTTCTACGCGCTGACGCAGATAGGCCTCGAAAGGCACAAGCTTGCCCACGCGCTGCGCGCGCGGGCCATAGACGACGGGCTGGCGCTGGGCCTGTAATTTGAGGTGGCGTCGAATGGTATTGCGAGAGCAGCCCATCTGCCGGGCGATGGCCCGAATAGACAAACCCTGACGAATAAGAACACTGATTTCCACGTGTTGCTCCTGGGACAGCATGGGCAGCTCGCAAAAGCTGCATTTTGCCCAAGTGGGTCAGTTTTCAACCGGTAGGGTGGGTCAGTTTTGCATCGGTACTGACAAGTATTGCCACTGAGAGACAAATTCCCGCAAGAGACTTCCGATGTTCATTGGATTTCAGTCCTGAGTAACGAAGGCGGCTGGGCGGTAATCTCACAAGATAAATTCACAAAAGGTGATATTGAAAAACGAGCATTCCGCGAATGTGGACTACCCGTGTTTGCCTGGCTAAGCACTGGGGAAACGAATCCTATTGGAACAAAGCCTATAATCTGGTGCGTTGGTGGCCCGCCATCACGACTCAAGCAAACCTGATCAGAGGCGGAGCAGCCTTTCGCGTGCCATGGACGCTTCCCGCACACGGGAAATTTGAGCAGATAAAGATTTAACGCTCGCCATTCACTTAAGTTGTTGCCTTTGAGTTACCGCAACACTGATAGCCAAACGTGATATCCAAACAACATTACATCCACTTCAGACTCTGCTTTCACGAATCCGCCCCCTCACCCGCCTCACCCCAATCCCCACCAATATCCCCACTACAATCGCCCCCAACGGCACCGCTCCCACCCAAGTCATCGTCGGAAACACCAGCAAAATCTGCGAATCATTTCCACCCAGCATCATTGATGCACCAATCCCCATCATCACCCCCGCCAGTAAATGCTTCATCGCTGCCCTCCATTCAAACCGCTGATAGCTGAAAGTCCGTCGATACAGCGAGTAACTGAGCATCCCCACCAGGAGCATGACGAACACCGCCACGCGCTGGCTGGTCAGCGAGTTTTCGCCCGAGGCCCAGAACATTTGCGAGAGGTTGTAAAAGAACACGCTCGGGGTCCACAGCGGTTCGAAGGTATAGAGAGCGCTGGTCAAAGCGCCCAGGAGCATGCTGGACAGCACCAGGCGTTTGTCGCCGTGAACGCGGACCAGGAAGAGTAGTGCCATCAGCACGATGCCGATGGTCAGCCAGTATTGGTGGCTGGAGATCGTCGGCATTTGCAGGGTTTTGTGTTCGGTCAGCATGTTCAGGTGATACCAGAGGACGATCCCCACCACCCAGCCAACAATCGTGAAGGCTTTGCTGAGGTTGCCGCTGGCGAGCTTGGTGAGGGTACCGACGCTGCACCCGTCGTTGAGCACCGAGGCGATGCCGAACAGCAACCCGCCCCCGACCAGCGACACGTAGCCAACATCAGGAATGAACAACGGCTGACTGACGCCAAACAGCCGATAAAACGGTGCCAGTAACAGGCCGAACAGACCGCAAGAGATGAGCGACACAAACAGCGTCGGTCGGCGCCTGAGCAACAACCCGGTGGCATTGACCAGGCACATGCCCATGCGCTGGGATACCCAACCGATAAGGAAGGCCAGCAGCAGCGAAATCGGCAGTGAAAGCACAGGCCTCCTTGTTTCCGGACCCGGACATCGAACAGGTTCCTGAAGGATAGATCAGCCGCAGCCCAAACTTCGGGTGAACCCGCGAAGGCCTTCTACACTAAAACCGCATACACCCCACAACACGACCAAACGAGCCCCCATGACCACCCTCAAAGACCGCTTGAAGCAAGGCAAGGATGCTCGCAAGAACTGCCCCCGCAATGCTCAAGCCTCAACGGGGAAAACAACCCGCGACCCGCTCCCGCTGATCAAAGCGTCCAGTAGAGGCCGGATCAAATCCCTGGTCGACTTACGCTACGGACGAATGCTCGTTTCCCCCTTCACCTTCTATCGCGGCAACGCGCTTTTGCAGGCCCACGATCTGGCCACCACGCCGAACATGGGGCTGACATCGCCCATCTGCGGCGATTGCCACCTGATGAACTTCGGCGGTTTCGCCACGCCCGAACGTAATTTGTTGTTCGGCGTCCACGACTTCGACGAGGTCCACCCCGGCCCTTGGGAGTGGGACGTTAAACGGCTGGTGACGAGTATCGTGGTGGCCGCTCGCGACTTGCGTCATAGCGAAACAGTCGAGGAAACCGTCTGCCGCGAAGCGGTCGGCGCCTACCGGGAAACCATGCTTGAGTGCGCCGAACAAAGCGCTCTGGAAACCTGGTACGAGTCCATCCGTTACGACGACCTGCGCATGCAGGCGAACAAAAAAACGCTCGATCATATCGAACACGCCATCGAAAAAGCCGAGGGTCGCTCCCACGCCGAACTGCTGCCGAAAATCAGCGAGCGTGACGCCCATGGCCGTCTGATCATTCGTGATGACCTGCCGGAAATTTTCCATCTGCACAAAAACACCACGCTGCTGGATGCCGACGATGACTGGCTGCGCCACTCGGATTGGCGGCCGATCTACGACGCCTTCATGCGCAAGTATCCCGGCACGCTGCAAGCTGACCGACGAGCGTTGTTTTCACGTTTTCATGTCCAGGACATGGCCTTCAAAGTCGTAGGTGTGGGCAGCGTCGGTACTCGGTGCCTGGTGGCTCTGCTGACCGATGATCAGGAGTTCCCGCTGTTTCTGCAGTTCAAGGAAGCACGGCGCTCGGTGCTCGCCAGTTACGTGAAGACAAAATCAAAAGAGCGGCACAACGGTCAGCGGGTGGTCGATGGTCAACGGTTGATGCAGGCGGCCAGTGATCTTTTCCTCGGTTGGACCACCGGCCCCAGCGCTCGACACTTCTACGTGCGGCAGTTGCGCGACATGAAAATCTCGGCCGAACTCGAGACCTTCGATGCGGACACCTTCGCGGCGTATGGACGCGTCTGTGGTCGCGCCCTCGCCCGCGCCCATGCCAAATCATCCGGGCAGGCCGCGCAGATCAGCGGCTACATCGGCAAGAGTGATGCGCTGGCCGACGCGCTGTTCAAGTATGCCAATAGCTATGCTGCACAGAATGAACGCGACTTCGAACGCTTCCAGCAGGCCTGCCACGAGGGACGGTTGCGGGCACGATCGGAGGCGGACTTTGCGGCAGATCATTTGCCGTAAGCGCTAACTCGGGGGACTCCCTCCACATAAATTTTTCTTCACCCCACCGCCCCTCTCCAACCGTTAAAGTGCGCTCGCTCATTCAAGAAACTACGGTTTGCCCGCCCTCCCGCGGGCTTTTTTTTGCCTTTTGATTGATTAGCGGCAAGTTGCCATCCAAAACCCCGCGCCCTGATGCAAATCACACCCGGCCGCTTTATTGGGTGTAGCATGGATGTCTATCCATCAGATATCAGTTAGCCATGTCCACGCTAAGCGAAGAGAGCCGCCAGATCGTAGCTTCTCTGGCGCACCGTGTTGGCCCCAATGCTGACATCGCAAGGATCGCCCAAGCGATCATTTCAACCTTGCGGGATATGGATGTAGCCCTCACGCCCATCATCGGCCCCCAGGGAGTTGCCGCGCTTTATCGCCGCAGCCTCCACCTGTGCGCCTCTACTCATCCGCGTTTAGCCGGCATCTATGACAAAGTGCCGCCCGGCATGGACCTGACTGCCCTCAAGTCCGTAATCGTTGAGCAAAACGACACCGATGCGCTGTTTTTTGGTGAAGTGTTGCTGACTACCTTTTACGAGCTGCTGACCACGCTCATCGGGCCCTCGCTTACCGAACGCTTGCTTCGTGGCATGTGGGAACCTTCTTTGAGCGACACCCCTTCGCAGGAAAATTCGCCATGAGCACCAAAGTGACTATCAACCGCCTGGCCACCGGCGTGCCAGGACTGGACGAGGTGCTGGGCGGGGGATTACCGGAGTTTTCGTTCAACCTGATCGCCGGCCCGCCTGGCTGTGGCAAGACCACCCTCGCGCATCAGATGATGTTCGCCCTGGCGACACCTGAGCGCCCGGCCCTGTTCTTTACCGTGCTGGGAGAGCCGCCGCTGAAGATGCTGCGCTATCAGCAGCAATTCGATTTTTTCGACAGCGAAGCGATCAACCATTCGATTCGCTACATCAACCTGGCCGACGACACCCTGGCGGGGAATCTGGACGAGGTGCTGCGGCGCATCGTCAGCGAGGTGGAGGCTCACTCACCTGGGCTGGTGTTTGTCGATTCGTTCCGCTCCGTGGTGCTGGCCAGCCAGACCCAGGACAACCCCAATAACAACCTGCCGCAGTTCGTTCAGCAATTGGGCATGTTGATGACCACCTGGCAGGCGACGACCTTCCTGATTGGCGAATATTTCACCGAAACCGACACCAACCCGATTTTCACCGTGGCCGATGGCCTGATCTGGCTGCGCCAGAGCGTTCAGCGCAACTCGATGGTGCGCAAGATGGAAATCATGAAGATGCGCGGCCAGCCAACGCTGCCGGGGCTGCATACCTTCCGTATTGCGACGTCGGGGATCAAGGTCTTTGCACCCGCCTCCGCCAACCCGGTTGAAGCACCGCTGGAACTCCCGAGAAAACGCCTGAAAATGGGCGTGCCGCAACTCGATGAAATGCTCGGCGGCGGCCTGCCCCGGGGTTATTCCCTGTTGGTGGCCGGTCCGTCGGGTTCGGGCAAAAGCATTCTGGCGTCAACCTTCCTCGCCGAAGGCGCGCGCAATGGCGAAACCGGCGTGATCGCGGTGTTTGAACAGCGGCCGAATCACTCCCAGAACACCACTCTGGCGGGGCTGATTGAGAGTGGACAAGTCGGCTTGGTCGACAGCCGTGCGCCGGACCTATCCATCGACGAAATCGTGCATTTACTGCTCAGCGAGATCAGCCGACTCAAAGCCACCCGTGTGGTGATCGATTCGTTGTCGGGCTTCGAACTGGCGCTGGCGCCGACCTTCCGCGAAGACTTTCGTGAATCGCTGTCGCGCATGGTCACGGCACTGACCAGCATCGGTGTCAGTGTGTTGCTGACCTCGGAACTGGAAGACCGCTACACCGACCTGCGCTTCAGCCCTTACGGCACGGCGTTTCTCACCGACGCAATCATCGTCCAGCGCTATATTGAAGTGCAGAGCCGCTTGTTGCGCATCATGGCGGTGGTCAAGGTGCGGGCCAGCGCCCACTCCGATGAATTGCGCCTGTATCGCATCGACAATAACGGCTTGCAGATCGGCGAAATGTTACCGGATCAGGAAGGATTACTGGGGGGCCGGCCAACCCGGCAGCTCACCAAGGACGAGGGGTAAACAGGGACTATGACTGAGGCCAATGGCACGAACGCGCAAACGATGGCCTCGGCCGCTCGCGAGTTGTTCCTGATCGGCCAGAAAACCGTCGAAGCCCGTGCGGTGCTGGCGGCGCTGAAAAAAGAATTGAGCGATACCAACAACCAGCTGGTAGACGCCCAGCAAATCGAACAACTGGTCGAAGCCAATCAGCAATTGGTGCTGGCCATTCTGCTGGCGCAATCGGATGCGGAAAAACCCCAGCGTACGCAAGAAGAGCAGCGCCTGTTTCTGGAAATGCGCGAGGCCAACGCGCAATTGGTGATTGCGGCCCTCAGCGCGCAAAACCTGCAAGCCTCGGCAGAACATATGCTGGCGCAGCAACGCAACCTCCTCACACTGGTTGCCCATGAACTGCGCAACCCGCTGACGCCCATCAGCATGATCGCCGGCCGACTGGTGCGGGCGCCCAGTGAAGAGCTGCCGCGCATGCAGGCATTGATCGAGGGCCAGGTGCGGCATATGACCCGGCTGGTGGATGACTTGCTTGACGTGTCCCGCGCCAGCACCGGCAAACTGCGCCTCGATTGCCGGATCGTCGACATGGTGCAGATCATCCATGAGGCCATCGAGGTGTGCCGCCCGGTGATGAATACCCGACAGCTGCATTTCACCGCCGAGCTGCCCGCGTGCACACTGTCGGTGGACGGCGACCCAGTGCGGCTGACGCAGATTCTCGGCAACCTGCTGGGCAACGCGGCCAAGTACACACCTACGGGGGGCCATGTCACGCTGGCGGTCACCACCAGGGACAACGTACTGGAGATGAGCATCTGCGATGACGGCATCGGTATTTCCGCTCAAGCCCTGCCGTTTATCTTCGAACCGTTTGTGCAAGACGTTCACGCCGTCGGTTTCAACGGTGCAGGCCTTGGCATTGGCCTGACGGTGGTTCGCGAATTGGTGGAAGCCCATGGCGGCACGGTGATCGGCAAGAGCGACGGCGACGGCAAAGGCAGCACCTTTATCGTGACATTGCCGCTGGCGGTTTGAGTTTTTCCGTTGGCCACGTAATGCTTGCGCGACGATCCCCACGAACCGGAGCGCCCTATGCCGCTGTTGTCCCTGCCCTGTAAACGCTTGACGCTGGCGGTGCTCGACCCTGAACAAGCGACACTGGAAAGCGACTTCTACCGACGCAACCAAAGGCATCTCGCCCGGTGGTCGCCAATTCGCCCCACCGACTACCACAGCCCTGAAAACATCCGCCCGCGCCTTGAAGTGCAAGCCAGCGCTTTCCAGGCCGGCCTGGCGGTGCATTTCGCGCTGCTGGCCCCGGACAACGGCCAGATGATCGGCGCGTGCAACTTCAGCGGCATCACTCGCGGGGCGTTTCAGGCGTGCTATCTCGGTTACCACATCGACGAATCCTATCAAGGCCAGGGCTTGATGCAGGAAGCATTGGAAGCGGGCATCGGCTACATGTTCGATGAGCAGAAACTGCACCGGATTATGGCCAATTACATCCCCGGCAATGAACGCAGTGCGCGGCTGCTGGAGCGTCTGGGTTTTGAACGTGAAGGCTACGCCAAAGCCTACCTGAGTATCGCCGGGCGCTGGCAGGATCACGTGTTGACCGCGCTGATCAATGATCGCTTTGAAACCCCGGAACAGCGCTGGTCCAGACGTCTCTCGTAATACTTCGCAGGCCGTTCACAATTCGTTAAGCATTCGCCCCGTATGCTCGAGCTTCCCGGTCCACCTCCTCGGTAGCCAGAGGTCTATGTCGCGTCCTGCCACTTCACTGTTTCTGCTTGCCGCTGTGCTGTTTTTCTTTGCCTTGGGCAATCATCAACTGCAAGGTTCCACGGAGGCCCGGGTGGCCGGGATCGCCATGCAAATGCACCTGGATAACGACTGGGTGACGCCCCGTTTGTTCGGCGAACCGTTTCTGGAAAAACCGCCCTTGAGCTTGTGGCTGGATGCCGGCGCCATCCGTGCATTCGGCGGCACGCCGTGGGCGGTGCGATTGGCATCGGCGTTCGCCGGGTTGTTCAGCGTGATGCTGTTGTACGCGATGCTGCGCCGGTTCGGCCGGCCCAAGGCGATTGCCTGGACGGCGGGCATTCTGCTCGCGACCATGGCCAGTTACTGGAGCAACGTGCGCGGCGTCGGTGAAGACGCGTTGCTCGCTCTCGGCGTGACCATGGCGTTGCTGGCGTTCTTTCAGGGGCAACGACAGTCGACGCTCGGCAACGCATTGCTGTTTGCCTCGGGAATCGCTATCGCCACCTTGAGCAAAGGCGTGCTGGGCCTGGCGATGCCGGGCGTGGTGATTTTCGCGTATCTGCTGGCCGAGACCTTGATGGACAAGCGCCTGAAACTCTCGGACTGGCTACGCCCTGGTTTACTGACGCTTGCGGGATTGATCCCGCTGATGATCTGGCTCGCCGTGTTGTATCAGCGCGGTGGCGCGCAGGCCGTGGGGGAAGTGCTGCTGACCAACAGCGTCGGACGCTTCAGCGGTTCCTTCGTCGAGGCCGGTCATTACGAACCGTTCTATTACTACCTGGCCAAGCTGCCCCAAGCGTTTCTGCCGTGGAATATTCTGGTGTACCTGGGGTTGTGGCATTTTCGAAAAAGCCTGATGGCCAATCGTTACTTACTGTTTTTCACGCTGTGGATCGTGGCGCAGTTTGTGATGCTGACGCTAGCGTCGAGCAAGCGCACGGTGTATCTCATGTCGATGACGCCAGCGGCGGCGGTAATTGCCGCGGAGTATGCGAGCGTTCTGTACGAGCGGCTGAAGTTGCGCGAAGAGGCCTCGAACCTGTTGGGGAACATGGCACGGCATCGTCGCGGCGTGGCCATTGGCGTGATCGGGCTGGTGATCGGCAGCTACCTGGTCGCCGCACAATGGGCATTGCCCCATGCCGATCGCAAACTGTCCTTCCTGCCGTTGACCGCACAGATTCAGACGATGCAGGCCAACGGGCAACACGTCGCCCTGTTCCAGGCCAACGAACGGGTGGGCGGCGCCAGCGTGTTCTACACCCAGCGAGTGCTCAAGGGCCTGGACACCGAGGCGCAACTGCATGAATTTCTGGCGGCCTCGCCCTCCAACGTGGCGGTCATGTCCGGTGAAAACGAACCAGCCGCTCCATTGAAAGTCCTCAAGACCATGAAGGTGGGGCGTCAGGCTTACTACTTTGTAAACCAGTAAGCGGCTCAACCGTCGGCAATTCAAACTTTTGCAGCACCGGCCTCTCCAGCCGCGCTCGCCCGTAAAACGCCAACGCCGTCAGCAAACACGCCAGCCACACGAAGATTCCGGCCCAGAAGGTGTGGGACATGTAGTGCCAGCCTTGCAGAACCCGCGTCGTGCCGTAGACGAAACCGAGCAGAAACGCGCCATACATCAGCGCTTTGGAATAACGCCAACGGTAACGGCGAGCCACGAAGTACAGGGCCAGCATGGTGAAGCCGCCGGAAGCATGCCCGCCCGGCCAGCAACGGCCATCACCGGCTTCCTTGAACAGCTGGAAGTTGTTGTACCACTCCACATGGGCCATTTTCCCACCGTAGAGGGTCGTTTCAATCGGGCAGTACACGCTGGTGTGCGACTTGAGGAAATGGATCACGCCGGTGCAAATGGCAAACGCGAAGACCACAAACAGAAAATCCCGACGATGTTCATAGGCAAATCGGAGCACCGCCGCCGCTTTGCTGCGTTCCAGAAAGCGGCCGAGACGCGGATGCTTTTGCGTGTTGGCCAGCGGCCAGACAAACGACAGCATCGCGCCGATCAAGGCAATCTCGCCAGTCCAGTTCGGAATGATGCGCGCCCACTTGTGGGTGAGCTTCTCGAAGAAGTGAACCTTGTCGAGCGGAAAGATCTGGGTGACGGGATCAAACAGCAGATTACTGAAGCTGATGTCGATATTGGTCATGTCGAACATCAGGAAAACCACTGCCGCGCAGACCAGCGGGATACCGAAATTCACCCAGTAAAACCGGTGGCGGGAAGACGTCAGCATGGTGTGTCCTGATCCGGAAGGAATACTCATTCGGAGGTCACCGAGCGCCAATCAGCGGCTTCAATGAAACCGAGCATGCGCGGGGCTTTATGGGTTTTGGCAGAGATAAACAGAGAAGCACCGTAACCGAGCGTGGAGGTCGACAAGTTCAGGTCTTTTTCCAGTTGCGCCATGCATTCGCTATGGGTCACCAGAATCAGATTGCGACCCGCCACTTTGTGCGCCAGGGCATCACGCAGCATCGTGCCCCTGCAGCTGATCAGCCAGTCCTCGCCCACACCGACCTTGTTGAACATGTAGCTGGCCGTCTGTGACGTACGCATCATGGGGCTATTGTAGATATCGGCCTTTTCCAGCCCCAATTGTTCGAACTGCGCACCGACACTCACCGCGACGCTGCGCGAACGATCGGTAATGCCATCGTTGCCGCTCAGGCACGCGGCTTTCGAGTGATCACAGCGTTCGACATGGCGTACCAGCACGATCACATCGCCTTTGGCCCAACCCTTGGCCAATGCTCGTGCGCCCGCCACATTGCCATGCGCCAGGTCCGGCACTGCGGCCGGCTGCAACAGCCAAATGGTCAATGGAATGACCAGCAGCGCCGAGGCCAGCACCACCGCGGTAGTTCGATAACGGGCCAAAACACTCAGATTGATCGAGCGTTTGATCCCGAACAGATTCAGTCTCAATTCCACATCAAACGGCCTCACCCGCATGCATCTTTGTCATTCGATGACACGAGGGTAGAGAGGCGCGCGTCGGCAGCCAGTGAAACCCATGTGAAAAAAAGCTTAAGCCGCCGACAAAAACCTTGTTACAGATCTGTCCGACAAAATCCTTTCAGCTCTCGCGATTGCTGCCGATACAGACCTGCTACACACCCTTGCTGGCACTTAAAAACAACAATCTTCCAGCCAACCGACGATCGAAAGCGCAACGTTCCTGGAGGAATTTGATGAATAGCTGGTTCGGCAACATCAGCGTGAACATGAAACTGGGCCTGGGGTTCGGCCTGGTTCTGGCATTGACCTGCGTACTGGCCTTGACCGGCTGGACCAGCCTGGGCGGGTTGATTGACCGCAGTAACTGGATGAGCGACATCACTCAGCTCAACTCCGGCCTGACCAAGCTTCGTGTGGTTCGCCTGCAATACATGCTGACCAACGGCGATGAAACCGCCGCTCAGAACGTACAGACCACCCTTGACGCCTTTTCCGCCCAGCAACAGTCGCTGTTGTCGAAGTTCAAGAGCCCGGAAAACCTCAAGCTGCTCAAAGAGCAGGGCTCTTACATCGACGCCTACAAGACGTCGCTGAACAAAATGCGCAGCGCTTACCGCACTGGCAATAGTGCCCGCGATGTCATGGTCGCCAATGCTGAAACGGCCAGCACGCTGATCGACGCCATCAGCACCCGCGTGCAACAAATGCCCATGAGCGATCAGCGTTTTGAACAATTCCAGGCCGTCACCGCTGCCAAGGAAGCGTTCATCCTGGCCCGCTACGAAGTGCGCGGCTACACCGCCACCACCAATGCCGAGACCGAGCAAAAGGCCGTTGTCCAACTGGATACGGCGATTGCCAGCCTGAAACCGCTCAACGCGCAGTTTGCCGAGACCCAGCAAGACGCCCTGCGTCAGCTGGAAACCGCACTCGGCAACTACCGCAGCGCGTTGCTCGCCTATAAAGCGGCCAACACCGATGCCGTGCAGGCGCGCAAGGAAATGACCGACCAGGGCGCGGCCATCGTGACCCTGAGCGATCAGCTGTATCAGATCCAGCTCGATCGTCGTGACGTCGAAAGCGCCCAGGCGCGCACGCTGCAGCTGATCAGCACGTTGCTGGCGTTGTTGGTGGGCATCATTGCTGCCGTGATCATCACCCGTCAGATCACCGGCCCGTTGCGCGACACCCTGGCCGTGGTCGAACGCATCGCCAGCGGCGACCTGTCCCAGGACGTCAAAGTGACGCGTCGCGATGAACTCGGCGTGTTGCAGCAAGGCATTGCGCGCATGGGCGTGACCCTGCGTGACTTGATCAGCGGCATCCGCGACGGCGTCACTCAGATCGCCAGCGCCGCTGAAGAATTGTCCGCCGTCACCGAGCAAACCAGCGCCGGCGTCAATAGCCAGAAGATCGAGACCGATCAAGTGGCCACCGCCATGCATGAGATGACCGCCACCGTTCAGGAAGTCGCGCGTAACGCCGAAGAAGCCTCCCAGGCTGCAGCTGCCGCAGATGGCGAAGCTCGCGAAGGCGACAAAGTGGTCAACGAAGCCATCGCCCAGATCGAACGTCTGGCCAGCGAAGTGGCGCGCTCCACCGAAGCCATGAGCGTGCTGCAACAGGAAAGCGACAAGATCGGCAGCGTCATGGACGTGATCAAAGCCGTCGCCGAACAGACCAACTTGCTGGCCCTCAACGCCGCGATTGAAGCCGCGCGTGCCGGCGAAGCCGGTCGTGGTTTTGCGGTGGTGGCCGACGAAGTCCGCGGCCTGGCCCAGCGCACACAGAAGTCCACCGAAGAAATCGAAGGTCTGGTGGCCGGCCTGCAGAATGGCACCAAACAAGTGTCGACCGTGATGAACAACAGCCGCGCCCTGACCGACAGCAGCGTCGCCCTGACCCGCAAGGCTGGCGTATCGCTGGAAAACATCACCCGCACGGTGTCCAACATCCAGTCGATGAACCAGCAGATCGCTGCCGCTGCCGAGCAACAAAGCGCCGTGGCCGAAGAAATCAGCCGCAGCATCATCAACGTGCGCGACGTGTCAGAACAGACCGCCGCCGCGAGTGATGAAACGGCTGCGTCCAGTGTTGAACTGGCGCGGTTGGGGAATCAGTTGCAGCAGATGGTGAGTCACTTCCGCGTCTGACATTCAATTTGCGGTGAATCGGATCGTTCCCACGCTCCCGCGTGGGAATGCCTCAATGGACGCTCAGCGTCCGCTCCAGCATCGATCACTCAGAGAAGTCCACCGCTTTCGCTTTCTCGTGACGCGAAGGAAGATCGAGTTCTATCCCACCCGTGATGCTGAATCTGTTGTGGACTCGGCTTCCAAGTCCTTCGGCACGCTCATCGGTGGTCAAATCTCCCCCTTGCTTCTTCCTCAATCGAGCGCCCGTTTGGGGGGCTGCGACACGCAACTGCTCCATAGATTGATCGTCCTGGTTTCTAATCGTAATGCTGACCATGATGCCTCCTGCAATCCAACGAAATCATTGATTGAAGCTAACACTCCCTTTCCTAAAAGTATTTCGACCCTGCCAACCCGTCGTGTCATTCGCCGTAAAAAAGAATCCTACAGCCTTCCCGGCATTGTTCCCCTGCCTGGTGGTGAAACTTCCAGTTCCGCTGATTGATACAGCTGACAGCGTTCCCACTAGCTACTCCGTAATGTCGATGCCCAACCCTTCATCGGAAACGCATCGGCATGGACGACACCTCCTCAAGTGAGAATTCAACTCAACCCTTACTCGATACATTGATCGAGGCCTTCGCTCCCGAGGGCAAATCGTCAGCATTTGAAACACTCTTCAAAGAAAAGCTGAACATCACTTCGGTATTCGACATCACCGGGATGACCGCGGCCGAGTTCAAGGATCGTCTGGATACCGCGATCAACAATGACGAGAGCCTCAAAACGCAGGCCGCCAGCATCGACACCGGAGTGCTCTACAACGACGCCAGATGTTATGCCGCGCAGATCAACCACCTTTACCGGGAGCACCGGACATCGGACGGAACGGCACAGCACCACTGGCATCCCCCGGGTATTCGCGCTGTCGAGAAACAGGGCCCCACCTACTCCCATCTGTTCAAAGAGAACTGGGACGACGCGTGTAAGAACGACTCGATCGCCGCCATCGATTCACCGGTCGCCTACCTCAGAGCGCTGTACCGGTTTGCCCTGCAACTGGAATCCAGCGCCTCGTCCACAGAGGGAGAAAAAGCCAACCGGATCACGTTGGCAAAACGTCGTCCAGATCTTGCTGACCTGTCGATTGACCAGCAAAGCACCTTCACCGCGCAACCGATGCTCGGGATCGTCAATGCGATCCTGGGCCAGAATATCCTGGACGCGCTGAAGACCACCGACGACAGAGGTAAATCGACCTATGACGTTTTAGCGCAAAGAAATTACCCCTTTGCCCTTCCGTACGAGTTTTTCCATCATCAGTGCCTGCTGGGTCTAAGCGCGGACAAACCAACGCTCGGGGAACTGAATTACCTCGTCAGCGAATACCTGCCTGTCACGCAATACTACGGTTCTCGTTTCGGTACGATACAGAACGCCTCCTCCGCTAACGCTCAGAGGCTGATGTCCGGGCTGGGCCCAAAACAGCAAGCGTTGCTGACAGAACAGCCATGGGCTGAAAAGATCCTGACAAATACGGCGTTCGCCAGACTCTCCCCCGACGAACAGAGCAAGCAAAAAAACAATTACTGGGAAAAGATCTACGGCACTGCATCCATTTCCGATCTGAAACAAATACACCGCTTCCTTGAGCGAACCGAACTCAAAGCCGAGCAACTGGAGGCCTTGCTGGCGCAAGGCAAACACGCGCCCAACACTTCTGCGCATTACTTATTGTCGGCACCTTACACCCAGCCCTACGGCGCACGTTACGTAAACGGCCCTCTCGCACCCCCTGAGAAAAGCATGTCGCTGGACAGAGAGAAAAGCCTCGGGGAAATCGCCAATGCGACCGAGGACCAACTCGAACGCCTGCATCGAATGATTCGCCTCCAGCGTTGGCTCGACATTCCTTTCACAGAGCTGGACAGTCTGCTGTGCAGCGCATTTGAATTGAAGCGGCCACGTAATGCCCAGATGCAGCTCGACTGCCATGCCATCCGTGCCCTTGGTGTTTATCGATACCTGAATCGCAAGTACTCAATCACCGCTGAAGAGTTTGGCGCGCTGCTGCACCAGGTATTACCCTGCGCGACCGGCGATAACATCACGCTGTTCGATAAGGTGTTCAATCAGGCCCGGGTATTTGACGCACCGCTGAAGCTCGATGGCCGTGTCTTTCGGGCGGAGAATTCGGATCCAGCCTCTCACACCATTCTCCAACACCTGAGCATCAGTCTTGGCTTGCCTCTGACAGAGGACTCGCTATTGCAGGTCGTCAGAAATACGCAAAAACACCTGGGCTCGCTCAAGTGTGATTTGCCCACGCTGTCGTCCATCTATCGCCAGGCGCGCATCGCGCGGATGTTCGGTCTCTCGATCAGCGAAAGTTCGACGCTGGCCAATTTGCTGGGAGGGGAAAACATTTCCAGGTGCCTGGCAACGGGTAACAACGGCATGCGGACACTTCGAATAAATGGCGAAAACGGAAGGCAGTATTTTGAGCTGATCGCACATTTTCTGCTTCCGGAACAGGGCGGCCCGGGCGAAGCCACCCTCCTTGCGGGGTCAAGACTGAGGACCAACACGTCATGGTTCGCAAACAACACAACGGACAAAAGGCTTGACCTGAGCTTTACCAAAGAATCAGGCGAGATAGATGAGCCGTCGATCTACATCAAGCAGACTCCAACCACTGGTTCGACAGGTATCTCTTCGCTGGAGGGCCAGAACATCAAATGGAGTGGTGCTGGTTTCGATGAATTTACCCACCGGAAAAATCCGCGTCTGATACTGCAATCCATTTATCAGGGAGGGGGCTTAACCTCGATTGGCACCTTGACTGGCGAAATAACTGAAGTGCTTTTGAGTAATGAAGCCCCCCAGGGCGTTTTTGCATTCGACCTCCTCGACGTCCTGATGCAATTGGACTGGATAACTCGCTGGATCAAAGAATCCGCCTACGACATCCCCATGCTGCAACGTGTTCTTGAATTGCCAACCAGCGCCGATTATCCGTTGGGGAATTTGCAGCAGAACCTCACCAAATTCATCGCCGACACGCGCGCGAGTGTGGTCACCGCACAAGAGTGGGCGGTGTTGGCATTGCCGGGGAAAGCTGATTGGAGGGCGAAACTGGCGAATACCCTGTTAGATGACAAAGGGCTGGTAAAAAATGTCGCCCCCACGATCAAACACGATGTATCGCAGACGTTGACCGCCGCTCTGAACAAAATCGTCGATGACGACTCCATCAAACTGGACGACGATCACGAAAAAAACCGCAAGCTCAAAGACGAGAGCAAGCAGAAACTCAAGAATTTTCTCTTGCTGGCCCATGATCGTCAGCAGCATCTGATCGAAGCATTTTTGCAGGAAACATTCCTGCTGCCCATGAACTGTGCAAAAGACGTCGTGATATGGGCGAGCACTTCAGTCCATCAGATTCTCACCGCGGCCCTTGTGTCTAAAGACTCACATGAGCTCGCGCGCACCTTGCATCCGCTGCTGCGCCACACCGAGGCCGCTGTCCGGTTGCAGTTGAGCAACAAGGCCCTGCGCGCACTTCTGAGCACTGCCCGCTGGCTGGACATGCCGGATGGACAACTGAGGCTCTCGTTCAAAACCTTGTACCTGTTCGATCGCTTTAACCACTTCATGAGCACTTACCAGCAGCCGGAAGAAAACCTGCTGAGCTACCTGGAGTTCGCCGATTTCAATGGTGGCGAGACAAGCGCTGTCAACGAGCGTCTGGCCCAACTCCTGAACTGGACAGCGGCAGAAGTCACCGTGCTTACCTCGCAGTTGCCGTTCAGGAGGGCCCAAACCATAAAGGACATCGATTGGGTCATGCGTTGTCACAGCGCCTGTAAAGTCACCGGCCTTGGCACGAACGCGTTGCTCGGTGCTGCTGCTCTCAACGAAAACAGTTCGACTGCCCAATGGAAAACGGTCGGTGAAACGATCATGGCGGCCAGTCACTAAATCTCAATACATGCTCAAGGAATGAACATGTCTGTTGCTATTGAAAAACAACTGAACGAAAGCCTGCGTGATGCGCAGCTCGGGCTCTATCTGACGGCGATTGTTGCGCAAGACAAGAAGCTGCAAGACTTGAAGATAGCCGAGCACCTCAAGACGGCCGATGACCTATACCACTATTGGCTGCTTGATGTACTGGTCAGCCAGGATGTGCCGACCAGCCCGGTAGCCTGCGTAATTGCCAGTCTTCAGCAGTACATCATCAGCATTCTGGCCAACATGGAACCGGGGTATCACACCGCGCAGATTCCCACTGACCAGGTCGACACCTGGCGCACCGTCATGCATCACTATCAGGACTGGGCCACCAATCAGCGCCTGTACTATTTTCCGGCGACTTACCTTGATCCGACGCTGCGCAAGACCCGCACCGCAAGCTTCGAGCAGCTGGAAAACGATCTGAACCGAAACCAGCTCACTGCCGAGTCCGTGCAAACAGCGGTGCTGGCTTATCTGACCAGGCTGGAGGAAGTGGCCAACCTGCAAATCGTCAACGGTTACATCGACGGCAGCGATTTCGCCAACAGCACTTATCACTTCATTGCCAAATCCCGTGCTGCCAATACCTGGTATTGGCGCTCGCTGGACATGTCATGTCGCCCCTTCGTGGCTGGCTCCCGGACTGCCAAATATGATGCTCCGGAGCCGCAAGCGTGGTCCGACTGGCACCGCATCAACTTGCCCGTTTCGGACAGCACCCTTGAACACACCATCCGTCCAGTCATGTTCAACAATCGTTTGTATGTGATCTGGGCGGAATGCATCTTTCAGGATCAGGCGAGCAAAGAAGATAACAAGAACAAAGCCTTTCCCTTGTTTCGTCTGAATCTGTGCTTCAAGAAATACGACGGCAGCTGGAGTACGCCGCAGACATGCATTCAACATTACTGGTCGGCCGAATCGATTGAAGACATGGACCTGGCAAAATTGAAGGCAAACACGAGAACCATTGCCACCTGTCATCCCGCCTCCTCATCCCTGTTCGTCGCCTTGTATGTCAATAAATTAGGTCGAGAAGAGTTTGGTATTTATCTCGACTTCTGCCTGTCAATCGTCATCGACAAAGACGCCGTTATCCAGTCGACCGTTCACCTCAAAACACTCGATAAAGATAAAGACAAAACACTCATTGAGCTGATGGAGAAGTGGCCACCTTCCAACCCTAGAATGCTCCAGTGCAGTCACTCGTCAACCTTGTCGCAAACACCCAGTATCGAATCACGTCTGGACAACGCATTAGGTACAACAGAATTCATCGACTTTTCAAAGTCCGAAATAAAGAACAGCGATACTCCGAAAACCCCGCCTCGCCAACCCATCCGAATGAACATCACCTTCGCCCGGCACCTGATCGAGCGCGCAGAAACCAGCATGGAAACGTTGCTGAGCTGGTCCTCTCAGCACCTGCAAGAGCCCTCCTTCGAGAGCGGTAAACCGCCGGAGCCACTGGATTTCTACGGTGCCTACGGTCGCTACTTCGTCGAGTTGTTCCTTTACCTGCCCTGGCTGGTGGCGCACCGCTTTAACCAGGAGCGCCAATACGGTGAAGCCGAACGCTGGTTGCAGTACCTGTTCAATCCCGCCCGAAAAGCAGTCAGTGGCAGCAATCCTGATTACTGGAACGCGGTGCCTCTGATCACCGGCACACCCAAGCCCGGCCAACCCAGCTATGCCCTACAGGGACCACAGGATCCGCACCAGATTGCACTGAGTCATCCCGTGCACTTTCGCAAAGCCCTGTACATGCTCTACCTCGATATTCTGCTCAATCGTGGCGACACCGCTTACCGACAACTGTCTCCCGACAGTCTGACCGAGGCGAAACTCTGGTACCTGCGCGCACAGGATCTGTTGGGCCCGCGACCGGATATCAGGCAAACCGATCTTTGGGCAAAGATCACATTGAAAGCGTTCAGCGAGGAGCCCAATAGAAAACTGCGTGACTTTGAAAAAGCCTTGGGAGAACAAGGCAAGCAACTCAAGACAACTGCCGCTCCAGAGCAGGTCCCTCAAGTGTGTGTGTCCGTCCGTACGTCCACTCACATTCTGCCCATGCGATTGACGCGCCGCATTCGCGCTTGCCCTTCAACCCCGTGTTGCTCCCACGCTGGGAAAAGCTCGAAAGCCGCCTGCACAACCTTCGGCATAACCTCGACATTGTGGGCCGCCCCCTGAGGCTGGCGCTCTTCGCAGCTCCAGCCGCTTCAAACAGACAGCTCGGTGCCAATCCTTCTCGCGCTGCGGAGCCCGGCCTGGCCCAGCGTCTGGGCACCGAGATTCCGCCTTACCGTTTCAGTGCCCTGCATGCCCATGCCATGAGTGCGGTAGACACGGTGATCCAGTTCGGCGAAACGCTGATGTCGTTCATCGAGCGCAGCGAGCAGGCCAGCTATCAGGAACTTCAGCAGCAGCACCTCTGGGATATCGCCACCATGGCGGTAGATCTGCAGACCCAGGCCCTGAAGATCGATCAGAAAACCCGGGAAGCGTTACTGGCCAGTAAAGCCCTCGTCGAAAGCCGCCGCGATTACTACAGTCAGCGGGTCAACGAGGTCGTCAATCTGGAAGAAGTGACGGCTGCCGCGTTCCATCTGGAGGGGCGTATCGCTGAAGCCGGCGCCCATGCGGCGCATGCCGGAGGTCAGGGCCTGAAAGTGGTTCCCAACATTTTTGGTCTGGCGGACGGCGGGGCTCGCCTTGAGGGCGGCGCGCTTGCCATGATGGCCATGCAACAAGGGGTGGCAACCGCAGCCTACGGCGCGGGCGAAGCCCTGGAGCGTGCCGCGCAGTATCGACGCCGCCATCAGGATTGGACCCTCGCCCGCGACCAGGCAAAGCTCGAAATCGCCCAGATCGATGCACAGCTTGCGGTGGAGATTGAACGAGAGACTGCTTCGCGACTGCTTCTGCAACAGACTCAAACGTCGCTGGCTCACGCCCGGACCTCTTACGATTTTCTTAGCCAGCGCTTCACCAACTCACAGCTTTACCAGTGGTTCACCCACCAACTCTCCAGCTTCTACTACCAGGTGTATGACTCGACGTTCTCTTTATGCCAGTTCACCGAACGGAGCTGGCGTTACGAGACGGCCGACAGCACCACTCAACCGTTCTTCCAGAACCAGACCTGGAACAGCACCTACCGTGGGCTCGGCCCTGGCGAGCGCATGAAGCTGGGTTTGATGAAGATGAAGAATGCCTGGCTGCTGGGCAACGAGCGCGAACTGGAAATCCGCAAGACCGTGTCGTTAAGCAAGCTCCACCTGAAGGAAAACATCACGCCGTCGATCAACAAACCCTGGGACGGAACGCTCGCAGCAGACAAGACACTCATCAAAGGAATGAAGGCCATCCTGCTGGATACAGGCTCATGCGAGTTTGAATTAACGCAGGCCCTGTTTGATAACGACTACCCGGGGCACTGCCTGCGCCGGATCAAGACCATCAGCATTTCCCTGCCGGCCGTCCTCGGCCCTTATGACGATATCCGCGCCACGCTGACCCAGACCGACAGCGAAGTCGTCATGCCCGGCGCCGACAAGACCGTCATGAAAAGTCTGCGCGCCAATCAGCAAATTGCCCTGTCGACAGGCATCGACGACAGCGGTCTGTTCACGCTGAGCTTTCAGGATGATCGCTACCTGCCCTTCGAATACACCGGAGCGGTATCGAAATGGCAACTGTCATTTCCCAACCATACCGCCCAAAAAAGCATGCTTGAATCCCTGACCGACATCATCGTGCACGTGCAGTACACCGCCAGGGCAAATGGAGGTGCGCAATGAGCGAACACGCCGCCCTCCCTGTCACCCCTCCTGCCTTGCCCAAGGGTGGGGGGGCGATTCAAAGCATCGGTAACGGCCTCGGTGCAATCGGCTCAAGCGGGAGCGCTTCCTGCGAGATTCCGCTGCCCATTTCACCCGGTCGCGGATACGCCCCGGCCCTTGCCTTACGCTACAGCAGTGCTCAGGGCAACGGGGTGTTCGGCCTCGGCTGGACACTGTCTCTGCCAACCGTCACACGACGCACCCACGTGGGCGTTCCGTCCTACACCCGTGATGATTTGTTCATCGGCCCCGACGGCGAGGTGTTGATGCCTGAGCGGAACCGGACCACCGGCGTGATCGAATCCAGCCAAAAGCTTTGCAGCGACGGCATTCGGCAGGTGGAACACACGGTCGTGCGCTATCGACCGCGCATCGAAACGGCGTTCAATCTGATCGAACATTGGTCCAGCGCGATAGGCGAACCGGGCTTCTGGCTGATACACAACGCCGACGGCACCCGGCATCTGTTTGGAAAAACGCCATCGGCACGCCGTGCGGATCACGATGCACTATCGCACGTGGGCGAGTGGTTGCTTGAAGAGAGCATGAACCCTCATGGCGAGCATATTGTGTATGAGTACAACGCGGACCCGGTCTCGACGCAGGACCCTGCCGACACTCGTGCCCAGCGATACCTTGGGCGGGTGCGCTATGGCAATTTTGAAGCTGACGCTCAGCTGTACTTAGGCAAAATCGGGGGGCTCAAGGACGTACGTTGGCACTTCGAAGTGTGCTTCGACTACGGTGAACGCAGCACCGCACTGGATGAAAAACCCGCGCATCGGACAACAAAAACGCCGCCGCTACGGAGCGATCCCTTCTCGGATTTTTCCTATGGGTTCGAGCTGAGAACTCAACGTTTATGCCAGCAAATTCTGATGTTTCATTACTTCCCTGATGAACCATCAATGGGGTCCGAGCCGGTACTGGTTCGCCGCACCGTGATCCAGTACCTGACCAGCCCTCATTCCTATAGCTGCCTGAGCGCAGCGCTGGACCAGGCCTATGGCGAAAGTACTGATGAACTCCATCCTCCCCTCGAATTCACCTACACCGACTTCACGCTGGAACCTGAGATTCAACGCTTCAAACCGTTCGAGGCGTTGTCCGGGCTCAATCATCAACAGCGCTTTCAGTTCGTCGATCTGCTGGGAGAAGGACTGCCCGGCGTGCTGCACCGCACCGACAAAAGCTGGCGCTATAGCCAACCGGTACGCGATGAGCTGGGAGGCGACCATGTCACCTATGAAGCGTTGAGCGACCTGCCACATCTGCCGTTATCCGACAGCCGCAAACCCATCCGACAGTTTCTCGGTAACCTCAATGCAAACGGACGCCCGGACTGGATCGTGGCGCAACCGGGGCTCAGTGGCTTCTTCACGCTGAAACCCAACGGCACCTGGTCGAACTTCACCCCGCTTGACGCCGTACCGACTGAGTTCTTCCATCCTCAAGGACAATTGGCCAATCTGATGGGTGCCGGGCTCAACGATCTGGTGATGCTGGGCCCGCGCAGTGTTCGACTGTATGCCAACCACAAAGGCGCCGGCTTCGCTGCGGCAACCGAAATGGATCGCGGGGCTGATGAGGATGACCTGCCACTGCCCGGCAATTCATCCAGCGAACTGGTGGCCTTCAGCGACATTCTGGGCAGCGGGCAACAGCATCTGGTTCGTATCCGTCGCAACGAAGTGAAATGCTGGCCCAACCTCGGTCGCGGACGCTTCGGCAAAGGCCGGGTGATCGCCACACCGGAACTTTCATTGGAAGAATTCGACGCATCGCGTCTTTTGCTGGCCGACCTGGACGGCTCTGGAAGCGCCGACCTTATTTATCTGGAACCCCACTGCGCGCGGATTTTCATGAACCGGTGCGGCAATGGCCTGAGCCCGGCGATCGACATGCCATGGCCCGCAGGTTTTCGCTATGACCGGTTCTGCCAGGTCAGTGTCACCGACCTGCAAGGACTCGGCTGCTCCAGCCTGGTTTTCAGCGTACCGGGGGCAACGCCACGGCATTGGCGATGCGACTTCATCCGCACCAAACCCTATTTGCTGCAATCGACCAATAACAACATGGGCGCCAGCGGCACCCTCAGCTACCGCAGTTCGGCACAAGAGTGGCTGGACGAAAAAAAACAGGTGCTCAAAAATAAGAAAACGGCGGTTTCACGCTTGCCGTTTCCGCTGTTTCTGGTCAAGCAGCAGACTCGATTCGATGAAATCACCGGGAATGTTCTAACCCAGAAATTCAAGTATCGGCGCGGCTTTTACGACGGCGCCGAACGCGAATTCCGGGGTTTCGGCCTGCTCGTGAAAACTGACACGGGTAGTAATAAAGCAACTAATCCGCAAACCGTACCGACATTGAGCAAAACCTGGTTCCATGTCGGCAATGAAGTTGATCTGATCATCCATGATCGAGATTACAGCGACGAAAAAGCCGTGCAGCTCAAAGGCACCATTCAGAACCTGGGCGAAAGCTGGACGCCGCGCAGCGACCGACATATTCCGGCCAACACCTGGTCCAGAGCTCGCCGGCGTGAAATCGCCCGGGCGCTCAACGGACGTATCTTGCGGGTGGAGGTTTACGGCCCGGATCAGGGCGATAAGTCAAAGCTTCCGTACTCGGTGCAACAACACCGCTACAGGGTCAACGAGCTCAAGGGCATGGGCAAGCACAGCCCTTACTCGATCCTGCACCCGGTGCTCGTGGAGTCGATTCATTATCAATACGAGCGCTTCCCGCAAGATCCGCGCTGTACCCACACGATCAATCTGAACTGGGACGCCCGCGGTTACCTGACCCACCATCTTGAGATCAGCTATGCCCGGCGCACAACAGCCGTCGATGCCTGCCCTTTCAGCGATCCCTGGAAGAAAAAATGGTGGCTCGACGCCCATGACGAGGCCCAGCAGTTCTACTACGTGACCGAACATAAAGCCCAATTCATCCACATCATGACCCCGCAGAGCAGACGACTGGGCTTGCCTTATCTGCAACGCACGAATGCTCTGAAACTGCCAAAAGCACCTCTGGCCGAGGGCCTGTCGCCTTCTGGCATCAACCATGAGGCACTGCTGATCCTGAGCGCTTCGGCGGCATGGAAAACGCTACAGGTCATGACCGGTCTGTCTTTACAGCGTTATGGAAAGCCTGATGCCAGTGGTCCCTATGCGGACGGAGAAGCCAGTGTCGAAGCGTTGGTCGATCACACGGAAACAGCCGAACTCAATGAGTTGGCGTTGAAGGTTTACGACGTACTCAAAACGCAGGCGCCGTCCTTTGATTTGACTCAACGACTCAAGGATGAAGGCTACAAAAAAATGCCCATCGCCTTACCGGGCGACGCTGAGTGGGATAAGCAGGACAAACTCTGGTCGGTACGACGCAGCTTCGTCACGTACAAAAAACTGGAGGGTTTTTTCAAACCGTCGAGTTTTAAACAGAGCCCGCAACAGGGTCAAACCACCTTCACCCATGACCCATATTTCTGCCTGACAACCAGCATCAAACTGCCGGACAACTGCACGACCACCGCCTCCAGTATTGATTACCGAATGCTCCAACCCACCCGGATCACCGACTCAAACAACGTTATTCAGGAAGCGTCGTACGATGCTTTCGGCCACGTTCACGCCATCAGCCATTACAAAAGCAGCGCCGATCACAACATCAGTTTCTCGCCGTTCTCCACCCATACCCGTCGCTATCACGGCCGGCCTGACCTTGCGATCGAAAACCCGGAGCAGGCATTACAGCAAGTCGCCAGCGCTTACTTCTACGATTCGTTCAGCTGGATGGGACACATCGTGGCCACCACTCAGCAGGAACAGGAATGGTGTAAGGAGGCCGTCGCCATGGGCGATCTTTTGCCCGATGGTCACATCCGCGCCAGCGCTCGTGCGCGTCTGGCCCGCCACGCAATCAAAGAAACACCTTACGAACGAACACTCCACGCGAAGGTCGCCAGCGTGCAGCGCGAACCGGTTTACTGCGCCACGCTACAGGCAGATCGATACCCCAACGATTCTGAAAACACACAAATCCGAATCGTTGCCGCTAGCTGGGATGGCTTTGGCCGGCCGTTGCAAAGCAAACACAAAGCCGGGCGAGGAACAGCTTTAGCGGTCAACGAAGACGGTGCATTGACGTGGGTCGGCGACAAACCGCAAGAACACGAAGTCAGCGTTCGCTGGCGTGTAAGCGAGCGCACTGAATACGACAACAAGGGCCTGGTGACTCGTACCTGGCGGCCGTACTTCAGTGACCGGCACCGCTACATCAATGATGAATCCCTGCGCAGATCAGGCCTTTGTGATCGATATTTCCATGACCCCATGGGCCGTCTCATACGTGTCATCAATGCCAAGGGTGACGAACGCCATCACACCTTGCATCCCTGGTATTCCATCACCGAAGACGAAAACGACACCCAGCCCGAGCTCCCGGCGCAAGGAGGTGCGCAATGAGCGTCAATGTTCATCGCCACACCCCGACCCTGAACGTCATCGACGGCCGTGGCCTTGCGCTGCGCGAAGTCCGTTACTTGTGCAACGAATCGATCAAGACACCAGCAACCCGTATCACGCGTAACCGGCATGACATCAGCGGACAGATCATCGAGCACTACTCGCCCGCAGTCTTGACTGACTTGAACACCGCAGACTCAAGGCAAGTCCGCAGCCTGTCGGGCGCCACACTCCTGATCGACAGCATCGATGCCGGCTGGCGTCTGGCGTTTTTTGGAGAGGCCGGGCAGGCGCTGGACACGTGGGACTCGCGCGGTAGCCATTGGCAAACCGACTATGACAACCAGCTGCGCCCACTGGCGATTCACGAAGAATCCGCCCAGCAATCCCTTCAGGTCATCGAGCGTTTCACTTACGCAGCCAGCTCCACCGACGATGCACAAACCAACCGGTGCGGACGGTTGATTCGCCACGATGATCCGGCGGGCAGCGTGCTTTTTTCCGGGTATGACCTGACGGGAAAACTGCTCAGCCAAACGCGCCATCTGCTGAAAGATCAGCACGCAGCCCATTGGCCGGAAGACCTCGACGAGCGCAAGGGATTGCTTGAAAGCGGTTCAGGCCATACCACCACTTGGCGACACGCGCCGACCGGCGAAGTCCTCGAACAGACAGATGCCAAAGGACATACCCAACGCTTCTGGTTCGATGTCGCCGGTCAGCTGGAGAAAGTCACCCTGCAACTCAGTGGCACGACTCAACAGAAGCTGATTCTCGATCAAGTCAGCTACAACGCGCAGGGTCAAATCGAATCCCAGGTGCTGGGAGACAAGGTCACCAGCGCGGCGATGTATGCGCCCGAAAACGGCCGCATGATCCAGCGAAGCCTTTCGCGTGCGACTACCCACGTTCTTCAGAAACTGCACTACGCCTACGACGCTGTCGGCAACGTGTTGAGTGTCGAAGACCACAGCAAACCCGAGCAGCACAACGCCAATCAACGCGTAACGCCGCGCAGCACTTATGACTACGACAGCCTGTATCAGCTGGTCAAGGCGACGGGCCGGGAAGAGCAGGCAGCGGACATCCGCGCAGCGCTTCCTGTCTGGCGATCAAGCCCGAGTGATCGCAGCCGACTGCTCAATTTCACTCAGCATTACACCTATGACGAACGCGCCAACCTGATCAAACTGCAGCATCAGCGCGAGGGCAATAATTACACCCGCGAGATGCGCATCGCCCCCGACAGCAATCGTGGGCTGTCATGGAAAACCGGTGATCCGTCCCCCGACTTTGCAACCGGCTTCGATGCCAACGGCAATCTGCAGGCCCTGCAAACCGGGCAACCGCTGCTGTGGAACGCGCGCAACCAATTGCAAAGCGTGACCCTGGTGGAGCATGCAGAGCAGGAAGCGGATACGGAAAGTTACCTCTACGACGGCAGCGGCCAGCGCGTTCGTAAACGGCAAAACCAAAACGCCCACGCATTCACCCGCTGCCGCGACGTCTTGTATTTGCCTGGCCTGGAGATACGCGAAAGCACGACGGAAAAACTCGAGGTCATCACCGTTCAGGCGGGAACCTGCAACGTTCGCTGCCTGCACTGGAGCCTGGGAACACCTTCCGGTATCACCAACGACGCGTTGCGCTTCGGTTTCGACGATCACTTGGGGTCCAACACCATGGAGCTGGATGGCGAAGGCAACCTGATCAGCGAGGAAGGTTATTACCCCTTTGGCGGCACGGCGTGGAGAGCGGCGCGTAACGCGCTGGAAGCGAAATACAGAACCGTCCGTTACTCGGGCAAGGAACGTGATGCCAGCGGGCTGTACTACTACGGCCAGCGGTATTACGCGCCATGGTTGCAACGCTGGATCAGCCCGGACCCGACGGGCACGGCTGACGGGTTGAACCTGTATTGCATGGTGGGGAACAACCCGGTGCGATTTGCCGATTCGCAGGGGCTGGTGCGCGATGATCTGGTCAACGTCCCCATCGTGCTCAACTACTACAAACAGTTTTCAGAAAAAACCGTTTCGATGACAGACGCTCCAAGGTTGTTGGCAGAAGCAAAGGACGGAAAACTGGCCGCGCTGAAAGCTCAATTTCCCAATCGGACGAATCCTTTGACACCCAAGGAAATCGCCGGGGTCGAAGCCACTTACCCAGCGTTCAAGGCCTATACGAAAAAGAAACTGAATGAGTACACCGCACACGCAGCGGTCACGACGGTGGACGGTAGCTTTTCGTCCATGGAGCATTTCAACTTCCCTGAACAGTTGGGGGACAGGACCTATCCCGGGATCGCCCTCTTTCGCAATCCTTTCCCCTCGACAAGCGGGCCGGGGGACTTGGGGATCTTTGAAGTCACCCAGCCAGAAACCTACATGGCTCAAGTTGAACGCGATTACGCCAACCAGAATGACATAGCCCTCCACCCGGCGCTGGCCAGGGACATCCGCGACCATTTAGGTCATTCCGGACATTTGTTCCCTATCCAGTCCGGCACACCTGGGCGTCATGCAGAAGTGCGGAGCAGGAACGCATTGCTCAATCACTCGTCGAGTGCAAGCGTCCCACTGAACAACATATTTGTGATGACTCAACGACTCAAAGGGGTTTCCGATTCCCGGCAAGCTACCGATTTCCCCACCTGCATGAACTGCAATGCCCTGATCCCCAGGGACATCAACATCCCCACCGGCCGACTGCCGTCCATTGACTACGCCGCGCATGTGCAATCGATGCGCTCATCCAGAACCCAATACCTGCGAGCCGCCAATCCGTAAACCGGTGTTGATTTACATGCAGATCGCGTTGGTAAACACCAACCGGTTCCCGAACGGATCACTGATGGTCATGTCCTGGCTTCCCCAGGGCATGGCCTGAATCTGTGGGTGGGAAAACGGATATTCCTTCGCCAGCAATTGCTGCTGGAACGCCTCGAGCTCGTCGGTCTCGATCCGCAACGCCGAACCCGGCGTGCTGTCGCCATGGTGTTCGGACAGGTGCAGCACGCATTCGCCCCGGGAGACTTGCAGGTACAGCGGAAAATTCGCTTCGAAACGGTGTTGCCAGTCGACGGTGAACCCCAGGAAGTCGACGTAGAACTCCAATGCCTTGGTCTCGTCGAAAATCCGCAGGATCGGGGTGGTTTTGCCAAAGCTCATTGGGTTGCTCCCTGACTGAAAAGACACCCATTGTAGTTGGGCTGCATGTCAGCGCTTCGGCTTCGCGATGGCTTTCTTTAATTGCAATGTGCCACTACGAGAAGCAGTTCAAAATTTTTGTCGACTGGCTGATCGCTTTCGCCGGCAAGCCTGGCTCCTACACGGGAATGTGGATGCTCTGAAAACCCGCGCGCAGGTCCCCTTCCCGTGCGAGAAATCGCCCTTCCCGTTTGCCGTTCGCCTGGCCTTCGCTGTAACTCAACACCCCGTTGATCCACACACCCTCAATCCCCTCCGCCGCCCGTTGCGGGTCACTGAAGTCCGCCACGTCGCGAATGGTCAGCGGATCGAACAACACCAGATCCGCCCAATGTCCTTCACGGATTTCACCCCGTTCCTTCAAGCCAAAGCGCGCCGCTGACAACCCGGTCATTTTGTGCACGGCGGTGTGCAGCGGAAACAGCCCGACGTCGCGACTGAAATGCCCGAGCACACGTGGGAAAGCGCCCCACAAGCGCGGATGCGGGAACGGATCTTCCGGCAAGCCGTCAGACCCGACCATCGACAACGGATGAGCGAGGATTCTTCGTACATCGGACTCGTCCATTCCGTAGTACACCGCGCCGGCCGGCTGCAGTCGGCGGGCCGCTTCGAGCAGCGGCACGTTCCATTCGGCGGCGATGTCCATCAGGTCGCGACCGCCCAGCTCCGGGTGCGGTGTGGACCAGGTGATGGTGATGCGATGGGCGTCGGTGACTTGCTTGAGGTCCAGCGTCGAAGAACTCGCCGCGTAGGGATAACAATCGCAGCCCACCGGATGGGTTTTCGCAGCCTCCTCAAGCGAGGCCAGCAGTTGCGGACTACGCCCCCAGTTGCCAGCCCCCGCGCATTTGAGGTGGGAAATGATCACCGGGGATTTTGCATGCCGGCCGATCTGGAAGGCCTCGTCCATGGCCTCCAGCACCGGTTCGAATTCGCTGCGCAAATGGGTGGTGTACACCGCACCGAATGCCGTCAGTTCTTCGGTCAGTTGCATCACTTCATCGGTGGACGCCGAGAACGCGCTGGCGTAGGCCAGACCGGTGGATAAACCCAAGGCGCCGGCCTCGAGACTTTCGCGCAGTTGCTCGCGCATCGCGCTGATTTCATCCGCCGTGGCGGTGCGAAACAGGTCGTCGAGGTGGTTGCTGCGCAACGCGGTATGGCCCACCAGTGCGGCGACGTTCAGCGTGGTGTTCGCCGCTTCGACCGCCGCGCGGTAATCACTGAATGTCGGGTAAACAAAAGCTGCCGAGGTGCCGAGCAGGTTCATCGGGTCCGGCGGATCGCCGCGCAAACTCACCGGTGATGCGCTGATCCCGCAGTTGCCGACAATCACCGTGGTCACGCCCTGGCTGAGCTTGGGCAGCATCTGCGGCTGACGAATCACCACCGTGTCGTCGTGGGTGTGCACGTCGATAAAACCAGGCGCCAGCACACGGCCGGCGGCGTCGATTTCTTCGTTGGCCGTGGCATCGTGCAAGTCGCCGATGCGCTCTATGCGGCCGTTCAGAATCGCCACATCGGCGGGGTAACCCGGGCTGTTGCTGCCGTCGATGACCAGGGCGTTGCGAATCAGCGTGTCGTACATCATGTCAGTCTCCCAGCGGCAAGTGATCGTCGCCGCCGCGGTAATCGTCGAGGGCGAGTTTGATCCGCCGCAGACGTTCTTGATTGTCTTCAGGACTGGCCAGCGCCAGCTCGGTGGCAAGCACGTCGATGGCCAGCAGCATGCCGTAGCGCGCCGCCGTGGGTTTGTAGATAAACGAGGTCTCGACGCCTTGCAGCGGCAGCAGCACATCCGCCAATTGCGCCAGCGGCGAATCGGCGCGGGTGATGGCGATAATCCGTGCGCCGTAGTTGCGGGCCAGTTCGACGGCTTCGATGAGTTCGGGGGTGATGCCGGTCAGCGAGCAGGCAATCACGGCGCGTTCGGCATCGAGGCTGGCGGCGGTGACGCGCATCATGACCGGGTCGTGGCACGCCGAAATCGGGTAGCCGAATCGCACCAGCCGCACTTGCAATTCATCGCTGCACAAGGTCGAGCAGCCGCCCATGCCGAACGCATGAATCATCCGCGCCTTGCCCAGCAGTTTCACCGCATCGGCGAAACGTGACTCGTCGAACGCCGACAAGTGCTGGCGCAAGGTCGACTCGATATCGCCGACGATCTGCCCGTAAAACGCCGACTGATCCGGCGTGCCCGCCGGGTCGAGGAAACGGCTGCCGACGCCGCTGGCCTGGGCCAGTTGCAGGCGCAGATCGCGCAGGTCGCGACAGCCCACCGTGCGGGCAAACCGCGACAGCGTGGCGGTGCTGACTTCCGCTCGCTGCGCCAGCTCATCGAGGCTGGCGGCGGAGGCAAAGCCTACGTCGTCGAGCATCAGCCGCGCGATGCGTCCTTCACCGGCACTGAAGGAATCCTGGCGGGCGCGGATCTGGTAGAGGATGTCCATGGCAGGCGGCTCCGGTTAAATCAGGTAAGAAAGACCCACTGTCAGCGCAAAAGCGACCACCGAAATAATGGTCTCGAGCACGGTCCAGGTCTTGAAGGTCTGGGCGACGGTCATGTTGAAGTATTCCTTGATCAACCAGAAGCCGCCGTCGTTGACGTGGGAAAAGATAACCGACCCGGCACCGGTCGCCAGCACCAGCAGCTCCGGATGCGGATAACCCAGACCAATGGCCACTGGCGCCACGATCCCCGACGCGGTGGTCATCGCCACGGTGGCAGAACCGGTGGCGATCCGCATCAACGCAGCGAATAGCCAGCCCATGATCAGCGGCGACAGGTGGAATTCGTCGGCCAGGCTGACGATCTGGTTGGTGACGCCGGCATCCACCAGAATCCGGTTCAAACCACCGCCGGCACCGACCAGCAAGGTGATGCTGGCGGTTGGTGCCAGGCATTCGTTGGTGAACTTGAGGATCGATTCGCGGTTGAAGCCCTGGGCGATGCCGAGGGTCCAGAAACTCAGCAAGGTCGCCAGCAGCAAGGCGATCACCGAGTTGCCAATGAACAACAGAAACTGGTTAAAACCGCTGCCCGGCGTGGAGATCAGGTTGGCCCAGCCGCCGATCAGCATCAGCACCACCGGCAACAGAATGGTCGCCATGGTGATGCCGAACCCCGGCAGGCTGTCGCGCGGCTCGCGGTCGAGGAACTGCCGTTCCAGCGGGTTTTCCGCCGGCAGTTGGATGCGCGGCACGATGAATTTGGCGTACAGCGGGCCGGCAATGATCGCGGTCGGAATGCCGATCAGAATCGCATACATCAACGTTTGCCCCACCGACGCCTGATACACCTGCACCGCCAGCATCGCCGCCGGGTGCGGCGGCACCAGCGCATGCACCACCGACAGTCCGGCGACCATCGGCAAGCCGACCATCAGAATCGACACGCCGACCCGCCGCGCCACGGTAAAGGCGATCGGCACCAGCAACACAAAACCGACCTCGAAGAACAGCGGCAGCCCGACCAGGAAAGCGATGCAGACCATCGCCCAATGCGCATTCTTCTCGCCGAACCGGTCGATTAAGGTCCGCGCCACCTGCTCGGCACCGCCAGACTCGGCCATCATCTTGCCGAGCATCGTGCCCAGCGCCACCACCAGCGCGATGTGCCCCAGCGTCTTGCCGACCCCGGCCTCATACGCGCCGACCACGCCGGACGGCGGCATGCCCGCCAGCAGCGCGAGGCCGATGGACACCAGGGTGATCACAATGAAGGGATTAAGTCGGTAGCGGGCGATCAGAACGATCAACGCAATGATGGCGATGGCGGCATACACCAGCAGCCAATAGCCGAAGGACAGGGTCATGCGGTACTCCTCGAAAGGGTCACGTCGAAAGTTTTGTGAAACTCTTAAAACATTTCGAAGCATGGTTTTCAAACGAGGTGAAAGTTATTTTCGTACAGAGGTAAGGGATGTCGCACAGAGGTATGCGGGGTCGGCGGATATGAAAATCAGGCAGGCAGATTTACATCCGCTTCCCTGTGGGAGCGAGCCTGCTCGCGATAAGGGAGTGTCAGTCACCAATGATGTGGCTGATACACCGCTATCGCGAGCAGGCTCAATCCCACAGGATGAGGACCTCAGTCGTGACTCACGCGCGCGCGTTTAAGCAACTTCTTGCAGCGCTCGGACAAGTGCAGCACGCGCAAATGCTTGCCGGCCTTGGCGTAGCGCTCACGCAGCGTCTTGAGCGCTGCAATGGCCGAATAGTCGACGAAGCTCAAATGGCGGCAGTCGATGGTCACGACAGGCGGATCGTTGGCGGGATCAAATTGATTGAGAAAAGGCGTGGTCGAGGCAAAGAACAGCGTGCCATGCAGGTGATAGAGCTTGCTGCCATCGGCGTCGATATGAGCGTCGGCATACAACTCGCGGGCCTGCTGCCAGGCAAAGTTGAGCGCGGCAATGATGATCCCGCACAGCACGGCGGTGGCCAGATCGGTGAATACCGTGATGACCGTGACCGCAACAATCACCAATACATCGTTCAGCGGCACCTTGTTCACCACCCGCAACGAAGCCCAGGCGAACGTCTGTTGCGACACCACAAACATCACGCCGACCAGTGCGGCCAACGGGATGCGCTCGATCAGTGGTGACAGAAACAGAATGAACAGCAGAACCAGCACCCCGGCCACCACCCCGGACAACCGTCCACGACCACCGGAACTGAGGTTAATGACGGTCTGGCCAATCATCGCGCAGCCACCCATGCCACCAAACACACCCGAGACCATATTGGCCGCACCCAACGCCACGCACTCGCGATCCGGAAAGCCACGGCTCTCGGTGATCTCGTCGGTGAGGTTCAGGGTCAGCAGGGTTTCCAGCAGGCCGACCAGCGCCATCAATATCGCGTAGGGGGCGATGATGCGCAGGGTGTCCAGGTTCCACGCAATGTCTGGCAGCGCAAACGTCGGTAAGCCGCCCGCGATGTGCGCCATGTCGCCCAAGGTGCGCGTCGGCAGACCGAGCAGATACACCGCCAGCCCGACGCTCAGGATCGCCACCAGCGCCGGCGGCACGGCACGCGTCAGGCGCGGCAGCAGGTAAACGATCGCCATCGTCAGCACCACCAACCCGGTCATCAGGTACAACGGCATGCCGCTGAGCCAGTCGTCACCGCTTTTGAAGTGTTCGAGCTGCGCCAGCGCAATGATGATCGCCAGGCCATTGACGAAGCCGAGCATCACCGGATGCGGCACCATCCGCACCAGTTTGCCCAGCCTCAGCAACCCGAACGCCAGCATGATCAGGCCACCGAGCAACACGGTTGCGAGCAAATACTGAACACCGTGCTGCACCACCAGCGCGACGATCACCACCGCCATCGAACCGGCAGCACCGGACACCATCCCCGGCCGCCCGCCGAAGAGCGCGGTCAGGGTGCAAATGATGAAAGCGCCGTAAAGCCCCATCAGCGGATTGAGGTGAGCCACCAGCGCGAAGGCAATGCATTCGGGGAGAAGAGCGAAAGAGGTGGTGAGTCCGGCCAGGACATCGGCGCGCAGACGTTTTGGTTTCATGGAGGATCGGACACAACAGGGAAAGAGGGAGCGGATGTTACGGAATTGGGGGCGGCCCGGCCAGTTGTCGGGTTGCCGAAAACGCAATCGCGGGCAAGCCACGCTCCCACAGGATTTGTGTCGTTCGCCAGTTTCGGGGACGACATAAATCCTGTGGGAGCGTGGCTTTCCCGCGATGAACGATGACGCGGTCTAAAGCGAACTCAAACCATCTCGTCCCGAATCCATTCAACCACCGACGTCCGCTTAGGCACCCAACCCAGCAATTCACGCGCATGCTTGCCGCGAACCCGGCTGTTGGAACCCAAACCATAGTTGGCCATTTCATAACCCCATTCGGCTTCGGCCTCTTTCAACGGCCAGTCTTGCGCCTTGCCGAGTTTCAGGGCTTCAGCCATGGCTGTGGTCATGTCAATGAACGACGCCTCACCGCTTTCAACGAAGTAGAACGTGCCCGGTACGTTTTTGCTCAGCGCCAACAAATAGAGGGACACCACGTCTTCAATGTGTACGTTGGACCAAATGTTCTGCCCCGTACCGACATGTCGAACCACACCGCTTTTACGCGCCTGTTTCAGCAAACGCGGCAGCTGCACGCTGTCGCGATTGACGCCCAGGCTGTGGCCGTAAATCAGAGTGTTGCAGATAACGCCCGAGTTCACGCCGTCCTTCGCCGCCGCGAGGATCAGGTTGTCGATGGCCACGCGGGCAGCTTTGTCGACGGTCGGTTCCGGCAGGTTGTCTTCAAAGTAGATAACGTCGCTGGATTTGCCGCCCGACGCATCGCCGACGATGCTCGAACCGCTGGTGTGCAGGAACACTTTGTTGGCGCCGCGCAAGGCATTGAGCAACGCTTCCACCGCGCCGCGATGGTCGCTGCTGGCGGCGTTGATCACGGCATCGGAAGCGCGGGCCTGTTCGGCCAATAGTGCGCTGTCGTCAAGAGTGCCGATTACCGGGGTGATGCCCAGTGCGCTCAGTTCAATGGCTTGTTCGGCGTTGCGCACCAGGCCGGTGACCTTATGGCCTGCCCGGACTAGGCCGGTGGCGATGGAGCCGCCGATGAAACCAGCAGCGCCGGTAACGAATACGTTCATGGAGAAACTCCCTGCGTGAATAAATGATGCATTGAGTATCGAGGACCGTCCCGTGGCGAAACAGACCCGCTGACCCAAATCACTCTTGCGCAGGAGTCACGAATCAGCCTTTGAAGTCCGCATTGGCGTAAGCCGCCAATTTGCCCTGGATGAAGTCCAGGAAGCACTGAATCCGTAGGGCAAGTTGCGAGTTTCGGTAGTACACCGCGTTGATCGGCTGTCGATAGCCACTGTTGAAATCCGCCAGCAGCACCTGCAATCGCCCGGCACGAATATCGTCGATCGTCATGAAGTGCGACAGGCAGGCAATGCCCTGACCTTCCAGCGCCAGGTGCCGGATCGTCTCGCCGCTGGAAGCGCTGATTGATGCCTGAATCGGCCACCGATCACCGTGCACATACCGCAGCGGCCACTGGTTGAGGCCTTCGTTCTGGGTAAAGCCCAACAACGCATGGCCGGTCAGGTCCGCAACAGCCGCCGGCGTGCCGTGTCGCTCAAGGTACGCCGGGCTGGCGACGATGTGCAGCGGGCTGCAACCCAGCGAGCGCGCATGCAGGGTCGAGTCGGCCAGTGTGCCGATGCGGATGGCGATGTCGGTGCTTTGTTCGAGCAAGTCGATGATCAGGTCGTTGCTGTTGAGTTCGAGCTGGATGTCCGGGTAGAGGCGGCGGAACTCGTCGATGTACGGCACGATGGCGTGCAACATGAACGGCGACGCGGCGTTGATCCGCAGACGCCCGGACGGGGTTTGCTGGCGTGAGGTCAGGCGTTCTTCGAGCTCGTCCATCTGATCGAGAATCAGCTTGGCGTGTTCAAAGAAATACTTGCCCTCCTCCGTCAGGTCCATGCGCCGCGTGGTGCGGTTGATCAGGGTGGTATCGAGTTTCGCTTCCAGCCGCGACAGTGTGCGGCTGACCGCCGAAGGCGTCTGCCCGACCTGTTCGGCCGCAGCGGAAATCGACCCGCACTCAATCACGCAGACGAAAATCTGCAACTCATCGGATCTGGCTTTCACGGGCGTCCCTTATCGATAATTCAGCGCAGCTCTACTGTACAGAGGAAATCCCTTGTGGCGAGGGGGCTTGCCCCCGTTGGTGCGCGAAGCGGACCCAAAACCGTCAAATGCGGTGTTTCAGGCAGCCCGTGTTGACAGACTACACGACGGCTTCGCCGCCGAACGGGGGCAAGCCCCCTCGCCACAAAAGCTATCTCGCCACAGGTTCGTGCCTAGTCAGCTTTCGATAGTAGTCGAGCCTTAAGCCTTGAGGCCAAACACCTCGGTCAAATGCTGTTCATAGCGCGCCACATCACCCTCGATATCCGGACGCTTCATCACATCAACCGCCAGGAAGGTCGGCAAGCCGGTCAAGCCGAGGAATTCGTTGGCCTTGTGAAACGGGAAGTACACCGCGTCCACGCCCTTGCCTTCGAAGAAGTCGGTCGGGTCGTCGAAGGCTTGCTGCGGCGCGTTCCAGGTCAGCGACAACATGTATTGCTTGCCGTGCACCAAACCACCGCTGCCGTACTTTTGCGAGGCGTCGGAACGGGTGCGACCGTCGCTGGCATAGAGGCTTCCGTGGCCTTCGGTGAAGACTTCGTCGATGTACTTCTTCACGGTCCACGGTGCACCCATCCACCAGCCGGGCATCTGATAAATGATCACGTCGGCCCAGAGGAATTTGGCGACTTCTTCAGCAACGTCGTAACCCTCGTCGATGAAGGTGGCTTTGACATCGACGCCGCCGCGATCCAGCACGCTCAGCGCGGCTTCATGCAGGGTGGTGTTGTAGCGGCCATCGGAGTGGGCGAACTTTTTGCCGCCATTGAGCAACAGGACTTTTTTCATGGGAATCTCGGAAGTTTGGAATTCGATGGCGGCAGAGTAACGACCTGCCTCGCGCGGAATAAGCGTTGAATTCGCAAAATTCATTTGACCAATACGCACGAATCGACACGCGATTGTTGCCATAAACTTGCGCCGATTCTGAACTTGAGGAGGTTTTCTGATGAGTGAAATTCAAGGCTTCATCCTGCACGCCAAGACCCGCCCGGAAAAATCCGACGCCTTCGAAGCGTTTTTCAGCGGCTATGTAGAAGCCAGTCGCGCCGAGCCCGGCTGCATCGAGTACCACATGCTGCGCGACAAACAGGACCCGACGCTGTTTATCTTCTACGAGATCTGGCAATCCCAGGCCCACCTCGACGTGCACTCGAACCTGCCGCACATGCAGCAGTTCCGTGACATGCGCATGGAATACCTGGAGCGGGACTTTGATATCCGCGCCATCGAGATGCTCAGCCCGTCTTCCGCTACCCGCTGATCAGCAAGTGGCCGCCGAGCACGCCGAGGCCGATGAAGAACACGCGCTTGAACAGCACGGCGCTGATCCGCTGACGCAACCATTGGCCAAGCAACATGCCGAGCACTGCCGGAATCAGCGCCAGCAGCGATGCACTCAACTCTCCACCGCCGAGGGCACCGCGCCATAACAGGCCGGCGGCCAGGGCGAGGGTCGAGACGGTGAACGACAGGCCCAGCGCCTGCACCAGTTCATCTTTGCTCAAGCCCAAAGCTTGCAGGTACGGCACCGCCGGAATCACGAAGACGCCGGTGGCTGATGTGCTAACGCCCGTCAGCACGCCGCACAGCGGACCGAGCCAGCGTTCGGTTCGACCTTCGACGCGCAAGGTCGGCAGGAATAAACCGCTCAGCGAATAGAGCAACAGCGCCCCGCCCAACGCCCGCACCACCCAATGACCTCCAGCCATGCCGATCCATACCGTGCCCGCCCCGGTGCCGATGAAGATCGCGAGGAGCATTGGCCACAACCGTTTGATCAAACCGAGTAAATGCCCACCGAATGCCAGTTGCCAGACATTGGTGAGGGTGGCCGGAATGATCAACAGCGCCGCAGCCTGCGACGGTGCCATAGCCAGACCGAGCAGGCCCATGGCGATGGTGGGCAAGCCGAGGCCGATGACGCCTTTGATCATGCCGGCCAGTAAGAAAGTGGCGATGACCAGCAAGGAAAGGGCCAGACCGAGGTTTTGATAGAACGCGGCGAGAGTATTCATGGGGCTATCGTGAGCCTGGATTGGCGGCTTGAAAATCTGCCATATACTGAGACTGCCTCTTGTTTTGGCAGAGGCTGAAGAATCTATCGATGCAACCGACGCCTTCGCGGGCAAGCCTCGCTCCTACAGGGTTTGCGGTGCTGATCCGGACGCCACAATCCTTGTAGGAGCGAGGCTTGCCCGCGAAGGCGCCCGTCCAGACAGCACACCTCCCGAGGCTGTACCTATGCACTTCGACCTGACCGACCTGCGCCTCTACCTGAACATCCTCGACACCGGCAACATCACCGCCGGCGCCGCCCGCAGCCATTTATCCCTGGCAGCAGCGAGCGCGCGCATCCGCTCGATGGAAGCCTCGCTCGGCATCGAATTTCTGGACCGCGGTCGTCGCGGTGTCACGCCGACACCGGCAGGCAAAGCCTTGGCGAAACACGCCCGGGCCGTGCTGCAACAAGCCGAACGCATGCAACAGGACCTGGCCGAATACGCCAAGGGCGTCAAAGGTCAGGTGCGGTTGCTGTGCAACACCACCGCGATCACCGAATACCTGCCGGAGTTGCTCGCCGACTTTTTGCGCGAACATCCGAATCTCGACATCGACCTTCAAGAGTTGCCCAGCGCCCGCATCACCCATGCGTTGCGTCAGGGGGCGGCAGACCTCGGGATCGTGTCCGACGCGGTGGACACCGATGACCTGCAAACCCGGCCGTTTCGCGATGACCCGCTGGTGCTGATCCTGCCTTCTGACCATCCCCTGGCCGAACAACCGTCAATGACCTTCGCCGACACCTTGAGCCATGACTACGTGGCCCTGGGCGCCAGCAGTGCATTGGCGATCCATCTGGAGGAACAGGCCCTGCACATTGGCCAGCGCATGCCGATCCGCATTCGTGCCGACGGCTTCGACGGGGTCATTCGCATGGTCGCTCGCGGCGCAGGGCTGGCCATCGTGCCGCGGATGGCCATCGAACGCTGGCCGCAGGTACAAGCGGTCACGACCCGCTCTCTTCCCGAAAACTGGGCCAACCGCACACTGAAAATCTGTGCCCGCGACTTCGACAGCCTGCCCGGTTACGCCCGGGCCTTGCTGGAGGCGCTGACCCCAAGAACGCCTTGACTCTACCGTTAGGGGCAGACTCTATGCTGCGAGCTTCATTTCAGGAGTACACGCGATGAGCAAACGAATGCTCGTGATTCTGGGTCACCCCTCCACCGACAGCTTCTGCGGGGCGCTGAGCGAAACATACGTCCAGGCCGCCAAGGATGCCGGTCATGACGTGCGCCTGCTGCGTCTGGATGCGCTGGACTTCGATCCGGTCTTGCACGAGGGCTATCACACGATCCAGCCGCTGGAGCCGGACCTGTTGCAAGCCCAGGCCGATATCACCTGGGCCGAACACCTGACGTTCGTTTATCCGATCTGGTGGGGCGGGATACCGGCCTTGATGAAAGGCTTTCTCGACCGCATTTTCCTGCCCGGTTTTGCCTTCAAATACCGTGAGGGCAAGGCTTTCCCCGACAAACTGCTCAAGGGCCGGACCGCGCATCTGCTGGTGACCATGGACACGCCGCCCTGGTATTACAAATGGGTCTATCGCATGCCCGGCCTGCACCAGATGCGCAAGACGACCCTGGAGTTCTGCGGCATCAAGCCGTTGAAGACCCTGACTTTCGGGCCGATCCTGGGTTCCAAGTCGACCCAGCGCGACGCCTGGCTGGAACAGGCCCGGGTCACCGCCGGCAGCTGACGTACCCCTCGTTGTTTGCTGGCGGCGCGCTCGACGTCGTCAGCCTCCCCACGCACCTTCAAGCGGTCGTTCGTCGCTTGTGCGCGTCATTTACGCACAGCTGCAACCTTTGAATGTTATTCACTATATTATTCCCTCCGATCAGGCATGAGGCCTGGTCGCGCTACGCCCTGTTTGATCATCGAGACGGATCTTTATGTATATCGGCAAAGCCGCCCAGCTGTCGGGCACCACAGTCAAAAGCATTCGCCATTACGAAGAAATCGGCCTGTTGCCCGAGCCCAAGCGTGAAGGCAAATACCGCATCTACAGCCAGCAGAGTGTCGAGGTGTTGACGTTCATCAAGTGCGCCCAGCAACTGGGTTTCAAGCTCAAAGAGCTGCAGGTGATGTTGAACAACTACCACGGTGATGAATTCCCGTGGGACATGGCACAAAAAGCGATCGCCGAAAAAAAGGCCGAGCTGGTCTCCCAGATCGGCGCTCTCAAGCAATTGCACGACGGCCTCGAAGAATTCGAAAACAACCTCAACGATGCCCGAGAGGAATGTCAGTTCGAGCGCATCGCCCGCTATGGCGAAAAAAACCCAAGCAATACGCTGAACTGAAGACCCTGCTGCGCTGGATAAACCGGCTCGCAGGCCACCTGGGCGCCTGCGGTGCCGGTCGTCAGGTCAGCTCAAGGCGGGTTTTCCCACGGAGCGATCTTGTCCAGGCACCGGCGCGACCGGAACAATCGCCGCGAAGAACCACGGCGACACCAGCGTCACCAGCAGAATGGTCATGACACCGCTGGAAAACAGCGCCATCGCGACCAGCGCGCCCAGATCGACAATCGGCTTGAAGTCGGAAAACAGCAGCGCCATGAAGCCCACGGAGAAAATCACCACGTTGACCACGGTCGAACGGCCCACGCTGTGCATCGCCTGCAAAATGGCTGCATCGATATGAATCCCTTGCTCCACCAGCAGTTTGATCCGTGACAGCAGGTGCACCGCATAATCGACCACGCCGACCACCAGGAACGTCACCAGCGTCGTGCCGATGTTCAGCTCGATGCCGAACAAAAACATGAAGCCATAGACCGTCACCGAAGTGGTCAACAGGGTGAGCATGCCGAGAACACCCAACCGTACCGACTTGAGCCAATACATCATCATCAGCGTGACCACCACCAACGCCAGAGAAAAACTCAGGACCTGACCCTGGGTGATTTCCTGCAACACACCGGTCCAGATCAACGGCGTGCCGGCGTGCGTCACTTCGAGGTTGGCCGGTTTGTTCACCAGCAACCAGGCATCGAGCCGATCCAGCATGCCCTGGTAGTCGCTGGCCACCGACGACGTCATGGTGTACAGCGTCAGCGCCTTGGAATAGTCGGCGTTGAGCACGTTATTGAGGTCCGAACCGCCGCCGTTCTCGAACAACATCACGTGTTGCTCGATCAGTGAATTACCCGCCACTTCAAACCGTTCGATCTGTCCCTCGTCGTTGACCGACGTCACCTGCTCCAGCGCCTGGGGCACGCGCAAGTAGTCAGGGTTCATGTCGTTGAGCACCAGGTTCATGCGCTTGACGTAGGTCGCCAGGGAGTAGCCGTAACTGACGTGCGGCTGCTGCTTGATGAAGTGGTCGAGCTTGTCGATGAACTGCACCACCTCCGTGGTCAGCACGCCGCGTGGCTCTTTGCTGTCGATGGCGATCCAGCCCGGTGCCGTGCCCGCGACCTTGGCCTGGTTGATGAATTGGTCCGATACGCGGATATGACTCTCGGGCTTAAAGTAGGCAATGCCCGAGTCTTCGATATCGACACGGAAGGTGAACACCGTCATCAGGGCCAGCAACGGCAGGGTCACCATCAGGATCGGTTTGCGCCACTGAATCAGTCGCGCACAAAACGCCACCAGATAGCGCGAGATGATCGATTCCTTGTGCACCGCGGCCAGGGTTTTCGGGGTTTGGTCCTTGCCCCAGATCGAGATCCAGGCCGGAATCAGCAACAGCGAAATGATCAGCGCCGCCGTCAGGCCGATGGACATGAACACGCCGAAATTGCGGATGCTGACAATGTTGTTGGTGGTGGAAATCATGAACGTGGCGATGGTGGTCACCGTCGTCAACACCACCGGCACCACCATCAGCCGTTGCGTCTCGCGATTGGCTTCGCGGTTACTTTTCCCGGCGTTTTTCTGCTCGTAATACTCGGCCATCACATGGATCGCATCCGAACAGCAAATGGTGAACAGAAACACCGGCAGTACGCTGGTCAGCAAGTCGAAAGGCACCCGCAACAGAGCCATCAGGCCGAGCGTCCAGATGGTGCAGAACAGAATATTGAACAGCGGCAACAGCACGCCCAGCGGTTTGCGGAAGAAGAAAATCAACAGCAGGGTGATCAGCAAAAAGACAATCGGAAACAGCACTGCCAGGTCATGGTCGATGATCTCCTGCTGGGCCGCGATGAAGATCGGCATACCAGCAATGAAAATCTCGTCCTTGAACTCGGGGTGCGCCGCCTGATAGTCCGCGACGATGCCACGCACAATCTGGTAGGCGCGCAGTTGCGCCTGGGCATCGTCTTGCTTGGTGCCCAGTTCGGCCACCAGCATCGCGACTTTCTTGTCCTTGGAGACCACCCCGTCGACCATCAGCTCGTTGCCCATGATCTGCGACTCGACCAACGCCGGGTCCATGTCGTAGGCGTTGAGGGTCTTGTGGATCAGCAACTCGCCATCGCCGGTCAGCACGATGTTTTCCAGGTCACCCATGGACGCCATCTCGCGGATCGGGTTGATTCGCTCGGCGAGAAAGCTCAGGAACAGCTGATCATGGGCATCCCAGTTCTGGCTTTGGGCGTAATCACGCAGGGCCTTGGCCTGGGCGTAGTCGTTCTGGGAAAAACCGTTTTCCAGAATGTCCCGCGCCAACAACTGCGCACGGCTGTCGTCCGGATACCTGGCGACGATTTGCGCCAACTGGTCCTTGTCGGCGTCGTTGGCCAGGATCATCTTGCGCACCGATTGCGACATCGAAAACAGTGCGTTGAGGGTCGGCTTGTTGAACACCGTCTGCGGGTGGTTGATGGCCACCATCACCGAGTCAAACGTGCCGGTGAACTCGCTTTGCAGGTCGATGATGGTCTTGCGCGCCGGATGGGTTTCCTTGAGCAGATAAGGGTTGGTGTCAGAGATCAGCGAGCCCAGCGTATAAGTGAAATACGCCGTGACCGCCACCAGCAGGAAAACGATCGCCCGCGCATAGCGCTCGACGAAGTTCAGGTATCTTTCCATGATCATGCGTTCCAGGGTCGTCAGGGTCGGCGCTTAGCGGGCAGACACGGCAAAGTCCGGCACGTCGCCGGTTTTCAGCCCGCGCTTGATCGCGGTCTGGGTGAACAAACGGTCTTCCAGTTGCACGTTGTATTGCAGGTGGTTGAAGCGCATCTCTGAACGCGTGCCGTCGATGAAGTGCTCGGTTTCGCTCAGCACGATGCTGTCGATCGAGTCGATGGTGTCGACCTTCTGAGTACGCATCTGCTTGATCAGCACGCCTTTGACGTCGAAGAAGTCCTGGCGCATGACCAGGAAATTCTGCTTGTCGATCCACACTTTCAGCTTGTTGTAGCCGGTCTTGGCCAGCACCTCGGGCGACGCCGGCTCACGCTCGATCACGTAGCAGTCACGGCCCTTGATTTGCTCTTCGCCGACCAGCGTCTGGGAGTAATCCTTGACCCGGATCTTGTCCAGGTCGGCGTAGGAGTACTCACTGCCCATGAACGAGCCGCGCTTGTCGGTGGTGGAGATCCGCCGCGTCTGGCGGCTGACCGGCAAGTACATCCACTGGCTGTCTTCCAGGCCCAGGGTTTCGTGGGGGTTTTCGATATGAAAGGCCACGTCGCGCACGTCGGTGGGGGCGGAGAAATACATGCTGAATTTGTCGCTGTCCGGGTAATCCTTTTGCAAGTAAGTGAACTCGCGAACCCGGGTATTGCCCTTCTTGTCGTGGAGAATCAACGACACCTGGGACATGAAGCTTTTACCGTCATTGCGATCACGCACCTGGCGGATGATTTCGTCGGCATTCTTGCCGTCGGCGGCGGTGGCGCAGGCGCCGCTCAGGATCAGAGCGGCAGCGGTCAGCGTTTTGAATAGCGGCAACATGGGAACTTCCCTTTTCGTCAGATAAGTACGGTCGAGCCAAAGCGCCAGGGGCACGCAGGCGTCATGGGGTTAAAACAGGTAACCGGCGGACAGCCGCACTTGATCGCGGTTGTCGTACTCGCCGAAAGGTTTGTCGGGCTTGCCGAAGAACACATCCACTTCCAGCCCGAGCTTGATCCAGTCCACCGGTTTGTAGGTGAAGATGCCTTGCAACAGCGCATCGTCGTTAAACGGTGGCGAGGCGGCGACCACCAGCCGGCTCTTGAGTCGGTCCTGCCAATGGGTGCCCTCGGCCGACAAGGTGAACAGGTGCTCACGCTTTTCTTGCAGCATGCCTTCCTGCCAATCGAGCAATTGCTGCTCCTGCCACTGCAGGGAAATCAGCCAGTCGCGCAGCAGGTAATCGACACCCAGCAACGACTTGACCATCGGAGTGCTGTCGGCGCCGTAGGCACGGGTCGGATTGGTCACCCGCCAATTGTCGAACCAGGCAATTTCGCTGCGCACCACGATGCTGTGACCGGCGTCGATCGCCAGCCCCGCGCCGCCCATGGTGTAACGGGGAAACTGGCGCTCCAGTCGCGTGCGGCCGTCATCGGCCAGGCCTTCTACGGCGTACACCGGGTCCTGCTGACGTGCGTTCAGTGCGACGAAACTGGTGTCCACCGAACCGATCCGGCCGTTGGCGCTCAAGCCATACGAAAAGCCGTTGTCACCGTCGTAGCCGGGCTTGGAATCGAGCAGAAAGTACTGCGGGTCCGGCACGGCAAACAGCGGCGCATCAAACTCGCTGCCCGCCACCGGCGGCTGGTTTTTCACAAAGTCGGTGACCCACAGCGCTTCCAGTTCCCACTCGCCCACCGGTTGCGCAAATCGCACCATGGGCACCGCAATCCGGCTGTCTTCCAGTAGCGGAGTCAGGCCATCGCGATAGTCCACCGGGTTGACCTGATCGAGCACCCGCAACTCATCGGCACGGCCCCAGACCACTTGCTGCCAACCGATGGTCACCTCGCCGTCGCCCACCGACTGGCCCCAGTACAAATGCCGCCAGTCGGCGTCGAAACGGTATTTGTCCCGCGCCCGTTCGCTGTACGGATTGTTGCCGTCGTAGCGGGCGTCGTAACGCACCCGCCCCTTGGCCTTGTAGTAACCGCCGTCCCAGTTGTCTTCCAGGTTGGCCTTGAAATACACGGCCTTCTGGGTGACCTGGTCGTCACCGTGCAAGCGTAACGCGGTGGCAACGCCAACTTCGGCGTCGGCGTAATCGGGCTTGAAGTCCTCGACCGTCAATTCAGCCAACGCTGGCTGCGCAGCCATGCACGCCAAAACCGCCCACGTGGTGCGGCAGATGTGTGATCCCTGCATGGTTACATTCCCAACCCGACACCGCCGTCGATCACCAGGCTCTGGGCGGTTACCCCGCCCGCTTCGGGGCTGGCCAGGTAACGCACCATTGCCGCGACTTCCTCGCTTTGAATGAAGCGCCGCATCGGCAGTTTCTTCTTGGCGTTGCGCAGGATCTGTTCCTGGGTCAGCCCGGCAATGGCCGCTTGCGCCGCCAGCTCACCTTGCAGCATGGGCGTATCGATCCATGCGGGCAGAATCGCGTTGACGGTGATCAACCGTGGCGCCAGGTCCATCGCCAGGGCCTTGGTCATGCCGACGATGCCGTGCTTGGAAGCGCAGTACGCGGTGTTGCGGACCTTGCCAGCGCGGCCGAGAATCGACGACATATTGATGATCCGTCCGCGATCCGGCATCAACGGCAGGCATAACGAAGTGACGTAGAACGTACCGTTGAGGTTGACCGAAATCACCTTGTGCCAGTTGTGCAAATCTTCCGGTTCATTCTCGTTGCAGATGCCGGCGCTGTTGACCAGCACATCGACGTAATCCACTTGTTTGGCCAGCGTCTTGAAGAACGCTTCCATGCTCGGCAGGTCGGCAATGTTGGCCGCATGGGTTTCGACCCGTGCCTTGATCTGCCCTTGTTGCTCGTCGACCCAGCGTTGCAGTTCCGGCAAATCCAGGTCCAGCAGGATCAAGCGGTGATCGGCGTCGGCGGCAAAATTCTCCGCCACCGCGCGGCCGATGCCTTTGGCGGCACCGGTAATCAGAATGGTCCGGCTCATGGCATTTTCAACCCGCCGTTGACCGGCAGGACCTCACCCGTCAGGTACAAACCGCGATCGGCGATGTACAGCACCGCCTCGGCGATCTCATGGGGTTCGGCGTAACGCTTGATCAGCAACCGCGACTGGATTTCCTGTTCCTGACTGCCGATCAGCGCGGTGCTCATTTCGGTGTTGACGATGCCCGGGGCCACCGCATTCACCCGAATGTTGCGCGGCGCCAGCTCTACCGCCAGGGCACGGGTCAGCGCTTCAACGCCGCCCTTGGCCGCGGCATAGTTGCTTTGGCCTTTGCCTGGCTTCTGCGCGGCCACCGAACTGATGTTGACGATGCAACCGCTGCGCTGGCGCATCATGGACGGCACCACCTGCTGACAGCAGAGCAAGGTGCCAATCAGGTTGGTCTGGATCACCTCAATGATGTCGCGGCTCGGCATCGTCGCCAGCAACCCGTCACGGGTGATGCCGGCGTTGTTGACCAGCAGATCGACGCGCTGGAAATGTTGGTCGACTCGTTCGAAAAAGCCCTTGATGCTGTCGCCGCTGCTGACATCGCATTGCAGCGCCAGGCACTCGAGACCCAACGCCTGGACCTCATCACGCAACGACATAGCGGCCACTTCGTCGCGCACATAACTGAATGCAATTTGATAGCCCGCGCCGGCCAGGGCCAGGACGATCGCCCGGCCGATGCCACGACTGCCACCGGTCACCACTGCTACTTTATTCGGCATGACCGTTCCTTAGAGTGAGTTGTCAGTCTTGAACTGCGCGAGGCTGAAACCATGGGTCGCAGCCAGGGCACGAATCTGCTGCACCTGCTCGCGGCTGATATCGCCGTAGGAGTAGTGCTGTTTCATCCCGGACAAGCCCATCAACACCGACTCCGCCATGCAGGCATACAACTGACCTTCCTTGAGGTAAGCGCGCACGTTGCGGACCAGGCCATCGCCCAGCGGGGTCTGCACGATCCCGCCGTGCATGTACAGCACGTCGGGCCGTTGGCTGGAGAGGTTCTGATCAACGTTCAGCGGCACTGCGATGTCGCAGATCACGCTGTTTTCGGCAAAGTGATCGGCACCGAGAAACGGTTGAGGGGCGTTCGCTGCACAGAGCACGATGCGCGCCTGTTTCAGCACATCGAGGTCATTGCTGACGGTGATGAATGCATTCGCGCCCAAGCGTTCTTCAACCAGGCGCTGCACTCGCAAACCGAGGTCGGCGCCGGCACCGTGAGCCTGCAACAACGCGTCGATACCGTCGAGTTTCTGCAAGCGGCTGGCGAGGCGGTCGTGCTCGGCGACACCCTTGAGAATCGCGCGGGCGGCCTCGGCGTAAATCAACTGGGCGGTCTTCTCCAGACGCCGCAGGGAGCCGTCGCGACCGCTGCCGATAAGGATCAGGTGTTCGACATTGGTGGACAGCAACGAGGCGTAAGTCGAGGCAATGTTGCCGGCCGCGCCGACCACCGCAGCGGTCTGTTGGCTTAGTTCCAGGCCTTGTTGCTTGCAGCCTTGCTCGATCGCTTCCAGGCCCATGCCGATGGTCAGCGCGTTACCCGAGGTCAGCGCCATGTCGGGAATCTTCAGCGCCTGACAGTTGTTGGTGACAATCGAGGTGTACATGCCCAGGCCGGCCACGCTGTAGCCATCGGCACGAGCATCACGGATGCGATTGCCGACTTCATCACGAATGGTCTCCAGGTCGCCACTGGCGATGTACGCGGCCATGGCATCGGAGTCCATGCACAACGGGTACAGGGTGAACTCCACGGCGGTGCCGAGTTTCGAGCGAATCAGCACCGGGCCGATCGGCGCGGCACGCCGCTCCGGGGCCATGCGTTTGATGAACTCGCGTTTCTGTTCGGCGCCGAGGGTGGACAGCGACGGGTCGACATCACTGAGCATGTCCGAATCGATCAGGTGATTGATGAACGCCACGCGCGCCACTACGCGAACGTTCTCGTCAGGCTTTGGGAGATTTTCAGGCTCCTTGAAGCTCACCTCGCGGGCCGGTACTTCGGGGATGCTGTCGGCACACACCCCGGCCGCCAGCGGGAAGGCATCGCGGCGACGCAGCATGTCGCAGACCTTTTGCAACGAGCCGATCAAGCCGTCGATTTCCTCGAAGGTGATGCACACCGGCGGCTCCAGGCGAATCACGTTGGCGTTGCTGCCCGACGGCGCGACCCGCAGCGCTTCGAATTGCAGCAGGTAGCCGGCGATGATGTAACCCAGCGCATCGTTGTACTGCGCCGACGCCTGCACCAGCGAACTGGTACCGGTCAGGTCGTGCAGTTCGAACCCCAGCAGCAACCCGCGACCGCGCACATCGGCAATCACGTCCGGGTACGCGGCTTTGAGTTCGAGCAACGACGACTTGAGGTATTCGCCTTTTTTGTTTACGTCCTTGAGCATTGCGCTGTCGTTCTCGAACAAGCGGCGCAATGCCGACAGGGCGATATGGCACGAGGCATCGTCTTCGGCGAAGGTCGAGCTGTGGATGTAGCTGAAATCATTTTCGTAGTGGCTTGCGCGGATGACCGTCGCGGCAATTTTCATCAGGCCACCGCCCAACGCTTTGGACAGGCAGTAGTAATCGCCCTGCAAGTTGAAATGGCTGGCGCCGAGCAAAGTGCCGGTGCGGCCGAAACCCGATTGCACTTCGTCGATGATCAGCGGGCATTGCTGCTCGTTGCACAGGCGACGCAGGCCCAGGTAGAACTCGCTGGCGAACTCGTTGATGCCGCCCTCGCCCTGGATCGGCTCCATCAGCACCGCAGTGATCGCACTGAAAGCTTCACGACGCACCTGCAAGGTCTCGCCGCTCCACTCCAGGCTCAGCCAATGCCGTGTGTGACGGGCCGGCAAATCCTGGAGTTGCTGAGGTTGATGCGGGTCGATGAACTCGACGTTGAGACCAAAACGAGCGAACGGCTGGCGGTATTGTTTGCCGTAAGTCAGCTGGACGGTGTTCACCAACTTGCCGTGGAAGCTGCCGCGCAGGGCGACGAATACCGGCTCGACATGCAACTGCGCAAGGTTGTGTTGACGCACCGCTTCCACCACCTGGCGCACGGTCACGTAAGACAGATTGTCCGGCAGCAACCCGGCGGGCAGATCGAGGTCGTCGACATCCAGTTCGACATAGGCCTTGTCGCTGGCAGTCAGGTTGGCCAGGGCGAAATCCCGTTCGTCGAATTGCTTCTGCAAGGTTTTCTGGCGGCGGTATTCGGCGTGCTTGACGGCGATCTCCACCGACTCGGCGCCACTGTTGGAGAAAGTCGAAATGTAACGCTCGCTGTTGTTCAGCTCACGGTTGAACGCCTCGCTGAGTTCGCGCCCCAGCAGACCGGCCGCGCCACGCACTGACATCTGCGCATTGAACGGCACATCGGCGCGCAACAGGCCGCAGAGTTGATCGACGAACTGCGGGTCATTGTGGCCAAACAACGCAGCGCCGTAACCGCCGAGAAAGTCGGTGACGGTCACCTCGGCGCCTTGTTTGTCGCGGTAAAACAGCTTGCTGCCCAGCGCCCGGTGGAACTGGCACTCCAGGCCCAGGGCCTGCATCAATTCAACGAATTTCGGTCGTACGTAATCGCGGTAATCCATGACAGTCATATCCCTTGATTAGAAAAAAAGAAGCGATTCGAAGTGCTCAAAACGGCTAGTGGGCCGCCTGATAATCGAGTTGGTAACAGGCGCTGAAACCGTTGTCGTCGCGGTTGATGATCAGGCAGTCACGCAGCACCGCGCTCCGTCCCTCGCCGCCCACAAACGGCAGGTACGGATCCACCGACTGCTGCAGTCCGATGATCGGTGGCACGCGCTGGGCATGCAGTGCGTTGCGGGCCAGGATCAAGTCGACCAGGCTCGGCGCGCCGCTGAGAATGCCGGTCACCGGTACGCCACTGGTGATGTGGGTGGCACCGGCACGGGCCAGCGTGCGGGCCAGGTCGGCGTCCTTGTGCGGATCGCCGCTGGCGCTGCTGACCAGCAGATCGACCTGCTTGTCTGGCAGGTTCAACGATCCCAGGCGCGGATGGGCGGAGAGTCCAGCCAGGCAGGACTGCGGCCCGCTTGGTAGATCGTCGGCCCGGCGCAAAATCAACGCCGCCGCCCCTTCACCGGCAATCCCGCCTGTGCCTTGGCGATCGAATGCACGCAAGGTTTGAGAACCGTCGGTGCTGATCACGCCCGCCTCGGCCAGTGCGGCCAGTGCCAACGGATCGAGTTCACTGCCGGCGCCGACCACAATCGCCGCATCGATACGACCGCTTTGCAACGCCGCGCTCGCCTCGCGCAATGCCGCCAGATTGCCGGCCACGCCTTGCATGTAAGCGTTGCACTCGCACTCCAGTTTCAGCGCCAGGCTGACAATCCCTAGCAAGCCGTTGCTCAGGCTTTTGAGCACCAGGAACGGGTCGAGTGCGCGCTCCTGCAATACCCGTTGAGCGAGGCGTCGCATGTCAGCGCCGGACTCGTCGCGGCACTCGTGGAGCAACTCGCCATAGGCCGCCAACGACGGATGGGTGTACCCGCCCTGGCAGCAATAGAGGCCATAACGCAGACCGTCATTGCCCGGTTCAAGCCCGGCTTCGGCCAGGGCCTGACGCACCGCGCTGACGCCCCAGATCACGGCCGGTGGGCAGTAGCGCTGGAGGTTCTGGGCCACGTCCTGGCGACTGGTTTGATGGTCTTCATCACTGACATGCCCGAAAGCCGTCACGCGCTCACTGCGAAACAATTTCGACTGCAGCAAAGCGATGCCGCTGCGGGCTTCACTGGCCGCCGACCAGAAGCGTTGCACGCCCCAGCCGCTGGGTAATACGCAACCGCTGCCGGCGATGGCAACACGCACAGTAGCGCCCGTCATTGTCCGTGCTCCCGATATTTGCCCAAGGCCAGCGAAGTGTTGAGGCCGCCAAAACCGAAGGAGTTGCTCAAGGCAAAATCCACCCGGCGGCTGACCGCTTGCCCGGCGCAATAGTCCAGGTCGCACTGCTCATCGACGTCATGCAGGTTCACGGTCGGCGTGATCAGATCATTCAGGCACGCCAGGGCCGTGACCATGCATTCGGGTGCGCCAGCAGCGGCAATCAAGTGCCCGAACTGCGACTTGTTGGCGCTGACGGCCAGGGACCGGTAGTGCTTGTGCTCGGCGAACACACTCTTGATCGCCAGAGTTTCCGCGACGTCATTGAGCGGCGTCGAAGTGCCGTGGGCGTTGATCAGATCGATTTGTTGTGCACGCAGGCCGGCGTCGTCCAGTGCAGCTTGCATCGCCAGCGCCGCTCCCCGGCCTTCCGGTTGCGGGGCGGTGACTTTATAGGCGTCCAGGCTGCTGCCGAAGCCGAGCACTTCAGCATAGGGCGTCGCCCCTCGCGCCAGTGCGTGCTCAAGGCTTTCCAGCACCACGAAACCACCGCCCTCGCCGGCAATCAGGCCACTGCGATCACGGTCGAACGGCCGGCACACATCGACACCCCAGCGCTGTTCGCTCGATGCCGCGCCGAGCAGGTACAGCGCGGCCATGGTGTCGAGGTTCAGCACCGAATCGGCGCCACCGGCAATCGCCACGTTCACGTCACCGCGACGAATCATCTGGAAGGCATTGCCGATGGCCTGAGAGGCTCCGGCGCACGCGCTGCTGATATTGATCACTGGCCCTTCGCAACCCAAACCGTCTGCAATCACCCGCGCCAGTCGGTCATTGCTCTGGCGCAGGGAGCCCTCGGCATTGACCTGTCCGGCACGGGGCATCAGGTGTTGCCAGCCCGGGGCACGGCCGTCCGGTGCCTGGGTCAGCAGCATATCGGCCAACATGTGCTGGGGCGCACCCGAGGCGCAGAGCACGGCGGCTTCACGCAGCTGCTCAGGCGCGATTCCGCTGTCTTTCACCGCTTGGGTGGCGGCGACCCAGCCAAAGCGGCTGCGTTTTTCCAGGGCAACGGTCCATGCTGGATGGTCTTTCAAGGCCTCAGGCAAAAGGGTCATATCCACGGCCGCGGCGTAACGCACCGGGAACGATCCGTCTTCTACACCGTCGGGCTGCCATGGACGTACACAATGTTCGGCGCCGAGCATTTTTTCCCAGAGGGTCTGCCATTCGAAGCCGAACCCGGTAACGGCGCCCATGCCGGTGATCACAATCCGTGTCGCACTCATGTGTGCTTCTCCATGGTTTCACTGGCCAGCAGCAAAGCGCCCCAATGACCGGCGCGGCTATGGCTGACAAACAGCATGTAGCCCGGTGTCGCCGAGGGGTTTTGGGTGTGGTGCAAGGCCAGCGCGATCTCGGTCAGCAAGGCGCTGGCGCCAAGATCGCCGGTCATGGCCCGGGCTCTGCGAACGTCCCGTGGGTGTTCGGCGAACAGGCTCATCAATTGCGCATCCTCGGGATTGGCGACGATCTGCTCGACGTCACCGAGGCACAGTTTTTCCAGGCTCAACGCCTGGTCGATGACCCGCCGGGCAACCGCTGCACCACGTTGCGGATCAGCGCTGTAACCGCGGGCGAAACCGGCGATGCGCAAGGCGTGCGGGGTGTTGGGCGATGGTGCCGAGCCGAGCAGCAACGCGGCGGCACCCTCGCCATAAATCGCCTCGTTTGCCTGATGGGGTTCACGCAGGTAAAGGGCTGGCGTCAGGTTCGGACTGCTGCTGACCACCAACGCGGCGTCGGCGCGTTGTTCGACAATCTGCTGGCAGGCTTCGATCAGGGCATCGAGCCCGGCGTTGTCCTGGGAACAGAACCCGCCCATCGGCCCGTGGCATTGCAACGCCTCGGCCACGTAGGCCATCACGCTGCTGTTGAGCAGCGTCAGGGCATGCAGCGGCGGTGTGTTGGTCAACAACTGCGCCAGAGGCTTTTGCGGTTGCTCGCCGATCGCTTGCACCGCGTCCCAGCAAGGGCTTGGCGCATCGACCTCCGGAATGGCCGCCGTCAGGGCAATCCGTGCCGGCGGCAGCTGCAAGGCCGCCAGCGCGGGGGCCAGGCGTGCCACGCAATGCAACAGGCGCAAGCCTTGGGGTTCGACGCTGCGCTGGATCTTACGGTCGAACAGATTGCTAACCAGGCGCGGTGCTTGCAGCGAATAAGCCCGTCGCGTCGCGTCGAATGCCAGCGGTTGCGGCGAGGGCGGCGTCCCGAGCAGGTCGGCACATTCGCTGCCGGCGGCGTTCAATACGGCCGCCGAATGGATGTAAACGGCGATGCTCATGTCATGCCCTCCCCAGGACCAGCGAGCTGTTGACGCCGCCGAAACCGAACGAGTTGGACATCACCACGTTGATCGACTGGCGCATCGGCTCGCTGAGAAATTTCAGTGAGGGGTATTCGGCGCGGTCGTGATCGTAGTTCAAGGTCGGCAACAGCATGCCGTCCCGCAGGCTGATCAGCGACAGCACCGCTTCAATTGCGCCGCTGCCCGCCAGAGAATGACCAATGGCCGATTTGTTGGCGGTGAACGTCACGTGTTCCTGGCACTCGCCGAACACCCGCTGCAAAGCCAAGGCCTCGCAGCTGTCGTTGGCCTGGGTGGACGTGCCGTGGGTGTTGACGTGTTGCACGGCGCTGCTGAGCAGCCCGGCGTCTTCGATTGCAGCTTCCATGCATTCCTCGTATTTGCTGCCATCCCGGCTGCTGGAGGTCATTTTTTGTGCCTCGCACACATTCGCGTAGCCCAGCACTCGCCCCAACGGGGTGGCTTTGCGACGTTGGGCATGCTCGGCGGATTCAAGAATGACCATGGCCGAGCCCTCGCTGATCACGAAACCGCAGCGGTCCGGCATGAACGGTCGACTCTGCTCGCTGGCCGGCAGGTCGGCCTGGCACAGCGCGCCGAGGCTGTTGAACATGTAATACGGCAACTCGTTGGCCATCAGTTCGACGGCGCCGCAAATGGCCAGGTCGATTTCGCCGCGCTCGATCGCCCGGTAGGCGCTGCCGATCGCCATGGTGCCGGCGGCGCAGGCATCGGAATGAGTCGAAATGTGATCGCGGATACCCAGCGTCTCGGCCAGGTGCAGGGTCTGCTGATCGACCCGGCGCCCGAAGACCGCGCTCGATGGCGCCGGGTTATCCAGCAGTTGATCCAGATCGACACGCCCGACCTCATCCATGTAGCGACTGGCCCGATGCAGATCGTGACTGTCCGCGCAGTACTTGTTGGCCCCCAGAAACAATCCGCTGCGGCTGTGAGCAAAGGCTACCGGGGTAAGACCGGCGTGCTGCAAGGCTTGTCGGGCGACAAATTCGGCCAGCACGCTCTGCCGCGGATGAAGCGCGGCATTGCCGCCGAAACCGGCGGCGATCTGCTGCCACTGGCCGTCGTCGATAAACCCGGCAGCGCTGTTATTGAACCCCAGCGCCTTGAACCGTGGATGTTCGCGAACACAGGACTGCTTCTGGCAGATCCGCTCGAACAACGTGGCGGCGTCCAGCGCCATGGGCGCCACCAGACCGAATCCGGTCACATAGACTTCTCGTGTCCGCATGAGAACTCCTACACCGTCTCTTGGGCATGAGTGGCCACGAATTGCTCCACCAGACGGCGCGAAACCTCGTCGCCGTCAGCCGGCACCAGCCGTGCACTGCAAGCGCCGCAGACCACTTGCTGACGTTCGTTCAGTACGGCTTGATGAGCGCCGCAATCGGGGCAGCTTTGCGGCAGATAGTTGAAGAGGTTGCGGCACTGTTGCGCCCAGTTGCGCACGGTGGTGGCGGCAAATACCTGCGCCGGTTGCATACCGGCCTTGAGTTGATCCGGGGAGTAGGCGCTCAGGCTCTGTTCAAGCAGGGTCTTGCCGTTCTCGGTAATGCGACCGTTGGCCAGGAACTCGCTGGCGTCGCCGCAGACCGCAATGGCGTGATCCAGCACGCTGGTTTTGGGCAAAGTGCAGCCATATTGACGACCGAGTTGAAAGCTCAGGTCGACGATGTCCAGCGAATCGGCGCTGAGGTCCTCGACGATACTGCTGTTCTCATCGATATCATCGGCGCTCATGACCAACAGTTGCGCGAGGATCTCGCGGGTGCTGGCAATGACATTTTCCAACTCCAATGGATTGTTCATCTCTATCTCCCTATATCGTGATTGCTTCATGAATTCCGTATGTGAGAAGTAACTATTCCCACAGCAACTTCTCACGCGGCGGAAATCTAAACTCTGCCCTTAAGGGGAGAGTCAACGAACTCTTTAAAGTTTTTTAACAACTTGAGACGGCCGTCCGAATGGGCCGGCACACCGCACTCGATTGGTGCGAAGCCTCGCGCCAGTCGACTTATTTACTTAACAAAGGCTGCGTATGGTGGGGCATGCACTGTATCGCTGGCTAAACAGAGAGGGGCGCGAAAGTATTAACTTCTGGCTTACAGCACAGACGTACAAATAATAGAAACCTGACAAGTAAAATAGTTATAACTTCATAACCATTGTTCTATATCAGCGCAGCCGTTGAATAATGCGTCTTAAGGTTTGCGAGCCGATACGGACAGACCGGCACAGCGCTTCTGGGCAACTGAGTGTCGAGCACAGACAACTGACCGGGTGCGGGGCGCTATAGGGTGCGACTTCAGTTCTTGAGCCCACTGCCCGGAGTCCACATGACCGCACCTATTACCGTCCTTCGCGACACCCACCCGCTGCCGGTACTCGACGCCTGCAAATGGGAAAAACTCGAAGGCGACCCGCACACTGTCAACCTCAACGCTTACACCAGCGAAGACGGCAGCAAGATCATGGGCACCTGGATCTGCACGCCGGGCAAGTGGTATGTGGAATACGTGAAGTGGGAATACTGCGATTTCCGCGAGGGGTACTGCATTATCACCCCAGAAGGCAAAGAGCCAATCCATCTGAGGGCTGGGGATATTTTCGTGATTGAGCCGGGGATGAAAGGCACGTGGGAAGTGGTTGAAACCGTGCGCAAGTATTTCGTGTTTGCCTGATGCAAAAAACCGGGCCCTGTGGCGAGGGGGCTTGCCCCCGTTCGGCGGCGAAGCCGTCGTAAAACCTGCCTACTCGGTGTGACTGAGTAATGTGGGGGGGAGCGCTACGCACTCCAACGGGGGCAAGCCCCCTCGCCACAGGCAAGCCCCCCTCGCCACAATCCCGGTTAAACCCCTTACTGGGGTTTACGATAGCTGTTGATGATCGCCGAGAAGTCTTTACCACCCTCCCCACGCTGACTCATCGCCTGATACAACTGCTGAGCCACCGCGCCGAGCACCACCGGTTGGTGCGCCTGACGTGCCGCTTCAGTGGCCAGCCCCAGATCCTTGAGCATCAATTCAGCACCGAACCCGCCGGTATAACCGCGCGAGGCCGGTGCTGTTTCAACAATGCCCGGCCATGGGTTGTACATCTCCGAACTCCAGCAACGTCCGGTGGAACTGTTGATGATCCCGGCCAGCACCGTAGTGTCGATTCCGAGTGCATCACCGAGTGCCATGGCTTCGCTGACGCCGACCATGGAAATCGCCAGCAGCAGGTTGTTGCAGATTTTGGCGATTTGCCCGGTACCGACTTCACCGCAATGGACGATGTTGCGCCCCATCTGCGCCAGCACCGGTTGCAAGGTGGCGAACAATTCGGGGGTGGCGCCGACCATGAAGGTCAACGTCCCGGCCGTCGCACCGCCAGTGCCGCCAGAGACCGGCGCATCGGCCATGGCCACGCCTTGCTTGGCAGCGGCTGCTGCCACATCTCGCGCAGTCTGCGGATCGATGGTGCTGCAATCCACGGCCGGCACGCCTTTGCCGATACCGGCGAGCACGCCATCTTCACCCAGCCAGACGCTACGCACATGCACCGCGGCGGGCAGCATGGTGATCACCAGTTCTGCACCTTGTGCCGCTTCACGGGCCGAAGCGCTGATGCTGCCGCCTAGTTGCTCCAGTTCGGCCAGAACGGTTTTGTTCAGGTCGACCAGGCTCAGCGCGTGGCCGGCCTTGATCAGGTTGCGCGCCATCGGCGCGCCCATGTTGCCGAGACCGATAAAAGCGATTTTCATGCCTGGCTCCTTAACGCAAGTTGATGGTGGTGTTCACACCGTCGTTGACGCTGTCGTCATCGAACCAGCGACTGGTGACCGTCTTGGTCTGAGTGTAGAACTGCACCACTTGCTTGCCATACGGACCGAGGTCGCCGAGTTTGGAGCCGCGCGAACCGGTGAAGCTGAAGAACGGAACCGGCACCGGAATCGGAATGTTGATGCCGACCTGGCCAACGTCGATTTCCGTCTGGAACTTACGCGCCGCCGCACCGCTTTGGGTGAACAGGCCCGTGCCGTTGCCGAACGGGTTGGCGTTGACCAGTGCGATGGCCTCGTCGAGGGTATCGACTTCCAGGACCACCAAGACTGGACCGAAGATTTCCTGGGTGTAGATCTGCATCTCGGGCGTCACGCCGGAGAACAGGGTCGGGCCGACAAAGTTGCCCTTCTCGAAGCCTGGAACGGTCACGTCGCGACCATCCAGCTCAAGCTTGGCACCTTCCTTGATGCCGCTCTCGATCAGATCGAGAATCCGGGCCTTGGCTTTTTTGGAAATCACCGGCCCCACATCAGTGCCCGGCTCGCTGCCAGCATTCACTGTGAGTTTCTGCGCCAGCGCTTTCAGGTCTGGCAGCCATTGTTTGGCCGCGCCCACCAGCACCACCACGGACGTGGCCATGCAGCGCTGACCCGCCGCGCCGAAACCGGCACCGACCAGCGCATTGAGCGCTTGTACGCGATTGGCATCTGGTAGCACCACAGCGTGGTTTTTCGCGCCCATCATCGATTGCACGCGTTTGCCGTGTTTACCGGCCAGGTCGTATACGTGAGTGCCGACCGCGGTCGAACCGACGAAGGAAACAGCCTTGATGTCCTTGTGGGTGCAGAGCGCGTCCACCACGTCCTTGCCGCCGTGAACCACGTTAAGCACGCCCGCCGGGACGCCGGCCTCGATCGCCAGTTCCACCAGGAGCATGGTCGACATCGGGTCCTGTTCGGACGGCTTGAGCACGAAGGTGTTGCCGCAGGCGATGGCCATTGGGAACATCCACAACGGAATCATCGCCGGGAAGTTGAACGGGGTGATGCCGGCACAGACGCCGATGGGCTGACGCAGGGTGTAAGTATCGACGCCGCCCGCGACGTTCTCGGCGAACTCGCCCATTTGCAGGCTGCCGATGGAGCAGGCGTGTTCGACCACTTCCAGGCCGCGGAAGATGTCGCCTTCAGCGTCGGCGATGGTTTTGCCCTGTTCGTTGCTGAGCACCACGGCGATGCGCTTGGAGTGTTCGCGAATCAACGCCTGGAGCTTGAGCATGATGCGCATCCGCGCGCCGATCGGTGTCAGCTTCCAGGTCTGAAAGGCGCGATGGGCGGCGCTGATCGCGGCGTCCACTTCCTGCGCGGTGGCGAACGGAACCTTGGCCAGCACTTGCTGGGTCGCCGGGTTGACGATGTCGTGCCACTCGGTGGTCTGGGACTCGACCCACTCGCCGTCGATCAACAGCTTGACGTTCTGGACAGTGGTTTCGTTGGGCGTGAGCGATGCGTTCATGCTGGTCTCCTGGACTTGTTGTTATGCAGGGAGCCAAGGCGGATAAGTCGCCTTGAGATGAGGCGTGTGCCGCGAATTGGTTGTCGGACTGTTTTTGGAGTATAGATGTGCAAACTTCTAATAAGAACGCACATAAAAGCCGGTCCATCATGCAAAAAAACATCACGTCCTTAGGCTCGTTGAACTGGGATGACCTCAAGTTTTTCCTCGAAGTCGCCCGCACCCGCAAGGCCAGCACTGCGGCCAAGCGCCTGGCGGTGGATTACACCACCGTGTCGCGGCGCATCAGCTCGCTGGAAGCGGCATTGGGTACTTTACTGTTCGAGAAATCCCGGACCAGCGGTTTTGTCCTGACCGCCGAAGGCCAGCGTTTGCTGGGTTATGCGGAATCGATTGAAAGCACGCTGCACATGGCCTGCGAGCAGGTTTCAGGTTCTGGCGTGGCGCTGTCCGGGCATGTGCGCATGGGTTGCACCGAAGGCTTCGGCAGTTTTTTCATCACCCCGCAGCTGAGCCATTTCGTCGACGCCTACCCGGCGATCTCGGTGGACATCCTGCCGCTGCCGCACTTCATCAGCCTGTCCAAGCGCGAGGCGGACATCGTCATCGCCCTGGAGCGCCCGGAGCATGGCCCATACGTCTGCTGCAAGCTCTGCGACTACAAATTACAGCTCTACGCGACTCAGGACTATCTGGACAAGCACCCACCGATCAGCCGCCCGGCCGACTTGGGCAAGCATTCGTTCATCAGTTATGTAGACGATCTGGCGTTCAGCTCGGAGCTGTTGTACCTGGCGAACGTGTTACCCGGCGCCAGCGCCAACTTGCGCAGCACCAGTGTGATCGCGCAATTCGTGGCGGCGCAGCAAGGACGGTCGCTGGCGATTCTGCCGTGTTTCCTGGCGGCTCAGGACCCGCGCTTGCTGCCGGTGTTGCCGGAGGAGATCAACATCACCCGGCAATTCTGGATGTACTGCCGCGAGGACCTGCGCAAGCTCAAGCGGATCACCCTCTTGTGGGATTACATCCGCGCCGTCACTGAGCAGAATCAGGGCCTGTTGATGGGTGAAAGTCGGGACATGCTGTTCGCCGACTAATCGGCGCTTACCACGATCGATACTCGGCGGTTCTCGGTGCGACCCGCCGCTGTGGTGTTCGACGTCACCGGCTGACTGCTGCCGAGACCGCGCAGCTGAATGTTTTCTTCTTTCATGCCGACCGTGGTCAGGACGTTGCCGACGCTTTTCGCGCGACGCAGGGAGAGTTGTTCGTTGTAGGACTCTTTACCCGAGGCATCGGTGTGACCGTCGACCCGCACTCGCTCGATGCCTACACCGAGCAATGCCTTGCCGATCTTTTGGACGATCTCGGTACTGGCGGTGTTCAGGCTGTCGTCGTCACTGCCAAACAGCACTTTGCCGGACAAACCAAACGCCCAGCCCTCATCGGTCAGTTCAAAACCTTGCTGTTTCAGTACAGCGATTTGCGCCGGGGTCAGGCCCTTTTGCGGTGCGGTCTGGCACCCGGTCAATGCCAGCACGGCCATGAATAAGGTGAACGCGAAAAATCGCAGGGAACGCTGGGTGATTGAGAACACAACAATTAGCTCCTGATTTTAACGTGGGCGACGGGGTGCTCCGACCCGGACGTGTGCTGTGCACCTCGGGAAAGGCGCTTGGCCTGGTACATGGCTGCATCGGCGGCATTGAGCAACGCGCCCGGCGTGGCGCCATGATCCGGGTACACGGCAATGCCGATACTGAGTGAAGTCGAGACCTGGGTATTACCCGGCAACGGGACCGGCAGTTCCATGCTGGCGAGGATCTTGTCAGCAATCCGCTCGGCGTCCTCGGTTTTGTGCAGTGGCGTCAGCAGCACCGCAAATTCATCGCCGCCCAGACGCGCTACCAGATCCTCTTCGCGCAACTGCGATCGAACCCTGCTGGCCACTGCGACCAGCACGGCGTCGCCGGCGGCATGACCGTAGCTGTCATTGATTTCCTTGAACCGGTCGCTGTCGAGAAACAGCACGGCCACGCGCTCATTGAGCTTGTGGGCATTGCGCAGCGCACGAATCAGGCGGCCTTCAAAAAACGCCCGGTTCGGCAACCCGGTGAGGCTGTCGTGGCTGGCCTGGTGCGCTAGGGTTTCGTTTTCGCTTTGCAGGTGGGTCTGCCAGGACTCGAGTTCATCGAGCAAGGCATTGAAGTCGTTGCCAAAATTATCGAGTTCGGCAATGTCGGCGGGCGGCACACGCCGGTCGAAGGCTCGATCGCTGCGAGCGGCGTGGGCTACGGCGGCCAGACTGCGCAGAGGCCCCGTGATCCCACGAAGTTGTCGGCGCGCCAGATAAAGGGCGACCCAGGCGCTGATGGCCGTGCACAGAATAATGCCTATCAGGCCACTGAGCAGAAAGCGCATCAAGCTGCCACCGTGACCGGTGAGCTGGATGCTGCCGATTTCCCGCCCTTGATGGACGATCGGCATACTGATGGGCTTTTCGAGAAAGGTTTTGGCGATCTGCAATTCCAGATCGGAGAACAACCCGCTTTCCGGTCGCTGCCAACGCGCGAGCAACGTGCCTTTTTGGTCCAGCACCTGGGCGTCGGCGACTTCTTCGGTGGAAGCGATCAGTGCCAGGGCCTCAGTGGCCGCGGCTTTGTCGTTGAACACCACCGCGGCTTCCACCGTGTAATTGATCGAACGCGCAATCAGGTGCAGGTTGTGGTCGGCATACACCCGCAATGCCAACACACCCAGCAGTGTCAGCGAGATGCTGGCCATGGCCACGCCTACCAACGCGACGATCAAGTGTCCGCGGCCGATGACCGAGCGCAAGGTTGGGCGACTACCCGGTTTGAATAGACTCATGGTGCCGCCGACTTGCGACGGGACAGTTGCAGCACGCTGGGGTGAATGCGCACACCGCTACGGGCGACGGAATCGAGGTTGACCTCGAAAGACACCTGATCATCAGTGACCCTGAGGCAAAACAGGCTACCGACGGTGCATTGATCATCGCTTTCGCTGATGCTCAGGACCGGACGCCCTGTCAGCGAAGCGAAAAGCTGGTTGCGCTCGTCGCCAGTCAATTTGCCGATGTACACCGCATCGCATTCACCGACAATCGACGGGTTGTCGGCCAACAGCCGTCGCACGGTGACGGGCCGGCCGGTGGCCTGGGTCGTGCCCTTGACCAGGTCGTCGGTGTATTCGGTAGGGCCGACCACACACAGGCGCAGTTGTGCAGGCTCAACAGGCCAGCGTGCGTAACTGAGAATCCCCAGGACAACCTGAGTGACCGATTTGGCTCGTTGGTCGGCCATGCTCACCGGGGTTTGCGATTGAGCGAACACAGCACCGGTCAGCAAGCAGAGAAACCCCGCGAGCAGCACTTGCTTGCGGCCAACGACACGCCCTGTCGTCCAGACAGCCACCTTCATGCAGGGATTCTCTTCGATGTTACGAAATGATGCCGCAACGATAACATAGCGTTTGAACCCCAGCGAGGCTGCGCACTACGGCACTTCGGACAGTTTCCGTCGTCCAGCGCCACCCTTTCAATGGCTCGACTCGATCCCATCGTCCAACTCCAGCATCAGCCCGCTCAAGCGCTTGACCTTGCGCCGCACCGCCTCCTCAAACACCCCGGGACGAGGTTCGATCAGGGTGAACCAGTTCTTGGCCCGGGTGATCCCGGTGTAGATCAGTTCCTTGGTCAGTACAGGGTTCAGGGCATCCGGCAGAATCAATGCCGTGTGGGCAAACTCCGAGCCCTGGGACTTGTGGACGGTCATGGCGTAAACCGTTTCGACATCGTTGAGTCTGCTGGGTAGAACGAACCGCACGCCACCCTGGCCATCATTGCGCGGGAATGCGACACGCAGCACGTGCTTCCCTGCCTCGGGGCCATCGCGTTCCGGCAGTTTGAGGGCAATGCCGATGTCGCCGTTCATCAACCCCAGGCCATAGTCATTACGCGTCATCAATACGGGTCGACCTTCATACCACTGCTGGTCACTGTCGATCAGTCGAGCCTTGAGCAGAGCGGCGGTCACACGTTGGTTCAACCCCTCCACACCCCACGGCCCTTTGCGTACAGCGCATAACAATTGGAAGGCGTCGAAGGCTTGCAACACCTGACGCGCCCAATCGGTCCAGCGTGGATCATCGAGCAGACTGTCGAGCGGTGGCCGTTGGCTGCGAAGAAGGTTCAAGTAGTGGCGATAACCTTGCGGTCCGTCGCCAACGCCTTCGAGCAGCAAGCGTTCCAGCGACCGGTCCTGCTCTCCTTTGAGGGGCAAGGAAAACACGTCGTCGTGACTTCGAGCCGCCAACAGCTTGCGGGCTTCCTCCGGTTGTTGCTGGTTGACCCAACGAGCCAGCTGGCCAATGCCGCTGCCCTCACCGAATCGGCGTGAGTAACGGAGCATCACCACTTGCTGGGCCAAGGGGTGAGTTTCGTTAACGTCTTCCTGCAAACCGCTGGCCTCCAGGCTTTCACCACTGACCGCCTCCAGCCACTGGCGGGTCTGCGGACTGTACCAACCGGCCTCGGCATCGCGGCAAAGATCACCCAGCACGGCACCGGCCTCCACCGAGGCCAACTGGTCCTTGTCACCGAGCAACACCAGCCGGGCGTGGGCCGGCATTGCGTCGAGCAGGTTGGCCATCATTTCCAGGTCGATCATTGAGGCTTCGTCTATCACCAGTACATCCAGTGGCAAGCGATTACCGGCATGGTGACGAAAGTGCCGGGTGCCGGGCCGACTGCCCAGCAATCGGTGCACAGTTGTGACGTCAGACGGGATTTTGTTTCTCACGTTTTCATCGACTTCCAGCGTCCGGACTTGCTGGCTGATTGACTCTGTCAGCCGTGCCGCCGCTTTGCCGGTAGGCGCGGCAAGGCGGATGCGCAGCGGTTTTCCAGATTCCACCGCAGGCGCCTGGAGCAATGCCAGCAACCGCACGACCGTGGTGGTCTTGCCGGTCCCCGGGCCACCGGTGACGATACTGAAGGCACTTCGGGTAGCGAGGGCACAAGCGAGTTTCTGCCAGTCGATCACGTCGCCGGATTTGACGGGACCGAACAAGCCTGTCAGGCGTTGGAGTAAATCATTCGGCGTTGTTTCGTGTTCAGCCAAGCGCAGGCGCAGGGCGTTGTCGATGCGTCGTTCGTAAACCCAGTAGCGGCGCAGGTACAGGCGCTTGCCCGATAAAACCAAGGGCCGGGATTGCGCAGCCTCGCGACCATCGACGGCCAGCGCCACCAGACGACTGGATGCCAGGACCTTGCACCAATGGGCGCCGTCCAGCGCTTCAAGCAACTGCGACGGCAACAACATCGCGCCACTTTGCAGATCGCCTTCCGGTGGCAGCGACAGGGCGAAATCCGGCTCTTTGAGCGTCTCGAACAGATCCAGGCAGACATGGCCGTGACCCAGTTGGTGACTGGTCAATGCGGCCGCGAGCAACACCAACGGATCGTCGTCGGGGGCCAGTTCGTGAAGGAAGGCAACGAAGGCCTTGTCCAGTGCTCGCAGCCAGCCACGCTCCACCCAGCGCGTCAGCAACAGCAACAAGTCATCGGCGCGACTCAGGGGCGCCAGATCCGCCAGGCTTTCGGCTGCCAATGGCGTGGGCAGCAAATCGGCGAAGGTGCGACTCATAGCAGTACTCCCTGTTCCCAGGCGGGCTCGGCCTTCGGTTCTGCTTTGCCCTGAAATAGACGATCTAGACGCTCGATCAGCTCTCTGGGAGGACGGGCAAAATACACGCCTTGGGTGGATGCCCGCGTACCGCGCAAGAACAGGTACAACGCGCCACCGACATGCCGGTCGTAATCGTAGTCGGCAAGCCGCGCCTTGAGTTGGCGATGCAGGGCCAACAGATACAGCACGTATTGCAGGTCGTAACGATTGTCGAGAATCGACTGCTCCATGGCTTGTTCGGTGTAAGCCGCGTCATCGGGCCCCAGCCAGTTGGATTTGTAGTCGGCGACGTAATATTTGCCATCGTGCTCGAACGTCAGGTCGATGAAGCCCTTGAACATGCCGTTGAGCAATACCGGTTCAGCAGCCACTCGGGCAACGCCGTTGTGGGTATGTTTACGCACCAGTTCATCAAGCTTGAGCACATCGACTTTATGACTGGCGAACCAGAATTCCATCTCGACGCGGTATTGGGTGAGCTGCTCGAACACGACCGGAGCCTGCCCCCCACCGAGGTGCAACGAAGACTTGAGCAAGTGTTGCAGCCAATCGCTCAGCGTGGTGATCCAGCCTTCCCAGCCACGGCGATTGCAGCGACGGGCAATGGCGTCTTCGACGATCTGCGGAGCAGCAGAAAAACCTTCATCACCGGCCCATTCCAGCAAACCATGGAGAAAGGTGCCGGGGTTCGGGCCGCGAGGGAATCGATGGATATCAGCGCCACCGGCAGCCACTTCTCGTGGTGCCTCCGGATCGAGACGTTCGTCGTCAAAGAGCTTTTGCGCTTGCGGGTTCTCGGGGGCTTCGTCACTGCCCACGCTCAGACTGTCGCCGATGCGTAAGGCACTGTACGAGGCGATCCACCAGTTTTCGCTGGCCTTGCGCTTGGGTATCAGCGGCGCAAGCAACCTCGCGTCATTGCGAGGGGGATGGTAATGCTCGGCCGTGGCTTGCGGCATATCACCGTAAAGAAGTGCCGGGCAGTCTTGCTGGAGGTCTTCGAGCCAGCGTTTCAAACCTGCGGACTCGGCCAGTGGGGCACCGCCACCTAGCAAGTAACCCAACGCAGAAAGATGCAGCATCGAGCTGTTGTTATTGCCGCGCTTGAGATCGGTCACACCGAGCCAACAGGCATGTTGCGCCCGTGTCAGGGCGACATAGAGCAAACGCAGATCCTCGGCCAGGCGTTCATCATCTGCCTGTGCGATCAACTCGGCAGTCGGCTTCAAGGTCACCTGCGCCTTGCCGTTTGCATCGTGGTAATGCAGCGGTAAACGGCTGCCATCCACGGGTTTTGCCGAGCAGATGAACGGCAGAAACACCAAGGGATACTCAAGCCCCTTGGACTTGTGAATGGTCACGACCTTGACCAGTTGCTCGTCGCTTTCCAGACGCAGGATCTGTTCTTCGCCGGCCTGACCGGACAACGCCAGATGCTCGGATAAATGACGGATCAGCGCTTGCTCGCCATCGAGCTCGGCAGCGGCCTGTTGCAGTAACTCGGACAGGTGCAGCAAGTTGGTCAGTACACGTTCGCCGTCGCTGCGCGCGATCAACGACCGAGGCAACTGGAAGTCATGCAGCAAGCGTCGCAACATTGGCAGCACACCTTGCTTGCGCCACAGCTCGCGATAACCGCGGAACTGCATGACCCGTGCTTCCCAAGCCAGTTCGTCTTGATTCAGCCGCTCCAGTTCCGCCAGGGAAAGGTTCAGCGTGATGCAGGCCAGCGCAGCTCGCAGCGGCCGCTCGACATCCGGCTCGGCACAGGCTTTGAGCCAGGTCAGCAGGTCGTGAGCTTCTTGAGCGGCGAATACCGAATCCTTGTCCGACAGATAAACGCTGCGCACACCGCGTGCAGACAGTTCGCCGCGTACGGCCTGGGCCTCTTTGCCGTCGCGAACCAGGATCGCGATGTCCGCTGGCAGCAGGCCTCTGAAGTCTTTGTCCTTCTCTGTGAAACCTGCCCGACCTTCCTGGCCGCCATTGAGTAATGCGGTGATTTCACTGGCGCAGGCAGCGGCGAGTTGTTGTCGGTAATCGGCGCCGGACAGTGGCTGATCGACGGACAAGTGCCAGATGTTCAGGGCGGGCACGAGCTGGCCATCGATGTGCAGCACTTCTTTGCGCCCTTGGGATTCGACGGGCAGAAACGGTACCGGATTCTCACCACTCTTTTCACGGAAGAGGAACGCACCTCGTCCCAGCTCACGAGACTCGGCGCGCTCGAACACATGGTTAACCGCACTGACCATGCCATGGCTGGAACGGAAATTCGTACCCAGGGTATGCAGACGGCCAGTGGTGGCCTGACGAGCGCGCAAGTAGGTGTAGATGTCGGCGCCGCGGAACGCGTAGATCGCTTGCTTGGGGTCGCCAATCAGAAACAGCCCGCATTCGGGATTGTTATCCTCGATGCGATAAATGCTTTCAAAAATCCGGTACTGCACCGGATCGGTGTCCTGAAACTCATCGATCAGCGCCACCGGAAACTGCTCGCGAATCAGGGTCGCCAGACGTTCACCGCCATCGGATTGCAACGCCGCATCAAGGCGCAGCAGCATGTCATCAAAGCCCATCTCCGCACGGCGACGTTTTTCTTCCTCGAACCGTGCCCCGACCCACTGCGCGGCATGTTGCAGAACGGCAGCGTCGGGAGTCGGCAATGAGTCGAGACTCGCCTTGAGGCCGGGCATTGCGTCCAGCCCCGGATGACTGGGTGCGTCCCCCTTCCAGGCTTCGGCCATGCCGTCGGGAGTCAGACGAGTGAAGCCCGTGCCAATATCCAGCTGCTCGAGGGACTCATCTTCGGCCCAGGCTTTCAGTTTTTCGAACCAGGGTTCGAAATAACGCGCCTGCATCTTTCGACCGTCGACGCTTTTGCTCGCAACACCTTGATGACAGATGACAAGCAACTCTTCCGCCCATTGGCGCCAAGGCATCTTGAGTTCAAGCAAGGCTATTCGTCGTTCCTGCAAGCACTCGGTGATCAGCTCTGCAGGCTCTTTACCTACAACGCTGTCACGCTCGCTGGCGAACAAACTGCGCACGCGAGGCAATAACGCCGCCGGCCCACCCCAATTACCTCGCACCCAGCTCAGCGCATCACCCTGCATCGGGTAGCAGAACAGCCGCCAGTAATCGCGCAGGACTTCGCCCAGCAAATCGCTGTGATCGGTTTCCAGGGTCTGGGTAAACAGGCTGCCACTGTCAAACGCGTGCTCGCGCAACATGCGCTGGCACCAACTGTGGATGGTCGAGACGGCGGCTTCATCCATCCACTGCGCGGCAATGTCCAGACGATTTGCACAGCCGGACCACTGTTCGGGGAGGTACTGATCACGCAGTTCAGCGATGAGGCTATCGGGTGCCTCGGTCTCATCACGGAAGTATCGCGCCGCTTCGGCAAGACGGGTACGAATACGTTCACGCAGCTCTTTGGTCGCGGCATCGGTGAACGTTACAACGAGGATTTGCGGCGGCAACAGTTCACGCCCAAAACCATTCAGTTCGCCGCCGTGTCCGAGAACCAGACGCAGGTACAACGCAGAAATGGTGAAGGTTTTTCCCGTACCGGCACTGGCTTCGATCAGTTGGCTGCCGCACAGGGGGAATGCCAGGGCCAGCGGTGTCTTCGTGGTCATGAACGCGCCTCCTCACCAGTCAATGAACGCCAAGGAGCCTCATGCATCGGTTTGTACAAGGAGTTGCACCAATCGGGGAAAGTCTCCTCGGCAGTCAAAGCGTCGTAATCGGCAAACTGCCGGGCGAGTGCCGGGCTTTCGCGGCGTTCGCCGTCGGTGGTTTGACCGTCGCCTTCATAGGCCTTGCGAGCGGCGGAGTCGGCTTTGACCGGGTCAGTTTGAGAGAGCCACGCGAAGGCGGTTTTCACGGCAATCGGAAGAGGTTGGCGCATGCCCGTCTGCCATGCTTGCAACAGATTACTCAAGGCATGACGTGCCGCCCCCTCCTCCAAAGGGGCCAATATCAGACTCTCGTCACTGGCCACTAACGCGGTGGTCATCGACATACCGCTGGCGCAAGCGACCAAGTGATTGACCCAAGGTCGCGTCAGACGATGCCACTTGCGGGTCTTGATCGAACCGATGCTGTTGGGAATAGTGGTGACCGACAGCACACCGCCGTCCGCACGTTGATGCAGACTACTGAGCCAGCCTTCCAGGCGCAGACCTTCGAGCTCCAAGTTGACTGGCAACGCGCTAGTGAGCGGTGTCGGCCACAACGCCAAGAGTTGTTGGTAACGCTGCAACAGATCCGGCAATGGCTCGATCAACTCTCGTTGCAGACATTCGCCAAAACCGGCCATGGGCAAGAGTCCACTGTTTTGCAGGCGTTTGGCCTGGGCCTCAAGCGCGTGATCGGCGTGATCCAGTTGTCCGAGCGCCGCTTCGAGCAAACTGTCACTGAGGCTATAGCGCTGGAGCGCATCGAGTACAAATGGTTCTTCATCGGCCAGGGGCGCTTCAGCCGCTTCGAAAAACACCTTGAGTCGCTGACTGAAAAAATGTCGCACGGGATTGCGCAGGAAATCCTGTAATTGACCAAGGCTCAGCGGCTCTTCCTGAACGTAGGCATCAAGGGTCTGGATATCAGCCGATGGTTCACTGTCTTGATGAAGCACCTGCCACTCGCTTGCGAAGCTGAACAGGTCGTCACCTTCATGAAAGTAGCGGGCGCTGAAGGGTTGCAGCGGGTGTTCCTGAGTCATGGCCTCAAGCAGCTTTTCACTGTCGGCTTGTAATCGCCAGCCGCCTGCGAGGTGATCGCGGAGTTGGCCAATCAGAACCGAGGCCGGGCGCTCACTATTGTCCCGAATGCTGCGGCCGACCCAACTGATATAGAGTTGGTCACGTGCCGACAACAGCGCTTCCAACAAGAGATAGCGGTCATCCTCGCGCCGGGAACGATCACCCGGGCGGTAGTCGCTGCCCATGAGATCGAAGTCCAGCGGCGGTTGCGCTCGCGGGTAATCTCCGTCATTCATTCCGAGCAGGCAGACCAGCTTGAACGGGATCGCTCGCATAGGCATCAAGGTGCAAAAGTTAACCGCTCCGGCCAGAAAGCGCTGGGACAGGCGGCCCTGGTCGAGACCTGCCAGCCAGGCTTCTCGGACCACGGTCAACGGCAGCTCATCAAACAAGCCCACTGACTCGCAGGTCTCGAGCCAGGTTTCCCGCAGTTCTTCTAGTTGGGCCAGCAAGTAGTCGTCATGCTCATTACTGGCCTGGAAGAACAGTTGCACCAACGCTTGCAACCGGATGCCCCATTGCTTGGGCGCAGCAGGTTGAGTCAGTTCCTGGTGGGCAATTTCCAACGCATCCAGCAGTGCGACCAAAGGACCGATCAGCGCAGCATCCAGACCGCCAATCTCGTCGTAAGGCTCGATGCCTTCGCATGCAGTGGCGCTGCCGACGGCATAACCGAGCAGCATCCGGCGCAGGCCGAAACGCCAACTGTTCTGCTCCAGCTCTTCAGGAAGGCCCAAACCCGCACGCTGCTCGGCATTCATTCCCCAGCGAATACCAGCACCTTCGATCCAGCGGTGAAGGGTTGGCAGGTCACGCTCCTCGACACCGAAGCGCGCGCGCAGTGCAGGAACGTCCAGCAGATCGAGGATCTCACTGACGGGAAAGCGGCTGTCCGGCAGCTTGAGCAGATGTTCGACAGCAATCAGCAGCGGGTCACGACCGCGTTGGCCTTGGTCCGCAAGCGTGAAGGGAATGAAGCGCGGATCAAAGCGATCAAGTTGACCGAATACTGCACGGATATGCGGTGCGTAGCTGTCGATGTCCGGGACCATCACGATCACGTCGCGTGGCTTCAAGTCTGGATCAGCACTGAAGCGTGCGAGTAATTGATCGTGAAGGATTTCCACTTCCCGCTGTGCGCTATGGGCGATGTGGAAACGAATTGACTCGTCCTGATGCAGATCGATAGCCGGCCAGCGCTCGCGAGTTTCGTTCAGCGGGCGCAATTCAAGGATGTCGTCTTGCAACTGATTGAGCATGTTCTGTGGCTGACTGTCGCTGAACAAGTCGATGCGCCCATCGCGAAATGCAGAGCGGTAGTTGTTGGGATCGTCGTAGCTGTCGAGCAGATTGATGTAGTCCCGCCCCTGCTTGCCCCATGCCGCCAATAACGGGTGAGCATGTTGGTGAAGGGTTTGCGGGTCGAGCACAACTGGCATGCCGCTCTTGCGCGCCTGACGCTTGTATTGATGCCGCAACAGGTCTTTATCGGCGACGATGTCTGCCCAATGGTGACGACATGGGTTGTGTACGCAAAGCAGAACCTGGCTGAATCGGGCCAGTCCGGCAAGTGCTTCCAGAGCTTGTGCCGGAAGAGAAGAGATCCCGAAAACGATCACCCGAGAAGGTAATCCACTGGGTGCCACGTCGAGGCTGTTGATACGTTCGATGAACCGTTGATGAACACCGGCACGACTTTGCGCCATGCCTTGCTCACCCACATCCAGCAACAGAGCACGCCACAATTCTGCCTGCCAGCAGTTGGCTGGGGTCAGGGGTTTGGCTTCGCCTCTGCCGTTTCGCAATTGATGACGACCTTCTGCCCAGTCTTCGAGCCAGTCGGCCCGGTATACCTGGTATTGGTCGAACAGATCCGCCAGCCGCTCAGACAACTGATAGCGCTTGCGTAGATCAGTGTCGTTGGTAAGGAAGCGTTGCAGCGGTTCGAAATGCGGTTGATTGATCAGCTGCGGAAGCAGACGCATCAAGCGCCAGGTCAAAGGGGCCTTGTCGAGCAGAGATTTGACCGGAATTTCATCACGCCCCAGAACCATGCGATAGAGCTGCCACATGAAGCTGCCCGGGAGTTGAACGTCGATCGCTGCCGCAATTCCGCAGCCGCCCATGTCGTCGTCTTCCGGGTCTTCGGCCAGAGCCAGCTTCAGCCACTGGGCGATGCCGTTACTCTGTACCAGGGCGATTTCATTTTCCAAGGGAGCCAGCGGGTAGCGCCGCATCCAGCTGACCACCAGGCTGCGCAACTCGTCCAGGCGATTACCATGAACCACCATAAAACCAGCACTGAGGGACGTCGCGTCCGGCATAAAGGCTTCCTTGGGAAAATACAAAAGCTAGGGCCGAACCTTAGCATTGTCGGGAGACTGTGACAGCCGGGAGCCGTCCGACTTTGCTGTACGAACTTTCCTGCGGACAAAACAAAACCCCAACTGCTTTCGCAATTGGGGTTTCGGAATTTAATCTTGACGATGACCTACTCTCACATGGGGAAACCCCACACTACCATCGGCGATGCATCGTTTCACTGCTGAGTTCGGGATGGGATCAGGTGGTTCCAATGCTCTATGGTCGTCAAGAAATTCGGTAGCCAGGTCGTGGGCCTTTGCAGGTTCACGCTCCAGCGAATGGGTATGTGATAGCTTTCGGTGTTTTGTGCTGCTTTTGTGAGTACAGTCGAACTTTCGGTTCGTTTCGTCTTCACACACCGCAATCTGGCTTTTACGCACAAATTGCTTGGGTGTTATATGGTCAAGCCTCACGGGCAATTAGTATTGGTTAGCTCAACGCCTCACAGCGCTTACACACCCAACCTATCAACGTCGTAGTCTTCGACGGCCCTTCAGGGGACTCAAGGTCCCAGTGAGATCTCATCTTGAGGCTAGTTTCCCGCTTAGATGCTTTCAGCGGTTATCTATTCCGAACATAGCTACCCGGCAATGCCACTGGCGTGACAACCGGAACACCAGAGGTTCGTCCACTCCGGTCCTCTCGTACTAGGAGCAGCCCCTCTCAAATCTCAAACGTCCACGGCAGATAGGGACCGAACTGTCTCACGACGTTCTAAACCCAGCTCGCGTACCACTTTAAATGGCGAACAGCCATACCCTTGGGACCGGCTTCAGCCCCAGGATGTGATGAGCCGACATCGAGGTGCCAAACACCGCCGTCGATATGAACTCTTGGGCGGTATCAGCCTGTTATCCCCGGAGTACCTTTTATCCGTTGAGCGATGGCCCTTCCATACAGAACCACCGGATCACTAAGACCTACTTTCGTACCTGCTCGACGTGTCTGTCTCGCAGTCAAGCGCGCTTTTGCCTTTATACTCTACGACCGATTTCCGACCGGTCTGAGCGCACCTTCGTACTCCTCCGTTACTCTTTAGGAGGAGACCGCCCCAGTCAAACTACCCACCATACACTGTCCTCGATCCGGATAACGGACCTGAGTTAGAACCTCAAAGTTGCCAGGGTGGTATTTCAAGGTTGGCTCCACGCGAACTGGCGTCCACGCTTCAAAGCCTCCCACCTATCCTACACAAGCAAATTCAAAGTCCAGTGCAAAGCTATAGTAAAGGTTCACGGGGTCTTTCCGTCTAGCCGCGGATACACTGCATCTTCACAGCGATTTCAATTTCACTGAGTCTCGGGTGGAGACAGCGCCGCCATCGTTACGCCATTCGTGCAGGTCGGAACTTACCCGACAAGGAATTTCGCTACCTTAGGACCGTTATAGTTACGGCCGCCGTTTACCGGGGCTTCGATCAAGAGCTTCGCGTTAGCTAACCCCATCAATTAACCTTCCGGCACCGGGCAGGCGTCACACCCTATACGTCCACTTTCGTGTTTGCAGAGTGCTGTGTTTTTAATAAACAGTCGCAGCGGCCTGGTATCTTCGACCGGCATGGGCTTACGCAGTAAATGCTTCACCCTCACCGGCGCACCTTCTCCCGAAGTTACGGTGCCATTTTGCCTAGTTCCTTCACCCGAGTTCTCTCAAGCGCCTTGGTATTCTCTACCCAACCACCTGTGTCGGTTTGGGGTACGGTTCCTGGTTACCTGAAGCTTAGAAGCTTTTCTTGGAAGCATGGCATCAACCACTTCGTGTTCTAAAAGAACACTCGTCATCAGCTCTCGGCCTTAGAATCCCGGATTTACCTAAGATTCCAGCCTACCACCTTAAACTTGGACAACCAACGCCAAGCTGGCCTAGCCTTCTCCGTCCCTCCATCGCAATAACCAGAAGTACAGGAATATTAACCTGTTTTCCATCGACTACGCTTTTCAGCCTCGCCTTAGGGACCGACTAACCCTGCGTCGATTAACGTTGCGCAGGAAACCTTGGTCTTTCGGCGTGGGTGTTTTTCACACCCATTGTCGTTACTCATGTCAGCATTCGCACTTCTGATACCTCCAGCAAGCTTCTCAACTCACCTTCACAGGCTTACAGAACGCTCCTCTACCGCATCACCTAAGTGATACCCGTAGCTTCGGTGTATGGTTTGAGCCCCGTTACATCTTCCGCGCAGGCCGACTCGACTAGTGAGCTATTACGCTTTCTTTAAAGGGTGGCTGCTTCTAAGCCAACCTCCTAGCTGTCTAAGCCTTCCCACATCGTTTCCCACTTAACCATAACTTTGGGACCTTAGCTGACGGTCTGGGTTGTTTCCCTTTTCACGACGGACGTTAGCACCCGCCGTGTGTCTCCCATGCTCGGCACTTGTAGGTATTCGGAGTTTGCATCGGTTTGGTAAGTCGGGATGACCCCCTAGCCGAAACAGTGCTCTACCCCCTACAGTGATACATGAGGCGCTACCTAAATAGCTTTCGAGGAGAACCAGCTATCTCCGAGCTTGATTAGCCTTTCACTCCGATCCACAGGTCATCCGCTAACTTTTCAACGGTAGTCGGTTCGGTCCTCCAGTTAGTGTTACCCAACCTTCAACCTGCCCATGGATAGATCGCCCGGTTTCGGGTCTATTCCCAGCGACTAGACGCCCTATTAAGACTCGCTTTCGCTACGCCTCCCCTATTCGGTTAAGCTCGCCACTGAAAATAAGTCGCTGACCCATTATACAAAAGGTACGCAGTCACCCAACAAAGTGGGCTCCCACTGCTTGTACGCATACGGTTTCAGGATCTATTTCACTCCCCTCTCCGGGGTTCTTTTCGCCTTTCCCTCACGGTACTAGTTCACTATCGGTCAGTCAGTAGTATTTAGCCTTGGAGGATGGTCCCCCCATATTCAGACAAAGTTTCTCGTGCTCCGTCCTACTCGATTTCATGACTAAGAGATTTTCGCGTACAGGGCTATCACCCACTATGGCCGCACTTTCCAGAGCGTTCCGCTAATCTCAAAGCCACTTAAGGGCTAGTCCCCGTTCGCTCGCCACTACTAAGGGAATCTCGGTTGATTTCTTTTCCTCAGGGTACTTAGATGTTTCAGTTCCCCTGGTTCGCCTCTTAAGCCTATGTATTCAGCTTAAGATAACCATCTTATGATGGCTGGGTTCCCCCATTCAGACATCTCCGGATCAAAGTCTGTTTGCCGACTCCCCGAAGCTTTTCGCAGGCTACCACGTCTTTCATCGCCTCTGACTGCCAAGGCATCCACCGTATGCGCTTCTTCACTTGACCATATAACCCCAAGCAATCTGGTTATACTGTGAAGACGACATTCGCCGAAAATTCGATAATACTCAATTAAGAGCAACTCACAAATTTTACCTTAGCCTGATCCGTTACCAGTGAAAGTAACGTTCAGTCTATCTTTCTATCACATACCCAAATTTTTAAAGAACGATCTAATCCAAAGACTAGAAATCAACATTCACCATCATCACAATGGAATGCTCATTTCTAAGCTTTCAACAAACAGAAGCAGTAGTGGTGGAGCCAAACGGGATCGAACCGTTGACCTCCTGCGTGCAAGGCAGGCGCTCTCCCAGCTGAGCTATGGCCCCGTATTGCTACAGGTTCCCACACAAAATTGGTGGGTCTGGGCAGATTCGAACTGCCGACCTCACCCTTATCAGGGGTGCGCTCTAACCAACTGAGCTACAGACCCAATTTCGGGCTGCTTCTTATCGTCTTCTTCAATGAATCAAGCAATTCGTGTGGGAACTTATGGAGCAGCTGATGTCGTCGATTAAGGAGGTGATCCAGCCGCAGGTTCCCCTACGGCTACCTTGTTACGACTTCACCCCAGTCATGAATCACACCGTGGTAACCGTCCTCCCGAAGGTTAGACTAGCTACTTCTGGTGCAACCCACTCCCATGGTGTGACGGGCGGTGTGTACAAGGCCCGGGAACGTATTCACCGCGACATTCTGATTCGCGATTACTAGCGATTCCGACTTCACGCAGTCGAGTTGCAGACTGCGATCCGGACTACGATCGGTTTTCTGGGATTAGCTCCACCTCGCGGCTTGGCAACCCTCTGTACCGACCATTGTAGCACGTGTGTAGCCCAGGCCGTAAGGGCCATGATGACTTGACGTCATCCCCACCTTCCTCCGGTTTGTCACCGGCAGTCTCCTTAGAGTGCCCACCATTACGTGCTGGTAACTAAGGACAAGGGTTGCGCTCGTTACGGGACTTAACCCAACATCTCACGACACGAGCTGACGACAGCCATGCAGCACCTGTCTCAATGTTCCCGAAGGCACCAATCCATCTCTGGAAAGTTCATTGGATGTCAAGGCCTGGTAAGGTTCTTCGCGTTGCTTCGAATTAAACCACATGCTCCACCGCTTGTGCGGGCCCCCGTCAATTCATTTGAGTTTTAACCTTGCGGCCGTACTCCCCAGGCGGTCAACTTAATGCGTTAGCTGCGCCACTAAGAGCTCAAGGCTCCCAACGGCTAGTTGACATCGTTTACGGCGTGGACTACCAGGGTATCTAATCCTGTTTGCTCCCCACGCTTTCGCACCTCAGTGTCAGTATCAGTCCAGGTGGTCGCCTTCGCCACTGGTGTTCCTTCCTATATCTACGCATTTCACCGCTACACAGGAAATTCCACCACCCTCTACCATACTCTAGCTTGTCAGTTTTGAATGCAGTTCCCAGGTTGAGCCCGGGGATTTCACATCCAACTTAACAAACCACCTACGCGCGCTTTACGCCCAGTAATTCCGATTAACGCTTGCACCCTCTGTATTACCGCGGCTGCTGGCACAGAGTTAGCCGGTGCTTATTCTGTCGGTAACGTCAAAACAGCAAAGTATTAATTTACTGCCCTTCCTCCCAACTTAAAGTGCTTTACAATCCGAAGACCTTCTTCACACACGCGGCATGGCTGGATCAGGCTTTCGCCCATTGTCCAATATTCCCCACTGCTGCCTCCCGTAGGAGTCTGGACCGTGTCTCAGTTCCAGTGTGACTGATCATCCTCTCAGACCAGTTACGGATCGTCGCCTTGGTGAGCCATTACCTCACCAACTAGCTAATCCGACCTAGGCTCATCTGATAGCGCAAGGCCCGAAGGTCCCCTGCTTTCTCCCGTAGGACGTATGCGGTATTAGCGTCCGTTTCCGAGCGTTATCCCCCACTACCAGGCAGATTCCTAGGCATTACTCACCCGTCCGCCGCTCGCCACCAGGTACAAGTACCCGTGCTGCCGCTCGACTTGCATGTGTTAGGCCTGCCGCCAGCGTTCAATCTGAGCCATGATCAAACTCTTCAGTTCAAACATCTTTGGGTTTTTAAGAAACCCTAAACTTGGCTCAGCAATCGTTGGTTACATCTTTGATTTCTCGCGGAGTAACTTGTGATGCTGATAATCTTGTTGACTATCAGTCTGACTCCACAAGCACCCACACGAATTGCTTGATTCAGTTGTTAAAGAGCGGTTGGTTAAGATCTTTCGTCTCAACCGAGGCGCGCATTCTACAGCAGCCTCTGTTGCTGTCAAGCGGTTATTTTCAGAAGTTTTCAAAGTTTCCTTTGCAACTTCAACCACTTGCGCTTCCGATCTCTCGTTAGCGGGAGCCGAATTCTACAGCGTTACTCGCTGCTGTCAACACCTCTTTTTCTCCGCTTTCGACCGAGAAGATCGAACCGTCAATCAAGCCAAACAACCCTGCCTGATCAACTCCTTCTGGGCTTCGATGACCTGAAGCAACTCGCTGCCGAAAACTGCGTAACTCATTGTTTACCAAAGAGTTTTCCGTTTCGACTGCGCCGGAAGTGGGGCGAATTATAGACTTCCAGAATCTGCCGTCAACCCCTAATTACGCCTTTCTTGCAGAAGGGGCCTTTTTAGCTATTAAACGTGGGATTCGACGGGCAATCGGGGGAATGCGCAGCACCAATAGCAACGCCCCTATAGAGGCATAGATAGCCCATTCCTTCAGATCGGCACGTACGATCCACAACATATGCAGCAATCCAAGCCCGAGAATCACGTACACCAGACGATGCAGCTTCTTCCAGCGAACACCCAGGCGTCGCTGACTGTAACGATTGGAGGTCACTGCCAACGCCAACAAACCAAGAAACCCCAACGCCCCGACAATAATGTACGGCCGCTTGCGCAACTCGACACCTAGCTGCGACCAATCAAATCCAAGGATGAATGCCGTATAACCGCTCAAATGCAGAACCACATAAGCGAAACACCACAATCCAAGCTGTCGCCGTACGGCAACCCACCCCGCCCAACCGGTGAGCTTCTGCAGAGGCGTCATGCTTAACGTTATCAATAGCAGGACAAGCGTCCCCAGACCCAGCCGGTCAACCAGCACCTTGCCCGGATCTGGACCCAGTACATCCTGCCAGGCCTGATACAACCAAAACAGTGGCCAGACCGCTGCAGCTATAAAGACGCCAATTCGCCAGAACGGATAGCGCATCAGTAGTTCTTCCGCAGATCGAGCCCTGTATAGAGAGAGGCGACTTCATCCGAGTAGCCGTTGAACATCTGCGTATCCCGAACATTCGGCTTGAATAGACCGCTCGGCAAACGACGCTCCCGCGCCTGGGTCCAACGCGGGTGATCGACCGTAGGGTTCACGTTCGCGTAGAAGCCATATTCATCCGCAGCAATACTCTGCCAGGTGGTTTTCGGCTGTTCGCTGACCAGACTGATCCGCACGATGGACTTAACGCTCTTGAAGCCATACTTCCAAGGCACCACCAAACGCAGCGGCGCTCCGTTCTGATTCGGCAGTTCGCGCCCATACATGCCCACGGCAAGAATGGCTAACGGATTCATCGCCTCATCCAGGCGCAACCCCTCTACATAAGGCCACTCGATCAAGGCAAAACCGGATCGCTGCCCTGGCATGCTTTTGGGATCTTGCAGCGTTTCAAAGCGGATGAATTTGGCCTTCGACGTCGGCTCAACCTCCTTCAGCAAAGCCGAGAGAGGAAAACCGATCCAGGGAATGACCATCGACCAGGCCTCAACGCAGCGAAGACGGTAGACCCGCTCCTCCAACTGATAAGGCCTCATGAAGTCTTCCAACGCATACCGCCCCGGCTTGCCCACCTCCCCGTCCACCACCACAGTCCAAGGCTCAGTCTTCAACGAACCGGCATTGGCGGCAGGGTCGCCTTTATCCGTGCCGAACTCATAGAAGTTGTTGTAGTGGGTCGCATCCTTGAACGGCGTGATCGCCTCATCCTTGACGTTGATCGCCCCCCACTTAGTAGAAGGAAGCTTTTCGGCAAACCAGGAAGGCGCCTTGCCAGGTTCGACATCGGCGTAACGAGCGGCTTCGCCAGCACTGGCCCAACGCGGCAGACTGCTCACAGCCAGACCGGCAGCGGCTGCACCCAATAGATTGCGTCGAGAAAGATAGAAGGATTCAGGCGTGACGTCCGACTCATGGCAGTCAGACGCTTTGGGGACTTTGATCAGCATGGCAACTCCGCAGCATTGGAGGACAGATGCACCAATAGACTGCGGAGTATGAGGGAAATTACATCACTCGGCGTTTTTGTGCCGACGAAGATGCAACAGGTATTGCACCGGACCAGACGCCGCGTAAGCGAGGAAAACCAGCAGCAGAATGCGCGGCGGATCACTGAAGACCACGGCAAACACCAACACTACCGCCAGGATCGCGACAAAGGGTACTCGCCCCTTCAAGTCCAGCTCCTTGAAGCTGTTGTACTTGATGTTGCTGACCATCAGCATGCCGGCGGCGGCAACCATCAGCGCAACCAGGAACGACATCTTGGACCCCTGAATGCCGTAATCGCTGAACGCCCAGACAATCCCCGCCACCACACCCGCGGCAGCCGGGCTGGCCAGGCCGATGAAGTAGCGTTTGTCCGCGGTACCGACTTGAGTGTTGAAACGCGCCAGACGCAGCGCCGCACCTGCGACATAGATGAAGGCAACCATCCAGCCGACCTTGCCCATGTCACCCAAGGCCCAACCAAACGCCAGCAATGCCGGCGCAACACCAAAGGCGACCATGTCCGACAACGAGTCGTACTCGGCACCAAAGGCACTCTGGGTGTTGGTCATACGGGCAACGCGACCATCAAGGCCGTCGAGCACCATGGCGACGAAAATCGCGATCGCGGCAAACGCGAAATACTTGCTCGCACCAATCGAATCACCGGCACTCAAGGCGCTCTGGGCGCTCATCGAGCTGATGATGGAATAAAACCCTGCGAACAGGTTCGCGGTGGTGAACAGATTCGGCAGAAGATAGATACCACGATGCCGGACTTTACGACCTTCAGCGTCGTGCCCTTCCTCGATGTGTTCATCGATGGGCAGCAGGCTTTCGGCGTCAGAAGCCTTGTTTGGCTCTTCGGGACGTTCGCTCATGGACATTACCTTGCAACGGGGTGGAAAGTTTCGACAGGTGTCTGGGACGACGGTTCGGCCGCAAACGATGCAGCTTTATACCAGAACCGGCTACCCCAAACGAAAAAACGCGGCCTAAGCCGCGTTTTCCGTACAAGTGCGCGACTTAGTTTTTAGCTTTGTCGACGATCTTGTTGGCACCGATCCACGGCATCATGGAGCGCAGTTGCTCGCCGATGATTTCGATACCGTGAGCGGCGTTGTTGCGACGCTTGGCGGTCATCGAAGGGTAGCCGGTTGCGCCTTCGCTGATGAACATTTTGGCGTATTCGCCGTCCTGAATACGTTTCAGGGCGTTGCGCATGGCCTGACGGGACTCGGCGTTGATCACTTCCGGGCCAGTCACGTACTCGCCGTATTCAGCGTTGTTGGAGATCGAGTAGTTCATGTTGGCGATACCGCCTTCGTACATGAGGTCAACGATCAGCTTCAATTCGTGCAGGCATTCGAAGTAGGCCATTTCCGGCGCGTAGCCAGCTTCAACCAGGGTTTCGAAACCGGCCTTGACCAGTTCAACGGTACCGCCGCACAGAACGGCTTGTTCGCCGAACAGGTCGGTTTCAGTCTCGTCCTTGAAGGTGGTTTCGATGATGCCGGTACGACCGCCACCAACGCCAGCGGCGTAGGACAGTGCAACGTTCTTGGCGTTGCCCGAAGCATCCTGATAGATAGCGATCAGGTCAGGGATACCGCCGCCTTTGACGAATTCGGAACGCACGGTGTGGCCCGGTGCTTTCGGCGCGATCATGATCACGTCGAGGTCAGCGCGCGGAACAACCTGGTTGTAGTGGATCGCGAAGCCGTGGGAGAAGGCCAGGGTGGCGCCTTTCTTGATGTTCGGCTCGATTTCGTTCTTGTAGAGAGCAGACTGGAACTCGTCCGGGGTCAGGATCATGACCAGGTCGGCAGCCGCAACAGCGGAAGCAACGTCAGTCACTTTCAGGCCGTGAGCTTCGGCTTTGGCAACAGTGGCCGAACCTTTGCGCAGACCGACAGTAACGTCAACGCCGGAGTCTTTCAGGTTGCACGCTTGAGCGTGGCCCTGGGAGCCGTAACCGATGATGGCAACTTTCTTGCCCTGGATGATCGACAGGTCGCAGTCTTTTTCGTAATAAACTTTCATGAAATTCCCCTATATATCCAGGCCGTTCAGGCCGTTCGCTAATTTATTTTAGATGCTAAGTACTTTGTCGCCGCGAGCTATACCGGTTACGCCGCTACGGACGGTTTCCAGGATCGAGGCGGTGCCAATGGACTGAATGAAGCTGTCGAGCTTGTCGCTGGTACCGGTCAGTTGAACGGTATACACGCTAGCGCTGACATCGACGATCTGCCCACGGTAAATATCGGTGGTGCGCTTGATCTCGGCGCGCTGGGCGCCGGTGGCCTTGACCTTGACCAGCATCAGTTCGCGCTCGATGTGAGCACTCTCCGACAGGTCGACCAGTTTGACCACTTCGATCAGCTTGTTCAGGTTCTTGGTGATCTGCTCGATGATTTCATCGTGGCCGACAGTGGTCAGCGTCAGACGCGACAAGGTCGGGTCCTCGGTTGGAGCCACGGTCAGGCTTTCGATGTTGTAGTTGCGCTGCGAGAACAGGCCGACTACACGAGACAGAGCGCCGGGTTCGTTTTCCAGAAGCAGGGAAATAATATGTCGCATGATTAAGTACGCTCCGTCTTGCTCAGCCACATATCACGCATGGAGCCGTCTTTGATCTGCATCGGGTAGACGTGTTCGCTGGTGTCAACCGAAACATCGATGATCACCAGACGATCTTTCATGGCGAACGCTTCCTCCATCTTCAACTTCAAATCTTTCGAGTCGGTGATGCGCACGCCGACGTGACCATAGGCCTCCGCCAACTTGACGAAGTCAGGCAGCGACTCCATGTAGGAATGCGAGTGACGGCTGCCATAGCTCATGTCTTGCCACTGGCGAACCATACCCAGAACACCGTTGTTCAGGATGACGATTTTCACCGGCAAGCCATATTGCAGACAGGTGGACAGTTCCTGAATGTTCATCTGGATACTGCCTTCGCCCGTCACGCAGACGACGTCGTCATCCGGGAAGCTCAGCTTGATGCCCATGGCCGCCGGAAAACCGAAGCCCATGGTGCCCAGGCCGCCGGAGTTAATCCAGCGGTTCGGCTTGTTAAACGTGTAGTACTGCGCCGCGAACATTTGGTGCTGACCCACGTCGGAGGCTACAAAGGCATCGCCCTTGGTCACTTCGCACAGGGTTTCGATCACGGTCTGCGGCTTGATGACGCTGCCGTCGCCCTTGTCATAAGGGAACAGGCCGCGCTCACCGCGCCACTCGTCAACTTGCTTCCACCAGCTGGCAACGGACTCCTTGTTCGGGGTCTCGCCGATTTCCTTGAGGATCGCGACCATCTCGGTCAGGACACTCTCCACCGGACCGACGATAGGAACGTCTGCCTTGATGGTCTTGGAGATCGAAGCCGGGTCGATGTCGATGTGAATGATCTTGGCATTCGGGCAGAACTTGGCCGGGCCGTTGATCACGCGGTCGTCGAAACGAGCGCCAACTGCAAGGATCACGTCAGCATGGTGCATCGCCAGGTTAGCGGTGTAGCTGCCGTGCATGCCGAGCATGCCGATGAACTGACGGTCGGTGCCAGGGTAGGCACCCAATCCCATCAGGGTATTGGTCACTGGCAGGTTGAGCATCTTCGCCAGCTCGGTCAGCGGCGCGGAGCCGCCACCAAGAATCACACCGCCGCCTGCATACATCACAGGACGCTTGGCCGCCAGGAGCATTTCTGCCGCCTTGCGGATTTGCCCGGAGTGACCGCGAACGGCCGGACTGTAGGAACGCAGCTTGGCTTTTTTCGGGAAGATGTATTCGAACTTCTCGGCCGGATTGGTCATGTCTTTCGGAATATCGACCACGACCGGCCCCGGACGACCGGATTGCGCCAGGTAGAACGCTTTTTTCATGACTTCCGGGATTTCCGACGCGTGCTTGATCATGAAGCTGTGCTTCACGATCGGCCGGGAGATACCGATCATGTCGGTTTCCTGGAACGCATCGGTGCCAACCATGGTGCTAGGCACCTGGCCGGAAATGACCACCATCGGAATGGAGTCCATGTAGGCCGTGGCAATACCGGTGATGGCGTTGGTTGCGCCTGGGCCGGAGGTCACCAGTACCACACCGGCTTTACCGGTGGCACGGGCATAGCCGTCAGCCATATGGGTCGCAGCCTGTTCGTGACGAACCAGGATGTGGGTCACTTCCGGTTCTTTGAACAGGGCATCGTAGACATGAAGAAGAGCACCACCCGGGTACCCGTAGATATATTTAACGCCTTCGTCACGCAAAAAGCGGACGAGCATCTCACCGCCAGATAAAAGCTCCACGTTGTTCACCTCTAAAACGCCAGAATACCGCCCACATAAAAAGGGGACGGGTCTTAATAGGTTTACTTCTCAGCAGAGCATGAGCGACGGTGGTCGCCGACTACGTCAGCACTGACTGAGCAAGTATTGGGATCGTCCCAAGTGTTGCGGGGCTTTCCCACCCAGCGCGAGGTAACGCGTTGCGGGTGTAACAGGTCGGCGCGGATGTGCGCCTCATGATCTGCTGAGTGGGCCTGCTTCTGGCAGTCCCTCTACAGCGGACTTTGGATTCTTCTGTTTCGTCCTCTGCAAGTCAAGCCGTCTATGTGCTTTATTGAAGTAAGCACATGAGAAAGCAAGAAAAAACCGCTAAACCGCAACTGTGTTAGCTTCAATTGCGCAACTCTGGCAAGGAAATGGCATGCGAACGTTCTTGATGGTCAGTCTGCTGGTCAGCCCTTTGTGTATGGGCGGTCAGATCTATAAATGGGTCGACGCCCAAGGCGTTACCCACTTCGACGCGCAACCGCCGCAAGGCCAGGAGGCCACCACGGTGGTGACGCCCTCCCCGCCTGCCGGCAAACCCGCCGCGCCAACGCGCAGCACGGCGATTGGCGATCAACAGGCCATCGACAACACAGTGAAAAAACAGGTCGCCGAGCAGCAAGCCCAGCTAAAGGTATTCTGCGAGCAGGCGCGAACGAACCTGGCCCAACTGCAGAACAATCCGCGATTGCGGGAGGATGTCGACGGTGAGCTGCGCCGCCTGACCGACGAGCAACGTCAGGAGCGCACAACCGAAGCACAGAAACAGATTGCGGATAACTGCCAATAGACATCTGTAGGCGCTGTCGAGTGAAACGAGGCTGCGATCTTTTGACTTTGCTTTTGAAACAAAATCAAAGATCGCAGCCTCGTTTCACTCGACAGCTGCTACAACGGATCCGAGTCAGCGAGAGGCGGTGATCAGCAGATCAAACTCTTTGAGCAAGACCTGCAGCTGTCGATCCTTGCCCTGGACATTGCGGGCGGCAAAAACCATTTCGGCCATCTCCTGAATCCCCGACGCGTTGGGCAGCGGCAGATCCTGTTCGAGGATGACCTTCATCCGCGGCAGGAAGATCCACTGCAGCCACTGCTCGAAATCCAGCGTATCAACCGAAAACGGTTCGACGCTGGATAACGCTTCAGCGGATGGCGAAACGTCGTCCCACCAGCCCTGAACCCGCAGTTCACGTTCGATCAACAGCAGTTGTTCGGCAATCTTCGGGAAGCGTGCGTCCATCACAGCGAAACCTTGGCCTTCTGACGGGCCAGTGAAGCACCTTGGGAATCACCCTGCTTCTCACGCGCCTGGCCGATCAATTCCCACAGGCTGGCCTGAAGCGCCGGACGACCATTGGCCAACGTCAGGCCACGACGAGCGAACTGTTCAGCCTGGGGTGCATCGCCTTGGGCCATGCGCACCTGAGCCAGTCGATAGAGCACTTGCGGCTCACGCGGTGCAACACGCTGGGCGCGCTCAAGACTGGAGGACGCACCGTTGAGGTCACCGCCGGCCTGTTGCTGCTGAGCCGTGGTCAACAACGCCAGTACGGGACCGTCCAATTGCTCATCGGCAGACAAGCCACCGGCGCTCGACGAAGGAATCCCGCTCGGCGTCGACGGCATGCTGTAGCTGCCCTGATTGACTGGTGCCGACTGCACCGGCGAGGTATCGATCGGCCCCGGGGTAATCGGGCCTGGGGTTATCGGCCCGGTGCTGATCGGTGCCGACGCCACTGCGCCGCCACCTGGCACCATCACGACGACACCGGTGTCACCTTGTGGAATCGCCTGAGTCTGGGCTTGAACGGGACGCTTAGTCGTCGTCTGGCGGAAACCGCCATTGGCCGACACTCGCTCACTGTTGGAGACAGCGCTGCCAGAATCCACAACCGGGATCGAACCGCGTTGTACGGAGGAACAACCGCTGAGCAAAGCCACGGCGGTAACCGCTGGAATCAACCACTTGTTCACTTGAAACCCTCTTTGCTTAATTCATCCAGCCCTTGACCCAATCCATCACCGTTTCGCCGGATGCAGGGCTTTCGCCACCGCACGCAGCGCCGGGAGGCGGTTCGCTGCCGCGAATATACGGCATCTGCACAGCACCTGGGCAGCTGCCTTCGGAACCTTGCCCGGTACGCGAATCGACCCAGGCCTGAACAACGTTGTCCGGCTGCGGCATGTCCAGCGGCAGCGGATCGGCCTTGCGCATGAAACTGGTCCACACCTGCAATGCACCGGTGGCACCGGTGAACGGCGTCTTACCGTTGTCATCGCGACCCAACCACACCACGGCCAGCAAGTCTTGGCTGAAACCGGCGAACCAGCTGTCACGCGAGTCGTTACTGGTACCGGTCTTGCCGGCCAGGGTCAGGGTTTTCGGCAGTACGTTATAAACCGAACTGCCGGTACCTTCACGCATGACCCGCTGCATGGCGCTCTGGATCAGGTAAATGGAGGCCGGGTCGAAACGCTGCTCGATCTGGAACGGATAACGCTTGAGCGGTTCGCCTTCAGCGGTCAGTACGCTACGAATCCCGCGCATCGGCGTATTGAAACCACCGTTGGCCAGCGTCTGGTACATAGTCGCCACTTCGATAGGCGTCAGGCCACCGGCCCCCAGCAGCATCGAAGGGAACGCTGGAAACTCGCGACTGACCCCAAGACGCGCCAGTGTCTTCAAGACATTCGGTACACCCACCGCCAACCCGAGACGCGCCGTCGACAGGTTGTAGGAATGGGCCAGGCCCTGGTACAGGAACACTGTACCGTGGGAACGGCGATCGTAGTTCTGGGGTTTCCAGACCTGACCGTCCGCACCTTTGATCGAAAAGGATTCGTCCGACAGCCAACTGGTCAGCGTGTACTGGCTCGGTTTCTCAAGGGCTGTCAGATACACCGCAGGCTTGATCAACGAGCCGATCGGCCTTACCGCATCCAGCGCACGGTTGAAGCCGGCGAAACTGGCCTGACGACTGCCGATCATGGCCTGGACTTCACCGGTTTCCGGGTTGGTCACGACCATCGCCGCTTCAACTTCATCGGAACCCTTGCGCCCGGCCAGGCGTTTAAAGGTGTCGTTGACCGACGCCTCGGCTTTCATCTGCAGGATCGGGTCGAAACTGGTGAAGATCCGCAGGCCTTCTTCGGTCAAGTCTTCGTCGCGATAGTCTTCGCGCAGCTGACGTTTAACCAGGTCGAGGAAGCCCGGGAAAGAACTGTCCGCCAGCTTGCCGCGCGTCGTCACACCCAGTGGCATTTTCTTCGCGGCGGCGACCTGTTCAGCGGTGGCGACGCCTTGCTGCTCAAGCACATCGAGCACCAGATTGCGCCGTTCCAATGCCCGTTCCGGGTTGCGACGCGGATTGTAATAGGACGGCCCCTTGACCATCCCCACCAGCATTGCGACTTGATGCAGTTTCAGCTCGGACAATGGCTGACCGAAGAAGAACTGGCTGGCCAGGCCAAAACCGTGCACGGCGCGCTGGCCATCCTGACCGACGAACACTTCATTGAGGTACGCCTCAAGAATTTCCCGTTTGTCGTAATGCAGCTCAAGCAGCATCGCCATCATGGCTTCGGTGAGTTTGCGGGTCAGGCTGCGTTCGCTGGTCAGGTAGAAATTCTTCACCAACTGTTGTGTCAGCGTACTGCCGCCCTGGGTCATCTTGCCGCCGGAGGTGTTAACCCACACGGCGCGAGCAATCGATTTGGGCGACACGCCCCAGTGACTGTAGAAATCCCGGTCTTCAACGGCCGTCAGGGTTTCCAGCAGGTACGGCGGGACCTGATCGATTTTGATCAGAATGCGATCTTCGAGGTTTTTCGGGTAGATCCCGCCGATCAGCAACGGCTCCAGCCGCACGACCGAAAGCTTCGAACCGTTGGTCGCCGAAAGTTCAGCCACATAGTCGCCGGAGAAGCGCACGCGCACCGGCTGAGCGTTCTCCAGGCCTTCATAGAACTGGAAGCCGCGGGTATTCAAGTCGACGGTGTTGCCGTTGACCGCCGCAGCGCCGGGGCCGTTGCTCACGGCTTCGCGGCGATAGCCCAAGGCATCGAGTTCGGTCAGGAAGTCTTCCTTGCTCAGCTTTTGGCCGGTAAACAGCTCAAGCGGGCGCGCATACACCTTGGCCGGGATGGTCCAGCGCTTGCCGGAGAACTTCTCCTGGACCACGGCATCGAGGTAAACCGCGAACCCGGCGAGCACCACGAGGCCGACCAGACTGAGTTTAAGGGCCCAGCCCAGCCAGGGGCTCAAGCCCTTGGAAGGTGGTTTTTTGGGGGTACGGGGGGATCGAGTACGAGTCATGGCGGCGGATTATACGCACTTTATTCATACTCAACAGGAGCCCTCCGAGGTTTGCGTCAGGCGGACTTGCAGCCATAATGGCGACCGTGAATTTTCCCCAGACTCTGAAGGATCGCCTGTGAGCCAGTCCCTGATCGCCGCCCTGCAAAACCCGGCCCTCTACCCGCATCCGGTAGACGGGTTCCAGGTCATCGAGACCCATATCTCCTGGGTCATTCTCACAGGCCCATTCGCTTATAAAGTGAAGAAGCCAGTGAATTTCGGCTTCCTCGACTTCACCAGCCTCGACGCTCGTGAGCATTTCTGCAGCGAAGAACTGCGCCTTAACCAGCGCCTGACCAGCGATTTGTATCTGGAAGTGCTGCCGATTACCGGCAGCGAAGCAGCACCGCACCTGGGTGGCGAGGGGCCGGTTGTCGATTTCGCGCTGAAAATGCGTCAATTCCCACAAAGCCAGTTGCTCAGCACCCTGCAAGCCAATGGCGAGTTGACCACCGCACACATCGACGAGATGGCCGCGCAGATCGCCCAGTTCCACCTCACTGCACCGAAAGTGCCTGGCGAACACGAAGCCGGCACCCCGGACAGCGTGATGGCGCCAGTACGCCAGAACTTCGAACAGATCCGCCCGTTCCTCAGCGACAAGGCCGATCTGCTGCAACTCGATGCTTTGCAAGCCTGGGCCGAAAGCAGCTTCGAACGCCTCAAGCCGCTGTTTGCCCAGCGCAAGGCTGAAGGCTTTACCCGCGAATGCCACGGTGACATTCACCTGGGCAACGCCACCGTGATCGACGGCAAGGTCGTGATCTTCGACTGCATCGAGTTCAACGAACCGTTCCGCTTCACCGACGTTTACGCCGACACCGGTTTCCTGGCCATGGACCTGGAAGACCGCGGCTTGAAGAGCCTTGCGCGTCGCTTCATCAGCCAGTACCTGGAACTGACCGGTGACTATCAAGGCCTTGAGGTGCTGAACTTCTATAAAGCCTACCGCGCCCTGGTTCGCGCCAAGGTCAGCCTGTTCAGCATGCCGGCCGAGGCCGACCCGGTGCAACGCGCCACCACCCTGCGCCAGTACCGCAACTACGCCAACCTGGCGGAAAGCTACAGCACCATTCCTTCGCGTTTCATGGCGATTACCCACGGTGTTTCCGCCGTCGGCAAGAGCCACGTGGCCATGCGTCTGGTGGAAGCGCTGGGCGCCATTCGCCTGCGTTCGGATGTTGAACGCAAGCGACTGTTCGGCGAACAAACCGTACCTAATGACCCGCAGGCCGGCATTTATAGTGCCGACGCCAGCGCCGCCACCTATACCCGCCTGCATGAGATTGCCGCAGTGATCCTGCGTGCCGGTTTCCCGGTGGTCATCGATGCGACATACCTCAAGCGCGACCAGCGCGACGGCGCGGCGAAAATTGCCGAAGCCACCGGTGCACCGTTCCTGATCCTCGATTGCAATGCACCACAAGCAGTCATCGAGAGCTGGCTGGCCTTGCGTCAGGCAGACAAGAAGGATCCGTCTGACGCCAACCTGGCTGTCATCGCAGCACAGCAAGCCAGTCGTGAAGCTCTGACGCCTGCCGAGATTCTGTGCAGCAAACGCGTCCAGACCAATGAAAGCGGAACCCTCGATACCGTAGTCGCGCAGATTCGTCAGCGCATGCCAGGTCTGTAAAAAACTATTTCAACCGTGGAGCCCTTGCCGGCTTCACGGCTGTCAAATAGTGGCACTATACTGGCGTCATAAAACCATCAGGTGATGCGACATGAGCCAGCCGAAACTCCTCGACACCCCGCTTTATGCCTTGCTGCACAAAGACGACATCGCAGGCTTCAATGCCGAACGTGCCGGTCATGCCTCTGTCGACATGGTCGGCGGCGATTTTCGTGGTCTGGACCTGCGTGAGCTGAATGCCGATGGCGTCGACTTTACCGATGCCTATTTCCGCTCCGCCGATTTGCGCGGCATCGACTTTCGCAACTCATGCCTGGAAGGCGCGAGCCTGGCTCACGCACAGATCTCCGGGGCCTACTTTCCGCCAGAACTGAGCGCTGACGAGATCCTGATGTCGATGAATTTCGGTACTCGCCTGCGTTATCGCACCCGCTAAAAACGACGTTCTGCCTGACAAGTCCAGCGCCCCCGCTTTGCGCTGGACGCTGGATTTTTTGTCGTGAAAGTTGATTCCTCCGCGCCTCCTCCTACTGCCCCCGCAGACCTTCACGCAGCTATTTGAGCATTCCTCTTAGAAGCTTTTGCGTCGAAACCGACCAAACAATCACGCTTTTCCTACTGATGGCTACACTCCTGAGAAGCTCGCCCACGCACCGATCGGCCGTCGCAAGGAGGCTTGATGAATGATGAACTGCAACACCTGAAGAATCTTGGCAAGACGTCGGCGCAGTGGCTGCATGCCGTGGGCATCCACAGCGCCTCGGACTTGCGTCGCCTTGGGGCGGTGGATGCTTATCGGGCCGTGCGTACGCGCGGGTTCCGGGCGTCCAAGGTGTTGTTGTATGCGATCGAAGGCGCACTGATGGACGTGCACTGGAATGACATTCCGGCTGATCGCAAAGAAGCCTTGAACAAACAACTGGAAGCCATCTCGTCACGTCACAAGAATTGAACAGGCAGATTTCGCCTCAGGATTACCGCCTGAAGCGCAATGATTTCGGGGCTATTCAGCAAGAGAACGGAGGATTTCAAAGAAATCAAAAAACAGCGGTTGACTTGGTAATGAGAATCGCTATTATTATCACAACTGGTCGCGAGACTGGTCGATATTTGAAAAGCCCTTGGTTCGGACTCTCAGATATCTCCTCATCAGGCTAATCACGGTTATTTGACCCGACTCTTGTCGGGTCTTTTTTTGCCTGTGAAAAAGTGGTCGTTTACTGACCGAACTGCTTACGCATTTCTGCACAGTAATCCTGAGCCGGTGTGGCGGGCGTATACCAGACGTAATCAGCCATGGCCGGTGTTACCTCACCGCCCTGCTCCGCCAGCATCAAAACCGTCGGTGATTGCGGCTCTCCAAGATCAAGCACGTGGATCGGCACGCCAACATCCTTGCGCGCGTGATAGGCGCCAGCGAACAGCAGCGAAGGCGTCGGTGCCGACAGCAAACGCTCGGCCATCCGCCGATCACGTTGCTGCTGGACCGCCAGCATCGCGGGCATTTGTGAGGTGGGCAGCAGGCCGCAATGGGAGTCGTTGATCTGCGCCAGCAGCTCATCCTTGACTGACGAGGCGTTGGAACGCGAACCACTTAATGTCGGCGGTTTGCCATAAACGGTACGGACTTCAAGATTATCCAGATTGGCCGCCAGCAGCGGGTACGGTTGAGTCAGCACAAAATCCACGATCGGCCCGTACAGATTCCAGTCCCACCCCGACTGCCAGTTCAACGCGTCTGGCAAATCTGCCGGTAGGGTCGACGCACGGCGAACGTCATCGACACGCGGTTGTTGATCCGGCGTGAGCATTTCCAGAAGCAGGCTGCCCTGCGGTCGACGCTCGCCCAGCACCTGTAACAACCACAATTGCAGTTGATGGTGATCACGATTGTCATGCTGCTCGCCGACGATCAGCCGCGACGGTTCGGCCAGCCGGGCGACCAGCTCCTGAGGTGTCAGGACCTGACCGCTGCGCAAATCACGAACCTCACCGGTGACCGGAGGCGGATTGGAGAGGTGCTGGCAGCCACTCAAGACCAGCAGCGCCAACAGCAAAATCACACGCATGTGTTCACCTCGATGAAATGCTCAGCGGGCGATGATCAGCGGATGCCCACGTTCCGGGTGCTGCTGCACCAGTACTTCCAGCCCGAACACGGCTTTGAGCGGCTCCGGACGCAATACCTGCTCCGGTGTATCAAGCGCCACCGGTCGCCCACCTTCGAGCAGCAACAGGCGATCACAATAGCGTGCCGCCAGATTCAGATCATGCAGGATCACCAGCACCGCAGCGCCGTGATCGGCGAATTCGCGCACCGCTTGCAGGGTGGTGTGCTGGTGCAGCGGATCGAGCATCGAGGTCGGCTCATCGAGCAACAGCGTCTGCCCCGCTTCGCCTGGCCAGAGCTGCGCCAGCACACGCGCCAGATGCACCCGCTGACGCTCGCCGCCGGACAAGGCCAGATAGCTGCGACCACTCAAGTGCCCGGCATCGGCAGCGTGCAAGGCGGCGGCGACGATCTCGTCATCCCGCACTCGCCCGCTCTGGTAAGGCAAACGGCCCATGCCGACCACTTCTTCGACACGAAAGGCAAAGTCCAGGGTCGATACCTGCGGCAATACCGCCAGTCGCTGGGCTCGTTGCGCGCCGGTCCAATGATTCAACTCGCGATCATCGAGCCAGACGCTGCCGTGATCAGCCTTCAATTCACCGCACAAGGCACCGAGCAAGGTGCTTTTGCCGGCACCGTTGGGGCCCAAGACGCCGAGGACTTCGCCTGGCTTGAGCTCAAGTGTGATGTCCGTCAGAACGATCTTCGTGCCTCGACGGATTTGCAGGTGCTGGGTTCGCAACATCAGGCACGCCCTCTGAGCAATAAATACAGAAAGAACGGCGCGCCGATGAAGGCCGTGACAATCCCGATCGGCAATTCCGCCGGCGCCAGGGCAAGCCGCGCCACCAAGTCGGCAAATAACAGAAGACTGGCACCCGCCAGCACCGAGGCCGGTAGCAACACCCGATGATCAGGACCGGCCAGCAGTCGCACCAGATGCGGCACCACCAGACCGACAAAGCCGATCATTCCCGCTGCTGCCACTGCCGCGCCAACGCCCAGCGCAGTACAGAACACCAGTTCGCGCTTGAGCCCTTCGACGTCGATGCCCAAATGACCGGCTTCCGACTCGCCCAGCAGCAACGCATTCAAAGCCTTGGCCCGACGCGGCAACCACAGCGCCACACCGGCACTCACCAGCAGTAACGGCCAGAGCCGCGAATAGCTGGCGCCGTTGAGACTGCCCAGGTTCCAGAACGTCAGCGTACGCAAGGTCGCATCATCGGCCAGATAGGTGAACAGCCCCACCGCCGAGCCTGCCAGCGCAGTCAACGCGATGCCGGCCAGCAACATGGTCGCAACATGGGTCTGCCCGTTACGCCGACCCAGCCGATACACCAACGCCGTCACGCCCAAGCCACCGAGAAATGCGCACACCGACAATAAATAAGGGCCAAACGATTCAGGCAGACCGCCAAATATCGAACCACCCACAATCGCGATAGCGGCGCCCAACGCCGCACCGCTGGACACGCCGACCAACCCCGGATCAGCCAGCGGGTTACGAAACAAGCCCTGCATCGCCACGCCCGACAGCGCCAGCACGCCTCCCACCGCCAGGCCCAACAAGGTTCGAGGCAGGCGGATTTGCCCGAGGATAAGTTCGGCCTGTTCCAGCCCGTCGGGCGCAATGGGAAGACCGATCATGCGCAATGCGGCGCGCAAGGTATCAAATAAAGGCAGGCTCACCGGCCCCAGCGCCAACGACAACCAGATAGCCACTAAACAAAGCAGGCTCAAACCAATGAACAACGTGCGGGGTTTAACCAGAATGGTCATAGGGCGGTTTTACCGGGAAAGAAGCTGTCAGAAAGCTTTTTCAGTTCGTCGGGCAACCGCGGACCGAGCCCACCCACCAGTAACGTCGGATCGAGCTCCATGACGCGTCCATTCTTGGCCGCGCGGGTCGAGGACAGAATCGGATTCTCCTTGAATAACGCCGCACGCGCGGCATCGCCAGTCAGCGCTCGGTCAGCGAACACCAGCACGTCAGGGTCCAGACTGACCAGCGACTCAACAGAAAAGGGTTTGTAGCCAGTATGCGTTGCCAGATTGTGCCCACCCGCCTGTTGGATTAACCAATCAGCGGCGGTGTCCTTGCCGGCGATAAGCGGTTTGCCGCCAGCATGCCCCAACAGTAACAGCACCCCCGGCGACTTTTCCTTCAACTGCGCGCGAGTGACCCGGACCTTCTGCTGCTCGAGTTGCTGCTGATAAGACTGAAGCAATTGCGCAGCCCGGTCTTCAGCACCGAGCAACTTGCCCAGGTGCGCCAAGTTGCCCTGCAACGTCGGCAGGTCTGGCTGGGCCGAGAACAACTCGACTTGCACACCCGCACTGCGAATCTGCGACAGCACCGGCGGCGGCCCCATTTCTTCGGTGCCGACCAGAATATGCGGGCGTAAGCTCAAGATGCCCTCCGCCGACAGTTGCCGCTGATAACCGATGCTCGGCAGCGCCTTCAACGATTGCGGATGCTGGCTGGTGGTATCGACACCGACCAGTTTCGATTCGCCGCCCAGCGCGCTTACCCACTCGGACAGGGCGCCGCCGGCACTGACCCAACGCTGTGGCAACTCGGCCGCTGCGGCGTGATGGCTGACGAGGAGTCCGACACACAGCGCAGCAACGCGGGTACTCAGGCGCATAAACAGCTTCCTTTTAAGTTTTCCCAGGCATCGAGATGACAGGCCAAGTATCCTCGGCATCCGGCACCTGCACCCGACGGGCGAAGCGGCCATTTGATAATTGTTTGCATTTGAACGTCAAGCTCGGACATATCCAGTCACGAGCCGCGGGCATTGAGGATAGACATGAAGTTGCTTTGCACAGGTGCCGAATTGGCGGACAACAGCAGTCGCGGATTCGATGTCGACGGTCAGAAACTGTTCGCCGTGCGCCGGGGCGGCCAAGTGTATGTCTACATCAATCGCTGCCCGCACCGAGGTGTCGGGCTGGAATGGAAGCCCGACCAGTTTCTCGACCCCAGCAACAGCCTGATCCAGTGCGCCACCCACGGCGCACTGTTCCTGATCGAAGACGGCGAATGTGTCGCCGGCCCGTGCGCCGGGCAATCCCTCACCACCGTTGCCTGCCGCGAAGACGCGCAAGGGATCTGGATCAGCCTTTAGCCGTTCAGCAGCACATCCAGACGCCGCTCGACCACCATCTCTTCGTGCGTCAATCGCACGCCATAGGCCAGCACCTCGACTCCGCACGCCACCGCCTCACGCAAGGCCGCCGCGTAGGCCGAATCGATTTCTTCCGCCGGACGCACGGCGTCGATCCCCGTGAGGTTTACGCAATACAACTGCACCGCACGAATCCCGTCCCGAGCAAGGTGGGCCAGCTCCCGCAAATGCTTGGCGCCCCGTTGCGTCACCGCGTCGGGAAACGCCGCCACTGATGAACCGTCAAAGCCCAGGGTCACGCTTTTGACTTCTACATACGACGGCCCGCTTGGGTACTCGAGGCGGAAATCGATGCGGCTGCTTTCCTGCCCGTAGGCCACTTCACGTTTCAACTCGGTAAAGCCGTTCAGTTCGGTAATCACACCCGCCCGCAACGCCTCTTCGATCAACCCGTTGGCGCGCCCGGTGTTCACGCAAAACAGCCGGCCTTGTGGGGTTTCGCCGATTTCCCAGGTGCCGGGTAATTTGCGTTTCGGGTCGTTGGAGCGGCTGAACCAGACTTGACCGCCTTCTACCTGGCAATTGAGCATCGAGCCGGTGTTCGGGCAATGGATGGTTAGCAACTCGCCGGTAACGGTTTCGATATCGGCGAGAAAACGCTTGTAGCGGCGGATCAAGCGACCTTCTTCGAGGGGAGGATGAAAACGCATCAGCCTTGCCAACTCCGCAATCCACGAGCGATCCGTTCGACCGCTTCTTCCAGGCGCGGCAGGCTTTGGGTGTACGCAAAACGCACGTGATGCCCGGCCTGATAGCGCCCGAAGTCCAGTCCCGGGGTAATTGCCACGTACTCGGTTTCGAGGAAATGTCGGCAGAACGCGAAGGCATCGCCGCCGAACTTGCTGATATCGGCGTACAAGTAGAACGCGCCTTCGGGCTCGACGGCGATACCGAATCCCAGTTCTCGCAGGGCCGGCAACAGGAAATCCCGACGACGCCCGAATTCGGCGCGACGCTCTTCCAGAATGCTGATCGTGGCCGGTTCGAAGCAGGCCAGTGCGGCGTGTTGGGCCATGCTCGGGGCGCTGATGTAGAGGTTTTGCGCGAGTTTTTCCAGTTCGCCGACGGCTGCTTCAGGCGCGACCAGCCAACCCAACCGCCAACCGGTCATGCCGAAATACTTTGAAAAACTATTCAGGACGAAAGCGCTGTCATCGACTTCCAGAACACTGGCGGCATCAGTGCCGTAAGTCAGGCCATGGTAAATCTCGTCCACCACCAGATGACCATGGCGCTCCTTGATCGCAGCCGACAAGCCCGCCAGCTCGTCGCGGGTCAGAATCGTCCCGGTCGGGTTAGCTGGCGAGGCCACTAAAGCTCCGACGCTGTCTTGATCCCAATGGCGCGCCACCAGATCCGGCGTCAGCTGATAACGCACATCCGGGCCGACCGGCACCAGTTGAGCCGCGCCTTCGACCAACCGCAGGAAATGCCGATTGCAAGGGTAACCCGGGTCCGCCAGCAGCCAGTGTTTGCCCGGATCGACCAGCAAGGCGCTGGCCAGCAACAGCGCACCGGAACCGCCGGGCGTGATGAGGATTCGCTGCGGATCAATGTTCAAACTGTAACGTTGTTGATAGAAATTCGAGATCGCTTCGCGTAACTCAGGGATGCCGCGCGCAGCGGTGTAACGGGTCTTCCCCGCCGTCAGTGCCGCCTGGCCGGCCTGGATGATCGGCTCGGCGGTGGTGAAGTCCGGCTCGCCGATTTCCAGGTGGATCACATCGTGACCCGCAGCCTGCAATTCATTGGCCCGAGCCAGCAGCGCCATGACATGGAAAGGTTCGATTGCGCGACTGCGGGCACTGTAGGACTGAGCCATTAGCCTTCCTTACAACGGAGAAAAGAATCGATTCTACCCAAGCGCCGGAACGAGCGAGAACCTAAAGCGGTCAGAGCCGTTATATCCCTGGCCACAAACGACTCAAGCGTGTACCCCAGGTTTGACTAAAATCAATAATTGATCAGGCCTCCAACGCCGCCAGACAAGGCTTTGCAATCATTTGCAAGCCCCTTGGGCCACTACCTCGACATCCGGGAGTAGCGCGGTCCGATTTGATCTGGTAAGTTCGCCCGCTTGCAGCCGCAGGGCCGGCAGGTGTCGGTGATGGAGCAATCCTGCGCAATGGATTACAAGAGTAGAGGCGGTCCATTTCATGCCCACCCAAGCAAAGCAGCAAAATACGTCGATCAGCGGCTTCGAACCCTACAAAGAAGTAAAGGGCGAGGAGTACATGGGCAAGCCCATGCGCGCTCACTTCACCAAGATCCTGAATAAGTGGAAACAGGACTTGATGCAGGAAGTCGACCGTACGGTTGATCACATGAAAGACGAAGCGGCCAACTTCCCTGACCCGGCAGACCGTGCCAGCCAGGAAGAAGAATTCAGCCTTGAACTGCGTGCCCGCGACCGCGAGCGCAAGTTGATCAAAAAGATCGACAAAACGCTGCAGCTGATCGAAGACGAAGAATATGGCTGGTGCGAGTCCTGCGGCGTCGAGATCGGCGTCAAGCGACTGGAAGCCCGCCCTACCGCCGACATGTGCGTTGACTGCAAGACCCTGGCGGAAATCAAGGAAAAGCAAGTCGGCAAGTAATCTCGACTTGAATGAACAACGGAGCGTGCGAACGCTCCGTTTTTGTTTCTGAAATTTGTTGCGTCTTCGGAATTGCCTTCGTCGGATCGCCGCCCGGAGCAAGCTTCGCTCCTACAAGGGCTGGCGCAATCTACTGTAGGAGCGAAGCTTGCTCGCGAAGGCGGCTTCAAGCCATGCTCAAAACGATTGGACTGCCTGACATCGCCTTATGACCGCCATCGCCTCACCCACCTACATCGGACGCTTCGCCCCCACGCCCAGTGGCCATCTGCATTTCGGTTCGCTGGTCGCCGCGCTGGCCTCGTACCTCGACGCGCGCGCGGTGGGCGGGCGCTGGTTGATGCGCATGGAAGATCTCGACCCGCCACGGGAAGAGCCCGGAGCCCAGGCAGCCATCTTGAGGGCCCTGGAAAGCTACGGTTTCGAGTGGGACGACGAAATGGTCCGCCAGAGCGACCGCCACGAGGCTTACGCCGAAGTGCTCAACCGCCTGTTCAATCACGGCCTCGCTTACGCCTGCACCTGTTCGCGCAAACAATTGGAGCCGTATCACGGCATTTACCCGGGACTGTGTCGAAATGCCGGCCACGGCACTGAAGACGCCGCGATTCGCCTGCGCGTGCCAGAGCTCGACTACCACTTCATCGACCGCGTGCAAGGCGAGTTCCGCCAGCATCTGGGCCGGGAAGTCGGCGATTTCGTGATCCGCCGCCGCGACGGGCTCTACGCCTATCAATTGGCGGTGGTGCTGGACGATGCCTGGCAAGGCATCACAGACATTGTGCGGGGCGCTGATCTGCTGGACTCCACGCCGCGCCAGCTCTACCTGCAAGAACTGCTTGGCCTGCGGCAACCGCGCTACCTGCACATCCCGCTGATTACCCAGCCCGATGGCAACAAGCTGGGCAAATCCTATCGCTCGCCGCCGCTGACCGAAGACCAGGCCACGCCTTTGTTACTGCGTGCGTTGCGCGCACTCGGGCAAAACCCGGGCAAGGAACTGGCCTATGCGACACCACGGGAAGTGCTGGATTGGGGGATCGCCCATTGGGATGCGTTATTAATCCCGCGCACACTGACCCTGCCCGAAGCACAACTACAGTGATCACACTTGCAGTGGCGCGCCCATCCGTTACCATCGCCGCACGTTTTCGGGCACGCGCATAAAAAAGAGAGGCCGGGATGTACATCTATCGCTTGGTCCTGCTCCTGGTAGTGGGGATTTATCTGTTCTCCCCGGCCATCATGGATTGGTGGATCGACGCCACTGGCGCCTGGTATCGCCCTTATCTGCTCTGGCTGATTCTGATCGTCGTGACCTTCATCCTGCAGAGCCAAAAAGATGCCGATGAGCTTTAGCCTGACCCAGATGATCCTGATCAGCGCCGCGTACCTGGCGGTGCTGTTCGGCGTCGCCTGGATCAGCGAACGGGGCATGATCCCCCGGGCGATCATTCGCCACCCGCTGACTTACACCCTGTCGCTGGGCGTGTATGCCAGTGCCTGGGCGTTTTACGGCACGGTGGGCCTGGCCTATCAGTACGGCTACGGGTTTCTGTCCAGTTACCTCGGGGTCTCCGGGGCGTTTTTGCTCGCGCCGGTGTTGCTGTACCCGATCCTGAAAATCACCCGCACGTATCAACTGTCGTCCCTTGCCGACCTGTTTGCCTTCCGTTTCCGCAGTACGTGGGCCGGGGCGCTGACCACGATTTTCATGTTGATCGGCGTGCTGCCATTACTGGCGTTGCAGATTCAGGCGGTGGCCGACTCAATCGGCATCCTGACCCGCGAGCCGGTGCAGCATCGCGTGGCCCTGAGTTTCTGCGCACTGATTACGCTGTTCACGATTTTCTTCGGTTCTCGCCACATCGCCACCCGCGAGAAACATGAAGGCCTGGTGTTCGCGATTGCCTTCGAGTCAGTGATCAAGCTCATCGCCATTGGCGGCGTCGGCCTCTATGCCCTTTATGGCGTGTTCGACGGCCCGCAACAGTTGGAACTGTGGCTGCTGCAAAATCAGACCGCCCTCGCCGCGTTGCACACGCCGTTGCAGGAAGGCCCGTGGCGGACGCTGCTGCTGGTGTTCTTCGCCTCGGCGATCGTGATGCCGCACATGTATCACATGACCTTCACCGAAAACCTGAACCCGCGTTCGCTGGTCAGTGCGAGCTGGGGCCTGCCGCTGTTCCTGCTGCTGATGAGCCTGGCGGTGCCGCTGATTCTCTGGGCTGGCCTGAAACTTGGCGCCACCACCAACCCTGAATATTTCACGCTGGGCATCGGCATCGCAGCCAATAGCAAGGCCCTGGCACTATTGGCCTATATCGGCGGCTTGTCGGCAGCCAGCGGGCTGATCATCGTCACCACCCTGGCGCTGTCCGGGATGGCGCTGAACCATTTGGTGCTGCCGCTCTATCAACCACCGGCCGAAGGCAACATCTACCGCTGGCTGAAATGGACCCGCCGAGCGTTGATCGTTGCGATCATCATGGCCGGTTACGGTTTCTACCTGTTGCTGGGCGCCGAACAGGACCTGGCCAACCTCGGCATCGTCGCGTTTGTGGCCACGCTGCAATTTCTTCCGGGCGTGCTGTCGGTCCTGTACTGGCCGACCGCCAACCGTCGCGGCTTCATTGCCGGTTTGCTGGCGGGGATTCTGGTGTGGCTGGTGACCATGCTGTTGCCACTGGTCGGCAATCTGCAGGGCTTTTACATTCCGCTGCTGAACATGATCTACGTGCTGGACGACACCAGTTGGCACATGGCCGCGATCGCGTCCCTGGCCGCCAACGTGCTGATGTTCACCCTGATCTCGCTGTTCACCAACGCCAGTCCCGAAGAGGCCAGCGCCGCCGAAGCCTGCGCCGTGGACAACGTGCGCCGGCCGCAACGCCGGGAATTGCACGCTGCCTCGCCCCAGGAATTCGCCACACAACTGGCCAAGCCGTTAGGCGCCAAAGCTGCGCAGAAAGAAGTCGAGCAAGCCCTGCGCGATCTCTATTTGCCGTTCGACGAGCGCCGGCCTTATGCCTTGCGCCGCCTGCGCGACCGGATCGAAGCCAACCTCTCCGGCCTGATGGGGCCAAGCGTGGCTCAGGACATGGTCGAGACTTTCCTGCCGTACAAGGCCGGCGGCGAAAACTACGTCACTGAAGACATTCACTTCATCGAAAGCCGCCTCGAGGACTACCACTCACGCCTCACTGGGCTTGCCGCCGAACTCGATGCCCTGCGCCGCTATCACCGCCAGACCTTGCAGGAATTGCCGATGGGCGTTTGTTCGCTGGCCAAGGATCAGGAAATCCTCATGTGGAACAAAGCCATGGAGGAGCTGACCGGGATTGCCGCGCAGCGGGTGGTCGGTTCGCGCCTGAGCACCATTGCCGATCCGTGGAAAGAACTGCTGCAAGGCTTCATCAATCTGCCGGACGAGCATTTGCACAAACAGCACCTGGCCCTTGATGGCCAGACCCGGTGGCTGAACCTGCACAAAGCGGCGATCGATGAACCGCTCGCGCCGGGTAACAGTGGCTTGGTGTTGCTGGTGGAAGACCTGACCGAAACCCAGATGCTCGAAGACAAACTGGTGCACTCCGAGCGCCTGGCCAGCATCGGCCGACTCGCCGCCGGCGTGGCCCATGAAATCGGCAACCCGATCACCGGCATCGCGTGCCTGGCGCAAAACCTGCGCGAAGAACGCGAAGACGATGGCGAGCTTAAGGAAATCAGTGGGCAGATCCTCGAGCAGACCAAACGCGTGTCGCGCATCGTTCAGTCGCTGATGAGTTTCGCCCACGCCGGCAGTCATCAGCACAGCGACGAGCCCGTCTGTCTGGCCGAGGTGGCTCAGGATGCCATCGGTTTGCTAGCCCTGAACCGACGCAATTTCGAAGTGCAGTTCTATAATCTGTGCGACCCCGATCACTGGGTCGAAGGCGATCCGCAGCGCCTCGCCCAGGTGTTGATCAACCTGCTCTCAAACGCCCGTGACGCCTCGCCTCCCGGCAGTGCGGTGCGGGTCAAAAGCGAAGCCGGCGAACACACGGTCGACTTGATCGTGGAAGACGAAGGCAGCGGAATTCCGAAGAACATCATGGACAGATTGTTCGAACCTTTCTTCACCACCAAGGATCCTGGCGAAGGCACCGGTCTGGGCCTTGCACTGGTCTATTCCATCGTTGAAGAGCATTATGGACAAATCACCATCGACAGCCCGGCTGATGTACAAAGCCAACGCGGCACCCGTATCCGGGTGACCTTGCCGCGTCATGTCGAAGCGACGTCCGCTGTGAACTGAGACCGTCGAGAGTATCGAATCAATGCCGCACATTTTGATCGTCGAAGACGAAACAATTATCCGCTCCGCCTTGCGCCGCCTGCTGGAACGTAACCAGTACCAGGTCAGCGAAGCCGGTTCAGTGCAGGAAGCACAAGAACGCTTCACTATTCCCACGTTCGACCTGATCGTCAGCGACTTGCGTCTGCCGGGCGCTCCGGGCACCGAGTTGATCAAACTCGGCCAGGGCACTCCGGTGTTGATCATGACCAGCTACGCCAGCCTGCGTTCGGCCGTTGACTCGATGAAGATGGGCGCGGTGGACTACATCGCCAAGCCTTTCGATCACGACGAAATGCTCCAGGCCGTCGCCCGTATCCTGCGTGACCGCCAATCGCTGCCAGCCAGCGGCGAACCGGTCACCGGCAAAGCCGGCAATGGCGCGGCGAAACCGGGTGTCGATAACAGCAACGGCGAAATCGGCATCATCGGCTCGTGCCCGCCGATGCAGGACCTGTACAGCAAGATCCGCAAAGTCGCGCCGACCGATTCCAATGTCCTGATCCAGGGCGAATCCGGTACCGGTAAAGAACTGGTGGCCCGCGCCCTGCACAACCTGTCCAAACGCGCCAAGGCGCCGATGATTTCGGTGAACTGCGCAGCCATTCCGGAAAGCCTGATCGAGTCCGAACTGTTCGGCCACGAAAAAGGCGCGTTCACCGGTGCCAGCGCCGGGCGTGCCGGCCTGGTGGAAGCAGCGGATGGCGGCACCTTGTTCCTCGACGAAATCGGCGAACTGCCGCTGGAAGCCCAGGCCCGCTTGCTGCGCGTGTTGCAGGAAGGTGAAATTCGCCGGGTCGGTTCGGTCCAGTCACAGAAAGTCGATGTGCGCCTGATCGCCGCGACTCACCGGGACCTCAAGAGCCTGGCGAAGATCGGTCAGTTCCGTGAAGACTTGTACTACCGCCTCCACGTGATCGCTTTGAAACTGCCAGCTCTGCGTGAGCGCGGTGCCGACGTGAATGAAATCGCCAATGCCTTCCTGGCGCGACAGAGCGCGCGGGTCAACCGCACCGACCTGAAGTTCGCCGCGGATGCCGAACAGGCGATTCGTCATTACTCCTGGCCGGGTAACGTGCGTGAACTGGAAAACGCGGTAGAGCGCGCCGTCATCCTGTGCGAGAGCCCGGAGATTTCCGCCGAGCTGCTGGGGATCGACATCGAACTGAGCGATCTGGAAGACGACGACTTCATCGGCCTGCCCCCGCAACAGGGCAACAGTACCAGCAACAACAATCATGAGCCGACCGAAGACCTGTCACTGGAAGACTACTTCCAGCACTTCGTGCTTGAGCATCAGGACCACATGACGGAAACCGAACTGGCCCGCAAACTCGGGGTGAGTCGCAAATGCCTGTGGGAACGTCGTCAGCGCCTGGGTATTCCGCGGCGCAAGACCGGGGTGGCCAGCGAGAGCTGAACCGCGCCTGCCTGATGTGTGGGTAACACGAGACTTTGTGAAAAAACTGTTACCTCACCTATTCACGTAACAGAAGCCGGGGCTTACGGTAACGAAGCCCCGGTTTTTTTTGGCCTCGAAAAACCCCACCAACCAGCCTACCCCCTTGTTTTACTGGGCCTCGCAAAAGTTGGCACGCACCCTGCTATATGTTCGGTACAAGAACAATAACAAGCAATGCACAAGACAATAAAAATAAGACGAATCGACTCACGCACAATAAAAACAAGACGGCGAGAGGCGCAGCTAACTGATTCTTTTGGAGAGGCGTTGTATTTGGGGCTTGCCCCACGACCAGGCCGAGAATAATAAAAAACTGTCATAAGACAGTGCCTGAACTGGTTGGATCGAAAGATCACTGCAGCACAGCGACCAAAGCAATCCGTTTGCTCTTGGCTCCCGATTGGGAGGGTCATGAAGGAAAAACTTCATGGCGAGGGCACTTAACAAAAACAAAAAGCCCGAATCAAAAATAAAAATAGAGCATGCAACTACTTTCTTGGGGAGCTTCGGCTCCCCTTGTAGTTTCTGGTGTTTGGCCTGTGCACCTCGGCTTTTTGTAGCAGCTGCCGAGCAGCGCGAGGCTGCGTTCGGTTGCGCAGCAGCCGCTATCACAGGCATCTGGTTTCTTCTGACACACCGCAATCTCTGGTTTTACGACGGCTTCGCCGTCGAACGCAGCCTCGCGCTGCTCGGCAGCTGCTACAGAGGCCGCTACCCAACAGTGCCCTCCAGACATGCCCTTCAAGCGCTTGCGCAGCTTCCTACACCATCCCCCGACTAAATGCTAGAATCCCCGCCCATCATGCGGTCATTCTTCGTTATGGCCGAACATTCCTTCAAACAGTGCATCCCATGCTGAAGAAGTTGTTCCAGTCATTCCGTTCTCCCAAGCGTCATACGCAACACATTCGCAGTACGCCTGAAGTGCTCAACAGCGGCCAACATTCGCTGCAAAAGGCCCAATTCAGCCGTTATGCGGTGAACATCGTCGAACGCCTGCAGAACGCCGGTTACCAGGCTTATCTGGTTGGCGGCTGTGTGCGAGACATGCTCCTGGGCATCACGCCGAAAGATTTCGACGTCGCCACCAGTGCCACACCTGAACAGGTTCGAGCTGAATTCCGCAACGCGCGGATCATCGGTCGCCGCTTCAAACTGGTGCATATCCACTTTGGCCGCGAAATCATCGAAGTCGCGACCTTCCGCGCCAATCACCCGCAAAACGACGAGGAAGAAGACAGCAACCAGTCTTCCCGTAACGAGAGCGGGCGCATCCTGCGCGACAACGTCTACGGCACGCTGGAAGAAGACGCGCAACGCCGCGACTTCACCATCAACGCCCTGTATTACGACCCGGTCAGCGAGCGCATTCTCGATTACGCCAACGGCGTACACGACATCCGCAATCACCTGATCCGCCTGATCGGCGATCCGAAGCAGCGCTACCAGGAAGACCCGGTACGGATGCTGCGAGCCGTGCGCTTCGCCGCCAAGCTGAATTTCGGCATCGAAAAGCACAGCGCCGCGCCAATCCGCGACCTGGCGCCGATGCTGCGCGAGATTCCGTCAGCCCGCCTGTTCGAAGAAGTGCTCAAGCTGTTCCTATCCGGCCATGCCGCGGACACCTTCGAGATGCTGGTCGACCTGCAGCTGTTCGACCCGCTGTTCCCGGCCAGTGCTGAGGCGCTGGAATACAACCCGACGTACACCCACACCTTGATCAGCGAAGCCCTGATCAACACCGACCTGCGGATTAAACAGAACAAACCGGTGACCCCGGCGTTCCTGTTTGCAGCCCTGCTGTGGCCTGCGTTGCCGGCCCGTGTACTGCGCCTGCAAGAACGGGGCATGCCACCGATTCCGGCGATGCAGGAAGCGGCTCACGAACTGATTGCCGAACAGTGCCAGCGGATCGCGATTCCAAAACGTTTCACCATGCCGATCCGCGAGATCTGGGACATGCAGGAGCGTCTGCCACGGCGCAGCGGCAAACGTGCCGATCTGTTGCTGGACAACCCGCGGTTCCGCGCCGGTTACGACTTCCTGCTGCTGCGTGAAAGCGCTGGCGAGCAGACCGATGGCCTGGGTGAATGGTGGACCGACTATCAGGACGCCAACGACAGCGAACGTCGGGACATGATCCGCGACCTCAGCGGCAAGGATGAAGGCACCGGCGCTCCGCGCAAACGTCGCCGCAGCGGTGGCGCCAAGCGCAAACGCGCGGCTGGCGCACCGAGTGCCACGGGCGAGTAATCCATGGAGCGCATCTACATCGGCATGGGCAGCAATCTGGCTGACCCCGCCGAACAATTGCGCAGCGCCGTCGAGGCGCTGGCGCAGTTGCCGCAGACCGAACTGGTCGGGGTGTCCGGGTTTTATCAAAGCGACTCGCTCCTGCCGGGCCAACCGCGTTACACCAACGCGGTCGCCGCCCTCGACAGCACGCTCGCGCCGCTGGACTTGCTCGATGCGCTGCAAGCCATCGAGAACGAACAAGGCCGCGAGCGTCTTGAGCGTTGGGGGCCACGTACGCTGGACCTCGACATCGTGCTGTTTGGCGATCGGCTGATCGACGAACCGCGCCTCAAGGTGCCTCACTACCATCTGCAGGAACGGGCCTTCGTTCTGTATCCACTGGCCGAACTGGCGCCTGCGGATCTGCGCCTGGCCGATGGGCGCAGCCTGACGGAATTACTTGCCGCCTGCCCGTTCGTCGGCCTGGAACGCCTCCCCTGACTTACGCAATCCCTCTGTAGGAGCGAAGCTTGCTCGCGAAAGCGGACTGACATTCAATATTTATGTCGACTGTCACACCGCTTTCGCGAGCAAGCTTCGCTCCTACAAAAATCCAGCGCCCTGCTAGATTGCAGCTGCTGAAACGCATCAGTTACCCCGGTAACACCCCGCGCGTAACAATGCGGTAACACATGCAATTGACTTCCCGAGTTCTCCTCACGACTATAGGCGTCCCGCTGCCGCCAACATGGCGTTGAAGGGCGCAATTCAGGCCTTAAAAGCACGACACCAGAGCGTGCGCCTGTATTTAACGAAGAATCACGCGCGTTACTCGCAGTAGTTTCCAAGCGCCTGAATGAGGAACTTTTCATGCCAGCCATCACCCTGACCACTCTGCAAGGTCTCAAGCAAAAAGGTGAAAAAATCACCATGCTGACCTGCTATGACGCGACCTTCGCCCACGCCTGTAATCAGGCTGGCGTCGAAGTGCTGCTGGTGGGCGACTCCCTCGGCATGGTTCTGCAAGGTCACGACAGCACCTTGCCGGTGACCACCGCGGAAATGGCTTACCACGTGGCAGCCGTCAAACGCGGCAACGCCGATGCGCTGATCCTCGCCGACCTGCCGTTCATGGCCTACGCCACCACCGAACAAGCCATGACCAACAGCGCACTGTTGATGCAGGCCGGTGCACACATGGTCAAGGTTGAAGGGGCATTGTGGCTCGCGGACTCGATCCGCCTGCTGGCCGAACGTGGTGTACCTGTGTGCGCGCACATGGGGCTGACGCCGCAATCGGTGAACATTCTGGGCGGTTACAAAGTCCAGGGCCGCAGCGAGAACCAGGCGCGACAGATGCGTGCCGACGCCATCGCCCTGGAACAGGCTGGTGCATCCATGTTGCTGCTCGAGTGCGTACCGAGCGAACTGGCTCAGGAAATCACCCAGGCAGTGGGCATTCCAGTGATCGGCATCGGCGCCGGCAGTGGCACTGATGGCCAGGTCCTGGTTCTGCACGACATGCTGGGCCTGTCCATTACCGGGCGCGTACCAAAATTCGTAAAGAACTTCATGAATGGCCAGACCAGCATTCACGCTGCACTCAGCGCCTATGTCACTGAAGTCAAAGCAGCCACTTTCCCTGGGATCGAACACGGATTCTCTGCATGAACACCGTAAAAACCGTACGCGAACTGCGGGCCGCCGTGGCCCGTGCCCGCAGCGAAGGCAAGCGCATCGGCTTCGTGCCGACCATGGGCAACCTGCACAGCGGCCATGTCGCGCTGATTACCAAAGCGACCCAACGGGTGGATTTCGTGGTCGCGAGCATTTTCGTCAACCCGCTGCAATTCGGCGCCGGCGAAGACCTCGACAAGTACCCGCGCACCCTGGCCGCTGACCAGGAGAAACTGCTCGAGGCCGGCTGCCACTTGCTGTTCGCGCCAGCCGTCGAAGAAATGTACCCCGACGGCATGGCCGGCCAGACCCGAGTCAGCGTCCCGCAACTCTCCGAAGGTCTGTGCGGTGCCAGCCGTCCCGGGCATTTCGAAGGGGTGGCGACGGTGGTCAGCAAGCTGTTCAACATGGTCCAGCCTGACCTGGCGATCTTCGGCCAGAAAGACTTCCAGCAACTGGCGGTGATCAAATCCCTGGTCCATGACCTGAACATGCCGGTCCAGATCATTGGCGAACCGACCGTGCGTGCGGCCGATGGTCTGGCGCTGTCGTCGCGCAACGGTTTCCTCAGCGAAGAACAACGGGCCGTGGCGCCCGTGGTGTATCGCGTCCTGAGCCAGATGGCCGAGGCGATCAAACAGGGTGAGCGTGATTTTCCTGCGTTGATCGATTCACAGATCAAGCAGCTCGAAGCGGCGGGTTTGCGCACCGATTACCTGGAGATTCGTCACGCGCAAACCTTGCGCCCGGCGACCCCGGAGGATCGGGATCTGGTGATTCTGGTAGCGGCGTTCCTGGGCACTACGCGGTTGATCGACAACCTGCACCTGAACCTCGACGCCACCGCCTGATAACGCAAAACCCTGTAGGAGCGAAGCTTGCTCGCGAAGAGGCAGTCACATTCGACATTTGCGTCGACTGATACGACGCGTTCGCGAGCAAGCTTCGCTCCTACAGGGTACTGCGCGGCTTCGCCCCTTATTGCTGGCCTTTAAGCCTTCGGGCAAACTGCCCGCCGTTCGATTCCGACCTGGGAAAACACTCATGCACGCCATCATGCTCAAAGCCAAGCTGCATCGCGCCGAAGTCACTCACGCAGTACTCGATTACGAAGGTTCTTGCGCCATCGACGGCGAATGGCTGGACTTGTCCGGCATCCGTGAATACGAACAGATCCAGATTTATAACGTCGACAACGGCGAACGCTTCACCACCTACGCGATTCGTGGCGAAGAAGGCTCGCGCATGATTTCGGTCAACGGCGCGGCCGCGCACAAGGCCAAGGTCGGTGATCGGGTGATCATCTGCGCTTACGCGCATTACAGCGAAGCCGAGTTGCTCAACTTCAAGCCACGCATGCTCTACATGGCGCCGGGCAATGAACTGAGCCACACCAGCAATGCCATTCCGGTCCAGGTCGCCTGATCGAACCGCCGCCCCTCCCGCTTGTCGAAACGTTCCCTGCTTTGTGTATAAAAAAGTACCGGGAACGTGTTAGACAAAGTCAAGACAGATCGCAGCGCGAGGTTTACTGTATTCGCCCTGTGTCATTGAAATCGTGTCGACGCAGTTGACCGGATGCCTGCCCACGGCGCTCCGGGATTTTCAGTGTTCAAAAAAGCCGTTCAAGTAAAAAGGAAACCCGCAGCGATGGCGTACTACCGCACTCCTCACGACGTTACCGCTCTGCCCGCCTGGCAAGCGCTGAATGACCACCGCCAAGCCATGCAGGATTTCAGCATGCGCGAAGCCTTCAATGCCGATCCGCAGCGCTTTACTCAATTCACCCTCAGCAGCTGCGGCCTGTTTCTCGACTACTCGAAGAACCTTATCAACGCCGAGACCCGCAATCTGCTGGTGGGCCTGGCCAATGAAGTCGACCTCAAGGGCGCGATCAAGTCGCTGTTCGAAGGCGAAATCGTCAACGCTTCCGAAGGTCGTCCGGCCCTGCACACCGCTCTGCGCCGCCCGGTAGGCGACAAGCTGTCGGTCAATGGCGTCAACGTGATGCCTGAAGTGCACAAAGTGCTGAACCAGATCACAGACCTCGTTGGCCGCATCCACGACGGTTTGTGGCGCGGTTACTCCGAGAAGCCGATCACTGACGTGGTGAACATCGGCATCGGTGGCTCGTTCCTCGGCCCTGAGCTGGTGTCTGAAGCGCTGCTGTCCTACGCCCATAAAGGCGTGCGTTGCCATTACCTGGCGAACATCGATGGCAGTGAGTTCCACGAACTGACCATGAAGCTGCGCGCCGAAACCACGCTGTTCATCGTTTCGTCGAAATCCTTCAATACCCTCGAAACCTTGAAAAATGCTCAGGCCGCTCGCGCCTGGTACCTGGCCCAAGGTGGCTCGGAAGCCGAGCTGTATCGTCACTTCATCGCCGTCTCCAGCAACAATGCAGCGGCCGTGGCGTTCGGTATCCGCGAAGAAAACATCTTCCCGATGTGGGACTGGGTCGGCGGCCGTTATTCGCTGTGGTCGGCCATCGGTTTGCCAATCGCCCTGGCCATCGGCATGTCGAACTTCAAGGAACTGCTGTCCGGTGCCTACACCATGGACCAGCACTTCCAGAGCGCGCCATTCGACCAGAACATGCCGGTGCTGCTGGCCTTGCTCGGCGTCTGGTACGGCAACTTCTGGGGCGCGCAAAGCCACGCGATCCTGCCGTACGACCATTACTTGCGCAACATCACCAAGCACTTGCAACAGCTGGACATGGAATCCAACGGCAAGAGCGTGCGCCATGACGGCACGCCTGTGTCCACCGACACCGGCCCGGTAATCTGGGGTGGCGTGGGTTGCAACGGTCAACACGCGTATCACCAGTTGCTGCACCAGGGCACCCAACTGATTCCGGCCGACTTCATCGTGCCAATTGTCAGCTTCAACCCGGTCTCCGACCACCATCAGTGGCTGTACGCCAACTGCCTGTCCCAAAGCCAGGCATTGATGCTCGGCAAGACCCTTGCCGAAGCCGAAACCGAGCTGCGTGACAAAGGCATGAGCGAAGAAGAGGTGCATAAACTCGCGCCGCACAAGGTGATCCCGGGCAACCGTCCGAGCAACACCCTGGTGGTCGAGCGCATCAGCCCGCGTCGTCTCGGTGCGCTGGTGGCGATGTACGAACACAAAGTCTTCGTGCAAAGCGTGGTCTGGGGCATCAACGCCTTCGACCAGTGGGGCGTGGAGCTGGGCAAAGAACTGGGCAAAGGCGTCTACAACCGTTTGGTCGGCAGCGAAGAAACCCCGGCTGACGATGCTTCAACCCAAGGCCTGATCAACTACTTCCGCGGTCGTCACCGCGGGTAACCTGACGCCATTCCTGCGGGGTACTAACCTTGTAGGAGCCGGCTTGCTGGCGATGGCGGTGTGTCATTGGACGTTTTTAGTCGACTGATACGCCGCCATCGCCAGCAAGCCGGCTCCTACGAGGGTCGCGCAGCTCCCCTCTTGTCGCAAAACAAGAATAAGGAACCGTCATGTTCGATATCAGCACATTCCCCAAAGCCGATGCCGTCCGCCGGGCTGCAAACCTAAGTCAAGACGACTACCACCGCCTCTACCGCCAATCCATCGACCACCCCAGCACCTTCTGGGCCGAGCAGGCCACCCGCTTTCTCGACTGGAGCACGCCGTGGGAAACCGTCCAGCGCTATAACCTGAAAACCGGCGAGGCCAGCTGGTTTGCCGGTGGCAAACTGAACGTCAGTTACAACTGCATCGACCGTCACCTGGAAACACGCGGCGATCAGATCGCAATCCTCTGGGAAGGCGACGACCCCGCCGAATCCGTGCAGATCACCTACAAAAAACTCCATCACAGCGTCTGTCGCCTGGCCAACGTGCTCAAAAGCCGTGGCGTGAAAAAGGGTGACCGCGTGTGCATTTACATGCCGATGATTCCCGAAGCGGCCTACGCCATGCTCGCCTGCACGCGGATTGGCGCGGTGCATTCGGTGGTGTTCGGTGGCTTCTCGCCAGACTCTGTGCGCGACCGGATTCTCGACGCCGACTGCCGCACGGTAATCACCGCCGACGAAGGTGTGCGTGGCGGTAAATTCGTACCGCTCAAGCAGAAAGTCGACGAGGCGCTGAAAAGTTGCCCGAACGTCAGCACCGTCATCGTCGTCGAGCGCACCCAGGGCGAAGTGGACTGGGTCGAAGGCCGCGACCTCTGGTATCACCAGGCGCTGCGCGACGTCAGCGACGATTGCCCGCCGGAACCCATGGACGCCGAAGACCCGCTGTTCATCCTCTACACCTCCGGCAGCACCGGCAAACCCAAGGGCGTGCTGCACACCACCGGCGGCTATCTGCTGCAAGCGGCGATGACCTTCAAGTACGTGCTCGACTACCGCGATGGCGAAGTCTTCTGGTGCACCGCCGATGTCGGCTGGGTCACCGGCCACAGTTACATCGTCTACGGCCCGCTAGCCAACGGCGCGACCACGCTGATCTTCGAAGGCGTGCCGAGCTACCCGAGCAGTTCGCGCTTCTGGCAGGTGATCGACAAACACCACGTCAACATTTTCTACACCGCCCCGACTGCACTGCGCTCGCTGATGCGTGAAGGCCCGGAACCGTTGAAGGAAACGTCGCGCCAGAGCCTCAGATTACTCGGCAGTGTCGGTGAGCCGATCAACCCGGAAGCGTGGGATTGGTACTTCAATGTCGTCGGCGAGCAACGCTGCCCGATCGTCGACACCTGGTGGCAGACCGAAACCGGCGGCATCATGCTCAGCCCTCTGGTCAGCGCTCAAAGGATCAAACCCGGCTGCGCCACACAACCGATGTTCGGCGTGCAACCGGTGTTGCTGGACGAAACGGGCAAGGAAATAAAAGGCGCCGGTAGCGGCGTGCTGGCGATCAAATCCAGCTGGCCGGCGCAGATCCGCAGCGTCTATGGCGACCCGCAACGCATGGTCGACACCTACTTCAAGCCCTACCCCGGCTACTACTTCACTGGCGACGGCGCGCGGCGCGACGAGGATGGCGATTACTGGATCACCGGGCGCATCGACGACGTGATCAACGTCTCGGGGCACCGCATCGGTACTGCGGAAGTGGAAAGTGCACTGGTGCTGCACGACAGTATTGCCGAAGCGGCGGTGGTCGGTTATCCCCACGATCTCAAGGGCCAAGGCATTTACGCTTTCGTCACACCCATGAACGGCACCGAACCCAATGACGACCTGAAGAAAGAACTGCTGGCCCACGTCAGCAAGGAAATCGGCAGCTTCGCCAAACCGGACCTGATCCAGTGGGCCCCGGCCTTGCCGAAAACCCGTTCGGGCAAGATCATGCGGCGCATCCTGCGCAAGATCGCCTGCAACGAACTGGACAGTCTGGGAGACACCTCGACCCTGGCAGACCCGAGTGTTGTCCAGGAGTTGGTCGATAAACGCCTGAACCAATAAGCCCCCGCGCGGCCAGTAATGGCCGCGTTTTATTTTCGCCACTGAGTTGCCATGGAATTCATCCGTACCCGCATCGAAAGCCAGCTCATGAGCCTGACCGGTCTGTCATTGGGCAAGCTCGACCTGGAGAATCCCAAAGGCGATCCCGGTCTGTTCGGTCCCGATTCAGTGAGTTGGCAAGTCCATGGTGATTTCAGCAGCATGCTCATCGGCGGCATTAGCGCGCTGATGCTGCAAGCGCTACATCCACTGGCCCTGGCCGGGGTTTGGGATCACTCGAATTTTCGCGAAGACATGATCGGCCGATTGCGCCGCACCAGTCAGTTCATCTCCGGGACGACGTTCGGTTCGTGCAAGGACGCCGACTGGCTGATCGAGAAGGTTCGCACCATTCACCTGCAAGTGGTCGGCATTGCACCAGACGGCCGGCCTTACGCCGCCAGCGATCCCGACTTGCTGACCTGGGTGCACGTGGCCGAGGTCAGCAACTTCCTCGCCGCGCATCTGCGTTATCGCAATCCGCACCTTTCATTGATTGATCAGGACCGTTACTACGGCGAAATCGCACGTATTGCCGAACGCTTGGGCGCCCGCGATGTGCCGCGCAGCCGCGAGGAAATCGCTGATTACCTTGAACGAATCCGCCCGCAATTGCTGTGCGACCAACGCAGTCGCGAGGTGCTGCGACTGCTGTTGAATGCGCCCGCCCCCAGTCGCCTGGCCAAACCGTTTGGCGGCTTGATGATGCAGGCCGGGATCGATCTGCTGCCGGACTGGGCCAGTGACATGCTCGGCGTCAATCAGAACCCGTTGCAACGCCAACTGATCCGCGCCAGCGTCAAGCGCAGTGCGCCAATGCTGCGCTGGGCAATGCGTAATGGCTCGGTACAGCGGGCCAAGCGGCGCATGGGGTTGTTGACCTGACGCTCCGCACCCTATGCCGAAAAAACTCGTGGCGAGGGAGCTTGCTCCCGCTCGAGTGCGCAGCGCTCGCAAAATACTCCGACAAGGCTGAGATTTTGGGGCCGCTTCGCAGCCCAGCGGGAGCAAGCTCCCTCGCCACAGTGTTAAACTCCCGCGCCAAATTCCCTCCTGCAAGGCGCCCAGCATGTCTTCCTTGAATCAGGCGCTGCGCGCCGCCCTCGATCATCGCCAGGACCTGCTCGCCGAGCTGCATCAGCAAGGCACCGATTGCTATCGCCTGTTCCACGGCAGCCAGGAAGGCGCCGGTGGCCTGACCATCGACCGCTACGGCCCGCAACTGCTGGTGCAAAGCTTCCACCAGTCGCTGGAGCGTGAAGCGCTGGTGCAACTGCACGAAACCATCAATCAACACCTGGGCCTCGAAACGCTGCTGGTCTACAACGACCGCTCCCGGGGTAACTCGCGCATTGATCGCGAAGACACCGTTTACCGCGCCGACGAGGCTGCCCTGGAGGATCTGGTCGGCCACGAATGGGGCCTGAACTACCGGGTTCGCGGACGCCACGCCGGCCAGGATCCGTTGCTGTTCCTCGACCTGCGTAACACCCGCGGCTGGGTCAAGGAACACAGCAAAAACAAAAGCGTGCTCAACCTGTTCGCCTACACCTGTGGGGTCGGTTTAAGCGCTGCGGCCGGCGGGGCGAGCGAGGTGTGCAACCTGGATTTCGCCGAGGGCAATCTGGCGGTCGGCCGTGAGAACGGTTTGCTCAACCCGCAGCTGCCAGCGATGGAGTTCATCCAGTCCGATTACTTCCCGGCCATCCGCCAATTGGCGGGCCTGCCGATCAGTCAACGGCGCGGGCAGAAACTGCCGAGTTACCCACGTCTTGAACAGCGTCAGTACGACCTGGTGCTGCTCGATCCACCAGCCTGGGCCAAGAGTGCGTTTGGCACGGTCGACCTGCTGCGCGACTACCAGAGCCTGCTCAAACCCGCGCTGCTGACAACCGCCGACAACGGCGTGCTGATCTGCTGCAACAATCTGGCAAAGGTCAGCATGGACGAATGGCGCGAACAGGTTTTGCGTTGCGCGGAGAAGGCCGGGCGTCCGGTGCGTGAGTGGACCGTGATGAAACCGGGTGGCGATTTCCCGTCGATGGATCAACAGCCGCCGCTGAAAACGTTGATTCTGCAACTCTGATCACGCAGGAAATTTCCTACGCTGTTTTCTGAAAAAGCAGAACAGTGCGATCACTTCGGAACCGGAATCGCGTGCCATACTCCAACGCACTCCGATTCAGACAGATGAAGCCGCACATGCCCAAAGGATTGATTCGCGCTATTGGCGCATTGTTGACTGCTCTGGCCCTTTACAGCCTGCTGGGGTTTCTGATTTTACCGGGCATCGCGTTGCGGGTCGCCAACCAGCAATTGGCCAATTACGCCACGATGCCCGCCACGATTTCGCGGATTGAACTCAACCCTTTCAGCCTGGAAGTGACCCTCTGGGGCCTGATCATCGGCGAACCGGGCAAGGAACAGGTCGGTTTTGAACGCCTGTACGCCAACTTGCAACTCGACAGCCTGTGGACCAAGGCGCTGCACCTGTCCGATATCGAAATAGACAAACCCAAGACCGAAATCCTCTTTGGCAAGGACGGCAAACTCAATCTGCTGGGCCTGTTCAAAATCCCCGCCAGTGAACCGACCCCGGTCGACCCGGACGCCAAGCCGTTTCCGTTGCGCATCGAACGGATCAAGCTGGCTGACGGCTTTGTGCACTTCCAGGACGCGCGCCCCAGCGAGCCCATCGAATTTCTCTACGACAAACTCGACTTCGAGCTGAAGAACCTCAGCACGCTGCCGGAAGATAACGCCGACATGACCCTGGTGGCTGTCGGCCCGGCAGGCGGGCAGATCGACTGGACCGGCAATTTCAGCCTGATCCCGATTGCCTCCGAAGGTAAGTTGAAGATCACCGACGGCAAGATGAAAGCCTTTTGGCCCTATGTGCGTGACGCGTTGCCACTGGCGCTCAAAGAAGGCGTCATCAACCTCAGCACCGACTACAAACTCAACTTATCCAAAGAAACCGAACTGCTGCTGAGCAATGTCGCGGTCAGCATCGCGCCATTCGCCGTCAACGCACCGGACGGTCGTCCGCTGGCGAAGCTTGCGCGACTGGACGTCAGCGAAACCACCGTGGATCTGGCCAAGCAGCAAGTGATAGTCGGCAAGATCCGCAGCCAAAAGCTCGAAACCTGGGCCGCCCTCGAAGCCGACGGGCAACTCGACTGGCAAAAGCTGTTCGCCAGCCAACCGTCCAAAGCCGCCGTGAAGGCTAAAGCCGAACCGACCAGCACCCCGGCAGCCGCCGACTCACCGAAAGCTGAACCGGCCCCTCCAAGTAAACCTTGGCAAGTGCTGCTCAAAGACGTGCAACTGCGCGATTACCAGGTGCATCTGGCCGATCGCAAAGCGCAACCCGCCGTGACGCTGGACGTTGGCCCGCTGAACCTCGACTTGCAGAATTTCGACAGCCTCAACGGCTCGCCTTTCAACCTCAAGCTCGACACCGGCGTGGGCAAACAAGGCAAGCTCATGGCGGACGGCGTGGTCAATCTGGCACCGGTCAGCGCCAAATTGCACGTGCAGACCAAGGACATCGACCTGCGTGTCGCCCAGTCCTACATCAACCCGTTCATTCGCCTGGAACTGCGCAGCGGCATGCTCGGCAGTGATCTGGCGGTCGATCTGAAAAGCACCGAGCCATTGGCGTTCAGCGTCACCGGTAAAGCGCAGGTCGATCAACTGCATACCCTCGACACCCTCAAGACCCGCGACTTCCTCAAGTGGCAGCAGTTGGTGCTCGAAGGCCTGAACTACCAACACGGCGACAGCTTGACGATCGACAAGGTCAACCTGTTCCAGCCTTACGTGCGCTTCATGATCAACGATGACCGCACCACCAACATCGATGACCTGCTGATCCCGCAACCGGCCGACTCCGGCACCAAGACGACAGCGGCCAAACCCGCCAGCAAGGAAAAACCGCTGGGCATCCACGTTGGCGGCGTTGCCATCAATGACGGTTCGGCGAACTTCGCCGACTTCAGCCTGACCCCCAACTTCGCCACAGCCGTGCAACAGCTCAACGGGCAGATCGGCACCATCGACAGCCGCCAGGCGAAGCCGGCCACAGTCGATATCAAAGGCAAGGTCGACCGCTACGCGCCAGTGACCATCAAGGGGTCGGTCAACCCGTTCGACCCGATGGCCAGCCTCGACATTGCCACCAGTTTCAAACGCGTGGAACTGACCACGCTGACGCCCTACTCCGGCAAATTCGCCGGTTACCGCATCCGCAAGGGTCGGCTCAATCTCGACCTGCATTACATCATCACCAAGGGCCAGCTCAAGGCCGAAAACAAAGTGGTGGTCGAGCAACTGCAACTGGGTGAAAAAGTCGACAGCCCGGACGCGACAAGCCTGCCGCTGAAACTGGCGATCGCGCTGCTTAAAGACGTCGACGGCAAGATTTCCATCGAGCTGCCGGTGACTGGCGATTTGAACAATCCGCAGTTCAGCGTCATGCCGATCGTGTGGCAGACCCTGCGCAATCTGATCGTCAAGGCTGCCGCCGCACCGTTCAAAATGATTGGCGGGCTGGTCAGTGGCGGGGGTTCTGAAGATTTGGGCACCGTCTCGTTTGCACCGGGTTCAAGCGAGCTGAGCAAGGACGCCGAGGGTTCGTTGATCAAACTGTCCCAGGCGCTCAAGGAACGCCCTGCCCTGCGCCTGGAAATCGAAGGCACGGCGGCCGCCAAAAGCGACGGTCCGCTGATTGCCGAGCAACGGCTTGAGCGCGAATACCAATACAACTACTACAAGATGCTCCAGCGGCGCGGTGACAAGGTTCCGGCACAGGCTTCATTGCTGCAAGTGCCGGACGGCGAGAAAGGTCCGCTGCTGGAAGGGATCTACCGCACGCGCCTGAAGAACCAGCCACCCGCCGAATGGAAGGATCTGGGCAAGGAAGAACGCACCGCAAAAATGCGCGCAGACGTGATCAAGTTCTGGAGTTCCAGCGATGTGCTGCTGCGCCAGCTCGGTCAGGAGCGCGCCAGCAGCATCAAGGATTACCTGGTGGATAAGACGCAGATGGCCGATGACCGTGTCTACTTCATCGACGCCCAACTGGGCGAGGCAGAAAGTGACGGTCGGGTGGTGACGCCGATGCACCTGGATGCCGAGTGATGATCAGACGATTGCTGATCAGCCTGAGCCTGGCACTGACGGCCAGTCAGGCCTCGGCGGCGGATACCCTGCGTTGCGGCAGTCAATTGGTCAGTGTTGGCGACCGCTCCAGCGAAGTGCTGCAGAAGTGCGGCGAACCGGTCAGCCGCGATCTGCTGGGGTACAAGCGCAGCGCCAACCGACGGGAAGAGTTTCAGGTCGAGGAATGGACCTACGGGCCCAATGGCGGGATGTATCAGTATTTGCGGTTTGAAGGTAATCGGCTGAAACAGATCACCAGCAAACGCGGTAACTAAGATCAAAAGATCGCAGCCTCGTTTCACTCGACAGCTCCTACAGGTTTACTCGGATCCTTTGTAGGAGCTGTCGAGTGAAACGAGGCTGCGATCTTTCCGGGTCCACGCAATCCACAATAGAACAGGCCCCCGACACGAATGTCGGAGGCCTGTAATGGCCACATCCTTGTGGCCTTTCGCATGAACTCTCCAGAGACGACAAGCGTATTGCTCAGCCCGCTTGTCGCGCCTTCTCCCAGTCCAGGCGAGAAGTCTTGCCTTACTCGGCTTTCAGGCCGGCAGCGGATACGTCTTTAACGCCTTTGATTTTCTTGGCGATAGCCACTGCGACGTCTTTCTGAGATTCAGTCACGGCAGTGGTGGAAGACAGGGAAACAACACCTTTGTTGGTTTCAACTTTGATGTCAGTGCCAGGAATGCCTTTCTCGGTAACCAGGTCTGCTTTGACTTTGGTGGTGATCCAGGTATCGGAGACATCTGCTTTTGCTTCGGTGACTTCACCGGCAGCCAGGACCATTGGAGCCTGGGTCGCCTGGGTTTGAGCGAATGCAGCGTTGGCCATGGTCAGGGTCAGCGCGGTAGCAGTAGCGGCAGCGATAGCGAACTTCTTCATACGAGTAACTCCTGTTTTTCTAGAAAGTCTGCTGCGTGTCTTGTCAGCAGGGTTACTGGGTATATTGCGAACGCTGTGCCAACTTTGAGACAGCCAATAAATCCTTATAAAACAGCTACTTATGAAATAGGCCGATTTTCGGAATCATGCAAAATGCATGACTTCGAGATTCTCTACATGCAAGTTGCAGGTTTTGACGTGGGCCTAAGGCCATGAATTGTCGGGGTTTTCTTTCTTTGGCCTGGTTTTACTTTCTGACAGGCAAAAAAATGCCCCGTCTCTGCAGACAGGGCACTCATTAAACCGTCGAGAAACTATGTCCCGGTGGCGTTACAGCCTTTCGGCGCGTAATCAGGCGCAACGGTGGTGGCGCATGTCCAGCCAGTCAACGTGCGCGACAGGGTGATCGTTTTACTCAATACCGGACCGGGCGCATTGAGAATCGTGCAACCGATAGAGCCGGTACCATCAGTCGCGACACCCGCTGCCGTGGTTGTGCAGTTGGAGGTTGTGGCGGTTCCACCGACCTTCGTCAGATCCGGGTTGGTGCCGGAGTTCATAAGGTCCTCAAACGGGACTTTCAACGCGGTGATCTCTGCCAGGCCGGCCGTTACCTTGGCCCGCGCCTGATACTTCGAGTAAGCCGGCAACGCAAACGTCGCCAGAATCCCGATGATCGCCACCACGATCAGCAGTTCGATCAGGGTAAAACCTTTTTGAGTATTCATAGACAGGCTCCATGCATGAGTCGAAATCTCATGATCTGAAATAGCTTCAGCACAGCCCGTGCCAAGCACCCCGCCCCCTGTTGGCGGGGTGCGAAGCCAAGGCACAGACCTTTCCTACCCTCAGGATCCGCACTATCTGACACTAATTGTCACCTGACGGCCGCTGGTTTGGCTCAGCTCCTTGACTAGGCTATAAGTCATGAACTGTCTGCGTCCGGTATCCCAATGAATGACATCGCCCTTAGCGGTCTGGCCAAGCAATTGGTCCTGGCCGAACTGCTGACTGACCAAAGCGCGCAACAGGCGTATCAGCAAGCCCAACGCACCAAAATCTCCCTGGTCAGTTACCTGGTGCAGAACAAACTGGTGAAAAGCCGACAGGTTGCCGAGATTGCCTCGGAGCATTTCGGCATGGCGCTGCTTGACCTCACTTGCCTGGACAAGGACACCCAACCCCGAGGGCTGGTCAGCGAGAAACTGATTCGTCAGCACCACGCCCTGCCCCTCTGGCGACGCGGCAACAAGCTGTTCGTGGGGATCAGTGACCCGACCAATCACCAAGCCATCAATGACATCCAGTTCAGCACCGGGCTGAACACCGAAGCCATTCTGGTGGAGGACGATAAACTCAGCGATGCCATCGATAAATTCTTCGACAGCCAATCGACCGGCCTGGAAGACATGGCTGATGTTGACCTTGATGGGCTGGACATCGAGTCGGTCGATGACAACAAAAAGGATTCCATCCCGGGCCAGGATGCCGATGACGCGCCGGTGGTGCGCTTCGTCCACAAGATGTTGCTCGATGCGATCAAAAGCGGTTCGTCCGACCTGCATTTCGAGCCCTACGAAAAAACCTACCGCGTGCGGATGCGCACCGACGGCATGCTGCGAGAAGTCGCCAAGCCGCCGAGCCAACTGGCCAACCGCATCGCGGCGCGGCTGAAAGTCATGGCCAGCCTCGACATCTCCGAGCGGCGCAAACCCCAGGACGGGCGGATCAAGATGCGCCTGTCCAAGACCAAATCCATCGACTTCCGGGTCAACACCCTGCCAACCCTGTGGGGCGAAAAAGTGGTGATCCGGATCCTCGACCCGTCCAGCGCGCAAATGGGCATCGACGCCCTCGGCTACGAGCCTGAACAAAAAGACTTGTACATGGCCGCGCTGAAGCAGCCACAGGGCATGATCCTGGTCACCGGGCCCACCGGTTCAGGCAAGACCGTGTCGCTCTACACCGGGTTGAATATCCTCAACACCGTGGACATCAACATCTCCACCGCCGAGGACCCGGTGGAAATCAACATGGAAGGCATCAACCAGGTCAACGTCAATCCCAAGCAAGGGCTGGATTTCGCACAAGCGCTACGTTCGTTTCTGCGTCAGGACCCGGACGTGATCATGGTCGGTGAAATCCGCGACCTCGAAACCGCCGAGATCGCCATCAAGGCCGCCCAGACCGGGCACATGGTGCTTTCCACTCTGCACACCAACAGCGCGGCGCAAACCCTGACCCGCTTGCACAACATGGGCATTCAGGGCTTCAACATTGCGACGTCGATCACCCTGATTATCGCCCAGCGCCTGGCGCGCAAACTGTGCAACCACTGCAAGAAACCCATCGAGATTCCCCGCGAAGCGCTGATCAAGGAAGGCTTCCCCGAGGAACGCATCGGCTCTTTCACGATCTATGAGCCGGTCGGTTGCGATCAGTGCAACGGCGGTTACAAAGGGCGAGTGGGGATTTATGAGGTGGTCAAGAACACACCGGACCTGCAACGGCTGATCATGGCCGAAGGCAATTCGCTGGAAATCGACATCCAGATGCGCAAGGACGGTTTCAATGATTTGCGCACCTCGGGCTTGATCAAGGCCATGCAAGGCGTCACCAGCCTTGAAGAAATCAACCGGGTCACCAAGGACTGAACATGGCGGTCAAAGCAGCAAAAATCAGCGTCTACGCCTGGGAAGGCACGGACAGGAAAGGCACAAAGATGACCGGCGAGTTGAGCGGCCTCAACCCGGCGCTGATCAAGGCCCAGTTGCGCAAGCAAGGGGTCAACCCCGGCAAGGTGCGCAAGAAGTCCGCTTCGATTTTCAGCTTTGGCAAACGTATCAAGGCTCAGGAAATTGCCCTGTTTACCCGGCAGATGGCGACCATGATGAAAGCCGGCGTGCCACTGCTGCAGTCGTTCGACATCATCGGTGAAGGCTTCGATAACCCGTCCATGCGCAAGCTGGTGGACGAGGTGAAACAGGAAGTCGCGGCGGGTAACAGCTTCGCCGCGTCCCTGCGCAAAAAGCCGCAGTATTTCGATGAGCTGTACTGCAATCTGGTGGACGCCGGTGAACAGGCCGGCGCTCTGGACACCTTGCTCGAACGGGTGGCGACCTATAAGGAAAAGAGCGAAAGCCTCAAGGCCAAGATCAAGAAAGCCATGACTTACCCGCTGGCAGTGGTCTTCGTGGCGATCATTGTCACCGGGATTCTGCTGGTCAAGGTGGTGCCGCAGTTCGAGTCGGTGTTCAAAGGGTTTGGCGCCGAATTGCCGGCCTTCACCGTGATGGTCATCGGCTTGTCGGAGTTCATGCAGGCGTGGTGGTGGATGTTGCTTGGCGTGTTGATCGCCGCCTTCTTCGGTGTACGCCACGCCTTTAAAACATCTCAGGCCTTTCGGGACCGGATGGACACCTGGCTGCTGAAGCTGCCGCTGATCGGCACGCTGATGTACAAGTCTGCCGTGGCCCGTTACGCCCGTACCCTGTCGACCACGTTCGCCGCCGGCGTGCCACTGGTCGAGGCCCTGGAATCGGTGGCGGGCGCGACCGGCAACATCGTGTTCAAGCGTGCGGTGCTGCGCATCAAGCAGGACGTGTCGACCGGTATGCAGCTGAACTTCTCAATGCGCACCTCCGGCATCTTTCCCAGCATGGCGATTCAGCTGACGGCCATTGGCGAAGAATCCGGTGCACTGGACGACATGCTCGATAAGGTCGCAAGCTTCTACGAGGATGAAGTGGACAATATGGTCGACAACCTCACCAGCCTGATGGAGCCGTTCATCATGGTGGTGCTGGGTGTTATTGTCGGTGGCCTGGTGGTTGCGATGTACCTGCCCATCTTCCAACTCGGCGCAGCGATCTGACATGCCCTTGAACGAAATCCTGACCCTCTATCCGCTGGTCTTCGTGGTCATCGCATTGGCGCTCGGCCTGCTGATGGGCAGTTTTCTCAACGTGGTGGTCTGGCGCCTGCCGAAAATGCTCCACCGTGAATGGCGGCTGCAAGCCCATGACGTACTGGGCGTACCGCCCGAGGCTCCGGGCCCGGCCTACAACCTGATGCTGCCTCATTCCCAATGCCCGCATTGCGACCATCGCATCCGAGCCTGGGAAAACATTCCGCTGCTCAGTTATCTGTTTTTACGGGGTCGATGCTCGAACTGCGCGGCGCCGATCAGCAAGCGCTACCCGCTGACCGAACTGGCCTGTGGTCTGCTCTCGGCGTTTATCGCCTGGCATTTCGGTTTCGGCTGGCAAGCCTGCATGGTGCTGGTGCTGACCTGGGGCTTGCTGGCGATGAGTCTGATCGACGCCGAGCACCAACTGTTGCCGGATGTGCTGGTGCTGCCGCTGCTGTGGCTGGGATTGATCGTCAACAGTTTCGGGCTGTTCGTGTCATTGCATGACGCGCTGTGGGGCGCGGTAGCCGGTTATATGACGTTGTGGTCGGTGTTCTGGCTGTTCAAGCTGCTGACCGGCAAAGACGGCATCGGCCACGGCGATTTCAAGCTGCTGGCCATGCTCGGGGCCTGGGGCGGCTGGCAGATGTTGCCGCTGACAATCCTCTTGTCATCGCTCGTTGGGGCGATCATCGGGGTGATTTTGCTGCGCCTGCGCAACGCGAATACCTCGACGCCGATCCCCTTCGGACCCTTTCTGGCAATTGCCGGCTGGATTGCCTTGCTCTGGGGTGGTCAAATAACCGGCTTCTATTGGCAGTTTGTCGGTTTGAAATGAATACCCCTGTGGAAAAACCCTGGATTCTCGGCCTGACCGGCGGCATCGGCAGCGGCAAAAGCGCGGCGGCCCAGCACTTCATCGATCTGGGCGTGCACGCAGTGGACGCAGATCATGCGGCGCGCTGGGTGGTGGAACCGGGTCGCCCGGCACTGGCAACGATCGCCGAACATTTCGGCCCCGGCGTTTTGCAAGCCGATGGGCAGCTGGATCGCGCAGCGCTGCGCAAGCTGATCTTCGAAGTGCCGGAGGAACGCCGCTGGCTCGAAGCGTTGCTGCATCCGCTGATCGCCAAGGAAATCACCGACCACCTGGCCAAGGCACAATCGCCTTACGCGATTCTGGTTTCGCCGCTGTTGATCGAGTCCGGCCAGTACGCCATGACCCAGCGGGTCCTGGTGATCGATGCCCCGGAACAGCTACAGATCGAACGCACCTTGCAGCGTGACCAGACCAGCGAGCAACAGGTCCAGGCGATCCTCAAGGCGCAATCCAGCCGCCAGGACCGCGTGAGCCACGCCGACGATGTGGTGGTCAACGACCGCGACCTCGCCTGGCTGCACAGCGAGGTCGAACGCCTGCATCACTTTTACCTTACTTTGCGTGGAGGCCAGTCATGAGCCAGATCCCAACCGTCGAATGCCCAACTTGCGGCGCCCCCGTTGAATTTAGCCCGGAGAGTAAATTCCGGCCGTTCTGTTCGGACCGTTGCAAACTGATCGACCTGGGCGCCTGGGCGTCGGAAGAACACAAGATTCCGGTCAGCCCGGATGCCGAAGACGACCTGTTCAGCGAAGACTTCGAACCGCGCCACTGACTCTCAGGGCCGCATAAAGCCGTAGTCCTGGCCTTCATCGAGGTTTTCCGCGAGAAAACGCAACTCGTCGGCCAGGTCTTCGGCACTGCGCACAGCCTTGCTCTGCTGCACCACCGCACTGAGCAAGGCGCGCAAGCTCAATCCCGGATCAAATCCCACTTCCTGCGCGCCATCCAGACTCTGACGCAATTCCTGCCTTGCCCATTCGTAGACACTCATTTCGATGCTCCTGAAGGTTTTCCCGAGCATGGATTCGTGAGCGGTTTTTGCATTTGATGTGGATCAAGAGTTGGGATCGTCGTCCTTCCAGGGCGCCGAGAGGTAGCGTGTGCGATTGAAGGTCTCCAGCCATTCCGGACTGAACACCACCAGCGCGCTGACAATCATGCCGTTGATGAACGCCTCCGGAAAAATGATCAGCCACAGATAGCCGACAAAATCCTCGAGCCAATAAGGCATGGCAAAAACTCCGTCATACCAAAGCAACGTCAGCGCCAACACCAGGCACAACAATGCCGAGAGGGCTGCGGCGGAGAAACCGGAAACAAAGATGTACACAAAGGGATTACGCGGCTGCGCCCGCTCCACCAGGATCGCGCAACACTCGGTGACCAGCACCGGCAGCAGAATGAACAACGCGCCGTTGACCCCCATCGCCAGCAGATCCTGGCGCCCGAGCGCTACCAATCCCGCTTGCGCGACCAGCCCGCCGACAATCGCCAGTGGCCAGTCGAGCAACAGGGTCACGGCGGTCATGCCGATAAAGTGGTAGGACACGCCGGTATCGAAATCGCGTCGCACCAGCCAGAGCATGAACAGCGCGAACACCGTGCCGAACAACAGATGCTGGCGGCGCCTGTCGCTGAACAGTTCGACCCACGGCGCTCGGGCAACGGCCCAGATCAGCACCGGGACATAGATCAACCAGCCCGTAACGAGGGTTTCTGGTGACAGTAACTCGGCGCCGATCATGGCTGGGCACACTCCCTTGTCTTGCCGAAAGAGAACAGACCCTCAGTCTACACCGGGCTTTGAGTGCGCTTCGATTTCGAGAGGGGGCTCCATGATTGGGAGCGTGTCCGTTTCTGCGGTAACGGCTGCTATGGGTTCCGGCCTTCCGACGGGGCAGATCAAGATCAAAAGCAAGGTTGCCTGATAGCCGAGCTGTTGTCCGTCCCGGTCATCGGCAGTGAACACCCATGTCATGCCCGCCAAAAATCCCTGTGGGAGCTAGCCTGCTAGCGATGGATGTCCAGACACCGCGTTCATTCAGACCGCACGCATAATCGTTAACGTCCATCGCTAGCAGGCTAGCTCCCACAGGGGAAATGCATACGCCCGAAGAGCCAGGTCGGCCCGAAGGCCGCCTCGCGTTGCTGTGGCGGTAGTCGCACCCTCGAGAGGCTTCGTTCCGGTTCTGCGCAGTGGGCAACCCGGCAAGGATGCCGGGTTAGCCGCCCCCGGCCATGGATGGCCGATAGTGGCGGGCCCACGGAGCAGGACCGGAGCGAGGCACCGAACGAAAGGGGCAAGAGCACATTTGGTTACTTTGCGCCGGGCCGCGCAGGCTTTTTCGAAAGTGACTTGCTATAAAAGCGAAACCATAAGTCGCCATTACCGCAGAATCGGATATGCCCCCCATCAAACATCAGCGATTGTTACGTTCTACGTAAAGCTGAATCAAACCCAGCCCTCTTTATCACTCACTGCCAAAGACTAAACTTCAAGCATCCGAATCAACCCCGAGCGCACAAAATGAAAACCCTGATCAGCCTGTTTCTGACCGTTGTCGCCACCTCGGCCATGGCCGCCGGCAACGAGCCAGCGGCCACCCGTTACAACCCGGCACAGCCGCTGGACATCGCCGAAGTGGTGTCAGTGACAGACACCGCCACCGCCTGCGACGTCGTGCCAGCGACCATGGTCTACATCGATCACCAGGGCCAGACCCATCGCGTGACGTATCAAGTGATGGGTAATTGCGTCAGCAGCCTGTGATCTGCACCTCAGAGCAGCGTCCACGTATAGCTGAGGATCAGCCGGTTCTCATCAATATCGCTGCGGTAGTTGGAGCGCGCCATCACGTTGCGCACGCGAATCCCGAGGCCTTTGAGGCTGCCGCTTTGCAGCACATAGCCGAGATCGAGATCACGCTCTCGGTCCTTGCCCTCGAACCCTTGGCCGGTATCGACATTGTTGCCGCTGATATAGCGCACGGTGCTGGTCAGCCCCGGCACGCCGAGCGCCGCGAAATCGTAGTCATAACGCGCCTGCCAGGAACGCTCGTCGGTGTAGGCAAACTCGTAGGTCGGCACCTCGTTACCCAGCGGTGAGATGTTGGCAAAGACTCGCGGGAAGGCGCTGTCGCCGAACATCCCCTGATAGCCGAGATAAAACGTGTGGCCGCCGCGCTTGGCCGACAGCAAGGAGAAGAACGCCTGGTTGTCGATATTGCCCAGCAGCTTTTTGCCGTCTTCGCGCGAATCGTAATAGCCGAGGTTGGCGCCCAGGGTCCAGTTGCCCACCGGCTGGCTGTGCTTGAGGCCGAGAAAGCGCTGGTTGTAGATATCTTCCAGTTGCCCGAACCAGGCGCTGACCGAGCTGCGTTTATCGTTGAAGGCGTAATCGGCGCCGGCAAAGTTGAAGCCATCACTGCTGACCTGTCGCTGCGGTACATGACCGAGCATGGCTTGCATCTTTTCGTCGCCGGCCTCGTTGCGCAGGCTGGTCGAGTTCAAGTGCCCCCCTTGCAGCGTCAGACCATTGATCTCGTTCGAGCTGATGCTTGCGCCCTGATAGCTGGGCGGCAGCAAGCGGATATCACTGAAGGCCAGCACCGGCAGGTTGGGTTGCAGTTCGCCCACCTTCAGTTCGGTTTTGGAGACTCGCACCTTCAACGCGCCCTCCAGTCGGCTGTAATCATTCGCCGCACGCCCGTCATCCTGCACCGGCAGCAATCCGGTATTGACCCGGTCCGGGCTGCTGTCAAGTTTGAGGCCGAGCAGGCCAATGACGTCGACACCAAAACCGACAGGGCCCTGGGTATAACCGGATTTGACGTTGAGGATGAAGCCCTGCGCCCACTCTTCAGCCTTCGACTGTTTGTTCGCCCCGACGATGTCGGAAAAATCCCGGCTGAAGTAGTAATTGCGCACTTGCAAGGTCGCCGTGGTGTCCTCGATGAAGCCGCCCTCGGCTCCCATCGCTCCGGCGGAGAAACTCGAGACGACAGCCATGGACAACGCTGACCCGGTTGTTGGAAAAATCTGTTTCATGTTTTTTCTCTTATTTTTATTGATCGACAGGTTGAAGTGCTTCAGCCGCAGCGGATTCGCGGCGGGGAACGGGACGGCGGGCGTTTAACAACAGGTGCGTGACCATGCCGAAAATCAGCCCCCAAAAAGCGGCGGACAAACCCAACAACGACAGGCCCGACGCGGTGGTCAGAAAGGTCACCAACGCGGCTTCGCGATCACTCGGCACCGCCATTGCGCCAGCCAATGCCCCGGCAATCGCAGCGAACAGCGCCAGCCCCGCCAGGGCCGCGATCAGTTCTTTGGGGAACGCTGAAAACAGCGAAACAAGAGTGGCGCCGAAGATCCCCAGCACCAGGTAGCACAGCCCGCCCACAACCCCGGCCACATAGCGTTTGCCGGGATCTTCATGGGCCTCGCGTCCGGTACAAATCGCCGCGGTGATGGCCGCCAGATTCAGCCCGTGACAACCGAACGGCGCCAACAGCGCTGTGCCCAACGCACTGCTGGCGATGATCGGGCCGGCCGGCGTGGCGTAACCACTGGCGCGCAGCACCGTCATGCCGGGCACAAACTGGCCGGTCAGCGCCACCATCACCAACGGCAAGGCGATGTTCAGCGTCGCGCTGATGCTGAACACGGGGGTGATCCACACCGGCGTGGCCAAACCGATCACCAAGGCTTCGCTGTGCAAATCACCGGCGAGAAAAGCCATCGAGCAGCCCACCAGCAGCACCATCACCACCGCATAACGCGGCATCAGCCGTTTGCAGATCAGGTACGTGGCAAACATCGCCAGCACCAGCACCGGTTTGCCCTGCAGCGACACAAACAACCCGGTGCCGAAGCTGAACAGAATCCCCGCCAGCATCGCCGCCGCAATGGCCGCGGGCAGTTTGCCGATGATCCGGTCAAAGGCACCCGACACCCCGACCAGAAAAATGATCAGGCTGCTGACCAGATAGGCACCCACCGCCTCCGGCATGGAGATCCCCGGCAACAACGCCACCAGCAACGCCGAGCCCGGCGCCGACCACGCGATGATCACCGGGACGCGATAACGCAGGCTCAGACCGATGCCCAGCAAGGCGCTGCCGATGGAAATCGCCCAGACCCAGGACGACAACACTTCCCGCGAGAGATGCGCCGCCTCGGCCGCCTGAAAAATGATCACCAACGGCCCGGCGTAGGAAATCACCGTGGCGATGAAACCGGCGACGGCCGCTGACAGGGAAAAGTCCTGAAATAACCTTTTCATGAAGCTTCGCCGACCGCCCCGTCAGACGATCCGTGCAAACCCGGCAACGTCTGTTTGGCACGGCGTCGACTGCTGATGGCGAACACGGTCATGGCAATCGCGGCCACCGCACCGGGCAAGGCAAAGGCCATGAAGTTCAGTTGCAGCGGCAGGCTGATCCCCAGCAACGCACCGCCCAGCAGCGGACCGACGATGGCACCGTTGCGCCCGATACCCGACGCCCAGCCCAGACCGGTGGAGCGAATGGTCATGGAGTAGAACTGCGCGGCGCAGGCGTACAACAGAATCTGCGAGCCGATGGTGGTGGCGCCGGCGATGGCGATCAGCAAGTACAACACCGGCGTCGGGCTGTTGAATCCCAACAAGGTGATCGATACAGCAGCCACGGCGAAGAACACCGCCAACACCCGCGGCAGGTTGAGTTTATCCCCCAGCACACCGCCGCCGACCGCGCCAAAAATGGCGCCGAAGTTGAGCACCAGCAGGAACGACAGACTCGAGCCCAAACTGTAACCGGCGTTGGCCATCAGTTTCGGCAGCCAGGAACTCAGGGCGTAGACCATCAGCAGACAGCAGAAAAATGCCAGCCACAGCATCAATGTGCGTAGAGCCCGACCCTCGCGGAACAATTGCAGGACCGGGGTGCCGGTGCCCTTCACTTCGCTCATGTGCAACAGATCGCTCGCGTGGGCGACGTAAGCCGGATCAATCCGTTCCAGAATGTGGCGCGCCTCTTCATTGCGCCCCTGACGCAGCATGAAACCCACCGACTCGGGCAGGAAGTACATGATCAGCGGCAACAACAGCAACGGCAGCACCGCTACGTAAAACACCGATTGCCAGCCAAAACTGGGGATCAGCACGATGCCAAGCCCCGCCGAGAGCATGCCGCCCACCGAGTAGCCGCTGAACATGATCGCCACCAGCGTGCTGCGGATTTTCTTCGGCGCGTACTCGTTCATCAGCGCCACGACATTGGGCATCACCCCGCCAATGCCCAGGCCAGCGATGAACCGGCACAGGCCAAACTCGGTGGGGTTACGGGCAAAACCATTGAGCACGGTGAAACCGCTGAACAGAATCACGCAGATCGTGATGGCTTTTTTGCGGCCGATCTTGTCTGACAGCGGCCCGAAGAACAGCGCGCCAAACATCATGCCGAACAGTGCGTAACTGCCCAGTGCGCCCGCTTGCAGGGGACTGAGCCCCCACTCTTTCATCAGCATCGGCAGCACCACGCCGTAGATCACCAAATCGTAACCGTCGAAGATGATGATCAGGGCACACCAGAACAGCACCATCCAGTGAAAGCGGTTGAATCGTGCGTTGTCGATAACCTCATGTACGTCAATCTTGCGCATGGCATTTATCTCTTGTTGTTGTTTTTTTAGAGCGTCGGTAACGCGGCGAACGTCCGTACAGCCGAGGGTAGAGGCGCCAGGCACGGGGCAATATCCGCTTTGCGCAGATCGCTATCCGTTTTGTGCGTTGCCCTGAACCGGGCGCAAGATGAGGATTGGCGCAGGGATGGCGCGCCGCAGATCCGGCAGATCTGACCTTCTCCGATAAACTGACTTCTTTGCGATCGCATTTGAACGCTAAGCTTGGGCCTATGGATGACTCAGATTATTTACGCCTGCTGACCATCGCGGCCGAGCAAGCCAACGCGTTCCTGTCCAATGCCCGCAAATGGGAGCGTGAGCGTTGGGTCTGCCAGCGCCTGCTGCAAGGCCTGAATATTCCCTATCGCGCCGACGAGTTCGCCCCCGCCGGGGAGCCGCCGGACGTGCTGTTTCGTGACGCCAGTTTCGAGGTGTTCTTCGTCCTCGACGAAGGCCGGCGCCTCAACGACGAATGGCGCGATGAGCTGCAACGCCGGCGCAGCGCGTTTTCCCTGAGCCAGCTCGTGCGTCGTGAAGCCAAGCCCCGGCGCATTCCGGCCAACGAGTTTCTGCTGAGACTGGCGCCGACCTTGCGTAAAAAAGCGCACAACTACAAAGAACGCGGCATGGACCTGGGGGAACTCGACATCATCGCGTTCGCCAGCCTCAAGCGTGAGGTGCTGGACCTCAACAGCCATTTCCCGCCACCGACCGAATACTTGCGTCAGGGCTGGCGTTCGCTGTCGCTGGTCGGCCCCACGTTCGCCCGGGTGCTTTTCGCCCACCCGGACGCGCCGGATTTCCTGCGCAACAACCTGGGTCGCAGCATCGTCTTCGACGTCGGGATCAGCCTGTGAGTCCGTTGCAGGAATTAATCGCCGAAGTTCCGCAAATGGGCCGCGTGCGCTGGATCGGCGTGCGTCCGGAACCTCATGTGCCGATGATCGAACTGGATGCCGTGGAGGCGCGACTTGAAGCCGGCCTGACCGGCGACCGAGCCCGCCCCGGTATCCGTAACGCGCGGCAGGTGACATTGATCCAGTGGGAGCATCTGGCGGTGATCAGTTCGCTGATGGGCCGTGCGGACGACAAACCGGTCTTGCCTAATGATTTGCGGCGCAACCTCGTTATCAGCGGTATCAACCTGTTCAGCCTCAAGGGTCGTCGCTTTCGCATTGGCCAGGCGATGTTCGAAACCACCGGCTGGTGCCAGCCGTGCGCGCGTCTTCAGAACAACCTCGGCCCCGGGACGTTTCAGGCCGTTCGCGGACATGGCGGAATCACGGCCCGAGTGTTACAAGGTGGAATCATTCGCTTGGACGATACGGTGTGCGTCGAGCCTGTTCCAGCCAGCGGCTATGCTCCGTTCAACGTTCGTTAAATCAGCCTGTAGCTTCTACACATTCAGCAACGTCTACCTGACGAGGCCCAATATGACCAGCCGCCTGAACCCCGACGACCAGAAGCATGTCGAAGAGTACCTGCACCTGTCCCAGCACCAAGTCGAGCGCCGGCCTTTCCGGCCGTGGATGCTCCTGGTGGTGGTGTTGGCAGTGACCATTGGTTTAGGCCTGTTGAGCCGCTTTATCAGTTACCTGACGCTATGAGCAGCATTGCGCTCGCGAGGGTAATTGCACCGATTTCTTTTAGCCTTGCGAGATATCCCCATGACTCATCGTATTGTCATCGTTGGCGGCGGCGCCGGCGGTCTGGAGTTGGCTACCCGTCTGGGTAAGACTCTGGGCAAACGTGGCACAGCCAGTGTGATGCTGGTCGACGCGAACCTGACCCACATCTGGAAGCCGTTGTTGCACGAAGTGGCGGCCGGGTCGCTGAACTCTTCCGAAGACGAACTCAACTATGTTGCCCAGGCGAAATGGAACCACTTCGAGTTCCAGCTGGGGCGCATGAGCGGGCTCGATCGCACGCAGAAGAAAATCCAGCTGGCCGCCACCTACGACGAGGCCGGCCTGGAACTGGTCCCGGCGCGTGAAGTGGCTTACGACTCGCTGGTGATTGCCGTTGGCAGCACCACAAACGATTTCGGCACTCAAGGCGCCGCGCAGCATTGCCTGTTCCTTGACACGCGCAAGCAGGCTGAGCGTTTCCATCAGCAATTGCTCAATCACTACCTGCGCGCCCATGCCGGACAGACCGACAAGGTCGAGCAGATCAGCGTCGCCATCGTCGGCGCGGGTGCCACCGGGGTTGAACTAGCCGCTGAGCTGCATAACGCTGCGCACGAGCTGGCGGCCTATGGTCTGGACCGGATCAAACCGGAAAACATGCACATCACCCTGATCGAAGCCGGACCACGGGTGCTGCCAGCCCTGCCGGAACGCATCGGCGGGCCTGTGCATAAAACCCTGGAGAAACTCGGGGTCAACGTCATGACCAATTCGGCGGTCAGCGAAGTGACCGCCGACAGCTTGATCACCGCCGACGGCAAAGTGATCAACGCCAGCCTGAAAGTCTGGGCCGCCGGTATTCGTGCACCGGGTTTCCTCAAGGACATCGATGGCCTGGAAACCAACCGCATCAACCAACTGCAAGTGCTGTCGACCCTGCAAACCACCCGCGACGAAAACATCTTCGCCTTCGGTGACTGCGCGGCCTGCCCACAACCGGGCACCGACCGCAACGTACCGCCGCGCGCGCAGGCCGCGCATCAGCAGGCTTCGTTGCTGGCCAAATCGCTGAAACTGCGGATCGAAGGCAAGGCCTTGCCGGAGTACAAATACACCGACTACGGCTCGCTGATCTCGCTGTCGCGTTTTTCGGCTGTGGGTAACTTGATGGGCAACCTGACCGGCAGCGTGATGCTTGAAGGCTGGCTGGCGCGAATGTTTTACGTGTCGCTGTATCGCATGCACCAGATGGCGCTGTATGGCGCGTTTCGCACGGCGATGCTGATGCTGGGCAGCAAGATCGGGCGTGGGACTGAGCCGCGGTTGAAGCTGCATTAAGATCTTCAGCGTCCATTAGGGCCTCATCGCGGGCAAGCCGCGCTCCCACAGGTTATGTGTCGACCATGAAATCCGAGTCCGACACATAACCTGTGGGAGCGTGGCTTGCCCGCGATGCAGGCGCCTCGGTCAACACTTCTGTGTCTCACTGTATCTCCCCCCGCGATCCATCCCCTTCGCTTACAAACTCCCCCCTTGCGCGACACAGTAGCGATACACCCCGCCCTTTAAATGGCCACATCCGAGCAAGGCAACTCGCCCGCTACGGTTATCGCCGCACTCACGTGGCGTCCTTTATCGAACGGTTGTGTCGTGCAACCCAGGAGTATTGAAATGTCCCGTACTACCAAAAACACTATTGGTCTGCTCGGCGCTGTTCTGGCGGGTGGCATGATGTTGTCCGGTTCCGTATTCGCTGCGCAGCCTTTGACTCAGGGCTACCTGCTGGCCTCGGCTGAACAAGTGGTGAAAACCCCTGAAGGCAAATGCGGCGAAGGCAAGTGTGGCGATGCCTCGATGGCGAAGACCGATACGGATGGCGACGGCAAGGTATCCCGCGCCGAATTCCAGAAAGTCGCGCCGAAGTCCAACTTCGACAAGATCGACACCAACCATGATGGCTTCATCGACGAGCAAGAAGCCTTCGATAACGTGAAAGCCAACTACGAAGCCAACGGCAAGAAAATGCCAAAAGGTCTGTTCGAGCACTTGAAAGACCAAGACGGCGCCTAAGCTTCCAAGCATCAAACCGCGCTTTTCCTTCGGGAAGCGCGGTTTTTTTCGTCTGCGGATTTACACCTGGAAGCGCTGCACCATGGTGTGCAATGAAGCGGCCAGCTGAGAAAGCTTGTAGTGGCCTGGAAAAGGGGCGTTGTTTCGGCAGTACCCCGTCGCCTCGTTATCGTCAAGTTGTACGATGACTGAAAGTGTTATTTTTCGAAGACAAAAAATCGAGGGCAAAAAAAATCCCCGTATCTTTCGATACGAGGATTTTTAATATGGTCGGGGTAAGGGGATTCGAACTCCTGACATCCTGCTCCCAAAGCAGGCGCGCTACCGGACTGCGCTATACCCCGGTAAAAAAAAGGCGACCTTCACAAGTCGCCTTCTTCGATCAGTGCTTTTGGCCTCTGATCTTAAGATCTGATCCCAGCGTTAACTGGTTTCAAAAATGGTGGGTCGTGTGGGATTCGAACCTACGACCAATTGGTTAAAAGCCAACTGCTCTACCAACTGAGCTAACGACCCAAAAATGGTCGGGGTAAGGGGATTCGAACTCCTGACATCCTGCTCCCAAAGCAGGCGCGCTACCGGACTGCGCTATACCCCGGTTTGAAATTGGCTCCGTGACCAGGACTCGAACCTGGGACCCAATGATTAACAGTCATTTGCTCTACCGACTGAGCTATCACGGAACTACATATTTCAATTTACAACTGTGAAGCTTGCTTCACCTCTTCGACCCGTTCGCATCACTGCGTTCGTGTGTCTGAGGCGCGCTATTCTACAATCTTAAGCACCTCTGTCAACCCCTTAAATTGCATTCAAGTTAATGATTTGCAACTTATTTCAGATTCCTGCTTGGGGAGCAGAAACCCTTCCGGGTGACTTACTGCGGGGCGCACTTTACAAGCCTTTTCCTTTCAGTTCAACAACCTGACGAAAAAAAGGCCTCGCGATGCGAGGCCTTGTTTATTTCACTGCCGTAGCGGGTCAGGCAAATACGATTTCGTCGTTTTCCACCGTGCCGACAGCCGTGTCGCCGGGCATGAAACGACCGGACAGAATCAGCTGCGCCAACGGGTTCTCGATCCAGCGCTGAATCGCTCGTTTGAGCGGTCGTGCGCCGTACACCGGGTCGTAACCCACCGCGATCAGCTTGTCCATGGCCTCTGGGCTGAGCTCCAGTTTCAGCTCGCGCTCAGTCAGGCGACTGCGCAGACGACCCAGCTGGATCTCGGTAATGCCCGCGATCTGATCCCGCGCCAATGGCTCAAAGATCACCACTTCGTCGACCCGGTTGATGAACTCCGGCCGGAAGTGCGTGGAAATCGCATCCATCACCGCCGCACGTTGCGCTTCGCGATCACCGACCAGTTCCTGGATCTGCACCGAGCCCAGATTGGACGTCATGACGATCACGGTATTCTTGAAATCCACCGTGCGGCCATGGCTGTCGGTCAGGCGGCCATCTTCCAGCACTTGCAGCAAGATGTTGAACACATCCGGGTGGGCCTTCTCGACTTCGTCCAGGAGGATCACCGAGTAAGGCTTGCGACGCACCGCCTCGGTCAGGTAACCGCCCTCTTCATAGCCCACGTAGCCTGGTGGCGCACCAATCAGCCGGGCCACGGAGTGTTTCTCCATGAACTCGGACATGTCGATCCGCACCATCGCCTCTTCAGTATCAAAGAGGAACTCGGCCAGCGCCTTGCACAGCTCGGTTTTACCGACACCGGTCGGGCCGAGGAACATGAACGAGCCGCTCGGGCGATTCGGGTCGGACAACCCGGCTCGCGAGCGCCGCACCGCGTTGGAAACCGCGATCACCGCTTCGTCCTGACCGATCACGCGCTGGTGCAACAGGCTTTCCATTTTCATCAGCTTGTCGCGCTCGCCTTCGAGCATTTTCGACACCGGAATGCCGGTCCACTTCGAGACGACTTCGGCGATTTCTTCCTCAGTCACCTTGCTGCGCAGTAACTGGTTCTCGCTTTTGCCATGCTGATCGACCATTTGCAGGCTGCGCTCCAGATCCGGGATGACCCCGTATTGCAGCTCGGCCATGCGGTTCAGGTCGCCTTTACGGCGTGCTGCTTCCAGTTCCTGACGGGACTGTTCGATTTTCTGCTGGATCTGCGCAGAACCCTGGACTTCGGCTTTTTCCGAGTTCCAGATTTCTTCGAGGTCCGAATATTCACGCTCAAGACGAACGATTTCTTCCTTGAGTTTTTCCAGGCGCTTGATCGCAGCTTCGTCGCTCTCTTTCTTCAGCGCCTGGGATTCCACCTTCAGTTGAATCAGGCGGCGCTCCAGACGATCAAGCACTTCCGGCTTCGAGTCGATCTCCATGCGGATACGGCTGGCCGCTTCGTCGATCAGGTCGATGGCCTTGTCCGGCAATTGACGGTCGGTGATGTAGCGATGGCTGAGCTTGGCCGCGGCGATGATGGCGCCGTCGGTGATCGCCACTTTGTGATGAACCTCATAACGTTCTTTGAGGCCACGCAGAATCGCGATGGTGTCTTCTTCGCTCGGCTCGTCCACCAAGACTTTCTGGAAGCGCCGTTCGAGGGCCGCATCCTTCTCTATATATTGGCGGTACTCGTTGAGCGTGGTCGCGCCAACGCAGTGCAGCTCGCCGCGAGCCAACGCAGGCTTGAGCATGTTGCCCGCATCCATCGAGCCTTCGCCTTTACCGGCGCCGACCATGGTGTGCAGTTCGTCGATGAACAGAATGATCTGCCCTTCCTGCTTCGACAGTTCGTTGAGCAAGGATTTGAGGCGCTCTTCGAACTCACCGCGGTATTTGGCACCGGCAATCAGCGACCCCATGTCCAGGGACAACAGGCGCTTGCCCTTGAGGCCATCCGGCACTTCACCGTTGATGATGCGCTGGGCCAGGCCTTCGGCAATGGCGGTTTTACCCACACCAGGTTCGCCGATCAGCACCGGGTTATTCTTGGTGCGGCGTTGCAGGACCTGAATGGTCCGGCGAATTTCGTCGTCACGGCCGATCACCGGATCGAGCTTGCCTTCTTCAGCACGCTTGGTCAGGTCGACGGTGTACTTATCCAGCGCCTGGCGCGACTCTTCGTGGTTGGCGTCGTTGACGGCCTCACCACCGCGCAAGTTGTTGATGGCATTTTCCAGGGCTTTTTTGCTGACGCCCTGGCCGAGCAGCAACTTGCCGAGCTTGCTGTTCTCGTCCATCGCGGCGAGCAGCACCAATTCGCTGGAGATGAACTGATCGCCCTTCTGCTGGGCCAGGCGATCGGCCTGGTTGAGCAGGCGCGCCAAGTCCTGCGACATGTTCACGTCGCCGGTCGGGTTCTGGATTTTCGGTAGCTGGTCGAGCTCTTTGGTCAGCTCTTTACGCAAGCTGTTGACGTCGAAACCGACCTGCATCAGCAGGGGTTTGATCGAACCACCCTGCTGTTCAAGCATGGCCTGCATCAAGTGCGCCGGCTCGATGCCGGGATGGTCAAGGCCGACGGCCAGCGATTGGGCGTCGGATAGAGCTAACTGCAATTTGCTGGTTAAACGATCTATACGCATGGGTCACCTTCCTTTTGAGCAGGCCGGACCTATAAAACATCCTGAATGAAGAAACCTGCCAGATACCGTTATAGATGCGGTCGATTCTGGGAGTTTCAAGCGTCGATCAGTTGATGCAGATCAGAGAAGTCTAGTCTTCGAGCCAGATCAGGGAGGCAAACCGACCGGTGCGAGGGCTGCGGCGGTAAGAAAAGAAGCGAGGATCGGTCACGGTGCAGAAACCGCCACCATAAACAGCGGTGACACCGCGAGCGGCCAGACGTAGACGCGCCAGCTCGTAGATATCAGCCATGAACTTGCCTGCGTTTTGGCTAGGCACAAAGGCTTTGGCCGCTTCGGGCAGTTGCTGGACGAAGGTCTCGCGTACTTCGGGGCCGACTTCAAAAGCTTGCGGGCCAATGGCCGGGCCGAACCAGACCAGCACTTCTTCTGGTGGCACATCTAGACTGTCGAGGGTGGCTTCGAGCACACCCGCCGCCAATCCACGCCATCCGGCATGGGCCGCCGCAACGCGAGTCCCGGCGCGATCGCAAAACAAGGCCGGCAGGCAATCGGCGGTCATTGCCGCGCAGGCAATCCCGGGGGTTGCCGTCCAGCTGGCGTCAGCGGTAGCAACCAGACTCGGGTCGGCATGAGCCACGACAATGCCGTGAACCTGCTTTAACCAGGCCGGTTGAATAGAAAAAAGATCGGTGAGGCGCCGGCGGTTTTCGGCAACAGCTTCGGGGCTGTCGTCGACGTGATCGCCGAGGTTGAGGCTGTCGAACGGCGCCAGACTGACGCCGCCCGCACGGGTGGTCACACAGGCTTTCACCCCGGCAGGCGCAGGCCAGTCGGGAATCAGCCAGTCACTCATCCGATGAACGCCTCACGGTCTTGCTTGAGCAGGGTCAGCAACCAGACGAAGTCGTCCGGCAGTGGCGATTCCCAGCTCATGCGTTTACCGGTGGTCGGGTGATCCAGCTCCAGGAACCGCGCATGCAGCGCCTGACGCGGGAACGCCTTCAACGATTCGACCATGGTCACACTGGCTGCCGGCGGAATGCGGAAGCGACCGCCGTAGGCAGGATCTCCGACCAGCGGGTAGTTGATGTGAGCCATGTGCACACGAATCTGGTGCGTACGACCGGTTTCCAGCTTCACCCGCACGTGCGTGTGGGAGCGGAAACGCTCGAGCACGCGGTAATGGCTGACGGCTTGCTTGCCACCTTCCATCACAGCCATGCGCTGGCGTTGCTGGCCGTGACGACCGATCGGCGCGTTGATCTTGCCGCCGGCAGTCACCACACCGATCACAATGCATTCGTAGATCCGGCTTACGCTGCGGCTCTGCAATTGCGTGACCAGCTGTGTCTGCGCCTGAATGGTCTTGGCCACCACCATCAGACCGGTGGTGTCCTTGTCCAGACGATGCACGATACCGGCGCGGGGCACATTGATAATGTCCGGCACGTGGTGCAGCAAGGCGTTGAGCAAGGTGCCGTCCGCGTGACCGGCGGCAGGATGCACCACCAGGCCCGCAGGTTTGTTGATCACCAGGATGTCGTCGTCTTCATAGACGATGTCCAGCTCGATGTCTTGAGCGATCCATTCGCCCTGAGCTTCCTGCTCGGCAGTCAGTTCAAGAATGGCGCCACCATGAACGATGTCTCGCGGGCGGATAACCGCCCCATCCACAGTCAGGCGGCCGTCTTTGATCCAGGCGGAAAGGCGCGAGCGCGAGTGCTCAGCGAATAATTGTGCGGCGACTTGATCGAGGCGTTGGCCGCCCAATTCGGACGGCACCTCTGCGCGAAGTTCAATTTTATCGGACATGCTCAGACTAGGCGTCGGCACAGCCTTTGGTTTCGGCTGCGCGCTTGTGGTTAAATACGGCGTCTTTTGCCCCGAGGCTATTCAACGGGGCGCTCATCATAACAGGACGGCCTCGCCCAAGACAGCGGCCGTCATAGGGACGCAAGCCGCCATGCAAGTGAAACACCTGCTGCTGATCGCCATCCTCGCATTGACCGCTGCTTGCTCATCGAAGGAAGTCGTAGACGAAAACCTTAGCGAAGTCGAGCTGTACCAGCAGGCTCAGACCGACCTGGACAACAATAGCTACACCGCCGCCACAGCCAAGCTGAAGGCGCTGGAGTCGCGTTATCCGTTCGGGCGCTACGCCGATCAGGCTCAACTCGAGCTGATCTACGCCAACTACAAGAACGCCGAGCCTGAGGCTGCCAAGTCTGCCGCAGAGCGTTTCATTCGTTTGCACCCGCAGCATCCGAACGTGGATTATGCGTATTACCTCAAAGGTCTGACCTCCTTCGACCAGGACGTCGGCCTGCTGTCGCGCTTCCTGCCGTTGGACATGACCAAGCGTGACCCCGGTGCCGCTCGCGACTCGTACAACGAGTTCGCCCAGCTGACCAGCCGCTTCCCGAACAGCCGCTACTCGCCGGACGCCAAGCAGCGCATGATCTACCTGCGCAACCTGCTGGCGGCCTACGAGATTCACGTTGCCGACTACTACCTGACCCGTCAGGCCTATGTCGCCGCCGCGAACCGTGGTCGTTATGTCGTGGAGAACTTCCAGGAAACCCCATCGGTCGGTGACGGCCTGGCGGTGATGACCGAAGCCTACCAGCGTCTGCACCTGGACGACCTGGCAGCCACCAGCCTCGAAACCCTGAAGCTCAACTACCCGAACCACCCAACCCTGGTGGACGGTCAGTTCAAGCCTTCGGTCGACGAAGCCGATAACCGTTCGTGGCTGAGCAAGGCTACTTTGGGCCTGATCGAATCCCGTCCGCCGCTGCCGCCGGGCGAAACCCGCGCCAACCAGGACGTGCAGAAGCAGTTCCAGGATGCCAAGGACGCGATTCCGAACGATCTCAAGCCTAAAGACGCAGATGGCGACGTGATCGAAGAAGAGGAACACGAAGCGGAAGGCAACAACAGCGACCGCTCGTGGTTCAGCTACATGACCTTCGGCGTGTTCGACTGATAAACGGAGACTCTGTAGGAGCGAGGCTTGCCCGCGAAGAAGCCAATGCGGTGTTCCTGAAACACCGCGTTATCGTTCTTCGCGGGCAAGCCTCGCTCCTACAAGGTTACGTAGCGCTATAACGCTGTGCGCGGGTCAGGTCCTTGGCTAAACTGCCTGATCATTAGCTGATAAAGCCGCTCGCCATGCTTCGTTTATTGTTCTGGATTGCCCTGATTGCCGCTGCGGTATGGTTCTGGCGCAAGTACAAGGCTTCGACTTCCGCTCCAAAATCCTCCGCCGAGCTGGATGCGGCGCCCATGGTCCGCTGTGCTCATTGCGGCGTTCACCTGCCCCGCGACCGCGCGCTGAGCCTTCAACAACAGTGGTATTGCAGCCAGGCTCACCTTGAGCAAGGCCCAGGCTCAAGTGATCGCTGAGACCTCCAGTCCTGGCAGCAAACAGGCCCTGCGACTGCTGCGCCTTTATCATCTCTACCGTTTGAGCGTCGGCATCACCCTGGTGCTGTTGATCTCCAGCAACATGGACAATCAGTTGCTGGCCTTCGCCAAGGACGACCTGCTGCGCAGTGGCAGCTGGTTGTACCTGGTGCTGAATATCTTGCTGGTGGTCTTTTGGGAGAACACCCGACGACCGGCACAGCTTTTCAGCCTCGCGTTGATCGACGTCCTGCTGCTGTGCGGCTTGTTCTACGCCGCTGGCGGATTGGCCAGCGCCATCGGCAACCTGCTGATCGTGTCGGTGGCCATCAGCAACACCTTATTGCGTGGGCGTATCGGCCTGTTGATAGCGGCTGTCGCCGCCCTTGGCATCGTCGGTTTCAGTTTCCTCCTGAGCTTCAGTCACCCGATCAGTCCCAGCGAATACCTGCAAGTCGGCACTCTCGGCGCGCTGTGTTTTGCCGCGGCGTTACTGGTGCAAGGGCTGATCAGGCGTCTGGAAGACAGTGAAAGCCTGGCCGAACAGCGGGCCAGTGAAGTGGTTGGCCTGGAAGCCCTCAACGCGCTGATCCTGCATCGCATGCGCACGGGCATTCTGGTGCTGGACGATCAGCGGCGGGTGCAACTGGCCAATCACAGCGCCCTGATTTTGCTGGGGCAGAAAAACCTCGACGGGCGATTGATCGACGAGTATTCGCCGACATTGGTCGAACGCCTTCAACTGTGGTTCAACAATCCGTCGTTACGCCCGCAAAGCCTGAAAATCGCCAGCAGTGGCCTGGAACTGCAACCCAGCTTCATTGCCCTGGACCAAAGCCCGAATCATCAGACCCTGGTGTTTCTCGAGGACATTGCCCAGATCGCTCAACAAGCGCAGCAACTGAAACTCGCTGCACTCGGTCGCCTGACGGCCGGTATCGCCCATGAAATCCGCAATCCACTGGGCGCCATTAGTCATGCCGCGCAGCTATTGCAGGAATCCGAGGAACTGAACGGCGCGGATCGGCGTCTGACCCAGATTATCCAAGACCACTCTCAGCGAATGAATCGGGTTATCGAAAACGTCCTGCAACTGTCCCGCCGTCAGCAAACCGTGCCGCAAAGGCTCGATCTGAAGCCGTGGCTGGAGCACTTCGTCGCCGAAACCCGGGAGGGGGCGACCGAGCGCCAGCTCATTCACCTGCGCATCGGCTCGGGCGACTTCAAAACCCTGATGGACCCCAATCAGCTGACCCAGATTCTCGACAATCTGTTGCGCAATGCCTGGCGCCATAGTGCCCTGAATCACGACCTGGCGCAGGTCTGGCTCGAGCTGTTTGTCGACCCCGACAGCCAGTTGGCGACGCTCGAAGTCCTGGACAACGGCCCCGGCGTGGCGCTGGACCAACAGACGCATTTATTCGAACCCTTCTTCACCACCAGTAACCAGGGCACAGGCCTGGGGCTTTATCTGTCCCGTGAGCTGTGCGAAAGCAACCAGGCCCGCCTAGACTTCAAACCACGCCAAGGCGGCGGCTGCTTTCGCATCACTTTTGCTCACGGACGGAAACAAAGTTGAACATGAGCCCACGGCCAAAAGTCCTGATCGTCGACGACGAACCGGATATCCGCGAACTCCTGGAAATCACCCTGGGACGGATGAAACTCGATACCTACAGTGCCCGCAACCTTGGCGAAGCCCAGGCCTTGTTGACGCGGGAGACATTCGACCTGTGCCTGACCGACATGCGCCTGCCCGACGGCACCGGCCTTGAGCTGGTGCAGTACATCCAGCAGCGTTACCCACAAGTACCGGTGGCGATGATCACCGCTTATGGCAGTCTCGAAACGGCCATCAACGCCCTCAAGGCCGGCGCCTTCGATTTCCTGACCAAACCGGTCGACCTGACACGCCTGCGCGAACTGGTCACTAGCGCACTGCGCTTGCCGGCACCGGGCGGCGCCACTAGCGCCATCGATCGCCGGTTGTTGGGCGACTCACTGCCCATGCGCAACCTGCGCAAACAAATCGACAAACTCGCCCGCAGCCAGGCGCCGGTGTACATCAGCGGCGAATCCGGCAGCGGCAAGGAATTGGTCGCCCGGCTGATTCACGAACAAAGTCCGCGAGCGAATCAGCCGTTCGTGCCGGTCAACTGCGGGGCAATTCCCTCTGAGTTGATGGAAAGCGAGTTCTTCGGTCATCGCAAAGGCAGTTTCAGCGGCGCCATCGAAGACAAACCCGGGCTGTTTCAGGCTGCCCATGGCGGTACCCTGTTTCTCGACGAAGTGGCCGATTTGCCATTGGCGATGCAGGTCAAACTGCTTCGGGCCATTCAGGAGAAAGCCGTTCGCAGCGTCGGCGGGCAGCAAGAAATGGTGGTCGACGTCCGCATCCTTTGCGCCACCCACAAAGACCTCGACGCCGAGGTCACCGCCGAACGCTTTCGCCAGGATTTGTACTACCGGCTGAACGTGATCGAGCTACGCGTTCCCCCTTTGCGCGAGCGCCGCGACGACATCGAACCGCTGGCCAGCCATGTACTCAAGCGTCTGGCAGCCGGTAGCGGACAACCCGCCGCAAAACTCCACCCGCTCGCCCTGGATGCGCTGAAAAGTTACCGCTTTCCGGGCAACGTGCGGGAATTGGAGAACGTGCTGGAACGGGCTTATACCCTGTGCGAGAACAAACAGATCGAGGCCAGCGACCTGCGGCTGGCCGAAGGGAACTGCGCGGCAGAGAGCGGTGTGGCGGACCTGACGCAGATCGACAACCTGGAAGACTATCTGGAAAACGTCGAACGTAAACTCATCCTCCAGGCTTTGGAGGAAACCCGCTGGAACCGCACGGCGGCGGCTCAGCGGTTGAATTTGTCGTTCAGGTCGATGCGTTATCGACTGAAGAAATTGGGGTTGGATTGAGGGCCCCTTCGCGGGCAAGCCTCGCTCCTACAGGGGTTGTGTCGTTCGCAAATGTATTGATCGACTCAAATCTGTAGGAGCGAGGCTTGCCCGCGAAGGCGATCTGACAGGCAATAAAAATCGTGCAGTCAGATCCGCCCGGTCGGCGCATACGGCGCCGGATCAATAATCGGCGCCCTCCCCAACATCACATCCACAAACAACTGACACGACGCCGGCGCCAGCACCAGCCCATTACGGTAATGCCCGCAATTGAGCCATAGCCCGTCGAACCCCGGCACTCGGCCAATATAGGGAATCCCCTCCGGCGAACCCGGGCGCAATCCGGCCCAATGCCCCACGACTTCGGCATCCGCCAGCGCAGGGATCAAGTCCACCGCCGATGCCTTCAGACTCTCCAGCGCCGAGTTGGTCGGCGTCTTGTCGTAGCCTTCATGCTCCAGCGTGCTGCCAATCAGAATGTGCCCGTCGCGCCGGGGAATCGCATAGCGTCCCTTGGCCAGCACCATACTCGGCAGAAAGTCCGCCGCGCACTTATACAGAATCATCTGTCCTTTGACCGGTTCGACCGGCAGTTCCAGGCCCAGACTCTTGAGCAAGTCACCACTCCAGGCGCCCGCCGTGAGGACCACCTGATCAGCGTGAACAGGGCCCGACGAGGTCTGCACGCCGACCACCGTATCGCCTTCACGAATAAACCCGCTGACTTCGCACTGCTCACGGATCGTCACGTTCGGCAGCGCAAGCAACGCAGCCTTGAGGGATTTCACCAGCCGCGGATTGCGCACGTTGGCCACGTCGGCCATGAAGATCGCCCGGGAAAACCCGCCACCCAACACCGGTACGGCGTCGTGTGCCGCGGAGATATCCACAGCCCGCAGCGGACGGTTTTCCCGTTCGGCCCAGGCCAGCGCCTCGGCCTCGTCATCCAGATCCAGCCAGTACAGGCCGGTGGTGTGCACTTCGGGATCAACCCCGGTCGCTGCAAACAGCCGCTCACCGAGCTGTGGATAAAAATCCTGGGACCAATGCGCCAGCGCGGTGACTGCCGGGCTGTAGCGCCACGGATAGAGCGGCGAAACAATCCCGCCACCGGCCCATGACGATTCCTGGCCGACGTTCGAACGATCCAGCAGCACAACACTTTGCACTTCGGACGCGAGATTGAATGCCGTCAGCAACCCAATCACGCCGCCGCCGACAATCACCACTTGCTGTTGCCTGCTCATGTTCAGATCCAACCGATAAATAGACAGAGGGCGCAAAAGGCGCCCGAAAAAGGAACTCAGCGACCCCAGCAATCTTTGGTGGCAAGCCCGGACGTTGCATTGACCATGCTTCTGACCCCGGTGTTGGTGAGGGTGAAATCCCCACATTTGTCGGTCGCCATCGCAGCTCCGGTCCTGCGCGCGGCCGTCAGCAGGAAGGTCTGGTCGGTCAGGGTCGGGGTGATGGTGTAAAAGTCATTGCCAGCGCTCAGTCCGGTGGCAGCGGTGTAGACATTGTTCTTCGAGTAGAACCGCTCAAGGATTTGCGCCTGCTCGGAGAGCAGCCCGGCTATTTCGGTGCGGCGGCCCTTTTTCACGTACTCGGTGAGGCTTGGGGCGGCAATGGTCATGACGATCCCGATGATCGCAATCACGATCATGATTTCGATCAGGGTGAAACCTCGGTTGGATCTGTGCATTCCTCAACTCTCGCTTACTGTATTTGTCGCCACATGATGCGACGGCTGCCGCCGCCGGATTTTTCCACCAGTGTGCTGATGCCGCCACTGGAATCGTTCACGATCTTGCGGGTCGCGCCGTTGACGATGGCATTCAGGGTCGGGATGCCGCCGGTGAAAATCACTCCGCTGGACACTGTGTCCCTGCTGTCGACCGTCCCATCGTTGTTGGTATCGAGCACCGCGTAGTTGAGCATCTTACCGCTGAACGCATCCAGTTCGACCAGTTTGCCGGTGCCGAAGCTGGCACATGGGTCTGTGGTGTCCACACTCGCCGTAGTAAAGATGATCCGTCCCAGCACCAGATTGGCCTGATTGATCACCCGCTCCCCTGTCAGCACGTTGTTGTACACCAGCGGCAAGTACCAGCCCTTCTCCGCCGGATAGGTCACTTCGTTCTGACTGGTGGTGATGAATTGACCGGTGCTGCCCGAGAACACACCGGTCACCGCTTGCGCCTGCAAACTGGACACGGTGATCTGACCCGCACCGCCTTCCGCATCCCACACGGCGTAGAACGCCTGTAAATCCTTGTTGGTCTTGTCGGCAGTCTCGTTGAATTTGCCGGTGCCGAAAAACACTTCCTTGCCACCCAGTGAATTGTCCGCCAGCAATGGCTGCACGGTAATGGGCTGAGTGGCGCCACCCGCGGTGGTAAACAGCGGCTTGCCGGAAAATGCCACGCCCCAGGTGTCGGGGGCGGTAGCGCTCAAATCGAACTTCCATAACCGCCCTTTCAAGTCGCCACCATAGGCGGCCTGCACCACATTCTGCGAGTTGACCCTGAGCTTCACCGACGACAGCCCATTGGTGGTGTCGGTGCTGTCGACCACGATTTTCTTGATCAACGAGCCGTCACGAATGTCCACCACGTACAACGCGGCCACCCCGGAGTTGCTGCCATAACCGTTGGAAATGAACGCGGCCCATCGACCGTCGGCCAAGCGTGCCACTTCAGGTCGTGCATAGGCATAACCCAGATCATTGAAAACGTTCGCGGTACTGGCGGTGGCCGGCGCGCTGATCTCCCACAGTGCCTTGAACACGTTACCCGCTGACGCATCGAACAACTGCAATGCATAAAAAGTCCTGCCGCCCGCCCCGGTTCCGCCAATGGCCAGGGTTTTCCAGGCACCACTGAACTGGGCGTCGAACACCCCGACCTGACCGTCGACCAGAAACTTGTGGTTCACACCGTTGATGTAGGTCGGGTCGGCGATGTAGCGCAGCGATGGCAACACGCTGGAAGGCATGTAGGCATAACGCCGGACGCCATTGGCCGAGTTGATGACATTCACGAACCCGTCGTTGGCATTCACCACCAGGCTGGGACTCATGGTGGTGGATTTTGTGGTCAGGTAGGTGCTGTAGGTGGTATCGCCCACCAAGTCGGACGCGGTTTTATCCGTGGGCGAAGCCAGTACGAGGGGCGAGTTGATGATGTCGCCGAGCAGCACGCTGCGCACCTTCAGCCCGGTTTTGTTGGTGCCTTTGCTCCACTCCACCAGATCGCTGCCGGTGATGCCGGTGGGCAGGCCTTGGCTGAGGGAGGTCTGTTGCGCCGGGGAGAAACTGGCATAAGCCAAGGTGACGGCGGCGTTGGTCAGGGTGTTCCAGGACTGGTAAGTCGGCGCTGTGGCACCGGGGACGATGGTGGTGTCGGTGGTCCATAGCGCTGCGGCGGTGTTCACGATGCCCGCCGAGGTGAAGCCAAAGGATTTGATCGTGCCGCGCCAGTCCTTCGGGTCATAACTGGTCTGGAAGTAACTTGAATTGCTGGCCAGGGTGGTACCGCTGGTGACGCCACTACCACCGGAACCGGCCTTCGAGGTGATGTCACTCAGCGCCGAGGACAATGCGCTGTTGAGCCCGGCGCTGTCGGTCGCCTGATAGTACTTGCCCTGTCCGTAGCTGGCCGCATCCGACAACATCTGGTTCGCGGCGGTAAAACCCACGGTGTAGGTGTTCATGTTCTGCTTGGGAAAATCCGCAGCATTCCAGCTTTTTCCTGCCAGATCATTACCTGTGGAGCGCATGTCGATGTCGAAGGAGAACTTGGCGATATCGTCCAGATACAGCGTGTCGCCTTCTCCGTCACCACTCAGGTTGTCACCATCGTTATTCACGCCATCCCAGTTGGGCAAGCGAGTACCACCCAGTGGATCGGTAGTCGGAAACGTCCGGTCATAGGTCGGCAAGCCATCGGTGATCACGACGCCATAGTTTTTCTGACAGCGATACTGGATCGGGCTGGTGTAAGTGGTTGGCGTCGAGTTGTAGTACGGCGCCATGCCGCGCATGTACCGCGTGATCTCGTAATAAGTTTCCGCCAACGGGGTATTGGCGATTGCACTCAAACCATCGATCGATGAAATCAGGTTGTTGAAGTTGGTTTGCGCCTGACCCTGGGTGATGCTCCCGCCAGCAGACAGATCACTGACAGCGCGGGGGATAAACCCGCCGGGGCCGGAATTATTGCCCGTGGGCGGGTTGAATGTCGCAAGCCCGATACGCAGCTCGCGATTACTGGTGACCAGATTCGTAGAAACATCCTTTGCTACGTTCATGCGGTAATCGTTGGGGATGGCACCGGTGCCCGTGGTGAAATCCCTGTTCGAACCATTGGCCAGGCTCACCAGATAAGACAGATAGTTAGCCGTATAACGCGTGTTTTCATTACCCACAGGGTCGGGTAGCTTCAGGCATATCGATGACAATCCCAAAAACCCCCGATAAAAACCGTACCAGTTACCGTTGTTGGAGCAGTTTCCACGGTTAAGGCTCGACAAGGCGATATTGGTATCTTCCATGTCCAGGTTCTGTCCGTTCAAACATGAGCCGTTTGAATTGCAGTTCGCAATTTGCGCGCGGCTGACAGTCGGATCGAAACCCGGCGCCCAGATGATGTTGTTCATGCTCCCCGAGTCGTCGATCAGTAGCATGACGTTCGGGGCGACGGCCGCAGCGCTCAACAGCGGAGAGTCCGAGGGCGTGAAAGCGTATGCCGGAGCCGACAGGTAAAGCCCCAATACCACGCCGCAAATCAGCTGCCATACGCCACCGCGCCTTTCAGTATTTCGCATAAATACTCTCCACGACGCTGCGCGAGTTGCCCGCGATGCCGACGGCGGTCACCCGGTAAAGCGTCGCCGAGGTGTTGCTCGGCACATTCACGGCGTTGACCGTGGTGCCGATATTCTGCACCCCGTAAAACCCCCTGCCGGAGGCAATCCAGGTTACCCCGGAGGTGGAACTGGCGCCGGCGGCGGTGATCGTCGACGCGTCGGCCGGTGGTGCGCACTGGCTACAGACAGGCAATGAATAGCTGTCCAGCTGCACCGCGCTTTCACCCACGCGTAACGCCGCTTCGGCACCCTGGAACGACTGGTTGCGCAAACTTACGCTGCCGGCCATTTTTTCCTGCAGGGTCGCGTTCTGCATCGATGACAGGCCGATCAAGGTCAGCAACAGCAGAAACACCAGGCTGACCAGCAGCGCCATGCCCCGCTGGGTGTGAACAGTCATGGAGGCCTTCCTCATGGCAACCTGTTGCGCAAGGCTGCAACCACGTTGAAGGTTTGATTGCGCACACGGTTGTTGGGGTCGGTGAGGGTCAAGCTCAGGCGTACGCTGCGAATTCGTGCAGGGTCGGACGGATTAAGGCTGTAACTGGTAGCGGCTACATCAGTGGCGGAGCTGGCGAGGCCAAAGCTCACGCTGAAGGCACTGACGTTATCGACCAGCACGAACTGGGCCGGCGTGCCGGTACCGGAGCCCATCATGATTTTGTTATTGCTGAAACTGTAGATCAGCCGCCGGATCGGAAACGCAAGAAACCCCGAGGCCGGAACTCGCGCGCCAGTGTAGGCCGTCGCCGTGTTTCGACAGTCGGAGATCACCGTCCAGGCCGGCACCCCGCCACTGCTGCCGACATCGGCGGTTACCAGCGTCAACTTGAGGTTGGTGTTATCCCAATTGACGGGCGTTATCTGGCTGGTGTTGAAATCACCGGCAGTGCTTGAGTCGGTGATCATGCCCAGGCAGCCAAACATACCGACCATGCGAATTTCCTGAATCATCTTGCTCAGCACGAATCGCGCGTCTTCCTGCATGGCGGCAGCGGTGTTCTGGCTGATGTAGGTATTTTTAGCGGCGATGAAAACCTGCACCACGCCCAGCACCACAATCAGGCTCAACGCGAGGGCGATCAACAACTCGATCAGCCCGAAACCTCTGCTGGACCGCCTCATGGCGTCGCCACCGGGTCGACTGTGGCACGACTGGTCAGGACAAAACTGCGACGCGAGTTGGCGGTATTGGCAGCGCGCGAGTCATCCCAGGTGATGGTGATGGTGTACACCCGCTGGTTCAACGCAACGGTGCCGGTGGCTGTCGCACCGCCGAAATTGACGATGTTGGTGGTGAAATCGTAGAGGTCCTGATCGCGGGCGACGTTCAGGTTGCCTGAGGTCGGTGGCGTCACGGTGTAATCGGCGCCGGAGTTGGCGCGGATACGGTCCATCATGTCGTAGGCGATAAAACTCGCCTGGCTGGTCATCCGCGAGCTGTCGGTGTATTTCAGCGCGTTTAGCTGGATAGCCGCCGCGCCCAGCAGGCCCACGGTCAGAATCACCAACGCGACCAGAACTTCGATCAGCGTCATGCCCTCCTGTGCATGTTTACTCCGTTCCCTCATCCGCAACTTCCACCCAATAGAATTCGTCCGTTCAAACACACATTCAGCGTCCTGCTTTGCGCCCCCAGCACGTAGCTGATCACCAAGGGTGTGGATGGCGCCGACAAACCACCGAGGTTGTTGAAATCGATGGCGGTCACTCCTGAGGTTAGCGTCAGAGTCGCCCCGCTGCTCATCGCTGGAACAACCCGCAATACATTGGCCGGATTGCCAGTACCGTCATAGACCGCTAACTCACCGGTCCAGACGCTGCCACCCGCCGTCGGACGAACCCGAGTGGCGACGCCCCGGTCGATGGCCTGAAGTCGTGCGAAATTGAGTCCGCGTTGCAGGTCACCGATTTCGGTGTCGGCCTTGGTGCCTTGCACCGACCGGGTAAACGCCGGCACGGCCAGGGTGATCAGGATCAGAAATACCGCGAGCGAGACCAGCAGCTCGATCAGCGTGAAACCTTTTGTACGATGATCCATCGATGCCCTCCGTTGCCGTCGGCTATACCTGCTTCTACACGCTAGAACATTCGACCGACCGGTGTACGGTTGATTTGCCAATACTCGCGCACGGATTGCGCGGGCCGCAGCACTCCACGGAGGGAGATGACATGCATCAACGAGGTTTCAGTCTGATCGAACTGCTCATGGGACTGACAATTGCCGGGATTGTTCTGCTGTTGGTCAGTCCGGCGTTCGCATCACTAACAGAGTCGAATCATCGCGAGGAGGCAGCGAAGTCTCTTGCCAGCGGTATTCGCAGCGCCAGAAGCGAAGCTCTCGCGCGCAATCAGACCGTCGTCATTCATGGCATCAACGACGACTGGGGTCAGGGCTGGCGAATCATTCTGGATATCAGCGGCAAAGGGCCGGAGGACAGCAGCAATCCGCTGCTTGTTGAACACGCGAGTAGCGCTGGGGTGCCCGTCGTCGGCAATTGGCCAGTCAAGCGATATGTGCGTTTCAGCCGTATCGGCGAACCACAGATGCCTGGCCGGGCCTTTCAAGCGGGAACGCTGCACATATGCGCTGCCCGTGAACCGGTCAGCCAGCTCCAGGTGGTGCTGGCCGCGACCGGTCGTGTCAGCCTGCGCAGCGAGAAGGCTGAGCAGGCGCTGTGTCCGGGAGGGAAAACAGTTAAAGCAGGGAGCGCACGCGCAACTCTTTAGGCATGGAGAACGTGATGTTCTCCTCGCGACCGGCCAATTCATCGGCACCGGTGGCACCCCAGGCCTGCAACTGCTGGATCACGCCACGCACCAGCACTTCCGGAGCAGAGGCGCCAGCGGTGATGCCGATACGCTCGACACCGTCGAACCAACTCTTTTGCAGGTCTTCGGCGCCGTCGATCAGGTAGGCCGGAGTGGCCATGCGTTCGGCGAGTTCACGCAAGCGGTTGGAGTTGGAGCTGTTCGGGCTGCCGACCACCAGCACCACGTCGCATTCGTCGGCCAGTTGCTTCACGGCGTCCTGACGGTTTTGCGTGGCGTAGCAGATGTCGTCCTTGCGCGGACCACCGATCGCCGGGAAACGTGCACGCAGGGCGTCGATCACGCGGCTGGTGTCGTCCATGGACAAGGTGGTCTGAGTCACGAACGCCAGTTTTTCGGGGTTGACCACCTGCAACGAGGCGACGTCTTTCTCGTCTTCAACCAGATAGATCGCACCACCATTGCTGCCGTCGTACTGGCCCATGGTGCCTTCGACTTCCGGGTGACCGGCGTGGCCAATGAGGATGCATTCACGACCGTCGCGGCTGTAACGCGCGACTTCGATGTGCACCTTGGTCACCAGTGGGCAGGTCGCGTCGAACACTTTCAGGCCACGGCCAGCGGCTTCGGTACGCACAGCCTGGGAAACGCCGTGGGCACTGAAGATCACGATGACATCGTCCGGCACCTGATCCAGCTCCTCGACGAAGATCGCCCCGCGAGCACGCAGGTCTTCGACGACGAATTTGTTGTGAACCACTTCGTGGCGCACATAGATCGGCGGCCCGAAAACTTCCAGGGCGCGGTTGACGATTTCGATCGCCCGGTCCACACCAGCGCAGAAGCCACGGGGGTTGGCGAGTTTGATTTGCATGCTGTGCCTCGTGTCTTGCGCGTAAGAAGTTAGAACATTACATCCCTGTAGGAGCGAAGCTTGCTCGCGAAGGCGGTATCTCATTCGACATCAACGTTGAATGTGATGACGCCTTCGCGAGCAAGCTTCGCTCCTACAAGTTAAAGACCCACGACGCTGATGATCTCGACGTCAAAGGTCAATGTCTTGCCGGCCAGCGGGTGGTTGAAGTCGATGGTCACTTGCTCGTCATCGAATTCCTTCACAACGCCTGGCAGCTCAGTATTGGCCGCATCGTTGAAGATCACCAGCAATCCCGGCGACAGTTCCATGTCCTTGAACTGCGAGCGCGGAATGATCTGTACGTTCTGCGGGTTCGGCTGGCCGAACGCGTTTTCCGGTTGAATCGTCAGCGTGCGCTTGTCGCCCGCCTTGAAGCCGAACAGCGCCGCTTCGAAACCTGGTAACAGGTTGCCATCGCCAACCTTGAAGGTCGCCGGGGCTTTGTCGAAGGTGCTGTCGACGGTGTCGCCGTTCTCCAGGCGCAATGCAAAGTGCAAGGTGACTTCCGTGTTCTGGCGGATGCGTTGCTCAGCCAATACCTGTTCAGTCATGAACGGCTTCTCCGGTTTTCTTACTTTTGAACATGTCCAGTGCAAGCATCACCGCACCGACAGTAATCGCACTGTCGGCAAAGTTGAACGCCGGGAAGTACCAGCGGTTCTGCCAATGCACCAGGATGAAATCGATCACATGGCCATAGGCAATGCGGTCATACAGATTGCCCAGCGCGCCGCCGAGCACCAGCGCCAAAGCGACGGCCAGCCAGGTTTCATTGCGCCCCAGACGCTTGAGCCACACCACCAGCACCGCACTGACCACCATCGCGATCAGGGCAAACAGCCAGCGCTGCCAGCCGGAGCTGTCGGCCAGGAAACTGAACGCGGCGCCAGTGTTGTAGGCCAATGTCCAGCTGAAGTAATCGGGGATCACCACGATTTGCTGGTACATCTTCAGTGAGCCTTCGAAGTAAAACTTGCTGGCCTGGTCGATGACCAGAACCAGCAAGCTCAACCAGAGCCAGCTCAGCCGTCCGAAACGGCTAATGGCATTAGGCATAGTGACGAACCTCGCCAGTGCCGCTGATGTTATCGACGCAACGACCGCAGATTTCCGGATGCTCCGGGTTCACGCCGACGTCTTCACGGCAGTGCCAGCAACGGGCGCACTTGGCGAAGGCCGACTTGACGATTTTCAGCTTCAGGCCGCTGACTTCGGTCACCACGGCATCGGCTGGCGCCTGCACAAACGGAGCAACGCTGGCGGTCGAAGTGATCAGCACGAAGCGCAGTTCGTTGCTCAGCTTGGCCAGGTCGGCGCTCAGCGCGTCTTCGGCGAACAGCGTCACTTCGGCTTGCAGGTTGCCACCGACGGCCTTGGCCGCGCGCTGGATTTCCATTTCCTTGTTCACAGCGACCTTCACCGCCATGATCCGCTCCCAGTAGGCGCGGCCCAGTTCGACGTTTTCCGGCAGCTCGGTCAGCCCTTCGTACCAGGTGTTGAGCATCACCGATTCGTTACGCTCACCCGGCAGGTATTCCCACAGTTCGTCGGCGGTGAAGGCGAGGATCGGCGCGATCCAGCGCACCAGCGCTTCGGAGATGTGGTACAGCGCGGTTTGCGCCGAACGGCGGGCCTTGCTGTTGGCGCCAGTGGTGTACTGACGGTCCTTGATGATGTCGAGGTAGAAACCGCCCAACTCCTGCACGCAGAAGTTGTGGATCTTGGAGTAGACGTTCCAGAAGCGGTATTCGCCGTAGTGCTCTTGCAACTCGCGTTGCAGCAGCAAGGTGCGGTCCACGGCCCAACGGTCCAGCGCGAGCATTTCTTCAGCCGGCAGGATGTCGGTGGCCGGGTTGAAACCGGTCAGGTTGGAGAGCAGGAAGCGCGCGGTGTTACGGATACGCCGGTAGGCGTCCGCACTGCGTTGCAGGATCTGCTCGGAAACCGCCATTTCACCCGAGTAATCGGTGGAAGCCACCCACAGACGCATGATGTCGGCGCCCAGGGTGTCGTTGACTTTTTGCGGCGCGATCACGTTGCCCAGGGACTTGGACATCTTGCGGCCGGACTCGTCGACGGTGAAGCCGTGAGTCAGCAGCTCGCGGTACGGCGCGTGATTGTCGATGGCGCAACCGGTCAGCAGCGACGAGTGGAACCAGCCACGGTGTTGGTCCGAGCCTTCCAAATACAGGTCGGCGCGTGGACCGCTCTCGTGGCCCATCGGGTGCGAACCGCGCAGGACGTGCCAGTGCGTGGTGCCCGAATCGAACCAGACATCGAGGGTGTCGCTGATCTTGTCGTACAGCGGCGCTTCGTCACCCAGCAGCTCGGCAGCGTCCATCTTGAACCAGGCTTCGATGCCTTCGACTTCGACGCGCTTGGCGACTTCTTCCATCAGCTCGGCGGTACGTGGGTGCAGCTCGCCGCTTTCCTTGTTCAGGAAAAACGGGATCGGCACGCCCCAGTTGCGCTGACGGGAGATGCACCAGTCCGGACGGTTGGCGATCATCGAGTGCAGGCGCGCCTGGCCCCAGGCCGGGACGAACTGAGTCTCTTCGATGGCTTTAAGAGCACGCTTGCGCAGGGTGTCGCCGCTGACAGGCTCCTTGTCCATGCCGATGAACCACTGCGCGGTAGCGCGGTAGATCAGCGGAGTCTTGTGGCGCCAGCAGTGCATGTAGCTGTGTTCGATGATGGTGGTGTGCAGCAGCGCACCGACCTCGGTCAGCTTGTCGACGATGGCCGGGTTGGCCTTCCAGATGAACTGGCCGCCGAAGAACTCCAGCGACGTCGCGTAGACGCCGTTGCTCTGTACCGGGTTGAGAATGTCGTCGTTGACCATGCCGTATTTCTTGCAGGTCACGAAGTCGTCCACGCCGTAGGCCGGAGCGGAGTGAACCACGCCGGTGCCAGCGCCCAGTTCAACGTAATCGGCCAGGTAAACCGGCGACAGGCGATCGTAGAACGGGTGACGGAAGTTGATCAGCTCCAGCTCTTTACCGGTGGTGGTCGCGATGACCGAACCTTCCAGGCTGTAACGGGCCAGGCACGACTCGACCAGCTCTTCAGCCAGCACCAGCAGTTTGTCGCCGACGTCGACCAGGGCATAGTTGAATTCCGGGTGAACGTTCAGCGCCTGGTTGGCCGGGATGGTCCACGGGGTGGTGGTCCAGATCACGATCGAAGCAGGTTTGCCCAGCGACGGCAGACCGAAAGCGGCAGCCAGTTTGGCTTCGTCGGCAATCGGGAAGGCCACGTCGATGGTCGAGGACTTTTTGTTCTCGTACTCGACTTCCGCTTCAGCCAGGGCCGAACCGCAGTCAAAGCACCAGTTCACAGGCTTCAGGCCCTTGAACACGAAACCGCCTTTGACGATTTCGGCCAAAGCGCGGATTTCACCGGCTTCGTTCTTGAAATCCATGGTCTTGTACGGGTTGGCGAAGTCGCCCAACACGCCCAGACGAATGAATTCGGACTTCTGGCCTTCGATCTGCTCGGTGGCGTAGGCACGGCACAGTTCGCGGGTTTTGTCCGCGCCCAGGTTTTTGCCGTGGGTCACTTCGACTTTGTGCTCGATCGGCAGACCGTGGCAGTCCCAGCCCGGAACATAAGGCGCATCGAAACCCGACAGGGTTTTCGAGCGGATGATCATGTCCTTGAGAATCTTGTTCAGCGCATGACCGATGTGAATCGTGCCGTTGGCGTACGGAGGACCGTCGTGAAGTACGAACTTCGGACGATCCTTGCCAATCTCGCGCAACTTACCGTACAGGCCAATGCTGTCCCAGCGCTGCAGAATCTGCGGTTCGCGCTGAGGCAGGCCGGCCTTCATTGGGAAGGCGGTGTCCGGAAGGTTTAGCGTGGCTTTATAGTCGGTCATTTAAGGCTCTTCATTAGCGATTGGCGCTAGGTGCGACAGGGCACGGGCGGAGGCAACATCCGCATTGATCGCCGTCTTAAGCGCCTCCAGAGAGGCGAAACGCTGCTCTTCACGCAGCTTGTGGTGGAAAACCACCGTCAAACGCCGGTCATACAGATCGCCGGCAAAATCTAAAAGGTGTACTTCGAGGTGGGCTTTGCCATCACCTTGTACCGTGGGCCGCACGCCAATGTTGGCGACGCCTGGCCAGGTCTTGCCGTCGATGTCGACGTCAACCAGGTAAACCCCGGTCAGCGGCACGCGGCGACGCTTGAGTTGAATGTTGGCGGTTGGCGTACCCAATTGGCGCGCCAGCTTCTGGCCATGCAGGACCCGTCCGGTGATCTGGAACGGACGACCGAGCAGCCGCTCGGCCAAGGCAAAATCGGCAGCGGCCAAGGCGTTGCGGACCTGGGTGCTGCTGACACGAATGCCGTCCAGCTCAACGGTTTGCGCCGCTTCGACGGTAAAGCCCTGAACGATGCCGGCCTGTTGCAGGAAATCGAAATCCCCTACCCGGTCACAGCCGAACCGGAAGTCGTCACCGACCTCCAGGTGCTGGACGCCGAGGCCGTCGACCAGGATGGTATCGACGAACTCACTGGCGCTGAGCTTGCTCAGACGCTGGTTGAAGGCCAGGCACAGGACCCGGTCGACACCCTCGTCGGCCAGCAGCTGCAGTTTGTCCCGCAGCCGGGCCAGACGGGCCGGGGCCGTGTCCGGGGCGAAGAATTCTCGCGGCTGCGGCTCGAAAATCACCACGCAGCTGGGCACGCCCAACTCGATAGCGCGCTCACGCAGCCTCGCCAGGATAGCCTGGTGGCCACGGTGAACACCGTCAAAGTTGCCAATAGTGGCGACACAGCCCCGATGCTGGGGGCGCAGGTTGTGGAGGCCTCGAACCAGCTGCATAACGCGCTTCTTGCTCATAAAGTGGTCGATTATAACCACACCCGGCGGCCGACGACAGGCAACACCGTATCCCAAAGTAATCGAGCCGACAAAACCGCCGGTTCGCCCATGTTTATCGAGGCCAAAGCCTCAGCTCAACGCCTTGCGATTGAAGTCGCGCAAACGAAAGCCCATCAACAGCAGCATGCCGAAATAACTGACCACGCCGGCACCGACCAACGCGCCCAGACGCAGGAATCGCTCCAGCATATGCCCTTGATCCCAGGCCGGCATGAAGTGCATGCCGACCAGCAGCACAGCAGACATCACCAGCACCGCAATCACAAGCTTCAGGCCGAACTTCGCCCAACCCGGTTGCGGCTGATACATCTGCTGCTTGCGCAGCTGATAGAACAATAGCCCGGCGTTGATGCAGGCACCGACGCTGATGGCCAGGGCCAGACCGGCGTGAGCCAGCGGACCGATCAGCACCAGGTTGAACAACTGGGTAACGATCAGGGTGAAAATCGCGATTTTTACCGGGGTGCGGATGTTTTGTTGCGCATAAAAGCCCGGCGCCAGCACTTTGATCACGATAATCCCGAGCAACCCGACCGAATAGGCGATCAATGCCCGCTGGGTCATGGAGGCATCAAATGCGCTGAATTGGCCGTACTGGAACAGCGAAACCGTCAGCGGCTCGGCCAGGATCCCCAGCGCCAGCGAACACGGCAACACCAGCACGAAGCACAGGCGCAGCCCCCAATCGAGGATGCGTGAGTACTCCTGGCGATCCTTGCTGGCGTAGGTCTTGGCCAGCGTCGGCAGCAGAATTGTGCCCAACGCCACGCCCAGCACCCCGGATGGCAACTCCATCAAACGGTCGGCGTAATACATCCACGACACGGAGCCGGCGACCAGGAACGAGGCGAAAATGGTGTTGATGATCAGGGAAATCTGGCTCACGGAAACGCCGAGAATCGCTGGCAACATCTGCTTCAGGACCCGCCAGACGCCGCTGTCACGCAGATTCAGGCGTGGCAGCACCAGCATGCCGATCTTTTTCAGGTGCGGTAGCTGATAGAGCAACTGCGCCAGGCCACCCACCAGCACCGCCCAGCCCAAGGCCATGACGGGAGGATCGAAGTACGGCGTCAGGAACACCGAAAAGACGATCATGCTGACGTTGAGCAAGGTCGGCACGAAGGCCGGCACCGAGAAACGGTTATACGTATTGAGGATCGCACCGGCCAATGAAGACAGGGAGATCAGCAATATATAAGGAAAAGTCACCCGCAACAGATTGGAGGTCAGCTCGAACTTTTCCGGGGTATCGGTGAATCCCGGCGCTGTCGCCCAGATGACCCACGGCGCGGCGAGCATGCCCAGCGCGGTGACCAAGGCTAGCACCAGCGTCAGCAGGCTGGAAACGTAAGCAATGAAGGTTCGCGTCGCCTCATCGCCCTTCTGGCTTTTATATTCGGCAAGAATCGGCACGAATGCCTGGGAAAAAGCCCCTTCGGCGAAGATGCGTCGCAACAGATTGGGCAGTTTGAAGGCGATGAAGAAGGCATCCGTCGCCATCCCGGCGCCAAATGTGCGCGCGATGAGGGTGTCACGGACGAACCCCAGAATCCGGGAAAGCATCGTGATAGAGCTGACGGCGGCCAACGATTTGAGCAGATTCATTGAAAGAGTTTGTGCCTGTCGATAAACAGCAGGCGAACAAAGCGCCTACTTATGCGATACTCCGCGCCGCAGCAGCACAGAGCCAAAGCTCGCGAGTTTACAGGTCAAGCGCCGGAAATAAATATCCCGCCTCTTTATACCTACCACTTAGCGGAACGTCTCAACCGCCCTTGACAAGACATCAACTCATCGGCATGATTCGCGGCCTATTTTGTTTGCTATTTCCTAAAAAGTCTTTCGAGGAGCTCGACGGTGGCCAACACACCTTCCGCCAAAAAACGTGCAAAACAGGCTGAGAAGCGTCGCAGCCACAACGCCAGCCTGCGTTCCATGGTTCGTACCTACATCAAGAATGTAGTTAAGGCCATCGACGCAAAAGACGCTGAAAAAGCTCAAGCAGCTTACGTTCTGGCTGTGCCAGTTATCGACCGTATGGCCGATAAAGGCATCATCCACAAGAACAAGGCAGCTCGTCATAAGAGCCGCCTGAACGGTCACGTCAAGGCTCTGAACCTTGCTGTTGCCGCATAAGCGATAAGCTTGTTAAAAAACCGACCCTAGGGTCGGTTTTTTATTGCCTGCGATTTAGCAGACACACACAAAAAAATGTGGGAGTGAGCCTGCTCGCGATAGCTGTTTAACATTCAACACTAATGTCGACTGTTATACCGCTATCGCGAGCAGGCTCACTCCCACAGTTTTGATCTTTGTGAACTTATTGAGCGCGTGCCCACGGCAAAATCGGAATTGCCGTCACCGCATTCTGCGGACTACCTTCGATCACTCGATCACTGTAGACCAGGTACACCAGCGTATTGCGCTTCTTATCGAGGAAGCGCACCACTTGCATGGTCTTGAACACCAGCGACGTGCGCTCCTTGAACACCTCGTCGCCATCCTTCAACTCACCCTTGAAGCTGATCGGACCGACCTGACGGCACGCGATAGACGCTTCAGCGCGATCTTCAGCCAAGCCCAAGCCACCCTTCACGCCGCCAGTCTTGGCTCGTGACAGGTAGCAAGTCACGCCCTCGACCTTCGGATCATCAAACGCTTCTACGACGATACGGTCGTTCGGCCCGACGAATTTGAACACCGTCGACACCTGACCGATCTCCTCAGCCGAGGCCAGCAGCGGCATTGCCAACAGCAGACCCAACAATCCTTTTGCCACACGCATTCAAATATTCCTTCAGACCAGAATCAGGTTATCGCGGTGAACCAGTTCCGGTTCCGCCATGTAACCCAACAGACCGACAATCGCCTCAGACGACTGACCGATGATTTTTTGTGCTTCCAGCGCACTGTAGTTGGCCAGGCCACGGGCTATTTCACGACCGTCCGGCGCCACGCACACCACCATTTCGCCGCGACGGAAACTGCCCTGGACCAGCTTGACGCCGACCGGCAACAAACTTTTGTTGCCTTGGGACAGCGCCGTCACTGCACCCGCGTCCAGCACCAGCGTGCCACGGGTTTGCAGGTGACCGGCCAGCCATTGCTTACGCGCCGCCAGCATGCCGCGCTCAGGCGACAACAGGGTGCCGATGCGCTCGCCCGCCTTCAGACGATCCAGCACGCGCTCAATGCGCCCGCCAACAATGATGGTGTGCGCACCGGAGCGCGCCGCCAGGCGTGCAGCACGCAATTTGGTCTGCATACCGCCACGACCCAATGCGCCACCGGTACCGCCAGCCACCGCGTCCAGCGCCGGATCATCGGCGCGCGCTTCGTAAATCAGCTGTGCGTCGGGGTTGTTGCGCGGATCGGCATCGAACATGCCGTCGCGATCGGTGAGGATCACCAGCAAATCCGCCTCGACCAGGTTGGCCACCAGCGCCGCCAGGGTGTCGTTGTCGCCGAAACGGATCTCGTCAGTGACCACGGTGTCGTTTTCGTTGATCACCGGGATCACTTTCAGTTCGACCAGCGCACGCAAGGTGCTGCGGGCGTTCAGGTAGCGCTTGCGGTCGGACAAGTCGTCGTGAGTCAGCAGAATCTGGGCAGTATGCCGGCCATGCTCGGCAAAGCTCGATTCCCAGGCCTGCACCAGGCCCATTTGACCAATGGCGGCAGCGGCCTGCAGCTCGTGCATCGCACTGGGTCGTACGCTCCAGCCCAAGCGGCTCATCCCCGCCGCTACCGCCCCGGAGGACACCAGCACCAGTTCGACGCCAGCTTCATGCAAAGCCACCATCTGCTCGACCCAGACACCCATTGCCGCGCGATCCAGGCCCTTGCCGTCCGCCGTCAGCAAAGCGCTGCCGATCTTCACGACCCAACGCTGCGCACCTGTCACCTTGCTCCGCATCATCTTCAACCTTAGCTTGAGGACAGCGCGACCTGGCACTGCCCGTGACGTTAATCGTGGCTATTACTGACCAACGATCGATTTCCAGATACTAAAACGCCGCTCGATTGAGCGGCGCTTAAGTTTACTGCAACGAATCAGTCACGCACGTAAATGATTTCCGGACCGTCTTCGTCATCCACATCTTCTTCGTCCCAATCATCGTCGCCGATGTCATGGACCGACTTCACGCCGCTGCGACGCAGGGCACGCTGATCATCCAGCGCTTGCAGCTGAGCACGGGCTTCGTCTTCGATGCGCTGATCGAGCTCGGTCAATTCTTCTTTGTAGACCGGGTCGTTCGCCAAGCGGTCAGCACGATCTTCCATGTAACGCATGATGTCGTGGCACAGACGCTCGGTCCCGAGCTTGGAAATGGCGGAGATCACGTAGACCGGACCGGTCCATTCCAGGCGATCAACGATTTCCTTGACGCGCTCGTCGTGCTCTTCCTCAAGGATCTGGTCGCACTTGTTCAGCACCAACCAACGATCACGCTCAGCCAGGGACGGGCTGAACTTGGTCAGTTCGCTGACGATGACTTCAGCAGCATCCGGGGCGCTGGCGTCATCCAGCGGCGCCATGTCGACGAGGTGCAGCAGCAAACGGGTACGCGACAAGTGCTTGAGGAAGCGAATCCCCAGGCCCGCGCCATCGGAAGCGCCTTCGATCAGGCCCGGAATGTCCGCGACCACGAAGCTTTTCCAGCGATCGACGCTGACCACACCCAGGTTCGGCACCAGCGTGGTGAACGGGTAGTCGGCAACTTTCGGCTTGGCGGCCGATACCGAGCGAATGAAGGTACTTTTACCTGCGTTCGGCAAACCCAGCAGGCCGACATCAGCCAACACCTTCATTTCCAGCTTGAGATCACGCGCCTCACCCGGTTTACCCGGTGTGGTCTGGCGCGGAGCACGGTTGGTACTGGATTTGAAACGGGTGTTACCCAGACCGTGCCAGCCGCCATGAGCCACCAGCAGCTTCTGGCCAGCCTTGGTCAGGTCGCCGATTACTTCCTGAGTCGCGGAATCGATGACGGTGGTGCCGACCGGAACACGCAGCACCAGCTCTTCACCTTTTTTACCGGTGCAGTCGGTGCTGCCGCCGTTGGAACCGCGCTCGGCATCGAAGTGCCGGGTGTAACGGTAGTCCACCAGGGTGTTGAGGTTTTCGTCGGCGATCATATAGACCGAGCCGCCATCACCACCGTCGCCGCCGTTCGGGCCGCCGTTTTCAATGAATTTTTCGCGACGGAAGCTCATGCAACCGTTGCCGCCGTCACCGGCCTTTACTCGAATCGATACTTCATCAACAAACTTCATAACAAAACGCCTCTCGTCATACGGACGAGCCGAAAAAATCCAGACATAAGACTCTTGCAAAAATGAGCGCAGCGACCTCAATCAACGACCGAAAATCCAGCGCTGGAGCCCATCACAAACAGCTTTGCAAGAGACTCACCCCACAAACGAAAAAGCCCCGTCGCGAGACAGGGCTTTTCCAGCAACTACGTAATTATGCCGCGACGACTTCAGTCTTCGGGACAATGCTCACGTAACGGCGGTTGAAAGCGCCTTTTACTTCGAACTTGATCACGCCGTCGATTTTAGCGAACAGAGTGTGATCTTTACCCATGCCAACACCGTAACCGGCGTGGAATTGGGTGCCGCGCTGACGCACGATGATGTTGCCCGGAATGATAACCTGGCCGCCATACATCTTCACGCCAAGGCGTTTGGCTTCTGAGTCGCGACCGTTACGGGTACTACCACCAGCTTTTTTGTGTGCCATGAGTCAATTCTCCTAGTGAGGAATTAGGCTGAAATTAAGCCTGAATACCGGTGATTTTGATCTCGGTGTACCACTGGCGGTGGCCCATACGCTTCATGTGGTGCTTACGACGACGGAACTTGATGATGCGGACTTTATCGTGACGACCTTGGGAGATCACTTCAGCCACAACGGTAGCGCCGGCAACAACTGGAGCGCCGATGTTCACGTCATCGCCATTGGCGACCAACAGAACGCGATCAAAAGTAACGGATTCGCCGGTAGCGATTTCCAGTTTTTCGATCTTCAGGTATTCACCTGGGGCGACCTTGTATTGCTTGCCACCAGTAACAATTACTGCGTACGACATGGTATTTCTCCGATAATCCTGCTCACCCAGCTCTTTATAAGAAGAGGTATTGGCTGGCATGGCTGCATAAGGCTGGAAGGCCTGTTTGCAATTGCGTAAGGCAGGTGCTGCCCAGGAAGTTCAGGGTGCGCGATTGTACGCAAGCTGCCGGGGCGATGCAAGAGGCCGTCCATCGTGCCTTGACACCCGCCGACGTGGGTCCTAGCATGCCGCGCAACCCTTCTGGAGCAACTGTCGCTGATGCAACCCCAAGCTTTCTACCGCGCGGTGGCGGACGATTTTAGCGCCGTCGACGGCATCATCAAGAAGCAGCTGACTTCCCGAGTGCCGCTGGTATCGAAAATCGGCGATTACATTACCTCGGCTGGCGGTAAACGCCTGCGTCCTCTATTAGTGTTGCTGTGTGGCAAGGCCCTGGGTCGCGAAGGCGATGACCTGCGCCTGCTGGCCGCGACCATTGAGTTCCTGCACACCGCCACCCTGCTGCACGACGACGTGGTCGACATGTCCGGCATGCGCCGTGGCCGCTCGACCGCCAACGCCATGTGGGGCAATGCTCCGAGCGTGCTGGTCGGCGACTTCCTGTACTCGCGCTCCTTCGAAATGATGGTCGAACTGGGCTCCATGCCGGTGATGAAAATCCTTTCGCAAGCCACGCGCATCATCGCCGAAGGCGAAGTGTTGCAGCTGTCCAAGGTTCGTGACGCCAGCACCACCGAAGAAACCTACATGGAAGTCATCCGCGGTAAAACCGCGATGCTCTTCGAAGCCTCGACCCACAGCGCGGCAGCCCTGGCCGGTGCCACACCGGAACAGAGCGAAGCGCTGCGTACCTTCGGTGATCACCTGGGCGTGGCGTTCCAACTGGTCGACGACCTGCTGGACTACCGTGGCGATGCGGAAACCCTGGGCAAGAACGTCGGTGACGATCTGGCCGAAGGCAAGCCGACCCTGCCGCTGATCTACACCATGCGCGAAGGCACTCCGGAGCAGGCCGCACTGGTTCGCAAGGCGATCCAGAAAGGCGGCATCGAAGACCTGGAAAGCATTCGCGAAGCCGTGGAAGCGTCCGGTTCGCTGGATTACACCGCAAAACTGGCCCGCGACTACGTGGCCCGTGCGATCAAATGCCTCGATGCGCTGCCAGCCAGCGAATACCGCGATGCATTGGTTGAGTTGAGTGAGTTCGCGGTCGCCCGCACGCATTAACCCGCGGCCCTGTAGGAGCGAAGCTTGCTCGCGAAAGCGGCGTGTCAGGCGATATCGATGTGGACTGACACACCGCATTCGCGGGCAAGCCTCGCTCCTACAAAATCATGTGCCGCCCCTGCCCCGTATAAACCCTATACAATGTGCGACTTTTAGCGATCCTCAAACCAAGGAGCTTTAGTGAGCACGTTGCCACCCTGCCCAAAATGCAATTCCGAATACACCTATGAAGACGGCGCGCAGTTGATCTGCCCTGAGTGCGCCCACGAGTGGTCCGCCAGTGGCGAAGCCGAAACAGCTTCCGATGACACCGCTAAAAAGGATTCGGTCGGCAACGTCCTGCAGGACGGCGACACCATCACCGTGATCAAGGACCTGAAGGTCAAAGGCACGTCGCTGGTGGTCAAGGTCGGCACCAAGGTCAAGAACATCCGCCTGTGCGATGGCGATCACGACATCGACTGCAAGATCGACGGCATCGGCCCGATGAAGCTCAAATCCGAGTTCGTCAGAAAAGTCTGAATCCGCTGTCTTCCATCCCGCGCCCCGCGTGGGATGGTGCTTCACCCTCCCCCGCTTCGCCCAACCATCCCTCGCAGTAGCCAAACGCCAGCCGTTTTGACCTTACGCAATCTTTACCCGGAAAAAATCACTAACTGCCAATAGGTCCTTGCTATTTGATGAATAAGAATTATTCTCATTGAAAACCATCAATGGAGATGAGACCCATGACTTATTTGATCGATGCCTGGCTGGACCGCCCACACCCGTACCTCAGGATCCTGCATCGGGAAACCGGGGAAGTCTGTGCAGTGCTAGAAGAAGAAGCCTTGAACGAGCTGCAGGATCAGGGTGATCTGGACGTCAACGGCTTGAGTTCCAGCGAGCCGGTGGTGCTCAAGGAACTGGTGCGTAATCTGTTTCTGTTCTGCTATGCCCGGGCGTTGCGCCCGACGAGCGATCTGAATCATAAGATCGAGATATGAAGATGGCGCAAAACCCTGTAGGAGCGAGGCTTGCCCGCGAAGAGGCCAAAACATTCAACATCATCGTTGACTGACACACCGCCTTCGCGAGCAAGTCGGATCGCCGCACCGTTCGCTCCTACAAGATCAAGGTGTTACAGAACGTCGAGCAGCTCGACGTCGAACACCAGAACGCTGTGCGGCGGAATGCTGCCAACGCCTTGAGCGCCGTAAGCCAGTTCGCTCGGCACGTACAGACGCCATTTGCTACCGGCATTCATCAGTTGCAGGGCTTCGGTCCAGCCAGCGATCACGCCGCCGACCGGGAATTCTGCAGGCTGACCACGATCGTAGGAGCTGTCGAACACAGTGCCGTCGATCAGAGTGCCGTGGTAGTGAGTGCGCACTTGATCTTCACGGGTTGGCTTGGCGCCTTCGCCTTGAGTCAGCACTTCGAATTGCAGGCCCGAAGCCAGGGTGGTGATGCCGTCACGCTTGGCGTTTTCAGCCAGGAAAGCCAGGCCTTCGCCAGCGGCCGCTTCAGCTTTTGCAGCTGCTTCGGCTTGCATGATTTCGCGGATCACCTTGAAGCTTGCGGACATTTCTTCCTGACCCACACGGCTAGGCTTACCGGCGAACGCGTCGGTCAGGCCAGCCAGGATCGCGTCCAGGCTAACGCCCGGTGGCGGGTTGTCGCGCAGTTGGTCGCCCAACTGACGGCCAATACCGTAGCTGACGCGGGTTTCGTCGGTGGACAGATTTACTTCGGACATGACACTGCTCCGCTGTGCGGACGGCCCTGGAACTTGCCGTGCGTGCACAGCGCGTCCCGGAGCGCCCGGAACCAAAAGGGCCAGCAGACTAGCACAGATGTCGTTGCGCTGATGAGAGGTGTCAGTGGTGCCAGGCAGAACGGAAGGCAATCGGCACCTTCAGGCTTTCTTCTACACCGGAAACCAGACCGCACATCTCATCATGAACAGAAGTGTGTACAAGATTGAAAGACAAGGAGGGGAAATCGTGAAGCACTTCACGCGCATGCTCGACCGAGCGTAGGTGAAACATTTCCCCGCGGGCATCACTCAACGGATACGCCGCACCATGCATGCGCGCCTCCAGCAGGTAGATCCCGCCTTCCATGGAGATCAGGTTCAGCTCATCGATTTTCCCGGCGATGGCATAAGCACGCAACTCAACGAAGTTCATGAAAGGCACCTCATACGGTGTCGAGCCAAGATACTTACAGGCATATGCCTTGATGCATCAAAGCACAAGCCACAAGCAACACCGCCTGTCTGGTTTGACGAAGAACCTGTGGCGAGCGAGCTTGCTCGCGCTCGGCTGCGCAGCAGTCGTCAATGCTGCGAGGGAAACGACTGAAGATAAAGCGGGGCCGCTTCGCCGCCCAACGGGAGCAAGCTCCCTCGCCACAGGGAGCGTTCCTGGCGGGATCAGTGCTTGGTGAGTTTGTCCAGGTAGCCCATGGCAAACGCCGACACCACAAAGGTCATGTGAATAATCACGTACCACTTCAAATGCTCGGGATCGACGTTCTTGGCGTCCATGAAAACCCGCAACAGGTGGATGGACGAAATCGCCACGATGGAGGCCGCCACTTTCATCTTCAGCGAAGACGAATCCATAGTGCCCAGCCAGTTGAGCTTTTCCTTGCCGTCGTCGATGTCCAGTTGGGAAACGAAGTTCTCGTAACCGGAAATCATCACCATCACCAGCAAACCACCCACCAGCGCCATGTCGATCAGCGACAACAGCACCAGGATCAGGTCCGACTCGGCCATCGAGAACACGTTAGGGATGACGTGGAAAACTTCCTGGAAGAATTTCAGCGCCAGCGCCAATAGCCCGAGGGACAGACCGAAGTAGATCGGCGCCAGCAGCCAGCGGGAGGCGTACATCGCATTTTCGATAAAGCGTTCCATTGAATCTCACACGTGGGATTGAAAATGGCCGCGAGTATACCAGTCACCTGTCTAAACCCAGAAGCAGGCAGAAACCGTTGGGAAATCCGCCACCTGCGCGTGTGTCACAAAGTTTTTCTGCTAGTGTCCAGACTATTGACCGCTCAGCGACATCGGACAGGAAGACTGGAAATGGATGTGCGATTGCCATTAACGAGTGCCGGCATTTGCCTGGCTCTGCTGCTGAGCGGCTGCTCACCCAGCGATGAGAAGCGCCAGACCAGCCTCGAAGAAAAGACCGCGCAGTTCGAGAAGTCTCTGGATGCGATTCAAGACCCGAAACTCAAGGATGCCGTAGCCGAACTCGGCGGTTCGCTGTTGTTGCTCGAGCGTGCGCAACTCAAGCTCGACAGTAAACCCGTGGAAACCGAATACGGTGAAGACGTTCTCGCCGTACTCAAGCACTACCCCACGCCACAGGCCCTGGTCGATACCTATATCAACGGTTTGTTCGTGCTGCACAAAGACTCCAGCTCCGACTACCTGACGGATCTGCAACCGGTATTCCCCTTCAACTTCAACATTCCGGCCGCGTTTCTCTTTCCCCATGGCCTGGAATGGCAATCGGTGACCCTGAGCAACAAGCGCGTCATCACGTTCCAGCCGGAATGGTCGGAAACCGATCCCGGCATTCAACTGAGCCCCTCAAGTTCCAACCTGACCAACCCGGATGATCTGACGGTGACCTATCCGTTCATCGACGGCCTGGACGTGGACAACAAGAGCCAGCCACAACCGGTAAGCCTGCAAGGCAAGGTCGAGGTCATTGCCCCGCGCAAGCTCTACACCTTCGACCTGACGAAAAAAGACGTTGGCCAGACCCGCACCAACGACAACCTCAGCGTCACCCTGCTGAAGCTGGGCAACAACTACGCCGAAATCGAATTCAACAACAGCGCGCCGCTGGCCCCGGAAGTCAGCGAAACACCGTTGAATCCACTGATCGTCCAGGCCAGGGATAACACAGGGCAATTTCTCTCGCGCTCGGGTTCGATCAATGAAACCGCCGCGCAAATTGCCTTTTATCAAAAACAACTGGCGAAAATTCAGCAGCAGAAGGCCTGGAGTGAGACGTTCGGAAAACAGATCGATGAAGAACAGCGCACCTTCGAGGCGCAACAGAAAAATCAGTACAGCAAAGTGTATTTCAACGGACCGATCGAAACCGTTGAGGTCAGCGTGCTGGACTTCTCGGCCGCCACGGTAACCCGCAAGGACCTGAACCTGCCGGTGCACCGCTTCGACTCGCACACCACGGAAAAAACCATCCAGCCACTGAGCTTGCCGGTGGTGGTGTATGACGACCAGGCCCCGATCTGGCTCAAGGGCGCGACATTGAGTGAGGAACAGCTGAAGAAGGGCATTCTCGTCAGTCAGTCGGTGGATGACCCCAGCGCCGCGCGCATTGAGTTTGATCACCCCAAAAGCTTCAATGATGAGCTGCTCGGTACATCGTTCAACCCGGGCAATAGCCCGGTCACGTTCTTTACAGAGGATGGCAGCGGCAAACGCGATGAGCCGATCGAACTGCCACCAGAGGCTTATGAGGTCGACCCGCTGCGTGGCGCCATCACCTATGACTTGAACCTGTTTCCGGAAACGCCGGCCTACGCAGTGGGCTCCATGCCGCTGTTCCTGGCGACGATCGCCAAACAATCGCTCGACGCCCATGCGCTGCCCAAGGGCCTGGAACTCAAAGGCAATGTGTTGGTGGTTGATTTGAAGCTGTTTCCTGCCCAGGACTGGCGATTTTTCGCCAAGGACGACTCCGGAAACTATCTGAAAGAAATTCTTTCGGTCAGTCACGACGCGAGCGCAGAAGGCCCGGCGTTATTTGCCGTGCATTACTTCTATGGCCAGCCCACACGTCTGGAAAGTTATCAGCGAACCGACCTCACCACGGTCCAGTATGGTTTCGAGGTCAAACTGGCCAAGGCTGATCTGTCCCACCTTGAGCAATAGCCGGTTCAGTGCTCGGATCGAAACTCAGCCACCGAGGTTGCGGCCACGGCCGCCGTTGATTTCCCGCAGTTGGGCTTGCAAGTGCAGGCACCAGATTTGCGGGTCATCGGCCAGCTCGTAGCCATGCAGGGTCAGGCTTTCAACTATCGTGTCGAGGATTGATTCCGCCACGAAAGGACCATGAAACGGGCCTTGCGCCTTGATGGCGGAAGGTTGTTCGCCAGCCATTCCGGCGGCAAAGAGCAAGGTCCACATGCCCGTATCCCCCGCCAACGGGCGGATGGCACACTCGATACGGGTCACAAGGCCCAGGCATTGACGGGTGAGGCAGAGGTTGCGCGACATGGCGGCGACCCTCGGTAGATCCGGTATTCAGCCCCCACGGGAAGGCTGTCTCGATCCAGTGATTACTGTCGATATCCTTGAGCTGAGAATAGAAGAAAAGTCTGACTAGCACGTCAAGTGAGACCAGAAGGCGCCGAATGGTCATTGTGCGAACATTGACGCCAGACTGATGACACTAATGGCGGCTGGATGTCGGTTTCGACAACACCCCAAAAACTGTAGGAGCGAAGCTTGCTCGCGAAGGCGGCGTGTCAGGCGATGATAACGTCGACTGACTCTACGTCTTCGCGGGCAAGCCTTGCTCCTACAGGGGTTCTATGTCAGGCCGGTTTGGCTTCGACCAGTGCTTCGAGCGCCGCTTCTTTCTCGGCTTCCTTGAGGTCTTCCTCGCTGATCATTTCCGCGATCACCCGCAAGCGCTCCACCACCCGCGCGTTGACGCTGCCTTCAGGGAACTGGCCATCGGCATCCGGCGCACCGGCCGGCTCACCGACCAACAGGCTCAGCGCCTCGTCAGCCTGGCGAACGGCATAAACATGGAACTGCCCCGCTCGCACCGCCGACAACACCTTCTCATCGAGCATCAGCGTGGCCACGTTGGCCTGCGGAATGATCGCCCCCTGCTCACCGGTCAGCCCGCGGGCCTCGCAGAGCCGGAAGAAGCCTTCGATCTTCTCGTTGACTCCGCCCACTGCCTGCACTTCACCGAACTGGTTGATCGAGCCGGTGATCGCAAAGCACTGCTTGAGCGGCGTTTTCGACAGCGCCGAGATCAGCGTACACGCCTCGCCCAGCGACGCACTGTCACCATCGACGTAACCGTAGGATTGCTCCAGGGCGATACTCGCGGAAATCGCCAGCGGGAATTCCTGGGCGTAACGGCTGCCCAGATACCCGGTGAGAATCATCACGCCCTTGGAGTGAATCGGCTGGCCGAGGTTGACCTCACGCTCGATGTCGACGATGCCACTGCCACCCGGGTAGACCGTGGCGGAAATCCGCGCCGGCACACCGAATGCCGAGTCGCCGACTTCCAGCACGGTCAGCCCGTTGCACTTGCCGACGGCGGCGCCGTCCGTGTCGATCAGGATGATCCCGGCCAGCATGTCATCGAGAATCCGCGCCGAGACGCGTCCGGTACGTGTGGCCTTGGCCTTGAGCGCACGTTCGATATGCCCGGCATCGGTCATCTCGTCGCCCGCCAGGTGACGGATGAAGTCCGCCTCGCTGACCAGCTGGAACAGATCACCGATGCGTGCCGACAAACGCCCCTGGTGTTCGGCCAGGCGCGCGCTGTAAGTCGCCAGGCGCGCCACGGCATCGGCCGTCAGCGGCGCCATGCCTTCTTCCGAGGTGCGGGTTTTGAGCAACTGGGCGAACTGCTCCAGGCTCTCGTCGACCATCGGGATGTCTTCGTCGAAGTCCACCAGGACGCGGAACATCTCCTGGAAGTCCGGATCGAGGTCTTGCAGCGTGTAATACAGCTGCCGCGCACCGATGATGACGACCTTGACCTGCAACGGAATGTGTTGCGGCGTCAGGGTTACCGTGGCCAGACGACCCAGCTCACCCAGCGGCGACTCCATTTTCAGTTTGCGCGATTGCAGGGCGCGCTTGAGCGCATCCCACACGAACGGCTCGCTGAGCATTTTTTCTGCTTCAAGGATCAGGAATCCGCCGTTGGCGCGGTGCAAGGCACCGGGACGCAGCTGCCGATACGTGGTGTAGAGAGCGCCCTGGTCGGTGCTGTATTCAATGCGGCCGAACAGGTTTTCGTAAGTCGGGTGCGGCTCGAAGACCACCGGCGCACCGCCGCTGGACGAATGCCCCACCACCAGACTCGGTGCGTATTGTTCTTCCAGTAGCTTGCGGGCGATGGCGTCGGTCTTGCTGTCGTCCACCAGTTGCTCGACCACGGTCTTGAGCAGGTAGACCTGCATGGCTTGCAGGTAACCGCACACGGCCGCGTTTTCTGCGTATTTCTCCGACAACGGCGACAGCAACGGCTGCAAGGCCAGGGTGATGGTTTCTTCGTTGAGCTGGCGCAGTTGATTGCTCGACTCGCGCTTCCATTGCGGCAGGCTGGCGAGCTCCTCGTTCAGGCGCTCCTCAAGACCGGAAATATCGTCGTGGAAACGTTCACGATCGGCTTCCGGCAGCTGGGCGAATTCCGCTTCGTCCAGAGCCTTGCCTTCACTCATCGGCGTGAACGCGATGTTGCTGGCGTCGCGATACAGTGCGACTTCCTTCTCCAGTGCCAGGCGCTCGATCACGTCCAGCGCCTTGTCGTAGCGCTGGTTGAAGGCGCGGTCGATGGCGCTTTTCTTCTGTTGGTAGGACGGGTGTTCGAACACCGCCGGAAAAGTCGCCAACAGGTTGTCGATCAAACCGTTGATGTCAGCGATGAAGGCGCCGGCCGTGCCCGATGGCAACTCCAGTGCGCGAGGCTCGCGAGGCTCATCGTAATTATTGACGTAGACCCAGTCCGCCGGGGTTTGCAGGCGTTTGCCTTCGGCCTTCAGGTAGCGTTTGACGAACGAAAACCGGCCGGTACCGGGCTCACCCATGACAAATACGTTGTAACCGGGGCGCGGCATGGCCACGCCGAACTGCAATGCTTCGACCGCGCGTTCCTGGCCAAGCACACCGCGGAAGGGCTCCAGATCATTGGTGGTAGAGAAGCTGAACTGTTCAGCGGAAAACGGACGGGTCAGCGCTTCAGGCGCTAGACGCAAGCTGGCAGCAACAGGATCAGGCATCGGGCTTCCTTACATCAGGCGGGGCAGATAGCGGCATTCTGGCGCTGCCCATACCTCACTTGCAAGGCGCGCCTCCAGCCAAAGCATAGACAAACCGTCATCGCCAGGCAGGCCGGGGGCAAATCAATGATTTCAACGAATGTTTTGCAAAAAATCACGGAACCACGGGAACGTGCCTAAACTCCAAACTGCGCGGCTGGATTAATAACTGGCCCACTGGCGCCGGATTGGGCCAGACCCCTTGTCCATTGGTATGCACATAAAGAGAACATAGCTATGAAACGGATTCTTCTCGGTACTCTCTTCACCGCTGTATCCATCAACGCCATGGCGCAAGCGCCAGGCGGCCCGGATTGCGGTTGGGGCAACATGCTGTTCGAAGGTCAGCGTGGCACCCCGGCTCACTTCCTGGCATCCACCACCAACGGCACTTCCGGCAACGCAACGTTCGGTATGACCTCAGGTACCAACGGTTGCTCGACTAATGCGTCGCTGACCTACGGCGGCAAATCCTGGATTGCCATGAATGGCATGATGAACGAGCTGTCCGAAGACATGGCCAAAGGTAACGGCGAAGCGCTGACGACCTACGCTGTGGTACTGGGCGTGGCGCCGGAAGACCGTGCGCACTTCGCTGCCGTGACTCACGAGCACTTCCAGCAGATCTTCAGCAAGGCTGACGTGACCGCTGACGACGTGCATACCAACACCCTGGCCGTTCTGAAGAGCGATCCGCGTCTGGCCAAGTACGCTACTCAAGCTTAAGCTCGACCCGCCCGCTCCTTCGGGGGAGCGGGTTTTGTTTTTTGGACCTGCCCCTCTTTCGGCCATACCGTCCAATTGTAGGAGCCGGCTTGCTGGCGATGGCATCACCGCGGTGATTCAGAAACACCGTGTCGATGCCATCGCCAGCAAGCCGGCTCCTACAAGGGCGGGTCTTCCGTAGCGGGTCTTTATTTATTTCGACTTAAGTTGCCCACTATGCTCAAACGCCTTGCCTGGCTGGCGCTCTGTGTCTGCGCCCCGCTGTCCGCCGCGCCACATGTCGACAATCAACGTTTGCAGCAACTGGCCAACGACCCCTTCTGGATTTCCCTGGGCCATTACGAAACCGCCAAGCTGGGCGGCTGGCGCAGCTATGTCAGCGACAGAAAGTTCTTTCTCGCCCCCGACGGCAACGAACACCCCGACCGCGAACTGGCGGCGACCGTGCAGGCGCTGTACGCCCCGGCCAGTGCCGGCGAAAAGCATGCGCAATGCGTCTATCCGGCCCGTACCCGCTGGCTGAAAGCGCAGCTCAACCTGACTGATTTGCCGACGCTCGATTGCACGGAGTTCAAGCAATGGTTCAAGGATGTCTCGCCCCATAGCGCGGTGATGATTTTCCCGGCGGCTTATCTGAACAGTCCGTCATCGATGTTCGGCCATACATTGCTGCGCATCGACCAGGCCAATGTGCAGAGCGATCAAACCGCCCTGCTTAGCTACGCGATCAACTTCGGCGCGTACATCGAAGGCTCGGACAACAGCATCCTCTACGCCTGGAAAGGCTTGATGGGTGGCTATCCGGGTCTGTTTGCGCTGGTACCGTATCAGGAAAAACTCTCTGAATACCGCAGCCTCGAGAACCGGGACCTGTGGGAGTACCGGCTGAACCTGACGCAAGCAGAAACCGAGCGCATGGTCGAACACGTCTGGGAGTTGAAGCAGATCCAGTTCGACTATTTCTTTTTCGACGAAAACTGCTCCTATCGCCTGCTTGAGCTGCTGCAAGTGGCGCGGCCTGGCCTGCGCCTGACCGAACAGTTCCCGCTGACCGCGATTCCCACCGACACCGTCAAAGCGGTGAAAGAAGCCGGGCTGGTGGAATCCATTCAGTATCGCCCGTCCCGTGAACGTGAACTGCTGAGCCGCGCCGAGCCGTTGACCCGCGACGAGCAGGACTGGGTGCTGAAAGTCAGCGCCGACCAGAAGCAATTGCAAACGCCTGCGTTCAAGGCCCAGCCCCGCGAGCGTCAGGCGCTGATCATCGATGCGGCCTATCGACTGGAGCGTTACCGGGCCAATGGCCAGGAACGCGATCCGGAGCAGGCGCAACGCAGTTTCGAACTGCTGCGCGCGATCAACCAGAACCCCCCGCCTGAGCTGGACATTGCGCGACCCGGCTTACCCGAGGACGGACACGAATCCCGCACCTGGCAGGCCGGTATCGGCACCCGCGGCGACAAGGCGTTCGGCGAATATGGCCTGCGCATGGCTTATCACGATCTCAACGATAACGCCGAGAGCTTCCCGCTCGGCGCGCAGATCGAAATCCTGCAGATGAAACTGCGTCAGTACGAAGGCAATCACTGGCAGTTCCAGCAACTGGACCTGGCGACTATCCGCTCCCTGACGCCGCGCAATGAGCTGTTGCAGCCGCTTTCGTGGCAAGTCACCGGCGGTCTGGAGCGCGTGCCGGGCAAGCATGACGACGAAACGTTGGTCAGCCATGTCAACGGTGGTGGCGGCGGCACCTGGCAACTGGGCGAAGACATGCTCGGCTTTGCCTTGGGCACGGTTCGCGTCGAGCACAACAACGACTTCGCGGGCTTTATCGCACCGGCGGCAGGTTTCAACAGTGGCCTGCTGTGGAAAAACCCGCTGGGCAACTTCAGCCTGGAAACCAAGGGTGATTTCTTCACCAATGGCGAAGTGCGCCGCAGTGTGAGCCTGAACCAGCAGTGGGAAGTATCGCGCAACCTGGGTCTGCGCCTGAGCGCCCAGCGCGAATTCAGCCACCTTGCCTCGCCCGAGAACGAAGTGATGCTTGAGGTGAAGTGGTATCACTACTGATCCGAATCCACCGCAAAACCAATGTGGGAGCGAGCCTGCTCGCGATGGCGGTGTGTCAGTCGACATCATTACTGACTGACACACCGCCATCGCGAGCAGGCTCGCTCCCACAGGGGATTTGTGGTGGCCAACAGATTGATCACACGCCTTTCACGATCGCCTGACAATTTCACTCGTAGACTTCACCTGTAGGCCGTCCAACGGCCGGGAGTCCAAGATGTGGCGTAACGCAGGTGTGCTGGGGTTGTTGATGTTGATCGCGGGTTGCCAGTCGACCCACGAAGATTTGATCGCCAAAGGTTATCCACCGGCGTTCGCCGATGGTTTCGATGACGGTTGCAGCAGTGGCCGGCAAGCCGCGGGGGCAATTACCGGGGAGTTTCGCAAGAACGTCCCGCGTTATCTCAAGGACAAACAGTACGCCGAAGGCTGGAGCGATGGTTTTCGCCAGTGCCAGGCCATGCGCGAAAATGAAGATCGCGAATACTATCGCAGCCACCACTGGGACGACCGGGACAAAGCCTGGCAGCAACAGAAGGACCAGGACACCGCCCGTGCCTATCGCTCGCAATGAGTCGCTGACAGACATCCCTCGAAACTAAAAGCCTGCAACCATGGCCCAAACCCTATAACGGGAGAAAACCATGAGTCGCGCTTTCGTCAATGAAGATAACGCCGCCGCGCAAGCCGATCAGCCCGTCGAACGGCAGGTCAGCGCGCAGCCCAATTACGTCACGCCCGCCGGGTTTGCGCAGCTTCAGGCGAAAGTCGCCGAGGTGCAAAACCTGATCAACGAACAGAATGCACAGGGTGAACTGGCGGACAAACAGCGCCAGGCTGACCTTGAGCGTGACTGGCGATATTTCAATCAACGCCTGCAAAGCGCTCAACCGGTAGTACCGGCCTCGTCGACCGACAAAGTGCAGATCGGCGCATGGGTGACCTTTGCCGATGAACAAGGCAACGAACAACGCGTGCAGTTGGTGGGCGAGGATCAGGCGGAGGCTGCGAGCGGGCTGATCAACTGGGGCTCGCCGCTGGGGCGGGCGTTGCTGGGCGCGCAGGTCGGGGATGAAGTGGTGTGGAAGCGGCCGGTGGGGGATTTGGTGATTGAGGTTCTGGGCATAGATATAGAGTGATCTTCAGGCCGCCATCGCGGGCAAGCCCGCTCCCACAGTGTTGGTGGATGCCGTAGATCTCCAGTAAACGAAAATCCCTGTGGGAGCTGGCTTGCCTGCGATGAATGCACCTCGGCGAGCCTGAAAAACGCAAAAAAAAACGGAGCTCGAAGGCTCCGTTTTTCATGCAACCAACCTGATATCAGGCCAGTTTCTTGTGCCGTACACGATGCGGCTGGGTAGCCGCTTCGCCGAGACGCTTGCGGCGATCGGCTTCGTACTCGGTGTAGTTACCTTCGAAGAACACCGCTTGCGAGTCGTCTTCGTACGCCAGGATGTGCGTCGCGACGCGGTCAAGGAACCACCGATCGTGAGAGATCACAATGGCGGCGCCCGGGAAGTCCAGCAGGGCTTCTTCCAGGGAACGCAGGGTTTCAACGTCGAGGTCGTTGGACGGTTCGTCGAGCAGCAATACGTTGCCGCCCTCTTTCAGGGTCAGGGCCAGGTGCAAGCGACCGCGCTCACCACCGGACAGGTCCTTGACGAACTTTTGTTGATCGCCACCCTTGAAGTTGAAGCGACCGACGTAGGTACGCGACGGAATCTCGTAGTTGCCGATGCGGATCTGATCGGAACCGTCGGAGATTTGCTGGAACACAGTCTTGCTGCCATCCAGGTCTTCGCGGCTCTGATCGACGCACGCCAGTTGCACGGTTTCGCCGACTTCGATGCTGCCCGAATCCGGTGTTTCCTTGCCCATCAGCATGCGGAACAGGGTCGATTTACCGGCACCGTTACCGCCGATCACGCCAACAATGGCGCCTTTAGGCATGGAGAACGACAGGTTGTCGATCAACACGCGATCGCCATAGCCCTTGGAGACGTTCTTGAACTCGATGACCTTGTCGCCCAGGCGCGGACCGGCCGGGATGTAGATCTCGTTGGTTTCGCTGCGCTTCTGGAATTCCTGCGATTGCATTTCTTCGAAGCGTTGCAGACGAGCCTTGGATTTGGACTGGCGGGCCTTGGCGCCTTTGCGCACCCACTCCAGTTCTTCCTTCATGGCTTTTTCGTGAGCCGACTGCGACTTGGATTCAGCCGCCAGACGATCGGACTTGGCTTCAAGCCAACCCGAATAGTTGCCCTCGTACGGGATACCGGCGCCGCGGTCGAGCTCGAGGATCCAGCCGGCAACGTTGTCCAGGAAGTACCGGTCGTGCGTGATCGCTACCACGGTGCCCGGAAAATCGTGCAGGAAGTGCTCCAGCCAGGCGACGGAATCGGCGTCCAGGTGGTTGGTCGGTTCGTCGAGCAGCAGCATGTCGGGGGCAGACAGCAGCAGGCGGCACAGGGCCACACGACGTTTTTCACCGCCGGAGAGGAATTCGACCTTGGCATCCCAGGCCGGCAGACGCAGCGCATCGGCGGCGACTTCCAGTTGGCGATCCAGGTTGTGACCATCACTGGCTTGCAAGATAGCTTCGAGTTTGGCCTGTTCGGCGGCCAGTTTGTCGAAGTCGGCGTCTTCATCAGCGTAAGCCGCGTAGACCTCGTCCAGGCGCGCCTGGGCGTTCTTGATCACGCTGACCGCTTCCTCGACCACTTCACGTACGGTCTTGGTCGGGTCCAGGATCGGCTCTTGCGGCAGGTAGCCGATGTTCAACTCCGGCATCGGACGGGCTTCGCCCTCGAACTCGGTGTCGACGCCCGCCATGATTTTCAGCAGCGTGGACTTACCCGAACCGTTGAGGCCGAGTACGCCGATCTTGGCGCCGGGGAAGAACGACAGAGAAATGTTTTTCAGGATTTCCCGCTTCGGCGGAACAACTTTGCCCAGCCGATGCATGGTGAATACGTATTGAGCCATGGAGAACCTTGGGTCAGTGACAGATGAATGATTGGAGCGCAGGCGAAGCCCGGCCAGACTGTGCGCGTCGTCCGATTGATGGTTATCAATACGTGCGCGCTGAAAAAGTCTGATTCTAGGAGCTGGACCAGGCGCTGTTAAAACGTAACGAGCGAAGGAAAGACAAGGCGGAAACAGGCGAGGACGCGGAGTTTACGGGCTGTAAATGAGCAGTCCGAGCCTGTTTTCAACGCAGTATTTCCGAGCGCAGTAGTTTTAACAGTGTCTGGGCTCCCGCGTAACCGGCAAAGCTACCTTAATGACAGATGGCAGTCCAGCCGTGAGGGGCTGGCACTTCGCCACAACTCAAGGCATGCTAGCCGCCCTTCGGGCGTCCGGCTTATAGTGCACGTCGCGCCAGTCCAGCCAAACCGCAGGATTACAGTTTGTCTAATGTCTCTCCGCCATCGTCCGTGAGCGCAGCCAGTCCTGCGACCGGCTCGCCCCTGCGCGGATCCTTGAAGGGTGCGTTGGCAACACTCGTGCTGTTGCTGCTCGCGCTGCTGTTCTGGCAGCTGCTGGATCAGCTTCGCGAAACACAGAAACACCAGCGCCAATACACCATCGACTACACCGCCGACCTGGCCGCGCAAGTCAGCCTGAACATGGCGCTCAACGCCCAGATTGCCCTCAACCTGCTACCAATCGTCGAACAACCGCAAACTGCCGACGAACAGCAGGCGTTGCTGCGCAAGTTGCAACAGTCGCTGCCGGAACTGCGCAGCCTGGCGTTGCTCAGTCCTTCCGGCAAAGTCCTCAGCGACAGCGCCGCCGACAGCCAGGACGCCGATTACCTCAGCGATCTGGTCCGGCGCAGCCGCGCCCAGGCCCACTATTTCAGCAACGCCGACGACGGCTCAGTGGTGCACCTGCTGCTGCATCAGGCCAGCGGCAGCAGCCGCGGTTATTGGGCCCTGCGCCTGACGCCGACCTTTTTCTCGTCACTGACCAAACAAATCGAAACCGGCATCCGTCCGCTGTGGCTGGTGGAAAACCGGGTCAATCACCAGATCATCAGCCGCGATGAAGCGTCGCCTTCGGTCAAACCGAGCGCGTTATCCCCGGACGATCTGGCCAACAGCGTGCTGACGGTCCCCCTGAGCAGCAGCGATTGGCAGCTGCGCGGGCTGTTCGATCGCCAGCAAGTGCTCGAACAACAGTTGCCGGCGTTCATCGGCAAATGCCTGTTGGGCCTGGCCTTCTCCCTGCTGCCGTTCATCGCGCTGCTGAACATTCGCCGCCGTCAACGCCAACTGCATGAGGGCCGCCGACGCTATCACGATATTTTCGAAGGCACTGGCGTAGCCCTTTGCGTCCTTGACGTCTCGGGGCTCAAGACCTTCTTCGACAAGGCCCACCTGCACAACAGCGAGCAACTCAAGGCCTGGCTCGAAGTAACGGAGCAACGCCGCCAGCTGCTTTCGGAACTGCGCATCACCGAGGTCAACCAGGTCGCCCTTCAACTGCTTAACGTCAACTCCTGCGATCAGGCCTGGAAACTGTTGATTGATGGCTCGCCGCTGGACGGCACTGCCATCGGTCATCAAGTGCTCGAAACGGTGCTCAACCGGCAGAAACAGCTTGAGCTGGAAATCCAGCTTAAAGATGCCCATGGCCGCGACCAGCACCTGTGGCTGGTGCTACGCCTGCCGGAAGACCAGGACGACTACAAAGCGGTGATCCTGAGCATCACCGACATCACCAGCCGCAAACTCATCGAACTGTCGCTGCTCGAACGTGAAAGCTTCTGGTCCGATGTGGTGCGCACGGTGCCGGATCACCTGTACGTGCAGGACGTGATCAGCCAGCGGATGATCTTCAGCAACCATCACCTGGGCCAGACCCTCGGTTACAACCGCACCGAGCTGCACCAGATGGGCGAGTACTTCTGGGAGATCCTCCTGCACCCCGAAGATGCCGACTACTACCACCGCTCGCGCCAGACCCAGCGCCACGCCGGTTACACCCAATTGCTGCAATGCCAGCTGCGATTCCGTCATCGCGACGGCAAGTGGCGGCGCTTCGAGATTCGCGAACAGGCTTTGGCGCGGGACAAACACGATCAAGTCACGCGGATCATCGGCGTGGCCAAGGACATCACTGATCAGATCGAAGCCAGTGAATCCCTGCGTGACAGCGAGCAGCGCTACCGGATGCTCGCCGAAAGCATCAGCGACGTGATTTTCTCCACCGACAGCAAGATGTCGCTCAATTACGTCAGCCCGTCGGTGCATGCCGTGCTGGGCTACGATGCCGAGTGGATCTTCCAGAACGGCTGGCAATCGACCATTGCCAACCCGCAGCAACTGACCGGCATTTACAGCCTGATGGACCGGGTCAGCAAAGCGCTGGATAAACCCGAGCAACTGGCGTTGTTGCGCAGTCAGGTGCAGACCCAACTGTTCCTGTTCGATTGCCTGCGGGCCGACGGGCGCAAGATCCCGATCGAGTTGCGACTGGTGCTGGTCTGGGACGAACACGGTGCATTCGAAGGTGTGCTGGGCGTCGGTCGCGACATCAGCCAGCAGCGCCGGGCCGAGAAAGACCTGCGCATGGCGGCCACGGTATTCGAACACTCCACGTCGGCGATCCTGATCACCGACCCGGCCGGCTACATCGTCCAGGCCAACGAAGCGTTCAGTCGCGTCAGCGGTTACGCCGTGGAGCAGGTGCTGGACCAGCTGCCGAACATGCTGACCGTCGACGAGCAGCAGGAAGCCCACCTGCGTTATGTGCTCAAGCAACTGCATCAGAACAGCACCTGGGAAGGCGAAGTCTGGCTCAAGCGGCGCAACGGCGAGCACTACCCGGCCTGGGTCGGAATCACGGCGGTGCTCGACGATGAAGGTGATCTGGCCAGTTACGTGTGCTTCTTCAGCGACATCAGCGAGCGCAAGGCCAGCGAGCAGCGGATTCACCGCCTCGCCTACTACGACGCCCTGACCCACCTGCCCAACCGCACGCTGTTCCAGGACCGTCTGCACACCGCGCTGCAATCGGCCGAGCGGCAGAAGTCCTGGGTGGTGCTGATGTTCCTCGACCTCGACCGTTTCAAGCCGATCAACGACTCCCTCGGCCACGCCGCCGGCGACCGCATGCTCAAGGAAATGGCCACGCGCCTGCTCGGCTGCGTCGACGATGACGACACCGTGGCGCGCATGGGCGGCGATGAATTCACCTTGCTGCTGCAACCGCGGGTCAACCGTGAAGTGGCCTTGAACCGGGCGATTCATGTGGCCGAGCAGATCCTCGCCAGCCTGGTGAAACCGTTCGTGCTGGAGGGCCGCGAATTCTTCGTCACCGCCAGTATCGGTATTGCCCTGAGCCCGCAGGATGGCAACGAGCTCAGCCAGCTGATGAAGAACGCCGACACCGCGATGTACCACGCCAAGGAGCGCGGCAAGAACAACTTCCAGTTCTATCAGGCGGACATGAACGCCAGCGCCCTGGAGCGCCTGGAACTGGAAAGCGATTTGCGGCATGCCCTGGAACAAGACGAATTCGTTCTCTACTACCAGCCGCAGTTCAGCGGCGACGGCAAACGCCTGACCGGTGCCGAAGCGTTGCTGCGCTGGCGTCATCCACGTCGCGGCCTGGTGCCGCCGGGGGATTTCATTCCGGTGCTTGAAGAGCTCGGGCTGGTGGTGGATGTTGGCGACTGGGTGATCAGCGAAGCCTGCCGTCAGCTCAAGACCTGGCATCAGGCCAAGGTGCGGGTGCCGAAGGTATCGGTAAACATCTCCGCCCGGCAGTTCTCCGACGGCCAGCTCGGCACGCGGATCGCCACCATTCTCAAGGAAACCGGCCTTCCACCGGCGTGCCTGGAGCTGGAACTGACCGAAAGTATCCTGATGCGCGAAGTCAGCGAAGCGATGCAGATCCTCGCCGGGTTGAAAAACCTCGGCCTGAGCATTGCGGTCGATGATTTCGGCACCGGTTACTCATCGCTCAACTACCTCAAGCAATTCCCCATCGACGTGCTGAAAATCGACCGTACCTTCGTTGATGGCCTGCCGTCGGGTGAACAGGATGCGCAGATTGCCCGGGCGATCATCGCCATGGCCCACAGCCTGAACCTGGCGGTCATCGCCGAGGGCGTGGAAACCCACGAGCAGCTCGACTTCCTGCGTGAGCATGGGTGCGATGAGGTTCAGGGGTATCTGTTCGGCCGGCCGATGCCGGCGAGCCGGTTCGAGGCGCAGTTCAGTAATGATGCGCTGTTCATGTTCGACTGAGATTGTGTGGCGCCTGTCCTGACGCCTTCGCGGGCAAGCCTCGCTCCTACGGGATTTTCAGGTGCACGCCAAAATTGTGAACGCTGGAGATCCTGTAGGAGCGAGGCTTGCCCGCGAAGGGGCCCGCACAATCACCGCTGATCCCGACATGAAGCCCACTTGTCTGCGACATGATGTCCTTTCATATGCCATCTAAAACCCATTGGGTTAGAATGCCCCCCTTTTCTGCCCCCGATCCTTGAGGACCGCCATGTTCAGCCGTGATTTGACTATTGCCAAGTACGACGCCGATCTTTTTGCCGCCATGGAGCAAGAAGCTCAGCGCCAGGAAGAACACATCGAGCTGATCGCTTCGGAAAACTACACCAGCCCAGCGGTGATGGAAGCTCAAGGCTCGGTACTGACCAACAAGTATGCCGAAGGCTATCCGGGCAAGCGCTACTACGGTGGTTGCGAGTTCGTCGACGTGGTTGAGCAGCTGGCCATCGACCGCGCCAAAGAACTGTTCGGCGCCGATTACGCCAACGTTCAACCGCACGCCGGTTCCCAAGCCAACAGCGCCGTTTACCTGGCTCTGCTGCAAGCGGGCGACACCATCCTGGGCATGAGCCTGGCCCACGGTGGTCACCTGACCCACGGTGCCAGTGTTTCCTCCTCCGGCAAGCTGTACAACGCCGTTCAGTACGGCATCGACGCCAATGGCCTGATCGACTACGACGAAGTCGAGCGCCTGGCCGTTGAGCACAAGCCGAAAATGATCGTGGCTGGTTTTTCTGCCTACTCGCAGATCCTTGACTTCCCGCGTTTCCGCGAAATCGCTGACAAAGTTGGCGCCTACCTGTTCGTCGACATGGCGCACGTGGCCGGTCTGGTCGCCGCTGGCGTCTACCCGAACCCGGTTCCATTCGCTGACGTCGTGACCACCACCACGCACAAGACCCTGCGCGGTCCACGTGGCGGCCTGATCCTGGCTCGCGCCAACGCCGACATCGAGAAGAAGCTCAACTCCGCCGTATTCCCGGGCGCCCAGGGTGGCCCGCTGGAGCACGTGATCGCCGCCAAAGCGATCTGCTTCAAGGAAGCGCTGCAGCCTGAGTTCAAGACTTACCAGCAACAAGTGGTGAAAAACGCCAAGGCCATGGCCGGCGTCTTCATCGAGCGCGGTTTCGATGTGGTTTCCGGCGGTACTGAAAACCACCTGTTCCTGCTGTCGCTGATCAAGCAGGAAATCTCCGGTAAAGACGCCGACGCCGCTCTGGGCAAAGCGTTCATCACCGTGAACAAGAACTCCGTGCCAAACGATCCACGCTCCCCGTTCGTCACCTCCGGCCTGCGCTTCGGCACTCCGGCTGTGACCACTCGCGGCTTCAAGGAAGCAGAGTGCAAAGAGCTGGCCGGCTGGATCTGCGACATCCTGGCGGACCTGAACAACGAAGCGGTTATCGACGCCGTTCGTGAGAAGGTCAAGGCCATCTGCAAGAAGCTGCCGGTGTACGGCGCTTAATTGCACCGCTAAACCGCAGCACTGAAAAACCGGCCACGTGATGGCCGGTTTTTTTTCGTCCTGGATTTGTAGGAGCCGGCTTGCTGGCGATACGTCCTAGAGCCTTGCAATGATCTTTCGGCCGCCATCGCCAGCAAGCCGGCTCCTACAGGACCAGCACCACTGGTCAGACCGGTCATGCCAATTTCACAAATTCCGCTTGCGATCACCCAAAAACAGCGCCTAGACTGCGCCTGCACTGGACATACCGGTAAGACCACAATAATTAAGTCCTGAATCTGATGCGCCCACTCAAGCGCACGGCAGCCAGGACACCGACCAGGATTCCTCCCATGCTCAGATGGTGCTCGCGTTCAATCTTCCTCCAAGTGGTTCTCGGACTGGTGCTCGGCATCGTCTGCGGGCTGACCCTTCCTGAATACTCTGCCCAGCTCAAACCGCTCGGCGACGGCTTCATCAAACTGATCAAGATGCTCATTGGCCTGATTGTGTTCTGCGTGGTGGTCAGCGGCATCAGCGGTGCCGGCGATCTGAAAAAAGTCGGCCGCATCGGCCTGAAATCGGTGATTTACTTCGAGATCCTGACCACCATCGCCCTGGTCATTGGTCTGGTGTTCGCTTTCACCACCGGCATCGGCAGCGGCGCGAACATTCACCTGGATCAGCTCTCTACCGCCGACATCGGCGACATCGCCCAACGCGGCCAGCACATGCACAGCACCACGCAGTTCCTGATGGACCTGATCCCGACCTCGGTAATCGGCGCCTTCGCGGAGAACAACATTCTGCAAGTGCTGCTGTTTTCGGTGCTGTTCGGCAGCGCGCTGAACCTGGTGGGCGAGGCGGCTTCCGGGATCTCGCGGCTGATCAATGAACTGAGCCACGTGATCTTCCGCATCATGGGCATGATCGTGCGCCTGGCGCCGATCGGCGTGTTCGGCGCCATCGCCTTCACCACCAGCAAATATGGCCTGGATTCGCTGCAGCACCTGGGCAGCCTTGTCGGCCTGTTTTACCTGACCTGTGTGGCGTTTGTAACATTGATTCTCGGCCTGGTGATGCGCCTTTCGGGCCTGAAGATGTGGCCGCTGCTCAAGTACCTGCGCGAAGAACTGTTGATCGTCATGGGCACCGCTTCCTCCGACGCCGTGCTGCCACAAATCATGCGCAAGCTTGAGCATCTGGGCATCGGCAGTTCGACAGTCGGGTTGGTGATTCCTACGGGTTACTCGTTCAACCTCGACGGTTTCTCGATCTACCTGACCCTCGCCATCGTCTTCATCGCCAATGCCACCGGCACGCCGCTGGCGATGACCGATCTGCTGACGATTCTGTTGGTCTCGCTGATCACCTCCAAAGGTGCCCACGGGATTCCCGGTTCCGCGCTGGTGATTCTGGCGGCGACACTCACGGCGATCCCGGCGATTCCGGTGGTCGGCCTGGTATTGGTGCTGGCGGTGGATTGGTTCATGGGCATCGGCCGGGCGCTGACCAACCTGATCGGCAACTGCGTGGCTACCGTGGCCATCGCCCGCTGGGAGAAGGACATCGATATTCAACGGGCGAACAAAGTGCTTTCCGGCCAGGTGGGTTATACCTTCCAGCCAAGAAAACCTGTCGCCCCGGCGCATCAGCAGGAATTTTGAATAATCGCCGTGCCTGCCTGCGGGCAGGCATGGCCATCAATCGTTTTGGATGCTCATGGAGCGAACAGTGATTACCTCGTCGACCGTTGTGAACTCAGTCGTAGAAAAACTCCGGGCCGCTTTGGCCCGTGGTCAGTGGCGCTCGGGCGAAATGCTGCCGGGGCAACGTGAACTGGCCGAACAACTGGGCATCAGCCGCCCGAGCCTGCGTGAAGCGGTGATCGTGCTGGAAACCCTTGGCCTGGTGCGCTCGATGCCCGGCAAAGGCGTGGTGGTGCTGGACGCAAATCTCAGCGACAGCCAAAGCCACGACAGCGCGGTGGCCGGCGCCAGCCTGGAAGACGTGCTGCAACTGCGCTACACCCTCGAGCCGTTCATCGTCGGCCTGGTCGCGCAATCGATCAGCAGCAAGGAAGTCGGGCAACTGCGTCTGACCCTGATGGACATGCGCGAAGCGCTGGAGGCCAACGACAGCGAGGCCGGGGTCAACGCCTACATCGCCTTCCACGAAGAGCTGTTCACGCTGACCTCGAACCCGATCTTCCAGAGTGTGGTGCAGCAGACCAGCAATGCCCTCAAGCAAAGCGCCGAAGTGCTGCGCAATTCGCCAGAGCATCTGGCCGAACGCCTTGAGGAGAACGAAGCCGTGGTGCGGGCGATTCGCAGCAAAAACAGCGCCCAGGCCAGCGCCGAGATGCGTCGGCACATCCTTCGGGAAGGCCAGCGCATGGGCATTGAGTTGAATATCCCGGACGACAACCTCGGCAGTTAAAATTGCATCGAACTGGAGACAGGCCATGAACAGCTTCGCTTCACCGCAGACACTCACTGCCCTGCCCTTTCCACCGCGGGCGGATGATCTCTATTCGCGGATCTTCGACGCCATTCTCGAACAGCGCCTCACTGCGTCCAGCCGTTTTACCGAAGAAAGCCTGGCGCAGTCGTTCAGTGTTCGACGCAGTGACGTTCGAGGCGTACTGACGCGACTGTCCCATCAGCAGATCATCGTCCTTCGCCCGAACCACCGGCCCCGCGTTGCCGCGCTCGATGCCGAGCAGACCCGGCAAACGTTGCATGCCCGACGGCTGACCGAGATCACGTTGGTGCGACTGGCCTGCCGGCAACCTCGTGCGCAAGACTTGAATCGCCTGCATGCCCTGATTGATCGCGAGCGCAGCTGTACCGCGCGTGGCCCGGGGATTCGGTTGTCTGGGGAGTTTCATTTGCAGTTGGCTGAAATGGCGGGGAATGCACCGTTGGCGCATTTTCTCGGTAGCCTGGTGCCGCTTACTTCGCTGGCGATTGCGCAGTTTGATACGCAGTTGGATGGGAATTGCGGGTGGCAGGTGCATGCAGGGATTCTGGATGCGATTGAGCGTGGGGATGCCGAAATGGCAGTGGCTTCGCTGAATCGGCATCTTGATCATCTGGAAGAGACATTGCTGAACGCTGGATCGAGATCCAGTCAAGATCGTGCTGCCGGTTAAATCGCCTTCGCGGGCAAGCCTCGCTCCTACAGGTAATTCATAGCCCTTGTAGGAGCGAGGCTTGCCCGCGAAGGCGTCATCACTGACGGACAAAATGGTTCAATCCGCAGCCACCCGCGCAAACCCCTCACGTATCTTCTCTTCCGGCAAATCATCGGCAATAAACACGATCACGCTTTCCCGCACCTCGTCCTCCGCCCACTCCGTGTCCCAGTCGAACCCGTAAAGCTTCAGCACCCCCTGAAACACCATCCGCCGCGGCTCACCCTGGATGCTCAACACACCCTTGTACCGCAGCAACTGCTTGCCATGGTCTTCGAGCAGCTCGTTCATGAATTCGCTGAGCTTGTCGATATCCAGCGGCTTGTCGGTGCGCAGCACCAGGCTGGAAATCCGGTCGATGGAGGGCGCCTTGCCTACCGGGCGCAGGCTGACGCCGCCGAGGTCGGCATTCAGGTTGAAACCGCGAACGTCGAGCAGTTCGGCCAGGTCGATTTTGCCGTGTTCGACCACGCGAATCGGCGCGCGACGGTTGATGCGGGTCAGGCGCTCGCTCAACGCGGTAAACGTCGATTCGTCCACCAGATCCCGTTTGCTCACCAGCAAGCGGTCGGCAAAACCGATTTGCGCCTGGGCGATGGTCTGGGTCAGGTGAGTGTCGGCGTGCGCCGCGTCTACCAGGGTGATGATGCCGTCGAGAATGTAACGCTCGCGCAGCTCTTCATCGATGAAAAAGGTTTGTGCCACTGGCGCCGGGTCAGCGAGGCCGGTGCATTCGATCACCAGACGGTCAAAGGCGATTTCGCCGCTGTCCAGGCGTTCGAGCAGCAGGTACAAGGCCTTGGTCAGGTCGGTGTGGATGGTGCAGCAGACGCAGCCGTTGGACAGCGTCATCACTTGCACGGGTTCGTCGCCCAACAGCTGGGTGTCGATACCGGCGTCACTGAATTCGTTCTCGATCACCGCGATTTTCAGGCCGTGCTCGGCTTTGAGCAGGTGACGCAGCAGCGTGGTCTTGCCGGCGCCGAGAAAGCCGCTGAGGATCGTGACTGGGATGGGAGAGGACAACTGGTATCTCCTGTTTCACAAAATGAGAATTCAACACAAAAACAAATGTGGGAGCTAGCCTGCTAGCGATGGCGGACTGTCAATCAACAGTGATGTTGAATGTTCAGCCGTCATCGCCAGCAGGCTAGCTCCCACAGGAATTGCTGTTAACCCGACAACCGGGTCAACAGCACTTCGGCCCACCCTTGCCACCGTAACGAGCTTCCTGGCGTTCCCGGAAGAACATCCCGTAGCTCATCACCGGTTTGTCCGGGTGTTTGGTTTGCATATGCTCGACGTAGGTGTCGTAGTCGGGCATGCCGACCATCAGGCGCGCGGCCTGACCGAGGTATTTACCGAGGCGACTCAGGTCATTGAACATCGTGCATTCCTCGATTACGCATCCGGCACCACCTGGAACGGTGCTTCTTTATCCGTACGCTCTTTGCTGCCCCAAGCGGAAATACCGACCTTGAGCGCATAGAACAGGATACTGAAGACCACGAACAGGAACAGCGCCGTCAGCGTTGCGTTGGTGTAAGCGTTGAAGATCACGTGCTGCATCTGAGTGATGTCCTTGGCCGGGGCGAGGATCTGACCGTTGGCCAGCGCATCGCTATATTTCTTCGCCAGCGACAGGAAACCGATCGCCGGGTTGGCGTCAAACAGCTTGATGAAGCCTGCGGTGGTGGTGCAGATCAGCAGCCACACTGCTGGCAGCATGGTCACCCAAACGTAGCGCTGGCGTTTCATTTTGATCAGCACAACGGTGCCGAGCATCAGCGCGATACCCGCCAGCATCTGGTTGGAGATACCGAACAACGGCCACAAGGTGTTGATGCCGCCCAGCGGATCGATCACGCCCTGGTACAGCAACCAACCCCACATTGCCACGCAACCGGCGGTTGCGATCAGGTTGGCGGTCCAGGACTCGGTGCGTTTCAGCGCCGGCACGAAGGAACCGAGCAAATCCTGGAGCATGAATCGGCCGGCACGAGTACCGGCGTCGACCGCAGTCAGGATGAACAGCGCTTCGAACAGGATCGCGAAGTGGTACCAGAACGCCATGGTGTTTTCACCCGGCAGGACACTGTGCAGGATCTGCGCGATACCGACCGCCAGGGTCGGCGCACCGCCGGCACGTGCCAGGATGGTGGTTTCACCGATGTCCTTGGCCACCGCTTGCAGCGCTTCCGGGGTAATTGCAAAACCCCAGCTGCTGACGGTTTGTGCGACAGTCACCACGTCACCGCCGACGACTGCCGCCGGGCTGTTCATGGCGAAGTACACGCCTGGCTCGATCACCGAAGCGGCCACCATCGCCATGATGGCGACGAAGGATTCCATCAGCATGCCGCCGTAACCGATGTAACGGGCGTTTACTTCGTTATCCAGCAGCTTCGGCGTGGTGCCGGAGGAGATCAGTGCGTGAAAACCGGAGACCGCGCCACAGGCGATGGTGATAAACAGGAACGGGAACAAACCGCCCTTCCACACCGGCCCGGTGCCGTCGATAAACTGGGTGAGTGCCGGCATTTTCAGCTCGGGCATGGTGATCAGGATGCCGATCGCCAGGGCCACGATGGTGCCGATCTTCAGGAACGTGGAGAGGTAATCGCGCGGTGCCAGAATCAGCCAGACCGGTAACGAAGCGGCCACGAAACCGTAACCGACCAGCATCCACGTAATCTGCACGCCAGTGAAGGTGAACGCCTTGGCCCAGACCGGATCGGCGGCAATCTGCCCGCCCAGCCAGATCGAACCCAGCAACAGCAACACGCCGACCACGGAGATTTCACCGATCCGGCCCGGGCGGATGTAGCGCATGTAGATGCCCATGAACATCGCAATCGGGATGGTCGCCATCACCGTGAAAATCCCCCACGGGCTCTCGGCCAGGGCTTTCACCACGATCAGCGCCAGCACCGCGAGGATGATGATCATGATCAGGAAGCAGCCAAACAGCGCGATGGTCCCGGGAATGCGGCCCATTTCTTCACGGACCATGTCGCCCAGCGAGCGACCGTTGCGGCGGGTGGACATGAACAGGACCATGAAGTCCTGAACCGCACCGGCCAGCACCACGCCGGCAATCAGCCACAGTGTGCCGGGCAGATAGCCCATCTGTGCCGCCAGTACCGGACCGACCAGCGGCCCCGCGCCAGCGATGGCCGCGAAGTGGTGACCGAAGAGGATGTGTTTGTTGGTCGGGACGTAGTCGAGACCGTCATTGTTGATCACGGCGGGGGTGGCCCGTCGCGGGTCGAGTTGCATCACATTATTAGCGATGAACAGACTGTAATAGCGGTAGGCAACCAGATAAATGGCCACGGCAGCGACCACAATCCACAAGGCGTTGATCGCCTCACCTCGGCGCAATGCCACGACACCAAGGGCGCACGCTCCCACGATTGCCAGCAGCAGCCAGGGTAGATGGCGTAGCAGGCTATTATTATTTTTCATTTTATGATTCCAGCCAGGGTGGACAAGAAAGACAGCCACCCCGAGTTTAGCTCGCCTGACGACAAAGGCCATACCCCGACATTGGTCTAGAAGACTGCCCTGAGTGGCAGGCTCTGACAATGCGGGTCTATAGTCAGCGAACAACTAGAGGATTGCGCCATGAGCGAGCACCCTGCCGAACGCCGCCGCTTCAAACGTATTGCGTTCGATGCCCGAACCGAGCTGAGCCAGGGGGAATTCATCTGGCCGGTGAAGCTGATCGATCTGTCACTCAAGGGCCTGCTGATCGAGAAACCCGAGCCGTGGCTGGGTAATCCAGAGTGGCATTTCCTGGTCGATATTCATCTCAACGAAGACGTCGGGATCAAGATGGATGTGATGTTGACCCACGATGATCATGGCCAGCTCGGGTTTGTCTGCAAACACATCAGCCTGGAGTCCATCGAACGCCTGCGGCGGTTGATCGAATTCAACCTGGGTGATCCCGAGGAACTGGAGCGCGAATTGGGCGCCCTGATCGAAATCTGACTGTTCGACGCAAACCCTGTGGGAGCCGGGCTTGCCCGCGATGACGTCTTCAGCTCTGACACAAATGTCGACTGACAAACCGCTATCGCGGGCAAGCCCGGCTCCCACAGGATTGTTTACTTTGCTACCTGCAGCTATTCGAACAATGCGTCGAGGGCCTGTTCCAGACGGGTTACGGCAATAATCTGCAACCCCGGCGGCGCTTCCTTGGGCGCATTGCCCTTGGGCACGATGGCGCGTTTGAAGCCGTGCTTGGCAGCTTCCTTCAAACGTTCCTGGCCACTCGGCACCGGGCGCACTTCGCCCGACAGCCCGACTTCACCGAACACCAGCAAATCATGCGGCAGTGGCCGGTTGCGCAAACTGGACATGACCGCGGCCATCAGCGCCAGGTCGGAGGCCGTTTCCAGCACCTTCACCCCACCAACCACGTTGAGAAATACGTCCTGATCGTGAGTCGGAATCCCGCCGTGACGATGCAGCACCGCCAGCAACATCGCCAGGCGATTCTGATCCAGACCCAGCGTGACCCGCCGCGGATTCGCCAAGTGGCTGTCATCCACCAGCGCCTGGACTTCCACCAGCATCGGCCGCGTCCCTTCCCACGTCGCCATGACCACACTGCCTGGCACTTCTTCCTGCGCACGGGTCAGAAAAATCGCCGACGGGTTGGAGACTTCTTTCAGGCCCTTGTCGGTCATGCCGAAAACGCCCAATTCGTTGACGGCACCAAAACGGTTTTTCACCGCACGCAACAGGCGCAGGCGCCCATCGGATTCGCCTTCGAAATACAGCACCGTATCGACCATGTGCTCCAGCACGCGCGGCCCGGCCAATGCGCCTTCTTTCGTCACGTGGCCGACGAGGAAAATCGCGGTGCCACTTTGCTTGGCATAACGCACCAGCAACGCCGCACTTTCCCGAACCTGCGACACGCCACCCGGTGCCGATTGCAGTTGTTCGGTGAAGATCGTCTGAATGGAGTCGATCACCATGACCTTGGGCTTTTCAACCCGGGCGGTAGCAATAATGGTTTCGATGCAGGTTTCGGTCATCACCCGCAGCTGATCCTGAGGCAAGCCGAGACGACGGGCGCGCATGGCCACTTGCTGCTGGGATTCTTCGCCAGTGACGTACAGCGCCGGCATGACTTTGGCGAGGTTGCACAAGGTTTGCAGGAGAATGGTCGACTTGCCGATGCCCGGGTCACCGCCGATCAGCACCACCGAACCATCCACCAGGCCGCCACCCAACACCCGATCGAGCTCGCTGGACGCGGTGGAGAAGCGCGGGATCTCTTCGACGCTGACTTCGGCCAGGGTCTTGATCTGTGCCTGTTGGCCGGTCCAACCAGTGCGACCGCTGGGGGGTGCGGCACCGCCGCTCTCGACCATGGTTTCGGTCAGCGTGTTCCAGGCCCCGCACTCGCCGCACTGGCCGGCCCACTTGGGGAAGGTTGAGCCACACTCGGTGCAGCCGTACATGCGCTTGGCTTTGGCCATCTGAACTCCCGGCAAAAACCGCGATGATAGCTCAGCTGAAGCGGATCAGCGCGGCGCTGCTGTGCGGATTTCACCCTGGGCCAGACGCGCGGCGCTGTTGCCCAACGGATCTTCGGCATTCAGGTCGGCGCCCTTGGCCTTGAGCTCATCCAGCAATTCGACCCGTTTGAACAATCCGGCATACATCGCGGCAGTCTGGCCGGCGCCGTTACGTTGGTCGGGGCTGCAATGAGCGGCCAACAGGGTTTTGGCGATCTGGATTTCACCCTTGAAAATGGCGCCCATCAGGGCGGTGTTGCCGCGTTGATCCTGCGCGCAGGCGTCGGCCCCGGCCGCGAGCAAACGGTCCACGGCGGCTGCCTGGCCGTGATAGGCGCCAAGTATCAGCGCGGTGTAACCCTTGCCGTCGCGGGTATCGAGGGAGTAACCGGCCTCGATAAAGGTATCGAGCATCGGCACATCGCCACGGCGGGCAGCGTCGAAGTAGTAATCCTGCAGTTGAACCTTCAGCGCTGCGGGATCTTCGGCCGGCCCGCCGAAGACGCTGAACGAAACGCACGCCAGTAACAGCGATAGACAAAAACGCATGGCAAGCTCCTTGGTCTGATGGGACCTCGTCAGAGGCCCCGCTTTTCAGGCAAACGCGATCAATCAGCCAGCTTGGACGCCAGCGCCTTGACCCGGCTCAGATCCCCCTTGGCCACTTTGGTCACGCCGCTCCCGTATTCCGGGTCGGCCTTATAAAGGAAGGACAGGATGATGTGTTTGCTCTCGTCATCGGTGGTGGCCAGTGAACCGCCGAAGCTCTCGATCAAGTCCTTGCGCTCTTTCTTGCTGAAGGAGCGATACAAATCGCCGGCCTGCTTGAAATTCTGCTCACGCCTGATCTTCGCCTGCTGCGTGCTGCCCGACAGGGCCGACTGGCTATACCGCGCGGCTTGCGGCTCGTCACGCGGCAGCAAACGGCTCGGCTGATAATTAACACCGCTGCTGCTGTGGCCGATGTTCATCGCGCCATCCTGATTGCCATTGTTCACGGCGACCTTGGGTGCATTGATCGGCAATTGCAGTGCATTGGCGCCCAGGCGATACAGTTGAGTATCGGCATAAGAGAATACGCGGCCCTGTAACAACCGATCTTCTGAAGGCTCGATACCGGGAACAAGATTGGCCGGTGCCATGGCAACTTGTTCCGTTTCCTGGAAGACATTTGCCGGATTACGGTTCAACACCATTTGTCCAACTTTTCGTTCAGGAACTCCGGGCCAGATTTTGGTTGCATCCAATGGATCAAAATCAAACTTGTACAAGTCTTGAGGATTTAACACCTGGACGTACAAGTCCCATTTCGGAAAGTTACCCTTGTTAATATGACTCACCAAGTCATTGGTCATATGACTGTAGTCTTGACCTTGAACTTTGGTGACTGCTTTTGGATCGAGATTATTAATCCCCTGCAGACTTTTCCAGTGGAACTTCACATAGTGCACTTCACCCTTGGCATTAACCAACTTGTAAGCATGAACACCATTACCGTCCATTTCTCGATAACTGGCCGGTGTACCGGACTTGGAATACAACTCCGTCAGGGTGCGAGTGGCCTCTGGCACATGAGAGAAGAAATCAAAGCGGCGGGCATCATCGTCCAGGTTGGTACGCGGGTCCGGCTTGAAGGCGTGGACCATGTCCGGGAATTTGATGGCATCACGAATGAAGAAGGTCGGGAAATTGTTGCCGACCAAGTCCCAGTTGCCGTCCGCCGTGTAGAACTTGGTAGCAAAGCCCCGGGGATCACGCAGGGTTTCTGGCGAATGGTTGCCGTGGACCACCGCCGAGAAACGCACAAATACCGGCGTGCTCTGTCCACCAGCGAATACCTTGGCCTTGGTCAGGTCACTCAGGTCCTCCGTCACGGTGAAGGTGCCGTGAGCACCGGTACCGCGGGCATGCACGACGCGCTCGGGAATTCGTTCACGGTCAAAGCGTTGGAGCTTCTGGATCAGTTGCACGTCCTGTAGCAACACCGGGCCGTTGGCGCCGGCGGTCTGCGAGTTCTGATTGTCGCCGACGGCAGCACCGTTATCGCGGGTCAGTGTCGCAGCATGGACGGAGAAGGACAGCAGGCTGGCGGTTAACACGCCAAGGGTACGCCGATGGGGAAAAGCCCCGAGGCCAATGGTTGAAGTCATATCAGGTTCCTCTGTTTTCAAGGCGCACTCCAAGTGCGCTGCCCAGAGGCTAGAGGCCCGGACCGCAGAACATAAATAGAAAGAACGTAATGTGATGATTCAGAAAATTATGTGGCTAATCAGCTTGTTAGCGCGTAATTCGCGCGCGATTGGTGTCACTTTGAAAGCTAAATGCCTGCAAATGTGTCGATAAACACGGGCATTGTAAGACGGTGTTTCGAGCAAGAGCCGTCCTGCTGAATTACACTGCGACCCACCAACCTCATCTGTAACAAGGAAATAACCTATGGGCGTGATAACTGAGTTCAAGGCCTTCGCGGTCAAAGGTAATGTGGTCGACATGGCCGTCGGTATCATCATCGGCGCCGCGTTCGGCAAGATCGTTTCATCGTTTGTCGGCGACGTGGTGATGCCGCCAATCGGCCTGCTGATCGGTGGGGTGGACTTCAGTGACCTAGCCGTTACGCTCAAGGCAGCCAACGGGGAGGTCCCGGCGGTGATGCTGGCCTACGGTAAGTTCATCCAGAGCCTGATCGACTTCATCATCGTTGCGTTCGCGATCTTCATGGGCGTCAAAGCCATCAACCGTCTGAAACGCGAAGAGGCCGTTGCGCCAACCCTGCCGCCGGTTCCCACCAAGGAAGAAGAGCTGTTGAGCGAGATCCGTGATCTGCTCAAAGCCCAGAACAATCAGCCCTGAAGGCTGGTTGCACGCAGAAACGGCGCCTTCGGGGCGCCGTTTTTTTACCAGAAATTTTCCACCGCTACCTGGCCGGGTCGTCGGCTGAGGCTCAAGTGCATGTCGCGTTGCTTGAGCAACTTGCGCGTGTCATCGATCATCTGTGGGTTGCCGCAGAGCATGACTCGCGAGTGCTCGGCCGTCAGCGCCACCCCTGCCACCCGCTCCAGTTCACCGTTTTCAATCAGCGTAGTGATTCGCCCGTTCAGGGCGCCGGGGTGCTGCTCGCGCGTAACAGTGGCGATGAACTGCAACTTGTGCGCGTACTCGGCCAGATAGTCGCGCTGTGCCAACCCCGCGATCAGCTCCTGATAAGCCAGCTCGCGAGACTCGCGTACGCTGTAGACGAGGATGATCCGCTCAAACTTCTCCCACACCTCGAAGTCCTGAAGGATCGACAGAAACGGTGCCACGCCCGTGCCTGTGGATAATAACCAAAGATCACGGCCATCGACGAAACGATCCAGCGTCAGATAACCAAAGGCCTGACGGTCGACCAGCAGCGTATCGCCGACCTCCAGCCGACTCAGTTCACTGGTGAACTCCCCGCCAGGGACGACGATGGAAAAGAACTCGAGAAATTCGTCATGGGGCGAGGAGACCATTGAATAGGCCCGCCACACCGTGCTGCCGTCGGACCGGGTCACGCCAAGCCGGGCAAATTGCCCCGCGCGAAACCGAAAGCCGGGGTCTCTGGTGGCCCGCAACGTGAACAGGTTGGGGGTCAACGGCTGAACGTCGGTCAGGGTCTGGCGAGTGAATTTTTCGGCACTTGCAGTCATGGGCTGCTCCATTCAACAGATACCCCCAGTGTCCCGCAAAGTGGGGAATGTAAACACCGATGATTTGTAGTGGCTTTACGCAGCGCGCCTTTTTACGGTCATTACGGCGTTTGAAATTGGGCGTCGCTAAACATTAACCAGAAGGTACAAAACAAGTTTAAATAATTGAATGGTGTACCTCATGCAACTTGCCCCTTCGGGCTAAGAACCAGTTATTTATTTTTCAGTCCTTTCAAGAGCGAAAAAATTGCAACGAATGCGTAGGAATACTCCTACACTCGTGGCGTGCTGGATTTCGGATCCAATCCGCACCCCCAAGATACCCGCATGGAGTTACATCGATGAAAATGTGGATGGAATCACAATTAGGGCAGATATCCAAGGCGAGGGATGTTGAGTCTGCATACCGGATGTCACTTGATCTCGTACAAGACCTTGGCTTTAGATTCTGTGCTTTTTCAATAACTTCACACGCACGAGGCCCGCACTTCGAAAGAGTGAATCTCAATAATTACCCAAGCGACTGGAACTTGAAATATGAAAAGAACCACTACGACGACGTAGATCCGATACTGGCTCATTGCAATCACTCGACACTCCCCATTCTTTGGGGAGAGGAAGCCTACTCAAAGACACCAACACTGTGGCAAGAACAAAAGCAACTCGGTTTGAAGTATGGCTGGTCGCAATCGCTTCATGGCGACAGCGGGCTCTGCAGCATGTTCAGTCTGGCCAGAAGCAACGACCCCATCACCCCCTACGAATTGTATGAAAAGCTGGGTTACACGATCTTCATCTGCCACCAACTGCATGGGCTTGTCGCAAAAAAGCTGCCTTCACGCGTGAGTGATCCCTACAAACCCCATTTATCGACACGCGAAATCGAGATACTGAAACTGTCGGCCGATGGCAAAACTGCATGTGAAATAGGCATGATCCTCAAAATTGCTGAACGCACCGTAAATTTTCATATCAGCAGCGCCATCAAAAAACTGGGTGTCAACAACAAGATCGCCGCCGTCATCAAAGCGGCAAGGGCCTGCATGATCTGAGCATTGCGCCCAAATACCCGGGGACGAAAAACCCGCGAGTATTCCAAAAGAAAAAAACGTACCATTTGCGGTTCCTCCAGAGTGATGACGAGTGAAACATCACGTCGCAGTCCACTCGGACGGCCCCGCCCGCTACAACGCCTCAGGCAGCGGGACACCACACCCGTTGACTACCCAGAGCCCCGCCTCATGCCCTTGCTCGAAACACCCTTCGCCCAACTCGATCTGATCCGTCAGCCAGAACAGCAGAACGAACCGCTGCAGGCTTTCGATGCCGCAGACGAATATCTGCTCAATCATCTGGCCGAGCAGCAACTGGACGCGGACACCCGAGTACTGGTGCTCAACGATAGCTTCGGCGCATTGGCAGCGAGCCTGGCGGGAAAAGTCCTGGTGACCAGCAGCGGCGACTCGTTCCTGGCCTTCCAGGGTCTGGAAAAGAATCTGATCCGCAACGGCCAGGCATTTGATGCGGTGCCGTTTGTTCCGGCGAACGAAGCGTTCACCGGCCCGTTTGACCGCGTGTTGATCCGGGTGCCGAAAACCCTGGCCTTGCTGGAAGAGCAACTGATTCGTCTGCAAAACCAACTGGCTCCGGGCGCTCAGGTGATTGCGGCAGCGATGGTCAAGCATCTGCCGCGCGCCGCGGGTGATCTGCTGGAACGTTACATCGGCCCGGTGCAAGCCTCGTTGGCGGTCAAAAAAGCCCGGCTGCTGATCGCAACGCCTGAAGCCAAAACCCCAGCCGTGTCCCCCTACCCTTCACGCTATCAACTCGACACACCGGCAATCGAACTGCTGAACCACGCCAATGTGTTCTGCCGCGAAGGGCTGGACATCGGCACACGAGCCTTTCTCCCACATTTGCCACAGAACCTCGGTACAGCGCGAGTCGCCGACCTCGGTTGCGGTAACGGCGTATTGGCAATCGCCAGCGCTCTGCAAAACCCTGATGCCCATTACACGCTGGTGGACGAGTCATTCATGGCAGTGCAATCAGCGGCTGAAAACTGGCGCGCTGCGCTCGGTGATCGTGACGTGATCGTACGCGCCGGCGATGGCCTGGCCGGGCAAGAACCGCAATCGCTGGACGTGGTGCTGTGCAATCCACCGTTTCACCAGCAACAAATCGTCGGCGACTTTCTCGCCTGGCGGATGTTCCAGCAGGCGCGTGAAGCCTTGGTGACAGGCGGTGCGCTGTACATCGTCGGCAACCGTCACCTGGGTTACCACAGCAAGCTCGCGCGACTGTTCCGTGGCGTTGAGCAAGTGGCGGCCACGCCGAAATTCGTCATTCTCAAAGCCCGCAAATAATCGCAGGTAAAAAAAACCCTCCGTGACAGGAGGGTTTGAATCCGTGCCGCAGGGCAACGGGATGGGAATGTCGTGTGTTTCAGGGCGTGGACAGACCCGCGGCGTTCATGAACATGCGCATCAGGCTCGCCACGATAAACAGGGCGCCCACGCTACCGACCCAGATCAAGGCCAACCAACCGAGCCGCTGCAAAAGCGGTTTCTTCTCTGCTGCCTTGATTTCCTCCAGGGAATGTTTGCCAGCCATCATCGTGACCTCCTTTGAAACGGCACAGGAATAAGCCCTGCGCCATTGTCGTGTGCGCTAGTGATAACCATCTTCATGGGTCACCTTGCCGCGGAACACGTAGTAGCTCCAGAAGGTGTAACCCAGAATGAACGGGATGATGAACAGTGTGCCGACCAGCATGAAGCCCTGGCTTTGCGGCGGTGCGGCGGCGTCCCAGATCGAAATCGAAGGCGGCACGATGTTGGGCCACAGGCTGATGCCCAGACCGCTGTAACCCAGAAAGATCAGCACCAGTGTCAGCAGGAATGGCGTGTAGTTCGCATTGCGAGCCACGGCGCGGATCAGACCGTACATAGTCACCAGCACTAGGATTGGCACCGGCAGGAACCAGAACAGATTCGGCAGCGTGAACCAGCGCGCCGCGATCTCGGCATGGGCCAGCGGGGTCCAGATACTGACGATGCCGATCACCGCCAACAATACAAACGCCAACGGCCGCGCCAGATCATGCATCTGTTCCTGCAATTTGCCTTCGGTCTTCATGATCAGCCAGGTGCAGCCCAGCAGCGCATAGGCCACCACCAGCGCCGCACCGCAGAACATTGTGAACGGCGTCAGCCAGTCCAGCGAACCACCGGCGAACTGGCGGTTGACCACCGGCAATCCATCGATGAATGCACCCAGCGCCACCCCCTGGAAGAAGGTGGCGGCAATCGAACCGCCGATGAATGCCTTGTCCCACAAATGGCGCTTGTCGTCCTTGGCCTTGAAGCGGAACTCGAACGCCACGCCACGGAAAATCAGCCCGATCAGCATGAAAATCAGCGGCAGGTACAGTGCCGAGAGCACCACCGAATAGGCCAGCGGGAACGCGCCGAACAACGCCGCGCCGCCCAGTACCAGCCAGGTTTCGTTGCCGTCCCAGACCGGGGCGACGGTGTTCATCATCACGTCACGGTCGGTCTTGCCGGGGATGAACGGGAAGAGAATCCCGATCCCAAGGTCGAAGCCATCCATGACCACGTACATCATGATGCCGAAGATGATGATCACGGCCCAGATCAGCGGAAGATCAATACCCATGACTCAAATCTCCTTGGTCAGGCTGGGATCGTGGTCGTCGTCGGCGGAATCGTCGGCGGCGGACAGCGGACGGGCCGGCGTGCGTTTCTTGCCTGGACCACCTTCGGGCGTTTCCTTGCCTTCGTCGATCTTTGGCCCTTTGCGCACCAGGCGCATCATGTAACCCAGACCGGCACCGAACAGCGCGAAATACACCACCACGAACAGGATCAGCGTGATGCTCATCTGCATGAAGCTGTGATTGGAGGACGCGTCCGCTGTGCGCATCAGGCCGTAGACCACCCACGGCTGACGGCCGATTTCAGTGGTGAACCAACCGGCGAGGATCGCGATCAGGCCGGACGGGCCCATCCACAACGCCAGGTAGAGGAACGGTCGCGAGGTGTACAGCTTGTCGCTCTTGCGCAGCCACAAGCTCCACAGACCGGTGAAGATCATCAGCATGCCCAGGCCCACCATGATCCGGAACGACCAGAAAACGATGGTCGAATTCGGCCGGTCTTCAGGCGGGAAATCCTTGAGCGCCGGCACCTGTTTGTCCAGGGAATGCGTCAGGATCAAGCTGCCCAGGTACGGAATTTCTACCGCGAACTTAGTCCGTTCTTCTTTCATGTCCGGCCAGCCGAACAGGATCAGCGGGGTCGGCTCATCGCCGTGATTTTCCCAGTGACCTTCTATCGCGGCGATTTTCGCCGGCTGATGCTTAAGCGTGTTGAGACCGTGAAAGTCACCGATGACGGCCTGAATCGGCGCCACGATCAAGGCCATCCACATGGCCATCGAAAGCATGGTGCGAATCGCCGGGTTGTCCTTGCCGCGCAGCAAGTGCCAGGCCGCTGAAGAACCGACGAAGAAGGCGGTCGCGACGAACGCGGCCGTTGCCATGTGCATCAGGCGGTAGGGGAATGACGGGTTGAAAATCACTGCAAACCAGTCGGTTGGAATGACTTGGCCGTTGATGATTTCGAACCCCTGCGGGGTTTGCATCCAGCTGTTGGAGGCGAGAATCCAGAAGGTCGAGATCAGCGTGCCGATGGCGACCATGACCGTGGCGAAGAAGTGCAGGTTGCGCCCGACCTTGTTCCAGCCGAACAGCATGACACCGAGGAAACCGGCCTCAAGGAAGAACGCTGTCAGGACTTCGTACGTCAGCAATGGCCCGGTCACGGAACCGGCGAAGTCCGAGAAGCGGCTCCAGTTGGTGCCGAACTGATAGGCCATGACCAACCCGGAAACCACGCCCATGCCGAAGTTGACGGCAAAGATCTTCGACCAGAAATGGTACAGATCGCGGTAAGTGTCGTTGTTCGTCTTCAGCCACAGGCCTTCGAGTACCGCCAGGTAACTCGCCAGGCCAATGGTGATGGCCGGGAACAGGATGTGAAATGAGATGGTGAACGCGAACTGAATTCGGGCGAGATCAAGCGCCTCCAAACCGAACATAAGTCTTCCTCTGTCAGTAATATCGGCTGAAGGCTTGCGGCCTGCACCCACTGCCCCCACGGATATGGAGTGTGGCGAATTTGAATTCGTTCTTTTTTTACAAACATCACAACGTAGGGAGTCTGGCCATCTGGCCGCCGGATCATTCCCACAAGGGTCTTGATCTGGATCAAGCAATGGTTAAAAGAGTAGTCCCATTTTTGACGATGGACGGTGTGGTCTTTTGACGCGTGACAGGTTGCCTCATAGCTGTGCTCATGACCTGAAACACATTACCTGTGGGAGCGAGCCTGCTCGCGAAGCGGGGTGTCAGGCGGCAGAAGTATCGACTGATACGCCGTCATCGCGAGCAGGCTCGCTCCCACAGGTGTTTTCTGCGTTTTTTGGAGATCGGTGTCTAGCTAACTAAATTTCCAAGCCTGCAACTTCTGGTTACAGGTTAGTGATAATGTCGACCCTCTCCTCGCTCAAGACCTGCCCTCAGATGCCCAGCCAAGCGCCCCTGCTGTTACGTCATCACCGTCCTTTTATTGCGTTCTGGTTGGCTCGGGTGTTTACCGCCAGCGGTTTTCAGATGCTCACCGTGGCCATCGGCTGGAATCTGTATCAACTGACTGGCAATGTGCTCGACCTGGGTTTAGTGGGGCTGGTGGAGTTTGCCCCGCGGGTGCTGTTCATGCTGCACACCGGGCATGTCGCGGACCGCTATGACCGGCGCAAGGTCGCGGCGATCTGTCAGTTCCTGCAAGCGTTGATCGCCCTGTCCCTGGCCATCGGTAGCGCGACCGATCATGTCACCCGGGAGATGATCTTCATCCTCGCGTTCCTGCTCGGCGCCGCGCGCTCCTTCGAGATGCCGACCACCCAGGCCTTGCTGCCGAGCATCGTGCCCAGCGCGCTGTTCCCCCGCGCCGTCGCCGCCGCGCAGTCGGCGCAACAATCAGCCACCATCGTCGCCCCGGCCCTTGGCGGTTTGCTCTATGCCTTCGGCAGTGTCTGGGTATATGGCCCGACGGTGATCCTCTACATCATTGCCTGCCTGTTGATGCTCAACCTGCCCGCCCGGCAGACACCACTGAACAAGGGCAAGGCGACCCTGGACTCGTTGCTGGCGGGTATCCGCTTCATTCGCAGTCGCCCGGACATTCTCGGGGCGATTTCCCTGGATCTGTTTGCGGTATTGCTCGGTGGTGCGACGGCGCTGCTGCCGGTGTTCGCCAAGGACATCCTGTTGACCGGCCCATGGGGCCTGGGCCTGTTGCGTTCAGCCCCGGCAGTCGGTGCTTTGCTGATGTCGCTGTACCTCGCGCGTTTTGCCGTTGAGCGCAAGGTCGGGCGGGTGATGTTCACGGCCGTCGGTGTGTTCGGCGTCGCGACCATCGCATTCGGCCTCTCGACCTCGTTCTGGCTTTCCCTGGCCGTGCTGGTGGTGTTGGGCGCGGCGGACATGATCAGCATGGTGATCCGCGCCTCCTTCGTGCAACTGGAAACCCCGGACGAAATGCGCGGCCGAGTCAGCGCCGTGAACGGTTTGTTCATCGGTGCTTCGAACCAGCTGGGCGAATTCGAATCCGGCGTCACCGCCCATTGGTTCGGCACCGTACCAGCGGTGGTGATGGGTGGGATTGGCACGCTGGTGGTGACTGGGGCGTGGATCAAACTGTTCCCGACCCTGGCCAACCGCGACCGCATGCATGTGTCGGTGGAGGAGGCCAGGGTCTAAAGCAGTTTGTCGAGGGTGATGGGGAAGTCCCGCACCCGCTTCCCGGTGGCGTGATAGATCGCATTGGCTACCGCCGCCGCGACCCCGACGATCCCTATTTCGCCGACGCCCTTGGAGCCGAGAGCGTTGACGATCTCGTCATGTTCTTCGACGAACAGCACATCAATGTCGCCGATATCTGCGTTTACCGGGATGTGGTACTCGGCCAGGCTGTGATTCATGTGACGACCCAATGCATGGTCGGTTTGCGTCTCCTCGTGCAATGCCATCCCGATGCCCCACACCACACCACCGAGAATCTGGCTGCGGGCCATTTTCGGGTTGACCACTCGACCTGCAGCAATTGCACTGACCACTCGGTTGACCCTCACCGTGCCCAAGTCCTCATCGACCAACACTTCGACGAACACCGCCGAATGGGTCGCGGTGGCATAGGCATCGCGCTTCTTGTCCGGCTCGGCGTCGACCTGCACGTCGAGGGTGTCTTCGCCACTGTCCCGCGCCAGATCGGCCAAACTCACATGTGCCTCACCGAAGGACAATTGCCCTTCTTCGAAAACCGCTTGCTCCATGGTCACACCACTGAACGCCGGATGTGTCTGTCGCGCCACCGCGAGCAGTTTGTCCTTTAACGCCTCGCAGGCCTGCTGAACGGCGGTACCTACCGACGACACAGTGAACGATCCGCCCTGCAACGGTGCGGTCGGTAATGAGGAGTCGCCGAGGACAAAGGTGACATCCTTCACGGAAACGCCTGACGCCTGAGCAGCGATTTGCGTCATCACCGTGTAAGTGCCGGTGCCGATATCCGTGGTCGCACTGCTGACCGTCAGTTTGCCGCGGTGATCAAGTGATGCCTTGGCGCTGGCCTTTTGTTGCATCGCTTCCCAGACACCGCCAGCCATGCCCCAACCCACCAGTTGCCGGCCCCGGCGCATGCTGCGTGGTTCGGCATTGCGTTTGTCCCAGCCGAAACGTTTCGCACCTTGGGCATAGCACTCACGCAGCTCTTTACTTGAATACGGTTTGTCTTCGTTCTGATTGCGCTCGGCGTAGTTGATCAGGCGCAACTGCACCGGATCGATTGCCAACGCACAGGCCAGTTCGTCCATCGCACATTCGAGGCCAATCAAACCTAGCGCGGCGCCTGGAGCACGCATGTCCAGCGGCGTGAACACGTCCAGCGGCACCAGTTTGTAGGTCAGTTGCACGTTGTCGCAGTGATAGAGCATGCCGCTCCACTCCACCACGTGCTCGGTGAAGTCCTCGAAACGCGAGGTCTGGCCGATGGCGCAGTGCGCCACCGCGAGCAAGCGACCGTTGGCTGCCGACCCCAATTGCAAACGCTGCAAGGTGCGTGGCCGATAGCCGAAGGTGAACATCTGCTGACGCGTCAACGTAACGCGCACCGAACGCTTGAGATGCAGCGCCGCCATGACCGCCAGCGGCAGCTGATATTGCGGACGCAGGCCGGAACCGAACGCCCCGCCGACATAAGCGGCGAAAATCCTGACCTGCTCTTTCTCCAGCCCGAATACCTTTTGCACATACGACTGACAGTTCTGTGGTCCTTGGGTCTTGTCGTGGATGTGCAGACTGCCATCGGCCTGATACAGCACCGTGCTGGCATGGGGTTCCATCGGGTTGTGGTGTTCGATCGGCGTGCTGTAGTTCAGGTCCAGGCTGATGGCCGCGCTGGCAAACCCGGCCTGAAAATTCCCACGAGGCTTGGGCAGTTCGGCGGGCGCAGGTTTGGCTTCGCCTTGCAGGATTAGCAGATCGGTCTGATGGGGCTCTGTTCCGTATTCGATTTTTACCAACGAACCGGCATGGCGCGCCAGCTCAAGGTTATCCGCGACAATCAATGCCAGCGGCTGACCGCTGTACAGGATCCGGTCGTTGTACAACGGACGAAACGGCGAACCCTCAGCCGAGTCGGCGTCTTCATAAGACTTGTCGTAGCTGGCGATTTCCGGGCGATGGAGGTGATCGATCACTGCGACGACACCGGGCAACGCCAGTGCCTCGGACGCATCGATGCTGAGCACCCGTCCGCAAGCGATAGTGGCGCAAACGACGCTGCCGTGAAGCAAGCCGTCCTCAGAAAACTCTCCGGCGTAGCGGGCCTGACCGGTGACTTTGAGATGACCGTCGACCCGGTCCAGTGGCTGGCCCATGGGCAAAGTGAAGGTGTTCATCAGGCTTGTCCTCCCCGTGCGGCATCGCTCAGGGCGCGGACGATTGCCCGGCGTGCGAGTTTGACTTTGAAAGCGTTGTGTTCGAGCGGTTCGGCGTTTTGCAGCAGCCTGTCCGCCGCTTCGGTGAAGGACTCAGGGTTGGCGGTTTTGCCTGCCAGAAAATGTTCGACGGCAGTGTCACGCCAGGGTTTATGCGCTACACCACCGAGCACCAGTCGCGCCTCGCGGATGATCGACCCTTTTAGGTCCAGCGCTGCAGCCACCGAAACAAGGGCAAAGGCATAGGACGCACGATCACGAATTTTCAGGTAATGGCTGTACTCGGCAAAACCGGTGGCCGGTAATTCGATTGCAGTAATGAGTTCGTCGTCGGCCAGTTGGTTATCGCGCTCCGGCGTATCGCCCGGCAACCGGTGGAAATCGGCGAACGCGAGGGTTCTCATGCCGTTGCGACCTTGTACGTGGACCACAGCTTCCAGCGCAGCCAACGCCACACACATGTCGGAAGGATGGGTCGCAACGCACTGCGCGCTGGCGCCCAGGATTGCGTGAATGCGATTGAGGCCGTCCCGCGCCGGGCAGCCGCTACCGGGCTCACGTTTGTTGCACGGCACGCTGGCGTCGTAGAAGTAATAGCAGCGAGTGCGTTGCAGAAGATTGCCGCCGGTGCTGGCCATATTGCGCAACTGCGGCGATGCACCTGCCAGGATCGCTTGCGACAATAAAGGGTAACGCTGTTCAATCAGCGGGTGCCAGGCAAGGTCCGCATTGCTGACCAGGGCACCAATCATCACACCACCGCTGGCAGTTTCCCTCACGTCGCGTAAAGGCAACCCGGTGATATCGATCAAATGTTCGGGGCGAGTGAGGTTCTCTTTCATCAAATCCAGCAGATTCGTACCGCCGGCAATGAAGCGCGATGCCGGACCGGCGAGATGCACGGCGTCTTCCACTGAACCCGGTTTGCTGTAATGGAAAGGGTTCATTGGCCATCTCCCTGTGCGGTCCGCTGACGGCACGCGGGCAATGCCTCTGCGATGGCATCGCGGATGTTGCTGTAGGCGCCGCAACGGCAGAGGTTGCCGCTCATCAACTCCTGAATCTGTTCAGTGGTCTGCGCCCGTCCTTCATTAACCAGCCCCACCGCCGAGCAGATCTGCCCCGGTGTGCAATAGCCGCATTGAAAAGCATCGTGTTTGATGAAGGACTGCTGCATCGGGTGCAATTCGTCGCCGTTCGCCAACCCCTCAACCGTCGTCAATTCGGCGCCGTTACACATCACCGCGAGTGTCAGGCAGGCATTCACCCGTTTGCCATTGAGCAATACCGTGCAAGCACCGCATTGGCCGTGGTCGCAGCCTTTTTTAGTGCCGATCAGGTCCAGTTGCTCACGCAAAAGATCCAGCAGCGTGGTCCACGGCAGGACCTCAAGCTGCCGCTCCTGACCATTGAGGGTCAGGTGGAGCGGATGAATGGCATAGGAAGGCTGCGCAGCGTCGGGAGTGGTCACGCTCATAAACACCTCACGGTAGGTCGTACATTCGCGGCGTTTTGGTCAACCACCGTCATAAGGGGTACGACTTCACCTTGGGGTGAGCGTTCAAGGGAATTGATGGGCGTGGCATTTGTGTAGGGATCTGCCGAAACCACGGTAAGAAACTGCCTTTAATGGGTGCAATCGTCCATAACTGTAACTGGCCCCTAAGGCTGCGCATTACACTCCATAGAACACATACGCAGAGACCATGCCCATGCACAACCCGCCGCACCCTGGCGAAACGCTTTTGACGGAAGTATTGCCCGAGCTAGGCATCAGCGTCACAGAACTTACCCGTCACTTGGGGTTCGCTCGTCCGCATCTTTCGCGCGTACTGCATGGACACGCGCCGATTAGTCCGGATCTGGCGGTGCGTCTCGAACGAGCCGGAATTGGCAAGGCGCGGATGTGGTTAGGGGTTCAGGCCGACTACGACCTCTGGCAAGCGGAGCATCGTGAGCAACCGTTTATCGAACCTATTGCCATTCACGCCTGAGGTTTTTCAAACCACCAATTCCCCCGCCACTGCAGTGCGCGTGGCTTTACCGCAGAGTTGCTCCACCAGCGACAGGGCAAACTGCAGTGCCGCCCCAGATCCCTGCGCGGTGATGCAGTTGCCATCCACCACCACAGGCTGGTCAACAAAAGTGCAGCCCGACAGTTGATGGCTGGCCAATGGCAGGCAGGTCATCCGCCGTTGACGTAATACGCCAAAGGCTTGCAATGCCAGCGCCGGGGATTCACCGATGCCGGCGAACAGACGCCCGGCGGAGGCCTGGTCCTTGATCAACTGTTGCAGGGGTTGATGCGCGGCGAGGTGTTGTGAGCCGACCTCACCGCCGGGCAGCGCGATCAGGTCGAACGGCTGGGCCAGCAAATCCACCAGCATTGCGTCGGCGGTCAAGCGGGAGCCACGGACGCAGGTGATCATGCGTCGGCCCTCGATGCTCGCCGCTACTACTTCAACCTTGGCGCGGCGCAGCACATCGATCAGGGTGACGGTTTGCAGGTCATCGATGCCCTCGGCGAGGGTAATCAAAGCTCTAAAGGTCATGGGCACGGTCCACAGAATGATCTTTAAAGCGTAGTCAGCTTTCCTGACCCTTGTTCGAGCGCAGGCGTTACTTGATGTAAAGCTGGGTCGACATCGTGTTGCCCGGCGCGTTGATTGAGGTATTGCTGAAAGTGAAGATGCCGTTCTGCTTGCCCGCAAGATTGAAGATATACAGATAGCCGACGGTTTTTTCCCCTGGCGTGCAGTCCTTCAAGTTGCCGGTTTGAAAGGCGCACACCGGCGTCCGGGTGCCGTCCACTTCAAAACCATCCAGCGCGACATGCGGGGCGCGACCATAGCCAATCTCCAGAACGTAGACCCTGATGCTCGGACCACTGTGGTCACAGCTCGTCTGCTCTTGATTCTCGACAATGTTTTCATAACCACAGCCCGGCGATTCGACCTTGACCACTTTCACCTGGCTCAACGGCGGTGCCATCGCCGCCGAGGCAGTTTGCGCCCCCAGCAACAATGCCATCGCGACGCCAATCACCGCTGCCCCACACTTTTTAATGCAATCCATAACGCCCCCCAAAACCAGCGCGCAGTATGGCTCAGTTCGCTTTACGGCAAAACATCGACGACGATCGCAGCCATAAGCAGCCACAGCCCCACGCTGCTGGTATGATGCGCGGCTTTTTCCGACCTGCAGAAAATTACCAGGCGCCTTCAACGGCCTGTGCTTTGCTGTTGAGGTCGATACATTCACGGCGCCGGGCGCGCCACGGGGAGCAGACATGCTGGAAAGGCTGTTTCAACTCAAGGCACACAACACCAACGTGCGTACCGAGATTCTGGCGGGCGTCACGACCTTCTTGGCCATGGCCTACATTCTGTTCGTCAACCCGAGCATTCTCGGCGAGACCGGCATGGACAAGGGCGCGGTGTTTGTCGCGACCTGTCTGGCAGCGGCCATCGGCTCCACGGTAATGGGCCTGATCGCCAACTACCCGATCGCGCTCGCACCGGGCATGGGCCTGAACGCCTTCTTCACCTACACCGTGGTCCTGCACATGGGCCACACCTGGCAAGTGGCGCTGGGTGCGGTGTTTATCTCGGCGGTGCTGTTCTTCCTGCTGTCGATCTTCCGCATCCGCGAATGGATCATCAACAGCATCCCGCTGCCGCTGCGCTCGGCCATTGCCGCCGGTATCGGCCTGTTCCTGGCACTGATTGCCCTGCATAACGCCGGCATCGTGGTCAGCAACCCGGCGACCATGGTCGGCCTCGGTGACCTGAAACAACCAGCGCCAATCCTCGCGACCCTTGGCTTCGCCCTGATCGTCGCCCTCGAAGCGCTCGCCATACGTGGCGCGGTGCTGATCGGCATTCTGGTCGTGACCATCGCGTCCATCGCATTGGGCTTCACTCCGTTCGGCGGCGTGATGTCGATGCCGCCGTCCCTGGCGCCGACCTTCCTGCAACTGGACATCAAGGGTGCGCTGGACATCGGTCTGGTCAGCGTGATTTTCGCCTTCCTGTTCGTCGACCTGTTCGACAACTCCGGCACCCTGATCGGCGTCGCCAAGCGCGCCGGCCTGATGGGCAAAGACGGCCACATGCCGAAAATGGGCCGCGCCCTGATCGCTGACAGCACCGCGGCCATGGCCGGTTCGCTGCTGGGCACCTCGACCACCACCAGCTACATCGAATCCGCCGCCGGCGTGAGTGCCGGTGGCCGCACTGGCCTGACCGCCGTCGTGGTGGCGATTCTGTTCCTGCTGGCTCTGTTCTTCTCGCCATTGGCCGCCAGCGTTCCGGCGTTCGCCACCGCACCGGCGCTGCTGTTCGTCGCGGTATTGATGACATCCGGCCTGGCCGAAATAGACTGGGACGACATCACCGTTGCCGCACCGGTCGTGATCACCGCGCTGGCCATGCCGTTCACGTATTCCATCGCCAACGGCATCGCCTTCGGTTTCATCTCCTGGACCGCGATCAAACTGCTGTCCGGCCGCGGCCGTGAGCTGAACCCGGCGCTGGTGATTCTGTCGATTCTGTTTGTGATCAAGTTGGGTTGGTTCAACGCATGACTTTTGATTCCCAGGCCTACGCCGCTCAGCTCGAAGAAAAGGTCACGCGCCTGCGCGACCTGCTGGCCCCGTTCGATGCGCCAGAACCTGCGGTGTTTGACTCGCCGCTGAAAAATTTCCGCCTGCGTGCCGAATTCCGCCTGTGGCGCGAAGGCGGCGATCGTCATTACGCGATGTTTTCCCAGGAAGACAAACGCACGCCGATCCTGATCGAAGAATTCCCGATTGCCAGCCTGCGCATCAATGAGCTGATGCCGCAGCTCAAGGCCGCATGGAAAGCCAGTGCGGCGCTGAGCCACAAGCTGTTTCAGGTGGAGTTCCTGACCACCCTGGCCGGCGATGCGATGATCACCCTGTGCTATCACCGCCCGCTGGACGAACACTGGCACACAGCGGCATCGAAACTGGCCGCCGACCTGAACATCAGCGTTATCGGTCGCTCGAAAGGCAAACGCGAAGTGATTGGCCATGATTACGTGGTCGAGAAACTGGACGTCGGTGGCCGCACATTCAGCTACCGCCAGCCCGAAGGCGCATTCACTCAGCCTAACGGCACCGTGAACCAGAAGATGCTCAACTGGGCTTACGACGCCCTCGGCGATCGCCCGGACGATTTACTGGAGCTGTATTGCGGCAACGGCAACTTCACCCTGCCGCTGGCGACCCGCGTGCGCAAAGTGCTAGCCACCGAAATCAGCAAGACTTCGGTGAACGCCGCACTGAGCAACCTCAGCGAAAACGCTGTGGATAACGTCACCCTGGTGCGTTTGTCCGCCGAAGAGCTGACCGAAGCATTAAATGAAGTCCGCCCATTCCGGCGCCTGCACGGCATCGAACTGAAGAGTTACGAGTTCGGTAGCGTCTTCGTCGACCCGCCTCGCGCCGGCATGGACCCGGACACCTGCGAACTGACCCGGCGCTTCGACAACATCCTCTACATCTCCTGCAACCCGGAAACCCTGGCGGCCAACATCGCCCAGTTGCACGACACCCATCGCATCACTCAGTGCGCGATGTTCGACCAGTTTCCGTGGACGCACCACATGGAATCCGGGGTGTTGTTGACGCGTCGTTGATTGCAGCCGCCCCATACAAAACAGCCGTCAGTACGACGGCTTTTTTGTGGCTCAATCGGTGACATCTGCCTTGCGCGGACGCCCGCCTTTACGGCCATTAGCCCGCGCTGCCTCGGCTTTGGCGGCGCTGCTTTGGCGACCATTGCGTGAGGCGATGACCGAGGCAGCCATGTTCATCAAAGGCCTGCTCGCCGAAATCATCCCGGCGATGGACACGTGCAGATCCTTGCCTTCATGGCACAGGGCGGTGCCGGAAAAGCCGACTTTCAGGTCCGCGAAATCCTCGACGTCGAAATCATCAAATTCCGAATAGTTCTGCACGGGCAGCAGCACGCCACTGCCATCAATGAAACTGACCGCCAGACAAGGTTCCACAAACCTCACCGAAGTCGCCTGCAATCCGTTTTTTTGGCGCACTTGCCCGCGCTGGATGGCTTCATCCAGTACTGCCTCGGTGACAGGCCGATCGGCCAGCATTCCTGCCTGTATCGTTTTCATAGTTGAATCTCCACACCCTCAGGAACGCCGATCAGCGCCAGCAGGGTCTTGTTCGTCTCGGGTTCATAGCAAGCCGAGCCAATCATCCAGGTCGTACTCGCGATCCTTTTTACCACCACGACTTCGCTGGCCTGCCAGTCCCATTTCTGATGATCGAGACAGACCGTTTGCAGCTTGTCCCACCAAATGGCCCGGGCGCGACGCAAGTGGGCGGGTTGTCTGAGTGCGCGACGCAATCCTTCCAGCACTGCCACAGGTGGCCGATTTGAATGAGGCACCACATCCCACAGCTCGACATTGTTGTGCCAAAAGCAGAATTTGAAGCGTGCACTCCAGCTTCCGGCATCTACATGCGCGTGCGGCGGGCAGTGCTCATCGCGCAACATGATCACCATTGAAAACCCTTTGTAGCTGAATAATCGCATGCTAACCCATCCGTTAGGTTAATGAATCAAAAGACCCGACACTCCCTGTAAAATCCGACAATTGGCTCTGCGCCAAATCGTCTTTACGCCTCTGAGACTAGCGTCAAGCCTCGCGTTGGGCCGGTGGATAACTGCGCAAAACAGTAAGCAATCCTTTCCTCGCTCCCACAAAAAAAGCCGTCACGAAGACGGCTTTCCTGGCTTGTCACACAATCATTTCGGCTGATTTTTTCGGAACTCGGTAGTGGTCACGCCGGCGTACCCCCAGTTATCGGTATCGACTTCCTCGATCACGATGTGGGTCAGTTCCGGTGGCTTGCCGAGAACGCGTTTCAAGGTGTCGGTGATTTCGGCGATGACTTGGGCTTTCTGCTCCCGGGTGACGCCGTCACGGGTGATTCGCACGCTGACGAAAGGCATGATGCTGCTCCTGTCCGGTTATCGAATTAGACGCCGGCCAAGTAAAGCATTGCTTCGGCGATTTCATCTACAGTGACGCACTGTCCCTCATTTGATCCCCGGTGTAATAAATCATGCAGCGAGTATTCGACGATCTTCAGTTGGGCAGCATCGAACTGTTTTGCCTGGCGGCCGAGGCCGGCAGCTTTACGGCGGCCGCATTGGTGGCCGGCGTAACACCGGCCGCCGTGAGTCGTTCGGTGTCGCGCATGGAAGAACGTCTGGGCGTACGGCTGTTTGCGCGTACCACCCGCAGCGTCAAGCTCACCGACAGTGGCCGCCGCTATTACGAGGAATGTCGTCAGGCATTGGCGCAGTTGGTCGAGGCTCAGCGCGAGGTCATGGGCCAGCAACAGCAACCGTCCGGCACACTGCGCATCAGTATTCCAACGACGTATGCGCACCACCGGATCTTGCCGTTGTTGCCGGCGTTTCGGGCACGCTTTCCAGACGTGAAAGTCGAGTCGCACATCAGTAATCGCAACATCGATTTCGTCGGTGAGGGTTATGACATGGCGATCCGCGTGCGGGCGATTCCGGATTCCGGCCTCATCGCCCGTCACCTTGAGGACGCCGCGCTGGTGATGATTGCCAGTCCCAATTACCTGAAGCGCGCGGGTGTCCCGCAAAGCCTCGACGACCTTGCACAGCACGAATGCATTCAGTACGAACTGCCCAGCAGCGGTCGACGCATTGCCTGGCTGTTCAACGACAACGGCGCACCGCGGGAGATTCTGGCCGAGGGCAGCCTGAGTTGTTCTGACGATGTGCTCGGCGGCGTGACCTTGGCCAAAAACGGGGCGGGACTGTTTCAAACCTACCGCTTCATCGTCGAAAACGAACTGGCCGATGGCTCGTTGGTGGAAGTGCTCAAACCTTATGGCGGACGCTCCCGGCCGTTCACCCTGCTCTATCCGCAGAGCCGTCATATGCCGCTGAGGCTGCGGGCATTTATCGATTTTCTGGTCGAGCATCTGCCGCGATAAGCCTCGCGACTGTCCGATCACCGCACACAAAACCTCAATGAAACCTCTCTTCAATTGACCGAACTAACCAGCTAGTACAATTTATCTCCACAGGCTGAACCCCCAGCCCATTCCAAAAATAATATGTGGAGAGACTTTGATGTCCCCTATCGTTCTGGTGCTCAACGGCCCGAGTCTGAACCTGCTCGGCACTCGCGAACCGGCGACTTACGGTCACGAAACTTTGGCAGACATCTCGGCGCTGTGCGGACGTGCCGCCGAAGAGTTCGGCCTGGCGGTGGAGTTTCGCCAGACCAACCATGAAGGCGAATTGCTCGACTGGATTCACGCGGCCCGTGGCCGTTGCGCCGGGATCGTCATCAACCCGGCGGCCTGGACACACACTTCAGTCGCGATCCGCGATGCCTTGATCGCCAGCGAATTGCCGGTAATCGAAGTCCACTTGTCCAACGTTCACGCCCGCGAGCCTTTTCGGCATCACTCCTTCGTTTCAGCCATTGCCACTGCGGTAATGGCCGGTTTCGGCAGCCATGGTTATCGCCTGGCGCTGGATTATTTCAGCCAACGTTTGAAGGGGTAAACGCCGTGACTCAGAACAACGCGGTATTGGCCGGGCTGATCGGCGCCGGCATTCAGGCTTCCCGCACCCCGGCGCTGCACGAGCATGAAGGCGATGCCCAGGGTTTGCGTTATCTCTATCGCTTGATCGACCTCGATCAGTTGAAACTCGACAGCAGCGCCCTGCCCGATCTGTTGATGGCCGCCGAACGCATGAACTTCACCGGCCTGAACATCACCTTCCCGTGCAAGCAGGCGATCATCCCGCTGCTCGACGAATTGTCGGCGGAAGCTCGCGGCATCGGGGCGGTGAACACGGTCGTGCTGAAGGACGGCAAGCGCATCGGCCACAACACCGATTGCCTGGGTTTTGCCGAAGGTTTTCGTCGGGGATTGAAGGACGTTGCCCGCGAGCGTGTGGTCCAGATGGGCGCTGGCGGCGCAGGTGCGGCGGTGGCCCACGCGTTGCTGAGCGAAGGAGTACAGCTGCTGAGTATTTTCGACGTGGAGATCAGCCGCGCGCAGACGCTGGCGGACAATCTCAATCAACACTTCGGCGCGGGCCGGGCCGTCGCGGGGCATGATTTGCCGAGCACGTTGGGCAAGGCGGATGGATTGGTGAACACCACGCCGATGGGCATGAAGAAATTGCCGGGCATGCCGGTGCCGCTGGAGTTGCTTCGGGCTGAATTGTGGGTGGCAGAGATTGTTTATTTTCCGCTGGAAACCGAACTGCTACGCAACGCCCGCGCCCTGGGTTGCCGAACGCTGGATGGCGGCAACATGGCGGTGTTTCAGGCGGTGAAAGCGTTTGAGTTGTTTAGCGGTGTGGTGCCGGATATGCAGCGGATGTTGGAACATTTTCAGCGCATGAATGGCTGAAAAGATGAAAAGCTTCGCGGGCAAGCCTCGCTCCTACAGGAGTGTATTGAACTGTAGGAGCGAGGCTTGCCCGCGAAGGCGTCAAGCCTGCAAATATCGCAAAACCGACTCGCAGATCATCTCCCGATGACGCTGCTTGATGCTCTCGTCCGGCAAGTCGATCTGAAAAATCTCACTGAAGGTATGGCGGTTTGACACGCGATAAAAGCAGAACGAGCTGATCAGCAGATGTACATCCAGCGGCTCAAGCCCAGCGCGGAACACACCTTCTTCGGCACCGCGACGCAAAATCACGCCCAGTGAATCGAGGATGGTGTTGTTCATCGCCTTGATCGCGTCGGAGCGCTTCACGTATTCAGCGTTGTGAATGTTCTCGATGCTGACGATGCGCACGAAATCGACGTTGCGATCGTGGTGATCGAAGGTGAACTCCACCAGCCGCCGAATTGCCTCCACCGGTGCCAGTTCGGCCAGGTGCAGGTGGTTTTCCGTATTGCGGATGTCGCCGTAGAGTTTCTCCAGCACCTCGACGTAGAGCTGTTCCTTACTGCCGAAATAGTAATAGATCATGCGTTTTGAGGTGTGGATGCGCTCGGCGATCGCATCGACGCGAGCACCGGAAAGCCCCTGCTGGACGAACTCGACAATCGCCTCTTGAAGGATGTTTTCGCGGGTCTTTTCCGGGTTGTTCTTGCGACTCTTGCGCGGCACGGCAATGGGTTCGGCGGGCGCTGCGGAGAGTTCTGAAGTTATCGTCATTGCGGGCTCACGGCCATCACTGCACAGGCTGGCGATTATGGGCCGCGCCGCACAGTGAAGGAAGCCGCGCGGCAGCGGTTTGTCGCCGTGTTTACGATTTTCCTACAACTTTGCCTGACGTACGGCACCGCTTCGGGATTTGGCCATGGCCGCCAGGCGCACCGCCACGTTGGCCGCGCCGTAACCGACGTAGCCACTTTTGCGCTGGATGATTTCAAAGAAGAATCGCCCTTCAAACGGCTCGGTGTACACATGGAACAGCTCACCTCCCTGGGCGTCACGGTCATAAAGCACGTTGAAATACGCCAGCTCACTGAGGAATTCGTCGTCGAAGTCGTACCGAGCAGCGAGGTCATCGTAGTAATTGAGCGGGATGTCCAGCAGCGGCACGCCCGCCTCCTTGGCACGACTGACTTCGGCAAAGATGTCATCGCAGTCAAACGCGATGTGATGCACGCCGGAGCCGCGATAACTCGACAGCGCGTGTGAGATCGCGGTGTTGCGGTTCTCGGAAATGTTCAGCGGCAAGCGAATCGAACTGTCACGGCTGCGTAAGGCACGGCTCTTTACCAGGCCATATGGATCGGGCAACACCTCTTCATCGTCGGCTTCAAAATCCAGCAAGCTCTTATAGAACAGCACCCAACTGTCGAGGCTGTCGGCTGGCAGCGCCATCGCCATGTGATCGATGCGTTTGAGGCCGCCACTGGCCGCGGCGGCCGGTTGCAGATTGAAGTCGGTGCCGTAGACGTCGGCTTCCTGATCCACCAGGTAGATCAGACTGCCATCCGGCGCGCGTACTGCAGCGAGTTCCAGCTCGTTGGGGCCAACCAGTCCGCGATACGGCTGACCTTTATAGGCCACGGCCCGAGCCAGCGCACTGGCGCTGTCCTTGACCCGCACGGCGGTGGCGCACAGCGAAGGACCGTGAGCTTCGAAAAAACTGTGGGCAAACGAGTAAGGCTCGGAATTGAGGATCAGGTTGATATCGCCCTGACGCAACAGGCTGACGCTTTTGGAGCGATGTTGCCCGGCCTTGACGAAACCCAGTCGCTCCAGCCAATGGGAGAGCTTGGCGCCCAGGCTTTCGTCCACTGCAAATTCAAGAAACTCGATGCCGTTGTATTCGCTGGCGTTGGGCGTCTCGAACAGAATGTCGAGGTGGGTCGCCGGTGTCGCTTCCTGCGCCAGACGCTGGCGGGTTTTCTCCTCGAGGTACAGCAATGAACGCAAACCATCGGCGGCGTTGGCCCGAGGCGGTGCGGCGCGGAAACCGTCGTTGAAGATTTCCAGCGACAGCGGCCCGGTGTAACCACTCTTGATGATCGGGGCAAGGAAGCCCGGCAAATCGAATTCGCCCTGGCCCGGAAAGCAGCGGAAATGCCGACTCCACTCCAGCACGTCCATCGCCAGAACCGGCGCGTCGGCCATTTGTACGAAGAAGATCTTGTCACCGGGAATCTCGGCGATCGCGCTTGGATCACCCTTGAGCGACAGGGTGTGAAAGCTGTCCAGTAAAACGCCAAGGCTTGGGTGATCGGCCTGACGGACGATGTTCCACACCTGTTGCCAAGTGTTCACATGCCGGCCCCAGGCCAGTGCTTCGTAGCCGATGCGCAAGCCACGCGCACCCGCGTGTTCGGCCAGCAAGCGCAAGTCGTCGACTAAAATCTGTTCATCACCGATGGAGTCGGCGGACGCGTTGCTGCACACCAGCACCAGGTCGGTGCCCAGTTCCTGCATCAGGTCGAACTTGCGCTCGGCCCGTTCCAGATTGCGCGACAACCGGTCGCGACGGCAGCCTTCGAAGTCGCGGAACGGTTGAAACAGCGTGATCGCGATCCCGAGATCGGCGCACATCTGTTTGATTTCCCGCGGGCTGCCGTCGTAGTAGAGAAGGTCGTTTTCGAAAATCTCCACCCCGTCGAAACCGGCGGCGGCAATGGCTTCGAGTTTTTCCGGCAGGGTACCGCTCAAGGACACGGTGGCAATGGAACGCTGCATGTTTCGACTCCCGGGGGGTGGGGACAATCTTGTTATCGACATTGCAGGCTTTCGCTTTTATGTAGCAGCTGGCGAAGCCTGCGTTCGGCTGCGTAGCAGTCGTGAAATCAGGCAATGCGGTCGTACAGGTAAATCGCGTATTCAGGTTTACGACTGCTGCGCAGCCGAACGCAGGCTTCGCCAGCTGCTACAGGGACCGCGTTTTTCTTGGGGGGAATTATTGGCCTGACAAACTCACACAGCAATTCAAAGTGTACTACCCGGTTAGTTTTGCGTGCGATTATCGAACACAATGCCCATTGGTGAATTGACGATTTTTCGTCCACTGCCCAACATCGACGACACATTGAGTCCGGTCACACACATCGGTCTCGGTGACCAAAGACCCAGAACACCACATAAAAATAATCGGTGGCCTACATGACTCCTTCTCAAAGTTCTCCCGTGGAGCGTTCCTCCATGACTCCTGCCTCCGGCGGCATCGGCGACAAGATTCGCGGCGCCATGGCGGTCGGCAAAACCCGTTGGGGCATGTTGGCGCTGGTGTTTTTCGCCACCACGCTTAACTACATCGACCGCGCCGCACTGGGCGTCATGCAGCCCATCCTCGCCAAGGAAATGAGCTGGACGGCGATGGACTACGCCAACATCAATTTCTGGTTCCAGGTCGGCTACGCCATCGGTTTCGTGCTGCAAGGCCGTCTGATCGATCGGGTCGGCGTGAAGCGCGTGTTCTTCTGCGCGGTGTTGCTCTGGAGCCTGGCGACCGGCGCCCACGGCCTGGCCACTTCGGCGGTCGGCTTCATGGTTTGCCGATTTATCCTCGGTCTGACCGAAGCCGCCAACTACCCGGCCTGCGTGAAAACCACGCGGTTGTGGTTCCCGGCCGGCGAACGCGCCGTGGCCACCGGCATCTTCAACGCCGGCACCAACGTCGGCGCGATGTTCACGCCGATGCTGCTGCCGCTGATTCTTCACGTGTGGGGCTGGCAGGCCGCGTTCCTGTGCATGGCGTCACTGGGCGGGATCTGGTTGCTGTTCTGGGGTTTGAAGTACTACAACCCGGAAGATCATCCGAGCGTCAAACAATCGGAACTGGACTACATCCAGAAGGAAGTCGAACCGGAACAGACCCGCGTACCGTTCTCGAAAATCCTGCGCATGCGTGGCACCTGGGCCTTCGCCCTGGCCTACTCCATGACCGCGCCGGTGTTCTGGTTTTACCTGTACTGGCTGCCGCCCTTCCTCAATCAGCAATACAACCTGGGGATCAACGTGACCCAGATGGGTATCCCGCTGATCATCATCTACCTGACTGCCGACTTCGGCAGCGTCGGCGGCGGGATCCTCTCTTCGTTCATGATCGGCCGCGGCATGAACCCGATCAAGGCGCGACTGTTGTCCATGTTCCTGTTCGCCTGCTGCATCGTCGGCGTGATCATGGCAGCGGGTTCCAGCAGTCTGTGGGTAGCGGTGTTCGCCATCTCCCTGGCCATCGGCGCGCACCAGGCCTGGACCGCGAACATCTGGAGCCTGGTGATGGACTACACGCCTAAACACATGATGAGTACGGTGTTCGGCTTCGGCGGCATGTGCGCAGCCATCGGCGGGATGTTCATGACCCAATTGGTCGGCCACATCCTGACCATCACCAACAACAACTACACCGTGCTCTTCACCATGATTCCGGCGATGTACTTCATCGCGCTGATCTGGATGTACTTCATGGCGCCGCGCAAGATTCCTACCGTTACCGAGTAAAATCCCCTCCCTCGGCAGGCCTAATTCCAGGCCTGCCTTTTTGTTTTTCCTACCGACGACTCTGCTGCCACGCCGCCGCCAATCCGCTGCAGCAAATCACCGCGATCCCGATCACCGTGGTCAAGGTCGGTGTGTGGGAAAACAGCAGCCAGCCCAGCAAACCGGCGAAGACAATCTGGCAATAGCCGAACGGCGCCAACAGCGCAGGGGCGGCGTAGCGGAATGCCTGGGTCAGAAACAAGTGCGCCGTCATTCCGCACGCGCCCAGCGCCACCATCATGAAGCCATGCCCAACGCTCGGCACCTGCCAGAAGAACGGCACCAGTGCGCTCATCACCAGGGTGTTGCACAGGCCGGCAAAAAAGTTGCTGGTGGTCGGACTGTCGATGTTGCTGAGCTTGCGAGTGAGCAGCTGATAGAAGCAGAAAAACAGCGCGGAACAGAGCGGCAGCAGCACCGCAGGCGTGAACAGATCGCCACCGGGATGAACGATGATCAACACGCCGATAAATCCGCAAATCACTGCGATCCATTGGCCTCTGGTGACACGCTCACCCAGCAGCGGCACCGACAGCGCCGTCACCAAAACCGGTGCAAGAAAGTTGACCGCCGTGGCCTCGGCCAACGGGATGTACTGTAAGCCGGTGGTAAAAAACAAACTGGTGCCCAGCAGGCACAACGCCCTCACCAGCTGCAGCATCGGCCGTTTGGTCCGTAAGACGCGCAGCCCGGATTGCGGCAGAAAAATCCCGGCCATCAACAAGGTGTGAACCACATAGCGAGCCCAGACCACCATCACGATCGGATAGAACCCCGAGAGGTATTTCGAAAAGGCGTCATGACTGGAAAACAGGAAGGTGGCGACGACGATCAGCAAAATCCCTTTGAAGGGTTGGTTTACGCCGGAAAGCGGGGTGCTTGCTGTCATGGGTATCCCTTGCGAAGTGAAACGTGTCGCTGGCGGCGAATTTCAATAATTTAGAACCTGGTTCCAGATTCCAAAACAAGCATAGGCCGAAAGTGTTCGAATAACGCACGGTTTTATGGTCGACAAAAATCAAATGTGGGAGCGAGCCTGCTCGCGATAGCGGACTTTCAAACAGCTCAGATGTTGAATGTCAGCCCGTCATCGCGAGCAGGCTCGCTCCTACAATGGATCTGTGCTGGATGAGTTAACTGAACAACTCCGATGCCAGACTCGCCGCCGACAATTCCTCGGCATACCTCGACAACAGCGGCGCCAACTCATGCAACCGCGCGCCCGGCATCCGCGCACTCGGCCCGGCGATACTCAGCACACCGATCACCCGCCCCTCGCTCGGGTGCCGCACCACCGCCGCAATCGCCGAAGTGCCCACCGCCGAGCTTTCCTCGACCCAGGCGTAGCCCTGCTCCCGCGCCAGACGCAGGCGTTCCAGCAATTCGATGTTGGAACGCGGTGCATTCGGCCCAAGGTCTTTAGGCCGCTCGCCGCCCTGGCGCTCCACCAGCGACAACGCCTCGGCATCGCTCATGCACGCCAGCCACGCATGGCCCGACGCGGTATAGAACAACGGCGCATCGCGGCCCATTTCCGGGTCATAACGCAGGCCGGAACGGGCCCCCTGGGACTTGGCGATCCAGATCTGCCGCTCGCCTTCAATCACCCCAAGACGCACCAGCTCCCCGGTTTCCTGGGCCAGCCGATCCAGCACAGGCTGAACGATATCGGCGCCGCTGCCGGACAAGTAACGAAACCCCATCGCCACCAGTTTGGTGGATAAGTGATACCGCAGGTTCTCCGGATTCTGCCGCACATAGCCCAGCCGAATCAGCTCCGCGAGCAAACGGTGGGTTGCGCTTTTAGGGATGTCCAGTTGCTCCGCGAGCATCTGCATCGGCAAACCACGAGGGTCACTGGTGAGGCTTTCAAGCACGCTGAAGACACGTTCGATCTGACTGCCGGCCATGGGAGGTTCCACATACAATTTGCCTGATTCTAGAAGATGAACCGTGTAATGCGAAATCTGGAACCCGATGCTCAATTGGCCTACTCGATAAAAACCCCACCCGCTTACGGAATTCGATGGGTGATCCATGTTCCTACAGTCAGCAAGGCTCCCGGCCAGCCGAAAAAGCCGGACAGCCGGACTGGCGCCGCCCCCACACACCAGCAACACTCATCACCACGGATAATCAGAGGATTCCCACATGCTATGGAAAAAAGGCCGACGCAGCGACAACGTGGTCGACGCCCGTGGTGATGGCGGCGGTGGCGGCGGGATGCGCTTTGGTGGTGGCAAAGGCCTGAGCCTGACCGCGATCATCCTGATTGTAGGGATCGGCTGGATCACCGGCCAGGACCCGATGCAAATTCTCGGACAACTGACCGGACAAATGACCGAGCAATCGGCTCCGGCCACCAATGAGAGCCGCAAGGCACCGCCGGCCAATGATGAAGGCGCCGAATTCGTGCGCTCGATCCTCGGCGATACCGAGGACACGTGGGGCCAGATTTTCCAGCAGGCGGGTCGACAATATAAGAACCCGACGCTGGTGCTGTTCAGCAACCAGGTGAACTCGGCGTGCGGCCTGGCGACATCGGCGACCGGGCCGTTCTATTGCCCGGCCGACCAGAAGGTCTACCTGGACACGGCTTTTTTCCAAGAAATGTCGCAACGCTTTTCCGCCGCAGGCGACTTCGCTCAGGCCTACGTCATCGCGCACGAAGTCGGACACCACGTTCAGACGTTGCTCGGCGTCTCAGCGAAAATTCAGGCAGCCCGCCAGCAAGGCCGGCAGATGGAAGGTGACGGCGGATTGTTGGTGCGCCAAGAGTTGCAGGCCGATTGCCTGGCCGGTGTCTGGGCCAACAATGCGCAGCAGCGTCTGAACTGGCTGGAGCCGGGTGACATCGAAGAAGCCTTGAACGCGGCCAACGCCATTGGCGACGACCGTTTGCAACAGAAAGGTCAGGGCCGCGTGGTACCGGACTCGTTTACCCATGGCACATCGGCGCAAAGGGTGCGCTGGTTCAAAACCGGATTTGCGCAAGGCCAGGTGGGCCAGTGCGATACCTTTGCGGCGAAAACTCTGTAAATGAAAATTTGGTTGTTGATTGTGTTGTTCGCGTGCGCAAGCACCCAGGCTGCGGAGCATGGCGTCAAGGAGCTCAGCCCCGGGCGATTGTTGTTGAAAGAAGGCGAGATGGCGGTGAGCCTCGGCTCGGCGCCAGCAAAAATCGAACGAGTGCTGATCATCATCCATGGTCGTCTACGCAACGCTGAAACCTATCGCCAGAGCGCCGAGCACTCGGCGGAGCTGGCCGGGCAAAGTGCAAGCACCCTGGTGATCGCCCCGCAGTTCCTCAACGAAACCGATATCGCGCTGCATCCGGTGGCTGACACGGTGTTGCGCTGGCAGGGCAATGACTGGATGGCAGGAGGCTTATCCACCGCTCCTTTTGCGCTGAGCTCCTACGCAGCGCTCGATCAAATCATCGAGAGAATCAGCGACCGTCGGCAGTTTCCGGATGTGAAGCAAATCATCATCGCCGGGCACTCCGGTGGCGCTCAGGTGGTTCAGCGCTATGCGCTGCTGGCGCGTGAGCAACCGGCCCTGAAGGCCACCGGCGTGAAGCTTCGCTACGTCGTCGCCAACCCTTCATCCTACGCGTACTTCAATGAGCAGCGGCCGGTGGCGTTCAACCATGCGGCGTGTCCCGGTTTCAATCGCTGGAAGTACGGGCTGGCGGATTTACCCGTTTACGCCAGTGGGCAAACGGCACCGCAAATTGAAGGCAGTTACGTCAAACGGGACGTGACTTATCTGCTTGGGCAGCAAGACACCGACCCGAAGCATCCGGCACTGGACAAAGGTTGCGAGGCCGAAGCACAAGGTGCTTATCGTCTGGTTCGCGGACGCAATTATTTCAATTACCTGCTGCGTCGCAACCCCAAAGGGGTCAATCAGCGACTGGTCGAAGTGCCGGGGGTCGGGCATAACGGGGCTGAGATGTTGACGTCGCCGGAGGGGCAGAAGGTGTTGTTTGGTCAGTAAGTTTTGTATCGCCTGATCTGACGCCTTCGCGGGCAAGCCTCGCTCCTACAGTTGGGCGCGTTGCCCTTGTAGGAGCGAGGCTTGCCCGCGAAGGGGCCCTCAAGCCGAAAGCATTTCCCGCAACACCCCACAATCCGCCGCATGCCAATCCGTCAGCTCCGGCCACGGGTTATCCGGCAAATTCACCAACACCGTCCGCGCCCCCGCCGCTCGACCGCAATCCAGATCAAAGCGGTAATCCCCGACCATCACCATCTCGCTCGCCGGCACGTTCCAGGCCTCGGCCAACTTCAGCAAACCACCGGGATGCGGTTTAGGCGGCGCTTCATCACGCCCCAGCACATCCTCCACGGCAAAGCAGTCAGCCAGGCCGATCGCCTCCAGTGTGACGTGCGCCAGCTCCCGGGCATTGCGCGTGAGAATGCCCAGGCGATAACCGCGCCCGGCCAACTCACGCACCAGCTCCACCGCGCCCGGTGCCGCTTTCGAACCCAGCGCCAGGTCCCGTTCGTGCTCCAGCAGCCACGCATGTTTGGCGGCCGCTTCATCGGCCGGCAGCGCGGCGAGGTGGGTCAGGATGTCGTCTTCGGCCGGGATCGCCAACGCCACGCGGATCGCCGCGAAGTCATGCACGGCCACCGTCAGGGTGCCGTCCATGTCGAACACCCAGTGCCGCACCTCGGCCAGGCTCATGCCCAATCCTTGCGGTGGCGAATCAAGCCTTCCTGAGTCACCGAAGCCACCAGTTGCCCGGCACGATTGAACACGCTGCCGCGGGTGAACCCGCGAGAATTGCCGGCCCACGGGCTGTCCATCGCGTACAGCAACCAGTCATCGGCGCGCAGATCCGCATGGAACCACAGCGCGTGATCGAGGCTCGCGACCTGCATGTCTTTCTGCCAGACCGATTTGCCATGGGGCTGCATCGAGGTAGTCAGCAGACCAAAGTCCGAGGCGTAGGCCAGCAGGTATTTGTGCAACGCCGGAGAATCGGCCAAGGCACCGTCGGCACGAAACCAGACGTACTTGACCGGATCGGACGGTTGCGGGTTGTAGGGATCTTTCTCGGTGATCGGTCGGAACTCGATCGGTTTGGGGCACAGAAATTTTTCGCGCATGTGCTCGGGAATCAGGTGCGCACGCTGTTGCGTGAGCTCGAGTTCCGAGGGCAGGTTTTCCGGGCCGACCACGATCGGCATCTCGGCCTGGTGCTCGAAGCCTTCTTCGTCGTACTGGAACGAGGCGCTGCAGGTGAAGATCGGGTTGCCCTTCTGGATCGCCGTCACTCGACGGGTGCTGAAACTGCCGCCATCACGCACCCGGTCAACCTGATACACCACGGGCAACGCGGAATCGCCCGGACGCAGGAAATAGCCGTGCATCGAATGCACATGGCGCGCTTCTTCGACCGTCTGACTGGCCGCCGACAAGGACTGACCGATCACCTGACCGCCGAACAACTGACGAAAACCCAAGTCCTGACTGCGGCCACGGAACAGGTTTTCTTCGATCGGTTCCAGGGTCAGCAGGTCAACCAGATCATCCAACACTTGGCTCATTCAGACTCTCCTCACACAAAGCATGCCGCGCAGTCTTGGCTGCGACGGTCGATTCAGTTTATGGCCAGGGCCCATGGGTGCCATTGTAAACGTCCGTGCCTGCTTATCCATGCAAGGTTTGCAGCCATTGTTCACGGGTGATGCGATACAACACATGGTGACGCAGGGGATGATCGACCGCGAGCTTGGGATGTTCAAAATCATCGGCTGAATCATGGTGCATGCCGATTGCCTGCATGACTTTCTGCGACGGCATGTTGGTTTCGGTGGTGAAGGACACGACTTCTTTCAGCGGCATCCGGTCAAACCCGCAGCGCAGAGCGGTCCACGCCGCTTCACTGGCATAACCCAGCCCCCAATGCTCGCGCGCCAGGCGCCAGCCGATTTCTGTGGCCGGGGTAAACGGTGCATCGAAACCGACCACGCCGAGTCCGGTAAAACCGATGAATGCCCCGGTGTCCTTACGCTCCAGCGCCCAGAGGCCAAAGCCATGCTCGGCAAAATGCCCGCGGACCCGTCCGATCAGCGAAGCACTTTCGAGACGACTCAAGGGTGCCGGAAAATAGCGCATGACCTGTGGATCGGCGCACATCGCCGCAAACTCCGGCAAATCCTCATCGCGCCACTGCCGTAGCAGCAGTCGCGCGCTCTCGAGTTCCAGTATCGGCTCCATCGTGTCCTCCCCTTTCCATGCCGCAAGTCTACAACGCTGGTAGGATCCTTCACTCATTCCTGCCTGAATTCGTTATGCCGCTGCCGCTGATCTACCACGAAGACTACAGCCCCGAGTTCCCGGCGGATCACCGCTTCCCCATGGACAAGTTTCGCCTGCTGCGCGATCACCTGGTGGACAGCGGCCTGACCCGGGACGCTGACCTGCTGCGCCCGGAACTCTGCCCCCTGGAGATTCTTGCCCTCGCGCATGACGCTGCCTATATCGAACGCTACATGAGTGGCGAGTTGTCCCGCGAAGACCAGCGGCGTCTCGGCCTGCCGTGGAGCGAAGCGCTGGCCCAGCGCACGGTGCGGGCGGTCGGCGGGTCGTTACTGGCGGCGGAACAGGCGCTGGAACACGGACTGGCCTGTCATTTGGCCGGTGGCACCCATCACGCGCATTACGACTATCCGGCGGGGTTCTGCATCTTCAATGACCTGGCAGTGATCAGCCATTTCCTGCTGGAAAGCGGCCGTGTGAATCGGGTGCTGATCTTCGATTGCGACGTGCACCAGGGCGACGGGACTGCACGGATTCTGCACAACACCCCGGACGCGATAACCGTTTCCCTGCACTGCGAGAAGAATTTTCCTGCACGCAAGGCCGAAAGTGACTGGGACATCCCGTTGCCCAAAGGCATGGGCGATGCCGATTACCTGAAGGTGGTGGACGACGCGCTGAATTATTTGCTGCCGCTCTACCAACCGGACCTGGTGTTGTATGACGCCGGCGTCGATGTGCATAAGGACGACGCACTCGGTTACCTGAAACTGACAGACGAAGGCGTTGCCGCTCGCGATGAAAGCGTGATGCGTCATTGCCTGGGGCGGGATATCCCGGTGGTCGGGTTGATTGGCGGCGGCTACAGCAAAGACCGTAAGGCCTTGGCGCGCCGCCACGGCATCCTGCATCACAGCGCGCAGCGGGTCTGGCAGTCATCAGGTTGTCATTGAGGTGTGAGTCTTTACCCACAATGCCTGTGGAACTGCCTGTGGATAACCTGAGTGAAAGGCCCTGCTGCCCATACGGCGTATGGCCTACAACTCGGCGGTTGTTTTTTAACCACCTGTTTTGAAACCACGAAAATCAAATGTAGGAGTGAGCCTGCTCGCGATGAGGCCTTCACATCCAACATCGATGTCGACTGACCTGACGCCATCGCGAGCAGGCTCGCTCCTACAGGGATCTGTGCTGATAGAATGCCCGGCTTATTCCGCCATACCGCAGCGCATTCCATGACTCAGCCCTCGATATCCTCCCCTTCTCACGTCGCCATCATCGGCGGCGGCCCCGCCGGTCTGATGGCGGCCGAAGTGTTGAGCCAGGCCGGGCTAAATGTCGACCTGTACGACGGTATGCCATCAGTGGGGCGAAAATTCCTGTTGGCCGGTGTCGGCGGCATGAACATCACCCATTCCGAAGCCTACCCGGCGTTTCTCTCACGCTACGGCGAACGCGCCCCGCAGATTGCACCGCTTCTTCGCTCATTCGGCGCTGATGCGTTGTGCCAATGGATTCATGACCTGGGCATCGAAACCTTTGTCGGCAGCTCCGGCCGGGTGTTTCCGACCGACATGAAAGCCGCGCCTCTGTTGCGGGCCTGGCTCAAACGCCTGCGAGAGGCCAGCGTGGTTATCCACACCCGCCACCGTTGGCTCGGTTGGGATGACAACGGTGGATTGCGCATCGACAGCCCCGAGGGCGAAAAGATCGTCACGCCCGACGCCACCTTGCTGGCCCTCGGCGGCGGCAGTTGGTCACGCCTCGGTTCGGACGGCGCGTGGAGGCTGCCACTGGAACAGCGCGGCGTAGGACTGATGCCGCTGCAACCGAGTAATTGCGGCTTCGAGGTGCAGGCCTGGAGCGAATTGATGGTCAGCAAATTCGCCGGTGCGCCGCTGAAAAATATCGCCATCGGCCTCAATGACGACGTGCCGCGCTTGGGCGAATGTGTGATCACCGCGACCGGGATTGAAGGCAGTCTGATCTACGCCCTCTCGGCGCCGATCCGCGAAGCCATCAACCAGCACGGCTCGGCGACCATTCACCTCGACCTGCTGCCGGGCCGACCTGTGGATAAAATTCAGGCTGCGTTGAGCAAACCGCGTGGGTCGCGCTCCATGTCCAAACACCTGCACAGCCAGCTCGGGATTGATGGCGTGAAAGCCGCGTTGCTGCGCGAACTCACGCCGGCCGAATGCTTCGCTGATCCGGTGTTGCTGGCCAAGGCGATCAAGGCGTTGCCCCTGACGTTGGTGAAAGCCCGTCCGCTGGACGAGGCCATCAGCAGCGCCGGCGGCGTGATGTTCGAGTCGATGGATGAACGACTGATGCTCAAGCAAATGCCTGGCGTGTTCTGCGCGGGAGAAATGCTCGATTGGGAAGCGCCGACTGGCGGCTATCTGCTGACCGCGTGTTTCGCCAGTGGGCGTGCGGCGGGGCTGGGGATGGTGGAGTGGTTGAAACAGAAGGACTGAAGACCGAAGCGCGCCCTTCGCGGGCAGCCTCGCTCCTACGGATTGGTGGTGCTCTTGTAGGAGCGAGGCTTGCCCGCGAAGGCGTCCTGACAGACGCCGAAGCTTTTTAAGGCTTACGTTTACGCGGCCCAGTGTTAAACACTGGCACCTTGCGCACAGGCTTGATCGAAGGCTCCGGCGCCGAAGCATCCCCGCTCTCAACCCACTTGCCCAGGTTGCGTTTACCGCCACCGGACGTCTTCGGCTTCTTCGGTTTTTTCGGCTTCTTCACCACCTGACCGCTGGCATCGGTATCCGGCACCCGATGCTCAGGCTCGAAGTCATGTTCCATCTGCCGAGGCAACGTCTGTCGGGTCAACGTCTCGATGGCCGACAGCAAATTCACTTCATCGGCGCACACCAGCGAAATGGCCTGCCCGGTTGCACCCGCACGGCCGGTACGACCGATCCGGTGGATGTAGTCCTCTGCCACGATCGGCAGGTCGAAGTTGACCACCAATGGCAAATCTTCAATATCCAGACCACGGGCCGCAACATCGGTGGCGACAAGAATCTGCACTTCACTGGCCTTGAATCGGTCCAGGGCCCGCTGGCGAGTCGCCTGCGGTTTGTCGCCGTGGATGCCGTCGGCGTTGACGCCCAGGCCCTGGAGTTTTTCCACCAGCGCGTCCACGCCATTGCGGGTCTTGGCGAACACCAGCACCTGCTTCCACTTGCCCTTGCGCAGCAAATGGATGAACAGCTCCGGCTTGCGCTTCTTGTCCACCACCACAACCCATTGCTTGACGGTGCTGGCGGCGACGTTGCGCGGGCTGACCTCGATGCTCAGTGGATCGTTGAGCATTTGCCCGGCCAGCAAACGGATCGCGTCGGAGAAAGTCGCGGAGAACAACAGCGTCTGACGCTGCTTTGGCAGCACGCGGTAAATGTTCCCCAGCTCCTCGGAAAAACCGAGGTCGAGCATGCGATCAGCTTCGTCAAGAATCAGGGTTTGCAGCTGATTGAACTTGAGGGCCTTCTGGCGATACAGGTCGAGCAAACGACCCGGAGTCGCCACCAGCACGTCGACACCTTTGCGCAGCTTCATCATTTGCGGGTTGATGCTGACGCCGCCGTACACCGCATAAGTGCTCAGCGGCAGGTTCTCGGCGTACTGACGCACGGCTTCGTGAACCTGTTCGGCCAGTTCGCGAGTCGGTACCAGGATCAGTGCGCGCACCGAGTTGGAGGCAACTTTCGGCCCTTCCATGGCCAGCAACTGCAACAGCGGCAGCGCGAAACCGGCGGTCTTGCCGGTTCCGGTCTGGGCGGCGGCCATCAGGTCGCGACCGGCCAGCACCGCCGGAATGGCTTGCGCCTGAACCGGCGTCGGGGTCTGGTAGCCGAGCGTCTCAAGAGAGCGCAGCAAGGGTTCGATCAGGCCAAGGGTGGCGAAAGTCATGGGATTACCGTAGGAAAATTCAGCGCGGGTGTGCAATGGCGCGCAGTTTACCCTAATTCACGCTCGATTCTGTCTGCACCACGGCAGCCGGTCGAACCGGCGCACGTCGCCACTGCGGCAAACCGATCAGCACCACGGCGCTGATGATCACCAGCATCGCCAGCGCTTCTTCGATGCCGATGGTTTCGCCGACGAACACGATCCCCAACAACACCGCCACCGCCGGGTTGACGTAGGCATAACTGGTCGCCGCCGCTGGACGCACGTTTTTCAACAGGTACATGTAGGCGTTGAAGGCGATGATCGAACCGAAGACAGTCAGGTAGGCCAAGGCTGCCCAGCCTTCAATCGGCGGCATGCTTTGCAGATGCTCACCACTCACGGCGCTGCCGATCAACAACGCCACGCCGCCCACCAGCATTTCCACGGCACTGGCCATCGCCCCCTGGGGCAACGGCAAGTGTTTGCTCCAGACTGAACCGAAGGCCCAGGAAGCTGCCGCGAATATCAGCAATGCGGCGCCCAGCGGACTCGATTGCAGGTTGGAACCGAGGTTGAGCATGGCAATGCCGATCAGCCCGAGCATAATCCCGGCCCATTCGAGACGGGTATTACGCGCACCCCAGAAATATCCGCAGAGCAAGGTAAACAGCGGCACTGTCGCCACCGCCAACGCAGCCACACCCGAAGCGACGCCCGTGTGTTCAGCCACACTGACCGCACCGTTACCGCACGTCAGCAGCAAGATCCCGATGATCCCGGCGGCCTTCCACTGCGCCCAGGTCGGGGCCGGTGCTCCGCGCCAGCGCAGGAAGGCGTACATCAACGTCCCGGCGATCACGAAACGGATACCGGCGAGCAGCAACGGCGGCCAGTACTCCACGCCGATGCGGATCACCAAGTAGGTCGAACCCCAAATCACATACAACGCAAAAAAGGCGGCGATCAACGGTAAGGGAAAACGACGTAAGCCAGGCATGGGCAGCTCGATGACAGGACAATGTGAACAGCTATTCTAGAAAGGCCAGCGGCGTAAAATAAGTTACAAAACCTGTTTATAGCGCCGGTACACTTTTCAAAACACGGAGATCGGCGCTATAAACCGTGCTTTCGAAAGTCAGTCATTTTTCAGGAATACGACCATGGATAAATACGACCGCATGCTCCTCAGCGCCCTGCTGGAAAACGGTCGTGCGTCCTACGCCGACCTGGCGCGCAAGGTGAACCTGTCCGCCCCGGCCGTGGCCGAGCGCGTGGCCAAACTCGAGGCTTGCGGGGTAATCACTGGTTACCAGGCGAAAGTAGACATGGCCAAACTCGGGTTGCCAATCCAGTGCGTGATCGAACTGCGCCTGAACCAGCACGGCAACCAGAAGGCCTACGACGACCTGATCAAAATCCCACAACTGACGGAGTGCCACCGGGTGACGGGTGATCCGTGCGTGATCATGCAAGCGGCGGTGGGTTCGATGCCGGAGTTGGAGGAGTTGATCAATCGGATTGCCAAGTTCGGGTTCAGCAAGACCTCGATCGTGCTGTCGAGCGCCATCGAGAAGCGCGTGCCGTTGGGGCAGTTGGAAGGGAATGGTAAGTAGCGATGCGGATGACGCCTTCGCGAGCAAGCCTCGCACCTGCAGGGTTTACGCCGGCCGAATGAACACTGCAAAAACTGTAGGAGCGAGGCTTGCCCGCGAAGAGGCCCGCCAGAACACCACAAATCCTAGAACCCGCGATGGCGCTTGAGATGCTCATTGATCTTCGCCGCCGGTACTTTCTGCAAGCTGACCAGCAGATCATGGGACAACTCGCGCAGCCCGTGTTTCTGCCGCAGCTCTTGCGCCAAATGCGCCGTCAGGTTGGCCGCCATTTCGGCATCGGCCATGGCCCGGTGAGCCTTGCCGGTGTTGGGCAGGCTGGCGAAGGTGGTGAGGGTGCCGAGTTTGTGGTTCGGTGCGGCGGGCATCAGGCGGCGGGCGAGTAGCAGCGAGCAGGCGAAGTTCTGCAAGCGGGTGCGTTTGATGCGGCCGAGTTCAAAGTCCCAGAACTTCTGGTCGAACGCGGCGTTGTGCGCCAGTAACGGCGTGATGCCGACGAATTCGTTGACCTCGTTCATCACCTGCTCGGCCGACGGCGCGGTGCGCAGCATGGCGTTGCTGATGCCGGTGAGTTGTTCGATGAAGGCCGGAACGCGCACGCCGGCGTTCATCAGGCTCTGGTAACGCTCGACGATGCGCCCCTGTTCTAGGATCACCACGGCAATTTCCGTGGCCCGGCAGCTGCTGCTCGGGGAGATCCCGGTGGTTTCAAAGTCGATGACTGCTATGCGTTCCAAACCTGTTTCAACTCCGTAAAAATCAATTCTTGAGCAGCAACGCGCCTTCGATCGGCACGTAGCGGCTGGCCGCGCGGATCAGCGAGTTGGCCGTCAGGCCCGGCACGCCGTAGGCCACGGCTTGCACGCCGTGTTTGGTGATGATGCGCTCCAGCAGCATGTCGAAGTCACCGTCGCCGGAGGCCAGCACCACTTCGTCGACATGATCGGCGGCGTCCATGATATCGAGGGTGATGCCCACGTCCCAGTCGCCCTTGGCCGAGCCGTCGCTGCGCTGGATATAGGGTTTTAGCTTCACGATGAAGCCAAGGTTGCGCAGGATCTGCTGGAATTGCTGCTGCTTGCTGTCGCCGCGATCGATCGCGTAGGCATAGGCCTCGACGATCTCGCCCTGTTTGCTGATGTCAGCCCACAGCGCGGCGTAGTTGAAGTGGCAACCGTAGGCCTGACGCACGGTGTAATAGAGGTTCTGGACATCGGCGAACACTGCGATTTTTTTCACCGTGCATCCTCTTTGGCGCTGACGCGCGTAAGCTGGGTCAGGCACTAGGCCCGAAAAGTGGCCCAGTATGCCAGCCTGAAGGATTGTTCCGCGAATAATCGGCCCTGTGGCGAGGGAGCTTGCTCCCTCACCACAGGAGAATCAGACGAAGGAGTCGTCGTCGCCGCCAAAGAACGATGAACTGTCATCGCTGTAGTCGGCGTCGGTAAAGCCGCCCTGATCGTTGGCGTTGTTGTCCGCCACACGCTGGTCATCCCCCCAGCCGTTGCCGCTGTCGCCCTGATCGTTGACCTGAGCAGGCTCTTCCTTGATGACTTCCACCACTTCCGGCTGCTGATTGTGCTGGAACAGGCTGCTGATGCCCTGCGCCAGCATCACGCCACCGGCCACGCCAGCCGCGGTTTTCAGCGCACCACCGAGGAAGCCGTTGCCAACAGGTTGTTGTTGCGGCGCGTAATTCTGCTGAGGCGGCGCTGCACCAAAGTTTTGCTGTGGCGGCTGCGAGTTGAACGACGGCCGCCCCGACTCACGCCATCCGCCATTGGAGGGCGGTGCGTTTTGTGTCGGTGCAGGCTGCGGATCACGGGAACCGCCACCGAAGATGCTCGACAGGAAACCACCGCTGGCGGGTGCCGGCGCCTGAGTCTTGGCCGATTGCAACTCGGCCTGCAATTGCTGCACTTGCTGAGCGAGTGTCTTGTTCTGTTCGTCGAGGCTTTTGATGGCGGCTTCCTGGACTAGAATCGCCTGGGTCATGAAATAGCCTGCCGCGGGTTGGCGAGTCAGGTGTTCCTTGATCCGCGCCTCAGCCTGGGCGTCGCGCGGGGCTGAGTCCGATTCGGCCTGTTGCAGCCGGGAAAACAGTCCATCGATCAGGGTTTGTTCTTCGCTGTTCATGGCGACCTCGTAGATTGCCGGGAATATCGTCGTCCTCGTCCACTGCGGATGAGGTACACCTCCCTAATGGAGGTTGATGCAGGATGTTTCAATGGTCTTTACCGAACGTTTACGTTTGCGCCCCAAAGGGCTTCATCGGTTAAAGTGGGCCACTGCTTTCAACCTGCGATACCGACTGATGAATTCGTTAGATGTACTGCGTGACTCTCTGTATTTCTTCAAACGCAATCTGGGCCAGATCGTGCGGCTGTGCCTGCCGCTGGTGATTTTCGAAGCGCTGCTGCAACAAGTGGTCGATCGCTCCACCGAGCCGGACAGTTTTCCCGGTATCAGCGTGATGGTCGGCTTGCTGGTGTATCCGCTGTACACCGCCGCGCTGATTCTGTTTCTCGATGCCCGCAGCCGTGGCGAATCGCCGAGCAATCGCGAGCTGCTGTCGAGGTCGGCCTACCTGTGGCCGCGCTTCGCCCTGCTCACCGCCCTCAACACCTTGCTGATCCTGATCGGCCTGTCGCTGTATTTCCTGCCGGGCATCTGGCTGATGGTGACCCTGGCGTTTGGCGAGTACCTGCTGGTGCTGCGCGGCCTGGCCCCGTTGGCGGCGATGAAGGAAAGCCTGCGCCTGACCCGCGGCCATTTCCTGCGCATCCTGGTGTGCATCCTGTGTGTGATGGGCCCATTGTGGGTGCTCAAGGGCGCAACTCTGGCGATTTACCCGGAGCCGCAAAACCCGGTGATTTCGCTGCTGATCGACAGCGCGCACAGCTTTTTGCAACTGTTCACCAGCGTGGTGTTGTTCCGGTTGTTCATGCTGATTGCCGATGCGCCGGAAAAGATTGATCGACCTCTTTAAAGAACAACACGATCCCTTTGTAGCAGCTGGCGAAGCCTGCGTCCGGCTGCGAAGCAGTCGTAAAATCAGTGCTCGCGGTGTATCAGGTAAACCGTGTGCACCGGTTTTACGACTGCTGCGCAGCCGAACGTCCGAACGCGGCCCGAGGCTTCGCCAGCTGCTACAGGGTCATGTGGTATGGCTTATTGATGGGCATGCCGTTTATGCTCGGGCTCATCTTTTGTAACGCCATAAGCCGAGCCATGACCCGTCTACTGCGCTACACCCTGCTGGGCCTGCTGATCGCCGCAGGCCTGATTGCCTTGTTGATCTACAACCTGACCTGGCGCCCCGGAGCCAAGGAAGCATTGCCGGTCAGTTGCAGCACTCAGGCACCCACGCTGGTACCCGGTCAGGCGCTGAAAGTGATGACCTGGAACGTTCAGTACCTCGCAGGCAAACGCTACGTGTTCTGGAATGACCAGGCCGAAGGCGACGACGAAAGCCCCACCCCCGAAGACATGGCCTTCAGCCTCGATGAAGTGGCGCGGGTGATTCGCGACGAGCAACCGGACGTTGTGCTGTTGCAGGAACTGGATGACGGCGCCAAGGCCAGCGATTACCAGAACCAGTTCAAGTTGCTCCAGGAACGGCTCGCCGACCTTTATCCGTGCAACGCTCACGCCTTCGACTGGAAAGCCGATTTCGTACCGCTGCCGCACATCTTCGGCAGCGTTGGCCGGCAACTGGCCACCCTCAGCCGTTTCCAGATCGAACACGCCGAACGCCTGCAATTGCCGGTCGCGTCGGCCAACCTCATCAGCCGTCAGTTCAAACCGAAAAACGCTTTGCTGGTGACGTACCTGCCGTTGAGTGACGGTGGGCAGATCGCCGTGCTCAATACCCATCTGGACCGCGTCATCCAGCCCGACGAGACCCTGCAAGCCCAGGTGACCGCCGTGGCCAAAGTGCTCGACAAGCTTGAAAGCCGTGGCACCCCGTGGTTGATCGGTGGCGACTTCAACCTGTTGCCGCTGGGCCAGTATCGACGCCTGCCCGACGAACAACGCACGCCCTACTCCGTCGACAGCGCATTGCATGTGCTGTGGGACAAATACCCGATGATCCCGACCAACAACGAAGCCAGCGGGGTCGATCGGGCACGGTGGCTGACCCACTACCCGAATGATCCAGGCTTGAACGGCCCGGACCGGACGGTGGATTACATCTTTTACAGCCCGCGGATAAAACGGGTCGAGGCCATGGTGAGGCAGGACGATACCTTGCGGATCTCCGATCATTTGCCGGTGATTGCGCGGTTCCTGCTGCCTGCGGTGCCCTAACGGCAAATCAGCACAAAACCTGTGGGAGCGGGCTTGCCCGCGATAGCGGTGTGTCAGGCTGCATTTATATCGACTGACAGAATGCAATCGCGGGCAAGCCCGCTCCCACAGGGATTGCGGTGTACTCAATGTTCCTCCAGCTCGTCATGTAACAGCCCGAAAATCCTGCGCTTCATCTCGATAAACGAGCGCTCCATGACCATGTCCAGCGTCCGGGGTCGTTCGATCGGCACGTCCAGAATCTGCTTGATCCGTCCCGGCCGCGCACCCATCACGTAGACCCGATCCCCCAACAGAATCGCCTCGTCGATATCGTGGGTCACGAACAGCACGGTCTTCTTGCTGTTGCCCCAGACCCGCAACAGCAGCTGCTGCATTTGCAGACGCGTCTGGCTGTCGAGCGCGCCGAAGGGTTCGTCCATCAGCAGGATTTGCGGGTCATTCGCCAGTGCCCGGGCAATCGCCACACGCTGCATCATGCCGCCGGACAACTGCTTGGCGTAGTTGTCGGCGAACCCGGTGAGGCCCACTTCATTGACGTAGTAGTCGACGATTTCCTTGCGCTGTGCGGCGGCCATGCCGCGCCGCTTGAGGCCGAACTCGACGTTCTGCCTCACAGTCAGCCACGGAAAAAGCGTATAGCTCTGGAACACCATGCCGCGGTCCGCGCCCGGCCCTTGCACTTGCTGGCCGCCGACGTAGATTTCGCCTTCCGTGGGCTCATTCAGACCGGCCGTGAGGTACAGCAAACTCGACTTGCCGCAGCCCGACGGCCCGACCAGCACGGCGAATTGTTGATCCGGCACGTCGAACGACACCTGCTCGAGCGCTGTGAACATGCCGCCGTCAGGTTTCTGATAGCGCAGGCTGACCTTGTCCACTTGCAGCCGTGGCGCGGCCTGCACCGGGGCGGCCGTAGATGTGACGAAACGAGGGTTGACGGTGCTTACTGAGCCCATGCGGCGATCCTCAGACGGAGAAAACGGAACAGTTGATCGGTGGCCAGGCCCAGCAGGCCGATGATCGCGATGGCCAGGAAAATCACATCCACTTGAAAGCCGCGCATGGCTTTAAGGCTCAAGTAACCCAGGCCACTGGAAGCGGCGACCAGCTCGGCGACTACGAGGTAGGTCCAGGCCCAGCCCATGGTCACGCGCAAGGTGTCGAGCACACCCGGCAACGACGCCGGGGCGATGACATGCAGCACCGCATCGCGGCGTGTCGAACCCAAGGTGTAGGACGCGTTGATCAGGTCCTTGGAGATGCCTTTGGACACGTCCGCGATCATCACCAGTTGCTGGAAGAACACACCGAAGATGATCACCGACACCCGCTGCTCCAGACCGATGCCGATCCACAGAATGAACAACGGCACGAACGAGGTCACCGGCAGGTAGCGGATGAAATTGACCATCGGCTCAAGGAACGCCTGGACGATGCGAAAGCTGCCCATCAGCAACCCCAGCGGCACCGCCACCAACGACGAGATGATGAACCCGACCATCACCACTTCGAGACTGGCCCACACGTGCAAACCGAGGGTGCCGTCGCGGCTCAGGCGCACGGCGGCCTCGACCACCGCGCCCGGTGTCGGCAGGAACATGCCCGGCACCACGCCACCGTAAGACAACCCGGCCCACAGGCCGATCAACAACACCCAGGCCAGGCCGCTCGCGCTCCAGATCACCTGCACGGGCAGTCCGGTTTTGGGCGTGATGCAGCGGCTCAGCCATGAATTGCGCTTGAACATGCGGACCTCCTACAGTGGGCTGACGAAGCGGTTGTCGATCAGGTCGTCATTGCTGACGTTGTAGGGTTTGCCCTGCAATTCGCTGGCGGTTTCGTTGGCCAGTTTGATCAGCCGTTCGCTGTCGCCCGGTTTGCCCGGCGAGCCGAGGAGTTTTTCGCTCATGGCCTGATCGTAGAAGCGCACGCCTTGCGCGGCGGCAGCCAGTTCCTTCGGATCGGCGAGGTAACCGCCGACACCTTTGGCCATGATTTTGTAGGCCTCTTGCGGATGGTCCTTGGTGTACTGCACCGCTTTGTAGAGACCGGCGACCAACGCCTTGACGTCTTCCGGTTGCTTCTCGATAACCGTGCAGTTGAGCGCGACCACGTCGACAATCACTCCCGGCGTACTGCTGCTGTCGATCAGCACTTTGCCTTGCTGCTTGTTGCGAACCATCGACAGGTGCGGCTCCCAGGTCACGGCGGCCGGCACACGACCGGCGATGAACGCGGTGGCGGCATCGTCAGCCGTCATGTTCTGCACGGTGATGTCGCTCATGGTCATGCCGTGTTTTTTCAGCAGATAAGAGAGCCAGAACTGCGACGTCGACCCTTCGTTCACCGCCACCGCTTTACCTTTCAGCTCCTGCAGACTCTTGACGTCCTTGCCCACCAGCACGCCATCGCCACCATGGCTGTCATCGAGTGCGGCGACGGCTTTGAAGCAGAATTGCGGCCGGTACTTGAGCACTTCGTCGATGGTCGACGCCGAGCCCGACAACTCGCCCGAGGCCTGGGCGGCCATGTACATCGAGGCTTCTTCGACGACGGGCAATTCGACAGTCAGACCGTTTTCCTTGAAGTAGCCCAGATCCCGGGCCAGGTAGAGCGTGCCATATCCGACCCACGTGGTGTGGCCGATGGACAGGGTGCCGGCCTGGGCGCTGGTGGCGACCGTGGCGGCGATGGCGGTGACCGCCAGTGGATGAGCGACGCGGTTAAGCAAGGACTTGATCATGGAGCACTCCCAAAGCTGTTGATTTAGTTTTGTCATGGGCAGTACGGCCAGCGGCCTTGGAGAAGAGCTGCCACGGGTGGCCTCTGATGGACCTTTTTGTGGGCAGCGTTCGGCTGACTGGCGAAGTCGATGTTGGACCAGGGGCGGGATTAGGAAAATTAGGAAATATGTCGAGGCGAGCGATGAAAAAACTGGGTAGCGTGCGCCGTAAAAGGGCGGGGTTGCAGGGTGTGCACGGGGTGGGTGCAAAAGCCGAGAGGTGTGCTGGTTGGGCGAAAGCAATCGCGGGCAAGCCCGCTCCCACAGGTTATGTGTCGTGCCTGAATCTTGAGGTCGACACAAATCCCTGTGGGAGCGGGCTTGCCCGCGATTAAGGTCCGAAGGACCTTCTGGCAATGTCAGAGCCGGCCGTATTCCTGAGCTGTACGATCGACCGCTTTCAAGGTTTTGCCAACCAACTCATCAACCTCCTCCCGACTGGCAATCAACGCCGGAGCCATAATCATCCGCCCCAGCGTCGAGCGAATAATCACCCCTTCCTCAAACCCAATCGTGCGGCAACGCCAGGCGATGTCGTTCTCATTGGCAAAACGCTTGCGGCTGGTTCTGTCCTCCGCCAATTGCAACGCCGCCACCATGCCCACACCCTGAATATCGCCCACCAACGGGTGATTGCCGAACACCTCGCGCAAGCACTGTTGCAGGTACGGCCCGATGTCATCCTTAACCCGCGTCACCACACCTTCATCACGCAACGCCGTGAGGTTGGCGATGGCCACCGCCGCGGCCACCGGGTGCCCGGAATACGTCAGGCCGTGGGCAAATACGCCGCCCTGCTCCACCAATACCTGAGCCATTTTCTTCGACAGGATCAGCCCACCCATGGGGATGTAACCGGAGGTCAGCCCCTTGGCGATCGACAGTGTGTCCGGCTCGAATCCGAAGTGCTCGTGGGCGAACCATTCGCCGGTGCGACCGAAGCCGCCGATCACTTCGTCGGCGCACAGCAGCACATCGTACTTGCGGCAGATCCGCTGAATTTCCGGCCAGTAACTCTCTGGCGGGAAGATCATCCCGCCCGCGCCCTGGAACGGCTCGGCGATAAACCCGGCGACCTTGTCCGCGCCCAGTTCGAGAATCTTCGCTTCCAGTTGCTGCGCCGCCCGCAAACCGAATTCGGCCGGGGTCAGGTTGCCCTCGTGGGCGAAAAAGTACGGCTCATCGATGTGTTCGATGTCGGGGATCATGCCGCCCATTTCGTGCATGAACTTCATGCCACCGAGCGCCGTCGCCGCCAGGGTCGAGCCGTGGTAACCGTTCCAGCGACCGATCATGATTTTCTTCTCGGGCTTGTCGAGGATCGTCCAGTAACGCCGCACGGTGCGGATCAGCACCTCGTTGGCTTCGGAGCCGGAGTTGGTGTAGATCGCGTGGCTGTAGTGGCCCGGCAACAGGCTGAACAGCAGCTCCGAGAGCTCGATCACTTGCGGGTGAGTGGTGTGGAAAAACATGTTGTAGTACGGCAATTGCTCCAGCTGCCGGGTCGCTGCAGCGGCCAGGTCCTTGCGCCCGTAACCGAGGTTGGTGCACCACAGCCCGGACATGCCGTCGAGGTAACGCCGACCATCGTTGTCCCACAGGTGCAGGCGCTCGCCACGAACCATCACCCGGGGTCCTTCATCGTTAAGCGCTTTTTGATCGACGAATGCATGGATGTGGTGCGCAGCGTCGGCGGCCTGGTAGTCGCGGGTTTCACGTGGTGTGGTCATCGCCATTCTCCGTTTTGTTATGAGCGGCTGTTATGTGCGCAGCTGAAACCAAGTGGTCTTCAACTGGGTGTATTTATCGAATGAATGCAGCGACAGGTCGCGGCCGAAACCGGACTGCTTGCCACCGCCGAAAGGCACGGTCACGTCCAGTGCATCGACGCTGTTGACCGACACCGTGCCCGCTCGCAATTGTCGCGCCACCCGGTGGGCGCGATTGAGGTCGTCGGTCCACAGCGAGGCCGCCAATCCGTAGACGCTGTCGTTGGCCAGTTGCAAGGCGTAGGCCTCGTCGTCGAACGCTGTGACCGCCAGCACAGGCCCGAATACCTCATCGCGAAACAGCGGCATGTCCGGGCTTACGCCAGTAAAAATCGTCGGCTGAATGAAATTATCGGAACCGTTGAAAATCGACTGCCGACCACCACACACCTTGGTTGCGCCCAGTTGTTCGGCCTGCTGGATGAACTTCATGATGCGCGCGGTCTGGCGGCTGTCGACAATCGCCCCGGCGCTGCTCGACGGGTCCAGCGGATCCCCCGGTTGCCAGCGCTCGGCCTGCTCTTTGAGGCGCTCGACGAATTCATCATGGATCGAACGCTGCACCAGCAACCGTGAGTTGGCCGAGCACACTTCGCCCTGATTGAAAAAGATGCCGAACGCCGCTTTCTCGGCGGCCAGGTCCAGGTCCTGACAGTCGGCGAACACCAGATTGGCGCTCTTGCCGCCGCACTCCAGCCACACCTGTTTCAGGTTCGATTGCGCCGAATACTGCATGAAATATTTGCCGACTTCAGTTGAGCCGGTGAACACCAGACAATCGACGTCCGGGTGCAAACCAAGGGCTTTTCCGGTCTGCTCGCCGAGGCCCGGCAGCACGTTCAGCACGCCTGGCGGCAACCCGGCTTCCAGCGCCAGCTCGGCCAGACGCAACGCGGAGAAAGGTGATTGCTCGGCGGGCTTGAGGATCACCGAATTGCCGGCCGCCAACGCGGGTGCGAGTTTCCACGCGGCCATGTCCAACGGGAAATTCCACGGCACCACGGCCGCGACCACGCCCAGCGCTTCGCGGGTAATGGTCGCCAGCACGTTTTGCGCACTGGGAGCGATCTGGTCGTAGAGTTTGTCGAGGCTTTCGGCGTACCAGCGAAACACTCCGGCGGCGCCCGGCACGTCGATGTTGTAGGCGTCCATCACCGGTTTGCCCATGTTCAGCGAGTCGAGCAGCGCCAGCTCTTCGCGATGGGTCATGATCAGATCAGCCAGACGCAGCAGCACTTGCTTGCGCTCGCTCGGCGAACGCGCCGACCAAGTGCCGGCCTCGAACACTTGCCGTGCATTGCGTACCGCCGCGTCTACTTCTTCATCACCGCAAGCGGTCACGTTAGCCAGACGCTGGCCAGTGGCGGGGTTGATCGCTGTGAAGGTCTGCCCCGACTGCGCCGAACGGGGTTTGCCGTCGATCACGGCCAGATCGGGAAACCGCAGCGCGGCTGCTTTGTTTTGCCAATATGCAAGCTCGAACACGTTCAGATGCTCCATGGGCTTTTCTTGTGTTTTGGATGGTGGCCCAGGCCCGAGTCCAGTAAAAATAGTAAAAATGTCTTCGCAGACCATGAAAAAACTGGGCAGCCAATCTCCCCGGTTGTGCTGGATGTGGTTATTGTTCAAACACAACAACACCGTCGTCAGAACGGATGCAGTCGGCGCAAAAATTGCCTGGATGTCGAGTCCATCCACCCCGAGGTTTGCCGTGGCTGCCTACAACCTGCGTCAATTGAAGTACTTCATCACCACCGTCGAATGCGGCAGCGTCGCCGAGGCGTCGCGCAAGCTGTACATCGCACAACCAGCGATCTCCACGGCGATCAAAGGCCTGGAAGACAGCTTCGGCGTGCAACTGCTGATCCGTCATCACGCCCAAGGCGTGTCCCTGACGCCGAGCGGCGCGCGCTTTTATCGCAAGGCCCAGGAACTGCTGCGCATGGCCAAGGAGTTCGAACAGAACGCCCTGGCCGACAATGACGTGGTGGCCGGGCAAATCGATATCGGCTGCTTCGAAACGGTCGCGCCGCTGTACCTGCCGCAGTTGATTGCCGGGTTCTCGGCGCTGTACCCGGGGGTGAAAATCCGCATCCGCGACGGCGAGCAGCAAGAGCTGGTGCAAGGCCTGACGTCGGGCACTTTCGACCTGGCGATCCTCTATGAGCATGATCTCGATGCCACCATCGAAACCGAACCGCTGATGCCGGCGCAGCGTCCGTATGCGTTGCTGCCGGCGGATCATCGCTTCGCCCAGCTCAAGCAGGTGTCACTGCGCGATCTGTGTCTGGAGCCGATGATTCTGCTGGACGTGCAACCGAGCCGGACTTACTTCGTCAGCCTGTTCGAAGAACTGGGCCTGTCGCCAAACATTGCCTTCAGCTCACCGTCGATCGAGATGGTGCGGGGGATGGTTGGACAAGGGTTTGGCTTCTCGATTCTGGTCACGCGGCCGCATTCGGAATGCACCTACGATGGGAAGAAAGTGGTGTGTGTGGACATCATCGAAGACGTCACCGGATCCGGGTTGGTGGCGGCGTGGCTCAAGCGTGGGCAACTGACCAAGCCGGCGCAGTTGTTTGCTGATTATTGTCGGGAGCAACTCACCGCCAAGGCCCAGACAAAACCTTGATGCCGAGTGAGGTCTGCAAACCACAGCAGATCAACTGTGGGAGCTGGCTTGCCTGCGATGACTTCGGCACATAAAACATTGATGTTGCCTGACACTCCGCTATCGCAGGCAAGCCAGCTCCCACAGGGTTCTTCGTTGTTTTAGGAAGATCATTTTCGGGGTTTGATCCGCGCAGTCGCCTCAGCCACCAACGGATCATCCGGCCAGTAATGCTTTGGATACCGCCCTTTCAAATCCTTCTTCACCTCGGCATACGTGCTGCGCCAGAAGTTCGCCAGGTCCTGGGTCACCTGGACCGGCCGCCGCGCCGGTGACAGCAGATGCAACTTCACCACTTGCCGGCCCCCGGCGATACGCGGCGTTTCGGCCAGGCCGAACAGCTCCTGCAAACGTACCGCCAGAATCGGCGGCTGTTCACTGTAATCCAGACGAATCGAGGAACCCGACGGCACGTTCAGATGATGCGGCGCCAGTTCATCCAGCCGCTGCGGCAGCGGCCATGGCAGCAGGTTGTGAACGATGCTCGACAGGTCCAGATTGGCAAAATGACTCAGCCGCGAGACTTTACCCAGATACGGCATCAACCAGTGCTCGAGGCTTTTTAGCAACGCGGCGTCGCTGACATCCGGCCACTCACTTTCGCCCTTGCTGCCAAGGTCCAACTGACGCAACAACGCCACCCGCGCCTGCCACTGACGTAGCTCCGGAGTCCACGGCAACAGCTCCAGCCCCTTGCGGCGTACCAGATTGACCAGTGCCTGACTGCGAGCGGTTTCATCAAGTCCGGTCAGCGGTTCACGGCTGAGGATCAATTCACCAACCTTGCGCTGCCGCTCGGCGCGCAACACGCCTTCGCGCTCGTCCCAATCCAGTTGATCGACCACGCGAACCTGCTCGGCCAGCACCGAGTCGAACAACGCCGGATCGAAATCCGTCGCCAGGTAAATCCGTTCCTCACGCTGGCCCTGACGGCTGCCCAGATCCGCAATCACCAACCACGGTTGCTTCATCAAACTGTCCGCTTCAGCGAACAACGCCGCACGGCCGTTGGCCAGGCGATATTCAGCGCCACCCGCCCGACGTTGCTGGGCGACGCGGTCGGGATAGGCCAACGCCAACAAGGCGCCGAGCCAGCGCGGATGATCGGGATCGCTGACCGGCTCCGACGCTTTGCCGCGCAGGTAACCGCGATACTGCCGCGCCAGTTGCCGGGCGCGCTGCACGCCACCCTGAGCACCACGAGCGGCGCGTTCTTCGCCGGACAACAACACCAATCGGCTGTGCAGATCCGCTCCGGCGCCACGCAAAATATCCCGCTCGCCAAGCAATGCCGCGACATCGCAAGCCATGTCGGCCAAACCGAGCGCCTGCCCGCGCAACAACAAATGCGCGATGCGCGGATGCGCCGGCAATTCGGCCATGGCCTGGCCGTGACGGGTCAGTGCTTCGCCGTCCAATGCGCCCAAGCGATCAAGCAAGTCCTGAGCCTGTGCATAAGCGGCGGCGGGCGGCACGTCGAGCCACACCAATTGCGTCGGTGTCACGCCCCAGCGCCCAAGCTGCAAGGCCAGACCGGCGAGGTCAGCCGAGAGAATTTCCGCGCTGGCATAGGCCGCCAGTTGCTCGTGCTGATCCTGTGACCACAACCGATAACACACGCCAGGCTCCAGACGCCCGGCCCGACCCGCGCGTTGAGTGGCACTGGCTTTGGAAATTCGCTGGGTGTCGAGCCGGGTCATGCCGCTGCCGGGATCGAAACGCGGCACCCGCGCCAGCCCGGCATCGATCACCACGCGCACGCCGTTGATGGTCAGGCTGGTCTCGGCGATGTTGGTCGCCAGCACCACTTTGCGTTTGCCCGCCGGGGCCGGATCGATGGCGGCGCGTTGGGCAGACAGGTCCAGTTCACCGTGCAACGGGCAAAGCAAAACCTGTGTGCTCTCGCCCAGTGCATCCGCCAACTGCTGATGAACACGCCGGATTTCCGCCTGCCCCGGCAGGAACACCAGCACGCTGCCAGTCTCATCATTCAACGCTTCAAGAATCGTCTGCACCAGACGTGGCTCAATGAACTCACCGGGCTGGAACGGCCGCCCCCAGCGCATTGCCACCGGGTACATGCGGCCTTCACTGCGCAGGATCGGCGCGTCATCCAGCAAACCGGCCAGGCGTTCGCCTTCCAGCGTGGCCGACATCAACAGGATTTTCAGCGGTTGATCGTCGCGAAACAGCTCGCGGCCATTCAGGCTCAGGGCCAATGCCAAATCCGCGTCGAGGCTGCGCTCGTGGAATTCGTCGAAGATCAGCAGGCCAACGCCTTCAAGTGCAGGGTCATCCTGCAAGCGGCGAGTGAGAATGCCTTCGGTGACCACTTCGATACGGGTCTTGGGGCCGACTTTGCTGTCGAGACGAATGCGATAGCCGACAGTCTCACCGACCTTCTCCCCCAGCTCACTGGCCAGCCGCTCCGCCGCCGCCCGCGCCGCCAAACGGCGCGGTTCAAGCATCAGAATGGTCTGCCCGGCCAGCCACGGCTCGTTGAGCAAGGCCAGCGGAACACGGGTGGTTTTACCGGCACCGGGCGGTGCTTCGAGCACGGCTTCGTGGCGTGTCGCCAAGGCTTCACGCAGGGCGGGTAAAACTTCATCAATCGGCAAAGAAATCATGCTGGCTCCCAAACAGAGGGGCGAGTATAACGGCGAACTGCTCGGCGTTCGTCGCGGTCCTAATTCATATAGACGACGCTTCGTTTACCAGATGACCCAGGAGATTTCCTATGCGTATTCCCTTTCGCCTGATTGGCGGTGTTTTGGTCGCCACCCTGCTCACCCAGGTAACCGCTTGCGGATCGATTTTCTACCCCGATCGCCGTGGGCAGATTGACGGCAAGATTGACCCGGCCATTGCGGCGCTGGATGCCGTGGGTCTGCTGTTCTACATCATCCCCGGCCTGATCGCTTTTGCGGTCGACTTCGCCACTGGCGCGATTTACTTCGAGCCTGGCCACACGGCCCAGGTGGCCCCGGAAAAACTCAAGGAAGCGATCGGCGCCGACGGCAAGGTCGATAACCACAAGTTGCAGACCATTCTCGAAACTGAACTGGGCCGCAGCTTCCCGCTGGACGACCCGCGTCTGATCCAGCACAAGGGCAGCGCCCAGCAACTGGCCATGTTCGGCCTGCAACCCGCCGCGTAACCCGTGCACTTGAAGGAATAGCCGCACCTATGATTTCCAGCTCCGAACACGCCCGCCTGCTGCGGCTGGCGACCCGGGCCTCGGTGGCGGTGGCGTGTACGCTGATCGTCGCCAAAGCCATCGCCTGGTGGTTGAGCGGTTCGGTGAGCATGCTTGCCGGGCTGACCGACTCGGTGCTCGACGGCGTCACCTCCTTGCTCAACTTGCTGGCGGTGCATTACGCCTTGCGCCCGGCCGATGACGATCACCGTTACGGGCATGGCAAGGCCGAGTCCCTGGCGGGCATGGCTCAAGCGCTGTTCATTGGTGGCAGTGCGGTGCTGATTGCCTTGCAGGCGATCGAGCGGCTGAAACATCCGGAACCGGTGGGAGCGCCGTGGATCAGCATCGGGGTGATTGTGTTCTCGCTGGCGCTGACCCTGGCGTTGCTGATGTTGCAACATCGGGTGGTCAAGGCCACCGGCTCGAATGCGGTGCGCGCCGACTCTCTGCACTACCGCTCGGACATGCTGCTCAATGGCAGCATTCTGGTGGCGCTGGTGTTGGCCGGGTTTGGTTGGCATCAGGTCGACCCCTGGTTCGGCCTAGGCATCGCTGCGTACATTTTCTGGAGCGCGATTCAGATCGCCCGGGAAAGTTTTACGGTGCTGATGGATGAAGAGCTGCCGCCGGACGTGAGCAAGCACATGCTCGAACTCGCCTGCGGCGTACCGGGGGTTTTGGGGGCGCATGACCTGCGCACGCGGATTTCCGGCAGCCAGTGGTTCGTGCAGTTGCATCTGGAATTGCCGGGGGACCTGACCCTTTCAGTCGCTCACGGCATCAGCGATCAAGCCGCCGATGCGATTCACGCCGCTTACCCGCGAGCCGAAGTGCTGGTGCACGCCGACCCGCAGGAAGTGGTGTTGGCGGCAAGGGCTCAGAAAGAAACCTGATAACCGCGACTGCTCAGGCAATTGCCTTGGGCCTGTCGGTAAGCTTGCACCACCGAGGGGTCTGGCTGGTAGGTGGCCGTCCGAGGATTGAAGCCACTCTGCTGCACCGCATATTGATAGCACTCGTAACCGTCCTGGTTGACCTGTTCCGGCGACTGGCCGTTGGCCGGATAGGCCTCCACGTCGTAACTGTTGCTGACCGGCTGCGCTTGCACCGGCGGCTCGACCACCACGTAATCCTGCGTGTTTTCCTGATAGGCGTAATACGAGCCGGCCGCCAGGAACAGCAACGCCCCGCCGATCCAAACCTCACGCGCGTAGTCAGGCAAGTAGCTGACCCGAATCCCGCGAGGCGGTTGAACCACCACATACCGCGGGCCTTGCGGGCGGTACCAGTAGCCGCCGGAATAGAAATAATCCCGACCACCATAAGGCACGCGGTAGTCACGGTCCGGGAAGCGGTCGATCACATGACCCGGGCGATACTGCGGGCCGGGGCCCCAGCCATTACCGTGCCCGTCCGGGCGACCGGCCCAACGGCGATCATCGGGACGTGGACCGTTGTTCTGCCAGTGCTGGTTGTAATCGTTGCGTCGCGGAACGTCCTGATAATAGCCACGTTGCGGCTGCTGGGTCTGGCGCACGGTGTCGGGGCGACCCTGGATCGGCAGGTCATTGGCCGGTAGCTGCGGCGGTGGCGGCGGTGAGCGAACAGGGTTGTTGTAGTTCGGCTGCTGACGGTTCTGCCACTGGCCGTTGTTCTGATTCTGGTTGTTCTGATTCTGGCCGTTGTGCTCGAACTGGCGGCTGTTGTCGCCACGAATGATGTCGTTGTTCTGCGGGCGCGGCTGATTATTGCTGCCATGCCCCTGATTGTTGCCCTGATGGCCGTCCGATCCACGCTGCCCGTCTTCGGGGCCACGGTTTTGCTGATCATCAGCCAGCGATTGCGCAGTGACACTGACACACAGCAAACCAACACCGGCCAAACGCCAGATGCGCGACTTCATGCTTTTCCTCACTGCGGGTTAGGGCCTGTACGTAAGACTGGGAAAGTACAGGGCGGTTCTGCAACAGGTTATCAGTCGCGCAACTTATTTATTGAGGGCTAAATTGCGGGCAAAAGAAAAGGGAGACCCGTCGGCCTCCCTTTGAGAACTTCGTCCGTGCTCGACGCTTATGACGTCGGCTCACCTCACGCCGTCTTCTGGACAGTGTGTAGCTCGGGGGCCGGCACATCCCCGGTGAGGGTGGCGGCCGCCGCTGGCCTGATTCGGCGAGCGGCTGTGGACTGTTTGTCCGAGCAGTGATTCTGGTGATAAGAATAGGCCGCAGGCGCCGGCAGAGGATTGCGAAGATTGCTCAATTAAACATCACTTGCGCAATTTTTAACCCTGGATAGATAATCTACCGCAATAGTTATGACAAAGGCCTGATTGATGAGCAAACTCGACCGATACGACTTGAGCATTTTGGCGGAATTGCAGCGTGACGCGCGCATCTCCAACCAGGAGCTGGCCGAACGCATCGGCCTGTCGCCTTCGCCTTGCTCACGCCGGGTCAAGCAACTGGAAGACGACGGCTACATCACCCGCCAGGTGGCGCTGCTGGACCGCAAGATGCTCGGCTTGAGCCTCACGGCTTACGTGCTGATCGGCATGGACCGACATACGCCGGAGCGTTTCGAGAATTTTGAAGCCGCGATTAGAACGTTGCCGCAGGTGCTGGAATGCAGTTTGGTCACGGGGATGGATGCGGATTATCAGCTGAAAGTCGTCGTGCCGGACATGGATCACTATCAGAAATTGCTGCTGGGGCATTTGACCCGGATTGAAGGGGTGACCAGCGTTCGTTCGAGTTTTGTGTTGAATCAGGTTTTGAACAGTACTGAGTTACCGCTGACTCATCTGCGTAGCTGAGGACGCCTTCGCGGGCAAGCCTCGCTCCTACAGAGATCTCACACGCACTAAAGATCCCTGTAGGAGCGAGGCTTGCCCGCGAAGGGGCCGGCACAGGCGATGAATAGCTGCGACACACTGCCGCAGGTCAATCCTCCAGCACTCCCCCATGCCGTATACTCCAGCGCCTTTTAGCCCCGCCCGCGCTGGAGATATTCAATGGATCCTGCAGTATTCGAAGAGTGGATGATGACTGGACTGGTCAGCATCCTGATCATTTTCATGGGTTTCATTGTCTGGGATCTGGCGAAGAAATCCAAAGCCGGACGCTTTGGCTCGGTCATCCTGTTCTCCGTACTGGGTCTGGGCGTGGCCGCGTTCGTGATCAAAAGTGTGGTGATCGGCCTGATCGAATCCGGCGCGTTATAAGCGCGCCGGCACTTCCTTCCACTGGCCCTGATCGAGCCCTTCGATCGTCCAGTCGCCGATCCTGACCCGTACCAGACGCAACGTCGGCAAGCCGACCGCCGCCGTCATGCGCCGCACCTGACGGTTGCGACCCTCGCGAATCACCAATTCCAGCCAACGGGTCGGCACGCTTTTGCGAAAGCGCACAGGCGGATTGCGTGGCCACAGCTCGGGTTCTTCAAGCTGCCGCGCCTCGGCGGGCAAGGTCATGCCGTCATTGAGCTCGACGCCGTCACGCAAACGCTGCAACTGCTCAGCGCTCGGCTCGCCCTCCACTTGCACCCAATAGGTCTTCGCCAGTTTGTGTTTCGGGTCGGCGATTCGCGCTTGGAGCTGGCCATCGTTGGTCAGCAGCAGCAAGCCTTCGCTGTCCCGGTCCAGCCGGCCCGCCGGGTAAATCCCCGGAATCTCGATGTAATCCTTGAGCGTCGCCCGCCCTTCTCCGTCACTGAACTGCGTCAGCACATCGAATGGTTTGTTGAACAGAATCAGCTTCGGCTCGGCCGGTGGCGCTTTGGCAACACGGCGCGGGGCTGAGGAGGATGGCGCAGGTTTCGCGCCAGGGCGGCGGGAAACGGGACGTTGGGGACGAGACATGGGAGAAGGAACATCTAACGGTCAGGGCTGCTAATGCTAGTGCCCCGACCGCCAAATGACCATGACAAACCGTTACCGGAACGGCGGCTCGTCGAAGCTGCGCAGTTTGCGCGAGTGCAGCGAGTTGAGTTCGGTGCGCAACAGATCCACCGCCTCGATACCGATCTTCAAGTGCTGGCTGACCGCACGCTCATAGAAAGCGTTGGCAGAACCCGGCAACTTGATTTCGCTGTGCAGCGGTTTGTCCGACACACAGAGCAACGTGCCGTACGGCACCCGCAAGCGATAGCCTTGGGCCGCAATAGTGCCGCTTTCCATGTCCACCGCCACGGCGCGGGACAAGTTGATCAGCGGACGTTCCTGAGCCCAGCGCAATTCCCAGTTACGGTCGTCGTAGGTCAGTACGGTGCCGGTGCGCAGGCGCTTTTTCAGCTCGTCACCCTTCTCACCGGTGATGTTGGCTGCCGCTTGCTGCAAGGCCATCTGCACTTCGGCGAGGGCCGGAATCGGAATGTTCGGCGGTACCACGCGATCGAGAATCCCGTCACGGCGCATGTAGGCGTGAGCCAATACGTAGTCGCCAATGGTCTGCGACTGACGCAAACCACCGCAGTGGCCGATCATCAGCCAGCAATGTGGACGTAGCACCGCCAAATGGTCGGTGATGTTCTTGGCGTTGGACGGACCGACGCCGATATTCACCAGGGTCACGCCATGGCCATCGGTGGCGATCAGGTGATAGGCCGGCATTTGATAGCGGTGCCAAACCACACCGGCAGCAATCGCCGAGGCTTCACCGTGGTCCATGCTCTTTTCGATGATTACGTTGCCCGGCAAGACCATGCGCACGAAACGCGGATCGCTGCGCAGCTGTTCCAGGCCATGGACGATGAACTGGTCGACGTAGCGGTGGTAGTTGGTCAGCAGAATCCACGGCTGCACATGACGCCAGTCGCTGCCGGTGTAATGCACCAGACGGCGCAGCGAGAAATCCACCCGCGCGGCATCGAACAGGGCCAGTGGCAGCGGATCGGTGTTTTCCCAATCGTATAAACCATCGGCGATGCCGTCGGTCGCGGCCGACAGGTCGGTACTCGGGAACACCCGCGCCAGCACGGCAGCGGTGACGCCGGAGCCGGCCAGCTCATCGCCCTGCTCGACCACGTATGGATAAGGAATGTTTTGCTGGCTGATGCCGACTTCCACGGTCACGGTGAAGTCGTGCATCAACGGCACGAGTTGTTCCAGCAGGTATTTACGGAAGGCCGCCGGATGGGTGACGGTGACGCTGTAGGTTCCGGGGAGCTGAACCTTGGCATAGGCGCGCGTGGTCTGTGGGACTTCGCCCTGGCAGTGGTAGGTCAGACGCAGTTCGGGATAACGAAACATCGCACGCTGTTCAGCGTCCGGTTCAACTCGATCCTTGAGATAACGCTTGAGCGCCTGGTTCAGCGCGGTGGTTGCACGGTTGTGCAAGAGCGCAAGCCGATCCACGGCTTGCTCGGCGGTTTGAACGACAATAAAAGCTTCGGTCACGATCAGCATCCTGTGTTCTGACTTGCAGAGCTTCATCTTGCCTGCATCATCGCTTCACGGGAACAGCGGTTACTACACAAATACCAAGTCCAGCGCAGATCCAATGTGGGAGCGAGCCTGCTCGCGATAGCGGTGGTTCAAACACATTAATGTTGAATGTCCCGCCGCATTCGCGAGCAGGCTCGCTCCTACAGTGGATCTGTGTCGCTCTTGCAATCGTGCTCAGAATCCTTGCGGGGTCGAGCGGGCGACGATCGCTTCCACATCCAACCCTCGCGGCAGAGCGCCATACACTCGGCCGGCCGAACCGAGGCGACTGGCGATGAACGCATCGCTGACCGCCGAGTTCCCGGCCTCCAGCAGCAGCCTGGCCTGAAGCCCCAGCGCAATATCTTCGGTGAGCTGCCGCGCGCGGTACTGAATATCGCTGGTGTCCTTGAACGCCGACTGCAATTGGCTGATGTGCGCGGCCAGACGTTTATCGCCGTGACCATCGCCCAACTCGCTGAACAACACATCGAGCACACCCGGCTCCTTCGACAGCGCCCGCAGCACGTCCAGGCATTGCACGTTGCCGGAACCTTCCCACGTCGAATTGACCGGCGCCTCACGGTACAGACGCGGCAGGATACTTTCTTCGACATAACCGGCTCCGCCCATGCACTCGGCGGCTTCGTTGATCATTGCCGGTGCGCGTTTGCAGATCCAATACTTGCCCACCGCCGTCACCAGGCGGGCGAATTTCGCTTCATGGCTGTCATCCAGATGATCCAGCGCCTTGCCCATGCGCAGGCTCAAGGCCAGGGCCGCTTCGCTTTCCAGCGCCAGGTCGGCCAGTACGTTCTGCATCAACGGCTGTTCGCTGAGCAATTTGCCGCCAACCATCCGGTGGGCGCAGTGATGGCTGGCCTGGGTCAGCGCCTGACGCATCAAGGCGCTTGAACCGACCATGCAATCGAAGCGAGTCATGGCGACCATTTCAATGATGGTCGGAACGCCGCGCCCTTCTTCGCCGACCATCCACGCCAGCGCACCGCGGAACTCCACCTCGCTGGAGGCATTGGAGCAATTGCCGAGCTTGTTCTTCAGGCGCTGGATGTAGAACTGATTGCGCGTGTCGTCCGGGCGATGGCGCGGCAACAGGAAACAGGTCAAACCCTTGTCGGTCTGCGCCAACGTCAGGAAGGCATCGCACATCGGCGCGGAACAGAACCACTTGTGACCCACCAACTCATAGGCTTGACCCGGGCCACTGGCGCCAACCGGATACGCCTTGGTGGTGTTGGCCCGCACGTCGGTGCCGCCCTGTTTCTCGGTCATCGCCATGCCGATGGTGACACCGGCCTTGTGGGCCATGCCGACATTGCGCGGGTCGTATTCGGTCGAGAGGATTTTCGGCAACCACTGCCGGGCCAGATCCGGTTGTAGGCGCATCGCCGGGACGCTGGCAAAGGTCATGGTCAGCGGGCAGCCACTGCCGGCTTCGGCCTGGCTGTGCAGATACGTCATGGACGCGCGAGCCACATGAGCGCCGGGTTGCGGATCCGCCCAGGGCAACGAGGTCAGACCGTGCTCGACCGCCGTGCGCATCAACTCGTGATACGCCGGGTGAAACTCCACCAGGTCGATGCGATGGCCGTAACGGTCATGGCTGACGAACACCGGTTTGTTCTGATTGGCCAGAAACCCTGCTTCCATCAGCGGCCCGCCGGCCAATGCGCCATACGCGTCGATCCGCGACTCGGCCCAACCGGCACCAAAACGCCGCGACCACTCCTGCAAGGGCAGGTCAATGCGATAGAGGTTGGTGCCGTCCAGCGACGGTGGCTGGTTGGTGACTTCGTGGGTTTCGGCGAACTGATGCAGGTTCATGACGGGGCTCCTTTGATCAGCCAAGGCATTCAGTTAAGCACCGCCCCCTGACCGAACAAAGTGTCATACCCGCCTAAATGTCGGCGCTTTCGCCTTGCCCCGAACACAGTACCCGCCGATAGAGCGCCGCTTGCAGATCCTCGAATTTCACCGGTTTGCTCAGGTAATCGATCAAGGCGCCCGTCGGGCAGCGCTCCCGATCGGCGCTGATGGCAACCACGAACACCGGCAACTCGGCACAACCCGGCAAGGCGCGGATCTGGCAGCACAGGGAGGTGCCATCCAGCGTCGGCATCTGACTATCGAGCAAGACCGCATCGAAGGTTTCACGCTGCAAGAGATCGAGCGCGGCAGCACCGCTGTCGGTGGCGCGCACCCGGAAGCCGAGCTTGAGCAACATGCCACGCATTACCAATTGATTGATGCTGTTGTCATCCACCAGCAGCACCGTGCAGTCCTGGGGCAATCGAAGACGCGCAAACTCGCGGGTCATCAAGGGCACCGCCGGCCGCTCGACCACGGGCAGTTCGAACTCGACGTCCAGCTGGAAACGGCTACCTCTGCCGGGTTCGGAACGATGGGTCAGGCGCCCGCCGAGCAATTCGACTAATTGCCGGCAGATCGCCAGGCCAACCCCCAGACCACCGTATTCGCGGGTCATGGAACCGTCGAGCTGGAAGAAGCGCTGATACATCGTCGCCTCCCCCAGATCGGTGAAACCGATCCCGGTGTCGATCACCGCAAACGACAACGACACCCGACCGTTTTCCACCGGTTTGCCCGTCACGCGCAGTGCCAGCCCACCGACCCGGGTGAACTTGATGGCGTTGTCCAGCAGGCATTCCAGGCATTGCGCCAGCTTGGCGCTGTCGCCGTTCAAGCGATCCGGCAAACCCGGCGTCACTTCGACTTTGAAGTCCAGCGACTTGCTGGAAGCATTGCCCTCGAACTGCGCGCGCAAGGTTTCGACCACGCCACGCAAACTGAAGGTTGCCGGACTGACCTTGAGCTTGCCGGCCTGCAATTCGGTCAGGGTCAGGATACCGTTGACCATGCGCATCATGTCCCGCGCGGAACCGGCGGCGGTTTGCTGGTATTGCTCCAGTTCCGGGTCCATCTCGACGGTCTGCATCAATTCAAGTGAACCGATCACACCGTTCATGGGCGTGCGCAATTCGTGGGTCAGGGTGGCGAGGAATTCGTCCTTGAGCTTGTTACTGTGGGCCAATTGCTGGTTCAGCACTTCGAGCTTTTGACCGGCATCGAACAGCGTCTGCGCCTGCTGCTCGCGCATGGCGTTGATGCGGTCGGCCAGGGCCAGGGACAGCAACGCCACTTCGATGGCCGAACCGATCTGGCTGGAATACATCGTCAGGAACACGTTCGGCAGGTAACCCAGCACCATCATCGTGTTGACGACGCCGCCGAGCAGGAACGCCGACCAGGCGATGATGAAATACCGCGCCACCCGCAGGCCACGCAACCAGGCGCACAGCCCGGCGATGAAAATCACCACGGTGAAGACCAGCGCCAAGGCTGTCGCCAGACGCAAGGCCAGGGCGTAGCTGGCCATCAATGACAAACCGATCACCACTGCACTGAACGCAATTAACGCCAGCAGTAAACGGTCGAGCCAGCGACCGTGGCTGGCCGTCTGCAAGAAGCTGCGGGCGAACTGGCTGCCGAACAGTCCTGCGCAACCAATGAAAAACGGCGTCGCGGCGTTGGCCCACCATGGATTGTCGGGCCAGAAATATTCCACCGCTGCGCCGTTCACCGACAGCTGATACAGGCCGAATGAAGCGATGTAGAAAATGTAATAGAGGTAGCTGGTGTCGCGCACGCTGAGGTAGATGAACAGGTTGTAGACCAGCATCCCCAACAACACGCCATAGATCAGCCCCAGCACATAAAGGCGGACCGGCTGTTCTTCGAGGTAAGCGGTGCTCGACCACAAGGTGACTGGCGCCTGGACCGACCCTTCGCTTTGCAGGCGCAGGTACACCGTTTGCGCCTGGTCAGGCGTGAAATTCAGATCGAACAGGTAGTTGTTCTGGCGCAGTTCGCGACTGGCGAACGGTAATGCATCGCCTGTTTGCCGGACCAATTGAAAGTCACCGCCAGCATCGGGCAAATAGAGATCGAGGTGATCAAGGGGCGGATAGGCCAGCTCCAGCAGCCAGGTCCGTTGCGCCGCCGGGTTGGTCGGACGGTAATGCAGATCGATTTTCAGCCAGAACGCCGAACGTGAATAACCGGCATTGAGGGTGGCTTTATCGTGGGGCTTGAAGTTTCCGGCCGCGGCCTGCGCACGAACATCGGCGATGGTCGCTTGACCGCCCGCGTCTTCGTACACCTGCAGGGCCCGGCCCAACGGAAGGCTCTGGGTGAACTCATCGAATTCGACGGCGCTCGCCATGAGGGGCAAGCACAACAGCAACATTAGCAAATAGCGCATTTAAGCCCCAGCGTGGCCTGTCCGGTTATCTCAGGAAGCCCCTCATTCCCTTTGAGTAGACGTAAAACCGGTATTACCTGTTATTGGTTTGGATCCACTCTAGCATAGCCGTTGATGGCCATTGAGCACCATTGAAACTTTTCCTACAAAGGCTCTAGTACGGGCGTTCCAGCGGCAGGAATGGAGCAGATCTGTTTATACGGTCAGGTTGTGACAATGCATCGGCCGTTTCACCCATTCCTGTAGCAGCTGGCGAAGCCTGCGTTCGGCTGCGCAGCAGTCGTGAGTTCAGAAGATATGGTGTATCAGACAGACCGCGAGTTCAGGTTTCACGACTGCTGCGCAGCCGAACGCAGGCTTCGCCAGCTGCTACCAGTCCCTCTCATGACTCGCTGGTCGACTGGTGGTAAGCTCGCGCACCATGAATATCTACAGCTCTCGCCCCGTTGTCCTCTGTCTCTCCGGCCACGACCCAAGTGGTGGCGCCGGCTTGCAGGCAGATATCGAAGCCCTGCTCGCCCAGGGTTGTCATGCGGCCCCGGCCGTCACCGCCCTGACCGTGCAAGACACGGTCAACGTCACTGACTTTCGCGTGCTCGACCGCGAGTGGGTGTTGGCCCAGGCCAATGCCGTGCTCAACGACTCCGAAGTCGCTGCCGTGAAACTGGGCATGCTCGGTTCCCTGGAGATGGTCGACACCGTGGTCGAACTGCTCTCGGCGCACCCGCATTTGCCAGTGGTCTGCGACCCGGTGCTGCGCGCCGGTGGCGGCGGACGACTGGGCAAAGATGAAGTCGGCTACGCCATGCGCGAACGGCTGCTGCCCCTGTCCATCATCGCCACCCCTAACCTTCCCGAAGCCCGCATCCTCGCCGAACTGCCGGAAGGCACCGCGGACGAGTGCGCTGAAAAACTCCTGCCGTTCGTCAAACACCTGCTGATCACGGGCGGTCATGGCGACGAACACGAAATTCACAACCGCCTGTACAGCCGCGACGGCCACCGCGAAACCTTTACCTGCCAACGCCTGCCCGGCAGTTATCACGGTTCCGGTTGCACCTTGGCCAGCGCCCTCGCCGGCCGCCTGGCTCAGGGTGAAAACCTCGCCAGCGCCGTTCAGACCGCGCTTAACTACACTTGGCGTACCCTGCGTGATGCAGAGCAATTGGGCAAAGGCCAGTTCGTGCCGCGTCGCTTGCCGCTGGATTTCTGTTCGTAACTTTCTATTCGCACTGCGGTGAGGCTTGTCCGATGAAACTACGTGGCCTATACGCCATTACCGACAGCCAGTTGCTGGCCGGTAAATTTCTTTCGTACGTGGAGGCGGCGCTGGAAGGCGGCGTCACCCTGCTGCAATACCGCGACAAGAGCAGCGACGAGGCCCGCCGTTTGCGAGAGGCAGAAGCCCTGCGCGATCTGTGCGACCGCTACAAGACTCATCTGATCATCAACGACGACGCCGAACTGGCCGCTCGTTTGAACGTTGGCGTACACCTGGGCCAGACCGATGGCCCGTTGTCTCCGACCCGCGCCCTGCTCGGCTCCAAGGCGATCATCGGTTCGACCTGTCATGCGCAGCTTGAACTGGCCGAGCAAGCGGCCAAAGAGGGCGCGAGCTATGTCGCCTTCGGACGCTTCTTCAACTCCAATACCAAACCCGGCGCACCGACTTGCAGCCTCGATCTGCTCGACCAGGCCCGCAGCAAACTGCACCTGCCGATCTGCGCGATTGGCGGCATCACCCTGGACAACGCCGCGCCGCTGGTGGCCCACGGGGTCGACTTGCTGGCGGTGGTGCATGGCCTGTTTGGCGCCGACAGCACGGCTGAAGTGACCCGCCGCGCCCGCGCCTTTAATGAATTACTGAAAATCTGATTTGAGAGCCCGATCATGTCTCGTTCCGAAACCCTGTTTGCCAATGCCCAGAAACACATCCCCGGTGGCGTGAACTCGCCTGTTCGCGCATTCAAAAGCGTGGGCGGCACGCCGTTGTTCTTCAAACACGCGGAAGGCGCCTACGTCACCGACGAAGACGACAAGCGTTACGTTGACTACGTCGGTTCCTGGGGCCCGATGATTCTCGGCCACAGCCACCCGGACGTGCTGGACGCGGTGCGTAAACAGCTGGAACACGGTTTGTCCTATGGCGCCCCGACCGCGATGGAAACCGAGATGGCCGATCTGGTCTGCTCGATCGTGCCGTCGATGGAAATGGTGCGCATGGTCAGCTCCGGTACCGAAGCGACCATGAGCGCTATCCGTCTGGCCCGTGGTTTCACCGGTCGCGACAACATCATCAAGTTTGAAGGCTGCTACCACGGTCACTCCGACAGCCTGCTGGTCAAGGCCGGTTCCGGCGCCCTGACCCAAGGCGTGCCGAGCTCGGCCGGTGTGCCGGCGGATTTCGCCAAGCACACCCTGACCCTGCCGTTCAACGACATCGACGCGGTCGAAACCATGCTCGCCGACGTCGGCCAGGACGTGGCCTGCATCATCGTCGAGCCGGTGGCGGGCAACATGAACTGCGTACCCCCGGCGCCAGGTTTCCTCGAAGGCCTGCGGACCCTGTGCGACAAGCACGGCGTGGTGCTGATTTTCGACGAAGTGATGACCGGTTTCCGTGTCGCCCTCGGCGGTGCACAAGCGCACTTCGGCGTGACGCCGGACCTGAGCACCTTCGGCAAGATCATCGGTGGTGGCATGCCGGTCGGTTGCTTCGGCGGCAAGCGCGAAATCATGTCGCACATCGCGCCACTGGGTCCGGTCTATCAGGCTGGCACCTTATCCGGTAACCCGCTGGCGATGGCTGCAGGCCTGACGACGCTTCGTCTGATCAGCCGTCCTGGTTTCCACGACGAACTGAGCGACTACACCAGCCGCCTGCTCGATGGCCTGCAACAGCGCGCCGATGCCGCGGGCATTCCGTTCGTGACCACTCAGGCCGGCGGTATGTTTGGTCTGTACTTCAGCGGTGCCGACGACATCGTGACCTTCGATGACGTGATGGCCAGCGACGCAGCACTGTTCGGTCGTTTCTTCCACTTGATGCTCGAAGGCGGCGTTTACCTGGCGCCAAGTGCTTTCGAAGCCGGTTTCACTTCGATCGCTCATGGCGACACCGAGCTGAAACTGACGCTGGATGCCGCCGAGCGTGCATTCGCTGCATTGAAATAACGTTGTGCCGCTGACGTTGGCGACTGCCAGCGTCAGCTTTCACCTGGATTTGCACTCTTATTCCTGTGCTTCTGTTAATAATCTCCCGCAAATGGGGCGATATATTCCCCGCGCAGCAGAAAAACGAGTAAAGACTTTGTAAGGTTGGCCCTGCTTATTTCATAATGCGCGCTTATTGGATCCCCTCGATGGGTCCGCGCGCCCTTCAGAGGTAAGTCGATTCCCATGAACCGCACCGGCCGCGCCCTTGCACTGGGCTGCCTGTTGCTCCTTCAGCCCCTGCTCGCGCTCGCACAAGCAGGCGGCAACTCGTTGTTAATCCCAGCGATGGGTCGCTGCACCCTCAATACTCAGCCGCAAGACCTGACGCAAGCGCTCGCCGCCTGCCAGAAAGCGTCGGATGAAGGGGATGCGCAAGCACAATACGAGTTGGGTGAGTTCTACTACGACGGCAAAAACACCCCGCGAGACCTCAAGATAGCTCTGGGCTACTTCGAAAAGGCCTCGCTGCAAGGCCACGCCCAGGCGCAATTCAAACTCGGCACCATGTTCTTTCACGGCGAAGGCGTGCCGGCCAATAACGTTCAGGCATATATCGTGCTGAAAATGGCCGCGGTCAACGGCGCTGAAGATGCGCTGGATACGGCTGACGAAGTGGCCGAGAAGATGCCTCGCGAAGATCTTGAGGTGGCGACTCAGGTGCTCGGACAGATCTTTCGCAAATACCTGATGGAATTGCAGAGCGCCGATGGGCGTACACCGTTTTCGCCACTTCCCTGATTTCTGTGCCGATCTTTTTGGCGCCTTCGCGGGCAAGCCTCGCTCCTACAAGGGCAGCGTCAGTCCTGTAGGAGCGAGGCTTGCCCGCGAAGGGTGCGACTCGGTCTTACTTCTCAGGCATCGGCATCGGAAACGGCATGACGTTGCCGACCGCGCCGCGGGCTTCGCTGATTTTCGGTGTGCCGAGGCGTTCCACTTCGTCGATGCGCACAATCGAATGCATCGGCACGAAACTGCGCACCACGCCCTCGAACTGAGCTTTCAACTTCTCTTCGCTCGGGTCGACGACCACTTGTGTGCGCTCGCCAAAGACGAACTCTTCCACTTCCAGGAAGCCCCACAGATCACTTTGATAGATCTGCTTGGCATACATTTCGTACACCTGGCCCTGGTTGAGGAAAATCACCTTGTAGATTGGGGCTTCACGTTTGGTCATGGTGGGCGGGCAACACATCGGGGATAAAAATGAGGGCGCGAACTATAGCATAGCCACCGGACGCACAGCGGTAGGAACCTGGGGACATGTTCCCTATAATGCGCGGTTCTTTGAATCACGTGATGACTGTATCCATGGCCAAGAAGCTTTACATCGAAACCCACGGTTGCCAGATGAACGAGTACGACAGCTCGCGCATGGTCGATCTGCTGGGTGAACATCAGGCCCTGGAAGTTACCGCTCGCGCTGAAGACGCCGACGTGATCCTGCTCAACACCTGCTCCATTCGTGAACGCGCCCAGGACCGGGTGTATTCCCAACTCGGCCGCTGGCGCGAACTGAAACTGGCCAACCCGGACATGGTGATCGCCGTCGGCGGTTGCGTGGCCAGCCAGGAAGGCGCGGCCATCCGCGACCGCGCTCCTTATGTCGACGTGGTCTTCGGCCCGCAGACCCTTCACCGCTTGCCGGAAATGATCGATGCCGCGCGCGCCACCAAGCTGCCGCAAGTCGATGTCTCGTTCCCGGAAATCGAAAAATTCGACCACTTGCCCGAGCCGCGCATCGACGGCCCGAGCGCGTATGTGTCGGTCATGGAAGGCTGCAGCAAGTACTGCACGTTCTGCGTGGTGCCTTATACCCGCGGCGAAGAAGTCAGCCGACCATTTGATGACGTGATTGCCGAGATCATTCACCTGGCCGAAAACGGCGTGCGGGAAGTGACACTGCTGGGCCAGAACGTTAACGGCTATCGCGGGAAGACTCACGACGGACGCCTGGCGGATCTCGCCGAGCTGATCCGCGTGGTGGCCGCTGTCGATGGCATCGACCGGATTCGCTATACCACCTCGCACCCGCTGGAATTCTCCGACAGCCTGATCCAGGCCCACGCCGATGTGCCGGAACTGGTGAAACACCTGCACTTGCCGGTGCAATCGGGTTCGGACCGCATACTCTCGGCGATGAAACGCAACCACACCGCGCTGGAATACAAATCCAAACTGCGCAAACTGCGCGCCGCGGTGCCGGGAATCTGCATCAGCTCGGACTTCATCGTCGGCTTCCCGGGCGAGACCGAGAAAGACTTCGAACAAACCATGAAGCTGATCGAAGACGTCGGCTTCGACTTCTCCTACTCGTTCGTCTATAGCCAACGCCCGGGCACCCCGGCAGCAGACTTGGCTGACGAAACGCCGGAAGAACTGAAAAAAGAACGCCTGAACGCGCTGCAACATCGCCTGAATCAGCAAGGCTTCGAGATCAGCCGACAAATGGTCGGTTCGATCCAGCGGATCCTGGTGACTGATTACTCGAAAAAAGACCCCGGCGAGCTGCAAGGCCGGACCGAGAATAATCGTATCGTCAACTTCCGCTGCGACACTCCGACCTTGATTGGCCAGTTCGCCGACGTGCACATCGACGCCGCACAGCCGCACTCGCTGCGGGGCTCGTTGATCCAATAACCGCCGCCTGCCCTGTAGGAGCGAAGCTTGCTCGCGAAGACGGACTGACATTCACCACATGAGTCGTCTGACATACCGCCTTCGCGAGCAAGCTTCGCTCCTACAGGGATCGTGTTTGGCCTTGGGTTATTTAAGAGCTTTCGCACCCAGCCCACTGGCGTTATCCTTGATTTCATCTTAATTGCCCCAGGGCGGCTAAATACGACCTTGAACGCACCCATAGAACCACATCGTTTTATCCTCGAGCCCTTTGAGGCCCGTCGCTTCGCCAATCTGTGCGGGATGTTCGACGAGCATCTGCGCCTGATCGAGCAACGCCTGACCATCGAGATCCGCAACCGCGGAAACCAGTTCGAGCTGATCGGCGATCCAAAACACACCACCTCCGCGGAAAACCTCCTGCGCCGCCTGTACCGGGAAACCAAGGGTACCGAGCTGTCGCCGGACATGGTTCACCTGTTCCTGCAGGAATCGGCCGTCGAAGAGCTGGACAACGTCTCCCCGTCTGAACCCTCCGTCGCCCTGCGCACCAAAAAAGGCATGATTCGCCCTCGCGGCTTGAATCAGCTGCGCTACGTGAAGGAAATCCTCGGTAACGACATCAATTTCGGCATCGGCCCGGCCGGTACCGGCAAGACCTATCTGGCCGTTGCCTGCGCGGTAGACGCGCTGGAACGCGAGCAGATTCGCCGCATTCTGCTGGTCCGTCCGGCGGTTGAAGCGGGCGAAAAGCTCGGCTTCCTGCCGGGCGACCTGTCGCAGAAGATCGACCCGTACCTGCGCCCGCTCTACGACGCACTCTACGAGATGCTCGGCTTCGAACACGTGGCCAAACTGATCGAGCGTCAGGTGATTGAAGTGGCGCCACTGGCCTACATGCGCGGTCGCACGCTGAACAACAGTTTCATCATCCTCGACGAAAGCCAGAACACCACCGTCGAACAGATGAAGATGTTCCTGACCCGTATCGGCTTCGGCTCCACGGCCGTCATCACCGGTGACATCACCCAGGTGGACCTGCCGAAAGGCACCAAATCCGGGCTGCACCATGTGATTGAAGTGCTCAAAGACGTACCGGGCATCAGCTTCACCCATTTCGAATCCAAGGACGTTGTGCGCCATCCACTGGTGCAACGCATCGTCGAAGCCTACGAGCGCTTCGAGAACCGCGTGGCAGACGAAACGCCAAAGGACAGTCGCCGCGATGCTTGAGCTTGATCTGCAACTGGCTACCCAAACGCCTGCCCCCAGCGAAGCCGAGTTCCGCCAATGGTGTGAACTGGCCCTGCGCCAGCGCACCGCCGACTCTGAAATGACCATCCGTTTGGTCGATGAAGAAGAGGCCCGCGAACTGAACCACACCTGGCGGCAGAAGGATTACGCCACCAACGTCCTGTCGTTTCCGGCCGATGTGCCTGACGAGTTTCTCGACATCCCGCTGCTGGGCGATCTGGTGATCTGCGTGGCAGTGGTCGAGCGCGAAGCTGCCGAACAAGGCAAGGAACTAAAGGCCCATTGGGCGCATCTGGTGATTCACGGCTGCTTGCATCTGCTGGGTTACGACCATATAGATGACGACGAAGCCGAAGAAATGGAAGCACTGGAACGAACGTTGCTTGCCGAGTTGGGCTATCCCGACCCTTATGCGGACGACGAAACAGACACACCCCCTATCGTTACAACAAAGGATTCAGAGTAATCGCTATGAGCGAAGATCGATCGAGCAACGGGCAAAAGTCTTGGCTGGGTAAGCTCACCCAGGCTTTTGCCCACGAGCCGAAGAACCGCCAGGAGCTGCTGGAGCTGCTGCGCGATGCACATCAGAACAAGTTGCTGGACAGCGAAGCGCTGGCCATCGTCGAAGGCGCCATCCAGGTTGCAGACCTGCAAGTACGGGACATCATGGTCCCGCGCTCGCAGATGATCAGCATCAAGGCGACCCAGACACCTCGCGAGTTCCTGCCTGCCGTGGTCGACTCGGCCCACTCCCGCTACCCGGTCATCGGCGAAAGCCACGATGACGTGATGGGCGTGTTGCTGGCCAAGGACTTGCTGCCGTTGATCCTCAAGGAGAACGGCGACAGCTTCAATATCAAGGATCTGCTGCGCCCGGCCACCTTTGTGCCGGAGTCCAAGCGCCTGAATGTGCTGTTGCGCGAGTTCCGCGCCAACCACAACCACATGGCCATCGTCATTGACGAATACGGCGGCGTGGCGGGCCTGGTGACCATCGAAGACGTGCTGGAACAAATCGTCGGCGACATCGAAGACGAGCATGACGTTGAAGAAGACAGCTACATCAAGCCGCTGCCCAGCGGAGACTTCCTGATCAAGGCCCTGACGCCGATCGAGAACTTCAACGAGTTCTTCGACAGCGAATTCTCCAACGACGAGTTCGACACCGTCGGCGGTCTGGTGATGAGCGCGTTCGGGCACCTGCCAAAACGCAACGAAATCACTGAAATCGGCCCTTATCGCTTCCGCATCCTCAATGCGGACAGTCGTCGAATCCACCTTTTGCGCCTGACTCCAATTGCCCGTTAAGGATTGACATGCTCCGCGTAACCCGCCCCGGCTGGCCCGGTAATCTGCTGGCCGTGGCGGCCGGTGCACTCACCACCCTGGCCCTGGCGCCGTTCGATATCTGGCCGTTGGCGTTGCTCGCGGTCGGGTTCTTTTATGCCGGTTTGCGCGAGCTGAGCCCCCGTCAGGCCCTGGGCCGTGGCTGGTGTTTCGGTTTCGGCCTGTTTGGCGCCGGCACCAGCTGGATCTATTACAGCATCCACCACTTCGGCGGCGCTTCGGTGTTGCTGGCCGGTTTCCTGATGCTGATCTTCACGGCGGCGATTGCCTGGTTCTTCGCCCTGCCCGCCTGGATCTGGGCGCGCTGGCTGCGTCGCAACGAAGCGCCACTGGCGGATGCCATGGCGTTCGCGGCGCTGTGGGTCGGCCAAGAGGCTTTTCGTGGCTGGTTTCTCACCGGTTTCCCTTGGCTTTACTCCGGTTACAGTCAGCTCGACGGCCCGTTGGCCGGGCTCGCGCCCGTCGGCGGGATGTGGCTGATTTCTTTCACCCTGGCCCTGACGGCTGCGTTGATCTATAACGCGATGCGTCTGGTACGCACGGGGCGAAAAGGTTTCATCGCCGCAGGCGTGTTGCTGCTGGTCGGCCCTTGGGTGGCCGGCATGGCGCTGAAAGAACACGCCTGGACCAGCCCGGCGGGCCCGGCGCTGAGCGTCGCCGCCATTCAGGGCAACATCGAACAAAGCATGAAGTGGGACCCGGCGCAGCTCAACGCGCAGCTGGCGCTGTACCGCGACATGAGCTTCAGCTCCAAACCAGTCGACCTGCTGATATGGCCGGAAACGGCCGTCCCGGTGCTCAAGGAGTCCGCCGAGGGCTACCTGAACATGATGGGGAATTTCGCCGCAGAGCGTAAGTCTGCGCTGATTACCGGCGTCCCGATCCGCCAGGAAGTCCGCCACGAGAAACGCTTCTTCAACGGCATTACCGTCCTTGGTGAAGGCGATGGCACCTATCTCAAGCAGAAGCTGGTGCCGTTTGGCGAATACGTTCCGTTGCAGGACGTGCTGCGCGGGCTGATCGCGTTTTTCGACCTGCCGATGTCTGACTTTGCCCGTGGCCCGGCTGACCAGCCCATGCTGCAAGCCAAGGGTTATCAGATCGCGCCGTTCATCTGCTACGAAGTGGTCTACCCGGAATTCGCCGCCAGCCTGGCGGCGCGCAGTGATTTGCTGCTGACCATCAGCAACGACACCTGGTTCGGCACCTCCATCGGCCCGCTGCAACATTTGCAAATGGCACAGATGCGCGCGCTTGAGGCGGGCCGCTGGATGATCCGCGCCACCAACAACGGCGTGACCGGCCTGATCAACCCGTTCGGTCAGATCACGGTGCAGATTCCGCAGTTCGAACGCGGCATCCTGTACGGCGAAGTCGTGCCAATGCACAACCTCACGCCTTATCTGGAATGGCGTTCGTGGCCGTTGATCATACTTTGCGTGTTGTTGTTTGGCTGGGCGCTGGTGGCCAACCGGATGGCCAAGACCGTTTGAGGATTTGAGGTGCCAGTAAAAGATCGCAGCCTCGTTTCACTCGACAGCTGCTACAGGGTGCGCAATCT